>CAVZSZ010000010.1:0-5254 GCA_963778105.1 uncultured Pseudomonadota bacterium | reverse complement strand
CTCCCGCCCGACGCATCTCCATCGAACGCGAGGGCATTTTTCCGAGCCGCGCCAGCAGCTTGGCCGCCATTCCCGGCGACACGCCGCCACCCCGGCCGGCAAAAATCCCCTGACCCGGATTCTGCCCCGCGAGGCCGCGCCGGGCAAGCAAGATCAGCGGCTAAAGGAGCTGGGTGGTCGGCCGGATCAGAGCCGCTCGCGCGACTGGCCGGGGCCGTAGACCCGCAGCACGATCACGTCGCCGGCAGTATCGTCACGTCCCGTGTCGGGCCTGACGCGATAGAGCGCACGCCATCCGCCGGCGCAGAGCCGCTCGCGCACGCCCGGATGGCGACCGAGAGGGAACCGACACGGATGATCGCGAAGGTCCTCGATCGCGGCCAGAATTCGCGTCCAGCTTCGCCCAGGCCGCCGGTCCCGAGCCGTGTTGCATGAGCCAGCGTCGAGCGGCCTCAATGTCGTCGCGCGCCCGGGGCGCGATGATCAGCCGGCGCGGCACGCGGCGCGATCAGGAGCGGCGGGTCGGCGGAGGCGGCAGGGGGCTGTCGGTGCGGAGACTGTCGATCCAGGCGCGCAGCTCGGCGGCATCGACATAGAGACCCGCGTCGAGCTCAGCGTCGGCCTCGGCGATGCCCTCGGCTTCCCAAGCGAGGCGGGCTTGCCGCTCGGCCTCGGTCTCGATGTGGTCAGCAACAGGTGCGGGCTGTGTCATGGGGTGAACATAGGCCATTGCTGGGCAATCCTGTAGTGCGATGTCGACGGCGCGTCGGGCGACGCCCTGCGACGGCACCGTTTTTGGTTCCGTGGCGACGCCGTCGTGTTGCCGTCGCGGTTCCGTCGTGTTGCCGTGAGTCTCGTCCATATGGACCAATGCACTCCTGGTGATTTCCGCGCGGCTCGTTTTCACCTCACGGCGGCGTTACCGGTGCCGCCGGCACCACGGGTGCATTGGTCCATATGGCTCACCCTGCTCTGGCGTTCCTCTGCGCTTCTCTGGCGCTGGTCTGGCGTTGGTCTGGCGCTTCTCTGGCGCTCCGGGGCGCCAGCCCGGGGGCCAACACCGGGGTGTCGGCATTGCCGACATCCCTGCGGCGTCAGCCCTCCGCCTCCGGCAGGGGTGTCCGCGGCGTGGACACCCTTGCGGCGGGGTGGGTCCTGGCGTGGACCTCCTGCAGGCGGGTGATGGCGACGTGGGTGTAGCGCTCGGTCGTGGCCAGCGAGGCGTGGCCGAGCAGCGCCTGGATGAACCGCACGTCGGCGCCGTTGTCGAGCATGTGCGTGGCACAGGCGTGGCGCAGCAGGTGGCAGGCGCCGGGCTTTTTGACGCCGGCGCGGGCCTTGGCGCGGCGGACGGCGGTGGCGACCTGCTCGGGGGTGACCGGCTGGCCCCAGTCGGTGACGAACAGCGCCTCGCTGGCAGCACCCAGCAGGCGCGGGCGGGCGTCGACCAGGTAGCGGTCGAGCCAGGCGGCGGCGCGGGCGCCCAGCGGCACCACCCGGTCGCGCCCGCCCTTGCCCTCGTGGACGAACAGCGTCAGCCGGGCCAGGTCGGCATCGTAGCGGCGAAGACGGGCAAGCTCGGTCCGGCGCAGGCCGGTGCTGTAGAGCAGCTCCAGCATCGCCCGGTCGCGCAGGCCCGCAGGCGTCGCCGGATCGGCGGCGGCCAGCAGCGCCTCGGCCTCGGCCACCCCCAGCGGCACCCGCGGCAACTGTCTGGGCAACCGAGGCAGAGCCAGGTCCGCCGCCGGGTCGGTCGGGATTTTTCCGTTCTGCGCCAGCCACTTGAACCAGCTGCGCAGCGGGGTCAGGCAGCCGAACTGGGTGCCGAGCGTGATCGCCGTCCCGTTCGGCTTGCGGTGCGCGAACAGGTGGCGCTGGTAGCGTTGCAGGATGGCCGCCGTGATCTCGCCGGGCTCGGACAGGCCGCGTTCGGCGGCCCAGGCGATGAACCGGCGGATGGCGACGCGCCGGCCGCGCACCGTGTCGGCGCTGTAGCCGGCGACCAGCAGGGCGGCGAAGTGCGCCTCCATCGAAGCGGTCAGCGGCAGCGCCGCGTGCGCGTCGGGCCGGGCGCGCATGGCTACGAGGCAGCGGCTAAAGCAGCAGGTGCGACGGGGCTTTTGCGGTGCGATCCGTTCAGCCGCGCCCCCGCCAGGACGTGCGTTTTTCCGACGATGTCGGCCGGATCGGCAAACACCGTGATTTCCACTGCTTCTTTAGCCGCTGCCTCGCCCTGACCGCCCGCCGACCGAGCGCCGACCACAGGCCGACCGGCGGCCGACCGCGGCTCCGTCACCCCCGACCACTGGCCATCGTAGCCACCGGCGACCAGCGTTGCCGGGTCGATCAGCCCGGACAGATGCGGCGCCGCGCTGCCGTCGCCATCGTACAGAAGCTCGTAGACAAACCCCTGACCGCGCTCGGCGCGATGCACCAGCAGATGTTCCAGCTCCACCAGCCGCGCCAGATGCAGTTTTAATTGCGTGTCGCCCCAGCCGGTCGCCTCGCGCAACTCGCGCCGGGTGAACCGCACCTCCGCCGGCTTGGTGCGCCTCGACTTGCGGCGCGAACCCGCAGCACCATCGGCGATCAGGCCGAGCAGGCGGCGGGTTTGCGGCGGCAGCGCGTCCAGGCTGCGGCCCAGCACCTCGTGCGCCAGGCGGTTGGCGTGCGCGATGTCGGCGACCGTCACCTCGACATAGGCGATGTCGGTGCCGCCATCCTTCCCTGGGGCGTGCCGGATCGGCCGCTGGTGCTGGTGCAGCAGGGCGATGGCGTCGATGAGGGTGAGATACTTCTCGTGGTCGCGCCTTGCGCGGGTGCGGTCGGCCAAAAAGGTCAGCCGGTCGGCATACGGGTTCACCACCGCCAGCGGGCGCAGCAGCAGCTGCGCGTTCTGATGCGACCTTGATGATGTTTGTCCGCGCCTCGCGCGCCAGCAAACCTTGCAGCGTGCGGCGCTGGCGTTGCAGCCGGTGGATCGCCTCAGTCTGCGCGCGTCCTTCATCCACCGACAGCACCAGGCAGCGGTTCAGCAGCTCCTCGTCGAGCTCGATCGCCGTGGTGGTCAGGAACAGCATCACCGGCCCCTCCACCCGGTATTCCTGCGTGACCAGCGCACCGGTCGCCGGATCCTTGCCGGTGCTGGCGATGGTCAGCGAGCCGTCCGACTGCAGCAGTTTCAGCGCATAGGCGGCACGGCTGGCGCCCTCCTCCTCGCAGATGGCGAGGATGCGGTGCTTCAGGTCGCCGCGCCCCATGTAGAACAGCGCCTGGCCGGTGATCGCCGAGTAGCGCACCCGCTCGTCCTCCGGCACGAACGCCAGCACCGCATCCATCAGGCTGGATTTGCCCGCAGCCGACGAGGATTGCACCAGCACCGCCAGCGGCGCGGCCAGCTTGCGCGACACCGCGGCGAGGTAGCCGACCAGCTTGTTCGTGTCCTCGCCGACCAGGCCGCAGGCGTCGAAGTCCGCCATGATGCGGTCCAGCAGATCGGGCGTCGCGCAGCAGCGCCAGCGCCGCGGCGCGGTCTTCCGCCGTCATCGCCGCCTCCGGCGGCGGCGCCGGCTCGGGCCGCGGCGGTCGCCCGCGCGTCGAGCAGCGCCTCCAGCTCCAGCAGCACGGCGGCCGAGATCGGCCTTCAGCACCGCGGCGGTGACGCCGAGTTCGGCCGACGCCGCTCGACAAACCCGCGCGCGCGCGGGCGCTGTAGAGGTCCAGCGTGTCGACGTGGAACGACGTTTCCGTCGCCGCCATCAGGTTGACGCTTCAGCGCATCCGCCGCCAGCTGCCCGCTCGCAGCCCGCGCACCCGGTAGCGCCGCGGGCCGAGTTTTAGCACCGCCTCGTTCCCGTCCGCCTCCACCACGGGACGCGGCCGTGCGTCCGGCGGCGATGGCGGGCGGCAGCGGAACAAAGATTTCTTCCTTAGCCGCTGCTTCTGCCGCCGACGGCACCGAGGCTGGGGGATCGGCCGACGCCGGTGCCGCGGGCAAGATCAGCGGCTAGGGAGCGGATGCTCCGCCGGCGGCCCGCCCGGACCCATCCAGGCTGCCTGACGCAGCAGCACGCCCAGCGACTTCGCCGCCGGCGTCACCTTCAAGGCGTAGGCGTTCGCGTCCATGCCTTTCGGGAACAGCACCCGCCAGCATCCGATCCCCGCCGCGCCGCAGCCGCTCGGCCAGCTTCGCCGCGCCCCGCTCGCCCGCCTCGTCGCGGTCGTAGGCGATCAGCACCGGCTCGATGCCGTGCGCCTGGAACGCCGCCAGGTGCTCGTCGGTGAAACCGTCCACCCCATAGGCGGCGGTGACGTTGCGATAGCCCGCGCACCAGAAAGTCAGCGCGTCGATCAGCGCCTCGCACACGATCACCTCGCCGCCGCTCGCCGGCGATGCCGGGCAGATTCCACACGCCGCGATGCGGGCCGGGCAGATACAGGTGCAGCGGCGTGCCGGCCCGCAGCCCCTCGGTGATCTTGCGGCCATACATCTCCGCAACCGCGCCCGGCGTCGTCGAGCACCGGGATCGCCAGCGAGCCGCAGAAATGCTCGTGCCCGCTCTCCCGGTACACCCCCACCCGCTCCAGCCGCGCCCGCAGTTCCGCCCCTTCGCGCCGCCGCTTGTCCGGCAGCCGCAGCCCCAGCGTGCGGTCGGCAAACCCCAGCTTGAATGTCTCGATCGCCGCCGGCATCGGCGATCCCGCGCCGTTCCAGATACGCCAGCGCCGCCGGCGTCCGCTTCAGGCAGGCGTGGTAGTACTCCACCACCCGCGCCAGCACCGCCGCGTCGTCCTCGTCCAGCGACACCGGCGGAGCCAGCGCGCCGCACCGTGCTCCGCGGCGCGGCATCAGCAGCAGCTCAGCCGAATGGTCTGCGCACCGTCCCCCTCGCGCAGCAGCTCGACCGCATGCCGGAAGCTCACGCCCGCGGCGCTTCATCACCCAGTCGATCGGCCCGCCGCCCGCGCCGCAGCCGAAGCAGTGCCACAGGTTCTTCGCCGGCGTCACCTTCAGCGACGGCGTGTCCTCGGCATGGAACGGGCACAGCCCGGCCAGGTCGGCTCCCTGCCGCACCAGCGCCACGCCGCTCGCCGCCACCAGCTCGGCTACCGGCACATCCGCCTTCAGCCGCTCCAGCTCCGCCTCCGCGATCCGCGCCATCCCGCCGCTCCCACCAAACCCGCGACCCGGCCCGAAACCTGTCAAGCCAAAAATGGGCCGGAAACTCGACAAACAATATGCCAATATGGCATA
>CAVZSZ010000009.1:0-1460431 GCA_963778105.1 uncultured Pseudomonadota bacterium | reverse complement strand
GACGCCAACTCCAACGCGCTGAACGGGCATCCCTTCGATCTCGACATGGGCACGGCCCTGGAGCGCACGGTGCGGGTGGAGAACGATGCCAACTGCTTCGCGCTGTCCGAGGCGAGCGACGGCGCCGGCGCCGGGCTGCGCACCGTGTTCGGCGTCATCATCGGCACCGGCTGCGGCGGCGGCATCGTCGTGGATCGGCGGATCGTCGCCGGTCGCCACCGCATCGCCGGGGAATGGGGCCACAACCCCCTGCCCTGGCCGACGCTGGAGGAAATCCCCGGCCCGCATTGCTGGTGCGGCCAATGGGGCTGTCTGGAGACGATGGTGTCTGGGACCGGCCTGGCGCGCGACTGCGACGGCCCGCAGGCGCGCGACGCGAGCGGGATCCCGGCGCGCGCCGCGGCCGGCGACCGGCAGGCGCAGGCGGCGCTGGATCGCCATGCCAGCCGGCTGGCGCGCGGACTGGCGCAGGTTGTCAACCTGCTCGACCCCGACGCCATCGTGCTGGGCGGGGGCCTGTCCAAGATGGCGCATCTCTACGACCAGCTGCCGGGGCTGATGCGGCGCGGGGTGTTCAGCGACGTGGTCTCGACGCCGGTGCTGCGGCCGCTGCACGGCGACTCCTCCGGCGTGCGCGGTGCGGCCTGGCTGTGGCCCGAAGACGGATGAGGGCGCTGTGCCGTGACTGCGCGGAGGTGCTGGCCGAGGGTGCCGCGGCGTGCCCCCGGTGCGGCGGCGCCCGGCTGGTGCGGCACGCGGACCTGTTCTCGCTCGCCATCGCGCATGTCGATTGCGACGCCTTCTATGCCAGCGTCGAAAAGCGCGACCGGCCGGAACTGGCGGCGCAGCCGGTGATCGTCGGCGGCGGCTCGCGCGGCGTGGTGACGGCGGCCTGCTATGTCGCGCGGATGTATGGCGTGCGCAGCGCCATGCCGATGTTCAAGGCGCTGAAGGCGTGCCCCGACGCCGTGGTGATCCGGCCGAACTTCGAGCGTTACAGCGCGGTCGCCAAGCAGATCCGCGCGCTGATGGCCGGGCTGACTCCGCTGGTGCAGCCGCTGTCGATCGACGAGGCGGTGCTCGACCTGTCCGGCACCGAGGCGGTGCATGGCGCGCCACCCGCCGCCGTGCTGGCGCGCTTCGCGATGCGGGTGGAGCGGGAGGTCGGCGTTACCGTGTCGATCGGCCTGGCACCGAACCGGCTGCTGGCCAAGATCGCCGCCGGACGGGACAAGCCGCGCGGCTTCGCGGTGATCGGCGCCGCCGAGGCGGCCGGCCTGCTGGCACCCGAGCCGGTGCGGCTGCTGCCCGGCATCGGCCCGGCGCTCGGGCGGCGGCTCGCGGGCCTCGGGATCACGCGGCTCGGGCATCTGCAGGCGCTGACCGATGCCGAGGCGCGGCGCAAGCTGGGCGATGACGGGCCGGCGCTGGCCCGGCGCGCGCGTGGCGAGGATTCCCGCCCGGTGGATCCGGCACGGGAAACCAAGTCGATCAGCGCCGAGACGACCTTCGCGGCCGACCTGTCGCGGCTGGACGAGTTGGAGCCGCATCTGTGGCGCCTGACCGAGAAACTGGCGCGCCGGCTGAAGCAGTCGGGCCTCGCGGCGGGTGGCGTGGTGCTGAAGCTCAAGACCGCGGATTTCGCGCTGCGCACGCGCTCGGCCCGGCTGCGCGCCGCGACGGTGCTGCCGGACCGGCTGTTCGGCGCCGCGCAGGCGCTGCTGGCGCGCGAGGCGGGGAGCGCGAAGTTCCGGCTGATCGGCATCGGCGCGCAGCCCCTGCTGCCCGGCGAGGAGGCCGATCGCGGCGACCTCGCGGACGCCGCAACACCCCGGATCGCGGCGGCGCAGGGTGCCATCGACACGCTGCGCCGGCGCTTCGGCGAGGATGCGATCGGCAAGGGGCGCGGGTTGCGGTGACCCAACGGCCGGGCGGCCCGTCATTTGTCCTTTCGGATGAAATCACCGTATCCGCTGGCGGCGTAGAATTCGATGGCGAAGCCGGTGGCGCGGCCGGATGCGTCCATCGCGAAGGTCAGTGCGGAGACCGAGCCATCCGGCGCATTTTCCCCGGTGGGCGAGTAGACGAACACGTTGCCGTCCCAGTGGCGCAGCGGATAGTCCCTGCCGGCGGGACCGATCTTCAGGATCAGCCCCTCGCCGCGTCGGACGATTGTGGCGTCGCCGTAATAGTCGTTGCCGTAATCGCCGGCGTAGGATTGCAGGGCCGCGGCCGGCACCGGATGGGCGGGCGGGGTCTTGCCGCGCAGCGATCCGAACGGCGCGGTGTCGGGCGCCATGACCCGGGCGTAGCCGGCTCAGCCAGTCGCGAGTGACGGCGCCGAACTGGACGAGATCGGCGAAGCTCGCGGTCAACGCCTCCACGCCGCCGATCGGCGGCGCGTTGCTCAGCGCCACGATGCCGATGCCGAGCGAGGGGATCATGAGGATATTGGTCCCCGCACCCATTGCGAAGCCGCCCGAATGACTGATGCTGATGCGCCCCGACGGCTGGATCCCGACGCCGAAGCCGTAGCCGTACAGGCCGGGCCGCGCGGTCATGGCCGAGGGATGGCTCGACACGACCTCCGGCGTCACGGCGGCAAGCAGGGCATCGGCGGCAATGATCCTGCGGCCTTGAAAGACGCCGCCCTGAAGCACCATCGCCATCCAGTGCGCCATGTCGCGCACCGAGGAACTGACGCCGCCAGCAGGGGATTGCGCGTCCGGCTGGCGCTGGTATTTCGGCACGAAGGCGCCGCCGACCCGGACATGGCCGACGGCACGGTCCGTCCGCTTCTCGAAATCGGCGAAGCGCGAACTGGTCGCGGTCATGCCGAGCGGCGCGTAGAGCGCGTCCTCCGACAAGGTTGCCCAATCGGTTCCAGCCGCCGCAGCAACCGCCTCGGCCGCCGCGGTGACGCCGAAATTCGTGTAGGCGTAGGTGGCACGGAACGCGTGCAGCGGCAGGAAGCGCAGGCGCTCCAGCACCTGCCGGCGGTCATAGCCAAGGTCTTCGAGATCGTCGCCGGCGTGGTCGGGCAGGCCGGAACGGTGCGCGTACATGTCGGCGATGGTGACGTGCTGTGTCACCCAGGCGTCCTTGAGCGTGAACCAGGGCAGATGCGCAACGATCGGCGTATCCCAGTCGATCACATGCAGTCCGACTTCGCGCGCGACGACGGTGGCGCCGACCGGCTTGGACAGCGAGGCGAGCTGAAACACCGTGTCGGCATCGACCTTTGCAGGCGACCCGACCCGCCGCACGCCGAAGCCCTTCGCATAGACGGTCTTTCCGTCCCGCACGACCGCCACCGCGAGGCCGGGGATTTGGGTTTTGCGCATGATGTCGCCGGCAAGCCCGTCGAGGCGCGCGATCGCCCGGTCGATCTGTCCGGGCGGGACGGACGTGCAGACCGTCTCCGGCGGCGGCAGGGTGGCGCCGGCGCATGGCATGGACGCGGCCTTGGCACTGGCCGCGATCCAACCGTACAGCACGACGCCCACGAGCCCCGCCCGCAAGCAGGGGACAAATGCTTTGGCTGGCATTCTATGCGGCCTCCCGAACAGCCTGATGCACCGACGCGTCATCTCGGACGACACGATTGCGACGTTTCTGCCGAACCCGCCCGACGCCGACAAGGATCGCTCCGCCGGCCGGCGGTGGCACCCGGCCGTTGCCCTCGCTACGATGCGGCATGACCGATGCCCGTCTTTACGCCCCCGCCGTCGAGCGCAACCGCGATCCCATCCTGACGGTGCTTCGGCCGCATCTGGACGGCGTGCGCGACGTTTTGGAGGTCGCCAGCGGCAGCGGCGGCCATGTCGTGCATTTCGCGCGCGCCCTGCCCGCCATCACGTTCCAACCCACCGACCCGGATGCGGCGGCGCGCGCCAGCATCGATGCCTGGGTCGCGGACACCGGGCTTGGCAATGTCCGCCCGGCGATGGCGTTGGATGTCACGGCGCAGCCGTGGCCGGAGTTCGCCGCGCAGGCGGTGATCTGCATCAACATGATCCATATTTCGCCCTGGGCCGCGACGCTCGGCCTGATGCGCGGGGCGGCATGGGTGCTGCGAGGCGGCGGCGTGCTGTATCTCTACGGACCGTACCGGCGCGGCGGCGCGCATACGGCGGACAGCAACGCCGCGTTCGATGCGAGCCTGCGGGCACGCGATCCGGCATGGGGCGTCCGTGACCTGGAAGCGGTCGCCGAGGCCGCCAGGGCCGAGGGGTTCGGCGCGCCGGTCATCAAGGCGATGCCGGCCAACAATCTCTCGGTGATATTCCGCGCCTGACGCCGGTCAATCGTCCGACGGGGCGTAGCCGCCATCGGCATCGTGCGTCTCGTTGCCAGACAGCGCCGGGTAGAACACGCAGACCACGCGCAGATCGCCCTTCAGCGCCCGCACGATATGCGCGTCATGCTTGTCGAGGGCATAGACCGTGCCGGGGCTGAGCTTGTGGATCCGGCCGGTGGCGATCTCCTCGACCTCGCCTTCGCCCTCGATGCAGTAGTTCGTTTCGAAGTGATGCTTGTACTGCATCCGCAACTCGGTGCCCTCCAGCACCACGGTATCGTGCACCGAGCAACCCACCCCGTCCCGCCGCAGGATGATGCGCCGGCTTTTCCAGCCGTCGCCGCTGACATCACGATCGGTGCCGATGATGTCCTGAAGGGACCGCACGATCATGGGCTACTCCCGTTTTCCGGGGCTCAGGTTTGCCCCGATTGTAACGCGATGGTCATTCTGGCGGCGCCGTGCCCATAGTTCCGGGCACGCACGGGAAGGAGATTCGCATGAAGCGACCGAAGCATGAACCGGCAGCGATCGCGGCGAAATACAATATCTCGGCCAAGCACGTCGAGAAGCTGCTGGCGCGCTACCGGGTGGAGGACGGGAAAAAGTTTCGCCTGAAGGACATCGACCCGGGCGACACCGGCGGTCACCTGATGGACAAGGACGAGGCGCACGCGCTGCTGATCGGCGGCGTCGAACGCCTGTCGGAGCACCAGGAGAAGCTGTACGCGCAGGATCAGTGGTCGCTGTTGTGCATGTTCCAGGCGATGGACGCCGCCGGCAAGGACGGGACGATCAAACACGTCATGTCGGGCATCAACCCGCAGGGCGTGCAGGTTACGTCCTTCAAGGCGCCTGGGCCGGAGGCGCTGGAGCACGACTTCCTGTGGCGGTCCAACCGCGCGCTGCCCGAACGCGGGCGCATCGGCATCTTCAACCGCAGCTACTACGAAGAAGTCCTGGTGGTACGCGTGCACCCCGATATCCTGCAGAAGCAGCGCCTGCCCAAGCCGCTGGTCACCAAGCATATCTGGAAGGAACGGCTGGAATTGATCGCGGCCTATGAGCGCTTCCTGACGCGGCAGGGCACCGTGGTGCTGAAGTTCTTCCTGCATCTGTCGAAGGATGAGCAGAAGCGCCGCTTCCTCAGCCGGCTCGAGGAACCGGACAAGAACTGGAAGTTCAGCGCATCGGACATGGCCGAGCGCGGCTTCTGGGACGACTACCAGCACGCCTACGAGGCAACGATCAAGGCCACCGCGACGCCGCATGCACCCTGGTACGTGGTGCCGGCCGACAACAAATGGTTCACCCGTCTAGTGGTCGTCGCCGCGATGAACCAGGCGCTGCACAACCTGGACCTGAAATACCCCACGGTCAGCGACGAGGCGCGCGGCGCACTGGAGGCGGCGCGGGTCAAGCTGGAGAGCGGGGAATAGAGAGCCGAGGCAGGTGCCGATGCGTGCGGTCTGGTACGAGCGGCACGGCAAGCCGCACGATGTTCTGGAGACGGGCGAGATGCCGACGCCCGATCCCGGACCGGGCGAGGTGCGGGTGAGGCTGGAGGCATCCGGCGTCAACCCCGCCGACTGCTATCGCCGGCAGGGCCCGGGCCCGATGGAGTTTCCCCGCGTGGTCACGCACAGCGACGGGGCCGGCATCGTGGATCGGGTCGGGCCCGGCGCGGCGGCCGCGTGGATCGGCCGGCGCGTCTGGCTGTACAATGGCCAGCGCAACGGCCGGTGGATGGGAACCGCCGCGGAATACATCGCCCTCGATGCCGACCTGGTGACGCCGCTGCCGGATCACGTGTCCTTCGCCGAGGGCGCCACGCTGGGCATTCCCTGCATGACCGCGCATCGCTGCGTGTTCATGGCGGGGCCGGTGCAGGGCCGCACGCTGCTCGTCACCGGCGGCGCCGGCGCGGTCGGCCATTATGCGGTGCAGCTCGCGGTATGGGCCGGGGCGAGGGTGATCGCGACGGTGAGTTCCGCCGAGAAGGCGGCGCGGGCACGGGCCGCGGGAGCGGCGGATGTGATCGATTATCGCACGCAGGACGTCGCCGCCGCGGTGCATGAGGCAACCGCCGGCCAGGGCGTCGATCACGTCGTCGATGTGGATTTCGGCGGCAACCTCGCCACCACCGTCGGCGTCGTGAAGCAGGGGGGCAGCGTTTCGATCTACGCGACCAACGGCGACCGCACACCGCGCCTGCCGGTGCGCGAACTGATGCAGAAGAACGTCGCCCTGCACTTCATGGTGCTGCCGCTCAGTCCACACGGGGCGCGCCAGCGGGCGCAGCAGGACATCGCCGCATGGACGGGAAGCGGCCGGCGCCTGCTGTCCGTGGCGGCCACGTTCCCCCTGGCACGGACCGCCGACGCGCACGGGGCAGTCGAGGCCGGCGGCAAGGTGGGCACGGTGGTGGTCGAGCCGCGTCGCTGACGGCTACTCGGTCGCGATCACCGCCGGGTGGCCGCCCTTCAGCCCCAGGATGAACAACGGCGTGTGCGCGTGGTTGTGGTCGTCGGGCGCATACGTGCCGCCGAGGCGCGAGGGCATCGCCGTGGTCTTCAGCGCCTGCTCGATCGCAGCGGACTGGTCCGACCCGGCGCGGCGGATGGCGTCGGCGACGAGGTAGGTCGCCTCATAGACGAAGAAGGACCGTTGCGTCGGCATCAGGCCGTAATGGTCGCGATAGGAAGTGATGAAGGCCCGCACGCCCGGGGTGTCCACCACCGGGCTGAACACCACGATGCTGGTCAGGCCGGCGAGACCGCCGGCGTTGCGGAAGGCCGGCGACACCGCGCCGACAGCGCCCGCCATATCGACGCGGCCGGTCACCGGGATTTTCGTCCCGCTGGCTTCGTAGGCGCGGAAGAACCCCGCGGTCGAGCCGAACAGCATTGTCACGAGGCGGTCCGGGGCGGCCGCCGTCAGCTTGCTCAGCAATGCCGGGAAATCATTGTTGTCCTTCGCCAGCGTCACATCGGCGGTGACCTTGATGCCGGCTTCCTGCGCCGCCTTCGCGAACGCCACCTCGTTGGCATGCGGAAAGCCGCCCGGGTCGACGACGACGGCGATCGACGTCACGTTCTGCGCCTTGAGATAGCGCATCAGGCCGCGGGCGATATCGACTTCGGAGGGAATGGTCTTGAACGCATAGTCGTTGCCGGTCGGGCCGGACGCATCCACGAAGTCCTGCCCGGCCGATGTGGCAATGACGAGCGGGACCTTCGCCTCCGCCATCATCGGCATGATGGCGTGGGTGACGGGGGTGCACAGCGCGCCGATCACCACCGGCACGTGCGCCTGCTCCAGCAGGCGTTTCGTCGCCGGCACGCCGATCTCCGGCTTGCAGGCATTGTCGGCATAGTAAGCCTCGATGGGACGGCCGAGCACGCCGCCCGCTTCATTGATCTCGTCGAGCGCCAGTTGCGCGCCGTATTGCTCGGACTGCCCGCGGTCGGCGATGGGACCGCTCAGGATCGTGGTGATGCCGAGCCTGATCGGCTCCGCCGCCTGGGCGGCTGCCGCCGCGACCAGGCCGGCGAGCAGGATGGCGATGCGCGTCATGGCGGCTCCTGTCGGATGGAGGCATCCCGCCCAATCGAACGCGATCCAGCTACTCCACGACTTCCTTCTCGGCGTCGGCTCCGCCGTCGTCGTCGCCTTCCGGCTTCGGCAATGCCGGCAGCGACGCCTCGGTGATCTCGAAGTCGAGCTTGCCGTCCTTCAGCGTCACCTTGACCGCGCCGCCCTTCACCAGCTTGCCGAACAGCAATTCCTCGGCGAGCGGCTTCTTGATGTACTCCTGGATCACGCGCGCCAGCGGGCGGGCGCCATACAGCCGGTCGTAGCCGCGCTCGGCCAGCCATTCCTTCGCCGCCGAGGACAGCTCGATCGTCACGTTGCGGTCGGCCAGCTGCGCCTCGAGCTGCATGACGAACTTCTCGACCACGCGGCCGACGATCTCCGGCGTCAGGCCGGCGAACGCGATGACGGCGTCCAGCCGGTTGCGGAACTCCGGCGTGAACAGCCGCTTGATCGCCTCGCTCGTCCTCGCCCTTCGCGGGCCTCGCGGCCGAAGCCGATGGCCTCCTTGGCCATGTCGGACGCGCCGGCGTTGGTCGTCATGATCAGGATGACGTTGCGGAAATCGACCGTCTTGCCGTTGTGGTCGGTCAGCTTCCCGTGGTCCATCACCTGCAGCAGGATGTTGAACAGGTCGGGATGCGCCTTCTCGATCTCGTCCAGCAGCAGCACCGCGTGCGGATGCTGGTCGATCGCGTCGGTCAGCAGGCCGCCCTGGTCGAAGCCGACATAGCCCGGCGGCGCGCCGATCAGGCGCGAGACGCTGTGCCGCTCCATGTATTCCGACATGTCGAAGCGGATCAGCTCGATGCCCAGGGTGGAGGCCAACTGCCGCGCCACCTCGGTCTTGCCGACGCCGGTCGGGCCGCTGAACAGGTAGTTGCCGATCGGCTTTTCCGGCTCGCGCAGCCCGGCGCGCGACAGCTTGATCGCGGCGGCCAGCGCCTCGATCGCCCGGTCCTGGCCGAACACCATCGCCTTCAGGTCGCGCTCCAGGTTGCGCAGCGTCTCCTTGTCGTCGGCGGAGACGCTCTTGGGCGGGATGCGCGCGATCTTCGCGACGATCTCCTCGACGTCGCGCAGGGTGACGGTCTTGCGGCGCTTGTTCTCGGGCAGCAGCATCCGGCTGGCGCCGACCTCGTCGATCACGTCGATCGCCTTGTCGGGCAGCTTGCGGTCGTGGATGTACTTGGCCGAGAGCTCGACCGCGGCGCGGATCGCCTCGTCGGTGTAGCGGACCTTGTGGTGCTTTTCGTAGTTGGTCTTCAGGCCGCGCAGGATCTTCACCGCGTCCTCGAGCGACGGCTCGTTGACGTCGATCTTCTGGAAGCGGCGGACCAGCGCGCGGTCCTTCTCGAAGTAGTTGCGGAATTCCTTGTAGGTGGTGCTGCCGATGCAGCGCAGGTTGCCGGAGGCAAGCGCCGGCTTCAGCAGGTTCGAGGCGTCCATCGCGCCGCCGCTGGTGGCGCCGGCGCCGATCACGGTGTGGATCTCGTCGATGAACAGGATCGCGCCGGGCTGGTTCTCCAGCTCGGTCACGACCGCCTTCAGCCGCTCCTCGAAGTCGCCGCGATAGCGCGTGCCGGCGAGCAGCGCGCCCATGTCGAGCGCGTAGATGGTGGATTTGGCCAGCACCTCCGGCACGTCGCCCTCGACGATGCGCTTGGCCAGGCCCTCGGCGATCGCGGTCTTGCCGACGCCGGGATCGCCGACATAGAGCGGGTTGTTCTTGGTGCGGCGGCACAGGATCTGGATGGTCCGCTCGATTTCCAGGTCGCGGCCGATCAGCGGGTCGATCTTGCCGGCCATCGCCTTCTTGTTCAGGTTCACGCAGTAGTTCGACAGCGCGTCCTGGTTGCGGCGGCTGGGCTTTTCCTCGCGCTCCTGCTCCTGGTGCGGCTCGTTCGGCGTGCTGGAGCCGGTGACCGGGCGCTGGGCGGAGCGGCCGGGCGCCTTGGCGATGCCGTGGCTGATGAAATTCACCGCGTCCAGCCGCGTCATGTCCTGCAGTTGCAGGAAGTAGACCGCGTGGCTTTCGCGCTCGCTGAACAGCGCCACCAGCACGTTCGCGCCGGTCACCTCGTCGCGGCCGGAGGACTGCACGTGGATCGCGGCGCGCTGCACGACGCGCTGGAAGCCGGCGGTCGGCTTCGGGATCGCCCGGCCGGTCGGTCGCGAGGCCGGCGAGGTCCTTGTCGAGGAACTCGGACAGATCGGTGCGCAGCTTGTCGAGATCGACGCCGCAGGCGCGCAGCACGGTCGCCGCGTCGGTGTCGTCGGCGAGGCCGAGCAGCAGGTGCTCCAGCGTCGCGTATTCGTGCCGCCGGTCGCTGGCGAGCGACAGGGCGCGATGCAGCGTCTGTTCGAGGTTGCGTGACAGCATGGTCTTCGACGCTCCTGCGCGCTGAGTTCCCGGGCACGGTCCCGGTCGTCGAGTGCCGTCCTGCGACGGGTGGTCAGTCCCCTTGATGTTGGAAGCCACGACCACGAGCGCGAGGGGATCGTTGCGCGCCGCGTGCCGCTTTGTCGATTGGGATTAGCCGATCTGCGCCAAATTCGCCGCTGACCGGTTCGATGTCCTGGCCCGGCAGATCATTCCTGTCCGGCCGGTCATCCCTTCTCGCCCGTCATTCCTTCTCGATCGTGCATTGCAGCGGATGCTGGTTCTGGCGCGCCAGGTCCATCACCTGCGTCACCTTGGTCTCCGCCACTTCATATGTATAGACGCCGCACACGCCGACGCCGCGGCGATGCACGTGCAGCATGATCCGCGTCGCTTCCTCCCGCGATTTCTGGAAGAAGCGCTCCAGCACGTGGACGACGAACTCCATCGGCGTGTAGTCGTCGTTCAGCATCAGCACTTTGTACATCGGCGGCTTGCGGGTCTTCGGCCGCGCCTTGACCACCACGCCGGTGTTCGGTCCTTCGCTGCCCCCGCGTCTGTCGTTGTCGCTCATCACTGTTCCGCGCTTATCCGTCGCGACATCCGCCCGTTGCGGCTGCCCTCGGTCGGCGGCCCTGGCCGCCGTCGCCAGCGAGCCCGCCCGCCAAGAGGGCAGCATATCGGAAGCCATGGCTTCGTTGAAAGACCGCCGGCGAAAAGACCCGCGGGAAAGAATGGGTTCAATCAATCCGGGTTCGCCGCATCATCCTCGAACCCGGCATTGAGCCCGCCGCTGAAATGCGTGATTCCGACGATGGTTCAAGGGAGCCCCGCCAAGTGGCCGGGTCGCGCCGGCGCGGTGCCGAAACGGCAGCGACCGCACCTGAAAAGAGGTCGGAATACGAAAAGACGTCGGAAAACGAAAAGAGGTCCGGGCGGGGGGGCCCGGACCTCTCTCGGGACGAACGAAACTGCCTGGGGGAGGAGGACGGCAGTCCCGCGCGTCTCGCGCGCCAGCGATCAGCGGGTGATCAGACCGGCTTCGCGAACTTTTCGACCGCGAGCGTCACGCGGGCAGTGATCGGCGCCAGCGCCTGCTCGGTCAGCTTGAACGAGGCGTCGGTCAGCTTGCCCGACTCGGAAATCGTCCGCTCCATCGCGGTGCGGGCGAAGCCGGCCTGCAGCTCGAAGGCGTCCTTGAGCGACTTGCAGCTGGTCATCGCCTTGAACGTCGAGACGGTCTCCTCGAAGGACGCCTGCGCCGAAGCGGCGAACTTCTTCTGCATGTCCTGCATGCCGGCGGCCAGGATCTGGCCCGACTTCATGTAGGCTTCCATGTTGCCCTGGCCGAAGGCCACGACCTCCTCGGCGGTCTTCATCGCCTTCTCCATGCCTTCCTTCATCTTCGCCTGGGTCGTCTCGAAGCCGGCGGCCGCCTTGGCCATGCCGTCCTTCAGAGTGGCGACCGTCTTGTCCATGCCCTGCGTCGCGGCGGCAGCCATCTGTTCGTTGGCGGCTTCAACGGCCTCGGTCATCTGGGTCGGGGTCTTTGCCATGTGTTTCTCTCCATATTTTCGGGACAGCCGGCCCGAAACCAAGCGCTGTTCACTGAGAGGATTCGGGGCCGTCCGTCTTGCCGATCCTGTTTGCTGCACCGCAACAACAACACCTATGTAGCCAATCCCCATGCCGAGGGCAAGGCTATTTTGTGCGTCGCACAAAAAAATTCGCGCGCCCTGCGGTCCTGTGGAAAACCCCAGTTCTGGGTGTTAACCCCTTCAATTTCTTTCTGTCTTGCCACCGAACGGGCTGGACAAGCTGACGAACAGCCGTTTAGGGTCGGCCTGCTTGGGATCGGAGACGGCTGCCGAGCATGAAACACGCCGCCGTGACGGGACGATATCGATGACAGCGTCAGTCGAAACGCCGACGAAAGGCCGTGGGCGATGGGTCAGAACGGCCTCGTTCGGGGCCGTGCTGGCGATGTCCGGGCTGTTTCTGGCACCGCCCGCGCGGGCGCAGATCGGATCGGACCGCTACAGCTCGATCGTCGTCGATGCCAAGACCGGCCAAGTGCTCGAAGCCGTCAACCCCGACGCCGAGCGCCATCCGGCCAGCCTGGCGAAGCTGATGACGCTCTATATGACGTTCGAGGCGTTGCGCGACCGGCGCATCACGCTCGAGCGATCTGGTGCCGGTTTCGGCACACGCGGCGTCGATGGAGCCGACCAAGCTCGGCCTGGTTCCGGGCACGACGCTGACCGTGCAGCAGGCGATCCTGGGGTTGGTGACGCAGTCGGCGAACGACGCGGCATCGGCGCTCGGCGAGTTGCTCGGCGGCGACGAGGACCGCTTCGCGCAGATGATGACGCTGCGGGCGCGGGCGCTGGGCATGGCGCACACGACGTTCCGCAACGCCTCCGGCCTGCCCGACCCGGACGAGTGGACGACGGCGCGCGACCTGGCCATCCTCGCCCGCCGGCTGCTGTCCGATTTCCCGAACGACTACAGCTACTTCAGCACGCCCAGCTTCGTCTTCCACCGGCGCGTGATCTACAATCACGACACCATGCTGAAGACGTATCCGGGCGCCGACGGCTTCAAGACCGGCTATACCGAGGCGTCCGGCCATAACCTGGTCACCAGCGCGATGCGCGACAACGTGCGGCTGATCGGCGTCGTGCTCGGCGCCGGCAGCAATGTCGAGCGGAACGTCGACATGACGGTGGCGCTCAACCAGGGCTTCGCCGAGATGAACGTGCCGCTCGCACCCGCCGCCATCACCATGGCCCGCCGCGAGCCGGCGTCGCCGCTGCGCATGGCGGGCCTGATCGGGTCGGCACAGGCAGCCGAGTTGCCCCATCCGCGGTCGGTCGCCGCCCCGGCCGTGACCCGCTGGGCCATCCAGGTCGGCACCTACAGGACGGTCCGGGATGCCAACAAGGCCGCCGCCGTCGCGCGCCGCACGGCCGAGGGCGGCGAGGTGCACGTGGAGCCGGTCAAGCTGAATGGCCGGCCGAACTGGCGCGCCCAGGTCGTCGGACTGACCGCGGCCGAGGCGCAGACCGCGTGCACCACCCTGGCACACCGCCGCGCCGCCTGCTTCGTGCTGCGCCCGGAGCCCGGCCAGCTCGCCAGCCGCTGAGCGGCGTCGCTCAGCCCGCATCCCGCCACTGCGTGCCGACGGTCTGCTGCTCCACCAGCCGGGCATAGGCGCCGCGCCGGATGAGAAGTTCGCTGTGGGTGCCGTGCTCGATCACCCGGCCGTTGTCGAGCACCAGGATCATGTCGACCGCGCGGATCGTCGCCAGCCGGTGGGCGATCACCAGTGTCGTGCGCCCGGTCATCAGCGTGTCGAGGGCCGCGCGGACCTGCGCCTCGCTGATCGCGTCGAGATGCGAGGTCGCCTCGTCCAGCACCAGCACAGGCGCGTCCTTCAGGAAGGCGCGGGCGATGGCGATGCGCTGGCGCTGCCCGCCGGATAGCTGCACGCCGCGCTCGCCCACCCTGGTCGCGAGGCCATCGGGCAGCCCGGCGACGAAGTCCGTCAGCGCCGCCTGCGCGATCGCCCGGGCGAGATCGGTGGCGCTGGCCTCGGGACGGGCGAGACGGATGTTCGCCTCGAGCGAGTCGTTGAACAGGTAGGTGTCCTGCGCCACCAGGGCGATGCGCCGTCGCAGCGCATCCAGCTGCATCTGCCGCAGGTCGAGGCCGTCGAGCCGGACGGCGCCCGCATCGGGGTCCCAGAAGCGCAGCAGCAGGCTGGCGATGGTGCTCTTGCCGGCGCCGGACGCGCCGACCAGGGCGACGGTTGCGCCGGCAGGAATGCGGAAGCAGACGCCATCCAGCGCCGGCCGGCTGCGGCCGGGATAGGCGAAGCGCACATCGTCGAAGCACAGCGCCGATCCGCCCTGCGGCGCCGGCGGGTTGACGGCGCCGTCCGGCGTGCGGACCGGCTCGCTCTGCACGACATGCAGGCGGCGGGTCGAGGCGATGGTATCGGCGAGCTGGCGACCGACCTGTGCGATCTCCG
The DNA here is from genome assembly GCA_963778105.1 of uncultured Pseudomonadota bacterium. Lineage (GTDB taxonomy): Bacteria > Pseudomonadota > Alphaproteobacteria > Acetobacterales > Acetobacteraceae > JAFEFJ01. The sequence continues at coordinate 1,446,121 of CAVZSZ010000009.1, read as the reverse complement.
ACACCGGCATGAAGGCGGCGACCGAGAGCAGCACCAGCAGCGGCAGCAGCCCGGCCGACAGGCTGCCGCCGGCAACCAGGGCGGCGCCGACGCCGGCCACCGCCAGTCCGCCGAGCCCGGTCGCCGCCTCCAGCGCCGCACTCTGATAGGAAAGGTCGGACAGCAACGCGAGCCGGTCCCGGCCATAGCTGTGCGCCAGGGCGGCGAACGCGTCCCGGCGCCGCCCGGTGGCCTGGAAGGCGAGCAGGTCGGCGAGGCCCTGGATGGTCTCGGTGACATGGCCGCCGAGGATGCCCAGCGCCTCCCGCGCGCGCGTGCCGAGGCGGTCGATCCGGGCGCGGCCGCGCAATGGCGACAGTATCGCGTAGGCCAGGAAGGGCAGCAGCACGAGGGCGAGCGGCCAGGCGATGGCGAACAGGATGCCGAGCACGCTCGCCGGCACCAGCACGGCGACGAAGGCCGGGGCGACGGTGTGGGCGTAGAAATACTCGACGGTTTCGACGTCCTGGGTGGCGAGTGCGACGAGGTCGCCGGAGCGCCGGCGCAGCAGATAGGCGGGCGCCAGCTTGTCGAGCTTCTCGAACAGCGCGATGCGCATCTCGGCCAGCAGGCGATACGCCATGTCGTGCGCCTTCCACGACTCGAGCCAGTGCAGCAGCGCGGCAACCGGGGCGATCAGCAGCAGGCCGATGCACAGCCCAAGGATCGGCCGGCCGCTGCGGATCGCGGCGATCACCAGGGCACCCAGCGCGCCGACCCCGATGAAGGCGGCGACTCGGCCGATGCCAAGCAGGACGGTCAGCGCCAGGCTGCCGCGCCAGGGGCGGATATAGGCCAACAAGGTGGTGATGGTGTCGCGCCAGCCGACCTCTCTGGCATCGTCGTCGATGGGGCGCTGCTCGAGGCCGGACGGCTCGGCCTCCGTTGCGGCCGTGCTCGGCGCTGGTGCCGCGGCGGCGGGATGGGCGAGCAGCTCGGCCTCCCCCGCCTCGGCCTGCGCGCCCATCAGGCGGCGGTACAGGCCGTCGCGGCGCATCAGTTCGTCGTGCCGCCCACTCTCGGCGACGCGGCCGGCGTCGAGCACCAGGATGCGGTCGGCGCCGATCACGCTGGACAGCCGGTGCGCAAGGATCAGCGTGGTGCGGCCCCGCATCAGCCGGTCCAGGGATTGCTGGATCAGCGCCTCGTTCTCGGCATCGACCGCCGAGAGCGCCTCGTCCAGCACCAGGATCGGCGCGTCGCGCAGCACGGCGCGGGCAATCGCGATGCGCTGGCGCTGGCCGCCCGACAGGCGCGCGCCGCGCTCGCCGATCAGCGTGGCGTAGCCGTCGGGCATCGCGATGATGAAGTCATGCGCGTTGGCCACCCGGCACGCGGCTTCCAGGTCCGCGTCGGTCGCGTCCGGACGGCCAAGGCGCAGGTTCTCGGCGATGCTGCCGTGAAACAGCGCGGCGTCCTGGGCGACCACGGCGATGCTGTCGTGGAGCACCTGCGGATCGAGCGTGCGCAGGTCGATGCCGCCGAGGCTGATGCTGCCGGATTGCGGATCGTGCTGGCGCAGCAGCAGCCGCACGATGGAGGATTTGCCGGCGCCGCTGGCACCGACGATGCCGACCCGCTCTCCGGCGGCAACCGAGAAGGACAGGTCCCGATGCGCCGGGCCGCGGCCGCCGGGATAGGCGAAGTGCACATCCTGGAACGCGACCGTCGGCGCGAGACGCAGCGGCTTCACGTTGCCGGCCTGCGACGGCAAGGCGGGCGTGGCATCCAGCAGCGCATGGATGCCGGCAGCGGCGGACTGACCCAGCATGCCCTGGTGAAGCACGGTGCGCAGGTCGCGCAGCGGGCGGAAGATCTCGGTGCCGGCCATCAGCACGATCAGCAGCGCGGCCAGACTCATGGTGCCGTGGCTCACCTGCCAGGCACCGAGCACCAGGGCGGCGGCGGCACCCAGCGCAGTGCCGAGATCGACGATGCCGCGCGTTCCGATGCTGAGTGCGAGGGTCCAGAACGTGTTGTCCGACAGCGCGCGGGCGCGGCGCGCGAGGCGCTCGCCCCAGGCGGTGCTCTGGCCGAACGCCTTCAGCGTGGGCAGGCCCTGCACGGCATCGAGGAACTCCTCGCCGAACGCCTTGAAGGCGCGCGAGCGGGCGAGGCTGGCGCGGCGGTCGGCCATGTGCAGGGCCAGCGGTCCGAACAGCGCCACCAGGGCGGCACCCAGCATCACGGTGGCGACCGGAAGATCCCAGATCGCGACGAAGGCGAAGATCGCGAACGGGGCGGCGATGGAGATGGCGAGCTGCGGCAGATACTGGCCGAAGAAGGATTGCAGCTGCTCGACGCCATCGACGACCGAGAGCATGACGCCGCCGGTGCGCTGTTCGGCGAACCAGGCGGGGCCGAGGGCGACGATGCGGTCGTACAGCTGGCCGCGCAGCACTTCCTGCACCCGGGCGGCGGTGTGGTGCGCGACGACGGTGCGGGAATGGTCGAGCCCCGCGCGCAGCAGGATCATCGCGGCGGCGCCGCCGAGCGCCAGCAGCAGCAGATGCAGGGGCGCACCCCGGAACACCAGGGCGAGCAGCCAGCCGAGGAACGCGAAGCGCGCGATCCCGACCGCCAGGGCGAGCAAACCCAGCACCACACCTGCGGCGATGCGCAGGCGCAGGCCGCGCGTCATTGCCCAGAGACGGACATCGAAATACATCTGAGACACTCCGCTTACGCAGGCGAATATCGGGGCACCGTCCGGTTCGGTGTATCATTGAATGCTCAACTGCGGTTGAGCTAGATTTGACCCTGCCATGCCGCGCATCGACGCCAACCTGCCGCCACTGCCAGCCCTGCGCGCTTTCGCCGCGGCGGCGCGGCTGGGCAGCCTGAGCCATGCGGCCGAGGAGCTGCATGTCAGCAAGAGCGCCATCAGCCACCAGATCCGCGCGCTGGAGGCGAGCCTGGGGACGACCCTGCTGCGTCGCGGCGGGACAACGCGGCGGGCGGAGCCGACCTATGCCGGGCAACTGCTGCTGCGCGCGGTCGAGGAGGCGTTGGAGCAGCTTGGCCGGGCCTGCGAGCGCATCCGGGCACCGCGCCGCCGGCCGCGCCGGCGCACGCTGACCGTATCGGGCAACGCGCCGTTCTGCGCGCTGTGGCTGGCGCCCAGGGTAGCCGGCTTCGCGGCACGGCAGCCCAGCGTCGATGTCAGCCTGCGCATCGTGGACGACGCGCCGGACTGGCCGCGCGACGGCATCGATGTCGCGATCCTGCGCACGCGCCGCGACGCGCCGCCGCACAGCAACGGCATCGGCGACCTGACGCTGGCGGACGAGACGGTGTTCCCGGTGGCGAGCCCGATCCTGCTGGGCAACGCCTCGCCCGACGACCGCTCGATCCTGACGCGGCACACGCTGCTGCAGGAAGGCCATTACAGCGTCCCCGAATATGGCTGGGAAACCTGGTTCGCGCTGCTGGATGCCGGCGCAGTGCCCGAGGAGCGGCTGGTGCGCTATGGCGGCTACAGCCCGGTGATCGGCGCCGCCGTCGCCGGGGCCGGCATCGCGCTGGGCCGCTCGCCGCTGGTCGATTTCGAGCTGGCGAGCGGACGGCTGGTGCGGCTGTTTCCTGGTGCCGAGCTACCGGGCTCGTGGCGCTTCGTGCTGCAGCAGAATCCGCACACGCCACCGCATCCGGTGCTGCGCGCCTTCGTGGCCTTCCTGCTGAGCGAGGCGCAGGCCAGTCCGCTTCCGGCCGCTGCCGGCTGAACCGGGCGGCCCATTGCGCTCGACGAACGAGCCGGCGGCATGCTTCAGTTGCGTCGGATCGAAGGGAGAAGGCGGCATGTTCGACCTGGATCAATTCATCGCCGATCTGCGGGCCTCGCTCGCCGAGCGGTCGCGGCAGGCGACGAAGGACGTGGTCGCCCGCGCCGTCGCGGACCCCGCCGCGCTGATCCGCGTGCTGGGCGAACCCGAAAAGGGCGGCATCAAGGTGCTGCACAGCGCGCCCGACCTGACGGTCATCAACCTCGCCTGGACGCCGCACCAGATCACGCTGCCGCACAACCACCGGCTGGCCGCCGTCATCGGCATGTACGGCGGGCGCGAGGACAACATGTTCTGGCGCCGTGTGCCGAACCCGCAGAAATATCAGATCGAGGCGGCCGGCGGCACCGCCCTCGGGACCGGCGACGTGACCGTGCTGGGTCACGACATCATTCACTCGGTTGTCAATCCGCTGGCCAGGATCAGCGCCGCGATCCACGTCTACGACGGCGATTTCCTGGCGATGGAGCGCAGCATGTGGGATGCCGAAACGCTGGTCGAGCAGCCCTACGACGTGAACCTGGTGGCCAAGGGGATGCCGCTGGAGGCCACCGCGGCGCGCTGATCCGCCCGCGGTTCAGCCGATCGCCGACGCGACCCACTGCGCCCAGGCCAGCACCGCGCGGTCGTCGCCATAGCGCCCGACGATCTGGATGCCGAGGGGCAGCCCGTCCGGCCCGCTGCCGGCCGGGACCGTGACGCAGGGGACATGCAGCGCCGTCCAGATCAGATTGAACGCGGGGTCGCCGGTCCAGCCCAGGCCGGACGGCGCCTGACCCGGCGCCGAGGGCGTGACCAGCACATCGAGGCCGTCCATCGCCGCAGCGAAGTTGCGCTGCGCGATGCGGAAGGCGGCATGCGCGGCGGCCAGTTCGGCGTCGGTACGCGCGAGGCCCCAGTCGAGCCGATCGCGCAGTACTTCGCTGATCTGCTCGCGGGCATTCGCCAGTTCCCAGCCCATCGAGCGGGCGCTCTCGGCGTTCATCACCATCGGCTGCGCCTGTTCCAGCGCGGCGATGTCGGGCGGCAGTTCGCGTTCGATCACCGCGGCACCGGCGCGGGCGAGCGCATCGGCGATGCGCGGCAGCAGCGCCTGCGTCTCGGGCAGCGCCTGCGGCCAGGCCGGGGAACGGCAGATGCCGATATGGGGCGCGTGGCCGGGATGCGCGTCCGGATTACCGAGGTCACGGCCGGAGGCGGCGGCCGCCAGCAGCGCGCAGTCGGCCACGCTGCGCGCCATTGCGCCGATCGTGTCCAGGCTGTCGGACATCACGCGCATGCCGAAGCGGTTGATGGTGCCGAAGCTCGGCTTGTAGCCGACGACGCCGCAATAGGCGGCGGGGCGGATCACGCTGCCGGCGGTCTGCGTGCCGAAGGCGAGCGGGAACAGGCAGTCGGCGACGCCTGCGGCGGACCCGCTGCTGCTGCCGCCGGGGGTGTATGCCGGCCCCTGCGGCGGGCTGTGCGGGTTGACGGTGGGGCCCGGCTGCCGCGTCGCGAACTCGGTCGTCACGGTCTTGCCCATGACCACCGCGCCGGCCCGGCGCGCCCAGGCGACGCAGGCGGCATCGGCGCGCGGTCGCCAGCCCGCCCAAATCGGCGAGCCCTGCCCGGTCGGCATCCCGGCGACGTCGATCACATCCTTGACGGCGACCGGCACGCCGTGGAGCGCGCCGCCGCCAGCCGCCTGCGCCGCGGCTTCCGCGGCACGCATGACGGACCCGGCATCGAGATGGGTGAAGGCGTGGGTGACCGGCTCGCGCTCGGCGGCCCGCGCGAGGCAGGCTTCGGCCAGCGCGATGGGCGACAGCGTGCCCGCGCGTATCCTGGCGGCGGCCTCGGCGGCGGTGAGACGGAAGGGGTCGGACATCGGCAGACCTTTCGGCACAAAGACTTTGGTCGGCAGAAAGACGCTGGCGCGCGCGGCACGGCCGCGCCATCTTCGCATCAATGGAAGCGCGCGAGCAGCCCCCGTCCGTACGCGTCGGCCAGAGCGCGGATGGGACCTTTACCTATGTCGTCAGCCAATCGCCCGAGACGCTGCCCGCGGTGCGCGGGCGCGATCTGGAGGCCGCCTGGGACGCGGCGCGGCAGGCCGCGCTCGCGGCCAGCTGGGGGGCGCCCCGCGCCTTCCGCTTCCGGCGGCCGGACGGGACGGTGACCGACCTGGCACTGGCCGACCCCGACGCACGCTGCTGGGCCAATGCGGTGGACCGGATGGCCGGAATGGGCACCAGCTACGGCCTGTCGATCTTCCTGCGGCTGCTGGCCCTGGTCGACCTTCTGGCGCAGGCCCGCTGGGCGGCGGGGCTGGTCCATCTGGCGCGCGACGGGGCCGAACTGCATCCGCTGCTGCTGCGTGCTGCCGCCAGCGTGCAGCTGACGGTGGACGCGCGGTTCGACGCCGAGGCGCTGCGTGCCCGGCTGGGGCCGCTGGCACGCGACTTCGCACTCACCCCGCCGACCACAGCGGCGCAACTGGCGGGAGCCCGGCCATGACAATCCGCGTGCGAACCATGCTCGGCATCGTGCTGCCGGGCCTGCTGCTGTGCGCGGGCTGCTCGCCCGCGCCGCAGACGGCGGCGAGTCGCGCCAACGAGGCAACGGTCACCGCCTGCCGGGAGAAGGCCGAGCAGGTCTATGTCCGGCAGAATCGCGACGAGCTGTACAGGAACGACAACAGCAGCACGCCGTTCTCGGCCGGTCCGAGCACCGGCACGCCGGGATATGGGCTGTCCTCGCTCTATGCGCACGACCAGATGATCGACGACTGCGTGCGCAACACGGGGACCCAAACCCAGCGGACCGATGAGCAGGAGGAAGCCCATCCGGGCGGCCAGGGCGCGCCGACGCCGTAGACGCCAGGGCTCGTCGTCCGACCAGGAGGACAGGTCGGGCACGGATGACTGGGCACGGATGACAAGGTGCGCGGCGTTGCCTAGAACCGGTCGCAGTCACACCCCGACCGGAGGCGCCCATGAGCAAGATCGTCCGCACCGAGCCGAACAAAATTCTGGCCAAGGCGGTTGAGTATCATAATTTCGTTTATGTCCAAGGCATTACCGCCAAAGACGTAAGCAAGGACATGAAGGGCCAGACGGCCGAGGTCCTGGAACAGATCGACACCATTCTGGAGACGCACGGCACCGACAAGACGCGGCTGCTGCAGGCGCAGATCTGGGTGAAGGACATCCGCGACCGCGATGCGATGAACGAGCTGTGGTCGGCATGGCTACCGGCCGGTGGTGCCCCGGCGCGCGCCTGCGTGGAAGCGAACATGGCCGACCCGCGCATCCTGGTCGAGATCATGGTCACCGCCTGCAAGTAGCGGCGCGGACAAGCGACCAACCGGCGATCCCTGTGGTTTTTCAGCAACGCTATGCGATATATTTGCCGCAAATTTCATCACGTTCGCGTTATTTAGGATAAAGTTCCGTTATTTTGTATTTGTCCACAGGGGTTGTCCGGCGATCTGGCGCTCACGCTCCGTAACAGGACGTTTCTCGGGTTGTCAGCTTTGCAACCCTGTTGCTACCGAACCTGAGGTCTGGGTAGCGACAAAAAGGATTCGGGCGAATGCGGGTGCGGGTCACTGGCAGCAAGCTGCTGCTTATCGGATCGTTTCTGGCCTTGTCTCTGCCGCTCACCGCTCAGCCGGCTTCCGCTTCCACAGCAAGCAAATCCTCGCACGCGCCGATCAAGGGCCATCCCGGCTTTTCCCACGCCGCAACCCGTCACGAGGCCGCCTGGCATGGCCGCGAAAGCCACGCCACCGCGCATGGCCGTGCCATCGCCTACCGGACGGAGCGGGGCCATGCGGTGCGCGGGCATGCCTACGCCCGCTGGAGCGGCATATCGTGCGTGCCGTATGCCCGCAGCGAGTCCGGGATCGATGTACCCGGCAATGCCTGGCAATGGTGGAACAATGCCGCCGGCCGCTATGCGCGCGGCAGCCGCCCGGAGCCCGGCAGCGTGCTGAGCTTCGATGCCAATCCGCGGATGCGGCTGGGCCATGTCGCCGTGGTCAGCCGGGTGATCAATCCCCGCGAAATCGAAGTCGATCAGGCGAACTGGATGAGCGGCGGCGTGTCGCACAACGTGCCGGTCGTCGACGTGTCGGAAAACAACGACTGGACCGCGGTGCGCGTCGGCCTGGGTCAGAGCGGCGATTTCGGCAGCGTCTATCCGACCAACGGCTTCATCTACGACAAGCCCGATAACGGGCGCATGGTGGCCGCCGTCAGCACCCCGGCGCCCACGCCGACGCTGAACCCGGCACCGGGCGACCTGCGCTCCTACGCGCAACGCGCCGATTTCCAGCAGACCTATGACGAGGTCGCGGAAGCCCCGCCGGTCCACCCGATCGTCAGGCGGCACTACGTGCGCCACACCCACAAGATCGTCGCGCAACGCTGATCACCGCGGTGGCCGGCCGGAAGGCCGGTCCGGGACAGGACCCGGGAGACGACCCTCGCTAGATCCCGGCGGCGATCCGGATATGCAACGCGATCGTCTCGCGCATTCCCTCGGCCAAATCGGCGTACGCCAGCACCTCCTCGGCGCTGGACAGCAGCGGTGGTCCAACCCGTTTCAGGTCGGCCTCCGACAGCCTGTCGGGATAGGCCATGCGGACCAGGGAGCGGATCAGCCGAACGCTCGATTGCACCATATCATCGAGTTGCGCGATCTTCTCCCCCGCCAGCGCATCCCCGATCTTGGCGCCTGCCTCCGCCAGGGGGCGGAGAGGCGGATCGGAGAAAGGCGGGATTGGGTCCATCTCGCAGGCATCTGTCTGGGGCATGTCCATGCGCAACAATGAACAAAACAGGAACGATCTGCAAGCACATTCGCAAGCACATTCGCAAGCACATTCAGTAGCGGCAGTCAGTCCGAGCGACCGGGACGCCAGCGCCGCAGCAGCAGCGCGTTGGCCAGCACGCTGACGCTGCTGAGCGCCATCGCACCGCCGGCGACCGCGGGGCTGAGCAGGCCGAGGGCGGCCAGCGGCACGCCGATCACATTGTAGGCGAAGGCCCAGAACAGCCCCTGGCGGATTTTGCCGGTCGTCCGGCGAGCGATGTCGAGCGCGTCGGCGACCAGCGCCGGCTCGGGGCGCATCAGCGCGATCCCGGCCGTTTCCATCGCCACGTCGGTGCCGCCGGCCATGGCGATGCCGATATCCGCCGCGGCCAGCGCCGGCGCGTCGTTGATGCCGTCGCCGACCATCGCCACGGCCCCCGCATCACCGCGCAGCCGAGCGATGGCGGCTGCCTTGTCCGGCGGCAGCAGCCCGGCCAGCACCGTGCCGATGCCGAGGGCGGCGGCGACCGCGCCGGCCGCCCCGGCGGAATCGCCGGTGAGCAACGCGGTTTCGACGCCCATCACGCGCAACCGCCGAACCGCCGCGGCGGACCCGGGGCGCGGCGCATCGCCGAATGCGATCAGGCCGAGCACGCGCGGCGCCGGCGCCGCCTCGGCGAGCCAGGCGACCGTGCGCCCCTGCGCCTCCTCCGCCTCGGCCGCCGCCCGCAAGGCCTCGACCGGCACGCCAGAGGCGGCGAGCAGGGCGGCATTGCCGAGCAGCAGGCTGCGGCCCTCGACCGTCCCGCTGACCCCGCGCCCGGGCAAGGCGCGGAACCGCTCGGCGCGCGCCGGGACGACGCCGTCCGCGGCGGCGCGGTCGAGCACGGCGCGCGCCAACGGATGCTCGCTGCCCTGCTGCAGCGCCGCCGCCAGCCGTAACAGGCCCGCCGCGTCCCCCTCGGCCGGCAGCAGGATGGTGACGCCGGGCCGGCCCTCGGTGAGCGTGCCGGTCTTGTCGAAGGCGACGAGATGCACGCGCTGCGCCCGCTCGAGCACCCCCGCGTCGCGGATCAGGATGCCGGCGCGGGCGGCCGCCCCGGTGCCGACCATGATCGCGGTCGGCGCGGCGAGGCCGAGCGCGCATGGGCAGGCGATGACCAAAACCGCGACCGCATTGAGGACGGCCGTGGCCGGCGCCGCGCCGGCCAGCAGCCAGGCCCCGCAGGTGAGCAGCGCCAGCACGACGATCACCGGCACGAACACCGCGCTGACGCGATCGACCAGCCGCTGGATCGGCGCCTTGGAGGCCTGCGCGCCCTCGACCATGCGCACGATGCGGGCCAGCATGGTTTCCGCGCCGATGCCGGTCGCCTCGATCGCCAGCAGGCCGTCGGTGTCGATGGTGCCGGCGCGGACCTCGGCGCCGGGCGCCACATCGACGGGAAGGCTCTCGCCGGTCAGCGCGGAGGCATCGACCGCGGCGCTGCCGTCGATGACGCGGCCATCGACGGGAATCCGCTCGCCGGGCCGCACCACGACGACGTCGCCCAGGCGCAGCGACGCGATCGGCAGATCGAACTCGGTGCCGGCGCGGCGGACCCGGGCACTGGTCGGGTGCAGCCGGATCAGTGCGCGGAGTGCCGCGGCGGTGCTGCCCTTGGCGCGCCCTTCCAGGTATTTGCCAAGCAGCACGAAGACGATGACCAGCGCCGAACTGTCGAAATACAGCGCGGCCCCGCGGTCCATCAGCAGCGACCAGACCGAAAGCCCATAGGCGGCGGAAGTGCCGAGGGCGACCAGCAGGTCCATGTTGCCGGCGCCGGCGCGGATCGCCTTCCAGGCGCCGGCATAGAAGCGCGCGCCCAGCCAGAACTGCACCGGGGTCGCCAGAACCAGCTGGGCCCAGCCGGGCAGCATCAGCGGCAGCCCGAGCGGCGGCCCCGCCATGCCCACTGCCAGCGGCGCCGCAAGGACGGCACCGATCAGCACGTGCCACAGATCGCGGTGGCTGGCCGGCGCCATGTCGGGCGGCGCGAGCGCCTCGGTGATCGGCGTCGCGGTATAGCCCGCCTTGCGCACCGCCTCGCTGAGGGCGCCGGCGTCGAGACCCCGGCCGAACACGCGGGCCCGTTCGGTGGCCAGGTTGACTGCGGCCTCGGTGACGCCGGGGGCGGCGAGAAGTGCGCGCTCCACCCGACTGACGCAGCCTGCACAGTTCATGCCGGCAACAGTGAGGTCGAGGGCCTCGGCGGGCTTCGTCTCGGTCAGCGCGTTCATTCGGTCCAGATGGGTCAGCGCCATCGACCGGACAAGCGCGCCGGGGTCAGCCCGGGTTCTCGTCTCCTGCCTCGTCCTCGTCGCCGTAGCCCAGCAGGCGCAGCGCGCGGCCACGGATGCCGCGCTGGCCAGCGGCGTGGATCAGCGCCTCCTCCCGCCCATGCGTCACCCAGACCTCGGGGGCGGCGACCTCGTCGAGCGTGGCGTTGAGCTCGTCCCAGTCGGCGTGGTCGGAGATCACCAGCGGCAATTCGACGCCGCGCGACTTGGCGCGCTGGCGCACCCGCATCCAGCCGGAGGCGAGGCCGACCACGGGATCGGCCAGCCGCCGCGCCCAGCGATCGGCGATGGCACCGGGAGGCGCCAGGACGATGGCGCCGGCGAGGGCCGCCTTGGCCGCCACCGTGGCCGGCCGGAGGTCGCCCAAGGCGATGCCCTGGGCCTCATAGACCGCGCACATCGGGGCGAGCGCGCCGTGCAGGTAGATTGGGCCGTCCCACCCGGCCTGCCGCAGCAGGGCGATCACCCGCTGGGTCTTGCCCAGCGAATAGCAGCCGACGACGTGCGTACGCTCGGGGAACAGCGTCACGCTGGCCAGGAGTTTGCGGATTTCATCCGCGGACTTCGGGTGGCGGAACACCGGCAGCGCGAACGTCGCCTCGGTTACGAACACGTCGCACGGCACCGGCACGAAGCCGTCGCAGGTGGGATCGGCGACCCGCTTGTAGTCGCCGCTGACCACGGCGCGGCTGCCCTGGTAGTCCATCACGACCTGCGCGCTGCCGAGGACATGACCGGCCGGCTGCAGCCAGACCGCCACGTCGCGCAGCCGCACCGTCTCGCCCCAGGCGACGGACTGGCTTTCCTGCCACGCCGCCTCCCCCATGCGCGCCCGCATCAGCGCCAGCGTCGCGCCGCTCGCCAGCACGGCGCGGTGGCCGGGGCGCGCGTGGTCGGAATGGGCGTGGGTGACGATGGCGCGGTCCACCGGGCGCATCGGGTCGATGAAGAAATCGCCGGGGACGCAATAGAGGCCTTCGGGCAGGACCTTCAGCCAAGTGTCGGGGTGCGGGGCGGACATGGTCGTTACGTAGGGTGGGTTGCCGTTGCAACCCACCACAATTCGCGGCGTGTGTGGAATGGCGGCTTGCAAGGGTAACCCACCCGACGATTCGGGACAGTTTCGCCGTCGCGTGCTAGGTTCCCGGCATGAACGTGGTCCGCCGCACGCCGCTCATGAGCCGCGACGAGTTCCTCGACTGGGCCGAAGCCCAAAACGAGCGTTACGAGTTCGACGGGTTCGCTCCGGTGGCGATGACCGGCGGGACGCGCGATCACAGCCGGGTTTGCCATAACATCTACGCCGCCCTGCGGTCGCGGTTGAGGGGCACAGGCTGTGAGCCGCCGGGGCCCGATGCCGGGGTCGCCACCGTGGGCAACGCCGTGCGTTACCCGGACGCGCTGGTGACCTGCACCAAGGGACCGGGGACGGACCGCCTGATACCCGGTGTCGTGGTGGTCTTCGAGGTCCTCAGCCCCTCGTCGGGCCGCGTCGACCGGATCGAGAAGCTGCTGGAATACCGGATGGTGCCGAGCATCCGCCGCTACGTCATTCTGGAGTACGCGAGCGCGGGCATGACGGTTCATACGCGCGCGGCAGGCGGCGACCCGTGGACCGCGACGGCGCTGACCGGCGACGACGTGCTGTCGATGCCAGAGATCGGCATCGCGGTTCCGGTCGCGGAATTCTACGAAGGGACGGATGCGGCGGGGGCTGCAACCGGGGAAGGCTGAATGCCGCCCGTCCCCGACGCCATTGCCGCCAAGAAGGCCGAATTCGGCCGGCTCCGCGCCCGGGTGCCGGGCGGGCTGCGCAATTTCGATCACTCCCAGGACCTGGAACTGACCTACACGTCGAATGCGATCGAGGGGAACACCCTGACCGCCGTCGAGACGACTCTGGTGATCGAACAGGGCATCACCATCGCGGGCAAGCCGCTGCGGGACCATCTGGAGGCGGTCGATCATTACGACGCCATGCGCCATGGACGTCAGGCATCAATGACGGAGATGGGTGGGGAGCTGTCGGTCGGTTTCTCGTCAGCGATGCAACGAGGATGGACATTCCAACGGAAGCGTTAGTGGCTTAAAAACAACAGCGGAGGTCATTTCCAGGGGCGAAGCTCGGCACGACCCCGCCCTTGCCCTCCTGAACCCAAGTTCTGGATAAGCCGATTGATCAGCCCGAGGCACCCCGAGTAATGCCCGAGTCACAGGACTTGCTTTGGACGGCACGCCTGCGATGGGCGCTCACGGGAGGCAGAAGCGCGGCTCCTGCTTTATGTATTCAGGGAGGCGGAGCCAAAGGGGCGTGGGAAGCAGGTGTATTGGCAAGGCTCCTCAAGGCAGGTCCCGACACCTTTCCCAGTTCAATATGGGGTACTAGTGCAGGCGCCTTAAATGCGCTGTGGAGTAGAGATCCCGAGATTTCGAAGGAGCCTATAGGGCTTCTCTGCTACTGGACAATATTGGCGCGCCGGTTGATCCTCGCATTTATATGTGGCGTGGTCGGGTTGCTCGGCCTTGTATTCCTAATCTGTCATTTGCCGTTTTTTCTAAAGGTTACCCTTATTGCATTGACTATCTTGGTCATAGTCTTTCTATACGTCTTGGCTTTGCGACGAAAACTCGTTCGCCTTCCGGGCCTGATCCCATCGACCTTTGCCCGACTTATCGTACCAAGACCGCGGTCCATCGCACCAGGTTGCTCCGTGTACACCTGCGTCTCGAACGTAGACTTAGAGACACGTCCCGAGTTCTGGGACCGTTCGGGCCGCGGCTGGTTCTTGCTTGAGGGCAACTCATCGAGTTCCTCTGCCGAAGATTTGGGAAGCGGAGAGCGTGTTGATGCCTTTCACGTGGCAGTGGCGTCAGCTTCCCTTCCAGTCATTGTCCACCCAACCCGATTGGCGGGGATGATACTTCTCGATGGCGGGCTTGTTGCCAATCTCCCGGGTGGTTTCATCCTCTCAAACGGCGCATTGGGCGGCGCATATGTATTGTGTATTGTGCCAAGTAGCGTCAGGGAGCTTTCGAACTCAGACCCAATCGACAATCGGACACTTCGTTTTTTATATGATTTGAGAGATCAGCAGGCTAAGCACCGAAGTGCCGCCGCAGGCGCTCCTTCATCATCGGGCCCGGCCCATACTCACATCCCGGTTTTCGTCTTGTCACCGCTTCGGCGTCTCAAATCGGGGCTGGCTTGGTTTTGGCCCCCGCTGCTTAGGCGGGAGTTTTGGCAAGGCTATCAGGAGGCAAAGACCTTCTCGGACTTTCTCGATGCATTTCGTCGGGGAGACATCCGCCCAATGTCGGAGTTCCTACTCGAGCAAGTGCTTCAGCGAAGTGACGCCCCGGTCGAACAACCTAGCAATCCTTTTTGGTACTTGTGGGCAAACACCCACTGGTAGCAGGACGCGTCGCTCCGGCCGACCGGATCGCAGTCGTGGGCCTCGCTTCAAATGCATACCGACGAACGACCACCTTCTTGAGCCGCCGTCAGACCGCCGAACCAAGGGGATTAGCGCGAGGCTGTCGGCTGCGTGCATATGCAAACGCCCGCTCCTGGAACCGCCGGACAGGGGCGCGAATGACGAGGTTGGGGTCGATGGCCGGCGGTACGCGCAGAGCCGCGACGTCCGCCTACTGCGTCCGGGCACCCAGGTAGACGGACCATTTCCGGCCAACGGGAGACAAGGCTCCTTCCGCCGGCTCCGGCCCGCTTCCCGCCCGGCGAAAGACCCCCTACTTATGGCGGGTGGACGGAACATTGCCGGAACCCTTTGCCGCCTGGTTCGCCGCGCGGGGCTGGACGCTGCGGCGGCACCAGCTGGCGATGCTGGCGGCCGCGCGCGCCGGCGAGTCGCGTGCTGCTGATCGCGCCCACCGGCGGCGGCAAGACGCTGGCGGGGTTCCTGCCGTCGCCTGGTCGACCTCGCCGAGGCGCCGCGCGCCGGGCTGCACACGCTCTATGTCAGCCCGCTGAAGGCGCTCGCCACCGACATCGCGCGCAACCTGACCGCGTCCGGTCGAGGAGATGCGCCTGCCGATCGGCATCGAGACGCGCACCGGCGACACGCCGGCATCCAAGCGCCAGCGCCAGCAGCGAACAGCCGCCGAACCTGCTGCTGACCACGCCCGAGAGCCTGGCGCTGCTGCTGTCGCTGCCCGACGCGCCGGCGATGTTCGCCGGCCTGCAGGCGGTGGTGATCGACGAGGTGCATGCGCTCGCCGGCACCAAGCGGGGCGACCAGCTTGGCGCTCTGTCTCGCGCGGCTCCGCACGCTGGCGCCGGCGGCACGGCGCGTCGGGCTGTCGGCGACCGTGGCGCATCCGGGCGCGCTTGCGGCCTATGTCGGGCGCCGACCGGATGATCGAGGAGACGGACGGCGCGCCGCCCGACTGTCGATGATGCTGCCGGAGGGGCGGCTGCCCTGGTCGGGCCACATGGGGCTGGACAGCGCGCCCGACATCCTGGCGCGCATCCGCGCCGCCGGCATGACGATCGTCTTCGTCAACACCCGCGCCCAGGCCGAGCTGATGTTCCAGGCGCTGTGGCGGCTGAACGAACCGACGCTGCCGATCGCGCTGCATCACGGCAGCCTGGACGTGGCGCAGCGCCGCCGGGTCGAGGCGGCGATGGCGGAGGGCAAGCTGCGCGCGGTGGTGGCCACCGTCCTCGCTCGATCTCGGCATCGACTGGGGCGGCGTCGATCAGGTGATCCAGGTCGGCGCGCCGAAGGGCGTCTCGCGCCTGCTGCAACGGGTCGGGCGCGCCAATCACCGGATGGACGAGGCCTAGCCGCGCGATCCTGGTGCCGGCCAACCGGTTCGAGGTGCTGGAATGCGAGGCCGCCATGCTGGGCGTGGCCGCGCGCGAACTGGACGGCGATCCGCCGCGGCCGGGCGGGCTCGATGTGCTGGCGCAGCATCTGCTGGGCATGGCGTGCAGCGCGCCGTTCCAGCCCGATGCGATGTTCGCCGAAGTGGCGCGCGCGCGCGCCCTATGCCGGGCTGACGCGAAAGGAATTCGACGACGTGCTGGGTTTCGTCGAGAACGGCGGCTATGCGCTTGCCGCCTATGAGCGCTACCGCAAGCTGTTCCGCGACGCCGAGGGACGCGTGCATGTGCGCGTCGGCCCGCGTCGCGCGCGCAGCACCGCATGAACATCGGCACCATCGTCGAGGCGCCGTTGCTGAAGGTGCGGCTGACCAACGGCCGCCGCTTCGGCCCGATGCTGGGCGAGGTGGAGGAGTATTTCGTCAACATGCTGCGCCCCGGCGACACCTTCATGTTCGCCGGGCGGCTGCTGAAGTTCCTGCGCCTGCACGAGACCGTGGTGGAATGCGCCGAGGGCGGCACCGGCGAGCCGATGGTGCCGGCCTATGCCGGCGGCCGGATGCCGCTGACCACCAATCTGGCCGACCGCGTGCGCGGGATGCTGCAGGACCCGGCGACGTGGCACCTGTTCCCCGAGCCGGTGCAGGAATGGCTGCGGCTGCAGAAGGCGCGCTCGCGCCTGCCGGGACGCGACGACCTGCTGGTGGAGACGTTTCCGCGCGGCGGGCGCTGGTATCTGGTGGCGTATTGCTTCGAGGGCCGCAACGCGCACCAGACGCTGGGCATGCTGCTGACGCGGCGGATGGAGCGCGCCGGCTATCGCGCCGCTGGGGTTCGTCGCGACCGACTATGTGCTGGGCACCTGGTCGGCGCACCGGCCGACGCGACATCGCGAAGCTGTTCGACGAGGACATGCTGGGCGACGACCTGGAAGCCTGGATGGCGGAAAGCTCGATGCTGCGGCGGACGTTCCGCAATGTCGCGGTGATCGCCGGGCTGATCGAGCGGCAATCATCCGGGCGCGCAGAAGAACGCGCCGGCAGGTCACGGTGAACAGCGACCTGATCTACGACGTGCTGCGCCGGCACCAGCCGGACCACATCCTGCTGCGCGCCACCCGTGCCGACGCGGCGGGCGGCCTGACCGACCTGTCGCGCCTGGCCGGGATGCTGCAAGCGCGCGAAGGGCCGCATCGTGCACATGGCGCTGTCGCGCGTCTCGCCGCTCGCGGTGCCGGTGCTGCTGGAGATCGGCCGGGAAAACGTGCGCACATCCGAGGACGAGGAGACCCTGCTGGCGGAGGCCGAGGCGATCATCGCCGAGGCGGTGGCCGAGCATGATCCGCCAGCGGCGCCATCCGCGCGGCGACGGGCGCGGCAGCCCAGCCTGTTCGACCAGCCGGCGTGACCGCCGCCCCGATCCATCTCGCCGGCGAGCGGCTGATGCTCGATCCGGCCGGCGCGCTGATCTGGCCCGAGGCCGGGTTGCTCGCCGTGTCCGACCTGCATCTGGAGAAGGGCACGTCGTTCGCGCCGCGCGGCATGCTGCTGCCGCCCTGGGACACCCGCGTCACGCTGGACCGTCTGGGCCTGCTGCTGCGCCGCTATCGGCCGCGCATCGTCGTGGCGCTGGGCGACAGCTTTCACGACCGCGGCGCGGCTGAGCGGTTGCCTGGGGCCGAGCGGCAGCGGTTGCAGGCGATCACCGCCGCCACGCGCTTCGTCTGGGTGCAGGGCAACCACGACCCGGCACCGCCCGCGGGCCTGGGCGGCGAGTGGACGGAGCAGTTCGCCGCCGGTCCGTTGGTGTTTCGCCACGAGGCCCTGCTGGCGGCTGCAGCGGAGGGCGAGATCAGCGGCCACCACCATCCCAAGGCGGTGGTGCCGGCGCGCGGCACCTCGGTGAGCCGCGCCTGCTTCGTCACCGACGCGCGGCGTGTGGTTATGCCGGCCTTCGGCGCCTATACCGGCGGCATGGACGTGCGCACGCCGGCGATCGCCCGGCTGTTCCCGCGCGGCGCAAGGCTGTTCCTGCTGGGCCGGGAACGATTGTATAGTTTCGCCGTCGGCCCCGACCGGCAGCACAGGTCCTGACCCGACCGGAGCCGAGCGGGCCGGACCCGGCTGCATCCGGGCGTCGCCTTCGCCCGTATTTCCAACACATCGTCATGCGTTTGGCGCGGCAGCGCCGATTGGGGGTCGCATTTTCGTAATCGCGCACATATCCACCACAGGCAGCAGGCCGCCGCACCGCGCGGCGATGGAGGAGATGCCGCGGCTATGACCCGACCCGCCAACGACACCGACGGGTCCGGCACCGTTCTGCTGTGGTTCCGCCACGACCTGCGGCTTGCCGATCACGCCGCGTTGCAGGCGGCGATCGCAACGGGCTGCAAAGTGCTGCCGGTGTATGTGCTCGATGATGCGGCAGCGGAACGATGGGCGCCGGGGGGCGCTGCGCGCTGGTGGCTGCATCACAGCCTGGCCGCGCTGGCGACGTCGCTCGCCGCGCGCGGTGCGCCGCTGGTGCTGCGGCGCGGCAAAGCCCTGGAGGAAATCCCACGGCTCGTCAAAGCCGCCGGCGCAACCGCGGTGCATGTCGGCGCCGCGGTCGAGCCCTGGGCGCGGCAGACCGACCGGCAGCTGACCGAAGTGCTGCGCGAGGACGGCGTGACGCTGCACCGGCATCGCACCACGATGCTGTTCAATCCCGATCAGGTGCGCACCCAGGCCGGCGGGATCTATGGCGTCTATTCGCCCTTCGCACGCGCCTGCTTCGCCGCCGGCGGACCGAAGCCGCCGATTCCGGCGCCGGGCAGGATCGAGGGCGCGGCGCCGCCGGCATCCGACCGGCTGGATGACTGGGGCCTGCTGCCAACGAAACCCGACTGGGCCGGCGGCTTGCGGGCCACCTGGACGCCCGGCGAGGACGGCGCCCATGCCAGGCTGCGCGACTTCCTGAAGGAAGGCCTGGGACACTACGACGCACGCCGCAACCTGCCAGGCATCGACAGCACGTCGATGCTGTCGCCGCACCTGCATTCGGGCGAGGTCTCCGGCCCGACGGTCTGGCATGCCGCAATCGCCGCGGCGGAGAACCGCGGCAAGGGGCTGGAGACATTCCTGCGCGAATTGCTATGGCGCGAATTCTCGATCTATCTGCTGTGGCACCATCCCGCGCTGCCCGACATGCCGCTGCGTGCCGAGTTCGCGCGCATGCCATGGCGTGATGACGCGGCCGGCCTGCGCGCCTGGCAGCGCGGCATGACGGGCGTTCCGATTGTCGATGCGGGGATGCACCAGTTGTGGCAGACCGGATGGATGCACAATCGCGTCCGGATGGTGGTGGCGAGCTTTCTGGTGAAGCACCTGCTGATACCGTGGCAGGACGGCGAGGCGTGGTTCTGGGATACGCTGGTCGATGCCGACCTCGCCGCCAACAGCGCCAGTTGGCAATGGGTCGCCGGTAGCGGCGCCGACGCCGCACCGTATTTCCGGGTGTTCAATCCGGTCCTGCAGGGGCGCAAATTCGACCCTGACGGCACCTATGTGCGCCGTTTCGTGCCGGCGCTGGCCAAGCTGGATGCCGCGCATATTCATGCCCCGTGGGACGCCCCCGCGGACGCACTGGAAGCGGCGGGCGTCACGCTCGGCCAGACCTATCCCCGCCCGATCGTCGATCTGGCGGAAGGTCGCAACCGGGCTCTCGCGGCCTATGCCGCGATCACCGGAGACGCGGCATGAATGCGATCAGCCCGCCCGACGGCGTGGCACCCGGCGCCCGCGTCGCGGTGATCGGCGCCGGCATCGCCGGGCTGTCGGCGGCATGGCTGCTGGGCCGCCGCCACGCGGTGACGCTGTTCGAGGATGCGCCGCGCGCCGGCGGCCACGCCGAGACGCAGGAGGTGCTGCTGGGCAACCGCCTGGTCGCCGTCGATACCGGCTTCATCGTCTATAACGAGCGCAACTATCCACACCTGACCGCGCTGTTCGGGCATCTGGATGTGCCGACGCACGAGTCGGAGATGTCGTTCGCGGTGTCGGCGCGTGGCGGGCGCTTCGAGTATGGCGGCGGGTCGATGGCGCAGGTCTTTGCGCAGAAGCGCAACACGCTGCGGCCGCGCTTCTGGCGCATGCTGGCCGACGTCGTTCGCTTCTACCGTGCCGCGCCGAAGCTGCTGAATGGCGCGTCGGACGAGAGCCTGGGCGATTTCCTGCGACGCGGCGGCTATGGTGATGGTTTCATTCATGACCATATCCTGCCGATGGGGGCGGCGATCTGGTCGTCCTCGGTGGAAGGGATGCGTGCCTTCCCGGCCCGGCAGTTCGCGCAGTTCTTCCACAACCACGGACTGCTGACGCTGAACGACCGGCCGCAATGGCGCACCGTCACCGGCGGGTCGCGCGAATACGTGGCGCGCGTGATCGCCGGCATGAACGCCACCGTGCGGCTGGGCTGCGCGGCGCGCGGCGTGGCGCCGGATGGCACCGGCGTGCGGATCGCCCTGGCCGACGGCAGCGCGGCGGCGTTCGATGCCGTGGTGTTCGCCTGCCATGCCGAGCAGGCGCTGGCGGCATTGTCGCAGCCGACCGATGCGCAGACGCGCATCCTGGGTGCGATACGCTGCCGCGACAACCTTGCCGTGCTGCACACCGACGCCAGCCTGATGCCGCGCCGCCGCGCCGTGTGGTCGGCCTGGAACTACCTGACCGAGGATGCCGGCGACCGCGCGCGCAGCGTCAGCGTCACCTACTGGATGAACCGGCTGCAGGGGATGCTGACGCCCGAGCCGTTGCTGGTCAGCCTCAATCCGTTGCGTCCGCCCGATCCGGCCCGCGTCCTCAGCACGCGCACCTACCGCCATCCGCAATTCGATGCGGCGGCGATGACGGCCCAGGCGGCGCTGCCCTCGATCCAGGGCCAGGGGCGCATGTGGTTCGCCGGCGCCTGGACCGGCTGGGGTTTCCACGAGGACGGCATCGCATCGGCAGTGCGCGTGGCCCGCGATTTCGGCATCGTGCCACCATGGCAGATGCCGACCGACCGCGCCGCGCAAGCCGTATCGATGGCAGGATGAACGCAGCGCCCCCCGCCCTGCTGTTCACCGGCCGTGTCGCGCATGTGCGGCATGTCGCACCGGCCAACCGGTTCAGCTATCGCATCTGGATGCTGTCGGTCGATCTCGACCGGCTCGACGAGATCGTAGCCAGGAGCAGGCTTTTCCGGCGCCGGCGCCTTGCGGCGGTGTCGCTGCACGAGGCCGATCACGGACCACGCGACGGCGGTGCGCTGCGGCCATGGGTGGCCGCGCGTCTGCACGACGCGGGGTTGGGCGAGGCGGCGGCGCGCATCCATTTCCTGTGCATTCCCCGCGTCCTGGGCTTCGCCTTCAATCCGATCGCCTTCTTCTTCTGCCACGACGCCGAAGGCCGGCTGCGCGCCGTGCTGCATCAGGTGAAGAACACCTTCGGCGACCAGCATACCTACCTGCTGCCGGTGGCCGAAGCCGAGGCCGCACCGGGCGCGCTGGTGCGGCAGGCGACGGCGAAGCGGCTGCATGTCTCGCCGTTCTTCGACATGGCGGGCGGCTACCGCTTCGGCTTCATCGCGCCCGATTTCGCCGCGGACGAAACCGACTTCAGCCTCGCGATCCGCTACGGCACGCAGAATGAGCAGCGCCTGACTGCATCCATGCGCCTGCATGGCACGAAGATGAGCGATGGCGCGCTGCTGCGCGTCATCGGGGCGATGCCGCTGATGCCGCTGAAGGTGGTGGCGGCGATTCACGCCCAGGCGATCCGGCTTTGGTGGCGCGGCGCGCGCTTCCACCGGGCGCCGAAGGCGCCAACCGAACCGATAACGCCGGGAGTGTCGGCATGAGCCAGACGCAGAGCACCACCCAGAGCCAGACGATGATCGGCGAAACCGCCGGACCCCGGCCGCGCGACGGCCGGCTTCGCCTCGCGCTTCGCCTGGCGAAGATGATCCGCACCGGCACGCTGACCGTGGTGCTGCCCGATGGCAGCAGCCATCGCGTCGTCAAGAGCCCCGAACCGTCCGCCACCATCGTCATCAAGGATCCGCGCGCCGTGACCCGGCTGGTCACCGGCGGCAGCCTGGGTCTGGCCGAGGCGTATCTGGACGGGCTGTGGGAGAGCCCGAGCATCCGGGGCGTGATGGCGGTTGCCGCGGTGAACGAGGCGGAATGGCTGGAGATGCTGAAGGGCCGTCCCTGGGTGCGCGCCTTCTCCAAGCTGCTGCACCGGCTGCGGCCGAACACGCGCCGCGGCGCGCGCCGCAACATCGCCGAGCACTACGACCTCGGCAACGATTTCTACGAGCACTGGCTCGATCCCTCGATGACCTATTCGTCGGCCCTGTTCGCCGGCTCGCAGGAGACGCTGGAGGGCGCTCAGATCCGCAAGATGCGCCGGCTGTGCGACGTGCTGGGGCTGCAGCCGGGCATGACGGTGCTGGAGATAGGCTGCGGCTGGGGCGGCTTCGCCGAGTTGGCGGCGCGGGAATACGGCGTGTCGATCCTGGGCATCACGCTGTCGCCGGCGCAGCTGGAATACGCCCGCGCGCGCGTTGCCGGCACTGAACTGGAAGCGAAGGTCGAGTTCAGGCTGCAGGATTACCGCGACGTGCTCGGGCATTTCGACCGCATCGTCTCGGTGGAGATGTTCGAGGCGGTGGGCGAAACCTATTGGCCCGCCTACTTCGCCACGCTGCGCGACCGGCTGGCGCCGGGCGGGCTGGTCGGGCTGCAGACCATCACCATCGAGGACCGGCTGTTTCCCGACTATCACACCACCGCGGATTTCATTCAGCGCCACGTGTTTCCCGGCGGCATGCTGCCCTGCCCGTCGCGGCTGCGCGCCGAGGCGGCAAAGGCCGGGCTGCAATGGCTGGAGGCGCACTGGTTCGGCGCCGACTACGCCGAGACGCTGGCCCGCTGGCAGGCCGCGTTCCAGGCCAGATGGTCGGAGATCGCCCGGCTGCGCCCGGACTACGACACCCGCTTCAAGCGGCTGTGGGAATACTACTTGTCGTATTGCGAGACCGGTTTCCGCGCCGGCTGGACCGATGTGGGGCAGGTGCTGCTGGCGCGCCCGGCCTGACGGATCGGCTCACCGGAGCCGGAACGGTCGCCGCCGGGCGGCGCTAACGACGCGGCTTGCTAGGCGCCCAGGGTGATCCTATGCTCCCGGGGCGTTTTGCGAATAATTCGCATCTGGAAGTGTGGAGCCCATGGGTCAGGAGAGCAGCATGATCGCCCGGCGCTGCGAGCGGGCGGTGGTGACGGCATATCGCGATCTGCGCCAGATCGGGTCCGACGACATGTCCGCGTTCCAGGCCTGCACCACGCTTTACCGCATCCACCACCCCGAAGCGTCGATGAACGAGGCGAGGCGCCTGGTCGCCGAATGGATCGACCATCACGTGGTGCGCGGCGAGCGGGGGCCGACGCCCGGCTGCGACTGCGCCGACTGAGGGTTCATCTGCCGTCCTGCCACCACGCGATCGCCGCCATCGCCAGCGCGTCGATCGAGTCGATGACCGGCACGGACGGCGGCTCGCCAGCTTGCAAGGCGACCGGAATTTCGGTGCAGCCGAGGATGATCGCGGCAGCGCCGGCCGCAACCAGTTCCCCGACGCAGGCGGCCAGCGGCGGATAGGCCTCGGCGATGCGGTTCGCCTTGACCAGCCCGATCGCCGGCGTGACACGATCGCGCATGGTCGCCGCCGTCGGCACGATGCAGCGCCAGCCCTGCGCCTCCAGCCCATCCTGATACAGCCGCATCGCCAGCGTCGCCTCGGTCGCCATCAGGCCGACCGGCCCGGGGGCGGCAAGGTGGCGGCGCAGATCGGCGCTCACCGCCTCGACGATGTGCAGCACCGGCATGGCAGCGGCGGCGCGGATCGGCGTGTACCAGGCATGTGCCGTGTTGCAGGCGATGGCGATGGCACCCACGCTCGCGCTGCGCAGGCCGGCGACGCCGCGCAGCATCCACGGCAGCGGGTCCTCGGCGCCGGGGATGTGCGTCCGGGTGCGCGGGGGCACGCGCGGATCGGACCACAGGATCGTGGGGATATGATCCTGGTCGTGGACGGCCGGCGTCAGCAGGGTCAGCCGCGTCATGAAATGCGCGCTGGCCAGCGGCCCCATGCCGCCCAGAACGCCCAGCATTTTTCCGTTGGGCACCCGTTCCTGATCCGACATCGGACTTTCCTTGACCCGGTCACACCGCATGGTCATGGACCAGGAGCGGCGACAACGCAGCACGAAACACCAAGGTGGCCCGATTGTTGAAGACGTTCATGATCCAGGGGCATCGCGGCGCGCGCGCCCTGTATCCCGAAAACACCATGGAGGGCTTCGTGCGGGCCATGGCCCTGGGCGTTCGCGGGTTCGAGCTGGATGTCGGCGTCTCGGCCGACGGGGTGGTGGTGCTCGCTCACGACCTGGCCCTCAATCCCGACATCACACGCCGGCCCAATGGCTCCTGGCTCGACGACGCGACGATGCTGGTGCGGGGCCTGCGGCTCGACACGCTGACCGGGTTCGATGTCGGGCGCATCCGGCCGGGATCGGCCTATGCCGCGCGGTTTCCCGATCAGATGCCGATCGACGGTGCCCGCATTCCTACCCTGGCGGCGGTGCTGGCGGCGACCGGCGATACCGCGCTGACGATCGAGCTCAAGACCGATCCGACGCGCCCCACCGACAGCCTTGCCGGCCCTGCCATGGCGGACGCGGTGATGGCGGAGGTGGAGGCGGCCGGGGCGGCACACCGCGTGATGCTGGAGTCATTCGACTGGCGCGGCCCGCGCCACCTGCGGCGCAGCCGCCCCGACATCGCCTGCGCGCTGCTGACCGAGGCCAGGACGGTCGCTGCCGCGCGGCTGTGGTGGGATGGTCCCGCTCCATCCGATTTCGGCGGATCGGTGCCCCGCGCGGTCGCCGCGGAAGGCGTGCGGACCTGGGCGCCCGAGCATGGCGACCTGACCCGCGACGCCATCGCGGAGGCGCACGATCTGGGTCTGGCCGTGCTGCCCTGGACGGTGAACGAGCCCGAGGCGATGCGTCGGATGCAGGCGTGGCAGGCGGACGGGATCATCACCGACCGGCCCGACCTGGCGCTGCGGCTGCTCGGGCATCTCAGCGGTTGACCAGGAACTGCGCGCTCGCGGTGGCGTGGGCGAGCATCGCATTGAGCGCCGGGTCCTTGTCGCCGTCCTCGGCGGTCAGAATCTCCATCGGCACGTAATACTCGTGCGCGTGCGGCATGTGATGGCGGACGAAGCCTTCGTAGTGTCGATGCTTCAGCGCGTACATGACGCGGATGTCGCGCACCGGCAGGACCAGCGGCTGGGTGGGCTCGTGGCGCAGCACACCCGTCGCCTGCCAGCGCGGCTTGTTCTCGCCGGCGATGACGGGTGCGATCAGCCACGGCACCGGGCAGACCGTGAGCAGCGAATGGATCGTCGGCGTGAAGCGCGACCGCTTGTCGAGCAGGTTGGGCAGCGACCCACAGGCCTCGATGGCGAAGATGTCGACATAGGGCTCGCGCGGCGTGCCGCCGAAATTCAGCCATAGCCCGTCCGGCAGGGTGCGCAGCCGGTTGCTGCCTGGCAGCTTCAAATAGGGCCCGGTGCCGGCGGTGCTGGCATCGATGCAGGGGCGCCCGCGGAGCCAGGCATCGCGCTCCCGCAGCCGCGGCAGCACGCCAGGCGGGTGCTGCGGCCAATGCCGGAGCCGCTGCCGCACCTGTTTATCCAGCGTCTCGTAAACGTCCATGGCAATCCCTCTTGGTTAAACCAGCCACGACTACACAACTTATTGGTGTAGCCTAACACAGCTATGTGAGGAGGGAAGCCTCTCTTTAACATTTCCTAAAAAAATTTGTGGAAACAGCGGCCTGGATGTCCAGGATGCCGCCGAACCAGAGCGGAATCCAGCGTGATTCGATCAAATGAAACTATATCGATCAGGCGGTTGCACGTGTTTCTGATAGCGAAATATCAACAGCCGGTGAGTGTTTTCATCCACAGCCGGTGGAAAAGCCTGGCCGGCGCTGCGCCTCATGCCGCGACCCCGCGGCCTTTTTCGGCACGTCCGACCCCCGGTTTGCACCACCCGGACAGAAGAAAGGCCAGGGCGGGTGGCCCTGGCCTTTCAAAAAGGTGACCGAATATCGGCCGCCGCCGATCGGTGGCTTCAGGCCCGCCGGCTCATCGGCACGTAGTCGCGCTGCGCGGCACCGGTGTAGATCTGGCGCGGCCGCCCGATGCGCTGCTGCGGATCCTCGATCATCTCCCGCCACTGGCTGATCCAGCCGACGGTCCGCGAGACCGCGAACAGCGCCGTGAACATGCTGGTGGGGAAGCCCATCGCCTTGAGAATGATGCCCGAGTAGAAATCGACGTTCGGGTAGAGCTTGCGATCGATGAAATACTGATCGTGCAGCGCGATCTTCTCGAGCTCCATGGCCAGGTCGAGCAGCGGGTCGTCCTTGATGCCGAGCTCGCCCAGCACGTCGTGGCAGGCCTTCTGCATGATCTTCGCGCGCGGGTCGTAGTTCTTGTAGACCCGGTGACCGAAGCCCATCAGGCGGGCGTGCTCGTTCTTGTCCTTCACGCGCGAGAGGAAGTCGGGAACGTTCTTCACGTGCCCGATCTCGGTCAGCATCTTCAGCACCGCCTCGTTGGCGCCGCCATGCGCGGGACCCCACAGGCTGGCGATCCCGGCGGCGATGCAGGCGAACGGGTTGGCGCCGGTCGAGCCGGCCAGCCGCACGGTGCTGGTGGAGGCGTTCTGCTCGTGGTCGGCGTGCAGGATCATGATCAGATCCATGGCCCGCGCCAGGATCGGGTTGACATGATACGGCTCGGCGGGAACCGCGTGGAACATGTAGAGGAAGTTCTCCGCGTAACCGAGGTCGTTGCGCGGATACATGAAGGGCTGGCCGATATTGTACTTGTGCGCCCAGGCGGCGATCGTCGGCACCTTGGCGATCAGCCGGAACGCGCTGATGCTGCGCTGCTCGGGATCGTTGATGTCCATGCTGTCGTGGTAGAAGGCGCTGAGCGCACCGACCACCCCGCACATCACCGCCATCGGATGGGCGTCGCGGCGGAAGCCGTTGTAGAAGGTGCGCAGCTGCTCGTGCAGCATCGTGTGCAGCATCACGCCCTTGTCGAACTCGGCCTTCTGCGCGGCGTTCGGCAGTTCGCCGTTGAGCAGCAGGTAGGCGACTTCGAGGAAGGTCGAATTTTCGGCCAGTTGCTCGATCGGGTAGCCGCGATAGAGCAGGATGCCCTCGTCGCCGTCGATGTAGGTGATCTTGCTTTCGCAGGCCGCGGTGGCGCCGTAGCCCGGATCATAGGTGAACAGGCCGAGATCGCCGTAGAGCTTGCGGATATCGGCGACGGGCGGCCCGATCGTGCCCTCCATCAGCGGGATATGGAGCGCGCGGTTGGTGCCGTCGAGCGTGACGGTGATGGCGGGCTTGGCCGAGGCGCTCATGCAAATCTCCTTAAGATGCTGCGGGATAAGCGCCGCTGTTGCGATCGAGCCGGGGCGTTGAGGAACCGGACCATCGTTTGCCGCGACGGCGGGCGCGCGATGTCCGCGAGCGAAAACTATGGCGGCGCCGGCCGCTGCGCAACCTTCGCGGATGCAGCATCAGCCATCGGCGCGGCGGGAGCCTACCAGCTGTTCTGCCCGGAGGCCCAGAGGCCGCGCCGGTCGTTGCGCGCCTGCGTCTCGGCGGCCTGAAGAGCGGGGCTGGAGCGGTCGGCGCGCGCCCAGCCGGCATCGACCAGCGCCCGGTTGATCTGGCGGCCGCCGGCCTCGCACACTGCCAGCGCGCGTCCCATGCCGTCCGCTCCGTGCAACTGGCAGTCCACCGGGGCCTGCTGCACCAGCGCGGCCAGCGCGTTGGCGGCGGCGACCCCGCAGTCGAATTCCTGACCGCTGGCGCCGCGGCAGGTCTGGCCCCGCGACGGCACCCGGATGCCCGCCAGACGCACCACCCGGTCGCTCAGGCGCAGCGTGTCGGCGTCGACGACGGCGATCTGTGCCGGGTCGGCCAGGATCTGTCCGGCCTGCGGCGGCGCCCGGCCGAACAGGTCGGAGGACATCAGCCCGAGCACCAGGCCCGCCGCACAGAGCGCGCCGCCGACGCCCAGCATCAGCGGCATCAGCACGTGGCGGCGCGGCACGGGCAGCACGGCAGGGCGGAAGATGCGGCGAGGACGGCGCAGCGGCAAAGTCAGTGTCCTGTGCAGGATGAACCATCAGACGGTGCGGCCTGCCGCCGTTGCTGCGGCGGAAGCCGGGGTCGCGGCGGAGGGCGGTGGGCGCCGCCGCGGTGGTCGGCGGGCTGGATGACCGGACTGCCCGCCTCCCTGCTGTAACCCGGCAGGGGAGGTTACGCAACGCCCGCCTCACCGGATTGTGAGGCCGCTCGCCTCGTCATGACGCAAAGGTGCAGGCACGCCCTCGATCGTTTCGCTGCCCTGCCGGCGGCGATGCGTCGACTGGCCGAAACCGACCAGCGTGCCGGCGGCGTCGTGCACGTCCGTGCGGACGAAGAACATCGAGCGGCCCTGGCCGATCACCCGGCCGGTGGCGATCAGGCGGCCGGCGGCGGCGCGCGCGACGAAGGTGACGCTGAGATCGACCGTCACCGACAGGCGCACATTGCCCAGCACGCTGCACCAGTTGCCCGCGGCACCCGCGGTGTCGCCGATCAGCGAGAGGATGACGCCGCCATGCGCGATGCCGTTGCGGTTGAGGTGGAAGGGCTGCAAATCGAGCGCATTGCGCGCCAGCCCTTCCCGCCACTCCAGCAGGATCAGGCCGAGATGGTCGGTGTAGGGCGATCGCAGATGCGTGGCATCGGGCAGGTGATCGGTCATCGCGACGTCGCAGCGGATCCCGGGACGAAGATGAGGGTCCGGCTAGTGCAGTTCGGCGAGCCTCGCCAGCAGGAAGTCGCGGAACACCGCGACGCGCTTCGAATTGCGCAGTTCCTCGGGATAGACGAAGAACACGTCGACCTTCGGCTGCTTGACCTCCGGCAGGATGGTCACGAGGTCCTGGTTGGTCGCCATGACGAAGTCGGGCAGCGCGCCGATGCCGACACCGGAGCGGATCGCCAGCAGCATCGCCTGCACGCTGTTGACCTCCAGCAGGGCGCGGCGCGGGCTGCCCGGCCGGCGCCCCGCCTCGGCCAGCCAGTTGATGTCCGGCACCGGCGGATGGTACTCGCCGAACAGGATCAGCCTGTGCTCGTCGAGGTCTTCCGCGCGCTGCGGCACGCCGTGCTTCTTGAGGTAGTCGGGGGTGGCGCAGACCGCCCATTCCAGCGTCATCAGATGCCGCTGCACGAGGTCGGGCTGCTTGGGCGGATGCATGCGGATCGCCACGTCCGCCTCCCGCATCGCCAGGTCGAGGTCGTTGTCGTCGAGCAGCAGCGAGACCGAGACGTCTGGATACATCTCGAGAAAGCCGGCGAGGCGCGGCGCCAGCCACATCGACCCGAATCCCATCGTGGTGGTGACCTTCAGGCGGCCGGCGGGGCGTTCCTTGCTCTCGGTCAGCAGCGCCTCGGTCATCGCCAGCTTGGCGAACACCTCGCGCACCGTGCGGTTCAGCGCCTCGCCCTGCTCGGTAAGGATCAGGCCGCGGGCGTGGCGGTGAAACAGCGGGACCTGCAGCGCCTCCTCGAGCGCCGAGATCTGGCGCGAGACGGCGGACTGGCTGAGGTTCAGGGTGTCGCCGGCATGCGTGAAACTGCCGGCCTCCGCCACCGCATGGAAAACGCGCAGCTTGTCCCAGTCCATCGTTAAGCCACTCCCGGTTCGCCCCGCTTCCGGCGGGGCAATCAACAAACGAATCTGGAGGCGAAGCGAAGGTCAAAACGTTGCACGCGCGCAGCCGGCAACCTAGAAAATTCTGGTCTTTTGACGGCTGCCGGCGATCAGTAGGCCGCTACCGCCGCTGTTTCGGTCGACCCGGACAAGTGTTTTTCCGCCTCCAGCGCCGCCATGCATCCGGTTCCGGCCGCCGTCACCGCCTGTCGGAACACCTTGTCCTGCACATCGCCGGCGGCGAACACGCCGGGCACCGAGGTGCGCGTGCTGCCCGGCACGGTGCGGACATAGCCTTCGGCATCCATCTCGATCTGCCCGGCGAACAGCGCGGTGGTCGGGGAATGCCCGATGGCGATGAAAACCCCATCCACCGACAGCGAAGTTTCAGCGCCTGTGTTGATGTCGCGCAGCCGCAGCCCATCGACCACCGGCGGCGTGCCCGAGGCGGTGATCTCCTGGACCACGCTGTCCCAGACCACGCTGATCTTGGGGTGCGCGAACAGCCGCTGCTGGAGGATGCGCTCGGCGCGCAGCGCGGCGCGGCGGTGGATCAGCGTGACGTGGCTGGCATGGTGGGTGAGGTAGAGCGCCTCCTCCACCGCCGTGTTGCCGCCGCCGACCACGGCGACGCGCTTGCCGCGATAGAAGAAGCCGTCGCAGGTGGCGCAGGCGGAAACCCCCGCACCCTGCAGGCGCTGCTCCGATTCGAGGCCGAGCCAGCGCGCCTGGGCGCCGGTGGCGATGATCACGGCGTCGGCCAGCCAGACCTGTCCGGAATCGAGTTCGCAGCGGAACGGACGGGCCGAGAAGTCCACCGCGGCGACCAGGTCGTGGATGATGCGCGTGCCGACATGCTCGGCCTGCGCGGCCATCTGCTCCATCAGGAAAGGCCCCTGGATCACCTCGGCGAAGCCCGGATAGTTCTCCACGTCCGTGGTGATCATCAATTGGCCGCCCGGCTGCAATCCGGCGACCAGTACCGGCGCCAGCGCCGCGCGGGCGGCATAGATCGCCGCGGTGTAGCCCGCCGGTCCCGCGCCGATGATCAGCAGGCGCGTGTGATTGGCAGAGGGGACGATCGAGTCGGGCATCGGGCGATCCGCGAATGGTGTGCACAGCATATCGGCGGGCCGCCCCGGCGGGCAAGGAAACCGGCGATCAGCCATGCAGCGCGAGCAGATCGATGTGGATCGTGGTCTTGCGCCGCATCGTCTGTGCAATAATATTGCGCGACGCCGCCTGCCGGGCGCCCGATCCGGACCCTCAGAGTTCGGTCGCCAATATGCCGGAACGCACGCCGCTCACACCACGACGATCGCGAACATGAAGACCCAGCCTGCCGAGACGCCCATCCTGGACGCCATCGACCGCCGTATCCTGGCCGAATTGCAGGCCGACGGGCGCATGACCAATGTCGAGCTGGCCCGGCGCGCCGGCATCTCGGCGCCACCATGCCTGCGCCGGGTGCGCCGGCTGGAGGAGGCCGGGGTCATCCGCGGCTACCATGCCGACCCCGATCCGCAGACCCTGGGCTGGGCGATCACCTTCTTCGCGATCGTCGGGCTGGACAGCCAGAAGGAGGCGGTGCTGTCGGCCTTCGAGCAGCTGGTCGGCGGCTGGCCCGAGGTGCGCGAGTGCCACATGATCCGCGGCGGCGGCGACTTCCTGCTGCGGCTGGTGGCGCGCGACACGGCGCACGAGAACCAGCTGACCCAGCGGCTGACCGGGGCGCCGTCGGTGATGCGGGTGCAGACCCTGCAGACCATCCGCACCAGCCGCAGCCTGGCGGGAGTGCCGCTGTAGCCCGGCCGCTTGACAGCGCAGGCGCGATCCCGGCCTTAACCGGCCCGTCATGAACCACGCCTTCAGCAGAGTCGGCGGTGCCACCGACGCATCGGCGATGCAAGCGGCCGAACTGAGCGTCATCGTGCCCTGCTACAACGAGCAGCCCAACGTGGCGCCGCTGATTGCCCGGCTGGACGCCGCCCTGGCGGAAATCGCATGGGAAGTCATCTATGTCGATGACGACAGTCCGGACGGCACCGCCGACGAGGTGCGCCGGATCGCCGCCGCCGACCCCAGGGTGCGCTGCATCCGGCGCATCGGGCGCCGCGGCCTGGCCTCGGCGGTGATCGAGGGGGTGATGTCCTCCTCCGCCCGGTTCGTGGCGGTGATGGACGGCGATCTGCAGCACGACGAGACGGTGCTGCCGGTCATGCTGGCGGCCTTGCGCGACGGGTCGTGCGAGCTGGCGGTGGGCAGCCGCTACGTCTCGGGCGGCGATTCCACCGGCCTCGGGACGCGCTGGCGGCACGCGCTGTCGGATGGCGGGATCTGGCTGGCGCACGCCGTACTGCCGGTGAAGCTGACCGACCCGATGAGCGGCTTCTTCATGATGCCGCGCATCCTGTTCGAGCGGCTGACCCCGCATCTGACCGGGCAGGGCTTCAAGATCCTGCTCGATCTGGTGCTGAGCGCGCCGGCACCGCTGCGGGTGCGCGAAATCCCGAGCGAGTTTCGCCTGCGCGTGGCCGGGGAGAGCAAGCTCGATGTCCTGGTGCTGACCCAGTTCGGCGGGCTGCTGCTCGACAAGCTGTTCGGCGGGCTGCTGCCGCTGCGGTTCCTGTCCTTCGCCATTGTCGGCGCGCTGGGCGTGCTGGTGCACCTGTCCGTGCTGATGCTGGTCGGGCATACCGGCGCGGCGAGCTTCGAGACCGCGCAGATCATCGCAACGATGGTCGCCATGGTGTTCAATTTTCAGCTTAATAATCAGGTTACCTATCGCGACCAGCGCCTGCGCGGACCGCGCCTGTGGCATGGCCTGCTGCTGTTCATGCTGGTCTGCGGCATCGGTGCGGTGGCCAATGTCGGCATCGCCAAGACGCTGTATGCGGGCGACAGCTCCTGGACGCTGGCGGGCGGCATCGGCGCGATCATCGGCGTGGTGTGGAACTATGCGGTGTCCGCCACGCTGGTCTGGCGCGCGCGCTGACGCTGGCGAAGGCTCCGGGCTGGGCGGCGGGCGGTGCGCTGCTCGCGCTGACGCTGCTGCGGCTGGCAGTGGCGGCCCATGTCCCGCTGTCGCCCGACGAAACCTACTACTGGGTCTGGTCGCGCGCGCTGGCGCCGGGCTACCTCGATCATCCGCCGATGGTGGCGCTGTGGGTCCGTGCGGGCACCTGGCTGTGCGGCGACACGGCACTGGGCATCCGGCTCCTCGCGCCGCTCGCGGTCGGCCTCGGGTCGGTCCTGCTGGCCGATGCGGCGGCGCGGCTGGTGCCGGTGGCGGGCAGCGGCGTGCTGGCGGCGGCGCTGCTGAACGCCACGCTGCTT
Organism: uncultured Pseudomonadota bacterium; assembly: GCA_963778105.1. Lineage (GTDB taxonomy): Bacteria > Pseudomonadota > Alphaproteobacteria > Acetobacterales > Acetobacteraceae > JAFEFJ01. The sequence goes on along the minus strand of CAVZSZ010000009.1, from coordinate 1,413,100 downwards.
TTCGGCATCGGCGGCACGACGATGACGCCGGATACGCCGCTGCTGTTCTTCTGGTGCGCGGCGCTGGCGCCGCTGGCGCGCATCGCCGCGGGCGGCGGCGGGATCTGGTTCGTCGCCGCCGGGCTGTGCATCGGGCTGGCGATGGCCAGCAAATACACCGCGGCCATGCTGGCGCTGGGTGCCGCGCTGTGGGTGCTGGCGGTGCCGGCGCTGCGCCGGCGGCTGGCCGGTCCGTGGCCGTGGCTGGGCGCGCTGGCGGCCGCCCTGCCCTTCGCACCCGTGGTCTGGTGGAACGCCGCCCACGGCTGGGCGAGCTTTGCCAAGCAGGGCGGCCGCACCGCCGACTTCCACCCGGCCCGCGCCGCGCAGTTCCTGGCCGAGCTGGTGTTCGGCCAGATCGGCCTGGCCACGCCTTTGGTATTCGCCTTCTGCGTGGCCGGGCTTTGGCTGTCCGCCCGCATGGTCTGGCGGCGGCGCGAACCGCGTTGGACGCTGCTTGCCGCGCTCGGGCTGCCCTCGGTGCTGCTGTTCGTCGAGCACGCGCTCGGCGACCGGGTGCAGGGCAACTGGCCGGCGATCGTCTATCCCGCTGCCGCCGTCGCGGCGACCGGGCTGATCACGCCGCGCTGGCAAAGGCTGCGCCGGCCCGCCATCGTGCTGGGACTGGCGATCACCGCAGGCGTGTACGCGCAGGCGCTGTGGGCGCCGCTGCCGCTGCCGGGGCGCCTCGATCCGCTGGCGCGCGTGCTGGCCGACTGGCCGGGACTGGCCCGCCAGGTGACGGCGGCGCGGCAGCGCACGAGTGCGGCCTTCGTCGCCGCCGGGCAATACGGGCTGGCCGGGGAACTGGCGCTGGCGCTGCCGCCGGGCGTTCCAGTGATCGGCGTCGAGCCGCGCTGGGCGCTGTTCGACCTGCCGCCGGCGGGGATCGCCGGGCAGACCGGCATCCTGGTGCGCAGCGACCGGCGGGGCGGTCCGCCTGATCCTGCCGATTGGGCGACGGCGGTGCCGATCGGGGAGGCGGCGCGGACGCAGAACGGCGGCGTGGCGGAGGGCTACCGGCTGTTCCTGGTCACGCGCCGTGCCGGCGGCGCGGCGGCGGCGATGATGCCGCGGCCGCGGCCGTGACGGATCACACCACGACCGCGGAGCGTTCGGACGCGGCGCGGGCCCAGGCGGCGTCGGCGTCCTCGTCGAACAGTTCGGTCAGTTTCTTCATCATCGTGCCGCCGAGTTCCTCGGCGTCCACGATGGTGACGGCGCGGCGGTAATAGCGCGTGACGTCGTGGCCGATGCCGATGGCGATCAGCTCGACCATGCTCGCGGCTCTCGATGTCGCGGATCACCTCGCGCAGGTGCTTTTCCAGGTAGTTGCCGGGGTTGACCGACAGCGTGGAGTCATCGACCGGCGCGCCGTCGCTGATCACCATCAGGATGCGGCGATGCTCGGGGCGCGCCAGCAGCCGGCGATAGGCCCAGAGCAGCGCCTCGCCGTCGATGTTCTCCTTCAGCAGCCCCTCGCGCAGCATCAGGCCGAGATTCTTGCGCGCGCGCCGCCAGGGCGCGTCGGCCGCCTTGTAGATGATGTGGCGCAGGTCGTTCAGCCGGCCGGGGTTGCGCGGCTTGCCGTCCTGCACCCAGCGTTCGCGGCTCTGCCCGCCCTTCCAGGCGCGCGTGGTGAAGCCCAGCACCTCGACCTTCACCGCGCAGCGTTCCAGCGTGCGCGCCAGGATGTCGCCGCACATCGCCGCGACGGTGATCGGCCGGCCGCGCATCGAGCCGGAATTGTCGATCAGCAGCGTCACCACGGTGTCGCGGAATTCCGTGTCGCGCTCGCGCTTGTAGGACAGCGCCTGCATCGGGTTGACGACGACGCGCGACAGCCGGCCGGCGTCGAGCATGCCTTCCTCGAGATCGAACTCCCAGGCGCGGGTCTGCTGCGCCAGCAGCCGGCGCTGCAGCCGGTTGGCGAGCTTGCGAGACCACGCCTTGCAGATGCTGCAGCTGCTGGTCGAGCTGCTGGCGCAGCCGCGCCAGCTCGTCGGCGTCGCACAGATCCTCGGCCGACGATTTCCTCGTCGAAGCTGCGCGTGTAGGCGCGATAGACGTGCTCGGAATCGGGCATCGGCCGCTCGCGGCGCGGCTGCGGGCCGCCGGGACGGTCCTCGCCCTCGGCGGCGGCGGCGTCCTCCTCGGACTCGTCGGTGCCGTCGTCCTCGGCCGCCTCGCCCTCCATCTCCTCGGGCTGGGCGCCGAGCATCGCTCCGCCTCGGACTGCGTCTGCCCCTCGCCTTCCTGGCGAGTTGTCCTGCTGGCCGGACTGCTCGCCGCCGTCCTCGCTCTCGTCGGTCTGTCCTCGGGCTCGGCCTCGGCCTCGGCCTCGGCGAGGTCGAGCGCCGCGAGCAGCTTGCGCGCGGCGCGGGCGAAGGCGGCCTGGTCGTCCTGAGCGTCGCCGCCATCTCGGCCAGCGCGCGCGTCGGCCTCGTCGCCCAGCGTCGTCGCGCCACATGATCGAGCACGCGCTGCGCCGGCGGCGGGCGAGGCCTCGCCGGACATCCGCTCGCGCGCCAGCAGCGCCAGCGCCGCGGCGATCGGCAGCTGGTCCTTGCGGGTCATGCGGTCGTAGCCCTCGGCCTCGCACTCCTCGGTCAGCCTGGCGCGCAGATTGGCGGCGACGCCGGCCATGTGGCGGGCGCCGACGACCTCGACGCGGGCCTGCTCCAGCGCGTCGTAGACGTCCTTCGCCTCGCGCCGCGCCGGCATGCGGGCGGCGTGCACGCGCGTCGTCGTGGTGGCGCAGCCGCAGCGCGAGGCGTCGGCGGCGCCGCGCAGCTTGCGCCATCTCGGCGGCCGGCAGCGCGCGCGTCGGCAGCGGCAGGCGGGCGCGCTTGCCGGCCAGGCCGGATGGGCCGGGCTGGAACGCCACCTGCACGTCGGGCTCCTCGGCGATGGCGCGCAGCACGCCGGCGGTGGCGCGCTTGAAGTCCTCGGCGCGGGTGTTGTCCTTGCTGCTGCCGCTCATGTCGTTACGTCCCCCGCCGGCTCATCGCATGCTTGCGGAAGGCGCCGGTCGGAATCTCCTCGTTGAAGCAGCGCTGGTAGTATTCGGCCACCGTGCTGCGCTCCGCCTCGTCGCACTTGTTGAGGAAGGTCAGGCGGAACGCGAAGCCGACATCGCCGAAGATGCGCGCGTTCTCCGCCCAGGTGATGACCGTGCGCGGGCGACATCACGGTGGAGATGTCGCCGTTGATGAAGCCGGCGCGGGTCAGGTCGGCCAGCGCCACCATGCTTTCGACCCGCTTGCGGCGTCGGCGCGTCGGTCGGCGTCGATGCCGCATCTTGGCCAGCACGATCTCGGTCTCCTGCCCGTGCGGCAGGTAGTTCAGCGTGGCGACGATGTTCCAGCGGTCCATCTGGCCCTGATTGATCTGCTGGGTGCCGTGATAGAGGCCGGTGGTGTCGCCGAGGCCGACCGTGTTCGCGGTGGAGAACAGGCGGAACGACGGATGCGGCCGGATCACCCGGTTCTGGTCGAGCAGGGTCAGCTTGCCCTCGACCTCCAGCACGCGCTGGATCACGAACATCACGTCCGGGCGGCCGGCATCGTATTCGTCGAACACCAGCGCGCAGGCGTGCTGCAGCGCCCAGGGCAGGATGCCCTCGCGGAACTCGGTGATCTGCTTGCCGTCCTTCAGGACGATGGCATCCTTGCCGATCAGGTCGATGCGGCTGATGTGGCTGTCGAGGTTGACGCGGATGCAGGGCCAGTTGAGCCGCGCCGCCACCTGCTCGATATGCGTCGACTTGCCGGTGCCGTGATAGCCCTGGATCATCACCCGGCGGTTGAAGGCGAAGCCGGCGACAGATCGCGAGCGTGGTCTCGCTTGTCGAACTTGTAGGCGCTGTCGATGTCCGGCACATGCTCGGTGCGAACCGAGAAGGCCGGCACCTCCATGTCGCGTGTCGATGCCGAACGCCTCGCGCGCCGAGACCGTGGTGTCCGGCAGATTGATCGCGGAGGTCGGGCGAATTTCGGCGAGAGCGGCAACCTTGTTCATCAGCCGGCATGTCCTGTGTTGGTCGGTCAAAGCTGTAACCCCGGCGCGCGGGGCATAGGCAAAGCCGGTGCCGACTGGCGCCGCGTCATCCGGCGGCGCGCAAGCCGCGGTTCAGCGGCCAGTCGGCTGCGCACCGCGGCGTAGGCGAGGTTGATCGTCTTCAGCCGTTCCTCCGCCGCGCGGTCGCCGCCGTTGGCGTCCGGATGGTGGCGCTTGGCCAGTTCCTTGTAGCGGGTCTTCACCGCCGTCCAGCGTGATCGGCCAGGCGAGGCCCGAGCGTCGCCAGCGGCTCGCGCAGCTCGGCCGGCATGTGCTGCTCGCCTGCCCGTTCGCCGCCCGTCCTCTCGGCCCTGGTGCGGCGGCGCTCGAGCAGGTGCAGCGGGTCGTGCAGCAGCTCGTCTTCCCAGTTCGCGGAGCCAAGCCGGCCGAGCGGCCAGGTGGGGCGCTGCCAGGCGGTGTCGGCGCGCATCTGCGCCTCGATCTCGCCCGGCGTCATGCCCTTGTAGAAATCCCAGGCGGCGTTGTAGGCGCGCACATGCTCCAGGCAGAACCACCAATACTCGTTAAGGTTGCTGCGCGATTTCGGCGCGCGGTATTCGCCGGGCGCCCCGCAGCCGGGCATGTCGCAAGGCCGGCCCGGCGCTGCCGGGTCGGGCGCGTAGGCCCGGGGGCGCGAGTGGCGACGGGTCATCGCAACGTTATGTGCGCCCGGGCCGCGGGTTGGCAACTGGCTTGGGGGCGCTGACGGCGCTATGCCGGCACGCGGCCTGCCATGCGGATGCCTCGTGACCCGCGACCTCCCGCAACGGCGGATCGCACCCCATCTCAAAGGAATCCAGTCATGGCGGACCCTGTCCTGACGCAGTCGCCGGCGCGGGCGGCGCGCATAGCGATGCGGCTGACCGAGGCCTTCGCGCCGCTCCGCCTGGCGGTCACGGACGACAGCGCCCGGCATGCCGGCCATGCCGGGGCGCAGCCCGGCGGGGAGACGCATTTCAACGTGGTGATGGTGAGCGACGCGTTCCGCGGACAGACCCGGGTGGCGCGGTCCCGCGCGGTGCACGCCGCACTGGCCGCGGAGTTCGCCGGCGGCCTGCACGCGCTGGCCCTGACGCTGCGCACGCCCGAGGAAGATTCCCCCGCCCCTTGACGTAACGCGGAGAAGGTTTTTTCTCTGCGCCCGCCGCAACGCCGGGTGCGGAGAAGGAGGTTTCCGTGGACAAGGATCTCGACGCGATCGACCGCGCCATCCTGCGGCTGCTCGGCGATGACGCGTCGCTGTCGCTGGGCGATATCGCGTCGCGGGTCGGGCTGACACAGACGCCGTGCTGGAAGCGCATCCGGCGGATGGAGCTGGACGGCATCATCCGCAGGCGCGTGGCGGTGATCGATCCCGCCAAGGTCGGGCTGCCGGTGTCGGTGTTCGTCGCGGTCGAGACGGCGGATCATTCGAGCGAATGGCTGGAGCGTTTCGCGACGGTGGTGGCGAACACGGCGGAGATCGTCGATGCCTGGCGCATGAGCGGCGATGTCGATTACCTCCTGCACGTCATGGTTCCGGACATCGCCGCCTACGACGTGTTCTACCGCCGGCTGATCGCGGCGCTGCCGCTGCGCAACGTGACCAGCCGCTTCGCCATGGAGCGGATGAAGAACGGGCCGCTGCCCATCGCGTAGGGCAAGCCGGCACGGGCCCCGGTCCGGTTAACGGATTGGCAAGTCTTGACGTGCGTGATGGCACCCTTGCGCCGCAGCACGGGTTGAGCCGCCATGATCCAGACCACGATCAAGCGATCGAAGACGCGTCCGCTGGCGTTCCCCAAGCCCGGGCTTCTCCAGGGGCCCGGTTTTGTGCAGGCGTTGAAGGACGCCTCCCGGCCACGGCGACGGTCGTCGGACGGGACATGGTCGTTGCCGCTGACAGTGAGCCTGCCCGCGGCAGTCGCGGTATCGGCGGCCCTATGGGTCGGGTTTTTCCTGGTGGTCCGCGCCCTGGTCTGACGCCCGCTGGTCTGGCGCCCGCTGGTCTGGCGCCCCCTGGTCCGACGCTGCAGCCGCGCCGAAGCCGCCGGCATCCAGCCAGTCCAGCACCGCCGCGAGCCCGATGGGCAGCGGCGTCGGGGGCGCCAAGCCGAGCGCCGCAACGGCGCGGGAGGGTGCGCCGAGCGAGTGGCGGATGTCGCCTCCGCGGGCCGGGCGGAAAACCAGTTCCGGCCGCACGCCGCGCAGCGCACCGATGGTCTGGGCCAGCGCGCGGATCGTCGTCGCGTGGCCGGTACAGACGTTGAAGGCGGGCGCACCCGGCGGCAGGCGATGCATCGCGGCCCGCAGTGCAGCGACGGCGTCGGCGACATAGACGAAATCCCGCGTCTGCGCGCCGTCGCCGAAAATCTCGATGGGCCGGCCGTCGCTCAACCGATCGCAGAAGATCGAGATGACCCCCGAATAGGGCGACGCCGGGTCCTGCATCGGGCCGTAGACGTTGAAAAACCGCACCCCGACCGTCGGAATGCCGTGCACGTGCGTGGCAACGCCGGCGTGCAGTTCCATCGCATATTTGTCGGCGCCATAGGCCGATAGCGGCCGCTTGGGCATCGTCTCCTCGATGGGGAGAGTATCGACGTCGCCGTAAACCGCGGCGGAGGAGGCGTAGACGACGGGCGGCCGGTGCCCGCCGGGCAGTTTCGCGATCGCGTCGAACAGCTGGAGCGCGCCGAGCAGGTTGACCCGGTGGGTGCCGAGCCAGTCGGTCACGCCGCGCGCCACCGAGGCGATGGCGGCCAGATGAAAGCAGCCGTCGATCCCGGCCAGGCCGGCATCCAGGCAGTACGTGTCGCCGATATCGCCCTCGAACAGTTCGACGCCGGCGGGCAGATTCTCGCGCCGCCCGGTCGAGAGATCGTCGATCACGCGAACCTGGTGGCCGTCGCGCAGCAGCGAGCGGCAGAGATGCGAGCCGATGAAGCCGCAACCGCCGGTGACGAGATAGCTGGGCATGGCTTGCCGTCACGCTCCCTGGTGCCGCCGGTTGCCGGTCGGCGCCGACAGTGTAGCCTGACGCAATGATATCGTTCCAGGAAGCGCCTGCCAGCCTGCCCGACGGACGGCGCGTCTATGCCATCGGCGACATCCACGGCTGCGCCGAACGGCTGTTCGCCCTGCATCGCGCCATCGCCGCCGACCTCGCCCGACGCCCGGTGAGCGCGCCGTTGCTGCTGCATATCGGGGACTACATCGACCGCGGACCGGACAGCGCGGGCGTGATCGCCGCACTGGCCGCCGGACCGCCGCTGCGCGGGGTGCCGGTGGTCAACCTGCTGGGCAACCACGAGCAGACGATGATCGACGCGCTATCGGGCGACCGCGCCGCCGGCACCGACTGGCTGTACCAGGGCGGCCGTCCCGCCCTGGAAAGCTGGGGGGTGGATCCGGACTCGCCGCGCGAGACCTGGCCCGCGGGCGTGCCGCCGGCGCATCTGGCGTTCGTGCGCGGACTGACCCTGTCGCATCGGGAGGGCGGCTATCTGTTTGTGCATGCGGGCATCCGGCCGGGCGTGCCGCTGGACGCCCAGGCGCGGGAGGACCTGCTGCGCATCCGCCAGCCGTTCCTGTTCACCGATGCCGATTTCGGCGCGGTGATCGTGCATGGGCACACGCCGGTGAAGGCGCCGGTCGTGCGACACAACCGCATCGGGATCGATACGGGAGCGGTGTTCGACGGACCGCTGACCTGCGCCGTGCTGGAGGGCCGGCGGATCGGGTTTCTGATGGCGTGATGCGGGGGATCAGGGCGCCTACGCGGCTTCGAGGTCGACGCTCACCGCCAGGCTGTGCTTGCCGCCGCCCAGGATGACGCCGCGCAGCGGGCTCACGTCGCCGAAGTCGCGGCCCCAGCCAAGCACCACGTGCTCATCCGAGACGATCAGGTCGTTGGTCGGGTCGAGATCGACCCAGCCATGCTCGGGGCCGAGCCAGGCGCCCACCCAGGCATGCGACTGGTCGGCGCCGCGCCGCCGCACCTGGCCGGGCGGCGGCCGGGTACGGATGTAGCCCGAGACGTAGCGGGCCGGCAGGCCGAGGCAGCGCAGGCCGGAAATCATCACGTGCGTGAAGTCCTGGCACACCCCGGCGCGCAGCTGCATCACCTTGCCGACCGGGGTGGAGATGGTGGTGACGCCGGCGCGGAAGGCGAAGTCGCGGCGGATCCGCGACGTGAGGTCAACCAGTCCCGCCAGCACCGGACGCCCTGCCGGAAACGACTTCGCCGCATAGGCGCCGGCGGCCGGATCGAGCGGCACCATCGGGCTGTCGAAAGCGAACTCCGACGCCTGCCAGGCCGGCCCGCCGGCGCGCGCCGCGGCCGCGACGGCCTCCCACGGCGGCGTCGCCTCGGGCGCGGGCGGCGGCGGGAAGCCGACATCGATCACCGCCTCCATCGTCACCTCGAACTCGGCGTGCGGCATGTCGAGGAACAGCCAGGTGACGGCATTGCCGAAATGGTCCTTGGCTTCGGTGGTGCGGACCGGCGCGGGGATCGAGTGCAGCGTGGCGCTGGCGACCACCTGGTGCGGCAGCACACGCGGCGAGAGGTGCAGCATGTGCGAGGCGAGATCGACGGGCTTGCCGTAGGCATAGGCGGTGGTGTGACGGACACGGTATCTCACGCTGCACCGCGCAGCACGGGCGCCTCTCCGCCCACGCCGACCGCCTGAGCCGCCGGCAGCAGCGCGAAGTAGCGCCGCGTCACCCGGTCCGACAGGGCGGCGATCCCGGCTTCCAGCTCGCGCAGCCGGGGCGGCAGCGCCGCGGCCGCCACCGCCTGATCGGGGGCAGCGAGCAGCGCCTGCACCAGCGCCCCGCTTTCCACCAGCAGGCCGGCCACCGCGGTGGGCAGCGCGCCCTCGGCGTGGCCGGCGACATCGTTGAGCAGGTGGTAGATCGCCTCCAGTTGGAAGGCGAGGCCGCGCGGGTTGCCCTGATCGGCCAGCACCAGGTCGAGCACCGGCGCCGGTTGCAGCACCGTCAGGTAGCGGCTGCGGTAGGTCAGCACCGAATCGCACAGCTCCAGCACGAGGCGGAGCCCGACCTCGATGCGCGAGGGCGGCTGTTCGAGGGCGATGGCCACCTCGCCGGCGACCGACTGGGCGCGCTCGATGCGGCGGCCGAGTTCCAGGAACAGCCAGCCGCCGCCACGCACCATGTTCTCGGCGGCGACGCCGGCGACGCTGCCGGAGAAGCGCAGGATGCCGACCATGGCGTGCGAGAGCTGATCAAGGCTGCGGCGCGCGCGGACGGAATCCGCATGGGCCTGGCGCAGCGTGTGGGTGAAGGCGGCATACATGTCGCCGGTCAGGCGGTCGCGCACGACCTCGATCAGCCGCGCGACATGGCCGAACAGCCGGGCGATCGCACCGTTGTCGCGTACGCTGGCGAGCAGCCCATCGACGAGGCCGGTGGTGCTGGCGGCGACGTTCGGCACGTCGCCCTCGATCAGCCCGGCGTGGAGCAGGCAGGCGGCCAGGGTCTGCAGCTCGGTCAGCTCGCGCGGCAGCGGGGCGCCGCGGGTCAGGCGGTTGAGGGCGGCGCGCACCAGGCGGGCGGCGGTTTCCAGGCGTTCGACGTAGCGGCCGAGCCAGAACAGGTCATCCGCGACGCGGCTGGGCAGGTCGCCGGTGGTGCGGCGGATCGCCAGCGGGCGCCAGCGGCACCGCCGGCGGCCCCACGATATCGGTTGCGATCGTCGTTCAGCACCCAGACATCCTTGGACAGGCCGCTGGCGGGCAAGGTGCCCGCCAGCCGGTCGCTATCCTGCAACACGCGGGCGAGTCCGCCCTGCATCGCACGCCATTCGGTGCCGTCGAAAGTCAGGAAAAGCCGCAGCATGATCTGCCGCGGCACCATGACCGCGGAGCCGCCCTCCTCTCCGCTGCCCTCCTGCGGGCCAACGGAGGGGGCGACCGACGGCGCGATCGCGGCCGAGGCGGCGTAGGCCCAGGGCTGCGCCTCGATGCGGGCGAGCAGTTCGGCGCGCTGGTCGGCGGCGAGGCTGGACAGCATGGTGGCCGGGGCGCGGCCGTCGCCGGCCGGGCGGATCAGCCAGTTGTCGGGCTGCGCGTGCAGCATCGCGCGCGCCCGCTGGTCGCCGAGCCACATCGTCGGCACGCTGGCCAGCAGCAGCCGCTCCCCCAGCAGTCGCAGGCACAGCGCAGGCAGCCAGGCGGCGAGTGCCGGGCGCCTCGGCCGCGCCGGCGCCGGGATCGTTGGTGATGCGCACCGCGCCGGCGCGCGCCGCATCCATCAGCCCGGGCACGCCGAGCAGGCTGCCGGCCTCCAGCTCCAGCGGGTCGATCATGCGCCCGTCGAGCCGGCGCAGCAGCACATCGACCGGCTGCAGCCCCTTCAGCGTCTTGAGGAACACCGCGCCGCCGCGCACGGTCAGGTCGCCGCCCTCCACCAGCGCGCAGGACAGTTCGCGCGAGAGGAACATGTGCTCGAACCAGTGCGGGCTGGCGGTGCCCGGCGTGAGCAGCGCGACCGAGGGCGTGCGACGCGGGCCGGCGCCCGGGCCGGACACCCCGGCGGTGTCGGGTGCGGTGGTGCCGGCGGCCAGGCGGTGCAGGGCGTCCTGCCAGACATCGAAGAACGGGCGCAGCTGGCGCACCTGCTCGCCGCGGAACGCCTCGGGCATGACGCGCGCCAGCATGCGGCGGTTTTCCCGCGCATGGGCGATGCCGGCCGGCCCGCGGTGCGGTCGGCCAGAACGCGCCAGGCGCCGTCCGGGCCGCGCACCAGGTCGGCGGCGTAGAAGTCGATCAGCGGCGGCACGCGGCGCCGGCCGATGGTGATGCGCGCAGGGCCGCAAGATAGGCGGGATTGGCGAACACCAGGGCGGGCGGCAGCACGCCGTCGGACAGCAGCGACTGGCGGCCGTAGATGTCCGCCAGGATCGCCTGCAGCAGCCTGGCGCGCTGCGCCAGGCCGGCTTCCAGCCCGGCGAATTCGGCGGCCCCGATGGGCAGCGGCACCGGGTCGCAGCGCCAGGCATGGTCGTTGCCGCCGGGCAGGATCGCGGTGATGCCCTCGTCCTCGAAGGCGCGGTCGAGCAGGCGGGCGCGCTCGCCCAGGCCGCCTTCGCCCAGGCCGGAAAACACCCCGAGCAGGCGGCGCCAGTGCGGCCGCAGGCCGCCCCGGCCGTCCACCATCTCATCGACACCGCCGCCCGGGATCACGCCTCACCAAATGTCACGAATCACCCGGCGTCATGCGAAGCGCCGCAGGTCGAGGGTGCGGGGATGCTCCTTGCCGACCACCACATGCGGCTCCGGCATCGGGCCGGGCGTGTGGCCGAACGGCGAAGAAGCGCGACGCGCGCCGCGCCTCGGCCTCGTTCGCGTTGACCGGGAAGGTGTCGTAGTTGCGGCCGCCCGGATGCGCGACGTGATGCGTCAGGCCGCCCAGGCTGCGGCCGTTCCAGCGGTCGTAGATGTCGAACACCAGCGGCGTCTGCGCGCGGATGGTGGGGTGCAGCGCGCTGGGCGGCGGCCACGCCTTGAAGCGCACGCCGGCGACGTATTCGCCGGCGCGCTCGGTCGGCGACAGCGGCACCGCGGCGCCGTTGCAGGCCAGCACGTAGCGCTCGTCCACCCAGCCGGTCACCTGCGCCTGCACCCGTTCGGCCGAGCTGTCGACGTAGCGCGCGGTGCCGCCGGCCGCCTGTTCCTCGCCCAGCACGTGCCACGGCTCCAGCGCGTGGCGCAGTTCCAGCACCGATCGCCGCACCGCGACCTCGCCGATCTTCGGGAAGCGGAACTCGAGATGCGGCGCGAACCAGTCGCGGGTCGAGCGGGAAGCCGAGCTGCCCGAGTTCCTCCAGCGCGTCGCGGAAATCCTGCTCGGCATAATGCGGCAGCATGAAATCGTCGTGCAGCCGGGTGCCCCAGCGCACCAGCCGCCGCTCGTACGGGCGTCTGCCAGAACGCCGCGACCGCGGCGCGCATCAGCAGCATCTGCGCCGCCGGACATGCGCGCATGCGGCGGCATCTCGAAGGCGCGGAACTCCACCAGGCCGCGCCGGCCGGCCGCCGCCGTCGGGCGCGTACATCTTGTCGATGCAGAACTCGGTGCGGTGGGTGTTGCCGGTCATGTCGGCCAGGATGTTGCGGAACAGCCGGTCGGTCAGCCAGGGCGGCGGTCTGCGCTGAACGGCGTGATCTGGCGCGAAGGCGATCTCCAGCTCGTTCAGCGCGTCCTGCGCGCGCCTCGTCGATGCGCGGGTGCTGGCTGGTCGGGCCGATGAACAGGCCGCTGAACAGGAACGACAGGCTGGGATGGTTGTGCCAGAAGCCGAGCAGGCTACTTCAGCAGGTCGGGCCGGCGCAGGAACGGGCTGTCCTCGGCGCTGCGCGCCGCCCATCACCACGTGGTTGCCGCCGCCGGTGCCGACATGGCGGCCGTCCAGCATGAACTTCTCGGTCGCCAGCCCGACCTGGCGCGCGTCCTCGTAGAGCTGTTCGGTGCGCTCGACCATGCTCGGCCCAGTTCGTCGGCCGGATGCACGTTGACCTCGATCACGCCGGGATCGGGCGTGACGGAGAAATGCAGCAGCCGCGGATCGTCGCGGCGGCAGATAGCCTTCCAGCACCACCTTGCGGCCGAACTCCGGCGGCGGTGTCCTCGACCGCGGCGGTCAGGTCGAGCCAGTCCTCGGCGCGCGAACAGCGGCGGGAAGAAGACGTGCAGCTTGCCGCCGCGCGGCTCGACCGCCAGCGCGGTGCGCACCAGGTCCGGGCTCGTCGCGGCCGACCACCGGGCAGGTCCTGCGGCACCGGGCGGAAACCGTGGATCGGCGTGCCGCGTGCCGCCGGCGCGCCGCGCGGCGGCCGCATCGCCTGGCGCGGCGGCAGCGGCGCGCGCGGCGCGAACGGGTCGGGCTCGAACGTCCTGCCTCGATCGTTGTCGGGATCGGCCCAGGGCAGGCTTCCAGCGGCAGGCGCAGCCCGATCGGGCGAGTCGCCGGGGACCAGGAACAGCGTGTCGTCGCGGAAGAACCAGCTGCCCGATCTGCCAGCGCCGCGCGCCGTCCTGCAGCACGCGGCGCAGCGGCAGCACGCTGCCGACCGGCGAGGCCAGGCCCTGGCGCGAACACGCGCGCCAGCCGCGCCCGCTCCAGCGGATCGCGCAGCTTGCTGTCCTCGACGACCACGTTGGCGGGCAGCCGGTGCTCGCGCCACAGATAGTAGTGGATGTCCTCGTGCGCCGGGATGACCAGGCCGGGATCGACCTGCAGCCGCTCGGCCAGCGCGGCGGCGAACGCGCCGCGTCGGCGGCGGTCGGCGGTGCCGGCGTCGTCGTCGGTCGGCGAGCAGGGCCGGATCGCGCCACACCGGCTCGCCGTCGCGCGCGCCAATGCGCGTGCAGCGCCCAGCGCGGCAGCTGCTCGCCCGGGATACTGCTTGCCCATGCGCGTACTGCAGCGCCGCGCCGGGCGCCCAGAGCGGCGCCAGCCGGCGGATCAGCCGCCCGGCGTAGCCGCGCTTGGTGGGGCCGAGCGCGTCGGTGTTCCACTCCGGCGCCTCCATGTCGGTGGCGGCGACGAAGGTCGGCTCGCCGCCCATGCGTCAGGCGCACGTCGCCGGCCGGCAGCGCGCGGTCGACCCGCGCGCCGGTCGGCCAGGATGTCCTGCCACTGCGCGCTCGGTATACGGCTTGGTGACGCGCGGCGTTTCGCGCGATCCGCGCGCACCGACATGTCGAAGTCGAACGTCGACCTCGCACTTCTCGACCAGCGCCGGAGATCGGCGCGGCGGATTGCGGGTCGGGGCGTGGCGGCGAGCGGGATATGCCCCTCGCCGGCCAGCAGGCCCGAGGTGGCGTCGAGGCCGATCCAGCCGGCGCCGGGCAGATAGACCTCGGCCCAGGCGTGCAGATCGGTGAAGTCGGCGGTCGGGCCGGCCGGGCCCTCCAGCGGCTTCACGTCGGCGACGAGCTGGATCAGGTAGCCGGAGACGAAGCGCGCGGCGAAGCCGAGGTTGCGCAGCAACTGCACCAGCACCCAGGCGGAATCGCGGCAGGAGCCGCGGCCTTCGGCCAGGGTTTCGCTCCGGCGTCCAGACGCCGGGCTCCATGCGCACGATGTAGGCGATGCGGCTCTGCACCATGCGGTTCAGCGCCACCAGCATGTCGATGGTGCGCTGCTTGCGCCGCGCGGCGCGGCCGCCAGCAGCGCGGCCAGCAGCGGGCCCGGCGCGGCCGGCACGGCGGAACGGCGCGAGTTCCTGCTCCAGCACCGGATCGTAGGCGAAGGGCAATGTCTCGGCCTCGGGTTCGAGGAAGAAGTCGAACGGGTTGATCGTCGCCATGTCGGCGACGAGGTCGACGGTCACGTCGAAATGCGTGACGCGCTCGGGGAACACGACGCGGGCGAGGAAATTGCCCTGCGGGTCCTGCTGCCAGTTCAGGAAATGCGGCTTCGGCTCGACCTTCAGCGCATAGGACAGGATCGGCGGTGCGCGCATGCGGCGCCGGGCGCAGGCGGATGGTCTGCGGCCCCAGCACGACCGGCCGGTCGTAGCGGTAGCTGGTGCGGTGGGTCAGGGCGACTTCGATCGTCATGCTCGGCCTTTGCGGTGAGGAAGGCGGTCGTTTCCGAGCATAGCGGAACGAGCCACCGGGGCAGGAAGGACGATGCGGCGTCTGACCGCACCCGTACGCAGGTTCCTAGACGAAAACGACCAGCGGACAAAGCCTGACGCGCGCTGGCTCAGCCGTTGTGGCGTGCCGGGTCGATGGTTGGGAGGATGGCGCGCGCGGCGCCCGGGTCGCGGCCCAGGATGAGGTCGGCGACGAGGCGGCCGGCGGCGGGCGAGGTCTGGATGCCGTAGCCGCCCTGGCCGACGCACCAAAAGAAACCCTCGGCCCGCGCGTCCCAGCCGATCGCCAGGCTGCCATCGGGGACGAAACTGCGCAGCCCGGCCCATGCGCGCTCCACCCGCCGCACCGGCATATCGAGCGCCTGCTGCATGCGGTCGATGCCGATGGCGATGTCCAGCTCCTCGGGCTGCACGTCATGCGCGTGCATCGGGGTTTCGTCGGCCGGCGAGACCATCAGCCGGGTGCGCGCCTCCGGCCGGGCATACCAGCGTGCCCAGCGGGTCGATCAGCATTGGCCAGTCCTGCACCGCGAACGGGCTCGGGTCGATGATCGCGCCGGTGCGCCGACAGGGCGTCAGCCCGAGCGGCGCCACGCCGGCCTGCCCGGCCACCACGTCGCCCCAGGCGCCGGCGGCGTTCACCACGACGGGCGCGCGGAACACGGCACCCGCGCTGGTCTCGATCGACCATGTCCCGTCCTGCCAGGCGATCGCACCGGCACGGTTGCGCAACGCGAGCACGCCGCCCGCGGCGCGCAGCTGGCGCAGATAGCCCTGGTGCAGCGCGGCCACGTCGATTTCGAACGCATCGTCCTCGATCGCCGCCGCCACGATAACGTCGCGGCGCAACGGCGGCACCAGCGCGGCCGCCTGATCGACCGAGAGGCGGCGCACATCGACGCCGTTGGCGACCAGCGCGTCCACCTCCGCGCGCGCCGCATCGTCGGCCAGGTAGAGAACGGGGCGACGGCGCAGGATCGGATGGTCGGTGAAGCCCGGCGGCGGATCCTCGAGAAATGCGCGCGAGGCGCCGGTGAGCAGCTGCACGTCCGGCGGCCCGTAGTTGAGGATCCACATCGCGGCCGACCGGCCGGTGGTGTGATAGCCGGCGGCTTCCTCGGCCTCGATGAGGGCGATGCGGCGGTGCGGCGACAGTGCGGCGGCGGCGGTGGAGCCGGCGATCCCGGCGCCGATCACGACGATGTCGAAGTCCCTGCTTTCCATGCTCACAGCTTGCCCGGTGGGCGGGGGGAGAGGAAGCCGGGCTGCGCCGGCGGGGCCAGGGCCAGCGTCTCCTGCACCACCGTCAGGTTGGGACTGAGATGGGCCTCGGTCTCGATCGCGTTGCCCCAGCGTTGCAGCAGATAGGCGCGCTCGGCGGCAACGCGGGCGCGCTGGGCCGGCGTCGCGTCGACGCCACGGCTTGCGAGTTCGCGGTGATACAGCACCGCATGCGGCGTGCAGATCACCGCGAGCCCGCGCTCGCGCACGCGCAGGCAGAGATCGACATCGCTGCCGGTGACGCGCAGATGGGCGGCCTCGATCCCGCCGACGGCGTCGAACACGTCGCGGCGGATGGCGAGACACGCGCCGGTGACGGCGGAAACGCGGCGGCGCGCGGCGAGCATGCCGCCGTGGCCGGGATCGTCGCGCGCGGCGTGGCGGTAGAGATGCGCGCCGAAGCTGCCGCGGCCGAGCGTCATGCCGGCGTGCTGCACGGTGCCGTCCGGATAGAGCAGCTTCGCCCCCACCGCGCCGACATCGGGCCGCAACGCAAGCGCCACCAGTTCGCTCAGCCAGCCGGGAGCGATCACGTCGATGTCGTTGTTGAGCAGCAACAGAATGTGCCCGCGCGCGACGGCGGCGGCGGCGTTGTTCATGGCCGACCAGTTGAATGGCCCCGGATGAGGCAGGATGCGCACGCGCTGGTCGGCGCGCAGGCGGGCGAACAGCGTGGCGGTGCGCGGCTCGCGGCTGTCGTTGTCGACGATGAGGAACTCGATTGCCGGATAGTCGGTGCGGTTGAGCACGCCCTCGGCACAGGCGCCGAGCAGCGCCGCGCGGTCGCGCGTGGGGACGATCACCGAGACCAGCGGCGCGGGCGCGGGCCGCGCCGGAGTGGCCGGTGGCGCCGAGCGGCGTGGTGGTGCATCAGCGGCCTCGTGGAACAGCACGGCGGGGACGTGGCCGATGCGGCCGCCCTGCCCCGCGATGCGCATTGCCGCGCGCCACGGGTCGGCGGCGTCGCCCCCATCCAGCAGGCGGCGGCGGACCACCGCCACGCCGCCGATCAGATCCTGCTCGGCGAACAGGTCGGGGTCCCAGGCCGGTTTGAACAGCGGCGTGCCGCGCCGGCCCTGCGCATCCAGCCTGTCCTGGTCGGCATACAGAACGTCGAGGCCGGGATCGGCGGCGAGGACCTGCGCGAAGGCCGCGAGCGCATCGGGCCGCAGCGTGACGGACGGAGATGCGAGGAGGATGAAATCATCCGGCAGGCCGCCGCCCGCCACCCGGTGCTCGGCCGCCGCGAGCCAGGCCCGGTAATTGGCGTCGGTCAGCGGCAGCGCGGGAAGCGGTGGATCGCCGGGCGGGGCGGGCGGCGTTTCGGGTCGCCCGGCGTCGAGAAAATGCAGCAGCGGATTGGCCTCTTGCAGCAGCACTTCGGGGTGCTGCCGGGCATAGCCGGGACCGTCGAAGCGTGGCCCGGGGCTGCGGCCCTCGGCGGCGCCACGCCGCAGATAGTGCAGCGCCGGATCGGGCTCGGCCGCGATGTCGGGATACCGCGCGCGATACCACGCCGCGTCGAACAGCCCGCTGGCGCCGATCCGCTGCGCGGCGGCCCGCAGCGCGCGCCACGCGCGCAGCCGTGCCGGCAGCTGTCCCGACAGCGTCCAGCCGAGCGCGCGGCGGGCGGTGGCGAGCAGGGCTACCAGGCGGCGTCCAGCAGCAGGCGCACGGTGGCCGGCCCGTCGATGCGGCGCGGATTGGTGTGCACCCAGCGGTCGTGCATCGAACCCTCGGCG
This sequence comes from uncultured Pseudomonadota bacterium, assembly GCA_963778105.1. Classification (GTDB taxonomy): domain Bacteria; phylum Pseudomonadota; class Alphaproteobacteria; order Acetobacterales; family Acetobacteraceae; genus JAFEFJ01. The sequence goes on along the minus strand of CAVZSZ010000009.1, from coordinate 1,395,369 downwards.
ATGCGGTCCAGCATGTCCTGCCGCACATCGACGTCGCGCAGCCGCGTTGGCAGGCCGAGTTCGGCGATCAGCGCGGCGACGACATCGGCTGCCGGCTGGTCCGGGTGGCCGAGCGCATCGCTGACCCATTGCTGGCGATCGGCGTTCACCGCCGCGTTGTAGCGCAGCACATGCGGCAGCATTACGCAGGAGGTGTAGCCGTGCGGCACGCCGGCGGTGCCGCCGAGCACGTGGCCGATGCCGTGGCTGGCGCCCTTCTGCACGTTGTTCTGCGAGCCGACGATGGACAGCCACGCCCCCACGAGACAGTCGAGCCGCGCCTCGGGCGAGGCCGGATCGGCCTTCGTCGCGCGCAGGCCGCGCCCGAGCAGCCGCAGCGCGTGCAGCGAGGTGGCATCGGAGAAAGGTTGGCTGTTGACCGAGCAGATGTCCTCCACCGCGTGATCGACGGCGCGGATGCCGGTGGACAGGAACAGCCATAGCGGCGTGTGCAGCGCGATCGCCGGATCGAGGATGACGGTGCGCGGCATCATCAGCGGATGGGCATAGCTTTCCTTCACCTGCCGCGTCGTGTCGGTGCAGCCGGCGAAGGCGGTGAACTCCCCGGCCGAGAGGGTGACCGGCACGGCGATGGAGCGCACGGAAGGCGCTTTTGCCGGCGGACGGTGGGTGGTGCCGTCGGGGCGGGTTTCGCCACGGAAGGCGTCGAGCTGTTCGGGGCGCGTGACATCGTTGCCGAGGCAGAGGCCGACCATCTTCGCCGCGTCGGTGACCGACCCGCCGCCGACGGTGGCGAGCAGGTCGGCGCCGGCGGACCGGGCGGCATTGGCGGCGGCGACGACGTCGTTGCGCGGGGTATGGGCGCCGAGTTCCGTGCAGATGCCGGCGAGCTTGTTGCCGAGGGCATCGCGTACCTGGTCGAGCACGTCGGTTTCCCGCGACAGGGTGCGCCCGGCGAGGACATAGACGGCGTTGGCGCCAAGGCGCTGCGCCTCCCCGGCCAGCGCATCGGCGAAAGGCTTGCCGTAGATCACGCTGTCCATCGGTGGGTAGCGGAAGATGCCGCTTTGCATCTGCGTGTTCTCCCGGTTCAGGTGGTGCGGCAGAAGTCGGTGAGGGCGGCGGTTTCGCGGCCATCGCCTTCGACGTCGGCAGCGATGCGCTGGTAGAAGCGCGCGGCGGCGGCGAACAGCGCCCCGGCGGCCTCGTCCTCGCCGGTGAAGGCGGCGATCTCCTCCATCTCGGCGACCCAGCGATAGGCTTTCGGATACATGTTCGGAACCTGCCGCGTCAGCCACGCAAAGAGCGGCTTCTGGCTGGCAGCGAGTTCGGCATGCAACGCCGCCGCACTGCCGCCGCGCGTCGCTGCCAGCATCATCGCGGCGCCCAGCGCGGTGAAGCCCTTGGTGATGCCGGCATAGGACATCTTGAGGGCCGAAGCCTCACCGATCGCGGGGCCGAGCAGCTTCATCTCCAGACCGTGCTCCGCCAGCGTCATGGCGCGCGGGGCGTCGGGGCCGGAGACGTAGATGGAGGTGCCGGTCGATCCGGGTCTGGGCGGTCCGCCGATGATGCCGCCATCGACGAAGGGTGCGCCGGTCGCCGCGACGACGGCAGCGATGCGCGCCGCGGTCTGCGGGCTGACGGCGTTGCAATCGACGTAGAGCGGCTTGCGGGACGCGGCTTGCAGCACCGCTGCGAGGCGTTCGGCCAGATCGAGCGCGCTGGCGGGCGGCACGATGGAGAGGATCACGTCGGCATCCGCCAGGGCCGGGTCGTCCACTGCGCGCATCCCGGCCGCCTTGGCGCGCGCCGCGCTGGCAGCACCGCGCCCGGCCAGCGACGTGACGACATCAGCGCCGTTTTCAGCAAGGCGCTGGCCAACGCCGCTGCCCATGCTGCCGGCCGCGATCACCGCGATGATCGGTTTCATGCCGTGCCCCCTTTGATGATCTGCGTCGAGGGAGTGTCAGCCGGCGCGGACCGGATGGCAACGGCACCGCGACTATGGCCTAATCCCGCCGCGAAACGATGGGGGTGACCGATGCGAGCCATGGTGTGCGAGGCGTTCGGCGGACCGGAGGTGCTGGCGCTGCGTGATCTGCCCGACCCGCCGCCGCCCGGGCCGGGCGAGGTGCAGGTCCGCATCCGGGCCCGCGGCGTGCAGTACGTCGATGCCCTGCAGATCGCCGGCAAATACCAGACCCGGCCGGAACCACCCTTCATCCCCGGCAGCGAGGCGGCGGGCGAGGTGCTGGCGGTGGGGCCGGACGTGACGGCGTTCCGGCCGGGCGATCAGGTGATGAGCCGGCACGCCACCGGCGCGTTCGCCGAGATCGCGAACGCGCAGGCATCGGGATGCGACAAGGTGCCGGCCGGCATGAGCCTGGAGGCCGCCGGGGTGTATCGCTCGGCGCACGGCACGGCCTACCACGCGCTGCTGCAGCGCGGGGGGATGGTGTCGGGCAACCGGGTGCTGGTGCATGGCGCGGCCGGCGGCATCGGCATTGCGGCGATCCAGATCGCGCGGCTGAACGGTGCGAAGGTGATCGCCACGGCGAGCACCGAGGCCAAGCGCGCGGCCTGCCTGCAGGAAGGCGCCGAGCACGCCATCGACTACCGCGAGGGCTTCGCCGATGCGGTGAAGCGGCTGACCGGGGGGCGCGGCGTGGACATCGTGTACGACCCGATCGGCGACAAGGTGAGCGAGGAGTCGCTGCGCTGCCTCGCCTGGGGCGGGCGGTTGCTGATCCTGGGCTTCCTGGGCGGCGGTCCGGCTGCGATCAAAAGCAACTATCTGCTGATCAAGGGCATCGCGGCGGTCGGTGTCTACATGGGCGGCTTCCAGGCCAACCAGCCCGCGCTATACGCCGAAAACACGCGCGACCTGCTGCAGCTTGCCGGCTCGGGCGTGCTGAAGCCGCGCATCTCCCACCGATTTCCGCTGGAGGATGCGGCACGTGCGGTGCAGGCGGTGATCGACCGCGAAGTGATCGGCAAGGCGGTCCTGGTGGGATAGCCGAGCGGGGGCGGACTGTCGGGACTGGACCCCCCGGGGGTGGACCGCCCGGGGTGGACCGGTAAGATCAGCGCAACCGACCACGGAGGAACGCCCCAGATGCTGGAACCAGGACGCGCGCGCCCACTGCCGACGCCGGAGACGAAACATTTCTGGGACGGCACCCGCGAGGGCGAGCTTCGCCTGCAACGCTGCGATGCCTGCGCGAAAGTGTATTTTCCGCCGCGTCCGTTCTGCCCCGAATGCGGCAAGCGCGAGGTGAGCGTGTTCGCCGCTTCCGGCAATGCCACCCTGTACAGCTACGTCATCCATCACCGCAAGGTGCCGGGTTTCACGCCGCCCTATGCGATCGCGGTCGTCGCGCTTGCGGAAGGACCGCGCATGATGACCAACATCATCGACTGTCCGCAGACGCCGGAGGCGCTGGTGCTGGACATGCCCCTGACGGTGGCCTTCGAGAAGATGGACGACGAGATCACGCTGCCGCTGTTCAAGCCGGCGAAGGGATAAGCCGATGCGCAGGAAAACCGTCGCCGTCGTCGGCGCCGCCGAAACCACCAAGCTCGGCGTCATCCCCGACGTGTCGCAGATCCAGTTGCACGCCGATGCCGCGCTGAACGCGATGGCCGATTGCGGGCTGTCGCCCAAGGACATCGACGGCGTGGCGACCGCCGTGGAGACGCCGCAGCAGATCGCGCAGTATCTCGGGATCACGCCGACCTGGGTGGACGGCACCTCGGTCGGCGGCTGTTCGTTCATGCTGCATGTGCGCCACGCCGCCGCGGCGATCGAGGCGGGGCTGGCCAAGACAATCCTGATCACCCATGCCGAGAGCGGCCGGTCGGGTGTCGGCAGGCCGCCCCGCTCGGTGCCGCCGGACAGCCTGAACGGCCAGTTCGAGCAGCCGTTCGGCCCGATGGGTCCGCCCAGCCTGTTTCCAATTCCGGTGCTGCGCTACATGAAGCAGTACGGCATCACGCACGAGCAGATCGCGATGGTGTCGGTGGTGCAGCGCGAATGGGCGGCGAAGAACCCGCGCGCCACCTTCAAGGACCCGATCACCGTCGCCGACGTGCTGAACTCCCGCATGATCGCCTATCCGTTCCGGCTGCTGCAATGCTGCCTGGTGACCGATGGCGGCGGCGCGCTGATCCTGACCAGTGCCGAGCGGGCCCGCGATTTCCCGACCAAGCCGGTCTATATCCTGGGCACCGGCGAAAGCGTCGAGACGCCGATGGTCAGCCAGATGGAGACCTTCACATCGTCCCGCGCCTTCCGGGTGGCCGGGCCGACGGCGTTCCGCGAGGCCGGCATCGCGCACAAGGACGTCGATCACCTGATGATCTACGACGCCTTCGCGCATCTGCCGCTGTTCGGGCTGGGCGACCTTGGGTTCATGCCGCATGAGGAAACCGGGCCGTTCATCGCCGCGCGCAACACCGCGATCGGCGGCAAGCTGCCGATGAACACCAATGGCGGGGGTCTTTCGTACATGCATTCCGGCATGTATGGCATGTACGCGCTGCAGGAGAGCGTGCGGCAGATGCGGGGCACCGCGCCGGCGCAGGTGGATGGCGCGAAGATTTCCGTCTGCCACGGCGTGGGCGGAATGTTCGCCGCGTCGGGCACGATCATCTTCAGCAACGAGGCGCCGTAGCCGGCATGGCGGAGTCGCTGTTCGCCGGGCTGCGCGTGATCGACTGCGCCAGCTTCATCGCCGGCCCGGCGGCGGCGACCGTGCTGGCCGATTTCGGCGCCGACGTGGTGAAGATCGAACCGACCGGCGCGGGCGACCTGTATCGCCAGCTGTACAAGCTGCCAGGCCAGCCGGTGAGCGACCATAACTGGGGTTGGATGCTCACCGGCCGCAGCAAGCGCAGCGTGGCGTTGGACCTGAAGTCGGATGACGGCCGCGCGGTCCTGCACCGGCTGGTGGACGGCGCCGATGTCTTCATAACCAACTATCCCAAGCCGGTGCGGCGGCGGCTGGGCTTCACCTACGACGATCTCGCGCCGCGCAACCGGCGGCTGATCTATGCGGCGCTCAGCGCCTATGGCGAGACCGGGCCGGAGGCGGACAAGACCGGCTTCGACTCGACGGCCTACTGGGCACGGTCGGGGCTGATGGACCTGGTGCGGGCGGACGCTTCGACGCCGCCGGCTCGGAGCGTGGCCGGGATGGGCGACCACCCGAGTGCGATGGCGCTGTACGCGGCGATCGCGACTGCGCTGTACCGGCGCGAGAAAACCGGCGAAGGCGGTTTCGTCGCGACGTCCCTGCTGGCGAATGGGCTGTGGGCGAACGGCTGCTTCATCCAGAGCGTGCTGTGCGGCGGCACGATCCCGCCGCGGCCGCCGCGCGCGGCCATGCCGAACGCGATGACGAACATGTACCACACGCAGGACGGCCGCTGGTTCAGCCTGGCGCTGCTGAACGAGGAGCGCCAGTTCCTGCCGCTGCTGCGCGCAATCGACCGCGAGGACCTGGCGACCGATGCCCGTTTCGCCACGATCCCCGACCGGCGCACCCACGTGGCCGCGCTGATCGCCATCCTGGATGCCATGTTCGCCTCCCAGCCGCTCGCGCATTGGCGCGCGGCACTGGATGCCGCCGGCATCACCTTCGGCATCGTCGGCACGGTCGCGGAGGTGGCGGACGATCCGCAGATGCACGCGATCGGCGCGCTGGCCCAGTTCGAGGACGACACAGGGCTGACGGTGATGAACCCGCTGCAGATCGACGGGATCGAGCGCCCTGCCCCGCGCCATGCGCCGGCGGTCGGGCAGCACGGCGCGGAGGTGCTGCGGGAGGCCGGCTACAGCGACGCCGAAATCGCGCGGCTGCGGGCGTTGAACGTGCTGGCCTGAGCGCCGCTCAACCGAGGCCGGCTTGGTGTTCCAGCGTGTCGGCTTCGGCGGCGTTGCCCAGGTCGGCCGGCGTCACCCGGGTATCGAAATCGGCCAGCGGCCGCAGCCTGAACGGCGAGGCGAGGCCGGAAAGCAACGGATACTGCGCAGTGGCGCCGATGAGCGCGCGCTGCCCAGCCGCACCGACCATGAAGGCGAGCAGCCGCTGCGCCTGCGCCTGGCGCCGGCTGGACCTGAGAATGCCCGCAGCCGAGACGGTGTAGATGCTGCCCGGGTCATTGCCGGGGAACCAGTGGAGCCGGGACTGGATCTTGTCCGGGCCGACCTTCCCGGCGAGCGCGTACCAGTCGTCGCTGTTGGACAGCGCCATCGCGATCTCGCCGTTGTCCACCGCGTCGGTCAGGCCGTCGTTGTCGGCGTAGCCGTGTCCGTACTGCTTGACGCCCTTGAGCCAGTCGAGGGCGGCGTCGCGCCCCTTGATGTGGGCGATGGCCATGACCTGCTGGCGGAACCCGTCGTCGTCCACATAGCCGAAGCGGTCACGCATGGCGGTCGTGCCGTAGGCCATGATCGATTGCGGCAACTCGCCCGGTACGACGATCAGGATGTTGTAGTCCAGGGCGCGGGTGCGCGCGGTGACGCCGAGCCAGGAACCGTCGCGGGCGGAGTAGCGGGCCGGGATCGTGCCCAATGTCGCGGCCTGGACACGCGCCAGCAGCCCCTTGCCCGCCAGCCGGGCGACCGAGAGGCTGTCATCGGCGAAGAACACATCGGCCGGCGACTGCGCGCCCTCGGTGACGATGCGGCTGGCAAGGGCCGGGCTGTCGTCGCTCTCTACCGCGACCCGAATGCCGGTCGCCTTGGTGAAGGCCGCGACGAGGGCCGCGGTCGCCGCGGGGTGCTGGCCGTTGTAGAGGGTCAGGCTGTCGGCGCCTGCCGCATCGCGGTGCATGGCGGCGGCGTGCAGCCGCGTCCCGTGCAGCATGACGGTGCCCGCGGCGGCGACGCCCAGCGCGGCCGCGCCGGTGCCCAGCAGCGTGCGTCGATGGATGATGCGCATGACCCACTACCCCGCTCTCCTGCGACAGGGTGTCGCTAGCGCAAAGGCGATGGCGCTGGCTACAACGATGGCCCGGACGGCGGGTTACACTTCGGCAAGGCGCCGGCCAGATGGCGCCGTGGCGGCTACTTCGGCTTGGGCAGGCCGGCATAGACGGCGCCGGGCTGCACCGACATCACGAAGACGGTCGGCGTTTCGGCAGGGCCAAAGGGGCCGGGCACCTTGTGGCTGACCGGCGTGAGGCTTTTCAGATAGGCCGCAATCGCCTGCGCGTCGGATCGCGTCAGGTGCGCGAAGTCCCGCCAGGGCATGATCGGCGCCAGGATCCGGCCGTCCGGGCGGACCCCGGTGGTAATCGCCGCAACGATCTGCTGCTCGGTCCAGCCGCCCAGCCCGGTCGCCATGTCGGGTGTGAGGTTCGGTCCGACGAACACCCCCATGCCCGGCATGGCGAAGCCGACATCCGACCCGCCCAGGTACTTCGCCATATCGGGATGGCCGAAGAAATGGCCGGGGGTGTGGCAATCGCTGCAGCCGCCGAAGGTCACCAGGTATTTCCCGCGTTCGAGCTGCGTCACGGCGGCATGCGCCGCGGCGATCGGCAGAGCCGCCGCGAGGAGAACCGCAACCAGCCGGAAGATGCGGCGCACCATCGTGCCCCCCAATTCGTTTCGCGCAACGATAGGGATGGCGCTAGTCGTTCACAATGGCGACGGCACGGGTCCAGCCGGCCGAGCCGCGATGCACTTTCACCGGGAAGCAAACCACCTCGAACCCATCGGGGGGGAGTGCCTCGAGATTCGACAGTTTCTCGAGATGCGAATAGCCGATCTCGCGTCCCGCGCGATGGCCTTCCCAGATCAGCCCGGCATCGCCGGTCACCTGCACGCGGTCGCGGGTGTGGGAGAACGGGGCATCCCAGCTCCAGCCATCGGTGCCGCAGAGGCGCACCCCCTGCTCGAGCAGCCACAGCGTCGCCGCCTTGCCCATGCCGCAGCCGCTGTGGATGAAATCGTCCTGACCGTAGCGGGCACCCGCGGCGGTGTTGACCAGCACGATCTCCAGCGGGCGCAGCGTGTGGCCGATGCGCGCAAGCTCGGCCTGCACATCGGCGGGCGTCGCCACATAGCCGTGCGCGAAATGGCGGAAGTCTAGCTTCACCGCCGGCTGGAAGCACCATTCGAGCGGCACCTCGTCGATGCGCCAGGACGGTTCCCCACCTGGCGTGAGCGCGTGGTTCATCGAGGAGAAGTAGTGATACGGCGCGTCGAGATGCGTGCCGTTGTGCGTGCTGATCTGAACGCGCTCCACCGCGGCGTATTCGCCCTGCGGGAAGCGATCGACGCCGATGCCGAAATAGGCCGCCATCGCCGGCGCGGTCTGGTGGTGATCGAGGTAGTCGATCTGCGGCAGCATATGCGGCGGATCGCTGGCGATCCCGGCCTTCAGCGCCACCGAAATGTCGATCAGCCGCCGTGCCATTCGCTCCCCCCGTGATCTGTGCGGCAGGAGTGTGCGGTGCGCCGCCTCAGAACGCCAGCGGCGTCGCCTGCACCACCAGCGGCAGAGTCGCGCACCAGCGGACAGCACTGCCTCCGGCACCGCCTCGTCCACCGAGACCAGGCAGATCGCATCGCCGCCGGGGGCCGGCGCGGCCGAGATGGAAGGTGGCGATGTTGATGCCGGCACCGGCCAGCGTCGCGCCGAAGCGGCCGATGAAGCCCGGCTTGTCCTGGTTGGTGACATACAGCATGTGCGGCGCGAAATCGGCCTCCACCTGGATGCCCTTGATCTCGACGATGCGCGGGCGCGAGCCGGCGAACAGCGTGCCGGCGACCGCTGCGCGTCATGCTGGTCCGTCTCCACCGTCACGCGCACCAGCGTCTGATATTCGCTGTCGCGGTCGTGCACGGTTTCGGCACACGTCGATGCCGTGGTCGCGCGCCGCGACCGGGCGCGTTGACCATGTTCACGCCCTCCATCACCGGCGACATCAGGCCGGCCAGCGCGGCGGCGGTCAGCGGGCGCTGGTTCAGCGCGGCGACCTGCGCCCTCGTACTCGATCACGACGCGCGGATCAGCACCCCTTCGCGCGCCTGGGTCAACTGGCCGGCGAAGCTGCCCAGCAGGCGGCACAGCTCCATGTAGGGCTTCAGCCGCGGCGCATCCTCGGCCGAGACCGAGGGCATGTTGATCGCGTTCGACACCGCCCCGGTCAGCAGGAAATCGCTCATCTGCTCGGCCACCTGCAGCGCGACGTTCTCCTGCGCCTCGGCGGTGGCGGCGCCGAGATGCGGGGTGCAGACGACGTTGTCGAGCGCGAACAGCGGCGACTGTCCGTCGCGGGTTCGGTCTCGAACACGTCGAGCGCGGCGCCGGCGACATGGCCGGCCTCGATCGCGTCGGCCAGCGCCGCCTCGTCCACCAGGCCGCCGCGCGCGCAGTTGATGATGCGCACGCCCTGCTTCGCGTCTGCGCGAGCGCCTCGCGCGAGAGGATGTTGCGCGTTGCGTCGGTCAGCGGCGTGTGCAGCGTGATGATGTCGGCGCGGGCCAGCAGCGTGTCGAGCTCGACCTTCTCGACGCCGAGTTCGAGCGCGCGCTTTTCGGTGAGGTACGGGATCGTAGGCGACCACCTTCATCCGCAGTCCGACGCGCGCGGTCGGCGACGATCGAGCCGATATTGCCGCAGCCGATCAGGCCGAGCGTCTTGCCGGTCAGCTCGACGCCCATGAAGCGGTTCTTCTCCCACTTGCCGGCCTTGGTCGAGGCCGACGCCTCGGGGATCTGGCGGGCCAGCGCGAACATCATGGCGATGGCGTGCTCGGCGGTGGTGATGGTGTTGCCGTGCGGCGTGTTCATCACCACGACGCCGCGCGCGGTCGCCGATTTCACATCGACATTGTCGACGCCGATGCCGGCGCGGCCGACCACTTTCAGGTTGCGGCGCGGCATCCAGCAGTTCGCGCGTCACCTTGGTGGCGGAGCGGATCGCGAGGCCGTCATAGTCGGCGCGATGATGGCGCGCAGGTCGGCGGGCGACAGGCCGGGCTTGAGATCGACCTCGATGCCGCGGTCGCGAAAGATCTCGACGGCGGCGGGCGACAGCTTGTCGCTGATCAGGACTTTGGGCATGGCGGGCTACTGCCGCCCGGGATGCGGCGGCGCCGTGCTCGGCGGCGATGGCGCCATGCGCCCAGTCGAGCCAGGGCAGCAGCGCCTCGATGTCGGCGGTCTCGACCGTCGCGCCGCCCCAGATGCGCAGGCCCGGCGGCGCGTCGCGATAGCTGCGGCGATGTCGTAGGCGACGCCCTCCTTCTCCAGCAGCGCCGCCATGCGCTTCGCGGCGTCGGCCCGGCCCTCGGGCGTCAGCGCCGGTGAACCAGGGCGCGGTGATCTTCAGGCAGATCGAGGTGCAGGAGCGCGTCGCCGGGTCCTCGCGCGAGGAAATCGACCCAGGCGCGTGCGCTCCACCCAGGCCGCGATGGCGGCGAGATTGGCCTCGCTGCGGGCGATCAGGCCGTCGAGGCCGCCGACGCTCTCGGCCCAGCGCAGCCCGTCCAGCGCGTCCTCGACGCACAGCATCGACGGCGTGTTGATCGTCTCGCCCTTGAAGATGCCCTCGATCAGCTTGCCGCCGGAGGTCAGGCGGAAGATCTTCGGCAGCGGCCAGGCCGGGCTTGTAGGTCAGCAGCCGCTCGACGGCGCGCGGCGACAGCGCCAGCATGCCGTGCGCCGCCTCGCCGCCCAGCACCTTCTGCCAGGACCAGGTCACGACATCGAGCTTGTCCCACGGCAGCGCCATCGCGAAGGCGGCCGAGGTGGCGTCGCAGATCGTCAGGCCCTCGCGGTCGGCGGCGATCCAGTCGCCGTCGGGAACGCGCACGCCCGAGGTGGTGCCGTTCCAGGCGAACACCACGTCGCGTGTGAAATCGACCGCGGCGAGGTCGGGCAGCTGGCCGTAGGGCGCCTCCAGCACGCGCGCATCCGGCAGCTTGAGCTGCTTGACGACGTCGTTCGCCCAGCCGGCGCCGAAGCTTTCGAAGGCCAGGACATCGACGCCGCGGGCGCCGAGCAGCGACCACAGCGCCATCTCGACCGCGCCGGTGTCGGACGCCGGCACGATGCCGAGCTGCCAGTCGGCCGGCATGCCGAGGATGGCGCGCGAGCGGTCGATCACCTCGGCGAGGCGCGCCTTCGGCTCGCTTGGCGCGATGGCTGCGGCCGAGCAGCGCGCCGGCGAGCGCGGCCAGGCGAAAGCCGGGACGCTTGGCGCAGGGGCCGGAGGAGAAATCGGGATTGGCCGGACGGATGTCCGGCGTGTGCGGCGATTGCCATGACGGCTCTCCCTTTCAGAAGAGAAGCGCCCCGGTGGGGGGGCGTGGCCCGCCGCGAGAGCTAGACGGCCACGCCCTTCCCGTCAATGCCGCCGGCTATTGGTCCAGCAGGACGTATTTCGTGCCGTCGAAGCGCGCCAGCCGCATCACCTTCAGCGGGCGGTAGTCGGTCGGGCTGGTATCGGCCGTGACGCCGGGCAGCATCACGTCGAGCGCCACGCCATGCAGGCTGGTGGCCTGCCGCATGATGTTCGCGCGGCTGAAATCGCCGTTGCAGTGCTGCAGCACGTAAACCAACGCCTGCGCCATGTTGTAGCCATAGGTCCAGTCGAGGTCGGCGGGATCGGCGTTGGGCGCATACTTGGCGCGCCAGGCGTAGAATCTTTGCACGCCCGGATCGGTCTTCCATTGCGGGTCGGTCACGTCCTTCAGATAGAACGCGGTGACGACGCCGACCGCCTTGTCTAGACCGGCGGCACTCAGGGCGGGGCTGACGGTGCTGCCGTTGGAGTCGATCATCAGCTGCGGGTGCCAGTCCATCGCCGCCATCTTGCGCAGCAGCAGCGGCGTGAACTTCGGCGTCGTCGCGGCCAGGACGGTGTCGGCGCCGGATTCCTTGAGGCTGATGATCTGCGAATTGATCGTCGGATCGGTGACTTCGTACGACGTCACCTTCACCACCATCGAATTGTATTTCGCACCGAGCCCGTCCTTCATCCCCAGCACGTAATCCCGGCCCAGATCGTCGTTCTGGTAGAGGATGCCGACCTTGGCATTGGGAGTTGTCTTCAGGATGTGCTGGGCATAGATCGCGCCTTCGACGCGGTAGCTGGGCTGGAAGGCGATGCTCCACGGGTTCTTGGCGGCATCGGCGAACACCGAGCTGCCGGAGCCGATCCAGATGTTCGGCACCTTGCGCGCGTTGGTGTATTTGACGATGGCGGTGTTGGGCGCAGTACCCATGGTCTGGAACAGGATGGCGACCTGATCCTGCTCCACCAGCTTGCGCACCTGCTCCACCGTCTTTGGCGGATTGTAGCCGTCATCGACCGACAGCAGGTCGATCTTGTGCCCGGCGACGCCGCCCTGATCGTTGATCATGGCGATGTAGGCGACCTCGGCGCGGGCGATGTTGCCGTAGGCGCTGGCCGGTCCGCTGTAAGGGGCGGTCTGGCCGATCTTGATTTCGGTCGCGGTGACACCCGGGGTTTCCTGTGCGATCGCCGCCGTCGCGACCAGGCCCGCCAACAGTCCCAGCACGACAACGTGCGTTGATTGCGCCACGATCGCTTCCCCTCATGTTTTGCGGGCGATCCTGTCGCCCGCCCGCCGGCTTGGCAAGCAGCGGGCCGCGGCACACAAGGAGCAGCCATGTCATCCGGAATCCGGTTCGGCCATGTCGCGGTCCTGCTCGCGTTGCTGGCGGGCGCCATGCCGCTGTCAGCACATGCGGCCGAGGCGCCGGGCACGCCGAACCATGCGGCAGGTCAGGCGGCACCGCAGGCGGGATTGCCCGCCGATTCGGTGGTGCATCACAGCATGGTTCTGCCAGGGCGCACGCTGGCTTTCACGACCACCGCCGGCGCCATCCGTGCCGCCGACGAGCGCGGCCAGCCGCTCGCGGACATCGCCTTCGTCGCCTACACGCTGGACGGCGCGAGTGCCGCCACGCGGCCGGTCACATTCGTCTTGAACGGCGGGCCGGGCATGGCATCGGGCTGGCTGCAGGCCGGCGCCGTGGGACCGTGGGTCATTCCGATGGGCGGCGATGCCACGCGGCCATCGGCGCCACCGATCCTGTCGCCCAACCCCGACACCTGGCTCGACTTCACCGACCTCGTGTTCATCGACCCGGCCGGTACCGGCTACAGCCGCGCCATCGCCACGGGCGAGGCGGCGCATCGCGCGCTGTTCTCGGTCGATGGCGATATCGACTATCTGGCGCAGGTGGTGCGGCGGTGGCTCGACAGGTCGAACCGGATCGTGTCGCCGAAATACATCCTGGGCGAGAGCTATGGCGGCTTTCGCGCGCCGCGGCTGGTGCGCGCGCTGGAGCATGACCAGGGCGTGGGTGTTTCCGGCATCGCGGTGATCTCCCCGGCGCTGGATTTCGGTGGGCGGAGCGAGGCGCTCGATCCCCTCTCCTGGGCGACGCGGCTGCCGTCGATGGCTGCCGTCGCGCGGGCGGCGAAGGGCACGGTGACCTGGGCCGACCTTGCGGATGTCGAGCAGTATGCCGCCGGCGACTACATCACCGACCTGCTGCGGGGCACGCGCGACCAGGCGGCGGTGGCACGCATCGAGCAGCACGTTGCCGCGTTCACCGGCCTCGATCCGGCGCTGGTGGCCCGTTATCGGGGCCGGATTGGAATGGATGTGTTCCTGCAAGAGATCGATCGCGCCCAGGGTCGGGTGGCGAGCCCGTACGACGCCACCGTGAGCAGCCCCGATCCGTTCCCGCTGGAGCCGGACAGCGACTACGAGGAGCCCGTGGTGCAGGCGCTGATCCCGCCCGTCACCAGTGCCATGGTGGCGCTGTACAGCGACGATCTGCACTGGCATCCCGACGGGATATACCGGCTGTCGAACGAGGGTGTGTTCCGCGCCTGGGACTGGGGCCGGCGGATGTATGGCGGGGCGGAGGCGGTCAGCGCATTGCGCATCGCGATGGCGCTGGACCCGCATCTGCGGATCCTGGTCGGCCAGGGCCTGTTCGACCTGCTGACACCCTATTTCGCTACCGAACTTATCCTGCGGCAGGTGCCGACGCTGGGGGCGGCAGACCGCATCCGCCTGGTTGTCTATCCGGGCGGGCACATGTTCTACACGCAGGATGCTTCCCGTCACGCGTTCCGTGACGAGGCGCAGAAGATGATCGCCGGCGAATAGCGGACCGGCGCCCCGGCCGGAGGATGCTCCGGCCGGGCGCCCGCGCGTCAGCCGACGGCGCGGCGTCCGGATTCGCTGGTGCTGCCACCCTTGCGGATGATCGCGCCCGCTTCGGTCAGGATCGAGCGCAGCTCGCGCAGGAAAGCCTGCCCCTTGACGGTGCGCTGGACGAGAACGCTGCGGCGGTCCAGCGGATCGATCTTGCGGCGCGCGAGATCGAGCTCGCCGAGCCGGTCGAGGGCGCGCGTGATCGCCGGCTTCGAAACATTCAGATCGGCCGCGAGGCCGCGCACGGTATGGCCGCCGTCGTTGAGGTAGCAGGTCAGGAACACGCCAAGCTGGCGAGCCGAGAGGTCGGCACCGTCGCGACGCACCAATGCGACGATCGTTTCACGGAGTATTCCAACCAGCTGATCGGGGGTTTGCGGGGTCGCCATATGTCAGTCCTTTCATCAGCGCAGGACACGCCTGCTGCATCGTGCCGGCAGTCCAGCACGAATGGGACCCTAGATAAGCACGGATTCGTACCGTGACAGACCAGTTAAAGACATTAGGCCAGAAAAATCGTTCTTCGATAGTCTCGATTACGTTACCAGTCAGGTACGGTCACGGAATTTCGGGATATGATCGCGCTATTTGTGAGCATACCGTTGCGCGACGGCAGCAAAAATTGCACGCAGGGACTGCGCTTCGCCGCCTTCCGGCCGGCCCGGCGTGGTCGAGTCGTTCCACGCATACATATCGATATGCGCCCATGAAACGCCTGTGGGAACAAAGCGTTGTAGAAACAATGCCGCAACAATCGCGCCGGCGAACGGACGCGTCGAGACGTTGTTCATGTCGGCCGTTGTACTGTTCAGCCAAGAATCGTAACCCGACCACAACGGCAGTCGCCACAGCGGATCGGATGCCGCCATGCCCGCTGCCAAGATCGTCTCGGCCCACGCATCATCGTTGCAAAAAAGTGCCGGAAGTTCCGGTCCGAGCGCCACGCGGGCAGCACCCGTCAATGTGGCACAATCCAGCACCAGCGACGGTTGTTCGGCGCAGGCTTCCGCAAGCAGATCGCACAGCACCAGCCGTCCCTCGGCATCGGTGTTGCCGATTTCAACCGTCATGCCGCTGCGGGTATGCACCACATCCAGCGGACGCATGGCCTCGCCGGAGATCGCGTTCTCGACGCAACCGAGCCGGACCACCAGACGGATCGGCAGGTCGGCGTCCATGATCATGCGGGCGATGCCCAGCACGGCGGCCGCACCGCCCATATCTTTCTTCATGCGCAACATGCCGGCCGAGGGCTTGATGTCGTAGCCGCCCGAATCGAAGCACACGCCCTTGCCGCAGAGCGCGATCAGGGGCGCGTCCTCGGCTGCCGCACTGCCGGCCCAGCGCAGCGTGGCGACCACCGGCTTGCGCACCGCACCGCGCCCGACCGCGGCGATGGTGGGATAGCCGGCATCGAGGTCGGCACCGCTGGCCAGCGTGCAGGCCGCACCGTGGCGCTCGGCCAGCGCGGCCGCGCAATCGGCCAGCTCGGCCGGTCCCAGCAGATTCGCCGGCGCATTGACCAGGTCGCGCACCATCCAGGCCGCCGCGGCGGCGGATTGCGCGGCCGCCTGACCCCCGGGCGGCACCAGCCGGGGGCTGGTCCGGCCGGCCGGGCGGAACGCACGGTAGCGATAGGCGCCGAGGCAGAACCCAAGCGTCGCCGCCTCGGCATCGGCGCCCTCGCCCGCCAGATGCCAAACGCTGCCCTCCGGCAGGCGCAGCGGCAGCCCGCCATAGACGTAAGGGCCGGCTTCGGCGCCGAGGCCGAACACGGCGCCGGCCAGCCCGTCCGGGCCGCCGAGCAGAACGAGGTCGCCCGCCGCGCCGGTGAAACCGGTGTCGCGCAGGAAGGCCGCCTGCCCCGGCAGCGTGTCGATCAGCGCGGCCAGATCATCGGGCCGCACGATGTAGAGCGGCAGGCTCGGTTCATCCCCGGCTGCCAGGCAGTCGAGACGCTGGTCGATCATGGCTTGTCCTTCCGGCCGGTGTGCGCTCGGGCTTACGCCGCCTGCAGCCGTCCGGCCAGAAGTGCGGTGATCCGGCGGGCGAAACCCGAGGGATCGCGGGGCAGATCGCCTTCCTGGACGCGGGCGAGGTCGAGCAGGCTGCCGGCGATCTCGGCCAGCTGGTCAGGATCCAGCGGCTTGCCGTCCTCCCCCAGCCCGGCGTGCAGGGCGGCGATCAGCGGATGCGTCGGGTTCACCTCCAGCACCGGCGGCATCGCCGGCCCAGCCCGGCCCGACCGGCGCAGCAGGCGCTGCATCTGCAGGTCGGGACCGGCGCCCGATGACAGCACCACGGCGCTGTCGGTCAGCCGCCCGGTCGCCCTGACATCGCTGACCTGGTCGCCCAGGGCGGCGCGGAAGGCGGCGAGCAGATTGGAGATGTCGGGCTGCGCGGGCGCATCCTTGTCGTCCAGCGCGTCGCCCGCCTGGGTGGCGCTGCGCAGCTTCTTGCCCTCGTAGGTGTCCAGCCGCTCGGGCCAGAAGGCGTCGATCGGGTCGGGCAGCAGCAGCACCTCGATACCGCGCGCCCGGAAGCCTTCCAACTGCGGCGAGCCTGCCAGCGCGTCGGCATCGTCGCCGGCAAGGAACCAGATCGTGTCCTGGCCCGCCTTCATGCGCGCGATGTAGTCGGCAAAGCGATCAGGCCGTCCTGCCGTCCTCGCCCGGGACCGAGGAGCGGAAGCGCAGCAGGCCGGCGACCTCGGTGCGGTGCTCGGCGTCCTCCCACATGCCTTCCTTCAGGATCGCGCCGAAATTGCCCCAGAACTTGGCGTAGTCCTCGGCGTCCTTGGCGCGGGTGCTGCAGCTCGGACAGCACGCGGCCGGTGACCGCCTTGCGGATGCGCGCCGAGCACCGGGGTGGTCTGCAGCATCTCGCGCGAGACGTTGAGCGGCAGGTCCTCGGTGTCCACCACGCCCTGCACGAAGCGCAGCCAGGGCGGCAGCAGCTCGGCCTCGTCGGTGATGAACATGCGCCGCACGTGCAGGCGCACGTGCGACTTGCGCTCCCCCTCCACCGGGTCGAACGGCTTCATGCCGGGGATGAACAGCAGGGCGAAGAATTCGAGCGTGCCCTCGGCGCGCCAGTGCAGCGTCGCCCAGGGCGTGTCGAACAGCGCGCCGAGATGGCGGTAGAATTCGTCGTAGTGCTGCTCGGTCACCTCGGCTTTCGGCTTGCGCCACAGCGCGGTGCCCTCGTTGGCGGGCAGGTCCTTGCCGTCGCGGGCGATGGTGATGGGCAGGGTGATGTGGTCGGCCCATTTGCGCACGATCGTCTCGAGCCGCATCGGCTCGAGGAAGTCCTCGGCGTCCGGCTTTGATGTGCAGGACGATGTCGGTGCCGGCGGTTTCGCGGGTGGCCGGGGCGATGGTGAAGGCGCCGCGCGCCGTCCGATGCCCAGGTCCAGGCGGCATCGGTGCCGGCCTTGCGGGAGGTGACCTCGACCCGGTCGGCCACCATGAAGGCCGAATAGAAGCCGACGCCGAACTGGCCGATCAGGCTGGGCCGGTCCTCGGGCTTCGCGTCGGCCAGGGCGGCGCCGAAGGCGCGGGTGCCGGAGCGGGCGATGGTGCCGAGGTTGTCGATCATCTCCTGGCGCGTCATGCCGATGCCGTCATCGGCGATCAGTCAGCGTGCGGGCCGGCCTTGTCGGGCACGATGCGCACCTTGGCGCCGTCGGGCAGCGCGAGGGCGGGGTCGGTCAGCGCCTCGAAGCGGCGGCGGTCCATCGCGTCGGCGGCGTTGGCCACCAGCTCGCGCAGGAAGATCTCGCGCTCGGAATAGAGCGAATGGACGACGAGGTCGAGCAGCCGGCCGACCTCGGCGCCGAAGCCATGCCGTTCGATTTCAGGGGCTTCCGCCGTCCCGGTTTGTTGATCGCTCATCATAACCCTCCTTGCGGCGGGCCATATGCCCCCAGCAGCGCGGCGTTTCAATTGTGGCAGTTCCGCAGACCGGCGCGGATGCGCTTGCAATCCGCCGGGCGAACCCCAAACATCCGCGCATGGCGGGGTTCACATCCGGTTTCACGCCGCTGCCTTTCGCGCCGAATGTCAGGGCGATACTGGGGCCGACCAACACCGGCAAGACGCATCTGGCGATCGAGCGGCTGCTCGCTCACGGTTCCGGCATCATCGGCTTCCCGCTGCGCCTGCTGGCGCGCGAGAATTACGACCGGATGGTCGCCCGCAAGGGTGCTCGGAACGTGGCACTGATCACCGGGGAGGAGAAGATCGTGCCGCCCGAGGCACGCTGGTTCTCCTGCACCGTCGAGGCGATGCCGCTGGATCGGCCGGTCGAATTCCTGGCGGTGGATGAGATCCAGCTTTGCGCCGATCCCGACCGCGGGCACGTGTTCACCGACCGGCTGCTGCACGCCCGCGGCCTGACGGAGACCATGTTCCTGGGCGCCGAGACGATCCGCAAGCTGTTGCAAAGACTGGTGCCGCAGGCGGTCGTGGAAACCAGGCCGCGGCTGTCCCAGCTGAGCCATGCGGGGCCGGCCAAGCTGGTCAGGCTGCCGCCGCGCTCGGCCGTCGTCGCCTTCAG
The DNA here is from genome assembly GCA_963778105.1 of uncultured Pseudomonadota bacterium. Classification (GTDB taxonomy): domain Bacteria; phylum Pseudomonadota; class Alphaproteobacteria; order Acetobacterales; family Acetobacteraceae; genus JAFEFJ01. The sequence continues at coordinate 1,376,592 of CAVZSZ010000009.1, read as the reverse complement.
CGCGGGCGAGGTATACGCCATCGCCGAGGCGATCCGGCGGCGGCGGGGCGGCTGCGCGGTGGTGATGGGCCGGCTGAGCCCGCGCACGCGCAACGCCCAGGTGGCGCTGTATCAGGAAAAGGAAGTGGACTTCCTGGTCGCCACGGACGCGATCGGGATGGGGCTGAACATGGACGTCGACCATGTTGCCTTCGCCCGGCTGTCGAAGTTCGACGGCCACCGGCCGCGGCCGCTGACCCCGGCCGAGATGGGCCAGATCGCCGGCCGGGCGGGGCGCGGGATGCGCGACGGCACCTTCGGCAGCACCGCCGCCTGCCCGCCCCTGTCCGAGCCGCTGGTGGCGGCGATCGAGGCGCACAGCTTCGAGCCGCTGGGCCAGCTGGCGTGGCGCAACAGCGACCTCGATTTTTCCGGCCTGGATGCGCTGCTGAGCAGCCTGGCCGAGCCGCCGCCCGGCTCCGGGCTGACCAGGGGCAACGACGCCAGCGATCAGGAAACCCTGGCGGCACTGGCGCGTGAGGCGGACATACGGCGGATCGCGGACGGCGGGCGCGGCATGGTGCGGCTGTTGTGGGAGGCGTGCCAGATCCCCGATTTCCGCAAGCTGGCCGACGACACGCATACCAGGCTGTGCGGACGGGTGTTCACCCACCTCGCGCAGAGCCAGCGCGTGCCGTCCGACTGGCTGGGCGGGCAGATCGCCGCGCTGGACCGTACCGAGGGCGACATCGACACGCTGATGCAGCGGCTGGCCGGCATCCGCGTGTGGTCCTACATCGCCGCCCGCGGCGACTGGCTGGACGACGCGGCGACCTGGCAGGAGGCGGCGCGGACGGTGGAGGACCGGCTGTCGGACGCGCTGCACGAGCGGCTCATCGCCCGCTTCGTCGATCGCCGGGCGGCGCATCTGGTGCGCAAGCTGGCCGAGTCGGACGGGCAGGAGCTGCTGTCCGCGGTGACGCGGCGCGGCGAGGTGGTGGTCGAGGGCCACTCGGTCGGCCATGTCAACGGCTTCAGCTTCAGCCCCGATCCGTTGGCCGAGGGCGAGGAGCGCAAGCTGGTGCTGCGCGCCGCCCGCCGCGCGCTGCGGCTGGAGATGAGGCTGCGGGTCGGCCGGCTGGAGGCGGCGGAGGACGCGGCGTTCAGCCTGGACGAGGCGCATCGCGTGCACTGGGACGGCGCGCCGGTGGCGCGGCTGCTGCGCGGTGCCGCCCGCCTGCGGCCGCGCGTGGAGGTCCTGGCCAGCGAGTTCCTGGATGGCGCGGCACGCGAGCGGGTGCGGGCGCGGCTGCAACGTTTCGTCGATGCGGCGATCCGGCAGGACCTGGCACCGCTGTTCACGGCGACCGGCTACGCCGCGCAGAGCGGCGACATCCGTGGCCCGGTGCATCTTCTGGCCGAGGCCCTGGGGGTGGTGCCCGGCCCGACCGAGGAGACGATCGGGCCGGCGCTGCGCGGGCGGCTGAAACCGCTGGGCGTGCGGGCCGGGCGCTACGCGCTGTTCCTGCCGGCCCTGCTGAAGCCGCGCGCGATGCTGATGCGTGCCCGGCTGTTGACGATCTGGGACGGCATACGGCTGCCGGCGCTGCCGGATGGCGCGCTGGTGTCGATTCCGGCCGACACGCCCTGGCCGGTCGGGCTGGCGGAGGCGCTGGGCTGGCTGGATGCCGGGCCGGTGCGGGTGCGTCTGGACGTGGCGGAGCGCGTGGCCGGGGAACTCGCCTGGGCGACGCGGCATGGCGCATCGGCGTTGCCCGGGGGCGTGGCCGGGGGATTGGCCGGCCGGTTCGCGGTGAAGGCGGAGCTGCTGCCGGCGGTGCTGCGGCGGCTGGGCTTCCGGCTGGTGCCGGCCTCGGTGCTGGCGGCCCAAGCCTATGGGCCGGCGGCCCCGGCGATGATCCTGCCGCCCCGGCGGCGCCGGCCGGCGGCGCCGGAGCAGGAAAACACGCCGCCGGTGCGCGCCGTCGCCGGGCCGTTCGCCGCGCTGGCGGCGCTGAAACGCTAGGGCTGCCGCGGCTTGGAGCGTGACGCGGCGTGGCAGCGGCTGGACATGTGGCTGTGGTGCGCGCGTTTCATGAAGTCGCGCGGCGACTGTGCCGCCTGGGTCGCCGGCGGCGGCCTGCGGATCAACCGCCAGCCGACCGACAAGGCGCATGCCCGCTTGCGGGTCGGCGACGTGCTGACGCTGCCGCTGCGCGGCGGCGTGCGGGTGGTGCGCGTCGTCGCCCTGGCCGAGCGGCGCGGTCCGGCGACCGAGGCGCGGCTGCTGTATGACGAGATCCCCGAGGACGCCGGCGCCTCGCCTTAAGCGTCCTGCAGCGCGCGCTGCCAGCACTGCACCAGGCCCGCGGTCATTCGCCGCCAAGTGAAGCCGGCGGCGTGGGCCAGGCCCCGCGCGCGCAGGTCGTCGGCCAGGGCGGCATCCTCCAGCACCCGGCGCAGCGCCGCGGCGATCGCCGCAGGATCGTGCGGATCGACTTTCAGCGCGGCGTCGCCGGCGGTGTCGGCCAGGGCGCTGGTGTCGGAGGTCACGAGCGGCGTGCCGCAGGCCATCGCCTCCAGCGCCGGCAGGCCGAAGCCCTGGTACAGGCTGGGATAGGCGCAGACCGCGGCGCGGGCATAGAGCGGCACGAGATCGGCATCGGCGATGAAGCCGGGCAGCCGGAGCGTGCCGTCGGCCAGATGCGGCCCCGTCGCGGCGTCCGGCAGGGTGGTGCCCCAGCCGCGGCTGCCGGCGATGACCAGGGGAAAGCGCCGGCGCAGTGCGGCTGGCAGTAGCGTATGCGCGGCCAGCAGCCGGTCGAAGTTCTTGCGCGGCTCCAGCGTGGAGACGGCCAGGACATAGGACCGGTCGGCGAGGCCGAAACGCGCCAGGACCGGTGCGGCGGCGGTGGCGCCGAGCGGGTGGAAATCGGCGGACAGGCCGGGCTCGACCACGTCGATGCGGTCGGCTGGCACGCCGAGCCGGGCCACCATTTCCGCCTTGGTGAAGGCGGAGACGGCGGCGAAACGGCGCGCCTGGCGCAGCGTGCCGGGCAGGCGCCGCTCCATCCAGGCGACGCGGGCCGGCGGATGCAGCTGCGGGTCGGCGCGGAACGACAGGTCGTGCACCGTGACGACGGTGACGCCGGCGAACGGGCGGGCGATGGTGTTGATCTCGTGATACAGCACCGGGGTGCCGAGCCGCACCTGCATCGCCCGCGCGGTGGCGGCAAGCCGGCGGCCGACCAGCAGCCCGCGCAGCGCCGCCAGCCCGGGCACTGCCGCCAGGACCGAGCGGAGCCGCGAGTCGCCGCCCCCTGCCCCATCCGAGGCTTCGTCGGCACGGTCGATGAGCCCGGGCGGGAGGGCGCGGTCGCCGACCAGCAGCGCCATCCCGGCGATCGCCGGATCGGTGCGCAGCAGGCGCGCAACCTCGATGATCTGGCGGCCGATGCCGGAGCGGCGCCCGGTGATGCCGTCGGCGCCGAGCAGCAGGCCGAACCTGGGGGGCGCGGGCGGGGTCACGAAGGCGCAATAAAGCCCGCCCCGGGGCGCAGCAAGGGGTTTACCCGGCGCGGTGCAGCGTCGATGCTGCGCACGCCATGCCGATCATCCGCCGCGACCGCACCATGACCGCCGTGTCCCTGATGCTGGACGTCGCGTTCCACGCCGGGCGCACCGGCACCGTGAGCGCCGCCGACATTGCGGAACGGCTGGGCCTGGCGCGGCGCGGGATGGAGCCGCTGCTGCAGGCACTGTCGCGCGCCGGGCTGCTGGACAGCCTGCGCGGGCCGCGCGGCGGCTACCGGCTGGGGCGGACCGCGCGCGACATCCGGCTGGCGGAAATCGTGGCTGTCGCCGGAGCGGAGGACGACGACCTTCAGCACGGCCCTGCCGGCCGGCTGCAGAGTGCGGTGATCGACCGGCTGTGGCGGGAGCTGGACGAGTCCGTGACGGAAACGTTGCAATCGGTCACGCTGGATGATCTGCTCCGCCGCGCCGCCGCCGCGGGGCTGCGGCGGCCGGCCGCGGAGCCGATCACGTTCGCCATCTGACGACCCCGGCGCCAACGGAAGCCGGCCGATGCCCGCGGCGTCGCCGTGAAATAGATTGAACAACGGCAGTTTTTCGTCAAATCATCCGCGCCGCGTCCATCGCGGGATCGTCCCGCCCCCCTCCGGCAAGGATCCATCGGTCTGCTGCACGCGTTCAATCCGCTGTTCACGCTGTCGGGCTTCGTGGTCGGTGTGCTGGTCGGCCAGACGGGGGTCGGCGGCGGCTCGTTGATGACGCCGATCCTGGTGCTGCTGTTCGGCATCCATCCCGCCACCGCCGTCGGCACCGACCTGCTGTATGCAGCGGCCACCAAGAGCGTCGGCACGCTGGTGCATGGCTACAACCACACGGTCGATTGGCGGGTCACGCGGCGCCTGGCCAGCGGCAGCCTGCCGGCCACTGTGCTGACGCTGATCCTGGTGTCGCACTACGACCTGGCGACGCCGGAGGCGTCGAAGGCGATTTCCCTGGTGCTGGGGGTTTCGCTGCTGGCCACGGCGGTTGCGCTGATCTTCCGCACCCGGCTGGTGGCAGCGGTCGGCGATCGGTTCGCCGCGTTGCCGGAGCGGCGCACAGCGGCGCTGACCGTATTGACCGGCGCGGTGGTCGGCGGCGTGGTGACGATCTCCTCGGTCGGGGCCGGGGCGGTCGGGGTGACCGCGCTGATCCTGCTGTACCCGCGTTTGCCCACCAAGACGATCGTCGGCTCCGACATCGCCCACGCCGTGCCGCTGACGCTGGTCGCCGGCATCGGCCACTGGCTGCTGGGGTCGGTGGACTGGCCGATGCTGACTTCGCTGCTCACCGGATCGGTCCCCGGGATCATCCTGGGCAGCTATCTGGCGACCAAGGTGCCCGACCGGGTGCTGCGGCCGATCCTGGCGGCGGTGCTTGTGGTGGTGGGTGGGCGTCTCGTTTTCTGAGACTGCGCGGCAAGCTATATGGATGATTTTAACTTCATCGCCTCTAGTATGGGTTGCGTTCGTCATTGAGATAAGCATTATGGCGAAATGATCGGCGACCTGAAGTTGTAGCGCCCGCCGGCAACACGGGAGACGGCGACGACGGTCGCAGCCGTGCACGGGGGACCGCCATGGAGCCTGGATCGCCTGGACTTGCCCGACAGCCTGTATATCAGCGCTTGTGGACCGCGGCCGCGATCGGCATCGGCCTGCTCGCCGCCGCGATCCTTCTGGCCGGCATGCTCGACCTGCCGCGCCGGCAGCGCGAAGCCTCGAGGCAGGTCGCGCATACGCTGGAGGTGCAGGATGCCGCCGCCACCGTGCAAGCCCATTTCGAGGAGTTCCTGAGCGAGGGTCGAGGCTACCTCAACTCCCGCTTTGCCGACACCAAAGCGCATGCCGAGGCGGCCGCGGCGCGCACCAGGGACGACATGGCGGTCCTGCGCGCGCTGACCGCCGACAACCCCGCGCAGCAGAGGACCCTGGACGAGGTCGGCAGGCTGATCGATCAGCGCGTCGCCCTGCTGCGCAGCATTTGGCACCTCGCAGAGACCGAGAGCCCGGAGGCGCTTCGCCAGCGGCTCCAGACGCGCACCGGCCACCCGCTGACGGACGCGATTCTCGACGGCCTCAATCGGGTTAAGACGGGAGCGACGCAGCAGCTGGTGCTGCGCAGGACCGACGCCGACCGCGCGACCCGGCAGACGGTGGCGGCATTGGTCATCTGCGGCATCGTCGCCGCGGCATGCGGCCTTCTGCTCCTGATGCTGCTGGTCGGGCGCCGTCGCGAGCGCCGGCATCTGGCGGAACTGCGCGCGAACGACGCGCTGCTGCGAACCATCATGCAGACGGTGCCGGGGCTGATCTACGCCAAGGACCTGCAGGGACGCATGATCGTCGCCAACCCGGCGGTGCTGGACCTGGTCGGCAAACCGTGGTCCGCGATCGAGGGACGCACGGACGTTGAATTCCTCGACGACCCGGCCGACGGCGAAGCGGTGATGGCCAACGACCGACAGGTCATCGCCGAAGGCCGGACGCATGTGGTCGAAGAGCGCGTCGGGACAGGGAGCGAGACTCCACGCGTCTGGCTTTCGACGAAGACCCCGATGCGCGATGCCGATGGCGCGATCGTCGGCATGGTGGGGCTTTCGGTGGACATCACCGAGCGCAAGCAGGCCGAGGAGCGGCTGCGCGCCTTCAACGCCGAGCTGGAGGCGCGGGTGGCGGCACGGACGCGCGAACTGGCGGCGAGCGAAGCCCGCCAGCGTGGCTATTTCCGGCATTCGCCGATCGGCATGGTGGTGATGCGCGTGCGCGACGATGGCCAGTTCGTACTGGAGGACCTCAATCCGGCAGCCAGGACCGCCTTCGGGTTCGGCCCCGACCGCGCGCCGGGCCTGACGCAGGCCGAGCTATGGCCCGAGCTTGTCGCGCGCGACAAGCAGCAGAAGATGCAGGCCTGCGCATCGCGGCGGGAGGTCATCGACTACGCAGTGGAGCGCGAGATCGGTGGCGAGAAACGGCTGCTCCACATCGTGCTGGCACCGCTGCTGGACGAGACGGCGTCGGCGCGGTTCGTGCTGATCTGCGTCCATGACGTGACGCGGCAACGCGCGCTGGAGCGGCAGATCGTCGAGCAGGCCGAGCGGCAGGCCGAGGCGGCGGAGCGCGAGATGGCGCTGTTCAACAACAGCCCGGACGAATTGTTCGTCGTGCGCGTGGACGAGAGTCCCGGCGGCCCGGTGTTCGTCTATGAAGCGTTCAGCCCGGCGCTTGAATTGGTGACCGGGCTGAATTCCCTGGATCTGATCGGGCGCCGTCCCGAGGAGTGCCTGCCCGCGGCCATGGCGCAGACCATCCTTGCCCACTACCGGCGCTGCCTTGCACAGCAGGCGACGGTGAAGTTCGCCGAAACGCGCACGATGCCGGTCGGGCAGCGTGACGTGGAGGGCTACGTCTCCCCGGTGCGCCATCCGGGCACCGGCCGGATCGTCCGCCTGGTCGGCTCGGTGCGGGATGTCACCGAACGCAACCGCATGGAAGCCGCCCTGCGGCACGGCCACAAGATGGAGGCGATCGGCCGACTGGCGGCCGGCGTGGCGCACGACTTCAACAACATCCTGCAGGCCGTCATCGGCGCCCTCGACATGGTCATCGACGAGGTGGCAGCGGACACCCAGGCGCAGGAGTTCGCCCGGGTCGCGCTTGGCTCGGCGATGCGCGGCTCGCACCTGACGCATCATTTGCTGGCCTATGCGCGCAAGCAGATGCTGTGGCCGCAGCCGATCGACCTTGCAACATTCCTGCCCGAGATCGAGACGGTGCTCAGCCGCACGCTGGGCCCGCACATCGCCATCGGGCTTGACGTGCGGCAGACGCCACGCGCGATGGCCGATCCCGGCGAACTGCAGACCGCGTTGCTGAACCTGGCGATCAACGCGTCGCAGGCGATGCCGAAGGTCGGGACTTTGCGGATCGACGCACTGACGGAGGAGGCCGACGGGCGAGACTGGGCCAGGATCACGGTGACGGATACCGGCATCGGCATGGATGCGGCGACGCTGGCGCAGGCGGGCGAGCCGTTCTTCACCACCAAGGGCCTGGGGGGCACCGGACTTGGCCTGTCCATGGTGCAGGGCTTCGCCGAGCAGTCGGGCGGCACGCTGCGGATCGCCAGCACGCCTGGGCGGGGCACCGCGGTGGAATTGCGCCTGCCGGCCGGGCCGCCGGCCGAGCGGCGCCCGGCACCGGAAACCACGGCCACGACGCGGGCCAGCGGCCGCGTGCTGCTGGTCGACGACTCGACCGACGTGCTGGTGACCGTGGGCGCCTTCCTCGGCCGGGCGGGCTTTGAGGTGACGCGCGCCGAAAGCGGCGCGAGCGCCCTGGCCTTGCTGACCGCCGATCGCGGTTTCGACGCGCTGGTCACCGACTATGCGATGCCCGGCCTGAACGGGTCGGACCTGATCGCGCGCGCGCGGCTGCTGAAAACCGGCCTGCCCGCCCTCGTCATCACCGGCTATGCCTCAATCGACGAAGCCGATGTGGCGCTGGACGGGGTCCTGATCCTGCGCAAGCCGTTCCACAGCCGCGAACTGATCCAGGCCCTGGTCGGCATGATCGGCCGCGCCGCGCCGGGCGCTGAGGCCGCACGCCACGTCGCGGCCTGACCGGCGAGACCAGCCTGCGCCGGGACTGGCGGGGACTGAACAGCCCGTGCGGAGTGTGGTATCGACAGCCGCATGAACGAAGCGGCCGTGCATCACCCGATTTCACAGCCTGGGAACGGGCAACCAATCCCGCAGGGCCGCATCCTGGGCAGCGTGCTGGAAACCATCGGGGCGACCCCGCTGGTGCGCCTGCCCCGGCTGGTCGCCGCCGACCGCCTCGGCGCCGACCTGGCGCTGAAGCTGGAGTTCTTCAATCCGCTCGGCTCGGTGAAGGACCGCATCGGGCTGGCGATGGTGGAGGCGGCCGAGCGGGCCGGCACGATCCGGCCGGGGGCAACCACGCTGGTGGAGCCGACCTCGGGCAACACCGGCATCGCGCTGGCGATGGTGGCGGCGGCAAAAGGCTACGCGCTGATCGTGGTGATGCCTGACGGCGCGTCGGCGGAGCGGCGCAAGATGCTGCGGCTGATGGGGGCGACGGTGGAGCAGACGCCAGCGCGGCAGGGCATGGCCGGCGCCATCGCGCGCGCCAGCGCCATCGTCGCCAAGACGCCGGGCGCCTGGATGGCGCGGCAGTTCGACAACCCGGCCAATCCCGAAATCCACGCCGCCACCACGGCGGAGGAGATCTGGGCCGACACCGCCGGCCTCGTCGACATTGTCGTGGGAGGCATCGGCACCGGCGGCACGGTGACCGGGATCGCACACGCGCTGAAGCCGCGCCGGCCGGGGTTGCGGGTGGTCGGCGTCGAGCCGGCCGAGAGTGCCGTGCTGTCGGGCGACGAACCGGGACCGCATGCCATCCAGGGCATCGGCGCCGGGTTCCGCCCGCCGGTGCTCGATCTGGAGGCCCTGGATGGCATCTACCCGGTCGCCGAGCGCGAGGCGCTGGCGGCGGCGCGGCGCTGCGCGGCGCTGGAAGGGCTGCCGATCGGCATCTCCTCGGGCGCGGTGCTGCACGCGATGACGCAGATCGCACTGGCGCCGGCGAACCGGGGCAAGCTGATCGTCGGCATCGCCGCGTCCTTCGCCGAACGCTACCTGTCCACGGCACTGTTCGCCGGGATGTAGCCCGAGGCCGGATCGCAGGGCTCGCAGGCATCCACGCACACGCTGTCCCGATAGATCAGCGTCCCGTCGAGGGCCGAGAACGCGATGCTGGTGCCGCCCTCGAAGCCGGTCTGCACCATGTGCCAGGCGGGCGGGAAGCGCACGCTCATCGGCCCGGTGAACGTCAGCGGCAGGAGCTGCGTGAGCAGCCGCAGCTCGAGGGCGCCGAAGAAGCGGTCCCGCCAGGCCGGGTCCCGGCCGCCGCGCGACAGCGTCCAGGCCATCAGGTCGAACGGCAACCAGCCCTGTCCGTCGATCCATGCCTCGGCCCAGTAATGGTTGGTGGGCGCCAGCGGGTAGAGCAGGTAGCCGCTGACCAGACGGGCCGGGATGCCCCGCGCCCGGCAGAGCGCCACCAGCAGCGCCGAGCCAAGCTGGCAGTCGAACCAGCCGCTATCGAGCACCCAGTCGCAGGCGGCGGCGGCATCGACCTGGTCGTAATGCACCACGCCGCAGCACAGCGTGCGCATCATGTGGTGCCAGAAGGCGCGCAGCGCGGCGAGCGGGTCCGTAACAGTTCCTGCCAGTTCATCGGCGAGCGCGCGGACGCGCGGCGACACCCGTACGCAGCCTTCGACCGGGTGGCAATACAGCGCGCGTTCGGCCGGCGTCAGCGCGGTGGGGGCGGGCGGTGGGCAATGGGCGCGAAAGGCGAGATCGGCGCCGATAACGACGGCCCCGCCGGGCGGCGCGGCGAGGCGGACGATCATGCGGCCCCGGTCCTGTACGACCTCGGCCGACAGCGATGGCGCCACCACCGGGGTGACCGCGATGTCGCTGGCGTAGGGGCCGGGCAGGGGCAACGGCAGCCGCAGTTGCACCATGGTGCCGGATGCCACGGAGCGCAGATCGAAGCTTCTGCGCAGGCCGACGCGGAGCCGTGCGGCGGATGCCGTGATCCGGCGATCCAAGGCCAGCGCCTGCCCGGTCGTGACGTAATGCTCGGCCCAGAACGGGTCGCGGCCATGATGCCCTGCCCAGGTCATGAGGTTCGTCACCTCGGCGGGGTCGAACAGGCGCTGGCCGTCGCCGTCGCGCCGGTAGCCAAGGCCGAGCGCAATCCAGTTTTCCAGCGCCACTTCGGTTGCGGCGACGGCGTCCGCGCGGCCGCCGGCCGCCACCTCGAACGCCCAGTCGCTTAGTAGCTGCATCTCGATGATTTGCGCCTGCGGCACGGTGCGGTAGCGGTCCGCCGGGACGCTGCCCAGCGGGTGCGCGTCCGGGCGGGTCATCGCCAGACGGACGGATCGATACCGTTACGTATCGGCAGGGGCCGCCGCGCGTTCGGCCCGCGGCGACATACAATTTTAAGGATTGGCACTGTAGGGACGATCGCACTGACAATGCGGGGCAACGCCGTGCCGAGACTGACGCTGTTCCTGAAGGGCAATATCGACGTCCATGACACGCTGCATTCCTGCCGCATTGGCGGGGAGATTTGCTGGAACGGCATTAACGAAGTCCTACGCGAGCGCCGGCCCGGCACGGTGATCCGCCTGCGCCACGAAATCGGCACGCGGTCGGACGCGCTGCTGGCGGCGACCGGCGTGCCGCCGCGCGCGCTGCGGGAGCACCCCTTGCCGCTCGGCCGCTTCACGATGGCGGCGCAGTTCAGCACGGCGCTGTTCACGACCGATGCCGACGCGATCGTGCTGTCGGTACAGCCGGACGTTTCGACCGGGCTGGTTCGCCACCGCACCGATGGCTTCCTGTTCTACCCGTGCGACTACGACGGCTGGCCCGCCGCGGACCGCGACTGGCTGCGATCGCATTGCGCGCCGGTGCCGCTGCTGGATACCGCGGCCTCGACGCGCAACCTGGAGGCCATCGTGCGGCGCATCCGCGCGCATAGCGACGTGCCGATCCTGATCTTCAACGTCTCGCCCATCGTTCCGGGGGAAACCGTCCATTGCTTCCAAGGCTTGGGCGAAACCTTCGCGACGCGGGTGCGGCGGCTCAATCTGGGCCTGGTCGGGATTTCGGAGCGGACCGGCATCTCGATCATCGACGTGGACAGCATCATCGCGCGCGCCGGCGCCGACGGGCTGAAGCACGACGGCACGCATCTGACGCCGCAAGGCTATCGCCTGGTCGCCGAGGAGGTGGTGCGCGTGCTCGACGATCTCGGGCTGTTCGCGACGGAGCGGGAGGCGGCATGCGCGCCAGCGTGATCGTGCGCACCTGCAACGAGGCCGACCGGCTGCGCCTGACGCTGGCCTCGCTGGCCGGGCAGTCCGAGGCCGCCGAGATCGTCGTCGTCGATGACGGGTCGCGCGACCACACCGCCGCGGTGATCGCCGAGGCCGCCCGGTCGCGGCCGATCACCTGCGTGCGCCATGACGCGCCGGCCGGGCGCGCCGGCGCGGCCAATGCCGGCGCGGCGGTGGCCGTCGGCGACATCCTGCTGTTCCTGGATGGCGACACGCTGGCCGCCCCGGATCTGGTGGCCAGCCATCTCGATCGCCACCGCGCGGCGCCGGACCTGATCGTCCGCGGCGAGACGCATCACCTGCGGTGCACCCGCTTCCTGGCCGACCCCGAGACCGGCACGCCGCAACCTGGGCAGGCGGCGCGACTGGCCCGGCTGAGCCCGGCCGAGCTGGCGCGCTGCCGGGTCACCCGTGACGACGTCCTGGGCGGGTTCGACGCCATTGCGGTGCGCGCGCAGCCCGGGATCTATCCCGGCGCCGGCCCCCGGCTGCTGTACAAGCTGGAGATGCAGGCCCTGCGCGCGCAGCCGGACTGCGCCGTCCTGTGGGAAGCGGCGGCGGGCGCCAACCAGTCGGTCGCCCGCGCGGCGTTCCGCGCCGCCGGCGGCTTCGACCCGGCGTTGACCATCAACGAGCACCGCGAGTTGGCATTGCGGCTGTGCCGGGACGGGCTGCGGATGGCGGTGGGCACCGGCCGCACCTATCACCTGACGCACCGGACGGGCTGGCGCGACCCGCTGGCGGAGCGCGACTGGGAGCCGATCATCTATCGCGCCCACCCGATCCCGGCAGTGCCCCTGCTTGCGGTGCTGTGGGCGAGCCTGGCCGACCCACCGCCGTTCCCCCGGGCCGCGCGCATCGCCTCCTTGCCTGCCCTGGCCGCGGCCGCTGCGCGCTGTGCGGGCGTGCACGGGATCGAGGCGGTGCGTGCCGCGCATTTCCGCGCCACCGCTTCCGCCCCCGCTGGAGCCCCCGCCGCCGACGCCGCGGTCGCGGCATGACGGCGCGTGCCGCCGCAACGCTGCTTGCCGTCGTGGGGGAGACCGAGCGGCCGATGCTGATGCGGGCCGCGGCGCTGCTGTCGCGGCACCTGACCGAGGCCGCCGGCACGCCGGTCGCGTTCGACAACACCTTCGCAACCTCGCTGGCCGAGGCCGCCGGCGGGGACGGCGCCATCGTCATCGTGTCATTGCTGCCCGAACTCGACAGGATCGACGAACCCTGGCCGGCGGCGGAACAGCGGCTGCGCGCCGCCTGCCGCGCGATCACCCAGGACCCGCGCCGGACGCTGTTCCTGTGCACCGTGCTGCGCCATGTGGCCCCGGGCGACGACGCCGAACGGCGGCGCGTGCGCATCCGGCGGCTCAATCTGCTGGCGGTGGAGCTGTCGCGGGAAACCGGGCTGCATGTCATCGACCTCGACCGCGCGCTCGCCGATATCGGCGCGCGCGTCCTGGCGACCGACTACCGCCTGGGCGGCGACCATGCGGCCGAGGCTGCCGCCGGCTGCATCGCACTGACGCTGCTGTCTGTCGGGCTGGACCAGTACGCCCCCTACGCGGCGCAGGCGGCGGCGCGTGACGCCATCGCCGCCCGGCCCGCACCGTGGGCGGGTGCGAAGCTCGACATGGTGCGCCGCGACGTGATCGCGATCGGCACCGGGCGGCGGCGCCAGCACATCTCGGCGGTGGTGGACAGCGCACAGGCGCAGCATGCCGGCTGGCTGCTGCGCTGCGTGCTGACCGGGCGGATCGGGCTGTCGGACGCGCTGGGGCGCCTGCTGTTCGCGATCAGCCAGCGCGGCCTGCGCGGCAGCCTGGGCATCCTGCTGGCGGCGGCGCGCACGCTGCCGCGCGGCGGCACCGGAAACGCCGTGCCGAGCCATAAATGACCCCTTCCCGGGCCATCGCCGCGCTGCGGATGATGATGCTGATCCGCGCCTTCGAGGCCGCCCTGGCGGCACGGCGGGATCACGGCTTTCAGCTTCTGTCCGCGGGCGAGGAAGCGGTCGCCGTCGGCCTGTGCGCGGCGCTGCACCGCGACGACCAGCTGCTGAGCGGCGGCCGCGCGATCGGCCCCGCCCTGGCGCGCGGCCTCGACCCCGGCCGCGTGATGGCCGAGCTGCTGGGCCGATCCGCCGGCTACAACAGGGGCAAGGGCGGCCGCGGCCACCTCGCCGCCCCCGATGAGGGGTTCTTCGGCGCGCACGCGGTGGTGGGCGGCAATCTGTCGATCGCGGCGGGGGTGGCGCTGGCGCGGCTCCAGGCGGGCTCCCCGGGCATCGTCGCGGTGCTGTTCGGCGACGGTGCCTGCGGCGCCGGCGCGCTGCACGAGACGCTCAACATCGCCGCGATCTGGCGGCTGCCGCTGCTGTTCGTCTGCAACAACAACGGGCTTTCGGTTGCGACCCCGCGCGCGGCGGCGCTGGCGCCGGAGCGGCTGTCCGACATCGCCCGCCCGTTCGGGATCGCCGCGCGCACGGTGGACGGCATGGACGTGGACGCGGTCGCGGCAGCGGCGGCCGAAGCGACGGCGCAGCTGCGGGCGGGATGCGGACCGGCCTTCGTGGAATGCGTCTCGCACCGCTTCGCAAGCCACTCGACGGCGGCGCGCGAAACCCGCAGCCGGGCGGCGCTGGCGGCGCTGCACGCCCGCTGCCCGATCGCGCGCCATGCCGCGAGCCTGCGCGCGGCCGGGGTGCTGGACGATGCGGCGCTGCACGACCTGCAGGTCGAAGTGACGGCGACCGTCGAGGCGGCGGAGGCCTTCGCCGAGGCCGCGCCGATGCCGCACCCGGACGAGGCGCTGGCCGATGTCGCCTGACGCGCCGGGCGCGCCGCGGATCTACTTCCGCGAGGCGATCGCGCGCGCGCTGCGCGAGGAGATGCGCCGGGACCCGGCACTGTGCCTGCTCGGCCAGGACATCGGCGCCTTCGGCGGTTCCTATCGCGAGTTCGACGGGCTGCATGCCGAGTTCGGTGGCGACCGGGTGCGCGACATGCCGGTCGCCGAGGCGGCGATGGTCGGCATCGCCGTGGGCGCCGCGGCGGCGGGCCGGCGGACGCTGGTGAGCATCACCTACATGGACTTCCTGATGCTGGGCCTGGACCCGCTGGTCAACTATGCCGCCAAGCTGCGCTACAAGACCGGCGGGCAGCTGACCGCGCCCGTAGTGGTGAAGACCACCGCCGGCGCGCACGGCCAGGGCGTCGCCCATGCGCAATGCCTGGAAGCGTGGCTGATGGGCGTGCCCGGGCTGACGGTGGTGGCGCCGGCGACGCCGGCCGATGCCTATGGGCTGCTGAAGGCGGCGCTGCGCGCCACCGGCCCGGTGGTCTATATCGACCACAAGCGGCTGTTTCCGATCCCAGGCGAGGTTCCCGCGGCAGAAGCCGTGACCCCGATCGGCCAGGCGGCGATCCGCCGTCCCGGTGCCGACCTGACGATCGCCACGCATGGCTTCATGACGCGGGTTGCGCTGGACGCCGCCGCGATGCTTGCGGACGGCGGCATCGACGCCGCGGTGGTGGACCTGCGCAGCCTTGCACCGCTCGACGCAGACAGCGTCGCCGCGTCGGTCCGCCGCACCGGCGCGCTGCTGACGCTGGAGGAAGGGCAGCCCACCTGCGGCGTGGGCGTCGAGGTCGCGGCACAGGTGCGCGAGCGGCTGGGCGATCGGGCCGGCGCGCTGCGCACGGCACGGCTGGGCGCCCTGCCCGCCCCGGTATCCTCCAACCCGGTGCTCGAGGCCGCCGTGCTGCCGGACGCGGCCCGCGTCGCCGCCGCCGCCCGCGCGCTGCTGGGCGCCGCGACGACACCCGCCCGTCATCCTGGGAGACGTTTCGCATGATCTACAAGCTGTCGGTGCCGGGCGTGGGTGCGGACATCGAGGAAATCCGCGTGCTGGAATGGCACGGCGCGGTGCCGCACCGTTTCGACACCGGCGACCTGATCGTCGAGCTGGAGACTCACAAGGCGCTGGTCGAGGTGCGCGCCGGGCAGCCCGGGCTGCTGCGCCGCATCATCACCCCGGCGGGGGACTGGCAGAAGATCGGCGCGCCGATCTGCCTGTTCAGCGACGACGCGGCCGAGGCACTGCCGCCCGATGCGGCGCCGGCCCGCGACCTGCTGGCCGATTTCGAGGTTACGTGACCGGCGCCGCTTGGTGCTGCCGTCCGTGCAGGCAGTGCAGCAGCTCGGCGCGCACCGCCGCCTGCATCAGCCCGCTTTGATGCACGCCGTCCGGGAGATGCGCCGCCCCGCCGAGCTCGGCCGCGATCGCATCGACGTCGATGATGCCGATGTCGTGCGCCTGCGCGAGATCGTGCAGCATCAGGTTCTCCTCCTTCGCCGAGACCAGCGAGAGCGTGTCGCCGAGCGGCGCATCGAACGCGGCATAGCTGGTGACATCCTCCTGCCCCGAGGTCGACATGCGGTTGACCACCAGACAGCGCGCGCCGGTTTCGGCCGCAACCATCTCGGACAGCCGCGCGTAGCCGCGCGCGATGTCATCGACGCTCTGCCGCACCGGCTCGAACGCCGCCGCCAGCCAGGCGCGTATCGCGGGACCGGCGGCCGACTGGTAGTGGCGCATCACATGCAGGCAATAGCCGAGTCTGCGGTGACGCAGGAGGGTGGTGAACTCGGCAGTCAGGGACAGCAGGATGGCGTCCGCCGGCCGGCTGCGCCGCAGGCCGGTGGGAGTCAGCAGCGGATGGCTGTCGCGGATCGGCGAGCGGCCCAGCGCGTCGAGCAGCATCCCGGCGAACAGCCAGTCCCGCGCATCCGGCACCACCTTGCCGCCGGCAAGTGCTGCGTGCAGGTCGGCGGCGATCGCCTGGAACTGGGCCGGCGAGCGCGCCAGCTGCTCGGCCAGCACCGCGGCGCAAGGGGTGATCGGGGTGGCACGCATGAACACGATATGCGCGGGCAGCACCGACGCCGCGAACAGCTCGGTGAAGGCGGCGCGGTCGCCGCGCACCGCGCCGACCGAATCGCAGACCCCCATGCTGAGCAAGGTGGCTTCGCCCGGCGCGCCACCCAGGCCCGGCGGATCGCACCACCAGCCGCGGCTGCGCCGGTGCCATCCCGGCAGCAGGCCGGTGTAGCCGTCGGCCAGCGGGCTGACGCGCTGGCCCGCCAGCAGCAGCAGCCGCAGCGTCCTTGCGGCGTCGGGCGGCTCATCGTCGCCGTCCGCCGCCTCCAGCACGCCGATGGCCGCGTCCTCGTCCCAGGGCTGCACGCGATGGACGTCGAGATAGCCGCCATGCGAGGACGCGGCACCCTGCCGCAGCCGCCCGGCGACGCGCGGGGCGAAGGCGACCTGCAATTCCTCCTCCTCGGCGAAGGGGCTTCGCGCGGCGGTGCGCAGGCCGGGGGCCGGGTCTATGCCGAGGCTGCAATAGCCGATCACCTCGTTCGGCCGGCAAAGATGGCCGTCCGCGCACAGCCAGGTGACGCCGGAGCGATGGATCACGAAGCCCTCTGCCAGCAGCGGGCCGAGCCGCAGCGGCAGGGCGCTCAATGATCGCTGCCCGACCACATGCCGGAATGATAGACGATGCCGGCGGCGGCGACGCGCACCGGCCGGGCGATTTCCCCCTCGGTCGGCTCGTCCGGATCGGAGCTGAACACGGCGACCGGCTGGTCGAGCGCGCATGTGATGCCGAGCGGCACGCTGATGCGGCGCAGCCACAGGGTTTCGCGCAGCACCAGCCGGTAGAACGACACCGGCGGGCAGTCCTGCGAGAAGGCGCCGCTGAGGTCGATGCTGAGATCGAGGATGCGGTCGCCGGAGCGCAGCTGGCTGCCGCAGGCGGCATGGACGCATTCGATGCGGCCGGCCGCCATGTAGGGGTTCACCCTGGGCAGGCGCAGTTCATACAGCATGGCGGGAGGTCCTTTTGGTTTCGGGCATTGACGGAGACGGCCCGCTGGTGAGCTGCCTGATGGTGACGCTGGCGGTGCCGTCGCGCTTCGCCTTCGCCTGCGCGGCGATCGATGCCTTCCGCCGGCAGACCTATCACCGCCGGGAGCTGGTGCTGGTGATCAATGGCGGATCGGCAGGCGGGGTCGAGGCGCTGGCGGATCACGTCGCGGCACTGGGGGACGATGCGATCCGCGTGGCGCGGCTGGACGGGCAGCCGACGCTGGGCGCCGCGCGCAATTTCAGCCGGGCGCACGCCGCGGGCGACGTGGTTTGCCAATGGGACGACGACGACCTGCATCATCCCGAGCGGCTGGAACGCCAAGTCGGTGTGCTGCTCGATGGCGGCCTGCAGGCGCTGCTGCTGGCCGACGTGCTGCAATATTTCCCGGCCAGCCGGCAGATCTACTGGACCAACTGGCAGGCCACGCCGCCCGGCGGGCATCCTGGCACGCTGATGGCGTGGGCGGATGCCATGGTCGACTATCCGGCCAGCGGCGATGCTTCCCGCCTGGGCGAGGATCTGCACGTGGCTCTGGCGCTGCGGGCGCGCGGCGGGCTGGGGTTCCTGGGCGCGCTGGCGACGCTGTTCGTCTATGTGAGCCACGGCGGCAATTCCTGGCATACCGAGCATCACCACCGCCTGGCCGCGCAGCTGGCGATCTCGCCCGGGCTGCTGCGCCGGCGCGAGGCGCTGGTCCGTCGCGGGCTGCATGGCGTGCCTCTTGGCCCCGGGCCGGTGCAGGTGATGGGCAGCAGCGGTCCGGCCTTCATGCTGGAGCCGGCCGGCGAGGCCGGGACGTGCGGGATGATCGGCGGATCGACGATGACGGACCTCGTTGCATCGGTAATCGACCCTGCGTATTCGACGCAGACCTAACCCTTCGTTAACCGCCGCCGGTCACACAGGGCACGAACGTCATGGCGGCCAGCCGACCGGCCGGGCCGGTTGGGGGTGCGCGTGTCCTTGCGGCGCCATTTGGCCTGGATGGCCGCGGCCCAGACCGCGTTCTTCCTGATCCAGTTCGTCGCCTCAACGATCCTGGCGCGACTGATCAGCCCCTACGAGATGGGCGTCTATGCCATCGCGACGGCGGTGACCGGCATCCTGACCATCTTCCAGGCCTGCGGCCTGGGCGGGCTGATCATCCGGGAACGCTCCCTGGGCCAGGCCCTGCTGACCAGCGCGTTCACCGTCAACGCGCTGATCTGCGTGCTCGTCGCCGGGCTGATCGCGGCGGGCGGGCTGCTGGCGGGCGGGTTGCTGGGCGATCCCGGCGTCGGGCGTTTGATGCTGCTGTTCGCGCTGCTGCCGCTGGTGGGCATCCTGGAGTTCTCGCCCGCCGTCCTGTTGGAGCGGCAGGCGAATTTCAAGGCGATCGCGCTGGTGGGCAGCCTGCGCACGCTGGTGACGCAGGGACTGAGCGTGGCCCTGGCGTTCGGCGGCAACGGCACAATGAGCATCGCCTATGGCCAGATCGGCGGCACCGTGTTCTGCGCCCTGGCCTATAACTGGGTGGCGCGGCGGCAACTGCGCTATCGGTTCGGGCTGGCGGAATGGCGCCGGGTGACGACGTTCGGCCTGCAGATGCTGACCATCTCGGGCGTGAACGCGGCGGCGGCGCGGATCAGCGACGTGCTGCTGGGGCGGATCGCCGGACTGAGCGCGCTCGGGCTGTATGGCCGTGCCGCCGCGATGAACAGCCTGATCCAGGACAACGTCTACCTGGTGATCGTGCGCGTGCTGTTTGTGGACCTGGCCGAGCAGGTGCGCGCCGGCAAGCCGCTGCGCACCAGCTACCTGCTGACGGTCGAGATCCTGACCGGGCTGTTGTGGCCGGCCTTTGCCGGGCTGGCGGTGGTCGCCGGGCCGTTCATCCGGCTGGCCTACGGACCGCGCTGGGTGGCCGCGGCGACCCCGCTGATGCTGCTGGCGCTGGCCTCGATGCTGCGGCTGACGATCAGCATGAGCTGGCAGCTGTTCGTGGTGCGCCACCAGGTCGCACGGCAGACCCGGATCGAGCTGGTGCGGGGCGGCGTCGGGCTGACCACCTTCGGCATCGGCTGCGCCTTCGGGCTGGCCGGCGCGGCGGCCGGGCGGCTGGTCGAGTTGGCGATCACGGTGGCGATGTACCGGCCGCATATCGAACGCATGACGGAAACCAGCCTGCGCGACTTCGTGCCGCTGTATCAGCGCAGCGCCATCCTGACACTGCATGCGATCGCCCCGGCGATGCTGGTGATGTCGCTGCACGGCTGGTCGTCCGACGCGCCGATCCTGCAACTGTCGGCGGCGATCCTGTGCGGCATCACTCTGTGGCTGGGCGCCGTCATCTGGCTCGATCATCCGCTCGCGCGCGAATTGCGCCGGCTGGCCATCAGGCCGGTCGCCGCCCGCGGTTGAAGCACACGCACAGCGATGGACGCCCGGTCAGGAATTTCGCGCAGACGTCCCCCGGTTAAGGCGCCATCAATACAAGTGACCTCTGTTGCGGATGGCGGATGGCGGGGGCGAGCGGGTTTGCGCAGCGGGGCAAGGACACCAGGGCGGGCGGATCGCCGCCGGCGCACGACCCCTGCGACACCCGCGCGTGACGGATGGACGATGGTTGACCCCGGATGACGGCTGACGATCTGGTTGCTGTGGTGGTGCCGCTGTTCAACGCGGAGCGCACCATTGCGGCAACACTGGACAGCATCCTGGCGCAGACGCATCGCGCGCTGGAGGTCATCGTGGTCGATGACGGGTCGAGCGACCGGTCGATGGCGATCGTGCAGGCGGTGCAGCGTCGCGATCCGCGCATCCGCAGCCTGTCGCAGTGCAATGCCGGGGCGGCCGCGGCGCGCAATGCGGGGGCAGCGGTTGCGCACGCGCCATACCTGGCGTTCTGCGATGCGGACGATCTGTGGGCACCGCGCAAGATCGAGCTGCAGGTGGCGCGCATGCGCGAGGGCGGCGAGGCGATGGCGATGGTGTATTGCTGGTTCGCCCGCATCGACGCCGACGACAACGTGCTGGCGGTGAACCGCAGCGGCGTGGAAGGCGATATCTTCGCCACGTTGCTGCGCCGCAACGTCATCGGCAATGGCAGCAGCGCGTTATTCCGCAAAGCCGCATTCGATGCGTTGGGCGGATTCGCCGCGCATCTGACGCACGCCGAGGACCTCGCGATCCATCTGGCGGCGGCGGAACGCTACCGGATCGGTGTCGTGCCGCAGATCCTGGTGGGCTATCGGATGTCGGCGCGCAGCCTCAGCTCCCACGAAAAGGCGGTCTATGTCTGCACGTCCGCGGTGATGGCACCGTATTCCAGCCGCTATCCGCGGATGCGCACCACGATCGTGCTGCATCTGCGCGGCGTGCTGATGTGGCAGATCATCATGGCGGTACGGCGGCTGCGCATCCGCACGGCGATCTGGCTGACACGGCAGGACTGCCGCGTGGTCTGGACGATCGCGCGGGTCTATATTCCCGAACTGCTGGCGGACATCTGGCGCGGCCGCGTGAAGGACAGCTGGACCGGCCTGTTCCGGCGCGGCGCCTGTCGCCCCTTCGCCGCCCTGGCGACGCTGCAAGACCAGGGCGGCAGCACGAGCGCCGACCCCTGGCCCATCGCGCCCCTGCGGCTGCAGCGACGCCGCCCAAGACCCGATCCGCTGGCGCCGCTCTGACCGCCCGGTGCCGCGCAACGGTGCGCACCCGAACGGATAAACCTTGCCCCCCGATCACGCGCACGTCATTGTGACAGCAGAAGGAGGCGCCGGCGCAGCGCCCGCGCCTGGGATCCGAGACGGGGCACAGGGGGCGCGGGTGGAACAGCTGCAGGCGGTGATCGACCCGGTCAGCGGACTGCTGTGGGGCAGCGTGCTGATCTATGTCCTGCTGGGTGCCGGCTGCTACTTCACGATCCGAACGCGCTTCGTGCAGATCCGCTTCTTCGGTCATTTCTGGCGCGTGGTGCTGGCATCGCGCCGGGGCGCGCAGGGCGGCATCTCCTCCTTCCAGGCGTTCTGCATCGGCCTCGCGTCGCGCGTCGGCACCGGCAACATCGCGGGCGTGGCGATCGCGCTGACCGTGGGCGGCCCGGGTGCGATCTTCTGGATGTGGTGCGTGGCGTTCCTGGGCATGTCCACCGCCTTCATCGAGGCGACGCTGGCGCAGATCTTCAAGGTGCCGCAGTCCGACGGCACGTTCCGCGGCGGCCCCGCCTACTACATCGAGCGCGGGTTGGGGTCGCGGCGCTGGGGTGTCGTGTTCGCGGTGCTGCTGATCTTCACCTTCGGCATCGCCTTCAACGGCGTGCAGGCCAACACCATCGCCGATGTGCTGCAGGGCGCGCATACCGTACCGCCGATGCTGACCGGCGTGTTGCTGGCGATCCTGGCGGCACCGATCTTCTTCGGTGGAATGCGCACGATCGCGCGTGTGGCCGAGGTGGTGCTGCCGCTGATGGCGGTGGGCTACATCGCGATGGGGCTGGCGATCGTTCTGCTGCACCTGGGCAACGTGCCGCACGCGCTGCTGCTGATCGTGCATTCGGCGTTCGGCCTCGCCCCGGCGGCGGGCGGCATCGCGGGCGGCATCGGCGCGGCCATCCTGAACGGGGTCAAGCGGGGCCTTTTCTCCAACGAGGCGGGCATGGGCAGCGCGCCCAACACCGCCGCCACCGCGACCGTCAGCCACCCGGTCACCCAGGGCTGCGTGCAATCGCTGGGCGTGTTCGTCGATACCATGGTGATCTGCACGATGACCGCGCTGATCGTGCTGGTCTCAGGGCTTTACGATGGCGGCACGAATGGCGGCATCGCCGGGGCGGCGCTGACCCAGGCGGCGGTTACCGCCAGCTTCGGCGCAACCGGGCAATGGTTCATGACCATCCTGGTGTTCGCCTTCGCGTTTTCCTCGGTGCTGGGCAACT
Source organism: uncultured Pseudomonadota bacterium (assembly GCA_963778105.1). Classification (GTDB taxonomy): domain Bacteria; phylum Pseudomonadota; class Alphaproteobacteria; order Acetobacterales; family Acetobacteraceae; genus JAFEFJ01. The sequence continues at coordinate 1,354,254 of CAVZSZ010000009.1, read as the reverse complement.
ACGCCTATGCCGATGCCAACCTGACCTTCCTGCATGCCGGCCCGAAGGTGTTCCTGTGGTTTCGGCTGATCGCGCTGCTGGCTGTGTTTGCCGGCTCGGTCGCGCAACTGCCGTTGGTCTGGGCGCTGGCCGACGTGGCGATGGCCCTGATGACGCTGGTCAATATCGGCGCCATCCTGGGCCTTACCCGGTGGGCGCTGGCCGCGCTGGCCGATTACGAGGCGCAGCGCAGCGCCGGGCGCGAGCCGGTCTTTGCCATCGGCGACATCGCGTCCCCACCCGGCGCGCTGCCCGGCGAGGTCTGGAAGGCCCCCGCGCCGCAGCCGGCCTGAACGCCGAGCGGCATCGCGCGTTGCCTCGGCGCCATCCGGCCGCTACATCCGGCGGATGAACGACGACGAGTTGATCGCCCTGGCCGCCAGCCTCGCGGAGCGTGCCGGCCACGCCATCATGGCGGTGCGCGCCCGCGGCTTCGACGTGGAGCGGAAGGACGACCGCTCGCCGGTCACCGAAGCCGACCGCGCCGCCGAGGCGCTGATCGTCGCCGGCCTGCGCGAAGCGGTCCCGCATATTCCGGTGATCGCCGAGGAGGAGGTTGCGGATGGCCGCGTCACCGCACCGTCGGCGGAGTTCTGGCTGGTCGATCCGCTGGACGGCACGCGCGAATTCGCCGCCGGCCACGACGAGTTCGCGGTCAATATCGGGCTGGTGCGCGAAGGGCGCGCGGTGCTGGGCGTGGTCGGCGTGCCGGCGCTGGGCGAGATGTTCGGCGGCATCCTGGGACGCGGCGCCTGGAAGCGGAGCGGCGGCGCGACGCGGCCGATCCGCACCCGCACGCCGCCGCCGGAGGGCGTCACCGTGCTGGCCAGCCGCTATCACGGCAACAACGAGAAGCTGGAGGCGTTCCTGTCCGGGCGCCGCATCGCCTCGGTGACCAATTACGGCTCCAGCCTGAAATTCTGCCGCCTGGCGGAAGGTGCCGCCGATCTGTATCCGCGGCTAGGCCGCACCATGGAGTGGGATACGGGATCGCCGCAGGCGGTGCTGGAGGCGGCCGGCGGGCGGGTGGTGCTGCTGGAGGGAGGCGAACCGCTGCGCTACGGCAAGGCCGGCTGGGAAAACCCCAATTTCGTTTGCTACGGATCGATCTGAGCCGCCGCCGTATCGCGTGACGCCGGATCGAGCGGCGCCGGATCGTCTGCGGCCGCACCGTCGAGGCGGCGCAGCAGCCCCTGCACGACGTCGCGGAACATCGCCTCGGTCAGCCGCCCGGTGTTCGTGTTGTAGCGCGACACATGATAGCTGTCGGCCAGCATCAGCCCGTCCGGCAGGGTATGGATTTCGCCATGGCGAAACCGGATGCGCGATGGCGGAATGCCACACGCCTTGAGCACTGCGGCATGCGCGAGTACGCCCAAAGCGAGCACCGCACGCAGCCGCCCCATGGCCTGCAGCTCCCCGGTCAGGAAGCGGTTGCAGGCATGCACTTCGCGCGGTTCCGGCAGGTTGGCGGGCGGCACGCAGCGCACGGCGTTGGCGATGCGGCAGTCGAGCAGTTCGATGCCGTTGTCGGGCTCGGGGACATAGCGGCCGCGGGCGAGGCCGAAATGCAGCAGCGTGGCATACAGAAGCATTCCGGCATGATCGCCGGTGAACGGCCGCCCGGTGCGGTTGGCGCCGCGCACGCCGGGGGCCATGCCGACCACCAGCAGCCTTGCGTCGATGCCGCCGAAGCTGGGCACCGGGGCGTTGAACCAGTCCGGATTGGCGGCACGGTTGGCGGTACGGTAGGCGGCGAGGCGGGGGCAGAGCGGGCAATCCGCCGCTGGGGCGGGGGCGTCGCCGGGAGGTGCGAGGATGGTGTCTGCGTCGGCGGAGCGGTTGGCGTCCTGGCCGAGGCTCATGCGGCCTCGTTCGGGTCGTTGAACGGCTCGGCAGGCGTCAGCCGCGGCGAGCCGGTGCTGCGGGTCCGCGGCTCGGTCTGCCGGCGGGTGAAGTCGGCCGCGATTTCGGCCAGTTCGAGGAACTGGTCTGCCTGGCGGCGCAGTTCGTCGGCCACCATTGGCGGCGTGGTGCGAATCGACGAGACCACGGACACGCGGACACCCTTGCGCTGTACGGCCTCCACTAGACGCCGAAAATCCGAATCACCGCTAAACAGAACCGCATGATCGATCGAGGGTGCCAGTTCGAGCATGTCGACGGCGATCTCGATATCCATGTTGCCCTTCACCCGGCGCCGTCCGGTGGCGTCGGTGAATTCCTTGGCGGGCTTCGTCACCAGCGTGTAGCCGTTGTAGGCCAGCCAGTCGGTCAAGGGCTTGAGCGGAGAATACTCCTCGGTCTCGAGCACGGCCGAGTAGTAATAGGCCCGCATGACGTGCGCTTTCTTGCGGAAATACTCCAGCAAGTTGCGGTAATCGACATCGAAGCCCAGATTGCGCGAGGCAGAGTAAAGATTTGCACCGTCAATGAACAGTGCCAGCTTCTCTCCAGGGAGGAAATGCATGGCTATTTAGCCTTTCCAATCAAGCCTTTATGTTAACGGCGAGGCGACGTGAAGCCGGGCAAATGTCCAGACGGCGAATGCGCGGGATCAACACAACAGCCGCTATAAACATAGTGGACGCTTGCAGAAAGATGAAACATCGCATCCGCCTTCCGAAATGATTTTAATAGCTGTGGGCGCCAATCTCCCGTCGCGGGACGGGTCTCCGCCGCTGGCGACGTGTCGCAGAGCGGCGGCGGCGCTGGACACGCTGGCGGGGCTTCGTCTGGTCGGGCTGTCCCGCTGGTTCCGCACCGCGCCGGTGCCCCCATCGGGCCAGCCGGACTACATCAACGGCGTGGCGCGCCTCCGCGGGGCGGCGGACCCGGCGGCACTGCTGGCGGCGCTGCAGGCGATCGAGGCCGCCGCCGGGCGGGTGCGCAGCGTGGCCGATGCCGCTCGCACGCTCGACCTCGACATCGTCGCCATGGGGCCGGCCGGGGCGTGGTGCCGCGCCGCACCCGACCCGGTCCTGCCGCATCCGCGCGCGCATCAGCGGGGCTTCGTCCTGGCGCCGCTGCTGGACGTGGCGCCGGACTGGGTGCATCCGCTGCTGCGCCAGCCGGCGGCGGCGCTGCTGGCGACGCTGCCGCCGCAGGGCGTGCATCCCCTGGAGGACAGCTAACCGGCGGCAATCCTTGCAATCCGCGCCCCATTCGCCTAACTGAGCGGTTCACCCGAGCTTGTTGACTGGAGGTCGAGCGCATGGCGCGCGTCACCGTTGAAGATTGCGTTCAGAAAGTTCCCAACCGTTTCGAGCTGGTTCTGCTGGCCGCGCAGCGCGCGCGCAACCTGAGCCGCGGCGAGGAGCTGACCATCGACCGCGACAACGACAAGAACCCCGTCGTCGCGCTGCGCGAGATCGCCGAGGAGACCATCGAGCTCGGCCGCATCGAACAGGACCTGATCAAGTCGCTGTCGCGCGCGCCCGAGCCCGAGCCGGCCGACGAGGAGGTGCTGGACCTGATCCCGACCGACCAGAACATCTTCGGCCTGCAGGACGTCTCGGCCGAGGAGGAGGCGGCGTCGCTGCCGGTCGAGAACGAGGACCTCTCGCCCGAGGATCTCGAGGCGGCGATCGAGGCGGAGCTTGGCGGCCGTCCCCGCCGCTAGGAACCACGCATGACCGCGGGGGCGCCGAGCACCGCGGCCCCCGCCCGCGCGCCCGACGGCGCGACCACCAGCCGCGCGCCCGACGGCGCGACCACCAGCCGCGCGCCCGACGGCGCGACCACCAGCCGCGCGCCCGATCAGGCCCGGCAAGGCGCCCACGCCGAGCGTCCGCCGATCGTCCGGCAGTTCGAGCTGACCGAGAAGGTCCACGCCTACGACCGCAAGGCGGACACCGGCCTGATCGACGCCGCCTATGTGCTGGCGATGCAGGCGCACGGCGCGCAGAAACGCGACAACGGCGACCCCTACATCACCCATCCGGTCGCGGTCGCCGACATCCTGGCGGGCTACCGGCTCGATACCGCCTCGATCATCACCGGGCTGCTGCACGACGTGATCGAGGACACGCCGGTCAAGCTGGCCGATATCGAGGCGCGCTTCGGCAAGGTGATCGCGGGACTGGTGGACGGCGTCACCAAGCTGAACCGGCTGGAACTGCAGTCGGACCGCACCAAGCAGGCGGAGAATTTCCGCAAGCTGGTGCTGGCGATCAGCCGCGACATCCGGGTGCTGCTGGTCAAGCTGGCCGACCGGCTGCACAACATGCGCACGCTGCATTTCGTCGCCGAGCCCGACGCGGCGCCAGCGCATCGCCCGCGAGACGATGGAGATCTACGCCCCGCTGGCCGAACGCATCGGCATGGACGCGGTGAAGACCGAACTGCAGACCCTTGCCTTCGCGCAGTTGGAACGCGAGGCGTTCGACACCATCCAGGCGCGGCTGAACTTCCTGCGCGGCCAGGGGGCCGACGTCATCGAGGACGTGCGGCGGGAGCTCACGCGCGTCTGCACCGAGGCCGGCGTGCCGGTGATCGAGATCACCGGCCGCGAAAAGTCGCCCTACTCGATCTGGGAGAAGATGCAGCGCCAGAACGTCGCGTTCGAGCAACTGTCCGACATCATGGCGTTCCGCGTCGTCGTGCCGACCAAGGCCGACTGCTATGCCGCGCTGGGCGCGGTGCATTCCGCCTATCCGGTGATCGCCGGGCGCTTCAAGGATTACATCTCGACACCGAAATCGAACGGCTATCAGAGCCTGCACACCGGCGTCACGCTGCGCAAGCTGCGGAACCAGAAGATCGAGGTGCAGATCCGCACCGAGGATATGAACGACGTCGCCGAGAACGGCGTCGCCGCGCACTGGCTCTACAAGCAGAGCGAATCGGGGATGCGCCGTCGGCCAAGGACCTGCCGCGCTTCCGCTGGGTGCAGGACCTGCTGGAGATCCTGGAGAATTCGTCGGACGGCGAGGATTTCCTGGAGAACACCAAGCTGGAGCTGTACCAGGACCAGGTGTTCTGCTTCACGCCGAAGGGCCAGCTGATCCAGCTGCCGCGCGGTGCCACGCCGGTCGACTTCGCCTATGCGGTGCACAGCCAGGTCGGCGATGGCTGCGTCGGCGCCAAGATCAACGGCCGGCTGATGCCGCTGAGGCACGAGCTGCAGAACGGCGACCAGGTCGAGATCATGACGGCGCGCGGCAACACGCCGAGCCCGGCCTGGGAACGCTTCGTCGTCACCGGCAAGGCGCGTGCGCGCATCCGCCGCTTCATCCACCAGCAGCAGCGCCAGCAGAACCGCGATCAGGGCCGCGCGGAGCTGGCGAAGGTGTTCCGCGCCGAGGGGCTCGATGGGTCCGAGAAGGTGCTGGAGACCGCGCTGAAGCCGCTGAAGGTGGCGACGCTGGACGATCTGTATGTCGCGGTCGGCATGGGCAATGTCGGGCCGCGCGACGTGGTGCACGCCGCCTATCCGGAGCTGCGCCAGGCGCCGCGGGCGCCGCGCATGATGCCGGCGCTGCCGGCGCGGCCCGGCGCGCGCCAGGCGGGCCGGCTGGACGGGCGCATGCCGATCACCGGCCTGGTGCCCGGCATGGCGATCCACTATGCCGGCTGCTGCCATCCGGTGCCGGGCGATCCGATCGTCGGCATCGTCACCACCGGCAAGGGCGTGACCATCCACACCCGCGACTGCCAGACGCTGGATACGTTCGCCGCCACGCCGGAACGCTTCATCGACGTCGGCTGGGAAACCGCTGCGCTGAAGGCAGACGCCGCTTCGTCGGCCGCATCAGCGTCATCGCCGGCAACGAGCCGGGTGCGCTGGCATCGCTGACCAACGCCATCGCCAAGCAGGACGGCACCGTGAGCAACCTGAAGATCGTCAACCGCCAGCAGGACTTCATCGAGGTCCTGGTGGATGTCGATGTGCGCGACCTGCCGCATCTGTCGAAGGTGATCGCCGGGCTGCGCGGCGCCGCCGGCATCAAGAGCGTCGAGCGCGCGCGCGGCTGACGGCGGGCCGGCGTCTCGTGATCCTCGGCATCGGCTCCGACATCTGCGACATCCGCCGCATCGAGCGGGTGATCGGCAATCATGGCGACCGCTTCATCGCGCGCGTGTTCACCGAGCTCGAACGGGCCAAGGCGATGCGCCGCACCGAGGCGATCCGCGCCGCCACCTTCGCCAAGCGTTTCGCCGCCAAGGAGGCGGCATCGAAGGCGCTGGGCACCGGCTTCCGGCGCGGCGTGTTCATGTCCGACCTGGGCGTGGTCAACCTGCCGAGCGGTCAGCCGACGCTGCACATGACCGGGGGGGCTGCGCTGCGCCTCGCGGCGATCACGCCGGCGGGGATGCAGGCGGCGGTGGCGCTGACGATGACCGACGAATACCCATACGCCTACGCCCAGGTCATCATCTCGGCGCTGCCGCTTCCGGCCTGACAGCCCATGCTTGACAGCGGTGGGGGCGTGGGCTTGAACCGGCGGAATTCTTGGTCCGGAAAGTCTGCCCCACATGGCAAAAAGCATGGCGAAGCGGAAATCCGGCACGCTCGTCGAGAACATCAAGACGATCGTCTATGCCGGGCTGATCGCCATCGTGATCCGCACCGTCGCCTACGAGCCGTTCAACATCCCGTCCGGCAGCATGATCCCGACCCTGCTGGTCGGCGACTATCTGTTCGTCTCCAAGTTCAGCTACGGCTATTCGCACTTCTCGCTGCCGTTCTCGCCGCCGCTGTTCTCGGGCCGCATCTTCGGCTCGCTGCCGCACCGCGGCGACGTCGCGGTGTTCAAGTATCCGCGCGACGACACCACCGATTACATCAAGCGGATCGTCGGGCTGCCCGGCGACCAGATCCAGATGAAGGAAGGCCAGCTGTACATCAACGGCACGAGGTGCCGCGCGTGCCGGCCGGCGACTACACCACCGATGACGACGGCATCCACATGGTGATGCGCCGCTACCTGGAGACGCTGCCCGACGGCGTGACGCATTACATCCTGAAGGCGACGGACGAGGGCGACATGAACAACACGCCCGTCTACAGCGTGCCGCCGGACCACGTGTTCGCGATGGGCGACAACCGCGACAACTCGGCCGACAGCCGCTTCCTGAACGGCGTGGGCTACGTGCCGGTGGAGAACCTGGTCGGCCGCGCCGAGATCATCTTCTTCTCGGTCGACGCGCAGTATCCGTGGTGGGAGTTCTGGGAATGGCCGTTCGAGATCCGCTGGGCGCGGCATCCTGACCACCATTCATTGACCCTTCCGATCGAAACCATCCTCGGCCACCAGTTCGCCAGGCCCGCGCTGCTGCGCGAGGCGCTGACCCACCGTTCGGCCGCGCCGCGCGCCGGCAAGGGCGGCGCCGCGTCCGCCGGACCGCGGCATGGCGCCGGATCGAACGAGCGGCTGGAATTCGTCGGCGACCGGGTGCTGGGGCTGCTGATGGCCGAGTGGCTGGCCGAGCGCTTCCCGCACGAGCAGGAGGGCGCGCTGGGCCGCCGGCTGGCGCCACCTGGTGTCGCAGCCGGTGCTGGCCGCGGTGGCGGCGGCGATCGGGCTCGACGAGGCGCTGACCGTCTCGCCGGGGGAGGCGCGGGCGGGCGTGCGCCAGCGTGCCACGGTGCTGGCCGATGCGCTGGAGGCGGCGCTGGGTGCGGTGTATCTGGATGGCGGCCTGGCCCCGGCGCGCGCCTTCGTGCGCCGCGCATGGGATGCGGCGATGACCGCGCAGGCCGATCCGCCGAAGGACGCCAAGACCGCGTTGCAGGAATGGGCGCAGGCGCGCGGCACCGATCTGCCGGTCTATGCGGTGACGGCGCGCGCCGGACCGCCGCACGCGCCGGAGTTCGCCATCACCGTGAGCGCCGGCGGCGCGACGGGAACCGGCACCGCGCGCAGCAAGCGCGCCGCCGAGACCGCCGCCGCCGCCGATCTGCTGCGCCAGGTGACGCCATGACGACGCGCTGCGGCTTCGCCGCCATCGTGGGCGCGCCGAACGCCGGCAAATCGACGCTGCTCAACCGGCTGACCGGCGCCAAGCTGTCGATCGTCACGCCCAAGGCGCAGACCACGCGGTTCCGCGTGCTGGGCATCCTGATGCGCGGCGAGGCGCAGATCCTGCTGGTGGACACGCCGGGCATCTTCCAGCCGCGCCGGCGGCTGGATCGCGCGATGGTGGCCGCCGCCTGGACCGGCGCGCAGGATGCCGACCTCGCGTTGCTGCTGGTCGATGCCAAGGCCGGCGCCACCGACGCGGTGCGCGGCATCGCCGAGAAGCTGGGGGCGAGCGGGCGGCGCTGCTGGCTGGTGCTGAACAAGATCGACCTGATCGCCGGCCGAGCGGCTGCTGCCGCTGACCGCGACGCTGACCGCGCTGGCGCCGTTCGCCGAAACCTTCATGGTCAGCGCCGCCAACCGGCGACGGGCTGGACCGGCTGACCGACGCGCTGGCCGCGGCGATGCCGGAAGGGCCGCATCTGTATCCCGACGACGACCTGACCGACCTGCCCGACCGGCTGCTGGCGGCCGAGATCGTGCGCGAGCAGATCTTCCTGCCAGACGCATGAGGAAGTGCCGTACGGCACCACCGTCGAGACCGAGAACTGGCAGGAGCAGCCGGACGGCTCGGTGCGGATCGAGGCGACGATCTACGTCGCCCGCGCCGGCCACAAGGCGATCCTGATCGGCGAGAAGGCGGCGCGCGCATCAAGGCGATCGGCGCCAAGCGCGCGCGCCGAGCTGGCCGCCCTGCTGGAGCGCCAGGTGCATCTGTTCCTGAACGTCAAGGATCGCGCCGGCTGGGACGAGGAGCGCGCCCGGCTGCGGGCGATCGGGCTGGACGACGCGGAGTGAACGACGGCGGCTTCCCATGCGCGGCCGGGGCGGCGCGGAGCGAGGCATGAACACGCCGTTCGGTGCAACCTCGACCGCCGAGGAGGTGCTTCAGGGCATCGACCTGACCGGCCGGACGATCCTGCTGACCGGCTGCAATTCGGGGCTGGGCTTCGAGACGCTGCGCGTCCTGACCGCGCATGGCGCGCACGTCATCGCCGCCGCGCGCACGGTGGAGACGGCACGGCAGGCCTGCGCGCGGGTCGGCGGCAGCACGACGCCGCTGGCCTGCGACCTGAGCGACTTCGCTTCGGTGAAGCAGGCGATCGCCGCGATCCGGGCGGGCGGATGGCCGCTCGACCGCATCATAGCCAATGCCGGCATCCTGATGCTGGGGGGGCTGGAGCGGTGCTATGGGCTGGAGAAGCAGTTCGTGGTGAACTACCTCGGCCACTTCATGCTGATCACCGGGCTGCTGGACGCGATCCCGACGCATGCCGGCGCGCGCATCGTGATCGTGGCAAGCATCGCCCATCGGCGCGCGCCCAAAGCCGGTGTCGTGCTGGATGACCTGTCCGGCGGCGGCCGCTTCGATGCGCTGCGCGCCTATGGCCAGTCGAATGTCGCGCGCATCCTGTTCGCCCGCGCGCTGGCCCGGCGTCTGAGCGCGTCGGGCATCACCGCCAACAGCCTGCACCCGGGCGTCATCGGCACGACAGGGATCGCGCGCCACCTGTTCCTGCCGTTCCGCGCGCTGTTCCGTCTGCGCGGCAAGACCATTCCGCAGGGGGCGGCGACGCAATGCTACCTCGCCGCACATCCGGCCGTCGCGAACGTGACCGGCCAGTATTTCAGCGACTGCCGGATCGCCGAACCAAGCCCCATCGCCCAGGACGACGCGTTGGGCGAACGCCTGTGGACGGTGTCGGAACAGTTGATCGCCAGGCACGCGGGATGACCCGGCGACGGAACCGGCATGATGGCTTGGTCAAGGAGGTCTGCGCTCACTCGCCATTCCACGCCGGCCGCACCACCTTTCGCGCATGGATTGGGACGCCCCCGCGATCATTCTGAGCGCCGCCCGCTTCGGCGAGGGCGATGCCGTGGCGACCGTCATGACCGCCGGCACTATTGGCAGATATTTAGAGGGGGCTTGATCGTCCTCCGTTGCTACTGCAGCATGATGGATGGCTGAAATGACGGCTGACTTCGTTAAGGGCGCCCTCGAAAAGGGCCATTTCTGGGACGTGGGGAACCAAGTCCTCTATAGGCTTTGCGCCGAACATCCGGGCCACTCGGATGTCGGCGTCATAGCTTCCAAAATATGGCTCATAGGCCGCGCCTACGCGGCCAGTGTCGAACGGCGACCCAAAGGATACGGTCCTTCGGGCGATGCTTTCTATGTGGAATATCTCGGGCCAAAATTTCGGAAGGCCAATATAGACACATGGCTTCGCGAATTGGCAGTTCTGCCGGTCGATGATTCTGCGGCAATTCTAAAAGCCCACAATAAGATGACCAAACTCTTCAAGAAGTACACTGGGCATGAAAGACGTTCTCTAGCATCAAAATATCTGCATTTTCACTTTCCAGAACGATTCTTTATTTATGACTTCCGAGCTCGTGGCAGCGTCACGAATTTGACTCGATCGTCCTACGATCGACGGAAATGGGAAACGGATCGTGCAGAGGCAGACGTTGAATATGCTGAATTTTGGTGCAGGTGCGATCTTTTGCGGGGGCAGATCCGCAACCTGACTGGTCATGATCTTAATCCCCGGCAACTCGACAATATCCTCTTGGCCTGGAGTGCGGCGAACGACGAGCCGAAAAATGTCAAGCCGCCCGAACCGGCATAGAAACGCGCTGCACCTTGATCCGGTCCGAATACTTCGCCGCTTGAGCCATGTCGTAATCCAACTGCAAGCCGGCCCACACCTCCGGCGCACTGCCGAACGCCTTGGCAAGCCGGATCGCCATCTCCGGTGAAATCCCACGCCGTTCGTTCACCAACTCGGACAGTGCATTGCGCGACACGCCAAGCGCCTTGGCGCCATCGGTAACGCTCAACCCAAGCGGTTCCAGGCACTCCTGCCGCACAATTCGACCGGGATGCGGAGGCATTTTCATCGGCACGGTTCGATCCCCTCTAATGATAATCGATCAGGTCCACGTCCACGGCGTCGGCGCCCTCGAAGCGCCAGACGATCCGCCAATTGGCCCGCACGGTCACCGCCCAGAAGCCGCGCAGATCGCCCTTCAGCGGGTGCAGGCGAAAGCCGGACAGATCCATCTTCTCCGGCTCGTTGGCACGATCCAGCACCGCCAGGATGTTCTCGATCTTGTCGAGCATGTCCGCCCGCACCTGCGCCTTCTCGCCGCGCTCGAAAAGCCGCTTCAACCCGCGATGCCGGAAACTTTGTATCATGACAGACGTAGCCCGTAGCCTGTCGCATGTCAAAGCTTACGAACCCTCGCCATTCCACGCCGGCCGCACCACCTTTCGCGCATGGATTGGGACGCCCCCGCGATCATTCTGAGCGCCGCCCGCTTCGGCGAGGGCGATGCCGTAGCGACGGTCATGACGGCCGAGCACGGGCTGCATCGCGGGCTGGCGCGCGGCGGGGCATCCCGCGCCGGCAGCGCCGTCTGGCAGGCCGGCAACCTGGTGCAGGTGCGCTGGGTGGCGCGTCTGTCGGACCAGCTGGGCAGTTTCAGCGCCGAGATGATCCATCCCGGGGCGGCGATGGCGATGGACGATGCGATGACGCTGGCGATGCTCACCGCCGTCTGCGCGGTGGCCGAGGGCGTGCTGCCCGAACGCGAGCCGCATCCGAGGGTGTTCGAGGCGCTGGTCGGGCTGGTGGCGAACCTGCCGCGCGGGGCACCCATGCTGACCGACCTCGTGCGGTGGGAGACGCTGCTGCTGGGCGAACTCGGCTACGGGCTCGATCTGGCGCAATGCGCCGTGACCGGGGAGCGCGCCGGCCTCGCCTATGTCTCCCCGCGCACCGGGCGGGCGGTGACCGCGGCGGCGGCGGGGCTGTGGAAGGACCGGCTGATGACGCTGCCGAGCTTCCTGGCCGGCGGCAACGCGTCCGGGCCCGAGGACTGGCGCGACGGATTGCGGCTGACCGGGCACTTCCTGGAACGCGACGCCTTCGGCCACCTCAACCGGGGTCTGCCGCAGGCGCGCCTGATGCTGTACGAGCGCGTCGCGGCGCTGACGGCGCCAGGCGACTCGGCGGTCGAGTTCGCAGGAACGGGATTAGCCCCAAAGGACAGCCTATGGCGGACGATCTGGCAGGCCGGATCGAGGACACCATCCTCTCGGACGCGCTGAGCGAGCGCTACCTCGCCTATGCGCTGTCCACCATCATGTCGCGTTCCCTGCCCGACGTGCGCGACGGGCTGAAGCCGGTGCACCGGCGGCTGGTTTACGCGATGCACCAGCTGAAGCTGGACCCGAGTGCGGGCTTCAAGAAATGCGCGCGCGTCGTCGGCGACGTGATCGGCAAGTACCACCCGCACGGCGACGTGGCGGTGTACGACGCGCTGGTGCGGCTGGCGCAGGATTTCGCCGCCCGCTACCCGCTGGTCGAGGGCCAGGGCAACTTCGGCAACATCGACGGCGATAACCCGGCGGCCATGCGCTACACCGAGGCGCGCCTCACCGCCGTCGCCCGCGCCATGCTCGCCGGCATCGACGAGGACGCGGTGGATTTCCGCCCGACCTACGACGGCGAGGAAAGCGAGCCCGTCGTGTTGCCCGGCGCGTTCCCCAACCTGCTGGCCAATGGCGCCGCCGGCATCGCGGTCGGCATGGCGACATCCATCCCGCCGCACAACGCGGGCGAGGTCTGCGCCGCCGCGATCCACCTGATTGCGCATCCCGACGCCACCATCCCCGACCTGCTGCAGCACATGCCAGGCCCCGATTTCCCCACCGGCGGCGTGCTGGTGGAGGACGCCGCCGCGATCCGCAGCGCCTACGAGACCGGGCGCGGCGGCTTCCGCCTGCGCGCCCGCTGGGCGGTGGAGCGCGGCAAGCACGGCACGTGGTGCATCGTCGTTACCGAGATGCCCTATCAGGTGCAGAAATCCCGCCTGATCGAGCAGATCGCGCAGCTGCTGGAGGAGCGCAAGCTGCCGCTGCTGGGCGATGTGCGCGACGAGAGCAGCGAGGATGTGCGCCTGGTGCTGGAACCCCGCACCCGCGGCGTCGAGCCGGAGGTGCTGATGGAGACGGTGTTCCGCGCGACCGCGCTGGAAACCCGTTTCCCGCTCAACATGAACGTGCTGGACGCGACGCGTACGCCGGGCGTGATGAGCCTGAAGGACGTGCTGCGCGCCTGGCTGGACCATCGCCACGAGGTGCTGATCCGCCGGTCGCGCCATCGGCTTGCGGCGATCGAGCGGCGCATCGAGATCCTGGACGGCTACCTGCTGGTCTATCTGAACCTGGATGAGGTCATCCGCATCATCCGCGAGGAGGACGAGCCCAAGCAGCGGCTGATCGCCCGCTTCACGCTGACCGAGACGCAGGCCGAGGCGATCCTGAACATGCGCCTGCGATCGCTGCGGCGGCTGGAGGAGATGGAGCTTCGGCGCGAGCACAAGGGACTGTCGAAGGAGCAGCGCGAGACCAAGGCGCTGCTGGCCGATGAGGGCAAACGCTGGGTGCGCATCACCGAGGAATTGGAGGCGACGCGGAAGGAATTTGCCGAGGGCGCGCTGGGCCGGCGGCGTACCGAGCTGGCGGCGGCCCCGGTGGTGGTGGCGGTGTCGAGCGAGGCGCTGATCGAGCGTGAGGCGATCACCGCGATCCTGTCCGAGAAGGGCTGGATCAGGGCGCTGAAGGGCCATGTCGGCGCCGATGCCGAGATGCGCTTCAAGGAAGGCGACCGGCTGAAATTCCTGCTGCCCTGCTACACCACCGACCGGCTGTGCCTGTTCGGCACCAACGGCCGCGCCTACACGGTGAAGGCGGCCGACCTGCCGCGCGGGCGCGGCGATGGGCAGCCGGTGCGGCTGCTGGCCGAGCTGACCAACGAGGACGACATCGCCGCCATGTTCGTTCCGGACGAAACCATGCGCTATCTGGCGGCGTCGTCGGGCGGGCGTGGCTTCGTGGTGCCGGGCGCGGAGCTGCTGGCCGAGAAGCGCACCGGCAAGACGGTGCTGAACCTGCGGCCGGGTGAGGAGGCGGCGCTGTGCATCCCCGCCGCCGGCGACCATGTGGCGGTGATCGGCGAGTTGCGCCGGCTGCTGGTGTTCCCGCTGGAGCAGGTGCCCGAGATGGCGCGCGGTGCGGGCGTGATCCTGCAGAAATACAAGGATGGCGGCCTGTCCGACGCGGTGGTGTTCCGCATGGCGGAGGGGCTGAGCTGGCGGCTTGGCGAAAAAACGCGCACCGAGACCGATCTGCGCGGCTGGCTGGGCGAGCGCGGCCAGGTGGGCCGGCTGCCGCCGAACGGCTTCCCGCGGTCGAACAAGTTCGGCTGACGCGGCTCCCCCCGCGATCCCTGGACGGCGATCCCTGGACGGCGATCCCTGGACGGCGATCCCTGGCTGGCATGGGCCTTGCTCGGCAGCGATGCACCGAGGGGGACGATGCGATGCCCGGGGCGTCGATCATGGTGAACGATGTGAGCTTCGCCTACCACGCGCGCGGGCCGCTGGTGCTGCGCGACGTGTCGTTCACCGCCGCGCCCGGCCGCGTGACGGCGCTGGTCGGGCGCTCGGGTTCGGGCAAATCGTCCTTGCTGCACGTGGTGGCCGGCCTGGCGCGCGCAACCGCCGGGCAGGTGGTCATCGACGGCAAGGTCGTCGCCGGCCCGACGCCGCGCGCGGTGATGATGTTCCAGTCGCCGTCGCTGTATCCGTGGCTGACGGTGGCGCGCAACGTCGCACTCGGCCTGCGCTTCGCCCGCGTCGGCCATGCCGAGACGGCACGCCGCGTCGCCGCCGCACTCGCGCTGGTCGGGCTCGAAGCCGAGGCCGACAGCCGCGCGACGGCGATTTCCGGCGGACAGGCGCAGCGCGCCGCGCTGGCGCGCGCCGTGGTGATGGAGCCCGACGTGCTGCTGCTGGACGAGCCGCTCGCGGCACTCGACCTGTTCACGCGGCTCGACCTGCAGCGCGACCTGCGCGCCATCGCGCTGCGGCTGGGCGTGACGGTGCTGCTGGTCAGCCACGACCTGCCCGAGATCGTGCGGATGGCCGACCATGCCGTGTTCCTGGCCGGCAGCCCGGCCCGCATCGTTGCCGAGACGCCGGTGACGGCGGCGGCGCGCGAGGGGTCGGAGGCGGCGGCGCGCGCAGAGATCGCCCGGCTGACGGCGATCTACGAGACGGCAGGGACCGAGACGGGCACGCCGAACGACACGCCGCGAACCGCCGCGCCGTCGGCGGCCTTTGCGCTGTGAGTGCGGCGGCGGGGATGCGCGCCGCGCCGGTGGCGCGGTCGCCGCTGTCACGGCTCGGCCGGGCCGGCCCGACGCTGGTGGGCATCGCCGCGCTGCTGCTGATCTGGTGGCTGGGCGGCATCGCGCTGCGCGCCGATCCGGCGACGCAGGCTTTCGCCGGCTTCGCGCCGGAACCGACGCTGAAGGCGCTGGCCGGCATCGCGGCATCGGGCGCGCTGGCCGCGGCGGCGGGCGCGAGCCTGGCGCGCGTCGGCGCGGCGCTGGCGATCGCAATCGGCGTCGGCCTGCCCATCGGCATTGCCATCGGCCGGATGCCGATGCTGCGGCAGGCGACGCAGGTGCCGTTCCAGTTCCTGCGCATGGTCAGCCCGCTGTCCTGGATGCCGATGGCGGTGCTGGTGTTCCCAAGCTGGAACGGCGCGATCATCTTCCTGATCGCCGTCGCCTCGGTCTGGCCGGTGATCTTCGCCACCGCCAACGGCGTATCCCGCATCGATCTGGCATGGCTGAAGGTGGCGCGCAACCTGCGCGCGGGGCCGCTGCAACGGCTGGCCGCCGTCATCATGCCGGCGATCGCGCAGGACGTGCTGACCGGCATCCGCCTCGCCCTCGGCGTCGCCTGGATCGTGCTGGTGCCCGCCGAATATCTCGGCGTGTCCTCGGGCCTCGGCTACGCGATCGCCGATGCGCGCGACACGCTGGACTACGCGCGCCTTGCCGCAATCGTGCTGGTGATCGGCGTGATCGGCTTCACGCTCGATACGCTGTGCGGCGCGGCGGTGCGGCGCTTCGGCTGGCAACGGGAGGGCTGAGCATGTGCCTGGACTGCATCCGCCGCGCCGGCGGGTTCGCCTGCGACCCGGCGCCACCGCCCGGCATTCCGCGCCGCCGCACGCTGGACTGGCTGGCGGCCGGCGGGCTGGCGGCGCTGCTCGCGGCACGGCCGGGCATCGCGCGCGCGGCGGGCGAGGACGAGACGGTGCGGCTGGGCTACCTGCCGATCACCGATGCGACGGCGCTGCTGGTGGCCTATGCCAAGGGCTTCTTCACGCAGGAGGGCCTGAAGGCGGAGCGGCCGACCCTGATGCGCGCCTGGGCGCCGATGGTCGAGGCCTTCGCCGCCGGCAAGTTCAACCTGGTTCACCTGCTGATCCCGCTGCCGGTCTGGATGCGCTACAACAACCATGTGCCGGTCAAGCTGGTGGCCTGGGCGCATGTCAACGGCTCGGCCATCACGGTGGGACCGCACGCCAAGATCGACGGCTTCGCCGACCTGGGCGGCAAGCGCGTCGCGGTGCCGTTCTGGTATTCGATCCATAACATCCTGCTGCAGAAGGCGCTGGCGAAGGCGGGCATCGAGCCGATCCTGAGCGGCGATGCGCCGGGGCCGAAGCAATGCGCGCTCGATGTGCTGGCGCCGCCGCAGATGCTGCCGGCGCTGGCCGCGCAGAAGATCGACGCCTACATCGTGGCCGAGCCGTTCAACGCGATGGGCGAGGTGACGCTGGGCGCGCGCATCCTGCGCTTCACCGGCGATATGTGGGAGAACCATCCCTGCTGCGTCGCCTGCGTGCCCGAGCCGATGGTGCGCGACAATCCCGCCTGGACGCAGAAGGTCGTCAACGCGCTGGTGCGCGCCGAGCAGTACGCGGCGGCGAACCGCCGGGAGGTCGCGACGCTGATTTCCCGTGACGGGGAAGGCTTCCTGCCGATGCCGGCCGCTGCGGTGGAGCGCGCGCTGACGCTGTACGCGGACTACGCGCCGTATCGCACGGACGGCGCATTGCAGCATCCCGCATGGGACGACCAGCGCGTCGGCTTCCATCCATTCCCGTACGCATCGGCGATGCGGCTGGTGGTCGAGGCGATGAAGACGACGAAGGTGGCCGGCGACAGCGCGTTCCTGGCGGCGCTCGACCCCGACTTCGTGCAGCGCGATCTGGTGGACGATCGTTTCGTACGCGCGGCGCTGGCGAAATACCCGCCGCCGGGCGGCGCGCCGCCGTTCGAGCGGACGGAGCAGCTGACGATCTGAACGGCGGCCGCAGCCGGCCCGATCAGGCCGGGATGCGCACCGGAAGCTGCTTGATGCCGCTGATGAAGTTCGAGTAAAGCCGCACCGGCTCACCCACCACCTCGATCACCGGGAACCGCTTCAGGATCTCCTCCCACATGATCGTCAGCTGCAGTTCGGCGAGGCGGTTGCCGACGCAGCGGTGGATGCCGAAGCCAAACGACAGGTGCTGGCGCGGGCGGGCGCGGTCGATGATGAAGCGGTCGGCGTCCTCGATCGCGTCGGCGTCGCGGTTGCCCGACTTGTACCACATCACGACCTTGTCGCCCTTGCGGATCTGCTTGCCGCCCAGTTCCGCATCGGCGATGGCGGTGCGGCGCATATGCGCGATCGGCGACTGGTAGCGGATGATCTCCGGCACCATGCCGGGGATCAGGGCCGGGTTGGCGCGCAGCTTGGCGTATTCCGCCGGATTGCGGCTGAGGGCGAGCAGCCCGCCGGAGATCGAGTTGCGCGTGGTATCGTTGCCGCCGACGATCAGCAGCACCAGCGTGCCGAGAAGCGATTTCGGATCGAGATTCCGCGTCGCCTCGGAATGCGCCAGCATCGAGACCAGATCGTTGCGCGGGGGCGCGTTCACCCGTTCGTTCCACAGCCCGATGAAACAGTCGAGGCATTCGCGCAGCACGACGTCGCGCTTTTCCTCGGAGTCGATCTCGGTTCCCGCGTTGACGTCCACCGTCGCGACATCCGACCAGTAGGTGAGCTTGCGGCGATCCTCGAAGGGAAAGTCGAACAGCGTGGCCAGCATCTGCGTGGTCAGCTCGATCGAAACCCGATCGACCCAGTCGAAGGTTTCGCCGCGCGGCAGGCCATCGAGGATCGCGGCGGCGCGCTCGCGGATCGTGCCGGAGAGGGTGGCGAGATTGGCGGGGGCGACGATCGGGCTGACCACCTTGCGCTGCTCGTCGTGTTTCGGCGGGTCCATCGAGATGAAGCTCGGGCGATGGAACTCGACGGGCCGGTCGCGGATGGTGATGCCGCCGAGCGCGGTTTCCGAGGAATAGACCTGATGCGCGACCTCGACCTGCATGATGTCCTTGTATTTCGTCACCGACCAGTACGGCCCGAACGGGCTGTCGGCGCAGTAATGCACCGGGTCTTCGCGCCGCAGCCGGGCGAAATAGGCGCCGACCGTGTCGGTTTCGAACAGCCTGGGGTCGCTCACGTCGATGCGGTCGAGCGGAATCGCGGCGACTTCCTGCTGCAGGTCGTAGGACACCGGGGCGTTCATTTTCGTTTCCTCCCTTATCGTCGTTATTGGCGGCGCAGCGTCAGTGCTGGCCCTCCGGCATGCGCAACACCAGCCCGTCGAGTTCGTCGGTCATGCTGATCTGGCAGGACAGCCGGGAATTGTCCTGCGCGACGGCGGCGAAGCTCAGCATGCTGGTTTCCTGCGCGTTCGGCGTGCCGGTCTTCGCCAGCCATTCCGGTTCGATATACACATGGCAGGTCGCGCAGGCACATTCGCCGCCGCAATCGGCATCGATGCCGGGGACGTTGTTGTTCACCGCTCCCTGCATCACCGAGATGCCGACCGGAACGTCGATCGGATGCTCGGTGCCGTCGAATTCGATGTAGGTCACTTTCGGCATCGGCGCGTGGTCTCCTTCTGGCCGGCCCTATGCCGCCAGTTGCTTGACGGTCACTGAGGGGTCGCGGATGCGGGCGGGGCCGACCCGGTGCCCGGCTGCGATCATGCGCTTGCCGCCCAGGAATTCCGGCGGCGCGTTCACCGCCTCCACCGCCAGCACCCGGTCGTCCCCGGCCAGGTGGAACACCGCGAAGCTGCCGGCGGCGGGGTCGCCGCGCACCACCACCTGCGTCGCGTCGAACGGGATGCCGGCGATCTGCAGCCGCAGGTCGTACTGGTCGGACCAGAACCAGGGCACCTCCGGCGCCGGTTCCGGCCGGCCGCAGATCGCCGAGGCCGCCTGCTTGGCCTGTTCCAGCGCATTCGGCACGCTTTCGAGCCGCCAGTCCCGCCCGTAGAGCGGCAGCGGGCGGCGGGTGCAGTCGCCAATCGCAAAGACCGCCGGGTCGGCGGTGCGGGCGGAGCCATCGACGATGATGCCGTTGTCGCAGGCGAGCCCCGCGTCAAGCGCGAGTTCCTGGTTGGCGACGGCGCCGACACCCATGAGCACCGCGTCGCAGGCCAGCACGCGGCCATCGGAGAGGCGCACGCCGGAAACCGCCCCCTGCCCTTCCAGCGCCTCGATCCGGCAGCCGAGTTCGAAGCTGACGCCACGCCCCTGGTGATAGGCTTGGAAGAAGTCCGACAGCACCGGGCAGGCGACGCGGGCGAGCAGGCGGTCTTCCCGTTCCAGCACCACGACCTCGGCGCCGAGGGCGCGGGCCGAGGCGGCGG
Organism: uncultured Pseudomonadota bacterium; assembly: GCA_963778105.1. Lineage (GTDB taxonomy): Bacteria > Pseudomonadota > Alphaproteobacteria > Acetobacterales > Acetobacteraceae > JAFEFJ01. Next base: position 1,334,544 of record CAVZSZ010000009.1, on the reverse strand, counting down.
CTTCGAGGCCGATATAGCCGCCGCCGACGATGGCGAGACGCCGGCCCGGGGCCAACGCCGCCTTCAGCCGGTCGGCATCGGCGGCGGTGCGCAGTTCCAGCACCCCGGCGAGGTCGATGCCCGGCAGCGGGATGCGCCGCGCCCGCGAGCCGAGGGCGAGGATCAGATGGTCGTAGGCCAGCATCCGTCCGTCCGCGAGGCGCACGCGACGCGCGGCGCGGTCGATCGCGGCGACCCGGGTGGAGAGGTGGAGGGCGATGTCCTGATCGGGATAGAAGCGGGCCGGACGCAGCAGCAGGCTGTCGCCGTCCGCCTCCCCCTTCAGCCAGGCCTTCGAGAGCGGCGGACGCTGATAGGGCGGCAGGGGTTCCTCCCCCAGCAGCGTGACCGCACCCGTCCAGCCATATTGGCGCAGCATCGCGACGGCCGATCCGCCCGCGTGCCCGGCACCGACGACGACGACATGCGGCGTGGCCTCCAAGATCCGCCTACTCCCCGGTATGCCTGGCAAAACGGCACGGAAACGAGCGATCCGTCAAGGATTTCGAATGGCAGCCGGCGCGCGCCGATAGGATACTGATCCCGGAGCGAAAAGAAGCGGTCGGGGGAAGGATGAACAACGACGGTGCGGCATCGGCGGGCGGCTTCCGGCTGCGCGACATGCTTCGCCATGGCGCCGAGCCGCCACCGGCCGGCTTCATCACGCGCAGGGCCTGGTATCCCTGGGTGATCGTCGGCGTCACCTGCGTCGGCGCGTTCATCGGGCAGCTCGATGCCAGCATCGTGCAGCTGGCGCTGCCGACGCTTTCAAGCACGTTCGATGTCTCGACGGCGTCGGTCAGCTGGGTGTCCCTGGCCTATCTGCTCGCCTTCGCATCCTGCCTGCCGATCTTCGGCCGGCTGTGCGAGATGTCCGGCCGCAAGCTGCTCTATCTGCTGGGCTACCTGGTGTTCACCGTGGCGACGGTGCTGTGCGGGCTGGCACCCGACCTGCAATGGCTGGTGGCGTTCCGTCTGCTGCAGGGGATCGGCGGGTCGATGCTGGGCGCAAACAGCATCAGCATCCTGGTCACCGCGGTCGATCGCGGGCGGCGCGCCCGTGCGATGGGCATCTTCGCGGCGGCACAGGCGGTGGGCGTCAGCATGGGCCCCGCCCTGGGCGGCGTGCTGCTGGGCAGCTTCGGCTGGCGCTGGATGTTCTGGGCATCGGCGCCGTTCGGTCTGCTCGCGGCGATCATCGGATGGTGGACCCTGCCGCAGACCCGGGTACTGGCGCAGGACAAAGTGTTCGACTGGCGCGGCGCGGTGCTGATTACGCCGGCGCTGACCGCGCTGGTGCTGGTGGTCAACCAGGTCGCCGATTGGGGACCGACCTCGCCGGCGCTGCTGGCATCCGCCGCGATCGGCATCGTCCTGATGGCGATGCTGGTGCGGCACGAACGCGCGGCGCGGTTCCCGCTGGTGGATCTTCATCTGTTCGCGACGCCCGGCTTCTCGGCCGGCGCGATCGCCGTCGTGCTGGGCTACGCCATGCTGTACGGCATGTTCTTCCTGATGTCGTTTTCGCTGGTGCGCGGCTATCATGACAGCGCCCAGGCGGCGGGGCTGCGGCTGGCGATCATTCCGGTGGCGATCGGCGTGGTCGCGCCGTTCAGCGGTGGGCTAAGCGGGTGGGTGGGAACCCGTTTGCTGTGCGTCGCCGGCATGGCGATCTGCCTGGTCGCGGTGATCGTGCTGAGCGTCGTCGCCCTGGAGCCGGACGTGAGTGGCCTGCTGGGCTTTCTTGCCCTCGGGTTATACGGCGCGGGGCTTGGCGTGTTCATCGCACCCAACAACCACGCGACGATGGATGCCGCGCCGGCCGCACTGTCGGGCGAGGCGGGTGCGATGCTCAATCTGATGCGGGTGCTGGGCACCAGCCTGGGTGTTGCCAGCGCATCGGCAATGCTGTCGTGGCGGTTCCGCGCGGCGAGTCACGGTGCGGGGCCGCTGCACGCCGACCGCGCGTTGCTGACGGCGGTGGAGAGCAGTCTGGCGATGATTGGCGTGTTCGCCATCCTGGCGGCCGGCCTGTCGCTGATGCGTACGCCCCGGCCCGCCTGACCCGCCGGCTTGCCACAAGGGCGCCGGATGCGATGATGGCGCCAACAAAACGGGGGAACACGCCATGGATGTCGGCGCCGGGATCTTCTTCACCGACTATGCGATGCCCGCGCAGGAGATCGGGCCGGCGCTGGAGCAGCGCGGCTTCGAATTCGGTCTGGGCGCCGGAACATTCGCATATCCCGCTGTCGCGCAAATCGCCTTTCCCCTCGGGCGGTGAACTGCCGAAGGAATACTACGACGCGATGGATCCTTTCGTTTCGCTGTCGGCGATCGCCGCGGTGACGCGCACGATCCGGCTGGGCACCGGGGTGTGCCTGGTGATCCAGCGCGACACCATCCAGACGGCGAAGCAGGTGGCGTCGCTCGATCAGGTGAGCGGCGGGCGGTTCCTGTTCGGCATCGGTGGCGGCTGGAACCAGGACGAGATGGAGGATCACGGCACCGAGTTCAAAACCCGCTTCGCCAAGATGGGCGAGCAGGTGGCGGCGATGCAGGCGATCTGGACGCAGACCAAGCCCGAATACGCCGGCAAGTTCGTCAACTTCCCGCCGATGATGGCCTGGCCGAAGCCGGTGCAGAAGCCGCATCCGCCGGTGATCGTGGGCGGCGCGTTTCCCTTCGCCGCCAAGCGCGCCATCGCCTACGGCAACGGCTGGATCCCGCACAAGGCGCGGCCGCAATACGGCGACGTGGCCGACTTCCTGCCCGAGTTTCGCAGGATGGCGCAGGCGGCCGGACGCGATCCGGCGAGCATCCCGATCACCATCTGGGGTGCCACCGAGGACGCCGACCTGCTGCGCCGGTATCAGGACCTGGGCGTGGCGCGGGTCGTGGTCAGCCTGCCCTCGAAGCCCGCCGAGGCTTTGCTGCCGCGGCTCGACCGCTGGGCCGCGCTGATCGCAGCACTGGGCTGAAGCCGCCGGCGCGCAGCGGATCGGGCAGGAAGCCGGCGCCGTCGCGCACCAGATGGTCCCACAGGGCGCGGGCCGCCGGCATCAGCCGCTTGTCCTGCCGCGCCACGACGAACCAGCGCCGCACCATCGGCATCCCCTGCACGTCCAGCACCGCGATGCGCCCGGCCTCGACCTCGGCGGCGATGGTGTGGGCCGACAGCAGCGCGATGCCCATTTCGGCCATCACCGCCTGCTTGATGGTTTCGTTCGTCCCCATCTCGATCCGCCTCGCCGGCATCGCCGCGTCGCCGAACAGGCGCTGCATCAGCATCCGCGTGCCCGATCCGGGCTCGCGCAGCAGGAAGGTCTCGCCGGCAAGTGCTGCCAGCGCGATGCCGCGACGGCACGCCAGGGGATGCGCGGGCGCCGCAATGATGACGTGCGGATGGTCGCCGATCACCGCCATGTCCATCGCCGCACCATCCGGCGGACGGCCCATCACCACGAAATCGAGGTCGAAGCCGCCGAGGCCGGCCAGCATCTCGCCCCGGTTGCCGACCCTGACGCGCAGCTCCACGTCCGGGTGGGCGCGGCTGAAGGCGGCCAGCGCGCGCGGCGCGAAATACTTGGCGGTGCTGACCACGCCGACCGAGATTGTGCCCGCCTGCATCCCCTGCAACGCCTGGATGGACTGCACGCAGCCGGCCAGCGTCGCCTCGATCCGCGTCATCGCATGCACCGCCTCGCGCCCGGCTTCGGTGACGCGGGCGCCGGTGTTGCCGCGTTCCAGCAGCGGCAGGCCGAGGGTTTCCTCGAGCAGGCGAAGCTGCAGGGCGACCGCCTGCGGCGTGACGCCGGCTTCCTGGGCCGCGGCGGTGAGCGTGCCGGTGCGGGCCACGGCGGCGAGCGCGCGCAACTGCTTGAGGGTCAGGCGCCGGACCGTGGCCTGAAGTTTTTCTTCCATTCCGGCGAAGTTAATTAAGGTTCTGTTGGCACGCAAACCCTGCCAGCATCAATTCCGCAACGGTTGCCCGGCGAGACGGCCCGAGACGGAGGAAGGACGCAAGCGTGACCGAGACGCTGGACAGCTACCTTGCCGCCTTCGCGCGCGGCGACGCGATCTGCGGCGCGGTTGCCGATGTGGTTGCGCGCATCGCCGCGGGCGCCATCGCGCTGGCCGATCTGACCGCGCAGGGAACGCTGGCCGGACCGATGGCCGCGGTTCTGCGCCGCAGCGCCGGTGGCGACGAGCAGAAGGCGCTGGATTTGCGTGCACATGAAATCTTCCTCGACGCGCTGCAGGGCGCGCCGGTGGCGGCCCTGGCGTCCGAGGAGGCCGACGAGGCGATCGCCCTCACCAAGGGTGCCCCGCTGGCGGTGGCGCTCGATCCGCTCGATGGGTCGAAGAACATCGACGTCAATGCCGGCATCGGCAGCATCTTCGCCATCCTGCCGCGCGGCGACCTGCCGTGGCCGCGTATGTTCCTGCAGCCCGGTTCGGCGCTGCTGGGGGCCGGCTTCACGCTGCATGGCCCGCAGACGACGCTGGTGCTGACGCTGGGCACCGGGGTGAACGTGTTCACGCTCGACCGTGCGCGCGGCGCGTTCGTGCTGACGCATGCGAATGTGCGGCTGCCGATGGGGGTGCGCGAATACGCCATCAACGCCGCCAATTACCGCCACTGGGATGCTGCGATCCGGCTGTATGTCGATGATCTGGTCGCCGGCGTCGACGGGCCGCGCGGTGCGGATTTCAACATGCGCTGGCTGGGCTGCGCGGTTGCCGAGGCGTACCGCGTGCTGCTGCGCGGCGGCGTCTACCTGTATCCGGGCGACTGCCCGGACGGGGATGCGCCACGGACGGCTGCGGCTGATCTACGAGGCGAACCCGCTGGCCTTCATCATGGAGCAGGCGGGCGGTGCGGCGACCGATGGCGTGGCGCGCATCCTGGACGCGACGCCGCATGCGCTGCACCAGCACACGCCGCTGGTCTATGGCGCGCGCGACAAGGTGGCGCGCATCGCCGGCTACTGTTCGGGTGCCACGCCCGAGGGTGAACGCTCGCCGCTGTTCGCCCGGCGCGGCCTGTTCCGGGTCTAGGGGAAGCGCCATGTCGCTGCGTCATCCCATCATCGCGGTAACCGGGTCCTCGGGTGCCGGCACCACGACGGTGCGCGAGACGTTCAGTCAGATCTTCCGCCGCGAGGAGATCGCCGCGATCTACATGGAGGGCGATTCGTTCCATCGCTACGACCGCGCGGCGATGCGCAACGCGATGGCCGAGGCGGCGGCGCGGGGCAACAACCATTTCAGCCATTTCAGTCCCGAGGCGAACCTGCTGGAGGAGTTGGAGGCGATCTTCGAGGAATACGGCCGCACCGGCGGCGGACGGTCGCGCCATTACGTGCACGACGATGCCGAGGCCAAGCTGTACGGCGCGCCGCCCGGCAGCTTCACCCGCTGGACCGAGTTCTCGCCTGCGACCGACGTGCTGTTCTACGAAGGCCTGCACGGCGCGGTCATCACCGAGCGGGTGAACGTGGCGCGCCATGTCGATCTGAAGATCGGCGTGGTGCCGGTGATCAACCTGGAATGGATCCAGAAGATCCACCGCGACCGGGCGACGCGCGGCTATTCGACCGAGGCGGTGATGGACACCATCCTGCGCCGGATGCCCGACTATGTTCGTTACATCTGTCCCCAGTTCGCCGAGACCGACATCAACTTCCAGCGCGTGCCGATGGTCGATACGTCCGACCCGTTCGTCGCGCGGTGGATCCCCACGCCCGACGAATCGATGGTGGTGATCCGCTTTCGCAACCCGCGCGGCATCGACTTCCCCTATCTGGTCGCGATGATCCACAACAGCTTCATGTCGCGCGCCAATTCCATCGTGATCCCGGGCAACAAGATGGATCTGGCGATGCAGCTGATCCTGACGCCGATGATCCTGTCGCTGATCGAACGCCGCCGCCGCGCGGTGTGACCGCGCATTCAACGGAGCAACGCACGATGAACCACCAGACGCCGCGCAGTGCCGCCGACCGCTACAAGGCGGGCGTGATGCAGTACAAGGACATGGGTTACTTCGACCTGGACTACCAGCCGAAGGACACCGACATCCTGTGCTGCTTTCGCATCACGCCGCAGGACGGCGTGGACCACGAGGAAGCCGCCGCCGCCGTCGCCGGCGAAAGCTCCACCGCGACCTGGACGGTGGTGTGGACCGACCGCCTGACCGCCTGCGAGAAATACCGGGCGCGCTGCTATCGCATCGATCCGGTGCCCGGCAATCCGGCGCAGTGGTTCGCCTATATCGCCTACGACCTCGATCTGTTCGAGCCGGGTTCGATCGTGAACCTGTCGGCCTCGATCATCGGCAACGTGTTCGGCTTCAAGCCGCTGAAGGCGCTGCGGCTGGAGGACATGCGGCTGCCGGTCGCCTATGTGAAGACGTTCGACGGGCCGGCTACGGGGATCGTGGTGGAGCGCGAGCGGCTGGACAAGTTCGGCCGCCCGCTGCTGGGCGCGACGGTGAAGCCGAAGCTCGGTCTTTCGGGGCGCAACTACGGCCGCGTAGTGTACGAGGCGCTGAAGGGCGGCCTGGATTTCACCAAGGACGACGAGAACATCAACAGCCAGCCCTTCATGCACTGGCGCGACCGCTACCTGTACTGCATGGAGGCGGTGAAGCGCGCCGAGGCGGCGACCGGTGAGGTGAAGGGCACCTACCTGAACGTGTCCGCCGGCGACATGGAGCAGATGTACGAGCGCGCCGAGTTCGCCAAGTCGCTCGGCTCGGTCATCGTGATGATCGACCTGGTGATCGGCTACACCGCCATCCAGTCGATGTCGAAATGGTGCCGGCGCAACGACATGGTGCTGCATCTGCACCGCGCGGGACATTCCACCTACACCCGCCAGAAGTCGCACGGCGTGAGCTTCCGCGTGATCGCCAAGTGGATGCGCCTCGCCGGGGTGGACCACATCCATGCCGGCACCGTGGTGGGCAAGCTGGAAGGCGATCCGTTCACCACCAAGGGCTACTACGACGTCTGCCGCGAGGACCACAATCCGCTGCAACTGGAGCACGGGCTGTTCTTCGAGCAGCACTGGGCATCGATGCGCAAGGTGATGCCGGTCGCCTCGGGCGGCATCCATGCCGGGCAGATGCACCAGTTGCTGACGCTGCTGGGCGAGGACTGCGTGCTGCAGTTCGGCGGCGGCACGATCGGCCATCCCGACGGCATCGCCGCAGGGGCCGCCGCGAACCGGGTGGCGCTGGAGGCGATGATCTTCGCCCGCAACGAGGGCCGCGACATCATGGCCGAAGGGCCGGAGATCCTGGAGCGCGCCGCCAGGCACTGCCGCCCGCTGGCCGAGGCGCTGCATGTCTGGAAGGACGTGACGTTCAACTACGAGTCGACCGACACGCCCGACTTCGCCGTCACCGCCACAGCGTCGTGAGGACAGAACAATGCGTGTAACGCAAGGAACCTTCTCGTTCCTCCCCGACCTCACGGACGATCAGATCTCGTCCCAGGTCGCCTACTGCATCCGCAACGGCTGGGCGGTGAACATCGAATACACCGACGATCCGCATCCAAGGAACACGTATTGGGAGATGTGGAAGCAGCCGATGTTCGATCTGCGCGACCCGGCCGGCGTGATGATGGAGTTGGAGGCCTGCCGCAAGGCGCATGGCGGCGGCTATATCCGGCTCTCGGCCTTCGATGCAACGCATGGCTGGGAGTCGCTGCGGCTGTCCTTCATCGTCGAGCGGCCGAAGGAGGAGCCGGGCTTCGTCGTCGAGCGCAACGAGGTGAGCGGGCGCAGCATCCAATACACGGTCAAGCCGCGCGCATGACCGAGACGGTGAACCTGCGGGAGGCCTATGCGCAGTCCGGCGTGGGCGAGGTGCTCAATCAGCTCGACCGCGACCTGGTGGGGCTGAAGCCGGTGAAGGCGCGGGTTGGCGAGCTGGCGGCGCTGCTGCTGGTGGACAAGCTGCGGCGCGACCTGGGGCTGCTGAGCCAGACGCCGACGCTGCACATGGTGTTCAGCGGCAATCCCGGCACCGGCAAGACCACCGTCGCGATGCGGATGGCCGACATCCTGCACCGACTTGGCTATATCCGCAGCAACCACCTGATCGCGGTGACGCGCGACGATCTGGTGGGCCAGTATATCGGCCACACCGCGCCCAAGACGAAGGAGATCCTGAAAAAGGCGATGGGCGGCGTGCTGTTCATCGACGAGGCGTACTACCTGCACCGGCCCGAGAACGAGCGCGACTACGGGCAGGAGGCGATCGAGATCCTGCTGCAGGTGATGGAGAACCGGCGCGACGACCTGGTGGTGATCCTGGCCGGCTACGAGGACCGGATGAACACCTTCTTCGCCTCCAACCCCGGGTTCCGCTCGCGCGTCGCCCACCACATCCACTTCCCCGACTATGCGATCGAGGAGCTGATGGCGATCGCGGGGATGATGCTGTCGGCGCAGAACTACCGCTTCGACGCCGAGGCCGAGATCGCGTTCCGCCGCTACATCGAAGCCCGCATGCGCCAGCCGCATTTCGCCAACGCCCGGTCGATCCGCAATGCGCTCGACCGGGCGCGGCTGCGCCATGCGGTGCGGCTGTTCGAGGAGCGCGGCCGGGCGCTGACCAGGGAGGACCTGGTCACCATCGGGCCGCAGGAGATCCTGGCGAGCCGCGTGTTCGATGCGGCGGCGGCGTAGCGGTCAGCGGCGCGTCATGCGTGCACCATTGCGCAGCCACCCTCGTTGAGCGGGCGGAACGCCTCGGCCGCCGGGATCGTGGCCAGCGTCTCGAAGAAGTCGCCGGGGTATTTGCTCTCGGCCGGTGTTTTCACGCGGAACAGATAGCCGGGATGGATGACGCGGCCGTCGGCCCGGATCGAGCCGGCGCCGAAGCAGTCGTCGTCGGTCGGCCGCGCCTTCATCGCCGCCACCGTGGCGCGCCCCGACGCCTTGGCCGCGGCCGGACCCATCTGCTTGACGATCTTCAGGTAGTCCACCACCGCCGAATAGTTTCCGGCATGCACCTCGTTCGGATAGACGCCGGCGGGAAGCCGCGGCTTGACGCGCGCCATGAAGGCGCGGGTGCGGTCGTTGAGGTCCCAGTAGAAGTTCTCCGACAGGTAGACGTTCTGCATGGTCGGCAGCCCCGCCCCGGTGACGGCGGTGATCGAGCCGACCATCGCCGCCATCGTCAGGCCGCCGCCGGTCAGGCCGAATTCCTGCGCCTGCTTGACGCAGTTCACCAGGTCGTCGCCGGCATTGGCGAATGCGAGGACATTGGCGCCGCTGGCCTTCGCCTCCAGCAGGTAGGAAGAGAATTCGGTGGTGTTGGGAAACGGATAGGCGACGGACCCGGCGACCGTGCCGCCGGCGGCTTGCAGCAGCTTGGTCGTGTCGTCCTGGATGGAATGGCCGAACGTGTAGTCGGCGGTGATGAAGTACCATTTGTTGCCGCCGCGCGCGACCAGCGACTTGACCATGGTGTGCGCAAGATTCCAGGTGTCGTAGGTCCAGTGGATCATGTTCGGGCTGCAATATTTCCCGGTGAGCACCGAGGCGCCGGCCGAGGTATTGAGCTGGATCTTGTCCTTTTCCTGCGCGACGGTGGTGACCGCGATGGCAGCGGCGCTGTTGCCGACGTCGGTGATCATGTCGATGCCGTCGCGGTCGAACCACTGGCGCGCGATGCCGGCGGCGACGTCGGGCTTGTTGAGGTGATCGCCGCTGATCAGCTCGACCTTGATGCCGGGATTGGCCTTGGTGAATTCATCGACCGCGAGCTGTGCGCAGATCACGCTGGTCGGCCCGGTCACGTCGCGGTAGTTGCCCGACAGATCGGTGAGCACGCCGATCCTGATGACGTCCGTCGCCTGCGCGCGGGCGCGGCGGAACGGGATTGCGGCGGCACCGGCGATGGCGGCGCTGAGTACGGCACGGCGGCTGGCAGGCATCGGACGTCCTTCCCTTGCAACGGCGGCCGGTTGTTTTCCGGACCGAACCGAGTGTACCAGGGATCGCCGCGATAGCCAGCGCACGGCCCCCGGCGTGGCGGCTGCCAGGGTAGGTCGCCAGGGTAGGTTGCCAGGGTGGTTGTCCACGGGCGGTCGTCCGGGGGCGGTTGCCAGCGCGCGGGGCCCCGCCTATGCAGCAGACTCGGGCGGCAACACCGGATGGGATGGGCATGAGAGGATCGCGGCGATCCGCGCGGCTTCGGATCGCGGGAAGCGTGCTGCTGACACTGCTGGCCGCCGGCTGCGCCAACCGCTCGCCCCCGCCGCCCGACGCCCAGGCCGCACCGCTCGCGACCGCCCCCTCGGGGCCGGTTTCCGTGGACGGCACCTATGACGGGACCAAGCAGAAGGTGCGCGGCGGCGACGGGCCGGGGCTGCTGTGCGGGCAGCTCGATCCGTTCAGCGTCACCGTGACCAACCGGAGCTTCCAGTACGTGCTGCAGCAGCCGGAGGTGCCGTTTCAGCCGACACGGACCTTCGACGTGACGATCCAGCCCGACGGGTCGTTCATGGCCTCCTCCGGCCCGACCTATATCGACGGCAGCGCCGGCGGCGGCGCGATGCAGGGGGAGATTTCCGGCGACGCCTGCGGCTATGTTTTCAACGCCAACCGAAGGCGACAATAGGAGGACGACCATGCGCCCCATCGTCCGGCTTGCGAGCCGCAGCCTGGCTTCCTTCAGGACCCCCTTCCTGGCTCTCGCGCTGCTGGGCGCGGCCGCCCTGCCCGGCACGGCGGTCGCGATGGACTCGTGCAGCGGCGAATTCTCGGCCTCCCCCCTGCGGGCGCTGCCGGTGCCGGCGGTGGTGACGGTCGATCAGGCCGACAGCTCCCCCACCGACAACGCGCTCGCCGACGCCTTCACCCGCGGGATGAGCAATGCGGGGGCGAAGGTGCCGGGCGCCCAGCCGGCGACGGTGGCGCTGCGGCTGACCTGGGAGGTGCTGGGCCAGGGCGGCACGGTCGGGCCCGACAGCACCGGCGGCGCGGCGCAGCAGCAGGGCAACTCGGCGACCTTCCTGCAGGGCGGCATCGACCGATCCTCGCCGGGCATCCCGGAATACGATGCCTTCCGGCCCGGCCAGTCGGCCCAGTCGGGATTGCTGGTGTTCCGCGCCGAAGCGCGCGACCCGACCGGGGCGACGATCTACTGGATCGGCTCGGTGCAATGCACGCTGCGCGGCAGCGACAACCAGAAGCTCGCCTTCGACCTGGGTCAGCTGATCGGCGGCGCGCTGGGCCAGCGCCGCGACCGGGTGTCGATGTAGGCGCGCGGTCGATGCGCAGCGATCCGGAGGACCGCGCCTATGCCGCCCCGGACGGCACCGAACTGCTGGCGCGCATCTACCGGCCGGAGGGACGCGGCCCGTTCCCGGCGGTGCTGGAGGTGCATGGCGGCGCCTGGGTGAACGGCGACCGGCTGAACAACGTGGCGATCGCCGAGGCGCTGGCGGCGGCAGGCGTCGTCGTGGTGTCGGTCGATTTCCGGATGCCGCCGGCGGTGCGCTACCCGCTGCCGGTGGCCGACGTGAACTACGCGATCCGATGGCTGAAGGCGCATGCGAAGGAATTCGGCAGCCGCCCCGACCTGGTGGGCGCGCTGGGCACGTCCTCGGGCGGGCATCTGCTGCTGCTGAACGTGCTGCGGCCCGACGATCCGCGGTATGCGGCGCTGCCGCTGGCTGGCGACGCCGTCGATGCGTCGGTCGCCTTCGCGGTGGCCTGCTGGCCGGTGGCCGATCCGCCGACGCGCTACCGCACGATGCGCGCGCGCGGCAATGCGCGGCTGGTGGCGGCGCATGACGCATTCTGGCCCGACGAGGCGGCGATGGAGGACGGCAGCCCGCAGGCGATCCTGGCGCTGGGCGGACACGGCCGCCTGCCGCCGGTGCTTATCATGCAGGGCACCGCGGACGACAACCTGACCCCCGACATGGCCGCCCGGTTCGCCGAGGCCTACGCGGCAGCGGGCGGTACCATCACGCTGGAGATGTTCCCGGGGATGCCGCACGCCTTCATCGGCGCCAATCCGGCCGCCCCCGACGCGGCGCGCGCGCTGGGCATGATCGCCGACTTCGTCAGGCGGAGCGCGCCAGCCTGACCTGGTCGGTACTCCGCCAGCGTGCGTTCGATCAGGGCGGCGGCTGCCGGAATGTCGGTGACGCCCGACACCGAGTGACCCGCGCTCCAGATATCCTTCCAGCGCTTCGGCTGACTGCTGTTGATGTCCTTGCTCATGTCCAGCATCCCGCGCTCCGGCAGCGCGGCGGGATCGAGGCCGGCCGCCAGGATCGAGCCACGCAGCGTGTTGGTTTCGAGGCCGGTGAAGGCGCGGCTGAGCACGATGTCGTCGAGCCGGCTGTCCACCAGCATCCGCTTGTAGCCGTCCGGCGCCATGCTTTCCTGCGTGGCGATGAACTTGGTGCCCATGTAGGCGAGGTCGCAACCGAGGGCCTGGGCGGCATACAGCGCCTGCCCGTCGGCGATGCCGCCGGCCATCACCAGCGGCCCGTCCCAGACGGCACGCACGGCGCGGGCGAAGGCGAAGGGATTGGCCCAGCCGGTCTGCCCGCCGGCACCCGCCGTCAGCAGCACGAGGCCGTCCGCACCCGCCGCGATGGCTTTCTCGGCGTGGCGGAGCGAGGCGATGTCCGCATAGACGAGGCAGCCGGCATCGTGCAGCGGGCCGACGACGTGCTCGGGGCTGCCGACGCTGGCGATGACCAGCTCGCAGCGGTGCCGCACCAGCACCGCGAGGTCGTCCATCACGCGCGGGTTGGAACGATGCACGATCAGGTTGGGGCAGATCGGCGCGGCCGGGCGGCCCTGGCGTTGCCCGGCCGCGTCCACGCCCGCGCGCATCCGCGTCAGCCAGTCGTCCAGCTGCTCGACCGTGCGGCAGTTCGCGGTGGGGAAGGCGCCGATCACGCCGCCCGCGCAGGCCGCGACGACCAGATCGACGCCGGAGACCAGGAACATCGGCGCGGCGATCAGCGGAAGCCGCAGCCGTTCGCGCAGCCGCCGCGGAAACCGCGCATCGGTCATGCGGCGAATTCGCGCCGGATCGCCTCGGAGTGGCTGCCGATCGCGGGCACCGGGCCGAGGGCGACCGGCCCGTCCGAGGTGATGACAGGCGGGGCGGCGATGGCGACCGGGCCGTTCGGCGTGCCGACGGTCGCACGACGCAGGGCCGGATGGCGCGAGAGGTCGGCGACCTCGTTGACGAAGCCATAGGCGGTGTTGGCGGCACGCAGCTTCGCCGCCGCGTCGCCGCGCGTCATGCGCGCGAACACCGCGCCGATATGCGCATCCACCTCGGCCCGATTGGCGACGCGGTTGACGTTCACGTCGAAGCCCGGGCGCTTCGGCAGATCGGGCTCCTCGAGGAAGCGGGCGCAGAACTCGGCCCATTCGCGCTCGTTCTGGATGGCGACCAGAACCAGCGCGCCGTCCGCCGTGGCGAAGGCGCCGTAGGGGCAGATCGAGGGGTGCGCGAGGCCGACGCGGGCGGGGGCTTTCCCGGTGCCCTCGTAGAACAGCAGAGGCACGTTCATCCAGTCGGCCATGCCGTCGAACAGGCTGACCTTCAGCCCCCTGCCCTGCCCGGTGATGCCGCGCGCGATCAGCGCCTCCAGCACGCCGGCATGGGCGGCCATGCCGCAGGCTATGTCGCAGGCCGAGACGCCGACGCGGCCCGGACCGGCCGGGTGGCCGGTGATCGCGGCAAGCCCGGATTCGGCCTGCACCAGCAGGTCGTAGGCCTTCATCGTCGCGTAGTCGCCCTGGTCGCCGTAGCCCGAGATGTCCACGGTGATCAGGCGCGGATGGCGGGCGCGCAGCGCATCGGAGCCGAAACCGGCGCGGGCGGCGGCCCCGGGGGCGAGGTTCTGGATGAACACGTCGGCGCGGGCGAGCAGCCGGTGCAGCAGGGCCGCGTCCTCGGGGTTCTTGATGTCGGCAACCAGGCTTTGCTTGCCGCGGTTGAGCCAGACGAAGTAGCTGGCCATGCCCTTCGCCGCGCGGTCGTAGCCGCGGGCGAAGTCGCCCTCGGCGCGCTCGATCTTGATGACCCGCGCGCCGGCATCGGCCAGGCGCGAACTGCAATAGGGCGCGGCGACCGCCTGTTCCAGCGATACGACCAGCAATCCGTCGAGGGCGCCCATCAGTACGAGCCCATCTTAGTAAGACCGGGGCATGCCGAGGACGTGCTCGGCGATGTAGGAGAGAATGAGGTTGGTCGAGATCGGCGCCACCTGATAGAGCCGCGCCTCGCGGAACTTCCTTTCCACATCGTATTCCTCGGCGAAGCCGAAGCCGCCATGCGTCTGCACGCAGGCCTCGGCGGCGGCCCAGGCGGCGTCGGCGGCGAGCATCTTGGCGATGTTGGCCTGCTCCCCCGGCGTCTGGCCGGAGGCGAACAGGGCGCAGCCGTGGTGCAGCATCAATTCGGCAGCGCGCATCTGCGCATACGCCTTCGCGATCGGGAACTGGATGCCCTGGTTCTGACCGATCGGACGGCCGAACACCTGCCGGTCCTTGGCGTAGTCGGTGGCCTTGCGGATGAACCATTTGGCATCGCCGACCGACTCGGAGGCGATCAGCAGCCGCTCGGCGTTCATGCCGTCGAGGATGTAGCGGAATCCCTTCCCTTCCTCGCCGACCAGGTTCTCGGCGGGGACGACCATGTTGTCGAAGAACACCTCGCATGAGTTGTGGTTCATCATGGTGCGGATCGGGCGGATGGTGAGGCCCTTGGCCTGGCGCATGTCGACGATGAAGGTGGACAGGCCGTCGGTGCGCTTCTTTACCTGGTCCTTGGGCGTGGTGCGGGCCAGCAACAGCATCAGGTCGGAGTGCTCGGCGCGGCTGGTCCACAGTTTCTGGCCGTTGACGACGTAGTGGCTGTTGCCTTCCTTCTTGGCGAAGGTGCGCAGGCTGGTGGTGTCGGTGCCGCTGGTGGGTTCGGTGACGCCGAACGCCTGCAGGCGCAGTTCCCCGCTGGCGATCTTGGGCAGGTATTGTTCCTTCTGCGCCTTGGAGCCGTGCCGCAGGATGGTGCCCATGATGTACATCTGGGCGTGGCACGCCGCACCGTTGCAGCCGGAGGAATGCACGGTCTCCAGGATTGCCGCGGCGGCAGAGAGCGGCAGGCCGGCGCCGCCGTATTCCTCGGGCACCAGCGCGCCGAGATAGCCGGCCTCGGTCAGCGCGCGGACGAATTCGGTGGGATAGCCGCGCTCGGCGTCCAGCTTGCGCCAGTATTCGCCGGGAAAGCGGGCGCAGAGTTTTGCCACTTCCTCGCGGATTTCGGCGTGCTCGTCGCCGGGCGGCGGGCTGAGGTCCATCGCGTGTCTCCTGGTCCTGGTGCCGGCGATCTGACAGCGGCGGGGCGTGCGGCGCAAGCGGAGCGGCGTGGCGCGATGCGCCGCCAGACCTACGGCCCGGCGCCCGCAATGACCGGGAGAAGCACGTCCCGGACCACCGTCATGGATGGGCGCCACCCTTCCGGCAAGTCGTAATTGCCGGCAGTGACCGCGAAGACGAGGTCGAGATCCGGCAGGACGAACAGCCGCTGGCCGCCATTGCCGACGGCGCCGATGACGGGTTCCCGCCGGGCGCGGCCGGCATCGTTTCGGATGATCCTGTGCAGATACCACTGGTAGCCATAGCGGCGGCCGTCCGGCATGGCGACAGCCGGGGCGAAGGCCGCCGTCAGCCACTGCTGCGGCACGATCCGCCGACCGCCGTGGCAGCCGTTGTCCAGCACCATCGCGCCGATGCGGGCAAGGTCGCGCGGCGTGAGGCGAAGTCCGGACGCGGCGATCGCATCGCCCTGCGGGTTCGTCGTCCATTCGAACGCGCCGATGCCCAGCGGGTCGAACAGGACCGCGCGGGCGAAGCCGTCCAGCGTCTGGCCGGTTCCCTTCGCGATGATGCGCCCGAGCAGCGCGGTGGCGCCGCCGTTGTAAGCCCAGCGGTTGCCCGGGGCCTCGATCACCGGCCGCTCCAGCACGTAGCGATACGGGTCGGGGGCGTTGCCCATCGCGATCTCGCTGTTGCGCGGATCGGTGTAGGGGATCGTCATCTCGTCCCATTCCGTGCCGAGCGTCATGGTCAGCGCATGACGGACGGTGAGCGCCTGCCGGGCGCGATCGCCGAGCAGGTCGGGATACTCGGGGAACTGTTCCAGCAATGGCGCTTCGGGCGGCGGCACCCTGCCCTGCTCCAGTGCGATGCCGTAGAGCAGGCCGACGATGCTTTTGGTCGCGGAACGCATGTCGTGCAGCGTGTCGGGACCAAAACGGACGATCCCGAGGGGCAGACCGAGCGCCGCATCGGCGCCGGTGAGATAGCGCTCGAAGATGATCTGCCCCGCCCTGGCAACGACCACACCGTGGACGTTCGGCAGCAGGCCCGCGACGCGGGCGGCTTCGAAGGCTTCGTCCGGATCGGGTCGGGCCATGGGCACGGGTTCGACGTCTCACTGGTATCGGGTTGATGGTCGCGCGCCGCCGTCCGCGCTGCGGCCTGATTTGCAACCAGGTGCTTGAAGCGAGCGGGGCAGGCTATGCGTCTCGGGCACGAGGCTCAATCCCGGAGGCCGATGCCAGAGGCCTGGCTCGGGGCTGGCCGGATGGTTGCGTTGGCGGTCAGAAGGCCGACTACGTGGTTTTCCTAGGTGTATTTTCCTTGCAGCGGACTTTCGTCCCCGGCATCCTGCCGCCCGATGGATAGCAACCCTTCACCCCTGCCGAACGACGCCTTCGATCCAGCGGATGAGTCCGTGGGCGATCCCATGTGCGACGCCATGGGCGACGCGAGGGGCGACGCCACGCGCGATCCGGCACGCCTGCTCGGCGCCGAGGTTGTGGCGCGGCATGAGGCGCGGGTGGCGCTGCTCGGTCGCCTCGCCGCCTATGGCGAGAGGCTGGTCGAGAAGGCGATGCAGCAGGCCGAGGACGCCACCTGGCTGCGCGCCGAGGGCATGGCGATCTTCGAGAGCCTGATCAAGGCCATCCGCACCACCGTCGCCGTGCAGGCCACCCTCGACGAGCGGTTCGAGGCCATGCTCCGCCGCGCCGCCAGGCCCGCGCCCGAGCCTGCCGGCGACCGGGGCCGCGATGCCGGCGCCCGCGCGGCGGGGCCGCGCCCGGCCGGCGTGTCCGATCCCGGCGCACGCGGGCCGATGGCGCCCGCCGCCCCGCGCGATCCGGCGGCGCGGCGCGCCATGCAGCGCGACAAGGAGCGGGTGCGCGTGACCGTCGAGGGCGCGATCGACCAGGACGCGCTGCAGCGCGACGCCGATCCGCGCTATGCCGCTCGGCTGCGCCGCGAGCTCTATGCGGTGCTCGCCGACCCCTCGATCGAGCAGCAGCTGGCCAACCGGCCGATCGGCCATGTCATCGCCGAGATCTGCCAGGTCTTCGGCATCCGGGTGGACCTCGAGGCCTTCACCGACGAGGAGATCGGCTACGCGGAAGTGGCCAAGGCGCTGGGGCTGCCGAGCGATGCGGAGCAGCAGGCGGCCTATGCCGGCATGCCCAAGCTGCCGACCGGGGTGATCGGAACCCCCGGCGTCCCCACCGCCGCCGCCGCGCGGCAGGCCTGGCTCGAGCAGCAGGAGGCGCTGAAGCGCAAACCCCCGGACTGAGCCCGCGGCGTCGGGTTCCGCCTATCCGCCTTTCCACCCTTTCCCCCATCGCCTGCCGCAGCCCCCACGCCCCTCTCCCGCAACCGGGAGAGGGCGCGCGGGGGCGTTTTTGCGTGGCTGCTTGCTTTTTCCTGATCGGCCGCTGTCCCCGGATCGGCGCGCCGCCTTGCGGCTCGCAGTGACGGCGCCTGGGGCGGGTGCGCCGGGGCCGCCCGGGCAGCTCGGCTCGACACGGCTATCTGTGCGGGCCGCATCCGGTCCATATATGCGCGCGAGAGAGAACGCTCGGATCATGCGGGCCATTCTCGTGACGAAGGGAATGCCATGGCGGTCTTGATCCTGGGTATCATCGTGTTTCTCGGCGCCCATACGCTGACCACGCTGCGCGAGACGCGCGCCGGGCTGATCGCCCGCTTGGGCGCGGGCCCCTACAGGATGGCGCATTCGGTCGCCTCGGTGGTCGGGCTGGCGCTGATCGCCTGGGGGTTCGGGCATTATCGCGCCGAGGACTGGGTGCAGGTATGGACGCCGCCCGCAGGGATGCGCCATCTGACCATCACCCTGATGTGGTTCGCCTTCGTGGCCCTGGCCTGCATGAACCCGGCACCCGGCCGCATCCGGGGCTGGCTGCGCCACCCGATGCTCGTGGCGGTGAAGATCTGGGCGCTGGCGCATCTGCTGGTGAACGGCGACCTGGGCGGGATGGTGCTGTTCGGCTCGTTCCTGGCCTGGGCAGTGTTCGACCGCATCGCCGTCAAGCGCCGCGGCGACATGGGCGCGCCCAGGATCAGTCGCTTCACACGGGCGGACGCGATGGCGCTGGGCCTGGGGACCGCCGGCTACGTGGCGATGATCTTCCTGCACCCGCTGCTGATCGGCGTGTCCGTCATCGGCTGAGCCGGCCGCCCGGCGGACCGCTGGCGGACTACTTGCCCGACCGCGCGACCACCGCCGATGCGGCCTGAGTGGCCGGCGCATCGTTGCCGATGCGCAGCGCCATCCAGCGCGGCTGATCGGGGCCGCCATCCTTCTGCTGCACCAGAAACAGCGCGAAAGTGCGGTCGAGGCCCCGGGCGCGGTCGATCTCCCGCTGCACATCGGCGCCGCCGGACACCACCGCGTCCTGCACCCGCATGATCACGTCGCCGGGCGCGATGCCGCGCAGCCAGGCATCCGTGCCGGCCATGACGCCGGTGACCAGGACCCCGGTCTGCCCCGGCTCCAGCCCATGCCGGGCACGGACCTCGTCGGTGATGCCGCTGAAGGTGAGGCCGAGGTCGCGCCGGACCGCCATCGGCGCACGCGGGCCGACCGGCCCGTTGTTCTGATCGTAGTCCTGGCGCGGCCACTCGGCGACGGTGACCGGAAGCGTGAGGTCGCGGCCGGCGCGGCGCAGCAGGATCGGCACCGGCTGGCCGACCGGGGCGGCGATGATCGCGCGCTGCAGCGCCCGCTCATCGGGCGGCACCAGATCGCCGAAGCGCAGGATGATGTCGCCGACCCGAAGCCCGGCATGGGCGGCGGGGCCGCCCCGGGTGACGCTGCCGATGATCATCCCGCCGGGTTGCGCTTCACCGGGACGCGCCGCCCCCATCGCCGCCGCCATATCGCGGGTGACGCGGGTGGCGCGCACGCCGATCCAGCCGGGGCGCAGCCAGCCGTATTCGCGCACCCGGTCGACCACGAAACGCACGGTATCGACCGGGATCGCGAAGCCGAGGCCGGCATAGCCGGTGGTCGGCGAGATGATGGCGGTGTCGACGCCCACGACCTGCCCGCTGGTGTTGAACAGCGGACCGCCGGAATTGCCGTGGTTGATGACCGCGTCGGTCTGGATGAAGTGGTCGTAGGGGGTTTCCTGGATGTCGCGGTTGAGCGCGCTGACGATTCCGGCGCTGACCGACATGCCGATGCCGAGCGGATTGCCGAAGGCGAACACCTCGTCGCCGGGCTGCACCGTTGCCGCATCGCCCAGGCTCACCGCCGGACGCGGCTTGTCGCCGGCGACCTTCAGCACCGCCAGATCGAGCATCCGCACCGCATCGACGACGTGCGCCGGCTCGCTCTCGCCGTCGGAGAAGGTGACGGTGATGTCGTAGGCGCCGTCGATGACGTGGTTGTTGGTCACGATCAGCCCGGAGGGATCGACGACGAAGCCCGAGCCGCTCATCACGCGCGGCGCCCTCGGCGCGGGCGGCATCGGCGCGGGCGGCGTCGGCGGCGGTGGCGGGCCCGACGGGGGCGGCCCCTGCCGGCTGATAGGCCGGGGCGGCGACGACGCGGATGTTCACCACCGTCGGCATCAGGCTGCGCACCATGTCGGCGTCGGTTGCCACCGGGGTGGGTTGGGCGTCGACGCGCGGCACCATGACGGCGCAGACCATGGCCGCTGCAAGCAGGGCGCCACCGCGACGCATGCCCGGCGGCCTGCGGACAGGATCCGGTTTCAGCACGCGCCCATCCTGGTCGGTCGTTGCACCATTGCTCTGCCTGGTCCCACTGCGCTGTCCCTATCCTATGCGATCTGCCGGCGGTGGCGAAGGAGCGTTGCGGGCCGCGCAACCGCGGACAAAAAAGCGGCCCGATCGCCATGCGAGCGGGCCGCGAGTTGAGGTCCGGGTTGACCAGGGCCCGAAGGCCCGGTCGAGCGGCGCGGGGTGTTGGGGCGGCGCCGTTCGACAGGGGTGTTGTGCCACGCCTGGAATGGAGTGCGCTGTGAACCGGTTCACACCCGAGTGTCGATTTCCCGAGAGTGATTTCCCGGGCGACGATTTCCCCGATCAGGGCAGCAGGCCGAGCAGGTGACGCGTCAGCTCTCCGTCCGGGCTGCTCAGCGCGTCGAGGATGGTGAAATGGTTGGCCCCGGCGATCGGCAGCAGCGCGCCGGGGGCGTGCGCGGCGGCGCGCAGCGCGTGCAGGGCGCGGCTGTCGCCGACCAGGGGCGGCAGCTCCCGCGTGCCGTAGGCGATCGACAGGCGCTTGGGCACCACCGGCAGCCGCAGCGGCGACAGCCCGGCGATCTCGGCGTCGGTCAGGCGCAGCTTCTCGTTGAGGTAGGTATCGCGGATCGGACCGAGTTCGAACACGCCGGAGATGGCGAGGCCGGCGGTGACGGCGGGATGGGAGAGCGCCATCGCGGTCAGGTGGCCGCCGGCCGACCAGCCCGACACGACGAGGCTGCCGCCGATGCCGTGTTCGGCACCGTGCGCGCCGAGCCAGTCGAGGGCGGCGTGGATCTCGGCGACGATGGCGGCGAGGCTGGCGTCGGGGGCCAGGGTGTAGCCGGGCAGTGCGGCCGCCCAGCCATGCGCCATCACCCCCTGCATCAGCGCGCCGAACGCCTCCCGCGTGTTGCGCTGCCAGTAGCCGCCGTGGATGAACACGAGGCAGGGGGCGGCCGGATCGGCGGCGGGGAACAGGTCCCACTTGTTGCGCTCGCGCGGACCGTAGGACAGGTCGAGCGCGCCGGGCCGGGCGGCACGGAAGCCGGCAGAGGCGGCGGCGCGAGCGTCGTTCAGTGCCGGGCTGTCGGCGACGGCGAGCGAGTTGTTGTAGGCCGCGTCGCGCTCGGCCTGCGTCATCGTGCCCCAATCCATCGGGAACCTTCCTCAGTGACCGGCCGGGGCGTGGTCCGAATGGAGCAGATGGCCCAGGTCGCGGCGGATTTCGTTGAACTCCGGCGAGGATACGTCGCGCGGGCGGGGCAGCGTAATCCGGCGGTCCTCGGTGATGCGGCCGGGACCGGGCGACATCACCACGACGCGGTCGGCGAGCAGGATCGCCTCCTCGATCGAATGGGTGACGAAGATCACCGTCAGGCCGGTGCTGCGCCAGATGTCGAGCAGTTCTTCCTGCAACCGCTCGCGGGTCATCGCGTCGAGCGCGCCGAAGGGTTCGTCCATCAGCACCAGCTTCGCATCGTTGGCGAGCACCCGGGCGATGGCGACGCGCTGCTTCATGCCGCCCGAGAGCTGGTGCGGGTAGGCGTCGGCGAAACGATCGAGACCCACCATGGAGACGAAACGGTCGGCGATGCGCGCCACCTCGGCCTTCAGCAGGCCGCGCACGGCGGGGCCGAAGCCGATGTTGCGGCGGACGGTCATCCAGGGGAACAGACCGTAATCCTGGAACACCATGCCGCGGTCCGGTCCCGGCCCCGACACCGCGCGGTTGCCGACGACGACGCTGCCGGAGGTTGCCGTCTCGAACCCCGCGGCGATGCGCAGCAGCGTCGATTTGCCGCAGCCCGAGGCGCCGAGCAGGCAGACGAACTCGCCACGCGCGATGGTGAGGCTGGCGCCGCGCAGCGCCTCGGTGCCGCCGGGATAGACCTTGCCGACGCCGTCGAGGCGCACCATCGCCTCGGCGAGTGCCGCCATGCCATCAGCCATGTTGGGGGCTCCAGCGCAGCAGCCATTTGCCGAGCGCCTGCACGGCCTGGTCGGAGAGGAAGCCGGCGAGGCCGATGACGGCCATGCCGGCGACGACGATCTCGGTGCGGGAGAGCTGGCGGGCGTCCATGATCATGGCGCCGAGGCCGGTGGAGACGCCGGTCATCTCGCCGACCACGATCACCACCCAGGCGAAGCCGAGGCCGAGGCGCAGGCCGGTGAAGATGCCCGGCAGCGAGGCCGGCAGCACCACCAGCGGGAACAGCCGGGTGGGCGAGACGCCGAGCATCTGCGCCGCCTCGAACAGCCGGGGCTCGACGCTGCGCACGGCGAAGATCGTGTTGACCAGGATCGGGTAGAAGGCGCCGAGGGCGACGAGGAAGAAGGCCGAGCGGGCGCCGAGGCCGAACAGGATCATCGACAGCGGCAGCCAGGCGGTGACCGGGATCGGGCGGAGCAGTTGCAGGATGGGGTCGAGCAGGTCGCGCACCAGGGCGAGCCGGCCGATCAGCATTCCGAGCGGCAGCGCCACCAGGGCGGCGAGCAGGAAGGCGCCATAGACGCGGCTGCACGAGGCGAGCAGGTGGGCGAGCAGCGTGCCGCTGAAGGCATCGTCGTTGATGCCGCCGAAGGCGAGGTCCCACAGCTCGATGGCGACATCCGAGGGCGAGGGGATCAGCCCGTTCGGGTCGCGGCCGGTGCTGAGCCACCAGAACGCGAGGAACAGCAGCGGTGCCACCAGCGCCAGCAGCCGGCGCGTCAGCGGCGCATTGAGCCCGGTCGCCGTGGCGCTGCCGCTCATTGCTGACTGCGATACCAGGCGAGGAGTTCGGCGCCGTTCATGAACGCGACGCCGTGCTGGGCGCGGGCGTAGTCGTAGAACGCCTCAAGATAGGCGATGCGGTGCGGCTGGCCGGAAATGTAGGGGTGGATCGCCACCGCCATGATCTTGGCGCGCTCGGCGCCTTCCTGCATCAGCCGGTCGAGCGAGTCCTTGCAGCGTTGCAGCCAGTAGGCGGATTCGTGGTGCTGCACGATCATCATGGGGATGTCGTTCAGCTCCACCGAGTAGGGCAGCGTCACCAGCGGGCCGTGCGCGGTTTCGATCCGGCACGGCTCGTCGTCCCACACCCAGTCGCCGATGTACTGCACGCCGGCTTCGGCCAGCAGCTCCGGCGTCTCGTAGGTCTGCGTCAGGCCCGGGCCGAGCCAGCCGAGCGGGCGGGTGCCGGTGAACGCCTCCAGCCGGTCCATCGCGCGGTTGATCATGGCGCGCTGGTCGGGTTCCTTGTGGATCGGCCCCTGTTCCCAGGCATGGCCCATGAACTCCCACCCCGCATCGCGGGCGGCGGCGGCGACGCGCTCGTAATCGTCGCAGACGCGGGCGTTGATCGAGAGCGTGGGCCGCAGGCCGAGGCGCTCATACAGCCGGTGGAAGCGCCAGAAGCCGACGCGCATCCCGTATTCGTGCCAGGACCAGTTCGGCACGTCGGGCAGCAGCGGCTGGCCGGTGGGGGCGGGGATGACCTGGCGCGCCATCGGCTTGCCGATGTCCCAGACCTCCAGGTTGACGATGCTCCAGACCGCGACCCCGGCGCCGCCGGGCAGGCGCAGCGGCGCGCGGTCGACGATCGCCGAGTAGGGGGCGCGCTCGCGCGGCAGCATCGGCGGTCAGGTCCCCTGCGCCGCCGCGTCGGAAAAGCGCGTGACCATCAGTGCGTTCATGTCCGGCACCGCCTTGATCTGCTTCAGCGCCTGCATGTGCTCGGCGTAGGACTTCGCGTTCGCGATCATCTGCGGCGTCATCTGCCAGTTCAGCTCGACGTTGGAGACCGACTCGGCCACCGCGTCCTTCTTCTGGCCGAGCTTGGCGACGGTCATCGCCACCATCGCGTCGGGGTGCGACATGGCGAACTCGGATGCCTGCTTCTGCAGCTTCACGACCAGGGCGAGCAGCCCGGGCTTTTCGGTGATCATGTCGCGATGCGTGGCCAGGATCATGTTGAGGCTGCCCATCGGCGTGGAATAGGGATACTCGACGATCTTGCCGTAGCCGCTGACGACCGAGAGCGACGGCCCCGGCTCGGCACCGACATAGGCATCGACGTCGCCGCGCTGCAGGGCGGCCGGCATCTCGCTGAACGACACGCGGACGGGGGTGATGTCCTTCACCGACATCCCCTCCATGTGCAGGCGCTCGAGGACGAAGACTTCCTGCGTCGAGCCGGGCCAGATGGCGACGCGCTTGCCCTTGAGGTCCTTCAGCGTGTTGATGCCGCTGTTCTTGCCGGCGACGATCGCCATGCCCTTGTTGCATTCGGAACCGATGACGGCGACCGGCTCGTGCGCGGCGGCGCCGAAGATCGCGGCGGCGATGCCGAAGGTGCCGACATCGACCGAGCGGGTGACGACGGCGTCCTTGCCGTCGGTCGGGCTTTCGAAGGGGATGATGGTGATGGTCGTCCCGGCGGGTGCGAATTGCTGGTAGAAATACGGCGTCATCGAGTGGATGAGCTTGAGCGCGCCGATGCGGATGGTGGTGTCGGCGCGCGCCCGGCCAGCGACCAGGATCGCCGGCGCCGCCAGCGCGCCGCCCAACAACACACGCCTGCGTATGGCCATCCTCGCCTCCCGATCACTGGAACGTTCCGAACGGGTGCCGGTAGCAAGGCGTGTGCCAGCCAGGGCCATGGCGTGGCGGGTGCCGGACGGCCTACTCCGCGCCGAAGCGGCGTCCGATGCGGCGGCGCAGGATGCGCCACAGCAGGCCGAACAGGCCGAGACGGCGCGGCGGAGCGACGGCGCGGCCCTGCAGCACGGCCTGCAGGTTGCGGGCAAAGTCCTGTGCGATCTCGGCGGCGAAGTCCTGCACAACCGGGCCGCGGGCGAACTGCGCGAGCGGCCCGCGCAGCGTGTAGCCGATGGCGAGATCGAGGATGCACGCGCCGACGCCATCATCGCGCACGGCGAAGCGCGCCTGACCGCCGAGGCGGGTCGCGGTGGCGCCGTCCTGCCCCTCGCCAGCCAGCGTGCCGGTGAAGTCGGCACCATAGGCCAGCGTGGCGGTTCCGGTGAAGCGCGCGCGGATCGGGCCGAGGGCAGCGTCCATCGTGCCGGTGACGCGGTCGCCGTCACGGCCGGTCAGGGTGGCGCCGGGGATGCAGCCGGCGACCAGGGCCGGGTCCTGCAACGCGCGCCAGACGGTATCGCGAGGCAGCGGCAGCTTCAGCGTCTGGGTAATGCCGGGCGTGTCGGCCCGCAGCCTTTCCCCGCTGTCCTGGCGGGCGGCGTCGCCGCTGACGCTGCCTATGACCGGCGGCGGCGTCCGGCCGGCGAGCGGGGCGGCGCGGACAGGGGAGACGGCGGGCCGGTCGCGCAGCACGCGCTGGATGGCGCGGACGATGCCGGCATAGCCGGTGCAGCGGCACAGGTTGCCGGCGAGTTCCAGGCGGATGCGCGCGGCGTCCGCATCCGGCAGGCGGAGGACGATGTCGCGCGCCGTCACCAGCATCCCCGGCGTGCAGTAGCCGCATTGCAGCGCGTGCTCGGCGGTGAAGGCCGCGCGCAGCGCGACCGTGAGCGGATCGTTCTCCAACCCCTCGATGGTGGTGACGGATGCGCCGTCACAGGCGGCAGCGAAGGCGATGCAGCTGCGCGCCGGCGCATCGTCGATCAGCAGCGTGCAGGCGCCGCAGACGCCGTGCTCGCAGCCAAGATGCGTGCCGGTCAGCAGGCGTTGCTCGCGCAGGAAGTCCGCCAGATGGGTGCGCGGCGCGACCTCGGCGGTGATCGGCTCGCTGTTGACGGTGAGCGTGACGCGGCTCACGCGCGGGCCTGCGCCAGCGCGCGGCGGGCGATCACCGCCTGGATATGGGCGGCGACCGGATCGAGGCCGGCGAGTGCGGCGGGAAGATCGGCCTCGTCGTGCAGCAGGATCGGCTTGCCGCCGGTGGCGCCGATGACGAGGCGCATCGCGCCGCCGTCGATCAGCACGGCCGCCATGGCGTGCGCGAACTCCCCCGGTTTGCGGCAGGCCTTGACGTAGCCCCAGCGCGCGGCCGGGGCGAGCCGGGGGATGCGGACGGCGGTCAGCAACTCGCCACGCGCCAGCACGGTGCGGAACGCCGCGGCGATGAAGTCCGCGACCGGAATCGCACGTCCGGCGGAGGTGAGCGCCGCCGCATCGAGCGCCGTGAGCACGCTAACCCAGTCGGCGGCCGGATCGGCATGGCAAAGGCTGCCGCCGATGGTGCCGCGGTTGCGCACCGCGCGATAGGCGATGCCGTCGGCGACGCGGGCGAGCACGCCCAGCCCCGGATCGGGCGCACGGCCATCGGCGATGGCGGCGTGGGTGACAAGCGCGCCGACGGTGACGGACGAGGCGTCCTCCGACGCGCCGTCGAGGCCGCCGATCCCGGCGAGGCGCACCACCAGTGCCGGGCGCGCGAGCCGCAGGTTGAGCATCGGGCCGAGCGACTGGCCGCCCGCCATCGGCATCGCGCCCGGTGCGGCGAGCAGCGCGGCGGCATCCGCCAGCGTCGCCGGGCCGGCGAGGTCGAACGCGGCCGCCTTCATGCCGCCGGCCGCACGGCGCGGAGGGCGGCGACGATGCGCTGCGGCGTGATCGGAAGCTGCGTCATCTCGACGCCGAGCGGACGCAGCGCATCGTTCACCGCGTTGGCGATCGCGGCGGGCGGCCCGATGGCGCCGCCCTCGCCGATGCCCTTCTGGCCGAACATGCTGTAGGGCGAAGGCGTTTCCATGTGATCGATGCGCGCGTCCGGCACCTCGGTCGCACCCGGCAGCATGTAGTCGGCGAGCGTCGAGGCGAGCGGCTGGCCATGCGCGTCGAACGGCATCTCCTCATACAGCGCGGTGCCGATGCCCTGGGCGCAGCCGCCGATCACCTGGCCGTCGACGATCATCGGATTGAGCAGCACGCCGCCGTCCTCCACGATGGCGTAGTCGAGGATGCGCGACGTCGCCGGTCTCGGTATCCACCGACACCAGTGCGGCGTGCGCGGCGTAGCTGAACGTTCCGGTGTCGCGCAGCGGCTTGTAGCCGGCGGTGACTTCGAGCCCGCCCGGCGCCGACGTCGTCGGGCAGGTCCTGCGGACGGCGATACCAGGTGCGACCGACTTCCTCGATCGAGACGCTGCGGCCCGCCGCGGCGACCACGCCGCCGCCCACCGTCACCCCGCCGGGCGGAACCTGCAGCAGATGCGCGCCGATGCGGGCGATGCGCTCGCCAAGCTCCTCGCAGGCCGCGCCCGACCGCGCCGCCCGCCATGACCGCGCAGCGCGATCCCCAGGTGCCGGTGGAATAGGGCGTGAGGCCGGTATCGCCATGCACCACCATGATCTTGCCGAAGGGGACGCCGAGCTTTTCGTGCGCCACCTGCGCGAGCGTGGTCTCCAGCCCCTGCCCGTGCGACTGGATGCCGACACGCAGTTCCAGCCCGCCGTCGGGCGTGATCCGCGCCGTTGCCTGCTCGAACCCCGGCACCATCGGCACGCCCCAGCCGGCATAGACCGAGGTGCCATGGGCGCCCTGCTCGCAGAAGATCGCGAAGCCGAGGCCGAGACGCAGCGGACCGGCCTGCGCGGAACCGGACTGCGCCGCCTGGCGGGCGCGCACGCCGGGCTCGTCGATGGCGGCAGCGGCGCGGCGCAATGCCTGCGGATAGTCGCCGCTGTCGAAGTGCTTCCGGGTGATGTTGTCGAACGGCATCGCTTCCGGCGGCACCAGGTTGCGCAACCGGACCTCGTGCGGCGCGATGCCCGTTTCGTGGGCAATCGCGTCCATCACAAGCTCCATCGCGAAGCAGACGCCGGAGCGGGCAACGCCGCGATAGGGCAGGATCGCCGGCTTGTTGGTGGCGGCGGCGACGGTCCGGCAGCGGAACGCCTGCATCACGTAGGGGCCCGGCAGGATGCTGCCGACCTGGGCCGCTTCCAGGCAGGCGGAGAACGGATAGATCGAGTATGCGCCGGCAATCGACCACCGCATCGGCATCCAGCGCCAGCAAATGCCCTTCGGCGTCCGCATAGGCGGTGATGTCGTAATGATGCTCGCGGCAGTTGGCGTTGCCGGTCAGCTGCTCGCGCCGGTCCTCGATCCAGCGCACCGGATGGCCGAGATGGCGTGCCAGGTAGCCGGCAACCACTTCCTCGGGCAGCAGCAGACCCTTGTAGCCGAAGCCGCCGCCGACATCGGGGGCGACGACGCGCACGCGGCCTTCGTCGAGGCCGAGGCACTCGGCAAGCCCGCTGCGGACGATGTGCGGCATCTGCGCCGCCGAATAGACCAGCAGCTGTTCGAGCCGGCGGTCCCAGACCGCGACCACGCCGCGGCCTTCCAGCGGCGACATGCATTGCCGCGCGGTGCGCAGCCGGCGCCGGACGACGACGCTGGCGGCGGCGCGGGCGGCGGCGAGGTCGCCATCGACGAGCGATTCGAGGAAGACGTTGTCGGG
Organism: uncultured Pseudomonadota bacterium; assembly: GCA_963778105.1. GTDB lineage: Bacteria > Pseudomonadota > Alphaproteobacteria > Acetobacterales > Acetobacteraceae > JAFEFJ01. The sequence goes on along the minus strand of CAVZSZ010000009.1, from coordinate 1,305,969 downwards.
CCAGTGCTCGTGCAGCAGCGGGGCGTCGGGATCGCGGGCCCGCAGCATGTCGACGACGGCGGGCAGTTCCTCGAGATCCACCTCGACGGCGGCGGCGAGGTCTTCGGCCTCGGCGCGGCTGTCGGCGACGCAGACGGCGATCGCTTCGCCCACGTGGCGAACCTTGTCGCGCGCCAGCACCGGCTGCTCGGAGGCGCGGAAGCCCGGCAGCGAGGAGGTGGCGACGATCGGCGCCACGCCGGGCAGGTCGTCGATGGTGTAGACGGATCGGCGCATTCCTGCGGATGCCGCGGATGCGCGCATGGGCGAGCGGGCTGCGCACGAAGGCGAGGTCGCGCATGCCGGGCAGGCGGATGTCGGCGACGAATTCCCCGCGCCCGCGCATCAGCCGATCGTCTTCCTTGCGCGGCACGCTGGCGCCGACGCCGTACTTCGCTCATGTTGCAACGCCTTTTTGCCGCCAGCATACGTGGGGGCTGATTTTGAAAACGGATAGACGCGATGGATCAGCGTTTCGACATGCTGCTGCGCGGCGGACGGGTGATCGACCCGGCGAGCGGCCACGACGGGATCGCCGATGTCGGCATCGCCGACGGACGGATCGTCGCGGTCGCCCCGGGGCTGCCCGAGACGGCGGCGCGGACGGTGGTGGACGTGGCCGGCAAACTGGTGCTGCCCGGGCTGATCGACACCCACGCGCATGTCTATCAGCACGTCACCGGCAAGTTCGGCCTGCCGCCCGACATGGTGGGCGTGGGATCGGCGGTGACGACGCGTGGTGGACCAGGGCGGTCCGTCCTGCATGACCATACCGGGCTTCCGCCATTACATCGCCGAGCCGGCGCGGACCCGCGTGCTGTGTTTCCTGTCGGCCTATCTGGTGGGCGGGCTGGAGGGCCATCTGTATCCCGATCTGTATGGTCCGGGCGGGGTGAATGTCGCGGCGACGGTGCGCGCGGCGCGCGCCAATGCCGATCTGGTGCGCGGCATCAAGGCGCATGCCGAGATCGGCGGCGCGTCGCGCTGGGGGCTTGAGGTCATCAAGCTCGGCAAGCAGATCGCCACGCGAGGCGGGCGTGCCGCTGTACATCCATCTGGGTCAGCTATGGCCGACCAAGGACGGAGCGAGCATCGACCCCGACGAGGTGGTGCGCGAACTGATGCCGCTGATGCAGCCGGGCGACGTGCTGGCACATCCGTTCACCCGCCATCCCGGCGGTTTCATTTCGGTTGAAACCGGCGAGGTGCATCCGGTGGTCTGGGCGGCGCTGGAGCGCGGTGTGACGGTCGATGTCGGCCACGGCTCGCATTTCAGCTTCGCCATGGCGCGCAAGGTGCTGGCCGAGGGCATCCGCCCATACACGCTGGGGGCGGACATGCACGGCTACAACGTGCGGCTGCCGGAGCCGAAGGACGCTTCGGCCGAGAAGGCGGAGAACCCGTTCTTCGGCTTCGCGCCGTTCAGCCTGACCCATGCGATGACCGAGCTGATGACGCTGGGCATGACGCTGCCCGAGATCGTTGCAACCGTTACGACAAACCCGGCGCGGATGCTGCGGCTGGAGCACGCGATCGGCGCGCTGGCGCCGGGCCGGGCGGCGGACGTCTCGGTGCTGGAGGTGCTGGATGGGCGCTTCATGCTGAGCGACAACAGCGGCGAGCAGGTGACGGCGCCGCAGATGATCGTGCCGGTATTCTGCCTGCGCGACGGCATCCGCCACGACGCCGACAGCCCGCTGGTGCCGATGCCGCTGGCGGCGTGAGCTACACCTCACATTCGGCGGAAATATCCACCTCCATCAGCAGGTCGGGACTAGCGAGACCCTTGACGATGACCGCGGTGAAGGCGGGGACCACGCCCGACAGGCGGCGCAGCACGACGCCGGTCACCGCCGGCAGGAAGGCGCGGTCGGTGACATAGACGGTGGCGCGAGTCACGTCGGACAGGGCGGCACCGGCCTCGGCCAGCAGGGCGGCGACATTCGCCATCGCCTGCTCGGCCTGCGCCGCCGCGTCGCCAAGGCCGTGCATCACCTCCGACAGGTCGGTTCCGGTCTGGCCGCGCAGCACGACATGGCCGCCGCTGCGCACCGCCATGCAGAAATCGCAGTCGAGCGGCTGCTGATCGAGGCCGTAGCGCACCGCGTTGGAGTGATATTTGCGCAGCCGCTCATGCCGTTCGGCGCGCAGCACATGGGTGTCGATGGCGACCAGGTGTTCGGGGTCGGCCAGGGCGGTGACGATCAGGCCGGTGGAGACCGGATGGATGCCGCGGAAATGCCGGCCGATCGCCTGATAGACCGCGGTGCGATGACCGCGATCGGTGATCTGAACGGTGATCTTGCAGACGTCGTGCAGCGAGCTGCCGGACGACGCCAGCGTGGCGGCAAGGGCGGCGAGCGCGGCATCGGTCTGCGCCGCCGCATCCTGCGGCCGCCGCCCGGACCCGAGCGACGCACTGGCGAAAGGCGCGAACACCTCCCGCGCCGGCGTGCCCGGCAGCACGGCATCGGCGGTGATCTGCACGACCTGCTCGGGCATTGGCAGGCCGGCGAACACCGTGCAGCCGATGGCGGGTGCCGCTTCCGCGGGCAGGCGCGCAGCGATCGCGGCCAGCACGTCGGCCTGGTGGGCACGGTCGATCAGCGCGACGCGGAGGTGGCCGAGATCGGCGAGGCCGGCGCCCGCCGCCGCCAGCGCCGCCTCGATCGCGTCGAGCGCGCCGCGGGCCTGCGCGGCGGCGTCGCCCACGCCGGTGGCGGCGCCGAGATAGATGCGCCCGCCCGCCCGCACCGCGCCGGCGACGGGTGAGGGCAGCAGGCCGCCCGGCATGAAGGCGGCGGCTTGGATCGGCAGCACGCGCAGATGCGGCATCCCGTGGGCATCCTTTCGGGGGAAGCCATGACGCTAGCCAGCCCGATGGGGCCATGCAACGCTGCCGGCGATGACGATGCCGGCCGACGCTGCCCCCGCCAACGCTGTCGACGACGACGCCGGCTTCCTGCAGGCCCTGGGCGAGCGGCTGCGCCTGACCCGGGCGCGGCGCGGCATGAGCCGGCGCATCCTGTCGCAGCACGCAGACGTGTCGGAACGCTACATCGCCCAGATGGAGGCGGGCGACGGCAATGTCTCGATCCTGAAGCTGCGCGCCATCGCCCGTGCGCTGGGCGTCGGCGTGGCCGAGTTGCTGGGCGAACACGCCGAGCGGGCCGCCGACGCCATGCTGATCGAGGGACTGCTCAGCCGGCTGGACGAGGCCGCGCTCCAGGAGGCGCGGCAGCTGCTGCAGACCCGCTTCGCCGCGGCTGCGCCACCGCACCGGCACGAGCGGATCGCCCTGATCGGTCTGCGCGGCGCCGGCAAGTCGACGCTGGGGCGGATGCTGGCGGCGCGCCGCGGCGTGGGCTTCCTGGAACTCGACCGCGAGATCGAGCGCGAGGCCGGCATGGACATCGGCGCGGTGTTCGAGCTGCACGGCCAGCCCGGCTACCGGCGGCTGGAGCGGCGGGTGCTGGAGCGGCTCGCCGGCGAGGCGGCGGCGCAGGTGCTGGCGGCCGGCGGCAGCATCGTCGCCGATCCGGCGACCTTCGCGCTGCTGCTGGGCAACTGGCGCACGGTCTGGGTGCGCGCATCGCCCGAGGAGCACATGCAGCGCGTGGTCGATCAGGGCGACCTGCGGCCGATGCACGACAACCGGCAGGCGATGGACGACCTGCGCGCCATCCTGGCGAGCCGCGAACAGCTCTATGCGAAGGCCGACCTGGTGCTGGACACCGCCGGGCGCAGCGCGGCGCAGAGCTTTGCCGAGTTGCTGACCCTTCTCGACCCGCCGTCGAAGTGAGACAGTGCGGCCGGCCAGGGAGGACGGCGCGATGACCGAACCCGATACGCTGCTGCTGCGCGAGGATCGCGACCATGTCGCGTGGCTGACGATGAACCGGCCCGCCGCGCGCAATGCGCTGTCGGTGGCACTGATGGGCGCGATGGAGGCGGCGCTGGAGCGGCCGTGGCGCAAGACGCGACGGTGTATGCCGTGGTGATCGGCGGCGCCGGTCCAGGCTTCTGCGCGGGCCATGATCTGAAGCGAAATTCGCGCCAACCCCGAGCGCGCGCTCCCACCAGGCGCTGTTCGCGCAATGCTCGCGGCTGATGCAGGCGATCGTGCGCCTGCCCAAGCCGGTGATCGCGCGGGTGCACGGCATCGCCACCGCGGCGGGCTGCCAGCTGGTGGCAAGCTGCGACCTGGCGGTGGCGGCCGACACGGCGCGGTTCGCGACGCCGGGGGTCAATATCGGCCTGTTCTGCTCGACGCCGATGGTGGCGCTGACCCGCGCCGTGGGGCGCAAGGCGGCGATGGAGATGCTGCTGACCGGCGATCTGATCGATGCCGCGCGCGCCCGCGAGATCGGCCTGGTCAATCGCGTCGTGCCGGCGGCGGAGCTGGATGCCGCGACCGCCGCGCTGGCCGGACAGATCGCCTCGAAAAGCCCGCTGACGCTGGCGATCGGGAAGGAGGCGTTCTACCGCCAGGCGGAGATGGACCTGGCCAGCGCCTATGACTTCGCCTCGGGGTGATGACGCGCAACATGATGGCGCGCGACGCCGCCGAGGGGATCGACGCCTTCATCGCCAAGCGCGCGCCGGTGTGGACCGGACGCTGAGATGCGCGTGGTGATGTGGCTGAGCCTGCCGGTGGCGATCTTCGCCGTGGCGCTGCTCTACACCATCGTGACCAGCTGGACGCAGGGGGTCCCGTTCTGCGCCACGTGGGTGAGCAGCGCGCTGCCCGTTTGTCGGTAGTCAGGCGACCTGGGCCTGGCGCAGCCGGGCCGCACTCACCACCGCTCCGACCGCCGCGAAGCCGGCGGCAAGTCCGATCGCCGCCATCGCGCCGTGCGTGATGCCGATGGCTCCGGTGGCATTGGTCAGGCCGAACACCAGCGCGACCATCGCACTGCCGAGCGTCTGACCCAGCAGGCGCGCGGTCGCCAGCATCCCGCTGGCCGCACCGCTGCGCGCACGCGGGGCGCTGCCGATCAGCAGCTTGTTGTTGGGCGACTGGAAGAAGCCGAAGCCGAGCCCGGTGACCGCCATGCGCCAGGCGATGTCCGCCATCGCCGCATGCGGCGGCGCGAACAGCAGCAGCAGCAGGCCGATGGTCATCACCACCAGGCCGAGGCCGCCCAGGATGCTCGGCGGATAGCGGTCCGACAGCCGCCCGGCGATCGGCGCCACGATCACCACGATCAGCGGCCAGGGCGTCATCAGCAGGCCGGTCTCGACCTGCGAATGCCCGCCTGCATACTCGAAGTAGAAAGGCAGTGCGACGAAGGCCAGGCTCTGCGCCGACGTAGGAACAGATCGAGGTGCCGACCGACAGCGCGAAGATCGGCCGGCGGAACAGGTCGACCGGCAGCATCGGGGCGCCGAGCGAAAGCTGGCGGCGGATGAACACCGTGGCGGCGATGCATCGCGAGCACGAACTCCCCGCCCACCAGCAACCGGCTGGTGCCCTGGCCGATGTCGTCCACGCCGGTGACCAGCAGGCCGAAGGTGATGGCGTTCAGCACGGCGCTCGGCACGTCGAAGCGATGGCCGGACGAGGGTGTCGCCGGCAGCGAGCGCGCCGCCAGCCATAGCGCCAAGGCGCCGAGCGGCACGTTGATGGCGAACAGCCAGTGCCAGGTGGCGACCGACAGGATCGCAGCCGCCGACCGACGGCCCGGCGGCCGACGACGTCGCCACCACCAGCGCGATGAAGCCGATGCCACGCCCCAACTGCGCACGCGGGAAGATGAAGCGGATCAGCGCGGTGTTCACGCTCATGATGCCGGCCGCCGCCGAGCCCCTGCACCATGCGCGCCACCACCAGCATCGGCAGCGAAACCGATAGCGCGCAGGCGAGCGAGGACAGGGTGAACACCGCCAGCCCGCACCGTGTAGACCCGCCGATAGCCGAAGATGTCGCCCAGCGAGGCCAACGGCAGCAGCGCCACGGTGACGGCGAGCTGATAGGCGTTGACCACCCAGATCGAGGTCGCCGGATCGACGTGCCATGTCGCGGGCGATGCTGGGCAGCGCGATGTTGGCGATGGCCCTGTCCAGCACCGCCATCGCGATGGCGATGGCGAGGGTGGTCAGGGCGCGGCGCCGGGCCACCGGGGGCAGCCCGTCCGTCACGTCCCGTGCAGGCGCGTCCATGAATGCGTGTCGTCCCGATGCGAGGATGCAGCTTGACCGCTTCGGGCGGCGCCAACAAGCTGACACCCATGCAGCCCCAACCGAACTTCGTCACGCGGCACGCGGCCACCGTGCTGCCCGAATGGATCGACCACAACGGACACATGAACCTCGCCTATTACGTCGTCGTGTTCGACGTCGCCGGCGATGTCCTGTTCGACCATCTCGACATCGGGCTGCCGTTCCGCGAACGCACCGGCTATTCCAGCTTCGTCGCCGAAACACATACGCGCTACGAGCGCGAGGTGAAGCTGGGCGACAGGCTCTGCGTGTTCAGCCACGTGCTTGGCGCCGACGCCAAGCGGCTGTATGTGTTCCACGAGATGTTCCATGCCGACGACGGCTACCGCGCGGCGACGCAGGAGGTGATGAGCCTGCACGTGAACCTCGCGACGCGGCGCGTGACGGCCCTGCCGGACGACAAGCTGGCCGCCCTTCGGCGCGTGGCGGCACAGCGCGGCGATGCCCCCCTGCCGCCGGAAGCGGGGCGACGCATCGCGATGCCAGCGTAGCCCGATCGCGCTCGGGCGATGCCGGCTACACCGGCCGGCGTCGTGCGTGCTGCACGGTGTAGAGGCCGCTGCCGATGATGACCGCCGCACCCACCAGGGTCCAGCGATCCGGCACCGCGCCGAACACCAGGAACCCAAGGGCCGAGGACCAGATCAGCTGCCCGTACGACAGCGGCGCCAGCACCGAGGCCGGAGCGTGTCGATAGGCCAGCACCGTCAGCCACTGACCGCCCGACGAGATGAACCCGACCAGGATCGTGAGCGCCAGCGTCGGCACGTCGGGCATGCGGAACACCGGCGGCAGCAGCACCGTCAGAACGACGAGGCCGGTGCACGCGGTCCATAGCAGCGTCGCCGAGGCACGCTCGGTCGCCGCCATGCGCCGGGTGATCAGGATGGCCCCCGACCAGCACAGCGAGGACAGCAGCACGAACACCACGGCCGGGTGAAAGCCGGCGGTGCCAGGGCGCGCGACTGCCAGCACGCCCAGGAACCCGGCCAGCACCGCCAACCACCCGCCGGTGCCGACGCGCTCACCCAGGATCGGCACCGCCAGCACGGTGATCAGCAGCGGCGAGACGAAGTTCACCGTCGTCGCCTCGGCGATCGGCAGGCTCGCCAGCGAGGCAATGAACAGCACGGCCGATCCGACCACGCCCAGGCCGCGCAGCACCTGCAGCAGCGGCCGGCGGACGCGCGCCGCCGGCGCCCCGCCCCGCAGCAGCGGAATCGCGGTCAGCAGCACGAACACGACGTAGCGCACCCAGGCGATCTCGACCGGCGGCAGCGAGCCGGTCAGGTATTTCGCCGTCGTATCGGAAAGCGAGAACAGCATGGTGGCCGCGACAAGCAGCGCGATGCCGCGCAACGGCCGTTCCATCGCCGGCTTTCCCCCCAGGATCGGTACGGCTGCCGTTACATCGTCCCTGGGAGTCGCGGCCAGCGTCCCTAGTGCGCGGGCACCACTGCGTGCAGCGCGCGCAGCGCGACCGTGGCGGCGGCCAGGTCGGGCATTGCGGCGGCTTCGCGCGCCAGCGCCACGGCGCGGCGGCCAGCCTCCCCGCTACCCTCCAGCAGCGCCTGCGCGGTCAGGCCGCTGGCCAGTACCTGCGCCGCGAGCCGGCCCTGCAGCCCCGCCAGATCGTCGTCCAGCGCCGCCACGGCACGCGCCCCCCAGGCGCCGCGCGGCGGAATGGCAGCGACGGCGGCGCGCAGCGGGTCGATGGCGAAGCCCTCTCCCGCCCCCGCCCAGGCTGCCGCCGCGGCATCCACCTCGACCCGCGCCGAGGCCGCCAGCCGCACGATGGCCGGGGCCGCGAGAAGCTCGGGCAGTGCGGCCGTCAGCGCCGCCAGATGCGCCGGCACGCCCTGCGCGATCAGTCCGGCCGCGGCCGGCAGGCTGCCGGCGCGCGCCGTCGCCTTGGCCACCAGCGCGGTCAGCCCGGGCCGCAGCACCGCGACCGATTCCGCTATGCCGCCCAGTGCCTCGGGGTGCGAGAGCAAGGCGCGGGCAGTGGCTTCGTACAGCCGGCGCATCGCCGCTTCAACCGCATACTGCGCCTCGGTTGGCACCGCCCCGTCCAGCGCCTCGACCGCCGCCCACACCGTGCCGAGATCGAACGCATCACGCGCGATCAGCGCCGCCTTGGCGACGATCGAGGCGGACAGGCCGGAATCCGTCACCAGCCGGCCGAACGCGGCATGCCCCAGCCGGTTCAGCAGGTCGTTGGTGACGGCGGTGCCGATCAGCTCCCGCCGCAGCCGGTGGCGCCGGATCTCGGTCGCGTAGTCCTGCCGCAGCACGGTGGGGAAGTAGGCGAACAGTTCCGCCTCCAGCGCCGGGTCGTCGGGCAGCTTGCCGGCGTCGATCTCGCCCGACAGCCACAGCTTGCCGTGCGCCATCACCTCGCACAGCTCGGGCCGCGTCAGCGCCTGGCCGGCGACCGTGCGCTGCGCAATCGTGGCCGCGTCGGGCAACCCGGCGACGGCGCGGTCCAGGATGCCGGCGCGCTCCAGCACGCCCATCAGCGCGTTTTGCGCCGGCAGGTCGCGCGCCCCGGCCATCTGGTCCAGCGAGATCGCCTGATTCTGCTGGTGGTTGTCATGCAGCACCAGGCGGCCGACCTCGTCGGTCATCGACGCCAGCAGCGCCACCCGCTGCTGCTGGTTCAGCCGGCCCGACTCCACCGCATCGGCCACCAGGATCTTGATGTTCACCTCGTGGTCGGAGGTCGAGACGCCGGCCGAGTTGTCGAGCGCATCGGTGTTGATACGCACCCCCGCCTGCGCCGCCTCGATGCGGCCGGACTGGGTGACAGCCAGGTTGGCGCCCTCGCCCAGCACCTTGGCGCGCAGCATCCCGGCATCGATGCGGATGGCGTCGTTGGCGCGATCGCCGGCTTCCACCTGCGACTGCGCTGCCGCTTTCACATAGGTGCCGATGCCGCCGAAATACAGCAGGTCCACCTCGGCCTTCAGGATTGCGCGCATCACCGCCGCCGGCTCATGCGCGCCGGCCGGCAGGTCGAGCACGTCCGCCGCCTCGGCCGACAGCGTGATGGACTTCGCCCCGCGCGGGAACACGCCGCCGCCGGCGCTGATCTTCGCCGCGTCGTAGTCGGCCCAGGAACTGCGCGGCAGGGCGAACAGCCGCACCCGCTCGGCGAAGCTGGCGGCCGGGTCGGGCGACGGGTCGATGAAGATATGGCGGTGGTCGAACGCCGCCAGCAGCCGCGTCTGCGCGCTGACCATCAGCCCGTTGCCGAACACGTCGCCGGACATGTCGCCGACGCCCACGCAGGTGAACGCGTCGCGCTGGATGTCGCGCCCCATCTCGCGGAAGTGCCGCGCAATATTCACCCACGCGCCCTTGGCGGTGATGCCCATGGCCTTGTGGTCGTAGCCGATCGAACCGCCCGAGGCGAAGGCGTCGCCCAGCCAGAAGCCGCGTTCCACGGCGATGCCGTTGGCGGTGTCGCTGAAGGTCGCGGTGCCCTTGTCGGCGGCAACCACGAGGTACGGGTCGTCGGCGTCGCGGCGCACGACCATGTCGGGCGGCATGACCTTGCCGCCGCGCAGATTGTCGGTGACGTCGAGCAGCCCGTTCACCAGCAGCCGGTAGCAGGCGATGCCCTCGGCGGCGACCGCCTCGCGGTCGCGCGCGGCATCGCCGGTGGGGGCGGCGGGACGCTTCAGCACGAAGCCGCCCTTCGCGCCGACCGGCACGATGACGACGTTCTTCACCATCTGCGCCTTCATCAGGCCCAGGATCTCGGTGCGGAAATCCTCGCGCCGGTCCGACCAGCGGATGCCGCCACGCGCCACCGGGCCGCCGCGCAGGTGACAGCCCTCCATGCGGGCGTTGTGCACCCAGATCTCGCGCCAGGGCCGCGGCAGCGGCATGTCACCGGCCTCCGCGCTGTCGAGCTTCAGCGCCAGCGCCCGGGTGCCGTCCATGCCGTCCTGAAAGAAATTGGTGCGCAGCACGGCATCCAGCAGGCGGCGCATCCGGCGCAGGATGCGGTCCTCGTCGGGGCTTTCGATGGTGTCGAGCAATTCGTTCCATTCGGTATCGAGCCGCGCCTCGGCCGCCGTGTCGCGGGCCAGCGCGGGATCGAAGCGACGATGGAACAGATCGACCAGGATGCGCGCCGCCGCGGGATAGGCAACCAGCGTGCCCTCCACCGCCAGCTGGCTGAACGGGAAGCCGACCTGGCGGCACCATTTGAACATCGCGCGCAGCAGCCACGCATCGCGCCATGCGATGCCGGCGCCCAGCACCAGACGGTTGAAGCCGTCGGCCTCGGCGCGGCGGTCCCACATTGCCTCGAACGTCGCCAGGACATCCGCGCCGCGCGCATCGACGTCGATCGGCGTGGCGTCGGCGGTCTCCAGCGTCAGCGTCTGCAGGGTCAGGCGGCGCAGGCCGCGCGGCGCGAGCGGCGTCGGCACCTCCTCGATCACGCGCAGGCCCAGCGTTTCGATCAGCGGCACGATGTCCGACAGCGGCACCGCCTCGTCCGGATGGTACAGCTTCAGCGCGACGCGGTGCCGGCCCGCACCGGCCGGGCGCAGCAGCGCCAGCGTCAGCCGGTCGCCGGCCAGCGCCGCCGCCGCCTTGCGGATGTCGTGCACGGCGGCGCTCGCGGTGTGGCGCGTGGCGTATTCCGGCGGGAAGGCGGCACCCCAGACCGCGACGCTGCGCGCGGCCTCGACCTCGCCCTGCTCGGCGGCGAGCGCGTCGGCCAGCCGCTCGGCGAAGCTGCGCGCGGCCTGCTCCATCGCGGCTTCCAGGCCGGCGACATCCACCGCGCGGCTGCTCGCCGGGTCGGTCGCGATCAGGAACTGCACGCGCGCCAACGGGCTGTCGCCCACCGCCATCGCGTAGCCGGCCAGCGGGCCGTCGAAGGCGCGGGTCAACATGCCCGCCAGCTCCCGCCGCAGCCGCGTGTCGTAGCGGTCGCGCGGCAGATAGACGATGGCCGAGACGCGGCGGCCCAGCACCTCCCGCCGCACGAACAGCGCGAGGCCCGGACGGATCTGCAGGTCGATCACGCGGCGCGCCGCCTGCAGGATCTCGTCCTCGGAGCCCTGGAACAGGTCGTCGCGTGGCCAGGTATCGACGATGTGGCGCAGCGCGCGGCCATCGTGCCCGGCCGGATTGACCCCGGCCCGCGCCAGGATGGACTGCACCTTCTCGGCCAGCATCGGGATGCTGCGCGGGTTGCGGTTATAGGCGTCGGAGGAGAACAGGCCCAGGAACAGGTGGATGCCGGCCACGTCGCCCCTGGGATCGAGCTCCTTCACGCCAACGACGTCGCACAGTTGCGGGCGGCGCACCGTGCTGCGCAGGTCGGACTTGGCGACGGCGACGCGGCCGGGCATCGCCAGCGCGGCCTGCGCCGCCGGGCGGGCCAGGGTGGGATCGGCCAGCGCGTCGAACACCATCACCGCCGGATCGCGCAGCATCCCCAGCGCGCCGTCCGCCTCGGGCATCAGCCGCCCGGTCGCATCGATGGTCATGCGGCGGTAGCCCAGCAGGATGAAATGGTCCTGCGCCGTCCACAGCAGGAATTCGCGCTCGCTGCTCGGCGGCATCGCCTCGGCGATGGCGGTCAGGCGGGCACGCATGGCGCGGAAATCGCCGATCGCGGCGCGCACATCCGTCATCCCGCGGGTCAGCGCCGCCTCGACCTCGACCAGCCCCCCCGGATCGGTCAGCGGGCCGAAGGCGATCTGCATGGCCGACTCGGGGGCACCGCCAATGCCGATGCCGGTCATCGTGCCGGCGGCGTCGCGCAGCACCGGATAGACCGGGTGCAGCAACGACTGCACCGGCAGCTCCAGCGCGGCGAAGGCGGCCAGCGCGGTGTCGACCAGGAACGGCATGTCGTCGTTGACGATCTCGGCGACGGCGAAGTGGCTGCGCCAGCCATCCACCCGGCCGCCCGGGTTGAAGACGCGCACCTGCGCCTGGCCGGGCAGGCGGACCTGGGCGAACTCCCATAGCGACAGCGCCGCCCCAGCCAGGTCCTCGGCCGGCCGTGCCGCGAGTTCTGCCGTGCGCAGCCCGGCCGCGAAGCGGCGCAGGAAAGCGCCCGCCGCCGCGTCGGGGCGGCCCAGCCGCAGCGCCAGCGCGGCGTCCGCCTGCGCCAGCAACTCCTCCCGCACCGGGTCGGGTCCGGCAGCACTAGCGGCCTCGATCGTCTCGGCGATCTGATCCGGCATCGGCCAGCCTCCCCCTTCCCACCGCTTCGTTGCGGTTTCGCACACCCTACAGCGTTTGCACGTCCGCCGACAGATCGCCCCAGCTGGTCACCCTTGCAATGCGCAGGACGATCACCGGCAGGCCGGCGATCGGCATGGCGCGCAGCTGCGGATAGCGCGCCAGCAGCAGCGCCTGCGCGGCGGCATGGCCGGGATCGCCGGGCGCCAGCACCGCGGCGGGGCCGCGCAGCATCACCCAGCCCAGGCGCGACCAGTCCTCGTCGTAGCGGTCCACCACCACCGCGGCGGCGGGGTTTGCAGCCAGGTTGCGCAGCCGCTTCAGCCCGGCGGCATCGGGCCGCTTCGGCTTGGCGTCGATGGCGATATACAGGGCCTCGCCCTCCGGGGCGTCGCCGTCCAGCGCGAAGCACACCGGCACGACATGCGGCGCGCCGGCCGCGTCGGCGGTGGCCAGCCGGGCGACGCGCTGCGCCTGCACGAAGGCGCGCTGGCGTTTGTCCAGCATCGCGGCGGCGTGGCTGACATTCGGACCCGGCGGCATTGGCATCCCCTTCCTGCGCCAACGGTGCTTTGATGCCGGCCCGGACATCAAGGAGAGCGCCGTGACCACCGCAACCGCCACCTCCGCCGCGATCCCGCCGGCGATCGTCGAAACGCTCGCCACGGTCTCCACGGCGACGCTGACCACGGTGCTTCTGAAGAAGGGGCTGCGCAACGTGTGGATGCGCGGCACGCGGCCGCTGCGCGGCGGCCAGAAGCGCTGCATCGGCCGCGCCTTCACGCTGCGCTTCGTGCCGGCGCGGGAGGATCTGGCGACGCCGGAAAGCTGGTCCTCGCCAATCTCCACACGCGCGGCGATCGAGGCGATGCCCGCCGGCTGCATCGCGGTGGTCGATGCCATGGGGATCACCGACGCCGGCATCTTCGGGGACATCCTGTGCGCGCGCATGGCCCGGCGCGGCGTCGCCGCCCTGGTCAGCGACGGCGTGGTGCGCGACGTGGCGGGTGTGCTGGGCACCGGGCTGCCGGTCTGGTGCCAGGGCGGCGCGGCGCCGCCATCGGTCGCCGCCCTGACCTTCGTCGCCTGGCAGCAGCCGATCGGCTGCGGCGGCGTCGCGGTGTTCCCCGACGACGTGGTGGTGGCCGACGACGATGGCGCGGTGCTGATCCCGCAGGGTTTGCTGGCCGAGGTCGCCGAGGCGGCGGCCGAGCAGGAGCGTCAGGAGGCCTGGATCATGGGCGAGATCGAGGGCGGCGCCGCGCTGCCCGGCCTCTATCCCCCCAACGCCGAGAACAAGGCCCGCTACGCCGCCTGGGCCGCCAAGCAAGGCGCCTGACGCCGAATGCCGGACGCGCCCGAACCGCCCCTCGCCCGGCTGCGGGAGAGGGTTGGGTCGGGCGTTTCAGGGCGGGCGATGACGTAACGGTGGGAATGACGAAGAACGGAACCCGACGCCGCGCTCAGTCGGGCGGTTTGCGCTTCAGCGCCTCCTGCTGCTCGAGCCAGGCCTGCCGCGCGGCGGCGGCGGTGGGGACGCCGGGGGTTCCGATCACCCCGGTCGGCAGCTTGGGCATGCCGGCATAGGCCGCCAGCTGCTCCGCCTCGCTCGGCAGCCCCAGCGCCTTGGCCACTTCCGCGTAGCCGATCTCCTCGTCGGTGAAGGCGTCGAGGTCCACCCGGATGCCGAAGACCTGGCAGATCTCGGCGATGACATGGCCGATCGGCCGGTTGGCCAGTTCCTGCTCGATCGAGGGGTCGGCGAGCACCGCATAGAGCTCGCGGCGCAGCCGGGCGGCATAGCGCGGATCGGCGTCGCGCTGCAGCGCGTCCTGGTCGATCGCGCCCTCGACGGTGACGCGCACCCGCTCCTTGTCGCGCTGCATGGCGCGCCGCGCCGCCGGATCGCGCGGGGCGGCGGGCGCCATCGGCCCCCGCGCGCCGGGATCGAACACGCCGGCCGGGCACGGCCCCGCCGCGCGGGCACCGGCATCGCGGCCCCGGTCGCCGGCAGGCTCGGGCGCGGGCCTGGCTGCGCGACGGAGCATGGCCTCGAACCGCTCGTCGAGGGTGGCCTGCACGGCGACGGTGGTGCGGATGGCCTTGATCAGGCTCTCGAAGATCGCCATGCCCTCGGCGCGCAGCCAGGTGGCGTCCTCGGCCTGCTGCATCGCCTTCTCGACCAGCCTCTCGCCATAGGCGGCGAGGCGGCCGAGCAGCGCCACCCGCGCCTCATGCCGCGCCACGACCTCGGCGCCGAGCAGGCGTGCCGGGTCGCGCACGGCGTCGGCCACAGGGTCGCCCGCAGGGTCGCCCATGGCGTCGCACATGGGATCGCCCGCGGACTCATCCGCTGGATCGAAGGCGTCGTTCGGCAGAGGTGAAGGGTTGGTATCCATCGGGCGGCAGGATGCCGGGGACGAAAGTCCGCTACAAGGAAAATACGCCTAGGGAAACCACGTAGTGGTCGCGCTTCAAGTCGCCGCAACCCTACGGCCCTCACGCGCGCACCGGCCGCTCTCGTCACCTCATCCCCACGCCGGCCCGCCGGTGCGCCCTGGGCGGCATCGGGATCAGCCCCGCCGCGATCGCCATGACCCCCGCCACGCCGATCGCGACCGGAAACCCGTGCTGCACGATCAGCAGCGTGGACAGGATGCCTGCCATACAACCCCCCGGTGCCTTTGCGACCGCATGCAGCTCGCCAGGATCGCCGCGACGACGAAACCGACATCGCTGTGGACGATGCCGGCCAGCACCGTCAGGAACAGCAGCAGCCCGGAAGCGACGAAGCTGCCGATCATTCGAACGGGCTCCTCACGAAGATCGCGCAGACGCCGGCAACGAAGCTCACGCAGCGGCGATGCGGCGGGATCGGCTGGCCCTCGCGCCCCGCCGTCGCCTGCCCCTCGGCCGGTCTGCCTGCCACCGCTCGGCGCGGGCCGGGCGAGCCCGCTCATCGGAATCGCGGGTGAGCGCCATCGGCAGTCTCCTCCCCTGCTGGACCGCCCCGATCTTGCCGGCCGGGTTGGCGGCGCCTTGGCCTTTCAGCGCATCTTCACCACCACCTTGATGGCATCCTCGATGCGTTCGCGGGCGTATCGGATCGCCGTCGGAAGCTCCTCGAGCGGGAAGCTGTGGGTGTGGATCAGCTTGGCGTCGAAACGCTTCTGCTTCATCAGCGCGGCGGCGCGATGCGTGGCGCTCTGGCCCTCGCCGCGGATGCCGAAGACGTAGATGTTGTTGCGCACGATGTAGGCCAGGTCGACCGAAACCGGCTCGTGCGGGAACGCGGCCAGGCAGATGCGGCCGCCGCGCGTCACCATCCTGGCAGCCTGGTCGAGCGCGTCCGGCGCGCCGGAGCATTCCAGCACGTACTGCACGCCCTTGCCGCCGGTGATGCGCTTCACCGCGTCCACCGGGTCTTCGTTGCGCACGTTCACCACGGCGTCGGCGCCGAGTTGCCGGCCGATTTCCAGGCGACGGTCGCGCGTGCCGGTCAGGATCACCGGATCGGCGCCGAGGGCCTTGGCGACGGCAACGCCCATCAGCCCGATCGGGCCCGGGCCGGTAACGACGACGCCCTCGCTGGCGATCAGCCCGCCCAGCACGTCGAGCCCGTACATCGCGGTGCCGGCGGTGACGATCAGCGTCGCCTCCTCGTCCGGCATCTCGTCGGGGACGTGCACCATCGTGTTGACGTTGTTGATCGCGTACTGCGCGAAGCCACCATCGGTGGTGAAGCCGTTGGCGCGGTGGCCCTTCGAGGGATAGCCGTAGTTGAGGCACGAGGTGTACATGCCTTCCCGGCAGCGTGGGCAGCGCCCGCAGCCGGCATGGATCTCCACGGCGACGCGGTCGCCCAGCTGATATTCATCGACGGTGGGACCGAGCTTGACGATCGTTCCCATGTACTCGTGACCGATGGTGAAGTTCTTGTTGAAGGGCGGCTGGCCTTCGACCATGGCAGGCAGGCCGTGCTTCATGATCTCGATGTCGGTGGCGCAGATCGCCACCGCATCGATGCGCACCAGCACCTCGGCCCTGCCCGGCTCCGGCACCGGCTTTTCGACCAGTTTCAGCTCGTCGGGATCGCCCAGCACCCAGGCTTGCATGGTGGGCGGGATGTCGAACTGATTGCTGCCCGTCACTGATTGCTGCCCATCGCGGTGCTCATCGCGCGCTGCTCCTTGCTCGTCATCGGCGGTAATCGTCAGGCTGGCGATCGGCCGCCGGGAAATCGCCTCATCGGTGCAGGAGATCAACCGGTGTTGAGGCGGCCCTCCGCTAAGCCTGCGCCACCGCCGCCGACCAGGGGGAGGCAGCGTCGCTGATGCCGCTGCGGATGCCGTCGGGTGCGGCGACGATCACATTCGGGCAGGCGAAGTTGATCGGCGCCGCGGCGTGCTCCACCGGCTCGGTCGGGCCGGCCGCCGTCAGCGCCGCCATCACCGCCTCGGGCAGCCGGCGGTCGGCACTCACGCGGTCGGGGTCGGAGACGTCGATGCGCGGATGATGCGCCGCCGCCGACACGTCCATGCCGAAATCGGCGACGAAGGTCAGCAGCTGGAACACCGCCGCCATGATGCGCCGCCCGCCCGAGGCGCCGCAGGCCAGCACCGGGCGGCCGTCCTCGGCCAGGATCACCGGCAGCATGTTGGTCAGCGGCCGTTTGCCGGGCGCCACCGAGTTCGGCTTGCCCGGGCTCGGGTCGAACCACATCACGCCGTTGTTCAGCAGCACGCCCGAGCCGGGCAGCACGACGCGGCTGCCCATCGAGGACAGCAGCGTGGTGGTCATCGCCACCATGGTGCCCTCGGCGTCGCACACCGTCAGATGCGTGGTGCAGCTCTCCGCGGCCTTCGGCTCCGCCTCCCCCAGGTTGGTCAGGCGGTCGGCATAGGCGGCGCGCATCGCGTTCGCCAGCGCAACGTACCAGGCCGCCGATGGCTCTCGCCCGCCGTACGGCGCATCCGCCATCAGCGACAGCACATGCGCCAGCGTCGGCGCCGCGGTCAGCCCGCCGGTCAGCTGCATGGTGCGGCCGCGCCACGCCACCTCGGTCGCCGGCAGCACGCGGGCTTGGCAGCCGCGCAGGTCCTCGGCCGACAGCACGCCACCCATCGCGGCGATGTCGGCGGCGATCGAGGCGGCGATGTCGCCCTCGTAGAAGTCGCGCAAGCCCGCTTGTGACATATGCCGCAGCGTGTCGGGCAGCCTGCCCTGGCGAAAGAAGCCCGGGCTGCCCTGGTAGGGCGGGATCGGCGGCAACCCGTTCGGCAGATAGACGCGCGCGCTTTCCGGGTAGCGCCGCAGCACGGCGGCCGAGTTGGCGACCTTCACCGTGGTGTACCAGTCCTGCGGCAGCCCGCGCTCGGCCAGCGCGATGGCCGGCGCCATCACCTCCCGCAGCGGCAGCCGGCCCCATTCGGCAAGCATCCGCGCATAGCCCGCGGGCGCCGAGGGGATGGCGACCGACAGCGGGCCGTGGATGTTGGTGTCGCCCTCGACCTGCGGCCACGCGAACAGGTCCTGCACCACCTTGCCGGTCAGCTTGAACACCGAGGGATCGAGCCCGCGCGGCGCGACCGGGCCGAAATCGACGACATCGGCCCGCTTCTGCCCGGCGCGGTGCACCAGCGCGAAGCCGATGCCGCCCAGGCCGGAGTTCCAAGGCTCCGCCGTCGAGAGCGCCAATGCGGTGGCGACCGCCGCATCGACGGCGTTGCCCCCGGCATCGAGCACGGCGACCCCGGCCTCGGCCGCGCTCTTGACCTGCGAGACCACCATCCCTCGCCTGCCGGTCGCCGCCGGCTTGGACAGAAGCCAGTTCTGCGTGACATGCGGTGCGGGGATGTAGGTCATCGTGCTGCGGCGCTCTCCGGTTCGATGCCCGCTATCCTCGGGCCGAACACAGGCGCCTGCAAGCGGCGCGCGCCGTCGGGCGCGGACGGCGGGACTACGAGCGAGTCAGGACCGCATGATGGGCACAGTCCGCGGCATGGTAATCCATCGCCATCGTGTCGCCCGAAATCCTGCCCGTCACATATCCGACTTTGCCGCCACGCTTCATCGCCGTCGCGCTGAACACGCCGTTCGCGCCGACATCGACGGAAAACGGGATGTTGAGCATCGTGGTGTCAAAGTGCCCGTCCTTCACCACGACGGTCATGTGGTATCCCTTGCACGCGGGCGAGGCGGCGCCGACGACCGGAGACTCGCCTGCGTACGTGCCGTCGAACGGGCTGGCGGCATGCGCGCCCGAATAGGGTGCAGCCGTTGCCGCGGCGACAAAGGCTGCCAGCACGACATAGCGAAAAACGACGTTCGACACAGGCTTCTCCCGACCATGCGAGCACGCCCGCGAAGCCTGCATCATTCCGCCCGATTTGCGGTAACGAAATCAGCGCCGGTGCTGCCGTCCTTTGCCTCCGTCAGTGCGTGCTCAGGAGAACCGCCTGCGCATCGCGAAACCGAGTGCCGCGAGCGCCGTGCCGACCAGGGCCAGCGAGGACGGCTCGGGGACGTTGGACGGCGGCAGGCCGTTGCCGGCATAGACCACCACGTCGATGCCGTTGCAGTACGTGCCCGAGGAGCCGTTGTTGCACAGTTCCTGATAGTCGTTGCCCGGCGTGGGGACGCCGTTGGAATTGACCTCCGACAGGTAGAAGCTCACGTCGTAGACGTCGCCGATCGTGGTGGCGAAGGTCTGGTCGATGCCGTCATATCCGCCGGTCGCGCCGTCGTCCCAGAAATAGCTGCCGCTGTGCGCCGACAGCCCGTCCGTGCCCGACGCGGCCTCGTAGCCAAGGAAGGTCACGCCGGTTTCCTGGAAATAGGTCCAGCCCGGCGCGCCGCCGCCGGACACCGTCGGAGCACCCATCTCGAAGCTGGGGTTCGTCAGCAGGTTCGCCCCGCCGCCGGTCGAAACCGAGGCATCGTCGAAACCGAAGAAGCCAGGGTCATGGCGGAATACGAACGTCACCGTGGACAGCGTGCTGGTGGCTGTGAACGAGGAGCTGTACTGGGTGTAGCTCGAAATGATGGGCGTCCCGGCGAGATTGAGGATCTCGAGCCCCGAGGGCGGTGGGGGAAGGTTCTGCGCGCGCGCGTGCTGTGCCACGCACAAAGCGAACGTTGCTCCGATCGCCGCCGTGATGATCCGTTGCATGACTGGGCCCATTCGCTGGAATTCAGAATGAGCGCCTTTTTGCAAATGATGTGCCAGAAAATATCATATGTCATAACAATATCTTATGGGCTATTGGCCGGCTTCTGAAGCCATCCTGTAAGAAATCCTGACAGGACCCTTGGCAAGTCGTATGCTTTGCAACGATCCGGATCAGGCCGCCGGGAATCGCGCCAGCGTGAGGCGCGGGTCGATCGCCTCCTTCCCCAGCACCGCCATCGCCGTCATCCGCCCGACCTCGGGGCCGAGCGTGTAGCCGTTGTTCGTTACGCAGGTGAAGAACCCTGGCAGGCCCGGCGCCTCCCCCAGCATCGGCGCGCGGTCGATCGCGGGGTTGATCCCGGTCCAGGCGCGCAGGATCGACAGCCCGCGCAGCGCCGGCAGCGCCTTGGCCGCGACTGAACAGGTTGCCCTCGATGCTGCGCCGCAGGTTGCGGGTGCGGCCGGTCGCCGGGTCGAAATCGCCGAACCAGCCGCCGCCGATCAGCAGCCCGCCGTTCGCTGCCTGCTTCAGCGACAGATGCCGCTTGGCGATGGCGACCAGGTGCCGCATCAGCGGCGGCGCCGGCTCGGTCACGATCACCTGCTGCACCGTCCCCGTCACCGGCAGATCGAGCCCCACCATCGCCGCGATATGCGCCGGCCCACGGCCCGGTGGCGTTCACCACCCGCCCCGCCAGCACGTCGCCGGCGCCGGTGCGCACCCGCCAGCGCGCGCCGTCGCGTTCGATCGCCAGCACCTCGGCCCCGCGCAGCACGCGCGCCCCGGCGCCCTGCGCCAGCCGCAGCAGCGCCAGCGTGCCGCGCAGCGGATCGCCGTACCCCTCGGCCGGCACGAAATCCGCGCCGACCATCCCCGGCCGCCAGCTCGGGCGCCAGGTCGCGCAGCTCGTTGGCGCCCAGCACGTGGCTCTCGATGCCCCAGCGCCGCTCCATCGCCGATTTGCGGCGCAGGAACGCCATGCCAGCGGCGTCCTCGGCCAGCATCAGCCCGCCCTCGGTGCGGATGCCCAGCGATTCGCCCGCCTCGGCCGCGATGCGCTTCCACAGCGCGATGCTGCGCGGCGCCAGCGGCAGCGTCAGCGCCGCCGGGCCGCCATCCTCGGGCATGTCGTCCGGCGAAGTCGTAGGACAGCAGCTGCACATGCAGGCTGCCGGCATTGGCGGTGCTGGCCGCCATCGCCGCCTCGTCGCGGTCGACCAGCAGCACGTCGGCCCCCTCGGCCGCCAGGAAATAGGCGCAGGACAGCCCCACCACGCCGCCGCCGATCACCAGCACGTCGGCGCGCCGGGTCTCGGCGGCGACCGGCGGCACCGGATGCAGACGCGCCGGCGCGGCCGGCTTGCTCATGCAGCAGCGCCTCGAACTCCGGCGCCTCGAACATCAGCGCCGCGGCCGGCACCGGGCGCAGCGGCGCGCGCGGAGCGGCGAAGCCGGGCTCGGCCGGGCTGTCGGGACACAGCCGCGCCACCGTCGCGGCGCAGAAACGCCCCTGGCAGCGGCCCATGCCGGCGCGCGTCGCCTTCTTCAGCGCCGCCAGCGAGGTCAGGCCGCCGGCGATCTCGGCGCGCAGCCGCCCGGCCGTCACCTCCTCGCACCGGCACACGATGGTGTCGTCGCGCAGCAGATCGAGGCGCGGCGCCGGCGGCGGAACAGCACGCCAAAGCGCGTCCTGGAACGCCAGCGCGCGAGCCAGCGCCGGCGCGCGGCGGCCGGATCGGGCGGCGCGGCGAACCCCAGGTCCCGCGCCGCGGCCAGCCCGGCCAGCCGGCCGCGCGCCATCGCCACGCGCGAGCCGCCCAGCGCCGCGCCGTCGCCAACCGCGAACACGCCGGCGATCGCGGTGCGGCCCTCCGCGTCGGTCTCGGTCGCGAGATGGCCGAGCCCGACATCGACGAAGCGATGCGGCGACGCCCAGCGCGCGGGCCAGCCCGACCTCCGGCTGGAAGCCCATGTTCAGCGCCACGACCTCGGCGGCGATGCGTTGCTCCGCTCCGGGCTCCCCGCCGGCAGTGGCGACGCGCGCCGCCGTCACGCGTCTCCTCGCCCTCCAGCGCCACCACGCGGGCTCGCGCAGCACGCGGCACGCCGGCGCGGCGCAGCGCGCCAGCATCGCCGATGCCCTGCCGCAGCAGGTCGGGCGCCGTCGCGCGCCATCCGCCAGGCCGCGCGCAGGGCGGCGGCAGTCGGGCACGGCGCCGCCTCGATCACCGCGACCGGCTTCACCCCGGCGCGCCAGCAGCTCGACACGCCAGCTGCAGATTGAGCGGCCCGCTGCCGGCGATCAGCACGCGCTGCCGGGGCATGACGCGCTGGGCGCGCACCAGCGTCTGCAACGCCCCGGTGGTCATCACGCCAGGCAGCGTCCAGCCGGGCATCGGCACCGGCGCCTCGTGCGCGCCGGCGGCGAGCACCAGCCGGCGCGGGCGGAACGTGACGGCCGCGCCGTCGCACCAGCGCGGCGATCTCGTCGGCGGCGAACCCGCCCCAGACCGATCGCCTTCTGCTCGATCGCAACGCCGGCCGCGGCGGCGGCGCGGGCGCGCAGGTCGCATCGCCGACGCGGACCTGCGCATCCGGGGCGGCGTCGCGCGTGGCTGGCGGCCAGCGGCTTGGCGTACTGCCCGCCGGCGGCCGCGCGTTCGTCCAGCAGCACGACCGTCGCACCCGCCTCGGCCGCGGCGATGGCGGCGGACAGGCCGGCCGGCCCGGCCCCCACCACCAGCACGTCGGGCGCCGCCTCGGCCGCCTCGGCGCCGGCCGGCGGCGCGGCCAGCGGCGCCGACCGCCGGCATCGGCGCCGATCACCTGCATCCCGTCGGCCACCCTGGTCATGCAGGCGCGCTGGCCGATGCGGCCGTCGATCGTCACCACGCAGTCGAAGCAGGCGCCCATGCCGCAATGCAGCCCGCGCGGCGCACCCGACGGCGTGCGGCGAAACGCCACGATGCCCGGCCGCCGACAGCGCGGCGGCCACCGTCTCGCCCGCCAGCGCCGGCGATCGGCTCGCCGTGGAATTGGATGGTCACCGGCGCGCCGGTCGGGCGTGATCGTCGGATTGGTCAGGCGCATCGTCTTGCCGGCTCGCTTGCTCACACGGCACCATGGTGGCCGCGCAGGGCAGCGACGAACAGGGGTTAAGCGATGGCCGACTTCGATCTGGTGATGCGCGGCGGCACCGTGGTGACCGCGCGCGGACACGTTCCGCGCCGATGTCGGCATCGCCGGCGGGCGCGTCGCCGCGCTGGCCGAGAACCTGCGACGGCGCCGAGACGCTGGATGCCGGCGGCCTGCTGGTGCTGCCCGGCGGCGTCGACACGCATTGCCATATCGAGCAGCTGCGAGCCCGACGGCGGCGCGTGAACGAGGAAAGCTTCGTCACCGGCAGCACCGCCTGCCTCGCCGGCGGCACCACCTCGGTCATCACCTTCGCCGCCAGTTCAAGGGCCACGCCGATCCGCGACACGCTGCGCC
Organism: uncultured Pseudomonadota bacterium; assembly: GCA_963778105.1. GTDB lineage: Bacteria > Pseudomonadota > Alphaproteobacteria > Acetobacterales > Acetobacteraceae > JAFEFJ01. The sequence goes on along the minus strand of CAVZSZ010000009.1, from coordinate 1,282,828 downwards.
GAGTATCGCCGCCGCGCCGCGCCGAGGCGATGGTGGACTACAGCTTCCACCAGATCATCACCGACCCGACCGAGGCGGTGGTGCGCGAGGAGATCCCCGCAGCTGGTCGCCTCCGGCATCCGCAGCCTGAAGGTGTTCCTGACCTACGAGCCGCTGCACCTCGACGACCGCGCAGTATCTGCGCGTGCTGGCGGCGGCGCGGCGCACCGGCGCGCTGGTGACGGTGCATTGCGAGAACTACGAGGCGATCGGCTGGCGCACCGGCCGCGCTGATGGCGGACGGGCGCAGCGCGCCGAAATACCACGCCTGGTCGCGCCCGAAGGTGGTGGAGCGCGAGGCGACGCTACCGCGCCATCGCGCTGGCCGAGCTGGTGGACCAGCCGATCCAGGTGTTCCACGTCTCCTGCACCGGAGGTCGCCGAGGAGATCGCCCGCGCCCAGGCGCGCGGCGTGAAGGTCTGGGCGGAGACCTGCCCGCAGTATTTCGTGCTGCAGGCGGCCGACATGGACCGCCCGGGCTTCGAGGGCGCCAAGTTCATGTGCAGCCCCAGCCCGCGCGGCCGCGACGATGCCGCGCTGCTGTGGGAGCGATGTGCGGCGCGGCACGCTCGACGTGATCTCCTCCGACCACTGCGGGCACCAGCTACGAGGGCAATGCAGGGCAAGCGCCGCGCCGGCACCGATGCGCCCTTCCCGGCGATCCCCAACGGCGTGCCGGGACTGGCCTCGCGCCTGCCGCTGGTGTTTTCAGCGAAGGCGTCGGCGGCGGGCGGATCGACCTCAACCACTTCGTCCGCCTGATCGCCACCAACCCGGCCAGGCTGTTCGGGCTCTATCCGCGCAAGGGCACGATCGCGCCCGGCAGCGACGCCGACCTCGTGCTGTGGGACGCCGGCAAGTCGGTGACGATCACCAACGGGCTGATGCAGCACCACATCGACTACACGCCGTATGAGGGCCGGGAGGTGACCGGCTGGCCGGTGGCGACGGTGAAGGGCGGGCGCGTGGCGATGCGCGACGGCAAGGTGCAGGCCGAGCCCGGCAGCGGCAGCTTCCTCGCCCGCGCGCCCTACGACCTGATCCGCCCCCGCGGCCTCCTGCCCGACGACTTCGACGCCTCGGCGTTCATCGTGTAGGGGGCTGACGATGCGACCTGGACCCGTTGCCGGAACGCTGCGGGCCGCCCCCGCCTTTCTGGACGGGGCGCACGAAGACCTGCGCCGCCGCCAAACGATCGAAGGCAGCCGCTCCGTGACGCTCGCAGAATGGCAAAACATCCTGACCCGCCCGGCCGCCCAGGTCCGAACGCGACGAAGCGGATAGCACCGGACCATGACCGGACGCCGCCTCCGCCCGGCCACACCGGCCGACCTCCCTCGCATCCACGAGGTCAGGCACGGGACAGCCGAGAACCGCCTGACCAATCCCGCCCTCGTCACCGACGCGGAGGTTGCCTGGTATATGAACGAGGCGATTTTCCTCGTTTCGGAAGACGGGAACGGGGTGCAGGGTTTTGCATGCGCCAATCACCAGACGGGGCATGTGTGGGCATTGTTTGTCATTGATGGCGCGCAGGGCCGAGGCCACGGCACGGCGCTCCTCGATGCCGCCCTGACAAGGCTACGGCAAGCCGGCCACCGGCAAGCCTTCCTGACGACGGGCCACGGCACGACAGCCGAGAAATTCTACCGGGCAAACGGGTGGCAGCCAATGGGCGTGTCCGTCAGCGACGAGACAGTGTTCAGACTGTGGCTATGACGAAGCGGCGTCCGTGCGGAATTCTTGACATTCGCGACGGGGCGACTGAACAGGGAATTCCATGGCTTTTCCCCTTGCATAAATCCGGTGCATAAGCTGCTGCCCGAATGGCAGCCACCGAGGTAAGCGCGGCCGACGAAGCCGCGTCTTCCCCTACTTTCAAGACGCGCAAAGATGCGTCCTGATGTCCATCCAGAATACCGGCATGTAGGCTAACATCCAGGCCTGGAGCAGCGCTGGCGGCGGTTCATTTAGCACTCGAGCCAGTGGGACCACCTTTTCCGGCGGCACGCGCGTATCCCCGGTCTTGAACATCGTGATAATGTTGGCATTGCAGTAACCTAGGCTTATAGCGATCTCCTTCTGAGACTTGCCGCTTCGCGCGATCAGCGCGGCGACATGGCGACGGAAGTTTTCATGGTCGGCACGGCCCACTTCCGGCATCACGCGGCCTCCCTACGAGGCGAAGAGCAGGAAGCGAGCTGCTCCTCGATCCGTGCCGCAGTGGCTGGAGCGATCGGCACCCAGATCACTTGGCCCGGGCGTTGTCCCGACAGCACAAGCGTTTGCAGTGGCCGCACGTTGCGCAGGACCCATGGATAGATCCATCTGTCTTCGAGGACACGAGCGTCGTCCTCAGGTGGGATACCATGCAATCGACGTGCAGCACTGAACTCTGCATCGGTAACGGCGGGCAGGCTGTCCACCAGTTCGGCGATACCGAGGATCTGCCCGCCGGTGCCCTGACATATGAGCGCGATCGGTCCCCGGTAGCTGGTTTTCTGGCTACGCATTTCCCAGGTTTTCGTGCCAGCGAGGATTTTGTCGAGCCAGTGCTTGCGAATGATCAGACCTTTCATTTCTCTTCCTTTGGGTGCTGCTTGGTTGTGGAGGGCGAACGGCATCACGCAGCACCTCCAGAGGACGAGAGGGCGGCGAGCTGGCGCGCGATTTCGGATTTACTTGCGGCAATCCACGCACCACGCGCGCGGACGATGCCCCAGTTGCCCGCCGCATTTCGGCGACGCCAGCGCGGCACGTCGCCCGTCCGCGCCAGCTCCGAAAGCCGGCGTAGCGCGTCATAGAAATCACCGAGCTGAATTTCGTCGCCCTTTTTGCCGATCGTGATGCTGAAACCGCCAGCACGAGCCGGGCGCACGACGAACTCCGGGACGAATGGCGTTCCCTCCAAGCTCTGCGGGACCAGCACGGTGTCAGAGTTGTCGGCCAGCGCGCGTCCCGGGTCGAACGGCCATTGATCGTCCGTCAGGTTGCGCCAACGGGATGGACAGAACTGACGACGACGAACCAGCCAAGCGAGCGCCTCCTCGGGCTCGATCATGCCGTCCTGGTCAGGCCGCAGATCGCCCTCGCTGGCGGCAGTTCTCATAACGGCCATCGACAGGCTTGCGAGAACGCGCAGGCCCTTGAGGGGCGCTTTGCCGCCGAAGCCGTCGATCGCCTTGCGCGCGTTGAAGGCATCCCAGATGTAGTCATATTTCGGGCCGATCAGCGCGTGGCTACACGGCCGGAGGCGAGCTACCTTCTCGATGAGATCGCGTATCCCGCGCTCGCGGTCTTCCAACGACGGTTCGACATCGGGATGTTCCATGGGGGCGCAGCCCTGGTTGGCATACTCGGCGGCTTGTCGGCAGACACTGGTGATTTCGGGCGTGTCGATGGCGCCTTCGGGTGCCTGGTCATGAATGAACCGTGCAATACCGTCGCGCTCCAAATCCCGTAGAAGCCTTGTTCTTTGCTCCGTCGGAAAGTTCGTCGGAATTAGCAGTGCCGCGAACGCGGATCGCGTCGTGGACTCTCCGAAAAGGACTGCCAACGAAGTGGCGAGTCGATCCAGGCAGTACTCGAACGCCCCGGCGATGTCGTAGTGGAGGTCGGCCAGACCGTCGTTGGTTCGTGGGATAGTAGGTTCGGAGGGCATCACTAAAATCCTAATCAGTTATTACCTCTTGGCCCAAACTAGCGCTCCCGCCAGGAATTGCAAGGCAAAAGGAATAGTCTCGCCCTATTTTTCCTCTTGTATCAATATATATGATAATGTCCTTTATCATATGCTAAGGATGGGGTAGGGTGGGGCTATGCCATGGCTGATCAACCTGATTCCCGATGCTGACGTGCTCTGCGCCCTTGAGCCGGACGAGCTGGGGTTGCGCATGCTCCCGGCTCTCGACACATGGCCGCCACACCAACCATTGGCTCTAGACGACTTTATCCGGCATGCGATCAACCACGGCCGTTCGCCTGCGATCCAGAGTCAATATCCGCCGGATCGTGGCGCCGAGGTTGAGCAGGCAATTCGGGAGGCCTGGACTTGGCTAGAAGGGTCAGCGCTTCTCATTAAGCATCGAGGCTATCACGAGCCCAACCCATTCCGGTCACTCAGTCGCCGGGCACGGCAACTCGCGTCAGAACCCGACGCACGCAAGGTCTTCGCGGCGCGGCGTATCCCCAAAGAGGTCTTGCATCCGACAATCCGCGAGGATGTGTGGGCACTCTATCACCGCGGGAAATACGACACCGCCGTGTTCGATGCGATGAAAGCCGTCGAAGTGGCGGTTCGCACGGCCGCCGGCTTGGCGGCGGCGGACATCGGCACGAAACTCATGCGCAAGGCATTTGACGTGGACAATGGGCTGCTAACTGACAAGGCGGCCGAACAGGCAGAGCGCCAAGCTCGGAGCGATCTTTTTGCCGGCGCGATTGGGTCCTACAAGAACCCTCACTCGCATCGGAACGTCGCACTCGATGATCCCGACGAAGCTGCTGAAATCATCATGCTGGCGAACCACCTGCTGCGCATCGTCGACAGTCGCCGCACCGGCGGTGGTGGTCCATGAATTCAGCTCGCCCCGATCGTCGCGGCCGCTAACTTGCCGTCGCTGATCACCGCTGCCGGCGACCGCGCCTCGATCCGCTTCCTGGAATTCTTCGCATCGACCATCCGCAACCTGCACACGCGCCGGGCTTACGGCCGCGCTGTGGCCGACTTCCTGGCCTGGTGCGAGGATCACGGCGTGCCGTCGATCGTGGCCGTGCAGCCCCTTCACGTCGCGGCCTGGATCGAGGGACAGACGCAGACGCACGCGGCGCCGACGGTCAAGCAGCACCTTGCAGCGATCCGGCATCTGTTCGATTGGTTGGTGATCGGCCAAGTGATCCCAACCAACCCGGCCGCGTCTGTCCGCGGTCCGTCGCATGTCGTGCGCCAGGGCAAGACGCCGGTGCTTGAGCCGGCCGAGGCGCGCGCGTTGATCGACAGCATCGATGTGTCGACACATGCCGGCCTCCGCGACCGGGCGCTGATCGCGATGATGGTCTATTCCTTCGCGCGTGTCGGTGCCGCGCTCGGCATGAAGGTCGAGGACGTGTTCGTGCAGAACCGCCGGCTTTGGGTGCGCCTCCGCGAGAAAGGCGGCAAGGCGCACGCGATGCCGTGTCATCACCATCTGGAGACCTACCTCACCGCCTACCTGGAGCAAACCGGCATCCTGACGGACGACAAGGGGCCGCTGTTCCGCACGATCGGCCGCGGCACCGACCAGCTCACCTGCACGCCCCTGCCCCAGGCCAATGCCTATGCGATGATCCGCCGGCGGGCGGCAGCCGCCGGCATCGGTACGAAGGTGGGAAACCATAGTTTTCGGGCAACGGGGATCACGGCGTATCTCAAGAACGGCGGTACGCTGGAGAAGGCGGCGCAGATGGCGAACCATGCCAGCACGCGCACGACCCAGCTCTATGACCGTCGACGCGATGAGATGAGCCTTGATGAGGTCGAGCGGATCAGGGTGTGATCCACGGGCAAGCTGGAGCGACGTAGCTTGCGACGCACTGCTTTCGATGACTTCCCATAAAGCCCGTCAGGCTACCTTTTGTGCGCTTCCATGAATGACCGGAGAACGGCATCCATGCGGCTCAGGTGCCCCTTGCCCTGTTCCCGAAACCATTCCAGCACGTCGGCATCGAGGCGCAGATGAACCGACGCCTTGCCGGGCGGCGGCATCGCCACGCGGGCGTTGCGCCAGAAATCATCGTCCACAGGACGCGCGGGCGCATCGGCACGGGTACGGGCTTTTCCCCGCGCACGTTCAGCCTTGAGGGTTTCGGGCAGGTGTTGCCTCGTATCGTCTCTTGCCTTCATCGTCCACGCTCCATGCCCTGATGATCCGGCGAACCTCACCGCGCCATCTGTAGGCAACCATGAAGTAACCGTTGCCGACACGGCCCAGGGCGCGGAATCGTGGCTCGCCGTCGTCGCGGCGCTTGTCCACCGCTTCGAGAAAGACACCCTCGAAAGTCAGCGCGGCATCCATGAAGTCCACGCCGTGGTCCTCAAGGTTGCCGATCCTTTTTGGCTCATCCCACTCGATGCTGACCATTCGAAATACATAGTTGTGGACACAAAATCTAACGCTGCAACCGGCAGGCTCGGGCGCCATCCACTACGAACCGCCACCATCCGCGTGCATCTGCGCCAGCGCCCGGTCGAACGGCGCGGTGGACACCCGGAAGTCGCCGCGGAACGGGTTGTTGAGCGCGATGATCATCACCACCACCAGCGCGCCGGACAGCGCGAGGGCCGCCTGCATCGCCAGGTGCATCCCCAGGCTCTGCGCCCGCAGGAACGAGGCGAAGGCGATGGTGATGCCGGCCCCCAGCAGCATCACCACCCAGGCGATCGTCGGCATCGTGGTGTTCACCGCCAGCAGCCGGTCCGCGCGCGCGTCCTCCAGGTGCGAAACCGCCGCCAGCAGGGCCGCATGCAGGTTGGTCTCGCCCGCGGTCGCCGGGTGCATCGCGCCGACCGCCCGGTGCAGCGCATTCAGCGGCGCCCGCCCGGCAACCGCCGGCTGACCCAGCGCCTGCGCCGGCCATTCGACGCGGATCACCGTCTGGACGTAGGCGCGCGTGCTGGCGCGCAGCGCGGCGCCCGCATCGGCGGGCACGTCGTCCGCCAGCTGCCACACCTCGGCGGCGGCCGCCGCCTCGTGGAAGCTGGCGGCCTTGGCGGCGTCGAAACCATCCCAGACGATCGTCGTGAAGAACGCCAGCAGCACCGCATACAGCACGCCAACGACCGAAAAGATCGCCGCGGCCACGTCGTTGTGCGTGCGCCGCCGATCCAGCGCGAAGGCGAAACGGGCGAACAGCTCCAGCAGCACCGCACCCAGCACGGCGCTGCCGACCACCAGGATCGCGACCGCCCAGATCGGGTACCGGTAAACCATGTCCGGCATCAGCATCATGTGCATGGCGGCCTCGTGCGGTTGGCGTGTCTCCTTGGACCGTTATGCCGCATTCGCGTGACACTGGGCGAAGACACCCCCGCGCACCCCTGCCCTTGCCCCCCCTGCCCTTGCCCCCCTGCCCTTGCCCCCCCTGGCCCCGCACCGTATTAGCGCCCCGACCCAGCGATCCGACCGTCAAGGACCCCCCATGGCAGGCCCCGCCGTCGATACCACGCTCGAAAATCCGGCACTGGCCCGCCAGGCCGCCATCCTGGCGCGCCCGATGACGCCCGAGCGCGAAATGGCCAACGCCATGCGCGCCCTGGCGATCGACGCGGTGGAAGCCGCCAATTCCGGCCATCCCGGCCTGCCGATGGGCATGGCCGACGTCGCCACCGTGCTGTGGACCCGCTTCCTGAAATTCGACGCCGCCGACCCGCGCTGGCCCGACCGCGACCGCTTCGTGCTGTCCGCCGGCCACGGCTCCATGCTGCTCTATTCGCTGCTGCACCTGACCGGCCACGCCGGCATGGACATCGACGATCTGCGCCGCTTCCGCCAGCTGCATTCCCCCGCCGCCGGCCACCCGGAATACGGCGAGCATCCCGGCATCGAGACCACCACCGGCCCGCTCGGCCAGGGCATCGCCACCGCCGTCGGCATGGCGCTGGCCGAGCGCATGCTGGCCGCCCGCTTCGGCCGCTCGCCTGGTCGATCACCGCACCTGGGTCATCGCCTCCGACGGCGACCTGATGGAGGGCATCAGCCACGAGGCGATCGGCCTCGCCGGCCACCTGCGGCTCGACAAGCTGACCGTGCTGTGGGACGACAACCACATCTCGATCGACGGCGACACCGCGCTGTCCCGGTCCGACGACGTGCTGCAGCCGCTTCGCCGCCGCCGGCTGGGCGGTCAAGCGCGGTGGACGGCCACGACCCGGCGCAGATCGCCGCCGCGCTGTCCTTCGCGGTGCGCTCGAAGAAGCCCACCCTGATCGCCTGCCGCACCATCATCGGCTTCGGCGCGCCGACCAAGGCCGGCACCGCCGGCGTCCACGGCAGCGCCGCTCGGCGCCAAGGAAGCCGCAGGGCGCCAAGGCAGCGCTCGGCTGGCACCAGCCGCCGTTCGCGGTGCCGGACGAGCTGACCGAGCGCTGGCACAACGCCGGCAGCCGCGGCGCCGGCGCCCGCCGCGCCTGGCTCAAGCGGCTCGCCCGCCACCAGCATGCGCGCCGAGTTCGAGCGCGCCATCGCCGGCCGCCTGCCCGACGACTTCCACGACGCGATCGCCGGCCTGCGCGCCGCACATCGCCGAGACCAGCGCCCGAAGCTCGCCACCCGCCAGTCCAGCCAGCAGGCGCTGGAAGCCCTGGTGCCCGCGATCCCCGAGCTGATCGGCGGCTCGGCCGACCTCACCGGCTCGAACCTGACCCTGGTGAAGGGCATGGGCTCGGTCGCCCCCGGCAACTACGCCGGCCGCTACATCCATTACGGCATCCGCGAGCACGGCATGGCCGCGGCGGCCAACGGCATGGCGCTGCATGGCGGGCTCATCCCCTACACCGGCACGTTCTTCGTGTTCACCGACTACATGCGCCCGGCGCATCCGCCTCGGCGCGCTGATGCGCCAGCGCGTCATCCACGTGCTGACGCACGACAGCATCGGCCTGGGCGAGGACGGCCCGACCCACCAGCCGATCGAGCACCTCGCCAGCCTGCGCGCGATGCCCAACCTGTGCGTGTTCCGCCCGGCCGACGCGATGGAGACCGCCGAGTGCTGGGAACTGGCGATCCGCCGCGCCGACGGCCCCAGCCTGCTGGTGCTGACCCGCCAGGCGCTGCCGGCGCTGCGCATCGACACCGCCGAGAACCGCTCGCGCGCGCGGCGGCTACGTGCTGGCCGAGGCGGAAGGCCCGCGCCGCGCCACGCTGATCGCCACCGGCTCGGAAGTCGCCGATCGCCATGGCGGCGCGCGAGGCGCTGGCCGGCCGAAGGCATCGCCGTCGCCGTCGTCTCCCTGCCCTGCTGGGAGCTGTTCGCCGCCCAGGACGCCGCCTAGCGGGCCGAGGTGCTGGGCGGCGCCCCGCGCATCGGCATCGAGGCGGCCGGCGGCTTCGGCTGGGAGCGCTGGCTCGGCCCCGATGGGGTCTTCATCGGCATGCCGGGATTTGGCGCGTCCGCGCCGTTCGAGGATCTCTACCGGCATTTCGGCATCACCCCGGAGGCGATTGTTGCGGCGGTGCGCAAGCTCGGCTAGCGGAGTGCCGCGGAATACGGTGCAATGGCCGGCAGGGGTCGGCAACAGAACGGGGTAATCATGGCCGTCAAGGTCGCGATCAACGGCTTCGGGCGCATCGGGCGGCTGGTGCTGCGCGCCATCGTCGAAAGCGGGCGCGACGACGTCGTGCCGGTCGCCATCAACGACCTGGGCAGCGTCGAGGCGAACGCGCACCTGTTTCGCTATGACAGCGTGCACGGCCGCTTCCCGGGCGAGGTCGAGGTCGCGGGCGACACCATCACCATCCGCCATCGCGGCCGGGTCTATGGCCCGATCAGCGTCTCGGCCGAGCGCGATCCCACCAAGGTGCCCTACAAGGGCATCGACGTCGCGATGGAATGCACCGGCCTGTTCACCAGCAAGGAATCGGCGTCGCAGCTGATCGCCGCCGGCGCGCGCAAGGTGCTGATCTCCGCCCCCGCCGACGGGGTCGATGCCACCGTCGTCTACGGCGTGAACCACAACGTCATCACCCCGGCGATGACGGTGATCTCCAACGCCTCCTGCACCACCAACTGCCTCGTGCCGATGGTCAAGGTGCTGCACGACACCTTCACCATCCTGCGCGGCTACATGGTGACGATCCACTCCTACACCGGCGACCAGCGCACCGTGGACACGCTGCACAAGGACCTGCATCGCGCCCGCGCCGCCGCCGTCTCGGCGATCCCCACCAGCACCGGCGCCGCCCGCGCCGTCGGCCTCGTCCTGCCGGAGCTGAAGGGCAAGCTCGACGGCACGGCGATCCGCATCCCGACGCCGAATGTCTCGCTCGTCTCGCTCGACGTGAACCTGGCCAAGGCGGCGACGGTGGCCGAGATCAATGCGGCGATGAAGGCGGCCTCGGCGGGCGCGCTGCAGCGGCGTGCTCGACTACAACACCGAGAAGCTGGTCAGCATCGACTTCAACCACGTGCCCGGCATCCTGCACCTTCGATGCGACGCAGACCGCGGTGGTCGATGGCGCGCTCGCCCGCGTGATGGGCTGGTACGACAACGAGTGGGGCTTCTCCAACCGCATGTCGGACACCGCGGCCCTGTTCGGCAGGCTCTAGCCCGTGCCGGTCCGCACGCTGGACGGGCTCGCGGTCGCGGGCAAGCGGGTGCTGCTGCGCGCCGACCTCAACGTGCCGGTGCGCGACGGCACGATCACCGACCGCACGCGGATCGAGCGCGTGCTGCCGACCATCCGCGAGCTTGCCGGCAAGGGCGCGCGGGTCATCGTGTGCAGCCATTTCGACCGGCCCAAGGGCAAGCGTCGTGCCCGCCATGTCGCTCGCGCCCGGTGGCCGACGGCGATGGCCGAGGTGCTGGGCCGCGCGGTCGGCTTCGCCGATGACTGCGTCGGCCCGGTGGCCGAGGCCGCCGTGGCGGCGCTGCACGACGGCGACATCCTGGTGCTGGAGAACACCCGCTTCCACACGGGCGAGGAAGCCAACGATCCCGCCTTCGCCGCCGCAGCTCGCGCGGCTCGGCGACCTCTACGTCAACGATGCGTTTTCCGCCGCCCACCGCGCCCATGCCAGCACCGAGGGCGTCGCCCGCCTGCTGCCCTGCCTACGCCGGCCGGCTGATGCAGGCCGAGCTGGAGGCGCTCGACGCGCGCGCTCGGGCATCCGGCGCGCCCGGTCGCGGCCATCGTCGGCGGCGCGAAGGTGTCGAGCAAGCTCGAGCTGCTCGGCAACCTCGTCACCAAGGTCGATCTGCTGGTGATCGGCGGCGCGATGGCCAACACCTTCCTCGCCGCGCAGGGCGTTGCGGTCGGCCGCTCGCTGCAGGAAGCCGAGATGCACCAGACCGCGCGCGACATCCTCGCCCAGGCCGGCGCGGCGAACTGCACCGTCGCTGCTGCCGAAGGACGCGGTGACGGCCGACGACGTTCGCGGCCAATCCGCCGACCCGGACCGTGCCGGTCACGGCGATCCCGGACGGCGCGATGATGCTCGATGTCGGGCCGGCCACGGTCGCCGACCTCGTGGCGCGGCTGGCCGGCGTGAAGACGCTGGTATGGAACGGCCCGCTCGGCGCCTTCGAGACCCCGCCTTTCGACGCCGCCACGGTGGCGCTGGCCAAGGCGGTGGCGGAGGCGACCGATGCCGGCCGGCTGCGTCAGTGTGGCCGGCGGCGGCGACACCGTCTCGGCGCTGCACCATGCCGGCGTCGCCGGGCGCATGACCTACGTCTCCACCGCCGGCGGCGCGTTCCTCGAATGGCTGGAAGGCAAGACCCTGCCCGGCGTGGCGGCGCTCGAAGCGGCCTAGGCTTCCTGCCGGGGATTGATCCGGCCCGGGCAAAAGCCCAGACTCGACCAATGGCGCAATTCGATCGCCGCGTGCCGGATGGTGACAACCGCGAGCGGCTGGTCTGCGCCGATTGCGGCTTCGTCGCCTATGAGAACCCGAAGATCGTCGTCGGCTCCGTCGTCGCGGCCGGCAGCCGCGTGCTGCTGTGCCGCCGCGCGATCGAGCCGCGCCGCGGCCTCTGGACCCTGCCCGCCGGCTACATGGAGCACGGCGAGACGGTGGCCGAAGGGGCGGCGCGCGAAGCGTGGGAGGAAGCGCGCGCCCGCATCGCCATCGACGGCATCCTGGCGGTGTTCAGCATCAGCCGGCTGGGGCAGGTGCAGGTGATCTTCCGCGCCCGCTTCGCCGATGCCGGCGAAGCGCCGGCCTTCGCGGCCGGCGAGGAAAGCCTGGAAGTCGGCCTGTTCGCCTGGGACGACATCCCATGGCCCGAGATCGCCTTCCCCTCGGTCCGCTGGGCGCTCGATGCCTGGCGCAGCCTGGGCGACGCGCCGCTGGGCGCACCCGTCGGCAACCCGCCCGACGATGCCCGCGGCATCCGCCGCCTGGGCGAGACCGCGCTGTGAGCAGGCGGCGCGCTGCACTCCTGTTGCTGGCCACCGTGCTTCCGGCGCTGCCGGCGGCGGCGCGGCCGATCGCACCCGAGGCACAGCCAGCGCTGCCCCTGCCGCCGATCCCCCCCGCGAACCCGCCGTCCGACGTTGCCGCCCCGGTGCCGGATCGCGACATACTGGCACCCGTGCCGCAATCCGACGGGGGCGTGTCGGTCCGCGCCACGCTCGATGCGCACGCGCCGACGCTGCCCGGTGGCGATCCGGTTCCCGGAACGCTGTACCGCAGCGAGGAGGAGCAGCGGCGCCAGTTCATCCCGAATCCCGGCGTCATCGTGACCGTTCCGTTGGAGAAGTGACCACCTCCGGTGGGCCACCCGCGGTGCCGGCGCGGGACCGCGGCGTGCTGGGGCGCGTCCTGACCTCGCTGCCCGGCCAGCGGTCGCGGGTGCGGGAGCAGGCGCTGCTGCTCCAGGCCGTGCTGCGCTGGCGCGACGGCGACATGACCGCACGGGTCGGCGCGGACGACGCGGGCACCGAGCTTGGCCCGCTCGCCGCCGGCCTCGATGAGATGGCGGCGGCGATCGCCACGCGGGAGGGCGCGCTGCGCGCTGCGCTGGCAGACGCCGAGGCAAGGGTGCGGCAGGAAGCGGCGGCGCGCGCCACGGCCGAGGCGGCGCTGCACCGCGCCCAGCGGCCGCAGGCGGCGGGGCAGCTGATCGGCGGCGTCGCGCATGATGTCAACAACCGGCTGGCCACCGTCCTGGGCTGCCTCGAGTTGCTCGAACGCAGCCTGGCGGCGGGCGCGCCCGCCGCTGCCGATGAGGCCGCGCGTCGGCAGCGGCTGATCGACCGCGGGATGGAAGCGGTGCAGCGCGCCGCGCAGCTGACCGCCCGGCTGCTGGCGTTTTCGCGTCGGCAGCACGGGACGCAGCAGGCCACCCACCCCCATCGCGTGATCGGGGACATGGCGGCCCTGGCCGAAGCCACGGTCGGCCGCGGTGTGAGCGTGCAGACCGACATGGTCGTCGATCCCTGGCCGGTCGCGGCCGATACGGCCGAGCTGGAGACCGCGATCCTGCATCTCTGCCTGAACGCGCGCGACGCCATGCCCGCGGGCGGTGTCCTGCTGATCGCCACCGGGCACGAGACGGTGGGCCTCGCGACGCCGGACGGCCCCGCCCCCGGCGACTATCTCCGGCTCACGGTGCGCGACAGCGGCGGCGGCATCGCGCCGGATGTGCTGGCGCGGGCGACCGAGCCGTTCTTCTCCACCAAGGGAACCGGCGCGGCCGGCCTGGGCCTGACGCATGTGCAGACCTTCGTGCGTCGCTGCGGCGGCGCTATGCGCATCGCCAGCGTGCCGGACCAGGGCACCGCGGTGACGCTGCTGCTGCCCCGTGCTGCGGCGCCGGCCGAGCCGGGGCCGCCGCCGCAGGCCGCACCCGGCACGCCGCCCGCGCCGGCTACCCGGCTGGTCATGCTGGTGGACGACGACGCGGCGGTGCGCCGCGTGACCCGCGAGATGCTGCGCGATGTCGGCTGCGAGGTGATCGAGGCATCCGGTGCCGAGGAAGCGCTGGCGTTGCTGGACGGAAACGGCGACAGGCCGGGACTGCTGCTGATCGACTACGCCATGCCCGAATGCAACGGCATCGATCTGGCCCGCGCGGTGCGGGCACGCGGCGTGACCGTGCCGGTGCTCCTCGCGACCGGCTATGCCGAGGCGGCCGGCATGGCCGACGGCGGCGATGTGGACGGCGTGCTGGCCAAGCCGTTCAGCATCGCCACGCTGCGCGACGCGCTGCGCCGCCTCGGTGGTCGCGCCGGCTGGGACGCCGCCTGAATAAAACAAATGTAATGCGCGGATCTTGTGCAGAAGCGAAATTGCGTTCTGCGACGGCCCTGCGTAATAGTGCGGCGCCCGAACTTCGGGACCAAGGGTCGCGCCGGCTGATCGCCGGCACGAGACGTCAATAAGGCTGCCCGAAGCAGCCGCAAAGGGAGACGAACGGATGAGAACCCAGTTGGTGACTGGTGTCGGGCGGCGCCGGCTTCTTCAGGGCGGCGCAACGCTTGCTGCGCTGCAACTCGCAGCACCCGCGCTGATCAAGGCGCGCGGCGAGGAGCCCATCAAGCTCGGCTTCATCGACCCGCTGACCGGCAGCCTCTCCGCCCTCGCGGTCAGCGAGGTTGAGGGTGCGAAAGTCGGCGTCGCCAAGATCAACGGTGAAGGCGGCGTGCTTGGCCGCCAGCTGCAACTGCTGGTCGAGGACTCGGCGAATGACGTCGGCACCGGCGTGCAGAAGGCGCACAAGCTGATCGAGCGCGACCATGTCAGCGCGATCTTCGGTGATGTGAACTCGGGCGTTGCCTACGCCATCGAGGGTGTGACCAGCGAGGCCAAGATCTTCCACATCGTGCCGGGCGGCCATACCGATCCGATCACCGGCAAGGATTGCAAGTGGAACGTGTTCCGCATCTGCAACACCACCGCGATGGACGCCTCCGCGATCACCAAGACGCTGGTCGAGAAATTCGGCAAGAAGTTCTTCTTCATCACGCCTGACTATGCTTACGGCCACACGCTGCAGGCGAATTTCGTCAAGAACCTGACTGCGATGGGGGGCACCTACGAAGGCGACATGCTGCCGATCGCGGCGACCGATTTCTCGGCCAGCCTGATCAAGGCCAAGGCCTACAAGCCGAACGTGCTGCTCAACAACATGGGCGGGCTGGCGCAGATCGACTGCATGAAGCAGTTCACCCAGTTCGGCATGGAAAAGGACATGGCGCTGGGCGGCGCACTGTTCGAGATCGAAAGCATCCTGGCGGTGCCGCCCGAGGCCCAGGCCGGCTGGTGGACGATGGAATGGTGGTGGGACCAGCCCGGCGTCGCCCACGTCGCCGATTTCGTCAGCTCCATCAAGAAGGCCACGGGAAAGCCCTACTGCTCGGCCCGCCACTGGTTCGGCTACGCTGCGATGTACTCCTTCAAGATCGCGGCGGAGAAGGCCAAGAGCCTGGAAGCGATCAAGATGGTCAAGGCGCTGGAAGGCGAGGTGCTGCCGCCCGAGGTCGCGCTGCAGGCCGGCAAGACCTTCTACCGCGCCGGGCGACCACGAACTCATGGCGACGATCTTCACCGGCGAGGTGCATCCGCCGAAGGGCGATCCGGCCAACGTGTTCACGGTCGCCAAGCTGGTGCCCGGAGAAGAGGCGGAGGGCCCGATCGCGGACACCGGCTGCAAGATGGTCTATCCGTCCTGACCGCCTGATCGAATGGTGCCGCCGCCGCGCCCGCAGCGCGGCGGCGGCGGCTATTGCAGGACCGATCAGGGACGGCTTCGTGCACGTCCAAATTCAAGGGTGCGACCGATGCTGCAGCTTGTGCTGTTCAACGTCACCAACGGCCTGATCATCGGCGCATTCTACGTGCTGATGGCGCTGGGCGTCGCGATGATCCTCAATCTTTCCAACGTCATCAATTTCGCGCACGGCAACTTCCTCGCACTCGGCGGCTATCTGGCGTTCATGCTGATCCCCTCGATACGGCTTCTGGGGGGCGCTGATCATCTCGCCGCTGCTGGTCGCAGCCCTCGGCTTCATCGTCGAACGGGTGATGATCCGGCGCGTCTACAACCGTGATCCGGTCTACAGCCTGCTGCTCACCTTCGGCCTCGCCTTCATCATCCAGGATGCCTGCCGCTATTTCTGGGGCGTCTCGGGCCTGCCGCATGACCATCCCCGACAGCCTCAACCAGGGACTGAGCAGCGACCTGTTCTTCATCACCGGCTATCGTATCTTCATGATGGCGGTCGTCATCATCTCGGTGGTCACGCTGTTCCTTTTCCTGCGCTACACGCGGCTCGGCGTGCGCATCCGGGCGGGCACGCTTGACCTCGATACCGTCGCCTCGCTGGGCATCAACGT
Source organism: uncultured Pseudomonadota bacterium (assembly GCA_963778105.1). Taxonomy (GTDB): domain Bacteria; phylum Pseudomonadota; class Alphaproteobacteria; order Acetobacterales; family Acetobacteraceae; genus JAFEFJ01. Next base: position 1,266,753 of record CAVZSZ010000009.1, on the reverse strand, counting down.
GCGGCTGCTGCGTTCGCTCAATTTCGCCGTCGGCATCTACCTCGCCGGCCTTGCAGGCGTGCTCGCGGCCGGCCAGATCGGCCTCAACCCCAACATGGGCGATGATCTGCTGATGCCGGCGTTCATCGCCATCATCGTCGGCGGCGTCGGCAGCCTGACCGGCACGCTGCTGGGCGGTCTGCTGATCGGCGTCGCCTCGGCACTGACCACGGTGTTCCTGCCCAGCGCGCAGGAAGCGGTGATCTACGTCATCATGGCCGTCGTGCTGCTGGTCCGGCCGCGCGGTCTGATGGGCGAGGAAGGGATGCTGACATGAGCAGCCAGAACGTCGAACTGGGCGTTGCGGCCCGGGTCGGCCCGGTAGCCCGTCCGCAGACGCTGTCGGGCTGGCTGCCCAGCGCCATCGTCTGGGCCATGCTGCTCACCGCTCCGCTCTGGCTGCGCTATGTCGGCGGCTACACGGCACTCGCCTCGCACGTCGTGGTCATGGGACTCGTGGCGATGGCGCTGAACTTCCTGCTCGGCTTCACCGGGGTCATGAGCTTCGGCCACGCCGCCTATTTCGGGCTGGGCGCCTACGGCACCGGGCTGACGCTGCGCTATCTGTCCAACAGCACCGGGCTTGCCGTGATCGACGGCATCCTGCTCGGCGGCGTCGTCGGCACGGCTGCTCGGCGCGCTGATCTGCAAGCGCCGTGGCGTGTATTTCGCGATGATCACGATCGCCTTCGGCCAGATCTTCTACTACATCGCCTATCACTGGGACAGCGTCACCGGCGGCTTCGACGGGCTGCGCGGCTTCTCCCGCCAGCCGATGCACGCTCGGCCCGGTGACGCATCGACATCCTGAACAACGGCACGACTGTTCTACTACTTCGTGCTGTTCGTGTTCGCCGTATGCGTCGCGCTGATGGCGCTGCTGCTGCACTCGCCGTTCGGCCGCACGCTGATCGCGATCCGCGAAAACCAGCGCCGCGCGCGCTTCCTCGGCATCGCGGTGGACCGGCACATCTGGCTGTCCTTCTCGATCTCCTGCTTCTTCGCCTCGACCGCCGGCGCGCTCTATGCGCTGCTCAACAACTTCGCCGACCCGACCTCGCTGCACTACAACCTGTCGGGCGATCATCGTGATCATGGTGGTGATGGGCGGCATGCGCAGCTTCTGGGGCCCGCTGGTGGGTGCCGCGATCTATGTCGTGCTGCAGGACTACATCTCCTCGATGACGCAGAACTGGATGAGCTTCGTCGGCCTGCTGTTCGTCTTGGTGGTGATGTTCTTCCCGCGCGGCATCCTGGGGATGCTGAAGACGAAGGTCCGCGACATGAGCATGCTGGAAGCCCGCCGCGTCACCAAGAAGTTCGGCAGCCTGGTCGCGGTCAACGACATCTCGCTCAGCGTCGCCCCAGGCGAGCTGCGCGCCATCATCGGCCCGAACGGCGCCGGCAAGACCACGTTCTTCAACCTGATCACCGGCTTCTTCCCGCCGACCTCCGGCGAGATCCTGCTGGACGGGCAGGACGTCACCCAGATGTCCGGCGCACGCAGCGCGTCAAGAGCGGCATGGCGCGCACCTTCCAGATCACCGAGATCTTTCCCGAGACTGACGGTGCGGGAGAACGTGCGCATCGCGGTCGAGGCGGCAGACGGCTACAGCCTGCGGATCTGGACCAGCCGGGCGGACAACGCGCGCCGTGCGCGACGACGATCGATGAGGTGCTGGCGCTGACCGGGCTGTCGGCCAAGGCCGACCGGCTGGTGGGCGAGTTGTCGCATGGCGACCAGCGCGCCGCCGAGATCGCCATGGCGCTGGCGCTCAAGCCCCGCGTGCTGCTGCTCGACGAACCGACCGCCGGGATGGGCGAGCAGGAAACCTACCAGATCGCCGGCCTGATCCGCCGGCTGCACAAGCAGAGCAGCTACACCATCGTGCTGATCGAGCACGACATGCGCGTGGTGTTCAACCTGGCCGACCGCATCACCGTGCTGGCCGAGGGCTCGATGCTGGCCGACGGCACGCCCGCGCGAAATCGCGCGACAATCCGGCGGTGCAGGCCGCCTATCTCGGAGAAGCCGCATGAACGCGCTGGAGGCCGAGGGCCTCAACACCTTCTACGGCAAGAGCCACATCCTGCACGATGTCGGGCTGGTGGCGGGCGAAGGGCGCATCACCGACGCTGCTGGGCCGCAACGGCGCCGGCAAGTCCACGACGCTGAAAAGCCTGATGGGGCTGGTGCCGCCGCGCTCGGGCCATGTGCAGGTATTCGGCCAGGACACCACAAGCGCTGCCGCCGTTCCGCATCGCCGCCCTGGGCGTCGGCTACGTGCCCGAGGGCCGGCGCATCTTCCCCAATCTCTCGGTCGAGGAGAATCTGCGCGTGCCGCTGGAGCGGCCGGGTCCGTTCACCATCCCGCGCATCTACGAGCTGTTCCCCCGCCTCGCCGAGCGCAAGCAGAACCGCGGCCGCCAGCTTTCCGGCGGCGAGCAGGAAATGCTGTCGATCGCCCGCGCCCTGCTGCTCAACCCCCGGCTGCTGATCCTGGACGAACCCTCGCAGGGCCTCGCGCCGCTGATCGTGCGGGAGGTGTTCCGCATCGTCGCCGAGATGCGCGCGGGAAGGCATCTCGGTCCTGCTGGTCGAGCAGAATGTCCGCATCACGCTCGACATCGCCGACGACGCCTATGTGCTGGAGAACGGCGAGATCGTCTATGCCGGCACCGCGGCGGCGCTGGAGGCCGACGAGGCCCGCATCCAGGCGCTCGCCGGCGCCACCGCCGAGGAATGGTCCTTCGACGCCGCCCCGGCAGCGTGACGGCGTCTCTCTCCCGCATCGCGGGAGAGCGAGACCGGGGGCGGTGGGCTGGACCGTGATGACCGCAGGCGGACTCTAGGCGGCCTTGGTTTTGGCCCGCTCGATCGCCGCCTTGATGAAGGCGCGGGCTTCGGCCGCATCGCCCCACCCGGCGATCTTCACCCATTTGCCCGGCTCAAGGTCCTTGTAGTGGGCGAAGAAGTGCTCGATCTGCTCGGTCGTGATCTCGGGCAGGTCGGTGTAGTTCAGCACCTTCAGGTAGCGTTTGGTCAGGTGCGGCGACGGCACGGCGATGATCTTCTCGTCCTCTCCGCCGTCATCGACCATGCGCAGTACGCCCACCGGGCGCACGTTGATGACCGCGCCGGGAATGATCGGCCTGGTGTTGGCCACCAGCACGTCGATCGGGTCGCCGTCGTCGGACAGGGTGTGCGGCACGAAGCCGTAATTGCCCGGGTAGCGCATCGGCGTGTGCAGGAAGCGGTCAACCACCAGGGTGCCCGCCTCCTTGTCCATCTCGTACTTGATCGGTTCCCCCCGACCCCGACCTCGACCACCACGTTGACGTCCTCAGGCGGGTTGTTGCCGATCGCAATGGCATCGAGGCGCATCAATCATCTCCGGTTTGACGTTGCGGACGCAGTCGGCACGGCCCGGCCGTCCGGGGAGGCGGGTATATCACCCTCCCCGCCCGGAAGGCGCGCACTGATTGGCGGGGCCCCTGCCCAGCCCCTCCGCCGCAACCTGCGCCCTTCGGGTCAAGCCTTGATGAACGGGCAGCCGCCTTCGCTCATCGGACGGAACGCCTGGTCGGCCGGGGTCGTGGCCACCACCTTCAGCACATCCCATTCGCTCTTGCTCTCGGCCGGCGTCTTGACCTGCATCAAGTAGACCGGATGGAGCGCGCGCCCGTCCTCGCGGATCGTGCCTGGGCCGAAGCAGTCGTCGTCGGTCGGGATCGACTTCATGCGCGCGACCGTGGCGCGACCGTCCCGCTTGGCGTCGGCCGCGCCCATCGCCGCCACCGTCTTGAGGTAGTGCAGCACCACGCCGTAATCGCCCGCCTGCGTCATGTTCGGCACGATCTTCGGCGTCTTCGGCTGGATGCGCTTCTGGAACGCCCGCGTCCGGTCGTTCAGGTCCCAGTAGTACGACGTCGCGAACTCCAGCCCCTGCGCCACCGGCAGGCCCAGCGAATGCACCGTCGTGCTCTGCAGCAGCAGCGGCACGATCTTCATGGACTGCATCAGCCCGAACTCGTTGGCCTGCTTGACGCAGTTGACCGTATCGTCGCCGGCGTTGCACAGCGCCAGCACCTTCGCACCCGACGCCTGCGCCTGCACCAGCGCCGAGGAGAAATCCGTCGTATCCGGGAACGGATAGGCGATGCGCCCGACGACCTTGCCGCCCGCCGCCTTCACGGTCGCGGTCAGATCGATCTCCATCTGCTGGCCGAACGCATAGTCGGCCACCAGCATGAACCAGGTATCGCCGCCCAGCTTCACCATCGACTGGCCCGGGCTCTTGGTCAGCATGTAGGTGTCGTAGGTCCAGTGGATCGTGTTGGGGCTGCACTGCTTGCCGGTCAGCGCACTGGTGCCGCCGCCGGAATTGAGCATGATCTTGTTCTTCTCCCGGCACACCGTCGACACCGCGAGCGCCACCGAGGACGTGGGCACATCGACGACGGCATCCACGCCGTCGCGATCGAACCATTGCCGCGCGATGCTGGCCCCGATATCGGCCTTGTTCTGATGGTCGGCCGAAAGCAGCTGCACGTTCAACCCGTGCGCCGAGGCGAATTCGTCGATCGCCTGCTGCGCGCAGGCCACGCCCGTCGGCCCGCCATCGTCACGATAGTTGCCCGACATGTCGTTCAGCACGCCGAGCTTGATGACCGGCGCCTGCGCGCGGGCCCGCAGGCCCGGAAGCATGGCTGCCGCAGTGGCGGCCGAACCGATCAAGGCGCGTCGTGAAATCATCCTGGGGCTCCGTTTCTTTCTGTCATTGGGTTAGCCGACGGGTGCGGCGCTGTCGAGCCAGCGCCCCCGCAGCACCTAACCCGCAACGAAACGGCCCACCCCCTCCAGCACCGCATCCCAGTCGTCGACCTCGCGGTTCTGCGGCGCGATCATCACGTGATCGACGCCCACCGCGGCAAAGGCCGCGATCTTGTCTGCAAGCTCGCCCTGGTCGCGGCCGTTCCATTCCACACGCAACGATACGGTGAAGTCGGCGCCAGGTCGTTCCGAACGCAACCGACGCACCACCGGCGCTGCCGTTTCGGGGGTGTAGCGGGTGCCGTGCCAGCCATCGGCGATGCGCGTGGTACGGCGCAGCGCCGCATCCTGGTCGGCCGCCAGCCACAGCGGGATGCGCGCCACCGGATGCGGCCGCATCGTCATCTCCCGGATGACCGCCGGGATCGTCCGCGCCTCGAACGTCACCGGGTCCTCGGTCCACACCGCGCGCATCATCGCGATGCCCTCGTCCATGCGGCGCCCGCGCTCGTTGAACGGCACGCCCAGGGCGGCGAACTCGGCCTCCAGCCAGCCGACGCCGGCCCCCAGGATCAGCCGCCCGCCCGACAGGTTCTGCAGCGTCGAAAGCTCTTTCGCCAGCGGCAGCGGATGGCGCATCGGCAGCACCAGCACGCTGGTGCCCAGGCCGATGCGCTCGGTCACCGCGGCGACCCAGCTCAGCGTCACCACCGGGTCATAGAACTGCGGCGAGCGCGGGAAGCTTGCGCGCGGGACGATGATGTGCTCGCTCACCCAGATATCGCTCAGCCCCAGCGCCTCCGCGCGCATGGCGTGGCGCTTGATCAGCGCGGGCGTCGCCTGCTCGCCCGCGTGCGGCAGGTGGATGCCGATGCGCATCGGCGTCAGCCGCGCAGCCGCGTCGATTGCCAGGCCACCATCCGCCACTCGCCGCCGCGTTTGGCATAGACATCGGTGAAGCGGACGGTGAACGCCTGCGGCACCTCGTTCGAGGTGACGCCGATGCGGCAGATGCCGGTCAGCACCACGGCATCACCGCAGTCCTTCGCCTTCACCTCCGAGGGCGTGCACTCGGAATAGACCGTGGTGCCCGCCTCCATGGCGCCGATCAGGCTGGCCTTGGTGTCGAGCCGCGCCGAGGAATGGGTATAGATCAGGTCGTCGGCCAACAGCGCCGACAGGGTCGCGGTATCCTTCTCGGCCATCGCCCGCATCCGTTTGGCGTCCAGGTCGATAATCATCTGTGCGTTGTCCGTCATGGCGCTGTCTCCCCCGATTTCCCGCCTGTCAGGCTGGGCGCGCAGGCGGGCGAAGGCAAGATGGCCGGGCGCCGCACGGCCGACTAGGGTCCCGGCTTTGCCGTTCGGGGCCATATTCCGGGGATGAAGATGCTCGATCAGCTGCGACGCTACGCCAGCCACCCCGATCCGCAGGCCGAAGCGGCGAACTGGGTGTCGCTGGTGGTCGGCTGGAACACGCCGTTCTACCCGCTCTATCTGCTGGCGATGCCGGGGCACGGCATCTTCCCGGCCGGCTGGCTGACGCTGCTGGCCACCCCCGTGTTCCTCGGCATCCCGGCGGTCACCCGCCGCAATCCGCTGCTCGGCCGACTGCTCGTGCCGGGCTTCGGCGCCACCAACTGCGTGTTCGGCACCTGGGTGCTGGGTCCGCAATCCGGCACCAGCCTGTTCCTCATCCCCTGCGCGATCCTGGCCGCCCTGCTGTATCGCCCGGGGGAGCGGCTGTTGCGCCTCGGGCTGCTCGGCGCCGTGCTGGCCGCCTTCGTCGTCTGCGCCTACTGGCTCCCGTCGCTGACCGACCTCGCACCGGAAACCTCGGCCGCGATCACCCGGCTCAACTCCTTCAGCGTAATCTGCCTGATCGCCTTCATCGCGCTGATCTACGCGCCGCTGATGGGCAAGCCTGCCGAATCCTCGTAGGGCGGAAAAGCGCGGCGGCTTCTCCCGCGCCCGGCGTCAGCCCAGCCTGCGCCGGTAGAGCGCGATCAGCCGCTCCCAATGCCGCTCGGCCGCCGCGCGGTCGTAACACCAGCGTTGCGGAAAGCCGAAGCCGTGATGCACGCCGGGATAAAGCTCCAGCTCCCCGACGGCGCCCGACTGGCCGAACAGCGTCCGCAGTTCCTCCACCATCGGCAGCGGCGCCAGCTCGTCGTGCTCGGCGCAGGCGATGTACAGCTCCGCCTTGCCGCGGCCCAGCGTCAGATGCGGGCTCTCCTCGGCATCGCTGACCAGCCAGGTGCCATAGAAGGACGCCGCGGCGGCGATGCGGTCGGGGTAGCGCGCGGCGGCAGCCAACGCGTAGGGCCCGCTCATGCAGTAGCCATGCGCGCCCACCGGGCCGGGCTTCGCCGCCGGCAGCCCATCCAGGAACGCCAGCATCGCGCCGACATCCGCCATCACCGGCGGGATGGTCATCTTCGTGCGGATCGCGCGCATCCGCTGGTGCTCGGCGCTGCCATGCGTCAGCACCTCGGGCCCGAACAGCGTCTCCCGGCCGGCGCGGTAATACAGGTTCGGCAGCAGCACGCAGTAGCCGACGGTGGCCAGCCGGCTCGCCATGTCGCGCAGTTCCTGGCGGATGCCCGGCGCATCCATCAGCAGCAGCACGGCCGGATGCCCCCCGCCCCGCTCGGGATGGCAGACGAACGTCTCCATGGCACCGTCGGCGGTCGGGATATCGACGGTCTGCTCGATCATTTGGCGCGCTTCTCGCGCATGAAGCGGCGGGCGAAGCGCACCAGGCTCGGCATCGTCGTCGGCCGCCGCAGGCGCAGATCGTAGCCGGCGAAGCGGCGGTCGTTCTCGGTCAGGCAGAGCCCCATCAGCTCGGGCACGCTCGACCTCGACATCGCTCACCGCCTTGCTGCCGTTGACGGTGAAGTTGTTGTCCTGCGCCTTGCCTTTCGCCGTCATCCATGCCGCGCGCGATGCCGATGCGCTCCCAGCCCAGGAACACCCACACGGCGGCGACGCGCAGCTCGAACGCGGATGCGGCGCCACCACGGCATGCGTGCGGCGATGCCACGCCAGCCAGTTGGCGAACAGCAGGATGTGGCGGCACTCCTCCTGCATCACCGGCTCGAACGTATCGACCAGTTCCGGCGGGAAGAAGCCGGAGCGTTGCGCCAGCTCGAACAGGCCGAAGGCGAAGAAGCTGTCGATGCACTCGCTGAAGCCGGTGACCAGATAGGCCCATTCGGTGTCGCGCGGCTCGAGGTACGGCGGCTCCGGCTCCAGCGCGATGCCGTAGGCCGCGACCAGGTTGGACAGCACCTCCTTGTGCCGCCCTTCCTCCCAGCCGTTCAGCGCGATCGCCTCGCGCCAGTCCGGGTCGGTCAGGCTGTTGGCATAGGACAGCATCCGCAGCCGCGCCTTGCCCTCGGTCTGCACCGCGATGTCCCAGATCGGCAGGCCGACCAGCCGGTCGCGCGCCTCGGCCGACAGCTTCGGCCAGTCGATGATCGACGGCTTGTACGGGTTGAAGGTGTCGCGGAACATCGCGCCCACGGCCAGCTTGTGCGCCTCGGTCCCTGGGCGCAGCCGGCCGGGGTCGCTGCTGGTCCAGTGGCGGGCGGCATGGTCCGCCGCCGCGACGGTGGCGCGGTCGCGCGCGTCGGACGCCGCGATTTTCAGCCCGCCGGGCGGCGGCGGCAGGATTTCGGGGCCGGGGGCCGCCGCGCGGGCGTCGTCGATCGTGGATGACATGGCTCCAGCCTACACCCGCGGCGGCCGCGTCGGAAGCCGCGGCGGCTCACGCCCCCTTGACTGGGGGCACCGCTTGCGGACCCCTATCCGCCATGGATGACAACCCCCTCCTGGCAGACTGGGCCACCCCGTTCGGCATCCCCCCCTTCGACCGCATCCGCCCGGGGCATTTCCCGCCGGCCTACGCCCACGCGATGGCCGAGCACGACGCCGAGATCGCGGCCATCGCCACCGCCAACGCTCCGCCCACCTTCGCCAACACGATCGAGGCGCTGGAACGCAGCGGCCGCCTGCTGGCGCGCGTCCATTCCGTCTTCAGCAACCTCGTCGCCAGCCTTGGCGGGGAGGCGTTGCAGGCGATCGAGCGCGACATCGCGCCGCTCTACGCCCAGCACATGACGCGCCTGCATCTGAACGGCGCGCTGTTCGGGCGCGTCTGCGCCCTGGCCGAGCGCCGCGACACGCTGGGGCTCGACCCGGTGCAGCATCGGCTGCTCGACCGCACGCATCTCGGCTTCGTCCGCAGCGGCGCGGCACTGGGGCCCGAGCAGAAGGCGCGGATGACCGAGATCACCGGGCGGCTGGCCAGCCTGCACACCGCGTTCGGCCAGAACGTGCTGCACGACGAGAAGGATTGGCAGCTCGTCCTCGCCGCCGCCGATCTCGACGGGCTGCCCGGTTTCGTCGTCGCCGGCGCACGGCAGGCGGCGGTGGAACGCGGCCTCAAGGCGGGCTGGGTCGTCACCCTGTCGCGCTCGCTGATCGAGCCTTTCCTGTCGTTCTGCCCGCGTCGCGACCTCCGTCAGATCGCGCACGCCGCCTGGATCGCGCGCGGCGGCCACGACGGCGAACACGACAACCGCAGGCTGATCCCGCAGATCCTGACGCTGCGGGCCGAGCGCGCCCAGTTGCTGGGCTATCCCACCTTCGCCGCCTTCCGGCTGGCCGACAGCATGGCCGGCTCGCCGGACGCCGTCGCGCCGCCTCACCGCGCAGGTCTGGGCCGCCGGCAAGCGCAAGGCGGCGCGGGAGGCCGAGGCGATGCTGCCGCTCGCGCGGGAGGACGGCATCGACCGGCTGGAGCCCTGGGACTGGCTCTACTACGCCGAGCGCCTGCGCCAGTCCGCCTACGCCATCGACGAGGCCGCGCGTGAAGCCGTATTTCGTGCTCGAGAACATTCAGCAAGCGGCCTTTGACACCGCGACGCGGCTGTTCGGCCTGACCTTCGTCGCGCGCCCCGATCTGCCCGTCTATCACCCGGACGTGCGCGCCTACGAGGTCCACGACACGGCGCGCGATCCCGACGCACCCATCGGCATCTTCCTCGCCGACCACTACGCCCGCCCCGACAAACGGTCGGGGGCCTGGATGAGCAGCTACCGCGACCAGGAGACGCTGGACGGCGCGGTAACGCCGATCATCGTCAACAACAACAACTTCGCCCGCGCCGAGCCCACCCTGCTCAGCTTCGATGACGCCGAGACGCTGTTCCACGAATTCGGCCACGCCCTGCACGGGCTGCTCAGCAACGTCCGCTACCCCTCGCAGTCGGGCACTTCGGTGCGCCGCGACTTCGTGGAGTTCCCTTCGCAGATCTACGAACACTGGCTGGCCGAGCCCGACGTGCTGCGCCGCTACGCCCGCCACCACGAAACCGGGGAGCCGATCCCCGAGGATCTGATCACGCGGCTGCTCGCCGCGCGGACCTTCAACCAGGGCTTCGCGACGGTGGAATACACCGCCTCGGCCATCCTCGACATGGACCTGCACACGCATCCCGATCCGGCAAGCATCGACGTCGCCGCGTTCGAGCGCGCGACGCTGGCGCGGCTCGGCGCACCCGCGGCGATCGGGCCGCGACACCGCCCGCCGCATTTCCAGCATCTGTTCTCGGGCGGCGGCTATGCGGCAGGTTATTATTCCTATCTCTGGGCAGAGTTGCTGGAGGCGGACGGCTTCGACGCCTTCGCCGCCGCCGGCGATGCCTTCGATGCGGCGACCGCTGCCCGGCTGCGCACCGTGCTGGAAGCCGGCGACACGCGCGATCCGATGGAACTCTATGTCGGCTTCCGCGGCCACGCCCCGGACACCGGCCCGCTGCTGTCCGGACGCGGCCTCGCCTGATCCGTCATGGCCGGACCCGATCCGGCCGCCCACGTCGTGCCCCGATCACCGGCCGCGATGCCCCTTGGCAAACCGGCCCTGGCACTGGTCAGATGGCCCCAACACGGCCGGCTAACGCTCCGACCCATTCGGCACGACGCGACACAACAATCGCCGGCCCCGGGAGGAAGTCATGGTCCACGTCCCGTCCGGTCACCGGACCGTCGCGTTCGTCGGTCCCTACGGCAGCGGCAAATCCACCCTGTTCGAGGCGATGCTGGCCGCCGCCGGCACGCCGCGTCGCCGTGGCCCGGAACGCAGCGGCACCGAGATGCACCTCGCCGGCTGCACCTTCATGGACGAAGCCTGGACGCTGATCGACTGCCCGGGCTCGATCGAATTCGGCCTGATCACGGAAAGCGCCATCGCCGTCGCCGACCTCGCGGTCGTCGTCTGCGACCCCTCGCCAGCCCGCGCGCCCACCGCCGCACCGCTGCTGCATGTGCTCGAATCGGCCCACGTGCCCTTCATCGTCTTCATCAACCGCATCGACACGCTCGACGGCCGCATCCGCGACACCGTCGCCGCCTTGCAAGCCGCATCCCGCCGTCCGCTGGTGCTGCGCCATGTGCCGATCCGCGAGGGCGAGACGATCACCGGCTATGTCGACGTCGTCAGCGAGCGCGCCTACCACTACCGCAGGAACGCGCCCTCCGCGCTGGTCTCGGTCCCCAGCGACCTTCTCGACCGTGAGCGCGAAGCGCGGGCCGGCCTGATCGAGACGCTGGCCGACCACGACGACGCGCTGCTCGAAAAGCTCATCGAGGACGTCACGCCCAGCGCCGGCGAAATCTTACGACCGACTGCGCCAGGAACAGAGCGAGCGGGCTGGTCGCGACCTGCCTGCTCGGCGCCGCCGAGCCCGGCTGGGGCGTCCGCCGGCTGTGGAAGGCGCTGCGGCACGACACGCCGGCGGCGGCCGAGACGGCGGCGCGCAAGCTGGTCGCACCCGAAGGCGGCGCGCTCGCGCAGGTGTTCCGCACGGTCAATGCCGGCGCACGGCGGCAAGCTGTCCTGGGCGCGCGTCTGGCGCGGCCCGCTGAAGGACGGGGGCGCCATCGACGGCGCGCGCATCGGCGGAATCTGGCGCCTGCCCGGCATCGCCGAGCCGGCGAAGATGCGCCGAGGCCGCCACCGGCGAGATCGTCGCGCTCGGCCGCCTGGAAGCCGTCGCGACCGGTGCCGTGATCGGCGACGCCGGCGGCGCCGTGCTGGATTTCCCCGACCCGCCGCAGCCGGTCTATGCGCTGGCCATCGCCACCGCCGACCGCAAGGACGACGTGCGGCTGTCGGGCGCGCTGCGCAAGCTGATCGAGGAGGACCCGGCGCTGACGCTGGAGCACAGCGCCGAAACCGGCGAGACCGTGCTCGCCGGCCAGGGCGAGATCCATCTGCGCGCCGCGATCGAGCGTCTCGGCAGCGCCTTCGGCATCGCCGTCACCACGCACCGCCCGCAGGTGCCGTTCAGCGAAACGATCCGCCGGCCGGTGCAGCAGCACGCGCGCCTGAAGCGCCAGACCGGCGGGCACGGCCAGTTCGCCGACGTCAAGATCGCCCTCGCCCCGCTACCGCGCGGCGAGGGCTTCCGCTTCGTCGACCGCATCGTCGGCGGCGCGGTGCCGCGCAACTACATCCCCGCCGTCGGCGAGGCCGCCGAGGAAGCCGCCCGCAAGGGCGTGTTCGGCTACCCCGTCGTCGATATCGAGGTCACGCTGCTCGACGGCGGCTTTCACTCGGTGGACAGTTCCGACATGGCGTTCCGCACCGCAACCCGCATGGCTTTCACCGAGGCGCTGCCCAAGGCCGACCCGGTGCTGCTGGAACCGATCTGCCACGTCACCGTCAGTATCCCCAGCGACCATCTCGCCGCCGCGCAGCGCGTGCTGACCGGGCGGCATGGCCAGATGCTGGGCTACGCCGAGCGCGAGGCGTGGCCGGGCTGGGACGACGTGCAGGCGCTCGTGCCGCAGACCGAACTGCATGACCTGATCATCGAACTTCGCTCGGCGACGATGGGCCTCGGCACCTATCGCCATCGCTTCGACCACCTCGCGGAGACGCATGGACGTGCCATTCCCGCCGCCGCGGGCCGATAAGATCCGCCGGAGTCGGCCGGTTCCACACGGAGGCCACGATGCCATCATCGCGCTACGGAAAGGACCGGATCGGCAACCACATGCTGCATCCGCAGACGCTCATGCTCGGCTACGGCTACGACCCGGCACTGTCCGAGGGTGCGGTGAAGCCGCCGGTGTTCCTGACCTCGACCTTCGTGTTCAAAAGCGCCGAGGAAGGCCGCGACTTCTTCGACTATGTCGCGGGACGCCGCACGCCGCCGGTCGGCGACGCGGCCGGCCTCGTCTATTCGCGGTTCAACCATCCGAACAGCGAAATCGTCGAGGAACGGCTGGCCGCCTATGAGGGCGCCGAGACCGGGGTGATCTTTTCCAGCGGCATGTCGGCCATCGCCACGACGTTGCTGACGCATGTTCGGCCGGGCGACGTCGTGCTGCACAGCCAGCCGCTGTACGGCGGCACCGAGACGCTGCTCGCCCGCACGCTGCAACCGTTCGGCGTGATGACGGAAAGTTTCGCCGACGGCATCGACGGCGCCGTGGTGAACGCCGCCGCCGATGCGGCACTGGCCCGCGGCCGGGTCTCGGTGATCCTGGTCGAGTCGCCTTCCAATCCGATGAACACCATCGTCGATCTGGCGCAGTTGCGCGCCGTCGCCGAGCGGATGGCGACCCATCAAGGCGGCTTGCGGCCGGTGATCGTGTGCGACAACACGTTGCTCGGGCCGGTCTTCCAGAACCCGCTCCAGCATGGCGTCGACATCGTCGTCTATTCGCTGACCAAATATGTCGGCGGCCATTCGGACCTGGTGGCCGGCGCCGCCCTCGGCAGCCTCAAGGACATGCTGGCGGTGCGGCAGCTGCGCGGCGCCATCGGCACGCAACTCGATCCGCACTCGGCGTGGATGCTGTCGCGGTCGCTGGAAACCCTGTCGCTGCGGATGAATGCGGCCAGCCGCAGCGCCGAGATCGTCACGCAGTTCCTCGCCGGTCATCCCAACGTCGCGCGCGTCTATCACCCATCCCAGCTTGCCGCCGACGACCCCGCCCGCGCCGTGTTCGCGCGCCAGTGCACCGGTGCCGGGACCACCTTCTCCTTCGACGTCAAGGGCGGCACGGCCGAGGCCTTCGCCGTGCTCAATGCGCTGCAGGTCTTCAAACTCGCAGTCAGCCTGGGCGGCACCGAATCGCTGGTGTGCCACCCCAGCAGCACGGTGCATTCCGGCGTGCCGCGCGAAACCCGCGAGCATCTTGGCATCTCCGAGGCGACGATCCGCGTCTCCATCGGCATCGAGCACGTCGACGACATCATCGCCGATCTCACGCAGGCGCTGGCGCGCATCGGCTAGGTCCGCCGGGGCGCCCGCATGGACAGCCGGCCCCCGGTTGATAGACTGATCCCCATGGAACGGTAATCGCTGGGGAAACGGATATGAAATTCGGCATCTTCTACGAGCTTCAGTTGCCACGGCCGTGGGTGCCGGGCGATGAGCTGAAGCTGTATCAGAACGCCCTGACGCAGATCGAGCTGGCCGACCACCTCGGCTACGACCATGCCTGGCAGGTGGAGCATCACTTCCTCGAGGAATACTCCCACTCGCCCGCACCGGAATCCTTCCTCGCCGCCGCCAGCCAGCGGACGAAGCAGATCCGCCTCGGCCACGGCATCTGCCAGCTGACCACGAACCATCCGGCCCGCGTCGCCGAGCGCATCGCTACGCTCGATCTGCTGTCGAACGGCCGTTGCGAATTCGGCATGGGCGAGAGCGCCTCCTCCACCGAGCTCGAGCCGTTCGGCGTCGACATGGACGACAAGAGGGCAATCTTCGAGGAAGCCGTACGGGCGATCTTCCCGATGTTCAAGGACGGCGGCAGCGAGCATCACGGCAAGTATTTCAACATGCCGTTGCGCAACGTGCTGCCCAAGCCGGTGCAGAAGCCGCACCCGCCCCTCTGGGTGGCATGCTCGCAGCTCGACACGCTGGCCAAATGCGGCGAATGGGGAATGGGCGCGCTCGGCTTCCAGTTCGTCTCCGCCGACGCGGCGCACGCCTGGGTCCACGCCTACTACAACGCCTTCGTCAAGCGGCAGCAGAAGCTGGCCGACTACCAGACCAATCCGAACATCGCGCTGGTGTCGTTCTTCATGTGCGCCAAGACCGACGAGGAAGCCCGCGCCCGCGCCGACGGCGACACGTTCTTCCAGTTCTCCCTGAAATACTACGGCGCCTCCAGCGGCCGGCAGCGTCCGCCGCCCGGCACCGTGAACATGTGGGACGAATACAACAAGTGGAAGCGCGCCAACCCCGAGGCACACGCCGCCGCCCTGCGCGGCGGCCTGATCGGCTCGCCCGATACCATCCGCCGCAAGCTGAAGAAGTTCCAGTCGTCCAACATCGACCAGGTCGTGCTGCTCAATCAGGCCGGCAAGAACACGCACGAGGACATCTGCGAATCACTGGAGCTGTTCGCCCGCGAGGTGATGCCGGAATTCCAGGCGGCGCACCCCGAACTGCTGAAGTGGAAGCAGCAGGTCCTGGATCGCGAGATCGACCTCGAGGAGATCGACACCTCGGCCTTCAAGGAACGCTACGGCGGCAACATGAAGACGATCCAACCCGTCGTGCAGGCGGCGGAGTGAAACGCCCCCAACCAGCCCTCGCTTTTCTCCCTCTCCCGCTTGCGGGAGAGGGCCGGAGTGAAGGCCCGCAATGACCAACCGCGTGCTGATCGTCGGCGGGGGGATCGCCGGGCTTTCGACCGCCTGGGGGCTCGCCCGCCGCGGCCATGACGTACATCTGTTCGAGCAGGGGCCGCTGCCCAATCCCCGATCCTCCTCCTACGACGAGCATCGCATCATCCGCCACGCCTACGGCACGCTGGAAGGCTATGGCCGCCTGATGCCGGAGGCTTTCCGGGTCTGGGAAAAGCTATGGCAGGCGATCGGCCGGCGGCATTACGAACCGACGCCCGCCATCTATTTCATGCGGCACGACACCGACTGGTACGAGGCGACGGCGCGCACACTGGACGGCATGGGCATCGGCTACCGCGACGTCCCGCTGCACGCCGTCCGGGACCGCTTCCCGATGGTCACCACCGACGGGCTGACCCGCGTGGTGGAAACCGACGGCGCCGGCATGCTGTTTCCCGTCCGCATCCTCACCGACCTCGTCGTGCTGCTGACCCGTCTCGGTGTGCGCTTCCATACCCATGCCCAGGTGACCGAGGTGGACCCTCTCGCCGCCACGCTGGTCGCAGACGGCACGCGCCATGCGGGCGACGTCCTCGTCGTGTCGGCCGGCGCCTGGGCCGACCGGCTGGTGCCGGAACTGAAGGGCGTGGGCGTGCCGTCGCGTCAGGCGGTGCTCTATCTGGCGCCGCCGCCGGACCTCGCCGCCGCCTGGGAAGCCGCCCCGGTCCTGCTGCATCACCGCCCCGAAGGCGGCCTCTATACGCTGCCGCCGCGCCAGGGAACGCGCCTCAAGATCGGCGACCACCGCTTTTCCCGCGCCGGCAACGCCGACGACGATCGCGTCGCGACCGCCCAGGATCTCGCCCCGCTGCTCGCCGCCGCCGCCCTCGCCTACCGTGACCTCGACCGTTACGCGGTGCTCGAGCCGAAGGCCTGCTACTACACGGTGACGGACGATGAGCGGTTTCTGGTGAAACCGATCGGTCCGGCCGGATGGCTGGTCAGCGCCTGCGCGGGCCACGGCTTCAAGCTCGGCGCCCTGATCGGCGAAGGCGTCGCACAGGCGATCGCCGGCGAGCGTCCCGCCGAAGGCGTGGAAGACTGGGCGGCCGGCCGGCTCTGAACCGGCCGCCCCGTCACCCTCCGTCAGCGCGAGACGTCAGCCGGTCGGCGGCAGAACGGCCTTCACCTTCTCGGCCAGCTGCTCATGCTGCACAACTGTTGGCCGCGTGTTCTGCACCCATGCGTTGACCTCCTGGCTCTGACCCTTCGCCAGCTGATTGTTCATCAGCTTCAGCATCGCCTCATGGGTGCGGACCATGTCGTCAATATACGCGGTGTTGAACGACTCTCCGCTCAGCTTGCTAAGCCGCTCCAGCATCGCCTGGTGCCGCGGCGTCAGCATTGTCGGCTCCTGGATGCTGTGCCGGCTGGCGATCGGCATCAGCGTCTCATTCGCCGCCGTATGGTCGGTGATCATCTTTTGCGCGTAGTCACGCACGTTCTGATCCTGGCTGACCTTCAGCGCGAGCTGCGCCGCCTGGATCTCGGCCATGTTGCCTTCCAGCGCGGCACGGACGAACTGCTGGTCATGCGCCGTCAGTGGCGAGACGACCGAACCCGTCGGCGGGCTTTTGACCGTGGCCGCAGGCGCCTGCGGCATCGGCACGATTGTACTCTGGGCAAAGGCCGGTGCTGCCAGCACCGAAGCGGCCAGCAGCGCGGCGGCGAATGTCGTTCGCATGGTAGCGACTCCCGATGTTGTGCCGCGACAACGCCGCTCGGCGCAGATGGTTCGATCCTGCGGTAGAGGGTGCCGCGCTCACACTCCCGCGGCGGGGACCCAGCCGTGACCCGGCACGCTGTCCAGCAACGCCCTGGTGTACCCGTGGGACGGTTGGCCGAACACGTCGGTCGTGAACCCCTGCTCGACGATCTCGCCCCGCCGCATCACGGCAATGCGATCACAGACCTGGGCGGCAACGCGCAGGTCGTGCGTGATGAACAGCATCGTCAGGCCCAGCCGCGCGCGCAGATCCTCCAGCAGGGCCAGGATCTCCGCCTGCACCGAAACGTCCAGCGCCGAGACCGGCTCGTCGGCGATCAGCAGTTCCGGCTCCATCGCCAGCGCCCGCGCGATGCCGATGCGCTGACGCTGGCCGCCGCTGAACTCGTGCGGGAAGCGGTCAGCGGCCGAGGGATCGAGCCGCACCAGCGCCAGCAGTTCCGTCGCCCGGGCGCGCGCGACGGCCCGCGGCGTGCCATGCGCCACCGGCCCTTCGGCGATGATGTCGCCCACCCGCCGGCGCGGATTAAGCGACGCGAACGGGTCCTGGAACACCATCTGGATGCGCTTGCGGAATGGCTTCCACGCGGCGCGCGACAGCGGCTGCAGATCGGTGTCGTGGAAGCGGATGGCGCCCTCGTCGGGGATGACCAGCCGACAGACGCAGCGCGCCAAGGTGCTCTTGCCCGACCCGCTCTCGCCCACCAGCCCCAGCGTCTCGCCGCGATGGATGCGCAGCGTGGCCGATTTCACCGCCTGCACAGTGCGCCCGCCCAGGAAGCCGCGGCTGTGATAGGTCTTCACCACGCCGACCAGTTCCAGCACGGGCCGCCCGCCGATCGCATGCCGGGCCTGCGGCGCGCGGCGCGGCACCGCGGCGATCAGCGCCTGCGTATAGGGATGCTGCGGCGCATCCAGCACCTGCGCCACCGTGCCCTGCTCGACGATCGCGCCGCGCTGCATCACCGCGACCCGATCGGCGATTTCCGCCACCACGCCGAAATCATGCGTGATGAACAGCACGCCCATGCCGCGCCGGCGCTGGATGTCGCGGATCAACGCCAGGATCTGCTTCTGCGTCGTAACGTCCAGCGCGGTTGTGGGCTCGTCGGCGATCAGGATCGCCGGCTCCAGCGCCAGCGCCATCGCGATCATCACGCGCTGGCGCTGCCCGCCCGACAGCGTGTGCGGATAGGCGCGCGCAATGCGCGGCGGATCGGGCAGGCCGACCGCTTCCAGCAGGTCCAGCACGCGCCTGCCCTGCGGTTGCCCGTGCACCTGCAGCACCTCGGCCACCTGGTCCTGCACCCGCATCAGCGGATTGAGCGCGGTCATCGGCTCCTGGAACACCATGCCGATGCGCGCCCCGCGCAGCGCCCGCAACTCGCCCGGCGTGCAGTCCAGCAGGTTGCGCCCCTCGAACGTGATGCGCCCGCCGGTCACGCGCATCGCCGGCGGCAGCAGGCCCGGTCAGCGCCGCGACGGACACCGACTTGCCCGATCCGCTTTCGCCGACGATGCACAGGATCTCGCCCGGATCGAGCGTGAAGCTGACATCCTGCACCGCGTTCTCGCGGTCCGCACCGCGCGGCAGCGCGACCGTCAGGTGCTCGATCGACAGCAGGCTCATCGGCGCCGCGCCAGCCGCGGGTTCAGCGCGTCGTTCAGCCCCTCGCCCACCAGGTTCAGCGCCAGCACCGTCAGGAAGATCGCCAGGCCGGGAAACACGCTCATCCACCACGCCAGCCGGATCACGCTGCGCCCGGCACCGATCATGAAGCCCCAGGACATCAGGTTGGGATCGCCCAGGCCCAGGAAGGACAGCGCCGATTCCAGCAGGATCGCGCTGGCCACCATCAGGCTGGCCAGCACGATGATCGGCGACAGCGCATTGGGCAGGATCTCGCGGAAGGCGATGGCGAAGCGCGAGCGCCCCAGAACCTCGGCCGCCTGCACGAATTCGCGCGTGCGCAGCGTCATGAACTCGGCGCGCACCACGCGCGTCACCGGCGGCCACGACACCACGGCGATGGCGACGACGATCGACAGCAGGCTCGGCGTGAAGATCGCCACCAGCACGACCGCCAGGATGAAGCTCGGCACGGTCTGGAAGAATTCCGTCACGCGCATGATGATGTCGTCCACCACGCCGCCCAGGTAGCCGGACAGCGCACCCATCGCGACGCCGAACGTCACCGCCGCGATGGTGGAAACCGCGCCGATCAGCAGCGACACATAGGCGCCATAGGCGATATCGGCCGCCACGTCGCGGCCCAGGCTGTCGGTGCCCAGCAGGAAACCGTCCTGCCCGGGCGGCGAGAACGGGGCCCCCTGCATGTCCCACGGCGAGAACGGGAACACCACCGGTGCCAGCGCGGCCATCAGGAACACCAGCAGCAGGATGACCAGCCCCACCACCGCACCGCGGTTGCGCAGGAAGGCGCGGGCAAATGTCTTCACGGACCCTGCATCCTCGGGTCGATCACCAGATAGATCAGGTCGGTCGCCAGGTTGAACAGCACGACCAGGATCGCGGTGGTCAGGAACACGCCCAGCAGCACCTGGTAGTCGCGCGCCAGCAGCGCATCGAAGGCCAGCCGGCCGATGCCGGGCCACGCAAAGACGGTTTCAACCAGAACCGATCCGCCGATCAGCTGCCCGGCCTGGATGCCGGCCAGCGTCACCACAGGCAGCAGCGCGTTGCGCAGCACATGCCGCCACAGGATGCGCCCCTCCGGCACGCCCTTGGCGCGGGCGGTGCGGATGAAGTCCTCGCCGGCCACGTTCAGCATCGCGCTGCGCGTCAGCCGGGCATAGACCGCCATGTAGAACAGCCCCAGCGTCAACGCCGGCAGGATCAGGTATTTCGCGGTGTCCAGCACGGCGGCCCAGCCATGCAGGCCGGCCCCCACCGTGCTCATGCCGAAACTCGGCAGCCAGTCCAGCCAGACGCTGAACACCAGCACCAGCATCAGCCCCACCCAGAAGATCGGCGTGGCGTAGAAGCCCAGCGCCAGCACGGTGATCGCGCTGTCGGCCCAGCTGCCCACGCGGCTTGCCGCGGCTGCACCCAGGCCGATACCGGCGATCAGCGCGAAGGCGAAGGCGGTGCCGGTCAGCAGCAGCGTCGCCGGCAACCGATCCAGGATCAGGCTCAGCACGGTGCGCTGCTGCAGATGCGACACCCCCAGGTCGCCGTGCAGCACGGATGTCAGGTAGATCCAAAGCTGCGTGGACAGCGGCTTGTCCAGGCCGAATTCGTGGCGCAGCTGCGCGATGAACTGCGGATCGGCCGACCCCGACTGCCCGGCCAGCACCGACGCCGGATCGCCGGGGGCGGCATGGATCAGCAGGAAGTTGACGCAGACGATGGCGATGACGATGACCACCATCTTCACCAGACGCACCAGCAGGAAGCGCACCATCCGCACGGCGGCGGCGCCGGCCGATCAGCTGATCGAGACGTCGTCGAACGAGCTGACGATGCCGGTGCCCAGGGTGATGACGTCGTGCACCTTCTTATCGTGGATGGTGGGGAAGCTCATCTCGATCAGCCAGATCTCGGGGATTTCCTTCACCAGCAGTTGCTGCACGGCGAAGAACGCCTTCTGCCGGTCGGCCGGATCGGCGGCGTTGCGCGCCTCGGCGAACAGCTTGTCCACCTCCGGGTTGGCGTAGCCGCTGGTGTTGGTGAACACGACCTTCTGAATGTTGGTGGAGACATAGGTGCGCTCCACCCCCAGTGTCGGATCGCCGAACTGATACTCGAAGTTGATCGTTGTCTCGTAGTCCCAGTTGGACACGCGCTGCGCCCAGCCGCCCGCGTCGGTGCTTTCAAGCGTCACCTCCACGCCCAGCTTCTTCCAGGACGCCCGGATGTATTCGCCGAGCCGCGCATAGATTTCGCCGTACGGCAGCGTCAGGTGCTTCAGCCTGAAGCGCACGCCGCCGGCATCCGGCTTGTATCCGGCGGCATCCAGCAGCGCGTTCGCCTTGGCGATGTCGAACGGTGCCAGCTTCACCTCGGGATCGAAGAAGCGCGTGGTGGACGCGACCGGGCCGCTCGCCACCTTGCCGACGCCGAACCACAGGCGCTTGAGGATGAAATCCCGGTCCAGCGCCATGCTCAGTGCCTGGCGCACGCGCACATCGCCCAGCGGCTTGACCCGGTGGTTGATCTCCACCCACATCAGCGGCGAGAAATACTCCCAGCCGGTGGTTTCGACGTTCAGATTCGCCTGGGTCCGGAAGCGCGGCACGTCGAACGGCTCGATGTCGTTCGCCCCCGACATCATCACCTCCCCGGTCTGCAGCGCCAGCGCGCGGCTCTGGCTGTCCGGCACGATGCGGTAGGTGATGCCGTCCAGATAGGGCTGGCCCGGCTTCCAGGTACTCCTCGAACCGCGTCAGCCGGATGAAGTTGCCGCGCTGCCACTCGGTGAATTTGAACGGCCCGGTGCCGATCGGGTGCTGGTTCGCCGGATTGTTGACGTAGTCGGTGCCCTCGTAGATGTGGCTCGGCACGATCGCGACGGTCGAGACGTCGAACATCAGCAGGAACGGCTCGAACGGTGAGCTCAGCGTAAAGACGACGGTGTGCGCATCGGGCGCACTCGCCGCGGTGATCTTGCTGAAAACGCCGCGCGCACGGGGTGCCAGTTTCATATGAAACTGCATCACCGAAAAGATCACGTCGTGCGACGTCATCGGCGTGCCGTCGTGGAACTTCACGTTCGGCTGCAGATGGAACGTGTAGGTCTTCTTGTCGGCCGACAGCTCCCAGCTTTTCGCCAGGCGCGGCATCGGCTCCAGCTTGGGCGAGAACTCCAGCAGGCTCTCGTACATCTTGGATGCGACGATGCCGGTCGGTCCCTGGTTGTTGACGCCCAGCACCAGGATCGGCGGCTCGGGGGTCAGCAGGCTGGTCAGCACGCCGCCCTTTTTCGGTGCCGGCGTCGCCGCCCCGGCACTCTGCGCCATCAGGGGCGTCAGTCCCGCGAGCACCGAAGTGGAAATCAGGTGCCGCCGCGTCAGAGCCATCATCATGCAGATCCCTCAGGTTCGCCGGACGCTAGGCGAGGCTCGGCGGCCCAACAAGGGCTTTGCAGGCGGCGCAGACGGCACCTGCCGCCGGATTGGGCGGCAGCAGGTGCTTATGACGAGTTTATAGGCGATACCTCGCGATGTTACCGTCCCGTTCCGGCTTCATGCCGCCTTGTCGGCAACGATTCCGGCCAACGATGCCGCGATGCGCTGGCCGATCGCGGCATCGACGGGGCGCAGCGGCGCGCGCACCCGCAGCCAGCCGGCATCGCCGGTCTGCGCCGCCAGGACCGATTTCAGCACCGGCAGGAACGGTGCCGCCATCAGGTCGAGCGCCGCCTGCATCGGGCCGAGCGCCGCCGCATCGGTGAACATCGCCCGCACGAGTTGCGGCACGATGTTGGCCATGCCGCAGATCGTGCCCGCACCGCCCTCTGCCACAGCGCGGCCGATATCGGCCTCGTTGCCGACCACGATCGCCAGCGTCGGCGCCGCGGCGCGGAAGGCGCGGAAATTCGCGAACACCCCGGTGCTGTCCTTCAGCCCGGCCACCACCGCGCCGTAGCGTTCGCGCAGGCGCGCCGCGACCTCCGGCGGCACAGCAACGCCCGAGGTCTGCGGGATGTTGTACAGCGTCACGCGCAGCCGGCTGTCGGCCACGCCGTCGATGACGGCGGCGAACGCGTCCTCGATGCCCTGCGCATCGACGTCGCGGTAGTAATAGGGCGGCAGCACCAGGACGTGCTGCAGGCCAAGACCCAGTGCGGCGCGGGTCAGCGCGATGGTTTCGGTGATCGCCGGGAAGCCGGTTCCCAGGCCGATGCGGCCGGGCGCGATGCCGCCGGCCAGCAGCGCCTCGACCGCCGCCACCCGCTCGGCGGCGCTGAACGAGGTACCCTCCCCGGTGGTGCCGAACGGCACCACGCCGTCGCAGCCGGCATCCATCAGCCCCTTGGCGTGGCGCAGCATCGCGGCATGGTCCACCGCTCCGTCGGCGGCAACCGGCGTCGCCATGGCAACCCACAGCCCGTTGATCGTGTCGCTCATCATCTTCTCCATCATCGTTACATCACAGCGCCGATCTGCCACGGCACGAATTCGGCGTCGCCATAGCCCAGCCTCTCCGACTTGGACCGCTCGCCGGATGCCACGCGCAGGATCGTCTCGAAGATCTCGCGGCCCTTCTGCTCGACCGGGACGCCATCCAGGATGTCGCCGCAGTCGATGTCCATGTCCTCGCTCATTCGGCGGTACATCTCGCTGTTCGTCGCCAGCTTGATCGAGGGTGTCGGCTTGCAGCCATAGGCCGAGCCGCGGCCGGTGGTGAAGCACAGCACGTTGGCGCCGCCCGCCACCTGCCCGGTCGCCGAGACCGGATCGTAGCCGGGCGTGTCCATGAACACGAAGCCTTTCGCAGTCACCGGCTCGGCGTAGTGGAAAACGCCCTGCAGCGTGGTGGTGCCGCCCTTGGCGGCGGCGCCGAGGGATTTCTCCAGAATGGTGGTCAGCCCGCCCGCCTTGTTGCCAGGCGAGGGATTGTTGTTCATCTCGCCGTGGTTGCGCGCGGTGTAGTCCTCCCACCAGCGGATCATCGCCACCAGCTTCTCGCCGACCTCCCTCGTCGCGGCCCGGCGCGTCAGCATGTGCTCGGCGCCATAGATCTCCGGCGTTTCCGACAGGATCGCCGTGCCGCCGTGGCGCACCAGCAGATCGACCGCGGCGCCCAGTGCGGGATTGGCGGTGATGCCGGAATGCCCGTCCGAGCCGCCGCATTGCAGCGCCAGCATCAGCTCGGATGCCGGCACCGTCTCCCGCTGCACTGCGTTGGCCAGCGGCAGCATCCCGCGGATCGCCTCGACGCCGCCCTCGATCGCCTTTCGCGTGCCGCCGATGTCCTGGATGGTGAAGGAACGGAACGTATCGCCTTCGGCGATGCCATAGGCGTTTTTCCAGGCGGCGATCTGGAACGCCTCGCAACCCAGCCCGACCATCAGCACGCCGGCCATGTTCGGGTTGGCGGCATAGCCCCATTGCGTGCGCTTCAGCACCTCGTAGCCTTCGCCCTTCAGATCCATGGCGCAGCCGGTGCCGTGCACCAGCGGGATCACGCCATCGACGTTGGGGTAGTCGGCCAGGATGTCGGACCGCTCGATCTCGCGCGCGATCATGCGGGCGACGGTGGCCGAGCAGTTCACGCTGGTCAGCACCGCCAGGTAGTTGCGCGTGCCGACGCGGCCGTTGGCGCGGCGATAGCCCTGGAACGTCGCCTGTTGATCGATCGGCAGCACCGGCTCGGGCCGCGCCGCCTCGGCGAAGCGGTAGTCGCGGGCGAATTCGCGCATCGTGACGTTGTGTTCGTGCACCCAGTCGCCGGCGGCGATCGGCTGGGATGCGAAGCCGATCACCTGGCCGAACTTCAGCAGCGCCTCGCCCTCGGCCACCGCCGCGACCGCCAGCTTGTGGCCGCGCCCGACACGCTGACGCACCGTGACGCCGCGCACCACGGCCCCGCCCGGCAGCGGGTCCACCGCGACCACGACATTGTCGGACGGATGCAGATGAACGGTGCGCGGTTCGGCGGTCGTGGTTTCTGCGGTCATGGTCTCTCCCCTGCGATCACGCCTTTGCGGATCAGAAAACAGCCGAACGGGCGCGGGTCGCCGACCTGCACGACGGCGAAGGCGGCCTTGGCGCGCTCGTAGAAGGCGAAGCGTTCGATGCCGCCCAGGGGCGCCGCGTGCGGGGCGGCGCGCTCGACCTCGGCCAGCACCTCGACCTGCACCGCGGGCACGGCGGCGGGATCGCCGACCACCAGCATTCGCCGGATCGGGTCCGGTTCCGACTGATCGACCGGCAGAACCGACAGGATCGCGCGGGCGGCACGCGCCATGGCGATGCCCGGCAGGCCGACCAGCCGGCCGTAGCCGGTCATCCGCGCGATGCGCTCCGCCGGGTGGTTGGCATCGACCAGCGCCAGATCGTCGCCGTGGCCCATCGAGGCCAGCACCCACAGCAGGTCCGGCGACAGCAGGGGGTCGATCGCCTTCAGCATGGCCTCGTCAGCATGGCAGCCGTCCCCTGTTGCGCAGATAGATGCGCCGTGCGTTGTCGCCCAGCACGGCATCCCGATCCGCCGGCGCCAGCGCGTCCAGCAACGCCCCGGTCGCCTGCCACCATGCATCATAGCCGCCGGCCAGTTCGACCACCGGCCAGTCGCTGCCCCATAGCACGCGCTCCGGCCCGAAACAGGCCAGCACATGCGCGGCATACGGTTGCAAATCGTCGATGGTCCAGTCGGGTGCGGCCTCGGTCGCCAGGCCCGACAGCTTGCACATCACGTTGGGCCGCCGCGCCAGCGCCGCAATGTCGGCGTCCCACGGCGCCAGCACGCCGGAAGCGACCGGCGGCTTGGCCAGGTGATCGATCACGAAGGTCAGCCCGGGATGGCGGTCCACCACCGCGGCCAGCCGCGACAGGTGGCGCGGCAGCACCAGCGCGTCGAACACCAGCCCGTGCCGCGCGAGGGACGCGAAGCCGGCCGTCAGTTCGTCCCACAGCAGCCAATCGTCGTCCGGGATGTCCTGCACCATCGGACGGATGCCCACCAGCAGCCGGTCGGCGGCCAGCCGCGCGATCTTCGCCGGCGCGTCGGCGGCGGCCAGATCCACCCAGCCCACCACGCCGGCGACGACGCCCGTGGCGGCGGCGGTCTGCAGCAGCCACGCGGTCTCCGCCTGGGTCGGGGCCGCCTGCACCAGGATCGTCGCGTCGATGCCATGGCGGCGCAGCACCGGCTGCAGATCGGCCGGATCGAAATCCCGGTGGATCGCGCCCAGCGAGGGCGTCAGCCAGCCATAGTCGCCGCGCGCGAGGCGCCAGAAATGCTGATGTGCGTCGATCCGCATGATCCCCGCCAGATCGTCTCTCCGCCGCGCCGCAATGGTCCGAACGCGAACCGTTCTTCCCGGTCCGCAGGGCGTGTAGGCTTACGCCCTCGCCGCAGGGAGGACGAGTTGCGATGCCGCCGTCCTGGGGTGCGAGCTGGTCCTGGGGACTGTCGCTGATCGCGCTGACCATCATGGCGCATGCGCTCGGCGTGGTCTTCGTCGCGCTGGGTCTGGAGCGCACCGAGCGCCGGGCAAAGCAGGTTGCCACGACGCACTGGCGGGAGATCACGATCGCCGCCACCATCTTCGGCGGCGTCGGGCTGCTGCTGGCGATCCTGCATGGCCTCGAGGCCGTGATCTGGGCGCTCGCCTATATCGGGCTCGACGCGATGCCGTCGTTTCACGAGGCGATCCTTTTTTCGGTCGACTGCATGACCACACGGGGCGCGGTCGGCGCCGACCTCACGGCAAAGTGGCAGTTGATGGGGGCGCTGGAAGCCGCGGACGGCATGCTGCTGTTCGGTATCAGCACGGCCTTCCTTTTCGCGGTACTCGAGAGGGTCCTGCCGCTGCTCAGGCGACGCCGGCACCGGCCCCCATGACGGCGTGGACCGCAGCCGCCATGGCGGCGATGGCCGGTGCGGCCGCGGCGCCGTGCCGCTCGGCCAGCCAGGCCGGATCGTTGGCGGAAACCCAGGTCCTGCCCTCCGCGTCCTGCCAGACCAGCGCCTTCAGCGGCAGGTCGATGCCCAGCGTCTGCGCGGTCTGCATCGGCAGCGTGCCGCCGCGCGCATTGCCGAAAATCAGGACGGCGGTGGGCCGCAATTCCAGGCCGACGGCCCGCGCGCCGGCGGCGTGGTCGATGCGCGCGAACACGGTCATGCCCTTCGCCACAACCGCCGCTTCCAGCCGGTCCATCGTTTCATCCGGACCGAAGCGGCTCGGTTGCGTGATCAGCCCTGCAACTGCCATGGCGCCGCCTCCTCCGATGCACGGCGCCACGATGGGCCAACCGCGCTCCTGCTGCCAGGCCGAACGGCGCTACACGGCGCCCAGATAGGCCTCCCGCACGCGCGGATCGGCGCGCAGCTCGGCGGGGCTGCCGCTCAACGCAATGCGGCCGGTTTCCAGCACCAGCGCGTGATCCGCCAGTTCCAGCGCCATGTGCGCGCTCTGCTCGGCCAGCAGGATGCTGATGCCGCGGCGGCGCACGTCGGCGATCGCGCGGTAGATCGTCTGCACCAGGATCGGCGACAGGCCCAGGCTGGGCTCGTCCAGCACCAGCAGCACCGGCTCGCGCATCAGCGCGCGGCCGATCGCCAGCATCTGCTGCTCGCCGCCCGACAGCGTCGCGGCCAGTTGCCCGGCGCGCTCGGCCAGGCGCGGGAACAGCGCATTGACGTCGCGCATCCGCTCCGCCGTCTGGCCGGGCACCAGATGCGCGCCGACCAGCAGGTTCTCCCGTACCGTCATGTCGGCGAACACGCGCCTGCCCTCGGGCACGTAGCCGATGCCCAGCGCCGCGCGCCGGTGGCTCGGCAGCGCCTCCAGCCGCTGCGTGCCGTTCAGCACGATCGCGCCACGCGCCGGTGTCAGCCCCACCACGGCCCGCACGATCGAGCTTTTGCCGGCGCCGTTGGCGCCCAGGATCGCCAGCATTTCGCCCTTGCGCAGATCGAAGCTCACCTCCTCGACGGCGCGGACCCGGCCATACGCGACCGACAGCGCCTGCACCGACAACAGCGCCGGATCAGCCATCGGCGGGCGTGCCCAGATAGGCGGCGATCACCGCCGGGTCGCGCGCGATCTCGGCCGGTGGCCCGGCGGCGATCACCGCGCCCTGGTCCAGCGCCACGATGCGCGAACACAGGCCCATGACGACGCGCATGTCGTGCTCCACCAGGGCAATCGTGATGCCGCGTGCGTGCAGCCGCCCGATCAGGTCGCGCATCTCGGTCCGCTCGGCTGGCGTCAGCCCGGCAGCGGGCTCGTCGAGCAGCAGCAGGCGCGGCTCCAGCGCCAGCGCGCGCGCCAGTTCCAGCCGGTTCTGCTGGCCGTAGGCCAGGCGCGATGCCGGTGCCCCGGCCAGATCGGCCAGGCCGACGATCTCCAGGCAGGCGCGCGCGTGCGCCAGTCCGCGACGCCACCCGACGCGCGCGCGCCCGAGCCCGAGCAGGTCGCCCGCCAGCCCGCCCGGCTCGGTGCGCAGCGCCGGCACGAGAACGTTCTCCAGCACCGTCAGCGAGCCGAACAGCCGCTTGTTCTGGTAGGTGCGCGCCAGCCCCCGCGCCACGATGTCGCGCGGCGCATGCCCGGTGATCGCCGCGCCGCGGAAACGGACGGTGCCGTGGTCCGGCGCATAGATGCCGCTGACGACGTTGAACAGCGTGCTCTTGCCCGAGCCGTTGGGGCCGATGATGCCCAGCACCTCGCCCTCGATGATCGTCAGGCTGACGCCCGCCAGCGCGCGCACCCCGCGGAAGCTCAGCCGGATGTCGCCTACTTCGAGCACGCCCGCCCCGGGCCCGGCGCCGCCTCCGCCGGTGTCGTCCCGGCCAGTGCGACCCGGGACCGCGCCATTCCGGGCAGCACCGACAGGATGCCGCGCGGGAAGAACATCATGCTCAGCGTCAGCAGCGCGCCATAGGCGACCAGCCGGAACTCGCCAAAGGGCCGCAGGTATTCGCTGGCGCCGCCCAGCACGGCGGTCGCCACGATCATCCCGGTCAGGGAACGGTAACCACCGAACATCGCCATCGTCAGCAGCACCACCGAAAGATCCAGCGTGAACATGTCGGGATGCACGAAGCGCAGGTAGTAGGCGTGCAGGAACCCCGCCGCCCCGGCCCAGCCGGCGCTCAGCGCCAGCGCCGTCGCCTTGGCGCGGAGCACCGCCACGCCCGATGTCGCCGCGGCAAGCTCGTCGTCGCTGACGGCACGCAGGAACAGCCCGAAACGGCTCGCCACCACGCGCCGCGCCAGCAGGAAGGACGCGACGGCGCCGACCAGGGTCACCACGTAGAAACGTGACGGCGTGTCGAAGGCGAAGCCGCCGACCGCGAAGGCGGGGATGTTGCGCAGTCCCTGCGGCCCGCCGGTCAGCCCGATCCAGTCCATCATCAGCAGCCACAGGATCTGCTGCAGCCCGATCGTGGACATTACGAAATACAGCCCGGAAAGCCGGATCGCCGGGGCGCCGAGCACCGTGCCGACCGCGCCCGCGACCACGATGGCGGCCGGCAGTCCGAGCAGCGGCGGCAGCCCCGCGCGCGTCGCCAGCAGCGCCGCCGTATAGGCGCCCACGCCGGTCAGCGCGCCCTGCGCCAGCGATATGCGGCCGGCGAACCCGGTCAGGAATCCCAGGCCGATCACGGCCACCGATTCGATCATCACGAAGCTGGCGATCTGCAGCAGGTAGTCGCTGGCCGCCAGCGGCAGCACGCCCAGCGCGGCCACGACAACCAGGAAGCCGGCGACCGGCGCGCGCACCTCAGACCTTGATCGGCACGACGCGGCCGAGCAGCCCCTGCGGGCGGACCAGCAGCATCAGCATCAGGATGCCGAAGGCCAGCAGGTCCTTGTAGTCGGTCGAGATGTAGAACGCGGCGAACGCCTCCATTAGCCCGAGCGCCAGGCCGCCCAGGATCGTTCCGACCACGCTGTCGATGCCGCCCAGCACCGCCGCGCTGAACGCCTTCAGCCCGACCATGTCGCCCATGTCGGGGGAGACGAAATACAGCGGCCCGATCAGCACGCCGGCCACCGCCGCGACGGCGCAGCTCAGGCCGAAGGTCGCCGCGATCGCCGCCGGAACGTTGATGCCCATGGTGCCTGCGATCTCGCCGTCCGCGGCTACCGCGCGCAGCGCGCGGCCATGGCGGGTGTGCGCGAACAGCAGATGCAGCGCGGCAACCAGCGCCAGCGTGATCAGGGCGATCCACAGATAGGTCTTCTGCACGATCACGCCATCCAGCCGGTAGACGCCGATGCCGAACAGCTTGGGGAACGGCAGCGGCTCGGGATACAGGATGCGAAAGCCGTTCTCGATCATCACGCCCAGGCCGATGGCGCCGACCACGAAAACCTCGTGGCTGGCATACAGGCGGCGAAACACCAGGCGCTCCAGCAGCATCCCTGCGGCAAACGCGACAACGAAGACCAGCAGCAGCACCGGCACCGCCGGCAATCCCCATTGCCGCGCGGCGAACAGACCCAGGAAGGTGCCGGCCATGAACACCTGGCCCTGCGCGAAATTGACCATTCGCAGCGTGCGATAGACGAGGGTGAAGCCCAGCCCGACCAGCGCGTAGATGCAGCCGGTGCCCAGCCCGCCGGCGATCAGCTGCGGCAGCACTACTTGTTCGCGCCAGGCAGCAGCTTGAAGTCCTTGCCGACCACTTGCTCGATCACCAGCGGCACGACCAGCTGGTTGGTGTCGTCGAAATGCGCTTCCGCCGGCGGCAGGCCGAACAAATGGCCGTGCCACGCCTTGATGCAGGCGCGCAGCGCGTCCTTGTCGGTGCCCGCCTTGGCAAGGCATGGCGCGGCGATCAGCTTCATCGCCTCGTAGGCCGGCGCCGCCTGCGACGGCCGCGGCGCCTGATTGGCACCGGCGAACAGCGTCTCGTAGCGGGCCTGCCAGGCGGCCGCCTCGGGATCCATGTCGGGATGGAAATACGCGGTGGCGATGGCGTGCTGGGACGCATCGGGCGCGAGCTTGATGACCGCCTCGTTGGACAGGCCGGCAGCGCCCATGAACCGCGCATCGATGCCCAGATCGCGGGCCTGGTTCATGATCGCGGCGATCGCCGGCAGCGTGCCGAACAGCATCAGCGCCTGCGGGTCGGCCTCGCTGATATGGCCGAGTTGCGCCGTGAAGTCCTTGTCGGAAGTTTGATACGATTCGACAGCGACCGGCTTGAGGCCGTGTTTCGCCAGATCGGCGGTGAAGATGTCGCGCAATCCGACGCCGTAATCGTTGGTGTCGTAGATGATGGCGATCTTGGTGAGCTTCAGCAGGTCCAGCGCCACGCCGGCCAGCCGGTCGGCATGGCCGTTGTCGTTGGTCAGCGTGCGGAACACCCAGTGATTGGCCTTGGTGGTGATGCGCGGATTGGACGCGCCGACGACGATGTAGGGCAGGCCGGCGCGCTCGGCGACCGCCATGTTGGCCAGCACCTGCGAACTTCCCCAGCCGCCGACGACGATATCGACCTTGTCGTTCACCAGACGCTGCATCGCGATCACCGACTGCGCCGGATCGCTGTCGTCGTCGGCCACGTCGATCGACAGCGTGCGTCCGCCGATGCCGCCGGCCTGGTTGATCTCGTCCACCGCCATCCGCAAGCCCTGCAGCATGCTGGCGCCATAGGACGCGCCGGGGCCGGACAGCCCGGCCACCATGCCCACCTTGATGTCGGCGCCGCGTGCCGGTGCGGCGGCGGCCATGCCGAGGGCGAGAACACCGCCCAGTGCGGCGACGAGGCGGCGATGCATCAGGCGGCTCCGTACTGGCTGCTGGCGGCTTCGGGCGACACCAGCCCGTCACGCACGTCGCGTGCCACCAGTGCGGGATCGCGCGCCGCCGGATCGCCATAGCCGGCGCCGCCCGGCATTTCCACGATCAGCCGGTCATCGGCGGCGATGCTGTGATGGCCCTTGCCGGACAGCACGCGGCCCGAGCGCGTGCGCACCCGCCCCGCCGCCCCGTTGCCCCCGCCACAGGCGCCGCGCGGCGGATGGTCGATGCGGTCATAGGTGGTGGCGATGGCGAATGGCATGGCCTCGGCGCTCTCGATCTCCATCACCTGCCCCAGCCCGCCGCGGAACGTCCCCGCCCCGCCGCTGTCGGTGCGGTACTCCTTGCGCATGATCAGAACCGGCGCCATCGCCTCGGTGATCTCCACCGGCACGTTGCGCACGCCCGAGGGGAACGCCGTCGCCGACAGCCCGTCCTGGCGCGGCCGCGCACCGGCGCCGCCGGAATGAAAGCCGGTGATGGTGAACAGCGTGGCACGGCGCAGCAGCGCCGGATCGGCCTCCACGCGCCCATGCCCGCCCATCAGCCGCAGGTTCCACAAGCAGGCGGTGCCCTCGGCCGGCACGCCGTCCGGGATCGCCTGACGCAGGCAGCCGAACACCACGTCGGGCAGCATGTGGCCCATGATGCTGCGCGCCTGCACCGCCACCGGGAACGGCGCATTCAGGATGCAGCCCTCGGGCGCGGTGACGCGGATCGTCGCCAGCGAGGCCGCGTTGTTCGGGATGCCGGGCCCCACGATGCAGCGCACGCCGAACGTCGTGTAGGCCTCGGTGTAGCAGATCGGCACGTTGATGCCCTTGCCGGATATCCCGCCGGTGCCGGTGAAATCGACGTCGATGCCGTCCGGCCCGATGGTCAGCGCGGCAGTGAGGTCGAGCGGCGCATCCAGGCCATCGACGGTCATGGTGTTGCGGTAGGTGCCGAAGGGCAGCTTGCGGATGGCATCCAGGCTGGCCTGCCGGGAGCGTTCCAGGATGGCGTCCGACAGCGCCTCGATGTCGGACAGCCCGTATTCGTCCATCATCTCCAGCAGGCGGCGGCTGCCGATCTCGTTGCAGGCGATCTCCGAGTAGATGTCGCCCACCACCTGCACCGGCTCGCGGACGTTGGCGCGCACGATGTCCAGCAGCCACTCGTTCATCTGGCCGCGATCGACCAGCTTCATGATCGGGATGTTGAGGCCTTCCTCATAGACCTGACGCGCTGCGCCGGGGATGCCGATGCCGCCGATGTCCTGCACATGCAGCGTGCAGGCGAACAGCGCCACCGCCTGTCCGGCACGGAAGGTCGGCGTGACGATCACCAGGTCATTGAGGTGGCCGGTGCCCATCCAGGGATCGTTGGTAATGAACACATCGCCCGGCAGCATCGTCGCCAGCGGGAACTTGCGCAGCACATGCACGACCGACTTGGCCATCGTGTTGATGTGGCCGGGCGTGCCGGTGACGGCCTGCGCGATCATCTCGCCCGCCTTGTTGTAGACCCCGGCCGACAGGTCGCCGGCCTCCCGCGTCGCGGTCCCGAAGGCGGTCCGCACCAGGGTCTGCGCCTGCTCCTCCACCACCGCGATCAGCCGGTTCCACATCACCTGGAAGGCGATCTCGCTGAACGGGTGGTTCGGCTTCATGGCATCGCATCCTTGCGGTTCAGCCGGATCGCACCGTCCGCCTCGATGTCGGCGACGAAGGCGGGGGTGACGATCGTCGTCGTCGCGTCCTCGGCGATCACCGCCGGTCCGGCGATGCGCGCACCCGGGCCCAGCGCCTCGCGGCGATACACCGGCACGGTGGCGAAGGCGCCCGACCCGGCATCGAACACCCGGCGCGTGCCCTCCGGCGCGGGCGCGAACGGCGCCGGCGGTGCCGCCGCGGCGGCATCCTCGGCAGCCCGGTCGGCGGCGGCGCGCAGGGTCCAGCTCACCGCCTCCAGATCGAGGCCGGGAATGATGCGGCCGAACAGCGCCGTGTAGGACGCCTCGAACCGCGCGCGCATTTCGTCGATGTCCGCCGCGGCGAACCGGCGCACCGGCAGCGGCACGACGATCTCGTGCCCCTGCCCGACATAGCGCATCTCCGCCGTGCGCCACTGGCTGACCGCGGCACCCGGCGCACCCAGCAGCACCGCCGCCAGCGCCTCGGTCTCCATTGCCGCGAACATCGCGTTCACCGCCTCTGCCTCGAAGGCGCTCAGGCGCATGACCCGGCTGCGCGCCAGCTCGAACGCCACCGGCGCGCGCAGGAAGCCGATTGCCGATCCCACGCCCGCGCCGGGCGGGATCAGCACCGATGGAATGCCCAGCTTCTCGGCCAGCCGCGCCGCGTGCAGCGGCGCGCCGCCGCCGAAGGCGATCAGCGTGCGCCCGCCCAGCTCCTTGCCGCGCTCGACCGCGTGGACGCGCGCGGCGTTCGCCATCGCCTCCTCCACCATCTCGCTGACGCCGAAGGCCGCCATGGTGCGATCGAGACCGAGCGGCTCGGCGACCGCCTGCGCCATCGCCGCCGCGGCGCTGTCGGCGCTCAGCCGAATGCGCCCCCCGGCGAAGGCATGCGCGTCGATGCGGCCCAGCAGCAGGTCGGCATCGGTGACGGTCGGCACGGTGCCGCCCTGGCCGTAGCAGGCGGGGCCCGGGTCGGCGCCCGCGCTTTCGGGGCCGACGACGATGCGGCGCAGCGGGTCCAGCCCGGCGATCGAGCCGCCGCCGGCGCCGATCTCCACCATCTCCACCACCGGGATGCGGATCGGCAGCCCGCTGCCCTTCATGAAGCGGTAGCGCCGGTCCACCTCGAACTGCCGCGCCGCCTGCGGTTCGCCATCGTCGATCAGGCAGATCTTCGCCGTGGTGCCGCCCATGTCGAAGGACACCACCTGGTCCAGCGCCTTGGCGCGCGCGATGTGCGCGGCCAGGATCGCGCCGCCCGCGGGGCCCGATTCCACCAGCCGGATCGGCCAGCGCATCGCCGTCTCCAGCGTCGTCAGCGCGCCGCCCGAGGTCATCAGCATCAGCGGGCACGCGAGCCCGATCTCGGCGAAGCGCGCGCGCAGACCCGCCAGGTAGCGCGCCATGCGCGGCTGCACGTAGGCGTTGGCGCAGGCGGTGGAGAAGCGTTCGTATTCCCGCGCCTCGGGGCAGACGTCGGAGGACAGCGTGATGCTGATGCCCGGCAGCGCCTCGGCCAGCATCGCACCCACCGCCTGCTCGTGCGCCGGATTGGCATAACTGTGCAGGAAGCCGATCGCCACGCTCTCGATGCTTTCGCGCATGAGCGTTTCGGCCAGTGCCGGGATCGCGGCGGTATCGAGCGGGATGCGCACGCCGCCATGCACGTCCATGCGCTCGCGCACGCCGAAACGCAGATGACGCGGCACCAGCGGCGCGGGCTTGTCGATGAACACGTCGTACTGGTCGAAGCGGTTCTCGTAGGCCATCTCGACGCTGTCGCGAAAGCCCTCGGTGGTCAGCAGCGCGGTGCGCGCGCCCTTCCGCTCGATGATGGCGTTGGTTGCGAGCGTGGTGCCGTGCACCACCGCACCGACATCGCCGGGACGCAGCCCGGCGCGCTCCAGCACGATGCCGACCCCGTCCATCACGCCGCGCTCGGGTTCGCCCGGCGTGGTCAGCACCTTCGCCTCGGTGCGCCCGGCACCGTGTTCCAGCACGAGATCGGTGAAAGTGCCGCCAATGTCGATGGCAAGCCGCGCGCTTGGAGACGTCATCCCGTCATGCTGCACTGCGTCATCACGCCATGCAACACTGACCGGCACACACTGGCCGGCACGCTACCCGCGGATCAGCACGACCGCTTCGATCTCCACTGAAATGTCCTGCGGCAGGCCGCCCATCCCCACCGCCGAGCGTGCCGGCCGGCCGGCTTCGCCGAAAACCTCCACGAACAGGTCCGTGCAGCCGTTGATGACTTTCGGCTGCTGGGTGAAGCCCTGCACCGCATTGACCATGCCCAGCACCTTCAGGATGGTGTCCACGCGATCCAGCGAACCGAGCGCCTCGCGTATGTTGGTCAGCAGATTGAGCCCGCACAGCCGCGCGGCCTGATAGGCGGTGTCGATGTCCACCGCCGCGCCCACCTGGCCGGTGATGAACGTTCCGTCGGCGGCACGCGGACCGACGCCGGACAGGAACAGCAGGCCGCCGCCGATCCGGTAGTTCACATAGTTGCCCAGCGGCGTCCCTCGCGGCGGCAGGTCCAGGCCGAGTTCCGCAAGCCTTGCTTCCGCGCTCATCGCATGATCCCCGGGTCGGCAGCCGTTTCGATCGCTCGGGGCCGATGGTAGGGTCGCGCCGCTCGCCGTGACAACGGCGCAACCGGAAAGCCAAGCGATGCGCGCCTCACGCCTCATCCACATCGTCGGGTGCCACTGCGAGGGCGAGGTGGGCGACGTCATCGTGGGCGGCGTCGCGCCGCCGGCGGGGGCGACGGTGTGGGAACAGTCGCGCTTCATCGCCGCCGACCAGGGCCTGCGCGACTTCATGTTGAACGAGCCGCGCGGCGGCGTGTTCCGCCACGTCAACCTGCTGGTGCCGCCCACCGATCCGCGCGCACAGATGGGCTGGATCATCATGGAGCCGGCCGACACGCCGCCGATGTCCGGTTCCAATTCGATCTGCGTCGCGACGGTGCTGCTGGAAACCGGCATCCTCCCGATGCAGGAGCCGCAGACGCAGATCGTGCTGCAACCGCCCGGCGGCCTGATCACCGTCACCGCCGCCTGCGACGGCGGCCGCGTCACCAGCGTCTCGGTGCGCAACGTCGCCAGCTTCGCCGACCGCCTGGACGCCGCCCTGGAAGTCCCGGGCCTGCCGACGCTGACCGTCGATACCGCTTATGGCGGCGACAGCTTCGTCATCGCCGATGCCCGCGCGTTGGGATTCGCGCTCACCCCGGACGAGGCGCGCGATCTCGCCGAGACCGGCATGCGCATCACTCGCGCCGCCAACGAACAGCTCGGCTTCCGCCATCCCGAGCTGCCGGACTGGGCGCATCTCTCGTTCTGCCAGATCGCCGGGCCGGTCGAGACGGTGGACGGCGTGGCGACGGCGGCGAACGCGGTGGCGATCAGGCCCGGCAAGATCGACCGCTCGCCCTGCGGCACCGGCTGCTCGGCGCGCCTCGCGGTGCTGCACCGGCGCGGCGTGCTGGCGGTGGGCGACCGCTTCGTCGGGCGCTCGATCATCGGCTCGCGCTTCGACTGCCGGATCGAGGCGGCTGCAACGGTGGGCGAGCATCCCGCCATCATTCCCTCGATCGCCGGGCGCGCCTGGATCACCGGGACGGCGCAGCACATGCTCGACCCCGACGACCCCTGGCCGCGCGGCTACCGGCTGTCCGACACCTGGCCAGGGGCGTAGCGGCGCTTCAGCTGTTGGAGCGGCGGCCGAGGAAGCGGAACTGCAGCGCGGTCAGCAGCACAACGCCCGCCATCAGCACCACCGACTGCGCGGCCGAGGAACCGAGATCGGCGTTCACCACGCCATCGCGATAGACCTTCACCACCAGCGTCTCGGTGGACTTGCCGGGGCCGCCCTGGGTCAACGCCTCGATCGTGCCGAACGTGTCGAAGGCGGCATAGACCAGGTTCACCACCAGCAGGAAGAACGTGGTGGGTGCCAGCAGCGGGAAGGTGATGGTGCGGAAGCGGTGCCAGCCGCGCGCGCCGTCCATGCGCGCAGCCTCGGTGATGGCGCGCGGCACCGATTGCAGCCCGGCCAGGAAGAAGATGAAGTTGTAGCTCACCTGCTTCCACGCACTCGCCAGGACCACCAGCAGCAGCGCCTGCCCGCCATTGAT
Source organism: uncultured Pseudomonadota bacterium (assembly GCA_963778105.1). Lineage (GTDB taxonomy): Bacteria > Pseudomonadota > Alphaproteobacteria > Acetobacterales > Acetobacteraceae > JAFEFJ01. Next base: position 1,229,219 of record CAVZSZ010000009.1, on the reverse strand, counting down.
GCGCCAGTCCCAGTCGATGCCATGCTGCGTCATCCAGCGGCCGAGCAGCCCGATGCGCGGATCGAGCATGAACAGCCACAGCACCGCCGCCATCGCCGGTGCGACCGCATAGGGCCAGATCAGCAGCGTGCGGTAGATGCCGCGGAAGCGGATGTCGTGGTCTGCGAACACCGCCAGCAGCAAGGCCACCGCCATCGCCAGCGCGCTGACGGCGGCGCAGAAGAACACGGTCCGCCAGATCGTGCCGACATACAGCGGGTCGCTGAACAGGTCGGTGAAGTTCTCCAGCCCGACGAACACCGACCCGAGGCCGAACGGGTCCTCCCGCATCAGGCTCGACTGGATCGCCTGCCCGGCCGGCCACAGGAAGAACACCGCGGTCAGCGCCAGCTGCGGCAGCACCAGCAGGATCGGCAGCAGCCGGCCGTCGAACAGCGTGCGGCGTTCCATGCCGGTCAGAGCAGTACGGCTGAAGCCCCCTGCATCACGCCTTCACGGACTTCTCGAAGTCGCGCAACACCTTGTTGCCGCGCTCGCTGGCAGTGTCCATCGCCTGCTGCGCGGTCTGCTGGCCCTGCAGCGCCTTCTCGATCTCCTCCTCGATGATGTTGCGGATTTCCGGCAGCCGGCCGAGGCGGAGGCCCTTGGAGTTCTCCGTCACCGTGCCGCGCGTCAGCTGCTTCACCGGCAGGTCGGCACCGGGGTTCTTCTTGTAGAAGCCCTGCTGCTGCGACAACGCGAAGCCGGCCAGCGTTACCGGGACATACCCGGTGTCCTGGTGCCAGGCGGCGGCGTTCTCGGGGGTGGCGAGGAAGTTGAAGAACATCGCCACCGCCTTGTATTCCGCCGGCGTGCGGCCGGGCGCGGTCATCGCCCACAGGCTCGCGCCCCCGATGATCGAGTTCAGCGGCGAGGCGATGATCTCGGGATCGTACGGCAGATAGGCCGGCGCCCAGTCGAACTTGGCACTCTTGATCAGGTCGCCGCGCTCGCCGGATGAGTTGAAGTCGATCGCCGACTGCCCCGACAGCAGCAGCGGATCGGCGGCGTTGCCGCGGCCGCCGTATTTGAACGTGCCTTCCTTGGACATGTCGAGCAGCCGCTGGATGTGCTTCACATGCGGCTTGCTGCTGATCTCCAGCGCGGCATCCAGCCCCTCGAATCCGTTGGCCTTGCTGGCGAAGGGGATGTTGTGCAGCGCGCTGTACTGCTCCAACTGTATCCAGCACGGCCAGGACGTCGTCATCGGGATCTCGGCGGCGTTCTTCTGCTTGATCGTGCGCGCCATGGTGACGACGTCTTCCCACGTCTTCGGCGGCGCCTCGGGGTCCAGGCCGGCCTTGCGGAAGGCATCCTTGTTGTACCACATGATCGCGGTCGAGGAGTTGAACGGCGCCGAGGCCATGCGCCCGTCCGCCAGGCTGTAATAGCCGCGCACCGAGGGGATGTAGGCCTTGGGGTCGATCGTCACCCCGGTTTCCTTCGACAGCTCCCACACCTGCTTCACCGCGCGCCGGCGGCCAGCATGGTGCCGGTGCCGACCTCGAAGATCTGCGCGATCTGCGGCGCCTGCCCGGCGCGGAAGGCGGCAATCGTCGCGGTCATCACGTCGGCGTAGCCGCCCTTGTACAGCGGCGTGACCTCGGCCTCGGTCTGGCTGGCGTTGAACGCCTTCGCCAGCCGGTTCACCTCCTCGCCCAGCGCCGCCGTCATGGCGTGCCAGAAGACGATCTTCGTCTTGTCTTCGGCCGCGCGTGGCCGCGCGGGGATGGCCCCGGCGGCAATGGCGGTCGTGGCGGCGGCCAGCAACGTGCGGCGCTTCATCGGTCTCTCCCCTCCCATGTTCGGGCCGGCCGGACGTAGCGGCGTCGCGTTGCGGCCCGGTGTCGGAATGATGACGCTTCGATGATGGTCGGGGTCAAGCCGTGCCGCTTCCGACTGCCGGCCGGCACCGTTATGCTGCGGGCGCTAAGCCGCTTTCCCTGACGGAGTCCTGCGAATGAACGACGATGTGGTGACCGATCTCGACCGCGCCTTCTGGGTCCGGGCGCGCCGTCACCTGATGCGCTTCGGCGGCGATTTCGTCCCCTTCGTGCCCGAGCGCGCCGTGGGTTCCTTCCTCTACGACCAGCGCGGCCGGCAGGTGCTCGATTTCACCTCCGGGCAAATGAGCGCGATCCTCGGCCACTCGCACCCCGAGATCGTGGCCACGGTGCGCGAGCAGGTCGGCAAACTCGATCATTTGTTCTCCTCGATGCTGTCGGCACCGGTGGTCGATCTGGCCGAGGCGCTGGCGCAACTGGTGCCCGACCTGCCGCGCGCCATGCTGCTCTCCACCGGCGGAGAGGCGAACGAGGCGGCGATCCGCCTCGCCAAGCTGGTCACCGGCAAGTGGGAGATCGTCGGCTTCGCGCAGTCCTGGCACGGCATGACCGGCGGCGCCGCGGCGGCGACCTACAAGGCGGGGCGGCAGGGCATCGGCCCTCTGGCGGCCGGGTCGTTCGCGATCCCTGCGCCCAATGCCTACCGCCCGCGCTTCGCCGGCGTGACCTGGCAGCAGGAACTGGACGACGCCTTCGACCTGCTCGACCGCCAGACGCACCGGCAACCTCGCCGCCTTCATCGCCGAGCCGATCCTGAGCAGCGGCGGCGTCTTGGACCTGCCGCCCGGCTACCTCGCGCGCCCTGCAGGCGCATTGCCGGGCGCGCGGGATGCTGCTGATCCTGGACGAGGCGCAGACCGGCATCGGCCGCACCGGTCTGATGTTCGCCTTCGAGCGCGACGGCGTGGTGCCCGACATCCTGACGCTGTCGAAGACGCTGGGCGCGGGGCTGCCGCTGTCGGCGGTGATGACCACGAACGACATCGCCGACGCGGGCGAAGCGCGCGAGTTCCTGTTCTACACCACGCACGTCAACGACCCGCTGCCGGCGGCGGTGGGTCTGAAGGTGCTGGAGATCGTGGTGCGCGACAATCTGGCGGCGCGGGCGCGCGACCGGCGGGGCGCGGCTGGCGGCCGGGCTGCGCGGCCTGCAGCAGCGCCATGCCTGCGTCGGCGACGTGCGCGGCAGGGGCCTGCTGATGGGGCTGGAATTCACCGCGGCCGGCGGACGCGACGCCGCGGCGATCTCCGACGCGGTGACCGATACGGCGCTGGACCTGGGGCTGTCGGCGAACATCGTCCGCGCCGGCGATTCGGGGGGCGTGATGCGCATCGCGCCACCGCTGACAGTGACCGACGCCGAGATCGACCTCGGCATCGAACTGCTGGACGCCGCCATCAGCCGGGTGATGCCGCCGGGCTGACCGCGTCCGGCCCGCCCCGACCCTGCGGGCGGGGGCGGGCCGGCGATCGCGCCGGGATCAGACCGTGATCTTGGTCTTGATCTTCTCGAAGACGGAATGCGGGATCACCTTCTTGGAATCCAGCTCGTCGACCGACTTGTAGGGGCGGCCGGCGATGATCTTCTTGGTCCGCGCCTTGCCGATGCCGGGCAGGCTGTCGAGCTGAGCGGGGGTGGCGGTGTTGATGTTGATCGGCGCGGTCGCCGCCGGCATGGCGGTCGTCGCCGAATGGGTCATCGGCATCGGCATCGGCTTGGCCGGCGTCGTGGTCGTCTGGGCCATCGCGGGCAGGGCCAGCGCGGCCCCGAACAGGGTCGCCATGGCAAGCGTGTTCAGGCGCATATGGTGTCTCCGTGTGTTGCTGCTCGCGTCCGAGCGCGGCGTCGTTACGATGTTATGCACCTAATGGCAACGCGGCCTGTCACGCGCCGGCACAGCTCGCGGCGGCAAAAGCGGCGTAGAGGCTTGTCAACCTGGCAGTCACCGGCCCCGGCACGGAGCCAAGGCCGCGGCCGTCGATCGCACGGACCGGGGTGATATCCGCCGAAGGTTCCGGTAACGAAAGCCTCGTCGGCACCATACACGTCGATCAGGGTGAAGTCGCCCTGCCGTGCGGCGCGGCCCTCGCGCTCGCACAGCCCGATCACCTTGGCCCGGGTGATGCCGTTGAAGCAGCTGCGTCCGCTCGACGTGCACACCGTGCCGTCGCGCACGAAAAAGAAATTCGTGGCGTTGCAGCTCGCCACGAAGCCGGCATCGTCCAGCATCAGCGCCTCGTCCGCGCCCGCCTTGTAGGCCTGGATCAGCGCGGTGATCAGATTGAGCCGGCTGTGCGAATTGAGCCGCATATCGAACTGGTCGGGCCGCGTGCAGCGTATCGTCGATGTCAGCAGCGCGAGGCCGGTCCGGGCGAGCGCCGGCGGCGGCACCTTGAACTCGGCCACGATCACCACCGTGGCCGGACCGATGGTGGCGCGCGGGTCCTGGCTCGGGGTGCGCTTGACGCCGCGCGTCACCATCAGGCGCAGATGCACGCCGTCCCGCATCCCGTTGGCCTCGCACGTCGCGGTCAGCGCCGCCGTCAGGGCCGCGCGATCCATGCCGATATCGAGGTCGATCGCCCGCGCCCCGGCGTACAGCCGGTCGAGATGCTCCGCCAGGAACAGCAGACGTCCGTTGTGCAGGCGCATCCCCTCCCACACGCCGTCGCCGGCGATGTAGCCGCCGTCGAACACCGAGACGACGGCCTGCTCGCGGGGCACCAGGCGGCCATTGAGCCAAATCAGCACGTCGGCGTTGCGCGGGTCCTCCGCAATGTCCTGGCTTCCGGCCATGCGGGCACCTCCTGTTCCAGCGTCCGACCTTGCCCGCGGGCACTCGCCCGATCAATCCGGCCCAATCAACCTGGCAGGCTCAGGACGCGGCGGATGCTGCCCGGCCCTCGCCGCCGCCGTTCCGGCAGGTCCGGGTCGATGCCCAGGCCCGGACGGTCGTCGAGGCGCAGGCAGCCATCCCGGACCGCCGTCATGGCCGGTGGCATCGCGTCCGCCAGATGGTCGTGGAACTGGTGATGTTCGACCGACTGCACGTCTGCCCGCCCGGCGCCGAGGTGGAAACAGGCAGCCTGCAGCACCGCCGTCGCGTGGCATTGCAGGGTGACGGGAACGCCGGCGTCGGCCGCCATCGCAACAAGGGCCAGCCCGCCGGTGAAGCCGCCCGCGAGCCCGGGATTGAATTGCAGCAGGCCCACCGCCCGGCGGCCGAGGAGGGCCTTGAATTCGGCCGGCCGATGCGCGCGTTCCTCCGCCATCACATCCAGCTTGCGGCGTGCCTGCAGCGCCGCCATGCCCTCCACATCATCGCGAGCGAGTGGTGCCTGAATCGCCGTCACGCCGAGGCCGGCCAGGGCATCCACCCAGGCCGGCGCGGTCTGCCGCGTGAGCTGTCCGACCGCATCCACCATGATGGCCGTCCCCGGCCCCAGTGCGCCGCGCACCGCCGCGACGCGGGCCAGGTCGTCCGCCTGCGTCAGCCCGCCGACCTTCATCTTGACGGCGGAAAAACCGCGAGATGCGTAGCCCACCATCTCCCCGGCCAGCGCCGCACGATCCTTGCCCGAGCCGTACAGCCCACCGCTGGCATAGACCGGCACGCGGCCATCGGCGGCGCCCAGCGCGACATGCAGCGGCTGACCGGCGCGGCGGGCGCGCAGGTCCCACAGTGCCATGTCCATTGCACTCGCCACCGCGGGCGCCGCCCAGTCGGGCCGGCTCTCGACCGCCGACAGCTCGGCCTGGATTGCCGCGATGGCGTCGCAGTCCCGGCCGATCAGCCCGCCCGCCACGGCGCCAAGCCGGGCGAAGAACGCGCCGATCGCGGACTGGTCGCACCACCCCTCCCCCAGCCCGGCGGTGCCGTCCTCGGCCACCACGCGCAGCAGCGGCGCCCGCCTTTCGTGCCAGCGGCCGACCGGATTCCACGCAGCGCCGTCCAGGGCGCGGTGGAATTCGAAGGCCTCGATGCGGCGAATGCGCAGGGCAGCGTCCTTGACCGTCAATCCTGGCCTTTCCTAAGGTCGGCGCCCTCACCAGACAATCGGGGGTTTGAAGGTGCAGCACGACCGGGATCGGCGCACGGCACTGGGGTTGGGTCTGGCCGGGGTGGCGGGGCTGGCCGCCGCGGGCGCTGCCCGGGCGGACGAACCCGCCTCGACCTGGGAACGTATCCGCTCGACCGGCGCGGTGCGGATTGGCGTCGTGCCCGGCGAGCCCTGGTTCTACAAGGACCTTTCGACCGGCGAATGGGGCGGCATCGGCGCCATGGTCGGCCAGGCGGTCGCCCACGACATGAACGTCAAGCTGGTTACGGTCGAAACCACCTGGTCCAACGCGGTGGCCGGGCTGCAGGCCGGCCAGTACGACGTGCAATTCGTGCTGGACGCCACCCCGCAGCGCGCCTTGGCTGTCGATTTCCCGGTCCAGCCGCTGTTCTACTACGCGCAGGGCGTTCTGGTGCGGGACGACACGACGGCACGCCGCTGGAGCGACCTCGACAAGCCCGAGGTGACCATCGGCGTCGCGCTGGGCACGGCGCCGGACCGCGACGTGACGGCCCGGCTGCCGCACGCCACCATCAAGCGTTTCCCGGGCCTCGATCCGGCCATGCTGGCCTTCGCGGCCGGCCAGTTGACCGCCCTCTGCTTCTACCATCCGGCCCTGGTGCTGATGCAGCAGAAGGCGAAGCTGGGCACCGTCGTGCTGCCCGAACCGATCCGCTATTCCGCCACCTCGGCCGGGGTGCGGCGAGAAGCCGACAAGACCTGGCGCGACTGGCTCGGCGCGGCGATGGATTTCTACTACACCACCGGCCAGACCGAGGCGATGTACGAGACCTACCTCAAGCAGCGCGGCATCGACCCGTCCAAGGCGCCGCCGATCACCCGCGAGTTGTGGAACGCAAAGACCTGAGACGCCGGCCGCCGCGCCCCGCCATCGCATGCCCGATCGGGACGATTCGATGACGCAACCGCAAGCGGTTCTCCCCGCTGCCCGCTCCTGCTAGGCTGCCGCCATCCAAAATGGAAAGGCAACGGCAATGAGCGGATTTTTCGGCCAGGCCCTCGGCAGCCTTCTCGGCAACAGCGGCGCGGCCTCGGCGCTCCCGGGGCTGCTGACACAGATCGTCGGCACCGGCCAGGGTGCCGCCGGCGGCGGCCTGCCCGCGCTGATCCAGCAGTTCGAGGCGGCCGGCCTCGGCGATCAGGTGCGGTCCTGGATCGGCGGCGGCGAGAACAAGCCGATCAGCGCCGAGCAGGTCGCATCCGCCATCCCCGCCGACCGGCTGCAGGGCTGGGCGCAGCAGCTGGGCCTGCCGGCCGAGGCGGTGCCCGCGCTGCTCGCCAAGGTGCTGCCGCATGCGGTGGACCAGGCGACGCCCGAGGGCACCGCCGCACCCGAGGCCACCGCAACCCCCGATTTCGGCAGCCTGGTCGGACGCCTGTTCGGCCGCTAGACCCGATAGGGCGTGTGACGTCCTGACCGGTTCCGGTCAGGACGATCGCTGAGCCTGGCCGGCGGCCGACAGCAGGGAGGCGCGGCTGGCGAGGAACTCGGCGACCGCGTCGGCCAGCTGATCGCACTCCGCATCGCCGATCGGCAGCGACAGCGCCATCATGCCGCGCCGCGCCAGCCAGATGCCGTGCGCCAGCATGTCGAAGAAGAACAGCTCCTTCAGCTTCGCATCGCCCCGCGCCGCGTCGGCCGGGGAGCGGATCGGCCCGCGCACCATATGCACCGCCAGCATCGAGCCGATGCCGGTGAACTGCACCGGCGCGTCGGCCGAGCGCGCACAGCGCATTGAGCCGGTGGCGCAGCGCGTCGCCGCGCGCGTTCAACGCCTCGGCCGCCGCCGGGGTATAGACCTCGGTCAGGCCGGCCAGGCCGGCATTCATCGTCAACACGTTGTTGTTGAAGGTGCCGGCATGCGGCAGCGCGTCGGCGCGGCGCGGGTCGAACAGGTCGATGATCTCGGCGCGCCCGCCAAAGCCGCCGAAGGACATGCCGCCGCCGATGTATTTACCCAGCGTCGTCAGGTCGGGCTTGATGCCGTGCACCGCCTGCAACCCGCCGGGCGACAGGCGGGACGTCATCACCTCGTCCAGCAGCAGCAGCGCGCCGACCCGCGTGGTCGCGTCGCGCAGCGCATGCAGGAACGCGGGCTCGGCGGCGATGCAGCCGCCACCGCCCATCATCGGCTCCAGCGCCACCACCGCCAGATCGGCGCCGTGCTGCTCGATCAGGGCGACGGTGGCCGCGGTGTCGTTGTAGGGCGCGAGCACGTACTCGAACGGCGCGTTGATCGGGCTGCCCTCGCCCGAGAAGGTGAAGACGCCGCCGTGGTAGCCGCCCCTGAACACCATCACCTTGGACCGGCGGGTGAAGTGCCGCGCGAGGCTGATCGCCATCAGGTTCGCCTCGGTGCCCGAGTTGGTGAAGCGCACCCGCTCCAGCCCGAAGCGGGCGCAGACGGCCCGGGCGAAGCGCGCCTCGGTGACGGTGTGGCCGCCGAGGTTGATGCCGTTGTCGAGCGCGCGGTCGATCGCCGCGCGGATGACGGGGTGGGAGTGGCCATAGAGGCCCGCGGTGTATTCGCCCAGGAAATCGACATATTCGGCGCCATCCAGGTCCCACAGCCGGCACCCCTGCCCGCGCGTGAAGCCGAGCGGGAACGGGTCGTAATGCAGCACGGTGCGGGTATTGCCCCCGGGCATCACCGCGGTCGCCTCGACGGTGCGCGCGAGGCTTTTCGGGTTGCGCGCGACATACGCCTCGCGCGCCTCGGCCAGCGCCGGCTCGATGGCGGCATTGCGCAGGGTGGTCTCGCTCATGCGGGTCTCCGGCGGTGGGGCGACGAGGGGCGTCAGACTATGCCCGCCCGCCACGGCCGCGCCAGCCTTGGCGGTCGGCGCCTCCGTTTCACCTGTCGAGAATCAAGGCCCGTTATGGGGTGAAGTCGGAACGCGCACTGTCGTGGGCTTGAAGGTGGTCGACTCGGCCGCTGCTTGAATGACCACGCTCTGCGCTGGCTGCCGGGTGAACGTCCAGGTGAGCAGATCGGCGTCGTGCGGGCTGCGCAGCGCGCCCGCCGTGATTGGCTGCGCGCCGGGCATCATCAGACGGACGACAATCGAACGCAACGAGTTGGGCGGCCGAAACGGCAAGGCGATGCGCAGCATCAGACCGTGCGTGTCATCCACCAATGCATCCGGGCTGCCGCGTCGGATATAGGTGCGAAACGCCTGGAGCGTGTCGAACCGGGCTGCACTGACCAGATGGCAATAGCCGTCGAACCAGCCACCAAGCTGCTGAAAATGCCATTCGGGCGGAGTGTCGGGCGCCGGCCGGGCACTGAGCTGGAAGCACACTTCGTGCGTAACCTCCTGCGCCGGATAGCTCCATGCGTATTTGAGGCCGACGCTGCCATCGTCATGCACGGTGACGGCATAGAGATACGTCGTCACCGACGGCGCGGACATGGGTGGAGGGACCGGCGCCGCGGCAGCGCGCTGCGCTAGCCCGGTCTCGAGATAATGGCGCAGGCTAGGCAGGGTCTTGCCTGCAATGTCGTGAATGCGCCACTGGCCGTCATCGGTCACCAACTGATAGTCAAGGGTCTCGTCGCGGCCACCATTGGTGAAGCTCACGGTCGCATCGGCTTGTCCGGCGCCGGCCGGTCGCACGACAATGCTTTGAACCCGCAGGCCGTCCCAGTCCTGGCAGTCGCAGATCGGATCGACCCGCATCAGGCCGCCTTCGCCCTGCGGCGTCGTGGCCTGGTCGCGCCGGATCAGGCCCAGCAGGGGGGCGTCAAAAATGCTGTCTGCCTGCGCCCCCAGGGGCTGTGGCACGTTCGGCCCCGTCTCGATCGCGTAACCGGCGTAGAGATGGCGCAGAAAGTCCTCCGCTGAGGGAGGGGCCGCCGCGCGCGCACCTGCGCCCGCGATCAGTGAGAACGCCAGAGCCAACATGACACGGACCACGATGCGGTTAGCCGGTTGGATCGGGTCGGGCATCGCCAGGGCAGTCACGGCGTGCCTGCGTCGATCGCGGGGCCATCGACCTCGACCGGGTGGGGGGTGGTCACCGGCGTGTTCACCGGGGTGACGCGATAACGGCCCGGCCCGATCGGTGCGATCGCATAGTACTGCGCGTAGATCGGATGGAGCTTCATCTGCGCGTTCATGAAGTCCGAGATGCCGCCGGCCAACTCGGCGTTGTTGATTGCATCATCGTCGGCGAGCCACTGGTCCGATCCGTAATTCGCCGCATCGCGTCGCTCGCGCAGGTCGGCAATGTCATTACGGTCAAGTGTAGGCACGACTTTGTCGTCCCCACGCAGGTGAAAGCCGAGGCACAGGAAGCCTCCGGCCTGCGATACGGGATCCGCCTGGAACGGGCCGTTGCGAATGGAGATGTCGGTCACCTTCACCAGAAACGGCGGCCTGACCGTGTATTGCACGCTGGTGCCGGAGACGGCGGCGATCAAAGCGCCCAAACGCATCTGCGGATCCTGGGACACGGCAAGATCGGCCTGATACATGCCCGCGACGACCGAGGGCGCCGAGCACACCTGTGCCCGCGCCTTGCGCAGCGCGTCGGCACGCTGCGTCCAGTGCTTCGCTTCCTCCAAGCCCGCCCCGCCATCGGCGATGAGCAGCCGCGCCAGCCGATCCTGCGCCTGGGTGTCGCCCTTCTCCGCGGCCTTGCGATACCATTGCTCCGCTTCCCGCGGGTTGCGCACGAGGGTAATGCCCTGCTGCAGCGCAAAGCCGACATCGTCGATGGCGCCGACATGGCCGGCATCCGCCGCTGCCAGGTAGCAGCGCATCGCCATGATCTCGTGCGACCGCACCGCCGCCTTCGACGCGCGGTAAAGCATCGCATCAGGCGGCAGGCTGGCAGGGCAGTCAAAGTCGGGCAAGGCGGGGAAACCTTCGCCGCGCCGCACCTGCGCCACGGTCAGGAGCGGCGACGAGCCGCCATCGAGAGCCATGAATGACCCAGCGGCCGAACCAGCCGCAAAATGGGCCGCGAACCGGAACCAGAGACGCAGCGCGCCGTCCGTGGCCTTAATCGTATAGTGATGGGATGCCCAAAGCGTGTCCTGCTTGCTGCCCGGCGGTTCCGGCCAGCGTTGCGTCGCGATCCATTGCGCGCCCTCCGATCCCGATAGTCCCGCCTCAGCCCCGCTGCCGGCGGCAACCCCGTTGCTGAGCGCGGCGGAGTGAAACGGCGTCAGGTCCAGTGGCCGGGCCTGGTCCCAGGTCCAGCCGCGATACAGGGTCGCGGTGATCGTATCGTTCTGCGAGGCGCCCCCGCCGGCGTTGCCGAGGTATTGGATCGCGAACGGGGCTTTGTAATCGATCTGCCAGGTCTGCCCGGAACGCGCCAGCGAAACGGCACGGAACTGCCCCGTGATGGCGAAGCGGTCGCCGTTCGGCAGTGTGATCGGCATCGCCAGCGGCATTGCCTGGTCCTCGCCGGGTTGCAGCGCCTGCGTTGGCGGACAGGCACCGAGGCAGATGCCACCGGCGGAGAATCCGATACGCGCATCGTCGGCAAGCGGCGACACGACGGGCTGCGTAGCGGTGCTGGCGCGCGATGCCGGCACATCGCTGCAATCCAGTGCCGCGATCGCCCCATTGCCGGCTTCGGCCCCCGCGACGGCCGTCCTGGTCTGTGGGTTGCCCTCGCATATGTAGTGGACCACGAAATTCTTGGCGCACCCGCGCTTCGGATCACCAAGCACGAGGCCGTTCACCGAATAGCGGCATAGCGCCTGCCCGTCGCACAGGGCCTTGACGCTCGCTCCATCATTGTCGGCCTCGATGCCGCAGTTGGCGCCGTATGTCGCACTCTCCACGCTGATGGTCCCCGCCTGTGCGGTGGCCCCGGCAAGGAGAGCGGTCAGAAAGCAGCACAGGACGCAGAACCGCAGGCACATGCGGGCCAGCAGCGGTCGGCTTGGGGCCACGAATAGGCGCTCCTTGGTGATGTGATTGTTATTTCCCCACATCAAATCATCCGCGATGACGATCGGGCAAGGGTCGCGCCGTGCAGAACTCCGTGCGCAGCGACCGCACAAGACCCAGGAACGACAGTAAGGTGCTTGTGCGGCTTACCTGTCCTGGCTTTGCACTTTTTCACTCAACCGTACCGTGCAGCGTCAGGCCGCCTTTGCCGGCGGCGGGAACGCGATCATGGCTTCCCCGGTGGCGACCACCTCCTCGCGGTGGTTGCGCATCTCGACGTCGAGCGTGACCCAGCGGCCTTTGTGCGTCGTCAGCACCTGGGTGATCCGCGCACGCGGCGTGATCACGTCGCCCGGCTTGACCGGAATGCGCCAGCGGGTCTCCAGCCGCCGATGCTCGCCGTCGTGCGCATACGCCCAGTCGGTCAGCATCCGCGTCAGCACGCCGAAATTGGTCATGCCGTGCATGATGATGCCGCCGAAATTCGTCTTGCCGAAATCGCCCTTCATGTAGTCGTCGTCGTAATGCAGCGGGTTGTAGTCGAGCGAGGCATCGCAGAATTCGCGAATGGTCTCGCGGGTCGGTGCGAAGGACGCGCCGGTTATCTCCTGGCCGACGGCCAGATGCTCGAATGTCGCCATGATGTCATGCTCCCCGATCATTGCGGACGGATCGTCGTGCCGCGGCCGCTGCAGATGACGTCGTCGCGGCCATTGAAGAAAACGTTGTCGTGCACGGCGAACAGACGGTTCTTGCGCACGAACTTGTCCAGGCAGCGCGCCTGCAGGCGGATCGTATCGCCCGGACGTGCGGGGATGTTGTAGCTCCAGCTCTGCCCCGCATTGACGGTTCCGGGACTGCGCATCCAGTCGTCGGCCGGCGTGCAGCTGAACATCAGCAGAATGTGGATGCCCGGCGGGGCAATCAGGCCGCCATATCTGCTGCGCCGCGCATACGCCTCATCGAAATACAGCGGATGCAGGTCGCCCACGGCGCGGCAATAGCGCTGGATCGCCTCCAGCGTCAGCGTATAGGGCAGCGTACGCCGCGGCTCTCCCGGAATCAGATCGTCCCAGGTCCTGCGCGTCGCCGCGTCCTTCCAGAAATCCGTCTCGAACCCGGCCTCGGGCGCGACGAAACCAGCCGTCATCGAAACCTCCCTTGATCGCTGCTTGGGACGGAGCCTAGGGCAGGCGATATTGCCGGGGAACGCCAGCCATTGCAGGATTAACCTGCAAATATGCAGGTATGAGCGGGAGGCGATGCTGGAGGATTGGGACAATCTCCGGGTCCTGCTGGCCGTGCTCAGGGGCGGTTCGCTCGCGGCCGCCGCGCGTGCTCTCAAGGTCGACGAAACAACGATCGGGCGCCGGGTCAAGGCGCTGGAACGCTCCCTTGGCACCCGGCTTTTCGACCGCACGGCGCAGGGCCTGGTGCCGACCGAGGCAGCCGATGCAATCCGCAGCGCGGCCGAAGGGGCGGAGGCTGCCGTACCCGACATGCACCAAAAGGTCCTGGGCAGCGACCTGCGCCCATCCGGCTTCGTCCGCATCACCGCCACCGAGACACTGAGTTCGCAGTTCCTGATCCCCGCCCTGGGCAGCTTCCATGACCGGTATCCCGACATCCGGGTGGAAGTGTTTACCGGCTACGTCGCCCTGGACGTGGCGCGCGGCGAGGCGGACATCGCGGTGCGCGCGCAACCGCCTGTCGGCAACCACCTCGTCTCGCGCCGTCTCGGCACTGTCGTAACCGCGCTTTACGCGGCCCCCGCCTATATCGGGCGCCGACCGGTCGGCACGATCGAGGCCGGCCTCGGCGGCCATGACCTGATCGGCTATTCCGACCTGGTCAATCCGCGGCCGCCGGGCGGCGCGTTCCTCGGCCTCGACACGCAAGGCGCGCGGCTGACCTTCACCGCCAGCAGCCCGCTCGGGCTCATGGCGGCGGCCGAGGCCGGTCTCGGGTTGGCGATGCTCCCGTGCTATCTCGCGGCGGGCCGGCCCGGCCTCCGCCGGATCTGGCCGGAACATTCGCAACGATACGACCTTCTCGCGGTCCTGCGGCGGGACGCGACGGGGGCCGCGCGGATACGCGCCGTCATCGATCACTTCGTCCGCTACTTCCGCAGCGCGCGCCCGGTTCTGGAGGGCGAACCCACTGCCGCGACGACAACGGCGTAACCGCACGCAAAGGATGCAAGCCGATGTCGCCGCTGACGGTCTTTCTCGGCAGAGTCTTCGGCCTTGCCTGCCTCGTGATGTATGCCGTTCTCTTTGCCCGGCCCCAGCTTGCCCGGCCCGGGGCATCGCTGGCGGCGATCGCCTCGATGCAGGAAAGCCCCGGCCTGATGCTGTTGACCGGCATCATCACGATGATCGGCGGCGTCGCAGCAGTTGTCGGCCACAGCCATTCACGCGGCCCTTAGCTCATTCATCACCACTGCTTCTAAGTCCATGCGGATAATGCCGCCTAATCGCATGCCGCTGCAGCTTCTACATCTCCCGCCGAAGCATGGCGCACGCTATCCGCGCAGCACGGGGAGAAGACCCGATGGACAGATTTGCCAATCGCGCCGCGATCATCACCGGCGGGGCCAGCGGCATCGGTGAGGCGGCCGCAAGGCGGCTGTTCGCCGAGGGTGCCAGCGTCGTCGTGGTCGATGCCAACGCCAACGGCGCACAGCGCGTCGCCGACAGTCTCGGTGACGCCGGGCGGGCCTATGCCGTCGCGCTCGATGTCACCGACCGGGCCGCGGTCCACGCGATGATGGCGCAGGCGGCGTCACGCCTTGGCCATCTCCACGCGCTGGTCAACTGTGCCGGCATCCGCGGCGTCTCCTCGGTCCTGGATGCGGAACCCGCCCTGTGGGCGCGCGTCCACGCGGTCAACCTCGAGGGCACGCTGATCGTCGCCCAGGAATTCGCGCGCCTCGCGATCGCCGCGGGCCACCCGGCCGCGATCGTCAACCTCTCCTCGCTCGCCGGCATCACCGCGGTGCCGAACCGGGCACCCTACGTCACCTCCAAGCACGCCGTGGTCGGCCTGACCCGTGCCATGGCAATCGAGCTCGGCGCCCAGGGCATCCGCGTCAACGCCATCACGCCCGGCATGATCCGCACGCCGATGACCGAGGTGATGTTCGAGGATCCCGAAGCCGAGAAGCGCATCCGCCGCAACCATGCGCTCGGGCGGGAAGGCTTCGCGCCCGAGGTCGCGGCGGCGATCGCCTTCCTGGCGTCCGAAGACGCGAGTTTCGTGACCGGCGCGATCCTGCCGGTCGATGGCGGCGCCACCGCCGGCCGCTGGTAAGGAGAACGCACATGACAGCCGCATTCGATGGGAAAGTCGCCCTGGTCACCGGCGCCGCGAGCGGCATCGGTCTGGCGACGGCGCAGGCTTTCGCCCGCGCCGGCGCGTCCGTCGTCCTGGCCGATCGAGACGCCGCGATGCTCGACCAGGCGGTCGAGGATCTCGGTGCGGCCGGTCGCACCGTCACCGGCGTCGTCTGCGACGTCACCCGGCCGACAGAGGTCGCGGCGATGGTCGCGCGCGCCGTCGGCACCTACGGGCGGCTCGACGCCGCCTTCAACAACGCGGCGGTGAATTGCGCCGCTGCGGCGGTGCTGGAAACCAGCGACGACGAATTCGACCGTGTGATCGGCGTGAACCTGCGCGGCGTATGGACCTGCATGAAGGCCGAGCTGCGCCAGATGACGGCGCAGGGCAGCGGCGCGATCGTCAACTGCTCCTCGATCGGCGGCATGAAGGGATCAAGGGGCCGCAGCGCCTATTCCGCCAGCAAGCACGGCGTGATCGGGCTGACGCGCAGCGCCGCGATCGACTACGCCGCCACCGGCATCCGCATCAACGCGGTCTGCCCGGGCATGATCGACACGCCGATGATGACTACCGTCACGCGGGGCCGCGACCCCGAGATCGTGCGGCAGATCGTGGCGCAGGAACCGGTCGGACGCCTCGGCGCCCCGGCCGAGATCGCCGCCGCCGTGGTCTGGCTCTGCAGCCCCGAAGCCAGCTTCGTGGTGGGTCATCCGATGGTCGTCGACGGCGGCCTTCTCGCCGGCTGATCGCCCAGCCGCCTGGCGGTCACAGCACCCAACGAAACGCACGGCGCAGCTCCGGCACCGCGTTCGCGTCGTAGCAGCGACCGTGAGCGATCACGATCCGCAGTGGGGACCACGCGATCATTTGCTCGACCGCGGCACGCACCTGCCGCCGGTAGCCGATGAAGCTCAGTTGCATGTCGATCGGCGCCTTGCCATCGGGATCGGCGACGCCGAAAACCTTGATCATGCGGCGCAGGATCCGATTGCGGACGCGGGCCGGTTCGAAATTCTCAATGAGATCGGTCAGAATCAGTGTCCTGCTGACCCGGTGAAAGAACGCCACTTCGGTCAGCAGCGAGCCGCATACCAGGCACTGGGCGAAAGCGTCACCCCACGAGACGGGTGGTTGCCGCCCCAGCACCTCGTCGACCGCGATCCGGTGCCGCGCCTTCCTGGCAAGGTTTGGCAGGCCATAGCTGCGCGCTCGCGGAAAGCCCGCCTGCCAGTCGGGCAAATACGAATGATGAAGCGTGTTCGGCGCGACGAGATGCTGCACTGGTCCAAGCGCGCCGATCGCTTCGGCAAGGTCGCGGTTCCACGCCGTCGGCGAATGGATCCAGACAACGCCCCCGTCCAAGCGAACGATGGTCATGCGGGTGGGAAAAGGAATGGTGAGACCCAGCCAGCGCATGCCGATCTCCGGGCCGTCAACGGTCCAGACATCATCGGCAAACGGCTTGAGCGCGTTCAACGGCGCATAGGCAACGTAGGCGTCTTCGCTCATGCCTGGGGACATCGCATCGGCATGCCTCGCGGGACGCGGCTCAGCTCAGCGCCGCGCCGCCCAGAACATCAGCCATCGCGTGGGCAGCGTCCACAGCAGGCCGACGACGAGGAAATACAGTGCCTGGACCGCCCAGTTCAGCCCCGACAGCCGGTCGGCCAGGGTAACGGCGGCGATCACATACAGCGTGAAGCCGACCAGGAAGGCCAGAACGGCAATCGGGATGCGGGGCATGGGACCCAAATCGGGGCAATGGTGGTGCGGTCAACCCGCAGCCTCTATACATCGCCGCTTGTCCGAACCCCAGAAGCAAGGCCGCACGCGCGCATGGACCTGAAGGACCACATCCGCGGTATCCCGGATTTCCCCAAGCCGGGCATCCTGTTCTACGACATCGCCACGCTGCTGCGCGACGCCGATGCCTGGCAGGTCGCGATGGGGCGCATGGCCAAGGCTGTGCGCGCCTACCAGCCCGACCTCGTCGCCGGCGTCGAAAGCCGCGGCTTCCTGATCGCCGCACCGCTGGCGCTGAAGCTGGGCTGCGGCTTCATCATGCTGCGCAAGCGCGGCAAGCTGCCCGGGGCGACGGCCGGCCTCGACTACGCGCTGGAATACGGCTCCGACCGCATCGAGATCCAGGCCGACGCGGTGGAGCCGGGCCAGCGCGTGGTGGTGGTCGACGACCTGCTCGCCACCGGCGGCACGATGGCGGCGGGCATCGCCCTGCTGCGCAACCAGGGTGCCGTCGTCCCGGCCGCCGCGGCGCTGATCGAGCTCGCCTTCCTCAACGGCCGCGGACGGCTCGACGTCCCGGTCGAGGCGCTGGTGTCCTACGACGACTGACGCCTCCTCGGCGCCCCCGCCGGCAGCGATTTGGGCCGGGCGGACATTGCGGCTATCCTGGCCGCCAGAGGGGGCGGAATGACGGATGACCGGCCACCGGGCGACCGGAGGCGCATGCTCGCTTTGCTGGCAAGCCTGCCCCTGCTCGGGCGGGCCGGGGCAGCCATGGCGGCGCCATCCCGCCTCCAATTCATCCCCCCGGCCGAGGCCCAGACGGCCACCTCATTCCCCGACGGCGCGACGATCCTGGTCGCCGGACCGGATGGCGGGCGGACCGATGCCTGGACGCGCGTCATCGTGCCGGCGCTCGGCAAGGTGCTGGCGCCGGACACGCTGATCCGCAAGACCGTCACCGGCGGACCGGACGGCGTCACCGCCGCCAACCAGTTCGACGCGCGCACCGCGCCCGACGGCCAGACCGTGCTGCTGGTGCCCGGCAATGCGGCGCTCGCCTGGCTGGTGGGCGATCCGCGCGCGCAATTCGATGCCGGGCACTGGGTGCCCGTGCTGGCCGGGGCGACGCCCGGCGTGGTGGTGTCGCGGCTCGGGCCTTCGGCCTTCGGCCCCGGCGGCAAGCCGCGCATCGCCGCCGCCGCGCCCGCCGGGCCGGAGCTGCCGGCCCTGCTCGGGATCGAGCTGCTGGGTGCCCGGCCGGTGCCGGTCTTCGACATCATCAAACCCGCGGACGCCGACGATGCTTTGCGCCGCGGCACCGTCGATACGGTGTTCGTGGGCGGCCAGAAGGTGCCGGCGCGGGTCGCGGCGCTGGCCACCGCCGGCGGCCAGCCGGTGTTCTCGCTGGGCGCCCGCGACGCCTCCGGCGCGTTGGTGCGCGATCCGCTGTTCCCGGACCTGCCGAACCTGCCGGAGATGCGGGGAGGGCTCGGGGGCAAGCCGCTGTCGGGGCCGCTGTTCGATGCCTGGTGCGCCACCGCGACTGCCAGCCAGCTCGACTTCGGCATGGTGCTGCCGCAGCTGACGCCGGCGGCGATGGTGGCGCTGTGGCGTCGCGCCAGCGCCCAGGTCGCGGCGACACCCGAGATGCAGGCGGCGGCCGCGGCCCTGTCGGTGCGTCCGCTGGGGATCCCGGCCGAGACCGCGTCGATCGCCGCCGATGCGGCCGCGCTGCTGGCCCTGCGCCGCTGGCTGGCCGGTCGCTTCAACTGGCACCCGACCTGACCGCATAGGGACGACCGGCCTCCCGGCGCAGCAGGCTCGCCCGGATGGCCGCCCCGCGACCGGCCGGCTCGGGGGTCATGATCAGGGCCGGCAGGGATCAGACGGCCGCAGCCTCACGCGGACGCGGCGAGGGCGTCGGGCGGCTCCGGCCCCGCCGCCCGGCCGAGCACGACATCCTCGTGCCGGATGACGCGCCGCACCAGCTTGAGCGCGCGGTAGCAATCATCGGCCTCGGCGGCGAGCAGCGCACGGTCCAGCATCTCCCGCGCCAGCGCCGAGGTGGTGGCGGCCTGAAAGGCGCCGATCAGCTGGCGTGCCGCCTCCAGCCCCGGGCCGCGCTCCTCGTCGGTGCCGATATAGGCGGCCTGCAGCGCAAAGTAGATGCGGCGCGCCGGGCTGTCGGCCTGGTCGGGCGGCATGATCTGCTTGCCGAACAGGAAGCGGGCCTTGGCGGTCAGCTCGATCCTCGTCTTGGTGCGGAAGCGGATCGGCGCGCCGTTGACGATCATCACTTCCCCCTGCCGCAGTTCGAGGACCAGATTCGACATGCTCCACTTTCCGGCTGCGCCGGTCAGGCGATGCTGCCTGCCGGTAGTAGGTCCGGCACGGGGCCGGTCGTTCGCACGCGTGGCACGTCCGCCACGCCGGGCGTTCGGCCCGGCATGGCGGGTTTAGTCGTCGCAGAACAGGCTCAGCAGCATCTGCGGCGTGCGGCTTGCGGTCGCCTGTGCCGGTCCGCCGACGCGCTGGCGGTTCCGCAATTCCGTCAGCTGCGCCAGTTCCCTCGCCATGTCGGCATCGACCATGCAGCCACCCTCGCCCACCCCATGAACGGCCGCCCCATGAACGGCCGCCCCATGAACGGCCGCCCCCCGCACGCCCCCCTGAACGGCCACGGCAGGCGCGGATGCCGGGTCGCCGGCCATGGCGCCGCCGGCAGCGGGCCGGGCGGTTTGCGCCACGCTCACCGGCGCCCGCGCCGCGGTCGTGCCGCGGCGGGGATTGCCGACGGGATCACGAAGGTCAGGGACATGGGATCGCGCCTTCCGTCCAGGGTGTTCCGCCACCCGGCAAAGCCGCGGGGCAAACCGCAGCGTGCCCGCAACGAGTTAATGGGGGATGAAACGCGCGCGGCTTGCCGCCGTCTTTGCAGCCTGATAGGCGATACGCCGCATGAATCGCGGTGTCGTTCTCGGCCTTGGCGTCTTGCTGTGTCTCGCCACGGCCGCGGCCGGACAGGCTGCCGGACCGGCGCATCCCGTCCAATGCCCCTCCGGCGCCGGCATCACCTCCGGCGCGGCGAAGCTCGGCGCGGCGAAATTCGGCGCCCTGGCCAGCGCGATCCGATCCGGCGCCCCGGTGGATGTGCTGGCGATCGGCTCGGCCACCACCGTCGGGCGGGACGGCGGCCAAGGCAGCGACTCCTTCCCCTTCCACGCGATCACGGCGCTGCAAACGGCGCTGCCGAAGGTGGACTTCCGCCTCACGGTGCAGGGCGCCCGCGGCATGACCGCGCAGGAGATGCTGCACCTGCTCGACGCCCAGCTGGTCGCACGCGCGTATCCGCTGGTGCTGTGGCAGACCGGCACGGTGGAGGCGGTGCGCGGCACCCGGCCCGACAGCCTGCACGCCGCGCTGGCCGCCGGGGTGCAGCACGTCCGCGCGCGCGGCGGCGACACCGTCCTGATCGACCCGAACTACAGCCGCGCGCTGCGCGCCAACACCGAGATCGAGCCCTACATGCAGGTGATGCGCCAGGTCGCCGGCATGCCGGGTGCCGTGCTGTTCCCGCGCTACGATCTGACGCGCAGCTGGGTACAGCGGGGCGAGATCGATGTCGAGAAGGCGCCAAAGGCCGAGCGCCAGGCCGCCGTGAGCACGCTGCATCGCTGTGTGGGCGAGGCGCTGGCGGCGTTCATCCTGGACGGCGCGAAGCAGGCTGGCCTGTGACACCGCAACGGACCCACGCATGCTGAGCAACACGCGCTATCGCGACGCCATCATCCGCGCCCCGCGCGGCCCCGATCTCTCGGCGCGGTCCTGGCTGACCGAGGCGCCGCTGCGCATGCTGATGAACAACCTCGACCCCGACGTGGCCGAGAACCCGAAGGAGCTGGTGGTCTATGGCGGCATCGGCCGCGCCGCGCGCGACTGGGAGTCCTTCGATGCCATCGTCGCCACGCTGAAGCGGCTGGAGGCGGACGAGACGCTGCTGGTGCAGTCGGGCAAGCCGGTCGGCGTGTTTCGCACGCATGCAGATGCGCCGCGGGTGCTGATCGCGAACGCCAACCTCGTGCCGCACTGGGCGACGTGGGAGAAGTTCAACGCGCTCGACGCCGAAGGACTGATGATGTTCGGCCAGATGACGGCCGGCTCGTGGATCTACATCGGCAGCCAGGGCATCGTGCAGGGCACCTACGAGACCTTCATGGAGGCGGGGCGCCGGCACTACGGCGGCAGCCTGGCCGGGCGCTGGGTGCTGACCGCCGGGCTCGGCGGCATGGGCGGCGCGCAGCCGCTCGCGGCCACGCTGGCCGGCGCGGTGTCGCTGACCATCGAATGCCGGCAGGCGAGCATCGATTTCCGGCTGCGCACCGGCTACCTCGACAAGCAGGCGACCTCGCTCGACGACGCGCTCGCGCTGATCGGCCAGCACTGCGTGGCGGGCGAGGCGGTGTCGATCGGCCTCCTCGGCAATGCCGCCGAGATCGTGCCGGAACTGGCACGGCGAGGCGTGCGGCCCGATCTGGTGACCGACCAGACCTCGGCGCACGATCCGCTGAACGGCTACCTGCCGGCGGGCTGGACCTGGGAAGAGTATCGGGAGCGCGCGCGTACCGAACCCGCGGCCGTGGTCGCCGCGGCCAAGGCGTCGATGGCGGCGCATGTGCGCGCGATGCTGGATTTCCGCGCGATGGGCGTGCCGGTGTTCGACTACGGCAACAACATCCGCCAGATGGCGCTGGAGCAGGGGGAGGCGCGCGCCTTCGATTTCCCGGGCTTCATGCCGGCCTATATCCGCCCGCTGTTCTGCCGCGGCATCGGCCCGTTCCGCTGGGCCGCGCTGTCGGGCGATCCGGACGACATCTACAAGACCGACGCGAAGGTGAAGGCGCTGATGCCCGACGACGCAGCGCTGCACCACTGGCTCGACATGGCGCGGGCGCGCATCGCCTTCCAGGGGCTGCCCGCGCGCATCCTGTGGGTCGGGCTCGGTCAGCGCGCACGCCTCGGGCTGGCGTTCAACGCGATGGTGCGCAGCGGCGAGCTGGCCGCCCCTATCGTCATTGGCCGCGACCACCTTGATTCCGGCTCGGTCGCCTCGCCGAACCGGGAAACCGAGGCGATGCGCGACGGCTCGGATGCGGTGTCGGACTGGCCGCTGCTGAATGCCCTGCTGAACTGCGCCTCGGGCGCGACCTGGGTATCGATCCACCATGGCGGTGGCGTCGGCATCGGGTTCTCCCAGCACGCCGGCATGGTGGTCGTGTGCGACGGATCGGCAGCGGCGGATGCGCGGATCGCGCGCGTGCTGAACAACGACCCGGCCAGCGGCGTGATGCGCTATGCCGATGCCGGCTACGAAACCGCCATCGATTGCGCGCGCGAGCACGGGCTGGATTTGCCGATGGTGCGGTGAAGCTAGATATCCGATCGGATTATGATACCGTCGGGAAGATAGTAACCATTAAACAGATTTCCCTGGAAATTGGCGCTACCTAACCCTTTTAGCTTGATCATTCTACCCAATCCCTGCATGGCGGGATGATCCTCTAAGACCATCGTCGTGTCGCTTGCATCAATGCCGCCGAATTTTTCTCTGTTCTTTGAGATAATTTGGACCATGCGCCTGTAGAAGTCCGACTTGTCCTGTTTGCCTGCTGGCGGAACAAGCCAGAGCTTCCATGTGTCGGTATCAGTATGAACCCACATCGCGAGTTGCGGGCTGAAGCCAGCCGCGTCCATCGCGCGAACGAGTTCCTGACCGCCACTCACCAATGTACTTGTATCCATTTTAGGACTCCTGATGCCGGGTCGGCGATGGCGTGTACAAGCAGTTGTGCCGACACCGGATCGAATGTTTCATAGCGTGAATTGGGAAGCCATTGCGAGGCGAGTGCCCAGTTTCTCGCAAAATCTTGGTCCTTGTCTTCCTCGTCCTTGAGGGCCCCGGTCAACCCAGCAAGACTTACCAATACCCGAAAGTCGTGATTTAAGATATTCTTGACAAAAGCTTTGTCGGGTATGGTTTCGGCGCTGATTTGGGCTGCGATACATGCTTTCAGGCCTATTTCCACAGCGTATCCGGCGAGATAGTAAGCATTGGAAAATCGCCGGCTCAACAAAAGGAAGGCAGCGTCGGCGAGCTTGGCGTTCGCAAGTGCTTGCAGATCGCCTCGCTTCAAACCTGGTCCCATATTGAGGCCTCCCACAAGTTGGGACAATTGATGCCCAGTTAGGTACGGCAACCTACGAGGGAGCATGCGTTAACCCAACAGCGCTTTACGCGGTAGTGTCGACCGCGTCCTACCGGAGTTGATTGAAATGTACGTGCCCACCCAGTTCGCCGAAGACCGCAAGGACGTTCTGCACGCCGCGATGCGCGCGGCCGGCCTTGCCACGTTGGTCACGCTGACGGCGGACGGGCTGATCGCCAGCCATGTGCCGTTGCTGCTCGATCCCGACGCCGGGCCGCATGGCACGCTGGTCGGCCATCTCGCGAAGGCCAATCCGCAGGCGACCGCCGCCCCGATCGGCGAGGCGCTGGTGATCTACACCGGCCCCGACGCCTACATCACGCCGTCCTGGTACGCGACGAAGCGGGAGCACGGCCGCGTCGTGCCGACCTGGAACTACGTCGCCATCCATGCCTATGGCACGCTCGAGATCTACGACGACGCCGAGCGGCTGCACGCGCTCGTCTCTCGCCTGACCGACCACAAGGAAACGCCGCGCGCCGCCCCCTGGGCGGTGACCGATGCGCCGGCGCCCTTCATCCAGGGCCAGCTCAAGGGCATCGTCGGTTTCGAACTGCCGATCGCGCGGCTTCAGGGCAAGTGGAAAATGAGCCAGAACCGCCCGTCCGCGGACCGGGAGGGCGTGGCCGCCGGCCTCGCCGCCGAGGGCGAGACCACGGTCGCCGATATCGTCAGCAGTCGATGACGACCTCGCCCAGCCCCGTGAAGCGCGCCGTCACGCGCTGACCCGCCGCCGCCTGCGCCAGCCCGGTGCAGCTGCCCGTGGTCACCACCTGCCCCGCCTGCAGCGCCAGCCCGACCGAGGGCAGGAACGCGATCAGCCACAACAGCGGCACCAGCGGATCGCCAGCCGGGTTGCCGCCGCGCCGGTCGGCGATCACCGCGTCGCCGATGCGCAGATGCACCGCCAGATCGCCCAGATCGAGGCCGCGCCAGCCCGGCGCATCCGGGCCGGCGACGAAACCGCCGTTGCCGAAATTGTCGGCGACGCGGACCGGGTGCGGCGGGTTGGCATCATCCGCATAGCGGCTGGCGACCAGCTCGATCGCCGGGAAGGCGATGATCGCGTCCAGCACGGCCTCCCGCGGCGCACCCGCCGGGATGGGGCGCAGCACGCGGAACGCGATCTCGGCCTCGATCCCGATGGTCTCCCCGGGCTTCAGGCCGAGTGCGGCGGGGCTGCGACGCAGCCCTGGCGCCGGCATGATCGCGCCAAAGCCGGCCTGCCCCGGCGGCACCGCCGCCTTGAAGCCGCCGATGCCGACGCCGCGCAGGTCCAGCACCGCGCGCTGCACCGCCCAGGCCTCGGCCGTGTCGGCGGGTGCTGCATCCTCCGGCAGGCCCGGCAGCTTCGCCCCGGTCCGATGCGCCTCCGCCAGCAGCGCCGCCGCCCGGCCGATCCTGTCCGCACCCATGCCGCCCTCCCGCCGATTTCGACCCGATCGTCCCGCCCCCAGCGCCCGGCCGCAAGGGCGCGCCGCTCGGCCGCCGGCAATCGAGGCCCTGGCCGCGGCGAACCCCCGCGGCGATCCCCCTGGTGCGGGATCACGCGGCGGGCGATGCTGGCAGCGACGGCGCAGCAGAAGGGACGGTCATGGGCATCCTCAATCCCGGCATCACGCCGGCCAACGCAGGCGACGGCGGGACGGTCTGGACCATTCTCGGCCAGACCTACTACATGAAGGAAACCTGCGACTCCTCCTTCGCCTTCGAGGTGCACGGCATGCCCGGCACCTTCGTCCCCGCGCACATCCACCCGACCCAGGACGAGTTCATCTACCTGCTGGATGGCGAGATGGAGCTGACGCTGGACGGGCAGAACCACGCGCTGCACACCGGCGAAATGGCGCGCATGCCGATGGGCATCCCGCACGCCTATGCCAATGCCGGCTCCACGCTGGTGCGCGCGCTGTTCTGGGTCACTCCGGCGCGCAAGCTGCACGAGCTGTTCACCCGGCTGCACGACCTGACCGATGTTGCCGAGGTGGTGCGCATCTCGGCCGAGTGCGAGGTGAACTTCCTGCCGCCGCCGGGCTGACCGGCAGCCGGCCGCGGACGAAAACTGTAACGCAATGGTCCGGCCACCCGAACCGATGCAGCGGCTAGGATCGGCTTCCATGACGGCCCTTCCCGCCTCGCCTCCAGCTGCCGCGCACCGATGAGCGACCGCACCGACTGGACCGCCCATATCGTGCTGGCGCTGGGCGCGCTGCTGTTCGCGCTGCCGGTGTGGCTCGCCTTTGCGGGGTCCACCCAGGACTCCGGCGCGATCGCGCGCGGCGACCTCTCGCTCCTGCCCAGCCTGTCCGGCCTGTCGGTCTATGCCGACGCCTTCGTCCACGGCGTCAGCGGCACGCAGCCCGTCTGGCACCTGCTGCTCGTCTCGCTCGGCATGGCGCTGGCGATCGCGCTTGGCAAGATCGTCATCTCCATCCTCTCCGCCTATGCCGTGGTGTTCTTCCGCTTCCCGTTCCGCCGCACCGCCTTCTGGATCATCTTCCTCACGCTGATGCTGCCGGTGGAGGTCCGCATCATCCCGACCTATGCGGTGATGAGCAGCCTGCACCTGATCAACACCTTCCCCGGGCTGACCATGCCGCTGATCGCGTCGGCCACCGCGACGCTGCTGTTCCGGCAGATCTTCATCGCCATCCCCGACGAATTGGTGGAGGCGGCGCGGATGGACGGCGCGGGCCCGATGCGCTTCCTGCGCGACATCCTGATCCCGGTCTCGGCGGCCAACATCGCCGCGCTGTTCGTGATCCTGTTCGTCTATGGCTGGAACCAGTTCCTCTGGCCGCTGCTGGTCGCCACCGACCCGCGCCTCGACACCATCGTCATAGGGATCGTGCGGATGATCGGCGTCGACACCTCAACCCCCTGGAATGCGGTCATGGCGACGGCGGTGATGGCGCTGCTGCCGCCGGTCGCCGTCGTCGTGCTGATGCAGCGCTGGTTCGTCGCCGGGCTGACGGAAGGCGAGAAGTAATGGCGACCCTCGATCTGATCGGCCTGCGCAAGAGCTTCGGCGAGACGCCCGTGCTGCACGACATCGACCTCTCGCTCGCCGACGGCGAGATGCTGGTGATCGTCGGCGCGTCGGGCTGCGGCAAATCGACGCTGCTGCGCATGGTGGCGGGGCTGGAGCGTCCCACCGGCGGGCGCATCGTGCTGGACGGCGCCGACATCGCCGATCGCGATCCCGCGGCGCGCGACATCGCGATGGTGTTCCAGAACTACGCGCTCTACCCGCACATGAGCATCTTCGACAACATGGCCTACGGCCTGCGCATCCGCGGCCTGCCGCGCGCCGAGATCGCGCGCCGCGTGGACGAGGCGGCCGCCCTGCTCGGCCTGCAGGCCCTGCTCGGCCGCAAGCCCCGGCAGCTCTCCGGCGGCCAGCGCCAGCGCGTCGCCATGGGCCGCGCCATCGTGCGGGAGCCCAAGCTGTTCCTGTTCGACGAGCCGCTGTCGAACCTCGATGCCAGCCTGCGCGTGCAGATGCGCGCCGAGATCCGCCGGCTGCAGCGCCGGCTGGGCGTCACCAGCCTGTACGTCACGCACGACCAGACCGAGGCGATGACGCTGGGCGACCGGCTGCTGGTGCTGCACCAGGGCCGCAAGGCGCAGCTGGACACCCCGATGGCGGTGTTCGCCGCGCCGGCCGACACGTATGTCGCGGGCTTCATCGGCGCCCCGGCGATGAACCTGCTGCCCGCCGTTCTGGCCCGCGGCGGCACTGCCGCGCAGCTGGCGGCCGGGCTGCTGGTGCCGCTGACCGATGGGCGCCGCGCCCCGGCGGACGGCACGGCCCTGACCATCGGCATTCGTCCCGAGCATCTGGCCCCGGCCGCCGAGGGACTGACCGGCCAGGTCGATCTGGTGGAGCGCCTGGGCTCGGAGAGCGTCGCGCATCTGCGCCTCGACGACGGCACGCCGCTCGCCGTGAAGCTTGCCGGCGCCGCCGCGCTGCCTGACCGGCTGACCGTGGCGCCGATGCCCGAGCACATCCATGTGTTCGAGGCGGCGACGGGCAGGCGCCTGCCGCCGCAGGCCGGTCCGGCGGCGCCGGCGCGGCTTGAAGCCACCGGAACGACTGTCTAGCGTTGGCGGTCCCATCGCTGGAACCGCACAACGGATGCCCTGGTCCTCGATCGCCCCGCCCGGAACCCAGCCGCCGCTCGGCCCGGCCGAGATGGACCTGCTCGTGGCGCGAACCGGGCTCACGCTCAATCCCGGTCAGATGGCCGACCTGGTCCTGGCCTGGCGCCAGCTCGCCGGCCTGATCGCCGCGATTCCGCGCAGCGCAGTGCCCGCCGACGACCAGGCCTTCGTCTTCCGCCTGCCGCCGCCCGCGCCGCCGCAGCCGGCGCGCAAGCCGGCAGCGAAGCCGACCTCCGCCCCCGGGGGAGCGTCGGCCAAGAAACCGGCGGCATCCAGGCGAAAGGCCGCCGGCACGACGTCCGCAGCCCCGGCCCGCAAAAGGTGATGGCGGCCAGACTTCCCGCCTTCCCGACCATCGCCGAGGCATCCCGCCTGATCGCCGCGAAGAAGCTGTCGCCGGTGGAGTTCACCCGCACCCTGCTCGACCGCATCGCCACGCACGACCAGCAGGTCAACGCCTTCATCACGGTCACCGAGAAGCCCGCGCTGGCCGCCGCCCGTGCCGCCGAGCGCGCGGTCATGGCCGGCCGCAAGGGCCGCCTGCTCGGCATCCCGCTGGCCTACAAGGACATCTACGAAACCGCCGGCATCCGCACCACGGCGCATTCGCGCATCCTCGCCGACAACGTCCCCGCCCACGACGCGGAGACGGTGCGGCGGCTGGGTGCCGCCGGCGCGATCATGCTGGGCAAGCTGGCGACGCACGAGTTCGCCATCGGCGGCCCCGCCCTCGACCTGCCCTGGCCGCCGGCCCGCAACCCCTGGGACCTGCGGCGCTTCACCGGCGGGTCGAGCTCCGGCTCCGCCGCCGCCATCGCCGCCGGCCTGACGCTGGGCGCGCTCGGGTCGGACACCGGCGGCTCGATCCGCCTGCCTGCCGCCTATTGCGGCATCGCCGGGCTGAAGCCGACGCCGGGGCTGGTGTCGCGCCGCGGCGTCATTCCGCTGGCCCCCAGCCTCGACACCGCCGGCCCGATGGCCTGGACCGCCGAGGACTGCGCCATCCTGCTGGACGCCATCGCCGGCCACGATCCGGCCGACCCCGCCTCGGTCCCCACGCCGCCAGCCGCCTACGCCGCCGGCCTCGCCACCCCGCTGAAGGGCCTGCGCGTCGGCGTCGTGCGGCATTTCTACGAGCACGACGCCCCCGCCGCCCCCGAGATGCTGCACACCATGGCCGATGCCGCGAAGCTGCTGCGCGGCCTCGGCTGCAAGGTGGCGGACGCCACGCTGCCGCCGCTGCAGGAATACAACGCGGTCGGACGCACCATCATCTGCGCCGAGGCCTATGCGCTGCACGAGGCGAACCTGCGCAAGCGCATCGGCGACTTCTCGCGCGCGTTTCGCATCCGCGTGCTGGCCGGGGCGCTGGTGCGTGCGGTCGACTACATCGCGGCCCAGCGCCGCCGCACCGAACTGATCGCCGCCACGGCCCGCGCCTTCGAGCAGTTCGACGTGCTGATCAGCGCGCCGACCGGGGGCCCCGCCCCGCTGCTGTCCGAGCAGCGGCCGGACGACGGCTTTGCCCGCCCGCTTCTGACCACCGCCGCCAATGTCGCGGCGGTGCCCGCGATGGTGGTGTGCGCGGCCTTCACTGCGGCCGGCCTGCCGCTGGGTCTGGAGATCATCGGCCCCGCCTGGGGCGACGCCACGGTGCTGCGCGTCGGCCACCATTTCGAACGCGAAGCCGGCCTGCGCGACACGCGGCCGACGCTGTAGCCCATCAGCGGCGGCCGGCGGCGAGCGCACGCCTCTGGCGATTTATGGACCGGGCGATGGCCAGCGTCCATTTACATCCATATCTGCATGTATATAACCGTGATTCGCCGAATGGCGGAGTGATAGTGAAATGGCACGCCGGACCAAGGAACGGGCCGAGCAGACGCGGGAGGCGATCCTCGATGCGGCGACCGACGTGTTCTTTCGGCGCGGCGTTGCCCGCGCCACCCTGGAGGAGATCGCGCAGGCGGCCGGCGTCACGCGCGGCGCGGTCTATTGGCATTTCCGCGACAAGCTCGACATCTTCGCGGCCATCGAGGAACGCCTGCGCGCGCCGCAGGAAGCCCAGCTGATCGCGCTCAACCGCTCCTCGCCGCGCGATGCGCTGGGCGAACTCGAACGCACCATCGTGACCGCCATGACGAAGATCGCCAACGACCCCGTCTTGCAGGTTCAGATGACCGTCGTGCAGTTGCGCGTTGATTACATCGACGAACTGGCCCCGGCAATCGAGCGCCAGGCGGCCTATCAGCGACGCTTCTCGGATGGCTTGACCTGCTATTTCCGCGACATCGTCCCCCCACCGGCGCCGGGTTGCGGCTGGACGCCGGCAATGGCAGCTCAGGTGGTGCATACGCTGGTGCATGGAACCGTTCTGCGTGCCCTGCGTTTCCCGGCCGAATACCCCTTGCCGACCCACGGCCTACCGGTGGTGCGGGCCTTCATGAAAGTGCTGCGTCGGGATTGGCAGCGTAATCGCTGAGCACCCTCTCTCGGCGTGTTGATTAGTATACATTCGTGGATGTATGCAATTTGGCCCGCCGACACGAGGAGAGGTCTTGGTGAGCGAAACCATCGACAGGCCCGATACCGAGCTGCCCCGAGGAAAGCCAGCCCGCAGCGACACCAAACCCGATCGCATCGACCGCGCCGAAACCGACGCCGGGCGCTCCCGACGCGACGGTGCGGACCGGGACAACGATGACGACAAAGGCAAGCAAGCGGACGGCGGCAAGGGAAAGCCCCGCAGCCGACTTCCGCTCATCATCGCCGGCATTCTCGCCGTCGTCGCCATCGTCGGCGGCGTCGCCTACTGGCTGATGACGCGCGGCATTGTCAGCACCGACGACGCGTACACCGACGGCAACAGCATCGTCGTTGCGCCGAAGATCTCCGGCTACGTCACCGAGCGCGACGTGCGCGACAACGAATTCGTCAAGGCCGGCCAGATACTCTTCAAGATCGACCCGCGCGAATACATGGCCGCCCGTGACCAGGCGCAAGCCAATCTCTCGCTTGCCCGCGACCAGTTGGCGAGCGCCCAGGTCGACCTCGAGATCACCCGTGTGCGCGCGCCCGCCACGCTCGCAGAAGCGCAGTCACGGCTCGCCCAGGCGCGCGCCACCCAGATGCAGGCCGAGCAGAACTACCGCCGCCAGCACAGCGTCGATCCGCGCGCTACCACGCAGACCAACATCGACCAGGCCAATGCGCAGTTGAAGAGCGAGACCGCCGCGGTCGGCTCGGCCGAGGCCGACGTGCAGACCGCATCACTCGTGCAACAGACGATCCAGAACGCCGAGGACGCGGTGAAACAGCGCGAGGCGCAGGTCGCGCAGGCGCAGGCCAATCTGGCCGAGGCCGAAGTGAACCTGTCGTACACCGTCGTGCGCGCGCCGCAGGACGGCATGATCACCAAGCGCAGCATCGACCGCGGATCGTACGTCCAGGCCGGCCAGACCGGCCTCTACATCGTGCCGCCCGATGTCTGGGTCACCGCCAATTTCAAGGAAAACGAACTCGGCAACATAAAGCCGGGCGAGAAGGTGGCAATCGACGTCGATGCCTATCCGAACCTGCATCTGCACGGCCATGTCGACAGCATCCAGGACGGCAGCGGCGCGCAGTTCTCGGCGTTCCCGGCGGAGAATGCCACCGGCAACTACGTCAAGATCGTGCGCCGCGTGCCGGTGAAGATCGACATCGACAGCGGCCTGCCGGCGGGACACGGCCTGCCGCTCGGGCTCTCCGTCGAGCCGACGATCACCCTGCAATGAGCGACGATCGGGCCGGGCAATGGCAACCGGGCGCGAACCCGTGGCTGGTCGCCATCGTCGTCACGCTGGGCGCGTTCATGGAGGTGCTGGATACCACTATCGTCAACGTCTCGCTGCCGCACATCGCCGGCACGCTCTCGGTCAGCAACGACGACAGCACCTGGGCGCTGACCACCTACCTCGTCGCCAACGGGATCGTGCTGACGATTTCGGGCTCGCTGTCCCGGCGCATCGGGCGCAAGCGGTACTTCATGATCTGCATCGGCGCCTTCACGCTGGCGTCCTTCGGCTGTGGCATCTCAAACAACTTCACCGAGATTTTGCTGTTCCGCGCCGTGCAGGGCTTCTTCGGCGGCGGTCTGCAGCCGACGCAGCAGGCCATCATCCTCGACCATTTCCCGCCGGAGAAGCGCCAGCAGGCGTTCTCCATGACCGCCATCGCCATCATCATCGCCCCGGTCATCGGCCCGGTCGTCGGCGGCTACCTGACCGATCACTATTCCTGGCACTGGATCTTCCTGATCAACATTCCGATCGGCGTGTTCACCCTGCTTGGCGTGATGAATCTCGTCGAAGACCCGCCGCGGCTGATCGAAGAGAAGCGCACCGCACCGCCGTTCGACTATCTCGGCGCACTGTTCATCGCCATCGCCCTTGGCTGCCTCGAGGTCGGCGTCGACCGCGGCGAGAACCTGGACTGGCTCGGCTCCGGCTTCATCCGCATGATGCTGGGCGCATCGGCCGCCGCCTTCGTCTTCGGCATCGCCTATCTGCTGACGGTGCGCGACCCGGTGGTCGATCTGCGCGTCTTCAAGGATCGCAACTTCGCGCTGGGTTGCCTGCAGATCGCCCTGATGGGCGGCGTGCTCTACGCCAGTGCAGTGCTGATTCCGCAATTCGCGCAGGAGCAGCTTGGCTACACCGCGACCTGGGCGGGGCTGGCGCTGGCGCCGGGTGCCGTGGTGCTTGTCATGCTGATCCCGATCGCCGGCAAGATCCTCGACCGCGTGCCGGCGAAATACGTCATCGCCTGCGGTGGCCTCGCCCTCGCCGGCTCGCTGTTCTTCTCGATGAACCTCATCCCCAAACTCGATTTCTTCCATCTCGCACTCTATCGCGCGGCACAGACCGCGGCGTTGGCCCTGCTGTTCGTGCCGATCAGCACCATCGCCTACGCCACGCTGCGGCCCGAGCAGAACGGCGACGCCGCGGCGCTGTTCAGCATGGCGCGCAACGTGGTCGGCGGCCTCGGCATCTCGATCTCCACCGCGCTGGTGGAGGATCACCTGCAGTCGCGCCAGGCACGCCTGATCGTCAATCTGTCGCCGGCCGATCAGCCCTATCAGGCGCTGCTGCAAAAGATCGAGCACGCGCTCATCGGTTCGGGGGCGTCGATGGCGCAGGCGATCCACGATGCGCCCGGCGAGGTGTTCCAGATGGTCCACACGCAATCGGCGGTGCTGGCCTACAGCGACGTCTTCCTCATCACCGGCTGCTTGGCCCTGGTGCTGATCCCGACCGCGCTGATGCTGTCGGGCGTGAAAGCCAAGTCATCGGGCATGGCACATTGACGATGGCACCTTCCCGTCGCGCGATCCTGGCCGCCCTGCTGCTCGGCCTCGGCGGCTGCTCGGTCGGCCCGAACTTCTCGCCTCCCACGCCGCCGGCCGATGCGCACTGGAACGATCCCTCGGCGCGCGGCCACGATCCGCAGGCCTATGTCAGCAGCGACACCAGGCCGGATCCGGACTGGTGGGACCGCTTCGGCGATCCGACACTCACGCTGCTCGAGCGGCAGGCGATTTCCGGCAATCTCGGCCTGCAGCAGGCCGTGCTTCGCGTCGTCGAGGCACGCCAGCAGGCCATCGCCGCGCGTGCCGCGGGCCTGCCCAGTCTGACCGCCACCGGCAGCTACATGCGCGAACAGATCGGTGCCAAGGGCGTCCTGGAATCGAGCGGCGTCTATGGTCAGCTCAATTCGCTCGCCGACCAGAGCTCGCCATTGAACCAGTTCAGCCCGGGCCTCGGCACCAAGGTCGCGAACGCCGCGAACGCCGCGCTCGACAAGATCACGCAGCCCATCAATCTTTATCAATACGGCCTCGATGCGTCGTGGGAGCTCGACCTGTTCGGCCGCGTGCGCCGCTCGGTCGAGCAGGCGAACGCACAGACCCAGGCACAGGTCGACGCGACGAACGACGCGCTCGTGATGCTGGAAGGCCAGGTCGCCGACACGTACGTGAAGCTGCGCGGCGCGCAGGCGCTGCTGAAAAGCCAACAGGACAACGTCGCGACGGCGCAGGGCGCACTCGACCTGACCAGGCGGCAGCAGGCGCAAGGGCTTGCGACCGGGCTCGACGTCGATCAGGCGCTCACCCAGCTCGGCGATCAGCAGTCGCAGCTCCCGACCTACGAAAAGCAGGCGCAGCAGGCGATGAATGAGCTCAGCGTGCTGGTCGGCAAGACGCCGGGTGCGCTCGACGCGATGCTGGCGCCGCCCGGCCCGATGCCGACGATCCCGCCGGTGATCGGTGTCGGCGTGCCCTCCGAACTCGCCCGCCGCCGCCCCGACATCCGCGAGGCCGAGGCACAGCTGCACGCCGCCACGGCCAATGTCGGCGTCGCCACCGCCAGCTTCTATCCGGACATCTCGCTGACGGGAGACGTCGGCCTGCGCGCACTGGATGCCAGCTACCTGACCAACTGGGCCAGCGCGTTCTACAGTTTCGGACCCAGCATCTCTCTGCCGATCTTCAAGGGTGGCCAGCTGACCGCCGATCTGCGGCTCGCCCGCGCGCAGCAGGTGGCGGCGGCGTTGCAGTACCGCGCCACGGTGCTCAACGCGCTGCGGGAAGTGGAGGATGCGCTGGTCGCCTATCGCACCGACCGCGTGGCGCGCGACAGGCTGGCAGGCACCATCCGCTCGGGCGAGCAGGCGCTCTATCTCGCGCGCGACGCCTATACGCACGGGCTCGCGAATTTCCTGCAGGTGCTGGATGCCGAACGCACGCTGACCGCCTCGCGCCAGCAACTGATCCAGGCCGACATCACGCTGACCAACGACGTCGTCGCACTCTACAACGCCCTTGGCGGCGGCTGGCAGGAAACCGAGGCCAGCAGCGATGCCCCGCCGATCGACATGTCCACCCCGTTCGCCCCTGCGGCGGTGGATCAGGTCGCCGCGCAGCCGCCCCGGTCGGCGTCGCGCTGACGCCAAACCCGGCGCGCGGCGACAGCCGCAGGCGCCGCCCTCCCCCATCACGCCGCGGACCTGAAAACGCGGCGGCGACCGGCGCCGGCGATTGAACCCGGCGACAGCACACACCTTCTATCCAGCATGAGCGACCCCGAAACCCACCTGTTCGCGGATGACGGCCGCTTCCCCAACGCGACGCTGCCGCTGCTGCTCTACCGCGCCGCGCTGCCGCCCGACCCGGCGGCGATGGAGCGCGCCTTCGCCGCCAATGGCTGGTCCAATGCCTGGCGCAACGGCATCTTCACCTATCACCACTTCCACAGCACCGCGCACGAGGTGCTGGGCATCGCTGCGGGCGAGGTCCGCGTCGCCTTCGGCGGCCCTGCCGGGCGGGAGGTCACGGTGCGGGCAGGCGACGTCGTGGTGATCCCGGCGGGCGTCGGGCATCGCAACCTGGGGCAAAGCGCCGACCTGCTGGTGGTCGGCGCCTATCCCGGCGGGATGTCCTACGACCTCCGCCGCGGCGACCCCGCCGAGCATGCCGCCGCCCTCCGCGCCATCGCCGCCGTGCCGCTGCCGGACCGCGACCCGGTCGCCGGCCCCAATGCCGGGCTGCGGCAACTGTGGGTCTCGACTTGAGGCGCGACCGGATCAGACTGTAGGGTTACGGGCACCCGGCCGCATGCGCTCGATCAACTGAACGAGGGGATGAGCATGGCAAGCCCCGACACGCTGCGCAGCACGAGGATTCCCCTGACGCACGGATCCGGTGCGATCCCCGCCGTTGGGTTCGGCACGCTGATCCCCGACCCGCTCGCGACCGAGCAAGCCACGAAGACCGCATTGGAAGTCGGCTTCCGGCATCTCGACTGCGCAGAACGGTATCGCAATGAGGAAGCCGTCGGAAATGCGATGCACACGGTGTTCGAGACGGGGCTGGTCCGGCGGGACGATGTCTTTGTCACCACGAAGCTATGGAATACCAATCATCGGCCGGAACGGGTCAAACCCGCGCTCGAGGCAAGCCTGGCGCGACTGCGGCTCGACCACATCGACTGCTACCTCATCCACACGCCTTTTGCCTTTCGGCCCGGCGACGATCAGGACCCGAGGGATGAGCGCGGCCAGGTGATCTATGATCGCGGGGTGAGCTTGATCGAGACGTGGCAGGCGCTCGAACGTCTCGTCGATGCGGGTCACTGCAAAGCGATCGGCTTGTCGGATGTCACGCTGGATAAGGTGCGGGACGTGGTCGCGGCGGCGCGGATCAAGCCTGCCGTGGTGCAGGTCGAATGCCATCCCTATCTTCCCGAATGGGAACTGCTCGATTTCTGCAGGGAGCATGGGATCGTTCTGCTGGCTTTTGCCGCGCTGGGGCACGGGATGGCTCCGAAACTGCTGGACGATCCTGTCATCACGGGCATTGCGAAGCGCGTCCGCAAGACGCCGGCTCAAGTTGCCCTGGCATGGGCGGTCCAACGCGGCACCGCCTTCCTGACCACGTCGACCAAGCCCCACTACATCCAGGAGAACTTCGATATATCCGCCCTCCCCGAAGATGCGATGCGCGAGATGCGGGAGGGCATCACGGCGAACATACGGTTCAACTCCGTGGTGGAAACCGGCGTGCCTGGCTTCATTCCCAGATCGACTTGACCGGCAGGCCGTCTGGTCCCGCATCGCCGGGCGCCCATCCGGTCGGACAGTGGAATGAGGCCGACACGGCGCAGGCGCGGCCGCGCCTGCTGGACCGAGCGGAGCTGCCCGCCGATACGGCCCGCCTCGCGCGTTTCCTGATCGGCAAAATGGTCGTGCGTGAACTGGCCGAGGGTGTCGCTGCCGGCCGCATCGTCGAGACCGAGGCCTATGGCATAGGCGATCCTGCGGGCCATGCCTATCGCGGCATCACCCCGCGCAATCGGGTGCTGTTCGGTGAGCGTGGGCGCGCTTACGTCTATCTCGCCTATGGGATCTCGTTCATGCTCAACGTCTCGAGCGAGGAGCCGGGCGTGGGCGCGGGCGTCCTGATCCGGGCGCTCGAGCCCACGCATGGCATCGCGATCATGGCACAGAACCGCGGCACTGATCGCTGGCGGGACCTGGGGCGCGGCCCGGGCCGACTATGCGCAGCGTTGAAGATCGATCGCCGGTTGGACGGGATCGACTTGTGTCGGGCCGGTCCTCTGTGGCTGGGATCCGATGGCCGCGCGGCCGGCGAGATCGCGCGAAGCAAACGGATCGGCATCACGCGCGCGGCCGACAGCCTGCTGCGCTTCTACCTTCCGGGCAACCGCTTCGTCAGCGGCCCGCGGAAGCTCAATCAATGAGGCAGCGGTCTCTGCCGATGAACCAAATCCGGCCGGCCGCAAGATCAGTAGCCCGCAACGCACCTGGGCGACGCGGAACCATCGATCTAAGCCGGCGCAATCGGTGCGGTGCGGTCACGTCCAT
Source organism: uncultured Pseudomonadota bacterium (assembly GCA_963778105.1). Taxonomy (GTDB): domain Bacteria; phylum Pseudomonadota; class Alphaproteobacteria; order Acetobacterales; family Acetobacteraceae; genus JAFEFJ01. The sequence continues at coordinate 1,192,405 of CAVZSZ010000009.1, read as the reverse complement.
CGAGGGATCGTTGGCGCCCGTCAAGCGCACCGCCAGATCGACGGTCCATCTCCGCATGGCCCAAGCGCGGTGCGGGCTGCGCTGGTGCAGAGATCCAGTGTCGACAGTTGAAATGAGATTTATCTTAACAAGAGGCGCAGATGATTGTTGTTTGAAACGGTTTCAGACTTCATAATGCCGGATATACACTGAACTAAATTGGTGAGGAATAGGGTACTGGTCTGAGATTTTGACCCGTCACGCCCTAAAGGAACAAATAGGTTCACCGATGAATGACGTGGCCGAGGTGAGGGCGTCAATCAGTGCCGATTTGTCCGGTGTAAACTCCACAAATGTAAGCTCGCCCAGAAGTCCCGTCTGCGCGACCGATATCGCGGCCGCCTTGTGCTGCCCGCGATGCCATTCCGACCTGGTGGCCGGATCCGACCGCTGGACTTGCGCGAATGACGCCTGCCTGTATGCGAATCTCGGTTTTCCCGTGGCCGCGGCACAGCCGGTTTTGGTGGATTTCGAGCACAGCATTTTCGATCGCGCGTCCTACACCGACGGTCGTGGCTCGGTACTGCCCCGCGATGACACCGGACAGGGCCTTCGCACGCGAATGCGACGGGCGCTATTCGGCGGCAACCCGGTTGCCGCTGGAGCTTGTCAAATTTTACTCACGCGCCTGAGAGCGCAGACCTCACAACCGCTGATCCTGATTATTGGCGGTGGTGCCGTAGGTCTGGGCACCGAGGCGATGTACTCCAGCCCGGATGTTAGGATAGTCGGAACCGATGTCTATGCTTCACGGTTTACGACCCTGCTGGCAGACGGGCATTGTCTGCCATTTCGCGACGGAACGTTCGATGCTGTATGGATCGAGGCAGTCCTCGAACACGTCCTCGACCCGCAAACCGTCGCCGATGAAATCCATCGTGTGCTCAAGCCCGACGGCTTGGTCTATGCCGACACGCCATTCATGCAACAGGTCCACGAGGGCCCGTATGACTTCACCCGATTTACGCAGAGCGGTCATCGGTGGCTGTTCCGGCGATTTGTCGAAATCGATGCGGGGCCGGTCGGCGGTGCGGGGACTTCGCTGCTCTGGTCTATCCGATATTTCACACGCTCATTCGGGGCCAACAAATACATCATCTTTCTGACCGCGATGCCGTTCTTCTGGGTGCGACTTCTGGAACGCTTCGCGAATCGCAAACTGACGTCCGACGCCGCAAGCGGCACCTACTTCTTCGGCATCCGGTCGGGCACCGCGCTGACGCCGAGGCAGATGGTCGATTATTATCGCGATCGAAAGACATAAACGACGGAGCGGCCACTGCGCATCTTCGGCGCAAAGCCTGACCCCACGCCGATACCAGCCAGATCGCGCCGTCCAGGCAGCGGCCACACGCCAGACTGCTGCGCCCTCGATCGGAATATGCGAAAGCGATCAGCCGCGGCGCATCCAATCCGGTCCGCGGCCACCTCTCCTCGCAAGTCCGGGACAACCCTCGGCCCGACTTGCTGTTTGACGACGCCATCGATCGTCAGAAATGTGTTCGACCCCCGGCTGAAATCTCCTCATAGCGCCGTCATCCCGCCATCCACGAACAGCAGAGCGCCCGTGACGTAGGAGGCATCGTCGGAGGCCAGGAACAGGATCGCGGCAGCAACCTCCTCGGCCCTGCCCGGGCGCTTCAGCATGGTGCCTTGGGCCGCCCGGGCGTTGTATTGCTCGACGGTCTCGCCGGCCGCTGCGATGCGGCGCTGATGGAACGGCGTGAAGATCGGGCCGGGGCCGACGGCGTTCACGCGGATGCCCTCCGGCGAATGGTCGGCGGCGAGCCCGCGCGTCAAGCCCGCAATCGCGGCCTTGGTCGTGTCGTATTGCAGGTTCCCACCCCCTGCGACGATGGACCGCACGGAGGCGACGTTGACGATGGCGCCCCCTTTGTTGCGTCGCATCAGCGGAACCGCCGCCTTCGAACAAAAGACATAGCTCATCAGGTTGATGTCGAGGATTTCGTTCCAGCTCGCAGCACTTGCCTCGTCGACCTTCTCGTATTTGCGGATACCGGCATTGTTGACGAGGATATCGAGGCTCCCGAACGTCCGTGCGGCACCGTTGACGAAAGCGAGGCATGCGGCCTCGCTACCGACGTCAGCCTGCTCGAAGGCAACTTTGGCGCCGCCGGTCTCGAGCTCGGCTGCCACGCGGTGGCCGCGCTCCCGGTCCCGATCGCAGAATGCGACGCTTGCACCCTCCGCGACAAAACGCCTGACGGTTGCCTCGCCGATCCCCGATGCCCCGCCCGTGACCGCTGCGACCTTGCCTTCGAGCCTTCCCATGTCGACCACCTTTGATTGATTTGCGAAACGCGCATCGACGATATGTCGTATCCATCCAGCAGGCACCGCGCCGTTGAGCCGGCCTGGTGGGCCGGCATCAACAAAGTGATTGTATGGCCGCGCCGAGCCTATCAGGAGAGAGGGATCATGGGTTTGAACATTGCGGCCGGTTTTGTCCGGCGCCGGTTTCTGCTGGGCACGTGCGCCGGCGTCGCAGCACTTCTCCCAACCCGCGGCCGCACAGCGCCGGCAGTGCGGCTGATTAAGCGGGGAGAGCTGCGAATCGGAACCTACTTCGTGAACCCGCCCTTCGAGTTCATCCTCGATGGCAAGCGCGTCGGGTTCGAGGTCGATCTGATGGATGCGATTGCGCGCAAGTTGCAAGTTCAACCCGTCTTCGTAAACACGCGCTGGGAAGTAATCCTTCATGAGATGGAGCGCAGCCGCTTCGACTGTATCATCGGCGGCATCACCATCACTCCTGACCGGCAGAAGATCCTGGACTGGTCGACACCCTACATGGTGACGACGCTGAGCCTGATCGTGGATGCGCGCCGGATGCCCCAGGCAACCGGCCTCGCGGATCTGAAGACCGCCATCGTCGGCGTGCAGGCAGACACCACCGACTACGACGCCGCCCTGGCGCTGCATCGCGCCGGACGGATCGCCGCGGTCAAGGCCTACCCATTCGCTCGCATCGGCGCCGCGATCACCGATCTCGTGGCCGGACGGATCGGTGCGGTCATGAAGGTGTATCCGGTCGCCGCCTATCTCACCCAGCAGACGCCAGGCCTCAGGATCATCGGGCAGGTCCCCGCGGACCCGCAACCGCTCGGGATCGGGTTCAATCGGGACAATCCGGGCCTGCTCGCATCGGTGAATGGCGCGCTGGCGGCGCTCAAATCGGATGGGACCTATCCCAGCCTCGCCGCGAAATGGAACTTGGCGGAGAAAGCGTAGCGCGGGTCCTCCGGCGGAATGGGACAGGCGCGAGCGGGTATCGACCGCTTCAGAGATCGCGGCGTCCGGGTGCCCGGTTTGGATCGGCAGCAGTCGTGGTTCGACCAAAGTCGGGCTGCGGATTTCGTCCCCTAAGCCCGCGCCGACACCAGCCAGATCGCACCGCCCAGCGTCACGCCCTCCGGCCCGTCATGCGGCGCCAGCGCGGCAGCCACCGCGTCCCGCGCACGGCTCCGCAGGTCCGGGTCCACCTCGGCCAGGATGCGGGCCAGCGCACCCACCCTGGTCGCGAATTCGACCGCCTCGTCGAACTGACCGGGGCCGGTCACCGGCATCGACACATCCAGCGGCCGCAGCGCAACCTCCCGCCAGCCGGCGCGGGTCAGGATGCCGCGCACACGGTCGGGATTGGCCAGGGCGAAGGGACCCGGCGCGTCGGGATCCGCCGGCGGCTGCGGCGGCAGCAGCGGCAGGGCCGCGTCCAGCGGCACGGCGAACCACGCATTCTCCACGATCGGCCGCCACACCGCGCACAGCAGCCTCCCCCCCGGGCGCACCCCGGTGCGCAGATTGGCGAACGCCGACGACGGGTCGGCGAAGAACATCACGCCGAAGCGGGAGAACAGCAGGTCGGCCCCATACCCCGCGAAGTCATGGGTGGAGGCGTCGGTCACCCGCACCTCGGCATTGCCCAGCCCGGCGGCGGCGATCCGCTCGGTCGCGCGGGCCGCCATCGGCGCCGACACGTCGAGCCCCAGCACGCGCCCCGCCGGTCCGACCCGACCGGCCAGCGCCAGCACCGTCGCCCCGCAGCCGCAGCCGATATCGATCACCCGCTCACCCGCCGCCGGCGCGGCGGCGTCCAGCGCGGCCGCGGTGATGGGGACGAACATCGCGTCGATCCGCTCCTGCAGCGCCGTCCAGGTGGCGCCCGCCCGGTCGTTCCAGTAGGCGATCTGGGCGGCATTGTCCTGCTCGGCGTCGGTCATCGCGTGCGTCCCCGGTTGCCAGCCGACCCTAGCACCGATGGTGACCCCGGACAGCGCCTGCGCTAAGACGCCCGACCAATGCCCCGACGGAGACCACCCAGTTGAACCTGCCTCTCCCCAACAGCCTGCGCGGCGGCCCTGATCAGCGCGGCCGGTTCGGCGATTTCGGCGGCCGCTTCGTCGCCGAAACCCTGATGCCGCTGATCCTGGAGGTCGAGGCCGCCTATCGCGCCGCCCAGGCCGATCCCAGCTTCCAGACCGAGCTCGACGCCTACCTGCGCGACTATGTCGGCCGCCCCAGCCCGATGTGGTTCGCCCGCCGCCTGACCCAGCACCTCGGCGGCGCCAAGGTCTACTTCAAGCGCGACGAGCTGAACCACACCGGCAGCCACAAGGTCAACAACTGCATGGGCCAGATCCTGCTGGCCCGGCGCATGGAAAAGACCCGCATCATCGCCGAGACCGGCGCCGGCCAGCACGGCGTCGCCACCGCCACCATGTGCGCGCTGTTCGGCCTGCCCTGCACCGTCTACATGGGCGCCACCGATGTCGAGCGGCAGGCGCCCAACGTGTTCCGCATGAAGCTGCTGGGCGCCGAGGTGATCCCCGTCACCGCCGGCGCCGGCACGCTGAAGGACGCGATGAACGAGGCGCTGCGCGACTGGGTCGCCAATGTGCGCGACACCTACTACCTGATCGGCACCGTTGCCGGCCCGCACCCCTACCCCACCATGGTGCGCGACTTCCAGTCCGTCATCGGCACCGAGGCGAAGGCGCAGCTCCAGGAAGCCGAAGGCCGCCTGCCGGACGTCGCCATCGCCTGCATCGGCGGCGGCTCCAACGCCATGGGGCTGTTCCATCCCTTCCTCGATGATACCTCGGTGCGCCTGATCGGCGTGGAGGCCGCGGGCGACGGGCTCGACACCCATCGACCACGCCGCCAGCCTGTCGCGCGGCCGCCCCGGCGTGCTGCACGGCAACCGCACCTATCTGCTGCAGGACGAGGACGGGCAGATCCAGGAAGCCCACTCGATCAGCGCCGGCCTCGACTATCCCGGCATCGGCCCGGAGCATTCCTGGCTGCACGAGATCGGCCGCGTCGAATACGTCGCCGCCACCGACGACGAGGCGCTGGAGGCGTTCCAGCTCTGCACCCGCACCGAGGGCATCATCCCGGCACTGGAGCCGGCGCACGCGCTGGCGCATGTCGCGAAGATCGCGCCCGCCATGCCGAAGGACGCCGATCATCCTGATGAATCTCTGCGGCCGCGGCGACAAGGACATCTTCACCGTCGCCGAACGCCTCGGGGTGAAGCTGTGAGCCGCATCGCCGCCCGCTTCGCCGCCCTCAAGCGCGAGGGACGCGGTGCGCTGATCCCGTTCCTGGAAGCCTACGATCCCGACCCCGAGACCTCGCTGGCGCTGCTGCGCGGGATGCCGGCGCGCGGGCGCCGATCTGATCGAGATCGGCATGCCGTTCACCGACCCGATGGCGGACGGCCCGGCCATCCAGGCCGCCGGCCTGCGCGGACTGCGCGCCGGTGCAACGATGAAGCGCACGCTGGCGATGGTGCGGGCTTTCCGGACCGAGGACGACACCACGCCGATCGTGCTGATGGGCTACCTCAATCCGATCCTGTCCTACACCGTGGCGGCATTCTGCGCCGATGCCGCCGCAGCCGGCGTGGACGGGCTGATCGTCGTCGACCTGCCGACCGAGGAAGCGGACCTGCTGGCGCCGCACGCAGCCGCGCACGGCATCGACATCATCCGCCTCGTCGCCCCCACCACCGACGATGCGCGTCTGCCGCTGGTGCTCGATGGCAGCTCGGGCTTCGTCTACTACGTCAGCATCACCGGCATCACCGGCACGCGCAGCGCCTCGGTGGCCGAATTGGCCGCGGCAATCCCCCGCGTTCGCCGCGTCACCGACCTGCCCATCGCCGTCGGCTTCGGCGTCCGCACGCCCGAGCAGGCAGCCGAGGTGGTGCGGCTCGCCGATGGCGCCGTGGTGGGCTCGGCGCTGGTCGATACGCTGCTGGCCACGTTGGACGACAAGGGCCGGGCGCGTCCCGACACGGTCGGCCGCGTGCTGGACCAGGTCGAGGCACTGGCGAAGGCGGTGCGCGGCGCACGAGGTGCCGGCATGAGCTGGCTGACCGAATTCGTCCGCCCGAAGATCCGCACGCTGTTCGCCCGGCGGGACGTGCCGGACAACCTGTGGCACCAGTGCCCGGCCTGCCAGCAGATGATCTTCCAGCGCGACCTGATCGCCAACCTGAAGGTCTGCCCGCATTGCGGCCACCACATGCGCGCCACCGCCACCGAGCGCCTGGACTGGACTGTTCGACGAGGGCACCTACACCCGCATCGAGCTGCCCAAGCCGCCGTCCGACCCGCTGCGCTTCCGCGACACCAAGCGCTATGCCGACCGCCTGAAGGAAGCCCGCGAGAAGACCCACCACGACGACGCGATCCTGGTTGCGCACGGCACCATCGGCGGCGCACCGCGCGGTCGTCGCCGCGATGGAGTTCGACTTCATCGGCGGCTCGATGGGGGCCGCGGTCGGCGAGGGCATCGTCGCCGCCGCGCGTCTCGCGGTGCTGCAGGATGCGCCGCTGATCGCCTTCACCGCATCGGGCGGGGCGCGCATGCAGGAAGGCGCCATCAGCCTGATGCAGATGCCGCGCACCGTCATCGCCACGCGCATGGTCAAGGAAGCCGGGCTGCCCTTCATCGTCGTGCTGACCGATCCCACCACCGGCGGCGTCACCGCCAGCTTCGCCATGCTGGGCGACATCCAGATCGCCGAGGCCGGCGCCCTGATCGGCTTCGCCGGCGCGCGGGTGATCGAGCAGACGGTGCGCGAGAAGCTGCCCGAAGGCTTCCAGCGCGCCGAATACCTGCACGCGCACGGCATCGTGGACATGGTGGTGACGCGCAGCGAGATGAAGGAAACGCTGGCCCGCGTCATCGGCCTGCTGCGCGTACCGCAGCTCGACCCGGTCGGGGAACAGGAGGCGGCGTGAGCCGCGTCGAAGGCATCCTGACGCGCCTGCACGGGCTGTATCCGCGCCTCATCGACCTCAGCCTGGACCGCCTGCTGCGTCCTGCTCGCCAAGCTGGGCAACCCGCAGGACCGTCTGCCGCCGGTGATGCATGTCGCCGGCACCAACGGCAAGGGCAGCACCTGCGCCTTCGTCCGCGCCATCGCCGAGGCGGCGGGCTTAGCGGTGCACGTCTACACCTCGCCGCATCTGGTGCGGTTCAACGAGCGCATCCGCGTCGCCGGCAAACTGGTTGACGACGCCACGCTAGAAGCCGCGCTGGAGCACGTCGATCGCAACGAATGGCGGCGCCCCGATCACGGTGTTCGAGGTCGTCACCGCCGCCGCGTTCCATCTGTTCGCGGCCACGCCTGCCGATCTGTGCGTCCTGGAAGTGGGCCTCGGCGGACGCGGCGACGCCACCAACGTCATCGCCCGTCCGGCCGTCCTGCGCGATCACCGCGATCTCGCTCGACCACCGCGAGATGCTGGGCGACACGCTGGCCGCGATCGCCGCCGAGAAGGCCGGCATCATCAAGCACGGCGTCCCCGTCGCTATCGGCGCGCAACCCGATGCCGCCGCCGCTGTGCTGTTGGAAACGGCGCTCCGCCTCGGCGCCCCGGTGCGCCTGCGCGGCCATGACTGGGAGGTCGAGACGCTGCCGCGCGGCTTCCGCTACGCCGACGCGGCGGGCGCGCTGACGCTGCCGATGCCCGCCCTGCCCGGCCCCTTCCAGCTCGACAACGCCGGCATCGCCATCGCCGCGCTGCGCGCCGCCATGCCCGAGCTTCCCGCCGACGCCTATCCGGACGGGATGCGCCGGGTCGAATGGCCGGCCCGGCTGCAACGCCTGCATGGCCGGCTCGCGGCGCTGCTGCCGCCGGAGTGGGAGCTTTGGCTCGACGGCGGCCACAACCCCGGCGCGGGGGAGGCTCTGGCGCAGCACTTCGCCGGCTGGACCGACCGGCCCCTGCATCTGGTGGTGGGCATGAAGCAGGCCAAGGACTCGGCGGCGTTCCTGCGCCCGATGCTTCCGTACGCAACCACCGTCTGGGCGGTGGCCGAGCCCGAGCAGCATCTGGCGCTGCCGGTGGAGGCGATCGTCGCGGCCTCGGGGGGGATCGCCCGCCCCGGCCCGCGCCTCCAAGACGCCCTGCGTGCCCTGCCGCGGCAAGGCGCGCCCGCGCGCGCGCTGATCTGCGGCAGCCTCTATCTCGCCGGCGAGGTGCTCAAGCAGGACGCCGCGGCCTGAGGCATCAGTGGAGCGACGGCGCCCCGGCGACGGGGACCGCGGCGTGGCCAGTGCGCCGCGCTAGCAGCAACCGACGCGCATCGTCCGTGCGCCCAGCCTCCACATAGGCGCGCAGCAGCGTGAACTCCACGAGGTCGGTCTGCGCCATGCTGCCGCCGATGCGCTCGCGCTGCCCCAGCACCGGTTCCAGCGCCGCGATAGCGGCATCGAAATCCTGCCGGCGGAACGCATCGAACGCGCGTGACGGCGCCGGGATCACCGGGCCGGACGGGTAACGCCCTTCGCGCGCCTTGTCCTCGACCTGGCTCACGCGCGCGGCCAGCGCGGCGTCGTCGCCGGCAACCGCCTCGGCCAGCACGAGGTGCATGTCCGCCAGCGCCATCCCGACATGCGGCAGCTTGATCCGGGCGAAGTCGTGCAGCATCCGCCAGCGAGCCGCATCATGCGGATGGCCGGCAAGTTCGGCGCGCCACAGGAACGAAACGCCATCGGTGATGCGCATCCGCGGCGGCCCGGTATGGCGGTCGGGCGCGAGGCAATCGGCGAAGCGCCGCAGTGCTGCCGCGTCCTCCCCGATCTCCAGCTCGCCGAGCGCCAGATGCCATTCCAGATGGCCGTGCAGGTAGCTCTCGCGCGGGTAGCCGGGCAGCCAGGAGCGCAGGAAATCGCATCCGGCACGCGGCTCGCCGTCCTCGTAGCAGAGATGCGCACGGGCATGCGCGCCGTAGGCGTTGTGCGGGTTCAGCGCCATCGAGCGGTCGATCTTGGCGCGGCCGGCGTCACGCTGCCCGACCTCCACCAGCGCCAGGCCGTGATGGGCCATGAACCACCAGTCGTCGCCGTAGTGCGTCGCCAGCTCCTCCATCAGTGCGACCTGCTCCCGCTTCTGCCCGACGCGGCCCGAGCTGCCGATCAGGCCGTTCGGGTTGGTGGTGGTGCCCAGCACCATCGCGTCGCGCGGCCACGTATCCAGATGCGCGCGCGCCGCCGCCAGGGCCGCGCCTGCCTGCCCATCCACCAGCAGCCGGAAGAACGCGACATGGCTGGCCTCGCGCGCCGGCAGGCCGCCCCCGACGGCCTCTGCGGCGGCGATGCAGGCTTGCGCTGCCGCCGCCTCGCCGGTCATCGTCAACCAGAACGCCTTGCCGGCATGGGCCAGCGCGAAGCCAGGATCGGCCGCGATCGCCCGGTCGAAAGCCTCAGTCGCGCCCGGATACACCGCGAACAACCGATCGCATCCGGCGACGTAGGCATCGCGCGCATCGGCCGACCGGGTGGAGACGCCCAGACCGTAACGATCAGCCAGCATCACGAGCCCCCCTGCAATTTTGCGAAGGGTGCGCGGCCACGGCAGGGCTGTCAAAGGGTCGGGGCGGCCAGGACCAACTCGCGGATCCGGCTTGCCGGGTCATCCCCGCATGGCGAATCCGGAAGGAAGAAATGCACGCTCTGCGATGCATGTCCGCCTTCCGGAGCCGTCAAACGCACCGCCGTCGCGTGTTACGCCTTGATCATCGGGCAGCCGCCGGCGTTCAGCGGGCGGAAGCCCTGGTCGGCCGGCGTGGTGGCGAGCAGCTTGTAGTAGTCCCAGGGATACTTGCTCTCCGACGGCTTTTTCACCTCGTAGAGATAGACCGGATGCAGGCAGCGTCCGTCGGCACGGATCGATCCGGGGCCGAAGCAGTCGTCATCGGTCGGCATGGCCTTCATCTTGGCGACCGTTGCCGCACCGCTCTTCTTGGCATCGGCAATGCCCATCGCCGCCACCGCCTTGAGGTAATGGAAGGTGCCGGCGTAGCAGCCCGCCTGCCCCATGCCGGCGCGGACATTCTCGCCGATCGACGGTGCCAGGCGCTTGGTGAAGGCGCGCGTCTTGTCGTCGCGATCCCAGTAGAAGGTGTTGGACACCACGATGCCCTGCGCCGTCTGCAGGCCCAGCGAATGCACGTCGCTGACGAACACCAGCAGGCCCGCCAGCTTGGTGCCCTTCGCGGTGATGCCGAACTCGCCGGCCTGCTTGATGCAGTTCACCGTGTCGGCACCGGCATTGGCCAGGCCGATCACCTTCGCCCCACTCGCCTGCGCCTGGATCAGGAAGGACGAGAAATCGGTATTGGCCAGCGGTGCCAGGACATTGCCCAGCACCTTGCCGCCCGCCTGGGTGACGAAGTTCGCCGTGTCGCGTTCCAGCGCGTGGCCGAAGGCATAGTCGGCGGTGATGAAGAACCAGCTGTCGCCGCCCGCCTTCACCATCGCCCCGCCCGTGGAATGCGCCAGCATCCAGGTGTCCATCGTCCAGTGCACCGTGGTCGGCGCGCATTGCGGTCCGGTCAGGTCGGCGGTCGCGCCGGGCGAGTTGATGTAGACTTTGTCCTTCTCCTTGCAGACCCCGGCCACCGCCAGTGCGACCGAGCTGTTGGGCACGTCGATGATCATGTCGACGCCGTCGCGCTCGATCCATTGCTGCGCCAGGGCGGCGCCGATATCGGCCTTGTTCTGGTGGTCGCCGACGATGAACTCCACCGGAATGTCGCGTCCCGCCGCCTTGCTGTCGGCGACCCCGAGCTTGACGCAGGAAACCGCAATCGGGCCGCTCAGGTCGCGATAGACGCCGGATTCGTCGCCCAGGATGCCGATCTTGATGCCGGGCTTCTGCGCGCGTGCCGGCAGCAGCGGCAGCGTGGCGGCGGCGGCAGCGGTTCCCAGCAAGCCGCGTCGGGACAGTCGCATGGTCGTTTCCTTCTCTTCGGTAGCGTCGGGACCGGCGCGAAGGGCGCCTGGCCGAACCGACAGGCCGCAAACTACCACCGGCGCCACGCAGCGGTCGAGACGCCGCCCGACCTATGCCGGCCCGGCAACGGGCCCGGCAAGCCGGCCGGCCCGGCCCTTCACATGGACCACGATCCAGAGATGCCCGAGCACGGCGACACCGATCCCGACGGCGTGCCCCCATGCCGGCGCGGCGCCGGCCGCCGCCATGACGCGCAGCGCGTAAAGGCCGCCTGGCAGCAGCAGCACAACCGCCGTCACCAGCCCGGGGTTGTAGGCGCGCATCGCCACCGCCGCGGCGACATGCACCGCCGTATTGACCAGCGCGAGCCAGACCGCGATCAGCCCCAGCGCGGGCGAGACGAAGGCCGCGAGATACAACGCGCCCAGGTCCAGCACCCAGACCAGCACGATGTTGATGAACGCGACGGCGGCCGGCGTCAGCGCCTCGGTCCCGCCGGCGAGGCGTGCGTTGACGAAACGGCGGAAACGGTCGCGGACGTGCTCCTCGATCTGGTGCAGCGCGTAGATCGGCAGTTGCACGAACACCGCCAGCAGCACGGGATCGAGCCGCCCGGCCAGCACCGGGATCAGGGCCAGCAGCAGTGGCCCGGCCGCCATGGCACCCCGGGTCCAGCCGGGCGTGCCGCGCTGCACCGCGTCGCCCGTCATTTCGCCGGCCGGTTCGCCTCGTGGATCAGCAGCGCGATCAGCCCGGTCCAGCCGGTCTGGTGCGACGCGCCCAACCCCTCCCCGGTGTCGCCGTGGAAGAACTCGTGGAACAGCAGCGCCTCCTCCTCGCCGTCGGCATGCGGGATACCAGCCTTGCGCAGCGCCGGCCGCACGCCGTCGGGCCCGCGCAGGAAAAGATGGATCAGTCGCTGGCGCAACTCGTCCGCCACCGCCGCCAGATCCATCATCTGGCCCGACCCCACCGGGCACTCCACCTTGAAGTCGGGACCGTAATACGTGTCGAAGCGCCGCAACGCCTCGATCAGCAGGACATTGACCGGCATCCACAGCGGCCCGCGCCAGTTGGAATTGCCGCCGAACTGCCCTGTCCGGCTCTCGGCCGGCTCATAGTCGATGCTGTAGGTCTGGCCGCCCAGCTGCACCGAGAACGGCGCCGCCAGATGCGCGCGCGACAGCGAGCGCACGCCGTAGGGCGACAGGAACTCGGCCTCGTCGAGCATCCGCACCAGCAGCATCTTCATCCGGTGCCCGCGCAGCAGCGACAGCAGGCCGCGTTCGGACTGACCGGGCTCGGACCAGCGGGAGATCAGCTTGGCCAGATCCGTCCGGTAGCGCAGGAACCAGCGCAGCCGGCTGCTGAACTCCGGCACCACGGCCGACAGCGACTGGTCGATCACCTCCACCGCCAGCATCGGGATCAGGCCCACCAGGGAGCGGACACGCATCTTCTCGACCCGTCCCCCGGGCAGGCGGAGCGCGTCGTAGAAGAAACCGTCCTCCTCGTCCCACAGGCCCACCCCCTTTCCGCCCAGGTCGGTCATCGCCTCGGCGATGTAGAGGAAGTGCTCGAAGAACTTGGTCGCGGTGTCCTGATAGACCGGGTTCTGGCCCGCCAGCTCCAGCGAGATGCGCAGCAGGTTCAGCGTGTACATCGCCATCCAGGCGGTGCCGTCGGCCTGGTCCATGCTGCCGCCGGTGGGCAGCGGCGCCGAGCGGTCGAACACGCCGATATTGTCGAGCCCAAGGAAGCCGCCCTGAAAGACGTTGCGCCCGTCTGCGTCCTTCCGGTTCACCCACCAGGTGAAGTTGAGCAGCAGCTTGTGGAAGATGCGCTCGAGGAAGGCGTAGTCGGGCACGCCGGTCAGCGCGCGGTCCATCTCGTAGACCCGCCAGGCGGCCCAGGCGTGCACCGGCGGATTGACGTCGCCGAACGCCCATTCATAGGCCGGCAGCTGGCCGTTGGGGTGCATGTAGTACTCGCGCAGCATCAGCACGAGCTGGCCCTTGGCGAACTCGGGGTCGATCAGCGCGAAGGTGACGCAGTGGAACGCCAGGTCCCAGGCGGCGTACCACGGGTATTCCCATTTGTCGGGCATCGAAATGACGTCGGCATTGTTCAGGTGGCGCCAGTCGCGGTTGCGGATGCGCCCCGGCGGCGGCGGCGGCTGGCCGGGATCGCCGTCGAGCCATTCGCGCACGTTGAACAGATAAAGCTGCTTGGACCACAGCATCCCGGCCAAAGCCTGCCGCTGCACCAGCCGCGCATCGGCATCGGCGATGTCGGCCTGGAGCACGCCATAGAACTCGTCCGCCTCGGCCCGGCGTGCCTGCATCACCAGGTTGAACATCGCAAAGCCGTCCTGGTCGCGCTCGATCGGACGGAACCGCAGCCGCACCGCGCGGCATTCGTGCGGCGCCAGCGTCCATTGCAGATGCGCCGCGCATTTGGTGCCGCGCGACCGGGGGCTGACGGCGGCTTTCTCGCCACGCACGACATAATCGTTGATGCCGTCCTTGAACGGGCCGGACCCGTCGACGCCGAACTCGCGGCGCACATTCGTCTCGTTCTCGCAGAACAGCCACTCCGCCGCCTCGTCGATCTCGAGCCGCATCTCCCGCATCCGCGGGTGGTCCGCCAGAACTGCGCCGCGGTCGAGCTGCAGCAGCGGTCGCTGCCCGCCAAGGCCCCAGGACCAGGTGTTGCGCGCCAGCAGATGCGGCAGCAGATGCAGCGTCGCGGGATCGGGGCCGCGATTGGTGACGGTAATGCGCATCAGGATGTCGTCGGGCGACGCCTTGGCGTATTCGGTCACCACGTCGAAATAGCGGTCCTCGGCGAACACGCCGGTGTCGATCAGCTCGAATTCGGGATCGGCCTTGCCGCGCCGCGCGTTCTCCCGCACCAGCGCCGTATAGGGGAATGCCGCCTGCGGATACTTGTACAGCATCCGCATGTACGAATGGGTCGGCGTGCCGTCGAGGTAGAAATACAGCTCCTTGACGTCCTCGCCGTGATTGCCCTGCGAGTTGGTAAGCCCGAACAGCCGTTCCTTCAGGATCGGGTCCTCGCCGTTCCACAGCGCCACCGTCAGGCACCAGTGCAGCCACTGGTCGCCGAAGCCGGCGATGCCGTCCTCGCCCCAGCGATAGGCGCGGCTGCGCGCCTGGTCATGCGACAGATACTCCCAGGCGGTGCCGCCCGGGCTGTAGTCCTCGCGCACCGTGCCCCATTGCCGTTCGCTCACATACGGGCCCCAGCGCCGCCATCCCGCGCCGCGCTCGATGGAGCGCAGGCGGTTGCCCTCAGCGGTGTCGAAGATGGTCGGCTTCGGATCGTTCATGCATCCACTTTCAACATCGCCTCGATCCGCAGCAGTTCGCCGACCGACCAGGCCTGGAAGGGGCAGCCGCGCGGCGTGTGCGGCGCATCGCCATCGGCGATTTCCGAGACACTACCAAGGCCGGCTTGACGAAGATGCGCATGCACAGGCGGCAGGAAGCGCGCCGCAGCCTCGTCGCGCGCCGCAGCCGTGTTGCCGCGCAGACGCAGCCACGCCTCCACGAACGGGCCGAGCAGCCATGGCCACACGGTGCCCTGGTGATATGCGCCGTCGCGCTCGGCGACGCCCCCCTGGTAACGCCCGCGATAGGCGTGGTCCGCCGGATCGAGCGTGCGCAGCCCGAGGGGCGTCAGCAGTCGGTCTTCCACCACCGCCAGCACCGAGCGCGCCATGGCCGGCGGTACGCAGGCATGCGGCAGTCCGCCGGCGGCGAACACCTGGTTGGGCCGGATACGGCGGTCGGCGGTGCCGGCGATGCCGTCGGGATCGACGACATCCGCCAGGCCGCCGGTGTCGGGGTCGGGGAAACGGGTCAGGAACGCCGCCCGCGCCCGCGCCTCGACGGCCGCCCAGCGCCGCCCGCCGGGCCATGCGCCGACGATGGCGAGCGCATTGATCCACAGCGCCTGCACCTCGACCGGCTTGCCGATGCGTGGCGTCACCACCCAGTCGCCCACCTTGGCGTCCATCCAGGTCAGCTGCACGCCCGGCTGTCCGCAGGCGAGCAGCCCGTCCGCATCCATCCTGATGCCGTAGCGCGTGCCGGCGGCGTAACCGTCCAGGATGGCGATGCAGGCGCCGCGCAGCCGCTCGGCGGCCGCTTCCTCAACCGGCGCCCCCGCCAGCAGGTCATGCACCGCCACGATGAACCACAGCGAGGCGTCCACCGCGTTGAACTCGGGCGCGCCGCCACCGTCGGGGAAGCGGTTCGGCAGCATCCCCTCGCTGACCAGTCCGGCCCAGCCCAGCAGCACGGCCCGTGCCGCCTCGTGGCGTCCGGTCGCGAGCAGAATGCCGCGCAACGCGATGAAGGTGTCGCGCCCCCAGTCGGTGAACCACGGATAGCCGGCGATCAGCGTCGGCCGGTCGCCGCAGGTCGCCAGATGCGCCAGGGCGGCGCGCTCCAGCGGCCGGATCGCCGCCCGCCGGGTCGCCTCCGACGCCGCCATCGCGTCGCCGGGACGTGCCGGCTCGCGGTCGGCCCGCCATGCCAGCGTGGCCGGCCCGGCCGCCAAATCCCACGACAGCACCCCAGGCGAAGCCAGGTCCTCCACGCAGTCAAGCCCGCGCGCCGCCTCCTCGGCATACACGAACTGCCGATACCATTGCGGGTCGTGACGATAGGCGCCGCCATGCGCGGCGATCGGCGGCAGGTCGGGGTAGGGCTGCCAGACGACCCGGCCATCGGCCTGCTCGGCGGGGTCGAAGCGGAATGCCGGATTCTCATGGTGCAGGCCGTGGTAGTCGCGCCCCGACAGCAGCGGGCGGACATGCAGCATGGCCGGCGTCACGGCGTCCTCGTGCCGCCATCGCATCGTGGTCTGGCCGCTGCCGGGGGCGACGAACACCTCGGCGACCACGCGGCTGCCATCCGGCAGACGGCATTGCCAGGTGGGCCACGGCTCGATGCAAAAGCGCGTGATGCGGCTGGCGCCGTCGGGATGAATGACGCCCGGCTGGTAGCGGTGGCTGCCCAGCGCAACGGCCTCGCCCGCCAGCGTCACCCAGGCCTCGACCGCGTTGACCAGCATGAAGCGGGTCGCACCCGGCTGCGGCGCGGCCACAAGCAGGCCGTGGTAGCGCCGGGTGCGGATCGTGTCGGCCGGCCCCATGGCAAAGCCGCCCCGCCCATCGGCTTCCAGCCATTCCGCGTCGTCGGCGGGGGGCGCGGCGGCAGGCGAAGCGGCGGACATGGCGCGATCCTTCGGACGTCGCCATGCGTATAACGCCCAGCGGGCTGGAACACACCCACCGCCGATGGGTCACACGGCTGACGGCACCGCCGCCGAACCCCCGGATGACGCCCATCTGGCGTGCCCCTACCCGGACGGGCTAGCGTAGTCCGTCCGAGGAGCAGCGATGCGCACACAAACCGACGCCGCCCCGCTCGCGCGGCATGCCATGGCCTATGTACTCGCCGGAGGGCGGGGCAGCAGGCTGAACGAGCTCACCGACATTCGCGCCAAGCCGGCGGTCTATTTCGGCGGCAAGTCGCGCATCATCGACTTCGCCCTGTCGAACGCGATGAATTCGGGCATCCGCCGCATCGCCGTCGCCACCCAGTACAAGGCGCACAGCCTGATCCGCCACCTGCAGCGGGCCTGGAACTTCTACCGCCCCGAACGCAACGAAAGCTTCGACATCCTGCCCGCCAGCCAGCGAGTCACGGAAACCGGATGGTATGCGGGCACGGCCGATGCCGTGTTCCAGAACATCGACATCATCGAAAGCTACGCGCCGCGCCACATCGTGCTGCTGGCCGGCGACCACATCTACAAGATGGACTACGAGCACATGCTGCAACAGCATGTGGACCAGGGTGCGGATGTCACCGTCGGGTGTCTGGAAGTGCCGTTGAAGGACGCCACCGGCTTCGGCGTCATAGGCGTGGACGCGAACGATCGCATCATCTCGTTCACCGAAAAACCGGCGGACCCGCCATCGATTCCCGGCGATCCGGCGCGCGCGCTCGCCAGCATGGGCATCTACGTGTTCGAGACCGGGTTCCTGTTCGACCAGCTGCGTCGCGACGCGGCCGACACCGATTCCGCGCATGATTTCGGCCGCAACATCATCCCCTACATCGTCGAGCACGGCCGCGCCGTGGCGCACCGCTTCGCCCAGTCCTGCGTCCGCTCCTCGGCGGAGACGCAGACCTACTGGCGCGACGTCGGCACTGTCGATGCCTATTGGGAAGCCAACATCGACCTGACGGACTTCATCCCCGGCCTCGACCTCTACGACCGTGACTGGCCCATCTGGACCTATGGCGAGATCGTGCCGCCCGCGAAATTCATCCATGACGAGGACGGCAGGCGCGGCCAGGCGATCAGCTCGCTGGTATCCGGCGGCTGCATCATCTCGGGCGCCGAGATCCGGCGCACGCTGCTGTCCACCGGCGTACACGCGCATTCCTACGCGCGGGTGAATGGCGGGGTGGTGCTGCCCTATGTCGATATCGGCCGGCGGGCACGGCTGACCAACGTGGTGATCGACCGCGGCGTGGTGATCCCGCCCGGGCTCGTGGTTGGCGAGGACCCCGAGGATGACGCGCGCCGCTTCCGCCGCACGGCGGGCGGGGTGTGCCTGATCACCAAGCCGATGATCGACCGGCTGGACGCTTGATCCGCGCCGTCTCGGTCGTCTCCGAGGTCTTCCCCCTGGTGAAGACCGGCGGGCTGGCCGATGTCGCCGGCGCGCTGCCCGCCGCGCTCGCGCCGCTCGGGGTGGAGTTGCGCACGCTGGTGCCGGGCTATCCCGCCGTGCTCGGCGCCCTGAACGCCGCGCAGACCGTGCTGCGGCGGGACCTGTTCGGCGGCGAGGCCCGGGTGCTGTCGGGCACCGCCGCAGGCCTCGCGGTGTTCGCCATCGACGCGCCGCACCTCTATGCGCGCCCTGGCAATCCCTATACCGGCCCGGACGGCGCCGACTGGCCCGACAACCCGCTGCGCTTCGCCGGGCTGGCGCGCATCGGTGCCGATATCGGCCTGGGCGCCGTGCCGGGTTTTGCCCCCGACATCGTGCATGCGCATGACTGGCAGGCCGGGCTGGCGCCAGCCTACCTGCATTACGCCGGCCCCACGCGGCCCGGCACCGTGATGACGATCCACAACCTCGCCTTCCAGGGCCAGATCCCGGCCAGCCTGCTGGGCACGCTCGGGCTGCCGCCTGGGTCCTATTCGATCGACGGGGTGGAGTATTACGGCGCCATCGGCATGCTGAAGGCCGGGCTGCGCTTCGCCGACCGCATCACCACCGTCTCCCCCACCTATGCCGCCGAGATCCGCACACCGGAAGGCGGCATGGGCATGGGCGGTCTGCTGGCGGCGCGGGCCGATGTGCTGTCCGGCATTGCCAACGGCATCGACACGACGGTCTGGAACCCCGCCACCGACGCGCTCATCGCCGCCACCTACGATGCGAAGCGGCTCGCCGGGCGCACCGCCAGCAAGGCGGCGGTCGCCGCGCGGCTCGGCCTCGATTGCGGGCCGGAGCGCCTGCTGTTCGGCGTGGTCAGCCGGCTGAGCGCGCAGAAGGGCATCGACCTCGTGCTCGCGGCCCTGCCGGCCCTGCTGGCCGAGGATGCCTGCCTCGCCGTGCTCGGCTCGGGCGATGCGGCGCTGCAAGGCGGTCTTGCTGCCGCCGCCGCCGCCCATCCCGGTCGCGTCGGCGCGATGACCGGCTTCGACGAGGCGCTGGCCCATCTGATGCAGGCCGGCTGCGACGCTCTGCTGGTGCCCTCGCGCTTCGAGCCCTGCGGCCTGACGCAGCTTTGCGCGCTGCGCTACGGCGCAGTGCCGGTGGTGTCCCGCGTCGGCGGCCTTGCCGACACGGTGATCGACGCCAACCTTGCTGCGCGCGCCGCCGGGGTGGCGACCGGCGTGCAGTTCGAGCCGGTCACGACGGACGGCCTGACCGGCGCGCTGCGGCGCACCGCGGCGCTATGGCGCGACCGCGCCGCATGGCAGCGGATGCAGATCAACGGCATGAACACCGAGGTCGGGTGGTCCGCCCCCGCCGCCGCCTACGCCGCGCTGTATGGGGAAATCGCCGGCTCACAAGGGCGCTGATTCGGTCGCGGCGATCCGTGTCGCCGGTGGCTCACGATGGGCGCGATCCGATGCAGGCCGGCTATGGTAGCGTCTGCCCCCTCCATCCAGGCCCTCGCGCATGATCGTCGTCTTCGGCTCCATCAATCTCGACCTGATCTTCGCCCTGCCGGCCATTCCGCTCGCGGGGGAGACGCTGCTGGGACCGCAGGTGCGGATCGAGCCGGGCGGCAAGGGCGCCAACCAGGCGGTCGCGGCGGCGCGGGACGGCGCGGCCGTGGTCATGGCCGGCGCCGTCGGGCGCGACGCGCTGGCCGCCGACGCGCTCGCCCTGCTGCGCGCCGCCGGCGTGAACGACGCGCGCATCGCCGCGATCGACATCGCCACCGGCTGCGCCGCCATCGCGGTCGATCCGCAGGGCCGCAACGCCATCGCCGTCGGGTCGGGCGCCAACCTGGCGGCGCGCGCGGCGCAGGTCGAGGACACCCTGCTCACCTCCGCCACAACGTTGCTGCTCCAGATGGAGTGCGACCCGGAACAGACCGCGCACCTGATCCGCCGCGGCCGTGCCGCCGGCTGCCGCATCCTGCTCAACCTCGCGCCCGCCGCCCGACTGGCCGCCGATGCGCTGCGCATGGTCGATCTGCTGGTGGCGAACGAGACCGAAGCAGCGTGGCTCGCCGTCGATGCGGGCGCCGCGGCAGCCGACGCCGCCGCGCTCGCGGACGCACTCGGCATCGGCGTGATCCGCACCCTCGGCGAACAGGGGGCCGAGCTGGCCGCCGGGCCGGTGCGGCACCGCGTGCCGGCCTACCCGGTGGCGGCGGTGGACACCACGGCGGCCGGCGACTGTTTCATGGGCGTGCTCGCCGCGGCGCTGGACCGCGGGCAGGCCCTGCCGGACGCGCTGCGCCGTGCCGCGACTGCCGCAGCACTCGCCTGCACGCGACACGGCAGCCAGGGCAGCCTGCCGCTCGCCCGCGAAACCGATGCGGCGCTGGCGGCCCGCTGACCGATGGCCGGCCAGGGCCGCCGCAACCGCCTGTGCAGAGCCGCGATGCCTGTTGCGCGCTTGTGCCGCATGGCCGGATCGTGTACGTGCTGACGCGAATGATAAGCTAACTTATCATATACGGGCTGCCGAGCACGCCGTCCCAGCGCACCCCTCCGCAGCCGGCGTTGCGGAACGGCGGCGCCCGGGCATGGCGCGCCGCACTGATGCAGGACGGACCAATGAGAAGCATTAGACCCTTTGGCAGGGCCGCTCTGGCGGCATCGGTCGCGCTGCCTTGCCTGCTGGCCGCCGCCGGCTGCACCGTCGGGCCGAACTTCAAGACGCCCAACGCCAACGGTCCCGAAAGCTGGTTCGTCGGCCGACCTGCCCCCGTGCCGGTGCGCAGCGAGCCGGTGGCTGCACCCGTCGATCCGAACTGGTGGAGCCTGTTCCACGACCCGCAGCTGACGGCGCTCGAGGACCGCGTCGCGGCGGAGAACCTCGATGTGCGCCTCGCCACCATCCGGCTCGCCGAATTGCGCGCGCAGCGCGGCGTCGTTGCGGCAGCACAATTCCCGACGCTCGGCGGCAACGCCAGCTACGAGCGCGAGAAGGCCAGCAACAAGGGCGTGTTCGGTCTGCTCGGCAGCTCCGCCGCCGGGGCACCCGGCACCGAGGCAAGCGGCGCCGGGGGCACCACCGGCGCGGGCGGCATCCTGGGCACCAACCTCGCCCCGTTCGACCTCTATCAGTACGGCCTCGATGCCAGCTGGGAGCTCGATCTGTGGGGCAAGGTGCGGCGCTCGGTGGAATCCGCCGATGCCTCCATCGACGCCTCGGCCGAGGCGCGGCGCGACACGCTGCTGTCCTCGCTGGCCGAGGTGGCGCGCGACTACATCGACCTGCGCGGCGCGCAGCTGCGCGAGAAGATCGCCGAGGACAACCTCAAATCCGCCCAGGACAGCCTGGGCCTGACGCAGCAGCGCGCCGCCGGGGGCCTGACCACCGACCTCGACGTCGCCAACGCCGCGGCGCAGGTGCGTACCACGGCTGCCGAAATCCCGCCGATCCAGCAGGACGAGGCGCGGCTGATCAACGCGCTGAGCCTGCTGCTCGGGCAGCGGCCCAACGCCCTGCGCGCCGAGTTGCAGCAGCCCAAGCCGGTGCCGCCGGTGCCGCCGCGCGTGCCGATCGGCGTGCCGTCGGAACTCGCATTGCGACGCCCCGACATCCGCGAGGCCGAGGCCAAGCTGCATGCCGCCACCGCCAATGTCGGGGTCGCGGTGGCGAACTTCTATCCCAGCGTCACCCTGAGCGGCAGCGTCGGCATCCAGGCGCTGCAGGCGGCGGACCTGTGGACCCTGAATGCCCGCCAGTATTCGCTGGGTCCCAGCATCTCGATCCCGATCTTCGAGGGCGGGCAGCTGAAATCCATGCTGAAGCTGAACGAGGCGTCGCAGCAGGAAGCCGCCGTTACCTATGAGCAGACGGTGCTGAAGGCGTGGCACGAGGTCGATGACGCATTGACCGCCTACCAGGACACCCAGCGGCGCCGCGACCAGCTGGTGCAGGCGGTGGCTGAGAACCAGCGCGCCCTCGGCCTCGCGCGCAGCCGCTATCAGGAAGGCGTGTCGGACTTCCTGGAGGTTCTGGATGCGCAGACGCGCCTGCTCGCCACGCAGCAGTCGCTGGCGGTGGCGACGACGAATGTCTCGGACAACCTGGTGGCACTCTACAAGGCGCTCGGCGGCGGGTGGGAGACGGCGTATCCCGACAAGCCGCAGCTTCAGGCGGCGGCCGCGACGACAGCGGCGCCGTGACCGCGCGCCCTCAAATGACGTAGTCCTGCCGCGGCAGGGCGTGGTCCATGGTCAGCGCCGGCATCCCGTGGTTCAGGCCGACCGGCTTGGCGGGCACGCCCGCAACCGTGGTGTAGGGATCGACCGGGTCGAGCACGACGCTGCCGGCGCCGATCTTCGCACCCTCGCCGATCTCGATATTGCCCAGGATCTTCGCCCCCGCACCGATCAGCACGCCGCGCCGCACCTTGGGGTGGCGATCGCCGCATTCCTTGCCGGTGCCGCCCAGGGTGACTTCCTGCAGGATGGAGACATCGTCCCCCACCACCGCCGTCTCGCCGATCACCAGGCTGGTGCCGTGGTCGAGCAGGATGCCGCGTCCCATGGTCGCCGCCGGATGGATGTCGATGGCGAAGACCTCGGAAATCCGGCTCTGCAGGTGCAGCGCCAGATAGGTGCGGTCGTGCCGCCACAGCCAGTTGGTCACACGATGCGCCTGCAGGGCATGGAATCCCTTGTAGTTCAGGAAAGGCCCGATCAGGTCGGGCGTCGCCGGGTCGCGATCGCGGATCGCGGTCAGATCGACCGCCGCCGCCTCCACGATGCCGCCGTCGCGGTCCATCACGTCCGCCATCAGGTCGTAGAGCGTGCTGAATTCCAGCTCGGGCGCCGCGAGACGGCTCACCAGCCGGTCGGCCAGCGCCTCGGCGAAGCAGCCATGCGCGAACACGGTGCGATTGACCATGCGCGACAGCGCCGGCTCCTGCCGCAGCATCGCCAGCGCCTCGGTGCACAAGGTTCCCCAGACACTTGCCAGCAGCGGCGAGGTCTCACGCTCCGGCTTGCAGAGGAACAGGCGGTTCTGGGGCATGTGGACCTCGGACGAACCTCTTGTTGTCCGCCAAACATGGTGCAGCCGGATCGCCGCTGCAACCACCGCGCCGATCAGGACGCCCCGGCAAGGACGCCCCGATCAGTCGCTGCTGTCACGCCGCCTTGCGCGACGGCGCGGTCACCTTGGCGGCCTGGATCGCTTCCCAGATGCGCAACGGCGTCGCCGGCATGTCGATATGCGTCACCCCGACCTCCGCCAGCGCGTCGACCAGCGCGTTCATCACCGCCGGCAAGGCGCCCGGCGCAGCCCGCCTCGCCGCAGCCCTTCGCGCCCAGCAGGTTGGTCGCCGCCGGCACCGGATGGCTGCCGAAGGCGAAGCTCGGTGCGTCCGCCGCGCGCGGCAGGGCGTAGTCCATGTAGGACCCGGCCACCGGCTGGCCGTCCTCGTCGTAGATGACGCCTTCCTTCAGCGCCTGGCCGATGCCCTGCACGATGCCGCCATGCGCCTGGCCCTCGACCAGCATCGGGTTGACCATCACGCCGAAGTCGTTGACCATCGCGTAGCGCACCACCTCGGCGACGCCGGTCTCGGGATCGACCTCGACCTCGCAGACATGGCAGCCGTTGGGGAAGGCCGAGGGCGGCCGGCTTGCCGACAAGCTGCGCATCCAGCGTCTGCGGCAGGTCGTCGGGCAGCTTCAGGCCCTCCCGAAGCTTCTCCGCCAGCTCCATGATGCCGATGCCGCGGTCGGTGCCGACGATGGTGAAGCGCCCGCCGCCGAACTCGATGTCGGCCACGCGCCGCTTCCAGCACGTGCGCCGCGATCTTGCGGCCGTTCTCGACCACCGGCTTCGCTCGCCTCGATGATCGCGGCGCCGCTCGCCATGATCGACTTCGACCCGCCGGTGCCGCCGCCGGCGATCAGCTGGTCGCTGTCGCCCTGCAGCAGCCGGATGCGGTCGAACGGAATGCCGAGATGCTGCGTCAGCACCTGCGCGAAGGGCGAGGCATGGCCCTGGCCGTAGTCCAGCGTGCCGGTGATGATGGTGACGCCGCCGTCGTCTCGAAGCGGATGCCGCCCATCTCGTTGCTCGGCGGGGCGGTGACTTCGAGATATTGGCCGATGCCGCGGCCGCGCAGCCTGCCGCGCCGGCGGCTTTCACTGCGGCGCTGGCTGAAATTGTCCCAGTCCGCGAGTTCCAGCGCATCGTCCAGCAGGGCCGGAAAGTCGCCGCTGTCGTAGGGATTGCCCGATGGCGTGCTGTAGGGGATCTGCTCGGGCGCGATGTGGTTGCGGCGGCGCAGCTCGACCCGGTCGATGCCCATCTCGCGGGCCGCCGTCTCGATCAGCCGCTCCATGTAGTAGTTGCCTTCCGGCCGCCCCGCGCCGCGATACGGCGCCGACCGGCGTGGTGTTGGTGAACACGCACTTGGACGACACTTCCAGCAGCGGCGTGCGATAGACGCTGACGATGTTCTTCACCGTGTTGACGGTCGCCGGCAGGATGATCGCGTTCGACAAATAGGCGCCCATGTTGCCGTAGCCGACGACGCGCAGCGCGAGGAATTGCCCGTCCTTGTCCAGCGCCAGCGCGCAGTCCATGTCGTGGTCGCGGCCGTGGCTGTCCGACAGGAAGCTTTCGGACCGTTCGTCGGTCCACTTCACCGGGCGGCCCAGCGTCTTCGCGGCGTGCAGCAGGGCGATGTATTCCGGATAGACCGACGCCTTCATGCCGAACGATCCGCCGACATTCCCAGTCAGGACCCGGATTTTTTCGACCGGACTCTTCAGCGGGCCGGTCAGCGCATCGCGCATGTTGAAGGCACCCTGGCACCCCAGCCGCAGCACCCAGCGGCCATCTGCATCGACCTCGCCGATCGCCGAGCGCGGCTCCATCTGCGAGACCACGATGCGGCTGTTGCGCAGCTTCACGCGGGTGACATGCGCGGCAGCGGCGAACGCCGCATCGACCTTCGCGGTATCGCCGAAATGGAAGTCCAGGATCACGTTGTCCGGCACACTGTCATACAGCAGCGGGGCGCCGGGCGCGGCCGCCGCAGCGGCATCGGTGACGGCGGGTAGCGCCTCGATATCGACGAACACCGCCTCGGCCGCGTCCTTGGCCTGCTTGGCGGTTTCGGCGACAACGATCGCGACCGGATCACCGACGAAGCGGACCTTGTCGACGGTCAGCGGCGGCTGGTCCGGCTTGGGCATGTCCGAGCCGTCCCGGTTCTTCGCGCTCAGGCCCTTGGGCATCATCCCGAACCCGGCGGCGAGCAGGTCGGCGCCGGTATAGATGCCCAGCACCCCCGGCATCGCAGCGGCCTCGGCGGTGTCGATGCCGTTGATCCGGCCGTGCGCGACGCGGCTGCGGACCATGACTCCGTAGACTTGGCCTGGCACGTTCTGGTCGTCGGTGTAATTGCCCCGGCCCTGCAGCAGGGTGGCGTCCTCCTTGCGCGGCACCGGCTGGCCGACGCCGAACTTCATGGTCGCGAATGCGGCGTCATCGACGGAAACATCCATGTGCGAAGTCCCTCTTTCGTCGTCCTGTGGCAGTCACAAATCCCCAGCAACCCCTGTTATGGGGCCACAGACGCCAGATAAAAGGCGGGGGCGCTCCCTTGGGAGCGTGCAGTGCAGCATGACTCCCCGAAGGCCGCCGGGCAAGTCGGGCTAGCTGCGGCGCGCGTCCGGGTAGTCGATCACCTGCACCGCCTCGGTCGCGGTATCCAGCACCGCGCAACTGAGTTGTCGGCCGTTGCGATGGTCGCGGGCGTCGCCGGCCGAGCCCGGATTGATCACCAGCACCCGGCCGACGCGGCGGACCATCTGGTGATGCGTGTGGCCGAACATCACGATGTCGGCATCCACCTCCCCGAAGCGGGCAAGCTGCGCGCTTTCCGGGTGGATGTAGGCCCCACGCGGCTCCCACGGCGTCGAGTGCACCAGCAGCAGCGTCCGGCCGCCGCGCTGCAGCTCCCGCCGGTGCGGCTGGTCCGCGAGCCATGCCAGATGATCGGGATCGATCCAGGACTGCCCGCGCGCCCGCGCCCCCAGCGGACCAAGGAACCCTTCCTCGTGATTGCCCAGGATCGTCTGCGCACGGCGCTCGCGCAGCAGCGCGATCACTTCGTTCGAGAAACGGTACTCGAAGATGCTGTCGCCCAGACACAGCAGCTCGTCGATATCGCCCATCAGCGTCAGGGCCTGGCGCAACCCTTCGAGGTTGCAATGCACGTCCGATACGATCCCCAGCTTCACCGCGACTTCCTCGACCGACACGCCGCGACTAGCCTACCCGTCGGTAGGCCCACAAACAAAGCGGCGATGGAGGAAACCATGGACTTCGAAACGATCATCTTCGAGCAGCAGGGTCCGACGGCGATCATCACGCTGAACCGGCCGGACCGTCGCAACGCGCTCAGCCTGGCGTTGCAACGCGAGCTCGCGGCGGCGCTGAACGAGGCGGATGACCGCACCGCCGTCCACAGCGTCGTGCTGCGCGGGGCCGGGCCGCATTTCTGCGCCGGCGCCGATTTGTCGGAATACGCAGCCGATCGCGGTCCCGCGTATCGCGGCCGCGCCGAGATCGACGATGACATCTGGCGGCTGGAACAGGCGCAACGGCTGCGCATGACGCTGTTCGACATGCACAAGCCGGTCATTGCGCAGGTGCACGGCACCTGCATCGGCGTCGGCACCGACCTGGCTTCGCTGTGCGACATGGTCATCGTCGCCGATGACGCGCGCATCGGCTTTCCGCCGGTGCGCGACCTCGGCACGCCGCCGGGCCACATGTGGCTGTACCAGTGCGGCCCGCAATGGGCGAAGCGGCTGCTGCTGACCGGGGACAGCGTGACGGGTCGGGACGCCGCGAAGATCGGGCTCGCGCTCAAATCGGTGCCGAAGGCGAAACTGGAGGCGGAGGTCATGCGCCTCGCGGGCCGCATGGCATTGGTCGATCCGCATCTGCTGTCGGCCAACAAGCGGCTGGTCAATCTCGGGCTGGAGCTGATGGGCGCCAGAACCTTGCAGCGCCTGGCTTCGGAAATCGATGCCCGCGGCCACAACGCGCCGATGGCGCGCACCTTCAAGGAGACGATGCGGGCGCACGGCGTGAAGCACGCCTTCCAGAAGCGCGACGCCGCCTTCGGCAAGGGCTACGCGTCGGTCGAGGGTGACGACCCCGACTGATACGCCGCTACCCTCCGCTGCCGCAGCAAGATCCGGAGTGCCCGCTTCCGGCCGACCGCCCATACCTTCGCACTCCGATCGATGACGGGGGACCGAATGCCCAACACGAGCACGCCGGCGCCGGCGATGGGGGCGCGCGAATGGGTCATGCTGCTGGCCCTCGCCGTGCTGTGGGGCGGGTCGTTCTTTTTCTTCAAGGTGCTCGTGGCCCAGTTGCCGCCTTTCACCGTGGTGCTGGGCCGCGTCGGCATCGCTGCGATCATCCTGAACGCGTGGCTGGCGCTGCGTCGCGACGTCATGCCCGTCTCGGCGCGGCTGTGGGGCGCCTTCATCGTCATGGGCCTGCTCAACAACGTCGTGCCGTTTTCGCTCATCGTTTTCGGCGAGACCCGGATCTCCAGCGGGCTTGCGTCCATTCTCAACGCGACGACACCGATGTTCACCGTGCTCGTTGCGCACGTGCTGACGGCGAACGAGAAACTCAGCATGCGCAAGGCGGCGGGGGTGATGATCGGTTTTGCCGGTGTCGTCGTCCTGATCGGGCCGAGCATCTTGGCCAGCTTGGGAACCGCCGGTATGGTCGGCGAGGCTGCGTGCCTGGGCGCGGCACTCACCTATGCTTTTGCCGGCATCTACGGGCGGCGGTTCCGGGACATTCCGCCGATCAAGGTAGCGACCGGCCAGATCACCGCCAGCACGCTCGTGCTGCTCCCCGTCGTAGCCCTGACCGATCGCCCCTGGGCGCTCCCGACGCCAGGCGCCGCGGCGTGGGCTGCGTTCGTCGGTATTGCGCTGTTCTGCACGGTATTCGCCTACATCCTGTATTTCCGCATTCTGGCGACTGCTGGCGCGACCAACCTTCTGCTGGTCACCTTCCTGATCCCTGTCAGCGCCATCCTGCTGGGTTGTCTGGCGCTGGGCGAAACATTTCAACCGCGGGAATGTCTGGGCACGGCGCTGATCGGTGGAGGCTTGGCCTGCATCGATGGCAGGCTGATCGGCGCTCGCGTCGCACGCCGAAAGGGGACGCGGGCCGGCGGCCAGCGCCCCGTTTCCGATCCACGAGGTTAACGCGCCGGGCGCCCCCCTACCCTTCCTCCACCGTCCTCTGCGGGGTACGTTGGTTCAATCAATGTTCCCAGGAGGACGTCCCGTATGACCATCCGTTACGACAACCGTGTCGCCATCGTCACTGGCGCCGGCGCAGGGTTGGGCCGCGAACACGCGCTGCTGCTCGCCAGCCGCGGTGCGAAGGTGGTGGTCAACGATCCGGGCGGAGCGGTGGACGGGACCGGAGGCGCCAATGCCGCCGCTGACCGCGTGGTGGCCGAGATCAAGGCCGCGGGCGGCGCGGCGGTGGCCAGCTACGCCTCGGTCGCCGAGGAGAAGGCGGCGCAGAGCATCATCGACGTCGCGATGAACACCTGGGGGCGGCTCGACATCCTGGTGAACAACGCCGGCATCCTGCGCGACAAGGCCTTCGTCAACATGCCGATGGAGGATTTCGAGACCGTCGTGCAGGTGCATCTGATGGGCACGATCTACTGCACCAAGGCGGCATGGCCGATCATGCGCGCCGCGAAATACGGCCGCATCGTCGTTACCACCTCGTCCTCCGGCACGGTCGGCAATTTCGGCCAGACCAACTACGGTGCCGCAAAGATGGCGGTAAACGGCTTCATCAACTGCCTGCGCTTCGAGGGCGCCAAATACAACATCATGGCCAATGCCATCTCCCCGGCCGCGCGCACCCGCATGACCGAGGCACTGTTGCCGCCCGACATGCTGGAATTCCTCAAGCCCGACCTGGTTTCGCCGGCCGTCGCCTACCTGTGCAGCGAGCAGTGCGATGTGTCGGGCGAGATCATTGCGGCCAGCGCCGGCGGGTATTCCCGCGTGCAGTACGTCCAGTCCGAGGGCGCCTATTTCGACCCCGCGCATCCGGTGACGATCGAGATGTTCGCCGAGGCGTTCCCCAAGGTCATGGACATCGCCGACCCGCAGCCGCATGCCGGCGGGCTAGCGCGGCTGGAGGCGAGGCTGCGGGCCATGGGTCGGATCAAGTAGTCCCGCCGCGTTACCGAAAGGTCAGCCGGCCGTCCCTTGCGCCGGGGGGTGGGGCGAACCATGGTAGGATGACCATGAAAATGCGCATCCCACCCGAGTTCGAGAAACCGCCGTTCGAGAAGGCGCCGCTGGACATGACGCTGGATGGCCAGTTTCGCGACCCGCCGGCCGTGCCGGTGGTCACGCAGATTGGCCGCATCGCCGTCGTCGTCGCCGTGCTGGCGGCGGCGGGGGCGATCGCAATGCTGGCGCTGTGGTTCGCGTTGGCGCTGATCCCGATTGCGCTGGGCGCCGGCCTCGTTGCCTACGGCGTCCTGCGCTATCAGCGCTGGCGCGGCGTCGGCGTGTTCGCCCGGCCGCCCGGGCCGTTCCGCGGCGGCCGCTGACCGTCTCGCTCGGGTTAGTTGCCCGCCCTCAGCTCGCCAGGCTGAGTTCCGCCGCCGCCCCCGCGAGGCCGAACTCCCGTGCCAGCAGCGTATAGGAACGCCGGCGCTCGGAAGCGTCGTGCAGCGTGGTCAGGATGGCCATTTCCTGCACGCCCAGCCCCTCGGCCAGCGCCCGCAGTTTGCCGCCCACCCGATCCGGCGTGCCGTAGAAGGCGCGGGCGCGCAGCCGCTCCAGCCGGGCCAAATCGCCGGCCGAATAATGGTGGGCCGCCGCCTCGGCCGGCGAGGGCAGCGGGTTGAAGATGCCGCGGTCGCGCCCCAGGCGGAACAACTCCCGCGAGGTGAACAGCCGCGCCGCCTTCTCCTCGGTCTCCGCCGCCATCGCCCAGACGCACAGCGCGGCATGCGGCTCGGCCAGGAAGCTGCTGGGCCGGAACGTCTCGCGATACAGGTCGATCGCCTGTGCCGCACCCTCGCCGTCCGTAATGAAATGGGCGAAGCAGTACGGCAGGCCGAAATGCGCGGCGACCTGCGCGCCGTAGTCGGAACTGCCCAGGATCCACACCTCCGGCGCCGTGGCGCCGACCGGCTGGGCGCGGATGCTGCGGAATGGATGCCCCTCCACCAGCGCGCCGCCGCTCACCCAGGCGAGCAGGTCGCGCACCTGGGCGGGGAAGTTTTCGGCCGCCATCGCCGCGTTGGGATTGAGCGCGTGCGCGGTCAGCCCGTCCGATCCGGGCGCGCGCCCCAGCCCCAAATCGATCCGTCCCGGTGCGATCGCATCGAGCACACGGAACTGCTCGGCCACCTTCAGCGTCGCGTAATGCGGCAGCATCACCCCGGCGCTGCCGACGCGGATGGTGCGCGTCGTCGCCGCGATCGCCGCCATCAGCACCTCGGGCGCGGTGCCGGCGATGCTGTCGGAATTGTGGTGCTCGGCGACCCAGTAGCGCGCATAGCCGAGCGCATCGCAGTGCCGCGCCAACTCCAGGCTTTCGCGGATCGAGGCGTCCGGCAGCCGTCCGGAAATCACGGTGGACTGATCCAGCACCGACAGGCGTAACATCCGCGACCCCGATCTGCTTCGTACCGGCCAAATCTGGGGCAGCCCGCCCGCACCCTCAAGGCCCACATTGCGCAAAGGCCGTCCGCATGACCGAACCGACGCTGTTCGAGGCGATCCACACCGCCCGCTCGCTGCGGCGGCTGAAGCCCGATCCGGTGCCGCAAGCCCTCATCACCACGGTGCTGGACGCGGCTATCCGCGCGCCGTCGGGCGGCAATGCGCAGACCTGGAGCTTCCTGGTGGTGCGCGACGCGGCGCTGCGGCGCGAACTCGGGCGACTCTACCGGAAAGGCTCGGACATCGCCGCCGCCTCCTACGCGGCGCGCGGCAGGCCGGCGCACCTGACGCAGGAACAGTTCGACCGGATGCTGCGGGACGGCGCGTGGCTGTGGGACCACATGGGCGACGCACCGGTGCTGCTGCTGCCCTGCCTGCAGCCGCCGCCACTGCCGCCGCGGGAGAAGCTGGCGCCCGACATGCAGGCGCGCTTCGCCGAGGAAGCCGCCTACATGCAGCGCATCCGCGGCGCCAGCATCTACCCGGCGGTGCAGAACATCATGCTGGCCTGCCGCGGCCTGGGGCTGGGGACCGTGCTGACCACCAACCATCTGCGCTGCGAGCCCGAGGTGAAGGCGGTGCTGGGCATCCCGGACGAGGTGGACACCTACGGCCTGATGCCGATCGGCTGGCCGCTCGGCCGGTTTGGCCCGCTCAGCCGGCGGCCGCTGACCGAGGTGGCGTTCGCCGACCGCTGGGGCACGCCCTGGAGCGCGCCGCCGGAACCCTAATGTCCCTGTTCCGAAGTTGCGGCTTCAGCGGTGCTGGAACAGGCCACCGATCAGGCTCGCGCTGCCGCGCAATACTGCGAACAGCGCCGGCAGCCGGTCGAGCCCGGTTCGGCACAGCCAGTCGCCAAGCCGGGTGATCCGCCCGGTGCCGGCGCCGGTGGTGCGAAAAACCATCATGCCGTCGGCCCGGCCCGGCCCGCATGCCTGCCGGCACGGCACCAGCGCCGGCCCGCCGTCGCGGCGGATCAGCACCGCGATCAACGCCATCAGCGGCGCCAGCATCAGCAGCAGCAGCGCGGCCGCCACGACGTCACAGACCCGCCCGAACGCCCGGCCGACTGGATCGGCATTGGCCGATCGCCGCGTGACGAGAGGGGCTCTTTCAACCGAATTGACCATAGGCACCGGGCACCAGACCTTTCTGCGGGGCTAAAATGTCTCGAACCAGATCGTATTTGGGACGGCTTCGACACGCGAATGGCACACGGAAGGACGTGCTCACACACCCACGCCGTTACCGCTGGTCTATCCCGCGTCACACGCGATTGTAAGCATCAAAATTGCGACAAACAGTAAATTTTATCACATAGGTGAGAGCGCACCGTCTGGCGGCGCGGCTTGGCTGGGGCGGGAGGATTCGAACCTCCGCATGGCGGAATCAAAATCCGCTGCCTTACCACTTGGCGACGCCCCAACGCCGTGGCCCTCGCCCATGACTGGCTCACAACCCACGGGCAGGCCGGTGCGTGGTGTCGGGGGCCATCCAGGCATTGTCAAGGTGATGCGATTCAGGTCGCGGGCAGCCCCCCGCCATGCAGCGCACCACCCCAGCACCACCAGCCCGGCCGGGCCAGGACGGCGGCGGCGCGGGCCGCCGCGGCGGGATCGGCATATAGACCGAAGCAGGTCGCGCCAGAGCCGCTCATGCGCGCCAGCAGGCAGGACGCATCGGCCGCCAGCGCGTCCAGGGCGTCGCCGATCGGCGGATGCAGCGCGATCGCGGCCGGCTGCAGGTCGTTGCGCAGGGCAGCGAGGTCGGTCGCCATCGCCGCGGCGTCGGGCCAGGACTCGGGTAGCACCGCTGGCACGCCGTAATCGCCCTGCCGGGCGCGGAACACCAGCGCGGTCGCCACCGCCCCACCGGGATTGACGAGCACGATGCCGGCATCGGGCAGCGACGGCGCCGGCCCCAGCTGTTCCCCCACACCCCGCATCCGCGCCGTGCGACCCTCCAGGCAGACCGGGACATCGGCGCCGAGCACGGCGGCGATCGCTGCCAGGTCGGCCGACACGCCCCACAGCCGCGCCAGCAGGCGCAGCGCCGCCGCCGCGTCGGCCGAGCCACCGCCGATGCCGGACGCGACAGGCAGACGCTTGTCCAGCGTCAGCCGCGCCTCTGCTGGCACGCCTGCCGCCGCCGCCAGGGCACGAGCCGCCCGCAGCACGAGGTTGTCGGATTCGGTCGCCAGCATGGCGCCGAACGGTCCGGTCAGGTGCAGCGACAACGCGGACGCGGGCTCGGCGGCCAGCACGTCGCCGACGGCGGGAAACACCGCCAGGCTGTCCAGCAGGTGATAGCCGTCGGCCCGGCGACCAAGCACGTGCAGGAACAGGTTGACCTTGGCCCGCGCGACCTGCCGCAGCGGTACGTCGGGCCGCGCGCGGTCGCCCGGCGTGTATCCTGTGTGCCCCTGGGTTGGTCCTGGCAAATGCCGTCCCGTCAGGTCCGGCACGGCCGCCTACTGGATGACGTGATTGGGCGCCGCCGCCGGCTCGTTCAGCGCGGCGGTGGTTTCATGCAGCCGCGCCTCGATCCGCGCCGCGTCCTCGGGCTCGGGGTTCAGGGCCAGCGCCCGGCGCCACTGGAACATCGCCTCCAGCTTGCGGCCGACCGCCCAGTAGGCGTCGCCGAGATGGCCGTTGATCGTGGGGTCCTCGGGCTCCAGCTCCACCGCGCGCTCCAGCAGCTTCACGGCGGCCTGCGGATCGCCCTGCCGCAGCGTCACCCAGCCCAGGCTGTCGATGATCGCGCCGTCGTCGGGGCGCTGCTGCAGCGCCTTGTCGATCATCTTGCGCGCCTCGGCCAGGTTGGTGCCCTGGTCGGCCCAGGAGTAACCAAGATAGTTCAGCACCGTCGGCTGGTCCGGCGCCAGTTGCAGCGCGTGCTTGAAATCGGCTTCGGCCTTGGGCCACTGGTGCGACCGCTCATAGGCGACGCCGCGGGCATACAGCAGCGGCCACACGGCCTGGGCCGGCCCAGGGGTCAGCGCCAAAGCGCGGTCGTAGGCGATGATCGCCTCGGGAAAGCGGTTCTTGTCGCGAAGGATATCGCCCGCTTGGATCTCCGGCACAGCGCTGTTGGGATAGTCGTGCTCCAGCCGGTCGAGCTGGTGCAGCGCCTCGTCGGTATGGCCCATGCGTTCCGCCAGCACCGCGCGATTGAGCCGTACCACCGCGCTCAGCGGGTCCTGATCCGTCACCGGTGCCAGGATCGCCAGCGCCGCCTCGGGATGGCCGGTGCTCTCCATGATGTCGGCCATCAGCATCCTGGCAGGCGTCAGGTCGGGCCGCAGGTCGAGCGAAAGGTGCAGCAGCAGCATGGCGAAGTCGTTGGCATCCTGCTGGCGCAGCGCGGCGGCAAGTTCCAGATACGCTTCGGCGACGCCGTCGCTGGCGCGGGCCACCGGGCGGGCCATGCTGCCTGCGATCAGGCCGGGGACCGCCAGCGTCAGCTGATCGGTGCCGCTGGCAATCGAGTCGAGGGTGCGCTGCGCGTCGGCCAAGTGGCCCTGCCTCGCGTACCAGCTGGCCAGGATCTGCGCCAGCCGCAGATTGAGACCCTGGTAATCGGCCTGCGCCAGCTTGTACAGCCGTGCCGCGTCGGCGGTGCGACCGGCGAGGTCGGCGATGATCGCGGCATGCAGGGCATAGATGCTGCGGAACCGCTGGCCTTCGGTGTACGGGCGCAGCGTGGCCAGCGCGGCATCGGGGTGGCCGGCGCCCTGTTGCACCCAGGCCAGCAGAATCGGCTGCAGGATCTGCGTCACACCCTGCTTCGGCAGCTGCCGGATGCGCTGCTCGGCGGCATCCCAGCGGGCGGCATGCACGTCGTTATCGATCAGCAACAGGTTGGCCACCGGGTTGTCGGGCAGCTCGGCAGCGAGGCGCGCCGCCTCCGGTCGGCCCGCCATCACGTTCACGGCGAAGGCCTGCTGGATCAGCTGGGGGTCTGTGGGATCGGCCGCCAGCGCCTTCATGAACTCGCTCGCCGCATAGCCGACATCGGCGTGCTGGGCGGCGAAGCGCGCCGCGAGGAAGGCGCCGAAACCGCCGTCGACCCGTCCGCCCATACCCGCCGGCGGCGTCCGCTGGATCGTCACCGGCCGTGATGCAGGCAGCGGATCCGGCACGGCGGCGTGCGCCCGGGCGGGTATTGCCAGTGGCACCGCGAATGGAACCGCCAGCGAGGCAAACAGCAGGATCAGGGAGTGTCGGGCGTTGTGCATCCCACCATCCTATCAGCGCGCGTGAACGCCTGCCATTGCTAGCTGCATCGGCGGCCCCCGGTCACATGAAGTCCCGGTCACGTGAAGTCTTCGTCATGGTGCCTCGGGCCGCGTTGCGCCCCGTCAGTTTGCACACCGCCGTCGCAGTGTCGCGCTCGGTCACATGCCGCCCGGATAGCTCGGGCCGCCGCCGCCTTCCGGCGTCACCCAGTCGATGTTCTGGCGAGGGTCCTTGATGTCGCAGGTTTTGCAATGCACGCAATTCTGCGCGTTGATCTGCAGTTGCGGCTCGCCGGTCTCGGCGCCGACGATCTCGTAAACCGCGGCCGGGCAATAGCGGGTTTCGGGGCTGCGGTACTTGTCCCAGTTGACGGTGATCGCCACCGCCGGATCGCGGAGCCGCAGATGCGCCGGCTGGTTTTCCTCGTGGTTGGTGTTGCTGATGAACACCGACGACAGCCGGTCGAAGGTCAGCGTGCCGTCCGGCTTCGGATAGGTGATCTGCGGTGCCGAGCGCGCCTCCAGCAGCGTGGTGTTGTCGGGATGCTCGTGATGAAAGGTCCACGGCGCCTTGCCGCGCAGCACGTAGGTGTCGAACGCCGAGTAGGCGAGGCCGCCCCACAGCCCGAGCTTGGCGAAGGCGGGGCGGACGTTGCGGACAGCCGACAGCTCCTCCCACACCCAGCTCGACTTCAGCATCGTTTCGTATGATGCGGGTGCGGCCGGCCGGTCGCCGGCGAGCGCGGCGGCCACCGCCTCGGCCGCCAGCATCCCCGACTTCATCGCGGTATGCGTGCCCTTGATCTTCGGCACGTTGACGAAGCCCGCCGAACAGCCGATCAGCGCGCCGCCCGGAAACGTCAGCGTCGGGATCGACTGCAACCCGCCCTCGTTCAACGCGCGCGCGCCATAGCTGATGCGCCGCCCGCCCTCGAAATGTTTGCGGATCTCGGGGTGGGTCTTGAACCGCTGCATTTCCTCAAACGGCGCCAGCCACGGATTGCTGTAGTCCAGGCCGACGACGAAGCCATAGGACACCAGATTGTCACCGAAATGGTAAAGGAATGATCCGCCGTAGGTATTGGCCGGCAGCGGCCAGCCGATCGAGTGCTCGATCAGCCCCGGTTTGTGGTTCGCCGCCGGAATTTCCCACAGCTCCTTGATGCCGATCGCGTAGGTCTGCGGATCGTGCCCGTCGCGCAGGCCGAAGCGCGCGATCAGCCGCTTGCTCAGCGAACCGCGACAGCCCTCGGCGAACAGCGTGTAGGTGGCGCGCAGTTCCATGCCGCGCGCGAAATTATCGGTCGGCTCGCCGTTCTTGCCGATGCCCATGTCGCCGGTGGCGACGCCGACGACGCGGCCGGCCTCCTCCAGCACTTCCGCGGCGGCAAAGCCTGGATAGATCTCGACACCCAGCGCCTCGGCCTGCTGCGCGAGCCAGCGGCACACATTGCCCAAGGACACGATGTAGTTGCCGTGATTGTTCATCTGCGGCGGGGTGGGCAGCTTGAACGCGCGCGTCTCGGTCAGGAACAGGAAACGGTCGTCCGCCGCCGGCGTCAGCAGGGGCGCGCCCTGCGCCTGCCAGTCGGGGATAAGCTCGTTCAGCGCGCGCGGCTCCAGCACGGCGCCGGACAGAATATGCGCGCCGACCTCGCCGCCCTTCTCCACCACGCAGACCGTCGCCTCCGGCGCCACCTGCTTCAGCCGGATCGCCGCCGCCAGCCCGGCCGGTCCCGCGCCGACGATGACCACGTCGAACTCCATGGACTCCCGCGGCGGCATCTCGTCGGACATCGGTGTTCCTCTCCTGATCCTCCGGGCAAGCTAGGATGCGCCGCCAGGTTGCGCAAAGCCCGGCGGCCCGGCACAGACTGCGCGCATGGACGCGCTGGCGCTGCTCAGGCTGCAAACGGAATGGGGTGCCGACGAGGCTTTGGAAGAGGCCCCGATCGACCGGCTGCGCGCCCCGGCCACCGCGCCGGCGGTTTCCCCTGCCCCCCGGCAGGCGCCGACCCGTCCGGTCGCCGTCCCGACAGCGGTCGCGGCGACGGACGGCCAGGCTGCGGCGGCGTCAGCCGATAGCCTGGCGGCGCTGCGGGCCGCCCTCGCCGGGTTCCATGGCTGCGGGTTGCGCGCCACCGCCGGCAACCTGGTGTTCGCCGACGGCAACCCGGCCGCCGGATTGCTGGCGATCGGCGAGGCACCGGCGGACGCCGACGATCGCAGCGGCCGCGCCTTCGACGGTCCGGCCGGAGCCTATCTCGATCGGATGCTCGCCAGCATCGGCCTGAACCGCGACAGCGCGCTGCTCACGCCGCTGGTACCATGGCGGCCACCCGGCGCCCGGCCGCCGACTGCCTCGGAAATCGACGCATGCCTGCCATTCCTGCACCGGCTGATCGTTCTCGCGGCACCGCGCCGGCTGATCCTTCTGGGTCCCCTGGCGCAGCGAACCATCCTCGGTGCCGCGCCGCGCAAGCGGGCAGCCGCCTGGCACCAGGCGTTGGTGCCGGGCCAGCCCGACCCCTTGCCAGCCCTTGCTTTGCCGAGCCTCGAAATGCTCATGAGCCGCCCGGCCAGCCGTCGGGACGCCTGGGCCGCACTGCGCCTGCTACGCCGCACGCTCGATGACGAAGCCGCGAACGCATAGCTGATTACCGGCGCCAACCCGCTGAAGACCCTGGATTCGTCTCATTAACGGGACACGTCTCGCCGGAAAGGGTTGCAGCGAAATCGGGCTGCGTGTAGGGCGACCGCCATGCGAGGGATCGGAACGACGCTCTCCCGCCTTCCCGCCACCCGGGCCTTGATGGCCGGGGCCGCGTTTCTTGCCAGCACCGTCGTGCCGGCGGCGCACGCGCAGACCAGCGCATCGGGGAATGGCGATGAAACAGCAATGGCCATACCGCGGCTGGAAACGCATGGGGGCGGCGGCGTTTCCTTGCCTCAGCCGCTGGCACCCAGCGACGCGGCGCGCATCCGCCGCATCTTTGCGCTCCAGGACGACGGCAAGCTGACCGAGGCGGCCCGCGAAACCGCTTCGCTGTCCGATCAGTTGCTCACGGGAT
This sequence comes from uncultured Pseudomonadota bacterium, assembly GCA_963778105.1. Taxonomy (GTDB): domain Bacteria; phylum Pseudomonadota; class Alphaproteobacteria; order Acetobacterales; family Acetobacteraceae; genus JAFEFJ01. The sequence continues at coordinate 1,154,258 of CAVZSZ010000009.1, read as the reverse complement.
CGATTTTGGCCGCCCGCTACCTCGGCCCATTCTGGCACAGCACCGCCGCCGAACTGACCGCGTGGCTGGACCGCTATGCCGACCAACCCGACGCGCCGGCGATCCATGCATTGCTGCTGCGCCGGCTGCCGAAGGGCCAGCCGGCGCCCCCGCCCCCTCACCTCGCCGCGCTGGACGACGCCCCGGCGCCGGAGCACGCCGATACCGACGACGACCCGCCCGACCGCTACCCGCATGGTGCCGCAGCCAGCCCCGGCCTGCTGCGCGCCGTTGCCGACCGGGCCCACGCCGGCGGCTCCGAGACGGCGCTGCACTTGATTGGTCACACCAGGGGGCTTACGGACGCCCAGGTTTCCCTGCTGCGCGGCACCGTGGCCCGGGTGCTGTTCACCCAGAATCGCGATGACGAGGCGCTCGATATCGGCGCCGAGACGGTGCGACGGACCCCGACCAGCCAGGACACCGGCCTGGCAGGGCTGATTGCCGGGCTGTCCGCCTGGCGCATGGACCTCGTCCGCCGCGCTGCCGGCTATTTCGAGGGTGCGGCGCGTGCTCCGATGGCATCGCCCGCGATCCGGGCGGCCGGCGCGTTCTGGGCCGCGCGCGCAAACCGCAGGCTCGGGCATGGCGCCGCCTATGGCACATGGCTGCGCCATGCCGCCGCCGAATCATCCACCTTCTACGGGCTGCTGGCGCAGCGTCTCCTGGGCTTCGACGTCGGCGCCGCCACCGAATACGAAACCCTGTCGCCGGCCGATGTCGATGCGATCGCCGCCTTCCCTGGCGGCCAACGCGCCTTCGCCCTGCTGCAGGTCGGTCAGGACGACCGTGCCGAGGCCGAACTGCGCGATCTCTGGCCCTCGGTGAAGGACAACCCCGCCCTCATCCATTCTCTCATGCTGGTCGCGGCACGCGCCGGCTTCCCCGATCTGGCGGCACAGCTGGCGGCGTTCGAGCCCGACCAGCGCGCCAGTGCGTCGGACGGGCTGCACATGCCGATGCCACACCTGCAACCGCGCGGCGGGTTCCGCATCAATCCAGCCCTGGTCTATGCGCTGACGCGGCTTGAGTTCGAACTTCAACGCGGCCGCGGTGTCGCCGGCCGGCGCGCACGGCCTGATGCAGATCATGCCCGTGACGGCGCGCTACATCGCCGACCGCAACAACATGGCGCGCGCCGAATTGCGCGATCCCGCCTACAACCTCGATCTCGGACAACGCTACGTTACGTATCTGTCGAAACAGGACGGCATCGACGGCGATCTCATTCGCATGCTGGCCGCTTACAATTCGGGTCCCGGAAACTTCGCGCGCTGGAGCGCCACACTGCACGACGACGGTGATCCCTTGCTGTTCATCGAGGCGATCCCCAATGTCGAGACGCGCCGGTTCGTGCGGCATGTGCTGACCTACACCTGGCTGTACGCCACGCGGATGCGGCTGCCCGAACGCAGCCTGGACGACCTTGCCGCCGGCAGCTATCCGCGCTTCACAGCCGAGGAGCGGCACGGCACAGTGGCGCAGTCGGCGCCCGCGCTGCATTAGCGGCGCCACGAGCGGAGGCTGCGCATGGCCGGCATCGACGAGAACCGCCGCTTCATCGCCGTCAACATCGCCGTGCTGACGGTGTCGGATACGCGCACGCTGGAAACCGACACATCGGGTCGTACGCTGGCGGAACGGATCGCCGCTGCCGGGCACCGGGTCGCGGTGCGCGCGATCGAAAAAGACGATGCGGCGGCGATCGAGACTTTGCTGCGCCGCTGGATCGACGATGCCGAGATCGATGTCGTCATCACCACCGGCGGCACGGGCATCACCGGCCGCGACGTGACGCCCGAGGCGTTCGACCGCGTTCTGGAGAAGCGGATCGAGGGCTTCGGCGAATTGTTTCGTATGTTGAGTTACCAGACAATCGGCACATCGACGATGCAGTCACGAGCCCTCGCCGGGGTAGCCCGCGGCACCTACCTGTTCGCGCTGCCCGGCAGCACCGGGGCGGTCAAGGATGCCTGGGACGGCATCCTCGTATCGCAGCTCGACAATCGCTTCCGTCCCTGCAACCTCGTGGAACTGATGCCCCGGTTGCGGGAGCGGTGACGGTCGTTCCGATCCCGCATCGGTGAGAGCCCGATCAGAACCGCAGCCGTTCTGCCACGCCGTAGCCTTCCGCCAGCTTGCGCAGCGCGTCCCACGTCGCGTCCTCGATCGGTATCCCGGCGGCGCGCCGCTCGCGCTCGCGGCGGTGTTCGATCTCCCCCGGATACAACACCTCGGTGAAGCCCTCGGCCGGCGGCGTCGCCTTGAGGTACTCGGCGAATTCGCGCACCTCCCGCCTGAACACATCGAGCGGGCGGAAGGCGGCGACCTTGAACACCGCCATGAAGCAGCCGTCGTTGTGCCGTCCGGTCGGCTCCACGCCGAACCCTAAGCCGGTCAGCAGGCCGCAGAAGATCTCCACCATCGCGGCAAGGCCGTATCCTTTGTAACCTTCGGTTCCGCCCAGCGGCAGCAACGCCCCGCCCTGCTTGAGCTTGCGCGGATCGGTGGTCGGCCGCCCCTCGGCGTCGATGATCCAGCCGGCGGGCACCTGCTCGCCGCGCGCCGCGGCCAGCATCACCTTGCCGGCGGCGGCGGCCGAAGTCGCCATGTCGAAGAACAGCGGGCCATCGAGGTCCGATGGCACGGCGAAGCAGATCGGATTGGTGCCCAGCCGCGCCTTCGCCCCGCCGAAGGGCGCCACATGCTTGGGGCTGCGTCCGGAGTCCGCCGTGATCATCGCGATCATGCCGCGCCGCGCCGCCATCAGCGGATAGCTGGCGAGCCGCCCGATATGCCCCTGGCGGAACACCGTCGTCGCGGCGACGTTCTGCGTCTCGGCCTTGTCGATCGTCGTCTGCATTGCGCGCTCGTTAACGACGTAGCCGAAGCCCCAGTGTCCATCGACAACCGTCGTCGTCGGCGATTCCTGCACGATGGTCCACGGCGCACCCGGCACGATATGACCCGCCTTGATGCGGTCGTTATAGCTGGGGATCTGGATGATCCCGTGCGAGTCGTGACCGACCAGGTTCGCATCGGTGCAGTGCCGCGCCACCGTCGCAGCCTCGCTCGCCGGTGCGCCGGCCTGTTCCAGCAATACGCTCGCGATCTCGGTCAGGCGCTCGGCGCGGATGGTCGGCATGGCCCTCTCCCGTCAGGATATCGTAACACCGCTGTCGACACGCAGGATGGTGCCCGTGGTGATGCGTGATTCGTCGGACGCCAGATACAGCGCCGCCTGCGCCACGTCCTCGGGCTCGCCGAGGCCGAGCAGGTGCGAACGTCCCATCTGCGCGAGCGACTCGTTGCCCGCCAGCAGCGCGCGCACCCGTGGCGTCAGCGTGACCGAAGGTGCGATCGCATTGACCCGCACGCGGTCCTTGCCATGCGTCACCGCAAGCGCGCGCGTCAGCGATGCCACGCCGCCCTTCGCCGCGCTGTAGAAGTCGCGTCCCGCAATGCCCATCAGCGCGAGATTCGATGTCATGTTGATCACCGATCCGCCGCCGGCGCGGATCAGTGCCGGAATGCCGAAGCGGCAGCCCAGCACCGTTCCGTAGAGATCGAGCCGGATCACCCGCCAGAACTCGTCGAGCGCGGCATCGACCACGCTGCCGTCCTGCGCCGTGCTGCCGCCGGCATTGTTGTGCAGCACGTCCACCTTGCCGAACTGCGCCTCGGCGCGGGCGACGGCGTCGCGCACGCTGTCGGGGTCGGTGACATCGGTGCGGATCGTCATCGGCTCGGCCGGCCCGCCCACGGCCATCCGTGCGGTCTCCTCAAGGCCCGCCATGTCGATATCGGCCAGCGCCAGCCGCGCCCCTTCCCGGGCGAACAGCACGGCCGTCGCCCGGCCGATGCCCACCGCGGCCCCGGTGATGAACGCAACCTTGCCCGCCAGCCTTGCCATGTGTTCCCCGCCCGATGCCCCGGGCGACTATGGCCCTATCGGCGGAATGCGGCAAAAACTGCCGTGCGCCATACGATCGCCTACACTTTAGGCAATCTTCCGCACCATTGGGATTCGGCGCCCTGTTGTGACTGGACTTTGGCCATGGTGCTATGCAGCATATGCTGTGTTTGCGTACCATGCAGCGGCACGGCCAGATTTTTGCACCGATGCCAGCCCCGCTCTGACGCAGGACCCTCGCCGACCCATGAACGACCAGCCTTTTTCGACCGAACAGCAGGAATATCTGAAGGGCTTCATGGCGGGCGTCGAGGCGCGGCGCAGCGCGCTCGGCCTGCCGCTGGCCCCGGCCGGCCCCGCCGCCGATCCCAACGATCTGCAGCGCGAGGCGCAGGACCGCACCGAGGCCGCCGGGGGCAAGCTGGTGCCCGAGGAAGCGGCGAAGCGGCGCAAGCACCCGCTCGACCGGCTGGACGAGATCAGCGCGCTGGCGGCCGAAGGCAAATTCCCCAAGGGCCTCGACGTATTCCTCACCAAGTTCCACGGCCTGTTCTACGTCGCCCCCGCGCAGAACGCCTTCATGTGCCGGCTGCGCATCCCCGGCGGCATCCTGACCGCGCATCAGTTCCGCGGCGTCGCGGCCATCGCCGACGACCTCGCCGGCGGCTATGCCGACATCACCACGCGCGCCAATCTTCAGCTGCGCGAAATCCCCGCCGCCAACCCGCCCGAGGTGCTGTTCCGCCTGAGCGAGATCGGCCTCACGTCGCGCGGCTCGGGGGCGGACAATGTGCGCAACGTCACCGGCAGTCCGACCGCCGGGATCGATCCGCAGGAGCTGATCGACACGCGCCCGCACAGCCGTGCCGTGCATCATTTCATTCTATACCATCGCGAGCTGTACGGGCTGCCGCGCAAGTTCAACATCGCCTTCGACGGCGGCGGCCGTGTGGCGGTGCTGGAGAACACCAACGACATCGCCTTCAGCGCGGTGCGGCTGAAGGATGACGACGGCACGGTGGTCTATCGCCTCGGCCTCGGCGGCATCACCGGCCATCGCGACTTCGCGCGCGCAACCGGCGTGGTGGTGGCGCCGCAGGATGCGACGAAAGTCTGCAATGCCATCCTGCGTGTTTTCATCCGCCACGGCGACCGCACCGACCGCACCCGGGCGCGGCTGAAATATCTGCTGGACGCCTGGGGGATCGAGAAGTTCCTGGCGGAAGTGGAGCAGGAGCTGGGCGGTCCGCTCACCCGCGTCGATGCCGATGCCATGCTGCCGCGCCCGATGCAGGACAAGCACGGCCATGTCGGCGTCCACGCGCAGAAGCAGCCCGGCCTGAACTATGTCGGCGTCGTGTGCCCGGTCGGTCGCCTGACCAGCGACCGGATGCGCGCCCTCGCCGACATCGCAGACCGCTACGGCTCGGGCACGCTGCGCCTTACGGTCTGGCAGAATCTGCTGATCAGCGACATCGCGGATGCCGACCTGGATGCCGCATTGACGGCGATCCGCGCGGCGGGCCTGGACTGCCAGGCCAGCGCCATCCGCGGCGCGCTGGTGGCCTGCACCGGCAATGCCGGCTGCAAATTCGCCGCCGGTGACACCAAGCGCCACGCCGCCGAGCTCGCCGACTTTCTGGAAGCCCGCATCACGCTGGACCAGCCGATCAACATCCACCTCACGGGCTGCCATCATTCCTGCGCGCAGCACTACATTTCCGATATCGGCCTGCTCGCCGCCAAGGTGCCGGTCGGCGATGACATGGTCGAGGGCTATGACCTGCATGTCGGCGGCGGCGCGGGCGCCGAGCAGGCGATCGGCCGGCTGATCCGCCCCGGCGTGGTGTTCGCCGATCTCGGCCCGATGGTACTGGCGCTGCTGCATCGCTGGATGTCCGACCGCGCGGCGGGACAGAGCTTCCAGGACTTCACCGCCGGGCAGAGCGACGAAGCGCTTGGCGCCCTCTGCGACGAAGCGATGCGGGTCGCGGCCTGAGATGAACGCCCTCAATCCGCCGCCTGCGCCGGTGATTCCGGAGAACGCGCCGTTCAGCGCAGCCCAGCGTGCCTGGCTCAACGGCTTCCTCGCCGGGCTCTACGGCAGCGCGACCGCGCCGGCGGCCAACCTCTCCACCGCCACGCCGATCACCGAGGCGGAGGAGGAAGATTTCCCATGGCACGACCCGGCGCTGGAGATGCCGGAGCGGATGGACCTCGCCGCCGGGCGCCCGCTGAAGCAGCGGCTGATGGCGGCGATGGCGCAACTCGATTGCGGCCAGTGCGGCTATCTGTGCAAGACCTACTCGGAAGCCATCGCCGAGGGCCGCGAGGCGACTCTGACGCTGTGCGTGCCCGGCGCCAAGCCGACCAGCCGGATGCTGAAGCAGCTGCTGGCCGAGACGCCCGCTGCCGCCCCCGCACCTGCCGCGGCAGCGCCCGGCCCGGTACGCCCCGCCCTGCTGCCCGTCCGCGTATTGTCCGCCGAGCCGCTGACGAAACCCGGCTCGGCCAAGGATGTGCGCCACGTCGTCATCGACCTGACCGCGTCCGGGCTGGCCTACGAGCCCGGCGATTCCATCGGGCTCGCCACGCCCAACGACCCCGCACTGGTAGCGGCCTGCATAGCGGCACTCGGCGCGCCCGAAACCGAGGAGGTGCCCTGCCCCGACGGCGTGGCGCGCCCGCTGCGGGAGGCGTTCGCGGCCCATCTCGACATCGCCCGGCCGCTCGACCGCACGCTCGATCTGCTGGCAATGGCGGCGGTGCATCCCGACCATGCGGCGAAGCTGCGCCGGCTGAGCGAGGGCGAGGACGGCGCCGAGCCGGCGGATGCCGATCTGCTCGATCTGCTGACGGCGTTTCCCTCCGCCAGGCCCACGCCGGCCGCCCTCGCCGCCTCGCTGCCGGCGCTACGGCCGCGGCTCTATTCGATCGCCTCGTCGCTCCGCGCGACGCCCGGACAGGTGCATCTGTGCGTCAGCGTGGTGCGCCAGACGCGGCGCGGGCGGCTGCGCCACGGCATCGCCAGCGCCTTCCTGGCCGACCGCGCGATAGCCCATGGCGATATCGGCGCCTACATGCAGCCAAGCCATTTCCGCCTGCCCGCCGACCCATCGGTGCCGGTCATCATGTGCGGCCCGGGCACCGGCATCGCGCCGTTCCGCGCCTTCCTTCAGGAACGCGCGGCGCACGGGCATCGCGGCCGCTCGTGGCTGTTCTTCGGCGACCAGCACCGCGAAACCGATTTCCTGTTCGAGCCCGAGATGACGGCGTGGCTTGCGGACGGCACGCTGGGGCGGCTCGACACCGCATTCTCGCGCGACCAGACGAAGAAGGTCTATGTCCAGGACCGCATGATCGAGAATGCCGTGGATCTGTGGCGCTGGCTGCAGGACGGCGCGCATTTCTACGTCTGCGGCGATGCGACACGGATGGCGCGCGACGTCGATGCCGCGCTGCGCCGCATCGCCATGGCCGAAGGCCGCATGGACGAGGCGCAGGCAAAGGACTGGATGGTGGCTCTGGCGCGCCAGGGCCGCTATCTGCGTGATGTCTATTGAGGCACCGCCGCAGGCTGTCGATCCCGCGCGATCTGCGTCAGCCGATAGACGTTCATCGGCAGCAGCAGGCTGTGCAGCAGCAGGATCGGCGTCATCGAGGCGATGATCGCGTAACAGATGAACGCGAGGTTGCTGGCGATGCCGATGCAGCGCAGCAGCCGCATCGAGCGGACCGAGAAGGTGCACAGCACCAGTCCCGAGGCCACGTAGCCTACCGCGTCCTTGAACGCGGCGGTGTCCGTCGGCTGCGGCAGCGGCAGATGCATGACCATCGGGTCCCCAGATCGGGCGGCGTCCGCCAGGATTCCCTGGTTGCCGCAACCATGACCGTTGCCGGCACGGCGCGCTGTGAACGAAATCACAAGCCCTGCCTGCTTCCTGCGGCGAAGCGTGTTGCGGGATGCCGGCCGATATGATCGAAGGCCCCTGATGCGCCACCTTCCCGTCTTCCTGGATCTGCACGGCCGTCGCGCCCTGGTTCTGGGATCCGGCGAGGCCGCCGAACGAAAGGCCGAGGCGTTGCGCCGCGCCGGTGCCGAGATCGTTCTGGCCGCCCGGTTCACGCCGGCGCTGCTGGATGGCTGCGCCGTGGCGATCGGCACCGGCGCGCCTGAGGACGACCTGCACGCGCTGTCCGCGGCGGCGCAGGCGCGCGGTATCCCGGTCAACGTCGTGGACCGGCCGGAGCTGTGCAGCTTCATCTCCCCCGCCGTCATCGACCGCGATCCGATCAGCATCGCCGTCTCCTCGGCCGGCACCGCGCCGCTGCTCGCCCGCCTGCTGCGCGCGCGGATCGAGGCGGTGATCCCGCCCGCCTTCGGCCGCCTCGCCGCCTTGGCGGACGGCTTCAAGGCCGAGCTGCGCCGCCGCCTGCCCGATCTGGCGCGCCGGCGGCGGGTGCTGGAGCGCGCCTTCACCGGCTCTGCCGCCGAACTGCTTTTCGCCGGCCGCATCGAAGCCGCGCGCGCCGCCTTCGCCGCCGAGATCGACGCGGGCGAGGCGGCGCCGGCCGCCGGCATGGTGTTCCTGGTCGGCGCCGGCCCCGGCTCGCCCGACCTGCTGACGCTGCGCGCCCACCGGCTGCTGGGCGAGGCCGACGTGATCGTTCACGACCGTCTGGTGAGCGACGCCGTGCTGGACATGGCGCGCCGCGATGCCGAGCGCATCTATGTCGGCAAGGCCCGCGCCGACCATTGCCTGCCGCAGGAGGGGATCAACGCGCTGCTGGTGCGCCTCGCCCGTCAGGGCCGCAAGGTGGTGCGGTTGAAAGGCGGCGACCCGTTCGTGTTCGGCCGCGGCGGCGAGGAAGCCGAGGCGCTGGACGCTGCCGGCATCGCCTACGAGGTCGTGCCGGGCGTCACCGCGGCCCTCGCCTGCGCCGCGCAGGCGCGCATCCCGCTGACGCACCGGGACGCGGCCCGCGCGGTGATGCTGGTGACCGGCCACACGAAACACGGCGAGCCGGACATCGACTTCGCCGCCGCCGCCCGCCCGGGCACCACGCTGGCGGTCTACATGGGCATCGCCACTCTGCCCCGGCTGCGCGCGGGGCTGCTGGCGGCCGGCCTGCCCGAAACCACGCCGGCGGCGCTGATCGAGGCCGGCGGCACGCCGCGGCAGCGGATGCTGTGCGGCACGCTGGACCGGCTGGTGGCCGAGGCACCCGGCTGGACGACGCGTGGCCCGGTGCTGCTGCTGGTGGGCGAGGTTGTCGGCCGCGGCGCCGGCCTGGCCGGCACCGCCTCGGTCGAGCCGCGGGAGATTGCCCTGAGCGACTGAGGAACCCCCGTTAGCGGTGGTTTGACCAAAGCCAGCCTACCCTGGCGCAACAGTGCCGGGCCGTAATAGGAATGCGCGCAATGCGGGACAGTCGGGACCTATCGACGATGAGCAAGACCGAGGCGGCGATTGTGCCGGTCATCCTGTCGGGGGGCAGCGGGTCCCGGCTGTGGCCGATCTCGCGCGAGAGCTTTCCCAAGCAGCTCTGGCCGCTGGTGTCGCGCCACTCGCTGCTGCAGGAAACCGCCCGGCGCGGTATCGGCGCCGGCTTCGGGCCGCCGATGGTGGTGTGCAACCAGGAACACCGCTTCCTGGTGGCCGAGCAGCTGCGCGACGCCGGCGTCGCCGATGCTCGCATCGTGCTGGAGCCGGTTGGCCGCAACAGCGCCCCCGCAATCGCCGCCGCCGCCCTCCTGCTGGCCGAGGATGCCCCGCAGACCGTGCTGTGGATGATGGCCGCCGATGCCTTCATCGCCGACACCCCCGCCCTGATGAGCGCGCTGGAGCGCGCCGTGGAGGCCGCGCGTGCCGGCCGGATCGTCACTTTCGGCATGAAGGCGACGCGCGCCGAAACCGGCTACGGCTACCTGGAAGCCGGGCCGGAGCTGGACGCCACGCCGGGCGTGCATGCACTTGCCCGCTTCATCGAGAAGCCGGACGCGGACAGTGCCGCCGACATGGCGGCCTCCGGGCGGCACATGTGGAATTCCGGCATGTTCGTCTTCACCGCGCAGACCCTGCTGGATGAGCTGGCACTGTACGCGCCCGACGTCCTGGCAGCTGTGCGGAAGGCCGTGTCGGCGCGCGCGCAGGATCTCGATTTCATCCGTCTCGACCCGGCGGCGTTCGCCGCCGCACCCTCGATCAGCATCGACTACGCGGTGGCCGAGCATACGAAGCGCGCTGCGGTGGTGCCGGCCGATCTCGGCTGGTCCGATGTGGGCAGCTGGGACGCGCTGTGGGAACTCGGCGAGAAGGACCAGGCCGGCAATGTCGCCATCGGCGACGTGATGCTGGAAGGGGCCACGAACTGCTACGCCCGCAGCGACGGGATGCTGAGCGCCATCGTCGGCCTGACCGATGTGGTGCTGGTGACGACCGAGGACGCGGTGATCGCGCTGCATCGCGACCGCGCGCAGGACGTGAAGAAGATCGTCGAGCGCCTGCGCGCCGATGGCCGGCACGAGGCGGTGACCCATAACCGCAGCGACCGTCCCTGGGGCTTCTACGAGAGCCTGATCCAGGGCGACCGCTTCCAGGTGAAACGCATCGTCGTGAAGCCGGGGGCGAAGCTGTCGCTGCAGAAGCATTTCCACCGCGCCGAGCACTGGGTCGTCGTCGCCGGCAGCGCGCTGGTGACACGCGATGCCGAAACCACTTTGCTGCGCGAGAACGAGAGCATCTATCTGCCGCTGGGCTGCGTGCACCGCCTGGAAAACCCGGGCCGCATCCCGCTGACGCTGATCGAGGTGCAGTCCGGCAGCTACCTGGGCGAGGACGACATCGTCCGGCTGGAGGACACCTACGGGCGGCAGTAGCGCATCGGCCGGACGTCAGCCGATCCGGTCCACGAGCGCCACCATCTCGGCAAGGTCGGTCTCGGCCGCGGTGTAGCGGATGACACCCTGCCCATCGGTCCGCGAGTCGATGCGGTTGAGATAGATGTTGGTGTGGCCGCACAACGCGCCGATCCTGAACTGGATCGCATTGGACATCGGAAAGCACCCGACCCTGGTGCCGGCGCCGGCAAAGATGGCGCCGTGCATGCCCGATCCGTGCTCGCCGATCACCGCCGCTGCGGACTGGAACAGGGCGATCTGTTCCGCGAACCCGAGGCCTTCCGGCCGCACGATCTCGTAGCCATGCCGCACCGCCAGCGCCTCGAACGCCTCGCGATTCTCGAGGATGCGCCATACGCCGCGCGTCGAAGCCTCGAAGCCCTGCCGCGACAGGCACAGCCGGCGTCTGGCAACGGGCGCCATCGCCGGCTTGAAACCGTCGTAGAAGCGACGCAGGAAGCTGTGCAGCGCATAATCCCCGGTATGCGCGAACGACGGCACGCAGATCCGATCGCACACCAACCGGTCGGTCTGCCGCGAGAACCGCAGCAGCTGGGCGGGCTCGATGCCGCAGAAGTGGTGCATCATGGCAGGCACCCAATCCGGCGTGTCCTCCGGCAGCGGGATGACGAAATCCGGGAATGACGGCCCCAGCAGGTTCCGCGCGATCGCCAGCCGCGGTAGGAAGTCGATCAGCCAGTGGCCATAGATCGGAAAACCCGGCCCGATCACGTGCAGCACCGGCTGCTCCACCCTGATATCGGCAAGGCCGGGATTGACGAGCGGGTTGTCGGGATAATCGTCCCGCTGCAGCCATTGCAGGCCGACGTCAGAGGTGTGGGCGTATTCGCGCACGAAGCGACCCTGGGAGAAGAAATATCCGCTGCCGGATACCTGAATGTCCCGCAGGAAGAAGCATCCCAGCGGCCGCAGCGTCTCCGCACGCGACGGCTTCATCCAACGCCAGTGCGCATCGGGTGCGTTGTCGAGAACACAGATCATCCGCCCGCCGCGGATGGTTTCTCCCGGAAGGTACTGGACGAAGCCGCTTCCGGCGCGCAGCACGCTCTCCCGCTCGCCTGGCGGGCACAGCGACGCGATATCGACCGTCGGAACCGTGATCATTCAAGCTCCAGGGACGGCCTCGCCCGACCGACGGCGTGCCCTCTACCGGCTGAGTTCGCGCGTCATCGCATCGAGCCCCTCGAGGCTCAGCGGATACATCCGCCCTTCCATCAGCTGGCGCAGCAGCCCCGTCGATTGCGTGTGCCCCCAGCTGCGCGGCGGGCTCGGGTTGAGCCAGGCCGAGCGGCGGTAATGGCCAGTCAGGCGCTGCATCCAGACCGATCCCGCTTCTTCGTTCCAGTGCTCGACGCTGCCGCCCGGCATGGTGATCTCGTAGGGGCTCATCGCCGCGTCGCCGACGAAGATCAGCTTGTAGTCGGGGCCGTAGGTGCGCATCACCTCGAAGGTGGAGAGCTGTGCGTCGCGGCGGCGCCAGTTGTTTTTCCACACCGCCTCATAGGGGCAGTTGTGGAAATAGAAATACTCGAGATGCTTGAATTCGGACCGCGCCGCCGAGAACAGCTCGGCCGATGTCCGGACGTGATCGTCCATCGACCCGCCGATATCGAGGAACAGCAGCACCTTCACGGTGTTATGCCGTTCGGGCACCATCTTCAGATCCAGACTGCCGGCATTGTTCGCCGTCGCGCGGATGGTATCGGGCAGATCGAGCTCGGTCGCCGCGCCCTGGCGGGCGAAGCGGCGCAGCCGGCGCAGCGCCAGCTTCATGTTGCGCGTCCCAAGCTCGATCGTGTCGTCGAGGTCGCGGAACTCGCGCTTGTCCCACACCTTCACCGCGCGGCGATGACGGCTTTCGTCCTGGCCGATACGCACGCCTTCCGGGTTGTAGCCGTAGGCGCCGAAGGGCGATGTGCCGGCGGTGCCGATCCATTTGGAGCCCCCCTGGTGCCGCCCTTTCTGCTCGGCCAGCCGCTGCTTGAGCGTTTCCATCAGCTTCTCGAAGCCGCCCAGCGCCTCGATCTGCTTCATCTCCTCCTCGGTCAGCAGCTTCTCGGCCATCTTGCGCAGCCATTCCTCGGGTAGCTCGCGCTGCAGATCGCCCTCGGGCGGCTCCAGGCCCTTGAAGCATTCGCCGAACACGCGGTCGAAACGATCGAGATGGCGCTCGTCCTTCACCAGCGCCGAGCGGCTGAGATAGTAGAAGTCCTCGACGTTGAATTCGCCCACGCCCGCCTGCATCGCACCGAGCAGCGTCAGATACTCGGTGATCGAGGCCGGCACCCCGGCGCCGCGCAGGGCCAGGATGAAGCGGGCGAACATCGGGCGCCCCTAGCTGCCGCCGCGGCGGGCGAGGAAGGCGAGCCGCTCGAACAGATGCACGTCCTGCTCGTTCTTCAGCAGCGCGCCGTGCAGCGGCGGGATCACCACGTGCGTCTCGCGCGAACGCAGCACGTCGGCCGGCAGGTCCTCGACCATCAGCAGCTTCAGCCAGTCGAGCAGTTCCGAGGTCGCCGGCTTCTTCTTCAGTCCGGGCACGTCGCGCACCTGGAAGAAGATGTTCAGCGCCTCGCGCGCGAGGTCCTTGCGGATGTCGGGATAGTGCACCTGGACGATGTGCTCCATCGTCTCGCGATCGGGGAAGCGGATGTAGTGGAAGAAGCAGCGGCGCAGGAAGGCGTCCGGCAGCTCCTTCTCGTTGTTCGAGGTGATGATGACGACGGGCCGATGCTTCGCCGCAACGGTCTCGACGGGTCTCGTAGACGAAGAACTGCATCCGGTCGAGTTCCAGCAGCAGGTCGTTGGGGAACTCGATGTCGGCCTTGTCGATCTCGTCGATCAGCACCACGGTCTGCTCATCGGCCTCGAAGGCGTCCCACAGCTTGCCGCGCACGATGTAGTTGCCGATGTCATGCACGCGCGGATCGCCAAGCTGCCCGTCGCGCAGGCGGGAGACCGCGTCGTATTCGTAAAGCCCCTGCTGCGCCTTGGTGGTGGACTTGATGTGCCACTCGATCAGCGGCATGCCCAGGGACTGGGCGACTTCATGGGCCAGCACGGTCTTGCCGGTGCCGGGTTCGCCCTTGACCAGCAGCGGCCGCTGCAGGGCGACGGCGGCGTTGACGGCGACTTCGAGGTCGCGGGAGGCGATATAGCGGTCGGTGCTCTTGAAGCCGGCCACGCGATTGTTCCTTTCCGGACGGATGCCCGATTGTCGGGGGGCCGGCGGGCGGATGCAAGAAGGACCCGACCCCCGGTATTCTCGGCGACGCGGGAGACCGGGCGACGCGTCAGGCCGCGATGCCCTCCACCGGCGCCAGCGGCGGACGGCCGCGGATCATGTCGGACGCCTTCTCGGCGATCATCATGGTCGAGGCATAGGTGTTCGCCGAGGGCATGTTCGGCATGATCGAGGCATCCACCACGCGCAGCCCCTGCAGGCCGTGGACGCGCAGCTCGTCGTCCACCACCGCGGTCGGGTCGCTCGCCGGTCCCATGCGGGCGGTGCCGATCAGGTGATACGAGGTCGAGCCATAGCGGCGCGCGTAATCCAGCAGCTCATCGTCGGACTGCACGGCATCGCCGGGCAGCTCCTCCCGATCGTAGTAGCCCGCAAGTTCGGGCGTGCGCAGCAGGCGGCGCGCCAGCTTCATCCCGGCCAGCAGCACCTGCCGGTCGGTCGGGTGGGCCAGGTAGTTCGGCTGGATCGCCGGGTCCTGGAACGGATCGAGCGAGCGTGCGCGCACATAGCCCACGCTCTCCGGCCGGTGCTGCCAGACGCCCACCGTCATGCCGGGGAAATTGTCGAGCAGGCCGACGAACCCGGCCTTGTAGCTGCCCGGCGTGAACACGCCCTGCAGATCGGGGTCCTGCATCGTCTCCTGCGTCTTCCAGAACCAGAAAACGTTGGATGGCGTCAGCGCCAGGATCGAGGGCTTGCCCATCGCCCAGCGGGCAATCTGCCCCACCAGGCCGAGCCCCGATCCCAGCTCGTTCATCGTGCCGGTGCCCTTCACCCGCGCCACCAGACGCACCGAGTAATGATCGCGGAAATTCTCGCCGACGCCGGCCAGTTCGTGCAGCACCGGCGCGCCGATGGATTGCAGCAGCGCGCCCGGCCCGATGCCGGAGATCTGCAGCAGCTTCGCGGTGTTCGCAGTGCCGCCGCTGACGATCACCTCCCGCCGGGCGCGCACCACATGGCTGGCACGGTGGCGGTCGTCGTCGAGGTAGCGCACGCCGACGGCGCGCTTGCCGTCCAGCAGAATGGCGGCGGCGCGGGCATTGGTGCGTACATCCAGCCGGCCGCCGGCGCGGGCGGGATGCAGGAACATGCGCGCCGCACCACGCCGCCAGCCGTTCTCGATGGCGCGCTGGAAGTAGCCGACGCCCGCCTGGCTCGCTCCGTTGTAGTCGGGATTGCGCGGGATCCCCATGCCGGCAGCACCCGCGATGAAGGCCTCGCTGACCGGATGGATCCAATCCATGTCGGTGACCGGGATCCTGCCTTCCCGGCCATGGAACGGTGTCGCCTCGCCGCCGATCCGCCGCTCGCTGCGCTTGAAATACGGCAGCACGTCGACATACCCCCAGCCGCGGTTGCCGCGCTGTGCCCAGGTGTCGAAGTCGGCGCGCTGGCCGCGATTATAGACCATGCCGTTGATCGAGCTGGAGCCGCCCAGCGTGCGACCCTGCGTGGTCGGAATCTGGCGGCCGGCGGTGCCCTCGCTGGGTTCGGTCTTGAACTGCCAGGTGAACTTCTCGTTGAACAGCAGCTTGATGAAGCCGCCTGGCACGTGGATGTAGGGATGGTTGTCGGGCGGCCCGGCCTCCAGCACGCAGACGGTGACGCCCGGGTCCTCGGTCAGCCGCCCCGCCAGCACCGAGCCGGCGGCACCGCTGCCGACGATCACGTAGTCGAAGGTATCGGCGTCTGAGGCGGTGGACTGCATTTTTCCTCCGTTTCGATTCGTAGGGTGGGCTTCAGCCCACCGACGCAACTCGACAATCTCCAGCCCGGAACAGGCAACTCTGCTTTCGATGGTGGGCTGAAGCCCACCCTACGCCACACTCCGTTGTTTTGACGACGTTTCTTTCACCGCACCGTGGCGACGCGCAGCGCGTTGGTCGTGCCGGGCTGGCCGAACGGCACGCCGGCGCACACCACGATCTCCTGCCCGTGCGCCGCGAAGCCTTCCGACTGCGCGGCACGCAGCGCCTTGGCGACCGCATCGGTCATCGAATGCGCCTCGCCGACGACCAGCGCGTGCACGCCCCATACCACCGCCAGCCGCCGCGCGGTGTCCAGCGTCGGCGTCAGGCCGATGACCGGCGCGTCCGGACGCTCGCGCGCGACGCGCAGCGCCGTGACTGCCGGACGCGGTGAAAGCGACGATCGCCTGGGCGCCGATCGTGTGCGCAAACCTGTCGCGCCGCCGCGGCGATCGCGTCCGCCGCGGACCGCTCCGGCGCCGGCCGGCTCGCCTCGATGCCGGCGCGCCAGCCCTGGTCCTGCTCCACGCGGGCGACGATGCGGTCCATGATGTTGACCGCCTCGTACGGGTACTGCCCGGCCGCCGTCTCGGCCGACAGCATCACCGCATCGGCGCCGTCGAACACCGCGGTCGCCACGTCCGAGGCCTCGGCGCGCGTCGGTGCCGGGGCGGTGATCATGCTTTCCAGCATCTGCGTCGCCACCACCACCGGCTTGCCCAGCGCGCGGGCGGCGCGGACGATGCGCTTCTGCGCCAGCGGCACCTCCTCGGGCGGCAACTCCACGCCCAGGTCGCCGCGCGCCACCATCACCGCATCCGACAGCGCCAGGATTTCGTCGAGATTGTCCAGCGCCTGCGGCTTCTCCATCTTCGTCATGATCCAGGCGCGCCCGGCGGTCAGCGCCTTCGCCTCGGCCACGTCCTCGGGCCGCTGCACGAAGGACAGGCCGATGTAATTGACGCCGTGCTCCAGCGCGAAGGCAAGGTCGCTGCGGTCCTTCGTTGGTCAGCGCCGGGATCGGCAGCACCACGTCGGGCACGTTGACGCCCTTGCGGTCGGACAAGCGGGCCGCCGACCACGCACCTCGGTCTCCAGCGCGTCGTCGCGCTTGCGCACCACGCGCAGCCGCAGCTTGCCGTCGTCCAGCAGCAGCGTCGCACCGATCGACGGCGGCGGCGATGATTTCCGGATGCGGCAGGTTGACCCGGACGGTGTCGCCCGGTGTCGGCATTGAGGTCGAGGCGGAACGGCTTGCCGGTCTGCAGATGCACACGCCCGCCGGCGAAATGGCCGACGCGCAGCTTGGGGCCCTGCACGTCGGCCAGGATGCCGATCGGCCGCCCGACCTTCTCCTCCAGCTCGCGGATCATGCGCGATGCGCGCGGCGTGATCGTCGTGCGTGCCGTGGCTGAAATTCAGCCGGAACACGTCGGCGCCGGCCGTGGAACAGCCGCGCCAGCACCTCGGGCGAGGAGCTCGCCGGGCCGAGCGTGGCGATGATCTTGGTGCGGCGGCGGCGGCGCAGCTTGGGACGGAGCGTCATGGCTGGCCCTTCTCAGACGATCAGGATCGCGCGGATATCGTTCACGTTGGTCAGCGTCGGGCCGGTGCGGATCAGGTCGCCGATCGCATCGAACAGCGCGTAGCTGTCATGCGCGGCCAGCACCGCGCCGGGTCGATGCCGGTCGCCCTGCGCACGCATGCATGCGTATCGGGCGTGACCATGGCGCCCGCCGCGTCCTCGGTGCCGTCGATGCCGTCGGTGTCGCCGGCCACCGCCCAGATGCCGGGCGCGCCCTGCAGCGCGACCGCCGAGGCCGAGCAGGAATTCGGTGTTGCGCCCGCCCCGCCCTGGCGCCACCTTGCCGATGGTCACGGTGGTCTCGCCGCCGGACAGCAGCACGCAGGGCGGGGCCAGCGGCGCGCCGTGCGCACGGACCGCGCGGGCGATGCCGGCCATCACGCGTGCCCATCTCGCGCGCCTCGCCTTCCAGCGCATCGCCCAGGATCAGCGGCGCGCAGCCCCATCGCCTGCGCCGCCGCGGCGACGCTGCGCAGCGCCATCATCGGCGTGGCGATCATGCGGAAATCGGCGTGCGGCAGGCTGCCGGGCTTCGGCGTTTCCTCCGCCTCGCCCGAGGCCAGGCGGGCGGCGACCTGCGGCGAGGGATCGATCCCGTAGCGCGCCAACAGGGCGCGGGCGTCGGCGAAGGTGGTCGGATCGGGCACGGTCGGGCCGCTGACGCGATCACCGCTGGGTCGTCGCCCGGCACGTCGCTGATCGCCAGCGTCACCACGCGCGCCGGGCGCGGCGGCGGCGGCCAGCCGGCCGCCCTTGATGGCCGAGAGGTGCTTGCGCACGCGGTTCATCTCGGTGATCGTCGCGCCCGAGTGCAGCAGCGCGCGGTTGACCGCCTGCTTGTCGGCCAGCGTCAGGCCGGGCGCGGGCAAGGCCAGCAGCGCCGAGCCGCCGCCCGAGATCAGCGCCAGCACCAGATCGTCCGGCCCCAGCCCCTGCACGCGCTCCAGCAGCCGCCGGGCGCCGCGCTCGCTGTTGGCGTCGGGCACGGGGTGCGCCGCCTCGATCACCTCGATCCGTTCGGTCGGCACCGCGTGGCCGTAGCGCGTGACGACGGTGCCGGTCAGGGCGACGTCGGGCCAGGCGGCTTCCAGCGCGGCGGCCATCACGGCGGCGGACTTGCCGGCACCGACGACGACGCAGCGGCCGCTGGCGGTTTCGCCGGCAGATGCGCGGCCAGCACGCGGCGCGGGTCGGCGGCGCCGACCGCCGCGTCGAACAGGCCGCGCAGCGCGGCGCGCGCCCGCGCATCGTCCCAGGCTGCCCCGGACATCGGCTGCCGTCCCCCAAACGCTTGGCCGAGAGTATGGCGAAACGCGCCGGGACACGCCATCTAGCGGCCACAGAACGGAGATATGCCATGGCCGCACCCGAGCTTGACGACACCGACCCGGACGGAGCTGGAGGCCGCCGCCTTCCGCCGGCTGGTCGCGCATCTGCGCGAGCGCACCGACGTGCAGAACATCGACATGATGAATCTGGCCGGCTTCTGCCGCAACTGCCTGAGCCGCTGGTATCGCGAGGCCGCCGCCGAGCAGGGCATTACGCTCGCCGATCCCGACGCGCGGGAGATCGTCTACGGCATGCCCTACAAGGAATGGCAGGCGAAGCACCAGAAGCCCGCCACGCCCGAGCAGCAGTCGGGCTTCGCCGCGAACCACTGACGCATCGCAACTCGTTCCCTGGCACGGTCCGCGTCATTGACCGGGCGCGGGGCGGCGGCTATCCCCGCCGTCCCGCGACGCCCCCCGAGACGGAAAGGACCGCCATGGCGCTCGATTCGGCCACCGACAAGGCAGAAACGGACACGAAGGTCGGCGGCATCGCGGGCGACCGGCTGCGCAGCCTGATCGAACGCATCGAGCGGCTTGAGGAGGAGCGCAAGGCGCTCGGCAACGACATCAAGGACATCTACGGCGAAGCCAAGAGTGCCGGTTTCGACGTGAAGGTGCTGCGCCAGCTGATCCGCATCCGCAAGCAGGAGCCGGCGGACGTGGAGGAGCAGGAGACGCTGCTCGATCTCTACAAGCGCGCGATCGGCATGTAGCCTCTCCCCCGGCGGGGAACGACCCGGGGGAGGAGACGGATGAGCAAGCACGTCGTTGCCGCGGTGCGCGACATTCCGCCGGGCAGCCGGCGCCTTGTCACGGTGCGCGGCCGGCCGATCGCCATCTTCAACCTTGGCGGTGAATTCTTCGGCCTGTTCAATCGCTGCCCGCATCAAGGCGGCAGCCTGTGCGAAGGCGCCCTCAGCGGGCTCGTCGAGTCCGACAGTCCCGGCGAATACCGCTACACCCGACGCGGCGAGATCCTGCGCTGCCCTTGGCATGGCTGGGAGTTCGACATCCGCACCGGCCAGTCCTGGTGCGATCCCGCGCGCATCCAGACGCGCGCCTATCCGGTGGAGATCGCGCCGGGCCAGACCGTCGTGCAGGGTCCCTACGTCGCGGAAACCGTGCCGGTGTCGGTGGAGGAGGAGTACGTCGTGGTGGACGCATAGGGTTAGGCCGGGTGAGCGCGGCATGACCCGCCCGTCACGATGAGCGGAGCGGACGGACCCGCTTGGCGTCTGCCGCAGGCCGATCCCGCCGCGCCTGACCTTCAGCGGTTCGCCGCCGCGCGCGCGGCGGGCGACGACCGCGCAGCGCCGGGCCGATGCGTGGGTCAACCACGGCTGCGCCCGCTATCGGCAGGGCGCTATCGAGGATGCCAGGACGGCGATGGCGAAACCGGGGCGGCGGAGACCCTGCTGCACGAAACCATCGCACGCGATCCGGCCAATGCGGGCGCACGCCCGATGCGGCGGCGCGTGTTGCTGCGACGGATGCCGCTTCCCTCGATGCCGCAGCGGACCTTTATCTGGCGGCGACATCGGCCTGTCGATCTTCACCTATCGCCTCCACGGCGCACCACTACGCACCCGATCCGGGGATCTGGGCCGGACCACTGCGCAGCAGGATCGGCTGATGAAGCACTGGCGACGGGCTCTTCCGAGCCCGATCCTGACGCTGCCGCTCGCCGACTGGGTGGAGGATTTCGACGCCATGCTGGCGCGCGTGCTGGCGCATCTCGACCTGCCACACGACCCGAACTATGGGCGCGCCGGTGAACGACCGCGGCCTGGTGCGCTCGCGCACATTCGCCGGCGAACTGGCGCCGCTGATCGAAGAACGGGAGCGCGGCGGGATGCTGGATGGGCCGACCGATCCGGCGACATAAGAACCGCGTAGCCGTTCCCCGGCAGGAGGCGGTCGCGCCCGCCCGCCCTTCCCTTGAAAGCCGCGGGGCGGCTTGGTTGTCGGCACCGCAACCGCGTCGTAGCATCGTCGCGTCAGAGGCTTGGGAGGCAGACGCATGGGCACTTCGACCGCGGAGGCGGCGCGCCCGACGGGTGAGGCCGAGACGCTGTACCGGCGCCTGGAAGACCGCATCCTGGCGCGCGACCAGCGCGGCGCGAGCGACGTTTATTACGATCTGCTGCGCGCCGACCGTCCGCTGACCGAAATCGTCGGCCAGGCCGTCCGCATCCACGCGCCCTACACGCACGTGCCGTACCACGAGCGCATCGACGACGGCTATGTGAATTTCGTCAACAACGACCACTGCCTGCTGAGCGCGCGCGCCACGCTGCATCTGTCGCGCGCGCTGCCGGGCAAGCTTGCCGGGCTGCCGATGGCGCAGACCATCTGGTACATCCCGACCGGCCTCGACATCTGGAACCAGAAGATCAACAAGATGCCGGGCCATTACTCGCGCGGTGCGAAGTTCGCCCCGGGCGAGGCGCCGGCGCCGCAGATCTTCTGGCAGGATCAGCAGCCGCTGCACATCCAGGGACCGCTGCGCGAGCGGCTGGACCAGTGGATGACGCTGGTGCATCGCGGCCAGGTGATCGACGCCTACCGCGTGTTCCTCGGTCTGATGGAAAGCCGGATCGAGCGGCAGGAGGTGCTGGCCGAACTGGTGTTCGCCGGCCTGATCGACCTGCAGGACCGCGCGCTGAACAACCGGTCCTACACCACCGGGCACAAATCGTTTCGCGCCCGTGCGACGGTGGAGCTGGGCAATGCGCTGGGCTGGGACCGCGCGCATGACGTGGTCTATGCCGGCGCGCTGGATATCGGCGTGGGGCCGCGTTGGTATTCCACCTACGAAATGGCCTCCAACGCCGTGAAGATGCTGATCGAGGGCGAGACGCTGCACGCGGTGCCGTATCGCGGCGCCTCGGAGCAGGAAGCCGCACTGCTGCGCAACACCGGCACACTCTCGGCCGAGGAGGAAGAGGCGCTGATCGAGGTGCTGCTGCGCCAGCCGGAACCGGCGTTCCTGCAGCACCTCGCCGCACTGCTGCAGGCGGGCAAGAGCCCGCGCCGGATCCTCGACACGCTGCAGGTCGCCGCCGCGCAGGTGATCCTGGAGACGCAGACCGACACCAACTTCTCGCTGCCGCAGCACTGTGCCGAGTACTGCAACACCATGGGCTGGTTCTTCGACACCTTCGCGCACAAGCAGCGTATCAAGCTGCTGTTCACCGCCGCGGCCTATGTGAACCGCGCCGCCTGGCACCAGAAGCACACGGGTGACCTGCAGGCGGTGATGATCCGCGCGCCGGCCGCCGCCGCCTCGCTGGGGGCCGGGGCGATCCTGGAACGGGTCGAGGCGGCGATCCTCGCACTCGACGGACCGGGCAGCGTCGCCTGGGTGCAGGCCTACCTGGACACCGGCGCCGATGTCGCACCGCTGACCTGTCGCATCGCGCTCGCCGCCACGCGGCTCGGCAACGATCCGCACAACCAGGAAATCGCCCAGTGCCTGCTTGAGGATTACGCCAAGAACCGCTCGGCCGGCCGCGACCGGCTGCTGCTGGCAGCAGCACAGCACACCGCCGTGCACCGCAAATACGGCGACCCGCTGGAGGCCAGCCGCCGCTATGGCGAGGCCATGGGCGTCGCCGGACTTGGTTGACCGCACCAGTAACGAAAGCGAACCCGAATGATCCACGTGCTCGCCATCATCACCACCAAGCCCGGCATGCGGGCCAAGGTGCTGGAACATTTCCGCGCCAACATGCCGGCGGTGCACGCCGAGGCCGGCTGCATCGAATACGGACCGGCAATCGACGCGAGCTTCCCGGGCGCGAAGTTCGGCGACGACACCTTTGTCGTCATCGAGAAATGGGAAAGCCCCGAGGCGCTGAAGGCACATGCGGCGTCCCCCCACATGGCGGCCTATGGCGCCAAGACCAAGGACCTGCTGGAGAAGCGCGAGATCCACGTGCTGTCGCCGGCCTGACGCGACACACGTGACCCGGATCCCACGCCTGATCGCCACGGCCGGCCTGTGCGCGTGCCTCGCCGGCCCGGCATTCTCCGCCCCCGCGTTCGCCGGCCAGGCCTGCGACGGCGCGATCCAGGCATCGGCACTGCAGACGATGCCGTCGCCCCTGGTCATCGCCGTGCAGAACCCGCGCGACACCGCCAAGGCGAAGCTGGCCGAGGCCAGCTTCGTCGAGGGCCTGCAATCCGCCGGCGTGACGGTGCAGCCGAATGCCATGGACGTGATGCACCTGACCTTCCTGATCAGTGTCGATAACGGCGGCCAGATCCATGACTACACCGATTTTTCCTGGACCTCCGCGCCCGGCGCCGCCCAGGGTCCGCCGCCGACATTGACCATCACCGCCGGCGTCACCGCCCGCGGCCAGCAGACCCCGCTGTGGATCGCCTCGCTGGAGTGCAAGGTTAAGTCGGAAGACCCGACAGTGGTGGCGAAGGAAATCGGACAGGTGATCGGCGAGGTGCTGAGCAAGCAGCTCGGCCAGAAGACCTTCTGAGCGGGGGCCGTCCGACCGGCACGCGGCGGCCGCGGATCACTCCATCGCGACGGTGTGGTCGTCGGCCTGCGCGCGGCGCGGCGGCTTCTTGAAACACAGCAGCAGCGGCAGCGCAGCCAGCAGCGTGATCATCAGCAGCTTGAAATCATCCAGATAGGCGATGACCTGTGCCTGCTCGGTGATGACCGCATCCAAAGCCGCGCGCCCTGCTTCGGTCACAGGGTTCCAGAAATGCGCGACGGCGGGCGCGTGGAGCATGCGGTTGAACGGCGTGATGTCGGCTGCCATCGCCGCGTGACTGACCTGCGTGTTGGTGACCAGCAGCGCCGAGACCATGGAGACGCCCATGCTCTGCCCGATGTTGCGGGTCAGGGTGAACAGCGCCGCGCCCTCGGTGCGCTGCTCGGGCGTCAGGGTGGCCAGCGTAACGACACTCAGCGGCACGAACAGGAACCCCATCCCAGCACCGAGCAGCACGCCATTGGCGCCAACCGTCCATTCCGACACATCCGGCGTCCAGCCGGTCATCTGCCACAGGGCAGCCGCACTCAGCGCCAGCCCGACCGCCAGCAGCAGGCGCGTGTCCACGCGCCCGACGATCTGACCCACCAGCGTCATCGCGATCAGCGTGCCGAAGCCGCGGGGTGCCAGGGCGAAGCCGGTCGTCAGGATCGGGTAGCCCATCAGGTTCTGCAGGAACAACGGCAGCAGCGCGAGCGGCGCGAAGTAGGTCAGGCCGATGATGAAGGCGAACAGCGTGCCGGCCGAGAAATTGCGGTCACCGAACAAAGACGGTTTCACGAAGGGCGAATCGGCGGTGAAGGTCTGCACCAGAAACAGCCACGCCGCGACGCCGCTCACCACCGCCGCGATGATCATCTGGTTGGAGGAGAACCAGTCGAGTTCCTCGCCACGGTCGAGCAGGATCTGCAGGGCGCCGATGGCGACGCTCAGGGTGGCGAAGCCGAACCAGTCCAGCCTGCGATCCTGCTTCGGCGTTTCCGGCAGGAACGCGATCATGCCAAGCAGCGTCAGGACGCCGATCGGCACATTGATGTAGAACACCCAGCGCCAGGAGTAATTCTCGGTCAGCCAGCCGCCGAGCACGGGCCCGACGATGGGCCCGATCATGATGGCCATGCCCCAGTAGGCCATCGCCTGGCCTTGCCGCTCCTTGGGGTAGGTGTTGAGCAGCACCGCCTGCGACAGCGGCACCAGCCCTGCACCGAAGGCGCCCTGCAGCAGCCTGCAGAGCACGATCTCGGGCAGCGTCTGCGCCATGCCGCACAGCGTCGAGGCGATGGTGAACCCGATGATCGAGGTCATGAAGATGCGTCGGACGCCGAAGCGCGCGGCGAGAAAACCGGTCGGCGGAGTCATGATCGCGGCTGCGACGATATAGGACGTCAGCACCCATTCGATCTCGTCCTGGTTCGCCGCCACGCTGCCCTGGATATACGGCAGCGAGACGTTGGCGATCGTGGTGTCCAGCGCCTGCATGATCGTCGCCAGCATGACGCAGACGGTGATTGCCACGCGATTGGGCGCCGCGTCCGCCGCCCGTCCGGCTCGTGCCATCACCATTGCTCCCCCGCGGCCGCAGCGGAAAGGCGGGCAGCCGGGCCGGCCGGCGCCAGCTGCTCACGCGCGCCGGCGGCGGCACGGCTCAGAACGTCGAAAACACGCAGCGTGGCCGCTACGTCGGCATCGCTCACCCCGTGCAGAACCCGCCCGCGCAGTTCCGCCAGTGACAGCTCGATCCGTTCGGCAAGCCGCTCACCCTGCGGCGTCAGCCAGATCGTGTTGGCGCGCCGGTCGTCGGGATCGTCGCGCCGGGTCAGCAGGCCGAGCGCGTTGAGCTGATCGAGCAGCCGGACCAGCGACGTCCCCTCGATCCCGACATGACCGGCCAGGGTGACCTGCCGCACGCCGCCGCCGAGCCGCCTCACCCACAGCAGCGCCGCCGCCGGCGCCTCCGAGATGTCATGCGCCGCCAGCACGCGCTGCGCCAGGCGGCGCCAGTGCCGGCCGGCCTGCAGCAGGTTGGAGGTCAGCACCACCCGGGGATCGCCGGCGTTCTTCACATCCAAATGATAAGCCTGAAGATCATGAGGATGCAATGCATATGCCCGAGACCTGGACTGCTATGGCGCGCGGGCCGCGGACCGGGTCAGACCTTCAGGGCGTCGGGGATCTTCAGGCCGAGACGTACCGGGACGTTCCAGATTTCCCGCACCTGGCGCACCGGCCGGAAGCCGGCGCGCAGATAGGTCGGCAGCGCGCGCGGATGGTCGGCGGTGCAGGTGTTCACCGTCATCCCGCGCGGCTGCGCGGCGCCAGCCCTGGTCGACCGCATGGCGCAGGAAGGCGCGGCCCGACGCCGGTGCCGACGGCGTGCGGCATCAGGCCGAAATAGCTCAGGTTCACGTCGGGCCAGCCGCGGCGCGTCCAGCTCGAAGAACCCGGCCGGCTCGCCGCCGCCATACAGCACGTGGATGCGATACCTGCGGATCGCGCCAGCAGCGCCGCGAGCTCGGCGTCCGGCACGGTGCGGCGCAGCCACCACACATAGTCGGCGCCCACCGTGTCGTAGAGGTAGCGGTAGAACGCGACGCTGGGCGCCGCGCACCCGCACCAGATCGAGGCCCGGCGGCAGCGCCGGCTGCGGCTCGGTCGGCGCGCGGTCCATGCGCAGGAACGTCACCGTCACGCCGACGCGGGTGAACGGCTCCATCAGCGCCATCCCGTGCGCCGGCTCACGCCGGGCAGAGCCGCGCCGCCCGGCGCATCAGTCGTCCAGGAAGCTGCGCAGCTTGCGGCTGCGGCTCGGATGCTTCAGCTTGCGCAGCGCCTTCGCCTCGATCTGGCGGATACGCTCGCGCGTCACGTTGAACTGCTGGCCGACTTCCTCCAGCGTGTGGTCGGTGTTCATGCCGATGCCGAAGCGCATGCGCAGCACGCGCTCCTCGCGCGGCGTCAGGCTGCGACAGCACGCGCGTGGTCGCCTCGCGCAGATTGGCCTGGATCGCCGCATCCAGCGGGATGACCGCCGCCTTGTCCTCGATGAAGTCGCCGAGATGGCTGTCTTCCTCGTCGCCGATCGGCGTCTCCAGGCTGATCGGCTCCTTGGCGATCTTCAGCACCTTGCGCACCTTCTCGAGCGGCATGCCGAGCTTCTCGGCCAGCTCCTCGGGCGCCGGCTCGCGGCCGATCTCGTGCAGCATCTGGCGGCGAGGTGCGCACCAGCTTGTTGATCGTCTCGATCATGTGCACCGGGATGCGGATGGTGCGCGCCTGGTCGGCGATCGAGCGGGTGATCGCCTGGCGGATCCACCAGGTCGCGTAGGTGCTGAACTTGTAGCCGCGGCGGTATTCGAACTTATCGACCGCCTTCATCAGGCCGATATTGCCTTCCTGGATCAGGTCCAGGAACTGCAGGCCGCGATTGGTGTATTTCTTGGCGATCGAGATCACCAGGCGCAGGTTCGCCTCGATCATCTCCTTCTTCGCGCGCGCGCTGTCGCGCTCGCCGCGGCTCACGGTCATGTAGACGCGGCGGAACTCGCTGATCGGCAGGCCGGCATCGTTCGCCACGGCGGCGATCTGCGCCGCGCATCGTGCCGATGTCGCTCGAAGTGCTTGCGCGGTGAACAGCTTCCAGCCCTTGCCGGGCAGCGCCGCCACCCGCTCGATCCAGTTCGGATCCAGCTCGTGGCCGCGATACTGCTTGCAGGAATTCGTCGCGCGCGCACCTTGCAGCCCTCGGCCATGCGCAGCAGCTGGCCTTCCAGCGCGTTCAGCCGCTGGTTGAGCTGCTTGAGCTGGGTGACCAGCTCCTCGATGCGGTTGTTGTGCAGCCGGACCTGCTCGACCTTGCTGACCAGCTCCTCGCGCGCCTTCTCGTAGGTCTTTTCCGAGCGCGGGCTGACCTCCTCGCCGCTGGTCATCGTCTCCAGCCGGCGGTGCTGCATCTTGTGCAGCTTCTTGTACAGCGCCTCGATCTCCTCGAAGGTGGCGAGCACCTCGGGCTTCAGCTTCTCCTCCAGCGCCGAGAGCGACATGCCGGGGCCCTCGCCGTCCTCGCCGTCGTCCATCTCCTCGGCCGGCTCGTCGAACGCGGGTTCGGCGCCGGCGGCGGCAGCTTCGCCGCTCGCCTCGCCGCCCTCGCCGCCCTCGCCGTCGCCATCGCCCCCGGCGGCGGCTGGCCGGCGCCCTGCGTCGCCTCCAGGTCGATGATGTCGCGCAGCAGCATCCGCCCGGCCTTCAGCTGGTCGTGCCAGGAGATGATCGCCTTGAAGGTCAGCGGGCTTTCGCACAGCCCGCCGATCATCATGTCGCGGCCGGCCTCGATGCGCTTGGCGATGGCGATTTCGCCCTCGCGCGACAGCAGCTCCACGCTGCCCATCTCGCGCAGATACATGCGCACCGGATCGTCGGTGCGGCCGAGGCTTTCCTCGTCGACATTGCCGGTCGGCTCTTCGGCTCGCCCTCGCCCTCGGCCTTCTCGACCTTGGCGACCGGGGCCTCGCCGTCCTCGGTCTCCTCGCCCTCGACGACCTGGATGCCCATTTCGGAGAGATTGGCCATCACGTCCTCGATCTGCTCGGAGCTGTTCTGGTCCGGCGGCAGCACGGCGTTCAGCTCGTCGAAGGTGATGTAGCCACGCTCCTTGCCGCGCGCGATCAGCCGCTTGACGGCGGCGGACTGCACGTCGAGCAGGGTGGTTTCCACATCCTGCTCGGCGGTCACGGTGTCGGTCGCAACACTCGGCTTGGTCGCCATCGCTCAGCGCACTCCAAAAAACGCGGTCTGGTCACGGCAATCCGCAGCCGCAGATGCGAAATCCAAGCCACGGGGAAAATCGAAGCAACGGGAAAAACCCGCGTCACGCAGCAGGAAAAAACCGGCGCTGACGGTCATGCGCCGGCATCCTGTTGGGCATCCTGTTGTGGTTCCGTTTCGGTCAAATCGTCACGGGCGATGACGAGGCCGATCAGGCGGCTCTGCGTGGCGCCGTCGGATCGGGCGTCGAAATCGCGCCGGGCGCGCACAACGTCTTCCTGAACACGGCCGCGATTCATGAGCCCGAAAATATGCCACCACCCTTCCTCAGCTTCGGCCGGCATGGCGTCGGGCGCCGCGCAGGCGGGAAGCGGCACCGGAACCGCCGAAAGGGCCTGCGCGGCTTCCGCCGCCAAGCCAGCCTGCGTGCAGGTGGGACATCAGGCCTGCAGAGTCAAGCCGTTCCGCGGTTTGCGCCCACTCGTTCAGCGCATGGCGCAGGCGATCGAGCGGCGCGGGCAGCACGAGCATGTCGTAGGCATCGCCGACGCTGCGCAGCAGCGACCGGATGGCGCAGCAGGATCGCCGTGAGCAGCCGCGCGCGTTCGTTGCGGGCGGCGTCTTCGCTGGGCACCGGGCGCGCCATGCGCAGCGGAGGCGCCGCCGCCTTGCCGAAAGGCTCCGCCCGGCCAGGACGCCCGACCGCCCGTATGCCGGTTCGCCGGCTGGCGAAGAAACGATCGAGCAGCGCAGCGCGGTACTCGCCGGCCAGCGCGCGAATGCGGGATCGACTTCGCCAGCGCCTCCAGCCGGACCCGGAACGCCGCCCGCTGCTCGGGCGTCACCGGCGCGCGCGGCATCGTGCAGCAGGCCGTACAGCGCGTCGGCCAGCGGGCGCGCCGCCTGCAGCATCGCGGCGAAAGCCGCGGCGCCGCGGCGTGCGCACCAGCGTATCGGGATCCTCGCCGGCCGGCAGGCGCGCCAGCCGCAGCGTCCGCTCCGGCGCCAGCAGCGGCAGCGCCAGCTCGGCGGCTCGCGCGGCCGCCCGTGCACCGGCGGCGTCGCCGTCGAAGCACAGCACCGGCGCGGGATCGAGGCGCCACAGCTCCTCCAGCTGTTCCGCGGTCAGCGCCGTGCCGAGGGGCGCCACCGCGCCGGCGAACCCCGCCTGGTGCAGCGCGATCACGTCCATGTAGCCCTCGACCACCACCAGCGCGGCGCCGGCGCGCACGCCCTCCCGCGCGAGGTCCAGCGCGTAGAGCGTGCGCCGCTTGGAGAACAGACCTCGGTTTCCGGCCCGTTGACGTATTTCGGCGGTGCCGTCGCCCAGCGTGCGGCCGCCGAAGCTGATGACGCGGCCGCGCCGGTCGCGGATCGGGAACATCACGCGATTGAAGAACAGTTCCGACTGACGCGCCGTCCTCGGCGCGTGCGCAGCAGTCCGGCTTGCACCAGCAGATCCGGCGGAAACGCCCTGGCGAGCCAGTTCGGCGCCGAGCGATCCCCTGCCCCTCGCCGGACCAGCCCAGGCCGAACCGCGCGATCGTCGCCTCGGTCAGGCCGCGCCCGCGCAGATACGTCAAGGCCTGCCGCGCCCGTCCGGCGCGAACAGCCGCCGGCGGAAGCTTGCCTGCGCCGCATCCAGCACCCCATGGAGGTCGAGGCGGCGGCGCTCGGCCTCCGCCGCCTCGGGCGTGGGTTTCGGCACCTCCATGCCCGGCCTCGCCGGCGAGCTGCTCGACCGCCTCCATGAAGCCGGTCGCCCTGGCGTCTGCATGACGAAGCCGATGGCGTCGCCATGCGCGCCGCAGCCGAAGCAGTGGAAGTGATCGTCGTAGACGTAGAAGCTGGGCGTCTTCTCGCCGTGGAACGGGCAGTTGCCCTTCCATTGCCGCCCCGAACGCGCCAGCCGCACGCGCCGCCCGACCACGGCGGCGAGCGGGGTGCGGACGCGCAGCTCTTCCAGGAAGCCGGGGGGAAGCGCCATCAGCCGGCCAGCTTCGCGCGGACGACGCGCGCCCGCGCGCGCCATGTCCAGCGCCGCGCCGTGCTTCGCCTTCAGCGCCGCCATCACCTTGCCCATGTCCTTGATGCTGCCAGCCCCGGTTTCGGCGATCGCCGCGTCGATTGCGTCCTGTCAGCGCAGCATCATCCATCTGCTGCGGCAGGAAGCCCTCGATCACCGCGATCTCGGCGGTTTCCTTCGCCGCCAGTTCCGGCCGGTTGCCCTGGACATAGAGCGCCACCGACTCGCGGCGCGATTTCACCATGCCGCGCAGCATCGCCAGCACCTCCTCGTCCGGGACGGCGGCGATGCCCTTCGGACGGGCGGCGATGTCGGTATCCTTCAGCCTGGCCATGATCATGCGCAGCGTAGAGACGCGCGGCGCGTCGCCCGCCTTCATCGCGGCCTTGAGTTCGGTCGTGAACTGCTCCCTGAGCGCCATCCGCGCCTCCGACAGAAAAAACACCCTCTACTATAGGCGTGGTGCCCAATCGGCGGGTGTATCGTGATCGGGGTGCTGGTACGCCGTGACCGGACGTTCCGGTTTCGCGCTCTCGGCCGTGGTGTGCTCGGGCAGTCCCGTCCACCGCGAAGGCCAGCCACGGCATGCGGCTCTCGACCCCGAAATTTGCCTCGGGCACCGCGTCCTGCGGGCGGTCGAGGCTGCCCGTGGTGACCTCCATATGCGCGGCATCGATGAAGCGGAATGTGAGCGGCGTGCCACAAGCCGCGCAGAAGTCACGGAAAGCCGCCGAGGAACTGCGATAGGCCGCCGGCTGCCCGCGGGTCCAGGCGAGGTCGGCCTTGTCGATCTTCGCCAGCGCGGCGAAAGGCCCCCCGACCGCCTTCTGGCACATCCGGCAGTGACAGAAACTTGCCTTCGGCCGGGCGAACAGCGCGTAGCGGACGGCGCCGCACTGGCAGCCGCCGGTCATCACGGGGGAGCGGTCGGTCATGCGATGGCCCTCCTGCAGTCAATCGGGAAGTTATTTCCCGGGACGATGGTTCACTAAACGCCGGTGATTGAAACGGGAATAAATTTCCCTTAGTATGGGCGCATGGACATCGACGCGGTGATTGAGCGGCTGGGCGGTCTGGATGCCGCCGCGCGGCTCACGGGTGTAGGCACCGAAGCGGTGCGCAAATGGCGCCAGGCGCGCAGCGTGCCGTCGCGGCATTGGCCGGCGGTGATTGCCGCGACCGGCCTGACCATGGCCGACCTGCAGACGGCCGAAGCGACGGGTGCGACCGAGGCGGGGCATCACGGCGTGCGTCCTCCCGATGGGGCGACCGCGGCGCTGGTGCTGGCCGACGGCAGCGTGTTCTGGGGAAGCGGGTTCGGCGCGCAGACGTCGACTCCGGCGCCGGTCGGCGAAGTCTGCTTCAACACCGGCATGACCGGCTACCAGGAAACGCTGACGGACCCGTCATATGCCGGGCAGATCATCACCTTCACGTTTCCCCATGTCGGCAATGTCGGCGCCAACGCCGAGGATATCGAGGCCGATTTCGTCGCCGCACGCGGGCTGGTGGTGAAGCAGGACGTGACCGAGCCTTCCAACTGGCGCGCCTCGCAGCCGTTGCAGGCATGGCTGCGGCAGCGTGGCATCCCCGGCATCGCCGGGGTGGACACGCGCGCGCTGACGGTGCGCGTGCGCGACGGTGGCGCCCCGACCGGGGTGCTGGCCTTCCCCGCCGATGGCCGCTTCGACATCCCTGCCCTGACGGCCCAGGCCTCGGCATGGCCGGGGCTGGAGGGAATGGATCTGGCGAAGGAGGTCACCTGCCGCCAGACCTACGAATGGAACCGCACGCGCTGGGCCTGGCCCGACGGCTCGGGCACGCTGGCCGCGCCGCGGCACCACGTGGTCGCCGTGGATTATGGTGCCAAGCACAACATCCTGCGCAGCCTTGCCTCGGCCGGGTGCCAGGTCACGGTCGTGCCGGCGACCGCAACGGCCGAAGACATCCTCCGCCACCGCCCGGACGGTGTGTTCCTCTCCAACGGGCCGGGCGACCCGGCAGCGACCGGCGCTTATGCGGTTGCGCCGATCCGCGCCGTGCTTGACGCCGGCGTGCCGCTGTTCGGCATCTGCCTGGGCCACCAGTTGCTGGCGCTGGCGCTGGGCGGCCGCACCTACAAGCTGGATCGCGGCCATCGCGGCGCCAATCAGCCGGTCAAAGACCTGGCGACCGGAAAGGTGGAGATCACCAGCCAGAACCACGGCTTCGCGGTGGACGAGGCATCCCTTCCGGCGAGCGTGACGGTGACGCATGTCTCTCTGTTCGACGGCAGCAACGAGGGCCTGATCTGCACCGACCGGCCGGCCTTCAGCGTGCAGTACCACCCCGAGGCAAGTCCGGGTCCAAGCGACAGCCAGTACCTGTTCGCGCGGTTCGTCGGGATGATGGAAGGCGCACGCTGACCTCTTCTCCCTCCCGCACGCGGAGAGGGCTTCACGACGACCTGGAGCGCAAGCACCATGCCCAAACGCACCGACATCGCCTCCATCATGATCATCGGCGCCGGCCCCATCGTCATCGGGCAGGCCTGTGAATTCGACTACTCCGGCGCGCAGGCGTGCAAGGCGCTGAAGGCGGAAGGCTACCGGGTGATCCTGGTCAACTCCAACCCCGCAACGATCATGACCGACCCAGGCCTCGCCGACGCCACCTATATCGAGCCGATCACGCCCGAGATGGTCGAGAAGATCATCGTCCGCGAAAAGCCCGATGCGCTGCTGCCCACCATGGGTGGGCAGACCGCGCTCAACACGGCGATGAAGCTCGATGCCGCCGGCGTCCTGGCGCGCAACAATGTGGAACTGATCGGCGCCCGCGCCGAGGTCATCGACCGCGCCGAGGACCGGCTGAAATTCCGCGACGCGATGGCCGAAATCGGCATCGAAAGTCCGCGCAGCGCCATCGCGCACGACATGGATGAAGCGCGCGTCGCCCTGGCGGAAATCGGCCTGCCCGCCGTGATCCGTCCCAGCTTCACCCTCGGCGGCACCGGCGGCGGCATCGCCTACAACCGCGAGGAGTTCGAGCAGATCGTCGGCGGCGGGCTGGAAGCCTCCCCCACCAGCGAGGTGCTGATCGAGGAGAGCGTGCTCGGCTGGAAGGAGTTCGAGATGGAGGTGGTCCGCGACCGTGCGGACAACTGCATCATCGTCTGCTCGATCGAGAACGTCGATCCGATGGGCATCCACACCGGCGATTCGGTGACCGTGGCGCCCGCGCTGACGCTGACCGACAAGGAATATCAGCGGATGCGCGACGCCTCGATCGCCTGCCTGCGCAGGATCGGCGTGGATACCGGCGGATCGAACGTGCAGTTCGCCGTGAACCCGGCCGATGGGCGCATGGTGGTGATCGAAATGAACCCGCGCGTCTCGCGCAGTTCCGCCCTCGCCTCCAAGGCGACCGGCTTCCCGATCGCCAAGATCGCCGCCAAGCTCGCGGTCGGCTACACGCTGGACGAGCTCGGCAACGACATCACCCGCACCACCCCGGCAAGCTTCGAGCCCACCATCGACTACGTCGTGGTGAAGATCCCGCGCTTCACCTTCGAGAAATTCCCCGGCACGCCGGCGCTGCTGACCACCAGCATGAAAAGCGTGGGCGAGGCCATGGCCATCGGCCGCAGCTTCGCCGAAGCCCTGCAGAAGGGCCTGCGCAGCATGGAGACCGGGTTCTCCGGCTTGGATGCGGTAGAGGCGCCGGGCGATGGCGGACCGGACGCGTTCCGCGCAGCCCTGTCCGAACCGCGCCCCGACCGGCTGCTGATGGCGGCGCAGGCGTTGCGCGCGGGGCTGTCCGTGGAGGACATCCACGACACCAGCAGGTTCGACCCGTGGTTCATCCGCGAGCTGGCGCGCATCGTCGAGGCCGAACGCGGCATCGAGGCGGTCGGCCTGCCATCGGACCCGACCGCGCTGCGCCGGCTGAAGGCGATGGGCTTCTCAGACATCCGGCTTGCCCAACTGGCCGGCACCACCGCCGCCGAGGTCGCTACCCTGCGCGCGCGCCTCGACGTGCATCCGGTCTACAAGCGCATCGACACCTGTGCCGCCGAATTCGCCTCGGCCACGCCCTACATGTATTCCACCTACGAAGGCGGCTTCGGCACACCGGTCTGCGAGGCCGATCCGACCGATCGGCAGAAGATCATCATCCTGGGCGGCGGCCCGAACCGCATCGGCCAGGGCATCGAGTTCGACTACTGCTGCGTCCATGCCGCCTACGCCCTGCGCGAGGCCGGCTTTGAGACCATCATGGTCAACTGCAACCCCGAGACCGTCAGCACCGACTACGACACATCCGACCGGCTGTATTTCGAACCGCTGACCAGCGAGGACGTCATCGCCCTGGTGCGGCGCGAGCAGCAGAACGGCACGCTGCTGGGCTGCATCGTCCAGTACGGCGGGCAGACGCCGCTGAAGCTGTCGCAGGCGCTGGAAAAGGCCGGCATCCCGATCCTGGGCACCAGCGCCGACGCGATCGACCTCGCCGAGGACCGCGAGCGATTCCAGCAGCTGCTGCACACCCTCGGCCTGTTGCAGCCGGAGAACGGCATCGCCCGCTCCGCCGCAGAGGCCGAGGACATCGCCGAGCGCGTCGGCTACCCGGTGGTGATCCGCCCCAGCTACGTGCTCGGCGGACGCGCCATGGAGATCGTCTATGACCGCGCCGGTCTGCACCGCTACATGCGCGAGGCGGTGCGCGTTTCCGGCGAAGGCATGATCCAGTCCGGTCCCGTACTGATCGACCGCTACCTGAACGATGCGATCGAGGTCGATGTGGACTGCATCGCCGACGGCGAGACGGTCTATGTGGCCGGCGTGATGGAGCATATCGAGGAAGCCGGCATCCACTCCGGCGATTCCGCCTGCGCCCTGCCACCCTACACGCTGTCGCCGGCGATGGTGACCGAGCTGAAGGTTGAGACCGAGGCGATGGCCAAGGCGCTGGGCGTCGTCGGCCTGATGAACGTGCAATACGCCATCAAGGACGACACGATCTACGTGCTGGAGGTGAACCCGCGCGCCAGCCGCACCGTGCCGTTCGTTGCAAAGGCAACCGGCGTGGCGGTCGCCAAGATCGGCGCGCTGGTCATGGCGGGACAGAAGCTGTCCGGCTTCGCACTGGACGACGAGGCCGTCGCCGCCCATGTCGCGGTGAAGGAAGCCGTCTTCCCCTTCGCCCGGTTCCCCAACGTCGACACCATCCTGGGGCCCGAGATGCGCTCGACCGGGGAGGTGATGGGCCTGGACGCCAGCTTCGAGCGCGCCTTCGCCAAGTCCCAGCTGGGTGCCGGGATCAGGCTGCCGGATGCCGGCACCGTGTTCCTGTCGATCCGCGATGCCGACAAGAAGGGTCTGGCGGTGCTGGCGCGCCGGCTGCACGACATGGGTTTCGCCATCCTGGCCACCCGCGGCACGGCGGCGCGCATCCGCGAAGCCGGGCTGCCGGTCGCCGTGGTGAACAAGGTGCTGGAAGGTCGGCCGCACTGCGTCGATGCGATCCGCTCGGGCGAGGTGCAGCTGGTCATCAACACCGCGTCAGGCCCGCAGTCGATCGCCGACAGTTTCGCCATCCGCCGCAGCGCCCTGACCCACGGGGTGCCGCACTACACGACGATGGCGGGCGCGCGGGCCGCCACCCACGCGATCGCCGCCCTGCGTGCGGGGACGCTTGAAGTCGCGCCGCTGCAGTCCTACTTTCGCCGTTCGTTCTGACGCTCCGGCGCGGCCGGTCCCTGAACCGGTCCCAGACCTGATCCCTGGACCGGCCGACTGGGCCAGCCGCGCCGCAGGCGTTGACCGCCCGCAAAATCGCATCCGGCATTAGACCACCGAAGGACCGTGCCTTGCAGAAGTTCCCCATGACCGGCCCTGGCCTGCAACGCCTGGAAACCGAGCTGCGCACGCTCAAGTCGATCGAGCGCCCGGCGGTGATCCGTGCCATCGCGGAGGCGCGCAGCCATGGCGACCTCAGCGAGAACGCCGAATACCATGCCGCGCGGGAACGCCAGTCCTTCATCGAGGGTCGGATCATGGAGCTTGAGGAAATCATTTCCTCGGCCGAGGTCATCGACCCGGCGGCGCTGACCGGCGAGCACGTCAAGTTCGGCGCCCACGTCAAGCTGCTGGACGAGGAAACCGAGAAGGAAGCCACCTACCAGATCGTCGGCGTGCACGAGGCGGACATCAAGCTTCGCCGGCTGTCGGTGTCCTCGCCGCTGGCCAAGGCGCTGATCGGCAAGAAGCCCGGCGATACCGTGTCCGTCCCCGCGCCGGGCGGCGACCGGTCGTACGAGATCCTCAGCGTCTCGTTCTTCTGACCGCGTGACCGGATGACCCGATGATCGGCCTGGCCGAGATCAGGGACGCCGCCCTGCGGATCGACGGGCGGGTGCTTGCGTACGCCTGCCATGCGCTGCGACGCGGTCTCGCGTGCCACCGGCGCCGCGGTCGTGCTCAAGCTCGACAACCTGCAGGCCACCGGCGCCTTCAAGGAGCGGGGCGCCGCCAACCGGCTGGCATTGCTGTCGGCGGCGGAGCGCGCGGCGGGCGTCATCGCGATGTCGGCCGGCAATCACGCGCAGGCCGTGGCACGGCATGCGCAGCTGCTGGGCATCGACGCGGTGATCGTGATGCCGACCCACACGCCGGCGACGAAAGTGACGCGCACCGCGTCCTGGGGTGCCCGCGTGGTGCTGCACGGCGAGACGCTGGCCGAGTCGGCGGCGCATGCGGCGGCACTTGCGGCGGCCGAGCGGCGCGTGTTCATCCATCCCTACGACGACGCGGCGGTCATCGCCGGCCAGGGCACGCTGGCCCTGGAACTGCTCGAGGACTTTCCCGACCTTGATGTGCTGGTCGTTCCGGTGGGCGGCGGCGGCCTGTTGGCCGGCTGCGCGGTGGCGGCACGCGCTCTGCAGCCCGGCATCACGGTGCTCGGCGTCGAGGTCGAGGCCTACGCGCCGATGGCGCAGCGCCTGGCCGACCGGCCGGTCGAGGTCGGCGGTGCCACCATCGCCGAGGGCATCGCCGTGCGCGACGTGGGCGAAACCCCGCTGGCGATCATCCGCGAGCTGGGCCTGGAGGTGCTTGTGGTGCCCGAGCGCGCCATCGAGGAAGCGGTCGGCCTGCTGATCGAGGGCGCCAAGCTGGTCGCCGAGGGCGCCGGTGCCGCCGGCATCGCCGCCTTGCTGACCTATCCGGAACGGTTCCGCGGACAGCGCGTCGGCGTCGCGGTCTGTGGCGGCAACATCGACGCGCGCATCCTGTCCAACGTGCTGGTGCGCAACCTGCTGCGCGATGGCCGGTTGTTGCGCCTGCACATGCAGATCCCCGACCGGCCCGGCGTGTTGGCCGATATCGCCGGGCGGATCGGTGGTTGCGGCGGAAACATCATCGAGGTCTCGCATCAGCGCCTGTTCGCCGCCGCCTCGGTGCAGGCGGCCGAGTTGGAAGTGATGGTCGAGGCGCGCGACCGGGACCATGCCGATGCGATCGTCGCCGGATTGGAAGAAGCCTACACGGTGCGCCGCATCTGACGCGCCGCGCCGCGCCGCGCGCTCTGCTTCCTTCTCGTCCGCAAGCCGCTATGCTTCCTGTCGTGATACCGAGGGAGCGCGTCATGGAAATCGTACCGGGCGATGGCACACTGGGTGCGCGCGTCGAAGGCATCGACCTCGCGCAAGGCCCGACGGACATGCAATTCCGCGCGCTGCTGCGGGCGTTGGGCCAGTATGGCGTGCTGTGCTTTCCCGATCAGCGCATCGACGTCGCGGCCTTCGCCAACTTCGGGCGGCGCTTCGGCACGCTGGAAATCAACGTCGCCAACCAGTTCCACGAACCGGGCTTCCCCGAGGTGATGGTGCTGTCGAACATGCGACGCGAGGGCAAGCCGATAGGCCTCGGCGATGCCGGCCAGGGCTGGCACACCGACATGTCCTACAGCCGCGACATCGCGCTCGCCAACATCCTGCACGCCCAGCGCGTGCCACATCGCGACGGCCGGCCGCTGGGTGACACGCAGTTCCGCAACATGCACGCGGCCTATGAGACGCTGCCGGCCGAGTTGAAGCGCACGCTGGAAGGCCGCACGGCGACGCACGACTTCATCAAGTTCTGGGACATGATGCGCACCCGCCCCGGATCGGAGCGGCCGCCGCTGACCGAGGAGCAGCGCCGCCGCCGCCCGCCGGTGTCGCAGCCGATCTTCCGCCATCATCCGATCACCGGCCGGCGCGTGCTGTACGCCAATCCCGGCTACACGATGTGGATCGACGACATGC
Organism: uncultured Pseudomonadota bacterium; assembly: GCA_963778105.1. Lineage (GTDB taxonomy): Bacteria > Pseudomonadota > Alphaproteobacteria > Acetobacterales > Acetobacteraceae > JAFEFJ01. Next base: position 1,115,882 of record CAVZSZ010000009.1, on the reverse strand, counting down.
CGCAGGACGAGAGCCGCGCGATCCTCGACCTGCTGTTCGCGCACCAGGCCGAAGATCGCTTCCTGCATGCGCATCACTGGACCGAAGGCGACGTGCTGATCTGGGACAATATCGGCACCACGCACAATGCCGTCGCCGACTACACCGAGGCCGAACCGCGCTACATGCGCCGGGTGCAGGTGATAGCGACGCTCGACTACGCGGCGATGGTGGCCTGAGCACCGGCAGCGGTTTCAGCGCGAACCCGCTGCACCGCCAGGGCCAGCCGGAGGAGCCCAAGGCGGCCCTCAGGCGGCCACGTAGCCACCGTCCACGTTGTACGCCGCACCGGTCACGAACGAGGCGCGGTCCGAGCTGAACCACACCACCATCTCGGCGATTTCCTCGGGCTTGCCCATGCGGTTGAACGGGACTTTCGCCATCAGCTCGTCGCCGCGACGGCGTACCGTGTCTTCGGTCATCGGCGTGGTGATGTAGCCGGGACAGACCGCATTCACGCGGATGCCCTCTTCGGCGTATTCCAGCGCCGCCGATTTGGTCAGGCCCACCACCGCGTGCTTGCTGGCGACATAGGCGGAGGAATATTTCAGGCCGATCAGGCCGGCGATCGAGGCGGTGTTGACGATCGACCCGCCACCCTGCTTCAGCATTTGCAAAATCTCATGCTTCATGCACAGCCACACGCTCTTTACGTTCACCGCCATCATGCGATCGAACGACGCCTCCTCCCACTCGGCCGTCCTGAGCCCGGCGGCATTCACCTGATAGGGTGCGATACCCGCGTTGTTGAACGTGCAATCGAGCCGCCCAAAGGCTGCAACAGCGGTTTCGATCATCGCCGCAACCCTCGCCTCCTCGGTCACGTCCAACGCGATCGATATCGCCTGGCCGCCCGCGGCATTGATCGTTTCAACCGTAGCCGCTGCGTTCTCCGCCGACAGGTCGGCGACCGCGACGCGCGCGCCTTCGCGTGCGAAGGCTAGCGCCGTCGCGCGCCCGATGCCCGAGCCGCCACCGGTGATGAGCGCCGATTTTCCTGCAAGCATGCCCTGCATCGTTGCCTCCTTCGCCTTGTTTCCGACATTCGATCCCCACACTGTAGAAGCGGGATACCGGCGCGGCCAGCTTGCAGTCGCCGGCTTGCGGAATAACGGGCGATAGCGGTAACATCGCTATGCTGAGCAACGGATACCCAGGCGATGCGCGACGAGATCCTGGCTTACAAGCGTGAGCGTATCCTGCAGGAAGCGGTCGCGCTGTTCTACGCACGTGGTTTTGCCGGCACCACGCTCGATGACATCGCCGCCGAACTCGGCGTCACCAAGCCGTTCATCTACACGCATTTCCGCAGCAAGACCGACCTGCTGGCAGCGGTCTGCAAGCCGACCATCGAGATGTCGATGGAAGCGGTCGCCAATGCATCGAAGCTGCCGGGCACGGCAACCGAGCGTCTGCGCCACGCGATCATCGACTTCACCAAGGTCGTGTTGCAGCGTCAGGCGAACATCGCGATTTATTTCCGCGAGGAAAAAAGCCTGGCCCCCGACGCACTTGCCGAGATCGACGCGCTGCGCAAGCGTTTCGACCGACTGCTCTCGACGCTGCTGTCTGACGGCGTCGCCAGCGGCGAGTTCACCATCAAGGACGTGAAGCTGGCGGCGCTGGCGCTGGGCGGCATGATCAGCTGGGCGTACACGTGGCATCGCCCAACCGGCCGTCTGGCGGTGGACGAGATGTGCGAAACGATGGCCGACCTCGCACTGCAGATGGTTGGCGCCCACAGCGACCGGCCGGCAAAGCGTGAGGCCCGGCCTGCGAAGGTTTCAGTCTAGGGTCGCAGGTTCGCCTCTCGGCGGCCGACCGGAAGCGGATGCCCGCGCTGGTGGCCAAAATCTGACGCTTGATACAGCGTAGCACAGGTCCGCTGGTGTGATCCGAAGACTGGCGAGGAGTTGGCGATGGTGGATGCCGTGCCAGGTTACGCGATCTCGACCGACACTGACCGGCTGGACGTGGGTTTGATCCATCGCTTTCTGGCGGAAGAGAGCTACTGGTCGCGAGGTGTGCCGCGAACAGTCGTGGAGAGGGCGATTGAGAATTCGCTTTGTTTCGGGGTCTATACGGGCGCTCAACAAGTCGGATTTGGGCGGGTCGTGACCGACAAAGCCACATTCGCGCTGCTTGCTGACGTGTTCATCCTTAAAGAGCATCGAGGCAAGGGACTGTCGAAATGGCTGATGCAATGCGTCGTCAATCACGATGATCTGCAAGGCTTGCGGCGGCTTCTGCTTCTCACGTCAGACGCTCACGGCTTGTATGCCCAGTTCGGATTTAGGCCGCTTGGAGACCCCTCGCGTATTATGGAAGTCCTCGACGCCGACGTTTATCAGACTAAGCCCGGATAGCGACCATGTAGCGCCCCGCCGATGCGTCCGCAGCGGATCGCTACGAGCTGTCGTTCATCGGGTCCGAGCGTCTGATTTTGACCGCTAGAACAGCTCCTTCTTCAGCAGCGCGCCCATTGCATCCGTAACCAGCCCGGAGGCGCGCACGATCCGGCCCATCGTCAGGAAGCCGTGGATCTGGTCGGACAGATGCAGATGCGTCACCCGCACGCCGTCCTGGTCGAGCCGTTTCGCATACGCGATGCCCTCGTCGCACAGCGGATCATGCGCGACGGTCAGCACGAAGGCGGGTGGCGTCGCCGACAGGTCCGCTGCGCGGATCGGCGAGGCGCGCCAGTCCCGCGCGTCAGTGGCACCGGTCAAATACAGGTCGATGAACCAGCGCATCGAAGCGGCCGTCAGCAGCACGCCCTCGGTCACGCGCCGATAGGAGTCGAAGGTCATCGCCATGTCGACGACCGGATAGATCAGCAACTGATACGCGAGTCGGGGCAGCCCGCCCTGCGCCGACAGCACCGCAACGGCGGCCGCGAGATTGCCGCCCGCGCTGTCGCCGCCGACGGCGATGCGGGCCGGGTCGATGCCGAGCGACGCCGCGTTGTCGAACACGAACCGCGTGGCCGCGGCGGAATCATCGAACGCCGCCGGGAATTTGTATTCGGGTGCCATCCGGTAATCGACCGACACGACACGGCAGCCCGACGCATTCGCCAGATGCCGGCAGACGCCGTCATGCGAGTCGAGATCGCCGAGCACCCAGCCGCCGCCGTGGAAATAGACCAGCCCCGGCAGCCCGGCATCCGGCGGCGCGCCGAGCGGCGCATAGAGCCGCAGCGGAATGTCGCCAAGCGGACCGGGGGCGGACAGGTTGCGGATCTCGGCCACCGGCTGCGGATCGGGCTGCAGGATCTGCCGCGATGCGCTGTAGGCGACACGTGCCTCGGCAGGTGTCAGCGTCTCCAGCGGCGGCCGTCCGGACTCCCGCACCAGCTGAAGCAGGCGTTCCGCATCGGGATCGAAAATCATCGTCATGCTGTCCAGCTCAGGATGGCTTCGGCGACCTCGGCCGGGCGGTCCAACTCGGCGAGGTGGCCGGCGCCGGCGATGATCTTCGTCTCGTGGCGCCCGCCCAGATGCGCGGCGAAGCGTGCGGCGTAGCTGCGCGGCATCACGCGGTCCTGCTCGCCCCACAGCAGCAGCGTGGGTGCGGTGATGCGGGGCAACCGCTTCTCCAGACGCGTGTTGCCCATCGGCCAGAAGATGCGCGCCGCAGCCTCGGTCGCGCGCACCTGCTCGATCGGCCATTCGATCGAGTTGGCACCATCGGGTGCCGCCTTCAGCGCGGTCCAGATCGCCGGATCGGCGCACATCAGGCCAGGGATCGCATCGCCGCGCTGCGCCCAGGGATCGGCCGGCGGATCGGTCTCCTCGTACAGACCGAAGGGCGCGATCAGCGCGAGCCGCCGTACCGCATCCGGCCAGATCGCCGCCATCTCCGCTGCCATCGACGCACCGACCGAACTGCCCGCCAGATCGGCGCCCAGCAGTCCCGCCCTCTCCAGCACCGTTCGCACCGCGATCACCCAGTCCAGATGCGAGTCGAGCACGGTGTGGCCGCGATCGCCGCCGGGAAACCCGGGCAATGAAGGCACCACCACGGTGCGGTGCTCCGCCACGCGGTCGAGGAAAGGGATCCAACGCGGCAGTCCACCATAACCGGCGAGGAAGCCAAGGACGGGTCCGCTGCCCTTGCGCCAGATGCGCGTCGCGAAGCCGTTGACGTCAACCGTCAACGCAGCAGGTTCGCTCACGATGGTGCGCTCCGGTGGCTTATTCAGCCGCGAGTTTCGGCATGAACGCGGGCACCTCGGCACGCAGCCCGGTGTCCATCGGCTGCGGCCACCAGCGGTCGTCCCATTCCGAAAACAGGCCGGCCAGCTGCGGCTTGACCTTGTCGGCAAACAGCTTGGTGTTATAGCGGCACAGCTGTTTGCTCATGTTTCCGAACTGCAACAGCAGCATCAGGTGGCCGACATTGAGGTTGACCGCAACTTCCCGCAGTTGCTCGGCGACCTCGTCGGGCGAACCGATGATGACGTAGCCGTTCTCGACGATCGCATCCATCTCGCGCGCGACCGAAGCGAAGCGTTCGCCGGTGGACTTGCCGCGCACGTTAGAATCCGCCGCCTTGCGGACCTGGCTTTCGATGCCGGCGCGCTGGCTGGCCTCGCTGGTGTAACCGGGCGGCGTCGCCCATTTCGGATCGACATGCAGGCAGCGGCCGTAGAAATACTCCGCGGCTTCCCCGTACAGATCCATCGCATGCTGGCGGCTTTCGCCAACGCCGACAAACTGCAGGAAGCCGGCGCGGTACGGATTGCGGTCCTTGCCCAGCCGCGCCATTTCGTTCCAGAAACCGTCCATCGTCGCGCGGCCGGCCTTGTAGCCGTAATAGGACAGGTAGCAGTAGACGTAGTCCATCTCGGCGCACCAGTGCCAAGTCTCAACCGAGCCGCCACCGGGCACCCAGACCGGCGGATGCGGGCGCTGGATCGGGCGCGGCCAGATGTTGACGTAGCGTTGCTGGTTGAAGCGGCCGTTGAAGGCGAAGGTCTCCTTCTCCTGCCACGCCTTCATCACCAGGTCATGCGCTTCCAGGTAACGCTGGCGCAACATGCTGGGGTTCTGGCCATAGGCGTAGCAGGTGTCCATCGGCGTGCCGACCGGGAAGCCGGCGATCAGCCGGCCGCCCGAGATAACGTCGATCATCGCGAATTCCTCGGCAACCCGAGTCGGCGGATTGTACAGCGCCAGCGAGTTGCCCATCACGCAGATCGCGGTATCGGTGGTGCGCCGTGCCAGCGAGGAGGCGATGAGGTTGGGCGACGGCATCAGCCCGTAGCCGTTGGAGTGATGCTCGTTGACGCAGATCGCGTCGAAGCCGCAATCGGCGGCGTATTCGAGCTCGTCCATGAAGTCGTTGTACATCAGGTGGGCGCGCTTGGGGTCGAACAGCTCCGAATGGATGTCCACCCAGACCGACGGGTTGCGCTCCCGAAAGTCGTCCGGCAGTTCCGTATAGGGCATCAGATGGAACCACATCAGCTTCATGCCCGGCTCTCCGCTGTCTCGACGTGCCTGATGTCTGCTGCCTGTACGCAGGACCGCCGGCACTGCCGATGAGGTGCCGCGCCGTCTGCTGTCTTGGCCCTTTCCCCCGGCCTCTCTCGGCGACCGGTTTATACCAGAGAGTATTGAAGCCATCCCGCCGCCACGTCAATGCTACTTCTCGGTGCGCCACCCTCGCTTTGCCCGACCACGCCACCACGTGTAGCTTCCCGCTGGAGGGGAACGTGGCAATGGACATTCAGGAGACGACGCAGCCGGCATCCGCCGACGCGCTGATCGACGCAGCGTCCGCGATCGCCCGGCTGCTGGAAGCGAAGGCCGCCTGGACCGATGCCGCGCGCGAACTGCCGCCTGAGGCGCTGGAGGCGATGCACGCGGCCGGGCTGTTCCGCCTGCTGCTGCCGCGCTCGGTCGGCGGGAGGGAGCTCGATCCGCTGACCTACAATCAGGTGGTCGAGACGATCGCCACCGGCGACGCCAGCGCCGCCTGGTGCATGAACCAGAACTCCGGCTGCTCGATGTCGGCGGCCTACCTGGCGCCCGATGTTGCGTGGAAGATCTTCGGCGCGGACCGGCGCGGCGTGCTCGCCTGGGGCCAGGCACCGGGCACGAAGGCGATCGCCGTGCCGGGCGGCTGGCGGGTCACCGGCAAGTGGCTGTTCGCCAGCGGCAGCCGCCACGCGACCTGGCTCGGCGCGCATGTGCAGACGGTGGCCGAAGACGGAACGCCCTTCCTGACCGAAGACGGCAAGCCGGTGGACCGCACGATGCTGTTCCCGCGTGCGGCGGCGACGATCACCGATGTCTGGCAGGTGATGGGCCTGCGCGGCACCGGCAGCGATTCATACGAAGTGCGCGACCTGTTCGTCGCGGCCGATCACGCGCTGGCGCGCGACACCGACGCCGAGCGGCGCGAGCACGGGCCGCTGTACCGCTTCAGCACCGGCAACATCTACGCTTCGGGTTTCGCCGCCGTGGCGATGGGCATTGCGCGCGCCTCGCTGGATGCGTTCATCGCGCTGGCCGCGAAGAAGACACCCGCGCTTTCGCAAACCTCGTTGCGCGACAACCACGTGGTGCAGTCGAAGGTCGCCCTGGCCGAGGCAACGCTGCGCTCGGCCCGCGCCTGGCTGCACCAGGTGCTGAGCGACGCCTGGACCGAGGCGCAGACGCAGCCGCTCTCGCTTCAGACGCGCATGGCGGTCCGCCTCGCCTCCACCTACGCCATCCAGCAGTCACGGCAGGTGGTGGACACCGCGTACCACGAGGCGGGCGCGACGGCGATCTTCGATTCCAACCCGTTCGAGCGGCGCTTCCGTGACATCAACGCGGTGACCCAGCAGGTCCAGGGGCGGCACACGCATTTCGAAACGGTCGGCCAGTGGATGCTGGGCCTGGAGCCGCATCTGCGGTGGATCTAGCGGCACCGGCACCGCGTGTATGGGGCCGGCCCGTTGCGCCCCCGCATCAGTACATGTGCTGGCCGCCGTTGATCGACATCGTCGATCCGGTGACGAAGTCGGCGTCGTCGGCGGTCAGGAACACCACGCCGCGGGCGATGTCCTCGGCGCGGCCCAGGCGGCCGGCGGGGATGCGGGCGATGATCTTCTCCAGGACCTCGGGCGGCACCGCGCGCACCATGTCGGTATCGACATAGCCGGGCGCGATCGCATTCACCGTGATGCCGAAGCGGGCGCCTTCCTGCGCGAGCGCCTTGGTGAAGCCGTGAATGCCTGACTTGGCGGCAGCGTAGTTCACCTGGCCGTACTGCCCGGCCTGGCCGTTGATGCTGCCGATATTGACGATGCGGCCGAACTTGGCCTGGCGCATCCCGTCGAAGGTCAGCTTGCAGAGATTGAAGCAGGAGCCGAGGTTGGTATCGATCACCGCATCCCACATGTCGCGGGTCATCCGCGCCATCGTGGTGTCGCGGGTGATGCCGGCGTTGTTGACCAGGATCTCGATCGGGCCGAACTCGGCGGTGATGGTGGCGACGGCGGCCTTGCACGCCTCGAAGTCGCCGGCATCGAATTTCAGGGCCTTGATCCCAGTCGCCTTGGTGAACGCGGCCGCCGCATCATCGTTGCCGGCGTAGCTGGCGACCACGGTGCGGCCGGCCTTCTGCAGCGCCTTGCTGATGGCTTCACCGATACCGCGGGTTCCGCCCGTAACGAGTGCGACACGTGCCATCGTCTTGCCTCCCTTTTTTCCGGCATTACCCATGAGTCTTAGCACGCCGCCATAGCCTGACCAGTGGCCAGATCAATCCAGCGGTTCAAGCTACGGCGCTTGTTACAACAATCTCGTTGCAAAGCACGGGCCGCCTATGCCGGCGGGACGACGGTGATCGACCGGAAGCGGCGACGCGGCTGTTTGAACAGCCGAAGGCGTTCGATCGGCGATGATGGGTGAGGATGCAAGATGCTTGCATCCTGCACCGGCGCCGCGTCATGCTTCGATCCGGCAACCATATCCGCGGGAGAGAGAACAATGATCCGTCTGTTCGCCGCCGCCCTGCTGCTGACCGCGCTCGCCGCCCCAGCCTTCGCCTGCGACTGGAACAAGTCCGCCTCGACGGACGCCAAGCAGAGCACCGTGGCATCCCAACCGGCCAGCGACCAGTCCGCCCAGCCGTCGCACGGCAAGGCGTCGTAGGGAAGGGCCCACGGGAGCTTCAGCCTGACCCTCTCCCGCGGTGCGGGAGAGGGCGTTCAGGACATGTCTGGTCAGGCTTTGCCGCAATGGGCCTCGATCCGGTAGCCGTCCGGATCGACAACGAACGCCGCGTAGTAAGCCGGCCCGTAATCGGGCCGCAGGCCGGGGCGCCCATTGTCGGTGCCGCCGACCGCAAGCGCGGCCGCATGGAAGGCATCCACCGCCTCGCGGCTCGGCGCATCGAAGCAGATATGCAGCCCTGATTGCGGATCGGCCGGCACCGGTTGCGCCGTCTCCAGCAACCAGAAATCGGCGCTGTCGGCGCCATACCCGGCGGACCCCTTGTCCGGGAAAAGGCAGGCGTAGCCCAGCGGCAGCAGCACCGCGTCATAGAAACGGCGCGCCGCCGGCAGGTTGGCCACCCCGATGGAAAGGTGCGCGATCATTGAACGTCTCCAACACTAACTGTCTTATGGGTTAGTTTTGCTCGGCAAGACGCCGCTTGTCAACCACCATGCCGGTTAGTATGTGCTTGCGATGACGACGCACGCCGCGACGGACGTGGTTCCGGCGCCATCCGACACCCTGGCCATCGACTTCGCCAACACGCGCTATTGGCGTGGCAGCAAGCAGCCGACCGAAACGCTGTCCGAGGCGTCCCACCTGCTCGACTGGGTCGCGAGCACGGCATTGGTTTCTCCCGCCCTGCTGGGCCGGGTCAGGGGCGCCTGGGCGGAACGGGAGGCGTCGGGCCAAGAGGACTTTCGCCTGGCGATTACCTGGCGAGAGGCGATCTATCGCGGCCTGGGTGCGGCAGCCGAGGGCGCGGCGCCGGCCGGGGCCGATCTTGCGCTGCTCAACGACGCACTGGCGCAGGCACCAGCACGCCGACGCCTGTCGCCCTCCGGACGCGGATGGGAGGTCGCGCCGCAGCCGCCGCACGCGGCTTCGCTGCTGGCGCCGGTGCTATGGTCGGCAGGCGACCTGCTGCTCGGGCCAAAGCTGGCCCGGGTGCGTCAATGCGCCAACCCTGCCTGCCGGTTCCTGTTCCTGGACGACAGCAAGACCGGAAACCGGCGCTGGTGCTCGATGGCGGCCTGCGGCAACCGCGCGAAGGCGCACCGCCACTACCTGCGGCAGAAAGCGGCCTCGGCGTAGATTATCGCTCGACGCACATCGCGACACCCATGCCGCCACCAATGCACAACGTGGCGACGCCCTTGTGCGCGTCGCGCTTCTGCATCTCGTGCAGCAGGGTGACCAGAACACGGGCGCCGGACGCGCCGATCGGGTGGCCGATGGCGATGGCACCACCGTTGACGTTCACCTTTTCGGTGTTCCAGCCCAGGTCCTTGTTCACCGCCAGCGCCTGTGCCGCGAACGCCTCGTTGGCTTCCACGAGGTCGAGGTCGTCGGTCTTCCAGCCGGCGCGGGACAGCGCCTTGCGGGTCGAGGGGATCGGCCCGGTGCCCATCAGCGCCGGATCGACGCCGGCGGTCGCGAAGGAAGCGATGCGGGCCAGCGGCTTGAGGCCGCGCCTTGCGGCTTCCGCGCCGCTCATCACCACCAGGGCGGCCGCGCCGTCATTGATGCCGCTGGCATTGCCCGCCGTCACCGTGCCGTCCTTGGAGAAGGCCGGCCGCAGCTTCGCCATCGCCTCCATCGAAGAGTCGTGGCGGATGTATTCGTCGTCGGCGACGACGGTTTCGCCCTTGCGGGTCTTTACCGTCACCGGGGCGATCTCATCCTTGAAGCGGCCTGATTTCTGCGCTGCACTCGCCTTCTGCTGGGATGCCAGCGCGAAGGCGTCCTGCTCGTCGCGGGTGATCTGGTAGGCGCGAGCTACGTTCTCGGCCGTCACGCCCATGTGGTAGCCGTGGAAGGTGTCCCACAGGCCGTCCTTCAACATGGTGTCGATGAACTCGACGCCGCCCATCTTGGTGCCGGCGCGCAGATAGGCCGCATGGGTGGACAGGCTCATGCTCTCCATGCCGCCGGCGGCGACGACGTTGCTCTCGCCGGTGCGGATCTGCTGGGCCGCCAGCGCCACGGCGCGCAGGCCCGAACCGCAGACCTGGTTGATGCCGAACGCGGTTTTCTCGTCGGGGATGCCGGCTTCGCGGGCGGCCTTGCGGGCCGGGTTCTGACCCTCGCCGGCGGCCAACACCTGGCCGAGGATGACCTCGTCCAAATCGCCCGGCTCAAGGCCGGCGCGGCTGATCGCGGCGGACAGCGCGGTGGTGCCGAGGACATGGGCGGGGGTGCTTCCGAAGGCGCCGCTGAAGCTGCCGACAGGCGTGCGGGCGGCGGAGACGATGACGACGTCGTCCATTCTGGCTTCTCCCGGTTGCGGGTCAGACCGCGTCAGCCCAGCCCGTTCTACCGACACGATAGCGTTCGCCCAGGGCGATTGAAAGCCGCTCAGCCCGACGGGCTGGTTTGCGCGTCGACGTCTTGAACGGTGACCGAGCGCAGCCGGACGCCAGCGCGGCCGACCGGGGCGGTCAGCGCGCGCTTCTTCGGGTCGATCGGATGGAAGATGTCGATGGCGACGCGCACGATGCCGTCCGGCGTATCGGCCGGCGTCAACAGCAGGTCCACCACCGCGCTGTGCAGGTCGGGCAACGTCACATGCGTCTCGGTCTCCCGCCCGATGCGCAGCACCACCGGCCGCTCCCCGCCGGGATCCTGCGCCACACCGTCCAGCACCAGGCGCAACCGCAGGCGGCGCGGCTTGCCCGGCACCTGGAACAGCAACGTCGCGCGCGGGCCTTCCGACCAGTGCAGGCCGGTTGCGTCGGCTTTCCAGCCCCAGGACAGCACCGGATCGAGTGCGGCCCCCTGCAGCATGGTGCCGGCGGCGGCGACATCCAGCACCGGCACCGGCGGTCCGGGCGGCACCGGCGTTCCATCGGGCGGCGCCAGGCCACGCGTGCAGACGATGAAATCGTCTTCCTTGCGGCAGACGGTGCCGCTGCCCAGCACTTCCTGGCGGAACCGGGTGGTGGCGGGCGGCATCAGGAAGATGCGCATCTCGCCCTGCCGCAGCGGCAACTCGGTGCCGTCGCTGACCACGGTTTCGCAGTTGAACCAGACCGGCAGGCGCGAGGTCTTGACGTCCGACAGTTTGGCTCCGGCACGCACCGCGGCCAGCCGCAGCGTGGCAACCGTCTGCGTGATCGGGCCGTCATGCATGCAGACCGGCAATGTTGTGAGCAGGCGCAGCCCCTTGGGCAGCGCGATCGCCGGAGGGCTTTCGTAGTTGCCGGTGAAATAGGTCTGCGCCTCGGCGCGCAGCGGCCCGGTATCGACCCATTGCAGCACCAGCACCACCGCCAGCGCGACACCCAGCGCCGGCCGCGGCAGCCGCGATTCGAGGCAGGCGATCGAAGCGAGCAGGAGCGCGTAGCCGACCACCCAGAAGGCGCGGCCGGCGGATTGCAGCGCGCCGAATACCTGGTCCCACGGCCGCGCACCCAGCAGCAGGACCGGATACGGCCCGGCATAGACGTTGGTGCTGAGCGCCAGCAGCGTCAGGCAGATCAGCATGATCACCATCGCCCGCCGGCACCGCCACCAGGGCCGTAGCCGGGCGCGCCAATAGCCGCCGCGCGCCAGCAGCAGCAGCGCCAGCAGGATCAGCAGCAGCCCGCCGCCGCCCAGGTAGTTGAAGCCCTCGTACTGCCCCCCGGTGGGGTCGATCACCGGCAGGTTCGGTCCGAACAGCCCCGATTTCTGCGGCCAGAACGGCGAGATCAGGTTCATCGAGAAGAACCCGAAGCCGCGGTCGCCGCCACCCAGCGTGCCGCTGAGCACGCGGAACAGCAGCACCGGCAGGCCGGCGGCGATCAGGAAACCGAACGCCGAGGCGACCGCGCCGGACCGGCGGTCCAGCAGCCCCTGCAAGGCCGGCGCCGCCAGCACCGCCGCCGAGAACGCGAAGATGTAGGGATGCGTCAGCACCCCGACGATCAGCAGCAGGCAGGGAAGAATCCAGTGGCGCGGCGCCAGCGCCGGGCGGTCCATCATGCGCAATGCGAGGCCAAGCGCCAGCAGCAGCTGGAACTGGCCGCACAGGTTGATATGCACGACGCGGAACAGCAGGGCCGGGAAGATCGCCGAAATCACGGCGGCGGCGAGCGCGGACAGCCAGCTGCGCGAACCCATGCCACGCACCGCATACACGGCGGCGATCGGCTGCAGCAGCCAGCAGGCGGCGAACCAGAAGCCGAGCAGATTGGCCGGCTTGCCGCGCAGCTGGGCGATCACTTTCGCCAGCAACGATACCAGCGGGTTGCTGTCGGTCATGCCGATGCTCAGGCCATGCGGCCAGAACAGCGTCGGCGCCAACAAGGGCGGCATCGACCAGCCTGGGTCCTGGAAAGCCAGATGTCCGGTGAGGTTCTGAGCGAGGTCGCCCGATGGGCTGGTCCACAGCGCGCCGGTGCCGAGGATGGTCGGCAGTGGCATCAGATAGGCGACGCCGAGCACCCCGATGATCAGGCCGATCAGATAGCCGACCGGCGCGGAACCCCGGCCGGAGAAGACGGTCACATTTGTCAGCTTCTGCGCTCCCAGTTGCGTTCGCCCTGCTGCCAGTAGGTCAGCGTGTGGCCCGCCGCCTTCGCCGAACTCCAGCGCGTGCGGGCAGCCGCCACGGCGGCGGGGTCGTTGCCGTCGAACAGGTCGAAGGCACGGGCGAAGTCGTCGAGCCGCGCGCTTTCGGCCCCTTCCACCAGGAACAGGAAGCGCGCGCCGTTCGGCGCCGCGTCTTCGGTGGTGAGCCAAACCGGCTGCAGGTCGGCATCACCGTCGCGCGCGGTGCCGTGCGGCAGCCAGTCGGGCTGGGGGCAGGTCCACAGCGCTTCGTCGAGCGCGGCTACGGTCTCCTCGGTCCGGCACAGCACGACGGCCCGCTCGCCCGCGGCGATGGTGCGGCCGAGCAGCGGCGGCAGCGCCGCCGTCAGTGCGGTGCGGGTCAGGTGGTAGAAGCCGATCTCGGTCATGGGCGCGGGCGGGGCGGGCTCAGCCCTCGTAATTCTCCGCGACCAGCCGATCGAGCAGCCGCACGCCGAAGGCGGTGGCGCCCTTCGGCACGCAGGGCGCGTCCTTGCTGCTCCAGGCCATGCCGGCGATATCGAGATGCGCCCAGGGCTTGTTGTTGACGAAACGCTGGATGAACTGCGCCGCGCTGATCGAGCCGCCGGGACGGCCGCCGATATTCTTCATGTCGGCGATGTCGGACCTGATGAGCTTGTCGTAGGCCTCGCCCATCGGCATCCGCCACAGCTTCTCGCCGGTCGCGGTGCCGGCGGCAGTCAGGTTGTGCGGCGAGCGCGTCGTCGTTGCTGAACAGGCCGGCGTATTCGTGGCCAAGGCTGACGATGATGGCGCCGGTCAGTGTTGCCAGATCGACCATGAAGCGCGGATCGAACTTCTCCTGGCAGTACCAGAGCACGTCCGCCAGCACGAGGCGGCCTTCGGCGTCGGTGTTGATGACCTCGACGGTCTGCCCGGAATACGACTTGACCACGTCGCCGGGGCGCTGCGCGTTGCCGGACGGCATGTTCTCCACCAGCCCGACCAGACCGACGGCATCGACCTTGGCCTTGCGTCCGGCCAGGGCGGCCATCAGCCCGACCACGGCGCCGGCGCCGGCCATGTCCCACTTCATGTCCTCCATGCCGCCGGCCGGCTTGATGCTGATGCCGCCGGTGTCGAACGTAACGCCCTTGCCGATGAAGGCGATCGGCCTTGCCCGCGCGGCCTTTTTCCCGCCTTTCGCCCCGCCGCCCTTGGGGCCGCCGGCCGAGGCGCCGTGCCATTCCATCACCACCATGCGCGATTCGACGGCGCTGCCCATGCCGACGCCAAGCAGGCAGCCGAAGCCGAGCTTCGCCATCTCCTTCACGCCGAGAACGGAAATCTTGAGGCCGAGGCTGCCGAGTTTGCGGATCCGCTCGGCGAACTCCACCGGGTTCAGCACGTTGGCCGGCTCGCTGACCAGGTCGCGGCTGATGAACACGCCCTCGGCCACCGCCTTCATCGGCGCAAAGGCGGTGCGGGCGGCGGCGGGATCGCCCAGCATCACCGTCGCCTTGGTCAGCTTCGGCTTGTCCTCGGGCTTCTCCTTGGTGCGGTAGCGGTCGAAGCGGTAGGCGCGCAGCGTCGCGCCCATCGCGAGATGCGCGCCGAGTGCCGGGGTGAGCGCGCCGGCGGCGATAGCCATCGCGGGCTCGCCGCCAAGCGCGGCGGCAGCGGCGCCCCCGGCTTCCTCGGCCGCCAGCGGGGTCAGTGCATCGGTCTTGCCCAGGCCCAGCACGAGCACGCGCGACAGGCCGGCGCCCGGTGCTGGCAGGCTGACCGACTTGCCTTTGGCGCCGGTGAAGTTCGCGGCCGCCAGGGCCCGCGCAATGGCGCCCCCGGTCGCCGCGTCGGCCTCCTGCCAGACGCCCGACGACGCCTCGCCCTCGGTCACCAGCAGGACCAGCGCGCCCGCTTTCGGCAGGACGGGTTTGGCGAAGGCGATGTCGAGCATGCGTCGAGGCTCCCCCGGAGTATCCGGGAGGCGCTCCCGGCAAAGCAGACGATTGTAGCAGCGGGCGGCGGCTTTGCCATGCCCGGCCGCGCGCACTACATCCCCGCCGATGACCGACCTGTTGACCGCCGACACTGCCGGCATCGCGCGTGCCGCCGACCTGCTCCGGCAGGGCTCGCTGGTCGGCTTCGGCACCGAGACGGTCTATGGCCTGGGCGCGGACGCGACCAGCGCCGCCGCGGTCGCCGCAGTGTTCGAGGCCAAGGGCCGGCCGCATTTCAACCCGCTGATCTGCCACTACTCCGACGCGGCATCCGCCTTCGCGCAGGTCGAGCCGAACCCCGCGGCCGAGCAACTGGCCGTGGCGTTCTGGCCGGGGCCGCTGACGCTGGTGCTGCCGCGCCGGATCACCTGCCCGGTCGCCCTGCTCGCCGGCGCCGGGCTGGACACGCTCGCGGTGCGGGTGCCCGACCATCCCGACGCGCAGGCGCTGCTGCGCGCGGTCGCGCGGCCGGTCGCCGCGCCCTCGGCGAACCGTTCAGGCCAGGTGAGCCCCACCACCGCCCGGCACGTGCTGGACAGCCTCGGCGGCCGCATCGCCGCGGTGCTGGACAGCGGCCCCTGTCCGGTCGGCGTCGAATTCGACGGTGCTTGACCTGACCGGCCCGCGCCCGGTGCTGCTGCGCCCAGGGGGCGTCACCGCCGAGGCGATCGAGGCGGTGACAGGGCCGATCGGCCGGCCGATCCCGCCGGCGACGGCCGAGGCGGCGCGCGGCCTGCGCTCCCCCGGGCTGCTGGTGTCGCATTACGCGCCCTCGCTGCCGGTGCGGCTGGATGCCGTCGCGCTCGATCCCGACGAGGCGCTGCTTGCCTTCGGGCCGCCCTTGCCGGGCGCCGTCCTGGCGCTCAACCTGAGCGAGACGCGGGACCTGCGGGAAGCCGCGGCGCGGCTGTTCGGCGGCCTGCGCTGGCTGGATGCCGAGGCGACGCGGCGGGGCCTGTCGCGCATCGCCGCCATGGCGGTGCCGGAAGCGGGCCTCGGGCTGGCGATCAACGACCGCCTGCAGCGCGCCGCCGCGCCGCGGGCCTGATGGGCGCAAGGATACGGGCGCACGGATACTGGCGCAGGGATAGGGGAAGGACGACGCATGACACAGGCTCCGACGCAGCAGATGCCGGGCGTCTATCACCGGCGCATCGGCGACATCGTGGTGAGCGCGATCAGCGACGGCTACCTCAACGGCTCGATGGAGGTGCTGCGCGGCATCGGCGTCGAGGAAGGCACGCAGATGCTGGCCGCGGTATTCCGCCCGGCGCGGCGTACCTCGGTCAACACCTTCGCGGTGCATTCCGGCGGGCGCGTCGCGGTGATCGACACCGGATCGGGCACGCATATGGGCGATACGGTCGGCTGGCAGCAGCGCAACCTGCGCGCCGCCGGCATCGACCCGGCCTCGGTCGATACGGTGCTGCTGACACACATGCATCCCGACCACTCGGCCGGGCTGGCAGACCGCGCCACCGGCGAGCGGCTGTTCCCGAACGCGGAACTGGCAATGCACGAGCGGGAGGCGCCGCACTGGCTGGACGACGCGGCGATGGCGCGGGCCACCGAGCGCGAGCGGGTGACCAACTTCCAGTGGGCGCGCGAGCAGATGAAGCCCTATGCGGACCGCATGCGCCTGTTCGCCGGCGGCGAGGTGTTCCCCGGCATCACCGCCCTGCCCGCCCCCGGCCATACACCAGGACACACCATGTATCTGGTCGCGCAGGGCGGCGAGTCGGTGCTGATCTGGGGCGACATCGTGCATGTGCCGGAAATCCAGATCCCGCGCCCCGAAGTGACCATCGCCTTCGACGTGGACCCCGAGGGCGCCATCGCGTCCCGCCGGCGCACGCTGGACATGGTCGCCACCGACAAGCTGCTGATCGCCGGGATGCACCTGCACTTCCCGGCCTTCTCCCGGCTGGCCAGGCGCGACGGCGGACATGTGCTGATCCCCGAGGCGTGGATGCACGCACTATGACGCAGCGTCACGGCAGGGCCTGACACCCATGCGCATCGGCATCGTGACGATCCCGCAGCCAGCGCCCGACCGCCCGCCGCCGGCGGCGCGCGTCATGGCGTTGGGCCGGCGCGTCGAGGAACTCGGCTTCGCCGGCCTGTGGGTCACCGACGCACTGGGTCGCGGGCGGCCGACCATCGACCCCCTGGTGCTGCTGGCGGCGCTGTGCGGCGTGACCGAGCGGATCGAGCTTGGCACCTGCGTCGTGCAAATCCCGCTGCGGCATCCGGTGGAGCACGCGCACCGCGTCCAGAGCCTGCACCTGATGTCGCAAGGCCGGCTGCGCTTCGGCGTCGGCAGCGGCTCGACGCAAGCGGACTTCGACGTGGTCGAGGCCGACTACGCGCGCCGTTTCAAGACGCTGCCGAGCTATCTGGAAACCATGCGCCAGGTGTGGAACGGCGGCACCGCCGTGTCGGTCTGGCCGGGCACCGAGGGCGGCCCGCCGGTGCTGCTGGGCGCCTGGCGCAGCCCGCGCTGGATCGATTTGGCGGCGCATCGCTGCCAAGGCTGGATCGCGTCGGGCATCCACACCTCCTGGGAAGATCTGGAGATCGGCCTGCGCATGTATCGCGCGGCTGGCGGGGAACGCGCCGTGCTCGCCAACATCTTCACCGACCTGCGCCCGGCGCCGGCACCGCACCCGATCGCGGGCCACGCCAAGATCGGCCTGTTCTGCACCCCCGCCGAGGCGCGCGAGCGGCTGGCAAGGCTCGCCGCCATGGGCGTCGACGACGCGCTGCTGGTGGTGCCGGACGATGATCCCGGCCAGCTCGACACCATTCGCGGGCTGCTTTGAGATGGCGCGGTCCGACGGCCTTCCCACCGCGGCGCTGATCGATGCGATCGGCGGCATCGTCGGTCCGGCGGGGCTGCTGACCGATCCGGCCGACACCGCACCCTATGCCGAGGACTGGCGCCGGCTGTACCAGGGCCGCACCCCGGCGGTGGTGCGCCCAGCCGATGCGGCGCAACTCGGCGCCGTGCTGCGCCTGTGCAACGAGCACGGCATCGGCGTGGTGCCGCAGGGCGGCAACACCTCGATGGTGGCGGGGGCGACGCCGGATGCCGACAACCGGCAGATCGTGGTCAGCACCGCGCGGATGAACCGGGTGCGCGCCATCGACCCGGTGGACCTGACGATGACCATCGAGGCCGGCGTCACGCTGAAGGCGGCGCAGCTGGCGGCCGCCGAGGCCGACTGCCTGCTGCCGCTGTCTATCTCATCCGAAGGCAGCGCGCAGATCGGCGGCGTGCTCGCAACCAATGCCGGCGGCAACAACACGCTGCGCTATGGCAATGCCCGCGACCTGGTGCTGGGACTGGAAGTGGTACTGCCGGATGGCGAGGTGTGGAACGGCCTTCGCCGCCTGCGCAAGGACAACACCGGCTACTGCCTGCGGCAGCTGTTCGTCGGCTCGGAAGGCACGCTTGGGATCATCACCGCCGGCGTGCTGAAGCTGGCGCCGCGCCCGCGCGACTATGCGGTGGCGCTTTGCGCGGTGCCTTCGGTGGAGGCGGCACTGGCGCTGTTCGGCCGTTTCCAGGCGCATGATCCAGGCCAGGTGCAGGCGTTCGAATACATGTCCGGCATGGGGATGGCGTTCGTGCAGCGCCACATACCGGGGGCTGGGCTGCCGCTGGGCGCGCCGGCAGAACATTACTGCCTGGTCGAGCTCGCCTCGCCGCGCCAGGAGGCCGGGCTGCGCGCGTCGCTGGAGGCGGTGCTGGAAGCGGCGCTGACCGACGGCACCGTGACCGATGCAGCGATCGCCGAGTTGGAGGCGCAGCGCGCGGCGCTGTGGAAGCTGCGCGAGGAACACGCCGAGGCGCAGAAGCGCGAGGGCGCATCGGTCAAGAACGACGTTTCGGTGCCGGTGTCGCGCGTGCCCGAGCTCATCCGCCGCGCGACCGCGGCGTGCGAGGCGCTGATCCCGGGCATCCGGGCGGTGCCGTTCGGCCACATGGGCGACGGCAACATCCACTTCAACCTGGAACAGCCGACCGACTGGGACGCCGCCCGATTCCTGGCACAGGATCACGCGATCATGGACACCGTGAACGCAGTGGTACGCGAGCTGGGCGGCAGTTTCTCGGCCGAGCACGGCGTGGGGCGGCTGAAGCCCTACATGATGACGGACTGGCGCGGCGGCGCCGAGCTGGCGGTGATGCGCCGCATCAAGGATGCTCTCGATCCGCGCGGGATCATGAATCCGGGCAAGGTCCTGCCCTAGGGACCGACAGCTGTCGTTACGGTTGATCCGACCGGACTCAATCCGTCTATTTATTCGTCCGCGAAATCATGATCTACTTGCGTTCGGGCAACGGCGCAGGGCGGCCCTGCGTGATGTCGCGGAGGGGACATGTCTCGGACGCTGCAATGGACCGGTGCCTACGACGATGACTACAGCAACAATCTCAACTGGTACGACGCGACCGACAGCCTGAATCCGGCGGCCAGCCCGCCGCAGTTCGGCGACATCGCGATCATTGCTTTCGGAACCGTTAACGTCACGCCCGACTACGTGCTGGGCGACAATCTGATCGAAATCGGCAGCACCACCGGCGTCGCGACGCTGGTTTTCGACAACACCGGCACGACCGGACTGTTCCACCCGACGCTGGCCTCCACCACCCTGACCAACAGCGTCAGCGGCCAGACCACCGCCGAGCAGACGGTGATCGATGCGAACGGCACGTTCGTCAACCAAGGCACCATCATCGCCAACGGGCCCGCCGGCAGCACGCTGGTGGTCAATGTCAACGCCAACGGCGCCAATCCCGGCTACTTCATCAACCAGGGCGACCTCGAGGCGGATGCCGGCGACACGCTGGAAATCGTGGTCGGCACGAATTCGGAAATCCTGAATTCCGGTATCATCCTGGCCAATGGCGGATCGGTGCTGATCACCGCCTCGGGCTCCGGTCAGATCGTCGGCGGCTACGCGCCGATCGTCGGGCTGGTGGGCATCGAGGACGGCGGCACCGTCGAGTTCAACCTCGGCCTGCCCTATGATCCAACGCAGCCATCGACGACCACGACCGGCCCGCGGCAGGACTTCATCTTCACCGACGATGCCGGCGATCTGCTGAAGCTCGATCAGGTCGCGCAGTTCTCGGGCAACGTCCTGGGGTTCGAAGCCGGCGACACGATCGATGTCGGCGTGCTGCCGACGATCACCAGTTACAGCTACAATCAGTACCGGCATCCTGTCGCTGTCCGACGCCTCGGGCGTGGTCGCCTCGCTCGACCTGCCCGGCGCCTTCGACGTGGGCACCGGCTTCGGCATCGGCGGCTCCCCCGGCAGCTTTATCGTCAGCGTCGTCGGCGGCGACACGCTGATCACCACGTCGCTGGTGAACGACACCTGGACCGGCGATGGCGGCGACAGCCAGTGGACGACCGCCGACAACTGGAGCGGCGGAGTGCCGTCCGCCACCGGAATCGCGGTGATCGGCAACGGCACGGCGCAAACCTACACGGTGCAGACCGGCAGCGCCTCGGTCGGCACCCTGATCCTGAACGATCCCTACGCCACGCTGGAAGTCGACGGGCCGTTCTCGGTTTTCCCGGGCGGCTACGACAGCACCATCCAGCAGATCGCCGGTACCATCCAGTTCGACACCGGCACCAGCACCTTCATCTACGCGTTGCGCCAGATCGGTGCCGACACCGTCCTGACGCTGCAGCCCGGCTCGTCGCTGCTGGTCGAGGGACGTCCGAGCACGCAGCTGACCAGCGGCGGCACCATCGACCCGTCGGCCGGCGGCAACCGCTTCGGCCTCGCGATCGAGGGCAGTGCGACGGTGGACGGCGCTACGATCAATGCCGGACCGACCCAGACCGACGGCGATGGCGGTGCGATCTATGTCGGCCAGGACGGCGCCGGCACGCCGGCCACCCTAACCGCGGAGACGGACGGCACATCGGGCGATGCAGCAAGCGTCACCGACACCTATGCGGTCGTGTTCTCCTCGCCCACCTCCTACGGCTCGCTGACCATCACGGGCGCCAACACCGTCTGGACCGACGCGGGCGACCCCTCGGACACCGAGAACACGCGCGGCTACATGGCGGTCGGCGACAACGATCAGCGCAACAACACGCCGACCCCGCCTTACGCAGCGGCGGCGCAGCTGACGGTATCGGCAGGTGCGACGCTGAACGAGGCGAACTATGCCGCCATCGGCGACAGCGTGGACAGTTCCGGCAACGTCATCGTCGACGACGCCACATGGAACGTCGGCAATGTCGGCAGCAACTATTCCTCGGGCACGCAGAACGGCTTTCTGAATGTCGGCAATTACGGCGACGGCAGCCTGACGATCCAGAACGCCGGCAGCGTCCTGGTCGGCAACGGCGGCACGCTGGTGAAGGACGGCGCCTCGTCGACGATCACCTTCGCCGTCGACATCGGCCATCAGTCGGGTGCGACTGGCACGCTGACCGTCGATGGCAGCGGCTCCGAGCTCACCACGCTCGGTGCGGTCATCGTCGGCGACGCCGGCACCGGCACGTTCACCGTCGAGGACAACGGCTACACCGCGGTCGGCGGCAACCTGAACCTGGGCGGCGGCGGCGGCGGCAGCAATGGCGGCACCGGCACCCTGTCGCTGCAGTCGGGCGGCAGCGTCGAGGTCGGCGCCGGCTTCGCGCTGTCGGTCTGGGTCGGCGCCACCATCACGGTGGACGGCTTCTCGGCGATCGACGTCGGCGGCAGCGGCACCTTCGACGACGGCGCCATCGTCATCGACAGCGGCAGCATGCTGCGCGGCGACGGCACCGTCGATGCCGATATCGTCGACAACAACACGATCTACGCGACCAACGACGGCACGCACACCGCCTCGACCGGCGGCCTGCTGGACATCACCGGCAACGTGACGGGGACCGGCTTCGCGCACATGGCGCCCGGCGCGACGCTCGCGATCGGCGGCACCATCGCGGCCACTCAGCAGATCACCTTCGATACCGACAACGGCCTGTCCCAGACCCTGATCCTGGGCACGCCCGGCAGCGGCTTCGGCAACCAGATCAACAACCTGCAGGACCTCGACAGCATCGAGCTCGCCGGCCTCACGATCACCGGGGCCAGCGTCACCACCCCGGGCACGGTGACGGTGACCACCACCGGTGGCGACTACCTGCTGACCGATGTCGATTTTGCGCCCTCCGCCAGCCAGGACTTCGTCACCGGCTACGACGCCACGACGGGCAACGACTATATCCAGGTGACCTGCTTCGCCGCCGGCACCCGCATCGCGACGCCCGAGGGCGCGGTCCCGGTGGAGTGCCTGGCGGTCGGCCAGACGGTCATGACCGTGCTCGGCGGACGGCCGAAGCCAATCGCCTGGATCGGTCGGCGGCGGATCGACTGCCGCCGCCACCCGCGCCCGGAACAGGTCTGGCCGGTGCGCATCCGCGCCGGCGCCTTCGGCTCTGGCGAGCCGGTGCGCGACCTGTTTCTCTCTCCCGACCATGGCGTGTTCCTGGAGGACGCGCTGATCCCGGCGAAATACCTGGTGAACGGGACGTCGGTGGCGCAGGTCGTCATGGACACGGTGACCTACTACCACATCGAGCTTGCGACCCATGACGTGGTGCTGGCCGAGGGCCTGCCGGCCGAGACCTATCTCGACACCGACGGCCGCGCCACCTTCGACAACGGTCGTGCTCCGGTGCGCCTGCACGCCGACCTGTCGTCGCTGCTGTGGGAGGCGAAGGGCTGCGCACCGCTGGTGGTGACCGGCCCGACTTTGGCCGCTGCCTGCGCCCGGCTGGCAGGGTCCGCCGAAGCGGCGCCGCTGCAAGCGGCATAAGGCAATCCGCGCCGCTGCAAGCGGCGACGCACCCCAGTTACATCCCGCGGCTTGCATCACCGGCCCGGCTGCCGCAGAACCGGCGGCCCGGACCGGCCTGCCGCGCATCGCCGGCCGGTCGCCCGGTTCGGCCCGATGCCGGCCATGCAGGAGCCTGATCGACCGCCATGGCCTTCGGACCGCTGATCACCAGGCTCGACCGCTACATCTTCCGCCAGCTGGCCTTCGCCCTGATCGCGGTCACCGGCGGCCTGGCCGCGCTGATCTGGCTGACCCAGTCGCTGCGCTTCGTCGAGCTGGTGGTCAACCGCGGCCTGTCGCTCGGCGTGTTCCTGGAGCTGACCGGCCTGCTGATCCCCAGCTTCGTCGCGGTGATCCTGCCGATCACCACGCTTCGTCGTGGTGCAGTTCGTCTATCAGCGCCTGGCCGGCGACCGCGAGCTGACGGTGATGCGCGCCGCCGGCCTGTCGCCGCTGCGCGCTGGCGCGTCCGGCGCTCGCAGTCGCGTGCATCTGCCATGGTCGCGCGGCTATCGTGCTCAACCTCTGGATCGTGCCGGCGAGCCTGACCGCGTTCCGCGAGTTCCAGTTCGAGATCCGCAACCGCATCGCCGCGTTCCTGCTGCAGGAAGGCGTGTTCACCCAGGTCTCCGACGACCTGACCGTCTATGTCCGGTCGCGCGATCCCGACGGCACGCTGCACGGCATCCTGGTGGACGACGCAGCGCGACAAGAACGCGCCGCGCCACCATCCTGGCCGAGCGCGGCCGGCTGGTTGAAGGCCCGGCGGGCCCGCGCGTGCTGCTGCTCAACGGCAGCCGCGAGGAAATCGACCGCCAGACCGGCCGGCTGGACGTGCTGACCTTCGGCGAGAACGCCATCGATCTCGTCGCAGACAGCAAGGGCGACGAGAGCCAGCGGCTGCGCGATATGACGCGAGATGTCGCTGGGCGAGCTGCTCAACCCGCATGCCGGCGCAACCCGCAGCGACGTCCCGCAATGGCTCGCCGAGGCGCACAAGCGGCTGTCGGCGCCGCTCACCGCGCTGTCCTTCACGCTGGTGGCGCTGGTCTCGGTGCTGACCGGCACGTTCCGCCGGCATGGCAGCCTGCTCCGGCCCGCTGGCGGCGGTGCTGACCGTGGTGGGGCTGCTGGCGCTCGGGCTGGCGATCGGCAACCTCGCGGCGCGCGACAACGCGCTGCTGCCGCTGATCTGGGTGCAGGCCATCGTGCCCGGCCTGATCGCCGCCTGGGTGCTGTTCGGCCCGCAGCTGCCGCGCGCTGCGCGCGCAGCGCGGCCGGCCGGCTGACGCGGCGCCGAGCGATGACGCTCGCCGTCACGCTCTCGCTCTACATCGCGCGGGAGTTCATCGGCCGCCGTGCTGGCGATGCTGCCGGCGCTGTCGCGGGCTGGTGGCGCTGTTCGACTTCATCGAGCTGCTGCGCCGCTCCGCCACCAAGCCGGACGCGACGTTCGGCGCTGGTCACCGAGATCGCGGCGCTGCGGCTGCCGTACGATGGCGATGCAGATCCTGCCGTTCGCGGTGCTGCTCGGCGGCATCCTGGCGTTCTGGCGGCTGACCCGCTCCTCGGAGCTGATCGTGGCGCGCGCCGCCGGCGTCTCGGCCTGGCAGTTCCTCGCCGCGCCGGTGCTGTGCGCCGTGCTGCTCGGCGCGCTTCGCCACCGCCGGCGGTCAGCCCGCTGTCGTCGGTGATGCTCGCGCGCGCCGAGGTGCTGGACAACACCTACCTGCGCACCGGCGGCGGCCCGCTGGCGCTGACCGGCGGCCAGCTCTGGCTGCGCCAGGCCGATCGCGGGCTGACGCCGCAGGGCGTCGCGATCATCCACGCGCATCGGCGTGCAGCTTGCACGGCAAGACGCTGACGCGCGACGACGTCAGCGTCTTCCGGCTCGACGGCGACGACCGGCTGCTGAACGCGGATCGAGGCGAGCCAGCGCCACGCTGGGCCGCGGCAGTCTGGCTGCTGAACGACGCGCGCACGATCCGGCCGGACCAGCTGCCCGAGCGCGCCGCGCACGCTGGACGCTGCCGACCGACCTGACCGTGCGCGCGCGTGCAGGAAAGCTTCGCCTCGCCCGACACGCTCTCGGTCTGGGCGCTGCCCGGCTTCATCCGCGCTGCTCGACCGCTCGGGCTTCTCCTCGATCCGCCACCGGCTGCATTTCCAGTCGCTGCTGGCGCTGCCGCTGCTGTGCGGGTACGATGGCGCTGGTCGCGGCCGGCTTCTCGATGCGCCCGACGCGGCGCGGCGGCGTGGCGCAGATGATCGGCAGCGGCGTGGCGGCCGGCTTCGCGCTGTTCGTGATCTCCAAGGTGGCCGAGGAGTTCGGCCAGTCCGGCGCGCTGCCGGCGGTGCTCGCCGCCTGGGCGCCGGCCGCGGCGGGCCTGATGCTGGCGGTCGCCCTGCTGCTGCACCTGGAGGACGGCTGATGCGTGCATCGCGCGGAGCGCATGCCCGGCCGGCGTCGCCGCTGCCTGGTCGCCGCGGTCTTGGCTGCTGCATGGCGCTGCGCTGGCCGCCGCCGGCGCGCGGCGCAGCTCAGTCACGCTGCACGCAGCGTCGGCCAGCACGACCGGCGACAAGAACGAGCCGGTGACCTTCACCGCCGACCAGGTCAACTACGACCGCGACACCGGCCTGGTGACCGCCACCGGCCATGTCGAGGCCTGGCAGAACGACACCGTGCTGCGCGCCGACAAGATCACGTTCGACCGCAACACCGACGTCGCCGCCGCCACCGGCCACGTGGTGCTGCTGGAACCCGACGGGCAGGTGCTGTTCGCCGACTATGCCGAGCTGACGCAGGGCATGAAGGACGGCGTGCTGCGCGGACATGCGCGCGATCCTGCAGCAGAACGGCAAGCTTGCCGCCAACGGCGCGCGGCGCACCGGCGGCGAGATCAACGAGCTGTCGAAGGTCGTCTATTCGACCTGCAACCTCTGCAAGAAGGACCCGACGAAGCCGCCGCTGTGGCAGATCCGCGCGCTGAGCGGCGGTGCAGGACCTGGAGCACAAGCAGATCGAGTTCGAGGACGCCGTGATGGAGATGTACGGCGTTCCGGTGGCGTATTTCCCGTATTTCTCGACCGCCGACCCCTCGGTGAAGCGCGCAATCCGGCCTGCTGATCCCCTCGATCGGCAATTCCAGCCATGTCGGCGTGTTCTACGCGCAGCCCTATTACTGGGTGATCGACGACCAGTCGGATGCGACGATCACGCCGATGGTCACCAGCAAGGCGGGCACCGAGATCGACCTCGACTATCGCCGCGACTTCAACGCCGGCCAGCTCGACGGTCAACGCTGTCGGGCGGCTACCGAGGACGGCGCCGCAGGGCACCGTCTTTGCAAAGGGCCAGTTCAACTACAACGATACCTGGCGCTGGGGCTTCGACCTCAACCGCGCCTCCTCGGTGAACTACATCACCGACTTCAACCTGGGTTCGATCTACGGCGGCATCCCGACCGTGCTGACCAGCCAGGTCTATGCCGAGGGCTTCGGCGAGGGCGCCTATGCGCGTGCCGATGTGCGCTTCTACCAGGGCGTCTCCAGCACCATCGTCGACAGCAAGCTGCCTGTGGTGCTGCCGCGCTACGAATACAGTTATTTCGGCAAGACCGACGCGCTGGGCGGGCGGCTGTCGTTGGATACCGGCGCCTTCAACGTGATGCGCACCGACGGCACCAACACCCGCCGCGCCGATCTGGTGATGAACTGGGACCGGCCTGGTCGTCGGCGCGCTCGGCGATCTGTGGAAGTTCACGCTGCACAACACGGCCGTCGCCTACGACGCGACGGACTTCAACGAGCAGCCGAACTACGGCACCGCGAACGACATCAACGACGCGCGCGACCTGCCGCAGGCGGCGCTGCAGGTGAATTGGCCGTTCATGCGCGATTCGGGCGCCTGGGGCACCCAGGTGATCGAGCCGATCCTGCAGGTCGTCGCAGCGCCGGTGGTCGGCAACAGCCAGTTCAACAAATACCCGAACGAGGACAGCCTGGACCTCGAGTTCACCGACGCCAACCTGTTCAGCCTCAACCGCTTCCCGGCATCGACCGGCTGGAGGGCGGGCACGCGCGCCGTGGCCGGCGCTGCACGGCGCCTGGTATCTGCGGCGGCACGGCGTTCGACGCCCTGGTCGGCCAGTCCTACCAGCCCACCAAGGACAACAACTTCACCGAAGGCGTCCGGCCTGCACGACAGGTGTCCGACATCGTCGCACGTGCCAGCTTCACGCCGACCCCCTGGCTCGACCTGACGTATCGGACGCGCCTCGACACAGACCACGCTGGCGACGCATTTCGCCGACGCGACGGCAGCGGTCGGCAACCCGCTGTTTCGCCTGACGGGCGGCTACATCTACACGACGACCAATCCCGTACACCTATTACGACCAGCCGCCGCCGCCGCCGGCCGGCAACCCCTTCTACTTCCCGCGCAACGAGATCGCGCTCGACCGCGGAATCGCGATTCGGCGGCTACCACCTCGAGTCAGACGTGCGCCGGGACCTGGCCAGACAACCAGATGGTGCAGACCGGGTTCTCAGCCTCCTACGAGGACGAATGCTTCGATCTTCGACGCCTGAGCTACATCCGCGCTATACTCTCGGTCGACGGCGATCATGGCGCCACCACGATGCTGTTCCAGATCACGTTCAAGACGGTCGGCAATTCGGCTTCCACGCGCTATGAAGGGCGGCTTGCGTGGAGTGATTCGGATGAATAGACCTGCCGCGATGAAGAAGCACAGGCAACGCTCCGGCGCCCGCTGGGGCGCCCGCGGGGGCGCCCACGGCGGCTTCGCCGTTCCCGCCATCCTCGCCGCGGCGCTGGCGCTGGGCGTGGCACCCGGGACGCTGGCGAGCGCGATGGCTGCGCCGCCTTCTGCCGGGCGCCCGGCCGCGCCAGGCAAGCCGGCAGCGGCGCCACTCGCGCCGCAGGCCAACATCGTCGCCGTGGTCAACGGCGACGTCATCAGCAACGACGACGTCGACAACCGCACCAAGCTGTTCGCGCTGTCCACCGGCCTGCCGATGACGCCCGAGGTGCTGGACCGGCTGAGGCCGCAGATCACCCGCCAGCTGATCGACGAGCGGCTGCGCCTGCAGGAGATCCAGCGCCGCAAGATCGTCGTTCCTGACCAGACATCGCCGACGCGATCAAGGCGATCGAGACCAGCAACGGCATGCCGCCCGGCGCGCTGCGCCAGCGGCTGGCCGCCGACGGGGTCGGCATCCGCACGCTGATCGACCAGATCCGCGTGCAGCTCGGCTGGACCCGACGTGCTGCGCGAGGTGCTGGGCGAGCGGGCGGAGATCACGCAAGCAGGACATCGCCGACGCCAGAGCGCTGCTGGCGCAGCAGATCGGCAAGACCGAATACCGTCGTCGGCGAGATCTTCATCCCGGTCGAAGACCCCGGCCAACGACGCCGATGCCGAGCGGTTCGCCGAGACGGTGATCCCAGCTGCGCGCCGGCGCGCCGTTCCCGGTGGTCGCGGCGCAGTTCAGCCAGAGCCAGACGGCGCTGCAGGGCGGCGACCTGGGCTGGGTGCAGCCGAACCAGCTCGATCCCGCCGTCGCCAAGCTGGCTGGAGGAAATGCCGGTCGGCGCGATCAGCAACCCGGTGCGCGTGCCGGGCGGCTTCTCCATCGTCAGCTGCGCGCCAAGCGCGAGATCGGCAACGACAACGGCGACCGTGCTGTCGCTGCGGCAGGTGTTCCTTCCGTTCACCAGCCCGCTCGAACCCGCAGGCGCCGACCGACCAGCAGAAGCAGATGCTGGCGCAAGGCGCGCGGCTACGGTGCCAGCATCCACAGCTGCGACGAGATGGAAGCGGTCGCGAAGGCCGACAAGTCACCCGCGCCCGGTCGATCCCGGCGAGGTGCGGCTGGAGAGCGTCGCCCCGCCGCCGTTCCGCCAGCTGCTGGCCACGCTGCCGATCGGCAAGGCGAGCCAGCCGCTGGTCGCCGATGACGGCATCAGCGTGGTGATCGTGTGCTCGCGCGAGCAGAAGAACGTCTCGGAACTGAGCGACCAGGACGTCCGCGCACAGATCATCACCGAACGCGTCGAACTGGCCTCGCGCCAGTTGCTGCGCGACTTGCGCCGCCGCGCCATCATCGACATGCACGGCGCCGCCTGACCGGCGGCGGCACGGGCGGGACGGCGGGCACCCAGGAAGACGGCCCGAAAGACGCCCCCGGAGACCGTCAGGCGCCGCATGGCCGCCGCTGCGCGAGGTCATCGCGCGGCACGGGCTGGATGCGCGGCGTTCGCTGGGCCAGCACTTCCTGCTCGACGCCAACCTGACCGCGCGGATCGTGCGGCTGGCCGGCGATCTGGCGGGGCGGCATGTGGTCGAGGTCGGCCCAGGCCCGGGCGGCCTGACGCGCGCGCTGCTGCAATCGCCGGCCGCCAGCGTGACGGCGGTCGAGATCGACCCGCGCGCGGTTGCCGCCATGCATGAGCTGGAAGCAGCGAGCGGTGGCCGGCTGCGGGTGGTCGAGGGCGACGCGCTGCGGATGGACCTCGCATCGCTGGTGCCGCCGCCGCGGCAGATCGTCGCCAACCTGCCCTACAACGTCGCCAGCCCGCTGCTGGTCGGCTGGCTGCGCCAGGCGGCGGCGTTCGAGCGGCTGACGCTGATGTTCCAGCAGGAGGTGGCCGAGCGCATCTGCGCCGCCCCGGGCACCGCCGCCTATGGCCGGCTGTCGGTGCTGGCGCAATGGATCTGCCGTACCGCGCTGATGCTGCGCATCCCGCCGGCCGCTTTCGTGCCGCCGCCCAAGGTATTCTCGGCGGTGGTGGACCTCGTGCCGCATCCCGTTCAGCCCGATGCGGCGCTGTTCGCGCGGATGGAGCGGCTGACGGCCGCGGCGTTCGGCCAGCGGCGCAAAATGCTGCGTGGGGCGTTGAAGCCGCTGGGCGGCGAGGCGCTGCTGGCGGCCGGGCCATCGCCCCCGACCGTCGTGCCGAAACGCTGACGGTGGCGGAGTTCGACCGGTTGGCGCGGCTGCTGGATCGGTAGTCGGGGCGGGCCGGAGCAGCGGCACATCTCTTGCGCCTGAGTAACGATTCGGCCGCCCGGCATATATTCAAGAACAAAACATGAATATTTGCGCATCCGCAATGCACGTTGCTCCCCCGGGAACGCAACAAAACTGGGCCGATCCCATGAATAAGCCTCTGAATCCGCTTGCTGCCCACAAACACCCATGTTATCCCATGCTCTCCCAGACAGAGCGCGCCCGGCCTTGCGTGCCTGCCTGAAAAAGGCCGGGACCGGACGGCGCCGCCGTGCCGCTTCCGGCCCCTGAAACAGACCCGCGAGGCGACAGCAGGGAAGGCAGACCGGTTCGTAATGAGCCAATTCCTGGGCACCCACCAGAACCGGCTCGACGCCAAGAACCGCGTCTCCATTCCGGCCGCCTTCCGCAGCGCGCTACGCTCATCGCCTGCGCCGGCGTTGCCCGAGTCGTCGTCGCTCGTGCTGCGTCCATCGCACGTCCACGATTGTATCGAGGTGTGGCCTGCAACAGTTTTCCATGCATTGGAGACGACGCTGAGCCGCTACGATCCACTCAGCGAATTGTATGACGATCTCGCCATCGCCCTGTATGGCGATGCGTTTCCGGTAGAGGCCGACAAGGAGGGCCGCATCGTCCTGTCCGACGATCTCAAAGCCCATGCGCATTTGACCGACAGTGTCACGTTCATCGGCCTCGGCCGCACCTTCCAGATCTGGCAGCCGCAGCTGGCGAGCGCGCGGCGCGCACAGGCGCGCGAATGGGCGCGCAGCAAGGGCATGACCGCGGCCGCCGCCGTCGCCGCCCCGCCATCGGCGCCCGTGCCGCCGCCAGCGCCGCAGGCACGGCCATGACCTCGGTTGCCCGGCCCTCCGGCGCCCCGTCCTCCGCGGCCCAGCCCGGCCACGTCCCGGTGATGCTGCAGGAGATGCTGGACTGTCTGGCACCGCGCGCCGGCGGCCGTTACCTGGATGCGACCTTCGGCGGCGGCGGCTATGCGGCGGCGATCCTGCAGGCGCAGCCCTGCACGGTATGGGCGATCGACCGCGACCCGGCGGCGATTGTGCGCGGTGCCGCGCTGGCCGCACGCTTCCCCGGCCGACTGCACCTGATCGAGGGGCGGTTCGGCGCCATGCTGGCGCTGCTGTCGGAGCGCGGCGTCGCCAGCCTGGACGGCGTCGTGCTCGATCTCGGCGTCTCGTCCTTCCAGATCGATGATCCGGCACGCGGTTTCTCGTTTCGCGCCGACGGGCCACTCGACATGCGCATGGGTGCGGACGGGCCGACCGCGGCCGACCTCGTGAATGGCCTGCCGCAGGACGCGCTGGCCGACCTGCTGTTCGCCTTCGGCGAGGAGCGTGCATCCCGCCGCATCGCCAAGGCGATCGTTGCGGCGCGGGCCGAGGCGCCGATTACCAGCACGGCGCGGCTGGCCGCGGTGATCCGCGCCGTGCTGCCCCCCGACCGCAGCGGCATCGACCCGGCGACCCGTAGCTTCCAGGCGCTGCGCATCCGGGTGAATCAGGAGCTGGACGAGATTGCCGCGGCGCTGACCCAGGCGGCCGGGCTGCTGGCGCCGGGCGGACGGCTCGTCGTGGTGTCGTTCCATTCGCTGGAAGATCGCATCGTCAAGCGGTTCATGGTCGAGGCGGCCGGCCGCGCCCCGGCCCCCTCCCGCCATGATCCGCGCGGCTTGATGGCGCGGGGACCGGCCGGCTACCGGCTGCTTACGGCGCGTGCCCTTCGCCCGCGCGCCCAGGAGACCGCCGCCAATCCGCGCGCCCGCAGCGCCCGTCTGCGCGCCCTGCAACGCCTGTCCGATGCCGAAGGTGCCGCGCCATGATCCGCCCCTTCACGCTGTTCTGCTTCCTGCTCGCCTGCGGCTCAGGGCTTTACCTGTACCAGTCGAAGCACCGGGTCGCGATGCTCGATCACGAGATCGAGCGAACAGTGCACGAGATCGACGCAACCCGCAGCCAGACCCGGCTGCTGAGTGCGGAGTGGATGCTGCTCAACGACCCTGAGCGGCTGCGGACGTTGGCCGGGCAGTTCCTGGCCTTGCAAACGGTGAAGCCCGCGCAGTTCACTTCCATGGCCGAGCTGGATAGCCGCCTGCCGCCGGTGCGCAGCCCGGACGCCCCGCTGGAGCCGGTGCCCGAGCCGGCGGTGATGACCCCGATGGTGCCGCCGCCCACGGCGGCCAGCGGTGCCCAGGCTCCGGCGGCGACGCCACCGACAGCCGCAGCGACGCCGGCCGCAACCCAGCCCGTGGCTGCCACGCCGGCTGCGCCGCCCGCCGCGCACGCACCCTCGGCGCCGCCGGCGCCGCGTCCGGCGCCCGCGCCACCCGCGCTGATGTCGGAACGCAAGCCGCCGCCCGAGCACGCGCGCGTCGCCTACGCACGGCCGGAGCCGCGTCCGGAGCCGCGTCCGGCCAGCACGTGGCATGAGCCGGTGCTGGCACAGGCAACCCCGCGGCCTGCGCCCGTCTCGCTGTCGCGCTACGCGGCACCGGTGGCGGCGCCGTTCCAGACCGGCTCCTCCCTTGGCATGGCCTCGCGCAGCAGCAGCAGCCTGCCGCCACCGGTCCCGGTCGCAGCCGCGGCCAAGCCGGTCGCGCTGTTCCAGCCGATCGACCACTAGGGAAAGCGGGCATGACCGACACGCCCGACTGGCCGGACGAGAACCGCGAACCGCCGGGTCAACCGCCGTCCAATCTGCCGCCGCCCGGCGCCCCCGCCTATCGGCGCGGGGCCGCGCGCGACGACGCGGTGCCGCGCATGGAGACGGTGCGGCTGACCGCACCCGACCTGAAGCGGCGGGCGGCGATGGCCAAGACACGGCGCCGGCTGGTGTTCGCCGCCGGCGGCTTCGTCGTGCTGTTCATGGCGGTGGTGCTGAAGCTTGCGGACGCAACGATCATCCAGCCGCTGGCGCCGCACCGGCCCGAGCGGCCGATCGCGCAGATGCTGGAGGCCCCGAAGCCAGCACTCGACATAACGATGATGGCGCGGCGCGCCTCGATCACCGACCGCAACGGCGAAATCCTGGCGATCTCTCTGCCGACCGCAGCGCTGTACGCCAATCCGCGCGAGCTGATCGACCCGGCCGAGGCTGCCCACAAGTTGAAGCAGGTGCTGCCGACGCTGGACGAGGCCGAGGCCAAGGCGCGCCTGTCCGAGAGCAACAAGGAGTTCGTCTACCTGGCGCGCCAGCTGACGCCGCATGAGGAGATGGCGGTGAACGCGCTGGGAATCCCGGGCATCTATTTCGAGAACACCGAGCGCCGGCGCTATCCGATGGGACGCGAGGCCGCGCAGGTACTCGGCGGCGTTGATGTGGACGGGCACGGCGTGGCCGGCGTTGAGCGGTTCTTCAACCAGCGGCTGACCGACGATCCGACCCCGCTGCGCCTGTCGATCGACGTGCGTATCCAGGACGTGGTGCGCGACGAGCTGTCGAAGGCGATGGACGAGTTCCAGGCCGTTGGCGCCTGCGGCATCGTGATGGATGTCCGCACCGGCGAGGTGCTGGCGATGGTTAGCCTGCCCGACTACGACGCCAACCTGTTCGGCGCCGCCGCCCCGGACGAACGCTTCAACCGTGCCGTGACCGGAATGTACGAGCCAGGCAGCACGTTCAAGCTGCAGACGGCGGCGATGGCGCTGGACGACGGCGTTGCGCATATCTGGAATGAATTCGACGCCGCCCAGCCGATCCATATCGGCCGCTTCACCATCACCGACTTCGAGGGAAAGCATCGCTGGCTGTATCTGCCGGAAGTGCTTGCCTATTCGTCCAACCTGGGCGCCGCACATATCGCGCAGGATGTCGGCGAGGTGCGCCAGCGCGCCTGGCTGAAGACGATGGGCTTCCTCAACCGCATCCCGATCGAGCTTCCCGAGGCCGGGCAGCCGCTGTATCCGCCGGTCTCGAACTGGGGCGAGGCGGCGACGATGACGATCGGCTTCGGCCACGGCATCGCGATTTCTCCACTGCACGTGGTGCGCGGCACGGCGGTGGTGGCGGATGGCGGGATCATGCTGAACCCCACGCTGGTCGCGAAGAACGCCCCGGGCGACGCGCCGTCCAGCACACTGGTCGATCCTGTCCCTCCGCTGCCCCCGCTGGTGGGCGAGAGGGTGATGCAGGAGACGACGTCCGATACGATCCGCAAGCTGATGCGGCTGGTGGTGACGGCTGGTTACGGCAAACCGGCTGACGTGCCGGGCTACTATGTCGGCGGCAAAACCGGCACGGCCGAGAAGGTGGGCGCGCACGGCTACCGCAAGCACACCAACGTTTCAGCATTCATCAGTGTCTTTCCGATGAACGCGCCGCGTTATGCGGTTTACATGATGCTCGACGAGCCGCACGGCAACGCCAGCACGCACGGCTTCTCGACGGCCGGCGCGGTTTCGGCGCCAGCCGCCGGGCGGGTCATCGCGCGGATCGGGCCGATGCTGGGCATGCTGCCCGACACCGCCGACGCGGCGGCGATCGACCAGGCGCTTTACATTCCGCTGCAGCCCGCGCGGCCGCCCGGCGCGCCGCGCACGCCGCCCATCGCTGCCGCCTCGCCCGACGAGCACCCGCTGCCCGGGCCTCGCCGCCTGCGCCCCGGCCAGCCGATTCCGGCGAGCGACGTGCGGGGGCATCCGGTGCCGCACGACCAGCGCCACGAGGCGGCCCTGGATGCGCCCCGAGCAGCGATCCCGGCCATTGCGGCTCGCTGACCTCATGGGACAGCCGCTGGACATCGCGGGCGTGACCGCCGATAGCCGCCGCGTGGCACAGGGCTTCGTGTTCGCCGCCTTGCCAGGGGCGCGCACGGACGGCCGCCGATTCATCGCCGAGGCGGTGGCGCGCGGCGCGGTGGCGGTGCTTGCGCCCCCCGGCACGGCGTGGCCCGAGGGCGTTCCGCGCCTGCCGTTGATCGAGGACCCTGACCCGCGCCACCGCCTCGCGTTGCTGGCGGCGCGTCTCGCCGGCCCGCAGCCGCGCACGCTGGTGGCCGTCACCGGCACCAACGGGAAGACCAGCACGGTCGAATTCCTGCGCCAGATCTGGCAGCTTGGCGGCAACGACGCCGCCAGCCTGGGCACGCTGGGCCTGATCGCGCCGGGGTTCGCACCGGGGGCGGGACTGACCACGCCCGATCCGGTCGATCTGGCCGAAACACTGGCCGCCCTGGCACGCGCGGGGATCACGCGGGCGGCGATGGAGGCATCGTCGCACGGGCTGGACCAGAGCCGGCTGGACGGCGTGGCGCTGGCCGCCGGCGGCTTCACCAACCTGACGCGCGACCACCTGGACTACCACGGCAGCGAGGCCGCCTACCGCACCGCCAAGCTGCGGCTGTTCGCCGAGTTGCTGCCGCCGGGCGCGCCGGCGATCGCCCATGCCGAGATGGACCCGGCGACGCTGGAGGCGCTGTCCGCCATCGCCGCGCGGCGCGGGCTCGACTACGGCACGGTTGGCGAGGCCGGCACGGTGCTGCGCCTGCTGCGCGCCACCCCGCGCCCGGACGGCCAGGTGCTGGAGATCGCCGCCGGCGGTCGGCGCCACGAGATCGCGCTGCCGCTGCCCGGGCGCTTCCAGGCCGACAACGCGCTGATGGCCGCAGCACTGGCGGGGCGGCTTGGGGAGCCCGACGCACTCGACCGGCTGGGGCGGCTGAGCGGCGTGCGCGGACGCATGGAGCTGGCCGCCGCGCTGCCCAACGGTGCGGCCGTCTATGTCGATTACGCGCACACTCCCGACGCGCTGGAGCGGCTGCTGACCGCACTGCGCCCGCACACCGCCGGGCGGCTGATCGTGGTGTTCGGCGCCGGCGGGGACCGCGACCGCGGGAAGCGCCCGCTGATGGGTGCCGTGGCCGCCCGGCTCGCGGATGCCGCCATCGTCACCGACGACAACCCGCGCACCGAGGATCCCGCCGCGATCCGCGCGGCCGTCGCCGCCGGCTGCCCCGGTGCGACGGTGATCGGCGACCGTGCCGAGGCGATCGCCGCCGGCCTGTTGGACCTGCGCGCGGGCGACGTTCTGGCGGTGGCCGGCAAGGGACACGAGCAGGGCCAGATCATCGGCACCGCCGTCATCCCCTTCGACGACGTCGGCACGGTGCGCCGGCTGGCCGGGCTGGCATGAGCGCGCCCGACCCCCAGTCCATGGCCCCGCTGTGGTCCGCCGCCGACCTGACCGAGGCGACCGGGGGCGCCATGACCGCCGCCTTCGCCGCCACCGGCGTATCGATCGACACGCGCTCGATCGGGCCGGGCGAGTTGTTCGTCGCCCTGCGGGGGGAGAGCGGCGATGGCCACGACCACGTGGCGGCGGCGCTGGCCAAGGGCGCCGCCGGTGCCATGGTGCATCGGGATGTCGCCGATGCCGGCAAGCTGCTGCGGGTGGACGACACGCTGGCGGCGCTGGCCCGCCTGGGGGGCTACGGACGCGCGCGATTCGCCGGACGGCTGATCGCCGTCACCGGCAGCGTGGGCAAGACGACCACCAAGGAGATGCTGCGGACCGCGCTGGCGGCGCGTGGGGCCACGCACGCGGCCGTCGCGTCCTACAACAACCACTGGGGCCTGCCGCTGACGCTGGCGCGGCTGCCCGCCGACGCCGCCTTCTGCGTCGCCGAGATCGGCATGAATCATGCGGGCGAGATCGCGCCGCTGGCGCGGCTGGCGCGCCCGCACGTCGCGGTCATCACCGCCATCGCGCCGGCCCATATCGGCTATCTGGGCAGCCTGTCGGCGATCGCCGCCGAAAAGGCCTCGATCTGCCAGGGGCTGGAGCCGGGCGGCATCGCCGTGCTGCCGGCCGACTCGCCGACGCTGCCGCTGCTGCGAGAGGCGGCGCAGGGAGCCCGCGTGATCACCTTCGGCGACGCCCGCGACGCCGATGCGCGGCTGCTGGCCGCTGTGCCCGACGCCGAGGGCAGCGACATCCAGGCAGTGCTGCTAGGTGAGGCGCTGCGCTTTCGACTGCCCGCACCGGGGCGCCACATGGCGATGAACGCGCTGGCGGCGCTGGCCGGCGTCGCCGCACTGGGCGGCGACCCGGCCGAAGCGGCGCGCGCCCTGACCGGTTTCACGCCGATGGCAGGGCGCGGCGCGCGCCGCCGCTTGGCACTGACCGGCGGCAGCATCCTGCTGCTGGATGAGAGCTACAACGCCAACCCGGCGAGCCTGCGCGCTGCACTCGCGGTGCTGCGGCTGCAGCCGGCGGCGCGGCGCATCGCCGTGCTGGGCGACATGCTGGAACTGGGCGATGCCGGGCCTGCCCTGCACGCCGGCCTCGCGCCGGATGTGATGGATGCCGCCGACCTCGTGTTCGCCTGCGGGCCGCTGATGCGGGGGCTGTTCGATGCGCTGCCGGCCGCGCGGCACGGCGCCCATGCGGTGGACGCGGCAACCCTCGCACCCCTGGTCGCGGCGGCGCTGCGGCCGGGTGATGCGGTGCTGGTCAAGGGCAGCCTGGGGATCCGCATGCGGCAGATCGTCGCCGCATTCGACGCGCTGGTCCCCGCGGCGGGGGCTGCCTGATGCTGTTCAACATTTTCCGCCCGCTGGCCGACCAGTTCATCCTGTTCAACCTGTTCCGCTACATCACCTTCCGCTCGGGCGGCGCCTGCCTGACCGCGCTGGTGCTGAGCCTGCTGTTCGGCCCGAGCGTCATCCGCTGGCTGCGTTCCCTGCAACGCAACGGCCAGCCGATCCGCAGCGACGGGCCGGAGCGGCACCTGATCGAGAAGAAGGGCACGCCGACGATGGGCGGCGTGCTGATCCTGGCGGCGCTGACGGTCTCGACGCTGCTGTGGGCCGACCTGCGCGACCAGCACGTCTGGGCGGTGCTGTTCGTCACACTTGGCTACGGCGCGCTGGGGTTCGCCGACGACTATCTGAAACTTTCCAAACGCAACCATCGCGGCCTGCCCGGGCGCTTCAAGCTGTTCGGCCAGGCGGCGATCGGGCTGGTCGCCGCCTTCTGGTTGATGGCCATCAGCCCCGCGGCGCTGGCAACCGTGCTGACGGTGCCGGTGTTCAAGGACCTGCTGATCCCGCTCGGCTTCGCCTTCCCGGTATTCGGCACGCTGGTGATGATGGGCGCGTCCAACGCGGTGAACCTGACCGACGGGCTGGACGGGCTGGCGATCGTGCCGACCATCATCTGCGCTGGCGTGTTCGCGCTGATCGCCTACCTTGTCGGCAACCGCATTTTCGCCGACTACCTGCAGCTGACGCCGATCCCCGGCGCCGGCGAGCTTTGCGTGTTCTGCTCGGCGCTGATCGGCGCGGGCCTGGGTTTCCTGTGGTTCAACGCGCCGCCAGCGGCGGTGTTCATGGGCGATACCGGCAGCCTGGCCATCGGCGGCGCGCTGGGCGCGATCGCGGTCGCCACCAAGCACGAGATCGTGCTGGTGATCGTCGGCGGCCTGTTCGTGGTCGAGACGGTGTCGGTCATCGTCCAGGTGTTCTGGTACAAGCGCACCGGCAAGCGCGTATTCCTGATGGCGCCGCTGCACCACCACTTCGAAAAGAAGGGCTGGGCCGAGCCGACCATCGTGATCCGCTTCTGGATCATCTCGATGATCCTCGCGCTGGTCGGCCTGGCGACGCTGAAAATCCGATGACGCCGCCAGCATCCTTTCCCGCCGATCTGTTCGCCGGCCGGCGCTACGCAGTGCTCGGCCTGGGCCGCAACGGGCTGGCAGCGGCGCGTGCGCTGAGGGCGATGGGCGCCGCCGTGACCGTGTGGGACGACAGCGCGGCGGCACGCGCGGCGGCGGGCGACCTCACGCTGCAAAACCCGGCGGAAACCCTGGCGGCCGACGCGCTGGTGTTGTCGCCCGGCATCCCGCACACGCTGCCGGCACCGCACCCGGCGGCGCTGCGGGCGCGGCAGGCCGGCCTGCCGATCCTGTCGGACGCCGAACTGCTGTTCGAGGCGGTGCGCGCCGCCGGATCGCGTGCGCGCTTCATCGGCATCACCGGCACCAATGGCAAATCGACGACCACTGCGCTGATCGCGCACATCATCGCCGGTGCCGACCGGCCGGTGGCGGCGGGCGGCAATCTGGGCCCCGCGGCGCTGGCGCTGCCGCTGCTGCCCGATGACGGCTTCTATGTGCTGGAGATGTCGTCCTACATGTTGGAGCAACTCGCGACCCTCCGCTTCGATGCCGGGGTCATGCTCAATCTTTCCGCCGACCATCTGGATCGCCACGGCGACATGGCCGGCTACGCGGCAGCCAAACGCGCGATCTTCGCGCGGCAGGGCGCGCACGACCTTCGCGTGATCGGCATCGACGATGCGCTGTCGCGCGCGATGGCGGACGCGCTGCCCCAGGGGATCAGACGGATCTCCGGCAGCCGGCCGGCGGATGTGTGGTGCGATGCCGATGGCGTGCTGCGCGATGGCGATGGTGCGATCCTGCGCATGGCCGATGCAGCGGCGCTGCCGGGGCGGCACAATGCGCAGAACGCCGCCGCCGCGGCGGCAGTGACGCTCGGCTTCGGCCTCCCGCGCGCGGCGGTGGCACGCGGCATCGCGGACTTCCCCGGCCTGCCGCACCGCCAGCAGCGCATCGTGACTGTCGACGGCTTCACCTTTGTCAACGACAGCAAGGCCACCAACGCCGACGCCACGGCGGTGGCGCTGATCTGCTACGATCGCTTGGTCTGGATCGCCGGCGGGATCGCCAAGGCCGGCGGCATCGAAGATCTTGCACCGTTCTTCCCGCGCATCGCGCACGCGCTGCTGATCGGCCAGGACGCGCCGCTGCTGGCGGCGACGCTCGCTGCTCATCACGTGCCGCACCGGATCGTCGGCACGCTGGACGATGCGGTCCCCGCGGCGCTGGACGAAGCGCGCGACAGGCACGCGTCCGTGGTGCTGCTGTCGCCGGCCTGCGCGAGCTTCGACCAGTTCAGCGGCTACGACGCGCGCGGCGCCCGCTTCGCCGAACTCGCGCAGGCACTGGCAGCACGGAGGGGCAGCTGATGGCGAGCTTCACCCGGGCCGACAACTCCACGCTGGGCCGCTGGTGGTGGACCGTGGACCGCTGGACGCTGGGCGCCATCGGCGTGCTGATCGGCTTCGGCTACATCATGATGCTGGCAGCCAGCCCATCGGTTGCCGAGCGCATCGGCCAGTCGCGCGACATGTTCATCCTCAAGCAGGTGTTCTTCCTCGCGGTCTCGGCTGCCGTGGTGGTCGGCGTGTCGATGCTGTCGCCGCGCGGCATCCGCCGTCTCGCACTGGCAGGCTGCCTGATCGCGCTGATGCTGACCGCGATGACGATGGTGACGGGGATCGAGATCAAGGGCGCACGGCGCTGGATCGCGCTGGCCGGCATTTCGTTCCAGCCGAGCGAATTCCTCAAACCCTGCTTCGCGGTGACGGCGGCGTGGCTGATCAGCGAGGCGCGCCGCACGCCTCGCCTGCCCGGCATGTGGATCGCCGCCGGCACGTTCTTCGTCATCGCCTTCCTGCTGAAGTCGCAGCCCGATATCGGCATGCTCGTCGTGGTCAGCGCGGTGTTCCTGACGCAGCTCTACATCGCGGGCACCAACCTGCTGCTGGTCGGCATCGGCCTGTTGATGGGCGGCGGCGCCATGTTCGCCGCCTTCGTGCTGTTCCCGCACGTGCACAGCCGCGTCGAGCGGTTCCTGCATCCGTCCTCGGGCGACACCTACCAGGTGACGACCGCGCTGGAGGCGTTCGGCAATGGCGGCCTGCTGGGCCGCGGCCCCGGCGAGGGCCGCGTGAAGGACGTGCTGCCCGACGCGCATGCCGACTTCGTCTTCGCCGTCGCCGGCGAGGAATTCGGCATGCTGGTCTGCCTGGTCATCATCGGCGTGTTCGGCTTCATCGTGCTGCGCGGCCTGCTGCGGCTGCTGGAGGAACAGGACCTGTTCGTGGTGCTTGCCTGCACCGGCCTGGTGACCGGCTTCGGGCTGCAGGCCTTCGTCAACATGGCGAGCACGCTGGAGCTGATCCCGACCAAGGGGATGACGCTGCCATTCATTTCCTATGGCGGGTCCTCGGCCGTCGCCGTGGCGCTGGGCGTGGGGATGCTGCTGGCGCTGACCCGCCGCCGCCACCACGGCGATGTGCCGTGAGGGGGCCCGCAGTGCGTCCCATCGTCATCGCCGCCGGCGGCACGGGCGGGCATTTCTTTCCTGCCGAGGCGCTGGCGGCCGAGTTGATCGCGCGCGGCCAGCGCGTGGCGCTGATGACCGATGCACGGTCGGGCGCACTGAACAGCCGCGTCTTCGGCGGGCTGGAGCAGGTCGTGCTGAGCGGCGCCGGCATCGCCGGGCGCGGCACCGCGCGCGCCGGGCGCGCCATCGTGGCACTGATGGCCGGGGCGGCGCAGGCGCGGCGCGTGCTGGCCCGGATGGATGCCGCGGCCGTCGTGGGCTTCGGCGGCTACCCGTCCGTGGCGCCGGTGGTGGGTGCGCGGATGCTGCGCCCCGACCCGACCGTGGTGCTGCACGAGCAGAACGCGGTGCTGGGCCGCGCCAACCGCTTCCTCGCCCGCGGCGCAGCGGCTCTGGCGCTGAGTTTCGAGGACACCGAGCGGGTGCCGGAATCGGCGCAGACCGTGGTGACCGGCAACCCGGTGCGCCCCGAGGTCGCCGCACTCGCCGCCCTTCCCTATGTGCCGCCCGAGGATACGCTGCGGCTGCTGGTGCTGGGTGGCTCGCTGGGTGCCCGGGTGTTCAGCGACGTGGTGCCGGATGCGCTCGCCGGCTTCGCCGGCCGCATGCGCGGTGGCGCAGCAGTGCCGCGCCGAGGACATCGACCGCGTCCGCGCCGCGTATCAGCGCAGCGGCATCGCGGCGGAGCTGTCGAGCTTCTTCCCCGACGTGGCCAGCCGGCTTGCCGCGGCGCATCTGGTGATCGCGCGCGCCGGCGCCTCCACCGTGGCCGAGCTGGCGCTGGCGGGGCGGCCGTCGATCCTGGTGCCGCTGCCCGGCGCCATCGACGACCACCAGAGCGCCAACGCCGCCGCCCTGGCCAACGCGGGCGGCGCGGTCGCCATCGCGCAGAAGGATTTCACCAGTGCCGTGCTGCGGGACCGCGTGGGCGCGCTGCTCGACGCGCCGGCCTCGCTGGCCCGCGCCGCCGCGGCCGCGCGCACCCGGGCGCGTCCGGATGCCGCCGCCCGGCTGGCCGACCTGGTGCAGGCGCTGATGCGCCGGCCCGCAACCGCAGGGAGCGGACGCGCATGAGATCGCTCCCGCTGTCCATCGGCACCATCCACTTCGTCGGCATCGGCGGCATCGGCATGTCCGGCATCGCCGAGGTGCTGCACAACCTGGGCTACATCGTGCAGGGCAGCGACATCGCCGATGGCGCCAATGTGCGGCGGCTGCGCGCCGCCGGTATCCGCGTCGCGGTCGGCCATGAGGCCGCCAATCTGGGCGATGCGCAGGTCGTGGTGGTTTCCACCGCCGTCAAGCGCGACAACCCCGAGGTCCAGGCGGCGCGCGCGCGACTGATCCCGGTGGTGCGCCGCGCCGAGATGCTGGCCGAGCTGATGCGCCTGAAATGGTCGATCGCGGTCGGCGGCACGCACGGCAAGACCACCACCACCAGCCTGGTCGCGACCGTGCTGGAAGCCGCGAAGCTCGATCCCACGGTGATCAATGGCGGCATCATCAACGCCTACGGCACCAACACGCGGCTGGGCTCGGGCGACTGGATGGTGGTGGAGGCGGACGAGAGCGACGGCAGCTTCCTGCGACTGCCGGCGATGATCGCGGTCGTCACCAACATGGACCCCGAGCACCTGGACCACTGGGGCACGCGAGGCCGCGATGATCGCCGGCTACGACCAGTTCGTCGCAAATGTTCCCTTCTACGGTTTCGCCGTGCTGTGCATCGACCATCCGGCGGTGCAGCAGATGATCCCGCGCCTGTCGGACCGCCGCGTCATCACCTATGGCTTCAGCCCGCAGGCCGATGTGCGCGCCGAGCGGCTGCGTCCGGACCGCACCGGCACGACCTTCGAAGTGACGGTCACCGACCGCGCGCGCAACCGGTCCCGCCGCATGGTGCCGTTCCGCCTGCCGATGATGGGCGAGC
Organism: uncultured Pseudomonadota bacterium; assembly: GCA_963778105.1. Taxonomy (GTDB): domain Bacteria; phylum Pseudomonadota; class Alphaproteobacteria; order Acetobacterales; family Acetobacteraceae; genus JAFEFJ01. The sequence continues at coordinate 1,073,112 of CAVZSZ010000009.1, read as the reverse complement.
ACAACGTGCAGAACGCGCTGGCCGCGATCGCCGTCGGGATCGAGATGGAAATCGACGACGAGACGCTGCGCGGTGCCTTCGTCGGCTTCTCGGGCGTCAAGCGCCGCTTCACCAAGACCGGCGAGGCCGGCGGCATCACGGTGATCGACGATTACGGCCATCACCCGGTGGAGATCGCGGCGGTGCTGAAGGCGGCGCGGCAGGCCGGCGCGCGCGATGTGGTCGCGGTGGTGCAGCCGCATCGCTACACCCGGCTGCAGTCGCTGTTCGACCAGTTCTGCACCTGCATGAACGACGCCGGCACGGTGATCGTGGCCGACGTTTACGGCGCAGGCGAACCGCCGATCGCCGGGGTGAACCGCGACGCGCTGGTGGATGGGCTGCGCGCGCGCGGCCACCGCAGCGTGGTGCCGCTGCCCGGCCCCGCACACCTCGCCGAGATGGTGCACGCCATCGCCAAGCCCGGTGACTACGTCGATCTGCCTCGGCGCGGGCACCATCACGCAATGGGCGCAGACGCTGCCTGCGGAACTTGCCGCCCTGCAGGCCGCGGCGAGCGGCGGGCGGCCGATCGAGATCATGGGTGGCGGGCGATGATGACGGCGCCGCGCATCGCCGATTTCATCGCGACGCTGCCGCCGGTGCGCGGCCGGATCGCGGCCGACGCGCCGCTGGCGCCGTTCACCTGGTTCCGCGTCGGCGGTCCCGCCGAGGCGCTGCTGCGCCCGGCCGACGTCGCGGACCTGGCCGCGTTCCTGGCGCGCCCTGCCGCATGACCGTTCCGGTGCACGTGATCGGCGCCTGCTCCAACCTGATCGTGCGCGACGGCGGGTTGCTGGGCGTGACCATCCGTCTGGCACGCGGCTTCAACGAAATCGTCGTCGCAGCCGGATGGCGTGATCGCGGGCGCGGCGGCCCTGGATGCGACGGTGGCCGAGCACGCCGCCGCCGCCGGCCTGGCGGGACTGGAATTCCTCATGCGGCATTCCCGGCAGCATCGGCGGCGCCGTCGCGATGAACGCCGGCGCCTATGGCAGCGATCTTGCCTCGGTGCTTCGACTGGGCCGAGATCGTCGTGCGGTCCGGCGAGGTGCTGCGGCTGCGGCAGCGATGCGCTCGGGTTCGGCTACCGCCATGCCAACCTGCCGCCCGGCGGCGTGGTGGTGCGGGCGCGGCTGCGCGCGACCCCGGGCGAGCAAGTCCGCCATCGCCGCGCGCATGGCCGAGATCCGTGCGGCCCGCGAAGCCAGCCAGCCGGTGCGCGCGCGCACCGGCGGCTCCACCTTCCGCAACCCGGATCGGCATGAAGGCTTGGGAGCTGATCGACGCCGCCGGCTGCCGCGGCCTGACCCGTGGCGGCGCGCAGGTGAGCGAGAAGCACTGCCAACTTCCTGATCAACACCGGCGACGCGACGGCCGCCGATCTCGAAGGCCTGGGCGAGGAAGTCCGCCGGCGCGTGTTCGCCGCCAGCGGCATCCGGCTGGAATGGGAAATCAAGCGGCATCGGCATTCCCGCCGTGAAACCGGAGGCGTTGGCATGAACCGCGTGGCAGTGCTGTACGGCGGCATCTCGGCCGAGCGCGAGGTGAGCCTCTCGTCCGGCCGCGCAGGTGCATCGCTGGCGCTGCGCGACCGCCGGCTTCGAGGTGACGCCGATCGAGGTCGGCGCCGATCTGCGCGCGGTGATCGCCGCGCTGGATCCCAGACCCGACGCCGTATTCAACGCGCTGCATGGCCGCTTCGGCGAGGACGGCGCGATCCAGGGCGTGCTCGACTGGCTTGCGATCCCCTACACCCATTCCGGCGTGCGCGCCTCGGCGCTGGCGATGGACAAGGCTGGCCGCCAAGGCGATCTTCGCCGCCGCCGGCCTGCCGGTCGCCAGGGGCCGCGTGGTGCCGATCGACGAACTGGAAGCCGCCGATCCGATGCCGCGCCCATACGTCGTCAAGCCGATGAACGAAGGCAGCTCGGTCGGTGTGCACATCGTGCGCCAGGGCGACAACCGGCGTGCCGCAGATCGCCCGCGAGCTGGCGCTTCGGGCCGATGCCGCGCTGGTCGAGGAATTCATCCCCGGGCGCGAGCTGACCGTCGGCGTGCTGGGCGACCGGGCGCTGACCGTGACCGACATCCGCGCCGACGCACGGCTTCTACGACTACGAGTCGAAATACGCCGCCGGGCGGCTCGCTCCACGTGATACCGGCAGCGATGCACGCAAGCGCCTATGCGCAGGCGCTGGACGTCGCCGCTCGCGGCGCACCGCGCGCTGGGCTGCCGCGGCGCCGCGCGGGCCGATTTCCGCTACGACGACACCGCCGGCGAGCCTGGCCGCCTGGTGCTGCTGGAGATGAACACCCAGCCGGGCCTGACGCCCACCTCCCTGCTGCCCGAGCAGGCGGCGCATCGTCGGCATGGACTTCCCGGCGCTGTGCGCCTGGATGGTGGAGCAGGCCGCATGCCGAACGTGAAGCGCGCCGCCCGCGCAACTCGGTCAACGACCGGCCGAGCCGGATCAAGCTGCTGCTGCGCCGGCAGAAGCGCCGGCTGCGCCCGGCCGGCTGGATCGCGTTCGGCTTCGCGGTGCTGCTGGTCGGCTATGGCGCGGTGCATTCGGGCGCCCCGGGCGGCTTGCTGGCGCAGGCGCGCGCGCATCTGAGCCGTGTCGCCGCGGTGGCGGGGCTGCGGGTGACCGACATCGTCATCGAGGGTCGGGCCAACACGCCCGAGCCGCTGCTGCGGGCAGCGCTGGGCGTGTCGCGCGGCGACCCGATCCTGGGTTTCTCGCTCGACCGACGCCCGGGCGCGCATCGAGACGCTGAGCTGGGTCGAGCACGCCACCGTGGAGCGCCGCCTGCCCAACACCATCGTGGTGAAGCTGGACGAACGCCGGCCGTTCGCGGTGTGGCAGAACCAGGGGAAATTCGCGCTGATCGACCGGCAGGGCCAGCTGGTGACCGATCAGGACGTTTCCGCAGTTCCGCCACCTGCCGCTCGTGGTCGGCGCCGGCGCCCCCGTCGCGGCCGCAACGCTGCTGGATGCGCTGACCGCGCGGCCCGACCTGCAATCGCGGGTGATCGCCGCGGTGCGGGTGGGCGACCGGCGCTGGAACCTGCGGCTCAACACCGGTGCCGACGTGCTGCTGCCCGAGGGCCACGAGGTCGCCGCGCTGGATCGGCTGGAAACGCTGGAGAAGACCCACGCCCTGCTCGATCGGCCGCTGCAGGTGGTCGACATGCGGCTGCCCGACCGGCTGGTGATCCGACCGACGCCGCAGCCTCACACCGATGCGGCGCAGAATCCGCCCAACCAGTCAGGCACGGGAAAGAATCCGACATGAACGATATGTCGCGCCGCGTGCTGCCGCCGCCGATGGACCCCGAGGAGCCGTCGCGCCCGCGCGGCGGCCGCGCCGGCCCGTTCGGTGTGCTCGATATCGGCACCACCAAGATCGCCTGCCTGATCGGACGCACCGAAAGCGACGGACGGCTGCGCGTGCTGGGTTTCGGCTGGCATCGCGGACGCGGCGTGCGCGCCGGCGGCATCACCGACCTCGACGAGGCGGAGAAGGCGATCCGCGCCTGCGTCGGCCAGGCCGAGGACATGGCCGATACGCGGCTGCGCGCGGTCACCGTCAACCTGTCCTGCGGCCAGCCGGAGAGCCGGCTGTTCAACGTGCAATGGCCGGTCGGCGGCCGCGCGATCGACGAGCACGACGTGCGCCGCGTGGTGCACGAGGGCCGTGCCCGCGCGCAGAACGAAGGCCGCGAGACGATCCACGCGCTGCCGCTGGCGTTCTCGGTGGACGACATGGCCGGGGTCGCCGATCCGCGCGGGCTGCACTGCTCCACGCTGACCGCGCGGCTGCACGTGATCGACGCCGCCAACACGGCACTGCGCTCGCTCGGCGCCTGCATCGCGCGCTGCGACCTCGACATCCAGGAACTGGTGTCGGCGCCGATGGCGGCGGCGCTGGCGACGCTGGTGGCCGACGAGCGCGAACTGGGGGCGACGGTCATCGACATGGGCGGCGGCACCACCGGCATGGCGGTATTCGGCGAGGGCCAGCTGCTGCACACCGCGCAGCTGCCCATGGGCGGCGTTCACGTCACCAACGATCTGGCGCGCGTGCTGTCCACCCCGGTCGCGCACGCCGAGCGGCTGAAGACGCTGTTCGGCAACGTGCATTCCAGCCCCGACGACGAGCGCGAGATGCTGCCGGTGCCGCTGATCGGCGAGGAGGAGCACCAGCTCGCCAAGGTGCCGCGCAGCATGGTGGTGAACATCATTCGCCCGCGGCTCGAGGAAACCTTCGAACTGGTGCGCGACCGGCTCGAGGAATGCGGCCTGGTGCGTGCCGCGGGATCGCGTGTCGTGCTGACCGGTGGCGCCTGCCAGCTGGGCGGCGTGCGCGAACTCGCGGCCTCGATTCTCGGGAAGGACAAGCAGGTGCGTCTGGGCCGCCCGTCCAGCCTGCGCGGGCTGCCCGACAGCGCGTCCGGACCCGCCTTCGCCACCGCGGCCGGGCTGCTCGCCTGGGCCGCGGGCGATGGGCGCGTGATGCACGACATCGATTTCGAAGCGGAACGGCCGACCGGCCTGCTGCGCCGCATCCTGGCGTGGCTCAAGGAGAGGTTGTGATGCGGCCGCACGCAAAACCGGCTTGCCCGAATCGCGCCGAATACGTCACCCAAACGATCCTTCTGGGAGGAATGTCCCGATGACCCTCAATCTGACTGTTCCGCAGCAGGCCTATACCGATTTCACCCCGCGGATCACGGTGATCGGCGTCGGCGGCGGCGGCACCAACGCGGTCGACAACATGATCGCGCTCAATCTGCAGGGCGTGGATTTCGTCGTCGCCAACACCGACGCGCAGCAGCTGATGCATTCGCGCGCCGACCAGCGCATCCAGCTTGGCCCGCACATCACGCAGGGTCTGGGTGCCGGTGCCAATCCGAAGATCGGGCAGGCCGCGGCGGAGGAGGCGGCGGAGGAGCTTTACCGCCACCTGGATGGCGCGCACATGCTGTTCATCACCGCCGGCATGGGCGGCGGAACCGGCACGGGGGCGGCGCCGGTGATCGCGCGCATGGCGCGCGAGCGCAACATCCTGACCGTCGGCGTGGTAACCAAGCCGTTCAGTTTCGAGGGCAACCGCCGCGCCCGCGCCGCCGACGAAGGCATCGCCGACCTGCAGCAATACGTCGATACGCTGATCGTCATCCCGAACCAGAACCTGTTCCGGATGGCGAACGAGCGGACCACCTGGCGCGAAGCCTTCAAGATGGCCGACCACGTGCTGTACATGGGCGTCCGCGGTGTCACCGATCTGATGATGGCGCCGGGGCTGGTGAACCTCGACTTCGCCGATATCCGCACCGTGATGGTGTCGATGGGCAAGGCGATGATGGGCACCGGCGAGGCCGAGGGCGAGAACCGCGCGATCCGCGCCGCCGAAGCGGCGATCAGCAACCCGCTGCTGGAGGACACGTCGATGTCCGGGGCGCGCGGCCTGCTGATCAACATCACCGGCGGCGACGACCTGACGCTGTTCGAGGTCGATCAGGCGGCGACCCGGATCCGCGAGGAAGTGGACGAGGACGCCAACATCATCTTCGGCTCGGCGATCGACGAGAACCTGCAGGGCAAGATCCGCGTATCGGTCGTGGCGACCGGCATCGACAGCCAGGTCGAGGTGGGACAGCCGATGCAGCGGCCGCACCTGGTCTCGGTTGGCGGCGTCATGCCCGCCGCCGCGACCGCTGCGCCGCCGGTGATGGCGCCGCAGCTGCCGCCGCAGGTGATGGCCCCGCCGGTGTCGGTGGCGGCCATCAACCAGGCGCCGCCGCCGATGGGGGCGCACGCTGGACACGCCGCCCATGCCGCGCACGCACCGACGATGCAGCCGGCACCGATGCACGTAACGATGGGCGCAGTGGCGCTGGCCAACCCCGAACCCGTGCCGCAACCGCCCGCACCGGCGGCGTCGCTGACGGCCGGCCCGGTGGCGACCGAGGTGCCGCACGCGCCGGTGCGCGCGCCGATGCCGTACGCGTCACCGCAGACGCCCGGCCGCCAGCCGCGCGGCGGCCTATTCGCCGAGCCGCCGGCCGAAGGCCAACCTGGGGCACCGGCCGGACCGAGCCGCGACGACATAGCCCGACCGACGCTGTTCTCACGCATGACCGGCAGGCTACGTCGTCCCGCCGAGGCCGCGCCGCAACCCCAGGCAGAGCCGCAACAGCGGCGTGCCGAGCCGACGATGCAGCCCGAGCCACGCGTCGAGCCGGTGCGGGCGGCGGTTCGTCAGGCCGGCAACGAGGAGATGGGAATCCTTGATATCCCGACGTTCCTGCGCCGCCAGTCGTCCTGAGCCGGGTAACAAAAAGCAACATCAAAAAGCCATAAAATCAACTGTTTCTGCGGAAACACTCAGAAACAATGATTGACTGGCCTTCGCGGTCGCAAAAACTTTAGTTTCGAGGGTGGGTGCTCACGATTGCGTGCCCTTCAGGCCTCTGGGATAGCGACGCGATGGATGGTTTGCCGGCAACGATGGTTTTCGATGGTGCGGCCTGGGACGTGGCGGGCGACCGCCAGCGCACCCTGAAGGCACCGATCGGCTGCGTCGGCATCGGTGTCCACACCGGCCAGCGGGTGCAGCTTCGTCTGGTGCCGGCCGAAGCGGGGCACGGCATCGTCTTTCGCCGTACCGACCTGGGACTGGATATTCCGGCGCGTTTCGATCGCGTTGTGGATACCAGACTGTGCACGGTGGTGGGCCATGAGACGCAGACGGCGGTGCGGGTGGGCACGGTCGAGCACCTGATGGCGGCGCTGTGCGGCAGCGGCATCGACAACGTGCTGGTCGAGGTCGATGGGCCGGAACTGCCGATCCTGGACGGCTCGGCCGACCCTTACCTGTTTCTGATCGACTGCGCCGGCACGGTGACGCAGGACGCGCCACGGCAGACCATGGTGGTGCGCCGCACCGTCCGCGTCGAGGAAGGCGCGGCCTGGGCCGAGCTTCGGCCGCTGTCCACCCGCGGCTTCGAGATGGCTATGTCGATCGCCTTCCAGGCCGAGGCGATCGGCGCGCAGGCGCTGTCGCTGCGGCTGACGCCGGACAGCTTCCGCCGCGAGATCGCCGGTGCGCGGACCTTCGCCATGGCGGCGGATATCGACCGCCTGCGCGAAAGCGGACTGGCGCGCGGCGGCAGCCTGGACAACGCGGTGGTGGTGGACGGTGCGAAGGTGCTGAACCCCGCCGGGCTGCGCTGCCCGGACGAATTCGTGCGCCACAAGCTGCTCGACGCGGTGGGCGACCTTGCACTGGCCGGCGCCGCGCTGCACGCCCGCTTCGTCGCCAACCGCTCGGGCCACACGCTGAACAACCGGCTGCTGCGCGCGCTGTTCTCCGAACCGGGCGCGGTGCGCTCCACCAGCGCGGGCGCGCTGCCCGAAGCGGCATAGCCGGCCGGCCGCGGCCGGGCCTGTAGCCGGGCCCGCGGGTTCACAAGCCCACCACGCGCGCCTACCCTCCGCCCATCTGGAACGGAGGACGTGATGGCTGACGAACCGATGATGGCGGGCAAGGTGGTGGTGGTGACCGGCGCGGGCGGCGGCATCGGCCGCGAGATCGCGCTGATGATGGCCGCTGCCGGGGCCAAGGTGGTGATCAACGACCTTGGCGCGTCCGTCACCGGCGAGGGCGCCTCGGCCACCCCCGCCGAACAGACCAAGCAGCTGATCGAGCAGCGCGGCGGCCAGGCGGCGATCAACACCGAGTTCGGTGGCCGAATGGGGCAGCGCGCAGAAGATCATCCAGTGTGCGCTGGACAGTTTCGGCCGCATCGACGGCGTGGTGAACAATGCCGGCATCCTGCGCGACGTGATCTTCCACAAGATGACGCCGGACGACTGGACCGCGGTGATCAACGTGCACCTCAACGGTGCGTTCTACATGAGCCGTGCGGCCGCCGAGCATTACCGCAAGCAGGAAAGCGGCACCTTCGTGCACATGAGCAGCACGTCGGGCCTGATCGGCAATTTCGGACAGGCGAACTATGCCGCGGCGAAACTGGGCATCACCGCGCTGTCGAAATCCATCGCGCTGGACATGAAGCGCTACAACGTGCGGTCCAACTGCATCGCGCCGTTTGCCTGGAGCCGCATGACCGGCTCGATCCCCGCGAACACGCCCGAGCAGCAGGCGCGGCTGGCGAAGATCCAGAAGATGACGCCCGACAAGAACGCGCCGATGGCGGTGTTTTTGTCGTCGGACGCCGCGAAGGAGGTGTCAGGCCAGGTGTTCGGCACGCGGATGAACGAGATCATCCTGTTCAGCGCGACCCGACCGATCCGCACCGTGCATCGCAGCGAAGGCTGGACGCCGCACGACATCGCCGAGTTCGCGATGCCGGCGCTGAAGAGTTCGTTCCAGCCGCTGGACCGCAGCGGCGAGGTGTTCAGCTCCGATCCGATCTGATCTGAACCGATCCGACTGCCGCCCGCCGGGCGGGGACGATATCCCCCGACCGGCGGGCGGATTCGTTTTGACTTAGTACGATACGATCCGGCAATGTGTCCGTTACGGGAGGTAGCGGGCCATGCGGTGGCGTACCCTACTCGTTGCAGTGCTCGGTTCCTGGATCGCGGCCGGCGTGCCGGCGCGGGCCGACGGGCCGCCCGACAAGTCGGCCGAGGCCGCCTGGACCTGGGCGAAGCAGCGCTTCCATGCCGGCCTCGTCGCCGACATGAACGTCTTCTGCGGCGCAAAGGTCGGCGCGCCCTCGGCCGAGCCCGATCCCGGCAAGCCGACGAAGCCCGGCACGTATCACGACGCCGGCTGGGCCGCGCCGTGCCGCCAGATCGACCCGGCCAGGCTGCGCGCGGTGATAAGCGCGTCCGATGCGGGGGACGACATGCCGCACGGCATCAGGCTGAAGTTCGCGCATATTGCCGGCGACCTGGAGCTGGAGGACGCCCATGTTCGCGCCGCCGAGGTGTGGATCGACAGCAGCCTGATCGACGGCGACGTGGACGTGATCCACGCCCATACCGACGGGCTGCTGAGCTTGGATGGCACCACCATCGGTGGATCTTTGCTAGGCAGCGGCGGCCACTTCAACGCCACCGTCGACGCCCGCCAGGCGGTAATCCGGGGCAGGGTGCAGTTCTGGGATGCCCGCTTCGAGGACACGCTCTCGGTCGCAGGCGCCGAGTTCGACGGCGATGTCAGCTTCTCCGGAACCCGTTTTGGCAACGATTTATTCATGGATCAGACGCGCTTCGGCGGCAACCTCGATCTGACCGGGGTGGACGTGCATGGCCAGTTCGGAATGGACGAAGCCAGCTTCGCCGCGCCCGCCGACGCAGGCGCGAAGAACGCCGGCAAGGATGCGCCCAAGCCGCACCAGTTCACCGCCGAGCACCTGGCGGTCGGGTCATCGTTGCTGATCCGGCACACGAATTTGCCCGCGTACGTCAACCTGCTCTACGCGCACGTCGATGGCTCGGCCGATTTCCGGGGATCGACCGTGACCGCGATGACGCTGGTCGGCGCCAAGATCGGCGAGGACCTTCGGCTTGCCGGAGAGGGCGTGCGGGTGCGTTGGACGCGGGCGCCCGGCGGGCAGCAATCGCTCGATCTGCGGAACGCGCATGTCGCCAATCTGCAGGACGACAGCCAGGCTTGGCCGATGCGCGGGGCGGTGGACATGGAGGGCTTCACCTTCGATCATCTGGGCGGCTTCGGCGTGACGCAGGAACAGGACCCGCTGTCGCGCGGCATGGACTGGTGGCACGACTGGTTCATGCTGAACCCGGACCCGACGCCGCAGCCCTATACGCAGCTGGCGGCGGTACTGCTGGCGCGCGGCGACCGCGACCGTTCGGCAACCAGCCTGTTCTACGGCAGGGACCGCGAACGCCAGGCCGAAGGTGCGCTATGCCGGGCGCAGATAGCGCAGACCTCGTCCCATCTGGCGCAGATGTTCGGGCATTCCGCCGCCGCTGCCGCATCGGCCGCGCCGCGGACCGCCGAGGCCGAGCCGGCGCTGACGGCCAGCCCTTGCCGCGAATGGGTGAAGCAGTCGCTGCTGCAATGGATGGTCGGCTACGGGATCGGCGACTACACGTTCCGCGCGCTGTGGTGGATCATCGGGCTGGCGCTGGTCGGGACGGTGATCCTGGCCTTCTCCCCTGGCGTGCGCGGCACCCATTACACGTGGCACGCCCGCCGCGGCCCGCGCCGGAAATCGCTGGTCTGGTGCTTCGGCGCGAGCCTGAGCCACATCCTGCCGGTGGTCAGCCTGAGCCCCGAATTCACCGACTTCTTCAACGACCCCGAGCGCAAGCGCCTGCATCCGTGGCAGCAACTGCTGTTCGCGGCGCTGGTGGTGATGGGCTGGATGCTGGGGCTGTTCGTGCTGGCGGCGTTTTCCGGAATCACGCAGAAATAGGCAGCCGAGTCGGGCTCAATCCAGCATCCAGGGCGCTGCGCACCCCTGCGCGATCTGGCGCACCTGCGACAGCAGCCCCAGCCCTACCGGCACCCCCTGCTCCAGCCGCCGCGCCGCCGTCGCGCGTTCCGGATCGCCGGCGACCATCACCGGGCGCGCGGGATCGATCGGCGTGGTGGCACGCAGATCGTCGCAAAAGCGCGTCACGTCGCCGCGGAATTCGGCGGGATCGCGGAACAGTCCGGGGTCGATGGCGAAGAAGCAGTGGCCGATATCCATGCCCTGCGGCTGTTTCGTGTGCATGGGGTCGGTGACCAGCGTCGCGCCCGACAGGCAGGACGCCAGGATGTTCACCATCGCGGCCAGGCCGTAGCCCTTGTAGCTGCTGCCCTCGGGCGTGCCGCCGAGCGAGGTGAGGAAGCCGCCGTGCTGCGCCGCTTCCAGCGGGTCGGTGCTGGGCGCGCCGTCCTTCGTCATCACCCAGCCGGGCGGGCACTGCAGCCCCTCGTTCGCCTTGTTGCGGATGCGCCCGGCGGCGACCGTGGTGGTGGCCATGTCGAGCAGGAATGGCACGCCGTCCGCACCCGGGGCGGCGAAACTCCACGGATCGGTGCCGAGCCGCGCCTGACGCCCGCCGGTAGGCGCGACCTGGATGCCCGAGGCGCTGGTGCAGGCCATGCCGATCAGCCCGGCATCGGCGGCGAGCTTGGTGTAGTAGCCGCAGGCACCGAAATGCGCGGAATTGCGCACCGCCGCGATCGCCATGCCGGACTGCTGCGCCTTGGCGATGGCGGTACGCATGGCGAAGTCGGCCGGCACGTGGCCGAGCCCGCCGCCGCCATCGACCAGCGCCGAGACCGGGCTTTCCCGCACGATCGAGGGCCGCGCCTGCATGTTGACGCGCCCGTTGCGGCGGTGCCTGTCGTAGCCCGGCAGCATCGACATCCCATGGCTGTCGATGCCGTGCAGATCGGCCCAGGACAGGATCTCGGCCGTCGTCGCGGCGTGAACCTGCGGCATGTCCCAGGCGCGCAGGATCGCCTCGATCTGCGCGCGGTGGCGCGGGTATGGATGCGTCGCGGTCTTGGCGGTCGTGGCCGACATGCTGTCTCCTCCGGGGTATCGTGCCCAGAAGCTTGCGCACCGGTGGCGTTACGGCAAGCTGGCCGCGCCATCCCACCACGCGAGGGTCCGATCTTGCCTGATAGTCCGACGGCCGAGGCCGCGCCGATCGCGCGGCGGCGTGCGGTCCGGCCGCGCGATGCGGCCAGCCTGATCATCGTGCGGCAGGGCGCCTCGGGCGCCGAGGTGCTGATGGGGATGCGCGGCGCGCGGCACCGCTTCATGCCGAACCGGCTGGTGTTCCCGGGCGGGCGGGTCGACCCGGCCGACCGGTGGGGCAAGGTCGCGACACCGCTGCGCCCCGAGACCCGCGCGCATCTGGAAAAGGCGGCGACGCCGGCCAAGGCGCGAGCCATCGGCATCGCGGTCGCGCGCGAGCTCGAGGAGGAGACCGGGCTGACGCTGGGCACGCCACCGCGGCTCGATGCGCTGTCGTATCTGTTGCGTGCGGTCACACCCCCGGTGATGCCGATGCGCTTCAACGCGCGCTTCCTGGTAGTGGAGGCCGAGCACGTGTCCGGCACACTGGCAGGATCAGGCGAGCTCGAAAATCTGCGCTACTACGCTATAGCGGAGGCGCTTGCGCTCGATCTCGCTGACATCACCCAGAACGTGCTTGAGCATCTTTGCAACTATCTTGCGCTGACACCGGCCGAGCGCACGGCGCGCATGCTGACCCCGATCTTCCGCTATCGGGGGTGGGGCCTGGAATAGGCCGGCAGCGGTGCCGGGCATGCCCCGCGGTTGATGAACGGTCCCGGATCGGATTACACTTCCGTCAGACGGTCCAGGACTGCAAGAAAACGGCCGCGCCAACAGCGGCCACGGGGGAACCATGAAGGCACTGATCGCGCGCGCCGCAATCGGAATTCTGCTGGCGTGGGGATGTCTGGCCGGTCCGCCGGCATGGGCCGCCGACACCATCAAGATCGGCTACGTAGACCCGCTGTCGGGTCCCTTCGCCTCGGCGGGCGACCAGTTCCTGAAGGTGTTCAACTACATCATCGCCGACGTGAACGCCCGCGGCGGTGCGCTCGGCCGCAAGTTCGAACTGGTGCCCTTCGACGACAAGCTGCAGCCGTCCGAAGCGCTGATCGCGCTGAAGAGCATCACCGACCAGAATATCCCGTTCGTGATGCAGTGCGTCGGATCGAATGTCGGATCCGCGCTGATCGACGCGGTGGCGAAGAACAACGCGCGCAATCCCGACAACCGGGTGATCTATCTGAACTGTGGCGCGCTGGCGACCGAGCTGACCAACGAGAAGTGCGACTTCTGGCAGTTCCGCTTCACCGGCAGCGTGCAGATGCGCGCCTTTGCCCGCATCAAGACGCTGCCGGAATCAGTGAAGAAGGTCTATCTGCTGAACCAGGACTACGTGTTCGGCCAGTCGATCCAGCATGACACCCGCGAGTATCTGGCGAAGCTGCGGCCGGACATCCAGGTGGTCGCCGACGAGTTGATGCCATTCGGCCAGGTACAGGACTTCTCGCCCTACATAACCAAGATCAAGGCGTCGGGCGCGCAGAGCCTGCTGACCGGCAACTACAGCCGCGATCTCAATCTTCTGATCAAGGCCGGCAACGATGCCGGGCTGAACATCCGCTACGACACCTATCTGGCGCATCTGGTGGGCGGCCCGACGGCGATCGGCGCGAGCGGCGCCGACCGGCTTACCTCGATCGCCGAATATACCGAGAACGTCGCCGTCGACGACCACAACGAAGCGGCAGAGAAATTCGATCAGGGCTTCCGCGCCCACCATGACTTCGACTTCACCGAACTCAACTTCCTGACGATGTTCAACATGCTGGCCGCCGCCATCGACAAGGCGAAGTCCACCGACCCGCTGCAGGTCGCCCTGGCACTCGAGGGCATGCACATGAAGGACCTGGTCGGCCAGGAGAACATCATGCGCAAGGAAGACCACCAGATGCTGCTGCCGTACTACGAGGTGGTGTTCACCAAGGGCGTCAAATACAACTCCGAACATACCGGCCTGGGCTGGAAGACCGAGGCGGTGGTGCCCGCGTCGGAGCTTGCGCTGCCCACCACGTGCAAGATGAAGCGACCGGCGTCCTGACGCCGGGCGCCAGCGCGGGCCGGCTGGCATGGACATCTTCCTGGTCACGCTGCTGAACGGCCTGGTTTACGGCATGCTGCTGTTCATGCTGGCGAGCGGCCTCACGCTGATCTTCAGCATGATGGGCGTCCTGAACTTCGCCCACGCCAGCATCTACATGCTGGGCGCCTATTTCGCCTTCGTGATCAGTCGTTATCTGGGCTTCTGGCCGGCGCTGGTGATCGCGCCGGTGCTGTGCGGGCTGATCGGCGCGGCGATCGAGGTGTGGGGGCTGCGCCGCGTCCATCACAACGGCCATATCGCCGAACTGCTGTTCACCTTCGGCCTCGTGTTCATCATCGGCCGGGCGGTGCAGATGACCTGGGGCACGCTGCCGATGCCCTACCGCGTGCCGGCGCTGCTGGACTTCCCGCTGTTCCGGATCTACGGCACCGAGTTCCCCGCCTATCGCGGTTTCATGCTGTTCATCTCGGCGGCGATGCTGCTGTCGATCTGGGTGCTGCTGAAGCGCACGCGCGTCGGGCTGATCATCCAGGCGGCGCTGACCCACCCCAACATGGTAAGCGCGCTGGGCCACAACGTGCCGCGCGTGTTCACCATCGTGTTCGCCGGCGGCTGCCTGCTGGCCGGTCTCGCCGGAGTGATCGGCGGCAACTACCAGACAACCGAGCCCGGCATGGCGGACGCGATGGGGCCGATCGTGTTCGTCGTCGTCGTGTTCGGCGGGCTGGGCTCGCTGGCCGGCTGCTTCGTCGCATCGATCTTCATGGGGCTGGTCAGCACCTTCGCCGTGATCGTCAACGGCTCGATGAACGACCTGCTGCATCCGCTCGGGCTGGCGATCACCCGCGACGACCTGCTGGGCGAGATCATGGCGGTGCCGGTCTCGCGCGTTGGTGCGCTGATACCCTATGCGTTGATGATCGCCATGCTGCTGGTGCGGCCGCGCGGCCTGCTGGGGACGCGGGACACGTGATGGACGCGGTCGGCACCGCCGGGATCGCCGGCATCGCCAGGCGCCGCACCGCGGGTACGCGGGCTGCCTGGCTGCTGGGCGTCGCCGTCGTGCTGGTGGCGCTGGTGTTGCCCTGGCTGTTCTACGACTGGGCGCACGGACGGCAGGACGGTTTCGTCGTCTCGATGCTCAGCCAGATGGGCATGATGGTGATCTTCGCGCTGTCGTACAACATGCTGATGGGTCAGGCCGGGCTGCTCTCGCTGTGCCATGCCGTGCTGTTCGGCTTCGGCGGCTACTGCATGATCCATTTCCTCAACGCCGCCGGCGACGGGACGCTGCCGGTGCCGATGGAGTTGATGCCGCTGCTTGCGGGCTTGAGCGGCCTCGGCATCGCCGTCGTGTTCGGCTTCATGGCGACGCGGCAGCGCGCCACCGCCTTCGCGATGATCACGCTGGGCATCGGCCAGCTGCTGACGGTCGCGGCACTGATGTTCCAGCACTTCTTCGGCGGCGAGAGCGGCGTGTCCACCGACCGCACCAACGCGCAAAGCATGCTGGGTCTGTCGTATGCGCACGGCATCGCGGTCTATTACCTGATCATCGCGTGGGCGGTGATCGCCACGGTGGCGATGTATGGCCTGACCTTCACCCCGCTCGGCCGCATGGCGAATGCCTGCCGCGACAACCACGAGCGCGCGCAGTTCATGGGCTACGACCCGCGCATGGTGCGCTTCCTGCAATTCGCACTGTCCGGCTTCTTCGCTGGCATCGCCGGCGGGCTGTATGCCGTCACCTACGAGATCGTCACCTTCGATGCGATCGCCGCGCCGCTGTCGGCCAACGCGCTGCTGATGGCCTATATCGGCGGCACCACGGTGTTCGGCGGTCCGATCCTCGGGGCCATCCTGATCACGCTGCTGCAAAGCGGCGTCAGCCTGATGTCCAACTCCTGGCTGATCTATGTCGGCGTTCTGTTCATCGTGATGGTCACCTTCGCGCCCTCGGGCCTGGCGGGGTTGATCGTGGCGCATGCGCCGATCCAGCGCAGCGGGCGGTTGCGGCGGCTGGTGGTTCCCTATCTGCGCGTCGCGCCGCCGCTGCTGGCGACGATCCTGGGCTTCATCGGCATCGTGGAGCTGGCCTCGTTCCTGACCATCGGCGAGGCGCAGGGCAAGCACCTGGTGCTGTTCGGCCACCCGATCAGCGTCACCAGCCCGACGCCGTGGGTGGTGTCCGCCATCCTGCTGGTCGCCGGCGGGGCCTGGTTCTGGTACGAGGGGCGCGGCTTCCGCGCGGTGTGGGAGGCGCTGACGGTCGACCTCAAGGATGCGACGTGAGCGGCAGCGTTCCGGCCCTGGCGCTGGGCGACGTGCGCAAGAACTTCGGCGCGACCGAGGTGATCCGCGGCGTCACGCTCGATATCGCAGCGGGCGAGCGGCACGCCATCATCGGCCCGAACGGCGCGGGCAAGACCACGCTGTTCAACCTGATGAGCGGACGGTTCATGATCACCTCGGGCGCGATTTCGCTGAACGGCGCGCGCATCGACGGGCTGCCGCCGCAGCGCATCAACCGCCTGGGCCTGTCGCGCAGCTTTCAGATCACCTCGATCTTTCACCGGCTGAGCGTGCTCGAGAACATCCGCTGCAGCCTGTTGTGGAGCATGGGCTACCGTTATTCGTTCTGGCACGCGGTGCCACGCCAGCGCGCGCTGAACGAGGCCGCCGAGCGGCTGCTGGAGGAGATCAACCTTGCGGCGCGTCGCGACCTCCCGGCCGGGCTGCTGTCCTACGCCGAGCAGCGCGCGCTGGAGATCGGCATCACCGTGGCGGGCGGGGCCAGCGTGATCCTGCTGGATGAGCCGACGGCAGGAATGAGCCACAGCGAGACCGATTACGCCATGGCGCTGATCCGCCGCATCACGCAGGGCAGGACGCTGGTGATGGTGGAGCACGACATGAAGGTGGTGTTCGACCTCGCGGACACCATCACCGTGCTGGTCTATGGCGAGGTGATCGCCTCCGGCCCGCCGGCCACGATCCGCGGCAACGCGGCGGTGCAGGAAGCCTATCTCGGGACATTGGCGGCATGATGCTGGAAGTGCGGGATCTGCACGCCTATTACGGCAAGAGCCACATCCTGCACGGCGTCGATCTGCGCGTGGACGAGGGCGAGATCGTCAGCCTGCTGGGCCGCAACGGCGTCGGCCGCTCGACCACCTGCAAGGCGATCATGGGGCTGGTGGCACCGCACGGGCAGGTGCGCTACCGCGGCGGCGAGATCGGCGGGATGCGCACCGACCGCATCGCGCAGGCCGGCATCGGCTATGTGGCCGAGGACCGCCAGATCTTCCCCACGCTGACGGTTCGGCAAAATCTGGAACTGGGGCTGAAGCGCGCCCGCCGCTTCGGCCGCTGGACCTTCGACGACGTGTTCGCGCTGTTCCCCAACCTGGACCGGCGGCAGAACGTGAGCGCGGGCGTGCTGTCGGGCGGCGAGCAGCAGATGCTGGCAATGTGCCGCACCCTGATGGGCGATCCCGACCTGATCCTGATCGACGAGCCGACCGAGGGGCTGGCGCCCAAGCTGGTCGAGCAGGTGGGCGTGCTGCTCGGCGAGATCGCCAGGCGGGGTGTGGCGATTTTGCTGGTCGAGCAGAAGCTGGCGATCGCGCTGAAGATCTCTCGCCGCCTTTATGTGATGGGGCATGGCCGCATCGTGTTCGAGGGCGCGCCCGCGGATCTGGCGGCGGATGCGCGGGTGCGCCAGGAGTGGCTGGAGGTTTGAGGGCGGCGTGACCGGCGGCAGCGCTGCAATGCAACGGCGGGTGACCTGGTGCCGTCCGCACCGATGGGACGAGAAGCCCGATCAGCGCTCCGGGAAATCCATCAGGCGGCGACCGCTGCGTCGCAGGACATGGGCGCCGCCCAGTGTCCGGACCTGCAGGACGGCCTCGGGAGTCAGGGCAAGTCCCGAGATGTCGATTTCGAAGCCGTGGCGGCCTGCCCCGACCCCGGCGGCCAACAGATCGCCGCGGTGAAGGTCGGCCTTCGCCGACGCCACCACCGCGCCGTCGGCCAGCAATTCGACCTCGACAGGCGTGTCGCGCCCCTGGGCCGCGCACCATCCGATGACGCGCCCATGCTTCACCGAGTCGAAGTTGCCGCTGTATTCAGTGCGGTCGACCTGGGCAGGGAAGTCGCTCAGGCGGCGCCGGCTGCCCCTCAGGATGCAGGTAGTGCGTGCGGCGCGGACCTCGAGCAGCGCGGTCGCCGCGAGCCCGAGGGAGCTGATATCGATGCGGTAGCCGTGGCGTCCCGTGCCGATGCCGGCGGCCTCCAGATCGTGCCTGTGTATGTCGGCCATCGCCGAAGCGACGACAACGCCGTCGGCCAGCAATTCGACCTCGACCGGATCCGTGCTGCCTCTGGCGACACACCATCCGGTGACGTATCCATCTCGTACGGAATCGAAATTGCCGCGATGGGTCAGCCTGGCGAGTTCCTCTGGAAAGTCGCTCAGGCGAAACTCGCCCCGGTTGAGGATGTAGGCGCGATCCACGGTCCGTAGCGTCAACACGGTGTCCAGCTCGAAGGGCAGGTTTGTCAGGTCGAAGCGGAAACCATGACACCCGGAACCGATTCCCACCGTCTCCAGATCATTGCGATGAGCGTTGGCCATGGTCCGCGCAATCGGGACGCCGTCGGCCAGCAACTCCACCTCGACCGGCTCATCGCTGTCGTTCGCGGCGCACCAGCCGATGACCACCCCGTGCTTCACCGCGTCGACGTTGCCGCGATGGTTGGGATGGAACAGCTGGATGTAGCTCGGATTGTTCGGCTCGATGGCGTGCAGCGCTTGGCGCCTGGCGTCCGCGGTCGGCACGATACCGCAAAACCCCGCCAGGGCATCGATTGCGGCATCCGGGAACGCGACGCATTTCTCGTAGCTGAGCAGCAGCGTCGGGCACGGCGCACTGCTGACGAACGCCATCATGTCGGAGACCTGCTGCGTCACATCGCGCAGCGTGGCTTCGAGGTCCCTCTTCTCGGCGTCGGAGAGTTTGGACCGGCTTGTGGTGGCAACGACGTCGCGGGCGACGACAATCAGGCGAGGGTTGCGGAAGCTGTTCAGCTGAGCAGGCGACAGATGGTTCTGCAGCGATGCGAATTTGAAGCCCCATCGCTCGTTCGCCGCGTTCTGCTTGCGGATCAGTGCGTCCAGGGTGACGTAGTCGCGGATATACAGCGCCTGGTTGAATTCCCGATCCTCATAGACCGCAAGGCCATCAATCCTGCCCATGAACAAGCCGAGCGAATGCAGAACTTTCGCGACCATGCTTGTTCCGGAACGACCGACGCCGGATACGATCGCGGTGAGTGGTCCGCCCTTGGCCGCAAAATCCTCATCCGGGAGGCGAAGTCTCAGAACCCCGCTGTTGAGGTGCGACTGCACACTGTCATGGGATTCCATATCCAAGGCAACCATTCGCCGCTTGTCCGAACGTGGGGGCAATCAAGGCGGGTTGTTGTAACAGTGTCAAGAGCGACTTCGGGCCGGCCTGCAGCCGATCATTACCAGAGCTGTTGCGGTGCAAAACGACATCGACCGTCAATGTCATTTCGGCGCATGGCCGCGTTAAAAAAGCACCAGGAAACTGTGCCGATGGCGGGCGCTTCGCATTAATTTCCTGTAATTCCCGTGCCCGGTGCGCGGGATCGCGGACATACCCCCGCACTCAATGCGTCCGCTTCAATTCGGTGCAGCTGACGACGCTGGTATGGGTCGGGCCGCCAGCCTGCGCGTAGCAGAACGTAAAGACATTGCCGCTGACCTGGCCGGTGACATAGCCATCGGTGTCGGCCGTCAGGACGTTGCGGTTGTGCCGGCCGTAGAGTTCGCCGATGAACGGTTCGTCGGTCTTCTTGCCGTTCGCCGTGATCGACGTGACACCCCAGAACCGCCTGCCCTGCTGGCCGGTGACGGCAATCACGATGTCGCCGTCGAGCAAGCCCGGCTTGCTCCACGTGCCGGTGTTGTCGGGCCAGTGACCGCCCGCCCCTGCGACGATCGAGAAGGTCTTGCCCGTCCAGTTGCCCATCATGTCCGGAACGGAATCGGCGGCCAGCGCGGCGGCCGTACCGAGCAGGAAAAGCGCGATGGCGAGGCCGATCCGCTTCGATGCGATCATGGTGCGTCTCCCTCGGGTTGAAGGCGCGAGTATGTTGAATGACCCGAGCGAAATCCAGCCGGCGCGCCCGCATGGCCCCGAAACCTGCGCTGGTTTCACTTGTGAAGTAGATCACTTTCGTAACGTACTGTCGGCAGTATCGTGGCGGGACCGACATGAACTGCCCGAATCCCCGGGCGGTCCCATCAGGGGAATCTGCCATGGACCATGATTTTACGCAGATGGAAGCACGGCTGCATCGTTTTGACCGCACCCTCCGCTCGGTGGAGACGGTGGCGGACGTGCTGATCCCGGTCATTCACCGGCCCGGCTGGACGACGCTTGCAGAGACGGCCTTCTTCGAGGGCTATCTCGACGCCATGACGAGCCACGCCACAATGCTGGCCGAGATGCGCGAGCGGCTGGTCGAGTTCGGCCAGACTGGTGGCGGCCGAACAGAACCCGCTTTCCGTGCCGCTCCCGCCGGACCACACCCGGCTGTAGCGCGCCGACGCGGCGCGGCGCGGCGGTGGCAGGGATGGGGCGGCCCTGCCCGGCGCGCCGATGCCGGTTGGCACCATCCGGTCCGGCGAATAGCCTCGTCCCGTGCCAGGACCTTTGACCGAACGGACGGATGCGGCAGCCGGCGTTCCCGCAAACCCGGCCGGCATCGATTCACCGCTGGCGATCCTGCTGATCTTCCTGCGGCTGGGATGCACCTGCTTTGGCGGCCCGATCGCCCATCTGGGCTATTTCCGTGCCGAATTCGTGCAGCGCCGCAAGTGGCTGACCGAGCGGGCGTACGGCGATCTGGTTGCCCTGGCGCAGTTCCTGCCGGGGCCGGCATCCAGCCAGACCGGGTTCGGCATCGGACTGATGCGCGGCGGCCTGCCGGGCGGACTGGCGGCCTGGACCGGCTTTACCCTGCCTTCCGCCTTCCTGATGGTGCTGTTTGCCTATGGCGCGGGCAGCATCGCGGAATCGCACACCGGGGCAGGCGTGCTGCACGGGCTGAAGCTGGTCGCCGTGGCCATCGTCGCGCAGGCCGTCCTGGGGATGGCGCGCAGCCTGTGTCCCGATCGCGCGCGCGCCGCGATTGGGACCGCCGCGCTGGTCGTGACGCTTCTGCTGCCGTGGCCGCCGGTGCAGGTCGCAATGATCGTGGCGGGTGGGATTGCCGGCTGGGCGCTGTGCCGCGGTGCGGCAGAACCAGCCCCTGATGCGCTGGCAATGCCGGTATCGCGGCGCTTCGGCGCCGTTTGCCTTGCGGCGTTTTTCGCGGTGCTGGCCCTTGCGTTCCTGCCGGTCCGCAGCGGCGTAGTGGCGCTGTTCGACGCCTTCTATCGCTCGGGCGCGCTGGTGTTCGGCGGCGGCCACGTGGTGCTGCCGTTGCTGCGCGACGCGGTCGTGGTGCCGGGCTGGGTGTCCGACACGACTTTCCTGGCCGGCTACGGTGCGGCGCAGGCGGTGCCCGGGCCGCTGTTCACCTTCGCGGCTTTCCTGGGAACCGTCGCGGCCGTGCCGCCGGGCGGGATTGCCGGGGCGGCGGTCGCGCTGGTCGGCATCTTCATCCCCGGCATCCTGTGCCTGCTCGGCACCCTGCCGTTCTGGCACGGCCTGCGCGCCAGACCCGATGCGCAGGCGGCGATGCGCGGCACCAACGCCGCGGTCGTGGGGCTGCTCGGGGCCGCGCTGTATCATCCGGTATGGACGAGCGCGGTGCAGGGACCCGCCGATTTCGCCGTTGCGGCAACCGGCTTCGTACTGCTGGTCGCCTGGCGCGCGCCACCGCTTCTCGTCGTGGCACTGTCGGCGCTGGCGGGGGCGGCCCTGAGCATGATCGCCTGAGAGCGGCGGCTACTCGTCCATCTCCGCTTCCAGACGCTCGATGTCGGCGTCGCTGAACCCAAAATGATGCGCCACCTCGTGGATCAGCACGCTGCGCACCAGCCGGTCCAGATCCTCGCCCGTCTCGATCCACTCCAGCAGGATCGGCTCGCGGAACAGGAAGATCATGTCGGGCTGGCGGGCGATGTCTTCGACGCTGCGCTGCGGCAGCGGCGTGCCGACATAGAGCCCGGTCAGCTCCCACGCGCTTTCGATGCCGAGTTCCTCCAGCGTGTCGTCGTCGGGCATGTCCTCGACGGTGATGCCGACGCCCTGCACGTGGCGGGCGAGGCGCGCCGGGATCGCCTCCAGCGCGCGTTCGGCGAGGTCGGCGATGTCGTCGGTACTGGGCGGCGCGCCGAAGGCAGGGCCGCTGGGACGGGTCGCACTCATCACCATATCCGTGCAGGCTCGCATCCCCGGGTCAAGCCATCACACGGAGACACCGCCATGGTCGCGAAACTGACCGAGACCGAGCACGCTGGCCTGCCCGCCGCGCTTCCACAATGGCACGTCAAGCCGGCGGCTATCCACCGCAGCCTGAAGTTCCGCGATTTCAGCGAGGCCTGGGGCTTCATGGCGCGAGTGGCGCTGCTGGCCGAGAAGCACGACCACCACCCCGAATGGTCGAATGTCTGGAACAAGGTCGAGATCACGCTGTCCACCCACGACGCCGGTGGTCTGTCGCACAAGGATGTGACGCTGGCCAAGGCGATCGACGCGCTGCTGGGCTAGCGGATGCAGGACGGCAGCGCGCCGCCGAGCTTCCCCGAGCGGGCGCTGCTGATCCGCCGGGCGGCGGCGCGGCTGTGCGTCCAGCTGGGCTGGGCGCCGCTGCACGAGGTGACGCTGCCCAACTGGCGGCGCGCCGACATCCTGGCGCTGCGCCCCGATGGCGGCTTCGCCTGCATCGAGGTGAAGTCGGGTCTGCGCGACTTCCAGACCGACGCGAAATGGCACGAGTATCGGGATTTCAGCGATGCGCTGTATTTTGCGGTGGACGCCGACTTCCCGCAGGAGATCCTGCCGCCGGAAACCGGGTTGATCGTGACGGCGGCGATGGAGGCGGTGCTGGTGCGCGATGCGCCGGCGCACCGGCTGCCGCCGGCGACGCGGCGCGCGCTGACGCAACGCTTCGCCACGCTGGCCGCGCTGCGACTCGCCGCGGCCGAGGATCCCGGTGGCACGACGGCGCTGCGCACCGCGCTGCGGGCAGATTAGAACGCTACTGCGTGTAGGCCTTGGCCTGGGCGATGATGGCGGCGGCGTCGAAATCGTTGATCGCCGGTATCAGGTCGTTGGTGACCAGATCGGTCGCCGCGACCGGCTGTTTCAGGACGCCGTTGGCGTGCAGGAACGCGAGATACGCCGCATAGTTGGTGAGCGAGTTCTCACCCCATTGCGTCACACCGCCGGCTTCCAGCCGCCAGTTCGGCATGCGCGCCGCCAGCGTCACCATATCGACGCCCAGCGCCGTCGGCAGGCTCATGCCGTCAGGCACGGTCTGCGGCCATAGCGCGTGCATGATGCGGATCGCCGCCTGCGGGTTGGCCAGCGTGAAGATGGTGCCCATCGCATAGCCGCGTGCCAGCGCCACCGCCTCGTCCCGGCGGGCCCCGATGGTCGCGTCGGTCGCGACGAAGCCGTTGGAGGGGAAGTGCGCTATCGCGCTGTTGTCCAGCATGCGCAGCGGCACACCCTCGTTGCGCACCAGGGCGTACTGGACGTCGTAGAGGCTGAGTGCATCGACCGCGCCCCGCGCCACCACGGCGGCCGCCTGCGCCCCCTCCCCCGTCACCACGAACCGGATGTCGCGGCGGGGATCGAGGCCGGCGTCGGCGACCAGCGCGCGCGCCACCATCACCCCGCCGGACCCCATCGAAGTGACGCCGATGCGCTTGCCCCGCAGGTCCGCGAAGCCGTGGATCGGGCTGTCCTGCGGCACCGCCATTCCATAGATGTTGCCTTGGTATGCGGTGTAGAAAACCTTGGCCCCGGCCTGCGGACCGAGCATTGCCAGCGGCTCGATCGAGGCCAGCGCGTAGGGCAGTGTCCCGGCGATCACGGCGGCGACACAATCCTTCGAGCCGGCAAGCGGATAGGGCTCGATGCGGAAGCCGGCGGGGGCGAACCAGCCAAGCTTCTGCGCCACCGCGAGCGGCGCGGCAGCAGGAGTGAGGTTGCTGGCGCACCATCCGACCATCAGCACCGTCTCCGCCTGCGCCGGCGGCGATGCGAACAATGCCAGCGCGACAGACAGGGCAGCCAGCCAGCGTCGCATCGCGGTCCTCCGGCGCTTGAGCCACAACGTTAGAGCAGTCGCGAGGTTGCCCCAACCGCCAAAGGTGTCAGCCGGTCCGCGATACCTCGACGACGTGATCGGCGATCGCCAGCGATGCGGTCAGGCCGGGGCTTTCGATGCCGAACAGGTTGATCAGGCCGGACAGCCCGTGCGTCTGCGGCCCCTGCACAACGAAGTCCTGGGCGGGCGCGCCTTTCGGCACAATCTTCGGACGGATACCGGCATAGCCGGGCTGGATCGCCCCGTCTTTCAGATCGGGCCAGTAGCGGCGGACGGCGGCATAGAAACTGTCGGCACGGTGCGGATCGACGGTGTAGTCGATACGGTCGATCCACTCGACGTCGGGGCCGAACCGCGCCTGCCCGCCGAGGTCGATCGTCAGGTGCACACCCAGGCCGCCGGGCACCGGAACGGGATAGATCAGCCGCGAGAACGGCGAGCGGCCCGACAACGTGAAATAGTTTCCTTTGGCATAGTATGCGGCCGGCACGCGGTCGCGCGGCATGCCTGCGATGCGGGCGGCTAGCGCAGGCGCATGCAGGCCGGCGGAATTGACCAGCAGGCGGCAGCGCAGCGTGATCGGGTCGGCGCCGCCCACGTCGATCTCCACCCCACCGGCCACGGCACGCCCGGCAAGGATCGGACTGTGGAACACCATGACCGCGCCGGCGTTCTCGGCGTCGCCCTGCAGCGCCACCATGAAGCCATGGCTGTCGATGATGCCGGTGGAGGGCGAGAGCAGCGCGCTGGTGCAGTGCAGGTTGGGTTCCAGTGCCATTGCTTCCGTGCGGGTCAGGATGCGCATGTCATCGACGCCGTTGATCGCGGCGCGGCGCCTGATGTCGGCCAGACGCGAGTCCTCGTCGGCGCTGGTCGCCACGATCAGCTTGCCGCAGTTGGCGTGCGGAACGCCCTTCTCCCGGCAGTAGGCGTAGAGCGCCTTCCGGCCGGCGACGCAGAAGCGGGCCATCAGGCTGCCGGCGGGGTAGTAGATGCCGGCGTGAATCACCTCGCTGTTGCGCGAGGAGGTTTCGGTGCCGATGCCCTCGGCGGCATCGAGCACCACCACGTCCCGCCCCGCCAGCGCCAACGCGCGTGCTGCGGCCAGTCCGACTACCCCAGCCCCGGCCACGACGCAGTCCAGTTGCTCCAAGCTCACTCTCCCACACCGGTCGGCGCCCGGTTTACGCCGCGTCCCGGTGACCGCATATAGACACGCACGTCAACGGAGTACCGCCGTGATCGCGACGATCTGGTCGGTGGTACATGGCGCGGCCGGCCTGGTCGCCCAAAACCCCGAACTTGCCATCCTGGTCGCCTTCCTGGCCGCCGTCATCGAGGCGGTGGCGGTGCTGGGCGTGTTGCTGCCTGGTACGCCGATCCTGATGGCCATCGCCGGGGCAGCGGCCATGGCGGGGATGCCGGTCTGGCCGATCATGATCGCCGCGGTGCTGGGCGCGGTGCTCGGCGATTTCGTCTCGTTCTGGCTTGGCGAGCGGTTCAGCACGCGGCTGCGCGGCGTCTGGCCGTTCGCCGCGCGGCCGGAACTGCTGGCCGAGGCCGAGCGGTTCTTCGCCCGCTACGGCGTCGCCAGCGTGGCGCTGTGCCGGTTCCTGCCCGTGCTGCGCTCCACCGTGCCGCTGATGGCGGGGATGGTGGGGATGCGGCGGCGCCGCTTCCTGATCGCCAACGTGTTCTCGGCGCTGGTCTGGGCGCCGGCGCATGTGCTGCCCGCGCAATATGCGGGCCTGTCGCTGGACCGCCTGGCGGCCGGGGAATGGCAGCCCGCCGCGCTGTGCCTGGCCGCCTTCGCTGCGCTGTCGCTGGCGGGCTGGGCGCTGCACCGGGCGGTGCGGGCGCGCGGCCAGCGATCCGGTGCGCGGCGCTTGCCAATTCCTTAACACAGACGAAACGAGTTGACTTTATCGCCGTTCGGCACTGTCATTGATCTGACACAAAGGACGATGACGGAGGCTAACTCCATGTCGATGACCGCCGAGATCGATTTCCGAGAATTCGCCCGCCGCGTCGGGACAGTGATCGATTACGCCAAAGGCGACGTGGTGTTCAGCGAAGGCGACGAACCCCAAAACATGTACGTGGTTCTGGAGGGCGCGGTCGACATCATCGCACGCGACAAGGTGCTGGAGACGATCGGTGCAGGCAACGCGCTGGGCGTCGTCTCCCTGCTCGATGACCAGCCCCGCACCGCCACGGCACGCGCCCGCGCCGTCTGCAGCCTTGCCGTCATCGACCGCAGGAAGTTCCGCTATATGATCGAGGAGATGCCGAACTTCTGCTGGTACGTAATGGGCGAACTGGCGCACCGCCTGCGGACCACCAACGCCGCACTTTAACCCAAGCGTCCAGCACCGCGGGCGCTTCAATGCTGCACTGCGACAAGCCGCTGGCGCCAATTTAGTAAGGCTCCTAAGTATCGTGCATGTCCGATACTTGGCGTCTTGCAAGCCTGTTCGCCTCGGCGCTGCCGCACCTGGAGCGGGCGTGGCGGCGCGAGTCGGACCTGGCTTTGGCGGCACAGGGCCTGTCGCTGGCCACGGCGCTGCCGCTGGTGGCGATCGGACGCCTGGGTGATGGCGTGCGCCAAACCGAGGTCGCCGACGCACTGGCAATCGAGGAAGCCTCGCTCAGCCCGGTGCTCACGCAGCTTTGCGCCGCCGGGCTGATCGGGCGGCGGACCGACCCGCGCGACCGACGCGCCAGGACACTGCACATGACCGAGGCCGGGACGGCCGCCGCCCGGCAGGCCGAGGCGGCGCTGGCGGCCGTGCGCGCCAACCTGCTCGCCGGCGTCGATCCGGCCGATCTGGCAGCTGCGCTGCGGGTTTTTGATACAATCGAGCACGCGGTCGGGCGTCGTAGTAGGCTGCCGCCTGCGAGGGAGTTCGCATGACCCTGCCGGACTGGAGAGCCTGGATGTTCTCCATACGCTGCTTCGCGGCGGCGGCGCTGGCCATGTACATCGCCTTCGCAGCCGACCTGCCGCGGCCGTATTGGGCGATGGCCTCGGTCTACATCGCGTCGCAACCGCTGTCGGGGGCGACGCGGTCGAAGGCGCTGTTCCGCCTGATCGGCACGCTGCTCGGCGCCGCGGCGACGATCGCGCTGGTACCCAACCTCGTCGACTCGCCCGGTCTGCTGGCCTTCGCACTGGCCGGCTGGGTCGGGGCCTGCCTGTTTCTGTCGCTGCTCGACCGCACACCGCGCAGCTACGTCTTTCTGCTGGCCGGCTACAGTGCGGCGATCATCGGTTTCCCGACCGTGACCGACCCGGGCACGATCTTCGACGTCGCCGTGGCCCGCGTGGAGGAGATCGGCCTGGGCATCGTCTGCGCGACCGTGGTGCACTCGCTGGTGTTTCCCAATCCGGTCGGTCCGGTGGTGGCCGCGCGCTTCGCCGAATCGCTGCGGCTGGTGGAGCGTTGGGCTGCGGGCGCCCTGCGCGGCGAGGCCGACGCCGAGGAAATCCGCGGTCACCGCCAGCGGATCGCCGCGGTCGCCAGCGAACTCGACATGCTCGACAGCTACCTGGCGTGGGACCCGACGGAGCGCGACGGCCCGCGCGACACCGTGCAGCTGTTCCGCTGGCGGCTGCTGCTGATGCTGCCGGTCGTCGCGTCCATCCGCGACCGCGTGCACGCGCTGCGCGTCGCAGGGCCGCTGCCGGCAGGCTTGGAGCAGCTGTTGCGCGCCATCGGCGCCTGGCTGCGCATGAATGAGCCCGATGTCGCCAGCCAAGCGACAGCCTTGCGCGAGCGGATCGATGGCACGGAGGCGACGCTGGACGCGGCTGCCGACTGGCCGCGCATCCTGACCGCGAGCCTGCTGCTGCGACTGCGCGACCTGACGCAGCTCTGGCAGGACGGCAAGCAGCTCGAGCGGCAGATGCACGAACACGGCACGTTCCGTGCCACGATGACCTATCCCACCGACGCCGCCGCCAGTGCAATACGACTGGTCGATCGCGGAATGGCGATGTGGTCGGGCGCGGCGGCGGCGCTTACCGTGCTGGTAAGCTGCGCGCTATGGATCTTTGCGGCCTGGGACGACGGCGCGGTGGCGACCGAGATTGCCGCCGTGGTCTGCTGCTTCTTCGCCACCCAGGACAATCCGGTCCCATTCATCGTCAGCTTCCTCAAGCTGACCATCGTGGCGTTGCTGCTGGATTTCGTACTGCTGTTCGCGATCCTGCCGCAGGTGCATGACTTTCCGGTGCTGCTGCTGGCGCTGGCGCCGCCCTACCTGGTGTGCGGCGTGCTGATGGCGATGCCGGCGGTCGCGCCGATCGGCACGACGATCATGGTGATCGGCAACACGCTGCTGAGCCTGCAGAGCACGTACGACGCCGACTTCCCGAGCTTCATCAACGCCGGCATCGCGGCCATCGTGGGCATGACCATCGCCGCGGTGGTGACGGCGATCACGCGCTCGGTCGGCGCCGAATGGAGTGCGCGGCGCCTGATGCGGGCGGCGTGGGCGGCGCTGGAGACGGCCGCGCTGCGGCGCGGGCAGAACGACCGGGCGGTGTTCGCGGCCCACATGCTCGACCGGCTGGGCCAGCTGATGCCCAGGCTGGCCACTGCGGATGCCGAGAACGACACCACCGCGGCGGCGCTGTTCGCGGCACTGCGGGTCGGTCTGAACATCGTCGACCTGCGCCGCGCGCGGCACGCATTGCCGGCGGCGGCGCGGGCCGCGATCGACGCGATGCTCGATCGGCTGGCCGGGTATTTCCACACCCGCTCGCTGGGCCGTCGCGCCGACCCGGCGCCGTTGCTCGGGGATATAGACGCCGCACTCGCGGCGATCGCGTTGCTGCCTGACGGCGATGGCCGCCGCGATGCGCTGCTGGGCCTGGTGGGCACCCGCGCCGCCCTGCTGCCCAACGCCCCGCCCTATCAGCCGCCGCCGCGGCCGCCTGTGCGCGAGGCCGAGGTGCAGGCGGCATGATCGGCGAGGTCAGCATCGGCGGCGTGTATGTCCCTTCCCTGCTGATCTGGGCGCTGATCGCCTTCGCGCTCAATGCCGTGCTGCGGCGCTTGCTGTACGCCGTGGGGTTCTACCGTCTGGTCTGGCACCGCGCGCTGTTCGACGCGGCGCTGTTCGTGATCCTGCTGGCCGTCGTCGTCGCCCTGTCCGCGCACTTCCTGGAGCCTTGAGATGCGAACCTTTGGACGCTTCCTGCTCACCCTGGTCGTCGTCGTGATTGCCATCGCCGCCGGCACCCGCGTCTGGGGCTACTACATGGACGAGCCATGGACGCGCGACGGGAGCGTGCGCGCCGACGTCGTCGGCCTCGCCCCGGACGTCTCGGGGCTGGTGGTCGACGTGCTGGTGCACGACAACCAGACGGTGAAGCGCGGTGACGTGCTGTTCCGGCTCGATCAGGCGCGCTTCCAACTCGCGCTGATGCAGGCCGACGCGGTGGTGAAAAGCCGCCTCGCTGCGCTGCAGGAAGCGATACGGGAGGCCGACCGCTACCATTCGCTGTCGAATGTCGAGGTCAGCCAGGAGAAGCAGCAGCAGACGCAGAGCGCGGCCGACGAGGCGGCGGCGGCCTATCAGCAGGCGGCGGCGGATCGCGGCGTTGCGCAGCTCAATCTCGACCGCTCGACGGTGCGCGCGACGGTGAACGGCATCGTCACCAATTTCGACCTGCGGCCCGGCGACTACGTGACCGCGGGCCACGCGGTGATCGCGCTGGTCGATACCGACAGCCTGTACGTCGACGGCTATTTCGAGGAAACCAAGCTGCCGCGCATCCGCGTCGGCGATCCGGCGCAGGTTCAGCTGATGGGCGACAACCGTTGGCTGTCCGGCCGGGTGGAAAGCATCGCCGGCGGCATCGCCGACCGCGACCGTACGTCCGACGGCAGCCTGCTGGCCGACGTGAACCCGACCTTCAACTGGGTGCGTCTGGCGCAGCGGGTGCCGGTGCGGATCGTGCTCGACAAGACGCCCGAGAGCATCCGGCTGATCCCGGGCCGCACCGCGACGGTGCGGATCGAGAGCAAGGATGGCAGCGGCCCCAGCCTGTTCTAGGCATGGCGACGCATCGCTATCGGGGCGTCAGGCGTGCCACTGCGACAGCTCGATCGTCACATCCTCGGGCCCGTACAGAAACACCAGCTTGCGCGAATGGAAATCCATGATCTCGTTGCGCGTGCGGTAGCCGTTCGCCCGCATCGTCCGCACCACCGCCGCGATGTCATCCACCGCGAAGCAGATATGATTGAGGCCGAGCTTGTTCAGATCGCGCACATGCGGATCGGGGATCATGTCGGGTTGCCTATAATGCAGCAGCTGGATTTCCGCACGCGGGGAAACGCCCTCCGCCACCAGTGTCACATGGTCCGCCTCGATCCCCCCCACGCCCATGTAGGATGCGAAAGGCTCGCCCGTGATGACGACGGCCATCTCCTCGCGGAAGCCAAGCAGACCAAAGAAGCGCTTCGCGTCATCGAGATCGCGCACCACAACCGTCAGATGATCGAACCGCCTTATCATGTCGCCTCCCGCTTGGCCGCCGGACGAGCCCGCGCGCTCGCTGTCTCCTCATGCCGTCGGTGGCTGGCCGGCGAAATCTGCCGGGGCCGCCGATCGCAGGGGATAGGCCCAGGCGCAGTATAGGCGATTTATTCAGATGTTTCATCGGCGGGATTTGCGCGACGCGACCATCGGCCCGGACGTCGCGGGACGGCCGGACTAGCCGCTGGACTGGCGGCGCCCTATCATCGGGCGGGCAACGATACCGGCAGGGGGAAGCACGCGATGGACGATCAGCCGATGGCAAAGCCGGTATTCGACCGGACGGTCGAGGACCTGGGCAACGTGGTCGAGCTGGGCCACGTCAATGTCACCGTGCCCGATCAGCGGCTGGCAACGCTGTTCTACGTCAGCGGGCTCGGCCTGACGCGCGATCCCTACCTGATGACCGGCATCGACAACATGTGGATCAATGTCGGCCGGGCCCAGTTCCATCTGCCCTCGCGCGCGCCTCAGGTGGTGCGCGGCGTCACCGGCCTGGTGCTGCCCGATCTGGAAGCTCTGAAGCGCCGCCTGCACGGCGTGCAGAAGCACCTGGCTGACACCAGGTTCGGCTTTCGCGAGACCAACGACGCGGTCGAGGTCACCTGCCCCTGGGGCAACCGCATCCGCTGCCATGCGCCCGATGCCGAACGCTTCAGCCCGATCACGCTGGGGATGCCCTATGTCGAATTCGGCGTCCCGCCGGGCGGCCTGCAGGGCATCGCCCGGTTCTACCGCGAAATCCTGGGCGGGCTCGCCGGCGTCGCCACCGATGCCGAAGGCGAGCACGCCTGGGCGATCATCGGCGACGGCAACAAGCTGATCTTCCGCGAGACGGATGCCGAATTGCCGCCGTTCGACGGCCACCACGTCCAGATCGCGTTGGTGGACTTTTCCGGCCCGCACAAGCGCCTGCAGGAGCGCGGCCTGATCACCGAGGAGAGCGACCAGCACCAGTACCGCTTCCAGGACATCGTCGACCTGGACACCGGCCGCGTGCTTTTCACCGTCGAGCACGAGGTGCGCAGCATGCGCCACCCGATGTATGCGCGCCCGCTGGTCAACCGCATGGCGACGATCACCAATCGCAACTACATGCCGGGCCACGAGGCGGCGCGCTGGGCGATGGAGCCGGGCTGAGCCGCGCATTGCCGGACCGCCCCGCGCCCGGGAGCGACGCTGCATCCGTCGTCGTGGTGATGGGCGTCTCGGGCAGCGGCAAGTCGACGGTCGGCGAGAACCTCGCGCAACAGCTAGGCGCAGCCTACCAGGAGGGCGATGCGCTGCACCCGGCGGCGAACGTGGACAAGATGAGCCACGGCATCCCGCTGACCGACGCCGACCGGCGGCCCTGGCTGCAGGCCATTGCCGCAATCATCGACGGCTGGCTGCAGCACGGGCAGGCCGGCGTGGTCGCCTGCTCGGCGCTGAAGCGGGCCTATCGCGACATCCTGATCGGCGGGCGGAAGGGCGTGGCACTGGTCTATCTGGAAGGCTCCCACGCGCTGATCGCCGAGCGCATGGCGGCGCGGCATGGGCACTTCATGCCCACCGCGCTGCTCGACAGCCAGTTCGCGACGCTGGAGCCGCCGGGGGCGGAGGAGAACCCGATCATCGTATCGGTCGCGGCATCGCCCGAGGCGATCGTCGCGGCGATCGTGCAGCAACTGAAGGCGCGCAGTCCATGAGCCAGCCATTCGCCACATACCCCAGCCTGAACGGCCGCGTGGTGTTCATCACCGGCGGCGGCAGCGGCATCGGCGCGGCGCATGTTGCGCATTTCGCCGCCCAGGGTGCCCGCGTCGCCTTCGTCGATATCGCTGAGGAGGCTTCGACCGAGTTGGTCGGCGAGATCGCCGCGGCGGGGCATCCGGCGCCGTATTTCCTGTCCTGCGACCTGCGCGACATCGCCGCCCTGCGCACCGCCGTCAAGGCGGCGGCCGACCTGCTGGGGCCGATCACCGTCCTGGTCAACAACGCGGCACACGATGAGCGCCACAACTACGCCGACGTCACCGTCGAGTACTGGGACGAGCGGCAGGCGGTGAACCTGCGCCACCAGTTCTTCGCCATACAGGCAGTGGCGCCGATGATGCGCGCTGCGGGTGGCGGCTCGATCATCAACTTCGGCTCGGTCAGCTGGCGCAACCTGCAAGGCGGGATGCCCGCCTACACCACCGCGAAGGCGGCGGTTGAGGGGCTGACGCGCGGCATGGCGCGCGACCTCGGGCCCGACCGGATCCGGGTGAACTGCGTGATCCCCGGCTGGGTGATGACCGAGCGGCAGATGAACCTGTGGCTCACCCCGGCGGCCGAGGCCGACCTGATGCGCGCCCAATGCCTGAAGGAGAAGCTGGTGCCCGACGATCTTGCGCGCATGGTGCTGTGGCTCGCCGCCGACGACAGCCGCATGTGCACCGGCCAGATGTGGATCGTGGACGCCGGACGGAGCTGATCCGACCATCTCCTTCCAAACGAAACCTCTCTTGGGGATAACCGACGATGTGGGAAGAAAGCAGCCGTTACCCAGAGCCTGCGGTGCAGGTGCTCGATCCGCGGTTCGGCCAGTACCGCCTGCCGCTGGCCTCGGTCGAGCGGCTGGACGACCGGCTGCCGCTGGTCCGAAGGTCCGGTCTATGTCGGTGACGGGCGCTATGTGCTGTGGAGCGACATTCCCAACAATCGCATCCTGAAATGGGAGGAGGAGACCGGCGCCGTCGGCATCTTCCGCAAGCCCAGCAACAACGCCAACGGCAACACCCGCGACCGGCAGGGCCGGCTCGTCACCTGCGAGCATGACGCGCGCCGTGTCACCCGCACCGAATACGACGGCAGCATCACCGTGCTGGCCGACCGCTACCAGGGCCGGCAACTCAATTCGCCAAACGACGTGGTGGTGAAGTCGGACGGCTCGATCTGGTTCACCGATCCCTTCTTCGGCATCCTGGGCTACTACGAAGGTCATAAGGCCGAGTCGGAGGTGACGCCCGCCGTCTATCGGCTGGACGGGCAGAGCGGCGAACTCACCTGCGTCGCCGACGACATCGAGGGGCCGAACGGCCTCGCGTTCTCGCCCGACGAAACCGTGCTGTACGTCGTCGCCTCCCGCGCCTCGCCGCGCAAGCTGCTGGCCTACGACGTGCAGGGGACGAAGCTGGCGAACGGGCGGGTTTTCATCGATGCCGGGCCGGGCACGCCGGACGGGTTTCGTGTCGACGTAGACGGCAATCTGTGGTGCGGCTGGGGCATGGGCGATCCGGCGCTGGACGGCGTGCGCGTGTTCTCCCCGCAGGGCGAACCGATCGGCCACATCGCGCTGCCCGAACGCTGCGCCAACCTGTGCTTCGGCGGCCGCTACCGCAACCGCCTGTTCATGGCGGCGAGCCACAGTCTGTATGCGCTTTACGTCAACACCCAGGGCGTTGCGGGCGGCTGACCCGGCCGCGCCGGAGCGACCTCTATACCGTGGCGACCGGGGTGGCGGGGGAGCCGACGGCGCCGGGCAGGCGGAGCGGCGGCGCGGTCAGCAGGAAACGGTAGCGGCCCTCGGCGCGCAGGTGGTCGGCGAGCTCGGTGAGATACCACATCTCGCCCAGATAGACGCCGAGCTTGAACAGGCAGTGCGCATGCAGCGGCAGGGAGGCGCAGAGATCGTCCATGCAGGGGCGCGCGGGCGTCGCCTCCACGCCGTAATTGTCGGCCAGCAATGCCACCAGCCCGCTGTCAGTGATCCATTGCAGCAGCTTCGGGTCGCGCCCATCCAACGCCGAGGTGGTGGCGAACAGCACCTTCGGATCGGGCTGTCGGTTCATCTCCAGCAGCAACTGGGCGAAGCCGGTACGCAGGCAGACGAAATCGCCCGGCTCGACCGCCACCTGGTCCTTCTCCAGCACGCCCATCAAATCGTCGTAGCCGACGATGCGGCCCGAGCGGCCGAAATGCGCTTCGAGGTCGATCATCACGGCACGGCCCTGCACGCAGGTCTTGGCCATGTTCTCGACACCGAGATGGCGCGCGCCCTGCGGCTGGTCGCACGGGATTTCCTGGCCGTCGCGGTAGATCGTCGGGCCGATCACGTCCCGCCCGGCGCGAAAGCCGTTGTAGTAGACGTCCTCGGGCCTGCCGTCGCCGTCGGCATCGAAGCTCTGGCCGACATGCGCGAGGCTGTCCCACTGCGTCGAGTATTGCAGCGTGAGCAGCACCTGATCGTCGCTGACCACGTCGGTCAGCGTCGGATCGTCGCAGCGCAGCGGGTAGTTCATGTTGGACTTGCCGTTGCGCAGCGTGGGCCGCAGTTCCGGCGGGTGGCGGCGCGGGTTGAGCACCGCCCCGCCCGGATAATCCAGCGGCAGCGACAGGCAGAAGGTCCGCCCGCTGCGCACCTCGGCGATGCCCTGCAACACCTTCGCCGGGGTGACAAGGTTGAGCCGGCCAAGTTCGTCGTCCGGCCCGAAATCCCCCCAGGTCGAGCCCGCAGGGCGGCGCTTCCAGCGCGGATTCGCCGCCGCCATACCCTCCGGCACCCTCAGGCCGCCTGTGCCTGCTCAACGGTGGGGCCGAGGCCCGCGATGGTGGTGCGGCGCATGTCGCGCACCTTGGTCTGATCGAAGCGGCGCACGCGGTGCATGGTCTGGCGGTTGTCCCACATCACCAGGTCGTATTGCCGCCAGCGATGCACATGGACGTATTTCGGCTGCGTCGCGTGCTCGGTCAGATCGCGGATGAAGGCGCGCGCCTCGGGCATCGGCCAGCCGACGATAGTGCCGATATGCGAGGCCAGGAACAGTGACTTGCGCCCGGTGACGGGGTGCGTGCGCACCAGGCGCTGGCGGACCGGGGTGAAGGCGCGCTTCTCCTCGGGCGTGAAGTCGGCGAAGCCCAGCGTGCCGCGCGAGTAGATCAGCGAGTGCTCGCACACGAGGTCCTCGATCTCGGCCTTCGTCCGGTCGTCGAGGTCGTCGTAGGCGGCGCGCATGTCGGCGAATTCGGTGTTGCCGCCGTCGTCCGTGACCGCGCGGCCGGAGAGCAGCGAGAATTTGGCCGGCGTGGCGCGGAAGCTGCTGTCGGAGTGCCAAAGCTGGTTGCCCAGGTTGAACATCCGGCGCCGGTCGTCGCGCGCCAGCGGCTTGTGGTCCTTGTCGAGGTTGGAGACGTCGGCCAACTCGGGCGCCAGCCGGCGGTCCTTGTCGGCGGTGACGTTGCTGCCGACGGCGCGCTCGATCTCGCCGAAGTTGCGGCTAAAGGCGACCTGCTGCTCGTCGGTGAAGGGCTGGTCGTGGAACACCAGCACCGCGTAGCGGTCCATGCCGGCCTCGATGGCGGCGGCCTGGTCGTGGGTAAGCGGCTGGGTGATGTCGATGCCGGAAACCTCGCCCACGAACAGCGGGTGAAGCTGACGAATGTCCATGGCCATGGCGGCGCCCTCCCTGCCAGGATTTTATCGGTAGGCAAATCGTAGCGCGGGCCACGGCGGCTGTCATGCCGCGCCGCCGTCGGCCGGCCGCCCGTCCGGGCAGGCTTGTGGCGTCCGGCGGGAAACATGATATGCAGGCGCGGGAGGTCGGCGGCGGACGGGCGCCTCGCCAACCCGGTCAGGTCCGGAAGGAAGCAGCCGCAACGAGTTTCCGCTCGGGTCGCTCATCCGGCCTCCCACCCGCCGCTGGCCGCTGGTCGGCGGTTCCCGTGATCCCTTGTCAGAGGGTGGCCGCCGCGGCGGCTATGGTGCCAGCCCCGCATGTCCGGCCTGTTCCAGGACGACGCCCCGACCGAGGCCGCGGCCAGCGGTGTGCCCCTGCCGGACCCGCCGCCGTCCGGGCCTGGGCTGTTCGGCGACTTGGCGCCGCCGGAGCCGACCGCGACTGCTGCCTACCGCGTGCTGGCGCGCAAGTTCCGCCCGACCCGGTTCGAGGACCTGATCGGGCAGGAGGCGATGGTGCGCACCCTGCGCAACGCCTTCGCCACCGGCCGGGTGGCGCACGCCTTCATGCTGACCGGGGTGCGCGGGGTGGGCAAAACGACCACGGCGCGCATCATCGCCCGGGCGCTGAACTGCACCGGGCCGGACGGCAGGGGCGGCCCGACCGCCGATCCCTGCGGCGTCTGCGCCAGACTGCCGCGCGATCCTGGCCGACCGCCATCCGGACGTGGTGGAGATGGACGCGGCATCGCGCACCGGTGTCGATGACGTGCGCGAGATCATCGAGGCGACGCGGTTCCGCCCGATGCAGGCGCGCACGAAGGTGTTCGTCATCGACGAAGTGCACATGCTGACCCGCAACGCCTTCAACGCGCTGCTGAAGACGCTGGAGGAGCCGCCGGCGCACGTGAAGTTCGTGTTCGCCACCACCGAGATCCGCAAGGTGCCGGTGACCGTGCTGTCGCGCTGCCAGCGCTTCGACCTGCGCCGCGTCCGCACCGCCGAGCTGACCGGGCTGTTCGCCCGGATCGCCGAGCAGGAGCAGGTGCCGGTCGCGCCGGGCGCGTTGGACCTGATCGCGCGCGCCGCCGACGGCTCGGTGCGTGACGGGCTGTCGCTGCTGGATCAGGCGATGGCGCAATGGGAGCCGGAGAGCGGCCCGATCGACGACAACACCGTGATCAATATGCTCGGTTTGGCTGACCGAGGCATGGTCTTCGATATGCTTGACGCCGTGATGGCTGGCATACCGCGCGAAGCGTTGCAGATTACCGAGCGAGCGTACGCCCGAGGCGCCGATCTAGGTATCCTGCTTCAGGATCTTCTTGAGTTGATCCACACGGTCACGCGCATGAAGGCAATTCCCTCGCTACGCGACAGCGCCGAACTGCCGGAGGCCGAGCGCACCCGCGGTGCGGCGCTGGCGGACGCGCTGTCGGTGCCGGTGCTGGGCCGCGCCTGGCAGATGCTGCTGAAGGGCGTCGCCGAGGTCGAAGCCGCCCCCGACCGGCGCGCCGCGGCCGAGATGGTGCTGATCCGGCTGTGCCATGTCTCCGACCTGCCGACCCCGGGGGAGCTGGTGCGCCGGCTGTCCGAAGCCCCTGCCCCGCCGCCCGGCGGCGGTGGCGGGATGCGCGCGGTCGCGGGCGGCTCGCCGGCTGCTGCGCAGGCGATCGCGGTTCCCGCCAGCGCGCCCCTCAGTCCCCCCCTGAACGCCCCGCCCGCCAGTTTCCGCGCGATGGCGGCCATGGTGGCCGAGCAGCGTGAGGCGATGCTGCACGCGCACCTGCTGCACTCGGTGCATCTGGTGCGCTACGCCCCGCCGGTGATCGAGCTGCGGCCGGAGCCTGCGGCGCCGCGCGACCTCGCGGCGCGGCTGTCCGGCTTCCTGGCACAGGCGACCGGGATGCGCTGGACCATCGCGCTGTCGGCCGCGCCGGGCGAGCCCACGCTGGCCGAGCAGGGAACCACCGCCGATGCCGCGAGGCGCAGCAGTGCCGCCGAACACCCGCTGGTGCGCGCCATTCTGGAGGCGTTCCCGGGGGCACGGATCGAGGGCGTGCACGACCCCGCGGCCGACGCCTATGGCCTGGTGCCTGAACCGCCGCCGGACCTCCCGGAATTCGCACCGCCCGAGGCCGATTTGGCCTACGACACCGACGATGACCCCATGGAGCTGGACGCATGAAGAACCTAGCGGGCCTGATGAAGCAGGCCTCCCAGATGCAGTCGAAGATGCAGGAGATGCAGGCCCGGCTGGAGGCGATGGAGATCGAAGGTGTGGCCGGCGCCGGCATGGTCACGCTGACGCTGAGCGGCAAGAGCGACCTCAAGCGGGTGCGCATCGACCCCAAGCTGGCCGATCCGGCCGAGATGGAGATGCTGGAAGACCTGATCGTCGCCGCCCACGCCGACGCCAAGCGGAAGATCGAGGCCGCGGCGGCCGAGGAGATGCAGAAGGTCACCGGCGGCATGACGCTGCCCGAGGGCATGAAGCTGCCGTTCTAGCGGCGCCGGGCCGACGATGGGCGGACCCGAGGTCGAGCGGCTGATCGGTCTGCTGGCGAAGCTGCCGGGGATGGGACCGCGCAGCGCTCGGCGGGCGGCGCTGCGCCTGCTGGCGCAACCGGAGGCGCGGATGCTGCCGCTGGCGGCGGCGCTGGCCGAGGCGGCGCAGGCGGTGCGCCCCTGCTCGCTGTGCGGCAACCTGGACAGCCGCGACCCCTGCACGATCTGCGCCGACCGGCACCGCGATCAGGGGCTGATCTGCGTGGTGGAGAGCGTCGCCGATCTTTGGGCGCTGGAGCGCGCACAGGTGCACCGGGGGCTATATCATGTGCTCGGCGGCACGCTCTCGGCACTCGGCGGGGTAGGACCCGAGGACCTGAACGTCGCCCCGTTGTTGGCGCGCATCGAGCATGGCGGCGTGTCGGAGGTGATCCTGGCGCTGGGGGCGACGGTGGACGGGGCGACCACGGCGCACTGGCTGACCGACAGGCTGCGCCCCTCGGGTGTGGGCATCACCCGGCTGGCGCAGGGGGTGCCGATGGGCGGGGCGCTGGACGTGCTGGACGACGGCACGCTGGCGACCGCGCTGCGCGCCCGGCGGCCCGCATGAGCGGCGCTGGAACGGGGCTGTCGCGTCGCCGGCTGATCCATCTGGTCGGCCGAGCCGGGGGCGTGGCGGCCGCCTACCGCACCATGGCGGCGATGGGGCTGCTGGCGGTGCCCGCCGCCTATGCCGGGCCGCCCGACCTGCCGCCCGGCAACGGCCGGCCGGTGCTGATCATTGGCGCCGGCATCGCCGGCATGGTGCTGGCCTACGAGCTGCAGCGCGCCGGCTACGCGCCGATGATCCTGGAGGCGCGGACACGGCCGGGCGGGCGCAACTGGTCGCTGCGCACCGGCGACGAGGTGGTCGAGACTGGCAGCGTGCAGCGCGTCCGCTGGGCGATCGCCGAGCACATGTATTTCAATCCCGGCCCGGCGCGGCTGCCGTACCACCACCAGGGCATCCTGTCGTACTGCCGGATGCTGAAGGTGCCGCTGGAAGTGCTGTGCAACGACAATCGCGGTGCGCTGATGCAGGACGACGCGGCCTTCGACGGCAGGCCCCAGCGCAACCGCGCCGTCGTCAACGATGGCCGCGGCTATGTGGCGGAGCTTGCGGCGAAGGCGCTGGACAAGGATCTGCTCGATCGCCCGGTCGATACCGCGGACAAGGAGAAACTGCGCGACTTCCTGCGGGCGTTCGGCGCGCTCGACAAGGACCTGGCTTACAAGGGCTCGACCCGGTCGGGCTTCGCGGCGCCGCCGGGCGGCGGCGATCAGGCCGGATCGGTGCCGCAGCCGCTCGATCTTCGCCAGCTTCTCGCGTCGGATTTCTGGCAAGGACCGATGGAGTTCGGCGAGTTCTCGACGATGGCCGCGACCATGCTGCAGCCGGTCGGCGGCATGGGCCGCATCGGCCAGGCCTTCGGGCGCAAGCTGACCGGCACCATCACCTACGGCGCCGTCGTCACCGCGCTGCGTCGCACCGCGACCGGTGCCCGGGTGGAGTGGCGCGATGCCGCCGGGGCGGCGCAGGCGACCGAGGCGGCGCATGTGGTGGTCACCATCCCCTTTCCGGTGCTGCGCGGCATCCCGGCCGACTTTGCGCCTGCAACGCAGGCGGCGATCGGCGCGGT
This sequence comes from uncultured Pseudomonadota bacterium, assembly GCA_963778105.1. GTDB lineage: Bacteria > Pseudomonadota > Alphaproteobacteria > Acetobacterales > Acetobacteraceae > JAFEFJ01. The sequence continues at coordinate 1,032,973 of CAVZSZ010000009.1, read as the reverse complement.
GGACTACGTGCCAGCCGGCAAGGTGGCGTTCCAGGCCGAGCGCCGCTTCTGGGAGCTGAACGAGGCGATCTACGGCGGCATTTCCTGGACCAGCCGGGACATCACGCAGATCTGGTATCCGACCGCCGGCATCCACAAGAAGAAGGGTGTGCTGGTCGGCGCCTATATCTGGTCCGAGGAGATCGGCCGCAAATTCGCGGGCCTGCCGGTGGCGCAGCGGCTGGAGAATGCGCTGGCCGACGGCGAGAAGCTGCATCCCGAATACCGCGACTGGCTGACCAAGGGGATCGCCGTCGCCTGGCCGAACATCCCGTATTCCGGCGCGGCCTGGGCGGAATGGAGCCGGGAGGCGCGGGCGCAGCACTATCCGGTGCTGCTGAAGGGCGACGGGCCGTTTCTGTTCGCCGGCGAGCACATGTCGCACATCACCGGCTGGCAGGAAGGTGCCGTCGTGTCCGCGCATTACGTGCTGGGCGACCTGGCGCAGCGGATGCGGGGATAGGGAACCGATGACGCCGCCTGCCGGCACCGGGATCGCGCTGGTCGAGCCGGGCATCGCCCTGCTGGCCGGCTACGTCGCCGCGCTGGAGACCGGCTGGTCGCCCAACACCGGCCGCGACGTGAGCGGCGATCACCTCGCGGCGATCCGGGCGGACCCAGAAGGCTTCATCCGCGAGCTGACGCGTCAGGAGGGCGGCGTGGTGACGCTGAAGGACGGAACGCAGAAGCCACGCCTGCCCGGGCGGGTGTTCTGGATCTGGGATGGCGAATTCTGCGGTGCGATCAATGTCCGCTTCGTCCCTGGCACCGAGGCGTTGCCGCCGCACGTCTCGGGACATGTCGGCTACGCGGTCGTGCCCTGGAAGCGCAATCGCGGCTATGCGCGGCAGGCACTGCGGCTGATGCTGCCGGTCGCGCGCGCGCTGGGGCTGCCGCGCGTGCTGATCACCTGCGACGACGACAACCTGGAATCGCGCCGGGTGATCGAGGCCAATGGCGGCGAGCCGGCCGGCGGGGCCTTCGATCCCGAGCATTTCGAGAAGCGCAAGCTGCTGTTCTGGGTTTCGACCAGTCAGGGCGGAACCGTTTCGGGCTGAGTTGCACCGGCCGGCCCTGGCCCGCTGCGCAGGCCTGCGGCATCATCGCCGCAACAAGACCGATGCGGGAGGCCGTCTTCACCATGCGCACCACTCTGGCCGGGGCGGCCGCTGCCGCCATGCTCGCGATGCTGCCGTTCGCGGCAAGCGCCGCCGACTATCCCACGCCGCAACAGGCAGACTGGGTCGCTCACGATTTCCGCTTCCATACCGGCGAGGTGCTGCCCGCCGTACGGCTGCACTACACCACGGTCGGTGCGCCCGGCGGCGAGCCGGTGCTGATCCTGCACGGCACCGGCGGGACCGGCACCGGCATGCTGACCCCCACCTTCGCCGGCGCGCTGTTCGGACCGGGACAGGCGCTGGATGCGCGCAAGTATTTCATCATCCTGCCCGACACCATCGGCGCCGGGAAGTCGACCAAGCCATCGGACGGGCTGCGTGCGAAGTTTCCCGTCTATGACTACAGCGATCTGGTGCAGGCGCAGTACCTTCTGATCACCGAAGGGCTGGGGCTGCACCATCTGCGACTGGTGCTCGGCAACTCGATGGGCGGGATGGAAACCTTCGACTGGGGCATCGCCCATCCCGGGTTCATGGATGCGCTGGTGCCGATGGCGGCACAACCGACGGCGATGGCGGCGCGCAACTGGATGCTGCGGCGCATGTTGATCGAGTTGATCCGCCAAGACCCGGCCTACGACGGCGGCAACTATTCAAAAGAGCCACCATCGCTGCGCATCGCCAATGTGTTCTTTTCCATCGCAACCAACGGCGGCACGCTGGCCTGGCAGGCGAAGGCGCCGACCCATGCAGCAGCGGACCGGATCGTCGACGGCATGCTGGCCGCGCCGCCGCCACATGACGCCAACGACTTCATCTGGCAATGGAACGCATCGTTCGACTACGACCCCGAGGCGTTGCTTGGCCGGATCGAGGCGCCGGTGCTGCTGATCAATGGAGCCGACGATGAGCGCAACCCGGCGATCACCGGTGTCACCGAGGCGGCGATGAAAAAGGTGAAGAATGGCCGCATCTACCTGATCCCCGCGAGTGCCGAGACGCACGGCCACGGCACGCCGGGGTTCGCGCAATTCTGGTCGCCGCAGTTGGCAGCGTTCCTGGCGACGGCGCCGGCCCGTCCGGCTGCACCATGACGGGGGGCAGGGCTGTGGATGCCCTGTTTCGAATCAGACCGCCAGCGCCCGGGAAAGCTCGACGTGGCGGCGGGCGTAGGCCTCGGACCCGAGTACGCCGGCAGTCATGCGCTGCTGTGCCCGGCGCGCCTGCGTGAGTGCTGCCTGCGGATTGCAAGCCACGGCAAGCAGCGCGGCGCGCAGGGCGTCGACATCGCCCGGCGGCACGAACCGGACCTCGTCGCGGGTGAAATACGTGTCGAGACCGCCGGTGCCGGTTGCAACGACCGGGACGCCCATCAGCGCCGCTTCCTGAATCACGGTAATGCCGCTCACGTGGGAATTCGGGCGCAACGATACGCAAACCACGGTGGCCCGTTCGTAGCTTTCAAGCAGATCCGTCTGCGTGCGGGCGATGCGGACCTCGACGTTCGCAGCACCCCGTGCGCGCTTGGCGGGCACCGTCCCCGAAAGGATGAGCAACGACATGTCCGGCTCTCCACGCACTGCCGCGATCAGGGTGTCCCAGTCGCGATGCCGGTCATTGCCGATCCCGAGGACGCGGATCGGAGATGAGGGACGAAGGCGCGGCTCGATCCGCCGCTCGGTCGTGATGCCGGTTCCGACCATCGCGGTCTTTCGTCCGGGAAAACGTTTGGCCGCGAGGTCGAGGGCAAGCGGAGACTGGAACAGGAGGAGATCGACGCGCCCGATCAACCGGCGATACATGATCCGATGGAGGAGGCTCAGCGACGGCCAGCGATCCATCAGCCATATGGTCTGGCCGAGCAGCCGGGTCGGCGCCCTGGTCAGCAGCAGGATCGCCGCGGCGCCGAGAAACTGCGATTCCGTGTGCGTCCAGATGACATCCGCCCGATGCATCGCGTGCCGTTGGCGCCACGCATGCACGAGATCGAAACCGAGAGCCACGCGCAACGTCAGCCGGAGCAGCCACATCGCGCGCCCTTCCGGATCCGAGCGTGAGAAAATGACTTCGCACCCCATTTGCGCCGCGCGGCCGTAGCCGTAGGGCGTTTCCTCATTGAGGCCGACAAGCCTTCCGGCTTCGCGTGCGGCCTGCCATTCCCGGGCATCCTTGTTGCGCGCCAGATAAACGAACACCTTCATCGGCCGCCCATCCGGCGTCAGCCGCCCGTCCGGGTCACGGTCCGCCCACGGAACGGGCGCGGATGATGCGTCGGCGGGACGCATCGACAGCAGGATCGCATGATCGTGGGGGTCGTCCGCCTCAGCCATCAAAATTCAATCCGCTCGGACTCCGGCAGAAACCGCATGGCATCGGCCCGACCACCCCCTCGGCTGCACCGGGTTATGCTCTTCAAGTCGTTAAGATATTGCCTCTGAACCTCCGGTCCCCCGGATGGTCGGCCACGCGCAGGCGCGGCGACGCGTCAGTCCGCAGCCTGCGCCACCTGGGCGAGGCGGAAGGGGGCTGCGGGATAGACGCCCAGGATGTGCAGCTCGGTGGAGAAGAACCCCAGTTCCTCCAGCGCGCGGCGCAGCGGCGGGTCCTCGGGGTGGCCATCGACGTCGCACAGGAACTGCGTCGCGGTGAACTGCCCGTCCACCATGTAGCTTTCCAGCTTGGTCATGTTCACGCCGTTCGTCGCGAAACCACCCAGCGCCTTGTACAGCGCCGCTGGCACGTTGCGGACACGGAACACGAAGGTTGTCATCGGATGCGCCAGCGTCACCGGGATGCGGCCGCGCTGCCTCGCCATGACGTAGAAGCGCGTGGTGTTGTGCGCCGCGTCCTCGACATTGGCGCGCAGCACCTCGAGACCGTAGATCTCGGCGGCGAGCGACGACGCGATCGCCGCCTCCTGCGGGTCGTTCCACTTGGCGACCAGCTCGGCCGCCCCGGCGGTATCGGCCTCCACCACCGGCGTGAGGTGCAGCTCCTTCAGCAGCCGCCGCACCTGCCCCAGGGCCACGGTGTGGGAATGTGCGCGCCGCAGGCCCTCGATCCCGGCACCCTTCGGCGCCAGCAGGCAGTGCTCGACGCGCTGGAAATGCTCGCCCACCACGAACAGTCCCGATTGCGGCAGCAGGTAATGAATATCCGGCACGCGGCCCGCCAGGCTGTTCTCGCACGCCAGCATGGCGAGCTCCGCCTCGCCTTCGCGCACCGCTTCCATCGCGCGTCTCGAAGCTCTCGCAGGGCAGTGTCTGCATGCCCGGGTAGGCGGTGCGGCAGGCGAGGTCGGAATAGGCGCCCGGGATGCCCTGGAAGGCGATCAAGCCGGTCAATGCAGGGATCTCCCGATGGCAGCCCGCCCCTTGGCGCCCCGATTGGGGTCCAGTTCCCGCCGCGCGCGTTCGAGGTCGGCCGGCGTATCGACGCCGAACGGCGCATGATCGACCCGCGCGCAGGCGATCCGCATCCCTGCCTCCAGCGCGCGCAGCTGCTCCAGCCGCTCGCGCCGCTCGAGCGGGCTTTCCGGCAGCGCCACGAAGCGCGCGAGGGCAATGCGGCGATAGGCGTAGATGCCGATATGGTGCCAGCGCGGGCCCTCGCCCGCCGGGATCGGCGCACGCGAGAAATACAGCGCCGCCGACACCGCGCGGCCCCGGTCGAAGGCGCAGGCCGCCTTGACCACCGAGGGCAGCAGCGCATCGCCCTCGTCCTCGATCGGCGCCACCAGCGTGGCGATGTCCACCGCCGGGTCCGACAGCGGGGTGATGACGGCGCGCAGCTGCACCGCCGGGATGGTCGGCAGGTCGCCCTGAAGGTTCACCACCACGTCGTGCAGCCCCTGCGGATCGAGAGTGGCGAGGGCCGCATGCACGCGGTCCGAGCCGGACGGCAAAGACGGGTCGGTCAGCACCGCGATGCCGCCGGCCGCGCGCACCGCCTCGGCCACCTCGGGCTCGGCGCAGGCGACCGCCACCGGGCCGATCGCCGCCTCCTGCGCGCGCGCCAGCACATGCACGATCATCGGCTGGCCGTGGATGTCCGCGAGCGGCTTGCCCGGCAGCCGCGTGGACGCCATGCGGGAAGGGATGACGATGATTGGATTCAATGGCGTAGCTCCGCGATGGCAGTCCTGGCGCCGAGTGTTTTTGGGCAGGCCGGTGGGTTGAAGGCCCCGGACCATTGCCTATGGTGCGCCGCACCTTATGTAGCCGCCGGTTCGTATGCAAACCGCGGCGCGCAGCACGTGCCGGCATCGAGACGGGGAAGTGACACCGCAATGGGCAGCTTGGAAGTCAACAAGGGCATCGCGGCGGTTCTCGTCGCGGGCATCGCATTCTTCCTGACCGGACTGATCGGCACGATCCTGGTCCAGAACAAGGTTCCCGCCAAAGTCGCCATCGCGATCGAGATGCCCCAGCCGGCGAGTTCCGGCGGCTCGGCGGCGCCGTCCGGCCCGCCGAACATCGACAACCTGATCGCCACCGCCGATCCGGCGAAGGGCGAGGCCTTCACCAAGACCATCTGCGTCGCCTGCCACACCTTCAACGAGGGTGGCCCGGCCGGCGTCGGCCCCAACCTCTACAACGTCGTCGGCGGCCCGCACGCGCACATGAAGGGCTTCAACTACTCCGATGCGCTGAAGGCGCACAAAGGCCCCTGGACCTACGAGGCGCTGAACCAGTGGCTGTACAGCCCGGCAGCCTACGCCCCAGGCACCCGCATGACCTATGCGGGCATCAAGAACAACGAGCAGCGCGCCGAGGTGATCGCCTATCTGCGCTCGCTTTCGCCCAACCCGCTGCCGCTGCCCAAGCCGCAGCCCGAGGCCGCCGCCGCGCCGGCCGCGACCCCCGCCAGTGCATCGGCCGCGGCAGGCTTGCCGGCCGGTGAGAACCTGCCGCCGCTGGTGCCGCTGCTGGCCAAGGCCGATCCGGCCGCCGGTGAGGCCTACACCAAGACCATCTGTGTCGCCTGCCACACCTTCAACGAGGGCGGCCCCGCCGGCGTCGGCCCCAACCTCTACAACGTCGTCGGTGGTCCCCACGCGCACATGCCCGGCTTCAACTACACCGACGGCATGAAGGCCAAGAAGGGCCCGTGGACTTTCGCTGAGCTGAACGCGTGGCTCTACAAGCCATCCGCCTACGTGCCCGGCACGCGGATGATCTTCCCCGGCATTCCGAACGCGCAGACCCGCGCCAACGTCATCGACTACCTTCGCACGCTGTCGCCGAATCCCCTGCCGTTGCCCACCACCGAGGCGCAGGCGGAAACCGAAGCCCGCCCGGCCGGAAAATAGTGGCCGGGGGGAGGGTCGTCCGGGCCGCGGCGTGACCCATCCCGACATCGCGCGGTTCCTCGCCGCCGCCGAGGCCGCCGCCGATGTCGCGGGCGCTGTGATCCGCCCGCTTTTCCGCGCCGGCCTTGATGCCGAGTCGAAGGGCGACTTGAGTCCGGTGACGCTGGCCGACCGCACCGCCGAGCAGGCAATGCGGGCGGTGCTGTCCGAGCGGCTACCCGGGCACGGCATTTTGGGCGAGGAATTCGGCCTCGACCGCCCCGAGGCGCCGTTGCGCTGGGTGCTGGACCCGATCGACGGCACCCGCGCCTTCATCACCGGCCGCCCGGTGTTCGGCACGCTGCTGGCCCTGCTGGACGGCGACACCCCGATCCTGGGCGTGATCGACCAGCCGGTCACCGGCGAGCGCTGGATCGGCGCCGCCGGGCAGGCGACGCGCTTCCGCGGCCCGCATGGCGGCCGCGTCGGCTGCCGGCCCTGCCCCGCACTGGACCAGGCCGAGCTGTCCTGCACCAGCCCCGAAATGTTCGGCACCGACCTGCCCGCCTGGCAGGCGATGACCGGCGCGGTGCGCCGCACGTCCTATGGCGGGGACTGCTACGCCTACGGGCTGCTGGCGCTCGGGCAGATCGACGTGATCGCCGAGGCCGGGCTGAAATTGTGGGACTGGGCGGCGATCGCCCCGGTTGTGGAAGGCGCCGGCGGCCGGCTGACCGACTGGTCCGGCCAGACGATGCGCGCCGACGGGGATGGCCGGGTGCTGGCGGTGGGCGATGCCGCCCTGCTTGCGCCATCCGTTGCGTTGCTGGCAGCTTCCCGGCAGACGTGAACCTGGGCTCGATGCGCGGTTAAGCCGAATTCAGTATCGCGCCGACGGCTTCGGGGGCATCACTGTGTCGGGGAGGCACCATGACCACGCGTAGGGACGTCCTGCTGATGAGCCTGGCCGGGCTGCTCGCGCCGCCCGCGGCCCAGGCGGCGCAAACCGCACCCATGCGGTCCTATGCGATGTCGCTGTTGGGCAAGCCGGCGCTGCCGGCCGACTTCCCCTATTTCCCCTATGTCAATCCGCAGGCGCCGAAGGGCGGCGACGTGGCGCTGAGCAGCGTGGGCACCTTCGACAGCTTCAACCAGTTCATCGTGCAGGGCACGCCCGCCGCCGACATCGCCCGCATCTACGACACGCTGCTGGTCGCCAGCTCCAACGAGGCGGGCACCACCTACGGCCATCTGGCCAAGACGGTCGAGGTGCCGGCCGACCATTCCTGGGTGGCCTTCGAGCTGCGCCCCGAGGCGCGCTTCAACGACGGCCATCCGGTCACCGCCGAGGACGTCGCCTTCACCTTCAACTCGCTGCGCGAGAAAGGACGGCCGTTCTACAAGCAGTACTACGCCGACGTGAAGGACGTGACGGTGGAAGGCCCGCTGCGGGCGGTGTTCCACTTCACCACCAACGGCAACCGCGAGCTGCCGATGATCCTGGGCGAGATGGTGGTGGTGCCGAAGCACTGGTGGGCGACGCGCGACTTCGGCAAGCCGCTGACCGAGCCGCCGCTGGGCTCCGGCCCCTACCGCGTCGGCAAGTTCGAGTTCGGCCGCACCGTGGTGTTCGAGCGCGTGCCGAACTGGTGGGCGGCGAACATGCCGACCGGCATCGGCCGCTTCAACTTCGACACCATGCGCACCGAATATTTCCGCGACGCGACGGTGGCGCTGGAGGCGTTCAAGGCCGGCAGCATCGACTTCCGCGAGGAGAACATCAGCAAGCAGTGGGCCACCGCCTACGACTTTCCCGCGGTGCAGCAGGGCCTGGTCAAGAAGGAGGAGATCCGCCACCACCTGCCGACCGGGATGCAGGGCTTCGCGATGAACACCCGCCGCCCGCAGTTCAAGGACGTGCGGGTGCGCAAGGCAATCGCCTGGGCCTTCGACTTCGAATGGGCGAACAAGAACCTGTTCTATTCGGCCTATACCCGCACCGACAGCTACTTCAGCAACAGCGACCTCGCCTCCTCGGGCATCCCCGAGGGCGACGAGTTGGCGCTGTTGAGCCAGTTCCGCGACAAGCTGCCGCCGGCGCTGTTCACCGAGCCGTTCCGCCTGCCGGTAACCGATGGGTCCGGCAATGACCGCAAGGAGCTGCTGGTCTCGCTCAAGCTCCTGGAATCCGCCGGCTGGACGGTGAAGGACCTCAAGCTGGTTGATGCAAATGGCAACCAGATGGCGTTCGAGATCGTGCTCGACGAGCCGGCGTTCGAGCGGGTGGCGCTGCCCTATGTGCAGAATCTGGCGAGGCTCGGGATGGATGTGCGGGTGCGCACGGCCGATCCGTCGCAGTACCAGCAGCTGATGGACAATTACGACTACGACATGACGGTGGCGGTGTTCAGCGAGAGCGACAGCCCGGGCAACGAGCAGGTCGGCTACTGGACCTGCGCCAGCGGCAAGCAGATCGGCGGCGACAACGAGATGGGGGTCTGCGACCCGGTGGTGGATGCGCTGGTCAACCTGCTGATCACCGCACAGGACCGTGCGCGGCTGATCACAGTGACGCGCGCGTTGGACCGCGTGCTGCTGTGGGGCTGGTATATGGTGCCGCAGTGGCATTCGCAGTATTTCCGTGTCGCCTACTGGAACCGCTTCGCCCGTCCGCCGATGCCGATCCGCTCGGGGCTGGATTTCAGCACCTGGTGGATCGACGCCAAGCTTGCGGCGATCACCGATCCGGCGCGCAGCCACGGTCCATGACCGGCTACCTGCTGCGCCGCCTGATCCTCGGTCATCCCGACGCTGTTCGGCATCATTGCCATCAACTTCATCGTCGTGCAGTTCGCGCCGGGCGGCCCGGTAGAGCAGATGATCGCCGAGCTGAAGGGCCATGCCGGCGGTACCGAGGGCCGCATCACCGGCATGGGCGGGGCGGAGTCCGCCGCCCCCGGCGCCGCAGGCGTCTATCGCGGGGAGCGCGGGCTCGACCCGCATATCGTCGCCCAGATCCGCCACATGTTCGGCTTCGACAAGCCGCCGCTGACCCGCTTCCTGGACATGGTGAGCAACTACCTGCGCTTCGATTTCGGCCGCAGCTTCTTCCGCGACCAGACCGTGCTGCACCTGATCGCCGAGAAGATGCCGGTGTCGATCTCGCTCGGGCTGTGGTCGACGGTGCTGGTCTATCTGATCTCGATCCCGCTCGGTATCGCCAAGGCGGTGCGCGACGGCAGCCGCTTCGATGTCGCGAGCAGTGCGGTGGTGCTGATCGGCTACGCCATCCCGGGCTTCCTGTTCGCCATCCTGCTGGTCGTGCTGTTCGCCGGCGGCAGCTTCGTGCAGTGGTTCCCGATGCGCGGGCTGACCTCCATGGGCAGCAGTAGCTGGCCGCTGGGCGCGCGCATCGGCGACTATCTGTGGCACATGGTGCTGCCCACCATCGCCCTGGTCGCCGGCGGCTTCGCCGGGTTGACGATGCTGACCAAGAACTGCTTCCTGGAGGAGATCCGCAAGCAGTACGTGGTGACCGCGCGGGCCAAGGGGGCGGGCGAGCAGCGCGTGCTGTATGGCCATGTGTTCCGCAACGCCATGCTGCTGATCGTCGCAGGGTTTCCCGCCGCCTTCATCGGCATCCTGTTCTCCTCCGCCCTGCTGGTGGAGATCATCTTCTCGCTCGACGGGCTGGGTCTGCTTGGCTTCGAGGCGGCGATCCAGCGCGACTATCCGGTGATGTTCGGCACGCTGTACATCTTCACGTTGCTGGGATTGGTGATGCAGATCATCGGCGACCTGATGTACACGCTGGTCGATCCGCGCATCGATTTCGAGGCCCGCCGCTGATGCATCTTCCGTCGGTGCAGCTGTCGCCGATGACTCGGCGGCGGCTGAGGATCTTTCGTCAGCACCGGCGCGGCTATGTCTCGTTCTGGATCTTCATGGTCGCTGTTCGGCTTCTGCCTGTTCGCCGAGTTCGTCGCCAACGACCGCCCGCTGCTGGTGATGTACGAGGGCCACCTGTTCGTCCCGGTGCTGTTCAACTACAGCGAAACCGATTTCGGACCGGAGTTCCTGCCGACCGAGGCGGACTATGCCGACCCCGACCTGCTGAAGGACATCCACGACAAAGGCTGGGCGATCTGGCCGCTGATCCCGTACAACTACAAGACCGTCATGCACGACATGACCGTACCGGCGCCCTCGCCACCAAGCTGGAAGAACTGGCTGGGCACCGACGACCAGGCACGCGACGTGCTGGCGCGGGTGATCTACGGCTTCCGCCTGTCGGTGCTGTTCGGCTTCACGCTGACCACCATATCCTCGGTCATCGGCATCGCCGCCGGCGCGGTGCAGGGCTTCTACGGCGGCCTGACCGACCTGTTGTTCCAGCGCTTCATCGAAATCTGGTCGGGCATGCCGCAGCTTTACCTGCTGATCATCCTGGGCAGCATCATCACCCCGAGCTTCTGGGTTCTGCTGATCTTCCTGCTGCTGTTCTCCTGGATGAACCTGACCGGCGTGGTCCGGGCCGAGTTCCTGCGCGGCCGCAACCTCGATTACGTGCGCGCCGCCCGCGCGCTGGGGGTTTCCGACGCCGCGGTTATGTGGCGCCATATCCTGCCCAACGCCATGGTGGCGACACTGACCTTCCTGCCGTTCACGCTGTCGGGCTCGGTGACCATCCTCTCGACGCTCGACTTCCTGGGCTTCGGGCTGCCGCCCGGCTCGCCCTCGCTGGGCGAGCTGGTGGCACAGGGCAAGAATAACCTGCAGGCGCCGTGGCTGGGCATCACCGCCTTCGTCGTGCTGGGCGGAATGCTGACGCTGCTGATCTTCGTCGGCGAGGCGGTTCGCGACGCCTTCGACCCGCGCCGCACGCCGCGGGGCGAGCGGACGTGAGCCTGCTGGAAGTCGATGACCTGGCGGTCGCCTTCGGCCGGCGCCGGGTGGTGGATGGAGTGTCCTTCACGCTGGATCGCGGCGAGACGCTGGCGCTCGTGGGCGAGAGCGGCTCGGGCAAGTCGCTGACCGCGCTGTCGCTGCTGCAACTGCTGCCGCCGGGTGCCACCAACCCGGCCGGGCGCATCGTGCTGGCCGGCGAATCGCTGATCGGTGCTTCGCGCTCCACGCTGCTGCATGCGCGCGGGCAGCTGGCCGGCATCGTCTTCCAGGAGCCGATGACCAGCCTCAATCCGCTGCACCGCATCGGCCGGCAGGTGGGGGAAGCGGTGTGGCTGCACCGCAAGCTGCCCAAGCCGCGAGCGGCGAGCGCGGGTGATCGAAGTGCTGGGCCAGGCCGGCTTCGCCGATGCCGAGCACCGGCTGGACGCATTCCCGCACCAGCTTTCGGGCGGCCAGCGACAGCGCGTGGTGATCGCCATGGCACTGGCCAACGACCCGGCGCTGCTGATTGCCGACGAGCCGACGACGGCGCTGGATGTCACCATCCAGGCGCGCATCCTGGGGCTGCTGGCGGAGCTGAAGGCGGCACGCGGGCTGGCGCTGCTGCTGATCAGCCACGACCTGCAGATCGTGCGCCGCTACGCCGACCGGGTGTGCGTGATGAAGGACGGCAAGGTGGTCGAGGCCGGGCCGGTGGGCCAGGTGTTCGGCGCGCCTGCGCATCCCTACACCCGGATGCTGCTGGGTGCGGTGCCGAAGGGGGCGCCGGCACGCATCCCGGCCGGTGCGCGCACGCTGGTCCAGGCGGCGGATGTCCGGGTGCATTTCCCGATCCGCCGCGGCGTGCTGCGGCGCACCGTGGGCCACGTGAGGGCGGTCGACGGCGTCAGCTTCACCCTGCACGAGGGCGAGACACTGGGTCTGGTCGGCGAATCGGGCTCGGGCAAGAGCACGCTCGGCTTCGCCCTGCTGCGGCTGCAGCCCTGCGAAGGGCGGGTCGTGTTCGCCGGGCAGGACCTCTCGGCGCTGAAGCGGCGAGAGCTGCGGCGCCTGCGCTCCAGCATGCAGGTGGTGTTCCAGGACCCGTTCGGCAGCCTGTCGCCGCGCATGGCGGTGGGCGACATCATCGCCGAGGGGCTCACGGTGCACGAGCCGGGCCTGACGCGGGCCGAGCGCAACACCCGCGTCGCCGCCGAACTGGAGGAGGTCGGGCTGCCGGTCGATGCGATGAACCGCTATCCGCACGAGTTCTCGGGCGGCCAGCGCCAGCGCATCGCGATCGCCCGGGCGATGGTGCTGAAGCCGCGCTTCGTGGTGCTGGACGAGCCGACCAGCGCGCTCGACATGTCGGTGCAGGCGCAGATCGTCGACCTGCTGCGCAAGCTGCAGGACCGGCACGGGCTGGGCTATCTGTTCATCAGCCACGACCTGAAGGTGGTGCGCGCGCTGGCGCACCGGCTGATGGTGCTGCGCCACGGCACGGTGGTGGAGGAAGGCCCTGCGGCGCGGATCTTCGCCGATCCTGCACACCCCTACACGCGCGATCTGATGGCCGCCGCCTTCAAGCTCGCCGCCCCGGCGACCGAGGAGGAGGAGGACGACGAGGTGGAAGTCCTGTAGCCTTGGCCCCGACGAAGCGGTTAGCGTCCGGGCCAGGCAAGGACGACAACCGAACCGACGGGAGCGGTGATTGAACCCGGCTTACATCTCGGCGCTTTCCGCCCTGGCCGGCGCGCTGATCGGTGGCCTGACATCGTTCGCGACCTCATGGCTGACACAGCGCACTCAGCTTCGCCACGCACACCGTGAGGCTGAAAAGGCCAAGCTGGAGTCGCTTTACAGCGACTTCACGACCGAGGCGGCCCGACTTCTTCGGCGACGCGCTGACTCACCAGCGCGAGGAGATCGCGGCTCTGGTGCAACTCTATGCCATGATCGGGCGGATGCGGCTGGTTTCCAGCGAGAACGTGATCGATGCGGCGCAGCGCGTCCTGGATGCCATCGTCGAAACCTATCTCGGACCAAATCACACGCTGCACGAGATGATCGGCTTTTCCCGCAAGGGCGGCATGGATAGTCTGATCACATTCGGCGACGCCTGCCGAAGGGATCTGGCCGCACATTCCTCGAACGTGCGCTGAGGACGGGCCGGGGGCGGCGCCGCTCCCCGGCCCGGGCGCTCAGCCCGGTTTGTCGCAGGCTTTCGTGCCCATGTGGGCGGGCACCGATACCTCGAGGAGGTCGAACGTGTCGGAGGTACGCGTCTCGTTGTGCGGCAGGCCGCCGGGAATGAAGATCGAATCGCCCGCCTCGAGCCGCACCTTGTCGTCGCCGGCGAACTCCAGCTCCAGCCAGCCGTCGAGCACATAGACGAACTGCGACTCGCACAGGTGGTAGTGCCAGCCGGTCGGCTGGGTCATCCCCGCGCTGGCCGAGGTGATCTGCGCCCGCATCCGCCCGTTGCTGGCGTCGGTGACGCCAAGATCACGGTATTTGAAGTAGGCGCGGCGCCCGGTCACGTAGGTCGGGCTGGCCGCCGAGGCGTACGCACGCTTCATGTCCTTCGCCGTTGCCGGGGCCTCGTGCTCGGCGCTGTGGGTGTCCATGGTTGCCTCCTGGTATTTGGTTTTGTTGCGGACGTTACGGCACGGAGCGCCTTTCCCCGCCGCTACTGTACGGGCGAGAAATCCGTGGGTTTGAGTATACGGTTCTCCATGTTGTCGAGCACGCCAAGCTCGGCGACCTTCTTGAGATAGACGCCCCAGGCCGGATCGCCGGCCATTGCGTTGCGCCGCGTCTCGCGGTCGGCCTGGCTCTCGTAGCCCCACATGTGGACGACGCAATTCAACGGCCCCTCGACCGTGGTGTACCAGCCGAGACACCGGCCGAGATATTTCTGCTGCAGGGCCCAGCCGTATTCCTTGTACACCGCGACGAAATCGGCCATGCGGTTGGGCTTGCAGGTGTAGATGCGCAGATCGACGATCATGCCGGTTCCCCTGTTTGCGTCGGCACCATGGTGGCGCCCCCGCCAATTCAGATCAACCGGCGCCAGGTCCATGAACCAGAGTTGCGGGTTGAAGAACAATGCGGGGCTAAATCGTCTGCGAGCCGGGCAGCGCAGCGCAGCATCGATGGCTCCGGCGAACGGTGGCGCCGCGCGTCAGCGCGGTCCGAACCCTTGGTTCGGCAGCCGACGCTACGCGCGGGAAGATCGGCCGTCGATCGCAAGAACACCAAGAAGTGCTGGTGTGTTCGCCCAGGCGAAAGGCCGCGCACGACCGTTTGACTTGCGTAGCAGGACCCAATCGGTGATTGCAGGGACAGTACGCGGGTGCCGCCGTGCAGGGCGGGCCGCGAAAAATGGATCGGACCCGTGATGGTCGATGCCGTACATTGCTGGCACGTCCTGGTGGCGGAGGACGATGACCTTCTCGCCGACGCGATCGGCACCTTTCTGGAACAGGCGGGTTTCCGGGTGGTGGTGGCGCTGGACGGGATGGCGGCGTTGGCCGAGGCGGCCGACTGCCGGTTCGATGCCCTGCTGACCGATCTGCGCATGCCGCGGTTGGATGGCGCCGAACTGATCCGCAAGCTGCGCGCCGACCGGCCCCAGATGCCGGTGATTGTGATGAGCGGGAATGCGCCGGAAGACTGGGAGGACAGCCTGCGCCGCGACGGCGAGGGACCGTTGATTCTGCTCAACAAGCCGACCCGCCTGCAGGAGGTCGTGCGCACGCTCAACGGTCTGCTGGGGCCGCACTGCGGCACGGGTCGGCCCACACCATCCCTGCCGCAGTAGCTCAGGCCTGAGTGCTCGGCCGTTCCTTCGTCCGCGCATACCACGCCGCCAGCGTCGTCAGTTCGGGATCGAGCGGCTGGCGCACGCTCTCGAAGAAATCGAGGAAGCAGAACAGAAACACATCCGCCAACGTCAGTCGCTCGCCGCAGACATAGGTCTTGCCGGTCATCAGCCCGTCCAGCCACCGCAGCTTCATCTGCCCGCTTTTCTTCAGATCCTCGGCGGCGTGCGGGATGCAGTGGATGCGGTCCTTGAACATCCGCAGCCCCTCGGAAAAGCGGAATCCGGCGGCCATCGGCTCGACGATGTTGAGGTCGATGCGGCGCACCCACATGCGCGTCTCGGCGCGCTGCTCGGGCGTCGCGCCGATCAGCGATGGCCCGGGCGAAACCTCGTCGAGGTATTCGCAGATCGCAATAATCTCGGTCAGGTAGCTGCCGTCATCCAGCTCCAACGCCGGCGACTGGCCGGCCGGGTTCTTCGCCAGGAATGGGGCCTGACGGTTCTCGCCGGCGCGGATATCGACCTCGACCAGGGGCAGCGTGATGCCGCGCTCGGCCATGAACATCCGCACGACGCGCGGATTCGGGCCGATCGAGTTGTAAAGACGCATGCTTCCCCCCAGGCGATTTTGCTGGCTCACGCGAAGGCTAGCACGCCTCGCCGCAACTGCCATGGGACCGCCCTTGCAGCGGCGGCATGGCCTTGCAACATCCACCCGGCGGCGGCCCCAACGTGCCGACCGAGCATGAAGGTGACGCCATGACCCTGTCGTTCGATCCCGCGCTGCTGAAGCCCGAAGCGATCTCGGAGGAGACCACAACTTTCAATGCGCGCTTGGTCGCGCTGATGACGCCGATGCCCGACTGGTGGGTGACCGGGGCGGCGGCGATGCGGGAGGCGCGGCGGCGCGGCGAAGGCCCCTTCCCCCTCGCACCGAAATCGCCGCGCGCTCAGGTGCGCACCATCCAGGGACCCGACGGCAATACGATCACGTTGCGCGTCATCGCGCCGGACAAGCCGACCGGCGTCTATCTGCACATCCACGGCGGCGGCTGGGTGCTGGGTGGGGCCGACCAGCAGGACCCCATGCTGGAGCGCATCGTCGAGGCCACCGGCCAGGCCTGCGTCAGCGTCGAATACCGCTTGGCACCGGAACATCCCTATCCCGCCGGCCCGGACGATTGCGAGGCCGCCGCCCTCTGGCTCGCGCGCAACGCCCAGGCAGAGTTCGGCACCGAGGTGCTGACGATCGGCGGCGAGTCGGCCGGCGGACACCTGGCTGCCCTGACGCTGCTGCGGCTGCGCGACCGCCACGACTTCACCGGCTTTGCCGGCGCCAACCTGGTGTTCGGCTGCTTCGACCTGGGGATGACGCCCAGCCAGCGGCGGTTCGGCGACCGTCGGCTGGTGCTGCGCACCACCGACATCACGCATTTCGCCGATGCCTTCCTGCCCGACGCGCCCAACCGCCGCGACCCCGAAATCTCGCCGCTCTATGCCGATCTTTCAGGCTTGCCGCCGGCGCTGTTCACCATCGGCACGAGCGACGCGCTGCTGGACGATTCGCTGTTCATGCACGCCCGCTGGCTGGCAGCGGGCAACCAGGCGGAACTCGCGGTCTATCCCGGCGGGGCGCACGGCTTCACCGCCTTCCCGATCACTGTGGCGCGGGAGGCAAATGCCCGCTGCGACACCTTCCTGGCGCGCGTCGTCGGCGCCGCGCGCCGGTGAGGCGTCAGGCGGCGGCGAACAGCGTGTCGCCGACGAAGCCGCCCTCGGCCGCGCCGGGCGGCATGGCGAACACCGCGCTGCCGACATGGGTGGTGAACTGGTTCATCGCGTCCAGCTTGGACATGCGCTCGAAGACGCGGACGAAGCCGGTGCGCGGGTCCTTCTGATAGGCCAGGAAGAAAAGCCCGGCATCGTAGGACATGCCCTGCCGCCAGGGCGGCCACCGTTCGGCGATCATCGCGGCACCGTCGTTGTAGCTGAACGCCCGGCGCAGCATCCGGGCGCCGCCATTGGTCTCGTGCGCGCCCAGCCGGATATGCGCATCGTCGGGAATCACCGGATTGCCGTCCGCGCCGGCGGCGGCGAAATCGGGTGTGTCGAACTCGGCCTTGCCGCCCAGCGGCGCCCCCGACAGCTTGTGCCGGCCGACCACCTGCTGCTGGTAGTCGGTGTCCGAGCGGTCCCAGTGCTGCAGGTCGATGCGGATGCGCCGCGCCACCAGGTAGGTGCCGCCCTGCATCCAGGCCGGCCCCTCGGCGCCGGCCCAGACCACGGCATCGAGGTCGGCGGCCACCGGATTGCGGGTGCCATCCTTGAAGCCCATCAGGTTGCGCGGCGTGCCCTGCCCGGGGCTGCGACCGGGGCCCGCGGCCGAGAAGCCGGACTGCACCCAGCGCAGCTCGGCCGCGCCGTAGGACAGCGCAGCCAGCTGGCGCACCGCGTGGAACGCCACCTGCGGATCGTCGGCACAGGCCTGGACCGAGAGGTCGCCGCCGCACCGCTCGGCCACCAGCTGGTCGCCATTGAAGCGCGGCAGGTCGATCAGCGCCGGCGGGCGCTGCGCGGCCACGCCGAAGCGGTCGTGACCGTCCTTGACGAACAGGCCGGGACCGAAGCCGAACGTGACCGTCAGCCGCGACGGCGGCAGGCCAATCGCGTCGCCGCTGTCGCCGGCCGGCTTCATCGGATCGGCGGCCAGTGTCACGGCGGTCTGGCCCTGCGTCATCCGCGCCGCCGCCGCGGTCCAGCTGCGCAGCAGCTGCGCGACCTGTGCGCGATCCTTCGCCTGGAGATCGAAGGCGGCGAAGTAGGTGCTGCGCTGCTGCGGCGTGGCGATGCCGCCCTGGTGCGGCCCCCAGAACGGCTCGGTGTCCGGCGGCGTGGACACGGGGGGCGCGGCATCGGCGCGTGCAGCGGCGGCCGGCAGGGCGGCGGCGACCAGCCCGCCTGCACCGGCCGCCAGGCCGTGCGAGAGGAAGCGACGGCGCGATGCGTCGGTCATTTTGCCAGCACCAGCGTGTTCATCTCGTCCTTCACGTAATAGAAGCCGTCGCCGGCTGGGGTCATGGCGATGCCGAACAGGTCGCCACTGCCGGGCGGTTGCTGGGCGCGGTTGGCGTCGATCCAGAGCGCGTGAAGCTGCTTGCCGCTCGCCGGATCCACCTCGACGACCTGGCCGTTCAACCCGTTGACCACCAGCAGGTTGCCGTTCGGCGCCATCGCCATCGCCAGCGGCCGCCGCATCAGCCCGTCGGTGGTGACGGTCTGGCCGGTGCCGGCGCTGTCCATGCGGGTGGCCGCGTTCGGGATCGCCGCGATGCGGTTGTGGATGGCGTCGGAGACATACAGCGTGCCATTCGCTCCCAGCGCCAGCCCGGTCGGGCCGATGATGAACACGTCCTTGTCCGCCTGCTCGCCGAAGCCGCTGCCGATGACCGTCATGCCGGCGACCGCCGGCGGGCGCCCCGGCGCGATCGAGAGGTCGATGCGGACCACGTTCGCCTTGTCCTGCACATCCTGACCCGGCGCGCCGACACCGAAGCCGGTGTTGCTGACGAACAGCTTGGCGGTGACGCCCTCGTCGATGACCGCCATGTTGCCCCAAGGCCCGTCGATGTCCGGTCCGGTGATGATCGAGGCCACCTTGCCGTCAGGGTCGAGCACCAGCAGGCAGCCGGTGCCCTTGGTCGCCGTCGTGCCATCCTGGCTGGGCAGGCTGCCGACGATCACCCAGCCGGTCTTGAGCATGGTCATCGCGGTGGTCAGGCCGATGCCGCCGGGACATTGCGGCAGATGGCGCGGGATGCTGGCGAACGGTCGCGACGTCCTGCGTCGCCGGGCGGTAGCGCATGATGGTGCTGCCCAGGCCCTGCAGGTTGTTGTGGTCGTTGAAGTTGGTCACCAGCACGTCGCCCTGCCGCACGCTGCCTGCGGATACGGGCGCGACCACCACCGCATAGGGATTCTGGTCGCCGTTGTCCGGCACCATGGAGCCCAGCGTGCTGAACCGGTGGATGCCACCCAGGAACCCGTCGGCCGAAGCGGCGGCAGGCAGGCCGGCGGCTCCCAGTATCGCGATCAGCCCGATCACGGTCTTTGCGCGCAGGCGGTTCATGCGTAGGTATCTCCCGCAATGCTATTGCGAATTATTCGCATCTATAGCCTATGGGGTGCCAATGCAAGCGCCGCCTCCCTCAGAACGTCACGACGCTGCGCAGCCCTAACACCGCGGCATTGCCGACACTCTTGGCCGGGTTGTTCGGATTGACGATGCCGCCACCGGGCGTGAAGAAGTACTGAAAATCCGGCTGCAGCGTCCACCAGGGGGTCGCCTGCACCTGATAGGTGACCTCAATGAAGGTCTCGGATGAGCGGACCGGGCCGTAGCCGCCGCCGAAATAATTCATCGCCTGATCGAGCGCGATGGCGCCGCTGCTGACCTTGGCGAAGCCGAAGCCGACGCCTGCGGTGTCGTTGTCGCGGGTCGGCAGCGGCGCCTTCAGCGTGACGCCGGCATTGGCGCTGAAGCTGATCAGGTTGCGATCGCCCGGCGCGCCCATCACCCGGGCGAATACGCCGACCGCCTGCGGCGCCTGCGGGTCCGGCTGCCAGACGGTCTGGTCGGCGACGCCGTAGATGCTCCAGTTGTGCCACTGCGTCGCCGCAACGCCGCTGCTGGCCGGATTGGCCAGCGACAGGCCGGTGTTGTCGTATTGCTGGCTCTGGAACGGTGCGGTGTCGAACCAGGCGCCCAGCTTGTAGGTGCCGGGCAGCCCACCCGGCGTCTGCTGGGGTGTCACCAGCTGCCCGTTGGATGGCTGGTTGATCGCATACTGCACCTCGGCGATGACCAGCGCGCCGGTGCGCAGGTTGAAATTGCCGCCCCACCGCGTCGAGCCCAGCAGTTGGCTGTCGTCGTCGAACGCGCCGCCCGGCGGATTGTCCTGGAACACGCCGCCCAGCAGGGTGAGGTCCTCGTTCGGACGGGCGCGCAGGCGTACTCCGAGCGAGGACAGCGGATAGGCCGGACCGCCGGCGTAGAGATCGGCCGAAGGCACCATCGGCCAGCCCATCATGGTGTTGAGGAACAGCGAGGATCCCTGGCTGGTCATGAACTCCTGGTCGATGCTCTGCATCCCCAGCTTCAGGTCGACACGATTCTCAAGGAAGGTCTGCTGATACCAGGCCTCCCACAGCCGTGTGGTCGGCAGCGCCTCGATGCCGCTGACGGTCTGCAGCACCAGAAGGTTGTCGGCGCTGAGGCTGCGGCCACGGATGTTCCAGGCGCTGACATTGAAAGTGCCGCCCGGCCAGCCGAACGCCGCCTGGGTGTCCAGCCCGATGCTGAGCAGCGTCACGCCATCGTAGGCGGCACCGGTCCTGATGCCGCCGGTCACGTTGCCGAACACCTCGTTGGTGTCCTGGATGCCGAAGGAAAGCCCGACCTTGCCGAGATTGGTCCGCACACCGCCGGCATCGCCCAGCAGTGTGCTGCGGGTCCACAGGCCGTCGATAAAGCCGGGCTCGGGCGCCGCGGGCTGTGCCGCCGCCGGCTGAGTGCCGCCCACGGCGGGCGGCGCCTGGGCCAAAGCCGGCACGGCGGCAAGCGACAGAATCGACAGCGGCCCGGCAAGGGCCATTGTCCTGGCGAAACGGGAATACATGCTGGGCTCCGGACGACGAAGAGACGCCTCCTAACCCAGTTGCGAATTATTCGCAATAACTGCCGGTCCCCGGACGGCCTTTCCGCTCGGCGACGCCAACGGCGCGATCGCCCACGCCGCCGCGAGCGCAGGCGCCTTTCGTGCCTGCCGCGACACGCCCGATCGAGATCCGCCCCGGCAGCAGGCCGGGGCGTCCGCGCCCTACATCTGTACGATGGACGACAGATCGTAGCTCTGGCCGGACGGGTTTTCGCCGATCCGAACCGTGGTGTCCTTGGGGAAGCTGTACGGCGGCACCGGCAGGTTGTAAGGCGCCGGAACACCTTTGAAGACGCGCCCCGAGAGGTCGTATTTGGAACCGTGGCAGGGGCACAGATAGCCGCCGGGCCAGTCGGGCGCCGGTGTCGTCGGGTCGGGCTTGGGGAAATATTTCGGCAGGCAGCCCAGATGTGTGCAGATGCCGACCAGCACCAGGTACTCGGGCTTGATCGAGCGGTGGTAGTTCTGCGCGTAGGGCGGCTGCTGGTGAACGTCCGAGTTCGGGTCACTCAGCAGCCCGATCACCGCCGGGGTTTGCAGCATCTTCAAGGCCGCCGGCGGCCGGTTGACCACGAAGATCGGGCGCCCGCGCCACAGCACGATGATCTGCTGCCCGGGTTCCACCTTGCTCAGATCGACGTCGATGGGTGATCCGGCGGCGATCACGTCGGCCGACGGCTCCATCGAGTCGATCAGCGGCCACACGATCGCCCCCACCCCGATCGCGGCGGCGGCCCCCGTCACCAACTTCAGAAAGTCGCGCCGAACCGGCTCGTGCGGCACATCGCCGGCATGGGTGGCTGAAAGCGCGTCGGTCATCTGCTTGGTCTCCGGCAACAGGGCACGCGCCCGCACGGGCACCGCACGGGCGAGGCCACTAGAATGTGCCGCGACCAACGTCGGCGTCACCCACCCTGGCGATGACAATTCGGTCATCCGGTCCGGCGGCAAAACGGGTCCGCGCCGCGGCTGCCACCGGCCCGAACTTTGCTAAACCTCGCACCCAGGAAAACCGACGGGACACGCATCATGGACGCAGACGACCTCGCCTTCACCCCGGCCACCGACCTGGCCGCGATGATCCGGCGGAAGGCGATCTCCCCGGTCGAGGTGATGCAGGCGACGCTGGCGCGGATCGAGGCGCTGGAGCCCAAGGTCAACGCCTTCGCCTACCTCGCCGCCGATGCCGCGATGACGGCGGCGAGGCAGGCGGAAGCCGCGCTGATGCAGGGCGGACGGATCGGCCGGCTGCACGGGGTTCCGGCCACCATCAAGGACCTGGCGATCACCGCCGACATGCCGACACAGTCCGGCAGCCTGATCATGCAGGGCAACCAACCGAGCGAGGACACACCCGTGGTGCCGCGCCTGCGCGATGAGGGCGCCATCATACTGGGCAAGACCACAACCTCGGAATTCGGCTGGACCGGCGTGAGCCACAGCCCGCTGACCGGCATCACGCACAACCCCTGGAAATACGGCTACAACGCGGGTGCGTCCTCGGCCGGGGCTGGGGCCGCGGCGGCGGCCGGGTTCGGCCCCCTGCATCAGGGCAGCGATGGTGCCGGATCGGTGCGCATGCCCAGCCATTTCTGCGGCATCTTCGGCCTGAAGCCGAGCTTCGGCCGGGTGCCGTACTACCCGGTCGGCACCGGCGACTTCACCTCCCATATCGGGCCGATGACCCGCACGGTGGCGGACGCGGCGCTGATGCTGGAGGTGATGGCCGGCCCGCACCCGCTCGACTACACCACGACCGAGGCCGGACCGGCGCCCTATCTGCAGCTTCTGGGGGAGGGCATCGCGGGCAAGCGCATCGCCTACAGCCCGGACATGGGTGTCGCTCGCGTCGATGCGGATGTGGCCGCGTTGGTGAAGGCGGCGGTTGAGCGGTTCCAGTCGCTGGGTGCGACCGTCGACGAGGTGCCGCTGCCATGGGCGGCGCAGGGTCCGGAACTGGCGCGCTTCTTCTGGCCGGCCCACACCGCGCGGCACATGCCACGGCTGGCCGAGTGGGAATCGCGGATGGACCCCGGTCTCGTCGCCTGTATCCGCGAAGGTGCGCGCCACAACATCACCGACTACCAGATCATGCGCGAACGCAAGATGGCTTACATCGCCGAGGCGCATCGCTGGTTCCAGGGCTGGGATTTCCTTCTGACGCCCGCGGTGTCGGTGGCGGCCTTCCCGGCCGAGTTGCTGCAGCCGCCGCACTGGCCGCAGCACCCCTGGGACTGGCTGTCGTGGGCGGAGTTCTCCTACCCGTTCAACTTCACCTGGAACCCGGCGGCGAGCGTGCCCTGCGGCTTTACTGAGGCAGGCCTGCCGGTCGGGCTGCAGATCGTCGGCCGGCGCTTCGATGATCTGGGCGTGCTGCAGGCCGCCGCGGCGTTCGAGGCGATCGCCCCATGGGCGGACAAGCGCCCGCCGCTGAGCTGACGGCGGGCTGCATTATCCGGACACCGGATCGCGAGGGCAGGTCTAGGCGCAGGCGGGGTTCATCGGCAGGAAAGCCTCCGTCGCAGGCAGGGTGCCCAGCGGGGTATAATAGTCCCAAGGGGCGTGGCTCTCGGCCGGCGACTTCACCTTATAAAGTGTGACGTCGTACATCACACGGCCATCGGCGCGCACGCTGGCCGGACGACCGAAGTAATCCACCGGCAGCGCCCGCATCGCCTTTCCGACCGCGACGGCATCGCGCGTGCCAGCCTGCGCCGCCGATTTCAGGAAATGCAGCGTCGCCAGATAGACCGAGGCCTGGTTGCGCGTCGGCATCGCCTTGTGTGCGGCGAAGAAACGTTTGGCAAAGGCCCGGGATGCGTCGGTCTGGTCCCAGTAGAAGCCCGATGTCAGCGCCAGCCCCTGCGCCACCGGCAGGCCGAGCGCGTGGATATCGGTGATGTAGACGAGGAAACCCGCCAGCGTCTTGCCGTTGCCGCGGGTCAGCCCGAACTCGGCCGCCTGCTTGACCGCGTTAACCTGGTCGCCGCCGACCGCCGCCAGCCCAATCACCTTTGCGCCCGAGCTTTGCGCGCGCAGCAACTGGCCGGCGAAATCGGTATTGCCGATCGGGAAATAGGCTTGGCCGAGCACCTTGCCGCCATTGGCCTCCACCACCGTCGTCGCCGCTGCCTGCAGCAGCTTGCCGAACGAGAAATCGACGGTGATGAAGAACCAGGACTCGCCGCCATCCTTGACCACCTGCTTCGCGGTCATCGTGGTCATCGCGTGCACGTCGTCGGCCCAGTGCGTGCTGACCGGGCTGCACAGCCTGCTGGTGAACTCATTGATCGCCGCGGCGGTGATCATCACCGTGCGCTGCTTCTGCTTGGCGACCTGCTGTACCGCCAGCGCTACCGGCGTCACCGGCAGGTCGGTCACCGCGTCCACGCCGCCCTTGTCGAACCAGTCGCGCGCCAGGGCCTCGGCGATGTCGGGCTTGTTCTCGCTGTCGCCGAATTTGATGGCGATCGGCGCGCCCAGCAGGCTGGGGCCGAAGTCGGCCGCCGCCATGTGCGCCGCGATCAGCGACCCGCGCCCGCCGCTGTCGGCATAGGGGCCCGAGGCGTCGGTCAGCACCCCGACCGTGACGGGCGCCGGCTTCTGCGCCCGGGCGGACAGCACCGGCAGGCCGGCCAGCGCCGCTCCGCCCAACGCCGCCCGACCCACCAGGGCACGGCGGCCAAGCCGGAGGCTCATGGCGCGCGCCCTGCGGACGAGGCGCCCGTGAACATCCGGGCCAAGCCCCGCCAGCAGGCATCGTAGTCGCGTTGCAGCTCCGGCGCCTCCAGCGCGAAGCGGGACGCCAGCAGCACCTCGCTCGTCTCGAACATGAAGGCGAGCGCGTTGCCGGTCTTCTCCGGCTTGAGATCGGCGGCCATCGCCCGCTCGGTCACCGCCGCGTCGGGACCATGCGCGTTCATACAACTGTGCAGCGAAGCGCCGCCGGGCAGGAAACCGCCGGCCTTGGCGTCGTAGGCACCGTAGATAAGGCCCATGAACTCGTTCATCACGTTGCGGTGGAACCAGGGCGGCCGAAAAGTGTGCTCGGCGACCAGCCAGCGCGGCGCGAACAGGGCGAAATCGACGTTGGCCCGGCCCGGCGTCTCGGTGGGCGAGGTCAGTACCGTGTAGATCGAGGGGTCCGGGTGGTCGAAATTGACGCTGCCCATGACGTTGAACCGGGTGAGGTCGTATTTATAGGGCGCCAAGTTGCCGTGCCACGCCACGACGTCGAGCGGCGAATGGTCGAGCACGGTAGCCCACAGCGTGCCCTTGAACTTTTGCAGCACCTCGGTCGGCCCGTCGTGGTCTTCGAACCAGGCGACGGGGGCGAGGAAATCGCGCGGATTGGCCAGCCCATTGGCGCCGATCGGGCCGAGGTCGGGCAGGCGCAGCGCGGCACCGTGATTCTCGCACACATAGCCGCGGGAAGCGCCGTCCGGCAGGCCGACCCGGAAGCGCACGCCTCGCGGAATAACCGCAATCTCGCCCGGGGTGACCTCCAGGCAGCCCAGCTCGGTCGCAAGCTGCAGCCGTCCCTGCTGCGGCACCAGGAGCAACTCCCCGTCGGCATCCCAGAACACCCGCTGCATCGAGCGGTTGGCGCGGTAGAGATGCACCGAGACCCCGGCGGTGGCGGCGCCCTCGGCATTGGCGACCAGCGTCGCGAGGCCCGCGACGAAGTCCGTGGGTGCCTCCGGCAGGGCCAGCGGGTCCCAGCGCAGCCGATTCGGCGTCGGCTCGGCCAGGGGGCCGCCGAGCAGCCCGTTGTCGATGCGCCGATAGGGGGGGTGGTCGGCCGAGGGACGGATGCGATAGGTCCAGCTTCGCCGCGCGGCGTGGCGCGGCACGGTGAAGGGCGTGCCCGAGATTTGTTCGGCATACAGGCCGAGCGGCGGCCGCTGCGGGGAGTTCTGGCCGACCGGTAGCGCCCCGGTCACCGCCTCGGTCGCGTGTTCGTTGCCGAAGCCAGACAGATACGTCAGTTCGCTCATGTGACCCTCATTGGCAAAGCCTGAAAGCCGCGGAACCGAACCCGCCCACCGCGCACCGGTGGCCCGGCCGGCTCATAGCGCGGAAATCGCGTCACGAAACGCTGGATTGCGATCCGCGCCTCCAGCCGCGCCAGCGTCAATCCCGCACACTGATGCACCCCGAGGCCGAACGCCAGATGACGGTTCGGCTCGCGGCCCAGGTCGAGCCGGTCGGGATCGGCAAACACCGCGGGATCGCGGTTCGCCGCGCCGATACATAACGTTACGTATGTCCCGACCGCGACATCAAGCCCACCCAGGGTTGCGGGCGCGGTGGCGAGACGGTTGCCCAACTGGTTGGAGCTTTCGAAGCGGAGGAACTCCTCGACCGCGCTGCGGATCAGTCCGGGCTCGGCCAGCAGCCGGTCGCGCTCTCCGGGAAAACGCAGCAGCGCCTCCAAACCGTTGCCAATGAGATTCGTCGTCGTCTCGTGGCCTGCATTCAGTATGAAAATGCAGTTTTGCAACAATATCGTTTCGTCAAGCTGACCGTCGCGGTCGCCCTGGACCAGCCGCGTCAGCACATCGCTCGCCGGATCGCCAGGATGGCGGCGGCGATCGGCAACCAGAAGGCGCAGGTAGTCGATGAATTCGCGCACTGCCCGGTTGCCGCGCGCGGCCTGCGCCGCATTCAGTGCGGGTTCCAGGGCGCCGAGGATCGCCAGCGACCAGTCGCGCAACGGCGCACGGTCGGCATGCGGCACGCCGAGAAGGTTGCCGATCACCTCAACGGGAATCGCCGCCGCGAAATCGGCGACGGCGTCGATGGTTCCGCGATCCTCGGCGGCATCGAGCAGAGTGTCGACAAGACGCACCAGGGACGGTTCCATCGCCGCGATCGCGCGTACGGTCAGTGCACCGACGATCAATCGACGTACATTCGTGTGTATGGGCGCATCATTGAAAACGAGGCTTGCCGTGTGATGCTGGAACAGCGGGCTGTCGGGACCGAATTTCGGTGCGAATTCCTGGCGCTTGTCGGAACTGAAGGTGGCGGCGTCGCGATACACCGCGACCAGGTCGGCGTGGCGTGTAAGGAAAAGCGACGAATCGGGCATGCAGCGAATCGGATCGGCGCGCTGCAATGCGCGGTAGATCGGATAGGGGTCGTCATGGAATCCATCCGGTAGAGCGCGCAGATCGAAACCGGCGACCAGTGCGGCATTATCGTCCGGCATCGCCATCACCGGACGTGGGACCTGCCCCAGCAACCTGCCGTTTCATCTTTCCTCCGCCTTTCTCTGCATCCGATAGTTGCAAGCGTCCATCGAACGATACACGCCAAAGGCTCTTGACCGGAACTCTGCGATGACGACAGTTTGTATTCCGCGTCATCAATTTTAGTGCGATTGCAACTTTCTATTGCCATTAAGGTTCGAAAATCGAATAGAACCACGATCGATCATAGGGTTTATTCCTATATCGACGCTCGTCGCGATATCGACGACGCTGTCGATGCTATCTATTAACCACGATCAAGACGACGGATAGTAGCATATGAAATCTCCTAGCAGACATGAGGCGCCCGTGACCGAAGCCGCAGCCGGCCAGTTTCAACTGGACGATTTCCTGCCCTACAGGTTGTCGGTCGCCGCCAACCGCGTGTCGCGCATGTTCGCGCGGCGCTTCTCCGAGGCGTTTGGCCTCTCGATCCCCGAATGGCGCGTCCTGGCGATACTCGGCCGCGTCGGCAGCGCCTCGCCCAGTGCGGTCGGTGAGATGGCCGCCATGGATAAGGTCAAGGTCAGCCGCGCCGCCGCCAGCCTGGTGGCCCGGGGGCTGATCCGCCAGACCCAGGACCCCGACGATGGCCGCGCCCGCGTCCTGCGCCTGACCCGTAAGGGCACCACCGCCTATCACGGCGTGGTGCCCATGGCGAAGACGATGGAGACGGAAATTGCCTCCGGTCTGTCGCGCGCCGAGTGGGCCAGCCTGAACAAGGCGCTCAACCGACTGATGGCGCATGTCAGCGCGCTGCACGCCCCGGACGACGACGATAGCGACGACTGACGCCGTTAGCGGCGGATAATAGTATCAACTGACGATCGAAAACCCGCCATCCACCGGGATGGCGGCCCCGGTGATGAAGTCGGATCCGGGTCCGGCCAGGAAGGCCGCGATGCCGGCAAGGTCATCGGGCTCGCCCCAGCGGCCGGCCGGCGTGCGGTCCAGCACGCGCTGATGCAGCCCGTCCACCTGCTGGCGCGCGCCGCGGGTCAGTGCGGTGTCGATCCAGCCGGGCAGCACGGCGTTGACCTGGATATTATCCGCCGCCCACGCGGTCGCCAGCGCCCGCGTCATCTGCACGATCCCGCCCTTGCTCGCCGCATAGGCCACGGCATAGGGCGCGCCGAACAGCGACATCATCGAGCCGATATTGATGATCTTGCCACCCCCCGCCGCCTGTAGCGCCGGATAGGCCGCCTGTGCGCAAAGCAGCGCCGAGGTCAGGTTGGTGTCGATCACGTGGTGCCATTCCGACTCGGCCAGCGTCTCCGGGCGCTTGCGGATCGAGGTGCCGGCGTTGTTCACCAGGATGTCCAGCCGGCCGAACGTCGCCAGCGTGTCGGCCACCAGCTTGCGAGTGGCCGCGGCCTGAGTGACGTCGGCGGCGAAGAAACGATGTTGGCCGCCCAAGGCTGCGAGCGACTCCAGCGCGTGCTTCGCCTTCGCCGCGTCACGCCCCGCCAGCACCACGGAGGCGCCGCACAGCGCCATCCCGCGCGCCATGCCCAGGCCGATGCCGCCATTGCCGCCGGTGACGATGGCGACGCGCCCGGCCAGATCACAGGGATTGCGCATGTCGATGCCTCCTGGTTCGGCCGCCATGGTGACACGGGCAGGGCCGTCCGGCCACGCACCCGCTCGATTGACCGTCCCGGCGCCGCCCCCTAGCGTCCGGTCCCTCGCAACCAGGGGGAAACCGCCATGCAGATCGAGCGTGGGCTGGCGCGCACCGGCGCGGGGCAGATCCACTACAGAACCGCGGGCCAGGGCCAGGCCGTCATGCTGTTCCACATCAACCAGCAGTCCTCCGCCCTGATGATCGAGCTGATCGCCGCCCTGGTGGGGCAATGCCGCCCGATCGCCATCGACTA
Source organism: uncultured Pseudomonadota bacterium (assembly GCA_963778105.1). Classification (GTDB taxonomy): domain Bacteria; phylum Pseudomonadota; class Alphaproteobacteria; order Acetobacterales; family Acetobacteraceae; genus JAFEFJ01. The sequence goes on along the minus strand of CAVZSZ010000009.1, from coordinate 1,003,962 downwards.
CCCAAGCCACGGCGACAGCGACCATGTGGCGCGGCAGCCGACCATCAACGACTACGCACGCTGCGCCATGGAAGTGATGGACGCGCTTGGCGTCGCGCGCGCCGTGGCGATGGGGGAGGCCATGGGCGCCGCCGTCGCTACCGCGCTGGCCGGCGACTTCCCGGACCGCGTCGAGCGGGTGGTGCTGATGAACTGTCCCTTTTCAACCGAGCCTGGCCGCCTCGGCGCCCACGCCCGCGAACTGCAGGAGGGTCTGCGCCCGGCCGACGCATCGGGTTTCCCGCTCACCCGCACGCTCGAATTCGTGCTGGAGAAGGACGCCCGCGCCGCACCGCTGCATCCCACCCAGTCCTGGATGGACCGTTCCAACCAAGCGCAGATCGAGGCGGGACGTGACCGCTGGCAGGCGATGACCGCGCTCGCGGCGTTCGATATGGAGGCCGCGCTGCGTCGCATCGCCTGCCCGATGCTGCTGCTCAGCGGCGAGCATTTCTACTACGACCGCTATCGGCCCGAGGTGCTGGCCCTGGTCCCCGGCAGCCGCGCCGAGGTCATTCCGGGCGGCCGTTTCGGCATGAGCTGGGAACACGCCGAAACCATCGCCGCCCGGACACTCGCCTTCCTGGCGTGATCCCGTGCCCGCTCTCTGCCGAGCGCGGCAGAGAGCGGGCGAGGGTTCGCCTTCCGCCGTCAGTAAGCAACGGGCGTGGTATCAACCGGAACCCAGTGGCCATCCTTCACCACCGCCAGGAAGGACTGGTCCGACCCCTGGTGCTTGGTGGCGCTGAACGACATCGGCGGCGAACCGAAGATGTCGTGGTAGTCCTTGATGCTCTCCATGCCCTTCACGAAGCTGTCCGCGGTCAGGTCGCGCCCCGCATTCTTCAGCGCCAGCACCACCAGCTGCGCGCCGGTGTAGCCGATCTGGGCGGCGAAGTTCGGTGCGGTGCCATACAGCGACTTGTATTTTGCGATGAATTGCTGCACCGCCGGGCGTGTGTCGTCGGGCGAGACGAACAGGATCGGCGTCATCGAGTAGAAGCCGTTGGTGACGCCGCCGGGCACGTCCGCCACCGCCGAGTTGTAGGACGCGGCCTGGCCCAGCATGTCGACGTTCCAGCCGGTCTTGCGCACCGCCGAGATGATCTGGACGGTGTCGCGCACGATGCCGCCGACCAGGATCAGGTCGCAGTTGGCATCATGCAGCTTGGCCACGTCGGCCGAAAAATCCATGTCGGTCGGCTTGTGCGCCGTCTCCGCCACCAGGCTCATGTGCTCGGCCTTCAGCTGGTCGCGCGCGCCATCCATCACGTCGCGGCCGAAATCGGTATCCTGATACATCGCGCAGACCCGCTTCTTGCCGCGCTTCTCCACGAACAGCTTCACACCGGAGCGCATCTGGTCGTAGTACGACGAGGCGAGCCCGAACTTCAGGTGGTTGAATGGCTGGTACATCGACCGGGCGGAGGTCAACGGGAACACGTTGGGCACGCCCTTCGCCAGCTCGTCCGGCATGATGGCGTTGTTCATCGGGGTGCCCCCGTTCGCCACCATCATGAAGACATCATCGAGGTTGAGCAGCTTGTTCGCCGCCTGCACCGCACGCGGCACCTGGTACTGGCTGTCCTCCACGATATACTTGATCTTGCGGCCGTTGATGCCGCCCTGGGCGTTCACCGCGTCGAACACCATCCGATACCCGTCGCTGTTGTTCACGCCCCACATCGCGGTGACGCCGGACAGGTCGGTGTCGGTGCCGATCACCACCTCGGTATCGGTGACACCACGCACGCTGTCGGCGGCGTAGGCGGTTCCCAGCATCGCCGCACAGGCGACGGCGGCGGTCAGAAGCTTACGCATGGCACGTTCCCTCCCCTCGTTGCTTTTTATGGTTCGCGGTACATCGTTTCGATCAATGCCGCGTATTTTTCACGCACGAAGCCACGCCGCAGCGTCATCGTCGGCGTCAGTTCGGGGTCCTCGGCGGCCAGACGCTGCTCGATCAGGCGGAAGCCGCGGACGGGCTCGGCCAGCCCGGTGCCTGCATTGACGCGATCCACTTCGGCCGCGATCAGGCCCCGCACCGCATCGCTCTGCACCAGGCTGGCAAAGCTGGTGAACGCGATGCCGTGGTCCTGCGCCCAGCGTTCCAGGTTGTCGTGGTCGGGCAACACGAGGCAGGCCAGGTGGCTTCGCCCGTCGCCGATCACCATGGCATCCGCGATATAGGGGCTGACCTTCAGCGCGGCCTCGATCGCCGACGGCGCCACCGTCCGCCCGGCGGCGGTCACGATCAGGTCGCCCAGGCGATCCGTCACGCGCAAGTGGTCGCCATCCATCGCACCGCTGTCGCCGGTGTAGAACCAGCCGTCGCGCAGCACTTGCACGGTCAGTTCGGGCTGGTTCCAATAGCCACGGAACAGATGCTCGCCGCGGATGACGATCTCGCCTTCCGCCGACACCGCCACCTCGGCGTGCGGCACCGGGCGGCCCACCGTGCACAGGCGGGTCGCGCCCGGCGGCGTCCAGGTCGCCAGTCCGCCACATTCCGTCATGCCGTATGTGTCGTGCAGCACCACGCCCAGCGCCAGATACCAGCGGATCAATTCCGGCGAAGACGGCGCGCCGACGACGAAGCCCCAGCGCAGCCGGTCGATGCCGATCGACAGGCGGATATTGCGCAGCACCAGCCGGTAGGCGAGCCGGAAGGCCGCGTCGCGCATCATCGAGGCACCGCCGCCCGCCAGGTGCGCATCGGCACGGCGCAGCCCGACACCGATCGCCCAGCGATAGGCGACGCGCTGTAGCCAGGTCGCGTGCGCCACATCGATGGTGACGCGCGCATGAAAGCGCTGCCAGAAGCGCGGCACGCCGCCCTGCACGGTCGGCTGCACCTCCCGCAAATTCTCGAGCACGGTGTCGGCGTCTTCCGCGTAGTTGGAGATCGTACCGCTGTAGAGCGCCTGGTACAGGCCGGTGATCCGCTCGGACACGTGGGCCATGGGGAGGAACGCGAGCCGCTCGTCGCCCTCGCGCTGGTCCATCACCGCCGCACCGTTGGCGACCTGCAGCAGGATGGCGCGATGGGTCAGCATCGCCAGCTTCGGCGCACCGGCCGTGCCGGCAGTCGTGATCAGCAACGCGAGGTCGTCGCCCGCGATGGCGGCGATGCCGTCCCGCCACGCCGCCGGATGCGCCGCGTCATACGCCGCACCGCGCGCCCGCAAGGCCGCGAAGCTCTCGCACATCGCGTCACCCAGGTCGCGCAGCCCGGTCATTGCGAAGACGACGATGCGGCGCAGCGCCGGGCATGCCTCCCGTATCTCCAGCGCCTTGTCCAACTGCTCCTCGTTCTGCACGAACAGCACCACCGCGCCGCTGTCGCGCAGCAAGGCGGCCACCTGCGCGGGCGCGGCGGTGGGATGGATGCCGACCGAAACGCCGCCCGCGCCCATGATGCCAAGATCGGCATAGGTCCAGTCGGGAGACGTTTCCGCCAGGACCGCCGCGCGGTCGCCGGGTGCGAGCCCGGATTCCACCAGCCCCAGCCCGACATGCCGGGCGTGGGTTTCCATTTCGGCCCAGGTGACCTGCTTCCAGATGCCGCGATCCTTCTTGCGCAGGATGGCGCGACCGGGATCGGCGGCGGCGCGGCGCAGCAGCATCGCAGGGATGCTGGCATCGGCAAGGGCATCGGTGGCGGCCGCCGGGCCGGCTGCGGCGGCAGGCGTGTAGATGTTCATCGCCACAGTTTCTTTCGCTTCCAGCGACGCCGCCCACGCACGCCGGCATCCTTCTGACCGAGGTAGAATTCCTTGATGTCGTCCTTCTGCATCAGGTGCTGGCAGTCATCCTCCATCACCACGCGTCCCACCTCCAGCACGTAGCCGTAGTCGGCAGTCTTCAGCGCGATATGCGCGTTCTGCTCGACCAGCAGGATGGCGACACCCTGCTCGGCGTTGATGCGGCGGATGATGCCGAAGATCTGCTGCGTCAGCAGCGGCGACAGGCCCAGCGAGGGCTCGTCCAGCAGCAGCAGCTTCGGCTTGGCCATCAGCGCGCGGCTGATCGCCAGCATCTGCTGCTCGCCGCCCGAAAGCAGCCCGGCGCGCTGCGCGGCGCGCTGCTTCAGCACCGGGAAATAGCCGAAGCACAGTTCCAGGTCGTGCGCCACGCCGTCGCGGTCGTGGCGTGTGTAGGCGCCCATCTGCAGGTTTTCCTGCACCGTCAGGAACGGGAACACTTCCCGCCCCTCGGGCACGTGGCACAGGCCCATGCGCACCACCCGGTCGGGCGAGATGCCGGCGATGTCGCGGCCCTCGAACGCCACGTGGCCGCGCTCGGGCGTCATCACGCCGCAGATGGTGCGCAGGATCGTCGTCTTGCCCGCACCGTTGGCGCCCAGCACCGTGACGATGCGCCCCTGCCCCACCTGCAGGCTGACACCGCGAATTGCCTGGATCGGTCCGTAATAGGTCTCGATATTCGCGACGTTCAGCAGCGGATCGGCGGCAGCACTCATGCGTCGCCCCCGATATAGGCGCGGATCACCTCGGGGTCGCCCTGCACATCGGCAGGCGCACCCATCGCCAGCACGCGGCCATAGTTGAGCGCCATCACCCGATCGGACACCATGCTGACCAGGCTCATGTCATGCTCGACCATGATGACGGTGATGCCGAGGTCCTTTTTGATGTCCTCGATCCAGAACCCCATCACCTCCGTTTCCTCGACATTCAGACCCGAGGACGGCTCATCGAGCAGCAGCAGCTTGGGTTCGATGCACAGCGCGCGGCCAAGCTCGACGATCTTGCGCACGCCGTAGGGCAGGTTGGCGATCAGCGTCTCGCGGTAGCGTTCAAGGCCAAGGAAGCTGATGACATCCTCCACCTTCTCGCGATGCGCGATCTCCGCCCGGCGCACCGAGGGCATGAAGCACAACTGCGGCACGATGCCGACGCGCGAGTGGCAGTGCCGCCCGATCAGCAGGTTCTGCAGCACGCTGGCGTTGGCAAACAGCTCGATGTTCTGGAAGGTGCGCGCGATGCCCAGGCCGGCGATCTTGTCGGGCGGCAGGCGGGTGATGTCCTGCCCATCGAAGATGAGCGTGCCCGACGTCGGATTGTAGATGCGGCTGATCAGGTTGAAGATCGTCGTCTTGCCCGCGCCGTTCGGGCCGATGATGGCGAACACCTCGCCCGGCTCCACCTGGAAGCTGACGCTGTCCACCGCCTTGATGCCGCCGAAGCGGACCGCGAGTTCCTGCGCTGCGAACAGGCTCACCGCAGCCGCTCCGAGCGGGCATAGGCGCGCTGCCGGCGATAGCTGGTGCGGCGGTACAGCGGGAACATCTGAAAATACAGCTTCAGCTTCTGCCAGCGGCCGTAGATGCCGGCCGGCTCGAACAGGATGCACAGCACGAGGATCAGGCCGAACAGCGACGTCTCCAGCCCCGGCATCCGGCCGATCGCCGATGGCAGATCGTCGCGCACGATGGCGATCACTTGCGGCAGCAGCCGCACGAACATCGCGCCGAAGATCGCGCCGTGCAGCGAGCCGAGGCCGCCGACGAAGACGATGGTGACGAACTGGATCGACAGCAGGATGTCGAAGGAATCGGGCGCCAGATAGCGGACGTAGTGCGCGAACAGCGCGCCTGCCAGGCCGGTCATGCCGGCGCTGATCGCGAACGCGATCGTCTTGTGGCGCGCCAGATTGATGCCCATGCTCTGCGCCGAGATCTCGCTGTCGCGGATTGCCACCAGGGCGCGCCCGATCGGGCTGCGCAGCAGGTTGGCCGAGACCCACAGCACGAACAGCAGCACCACCAGCGACATGTAGTAGATGCCGCTCGCACCCTGGATCGGATAGCCGAACAGTGTCGGCGTCGGCACCGCGAAGCCATCGAACCCGCCGGTCACCGCCGTCCATTTCTGGAAGATGGTGCCGATGATCCCGCCGAAGGCCAGCGTGGCGATGGCAAGATAGAGCCCGCTCATGCGCATGGTCGGAATCGCGATCGCCACGCCGGCAAGCCCGGCGACGATGCCCGCCATCGGCAGCGTCACCAGGAACGGCACGCCGTGCGACAGGAGGATCGCATTGACGTAGGCGCCGATGCCCAGGAATGCGGCGTGGCCCAGGCTGACCAGGCCCGTGTAGCCGATCAGCAGCATCAGCGCGACGCCGACAATGGCGAAGATGAAGACGGCGGCCAACTCGCCCACATAGAACTCGCTCAGCAGCAGCGGGATCGCCAGCAGCGCCAGCATCAGCAGGCCGTACCAGAAGCGGTCGCCGGAATGGCGCAGCAGCGTCAGATCCTGCTGGTAGCGTGTCTTGAACAGCACGCGCATGACGGCTCAGACCTTCTTGCGCAGGGTTTCGGCAAACAGGCCCTGCGGCCGCAGGATCAACGTGCCCAGCAGCACCGCGTTGGCGGAAACTTCCTGGAATCCGGCGGGCAGGAAGTAGCCCGCCAACTGCTCGACGATGCCGATGACAATGCCGCCGACCAGCGCGCCGGGGATCGAGCCGAAGCCGCCCAGCACCGCGGCGGCAAAGGCCTTGATGGCCAGAAAGCCCATGTTCACGTCGATCATCGAGACCGGCGAGAGCAGGATCGCGGCGACCGCCGCCACGCCCGCGCTGATCGCCCAGATCAGCGAAAACACCGTGCGCACCGGGATGCCCATGTAGTAGGCCGCCAGCTGGTTCTGCGACGCCGCCTGCATCGCGATGCCCAGCCGCGTGCGGCTGAAGAACACGTATAGCACCAGGCACAGCAGCACCGTGCCGACGATGATCGACAGGCTGTCCGCGCCGAGCACCATGCCGCCGACATGCACCACCCGGTTGGTGAAGGGCGTCTCGAAGCCGACGGAATCATAGCCCCAGGTGATGCCGGCCGCGGCGCGGAAGATGAAGCCCAAACCGAGCGTCAGCATCACCACGGCGAATTGCGGTTGCCCGATCACCCGGCGCAGCACCACGGCGTCCAGCGCGAAGCCCAATGCCGCCGTCAGCACGATGGCAAGGAGCGAGCCGACCCAGTAGTTCAGGCCGAAATGGGCGATCAGGCTGAACGCGAAGAAGCCGCCCAGCATCATGATGTCGCCCTGGGCGAAGTTCACCATCTCGGTCGCCTTGTAGATCAGGACGAAACCGAGCGCGATCAGCCCATAGATGCAGCCGGCGGCCGCACCGTTCACGACAAGCTGCAGAAGGCGCACTGCGTCTTCCACCGATTATCCCCCCTGACGCACCCGCTTGGCCGGGCGTCGCTACTCAGCAGTTTTTGTTGGTACTCCGGTATAGGACGCGCTTTCGGCCAGCGTCAACGATCCGCACCGTGAACGGCCGAACTTCGCAGGGCAGATAAGCGAAGCGCCATTCGCCGACCGGCCCCGGCGCGCGCGCCATGGTGCGGACTCCGCTGTCGACCGGCCCTATCCAGGCAGCTGCAGAACGTTCTTGGCGATCACGTTGCGCTGGATCTCGTTTGATCCGCCGTAGATCGTCGCCGGGCGCGACTGGATGAACAGTCCGGTCGGGTTCAACTCGCGGTTCCCCTCCAGCGGACCGAAGGCGCCGGAATACTCTCCCGACACCTCCAGCATCGCCTCGGTGATGCGCTGGAACAGTTCGGTCTGATGGATCTTCAGCATCGAAACATCAGGGCCCAGGGCCTCGCCCCGCCGCACCTTCTCGGCGAAGGTTTCGTACAGCACCTTGTGGTCCGCGAGGTCGAGGCGCAGCCGGCCGTAGCGGTCCTGGAAGGTCGGGTCGTCCCAAACGCCCATCCGCTCGGCCAGCAGCTTCAGACGGCTCAGTGCGTTCGCCGACTGGCGCGGCGAGCCGATGCCGATGCGCTCGAACCCCAGCAGGTTCTTCGCCATCGTCCAGCCCTTGTTCACCTGGCCGACGATGTTGCCCTTCGGCACGCGCACGTCGTCGAAGAAGGTCTCGCAGAACTCGTCGTGCATATCCAGGTTGCGGATCGGCCGGATGGTGATGCCGGGCGTGTCCATCGGGATCAGCAGGAAGCTGATGCCCTCCTGCTTCTTCGCCGTCCTGTCGGTGCGGACCAGGCAGAAGATCCAGTTGGCGTCCATCGCCAGCGACGTCCAGATCTTCTGGCCGTTCACCACCCATTCCTCGCCGTCCAGCACCGCCTCGGTGCGCAGCGCGGCCAGATCCGATCCGGCGTTCGGCTCGCTGTAGCCCTGGCACCAGATGTGCTCGCCGGTCAGGATCTTCGGCAGGAAGAACTGCTTCTGCTCCTCGGTGCCGTGGCGGATCACCAGCGGCCCCAGCATGTTCACGCCCATGTCGTTCAGGCGCGCGCAGCCATGCCGCTCCCGCTCCTCGATCATGATCAGCTGTTTGGATGCCGACAGCCCCATGCCGCCGAATTCGCGCGGCCAACCCGGACAGAGCCAGCCTTTCTCGGCCAGCTTGAAATACCAGACCTTGTTCTCGCTGAAATGCAGCCGGTGCGGCGGGTTGCGCAGCTCGGGCGGATAGTTCGCCTCGATCCAGCGGCGCACCAGCATCCGGAAGCCGTCGTCGTCCATCGCGTCGTAGTCGTCGGGTTCGGCGGCGGTCATGGCGGTCATGCGGCTTGGCTCCCTGCCTCCAGCCGCGCATCTTCGGTGCGCGGATCGCCGCCATACGGCAGGTGCACCACGCGGTTGACGAAGATGCCGGGGACCGTGACGTGGTCCGGGTCGATCGCGCCCGGCTCCACCAGATGTTCGGTCTGTGCGATGGTCAGCGTCGCCGCCATCGCACAGACCGGATTGAGGTTGCGGCCGGCCGCGCGGAACGTCAGGTTGCCAAACCGGTCGGCCTGCCAGGCTTCCACCAGCGCCACGTCGCCGGTGATCGCGTATTCCAGGACGTAGTCGCGGCCGTTATAGGTCCGCTGCTCCTTGCCCGCGCCCAGCATCGTGCCGACCGAGGTCGCGGTGTAGAACGCCGGCACGCCGGCGCCCCCTGCACGGATGCGTTCGGCCAGTGTGCCCTGCGGCACCAGTTCCAGCTCCACCCTGCCTTCGCGGCGCATCCGCTCGAACGTGTCGCTCACGCGCGAGCGGCCCCAGGAGGCGATGCAGCGACGGATGCGCCCCATCTCCATCAGCGTCTCCAGGCAGCCCGGCCCGTGGCCCATGGTGATGCCGACGATCGTGAGGTCCGTCACGCCGTGTTCGATCAGCGCCTCGATCAGCCGGCGCGGTTCGCCCACCTTGCCGAAGCCGCCGACCAGGATGGTGGCGCCATCCCGGATGCCCTCCATCGCCTCCGCGGCGCTGCGAACGGTCTTGTCGATCACGACAGCGTCAGGCCCGGGGCTTTGGCTTCGCGCAGCTTGCCGCCGGCTTCGGCGATGTCGCGCAGCAGTCTCGACGGCGCCCAGCGTTCGCCGTACCGTTGATGCCAGCTGGCGATCTGGTCATAGACGGCGCGCGCACCGATGCCGTCCGCCCAGAACAGCAGCCCGCCGCGGTAGCGCGGGAAGCCGAAGCCATGCAGCCACATCACATCCACATCCACGGCACGGTAGGCGAAGCCTTCCTCGATGATCTTGCACGCCTCGTTCACCGAGCTGAACAGCAGCCGCCGGCAGTATTTCCTCGCTGGTGAAAGCATGCGGCTCAATGCCGTGCTCGCGGCCATAATCGGCGATGATGCCGGCAACGATCGGATCGGGATGCGGCGTGCGGTCGCCCTTTTCGTAGCGATACCAGCCCGCCCCGGTCTTCTGGCCGTAGCGGCCCATCTCCACCAGCTTGTCGGCGATCGGCAGCTTGCGGTAGTTCGGGTTGGCGGCCGCGCGGCGCTTGCGCCCGGCGTAGCCGACATCCAGCCCCGCCAGATCGCCCACCGCGAACGGCCCCATCGGATAGCCGAAATCGACCATCGCCTTGTCGACCTGCTCGGGCAACGCGCCCTCTTCCAGCAGGATCACCATTTCCGAATTGAACGGCGCGCGCGATCGGTTGGCGACGAAACCATCGGTGTTGCCGGCCACGGCCGACAGCTTGCCGATGCGCTTGCCCATCTGCATGACCGAGGCGAGCGTATCGGGTGCCGTAGCGGTGCCGCGCACCACCTCCAGCAACTTCATCACGTTGGCCGGGCTGAAGAAATGGGCACCCGCCACATCCTGCGGCCGCTTCGTCATCGCCGCCAGCTGGTCGATGTCGAGCGCCGAAGTGTTGGACAGCAATAGCGCGCCCGGCTTCATCACCGCGTCCAGCGTGGCGAAGATCGGCTTCTTGACGTCCATCTCCTCGAACACCGCCTCGATGACCACGTCGGCGTCGGCGATGTCGTCATAGCCCTTGACCGGGTGGATGCGCGCGAACCGGCGCTCCATTTCGTCGGCGGCGAGGCTGCCGCGCTTGACGCTGGTTTCGTAGTTGCCGCGGATGCGCTGCATCCCCTTCGCCAGCCCTTCCTCGGTCGCGTCCATGATGCGCACCGGCAGGCCGAAATCGGCGAAGCTCATGGCGATGCCGCCACCCATCGTGCCGGCGCCGACGACGGCGGCGGTCTGCAGGCTGCGGATCGGCACGTCGGGCGACAGGCCGGGGATGCGCGCCACCTCGCGCTCGGCGAAGAAGGCGTAACGCAGCGCCTGCGCCTCGTCGCTGTTTTCCAGCTCGGCGAACAGCTCCTGCTCGCGCTTCATGCCCTCGTCGAACGGCAGCGTGCAGGCCGCCTCCACCGCCAGGATGCAGTTGTAGGGCGCCTTCTGGTTGCGTGCGCGCCGGGCGATGGTTTTGCGCATCGCGTCGAACATGCCGGGATCGTCACGCGCTTCCTGCAGCCTCTCGTCGCGGTCGCGCACGCGCGGCAGTGTTCCGGTATCGGCAACACGGCGCGCGTAGGCGATGGCGGCGGGACGCAGTTCGGCGTCAGTATCGACCAGTTCGTCGATGATGCCCAGCCGGTGCGCTTCCGCGGCCGGCACGTGGCGACCGGAGACGATCATGTCGAGCGCGAGACGCGGCCCCACCAGCCGGGGCAGGCGCTGCGTCCCGCCGCCGCCGGGCAGGATGCCGATCAGCACTTCCGGCAGCCCCACCTTCGCGCCGCGCGCGGCGATGCGGTAGTGGCAGCCCATCGCGTTCTCCAGCCCGCCGCCGAGGGCGAAGCCGTGGATCGCGGCGACGATCGGCTTTTGCGACGCGTCCATCACATCATAGGTGCGGCTGCCCAGCGGCAGGCGCTTGCGGTTGGTACCGAAGCCGCGGATATCGGCGCCAGCGATGAAGCTGCGGCCGGCGCCGATCAGCACGATCGCGCGGATCGCCCGATCGGCGTTGAAAGCGTTCAGCCCTTCGATGATGCCCTCAGCCACACCAGGACCCAGCGCGTTGACCGGCGGATAATCCACTACGATCACGCCGACATCGCCTTCCGTCTCGAAACGGACCGGCTTTGCGTCACTCATTTCGGACGTCCCCCGCAGACCTTTGCCAAACTGTAGGGACCCCCCGAAGGGCCGTCCAGCCTGGCGCCTACAGCACCGCCTCGGCCACCACGCGCATCGCCTCGACCGAGGCACCGGTCAGCACCATCGTGCCGACATTGTGCTGCTTCGCCGCATCCTTCCAGGCATGCAACCGGTCCCTGATCCGGTCGGCCGGTCCCACCAGCGAAATCTCGTCGATCAGCGCATCGGGAACCGCCGCTGCGGCTTCGGTTTTCTTGCCGTCCAGATACAGGTCCTGGATGGTCTTCGCGGCGCCCTCGTATCCCAGCTTTCCGGCGACCGCGTTGTAGAAGTTCTTCGATCGCGCGCCCATGCCGCCGATATACAGCGCCAACTCGGGGCGGATTGCATCGCGGCATGCCTGCACATCGTCGCCCATGCGCGTGCGGACATAGGGTGCGATGTCGAAATCACGCATGGTCGGCTCGCGCCCCGCCTTGCGCATCCCCTCCAGCAGCGAGTCCGTAACGACCTTCGGCTTCTCCGGCGCATAGAAAATCGGCAGTACGCCATTCGCCACCTCACCCGCCGTGCGCAGCCCGGCCGGCGTGATGGATGCGACATAGAACGGCAGCGACGGATCGCCATGGATGATGCTGCGCAACGGCTTGCCCAGCCCGGTCGCGTCCGGGCCGGCATAGGGGATGGTGTATTCCTCGCCGGTGAAGGTCAGCGGTTTCTCGCGCGCCAGGATCTGGCGGATGATCGCGATGTACTCCTTGGTGCGCGGCATCGGCTTGCCGAACGGTACGCCGTGCCAGCCTTCCACCACCTGTGGGCCCGACACGCCCACGCCGCACAGGAACCGCCCGCCCGACAGCGCGTGCAGCGTCATCGCCGTCATCGCCGCGCAGGCCGGCGTGCGCGCCGGGATTTGCATGATCCCGGTGCCTGCCTTGATCCGCGTGGTGCGCGCCAGCACCCACGCAACCGGGGATACTGCATCGGTGCTGTAGGATTCCCCAGACCAGACCTGGGAGAATCCGAGACGCTCCGCCTCCAGCACGACGTCGATGTCGATGGACGGCTGCGCACCGCCCAGCTTCAGCGTCATCCCCAGTCGCATCGGCGGCGTCCCCTACAGCTTCGCGATCACATCGTCACGGAAGCGTCGCATGAGGCCGAGGGAAGCGTCCAGTGTCGGCCCGGACAGCCCGAAATCCACCGAGCCAACACCGAGGTCGCGCAGCGCCCGGATATCGCCGGCATAGTCGGCGGCATCGCCGGTGAACAGCTTGCGCTCGTTCTCCACCATCGCCTTGGGATGCGTCCCGGGCGGAGCCGAGACGCGATACGCCAGTCCGACGCTTGCCGGATCGCGCTCCGCGTCCTGTGTCAGCTTGCGGATCCGCGCGATCGCCGCCTTGTAGCGCGTCAGCGTGTCCATCGGGTGCGCCGGATTGGTGCCGATCGGATACCACGCATCGCCATAGCGCGCGGTGCGGCGCAGCGCCGGCCCACTCTCGCCGCCGATCCAGATCGGCGGATGCGGCTTCTGCACCGGCTTCGGTCCGAACGTCACGTTGGAAAACGTCGTGTATTTGCCATCGAACACCGGCGCGTCGCTGGTCCACAGCTCGCGGCACGCCATCATGTATTCGTCGGTCACCGCGCCGCGTTCGGCGAAGGGCGGCGTGCCAACGGCGACGAATTCCTCCTCCATCCAGCCGGCGCCGATGCCCAGCGTCAGCCGGCCCTTCGACAGCACGTCCAGCGTCGCCACCAGCTTCGCGGTCAGCATGGCCGGGCGATGCGGCACCACCATCACCGACGTCACGATGCGCAGCTTCGTGGTGACGGCGGCGATGAACATCGCCTCCATCAACTGCTCGTGCCGGTCGGCCTGCGGGCCGGACGGAAACTCCCCGCTCTCGTTGTATGGATAGCGGGATTCGATGTCGGTCGGGATCACGATGTGATCGCTGACAGTGACGTAGTCGAAGCCCAGCAATTCCGCCTCGGTGGCAATGCTGGCGATGCTGTCCGGACCGATCAGGGGGCCGCTGGTGGGCACGCTGCACCCGATCATCATTTGTTCTCAACTCCCCCCGATTGCGTTGGAGGCCACGATAGCACAGGTTATGGGGCAGGGTTACGGCTCCCGGCGGCGGTCCGAGGGCACCCGATCCACACAGCACAGAGCCGACACGAGGACCGCATGACCGATGCGATGCTGACCAATCGCCTGCTGCGATCGCCGCTCGATGCCCTGATGGCCGAAGCCGCCGGCCTGCGCGACGCCGGCCACGGCCGCCTGATGTCCTATTCGCGCAAGGTGTTCATCCCGCTCACGCAGCTTTGCCGCGATGTCTGTCACTACTGCACCTTCGCGCAGCGCCCGCGCGCCGGCCGCCCCGCCTATCTCTCGGCCGAGCAGGTCCTGGCAGTGGCCCATGCGGGCGCCGCCGCCGGCTGCACCGAGGCGCTGTTCACCCTCGGCGACAAGCCCGAACTGCGCTACGCGGCCGCCCGCGACGGCCTTGCCGCCCTCGGCTACGAGACCACCGTCGCTTACCTGCACGCGATGTGCGCGCTGGTGCTGCGCGAAACCGGGCTACTGCCGCATGTCAATCCCGGCATCCTGATGCGCGAGGAAATCGCCGCGCTCCGCGACGTATCGGCCAGCCAGGGCATCATGCTGGAGAGCACCAGCGAGCGCCTGTGCGCGCCCGGCGGCGTGCATTACGGCTCGCCCGACAAGGCCCCGGCCGTCCGCCTGGGGATGCTGCGCGACGCCGGCGAACTGGCGGTGCCGTTCACCACCGGGATCCTGATCGGCATCGGCGAGACGCGGGAAGAACGTCTTGAATCGCTGGTGGCGATCCGCGACCTGCACCGCACATACGGCCACATCCAGGAAGTCATCGTGCAGAACTTCCGCGCCAAGTCGGGCACCAAGCGGGCGCGCGCGCCGGAGCCGGATCTGGACGACCTGCTGTGGACCATCGCCGCGGCACGGCTGATCCTGGGGCCGGAGATGAACGTGCAGGCGCCCCCCAACCTGTCGCCCGGCGTCTACGAAAGCCTCGTCGCCGCCGGCATCAACGACTGGGGCGGCGTCTCGCCGGTGACGCCCGACCACGTCAACCCAGAAGCGCCCTGGCCGGCGCTGGAGAAACTGGCGCAGCGCACCGCCGCAGTCGGCAAGATCCTGGTGCAGCGGTTGCCGGTGTATCCAGGTTATGCGCTGGCGCCGGAACGCTGGCTGGCGCCAGGGATCGCGACGCATGTGCGCCGCGCCATCGACGCCGATGGGCTTGCGCGTGAAGATGACTGGTCGCCCGGCCTGACCACGGCGCCCCCGGCGCGCGCAGCCTTCCTCGCCGCCGCCGATCCCGCGGTCGCGGATGCCATCGCCCGCGCACGGGATGGCGTGCGCCTGGACGAGCCCGCCATCGTCCGGCTGTTCGCCGCGCGCGATGCCGATTTCGATGCGGTCACGCGAGCGGCCGACGATCTGCGCCGCACTGTCAGCGGCGATACGGTGCGTTACGTCGTCAACCGCAACATCAACTATACGAACATCTGTTACTATCGCTGCAAGTTCTGTGCGTTCTCGAAGGGCAAGACGCACGAGGCGCTGCGCGGCGCGCCCTACGACCTGGCGCTCGAGGAGATTGTCCGCCGGTCGGAGGAAGCCTGGGCGCGCGGCGCCACCGAGGTCTGCCTGCAGGGCGGCATCCATCCCGACTACACCGGGGAGACCTATCTCGGCATCTGCCGCGCCATCAAGGCGGCCGTGCCGGGCATGCACATCCACGCCTTCTCGCCGCTTGAGGTGACACAGGGTGCAGCAACGCTCAGCCTGACGCTGCCACAGTTTCTTGCGCAACTGAAGGATGCCGGGCTCGGCACGCTGCCCGGGACCGCGGCCGAGATCCTGGATGACGAGGTGCGGGCGGTGATCTGCCCCGACAAGATCGACACTGCGCAATGGCTGGCGGTGGCGCGTGCCGCCCATGCACTTGGCCTGCGCACCACGTCCACGGTGATGTACGGCCATATCGAGCGACCCCTGTCCTGGGCGCGGCATCTGCTGGCGCTGCGGGACCTGCAAGCCGAGACTGGCGGCTTCACCGAGTTCGTACCGCTGCCCTTCGTACACATGGAGGCGCCGATGTATTTGCGCGGCCTAGCCCGCCGCGGTCCCAGCTTCCGCGAAGCGGTGCTGATGCACGCCGTCGCGCGGCTGGTGCTCAACCCGCTGATCCCGAACATCCAGACGTCCTGGGTGAAAATGGGCCCCGAGGGTGCGGCGCGCTGCCTTCAGGCGGGCGCCAACGATCTCGGGGGCACGCTCATGAACGAGAGTATCTCCCGCGCCGCCGGCACCGAGCACGGCCAGGAATTTCCGCCGGCCGCGATGGAGGCGCTGATCCGCGCGATCGGGCGCCGGCCGATGCAGCGCGACACGCTGTACCGGGAAGCGGAAGCCGATCGCCAGCGCGTATCCTTCACCGCCCCCGAACTGGCGCCGGTGGTCCTGACGGCGCCGGCGAAGCGCGCGGCGGTGAACGCGTAGGGCTACCCTCGCCCAACCCTCTCCCGCAGGCGGGAGAGGGCTCTTCAAAGCCGCAGCGCCCTCTCCGCAATCCCCGTCGCCTCGAGGAGATCCAGCGTGCGAGTTTGCCTCTTCGGCATTCGAAGAAACATTCCAAGGTCGGCCGGGTGGTCGATGTCCATGCCAATGCCCGGCAGTTGCACCACCGTCGGCACAATCCCCGCAGCACGTGCCGCCGCCAGATGCGGGACGTAGCTGTCCTCGCCGAAGCGCAACGGAACGGCATCGGGCGGCGACAAAAGGATCGCGTTCGATCCCAGCTCATCATGCGCCGGCGCGATCGTGAAGCTCGGCGCCGGACGATGCGCGGCAAGCAAGGCGGCGACCTCGTCAGCGGTGATGCGCGGAATGTCGCCGGGCACGGTCAGCATCGTTCCGATTCCCTCCCCGATCAGCATCCTCGCACCCGCCATCACAGCCCCGGTATGCCCGTCGCGCGCGCCCTCGGCCAGCACGCGCGCGCCGATGCGCCGTGCCAGCGTCATTGCGAAAGGATCGAGCGTCACAAGGCAGATGCCCGCCAGCGGCGACGCCGCCAGCGCGTCAAGCACATCCTCCAGCATCGCGGCGGCCAAGGCGCGGCGCTGGTCCGCCGGCAGGAAGCCGGACAGGCGCTGCTTGGCACCCCCTTGTTCCTTCACAGGCACGATGGCCCATACGCCGGACATGCCTGCGTGCGCCATGCTCACCCGCGCAGCGCCGCGGCGGCGTCCAGGACAATGCGCGCCAGCGCTTCGCGGTCGTCCAGCGTCGTCATCAGGGTGGCGGCAGCAAACAGGCGCGGCCCGTGCAGCACCGCACCGGCGTCCGCGTGGTCCACCACGTAGCCATCGAGCAGGTCGCCGTAGCGCCAGGCCACCGATGCGGCGCTGACCTCCAGGCCCAGTTCCTGCATCATCTTCGCTGTCGGCCCCTTCACCGCACGGCCGCCGATGATCGGCGATACCGCGATCACCGGCGCGGCGCAGTCGCGAATGGCCGCGCGCACGCCCGGCACCGCCAGGATCGGCTCGACGCTGATGAACGGGTTGGACGGGCAGATCACCACCGCCGCCAGCGCGGGATCGGCCAGCGCCGCCAACAGATCGGGCTGCGGCCGCGCCGCCGCCGCGCCCTCGAACGCCAGTTCGTGGACCTCCGGTGCGCACTGGCGATGCACGAAATATTCCTGGAACGGGATCCAGCCCCCGGCCGTGCGAACCCGCGTGCGCACCGGATCGTCGCTCATCGGCACCACCCGGCAGCCGATCCCCAGCCGAGCGCACAGATCGGCGGTGATCGTCGTCAGGCTCTCGCCGGCGCGCAGCCGCCGCGTGCGCTCGACATGCACCGCCAGATCGCGGTCGCCCAGGCGAAACCAGTCTTCTCCGCCGATCGCCGTCAGCGTCTCCATGAACGACCAGGTCTCGTCGCGCCGCCCCCAGCCCAGTTCCTGGTTCGCCAGCCCCGACAGCGTGTACATCACGGTGTCGATGTCGGGGGAGATCGCCAGCCCCAGATGCTCGAAGTCGTCGCCGGTGTTGCAGACCACCAGCAGGTCGTCCGGGGGCAGCACGCGCGACAATCCCAGCGCCAGCTTGGCACCGCCGATGCCGCCCGACAGCGCCACCACCGGGCCGTTCACCGGAACAAATCCTCCTGCGGCGGGCGCACCAGTGCCGCGGCGGGCGAGGGCGGCGCGGTCCAGGACAGACCACGCACCAGCACCACCGGCCGCGCCTCGTCGGCCTGCCCCATCAGCAGCGACGCCGCCGCCGCTACCTCGTCGGCAAAGCCGATCACACTCACCTCCAGCGTGCGCCCGAACAGGTCGGGGGAGCCGCGCAGGTCGATCAGCGCGGGCAGCCCTGCCGCCCCGATGGCGATGCCGGCGGTGCCGCGCCGCCAGGCCCGGCCGAAACTGTCGTTGATGACGACGGCGAGTTTCGCGCCGAACCGCGCGGACAGGCCGGCGCGGAGCGCCTCGGCGCTGCCGTCGGGATCGACCGGCAGCAGCAGCGCCCGCGCCACGCCATCCTGCGGCGCCACGTTGGACTGATCGACGCCGGCATTCGCCATCACGAAGCCTAGCCGGTGCTCGACGATCAGCAGGTTGGGACGGCTGCGCACCACGCGCGCCGACTCGCCCAGCACGATCTCGACCAGCCGCGGGTCCTTGCCGATCTCGCCGGCCAGGGCGCGCGCGCGGTCGGAGGGGACGACCGACCCTACGTCCACACTGCGGCCCTCGGCCTTAGAGACGATCTTCTGCGCCACCACCACCACGTCGCCGTCCTGCGGCGCATACTCGGCCACCGCGTCGCCGATCAGCGCCGGCAGGTCGTCGCCCGTCTGCACCATCGGCAAACCGGACGGCGCGAACAGTTGCAGGGACGCGGCGCGGCTCATGCGAACTGCCGGCGCAGCCTCGGCAGCACAAGCTCGCCATACAGCTTCAGGAAGCGCGCCTGATCGGGTCCCGGTGCGTGGAACACCAGATGGCGGAAGCCCAGCTCGACATAGGGGCGGATCTTCTCGACATGCTCGTCGGGATCGGACGAGACGATCCAGCGTTTCGCGGCGCGCTCGATCGGCAGCGCGTCGGCCAGGCGTTCCATCTCGGCCGGATCCTCGACCGACATCTTCTCCTCGGGCGACAGCGCCAGCGCCGCCCAGTGCCGCGTCTCCTCCAGCGCCATCCGCATATCCGTGTCGAACGAAACCTTCATCTCGATCATCCGGTCGTACGGCCGGGCTGGGTCGGTCGAGGCCTTGATCCCCTCCGCCACGTTCGGCAGCAGGGTGTCGGTGTACAGGTCCCAGGCCTTGCCCGAGGTGCAGATGAACCCATCGCCCTGGCGGCCGGCGTATTTGGCGACCAGCGCGCCCGCCGCGGCGATGTAGATCGGCACAGGCTTGTCCGGCCGGTCATAGATGGTGGCGGTGGCGGTTCGGTAGTACTGGCCCTCGAAGCTCAGCCGCTCCTCCGACCACAGGCGGCGCATCAGCGTCACCGCCTCGCGCATCCGGGCGAAGCGCTCCTTGAAGTCGGGCCAGGCCATCGCCGTGGACGGCACCTCGTTCAGCGATTCCCCGGTGCCGATGCCCAGGATGACGCGGCCGGGAAACATCGAGCCCAGCGTGCCGAAGGCCTGTGCCACGATCGAGGGATGGTAGCGGAAGGTCGGCGTCATCACCGAGGTGCCCATCACCACCCGGCTGGTGCGGGCGCCCAGCGCGCCCAGCCACGCCAGCGAGTAGGGCGCATGGCCGTCGGTGTGCTTCCATGGCTGGAAATGGTCGCTGATGAAGACCGAATCGAACCCCACCTGTTCGGCCAGGACGGAGAAATCGAGCAGCGGCCCGGGGGCAAACTGCTCCGCGGACGCCTTGTATCCGAGTGTCAGCATCATCCCACTCCCCGACTTGCGAGGCGGCAGGCTAGAGCGGTTTCACGCCAAGTGGAACACGAGTGCCATGCAACGCTGTCAGCGCCCCGTTGCCATCACAACCGGGCGCGACGGAATAGTCAGGCCGCTGCGCCGGCGGCCTGCAGCCTGTAGTGGCTAACCCCCCATTCGCTACCGCCGGCATGGCCGAACAGCCCGGCGGTGGCCAGGAAGAACAGCCGCCAGCGGCGCGCCCATTTCGGCGTCTCGGCGCCATACACGCCGCGCAGCACCGCCATCACCGCGTCCCGGTTGCGATCGAAATTCTCGAGCCAGTGCAGCGCCGTGCGGCGGTAGTGCGCCCCGCTCCAGCGCCATTCCGCCTCCACCGCGACCGTGTCCGGGAAATGCCGCAGCAGCCCGTGGCTCGGCATGATGCCGCCGGTGAAGAAATGCTGCGCGATCCAGTCGTCGGGATCGCCGTGGTCGAAGGCATACGGGACCGCTCGGTGGGTGAAGACGTGCAGGAAAATCCGTCCGTCCGCCTTCAGCGTGGCACACAGCGCGCCCAGCAGCCGCCGCCAGTTCGACATGTGCTCGAACATCTCGACGGAGACGATGCGATCGTAGCGCCCATCCGGCACGAAATGGTTCATGTCCGCGGTGATCACCCGCACGTTCGCGAACCCACGCCGCGTCGCCTCGGCCTCGATATGGCGCCGCTGCGGGGCGGAGTTGGAAACGGCCGTGATGTCGGCCGCGGGATAGCGTTCGGCCATCCACAGCGTCAGCGATCCCCAGCCGCAGCCCAGCTCCAGGATCGTCTGGCCATCCGCCAACCCGGCATGGGCGGCGGTTTCCGCAAGCGCGTGCTCCTCGGCTTCGGCCAGCGTGTCCGTTGCGTGCTCATAAAGGCAGCACGAATATTTGCGGCGCGGCCCCAACACCAGGGCGAAAAAAGCCGGCGGGATTTCGTAGTGCTGCTGGTTGGCCGCCTCGGTGAAGACGGCGATCGGCTTTTCCGCCATCGCCGCGGCGAAGCGTGCCTCGGCGCCCGGATCGAGCGCGGCGAGCGCGTGCCCCGTCGTTGCGACGCGGCGCGCGATGGCGGCACCGGTGATGGCGTCGGGCAGGGAAACGCGGTCGGCAAGGCGGGTGGCGAAGCTCATGGAACGGGGCTCGTTTCTGCGGTGACGGTGCGGGGCGGCCCGGGGAAGAAGGCGTTGGTACGGGCCATGTAGGCGCGGAATTTCTCCGGCCTCGTCTTCATCATCTGCGCCTCCAGCGGCGGGATGCCGGAGACGTAGACCAGCAGCCAGTACATCACCGCAGGCGCCGACAGCGCCAGCCATCCCCACGGCCAGGACGGGCCGATGGCGAACAGCGGATAGGCGATCCAGCCCAGCCACTCGAAGAAGTAGTTGGGATGGCGGGAATACCGCCACAGCCCGGTGTCGCAGACGTCACCCTTGTTCGCTGGATCGGCACGGAAGGCGCGCATCTGCCGGTCGGCCACCGCCTCCCCCAGCAGGGCGACAGCGATCACCAGCAGGGCGGCGACGTCCAGCGGGCGCAGCCCGGGAGCGGGATTGCGCGCGGCCAGCAGCATCGACAGCGCGGGGATGAAGGCGAACAGCGCCTGGATCTGCAACAGGCCAAACATCTTCACCTGGTATTGCGCGCCCCAGCGGTGGCGGAACGCGGTGTAGCGCGGGTCTTCGGTGCCCCCGGCGGTGCGCTGCACGATGTGCAGCCCGAGCCGGAGTGACCAGGCGGCGGCAAGCAGCGCCACCGCCCAGGATCGCCAGGTCAGCGGCCAGCCGATCGGCGCCAGCGCGAACACAACCCCCGTAAGACCGGTGGCAAAGGTCCAGCACGCGTCGACCCAGCCCGCATTGCTGGTGCGCCGCTGCACTTCCCACGCCAGCGCCATGGCCAGCGACACCAGCGCAGCGCCGCAGATGATCAGCGCGATCATGCCGGGCCGTAAGACGGCGGAAGGTTTTCTGGTCGCATGACTGTCCTACGTCTCCCCGGGGCGGGCGGATGCGCGGCGCATCCGCTGGCACCCCCGATACGTAGGATCCGGACGGAAAGGGGCAACGCGGCCCCCGGAAAACGGAGCGATGCGATGACCGGAGCCGAGACACGCCAGCGACTTGCCACCGGGCGACGCGGCCTGCTTTCAGGCGCCGTCGGCCTGGGCGGCCTAGCCGGGCTGGCGCTGGCCGCCGGCCGCACCGCGCCGGCGCGGGCCGAACCCACGATCCCGGGTGTGCCGCCCTCCCGCCACCTTTTCTTCAACGTCTTCCGCAAGGGCAGCCAGATCGGCACCCACCATCTGGTCTTCACCGGCGGCGGCGGCACGCTGACGGTGCAGATCGCCGCCGATTTCCGCGTCGGCCTCGGGCCGCTCACGCTGTTCCGCTACAGCCTGCGCACCACCGAGCATTGGCAGGACGGCAAGCTGATGGCAGCGACGTCGCATGCCGACGACGGCGGCACCAAGGCCTTCATGACGGCCAGGCGCCAGGGCGACGCGCTGGCCGTCGACGGCTCGAAATCCGGCAGCTACGTTGCGCCGGCCGGCTCCATCCTGGGCACGCACTGGAACCGCGCGGAACTGAAGGCGCCGCAGATCGACCCCGAGAATGGCGCGCTGATGCATTTCGCCGTCGCCGAGAAGGGCACCAACGCGGTCGAGGTCGCCGACAGCAACGTGCAGGCCACGGAATACGTGCTGACCGGGCCGGCCACGCTGAACCTGTGGTACGACACCCAGGGCATATGGTCAGCGCTGCGCGCGGTGGCGAAGGACGGCTCGATCATCGACTATCATCTGACCTGACCGCCCCAGCCTCGCACGTCCAGCCACCTGCCGCTAACGCGCCGGCATCGACCCCGCAGGCAAGCCAATCCCGGGCTGCGGCGCGAGGACGACCGGATCGCGCACCACGAACAGGTAGATGATCGCCGATGCGATGCCGATGACGGCCGCCACCATCAGTGCAGGAATGAACGATCCGGTCGCCTGCACGATGAAGCCGGTCACCATCGGCGCCATCGCGCCGCCGATGAAGCCGCCGAAATTCTGCATGCTGCCGAGCGATGCGACCCCCTTGGACGGCGCGGCCACCACCGCCAGCGCCCAGATCGTTGCACCCGCGAGGTTGCCGAAGAACACCGAGGCCGAGATGCAGGCGACCGCGATCGTGTTGCTCACGGTGACCGCGGCGATGGCGGTCAGCACCGCACTCGCCACCATGCCCAGGATGATCGGCAGCTTGCGGCTGCCGATCGGCGTCATGCCGCGATGCATCAGCCAGTCGCACAGCCAGCCGCCCGATAGGCTGCCGATGACGCCGAAGATGTAGGGCACCGCGGCGATCAGGCCGGTGTGCGGGATGCTCATGTGGCGCTGGATTTCCAGGTAGCCCGGCAGCCATGCCGCATACAGCCAGATCATGTAGCCCGAGCCGAAATTGCCCAGGATCATGCCCCATGTGGTGCGGTAGCCGAACAGGCTGCGCCACTCCTTCATGGTGACGCGGCCACCCCTGGTTTCGTCCTCCTTCTCGTGCAGATAGGCCTGCTCGGCCTCGCTCAGGTCATAGGTATCGGGGTCGCGGTAGAGCGCCATCCAGACGATCGCCACGATCACGCCCAGCGCGCCCAGCAGCACGAACATCCAGCGCCAGCCCAGGCCCAGCATCAGGACGGTGAGCAGCGGCGGCGCGATGGCCGGGCCCAGCGTCGATGTACAGTTGAACACGCCGGTCGCCTTGCCGCGGTCGCGCATGTTGAACCAGTCGCGCACCACCCTGGCACCCAGCGGAAACTGCGGGCTCTCGCCGATGCCCAGGAAAACGCGGGTCCAGACGAACTGCCCCATGGTGCCGACGAAGCCCGCGGCCGCCTGCGCCACCGACCACACCAGCAGTCCGACCCCCAGCAGGGTGCGCGCGCCGACGCGGTCCACCAGCACGCCGACCGGCAGTTGCGAAAACGCATAGGTCCACAGGAACACCGACAGCAGCACGCCCATCTGCGCGACCGACAGGCCGAGGTCGGCGCGGATCAGCGGATTGGCAATCGACAGCGCGACGCGGTCGACATAGTTGATCGCGCCGCTGACCACCAGCATCGTCAGCGCCACCCGCTGCACCGTTTTCAACCGCGGTGTCGCCATCAGCAAAGCCATCGTGTTCCCCCATTGACGCAATCGTCGGGCAGCACATTCGGATACGCCGATCGCGTTGGCAATCGCACTGGCGTCAAGGCGGGGCTACAATCCGCTCATTCGGTCACGCGCTCCAGCTTGCCCACCACGAAGATGTAGGAGCAGGCGCCCATCAGCGCGACGCAGGCGATGAAGGTCAGCGGCCGCGTGAAGTCGCCGCCCCGCAGCAGCCAGCCGATGATCAGCGGCGCGGTGATGCCGGCCAGCCCGCCCACGCCGTTGAACACGCCGCTGGTCAGCCCGATGAGCCGCTCGGGCGCCGTCGCCGACACCAGCGACCAGTGGATCGAGGCCAGCCCGTTGGCGAAGAAGGCCAGCGACAGGAACATGATGATCAGCGCGGGCCGGTCGACGAAATTGGCGCCGATGATGCTGGTGGACAGCGCCAGGCCGCCGATGATCGGCGTCTTGCGCGCCAGTCCCAGGCTGAAGCCGCGGCGCACCAGCCAATCGGACAGCGCACCCGAGCACAGCACCCCGACGAAGGCGCCGAGAAAGGGCAGCGAGGCATAGAACCCCGCCTTGATGAAATCGAGGTGCCGGTAGGTCACCAGATAGGTCGGGAACCAGGTCAGGAAGAAAGTCGAGGTCGTACCCCAGGCGAAATGACCGATATAGATGCCCCACAGCTTGCGCCGTCCCAGCACCACGCCGAGGTCGCGCCACAGCGATCCCTCGCGCCTCGCGCGCCGGTCCGTGATTCGGCTTGACAGGTCGGGGATGCCGCCGCTCGAGCGGATCAGCGCGATCTCGGCCTGATTGACGCCGCGGAAGTCGGCCGGGTCGCGATACAGCAGGCGGAACGCCAGTGCCCAGATCAGCCCGAGTATGCCAGTGAAGACGAACACCGCCGGCCAGCCGAAGCTGACTTTCAGCCAGGCCAGCAGCGGCGCCAGGAAAGCGAGGCCGACGAATTCAGCCGAGGTGTAGACCGCGATGCAGGTGGCGCGCTCGCGCTCGCCGAACCAGGTCGTCGCGATGCGGTTGTTGATCAGGAAACTCGGGACTTCGAACAGACCCACCGTCATGCGCAGCAGGATCAGCATCAGCAGGCCGCTCGACAGCCCGATGCACAGAGTCGCAATGGACCACAGCAGGATCGTCACCGGATACAGCACGCGGGGATGCACCCGGTCGACCAGCCAGCCGCCAGGGATCTGCAGCGGCGTGTAGCTCCAGCCGAAGGCCGAGAACACCAGCCCCATCTGCACCGGGTGCAGGCCGAAATCGCCGGCGATGCCGGGGGCGGCGATCGAGAGGTTGCTGCGGTCGAGGTAGTTGATGACGACCGTCACGAACAGCAGCGCCATCACCACGAAGCGTCGGCTCGACGCCGTCATGGCAACGACGGCCGGCGGCGTTTTCGTTGCCGACATCGATGTTTTTTCCTCCCCTGCCCGGATGCGCCCGGGCGCGCGGTATCGTAGCGCCGCCTACATGTCGACGACCGAGCCATCCGCGTGCGGACGCATCCGTATCGGTCGCGGCTTCATCGGGAAGCGCCGCTCCACGTCCTCGACCAGATCGAGGCCGATGCCGGGCCGGTCGGAGATCGCCAGGAAACCATCCACCTGCTCGGCGAGCCCGGTGGCGATGCCATCGCCCAGCAACGCCGTGCCGCCGTCGATCTCCGGCGTGCGGGACGGATATTCCTGGATCGCGAAGTTCGGGATGCAGGCTGCGATCTGCAGGCAGGCGGCAGTGCTGACCGGCGACAGCGGGTTGTGCGGCACGATCCAGGCGTCGTGCGCCTCGGCCATCGCGGCGATCTTCTTGCTGCCGGTGATGCCGCCGCACAGGCACACGTCGGGGCGCAGATACTGCACGGCGTTGCGCGTCAGCAGCGTCTGGAACTGATACAGGCTGGTGAAGCGTTCGCCGGTCGCGATCGGAATGCCGATATGCGCCGCCACGTCCGCCATCGCATCGAAGCTGTTCGGGCGCAGCGGGTCCTCCAGGAACATCGGCGTATATTTCTCGATGCCACGCGCCAGGGCGATCGCCTCGGGCGGCGTCAGCCGGCGATGGATCTCGATGCACAGATCGACCGACGGTCCGACCGCCTCGCGCAGCCGGCGGACGTTGTCGATCGCGGTTTCGATCTTGTCGGCGTGGGACTTGTAGTATGGCGTGCTCTCGTCCTCGTCGAGCAAGGGGTTCAGGTGTCCGAGTGCGGTGAACCCCTCGGCCTTCAGCCGCCTCGCCTCGCCCAGCAGGGTCTCGATCGAGCGGCCCTTCACATGGCCGTAGATGCGCGCCTTATGGCGCATCCGTCCGCCCAGCAGCTCGTAGACCGGCACGCCCAGCGCCTTGCCCTTGATGTCCCAGAGCGCGATGTCGATGGCCGAGACGGCGCCGGAGATCGCAGCACCGGTGAAGTGATTGGCCCGCAGCATGACATTCCAGTGATGCTCGATCGGCGCGGGATCGCGGCCTTCCAGGTATTCCGCGTATTTGGCGATCGCCGCGGCACTCGCCTCCACCTGCCCCCAGGCGCCCGACTCGCCGATGCCCGTGATTCCCGCATCCGTCTCGATCCGCACCAGGCAGAACCGGTCGACCAGCAGCGGCTGGACCTTGGTGATCTTCATGGCGCGATTTCCCCGTCAGCCTCGATGAGCGCGAGGATGCTCCGCCGCGGTGCCGCAACGTGTCAATCGCGGCCCCCTCAGCCGCCGCTCCCTTGCTGTTGCTAACCCTTTCTTCATTCCGCCACGGGCACATTCGCCTGAGAACGGCGGAGAGTTCGCATCCGTGGACATGCCGATGGACGTCGATGCCGCCGGCGCGGATGTCGCCGGTGCGACGGACGGCTTCGATAGCCTGCTTACCCCTGCGCGGCCGGAGCGTCCTCGCGTAACCGGTGCGACCAAGGACAACTACCCGCCGCCGGCCATCGCCCCGACGCAGGAAGGCCCGCGCAGCATCCGCTTCGACTTCAACCTCGGCGCCCGTGTCCTGGTGCCCGCCCTGGCGAGCGGCCGCTGGCGCGTCCGGCTGCGCGACCTCGATACCGGCAACATCCTGTTCGAGACCGAGAGCCAGGGCGCCTTCGTCAACAGCAGCAAGCGGTGGTTCATCCGCTTCGGGCTGGAGGTCTGGGCACTGGACGAAGCGGACGCCGCCGAACTCGTCCTGACGCACGACTACGACGCGCGCGGCCGCGACGTGCTGGTGCAGTTCCCGATCGGCACTCTGGGCGACACGCTGGCATGGTTCGGCTACGCGGTCCGCTTCGCCGAGGCGCATGGCTGCCGGCTGATCTGCGCGCTCTCCGGGCTGATCATTCCGCTGCTGGAGCACGCGTATCCCGACATCCTGCTGGTCACCCACCAGGAGGTGATCGACCGCAAGCTCGCCGATACCGCCTATGCGTCGTATTGCCTCGGCCTGTTCTTCGACGACAAAGGCTGCGAATGGCAGCCCACCGATTTCCGTCAGGTCGGGCTGCACCGCACCGCCGGCTACATCCTGGGCGTCGACCGGACCGAGGCACGGCCGGCGCTGGCGCTGCCCGACGAAACCCGCCCGCTGGATGAACCCTATGTCTGCATCGGCGTGCAAAGCTCGAGCGGCGCCAAGTACTGGAACAACCCGCATGGCTGGGCAGCGGTCGTCGCCTTCCTGAAGGCGCAGGGCCTGCGCGTCATCTGCATCGATCAGAAGGCGGCGCATGGCGCGGGTCTGCTGTGGACGCATATCCCGCACGGCGTGGAGGATCACACCGGCGATCGGCCGCTGACCGAGCGGGCGCGCTTGCTGCGCCACGCCGCCGCCTTCATCGGCCTGTCGAGCGGGCTGTCCTG
The DNA here is from genome assembly GCA_963778105.1 of uncultured Pseudomonadota bacterium. Lineage (GTDB taxonomy): Bacteria > Pseudomonadota > Alphaproteobacteria > Acetobacterales > Acetobacteraceae > JAFEFJ01. Next base: position 976,484 of record CAVZSZ010000009.1, on the reverse strand, counting down.
GCTGGCCTGGGCGGCCGGCTGTCCGGTGGTGCTGATCAGCGGCTTTACGCACGAGGACAACGAATTTCGGACGCCGTACCGCGTCATCAACTTCCACACCTGCAATTCCTGCTGGAACGACCCGGCCGAGCGTTTCGACCACAAGGATTTCCTGTGGTGCCCGCGCCATGCGGGCACGGCGCGCCAGTTCGAATGCACGCGGCTGATCACCGCCGAGCAGGTCATCGGCGCCATCAGGCGCGTCCCCGGCCTGTGCGCGGCAGCCGGCGGGTAGGGGCAGGGAATGGACCCCGATCTCGTCGTCATCAACCTCGATCGCGCGGCGGACCGGCTGCGGCGGTTTCAGGCGGAGAATGCGCACCTGCCCGCCCCGCGCCGCCTCGCCGCGATCGACGGCCGGCGGCTCGACCGCGACGCCAGCATCCGCGACGGCATAATCACCGCGAACAACGCCTACACGCTGCCAGCCCTGGGCTGCGCCCTGTCGCATGTCGCGCTGTGGCGGCAATGCGCGGCGGGGACGCGCGCGCTGACGGTCTGCGAGGACGATGCGGTGCTGCACCGACACTTCCTGGCCGGACAGGCGCGGGTGATGGCGACGCTGCCACCGGATTGGGACATCGTGCACTGGGGCTGGAACCTCGACTGGCCGATGGCTCTGGAACTCGCCCCCGGCATTCCGCCAGGCTTCGTGAAATTCGCCGATGCCGCGCCGCAGCCAGATCTCGGGCGCTTCCGCAGCGGCCGGTTCCTGCCGCGCGCCTTCCCGCTGCACTCCTCGGCCGGCGCGCTCTGCTACACGCTCTCCGCCGCCGGGGCGCGGCGGCTACTGGCGCGCTGCGTACCCATCGGCGCCGCCGAGGCCACGTGGGCCGAGGATCCGGCGCGACGCTGGGACAACACCGGCATCGACGTCGAGATGGCGCGGCACTACCCCGCGCTCGGCGCCTTCGTCTGCGTGCCGCCGCTGGCGCTCAGCCCGAACGCACACGCGCATTCCACCATCCGCGGGTTCGACGCCGCGGCGCCCGCGCCCGCACCCGCACCCCTACCCGCGCATTGCGTCCCGTGATCCCATCGAGATGCTGCCGGCGATCCATCGTCCGACGAAATCCCGCGCGCCGTAGCAAATCCTTAAACCGGCCCGACGATTATCGCGGTGGATGGCAGCCACCCGCGTGGCCGCTGCCACGCACGGGCAGCGTGGACCGATGACGCGCCGGCCCGCCCGAAGCTGAAGCATCAGAGAACGCGCCAATGCCGCCGCCCGCCATCATCGTTTCAGGCGTCACCAGTTCCGGCCTGATCGTCTCCTCGGCCCATGCGGTCAGCGCGCTCGCCGGTGGCACCGTCATCGCCACCACGGTGCTCAGCGGCGGCAACGTCTATCTGCTGTCGGGCGGCGTCGCCAGCCAGACCGTCGTCAGCGCGGGCGGCGACGAGCGGATCAGTTCCGGCGGCATCGCCAGCGGCACCACCGTCAGCAGCGGCGGGACCGAGATCGTCTCCTCCGGCGGCATCGACAGCAACGTCACCGTGCTCAGCGGCGGCACGCTCACCGTCGCGGCGGGCGGAACGGTCAGCGGCATCACCGCTTCCTCGGGCGCCACCATCGGCGGCAGCGGCACCATCGACATCACCTCGGGTAGCGTGCTGTCGGCTACCACCATCAGCGGCGGCACCGGCGTCTTCTTAAGCTCGGGTGGGATCGCCGACAGCGCCGTGATCAGCGGCAGCGGCACCTCCCTGACCATCCTGTCCGGCGGCCAGACCACCGGCACCGAGGTCTTCACCGGCTCCGAGGTGGTGTCCTCGGGCGGCACCGCCAGCGGCAGCATCCTCAGCAGCGGCGGCGCGCAGATCGTCTCCTCGGGGGGCACCGCGCTCGGCACCCAGGTGATCGACTCGCCGGTCGCCTCCAGCACGCAATACGTCTCAGGCGGCACCGCCAGCGGCACCGTGCTGCAAGGGGCCGGCGCGCGGCAGATCATCGCGAATGGCGGCATTGCCAGCGACACCGTCGCCAGCGGCACCGCCGACACGCAGATCATCCAGTCTGGCGGCAACGCGGTCTTCACTACGCTGAGCGGCAGCGACAACACCCAGGTCATCTCGGCCGGCGGCGTCGCGAGCTTCACCACCATCAGCAACACCAACTCGGAGACCGTGTCCTCCGGCGGCAGTGCCGCCGCCACCACGGTCGCCAGCGGCGGCACCCTCGCCGTGCTTTCGGGTGGCACCGTCAGTGGATTGCAGGCCGCCAGCGGCAGCACGGTCACCGACAGCGGCACGATCGACCTGATGTCGGGCAATGTCGCCTCCGGCGTTCAGGTGCTCCGCAGCGGCTTCCTCGCGGTGTCCTCGGGCGCGACCGCCGTCAGCACAGTTGTCAGCAGCGGCTCGGTGATCATCGGCTCGGGCGGTGTCGACAGCGGCACCAGCGTGCTGCGCAACGGGCTGGAAACCGTGTCGGGCGGCACCGCCTATGGTCTCACGGTCAGCCGCAACGGCACGCTCGATGTGGTTGCCGGCGGCACGGTCAGCGGGCTGTCGGCTGCGAGCGGCAGCACGGTCAGCGACGGCGGCACGATCGCGCTGCTCTCGGGCAATGCCGCCTCGGGCGTCACGGTGCTGGACGGCGGGACCGAGATCGTCTCGTCCGGCGCCACCAATGTCAGCGGCGTGGTGTCCTCGGGCGGGGTGCTGGTGCTGTCCTCCGGGGCGACCCAGTCCGGCACGCTGACGATTTCAAATGGTGGCACCCTGTCGGCGGCGGGCGCGACCATCGCCGGCGACATCCTTGATGCCGGGGTCGTCAGCGGTGCCGCCGTCGCCTCGGCCGGCGGCACCAGCCGCACCATCTCGGTCGTCAGCGGCGGCAGCACGGTCGCCACCATCGTCGCGAGTGGCGGCTACGAACGCGTCTCCGCGGGTGCTGCCGCCAGCTTCACGACGATCAGCAACAACGGCCATCAGGTCGTCTCCTCGGGCGGCGTGGCGACCGGCACCCTGGTCAGCGGCGGCGGCTTCGAGCACATCTCGGCGGGCGGCATTGCCAGCCTTACCGTCGTCGACAGCGGCGCCCACCAGGTCGTCTTCTCCGGCGGCACGACGACGGGCACCCTCGTCAGCAGCGGCGGCCATCAGGTCGTCTCCTCGGGCGGCGTGGCCAGCGCGACCACGGTCAGCAGCGGCGGCAACGAAACCGTCGCCGCCGGCGGCATCGTCAGCGGCCTGGTCGCCGTCTCCGGCAGCACCGTCAGCGACGCCGGCACGATCGGCCTGATCTCGGGCAACGTCGCATCGGGCATTACAGTCGCTTCCGCCGGCTTCCTGGCGGTGTCCTCGGGCGGCACCGCCGGCGACGCCACGGTCGACAGCGGCGGCACGCTGACGGTTTCTTCGGGCGGCACGGTCAGCGGCCTGGCGGGCTCTGGCGGCAGCACGATAAACGACGCCGGCACGATCGACCTGCTGTCGGGCGATGTCGTCTCGGGCGTCGCGGTGCTGAGCGGCGGCTTGCTGACGGTCTCGTCCGGCGCCACCGCGCTGGGCGACGTCGTCGCCAGCGGCGGCAGCGAATACGCGTACAGCGCCGGCACGACCGTTGGGACCGTGGTCAGCAGCGGGGGCGCCGCGTTCGTCTATTCCAGCGGCACCGCCAACGATCTGACGGTAAGCAGCGGCGGTGCGCTGACGGTGTCATCCGGCGGCGTGGTCAGCGGTCTGTCGGCCGCCAGCGGCGCGACCATCACCGACGCCGGTACCATCGACCTGCTGTCTGGAAACACCGCTACGGGCGTCGCGGTGCTCAACGGCGGTTTCGAATACGTCTCCTCCGGCGCGGTCAATGTCAGCGGCGTGGTGTCCTCGGGCGGGACGCTGGTGCTGGCCTCCGGGGCGACGCAGTCGGGCACGCTGACGATCGCGCCGGGCGGCACACTCTCGGCCGCCGGCGCCGCCATCGCCGGCAACATCAGCGACGCCGGCACCGCGAGCAACGTCACCATCGGCGCGGCCGGCGGCACCAGCCGCACGATCTCGGTCGGCGCCGGCGGCACCACCGTCTCCACCATCGTCAGCAGCGGCGGCACCGAGCGCATCTTCTCGGGCGGCACCGGCAGCTTCACCACGATCAGCAGCGGCGGCCGCGAGACGGTGCTGTCCGGCGGCGCCGCGACCGCCACCACGATCGACGGCGGCGGCACCGAGACGGTTTCTTCGGGCGGCGTCGCCAGCACCGCGACGGTCGGCAGCGGCGGCCACCAGATCATCTCCGCGGGCGGCGTCGCGGATGGCACCGTGGTGCTGGGCAGCGGCCTGCAATACGTCTCCTCGGGCGGCACCGCGAGCGGCACGATCCTCAGCAGCGGCGGGCGGGAGAACGTCTATGCCGGCGGCAGCGCCGGCTTCACCACGGTCAGCAGCGGCGCGGTCGAGACGGTGTTTTCGGGCGGCACCGCCAGCAGCACCATCGTCGACAGCGGCGGCATCGCCTATGTCTCGGCGGGTGGCACCGCGCTTGCCACCAGTGTCGGCGACAGCGGCCATGACGTGATCGCGTCGGGCGGCACCGCCAGCGGCAGCGTCGTCGACAGCGGCGGCACCGAGACCGTCTCCTCGGCCGGCGTCGCCAGCACCACCACGGTCAGCGACGGTGGCCACCAGATCCTCTCCGCGGGCGGCCTCGCGCGCGGCACCGTGGTGCTGGATGGCGGCCTGCAATACGTCTCCTCGGGCGGCGTTGCGAGCGGAACGACACTCAGCAGCGGCGGGCGGGAGAACGTCTATGCTGGCGGCAGTGCCGCCTTCACCACGGTCAGCAACGGCGCGGCCGAGACCGTGTTCTCGGGCGGCGCCGCCAGCGGCACCATGGTCGGCAGCGGCGGTTTCGCCTTCATCTCTGCCGGCGGCGTCGCGATCGCCACCAGCGTTGGCGACAGCGGCCACGACGTCATCGGCTCGGGCGGCATCGCGAGCGACAGCATCGTCGGCAGCGGCGGCACCGAGACCGTCTCCTCGGGCGGCGTCGCCAGCGCCGCGACAATCAGCAGCGGCGGCCACCAGATCGCCTCCGCGGGCGGTGAGACCGTCGGCACCACCGTGCGCAAGGACGGCGGCGAATACGTCTCCTCGGGCGGCGTCGGCAGCGCCACCACGGTCGACAGTGGGGGACGGGAAACCGTCTATGCCGGCGGCAGCGGCGATGCCGTCACGGTCGCCAGCGGCGGTACGCTGATCGTCTCCTCCGGCGGCACCGTCAGCGGCCTGTCGGCCTCCGGCGGCAGCACGGTCAGCGACGGCGGCAGCATCGGCCTGCTGTCCGGCGAGACAGCCTCAGGCGTGCAGGTGCTGGACGGCGGCTTCCTGACGGTCTCCTCGGGCGGCACCGCGCAGGGCGGCATCGTCAGCAGCGGCGGCACCGAGATCGTCTCTTCCGGCGCCGTGGCAAGCGACATCACCGTGCTCAGCGGCGGCACGCTGATCGTCTATTCGGGGGGCACCGTCAGCGGCCTGAGCGCCGCCTCCGGCAGCACCGTGGGCGGCGACGGCACGATCGACCTGGTGGTATCCAGCGTGCTGTCGGGCGTCACGATCAGCGGCAGCATCACCGTCATCGTCAGCGCGGGCGGGATTGCCGATGACGTCGTGCTCAGCGGCAGCGGCACCACCCTCACCGTGGTGTCGGGCGGCGAGACCAGCGGCACCCAGGTGATCGGCGGCACCGAGGTGGTGTCCTCGGGCGGCGCCGCCAGCGGCACCATCCTCAGCAGCGGCGGCGCGCAGGTCGTATCCTCGGGCGGCACCGCGCTCGGGACCCAGGTGATCGACGGGCCGGTGGTCTCCAGCACGCAATACGTCTCCGGCGGCCTCGCCAGCGGCACCACGCTGATCGGCAGCGGTGCGGAGCAGATCATCGGCTCCGGCGGCATCGCCAGCGGCACCGTGGCCAGCGGCACTGCCGACAACCAGATCATCCTGTCGGGGGGCATCGCCCGCTTCACCACACTGAGCGGCAGCGACAATACCCAGGCGATCTCGGCGGGCGGCGTCGCCAGCTTCACCACCATCAGCAATGCCGACTTCGAGACGGTGTCGGCGGGGGGTGCCGCGGACGACACCACCGTGAACAGCGGCGGCACCATCACCGTGCTGTCGGGCGGCACGGTCAGCGGCTTGCAGGCCAGCGGCGGCAGCACGGTCAGCGACGGCGGCACGATCGACCTGCTGTCGGGCAATGTCGCCTCAGGCGTGCAGGTTCTCTCCGGCGGCTTCCTCGGGGTGTCCGCGGGCGGCAGCGCGGCGTTCACCACGATCGGCCGCGGCACCGAGGTCGTCTCCTCCGGCGGCGTCAATCTCGGCGGCGTGGTGTCGTCCGGCGGCGTGCTCGTCCTGTCGTCGGGGGCGACGCAGTCGGGCACGCTGGCGATCTCGAACGGCGGCACGCTCTCGGCCGCCGGCGCGACCATAGCCGGCACCATCTTCGACGGCGGCGTCGCCAGCGACGTTACCCTCGGCCTGACCAGCGGCCGCTATCGCGGGCTGACGGTGACGAATGGCGGCACGGCGATCGGCACCGTCGTCACCGAGGACGCCACGCTCACCGTCTCCTCCGGCGGGGTGGCGAGCGACAGCCTCGTCAGCGGTGCCTACATCGTGATCCGTGGCGGCGGCGTCGAGTTCGACACCACGATCAACAGCGGCACGGATGAGTTCATCTATTCCGGCGGCGTCGCCAGCGCCACGACCATCGACCTCTTCGGGCACGAGCTGGTCTATTCGGGCGGCGTCACGCGCGCCAACACGGTCGGCAGCGGCGGCCACGAGCTGATCATGACGGGCGGTGTGGCAAGCGCCACCGTCGTCAGCAGCGGCGGCTTCGAATTCGTCTCGTCGGGCGGCTTGGCCAGCGGCACCACGGTCAGCGGCGGCGGCATCGAGGTGGTCTCCTCCGGCGGCATTGCCAGCGCCTCGACAATCGACAGCGGGGGCACGCTGGTCGTCTCCTCCGGCGGCGTCGCCAGCGGATTGCAGGCCGCCAGCGGCAGCACGGTCACCGATGGCGGCAGCATCGCCCTGCTGTCGGGCGACACGGCCTTCGATGTTCAGGTACGCAACGACGCATTCCTGACCGTTTCCTCCGGCGGCGTTGCCAGCGGCGCGACCGTCCTCAGCGGCGGCACGCTGATCGTATCGTCGGGCGGCACCGTCAGCGGCCTCGTCGCCTCCTCGGGCAGCTTCATCGGCGGCGGCGGCACGATCACCCTGGTCGTATCCAGCGTCATCTCCAGCGTCACCATCAGCGGCAGCACGACGGTCGTCATCGCCTCTGGCGGGTTCGCCAACGACGTCGTGCTCAGCGGCAGCGGCACCACCCTCACCGTGGTGTCGGGCGGCGAGACCAGCGGCACCCAGGTGATCGGCGGCACCGAGGTGGTGTCCTCGGGCGGCGCCGCCAGCGGCACCATCCTCAGCAGCGGCGGCGCGCAGGTCGTATCCTCGGGCGGCACCGCGCTCGGGACCCAGGTGATCGACGGGCCGGTGGTCTCCAGCACGCAATACGTCTCCGGCGGCCTCGCCAGCGGCACCACGCTGATCGGCAGCGGTGCGGCGCAGATCATCGGCTCCGGCGGCATCGCCAGCGGCACCGTGGCCAGCGGAACCTTCGACAGCCAGATCATCCTGTCGGGGGGCATCGCCCGCTTCACCACACTGAGCGGCAGCGACAATACCCAGGCGATCTCGGCGGGCGGCGTCGCCAGCTTCACCACCATCAGCAATGCCGACTTCGAGACGGTGTCGGCGGGGGGTACCGCGGACGACACGACCGTGGACAGCGGCGGCACCGTCACCGTGCTGTCGGGCGGCACGGTCAGCGGTTTGCAGGCCAGCGGCGGCAGCACGGTCAGCGACGGCGGCACGATCGACCTGCTGTCGGGCAATGTCGCGGTTGGCATCACCGTGCTTTCGGGCGGCTTCCTGACGGTTTCCTCGGGCGGCGTCGCCAGTGCCACCACCATCGCCGCGTCGGGCACGGCGTCGCTCGCCAGCGGCGGGCTGGCCAGCGGCGGCATCACCTTCAGCGGCAGCGACGCAACGCTCGACATCGCCGGCACCACGATGCCGACGACAATCATCAGCGGCTTCGCGGCGGACGACACGATCGATCTCACCAGCCTTCCCTACACCGGCAGCGGCTCGGCCAACCTTGATCCGGTCAACGACGTCCTGACCGTGATCGAAAACACCACCACGCTGACGCTGAACCTCGCCGGCGACTACAGCGGCCTTTATTTCCACCTCTCGGCCGATACCGGCAGCGGCACGGACATCACCGTGGACGGCACGCCGTGCTACTGCCGCGGCACGCTGATCCTGACCGACCGGGGGGACGTCGCGGTCGAGGATCTGCGCATCGGCGACGGCCTGGTCACGCGCTCGGGCGCGGTGCGCCCGCTGCGCTGGATCGGCACGCGCTGCTACGATGCGGCCCAGGCCGCCGGCAACCGTGCGATCCTGCCGGTGCGTATCGCCGCCGGCGCGCTGGCGGACGGCGTGCCGAAGCGCGACCTGTTCGTCTCCCCCGAGCACGCGCTGTTCATCGATGGGCGGCTCATTCCGGCCATCGGCCTGCTGAACGGCCGCAGCATCGTGCAGGCGGAGGCGGCCGCGCCGATCGATTATTTTCACCTGGAACTGGATAGCCACGACGTCATCCTGGCGGAAGGCGCCGAGGCCGAAAGCTTCATCGACGACGACAGCCGCGCGATGTTCGCCAACGCCGCCGACTACCACGCAACCCATCCCGATGCGATGCCCGAGCCGGCCTGCTACTGCGCCCCACGCATCGAGGACGGCGTGCAACTGGAGACCATCCGACGTCGCCTCGCCGCCCGTGCCGGCGCGGCGCCGGCGTCCCCAACACCCCCATCCGCGGTGCATGGCCATCTGGATGAGGTCACCCGCACGCGCCTGCGCGGCTGGGCCTGGGACCCGTCGCACCCCGATCAGCCGCTGATGCTGGAGGTGCTGGCCAACGGCGCGGTGATCGCCCGTCTGACGGCCAACCGCTTCCGCGCCGATCTGCGGGATGCCGGAATCGGCAGCGGGCGCCACGGCTTCGACATCGCCATTCCAGGCGGCCTCGCGCCGCTGGCGCGCCACATTATCACGCTGAGATGCGCGGGAAGCGGCGGCGATGGCGCGGGTATGCTGGCGAACACGCCCGCAGTCATCGCGCCGGCGGCCAGCTTCGACGACGGTCTTGCGGACGCGCTCGCCGCCGCCATCGCCGCGCTGGACACGCCGGGAGATCACGATCGCGTGCTCGGCTTCCTCGCGGGCCAGATGGAGCGCCTGCGCCAGCGCCGCGCCGATGCCGACAGCCAGCGTGCCGCGCGGGAGGAGCGCCGGCGGTTGCGCCGGCGCGGTAACATCGAGCCCGCCGCGACCGATCCCCACCGGCGCGTCCTGGTGATCGCGAATGCCGTGCGCGATGCCACGACGCCGCTCGTGACCGCAGAACTTCGCAGGCTGCAGAAGGATGGTTACGCGATCGTCCTGGTCGCCGCCGATGCCTTCTCGCCCGGCGCAGCCGCCCCCGCGGCCCCGCTTGCTGCCGACATCGCGTGCTGCGGCACGCCGGCCTATGCCGCGATCGAGGACGTGCTGCAGCGTCAGGCCGGATGCTTCGACCTCGTCTGCCTGCTCGGCCCGACCGTCGTCGCGCGATATCTCGCCCTCGCACACCACTACATGCCGCACGCGCGCATCCTCTCCTGTGGCGAAAATAGCGGGTTTGTTAACCCACCCTGGGCACAACCGTATTTGCCCGATGCCCGCACCCTGCGCGGCTGGCAGCGGGGTGGCCATCACCCATCTGCGGCGCCGATGGGCCCGAGCGGCAACGCTTAATCGGAGTTCGGAATGGCTACGACGGTCACGGTTCCAGGCGCGTCCGACACGTATCTCGCGAACGCGTACAATACGCCGGCCAACCTGTCGGTCGCGCAGGCCATCGCCAACGCCCTTTTCCTCGCGAAATACGACGACGTTCTCGACGTTCAGTACAGCGACGAAGACCCCGGTCCGGTGCCTGTGGGGGATGTGGGGGAACTCGCCGTCACCCTCCCCGGCGCCAGCGCCATCGTCCTGCCTGCCGGCTACGCCTTCACCGCTATCGACCAGTCGGTTCCCGGGCCCCTGACCGTCTCGGGTGGCGGCAGCCTGTTCGTCGGCAACCAGTCGACCACCTATTACGGCTCCGCCGCGTCGGGCACCGTGTCCATCGCGGCCGGCGACGGCAACGATCAGATCGGCCTTCCCTCCGGCACCAGCTACGTCGTCGCCCTTGGCAACGGCGACGACGTGGTCTTCGCCAACGGCTCCGGCACCGTCACCGGCGGCACCGGCAACAGCATCTTCTTCGCCGACAGCGCTGGCGGCCAGAACGAGATCAATTCCTACGGCAACGACGACACGATCGTCGCGGGCGCTGGCACCGTCACGGTCAACAGCTTCGGCACCAACCCGCTGATCTACGGCGGCTCCGGCAACCTCGTCTACCTCGGCGGCGCGCCGGGCAATCCCACAATCGTCGGCGGTGCCGGGGCCGAGACACTGTTCGGCGCGGCCGGCCAGAACATCACCTACGCCGACGGCACCAGCACAACGCCGGATGCGAACATCCTGGCGGCCGGCAGCGGCAATGAAACCCTGAACGCGGGCGGCACCCGGAACGGGGTCGAGATGGCGGCCGGCAACGGTTCGGTCACCATGATCGGGTCCTCGGGCAACGACATTTTCTTCAGTGGCAGCGGCACCGCCGTGATCACCGGCAATGGCGGCAGCGACGCGCTGATCGTCGGCAACACCGCCGGCCACACCGGCGGCACCGACATCTTCACCGACTTCAGCAGCAGCGACACGTTCGTGGTCGTCGGCTACGGCGCCAACGCGGCCCAGACCGCGCTCAACCAGGCCACCGTCAGCGGTGGCAACACCACGGTGAAGCTCGCCGACAACACCTCGATCACGTTCCTGAACGTCAGCATCCCAGGCAGCATCAACAACCAGAGCTTCTGACGCCCCCATTCGGGCCTGCACTCGCGATCGCCGCAGCCAACGCCGCCGCCACCCGCGCCTCGCCGAATTGCTCCGCAATCAGTGCGATGCCTGCTTCACCGGCCTCGGTGTTCGCGGCAGCATCGCCATGCAGCCGAAGGATGTGCGCGGCCAAGGCTTCTGGCGCGGAACCGACAGCAGCGCGAAGGGGCGGCGACAGGTCGATGCCCTCGGCGGCGAGCGGGGTCATCACGCAGGGCACGCCGGCGGCCAGGCTGACCAGCACCTTGCTTTTCAGTCCCGCGCCATAGCGCAGCGGTGCGACCGTCAGACGTACCCGGTCGAAGACCATGCGCAGCTCGGCCACCGCCCCCACCACCAGAAGCCCCGGCCGCGCCAGCCGCCGGATCGCCTCAGGCATCGCGCTGCCGACCAGCAGGCATTCGAGGTCGGGATCGACCCGCCAGACCAGCGGCATGATCCGCTCGGCCAGAAACCGTGCCGCATCGGCATTGGGCGCATGGTCGAACGACCCGATGAAGGCGACGCCACGGCGCGCCGCGAACGGGATGCCGGTCGGGCTGACCGGCTGCACCCAGGGTACCAGGTGCACCGCCGCGCCCGGCGCCACGCGGCGCAGTTCCGCCACCTCGTAAGCCGAATGCGTCAGCACTGCATCGGCGGCGGTGGCGGCGGCGGATTCCAGGCGTCGCAGGCTGCGGCTTTGCGCGAACAGGTCCGGCCGCGTCTCGATCTGCGCCTGCCGCGCCAGGCGCAAATGATGCAAGTCCGCGACCGAATACACGATGCGCGCGCGCGGGCAATGCAGCCGCGCGAGCTCCAGGTAGCGCGCCGCCATCGATACGCGGTGCAGATAAACCACGTCGAAGCAGCCGGCGTGGCGCCGCAGCACCGCCTCGACCGACACGTCGGCCGGCGCGTGCCAGGCGGCGATCCCCGCATCCTGCAGCGCCGCCAGCGCGGCGGCCTGGGGGAGCGGATCGTCCGCGGCGACGATGCTGACGTGATACCCCAGGCCGCGCAGCGTGCGCATGTGCGACAGGATCGCCTGCGACCCGCCATCGCGCGCCGCATCCGGCAGGCGCTCATCCACCACCAGCGCGCGCGGCCCCGGGTGCGCGACCGCGGCGCAGCGTTGCACAAGCTGCTCAGCCTGGGCCGTCAGGAAGGCCAGCGCGCGGCGCGCGGCGGGCCCGGGCAGCAGCCCCTCGACGATGGCCGTGAGGTGTTGTTCGACTGCCTCATCGAAGCCGGTCGCGGCCTCGATCACGCGCGGCGACTGACACAGCTCCGCCCCGTCCGCGGTGCGCCGCACGGCCAGCACATGGCGCCGATGCGGCGAAAGGCCGCCTGGAATGAGCAGCCGGAAGCCGTGCCGCCCATCGCCGATTCCGGCCGCCTGAAGGTCGGGGCGATAACAATCGGCGACGATTCGGGCTAGCACCGTGCCGTTGTCCAGCACCTCCAGCACCACCGGCTGGTCGGCGCGCCGCTCGTCCCAGGCCCAGCCGGCGACCAGTCCCCGCTCGGCGACATCCAGATGGCCCTGCAACGAACCGGCTGCGGCGGCTGCGGCCGGAACCAGCGCAAGCCGCGGTGTAGGATCACGCTCGGGCGGCGACGGCGCGGCCCCCAGGATCGTCATGCGACCGACCGTCAGGGTGATCGCGTAGAGGATGCCGGCCGCCACCGCCGGGGGCGGCGCGTTTGCGGCACGGTGCAAGTCGGTCGCGGCAGAAGACATGGCGGGCGCATCCTGCGGCCGGCCCCCTTATCGCTGGCGCGGCTTAATCGCTCGCTAACAAACGCCATGCGATCATACCCGCGCACGCTGTCCAGCTCGCCAAACTGGCTCACCCGCCAAAAAGGGATGCCCGCCCCGGTGAAATGGTATTTCTGCCTCAGCGAGGCGTCGATCACCCGGCCGGAGCACGCGTGGCGCGACCTCGTGCGCGTGGCGGTGCTATCGGCGCTTCGGAACACCCGGCTGAAGCCGTACATGCTTTATGACGGGGAGGAGAACGCCTTCACCGCGGAACTGCGCGGCATGGGCGTCACAATCATCCGTCACCGCGTTTCGTTTCATGCACAACTGGCGACCCGCAAGGAACCGGGATACCTCGCCATCGCCGAAGGTTCTTTCCTGCGCGTCGAAATCCCGCTGATCGAGACCGAGGACGACTACATTCTCTACACCGATTGCGATGTCGCCTTCCGCAGCGATCCGCAGATCACGGCGCTGCCAGCGCTGTTCGCCGCCGCACCGGAAACCTCGCGCTCAGATTACAAGGGCAACATGAACGCCGGCGTGATGCTGATGCACGTCCCTGCCCTGCGCGCTGATTTGCGAAAATTTACTGGTTTTATATGCAAGCACCTTCACGACGGCTGGCCCGGTTGCGACCAGGAGAATTACCGCCGCTTCTATGCCGGCAAGTGGGATGCGCTGGATGTCGTCCACAACTGGAAGCCTTACTGGGGTGCCAACCCCAAGGCGACGATCGTTCATTGGCACGGACCCAAGCCCACGCTGGTCCGCAAGCTGCTCCGCAGTCCCGGAATGCCGGTTCCGGCCGACTGGCGCAGGCTGTTCGACCAGTCGCCCGGCGGATATCGCGGCTGGCTGCAGGAATGGGATGACCTCGCCGCCGCCACCTGCCGTGCCGTCATCGGTTGCCTCGACCGCCTGGATGCATCCGGCGGTGCGGGGTGGGCGCTTTACGAGGACGACCGCAGCCACCCCGTCACCCTCGAGATCGAGCTGGACGGTGTCCCGCTCGCCACGACGGAATGCGCCATCCCGCGCCCCGACCTTGCGGCGTTGACCAAGAGCGGGATTGGCGGGTTCCGCTTCCCGCTGCCCAAGAGTGCACTGTCGCCCGGCGAACACACCATCCGTTTGAAGGGCCGCAACGGGGCGCCATGCGCGCTGGGCTGGCAATCCCGGCAGACCAGCGAATTTCATCTGCACCTCTCCGAAGCCGAGGCGCCGCCGGACGCCACCCCGCCCGCCGCGGCAGCCACCGCCCCTGCGGTCGCCGCCGAGGAGGACGTCGTCGTCTGTATCGACGAGATCGGCCCTCAGGGACTGCGCGGCTGGGCCATGGACCGCGCCAACCCGTCCATGCCGGTGGTGATCCGCCTGATAATCGACGGCGCCGAGGTGGCGTCGTTCGCCTGCGCCGGCTCCCGCCCCGACGTCGTGAGCGCCGGGATCCCAGAAAATGTCGGCTTCGCGCAGGCGCTCGACCGCGCACTGTTCGATGACAAGCCGCACCTGCTGGAACTGCGCAGCGCAAGCGGCCGTCCTGCCGCGATCGTGCGCGCCGGTGAAACCTGCGCCGCGATCACACTCAAGCAGAAATGGTGCCCGCGCGTGCTCAGCCACATCGACGGCGTGCGCGATGGCGTCATTAAAGGCTGGGTGCTGACCGAGGACCCGGCCAGCGGCCGCCGCACCGGCGGCGCTCAGCTTCTGGTCTCCTGCGAAGGCGTGCCGATCGCACAGATCAGGGCGACGGCGTTCCGGCCGGACGTCGCCAAGCACCATGCCGGACCTGCGGACTGCGGGTTCGAGTTCATTCCGCCGCCGGCGTTCCGGCGCGCCCGCCCGCAATCCTTTGGCTTCCATCTGCTGCCTTACGAGATGGAGCTCGACGGCAGTCCCTGCGTCACCAGCTTCATCGGCGACGAGCAGCAGACCGCGCTGCTGACCATCTCGGAGGAAATCGACAGCCTGTATCGCCAGATCACCGGCCTGCGGCGGCGGATGCGCCTGCTGGTGCCGCGCCCGACCTTCAAGCTGGACGACTACGATTCCTGGGTGAAGGATTACCTCGCGGCACTGCGCGGCAGCGTCGCGGCACTGCGCTACGCCGACGCGCGTACCCGCGCCCGCGCCCGACCGGCCGAGCCGCTGGTCAGCATCGTCTGCCCGACCTACCGGCCCGACCTTGGGCATTTCGTGCAGGCGGTGGAATCGGTCGTCGCGCAAACCTTCCGCAACTGGGAACTCGTCATTGTCGACGATGGCAGCCAGATGCCCGCGCTGTCGGCGGAAATCGCCGCCATGGCCGCGCGCGATCCGCGCATCCGTCCGATCGTGCGGGACCGCAACGGCGGCATCGGCGCCGCGACAAATGCCGGCATCAAGGCGGCACGCGGCGCCTGGGTGGCGCTGCTCGACCACGACGACCTGCTGGTCGATGTCGCGCTCGAGGTGATGGTGGCTGCCGCCGCCGCGACCGGCGCGAAAGTGGTCTATTCGGACGAGGACAAGATCGATACGGATGGCCGCCTGTCCGAGCCAGCGTTCAAGCCCGACTGGAACCACCGGCTGCTGCTCTCGGTCAACTATGTGTGCCACCTGCTGATGGTCGATCGCGCGGTGCTGCGGCGCGCCGGGCCGCTGCATCGCAAATACGAAGGCGCGCAGGATCACGCCCTGCTGCTGCGCTTGGCTGAACTCGTGCCGCCCGAGCAGATCCACCACGTGCCGGAGGTGCTGTACCACTGGCGCAAGTCGGCCACATCCACCGCCGCCTCAACGGGTGCGAAGGAATACGCGATCGAGGCGGGGATCGCCGCCGTGACCGATCACCTCGCCCGCACCGGCAGGCGCGCCAAGGTCACGGCCATCGGCGCCAACACCTGGTACCGGGTGCGCTGGACCACCACCGCCGCGCCCAGCATCACCATCATCATTCCCTTCAAGGATGCCGTGGACACCACGCGGGAATGCGTCCGTCGCATTCGCGAGGGCACCGACTATACGAATTATGAGCTGATCCTGATCGACAACTGGTCGATCTCGGCCGAGGCCGAGGCGTTCTGCGCCGACATGCGCGCGCTGCCGGGCTGCCGCGTGCTGCGAGTAGAGGAGGAATTCAACTATTCACGCCTCAACAACCTCGCCGCCGACTACGCCATGTCGGACTTCCTCGTGCTGATGAACAACGACCTGTTCGTCACCGACCGGGCATGGCTGCGCACCATGGTGAACGAGGCGCTGGCCGATGACCGGGTCGCCATCGTCGGCGGCAAATACCTCTACCCCAATGGCACGGTGCAGCATGGCGGCGTCGTCCTGGGCATCGGCGGGGTCGCGTCGCACGTGCATACCGGGCTGCCCGCCGACGATCCCGGCTATGCCGCACGCGCGCTGTTCGCGCAGGAAATGTCGGCCGTGACTGCCGCCTGCCTGCTGATCCGCGCCGAGGTCTATCGCCAGGTCGGCGGCCTGGACGAGGAGGAGCTGCGCATTGCCTTCAACGATGTCGATCTCTGCCTCAAGGCACGCGCCGCCGGCTGGAAAATCGTCTGGACGCCCGAGGTCGTCGCCGAGCACCACGAATCGCTCAGCCGCGGCGACGACCAGCAGCAGGCGCACAAGGAAGCGCGCTTCTTCGACGAGTGGCAGGTGATGATCAACCGCTGGGGCGACACGCTCCGCCGCGATCCGTTCTACAGCAAGCACTTCTCGCTCGATGGACGGCCCTTCTTCGACCTCGTCGCACCGCAGGCGCCGAAGCGCGCCGGGTTGGACCGCGCCCACATCTCGGTCGCCGCGCAGTAGCCGATGTGGCGCCTACGCGGCCAGGGGGCACGCCGCTTCAGGCGCCGGCGCACAGTGTCGCGTTCGGCACCGGTGACGACCAGCCCCCCCCCGGCGAGCCGCCGCGCGTCGAGGCCGTAGGCACCAGGGTGCAAATCGACATCACCCTGATGCCCCTCCCTTAAAGCGGCGTATCGCTGCCGGAGGCGCTGTGGATGGGTGTTCCGGCCGTTGTGCTTGCAGACGAACCCTTGGCGCCGCACGACGGTGTCAGCCATCTTGGCGTGCTCGCGCTGGATGACTGGGTGAAGGACTCGCCGCCGTCTTGTATCGGTCGTGCGGTGGCGGCGGCCCGCTGTGCCAAACCCTGCGGGGTTGCCGCCCGCCTCAGCGGCTGCAGGCGGCTCCGCCCAGAACGCAAAACGATGCGCAATAGGGATGATTGAGCGGCACCGTTGCCGCGGCCTCGGCCAGCGTGCCACCCAGCGCGAAGGCCGGGTCGTAGGGCAGCAGCGTGCAGGCCACCACCACGGGCCGAGCGGCGTCGCGATGCCGCACCACCATGCGCGCGCTGGCGCACATCACGCTGTCCGGTGATCTGTGCAGGATGCCCCAGCAGGCCTCGGTGATCTCCGGCACGTCACGGCCGGGATCCATCTGCGGAAATATCGTCAGCCGCACCGGATCGTGCGCGTCGATCGGCAAATCCAGCGCGGCGAAAAGCCGAGCGAAGCCGGCGCGCAGCGTGTCCTCGGTTTCATCCGTCAGCATCCGGCTCGCGACATCGACGGCGAAGCCGTTGCGCGCCAGCCACCGCAGCCCCTCGATCGTCGGCGCCCAACTGCGCGGCCCGCGTTCCGCCTCATGCACGCCTGGCGTATGATGATCCAACGAAACGCGCAGCCGAAGCCGGCCACCATGCGCAACCCGCAGCGCCAGCAGGGCGTCGCGCCGATGCCGCATCGGCGCCATCGCGTTGGTCAGCACCAGCACTTCGAAGCCGCGGGTCAGCGCGGCATCCAGCATCGCCGGCAGGTCGCGATTCATGAACGGCTCGCCGCCGGTGAATCCGATCAGCCGCGTCGGCAGGTGATCGCGCGCGATTTCGTCAAGGAACGCCGTCACCTCGGCCAGCGTCAGGTAGGCGAGCCGGTCGTTGCGCGGTGATGATTCGATGTAGCAGGTTGAACAGGTCAAGTTGCACAGCGTGCCGGTATTGAACCACAGCGTCTCCAGCGCGCGCAGCGTGACGCCCGCGCGCCTCTCCCCCTTCGCCGTAACGAACGGGTCCTGGAACTTCGCGGGATCAGTGAGCATCCGCCCAGCTTTTCCCCGTCCCCGTCTCCACCACCAGCGGCACCGACAGCACGGCAGCAGCTTCCATCACCTGCCGCGCAACGCCGGCCAGCGCAGCGGCCTCGCTCTCCGGCGCCTCGAACAGCAATTCGTCATGCACCTGCAACAGCATGCGCGCCTTCAGCCCAGCCGCGCTGCAGCGCGGCGGGCAGCTTCACCATCGCGCGCTTGATGATGTCGGCGGCGCCGCCCTGCAGCGGCGCGTTGATCGCCTGCCGCTCGGCATAGCCGCGCCGTGCCGGGTTCTTGTCGGCGATCCCGGGTATCCAGCAGCGCCGCCCGAACGGCGAGGTGACGTAGCCGTGGATGCGCGCTTCCTCCTGCGCGCTGTTCCATGTAGTCGCGGATGCCGGGATAGCGGGCGAAATAGGCGTCGATATAGCTGCGCGCCTCGCCCGGCGCGATGCCCAGCTGCCGCGCCAGACCGAACGCGCTGATGCCGTAGATGATGCCGAAATTGATCGCCTTGGCGCGCCGGCGCGTCATCGGGTCCATGCCCTGCATCGGGATGCCGAACACCTCGCTGGCGGTGCGCGCGTGGATGTCCTCGCCATTGGCGAAGCTTTCGCGCAAGGCGGGGATGTCGGCGACATGCGCGAGCAGCCGCAGCTCGATCTGCGAGTAGTCGGCGCTGACCAGCACGTGCCCGGCCTCGGCGATGAAGGCGCGGCGGATGCGGCTGCCTTCCTCGGTGCGGATCGGGATGTTCTGCAGGTTGGGATCGGTGGACGACAGCCGCCCGGTGCTGGCGATCGCCATGGCGAAGCTGGTGTGCACGCGGCCGGTATCGGGATTGATCTCCTCCACCAGCGCGTCGGCATAGGTGGATTTCAGCTTCGCCAGCTGGCGCCATTCCAGGATGCGGGCGGGCAGTTCGTGGCCCTGGTCGGCCAGCGCCTGCAGCACCGAGGCATCGGTGCCCCAGGCGCCGGTCTTCATCCGCTTGCCGCCCGGCAGGCCCATCTCGTCGAACAGCACTTCGCCAAGCTGCTTGGCGCTGCCGAGGTTGAAGCTGCGGCCGGCGAGCCGGTGGATGTCCTGCTCCATCACCGCCATGCGCTCGCTCGAAATCGACCGACATGCGCCGCAGGTCGTCGGCGTCCACCTTGATGCCGGCGCGTTCCATGTCCAGCAGCACCGGGATCAGGCGGCGTTCCATCTGCTCGTACAGCGCCAGCGCATGGGTGGTCGCGCAGCCGCGGATGCAGCGCGTGCCACAGCCGCAGCGTCACATCGGCATCCTCGGCGGCGTAAGCGGTCGCGCGCGTCGATCGGCACCTGCGGCGAAGGGGATGCGGTTGCGCCCGGTGCCGGTCACCTCGTCATAGCTGATCGGCGTGTGGCCCAGATGCAGCGCCGACAGCTCGTCCATGCCGTGGCCGTGCAGCCCGGCCTCCTGGCTGTAGGAGATCAGCATCGTATCGTCGAGCGGCGCGACCTGCGGGAAGCCGTGGCGCAGCAGCAGCAGCATGTCGAACTTGGCGTTCTGCAGCACCTTCAGCACGCAGGGATCGGCCAGCAGCGGCGCCAGCGCCGCGACGCCACCGGCCGATCGCGGTCAGCTGCGTCTCCAGCGCCGTCGTGGCGCAGCGGCACATAGCAGGCGCGGCCCGGCGCGGTGGCCAGCGAAATGCCCAGCAGCCGCGCCCGCATCGCATCGAGCCCGTCGGTCTCGGTGTCCAGCGCCACCACGCCGGCGGCGCGATCGCCTCGGCGACCCAGCCGGCCAGCGCGGCCTCGGTGGTGACGGTCTCGTACGGGCCGAATCGCCGCTGCACAGCGGGCGCGGCGATGGGCGCCGGCGCGTCGTCGGACAGCCCGAGCTCACCCTGGCGTCCGGCCGCCGCCGCCGCCTGGCGCGGGCGCTGCCGGCGCCGGCCCGTCCAGCCCCAGCCGCGTGGCGATGCTGCGGAAGCCCTGCGCGGCGAGCCATGCGGCCAGCGCGGCGCGCTCGGGCGGCTCGCGGACTGCAGCTCATCGACCGGCACCGGCAGCGGCGCATCGTCGCGCAGCGTCACCAGCTCGCGGGAGATGCGGGCCGCCTCGGCATGCTCGATCAGCGCGTCGCGGCGCTTCGAGGGCTTCATCGCCGGCGCGGCCGCCAGCACGGCCTCCAGGTCGCCGAACTCGTCGATCAGCTGCGCCGCGGTCTTCGGGCCGATGCCCGGCACGCCCGGCACGTTGTCGACCGAGTCGCCCATCAGCGCCTGCACCTCGATCAGCTTTTCGGGCGCGACGCCGAACTTCTCCATCACCTCGGCCGGGCCGATCGGCTTCTGCTTGATCGGGTCGAGCATGCCGACGCCGGGCCGGATCAGCTGCATCAGGTCCTTGTCGGAGGACACGATGGTGGCCTGCCCGCCGCATTCGACGGCGGCGCGGGCGTAGGAGGCGATCAGGTCGTCGGCCTCCCAGTCGGCCAGCTCGATCGCGGGCACGCCGAACGCCGCCGTCGCCTCGCGCACCAGGGCGAATTGCGGGATCAGCTCGTCGGGCGGCGGCGGGCGGTGCGCCTTGTAGGCCTCGTAGATGCGGTTGCGGAAGGTCAGCCGGCCGGCGTCGAAGATCACCGCGATATGCGTGCCGACGTGGTCCTTCAGCAGCTTGGCCAGCATGTTGGTGAAGCCGAACACGGCGTTCACCGGCGTGCCGTCCGGCCGCGTCATCGGCGGCAGGGCGTGGAAGGCGCGGAAGATGAAGCCCGATCCGTCGATCAGGACCAGATGCGGCGGCGGCGCGGGGCTGTCTTCCGGGGCCGCGATGACCAGTTCAGTGTCCAGTGTCGTGGCCCGCGCCCTCGTTCAGCACGTAGAGCCGCGAGCAGTATGGGCACATGACCTCGGTCGTCGGCGATGCGCAGGAAGACGCGCGGATGGCCGAGCGGCCCGTCGCCGCCGTCGCAGGCGACGGTGCGGTCGTCGACATGGATGATCTCGGTCGGCGAGGCGGCGGTTGGCGAGGCGGTGCCGTACGGCATGGGGGTCCCTTGTGGTCGCGGCAGGATGGGTTGAAGGAGTGCGGATGATAGCCTGGCGGCGCCTTACTTCAAACGTGCGTCCTGTGGCGCGGCGGCCGGTGCCAGGCCTGCTGGCAAGGCTGTTTCTGGTCCTCGGGCTGGTGCTGGCCGGCTGCGCCGACCCCGCCCCGGTGCTGCGGGTCGGCATGGCGCCGCCGTTGTCCCGGCCCGGGCCGGTGGACGGCTTCTTCACCATGGCGGACGGCGCCCTGCTGCCGTACCGGGACTGGCTGCCGGATGGGCCGCCCTCGGCGGTGGTGCTGGCGCTGCACGGCATGAACGACAGCCGCGACGCGTGGGAGATCCCGGCCCCCGATCTGGTGCAGGCCGGGATGGCGGTGTACGCCCCCGACCAGCGCGGCTTCGGCAACGCGCCCGACCGCGGCCGCTTCGCCAGCCCCGACCTGATGGCCGAGGACGCCGCGACGATGGCGCGGGAGCTGCGCCACCGCTATCCGCACGCACGGCTGATCCTGATGGGCGAGAGCATGGGCGGTGCCGTGCTGATGCACCTTGCGGCAATGCCGGACGCCCCGAAGGTGGACGGCTACGTGCTGGTCGCCCCGGCGGTCTGGGGGCGGGACGAGATGAACGTGTTCCTGCGCGCCGGGCTGTTCGTGCTGGCCGGGGTGTTCCCCTGGGCCACCGCCACCGGCAGCTTCGCGCATGTCGTGCCGACCGACAACCACGCCGCCCTGGTGCGCCTGTCGGACGACCCGCTGACCATCCACGACACCCGCTTCGACGCGATCCGCGGCCTGGTCAACCTGATGGACGCGGCGCTGGCCGACGCCCCCGACATGCGCACCCCGGCGCTGTTCCTGTATGGCGGCAAGGACGAGCTGATCCCAAAGCGCGCCACCGTCGCCACCTGGCGCGCGCTGCCACCGGGGGTGCGGAAGGCCTATTACCCGGACGGCTACCACCTGCTGCTGCGCGACCGGGACCGGGCGACGGTGATCAACGACGTGATCGCCTGGATCGAGGACCCGGCGGCGCCGCTGCCCTCGGGTGCCGACCGTGCGGCGACGGCGTGGCTGGCGCGGCAGCCCTGATCCGGGGCGCGCTTTCGCGTTCGGACATTTTGGGCTAGGAAGCCTGCGGCAAGGACCCGTAGCTCAGCTGGATAGAGCGTCGCCCTCCGAAGGCGAAGGTCGCACGTTCGAATCGTGTCGGGTCCGCCAAGCACAGGCCGTGCCTACGCCGCCCTGCCGGCGGCCGGGACCGGGGGGTGTTCCTGCGCGGCCTTCTCCTTTTCCGCCACCGCCGCGATGGCGCGGCAGAGAATGGTGCCTGCGACACCCGGCTGGGGGATGCAGCGCAGCATCGGCTCGGCGCGGAGGAAGCGCCAGGGGCGGGCATGCGGCCACAGCTTCGGGTACATCACCGACTGACCTGGTATCAGGCGCAGCGCGAGATCACCGGTCTGGTCGGGGTGGATGCGCACGCCGACATGCGCGATGGCGCCGAATGGAATGACCAGCTTCGCGCGCAGGCCAATGCCGATGCGCATGATCACGCGCCGGTCGGTGATCGTGTAGCGCGTGGTGCGCGCGGTCTGCGCGGCAAGCACCACCAGCAGCGTCACCACCAGCACGCCGATCGCCACCAGATGAGCCTCGCCATGCAGCAGCGCGTCGGCCGAGGTCCGCGGATCGCCCCACAGCCGCACCGCGCCGTCGATGGCGAGGAAAGCGAACCAGGCGACGACCAGGCGCACGTGCCAGATGCGAAACGCGGCCGAGCGCCAGCCCGGCTGGCCCTCCCATATCACCGTCTCGATGGGGCGCGTGGCAACCGGATTGATCGCGTTCATGCCACCGGCTCCGCGGCTACCGGACCGCGCCAGAACCGCGCACCGGCATAATAGGCGTTGACCATGTCTTCCTCGCGCGCCGTGATGACGTCAGGGTCACGCAGTTCCGGAACCCCGGCGAACTGCGCGGCCCGGCAGGCCGTCACCTTGATGCGCCGCCGCCGCCCGCTGACATCGGCGTGGTACAGCGGCAGCAGGGCACGTCGCGGCTGCGGCGTGATGGCGAGGTCGATCTCGATGTAGCGCAGGATCTTGACGGACCGATCGACCCAGATATCGCGCACCGTGCCGACATGAACGCCATCGGCGCCCACCACCGCCATGCCGCGCGGATCGGCGTCGCCCTCGACCACCGACCACGCCTCGAGCGCCCGCATCGGCAGGACCTGGATCTTTCCGCTTTCGTAGATCAGCGGTTCTTCCTTGCGCAGCGCGAAGCTGGCCGGCCCGACGCCATCACGCAGCGGGTCGCCTGTCGGCACCAGCGGCGTGCCCGGGAAGCCGTGCAGCGGCCGCGCCATCAGCACGGGGGGTGAGTCGTGATGGGGTGCTGTGGTGGTGCCGCCCTCCATCAGTACGAAGGTCTTGGGCGCCGGCAACTCGGGGAAGCCGATCAGGCTGCGGCCCCCCGCGGGGTCTTCGAGCGGATAGCCCTCGCGCTTGTCCTCTCGGCGCAGATAAAAGACCAGCCCGAGGAAGAAGACGACAAAGGCTGCGACCGCGAGTTGCGCGACGTCGATATGGCCGGTGATGGCGCCAGCATGCATGACAACGCTCCGATCAGCCGTGGGGCGGGGGGACGGCGGCGGCCGCCTGAGGGGCCGGCCCGACGAGGCCGGGGTATTCGCTCACCACGTCGGCCCCGCCAAACGGATGCGGCGCGCCGTGATGACAGGTCGCGCAGTTGGCGAGGCCGTTGCCGGCTTGCAGCCCCTGCTCGCGGGCCGGGATGATCGGCTCGCGCGGCATATCCGCCTGCAGCCGGTCCTCGGGCAGCAGGTGGCCGATCTGCAGCAGGAAGTTGCGGTTGATATCACGCGTCATGGTCAGCCCGGAGTAGCCGGTCCAGCGATACGGCGTGCTCTGCGACCAATCGAAGAAGGCTCGTGAATTGTGGCAGAATCCGCAGTTGACGCCGATGCCGTCCGACATCTCCATCATCATCTCGTACAGCCGCTTCGTGACGATCTGCGCCGATGCCTCGCCGGTCGGCAGCGCTGTGTAGGACTGCGCGAGCCCTGGCGTATTCTCCAGCAGATATTCGTCGTCGCCGTCTTCGGGGAAGAACTTGCGCACCGTCTTGGCATCCTCCTGCCAATCCTCCTGCTTCTCGACCATCGGCCTGCCCGGGTTCGGCGGGCTGGGGAACCACACGAAGGAAGGCACCGGCTGGCCGCGATGACAGGTGTCGCAGGTCACGCCTGCCTGGGCGACGTGCTGGCGCCATGCAGCATTGATGTGGCGTGTCATCATCAGCATCAGCCGCGCCACCCGCTTCGCGGGCTTGGCATCCGAAGCGTAGTCGTTGCCCGCGTGGCAGAACGCGCAACCCTGCGTCGGCGACACCCAGGCGGTCATGGCCTTTTGCAGGCGCATGAACTGCGCGGCATTGATGTCCGTCAGCACTTTGACGTTGTGGAATGCCGTGGTGGCCGGGCGCGTGTCGTCCCCCGCAGGCGGCAGTTCGGGCGGCGGATGGGTGCCGGCGATCACCGATGGATCGGTCGGCGCCCATTGGATCATCGATGACGCGCGATAGCCGATCTGCGTGCCCTCAACCGGCAGATGCCAGGGTGGCACGACCAGGAAAAAGACCGCGGCGATGCCAAAGACCGCGACGAGAAGCACAGGGCCGATGCGGATCATGGCGCGATCCCTGTGCCCTTCATCTGCATGTTGTGCAGCACCTCGGGCGGCGGCGACGCGGGCAGCGCGAACACCTTCGGGTAGTCGGGCGCGATGCCGTGCTTCACGCCCCACAGATACCAGTTGTCCACCACCGTGCCGCTCATCAGGATACCGATGCCGCCGCACAGCGTGGTCAGCGTCGCGAACCAGAAGATCCAGCGATGGATCGACTCGAAGGTGGCGTTGAAGCCCATCGTCCAGCGCCAGAACAGCGCTGCGCGCTCGGCCCCGGTGCCGCGATCGACGATACCGTGCGTCTCCCGCTCGCCGCCGAAATGCGCCACCGCCAGGATGGTGCCGGCGTGCATCGCGAACAGCATCGTCGAGCCGTACAGGAAAGCGATCGAGAACATGTGGAACGGGTCGTAGAACAGATTGCCGTAGCGAACCGAGAAGGTCGCCGTCCAGTTCAGGTGGGCGATCACGCCGAATGGCACCGCTTCGCACCAGCAGCCCATGATCAGCGGACGGATGAAGCCGAGCACGAGATACAGCCAGATCGCCGACGCAAAGCACCAGGCGCAATGCGTGCCCATGCCCAGTGCGCGGGCACGGGTGTACATGCGCACCCACCACAGCAGGATCGCCGCGGTCAGGAAGAAGCCCGCCATCAGCCACCAGCCGCCATCCTGCAGCGGCGGGATGGACAGGCCATATTTGGCCGGCGGCGGCTCCAGCGCCAGGAAGGGCAGCAGCTTGATGAAGCGGATCGGACTCCAGTCCACCGATGCCCACATGTTCAGGCCGATGATCTCGATGGCGATGAAGCCGCAGATGAACGAGGCGATGCCGTAGATGCCGAGATAGGTCGGGAAGACCTGCATCTCGCCGATCCGGCCGAGCCAGCGGGAATGGAACGGCTTGCCGATGCGCGGCAGGTCGCCGGCCGGCAGCGGGATGCCCGCCTCGTCCGGGCCATCGACGAGAATGGAATTGTATAGCGTGTGAAACCGGGCCATTGCGGCTAGCTCCAGATCGGAAGATTGAGGTACCAGCTCCACCAGTAGGGCCAGCCATGGGTCCAGAACGGTCCGGAGATGATCATGCAGATCGCGCTCCAGATGCCGGCATTCAGCGCCAGGAAGTAGCCGAGGCGATGGATGCCCAGCTCGCCGATCGAGTAGAAGATCGTGTCGCGGAAATAGACGCTTTCGTGCTCGCCGTATTTCACCGGCTTGCCCTTGCCCGGGTTCGCCGCCGCGAGGATCTCGCCGCCGTGCAGCCCGAGAGCGAAAGTCGTTGAAAAGAAAAACGTCACTGCCAGCATATGCGCTGGATTGTAATGAAAATGCAGATACTGGTAGCCGACGTTGGACACCCAATCGAGGTGGCTCATGATCCCATAGGGAAAGCCGTAGCCCCATGCGCCCAGCAGCAGCGGACGGAAAACCACCAGCGTCGCGTAGGCGAAAATTGCAATGCTGAACGCGATCGGTACGTGCAGACCCATGCCGAGCTTGCGGGCGATCTCGACCTGGCGCAGCGCCCAGGAGATGAAGGCACCCAGCGCGCAGATGGTGATGAGCTGCCAAAGACCGCCATCGCGCAGCGGCGCGAAGCGCAGGCCGTCGGCGATGGGCGGCGGATTGATGCTGATCCTGAGCAGCGCCCAGGTCGGCCCGATCGCGGCGCCATAGATTATCAGAAGCGTGCCGGTGAGCGCGAAAATCAGCGTCGTGACACCGAAAAAACCCACATAGAACGGGCCAATCCAGAAATCGAACATGTCTCCGCCGATGAGCGTGCCGCCGGCAATTCTGTATTTCCGCTCAAAACTCAACATCGACACTTGGTTTTCTCCGCGCTTTATTGTTGCCAGATCAGAAAAACCCGTGATCCGGCCCCAAACCGTCAATAAAAGTTGACGGTCCCAGGTGTCAAACGCGCTTTACATCGGTCGAGAGAATGTGAGCATTCTTGCCGGGTCGTCGCCGATGTGACGGAATTAGGAGGTGCGGATGATCGGAAAAGCCGAGCGGCTAGCGGCAGTTTTTTTAATCGCGATCGTGGGAGTCGCCCATGCCGGTACGGAGCGACTGGCGTGGTCGACTTACCTGCGCACCGGACCTGGCGAGAACTACGCGGTGCTCGACGAACTGTCCCACGACACCAACGTCGATGTGCGACAATGCAACGATCGCTGGTGTGAAATCGTTTCAGGCCAAACGGTTGGCTACATCGACAAGGACGCGCTGACGCTGCCCAAGCCGCCAGGCGGCAAGGCGCCGATCGCCGGCCCGCAGGGCTGCTTCACAGCGCAGCTTTACAGCTATGGGACGGCGGGTGACACGCGGTTCTGCGAGACCGAGCCGGCAAAGCCATAGTAGTGATCGCGCGCTATGGTACCGTGCTGCGACTGGCCGCGGGCCGCA
Organism: uncultured Pseudomonadota bacterium; assembly: GCA_963778105.1. Taxonomy (GTDB): domain Bacteria; phylum Pseudomonadota; class Alphaproteobacteria; order Acetobacterales; family Acetobacteraceae; genus JAFEFJ01. Next base: position 949,377 of record CAVZSZ010000009.1, on the reverse strand, counting down.
GGCAAAAGCTGAACGTGCTGGGTTGGAACGGCGTGTTTGCCAGCATCGACGCCTCGGCTTGGTCGATGGCGAACAGCGGATGGCCGTCGGTGGAGTAGACCTTGTCGTCCACGCTCCGCCCGAGATCGTATTCCATAGTGGTGCGCCCGTGGGCGTCGTCATACAGCGTGGCCATCCGCGCCGCCGATCCGCGGGTCGGCAGGACCACCATCCCCAGGACCGCCGCCAGCAGAATACCGGCGCCGGCCGCCACGCTCAGTGCACCTTGCTCCGATCCCCCAGCATCGCCGCCAGCGTCGGCTCGATCGCTTCGGCGATGCGGGTCATGCCTTGTGCCGTGGGATGCAGCGGCGGCTCGGGCGGGGTTTCCAGCGGGTCGTAGTAAAGCGCGCGATCCAGCTTGCCGTCGTGCACGAACAGCGACGACAGATCCATGAAGGTCACACCGGGGACATGCGCATACCGCGTCGCCAGCGCGCGGTTGACCGCGAGCGTCGTCTCGGTCGCCCATTCCGTGCGGTCGCTGGGCAGGATGCCGAGCAGCAGGATCTTCGCCTCCGGCAGCCGCTGGCGAAGATTGGCGATGATCGCGTCGATGCCGGCCAGCGTGTCCTCGGTCCCCCAGTGCACGCGGCCGAGATTGTTGGCGCCGATCAGCAGCACCACCGCCTTGGGCGAAATTCCGGCAACCTCGCCGTGGTCCAGCCGCCAGATCACGCTGGCCGTGGTGTCGCCGACAAAGCCGAGATTGAGGGCGTGCCGGTCGCCGTAGAAATGCTGCCAGACCGGCGCATAGTCCTGCCATGCCGGCGGCCCGTGCTTTTCCCAGTTCTGCGTGATCGAATCGCCGAGCCACACCAGATCGACCGGCTCGCCCGATTTCAGCCGGCGCAGCACCGCCTCGTGCCGCGCGCGCCACCAGGGCAGGTCCATCCGGCCGATCGGCACGGCGGCCAGGATGGTGCGGGGTGCAGCCGGCGCAGGGCCGGCCACGAACAGCGCGGCGCAAGCCGCAATGGCGAGCAGGAAAGTACGGCGCATCGTCTATCGTCCCGTTGCAGCATTGATCTCGGCTTCGGACAGCCCGGCCTCGCGCAGCACCTCCTCGGTGTGCTGGCCGAGCGTAGGCCACAGGCGGCGGACCGCGCCCGGGGTGGCGGAAAAGGCGGGCGGCACCGCGGTCACCGTCACATCGCCCTCGGCCGGGTGACGCATTGTCCGGAAAAATCCCGTCTCCCGCAGATAGGCGTCGCGCAGCAGGTCGGGCAGCGTGTTGGCGGGTCCGTTCGGGACGTCCGCTGCGGTCAGCAAAGCGGCCCATTCGGCGCTGGTGCGCTGCTTCAGCCCCTCGGCCAGGATCTCGTACACCGCTTCCACGTTCTGCGCCCGCGCATAGACGCTGCAGTAGCGCGGATCGTCGATCAGCTCGGGCCGGCCAAACGCCGCGAAGATCGGCCGCCATTGCGCGTCCGATACGGCGATGACGCACAGGAACCCGTCCTTCGTTGCGAACGGGCGGCGATACGGCGTGAGCATGCGCGGATAGCCCATGCCGCGTTCCGGCTCCCCGATCGTCGCCGCCCACAGATGCTCGACCAGCAGGAAGTTCAGCATCGTCTCCAGCATCGGCACATGCACTTCCTGGCCCTGGCCGGTGCGGGCGCGGTGCACCAGCGCCATCGCGATCATCGAGGCGAGCACGTGGCCGGTCACCTTGTCGGCGGCGACGGTGGGGAAGTAGCGCGGCGCCCCGTCGGGCCCTACGTTCAGCGCGGCCATCCCGCTGATGCCCTGGATCAGGTCGTCGTAGGCCGGGCTTTCCTGCATCCGGCTGCCCTGGCGAAAGCCGGTGGCGCAGGCATAGACGATCCCGGGATTGCGCGCCGCCACGGCGGCATAGCCCAGGCCGAGCCGCTCCATGGCACCGATGCGCATGTTGTGGACGAACACGTCGGCGCCGTCGATCAGCCTCCACAGCGCATCCATCGCCGGTTGGCGCTTGAGGTCGAGCACGATGCTGCGCTTGTTGCGGTTGAGGTTGGCGTAGTAGCTGCCCATGCCGGCGGTGCGGCTGGGGCCGATATGGCGCGTCTGGTCGCCCGCCGGGCTTTCCACCTTGATGACGTCGGCACCCATGTCGCCCAGCACCTGAGTCGCGAACGGGCCCAGCACCACCTGGGTCAGGTCGACCACGCGGATCCCTGCCAGCGGCCCACCCGCCATCGGGTCCGCGCCCGTCGGTTCCGGCTCCGTCATCGCGCGCGCTCCCCTGGCCCCGTCCGGGATCAGCCCAGGTAGAGCAGATAGCCGATGCTGCCCAGGCCCACCACGAAGCAGTAATAGGCGAAGGGATTGAGCGCCATGACGTCCTGGCTGCGGAAATAGCGCATCAGGAAGGCGGTGCTGAGGAAAGCGGTGATACCGGCGACCACCGCGGCCAGAACCGACAGCTGGAACACCCCGGGCGCGATGCCGGCGTGCAGCAGCTTCGGCACTTCCAGCACGGTTGCCGCGAGGATGATCGGGGTCGCGATCAGGAAGGAGAAATGCGCCGATCCTTCATGGTCGATGCCGCGGAGCAGCCCGCCAACGATGGTCACGCCGGAGCGCGACATGCCAGGGATCAGCGCGGCGCACTGCCAGACGCCGACCACCAGCGCGTCCATCATCGTCATGCTGGACAACTGCCGGCGGCCGTCGCCGGCGCGCAGCCGCTCGCCCACCAACAGCACCACGCCGTTGACCACCAGGAACGCGGCCGCCGCGACCGGGGAGCCGAACAGCGAGCGCAGGAAATGCTCCAGCAGGCCGCCGACGATCACCGCCGGGATGGTGGCGACGATGATCAGCAGCAGGACGCGCCGGCTTTCGCGCACCTGGTGCGCCGTGTCCATTCCGATCACGCCGCGAAACAGCGCCCACCAGTCGCGCCAGAAATAGGCCAGCAGCGCCGTCGCCGTACCGACATGCAGCATGACCAGGAACGGCAGGAAAGACGGACCGTTCTGGTCGATGCCCCAGCCCAGCAGGGCGGGCAGCACCACCGCATGACCCAGGCTGCTCACCGGGAACAGCTCGGTCGCCCCCTGCAGGATGGCGACGACGATGGCTTGCAGAGCGGTCATGCGGGGCGATTCCGTTACGGCGGGATGACGGGATGCGGCGGATGGAACGGCAGGCGGCGGCTTGGTGGCGGAATCCGCGGGGCTTGGCAACCGCCCGCCTTCGCGCTTGCGGATGCCGCCGCCGATGCGATAGGCGGGGCTTGGCGAGATTCCTCACTGCCCGGGTGACAGATGGCCGACCATCACGATCACGCGCACCATCACGACGATCATGGCCACGATGACGGGGGTCACGATCATGGGGGCCACGATCATGGAGGTCGGGGCGGCGGGGGGCATGACCACGGCGGCCACGCGCATCACCACCACGGGCCCGCCACCTACGACCGGGCCTTCGCCGTCGGGGTGCTGCTGAACGCCGGTTTCGTCGCCGCCGAGGGCGGCTTCGGGCTGGCCGCCAATTCGATGTCGCTGCTGGCCGACGCCGCACACAACCTGGGCGACGTGCTGGGTCTGCTGCTGGCCTGGGGGGCGGCGTGGCTGGCGCGGCGGCCGCCCACCGCGCGGCGCACCTTCGGCTACGGGCGAAGCTCGATCCTGGCCGCGCTGATCAATGCCACAGTGCTGCTGATCGGCGTCGGCGCGATCGGCGTGGAGGCTGTGCAGCGCCTGTTCGCACCCCAGCCGGTCGTGGAGACGACCGTGATGGTGGTCGCCGCCATCGGCATCCTGATCAATGGCTGCACCGCGCTGATGTTCATGCGCGGGCGCGAAGCCGACCTGAACATCCGCGGCGCCTTCCTGCACATGGCCTCCGACGCGGTGGTGTCGCTGGGCGTGGTGCTGGCCGCGCTGCTCATCCGCCTGACCGGATGGCTTTGGGTCGATCCGGTCACCAGCCTCGCGATCGTCGTGGTCATTACGATCGGCACCTGGGGATTGCTGCGCGACTCGGTCGATCTGGCGATGGACGCGGTGCCCGGCGGCGTGGCACCGAAGGCGGTGCGGGACTACCTGGAGGCACAGCAGGGCGTAACCGAGGTGCACGACCTGCATATCTGGGGCCTGAGCACGACCGAGACCGCGCTGACCGTGCATCTGGTTTGCGATGAAACCGCCATGCGCCCGCACGACATGGCGCACGAGTTGCGCACCCGTTTCGGGATCGGCCATGCCACCATGCAGATAGAAACGCGGGAGGACGCCGAATTGTGCCGCCTGCGTCCCGATCACGTGGTCTGACCCCCGCGCGACGGCCGGGTGCCGCATTGGACAGCCCAGCTACCCGCTAGTATCCTCGCTTGCCGGCCATCAAGAAGAACCGGGCCGGCGCGAGGGGGAACGATGAGCGCAAGCGTGTCCTGGGCCGAGCACTCGGCGACCATCGCGGGCAGCAGACTGCATATGGCGCGGGCGGGCAGCGGGCCTACCCTGCTGGTGCTGCATCACGACATCGGCACGCTCGACCGGCTGCCATTCTACGACGCGCTCGCCGCCCGCTTCGATGTCATCATCCCCCACCACCCGGGCTGGGGAAAATCCGAGCGCCCGCAATGGCTGCGTCATCCGCGCGACATTGCGGCAATCTATCAGGCGCTGCTTGCCGACCTGGGCGTGGCCGACGTGTCGTTGATCGGACTCGGCTTCGGCGGCTGGATCGCCGCCGAAATGGCCAGCCTCGCACCGCAGCAGTTCCGCCGACTGGTGCTGGTCGGCGCCATGGGCATCAAGCCGCCCGAGGGCGACATCATGGACCAGGCGATCCACAGTTACATCGCCTATCCGCTCGCCGGCTTCCACGACGAGGGCGCGTTCAAGCGGCTCTACGGAGACGTCTCGACCGATCAGCTCGAAGCCTGGGACATCGCGCGCGAGATGTGCTTCCGCACCGCCTGGAAACCCTACATGTACAGTCAGACCCTGCCGCATCTGCTGGGGGCGGTGCGCGCGCCCGCGCTGGTGGTCTGGGGTGCCGAGGACCGTATTGTGCCGCAGAGTGCCGGGGAGGCGTACCGGGATGCGCTGCGCGACGCGACGCTGACCATACTCCCCGGCGCGGGACATTACGTCGAGATGGAAAAGCCCGACGCGCTGACGCCGCTCGTCGTCGATTTCGTGCAAGCCAACTGACCGCCGCAAACCGGGAGTTGCCACGATGCATCTGATGTATTTCACCGAACAGCCGATGTCGGCCTACGACGCGCAGGAAGGGCTGAAATACGGCTCGACGGCGCTGACCTTCTCAAACCGGCACTTCGACCCGGTGGCCGGCAGCCGGCTCTACAACCAGTATCTCGAAGACTATGTCTACGCCGAGGAATGCGGCGCCGACGGCATCATGCTGAACGAGCACCACAACGCGCCGTTCTGCATGCAGGCGAAATGCAACGTCTTCGCCTCGATGCTTGCGGCGGTAACCAAGCGCGTCAAAATCGTGCTGCTAGGCAACCCGCTGCCGCTCGCCGAGAACCCGGTGCGCCTCGCCGAGGAGCTGGCGATGATCGACATGGTCTCCAAGGGCCGGCTGGTCTCCGGCTTCGTGCGCGGCGGCGGGCAGGAACAGCTCGCAACCGGCGTGAACCCCGCCTTCAACCGCGAACGCTTCCAGGAAGCGCACGACCTGATCGTCAAGGCCTGGACGCAGCCCGGCCCGTTCCGGTGGGAGGGCACGCATTACCAGCACCGCGTCGTCAATCCCTGGGCGCTGCCGCTGCAGAAGCCCTATCCGCGGGTCTGGATCCCCGGCGTGCTGTCGAAGGAGACGGTGATCTGGGCGGCCGAGCACCGCTATCCGTATATCGCGCTCAATACCTCGATCGACGCGACCAAGGTGATCTGGGACCTCTACGACAAGACCGCCGAGGCCTGTGGCTACACCGCGGGCCCGCAGAACCGCGGCTACCTGATCCGCGTGCACGTGCAGGACACCGAGGAAAAAGCGGTGCGCAACGCCCGGCAGTTCATGTGGATGCAGGGCGAGTTCACAGGGCTGGCGAACCCGGTATGGGCCAATCCGGCGGGCTACTTCTCGCCGTCCGGGCGGCGCGGCTTCGTCGAGTTCGCCGTCGGCCGCGCCGTCAACCCGCGCGGCTCGCCCACCTTCGAGGAGCAGCGCGAGAACATGATGATCGTGGCCGGCACGCCCGATCAGTGCATCGCGGGGCTGAAGACGCTGATGGAGGCGACACGCCCGGGCATATTCGGCTTCTGGGCCAACGACGGCAGCATCAGCCCCGAGGACACGCGCAACTGCATCCGCCTGTTGTGCAGCGAGGTGATGCCGGCGATCCGCGAGCACGGCAGAAAGCTCGGCCTCGACAGCCCGTTCGAGGCGGAGGCACCCGTCAGCATCGCCTATTCGACCGACCTGCGGCGCGCGGCGGCCGAGTAGCGGCGGGCTACTTCGTCAGCCGAGGGGGCGTGGACGAGAGCGGCGCGCGGCCCGCCTCCAGGGCCGCGCGCAGCGTCGCGGCTTCCTCGGCAGGCACCATGCCGCGCCGGAGAAACAGGTCGATCAGCACCAGGTTGACGTTGAACTTGAAATCATCGGTTCGCCGCACGGCGTCCAGGGCGCGGTCGAGCGGCCACAGCTCGAACCCCTCGACCTCGCCATCGGCGGGGTGCGGCGTGAAGTCGGGGGGTAGCCACAGGTCGTAGCAGATCAGCCGGTCGCGCCGCAGGCCCTCGAACCGTTCCAGTGCGTAGGTGATCGTCCCCACGCGCTCGGCCTTGCAGGCCAGCGCCGCAGGGATCGCCGCTTCCTCCTCCGCCTCCTTCACCAGCGTCTCGTCGGCGGTCATGCCCGCGGCGACGCCGCCGGCAACGACGTGATCGAGCTTGCTCGGGTCGAGCGCCTTGTCCGCGGCGCGGCGCGCAACCCACAGGAACGCGCCGTCAGGCCGCTGCACCAGGCCGTTCACATGCACGCCGGTCGCGGTGATGCCGAAAGCCGGCAGCGCGCCGCGGTCGATGCGGGTCAGTGCCGGACCGTCCGGATCGGTGTCGGCGCGGACGTCGAACATCTCCCGCCGCCGCCGGCCGAAACCCTGGGCGGCCAGCGCCGCCGCGATCGGGTCGAGCGCGGCGGCATCGTCCAGCACGACGGCCTCCGCCGTGCGGCGAACGGCGGAAAACCCAGCCAGCGCGTTGGCCAGCGCGGGTACGACGAAGCCGATGCGAACCGCGCCGATCAGCAGCGGCAGGCGGTGGCCGGGCAGGTCGGCGTTGTTGCAGGCGCGGATGTGTCGCAACAATCCGTCGTCCTGCGTCCCTGGTCGTTCGTCCGCCTCTGGTCGTTCGTCCGCCCCTGATCGTTCGTCCGCCCCTGGTCGTTCGTCCGCCCCTGATCGTTCGTCCGATTGCACGATCCGTGCCTTTCCAATCCCTGTTGCGCATGCCACATCCGGCAGATGGTGCGAAAATCCAGAACGGGCAATGAAGGACCCGTCCTGCCGGGCCAGTCCAGGCCCACCTGGCAGACCGTTGCCTCCCTGCTGCCGTATCTGTGGCCGAAGGGCGATGCCGGGCTACGCCTGCGCGTTGTGGCGGCGATGGCTTGCCTGGTGCTGGCCAAGGTAGCGACCGTCTATATCCCGATCGTCTACAGCCACATCATCGACGTGCTGGCGCCCAAATCGGGCGGACCCGCGCTCGCGTTGCCGGCCGCCCTGATCGTTGCCTACGGGATGCTGCGCATCGCCTCCTCGGGCTTCGGGGAACTGCGCGACGCGGTGTTCGCCGCCGTCCAGCAGCGCACCAGCCGCGTCGTCGCGCTGCAGACCTTCCGCCACCTGCATGCCCTGTCGCTGCGCTTCCACCTCGATCGCCAGACCGGCGGCCTGTCGCGCGCCATCGACCGCGGCACCGCCGCCATCCAGTCGGTGCTGCGCCTGGCGATGTTCAACGTCATCCCGACCGTGTTCGAGATGCTGATGGTCACCGGCATCCTGTGGGCGATGTTCGACTGGCGTTTCGCGCTGGCGACCTTCGCCTCGGTGTCGCTCTACATGGGTTTCACGCTGGCCTTCACGAACTGGCGGGTGCGCTTCCGCCGCACCATGAACGAGATGGACACCGACGCGCAGGCCAAGGCGATCGACAGCCTGCTGAACTTCGAGACGGTGAAGTATTTCGGCAACGAGACTCACGAGGCGAGCCGCTTCGACGGCGCCCTGGCGCGCTACGAGCGGGCGGCGGTGAAGAGCCAAGTGACGCTGAACATGCTGAATTTGGGCCAGGTCGCGATCACCGCGATCGGCCTGGGCGGCATCATGTTCATGGCGGCCCTTCAGGTGCGTGCGGGCGCGATGACGGTGGGCCGCTTCGTGCTGGTGAACACCTACCTGATGCAACTGTATCAGCCGCTGAACTTCCTCGGTTTCGTCTATCGCGAGATGAAGCAGGGTCTGGTGGACATGGAGCAGATGTTCCGCCTGCTGCGGGTCGAGCAGGAGATCGCGGACCGGCCCGATGCGCGTGCCCTGCCGGCGCACCTGTCCGAGGGGGCGGCCTGTGCGGTGCAGTTCGAGGGCGTGCATTTCGGCTACCGGCCAGACCGCGAGATCCTGAAGGGTGTGGATTTCGCGGTGCCGGCGGGCGGACGGCTGGCGATCGTCGGGCCGACCGGGGCGGGCAAATCCACCATCGCCAGACTGCTGTTTCGCTTCTACGACGTGACCGAGGGCCGCATCACGGTCGATGGCCAGGACCTGCGCGACATGAAACAGGCGAGCCTGCGCGCGGCGATCGGCGTGGTGCCGCAGGACACCGTGCTGTTCAACGACACGATCCGCTACAACATCGCCTATGGCCGCCCCGATGCCACCGAGGCGGAGATCGAACAGGCCGCCCGGCTGGCGCAGATCCACGACTTCGTCATGCGGCTGCCCGAACGCTACGAGACCCGGGTGGGCGAGCGCGGGCTGAAGCTGTCGGGCGGAGAAAAACAGCGCGTCGCCATCGCGCGCACGCTGCTGAAGGACCCGCGCATCCTTATCCTGGACGAGGCAACGAGCGCCCTCGACACCAGCACCGAGCAGGACATCCAGGCGGCTCTGCGCGCAGTCGCACGGCACCGCACGACGCTGGTGATCGCGCATCGGCTGTCCACGGTGGTGGATGCCGACGAAATCATCGTGCTGGACGACGGGCGGGTGGTGGAGCGCGGCACCCATGGCGGGCTGCTGGCGCAGGGCGGACTGTACGCCCGCATGTGGGCGTTGCAGGCCGAGGAGCAGGCGGCCGAGGCGGAGGCCGCCGAATAGGCCCCGCACGCCCTCAGGCGGCGGATCAGGCCGGCTGCGGCGCCGGACGGACCCCCAGGATATGCGCGATGGCATAAGTCAGATCGGCTCGGTTGAGGGTGTAGAAGTGGAATTCGTCCACCCCGTTCACCTGCAGTAGCCGCACTTGCTCGGCGGCCACCACCGCAGCCACCATGCGCCTGGTCTCGACATCGTCATCCAGTCCGTCGAACATCCGGTAAAGCCAGTCGGGCACGGCGACGCCGGACAGGGTCGCCATCTTCTTCAGGCCGGCGACGTTGGTCACCGGCATGATCCCCGGCACGATCGGCGCACTGATGCCGGCCGCGAGGCAGCGGTCGAGGAAGCGCAGATAGACGTCCGTGTCGAAGAAGAAGTTGGTGATCGCGCGGGTCGCGCCGGCGTCGAGCTTGCGCCGGAGGTTGTCGAGGTCGCCATCCGGGCTGAGCGCGGTCGGATGCGTCTCGGGGTAGGCGGCGACGGAAATCTCGAAATCGGCGACCCGCTTCAGCCCGGCGACCAGATCGACGGCATAGGCATAGCCGCCTGGATGCGGGGCGTAGCTGGTGCCCGGTGCCGCATCGCCGCGCAGGGCGACGATGTGGCGCACCCCGGCATCCCAGTATTGCCGGGCCACCGCGTCCACCTCCTCGCGCGCCGCACCGACGCAGGTCAGGTGCGCGGCCGGCGTCAGCGCGGTCTCCTGCACCATCCGGGCGACCGTCGCATGGGTGCGGGCCTGGGTGCTGCCGCCGGCGCCGTAGGTGACCGAGACGAAGCGTGGCTGCAGCAGCTCGAGCCGCCGGATGCAGGCCCAGAGCTGGGTCTCCAGCGCCTCGGTGCGGGGCGGGAAGAACTCGAACGACAGCAGCGGGGGCGCAGTGCCGCGCTCAGGCATCGGCAGGGCGGCGAAGCGCGGGCCGGTGAGCCAGCGTTCCAGCGTCGGGCGGGCGGCGTCGGTCGGCGATAAGGGAAGATTCATGATGCTTTCCTGCCCTATAGGCCGCAAAAGATGCAAGGGCGATCACTTTCGCCGGCGCGATGCAAGCGTGTGCGACGCACCCGCGGAACCGGAGCACGCGGGCCGCGTTGCACGATACGGCGTGCATGATAGGCTCTACGCGTCATTGCCAGCCCGGCAGGGTGCGTTTATCGCGGTTGCTCCGCATCCCGGCAGTTCACCCGGCTGCCGCCCATCGACGCAAGGAAGCCATGCCTGCCGTTCCCAGTCGTCTGCGCTCGCTGACCCTGCTCGCGCGCGTCCGCGCCGTCGCCGGCCCGTTGATCGGGCTGGTTGCCCTGGTCGTTCCGTTGCTGGTGCTGTGCGCCTGCGCCACCAAGCCGCCGGCCAGCAATCCCGACGCGCTGGCGGAATACAACGAGACGAATGATCCGCTGGAGCCCACCAACCGGGTCTTCTATGCGATCAACAACGGGCTCGACACGGTGATACTGAAGCCGGTCGCCGAGGCATACCGCTATGCGGTGCCCGAGCCGGTGCGCAACAGCATCCACAACGTGCTGGTCAACCTCGGCACGCCGGTGACGCTGGGCAACGACATCCTAGAGGCCAAGCCGCGTCGCGCCGGCGACACCCTGATGCGTTTTGTGATCAACTCCACGGTCGGCGTCGCCGGCCTGTTCGACGTGGCCGACAAGTGGGGCTATCACGCGCATGACTCCGATTTCGGCATCACCATGGCGCTGTGGGGGATGCCACAGGGGCCGTTCCTGTTCCTGCCCATCCTGGGGCCGTCCGATCCCCGCGACTTCGCCGGTTTCGGCGTCGATCTGGCGATGGATCCGTTCACCTGGGTGGGCAAGGGTGCCGCGGTGACGGCGCTCAAGTGGTCGAAGACGGCGATTGCGGCGGTCGATGCGCGCGAGCGCGTGCTGGACGCGCTGGACGAGATCAAGAAAACCGCACTCGACCCATATGCCACGCTGCGCAGCCTCTACCGCCAGCACCGGGCATCCCAGATAGCGGATACCAGGAACGATACCCGCGCCACCGTTCCGGTCTGGTTCACCCAGCCGGGACCCGCGACACCCTAGATTGAATGCGAGACATCGTCATGCTTCCACGCCGAACATTCCTCACCCAGGCCGCCGCCACCGTCGTTCTGGCCGGGGCATTCCTGACCCTCAGGGTCAGGCCCGTCTTTGCGGATACGGCGACCCAACGGGCGGTTGCATTCGTCAAGACCACGGGCGACGCGCTGGTGTCGGTGATCAATGGCGACATGAGCCCGCCCGACAAGCGCGCAGCACTGGCCAAGATCATCGAGGGCGCGGTGGATGTGAACGGCGTCGCCAAGTTCTGCCTCGGCCGCTACTGGCGCAGCGCCAGCACCAAGGAGCAGGCGGAATATACCCAGCTGTTTCATTCCGTGCTGGTGAACAATATCTCGGCCAAGCTCGGCGAGTACCAGGGCGTGAAGTTCACCGTCGGGCGAGCGCAGGACCGCGACGATACCCAGGTGGTCGCGACCACGGTGGAGCGCCCGAACAACGCACCCACCGAAGTTGACTGGGTCATCAGCGACGCCAGCGGATCGCCCAAGATCATCGACGTGATCGCCGAGGGTACCAGCCTGCGGCTGACCCAGCGCAGCGACTACGCCGCCTACCTGACGCGCAACAACAACAGCGTCCAGGCGCTGATCGAGGCGATGCGCCAGCAGATCGCGCAGAACGGCTAGGGGCCGTGCTGGACCGCATCCTGCTGACCAACGACGACGGGATCGACGCACCAGGCCTCGCGGTGCTGTGCGACATCGCCGACGCCCTGGCCGACGAGGTCTGGGTGGTGGCGCCGCAGCACGACCAGAGCGGCGTGTCCCACGCGGTCAGCCTGCATCACCCCCTGCGGGTGGTGCAGGAGGCCGAGCGGCGCTACGCGGTGACGGGCACCCCTGGTGACTGCGTGGTGATGGGTGTGTGCCACCTGATGCGCGACGCGCCGCCGGACCTGATCCTGTCAGGCGTCAATCGCGGTGCCAACATGGGCATGGAGACGGTGTTTTCCGGCACTGTCGGCGGCGCGATGACCGGCATGATGCTGGGCATCCCCTCGATCGGCCTGAGCCAAGCCTTCACCGACCGCGGCCGGGTGCCCTGGGACGTGGCGCGGACCCTGGGCGCGGGCGTGGTGCGCCGGTTGCTTGCAATCGGCTGGGATGCCGACACCTGCCTCAACGTGAATTTTCCCGACCGCCCGCTCGATCAGGTCGGACCGCCGACGCTGTGCCGCCAGGGCGTCGGCCTGATCACGGGGATGGAGGTCGAGAGCGGCACCGACCCGCGGGGCATCGACTATCACTGGATCAACTTCCGCCGTGCGCCGCGCGAGCAGGGACCGGACAGCGACGCGGCGGTGATCGCGTCCGGCCGCATCGCGGTGACGCCGATCCGCTACGATCGCACCGACGAAGCGGCGTTCGCGGCGCTGTCGGCGCATCTGCCGCGGCTGGACAGCGGGGCGACCGTTGCCGACTGACGGGCCCTGTTTACGCGACCCGTTCGTCAACCCGTCACGATGGCTTGAAACGGCGTGCGTCACGTGTCACATCAAAACCGACAGGTGACGGCGAGGGTGATGGCGATGCCGTACGATGAGGCCGTTCAATCCAACGATACGGCGGATGTCGGGCAGGTGGCGGAACTGCTTGGCGGGGCCCGTGTCCTGCGCAGCACGCCACGCAGCCCGCTCGACGCGCACGAGATGCTGCTGCACGGGCTTCCTGGTGGCGCGCTTCGGCATCTCATCGACGGGCTTTCGGTGCTGGAGAAGAACGCCTCGCTGGAGAAGGCCGTGGGCATGAGCCTACGGACCTTTCAGCGCCGCAAGGATGCGCCGGCGAAGCGGCTCAGTCAGGAGCAGAGCGGCCGGACGTGGAAATTCGCGGAAATTCTGGCCAAGGCGACGGCGGCATTCGGGTCGCGGGACGTCGCCGAGCAATGGCTCCAGAGCCCGGCAATGGGTCTTGACCAGCGCCGTCCGATCGACCTTCTGGCAACGCCGGCGGGCGTCGAGCTTGTCGAAGTCTTTCTGGAGCGTCTGAAGTACGGCGTCTACATGTGACGCCGTTGCCGCCGCCGCTTGGCAGCGGCGAACTGGTTGCCTGGCGTCTCGACGAGGCGGCGTTCGGCGCGACCTGGGACAGCGGAGAGGGCGCCTATCGGGTTGGCGGCCGCTGGAACCGCGCCGGCATCCGCGCCGTCTACTGCGCGATCGATCCGGCGGCGGCGATCCTGGAGGTTGCCGTTCACAAAGGTTTCGCCACGCTTGATACGGCGGCGCATGTATTGACGGCGATGACCATCGCCGACCCGTCGCGCGTTCACATCGTGCGACCGGAAGATGTTCCGAACGAAGAATGGCTGCGGCCCGCCCTTCCGAGTGCCGGCCAGCAGGCCTTCGGGAGTGCAGCACTTGCGCGCCACCCATTCGTCCTGATCCCCAGCGCCGTGTCCACTCACAGCTGGAATCTGATCTTCGTTGGCGCGGCCGCGGCCGGCGCCTATGCGCTGAGATCACAGGAGCGGTTCGCCCTCGATCCTCGGCTGCATCCGCCCGCCGTATCGTGAAACCCGCATTTCCCAGCCTTACAGAGGGACCGTCGGCTGGAACCGGCGGCGCGCTTCGCGTCGTCTCGGGCGCGGTGATCGCGTCCCGGCTGTTCGACGTCGCGGACGCCATCGACCTTTCCAAATCCGAGCGGCTATGGGCGGCACAGGCACGTCCGGCCGGCACCCGCAGCCGGCTGGAGTTTACCTCCCCCAAAGCGGTGGCGTTCGGCGTGCCCCCGCTGGAAATCACGCTGGACCCGGTCTCGATCCGCCTGGACGGCGTCGCGGTGCGTGCCGAGGCAACCGCGCGGCTGTACGATTTCGGCGTGGTCCGGCTGGCCTTGCAGGTTGAAGCCGAAAACCTGGCCTGGACGGACTACACGCGGCGGGTTTTCGCGATGGACCGCAGCATCGGCCCGGCGGCAGAAACTGCGGTCTGGACCGGCCTCCTCGGTCAGATTTCAGCGATCTTCGCCCCGGCCATGCTGCGCCCCTCGGCATCGCTGCTGGAGGAGGACTACCTGATCGGCATGGTGCGGGCCTTCGATGCCGCGCCCCGCGCCGAGGATCTGCCGTCATTGATCGACCTGGTGCCTCTGCTGTCGGGCGAGGAGCGCGCGCTGTCGCAGGACGTGCGCCGCGAATTGTTCCGCCACCGGTTTTCCTATTACGAGGACGACCTGGCGGTGCTGACCTGGGACCGCGCCTTCGTCTACGAGCCGCGCGGCGATTCGGACGTACTGGACGTGCTCGACATCGCCAACGCCCAGTTGCTGGAGATGCGCTACTACCAGCGCCTGCTGGATGCGGAATTGCCACGCATGTACGACTCGGTGGAGGCGATGCGTCGCGCGGGACGGCTGTTCGGCACGCGGCGCTTCGCCAACCTGGCGCGGCGGCTGTACACGCTGGTCGGCGAGGTGACGGAGCTGCGCGAGAAGCTCGACAACGCCTTGCAGATCACCGAGGGCGTGTATCTCGCGCGGGTCTACGCCTCGGCGCTGGACCTGTTCCGTGTGCCGGAGGTGAGTGCCGCGGTGGACCGCAAGCTGGCGACGATCCGGGACACGTATGCCGCGCTGTATGACGAAGCCTCGGCGGCGCGCGGCGCGCTGATGGAGGCGGTCATCGTGGCGCTGATTGTCGTCGAGATCGTGGTGGCGTTGTTGCACCTGTGACCGGATCGCCGTGCCGGCGTTGGTGCGGGGATCGAAGGGCGTCTACGATCCGGCGGGGATGGCCGGATCACCCCGCTGTCCGGGAAATGTCAGGGGAGACGATGTTTTACGAGCCCGGGAAAACCAGCCACAACCTGCCGCACGACCCCTTCAAGTCCTGTGTCGTTCCGCGACCGATCGGCTGGATTTCCACGCTCTCGGCGGCGGGGATACCGAATTCTGGCCCCCTACAGCCAGTTCCAGAACCTGACCTTCGACCCGCCCTACGTGATGTTCGCCGCCAACCAGAACACCTGGGGCGAGCGCAAGGACAGCGTCACCAACGCCGAACAGACCGGCGAGTTCGTCTGGAACATGGCGACCTACGACTTGCGCGAAGCCGTCAACAAGTCGGCCGCGGCGGTGGGGCCCGATGTGGACGAGTTCCAGCTTGCCGGCGTGACGCCCGCACCCAGCCGGCTCGTCAAGCCGCCGCGCGTGGCGGAGTCGCCGATCCAGTTCGAATGCATCTATCACGCGACCCTGCGCCTGCCAGGCAACAGCAGCGTCGGCACGGTCGATGTGGCGATCGGCCGCGTGGTCGGGATCCATATCGCCGAAGCCGCGCTGACCGGCGACGGCCGGATCGACGTGCTGCGGCTGCGCCCGATCGCGCGGCTGGGGTATTACGATTATACCAGCATTGAATCGGTGTTCCAGATGATCATTCCGGGCAACGATCCTGCGGTGCTGGCCGGGCTGGAAGGGCGGCCGTTGCGCGACTGATCCGGCTCAGCGGCTCTCCTTCGTCCTGGCCGCCGCGGGACGAAGGCTCTCATACAGCACCATCGGGTGCCCTGCCTGCGTGAAAGTTTCGGCCTCGGTCATGCCGATGCCGCCCAGCACCATGCGGGAGGCGAAGTTGCTCGCCCGGGCCACCGCGACGATGCGCGCCAACCCCGCCTGCTCGTGGCCGTAGCGGAGTGCCGCACTTGCCGCCTCGCGCGCCAGGCCCTGACCCTGCTCCTGTGCCCCCAGCGCGAACCGCAGGGCGATACCGCGTCCGTCCGGGCGGTGCATGAAGCCGGTGACGCCGACGAAATGCGCGTCGTCGCGGGCGCGGATGGCCCAGATGCCCCAGCCATGCGCACCCCAGCAGGCCACTTCCTCGGCCAGTTCCTCCATGGTGCGCGCGGCGCTGCGCACGCCGCCCAGCATGATGCCGAACACCCGGGCGTCGGCCTTCAGCGCGATCAGGTCGGGCAGGTCGGCTCCGCCCACCGGCGTCAGCACCAGCCGGGCGGTGAGGACGGTCCAGAACGGGCTCATGGCGACGCCCCGGCCGCGGCGTAACCCCGGCGGTCAGCGCGCCAGCGGACGGTACTTGATGCGGTGCGGCTCGGTGGCCTCGGCGCCGAGCCGTCGTCGCTTGTCCTCTTCGTAGGCCTGAAAATTGCCCTCGAACCACTCAACGTGGCTGTCGCCCTCGAAGGCCAGGATGTGCGTCGCAAGACGGTCGAGGAACCAGCGGTCGTGGCTGATGATGACGGCGCAGCCGGCGAAATCGCTCAGCGCCTCCTCGAGCGCGCGCAGGGTATCGACATCCAGGTCGTTGGTCGGCTCGTCCAGCAGCAGCACGTTGTGCTCGGCCTTCAGCATCTTCGCCAGATGCACCCGGTTGCGCTCGCCGCCCGACAGGATTCCCACCTTTTTCTGCTGGTCTGAGCCCTTGAAGTTGAAGGCACCGACATAGGCGCGCGAGGGCACCGCGCGCTTGCCCAGATAGATCACGTCGGTGCCGCCGCTGATCTCCTCCCAGACATTCTTGTTGGGGTCCAGGCTGTCGCGCGACTGATCGACGTAGCCGAGCTTCACCGTCTCGCCGACCTTCAGCGTGCCGCCGTCCGGCGTGTCCTGGCCGGTGATCATGCGGAACAGCGTGGTCTTGCCGGCGCCGTTCGGTCCGATCACGCCGACGATGCCGCCCGGCGGCAGCTTGAAGTCCAGATCCTCGATCAGCAGCCGGTTGCCGTAGCCCTTGCGCAGCTTCTCCGCCTCGATCACGGTGCCGCCGAGGCGCGGGCCGGGCGTGATGACGATGTCGGCCGTGCCGCCCGCCAGCTCGGCCGACTTTTGCAGCATCTCCTCGTATTTCTGGATGCGCGCACGGCTTTTGGTCTGCCGGGCGCGCGGGGAGGACTGGATCCATTCCTGCTCGGCGGCCAGGGCGCGCTGGCGCGCACTCTCCTCCTTCTCCTCCTGCTGCAGGCGCTTCCTTTTCTGCTCCAGCCAGGACGAGTAGTTCCCCTCGAACGGATAGCCGCGGCCACGCTCGATCTCGAGGATCCAGTTGGTGACGTTGTCGAGGAAGTAGCGGTCATGGGTGATGACCATGACGGTCCCGGCATAGTCGTGCAGCGTGCGTTCCAGCCAGGCGACGCTTTCGGCATCGAGGTGGTTGGTCGGCTCGTCCAGCAGCAGCAGGTCGGGCTTTTCCAGCAAAAGCCTGCACAGCGCGACGCGGCGCCGCTCGCCGCCCGAGAGCGTGGCGACCTGGGCCTCGGGCGGCGGGCAGCGCAGCGCATCGAGCGCGATCTCGATCTTGCGATCCAGCTCCCAGCCGTCCTCGGCGTCGATCTTTTCCTGCAGTTCCGCCTGCTCGGCGAGCAGGGCGTTCATCTTATCGTCGTCCATGGGTTCGGCGAACTCCATGGAGATGGCGTTGAAGCGGTCGAGTGCCGCCTTCAGCGGCCCGAACGCCGCCTCCACGTTCTCGCCGACCGTGGGACCGGCATCGAGCGCCGGCTCCTGCGCGAGGTAGCCGACGCGCACGCCCTCGGCGGCCCAGGCCTCGCCGCCAAACTCGGTCTCGATGCCGGCCATGATCTTGAGCAGGGTCGATTTGCCGGCGCCATTGACGCCGAGCACGCCGATCTTCACGCCGGGCAGGAAGGACAGCGTGATGCCCTTGAACACCTCGCGCCCGCCCGGGAAGGCCTTGGTGAGGTCCTTCATCACATAGACGTACTGGTAGCTGGCCATTGGGCAGGCTCCGGGTCAGGCGTGGGGCAGGAGCGTGTTCTAGGTGCGCCGACGCTGCGGAGCAACAACGCGGACGCGAGCGGCCGATCGCCGCCCCAGGGCGACCGCGCCGTTAACCGCTCACTAATTGAAATGCCGACATTGTGTGCGTGGAGTCCTGGGAGGGCACGCCCGGCCCCTGCGCTGGCGTTGCGACGCCCGACCGCGTGCCCGCTCGTCAACCGGCCAGGGAATGTCGAACGCACCATGCCAATGTCGCCGGAGCCGATCATGCTGCCGAAGGCCCCGACCGGGATCGCAGGCTTCGACGAAATCACGCAGGGCGGGCTGCCGGCAGGCCGGCCATCGCTGATCTGCGGCGGCGCCGGCTGCGGCAAGACGCTGTTCGCCGTCACCTTCCTGGTCAACGGGGCAACGCAGTTCGACGAGCCGGGCGTCTTCATGAGCTTCGAGGAGCGCAGGGCGGACCTCGCGGCGAATGTCCGCTCGCTCGGCTACGACATCGAAGGATTGGCGGCCGACCGCAAGCTGGTTGTCGACCATGTGGAGTTCGAGCCGGGCGATACCCATGAAAGCGGCGAGTACGACCTGGAAGGTCTGTTCGTGCGGCTGGCCTATGCCGTCGATTCGATCGGCGCGAAGCGCGTCGTGCTGGACACCATCGAGACGTTGTTCGGCGGTCTGAGCGACCGCGGCCTGCTGCGGGCGGAATTGCGCAGGCTGTTCAACTGGCTGAAGGATCGCGGGCTGACCGCGATCATCACCGGGGAGCGCGGCGGCGCCGACCTGCTGACCCGGCAAGGCCTGGAGGAATACGTCTCCGACTTCGTCGCGGTGCTCGACAACCGGGTGCAGAGCCAACGTTCGACGCGGCTGATCTACATCACGAAATACCGCGGTTCGACGCACGGCACCGACGAGTATCCGTTCCTGATCGACCACGAAGGGATCAAGATGCTTCCGGCCTCGACCACTCTGCAGAGCCGGCCGGCATCCAGCGACATCGTCTCCTCCGGCATTCCCGACCTCGATGCGATGTTCGAGCGCGACGGCTGGTATCGCGGCTCCAGCATCCTGCTGTCGGGCGTGGCGGGTGCGGGCAAGACGACCTTCGCCACCGGCTTCGTCAATGCGGCCTGCGCGCGCGGCGAACGCTGCATGTTCTTCGGGCTCGAGGAAGGCACCGAAGAGAACTGCCGCAACGCCATGGCGGTCGGGATCGACCTGCAGCGGTGGGTGGACGCGGATCTGCTGCGGCTGGAGGCGTCGCGTCCGTGCCATTACGGGCTGGAGACCCACCTGCTGCGAATCCACCGCGACCTGGACACATTCGTCCCCTCGGTCGTGGTGATCGACCCGATCTCGGCGTTTCGCGGCCCGGAAACCGATGTGCACATGGCGCTGGTGCGGATGGTCAACCTGCTGAAAAGCCGCCGTATCACCGCGCTTTTCACCGGCCTGCAATCCTCCGGCCCGATCGTCAGCGGCGTGGGCCGGGATCTCTCCACCCTGATGGACAACTGGATCAGGCTGATCAACGTGGACGCCGGCGACGAGCGGAGCACCGCGCTCTACATCATCAAGTCCCGTGGCATGGGGCATTCCAGGCTGGTACGCGCCTACCGGATCGGTCCGGCGGGCGTGACGTTGCTGCCCGACCATGTGGGGCTCGGCGCGATCACGCCATCCGAAACGCTGCTGGCGCCGCACGCCGCCACACCGATCGGATTCCGCAACGAGGTCGAGATGCGCGACCGCGCCGGCTGGCGGCCCGATCACGACGCGGCCGAGGTGGAGACTGCGGCCAAGGCCAACTGAACCCGCTGTCCCACCCGTCGCCGCAGCGTCTATTCGCAGTTGGTCCGCCCCGTGGCGATGCAGTCCTGCTGCGACATGTAGTGCTGCAGTTTGGGGTAGAGCCACCAGCCCAGCAGCATCAGCAGCACCAGTGCGACCAGCACCACGACCGGCAGCACGTCCCACCGCTGCGTATCCTTCTCCTCAGCCACCGCCTGCTGCTCCCCGCTCTCGCGCCGCCCGGCTGTATCATATCGGCCGGCCGACGCCGCAAGCCGTGCTTTGCTTGACGCTACCGGCGGGTCGGTCTTGACACCGGCCGGTAGCGCCGGTTTTGTTGCGGTGCGGGATAGGGGGTCGGGCCGCTGCAAACCCAGCCGCCAGAGGCCGCCACCCGAACGTCCCACAGGGAGATCATCGCTCATGTCCGATCTGGCTGGACCGCCGACCGAGGCCGATGACGGCGCACGACGCGACCTCGATGTGCTGATCGTCGGGGCGGGATTTGCCGGCCTCTACATGCTGCACCGGCTGCGCGGGCTGGGCATGGCCGCACGGGTGATCGAGGCCGGCAGCGGCGTCGGGGGCACCTGGTACTGGAACCGCTATCCCGGTGCGCGCTGCGATGTGGAGAGCATGCAGTATTCCTACTCGTTCTCGCCCGAGATCGAGCAGGAATGGCGCTGGAGCGAGTTGTTCGCGGGTCAGCCCGAGATCCTGCGCTACGCCAATTTCGTCGCCGACCGGCTGGACCTGAAGCGCGACATCCGGTTCGACACGCGGGTCACCAGCGCGCACTTCGACGATGCGGCGCATCTCTGGACCGTCGCCACCGACCGGGGCGAGACGGTATCGGCACGGTTCTGCGTCATGGCGACCGGCTGCCTGTCGAACGCGCGGGTGCCCGACTTCAAGGGCCTGGACAGTTTCTCTGGCGAAACCTACCACACCGGCCAATGGCCGCATGAGGGCGTCGATCTGTCGGGGAAGCGCGTGGGCGTGATCGGCACCGGCTCGTCGGCGATCCAGGCGATCCCGGTGCTGGCCGAGCAGGCGGCCGCGCTGGTGGTGTTCCAGCGCACGCCCAATTTCAGCATCCCATCGCGCAACGGGCCGATGACGCCGGACTACGAGCGGTCCTGGAAGGGCGCCTATCCGGAGCAGCGCGCCAAGGCGCGCACCATGCGCACCGGGATCGTCTATCCGGTCAACGACACCTCGGCACTCGCGGTGGACGAGGATGAACGCCGCCGCGAATACGAGGCGCGCTGGGCGGCGGGCGGCACGGCGTTCATGGCGTCGTTCAACGACCTGATCCTCGATCAGCGCGCCAACGACACGGCGGCCGACTTCGTGCGCGAGAAGATCCGCGCCATCGTCGACCGACCCGGCCGTGGCCGATCTGCTGGCGCCGAAAGGCTATCCGATCGGCACCAAGCGCATCTGCGTCGATACGGCGTATTTCGAGACCTACAACCGGCCGAACGTGCGGCTGGTCGATGTGCGCAGCAAGCCGATCACCGAGATCACGCCGCAGGGCGTTCGCACCGGCGACACCGAATACGAGTTGGATGCGATCGTGTTCGCGACCGGCTTCGATGCGATGACCGGCGCGCTGGCCAGGATCGACATTCGCGGCGTGGACGGGCTGGCGCTGCGCGACGAATGGGCCGCCGGCCCGCGCACCTATCTGGGCCTGATGAGTGCGGGCTTTCCCAACCTGTTCATGATCACCGGCCCGGGCAGTCCGTCGGTCCTCAGCAACATGATCGTCTCGATCGAGCAGCACGTGGACTGGGTGACCGACTGCATCGCGCATCTTCACACGCGGCAGCTGTCGCGCATCGAGCCGACGCAGGAGGCGCAGGACGGCTGGGTGGCGCACGTGAACGAGGTGGCGCACCGCACGCTCTATCCGCACGCGAATTCCTGGTACATGGGCGCCAACGTCCCGGGCAAGCCGCGCGTGTTCATGCCGTATATCGGCGGCGTCGGCGTATATCGGCAGACCTGCGCCGAGATCGCGGCCAAAGGGTATGAGGGTTTCGTGCTTTCGGCCCGCGCACCGCAAACCGCGGCGGCGGAGTAGCAGCGCTCACGCCCGCGCCGCGATGTGCTCCGCCAGATGGGCGGCATCGAACGCGGCGCCGAACACGAAACCTGACTGACGGCGTGACAGCCAGGGCAGGCCAAGGAAATACAACCCTGGAACGGCGGCGACGCCGCGCCGGTGAAGGGGCACGCCACGGGCACCGAACGCCGCGGGGATCTGCAGCCAGCCGAAGTCGAGCGCGTAGCCGGTGGCCCACACGATCGCGCCGATGCCCGCCGCGCGCAGATCCAGCGCGAGGATCGGGTCGGTGACGCAGGGAGGGTCCGGCAGGATTTTTCTGGCGTCGGGGTCGTCAGGCAGGTCGAGGCTGTGCTGGACGGCGTAGGCGTCGGCGGCGTCCAGCGTGGCGAGGTAGGCGGCATCGCCCGCGGCAAGGTTGGCCGCGAGGTCGGAGGCGAAGCGCATCACGCCACCGGCGTAGGCGTCGGCACGGCCGAGCAGCGTGATGCCCTGTGCGGCGAGGCGGCGGAAATCGACGGTCTGGCCGCCATAGGCACCGCTGATCGCGATGGTGACGTGCTTCTGCGGCGGGTCGCTGACCTCGGCGTCCCACTCGCCCTGGACGCGATACCACCAGCCGAAATCGATACCCCGATAGCGCCGGGGTGGCCGGCCGTGCCGGCCGACCGAGAGATAGACGCGGCGGCCGGCACGCGACAGTTCGTCGGCGATCTGCGCGCCCGAGGATCCAGCGCCGACCACCAGCACGGCTCCCGCAGGCAACTGGTCGGGATTGCGGTAGGCATTCGAGTGCAGCTGGAGGATGCCGGCATCCGGCGGCACCAGCGTGGGAACCCGGGGACGCTGGAACGGCCCCGTGGCGGCGACGACATTGGTCGCTTCGATGGCGCCCCCCGCGGTTTCGGCAACGAAGCCACCCCCGTCGTCCTGGCGGCGCAGCGATGTCACCGCCACGCCTTCCCGCAACGGCGCGGCGATCTTCTCGGCATAGGCGATGAAATACGCGACCATCTGGTCGCGCGTGGCGAAACCGTCCGGATCGACGCCGGCGATCGTCAGGCCGGGCAGCCGGTCGTGCCACGCCGGGCCGTTGGCGTGCAGGCCATCCCAGCGTTCCGTCCGCCAGCGTTCGGCGATCCGGTGCCGCTCCAGCACGAGGTGGGGCAGCCCGCGTTTGCTCAGCTGCTCGCTCATGGCCAGCCCGGATTGACCGCCGCCCACGATCAAGGTTTCGACCCGCTCAACCGCCACGCCGCCGCCCCGTTCTGTCCCGATAACGATCTTGCATCCGCGAACGCGATGCAAGCGCCGGGCCGGCGCCGCTCAGGCCGCGTCGGGCTTCAGCATGAAGGCCAGCAGGGACCGGCCGGTCACGTCATAGGTGTCGCCGCAGCCAAGGACCGCTTCCTCGGCGTCGTCGTCGAGGTTGGTATCGACCAGGCGCACCCATTCGCAGCCGCCGGGACACTCGGGCAGGGTGAACACCACCAGGTCGTGATGGCTGTTCATCACCAGCAGCACGGTCGCATCGTCGCCGCGACGGTGAATGCCGGTTGGCTGGGCGCGACCGTCCATCATCATGCCGAAGCAACGCATCAGGCCGTCGGACCAGTCCTCCTGCGTCATTTCCGACCCGTTCGGATTGATCCAGGTCACGTCCTTGAAGCCGAGCTCCTCGTTGTTCTCGCCGGTGAAGAAGCGGCTGCGGCGTAGGATGGGGTAGTCGCGGCGCAGCTTGGTCAGCTTGCGCACGAATTGCGTCAGCGCCGCGCCTTTCTCGGCGATTTCCCAGTTGAACCAGCTGATCTCGTTGTCCTGGCAATAGGCGTTGTTGTTGCCGTCCTGCGTGCGGGCGAATTCGTCGCCGGCCAGCAGCATCGGCGTGCCCTGCGACAGCAGCAGCGTACCCAGCATGTTGCGCAGCTGGCGGGCGCGCAGGCGGTTGATCTCGGGGTCGTCCGTCGGACCCTCGGCGCCGCAGTTCCAGGAGCGGTTGTCGTTGCTGCCGTCGCGGTTGTCCTCGCCGTTCGCGGCGTTGTGCTTGTCGTTGTAGGTGACCACGTCGTTGAGCGTGAAACCATCATGCGCGGTGATGAAATTGACGCAGGCCCAGGGACGGCGCCCCTGATGGTTGAACAGGTCGGATGACGCACACAGCCGCGGCGCCAGCGCCGATACCGGCGCATCCCCCTTCCAGAACTCCCGCACCGTGTCGCGATACTTGTCGTTCCATTCGGACCAGCCGGGCGGAAATCCGCCGACCTGGTAGCCGCCCGGCCCGCAATCCCACGGCTCGGCGATCAGCTTGACCGAGGACAGCACGGGATCCTGCGAACACGCCTTCAGGAAGCCGCTTTGATTGTCGAAGCCGTTCGGCTCGCGCGCGAGGATGGTGCCGAGATCGAAGCGAAAGCCGTCCACATGGCACTCAGTCACCCAGTAGCGCAGGCTGTCGGTGACCATTTGGATGACGCGCGGATGCGACAGGTTGACCGTGTTGCCGGTGCCGGTGTCGTTGACGTAGAAGCGCTTCTGGTCGGGCAGAAGCCGGTAGTACGAAGCGTTGTCGATGCCCTTGAAGGATAGCGTCGCACCGCGCTCGTTACCCTCGGCGGTGTGGTTGTAGACCACGTCCATGATGACCTCCAGCCCGGCGTCATGGAACGCGGCGACCATTTCCTTGAACTCGCGCAGGGTCTGTTCGCGCTCGAACGAATAGCGCGGGTCGGGGGCGAAGAAGCCGATCGTGTTGTAGCCCCAGTAATTGACCAGCTTCTTGTCGAGCAGGTAGTCGTCGTTGATGAAGCTGTGCGTAGGCAGCAGTTCCACCGAGGTGACGCCGAGGTCGCGGATATAGGCGATGACTTCCTTGTGCGCGAGGCCCTTGTAGGTGCCGCGATGCTTTTCCGGCACCTTCGGATGCAGCTTGGTGAAGCCCTTGACATGGGCTTCGTAGATCACCGTGCGGTCCCACGGGACCGGATGGCGGTTGGGTTCGCCGAGCCAATCGAAATTCGGATCGACGACGACGCATTTCGGCATGAAGCTGGCACTGTCGCGTTCATCGAAGGTCAGGTCGTCGCCCTCGGCGCCGATGGTGTAGCCGAACACCGCGGGGTCCCAGGTCAGCTCCCCGGCATGGCCGCGCGCATAGGGATCGAGCAGCAGCTTGTTGGGGTTGAAACGGTGGCCCTCCTCGGGCGCGTAAGGGCCGTGGACGCGATACCCGTAGAGCTGTGCCGGGCCGATTTCCGGCAGCCAGCCATGGAAGATCTGGTCGGTGTATTCGGGGAGTTCGATGCGTTCCAGCTCCTTCGCACCCTTGGCATCGAACAGGCAGACTTCCACCTTAGTCGCATTGGCCGAGAACAGGGAGAAGTTCACCCCCTTGCCGTCCCAGGTGGCGCCCCGCGGAAACGGCAGCCCCTCGCGGACGCGGTTCTTCAGGATGCTTGCCATGCGGGTCACCGATGCTGGGGGAAGGCTTCGCGGTCAACGGGCAACGGCGCACATGGTTGCAGCGGTCAGACGTCGAGCCGGAAACTGTCACCGTCGCGCACGATGTGGCCGGCAGTCGCGCCGGCGAAATGCGTGCCGATAACCAGCACCGGCGCATCCGCAAGGCGAGCGAACATCGACAGCCGTGTGGCGATCGCCTGCGCCGGATCGGAATCCGCGGTGGACGCCCAGTCCGGGCGGCCGATCTGCACGGGATGGTGCATGAAATCACCGGTGATCAGGGCTTCTTCTCCGCGCGAGGCGATGCGCACGCTGACATGCCCCGGCGTATGCCCCGGTGTCGGCAGCAGCGAGATCTCATTGCAGAGCCGGGCATCCGTCTCCACCAGATCGACCAGGCCGGCATCGAACGCCGGTGTGACGGAATCGGCCATGATCGCGCGCATGTCCTCCCGCCCCTCGATGCTCGACCAGTGCGCGTACTCCGCGCGGCCATAGAGGTAGCGCGCGTTGGGGAAGGTCGGCACCCAGGTCCTTGCGCCATTGGGACCCTCGGCCAGCATGGTGTTCCAGCCGACATGATCGACATGCAGGTGGGTGCAAAGCACGGTGTCGATCGACTTGCGGGGGAAACCCGCTTCGGCGAGATCGGCGAGGAAGCTGCCCTGGCGGTCGTTCCAGTGCGGGATGCGCCGGCCGGTCTTGTCGTTGCCGAGGCAGGTGTCGACGACGATGCGCCGGCCAGCCACCTCGAGGACGAAACTGTGGATGCTCATGCGCAGGCGCCCAGTCTCGTCGGCGAAATGCGGCTGAAGCCACGTCATCGGCAGCACCGCCTCGGGCGTCGCCTGCGGGAGCAGGAAGCGACTACCGCCGGTGGCCTCCAGCTCGACGATCTTGGTCACGGTCACGTCGCCGATCCGCCATCGCCCCATCGCGCGTTCTCCCCAACCTTTGACCCGAAAGCAGTTCGCTGGGGGACCGTTGTACTGTCAAGTTGTCGGCAAGTTGCGGAACCGATCTTGCGGGGACTGTCATGATTCTGACGTGGAGTGCTTTCCTGCCCACCTTCCTGACCGCCTCGGTGGAGTGGGTGGAGGCGTTCACCATCGTGCTTGCGGTAAGCCTGACGATCGGCTGGCGCGCGGCGTCGGGGGCCGCGGCGGCGGCGCTGCTGACGCTGGCGGCGCTGACGGCGGTCACTGGCGGCGCGTTGCAGGCCGGGCTGGACGTCACCGCGCTGCGGCTGGTGGTGGGCGTATTCCTGCTGCTGTTCGGCACGCGTTGGCTGGCCAAGGCGATCGCACGCTCGGCCGGGCTGAAGCCCCGGCATGACGAGGCCGAGGAATTCGCCGAAACCCGCGCGCGGCTGCGCGGCGGCACGTGGTATGCCGCTTGGCTGATCGCCTACAAGGGGGTGCTGCTGGAGGGGCTGGAGGTGTGGCTCATCGTCGTATCCTTCAGCCTGAGCGGCCGCACATGGCTGGGCAACGGGGCGGCGGCGATCATTTCCCTGCTGCTGGTCTGCGCCATGGGGATGGCGGTGCGCGCGCCGCTGCAGCGCGTGCCGGAGAATGCGATCAAGTTCTTCGTGGGCGCGATGATCGTCAGCTTCGGGACGTACTGGACGCTGGAGGCGCTGGGCGGTGCCGGCGTCTGGCCGCTCGTCGACTGGACGCTGCCGGTGCTGGCGGTGTTCTACCTGCTGGGCGGGATCGCCGCGGCAAACCTGCTCCGGCTGCGCGCGCCGGCGCCGAGCGTGCAATGAGAGGGTTCCTCAAGACGCTTTTTGGGGACCGCAACAACGTCGCGGTGGTGGCGGTCCTGGTCGCCGTCGCTTTCGGCCTGGTCGAAGCCGGGCAGGCCGAGGCGGCGGTCTATGCGCTGCCGCTGCTGGTGATGGCCGGCGTCGTCTGGCTGGCGAGCCACTGACGCTGCGGGCGCGTCCGGATCAGGGCTGCGGGTTGGCGCCGCCACCCGCCGGCTGGGGCTGATCGGGCAGGATCAGCCCGAACACCCGTCCGGACGGGCCGAACCGGCCATAGATCACGCTGCCGGCGGCATCCTGGGTCAGCACGCTGCCCGGTGGCGCGGGCGGCGTCGGCTGCCAGATCGCCAGCACCCGGCGCTGGTAGTCGGCGGCGATGTCGGGCGTGTTGGAGTGATACGCGGCGATCGCCTTCGGCCAGTTGCCGCTCTGGGCGTAGAGCGCCGTCAGGAAACGCACGGCATAGGCGGCATTGGTCGCCGGGTCGAACGCCGCCGCCAGCGAGGCGAAGGCATCCGGATGCTGCAGCAGGTTGACCTGCAGGCAGCCGACATCGATCGAGCGGATGCCCTGCGCCTGCAACTGCGTGACGGCATCGATCGCCTGCGCCTTGGTGGCGAAGAACTGGCCGGCGCCGCCGACATCGATGGTCCAGGGCCAGGGGCGGATCGCGCCGGTCCGCGGATCGGGCCGCCCGCTTTCGACCTCGCCAATCGCCGCCAGCATCCCGGGCGGGGTGCCACCGCGGGCCTCGGCGCTGGCGATGGCCTGCTCGCACAGCGCGGAGGGCGACGTGTCAGGCGCGGGGGCGGCGCACGCGGCCTGCAGCGTCGCCAGGAGAATCAGGCAGCCAAGGAAGCTCCGCATGGCGCCGATATGCACACGCCTCGCCGCATTGGGCCAGTGGCCACGGTTAGGGACACCGGCGCGGCACTGCGGTCGCGTGCCGCTGGAGGCTTTCGGTCGCCTACGGGGCGACGGAAACCGCTATCGGATGGTTCAAGTTACAAAGGTTGCTTCTGAAGGTGGTTGGCTACCGATCTCATGACCATATCGTATTTGCCGCCGCTCAGCTTTTCGATTTCGAAATACTGCATGAAGCTGCGCACCGCGCCGTTTGTGGCGTTTGCCACTTGCCGTCCCACGGCTCCGATCTGCTGGCGCGTTTCCTCGCCACGGGGGCCCAGATCGGTCCCGACCGCGCCGACATAATTCGCCTTGAGCGTTTCCTTGACCTCCGCTTCACAGACGAAATGATTATCATCATAGGCAATGGCGGCGGCAGCATCCATGTAAGCGATCTTATCAACTCCGCCGGCCACACCGAACAGCAAGGCCGCCATCCCCGCCAATTGCACATCGCTGCTGTGATCGAACAAATTCAATACCTTCAGGTAGCCCGCGACAAACGCGTCCGACTTGCAAAGGGCATTCAGCTTTGCCGCGTATGCTTGGCCCTTCGTGATGACGGCTGCCAGCTTGTTCTTGCTATCGGGCAACACATTCAGCCCGTAGAGATAGACCAGCGACTTGTAGGCAGAAAATTCGCCCTGGCCGGCCGCGGCTGTCAGAAACTCCTCGGCCTCTGGATACGACACTCGCGTTCCCTGGTTGGGGCTATCGAACATCGTGCCGACATGAAATTCCTCGAGCGCATTTCCGGTCGTCGCCCCTTCAAGGGCCCAGCAAAGGGCGTCCGCAAAATCATCTTGGGCAATGTAGAAGTCCGTGAAGGTCACCACGTTGGAAAATGGCTCCCTCGCGACGATTTCCGAGGTACATGGGGGCGGGTCGATCGGTGCCGTTAGAGATATCTGGGGCGGCCTTGGGGGTATGCCGATGTTGCGGGGGTCTCCTAGATTACTTGCCGCACTCAACCCGGATTTCCACGCGGCGCTGCAATCCAGCAGGGCAACATGGCCGGCTCCGGCCTCGGGCGGAATTTTCACGGACAGTGTTTCGGGACTGCCCGGACAAGTCCACTTCACAACGAAATCCTTGCCACATCCTCGGGCTGGATCGCCAAGAATCTTTGTGTTGACCTTGTATTGGCAAATATCGGCGCCGTTGCAGATCTTCTCGACATCCTTGTCGGCGTTGCTAGCACTTGCGCCGCAGTTGCCACCATAGGTTGCGGATAAGAGCGAAATGCCGCCGGCCATCGCTTGCGCAGGAAAGAGGCAGAGCAAAGCCAGGACCAGCCATTCCCGAATGCTGCTCACGCAACGTACTCCTGGGGTTTTGATCGACGTTCCAATCTGAGCAAACGGCGTACCGCCTGACATGTGACGTGCAACACAACATCTGGAGCATCCGTGCTTGCTCCCGCAATCAGGTCCGGCATGATCACGGTCGGGCAAGGAGGACACCCGGCATGACCGAGACGATCGAACGCGCGGCCTTCCGGTTCATCCCCGGGCCGTTCCAATACTCCGCCGGCGTCGCGGCCAAGCCGGGCTTCGCGATGCAGCGCATCCGCTTTGCCAACCCGGTGCCGCTGGCCGAAGGGTTTGCGCGGATCGCCGCCTTCATTGGCGCCGCCGGCCTGCCGCTGACGGCGTTCTGCGCCTGCGAGTTGCGCTCGCCCGCGCAGTTCTCCGATGCCGGGTTCATCGCCTTCAACCGCGACTATGTCGGCACGCTGGAACGCTGGGGCGTCGTCGTGGACGAGGTGAACCCGGTGGCACGCAGCAATGTCTGTCCCGTCTTCGACCCGCCGGAGGTGCCAAGCTTCCATGCCTTCACGCTGGCGGTCCCGGCGCCCGACGCGCCGCCCAGCTTCGTCATCGCCGGCAGCGGCAAATCGGTGGAGGGGCCCGGCCCCTACAGCGAGCGCACGGTGCGCTACGGCGAGACCGGACCGGACGCGCTGGCGGAAAAGCTGCGGCACGTGATGGCGGCGATGGAGCACCGGATGGCCGCGTTCGGCGCCGGCTGGGCCGATGTCACCGGCACCCAGGCCTATTGCGTCTGGGATTTCTACGCGACGCTGGCCGAGGACCTGGTGGCGCGAGGAGCGTCCCGGCACGGCCTCGATTGGCATTTCTGCCGCCCCCCGGTGGTCGGACTGGAATACGAGATGGACTGCCGGGCGGTCCACCTGGAGCGGGTGCTGCCCTGAGCCGCCTGCCCTGGGGGCATACTGTCAGGCCGAGCGGTCGCGTTGACGCAATGCTGGCTGGGCAATAAACGGGGCGGTGCCGGTACAAAACGCCGCCTTTGCCCCGCGCGGGCGATCGGCGGCGAAAGCCGGTGGGAACAAACGGCGCGCAGCATCGACTGCGCTGAGGGAGGCGGACCGTGGAAACAGGCATCTCGCGCAAGCAGTTCATCACCGGCGCGGCGGCCGCGGTCGGGCTGGGCGCGCTGGCGCCGCTTCGCGCGCGCGCCGCACGTCCGGTGACGATGAAGCTCGGCCTCGACCTTGCCGCCGACCATCCGACGACGGTCAGCTCGATCGCCGCCGGCAAGCAGATCGAAAGCCAGACCCAGGGCCGCATCAAGCTGCAGGTGTTTCCGAACAGCGAGCTTGGCAACGACACCAACATGCTGTCCGAACTGCGCTCGGGCGCCATGCACATGATGGGCATCGGCGACAACATCCTGGCCACGCTGGTGCCCAGCGCCGCGATCGACAATGTCGGCTTCGCCTTCAAGAACTCCCAGCAGGCATGGGACACGCTCGATGGCGAAGTGGGCGACCTGGTGCGCGCCGACATCGAGAAGACCGGGCTTCACCCGATGCACCGCATCTGGGACGAGGGTTTCCGCCAGGTCACGTCGAGCCCCAAGCAGATCAAGACGCCAGACGATCTCAAGGGCTTCAAGATCCGCGTGCCGCCCAGCCCGATCTCGGTCGATCTGTTCCGCGGCCTCGGCGCCTCGCCGGTCACCCTCAATATCGCCGAGCTTTACACGGCATTGCAGACGCATGTGGTGGACGGGCAGGAAAACCCGCTGGGCAATATCTACACGCAGAAATTCTACCAGGTGCAGAAATACTGCTCGCTGACCAACCACATGTGGGTCGGCTACTGGATGCTGGTGAACGGCACATTCTGGAAGACCCTCGCCGCGGCCGACCAGAAGATCATCGGCGATGCGTTCGACGCGCAGGCCCTGGTGCAGCGGACGGCCAACCAGAAGCTGGACGATTCGCTGGAGGACAAGCTGAAGGGCCTGGGGATGGAGTTCTTCAAGCCCGACCAGGCCGCCTTCCGCGCGGCGCTGGCCAAGTCGACCTTCTACTCCGACTGGAAGGCCAAGTTCGGTCCGCAGCTTTGGGGCGCACTGGAAAAGCAGACGGGTCCGCTCGGCTGACCGTCCGCGTGGCACAGCACGGCCGGGCCAGCCCGCTCGATCGGCTGGACGCCGTCCTCTATCCGGCGATCGAGATCATCGTCGCCGCACTCGTCGTGATCGAGGTGGTGATCCTGTTCGCCGGCGTGATCTGGCGTTACGTGCTCGACCTGCCGCTGGTGTGGTCGGGGGAGCTGGCGGCGATCCTGTTCCTGTGGCTGGTCAGCCTGGGTGCCGTGGTGGCGCTGCGCCGCGGCGAGCACATGCGGATGACCTATTTCGTCACCCGCATCGGCCCGCGCCTGCGCGCGCAGATCGCCCGTATCTCCTCGATGATCGTCGCCGTGTTCACCGTCGCGATCCTGGTGCCCGGCATTTCCTTCACCATCCAGCAGCAGGCGATCCTGACGCCGACGCTGCAGATCCCCGGCTCGTGGGAGGTCGCGGGCCAGATGGTGGCGCTGGGGCTGCTGCTCTACACGGCGCTGCGCCAGCTTTTCGCCGGTGCGACCTGGGCCGAGCTTGCGGTCGCCGTGGCGTTCGGCCTGATCGTCGGCTTTGCCCTGTGGGAAGCGCAGGACCTGTTCGACGCCATCGGCAACGGCAGCCTGGTGGTGTTCTTTGTCTTCATGGTCGGCATCTGCATCCTGGCCGGCGTGCCGATCGCCTTCAGCTTCGGCATCTCGACCGTCGCATACATCTATTTCACCAGCGACATCCCGCTGTCGGTCGTGGTCAGCCAGATGGACCAGGGCATGGCCTCGATCGAGCTGTTGGCCGTGCCGATGTTCATCGTGCTGGGCCTGCTGCTGGAAATGACCGGCATCGCACGTGCCCTGGTGGACCTGCTGATCGCGCTGGTGGGACGGCGTCGCGGCGGCCTGTCCTATGTGCTGGTCGGCGCGATCTACCTGATCGCCGGGATTTCCGGCTCCAAGGCCGCCGACCAGGCGGCGGTGGCGCCGATCCTGCTGCCCGAGATGAAGCGGCGCGGCGCGCATCCGGGGGAACTGGTGGCGCAGCTGGCGGCGGCGGCGGCGATGTCGGAGACGATCCCGCCCAGCCTGGTGCTGATCATCCTGGGCGCGGTCACCGGCGTGTCGATCTCGGCGCTGTTCACCGGCGGCCTGCTGCCCGCGGGCGTGGCGGCGCTGGGCCTGATCATCCTGATCTGGTTCCGCAGCCGGGGCGACACCCCGAGCGGCGAGCGGTTCTCGGCACGCGCCGTGCTGCGGCTCGTACTTGTCGCCATCCCCGCGCTGATCCTGCCGTTGCTGATCCGGTACGCGGTGCTGGAGGGCATCACAACGGCGACCGAGGTGGCCACGGTGGGCGTGGTCTATGCCGTGCTGGTCGGCCTGCTGGTCTATCGCTGCTTCGACTGGCGGCGGCTGGTGCCGATCCTGGTCGAGACGGCGGCGCTGTCGGGCGCGATCCTTCTGATCATCGGCGCTGCCAGCGCGATGGCCTGGTCACTGACCCAGGCCGGCTTCGCGCAGACGCTGGCGCAGCTGATGGGCAGCGTGCCGGGCGGGCGCGCCGGCTTCATGGCGGTCTCGATCCTGCTGTTCATCGTGCTGGGCAGCGTGCTGGAGGGCCTGCCCTCGCTGGTGCTGTTCGGCCCCCTGCTGTTCCCGCTGGCGCAGCAGCAGGGCATCAACGAGGTGCAGTACGGCATCGTCGCCATCCTGGCGATGGGGATCGGGCTGTTCTCGCCACCGTTCGGCGTGGGCTTCTACCAGACCTGCCTGATCAGCAAGGCGTCGAGCGACGACGCGCTGGGGCGGATCTGGCCCTACATGGCGACCCTGGTGGTCGCGCTGATCCTGGTCGCGACGGTGCCGTGGATCTCGACGGGGTTCCTGCCGTAAGCCAGCCGGTCAGCGCGCCGATCCTGGCCCGGCGCGACGCCGCCGGGTTCTGGCTGGCCGTTATCCTGACCGGCATCGGCACCGGGCTGTTCGCCGCCGCACTGACCGGGCTGCTGGAGCTGGTGCAGAACGCCGTCTGGGGCGGCGGGGGGATCGATATCCTGGCCGCGGCGACAACGGCGCCGGCGTGGCACCATGTCGTCATCCTCCTGGGTGCCGGGCTGCTCACCGGGGCGGCGCAGTTCCTGCTGACTCACCTGACCAGCGCAAATGGCATCGACATCACCGCCGCGATCTGGTTCCACGCCGGCCGGATGCCCTCGCTGCGCACGCTGGCGAGTGCGGCGCTGTCGGTGGTGATCGTCGGTATGGGTACCGCGCTCGGCCGCGAGGGGGCGCCCAAGCAGGCCGGCGCGGTGGCGGCGAACGTGGTGGCCGACCGAACCCGGCTGTCGGACGAGCAGCGCCGCCTGCTGGTGGCCTGTGGTGCGGGGGCGGGCATGGCGGCGGCCTATGGCGTGCCGCTGGGCGGCGCGCTGTTTGCGCTGGAAGTGCTGCGCGGCGTGCTGGCGCTGCGCTACGTGCTGCCAGCGCTCGTCACGTCGCTGGTCGCGACCGGCGTGTCCTGGGCGTTCCTGCCGGATCGGGCGATCTATGCGATCCCGCTGATGCGCGGTTCGCTGGGGAGCACCGCCTGGGCGGTGCCGGCCGGCATCGCGATCGGCCTGGTGTCGGTGGTGTATGTGCGTGCCGTGGCCTGGGCGGACCGGCACAAACCGGGCGGCTGGCGTCGGGTGGCGATGCCGGTGCTGGCGCTGGGTGTCCTCGGCGTCGTCTCGATCCCGTTTCCGCAACTGCTGGGCAACGGCCGCGACGTGGCCGAGCTGGCGTTCCGGGGACAGGTGGGCGCGCCCCTGCTTGCAACACTGTTCCTGCTGCGTCCGGCGGCGACGCTGATGTGCCTGGGCAGCGGTGCGCCGGGCGGGTTGTTCACGCCGTCCCTGACAGTAGGGGCGATGCTGGGCGGCCTGCTGGGCGTGCCGTGGTCGTGGCTGTGGCCGGGCGTGCCGCCGGGGCTGTTCGCGCTGCTGGGTGCGGCGGCGATGATCGCGGCCACCACGCAGGGGCCGGTCTCGACCGTCGTGCTGCTGATGGAAATGACCGGCTATTCGCGCGCGGCGATCGTGCCGATGCTGCTGATCGTGACGATCGCGACCCTGGTTGCGCGGACCATCGAGCCGCGCTCGGTCTACGATGCGCGGCTGAGCGATGCCGAAGTACGCGAGCGCCAGAAGGCGCGCGATCATCCCGCCGGAGCCACGACGCCATGACCGAGGATGCGGACCCGCCAACCGGCGCGCTCACCGAAGGCGCCGATGCCTTCGAGCGCGGCTGGCCCCGCGAAAACTGCCCCTACCCACCCGACGCCGAGGACCGGGAGGCGTGGCTGGCGGGCTGGGACAAGGCGGCGGCCGATGCGGCGAGCGGGGCGCGCCGCCCCCGGCCGGCCTAGGCGCCTACCTCCGGCCGCCGGCAAGACGGCGCGCCTCGGGGCGGGCGCGCAGGCGGGCCATGGCGAGCACGCCC
This sequence comes from uncultured Pseudomonadota bacterium, assembly GCA_963778105.1. Taxonomy (GTDB): domain Bacteria; phylum Pseudomonadota; class Alphaproteobacteria; order Acetobacterales; family Acetobacteraceae; genus JAFEFJ01. The sequence continues at coordinate 914,423 of CAVZSZ010000009.1, read as the reverse complement.
AGCGCCGGCCCGACCGCCAGGCTGGCGAAGGCATAGCGCCAGCCGACCATCGCCTCCACCCACGGGAGCAACTGGATGCTGGCCATGGTCAGCAGGAAACCGAGGCAGGTCTGCACCGTCAGCATCGTGCCGATCAGGTCGCGGTCGCTTAGTTCGGTAATCGCGGCGGAGAATTGCGCCGAGTCCGCGACGACCGCGACGCCCCAGACCAGCCCGACCAGCAGCAGCGGCCACAACGCCCCGCCGAACAGGAAGCCGATGCCGAGCGCGCAGGCGCCGCTGATCAGCATCGCCGTCATCGTCACCACCGTGCGGCCGAGTCGGTCGGCGGCCCAGCCGGCGGCCATCGCCCCGATCCCGCCGGCCGCGACGATGGCAAAGGTCGCCAGCGTGGCCGGGATCGGCGGCGCGTCGCCGTAGCGGGCGTGCAGGCTGGCGGCGAGGAAACTGCCGATCCAGGCCCACATCGCATACAGCTCCCACATGTGGCCGAGATACCCGAGATTGGCGAGGCGGACGGGCCGGTTGCGCCATGCCTCCAGCGCATTCGCGGGGCGCAGCGGCGGCGCCTTCGCCAGAGCCGGGCCGATGGCGGCGAAGCGGATCACGACGGCGGCGAACAGTGCCGCGACGGCCGCCCCCAGCACCGGCAGCCGCCAGTCCAGCCCGCCCGCGGCGGCGATCAGATAGGGCGAGGCCGAGCCCAGCGTCAGTGCGGCCACCAGCAGCCCGATCAGCAGCCCCAGATCGCCGGCCGCCCAGGTGGCGGCGAGCTTCATGCCGACCGGATAGACCCCGGCCATGCAGATGCCGGTGAGGAAGCGCAGCAGCGGCACCGCGGCGTCCGTGGGCGCGAAGCAAAGGATCGCCAGATTGGCTGCGCCGGCGATGGCGGCAGCGATGGAGAACAGCTTGCGCAGGTCGAAGCGGTCGGCGAGGCTGAGCAGCGCGCTGCCGGCAGTCCCGACGACGAAGCCGGCCTGCACGCTGCTGGTCAGCAGCGCGGCGTGAAAGGGCCCGAGCGTCCAGTGCTGGCGGATCGCCGCGAGGGACGCGGTGGTGGCAAACCACGCGGCCATCGCCGCAACCTCGCTGAACAGCAGCAGAGCCAAAGCAAGGCGCTTGTTGGCCAATCGACCGCGTCTGCCATGCGGGGGGCCGGCGGGTTCGGCCGCGCGCCGCAGCACCTCGATCCTCCGCATCCGCTCGCCCCCGCCGTCTGACGTGTCTGCCGATCCTTTAGCATCGTCACGGATCGGTCACGAAGCGGGACGGACGTCCCGCGAGACGCGTCAGTGCAGCGCGCGGGCGCTCATGCGGCGGCGAAAGCCGGGCCCGGGGCACACAGCACGAGGTCGGTCAGGCCGGCCACCGGCACGCAGATGTCCGATACCTCACCCGACATCGTTTCGAGATTCAGCTCGCGCCAGACGCCCTGGCGGTCGGTGACGATCCAGCCCGACACGAAGGCGCCACCGGTATTGCGGGCGCTGCAGTAGAGGTCGTTCCTGAGCATAAGGATTCCGTTCGACAAAGAGTTGTTCAAATTCGTCCCAAAAATGACCATAGCGTCATTATTAGCGCGATTCAAACAGTACGATCGTCTGTGCCGATCACAAAGCGGCGGGTTGCTCAGTCCCGATGCCGCATGATCGTGAACATCGTCATGTCCCAGGCGTTGCGGATGCCAACCAGCAGCAGCGCGGCCATCGCCACTGCGAGGAGCGTGCAGCCGCCTTCCTGCCCGCGCATGAGGACAACGCCGGCGGCGATCATCGCGCCATAGGCGATGGCAGGAAAAAGCGCGTACCAGGCGCGGTCGTCGAGGTCGATCGGCTGCGCCATCCCGCGCCGCAGCAGGCCGAGCCAGACCAGGGTGGTGTAGCCCAGCCCGAACAGCCCGTCGGCGCCGATCAGCACGCCGAAAACCTGCCAGCTGCGCAGCGGAGCGATGGCGAACAGGCTGGCGGTGAGCGCGCTAGAGAAATGCACGACGGTGGGTGACAGGAACACACGCAGCGCGTGCTGGCGGTCGCGGGAATAGACCCCGGTGCCGACCGAGGCTGCGACGAACATCAGCCCCACCAGCGTAGCCGCCGAGGTTCCGATCAGCGCGTAGACGTCGTGCCAGGCGCGCACGGCATCGTTCAGGGACGGCATCGGCGTACTCTCCTGCGGCAGCGGTTACCATGGACGTGGAGGAAGCAACGGCAACCGGCTGTTTTACATCATGGTGCGGGAACCAACCGCGGCGGAACAGCGTAGAAGGCGCGGAGCCCCCGATTGGGCACGGAACGATGTCACAGGCGCAGGAGGGAGCGCAGCATGAGCCTTTCACAGGACTTGATGGCCGCCGAGGCCCAGATCGACGCACTGGCCGCCGATGGCGCGAGGCTGGGCCCGGATGAGGCCCACTCGCTGTGCCGGTTCCTGCGCGAATGCGCGGTCGGCGCGATGGAGTTGGAGCACGTCGTGCATCAGACGCAGCCAGGCGGCGTCGCGGCCGACTGAGGCAGCGGATCAGCCCGCCGGCAGCACCCGCGGCGAGGCTTCGTGCCAGCTGGCCAGCACGCGCACGCCCGGACGGAATGCCTCGGCATCCTCGCTCGCCATGTCGGCCCATACGGCCGTAACATCGGGGTTGGCGTCGAGGAATTTCAGCCGCAGCCGGGTGAGGGAGCCAAGGAACGTCGCCTCCATCACCTCCGCGGGGACGGTGTCTGGCGGGATGTGGCCGTTCATCAGCGCCACGCGCACATGCTCGGGGCGCAGGAACAGCTCCACCCCGCTGCCCGGCGGCAACGCGGCGGCCGCCCGCGCCGGCAGGTCGAGTGGACCGACTTTCACCCGGCCGGGGCCGGCGATGCCGGGCATCACCGCCGCCGCGCCGATGAAGCGGGCGACGAAGGCATCGGCCGGGTCGCGGTAGATCCGCGCCGGCGCATCGACCTGCAGGAGCCGGCCGCCGTTCATCACGGCGACGCGGTCGGAGATCGACAGCGCTTCCTCCTGGTCATGGGTGACCAGCACCGTCGTCACCGCGGTTTCCCGCTGGATGCGACGGATCTCCTCGCGCAGCTGCAGGCGCACCTTGGCGTCCAGTGCCGACAGCGGCTCGTCGAGCAGCAGCACTTCGGGCTTGACCGCGAGGGCGCGGGCCAGGGCCACACGTTGCTGCTGGCCGCCCGACATCTGGTGCGGATACTTGTCGCGATGCTGGGCCAGTCCCACCAGATCGAGCAGCTCGGTCGCTCGCCGGACCTGCTCGCCACGGGCCTGGCCGGCGACCCGGGGGCCGAAGCGGACATTGTCCAGCGCCGTCATGTTGGGAAACAGGCTGTAGGCCTGGAACACCATGCCCATCCGCCGCGCCGCCGGGGCTAGGGCCGTGACGTCGCGGCCGGCCACCAGCACCTTGCCGGTATCCGGGGTGATGAAGCCGGCGATGATGCGCAGCAGCGTGGTCTTGCCGCAGCCGCTGGGGCCAAGCAGGCAGATCAACTCCGACTCGCCCATCTCGAGGTCGAGGCTGGCGAGGACCTGCCGGCCCGAATAGCTCTTGCTGACGCCGCGTGCCTCGACCGTCGCCATTACCGTGCACCCCCCAGTTGCGTGCCGCCGCGCCCGACCACCAATACGCCCATCATCGCTGCCCAGGTGATCAGGAAGCTGAGCGTGGAGAGCGCCGCCGCCTCGGTCGGCGCGTTTTCTCCCACCTCGTTGATCAGCACGGCGAAGGTGTGGAACAGCAGCACATTGGCGAAGGTGAATTCGCCCATCACGACGGCGAAGGTCAGCAACATGCTGCCGATCAGCGCCGGCCGCAGATTGGGCAGCACCACCATGCGGATGATCTGGCCGAGGCTGGCGCCCAGGCTCTGCCCGGCCTCGGTCAGCGTGGTCAGGTCGAGCGAGCGGATTCCGACATCGATGGCGCGGTAGGCGTAGGGCAGCGCCAGAAAGAAATACGGGATCGTCAGATAGTAGGGCGTGCCGATCAGCCAGTCCGGGCCAGTGAACAATGCCGACAGGCCCGCCACCAGCGCGATCGCCGGCACCACGAACGGCAGCGTCGCGATGAAGTCGAACACCGGGCGCAGCTTGGGCGCATACAGGTTCATGAAGATCATCGCCGGCGCCAACAGCAGCACGATCACCGCGCATGTGGCGAGGGCGAGTTGGATCGAGATCACCAGGCTGGAGACGAGGTTGGGCCGCGCCAGCAGCGAGCGATAGGCGGCGAGCCCGTAATGGCCGGGACCTTCCCACAGGCTGAACGCCACCGTCATCGCCAGCGGCACGGCGAAATAGATCCCCGCCAGTGTCAGCACCGTCCAGCCGTCGGTTCCCATGCGTCGCATCGGTCTGCCCCGTCTATCTGTGCCAGCGGCTGGCGCGGCGGGAGAACAGCGCGCTGACCAGCAGCACCAGCACCATCACCACGATCATCCCCACCGACAGCGCCGCCCCGGTCTGCGGGCTGCTGGATACATCGCCCGACAGCACGTTGGCGATTTCCGTGGTCAGCAGCGCGATGTTGCCCGAGGTCAGCGCATAGGCGGTGGCGTAAGCGGAGAACGCCGAGCCGAACAGCAGGATGAACGAGGAGATCAAGGACGGCAGCAGCACCGGCAGGCCGATCATGCGCCAGTACTGACCGGGCGTTGCGCCGAGATTCTCCGACGACTCGCGCCATTCGGGGCGCAGCGCCAGCAGCGCCGGCGTGATGATGATCACCATCAGCGGGATCTGGAAGTACGAATAGACGATGGTCAGCCCGGTCAGCGAATAGAGCGTGAAGCCGAGGCCATAGATGTCGATGCCGATGCCGCGCAGCGCCTGCGTCAGCATCCCCAGCGTGCCCAGCGTCGAGACGAAGGCGAAGGCCAGCGGCACGCCGGCGAAGTTCGCCGCCACCGCGGCGAAACTTGTCACCGCCGAGCGCACCGGCCCGGGCGTTGCCGGCGCCAGCACGAAATAGGCGATCAATCCGCCTGCCACCACGCCGACAGCGGCCGATGCCAGCGACAGGATGATCGAGTTGTGGAACGCGAGAACGAAATTGTAGTGCCCGAGCTCGGTCAAGTATTGCAGCGTGAAGCCATGATCGCCGGTGACCGACTGCACCGCGAGCATCACGGTGGGCGCCACCATGAACAGCGCCGAGATCGCGAGGAACAGCGCGATCGTGGTGTAGGGCAGGATCAGCCCGGCGACGCCGGGCCGCCCCGTCTTCTTCGCGGCCGCCGCATCGTGCTGCCGGGGGGTGCCCGGCAGCACGGTCGAGGAGCTGCTCATCAGCCGAGCTTGACCACCTTCGGCCACATGTCGCTCAGGGTGTTCTTCGCCTTGGTGTTCTGCGCATCGGAGGCGAATTTCACGTCCTTGTAGGCGGCGGGCGACGGCAGCTTCGCCAGCATCTCCTGCGGGATCTTGCCCGCCGCCAGCATGGCGCTGAAGCGGATCGGATGGGCGTAGCCCTTCAGGAAGCCGAGCTGGCCCTCGTCGCTGTAGAGGTACTCCATCCACAGCTTCGCCGCGTTCGGGTTCGGCGCATAGGCGCTGATGGCCTGGCAGTAGTAGTTGCCGAAGGGCGGCGCGCCCTCGGGCAGCGAGACGTCGATCACCACCTTGCCCTTCGCACCGTCGCGGATCGCGAGGTTCAGGTAGTCCCACTTGATCGCGATCGGCGTCTGGCCGCTGATCACCGTGCCGGTGTCGCATTTCACCGGGTTGAAGTTGCCGACCGAGTTGAGCTTGCCAAAGAACTCGATGCCGGGGGCGATGTCGTCGAACGAACCGCCATTCGCCAGGGCGGCGGCGAACACCGAGCCGAACGCCTCGCCGGCCTTCAGCGGGCTGCCGCCGATCGCGACCATCCCCTTGTATTCGGGCTTCAGCAGATCGGCCCAGGTCTTCGGCGCGTTCTTCACCACCGACATGTTGGTGGCGAAGGAGGTGACGCCGAAATAGTCGCCGTACCAAAGGCCTGACGCGTCCTTCACGTCGTCCGGAAGTTCCGACCAAGTGGCGACCTTGTAAGGCTGGAACAGCCTTTCCTTGGCGCCGGTGATGGCAAAGCTCGGGCCAACATCGACGGCGTCGGGCGCGCGGCTTTGCGTCTTGAGGCTGCGGATCGCCTGCAGTTCCTCGGCCGAGGTACCATCGGGGTTGGCGTCGTCGATCTTGATGCTGTAGCGGCTGGCGAAGGTGTCCATCAGTTCGCCGTAATCCGCCCAGTCGCGCGGCAGGGTGATGACGTTGAGGTGGCCTTCCTTCCTGGCGGCGGCGATCAGGTTGGCCGGCAGCGCAGCTTCGGCAGCGCGCGCCGCGTGTCCCATCAGCGGGCCGCCGAGCAACCCGGCTCCGGCCAGCCCCAGCCCCGTCCGCAACACGGACCTCCGATCGAATGACATGCGCCTTGTTCCCCAGGTCGTTTGAACCGGGGCGTTCCTTAGCGACCGCGTGTTACAGACGGGCTGCGGTTTTATGAAGGTTCGTCGCACGCCCCCCGGCCACGGTGGCGGCGCGGCCCCGTCCGCACTGGCGCGCGCGCCGGTTTTCCGCCAGCGTCCGGCCCGCCCGGACCGGGCGTCGCGCCGCGCCCGCTCGTTCTCCTGCCGCCCGTGTCCTGCCGCCTGTCTCCTGCCTTTGGGGGTTCCGATGGAATACGAGCGCCGCTTCAAGTTCCTGATTTCTTCACCGGCTTTCGACGAGAAGGGCCTGGAGGGGCAGCGGCTGCAGCAGATCGCCGCCGCGATCGAGGCACTGGGTTTCGCGGTCCTTCGCGCGCGCCGGCCCGGCGACGCGGAGCTGGCGGTGCAGACCGACGCAGCGATCGGCTGCATCGTGGTGGACTGGGGCAAGCAGGGATTGCTGGGCAAGTCGGCGTCGCTGATCCAGCTGGTGCGCAGCCGGGGGCTGGAAGTGCCGGTGCTGGTGCTGGTGCGCCGCAAACGGCTGGAGGACATTCCGGTCGAGGTGCTCAACAACGTCGATGGCTACGTCTTCCTGGCCGAGGAGACGCCGGACTTCATCGCGCGCAACCTGGCAAGCCATCTGCGCAATTACGCCGAGTCGCTGCGCACCCCGTTCTTCGGTGCCCTGCTCGACTATTCCGAGCAGGGCAACCAGCTATGGACCTGTCCCGGCCACAACGGCGGCATCTTCTACAGCCGCTCCCCCATCGGGCGGATCTTCTTCGAGCATCTGGGGCCGGCGGTTTTCCGCGACGACATCGACAACTCGGTGCTGGAACTGGGTGACCTGCTGACGCACGAAGGCCCCGCACTGGCGGCGCAGAAGGAGGCCGCGCGCATCTTCGGGGCCGACCGCACCTATTTCGTCCTCAACGGCACGTCGTCCTCCAACAAGATCGTGCTGTCCTCCCTGATCGCGGAGGGCGACCTGGTGCTGTTCGACCGGAACAACCACAAGGCCGCGCATCACGGCGCGCTGCTGCTGGCCGGCGGCATCCCGATCTACCTGCCGACCGACCGCAACGCCTATGGACTGATCGGCCCGATCGACCATGACGCGCTGGACGAGGAGCGCATCCGCGGCCAGATCCGCACGCATCCGCTGCTGGCCGGCACCGATCACTGGCAGCGGCCGCGCCCGTTCCGCGCGGCGGTGATCGAGCAGTGCACCTATGACGGTACGATCAACAACGCCGAGGTGATCCTGCAGCGGCTCGGTTCGCTGTGCGACTACATCCTGTTCGACGAGGCCTGGGCGGGCTTCATGAAATTCCACCCGCTGTTCCGCGGGCGCTATGCGATGGGGCTGACGCAGCTCGATGCCGACTCGCCCGGCATCATCGCGACGCAGTCAACCCACAAGCAGCTGGCCGGCTTCTCGCAGGCCTCGCAGATCCATGTGCGCGACCGGCATCTGAAAGGACAAGCCCGGCGGGTCGAGCATCGGCGCTTCAACGAGAGCTTCCTGATGCATGCTAGCACCTCCCCGTTCTATCCGATCTTCGCCTCGCTCGACGTCGGTGCGGCGATGATGAAGGGGCGGTCGGGCGAGGTGCTGTGGGACGATACGATCCGGCTGGGGATCGAGCTGCGCAAGAAGCTGCGCGCCATCCGCCGCGAATTCGAGGCCGCGCCCGATCCCGAGCGGCGCTGGTTCCCCGATCCGTTCGTTCCCGATACGGTGATGTGGTCGGCCGAGCCGGACGCCCCGGCGCGGCCGATCGCGTGGGAGGACGTGCCGACGGATGCGCTGGCCGGCGACCCGGCACTGTGGGCGCTCGCACCGGATGCGGCGTGGCATGGCTTCAGGCACGTCGCACCGGACTATGCGATGACCGACCCGAACAAGTTGACGCTGCTGATGCCGGGCTTCGACCGGGCCACCGGCGAATACACCGAGCACGGCGTGCCCGCGCCGCTGCTGGCGGAATATTTGCGGGAGAACCGCATCGTCGCCGAGAAGAACGACCTGCACAGCATCCTGTTCCTGCTGACGCCGGGGGTGGAGAGCAGCAAGGCCGGCACCCTGCTGAGCTGGATCGTCACCTTCAAGCGGCTGCACGACGAGAACGCACTGCTGCAGGACGTGATCCCGGACTTCGTGCGCCTGCGCCCCGAGCGGTATCGCGACATCGGCCTGCGCGACCTGGCGCGCGAGATGCACGGCTATTACCGGCGGGCTCATGTGAGCAGCCTGCAGCGCGCGCAGTTCCGGCCCGAGCATCTTCCCGAGCCGGCGATGACGCCGCTGGAGGCGTCGCGGATGCTGACGCGCAACAAGGTGGACTACCTGCCGATCCGCGCGATCGCCGGGCGGATCGCGACGACGCTGATGCTGGTCTATCCGCCGGGCATCGCCACCGTCGTCCCAGGCGAGCGGCTGGATGCGAAGGCCTCGCCCATGCTGGGCTACCTGCTGATGTTCGAGGAGGCGGAAAACCGCTTCCCCGGTTTCGGGACCGAAATCCAGGGCGTGTACCGGGAAGTCGATGCCGCCGGGCGGGTTACGTTCCACACCTACGTCGTGCGGGAATGAGGGCGCCGCGCCGCGCCCGATAGGCCGGGGCTGGACCGCTGCCGCGGCGATGAAACGCTTGCCATCGGCCCGGCCGGGGCTATCACCTGGGGTGCATGTCGGCATCCTCTGCCCTGGCACCGATTCTCAGCCACTTGCGCGCAGAGCCGTCCCGCTCCGGTTCCATCATCATCACGCTCTATGGCGACGCGGTGGTGCCGCGGGGGGGCACGCTCTGGCTGGGCACCATCCTGGAGCTGTTCGCCGCCATGGAGATCGGCGGCAACGTCGTCCGGACCGCGATGTCGCGTCTTGCGGCCGATGGCTGGCTCGAGCGCGTGCGCGTTGGGCGCAATTCCTTCTATCGGCTCGCCGGCAAAGGCGATGCGATTTTCACCGCCGCGGCACAGCGCATCTACGACATGCGGAACCCGGCCTGGGACGGGACGTTCGCGGTGGCGGTGCTGGACGGCACGGCGCGCGAGGCCGACCGCACGGCGCTGGAAGCCGCCGGGTATGCCGCGCTGGCGCCGGGCGTGCTGTTGGCGTTGGCGCCTGAACCCATCCCCGATGCTTCGGACGGCGTGATACGGTTGCGCGCAACGACCGACGCCCCCAGCGCACAGCGTCTGGCCCGCCAGGTGTGGCTGCCCGAGGCGCTGGAGGCCGGCTATCGCCGCTTCCTGACCGCCTTCGCGCCGCTCCGCGACGCGCTGGCCGGCGGCGTGGCCCTGTCGGATCAGGACGCGCTGCTCGCCCGCCTGCTGCTGATCCACGAGTACCGCCGCCTGGTGCTGCGCGACCCCCGCCTGCCGGACGCGCTGCTGCCCCCGGCGTGGCCGGGCCAGGCGGCACGGCAGCTTTGCGCGGCGCTCTATCCGGCGCTGCTGGCGGGCTCGGAACGCTGGCTGGATGACCATGCGCTGAACGAATGTGGCCGCCTGCCGCCGCCCGACGCGGCGCTGCGCGACCGGTTCAATAGCTGACGGGCCGCCAGGCAGCCCAGCCAATCGTATTACAATAATCGTTGACTTTGGAGATTTTTGTAATACATTTGGTCGCAAGAAATCGGGGGGAGTCCGCTCATGTACGCGCAAGCCTTGAACGCCCGCGACGATGGGCCGGCCGCGGTCGATGATCCCGCCACGCTCGCCCGCTTTCAGGAACGCGTCGATGCCGAGGACCGCATCGAGGCGAACGACTGGATGCCCGAGGCGTATCGCCGCACGCTGATCCGCCAGATCAGCCAGCACGCGCATTCCGAAATCGTCGGCATGCTGCCCGAGGGCAACTGGATCACGCGTGCCCCAAGCCTGCGCCGCAAGGCCGCGCTGCTGGCCAAGGTGCAGGACGAAGGCGGCCACGGGCTGTATCTCTATGCCGCCGCCGAGACGCTGGGCGTCTCGCGCGAGGAGCTGGTGGATCAGCTGCTGTCGGGCAAGGCGAAGTATTCCTCCATCTTCAACTATCCGACGCTGACCTGGGCCGATATCGGCGCGATCGGCTGGCTGGTGGATGGCGCGGCGATCATGAACCAGATCCCGCTGTGCCGCTGTTCCTACGGCCCCTATGCGCGGGCGATGATCCGCGTCTGCAAGGAGGAAAGCTTCCACCAGCGCCAGGGCTACGAGATCATGCTGACGCTGTGCCGCGGCACGCCGGAGCAGAAGGCGATGGCGCAGGATGCGCTGAACCGCTGGTGGTGGCCGTGCCTGATGATGTTCGGGCCGCCCGATACCGACAGCCAGCACAGCGACCAGTCGACGCGCTGGAAGATCAAGCGATTCACGAACGACGAGCTGCGCCAGAAATTCGTCGATGCCACGCGTGCCGCAGGCCGCAGTATCTCGGCCTGACGATTCCCGACCCCGACCTTCGCTTCGACGCGGCCAGCGGGCCACTACGCATTTGGCGCGATCGACTGGGAGGAGTTCCGCGCGGTGCTGGCCGGTAACGGCCCCTGCAACCGCGAGCGCCTCGCCGCCCGCCGCACGCGCCCATGAGGAGGGCGCCTGGGTGCGCGAGGCTGCACTCGCGCACGCCGCAAAGCGCCGCGAACGGACCCGCCAGCAAGCCGCCTGAGGCGCCACCAGACAGAGCGAGGAAACCGCCATGGCCGATGCCAGTCCGACCATCCCGCTCTGGGAGGTTTTCATCCGCAGCCGCAACGGCTTGGCGCACAAGCATGTCGGCTCGCTGCATGCGGCGGACGCCGAGATGGCGCTGCAGGCGGCGCGCGATGTCTACACCAGGCGCGGCGAAGGACTGTCGATCTGGGTGGTGCCGTCCGCCGCGATCATCGCGCAGCGACCCCGCCGACAAGGCGATGTTGTTCGAGCCTGCGACGGACAAGATCTATCGCCACCCGACGTTCTATGAAGTGCCAGACGCCGTCGGCCACATGTAGTCCTGGCAGGACGCGACACCATGACCACCACATCCATCGCCGTGGCCGAGACGCCGCTCGTGCTCTACGCGCTGCGCCGGGCGGACGACTGCGCTGATCCTGGGTCATCGCCTGTCCGAATGGACCGGACACGCGCCGATGCTGGAGGAGGAACTCGCGCTAGCCAATATCGGGCTCGACCTGATCGGCCAGGCGCGTTCGCTCTATGCCGCCGCCGCGTCGTACGAGGGCGCCGGCCATGACGAGGATGCCTACGCCTACCGCCGCGACGCGCCGCAGTACCGCAACCTGCTGCTGGTCGAGCAGCCGAACGGCGACTTCGCCTTCACCATCGTGCGGCAGTTTTTCTATTCCGCTTTCGCCGATCCCTACTGGCGGGCGATGATGCGTTCCGCCGATCCGACCCTCGCCGCCATCGCCGCGAAATCGGAGAAGGAGAGCGCCTACCACCTGCGCCACGCGGCGCAATGGCTGATCCGCCTGGGCGACGGAACCGAGGAAAGCCACCGCCGCGCGCAGGATGCGCTGGATGCGCTGTGGCCCTTCACCGGCGAAATGTTCGAAGCGGATCAAGCCGAGCAGGCGCTCGTCGCGGATGGCATCGCAATCGATCCCGAATCCCTCCGCGGAACCTGGACGGGGACGCTGGACGATGTGCTGCGCGAGGCGACGCTGATTTTGCCGACAGGCACCTGGATGCAGCATGGCGGCCGCAGCGGGCGGCACAGCGAGCACCTCGGGCACCTGCTCACCGAGCTGCAACATCTGCAGCGCACCTATCCCGGGGCATCGTGGTGAGCGCGCCCGCGGCGGCCGCACCGGACCTGCGCGAGCGGGCATGGACGGCCGCGGCCGCCGTCGTCGATCCGGAGATTCCCGTGCTGACGATTGCCGATCTGGGCGTGCTGCGTGCGGTCGATGTTGCCGATGACGGCACGATCGAGGCGGTCATCACGCCGACCTATTCCGGCTGTCCCGCGATGAACATGATCGCGCATCGAGATCGAACTGGCGTTGGCACGCGCCGGATTCCCGGGCGCGCGGGTGCGCACCGTGCTGGCACCGGCCTGGACGACCGACTGGTTGAGCGAAGCCGGACGGCGGAAGCTGCGCGACTACGGCATCGCGCCGCCGCCGCCGCCCGGCGCCGGACGTGGCGCGCTGTTCGGCGAGGCCGTCGTCGCGTGCCCACGCTGCGGCTCGACCGCCACCGAATGTCTCTCGGCGTTCGGCTCGACCTCCTGCAAGGCCTTATGGCGCTGCACCGCCTGCCGCGAGCCGTTCGATCACTTCAAGTGCCACTGAGGGCCGCGCCATGTCCGCATCCGATACGGCCGCCGCCGCCGCCGGCACGGGCCCGCGCTTTCATCGCCTGCGCATCGCCGACGTGCGGCGTGAGACGACGGACGCGATCTCGGTCACGTTCGCAATTCCGACGGACCTGCGCGCGCACTACAGGTTTCGGGCCGGGCAGTACCTGACGCTGCGCACCACGCTGGACGGCGAGGAGGTCCGCCGCTCCTACTCGATCTGCTCGGGCGCCGATGACGGCGAGTTGCGCATCGCCATCAAGCGCGTGGAGGGCGGCATCTTCTCGGCCTGGGCGCAGGACGCGCTGAAGCCGGGCGAGGCCATCGAGGTGATGACGCCGACCGGTCGCTTCGGCATCCCGGCCACGTCGGATGGGCCGCGCGTGCATGTGGGCTTCGCCGCCGGGTCCGGCATCACGCCAGTGCTGTCGATCATGAAGACGGTGCTCTCGCGCGAGCCCGCAAGCCGCTTCTTCCTGTTCTACGGCAGCCGTGCGACCGGCGACATCCTGTTTCGCGGTGCGCTCGAGGACCTCAAGGACCGCCATCTCGGCCGCGTCTCGGTGTTCCACGTGCTGTCGCGGGAGCGACAGGACATCGCGGCGCTGAACGGCCATCTCGACCGCGCCAAGCTCGACGTCCTGCTTGCGCGGATCGTCGGCGGCGCAACGATCGACCACGCGTATATCTGCGGCCCGCTGGGGATGATTCCCGAAGTCGAGGCGGCGCTCGGCGCGCTCGGCGTTCCCGAGGAGCGCATCCATGTCGAGCGGTTCACCTCCGTGCTCGGCGGCCGCCCGCGCGTCGCCGTGCCGGTCAAGGCCGACGCGCCGCCCCACGCCATGGCCGCGCTGATCGCCGACGGCGCCCGCACCGAGGTTCCGGTCGCCGAGGGCGAGGCAGTGCTGGATGCCGCGCTGCGCGCCGGGCTCGACCTGCCGTTCGCCTGCAAGGGCGGCATGTGCAGCACGTGCCGCGCCAAGCTGCTGGAAGGCAGCGTCGAGATGGAGCTGAACTACTCGCTGGAGCCCTGGGAACTCGCGGCCGGTTTCGTGCTGACCTGCCAGGCCCGACCCACCAGCGCGCGCGTCGTGCTGGATTACGACCGCCAGTGATGGCCGGTCGACCGGGCCGCCGGCAGCGTCACAGAACCGTGTCTTGCCCGTGGCGCGCGTTCGCCACAATTTTCGGTTGCAAATGAAGCAGCTGCGCCACCGCTGCGGCCGCGCTACAAGATCAAGAGGCGGCTCCGGCGGCCTGCCCCATGCGGCAGGCCAGGGCGGGGGCGTTGCAAGGAAGGTTGAGGCATGCCGTCCAGGACCGCCCTCCGCGACCATCAGGAACAGATGGCGCAAATCGCACCCGCGCTGCATGCCGTTCGCAAGGCGCCGTACGAGGTCACCCACGACCAGTTCACCGCGTATATGCGCCCCGTCCACGACGTTGGCGGCGAGCCCGACCTTCCCGTCCAGTATGAGGAGAAGGAGGAGGAGCAGTGGGAACTCGACACGTACGTCACCTGTGAAGTCCTCGCCTGGCGCGGCCATTGGAATGCCGAGGAACGGCGGCGGCGCGGCAACAACGACGTGGGTCTCTCGCTGTATCTCGGCGTGCCCTATTACGGCCGCTGGATCTGGGCGGCGGCGCGCATGCTGGTGGACAAGAACAAGATCTCGCTGACCGAGCTCATGGACAAGATCGCGGAGGTGAAGGCCCGCCATGGCGACCGCTGACCGCAACAGCGCACCGGCCCGCTTCAACGTCGGCGACCGCGTGCGCGTCAAGGAGATGCCGAACATCTTCTACAGCCGCACGCAGATGTTCGTCCGTGGTGTCGAGGGCACTATCGCGGCGCGCACCTACCAGGACCTCATTCCCGAAGACGAAGCCTTCAACCGCGACGATGCGCAGCAGGAACAGTTCTATATCATCCGCTTCCGGCAGAAGGATCTGTGGGACGAGTATCCGTTCGCGAACGACACGCTGCAGACCGAACTGCCGGATCGCTGGCTCGAACCGGTTTGACCGCGCGCACGCCGCGATAAGGAAACGATGGGGGAAAACGCCGCATGTCGTCGGACCACGATCACGACCACGATCACGATCATGACCACCCCGCCGCGCCGATGGTCGATGAGATCACCGATTTCGAGGTGCTGGAGATCGCGGTGCGCGAGCTCGCCATCGAAAAGGGCCTGTTCTCCGCCGAGGATCACCGCAAGTTCACCGAGTGGGCGGAATTGATCGGCCCTGCCGGCGGCTCGCGCCTCGTCGCCCGCGCCTGGGTCGATCCCGCCTTCAAGGCGCGCTGCCTCGCCGACGGCATCAGCGCCTGCAAGGAAATCGGCATCGACTGGCTGGAGCCGACCGGCACCGGCACACCCAGCGACTATACCGAGTTCCGCGTGCTCGAAGACACGCCGACGCTGCATCATGTCATCGTCTGTACGCTCTGCTCCTGCTATCCGCGCCCGCTTTTGGGGATGTCGCCGGAGTGGTACCGCTCACCCAATTACCGCCGCCGATTGGTGCGCTGGCCACGCCAGGTGCTCGCCGAGTTCGGCCTGGTGCTCCCGCCGGAGATCGAAGTGCGGGTCGAGGATTCGAACCAGAAGTGCCGCTTCATGGTGATGCCGATGCGTCCGGCCGGCACCGATGGCTGGACCGAAGCGCAGCTGGCCGAGATCGTTACGCGCGACACCATGATCGGCGTTGCGCTGCCGCGCGCCGACCGCAAGGCCGACGACCCGCGTCCGGTCGCCAAGGCCCGCCGTCCCGTGCGGCAGGAAGCCGCGCAATGAGCGCCGCGCAACCGCTCGTGGATCCCTCGCCGGTCGCCGTGCTCGAACAGACGCGCAGGCGCAGCCAATGCTGGGACGAGATCGCGCCGCGCTACGGTGTCACCAACGCCGACCCACCCTGGAAGACCAGCCTGTTCGCGACCTGCGAATCGCTCGCCGCCGCCGGCGCGCTCGATGCGCTGGTCCGCCGTCACGCCGAGGATGAACTGGCCGAAACCACCTATCGCGATGTCCCGGCGCCGGAGCGGCAATTGCTGGCGCTCGCCCACACGATGCTGGCGCGCGGGCTGCTGACCGAGGCCGACCTCGACCGCCGCATGGCCGCCATCCGCGCCCGCCTGCAATCCGCCTGACCGATTTTCCCCCTCCCGCTCGATCGGGAAGGCGCCCATCGAGGTCGAAGGGCCGACACAGCCTCATTCCAGCGCCTCGTCCAGCAGTTCCAGTGCGCGCTTGGCGAAGGCGCGCATGTTCGCCACCCGGTCGGTGTCGCCGGTTTCCAGCGTGATCGCCTTCGCCGCCGGCCCGGCGATGGCCATGCAGGAATGTCCCGCCGCATCGCCGTAGCTGTTCCCGGTCGGCCCCGCCGCCCCCGTCTCGCCCAGCCCCCAGGTCGCACCGACGCTCTCGCGCATCGTCGCGGCAAGCAGCGCAGCGTAGGGCTCGGTCGAGGCGCGGGCGATGCCCTCGGGCAGCGGATGGCCTATCCCCAGCAGCGCCCGGCGGGCTTGCCGCGTGTAGATCACGCTGCCGCCCAGGAAGTAGGCCGACGCTCCCGGCACCGACAGCAGGGCGGCAGAGATCAGCCCGCCCGTCGAGGACTCGGCGATCGCCACCGTTTCCTTGCGCGCCTTCAGCTTGCCGCCGATCCGTCCCGCCAGCTCCAGCAGGTCCTGCATGGTGCTCTCCCCATCGCCCGTTGTTCCTGGCATCCTCGGCAATAAGCCAGAAGGCGTCCAGCTTGGCCGGGCCGCCGCCTCGGTTCATCATGGCCGACACCAACAGGGAGGCTTCGCCATGGCTCAACGCTTCGCCGTCATCACCGGCGCCGGCAGCGGCGTGGGCCGCGCCGCGGCGCTCGCGTTGCTCAACGACGGTTATGGCGTTGCCCTGGCCGGCCGGCGCCGCGACGCGCTCGAGGAAACCGCCGGCATGAGCAATGCTGGCAAATCGCTGGTGGTGCCGACCGATGTCAGCGATCCGGCCGCGGTGGCCGCGCTGTTCGCCGCGGTGAAGGAAAGCTTCGGCCGCCTCGATGTGCTGTTCAACAATGCCGGCGGCAACGTGCCCAGCACGAACTTCGGCGACTTCACCTTCGATATGTGGAAATCCGTGGTCGACGTGAACCTGAACGGCATGTTCCTGTGCGCCAACGCGGCGTTCCGCATGATGCGCGATCAGTCGCCGCAGGGCGGGCGCATCATCAACAACGGTTCAATCTCGGCGCACGCGCCGCGCCCGGGCTCGGTCGCCTATACCTCCACCAAGCACGCGGTGACGGGTCTGACCAAGACCATCGCGCTGGATGGCCGCGCCTTCGACATCGCCTGCGGGCAGATCGACATCGGCAATGCCGCCACGCCGATGACGCGGCGCATGGCCAACGGCGTACCGCAGGCCAACGGCACCACCGCCACCGAGCCGACGATGGACGTGGCAACGGTGGGCAACTCGATCCTGTTCATGGCGAACATGCCGGCCGACGCCAACGCGCTGTTCCTGACCGTGATGGCGACGAAGATGCCGTTCGTCGGACGCGGCTAGCGCGCCTCAGAGCGACAGGTCGATCCGCGCCCGCCGCTCCTCGGCCGCGTCGAGCACGGCGTCGACGGCGAGGCGCGGCAGCCGGCTCAACAGGCCGCGGCGCTTGGGCCGGTTGACCTGCATCCGCGCCTTCTCGCCAGCGAGGTCGCGCACCACGCCATCGAGGTCGCCCAGCGCGTCGATCAGTCCTACCGTCACCGCACGCTCGCCCAGCATCCAGCTGCCGTCGAACAGGTCGCCATCCCCCGGATTGAGCCGCGCACCGCGCCGCGAGCGCACCCAGTCCTTAAACCGCTCATGCAGTTCGCTCATCAGCGCCTTGATGAAGGCGACGTCCTCGGGCTGCTCGGGGCTGAACGGGTCGAGCCGGGCCTTGTTGGCGCCCGCCGTGTAGAGCCGCCGTTCCACGCCGATCCGGCCGATCGCCTCGGAAAGGCCGAAGCCGCCGCCGCGCACGCCGATCGAGCCGACCACGCTCATCGGGTTGGCATGGATGCGGTCGGCCGCGCAGGCGATCCAGTAGCCGCCCGAGGCACCGACCTCGGCGATCACAGCGTGGACCGGGACCTTGGCCTTCTCGGCACGGCGGCGGATGCGCGCGGCGATCAGGTCGGACTGCACCGGCGAGCCGCCCGGGCTGTCGATGTCCAGGACCACCGGCAGGCCGCGGGCGCGGGCGAAGGCGCGGTCGATCAGCGGTCCGACGGCCGCCAGGCTGAGCGCGCCGGGACGGTCGGCCAGCATGCCGTGCAGCTGCACCACCTGGATGCGCGGACCGCGCCAGAACAGCAGGCGCATGGTCAGGCGGCCTGACGCAGCGCGAGCATCGCGGTGCGCGCTGCCGCCTGCCCGGTCAGCCAGGCGCCGCCGACGGTGCCGGCGAAGCCGTCGGCGTGACACGCCTCGCCCGCGAACACGACGCGCCCGTCGGCGACCGGCTGAGCAAGGGCGGCCCGCGCCGTTGCCTGGCCCGGCACGGCATAGGCGTAGCAGCCCCCGAACAGCGGATCGCGCGACCAGCGCGTGACGATATGCGCGCCACCCGCAAAGGCCGCATCGACGCGGCCGCCGAACGCCCGCCGCAGTTCAGACAGCGCGAAATGCACCGCCGCGGCATCGCCGGCGCGCTCAAGCTCCCGCGCCGGGCTGCCGCCGATCCAGCTTTGCGCGGCCGGGCGCCCGAACTGCCAGCACTGGAACACCATGAACGGATCGCCGCTCCGCACCGCCCGGCGGTCCAGGCTGCAATGCTGCGGCAGGTCGAGCCGATCCGGGCTGGTCGCCTGCAGCACCACCTTCAGCGCCGCCCCCATCGGCAGGGCGGCGATCGCCGCCTGGGTCGCCGCCGGCAGGCCGGGGCGGAAGTCGATGGCGCCGGAGGCCAGCACGCCGGTCGAGACGGTGACGATGCAGGCGCCGGCCGTAACCGTCCCCTGCGGCGTTTCCACTGCCACGCGGCCACCGGGTCCGTGCGAGCGGACCGCCCGGACCGGGGCATCGAGCCGCACCGCCGGACCGGCGTCGAGGCAGCGGGAGACGAAGTGGCCCAGGCCGCCCTCGACGTTGAGGTCGCTTCCGACCAGCATGTTGTCGTGCTGGTCGCGCAGGCTGAGGGCCGCGGCATCGGCGCCGGCGATCACCGGGCCTTCCCATGCCTCCACCGACAGCGCCCAGGGATCTTCCGGCATGTGCCGGGCGACCTCGGCAAAGGGGGCGTCGTCGCGCTCGGCCAGGAGACGCGCGGTAACGGCCTCGAAGCGCGGCCATGCGGCGGCGTAGTCGGCGAGTTCCGCCTCGGTCGCGCGGCGGCCGTCGATGATGGTGCATTCGGTGCGCAGCCCGGCCGCGTTGCGCAGGGTTTCGCCGCGCGCGCGGGCTATGGCGGTCAGCGGGTTGCGCTCGGCGGCGTGCAGCCAGACCGCGCCGTGGTCGAATGGCGCACCGTCCAACCAGGTCGGGAAGCTGGTGTAGGCCCGGCCGCCGATCCGCGACGATGCCTCCAGCACCAGATGACTGCGCCCGGCGGCGCGCAGAACAGCCGCCGCGCCCAGCCCGGCCACCCCGGCGCCGATCACCACGACATCCACATCGACACTCACCGGCATGCAGTCCGCTCCGCCTGTTGCGCACCGCAAACGTGGCACGACGCGTCGCTGGGACAAGCGGCTGCCCGGAGTTGTTACGCCGGTGGAGGTCGTTCCCTTGGCAGGTTTCCGGACGGCAGCGGCGCCGCCGTCCGGAAATGCCCTTCCTCAGGCCGGCGTGAACATCGGCAGCGGCGGGCCGCCCTCGCTGGGCACCAGCTTCAGCTTCACGTCCTGCCCGACCTTCAGCTTGCTCAGGTCGCAGTCGACGATGTTGGTCATCATCGTCGTGCCTTCGGCGACGGTCACATAGGCGATCGCATAGGGCACCGGCGCCCGCTCCATCACGCTGACCGAGTAGATCTTGCCCTTGCCGGACGCCTCGACCCACTCAACCGGGCCAAAGGTGAACGGCGAGATGCCGCGCGGATACCAGAAGAACTTGCCGGTGTCCTTGCACTTGGGCAGCAGGAACTTGCCTGCGGCCAAGCCGTCCCAGAACGGCTTGGTGTCGGGGTTGGTGTTGGCGTCGCCGAGGAAGGGAATGGGGCGCTGCTTGTAATCCATGACGGTCACTCCCTTTCCAGAATGAGCGTGGCACTGCCGTGGCGCGTGCCGAGCGAGCCGCCGGTGCCGTGCGCCAGCACGATGTCGTGGTTCGGCACCTGCACCTTCGGGTGCGCCTCGCCGCGCGCCTGACGCACCGCCTCGATCACCTTGGTGATGCCGCCGCGGTTGGCCGGGTGGTTGTTGCACAGCCCGCCGCCATCGGTGTTGAACGGCAGCTTGCCGACGCCCGAGATCAGGTTGCCGTCGGAGACGAACTTGCCGCCCTGCCCCTTTTCGCAGAAGCCCAGGTCCTCGAGCTGCATCAGCACGGTGATGGTGAAGCTGTCGTATATCGAGGCGTATTTGATGTCGGAGGGCTTCACGCCGGCCATCTCGAACGCCGCCGCACCGGAATACCGCGCGCCCGAATAGGTCAGGTCCACCTGGCCGCCCATCTGGCCCTTCGGTGCCTCGCCGCAGCCGATCACCTTCACCTTCGGCCGCTTCAGCGACGCGGCAATCTCGGGCTTCACCACGATCAGCGCGCCGCCGCCGTCGCTGATGACGCAGCAATCGAGGCGATGCAGCGGTGTGGAGACCATCGGCGAGTTCACCACGTCCTGCACCGTCACCACGTCGCGCAGCATGGCGTGCGGGTTGTACTGGGCGTGCGTGCTGGCGGCGACCTTGATCCAGGCGAGCTGCTCGCTGGTGGTGCCGAACTCGTACATGTGGCGCGCGGCGCACATGGCGTACATGTTCACCACGGTCGGGCCGAACGGATATTCGAACATCATGTCGGGCTGGGCCGGATTGCCGGCACGGGCAGCGGTGCCGGTGGCCTGGCCCTCGCTGCGCGGCCGTCCGGCCAGCGTGCAGAGTGCGATGTTGCAGCGGCCGGCGGCGATCGCCTCGGCGGCGTGCGCCACCATCATCAGATAGGATGAGCCGCCGATATCGGTGCTGTCGATGTGGCGAACCTTCAGGTTCATGTAGTCCACCATGGACAGCGGGCCCATGCCGGGCGCGTCGCCGGCGCAGAAATACCCGTCCACGTCGTCCTTGGTGAGGCCGGCATCCTCGAGCGCGCCCTTGGCGCACTCGGCGTGCAGTTGGGCGACCGATTTGTCCGGCGCCTTGCGCGTCGGGTGCTCGAACGCCCCCGCGATATAGGCTTTGCCCTTCAAGCTCATGAACTGCTCCCCTCTTGCCCGCCCCCTGGCGGGTCCGTTTCTGTCCGGTCTTGACCAGGCGATCATAGCGACCGACCTAGAGAGCGCCAGACCGGCCAGACCCGCGACCTTTCTGGCACGCGTCCGCCGGCCGCGCCACCCCGGGCACCGCGGCGCTGCCGCCCGCTCAATGGAGGTCACCGCGATGTCAGACCAAGCCCTGCTGGTGCCGGCGTTGCCGCCGCGACCCACCGCGCGGCTGTCCCTGCCCGGCTTCCTGCGCGCCATCCGCACCAACGCGCTGACCATGTGGACGGACGAGGCCTATGAGCAGGACGTCACGCGCGGCAGCATGTTCGGCCGCGAGCGGCTGCTGCTCAACGAGCCCGACGCCATTCATCACGTGCTGGCCGGTAACGCCGGCAACTACCGGCGCGCGCGCGCCGGCGTGCGCATCCTGCGCCCGATCACCGGCGAAGGGCTGCTGCTGAGCGAAGGCGAGGACTGGCGCCGTCAGCGCCGCATCGTCGCCCCATCCCTGGCACCGCGCGTGATGCCGATGCTGGCCCGCCACATCGCCGCCGCAACGGAGGCCGGGATCGCGCGACTGGCCGTCGCCGCCGATGCGGATACGCCGGTCGACATGCTGGCGGCGATGCAGCGCGTGACCCTGGACATTGCCGGCCAGTCGATGTTCTCGTTGGAGATGGAACAATACGGCGACGCGATGCGCACGGCGATGGAGCGGTACGCGATGCGCCATGCCCAGCCGCATCTGCTCGATCTGCTGCTGCCGCCGTCGATCCCCTCGCCCCGCGATTTCGGGCGCCGACTGTTCAAGCGCGACTGGATGGCGCTGATGGAGCGGATCATGCAGGCGCGGCTGCGCGCCCCGCCGGCGGAGGCAGCGCGCGACCTGTTCGACCTGCTGCTGGCTGCGCGCGATCCGGAAGGCGGCGAAGCGTTCACGCGCGAGCAGCTGCGCGACCAGCTTGCGACACTGATCCTGGCAGGGCACCAGACCACCGCCGTGACACTGTTCTGGGCGCTGACGCTGCTGGCACAGGCGCCGGTCGAGCAGGAGCGCGTGGCCGCCGAGGCGGCGACGCGCAGTTTCTCGGTGGAGGATGCGGCGGCAACGCTGGGCAATCTGCCGCGGACCCGCGCGGTGGTGAACGAGACGTTGCGGCTGTACCCCGCCGCCTTCGCCATCGCGCGCGAGGCGATCGCCGAGGACAGTGCCGCCGGCATCGCGATCCCGCGCGGGGCGATGGTGATGATCGCGCCGTGGGTGCTGCACCGCCACCGGCGCCGCTGGCGCGATCCCGATGCGTTCGATCCGTCTCGCTTTCTGCCCGATGCGCCGCCGCCGGTGCGCTTTTCCTACCTGCCGTTCGGCACGGGTCCGCGCGTCTGCGTCGGCGCACAGTTCGCGCTGGCCGAGGCGACGCTGGTGCTGGGGGCACTGATGCGCAGTTTCCGAGTCGAACTGACCGACCGCCGCCCGATCCTGCCGGTCGGCATTGTCACCACCCAGCCCGACCACGCGCCGCCGTTCCGCCTCCACCGTCGGGGGTAAGCGAAAACCCCCGCCCGCCGCTGCGCGGGCGGGGGCCGCGCGCCTCTAGGTCTTGACGAACGGGCAGCCGCCGGCAGACAGCGGGCGCCAGGCCTCGGCAGGCGGGATGGTCGCCAGCAGCTTGCAGAAGTCGTATTTGTATTTCGCTTCCGACGCCGGCTTGATCTGCCACAGATACATCACGTGCATCACCCGCCCGTCCTCGCGGATCTGCACGTCCTTGTTGTAGAAATCGTTGACCGGCGTGGCCTTCATCTTCGCCGCCACCGCGTCGGCATCGGTGCTGCCCACCGCCTTCACCGCCTTCAGCCAGTGGTTCACCGCGCAGTAGTTGGCGGCATGCAGCAGACCGGGCGGCGTGGTCATCTTGCGCCATGTAGCGTTTCGACCAGGCGCGCGCGGGGTCGGACATGTCCCAGTAGAACGAGTCTGTATAGACCAGCCCCTCGCAGATCTTCTGCCCCAGCGAGTTGATGTCGGTGATCTGGATCAGCAGCGTCGCCAGGCGCGTGCCGCTCTGCGTCAGGCCGAATTCGGCGGCCTGCTTGATGCAGTTCTGCGTGTCGGTCCCGGCATTGGCCAGGCCGATCACCTTGGCGCCCGACGCACGCGCCTGCAGCAGGTAGCTGGAGAAATCCGCGGTCCCGAGCGGCGCCCGCACCGCGCCCAGCACCTTGCCGCCGGCCGCCTTCACCGCGGCCATCGTGTCGCGTTCCAGCGCATAGCCGAAGGCATAGTCGGCGGTGATGAAATACCATGAATCGCCGCCCGCCTTGGTCAGCGTGCCGCCGGTGCCCTTGGCCAGCGCGTAGGTGTCGTAGGCGAACTGGATGCCGTACGGCGAGCACTTGCTGCCGGTGAAGTCGGAGGAGGCCGGGCCGGTGATCAGGAACACCCGCTTCTTCTCGCGCGCCACCTGCTGGATCGCGAGGCCGGTTGAGCTGGCCGAGCCGTCGGCCAGCACATCGACGCCCTGGGTGTCGATCCACTGGCTGGCGAGCGCCGCGGCGATGTCGGGCTTGTCCTGATTGTCGGCCTGCATGATCTCGATGGGGCGGCCGAGCACCGAGCCGCCGAAATCGTCCACCGCGAGCTGGGCGGCCACCTTGTTGCCGGGTCCGCCGACGTCGCGGTACGGGCCGCTCATGTCGCTCAGAAGGCCGATCCTGACCGGCTTGGAGGTGGTCTGGGCGCGCAGCAGGCCCGGCATCGCCAGCGGCGCGGCCGCGAGGCCCCCCAGCGCGGCACGGCGCGTCAATCTCGGCATCGTCACGTCTCCCTGTGGGTCGCGCGGGCGTTCGCCGCGCTTGTCGGTTATCGGCGGCGCAACTCTATGCGCGGCCTCCCGGCCCGGCAACGTTGTCGTCAGCCGCTTCCGGCGCTCGGCCCGCTACCAGCTCAGCCGGACGCCGAGGTTGCCGCCCACCGCGTCGCCCTGCCCGGACAGGCCCGCAAAGACGCTGGCCAGCAGCGCCAGGCGATCGCCGTGGGTGGCCGACAGCGTGGCGCTGATCAGCGCGGCGTTGCCGGCGGCGGGCGCACCCTGGATTTCGAACTGCGAACCGGGGGCCGCCTGCAGGCTGGCCGACAGGCTGCGCTCGGTGGCGAATTCGTGCACCCAGGCGACGCGCGCGATCGGCGTCAGCGACCATGCGGCGCCGACCGGGACGGTGCGATCGGCCTGAACGCCCAGGGAGATCGGCTGCGATGCCGCAGTCTTGCCCTGCACCGACAGGCCGAAGGGGCCGCCGCCTGCCCCGACCGACTCCGCATAGCCCGGCAGCGCGATCCAGGACGGCTGCCACGCCGCGAAGGGTGTCACGTTCGCCTGGAGGGTGCCGGCCTGCGGCATGGCGAAGCGGTAGCCGGATTCCAGCCGCGCGCTCAGGATGCCAGCGTCATAACTGGCAGTGTTCTGCGCCGTCTGCCCGAAGGCTGAAACGCCGCGCGTCGTGGTGACGGTGTAGCGGCCATAGGCCAGCACGCCCTCGGCGTAGAGCGCGCCCCAGCGGCCCACCGCATAAGCGCCGCCCTCGCCGCCTGCGGCATTGCCGCTGGTCTGGCGGTCGGCAACCGAAAAGCTGGACCCCGCCCCGCCCAGCGCCGCACCGACGAGGATCGCGGGGGTGACGGCGCAGTCGATGCCGGCCTGGCCGCCCCAGCCGGCGAAGTTCAGCTGCGCCGCCCCCTGCGCACCGTCGGCGGACAGGTGCCCGTCGCTTCCGTCGGCCGTCATCCATCCCCGCCAGGTTCCCGGCGGCGGCGGTGCCGCGGCCAGCCAGAGCGAGGCCTGCTGGCGGATCGCGTCCGCGAAAGCCGAGCCGACGGCGAACAGGGTCTGCTGGCTGCCGGTCAGGCCCTCGCCGCCCAATCCGTCATAGCTGGCGGGAACGCTGCCGGCCGGGGCCGTCGTCGCCAGCAGGCCACCGTACAGGCCGGCGGCCGTCGTGGCGGCAGCGGTGGAGCCCGAGGCACCGGCACCGCCCGACAGCGCCTGCTGGTAGCCCTGCTCCAGCCCGCCGGCGACCGCCTGCTGGTTGCGGGTCAGCCCCGGCCAGGCATCGAACGCCACGCGTGTCAGCACCGCCCCGACGCTGTTCGCGCCGGGCACCAGGCTGGCCAGCAGGAACGGCGAGGTGGTCGCAACGGTGGCGAAATCGCCGGTCAGCGTGCCGGTGGCGGCGACCAGGGCGGGATAGCTGGTCTGGCTGGCATACAGGCCCGGCTGCGCCGCCAGGGTCAGCGCACCGGCCAGCCGCGCGTTGCCGATCACCTGCAAGGCGTCGGCGCCGCCGTTCGCGGCGACGCGCAGTTGCAGCGTGCCGGCACCGGTCTGCACGAAGGTGCCGCCGATCACGTCCGTCGCACCCGATCCCGGCGCGCTGATGCCCAGCCAGCCACTGTTCTCGAAGCGGGCATAGGGGCCGGCGGTGATGTTCACCTGGCCGTCGATGGTGCCCTGATTGACGACGAGGCTGCCCGACGCCGTCGGCCCGGTGGCAATCGCAAACGCGCCGGGGGCTGCGGTCAGCGTGCCGTCGTTCAGCAGCGTGCCGAAGCCGCCGTTCATCAGCACGGCGGCGCTGCCCGCACCGGTCACGCCGATCGTGCCGGTGTTGGTGATGACGCCATAGACATCGCCGCTGATGCCGGGGCTGTTGGCACCCGACGTCGCGATCGTGCCGGTATTAAGCAGGTCGTCGCCCGGACCGCCGGACAAGGCGGCGACCCCGGCGGCGCTGACGATCAGCGTGCCGCCGTTCTGGATCGGGTTGTATATGCCCGGAATGTCCACCGTGTAGCCGTTCACCTTGCCGCTGGGATCGACATAGACGCCGATGGCCGTGCTGCCGTACATCGAATTCGCCGAGGTCTGCACCGAGCCCGGAACATCGAGGTCGATCCAGGTCTGGTTGCCTTGCGCGTCGATGTGCAGCACCGAGGCATGGGTCTGGCCATCGGGACCCACCCAGTCCGCGACGAGATTGTAGGTGCCGCTGCGGCCGGCACTGGTGATCCCCTCGAAATGCGTCTCGACCGCGCCGGGATGGTCGTAGGTGGTCCACGCCCCCGTCGTCTCGTTGTAGATGAAAGCATGGCCGACGCCCGGTGCGTCCGCGGCGCCGTCGTAGCCGCCAGCGATCAGATTGCCGTACACGCCATACGCCGTCGTGCTGACCGCGCCCGGCTTGTCGATGTTCGTGTAAGTTCCGGCAGGAATGTCATAGAGGAAGGCATGGCCGACATCGAGCTGCGTGTCGTAGTTGCCGACGACCTGATTGCCGAACGTGCTGTGCGCGATGGTGAACAGCGTCGTTGCCCCGGGCGCGCTTGGATACTGCAGCGTGGTGAGCGTTCCGCTGGTGCCGGCGGCGGCGTCGTACAGAAAGCCGGTGTCATAGGGCGCCGAGGCAGTGGTCTGGTAACTGCCCACGGCACGCAGGATGCCGCCGTACGATCCGAAGCTGGGCCCGTATGGCGTGCTGGCGATGGCACCTGGATAATTGACGCCCGAAGGCGTCGCCAGCGGAAACGGCGTCCAGGCCTTCGTGGTCGTGTTGTACAGCAATCCGCCGGTGGCGCCGTCGCCGCCGGGGATCACGTTCTGGCCGGTAATGGTGTCGCCGCGGATGCCGGTCAGGAACGTGTCGTCCGCGCCGTAGTTCAGCGTGACATATGGCAGCGCCGCCGCGATGGGCTGTGCATGGGCTTGGACGCCCAGAGCCATCGCCAGCGCGACCGGCAACGCGGCAGAGCCGATCAGGCGAGCGATTCTGGTTGACATCGCGGTTTCCCGGGGTCGCCGTGCGTGGCGTCCAGGCACTCTCCGCGCGTCGACTTAACGTAACGCTTATGGCCGGACACCGACGCCAGACTGAGCGTGGTGCGGACGGCGCCGGGATGGGCTACAAGCCGGCAACGAAACCGTCAGGAGCGCTTGCCCATGTCCGGAACCACCGCCCCGCACAGCCTCGGCTCCCCCATCGCCCGCATCTCGGGCAAGTGGGGGTGGTTCGTGGCACTCGGGGTGCTGTCGATCCTGGCCGGAATGTTCGCGCTGACCGACGTGGTCGCCTTCACCCTGGTCAGCACCATCTTCATCGGCGCCATGCTGCTGGTCAGCGGCATCTTCCATTTGGTGCATGCCTTCGCCACCAAGACCTGGGGGCAGTTCGGCCTGACCGTGGCGATGGGGCTGCTCTATATCGCCGGCGGCCTGCTGATCATGGACGAGCCGGTGCAGGGCTCGTTCATCATCACCGTGTTCCTGCTGGCGGCGCTGGTTATCAGCGGCATCGTGCGGATCGTCATCGCGCTGCGCCACCGGGAGCTGAAATACTGGTGGCTGATGGCGCTGGGCGGCTTGCTGAGCGCCGCCATCGGCGTCTGGCTCGTCATGGCGCTGCCCTGGTCGAGCCTGTTCATCCTGGGCACGCTGATCGCCTTCGAGCTGCTGATCCAGGGCGTCACCTGGCTGCAATTCGGCCTAGCACTGCGCCGCCGCCACGCGCGCTAGACCACGTGCGCCGCAGCAGTCCGGCTTCGCCGGCGCGCCGCCATCCCGCTTGCGCCCGTCATCGGAGTGCCGCCGCACCGTGCTGACCGTCGTTGCGAAGCCCGCCCTGATCGACCGCGCGTTCCGGCTCGCCTATCGGGTGGGATACCGGCTGGCACGGGTGTGGTGGCGCCTGCGCCGCCCGCAGCATCACGGTGCGATGGTCGCGGTGTGGCTTGACGGGCAGATCCTTGGCGTGCGGCAGTCCTACACCAACCGGATCACCTGGCCCGGCGGTGGGATCGAGCCGGGCGAGGACCCCGCCGAGGCAGCGCAGCGCGAACTGCGCGAGGAACTCGGCCTGACGGTGGGAAAACAGGAGCTGGCGCTGGTGCGGACGATCACGGCGGTGTGCGACTACCGGCACGACAACGTGCGCGTCTTCGAGCTTCACCTGACCGAGCCGCCCACTCTGAAGCCGGATGGACGGGAGATCACCGAGGCGGGCTTCATGTCGCCGCAAGACATGCTGGCGGCCGGCGTGACAGCCTTCATCCGCACCTATCTGCGCGAGCGGCCTGCCACCGGCGGCTAGATGCGGCGCTACAGGTCGTGCCCGGCCTCGCGGACGATCTCGGGCGTGTCCTCGTCGTCGTCGTCGGTCTCCTCCACCACGGCATCGTCCTCGTCCTCCGCCTCGGCTTCGGGGTCAGCGAGCACGCCGGCCTCCTCCTCGGCCTCGACGGCGGCGACGGGGGCGGCCGCGCGGAACGGGCGGCGCGGTTCACGCACGGGGGCACGCACGCGGGCCACCTCCGGCGGCTGCACGGTGCCGCATTTGGGGCACATAGGCGGCGCCTTCGTCATGTCGTAGAAGCGCGTCGCGCAGGATACGCAGAGCCGCTTGCCGCCCAACTGGGGCGAGCGGGTCGCCAGATTCTGGAATGCCATGGTCGCTCCGGAAAAGACATCTGCCGGCGGTCACGCCGGCAGGCCAAAAGGCACGCGGCGGTCGCGCTGGCAGGGTAAAAAGGCAGCCGGCGGTTGCGCCGGCGGGGCAGGCCTTGCGAGTGCCAGGCCCTATCGCGCGCCGAGGGCGCGCCGCGCCGCCATGTGCTGGGCCGTGGTCTGCCCGCCATAGGACATCGAGAACGGACCCGGCTTGCGGGCCGCAGGCGCCGGCGCCGCAGCCTTCGGCTTGGCGGCGGCGCGCTTGCGGGCGGCTTCGGCCACGGCCCTGGCTTGCGCGGCGGCCAGCGCCTGCGCCGCGTCCTCGTGCCGATCTGCTGCCTGATCCTCGTTCGCCGACCAGATGCGTACGTCCTTCTGCAACTTCTCGGCGAACCGTCCCGCCTCGCGGCTGATGTCGTCGCCCTGCTCGGAGTCCGGCTTGGCCGCGTCTTCGTTCATTCGGTTCACTTTCACAATGGTCGCGTGCGTTGCGATCGGGGCGTCGTGATGCCGGCCGAAATGACGGCAACCGGCGGTGGCGACCCCCTTTTCCGGCAGACGCGGACCGCGAGGGTGCAAGCGGTGGCTGAGCCACTCGGCTTGGCGTTGGTGCAAGATATGATCGCGAAAGCGGGATATTGCAATGCCTGCACCGGCGATGCGGTGCTGGCCGACCGTCGCGATTGCCTGTTTGTCGCGACGGCGACACACTCGACCGGCGTTCCGCGGCAACGCGCGGGAGGGGGCTGACCGATGGCAACAACAACGACCGCGCGCGTTCCCCGGGTGCGCTGGGGCATCGGACTTCTGCTCGGCGCGGGCGTGCTGATCAACTATTTCGACCGCATCAACCTGTCGGTGGCGGCGCCGCAGTTGCAGCATGAGTTCGGCCTGACCGACGGCGAGATCGGCTGGCTGTTCAGCGGATTCTTCTGGTCGTACGCGCTGCTGCAGATCCCCACGGGGATGATCCTCGACCGCTTCGGCGTCACCTCCATCATGCGGGTCACCACATTCCTGTGGTCCATCGCCTCGGCAGGGACCGCCTTCGCCGGCGGCTTCGGCGGCATCCTGGCGGCGCGCGTCGTTCTGGGCTTCGCCGAGGCGCCGGGCTTTCCGGCGAGTTCCAAGGCCACCGGCAACTGGTTTCCGCGCGGCGAACGCGCCCTGGCGACCGCGATCTTCGATGCGGCGGCGAAATTCTCCAACGTCATCGGCGTGCCGATCGTCGCCCTCGCGGTGGTCAATTTCGGCTGGCGCTGGGGCTTCGGCATCACCGGGCTGCTCAGCTTCGCCTATTTCCTTGCCTTCGTGATCGTCTATCGCGATCCGAGCAAACATCCGCGCCTCAGCGCGCAGGAGCGCGACTACATCGCGAGCGGCGGCGCGACGCCCGAAGGTGCCTCGCCGTCCGGCGAGGTCGCGATGCTGGGCTACCTGCTGCGCAACCGGAAGGTCTGGGGACTGACCATCGGTTTCGCCGCCTACGGCTACTCGTTCTATCTGTTCCTGACCTGGCTGCCCAACTACCTTGTGCAGTCGATGCACATGAGCATCCTGAAATCCGCAGGCTACGCCGCGATCCCCTGGATCTTCGCCACCATCGCCGATCTGGTGGTCGGCGGCTGGCTGATCGATGCGCTGATAGCGCGCGGCTACGACGAGACGCCGGTGCGCAAGACCGTGCTGGTGGTGGGAATGCTGTTCGGGCTGGCGGTGTTCGGCGCGACGCTGACCACCGATCCGTTCTGGGCGATCGTCTGGATCTCGGTCGCCCTCAGCGGCTTGTCGGCGGCGGCCCCGGTCGGCTGGTCGATCCCATCGTTGATCGCGCCGCGCGGGGGCACCGCCACGATCGGCGGCGTGATGAACTTCATGAACAACATGATGGGCGTCGTCGCACCGATCACCACCGGCTACATCGTCGGCGCCACCGGCTCGTTCCAGATCGCCTTCCTGGTCGCCGGGATCGTGCTGGTGGTCGGCATCCTGTCCTACCTGTTCGTGCTGGGGCGGCTGACGCCGATCCCAGACGCCCCCGAGTGAAGCCGCAGGACGTGACCACGGCAGGAAAGGCCGCGACGAACCATGCCGGACTCTCAGGACCGCATTCTGTATGACCTCGCCGGCGCCGATCCGGACCGGCGCTTCAGCCCGTATTGCTGGCGCACCAGGATGGCGCTGGCGCACAAGGGGCTGGCGGTGCGCACCGTGCCGTGGCGCTTCACCGAGAAGGACGCGATCGCCTTCACCGGACAGGGCCGCGTGCCGGTACTGGTCGATGGCGAAACGTCCGTACACGAACTCATGGACGATCGCGCTGTACCTCGAGGAGACGTATCCCGACCGCCCCTCGCTGTTCCACGGCGATGCGGCGATGGCGGTGACGCAATTCATCAACGCATGGGCGGACCGCGTCATGCTGCCGCTGGTGGCAACGCTCATCGTCGTCGACATCCACGATCACCTGCACGAGAAGGATCGCGCGTATTTCCGTGCCTCGCGGGAGAAGGCGTTCGGCAAGCCGCTTGAGGCGGTGATGGCCGATCGCGAAACCCGTGTGACCGGCTTCCGACAGGCGCTGGAGCCGCTGCGCACGACGCTGCGCGCGCAGCCCTACCTGGCCGGCACCGCACCCGCCTACGCCGACTACATCCCCTTCGGCGTGCTGCAATGGGCGCGCGCGATCAGTGCGTTTCCGTTGCTGGAGGAAAGCGATCCGGTGTTCGCCTGGCGCGAGCGGCTGCTGGATGCGTACGACGGTCTGGCCCGCGGCGCCCCAGCCTACTGAGCGGCATTTGCGTCCCGCCGCGCCCTGTTGAATGCTGTTCCCAGGGTAGGGGACGGAACGCATGGCAGAGCACACGTTGCGCGGCAAGGTCGCCGTCATCGGCATCGGCGAGACGACCTACTACAAGCACAGCCACTCGCCCGATCCCGAATTCGTGCTGGCGCTGAAGGCGATCCTGGCCGCCTGCGAGGATGCCGGGATCAGACCGCAGGACATCGACAGCTTCGCCTCCTACGCCAACGACCGCAACGATCCGTCGCGGCTGGCGGCGGCGCTGGGCTGCACGGAATTGCGGCTGTCCAACATGCAGTGGGGCGGCGGCGGCGGCGGCGGCGCGGCCGCCATCGGCAATGCGGCGGCGGCGATCGTCACCGGGCAAGCGGAGATTGCCGTGGTGTACCGCGCGTTGGCGCAGGGCCAGTTCCAGCGTTACGGGCAGGCGCAGGCCGGCGGCACCGTGGCGGGCGACAACGCGCTGATCAACCCCTACGGCATCTTCGTCCCGGCGCAGAAATACGCGCTGAAGATCATGCGCTACATGCACGAGCACGGCATCCGGCAGGAGGCGCTGCGCGCGCTGGCGATGGCATCGTACCATCACGCGCAGTCCAACCCCCGGGCCGTGATGTACGGCCGTCCGCTGACCGAGGAAGCCTACGAGGCGTCGCGCTGGATTTCAGAACCCTATCATCTGTTCGACTGCTGCCAGGAGAACGACGGCGCCGCCGCAGTGATTCTGGTTTCGGCCGAGCGCGCCAAGGACTTCCGCCAGAAGCCGGCCTATGTGCTTGCAGTCGCGCAGGGGTCGGACCACCGCAACGCGGCGCGTGCCTTCAACGCCCCCGCCTTCCATTCCGCGAGCTTCGGCCCGGTGGCGCCGCATCTGTGGGCGATGGCGAAGCTGGGGCCGAAGGACGTGGACGTCCTGCAAAGCTATGAGAACTTCACCGGCGGGGTGCTGATGAGCCTGACCGAGCACGGCTTCGTGGCGCCGGAGGCGTGCAACGACTTTCTCACGCTCGAGAACCTGATCGCGCCGCACGGCAAGCTGCCGCTCAACACCTCGGGCGGCAACCTCGCGGAATGCTACATGCACGGGCTTGAACTGCAGATCGAGGCGGTGCGCCAGTTGCGCGGCACATCGACCGCGCAGGTGCCGGGCGCGCATGTCGCAGGGGTCATCGCGGGACCGATGGTGACGCCGGTTTCGACCATGGTGTTCGGCTCGCAGGAGACGCTGTGATGACGTATCTGCCGAAGGGCCTGCCCGAACCCGTCACAGAAACCGACAAGCTGGATGCGCCCTATTGGGAGGGCACCCGCGCCGGCAAGCTGATGGTGCAGCGTTGCGGATCCTGCCAGACGTGGCAATGGGGACCCGAATGGGTCTGCCACAACTGCCATTCCTGGGACATGAAATGGGTGGAGGTCGCCGGCAAGGGCAAGGTCTGGACCTGGACGCGCTGCTGGCATCCGGTGCATCCGGCACTGAAGGCACACGGCCCCTATATCGCCGTGCTGGTGGAACTGCCGCAGGCCGGCAACATCCGCATGCTGGGCAACCTTCTCGGCGACCCTCTCCAGGTGGTGACGATCGGCGAGGACGTGGAAGCGGTGTTCGAGCCGCACGACGACGCACGCGTGCCCTACACCCTGGTGCAATGGAAGAAGGCCGGCACCTGAAACGATGTTCATTGCCGACCACGCACGCGACCACCCCGACCACGCCGCCCTGATCGATGCCGCCAGTGGCGAGCGGGTGACGTTCCGCGCGCTCGATGAGCGGTCGAACCGGCTGGCGCAGCTGTTCCACGCACAGGGGCTGCGGCGCGGCGATCACATCGCGCTGTTCATGGAGAACCATGTCCGCTTCATGGAGGTATGCTGGGCGGCGGCGCGCTCCGGCCTGTATTACACCACCGTCAACCGCTACCTGACGGCGGAGGAAGCCGCCTACATCGTCAACGATTGCGGTGCCAAGGCGCTGGTCTCGTCGCTGGCACGGGCCGAGGTCGCGGGCCCCCTCGCCGCGATGATCCCGGCCTGCAAGCTGCGCCTGATGGTCGATGGCGTGCTCGACGGCTGGACATCGTACGAGGATGCGGTGGCGACCCAGCCCGCGACGCCGCTCGCGCGCGAATGGCTGGGCGAGCCGATGCTCTACAGCTCCGGCACCACCGGCCGTCCGAAAGGCATCAAACGGCCGCCGCAGGACGTGACGGTCGGCGAGGATGTGCGCTGGCGGGACACCGCGCGCGGCTACGGCTTTGGCGCCGACACCGTCTATCTCTCGCCGGCGCCGTTGTATCATGCGGCGCCGATCAGCTACGCGATGACGGTGCAGCGTGTCGGCGGCACCGTGGTGATGATGCGGCGCTTCGACGCGCTCGAAGTCGCTGCGGCTGATCGAGCAGTACCGCGTCACCCACAGCCAATGGGTGCCGACGATGTTCGTGCGCATGCTGAAGCTGCCCGAGGCCGAGCGCGCGCGCTTCGACCTGTCCAGCCACCGCGCCGCGATCCATGCCGCCGCACCCTGCCCGGTGGAGGTCAAGCGCCGGATGATCGACTGGTGGGGGCCGATCATCCACGAGTACTACGGCGCCACCGAACGGATCGGCATCACCCAGCTCGACAGCACCGAGTGGCTCGCACATCCGGGCTCGGTCGGCCGCGCGGTGCTCGGCGTCCTGCACATCTGCGACGATGACGGCACGGAACTGCCGGTCGGCGAGATCGGGCCTGATCTACTTCGCGCGCGACGTGGTGCCGTTTACTTATCACAACGACGCGGCGAAGACGCAGGCGGCGCGCCACCCGTCCCGCCCGGACTGGTGGACGACGGGCGACATCGGCCGCGTCGATGCCGAGGGCTACCTGTACCTGACGGACCGCCGCGCCTTCATGATCATCTCGGGCGGCGTCAACATCTACCCGCGCGAGATCGAGGATGCGCTGGTGATGCACCCGAAGGTGCGCGACGCGGCGGTGTTCGGCGTGCCGAACGAGGACATGGGCGAGGAGGTGAAGGCGGTGATCGAGCCGATGCCGGGTGCCGATCCCTCCCCCGCGCTCGCCGCCGAGCTGATCGCCTTCGCCGCGACGAAAGTTGCCCGCTTCATGGTGCCCCGCTCGGTCGACTTCGTGGAGGAGCTGCCACGCCTGCCGACGGGAAAGTTGTATAAGAAAGCGTTGCGGGATCGCTACTGGCCGGCGGGGCGGGGCTGACCCTCATCCTGCCCTCTCCGGCAAGCGGGAGAGGGCTCCTGGACGGCGCATTTCCCTTCGCACGCTAGCGGGAGAGGGCTGGCGTGAGGGCGCTATGCCGCTTCCCGCGCGCGGCGAGCCTGATAGGTTTTCAGGTGCACATAGGCGACGTGCAGCAGGGGTGCCTTGCCCGGCTCGGCGCGGGCGAGAAGGTCGCCGATGACGTGGTCGGCCTCCACGTCGTTGCCCTGCATGATGTCGCGCGCCATCGAGGCGGTACCCGGCGAGCCGGCCTGCGTCAGCATCCCCTGCACGCGCGCCGCATAGTCGGGGCGCAGCGCCTGGCCGGCGCGGCGGGCGATGGCGGTGATCTCCTCGAACATCTGCAGCATCAGATCGGCGCCGCCGGCCGCAACGATGTCGCCGACCGAGGCTCGCATCAGGCTGGTCATCGCGGCGAGCGAGGCCAGCATGCACCACTTCTCCCACATATCCAGAATGATCGCCTCGCTCGCGCGGCCGTCGGACGTCACGCCATGAACTTCGTCCGCGATCGCGCGCACCCGTGCCGACAGCGAGCCGTCGCGCTCACCGAAGGTCATCGCGTGCGGCATATTGAGATGCACGATCGTGCCATCGGGCGCCAGCGTGGACCCGATCGCACATAGGCCGCCCAGCACATGGCCGGCGCCGAAGCGTGCGTCCAGCATGTCGAGATGGCGCATGCCGTTCAGCATCGGCACGATGGACGTTCCGGCGCCGACCGCCGGAACGATATCGTTCATCGCGCTGTCCAGGTCATAGGCCTTGCAGCTCAGCAGGACTATGTCGTAAGGCCCGGTGATGCGGTCGGCGGTGACGGTGGGCGGCGCCGGGATCGAAACGTCGCCGGCCGGGCTTTTGATCCGCAAGCCGGCCTCGGCGAGCAGCGCGGCGCGGCGCGGGCGCACCAGAAACGTCACATCGCGGCCCGCCTCCAGCATGCGCCCGCCGAAATAGCCGCCGATCGCGCCGGCGCCGACAACCAGAGTCCGCATCGTCCATCCCCTTCGCGTTCAGCGGGCGGGCCGGCGGTTCCACGCACCGCAGGCGATCGGCACCGCAATGCCCATTCCGTAGATCACAAGGCCGATCGCCAATGCCGCGAACAGGCCCCACAGCGAGCCGGTGAGCCGCAGCGCCAGCCAGCCGCCGCCGGCCGCCACCAGCAGGCGCAAGCCGCCGGCGAGCAGCGGCCAGAGCATAGTGCCGGCGCCCTGCGAGGCGAAATAGAGCGCAAGCCCCAGGCCGAAGAAGCCGTAGAACGGCCCGACCGCGCGCAGATAAGCGCTGCCGGTCGCCAGCATCGCGGGATCGCTGCCGAACAGGCCGAGCCACGCCGTCGGCCATATCGCCGCCGCGATGCCTACCGCCTCGGCCAGCAGGAAGGCCACGGCACCACCGGTGAAGGCGACGTGCAGCGCGCGCCTTTTCTGCCCGGCGCCGATATTGGTGCCGACCATCGCGACCAGCGGCGCGCCCAGGCCGAACACCAGCGGCACCAGCAGATACTCCAGCCGCGCGGCAGTGCCGTAGCCGGCCACGCCGTCGGCGCCGAACCAGTGGCCGACCAGTGCGGTGGAAACGCCGATCGTGACATTGGTCTGCACCGAGGTCACCGCGGCGACCGCGCCGACGCGCAGGATGTCGCGGAACAACGGCCAGCGCAGCGCCGTCATCCGCAGCCGCACCACGCTGCGGCCCGCCAGGACGTACCACAGCAGCACCGCCGTCCCGGCCGCGTAGAACAGCACCAGCGCCGTGCCGCCGCCGGCGACACCCAGGGCCGGGAACGGGCCGACGCCGAAGATCAGGCAGGGCGAGAGCGGGATGAGGATCACCACGCCGACGCAGGTCACCAGCGCAGGCACCAGCATGTTGCCGGTGCCGCGGATCACGCTGGCCAGCGCATTCATCAGCCAGAGCAGCACGGTGCCGGCGAACACCACATTGGAATAGCGTAGTGCGGCGTCCAGCGAGCCGCCGCTGCCGCCCAGCGCGCGGTAGAGGCTGGGGCCCAGCAGCAGCACCGCGACCGAGAAGAACAGCCCCAGCGCCACGTTGATCAGCAAGGCATGCAGCACCAGCGCGTCGGCGGTGTCGCGCCGGCCGGCGCCCAGCGCCCGCGCGATGGCCGAGGAGATGCCACCGCCCATCGCGCCGCCCGAGATCATCTGCATCAGCATCACGGCGGGGAACACCAGCGCCATGCCGGCCAGCGCGTCGGTGCCGAGCCGGCTGACCCACCAGGTCTCGATCAGGCCGGTGGCCGCCTGCGCGACCATCACCAGGATGTTCGGCCAAGACAGGCGCAGCAGCAGCGGCAGCAGCGGCGCGGTCAGCAGCGCCGCGGTGCGGGTGTCGCGCGCGTCGGGCTTCGCCGCCGCCGCCTGGGGGATGGCAGCGGCATCGAGGGCTGCACTCATGCCGGCGGCTCGGTGATTTCGGCCGGCGCGGACCGGCTGCCATGGCGCTTGGTCACGACGGCATAGCCTGGACCATCGACCCGCAACCCGGTCGCCGGATCGACCAGCAGCGGCGTGACCTGCCGTCCCGTTGCGGTCTCGACGATCGTCACGCTGCGGTCGTCGGGGGGAAAGTGCCGGTTGCCCCAGTCCAGCATCGCCAGCAGCACCGGCCGGAAATCCCGCCCCCGCGCGGTCAGCACGTATTCGAAGCGCGGCGGGTGCTGATTGTACTGCCGACGCTCCAGCAGGCCGGACTCGACCAGCGTGTTCAGCCGGCGGGTCAGGATGTTGGGCGCCACCCCCAGGCTTTCGCTGAAGGCATCGAAGCGCGTCACCCCGCGAAACGCGTCACGCAGGATCAGGATGCTCCACCACTCGCCCACCCGCTCCAACCCGCGGGCGATCGGGCATTGCATATTCGCGACGCTCTTGCGCTGCATGTCCGGTCCATTTTGTTACTATCATTATGATAGCGTTAGGGGACGGCGGATCAACCGGCACGGCGAAATAATTTTCCGCCCAAGGCGACCTTTTGGTCGCAGCGCCGTTGGTTGTTGCCCCCTGCCCCGCTTGCGGAGACCGCCCGCCCTTGTCAGACACGCATCCGCTGAACGTCCGGCGCGCCCAGGTCACCGCGGCGGAGCGGCCGAGCATTGCCAGCCTGCTGGCGCTGGCGGTCGCCGTCGTGGTGATCGCCGGGCTTTACCTTGCGCGGGAGGTGCTGGTCCCGATCACCCTGGCGCTGCTGCTCAGCTTCCTGCTGGCGCCGCTGGTCGGGCTGCTGCGCCGGATCAACGTGCCCAAGACGCCGGCGGTACTGCTGGCCACCCTGGTCGCGATCGGCGTGATCCTTCTGCTGGGCACCATCATCGGCGCCCAGGTCGCCAGCCTGGCCGGGGACCTGCCGCGCTACGAGAGCACGATCGGCGCCAAGGTGGGCGCGGTGCAGTCCTACGCCACCGACCACGTTTCGCATCTGCTGAGCGGGCTGGGCGAGCGGCTGCTCGGCGCCTCTCCCACGGGCGCGGCCGGGGCCGCGGCGCCCACCGCCTCGGCGCCGGTCGATACCAGCGTGCACAAGCCGGTGCTGGTGCAGATCGACCAGCCGCCGCCCTCGCCCTTCCACCTGGCCAGCCTGGTGCTGATGCCCGCACTCGGCCCGCTCGCCACCGCTGGCATCATCGTCATCGTCACGGTGTTCATGCTGCTGCAGCAGGAGGACGTGCGCGACCGGCTGATCCGGCTGTTCGGCTCGAGCGACCTGCACCGCACGACGCTGGCGCTGGACGATGCCGGCTATCGGCTCAGCCGCTATTTCCTGGTGCAGCTCGGCCTCAACACCGCCTTCGGCATCGTGATCGGCACCGGGCTGTTCTTCATTGGCGTGCCGAACCCGATCCTGTGGGGCATCCTGGCGACGCTGATGCGCTTCGTGCCGTATATCGGCTCATTGATCTCCGGCGTTCTGCCGACGGTGCTGGCCGCGGCGGTGGAACCGGGCTGGTCGATGGCGCTATGGACGGCCGCGCTGTTCCTGGTGACCGAGCCGATCATGGGGCAGGTGGTGGAACCGCTGGTATATGGCCACAGCACCGGCCTTTCACCGCTGTCGGTGGTCGTCGCGGCGATCTTCTGGACCTGGCTGTGGGGGCCGGTGGGGCTGATCCTGTCCACCCCGATCACCCTCTGCCTCGTTGTGCTCGGCCGGCATATCGAGCCGCTGCAGTTCCTGGACGTGCTGCTGGGCGACCGCCCGGCGCTGACGCCGGTCGAGGGGTTCTACCAGCGTATCCTGGCCGGCGACGCCGACGAGGCGATGGACCAGGCCGAAATGCTGCTCGGTGAATGCTCGCTGACCGACTACTACGACCAGGTGGCGCTGAAGGGGCTTCAGCTCGCGGCCGGGGATGTGCAGCGCGGCGTGATGACCGCCGAGCGGCTCGCCACAATCAAGGAAACCATCCTCGAACTCATCGAGGACCTGGACGAGGTCGAGGACGTGGTGCCCGCGCCGAAGAAGGACACCGGCGGGATCGACGGGGCGCCGCGCGAGACACAGGGCGCACCGCGCGCAGTGCTGCCGATAGCGCCGCCGGCGGCGGAACGCGCGGCCGGCTGGCAGTCGGAGCGGCCGGTGCTGTGCATCGCTGGGCGCGGCGCGCTGGACGAGGCGTCCGCGGCGATGCTGGCCCAGCTGCTGAACAAGCACGGGCTGGGCACCGAGATCGCCGACGCCCACCAGATCGTGCGCGGCCGCGGTGCCGGCTTCGACCCCAGTAATTTCGCGATGGTTTGTGTCGCGTATCTGGAGATCAGCGGCAGCCCTTCGCACCTGCGCTATCTGCTGCGCCGGCTGCGCGCCCGCTTCCCCGGCCTGAAGCTGCTGGTCGGCGTCTGGCCCAGCGACGACCGCATCCGGGTCGATCAGCGCCTGCGCGCCGTCGTCGGCGCCGATTTCTATGCCAGTTCGCTGCACGAAGCCGTTTCCATCTGCCTCGAAACCGCCACCGCGAGCGGGGACATTCAGGCCACCGCCGCCTAGACTGCTTGCGCTACCCCAACAGCAGGGAATCGACGTGTTGCATCGCAGAAGAGCCTTCCTGTCGGCGGCCGTCGCCGCCGTGATGATGCCGGTCGCGAAACTCGCGGCACAGCCATACCCGCCCCAGGGCGGGCCGCCGCCGCCGGGCTACCCGCCGGGGCATCCGCCACCGCCCCCGCCGCATCGCCGTCCGCCGATGCCGCCGCCGCCGTATGAGCGGCGCCCGCCGCCGCCGCCCGGCGCCTATCGCTGGCATTGGGTGGGCGGCCACTACCGCTGGGACGCCTACCGCTACCGCTGGGTCTGGGTGCCCGGCCACTGGGTGCGCTAAGCACGCGGTTCCGGCGCGGCCGGCTGCCCGGTCGCGCCGGTTCCCGGTCTTGGAACACTCGGTCTCAGGAGCCTCAGTCTTCGAACATCGGCGGGCGCTTCTCGACGTTGGCGCGTACCGCCTCCTGCTGATGTGGCTGGCCGATCAGCAGGTCCTGTTCCAGGGACTCGGCCAGCAGGCCGGAGGCCGGGTCGGTGACCGGGGCTGCGTTCAACAACCGCTTCGCCGCACGCACCGCCGAGGGGCTGCGTCCGGCGATCTCGCGCGCTGTCGCCATCGCCGCTTCGCGCGGATCCTCGGTGACGCGCGTCGCGAACCCGTAGGCCAGGGCATCCTCGGCACCAAAGACGCGCCCGGTGTAGGTGAGTTCGCGGACGATGTCCTCGCGCGCCAGATGGCGAAACAGCTGGGTGCCGGCCATGTCCGGCACCAGGCCCCATTTCGTCTCCATGATCGACAGCTTCGTGCCCGGCGCGATGTAGCGCATGTCGGCCCCCAGCATGAGCTGGAAGCCGGCGCCGAAGGCGACGC
Organism: uncultured Pseudomonadota bacterium; assembly: GCA_963778105.1. Lineage (GTDB taxonomy): Bacteria > Pseudomonadota > Alphaproteobacteria > Acetobacterales > Acetobacteraceae > JAFEFJ01. Next base: position 873,907 of record CAVZSZ010000009.1, on the reverse strand, counting down.
CATGGACCGCCGCGATTACCGGTACCGGCAATTCCCTCCAGGCCCAGACGACGTATTGCGAATTGTTGGCGATGCCATGCGTGCGCGGCGTGTGGGTGCGGCGGCGGGGCGCGGCGGGCGCGGCGCCCTGGAACCGGCCGGTGTCGATGCCGGCGCAGAACGCGCGGCCGGCACCCGACAGCACCACGGCGCGCACCGAGCGATCCTGGCGCAGCCGTTCGGCGGCGCCGATGATGGCGGCCTTCATCGCCTCGTCCACCGCGTTCATCTTGTCGGCGCGCACCAGCCGTACATCGGCCACGCCGCCGCTGATCTCGATGGATACGCGCTCGTTCATGACCGCCCCTTCCCGTTCGTTGCCGTCCCGGCATGGTCTGCGCCCGGCAGGACTCGAACCTGCAACCAAGCCGTTATGAGCGGCCCGCTCTGACCAATTGAGCTACGGGCGCGTGAGCCACGAGCGCGCACCCCCGCTAGTTGCCCGCCGCCGCGGCGCGGTGCAAGTGCCGGGTCGCATTGCCTGCCCGCCGGGCTTCTGGCATATCCGGGCGTCCATCCTACCGCCTTCCCTCCTCTGCCTGCCGGGGGTCGCGCCGCCACACGAGACCCCCCAATCCGGGTCCGACAAAGGAAACGTTCTGCATGATACTGGCGTATATCGTCATCATCGCCTGCGGCCTGCTGGCGCTGGTCTACGGCGCCGTCACCGCGCGGCAGGTCCTCGCCGCCGATGCCGGCACCGCGCGCATGCAGGAAATCGCCGCCGCCGTCCAGGAAGGCGCGCGCGCCTATCTGAACCGCCAGTACACCACCATCGCCATCGTCGGCGTGGTCATCCTGATCCTGCTTGGCTTGACGCTCGGGCTGCACGTGGCGATCGGCTTCGTGATCGGCGCCGTGCTGTCCGCCGCCGCCGGCTATCGCCGGCATGAACGTCTCGGTGCGCGCCAATGTGCGCACCGCCCAGGCGTCGCGCGCAGCGGCCTCGCCGCCGGCCTCGACATCGCCTTCAAGGCCGGCGCGATCACCGGGCTGCTGGTGGTCGGCCTCGGCCTGCTCGGCGTCACCGTCTACTACATCATCCTGCGCGCCGGCATGGTCGGCGACGATCTGCGCCCGGTGCTGGAGGCGATGGTCGCGCTGTCCTTCGGCGCCTCGCTGATCTCGATCTTCGCCCGGCTTGGCGGCGGCATCTTCACCAAGGGCGCCGACGTCGGCGCCGACCTGGTCGGCAAGGTCGAGGCCGGCATCCCCGAGGACGACCCCCGCAACCCGGCGGTGATCGCCGACAACGTGGGCGACAACGTCGGCGACTGCGCCGGCATGGCCGCCGACCTGTTCGAGACCTACGCCGTGACCATCGTCGCCACGATGCTGCTGGCGGCGATCTTCTTCACCGCCGGCGGTGCGCGACTGGATGCTGATGCTGCCGCTGGGCATCGGCGCGCGTCTGCATCGTCACCTCGATCGTCGGCACCTATTTCGTGAAGCTCGGCGGCCGACAACAACATCATGAAGGCGCTGTATCGCGGCCTGATCGTCACCGGCGGGCTGTCGGTGGTGGCGATCGCCTGGTGATCGCTGCTGTTCGTCGGGCTTCACCACGCCGCTGCCGCTGGTCGCGGGCGGCACCACCAACGGCTTCATGCTGTTCCTGTGCTGCCTCGTCGGCCTGGCGGTGACCGGGCTGATCGTGTGGATCACCGAATACTACACCTCCACCGAATACCGCCCGGTGCGCAGCATCGCGCAAAGCTCGACCACCGGCCACGGCACCAACGTGATCCAGGGCCTGGCGATGTCGATGGAGGCGACCGCGCTGCCGGTGCTGGTGATCTGCGTCGGCATCATCGCCGCGTTCATGCTGGCCGGGCTGTTCGGCATCGCCGTCGCGGCGACCACCATGCTGGCGCTGGCCGGCATGATCGTGGCGCTCGATGCCTACGGCCCGGTCACCGACAACGCCGGCGGCATCGCCGAGATGGCCGACCTGCCGCCGGACGTGCGCGTGACCACCGACGCGCTCGACGCCGTCGGCAACACCACCAAGGCGGTGACCAAGGGCTATGCGATCGGCTCGGCCGGCCTCGCCTCGCTGGTGCTGTTCGCCGCCTACACGCAGGACCTGCAAGCACTACTTCCCGAGCCTGAACGTGCAGTTTCTCGCTGCAGGACCCGTTCGTGGTGATCGGCCTGTTCATCGGCGGCCTGCTGCCCTATCTGTTCGGCGCGATGGGCATGACCGCGGTGGGCCGCGCCGCCGGCGCGGTGGTGGTGGAGGTGCGGCGGCAGTTCCGCGAGATCCCCGGCATCATGGAAGGCACCGCCAAGCCGGAATACGGCAGCGCGGTGGACATGCTGACCAGGGCGGCGATCCGGGAGATGATCATCCCCTCGCTGCTGCCGGTGCTGGCGCCGATCGTGCTGTGGTTCGTGATCGCCGTCGTCGCCGGGCGCAGCCGCGGCGTTCAGCGCGCTGGGCGCGATGCTGCTGGGCACGATCGTGACCGGGCCTGTTCGTCGCGATCTCGATGACCTCGGGCGGCGGCGCCTGGGACAACGCGAAGAAATACATCGAGGAAGGCAATCACGGCGGCAAGGGATCGGAGGCGCACAAGGCCGCGGTGACCGGCGACACCGTGGGCGACCCCTACAAGGACACCGCCGGCCCGGCGGTGAACCCGATGATCAAGATCACCAACATCGTCGCGCTGCTGCTGCTGGCGATCCTGGCAGGCTGGCTGCACTAGGGGCAATCGTTGGCGGAACGGGACGGCTTCGCCTTCGCAGCCATCCCGTTCCGCGGCGCTACCCCCGGATCTCGGCGAGGCCGCGGATCGCGGTGCCGTCGGCGGTGAAGTTGCTGGGATCGAGCCAGGCGGCCATGGCATCGCGGCAGCGCGGCCATTCGTCGTCGAGGATGCTGAAATAGGCCGTATCGCGGCGCCGCCCCTTCACCACCAGATGCGCCCGCAGCGTGCCCTCGTAGGTGAACCCCAGGCGATCGGCGGCGCGGCGGGACGGGGCGTTCAGCGCGTTGCACTTCCAGCACAACCGCCGATAGCCCAGGTCGTCGCCGGCGAGGCGGAGCAGCAGGAACATCGCCTCGGTCGCGGCGCGGGTGCGCCGCATCGCCGGGCCGAACCAGATATGCCCGAGCTCGATCACCGCATTGCGTGGCTCGATATCGAGCAGCGACAGCCAGCCGGATGCCACGCCGGTCGCCACCGGGCGGATCGCCCAGACCATCGGATCGTGCGTCGTTGCAAACTCACCGACGAAGGTATCGAGTGCGGCCGCCGTGGGGAACGGGCCATAGCCGAGATAGCTCCAGCTTTCGTCCGCGCCCTGCATCGCCTGCCAGAGCTCGGGCACGTGGCGGCGGTGCAGCGGTTCCAGCTCCACATAGCGGCCGCGCAGCCTGACGCGCGCCGGCAGGCCGCGCGGGGTGGTGTCGACTTCGGGCCCGACCGGCCTGGCATCGTCCATGTGCGTCATCCCTGCAACAAGCCGCCAGCGTGACGCGGCGGCGCACTTCCCGCAATCTGCGGCGCCCCCACATCCGTGGTGGTCACACGTCCAGGGAGGTCTTCATGCTTCGCGCCATGCTGCTGACGGCATTGCTTGCCGCCGGCTTCACCCAGGCCGCCTTCGCGGCGACCATGCATTTCCACGCGACGCTGAACGGCGCGTCGGAAGTCCCGCCACATTCGGTGCCCGGCACCGGGGAACTGCTGGCTACACTCGACACCGCAACGAAGACGCTGACCTATACGCTGACCTTCCAGAACCTGACCGGCCCGGCGACGATGGCGCATTTCCATGGCCCGGCGAAGGCGGGCGCCAACGCCCCCGTCGTGGTGCCGATCACCGGCGACCTCGCGACCCAGCCGATCCATGGCACCGCGAAGCTGACCGACGCGCAGATCAAGCAGCTGACCAGCGGGCTGTGGTACACCAACGTCCACACCAAGGCGAACCCGGGCGGCGAAATCCGCGGCCAGGTGCTGCACGCCAGCGACTGACGCGGCGCGAGAGCGGACAGCGAACGGGACGCCCCGCCCGACGGCACGCCGCCGCCGGGCGGGGCTATCCCACGAGAACCGGGACGCGGTCCGCCGGCGGCGTGTTGCGGCTGCGCAGGCAGCGCACGATGCCGTCGATGATGACCATTCCGATCCCCGGCAGATCGCCCTTCCGGACGCTGTCCAGCAGATCGCTGCCGGCGGAGTGCTGCGCACGGTCCAGCAGCACGAAATCCGCTGCCCGCCCGGTTTCGATCAGCCCGCAATCGAGCTTGCGCATGCGCGCGGTGTTGCCGGTCGCGCAGGCAGAACGCCTGCTCGGTCGGCAGGTCGCCCAGGCGCGCCAGCAGGGCGACCATGCGCAGGATGCCCAGCGGCTGCACGCCCGATCCCGCCGGGCTGTCGGTGCCGAGGATCACGCGGTCGAGCTGGCCGAGTTCGCGGGCGAAGCGCAGCGCCGACAGTCCGGCCAGCTCGTTGCCGTTGTGCACGATCTCGATGGCACGCCCGCAGCCTTCGCACAGGCAGCGGATCTGGGCGAGCGGCAGCGCGGTGTGGCCGCCGTTGATGTGGCCGATGATGTCCGCATCGGCCTCCAGCACCGTGTCGGCGTCGATGTAGCCGGATCCGGGCACCGAAGGGCCGCCGGTGTGGATGGTGCTCTGGATGCCGTATTTGCGTGCCCAGGCAACCATGCTCTGGGCCTCCTCCCCGGCCTTGACGGTGCCGAGGCCGACCTCGCCCAGCAGCGTCACGCCGGCGGCGGCAAGCTCGGCGAAGTCGCTCTCGACCATGCCCTTCTCGATCACCGGCGCGCCGGCCAGCACCTTCACCCCGCCGGGGCGAAAATTGGCGTAGGCGCGCTGCGCGGTGATCGCGAGCGCCTTGAGCCCGACGATGTCGCGCGGCCGGCCGGGCAGATGGACCTCGCCGGCCGAGACCATAGTGGTGACGCCGCCGTGCAGGAAGCTGTCGATCCAGCCGAGCTGACCCTGGCGCGGCGTCCAGTCGCCGAACACCGGATGCACATGGCTGTCGATCAGTCCGGGCGAGAGGGCGCAACCATGCGCGTCGATCGTCACGGTGGCGCCGCCGGTGTCGCAGTCCCCGGCGCGGCCGACCGCGGTGATCCGCCCGGCCTCGGCGACGATGGTGTCGGCGTCGAGCAGCGGGGCCTCCAGCGCGCCCGAGAACATCAGTCCGATGTTGCGGACGACCAGTTTGCCGGTCTGCTTCTCGGGGCCGGCTGCCAGTGCCATGAGGATCGCTCCCGATTATGGTTTGGGAAAGCGCAGTCGTTCATCGGTGCGCGTAGTCTCGCCTGCCACGGAGGCTGGCCCCGAGATTGAGGGAACCGGGCCGGCTTTTCCAGCCTATGGGCCGCAGCCCGGGTCGAAGCGCAACGCGGCCCTGCCGATGGCGTCGCAGGCGCCGTCGCGCCGGGACGTAACGGCGGGGCGCGTGGCTGCCCAGGCGTCCGCCATGTCCTGCAGGATCGCGGCGCGCCGGTCCATCACCGCGTGGACGAACGCCGCCTGCACCCGCAGCCGGTAGGGATCCGCGAGGGTGGGCGTATGCGAGTGATACCAGCCCACGGCCGCAGGCCAGCTGCCGGTCTCGCGATGAAGCTGGGTCAGGAAGCGCGCCGCATAGTTGGCGTTGGGGCCGGGCTCGAACGCCTCATCGACCGAGGCGAAGGCATCCGGATGCTGCTGCAGGTTGACCTGCAGGCAGCCGGAATCGATCGAGGCAACGCCGCGGCGGAGCGCCTGGCGTGTCCACGCCACCGCATCCTGACGCGTGGGGAAGAACAGGGACTGGTTGTCGGCATTGGCCGACCAGGGCCACGGCTCGATGCCGCGGCCATTGGCGGTCGGGCGGCCGGTTTCCACCTCGGCGATCGCCAGCAGCAATCCGCGCGGGATGCCATACCGGTACTCGGCGCTGCGCACCGCCGCGCGGCACAGCGCCGAGGCCGAGTCAGCGGCGGCCGGGCGCGACCAGGCATCCAGGTTCGCCGGCGGATCGACCGGCGGCGCGGCGCGGCCAGGGCGCGCGGCGGCCACGCCGATCAGGCAGATCAGAAGCGTCAGAAACTGAGCGGTGATGCCCCGGACCATGGCGCGTGCATACGCCAACTGGCAGGCTGGCGGAACATGGATTGACCGGAGAGAGTGCTCCGCGCATCAATCGGGCAGTAACGATCACAGTAGCAAGCGAGCGCGGAATGAGACGAGCCGGACCGAATGACGACGGATATCGGCGGCTCACGCGACGGGTCGTGCTATTGGGAGTTGCAGGCGCGGCCCTCGCCTCGTGCGCCCCGGGCAGCAACCTCGCGCCGCTCCCCGATACACACGAGACCGCATACAAGCTGGGCGTCGGCGACCAGATCCGCATCATCACCGTCGGCGATGACCAGATGACCGGTGATTTCCGGGTCAACGATGCCGGCGAAATCGCCATCCCGCTGCTCGGCACGGTCAAGGCCGCGGGACTGACCACCGCGCAGCTAGAGAAGCGCATCTCGGACGAACTGCGCGCGAAGAAGCTGTTCCGCGACCCCAGCGTGGCGATCGAGGTGCTGGCCTACCGGCCGATCTTCATCCTGGGCGAGGTGAACAAGCCGGGCGAGTACCCCTACCAGCCCGGCATGACGCTGCTGACCGCGGTCAGCGTCGCCGGCGGTTTCACCTATCGCGCCGTCACCGGCTACGCCTCGGTAGTGCGCACCATCGACGGCCACCCGGTCGAGGGCCGCGTCGATCGGCAGAGCTACATCCTGCCGGGCGACGTCATCACCATCTACGAGCGCATCTTCTGACGCGGCCGCCCGGGCTGCGCGGCCTGCCGCGCCGAGGCCTTCAGCCGACCCAGCGCCTGCCATAGCTGCGCCGCCTCGGCCCGATCGAGGCCGGCCATCGTCTCCTCGATCCAGCGCGCATGCGCGGGCGCCATGCGGGCGAACAGCGCGCGGCCGGCTTCGGTCATACCGATCAAGGTGCTCCGCCGGTCGGCGGGATGCGGCCGGCGCACCACCAGGCCGTCCTTTTCCATGCCCTTTACCAGGCCGGTGACATTGCCGCTGGTCACCATCAGCCGCGCCGACAGCGCACCCATCGGCAGTTCGCCGCCTGCCCCATCCAGCGCCGCCAGCACGTCGAAGCGCGGCAGCGTCGTGGCGAACTGACCATGCAGGCGGGCGCGCACCGCGCCCTCGATCATGTTCACGCAGGTCAGCAGCCTTAGCCAGGTGCGCAGCGGCAGGCGCACGCCGTCGCTGACCGCCGCCTCCCGATCCGGGATCAGGCCGGTGTCATGCGCCGCCATCGCGCCGCCTCTGGCCGAGATAGGTTTCCAGGATGCGCGGATCGCGTGCCAGCGCGGCACTCGGCCCCTCGGCCGCGACCTCGCCCATTTCCAGCACATAGCCGTAGTCGGAGACCTGCAGTGCCGCGCGCACGTTCTGCTCCACCAGCAGGATCGACAGGCCGCCGCGGCGCAATTCCGCCAGCACGCGGAAGATCTCCCGCACCATCAGCGGAGCCAGGCCGAGCGAGGGTTCGTCCAGCAGCAGCAGGCGCGGCCGGGCCATCAGGGCGCGCCCGAGCGCCAGCATCTGCCGCTCTCCTCCGGACAGCGTGCCAGCCAGCTGGCGGCGGCGTTCCTGCAGGCGGGGAAAGATGGCGAACACCTCGGCCATGGCCGGCCCGGCGTCGCGCGCGCCAGCCCGGCGGCGTGGGTAGTGGCCCAGCAGCAGGTTGTCCTCGCACGTTCATGTCGGCGAACAGCGCGCGCTTTTCGGGCACCAGCACCGCGCCGGCGCCGACCAGCGCCTCGGTGGCACCCGCCGCGTGCCCCTGGAAGTCCACGCTGCCGCCACGACGCGGCACCAGCCCCATCACCGCCCCCATCAGCGTGGTCTTGCCCGCGCCGTTGGGACCGACGATGGCGACCATGCTGCCCTCGGGCACCGAGAGGCTGACGCCGTGCAGCACCTCGACATGGCCGTAGCCGGCGCGCAGCCCGGCGATGGCCAGCAGCGCGGTCATGCGACGCCGCCCAGATAGGCTTCCATCACGGCCGGATCGGACTGCACATGCAGCGGCGGCCCCTCGGCGATCTTCTGGCCGAAATCCATCACCACCACGCGGTCCGCAAGCTGCATCACGAAGTCCATGTCGTGCTCGACCAGCAGCACGCCCATCCCTTCGGCGCGCAACTGCGCCAGCAGGGTGGCGAGGTGCTGCTTTTCCGGCAGGCGCAACCCGGCGGCGGGTTCGTCGAGCAGCAGCAGCCGCGGCCGCAGGCACAGCGCGCGGGCGATCTCCACGATGCGCTGGCGGCCCAGCGGCAGGTCGCCGGCCGGCATGTCCAGCACATCGCCCAGGCCGGTGCGCACCGCCTGCGCCCGCGCCGCCGCCAGAAGCCGCGCTTCCTCGGCCCGGTCCAGGCGCAGCATGGCGCGCAGCATCCCGGCCCGGCCCGACAGGTGCGCCCCCAGGGCGACATTCTCGAGCACGCTGCGCGCCGGCAGCAGCTTGACGTGCTGGAAGGTGCGCGCCAGGCCGAGCCGTGCAACCCGGCGCGGCGGCAGATGGCGGGCCTGGGTGCCAAACAGGCGCACGCGCCCCGCACTGGGCTTCAGCACGCCGCTGACCACGCTGAACAGCGTGGTCTTGCCGGCACCGTTGGGGCCGATCAGGGCGACGATCTCACTGCGCATGGACGGCGAAGCTCACGTCGCGATTGGCCGCGAGGCCGCCGAAGTAGTGCGACACGTCCTCGACCGCGAGGAGTTCCTCGCCAACCTCGCTCACGTCATCCTGGGCGGGGATCGACCATTCCCGCGCTGCTTCGGTATCGCCGACCGCAAGGCGCGGATCGTCGGCCCCCGCCGACGATGACGGCGCGGGGGATGCCGCGCGGCGCGGCCACAGCCGCAGCAGCATCGGCAGCAGCCCCTGCGGCGCGCGCTGCAGCAGCAGGATCACCACGAGCGCGAACACCAGCGCCTCGAAATCGCCGGCGCGGCCGGTGATGCGGGGGATCCAGTCGTTGAACTGATCGCGCAGCACGACCACCAATACCGCCCCCAGCGGCGCACCCCACAGGTATTCGGCGCCGCCGATGATGACCATGAACAGGTAGTCGATGCTCGCCTCAAGCCCGAACGGCGTCGGGTTGATGAAGCGCTGGAAATGCGCGAACAGGAATCCGGCCAAGCCGGCGTAGAGCGCCGCCAGCACGAACACGGCACGGCTGAGGCGCGCGGTGTCGATGCCGACGCTTTCGGCCATCAGGCGCGCGCCGTTCAGGGCGCGGATCGCCCGCCCGGTCCGGCTGTCCAGCAGGCAGGCCGACATCGCCATCAGCACCAGCACCGCCGCCCAGATCACACCGAGATTGACGCGCCGGTCGACCGCGGCGAACGGGCCGAGCGACAGCGGCGGGATGTCGCCGATGCCGTTGAAGCCGTGCAGGAAGGGCAGCGTGCCGAACAGCGAGAAGAAGCTGATGCCCCATGCGATGGACACCAGCGCCAGGTAATGCCCCGACAGCCGTGCCGTGACCAGCCCGAGGAGCCACGCCGTGACACCGGTCAGCGCCAGCCCGACGACCAGCCCGACCAGAGGCGGCTGCCCGTCCATCCTGGTCAGCAGCGTGGTGGCATAGGCGGCGATGCCGACGAAGCTCGCCTGGCCGAAGGAGGTCTGGCCGCTGATCCCGGTCAGCAGCACGAGGCCGAGCGCCACCAGGGCACCGAGGCCGACATAGCCGAACAGCGTCACGTAGAAGGTCGGCAGCGCCGCGGGCACCAGGACGACGGCGGCGGTCGCCGCGGCCGGCAGCACCCAGCGCGCCTGCATCAGGCACGATCCTCCGCCGAGCCGCTGCGCCAGGACAGCCAGACCAGCACGGGGATCAGCAGGGTGAAGACGATGACCTCGCTGTAGGCGCTGGCCCAGAAGCTGCCGAGCGAATTCGAGCACGCCGACCAGCAGCGCGCCGGCGGCGGCGAGCGGGAAGGACACCAGCCCGCCCATGATCGCGGCGACGAAGCCCTTGAGGCCGATATCGAAGCCGGCGTCATAGGACAGCGGCGTGACCCCGCCGATCAGCACGCCGGCCAGGGCGGCGATGAACGCGGCGAGGCCGAAGGCAAGCGCGCCGGACGCGCGCGCATCGATGCCCACCAGCCGGGCACCCAGCCGGTCGGACGCCGCGGCGCGTAGCACCTTGCCGTGGATCGTCGCACCGAAGAACCAGTTGAGCCCGACAACCAGCACCGCACAGCACGCCAGCACAGCGAGCGACTGGCCCGATACGGTCAGGACGCCGACATCGAAGCTGGCATCGGTGAGGGTTGGCGCACTCGCCTGCTCGGGCCCGAACAGCACGAGGCCGAGCCCGGTCAGCACGAAATGCAGCGCCATCGCCACGATCAGCAGCGTCAGCACCGGCGCGTCGCCCATCGGGCGGAAGGCGAAGCGCCAGATCAGCGGCCCCATCGGCGTGACGATCGCCAGCGCCAGCACGATCGCGGCCCAGCCCGACTGCATCGGCGCCAGGGCGATCGCGGCGGCTGTCACCGCCGCCGGATAGAGGCCCCAGGCGAGCAGTCCGCGCAGCGCCGCACGGCGGCCGCCGAACAGCGCGACCACCAGCGCGCAGGCGGACAGGCCGTCCAGCAGCCAGAGCGTTCCCGGCACGGTGCCCGATTGCAGGGCGGCCGCGGTCAGCGTGCCGAAGGCCAGCAGGTCGCCCTGCGGGACGAAGATCACCCGCGTGACGGCAAAGACGATCAGCAGCCCGATGGCCAGCAGCAGATAGATCGCACCGGTGGTGATGCCCGCCTGCAGCAGGGCGAGAAAGACGAACAGATCCATGCGCCGCCCCCTGGTGGGGGACCGGTCAGTGGATCGCCGTCCAGGCGCCGTCCTTCACTTCCACCAGCACCGCCGCACGGGCGTCCTGACCGTTATGGTTGGTCGGCGACATGGTGTAGATGCCGCTCACGCCGACCAGATCATGGGTTTTTTCCAGCGCGTCGCGCAGCGCCACCCGGAACGCCTCGGTGCCCGGCTTGGCGGTCTTGAGCGCCGTCGGGATGGCGTTCTTCAGCAGCAGCATCGCATCGTAGCTGTAGCCTGCGAACGGGCTGGCAGGGCCGTATTTCTTGCCGTATTCGGCCATGAAGGCGGCTGCCACCGGCTTGACCGGGTTGCTGTCGGGCAACTGCTCATACACCACCAGCGGCGAGGTGTCGGCGATCACGCCCTTCGCAGCCGGGCCGCCGACCTTGATGAAGGCGGGGCTGACGATGCCGTGGTTGCCGTAGATGCCGCCCTTGTAGCCCAGCCGGCGCAGGGCGACGACCGGCAGTGCCGCCGGGGTCGCCGAGTTGCCCATCATGATCGCCTGGGGATGCACGCTGATGAGCTTCAGCGCCTGCGCCTCGACCGAGGTATCGGTGCGGGCGTAACGTTCATCGGCCAGGATCTTCATGCCGTCGGCCTGCGACGACGCCTTGGTCGCCGCCAGCACCTGATCGCCCCAGCCATCGGAGAAGCCGATATAGCCGATGGTCTTGATGTCGTGCTGCTGCATGTATTTGAACACGACCGAGACCATCAGCGTGAGCGGCTGGGCATCGCTGAAGGTGTAGGGCTGCTTGGCGGGATCGTAGTCGTACGGCGCCATCGCGATCATCGGCACCTTGGCCTGGTTGGCGACCGGCGCGACCGCCGCATCCGACGCGGTGAGCGAGGGGCCGATGAAGGCATCGACGTGATCTTCGGAGACCATCTTCTGCGCGATGGTGAACGCGTTGTTCGCGTCGGTGGCGTCGTCGCGGATGATGTATTCCACCTTCTGGCCGTCGATCTCGGTGGGGAAGAAGTCGAAGGCGCCCTTGTAGCCGACGCCCATCGCGGCGGCCGGCCCGCTGATCGACAGGATCGCACCGATCTTGATCTGCGCCTGTGCGGCAGCCGATGCGCCGAGAAGCCCGACAGCCGTGGCGACCGCGAACAGACGCGCTTTCATGCAACTCTCCCTGGAGCGACCTAGGCGGCGATGGTGCGGCCTGATATCTTATATCTCAAGTATTTTTCCGCACCATGCCGGAGTTCCGCCGATGACGCATCCGATGCGTGGCCCGAACCGGCTGAAGCTGGGCGTGTTCTCGGCCAACGCGGATGGCGGGCTGACCCTGACGCGGGTGCCGGAACGCTGGCGCGCGGCGTGGCCCGACGTCGTCGCGGTGGCGCAGATGGCGGACCGGGCGGGGCTGGAATTTTTCCTGCCGATCGCGCGCTGGAAGGGCTTCGGCGGTGTGACGAACGCACGCGAATGGTCGTTCGAGACGCTGACCGAGGCGGCGGCGCTGGCCGGGCTGACCGAGCGGATCGCGCTGTTCGCGACGGTGCATGTGCCGATGGTGCATCCGGTGTTCGCCGCCAAGGCACTGGCGACGATCGACCATGCCAGCGCGGGCCGTGCCGGACTGAACATCGTCTGCGGCTGGAACCCCGAGGAATTCGCCTGCTTCGGGCTGCCGATGATCGAGGACCGCTACGGCCAGGGCCTGGAATGGTTCGAGGTGCTGAATCGCCTCTACACCGAGCCGGCGCCGTTCGACTTCGCCGGGCAGTACTACGACCTGCGCGGGGTGTCCGGCCTGCCGCGCCCGGTGCAGCAGCCGCGGCCGGTGACGCTGAACGCCGCGTTCTCTCCACCGGGGCGGGACTTCGCGGCACGGGCGGCCGACTGCCTGTTCACCACCTTCATCGACATCGCCGCCGGGCGGGCGCAGATCGCCGACATGCGCGCCCGCGCCGACGCGGCCGGCCGCAGCGTCGGGGTGTACACCACCTGCCACGTCGTCTGCCGCCCGTCGCAGGATGCAGCCGAGGCGTATTACGAGCACTACGCGGTGACAATGGAGGACACCGAAGGTGCCGATCATTACATGCGCAACAAGGAGAAGTTCTCCGGCTCGCACGATCCGGCCGCCTATCGCCTGCACCGCAAGCGGTTCGTGGGCGGCGCCGGCACCTATCCTCTGATCGGTTCGCCCGAACGGATCGCGACCGAGCTTACGGCGATCAGCGATGCGGGGTTCGAGGGCGTGGCTATCTCGTTCGTCAACTACAAGGACGAGCTGCCGTATTTCGTCGATGCGGTGCTGCCGCTGCTGCGGGAGATGGGGCTGCGCGCGGCTTAACCGGGGTTCGTGGCTTCGAGCAGCCCGTCGGCGTCGAGGCGCACCACGACGTCATCCCCGGCTTTGACCGCCTCGGCCAGGAAGCAGACCGCCACCGGCCCCGCCGCGAATTGCACGAGGCCCAGGGGCCGCGGCAGCCGATCGCGGAACGCCGGCTCGTTGCTGTGGTAGAGCACGGTCCGCGCCACGACGCGCGCGGTCATCGCATCGGCACTCTCCCACGCGATGCGGTCCGACAGGCAGAACCCGCAGAACGCCCGCGCCGGATACTGCGCCCGGCCGCATTCCCCGCAGCGCTGCAGCCGCATCATGCGCGCGCCAGCACGGCGGCGGCCGAGCACAAGCCGCGATCGTAGTTGATCATGCCGAAGCCGCTGACCAGCGCGTGACGCGCGGCGGCGACCTGCCGGCCCTCGGCCTGACCGAGCAGCTGTCGCATCGCCTCGACCAGCCCGAGATAGCCGCCGGCGGCACCCGCCTGCCCCATCGAAAGCTGGCCGCCGCCGGTGTTGTGCGGAAAATCGCCGTCCACCGTGAAATCGCGGCTGCGCACGAAGGCCGGCGCATCGCCGGCCGCGCAGAAGCCCAAGCCCTCGAACTGCAGCATCGAGATCACCGGATAGTCGTCGTAGGTCTCGACCACATCGACGTCGGCCGGGTCCGATGCCGGCCTGCGCCCACAGCGCATCGCGATCCATCGCCCAGCCGCCGCGCAACTGAACCGCATCCTCGGGAAAGGCGTTGTGCCGCTCGATGGCACCCGGTACGCGCACGAAGGGCAGGCCGAGCGCGTGCGCACGGTCCTGCGCCATCACCAGGAACCCGTCCGCTCCGGCGCAGGGCATCACGCAATCGAACAGATGCACCGGCGTGGCGATGGGGCGGGCGGCGAGGTAGTCCGCCATCGTCATCGGCGCGCGCAGCAGCGCCTGCGGATTGCGCTGGGCATTGGCGCGCTGCGATACCGCGAGCACGCCGAAATCCTCCCGCGTCGCACCGGTCGCGCGCATATAGGCATCGGCGATCAGCGCGAAGCTGGCATTCGGGCCGCCGGCGCCGTACGGATAGACCGCGTCGCGAGAAAAACTGCTGAAACTGGCAAGAAGATCGCGAAAGCTCGTGTCGTTCGCGGTGTCGCCGGCGATGCAGGCGACTACCTCCGCGTCGCCATCCTGCACGGCACGCGCGGCGCGGCGCAGCGCGATCACGCCGCAGGCACCGCCCATCGGCAGCCATTCCAGGAAGCGCGGCGACAGGCCGACCTGCTGGGTGAAGCCGACCGCGGTGTCGGGGGCCAGCGTGAAGCTGGAGACGCAGAGGCCGTCGATCTCGGCCTTGGCCACGCCGCTCGCGTCGATCAGCCGGCGCAGCGCACGCGCCAGGAACCACGCCGCACCCTGTTCGGAGCGCCGGACATAGGGCTCGGTCACCGGGCAGCAGAGGGCGATGCCGTCATAGCCGCGTGCGGTCACCGCCGCTTCAGCCCGCGCGTGTCGATGCAGCCGCCGCGTGCCAGCATCTCCTCGGCCATCGCCTTCAAGGCGCCGCGCGCGACCTTCTGGCTCGCGGTGAGCGGCAGCGCATCGACGAAGCCGATCCAGCCGGGAACCTTGAAGTAGGAAAGATCCTGCAATGCCGCGCGCACGATGTCGGCCGCCAGCGAGGCGGCATCGGCGATGGGCGCGCGGGGCACGATGCAGGCCAGCACTTCCTCGCCGCGCACCGCGTCCTGTGCCGCGGCGACGGCGACCTCGGCGATGTCCGGATGGCGGCGCAGCACGCTTTCCACCTCGGCGGCGCTGATGTTCTCGCCGCTGCGGCGCACGATGTTCTTCTTGCGATCGACGAAATAGAGGTAGCCCTCGGCGTCCTGCCGCACGATGTCGCCGGTATGGAACCAGCCACCGTCCCAGGCGGCGGCGGTGGCATCCGGGTCCTTCAGGTATTCGGTGAAGAAACCGGCGCGCGGGTCGGCGCCCGCGGCGCGCACCAGGAACTCGCCGTCTTCCGGCACGATGCGCACCTCGACGGCGGCGGCGGGGCGGCCGAAGCAGGCAGTGCCGACATGGCGCGGCTCGCGGTTGGCGATCACCACGGCACCGGCGCCGGTTTCCGTCATCGCCCAGGCTTCCAGCAGGGGAAAGCCGAACCGCGCCTCGAACGCCGCATGGTGGTGGCGATCGACGCCGGCACCGAAGGCGAAACGCACCGCATGGTCGCGGTCGCGCGGGTCGGGCGCGGCGCCCAGCAGCATCGACGGCATCACGCCGAGATAGTGGATGATGGTGGCGCGGCTGTCGCGCACCGCATCCCACCAGCTGCGCGGATGGAAACGATCGAGCTGCACGATGCAGCCGCCCGTCGCGATCATCGCCATGGTGGAATAGGTCATCGCGTTGATGTGCGTCAGCGGCAGCGGCGTGATGAGACGATCGTCCGGCCGCAGCGCGCACAGGCCGCCGGCCGTCGCGTACCAGTCGCCGGTGTGCAGGTAGTACTCGTTGGAAAGCACGCAGCCTTTCGGACGGCCGGTGGTGCCTGAGGTATAGAGCAGGCCGCATTCCGCGGAGCGCGCCGGCTTCATGCCCGATGCGGCGCCAGCGGCCGCCGGCGGCGGCGCGGCATCGTCAATGACGGGAAGCTCCGGCGCGACCGCGCGCAAGGCGGCGAGGTGCGGCGCCGCGGCGACCGCCAGCACGATTCCGCTGTGGCGCACGATGTAGTCGCACTCGGCCGGGCGCAATTCGGGATTGAGCGGCACCACGCTGACACCCAGCCCATTCAATGCGAGCCAGTGCAGGAAGAACGCCGGCCGGTTTTCCAGCATCAGGCCGATGCGATGGCCGGAGCCGTATCCGGCAGCCGCGTATCCCGCGCGCAGCCGCGCGATCTCGGCCGCGGCGGCGGCATAGGGGATCGTGCCGGATGCGATCCCGTAGGCGGCCGCGGTTTCCGGCAGCACGAGAAGGAAGGGGCGGGCCGCGTGGCGGGCCGCGGTGTCGGCGAAGGCCTCCGCCACGCATGCGCCCTGAATGCTCACGCCGCTTCCAGCGCCTTCGTCAACGCCGTCCCGTTCTCGTCCGCCAGCGCCGCGTCGCACAGCGCGGCCAGCCGGGCGGCCGCATCCGGGCCGCCGGCAAGATTGTCCACCACCGCCATCAACCGCTGGAAATTGGCCCAGCCGCGCGCATGGGTGTCGCCATATCCCTTCACCAGCCGCTGGCAGCGCGCGACCTGCAGCGCCAACCCTTCATCGCGCGGCGCGAGTGTCGCGATGCGCGCAAGCCATGCCTCGATCCGCGCCTGCTCTTCGACATAGCGCAGCGTGGAGCGGCGGAAACGACGCAACGAGGCGATGCCGCGCAGCAGCAGGAAGCCGCCCACCGCGGTCGTCTCGACATGGCGCCCGCGCGCGGTCAGGCGTTCCAGCAGCCGCCGCGGCAGACCCGAGGCCAGCAGCCAGCGCCCCAGCGGCGCGGGCAGTGTATCGGCGATTTCCTGCACGCGCGGGTGCATGAATTCGGTGATGCGCAGGATCTGCCCCGCCCCGACGCGCACTTCCGCGCGCACGCGGGCGAGGCGGCTGGCGCGGGTCTTGAGGTCGGCGACGCGGATCGTGTCCTCGTAGCTCATCCACAGCGCGAGATGCCGTGCGGTTTCTTCCAGCAAAGCGCCGTGGAGGCGCAACAGATCGAGCCGCTGCCTGAACAAGTCGGCATAGGCGGCATCCTGATAGTCGGTCAGGCGCCGCACGCCCTCGGCAATGATCTCGTCGGCCGCCGATGGGCGCGCCGGCACCGTGGACGCCGCCACGGGCACGCCGATCGGGTCGGCCGCATCGAGCCCGGCGGCAAAGGCGCGCAGGCTTGCCTCCACGCCGACGCCGGCATGGCGGATCGCGGCTTCGTAGGCATCACGCGGGATCGGCAGCGCACCCGAGCCGGCGACCGCGCCGAGCAGCACGGCCGACAGATGCGCGCCGTTCGCCTCGGCGATCGCCAGCATGTCGGCCGCCACCACGCGGCGTGCCGCCGTGCGGCACGCATCGAGCAGCGCCGGCGCGTCGACGCGCCCGTCGCCCATGGCGATCTTCTCGGTCATCGCAAAGACGCGGTGCGTGGAAAAGACGAAGGTGCTGCGCTCGGGCGATACCAGGCCGCGCTGGATCGCGCGCCCCGCCTCCATCAGTTCCGAGGCTATCACCAAATCGACGTCGCCGGGTGCGGGCATGAGCGCCAGCACCGGCTGCTGGCCGGCCGCGTCGATCTCAGCGGCGGGGAAGAATTCGAGGTAGTAGATCGTCGCACCGGTGCGCTGCGCCACGCCCGGCACCGAGGTCGATTGTGCGACGAAGCCGCTGGCCTCCGCCGCGTCCACCAGCCAGTCGGCCAGCACGCCGCCGCCCTCCCCGCCCATTGCGACGATGGCGACGGTCAGCGCGCGGACGCCGACCGCCGCATCCTGCAAGAGCGGGGCTTCAGGCATGCGCGAAGCGGCCGATCACCGCATCGGCGATGCGCGCGCGCAGGCGGTCCCATCGGCTCGGGTTCGTCACGATCTGCGCGCGGTAGAAGGACGGGCAGAGCACGGCGGCGTGCGCCACCTCGCCACACAGGCCGCAGCCGACGCAGCTTTCCTGCACCGCCGCCACCGGGTCCTGGCGCAGCGGTCGGGGTTGGGCTTCACCGTCAGCGACGGGCAGCCCGACAGGCGGATGCAGGAATGATCGCCGGTGCAGGTGTCGCTGTCGACGCCGAAGCGTTCGCGAACCACGCGCTGCCCGGCCTTCGCCGCCTTCGCCAGCAGCGGGCGTTCCCGGCGCTGGCGATTGAGCATGCATTCCGACGACGCGACGATGACCTTCGGCCCCTTCTCCTTCGTCGTCAGCGCCTCCCGCAGCACGTCGCGCATGCGCGTCAGGTCGTAGGTGCGCGTCGACCTCCCGCACCCATTTGACGCCGACGCCGCGGACCGGCGCGCGCGATCGGGTTGTTGGTGGCTGCGGCGGCTGTTGGCGCGCGCGACGAGAGGATGTCCTGCCCGCCGGTCGCGGCCGAGTAGAAGTTATCGACCACGACGAGCACGTTGTCGGTCTTGTTGAACACCGCGTTGCCGACGCGAGGACGCCAGGCCGTTGTGCCAGAAGCCGCCATCGCCCATCACGCTGATGGTGCGGCGGTTCGCATCCTTCGCGTTCAGCGCCGCCGGCGCCGGCCCAGCCGAGGCCATAGCCCATCGTCGTCGCACCGATGTTGAACGGCGGCAGGATCGAGAACAGGTGGCAGCCGATGTCGCAGCTGACGTGGTGCGGGCCAAGCTCGCGCTCCACCAGCTTCATCGCGGTGAAGATCGGCCGTTCCGGGCAGCCGGTGCAGAAGCTCGGCGGGCGCGGCAGCACGTGTTTCTCGAGCTTCCCGGCGGCTGCGTCGGCGCGGGCTGAGCGGTGTTGCGGGCCGCAGCGCTGGGCAGATAGCGGCCGACGAAGGCTTCGAGGCCCGACGCGCAGGCACGGCGGCGGTGTATTCGCCCGCCCATCGGCAGCATGTCCTTGCCGTGCACCGCGCGTCTGCAGGTCGGCCTTGCGCAGGATCGCGTTGATCGCCTGCTCGAGGAACTCGGGCTGGCCTTCCTCCACCATCAGCACCGCGCGCTTGCCGGCGCAGAAGCGCGTCACCTCCTCGGGCACCAGCGGATAGGTGACGTTCAGCACGTAGAGCGGCAGGCGGCTGTTGCCGAAGGCGTCCGCCAGCCCCATCAGCTGCAGCGCGCGCATCAGGCCGTTGTACATGCCGCCCTGCAGGATGATGCCGATGTCCTGCGACGTCGTCGCCGAACACCTCGTTCAGCCGCGTGCTCGACGATGAAGCGGCGCGCCGCCGGCAGGCGCTTGTCGATCTTCTCCTGCTCCTGCACGTAAGCTCGCCGGCGGCAGCACGATGCGGCCGACGTCGCGCCGCGGATTCTCCATCGCGTCCTTCAGGCCGAACGGCGGGACGCACGTTGTCCTTGGCGATGAAGCGGCCATGCACGTGGCAGGCGCGGATGCGCAGCTCCAGCATCACCGGCGTGTTGGTGGCCTCGGACAGCTCGAAGCCCTTCTCCACCATGGCGACGATGCGCGGGCAGGTTCGGCCGCGGATCGAGCAGCCAGATCTGCGACTTCATCGCGAAGGCATGCGTCCGCTCCTGCATGATGGAGCAGCCCTCGCCGTAGTCCTCGCCGATCACGATCAGCGCGCCGCCGGTGACGCCGCCCGAGGCGAGGTTGGACAGCGCGTCGGACGCGACATTGGTGCCCGCCGTCGATTTCCACGTCACGGCGCCGCGCAGCGGATAGTTCACCGACGCCGCCAGCGTCGCCGCCGCCGCGGCCTCGCTCGCCGATGCCTCGAAATGCACGCCGAGTTCGTCGAGGATGTCCTCGGCGTCCGCCAGCACGTCCATCAGGTGCGAGATCGGCGCGCCCTGGTAGCCGGCGACGTAGGACACGCCGGATTGCAGCAGCGCCTTGGTGACGGCCAGGATGCCCTCGCCGCGAAACTCCTCGCCCGCGCCGAGGCGCAGTTTTTCGACCTCCTTGTGCGAAGCTGCGTTCGGCCATCGCGCCACCAGCGCGAGCACGCGGCACGGGCTGCCGGTGCCGCCGGCGATCTTCAGCGGCGCGGTGATCAGGATGGCGCCCTTGGGCGGCAGCTTGTCGAGATTGGTCAGACTGGCGAGGCCAAACTTGCCAGCGCCGTGCATGCCCGCGTGGCAGGGGAACGCCGGCTCGAAGGCGAAGGCCTGGCCCGGCATCGGTGCCGACGCATTCGGTGCCGAAGCCGATCACGTCACGCTGCCGCACCAGGAAGGTGACGGCCTCGGGGGACGGGCCCGGCGTGTGCGGGCCGGTCTCGTTGGCATTGAGGAAGGCGGCGGGATCGGCGCGCTTCGACCAACCGCTGCGCAGCAGCACCCAGCTGCCCGCCTCGATGCGGCCGTGCTCAGCCTCCCACGCCTCGATCAGCGCCGGGGTGAGCAGGAAGTCGGGATCGGCGTCGCAGGCGGCGCTGAAGTCCAGCACGTTGGCGGGTGCGACGAAGCGGCCGGGCGGGATGGTGTCCAGCGCGTTGTCCGGCAGGTCGCGGCCGGTGATCCAGTGCACCGGCGCGTCGAAATGCGTGCCGGTGTGCTCGCCGAGCGCGATGTTGCTCCAGGCCCAGCCGGGGCCGCGGTCGTCATAGGCGGAGATGCGCTCGATCGAGAACGGTGCCGACTGGCCGAATGGCGGCGGCAGGCTGATGACGGGGGTGGCCGGTTCGAGCGGATGCGCGAGATCGATCACCGTGACCGCGCCCGAGGCGAGCGCCTCGGCCAGCCCCGTCAACACAGAAGCCGCCATCGCATCCCCCAGGTTCCGGACCAGGAGAAGCTTAGACCCGCGTTGTCTTATGCCTCAACTATTTCCGGCAGCAGCGTTTCGCGCCGCTGCGCGCGGCCGTCAGAGATTACCGCCGATCCAGCTTTTCAGCTGGCTCTTCGGCAGCGCGCCGACCTGGGTGGCGGCCGGCTTGCCGTCCTTGAACAGGATCAGCGTCGGGATGCCGCGCACGGCGTAGGTCGTTCGGCGTCATGCGGGTTCTCGTCGATGTTGACCTTGGCGACGGTCAGCTTGCCGGCGAGCTCGCCGGCGATCTCCTCCAGCGCCGGGCCGATCGCCTTGCACGGGCCGCACCATTCCGCCCAGAAATCGACCAGCACGGGGCCGTTGGCCTTCAGCACGTCGGTGGCGAAGGTCTCGTCGGTGACCGGCTTGGTGTTCTCGCTCATGTCGGCCTCTTTGTCAGGCTCTTTGTTTCGGCGTCAGGAAGTGGGGCGGCGCGGCGGGCGGATCAAGCGGCGTGGCGCGCATGGTTGGGCAAGCCCGGCGGGGGCATGCTGGTCGAGCATGCCGTCCGACAGCATGCATGACCCGCGCCGCCTGGGTCCAGACCAGCGCGCAGCGCACCGGCCGGTCCGGGAAGATCGCGCGCAGCACCGCGCGATAGGCGGCCAGCTGGCGCAGATACAGCACCGGCGTGTCGGCCGCGGTCGGCGGGCGGCCGGCGGTTGGTCTTGAAGTCGGCGATCAGCACGCGGTCGGCCAGCACCGCCAGCCGGTCGACCAGCCCGCCGACCACCGTCGCCGCCGACCACGCCCGGTCAGCGGCACCTCGGCGCGGCTGCCCGGCCCGAACAGCGGCGCCAGCGCCGGGTGCGCCAGGATCGCCAGCACCTCCCTGGCGATCGCCGCTGCCTCGCCGGCGTCCAGCCCGTGGCCGGGCCGGTCCAGATAGGCGCAGCGCGGCCGCGCGGCGGTCGGCCTCGGGCAGCGCGGGCAGATGCTGCAGCAGCGCTGTGCACCAGCTGGCCGCGGCGGAACCGCTCGGCCGCCGCGTCCCGCTCGGCCAGCGGCGAGGCGGCCGGCGGCACGGTGCCGAGTGCCACGCCGTCCGGCCGGCTGGGCGCCAGCGGCATCGGGCCGGGCCGGCTCGGCCGGCGGCGGCGCTGGCGCGTCCAGTCCGGGCGCCGCGCCCGGCCCAGGCCGGCAGCGGCGATGCGCTGCTGCCGCCGGCGCCCTGCGGCCGGCTCGGACTGCCGGACGGCCACGCGCCTGCGGCCGCGGCATGGCGCAGCACGCTCGCCTTCCCACGGGTCGACCGCAAACGCCGCAGCCTCGGCGCTCCAGCCGCGGCGAAGCCGCGCGGACCAGGCTGTACCAGCATGCGTCCGGCAGGCGCGGCGCGGCCTGCCAGCCGCACACCAGCAGCCGGTCCTCGGCGCGGGTCAGCGCGACGTAGAGCAGCCGGTTGTGCTCCTCCATCCGCCGCGCGTCGGCCGCGTCGCGCAGCGGCGATGGCCGCGGCACAGCGCATTTCCTTGCGCGGCGACCAGATCGGCACCGCGCGCCGCGTGCCGGATCGTCGGCCCAGCAGCAGCCCGCCCTCGTCCGGCGGCAGCGCGGTGGTGTCGGGCAGGATCACCAGCGGCGCCTGCAAGCCCTTGGCGCCATGCACCGTCATGATGCGCACCAGCGCCGCCGGCGACCTCCTGCTCGCGCTTCACCTCGGCCGCCCGACTGGCGCAGCCAGTGCAGGAACCCTTGCAGCGACGGCGGGTGCGTGCGTCTGCGTAGGCCAGCGCGGCGTGCGAGCAGCTCGTCCACCGGCTCGGCCGCCTCCGCGCCCAGCCGGGCGAACAGCCGCGCCCGCCCGCCGAGCGGCCCGAGCGCCTCGGCGAGCAGCGCGTGCGGCGTGACGTAATCGACCCGCGCGCAGCAGCGCGGCGAAGCAAGTCCCACGCGGCCTGCCAGTCCGGCCGCTCCGGCGCGCGCGCGCGCAACGCCTCCCACAGCGCGCCGCCGCGCGCCGATCGCCAGCGCCATCAGGCTGTCGTCGGTCAGCCCGCCCAGCGGGCTGGTCAGCAGGCAGGCGAAGCGTCAGATCGTCCTGCGGCAGCAGCAGCGCGTCGGCCAGCGCCATCAGGTCCTGCACCGCCGGCTGCTCGGTCAGCACCAGCCGGTCGAGCCCGGCCACCGGCACGCCGCGCGCCTTCAGCGCCCGCACCAGCGCGCGGGCGAAGTCGTTGCGCCGCCGCACCAGCACCAGCACGTCGCCCGGCCGCAGCGCTCGGCCCCGGCTTTCCAGCAGCACCGCGCCGCTGGTTTCGCGTGCGATCCAGTCGGCCAGCGCGCTCGGCCAGCCGCTGCGGCGCCGAGCGCTGGCCGCTGGTTGCGCTCCGGCACCGTCCAGGGTCCGGCGTCCGGCTCGTCGGGCCGCGGCGCCAGCGGCCACAGTTCGACCGCGCCGGCATGCCCGGCGCGGTCGGCATAGTGGCGCAGCGTCGCCGGGCGCCGACCACGCCCGGCGGCGGCGACCGGATCGGCGAACACCGCATCGACCAGGGCCAGCACCGGCGCGGTCGAGCGGAACGACACGTCCAGCGGCACCTCGCGCCAGTCCCGGCCGGCCGCCGTGCACGCGCCGGCGCAGCAGGTTGCGCGCCGCGATCGAACTCGTCGGCGTCGGCGCCCTGGAACGAGTAGATCGACTGCTTGCGGTCGCCCACCGCGAACACCGTGCGGCGCGCCGTCGCGCGCGCCCGGCGCCGGCGAAGAACTCCTCGGTCAGCGCGTGGGCGATGCGCCATTGCGCGGGCGCGGTGTCCTGCACCTCGTCCAGCAGCAGGTGGTCGAGGCCGCCGTCCAGCTTGTACAGCACCCAGGCGGCGCCGGGATCGACCAGCAGGCTCGACGGCGCGGCCGATCAGGTCGTCGTAGTCGAGCAGCGCCGGCGCGTCCTTGCGCGCCGCGTAGGCGCGCAGCACCGGCGCGGCGAGCGCCACCAGCGCGGCCGACAGCGCGGCGACCTGCAGCGCCGCGGCGGTCGTCCTCGACCTGCCGCGATGCGCGCCTGCTCGGCCAGCATCGCCTCGGCCAGTTCCGGCTGCTCCTTGGCGCAGCTTGCTCGTTGACGAAGCGCGCCGGCGCGCGCGCGGCTCGCCGCCGTCGCGCAGGAACTCGCGCGCGCCAGTTCGTCCCAGTTCTCGGCACGCGCCGTGCCGGCGTCCAGCGCCGAGCCAGTCCAGCATGCGCGCGCGCCTTTTCCGCGACCTCTTGGCGAGCCGTGCTCGGCCAGCGACGACGCAGCGCGCGTCGCGCAGTCGCGGTCTCGTCCTGCCAGCGCACGGCGTCGGCGATGCAGTGCCGCCTCGTCCGCCGCATCGACGCCGAGCGCGCGGCGCTGCGCGCCGCCAGCGCGTCCGGCCGCCGAGCGCCGCCGCCAGCACGTCAGCCGCTGCGGCTCGGCCTGCAAGGCCGCGACCAGCCGGCCGAACTGCTCCGCCGGACGCAAGCCCGGCGAGCAGGCGCATCGCGCGCGTGCAGCTCG
This sequence comes from uncultured Pseudomonadota bacterium, assembly GCA_963778105.1. Lineage (GTDB taxonomy): Bacteria > Pseudomonadota > Alphaproteobacteria > Acetobacterales > Acetobacteraceae > JAFEFJ01. The sequence goes on along the minus strand of CAVZSZ010000009.1, from coordinate 849,746 downwards.
CTCGCCGTGCGCCGCCGCGAGCATCGTCCTCGCGCGCCTCGGCAGCGCGTCGGCGGCGTCGGGCTCGTCCACCAGCCGGAAATGCGGCGACAGCGCGGCCTCCAGCGGGAAGCGGCGCAGCAGCGACTGGCAGAAGGCGTGGATGGTGCCGATGCGCATGCCGCCGGGCAGGTCCAGCACGCGCGGCGAACAGCGCGCGCGCGCCGCTGGCGGCTGGCGGCGCGCGGCGTCGATCGCCAGACGGTCGCAGCTCCGCGTCGAGCGCGGCGTCGGCAGCGTGACCCAGCGCGCCGAGCGTGCGTTGCAGCCGCACCGCCATTTCGGCGGCGGCCGCCTTGGTGAAGGTCAGGCACTGGATGCGCGCGGGTCGGCGCCGGCCAGCATCAGCCGCAGCAGCCGGTCGGTCAGCAGCTTGGTCTTGCCCGAGCCGGCCGAGGCGGCGACGAACGCCGAGACGCGCCGGATCGGCGGCGCGGCGCTGTTCGCGGGAGGCCGCGTCGCGGGGATGTTCGGTCATGCCGCGTCATCCGGCGGTGCCATCGCCCTCATCCTCCGGCGGCGGCCCACTCGGCGACGCGCGCGAGTTGCGCGTAGTCGGAGAAGCGCGGCGCGACGCCCGGGCTGGGGCTGCGACAGGTAGCATGCGCCGGGTCGTCGTAGGCCGCGATCAGCGCCTCCAGCCGGTCGCCGCGGCGGTCGCGACCTGCTCGGCGATCGCTCGCCGGCGTCGCCGCTGGAACAGGACTGCTCGTCGCCCGGCGTGTAGCCGCCGGTCAGGTGCCAGTAGCATCAGCGCCCGTCGCGCTGCCGACGGGATCGGCGCCGAACCCGCCCGCGCCGGCCATCGCCGCCTCCAGCGGCAGCTGCGGCGCCAGGCCGGCGTCGACCTCCGCTTCTGGCGGCGGCTGCGCCGGTCTTGTAGTCGAGGATCGCCAGTGTGCCGTCGGCGCCGATCTCGATCCGGTCGGCGCGGCCGGTCAGCATGAAGTCGCGGCGCCGGCAGCAGCCAGCCGCCCGCCGACCTCGGCGACGATGCGCACCGGCGCGGCCGCGGCCCGCCGCGCCGGCCTCGTGCGCAGCGACCCAGTCGGCGATGCGGTCGCAGCCGCGGCGCCCACCATGCCGCCAGCGCCGGACGCAGGCCGGCGCTCTGCCAGCGCGCGGCTCAGCGCCGGCGCGCAGCGCGGCGCGCGGCATCGGCGGGCCAGTCCGCGCCATGCTCGTTCCAGGAAGCGGTGCAGCCCGGCATGCACCAGCGAGCCGTAATCGGCCGCGTCGGTGGCCTGGTCCAGCGGGTCGAGCGCGCGCAGGCGAGGATGTGGCGGGCGTGGATGGCGTACGGGTCGCGCAGCCAGGTCTCGATCTCGGTCACGCTGAGCCGGCGCGGGCGCAGCGCCACCGGCGGGCAGGGCCTGGGCGGTGCCACCGGCCGCGGGCCGTCCGCCGGCTGGTCCAGCGCGGCGGCCCAGGCGGCGGCCGGGTGCTCGGGCAGCGTGAGCCCGTGGCCGTCCAGGAACGCGTCGAGCCGGGTCAGCCAGCGCGCCGGCACGGCGGGCGCGCCGTCGCGGCGGCGCGGGCAGGACAGCACCACCGCGGGTGCGGCGCAGGCGGCGGCGACGAAGTCGTGCGCCGCCTGCCCCACCGCCTCCTCGGGCGAGGCAAGCCCGATCGCGCTGCGCATCGGCCGCGACAGCCAGGGGCCGGGATCGGTGGCAGGCGGCCAGACGCGTCTCGGCCAGGCCGCCCAGCACCATCACGTCCACCGTCTGCAGCCGCGCCTCCAGCAGGCCCCAGATGAACACGCGCGGATGTTCGGCACCGTCCTCTCCGCCGCGCAGCGCCCGGCGGCTGCGCACCACGCCGCCTTCCAGCAGCGCGTCGAGCAGGCCGGGCAGCGTGCCGCGCGGCTGGTCCGGCAGCACCGGCAGTGCGGCCAGCGACGCGGCGAGGCGGGTTGCCAGGGCCTCGCCCTCCTCGGCGGCCCAGAGCCGGGCCGGACCGGGGTCGGTGTCGGTGGCCGCGAGGCGCTCGGCCGCCTCGATCAGCGCCTCCAGCATGGCGGCGGGCGGGGCGCTGACGGCGGCGGCCATGCGCAGCGCCGGTTCCAGGCGCCTTCCATGCGGGCCAGCAGGTCGCGCGCCGCCGGATCGACGGGCGGACGTGTCGAGCGCGCGGCGCAGGCCGGCAAGGCCGGGGCCGGGGCGCGGACCGCGCAGGCAAGCCAGCTCCAGCGCACGCGCCGCCTGCCGGCAGGCGGCGGGCGAAAGGCCGGCCGCTGCCAGCGGGTGCTTCAGCACCGCCAGCAGCGGCACCGGCGCGAGCGCCTCGTCGATCGCCACGGCGAGCAGGCGCAGGAACACGGCCGGCGGGGTTTCGGCCAGCGTTTCCCCGGCGCTGTCGTCGGCGACCACGCCGAAGCGCAGCAAGTTCGGCGCCGACCCGCCCGGCGAGCGCGCGATCGGGCGTCACCAGGGCGGCGCGGGTGCCGGGCATCTCCAGCGCATCGCGCAGCACCAGCGCGATGGCGGCGGCTTCCTCCTGCTGGTCGGCCGGCGCCAGCCGCCAGAGCCGTTCGGGGGGCGCCGGTTTCGCCGCCTGCCACCCGGACAGCGCGGCGGCGGGCAGCAGGGCGTCGCGCAGCAGGCCCGCGCGGGAGAGCGGGACCGCACTGGCCGCGGCCGGCCACGGCCGCACGTCGCCCCGCGTCGCCTGCAGGCCGGTCAGCAGGCGGCGCAGCCCGGCCTGCGGATGGGTCTCGCCCAGCGCGTCCCATGCGGCGTCGTCGAGCGCGGTATCGAGGCCGGGCAGGACCACCCGCCCGTTCGGCAGACTGGCGACGGCGCGCAGCAGGCGGGCGACCGCGGGGATGCCGCCGGTGGTGCCGGCCACCCACACCGGCGTCTCGGGCGGGGCGTCGGCCCAGGCATGCGCCTGGGCGTCAAGCAGGGCGACCTGCCGCGCGGCGGGGTTCATCAGGCCCTGCTCGGCCAGCCAATCCGGCCACATCGCGGTGACGATCCGCAGGAAGGCCAGCGTCTTGCCCCAGTGCTCGGCATGGGCGGCGTCGGCGGCATCGGGGAGGGCCTGCGCGAGGTCGATCTCCGCCCGCTCCGCCTCGTCCATCAAGGCGGCGAGTTCGCTCGCCAGCCGCCACGCGCCCTCGGCGCTGCGCGGCGCGCCGTTGGCGCCCTGCAGCGCCAGGATCATCCGGCTCAGCGCCGCCAGGCGTGGCATCGGCTCGACCGCGGGCGGCACGTCGAGCGCGCCGGCCAGCGTCAGCGGCACCTCGTCGAGCGCGCCCAATGCGGTGATGCGCGGGAGCAGCAGCGGAGCGCCGTCGGTGGCGCGCAGGAACGCCTCGGCCAGCGCGCGTGCGGCGCGGCGGGTGGGCAGCATGATGAGCCCGCGCGACGCCTCCAGCCGGTCGCCGCCGCGCGCCAGCCAGGCCGCGGCCAGCGCATCCAGGAACGGCGCCTGCGCCGGGATGGTGAACAGATTCACCGCGTATCGACGGTGGCGCGCATGTGCAGGAAGGTTTCGGCGTCCGCCAGGTCGGCCGGTTTGGACAGGTGGAACCACAACCCGTCATGCACCACCGCGCGCAGCCGCCCGGCGTCCAGCGCCCGGTCCCAGGCCCGGTTGATGCTGAACGGTGCGTCGGGCATGCCGTCCAGCAGGGATGGGGCGATCAGCTGCACGCCGGCATAGACATAGGGGACGATCTCGCGCTCCTCCCGCCGGCGCAGCATGCCGAGCTTGTCCACCGCGAAGTCGCCGAAGCCGACCTCGGCGTGCACCTGGAAGGTCCGGTGTACCAGCAGCACGCCGTCCACCGCCGCCGGGTCGAAGGCCTCGGCCATGCGCAGCAGCGCCATGCCGGGACCGTCCAGCCAGAGCGAATCGCCGTTCACCACGAAGAACGGGTCGGGGCCGAGCGTATCGCGGGCCGCGCGCACCGCGCCGCCGGTGCCCAGCAGCGTCGCCTCGTGACGGACGACCACCGCGGGAGGCGGCTCCCGGGCGGCGAGATGCGCCTCGATCAGCGGCGCCTGCCAGTGCGTGTTGACCACCACGAGCCCGACCCCGGCGGCGGCGAGCCGGTCGAGGGCGTGATCCAGCAGCGCGCGGCCGGCAACCGGCAGCAGCGGCTTGGCGGTGGCCAGCGTCAGCGGCTGCATCCGCGTGCCGAGCCCGGCGGCGAGCACCATGGCGGTCTTCGGTGTGGCGGTCATGGCAGGGCGGCGCGCCTCTCGTCGTTCCAGGTCAGTGTCGCGGTGCGGGCATCCGGCGCATCGGCTGGCGCGAGCGCGAGGGTCAGCGCGCCCGGCGGCCGCAGCGGACCGAGGCGGTCGGGCCATTCCACCAGCACGATGTCGTCGCATGCCTCGTCCCAGCCGAGTTCGGCGAGCCCGTCGGGGCCGTCGAGCCGCCAGAGGTCGAAGTGGTGGATGCGGCCGCGCCCGGTGGCGTAGTCCTGCACCAGGGTGAAGCTCGGGCTGGGGACGTCGAGGCCGGGGTCGGCGGCGGCGGCGCGCAGCAGGGCGCGGGCGAAGGCCGTCTTGCCGGCGCCGAGCGGGCCTTCCAGCAGCACGGCGTCGCCCGGACGCAGCAGCGCCGCGACGCGAGCGGCCAGTGCTACCGTGGCCGCAGGATCAGGCAGCGCGATCAGCCGCGGGCATGCGGGGGACGGCATTGTTTCCCGATTTTGCGCGAGGGACGGAGTTGGGTTCAACGCCATGCCGCCTGTCAATTAAACTCATCGGTGCCCGCAATAGCTCCGAGGCTTTGACTTCGGCCATAGCATCGTCCCCGATGGCGGGCATCCACGATCCAGCGCCCCTATAGCACGGCGCGCGAACACGTCGTTCCGCCAGACCAGCCGGCGAACGGCCTACCGGGCGGCGAGTCCCGCGTCGATCGTCCAAGCCGGTTGACCGCGCAAACCGGGCAGATACCCTGCGTCCGAAAAACAATCTCCTGATGCAGGGTGCAGCATGGGCAGCCATTTCGATCTCGTTCGCCCGCTTTCCGGTGCCGGTTTCGGCGGTCGGCTGATCCCGGGCGGGCCAGGCGGCGCGCTCGGGCTGATCGAGGCGGCCGAAGCCGATCCAGGGGCCCTGGCGCAGGCCCTCGGCGACTGTCAGGGGCTGATGCTGATCCAGGGCATGGATGCCATGGCCGAGCGGCCGGAATTGCTGCGCCGGCTCAGTCAGGTGTTCGGGCCGGAGGTGGAGGACTACCGCGAGAACCTCACGCCCCGGAACATGGTGCACGAGACGGTGCCTGAGATCTTCCTGGTCTCCAACACCCCACCCGCCAGCCGGCCGCCGCCGGCGATGCCGTCGCCGCCGCTGACCGAGGACGGCCGCCTGCCCGTCCAGTTCCCGCACCGCAAGGGCTGGCACACCGACCAGAGCTACCGCCGGCCGCCGCCCGACATCTCGCTGTTCCTCGCGGTCCTGCCGGTGCCGCAGGGTCAGGGCCAGACGCTGTTCGCCGAATGCACCGCCGCGTACGAGGCATTGCCGCCCGACCTGAAGGCGCAGGTCGAGGGGCTGGAAGGGCTGCACGTGCAGCCCAAGACCGGCCGCTCGCGCGACGCGGTGCTGGCCGGGGAGACGCCGCGCCCGCTGCTGGCGCACCAGCGGCCGCAACGCCAGCCGGTGGTGCGCGTCCATCCCGTCACCGGCAAGCGGGCGCTGTATCTATGCGAGTTCGGCCAGATGGACTGGCTCGACGGCCCGTTCGTGGGGATGGAGCCGGGGCCGCACGGCGACGGCGCGGCGCTGCTGTTCGCGCTGATGACGCACATCACCCAGCCGCAGTTCGTCTATGTCCATGAATGGACCCAGGGCGATCTGGTGGTGTGGGACAACCGCTGCCTGGTGCATGCCGCCACCTGGTTCGATGCGGCGAAGGAACGGCGCGTGATGTGGCGCACCACGGTCAGCGGCAATCCCGGTGCGGCCTATGCGGGGGAGGCGAAAAGCTGGATCGCCGCATGACCTGATCGCCTGGCCTGATCACTTGGCTTGATCGGGGCCGGCCCCGGGGCTAGGGGGCGCGCATGACACCTGCAACCATCGAAACCGATGTCGCGATCGTCGGCGCCGGCCCGGTCGGCCTTTTCGCCGTGTTCGAGCTCGGGATGCTGCGCATCCGCAGCGCGCTGATCGACGCGCTGGACGAGACCGGCGGCCAGTGCGCCGCGCTGTATCCCGAGAAGCCGATCTACGACATCCCGGCGCATCCCGCGATCGAGGCGGCCGAGCTGATCGCCAGGCTGGAGCAGCAGATCACGCCCTTCGCCGCGCCGCGCCTGCTGGGGCGCCGCGTCATCGGGCTGTCGGGAGCGGCCGGCGATTTCACCCTGACGACCGACCGGGGCGACTCGGTGCGCGCCCGCGCCGTCATCGTCGCCGCCGGCGCCGGCGCGTTCGGCCCGAACCGGCCGCCGCTGGAGGGGCTCGCCGCCTACGAGGCGCGCGGCGGCGTCCAGTACTACGTGCGCAAGCGCGACAGCCTGGCCGGCAAGCGCGTGGTGATCGCCGGCGGCGGCGACTCGGCAGTGGACTGGGCGCTGGCGCTGCACGACATCGCGAAGGTCGCCGTGGTGCACCGGCGGGCGAAGTTCCGCGCCGCGCCCGAGGCTGCCGCCCGGCTGGAACAGCTCGCCGCCGCCGGCGCGATCGAGCTGGTCATCCCGTACCAGCTTCACGCGCTGCACGGGGCGGACGGCGCGCTGGCGGCGGTGGAGGTCGCCAGCCTGGACGGCGCGACGCGGCAGCTGCCGGCGGATGTGCTGCTGGCGTTCTTCGGGCTGTCGATGGACCTGGGGCCGCTGGCCGCATGGGGGCTGGACCTGGAGCGACACCACGTCGCCGTCGATCCGGCGACCTGCCAGACGAGCCTGCCCGGCGTGTTCGCGATCGGCGACGTGGCGAGCTATCGCGGCAAGCTGAAGCTGATCCTGCAGGGCTTCAGCGAAGCGGCGATGGCGGCGCACGCGATCCACCCGCTGGTGCATCCCGACCAGGCGCTGCATTTCGAGTACTCGACGACGAAGGGCGTGCCGGCCGGCTAGCTTTGTACCTCGATGGCGTCGAGCCCGGCGCCGAGGACGTGCCGCAGAACCGACCCCGGCAGCGCGATGCAGCCCTCGGTGGGGGCGAAGTCGGGGCGGGCGAGGTGCAGGAAGATCGCCGAGCCATGGCCGCGCGTCACCGGCCGGTCGTTCCAGCCCAGCACGCCGATCAGGTCGTAGATGGCATCATCGCGCCACAGACGCTCATGCCGCGCCGGATGCGGCAGGCGGACCATGGTGTTGTAGTCGGCGTGGGCGGGGTCGTCGCACCAGCCGTCATCGGGCGACAGCGGCTCGGCCGGGACCGCGCAGGACGGCCGCGCGCCGCGATCGGCGCGATACAGCACGCGGCGCAGCGGCAGCAGGCCGGCAGGGGTCGCGCCATCGCCCTCGGCCTTGTCGGTGCGCACGCCGCCGCGTCCCAGCGCCGCACGGAACGCCTCGCCGCGCAGCAGGAAGCGGCCGTCGGGAAACACCGCGGCGGTCAGGCTCATCCGGGCAGGTGGCCGAAGCGGATCGTCTTGGTGGCGAGGTACTTGTCGTTCACCCCGTTGGCGGCGAACACGTGCGACTCGCGCGCCGACGACGGCGATGCCGCAGGCGGCAAGCGCGGCGAGCTTGTCGGGGTTGTTGGTCAGCAGCCGCACCCGGTCGACGCCGAGGATCTGCAGCATCGTCGCGGCGATCATGAAGCTGCGCTCGTCGGCACCCCAGCCCAGCGCGCGGTTGGCATCCAGCGTGTCGAGGCCGCGGTCCTGCAGCGCGTACGCGCGCAGCTTGTTCACCAGCCCGATCCCCCGCCCCTCCTGCGCCAGATAGAGCAGCACGCCGCTGCCTTCGGCCGCCATGCGCTGGATCGCGCCGCGCAACTGGGAGCCGCAGTCGCAGCGCAGGCTGCCCAGCAGGTCGCCGGTGAAGCACTCGGAATGGATGCGCACCAGCGGCGAGGCCGCCTCGGCCGGGTTGCCGATGACGATGGCGAGGTGCTCGATCGCCGCATCGGCGGTGCGGAAGGCGATGATGCGCGACTGAGGCGCATCCTCGAGCGGCACCGATGCCTCGGCGACCTGACGCAGCCCGGCGGCGGCGCCGACGGGGTAGTCCAGCACGTCCTGCGCCGGCACCGACAGCAGGCCGAGGCCGGCGGCCACGGCTTGAGCGTCGGGCACGGCAGGGGCGGCCAGCACCGCCGGCAGCAGGCGGCCGAGCTTGGCGAGCGCCAGCGCGGCCGGGCCGAGGGCGGGGGCGGCCACCGGATCGGGGGTCTCGGCGGATGATCTGCTCCGCGGTCGGATCGGCCAGGGCGCGCAGCACCTCCGGCGCGAACAGTGCCGGCGACAGGCGCAGGGCCACCGGCTCGGCCTGTTGCACCGGACGGTGCACCACGGCGGCGGCGCGGATCGGCGCCAGCAGCAGCACGGGATTGGGTCCGGCGAGCTGGGCGAATTCGCGCAGGCCGCCGCCCGCCGTCTCGGCAGCCAGCACCACCAGCGGTGCGGCGCCGCACAGCAGGACCGGGGTGCCGCGGCGCAACTCGGCCGCCGCACGATGCACCCGGCGCAGCTGGGCCAGTGCCGGGTCGGGGCTGGACGCGGCGGTGTCTGCGGCGTCGCCAGTGGCGCGCCCGTTGAAGACCAATCGGTTCATATCGGGCAATCTGACGGACCCACGGCAGCCTTTTTTCGGTCAATTTTCTCGCCAAGACTACGCCCTGGCGCCAGAGATCCCAGTCCGTAAGGGAGACGCAACTTCTTATCCCTACACCGGTTATATGGCGGAGCCTATGGACCGTGATGGACGTGATCACGGAAATGTGAGCAAAGGTCTGCACGGCGAATCGCTTTGTTCCGGCGTCCAAACCGAGCATGCGCATCCGCAGTGCGATCGTTGCCCTATTTTGTGCTAATGGCTCCGCGGGTCGCCCCGTGGATTCGCGCATGGTCCATGCGGAGCCTGCATTGCTGAGAGGAATTAGCTGATGCCGGCCGACCGGCCCATTCTGATCGTCGATGACGACCGCGCCTTGCGGGAAACCCTGGCAGAACAGCTCGCCGTCGACGGTGAATTCACCGCCGTGGAAGCCGAGACCGCGGCCCAGGCGGAAGTCAGGATCGGCGCACCCGATGCGCGGTTCGACGCCATCATCCTTGATATCGGCCTGCCGGACGGCGACGGACGTGACCTGTGCGCCAAGCTGCGCAGGCAGGGCATGAAGGTGCCGATCATCATCCTGACCGGCTCGGACGACGAGACGGACGTGGTGCGCGGCCTGGAATCCGGCGCCAACGACTACATCGCCAAGCCGTTCCGGCTGGCCGAACTGCTGGCGCGGCTGCGTGCGCAGCTGCGCACCTTCGAGAACAGCGAGGACGCGGTGTTCAGCATCGGGCCCTACATGTTCCGGCCTTCGGCGAAGCTGCTGCAGGATCAGGCGCGCAACCGCCGCATCCGGCTGACCGAGAAGGAAGCCGCGATCCTGAAGTTCCTCTATCGCGCCGGCACCCGCCCGGTCGCGCGGCAGGTCCTGCTGAACGAGGTGTGGGGCTACAACGCCGCCGTGACCACGCATACGCTGGAGACCCATATCTACCGGCTCCGCCAGAAGATCGAGCCCGACCCGTCCAATGCCCGCCTGCTGGTGACCGAGGGCGGCGGCTACAGGCTTGACCCGGCGGGCGTGCCGACGGCGGCGTAACGCACACAGCCGCGCAGCCTGCCGTCCGCCATGGCCGACTGGTCGGTTTCCAACATTCCTTCCCAAGCCGGCCGGACGGTGGTCGTCACCGGACCCGGCGGTCTGGGGTTCGAGACGGCGCTGGCGCTGGCGCGCGCCGGGGCGACGACGATTCTGGCCGGCCGCAACCCGGACAAGGGCGCGGCCTCGCTCGCCCGCATCAGGGCCGCCGTGCCATCGGCGGCAGTCCTGTTCAAACTTCTGGACCTTGCCAGCCTCGCCTCGGTTGCCGCCTTCGCCGAACGGATGCTGGCAGAGCACGAGAGCATCGACATCCTGGTGAACAACGCCGGGGTGATGCGGCCGACCACGCGCCACACCACCGCCGATGGGTTCGAGCTGCAGTTCGGCACCAACTACCTGGGCCATTTCGCGCTGACCGGCCGGCTGCTGCCGCTGCTGCGTCGCGGGCGAGCGTCCCGCGTGGTGAACCTGAGCAGCATCGCCCATCGCAAGGGCGCGATCCGGTTCGACGATCTGCAATGGGAGCGCGGCTACAGTCCCTGGGCCGCCTACAGCCAGTCGAAGCTGGCGATGCTGATGTTCGCACTGGAATTGCAGCGCCGCAGCGACGCCGCCGGCTGGGGCGTGACGAGCAACGCAGCGCATCCCGGCATCGCCCGCACCGACCTGCTTGCCAACGCTCCGGGCACCAGCCGCCTGTTCGTCCTGGCGACCAGCCTGGTGGCACCCTTCGTCACCCAGTCGGCCGCCGCCGGGGCGCTGCCGACGCTGTTTGCCGCAACCTCCCCCGATGCCGTCGGCGGCGGCTACTACGGTCCCGCCGGGTTCCGGGAGGTGAAGGGTCCGGTGAAGCCGGCGGAAATCATGCCGCAGGCGCAGGACCGTGCAGCGGCCGCGCGGCTGTGGGTCTGCTCGGTCAACCTCACCGGCGTTGCCTTCGGCTGACCGCCGTTACACTTTCATCTCGACGCAGACCGGCACGTGGTCGGACCCCTGCGGTCCAGTCGCGCGCGTCCTTCAGGATCGCGTAGCGGACCAGCCCGCCGGCAAGGTCCGGCGTCACCCAGACGTGGTCGAGCCGGCGCCCGCGATCCGACAGCACGCCAGTCGCGGTTGCGGTAGGACCACCACGTGTAGAGCTTCTGGTCCGGCGGCACGAAATGCCGCACCGCATCGACGAAGCCGGTCGCCATGCCAGGCGGTCAGGCCCTCGGTCTCCGCCGGCGTGTGGCTGACCACGTCGAGCAACTGCTTGTGGCTCCAGACATCGTGCTCCAGCGGCGCGATGTTGAGGTCGCCGACCAGCACGGTGCGGCGGAAGCCGCGGCGGCGCGGCGAACCACGCGCGTCGCCTCGGCGACGAAATCGAGCTTGTGGCCGTATTTCGGGTTCTGCTCCCGGTCCGGGATGTCGCCGCCGGCGGGCACGTAGAAATCGTGCAGTTCGATCGGGCCGCCCGGCAGGTCCAGTGTCACGGCGAGATGCCGGCAGTCGCCCTTGATGCACCAGTCGGGCGCGCCATCGTCGCGCGCCAGCGGGATGCGCGAGAACATCGCGACGCCGTTGTAGCCCTTCATGCCCCTGAAGGCGACGTGGCCGATAGCCGAGCGCGGCGGGCGCCTCGTGCGGGAACAGCTCGTCGGGGACCTTGGTTTCCTGCAGGCAGATCACGTCCGGATCGAGCGCATCGACCAGCGGCTTCAGCAGGCCCAGCCGCAGCCGCAGCGAGTTGATGTTCCAGGTGGCGATCCGCAGCGTCTTGCGCTTCGCCGCGGCCGGCATCAGACGATGCGCGTCCGCACCGTGCCGACGCCCTCCACCACGCCTTCCAGCAGATCGCCGCGCACCACGGCGGCGACGCCTTCCGGCGTGCCGGTGAAGATCAGGTCGCCGGGCGCCAGCGCCACCAGCCGCGACAGGTAGGCGATGGTCTCGGGGATGCTCCAGATCATGCTTGAGGTCGGAACTCTGCCGCACCTTGCCGTTGACCTTCAGCTCGATCTGCCGCATCGCCGGATGGCCGATCTTCGCCGCCGGCACCATCAGGCCGATCGGCGCCGAATGGTCGAAGCCCTTGCCCATGTCCCAGGGCTTGCCTTCCTTCTTCGCCTGGCCCTGCAGGTCGCGGCGGGTCATGTCGAGGCCGGCGGCATAGCCCCAGACATGGCGCAGCGCCTCGGCCTCGGCGATGTCGGTGCCGCCCGCGCCCAGCGCCACCACCAGCTCCATCTCGTGATGCAGATCCTCGCTCTGCGGCGGATAGGGCATGTCGGCCCCGCCGGTCAGCAGCGCGTCGGCCGGCTTCATGAAGAAGAACGGCGGCTCGCGGTCGGGGTCGGAGCCCATCTCGCGCGCATGGTCGGCGTAGTTGCGTCCGACGCAGAACACGCGGCGCACCGGGAAGAGCGCCGCCGCCGGCGACGGGCACGGCTGCGATGGCGGGAGGCGGGATGACGTAGTCGACCATGGGAAGAGGCGTCCTGCGGCAGGAGGGGAGGATTGCCGCAGTGTAGCCAACCCTGCGGCGCACGGCGAACCCGAATGCGGCGCTTGACGGCCTGCATATTTAGACTTTATTGGAATTATGGAAAAGACAGAAGCGATCGCCGCCCTGGCGGCGCTGGCGCAGGACTCGCGCCTCGACATCTTCCGCCTGCTGGTTCAGGCGGGGCCGGAGGGGATTGCGGCCGGGCAGATCGGCGACAGACTCGGGCTGGCCGCGGCGACGCTGTCGTTTCATCTGACACAGCTCCGCCAGGCCGGACTGATCGGCTTTCGCCGTGACGGGCGTTCGCTGATCTACGCCGCCGCATACCCCGCGATGAATGCGCTGATGGCCTACCTGACCGAGAACTGCTGCCGCGGCGATGCCGCCGCGTGCGGCATCGATGCCTGCATGCCTGCCAACCGGGAGAACGCCGATGAAGCGCCTGCACGTGCACATGGCCGTGGATGATCTTGCACAGTCGATCCGTTTCTACAGCGCGCTGTTCGCGGTGCCGCCCAGCGTCACCAAGTCGGACTATGCGAAATGGATGCTGGATGATCCGCGGGTGAACTTCGCGATTTCCACGCGCGGCGAGGCACCCGGGCTCGATCACCTCGGCATCCAGGTGGAGACGCCGGAGGAACTGCGCGAGGTCTATGCCCGCCTGCAGGGGGCCGAGAGGCCGGTGCTGGAGGAAGGCGACACGGTCTGCTGCTACGCGAAGTCCGAGAAGGCGTGGATCGCCGATCCGCAGGGCGTGGCCTGGGAGACGTTCCTGACCTCCGGCGAGAGCACGGTGTACGGCGACAGCATCGATCTGGGACCGATCCGCACCGTGACGACCAATGGCGCGTGCTGCGCGCCAGTGACCGAGGGCGCGTGCTGCGCGCCTGCGGCCAAGGAGGCCGCCGCATGAGCGTCACGATCTACCATAACCCCGCCTGCGGCACCTCGCGCACCGTGCTGGGCATCCTGCGCGACAGCGGGCAGGAGCCGGTGGTCATCGAGTACCTCAAGACCCCGCCCTCGCGGGACGAGCTGAAATCGCTGATCGCCCGCATGGGCGTCCCGGTGCGCGCCGTGCTGCGCCAGAAGGGCACGCCGCACGACGAATTGGGACTGGGCGATCCGGCGCTGAGCGACGATGCTTTGCTGGATGCGATGATGGCGCATCCGATCCTGATCAACCGGCCGATCGTGGTGACGCCGCGTGGCGTGAAGCTCTGCCGCCCGTCGGAGACCGTGCGCGAGATGCTGCCGGTTGCATCATGAGTTTGTTCGAACGCTACCTCACGCTGTGGGTGGCGCTGTGCATCGTCGTCGGCGTGGTGCTCGGGCAGGCGCTGCCCGGCGTGTTCCACGCGGTGGGGTCGGCCACGGTGGCGCAGGTGAACCTGCCGGTCGCCGTGCTGGTCTGGCTGATGATCGTGCCGATGCTGCTGAAGATCGACCTCGGCGCGCTCGGCCAGGTCGGCGCGCACTGGCGCGGCATCGCGGCGACGGTGGGGGTGAACTGGCTGGTCAAGCCGTTCTCGATGGCGCTGCTGGGCTGGCTGTTCATGGGGCACCTGTTTCGCCCGCTGCTGCCGGCCGGACAGATCGACAGCTACATCGCCGGGCTGATCCTGCTGGCCGCCGCGCCGTGCACGGCGATGGTGTTCGTCTGGTCGAACCTGGTTGATGGCGAGCCGCACTTCACGCTGTCGCAGGTGGCGCTGAACGACACCATCATGGTGGTTGCGTTTGCGCCGATCGTGGCGCTGCTGCTCGGGCTGTCGTCGATCAGCGTGCCGTGGGACACGCTGCTGCTGTCGGTCGCGCTGTATATCGTGGTGCCGGTGATCGTTGCGCAGCTGTGGCGCCGCGGCCTGCTGGCGCACGGCGGGCTGGACCGCACGCTGCACCGGCTCGGCCCGATCTCGCTGACGGCCCTGCTGCTGACCCTGGTGCTGCTGTTCGGGCTGCAGGGCGAGCAGATCATCCGCCAGCCGGTGGTGATCCTGCTGCTGGCGGTGCCGATCGTGATCCAGGTGTACGGCAATGCCGGCCTGGCCTACTGGCTGAACCGGCGGCTCGGGGTGGCGTGGTGCGTCGCGGGGCCATCGGCGCTGATCGGCGCCAGCAACTTCTTCGAGCTTGCGGTGGCGACCGCGATCGCCCTGTTCGGGTTCCAGTCGGGTGCGGCGCTGGCGACCGTGGTCGGCGTGCTGGTGGAGGTGCCGGTGATGCTGTCGGTCGTGCAGATCGTGCGCCGCTCCCGCGGTTGGTACGAGCGCGGCGCCGCGGCTCAGCCGGTGACGCGGGCGACCTCGTCCGGGGTCCGCCGGACCAAGTCGTTGTAGCCGTTGAACAGCGTCTCGGTGATGCGGCCCGGGGTGAAGGCGAGGTCGCCGATCTGGCGCACCGGCGTCACCTCGGCCGCGGTGCCGGCCAGGAACACCTCGGTCGCCCGCGCCATCTCGTCGGGCATGATGGGGCGCTCGCACCACCTTCATCTGGTGCCGCTTGCGCCAGGCGCCATCACCGAGCGGCGGGTGATGCCGTCGAGGAAGCAGTCCGGCGTCGGCGTGTGCAGTTCGCCGTCCATGACGAAGAAGATGTTGGCCCCGGTGGCCTCGGCGACACTAGCCGCGCCAGTCCAGCATCAGCGCGTCGTCGAAGCCCTCCGCCTCGGCGGCGTGCTTGGACATCGTGCCGATCATGTAGAGGCCGGCGGCCTTGGAGGCGGTGGGCGCGGTTTCCGGCGAGGGGCGCTTCCATGGCG
The DNA here is from genome assembly GCA_963778105.1 of uncultured Pseudomonadota bacterium. Classification (GTDB taxonomy): domain Bacteria; phylum Pseudomonadota; class Alphaproteobacteria; order Acetobacterales; family Acetobacteraceae; genus JAFEFJ01. Next base: position 834,712 of record CAVZSZ010000009.1, on the reverse strand, counting down.
CCATGCCCGAGGCGGATGCCCTTCATGCGGTCGGCGCCGAAATAGCTCGGCCATGCCCAGGCCGCGATCGCCAGGTGGATGCTTGGTGTGCTGCGCCGAGACCGCCAGCTGCTCCGTGCCGCGCCAGGCGATCGGGCGCACATAGGCGTCGGTCAGGTTGTTGGCCGCCAGCACCTCGCATGCAGGCCGCATCGATCTGCTCGGCGGTCCAGGGGATCTCGAAGCCCAGGATGCGCGCCGAGTTGATCAGCCGGTCGGTGTGGTCGCGCAGCCGGAAGATATTGCCGCTATAGGCGCGTTCGCCTTCGAACACGGCGCTGGCATAGTGCAGCCCATGCGACAGGACATGCAGCTTGGCGTCGCGCCAGGGCACCAGGGCGCCGTCCCACCAGATCATGCCGTCGCGGTCGTCGAAAGGAACGAGCGCCATGGATCGCATCCTCCGCAATATTGTTGCTCTTGACCAGGCAGATCGTATAATCGGCACCGCAACTAAGTCAATAAAGCTGCCGTAAGCATGAGGGAATGCCAGCCATGTCTGACCCGAGGGTCGACGACCGCGCTTCCGCCGACTCCGGCGACGTCGCCCGGCGCCGGCCGACGAGCAAGGCGCGCCGGATCGAGCCTGCTGTTCCTGCGCGAGGAGGAGATCCGGCTGGCGCAGGACCTGCTGTTCTTCGCCTATCGCGACTTCACCAACGCGGCCGACGTGATCCTGGAGGAGCTGGGCCTCGGCCGCGCGCATCACCGCGCCCTGCACTTCATCGGCCGCAACCCGCGGCATCGACCGTCACCGACCTGCTGGGCATCCTGCGCATCACCAAGCAGAGCCTCGCACGGGTGCTGTCGCGTGCTGGTCGAGCAGGGCTATGTCGCCCAGGCGCCGGGCCGGGACGATCGGCGCCAGCGGCTGCTGACGCTGACGCCGAAGGCGGCCAGGCGCTGGAGCGCCGGCTGTTCGAGCGCCAGCGCGAGCGCCTGTCCGCCGCCTACCGCGAGGCCGGCGGGCCGGCGGTGGAGGGCTTCCGCCGCGTGATGCGCGGTATCATGGACGAGGCGGCGCGCGCCTATATCGATCAGGCGGAGGCGGCCGAGCATGACGGGCGGCCGCGTCAGGGATAGCCCGGTCCGATGCAGCCAGCGACGCAGGACGATGCGCATATCCTGGTGGTCGACGACGACGATCGGCTGCGCGGCCTGCTGTCGCGCTATCTGGCCGAGAACGGCTTTCGCGTCACCACCGCCGGCGACGCCGCCGAGGCGCGCGAGCAGCTGCGCTTCATCAATCCCGACCTGATGGTGCTCGACGTGATGATGCCGGGCGAAAGCGGCCTGGAGCTGACCGAAGTCGCTGCGCCGGGTCGAGGCGAGCAACCTGCCGGTCCTGCTGCTGACCGCGCGCGGCGCGCCGGAGGACCGCATCGCCGGCTTCGAGGCCGGTGCCGACGACTACCTGGGCAAACCGTTCGAGCCGCGCGAGCTGGTGCTGCGCATCCGCGCCCTGCTCCGCCGCGTCGCCGCCGGCGCCGCCCAGCGGCGCGCCCGCGGGTCCGCTGCAGCTCGGCGCGCTGGTGTTCGACCTGCGAGCGCGGCGAGCTGCGCGACGCCGACGGGCCGATCCGCCTGACCGGCGGCGAGGCGGCGCTGCTGTCGGCCCTGGCGCGCAAGCCGAACGAGGTGCTGTCGCGCGAGGACATCGCCGCCGCGCTGGGCATGGACGATTCCGGCGAGCGCGCGATCGACGTGCAGGTCACGCGCCTGCGCCGCAAGATCGAGGCCGACCCGCGCGAGCCGCGCTTCCTGCACACCGTGCGCGGCCGCGGCTATATGCTGAAGCCGGGCCTGACGCGGTGCCGGCGATCCCCGCGCCTGCCGCGCCGCCAAGCGGTTCGTGCCGCGGTCGCTGCTCGGCCGCAGCCTGCTGATCATCCTGCTGCCGCTGGTGCTGCTCGCAGGCGGTGGCGCTGCGGATCTTCTACGGCAGCCATCTCGACCTGGTCTCGCGCCGCCTGTCCGGCGGCGTCGCCGGCGAGATCGCCTACACGGTCGAGCTGATGCGCCAGTATCCGGATCCGGACGAACCGCGCCTGGATCCTGCACGACCGCGCACGAGCGTGTTCGACCTGGAGATGCGCCTGGAACCGGGCGCGATCCTGCCGCACGAGCCGCGGGTGAACGTGCTCGGCCCGATGGACGACGACCTGGAGGCGGCGCTGGCGCAGAACGCTGCGGCTGCCGTTCACCATGGACTGGGTGACGCGATCCGCAATCGGTGCTGATCCGAGTGCAGCTGCCCGACGGCGTGCTGGACGTCGCGGCCCCGCGCAAGCGGCTCTACACCGGCGACGATCTATCTGTTCGTGCTGTGGCTGGTCGGCTCCTCGCTGCTGCTGTTCGGCATCGCGGCGCTGTTCATGCGCAACCAGGTGCGCGCCATCCGCCGTCTGGCCGCCGCCGCCGAGGCCTTCGGCGTGGGCCGCGACACCGGGCCGATCAAGCCGGAAGGCGCGAGCGAGGTGCGCCAGGCCGCGACCGCCTTCAACCGCATGCAGGAGCGCATCCGCCGCTTCCTGGTCCAGCGCACCGAGATGCTGGCCGGCGTGTCGCACGACCTGCGCACGCCGCTGACCCGGCTGCGCCTGGCGCTGGCGATGCTGCCGCGCCGACGAGTCGCTGCGCCAGGACATCGCCGAGATGACCGCCGACGTCGCCGAGATGGACCGCATGATCGAGCGGCTACCTGGCGTTCGCGCGCGGCGAGGGCCAGGAGCAGGCGGAGCCGGTGGACCTGACGGCGGTGCTGGAGGAAGTCGCGGCGGGCGCCCGCCGGGCCGGGGCGAGCGTGGTGCTCGATGCGCCCGAGAGCCTGACCCTGCCGCTGCGCGCCGACGCGGTGCGCCGCGCGATCACCAACCTGGTGGACAATGCCCGCCGCCACGCGCGCCACGTGACGCTGGCGTGCGGCGGCGATGGGCGCACGCAATGTCCAGGTCACGGTGGACGACGACGGTCCCGGCATCCCGCCCGACCGGCGCGAGAGCGTGTTCCGGCCCTTCGAGATCCGGCGCGCAGGGCGGCACCGGCCTGGGACTGACCATCGCGCGCGACATCGTCCGCGCGCATGGCGGCGAGATCATGCTGGAGGACAGCCCGCTGGGCGGGCTGCGGGCGCGGATCAGGCTGCCGGTCTAGCCAGCGCCAGAGGCGACAGGGTGCGCGTCAGCTCTTTTCCGCGAGCCGCTTGACCTCGTCCATCGCCTCGACGAAGCGGGCATGGAGCAGCCCGAGCGCCTCGGCGTTGGCGTGCTGGATCAGGTCCCCCAGTTCCTTCATGTTGGACACCGAGCTCTCGTAGGCCTTCTTGAGCAGCTCGGCCTGCTTGGCTGCCTTGGCCTGCGGCGTGTCGCTGCCGGAGAGCGACTTCATGCCCTCGGTCAGCTCGGCCATGCTGCTCTGCATGATTTCCATGTGGCGCCGCGCCACCGCCTGCGCGCCTTCCAGCGCCACGCGGTTGGCCGCCGACAGGGTTTCCATGTTGCGCTTGTTGGCGGCGATGAAGGCGTCGATGTCGGGCATGGCCGGCATCTTCATATCCGCGAACAGCTTGGTGAATTCGCTCGCCCCTGGCCAGGTGAGGCCGATCGGCTTGGTCTCCGGACGGGATGCCATTCGATACGATTCCTTTCTGCTGGCGTTTACCCGCGGCTTCGCCGCGAACCTGGGCCGCGAAGGCGTCGGGGCCGCTTTCACGCTACGCTCCCATTCCTTTTGTCGGAAATGAATTTGTCAGGGCAGTTGGTCTGGCGTATCGATACGGTCATGCACCGTCATGTTCCAAACCGGGCTGACCTTCCGCCGGCGTCATCGGCGCGCCGGTGATGGGTGGCGGCTCGGGGGACGGCGGCTCGGCGGGCGGCGGCTCGGGGGGCGGCGGCTCAGGGGGTGGCGGCTCGGCGGGCGGCGGGGGTTCGGCCGGCGGTGCGGAGGGCGAGGCCGAGCCGAGCCAACCCGCGGCGCGCTCGGCATGGCCAAGGGCGCGGTCGAGGGCGGCCATCGTCGCCGACAGATCGGCACTCTCGTCGGTCTGCCACGCGCGCACCGTCCAGAGCCACACCGCGACCAGGCCGCGCACCCTGAGCGCGCCGGCGATGCCGCCGGTGCGGACGCCGCAGGCATCCAGCAGCCAGCGCATGCTGCGCTCGGTGGCGGCCCCCAGCAGCAGCGCCAGCGGCGGCATGCCGGGCACCCGCCGCAGCACGGCATTGACGCCGCCGCGGTGGGCCTGCAGCACGTCGATCCGGCGCATGATCAGGTCGAACAGCTTGTCGCGCACCGCACCGTCGGCCGGCGTTCCGGTCAGCGCCGCCTGATCGGCGATCCGGCCGAAGCGCATCAGCACGGAGGCGCGTGCAGGAAAGCGCGCCCGGGCGCGCTCGAGTGGCAATCCGGCCTCCTGCGCCGCGGCGGCGACACTGGGAAAGCCGCGCCCCTGCTCGGCGGCCAGGGCCAGCCACGCGCCAATCAGCGCGCGATCGAAAGCATCATCGTCCATACTTCGCAGATGGGCTGCGTCGGCCGGATTGTCAGCCTCGGCCATGCGCTCACCCCGCCAATTCGCGCGAGCGTGCGGTGGCGGCCGCGATGGCCTGGTGGAGGGCGGCGGGCCAGTTCTGAGGCGCCATCAGCACCGAGAGCGCCGCCTGCGTCGTGCCGCCGGGGCTGGTGACCGCGACGCGCAGCGCCGCCGCGTCTTCCACGCTGGCGGCGATCAGCGCGCCCGAGCCGGCAACGGTCTGGCGCGCGAGCCGACGGGCGAGCGGGGCGGGAATGCCCTGCGCGACCGCCGCCTGCTCCATCAGTTCGGCGAGCAGGAAGACATAGGCCGGGCCGGAGCCGGAAACCGCCGTGACGGGATCGAGCAAGCCTTCGTCCGTCACCCAGGCAACCTCCCCGATCGCCTGCAACAGCGTATCGCACAGGGCGCGCTGCGACTCGGTGACGCCCGGGCCGGGGCAGCCGACGGTGATGCCCTGGCGCACCGCGGCCGGCGTGTTGGGCATCGCGCGCACGATCGCGGCGGCGTCGCCGAGCAGCACGCGCATCCCACCGATGGTGCGGCCGGCCATGATCGAGAGGAACACGGCACCGCCGGCATGGGCGGCGTGCTGCGGCAGCACCTCGGCAGCGTTCTGCGGCTTCACGGCCAGGATGACAGCCTGCGGGGCGAAGCCGGCGGGCACCGCGTCGGCGCTGGCCACCACCGTCAGGTCCGGCCCTGCCAGCCCGGCGGCGGCCGGCGCGGGATCGACCAGAACCGAGGGTGCCAGCCCGCGTTCGCGCCAGCCGGCCAGCATGGCGCTGCCCATGCGGCCGCCGCCGACCAGCAGCAGCGGCGGGATCATGCCTCGCCCACGCACTCCAGCATGGCGGCGGCGAGCGCGTCGGCCGGGGTCTTGCCGCCCCACAGCACGAACTGGAAGGCCGGGAAGAACCGCTCGCACTCGGTGATGGCGATGTCCACCATGTCCTCGAGGCTTTCGGCGGAGGCGCCGGGCGCGCCGCGCAGCAGCACGGCGTGGCGGAACACCGGCATCCCGTCGTCGCTGTCCATGCCGAAATGGCCGATCCACAGCCGTTCGTTGGCCAGCGCCAGCAGTTCATAGAGGGCGCTGCGGCGCTTTTCCGGCACTTTCAGGTCGAAGGTGCAGGTGAAGTGCATGGCGCTGATCTCGTTGGACCACGAGAAATACAGGCCATAGTCGCACCATTTGCCGGGAGCCTGGGCCGCCATCTCCGCCTCGTTGCGGCGATCGAACGCCCAGTCGTTCGCGATGATGATCTGCTCCATCACGTCGATCGGGTTGGCGGCGGTGTCATGGTAGGTGGTCGCGGTCATGCCGGACATATCGGGGTCTCCCGTCAAGAGGAAGGCGGGGGAGCGGCGTGCGCCTTTGCACCGGCGGGTCCCAATCCCTTGGGGGTGTAACGACCGGCACTGCACGATCGGTAGCCTACCGGGCTGGTTTGCGGTGCCGCAAGGGCAGCCCGCCGATTTGCGGCGCTTATTTGCCGCGCCGCGGGAGAATTTTCCGTTAAGCCCCCGCCTCGTCATCCGATTGCGGGGCCTTCGGCGGAGCGGCCGGCGGAGTCGCGGCGGCAGGTGCCGCAATGGTCGCCGCAGCGAGGCGCGCCTCCAGCGCGTCCAGCCGGGCCATCACCTCGGTCAGCCGGGCTTCGGCGGCTTCCTGGCCGGCGCGGGCGTTGGCGGCCAGCTCCGCGACTGCCTCCAGTTCCTCCCGCTTGACCAGGTCGAGCTTGCGGATCGCCTCGTCGGTGCGGGCGCGTACCAGCGCCTCGGCTTCCTCCCGCAGCCCGGCAAGGGCCGAGATCGCGCCGCCGGCCACGCCGGCAAGGTCGTCGAAGAACCGGGGTCTGTCGCTCATTCTGCACTCCGTGGCGGGGGGTTCCGCTCGGCTTTCGCCGGCGCCGCCGCCCCCGTATAACGCCGCCCCATGATCATGGTCACGGGTGGCGCCGGTTTCATCGGCTCCAACCTGCAGGCGGCGTTGGCGCTGCGCGGGCAGGATACGGTGGTGGTGGACTGGCTGGGCAGCGCCGGGAAGTGGCGCAACCTCGCCGCCCATCCGCCGGCGCGGATCGTGCCACCCGAGGGACTGGACGCCTTCCTGGCCGGCGAGCCGCCGATCGAGGTGATCTTTCACCTCGGCGCCATCAGCGAGACCACCGCCACCGACGCCGACCTGACCTGGCAGACCAATGTCGAGCTGAGCCTGCGGCTGTGGCACTGGTGTGCGGCGCGCGGCGTGCGGCTGATCTACGCGTCCTCGGCGGCAACCTATGGCGACGGCGCACTGGGATTCGAGGACGACGGATCGGAGGCGCACCTGTCGCGGCTGCGCCCGCTCAATCTGTACGGCTGGACGAAGAACGCCTTCGACCTGCGCGTCGCACGGCTGGTGGCGGACGGCGCGGCGCGGCCGCCGCAATGGGCGGGCCTCAAGTTCTTCAACGTCTACGGTCCGAACGAGTATCACAAAGGCGCGATGATCTCGGTGGTGAAGGTCAAGCACGACGAGGTCGCCGCCGGCCAGCCGGCCCGGCTGTTCAAGGCGGACCAGGCGGGCATGGCGGATGGCGACCAGCGGCGCGACTTCATCTGGGTCGGCGACGTGGTGGACGTGATGCTGTGGCTGCTCGACACGCCGGCGGCAGGCGGCCTGTTCAATGTCGGCACCGGCCAGGCACGCAGCTACCTGGACCTGGCGCACGCGGTGTGCGACGCCGCCGGCGTGGCACGGCGGGTGGAATTCATCGAGATGCCGGCCAAGCTGCGGGGCCAGTACCAGTCCTTCACCCAGGCGAGCACCGACCGGCTGCGGGCCGCCGGCTATGCCGGGCAGTTCACCCCGCTGGAGGAAGGCATCCGGCGCTACGTGCAGGATCACCTGGCGAAGCCGGACCCGTATCGATGATTCCCGTCCTGATGTTTCCTCAGTTCGACCCGGTGCTCGTCCAGGTCGGACCCTTCGCCATCCGCTGGTACGCGCTGGCCTATATCGCCGGGATCGTGCTGGGCTGGCGGCTGCTGCGGCGGCTGATCGTGCTGCCGCCGGTCATCGGCACCAAGCTTCAGGCGGACGACTTCGTGACCTGGGCGACGCTGGGCATCGTGCTGGGCGGGCGCCTGGGCTACGTGCTGTTCTACCAGCCCAGCCTGTATTTCGCGCATCCGCTGCAGATCTTCGAGGTCTGGCACGGCGGCATGAGCTTCCACGGCGGCGCGCTGGGCGTGACGCTGGCGATCCTGCTGTTCTGCCGGCGCGAGAAGATCAACATCCTGGGCTTCGCCGACCGGCTGGCGGTCTGCGTGCCGATCGGCCTGGGCTTCGGGCGGATCGCCAATTTCATCAACGGCGAGCTATGGGGACGGCCGGCGCCGGCCTGGTTGCCGTGGGCGATGATCTTCCCGACCGGCGGCCCGATCCCGCGCCACCCCAGCGAGATCTACCAGGCGCTGATGGAGGGGCTGATCCTGTTCATCGTCATGCTGACGGCGTCGCGACGGGAATGGGTGCGCGCGCGCATCGGCATGCTGACCGGGCTTTTCCTGGCGGGCTACGCGGTGGCGCGCATCATCGGCGAGCATTTCCGCGAGCCCGACGCCTTCCTGGGTTTCCTCTACGGCGGGCTGACGATGGGCCAGATCCTGTCGATCCCGATGCTGCTGATCGGGCTGTGGCTGATCTGGCGCGCCCGGCCGGTGCCGGTGTGACCGAGCGGCTGGACCGCTTCATGGCTCGTGCCAACGCCGCCTACTACGCGACGCAGGATCCGTTCGCCGACTTCGCCACCGCACCCGAGATCACCCAGGTGTTCGGCGAGATCCTCGGCCTGTGGGCGGCGGTGACATGGCAGATGCTGGGCGCGCCGCGGCCGGTTGTGCTGGCCGAGGCCGGCCCGGGGCGCGGCACGCTGATGCGTGACGCGCTGCGCGGCATCGCCGAGGTCGCCCCCGATTTCCGCGCGGCGCTGTCGCTGCACCTGATCGAGACCTCGCCGCGGCTGCGTGCCATCCAGGCCGGCCTGCTGCCCGACGCGGTCTGGCATGACGGCATCGCGACGCTGCCGGACGGTCCGCTGCTGCTGCTGGCCAACGAGTTCCTCGACGCGCTGCCGATCCGACAGTTCGTGCGCCGCGGTGCCGGCTGGACCGAGCGGTTCGTCGGACCGGCCGGCTTCGAGGAGCGGCCGGCCTGCCTGCCGGCGGCGATGGCGGCGGATGCGGACGTCGAAGGCGCGGTGCGGGAACGCTGCGAGCCCGCGCTGGCAATCGCGGCGCAGTTGGGCGCGCGGTTCGCGGCCGTGCCGGGGGCGGCGCTGTTCCTGGACTATGGCCCGGCCGAGAGTGCCGCGGGCGACAGCCTGCAGGCCTTGCGCGACGGCCGGCCGGCCGATCCGCTGGCCGAGCCAGGGCAGGCCGACCTGACCGCGCATGTCGATTTCGCCGCGCTGGCGCGGGCCGCCGCGCAGACCGGGGCGGCGGTGCACGGGCCGCTGGCGCAGGGATTGTTTCTGACGCGGCTCGGGCTGTTCCAGCGCACCGACCGGCTGGCGCGGACGCAGGCCCCGGCGCGCGTCGGCGCGCTGATTGCCGCGGCGCAGCGCCTGGTCGAGCCCGACCGCATGGGGCGGCTGTTCAAGGCACTGGCGCTTTGCCACCCTGCCTGCCCGACGCCACCCGGATTCGAAACCGCATGAGCAGCACCGCCGAAGCCTTGCAGGCGCCCACACTCGCGGCGCCGCACGGGTTCTTCACCCGCCGCGGCGGCGTCTCCACCGGACCCTATGCCAGCCTGAACTGCTCGCTGTCGGGCGCCGACGAGCGGGACAACGTGCTGCGCAACCGCGCACTGGCAGCCGAGGCGATCGGCGCCGATCCCGCCCATCTGGTCGGGCTGATGCAGGTGCATGGCGCGGATGTCGTGCGGGTGGACCGGCCATGGCGGCCCGGCGAGGGGCCGCGCGCCGATGCGATGGTGACGGACCGGGCCGGCGTCGCGCTGGGCATCGTCACGGCGGATTGCGCGCCGGTGCTGTTCGCCGATGCCGCGGGCGGCGTCGTGGGGGCGGCGCATGCCGGCTGGCGCGGCGCCCTGGCCGGGGTACTGGAGGCGACGCTGGAGGCGATGCGCGGCCTGGGTGCCGCGCAGGTCGTCGCGGCGGTCGGGCCATGCATCGGCCAGGCATCCTATGAGGTGGCGGCGGACCTGCGCGATGCGGTGCTGGCACGCGATGCGGCGGACGGGCGTTTCTTCGGCCCGGGCCGGCGGGCGGAACGCTGGCAGTTCGACCTGCCCGGCTACTGCGCGGCACGGCTGGCCGCGGCGGGAGCCCAGGCGACGGTGCTGGGCGCGGACACGCTGGGCGACAGCGAGCGGTTCTTCAGCCATCGCCGCCGCACTCTGGCCGGCGGCGGCCCGATCGGCCACCAGATCTCCATCATCCGGCCACGGACCTAGGCGCCGCCGCCGATGCCCTACCTGCTGATGTTTCTTTTCCTGATCCTGCTGTCGATCCTGGTGAGCTGTGTCATCCATTAGCGTGCGACTGCTCATCCTGGCGGGGCTGCTGGCCCTGGCCGGCTGCGGCGACTTCCCGCGGCCCTTCATGGGCAACCCCGGGGCGACGGCGCGGCGCCTGGCGGTGCCGCCGCCGCCGCTGCTGCTGGTGCCCGCGCCGGCCGATGCGATGCTGCCCGACGCCGGCAGCAAGCAGTTCGCGGTCGCGCTGGCCGCCGCGCTGCGCACCGCCGAAGTGCCGGCCACCGCCGACACGCTGCGCGCCGATGTCTGGCGGCTGAAGGTGGCCACGACGATCCGCGGCGGCAGCGTGGTGCCGATCTTCACCGTGGTCGATCCGCGCGGCGTCGATCAGGGCAAGACCGAGGGCACGCCGGTTCCCCTGGCGGTCTGGAGTGCCGCGGCGCCGTCCATGCTGAAGCAGACGGCCGACGCCGATGCGCCGCGCATCGGCACCTTGCTGACGCATATCGAGGCGGCGCTGATGCGCTCCGACCCCAACAGCCTGTATTACCGCGCGCCGCATGTGATGGTGGCGGCGGTGACCGGCGCGCCGGGCGACGGCGACTTCTCGCTGACCGCGCAGATGCGCGACAAGCTGTCGCATCTCGGGCCGATCGTGCAGGACACGCCGGAGGGCGCGGATTTCGTTCTCCGCGGCCAGGTGAAGGTGGTGCCGATCGCCGGCAAGCAGGAGCGCGTGGAAATCCAGTGGCTGCTGTCCGACGCGGCCAAGCACGACCTGGGCCGGATCATCCAGCTGAACGAGATCCCGGCGGGCACGCTGGACGGGTTCTGGGGCGACGTGGCCGTGGTGGTGGCGCAGCAGGCGGCCGCCGGAGTGGAGGAGGTGATCGAGCGCAACACCGGCCACGAGAAGAAACCGACCGGCCCGGGTGCCGCGGTGCCACCGCCCGGGACGGCCGCATCCGCGGCAACCGCCGGCACGCCCCCTGGAACGTCCACTGGAACGCCCACTGGAACGCCCACTGGAACGCCCACTGGAACGCCCACTGGGACACCCGCTGGGACACCCGCTGGCACACCCCCTGGGACGCCCCTGGCCGCCGCACCCGCGGTGACGCCGGCAGCCGCCGGCGCGGCACCAGCAGGTGCGTTGCACAAATGAACCTGTCACATTGCTCGACAGGCGCGGGACGCGTTGCTAGAGGCTGCTGGCCCGCCCGGGACGCACCGCATGAAGCGCAGCATGAAGATCGTCGCCTGCAACAGTAACCGCCCCCTGGCCGAAGCCGTCGCGGCGGTACTCAATCTGCCGCTGACCCGTGCCTCGGTCCGCCGATTCGCCGACATGGAGGTGTTCGTGGAAATCCACGAGAACATCCGCGGCGAGGACGTGTTCGTGGTGCAGTCGACGTCCTACCCCGCCAACGACAACCTGATGGAACTGCTGATCACGCTGGACGCGCTGCGCCGCGCCTCGGCACGCCGCGTGACCGCGGTGCTGCCGTATTTCGGCTATGCCCGCCAGGATCGCAAATCCGGACCGCGCACGCCGATCAGCGCCAAGCTGGTCGCCAACCTGATCACCGAGGCCGGCGCCAACCGCGTGCTGACGATGGATCTGCATGCCGCCCAGATCCAGGGCTTCTTCGACATCCCGGTCGACAACCTGTATTCGGCGCCGCTGTTCACCCGCGACATCCAGGAACACTACAAGGGCCGCGACATCATGATCGTCTCGCCGGATGTCGGCGGCGTGCTGCGCGCCCGGCTGCTGGCGACAAGGCTCAACTGCGACTTGGCCATCATCGACAAGCGCCGCGAGCGCGCCGGCGTGTCGGAGGTGATGAACGTCATCGGCGATGTCGAAGGACGCGACTGCATCCTGATCGACGACATCGTCGATTCCGGCGGCACGCTGTGCAACGCCGCCGCGGCGCTGATCGCCAACGGCGCCCGCTCGGCCAGCGTCTATACCACGCACGGCGTGCTATCGGGTGGGGCGGTGGCGCGCATCGCGTCCTCGCCCATCGAGATGATGGTGATCACCGACAGCATTCTGGCGACCGAGGCGGTACGACTGGCGCACAACATCCGCCAGGTCACCATCGCGCCCCTGCTCGCCGAGGCGATGCACCGCATCAACGACGAAAGCTCGGTGAGCTCGCTGTTCGACTAGCACCGCAACCTGACGAGGACGGAAGCCATGAAGCTGTATTTCGCGCCCGGCGCATGTTCGCTCGGTATTCATGTCCTGCTGGAGGAGATCGGCAAGCCGTACGAGACGGCGCCGGTCAATCTGCGCGAGGGCGCGCAGTACAAGCCCGAATTCGTCGCCATCAACCCGAAATCCAAGGTGCCGACGCTGGAGCGCGACGACGGCTCGGTGCTGACCGAGTTCCCGGCCATCGCCTACTGGCTGGCCGCCACCAATCCCGATGCCAAGCTGCTGCCGGGCGACGCCGAGGGGCAGGCACGCGCGCTGGAGGCGATGGACTATGCGGTGGCGACGCTGCACATGCAGGGCTTCGGCCGGCTGTTCCGCCCGTCCGGCTTCGCACCGAGTGCGGGCGACGAGGAAGCGGTGAAGGCACGCGGCAAGGAGATCCTGGAAAAGGGCTTCGCGCTGATGGACAAGAAGCTGGCGGGCAAGGATTACCTGACCGGCGCGTTCTCGGTCGCCGACGCAGCCCTGTTCTACGTGGAGTTCTGGGCGGTCGGGCGCTTCGGCATGACGCTGCCGCCGAACTGTGCCGCGCATTTCGAGCGCATGAAGGGCCGGCCGGCCGTCGCCCGGGTCATGGCGCAGGAAGGCCTGGCATAAACGCATGAACGACGCCATGCCGGCCGCGACGCCGCCGCTGACGCGCGTGGCTTTCTGGTTCCTGCGGCATGGCGAAACCGCGTGGAACGCGCTCAATCTTTCGCAGGGGCGCGTTGACAATCCGCTGAACGAGGCCGGGCTGGCGCAGGCGCGGACGGCGGCGGCGCTGCTGAAGAACCGCGGCATCGCCAGCATCGTCGCCTCCCCCCTCACGCGCGCCCGCGTCACCGCCGAAATCTGCGCCGAGGCGCTGGGCCTGCCGGTGAGTTTCGACGAGGACCTTCAGGAATGCTCGTTCGGCGTTCAGGAGGGCCAGCCGATCTTTTCGGAGTGGTTCACCGACTGGATTGCCGGAAAGTTCACGCCGGAGGGCGCGGAGAGTTTTGCGGAACTGCGCCGACGCTCGGCGGTCGGCACCAACCGGGCGCTGACCCAGGTGCCGGTGGTGCTCGTGGTCGCGCACGGCGCGTTCTTCCGCGGCCTGCGTGCCGAGATGGGGCTCACGTCCAGCGTCCGGACCAAGAACGCGGAGCCGCTGTTCTGCGAGCCGCCGGCGGACGGCAGCGGTCCGTGGACTCTGACGCCGGCGACGTAAACGGAAGCAGCGTCCTTCAGACGCTGCTTCCTCGGCCCGATGCCGGCGTTACGATCGATCGTTGCTGGACTGAGTGGATGGCTGCTGCTGTTGCCGCTGGGCCGCCTTTTCCTTGGCGGCCTTCTTGGCCTCGTGGTGGCCGACGGCGCAGCCGGCCGCCGCACCCAGCACGGCGTGATGGCCCGCCATGTGGCCCGCGACGCCGCCCACGGCCGCACCCGTCAGGCAGCCGGCATAGGACGGCGCCGGCAACAGCAGGGCTGACGCCGCCATCAGGCAAGCGGCACCGGCAAGGATCGACTTCATGTGATGCTCCATCATCGCGGCCGCGGCGCGGTCGTTCGATGCGCTTAACGCATCATCCCGCCGGTGGATCCATCGCGCGCGTTCACGAATGGGCGTGATGCCGACCCGCGACATTCCGATGGACACGCGGCGTATCATTGTCACATAGTAACGGTATCGGCATAGTCACGGGTGGTCGCGATGGCTGACGTCAATCTTCCGCTTTCCGGGCCTGTCACCCAGACCTTCGCGCCCTGGATGGCGACCTATCTGACGGTGAATGTCGGCAACTCCGCCGATCCCGGGATCGAGCACGAGACGCTGTCGGATGTGGCGAGCTATGGACGGCAGCTGGGGCGGATCGGCGATGCGCTGATCGTGCTGTTGCGGCATCTGCCGCTCGGCGCCAACCTGTCCGCCGAGGACGCGCGCGCGATCGCCGATCTGAAGGCGATGCTGCACGAGATCGCCAATGTGAAGGAGCGGCACGGTGCGCGCCACGTGCTGCGGCCGGACTGAGCCGGCATACGGCTGTTCGGCCACAAAGATGACTGGTCGGAGTGAGAGGATTCGAACCTCCGGCCCCTGCCTCCCGAAGACAGTGCTCTACCAGGCTGAGCTACACTCCGGCCGAGGCGCGGCATATAGCCCCGCCGCTGCGGCACGGCAAGCGAGGCGATCCTGCTACAGCAGGGCGCCGTCTAAAGCAGGGCGCTGGCGCCGCCCGGGGCGCCGGTGACCGCGGTCAGGCGGCGCAGCGCGGCCGGCACGCCGTCCACCACTTCATAGAGGCGCCGGACATCCGAGCGGGCGAAGCCATGCGCGATCGCCGCCTCGATGGCCGCCAGCAGCGGAGCCGCCGAGCCCTTCACGTCGCACAACAGGATCGGCTTGTCGTGCAGCCTGAGCTGCCGCCAGGTGATGATCTCGATCGTTTCGTCCAGCGTGCCCAAGCCGCCCGGCAGGGTGACGAAGGCGTCCGACAGGTCGAACATCCGGCGCTTGCGGCTGTGCATGCTGTCGGTGACGGTCATGTCGGCCACACCCTCGTGCGCGACTTCCCATTTGGTCAGGAATTCCGGGATCACGCCGAGGACGCTGCCGCCGGCGGCGAGCGCGGCATCGGCGACCGCGCCCATCAGCCCGATCCGCCCGCCGCCGAACACGAGGCGCAAACCGGCCTCGGCGAGGCCGCGCCCGAGCGCCTCGGCAGCCGCGCGATAGGCCGGATCGTCGCCCGCCTGGGCGCCGCAAAACACCGCCACTGTCTTGATTTCGGCCATGAGGCTCCCGGATACGGCGCTGCCAAGGCCGGATGGTGTGCCCGCGCGACGGCGGCTTGTCATGCGGATTTTTTCATACAAACCTGTCACCGCAGCTATGCTGCGTCACCACCACGCGCGACGCGGGTCCCCGCTTCGCCACAGCACCGGGGAATCCGCATGAAGCTTCGACACACCGTAATGGTCGGCGTCCTGGCCGGCGTGGCGACGATCGGGCTGGCGCAGGCGCAGACCGCGACGCAGGACATCATCGTCACGCGGCAGGCCGGCTTCGACCTGCAGAACGGCGCCTTCGCGGCGATCCGTGCCGCGGTCGCGGACAAGGCCGACCTCAAGCCCTATGCCGACGCGGCGGGGGGCATCGTGTCGTGGGCCAAGCAGATCCCCCTGGCCTTCCCCAAGGGCAGCGACACCGGCCACAACACCAAGGCCAAGCCGGAGATCTGGAGCGACAACGCCGGCTTCGTGAAGGATGCCGACGACCTTGCGACCGCGGCCGAGAAGCTGCAGACGCTGATCAAGGCGAATGACCTGTCCGGCACGGCCGCCCAGATCAAGGTGGTGGGCGGGGCCTGCGGCGCCTGCCACCGCACCTATCGCGTCCGCACGCCCTGAGACGACCGGCGGAGATGTAACCGATCGCGCGGCGCCGGTCAGACGTAATTGACCAGCGCCGCCACCGCCGCGGCCGCCAGGGCCAGCACCGGGACGGCAAGCCACGGGCTGGTCATACGCGGCGCCCGCATGGTGCCCGGCAGCCGCTTTCGTCCGGTGAGCATCGGGCGGATCAGGTCCTGGCGCTTGAGCGCCGCATAGGCCAGCACCACCGCCACATGGAGCACGACCGCGGCCTCGATCAGCTTGAAGTTGATGGCGTGGATATAGGTGAACCAGTCGCTCCAGGACTTGCCGACGAGGTGCACCAGCGGCCCGTCGGTCATGATGTCGTCGTTGGAGAACAGGCCGGTGACTGTCTGCACCAGTAGCAGTGCCAGCAGCACGATCACCATCCAGCCGCCGGCGGCGTTGTGGCCGATCTGGCGGTCAGGCTCGCGCCGGGCGATGTGGGCGAGGTGGTGCAGGGCTGCCAGCGGGCTGGCCAGGAAACGCCCGAAGCGCGCGGTGTCGCTGCCGACGAAGCCCCAGACCAGCCGGAACAGCAGCAGGGTCAGCAGCGTGTAGCCGGACAGGAAATGCAGATCCATCCAGCTTTCATGCATGCTGTACCAGCTGAACGCGACCAGCAGCACGATGGCCCAGTGGAACAGCCGGACCGGCACGTCCCACACCTTCACCGGCCGCAGCGCATCCTGCGCAGGCTTCGTCGACGCGTCCATGCCTTCACCCGATGCTGTGCAAGTCGCAGCACTATGGCCCGGCCAAGGCCTTCGAATACAGCGATTGCAGCGCCTTCCCCGCCGCTTTAGGGTCCCGCCGATGACGGACCCGGGCATGCCGGCGGAGCGGACGAGCGTCGCGCGGTCGCTCATCCTCGTGATCCTCGGGCTCGGCGCCCTGGGGGTGGCGCTGGTACTCGTGCTTCGCGCGGCGCAACAGGACGCGCCGCCGGTCATCGCCACCCTGCCCGCGCCCACCGCCCCGGCTGCCCTTCCCACCCCGGCATCGGCCGCGCCGGCGGTGGCCCCCGCCCCGGCTGCTCCGGCACCTGGTTTCGACATCGTGCGGATCGATCCGCAGGGCAACGCCGTGATCGCCGGGCATGCGGCGCCGGGTGCGCAGGTGACGGTGAGCGACGCGGGCGTCGCCATCGGCCATGCGACGGCCGATGGCGGCGGCAGCTGGGTGCTGGTGCCGACCGCGCCGCTGCCGCAGGGCGGCCAAGCGCTGACCTTGTCCGAGACGCTGCCAGGCGGCGCCGCGGTCGCCGGTGCCGGATCGGTGCTGATGGTCGTGCCGGAGAAGCCGAGCGCATCCGCCGCGCCGGCCATGCCGGCGATGGCGGTGCTGGATCAGCCGGGTGCGGCGCCGCGCGTGCTGCAGGCGCCGCCGGGCGGCCAGGGCCGGGTGCTGGGCCTGGGGGTCGTGGACTACGACGATCATGGCCAGCTGCGCTTCGCGGGCAATGCACCGCCCGGCGCGCCGGTGCGCCTGTATATCGACAACCACGCCGCGGGCGACACCGTGGCGGACGCGCAGGGGCACTGGACGTTGGCCCCGCAGGCGGCGATCGCGCCCGGCCCGCATCGGCTGCGAGTTCGATCAGCTGGCAGCGAACGGACGGGTGGTGTCGCGCATCGCGGTGCCGTTCCAGCGCGACCAGATCAGCCTGGCGCAACTGGGCGGCGACCGCGTGGTGGTGCAACCTGGCGAGAACCTGTGGCGGCTGGCGCGCGAAAGCTATGGCACGGGCGTGCGCTACACCGTGATCTACCAGGCCAATGCGGCGCAGATCCGCAACCCGCGTCTGATCTATCCCGGCCAGGTGCTGGCGATGCCGCCGGACGCCGCGGCCGGGATCAACAAATGACCGATCCGTGATGGCAATGACCGACACGCTGCGCATGGTGTTCGCGGCCCCCCATCCGGCCGGGCGGCCGTTCATCCTGGTCGGCATCGTCGGCATCGCGCTGGGCCTTGCGGTGGGCGCGTGGCTATCCTGGCTCGGCCTGATCTTCGTGCTGTTCTGCCTGTATTTCTTCCGCGATCCGGAGCGTGTGGCGCCGGGCCGCCCCGGCGCGCTGCTGGCCCCTGCGGACGGGCACGTGGTCGCGGTCGGCCCGGCGGTGCCCCCGGCCGAGCTTGGGCTGGGGCCGGCGCCGCGCTGGCGCGTCGGCATCTTCCTGTCGGTGCTGGACGTGCACGTGAACCGCGTGCCGGCCGACGGCACGGTGACGCGCATCGCCTACCGCCACGGCAGCTTCGTCAACGCCGCCCTCGACAAGGCATCCGAGGACAACGAACGCAACGCGATCGCCATCCGGCTGACCGACGGGCGGGAGATCGCGGTGGTGCAGATCGCCGGGCTGATCGCGCGCCGCATCCTGTGCGACATCCGCGAGGGCGACGCCGTGCGCGCCGGCGCACGCTTCGGCATCATCCGTTTCGGCAGCCGCACCGACCTCTATCTGCCCGAGGATGTGCGCCCGCTGGTGGCGGAAGGCCAGACGATGATCGGCGGCGAGACGGTGGTGGCGGAGTTGCACCCATGAGCGGCGCGCCGCGCCCGGAGTGGGACAGCGGCGGCGCCATACCCGTGGGCGACCGCGTCTCGCCCATGCGCCGGCTGCGCAAGCGGCTGCGGCCGCGCCAGCGCCCGCGCTTCAAGGGGCCGTCGTTCAACCGGATGATCCCGAACATCATGACGATGCTCGGGCTGTGCGCCGGCCTGGAATCGATGCGCTATGCGCTGGACGGACGCTTCGGCTCGGCCGCCATCGCCATCGCCATTGCCGGCGCGATCGACGGGCTGGACGGCCGGCTGGCGCGGCTGCTGAAGGCGATGTCGCGCTTCGGCGCGGAATTCGACAGCCTGGCCGACTTCCTGTGCTTCGGCGTGGCACCGCCCTTCGCGCTGTATCTGTGGTCGCTGCAGCGCGCCGGCGGCTTCGGCTTCATGCCGTGCGTGATGTTCTCGGTCTGCATGGCGCTGCGGCTGGCGCGCTTCAACGCATCGCTCGACGGCGCCCCCGGCCCTGCCTATGCCTACAACTTCTTCACCGGCGTGCCTGCGCCGGCGGGTGCCGGGCTGGCGCTGCTGCCGTTGTTCGTCGGGCTGTGGGCCAAGTCGATGGGCTGGGACTGGCTGGTGGCGGTGGCGGCGTTCCCGCTGGTCGGCGCGGCGATGCTGATCGGCACGGCACTGCTGCTGGTGTCCACCCTGCCGGTGTGGAGCTTCAAGAACTTCAAGGTGCCGGCGGAGTATGTGCTGCCGGTGCTGCTGGGCACGGGTGCGGCGGCGGCGCTGCTGGTCGCCGATCCGTGGGCGGCGATGGCGATGGCCGGCGTCGCGTACCTGGTGATGCTGCCGTTCAGCGTGCGCAGCTTCCGCCGCCTCAAGCGCGAGGCCGAGGCGATGCACGAACCCGACGGCGAGTTGGAAGCGGGCGGGTAGGACGGGCCCGCTCGCCGACGCGGCCCGGATCGCGGCCTATTCCAGCATGGCCTGCACCGAAGCGATGAAACGCTCCGGGCTGTTCTCGACCGCGAGGCGGGCGAGTGCCGCATCGCGCAGACGCTGCCACAGCGCCGGGTCGCGATAGAGGTCGATGATTTGCGCTGCGAAGCGGGCCGGGTCGGCGGTGGCGGACAGCATGTCGTGCCCGTCCTGCCAGCCCATCTGCCGGCACAGGATTTCGCTGGCGACGACGGGCAGGCCGAAGCGCGCCGCCTCGTAAACCTTGTAGGGCAGGCCTGCGGCAAAGCGCGTCGGTGCCACGAACAGCCGGTGCTGGTCATAGAGCGGTGTCAGGTCCACCAGGGCGCCGCGCAGGGTGATGCGGGGATGGTCGCGGAAACGGTCGAGCAGGGCCGGGTCGTCGGCGTGGCCGGCGATGGTCAGCCGGGTTTCCCAGCCGAGCGATTGCTCAACCCGTGGCAGTACCGCATCGACGAACCAGCACAGGCCATCGTGGTTTGGGTCCCCGGTTGCGGCAAGCGCGCCGACGAACAGCATCCCCAGCCGGTCCTGAAAGTGGCGCGGGGTCGGTGACGGGCGGGCCGTCGGCCCGATGGTCGAAACCGGATCGAGGCCGAACCCGCGCAGCCGCCCGGCCTCGGCCTCGCTGACCGCGACGACGTGCCGGCAATCCCGGGCAGCCTCGAAGGCGCCGGCAAGGTCGCCCGCCTCCGCGCCGTCCTCGTCCGGCGGACGGGCCAGGGCGGCGATCGACTGGGTATCGAGCACGATGCGCGGCGCCTGCTCGATCGCGCCGATTGCGGAACGGACCCGCGCGAGACCGGCGGCGCCGGCGACCCAGACGACGTCGTAATAGCCGGCGCGGCGGCCGAGGAACTCGGTCAGGTCGTCGATGGCGCGGTCGTGCATCACCTCCACGGTATCGGGGAAGTCGCCGTAGATCGCCGCGAGGTCGAAACGATGCGGCTGGAGCGGAAAGACGGTGACGTGGCAGCCGCCGGCGGCCATCGCGGCGATCATGTCGTTGGAGCGCACGGCGCCCCCGCCGGTCATACGCAGCGGCAGCGCATCCGCGATGAACAGCACGCGCCGCCATGGCGCGTCGGCGCGGCGGGCGAACACCTCCGACCGGGATGAGGCGACGAGCCGCGTTCGCAGCGCGTCCGCGTGCCGCTCGACGAAGGCATCCCGCGCCTGGGCCATCTCGGTTTCGGAGGGCGGCAGGCTGGCCGGCGCGCCGCTTTCCAGCCGGTGCAGCACCACGGCCGGATCGTAGACCACGCGCAGGCCGGCCGCGCCGATGCGCAGGCAGAGATCGGCGTATTCGTAGGAGCCGGGCGCGGCATCGGGCGCGAACCCCTCCAGATCCTGCAGCGTGGCACTGCGCGCGAGCAGAAAGCCGCCCGGGCAGAAGTCCACGTCGCGCACGAAATTGGCCTCGGGTGCCGCGGGCGCAGCGCCGCGCAGATAGAACCCGAGGGCGCCGTCACGCCAGACGATGCCGCCTGCGTCATCGAGCCTGCCATGCGCGCGCACCGTCTTGCCGCCGACCGCGCCGATCGTCGCATCCGCCTGCAACCGGTCGAGCGCCGCCGCGACCGCCCCAGGGGCGAACTCGATATCGCTGCCCAGCAGCAGCACGGCATCGGCGGAGACGCATTGCAGCCCGGCATTGCCGCCGCGCACGGCGCCGATGTCCATGTCGAAACGCAGCACCGTCGCACCGCGCACACAGCGTTCGATGCGCAGCGTCTCGTCGGTCGATCCGGAATCGACAAGGATCAGCTCGATCGCGCCGGCGAAGTTGGTGCGCAACGAACCGAGCGTCTGCATGGTCAGCGCGAAACCGTCATGCAGCACCATGACCACGCTGAGTGCGGGTGTGCCGGTATAGGAAAAGTCGAGTGGCCGCCTGGCGAAAAGCGGCAGCAGGGTTTGCGCACGCAGCCTGAACAGGGTGCGTGCCTGGCCCTCGGTGAAGGTTTCGTCGGGAGGAGGTGCGGCGCGCAGTCCCTGCGCGCGGCCGATCCCGAGATAATGCGCGAAGGCGTCGCGCGCCAAGCCGCGCCGCAGATCGCGGCGCACCGCGGCATTGGCATCGACATAGTATTTGAGGTCGATCGCCTCGCAGGGTGCGCGCCGCTCGAACACGCCATGCGAGAGGAAATGGTCGTAGCCGTTGCGGTAGCTGCCGGCGCGGACCGCCGCGGCGACGTCGGGATATTGTTTCAGATAGAACTGTTCGGAAAACTCCGGAAGCGGGTCGAACTGGGTCGGTGCATCGTTGGTCAGGTAATGGTGCAGTGCCGAGAGGCTGGTGCGCTTGGCCACCAGCGCCGCGGCGCTACGGTATTTGCGCAAGTACCAGGCCGGGTCGAAATAGAGCGAGGTCGCAAGCTCGGCGCCGACACCGTCGTGCAGGCGGGTGATGTAGGCGAGGAACCAGCCGACGCCGCGGGCCTGTTCCTCCTCCTCCGGCGAGAGTTTGGCGGCATAGGCGGCGGGATCGAAGAACAGGCTGCCGATGCGACCCTCGCGCGCGCCGTGACGCAGGAAATGGTCGTAGCCGTTCACCAGGCCGTTGACCGCCAGCGTCTCGTCCGAGAGGTCGGCGTAACGCGCGCGGTAGCCGGCTTCGTCGAACAGCCAGTGCGGCAGGCGGTGGCGGCCGGAATCGCGGCGATAGAGGTCGAAGCCGGAAGCGGCGCGGCCATCGCGCACGGCTTGGGCGGCCGCGCCGGTGGCGCGCAGGAAGAACGCCTCGTCGAAGAACGGATTGGGCGAGTGGCCCTGACGCTGGCCGTGCTCCCCGTAATAGGCCTGCACCGCCCCATCCGAGAGGTCGGTCAGCGCGCCGCGTGCCTGCGGATAGGTGCGCAGATACCAGCCCGCGTCGAACCGGGCCCAGGACGCGCGCGCCGGGTCGGGCCGTTCCGTCGTGTCGATCGCCGTCGCCTCCATTATCCCGCCGGCATAGCCGCGTCGTGCACGTCCGGCTAGCTCCGGCGGCGGTCCAGCAGGATGCCATCCGCGTGAAGTTCGGCGATGTCCGCATCGGAATAGCCGTGCCGTGCCAGAACCGCCGCCCCGTGCTCGCCGAAGCGTGGCGGCACCGCGCGGGTGCCGCCAGGCGTGCGCGACATCTTGATCGGGGTGCCGAGGCCGCGATAGCCGTCCAGCTCCGTCACCATCTGGCGATGCGCGGTGTGCGGGGCCGCCATCGCCTCGTCCACCGGCAGCACCGGCCCGGCGGGAACGCCGCCGCGGATCAGCCGGTCGGCGATGACGTAGCCGTCCAGTTCGGCGAACGCCTCGCGCAGCACCGCCGTCAGCACGTCGCGGTTGATGTTGCGGTCGCCGTTGGAGGCGAAACGGGGATCGTCGGCCAGCTCCGGCCGGCCGATCATCTGCGCCAGCTTGCGAAACTGCCCGTTGTTGCCGCTGGCGATGAAGATCTCGCAGGTGCGCGTCGGGAATTTGTCGTACGGAACGAGATTGGGGTGCGGGTTGCCGGTGGGCATCGGCCGCTTGCCGTTGAGGAAGTAGTTCGGCGCCTGCGGGTGCACCAGCGCCATGCCGCAGTCGTACAGCGTCATGTCGAGATACTGGCCGCGCCCCGAGCGCTGCCGCTCGTGCAACGCCATCAGGATGCCGATGGCCGAATAGAGACCGGTTCCCATGTCCACCATCGCCGTGCCGAGGCGCATCGGGCCGGTGGAGGGATCGCCGTTCACGCTCATCAGGCCGGTCATCGCCTGCAGGATGGCATCGTAGCCCGGCAGGCCGCCGAGCGGGCCGTCGGCGCCGAAGCCGGAAACGCGGCAATGGATCAGGCCGGGGAAGCGCGGGGCGAGATCCTTTTCGTAGCCCAGCCCCCATTTCTCCATGCCGCCCGGCTTGAAGTTCTCGATCAGCACGTCGGCGTCTTCGAGCAGCCGCAGCAGCACCGCGCGGCCCGCCGGCTTGGCGATGTCGAGAGCGATCGCCTGCTTGTTGCGGTTGATGCCGATGAAGTAGCTGGCATCACGCTCGCCCGGCGCGTGCTCGACGAAGGGCGGGCCCCAGTCGCGCACCTCGTCGCCCTGCGGCGGTTCGACCTTGATGACCTCGGCGCCGTGGTCGGACAGGATCATGGTGCAGTACGGCCCGCCCAGCACGCGGGTCAGGTCGATGACCTTGAGGCCGGCGAGGGCCCCGGGCGAGAGGGCGAGGCCCTTGCCCTGCTGTTCCGGCCTGCTCGTTCCGTCCATTGCGCCGCTCCTCCGTTTGGCAACGGTATCTAGCGCGCAGCAGCGGGGACGCGCCAGAGCGGGCGTCCCCGCACCGTCATCGCCGCGACGGTGCGGGGAATGCTCAGAGGTAGTGTTCCGCCAGCGGCGCGAAGCCGTTGAAGCGCTGGCTGGCGTAGGTCGTGACGTAGGCGCCGGTGCTGAGAAGCTGCACCCGGTCGCCGTGCTCAGCGCCAGCGGCAGGCGGTAGTTGGCGCGCTCGTACATGATGTCGGCGCCGTCGCAGGTCGGTCCGGCGATCGCCACCGGCCCGGTCCTGCCGCCGTCGTGCGGCGTGACGATGCGGTATTTGATCGCCTCGCCCTCGGTCTCGGCCAGACCGCCGAAGCGGCCGATATCGAGATAGACCCAGCGCACCGGATCGTCGCGGTCGCGGCGGCTGACCAGCACGACCTCGGAGCTGACGACGCCGGCATCGCCGACGACGAAGCGGCCGGGCTCGATCAGCATCTCCGGCAGCGCGTTGCCGAAATGCCGTGTCATGGCGCCCATGATCGCATCGCCGAAGCGGTCGATCTCCGGCACCTCGTCGCGGTAGCGGACCGGGAAGCCGCCGCCGAGATTGACCATGCGCAGGTTGACGCCGGCCTCGTTCAGGTCGGTGAACAGCATCGCCACCTTGCCGATCGCCGCTTCGTAGCTGGCGGTGTCGGTCTGCTGGCTGCCGACATGGAACGACAGGCCGTAGGGATCGAGGCCGAGTTCGCCGGCGCGCAGCATCAGCTCGCGCGCCATCTCGCACCGTGGTGCCGAACTTGCGCGACAGCGGCCAGTCGGCGCCGGCGTTGCTCGACCATGATGCGGCAATAGACCGCGCGCCCGGGCGCGTGGTCGGCGAGCTTCTCCAGTTCCTCGGCCGAATCGAAGGCGAACAGCGACACGCCGGCGGCATGCGCGCGGCGGATCGCGGAGACCTTCTTGATCGTGTTGCCGAAGCTGATCGCTTCGGGGCGCGCGCCGGCGGCGAGGCAGGCCTCGATCTCCTCGAAGCTGGCGGCGTCGAAGCTGCTCGACAGGCGCGACCAGCCGCTCCAGCACCGGGGCGGCGGGGTTGGCCTTCACGGCGTAGTAGATGCGCGCCAGCGGCAGCGCGCCGGGAGAGCGCGCGGAAGTTTGCCTCCACGCGATCGACATCGAGCACCAGGCACGGCGTTGCCGGCTGCTGCTCAGCAAGAAATCGGGCGATCTTGGGAGTCATCGCGCCCTACCTCCCTCTGTTGAACGCCCGCCTGATAAAGGCGACGGACGAAGTTGACGAAACGGTCGAACGAACCAGCGACCTAAACGAGTTGCCAGAACGCTTGACGTCGTTGCGTAACCACGAGGGCCAGAGGCACGTGCGTTGCTGCGTGAGGGCCGACATAGGACCCCCCCCCCCCCGCTGCAAGCATTAATCTCGTGACCATGCGGGATTTCCCGCCCGTAGCGGCGGCGGGCGGCGGCGCGGCGGATGACCGGTTGGACCCCGGGGCGGCACTATGCTACGCGCAGGGCCATGTCGGAGACCGACCTTCCCCTGATCGCCGTGCTGAACGGCCCGAACATGAACATGCTCGGTCTGCGTCAGCCGCAGGTCTACGGCAGCGCGACGCTGGACGATGTCGAGCAGCTATGCGCCGAAACCGCCGAGATGCTCGGGCTGGCGATCGACTTCCGCCAGACCAACGGCGAGGGCGAGCTGGTGTCCTGGGTGCAGGAATGCCGCGGCCGCGCCGCCGGCATCGTCATCAATCCGGCCGGCTACACCAACACCTCGATCGCGCTGATGGACGCGCTGCTCGCCTGCGAGCTGCCGGTGATCGAAGTGCATGTCACCAACATCCACCGGCGCGAGGAATTCCGGCACGTTTCCTACGTCTCCAAGGTCGCCGTCGGTGTGATCGCGGGCTTGGCATCCGTGGCTACGCGCTGGCGCTGAGGCCATGGCAGACATTCTGCAGGAGAGCGCATGAGCCGCATCCCGGTCGATCCGGACGCGATCCGCCCGCTCGCCGCCATCCTGGCCGAGACCGGCCTGTCCGAGATCGAGATCGCCGACAAGGACAGCCGCATCCGCGTGGCGCGCGACGCTGGGCGCAGCACCGGCGCCCGCGCCGGTCACCGTGACGATCCCGGCCGCCGCATCCGCCGCTGCCGGCGCGGCGGCGGTGGCCAGCGCCGAGCCGGCGGTGCCGGCGGGCGCGGTCACCAGCCCGATGGTCGGCGTCGCCTATCTCTCGCCGGAGCCGGGCGCGCCCACCTTCGTCACCGTCGGGCAGAGCGTCGCCGCGGGGCAGACCCTGCTGCTGATCGAGGCGATGAAGACGTTCAACCAGATCAAGGCGCCGCCGCCGGCACCGTCACGCGCATCCTGGTCGCCTCGGGCGCGCCGGTGGAGTACGGCGAAGCGCTGATGGTCATCGAACTGACGGGTCCGCGGGACAGCACCGCGTGTTCCAGAAAATCCTGATCGCCAATCGCGGCGAGATCGCGCTGCGCATCCAGCGCGCCTGCCGCGAGCTGGGCATCCCGACCGTCGCGGTGCACTCCACCGCCGATGCCGAGGCGATGCATGTGCGCCTGGCCGACGAGAGCGTGTGCATCGGCCCGCCGGCGGCCAAGGACAGCTACCTGAACATCCCCGCGATCCTGTCGGCCGCCAGCATCACCGGCGCCGACGCGATCCATCCCGGCTACGGCTTCCTGTCGCGAGAACGCCGGCTTCGCCGACATGGTGGAGGCGCATGGCCTGACCTTCATCGGCCCGTCGCCCGAGCACATCCGCATGATGGGCGACAAGATCGCCGCCAAGACGACGATGGCGCGGCTGGGCGTGCCGCTGGTGCCGGGCTCCGACGGCGCGGTGGCCGACGTGGCGCAGGCGCGCGCGGTCGCCGAGCGCATCGGCTACCCGGTGCTGATCAAGGCGGCGGCCGGCGGCGGCGGGCGCGGCATGAAGGTGGCGATGGACGCCGAGCAGCTGGACGAGGCGTTCCGCATCGCGCGCACCGAGGCCCGCGCCGCGTTCGGCAACGACGCCGTCTACCTCGAGAAATATCTCGACCGGCCGCGCCATATCGAGCTGCAGGTCATGGCCGACGCGCACGGCAACGTCGTGCATTTCGGCGAGCGCGACTGCTCCCTGCAGCGGCGCCACCAGAAGCTGCTGGAGGAGGCGGGGTCGCCGGCGCTGACCGCCGCGGCGCGCGACCGGCTGGGCGCGACCGTCACCGCGGCGCTGGCGCAGCATCGGCTACCGCAACGCCGGCACGCTGGAGTTCCTCTACCAGGACGGCCAGTTCTCGTTCATCGAGATGAACACCCGCCTGCAGGTCGAGCATCCGGTGACCGAGATGGTCTGCGGCGTCGATCTGGTGCGCGAGCAGATCCGCATCGCCGCCGGGGAGCGGCTGGGCTACGGCCAGGCCGATATCCGCTTTTCGGGCCACGCGATCGAGTGCCGCATCAACGCCGAGAACCCGGAGACCTTCATGCCGACGCCGGGCCGGGTGACCGCCTTCCACGCGCCGGGCGGCCTGGGCGTGCGCGTCGATTCGGCGCTCTACGCCGGCGTGGTCGTGCCGCCCTATTACGACAGCATGGTCGCCAAGCTGATCGTGCACGCGCCGACCCGGGCGGAGGCGATCGCCCGGCTGCGCCGCGCGCTGGACGAATTCGCCGTGCTGGGCATCGAGACCACGATCCCGCTGCACCGGCGCATCGTGGACGATCCGGACTTCCAGGCGGGCGACTACACGATCCACTGGCTGGAACGGTTCGTCGCCGGCGGTTGAGCGCGGCGCTGCGGCCGCCAGACGGCGGCCCGGCCGCCCCGCCATACCGCGCCGGGCCGAAACGCGCTAAGAACCGCCCATGGCACGCACCGCAAGCCTTACCCGCAAGACGAGCGAGACCGACATCAGCGCTGACCCTGTCGCTGGACGGCACCGGCCAGGCCGACATCGCCACCGGCATCGGCTTCCTCGACCACATGCTGACCGCTCTCGCCCGGCACGGGCTGTTCGACCTGACGGTGCAGGCCAAGGGCGACCTGCATATCGATTTCCACCACACCACCGAGGATGTCGGCATCGTGCTCGGCCAGGCGCTGGCGCACGGCGCTGGGCGACAAGCGCGGCATCCGCCGCTTCGGCCAGGCGCTGGTCCCGATGGACGAGGCGCTGGCGGAGGCGGCGGTGGACCTGTCCGGGCCGGCCGTTCCTGGCCTGGGACGTGGCGTTCGCGCAGCCGAAGATCGGCGAGATGGACACCGAGCTGTTCGAGGAGTTCTTCCGCGCGCTGCGCGATGAACGCGCTGCTGACCCTGCACGTGCACGCGGCGCGCCGGGCGCAACGCGCACCATGTCGCGGAAGCCTGCTTCAAGGCGGCGGCGCGGGCGCTGCGCATGGCGACCGAGGCCGATCCGCGCGCCGGGCGACGCGATCCCGTCGACCAAGGGGGCGCTGTGAAGGTCTGGACCGCCCATCTGCGCGCCGATCGCCCGCCGCTGCTGGTGCGCGAGGGGTTCAGCCTGGGCGCGCTTCGTGTTCGGGCCGCTGTGGCTGCGCGCTGCACCGCGCCTGGATCCCGGCGGTGCTGGCGCTGGCGGCCTGCGGTGCTGATCGCTGACGCTGCAGCCGGCCGCCGGTCGCGCGCTGGTGCTGCTGGCGGGGCGAGATGGTGCTGCTCGGGCTGTCTGGCACGCGACCTGCGTGCGCTGGTCGCTGGCGCGGCGCGGCTACGTGCTGGTGCACGTCGTCGCCGCGCGAACGCCGACGCCGCGCTGCGCGCGGCTGCTGGACGCGCGGCCCGACCTGGGCGAGCTCGTGCGCGCCGGCGGTGTCGTGCCATGAAGGTCGCGGTGGTCGATTACGGCAGCGGCAACCTCGCCTCCGCCTCCCGCGCGCTGGCGCTGGCGGCGGAGCGGCCGGCATCGCGCGCCGAGGTGGCGATCACCGCCGACCCGGACGCGGTGGCGCGGCGCCGACCGGATCGTGCTGCCGGGCCAGGGCGCCTTCGCCGATTGCGCGCGCGGCCTGGACGCGGTGCCGGGCATGCGCGCGGCGATCGAGGACGCGACCGGCGTCGGGCACGCCGTTCCTGGGCATCTGCGTCGGCATGCAGCTGATGGCGGAGCGCGGGCTGGAGCACGAGATCACCCCGGGCTTCGGCTGGATCGACGGCGAGATCGCCGATGATGGAGGCGCCCGGCGCTGCGGCTGCCGCAGATGGGCTGGAACGCGCTGGACTTCGACCCCGGGCGCGCACCCGCTGCTGGATGGCCTGGTGCCGGGCGACCACGCCTATTTCGTGCACAGCTACGCGCTGCGCGGCGGCGACCCGGAGGAATGTCTGGCGACCACCGACTATGGCGGACCGGTGGTCGCGATGGTGGCCGCCGGCAACCGCGCCGGCACGCAGTTCCATGTCGAGAAAAGCCAGGAGGTCGGCATCCGCATCCTGATGCAATTTCCTGCGCTGGACGCCATGAGACGATGTCCGACGAACGTCATCCGCCCGATGGCCAAACCACGGTCGAGCGCGTCAGCGAGCTCGAGCGACGACGACCTGCACGCGCTGTGCGAGGCGACCGACGCCGCGATCATCGAGGGCGGCGGCTTCGGCTGGGTGAATCCGCCCGGCCGGCAGGCGCTGGAACGCTATTTCCGCGGCGTGCTGCTGGTGCCGGAGCGCGAGCTGTTCGTCGCGCCGGCTACGAGGGCAGCATCGTCGGCTCGGCGCAGCTGGTGCGCCCGCCGCGCAACAACGAGGCGCAGGCCTTCGCGGCGCACGCTCATGCACGCCTTCATCGCCCCCTATGCGCGCGGGCACGGCCTGGCGCGGATGCTGACGATGCGGGTCGAGGAAGGCGCCCGCGCGCTGGGCTACCATGTGCTGAACCTGGATGTGCGGGAGACGCAGGACGCGGCGATCCGGCTGTACGAATCGCTGGGCTATGTGCGCTGGGGCGTGCATCCGTTCTACGCGCGGGTCGGCGGCAAGACGGTGCGCGGCTTCTTCTACTACAAGCTGCTGAAGCCCAAGGCCGCGTGATGGTTTCGGCTGCAAGGACCGGCTTCACCCTCTTCCCCGCCATCGACCTGAAGGACGGCGCGTGCGTGCGCCTGCAGCGCGGCGAGATGGACCAGGCGACGGTCTATGCCGCCGATCCCGGCGGCGCAGGCGCGCGCCTGGCAGGACGCCGGGTTCGCCTGGCTGCACGTGGTCGATCTCAACGGCGCCTTCGCCGGCAAGCCGGTGAACGCAGCGGCGGTGTCGGCGATCCTCGAGCGCGGTCGACATTCCGGTGCAGCTTGGCGGCGGCATCCGCGACATGGCCGGCGATCGAGGCCTGGCTCGCCGCCGGCGTCCGCCGCGTCATCCTGGGCAGCGCGGCGGTGAAGAACCCTGCGCTGGTGCGCGCAGCCTGCCGCGCCTTTCCCCGGCCGCATCGTCGTCGGCATCGATGCGCGCGACGGTCTGGTGGCGACCGAGGGCTGGGCGGAGACGTCCTCGGTTACCGCGCGCGACCTGGCGTTGCGCTTCGAGGACGCCGGCGCCGCCGCGATCATCTACACCGACATCGGCCGCGACGGCATGCTGAGCGGCCTCAACCTGGAGCAGACCGTTGCCTTGTCGCGAACTACTGGACACACCGGTCATCGCCTCGGGCGGCGTCGGCGCGCTCGATGACATCACGGCGCTGTGTGCGTGCCGCCGTGCGCGGTCCCGGGCGGATCGAGGGCGTCATCGTCGGCCGCGCGCTCTATGACGGGCGCATCGATCCTGCCGCAGCTCTGGCCGCGATCGCCGCCTGACTGCCGCGGCGGTACCGGATGACTCGCACGTTGTCATCCGATGCTTCACCGATGACGGTTGCCTGTATTTCCGCATCTGCACTTGCAACGGCTGCGAGCGACCATTCTAAGAATGTCGCGATGCTGAAGCTGCGCGTCATTCCCTGCCTGGACGTCAAGGACGGCCGCGTCGTCAAGGGCGTGAACTTCGTCTCGCTGCGCGATGCCGGCGATCCGGTGGAGCAGGCCGCGATCTACGATGCCGCCGGCGCGGACGAGCTGTGCTTCCTCGACATCACCGCGAGCCACGAGAACCGCGACACGATCCTGGACGTGGTGTCGCGCACGGCGGCGCGCGTGTTCCTGCCGCTGACCGTCGGCGGCGGCATCCGCGCGGTCGAGGACATGCGCCGCCTGCTGCTGGCCGGCGCCGACAAATGCAGCATCAACTCCGCCGCCGTGGCGCGGCCCGAGCTGGTCAGCGAGGCGGCGCAGAAATTCGGCAGCCAGTGCGTCGTGGTCGCGGTCGATGCCAAGCAGCGTCGGCGCCCGGACGCTGGGACGTGTTCACCCATGGCGGTCGGCGCGACACCGGCATCGACGCGGTCGACTGGTGCCGCCAGGTGGCGGCGCTCGGCGCGGGCGAGATCCTGCTGACCAGCATGGACCGCGACGGCACCGGGCACGGGTTCGACCTCGATCTGTTGCGCGCGGTGTGCGACGCGGTGCGGGTGCCGGTGATCGCCTCGGGCGGCGTCGGCACGCTGTCAGCATTTCGTCGAGGGCGCGCGGGCCGGCGCGACCGGGCTGCTGGCGGCGAGCGTGTTCCATTTCGGCACCTTCACGATCGCCGAGGTGAAGGCGGCGCTGGATGCGGCGGGGCTGCCGGTGCGGCTGCCGCGCCGCGGCGGCGTGAGGCGTCCCATGGGCAAGTCGGCGAACAAGAAGAAGCGCGACGCTGCCGATTCGCACGATCGTGCCGACGGCGAAGTCCAAGCCAAAGGCCAAGCCGGAGATCAAGACGAGGTCCAAGGCGAAAACCAAGGCTGGGAGCGAAGCGGCAAGTGGCGGCCTGGACCTGCTGGCGCCGCCGCCCGAGCGACATCACCGACACCGTGCTGGACCGGCTTTGGTCGCGATCGTCGAGAGCCGCCGCAACGCCGACCCGGCGGTCAGCCACTCGGCGCGGCTGCTGTCGCGCGGCACCGCGAAGGTGGCGCAGAAATTCGGCGAGGAAGCGGTCGAGTGCCTGATCGAGGCGGTGGCCGGCAACCACGACGCGCTGGTCGCCGAGAGCGCCGACGTGCTGTATCACCTGCTGGTGCTGTGGGTGGCCGGCGGCGTGCATCCCGCGGAGGTGTGGGAGGAACTGGCGCGGCGCGAGGGCGTCAGCGGCATCGCCGAGAAGGCATCGCGGTCGCTGCGGCCGACGCTTGCCATGCGGGCGAAGACCACGAAAATCCCCTGATCCCTCGGATCGGGAGCCATGAAATCGGGAGCCTGGGATGCCGGTTTCGGGCCTGTCACCGTACGACGACGCCAACATCTTCGCGCGCATCCTGCGCGGCGAGATCCCCTGCAAGAACGTCTACGAGGACGAGTGGGCGCTGGCGTTCCACGACATCAACCCGCAGGCGCCGACGCATGTGCTGGTGATCCCGAAGGGACGCTACGTGTCGTTCGCCGACTTCTCGGCGCAGGCGAGCGAGGCGGAGATCGCCGGGTTCATGCGCGCGGTGGGGCGGGTGGCGAAGGCGCTGGAACTGGAGGCGCCGGGCTATCGGGTGCTCGCCAACATGGGCGAGCACAGCGGCCAGGAAGTGCCGCATTTCCACGTCCACATCGTCGGCGGCCGACCGCTGGGGCGGATGGTGCCGCTGGCTTAGAAACGGCACCGGCCTTCCCCCAGGAGGGAGAAGGCCGGCATCGGCGAGGCTGGTGGCGGCGCGGCGCGGCGCGGGCCGTCAGTTGGCTTCCGGCGCGTCCGGGACGATGGGGGCGCGGCGGCGGTCGGCCATGAACTGGTCGAACTCGGCCTTGTCCTTGGCCTGGCGCAGACGCTCCAGGTATTCAACGAACTCGCGCTGCTCTTCCTCAAGCCGGCGCAGGGTTTCGGCGCGATACTCGTCGAAGGCTGCGTTGCCGCTGGGCGGGGCGGCGTGGCGGTCGCGCGACCCCCAGCCCCAGCCGCAACCGCCGCTGCCGCCCCAGGGGCCCGAACCGCCCGCGGTCTGCTGCGCACCCGGCGGCGCATTGTACCAGCGTCCACGACGCTCCATCCGCCAGGCGCGCATACGACCACTCCATGCCAGGAACAAAAGGATTGCCAAGCCGATAGGCCAGAACAGCCAGAATCCGGCGACGGTCGCCACGATCCAGCCGCACTTGCCGACGTCGTCGATCTTTTCCGCGAGAACCATTGGGGGCCTCATGTGGCGGGGTGAATGTTAAGCACATTTACATTGGGAACCCGCAATGCCGCTGTCAAGCACGCCCGTGGTTGGGAGCGGGCGCGATCGAGAGCGACTGGAGGTAGATCAGGACGCCCGACTCGAGCAGGTCCTCGGGCGTCATCGGCAGTTTGCGGCGGGCGGCGTCGAGGCGCCCGACGAACAGCGAGGCGATGCCGTGCGCCATCGCCCAGATGTGCAGCGCCACCATCAGCGCCGGCGGGCGCGGGCCGGCCTTGTGCAGGTCGCACACCGCATCGGCGGCGCGGCGCAGCACGGCGAAGGCCCGCTCGGATGCGGC
Source organism: uncultured Pseudomonadota bacterium (assembly GCA_963778105.1). Taxonomy (GTDB): domain Bacteria; phylum Pseudomonadota; class Alphaproteobacteria; order Acetobacterales; family Acetobacteraceae; genus JAFEFJ01. Next base: position 801,748 of record CAVZSZ010000009.1, on the reverse strand, counting down.
GAGCAGCATCGCGTCCTCCTCCAGCGGGAAGCCGGTTTCGAACATCGCGGCATAGGCGGCCGGTTCGCGGCGGGCGAAGGCGAGATAGGCGCGGCCGCAATTCTCCAGCGCGGCGACCGGGTCGGGCCGCCCGCCGTTCCAGGCGTGTTCGAGATCGGCGGTGAAACGCTCGAAGCCCTGGCGCGCGATCTCGGCCACCAGCGCATTGCGGTCGCGGAAATGCCGGTAGGGAGCGGCGGGACTGACCCCGGCGGCACGCGCCACCTCGGCGAAGGCGAAGCCGGCGGGGCCATGCTCGGCAATCAGCGCCAGCGCCGCCGCGATCAGCACCTCCCGCAGGTTGCCGTGGTGATAGCTGTCGCGCCGCCGCCCGCGGTCGTCCTCGCCGAACTTCATCTTCCGCCTTCCCGCATGTGAACAGGCTTTACATCAGGCCAGGGGCCGGTGCGACGCGAAAAAAAGCAGAGGGGGTTGCGATAGACTGTGTTTAGATATATCTATTAGATGTATCGAAACACTATCGAGGATGAACATGCTCTTCAGACACTCACACGGCCATCGCAACGGCCACGGCCATGGCAGACACGACGACCGGGACGGCGAGCGCCGCTTCGTCAGGGGCGAACATTGGCTGGGCCGCGAGGGCGGACGGCACGGGCGGCATGGCGGGCCGGGGCGCATCGGCCGCTTCCTGGAGCACGGCGATCTGCGCTTCGTGATCCTGGACCTGATCGCCGCCAAGCCGCGGCACGGCTACGAGATCATCAAGGCGATCGAGGACAAGGTGGCCGGCGCCTACAGCCCGAGCCCTGGCGTGGTCTATCCGACCCTGACCATGCTGGAGGAGCTGGGCTACGCCTCGGTCGTCGAGGAAGCCGGGCGCAAGCAGTATTCGCTGACCCCGGCCGGCCAGGCCTTCCTGGACGAGAACCGGGTGGCGCTGCAGGCGATCCTGTCGCGCATCGCCGCCTTCGGCGCCGAGAACGCCGGGGGGCCGCCGGCGGCCCTGATGCGGGCGATGGAGAACCTGAAGCTCGCGTTGCGGCTGCGGCTGTCGCGCGGGCCGCTGAACGAGGAGCAGGTGCGCCAGATCGCGGCGGTGCTGGATGCGGCCGCGGTTTCGGTGGAGCAGGTCTGATGGCCGCCGCGACCGCCCGCGTGGGCACCACGCTGCCGCGCCGCTACATGACGCAGCTGTGCAAGCACTTCGAGCACCGGTTGGCGGTGTCGTACGACGAGACCCGGGGCAGCATCGCCTTCCAGGCCGGCGTCTGCCGGCTGGCGGTGGAGCCCGACGCCCTGGTGATGACGGTGGAGGCGGCGGATGCGGCCGCCCTGCCCCAGCTGCAGGACGTGGTGGCGCGTCATCTGGTGCGCTTCGCCTTCCGCGAGCCGCCGGAGATCGTCTGGCAGCCCGCCCCATAGGCACGCTGCCGGCATGACCGCGCCTTCCCCTGCGGCCCGTGCGGGCCACCCGGCAGGAAGTTGCGCTTCCGTTTCATACGCCGCTTGTGCACAATCGCGGGCGCGTATCGATCGGCGGAGCGGCTCCGCCGGGAGGGGAAGCGGTCATGTCGGGGACGCCCCGGACTCAGCCAGCGCACACGGCGTCGACGGAGCCGCCGCAGGGCCTGCGAGCACTTTTCCGGTTTCCTGATTTCGGCTGGCTGCCCGACGGGCGGGTGATTAACGAAACACTTTCGTTGCTGATCCGGGCGGCGATCGTTTTCGCGGCCGTGTTGGCGGTCTGGGCGCTGGCCGCCTCGGCGCTGCGCACGGCCTGGCTGATCGGGCCGCACGGGCCGCTGTTCACCGCGTCGGCGCCCGCCCACCCGATCATCGTCCACAAGCTCAATGCCTGGGAAAAGACCGGGTTGCTGCTGGTGCAGATCGCGCGCGGGGTCGGCGGCGTTGCGGCGGTCACCATCGTGGCCGCACTCGTCGGCGCGATGCTCGGTTTCCTGTTCGGGATCCCGACCCGGGTCAGCGCGGCCGGCGCGGCGCCGGCGCCCCCGCCAGCAGGCGGGGCGAGCGCGGGCGGCACCGGGAAGACGGCATGGCAGTCCAGCACCAACCTGACGCAGGTTTCCGACTGGCTGACCAAGATCATCGTCGGCGTCGGCCTGGTCGAGGCGGGCAATGTCTGGTCCGGGTTCATCGGTATCGTCATGCCGGTTGCCAACTGGCTGTTCGAATACCGGCACGGCAGCCCGGCAGTGCTGGGCGGTGCCATGATCGGCGCCGCGGCGCTGGGTTTCCTGTTCTGCTACCTCTACACCGACATCATCGTCGCACCGCTGATCGCGGCGGCGGATGCGACGCTGGGCGGCGTTCCGGTCGCCGCACAGGTCGTCATCGCAATGATCGGCGCGCAGGACGAGGTGCTCGGTCCGCGCATCTCCCGCCTGCCGCAGACCGGCGAACTGCCCAGCCCCACGCTCGCGAAGGCGGCGATGCTGGTCTATGGGCTCGACATGAAGACGCTGGGCACGCCGCGCGACGTGAAGATGTGGGCCCGCGCCCACGCGGTGATGAACGATTTCGGGCCGGCCGCGGACGGTTATATGCATATGCTGAGCATGCCGGCGGACGATGCGGCGCCGGTCGATGCCGGCCTGCTGATCGAGGCCGGGCGCGTGCTCTACGCGGCGAACCGCAAGGACCAGGCTGCGGTGATCGTCGATCAGGCCGTCGATCAGGTGAAGACGAAGTCGGACGTCAAGCCGGACATCAGGCAGGCGGTCGTTGGCGACGCCGTGGTGCTGCGGCTGGCAGGCTATGTGCCTGGCGGCTACGCGGACGCACTCGACCTGATCGCCACGCAGCTGGAGAACCCGGCGCACGATCTGCCGAACGACGACGCCGGGCGCCTGCATCTGCTTCGCGCCCTGGCCAACGGCCAGCGGTACGCCAAGGATACGAGCCTGGATACCGCCGCCAGAACGGAGCTTCTGGGCAGGATCGTCGGCGACCTGAAAGTGGTCATCACGATCGGCAAGTACAGCCGCGCGATGCTGCGGGAGTTCTGCGTCGCCCCCATTCCGCCTCCGGCCGACCCGCGGATGCGGCACGACGACCTGGCGGCCGCGTACGGTGAGTCCGAACTGAAGGCGCTGCTGACCGATCCGCCGGCGGCGGCCGCGCCACCAGCGGTGGCGGGACAGCCCGTCTGACGGAGAGCCGCCCTGGCCGGGTGCGGATCACCGTGGCGGCAGCCAGATTGACACGCTCCCGCCCCGCGACCATCCTCAGGCTACCGAGGGGAGCCCCGCGAAGGGGCTGAGATACCGCTGCAGCGCGCGGTGACCCTACGAACCTGAACCGGGTCATGCCGGCGGAGGGACGGGACATGCGATCGATCGGTCCGTCCGCCTTCCGTCGCCCATGTCCGGGAACGCGAAGGAGCGTCGCATGACCGTGCAGACCAAGCCGACATCGGTGACCACCGGGCCGATCGCTGGATCGCGCAAGATCTACACCAGCCCCGAAGGCCATCCCGACATCCGGGTGCCGTTCCGCGAGATCGCGCTCGATCCCTCGGCGCGCGAGGAGCCGTTCCGCACCTATGACACCTCCGGCCCGTTCACCGATCCGGCGGCGACGATCGACCTGGCGGCCGGACTGCGCCGGTGCGCGCGCCGTGGCTCGCCAAGCGCGGTTTCACGCGCATCGCGCCACGCGCGGTCAAGCCCGAGGACAACGGCAATATCGGCGCCGACAAGCTGGTGCCCCCCTGCCCGGCCGAGCACGCGGTGCTGGCGGGAAAGCCGGGGCAGCCGGTGACGCAGTACGAGTTCGCCCGCGCCGGGATCGTTACGGAAGAAATGATCTACGTCGCGCACCGGGAGAACCTCGGCCGCGCGGCGGCAGCGGCCGGGGTTGCCGAGCGGCGCGCCGACGGCGAGGATTTCGGCGCCGCCATTCCCGATTTCGTCACGCCCGAATTCGTCCGCGACGAGATCGCGCGCGGCCGCGCGATCATCCCGGCCAACATCAACCATCCCGGAGCTGGAGCCGGTCATCATCGGCCGCAACTTCCTGGTGAAGATCAACGCCAATATCGGCAACTCCGCCGTCACCTCCGGCGCCGCCGAGGAAGTGGAAAAGCTGGTGTGGGCGATCCGCTGGGGCGGCGACACGGTGATGGACCTCTCCACCGGGCGCAACATCCACAACATCCGCGGCTGGATCCTGCGCAATTCGCCGGTGCCGATCGGCACGGTGCCGATCTACCAGGCGCTGGAGAAGGTCGACGGCGAACCCGACAAGCTGGATTGGGAAGTGTTCAAGGACACGCTGATCGAGCAGGCCGAGCAGGGCGTGGACTATTTCACCATCCATGCCGGCGTGCGCCTGCCCTATGTGCCGCTGACCGCGAAGCGCATCACCGGCATCGTCTCGCGCGGCGGCTCGATCATGGCGCGCTGGTGCCTCGCGCATCACAAGGAGAGCTTCCTCTACGAGCGGTTCGACGAGATCTGCGACATCATGCGCAAATACGACGTGTCGTTCTCGCTGGGCGACGGGCTGCGCCCCGGCTCGATCGCCGATGCCAACGACGCGGCACAGTTCGCCGAGCTGGAGACGCTGGGCGAGCTGACGAAGATCGCCTGGGACAAGGGCTGCCAGGTGATGATCGAGGGGCCCGGCCACGTGCCGATGCACAAGATCAAGATCAACATGGACAAGCAGCTGCGCGAATGCGGCGAGGCGCCGTTCTACACGCTCGGGCCGCTGACCACCGACATCGCGCCGGGCTACGACCACATCACCTCCGCCATCGGGGCGGCGATGATCGGCTGGTTCGGCACCGCGATGCTCTGCTACGTCACGCCGAAGGAGCATCTGGGCCTGCCGAACCGCGACGACGTGAAGACCGGCGTGATCACCTATCGGATCGCCGCGCACGCGGCGGACCTGGCGAAGGGGCATCCGTCCGCCAAGCTGCGCGACGATGCGGTGTCGCGGGCGCGCTTCGAGTTCCGCTGGCAGGACCAGTTCAACCTCTCGCTCGATCCCGACACCGCGCGCAGCTTCCACGACGAGACGCTGCCCAAGGACGCGCACAAGGTCGCGCATTTCTGTTCCATGTGCGGGCCGAAATTCTGCTCGATGCAGATCACCCAGGATCTGCGCGCGGAGGCGGAGCGCATGGCCGGGATGGAGGCAAAGAGCGAGGAGTTCGCAGCCTCGGGCAAGGCGCTCTATCTGCCGGAGGCGGCGGCGGAATGAGCATGGCCGAGCGCGCCGGATCGCTCGTCGCGTGAGCGAGCCGCGCCCGGCGCTGGAGGCGATCGGCCGGCTGCCAGATACCGAGATCGACATCGCGGGTGCGGCCCTGCAACTCGCCCGCGTCGATGCGCCGGAGGCGGACTGGCAGACGGCGCAGGCGCATCTGTCGGAGCTGGCGCGCGACGCGGTGGACGCGGCATCGTCCGTCTCCGCCGCCGATCCCGCGTTCCGCGCCGAGGTGCTGGCCAGCCTGCTGGCCGAGCGGCACCGCTATCGCGGCGACACGGAAACCTACGATGATCCGGCCAACGCCAACCTGATCCGCGTCATCGAGCGGCGGCGGGGCCTGCCGGTCGCGCTCGGCATCCTGTGGCTGCACGCGGCGCGGGCGGCCGGATGGGCGGCGCACGGCGTCGATTTTCCCGGCCATTTCCTGATCGCGCTGGAAGGCCGCAGCGGCAAGGTCACGCTCGACGTGTTCGACGGCGGCCGCCCGCTGGAGGCGCGCGACCTGCGCACGCTGATCAAGCGAGTTGAGGGCGAGAAGGCCGAGCTGCGGCCCGGCCTGATGCTGCCGATGGGCACGCGCGACGTTCTGCTGCGCCTGCAGAACAACATCCTGACGCGCCGCGCCGCCGCCGATGACCTTGCCGGGGCGCTGGCGTGCTGCCAGGACATGCTGCGCATCGCGCCGGATCATGCGGACCTGTGGCGCCGGGCGGCGGTGATGAACCAGCGGCTGGATCACGTCGGCGCCGCGCTGGCCTGCTTCGAACGCTGCCTGGAGCTGATCCCGCATGGCGATGCCGCGGCGCGCATCCGTGCTGCGATCGACGATCTGCGCATGCGGCTGAACTGAGGGCCGCGCCGCGCCGCGTCAGGGACGCAGCGCGGCGAGCGCCTGTGGGGAGGCGAAGATGCGCTTCGCGTCATGGCCGACATCCGGCACTGACGCGATCTTCCAGCCGAACGCCCAGCCATGCGCCTCGGCCGCCGCCTTGGCCTGCGCGAACGCATTCTGTCCGCGCGCGAACCGTGTCGCACCCTGCGCCTTCGCCTCGGCGCTGTCGGCCAGGTTCTTCGAGCCGGTATCCTTCTCTCCCAGCAACACCGTGACGGGGGCCGCGAGATAGCGGCGCAGCGCCGCCTCGCCCTCGGCCGGCGGAAGGACGCCGCCGAAGCCGTAGGGCGCCGGACTGTCGCGCGTCGGCAGCACCCAGGTCGAGGGACTGCCGATGACGATGCGGGTCTCGGTCAGCGGCACATAGGCCGCAACTCGGCTGAGGAACTGACCGCCGGCCGAAAACCCGATCAGCGCATAGGGCATGTCGGCCCGGCCGGTCCGCGCGCGCGCCCAGGCGACCAGACGCGGCACGAGATTGACCGTCCAGTCCTGCGCCGGCAGCAGTGCGCCGTCGTGCACGAGGCCGCCGCGCTGGTAGCGCCAGGTCGGGAAACGCTGCGCATCGAACAGCGGCGCGACGGCGATCATGCAGAGTGCATCTGCAAGCGGGCGGGCATGATCGCGATAGGGACCGGCGTTGCGGTCGAGGCCGTGAAAGACGAGCAGGATGCCGGACGGGGTGCAGCCGGGCGGCCGGTAGGTGAAGACCTGCAGCGCCGTGCCGTCCAGATCGGCGGTCTGCTGGCCGTTCCCCTCCGGTATGGCATCGGCGGCGCGCGCCTGGGGCGGCACGGTCAGAAACACCCCCACCCACGCGAGCAGCAGCGTTGCGGCGAAGCCGGCAAAGGACAGTTTTGGCGGCCGAACCATGCGTCTCGTTTCTCCATGCAGGGTGATCGCGGCATCCTATCAGGGTGAGGTCCGTGCGGCGCGCTGTCGCCGCCGCGGGCGTGGACCGAATGGTGCCGTCGCCGCGGATCGCCATGCCGCATCGTTCCTTGCAATGACGGGCGCGAGGGGCTCCGCAAAAGTACGTGGTGGCGACTTTCGTGCTTGAAATTGCGTTCGATGTTCGCTATTCGTTCTCGCATGCGTTTCACCCGCCCCAGCAGCGCCGTCCCCAACGAGGCCATGCCCGGCGTGCGCGCTTTGCCCCGCTTGCCCGCATTGCCGCGCCTGCCCGCTTTGCCCCGGCTGCCTGCTTTGCCCCGCCTGCCCGCGCTTCCCGGTGCGGGCCGCGCGGATGAGGCCGGGGTGCGCCGCAGGCGGCTGAACGGGTGGCTGAACCGGCTGGGCGATATCGGCATCGCGCTGATCGGACGGCTGAGCGCCATGGCGCTCGATCCGCGCGGCGAGGGCCGCTCCCCGGGCCGCGAGGACCTCGATCTGGCCTGGGCGCTGGTGGCGCGGGCGAATGCCTGGATCGCTGCCCTGCAGCTGCGGCTGAAGGCGGAGGCCGCGAGGGCGCGGGCCGCGCTCACAGCCCTCCGCGGCCGGCCCGAGCAGGACCGCAAAGATCCCCCCGACCTGAAAGCTGGCTGGCTCTACGGCGACGCGCAACAGGGCGATGGGGAAGCGGGCGAGCGCCGGGTCCGGCGGAGCGTCCCCCCGACCGTGACGGAGCTGGAGACCACCCCGACGGCGGTGATCGTCGGCCAGATCTGCGCCGACCTCGATGCCGCGGCGGGGCTGCTCCGATGCCCCGACCTGGCGGCCGGCATCGCCAAGATCGCGGCGGCGGCGCGCGCCCTGCTCGACGGGCCGGCCGAGCCGTGGCAGCCCGAGCCGCCCCCGTTCGCCAAGGTTCGCCCCATCCCCGATGCCACGCATCGGGAGATCCTGGAGACCACCCGCAGGATACAGGCATTCAACAGCGGATGACCGGCGCCCTGTCCGGGGCCTGATCCAACCCTCTGCCGGGTCCGGCAGGGGGCGATGCCGCGTGGGCGGGAGGCTTCCTACGACGGCGCGAACGGGTTCTTCGTGCCGCGCAGCTGCAGGCGGATCGGCGTGCCGGGCAGCGCGAACGACTCGCGCAGGCTGTTGACCAGATAGCGCTGGTAATCCTCCGGCAGTCTGCTCGGCGCGCGTGCCGAACACGACGAAGGTCGGCGGCCGCGCCTTGGCCTGGGTGATGTAGCGCAGCTTGAGCCGCCGGCCGTCGACCAGCGGCGGCTGGTGGCGCTCCAGCGCCTGCTCGAACCAGCGGTTCAGCTCGCCGGTCGGCGACGCGGGTATTCCAGACCGCGTGCGCCGCGCCGCACCGCCGGCAGCAGCGCGTCCATGCCCGGCCCGGTCAGCGCCGACAGCGTGACCACCGGGATGCCCTGCATCTGCGCCAGGCTGCGTCTCCAGCCGGTCGGCGACGGCGCGTCTGCGTCGCCGTGCGGTCGGCCACCGCGTCCCATTTGTTCAGCGCCAGCACCGCAGGCGCGGCCCTCGCGCTCGACCAGCTTGGCCGATCTGCAGGTCCTGGTCGTGCAGTTCGCCTTCCGTGGCATCGACGGCCAGCACCACCACCTCGGCCATCTTCAGCGCCCGATCGCGGCGCCGACCGACATCTTCTCCAGCGGCGCCTCGATCCGGGCGCGGCGGCGCAGCCCGGCGGTATCGACCATCTCGATCGGCGGCCCTCGGCGTCGTGCACCAGTTCCGAAGCAACGGCGTCGCGGGTCAGCCCCGGCTCGGGGCCGGTGATCATCCGCTCCTCGCCGAGCAGCCGGTTCAGCAGCGTGGATTTGCCGGCATTCGGCCGCCCGACGATCGCCAGCTTCAGCGGACCGGCCTGCCGCGTCTCGCCATCGTCCTCCGCCGCCTCGGGTTCGGGCGGCAGGCGGTCGGCGATCTCGGCCATCAGGTGGGAGATGCCCTCGCCGTGCTCGGCCGAGACCGGCAGCGGATCGCCGAGGCCGAGGGCGTAGGCATCCAGCGATCGCCTCGGTGCCGGCGCGGCCCTCGGCCTTGTTGGCGACCAGCAGCACGGGCCGGTCCTGCCGGCGCAGCCACTGCGGCGAAATGCCGGTCGGCCGGCGGTGAGCCCGGCGCGGGCGTCGATCACGAACACCACCAGATCGGCCTGGCCGACGGCACTGGCCGAGGAGGCGCGCATCCGCCCGGCCAGCGTGTCGGGGGCGGCTTCCTCCAGCCCGGCGGTGTCGATCAGCCGCACCATGCGGCCGCGCAGCATCGCCTCGGCTTCCTTGCGGTCGCGGGTGACGCCGGGCGTGTCGGCGACGATGGCGGAGCGGCGGCCGGCCAGCCGGTTGAACAGCGTGGACTTTCCCACGTTCGGCCGGCCGGCGATGACCACGGTCGGCGGCATCAGCGCAACGCCAGCAGACGTCCGTCGTCCGATGATGATGTAAACCGTGCCGGCGGCGACGACCGGCCCGAGCGACGCCTTGCCCGAGAGTTTCTGCCGGCCGAGGATCTTGCCGGTGTACGGGCTGACCGCCAGGGCTTCGCTGTTGGTGCCGGCGACGATCAACCGGTCGCCCGCCAGCAGCGGGCCGAACCAGGCGAGGCTGTCCTCCTGCTTCTCCTCGTTCTCCAAGGCCGGCAGGTTGGTCACCCAGGCGACGCGGCCGTCATTGGCGCTGACCGCGGCAAGCTCCTGCGCCGTGGAGATCACGAACAGCCAGTCGCCGGCGGCCCAGATGCTGTCCTCGCCGGCCACCTCGCGCTCCCACAACCGCCGGCCGGAGCGCAGGTCGAGGCCGAGGAACAGACCGCCGAGGCCGATCGCGAACACCCGGCCGTTGCTGATCACCGGCAGCCCGCGGATCGCCGAGAGGTCGGCCGCACCCGCGGTTCCGGAGGCAGCGGCGAGGCTGTCGGACCAGGCGATGCCGCCCGAGTCGGCGCGCAGGGCGGCGAACTCACCGGAGCCGAAGCCGGCGACCACCAGACCGTCCGCATAGGCGGGTGCCGGGCGGCCGAGCACCGAGGTGCTGGCGGTCGCCGCCTGGTGGGTCCACAGCGAGCGGCCGTCGGCGGTGGCGCGGGCGTGCAGCTTGTCCTCGATCGTGGTGACGAAGATGCGGCCGTCGGCGATCGTCGGCGCCGAGCGCGCCGGGGCGTCGAGCGCGCTGCGCCAATTCAAGGTGCCCTTCGCCGCGTTCACCGCGACGAGGTCGCCGAGGCCGTTCACCGCGTAGAGCACGCCCTGATCGACGCCGAGGCCGCCGCCGACATTGGTGCTGTCGTTGTCCTTGTGCTTGGTGTCGAAGCGCCACCGCCTGGCCCCGTTGCGCACGTCGAAGGCGGCTATGACGGCGTCCGAATCCATCGTGTAGATCACGCCGTTCTCGATCACCGGCTGGGCCATGATCTTGCGGCGATAGCCGCCGCCGGCGCCGATATCGGCGGTCCATGCCTCGGTCAGCGTCTGGCGGGCCGCGAGGTGGCCCATCAGGTGCGAGGGGTTGCCGCCGGCCTGCGGCCAGTTGGCGTTTTCCACCGGCGGCGGCAGCACGACCTTGAGCGGCGCGCCCTGATCGACCTGCAGCCCGTCGCGCTGCGCCATGACAGGTTCCCGCAAGCCGGGAATCTTCGGCTTGTTGGTGCCGAAGATGTCGCAGCCGGCGAGCGTGCCGGCGGCCAGCAGCAGCGCGGCGCCGCGCGCCATATCCCGCCTTTTCACGGTCATGACGTCAGTTGCCCAGCCGCTCGAGAAGCGCGCCGGCCCGGCCGCGCAGGCCCTGGGGTGCGGTGAAGTCCACCGAAAGCGGGCGCAGGATGGTGCGCGCGGCGTCGATCTTGCCGGTCCGGATGTCGAGCAGGGCGAGATACTCCAAAGCGATCGGCCGCCAGGCGTTGCCGGGGTAGGTCAGCGGCTTCAACCGGGCCTCGACGAGGGCGGGGTCGCCCTTGTCCACGTTCTGCTGCGCCCAGAGCAGGTTGGCGAGGTCGCGCAGCAAGGGATCGGCGCTGCCGTCGGCGGCCAGCGCGTTCCAGGTCGCCGCCGCGGCGGCCTGGTCGCCGGCGCCCGCCTGCAACGCCGCGAGCCGCAGCCGGGCCAGGCTGCGGTAGCCGACCGGGGCGGTTGCCACGACGTGCTCGAACGCGGCGATCGCGGGCGCGCGCGCCTTCGCATCGGCATTGGCGGGCAGCGCGTCCGCCAGGGTCATCGCGGCGAGATAGTCGATGGCGGCCGCCGTGTCGTTGCGTGCGCCGTACCAGCGCCAGGCCTCGAAACCGCCGGCGCCGGCCAGGATCAGCAGCAGGACCGCGACGAACACGCCGCCGTAGCGGCGGAACAGCAGCTTTGCCCGCTCGGCGCGGAGGTCATCGTTGACCTCATCAAAAATATCGACCACGCGGTTCCTCGTTATCCCCTCGCGGAACGGCCTGCGTCGTGCGGCCGAGCCGGATCGGGGCGGACCATAGCGGCGGCAAGTGCGGGGGGCAAACCAGCGAGGGGCGTGCATGGCCTGATCCCGCTGGCGGTCGCGGACCAGGGCGCTGCGCATGCCTGCGCCTTGCCCGAATCGACTGGCCGGCAGACCAAATCACGCTACAAGCGGGGCATGGACCTGATCAGCATTCCCGGCTCGCGCATCGTCGAGGTTGGCAAGCTCGCCTGGGCGACACCCGATGTGGACTTTCTCTGTTTTGGCGAGTCCGACCAGCCTTCGCCCGCCGCTGCCCATGCGGCGGCCAAGGCGGCGTTGGATGCCGGGCTGACCACGTATCAGGATGTGCGCGGCCTGCCCGCGCTGCGCGCCGCGCTGGCCGACTACCTGACCGGGCTGCACGCCAAGCCGGTCGCCGAGGAGCGCATCCAGGTCACCGCATCCGGCATGGCCGCCGTATCGGTCGCGCTGGCGGCGACGGTGCGGGCGGGGCAGCGCGTGGTGCTGCACACGCCGGCATGGCCCAATGTCGGCAACGCGGCGCTGCTGCGCGGTGCCGTGGTCGAGGAGATCGGCCTGAGCCAGCGGCCGTCGGGCGGGTTCATGCTCGACCTCGACAGGCTCGATGCGATGCTGGAGGGTGCCCGCGCCTTCATCCTGAATTCGCCGAACAACCCGACCGGCTGGACCGCGACGCGGGCGGAACTGGAGCAGATCCTGGCGATCTGCCGCCGGCGCGGCGTGTGGCTGATCTCGGACGAGGTGTATTCGCGGCTGGTCTATGACGGGACGGAATCCGCACCGTCGCTGCTCGACATCGCGGAGCCCGACGACCGGGTGATCGTCTGCAACAGCTTCTCCAAGACCTGGGTGATGACCGGGTGGCGGCTTGGCTGGATGACGCTGCCGGCCGGCACGCGGGAGGGCGTTTCCGACATCGTCGAGGTGACGCATTCGTCGGTCGCGCCGTTCATCCAGCGCGCCGGCATCGCGGCGGTGGCCGACACCGATACCGTCGCGGCGTTCCGCGCCCATTGCGCACGCGGGCGGGAGATCGCCGGCGCGGCGCTGGCCGGGCTGAACGGCGTGCGCTACGCCGCACCGCCGGGCGCGTTCTACGCCTTCATCGGCGTCGAAGGACTGACCGACAGCCTGGGCTTCGCCAAGCGCCTCGTGGTGGACCATAAGGTGGCCGTCGCCCCGGGCGTCGCCTTCGGCGGCGCCGGCGAGGGGCATCTGCGCGTCTGCTTCGCACAATCGGCGGAGCGGCTGGAGCGCGCGGTGCAGCGCCTGCGCGCCGGACTGCAGCAGGAAATGGGCAGGTGAGCACCTGCGCGCTGTGCGGCAGCCCGGCGCGCGCGCCGTTCCGCGCCTCGCCGCCCGAGATGGCGCCCGACCTCGACCGGCGCCCGGGCGAGCCGACGCGCTCGACCATCGGCGAATGGCTGCGCGTCTGCCCCAACTGCGGCGCCGCTGCCCCCGACCTTTCGGCACTGCCCGAGGCGGCGCGCGCGGTGGTGCAATCGGCCGACTATCTCGCGCTGTGGAGCCGTGAGCCGGTGATGGCGCGGCCGTTCCTGTGCTGGTCGATGATCGCCGCGCATACCGGCAGCACGGATGCCGCGGCCGAGGCGATGCTGCAGGCGGCCTGGACCGCGGACGACGCGCGCGTGACGGACATGGCCCGCGCCTGGCGGCTGGATGCCGTCGCGCTGTGGGGCGAGCCGGCGGACGCCACCGAGGCGCAGCGCCTGGTGGACGTGCTGCGCCGCGCCGGCGCCTTCGATCGGGCGGCATCGCTGGCCGAGGACCTGCTCAAGCGCGCGCCGGAGCCGGATGCAGCGCGTATCCTGCGCTTTCAGCTTGCCCGGATCGCGGCAGGCGATGCCGGGCGCCACACCATTGCCAGCGCCCTGCCCCCGCCGGCGCGGTCGCCGCATGTGACGCATGGACGCCGGCCGGGCGGCAGGCGCGGCGGCGGTTTTTGGCGCCGGCTGTTCGGCTACTGAGCCGGCAGCGCGCCTTCACCCCGGGTCAGCCGGGTGGGACGGCCCGCGCCCGGCGCGGCGGCAGCAGGATCGCCGGAGCGACGATGCCGAGGGCGATCGCACCGATCATGCCGACGACCTGGATGGACAGCACCAGCGTCGCCTGGGTCAGCCCGGGCGTGGCCGCGCCGTCGGCGATCTGCATGGCGCCGAGCACGGCGCGGAAGGCGAAGGCGCCGGGCACCATCGCCACGACCCCCGGAAAGGCGAAGGCAACCGCGGGCGCGCGGAAGTAGCGGCTGAAGCCCTGCGCCAGGAAACCGACCAGCAGGGCGCCGACCAGGGTGCCGCCGACGATGTCGAGCCCGAGCGCGACGCAGAGCGTGCGCGTGGTATGGCTGGCGACGCCGCAGACGACACAGGCCCAGGCCACGCGAGGCGGCACGTTGAACAGCAGCGCAAATCCAAGCGCCGCCAACGCCGAGAAGGCCGCATCCTCGGCAACCGCGACGGCGCGCGCCGGCTCGACCACCGGGATCGAGGCGCCGGTCGCCAGGGTGGCGACGAACAGGCCGAAGGCAATCGCAATCGTCACCATGGCGCCGAAGCCGAGCCGACTGATGCCCAGCGTCATGTGATTGCGGATCATGTCCTGCACGCCGTTGATGAGCGGCACGCCGGGCACGATGATCATGCCGGGTGCGATCAGGCACAGCGCGGGCGTGGTGCTGACCCCGAGCCGCACCGCCAGGCCGCCGATGACGCCGCTGGCGCAGGCGGCCGCGAAGGGAATGGCGATCGGGTTGGCACCGCGCCGCCCCATTTCCTGGCGCAGCCAGGTGCCCGCGGCGCCGGCCAGCCATGCCACGAACAGGCACGGCCAGTCGCCACCAAACAGCCGGCTGAGGCTGCCCGCGGTCAGGCCGAGCGCGACCACCACCACCCAGCGCGGATATTCCGCCGGCCGATGCTCGACCGCCGCAAGTGCGGATACCGCGTCGGACAGTCCGAGCCTGCCCGCCTCGGCATCGTCCACCACGCGGCCGAGTGCCGCGAGTGCGGTCAGGCCGACATTCATTGCCGGCACGCGATGGCCGATCCGGGTGCAGGACTGTTCGCCCGACACCACCGTGAGCAGCAGCGATTCGTAGGTCACCAGCAGATGCGACTCGCAGCCGAAGGCGGCGGCAAGCCGCTCCACCAGGACGGTCACCGCGCCGGTGTCGGCGCCGTTCTGCAGTCCCAGGCGGCCGGCCAGCAATACGACATGGGCGATCTGATCGACCTGCGCCGCATCGCGGGCGACGGGCGCCGTCATGGGGGCATCAGCGGTCCGCGGGATAGACCGGCTTGTAGGCCGCGGCGCGGACATGGGCGGCTATGTCGTCGGGCCTCGGCACGCCAGCCAGTCCATTGTCGAAGATGTATTCCGCGATCCGCGCCGCCGTGTTGCAGCGAGGCGTCCAGGATGTTGCGGGTCGGCGGGTAGATCAGACCGGTGTCGAGATTGGCCTCGCGTCACCTGCTCGGCGACCGCCTTGGCGGCGATGATGAACATCGGCTCGGTGACGCGCTTCGCCTCGGTCGCCAGCACCGCCATGCCCATCGCCGGGAAGATATAGACGTTGTTGCCCTGGCCGGGGACGAAGGTCTTGCCTTCCAGCGACACCGGCGGGAACGGGCTGCCGCTGGCGAAGATGGCGCGGCCCTCGGACCATTTGTACGCCTCCTCGGCAGTGCATTCCGACCGCGAGGTGGGATTGGAGTACGGGAAGATGATCGGCCGCGCGTTGATGCGGGCCATCGCCTCGATCACCGCCTGGTTGAACAGTTTCGGCACCGTGCTGACGCCGATGATGCCGGTGGGCTTCAGCGCCTCGATGGCGGCGACGAAACTGTCGATCGGGGCGTGGTCGTGCGCGAAGGGCTTCTGGAAATCGGCAAGGTCGGTGCGCGCGGCGACCATCAGCCCGTTCACGTCGAACAGCCAGTTGCGCGCGCGGGCCTGCGTCGATCGGCAGCCCGTCCAGCGCCATCGCCTGGCTGATGAGTTCGGCGATGCCGGTGGCGGCCGAGCCGCCGCCGAGGAACAGGAACCGCTGCTCGGTCAGCCGCTGGCCGCTGATGCGCAGCGCCGGCCAGGATGCCGGCGAGCGCGACGGCGGCGGTGCCCTGGATGTCGTCGTTGTAGGTGCAGATGCGGTCGCGATAGCGGGCCAGGATCGGCGACGGCGTTGAAGTTGGCGAAGTCCTCCCATTGCAGGCAGCATTTCGGAAATGCCGCCTGCACCGCCTCCACGAACTCGGCGATGAAGGCATCGTATTCGGCGCCGCGCACGCGGTTCTGGCGCAGGCCGAGATACAGCGGATCTTCCAGCAGGTCGTGGTTGTTGGTGCCGACGTCGAGCATGATCGGCAGCGTCAGCTGCGGCGGCACGCCGGCGCAGGCGGTGTAGAGCGCCAGCTTGCCGATCGGGATGCCCATGCCGCCGACGCCGAGGTCGCCAAGCCCGAGGATGCGCTCGCCGTCCGTCACCACGATGAAGCGCACGTCCGGCTGCGGCCAGTTCGCCAGCAGCTCCCGCAGCCGACCTTTGGCGGTGATCGGCAGATAGAGGCCGCGCGCGGCATGGAAGATGTGGTCGAATTTCTGGCACGCCTCGCCGACCGTCGGCGTATAGACGAGCGGCATGAAGCCGGCCGGGTCGGACATCAGAACGGCGTAGAACAGCACCTCGTTGCGCGCCTGCAGGTCGCTCAGGAACAGGTATTTCTGCAGGTCGTTGTCGAGCACCGTGAGCTGCGTGTGGATGCGCGCGATCTGGGTTTCCAGCGTGTCGGCGACCGGCGGCAGCAGACCTTCGATGCGCAGCGCGGCGCGGCTTTCGGCGGGGAAGGCGCTGCCCCGGTTCAGCCGCGGATCGTGCAGCAGCGCGGGGCCGGTCGGCGCCGGAGAGACGGGATCGGTCATCGGGATTCTCCTAGGCGCCGGTTGCGACGTAGGGATGGACCATCTTGGCCGGATCGACGACGCGGTCGAACTCGGCCTCGGTCACGAAGCCCAGTTCAAGTGCCGCCGCCTTCAGCGTGAGGTCGTGATCCATCGCGTGATGGGCGATCTTCGAGGCCTTGTCGTAGCCGATCACCGGCGCCAGCGCGGTCACCAGCATCAGCGAACGCTCGACATATTCCTTGATCTTCTTCAGGTTCGGCTGTGTGCCCTCGACCAGGAACTTGCGGAAGTTCGTGCAGCCGTCGGTCAGGATGGTGATCGAGTGCATGATGTTGAAGATCATCAGCGGCTTGTAGACGTTCATCTCCAGATAGCCGCCGGCGCCGCCGAAGCCGACCGCCACGTCGTTGCGCCATCACCTGCACGGCGATCATCGTCAGCGCCTCGGCCTGGGTCGGGTTGACCTTGCCCGGCATGATCGACGAGCCGGGCTCGTTCTCCGGGATCAGCAGTTCGGCGAAGCCGGCGCGCGGCCCGCAGGACATCAGGCGGATGTCGTTGGCGATCTTGTAGAGCGAGACCGCCAGCGTGCGCAGCGTGCCGGAGAGCTGCACCAGCGCATCGTGCGCGCCCTGCACGGTGAACTTGTTGGGCGCGCTGACGAAGGGCAGGCCGGTCAGCTTGGCGATCTCGGCGGCCGCCGCCTCGGCGAAGCCGGGGGCGGCATTGATGCCGGTGCCGACCGCCGTGCCGCCGAGCGCCAGCCGATAGACGCCCTTCAGCGCCGTCGTCGATCCGCTCGAGATCGTCGGCCAGCATGCCGGCATAGCCCGACCATTCCTGGCCGAGCGTGATCGGCGTCGCGTCCTGCATGTGGGTGCGGCCGATCTTGACGATGTCCTCCCACTCCGCGGCCTTGGCGGCGATCGCGTCGCGCAGCGCCGTGCACCGCGGGGACCAGGCGCTCGCGTCACGCCGACCGCGGCGGCGATGTACATCGCCGAGGGAAACGAGTCGTTCGACGACTGCGACATGTTGACGTGGTCGTTGGGATGCACCGGCGTCTTGCTGCCGAGCGGCGTGCCGGCGAGCTGGCAGCAGCGGTTCGAGATCACCTCGTTGACGTTCATGTTGAACTGCGTGCCGCTGCCGGTCATCCAGACGTGCAGCGGGAACATGTCGTGGTGCTGGCCGGCGAGGATTTCGTCGCACACCTGGACGATCAGCGCATGCGCTCGGTCGTCCAGCCGCCCGCCGGCGTGGTTGGCGTTGGCCGCGGCCTTCTTCAGGATCGCGTAGGCGGTGATCATCTCGCGCGGGATCAGATCCTGGCCGATGCTGAAATGTTCGAGCGAGCGCTGGGTCTGCGCGCCCCAGAGCTTGTCGGCGGGAACCTCCACCTCGCCCAGGCTATCGGTCTCCGTGCGAAACTCGGCCATCAATGACTGCCCCCTGCGCCACACATTGACAGTGGCGGGTTAAGAAAACACAGGCGCCGAACCATGCCAACCGGACGGCTGCATGCCGATGGTGGCGGCGAGGGGTGCGCCGACCCGGCGCGAACCGTTACGAGGCGGCGGTCATGCGCCGGATGGTGCCGGTGGTGCTGAAACCTTCGCGCAGATCGACCAGCAGGACGCGCCCGCCCCAGCCGGTCACAAGGTCGGCGCCGACGACGGTCTCGACGGTGTAGTCCGAACCTTTGACCAGCACGTCGGGCCGCAACCGGGAGATCATTTCGCGCGGCGTATCCTCGGCAAACAGCACCACCATGTCCACCGGCGCCAGGGAGGCCATCACCGTGGCGCGCGCCGTCTCGGACTGCACCGGCCGGGTCGGCCCCTTCAGGCGGCGGACCGACTCATCAGTGTTGAGCGCCACGATCAGCCGGTCGCAGGCGGCGCGCGCCTCGGTCAGCAGGCGGACATGACCGGGATGGATCAGGTCGAAGCAGCCATTGGCGAAGCCGACCTTCAGCCCGGCGCGGTGCCATTCCGCGACATGCGCCGCCGCCGCCGCCGCATCGGCGACGATCTTGCTGTCGGTGGCTACGAGGTCGCGCAGATGCAGCGCGCCGAGCAGTTCCTCGGCGCTCACCGTCGCGGTGCCCTGCTTGGCGACCGACAGGCCCGCCGCGATGTTCGCCAGCGTCGCGGCAGCCGCCAGCCCGGCCCCCGTGGCCAGCGCCGCCGCCAGGGCGGCGATCAGCGTATCGCCGGCACCGGAGACGTCCGCCACCTCCCGCGCCCGGGTCGGCACGTGCAGCGCGGGCCGCTCGGCCTCGAGCAAGGTCAGGCCGCGTTCCGAGCGCGAGACCAGCACCGCCCTGCCCTGCGTGGCGGCGAGCGCCCGCTGCGCGGCCTGCTCGGCTCCGGCATCGTCGGCCGCATCGATTCCGGTGGCGGCCCGCGCCTCCAACTCGTTCGGGGTCAGCACGTCGGCGCCGCGATAGGCGGCGAAATCGGCGCGCTTGGGGTCGGCGATCACCGGCTTTCCCGCCGCCGCCGCCAGCGCCAGCGCCGGTCCGAGAACCGCGTCGCAGAGCACGCCCTTCGCATAGTCCGACAGCACCACGACATCCGCCTCGGCCAGCGCCGCGCGGAAGCGGTCGAGCACGGCGGAAGCGGCGGACGGGTCGAGGGATGCCGTGGTTTCCTCGTCGAGGCGCATCAACTGGTGCGGGCCGACCATGAAGCGGGTCTTGGCCGTGGTCTGACGGCCGGCGGCGGTGACGAGGTCGGCATGGATGCCGGGCTGGTCGCGCAGCAGAGCGGCAAGCGCGGCGCCCGGGGCATCGTCACCGATCACGCCGCACAGCGTGGCGCCGCCGCCCAGCGTCGCGACATTGAGCGCCACGTTCGCCGCCCCGCCGAGCGCGGCGCTGGTACTATGGGGGCGAAGCACCGGTATGGGCGCTTCGGGGGACAGGCGGCTGGCCTTGCCATTGACGTATCGATCAAGGATCACGTCGCCCAACACCAGCACGCGCACACTTGGCATGGCGCGCACGATGGCGGCGAGTTCGGCATCGTGCAGGAGCCGATCCTGGACCCCGTCGAGCGGGTCGGTCATGCTGTATCTTCCTTCACGGGCCGGCAACGACGCGCCATTGGTGCGACCGTGCCCCTACCAACCGACAGCCAGCGGTAGCATAGTGCGAACGGCTGGATGTCAACGGTTGGTTGCGGCAAAAACAATGACATGGCTGAGATCCGGTTGTATCAGGCTCGGCCATCCGCGCACCAGGGCGGGATTCCCTGCCCGTCCAAGCCGCCAACTTGCGACCGTATTTGCCATCCCTGCAGCCGAGCGACACCCGATCAGCGACACCAGGAGAACACGTGAGACACCTGCCACCATTCGACGTCATCCGGCGGTCGCTCGGGCTCTACACCGTAAAGGGCGAGCTTTGCGTTGCGATTTCCTATGATGATTTCATCCGGATGCTGAAGCTGCTGCTGGCCGGCACCGACGTGGACGAGAAGTGGTATCTGGAGCAGTACGACGACATCCGCGAAGCGGTCGAGGAAGGCCGAGTGGCATCGGCGAAGAAACACTTCGTCAACGACGGCTATTTCGAGGGCCGTCTGCCATTCCCCCTGGAAGTCGATGAGCAATTCTACCTGGCGCGGTATCCCGACGTGGTGGAGGGCATCCGCAACGGGCGCACCACCTCGGCCCAGGAGCATTTCGTCGAGCACGGCTACCGTGAGGGCCGGCTGCCGCAGGATGTTTGATCGGGCAAGGCGGACGGCCGCCCGCGTCCGCTCGCGGCCGCACGGCAGGGTGCGAGCGTGACGCGCCGGCCTACACCGCGATCCGGCGAGCCGGCCGGCAAGGCGGCGGAGGCACCGCTGATCGGGATCCAGATCGAGCGGCTGGTGCCCTCGGCGGTGGTGCACGGACGCCGCGATTTCCTGATCCGCGGCAGGGTGATTGCGACGAGACCGATCGAGGAGGTCGAGTTGCTGACCGACGGCGGCCGGGTCGGGCAAATGCGGTTCGCTCCGACCGAGCAAGCGTTCGGCGTGACGCTGCCCGATGGCACCGCGGCCGGACAGCACAATTTCGTCTTCCAGCTGGCGACGCCCGAGGCCGCCGACGTCGCCCGCATCGACTTCGTGATCGTCGCCCGCACCATCGACGACCGTGGTGCCCAGGCGGCATTCGTGCTGGAGGCCGACCCGCAGCAATCCGGCCCTGCCGCGATCGTCTCGGGGCCAGCCGAGGATGGCGCATCGGTCGGCGGCAGTCCGCCGGCTGCACTTCTGTACGCCGAACGTGCCTGCATCGACCCAGACGGCAACCTGTTCGTGCATGGCTGGGCGGTGTCGCGGGACAGCCTTGCCGGCATCGAGGTGGCGGTTGACGAAACCCCGGTCGGCGCCGCCGCGACCGGCGGCGCGCGCGCCGACGTGGCCGGCGTTCACCGGGCCTATCCGAACGCGGCCGCGTCGGGCTTCACCCTGTCGCTGCCGATCGGCGCGCTCGCTGATCGCGCCATGAGCCTGCTGGTCGATGCGAGGACGGCCGGCGGCACGGCGCTGGCAACGGTTTTGCCGGTGGAACTGGTCGGCCGCGAGGAAGTGGCCGCTCGCGCCGCCGAGATCGCACAAGTGATGCCGGATCCGTCGCCGACCGAAGCGACGGGCGGTTCGGTGGCGCCGGACGACCCGCGGCGCACGATCGTCATGTATGGCGATGAGGCGACCTTGGGCACCGATGGCGTGATCTCGGTCAAAGGCTGGGTCGTCTCGGCCACCGGGATCGCCGGGCTGACGGTGTTGCTGGACGGCGAGAAGGTCGGTGAGGCCGAACTCGGCCAGCCGCGCCTGGATGTCGGCGATGCATTCCCCGAGATTCCGGCAGCCCGCTATGCCGGGTTTCGGCTGCGTGCCAAGGCGCTGGCATCGGCCAGCGGCAAGCATGTCGTGACCCTGCTGGCGCGCAACGGCCTGGGGGACATGCGCCAGGCCCGCATCGACGTGGACGCGCAGCCGACCGTGCGCGGCGTGATCGCGCCGAAATTCCGCCCGCCGGCGTCCCCGGCTGCGGGTTCGAAGGCCTTCGAGTTCAGGCTCGACAGCCCGGCGGTGTCGGACGGCGCGATGACGCGGCCGGTGACGGGCGACCTCACGCTCGAAGGGTGGGTGCTTGGGCGGCGGGGCATCGCGGACGTGGAGGTGCTGCTGGACGACGCGACGGTGGGCACCGCGCATTACGGCGTGGTCCGCCGCGACATCGCCGCGATGTTCCCGGACCGGGAGGACGCGCTGCGCTGCGGCTTCGGCTTCGCCTTCCCGGTGCGCAGCCTGACCGATGGCGAGCATGCGGTAACGCTGCGCATCAAGGGCAAGGACGGCGAGACGCTGATCGAGACCTTCCGCATCACCGTGGACCGGGTGGCGGCGGGAGCGGCCGGCATCCGCCAGAGGATGCCGCAGGCCGAGGCGGCGCTCTACGCCGACATCCTGGGCCGGCTGGACTGGCAACCCGAATTCTGCGTGGTTCTGCGCGACGCCGATGCGCGGTCACCCGAAAGACTGGCCCGGACGCTCGGCTCGCTTGAGCGGCAGGTCTATCCGCATTGGCGGGCGATCCTGCCGGACGACGACCCGGCGCTGCGCCGTACGGTCGCCGCGCTGGTCGCGGCCGGGCGGGTGGGGATGCAGCGCATCGGTTTCCAGCCGCGCTCCGCCCACGGCTTCGAGGCGGTCGCCGAAGGACCGGTCGGCGTGGTGCGGCTGATCGGCGTGCTGTGCAGCGGGGACGTGCTGGGCTGCGACGCGCTGGCCGAATTCGCGGTGGCGAGCGGCCTGCATCGCGACGCGGCGTTGCTGTACGCCGACGAGGTCCGCGTGGATCCGGCCAGCGGAGAGCGTGCGGCGTTCTGCAAGCCCGGATTCTCGCCGGACCTGCTGCTGTCCACCAACTACATAGGGCGGCCCTGGTTCGCGACGGCCGCATTGCTGGATGAGGCCGGCGTCTCGCCCCATACAGTGGACACCGGAGGTGACTACGACGCGCTGCTGCGCTGCGCGGAAGTCGCGGGACCGGGCGGCATCCACGCCGTTCCGCGTCTGCTCGCCGAGCGCGGCAGCGGCGGCGACACCGCCGAAACCGAAGCGCGCGCGCTGGCGGCGGCGGTGCAGCGGCGGGGGATCGCGGCCAGTGTCGAGCCCGGCTGCCTGCCAGGCATCTGGCGGGTCCGGCGCCAGTTGAACACGGCTTCAAAAGTATCGGTCGTGGTGGCAACCGCCGCCGCCGACGGGCTGGTGCGCACCTGCCTCGCGCTGTTGCGGCAGGGCACCGCCTACCGCGCCATCGAAGTCATCGCCGTCGACACCATTCCAGCCGAGATGGCGAAGGACAAGGCGTGGCTGCGCAAGGCAGCCGATAAGGTCATCGAGGCTGAAGACGGGGATGGGGATGGGGCGTTCAACTGGCCCCGGCTGGTCAATCGCGCCGCTGCCGCCGCGCAAGGCGCGTTCCTGCTGTTCCTGGACGACGACATCGTGGTGTCCAGGCCCGACTGGCTGGATGCGATGCTGGAGCACGCTCAGCGGCCCGAGGTCGGCGTGGTCGGACCGCAACTTCTGTATCCGGATGGCCGGGTGCAGCACGCCGGGCTGTTCCTGGGCCAGGACGGCACGGCACGGCACGCCTTCCGCTTCGCCGCCGGCGCCGAACCGGGCAGCTTCGGGCTCGCGCGCACCCAGCGCAATGTCATCGCCGTAACCGGGGCGTGCATGCTGATGCGGCGCGAAACCTTCGCCGCCCTGGGGGGCTTCGACGAGACCTATGCCACGGCGAACGCCGACGTGGCGTTCTGCCTGCGCGCGCATGCGGCCGACCTGCTGACGGTCTATACGCCGTATGCCTCGCTGATCCATCGTGAGCAGGCAAGCCGCGCTGCGTTGCCACAGACATATGATCCCGCCCGATTCGCGGCGGCGCGCGCCGCTTGCGTCGCCGAGGGCGATCCCTATTCCAGCCCGAACCTGAGCCGCCCAGGGGACGAGCCGCCGCGCCTCGTGGTCGGCGGCCACCCGCTGTTCCGCGCCGAGGACATCAGGCGGATCCTGGTGGTGAAGGTCGACGAGGTCGGCACCGTCGTCACGGCCCTGCCCGCCATCCGCCGGCTGAAGGCACATTTTCCGGCGGCCCGGATCGTGCTGCTGACCAGCCCGGTGGCCTGCGGTTTCGCTGCGCTTGAGCCGGCGATCGCGGAGGCGATTCCGTTCAACCTCGTCCGCGGCCGCCCTGCGCTGCGACAGCGCGCCGAGGAACCCGAGGAGATGGCGGCACTGACCTCCCGGCTCGCGCCATACGGCTTCAACCTGGCTATCGACCTGCATAAGGGCCCGGAAACCCGCACGCTGTTGCATTGCGCCGGCGCGCCGGTCCTGGCCGGGTTCGACCAGGCCGGCCGCTTCCCCTGGCTGGACGTGGCGTTGGAGTGGGAGGGCGAGCGGAAGCTGGCGGCGAAGCGGTTCCATGTGACGGACGATCTGCTGCACCTGGTCGACGCGGTGGCGACGGCGGCGGCAACCGATCGCACCGGCATTCGGCCCGATGCGCTGGCGGCGCTAAGGAGCCGCGCCGACCTGCCCGACGAGGTCCGGCGCTTCCTGGGAGAGCCAACGGTCTGCGTCCAGCCAGGTGCGGGAAGTGGAATGCGGCAATGGCCGCTCGCTCACTTCGCCACGCTGATCGACCTGCTGACCACCCGCGACAACCTGCGCGTGGTCCTGATCGGCGGTCCGGGCGAGACCGAGTTCGCCGAGCGAATACTGGGCGGCGTGACGCGGCGCGAACAGGTGATGTCGCTGGTTGGCAAGCTGCCGCTGGACGTGCAGCCTGCGGTGATTGCGGCCTGCGCGCTGTTCGTCGGCAACGACGGCGGCTTGAAGCATGTGGCGGCGGCGCTCGGCACGCCCACCGTGGGTGTGCATTCCGCTGTGGTCGATCCGGCCGAGTGGGCGCCTGCCGGCCCGCGCGCCGTTGCGGTCGCCCGGGCGATGTCCTGCGGCCCGTGCTACCTGACCCGCGCCGAGGATTGCCCGCGCGATCTGGCCTGTCTGCGCGACCTGCCGCCGCTGTCGGTGCACCGGATCTGCGAGATGCTGCTGGCTCGGCGCGTGCCCGCGGGATCAGGGCAGGCAGCGCCGGCGCCAGCAATCGATGGCGGCGCGGCGGCGATAGGGGCGCAGGGACGGTCTGCCCAGCGGACGCTGTCAACAGCGAGGCAGGCGCAGCGGGGATAGGATCGCTACGCGGTTGGCGTCCCGTTAGCGGGCAGCGATCGGGTGCGCAACCCCCACGCTGTTGGCGAGGATCATCCTGGCAACCGACTGGGCGAGCAGATTGTAGCCGCCATCGGTCATGTGCAGGCCGTCACCGGCCATCATCCGATCGTAGGAGAGCGCACCGCTGGCAAGCCACTGCCGCATCAGATCGTAGCGGCGCACCACCAGCACATTCATCTGCCGCCCGATGTCGCGCACCGCTTCGAGGAATGCATCCGACCCAGGGGTATGCGCCAGCCGGCGGGACAGCTGCGGCTCCATCAGGATAACATCGATCCCGGCGTCTTCCATCCGCGCCACCCCCGCGCGGGTCCCTGCGACGAAGTGATCGAGCTTGACCGAGCGGAGGGAGTCGTTGCTGCCGGTCTGCCAGATGACCAAGTCCGGCTTCTCGGCGATGATCGAGGGCAGGCGGGCGAGCATGTCGTCCACATCGTCGCCGCCGACGCCGCGATTGAGCACGGCGACCGTCTCACCCTTCGGCAGGGTGTCCGCGAGCATGTCCTGCAGGCGACTGGGATAGCAGCGGTCCTTGGCGGTGGCACCAATTCCCTGGGTCGAGGACGAGCCGAAGGCGATGATGCGCAGCGGCTCCTGGGCTTCGAGACGCCGCGCCACGTGGGGCAACGCCGGGGCGGCGGAGGCGGAGGCGCCGGCCCGGGCAGGGAGCGCCGTGAGCAGTGCGAAAAGGCACAGGGCTGAAATGGCCGCGCGAACGTGGAAACCGTGCATTCACCACGATCTGCCAGCATGGTTCTGATGGTGCAAACAGAATCTTCAGGTAACGCGCCGTATCGCAGCTGCTGGGGCGGGCTGCGCCGCCACCGGCACAGCCATGCGCTTCCGACCGCGCTCGAGCAGCAACCCCAAGCCGATCATGGCGCCAAGTCCGACCACGTTGACGATCACCTGCATCTGCCACGTGTCGTCGAACGTGCGAAATGCCAGTCGTGACACCAGGGCGAGAGTCGTGCCCAGCGAGAACACCTCAAGAGAGTGCTTGCCGCAAACCTCTACCGCCCGGATCAGCACCGAGCGCGTCTGGCCGGCCCAACTGCGCCAGCTCAGGGCGACATAGACCAACGCCATCGCGTGCAGCAGCCGCAGCGGCGCCAGATGGGTCTTGTCAGGCGGATCCATCGCGAAAGGCGACAAGTTGGGCAGGCCGTAATCGGTCCAGGGAAACACCTCCAGGAAGCTCAGGCCGAGAAACAGCCAGCACAGCGCAACCAGCCAGGGCCAACGGGGAAGACTGCCACCGCTGCGCGCCATGACCACCGCCATGGCCGCGCCGATGACGAAGATGAACTGCCAGGAAAACGGATCGAAGAACCAGCCGTTGCCGTCGAAGCTGTTGATGAGATTGAGCCGGGGATAGACCATCGCCGCCAGCCACAATGCCGCCGAGACCGCGAGCGTGAGGCCCAGGCTGCGCCGAATGCCGGCATAGACCAGGGGAAATATGCCCAGAAGCACGATGTAGAGCGGCAGGATATTCAGGTTGGACGGCTGCGAGCGGAGTGTCAGGCCATGCACGATGGCGTGGACGCCACCGTGGAGCATTGGCGCCAGGGCATGCGGCTCCAGGCCGTAATGAGTCTCCCACGCCCAGACGATGCCGATCGTTGCCAGCAGCAGGCCGATCTGGAAGACATAGATCCGTGCGCAACGCATGAAGACGCGGCGCAGACCGGTCGCGGCGCCATCCCGGGCAAAGCTGCGGCCATAGGCCATCATCGAGGCGAAGCCAGCCAGCATCACGAACAACTCGGCGGCATCCGAAAAGCCAAAATTCCGCAGGGTGATGTTGTTCAAGACATCGCGCGGAATGTGATCGACGTAGATGCTCAGCAAAGCGATACCGCGCAGCACATCCACGCGGGTTTCCCGGCGGGCCGGCTTGCGCATCCAGTCGAGGTCGGTGCCGGTTGTCATGGACGGCACATTCGACCTGCGAGCCCTGGTTGCAAGTGCAGGTTACGATTTGTTATCCGTCGGCGGCATACGAGGAACCCGGTAGCGATCCCATGGCACTACGGGCCGTCTTTCCCACAGTCACAGAGCCTTCGCCGCCTCCATCACCGCAGCGGCATGGCCGGGGACGCTGACCTTGCGCCACACCTTGGCGACCTTGCCCTTGGCGTCGATCAGGAATGTGCTGCGCTCCATCCCCATGTATTTGCGGCCATACATCGATTTCTCGACCCAGGTGCCGTAGGCCTGCGCCACCGCGGTGTCCTCGTCCGACGCCAGCGGGAAGGTCAGCTTGTATTTCTCGGCGAATTTCTCGATCGGCTTCATCTTGTCGGGCGAGACGCCGATCACCTCGATGCCGATCTTGCCGAGCTGCGGCAGCGCTTCCTGGAACGCGCAGGCTTCCTTGGTGCAGCCGGGCGTGTCCGCCTTCGGGTAGAAATACAGCACGAACGGCTTGCCCTTCAGCGCCTTGGCGCTGACCGTGCGCCCGCCGCTCGCCGGCATCTCGAAATCCGGCGCCTTGTCGCCTTCCTCAACGCTCATGTCCCTGGTCTCTCCCACATGCCGAACGAAGGCCGCGCGCACCGCCGCGGCCAAGCGCATCCAACGTGGCCTGAAGCCCCGGCAAGTCAACCGCTTCCGCGCCCGCCCGCGCCGCCGCCCGCAGCAAGGCACGCGACGGAGCCTCGGGCAACTCGCGCGGCATGGTGCGCCCGAGGGTGACCCGCAGCATGCCCTGCACCGTCCGCCACACCCGGTCGGCGCGGATCAGCAGCGCGGCGTCCGCCGCTGGCAGCAGTCCCGCCTCCTGCAGCCGCTGCAGCGCGACGCGCGTGGTCTGGCTGCGTACCCCAGGATGCGCGGGCATCGCGATCAGCTGCAGCACCTGGGCGATGAACTCGACCTCGATCTGCCCGCCGGCGCGCAGCTTCACGTCCCACGGCCCGGCCGGCGGCAGGTCGCGCAGCATGCGGCCGCGCATCGCGGCCGCGTCGGCGCGGATGTCGGGCCGCATCGGCATCGCCTGCCAGCGCCGCATGGATCGCCGCCTTCGATACGCCGGCGCAGCGCCGCCGGCCCGGCAACGACGCGCGCGCGGGTCAGCGCCATGCGCTCCCAGGTCCAGGCGCGCCTCGGCGTGGTAGCGGCGGAACGCCGGCGAGCGAGACGGCGACCGGGCCCTTGTTGCCGGACGGGCGCAGCCGCATGTCCACCGCATACAGCGGCCCGTCCGACGCCGGGCGCGGTCAGTGCGGCGACATAGGCATGCGCGGCGCGGACGAACCACTGGCTCGCCGGCAGGCTGCGCCTGCGCCGCGGCTCTCGGTCGCGCCGTCGGGATGGTCGTAGACCAGCATCAGGTCGAGGTCGGAGCCGGCCATCATCTCCCGCCCGCCGGCCTTGCCCAGCAGCGACGACGGCCATCGCGCCGCCGCGCACGCGGCCGAACCGCGCGGTGAAATCGGCGAGCACGCGGGGCGAGCAGCGCCGTCATCGCGGCATCGGCCAGGGCGGTGCGCGCGCAGCCCGGCCTCGTCGGCGTCGATGCCGGCCTTCCATCGTGGCGACGCGAGATGGCGAAATCCTCCTCCCGCACCGTGCGGCGGATGATCTCGATGGCGTCCTCCAGCGCCCGCGCATCGCGCAGGCGGGCGCGCAGCAGCGGCGCCGGGTCGGCATCGTCGTCCCCGGCGACAGCAGCCCGTCCAGCGCGGCGGGATGGCCGGCCAGGATATCGGCGAGGCTGAGGGCGCGGCGCCCAGCACCGCGGCGACGCGGTCGAGCAGCGCCGGGATTGCGCTGGAACAGCGACAGCAGCTGCACCCCGGCCGGCAGCCGGGCGAGGAAGCGCGTCGAAGCGGGTGAAGGCCGCGTCCGGCTGCGGCTGCCGGGCAAGCGCGGCGAGCACGCGCCGGCAGCACCTGCGGCCAGCAATTCGCGCGCCCGGTCGGAGCGCAGCGCGCGCAGGCGGCCCGACTGCCAGGACCGCACCGCGGCGAACGATCCGCCGCGGCCTCCGCGAAGCCCAGTCCGCGCAGCGCCGCCACGGTCGGCGACGGGCGGGTCGGCATGACCGCGGAAATCCAGCTCGCCCGGCGCAGCCGGCACTGTGCGGCAGATCGGGCACCTGCTCGAACACCGCGCGGTAGTCGCGCCGCACCCGGCGCAGATGGGCGCAGCAGCGCCGTCGGCGAATGCGGCGGCGTCGGCGTAGCCCAGGAACACCGCGAAGCGCGCCAGGTCGGCCGGCTTCTCCGGCAGGCTGTGCGTCTGCCGGTCGGCGACCATCTGCAACCGGTGCTCGACCTGGCGCAGGAAGCGGTAGGCGACCGGCGAGCTCGGTCGCGGTGCGCGCGCGCCAGCATGCCCGGCCCGCGACCAGCAGCGCGCAGCGCGCCGCAGGGTGGTCGGGACGCGCAGATCGCGGGTCGCGCCCGCCCCAGACCAGCTGCAGCGTCTGCGCGAGGAACTCGATCTCGCGGATGCCGCCCTCGCCCAGCTTGACGTTGTGGCCGGCGACCCGTTCGAGGGCATCGCCGTCCGGGCGTTCCACAGCGCCGTGCCGGCTGCGCGTCCTGTGACAGCGTCCTGGTGTCGATGCGGCGCTTCATCGCGTGGATGTCGGCGACCGCCGCGAAATCGAGGCCGCGCGCCAGACGAAGGGGCGGATCGCTTCGAGGAACGCGCGTCCCAGATCCAGGTCGCCGGCCACCGGGCGCGCCTTCATCATGGCGGCGCGTTCCCAGTTCTGGCCCATGCTTTCGTAGTAGGCGATGGCCGCCGGCAGGGCGACGACGGGCGGCGTCGCGGCGGGGTCCGGGCGCAGGCGCAGATCGGTGCGGAACACGTAGCCGTCGGCGTCGCGCGCCTCCATCAGTCCGACGAGGCCGCGCGCGAACCGCGACGTGAAGATGCCGATCGTCTCCGGTCCCGTCGCGTCCGTGTATATGGAGGCGGCCGGGTCGTACAGCAGCACGAGGTCGATATCGCTCGAATAGTTCAGTTCGCGGGCGCCCAGCTTGCCCATGCCGAGCACGGCGAAGCCGCCGCCGCGTTCCGGGTCGTCGGGCTGTGGCAGGCGCAGTTCGCCGGCCTCGTGCGCGGCGCGCAGCAGGTGGGCGACGGCGCGCGACAGCGCCGCCTCGGCGAGCTCGGTCAGCGCGCCTGTCACCCGATCCAGCGTCCAGATCCCGCCGATATCGGCGACCGCGGTGGCCAGGGCGACGACGCGCTTGGCACGCGCGCAGCAGCGCGGCGAGCCGGCGGCGCTCAGTGCTGGGCGACACGGCACGCAGCCGGATCATCGTCGCCGCCACCACTGCATCGGGGCCGTGCCCGCACAACTCGCGCAACGCCGCCGCTTCGCGCAGCGCGAGATCGGCGAGATAGGGGCTGTTGCCGCCCAGGCAGCGCAGCATCGCGCCGGCGGCCGGGTGGGCGGCGAGCTTCGCCTCGGCCCGACCGAGAGCTGCGAAACGCTCGACCAGCCGCTCTCCGGCCGCCGCGTCGGCCGGGTGGGGCCATGCGGCCGGCAGGGTGAAGCGCGCCGGCCTGGTGGAGACGTTCATGCTGTCGATCCTGCGACATCAGGCTGGGCATGAGGCGGCTGTCGGGTCAAGCGGCGCGGGTGTTGGTGCGGCTGCTGCACTGGGCGGCCGGGCTGGCGATGCTGTTGGTGGTCGTGGGGGGCGCCGGCGTGACGCTGCTGGCCTGGCGGCTGTCGCAAGGGCCTCTTGCGCTGCCCTGGCTGGTGGATCGCATCGAGGCATCGGTGAACGCCGAGGACGCGACGACGCGTCTGTTCATCGGCTCGGCGGCGCTGGCATGGGAGGGTTTCCGCCGCGGCGTGGATCGCCCGCTCGACCTTCGCCTGCAGAACGTCGTGGTTACTGAGACCGCCGACAGCACGGTGCTGGCATCGGTGCCCAACGCCGAGGTGTCGCTCTCACTGCTGGGCCTGCTGCTCGGCCGCGTCGAGCCGCGCGCCATTGAGATCGACGAAGCGAGGCTGAAAGTGGTGCGCTCGGCAGCGGGCGACATTCGCCTGGACCTCGGCGCGCCGGCGGAGGGGAGCGGAACCGCGGCACCGGATGAGGCCGGAGGAATCGCCTTGCCCGCGGTCCTGCAGGAGTTCGGCAAGCCCGCCCGCAACGATTTCAACCCCGGCCACAGCCGCTTCGGTCAGCTGCGGCGCGTGCGGATCGACGACGCGTCGGTCGTCGTGATCGATCATCAGCTTGGTGCCACCTGGCGCGCGCCCAAAGCGGCGATCGACCTGACCCGCATGGCGGCCGGCGGGGTCGAAGGGAACGCGGCGCTCACCGTCTCGCTGGGTGACCAGACGACGCAGGTCACGGCGGCGGCCACTCTGTCGGAGGGCGGCCGGAGCACCCGGGTGCGGGCCGCTTTCACGCCTGTCGCGCCGGCCGCGCTGGCCCGCGCCGCCGCATCGCTGGCACCGTTGTCGGCACTGACGGCGCCGGTCGGGGCGACGATGACGCTGGATCTCGGTCCGAACCTCGCGCTTCAGCACGCGCGCATGACCGCCCGGATCGGCGCCGGTGACCTGCACGTAGGGTCCGCGACAGTCCCGGTGATGGATGGCACGGTCGTGCTGTCGGGCAATCAGCAGGCCATGGCGTTGGAGCGCGCGCAGCTGACTTTCCGCGGCCATGAGGGCGCCGACCCGTCAGTGCTGTCGGCGCAGGGCTCGATGCAGCGCGAGACGCACCGCATCCAGGTGGCGCTGGGGCTTCGTTTGGATCAGGTGGCCTTCGCCGACCTGCCGGCGCTGTGGCCGCAAGGCATGGGCGGCGGCGCGCGTGCCTGGATCACGCAGAACATCACCGCCGGCATGGCACGCAACGGCGATGTGGATATCCAGCTGGAGGTCCAGCCCGATTTCTCCGACGCCACGCTTTCGGCGGCGCATGGCACGCTGGATGGCGAGGGGCTGACGGTGCATTGGCTGCGGCCGATCCCGCCGATCGACCACGGAGTCGCGCAGCTGCGCATCCTCAATCCCGACACCATGCAGATCGTCGTGCAGTCGGGCCGCCAACGACCGGCCGGCGCCAAGGTCGCGGTAGCCAGTGGGCCCGCGCTGATGGTACGCGGGGGTTCGGTGACGATCACCGGGCTTATGCAGCACGAGCAGACCGGCAAGATCGACGCCGACCTGGCCGGTCCGCTGGGCAGCGCGGTCGCCGTGTTGCGCAATCCGCGCCTGCATCTGTTCGATAAGCAATCAATCGACCTGAGCACCGTTTCCGGTCAGGCCGCGGTGAAGCTGACGGTCGCGCTGCCGCTGGACGCCGACGTCGCGATCGACGCCATCGCGATCGGCGCACAGGCGCATCTTCAGGATGTGAGCGTCGCCGGCCTGGTGGCCGGCCGCAACCTCGATCAGGGCACAATCGATCTGAAGGCGAACAACGACGGCATGACGATCGGCGGCCAGGCGGTGCTGGGCACCATCCCGGCGCGTTTCGATGCGGCGATGGATTTCCGCGCCGGGCCGCCGACGCAGGTACTGCAGACCGTAACCGTTACCGGCACGCCGACGGCGGCGGAACTGACGAACGCCGGGTTCAATCCGGGGGACGTGTTCACCGGCGGCACGGCGGCGCTGCGTGCCACACTGACCGAGCGCCGCGACGGCCAGGGCCGGGTCGCGGTATCGGCCGACCTCCAGAAGGCGGCGATGCGGCTCGATGTGGCGGGCTGGGACAAGCCGGCGGGCGACGCCGCCCAGGGCGACGCGGTGGTGCGGCTGGACCACAACCGGCTGGCCGGGATCGAACAGATCGACCTGACCGGAACCGGTGTGTCGATCCAGGGCCATGCGACCTTCGCCGCCGGCCAAGCCTCGGTGCTGCAGATCGACCGGTTCACGCTGGGCCATACCTCCGCCAACGGATCGGTGCGTTTCCCGGGCGCGGACGGCGGCCCGATCGTCGCCAATGTACGCGGCACGTCACTCGATCTGTCGCAGCGCCTCACCTATCACGCGCCGAAGGCAGAACCGACCGCGACCGATCGGGTGAGTGTCGCGCCGGCTCCGGCGAAAAAGGCGGCGGACGATACGCCGGGTCAGCCCTGGCGGATCGACGCGCGTTTCGACCGAGCGCTGATGGCGAACGGACAGACCTTCGATGGGCTGGTGCTGCACGCCGAGGACAATGGCAGCGTGCTGAACCGGCTGCGCTTCGATGCAAATGCCGGCCCGCGCCAGCCGATCCGCGTGGAGATCGCGCCAGCCCCGGGCGGGCGGCGGCTGACGGCGAGTGCCGCCGATGCCGGGCGGCTGCTGCGTGCGCTGGACGTGATGAAGACGATGCAGGGTGGCCGGCTGACCATCAACGGCACGTTCAATGACCGCGCGGCGGGCCAGCCGCTGAACGGCACGGCCGACATCGAGGATTTCCGCATCCGCGACGCACCAGCGATGGCGAAGGTGCTGCAGGCAATGACGCTGTACGGCTTGGTGGACCTGATCGGCGGCCCGGGCCTTGGCTTCACCCGACTGGTGGCACCGTTCACGCTGACCGGATCGGTGCTGGAACTGAGCGAGGCGCGCGCCTTCAGCCCATCGCTTGGGCTGACGGCGAAAGGTCGGATCGACCTGTCGGCGGACCGCGCCGACGTCGATGGCACCGTGGTGCCGGCCTATTTCTTCAACTCGCTGCTGGGCAAGGTGCCGCTGATCGGCAAGCTGTTCAGCCCGGAGACCGGCGGCGGGCTGTTCGCTGCGAACTATTCGGTGCGCGGCAGGCTGTCCGACCCCGAGGTGACGGTGAACCCGTTATCGGCGCTGACGCCGGGCATCCTGCGCGGGCTGTTCGGCAATCTTTAGGCCGGTGCTTGGGGTGGTGCCGCCGGTGCCGAAATCCACACCCCGGTGGAAATCGCCGACCGGGATCTCGATGCCGGTTTCCCGCCGCGATCCAGAATGCGCAGGTGGCCTTCCGCACGCCCTGCGTCGGGTTGACCCGGGCCGCCCGCTCGGCTGGATTGGCGGGGTCGGGAAAGGGAGGCAGCGATGCCAGGTGCGCGGCCCAGTGCGATCGTCTTCGATACATTCGGCACGGTGGTCGACTGGCGCTCGAGCCTGATCGCCGACCTGTCCGCTTATGCCGCCGACCGTGGCATCACGGCCGACTGGCCGGCCCTGGTCGATGCCTGGCGGCAGGCCTACCACCCGTCCATGCAGCGCGTACGCACCGGCGAAATCCCGTGGACCAGGCTCGATGACCTGCACCGCGCCTCGCTCGACCGGCTGGTGCACGAGCAGGGTATCGATGGCCTGACCGAGGATGATCTGCGCCACATCAACCTGGGCTGGCACAGGTTGCACCCCTGGCCCGACAGCGTCGCAGGCCTGACCCGGCTGAAGACAAGGTTCATCATCGGGCCGCTGTCGAACGGCAACGTCGCGCTGCTGACCAACATGGCGAAGTTCGCCGGCCTGCCGTGGGACATGATCTTCGGCTCCGACCTGTTCCGCCACTTCAAGCCCGATCCCGAGACCTATCTCGGTGTCGCCGCGCTGCTGGATCTGCCGCCCGGCCAGGTGATGATGGCGGCGGCCCACAACGGCGATCTGGCGGCGGCGCAGAAAGTCGGGCTGATGACGGCGTTCTTACCGCGTCCCACCGAGTACGGCCCATTGCAAAGCCGCGACTACGTGGCGGAGGGCAACTGGGATTACGTTGCGAAGGACATCGAGGACCTCGCCGGACAGCTCGGCACATGACGGCACCGGACAGCCTGCTGGACGCCGACGAGCCCGACCCGGTCATGGTGATGCGCGAGCGCGGCACGTCCGTGGTGCTGATCGCCTGCGACCATGCCGGGCGGCGCCTGCCGCGCCGGTTGGGCACGCTGGGCCTGCACGAGCCCGACCTGTCGCGGCACATCGCCTGGGACATCGGCGCCTGGGGCGTTTCGCAGCGCCTGTCCGCCGCGCTGGATGCCTGCGCCATCGGCCAGACCTATTCGCGGCTGGCAATCGACTGCAACCGCCAGCCCGGCGTGCCGTCCTCGATCCCCGAGATCAGCGAGACAACGCCGATCCCTGGCAACACCGGCTTGACCGATGCGGCGCGGGAGGCCCGCCGTGCGGCGATCCACGCGCCCTACCACGCGGCGCTGGCGGCGCTGCTGGCCGAGCGGCGCGCCGCCGGGCGGCCGACCATGCTTCTGGCGATGCACAGCTTCACCCCGGTGTTCAAGGGCGTCGCACGGCCCTGGCATGCAGGCGTGCTGTTCAACCGCGACGACCGGATCGGACGCATCATGCTGGAGTTGCTTCGCGCCGAACCTGGTCTCGTTGTGGGCGAGAACGAGCCCTACGCGGTGTCCGACACCACCGACTACACGGTGCCGGTGCACGCCGAACCCTACCATCTGCCGCATCTGGAATTGGAAGTGCGCCAGGACCTGATCGCCGACGCGCCCGGCGAGGCACGCTGGGCGGCGCTGCTCGCGCGGCTGCTGCCGATCGCCTGCGCCCGGCTGCCCGAACTTGCCTGACCCAGCGGAACTTGCCTGACCGAGACAGCGGGAGAAAGCGACGATGACCATTCCAATGCTGCCCACCGCGAAGCCGGAGCAGGTCGGTCTGTCGGAAGCGCGCCTCGAGCGCCTATCCGATGCGCTGCGCCGCCAGATCGACCGCGGCCACATCCCCGGCGCCGTCGCGCTGGTCGCCCGCCGCGGCCGCATCGCCTATTTCGAGAGCTTCGGCCTCCGCGATCCCGCCGCCGCCGGCGCGATGGAGCGGGATGCGCTGTTCCGCATCTACTCGATGACCAAGCCGATTGTCTCGGCCGCGGCGATGATGCTGTGGGAGGAAGGCCGCTTCCTGCTCAATCAGCCGGTTTCCGCCTACCTGCCGGAATTCGGCACGCTCGAGGTCGCGGTGCTGCGCAACGGCGTGATGGAGCGGCAGCGCGCGCGCAACCCGATGACCATCCAGGACCTGCTGCGCCACACCTCGGGCCTGACCTACGAGTTCCGCGGCGACGGCCCGGTGCACCAGGCCTACATGGACGCGAAGGTCTACCGGCGGGGCCAGACCAATGCCGAGCAGGCGGCCATGCTGGCCGGCCTGCCGCTGCTGCACGAGCCGGGAACCGCCTGGGAATACAGCCGCTCCACCGACGTGCTGGGACGGCTGGTGGAGGTGATCGCCGGACAGCCTTTGGGCCGCGTGCTGCACGAGCGCATCCTGGGGCCGCTGGGGATGGCCGATAGCGGCTTTCACGTGCCGGCACCGCAGCATGGGCGACTCGCGCAGGGCTTCGCAAAGGACCCGGAGAGTGGTGCCGATGTCGTGCTGCTGGATGTGCGCGAGGCGCCGGTCTTCGAGTCGGGCGGCGGCGGCATGGTGGGCACCACGCTGGATTACGCGCGCTTCCTGCAGATGATGCTGAACGGCGGCACCCTGCACGGCACGCGCCTGCTCGGGCGCAAGACGGTGGAGCTGATGACGGCTGACCATCTGGGGTCGATCAGGGGGGCGCCCGATCTGCTGACGCCGGGGTATGGCTTCGGCCTCGGCTTCGCGGTGCGGCTGACACCCGGTATCGCGCCCATGCCGGGATCGGTCGGGCAATACTACTGGGGCGGCGCGGCCGGAACGACGTTCTGGGTCGATCCCGCCGAGCGGCTCTACGCGGTGCTGATGATCCAGGCGCCCGGCCAGCGCGAGCATTACCGCGTGCTGTTCCGCGACATGGTTTACGCCGCTATCGACGATTGATCGGGGCGGACGGCCGGACGAGGAACCTGCCGCCGACCGGTCGCGCGCCTGAACAGGCGACCACAAGAACCGGATGACTCCCAAGAGTGGCGTTAACGGAAGTTAACTTCCAGTCGTCAGCAGCAAACATCTCAAATCTGACCTCGAAACTTCACCGACACGCAACGTCAGCCGGTCGCGGTCGCCGTCATAAGACGCGCCACCGAAAAACCGACCGGGAGTTCGACCGATGGCGCCGTCGCGATCCTTCGCGAAACTCGATGAGCAGGGTTTCACCCGCTTCCACTGGCTCACCATTTTCACCACCGGCATGGGCGTCTTCACCGACGGCTACGACCTCGCCTCGATCGGCGTGGTGCTGCCGCTCGTGCTGGGCAGCTTCGGCGTCGCGAAGCCGACGGGCATCGAGACCGGCGCCCTAGCTGTTTAGTCCCGGCATTTGATGGAGCGGATTGAGGATAAATCCGCGCGGCTCGTTCGTCCAGGTTTTGCAGATGCATTCATAAGGGGTGAGGCCTTTCAGCGTCTTCAGGCGCCGGGCGAAATTGTAGGCTGCGATGAAGTCGGCGAGATGGCGTTTCAGCTCATCGTGGGTTTCATAGAAGTAGCGTTTGACGGTGGCGTCCTTGAGAGTTCGGTTCATTCGCTCGACTTGACCGTTGGTCCACGGGTGCTTTGGTTTGGTCAGGCGATGATCGATGTCATGCTGGGCGCATGCGTATTCGAAGGCATGCGCCCAGAAGCGTTCTCCGGCCTCGATCGCGGCCTTGATGTCAGGTGCGGCTGACGCGGTGTTGCCTGGCGATGTGAAGTGCGTGCCGTTGTCGGTCAGCACTGTGTGGACTTTGTATGGGACCGCTGCGATGAGGTGGCGGAGGAAGTCGGCCGCAGTCCTTCTGGCGACCTTCTCGTGCAGTTCGATGAAGGCAAACTTGGATATGCGGTCGATCGCCACGAGCAAGTAGAGCTTGCCCTGGGCGGTTCGGACCTCGGCGATGTCGATATGGAAGTAGCCGATCGGGTAGCTTTTGAACTTCCGCTTTGCGGATGCCTCGCCTTCGACCTGCGGCAGCTGCGAGACGCCATGGCGCTGAAGGCAGCGATGCAACGACGAACGGGTCAGATCGGGGATGGTCGGCTGCAGGGCATAGAGGCAGTCGTCGAGCGGCAGCAGCGTATGCTTGCGGAAGGCGACGACGATGGCCTCTTCCGCGAGGGATAGGACCGTCGACCTTGCATCCTTTGGCCCGGTCGGGATGTCGGCCACCGAGGTCCGGCGCTTCCACTTGGCGACCGTTTTCTGGTTGATCCCGTAGCGCTTTGCCAGAGACCTTAGGCTCTCTTGACTATGTTGTATCGCTCGACGGACCGCCTCTGTCGTTGTGGCGCTCCCATGCAGAACTTGGCCCATAGCGCTTCCTTCCACTCGCGCGAAAAGACTGCTCCATCAAAGCCCGGGATCAAACACCTAGCCGGCTCGGCGCTGGTCGGCGCGGCGGTCGGGGCGCTGATCTTCGGCGCGCTCGCGCAGAACGGGCGCAAGCGGTACTATGGGCTGGATGTGATGCTGATGGCGCTCGCCGCCTTCGCGCAGATCCTGGCGCCAAACCTGTGGGCGCTGATCGGCATCCGTTTCATCCTGGGCATCGGCGTCGGCGCCGACTACGTGTTGTCGCCGACGATCATGGCCGAGCACGCGAACCGGCGCGATCGCGGCAAGAAAATCGGCATCGGCTTCGGCGTGATGTGGTCGAGCGGCGCGGTGGTGGCGGCGATCCTGAACGTGATCCTAAGCGCCGCCGGCGTGTCGCACGACCTGCAATGGCGCATCGTCCTCGCGTTCGGCGCGGTGCCGGCGTTGTCGGTGCTGTATCTGCGGCGGCGGATGCCGGAGACGGCGCGCTATCTGAGCCGCCTCGCCGGTGACGATGCGGCGGTGCAGGCGGTGGTGACCCGGATCGCCGGCGGCAGCGATGGCACCATGCCGGGTCGCGACCGGCGGCCGTGGCAGGAGGTGTTCTCCCAGCACGCGCGCGTGATCTTCAGCGCCGCCCTGTTGTGGATGCTGTTCGACATCGTCGTCTATTCCGGCATCCTGTTCGGCCCGTCGCTGATCGCCAAGGGCCTGGGCCTCTCGCCCACCACCTTCGCGCTGCTGACGGCGTTCTTCTTCACCCTGCCGGGCTGCCTGATCGGCGTGGGGCTGATCGACAAAATCGGCCGCAAGGCGTTGCAGGCGGGCGGCTTCGTCCTCGCCGCGATCATGCTGGCGCTGTTCGCCGGCCTGCAGAAGGACGTGGACGGCGCCCCGCTGCTGGGAATGATCCTGTTCGGGCTCTACACGCTGACCATCACGGCCGGACCGAGCACCGTCGCGGG
Source organism: uncultured Pseudomonadota bacterium (assembly GCA_963778105.1). GTDB lineage: Bacteria > Pseudomonadota > Alphaproteobacteria > Acetobacterales > Acetobacteraceae > JAFEFJ01. The sequence continues at coordinate 762,886 of CAVZSZ010000009.1, read as the reverse complement.
CGCCGGCATCCTGGGCGTGGAACTCAGCCCAACGCGAGTGCGCTCGATCGGCCAGGCGGTGACGGTGGTCGGCGGACGCATCGGCGCCTCGATCTCGGCCTTCCTGTTCCCGCTGCTGTTCGGCGTGATCGGCGAGACCGGCGTGATCACCCTGCTGGCCATCATCTCGGTCATCGGCGCGATCTGCACCATGCTGCTGATCCCCGAGACGGCGAACCGCTCGCTCGAGGACATCAACGCCGACGGTGACGCCGACCTGCAACTGGCCGGCGCCGACTGAGGCGGGCGTACGAAGGGCGGCTCAGCCGAGTTTCGGCTGGGTCGCCTGGAAGCTCGGCAGCGCCTCGACCCTCGCCCACCAGTCGGCGAAGCCGGGTGCCGCGAACAGCGCGTCCTTGTCGGGCGTCAGCGCGACATAGAACAGCACCGGTGCGAGGAACAGATCCGCAAGGCTGAGGTCGCCGGCGATGAACGGCGAGGAGTCTTTGGTCTCCATCGCCAGCGCCAGCACCTTGTTGCCGTTTTCAATGCCGGCCTGCCGCGCCGCATCGTTCTTGCCGCCGACGAAATCGGGAAACAGGTGATAGGCGGCGACGCCGCCGACCAGCGCGCCATAGCCGTAGGAGTCGAGCAGCCCGACGATCATGTCCATCCGCGCGCGGTCCTTCGGCGAGGCGGGAATGAGCGACCTGCCAGGCAGCACGTCGTTCAGATACCGGGCGATGGCCGCGGTTTCGAGGATGCGCATGCCGTCATGGTCCAGGACCGGGACCTTGCCGAAGGGATGGCGCGCAAGGTGCTCGGGCTGCTTCGGATCGCCGGCGAGCACGTTCAACTGCTCCTGCCGGAAATCCGTGAAGCCCTTTTCGGCCAGCACCATCTTGACCGTGCGGACGTACGTGGAGCCATCGAAGCCCCACAGGACCATGTCGGACATGAGTGCGCCTTCCCTGTTATCGCTGCACGGCTATAGCACCGATGCGTGCGCCACTTCTATTCGGCGGCAAGTGCCGGACGGGCGCGCAGCCGGCGTAGCGTGCGGTCGATCCATTGCGCGGTCAGCTTTTCCTGCACGCCGTTCTGGCGCAGCCGCTCGTTCAGCGCCGGGAAGTCCACGCGGTCGAGCGCCTGGTCCTGATTGAAGCAGGAAAACACCACGCTGCGCGCGCCGGTTTCCGGATCGACATGCGGCTGGAGGCACTGTGCGCAGACCTCCTTCATCATGCACTGCATCGGGCTGTTGATGGAGCCAACGGCGCTGTGCCCCGGCCTCAGATAGGGCGCCAGTACGCCATGCCGCGCGGCACCCACGGCCGCCATCATCCGGTCGGAGCCGATGACGATCATGTGTTCGGCATCCGCCAGCTTCACCGCCTGTTCGCCCAGGCGGCCGGCGCCATAGGCGGCCATCGCCTCGACGATGTTGCCGACGAAACTGCGGTCCTGCGGACGCGACGGGCTGGGCACGAACCCCGGCGCCTCGTCGCTGCACCAGACGATCACGTCAGCGGCGCGTTCGATCTCCTCGATCTTGTAACGGTCGATCAGCTTCTTGTAGCCGGCGAAGTAGATCACCTTCGATCCGGCGGCGCGCGTCGCGGCGCCGATGCTGAACAGCACCGCGTTGCCCAGGCCGCCGCCCACCAGCGCGACCGTGGTGTTCGCGTGGATCTCGGTCGGCGTACCGGTGGGCCCCATCAGCACCACCGGCTCCCCGGGCTTGAGCTGGGCGCAGAGATCGGAGCTGCCGCCCATCTCCAGCGCGATCACCGACACCAGGCCGCGCGCCGGATCGGTCCAGGCGCCGGTCATCGCCAGCCCCTCCATCGCCAGCCGGGTCGTGCCGATGCCGGGCTCGTCGAGAACCGCCGCCAGCATCTCGTAGTTCTGCAGCCGGTAGAACTGGCCGGGGCGGAAGGCACGGGCGGCGGCGGGCGCGTGGATCACCACCTCCACGATGGTCGGCGTCAGGCGATGCACCGCATGAACGCGCGGAGCGAGCGCCTCGCGGCTCGCGGCCAACAGGTCCGCCTGTGCGGCGGGCTCGCGGGCCGCCAGGGCGCGCGAGACGACGGGATAGCCGCGCTTGGCGCTGCCCATCGCCTTGACGACGTTGCCGAAGAAGCTGGGATGCAGGTCGCCGAAGAAGCTGATGCAGCGACCGTCCGGCGCGCGGTGCATCAGCACATGGGCGGCGTCGGGCTTGCTCAGGGCGCGCGCCGGCACCACCGGATGCCCGTCCTCGTCGATCGCCTGGAAATACTTGCCATCGAGCGCGATACGCCCGTCCTCGCGCGCCAGCACTGTGTTGGGCTGCGTGCCGGCGGCGACCAGGATGGCACGCGCGGGCAGCGTCGCCTCGGTGCCGTCGGCGCGGCTGACGCGCAGGGCGGCGGCGTGGCCGAAGCGGTCCACCTCCACCGCCGCCGGGGTCAGGCCCTCGGCGAAATCCACCCCTTCCTCCAGCGCCTTCGCCACCTCCTCATGGTTCAGCGTGTATGACGGCGCATCCACCAGCCGGCGGCGATAGGCGATGGTGGCGCCACCCCAGGACGCCAGAAGCTGCGGCAGGCGCGGCGCGCGGCCTTCGTCGGCGGCGGCGGCGCGTTCGGTGGCGATCGCGGCGGCGTGGCGCAGGAATTCATCGGCGATCTCCGCCTCCTCGGCCGACCACGCGGCGCGCACCGCGGCCTCGCCGCGCTCGGCGATCAGGATGCCGGTGCGCAGCGCGAACTTCTCCACTTGGCGGACGTAGTAGGCGAGGCTTTCGGTCGCGGTGTCGATCGCGGTCAGGCCGCCGCCGATCACCACAACCGGCAGGCGTAGCTGCAGATTGGCCACCGAGGACATCTTGGCCGCCCCGGTCAGCTGCAGCGCCATCAGGAAGTCGGACGCCTGGCGCACACCGCGCGCGAGGCCGTTGGGGATGTCGAGCACGGTCGGCTTGCCCGCCCCCATGCACAGCGCGATGTGATCGAAGCCCAGCGCCCAGGCATCGTCGATCGACAGCGTCGCACCGCCGCCGAAGCGCACGCCGCCGACCGCGGTGAAGCGATCGCGCCGCTCCAGCAGCAGGCGAACCAGTTTCAGGTAGTTCTTGTTCCAGCGTACCGTGATGCCGTACTCGGCGACGCCGCCGAAGCCCGCCAGCACGCGGTCGTCCAGACTCTCGAACAGCGCCGCCGCATCGCGCACCGGGGCGCGCGGGTCGAAGCCCAGCGGTTCGATCTTGAGGCCATCGACGGCGACGACGGCATGGCCGTCGTTCATCAGATGATGCGCCAGCGTGAAGCCGGCCGGCCCGAGCCCGACCACCAGCACGGTGCGGCCGCTGGCCGGGCGCGGCAGCGGGCGGCGGATGTCGAGCGGGTTCCAGCGCGTCAGCAGGGCGTAGATCTCGAACCCCCAGGGCAGCGCCAGCACGTCCTTCAGGATCGAGGTCTCGGCCTGCGGGATGTCGACCGCCTCCTGCTTCTGGTAGATGCAGGCCTTCATGCAGTCGTTGCAGATGCGATGACCGGTCGCCGCCATCATCGGGTTGTCCACCGCGATGGTCGCGAAGGCGCCGAGGGCGAAGCCCTGGGCGCGCAGCATGTGCATCTCGCTGATCTTCTCATCCAGCGGACAGCCGGCCAGCGTGACGCCGAAGGGCGATTTCTGGAATGCACCGGTCTTGCGATCCCGCAGCCCCTTGCTGCAGGAATCCTTGCCCTGCTCGTGGCACCAGATGCAGTAGTTCATCTGATCCAGCGCCTGCTGGTCGTTCATCCCCGCATCGGTCAACGCGAAGCCGTCGCGCACCCGCCAGTCGTGCTCGGGCAGGCGCATCATCGTCACGCCGTCGCGCACGATGGTCTCGACGGGCACCAGATGCTGCGGGTCGGGCTTGCTGGGTACGTGAAACAGGGTGGTGCCGCGATGCGCCGCCCGCCCTGCCTCGCTCAGCGTCGCCCAGGCGGCATAGCGCATCGCGAGGTCCAGCGCCTCGGCATCCTCGGCGGCCTGGAAGGCGGCGACGCCGGCGGCAAAGCTGCTGTCGCCGATCGCTGCGCCGAGCCGCGCCTGCAGGGCGGCGGCCAGAGCCGGCCCGTCCAGTGCGGCGGCATCGGGGTATTTCTTCACCGCCTGGCGCTGCACGAACAGCCGCTTGCAGGCATGCACGGGATCGAGCGCCAGGGTGCGCGCGGCCAGCCCGCCCACCTCGGCCTCGATCCCGAACAGGGTGGCCAGGAACCCATCCAGATGCGGGCCGAGCGCGGTGATCAGCCGGCTTTCCTCGGCGAGCGGCGGCGGGGCGGCGCGCGCGGCCAGCAGGCGGGCGTGCAGGTCCGCGTCCTGCGCCGCGAGCTGGTCGAGGAACAGCACGTCCAGCCGCTCCAGCCCAGCGCGATCGGCGAGGTCGGCAAAACTCAGCCCGAAGGCAGGGATCGCTTGGGTCGGCACGGCATCCATCGGGGTCAGCCCATCTTGCGCAGCAGGGAGAGGAACTGGCGACGCTCCCCGGGATCGAGCGGAGCAAGGGTCGCCTCGGTGATGCGACGGGCGGATGCCACGGCGGAGCGGGCCAGGGCAAGCCCCTCGGGGGTCGGCTCCAGCACAACGGTGCGCCGGTCGGCCGGGTCCTGGGTGCGCAGCAGCAGGCCGCGCTCGGTCAGACGGCGCACGACGCCCTGGATCGTCGCCGGATCCATCGCGGCCAACCGACCGAGATGGTTCTGCGTGATCCGCCCCGCCTCCACCGTCTTGACCAGCGCGGTGAACTGCGTGGGCGTCAGGTCGGCCTCTGCCATGCCGTCGACGAAGATCGCCGCATGGCGCTGATGGGCGCGGCGGAGCAGGAAGCCGACCTGCTCGTCCACAGCATAGCCGTCGAGCAGCGAGGCAAGGCGCATCGTGGCCTCCGGCCGGCCGGCCGCGAGGCGCGGCGGTGATCATTCGCCTACATATGATTGGCAGGATGATCGTGCCAGCGGAAAACAGCGTCAAGCGGCGGTGCCGCATGGCCGGTTTGGGCTGGCCGCCGGGCGGCAACCCTGTTTGACTACGGGCATGCGGCAGATGGTTGCGCTCGTGCTGTGCGTTCTGACCTTGACCGCGACGGCAGCGGCCGAGCCGCCGCATCAGCGGCTGGTGATCGGCGTCGCGCAGTTTCCGGACGGCATGAACGCCTCACTCGCCGGCCAGGATGTGCTGACCTATGCGGCGGGCTTCGCGCTGCGCCCGATCACCACCTTCGGCACGGCGGGCCGGGTCGTATGCCTGCTGTGCACCGAGGTGCCGACGCTGCAGAACGGCCTGGCGAAGCGCGAGGGCCAGGGGCTCGCGGTCACGATCCGGCTGAAGCCCGGCTTGGCGTGGGGCGACGGCGTGCCGGTCACGGCGCACGACCTCGCCTTCACCTGGAAGCTGGAACACGACCCGGCCGGCGGGTTTGTCTCGACCTATCCCTGGTCGCGCGCGACCAGCGTGGACGTGATCGACGACCATACAGCCGTGCTGCACCTGGACCGCACCTACACGTCCTACCAGATGTGGGGCGACATCCTGTCCGAGCACGTTGAAGGCCCCGTGGTGCAGGCCGCCAAGACCCCGGCCGACTACATCAACCACACGGTCTACAACCGCGCGCCGACCACGCCGGGTCTGTGGGACGGCCCCTACATGCCGGCCGAGCTACGGATCAACCAGTCGATCGACTACGTGCCGAACCCGCATTGGAACGGCACCAGACCGGGCTTCGCGCACATCGTCCTGCGGCTGATCGAGAACACCGCCGCGCTCCAGGCCAACCTGCTGTCCGGCGACGTGGACATGACGCCGTCCGGGATCGGGCTGTCCATCGACCAGGCGGTGGCGCTGCAGAAGGCACACCCCGACCAGTTCCGCTTCATCTACAAGCCGCAGATCGTCTACGAGCACCTGGAAGCGCAGCTCAGCAACCCGATCCTGCAGGATCGAAACGTGCGCGAGGCGCTGCTGCGCGGCATCGACGTGAAGGCCATCGTCGACAAGCTGTTCGCCGGCCATGCCGAGGTGGCGCGCAGCTTCATCAACGAACTCGATCCGCACTACACGCCGAACGTGCCGACCTATCCCTACGACCCAGCGCGCGCCCGCGTGCTGCTGGACGGCGCCGGCTGGAAGCCGGGGCCTGACGGCATTCGCCAGAACGCCAAGGGCGAACGGCTGAGCCTGGAGTTCGTCACCACCGCGGGCAACCGGGTGCGGGAGCTGACTCAGCAGGTCATGGAAAGCCAATGGCGCGCGATCGGGGTTGCGGTGACGATCCACAACGTCCCTTCCCGCACCTTCTTCGGCGAGACGCTGAAGCACCGCGAATACACCGGGCTGGCCGAATTCGCCTCCACGCTTCAGCCGCAGCTGGTGCCGTGGTCGCGGCTGTCCACGCCGTATATCCCGTCGGCGGCGAACAACTGGGCCGGGCAGAACTATTCCGGCGTCAGCGACCCGCGGCTCGACGCGCTGATCGACGCGGCTCAGTACGAACTCGACCCGGCCAAGCAGCAGGCGATCTGTACCGAGATGCAGACGATCTACGCCACCCAGCTCTACGGGTTGCCGCTGTATTTCCGCCAGGACCCCGACATCCTGCCGACTTGGCTCGCCGGCTACGAGGCGACCGGGAAGGAGACATACATGTCGTATTTCGCGGAGCAGTGGCGGCCTCGATAAGCCTCAACCGGCGGCCCGCGCGTCTGCCCGCCGCAGCTCGTCCTGCTCCGGCGGCTCTTTCTCCGCCTCATCCGCAAGCGTGAGCGAAACACTGTCGGCAGAGGGGGTGTCCGCGCGATCCTGCAACCGGTCGGCGGGCAACAGGCTATGCGCCAAAGCGAGGCGGCGAAAGCCATGGTTAATCATGCCATTGCTCCACGATCCGGACGTCAGCACTCAAGCACGCAATCATGTCCGGAAAGTGACGCTAGGGCCAGCCTGGAACCGCAGAAACGTCGCGCCGACGAACTCGCACCGGCAAGCGCCGGGCCAGCCCGTCGGCGGTGTGCGTCAATCGCTGGTCTTGCTGGACCCGACCTTCGCGACGTTGTGGGCCGAGGCGGTCTCGGCCGTCGTCGAGGCGGTCACGCGGTCCGCCCGCGTCGAGGGCACGGCGCCTGCCACGCCAGATTGGGTCGCCGTCGGATGCACGACCTCGGCAACGTTGTGCTGCGAGGCGTTCTCGGCGGTGGTCGTCCTGGTCGAGCGGGGCATCGTCACCGGGCCGGTCCGCGACGCTTGCGTGCTGTTCCACGAACCCATCGGCTTCACGTTCTTCGCGACGTGATGCTCCGAAGCCGTCTTGCGCGCCGTCGTCGCGGTGGGCACCCCCGGGGTGGTTGCCCCGACCATGTCGCTGGCGGCGAAGGCAGGCGCCGCGGTGGCGATCAGAAGGCTCGCTGCCAGCCCGTATCGTAAAGTTTTGTTCATGAAGAATCTCCTTGCTTCCGGCCGATGCCGGGTTCTGCAAGGCCAATGTGCCCGGCCGGCATTGGTGCGCCCGGCCGTGCCCGTTCCGAGCGGCAAGCGCGATCACCATCCCGTCAGCAGCGGCCGGCGCCTTCCGCACGTCACCGCCCTACACGCCCTTGCGCCCTACACGCCAAGATAGCGGTGCAGCACCTCCGGCTCGGCGCGCAGGGCGTCGGTCGTGCGCTCCTCGACGATGTGGCCGTTGTTGATGATGTAGACGCGGTGGGCCAGGGTCAGCGCGGCGGCGATGTTCTGCTCGACCACCACGATGGTCAGGCCGGACTCGGCCAGCCGCCGGCAGACCGACACCAGGTCGCGCACGATCACCGGCGCGAGCCCCTCGAACGGCTCGTCCAGCAGCACGATCTTGGGATCGCGGATCAGCGCGCGGGCGATCGCCAGCATCTGCTGCTCGCCGCCCGACAGGTCGGTGCCGCGGCTGCGCCGGCGTTCGCGCAGCCGGGGAAACATCTCCCAGATGCGGTCGATCGGCCATGCCGGCTTGGCGGTCATCGCCGCCAGCACGAGGTTCTCCTCGACGTTGAGGCTGCCGAAGACGCGCCGGTCCTCGGGCACCAGTTGCATCCCGCGCGCCGCCATGGCGTGCGGCGCCAGCGCCTCGGTCGCCTGACCGTCGAGCACGAACGTGGCCCGAGCGCGGCCGCACCACGCCCATCAGCGTCTTGAGCGTCGTGCTCTTGCCCGCGCCGTTGCGGCCGAGCAGGGCGACCACCTCGTTGCTGCTCGACGCGCAGCGATACGTCGAACAGGATGTGGCTGTCGCCGTAGAAGCTGTTGACGCGCTCGGCTTCCAGCAGGCTCATGCCGCGGCGACCCCGCCCAGATAGGCTTCCTGCACCGTGCTGTTGCGCTGGATCTCGGCCGGCGTGCCCTCGGCGAGCAGCGTGCCCTCGTGCAGCACGGTGATGCGCTCGGCCAGTTCGAACATCGCGTCCATGTCGTGCTCGACGATGATCAGCGTGCGGCCGCGGCGGATGTTCTTCAGCAGCTGCACCGTCTCGGCCCGCTCGCGCGGGCTCATGCCGGCGAGCGGCTCGTCGAGCAGCAGCAGCGTCGGCGAGGACGCGAGCGCCAGGCCGATCTCCAGCCGCCGCTTCTCGCCATAGGCGAGTTCCGAAACCGGCACGTTCGCGCGCCCCGTCAGCGCGATCAGCGCCAGCGTCTGCTGCACCTGGGTCGCCAGGCCCGGCACATGGTCGAGCCGGCGCAGCAGGTCGAGGCGGAAGCGGCCGCGCCGTTCGGCGAGGGCCGCGATCGTCGACGTTCTGGCGCACCGTCAGGCGGCCGAACAGCTGGTTGATCTGGTAGCTCTTGGTCAGCCCGAGCTGGCAGACGCGGGAGACGTCGTGGCCGGTGATGTCGCGGCCGTGGAACAGGATGGTGCCCGAGGTCGGATGCACCTCGCAGGTCAGCATCTTGAAGAACGTGCTCTTGCCGGCGCCGTTGGGGCCGATGACGCCGCGCAACTCGCCTTCCTGCGACCGCGAAGTCGATGTCGCGGTTGGCGAGCAGCCCGCCGTAGCGCTTGGTCAGGCCGCGCGCTTCCAGCACCGGGCCGCCGGGCGTGCCGGCGGGGAACCGCTGGCGCGCGGCGGGACGCAGGCTCGCCACCAGCGGACCGGCAAGGCCGGGGTCGATCGCCGGCGATTCCTCCGGCGCTTCGGCATGGGGCTTCTCGGTCCAGCGCGCGATCAGGTCCTGCGCGCCGCCGATCAGGCCGCGGCGCAGGAAGACACACCAGCAGCACGAACACGAGGCCGAGCACCAGCCGCCACGCGCTGCCGAGGCCCAGCAGGGCCTTGCAGGAAGTCGCGCAGGTAGAGCCACACCGCCGCGCCGACCAGCGGGCCGAACAGCGTGCCGGCGCCGCCGATCACGGTCTGCATCACCAGCTGGCCCGAGGTGTCGAAGGTGAAGGCGTCGGGCGGCATGTAGCCCTGCAGCACGCCCAGCAGGCCGCCGGCGAACCCGGCATAGGCGGCGGCGATGACGAAGGCGGTGAGCTTGTAGAGCCAGACGGAATGGCCGAGCGCCTGCGCGCGCAGCGGGTTGTCGCGGATCGCGACCAGGATGGCGCCGACCGGCGAATGCACGATGCGTCCGCGCGAGCACCAGGCCGACGAAGAAGCAGACCGCCAGGAAGCCGAACATCGACCAGCCGTTGCCGACCTGCAGGACGATAGCGCCGATGCGGAAGGTCGGGCGCGGGCACGCCGGGCAGGCCGTTCTCGCCGCCGGTGTAGTCGGCCAGAGCGGCGAGTTCTCGAGGAAGAAGAACATTTCGGCGATCGCCACCGTGATCATGGCGAAATAGATGCCGGTGCGGCGCAGCGCGATCAGGCCGACCAGCACGCCGGCCACCATGGCCGCCGAGCGTGCCGACCAGCAGCGCGAGCGACGACGTTCGGCATCATGTTGTTGTCAGCAGATAGGCGGCGACGAAGCCGCCGGTGCCGAAGAAGGCCGACTGGCCGAACGACAGCAGCCCGGTGTAGCCGAACAGGATGTCGAAGCCGAGGCCGAACAGGCCCCAGATCAGGATGCGGTTGACGGTGTCGGGCGAAAAGCCGAGCAGCGGGCAGCACCCAGGGCGCGACGACCAGCCCGATCGCGGTCAACAGCTCGGGCAGCCAGCGCGGCAGAGCGCGTGCGCGGCGCGTGCTCCGCTCACGCGCGGCCCCGCAGGCCGAGCAGTCCCTGCGGGCGCAGCACCAGCACCAGCGTCATCACGGCGAACAGCATCACCTGCGAATAGGCTGGGGTCGACCATCGGAGGTCAGGCTGAGGATCTCGCCGGCGATCAGCCCGCCGAGCACCGCGCCGGGGAACGAGCCGACGCCGCCGATCACCACGACGACGAAGGTCTCGCACCAGGATCGTGTCGCCCATTCGGGCGTCAGCGCCACGACCGGCGCGTTGATGATGCCGGCGAAGCCCGCCGCCATCGCGCCGATGCCGAACACCAGCATGAACACGCGGTAGACATTGATGCCGAGCATGTCGACCATGCCGGAATCCTCGATCCCGGCGCGCACGATCATGCCGAGCCGGGTGCGGTACAGCACGACGTAGAGAGCCGCGAGCGCGACAGCCGCGATGCCCAGCACGACGATGCGGTAGGTGGGATAGATCAGGAAGCCGAGCCGGGTGACGCCGGCAGCCCAGCCGGGCGGCGGGACCAGCACCGACAGGCTGCCGAAGCGCGAGGCGCACCAGCTCGACGATCACGATGCCGAGGCCGAAGGTGACGCAGGATCTGGTCCTCCGGCGGCCGGCCGTAGAAATGGCGGATCACGACGCGCTCGAGCACGACGCCGACGACCGCGAGCACGACGGTGGCGCCGATGACCGCGAGCAGGAAGGACTGCGTGCGCTGTACACGACGAAGCCGGCATAGCCGCCCAGCATGAACATCGCGCCATGCGCGAGGTTCAGCACGCCGAGCGTGCCGTAGATGATGGTCAGGCCCGAACTGATCAGCGCCAGCAGGGCGCCGAGCGCCAGGCCGTTGAAGAACTGCGAGACGAAGTTCGGAAGGTTCATCATTCAGCCGGTCGCGCGGCGCGGCGGCCCAGCGCGAACGCACCGCGCAGGGTGCGTGCCGCTGGACCGCCTGGCGCCTGGCTGCCTCGGATGACGGCGTCGTCGTCTGCCATTCGCTCAGGTGTAGGGGCCGAGCTTGCAGCCGAACGCGTCCGGCGCCTGCATCAGCGGCTGCGCCCGGCACGATCTCGACGATCTCGTAGTAATCGTCCGGGTTCTTCATCGTCGCGCCTGGCTCTTGCCGCGCTCGATGATGACCGGGCGGACGAGCTGGTGGTCGGCGGCGCGGAACTAGACCTCGCCGACCGTCGAGTTCGACGTTGCTGCCCGGCCTCGTAGGCCTTGATGACCTCGGGCGGATAGAAGGTCTTCGCGCGCTCCACCGCGTCGGCCCACATGCGCGATCTGCATGATAGGCGGCGTTGGCGCCCCATTCCGGCTTGTAGTTGTATTTCTCCTCGAACGCGTCGACGAACATCTTGGCGAGCGGGATACTTGTCCTCCAGCGTCCACCAGAAATCGGTCGCGGCATAGACGCCCTTCATCATGTCCGGCCCGACCTGCTTGGCGAGGAACGGCGTGTTGTACGGCACCACCAGCGTCATCTTGTCGAGGATGCCGAACTGCTTCGCCTGCTTGATCGACTGCACGGCGTCGTTGCCGAAGTTGATGTTGATGAACACATCGGCGCCGCTGTTGGCGATGTTCAGCAGGTAGGAGCTGTAATCCGGCGCGCCGAGCGGGCAGACCTGGTTGGTCACTGTCGTCCAGCCGGCCTTCTTGAGTCACCGCCTCGCATCGACTGCTGCACGGTGTGGCCGTAGGTGTAGTCCGGCGTCAGGTAGGCGACCTTCTTGTCCTTGCCGAGACGCCTTGATCATCACCGGGGCGATCGCCGCGGCCGCTGTCTGGGCATAGAAACACTGGCGGAACGAGTAGCGCGCGCAGTCCTTGCCGGTGGTGTCGTTGGAGCCGGAGATGCCCGGCAGGTAGATCACCTTGCTCGCGCTGCGGCGAGCTTGTTGAGCGCCACCGCGACGGCGCGAGGAGACCGAGCCGGCGATCATCACCGCCTTGTTCTCGCTGATGAAGCGCGACTGCGCCTGCACCGCGGTGTTCGGCTTGGCCTCGCTGTCGGCGACGCCGTATTTGACCTTCTTGCCGAGCACGCCCTTGGTGGTGTGCGGCGAGATCTTGCGGATCAGCTCGATGCCGGCGTTGAGGTGCTCGATCGCCAGCTCGAAGCCCTTCAGCTCGTCCTCGCCGGGCACCGCGTAGGTGCCGGTGCGCGGCACGGCGATGCCGACGAAGACCGAGTTGCCGGAACTGCCGGCGGGAAAGGTGCCGATGGCCGGAAAGCTGTCGGCGGCCCGCGCCCCGCGCATCAGCCCGAGCGGCAATGCCGCAGCCCCCAGCAGGGCGGCGCCGGCCTTGAGCGTCGCGCGGCGCGATGGCGTCAACACACGCCGTTGTTCCTGAATCATGATCTCTCCCGTGTCTCTGCAATCACCGTTTCTTGGTGGCGATGTCTGTCATCCTTGCGGGATGTCAACCAAACTGGCCACTTGGCGCCTGTCTTCGCCCGATCGCCGTGGTTTTGCAAGGCTCTCGTCACGCTGCTGCAACGCAGCAACGAAAGCGCCGATATCGATGCGCACGCGGCGGGCGAATGCACGCATACAGGCGTCGCCGGTTGTGCCCGCCATTGCGCGAACCGGCCAAGGCTTGCCACGCTGCAGATGGGACAAGGAGACGGGGCGATGACCGAGCAGCAGGCGAACGGCGCCGGCTACACCGCGGCCTATGACGATTGGCGGCGTGATCCCCACGCCTGGTGGGCGGCAGCGGCCGAGGGCATCGCCTGGGATGCGACGCTGGGACGCGGTGTTCGATCCGCCTCGCAGGGCCCGTTCGGCCGCTGGTTTCCGGGCGCGCGCATGAACACCAGCTTCAACTGCCTCGACCGCCATGTCGCCGCCGGCCGCGGCGAGCAGGCCGCGCTGATCTGGGACAGCCCGATGACCGGGCGCATCGAGACATTCACCTACGCGCAGATGCTGACCGCGCACCGCGAAACTCGCCGGCGCGCTGGCGCGCGCTGGGCGTCGGGCGCGGCGACCGCGTGGTGATCTACATGCCGATGGTGCCCGAGGCGGCGATCGCCATGCTCGCCTGCGCGCGGCTGGGCGCGATCCACTCCGTGGTGTTCGGCGGCTTCGCGGCGGCCGAGCTTGCGGCACGCATCGCCGATGCGCAGCCGAAGGTGATCGTTTCGGCCTCCTGCGGGCTGGAGCCGGGCCGCGTGGTGCCTACAAGCCGCTGCTCGATGCGGCGATCGCGCTGTCGCCGCACAAGCCGGACGCCTGCCTGATCCTGCAGCGCGGACAGCGCGCACGGCGGCGCTGCACGCCCGGCCGCGACCACGATTTCCGCGACAGCCGAGGCCGCGGCGGCGCCGCACGATCCGGTGCCGGTGGCGGCGACCGACCCGCTGTACATCCTCTACACCTCCGGCACGACGGGCCGGCCGAAGGGCGTGCGTGCGCGACAATGGCGGCCATGCCGTCGCGCTGCGGAACTCGATGCGGATGATCTACGGCGTGGACGCCGGGGACGTGTTCTGGACGGCGTCCGATGTCGGCTGGGTGGTCGGGCACAGCTACATCGTCTACGCGCCGCTGCTGCGGGGCTGCACCAGCGTGATGTACGAGGGCAAGCCGGTCGGCACGCCCGATGCCGGGCGCGTTCTGGCGCGTGTGCGCGCAGCACGGCGCCAAGGTGCTGTTCACCGCGCCGACCGCCATGCGCGCGATCAAGCAGCAGGACCCGGACGGCGCACTGCTGCGACGCTACGACCTCTCGACGCTGGAGGCGCTGTACCTCGCCGGCGAGCGCTGCGATCCGCCGACCGCGATCTGGGCGGCCGGCGATGCTCGGCAAGCCGGTGGTCGATCACTGGTGGCAGACCGAAACCGGCTGGCCGATCACCGCCGGGTTCCGCGACTTCGGCCTGTTCGCGCCGAAGCCCGGCTCGCGGCGGGCGCCCCTGCCCGGGCTACGACCTGCACGCGCTGGACGACGACGGGCACGTGCTGCCGCAGGGCCAGACCGGCAACCTCGCGCTGCGCCTGCCGCTGCCGCCGGGCTGCGCGCCGACGCTGTGGCAGAACGACGAGGGCTATCGCACCGCCTATCTGGCCGATTTCCCCGGCTGGTATCGCACCGGCGATGCCGGCGTGGTCGACGCCGAGGGCGACGTGTCGGTGATGGGCCGCACCGACGACATCATCAACGTCGCCGGCCACCGGCTGTCCACCGGGCAGATGGAGGAAGTGCTGGCCTCGCACCCGGACGTGGCGGAATGCGCGGTGGTGGGCGCGACGGACGCGCTGAAGGGCCAGGCGCCGCTCGGGCTGGTGGTGCTGAAGGCGGGCGTGACCCGGCCGGAGGCGGAGATCGAGCGCGAACTCGTGGCGCTGGTGCGCGAGCGGATCGGCCCGGTGGCGGCGTTCAAGGATGCGCGGGTGGTGCCGCGGCTGCCGAAGACGCGCTCGGGCAAGATCCTGCGCGGCACCATCCGCAAGCTCGCCGATGGCGAGACGCCCGCGGTGCCGCCGACGATCGAGGACCCGGCGGCACTGGACGAAGTCGGCCGCGTGCTGCGGCGATAGGGACAAACTCATGGCAGCGCCCGACTGGCGCGCATTGAACCGCGCCAACTGGGATGAACGCGTCGGCGTGCATCTCGGCCCGCGCGGTTACGATCTCGCGGCGCTCCGCCACCGCAACGGCCGCCTCAACGCGATCGAGGAAGCCGAGCTTCCCGGCGTCGCCGGCAGCCGCGTGCTGCACCTGCAGTGCCATTTCGGGGCCGACACGCTGACGCTCGCTCAACGCGGCGCGAGCGTCGTCGGGCTCGATTTCTCGGCCGAGGCGATCCGCGCGGCGCGCGCGCTGGCGGCCGACCTGGACCTGGCCGGTCGCGCCCGCTTCGTGGAGGCGGACCTCTACGATGCCGTCGCGGCGATCGGCGAGCCGGCGGCGTTCGACCGCGTTTTCGTCACCTGGGGGGCGCTGTGCTGGCTGCCGGACATTGCCGGCTGGGCGCGCATCGTCGCGCATTTCCTCAAGCCGGGCGGCGCGCTCTATCTGGCCGAAGGCCATCCGGCGGCGCTGGTCCTCGACGACGCCGCCGCGCTGCCGGATGGACGACCCGGCTTTCACCTGCCCTACTTCCACGCCGCACCGATGCTGTTCGACGACGCGTCCGACTATGTGGACGACACCGCCAGGCTTGCGAACAGCGTCACCTGCCAATGGATCCACCCGCTGGGCAGCGTCGTGACAGCGCTGATCGCCGCGGGATTGCGCCTGGATTGGCTGCACGAGCACGACGCGATCACTTGGCGCATGTTCGGCTGCCTCGTCGAAGGTGCGGACGGTCAGTTCCGCTGGCCGGACAAACCGTGGCTGCCGCTCGCCTATTCCCTGCACGCAACCAGGCCCTAGGGGCGGGTTGCCCTCGCCACCCGCCACGAGAGCGCGCCGCGCCATCGCCCACGCATGATCGCCCCCTGCCGCGTGCGGCAGAGGGTGATTGAAGGCACCGGACCGCCGGCCCGTCACCCGCTGTCGGGTGGCCGCGGCGAGGGAACGACGGCCGGACGGCCGTAGCCGGCGGCTCCCATCTGGGCGACCGACCCGGCCGCTGACTGGGCCAGCGGTTTTGCCGCCGGCTCGGGCAACGGCTTGGGCAGTTGCTCGGGCTGCCAGCCCTCCGCCGGATCGCCCAGCAGGGCACGCGCCGCCTCGGCGATCTCGCCGATGCAGCGCCCCGCCGCGGCACTCTCCAGCAGCCGCGCCGCGCCATCCAGGTCGCGACAGATCTGTGCGACGATCTCGATCACCGACCGGCCCTTGATGCACCGGTGGGGACGCCGCCGCGCCGGCCGGCGGCGCTCCTCCCTGCTGGGCAACGGCACGCCGTCCACCCAGAGCACGCCGTCCACCCAGTCGTAGCGGTGGAACACCGGCGTGGGCCGGGGCCGCGGGCTGCGGCGCGACCGCGGCCCCGCCGGCCGCTCGCGCCGGCCGGAGACGAAGGCGCGCAGATTGGTCCTCAGCGCGGCCACCGCCGCAAAGCCCTCGAGCACCAGCCGGTCGTTCAGCGCGTAGGTCCAGCGCATCGCCCGCGCCACCAGCGCCCGGGCCAGATTGCGCTCGGCCGCGCCCGGCGCCGTGGTCGCGCTGCCCGGCGCCTCCGTCGCGGAGCCTGGCGCCTCCGTCGCGGCGCCCGCCCCGGCATTCGCCATCTCCAGCAGGGCGGTGCCGACCCCGGCCAGCCGCTCCAGCCACCCCATCACCCGCCAGCGGACGGCGGTGGAGTCCATCACGGCCCGAGCAGCGACAAGGTACGGCGACAACGGCGCAGCACTGGCGGCGCTGCCGCCGGGCCGCGGGCCCGGGGGGACATGGCTCGGCGGACGATCGCTCGGGGATAGCTGGGTTTGGGCTTGGCTCACATCCGAACGAATAGAGAACACAGATCGCGAATTCAACCGCTAATTGAATGCCTGCGTAATTTTACGGAGCCGACCCCAACCCGTCAGGCGGCGGCGCGGCGCCCGGCCAGATAGCGGACCCCCTCGGGACCGGTGCGCTCGGTGTGGCGATGGCCGGCGGGGACGTCGCAAACCTCCCCGGCACGGAACGTGTGCTCGCCGCCCTCGCGCCCGATGGTCAAGGCACCATCCAGGATCAGAAGCCGCGCATCGAAGCCGTGCGCATGATCGTCGACGAAGTCGCCGGGCGCGCGTTCGGCGGCCGGACGGAGTTCATACCCGTCCTGCCGCAAGCCAGCCTCGAAATCCGCCTGCTGCATGGTTTTGCCCCCATGGTGATCGACCCGAACGACAATTCTATCCGAGCAGCCGAACCCCGCCCAGCCTGCGATGCAGCGACCTGCGGCGCTGCGGATTGCGAACCGGCTATCGCCGGCCGCCGCCCCGGCACGCGCAGCCAGCCAATGACCCGGCCGATGGCGAGCACGCCGAGCAGGTAGAAAGTCACCGCGCGGGCCTTGCACCACAACGGGATCTCGTCGCGCGCGGCGGTCATCTGGTTCACCGCCGACATCACGCCGATCGCGATGTCCGAAAGCCTCAGCGAGGGGGCGATCGCCGCGATTTCGGGCTGCACGTAATAGACCTCGGCGGCGGCGATGCTGCCAGCGGCGGCCAGCAGCCACATCACCGGGTGGCGCGATCCGGCGATGAGGTTCTGGCCGAAGGCGGGGGGAAGCGGGTTGGTCATCGTCGCGTGCCTTTGCGTTGGCTGGCGCGGCCGGCCTTGCCGCACCAGGAATATGGACGGCCGTATTATCTGGATCAAGAACAAATATGGACGACCGTATTATTGGCCGATCACGGTTTTGCGATGGGTGGGCAAGCGCATCGAAGGTGAGATCGGCGGCTGGAAAAGGCTCTATCGAGCGGCCCGCCGCAGGCGGAAACGCGCCGCCAGATGGCGCGTCAGCGCAGAACCGAGGTGAACAGCACGTTCCCTTTTTTTTTTTTTTTTTTTTTTTTTTTTTTTTTTTTTTTTTTTTTTTTTTTTTTTTTTTTTTTTTTTTTTTTTTTTTTTTTTTTTTTTTTTTTTTTTTTTTTTTTTTTTTTTTTTTTTTTTTTTTTTTTTTTTTTTTTTTTTTTTTTTTTTTTTTTTTTTTTTTTTTTTTTTTTTTTTTTTTTTTTTTTTTTTTTTTTTTTTTTTTTTTTTTTTTTTTTTTTTTTTTTTTTTTTTTTTTTTTTTTTTTTTTTTTTTTTTTTTTTTTTTTAAGACCCCCTTTGCTTGCAGTGAAGGGAGGGGAGGAAACCTTTCGAAAAACGCACAATTTTCCCAATGGGAGGCTCGATAAAGTCGGTCGGTTGTATCGGGGTGGAGCAACGGGGTGGCGGATGCGCTGGCGCCGTCCAGTGCTGGACAGAGTTTGGGTGCGGCGCACAGCTACGCGGGCCGGGGACATGCGGCGAAGGCGAAGCGTCGTGCTGTCGCGTGGTCGGCTTCCATGGTTGGGCGTCCGGAGAAGCTGCCGTGGAGTTAACCCCGACTACCTCCTAGACAAAAGGGATGATCACTGGTTTGTGATCCGCAACTCTTCAACAGCATCAGCGCAACCACGAATGCAAACGATCACCACTCAAAGGCCCCTCGGGCGAAGGATGGTCGTCTAGGAAACCACGGCCTTTGATTGCCCTTGTGTGTTTGGACTCCGCTTCTCAGGAGGCAATGAACCTGATCCCCAAACACGTCGGCTTGCTGGAATAACCGCCAAGGGCGGCGCCCGGCTTGACAGTTTTAGTTTACAAGTGAATCCAAGTGCTTGCAAGTTGGTCGTTAATGAATAACCTACCTGATTGACTGACACAGCTAAACCCCCCGGTCCGCCGCAAGATCACGTATAGCATATCCCCGATCCTCTGTAAATAATTGCATTAATGTACAGGAATGTACTATATGTACAGAGTGTACCGAACGGAAGAACTGGCCAAGGCCACAGTGCGTGCAATAGGCCCGGCCAATATCACCGGAAACGGCCCGCCAACAGGGCTGGTGGAGGCCCTCGGTGAAGGGCAAGGCCGTCGAGACGGCCGGTCGCCCCCGAGGCGAGCCGAGGGGCCTTCCCAATGCCGGAAGCCGAAACCCTCCTGGTCGGCCGTCCCTGGCCATGTCGACTGCGCCGTCGAATCCTAAGAAGCGGTTTCAGGAACCCTTGGGAGACCTGGAGAAACTAGGCAATCCGATTGGGTTCTGAAACAGCCTCTAAAGAATCAAGGGATGGTCCCGACGCCTGGCGCACGGTGGGTTTCGGGCGGGGTTTGGTTGCTCATTGTTCGTTGATATGGCTTATCGATCCGCTGGGCAACGGCTCTTTCCCGGCGTGCTTGGGGGGGCCTTAGCACGGCGGCCCGACGGCGCAGGTAATGTCGCCCTCGATGTCCTTGCGGCGGTCGTCATAAATCAGGACGGTATCGATCTTTGAGTGCCGCGTGAACGCCTCGACGTCGCGCACAGCTCCCGCAACCCCAATCCAGGGCCGTCGTGATCGCACAGTGACGGAATCCGTGGGCAGCACAGTGCGCCGAACAAGTCGGTCTGTTCCGCCAGCGTCTTGACCATCCGGTTGACGCTCCCCCCGTCGAGCCGGCCCGGTCCAGCGTCCGGAGCGCCTGGCGTCCAGCTCGGCGGCGTCGGAACTCGAGGAACAGCGGGCCGGGCCATTCTCCCCTCAGCGCAAGAGATCTCGCGATCGCGTCTCGGGCCTGTTCGTTGATCGTCAGCCATTCCTTCGCAAGCCTGCCCTTGCCCACCACGGCGACGGCGGGGCGGAGCTCGACGTCCAGGGCCTCGGGCTAGTCGATCCCAACCACTTCGCCGCGGCGAAGGGCGCGGTCATGAAGCAAGAGCAGGATAGCCAGATTCCTGGCTGTCCTGGCCTTCCCGTCCCCCGCCTCGGTCTCGGCCTGGTCAAGTAGCTTTCGCCGACCCGAAGCGCCCGGCCTGCGAACGTCGCGGAACGCCTCAGGCCCGTGGTGACTCGGTTTCAAGGCAACTGCCTGGTCAGGCCCACCATGCGACCGCGCTCTACCGCGCGTTGTAGAGACGCCACTCGGCGGGCGATCGTCGCCGGCGACAGATCCTTGTCGCCAGCATGGCGGCCTGATAGTCAAGGACCAGCGTGGCGGCCTGGCCGGCGTCGGCAGACGGAAGAACGCCCAAAGTGCATCCTCGGCCGAGGGTCTGCCGCCTGTAAACCTGGCGAACGCCTGGAAGTCCTTTCGATAGCCGGCGGCCGACTGGGGTTTCATGCCGGTGAAGATCAGGCCCATCAGGTCAATCGCGGGATGGTCAACCAGGGTGGCGCGGGGCGGAGTGGTGAGGGGAAGCAACTCGGTCGTCATGGGTGCTCGGGTCAGAAGGTGATTCGACAGGTGGTCTTATCGAATATCAATCGTGACCGACGGACGAACGGTCACAGTGAATCGCCAGCGCGAAAACCGCAGGGGGTTCGGAAAAACGGTGCGTAACGAATAAACTAATTATATGAATTGAATCAATTGAAGTGATTGCATCGCCCTTGGCAGTTTTCCGCGGCGTCGGGTGGGCCTGGTCCTGGTCCGATGCTCGTGCTCAGAAACAACAGCGAACAGTACTGTAGGGGGTGGGGATGCATTTTTAGATGCCGCTGACGGGTTCCCTAGACGCGGCTAGGGGCGGGGCGCGTTTTACTGACGAAATTGGAATTCTAAATTGGTTGGGATTATAGGGACAGGACACATTTTCGGCAAAATCACGAACGTACACAGGCCCCTCAAAAGCGTTGCCAACGGTCCGTGAATTCCCCCTGCAACGGTGCCGGGAAACAGCGGCGGATTAGCCTCATGAACAGCGAGTTAACAGCCTGCGCAGCTGGCCGGGAAACGCGGGGCCCACCGGTCCCGAAGAAATCTTGACGGACGTATACTGATCGGCTACCGCTCGGCCATTCAGGAGCAATGGGTTTGCAGTCCAAAATAGGGGTTGTGAGGGTTTTTCCATTCGCTCAATTGGTGACGTTTGCAAGAAAACCTCACTGGTGTGATGGAATGGCGGTGATGAAGGCCGGGACCGTCAAGCCGAGTGCCGGCGACGACCTGTTTCCGGGGTTTCCGGAGTTTTCGGAGTCTACGCGAGGGCGCGTGTGCACGCGAGAGAGGCCGGACCGTCGAGGGCTGTATCTGACCGTTCCTGACCACCTCTGACTGCTGAGGGTATTCCTGTCTACTCAGGGCCGGTCCGTGGCTATAATGACCGCTGAGGGCCTCTGGCGGTCCTTGAGGGGACATCCGATGTCGAGCGTTACAACGCGGCCCGGTCCGTCCCCACGCTACGGCTCTCCGGCCGCGGTGGCGCGATATGCCGGGCTGAGCGTCAAGACCGTCCGACGTCTGATCGCCAGTGGGCTGGTCCCGGCGTTCAAGGTTGGCCGGCGGGTCGTCATCCCGTTCCGGGAAGTCGATAGATTCATTCAGGACAGGAGGGGCTCCCGTCATGGCCAGTGCCCCAACGTTGCCAGTGTCCCCCCGCAGCTCGGTCGATGCCCGGGGGCGGTTGCTTCCCTTGACTGACGAGCAAGAACGCCAGCGGGTGGCGGCGATCCTCCAGGCCCTCGACGACGTCGCCACCATCGGCACGGAAGAGGAGCAGAGCGCGACCCTCGACGCGCTGATCGAGGGCCTGAACGAAAACCCGTTGTCGAGCCGGAAGCGGTTTAGCTGATGCGCATCGTCGTCCTCGACTCCGGGCCTTTGGGACTGCTCGCCAATCCCGGCGGCAAAACCCAAGGCCGTCCAGTGCGAACAGTGGGCCCGGACCTTGACCGTCGCCGGCGTCCGCCTGGTCATCCCCGAAATCAGCGATTACGAGGTGCGGCGCAAGCTGATTCACATTGGCGCCATGGCGGGCCTGGCGCGCCTCGACCGTCTCAAGGGGCCGATTGAATTTGTTCCGATCACTTCGGACGCCATGCTCTTGGCGGCCGAGACTGTCGGCGCAGCGGGCCCGAGGGCTGCCTACCGCCCCGCCCGACGCGCTCGACGGCGACGTCATCTTATGCGCTCAGGCGGTGTCCACCATCACCCCGGGGGACGTCCTGACGGTAGCCACGGGCAACGTGGGGCATCTCGCCCAGTTCGTGAACGCCCAGCCGTGGCAGACGATCACGGGATGATTTTGGCGGGCTTGGGACCGTTTCGCGGATGGATGGTCAGAACCGCCCGTAGCGACAGAGCGATGATTGCCACAGCGATCATCAGGCGTGGGTCGTGATCTGCGGACAGGGCATAGGAATCGTCGCGATTCGCGACATCTCCAATGAGCATCAGCGCCAAGTCGGTAAACACGCGAGGGCCGTCCCTGCGTGAGACAGGCGCTGGGCCCTGGTTATTTACGCTGGTTAATGAGGGCGAGCACTTCGTTGGTGATGTCCGCTTCCGGCGCGGCGTACACGACGGTTTGCTCGATCTCCGTCATGGTGGAGATGGGATCTGCCGCCGTCAGTTCACCCGCGACCCTCAGCACGAAAGTCAGCTTCCGCCGGCACGATGATGCCGGCGGCTTCCCTGATATCCTTGTAAATATCCTTAAGCATCTCCGCTTCCTTTTGGGCGAATTCCTTCTGGGCCTTCTCCCGCCCGGCTTCCGCCTCCGCCTTCAGCTTCTCGATCTTGGCCTCTGTCGCCTGGTATTTCGCACTCCCCGGCTCCATCTCTTTCAAGGCTTCCGCCTCGCTCACCGCCTTGGCGACGATCTTCTGGAGAGCCCTTCTGACGTTCCTCGGCATCCTTCTTGAATTCCTTCGCGAACGTGCTGGTCTTCTCGTATCCCTTGAAGACGGCGGCAACGTTGAGCGTGCCGATGCCAACCATCGGCGGCTGATCGCCTGCTGGCTCTGCCGACTTACCGCTTTGGCCGCGTGCTCGTGTGAACAGGCCCAGGATCGCCGTGAGACCGAAACCCAGCGATAATGCGGCACGGCGCGATGATTTGTCCATGGAAGCACCTCCTTGAAGGGAACGGTTCAACGCACCGCCACTGTAATGACCCGTGAGTAGCATTGGAACAGGGAGCTGGAATAGGGGCGAAATCCCCCGGAAAACCAGCGGTTTTCGTCGCTTTCGATTTATGATATGAGCACAATCAACGATCATTTCTACTCAAGGGCCCGACGCCGTCGAGCCGAGCACGTCATAGACCGTCGGCCGACTCAACCCGGTGGCGCGGGCGATTGCTGCGATCTTCTCCCCCTCGGCCTTCATGCGGCCGATGACGGCCTGTTGCTCGGGCGTGACCTTGATTCGCTTCCCTTTGATGCCACCCCCCACATCTTCCCGTTGGCGCGGGCCACGGCCTGGCCGGCAAGCAGCGCTCGGCGCGGACCTCCGTCTCATACTGAGCGACCGAGGCGGAGCACGTTGGCCATCAGCCGGCCGGCGGGGGTCGAGAGGTCCAAACCGTCGCGGAGTGAAACCAGGTTCACCTTGCGGTTGACCAGGTCGTCAAACAGGGCGGTCAATCCCTTGGCTGTCCGGCCGAGGCGGTCGAGTCGCCAGACCACGATTCGAGAGACCTTCCCGGCCCTGTCCGCGGCTTCCAGCTTGTTCCATCCGGGGCGATCCATGCTCTTGCCGGTGAACTTGTCGCGATACCAGACGACCGGTTCATCAGCCGCGGCGGCCCAACGCTTCAAGTCCGGTTCCTGGCTGGCGGTGTCCTGGACCTTGGAAGAGACGCGGAGATAGAGGGCGTTGTGCTTGTCCATCGGCCAGGACCTCGGCGCCGTTGGGGACGATCGGGCGACGTCCCCATCATAGGCCCCCTGCCCTGAGTTGTAAAGAGCCAATTATAAACCCAGCCTTACAACTTTTCATCGCCGTAAGTCCGTAATTCCGGTCCGAAAACCGCCGTTTCGGAGGGGGATATTGACTCTTTACACTCTGGCGGATTGGTAATAGTGGAATGGGGGGCGATGCTCTATCGTCGTTGGAATTGAAGATCATCCTTTGAAAACGGAATCAGGAGAGGAACCATGAGAAAAACTTACATCGTTGCTTTGGCCATCATTTTCACGTTGTCGCTTGTCTCTGCTCAAGAAACTCCGCCTAAGGGGCCTCGGACAGAGAGCAAAGACGAGATTAAGGCCATTGAGCGAGAAGCAGTGCGTCAGAGTAAAGAATCGCTCAAAAAAGTGAAAGACGTTGTAGATATTAAAACAAAAAAAATCATGCAACAACGGTTGTTGCTTATGGAATCCGATGCTGAACTAACGGAAGCCATGAGCCTTCTCCGTCGGTTGGAGAAGGTTAACGGAACCACGCCACCGCCCTCTATTATTTTCCCGCCGCCGCGTGTTCTACCTGGCGAAGAAAAACCCGGCGAAGAAAAACCTCCAACGGAAAAAGTTGCCTCGGGAGTGGGCACTGACCTTACAAATCCGGGTGCCTTGGTGGCAAATAAAAATTTGCCACCGGCCATCAAACTTGCCAATACGGAATACTGGCTCACGAAGCTATTACAGGAGCGGGCTGGCGAACTTTGCGACCTGAAGGAAAAAGAATTGGATGAATCAAAATCTAAAAAAGATAATCAAACGAGCAAGACAGCGAGTCGATCGCTCCTCCAACAAATCGACGGAAAAATTGATAAATATATTCAGATCCGAATTGAAGTGTTGAGCGAAATGGACGCAAAGCCTTAGCGGCTCATCGGTTGGCCGAGCCGCTTCGGATGGCCCGATTGTATTCTTTGTAGGCAGGGGCGCTCTCGGCACCGTCTCCTTTCGTCTCGTCAGCTCAAAGGGACCATGCGGACGTTCCCCCTATCCTTGGCGCTTCAACTCATCGCGGGAGCGCCCGGTCAAGCAGGTCGTTCGCCACGGCCGAGACGCTTTGCTTGCGCTGGCGGGCCAGGAAACCAAAGGCGGTCGTGAACGTCTTCCGTCAGGTGAAGGTTTTGGGCCTTTGTCTTGCCAGCGGGGGCTGTCCGCTTGGTCCGCTTGGACCGGGCGGGCGTCTGTTGCGACTCCGCGGCCAGCTCCCCCCTGCTCTCCTCAGAACCATCATCCGGCGGCGCGGCGGCGTCCGGCCCTTCGTCGGGAACCGTGCTCGGCCTCAGCAGCATGCTCCCCGTGTTCCCCAGTCCCGTGGGCTTGGCCATGAGCGATGATCTCCCGAGTCAGGGCCTCGTAAGCCTTCGCGCCCGGCGAGCGCGGGGCGTAGTCCAGAACCGACATGAAGCGGGCGTGCGGCGCTCGCCGATCTTCGTTGACGCGGGGATCTCCGTCGAGCACACCAGCGCCCCGAACGTCGCCCGGACTTGCGCTTCGACGTCGCGCGAAATGTTGTCCCGTTGGGTCCGGGTCAGCACCAGGCCGGCGATTCTGAGGGTGTGATTATCCAGGAACTTGACAACCTCGGCGACGGCGCCTTGCAGCTTGACCAGGCCCGCCAGCGAGAAAATACCAGGGTCCACCGGGCAATAGACCTCAGACACGTAATTGAGCACGTTGACGTTGATCAGGGTGCGTTGCGGGGCCGTGTCGATCACCACGAAATCGTAAGCCTCGTCAACCCCGCGAAACGCCAGCCGCAACCGGCACTCCCGGCCCATCTCCGAAGCCAGCGAGATGTTCGCGTCGGCCAAGAGCGTATCGGCGGGCAACAGGTCCAGGCGGGGAACTCCGGTCTTGCGGATCGTGTCGCCGGCGTCGGCCGTATTGGTCATGACGTGATAGAGCGTCGGGGCCTCGGCCGTCTCGCCTTGGAGCAAGACCAGGCTCGCGTTCGCCTGAGGATCGGCGTCGATCATCAGGACGCGGTTCCCCAGCTTGGCCAGGCCGACGGACGTGTTGACGGCAGCGGTGGTTTTTCCCGTCCCCCCCTTCTCCGATAGCCAGGCAATCGAACGCATGCGTTCCCCCCCTTTCCGCTCAGATGATCGACAGGCGGTATCATGGGGCTTGAGTGCCCCAGGGCCGTGATACCGCGATTTGAAAGCCACCGGGAAATCACAACCCTTCGGAACCGTGCCACCGCAACACCGGCCGACCGTGATGGCCTGGTGCTCACGGCACTGACAGGGCTATCGTGGGAAACGACCGGGACACCGTTCAACCACTGTGCCACGGCATCACAGTGGATTGATTCCGAGGTTGCACGGGGCCGTGATGCCGAGCGCCTTGATCCACTGCGATACCGTGATTTCATCGTTCCGCAATGCTTCGATGTTTCGGCACTGTGTCTATTATGCCACCAAAATTTCCGGGCATCGCCCCACGACGACATCAGGATGCCGAGCCACTATGGCACTGCGGTATTGCAGTGCCGTGGGTTTCGAAGTGCTCTGGTGTTGCGGTGGGGCGATCCCGTGGATTGGGCGATAGCCAGCACTGCCGAAAACGCCCTATTTTTCGGGGTTTTCGCGTGCTGAAAGCAGGGCCGAGGCGGGGCAGGGGAGGGCAGGGGGGAAGGACGGGCTGGCGGAGAGGACAGCCACCGAGGGCGGGCAGCGCAGGATTGACTAAAGGGAGTTGTCTTCGTCGCGGTCGAACAGGCTCGGCCCTTCCCGAGAATCAGTCTTCCCGGTGTTGCGAGTCGGGCGGATCGAATCTCCAGCAAGCGCACAGAGCAGCGCAGCTCGATGACGGAGATCGTCGGGCCGGAACAGATCCGTTCGAGCAGGTCGGCTTGGGCCGGTTCGAGTTCAATGAGGCGGCCGAGCACTTGAATGACGTTGATCAGTTCCGTCGTGTACTCGGCGAGCCAGTGGTCGGGCTGGATGTCGCCGAGCTTGGACGGCGGCCGCGGTCGCCGATGATCGGGCGTTCGCGGTTCGCCTTGCGGTAGCTGAACCACTGCGTCAACACCTTCTTGCCGGAGACCTCGTAACGCCAGATCGTCGGGGGTCACGTTTTCGACATAGCCCTGCCCGATCAGTAGTCGCTTCTTGGTCGCATCGTAGCCGATGTCGTCGGGCATGGAGTCGGGGTCGTCGGGGATCGCGCCATCCTTCGGGATTCGGGGAGCTTTGCCCCTGGTGGAAGCCGGGGCGGTTGCGCCGGCCGGCCGTGCCGGATCGGCGAAGCGCTCGCCGAACGTGTGCAGCCAGATGACCGTCGCCCGAGTTCGACTGCTTCGGCGAACAGCTCGCGCCGTCGGCGGTCAGAGGGAATTCGCAGGCCAGGCTGGGCCAGATCGGCTTCGAAACCGGGCCGTGTAGGCCGGGTTGGCCGCCACCGCCGCCATATATGCCATCAGGTCCTCGGGGTTGACCTGCGTCCTGTACGTCTTGGTCGAGATAGGCCAGCAAGCTTTGGCGGCATGTTGGATTGCCGGGCTTCCGCGATCGCGCCAAAGCGGAAAAACGCGGCCACCGAAGGAACCTTTGTAGTGGTGCGAGTCCGGTATCAGGCCTGTGAAGGTCAAGCGCAGGACCAGCGGATGGCGAATGTGCGTGAGAGGCGGTCAAGATAGACTTGCCGTTCCGAGTGGCACGTCCACAGCTCGGGATTCGGCCGATTGATGACGCGGTTGTCAGGGATGATCCATTGCCGATCGAACGAGCGGAATCCGTAGCGGACCGGCGGGGGACAATGGCCTTGCTCGTTGGCGATCGGTGTTGGGTCGCGAGTCGTAGCCGGGCAAGCCCTTAATCACTACCTTGTTGACTGTGTCGGTCTCCCGGGTCATCCCTTCGAAGATGTGGATGGAACAGTGCTCTCCTTCTGTTCCTCGGCTTCGCTTCGATCAGCTTCTGCCACGCCTCGCAGGGATTCCACATCCGGCGCGATGATCCAGGTGCGACCGGGCATGACACCCGAACCGTTGTAGACGAACAAGTCTTCGAGGGCCGGGTATTTCGCCCATCGCCCCGCCGCGTGGGCAGGAATGGTGCTCGCCAGTCCGTCGAGCAATCGCTGCCAGACTCTCGATTCAAGCTTCAGACGCGCCAAGGCGGCGAATTTGGCTTCGCGCTTGCCGGCGGGCAAGACGCGTGTACTTCACCGCCGCCGGCTTGTCGGCCTGCGGTGCTTCGAGCGCGCGCGCCAACACGATGCACACCGGTTGCTGCACGCCCTGAAAGATCCGCGTCGGCACGTCCGGCTGATGGCCTTCGGGCGAGCAGTCGATCACCCAGATGTCGATCGGCGTGCGGCGCAGGTAGTCGCGCATCCGCTGGAATCCAGGCCCGTTGAGGAAGCCGGCGACGGTGATGAAGCAGACGATCCCGGTGTTGTGCCTTCGGGTCGTGGTCGAAGACCTTCCACGTCGCCCAGCGCCAGAAGTAGACGTACAGGTTGCGGAAGTGCTTGGCGTGGGCGCCGACGCCCCAATCGGCGGGCGGTATCCAGGCGTTGAGCGGGGCCGTCTCGTGCGACTTCGTCGCTCCCTTCCTCGATCCAGCCGCCGCGGCCCTTGGCCTTTTCCTTGTAGGGCGGATTGCCGATGACGACGGTGATCGGCTCCTTGCGCTTGATCTCGTTGGCCTTTCGGCGCGATTCGGAGATCTTCCCGTACCACGAGCCGAGCGATCTCGACCTCGACGTACGGGTTGCCCAGCGTGTCGGTGACGAACATCCGGGGCGGGGCCTGCGGCGGCTTTGCCGATCAGCTCCTCAAGCTCGGCGAAGACGCGGAGCTGGGCGACGGCGAAGGGTCCGAGCTGCAGTCTCGAATGCGACCAGGCGGCCGCATGGCCGATTCGATGGCCTCCGGCACCGCCCCCGGCCCTTGGTCCGCCTCGACGTCCGGCGGCGATGCGCCGCAGCACGCCCAGGATGAACGTGCCCGTGCCCACGGCCGGATCGGCCACCGTCACGTCCGCCGATGCCAGGCCGGCGTGTCGGCCGAAGTGCTTTCGGAGCACGTCATCGACGAGGCGCACCATCGGCCCGACGACTTCCGGCGGCGTGTAATACGAGCCGGTGAGCTTGCGCAGCTCGTTGTCGTAGACGGCCAGGAAGTCCTCGTAGAAATAGAGTCAGGCGTCCGGTTTGCCCTTGCTGATGGCGTTCCAGTCGACGGCGTCGAGCACGCGGACCAGCGTGCCCGAGCGATGTCTTCAGCGTCGCTTCGTTGTCGACTTCGTCCGTGAGCAGGCGGAGTGCCGCTGCCGATGAGCGAGTTGGTCTTGCCAAGTTCCTTGCCGACCTGGTCGAGCCCGTCGCCGAGCGGATTCGCTCGACCGGGCCATCAGCAGGCCGAAGGTGACAGCCTGTGCGTAGCCGTCGGCGAATTGGCATCGGATCGTCGGGGAAAAGCAGTTTTCGCCAATCGGCCGCCGAGAGCGGTAAGGGCCGGGCTTCTCTACGCCATTTGCTCGGTGACCTCGTCGCGCAGCAGGCGGACAGAGCCGGGCGCGCTGACCTCGGCCAGTTCTTCGCGTCCCGTGGGGGAATCGGTTCCCAGCGAAAAAAATCGTCGAACAGTTCAGCAGGGTAAGCGGCGCTTCGAGTTTGGCCCCCGACGCTCGACGTCGCCTTTCAGACGCGACGACCGATCCTGCGCAATCTCCCCGTTCCGCCACAGGCTGAACTCGTTGCCGTCGGTGTAGAGCAGGTTCGGAAGTGACTGGAGCTTTTCCCATTGTCCTTGTCGTGCCGGCCTTGTACCGCCGCGGGTCGGCCCCCTTGCCGGGCGCCTTCACCTTGACGAAGCCGACGAGCACGTTTTGAATGGTGATGGCGTAGTCTGGTCGCGTCTTGAACTCAGCGAGCGCCGTTTCACCGACGGCGGCAACGATCGACCGGGGAACCCGCAAAGCTCGGCCATGTCGCCAATGAGATGTTCAAGGGGGGCGCGAAGCTGGTCCTCCGGTTCACCCCTCGCGGCGGGGTTCGCCAGCTTGGCCTTGGCACTGGCGCCGAAGGTTGCGATTGCGGATTTTAGAGTGATATTCACGATTATATTTTTGATATAAATTAAAGTCTGATTCTTGGTCCGCAAGGCTGACAATCCCGAAATTATACAACGACCGACGCCATTTTTATCCATGACGCAAAATCGCCCGGCCGATGCGGATTGCCAAGACCGGGCGGGGGGCGTGATTCAAAGCCGTTCCAGACCGATCAGACCCAGAAGCCCGACAGGCCCGGATGCGCTTGCAACCGAGGGCGGTTCTCCCCTCGTGCCGGAACGTCTGGTCGCCACAATCGCAGGTCGGCCCATAGGACATCTGGCGACGTCGTAGGCGGTCCCGTCGGCCTTCCTTAGCCTCCAGGCGCGTCCCGTCCTCACTGGCCAGCGGACGGGCACTGTAGGCGGTCCCTCGAATATGGACGGTCAACCGGCAGACGTCGGGCTTGCTCGGGCTGGGCTTGCGGGTTCGGGTCGCGGTCGTCATGGTGCCTGGTCTCCCAAGGGGGCGCATCCCTGCCCGCCCGGGTGTCCGATCGGTCAGTCAAACGCATGGTGGCAGGGGCAGGACGAACGCCCCCGCCTCAAAGCCGATCGCTTCCCACTCGGCCCGGATGCCGTCGTCGAGCACTTCCAGCCGGGCCGCGCCATTGGCGGCGGTCGTCGCCTCGGTCAGTCGCAAGTTGAGCCCCAGCTCTCGCATGGCTTGGGCTAACAGAGCACTTGCCTCGGACCCCAATGCCTCGTAGCGGTCCGCCTTGGCCTCGGCCAGCTCAACCAGCGTCAGGGCGGACTTGCGGGGCTTGCTTTTGCTCTTGCGGGTCGTCGTCGTGGTTGCCATCGATCTGAGTCTCCCGGTCATCGTGGTGTGCCATGAAGGAAGGCCCCCAGGAACCGCTCCCAGGGGCCGGGAGACTCAGCAAGCGGGATGGCCGTTGTCCATCGCGGTCCGCATGGCGAACTCGCGGGCGGCTTCCTCAACGATGAAATCGGCAGGGCCGATCACGTCGTAATCCGTCGCGGTCGCGTTCAGGTGTTGCGCGGCCCAATTGAGATCGGCTTGACTCGGGACGAACCGAGCCGGACGGGCGGGGGCGATGCCACGGCCGAACGTGTTGCGAGTGGACTTGACGGGCCGGGTGGCGTCGAACAGGATGGTCATCGCAGGGGTCCTCTGAAGCTCTTGCCTTGGGCCGGGGGTGTTCGTAGCACTCGCCGGCCCTTTCTTTTCCCTGAGTGCCGTTCACTCAGGACACTTTAAGTATAGTATTCGTACTACGAAAAGTCAACGGATTTTCTTTGCCATCGTCACGATTTTTGAAAGTTTTTTTCTAGGCTTCGCCCTACGAAAAACGGGACGAACCGGGTTTGCTTCCAAGTCATGCGGCGACTATACTTTATAGTGCGTTGCAAACCTGCAAACCGGGGGCAATCCGATGGCAAAGCGCGCCGATGAGAACGTTCCGAAAGCCAAGGTGGGCGAAATCGACGCCGAGAAATCAGGCAAGAAATTGGGGCGGCCACCAATGGCCGAGGGAGTTAAGCACAACGTCCTTTCCATCAGAGGCACAACGGAATGGCGCGATTGGCTCAACCGACTTGCGGACCACTGCCGGTTGAAAACAGCGGACGTTATTGATCACGCGATCATCGCGTATGCCAAGCAACAGGGGTTCAAAGAGCAACCGCCAAAGCGCTGAGGTAGGAGACAAGCAGTGTGGGTTTCTCCCAACCATCCCAACCCGCCGCGGCCCTACTCGCCCCCTCAAGAGAGTGGTCAGCGGCTCGCGACGTTCCCGCGCCACGGCGGGGAAGAATTGCGGGTGAATCTGGCCGAGTATGAAGGCCACCCCTACGTCAGCTTGCGCGTTTGGGCGGCCCGGACCGGACGGCCAGTTGTTGCCGGTGAAGGGCAAGGGGCTGTCGGTCAAGCTCCGCGAAGTCGCCGGCCTGGCCGAGGCGCTGGGCCAGCTCGCGGCGGATCTTCCCCAGCAAGGGCCAGGGCACGCGCTCCCCGTCGAGCGTCGCCAACCCGATCGGCCGGCGGCGGCAGCGCCCTCGGCCACCCTGGCAAGAGCAGGGGCCAGCCGAACCTTTCGACGAATTCGCGGGGCAAGAGGGGTACTGAGGCCGCGGGGGACCGAGGCGGCTTCCCCAGCGGCATGGGGAAGGCCCCTGCGTTCGCCTTAGAGCGCTCCGGCCGTCGCGACGGCCTTTTTCCCTTCAACGGGGGTCGTCATGCGCCCCGTGGCGGGCCGTTTTCGGCGACGGGCGCCCCTTCGCCGACGTCGGCGCGTCGGGGCCTCGGCCGGGGCCTTCCGTTCGGCCAGCTCCGCAACGCACTGGTCACACAGCTCGAAGCCTTCCTCTGATCGCTCTTCTACAGCAGGGGACAATTCGCCGCAACGGTCGCATATTGTCTTCATCCTGGCCTCACACACCACGGAAGGACGGCCACACGGGGGGACTCTGTGCGGGATCGTGGGGAACGCCTTCATCCTAACGGGCGAGCGGTAGGAAAGGAAAACCGCGCCGGTCCGCGCGACCTCTGACAACTGTTTGGTCCAAAATGGTCCAGGATGGTCCAGGTTCCTATACTCCCCTTACTGCGCCCTGAGTTGTGACTCTCAAAGTCACAATCTCCCCTCTTTCCAGGAAAATTCTGATTTTACTTGGACCACTTGGACCAAACAGTTGTCAGAGAGGGGGAAACCCTGGTTTTTCCAGGGTTAGCGCGGTCCAGGCAACCCAGAATTTACCTGGACGACGCTGGACCATCCTGGACCAAACAGTTGTCAGATGGGATTAGAGACCACAAAAGACCCGCGCTGCTCGGTGTGTGTCCTGGACCACTTGGACCAAACAGTTGTCAGAGGGTGGGGAACCCCTGGTTTTTCCAGGGGTTTTTGCGCGGATCGAGACTTGGACCAAACAGTTGTCAGAGGGTGGGGAACCCCCTGGAAAAGCACGCACCGCCAAAGACGGAATCGGGCCCGTCGGTTCGGTTCAGAAGTTGACCGGCTTCAACGTGATGCCCTTATAGAGCCGACGGTGCGTCCTTACCGTCCCTCGGCCGCACGTCCTTGATCTTGTAGCCAACGGCGGTGCGAAGGTTCCGGCCGAACAGACCACGGTTCCCGATCGGATGCCCGTTCTTGTCTGCCCACGTTCTCCACGCTTCCCAGAGTTGGTTGCGGTCAGTCGAATCGTCGCGACCCAGCTCGCAACGTTCGGACACGAACTCGGCCACCGGACTGGCCAAGGCCCGCGCGTCTTCAACCAGGTCCGTTGCCGTCGCTGGCGTGCGAAATCGTCCATCGTCTTGAAGCATCGTCCGTCCCTCGATTGCCCAGTTGAGAATGCCGGGCAACTCGGCCAGCAACCTCGGCTTCGAGTCCCCAATCCTCATGACCTTCGAAAGAACGCGGGGTGCAAAGGGGCAGGTAGCGTGCGACGATGGCCTTGCTCGGGTCGCGAAGATTGGGGACTTCGTTGGAAATGATCACGAGGCGGGTTCGCATGAGGACATCGTGAACGATGCTCTTTCCCTTGCGGTTGACCTCCACCGGGTCACCACCGCTGATTTCGAAGGAGTCGATCCAACACCACGGCGGTGTCGCGAGTATCACCGGTGCGGCAATCGCCAAGCACGGCCAGCGTCTTCCCCAACAGGGGCTCAAGACCGAACCGATCGGCCAGAGCGACGGCCGAGGTTGCCGCCACGTTGCGACGGCCGACGACGGCCGACATGACGTCTCTGATCGTGCTACGGCCACTCCGGGGTGCGCCGATCAAAAGAAGGATCTTCTGATGATCGATGTCCGGGGTCAGAACGTAGCCGAACCACTTTTGAAGCTCTCGAATGCTCGCCGGGTCATCCGGCCAAAGCTCTGAGAGGAACTTGTTCCAGGCGCTGGGTTCCGCCGCGGCCGGGTCATATTGGTAGGGCAGGGCGAAGGTTGAGAAGAGGCGGGGAGAATGGGACCGCAAGACGCGCCGATCATCGTCCGAGAGATCCACGATGCCGTTGGCGGCGATCATGACTTTCATCGGGTCCGGATCGCCCGTGCGGGGGTCGATTGAAAACGGGGGTTCGACTTCCTGATTGATGCAGGTCAGAGAAGCCAGCGCTTGCGCCATGTCGGCGACAAGACGGCGTGTCACCTTGATCGCTTTCGGCGGCGCGATCGGGCGGCCGTTGGAAGGGGTCAGGGCGTTGACTTCCGCTTGCTCGCGATAGTCTTGCATCGCCTCTCGGTTTTGCCGATCGGCCTCGGCTTTGATAAGGGCGGTCATGCTGTTGCTGAAATTGGGATCCGGTCGGTAGGCGGACCCGTCCCAAGCGTAGAAGCTCTCTCGATACCAAACGAGCGTGCGACCTTCCTTGTGAGAGTAGGCGGACAATACAGCACGGGCCAAGCGGTGCGGATCGTCCGCAGCCTCATTGACCGGAAGGTCGGATTTCCCCCCCTGGCTGTCCTCCATCGGAACCGAGGGGGGCGGCGTCATCGCGGTCATGCGGCCGTTGCCGGGGCGTGTAGCCGGCGTTCGATCACCTCGTCCGTTCGCCGGCGGGGCGGCCGTACCGTTGCGGGTTGCGTTGAGCAGCCAACCGCGGCGGGGAGTCAACCTCGTAGGCTTGGTCGATCTTGCGCTGTAGCAAGGTTCCTCAGGCCAGGGCGGTACGCCAGTCACGGTTGTAGTGATCGCGAACCAACCGGAGAGCGACGTCAGGGGGCAGGTCGAAACCAGGGCCAACCTTGCACGCGATTTTGAGCGGTCCGATTGCTTCCCTTGTTCCCTTGAATCGCCGGATCGCACTTGGCAAGGTAAGAATATCACTGCGCGGGTTTCGGCGTCGGGACGTCCCTTGCTGGTTCTCCTCTGTTTTGCTCCGGAGTTTGAAGGGGCCTTGGTCGTTTCGCCAGTGGCGTGGGGCGTCGTCGCTACGGCAGCGGTGCGCTCAAGGGCCTGGTAGAACGCTTCCGGAGTCGGTGCGATCGTCGCGACGCCATTCCATTTGCGTGGTTGGCCATCGGTTCCCACGGTCGGCGGGAACGCCGATTGGATTTGCTTGACCAGGCCGTCAGGCTTGTAGCCTCCACAGCGGATTTCGAGTCCGGGAAACTCAGGCAGATGATAGACGCCGGATTGAAGCCCCCTGCCTTCAAGTTTCTTCAACGGCTTCAGCAGCTCCGTCATGCGCCCGGTGTCCGCGATCACCAGTTGATCGGCATGCCTCTAGGCGCCGACCATCCCAGTGTCGAGACGTCTTCACCGCCATACAGCGCGGTCCGCGATGCCTCGACCTTCCGGGCCGTCGCCCTCGACGTTGACCAGCCAAGTTCCGTTGGGCCCGCGGCCTGGACCGAGGGCGACACCAGTACCGGCCTTGGGGTATTGCCGGTAAGTTTTCCTGGAGAGTGGCGGGGGTGTTCCGGGTCAACCCCCATGCCTTGCCGATCGGTTCTTTGCCCTCGGCCGGTTTGTCGCGGCCGTAAAATCGTGGCTCCGGCCGGATAGAGCGGGATCGGCCAAGAAACCTGCGTTGACCATTCCGAAGGGCGGTATCGGAGGGCGTCGGCCCAGACGAGCCCCCCCAGCTCGGCGACGTCGTGTTCCGTCGGTGGGTTTTCAATGGACGGACCGGTGCAGTACCGGTATACAATTTGGCCACGGAGTTCACCCTCTTTTCTGTGAAGGGGTGTCTTTGAGGGACCGGACGGGGCTGATGACCCCCCCGGGCCTGAATCGAGCTATGCAACGGGCCGCGTCCCCAACACGGCCCCGTTGCTTTGCGCTCAGGGCCGAGTGTACCCCAACCGTCTGGTGCGGGGAAGCGGTGTGAAAAGCCTTCCGTCGAATCAATCGCTGTGGGATGGACCCCCTGTTCAGGGGCCGGACCGATTTCCGATCCCGAGCGTTGATACAGACCAACGCTGAACGGGTGTCTGACTCCCCGTTTCGCAGGCGTGGCAATTCCTGATTCGCATCTCGCGTGGCCGTCTCTGAGGGGCTACACTGCGCGGGCCCGGTGCGGTCAGGAACAGGAGCTTTCTCGCCGGGCCGCAAAAACGTGTGTACGGATCGTTCCCTCTGGTCCGTTGCGACGGACTGGGGGTGCGTCGTTTGACCGATCATAGAGTGGCCACCTTCCTTGTGAGGAGTTCCTTGTGAGGGGTTCCTTCCGAGGGGTTCGGCGGTCGGTCAGGGGTCCCCCTACGACAGACTTTCCCTGACCTTCCGCAACGCGGGGCGGCTCGGGCACGGACCGTTATCAGCGGGCCGCGACTCGGGCCGTTCCTTTCTTGCTCCCTGGTTTCTTCGCCTGGGTGCGGACGCCTTTCTTGGGACCGGGGTTGTCGGGGGCGGGGGACGGTGTGGGGCTTTGCGGGGCCCCCTTCGCGGCTTGCTTGAACTCGACGACGACGCGTTCAACGTCGCCCCTGTCGTATGATCGGCACCATGCTGCGCTGCGCCTTGGCCAGTAGCGTCGCCCCCTGGAGAGAGGAAACGATGAAGCCGGCGACCTCGTCGCAGTCGAGGCCGGACGACACCTCACCCGCCTGCTGGGCCGCGTGCAGGCAATCCGCCACGGCGCGCGTCACCTCGGCGAAGATCTCGACGAGGCGGTTGCGGATCACCTCGCTGTGCTCGCTCGCCTCGGCCGAGAAGTTGCCGAACAGGCAACCGTTGCGGGTATCCGACTGGGTCATCCGCGCCTTGCCGTCGATCCAGTCGGCCAGGCGCTGCAGGGGCGGCAGCGCTTCGTTGCGCAGGGTCTGCGCCATCGCCGCACGGCCGCGGGCGAAATACAGGTCCAGCACCTCCAGCGCGAACGCCTCC
This sequence comes from uncultured Pseudomonadota bacterium, assembly GCA_963778105.1. Taxonomy (GTDB): domain Bacteria; phylum Pseudomonadota; class Alphaproteobacteria; order Acetobacterales; family Acetobacteraceae; genus JAFEFJ01. The sequence goes on along the minus strand of CAVZSZ010000009.1, from coordinate 726,545 downwards.
TTCGAGGCGAAGTGATTGGTGAACGACCCCTGCGGCACGCCGGCCGCATGCACGATGTCGCGCACGCTGGCCCCGGTGAAGCCGCGCTCGTGCACGACCCGCAGTCCCTCGATCAACAGCTTCTCGCGGTTGGATGGCTTTGCCATAACGCCAATATGGACGTTCGTATTTTTCCCGTCAAGCCCGTCTGATCCAGGCGACTAGAAGAACTTCAGCACCAGGAAGCCGCCGATGATGCCGGCGGCGAGCAGGCTGGTCACCAGGGTCAGCCGGCGCTCGATGAAGCTGCGGATGGGCTCGCCGAACAGCCGCAGCAGCCCGGCCAGCAGGAAGAAGCGTGCGCCGCGCGTCAGCACGCTCGCCAGCATGAACAGCGGAAAGCTGAATTTCGCGGCACCGGCGGCGATGGTGACGATCTTGTAGGGGATCGGCGTCAGCCCCTTCACCAGGATCACCCACAGCCCGTATTTGGCAAAGGTCGCCTGAAACGCCGCGAAGGCCGCGCCGTAGTGGTAGAAATCGATCAGCCCGATGGCGACCTGGTTGAACAGCGCGTAGCCGATGTAATAGCCGAGCGCGCCGCCGGCGACGCTCGCCACGGTGCAGACGGCCGCCAGGAACCACGCCCGGCGCGGGCGGGCCAGCACCAGGGGAATGAGCAGCGCATCGGGCGGGATCGGGAAGCAGCTGGCCTCGGCGAAGGCGATCACCGCGAGCCACCACGGGGCGCGCGGGCTGGCGGACAGCGCCAGCACCCGGTCGTAAAGGCGGCGGAGCATGCGCTCTCCCGTTCGTCGGAAATCGCGGCTGCCATGACACGCCGGGCCGGGCGGTTCAATGGGGCGTTTTTAGGAACCGCCGCGGCGGCTTTCGGCGAAGCCCGGGCGGACGTATCGTGATGGTCCCCTTATCGGATCAGGTCACCGCATGCGCCGCTTCGCTGTTCCCTTGCTGGCCCTTCTCCTTTTGTCGATGCCCACGCGGCCGCACGCCCAGGGCCTACCCCCGCACGCCTGGCTGTTCGGCGCCTGGACCGGCGGCCTGTTCCCCGCCCCCAGCGGCCTGACCGCGCAGGAATGCCTCGCACAGCCGACTGTGATCTTCACCCGCGACGTGGTGATGCGCGCCACGTTGATCAGCACGACCTATGTGCAGCGCGTGATCGCGACGGCACGGCTCACCCCCACCGGCACCGAATTCCGCTTCTCCGCCGCCCCACCGCCGGAACCCGGATCGCGGCTGCTGGGCCTGAACACGACGCCCGAGCCCGGCTTCGGCTGCAGCAGCCCCGATGAGCTTCACGTGGTGCGCCGCGGCGAGAACGAGATCACCTTCCCCGGCTGCGCCGACTTCCCCTACCCGCTGCTGCGCTGCCCGGGCCGCTGAGGCGGTTCGCCGGCGCGGTCTCTCCGCCCAGGACCCCCTGAATGGGACACGCCGCATGACCCGCACCGTCGCCCGCCTGCTCGCCGAAAGCCTGCAGGCGCATGACATCGACCTGCTGTACTGCGTGCCCGGGGAAAGCTATCTCGGGCTCACCGATGCACTGAACGACGCCAACGCGATCCGGCTGGTGGTGTGCCGGCACGAGGCGGGGGCGGCGTTCATGGCGGTCGCCGACGGCCGGATGCGCGACCGTGCGGGCGCCTGCGTCGTTTCGCGCGGGCCGGGACTGTCCAACGCGATGGTGGCGCTGCACACCGCCTATCACGACGCGACGCCCGTGGTGGTGCTGGTCGGGCAGGTCGAACGCCGCGACTACGGACGCCTGGCATTGCAGGAGCAGAATTACAGCCGCCTGCTGAGCGACGTGACCAAGGCGGTGATCGAGGTAAACCAGCCGGAGACCGCATCCGAGGCGCTGGCGCGCGCCTTCCACCTGGCGGAGTCGGGCACGCCCGGCCCGGTCGCGGTGATCCTGCCGGAAGACCTGTTCGACGAGCCGACCGACGCCCCGGTCGATGCGCCGCGCCCGCGCGTCCACGGCGGCACGCGGAGCGAGGATCTGGACCGCCTCGCCGCGATGCTCGCGGCCGCCGAGCGTCCGCTGGTCTGGGTGGGCGGCACGCTGCACCCGGCGGCCAGCGAGGATCTGCGCGTGCTGGCGGAGCGCTGGATGCTGCCGGTCAGCCCGACCCATCGCCGGCCCTGCCTGTTCGCCTCCGATCATCCGAACTACGGCGGGTACATGGGCATCCGCGTGCCCGCGGCGCTGCTCGACGAGATGAAGCGCGCCGACCTTCTGGTGGCGCTGGGTGAGCGGATCACCGAACTCGGTCAGCCAGTCGTACAGCTTCCCGACGGCGCCGCAGCCCCAGCTGCCGCTGGTGCATGTCTGGCCGGCGCCCGACGAGATCGGCCGGGTCTGGCGCCCCGACCTCGGTATCGCCGCCGACCCCCATGCGGTGATCCGCGCATTGCTGGCGAGGGCCGCGCCGGCCGACGCGGGAAAGCGCGCGGCCTGGGTGTCCGGGCTGCACGCCATCCACCGCCGGCTGATGGAGCCGGTGTGGGAGCCGATGCAGGACGGCGTCAATTTTGCGGCGGTGGCGCACGCGGTCGGCCGGCATCTGGCACCGGACGCCGCGGTGACGTCGGATGCCGGCAATTTCAGCAGCTTCATCCACCGCTACATCGGCTTCCGGCCGGGCCAGGTGTTCCTGTCCTCGGTGGTGGGTGCGATGGGATCGGGCGTGCCGATGGCGGTGGCGGCCGCGCTGCGCCGGCCCGGCAGGCAGGCCGTCGCCTTCGTCGGCGACGGCGGCGCCCTGATGACCGGCAACGAACTGGCGACCGCGCGGCTCTACGGCGTCAACCCGATCATCATCGTCTCCGACAACGCGATGTACGGCACCATCGGGATGCACCACGTCGTGCGCTATCCGGGCCGCCCCTATGCCTCGGCGACGACGCTGAAGAACCCCGACTTCGCGCTGTGGGCGCAGTCCTTCGGCGCGCTCGGCATCACCATCGGCGCGGAGTCGGAGGTCGGCGACGGCATCGCCCGCGCCTTCGCCGAGCGCGACCGCCCGGTGGTCGTGCACGTGAAAAGCTCCGCCACGCAGATGAGCGCCTGGCGCAAGCAGGCCTGAGCGCGGGGCTGGACATGGACCTCGCCGCGTTCCGCGCATCGCTCTCGGACCAGACGCCGCCCGCCGAAGCGAGCACGGCGCTGCGCGCGCTGTGGTGGGACGCCAAGGGCGACTGGGACGCCGCGCATGACTGCGCGCAGGCGGATGGCGGCGCGGACGGCGCGCTGGTGCACGCCTACCTGCACCGCAAGGAAGACGACCAGGGCAACGCCGGCTACTGGTACCGCCGGGCCGGCCGCGCCCCGCATCGGGGCACGATCGACGAGGAGTGGCAGGTGCTGGCGGCGGAGCTGCTCAACCGATGACGGCGCTCGCCGCCGTGCTGCCGGACGGGCGGCTGCATCTGCAGCATGGCCCGATCGACTGCATCTGCCGCGCGTGGGGCGCCCCCGCCGAGGTTGCCCGCGCGTACGCCCAGGCAGCCGAGGCGTTCCCCGCCATCCTGCCCACGCTATGCGACGAGCTGAAGCTGCTGCGCACCAGGCTGCCGACGGTGCCGCCGGCGGGGCCGGTGGCGCGCGCCATGCACGCCGCGTGCATGCCCTTCGCCGACCGCTTCATCACGCCGATGGCCGCCGTGGCCGGCGCCGTGGCCGACCATGTGCTGGCGGCGATGCGGCGCGGCACGCCGCTCGATCGCGCCTTCGTCAACGACGGTGGCGACATCGCCTTCCATCTGGCGCCCGGCGCAACCCTGCGCTGCGGCATGGTCGCCGACCTCGCCGCACCCGCGCTGGATGCCGTCATCACGCTCACCGCTAGCCAGCCGGCGCGCGGCATCGCCACCTCCGGCCGCGCCGGCAAGGGCCAGGGCGGGCGCAGCTTCTCCTTCGGCATCGCCGATGCGGTGACGGTGCTGGCGTCCACCGCCGCCGAAGCCGACGCCGCCGCCAGCGTGATCGCCAACGCGGTCGATCTGCCGGGCCATCCCGCAATCCTCCGCCGCCCCGCCGCCACCATCGACCCCGACAGCGACCTGGGCTCCCGCGCCGTCACCGTTCACGTCGGCGCGCTGTCGACGGCCGAGATCGACGCCGCCCTGGACGCCGGTTGCGCGGTGGCGGAAGGTCTGCGCCGCGCCGGGCTGATCGTGGGCGCCGCCCTGGCTCTCGGCGGCCGCCTGCGGCTGGCCATGGCGTCCAATTTCGCCGGGACGATGCCATGATCCGCAAGCTGCTCACCGTCATCGAGGAAACCCATCAGGAGGCCGATCAGGACATCAAGCCACCCACCCGCAAGGCCGCGGCGGTCGCGGTGATCGCCAATCCCTTCGCCGGTCGCAATGTCGAGGATCTGGCCGAGCTGATCGAGATCGGCGCGATGCTGGGCGGCCTGCTGGGCGAGCGCGCGGTCCGCGCGCTGGGGATCGAGCCGCACCAGGCGCAGAGCTACGGCAAGGCCGCCATCGTCGGCGAGAATGGCGATCTCGAGCACGCCGCCGCGATCCTGCACCCCAAGCTCGGCGCGCCGCTGCGCGTGGCGGTCGAGAAGGGTGCCGCGCTGGTGCCCAGTTCCAAGAAGCGCGGCGGGTTGGGCACGGCCATCGACGTGCCGCTGGGCCACAAGGATGCAGCCTATGTGCGCAGCCATTTCGACGCGATGGAAATCCGCGTCCCCGACGCGCCGCGCGCCAACGAAATCGTCGTCGCGGTGGTGGTCACCGACAGCGGCCGTCCGCGGCCGCGCATCGGCGGGCTGACCGTGGATGCCATCGAGGGCAAGGACGGGCTGAAATAAGACTGTTTCATACGAAGCGGTACGGAAGGTGCCCGTGCCCGCGCGGCTGATCGGCGTCGACTTCGGCACCACAAACAGCGTCGTCGCGATCCTCCAGCCGGACGGCAGCGTGACGACCCGGCAGCATGCCGTCGGCACCGCGATGCTGGACGTGTTCCGCACCGTGCTGTGCTTCTGGAACGAGGAAGCCCGCGGCCGGATCATCCAGCACCATGCCGCCGGCCCGTTCGCGGTGCAGGCCTACCTCGACGATCCCCTGGATAGCCGGCTGATCATGTCGATGAAGACCTATCTCGCGCAGCGCAGCTTCACCCAGACCAACATCCTGGGCCGGCTGTTCACGCTGGAGCAGATGGTGGCCCTGTTCCTCGGCCGGCTGATGGACGGGATCGAGGCGGGGACACCCATCGTCGCCGGGCGCCCGGTGCGCTTCGCCGGGGAGTTCGCCGACGATGCGCATGGCGAGGCGCGGCTGCGCCAGTCATTCGCACACGCGGGCTTCGGCGCGGTCGAGGTGGCGCTGGAGCCGGAGGCGGCCGGCTACCGCTTCGCGCGCACGCTGGACGGGCCGGCCACCGTACTGGTCGGCGATTTCGGCGGCGGCACCAGCGATTTCTCCGTCCTGCGCTTCGATCCGCACGGCCCCGCACGCGTCGTGCCGCTGGGCTATGCCGGCATCGGGATCGCCGGCGACACCTTCGACTTCCGCATCATCGACGCCGTGGTCTCCCCGCTGCTGGGCAAGGGCGACACCTACACGGTGATGGGCAAGCGGCTGCCGGTGCCGCCGGAATACTTCGCCGGCTTCGCCCGCTGGCACCGCCTGTCGCTGATGCGGGCACCGCGCACGCTGCGCGAGATCGCGGAAGTCGCCGCCAGCAGCGCCCACCCCGAAAGGCTGCACACCCTGATCCGGCTCATCGAGGACGAGCTTGGCTACCAGCTCTACCAGACCGTCAGCGGCGTGAAGGCCGCGTTGTCGTGCAGCGAAACCGCGGTGCTGCGCTTCGCCCATTCCGGCTTCGCGATCGAGCGGGAGATCACGCGGGCCGAGTTCGACGGCTGGATCGTCGAGGATCTTCGCCGGATCTCGGCGACGATCGACCATGCGCTGGCGCAGGCCGGCGTAGCGGCCGGGGCGATCGACCGGGTGTTCCTGACCGGCGGGACGTCCTTCGTGCCCGCGGTGCAGGCGCTGTTCACCCGCCGCTTCGGCGCGCAGCGGGTCTCGGGCGGCGGTGAGTTCGTCTCGGTCGCCGAGGGGCTCGCACTGATCGGCCGGGATCGGGCGGCGGTCAGCGACCGGCGATGAAGCTCCGCAGCACGGCGTTCATCCGCCCCTGCCAGCCACGCCCCTGACCAGGGCTCGCGATATTTTCTTTTCGCCATCACGCGAGTTCGTGGCCGAGACGATCGGAATGATGCCTGCCTCGCGCGCCGTCCACACGAGCGAGTTCAAATGACCTAACGCTTCGCCCGCGTGACGATCTGCGTCGGGTTGACGAAGCGCAGCGCGACCAGCAGCGCGGCCATCGTGGTGACCATGTAGATCACCGCCATCGCGTCCACCGACTGGCCCGGCCGCACACCGGCGGCGAACACCGCGTAATACAGCGCCACAACCAGCGTCTGGCTGGTCGGACCGGCGGTGAGGAAGGTCAGCTCGAACATCGCGATGGTGCGCACCAGGACCAGCATCAGCGCGGCCAGGATGCCGGGCATCAGCAACGGCACCAGGACCGTGCGCGAACAGCCGCAGCGTGCCGGCGCCGAACACGCGCGCGGCCGCCTCGATGCGCGGGTCGATCTGCTCGACGAACGGGATCATGATGAGCACGACGAAGGGGATCGTCGGCACCAGGTTGGCCATGATGACGCCGACGATCGTGCCGGCGAAATGCGCCTGGTACAGCACCGTCGCGAGCGGGATGCCGTAGGTGATCGGCGGCACCAGCAGCGGCAGCAGGAACAGCAGCATGCACGGCCCGCTTGCCGGGGAAGTTGCGCCGCGCCATCGCATAGGCCGCGGGCACGCCGATCAGGCCGGACAGCAGCACGACAGCACCCACCACCTCCACCGTCACGATCAGGATCTCGCGGCAGCTGAAACTCGTTCCAGGCGAAAATGTACCAGCGCGTGGTGTAGCCGGGCGGCAGCCAGGTGCCGAACCAGCGCGTGCCGAAGGAATTGACCACGACGCTGGCGATCATCGCCGAGCAGGTTCACGATGAAGAAGATCACCAGCACCCAGACGCAGACGGCCCATAGCCGGGCGCCGAAGCCGGTGTCGCGGCGCATCGCCCTCAGCCCTTCCCGGTGCTGGCGGGACCGCGTATACGCCAGCCCGCTTGGCGCCGAGCAGCAGCAGCACGATCAGCACCTGCAGGGCCGCCATGATCATCGCGATCGCCGAGGCCATCGAGTAGTCGTACTGCTCGAACGCCGCCTGGTACGCGGCGATCGAGATCACCCGCGTCGGCCCGGACGGTGCGCCCAGCAGGATCGCCGAGGGGAACACCGAAAACGCCTGCACGAAGGACAGCGCCAGCGTGATCGTCAGTCCGGGCACCAGCAGCGGCAGCAGGATGCGCCAGAACCGTTCGCGCGCCCGCGCACCCAGCATGGCGCCCGCCTGCTCCAGCGAATTGATCGATGCCGGTGACATAGGACAGCGTCAGCAGGAAGGTGAACGGAAAGCCGGTGATGACCAGCGACAGCAGCACGCCCCAGTAATTGTGGATCAGCAGGATGGGATGGTCGATCAGGCCGAACCCCATCAGCACCCGGTTCACCCAGCCGCGCGGGCCGAGATAGGTCAGCAGGCCCTCGGCCACCAGCACCGTGCCGAGCGTGATCGGGATGACCAGGATCGTGGTCAGCAGCCGCTGGCTGCTGCATCAGCCGGACGCGCAGGGCCACGGGGATGGAGAACACCACGTTCACCAGCGTCGCCGGCACCGCGATCAGCAGCGTCGTACAGATCGTGTCGTACAGGAACGGGTTGCTGAAGAACGTCGCGTAGTTGGCGAACCAGGCGCCCTTCTTCGGCGTGAAGGACAGGAACAGCCCGTAGAGGAACGGGTAGATGAACAGCGCCAGCACGACGAGCACGCCGGGCAACACCAGCAGCGTCACGCCATCCAGTCCGCGCTGCTTCAGTCGCGTCCGCAGCGAGATGGTCGCGTGCGCGCTCATGCCTCGTAGGCCTCGGCATAGACCAGCACGCGCTCGGGTGCCGCACCCAGCCTGATGGTTTCGCCGGGCACCACCCGCGTCTCGGATCGGAAGAACAGCGCCGTCTGCGTCCGGCGCGCGGGCGAAGCCGTAGAAGTCGCGGCCGCGATATTCGGCGGCCTCGACCGTGCGCGGCGATCGGCGCATCCGGCGCCCGGCGTGCAGATCCTCCGGCCGGATCGCCACCGTCACCTGTCCCCGGCCCGGCATCCACCGGCACGCCCATCAGCCGGCGCACCGCCGACGCCGACCGACAGCAGCGTTGCCGGCGGCCTCGCGCCGTGCTGGGCACCAGGTTGCGGTAGCCCATGAACTCGGCGACGTCGGCGGTGCACGGCCGGGCATACAGCATCCTCCGGCGTGCCGACCTGGCGCACGCTGCCCGTCGCGCATCACCACGATGCGGTCGGCGAGCGACAGCGCCTCGTCCTGGTCGTGCGTGACGTAGATCGTGGCGCAGCCGAGCATCGTGTGGATGCGCCGGATCTCCGCCCGCATCTCCAGCCGCAGCTTGGCGTCGAGGTTGGACAGCGGCTCGTCCATCAGCACCAGCGGCGGCCCGACCACGATGGCGCGCGCGATCGCCACGCGCTGCTGCTGCCCGCCGGAGATCTGGCCGGGCAGCTTGTCCGCCTGCGCGGTCCAGCCGCACCAGGGCCAGCGCCTCGTCCACCCGCCGGTCGATTTCGGCCTTCGGCGCGGCGCTGCGTCGCCAGGCCGAAGCCGACATTGCGGCGCACCGTCATGTGCGGGAACAGCGCGTAGTTCTGGAACACCATGCCGAAGCCGCGCTCCTCCGGCCCCAGCGTGTCGATGCGCTTGTCGTCCAGCCAGATCGCCCCGCGGTGAGCGGCAGCAGGCCCGGCGAGGCAGTTCAGCGCGGTGGACTTGCCGCAGCCCGACGGGCCGAGCAGGGCGATGAACTCGCCCCGCTTGACCGTCAGGCTGACATCGCTGCAGCGCGTTCAGCTGGCCGAACTCGCGGCTGACGCCATCCAGCCGCAGTTCGCGGAAGTCGCGTGCGATACCGCACGCCACTTACTGGCCGGCCTTCGCGCCGATCTGCTGGTCCCAGCGCTGGAACGCATAGACCAGCTTGTCCGCCGGCAACGGCACCTCGCGTCGGCGTGTCGGCGATCAGCTTGGCATACATCGGGCGGCCGTATTCCTTGATGACCTCCTGGCTGTCCGCCGGCGCCATTCGACAGCGTGCACGCCCTTCACCGCCGGGCCGGGATAGAAATAGCCCTTGTCGTAGGTCATCGCCTGCGCCGGCTTGCTCGAGCATGTATTTCGTCATCTCCAGCAGCACGGCGAGCTTGTCGTTGCGAGACGCCCTTCGGGATCGCCCAGAATACTGCGCGTCGGTCACCCAGTGGAAGCCCTCCAGCGTGCCGACCTCCGCTTCCTTCGGCACCACGCCGAGGATGCGCGGGTTGATGTCCCAGCCCGTCATGCGAGGCGATCATGTCGCGCGAGCCCTCGGCCAGCTCCTTCATCACCGCGCCGGTGCCGGTCGGGTAGTACTCGATGTTCTTGCCGAGCTCGGCGAGATAGGCCCAGGTCTTGTCCCAGCCGTCCTTCGGATCCTTCGGATCCTTGTCGCCGAGGATGTAGGGCAGGCCCTGCAGGAAGCGTGCGGCCGGGACCGGAATTGGCCGGGCGCGCATAGATGAAGCGTTTCGGATGCTGCCTTGGCCCAGTCCAGCAGTTCCTCCGCGGTCGTCGGCGCCGTCTTCACCGCGTCGGGCATGTATTCGATGCATCGGGCCGGCCGGGCAGAACACCACGCAGACCGCCCTGGTCCTGCGCCAGGCCCTGCATCTTCCAGGCGCGCCGGCAGGTAGATCGACTGCAGGTCGGGCAGCGCCGCGGCGTAGTCGGTGCAGATCGGAATCCACAGATCTTCTGGTCGATGCCGGCCGACAGCGCGTCGGTGCCGGTCAGCACCAGGTCGATATCCACCTGCCCGGCGGCCTGCTGCGCCTTGATCTTGCCGGGCAGTTCCGGCGCCGGCGCCTGCGAGAAGTTGATGTTGCGACACCAGCTTGGGGTTCGGCCTTGGCGAAGGCCTCCAGCGCGCCCTGCGTCAGTTGCAGCATGCCGGCGACGTCGATGACGTTGAGCGAGACCGGCGCGCTGGGCAGCGGCGGCGCCGCGGCGGCCCAGCGCGTCGGCGTCCGCGGCGCCGAGTGCCGCCAGGCCCGCAGCGCCGCCGAGCAGCGCCGCGCCGCGTGGTGGCGATCTTGTCCATCCTGATGTTCCTCCCTGGTCGTTTCAGCTGGTTTGTTGACGAGGCCGGATGACGTGTGCCGTGCGAACTGAGGCTACGCTCGGCCCATGGCATCCGACAACGAACCGCTCCCCGCCCGACGCGCCCGGCACGGCAGCCCAGCGCAGCGGGCGTGGCGCGGTGAAGATCACCGATGTCGCGGCCGCCGCCGGCGTGGCGCCGATGACCGTCTCGCGGGTGATCAACACGCCCGAGCGGGTGGCAGCCGACACCGCGAAGCGGGTGCGCGACGCCATCGTGCGGCTGGGCTACGTGCCCAACATGATCGCCGGCGGCCTGTCGTCGCGCCGCTCGCGCATGGTGGCCGCGATGGTGCCGACCATCGCGCATCCGATGTTCGCGGAAATGGTGTTCAGACTTCACCGCCGCGATGCGGGAGGCCGGCTACCAGGTGATGCTGTCGCTGTCAGCGGCTACGGCGCGGTGACCGAGCACGGCGCTGATGCCGCGGCCTGCTCAGCGCGCCGCCCCGATGCGCTGCTGCTGACCGGGGCGGACCGCCCGCCCGAGGTGAGCCGCCTGCTGGCCGACGCGCCATCCCGGTGGTGGAAATCTGGGACGTGGCCGACCCCGACCGACATGCTGGTGGGCTTCGACCACGCCGAGGTGGGTGCCGCGGTGGCGCGCATGTTCGCCGCCAAGGGTCACGACCGCTACGCGGCGCTGGGCGGCGAGCGATGCCCGTGCGCGCATCCGCATGGAGGGGTTTCGCCGCCAGGTCCTGCGCGACGGCTTCACTTTGCTGCCCGACGCGACCGTGCCCGCGCCCAGCACCATCATGTCCGGGCGCGACGCGGTGCGCCGGCTGCTGCCGCTGCTCGACCGGCGGACCGCGATGTGGTGCTCGTCCGACATGCTGGCTTTCGGCGCGGTGACCGAGGCGCGGATGCAGGGCATCGCGGTGCCCGACCGGCTGGCGGTCTGCGGCTTCGGCAATTTCGAACTGGGTGCCGCGAGCGAGCCGCCGATCAGCACAGTGAACGTCGAGGGCGGCACGATCGGCCGCACGGCGGCGAGTTTCCTGCTGGAACGGCTGGGCGGCCACGAGGGCGCGCGCAAGACGCACGTGCCCTTCCACATCGTCGAGCGCGCGACCAGCTGACGCTTCCACCCAGGCCCCATTATGTTATCGCTAACATCAGTGTGTCGCGGATCGCCTGCCGCGTCAAGTGGGCGGCGAGGCGGGCGGCGGCGAGGCGGGCGGCGGCGAGGCGGACTGTGTGGCGATGCGGCTCGGCGGGGCCGACGTCAGACGTGAAAGCTCTCGCCGCAGCCGCAGCGGCCCTTTTCGTTCGGGTTGGTGAAGGTGAAGCCGGCCGTCAGGCGTCTTCACCTCGTAATCCATCACCGTGCCGATCAGGAACAGGCTCGCCTTGCGGTCCACCAGCACGGTCACGCCCTTGTCGTCGTCACCACCTCGTCGGCCGGCGCCGGGCGCATCGGTCCAGCTCATGTCGTAGGACAGGCCGGAGCAGCCCTTCGTCTTCACGCCGATGCGCAGCAGGCTTGCCCTGCTCGCCCTTGGCGTACAGCGTGCGCAGGCGCTCGGCGGCGGCGTCGGTCAGCGTCATCAGCGGCGGCAGGGCGCGGGTCGTGCGGGGCGTCGTGGTGTCGTCGTGCTCATGGTCGTTCACATATCGTCACTGTGTCAGAACATGTTCAACTGCAAGCCGGGCTTCCTCGGTCATGCGGCTTGGGTCCCAGGCGGATCCCACACCATCTCGACCTCGCACTCGGTGACGCCGGGCACCGCCATCACCGCCTCGCGCACCTGCACCGGCAGTTCCTGCGCGCTGGGGCAGGCCGGGCGCGGTCAGCGTCATCTCCACCTTCACCTGCGCCGTCGTCGTGGATGTCGATCGCGTAGATCAGGCCGAGTTCGTAGATGTTCACCGGGATTTCCGGATCGTAGACGTTGGCGATGGCGGCGATCACGCGCTCCTCGGTCGGCTTGCGGCGCGGTCTCGCCGTCCGGCGTCCAGGCGCCGTGCGGCACTCGTGTCGCGTCGGTCATGGCGGATCTCATTCACTGCTCGCCTCCTCGCCGCCGTCCAGCGCCGCCGATCAGCGCGTGCCACGGCAGCGTCGCGCATTTCACCCGCGATGGATATTCATGCACGCCGGCCAGCGGCGCGCAGCCGCTCCAGCGGCTCGGCCAGCGCCGCGTCGCAGTGCGGGCAGGTGCCGGTGCGCGCCATCTCGCGGAACGCGGCGAACAGCGCGCGCGCGTCGGCCTTGCTGCGGCCGGCGACCGCCTCGGCCATCAGGTCGGCCGAGGCGACGCTGATCGCGCAGCCGCGCGCCTCGAAGCCGGCATCGGCGATGCTGCCGTCCGGGCCGTAGCCGACGAACACCTGGATGCGGTCGCCGCACATCGGGTTGTCGCCCTTCGCGGTGGCGTCGAAGCTCGGCAGCCTGCCGGCGTGCCGCGGCCGGCGGCCGTGATCGAGGATCACTTCCTGATACAGATCGCGCAGGTCGTCGAAGGTATCGGATGGCATCAGGCGAAGAACTCCCGCACGCGCACCAGCGCGTCGGCCAGCACGTCGATCTCCTCATGCGTCGTGTAGAGCGCGAAGCTGGCGCGCGCGGTGCTTTCCAGGCCGAAGCGGCGCATCAGCGGCTCGGCGCAGTGATGGCCGGCGCGCACCGCGATGCCCTGCCGGTCGAGCAGCGTCGCGACGTCGTGCGCGTGCGCGCGGTCGAGCGTGAAGGAAACCACGCCGCCGCGATCCTGCGCGCGGCCCAGGATGCGCACGCCCTCGATCGCCGACAGCCGCGCCAGCGCGTGATCGGTCAGCGCCGCCTCGTGCGCGGCGATCGCGTCGTAGCCGATCGCCTGCACGTAATCGATCGCGGCCTTCAGGCCGATGCCTTCCAGGATCGCGCGGCGTGCCGGCCTCGAACTTGTGCGGCACCTCGCGCCCAGGTGATGCGCTCGTAGGTGACCGAGGAGATCATCTCGCCGCCGCCCAGGAAGGGCGGCATCGCGTCCAGCAGCTCGCGCCGCGCCCACAGCACGCCGATGCCGGTGGGGCCGTACAGCTTGTGGCCGGTGAAGGCGTAGAAATCGCAGTCCAGCGCCTGCACGTCGACGCGCCGATGCACCACCGCCTGCGCAGCCGTCGAACAGCACCTTCGCGCCGTGCGCGTGGGCGATCGTCGCGATGCGCTCGGCCGGCGTGTAGGTGCCCAGCACGTTGGACATGTGCGTGATCGCCACCAGCGCCGACCTTGCCGTCGGCCAGCAGCGCTCTCGAACGCCGTCCATGTCGAGTTCGCCGGCATCGGTGATCGGGGCGACGCGCAGCTCGATGCCGTGCGCGTCGCGCAGCATCTGCCAGGGCACGATGTTGGAGTGGTGCTCCATGCCGGAGATCAGCACCGCCTGCGCCGGGCTTCAGGATGCCGCGGCCGTAGCTGTGCGGCAACAGGTTGATCGCCTCGGTGCTGTTGCGCGTGAAGACGATCTCGTGCCGGTCCGGCGCGTTGAGCAGCGCCGCCGACCGCATCGCGCGCGCGCTTCATAGGCGTCGGTGGTGCGCTCGCTCATCCAGTGCAGGCCGCGATGCACGTTGGCGTATTGCGTCTCCATCGCGTCGCGCATCGCGTCGATCACCGCGCGCGGCTTCTGCGCCGAGGCGGCGCTGTCGAGGAACACCAGCGGCTTGCCGCGGACCGTCTGCGACAGGATCGGGAAATCGGCGCGGATGCGCGCGACGTCCAGCGTACGGGGCAGCGGGCTGGGCGGCGATCGACGTTCATGCGGCCTGCCTGCTCCCACCAGCCGTGTCGACCGCGCGCTTCCAGCGCGCGCGCGGGCGGCTTCGTGCGCGACCGGGTCCAGCGCCTCGGCCAGGAAGGCGCGCACCAGCATCGCCCGCGCCTCGGCCTGCCGGGATGCCGCGGCTGCGCAGATAGAACAGCTGCTCGGCATCCAGCTCGCCGACCGTCGCGCCGTGGCTGCATTTCACGTCGTCGGCGAAGATTTCGCAGCTCGCGGCTTGCTGTCGATCTCGGCATCCGGCGACAGCAGCAGCGCCTGGTTCATCTGGTAGCCGTCGGTCTTCTGCGCCGCCGCGCGCCACCTCGATCCGGCCCTGGAACACGCCGCGCGAGCGGCCGGCCAGCACGTTCTTCACCGTCTGGCGCGAGGCGCAGTGCGGCGCGTCGTGCGCGCACGACGGTGGTGAAGTCGGCATGCTGCGTGCCGCGCAGCAGCTGCGCGGCGTTCAGGTGCGCGGTGCCGCACCGGCCCGGCGAGCCGCGCATGGATTTCCGTGCGCGCGAAGCCGCGCGCCGAGGTTGAGCGTGAAGCTGTCGTAGGTGCCGCGCGCGGCGATCGTCGGCGTAGAGCGTCGAGAGGTGGAAGGCCGTCGTGCGCCTCGTCCTGCAGCCGCACATGCGTCAGCGTCGGCACCCTCGCGCGACCTCGATCTCGGTGACCGGGTTGTGCAGATAGGTGCCCTTGCCGAGCGCGATTTCCATCAGCGTCAGCGTCGCGCCGCGCGCCGAGGCGGATCGCGTGGCGCGGATGGAAGGCGGTGGCGCGGCCGGCGCTCTCGGTGCCGAGGCTGACCAGATCGAGCAGCGCCGGCATCGACGCCGTCGGCACGTCAGATGTGGCGCCGTCCTCGGCCAGCATGGTGTTCAGCGCGACCAGCGGCTCGCGCTCGGGCTGGGCGAGCTGGCCGAAGTTCGGACCGCCGCGCGAACGGCGCGAACGCACGGCCGGCGGCAGATCGGACAGATCGTCGCGGAAGCGGCCATCGACGAACACCAGACGCGGCGCGCCGATCGCGGCAGCCGCGCGAGCAGCGTCGCCGCAGTCGGTCAGGCGTCAGCGGCTCGTGGAACGCGGCCTCGGCGAGCGGGCGCAGGTCGGTGTATTTCCACGCCTCGTCGCGCAGCGCCCGGCAGGCCGCTGGCGCGGAACGATGCCGCCGCCGCCTCGCGCACCGCAGCGTCGCCGGGCAGCCGGCGGCGCAGCCCCTCGTAGCGCGCGAGGAACGCCCTCGGCACCGTTCAGTGCGTGCCGGCAGCGTCTTGGCCAGCGCCGTCATGCCGCGGCCTCCGCGACCAGCTCGGCGTAGCCGTTGCGCTTCCAGCTCGCGCGCCAGTTCCGGGCCGCCGGAGCGGACGATGCGGCCGCCCGCCAGCACATGCACGCGGTCCGGCACGATATGGTCGAGCAGGCGCTGGTAATGCGTGATGACCAGGGCGGAGAAATCCGGGCCGCGCAGCGCGTTCACGCCGTCGGCGACGATCTTCAGCGCGTCGATGTCCAGGCCGCTGTCGGTCTCGTCGAGGATCGCCAGGCGCGGCCGCAGGATCGCCATCTGCAGCACCTCGTTGCGCTTCTTCTCGCCGCCGGAGAAGCCGACATTGACGTTGCGCTTCAGCATGTCGTCCGGCATCGCCAGCCGCTTCAGTCTCGGCGCGCGCCAGCTTGAGGAACTGCACCGCGTCCAGTTCGGCCTCGCCGCGCGCGCGGCGCTGCGCGTTCAGCGCGGTGCGCAGGAAATTCGCGTTGCCGACGCCGGGCAGTTCGACCGGATACTGGAACGCCAGGAACACGCCGGCGGCGGCGCGTTCCTCCGGCTCCATCGCCAGCAGGTCGCTGGCCGTCGAACGTCGCGCGTGCCGCCGGTGACCTCGTAGCCCTCGCGGCCGGCCAGCACGTAGGCGAGCGTGGACTTGCCGGAGCCGTTCGGCCCCATGATGGCGTGCACCTCGCCCTGCGGCACGATCGAGGTCGATGCCGTTCAGGATCGGCTTGTCGTCGATGGCGGCGGTCGAGGCCGCTGATCTCGAGCATGATGCGTGTCGTCCCTTCGTTAGCCGACCGAGCCTTCGAGGCTGACGGCCAGCAGCTTCTGCGCCTCGACCGCGAATTCCATCGGCAGTTCCTTCAGCACTTCCTTGCAGAAGCCGTTGACGATCAGGCCGACCGCGTCTTCCTCCGACAGCCCGCGCTGGCGGCAGTAGAACAGCTGGTCCTCGGCGATCTTCGAGGTGGTCGCCTCGTGCTCCACCTTCGCCGTGGGGTTGCGGCTTTCGATATAGGGCACGGTGTGCGCGCCGCACTGCGTCGCCGATCAGCAGGCTGTCGCACTGCGTGTGGTTCCGCGCACCGGCGGCGCGCGGCAGGATGCGCACCAGGCCGCGATAGGTGTTGTTCGACCGGCCCGGCGCTGATGCCCTTGGAGACGATGGTGCTGCGCGTGTTGCGGCCGATATGGATCATCTTGGTGCCGGTGTCGGCCTGCTGGCGGTTGTTGGTGACCGCGACCGAGTAGAACTCGCCCACGCTGTCATCGCCTTGCAGCACGCAGGACGGATATTTCCAGGTGATCGCCGAGCCGGTTTCCACCTGCGTCCAGGTGATGCGCGCTGCGCGCGCCGCGGCAGGCGCCGCGCTTGGTGACGAAGTTGTAGATGCCGCCGCGGCCTTCGGCGTCGCCGGGATACCAGTTCTGCACCGTGCTGTACTTGATGCTGGCGTCGTCCAGCGCGACCAGCTCCACCACCGCGGCGTGCAGCTGGTTCTCGTCGCGCATCGGCGCGGTGCAGCCTTCCAGGTAGCTGACATGCGCGCCGTCCTCGGCGATGATCAGCGTGCGCTCGAACTGGCCGGTGTTGCGCGCATTGATGCGGAAATAGGTGGACAGCTCCATCGGGCAGCGCACGCCCTTCGGGATGAACACGAAGCTGCCGTCGGTGAACACGGCCGAGTTCAGGGCGGCGAAGAAATTGTCGGCCACCGGCACGACGCTGCCGAGATACTGCTGCACCAGATCGGGATGCTCGCGCACCGCCTCGCTGATCGGGCAGAAGATCACGCCGGCCTTGGCCAAGTGTCTCGCGGAAGGTGGTGGCGACCGAGACGCTGTCGAACACCGCGTCCACCGCGACATTGCTGGCCCCGCTCGCCTCGCGCCGTCGACGCCGGCCAGGATGGCGCGCTCCTTCAGCGGAATGCCGAGCTTCTCGTAGGTGCGCAGCAGTTCGGGATCGACCTCGTCGAGGCTGGCCGGTCCGGCCTTCTGCTTCGGCGCCGCGTAATAGTGCAGGTCCTGGTAGTCGATCGGCGGATGATCCGACCAGCGCCCATTGCGGCTCCTCCATCTTCTGCCAGGCGGCGAAGGCGGCAAGCCGCCATTCCAGCAGCCATTCGGGCTCCTGCTTGCGCGCGGAGATCAGCCGGATGATGTCCTCGTTCAGCCCCTTCGGCGCCAGATCCATCTCGATCTCCGTCTCGAAGCCCCATTTGTAGCCGGAGCCGGTGACGTCGCGGACGGTGTCGAGGGTTTCGGTAACGGCGGCCATCGCGTGTCCTATTCGGCGGCTGGTATCGTGGCGGGCGTGGCCAATGCGGTTGCGGGCACCGCTGCCGGCTGGGGCGCCAGGGGCGGCGACAGCGGGACGCCGAACATGCGGCGCACGGTGGCATCGCGCATGTCGGCCAGGCGTGATCTGCGACAGCGCCTGCTTGATCGCCTCGTTCACCGGGTCCCAGCGGCCGCGCATCGGGCACATGTGCTCGGAATCGCAGCCGGCCGGAAGACCCCTCGACGCAGGCGGTCAGCGCAATCGGCCCGTCGACCGCGGCGATCACGTCGGCCACCGCGATGGCCGACAGCGCACGCACCGGACGATAGCCGCCCCGCGCGCCGCGCTGGGATGTCGACCAGCCCCGCCGCCGACAGCGCCTTCAGCACCTTGGCGACCGTCGGTTCGGGGATGCCGGTCGCAGCGGCGATGCAGGGCGAGGTCTGCACCGCATCGCTGCCGCTGGAGAGCCGCACCAGAACGACGACCGCATAATCGGTGAGTTTGGAGAGCTTCAGCATGGCGGACCCGCATTAACCGGACCATGTTGGTCCTGATTAGACGAAATGGCGCATGGCGCGGGCCACGTCAAGGGCGCGGCAAGCCTTTGACGGCTCGGCGCGCGTGATATAGTCGGCGCGCATGTCAGAGCCAAACAGCCACCGTTCCACCCCGCCGCGGCTCGCCCTGCTGGCCGCTTTGCTGCTGCTGCCGCTGCTCGCGGCCTGCGGCTCGAACAAGAACGATGCGGTGACGGCGGCGACCGCCGGATCGGCACCGGTGGACCAGCTCTACAACAACGGGCTGGACGCGCTGCAGGCCCGCCGCTTCGACACCGCGATGACGCAGTTCGACCTGGTGCAGCAGAACTACCCCTACTCGACCTGGGCGGTGAACGCGCAGCTGATGGGCGCCTACACGCTGTACCTGCAGAACAAGTACACCGAGGCGATCGGCACGCTGGACCGCTTCATCCAGCTGCATCCGGCGCATCGCGACATCGCCTATGCCTACTACCTGCGGGCGCTGTGCTACTATGAGCAGATCGCCGACATCCAGCGCGACCAGGCGGACACCGCGCAGGCGATGACGGCGCTGCAGGATGTGGTGACGCGCTTCCCCGACAGCGCCTATGCCCGCGACGCCCGCCTCAAGATCGACCTCTGCCGCGACCACCTCGCCGGCAAGGAGATGGAGATCGGCCGCTGGTATCAGAGCCAGAACCTGCGCACCGCCGCGATCGGCCGCTTCCAGCGCGTGGTGGACGACTACCAGACCACCAACCACGTGCCGGAGGCGCTGGCCCGGCTGACCGACATCTACCTGCAGCTCGGGATGCCCGACGAGGCGCGCCGCACTGCCGCCGTGCTGGGCTACAATTACCCGGGCAGCAGCTGGTACAAGGACAGCTACAACCAGTTGTTCGCCGATGGGCTGGTGCCGAACGCGAAGAACGAGCCGAAGACGCAGACCGAGGGGCAGCAGAACTTCCTGTCGCGCGCCTGGCACTCGATCTTCTGATGCCGTCCCGCCCCGCCTGAACCGGCACCGGGCGCCGACGGCATGCTGACCGCGCTGGCGATCCGCGACGTGGTGCTGATCGATCGGCTCGACCTGACCTTCGGCGCCGGGTTGACGGTGCTGACCGGCGAAACCGGCACCGGCAAGTCCATCCTCCTCGACAGCCTCGGGCTGGCGCTGGGCGCGCGGGCCGAACAGGGCCTGGTGCGGCGCGGCGCGGCGCAAGCCAGCGTCACCGCCAGCTTCGCCGACACCGGCAACGCCGCCCTGGCGACGCTGCTGGAGGAGCACGGCATCGATGCCGAGGATGCGCTGGTGCTGCGCCGCGTGCTCGGCGCCGACGGTAAATCCCGCGCCTATGTGAACGATCAGCCGGTCGGAGTGGCGCTGCTGCGCCGGATCGCAGCGCTGCTGGTGGAGGTGCAGGGCCAGCACGAGCAGATGGGTCTGGCGGAGCCGGCCAGCCACGCCGCGCTGCTGGACGCCTACGCCGTGCCGCCGCCGCTGCGCGTCGCCGTGGCGCGCGCCTGGCAGGCCTGGCAGGACGCCCGCGCGGCCCTGCGGGATGCGCGGGAGGCCGCCGCCGCCGCCGCCCGCGACGAGGACTGGCTGCGCCACGCGGTCGATGAACTGGCGCGCCTGTCGCCCCGCGCCGACGAGGAGGCGGCGCTGGCCGAGGAACGCCGTGCGCTGCAGCAGGCCGAGCGGCGCGGTGAGGCGATCGCCGCCGCCATCGCCGAGCTGGCGCCGCGCGACCGGCGGGCCGGCGGCCCGGCCGCCGCCCTGCGTGCCGCCGGCCGCGCGCTTGCCCGGCTGGTGCCGCCGGGCGGCGAGGCCGATGCCGACGCCGCCCCTGCCCTCGCCGCGCTCGACCGGGCGGAAGCCGCGCTGGCCGAAGCCGAAACCCTGCTCTCCCGCCTCGCCGCCGAGGCGGACGCCGATCCGCGCCGGCTGGAGCAGGCCGAGGAGCGGCTGTTCGCGCTGCGCGCCGCGGCGCGCAAGCACGGCGTGCCGGTGGCCGAGCTGGCGGCGCTGCTGGATCAGCTCAGCACGCGGCTGGCGCTCGTGGAAAGCGGCACCGCCGCCATCGCCGCGGCCGAGCGGGCGGAAGCCGCGGCGCGGGCGGCCTACGTCGCTGCCGCCGGCACGCTGTCGGCGGCGCGCCGGGATGCGGCGGCGCGGCTGGGCACGGCGGTGGCGCGCGAGCTGCCGCCGCTGCGGCTGGCGAGAGCACGCTTCGTCGCCGGCGTGACGCCGCTCGACGAGGATGCGTGGGGGCCGGGCGGGATGGAGGCGGTGCGCTTCCTGATCGCCACCAACCCCGGCCAGGAACCGGGGCCGCTGGCGCGCATCGCCTCGGGCGGCGAATTGTCCAGGCTGATGCTGGCGCTGAAGGTGGTGCTGTCGGCCGGCTCGGCGGTGCCGACGCTGGTGTTCGACGAGGTGGATGCGGGCCTCGGCGGTGCGACCGCTGCGGCGGTGGGGGAGCGGCTGGCCCGCGTGGCCGAGCGGGTGCAGGTGCTGGTCGTGACGCACAGCCCGCAGGTCGCGGCACGCGGTGCGGCGCATCTGCGCGTCGCCAAGGCGAGCGGGCGGGGCCGCGCCGAAACCCGCGTCGATACGCTGGACAGTGCGGCGCGGCGGGAGGAGATCGCCCGGATGCTGGCGGGCGAGACGGTCACCGAGGCGGCGCGCGCCGCCGCCGACGCGCTGCTGGAGGCGGGCGCGTGAGCCAGGCGCCAAGCGGGATGCCTTCGGCCAGTGCCCTGGCGGTCGAGGCACTGTCGGAAGCCGCGGCGAAGGCCGAGCTGGAACGCCTCGCCGCCGAGATCGCGGCGCATGACCGCGCCTATCACGAACAGGACGCGCCCACCGTCACCGACGCCGAATACGACGCCCTGCGCCGGCGCAACAGCGCGATCGAGGCGCGGTTTCCCGCCCTGGTGCGGGCCGACTCGCCCTCCCGCCGGGTCGGCGGCGCGCCAGCCGGCGGCTTCGCCAAGCGGCCGCACATCGGTGCCGATGCTGTCGCTCGACAACGCCTTCGCGGCCGAGGATTTCGTCGAATTCGACGCCCGCGCCCGCCGCTTCCTCGGCCTGCCCGCCGACGCGCCCCTGCCCATCGTCGCCGAGCCGAAGATCGACGGGCTGTCCATCAACCTCACCTACGAGCGCGGCACGCTGGCCTTCGGGGCGACGCGCGGCGACGGCGCCGAGGGCGAGGACGTCACCGCCAATCTCCGCACCATCGCCGCGGTGCCGCAGACGCTGAAGGGCGCGGCACCCGCGCTGATCGAAATCCGCGGCGAGGTGTTCATGACCAAGGCCGATTTCCTGGCGCTGAACGCCGCGCAGGAAGCCGCCGGGCACCGGCTGTTCGCCAACCCCCGCAACGCCGCGGCGGGCAGCCTGCGCCAGCTCGATCCCGCCATCACCGCCGGCCGCCCGCTGTCGCTGTTCGCCTACGCGATGGGCGAGGCCAGCGCGCGGGTGGCCGAAACCCATTGGGACTACCTGCGAGCGCCTGCGCGGCTGGGGCTTCACCGTCAACGAGCTGTCGGCGCTGCTGCACTCCGAGGCCGAGGCCGAGGCGTTCCAGCGCCGCATGGCCGAGGAGCGCGCCGGCCTGCGCTACGACATCGACGGCGTGGTGTACAAGATCAACGACCTCGGCCTGCAGCGGCGGCTCGGGTTCGCCGGTCGCGCGCCGCGCTGGGCGATCGCCTGGAAGTTCCCGGCCGAGCAGGCGATGACGGTGCTGCGCGGCATCCGCATCCAGGTCGGCCGCACCGGCGCGCTCACCCCGGTGGCCGACCTGCTGCCGGTGAATGTCGGCGGCGTGCTGGTGGAGCACGCGACGCTGCACAACGAGGACGAGATCGCCCGCAAGGACATCCGCATCGGCGACACGGTCAGCCTTCAGCGCGCCGGCGACGTGATCCCGCAGGTGCTGCGGCGTGCTGGCGGACCGCCGCCCGGCGGACGCGGTGCCGTACGTGTTCCCCGATCACTGCCCGGTGTGCGGCAGCCTCGCGGTGCGCGTCGGCGACGAGGTGGTGCGGCGCTGCACGGGCGGGCTGATCTGCGCCGCCCAGCGCGTCGAGCGGCTGATCCATTTCGTCTCCCGCGCCGCCTTCGACATCGACGGCCTGGGCGAAAAGACCATCCGCGAATTCTACGACGAGGGCTGGCTGCACAGCCCGGCCGACCTTTTCCGCCTGCCCGAGCGCGAAGCCGAGATCGCAGGGCGCGAAGGCTGGGGCCCGGTGTCGGCGCGCAACCTGTCGCGCGCGATCAACGCGCGGCGGACGATCCCGCTGGCGCGCTTCATCTACGCACTGGGCATCCGCCGCATCGGCGAGCGCAACGCGCAGCTTCTGGCGCGGCACTACGGCAGCTTCGCCGGTTTCCGCAGGCAGATGCTGGAAGCGACCGAGATCGGCTCGGAGGCACGGCAGGCGCTGGGCAGCATCTTGGGCATCGGCCCCTCAATCGCCGAGGAACTGGCCGACTTCTTCGCCGAGCGGCACAACCTGGACACGCTCGACGAACTGGCCGCGCTGCTGACCATCGAGGACGCCGCGCCGGCGGCCGGCGCGGACGGCGAACTTGCCGGCAAGACCGTGGTGTTCACCGGTACGCTCGAGCGCATGACCCGCCCGGAGGCGAAGGCGCGCGCCGAGGCGCTGGGGGCCAAGGTCACCGACAGCGTATCGAAGAAGACCGATTTCGTCGTGCTGGGGGCCGAGGCCGGGTCCAAGGCCAAACGCGCCGCCGAGCTGGGCGTGCGGACGCTGACCGAGGCCGAATGGTGCGCCCTGGCCGGGCTGGACTGACCGACCGGTAAAACCCCGCCGTCCGGGCCGCGGGTCCCGGAATCCGCCAAATCCTGTGAACCGCTTCACATGCCGGGGTGCTCACCTGGCCGATAAACCGCGCATGGACGACGACGCGGAAAACAGGAGCGGCCAGATGACCAACGTCACGGTGGACACGACCTCCCAGCTCGATCTGGAGCTACTCGAGACCGACAAGCGGTTCTTCATGCGCCTGCTGATCGGCGCCGGGCTCGCCGCCGCCGCGATGGTCGGCGCCGGCGTGGTCTGGCACGAGAGCGACATGGCCGGCGGCAGCCCCCCGCCGTCGCCGCCCGCTCTCCACACGCCGGCCCCGTCGGCCGACTGAAGTCCGTTCGCAGCGCTCATCCGGGAACAGTCCGATGCAGATCGCGATCCGACACGGTTCCGCAGATACCCGTGCCGCCGACCCACGGAACGGGGCCGTCCACTGGTTCGAGACGGTCGCGCGCATCGTGCTGATCGCGGCGGTCGTGCTGATCGGCGCGGCGCTGGTGCGCAACGTCACCGACGTGCTGAGCGCCGCCGCCGGCCACACGGTAGCGCAGGACGATGCCGGCCTCGCTCTGGTGAGCCGCTAGGGAGACATCCGACCGGGTGGAACCACCTGATCGGATAGGTTTGCCCCCCGCATCAACGAACCAGTGCACCACATCCGCGCCAAACGGCGCGGGAAGTGCGCCAGGCGATCAGCCCGAAAGCGGTGCGCAGGCCTGCACCAGCCAGCCGCGCAGATCGGCGGGCAGCGCTGGTCCCACCTGCTCCAGCACCCGCGCGTGATAGGCGTCCAGCCACGCGCGTTCCTGCGGCGATAGCATCCCTGGATCGATCAGCGCGCGATCGAATGGCGCCAGGGTCAGCGTCTCGAAACGCAGGAACGGCTTCCTTGCCGCCGGCAGCGCGGCTTCCTGCACCAGCAGCAGGTTTTCCAGCCGAATGCCGTGCGAGCCTGGTTCGTAGAAACCCGGCTCGTTCGACAGGATCATTCCCGCCTCGATGGGCACCGTCCGCGCCGTGCGCGACAGGCTGACCGGCCCTTCATGCACCGACAGATAGGCGCCGACGCCGTGGCCGGTGCCATGGTCGTAGTCGAGCCCGGCCTGCCACAGCGCGCGGCGGGCGAAGGCATCCAGATGCGGGCCGGCGACGCCGTGCGGAAACACCAGCGTGGCGATGGCGATGTGCCCCTGCAGCACCCGCGTCACCTGGGCACGCAATTCGGCCGGCGGCGCGCCGGGGCCGGTCCAGATCGTGCGGGTGACATCGGTGGTGCCATCGAGATACTGCGCACCCGAGTCGATCAGATAGACCTCGTTGGCGCCGAGGCGGCGGTTGCTCGCCTCGGTGACGCGGTAGTGGATGATCGCCCCGTTCTCCGCCGCCCCCGAGATCGCCGGGAAGCTCTCGCCGCGGAACAGCGCGACCTCCTGGCGGAACGCCAGCAGCGCCGCGGCCGCCGACATCTCGGTCAGGCGGCCCGAGGCGCCTTCGGTGGCCAGCAGGTGCAGGAACCGGCACAGCGCGACCGCGTCGCGGGCATGGGCATCGCGCGCGCCTTGCTGCTCGACCGGGTTCTTGCGGGCCTTTGGCAGCAGGCAGGGATCGGTGCCGGCGGCGACGGTAGCACCGGCGGCGCGCAGGCGCTGGGCGAACCAGACGGGGGACCCGGCGGCATCGACGCGAACCACATGGCCGGCCAACGCATCGAGCGCGCCGGGCAGCGCGCTGCGCGGGGCGACCGCAACGGCGTTGCCGAGCCAGGCGCGCGTCGCCTCCGGCAGCTTCTCGGGCGCCATGAACAACTCGGCCCGGGCATCGGCATGGACCAGCGCGAAACCCAGCGCGAACGGCGTGAACGGCACGTCGGCGCCGCGGATATTGAGCATCCAGGCGACCGAGGCCGGATCGCTGATGACCGCCGCGTCCTGCTTGGCTGCGCGCAGCACCCGGGCAATGTCCTCGCGCTTGTCGGCGGCGCTCCGCCCGGAATAGGTCAGCGGATAGGGCTCGGCCGGCGCCGTCGGCGGGGCCGGACGGTCCGGCCAAACCGCATCGACCGGGTTGGCGGTGACGGGGCGCATGGTCAGCCCGGCCTCGGTGAAGCGGGCCACCGCCTCCTCGGCAAACAGCATCGGGTCGTAGCCGATCGCCGCCCCGGCCGGCGCATGCTTCGCCAGCCAGGCCGGCGGCGGGGTGTCGATGATGTGCTGGCGTTCCCACGCTGCCGGATCGGTCTGCGCGGCAAGCTGCAGCACGTAGCGCCCGTCGGTGAACACCGCGGCCCGGTCGGCCAGCACGACGGCGAGGCCGGCGCTGCCGGTGAAGCCGGTCAGCCAGGCGAGCCGCTCCGCCCCCGGCGGGACGTATTCGCCCAGGTGCTCGTCGGCACGCGGCACGATGAAGCCCGCCAGTCCCTGCCGGGCGAGTTCGGCACGCAGATCGGCAAGCCTGGAGGGTCCCGAAGAGTTGTTCGTCACGCCAGAATTTCCGCGGTGCAGCGTACCATTTTTGTCATACCTCAATCACGATCCATGCATCATACGCATGGCTGGCGGAGAGTTTCGGCGCTTATCCGCTGCGCGTTCGTTCCCCAACTGTGGCGTCGTCAAAGACCCGGGAGGCTGGCGCCACGTCGACGCCGCGCCGGACCCGGACAATGGACTGGATAAGACCCATGAATGCCCCCTTCGCCAAGAATCAAATGGCACATCTGCTTCCCGCCGGCATGAGCTACCGCGGCACCGACGAGGGCCCTGATTACGCCCTTCCCGGCAGCGGCCATGCCACCGGCCGCGGTATCGGCCGCCGCATCGCCGACGCCCTCGCGACGCTGGTCGCGATGCCGCGCCGCCGGGCGGTGCTGGACGAACTGAGCAGGCTGAGTGACCGCGAGTTGGCCGATATCGGCGTCGCGCGCAGCGAACTCAGGCGCGTCTTCGATCCGGAGTTCACGCGTGAGCGCGGGATGCGCGGTGCCACCTATCGCAGCCTCGGCCTGAACGTCTGACGCTTTTTCCCGCGCGGGCGTAAACAACGGGCGGGCCTTCGGGTCCGCCCGTTTCGTTTGCCGCATTCGTTGCGCTTGCGTTGCCCTGGCGGACATGGTCCGAGACGCCCTCCCAGGGGCATGACAAAACGCTCATGTTCGTCCGTGCGGCTTGTTGCGTGGGCAAACCCCCCGTGTTAGACGCCCCCACCGGTCGGGGCGGCCGGGCTTCTTCCTGCCCGCGCGCCGGCGCGGCCCAACCGTAACAGGACATCTCGCGTGGCGTCTGGCGGCACGACAATCTCGACCGGCGGCGGTATGGCCGACCGCTATGCGGCCGCGCTCTATGCCCACGCCGAAGACATCAACGCGCTCGAGCCGGTCATCGGCGACATGGAAGACCTCGGCCGGCTGATCGACGCCAGCGCCGATTTCCGCCGCCTGCTGGACAGCCCCCTGATCGACGTCAACCAGCGCTCGCGGCGCAGCCATGGCCGTGCTGCAGCAGGAAGGCTTCGGCAAGGCGGTGCAGGATTTCGTCGGCGTCGTCGCCACCAACCGCCGGCTGCGCGACCTGCGCGACATCGTCGCCGCCTTCGCCGCCCTGGTCGCCGCAAAGCGCGGCATCATCACCGCGCAGGTCGCCACCGCGCATCCGCTGTCCGACGTGCAGCGCCAGCAGCTGCGGGCCCGGCTGATCGAGGCCGGCTACGGCAACGTCAACATCGCCGAGACGGTCGATCCGACCCTGCTCGGCGGCCTCGTCGTGCGCATCGGCGCCCGCCTCTACGACACCAGCCTGAAATCCCGGCTGCAGCGCCTGCAGTTCGCCATGAAGGGAGCCGCCTGATATGGAGATCCGCCCAGCCGAGATCTCGGAGATCCTCAAGAAGCAGATCGCCAGCTTCGACACCGAGGCGAACGTCGCCGAGACCGGCCAGGTGCTCTCGCGTCGGCGACGGCATCGCCCGCGTGTTCGGCCTGCAGAACGTGCATGGCCGGCGAGATGGTGGAGTTCCCCGGCGCCGGCCTGCGCGGCATGGCGCTGAACCTCGAAACCGACAATGTCGGCGTGGTGATCTTCGGCGACGACACGCAGATCCGCGAAGGCGACACCGTCGCGCGCACCGGCATCGATCGTCGACGTGCCGGTGGGCGACGGGCCTGCTCGGCCGCGTGGTGGACGGGCTCGGCAACCCGATCGACGGCAAGGGCCCGATCGACTCGACCGAACGCCGCCGCGTCGAGGTGAAGGCGCCCGGCATCATCCCGCGCAAGTCGGTGCACGAGCCGATGCAGACCGGGCTGAAGGCGATCGACGCGCTGATCCCGATCGGCCGCGGCCAGCGCGAGCTGATCATCGGCGACCGCCAGACCGGCAAGACCGCGGTGATCATCGACACCATCATCAACCAGAAGACCATCAACGCCGGCGGCGACGAGAGCAAGAAGCTTTATTGCATCTACGTCGCGATCGGCCAGAAGCGCTCCACCGTCGCGCAGTTGGTGCGCACGCTGGAGGAAAACGGCGCGATGGAGTACTCCATCGTCGTCGCCGCCACCGCGTCCGACCCGGCGCCGATGCAGTTCCTCGCGCCCTACACCGGCTGCACCATGGGCGAGTTCTTCCGCGACAACGGCCGCCACGCGGTGATCTTCTACGACGACCTGTCCAAGCAGGCCGTCGCCTATCGCCAGATGTCGCTGCTGCTGCGCCGCCCGCCGGGCCGCGAGGCCTATCCGGGCGACGTGTTCTATCTGCACTCGCGCCTGCTGGAGCGCGCGGCGAAGATGATCGGACGCCGATGGGCGCCGGCTCGCTGACCGCGCTGCCGGTGATCGAGACGCAGGCCGGCGACGTGTCCGCCTACATCCCGACCAACGTCATCTCGATCACCGACGGCCAGATCTTCCTGGAGACCGAGCTGTTCTTCCGCGGCATCCGCCCGGCGGTGAACGTCGGCATCTCGGTCTCGCGCGTCGGATCGGCGGCGCAGATCAAGGCGATGAAGCAGGTCGCCGGACGCATCAAGCTGGAGCTGGCGCAGTACCGCGAGATGGCGGCCTTCGCGCAGTTCGCCTCCGACCTCGATGCCTCGACGCAGCAGCTGCTGGCGCGCGGCTCGCGGCTGACCGAGCTGCTGAAGCAGCCGCAGTACAGCCCGGTGCCGGTCGAGGAGCAGGTGGTGGCGATCTTCGCCGGCGTGCGCGGCTATCTCGACAAGATCGACATCGGCCGCGTCGGCGCCTTCGAGAGCGGCAGTTGCTGGCCGAGCTGCGAGTGCGCGCGAGCCGAGCATCCTCGACGCGATCCGCAACGACCGCGAGATCAAGCCGGACACCGAGAAGAAGCTGACCGCCTTCCTCGACGACTTCGCCAAGTCGTTCGCCTGAGCGCCGCCGGAGTTCGCCATGCCCAGCCTGA
Source organism: uncultured Pseudomonadota bacterium (assembly GCA_963778105.1). Classification (GTDB taxonomy): domain Bacteria; phylum Pseudomonadota; class Alphaproteobacteria; order Acetobacterales; family Acetobacteraceae; genus JAFEFJ01. The sequence goes on along the minus strand of CAVZSZ010000009.1, from coordinate 698,067 downwards.
AAGCGCTGCGCATCCGCATCAACAGCGTGAAGTCGACGCAGAAGATCACCTCCGCCATGAAGATGGTCGCGGCGTCGAAGCTGCGCCGCGCGCAGACGCAGGCGGAAGCCGCGCGGCCCTATGCCGAGCGCATGGAGCGCATGCTGGGCGCGCTGGCGGCCATCGGTCGCCGGGCAGCCCGACCGCGCCGAGGCTGCTGGTCGGCACCGGCAAGGACCAGGTGCATCTGCTGGTGCCGGTCACCGCCGATCGCGGCCTCGCCGGCGCGTTCAACACCAATGTCGGCCGCGCCGACCCGCACCCTGGCGCGCAAGCTGGAAGCCGAGGGCAAGACGGTCAAGATCCTCGCGGTCGGCCGCAAGGGCCGCGACTACCTGCAGGCGCGAGCTGGCCGACCGGCTGGTCGGCGACATCAGCTATCGCCGGCGAAAGCGCATCGAGTTCGCCGACGCCGAGGAGATCGCGCAAGCGCGTGACGACGATGCTGGCAGCCGGCGAGTTCGACGTCTGCACGCTCGTCTACAACCGCTTCCGCTCGGTGATCTCCCAGGTCACCACCGAGACGCGGCTGATCCCGGCGCCGATGCCGGAAGGGTCGGCGCAGGCGGCGGACGGCGCGCAGGCGATCTACGAGTTCGAGCCGGACGAGGAGACCATCCTGGCGCGCCTGCTGCCGCAGAACCTGGCGATCCAGATCTATCGCGCGCTGCTGGAGAGCGCCGCCGGCGAGCACGGCGCGCGATGACGGCGATGGACAACGCGACGCGCAACGCCGGCGACATGATCAAGCGCCTGACGCTGAACTACAACCGCGCGCGTCAGGCCAACATCACCAAGGAACTGATCGAGATCATCTCCGGCGCCGAAGCCGTCTGAGAGCGTTCGCGATCGCAGCGTAAGGGGACTGCCAATGTCGATGACATCGAGCAACATCGTCGGACGCGTGACGCAGGTGCTGGGCGCCGTGGTGGACGTGCAGTTCGAGGGCGACCTGCCGTTCATCCAGAACGCGCTGACCACCAAGATCGACGACCGCACGCTGGTGCTGGAAGTGGCGCAGGAACTCGGCGAGCGCACGGTGCGCTGCATCGCCATGGACAGCACCGACGGCATGGTGCGCGGCCAGGAAGTGGTCGACACCGGCGCGCCGATCACGGTGCCGGTCGGGCCGGAGACGCTGGGCCGCATCCTGAACGTGATCGGCGAGCCGATCGACGAGCGCGGCCCGGTCAACGCGCAAGATGCGCTACCCGATCCACCGCGACGGCGCCGACCTTCGAGGAGCAGGCGACCTCGGCCGAGATCCTGGTCACCGGCATCAAGGTGGTCGATCTGCTGGCCCCCTACCTGAAGGGCGGCAAGGTCGGCCTGTTCGGCGGCGCCGGCGTCGGCAAGACCGTGCTCATCCAGGAGCTGATCAACAACATCGCCAAGGCGCATGGCGGCGTGTCGGTGTTCGCCGGCGTCGGCGAGCGCACCCGCGAGGGCAACGACCTCTATCACGAGATGATCGATGCCGGCGTCATCAAGCTCGGCGAGAGGCACCACCGAGGGCTCCAAGGTGGCGCTGGTCTATGGCCAGATGAACGAGCCGCCGGGCGCCCGCGCGCGCGTCGGCCTGTCCGGCCTGACGCTGGCGGAATATTTCCGCGACGAGGAAGGCCAGGACGTGCTGTTCTTCGTCGACAACATCTTCCGCTTCACCCAGGCGGGCGCCGAAGTGTCGGCGCTGCTCGGGCCGCATCCCGTCGGCGGTGGGCTACCAGCCGACGCTGGCCACCGACATGGGCGCGCTGCAGGAGCGCATCACCTCCACCAAGAAGGGCTCGATCACCTCGGTGCAGGCGATCTACGTGCCGGCCGACGACCTGACCGACCCGGCGCCGGCCACCTCGTTCGCCCACTTGGACGCCACCACCGTGCTGTCGCGCCAGATCGCCGAACTGGGCATCTACCCGGCGGTCGATCCGCTGGAACTCGACCTCGCGCTCGCTCGATCCGCGCATCGTCGGCGAGGAGCACTACCAGGTGGCGCGCGAAGTGCAGCGCATCCTGCAGACCTACAAGTCGCTGCAGGACATCATCGCCATTCTCGGGCATGGACGAGCTGTCGGAGGAGGACAAGCTGGTCGTGGCGCGCGCGCGCAAGATCCAGCGCTTCCTGTCGCAGCCGTTCCACGTGGCCGAAGTGTTCACCGGCTTCCCGGGCATGTTCGTGCCGGTCGCCGACACGGTCCGCAGCTTCAAGGCGATCTGCGCCGGCGAATACGACCACCTGCCGGAAGGCGCGTTCTACATGGTCGGCACCATCGAGGAAGCCGTGAAGAAGGCCGAAATCGATGAAGGCCGCGGCCTGAGTCCATGCCGGTCGACCTGGAGATCGTCAGCCCGGAGAAGCTGCTGCTGTCGCGGCCGGTGGACATGGTGGTGATCCCGGCCGCCGAGGGCGAGATGGGCGTGCTGGCGCAGCACGCGCCGATGATCGTGCTGCTGCGCGGCGGCACCATCCGGCTCTACGAGGGCAACCAGGTCACCGACCAGTGTTCGTCGCCGGCGGGTTCGCCGAGATCACGCCGGAGCGCTGCACGGTGCTGGCCGAACGAGGCGATCCCGGTGGCCGAGGTATCGCGCGCCGAGGGCGAGAGACGCCTCGCTGCGGCCGAGGCCGACTACGACGCCGCCGACAAGATGGACGTCGATGCGCTGGACGCAGCGATGGACCGGATGCAGTCCGCTCGCGCCATGATCGAAGCGGCGCAGGCGGCTTGAGGCAGCCGCCCGCGACCCTGACCCCGCCCTCGCCCGCTTGGGGAGACTGCAGGGTGAGGGCGCTTCCAGAACTCGCGCATTCGGTGGCACATGGAACCGCCGCGCGGGCTGCCCGTCACCGCCGTGGCTGAACGAGAGCAGCGATGAAGCACTGGCATATCGACGAAGTGGACTGGGACCGCTTCGATCCCGCCAAGGTCGATCCGCGCTCTGATCCCGCTGGTGAAAGCCGCGGCGATGGTCGAGCGCAACGGCACCGACTACGCCATCTACCTCAACCGCGTGTTCGCCGACGACCCCGACTTCCGCGCCGCCGCCGACAACTGGGCGACCGAGGAAGTGCAGCACGGCGACGCGCTGGGCCGCTGGGCGATGCTGGCCGATCCGGGCTGGGACTACGAAGCGGCGTTCGCGCGCTACAAGGCCGGCTACAGCGTGCCGCTGGATGCCGACGCCTCGGTGCGCGGCTCGCGCACCGGCGAGCTGATCGCCCGCTGCATGGTCGAGACCGGCACCTCCAGCTACTACACCGCGCTGGCCGAGGCGACGGACGAGCCGGTGCTGCAGCAGGTCTGCCGGCTGATCGCGGCCGACGAGTATCCGCCACTTCAAGCTGTTCTACGACCACATGCGGCGCTACCTGGGGCGCGAGAACATCGGCCTCCTGCGCCGCCTGCGCATCGCCGCCGGGCGGATCGGCGAAAGCGAGGACGACGAGCTGGCCTTCGCCTATCACTGCGGCAACGCAGCCGGACGGCCACCGCCTACAGCCACGACCGCTGCATCGCCGCCTACATGGCGCGGGCGATGGCGTTCTACCGGCCGCCGCCACATCGCAGCGCGGCATGGGCATGATCTTCAAGGCGGTCGGGCTGAAGCCGCGCGGCCGGCTGTCCGCCATCAGCACGCGGCTCGCCTGGCGTCTGCTGCAACGGCGCCGGCGTCAGTTCGAGGCGCGGATCGGCGCTATGCCGCCCGCGCGGCGTGCCGGCTGCGCTGCCGTCGCCACCGACTCCTGACACCCGACGCCCGCGAGTTCGGCGAGCCGGTCGAGACCATCCCGATCTCCAAGAAGCGCCAGTAGCTCCCCGCGCTGCAGGCTGCACAGCGCGTCGTCCAGCCGATCCGCCTCGGCCACGCGCGCCAGACCGAGCACGAGGGCGGGGTCGATCGGGTCGCGCCCGCGCACGCGTGGCCGTGGCAGCATCCGGCGATGCGCGGCCAGCAGCACGGGGTCGGTCAGCAGCCGCGGCAGCCCGGCTCCTGCGGCTTCGGCGAAGCCGGCGCGCGCTTCGCGGGCGTGTACTAGGATGGCGGGCGGCGACCGCTCCTCGGGCGTGGCGAGCAACCCGAGCCAGCGCAGACCGCGCCCTGCACCGCCGGATCCGGAAAGCGCGGCCAGGGGAATGGCGAGCACGAGGCCGGCCAGCACAGGCAGCATCCACAGCGCCAGCGGCGGCGAGACGAGGTAGGCGGTGGCGCCGAGGGCCAGGCCGAGGATGGTGTGCCGGGCATACAGTCTGACCGTCTCCTGCAGCGGGATGCCGCCATCGTCGCGGCGCTGGGTCTGCCAGCCGCCGTCGCGTCCCGCCAGGATGCTGAGCACCGCCGATGACTGGCTGAGCATCATCACCGGCGCCAGCAGGCCCGTCAGCAGCGTCTCGGTCAGGACGCCGACCAGTGCCCGCAGCGCGCCGCCGAAGCCGCGCCGCCGCCGCCCGTCGAACAGCATGGCAAGATAGCCGAGCAGCTTCGGAACCAGCAGCACCGCCATGGTGCCGACGAACAGCCACTTGGCGCGGATCGGGTCGATCACCGGCCAGTGCGGAAACAGCGAGCCGGCGACCGGGAAATATTCCGGCCGGATGAACCGCGACTGGACCGCGATCAGGATGCCCGTCAGCAGGAAAAGCAGCCAGAGCGGGGCGGTGATGTAGGAGCCGATGCCGGCCAGCATATGCAGCCGGCTGATCCGGTGCAGGCCTCGCGCCGGTCAGCACCGCGAGATGCTGCAGGTTGCCCTGGCACCAGCGGCGGTCGCGCACCGCATGTCGGTGACGTTCGGCGGACTTTCCTCATAGCTGCCGGCCAGCGCGGGGACCATCCACACCGCCCAGCCGGCCCGGCGCAGCAGCGCCGCCTCGACGAAATCGTGGCTCATGATATGGCCGCCGAAGGGCTTGCGTCCGCGCAGCTCCGGCAGCCCCGCATGCTCGGCGAAGGCGGCCGTGCGGATCAGCGCGTTGTGGCCCCAGTAATTGCCATCCGCGCCGTGCCACCACGCCATGCCGTGCGCGATCAGCGGCCCGTACACGGCGCCGGCGAATTGCTGCAGGCGCGCGAACAGCGTGGTGCCGTTGACGATGGCCGGCACCGTCTGGATCAGCGCGACGTCGGGCGAACGCTCCATCGCTGCGGCCAGCCGCAGCACCGCCTCGCGCGGTCATGATGCTGTCGGCGTCAAGCACGATCATCTGCGGATAGGCGGCGCCGAAGCGGCCGACCCATTCGGCGATGTTGCCGGACTTGCGCGCGATGTTGCGGGGCCTACGGCGATAGATAGACCGCGGGCGTTCCCCCAACGCGGCCGCGCAGCGCGAGGAAGGCCGCTTCCTCGGCGATCCAGGTGTCGGGATCGGTGGTATCGCTGAGGATGAAGAAGTCGAACCGACCGCCCGCCCCGGTCGCGGCGAGTGCCCGATGCATCGCCTCCAGCGCGGCGGCGATGCGCGAGGGGTCCTCGTTGTAGGTCGGCATCAGCAGGGCGGTGCGGCAGCGCAGACTGTCGGGTTCGCAGGCATCCAGGATGCCGAGCGGCCGTCCGCCGGCCGCGGCCAGCGAGACGAAGCCGCAAACCGCGCTGGTGAACGACAGCGCGATCCATGCGAACAGGCTGACGAACAGCGTCAGCAGGACCACTTCCAGCATCGTCACCGAACCGGACACCATGACGCGGTACATCTGCCACGCCGCCGCGCCGGTCATGGCCACGGCGCCGCCGAAGACGAAGCAGCGGCACAGGAACAGCTTGGGAATGAAGCGGCGTCCGCGCCGCCTCGCCCGCCGGCCCTGACGCAGCGAGGCGACAGGCATCGCCATCGGCGCTTCGGACGGCAGCGCCGCGAAGCCCTCCAGGCCCGATCCGCTCAGTCCGTCCATCGGTAGATCCAGGTCTCGCTCACCGGGCCGGCGTCGCCCATCAGCTGCGCGCGCAGTTCAGTGACCTTGGTGTCGGCCGGCGCCAGATCGAAGCTCATGCGCCAGCCGTGCAGGTCGGGGTTGCGCTCCACCACGACGTTCGAAATCGTTCCCTTGTCGGCAGTGACCTGGGCCTTGAGCTTGGCGTCGGCCGGCAATGCCTTCAGCCCGTCGCCCATCGCGTCGATGACGAACAGCCTCGTCTTGCCGCCGCCGCCGGCACCGCAGCGCGTATCGACCAGCTTGCCAAGCTTGGTCGCCCAGGGATTGTCCCAGCACCAGTGCAGACGATAAGTGAGGATGTATTCGCCCTTCGCCGCCAGCGTGTCGTGCGGCCGCCAGAACGCGACCATGTTGTCGTTGGCTTCCTCCTTCGAGGGGATCTCCATCAGGATGACCGACCCGGGCCCCAGTCGCCGATCGGCTCGATCCACAGGCTCGGCCGCTATTCGTAATGCGCCTCCAGGTCCTGGTAGTCGGCGAAGTCGCGCCGCCGCTGCATCAGTCCGAAGCCGCGCGGACTGGTGTCGTCGAACACGCTGATCTGCAGATCGGTCGGGTTGGACAACGGACGCCACAGCTGCTCGCCGTGCCCGTTCCACATCAGCAACCCGCCCGAATCATGCACGGCGTTGCGGTAGTCATCGACGCCCCGCCGATCGTTCGGCGCGAAAAGATGCATGCTGGTCAGCGGCGCGATGCCGGCCTCGGTGATGTCCACGCGCGGATACAGCGCCGCCTCGACGTCGAAGATGGTCTCCTCGCCCGGCCGGATCGTGAAGCGGAACGCGCCGGTGCAACTCTGGCTGTCCAGCAGGGCGTCGATCACCATGGAGTCGGTGCCGGGCGGCGGCCGATGCAGCCAGAACGTCTTGAAATACGGGAATTCCTCGCCTCTCGGATCGGCGGTGCTGATCGCCAGACCCCGCGCCGACAGGCCGTAGCCCTGGTTCTTCGCCACGGCGCGAAAATAGCTGGCGCCGAGGAAGGCGCAGACCTCATCCTTGTAGTCGGGACGGTTGATCGGGTAGTGCACGCGAAATCCGGCGAAGCCGAAATCGTCGTGGGCCGCCAGGCCGGGGATCGCGCTCAGGTCGAACAGGTCGGCGGCATAGCGCACCGGCGTGGACTTGCCGTCCACCACCTCGTTGATCCCAACCTTGTCGTGATACAGGAAGCCGCGGTGGAAGAACTCCACCTCGAAGCGGCTGCCGGTGCCGTGCCACAGCGCCCGCGCCGGATCGAACCGAAGCTTGCGGTACGTGTCGTAGGTAATGTCCGTCAGATCGGTGGGCAGCTTCGCGTCGGGCGCCTCGTAGGGCTTGGCTGCAAGCTCGCGCGCGATGCGCCGGACGGTGTCGCCGTCGAACGGCGTCGCGGCGGGCGTGGTTGGGGTGGCCGCTCCCTGAGCGGCGGCTGCCTGGGCAGGCGCGGCTGCCGCCGGGCGAAGATCGACAGCCGCAACCAGCGGCAACAGCAAGCCCTTGGAGATCACGTCCCGGCGCTGCATCGACCGCACAACCTTCTCGTCGCGTCCCGGCCGTCAGCCGGTCCGAACGGTAAGGGAATGTATCAGCGCGCTGGCGGTTCCCCCGCCTTGGCCGCCGACCGCTACTCGCGCACCAGCACGCGGTCGGTGATGAAGCTGGACAGCCCGCCGGCCGTGAAATCGCGGCGGAGCGCCATCTCGTCGTAATCGTCGCGCACCCAGTCGAGGAACGGCTTGCGGCCCTCGGCCTCCAGCGCGTAGCGGACGAAGAAGGCATCGAGGATGCCGGTGCGCGAGCGGCTGAAATGGCCGAACCGCCAGGAGAGCTGCGCCAGCGCCTGTTGGGAGGTGCCGCCGTTCAGCAGCAGGAACAGCCCCGCACCCAGGCCGGCGCGATCGGCCCCCGACTTGCAGTGCATCAGCGCGGGTTCCTGCATCGTCTGCAGGATCTCGGCCAGCCGCAGGATGCGGTCGCGGTGCGGCGCACCGCGGCTTTCGAACGGTGCGTCGATATGGATCAGGCCGAGCCGCTCGGCCGCCACCCGCGACAGCGCGTCGGAGCCGCACTGGCGATGGCCGCGCAGGTTGAGGACGGTGCGCAAGCCGTAGCGGCGCGCGGCGGCGGCAAGGCGCGACGGCGTCGGATGGTTGGAGCGGTAGAGCCGGCCGGGCACCACCGTCGCCCAGTTGTCCCACAGCACGCGAAACACGGCGTGGTCCATCAACAGGCTGTCGGACCATGCCCGCGCCCGATCGGCCGGGCTGGTATCCGGCCCGGACAGGCTGCCGCGGAACATGGCGGTCGGGCCGGCGGTCAGACCTGCCGCTCGACCATCAACTGCTTGATCTTGCCGATCGCCTTCGCGGGATTGAGGCCCTTGGGGCAGGTCTCGGTGCAGTTCATGATCGTATGGCAGCGGTACAGCTTGAACGGATCCTCCAGCGCATCGAGCCGCTGGCCGGTCGCCTCGTCGCGGCTGTCGGCGATCCAGCGATAGGCGGCCAACAGCACGGCGGGGCCGAGATAGCGGTCGCCGTTCCACCAGTAGCTCGGGCAGCTCGTCGTGCAGCAGAAGCACAGGATGCATTCCCACATGCCGTCGAGCTTGGCGCGCTCCTCCTTGCTCTGCAGCCGCTCGGCGTCGGGCGGCGGCGGCGTGTCGGACTTCAGCCAGGGCTCGATGCTGCGGTACTGCGCGTAGACCTGCGTGAGGTCGGGCACCAGGTCCTTCACCACCGCCATGTGCGGCAGCGGATTGATCCGCACCGGCGCCCTTCACGTCGTCGATCGGCTTGAGGCAGGCGAGCGTGTTGGTGCCGTCGATGTTCATCGCGCAACTGCCGCAGATGCCCTCGCGGCAGGAGCGGCGGAAGGTCAGGCGTCGGATCGACCTCGTTCTTGATCTTGATCAGCGCGTCGAGAACCATCGGCCCGCAGGCGGCAAGGTCGATGTCGTAGGTGTCGGTGCGCGGGTTCTGCCCGTCGTCGGGGTTCCAGCGGTAGATCTTGAACGAGCGCACGTCCTTGGCGCCGGCAGGTGCGGGGTAGCTCTGCCCATGCCCGATCTTGCTGTTCGCGGGCAGGGTGAAGTTGGCCATCTATACGTTCCGATTGGCTGTTGGCATGTCGCGTAGGGCGGATGAGCGAAGCGTCATCCGCCGTGATTGCGCGCCCCATGAGATCGCGAATGGCGCTTCGCCATTCCGCCCTACGACCAGGATGCGTGGCATCAGTACACCCGCTTCTTCGGCGGGAACACGGACACTTCGTTGGTCAGCGTCTGCATCTTCACCGGCCGGTAGTCGAGCGCGACGTCGCCCGCGTCGTCGCACCAGGCCAGCGTGTGCTTCATCCAGTTGGCGTCGTCGCGCTCCGGGATAGTCGTCGTGCGCCTGCGCGCCGCGGCTTTCGTGCGGCGCCTCGGCGCCGACCATGGTGGTCATCGCGTTGCCCATCAGGTTCTGCAGTTCCAGCGCCTCGATCAGGTCGGTGTTCCAGATCAGGCCGCGGTCGGCCACCGACATGTCGGCCAGCCCGCCCCACACCGCCTGCATCTTCGGCGACGCCCTCGCGTCAGGCTGTCGGCTGGTGCGGAACACCGCGGCGTGGCTCTGCATCGTCGCGCTGCATCCGGTCGCGCAGTTCGGCGACGCGCGTGCCGCCCTTGGCGTGGCGCGCGCGGTCGAAACGATCCAGCGACGCCTCGCCCGCCTTCGGCGGCAGCGGCGGCTGGCCGGCGCCGGGCTTGATCGTCTCGGCCGCGCGATGCGCCGCGGCGCGGCCGAACACCACGAGATCGAGCAGCGAGTTGGTGCCCAGCCGGTTGGCGCCGTGCACCGAGACGCAGGCCGCCTCGCCCACCGCCATCAGGCCGGGCAGCGATCGCATCGGGGTCGGCCTTGGTCGGGCGCAGCACCTCGCCGTGCATAGTTCGTCGGGATGCCGCCCATGTTGTAGTGCACGGTCGGCAGCACCGGGATCGGCGCCTTGGTCACATCGACGCCGGCGAACACCTTGCGCGGTCTCGGAGATGCCGGGCAGCCGCTCGTGCAGCAGGTCGGCGCCGAGATGCTCCAGGTGCAGCATGATGTGGTCCTTGTTCGGACCGCAGCCGCGCCCGGCATTGATCTCCATCGTCATCGAGCGCGAGACCACGTCGCGGCTGGCAAGGTCCTTCGCGGTCGGCGCGTAGCGCTCCATGAAGCGCTCGCCTTCGGAGTTGGTCAGGTAGCCGCCCTCGCCGCGCGCGCCCTCGGTGATCAGGCAGCCGGCGGGGAAGATGCCGGTCGGGTGGAACTGCACGAACTCCATGTCCTGGCACGGCAGGCCGGCGCGCAGCACCATGCCGCTGCCGTCGCCGGTGCAGGTATGCGCCGAGGTGCAGGAGAGATAGGCGCGGCCGTAGCCGCCGGTCGCCAGCACCACGGTCTGCGCGCGGAAGCGGTGGATCGTGCCGTCTTCCAGGCACCACGCCATCACGCCGCGGCAGGCGCCGTCCTCGTCCATGATCAGGTCGAGCGCGAAATACTCGACGAAGAACTCGACCTCGTGCTTCAGGCTCTGCTGATACAGCGTGTGCAGGATGGCGTGGCCGGTGCGGTCGGCGGCGGCGCAGGCGCGCATCGCCGGGGTCTTGCCGTAGTCCTGTCATGTGGCCGCCGAACGGGCGCTGGTAGATGCGCCCGTCCTCGGTGCGGCTGAACGGCACGCCGAAATGCTCCAGCTCGTAGACCGCGGGGATCGCCTCGCGGCACATGTATTCGATGGCGTCCTGGTCGCCGAGCCAGTCCGACCCCTTGACGGTGTCGTACATGTGCCAGCGCCAGTCGTCCTCGCCCATGTTGCCGAGCGCGGCGCCGATGCCGCCCTGCGCGGCGACGGTGTGGCTGCGTGTCGGGAACACCTTGGTGATGCAGGCGGTCTTCAGGCCCGCGGCGCCCATGCCCAGCGTGGCGCGCAGGCCGGACCCGCCGGCGCCGACCACCACCACGTCGTAGGTGTGGTCGATCACGTTGTAGGCCCGTACCGAAGGCATCGTGATCGCGTTCATCGGCCACCTTTCCTTGCCGGTGCTGCCGGCGGGCTACAGCCCCAGCTTCAGCACCGAAACAATGCACGCCATGCCCAGCAGGATCGCCGCGCCCTTGACCACCAGCAGGGACGCGAGGCGCGTGGCGTCGTCATGGATGTAGTCCTCGATCACCACCTGCAAGCCCAGCTGCAGGTGATGGAACATGGCGACGACCAGCGCGATCATGCAGACGATGGTCCACGGGCCGGAGATCCAGGCCACCACCGCGTCGTGCGGCGCGCCCAGCAGATGCAGCATGCCGAAGATGAACCACAGCGACAGCGGCACCAGCGCGATCGCGGTCAGCCGCTGCGCCCACCAGTGCGCCAGGCCCGACTTCGCCGACCCCAGCCCGCGCACCCGGCCGAGCTGGGAGCGCATGACATCGACATGTACCGCCTTGTCGGATTCGGCCATCAGCGTGCCCTCACCAGATGACCAGGCCGACGATCCACAGCAGGACCGTCACCGCCGCGGTAGCGACCAGCACCGCCATGCCGGTGTTGCGGTAGTCCGGCGCCTCGAAGCCGTAGCCGGCGTCCCAGGCCAGATGCCGCATGCCGTTGAGCAGGTGATAGACCAGCGCCAGCGTCCAGCCGAACAGGAACAGCAGCCCGAGCGGCGAGCCGATCACGGTCTGCACGGTATCGAACGCCGCCTCGGACGACGCGGCGGCGACCAGCCACCAGGTCATCAGCAGCGTGCCCACGGCGAGCGCCACGCCGGTCACGCGATGCATGATGGAGGTGAAGGTGGTGATCTGCGGGCGGTAGATCTGAAGATGCGGCGAGAGCGGGCGGCGGACCAGCTTGCCCTCGCTGTTGCGCGCCACGCTCAGCGCCTCGCGGACATCCTTCACCCGCCGACCTCCGCCCACCAATCCGTTACGACCCAGTCGCCGCCGGTCCTACTCTTGCAGCGCAACATGGTCAACGCGGCGCCGCCGGGCTGGCGACCGGCCGGCCGGCCAGTTCCGCGCCCGCGTCGCGCGGCATCGCCAGCGAGGCCGGGGCGGCCAGCACGGCGATGCAGGCGACGGCGATGAAGGCGATGGTGAAGTCCGCCACATCCGGCACGCTGCGGTGGTGCAGCGCCATCGAGATCTCCAGCGCCGCCGCACCCATGGAGATGCCCATGGTGATCGAGAGCTGCTGGATGCAGCTGTACAGGCTGGTCGCGGCGCTCATGCGCGCGCGCGGGATGTCGGCGTAGGCCAGGGCATTGAAGGCGGTGAACTGCAGCGAACGGAAGAAGCCGCCGACCAGCAGCACGGCGTAGATCGCGGCGGCCGGCCAGGTCGGGCGGAAGGCGCCGCACAGCGCCAGCAGGGCGGCCGACAGCACGCCGTTCCAGATCAGCGTGTCGCGGAAGCCGATCTTGCGCAGCATGAACTGGGTGGCCGGCTTCATCACCAGCGCGCCGGCCGAGCTGGCGAAGGTGACCATGCCGCTCTGCGCCGCGGTGCGGCCGAAGCCGACCTGCAGCATCAGCGGCAGCAGGAAAGGGATGGCGCCGATGCCGATGCGGAACAGCGTGCCGGCGCCGACCGTGACGGCGAAGCTGGGCAGGCGGAGCAGGCCGAGATCGAGCAGCGGATCGGTGCGGCGCCGCGCGTGCACAAGGTAGATGCAGGCGCTGGCGAAACCGACCCCGATCATGGCCACGGAAAGGGCCAGCGGCAGCACGCCGCGACCGGCGGTTTCCAGGCCGAACATCAGCCCCGACAGCCCGACCCCGGACCACAGCAGCCCCCAGGCATCGAACCGCTTGGGCGCGGGATCGCGGTAGTCCTTGATGAAGATGCTGATCGCGATGATCCCCATGATCCCGATGGGGATGTTGATGTAGAAGATCCAGGGCCACGCGACATAGGTGACGATGAAGCCGCCAAGCGGCGGGCCGATCACCGGGCCAAGCAGGGCCGGCATGGTCAGCCACGCCATCGCGGCAACCAGCTCGTTCTTGGCGACGGTGCGCAGCAGCACCAGCCGCCCGACCGGCACCATCATCGCCCCGCCCATGCCCTGCACGATGCGCGCGGCCACCAGGAAGCCCAGGCTGTGCGCCTGGCCGCACAACACCGAGCCGACCGTGAATACGGCGATGGCGCTGCGGAACACGGTGCGCGTACCGTAGCGGTCGGCCATCCAGCCGCTGGCCGGGATGAACACCGCGAGGCTGAGCAGGTAGGATGTCAGCGCCACGTTCATGTGCACCGGATCGGAGCCGAATGCCTTCGCCATGGCCGGCAGCGCGGTCGCGATCACCGTCGAGTCGAGGTTCTGCATGAACAGCGCGCTGGCGACGATCACCGCGGTCAGGCGGGTCAGTTTGGCGGTGCGGACGCGGGTGGGGATGGCAGGGATCGCCGGGGCGCTGTCGTCGGGCATCGCACGCAGCATCCTCCCAACCGGGGCGGTGAGAAAGCCCCCGGCGGTGCATGGCACATGCCTTGCTGCCGGAACGGCGCGCCCTCACCCCGGCCCTCTGCCGCGGTGCGGAAGCGCGCGCGTGGTCGAAGGGGCTGGGTGACGGATGGCGGACGGGTTGCAGGCGAACCGATGGAGCGCGAGCGAGATCGCGGCCCGCATCAGGGACGGGCGGACCACGGCCGAGGCGGTGGCGGCGGCGTGCCTGGCACGCATCGCCGAGCGCGACGCCGCGGTGCGCGCCTGGGCCTTCGTCGATCCCGCGCACGTGCTGGCGCAGGCGCGGGCGCTGGATGCCGGGCCGATCCGCGGTCCGCTGCACGGCGTGCCGATCGGCGTGAAGGACATGATCGACACTGCCGACATGCCCACGCAGCACAACTCGCCGCTGTTCGCCGGACACCGGCCGAGCCTGGACGCCGCAGCGGTGGCGACGCTGCGGGCCGCCGGTGCGCTGATCCTGGGCAAGACCGACACCACCGAGTTCGCCGCCGCCGGACGCTGGGCGGCGACGCGGCATCCGCTCGATCCGCGGCACTCGCCTGGCGGATCCTCGGCCGGGTCGGCCGCGGCGGTCGCGGATTGGCAGGTGCCGGTCGCGCTGGGCACGCAGACCGCCGGATCGACAATGCGGCCGGCGTCGTTCTGCGGCGTGTTCGCCTTCAAGCCGACCTGGGGCGCGGTCAGTCGCGAGGGGCTGAAACTGTATGCCGCCTCGCTGGACACGCTGACCTGGTTCGCGCGCTCGATGGCGGATCTGGAACTGCTTTGCGACGTGTTCGCCATCGCCGACGATGCGCCGCCGGTCGCGGTCGCGACGGAGGGCGCGCGGATCGCACTGTGCCCGTCCCCGGCCTGGTCGTTCGCGCAGGAGGCGACGGTGGCGGCGATGGAGGTGGCGGCCGCGCGGCTGCGCGAAGCCGGCGCGGTGGTCAGCACGCTCGACCTGCCCGACAGCTTCGCCGACCTCGGCTTCGCGGTGCACCAGGCCGTGATGTTCTCCGAGGGCAGGGCCGCCTTCCTGAACCTGGCGCGGACGCAGCCCGGCCTGCTGCACGACGACTTCCATGCGCGGGTGGAGAACCGCACCGGCATCAGCCGGGCGCGGCTGCTGGAAGCCTACGACCACGCGGCGGCCTGCCGGCCGGCGTTCGATGCGATCGCGCGCGGCTACGACGCGGTGCTGACGCCGAGTGCCCGCGGTGAGGCGCCGCTGCTGGAGGCCGGGCCGGGCGATGCGGTGTTCAACCGGATGTGGACGCTGCTGCACGTGCCGTGCGTGAATATTCCAGTCGGCCAAGGTCCGGGCGGCCTGCCGGTCGGCGTTACTCTGGTCGGGCCGCGCTTCTCGGACCGGCAGCTGCTGACGACGGCGCGCGGCGTGGCCGACGCGCTCGGCCAATGAACGCCCATTATTGCGGCAGTTTCGCCATGCAGAGTCGGACCGCGCCCAATTCGACTGCAAAGCAAGGGACGGCCGCGTATCGACCGGGCACTCCGCTTGACTCGATCAGCCCCGATGCATCCGATAGGGGCAACATCGGATGGAACGTCTTCAGCACCAGCTCCGGCCGTCGGTGGCGGCCGGCGACACCGGTACGGGACACCACGACGATGGGATTGCGGCACCATGCCTGACGACCTGCACCGGCCTGCGGACACGCAAGGCCCGCCGGCGGCGCTGCCCTTCCTGTCGATCGCCGAGGCGGCGCGGCTGATCGCGGCGCGGCGGCTTTCGCCGGTCGAGCTGGCCCAGGCCTGCCTGGACCGGATCGCGGCGATCGACCCGCAGCTCAATGCCTTCCTGCTGCCGACCGCCGAGACCGCGCTGCGCCAGGCAGGCGCGGCCGAGGCGGCGATCATGCGCGACGGCCCGCGCAGCCCGCTGCACGGCATCCCCTTCGCCCTGAAGGACATCTTCTGCACCGCCGGCATCCGCACCACCGGCCATTCCCGCGTCTGCGCCGCCGTGGTGCCGGCGGAGGACGCGGCCTCGGTGGCGGCGATCTACCAGGCCGGCGGCGTGCTGCTGGGCAAGCTGGCGACGCACGAGTTCGCGCATGGCGGGCCCTCCTTCGACCTGGCATGGCCGCCGGCGCGCAACCCCTGGAACACCGCGCATTTCACCGGTGGCTCGTCCAGCGGTTCGGGGGCGGCGGTGGCGGCAGGGCTGACCCCTGCGGCGCTGGGGTCCGACACCGGCGGGTCGATCCGCTCGCCCGCCGCGCTGTGCGGCATCGTCGGGCTGAAGCCGACCTACGGGCTGGTCAGCCGGCGCGGCGTGTATCCCAATTCCTTCACCTTCGACCATGTCGGGCCGATGACCTGGACGGTGGAGGACTGCGCGATCCTGCTGCAGGCGATCGCCGGGCACGACCCGGCCGACCCGGCCAGCGCGGACCGGCCGATCCCCGACTACCGTGCTGCGCTGAGCGGCGACATACGTGGCCTGCGCATCGGCGTGGTGCGGCATTTCCACGAGCAGGACATCGACACGGCGCCCGAGGTCGCGGCGGCGCTGGAGGCGGCGCTGGACGTGCTGCGCGGGCTGGGGGCAACCATTGCCGAAGTGCGGCTGCGCCCGGCCAAGCAGTACAGCGACGTGAAGGTGACGATCGCCGAGAGCGAGCTGTTCGCCATCCATGCCGCGGTGCTGCGCGAGCGGCCCGGCGATTTCGGCGACGACTTCCTGGGCCGCGTGCTGGGGGCGGTGCTGATCAGCGGCGCCGACTACATGGCGGCGCAGCGCGAGCGGCGGGCGATGCTGGCCGAGTTCGCCGATGTGTTCGCGCGCAGCGATGCGCTGGTGACGCCGACGGCCCCTGCCCCGGCCGCGCCGCTGGGTGCGTGGCGGACCGAGCTGTTCTGGTCCAAGGCGTCCTTCACCACGCCGTTCAACGTCTCGGGCGGCCCGGCCCTGGCCCAGTGCATGGGTTTCGGCGCCGCGGGCCTGCCGCTGTCGCTGCAGATCGCCGGTCGGCCGTTCGACGACGCCACCGTGCTGCGCATCGCCGACGCCTATGAGCGAGCGACGGCATGGCGTGCGCGGCGCCCGGCGCTGGTGCCGGGTGCCCCCGCCCCGCCCCTGCCCGCGCCGCCCGAGCCGGCGAGCCGCCTGGGACCGGCCGAGCGGGCGTCGGTCGCCGATGCCTGCCGCCGCGCCGGGCTCGCGCTGACCGAGCGGCAGCTGGACATGGCCTGCGTCGCCGCCCCCTATGTCGCGGCGATGACCGGCCGGCTGCGGCGCGCCCGCGCCTACGGCGACGAGCCGGCCAACATATTCCGCCTCCCCGTTCAGGCCTGAAAGGCATCCGCATGCAGCTTGGCGTTTTCATCCCCATCGCGAACAACGGCTGGCTCATCTCGACCACCAGTCCGCAATACATGCCGAGCTTCGAACTCAACCGCACGGTGGTCGAGAAAGCCGAGAAGTTCGGCTTCGACTTCGCGCTGTCGATGATCAAGATCCGCGGCTTCGGCGGGCCCTCGCAGTTCTGGGACCATGCGCTGGAAAGCTTCACGCTGATGGCCGGGCTGGCCGCGGTGACCGAGCGCATCCAGCTGTTCGCCACCTGCGCCGTGCTGACCATGCCGCCGCCGATCACCGCGCGCATGGCGGTGACGATCGACAGCATCGCGCCCGGCCGGTTCGGCATCAACATCATCTCGGGCTGGCAGGAAACCGAATACAGCCAGATGGGCATCTGGCCCGGCGCATCCCACTACGCCCGCCGCTACGAATACTGCCAGGAATACGTGACCATCATGCGCGAGCTGTGGGCGAGCGGGCAGTCCGACTTCAAGGGCGAGTTCTTCACCATGGACGACTGCAAACTGAGCCCCCGCCCCGCCAAGCCGATCCCCATCATCTGCGCGGGGCAGAGCGACCGCGGCACGCAGTTCGCCGCCGAATACACCGACTACAATTTCGTCGTCGGCTTCGGCGTCAACACGCCGACGGCGGTGGCCCCCAGCGTCTCCCGCCTCGTCGCGGCGAACGAGCGCGCCGGGCGCAACTGCGGTGCCCTCGTGCTGACCATGGTGATCGCCGACGAGACCGACGAGGCGGCGATGGCGAAGTGGGAGCATTACAAGGCCGGCACCGACTTCGAGGCGATCGCCTGGCGCGACGGACAGGCGAAGAACGATCCCGGCAAGGACCCGCTTTCGGTCACCGGCCGCTTCATCGCGACCAGCGAGAGGAAGCTGCCGACCAGCCAGGGCGTGCTGGTGGGCTCCTACGCCTCGATCGCGCGGATGCTGGACGAGATGGCCGACGTGCCGGGCGTGCAGGGCGCCATGCTGACCTTCGATGATTTCGTGATCGGCATGGAGCAGTTCGGCACCCGCATCCAGCCGCTGATGAAAAGCCGCCGCAATCTGCAACTCGCCGCCTGAGCGCGGCCATTACGCAAGGAACGGATGATGTCTGACGGAACGAAGATAGGCTTCTCGCGGCGCGGCATGCTGAAGGCCGCGTCGGCACTGGCGGGTATCGCGGCCGGATCGGGGGCGATCACCGGCTTCCCGACGATCTGGGCGCAGAACATCAAGGATATCGAGATCAAACATGCCGGGTTGCCGGTCACCTGCATCCCGCTGATCGCCGACCAGGCGAGCAAGGAGCTGGGCTTCAAGGTCACGATGCAGGCATCCGAGAGCGCCGATCTGCTGAACCGCTTCCTCTCGCAGTCCAGTGCCATGGATGTGGCGGATATCAGCCTCGTCTACATGAAATACCTCGAGGGGCGGAACATCCTGCAGACCATCCCGGTCGCCAAGTTCAAGAACTGGGACGCGACCAGCACGCTGTTCACGAAGAGCATCTATCCGGACGGACGCCCGGCTTCCAACCAGGGGACGACGCCGTACTCGGTGCTCTACGCCACCGATGCGAGCGGCAAGGCCTTCTCCAAGACCCCGACGACCTATCTGAACGTGGTGCCGACGATCACCAACGCGGATACGCTGGGCATCCGCCCCGACCTCGTGGGCCGGCCGGTGACCAGCTGGGCCGACCTGATCAGCCCCGACTTCAAGGGCAAGGCAGCACTGCAGGACAACCCGGCGATCGGCGTGATCGACGTCGCGATGGCGGTCGAGGCGCGCGGCGACATCAAGTACGCCGACAAGGGCAACATGACCCGCGACGAGATCGACAAGACCATCGCGCTGATGGAGAAGATCAAGCAGTCCGGTCAGTTCCGCGCCTTCTGGACCTCGTTCGACCAGTCGGTGAACCTGATGGCCTCGGGCGAGGTGGTGATCCAGTCGATGTGGTCGCCGGCGGTGACGGCGGTGCGCACGCGCGGCATCCCCTGCACCTTCCAGCCGCTCAAGGAAGGTTATCGCGGCTGGGGCTATGCCTTCGGCATGATGAAGCACCTGTCGGGGCTGAAGCTCGATTGCGCCTACGAGTACCTGAACTGGTACACCTCGGGCTACCCGGGTGCCGTGGTGGCGCGCGAGGGCTACTACTCGGCGCAGCCGATGAACGCGAAGAAGTTCCTCAGCCAGGCGGAATGGGATTACTGGTACGGCGGCAAGCCGGCGGCGACGGACATCCACGACCCGTTCGGCAAGCTGATGGAGAAGGCCGGCCGCTCGCGCGATGGCGGATCCTACGACGAGCGGATGGGCCATATCGCGGTGTGGAACGCGGTGATGGACGAGGACCGCTACCTGACGCGGCGCTGGAACGAGTTCATCACGTCCTGACGGGGCGCAACCACACCAGACAAGGAGCCGTGCTTTGCAGCTTGGCGTGTTCATCCCCATCGGCAACAACGGCTGGCTGATCTCCACCACCTGCCCGCAATACATGCCGAGCTTCGACCTGAACCGCACCATCGTCGAGAAGGCGGAGCGGTTCGGCTTCGACTTCGCCCTGTCGATGATCAAGCTGCACGGCTTCGGCGGGCCGTCGCAGTTCTGGGACCACAACCTCGAGATCCTTCACGCTCATGGCGGGCCTCGCGGCGGTGACGAAGCGCATCCAGCTGTTCGCGACCTGCGCCGTGCTGACCATGCCGCCGCCGATCGCGGCGCGCATGGCGGTGACGATCGACAGCATCGCGCCGGGCCGGTTCGGGGTGAACATCATCTCCGGCTGGCAGCGCGCGCGAATATGCCCAGATGGGCATCTGGCCGGGGGCCGAGCATTACAAGCGGCGCTACGAATACTGCGCCGAATACGTGACCATCATGAAGGAGCTGTGGGCGACCGGGCGGTCCGACTTCAAGGGCGACTTCTTCCAGATGGACGACTGCCGCTGCAGCCCGCTGCCATCGAAGCCGATCCCGATCATCTGCGCCGCGCAGAGCGATGCCGGCACGCGCTACGCCGCGACACTATGCCGACTACAATTTCTGCGACAGCTTCGGCGTGAACCAGCCGACGCGCGGTCGCCCCCAGCGTCGAGCGGCTGGTGGCGGCGACAGCGCAGACCGGACGCAAATGCGGCGCCCTGCTGCTGACCATGATCATCGCCGACGAGACCGACGCGGCGGCGATGGCGAAGTGGGAGCATTACAAGGCCGGCACCGACTACGAGGCGCTGGCCTGGCGCGATGCGCAGGCCAAGGACGATCCCAGCACCGACCCCTTTGCGCAGCCCAACAAGCGCCGCATCGGCGACGGCGAGAAGCTGCCGACCAACCAGGGCGTGCTGGTGGGGTCCTACGCCACCATCGCGCGGCTGCTTGACGAGGTGGCGACGGTGCCGGGCGTCGATGGCGTGATGATGACGTTCGACGACTTCGTCATCGGCATGGAGCAGTTCGGCACGCGCATCCTGCCGCTGATGACCTGCCGCAACGGCGCGGTCCGGGCCGCCTGATGGCGTCCGATACCACGGCCGCGCGGCGCGCCGGCGCGCTGCACCGCCCGGTCTGGCCCAGCATCCGCATCGCCCCCTGGGCGGTGTCGTGGATGCAGGTCGGGCCGATGGCGGCGATCCTGATCGTGCTGTTCGCGCTGCCCACCTTCCTGTTTGTCGTCATCAGCTTCTTCGACTACGACCGCACCGGCATCTATCCGGCCTTCCTGTTGAGCAACTATCGCGACCTGCTGACCACGCCGGCGACGATCCGCGTCTATGTCAGCTCGCTGCGGTTCGCGGTGATCGTCTGGGCGATCACGCTGTTCCTCGGTTTCAACATCGCCTATTTCCTGGTGTTCCATGTGCGCAGCCACGTGGTGCGCCTGACGCTCTTCCTGCTGTGCGCGATACCGTTCTGGACCTCGGCGATCATCCGCACGATCGCCTGGATCCCGTTCCTTGGGCGCAACGGCGCGATCAACACGATGCTGATCGACCTGCACGTGATCCACCAGCCGCTGTCCTTCCTGCTGTTCTCGGACTTCGCGGTGGTGGTCACGTATGTGCATCTCTACACGCTGCTGATGATGGGGCCGATCGCCAACTCGCTGGCCAAGATCGACCGCGGCCTGCTGGAGGCGGCGCGCGACGCCGGAGCCAGCCGCTGGCAGACCATGCGCAACGTGGTGATCCCGCTGTCGCGCACCGGGATCGCGCTCGGCTCGATCCTGGTGTTCACGCAGGTGATGGGCGACTACTTCGTGGTCCGGCAAATGAGCGGCGGGCAAAGCGCCTCGATCGTGTCGGAGCTGGCGACCGAGATCCAGGCGATGGAATACCCCCCGGCGGCGGCGAGTGCGGTGGTGCTGGTGCTGTTCGTCGCGGTGATGGTGGCGGGCATGATGCGGGTCGTCGATGTGCGCCGCGAGCTGGTGAACTGATGGCGCGCCGCGAGCCGAGACCCTGGACGTTCTATGCGCTGGCCGGGCTGACCGGGGCGTTCCTGCTGTTCCTGTACGGCCCGATGTTCGTGATCTATATCCTGTCTTTCCAGGGCCCGAACGGCGGCGTCACCTTCCCGATGGTCGGCTGGTCGCTGCACTGGTTCAGCAACATCATGGACCGCGGCCGCATGGGCAGCATCCCCCCGGCGTTCGAGCGGTCGGTGATGCTGGCGGTTGTGGTCAGCGCGCTGACGGTGGTGATCTCGGTCTCGGCGGGGCTCGGGTTCCGGCGGCGGTTTCCCGGCGCGGCCTTCCTGTTCTACCTGGCGATCGCCAGCCTGGTGATGCCCAGCCTGCTGGTGGGTTTCGGCATCGGGCTCGGGTTCACCGTGCTGGGCTTGCCGGAAGGACTGTGGACCTCGGCGCTGGGGGCGCAGCTCACCTGGACGCTGCCGTTCGGCCTGCTGGCGATGTTCGCCGTGGTGGCGCGGTTCAACCGCTCATACGAGGAAGCGGCGACCGACCTCGGCGCCAGCCCGTGGCAGCGGCTGCGCTACGTGACGCTGCCGATCCTGCTGCCGGGGATCATCGGCGTGGCGGTCGGCGCGTTCACGCTGTCCTATGACGAGTATGCCCGCACGACGCTGACGATCGGCAGCAAGAACACGCTGCCGCTGGAGATCTACGCGCTGATTTCGAGTGATTCCTCGCCGACGCTGTTTGCCATCGGCACGGTGACGACGGCGGTATCCTTCGTGCTGCTGGGCATCGCGCTCTGGCTGATCGTGCGGGTGCAGCGCAAGCGGGCTTCGGTGTGACAGTGCGCGACACGCGTGGAATGCGCCGAAGCGTGACGGGATAGCGGCGCGGCAGAAGACGTCATTGCGAGGAGCGCCGCGGCGATGCAGTCCGCAATGCCCCCTCGCGACGCCGCTGTTGTCCCGGATCGCCGTGCCGCCTCACGCACCGCAATGACGAGGCAAAAGGGTGCCTGCCGTATCAGTCCACCGGCACGAACCGGAACCCCTCGTCCCAGCGCTTCACATGCCCGCAGGACGGCGACGGGAAATGCGCCGTGCAGATCAGCGTGTCGCTGTCGCAGTACCTGCTCGAGGAAGCGCCGCCGCGTGGCCGAGCCCTGCTTGGGGTCGGTGTCGGCCCGCATCCACAGTTCCGGATAGCGCGCCTGCAACGGCGAGTGGATCAGATCGCCCGTCACCACCGCCGCGTCGCGGCCGCGGCCCAAAGCCACTGCGAAATGGTCGGGCGTGTGGCCGGGGGTCGGCATCAGGCGCACATGGTCGTTCAGCACGTGGTCGCTTTTCACGATGTCGGCGCGCCGCGCCGCAACGATCGGCAGCACGCTGTCCACCATCGGGCCGATCGGCTCCTTCTCGTTCTCCGCCGTCCAATAGGCCAGCTCCTTCTCGGCGAACACGTAGCGCGCCTTGGGGAAGGTCGGCACCCACTGGCCGTTCTCCAGCTTGGTGTTCCAGCCGACATGATCGACGTGCAGGTGGGTGCACATGACGATGTCGATGTCGTCCACGCCCAGGCCGGCGGCGGCAAGGTTGCGCATGTACGCGGGGTCGTCGCGCCGGTGCCAGAACGGACGGCTCGCGCGCTCCTTGTGGTTGCCGACGCAACTGTCGATCAGGATGGTGTGGTGCGGCGTGCGCACGATGTAGGACTGGATGCAGAGCACGATCAGCCCGGTCGCCGGATCCAACGCCACCGGCTCGAGCCAGGATCGGTTCTCCTCAAGCGTGTCGGCGGTCAGGTCGGGAAAGAAGGTCAGCGGTTCGAAGAACGGGATCTCCTGCTCGATGACGCGCTGCACGCTCAACTCGCCCAGGTCCATGCGCATGGTGACTTCCCCCGCTCCTGCGTTCCGCCCGATGGTAGCACGGTCGATGGTAGTCCGGGCCGGGCGGGATACAAGCGCCCTCCCCTGCCCGCCCCGGCAAGCGTGGCCGGTGGCTCAGCGGCGCGGGGCGGAGCAGCCGGCGACGCGGCGCGGCAGGTCCGATCCCAGGATCGCGGCGATCTGGCAGGCGCTCAGCGTTCGATGGTGCCGGGCGGGCTGGCGGTTGGCGTTGATTCGCAGCGCCCCGCCGCCCACGAGGTCGAGCCGCACCGTCGAGAGATGCCCCACCGCCATGTGCGGCGGCGGCAGCCCGGCGGCCACCGCCGCGACCGCGGCGCGATACACGGCGGCCAGGATCGGGGTCTGGGAATGGTGGTACCCGACCGCAGTGAACCAGTTGCCGCCGGCGACGCCGTCGTGCAGCTGGCGCAGGAAGCGGGCGCCGTATTCGGCGTTGGCGACCGGATCGAACGCCTCGTCCAGCGAGGCGAAGGCGTGGGGGTGCGCGCGCAGATCGACCTGCATGCAGCCGACGTCCAGGAACGTCACAGCGCCGGAATCGAGCGCCTGGCGGGACCACGCCACCGCTTCTTCCTTGGTGGCGAAGAACGCGCCCTGGCCGTCCGCATCGACCGTCCACGGCCACGGCAGCAGCGCCCCTGACGGCGGCGCAGGCCGGCCGCTCTCAACCTTCGCGATCACCGCGAGCAGCCCGGGCGGCGTGCCCTGGTGGCGCTCGGCCGCGGCGATCGCCGACATGCACAACGCCGAGGGGTTTGCACGCACCTCGCCGGCACGGGCAGCCATCCCCGGCGCGATAGCCGCGAGGAGCAATGCGACGAGCAGATGGAGCGCCAAGCGGTGCATCGGAGAAGGACGCTATCGGCCCCGACCATCATCGGGCAACCCCGCCGGGATTACGCCTCGCCCGCTACGGCTCCAGGATCGTCGGGCGCAACAAGCGAATGACGCAGCAGCCATAGCCGCTCATATGCCGCGACAAGGGTGCCTGCATCGCTGCGGCGATAAAGCAACTGGACGCAAGGCGACCTTGCGAGGGCCGTCTCCGATAGTCTTGCCCGACAGCCTGCGCGCACGCCGCGGGTATCGTTGAAACAGGTGCATCGTCAGTTTGCGCGATTGAGGCGTTGAATGATCCCGAATGAAATAGGGAGTCGTGATATCGCCAATCGGCAGAACGGCTAATCGTTTTCGATTATTGTTGCCAGGATCGCAGACGAAAGCGGAATTGTTCCTGTATTACTTCATCCATAGCGGCGTCATTACTATGTTCGAAATGGTACGGTGAAGACAGCCTGGGTGCAGTCTGTGGGCCCGCCCGCCCCGCGAGCAATCGGTCTGCCCCGTGTTCGCGACGCAGCCTGATCCTGACAGCCTGCTGCCCGGCTTGATCCAGCCCTCTTTCGCGACATGCGCTCGGGGTTCTGGCGGGCCGCGACCGACGATGATGAGCACTATGTCTACGCTATAGCCCTATAAATCGACGCACCACATGCTCCGCTCTGTGACGCGGGGACCAACGGTGCGACAGCCCATAGGATTGCCTTCACGGCGAAGCGGAGACGTGTTCTCCTACGGACAGCAGGAAAGGTAGGCATGTCCCGTTTGAGCTTCGTCTTGGCTACATTTATTGCGGCGTTGGTGATCGCGGGAGCGGCGCAAGCGCAGGTTCCCGACCACAACTGTGAGATGCCGACCCCTGGCACGCCGGCCTATTCGTATTGGGTGCTACACGGTTTCGGTCTGCCGCGGGCGCCAGCGGGCTATTACTATCCGCAGGGCAGCTGCACTGCCATTCCGATCCCAGGCTATGGCCAACCGTCCCGACCGGTTTACCCGCAACAGGCCGTTCAAAACGAAACAGTCGAATCGGACCAGGCATGGGAGTCGGAGGACGCCAACGGAGCGTGTAGCCGCCTTCATGATCGACGTACAGATTCTCCGGCTGACATCGCGGCCTGCCACAACCACTACGCTTCGCAGCCCCAATGCCTCGACTATAAGGGTTTCGCCTCGGTATGGTTTGACATGCGCAAAACTCAAGATGACGCCTTCCAATATCAGCCGCAAATGCTCGCCAGCATGGGGACTGGTGTTGGTGATCGCGATGTCGCCATATACCGCTCTCCGGAATACAGAGCCAAGCTTCAGCGCTTGCTGTCAGTAGTCCAGACTATGGATCAATCCAAATGGAAATCGGGTTCATCCTTCGCTGCTGTCGCCTACAAGCGGTGTATGGTCGGCAATCCCTTCTGAATACTATCGATCACCTGCGACCTCGCTATTCGGTGTGCTCAATTCGTACCGCAACACGGCTCGAAGAGTCTTCTCCCTTAATGGGGGAGCGACCAGTGAGGTCGATCAGTTCGCGCCGCATGGGTGCAACTGGCTTAAGATCACGGTCGAGTTCGTAAGGGTTGGGAAAATGAGGGAATTTGAGCTTCTGAGCGGAAATGACGGTATCACGCTCCGGGCTCTGAACAATAATCTGGAACACCTCATTTCCGTAAGTAAGAACAAAAGTTACGTACGGGACTGGTAAATTATCAGCTCTGCGGCGGAGCAATATTACCGAATTTACAAGCGGGCTATTTCCCGGGACGAACGTGTAAAGAACCGGAAAGGCAGAGGTCTTCACCAAGCCGACCTGGTGATCGGTGTTTCGAATCCACGCCAGGGCAGTCCGAAAGTTTGATAGTTCCTCTTCAGGAAGGAGCGAAAGCGCCATCTTGGTGAACGCCTTCAAAACCGCGATCGGCGTGTAGGTATCGACGCCGAGTGTGAGCGTGATCTGTCGTGCATCCTCATTCACGACGGCAATCTGGTCATGATCCTGCGTGACCTGAAACCCACCATCCCTATGTTCGAAGCGCCAGCGTCCATTCGGCCCCTTGTGAGCCGGCACACCCTTTTTTCCGCTGATACCGGACATGGTTCGTTGGGCCTTGGACCAGTAGCCGAAGTCGGTCTCAATGCCCGCGCCGAATAATGCGTTGCACTCATCACACTCGTAGTCTGTGGTGAGGCTCCGATTGCCGATGCACTCCGGGATGGCGTGGGCCACGTCCCGGAACTTCACCTTGGGCTCACTCAGCCCACAAAATCGGCAGGTGCCCGCCTGTGACGAGCGTAGAACAATCTTCTTTCCCGGTTCTAGCAACCACTGGCCGATGGACGAGTAGTGTTTGTCATAGAAGCAGCACGCCTCGCGCACCTTGGGCGTTGCATCAGGGAAACTCTCTTGAAGCGAGGGCATGGCACCGATCCTCGGGTTCATCCCCGATTTGGGCAAGACCCAGTTAGTTAGCAACGGGGGTACGACCATCGTGCTGTGCGGTGTCCCACTATCTGAAATAGCCAACCAAATCTTGACACGAGTTCATATATTGCGGCCTTTCTCTGCCCGGAAATCGCCTTTCTAAGTCGCCAGCGCAAATTTCCGTGAGCGCTATCCTAGACTTAATTTGTACTGAACTAGAGAGGGCTCGGATTTCGTCGACGATACCCAGACAAACTCCCGAATTAATGCGACCGCAATCCTGGAGCAGCCAATACCCGGCATAGGGCTTAAGTATATCTTGCTTATCTGCGACCAATTTTATAACGGCATAGCATACCGCATTGGCCGTATAGACGGTCTGCGGCCCCTCTACACCACAAGAAACTACTTTATTAGGATCTCTTGTGGCACTCATCTTCATATCTTCATATATTTCGGCCATTCGCTTTTTCTGGGCAGGTGAGTTTCTGCCCTGAGCCAGTTCTAGGTCGGAGTGCCAACGCCAAGATTTTACCCCGTTTACACTATCTTGCAAAAGAAGCCCGATTTCGGTCGTTCCACCCATAAAAACCAAAGTGCCGTGACACCTCGTATGTCCGTCTGACGCATTCTGATCGAGCGGTGCCGCTCCTTGAATTGCAACAACACGTTGTGGCGGGCCGCCAAATTGACCGATTTTGGCGTTAAGGGCACGGACAATACCCGGATCGCTGATTTCTGGCTCCCCACAACCATTGCCATCTGTTGGCGTTTCCGCGCGAGCCAAGGCGTTAAGGTTCAATATTGTGTAGGCGCACAACAATAGCGCAGCCCATACCGCAACCTCGGCTGCGTGCTTGACCAATTCGCCTACTGTGAAGCCACGCGCCATGCCCACCACGTGAACCGATCCCCTGCTACCGCGCAATAGCTTGTCCACCCTGTGGCCCAGGGAGAAACGGGCTATTGGCGTGTTTGGCTTCCGTTCTTCCGCGCTGGGAATCCGCGCTTTCGGATTGCGTTGGCGCAGCATTGCCGCTGCGGTGCAATCGCTCATATTCTTCCACCGCTATGACCATGACGACGCCTCGCCCGTGCTTTTCGATCAGCACTGGTTCCGCACGCGCCGTGTCAATCATCAGCCCAAAGGCGTTCTTCGCCTTCCGCGCCGACATGGTTTTCATGATCGATTCCCGTGGCGATAGAATGCGCCATTTAGGACGAAATGGCTCTTTTCAGCAAGTGCTGCTTTTTGACGTTAGGCAGGTTGGAGAATTGGTTCTGGCATGGTTTTGATGGTGACTTTCGGAATTGGAATTGATGGCAAGATAAAGCGGATTTTCAATCCGCGCTCCCTTCGGTCGTAAGTGGTTGTCTGCACGTTGTTTTTTGCACCTTCCGACAGCGCCGTCGTGGCACTCCACAGGGTGCCGTGGTGTCGCTTGGAGTATTTTCTCCTTTGTTTTCAAAGCTAAAATGGGTGGCGGTCAGAATGTGTGACGTGGCGGCTTCCGCCGTTTCTACGCTACGACAAGTTTTATTACGCCACGGTACGACGAGCGCTTGAAAGGCCTTGCGAGGATCGAATCCGATCTCGATCGTCTTGTCATGGCGAGTAATGACAGAGATGATTTCCGCATCCGACCAGGCCGTTCCCGCAGTCGGGGAACGCGCGTCAACCCGCGCGATCTGCCCTTCACCCGTCAGGTCGAAATCGCGGTGCGCAAGGCAGGCGGCAATCCCAACCGGATCGGCCGTGCGTCTGGTTTGGCGGGCGGCCGGAAACGAGGAGGGAGCGACCGATTCAACGCGCATGGCCGGGGCGCGAAGACGGTGGCTTCCTTCCCTCGGGACAGCGGCGGCTGGCAGCGGGATTCCGCCGGTCGCTTCCGCTCGCGCCGGGTAGTGGTCAAGGCGCGGGTGGTGAAGCTTGCACTCCGGCACGGATCACGCGGCTCGAAGGTGCGTGGCCCCGCGAGCATGGCCGCCGTCGCCCATCTGCGCTATCTCGAACGCGACGGGGTGACGCGCGATGGTGAGAAGGGCCGCGCCTATTCGGCCTTGGAGAACGAGGCGGACGGCCGCGCCTTCATCGAGCGCGGCCGGGAGGACCGTCACCAGTTCCGCCTCATCGTGGCACCGGAGGATTCCATCGAAATGGGCGACCTACGGGGCTTCACCCGCGATCTGATGCGGCAGATGGAGCAGGACCTTGGAACGCAACTCGACTGGATCGCCGTCGATCACCACAATACCGGCCATTCCCACACCCACATCATCGTCCGGGGCGTGCTCGACGACGGCCGCATCCTCAACATCGCGGGCGACTACATCGCCCATGGCATCCGCCACCGGGCGAGCGAACTGGTCACGCTGGAACTTGGGCCGCAGACCGAGCTTGATGTCACCCGCAAGCTTGCATCTGAGGTGGGCGCCGAGCGGCTGACCCGCCTCGATCGGATGTTGATCGCCGAGCAGGAGGAGCGCGGCGTCGTGGACCTGCGCCCGAACGCCGCCGAGAGCTACACGGTTCGCGCCAACCGGCATCTCCTGATCGACCGGGCGAAGCGGCTGGAGCGATACGACCTCGCCGCCGAGACCGAGCCGGGACGTTGGACCATCTCCGACAAGGCTGAGCCGACCCTGAAGGCCCTGGGCGAGCGCAACGACATTATCAAGAAGATGCATCGGGCGCTGGCCGATCACGGCCTCGCCGACGAGCGCGCTCCAACTCAGTACGTCACGCACGGCGCGCGGATCGCCGAGCCGGTCGTCGGGCGAGTACTTGCCAAGGGGTTGGCCGGCGACGAGATGGGCGACCGACTGCATCTCATCATCGATGGGGTGGACGGCCGCACCCACTATGTCGAGACGGCCGACTCCTCCAAACTGGGCGAGATCGGGCGCGGTCACATCATCTCGCTCGACCCGATTCCGACCAAGGCCGCGCCGAGGCCCTCGGACCTCAACATCCGCGACATGGCGGCAGACAGGGGCGGCATCTATCGGCCGAGCGAGCATCTGGAAGCCGCGCGCCCGGAGATCGAGCGGTTCAGGGGCGACCCGGATGCCTTCATCCGTTCCCATGTCCGCCGCCTCGAAGCACTCCGCCGCGCCGGCCATGTCGAGCGCATCGACGCCGATCACTGGAAGATACCCGCTGACATCGCCGAACGAGGCATGGCCTATGACGCGCCTGGACAGCCGAAGGACTTCGCCATTCGCACGCTCTCCACGCTCGACCTCGACCGGCAAATCGGCAGCGATGGGGCGACCTGGCTCGACCGGGAGCTTGTCGCCGACAAGCGGACGCCGTTGGGCGAACTGGGCTTCGGCCCAGAGGTGAAGGACGCGCTCCACCGGCGTGCCGAGCGGTTGGTGGAGATGGGGCACGCCACGGACAACGGGCAGACCATCACCATTCCACGCAAGACCATCGCGGCGCTGGAGCGCCAGGAGGTGGAGCGCGTCGGCACGCAGATGGCGGCCGAGCGCGGGCTGTCCTATGCCCCATCCGGGCCTGGGGAGTATGTGACAGGTCGGCTGGCGGGCGTTGCCAATCTCACCAGCGGACGCTTCGCCATGCTCGAGGACGGCATGGGCTTCCAGCTCGTGCCCTGGCAGCCGGTTCTCGAAAAGCGTATCGACCAATACATCAGCGGCGTCCGACGCTACGACGGCGGCATTGAGTGGGGATTCGGTAGGAAGAGAGAACTTGGGATCGGATTATGATCGCCTGCGTCACGCCATGCCCCGGCCTTCGGGCTTATATGAACGGATGCAGAAACCCCTAGCCGCGTAACTGGGGTCGGACATTTATGGATGAATGCAAATTAGTGAGGGGAACGGTCGCTCATGCCAGACGCCCGCGAGGCCATTCAAGCAATAGGTGACTCCCTCGCGGCCTTTATGAAGTCAGGCCCGCAGTCTGACGCTCACCGCGATGAGATTAAGAGGCAGGTGACCGAAGCCGTACGGGACATATCGGCTACGGTCGAACAAGCGACAGCCAGCTATAAGCTGGCTGGGGAAGATTTTCTTGGAAAGGTGATGCAAGTTAGAGGTATGCCAACCCGCCAAATCATTGGCGGCGACGGCCAATCTGGCCTGGTTAGTTCTAGCGGCAGTCAGATCGCGCAGAATTTCGATGCGCTGCTGCCGATCATAAAGGTCTGTCTTGCAGAGTGTGTGGCGACTTATCACTTGCAGGCAGGGCGCTATTTCGACCAGCAGATAGGCGAGTTTCACTCTCGATTAGAGCAATTTCTTGAACAAGTGCCGAGCGGCGGAACCAAAGAGAAGGCCGTTAAAAGCCAGATTACAGAGATCAAGAAAGAGCTTCGGCAATTAGCAAAGTGGGAGAAGCTATTCTTTGTCTATAAGGCAAATAGCCTTGCCTCCGAGATCGAATACGTATTCTCCCTTCAAGGCAATCCGCTCGCAGCGATTTGGCACTACAGCGAATTGGATGAACAAGGCGAATATCAAAAGACCTACGATCACAAGGCGCGCGACGGAAAAGTTTACGCCGTACGGGGAAATTGGGCTATCGAGAAGGGCCTTATGAATGCAGGCGCCCACGGCTACATCAATGATTCCACGAGGCCTGCTCAAGAAGTTGGCTGCATGTGTCACCTCCAATGGGTTTACAATCTCCGCAGCTTGCCAAGCGACATGATAACAGCGAAGGGGCGATCCGAGCTTGAGCGTGTGACAGCAATTATCGCTAGTTCGCCCGAGCCACCCGCACAAAAGTCGTCGAGCGCGGCCGTGCCGGGGAATGACCGGAACCGCCCCAAAAGCTGGCTTGGGCGTTTATTTGGCCGAGATTGATGCTTCCCCATGCAAACCTGCTTCCTTGATGAGGCCGGACCGGCTCCAGCCCGTCAAGGCTGGCGCTGGCGCGCCACCGCTGCGCGGCTTACGGCCTTGACCGGCTGTCCCCGGCCCGGCGGGGCTCTCCAGGCAGGTAAGCCTGATTGGGAGTGACGCACTCCTACCCTGACGAAGGGCTGGTCACGGCCCATTGCCCATGATAGGTTACATGTAACTTATTTGGAGATTGGTCATGCCATCGGCATCGAAGCCCAAGCCCTCCCGCGTGAAGGTGCGGGAACATCGGGAGCGCCTGCGGTCGCAGGGCCTGCGTCCCATTCAGATTTGGGTACCGGATGTGCGCGCGCCATCCTTCCGGTCGGAGGCACACCGCCAGTCCTTGGCCGTGGCGGCGAGCGCCCATGCCCGCGAGGATCAGGCGTTTATCGACGCGGTATCGGACTGGGGCGATGAATGAGGCGTGGCGACATCTGGACCGTCGCCGGCGGCAAGGATTACGCGGGCAAACCGCGCCCGGTCGTCATCGTGCAGGATGACAGCTTCGACGCCACCAACTCCATCACCGTCTGCGCCTTTACGACGGACGAAACCGAAGCGCCTCTGTTCCGCCTGCCCGTGGAGCCGAACGAGCGCAACGGGCTGCGCGCAGCTTGCAGGCTGATGGTGGACAAGATCACCACTGTTCCGAAGTCTAAGGTCGGCGCGCATGTCGGTCGCTTGGACGACGAGGACATCCTACGGCTCAATCAAGCGATCCTCGTGTTCCTTGGGCTGGCCGTGTCTCCGAGGACGCAACGGGAGGCTTAGACAGTGAGGGAACTGCACTGGACCGCACTCGCTACGTTCCGCTCGTCTGATGTCATACCACGCAAGTATTTTCACGCTCCGCTGCGAAGCGTGCTGTGGCGTAAAATTCGGCTATTCTTGTCTCGGACTAATCGCGCGATCTTGTCGGGATGTCCCAACCGCGTGCCCTTTATCGCAAAGACCGTCGCGACTATCCGCACCTGGACGTCCTGCCCGACGATCTTTACGTCCAGTTGGAGCCGTGGCCCCGCATCGGCCGGCCGCCGAAGCATGATGTTGCGACGTGGACCGTCACCGACGACTGGCCCCGGCGAGTTCCGGTCACGGAGGCCGAGGTGGACGTGTTCGAGGCATGGTTCGGCGACCTCTTCGATGAACTGTTTGGGCCGTGCCGATGATCTGACAAGGAGACTTCTGCCATGACCGTGCCGCTGCGCGCCGCCCTCTATCTGCGCGTCTCGACGGCGCGGCAGGCCGAGCACGATGTCTCCATTCCAGATCAGAAGCGGCAGGGCGAAGCCTATTGCCAGTCGCGCGGCTACCAGCTTGTCGAGACCTACGTTGAACCCGGCGCATCCGCCACGAACGACCGCCGCCCCGAATTCCAGCGCATGATCGAAGCGGGCACCAGCAAGCCTGCGGCGTTCGATGTCGTCATCGTCCATTCGTTCAGCAGGTTCTTTCGCGATCACTTCGAGCTTGAATTTTACGTCCGCCGGCTCGCCAAGAACGGCGTCAAGCTCGTCTCCATTACGCAGGAAATGGGCGACGATCCCATGCACGTCATGATGCGTCAGATCATGGCGCTGTTCGACGAGTACCAGTCCAAAGAGAATGCCAAGCACGTCCTGCGAGCCTTGAAGGAGAATGCCCGTCAGGGCTTCTGGAACGGCTCCCTGCCGCCCATTGGCTACCGCATCGTCGCGGCGGAGCAGCGTGGGGCCAAGGTCAAGAAGAAGCTGGAAATCGATCCGCTGCACGCCGACACGATCCGACTGATCTATAGGCTTGCGCTGGAGGGCGACGGCACGTCCGGCCCAATGGGCGTGAAGAACATCACGGCCCATCTCAACCGCCACCGCCTTTTCACCCGCGACGGCGGACGCTGGGGCATCGGGCAGGTTCATCGCATCCTGACGCGGCGCACCTATATCGGTGAGCACGAGTTCAACAAACGCTCCAAGGCCAAGGCGTTGAAGCCGGTCAGCGAGATCGTCACCGTCGCCGTGCCGCCGATCATCGGACAGACGACCTTCGACGCCGTGCAGGCGCATCTTCGTTCGCGAAACCCCAAGGTGACGCCGGCCCGCGTGGTCAGCGGCCCCACCCTCCTTACCGGCATCTGCTTTTGCGCTGACTGCGGCGGGGCTATGACGCTCCGCACAGGGCAAGGGCGGACGCTATCGCTACTACACCTGCTCGATCAAGGCTCGGCAGGGCGAGACGGGCTGCAAAGGCCGCTCGATCCCGATGGAGAAGTTGGACAACCTTGTGGCCAGCCATATCGAGGACAGGCTGTTGCAGCCCGAGCGGCTTGAGGAAGTGCTGGCCGCCGTGCTCGACCGCCGGCAGGAGCGCTCGGAACGTCGCCGCGAACACATCGCCGAGCTGAACAAGCGCGCCACCGAGACCGACCTTCGGCTGAAGCGGCTCTATGACGCCATCGAGTCGGGCGTAGCCGATCTGGGCGACCCGGCGCTGAGAGACCGCATCGCCGGCCTCAAGGCAACTCGCGATCAGGCGCAGGCAGACTCCGAGCGCGCTCAGGCCATGCTCGAAAGCTCCGGCCAGCAGGCAATCACGCCGCAGATGGTGCGCAAGTTCGCCCGGACGGCGCGGGAGCGTATGCGGATCGAGGGCGGTGGCTACCGTCGCGACCATCTCCGCGCGCTCGCCCAGCGCGTCGAAGTCGCCCACAAGGAAGTCCGTATCATGGGATCGAAGGGCGATTTGCTCAGAACCCTTGCCGCTGGTGCGGGCGTAGCGCCGGCTACGCCCGGCGTTCGCAGTTCTGTTCTGAGTTGGCGGAGGGGATGAGATTCGAACTCACGAATGGGGTTGACCCCCATTAACGGTTTAGCAAACCGCCGCCTTCAGCCACTCGGCCACCCCTCCGTATGCCCGCGCTTCTACGGCGTCGGGCCAAACGGGTCAAACCCGTTCACCGTCGGCGCCGCCCGGACATGAAGTCCCGGCACGATCAGCTCAGCGCGACCTCGAAGCCGCGGGCGACGCCGGGGCGGGCCATCAGCTGCTCGTACCACCGCTTGACGTTCGGGAACGCGGCCAGATCGACCTGGTGGCGTTCATGCCTCCAGGCCCAGCCCAGGATGGCGAAGTCGGCGATCGACAGCGGGCCGGCAGCGAACTCCACCTCCGCCAGCCGCCGGTCGAGCACGCCATACAGGCGCACGGTCTCCTTCTTGTAACGGGTCAGGCCGTAGCGGCGGTCGGCGTCGTTCTCGACCTGCAGGAAGTGGTGGACCTGGCCGGGCATCGGGCCGAAGCCGCCCATCTGCCACATCAGCCATTCCAGGATCGGCACCTGGGCGCGTGCATCCTCGGTCCAGAACTTGCCGGTCTTGCGGCCGAGGTAAATCAGGATCGCGCCCGACTCAAAGATGCTGATCGGCGCGCCGCCGGGGCCTTCGGGGTCGACGATGGCGGGGATCTTGTTGTTCGGGCTGATCTTCAGGAAGTCCGGCCGGAACTGCTCGTCCTTGCCGATGTTCACCGTGCGGACGGTGTAGGGCAGGCCCATTTCCTCCAGGGCCACGCTGATCTTGCGGCCGTTCGGCGTGTTCCAGGTGTGCAGCTCGATCGCCATTGGTTTCGCCCCTTACGACAGTTTCGCTCGCAGCACGTCGTTGACCAGGGCCGGATTGCCCTTGCCCGCCATCGCCTTCATCACCTGACCGACGAAGAACCCGAACAGCTTGTCCTTGCCGGCGCGGTATTCGGCCAGCTTGTCGGCCTTGGCGGCGAGCACCGCGTCCACCGCCGCCTCGATGGCGCCGGTGTCGGTGACCTGACGCAGCCCCTTCTTCTCGACGATCGCCGCGGCCTCGTCGCCGGTCTCCACCATCTCCTCGAACACGTCCTTGGCGATGCGGCCGTTGATCGTGCCGTCGGCGATCAGGTCGAGCAGCCCGCCCAGCGCAGCGGCCGATACCGGCGTCGTCTCGATGCTGCGGCCGGTGCGGTTGAGGGCGGCGAAGAAGTCGCCGGTCACCCAGTTGGCGGCCAGCCGCGCGTCGCGGCCTTTCGCCACTGTCTCGTAGAAATCGGCGGTGGCCTGTTCGGCCACCAGCACGCCGGCGTCATAATTCGGAATCCCGTAGTCGCGCACGAAGCGGGCGCGCTTGGCGTCCGGCAGTTCGGGCAGCGCCGCCTTCAGGCTTTCCACCCACGCGCTCGTCGAGCACCAGCGGCAGCAGGTCGGGATCGGGGAAGTAGCGGTAGTCGTGCGCGTCTTCCTTGCTGCGCATGCTGCGCGTGATGCCGCGCGGCACGTCGTACAGGCGGGTCTCCTGCTCGACCGTCCCGCCGTCCTCCCACACGGCGATCTGACGCTTCGCCTCGGCCTCGATCGCGTGCATCACGAAGCGGATCGAATTGACGTTCTTCACCTCGCAGCGCGTGCGGATACGCCTCGCCCGTGCTTGCGCACGGAGACGTTGACGTCGGCGCGCATCGAGCCTTCCTCCATGTTGCCGTCGCAGGTGCCGAGGTAGCGCAGGATGCGTGCGCAGCTTGCGCAGATAGGCGCCGGCTTCCTCGGGGCTGCGCAGGTCGGGCTCGCTGACGATCTCCATCAGCGCCACGCCGGCGCGGTTGAGGTCGATGTAGGATTTCGTCGGGTGCTGGTCGTGCATCGACTTGCCGGCATCCTGTTCCAGATGCAGGCGCGTCACGCCGATCTGGCGCGTGCTGCCGTCCTGCAGCTCGATCTCGATCGTGCCGGTGCCGACGATGGGATGCTCGATACTGGCTGATCTGATAGCCGGCGGGCAGATCGGCGTAGAAGTAGTTCTTCCGGTCGAAGCGGCTGACCAGGTTGATCCGCGCGTCGAGGCCGAGGCCGGTGCGCACCGCCTGGGCGACGCATTCGCGGTTGATGACCGGCAGCATGCCGGGGAATGCCGGCATCGACGAAGCTGACCTGCGTATTGGGTGGCGCGCCGAAGTCGGTGGCGGCCCCGCTGAACAGTTTCGATCGGCTGATGACCTGGGCGTGGACTTCCAGGCCGATGACCACTTCCCACGCGCCGGTGCTGCCTTCGATCGCGTATGACATGCCTATGCCCCTGCCCTGACATCCGGCAGCGCGGAGAAGCCGGCAGCACGCTCGATGGCGGCGGCGACGGCGAACACCGTTTCCTCGTCGAACGGCTTGCCGATCACCTGCAAGCCCAGCGGCAGGCCGTTGGCGTCCAGCCCCGGCCGGCACCGACATGCCCGGCACGCCGGCCATGTTCGCCGGCACGGTGAACACGTCGTTGAGATACATCTTGATCGGGTCGTCCATGTTCTCGCCCTGCGCGAAGGCGGCCGACGGGCGCCGTCGGCGTCAGCAACGCGTCCACCTGGCCGAACGCGTCGGTGAAGTCGCGCAGGATCAGCGCCCGCACCTTCTGCGCCCGCAGGTAATAGGCATCGTAGTAGCCGGCCGAGAGGACATAGGTGCCGATCAGGATGCGCCGGCGCACCTCGGCGCCGAAGCCGGCTGCGCGGGTGCGTTCATAAAGGTCGCGCAGGTCCGCGCCGTCCTCGCGCAGGCCGAAGCGCACGCCGTCGTAGCGCGCGAGGTTGGAGGACGCCTCGGCCGGGGCGACGATGTAGTAGGTCGCGAGGCCGTATTTGGTGTGCGGCAGCGAGACGTCGACGACCTCGGCGCCCGCGTCGCGCAGCCAGGCGAGGCCCTGCTGCCACAGCGCCTCGATCTCCTCCGGCATCCCGTCCATGCGGTATTCGCGCGGCACGCCGATGCGCAGGCCCTTCACGCCGCGCCGGCAGGCGGCCGCGAAGTCGGGCACCGGCACGGTCGGCGCTGGTGCTGTCCTTCGGGTCGTGGCCGGCCATCGAGCGCAGCAGGATGGCGCAGTCCTCAACGGTGCGGCCGAACGGGCCGGGCTGGTCGAGCGAGGAGGCGAAGGCGACCACGCCCCAGCGGCTGCACCGCCCGTAGGTCGGCTTGATCCCGGCGATGCCGCAGAACGAGGCGGGCTGGCGGATCGAGCCGCCGGTGTCGGTGCCGGTGGCGCCCATGGCCAGCCGCGCCGCGACCGCCGCCGCCGAGCCGCCCGACGAGCCGCCGGGCACCAGGACCGCGGCGTTGTCCTGCCGCCGCTTCCACGGGTTTTCCACCGGGCCGAAGGCCGAGGTCATGTTGGACGAGCCCATGGCGAACTCGTCCATGTTCGCCTTGCCGAGGAACACCGCGCCGTCGCGCAGCAGGTTGGCGCGTGACCGTGCTCTCGTAGGGCGGCACGAAGGGGTCGAGGATCCTGCTGCCGGCGGTGGTGCGCACGCCCTCGGTGCAGAACAGGTCCTTGATCGCCAGCGGAATGCCGGCGAGCGGCCCGGCACTCGCCGGCGCCGAGGGCCGCATCCGCCGCATCGGCCTGCCGCAAGCGCAGGTCGGCGGTGACGGTGATGATAGGCGTTGAGCCGCGGGTTCAGCGCCTCGATCGCCGCCGAGATGGGCGTCCGTGAGCTCGCGCGAAGAGAAGTCGCGGGCCCGCAGGCCGTCGCGGGCCTGGCCAGCGTCAGGTCGGTCAGCATCATTCCACGACTTTCGGCACGGCGAAGAAGTCGCCCGCACGGTCCGGCGCGTTGGCCAGGACCGCTCGACATAGCCGCCATCGGTCACCACGTCCGCGCGCATCGGCAGCGCCATCTTGGCGCCGCCGGCCAGCGGCGCCACGCCGGTCGACGTCCACCTCGTTCAGCTGCTCGATCCAGCCGAGGATGCCGTTCAGCTCGCTGTTGCAGCGTCGCGACCTCGTCCTCCGCGACATGGATGCGGGCGAGGTTGGCGATGCGGCGGACGGTCGCGGCATCGAGCGACATGGGAAGATCATCCTTGGCCGGAGGGCGAGCGGCGGACCATAACGGCGGGGATGGCCCTGTTCAACCTGACCGACGCTGCGCGTCCTGCTGACCCGCGACCAGCGGCTGATCGGCCTGGATCCTGGCGCCAGGACGATCGGCGTGGCGCTGTCGCGACGTGCGCCTGATGCTGGCCAGCCCGTATGGCAGCCTCCGCCGCGGCAAGCTGCGCGACAACGCCGCCGAGATCACAGGCGATCGCGCGGAAGGAGGGCGCGGGCGGGCTGGTGGTGGGGCTGCCGCTGTCGATGGACGGCACGGCCGGACCGGCGGCGCAGGCGGCGCGCGACTGGACGCTGGCGCTGTCGGAGGCGACCGGATTGCCGGCGGCGCTGTGGGACGAGCGGCTGTCCACCGCCGCCGTCAATCGCTTCCTGATCGGCGAGGCCGATTTGAGCCGCCGCAAGCGGGCGGCATCGGTGGACCGCGCCGCGGCGGCCTGGATGCTGCAGGCGGCGCTCGACGCCAGTCGGGCAGGCCCCGCCTTTGCCTCCGTACCGCCATGGTCGGCGCAGGCCGGAGGATCCTCGTCCTGCGCCGACGATGAGGGGAAGGAGTAGGCCCCGGGGCCGGAATCGCTTCCCGGCGCGTGCTGTACCGGCTAAGTCCGTTCGTCCGGATTGCAGTCGGGGGGTGCCCGTGGCGGCCAACACGGAACGGCAACGTCGCTTTCTGCTCTATCTCGTCAAGCCGTCGCACTACGACGACGACGGCTACGTGGTGCAGTGGCTGCGCTCCTCCATCCCGTCCAACTCGCTGGCCATGGTCTATGCGCTGGCCGCCGAGGCGGCCGAGCGGCAGGTGCTTGGGCCCGACACCACCATCGCCATCACCGCCATGGACGAAACCAACGTGCGCGTGCCGATCCGGCGGATCATCCGGGAGATCGCCGACAATGGCGGCTTCGGCATGGTCGGGCTGGTCGGCGTGCAGTCGAACCAGTTCCCCCGCACACTCGACATCGCACGCCCGCTGCGCGCCGCCGGCATCCAGGTGATGATCGGCGGCTTCCATGTGTCGGGCTGCCTCGCCATGCTTGACGGGATGCAGGCCGACCTACAGGCGGCGCTCGACCTCGGCGTCAGCCTGTTCGCGGGTGAGGCCGAGGGCCGCATGGACCGCGTGCTCCAGGATGCCGCCGCCGGCCAACTGGCGCCGCTCTACAACCACCTCGACGATCTGCCGGCGCTGGAGGATGCGCGCACCCCCTATCTGCCGCGCACGGTGATCGGCCGCACCGCCAACCACCACGCCAGCTTCGATGCGGGGCGCGGCTGCCCGTTCCAGTGCTCGTTCTGCACCATCATCAACGTGCAGGGCCGCAAGTCGCGACGCCGCTCGCCCGACGATGTGGAACGGCTGATCCGCGAGCACTGGGCCGAGGGCGTGCGGCGCTTCTTCATCACCGACGACAATTTCGCCCGCAACAAGGACTGGGAAGCGATCTTCGACCGGATCATCCAGATCCGCGAGCGTGACCGGATCAAGATCAGGCTCATCATCCAGGTCGATACGCTGTGCCACAAGCTGCCGAACTTCATCGAAAAGGCGGCGCGAGCCGGCGTGACGCGGGTGTTCATCGGCCTCGAGAACATCAATCCCACCAACCTGCAGCACGCCAAGAAACGGCAGAATCGCATCACCGAATACCGCAGGATGCTGCTGGCCTGGAAGAAGCATGGGGTGATCACCTATGCGGGCTACATCCTGGGCTTCCCCGCCGACACGCCGGACTCGGTGAAGCGCGACATCGAGATCATCAAGCGCGAGCTGCCGGTCGACATCCTGGAGTTCTTCTGCCTGACCCCGCTGCCGGGGTCCGAGGACCACAAGGTGCTGACGCAGAAGGGTGCCTGGATGGATCCGGACATGAACAAATACGACCTCGAGCACGTCGTCGCCGACCATCCGCAGATGAGCCGCGCGACCTGGGCCGAGGTCTACGCCAGCGCCTGGGAAACCTACTACACGCGCGAGCACATGTGGACGATCCTGCGCCGTGCGGCCGGCGCGGGCATGGGGCTGAAACGGCTGACCGCGGTGCTGTTCCTGTTCTCGAGCTTCACCGCCGTGGAGAATGTGCATCCCCTGCAGGGCGGCATCCTCCGGCTGAAATACCGCACCGACCGGCGGCCGACGCACGCGATCGAGCCAGCCTGGCGGTTCTATCCAAAATATGCCGCCGAGATGGTCGGCAAGCATGTCAGCTACCTGCGCCGCTGGCTGCTGATCGATGGGATGCGCAAGCGCATCTCCCGCGACCCGGACAGCCGCCGCTACACCGACCAGGCGCTGACCGAGGTGGGCGAGGATGAGGACGAGACGTTCGATCTGCTGACGCGGACGGACGGCGCGAAGGGCGAGGTGGACCGGGCGCGGAAAATGGCGGATCTGGGCAGCCGCACCAGGACGACTGCCGGCGTATAACCGCGCAGTCGTTCAGGGCCGAGGCGTCACGAACCCGCGGTCAGGAACGCGGCAGGCGCCGATGCTCGGCCGCCAGGGCCACCTGCGCGTCCGTCTCGGGAATGCCGGCAAGGCGCAACCCCTCGGCCACGTGCTGCTTATCGCTCTCGCGTTCCAGCGGCGAGGTGCGGATGAACCGCTCGACGGTGAAGTCGGGCTCCATCGACAACAGGCGGCGACGCGCCCCTGTGGCTTCCTGGGTGCGGCCGAGATGGCCGAGTGCGGCCAGATAGGGCTTGAAGCCGGCGGACAGCGTCGGCGCCATCTGGGTGACCGCACGGCCGGCGACCAAGGCCGGCTCATAATCACGCTTCAGCAGATGGATCAGCGTGAAGAAGCCGTCGAACACGAAGGCATTGGGGTCGAACGGCGACAGCTTCTTGTAGCGGTGGTTGCGTCGCTCGGCCTCCTCGGTGTCGCCCAGGTAGGCATAGGTGACCGCCGACAGTGCCCAGGCCATCGCCAGGTTGGGATTGAGCGACAGCGCCCGCTCGTGCAGCGAGGCGGCTTCGCGCAGCCGGTGATGCAGGTAGGCGCGCACATGACCGGTGATGGTCAGCGCGCGCGCGTCGTACGGGTCCAGCATGATGGCCCGTTCGGCGAGATCGCCGGCGAACTGCATCGCCGCTTTCGGTTCGTCGGCCCAGCCCTGGCCGATGAGGAACACGTGCCAATAGGCGTACCAGGCATGCGCCGCGGCGTGTTCGGGGTCGAGCTCTATTGCGCGAGCGAGGAAGCCGCCCGCCTGCATGAAGGGCTCGCGCTCAAGACGGTTCATCAGCGGCAGCGCACGCAGCACCAACTCGTAGGCGTCGGCGTCCGCCATTGGGCGCCCGGCGGCGCGCTTCGCCTCGATCAGCATGATCTCGGGGTCGATCTGGGCCACGACCTCGGCGGCGATGTCGTCCTGCAGGGACAGCAGGTCGTTGGACTGGCGGTCGAAGCGGCGCGCCCAGACGACCTGATTGCCGGCACGCAGGTCGAGCAGCCGCAGCGTGATGCGCAGCCGCTCGCGCGCCCGCTGGATTGTGCCGTCGAGCAGGAAGTCGACGCCGAAGGCCCGTCGGATCGCCGCCTCGTCGCGGCTCCCCTCGGCGAAGCGAGCGAGCGAGGAGGAGGAAACGACGAACATCCAGCGGAAACGCGACAGGGCGGTGGTGATCTCCTCGGCGAGGCCGGGGGCGAGATGGGCTTCCTCCTCGGTCGCGCCGGAGATCTGCAGCGGCAGTACCCCGATCCGCGCACCGCCGCGCGCCGCGTGCGGCTCGCCGCGGGCCTCGGGATCCGCCGCCGGCTCGGCAACGGGCTGCGGCTCGGCCGGGATGGCCTCGATGGCGTCCGCCGCTGCCGCTGCCGCTGCCGGCGGCACCAGTTGCACCAGGGGCACAGCTGGGCGCGCCGGCAGGCGGCTGCCGGATGGGCCGCGGATTTCGACCAGCAGCTTCTGGGTCTCGGGCGACGGCCCGGCGTCGAGCAGGTCGGCCAGCACCGCGCGGCAGCGGTCATAGGCCTGGATTGCCATGCCGCGCTCCCCGCGCACGGCATGGGCGCGCATCAGCGCGCGCCAGGCCCCCTCGTGCGCGCGGTCGATCGACAGCAGGCGCTGTGCCGCCGGGATCGTCGCCTCGGGATCCACCTGCTCGCGCAGCAGCGCCTCGGCGACGGTGCGTGCCCGGTCGCGCAGGCGCTCGCGCTCGGTGGTCAGCCAGGCGTCGAAGGCCGGGTCGATGCCGTCGAGATCTTCCAGAAGGTCGCCGTCGAGCATCGACAGCGAGGCCGGCTCGGTGGTGGTCGCCCGCATCACCTCCTCGACATCGATCCACACCGCCCCGGGGCGCAGCGACAGATGATCGCGGGTCACCGCCATCACTTCGCTGTTGGCGTAGGACAGCGCGTCGAGCAGCCGATGGATTTCCTGGCGGAGAGAGGCGCGGGCCTGCTCCTCCGGCCGGCGGCTCCAGAGCAGCTCGGCCAGCCGACCGCGCAGCGCCGGACGCGGCGCCGACAAGGCGACGACCGCCAGCAGGGCGCGAGTCTTGCGGCCGGCCGGGAGCACGCTCTCGCTCGCCAGCGTCCAGGCTTCCATCTGGCCGATCAGCCGGAGGCGTACGACCACCTGTCCGGTGCTCGCGGTGGTTGAAATTTGGCTCGGGAGCCGTTGGGCAGAACTGCTCATTGTGTGGACAGTTATTGAGTGTCAATCACTCACGCAAGCGTTATTCAAATACTTACGCAAGCGTAAAGCGTCGCTCAGCGTTCAGTGGCGTATGTAGCCTGGTTTCGTCACACGTGTCACATATAAGATTACGTAGATTCACATAGTGCGACAGCCGATCAGATGGCGGCTTCGGCGAGGACTCTGCCGACATCGCCGCCCCAGACGTCACGGCAGCGTGCCAGCCACGCTTGCGACTGATTGGGACCGCCCTCCGCTATTGCCATGAGCGGATCGAGGTAGCTCGATTCGTCGCGTCCTGTCGGATCGCGGCGCGCCCGCGCCGTCAATCCGGCGCGCGCGATCGCCACCGCCTGCCCGGCCAGTCCACGCATCGTGCGCGCCGGCCAGGGCGCGTCCAGCGCGGCCTCGATGCCGGCGCGCGGCACCGCGGCGCGCAGCGTTGAGACCGCCTCGAACCCGACGCCGCGCAGCAGGTCGAGGGCCGCTTCGAGGGCCGTTTCGTCGTATAGCAGACCCACCCAGAATGCCGATTGCGCCAGCATCATCGCCGGGCTGCCGGCATCGGCGCCGCGCATCTCAAGGAACCGCTTGAGGCGGACATCGGTGAACACCGTGGTCATGTGGTCCGCGAAGTCGCCGATGGTGGCAACCTCGCCGGCGAGTTCAGGGACGCGGCCGGTCATGAAATCACGGAACGAACGGCCGGCCACGTCGATGTAACGACCGTCGCGATAGACGAAATACATCGGCACTTCGTCAACCAGCCAGGCGGCGTAGCGGGCGAAGCCGAAATCCTCGTCGAGCATCAGCCGCGGGATGCCGGAGCGTTGGTTGTCGGTATCGGTCCAGATATGGGCGCGGTAGGACTGGTAGCCGTTGGGCCGACCCTCGGTGAAGGGGGAGTTGGCGAACAGCGCGGTGGCCAGCGGCTGCAACAGCAGCCCGACACGCAGTTTGCGGCGCATGTCGTCCTCGGAGGCGTAGTCGAGGTTGACCTGCACGGTACAGGTGCGCGTCATCATGTCGAGGCCGAGGCTGCCAACCAGTGGCATGTAGCGGCGCATGATCGCGTAGCGCCCCTTCGGCATCCACGGCATTGCGGCCCGGCTGGCCAGCGGATGGAACCCGAGTGGGGCGAAACCGAGCCCGAGCGGCTCGGCCACGGCGCGCAGTGCCGCAAAATGCGCGGCGAACTCCGCCGCGGTTCCATGCAGATCGACGAGCGGGCCGCCCGACAGCTCGAATTGTCCAGCCGGTTCCAGCGAAACCGACGCGCCG
Source organism: uncultured Pseudomonadota bacterium (assembly GCA_963778105.1). GTDB lineage: Bacteria > Pseudomonadota > Alphaproteobacteria > Acetobacterales > Acetobacteraceae > JAFEFJ01. Next base: position 654,021 of record CAVZSZ010000009.1, on the reverse strand, counting down.
TCCTGCTTGAGCCCGATGGGCTGGCCGTTGTCGGTGATCGGCTCGCCACCGCCACCCGGGCCATTCCAGCGAGCGAGGCCCTCGATCACCGCACGGATGCCGCCGCCGTCATAGGCCGGCGGCGAGAGATCGGCGTGACGGAAGCCGAACTTCTCGTGCTCGGTGCCGATGCGGAAGCGTTCGGCGGGCTTGCAGCCTTCCGCGATGAAGGCGGCCAGCTGGGCGACCGACTCGATGGGCGTGGTGTCGGCATCGCCGGGGTTCGACATCGCGCTTCCAGATCATGCGGTTTGGCCATCGTATGGAATGGCGGCGGGCGCCTGCATCAGCGCCAGCCCCACGATGGCCGCGGTCTCCGCCCGCAGGATCAACGGGCCCAGGCTCGCCGGAACAACAAAGGGATGCGCGCGCAGCGCGTCAAGTTCCCGTTCGGTGAAGCCGCCTTCCGGGCCGACCAGCAGGCCGGCGGGACCGGGGGCGAAGGCAGCGTGCGGCGCGGCGGCGCGCTCCATCGCGACGACCAGCCGGCGGCCGGCGGGCCAGTCGCGCAGCAGCGCCGGCAGGTCCGCCAGCGGCGCGATGCGCGGCACGGTCAGGCGTTCCGATTGCTCCGCCGCCTCGATGGCGATCGCGGCCAGTCGATCGGCGTTGATGCGGCCGGTATTGGTGCGCGCGGTGGCGACGGGCAGCAGGGCTGCCGCACCCAGTTCGGTGGCTTTCTGCACCAGCAGGTCGGTGGCGTCGCGCTTCAGCGGCGCGAACACGAGCCAGAGGTCGGCACCATCATCGGCCTGCGGGCGCAGGCGCCGCGCCACCGCAAAGGCGGCGCGATCGCCGCGCAGGGCGGCGATGCGGGCCCGCCATTCGCCGTCGCGGCCGTTGAACAGCACGACGGAGTCGCCCACCGCGCGGCGCATCACGTGCGCGAGGTAGTGCGCCTGCGCCGGCGTGGCCGCGATCTCCGCGCCCTCGGCCAGCGCAGGCGCCACGAACAGGCGGATTGACCCTGACATGATGGCGCGCAGAGTAGCAGCCATGCCCGCTCCCTCGGAAACAGTGACGGCCGGCCACACCGACATCCGCGCGCAGGGCTGGATCGCCCGGCTGCCGGCGTCGTGGCGACCCTATGCGCTGCTGGCGCGGCTCGACCGGCCGATCGGCGTGTGGCTGCTGTTCCTGCCCGGGTTGTGGGGCATCCTGCTGGCCCGCCCTGCGGCGGCCGAGGCAGTGCGGCTGGTGCTGCTGTTTGCAGTGGGCAGCCTGGTGATGCGCGCCGCCGGGTGCACGGTGAACGATCTGTGGGACCGCGACATCGACCGCCGGGTCGTGCGCACTGCCGGCCGGCCGCTCGCCTCGGGCGCGCTCCGGGCACGGCACGCGCTGGCCTTCCTGGCGGTACTGCTGGCGATCGGCTTGGCGATCCTGCTGCAGCTCGATCCCCTGGCGCAGCTGCTGGGCGTCGGCTCGCTGCTGCTGGTCGCATTGTATCCGCTGGCCAAGCGCGTGACCTGGTGGCCGCAGCTGGTGATGGGCTTCACCTTCGGCTTCGGTGCCCCGATGGGCTACGCCGCCGCAACCGGCCGGATCGAAAGCGCCTGGGCCACGCTGTACGGCGCCGCCATCCTGTGGGACCTCGGCTTCGACACGATCTATGCGCATCAGGACCGCGAGGACGATGCACTCGTTGGGGTGAAAAGCACCGCACGGCTGTTCGGCGCCCATACGCGCCCCTTCCTCGGGGCCTGCTACGCCGGCACCGTGCTGCTGCTGGTGCTGGCCGGCTGGCTGGCCAACTTGTCCTGGTGGTTCCTGCCGGCGCTGCTGCTGCCGGCGGCGTTGCTGGCCCGCCAGGTGATCGTGCTCGACATCGACGACGCCGCCCTGTGTCTGCGGCTGTTCCGCGCCAACCGCGAAGCCGGGCTGGCGGTAGCCGCGGCGCTGCTGATCGGCTGGCTTTGACGGCAGCCGCGTTCATCTTCGCCCAGACCCGGCCGGGGCACGCCGCTCTGGTGCCCGAGATCCGGCTGCATCTCGCCAGCGAGATCACGCCAATCTGGCAGGCGACCGAGGACTGGCTGGCCGCGCGCAACGTCGCCCCGCCTTTCTGGGCCTTCGCCTGGCCGGGCGGTCAGGCGCTGGCGCGGCATGTGCTCGATGCGCCGCAGGCGGTGGCCGGCCGGCGCGTGCTGGACTTCGCCGCCGGATGCGGCATCGCCGCGATCGCCTGCGCCCGGGCGGGCGCGGCCTCGGTGGAGGCCGCCGAAATCGACCCGCTGGCGATCGCCGCGATCGGGCTGAATGCGGCCGAGAACGGCGTTTCGGTCGCCGCCGCGGTCGGCGACGTGGTCGGCGCGGCCTGCCGCTGGGACATGATCCTGTGCGGCGACATCTGTTACGAGGCGCCGATGACCGCGCATGTCATGCCCTGGCTGCGGGCAATGGCGGCGGTGTGCGAGGTGTGGCTCGCGGACCCGGCCCGCGGCTATCAGCCGCACGACGGGCTGGTGCCGATCGGCCGCTATGCGGTGCCGACGACGCAGGAGCTGGAGGACCGCACGGAGCGCGTGGTCACGCTGTTCCGGCTGCTGCCCGCCTGCGCGGCTCAACCGGTGCCATAGGCGATGTAGCGGATGATCTTCCAGCTGCCGTCGTCCTGACGGCGGAAGACATCCATCCCGGTCTCCGGCCTGACCACGTCGGGCACGCCCGGGCGCGAGACGGTCAGATCCCAGACCAGCCGTACCACCGCCAGGTCGCCGGAGACGATGATCTCCTTGATGTCGAGATTGTAGTGGTAGCCGATCTCGGTGCCGGTCAGGGCACGGTGCAGCCGTCGGCACATGTCCTGATACGTCTGCTCGGGCAGGCCCTCGACGTCGTAGCGCAGCCCCGGCGTGAACAGGCCGCAGACGGCCGCGGTGTCGCGGGCGTTGAAGGCCGCCATCCAGCCAGTCAGCGCCGCCCGGATCGCCGCCTCGGCGCCCGCGTCGCCCGCCGCCGCGGCCGGTCCGCCGGCAAGCACCATCGGCAGCAGCGCGGCCAGCAAGAGCCTCCGCATTTCCCTTGTCTCCCCCGCACGGCTTGGCCCTTCGAAGGCTTGGCGGACCCGTCCGGACAGGCTAGCAGACCACCCTGGCCAGGAGGACAGATGCGATGTCGGGTGCCAAACAACCGTCCGCCGCGCCGCCGCGCGACGTGGCCGGCATGTCCTTCGAGGACGCCCTGGCCGAGCTTGAGCAGATCGTGCGCGGGCTGGAGAGCGGGCAGCAGAAGCTGGAGGACGCGATCGGCGCCTATGAGCGCGGCGCCGCGCTGCGCCGGCACTGCGAGGCCAAGCTAGCCGAGGCGGAAGCGCGCGTCGCCGCCATCGTCGAGCACGCAGACGGCACGCTCTCGACGCGCGATGCGGACTGATATGCCACCCGGCGCCTGATGGCGGCGGGCAAGCGCCGCGCCGACCAGTTGCTGCTCGACCGCGGCCTGGTGGACAGCCGCGCCCGTGCCCAGGCGTTGATCCTGGCCGGCCTGGTGTTCAGCGGCACGCGGCGGATTGACAAGGCGGGCCAGCCGCTGGCCGAGGATGCGGCGCTGGAACTGCGCGGGCAGGAACACCCCTGGGTCTCCCGCGGCGGCCTGAAGCTCGCGCACGGGCTGGAGACGTTCGGCCTGTCGCCGCAGGGCAGGATCTGCCTCGACGTCGGCGCCTCCACCGGCGGCTTCACCGACGTGCTGCTGACCCACGGCGCGGCAAGGGTCCACGCCGTCGATGTCGGCCATGGCCAACTGGCCTGGAAGCTTCGCTCCGACCCGCGCGTCGTGGTGCATGAGCGCACCAATGCGCGGCACCTGACCGCCGCGGCGATCGGCGGCGACCCGATCGGCGCGCTGGTTTGCGACGCCAGCTTCATCGGCTTGGCGACCCTGCTGCCCGCATCGCTGGACCTGTGCGTTGCGGGGGCCTGGGCGGTCGCGCTGATCAAGCCGCAATTCGAGGCCGGCCCCGAACATGTCGGCAGCAAGGGCGTGGTACGTGACCCGGCGGTGCATCGGGCGGTCTGCGAGCGGATCGAGGCGTGGTGGCGGGGGCTGCCGGGCTGGTCGGTGATCGGCGTGACGGAAAGCCCGATCACCGGCCCGGAAGGCAACCGGGAGTTCCTGATCGCGGCGAGCCGGCCCTAGTTTGATCGCGTGATTCAAACTGACGGCGACTCCGCCTGCGGTCATCGCGCTCTAGCCGCCCTTCTGAACGGGGGAGCTTCCTTGGTTCCACGCCGCGGCAACGGCGGCCGGAAGCTCGGCCATGTTCGCGACAACGCGCGAGGCGATGGTTGGATCATGACCGGTGCGGTCGCGATCGACCCAGACGGATGCGACGCCCAGGCGATGCGCCGGCTCGATGTCGTGAAACCAGCTTACGGCGGCATGGACCCAGTTGGCGCGCGCGACCCCGGATTGCTGCTCGAAGCGCCGGAAGTGCCCCGGCGCCGGCTTGTAGCTGCCGACCTGCTGGGCGGTCACGACCATGTCCGGGGCCAGCTTCGGATGGCACGCCAAGGTCATGCCAAAAAGATCGTCGTCGCAGTTTGTCAAAATGCCGATCTTCCAGCCGGCGCCGCGCAGTCGGTCGAGGCTTGCCAGCGTGTCCGCGTAAAGTGGCTGCTCGCCCCAGCGGCGCGCGAGCAGGTCGGCGTCAGCGGCTGGAAGATCAAGCCCGAGCTTCGCCGCCGCGCGCGACGTACCGGTGGTCAGCACATCCCGATACAGCCGATGCGGCTTTTCGGCCTCCAGGTCCCGTTCGAACGCATGGTATGCGGCGATCAGCGCGTCCGTCGTATCGCCCGCCGCCGGCGTGAGGATCGCGCGAAACCCGGTCAGCCAATCGATCAGCGTTCCGAAACAATCGAAAGTAACCCAGCGCTCGCCGCTCATGCCAACCTCCATGCCAATGCGTCGTATCGATAGGGTGCGCACGGCGTCGCTGTCTTGGCCTTCACTGCGGTTCGATTGACCGATCGTCCGGCCTCGCGGAGGAAGAAATGGGTCCATCCGGCATGAAGCTTTCGCTCCGCTCCTACGGCGCGGCGCTTGTCACGCATACCCATCCCTTTGATCAGATCGTGCTGCCAGTCGTCGGCCGGCTGGAAAACAGCGTCGGAGGGACGACCGGAATGCTGTCGCCGGACTGTCTGGCAGTCATCGGGCGCGGCACGCCGCACAGTTTCCGCGCACGTGACGTCAATCGCTTCGTCGTGCTGGACGTTCGGGCATCGCCCCCGGTCCCGGGGCCGGCGTTCCGGGTGCTCGATCGACGATTGAGCGAACTCGTGCGCTATACGGACGCCGAACTGTCGGCGGGCCGGCTCGATACCGACAGCGAATTCCACCTCGCCGCGCTGCTGCTCGCGCGGGTTCGGGGGGACGCGGCGCGACCGCGATCGCCGGTGGCCAGGGCCCTCGCCCTGATGGCGGCGTCCTACGGCACGGGTGTCTCGATCGCGGCGCTGGCCGAGGCTGCGGGACTGGGTGTGAGCCAATTCCACGCGGCCTTTCGCCGCGAAACCGGCAAGACTCCGGGCGAGATGTTGCGCGATGTCCGCCTCGACAAAGCCGCCGCGCTGCTGCGGGGAACCCGGCTGTCGATTGCCGAGATCGCGCTCGCCGTGGGCTTTTCCGATCAGTCGGCGCTCACGCGCTGCCTGCGCCGCGTTCGTGGCACCACCCCCGATGCGCTGCGCAGGAACGGCGGATCCGGAGCGCACGCTGCTTTGACGCCACCTTGCAGCGGTGGCTCAATCGCCGCTTCAGATGCAGGAGCCGACAATGGCTGACGAGGTCGAGTGGGCGCGGCTGACCGGCCCGGATATACGGGCGGTGGCCGCGCGGCCGGACGCGCTGGCGGTGCTGCCCATCGGGTCGCTGGAGCAGCACGGTCCGCACTTGCCGGTGATCACCGATACGGCCAGTGCCAGCGCCGCCGCGATCCGCGCTGCAAGGCTGGTATCGGCGGAAATCCCGGTGCTGGTGCTGCCGGGCCTGTGGACCGGGATGAGCGAGCACCATTTACCCTTCGGTGGCACGATCAGCCTGAATTTCAGCGAGTTGCAGGGCGTTCTTCGGGGTGTGACACGATCGCTGCGGGCGATCGGCTTCGCCCGGCTGCTGATCGTCAACGGGCACGGCGGCAACGTCGAGCCGCTGGCGGTCGCCGCCCGCGAACTGGCCCATGAATACGGCCTGCCGGTGATCGCTTGCACGCCCTGGTATCTGACCCGTGCGCGAGTGTCGGAAGTCGCCGAGACAGCCGAGACGCCGGCCCATGCCTGCGAGGGCGAAACCTCGATGATGATGGCGATCGCGCCCGACCTCGTGCGTACGGACCGGTTCGAGGATGCGGTTCGGCAGCGGCCGGAGCCGGTGCCCAGATACGACGGGTTCAGCCGCTTCTGGAGCTTTTCCGAGCGTGCCCCGGTGACCGGCGTTCGCGGCGATCCGCGTCCATCCACAGCTGCGAAGGGGGAGCGCTTCCTCGACATTCACGCAGAGGCGCTGGCTGCGGCGATGCTCGACAAACCGATGTGGCGCAGGCCGGATCCCGTCTGGGCCCCGGGCCGCGGCCTCGGCAATACCGCAGGCCACGCCGAAGATTAGACCCAAATAGCCCTGACCGGAATCACAAAGGGCCTTCCGAAACGGGCGGCGTATGTGATTCGAGAGACTCCGGCTTTTGTCGGAGGGGATCATGGGGTGGCGTCGCGGGCAGCCTTATGGACAAGATCTTCGTGACCGAGTGCTTGCCTGTCGGGATCTGACATTGGCGCAGGCCGCGGCGCGGTTTGGGGTCAGTCGATCCTACGTCTCCAAGGTCCGTGCCCGGTTGCGCGAGCATGGCGAGGCCACGCCCGGGCCGCAGCACAACCATGTGCCGCTTCGGCTGGAGCCGCTGATGAGCGTCCTGCGCGCGCAGATCGAAGCGCGGCCCGACGCGAAACTGCGCGAATTGCGGTCCTGGCTGGAAAGCACGCACGGTGTCCGCGTCAGTCATCCGGTGATGTGGAAGGTGGTGGCCCGGCTCGGCCTGACGCTCAAAAAAAGCACCTCCGGGCCGAGGAGCAGGACCGCGAGGACATAGTCGAGGCGCGCCGCGCCTGGGCCGAGCTCCAGCCAACGCTGGACCCAAGCCGCCTGGTGTTCCTCGACGAGACCTGGGCGACGACCAGCATGTCGCCGACGCGGGGCTGGGCGCCCAAGGGCGAACGTCTGGTCTGCACCGTGCCGCACGGACACTGGCACACCACCACGTTCCTGTGCGGCTTGCGCACCACCGGCCTGGTCGCGCCGCTGGTGCTCGACAGCGCCATCAACGGTCCGGCGTTCCTCGCCTATGTCAGGCAGTTCCTGGCGCCCGCGCTCTCGGCCGGCGATGTCGTCGTGCTCGACAATCTCAGTTCGCACAAGGTGAGCGGCGTGCGCGCGGCCATCGAGGCATGTGGCGCGACGCTGCTCTATCTGCCGCCCTACAGCCCTGACCTCAACCCGATCGAACTGGCGTTCTCCAAGCTCAAACGCCTGCTGCGAGATGCCGCCGAGAGAACCGTCGAGGCTCTCTGGCAAACCATCGGCAGGCTGCTCGACCGCTTCACACAGCAAGAGTGCGAAAACTACATCCGCCACTGCGGCTTCACACAGTCAGGACGATAACGGTCTAGTCGCCGGCGACGCCCAAGGACGCGCGGGCCTTCTCCTGCGCCGAGATCTCGGCCAGCAGGGACCAGACCCGCCCCGGTTCCATCTGAACGTCGGGATCGTTCAGGAGACGGTCAAGCTCGTCGATCTTGTTCGCATACTCGGCGTCGGTCATCGGCCCCTCGTGTCGCGTGCATGGTGGCGCGATGCGATTAACGTGCCATGAACGCGGCCGTTCCACGCTTAATTTGTGCACCGCCGCACGACAAATTGTGCGGCGCCGCACGGTTACATGGACGAAAGCACCGCCGGCGCCAGTCCGGGCGCCTTGGCGGCCGGGTGCGCGGGGTTGCGGAAGCGCAGTTCGCCCTCAGCCGCGGTGTCGGGGCCGCTCAGGCCGAACAACTCCAGCCGCGAAGCGCAGGTGACCGCTACGACCCGTCTTGCCTCGGGGTGGGTCAGGAACTGGCGCATCTCCCCTTCCAGTTCCAGCCGGTCGCGCAGGCCCCGCCACTCGCTGCGGTCGGTGTCCTCGATGAAGATTGCGAGGATGCCAGGCCGCGCGCCCGTGAGGCGGCTGGGCGCCAGCACATCGAGCCGCCGGCGCACCGCCGCCGCGACCTCGTTTTCGCGCCCCGCACGAGCGGCCATGACGAACACGCCGCCGCCGGCCGCCGTCACCGACAAATGCGCCTCCGGCCCGAATTCCCGGCGCAGCGAGGACACCAGGCCCAGCTCATCGGCCTGCGCGCCGGCCAGCAGCAGCGGATCGAGGCGCAGGACCACCGCCGCGTCGTGGTCGGCGCGGCGCTGCGTCTCCAGCATCCCGCGGATGCGCTGGTGCAGCGTCGCCAGCGTGTCGCCCTCGGCCTCGCTCGGCCGCAGGCTGCCCTGCAGGCCCTGCGGCAGCGTCATCTTCAGCAGATAGCGACCCGGATGCGCCGCCAGCCAGGTTTGCAGATCGGGGTCGATCCGGTCCGCCAGCCGGAACCAGGCGCCACGATGCACATCCCGCCCTTCCTCGGCCGAAATGACGTCGCAGGCGATTTCGGCCTCGTCCCCGCCGCGCGCCACCAGCAGGTCGAAAGGCGCGCCATCGGCCAGCCCGGCGAAGGACACGGCGAAACCGCGCGCCTGCTGCATCGCGGCGGTGCGCAGCAGGTGAAACGGGGCGATCAGGGTCGAGTCGCCGGCCAGGGCGGCATGCAGCATGGCGATCAGCCGGTCGCGCCCCGCCCCGTCCAGACTGTCGGCGAGCCTCGCCGCCCCGGCAGCCAAATCGGCGATCCGGCATTCGGCAGCACTCGGCGGCCGGTTGACGCGCTGCAGCAGCTTCTGGAGCGCAAGCTCCACCGCATGACGCTGCAACATTGCCTTGCCGGCGCGCGGGCCCGCAGCGGCCTGCCGGGCGATTTCGCGCAGACGTTCCGTCCAGACTCGGCGGCCCACCAAGGTGACGAAGGCCTCGGGGCCGGACAGGTCGGGACGCGTCGCTGATGGCGGCATCGCGGAAATTTCCAGTGCGGGGCCGGATGGACGGGGCGGACCAGACGGCCGAATTGTCAAACCGCCTTTACACTACCGCACGGAGTACCCGATGGCGCGCGGAATCGTCCGGTCGCGGCCGGGAATCTCTCAATTCCGCGGCATGAATGGCGCCGACGGCGCATCCGGGTTCTGTGCACGGTGCCGCAGCAGGTGATCGGCCAGTACGCAGGGCAACCATCGCCTCGCCCACCGGCACCGCGCGGATGCCCACGCACGGGTCGTGGCGCCCCTTGGTCTGCACCTCGACCTCCTGCCCGGCCCGGTCCACCGAATGCCGCGCCGTCAGGATGGAGCTGGTCGGCTTGACGGCGAACCGCGCGACGACCGGCTGGCCCGTGGAAATGCCGCCCAGGATGCCGCCGGCATGGTTGGCGTCGAACGCCACCCGCCCATCCCGCATATGCATCTCGTCGGCGTTGTCCTCCCCCCGCAGCGCGGCGGCGGCGAAGCCCTCGCCGATTTCCACGCCCTTGACCGCATTGATCGACATCAGCGCGGCGGCGAGGTCGGCGTCGAGCTTGCCGTAGATCGGTGCGCCAAGCCCCGGCGGCACGCCGTCGGCCACCACCTCGATCACCGCGCCCACCGACGAGCCGGCACGGCGCACGCCGTCGAGATAGCCCGCCCATTCAGCGGCGGCGATGGGATCGGGGCAGAAGAACGGGTTCTGCTCGACCGCGTCCCAGTCCCAGCGGGCGCGGTCGATGCGGTGCGGCGCCGATCTGCACCAGCGCGCCGCGGATCCGCATGGCGCCGCCCAGAACCCGCCGCGCCACCGCGCCGGCGGCGACGCGCATCGCGGTTTCGCGCGCCGAGGACCGGCCGCCGCCGCGATAGTCGCGGATGCCGTATTTCAGCTCGTAGGTCAGGTCGGCATGGCCGGGGCGGAAGCGCGTTGCGATCTCGCCGTAATCCTTCGAGCGCTGATCCACGTTGTCGATCTGCAGCGCGATCGGGGTGCCGGTGGTCTGGCCCTCGAACACGCCGGACAGGATGCGGACCGCGTCGGGCTCCTGGCGCTGGGTGGTGAAGCGGGACTGGCCGGGCCGGCGCCGGTCCAGCCAGGGCTGGATGTCGGCCTCGGTCAGCGCAAGGCGCGGCGGGCAGCCGTCCACCACGCAGCCGATCGCCGGCCCGTGGCTCTCGCCCCAGGTGGTGACGCGGAACAGGTGGCCGAAGCTGTTGTGCGACATTGGACCCCTTCCGGGCCCCGCCTATGGTTCGTTGGTTACCGTGGCGATGTCAGGCGCGGCGGGGTTCTTCATGCCGACCGTTGGTAGCCGCAATCGACATGATGCACCTCGCCGGTGACGCCGGAAGCCAGGTCGGACAGCAGATAGAGGCCGGCGCCGCCGACATCCTCGATCGTCACGTTGCGCTGCATCGGGGCGTTGAGCTGGTTCCAGCGCAGGATGTAGCGGAAATCGCCGATCCCGTTGGCCGCCAGCGTCTTGATCGGGCCGGCGCTGATCGCGTTGACGCGGATGCCGACGCCGCCGAGATCGGCCGCCAGGTAGCGCACCGATGCCTCCAGCGCCGCCTTGGCAACGCCCATGACGTTGTAGTGCGGCACCACGCGCTCGGCGCCCAGATAGGACAGCGTGAGCAGCGAGCCGCCCGCCCGCATCATCGGCACCGCGCGCTGGCTGACGGCGATGAAGGAGTAGCAGGAGATGTCCAGCGCCTGGAGGAACGCCGCGCGCGGCGTATCCAGATACCGGCCGCGCAGATAGGCCTTGTCGGCGAAGCCGATGGCGTGGACCAGGAAATCGAGCCCGTCCCAGCTCTCGCGCAGGCCGCCGAAGGCGTCGTCGATGCTGGCCTCGTCGCCGACGTCGCAGGGGAACACCAGCGATGAGCCGACCGACTCGGCCAGCGGGCGCACGCGCCGCTCCAGCGCCTCGCCCTGGAAGGTGAAGGCCAGCTCGGCACCCTGGGCGGCGCAGGCGGCGGCGATGCCCCAGGCCAGCGAGCGGTCGTTGGCGACCCCCATGATCAGGCCGCGCTTGCCCCGCAGCAGGGTTCCGGTGGCGGGGGCAATCGTGGGGACGGCGCTGTCAGGCATTGCAGGTCCTCAAAGGCTTCGGGCGGAGGTGGCGCTGTGTCGGGTTGCAGACACAACGCAGCAAGACGGTCGAGGGCGCAAGGCAATAGCAAGAGCGGTCGGCTTGGCGCCATCTCGCCGCACGCGGCAGAGTGCGCCGCCCAGGGGCGAGAGAACAGCATGGCCGATAACAATTCGGATAGATCGGAACCGTTCCACTGGTTCCAGGACTGGATGGCGGAGGCGGCCGCGCGCGAGCCGAACGACCCCAACGCGATGACCCTGGCGACCGCGACGCCGGCCGGCATCCCCTCCGCCCGCATCGTGCTGCTGAAGGGCGTCGACGGCGCTGAAGCGACGCCCCGCGGCTTCGTATTCTACACCAACAAGCAAAGCCGCAAGGGCGGGGAGTTGGCGGAGAACAGCGCCTGCGCGCTGCTGTTCCACTGGAAATCTCTGCAGCGCCAGGTGCGCATCGAGGGCCACGTCCTGCACGTCGCCGACGCCGAGGCCGACGCCTATTACGCGACGCGGCAGCGCGTCTCCCGCCTCGGCGCCTGGGCGTCGGACCAGTCCCGCCCGCTGGCATCGCGCGCCGAGCTGGAGCGGCGCCTAGCCGAATACGAGGCGCGCTACCCGGGCGACGACATCCCCCGCCCGCCGCACTGGTCCGGCTACCGCGTGGTGCCGGAGCGGTTCGAGTTCTGGCAGGACATGCCGTTCCGCCTGCACGATCGCAGCGTCTTCACCCGCGACGGCGACCGGCTGGACGCAGAGCAAGCTGTTTCCTTGAGCATACCCGAGACGCAGGCCGAGACCGCCGCCCTGCTGCAGCGGATGGCGGGAGCGGCGCCGATCGAGACGCATATCTCGCTGGTGTTCTGCGGCGCCGACACGGTCTGGAAGCTGAAGAAGGCGGTGCGGCTGCCGTTCCTCGATTTCACCGGCGTCGCGAGCGCGCCGGCACTTCGCCGAGCGCGAACTGGCGTTGAACGGCCCCGCGGCGCCGGGGTTGTACCGCGACGTGGTGCCGGTGCGGCGGGGCGCAGGCGGCGCCGACACTGGACGGCGACGGCGAGCCGGTGGACTGGGTGTTGCGCATGGCGCGGGTGCCGGCGGGCGACTTCCTCGATGCGCGGGCCGCCGCGGGCACGCTGGATACGGCGCTGCTGACGGCCCTCGCCGATGCGGTCGCCACCTACCACGCCGGTCTCGCGCCGCTGACGGATGTGGACCCGGTCGTCGCCATGGACCGGATCGCCACCGGCAACACGGCGTCCGCACGCACCGCCGGCCTGCCGGCCGATGCGGTGACGGCGTGGGACGCGGCGGTGCGCACCGCACTGGGCGCCATCGCACCGTGGCAGCGGTGCGCGCGCCAAGGCAGGGTTCGTCCGGCGCGGGCATGGCGACCTGCATCTGGGCAATCTCTGCCTCTGGCGGGGCAGCCCGGTGCCGTTCGATGCGCTGGAGTTCGACGAGACCCTGGCGACGGACCGACATCGCCTATGACCTCGCCTTCCTGCTGATGGACCTCGATCGGCGGGTCGGCCGGCCGGCCGCAAACCTGGTGCTGAACCGCTACGTCGCACGCACCGGCGATGCCGGGCTGGTCGGCGGCCTGCCGGCGTTCCTGTCGCATCCGCGCGATGATCCGCGCGCATGTCGCCGCCCGCCGCGGCCAGGACGCCGAGGCCCGCGCCTACCTCGAGGCGGCCATCGCCTACCTGCGGCCGGCGCCGCCGGTGCTCATCGGCATCGGCGGGCTGCAGGGCACCGGCAAATCGACGCTGGCCCGTGCGCTCGCGCCGTCGCTGGGGGCGGCACCGGGCGCGCTGGTGCTGCGCAGCGACGAGATCCGCAAGCGGCTGTTCGGCGCGGCGCCCGAGCAGACGCTGCCACCCGAAGCCTATGCCGGCGCCATCGGCCGCACGGTGTTCGCCACCCTGACCGAGGCTGCGCAGGCAGCGGCGGAAGCCGGCCATGCGGTGATCGCGGATGCCACGTTCCTCGGTCCCGCCGACCGACGCGGCTTGGCCCGGGCGGCGCAGGCGGCGGGGGTCCGTTTCGCCGGACTGTGGCTGCACGCGCCGCTGCCGGTGCTGGAAGCCCGCGTCGCCGCGCGGCGTGGCGATGCCTCGGACGCGACCATCGCCGTGCTGCGTGCCGCGCACCGGGCACACCCGCAGCCGCCGGGCGACTGGTCACCGATCGACGCCACGGACGCCGCGGCTGCCCTGTCGGCGGCGGAGACCATACTGTCGGGGTAAGGGCGTTTCAGAAGCGGAAGTACAGAAACTCCCCGCTGCCGCCCATCGAGAGGACGGCGACCACGGCGCCGAGGCCGAGGGCCACCGCCCAGCCGACCCCGGGCCGCCAGCGCAGCCACCCGAACGGGCCGGGGGTTATGCGATCGAGCACCGGACTGGCGGCGGCAAAGATCTGCTGCGTGTTCGGCATGAACCAGACGATCCCGAACAGCGCAGCGAGCCAGGCCGCCTCGGCCCAGTCGCGCGCGGCGTCCGACCATGCGCCGGCCATCGCCGGGCCGGAGCGCGCCACCAGCGGGCCCAGACCGTGTCCTCCGGTCATCCCGGCCAGCATCGACAGCGCCGCGCCGCAGGACGGCGCGCGGAAGAACACCGATGCGACCAGCACCGACAGATACGTCGCCAGCACGCTCGCCGCGTGCCAGCCGGCGCCGACGGCCAGCTTCGATGGACGCCGCAGGATGCGCCACGCATGGTTGACCGTGAGATACGCCGCATGCAGCAGGCCGAATACCAGGAACTGCGCGCCCGCGCCGTGCCAGATGCCGGCGATCGCCATCGTCACGACCGTCGGCACCGCCACCAGTGCGGCGAAGCCGCCGAGGCTGGCCGACGCGCCGGGCTGCCCGCGCGATGCCCGGCGCCGCGCGGCACCCAGGGCGATCGGATTGTAGAGCAGCAGTGTGATCGTGCGCGTCAGCGTCATGTGCCAACGCTGCCAGTAGGCGATGATGCCGGCGGCCTTGTAGGGCGAGTTGAAGTTCAGCGGCAGGCGCAGGTTGAACATCAGCCCGAGCCCGATCGCCATGTCCGAGTAGCCCGAAAAATCGAAATAGAGCTGCATCGAATAGGCCAGCGCCGCGTGCCAGGCGGCCACCACCGTCAGCGCATCGGGGGCGGCGAAGGCGGCGCCCACGCCCACGCCGGTCGGGTCGGCGATCAGGCATTTCTTCAGCATCCCCAGCACGAAGATGCCAAGCCCGGCCAGCACGTTCCCGGCACGGAAGCGATACGTCGCCGGGTCGGCGAACTGCGGCATCATGTCGCGGTGATGCAGGATCGGACCGGCGATCAGGTGCGGGAAGAAAGTAACGAACAGCACGTAGTCCAGCGCGCCGTGGTGCTTCGCCATGTCCTGCCGGCAATCCACCAGGAACAGGATCTGCGTGAAAGTGAAGAAGCTGATCCCGAGCGGCAGCAGCGGCGCCGCCCGCCCGCTGGCGATCCCGGCCAGGTCGAGCAGCCAGAACAGGTATTTGAACCAGATCAGCGCCGCGAGATTGGCGGCGATGGCCAGCGCCAGCACACAGGATTGCCGTCGGGCATGTGCCGACCAGTGCAGCAGCAGCCGTCCGGCGGCGTAGTTGCCGGCAATCGACAGCGCCAGCAGCGGCACATAGCCCGGCGTCCACCAGCCGTAGAAGACGAAGGAGGCGGCGATCAGCCACGTCGCCGCCGCGCGCCGCCCCGCCAGCCGCGCCGCCAGGAAGAACCCCGCCAGCGCGACCGGCAGGAAGGCGAACAGGAAAACATAGGAGGTGAACAGCATTGCCGGCGGCCGTGCGGCGCGTCGGCGGGACGTTAATGGGCGGCGGCGACGCTGCGCTTCGCGGCGATCAGGCGGGCCATTTCGCCGACGTCGCGCATCCCGTCCATCTCGGCAGCCGTGAAATGGATGCCGAAGGTCTGCTCGGCCGCGACGATCAGGGTGATGTGCGTCATCGAGTCCCAGGCGTCGATGTCGTCGGCGCTCGTGGTCGGCGCAATCGCGAGGTCGGGATCGTCGAACACCTCCCGCAACAGATCGGTAAGGGTCGCCATCACATCGTTCTGGTCCATGGGCCGGCTTTTCCTGGCTCTGGAGGGCATTGCATGTCGCATGACGGCCGTGGGAAGCACCGCTGCCACCGTGCTATCATTCGGTGCCTAACCATTGGTAAAGGATCGCAGCCATGGCCATCCGCAAGCTGCTGCTGCCACTGACCGGCACCGAAGCCGGTGAGGCGGCACTCGCCACCGCGCTGCTCTGCGCCCGCGTGTGGGACGCCCACGTCACCGCGCTGCATGTCCGCGTCGACGCCCGCGACGTCGCCCCGCTGGCCGGCGAAGGTCTGTCCGGCGCGATGATCGAGGAAATGATGTCGGCGACCGAAAAGGAGAGCGGCGATCGCGCCCACGCCATCCGCGCGATGTTCGAGCGTTTCGTCGCCGAGCATCAGGTCGCGGTGACCGAGGCGCGGCCCGGCGCCCTGGGTGCGACCGCCAATTTCGCCTCGATCACCGGACGGGAGGAAGACCTGGTCGCCCAGCAGGCGCGGCTTGCGGATCTGACCGTTGTGCCGCACCCCGAGGCCGGCGAGGACATCTCCTCCTCCGACGCATTGCATGCGGTGCTGTTCGATTCCGGGCGGCCGGTGCTGATCGCGCCGATGACGGCGCCGACCACGATCGGGACGCGCATCTGCATCGCCTGGAACGGCACCGCCGAATCGGCCGCCGCAGTGCTGGGCGCGCTGCCCTGGATGCAGCGTGCGCAGGCGGTCCGCATCCTGACCGCCGAGGGCTACCAGCGCCGCGGTCCCGCCGCCCCGGAACTCGCTGCCTACCTGGCGATGCACCACATCCATGCCGAGGTCGCCACCTTCACGCCGGTGGACAAGGATGTCGGCAAGGGCGTGCTGGCGGCGGCGGCGCATTTCGGCGCCGACCTGCTGGCGATGGGCGCCTACTCGCATTCCCGGCTGCGGCAGCTGATCCTGGGCGGCGTCACCCGCAGCGTGCTGGAGAACTCCACCCTGCCGGTGATGATGAACCGCTGACCGAACCCGGCCATGAGCCTGCCCCCGGTCGGCGTCGCCGACCCCTGCGTCATCGCCTCCCTGCGCGCCTACGTGAAACTGCTGCGCGCCAGCAAGGCGGTCCTGGCACGCATCGAGCCGCTGCTGGCGTCGCACGGCCTGACGCCGACCCAGCTTGGCGTGCTGGAGGTGATCCTGCATCTCGGCCCGCTGTCGCAGCGCGACCTGGGCCGCAAGGTGCTGACCAGCGCCGGCAACATGACCGACGTGATCGACAAGCTGGAGGCGCCGCGGGCTGGTATGCCGATCCCGCATGCCGCGCGACCGGCGCTCGGTCCGCGTCGATCTCACCGCCGAGGGCCGCACGCTGATCGAAGCGCTGTTCCCGCGCCACGCCGAGGATATCGCCCGCGCGATGGCGGGGCTCGATCCCGACGAGATGGGCCAACTCGACACGCTGCTGCGTAAGCTCGGCCACGGCGCCGCGGCCAGCGATGGCGCGGACGAGCCGGCCGATGCCCCCCTTGCGGTCGAGGCGGCCGCGCACCATTTCACCGCCTGAACGTTCGATGTCGAACTATATCGTTCAGGAGGTCACCGTGATCCATGTCCAGCGTTTCGGCGAGCTCGGCGCATTCCGCAACGAATGGCTGAACGCCCGCCACCACTTCAGCTTCGGCGGCTACCATGACGAGGGCCGCATGGGCTTCGGCCGGCTGCGGGTGTGGAACGACGACGAGGTCGCTCCCGGCACCGGCTTCGATCCCCACCCGCATCGGGAGATGGAGATCATCACCTATGTCCGGCACGGTGCGATCACCCATCGGGACAGCCTGGGCAACGAAGGGCGCACGGAAGCCGGCGACGTCCAGGTGATGCATGCCGGCACCGGCATCGTGCACGCCGAGTACAACAAGGAACCGATCCCGACCCGGCTGTTCCAGATCTGGATCATGCCCGACCGGCGCGGGGCCAAGCCGGGCTGGGGGATGCGCTCCTTCCCCAAGGCAGGCGTGCCCGGCCTGTCGGTGCTGGCGAGCGGACGGTCGCAGGACGCCGGCGGCGACGCGCTGCCGCTGAACGCCGACGCCGCCCTGCTGGCGGGCACGCTGGAAGCCGGAAAGTCGGTGCAGGTGCCGGTGGCGAAGGGCCGCGGCCTCTATCTGGTTCCGGCCACCGGTACGGTGACGGTCAACGGCGTGGCCGTGGGCACCCGCGATGGCGTTTCGGTCACCGATGAAGCGATGGTGACCATCACCGCAGGCGAGACCGCCGAACTGGTGCTGGTGGACGTGGCGGCCTGACCACGGACGGTCTAGCCTGCCGGCCCCTCGGATCGGCCGGAAGGACGCTGCACATGCGACATCTGGGCGGCGCCCTTGCCGTCATGCTGCTGCCGGCATCCCTGCTGCTGGGGGTGCCGGCGGCGCACGCGGATATCGGGCCGGATCAGGCGCAGGCGCTGACCACCGAGTTGCGCGACTGGCTGCGCGGCATGGCCGGACCGGCCGCCACGCTGCCCGACCTGACCGCGACGGCGGCGGGCGACCACTACCTGCTGCGCGTCCCGATCGCTGCCCTGGACGGGCCGGACCGCGATATCACGGCGAAGCTGCGCCCGCTGGATGGCGGGCGATGGGCCGCCGACGATATCCGGCTGCCGGCCGATACCGGCTTCACGGCCAAGATGCCGGCAAGGCCGGGCCGCCCCGGACCGTCGGATATGCATGTCCATGTCACGATCGCCGGCCAGGAACTCGCATGGTGAGATAGACCCCACGCTCGCCACCGCCTCCACGCTGGTCACCGGTCTTCAGGGGATCGTCGTCAACAGCGAGGGGGATGGCACGCGGCGCACCCAGCGGTTCGATACCTACGACCAGACGCTCACGCTGCACCCTGCGGCGGGCGGCAAGCTCGACATCGATGAGGCCGGTGCGGCCACCGGCTGGAAATCGGCACAGGACATGCCCGACGGCAGGGCCATGGCGCTGGGTGCGAAACGCCTGGCCGGCAGCGTACACATCGTGGGGCTGGACCGCAGCCAAGCCGCAACTCTGGGGCCCGTCCTGGGCGCCCTGGCCTCGGCGCCGACACCCGACCGCAACGAGCGGCTGCGCGAGCTGGTCGTCGCCCTGCACGGTCTGGTGTCCTCTCTGCGGTTCGACGAGACCGTGGACGACATGCAGGTGGCCATCGCGGGCCAGGGAAGTGCGACGATCGACCACCTGCACCTAGGCTTCGACGGTGCCGCGCCGGCGGGGAACGTGGAGACGCACGTGTCGCTCGGCCTCGACGGTCTCGCGGTGCCGACGCTGGCCCCGGCCTCGGCCAGCCTCGCGCCGAAGCACGTGACGCTCGGCGTCAGCGTGGCGGGGGTTTCCGCCGAGGCGCTGAACAACCTGGCCATCGCCGCGCTCGCGCCCGGGGCCGACGCCCGCGTGCTGGCGCCGCAGATCGCGGCGCTGTTCGCCGATCCGGGCCAGACCGGCGGCCCGCGCGTCGGCATCGACAACCTCGGCTTCGATGTCGGGCCGGCGCAGGTCGATGCCCATGGCAGCGTGGTGGCGCTGAGCGAGACGGATGTCCGCGGCACCGCCCGCATCACCGTCACCGGCTTCGACGCGCTGGCCGACCGGATGCGCGCCGACCCCCAGCTTCAGGGCATCGCGCCCTTCATGATCCTGGCGCGTGGCATGTCGCGCTCGCAGGGCTCGGCGCTGGTCTGGGACATCGTCTTTACCCCGAACGGGATTACGGTGAACGGCGTCGATCCACGCACGCTGCTGATGCAGCCGAAGCGTGCCCGGCCGTCTCCCAGGCCAGGACAGCAGCCATAGAGCGCCGGCTATCCGCGCCGCCCCGGCTTGTCGCCGGCCGCCAGCCGGGCCTCGATCCTGGCAAGCGCCTCGGGCAGCGTGGCGATGCTGTCGATCACCAGATCGGCACCCGCCGCCTGCATTTCGGCCGTCGCACGCGCACGGATGACCGCCTTCTCGACCTCCGGCAGGGCGGCGAGATCATCGGCCGAAAGCCCGGCGATGTTGCCGGTCAGCGCGAGGCCCACGGTCCAGGTGCCGGCATTGACGCCCTCGCCGATGCCGGGAGGCGTGTCGTCGACCTTCACCACCGTCTCGGCCGGCCAGACGCCGAGCTGCGGCCATCGCATGCCACATCATCAACGGGCTCGGGCGCCCGGCCGGAAGGTCGCCGGCGCACACCGTCACCTCCGGCGCATAGCCTGCGGCGGCGGCGATCGGTGCCAGTTCCTGCATGATCGGGCGGGTATAGCCGGTGGTCGAGCCGATGCGCAGGCCCCTGGCGCGGATCGCCGCGAGCGCCTCCAAAGCACCCGGGATGATGTCGGCATGGTCCTTGATGGCGGCGACGTTCATCGGCTCGAACACCGTGAAGATCGCATCGGCATCGGCATCGGCGAAATCGTGCCCGTGCTTCGCGCGCCAGGCGGCGTCGACCGACGGCGCGCCGCCGACCGCGCGGATATGGTCCCACTTCGCCATGCCCATCGGGCCGCGCGCGTCGTCGACGCTGATCGCCACGCCGAACTGCGCGAAGGCCCGCACGAAAGCACCCATCGGCGCACGGCTGCCGTGGTCCACGACGGTGCCGGCCCAGTCGAGGATCACCGCCTTGAGCTTGCTCGCTTCGGTCATGAGGCGCTTCCTTCGGCATGGGATGGCGGGGCGTCGCCCAGCATGTCGGCCAGGGTTTCCTCGCCGATGGCGAAGCCGGTGCTGGCGCCGGTACCGCTGGTCACCATCGACCAGCCGCACGCCCGGCATCGGCGCCTCCGTGAACGCCACGTCGGGACCGGACGGATAGACGCCCACCCAACGCTCGACCACCTCGGGGTGCGGCATGTCGAGCACGGCGGACAGCTCGGCCAGGATGCGGTCATCCACGTCGCGCGGCTGGAACGGGTCGGGCGTGGCCGCATAATGGTGGCTGTCGCCCACCACCAGCGAGCCGTCGGCGCCGCTGCACCGCGATCAGGTGGATGCCGTCGGCGAGCCATGCCGCCTGTTCCTCCTCCAGCCGCGCACGCAGCGCCGGCAGCGAGGGTGCAGCCGCATAGCCGAGGTAGCGGACCAGCCCGAGATCGCTCATCACCGGCGCCGGCAGCGGCGCGGCGGGGGCGGCGACGCGCAGCATGTGCAGCTTGCACAGCGTGATGCCGCGCCGCGCCAGGATGTCCGGGAACAGCGTCGTCAGATCCGGCCCCGGGCAGACCACGATGTATGGCGCCGTCACCGTGCCGGATGCGGTGTGCACGCACCCGCTCTCCACCGCATGCACGGCCGTGCCGCGCATGAAGCGGACGCCGCTCGCTTCGAGCCATGCCGCAAGGCGCGGGATCGCCTCCCGGCTTTCGACGCGCAATTCGTGCGGACTTTCCAGCGCCCCCATGAGGTCGTCGCGGAACAGGTGGCTCCAGCGACGCCGCGGCGCGCATCCGGCATTGCGCACCCATCGGGCTGGCGGCGAATTCCTCCAGCACGGTCAGCGCCTCGGGCCGGCGCGCGCAGACCAGCAGGCCGCTTCTGCAACACCGCGATCCCGGCCTGCGGCGCGACCTCGGCCCAGACGTCGCGCGAGCGCATCGCGCGGCGCCAGGTGAGGCCCTGCTGCTGGCCGGTCACGGTGATGAAGCCGAAATTGCGGATCGAGGCGCCGACGGCGCGCGCGTCGCGGTCGATCACCACGCAGCGCAGTCCGCGCCGCGTCGCCGCCAGCGCGTGGCTCAGGCCGATGATGCCGGCGCCGACCACCACGCAGTCGGCGGCGATGTCCGTGTGCATGGCGCTCTCCCGTCGCCCCGGTTCGCACCGGGATGCGCGCCCGGCGCGGGCGCTTCTTACAGCGGCTTCAGGAGGGGCGCCACACCTTCGGGCAGCTGCACGCGATCCACGTTCAACACCATGGAGACCAGACTGTAATAGCCGACCGCGCCCACCAGATCGATCACGCCGCGTTCGCCGAACCGATCCACCACGCGCTTGAAGTTCGCGTCCGAGACCTGCGTGGTCTGCAGCAGCTCATGGCAGAAATCATAGACGATGGCTTCGTCCGGCATGATCGGCTCGGGCCGCTTGC
Source organism: uncultured Pseudomonadota bacterium (assembly GCA_963778105.1). GTDB lineage: Bacteria > Pseudomonadota > Alphaproteobacteria > Acetobacterales > Acetobacteraceae > JAFEFJ01. Next base: position 632,563 of record CAVZSZ010000009.1, on the reverse strand, counting down.
CGGCCGCGATCGCGTCCGCCACCTCCGGCCGCATGCCGGCTTTCAGGCCGAGTTCGCGATGCGCGTAGAACTGGTACTGCGCGTTCCATTTGCGGCCGGCCATGATGATCGCGAGCTCGTTCAGCGCCGCGGGGATGCTGCTGCCGTAGCGCACATAGGCGCCGACGCGCTGCACCAGATCGCCGAGTTCCGGGCTGCGCATCAGTGCCTTGAAGGGCCCGCGCAATCCGCCGCCACGCGGACCCGACTGGATGTTGTCCACCATCTGCTTCTGCGCCGGGGTCATTTCCTCGGGGCTCAGCGGCCGAAAGCGTTCCGTTGTCATCGTTCCCTCACATAACCATCGGTCACAGGACCATCGATTACAGGCCGCCGGGGCCGAAGCACGAAAATCCGCCATCGACCAGGATCTCGGTCCCGGTGATGAAATTCGCCTCGTCGGAGACCAGGAACAGCGTCGCGTTGGCGACGTCCCAGCCGGTGCCCATGCGCCCCATCGGCACCTGCGCGTTGCGCTTCGCGATCAGCGCCTCGGCGTCGTTGCCGGCCAGTTGCCGCGCCAGCCGATACTCGACCAGCGGCGTGTGCATCAGCCCCGGGATCACCGTGTTGCATCGGATGCCTTGCTTGGCATAGGTCGCGGCGACCGATTTGGTCAGCCCGATCACCGCCGACTTGCTGGCGGTGTAGCCGATCTGCGGTCGGTTGGCCGACACGCGAATGCCGGCGACCGAGGCGGTGTTGACGATGGCCCCCCTGCCCTGCGCCACCATTACCGGCAGCACGTGCTTGCAGCCCAGGAAAGCGGTCTTGAGATTGAAGTCGATCTGCCGGTCCCAGGCTTCCTCGGCCATCGTCTCGGCACTGCCCGGCTCGGAGCCGCCGACATTGTTGACCAGGATGTCGATGCGCCTGAAGCGGTCGAGGCAGGCCTGCACCATTTCCTGTACCGCCGTGCTGTCCAGCATGTCGGTGCGGTGCACCGCGCAGGTGCCGCCCTCGCCCTCGATGATGCCGGCGGTCTCGCGTGCTGCCGCCTCGTTGATGTCGAGCAGGAAGACCGCGGCACCCTGCCGCGCCAGCAGCGTGGCGGTCGCCTTGCCGTTGCCCCAGCCCGGTCCGACCGAGCCGGCACCGCTGACGATCGCCACCCGTCCGCTCAGGTCGTGCACTTGCGTTCTCCCCCGTCCCCGATGGGGAGTTTAGGGCGGCGGCGGCAGAAGGCAAAAAGCCGCGCCCGGCTCAGTCCGCCGTGTCGGGGAGCGCAGTGGGCCGGCTGCCCTTCTTCGCCTTCTTCTTGTTCTGCCGGCTCTCCTCGATGCGCTGCATCACCACGAAGAAGGACGGCACGAACAGCACCGCAAGGCAGGTCGAGGCGATCATGCCGCTGAACACGGTCAGGCCCAGCGACACGCGGGACGCGGCACCCGCCCCCTTCGCCAGCACCAGCGGCAGCACGCCCAGGATGAAGGCGAAGGACGTCATCAGGATCGGCCGGAAGCGGATGCGCGCGGCATTCACCGCCGACTCATGGATCGACTCGCCGTGCAGGATGCGGTGCTCGCGCGCCACCTCCACGATCAGGATGGCGTTCTTCGCCGACAACGCGATCAGCAGCATCAGGCCGATCTGCACATACAGATTGATCGGTACGTCGAGCGCGTTCAGCGTAATCACCGGCCCCATCAGCGCCAGCGGCACCGCGAGGATGACGGCGATCGGCGCCAGCCAGCTTTCGTACTGGCCGGCGAGGCACAGATAGACCAGCAGGATCGCCAAGCCGAAACTGTAATAGATCGAGTTGCCGACGATCAGTTCCTGATACGACATCCCGGTCCAGTCGTATCCGGTGCCGGGCGGCAGGGTGCGGTCGGCAAGCTGCGCCATCAGATTCATCGCCTGGCCGGAGCTGTAACCGGCGGCGGGACCGCCAACGATGGTTGCGGCCGGATACAGGTTGTACAGCGTCACCAGCGACGGTCCGGTGTCGTTCTTGATCGTCACCAGCGTGCCGAGCGGAACCATCGCTCCGGTCTTGCTCTTGACGTACAGGTTGTCGATGTCGCTGGGACGCAGCCGATAGGCCGAATCTGCCTGCACATAGACCTGGAAGACGTGGCCGAATTTGTTGAACTGGTTGACGTAGGTCGATCCCAGGTAGGACGACAGCGCGTCGAACACGTCGTTCACGCTGACCTGGAGCGTTTCGGCCTTCACGCGATCGACGAGCACCTCGACCTGCGGCACGCCGGAGCGGAACGTGGTGGCGACATGCTGCAATTCGGACTGACCGTTCGCGTTGGCGACGACCTGGTCGGAAATGCGTCTGCAGCTTGTTGAAGTCGACGTTGCCGTCGCGCAGCTCGACCATCATGTTGAAGCCGCCGGCATTGCCGATGCCCTGGATCGGCGGCGGTATCAGCACCAGCCCGACCGCGTCGGGCATCTTCTGCAACCCGGCCTGCAGATGTTCGAGGATCGAGCGCAGATCCTGCCCGGGCGCCTTATCCGCGCTCACCCCAGCTTTTCAGGATCACATAGGCAACGCCGGCATTCGCCAGGGTGGCGCTGTTGTCCAGCACCGACACGCCGGAAATCTCCACCACCGTCTGCACACCCGGTGTCGCCAGCGCGATCTTGGTCGCCTCGCCCATCGCCGCCTGGGTGCGCGCCAGCGACGCGCCGTCGGGCAGCTGAAGCGCAGATGAAGGCGTAGCCCTGGTCCTCGTTCGGCAGGAAGGCGGTGGGCAGCCGCGTCAGCCCCCAGCCGCCGATCACCACGATGATCAGCGCCATGATCACCATCACGACGGCGAGGTTGGTCATGCGGCCGATCACGCCGGCATAAAGGTCCTCGAGCTTGCCGTAGACCGCATTGAAGCCACGATAGAAGAAGTTGCGCTTCTCCATCGGCACCGGCGTGCGCAGACAGACCGCGCACTGCGTCGGCTTCAGCGTCGCGCGTTGACCGCGCTGATCAGTGCGGTGACGGCGATCACCAGCGCGAACTGCGCGAACATCCGCCCGGTCAGGCCGGGCAGGAACGCCGCCGGCAGGAACACCGACATCAGCACCAGCGTGATGCCGATGATCGGGCCGATCAGCTCGTTCATCGCCTTGATCGCGGCGTCGTGGCCGCGACATGCCCTTTTCGATGTAGGCCGAGGCCGCCTCCACCACCACGATCGCGTCGTCCACCACGATGCCGATCGCCAGGATGATGCCGAACAGCGTGGACAGGTTGACGGTGAAGCCAAGGGCGGCCATGCCTGCGAAGGCGCCGATGATCGTCACCGGCACCGTCGTCGCCGGCACCAGCGTCGCGCGCCAGTCCTGCAGGAACACCAGGATGACGATCAGCACCAGGATGCCGGCCTCGTAGCAGCGTCTTGTACACCTCGTTGATCGAGGCGGTGACGAACATCGTGGTGTCGAACGGGATGCTATAGGTGAGGTCCGGCGGGAAGGACTTCGACAGCTCCTCCATCTTCGCGCTTGACGCGCTTGGCGACGTCCAGCGCGTTGGCGTCCAGCGTCTGGTAGATCGCGATGCCGGCCGCCGGCTCGCCGCTCAATCGGAAGGACTGGGAATAGGTCTGCGCGCCGAGCTCCACCTGGCCGATGTCCCGCACCCGGACGATCTGGCCGCCGTTCTGGTTGGCCGACTTGACGATGATGTTGTCGAACTGGTTGACGTCGGTGTAGCGGCCCTCGACGTTCACCGTGTACTGGAAGTCCTGCGTGTCCGGGCGCCGGCGGCATGCCCACCTGCCCGGCCGCGACCTCCTGGCTCTGCCGCTTGATGACGTTGATCACGTCCTGCGCGCGTCAGCCCGTAGGTGTAGAGCTTCTGCGGGTCGAGCCAGACGCGCATGGCGTACTGGCCGACGCCGAATACGTTGACGTTGCCCACGCCGGGCAGCCGCGCCAGCTCGTTGACCAGGTTGATGGTCGCGTAGTTGCTCAGATACAGGCTGTCGTAGGTATGCTTGGGCGAGGTCAGCGTGACGATCTGCAGGATGGCGGTGGATTTCTGCTGCACCACCACGCCCTGCGCCTGCGACCGACTGCGGCAGCTGCGCCAATGCGCTGGAAACGCGGTTCTGCACCAGCACCTGGGCGAAATTCAGGTCGGTGCCGATGTCGAAGGTGACGATCAGGCTGTAGGTGCCGTCGGCCGCGCTGGTCGACTGCATGTAGAGCATGTGCTCCACGCCGTTGACCTGCGGTCTCGATCGGCAGCGCCACCGTGTTCATCACGGTCTCGGCGCTGGCGCCGGGATAGCGCGTCGTGACCGATATCGTCGGCGGCACGACGTTCGGGTATTGCGCCACCGGCAGGCCGAACAGCGCCACCGCGCCGAACAGCACGATGACGATCGCCAGCACGTTGGCCAGCACCGGCCGTTCGATGAAGAACTTGGAGATCATGCGCCGAGGTCCACCGGAGCATCCACCGGGGCGCGCGCGTCACGACTTGCCTGCGGCGGGCGGCGGCGGCTTGGCGATCTCGGCCGGCTGCGGCGCCACCTTGCTGCCCGGGATGGCGCGCTGCACGCCGGAGACGATCACCTCGTCGTCGGCATTGAGCCCGGTCAGCACCACGCGCAACTGGCCATACAGCTGCCCGGTGGTCACCTTGCGCTGCTCGACGACGTTGTCCTTGTCGACCACCAGCACGTAGCTGGCCGGCCTGGTCGGTGCCGATCACCGTGTCCGGCACCAGCAAGGCCTGATCGGCCTGGAGACCGAGCGGTACCCGGATGCGCACGAAGAAGCCCGGCAGCAGCGCATGGTCGGCGTTCTTGAAGATGCCGCGCACCAGCAGCGTGCCGGTGGCGGTGTCGATCTCGGGCGCCGAGTAATCCAGCAGGCCGCTATGCGGATAGCCCTGCTCGGTCACCAGCCCGACCTCGATCGGGATCTTGTCGATGTCGCCCCGCGTCAGGCCGCGCTTCGCCGCCGCCTGCCGGATGCGCACCACGTCCTGCTCGCTGACGTTGAAGGTGACGTAGATCGGATCGAGCTGGACGATGGTGGCAAGCTTGGTGGGCGCGCCATAGCCGACCAGTGCGCCGACCGATTGCAGATGGTTGGTCACGATCCCGTCGAACGGCGCGGTGACGCGGGTGTAGCCGTAATTGATCGCCGCCAGGGTCACGCCGGCCTGGTTGTTCGAGCAGGTTGGCCCGCGTCGAGTCGCGCTTGGCCAGCGCCTGATCGTAGGTGTTCTGGGCCGAGACGTTCTGCGCCAGCAGGGTGGCCTGGCGCTTGAATTCGGCCTCGGCCTGGACAAGCTGGGCCTGGGTCGCCTGCATCGTCGCCTGCGCCTGCTGCAGCGCGGCCTGATACGGTGCCGGCTCGATCACGAACAGCGTGTCGCCCTGCTTCACCGCGGCGCCGTCCACATAGTCGATCGCGGTCAGGAAGCCCTGGATGCGGGCCTCCAGATTGACCTGGTTGAAGGCGACGGTGGTGCCGGTCGCCTCCAGATAGGGCGTGACCGACTGGTGCAGCGGCTTGGCCACGCCGACCTGCGGCGGCGGCGGCGGCACGTAGGTGTTCTTTTCTTCCTTGCATCCGGCAAGCAGCGCCGCAACGCAAAGCAGGATCACGGCCACGCCCGGCAAACCGGGCGGGGACAGGCGTCGCGGTCGCGCTGGTATCACCGTCACAGCCTCTCTCCGTACCGCGAATCCACGCCGGCCAACTTTCATACCGGTTGCGATCGTTCCGCTCAAGCCGCTGTCCGCATGAATATTACGGACGTCGCAATCGCGACGACCATGGTCATCAGGCGAGCGATTTCGTTAAGGATTATCTACCGCCGCTGGGCCCGCGGGCCCGGGTTCATGCAGCAGGGGTCAAGCAGCAGGGGATGACCGGCGAAACACCCGCCGCAGCAGGGCGCCGAGCGAGCCGGCCACACCGGACGGCATCAGGAACATCACGGCGATCAGGATCACGCCATAGATCGCGCCCGGCGCGGCCTTGGACACCTGGTCCGCCAGGTTGGGCACGAACTCGATGAACATCGCGCCGAAGATCGTGCCGGCGATCGAGGCGCACGCCGCCGACCACCAGGCCGACGAACAGGGTGATCGACACGAACACGCCGAAACTGTCGGGTGCGACGAACTGCATGGCGATGGCGCCGAGCGAACCGGCGATGCCGGTGAACATCGCGCTGACGGCGAAGGTGCGCGTCTTGAACAGCGCGAGGTCGATGCCCATCGCCTCGGCCGCCAGCGGCATGGTCGCGGATCGCCTCATCGCCCGCCCGATGCGCCCGCGCAGCAGGTTCCAGGCGAGCAGATAGAGCACGGCGGCGACCGCCAGCGTGAACAGATACAGCCACTGGTCGCCGTTGAGCGGCAGGCCGAACGGCGGGTCGGGCTTGTCGATCACCAGCCCCTGCACGCCGCCGGTCCAGTCCTCCAGCGCCTTGTGCTTGAGGATCTGCGGCATCGCCGACCGCGAGCGCGAAGGTGGTCAGCGCCAGATAGAGGCCGCCCAGCCGCAGCGCCGGCAGTCCGATCAGGAACCCGAACAGCGGCGCAGACCATCGCGGCGACCGGCAGCGTCGCCCAGTACGGCACGTTGTACTGCGCCATCAGGATCGCGGTGACATAGGCGCCGATGGCGTAGAACGCGCCGTGGCCGAGCGAGATCTGGCCGTTGAAGCCGGTGACGATCGCCAGGCCCAGGATCGCCAGGGCGTAGACCGCCACCATCGTCAGCTGGAACAGGTGGTAGCCGCTGAAGAAGAAGGTCGCCGCGAATGCCGCGACCAGCAGCACGATGGTGCCGATCCATTCCCAGTTGCCGGCGATGCCGGTCCGCGCCACGGGCGCCGCAACGGTCACAGAACTGCCGCTCATTGTCGCCCTCCTCTGGCGCCGGACTCAGACACGGCTCACCACCGTGCGGCCGAGCAGGCCGGACGGCTTGACCACCAGCACGCAGACGATGATGACCAGCGCCAGGGTCAGCTTCAGCTCGGTGCCGACCAGGTAGGCGCCGCCGAGATTCTCGATCACGCCGACGGCGAAGCCGCCCAGCACAGCGCCCAGCGGGTTGTGATGCCGCCCAGCAGCGCGCCGGCGAAGGCGTAGAGCAGGATGCCCGCCATCATGTTCGGATCGAGGAACACGATCGGCGCCACCATCATTCCCGGCGATCGCGCCGATCGCCGCCGCGAGGCCCCAGCCCAGCGCCAGCATCCAGCCCACGCGCACGCCCACCAGCCGGGCGGAGACCGGATTGTAGGCCGCCGCCCGCATGGCCAGCCCCAGGCTGGTGAAGCGGAAGAACAGCCAGACCAGCAGCAGCACGATCAGCGTCACCGCGGTCGAACCGAGCTCATGGCCCGAGACATAGCCGCCCAGCAGCGGCCGGTCGGATGGAAACGGCGAGGGAAAGGTCTTGATCGTGTAGTCGAAGATCCAGCCCGCTGACGCTGTTGAAGATCAGCAGCAGCCCGATGAACACGCCGACCGAGGCCAGCACCGGCGCGTTCATCATCGGGCGCATCAGGATGCGCTCGATCAGCACGCCCATGACGAATGAAAACACCACGGTCAGGATGAAGGCGACCCAGTAGGGCAGACCGAAATTGATCAGCGTGAGCGCGATATAGGTCGAGAACGTCGCCATCTCGCCCTGGGCGAAGTTCACGTGATGCGTCGCCTGGTAGATCATCACCAGCGCCAGCGCGACCGAGGCATAGATGCCGCCGGTGGCGATGCCGGACATGACCTGGTGCAGAAAACCGTCCACCTCAGCGCGCCCCCTCTTCCCGTTGCCGCGGCATTGCTCAATACCCCAGATACGAGCGGCGGATCGCCTCGTCCCGGCTGATCTCCTCGGCGGGGCCGGAGATCACGATGCGTCCGGTCTCCAGCAGATAGGCGCGTGTCGGCGATGCCGAGCGCGAGATTGGCATTCTGCTCGACCACCAGGATGCTGGCGCCTTCCTCGCGGTTGATGCGCCGCATGATGTCGAAGATCTCCTGCACGATCAGCGGCGCCAGGCCGAACGATGGCTCGTCCAGCAGCAGCAGGCGCGGGCGCAGCAGCAGCGCGCGCGCGATCGCCAGCATCTGCTGCTCGCCGCCGGACAGCGTGCCGGCCTGCTGGCGGACGCGCTGCCGCAGCTTGGGGAAGTAGCCGAACATCCGCTCGATGTCGGCGGCGACATTCTTGTCGCGGCGGACATAGGCGCCGAGCCGCAGGTTCTCCTCGACCGTCAGTTCCATGAAGGTGCCGCGGCCGTCGGGCACATGGCCGACGCCGCGGCGCACGATGTCCTCGGTCGCGCGGCCGTCGATGCGCTCGTCGCCCAGCCTGATCTCGCCCTGCGGTGCGGATCATGCCGCAGATCGCGCGCAGCGTGGTGGTCTTGCCCGCACCGTTGGCGCCCAGCAGCGCCGTCACGCCGCCCTGCTGGACCGCGAAGTCGATGCCGTGCAGCACGCGGGTCTCGCCGTAGCCGGCATGCAGGTCCCTGGCCTCAAGCAGGGGCGGCATGCGCGTCATCTCCCCAGATAGGCGCGAATGACCTCGGGCTCGTTGCGCACCTCGTCGGGCGTGCCGTCGGCGATCTTCACGCCGAACTCCAGCGCCACCACCTTGTCCGACACGCGCATCACCAGGTTCATGTGATGCTCGACCAGCAGGATGCTGACAGGTCGAAATGCTCGCGGATGCGACGCAGCAGATCGGCCAGCTCATCCACCTCGCCGTGATTGAGCCCGCCCGCCGGCTCGTCCAGCAGCAGCAGCTTCGGGTCGCCGATCAGCGCGCGCGCCAACTCGACGCGCTTGCTGCGTGCCGAACGGCAGCGCCCCGGCCGGCACGTCCTGCACCGCAGCCAGGTCGAGCAGATCCAGCAGATAACTGCGTCTGTTCGGCGATCTCGCGATCTTCCCGCCGGACGATCGGCAGGCGCAGCGCGTTGGCGATGAAGCCGGACCGGCCGAGATGGTGCGCGCCCACCAGCATGTTGTCGCGCACGCTCATGGTGCGGAACAGCGCGACGTTCTGGAAGGTGCGGCCGATGCCCAGGCCCGCCATGCGATGCCGCGGCTGCCCCGTCAGCGGACTGCCCTCGAACAGGATGTCGCCCGCGTTGCAGCGATAGATGCCGCTGATGCAGTTGAACAGCGTGGTCTTGCCGGAGCCGTTCGGGCCGATCAGGCCGCAGATCTGGCTGCGGCCGACATCGAACGACACGCCGTCCAGCGCGATCACGCCGCCGAAGCGGACCACCACGCCGGAGACCCGCAGCAGCGGGCCGGGCGGCACCTGGGATTGCGCCTGCCGCGCGGCATCGCCAAGTGGCGCGTCCTGCATCAGCAGTTGCGACATGAAGCTTTGTTCATGGCTGCGCGCATCGCGGCGCGGCCGGATCGACGACGCATACGCCCTCCCTCACATCGGACCGTCCCTTGCGTAGGGACTTCAGTGGGGGCGGGACGCCGTGTCCTGCCCTGATATGTTGTTATAGGGGCATGTCGCGTAAACGCGACGCCGCTGTCAAGCGCAACCGCGGGAGCGAGCGGACGGCTTCAGTCCTTCGGGCGTGCTGTGGCGTGGGGCGCCAGCCACCCCATGCTGGCGGCGGGTTCGGCATCGGTGCTCGGCAGGTACGGCTTGATGTCGATCAGCGGCGTGCCGTCGATGCAGTCGAGGAAACGGACCCGCAGGCACCCTGGGTCGGCGAACCCGTCGAACGCCACCACCGAAAGCCCGATCGGGTTCGGGCGCACCGGCGCGCGGGTCGCGAACACGCCGCGCGTCCGGCCGTCGAACGGCGGGGTGATGGTCAGGCTGGGTTCGCGGATGCGATCCAGCCAATAGAGCAGGATCAGGTGCGAGAAGGCGGCAAGGTCCGCAAGCCCGGGCACGAATTCCGCAAACACCTCCGCCCGGCATTCCGGTGCAGGGTCGGGCTGGCGCCCGTTGCGCGGGCAATCGGCACGCGTCGCGAACGGCGTACGCAGCACGCCGATCGGGCGCACCGCGAAGCACGCCGCGATCTCTGGCGCCGTGTCGATCTCTGGCGCCATGTCGGGCAGCGGGCGCCGCTGGCTCAGCGGACGCTCACAGCCTCTCGAAGATCGCAGCGATACCCTGCCCGCCGCCGATGCACATGGTCACCAGGGCGAACCGCCCGCCGATGCGCTGCAACTCGTACAGCGCCTTGATCGTGATGATGGTGCCGGTCGCGCCGACCGGATGACCGAGCGAGATGCCCGAACCGTTAGGATTGACCTTGGCGGGATCGAGATCGAGGCCGCGCGTCACCGCGCAGGCCTGGGCGGCGAACGCCTCGTTCGCCTCGATCACATCCAGATCGCGCACCGTCATGCGCGCCCGCTCGAGCGCGATCTTGGTCGCGGGCACCGGACCGATGCCCATGATCTTCGGATCGACACCGGCATGGCCATAGGCGACCAGACGGGCCATCGGCTTCAGCCCGCGCTTCTCGGCGGTCGCGCGCTCCATCAGCACCACCGCGGCGGCACCGTCGTTGATGCCCGAGGCATTGCCGGCCGTCACCGTGCCGTCCTTCTGGAACACCGGCTTCAGCTTCTCGAAGTCGGCCAGCGTGGCACCCATGCGCACGTGCTCGTCGGTGTCGAACACCGTCTCGCCCTTCCGGGTCTTCTGCACGATGGGCAGGATCTGCTCCTTGAACCGGCCTTCGGCTATGGCGGTCGCGGCACGCTGGTGGGAGGCGAGAGCCAGCTGATCCTGGTCAGCGCGGGTGATCCCGTATTTCGCCGCGACGTTCTCGGCGGTGACGCCCATATGGATCGTGTCGAACGGGTCGTGCAGCGCCGCCAGCATCATGTCGACCAGCGCCGCATCCCCCATCCGCGCACCCCATCGCGTGCCGGTGGACAGATAGCCCGAGCGGCTCATGCTCTCGGCGCCGCCGCCGATGGCGATGTCGGCATCGCCCAGCAGGATCGACTGCGCCGCACTCAGGATGGCCTGCAGCCCGGACCCGCACAGGCGGTTGACGGTGAGGCAGGGGACGTGATCGGCGACGCCGCCGTCGAGGGCGGCAACGCGGGAGAGGTACATGTCCCGCGCCTCGGTGTGGATGACGTTGCCGAACACCACGTGCCCGACGTCCTTGCCGTCCACCTGTGCACGGGCCATCGCTTCGCGCACCACCTGCGCCCCGAGCGCGGTGGGGGAACGTCCTTCAGGGCACCGCCGAAATCACCGATGGCGGTACGCACGCCGCTGACCACGACCACTTCGCGCGCCATTTTTCCCGTCCCTTCCGTCCGTTGTGCCATTCTTGAAAGTGTAGTCTAGCGCAAACCGCCCCTGCCGACGAGTGACCCGCCATGCCCGACCCCGACCCCCGTTTCCGCACCGTGACCACGCCCATGCTGGAGATCGCCTCCGAGGAGAGCGGCCCGCCCGACGGGCCGGTGGTGATCCTGCTGCACGGGTTTCCCGACGATCCGCGCACCTGGGACGGCGCGGTGCCCGCCCTGGCCGCCGACGGTTGCCGCGTGCTGGTGCCCTGGCTGCGCGGCTACGGGATGACCCGGTTCCTCGACGCCGGCACGCCGCGGTCCGGCCAGCAGGCGGCGCTGGGGGCCGACCTGCGCGCCTTCATGGCCGCCCTCGGCATCGAGCGGGCGACGCTGGGCGGCTATGACTGGGGCGGGCGTGCCGCATGCATCATGGCGGCACTGCGGCCCGAGCGGGTGCGCGGCCTGCTGTCGATCACCGGCTACAACATCCAGAACATCGCCGCCGCCGGCCGGCCGGACGATGCCGCGGCCGAATACAGCTATTGGTATCAATGGTATTTCAACACCGAGCGCGGCCGCGCCGGGCTGGAACTGAACCGGCGCGACATCTGCCGCCTGCTTTGGCGGCTGTGGTCGCCCAACTGGCGCTTCGATGAGGCAACCTTCGAGCGGACCGCCGCCAGCTTCGACAACCCCGATTTCGTGGACGTGGTGATCCACTCCTACCGCCACCGCCACCGCAATGCGCCAGGGGATCCGGCACTGGAGCCGATCGAGGCACGCCTCGCCATGCAGCCGCCAATCGCCGTGCCGAGCATCGTCCTGCACGGCGCGGCCGACGGCGTCGACCGCCCGGAGAACAGCGAGGCCGATGCGCGGCATTTCACCGGCCCCTACCGGCGGGAGGTCGTCCCCATCGCCGGCCACTTCCTGCCCCGCGAGGCACCGGGCGCGGTGGTCGCGGCGATCCGTGAACTGCTCGCGGGCACCTTGTCCTGACCGTTGCCGTGTCCTGACCGTTGCCGTTGCAAACCTGCCGGCGATTTCGCGATCTTGCGGGATTGCCGGTGCAGACTTCGGACCCATCTCCACGTGGTGCCCGTCCGCCGTAAGCGCCAATCAAGAACGACGGGAATGTCGGCAGTTCTGCGAAGGAAGGAAACCATACAATGACAGTCGGCGCGTTGCTCAAGAACAAGGATCGCACGGTGATTTCGGTGGATCCCTCCGCGACCGTGCTTGAAATCGCCGAGATCATTTCGTCCCGCCGCATTGGCGCCGTGCTGGTGCTGGACGGCGACGGAGGCGTTGCCGGCATCGTCAGCGAGCGCGACGTGGTCAAGGCCCTTGCCGCCCATGCCGGCCGCGCGATCGATATGCGCGCCGACGAATTGATGACACGCAAGGTGACGACGGCGACGCCGCTAACCACGGTGGACGAGGCGATGGAGATCATGGACGCCGGTTATTTCCGCCATCTGCCGGTGCTCGAGAACGGCAAGCTCGCCGGCATCATCAGCATCCGCGACCTCGTGAAGTACCGGATCATGCTGCACGAGCACGATGTCGACAGCCTGAAGCAGTATATCGCCCGCCAGGTTTAGGCCTCCACGACGAGCCGGCGGGCCGGCAGCGTCCAGGCCAGCGCCGAGATGCAGCAGGAAAACACCGACACCGTCAGAAAAACCGCGCGGAACGCGGCGCCGATCTCGGCCTGAACCTCGGCCCGGCGCGGCGGCGCCAGATGCGCCATGGCGGCCGGGCCGTCGCGGACCAGACCGGTGAACAGCACCGCCGTCTCGTGATCGGTCGCGGCGAGCACCCCGAACAGCACGGCGCCCACGAGGGCCACACCGAACGCCGAGCCGAGCGAGCGTGCCAGCTGCACCGATGCCGCCCCCACCCCGAGCTGGCGATTGCCGGCCACCATCTGCACCGTCACCTGCGCGACCGGCATCGCCGAACCCTGAAAGAACGCGCTGAAGCCCAGCAGCCAGGTGATCTCTGCGGGGGTCAGCGAGAGCGCGAACACCGCGAGCCCCACCAGGGTCGTGAACGTCACGAGCAGCGCGCAGGCCGGCAGGATCGCCAGCCGGCCGGTCCAGGAAATCATCCGGCCGAAGGTGAACGATCCCACCCCGACCCCCATGGTCAGCGGCAGCAGCAGAAAGCCGGTCTCGGCCGGGCTGGCGCCGGCCACGACCTGCAGATAGATCGGCAGGAAGGTGATCATGGAAACCAGGGAAGCGCCGGAAAACCCGGCCATGGCATCGGCCCGCCAGATCGCCGGCAGGCGCATCAACGCCAGCGGCAGCAGCGGCGACCGCGCCCGCCGTTCCTGCCGGTAGAGCAGCAGGAGCGCCGCCGCCGCGAACGCGGCCAGCCCCGCCATCGCCGGCACGGTGCGCGGATCCAGCCGCTGCGCCAGCTCCAGCGCGATCAGCAGCGGTGTGACGAAGGCCGCCAGCAGCATCACGCCGATTGCATCAAAGCCGATGCGTCCGCGCGATGCGGCTTGGCCGCGCGGCAGCCGGCGTACCAGCAGCATCGCGATCAGGCCCAGCGGCAGGTTCACCATGAACACCGATCGCCAGCCGAACCATTCCGTCAGGAAGCCACCGGCGACCGGCCCGAAGCTGCTGCCGCAAACGATTATCGTCGCGAGGTAGCCCTGGAAGTGCCCGCGCTCGCGCGGCGGCACGCTCTCGCCGATCAAGGCCTGCGAGAGCACCATCAATCCTCCGCCGCCAAAGCCCTGGACGACGCGCGACGCCACCAGCATCAGCATGCTCGTCGAGGCAGCGCACAGCAGCGACGCCGCGATGAACACGGCAAGCGCCATCAGCATCAGCCGGCGCCGCCCGAACGCGTCGGCGAGCCGGCCATAGACCGGGGCGGCAATCATGTTGGCAACGAGATAGGACACCACCACCCAGGACAGCCGCTCGACCTGCCCCAGCGAGCGTGCGATGGCCGGCAGTGCGGTGGCGACGATGGTCTGGTCGATCACCGAAAGGAACACCGGCAGCATGATCGACGGAAACACCGTCAGCATCAGGCCGCGGGCGGACGGGTACGGTCCGGCCGCCTCCGGCGGCGCGGCCTCGACCTGCGACATGCCGGTGCCTAGAGGCTGCGGGCGTAGGCGGCGATTGCGTCGGCCATCGCCTTCGGCTGCTCGGGCGCCAGGGCGTGGCCGGCGTGCGGGATCACCACCACCGTCACCCGATCGCCCAGCGCCGCCCTGAGCACCCCGGCGAATTTGCGCGGCGCCACGGTGTCGTCCTCGGCCTGCAGGTCGAGGATCGGTGCGGTGCCGGCGGCAAACCAGACATCGACCGGCGTTGCGGCGGAGGCAGCGGACTCGGCCGCCATTGCGGCGGGATACCAGCCGGTGAGCCAGACGCTCGGGTCGTTGCCCGGTGCGAAGAAGGCACGCTGCAGGTATTGCAGCCGTTCTGCGTCCGGCAGGGACGGGTCGCCGCTTCGGTCGATCGCCTCGCGCACCTGCGGCGAGATCGGCTTCTCGGTAACGCCCGGCGGCACCTTGCCGGCGGACGCCGCGGCCAGCACCACGCCGCGCACCAGGTCTGGATGATCGGTTGCCAGCATCCGTGCGACAAAATTGCCGTACGCATGGCCGACCACAATCACCCTGCTACCCGGCGCCGCGCTGGTGATGACGGCGGCGACGTCGCCCGTATAGTCGTGCAGCGTGAGGCCTGTCATCGGGCCGGCGCTGCCGCCGATGCCGCGCGGCTGCGGCCGCAGCACACGGAAGCCATCGGCGGCGAGATACGCCGCAACCGCATCATAATCGGCAGCACCGCGCCCGAGTGATGGCAGGATCACGATAACCGGCCCGCTGCCCTGATCCAATGCGACGAGATGCACATCGCCATGATCGATGACGATCTGGCGCGGTGTCTCGGCAACAGCCGCAGGGACGATGCCGCCCAGCAGCACGGCCAGCGCGACGGCGCCGACGGACAGGCCTGGCAGCATGTGTTTCCTCCGGTCTTATCGCCGCGATTTTGCATTCCCGGCGCCGACTTGCAACCCGCGGCCACGCGCGCCTAGCCTTCGGAAAAGGGGAGAGAGACCGACATGGGCGATGTGGTGGAGCGTGACCCGTCGGCGCTGGACGCCGCCGCGATCGCGGGCCTGGCCGAGCAGCTCAACCAGTTGCTGCGCCTACGCACCTTTCCGATCGGCATGAAGCTGTTCGAGGATCTGGACGACATGGCGCGCGTCCCGGGGCTCCGCCGGCCGCCGGCCGGCCGGACATACTCGACCTGCCAGCTGGTGACGCAGGCGCGCATCGCCGGGTTCACACTGGGCATCACCGAGGAAAACGTGCCCTCGATGTCGAACTGCGGCGGCATCATCGGCCTTAACGAGCCATCGGATTTCTTCCTGTCGGGCCGCAAGATGGAAGGCGTGTGGTTCGAGAACCGGGAAGCCGCGGCGGCGCACCAGGCGCAGATGCCGCGGGTGCCGGCCGGCCGCTATCACGGCATAGTCGCATCCCCGCTGCGAACCGCGCGGCTGGATCCGCCGGATATCTGCCTGTTCTACGGCAACCCTGCCCAGATGATCCTGTTCATCAATGGCCTGCAATGGCGCAATTACCGACGTTACGATTTCAGCATTACCGGCGAGAGCGCCTGCGCCGACAGCTGGGGCCATGCGCTGAAGACCAAGCAGGTGTCGCTGTCGATCCCATGCTACGCCGAGCGCCGCTACGGCGGCGTTGCGGACGACGAGATGCTGATGGCCTGCGCACCGGACGATCTGCAGCGTGCCGTGATCGGATTGCAGGGACTTTCGAAAGCCGGGTTGCGCTATCCGATCATGCCGTTCAGCCCGCAGGCCGAGCCGGCCGAGGGCATGGCGAAAAGCTACGGCGGCAAAGGCTGATCGCCGCGCCCGGCGCCAGCATTACCGCGCAGCCGCCATCGTGGTCACGGCACCCGGCGTGGAGGTGCGGCCGCCATCGACGACGTATTGCGCGCCGGTGATGTTGCCCGCGAGGTCCGAACACAGGAACTGAACCACGTTGGCGACTTCCTCGGCGGTGCCGTAGCGTCCCAGCGGGATCGCCGAGGCGTAGCGCGCGCCGACCATGCCGGGATCGGACGGATTGAGCTGCTGCTCGAGCGCGTGGATCATCCGCGTGTCGATCGGGCCGGGACATACGGCATTTACACGCACCCCATGCCGCGCGACATCGCCCGAGGCCACCTTGGTCAGGCCGATCACCGCGTGCTTGGATGCGCAATACGCCGGCATGCCCGGGGAGCCCACAAGCCCGGCGACCGAGGACGTATTGACCACCGCGCCGCGCTTCTGCGCGATCATGACCGGCAGCACATGACGCAGGCCGAGGAAGACGCCCTTCACGTTGACGCCGATCACCGCGTCGAACATGTCCTCGTCATATTCCGATGTCGGAGCGACCTTGCCCTCGATGCCGGCGTTGTTGAAGAAGCAGTCGATCGCGCCGTAGGCGTCCAACGTCGCCTTCACATAGGCCTGGACATCGGCCGACTTGGTCACATCCGCGGCGACGAAGCGTGCATCGCCTCCCTGCTGGCGCACCACGCCGGCGGTCGCTTCCCCCGAGTCACGGTCGTGATCGACCACGACAACCTTTGCGCCGCGACTTGAGAACCCGATCGCAGCCGCGCGCCCGATACCGCCGCCGCCGCCCGTTATCAGTGCGATCTTGCCAGAAAAATCCATGGTGGCCGTTTCCCCCTCATAGTCCCGTCAGCCTAGAGGAGAAGCGCCCGACCCGTCGAGGGGCGGGCCAAACGGATGCCTGCGCTTGCCCGGACAGAGGCGCGGCCACCGCCCGCACCGAGCGGCCGCCGCGCCTCTGTCAGCGCAGGATAAGCGTCAGTCTAGGGCGTAACGGACTGGGTGCGGGTCGTTGTCGTCGTGGTCGAGGGGGGCGTCGCCATGGGCGGCTGCGCCGTGACGGGCTCGACGGTGGTCGTCCGCTCGACCGTCGTCGTGGACGGCGGCGGACTGGAGCCGCAGGCGGATATCAAAGCAGTCGCGCCAAGCGCCGACGCAGCGAACAGCCAGCGACGCAAGCGGTGTGATGACACCATGATCATTCTCCTGTCGGGCCGCTCAGTTGTGCGACGTTGTGGTCGTCTCGGTGGTCGTGCTCGCCACCGCAGGCGGCGGTGCAACCGTGCGCGTCGTCGTGCTGTCCTGCGCCACCCCCGCGTCATTGCGATATGTCGTCGTTTGCGAATTCACCTGGTTGCCGTAAGCGTCCGTCGCACGTGTCGTACGGGTCGTGCTCAGCACGCCGCTCGGCGGCGCCACGACGACAGGGGCGGGTGCCACCACGGCCGGGGCCTGGGTCGTTTGCGTGGTGCTGCTGTAGGTCGTAGTTTGCGCGACGGCGACGCCGCTCATCAAGGACAGCGCGAGGCCTGCCCCGACCAAGGTTCTCATGGTTTTCCTCCCAAGGATCGTTGCTGTTCGTTGCCGAGAACGCGGACCCCTCACCGGAGTCCCTTGGTGCAAGAACGCAATCAGCCCGCCAACGGTTGCATGGCGGGCTTGCGGGCAAGCGGCGAGCGCCGAAGATTTTCGTTTGGCGCTGACGGCTTGCGATCAGCAGGCGGTGAAGTTCACCGCCAGGCCGCCCAGGGAAGTTTCCTTGTATTTGCTCTGCATATCGGCACCGGTCTGACGCATCGTCGCGATCACCTGATCGAGGCTGACGCGATGCGAACCGTCGCCGCGCAACGCCAACGATGCGGCGTTGATCGCTTTCACCGCACCGAAGGCGTTGCGCTCGATGCACGGGATCTGCACCAGCCCCCCCACCGGATCGCAGGTCATGCCCAGGTGATGCTCCATGCCGATCTCAGCGGCGTTCTCGATCTGCGCATTGCTCCCGCCCAGCGCCGCGGCCAGTCCCGCCGCAGCCATCGAGCAGGCGACCCCAACCTCCCCCTGGCAACCGACTTCCGCGCCCGAGATCGAGGCATTCAGCTTGAACAAGCCGCCGATCGCGGTCGCGGTCAGCAGGAAATTCCGCATCCCGGCTGCTTTCCCATCGGGCGCGTTCCCATCTGGCGCGATCGCATCGGTGCAAAAATCCCGCCAGTAGCGCAGCACGGCCGGAATGACGCCGGCGGCGCCATTGGTCGGCGCCGTCACCACGCGCCCGCCGGCGGCGTTCTCCTCGTTCACCGCGATCGCGAACAGACTGACATGGTCCATCGGTTCGTGCGGCAGCCGGACATTGGCAAGCCGGTCGGCCTCGATCCGCTCGCGGATGCGCGCGGCGCGCCGATGCACCTGCAGACCGCCCGGCAGCACGCCGCCACGCGCCATGCCACGCTCGATGCTGTCCATCATCGTTGCGATGACGCGCCCGACATGCGCATCCACCGCGGCCGGCGACCGCAGCGCGCATTCATTGGCGTAAACCAGCTCGGCGATCGACAGATCAGCCGCCTCGGCGCAAATCAGCAGCGCGTCGCCGCTGACGAACGGGTGCGGCACGCTTGGTGCGGAGGAATCGGGACCGTCGGGCGCATCCTCCGGGATCACGAAGCCGCCACCCACCGAGCACCACCGCTGCACGGCGAGCGCCTCGCCGTCCGGCCCGAGGGCACGGAACGCCAGCGTGTTGGGATGGCGTGGCGGCACCGTCTTGCGGTCGAACAGGATGTCGCGTGCCGGATCGAAGCGCAGGGTCCGCCCGCCCGCACCCGGCAGGGTCAAGGGCCGGCCTTGCGTCAGCGCCGCGACGATCGCGTCCGCGGCGTCGGGGTCCACCGTTTCGGGCCGTTCGCCGGCCAGCCCCAGCATCACCGCCTTGTCGGTGGCGTGCCCCTTGCCGGTCCAGGCGAGGGAGCCCATCAGGGTCACCTCGATCCGCGCCACCGGCCCGGCCACGCCGGCAAGATCGGCAGCAAAACGGTGTGCCGCCTTCATCGGCCCGACGGTGTGCGACGAGGACGGGCCGATGCCGATCTTGAACAGGTCGAAGACGCTGATCATCCGCCGCTTCCCGCTACCGGGGCGAACGCCGCGACGTCCGGCGGCCCGGGTGCGAACAGCCATCGCGGCGGGCCCGCCGCCGGCAGGCCGAGCAACGCCGAGCAGACCGTGCCGAAACCGTTGCGCGGCAGCACGTTGATCTGCTGCACCGTCGTGCCGGTGCTGTCGGCCAGCGCCGCCCGCCAGCCGCGCCAGTCATCGGTATCAGGTGCGGCCGCTGCCTGAAAGCGCGGCAGATGGCGTGCCACGCGCGGGCTGTTGGTATCGTTGGGATCGAAAGCGGTGACCATCGCGACACCTTCGAGCAGCGGCGACGCTTCCGGCCTTCCATGCCCCAGGCCGCGCACGAACACCGCACCCTCATGCGACGCGAGCACGAGGTTGAAGCTGCGCCATTGCCCGGCATCCAGCCGCGTAACGGCGTCCGCCGCCGCCGCCAGGTGCGGTTGGGCCATCGCGATCAGCGGCAGTTCGCCCCGGCTGCGCTTGCCCGGCGCCGGCCCCAGGCTGCCCTGCCGGTTCAGCACACAGCACGCGACGCCGTGACGGTTCAGCGCCATCCACGTGCCCCCCGCCGTGCGGTCACGCCCGCCCACCAGCCCCGGAACGACCGGCCACCACGCCGCCGGCCTATCCCAGGGCCGATCCAGCTGCTCGTCGCGGTTGGCGGCCAGCATCACCGGCCAGTCATGCCCCGGTCGCGACAGCACGACGACGGTGCACATGGCCCTGC
Source organism: uncultured Pseudomonadota bacterium (assembly GCA_963778105.1). Taxonomy (GTDB): domain Bacteria; phylum Pseudomonadota; class Alphaproteobacteria; order Acetobacterales; family Acetobacteraceae; genus JAFEFJ01. The sequence continues at coordinate 612,511 of CAVZSZ010000009.1, read as the reverse complement.
CTCAGCCGGCCGGACCGGCCTCGCCGAACACGCGCTGGAACACCTGATCGATCCACCGCGTGTGCATCGCCGGCGACAGCGCGGCATCCAGTGCCGCGGCATCGACGCGGCCGGCGACATCGGGGTCGGCCTCCAGATTGGCGCGGAAACCGCGCGCGCCGGGTTTGCCCAGGCTGGTCCAGGTGTCCATCGCGTTGCGCTGGACGATCCGGTAGGCGTCCTCACGCGAGATCCCGGCGCGCGCCAGGGCGAGCAGCACCTCCCCACTATGCACGACGCCGCCCAGGCTCTCGAGGTTGGCCAGCATCCGTTCCGGATAGACCACCAGCTTCTCGATCATCCCGGCCAGCCGGGCCAGCGCGAAATCGAGCGCGATCGTCGCGTCCGGCGCGATCACGCGCTCGACCGAGGAGTGGCTGATATCCCGCTCGTGCCACAGCGTGACGTCCTCCAGCGCCGGGACCACGGCCGCGCGCACCACGCGAGCGAGGCCGGTCAGGTTCTCGCTCAGCACCGGATTGCGCTTGTGCGGCATCGCGCTGCTGCCCTTCTGGCCGGGGTGGAAGAATTCTTCCGCTTCCCGCACTTCCGAACGTTGCAGATGGCGGATTTCGGTCGCCAGTCGTTCGATGCCGCTTGCCGTCACGGCCAGCGCGCAGAAGAACGCGGCATGGCGGTCCCGCGGGATCACCTGGGTGGACACCGGCTCGGGCCGCAGGCCGAGGCGTTCGGCGACGTAGTCCTCGATGCGCGGATCGACGTGGGCGAAGGTGCCGACTGCGCCGCTGATCGCGGCCACCGCCACTTCGTCCCGCGCCGCCACCAGCCGCGCCCGGTTGCGGGCGAACTCGGCATAGTGGCCGGCCAGCTTCAGGCCGAACGTGGTGGGCTCGGCATGGATCCCATGGCTGCGCCCGATGGTCAGCGTGAACTTGTGCTCGAAGGCGCGGATGCGCAGCGCGGCGAGCACGGCATCCACGTCGCGCAGCAGCAGGTCCGCCGCCTGGGTCAGCTGCACCGACAGGCAGGTGTCCAGCACGTCGCTGCTGGTCAGCCCAAGATGCACGAAGCGCGAGTCCGGGCCGATCGCCTCCCCGAGCCAGGTCAGGAAGGCAATCACGTCGTGACGGGTCTCGCGCTCGATGGCGTCGATGCGCTCGAGGTCGGTCGGGCTGATCGTGGCGACCTTGGCCGCGCCGCGCTCGCGGATGGTCCGCGCGGCGCTCTCGGGGATGGTGCCGAGCCGCGCCATCGCCTCGGCGACCAGCGCCTCGATCTCGAACCAAAGGCGGAAGCGGTTCTCCGGCGACCAGATCGCCGCCATCTGCTCTCTGGTATAGCGGGGAACCATCGCGCCACCTCCGTCTCTGCCGCCGGCAACCGGCGCCTGCTAAACCCCAGGGGGCCATAACCCGGGTGCCCGACCCCGCGGTAACGACCCAGGGGTAACCACCGTTGGGGCCACAGTTAAGCCCCCACCGGGCCAACCGCCAGCAGGAAGACCGCATGGACGCCGCTACGTTGTCGCACGACCTCACGGCGCTGCTTCAGGTCCTGATGATCGACATTGCGCTGGCCGGGGACAATGCCGTGGTAGTCGGCCTTGCCGTCGCCGGCCTGCCGGAGCAGCAGAAGCGCCGCGCCATCATCGCCGGCATCGCCGGGGCGACCGTCATCCGCATCGCCTTCGGCGCGGTCACGCTGCACTTGCTGGAGGTCATCGGCCTGACGCTGGCCGGTGGCGTACTGCTGCTGTGGGTGTGCTGGAAGATGTTCCGCGAGCTGCGCCACCACCCGCACGGCGCCGCCTCCGGCGGCGGCAAGCCCAAGACCCTGATGCAGGCGATGGTGCAGATCGCGCTCGCCGACATCTCGATGAGCCTCGACAACGTGCTGGCGGTCGCGGGTGCCGCCAATGGCAGCTTCTGGGTGCTGGCGACCGGCCTGGTGATCTCGATCATCCTGATGGGGCTGGCCGCCAGCTATATCGCGCGCCTGCTGGAGCGGCACCGCTGGATCGCCTGGATCGGCCTCGCGATCGTGCTGTACGTAGCCGTGAAGATGATCTGGGAAGGTTCGCACCAGGTTATCCGGGTAATGTGACCGCTGGCCATTATCGGCTATCGTCGTCCGGTGACGCCCACCGGCCGAACCGGGCTCCGCCCCCATCGACCAAGCAGCCGACCAAGCAGAGGAAAGCACCGCCATGTCCGTCGTCACCTTCAGCAACCCGGCCACGGTCCATAAGCCCGGCCGCTATTCGCACGCGGCCCTCGTCGCGGGCGCGACGCGGCGCCTGGTGATCTCGGGACAGGTCGGCACCGCACCGGACGGCAGCGTCGCCGAAACCGGCGAGGCGCAGGTCGCGCAGTCGCTCGCCAATCTCGGCGCCATCCTGGCGGCGCACGACATGGCGCCGGCCAACGTGGTGAAGGTGACGGTGTTCATCACCGACCGCGGCTTGCTCGATACGCTTCGCACGCAGCGCGCCGCGTTCTTCGGCGACCACATCCCCACATCGACGCTGCTGATCGTGGCCGGCCTCGCCGATCCGCGCTTCGTGGTCGAGATCGAGGCCGAGGCGGCCGCCTGAATGGACAGCGCAGCCGAGGCGCGACGCAACAATCTCGGCCAGGCGGTGCGGCGTGCCGCCCACCTGCACCGCGATCGACCGGCGCTGCAATTCGGCGACCGGATCTGGAGCTTCAGCGAACTCGACACCGCGATCGACCGCGTCGGCCGGTGGCTGCTGGACAGCGGCTTGGTGCCGGGCGATCGCGTCGCCGCCTATGGCCGCAACTCGGACGCCTACCTGATCGCGTTCCTCGCCTGCGCGCGCGCCGGACTGGTGCATGTTCCGGTCAACTATGCGCTGAGCGGCGGCGAGCTTGGCTACATTCTGGAGCAGTCGGGCGCACGCGCGGTCATCGCTGCGGCGGCACTGGAGGCGAACCTGCACGGCGTGATGCCGTCGTCGGTCGCCTTCACCGGCCGTTTCGAGGGCGGTGGCGGCGCCATCGACGTGCTCGAAGCCGCCTTCGATGCCGACGCGCTGACCACGATCGACGTCGCCATCGACGAGGCGACGCTGGCCCAGATCGTCTATACCTCCGGCACCACGGCTGCGCCCAAGGGTGCGATGATGACGCACGGCGCAATGCTGGCCGAGTACCAGTCCTGCATCCACAACATGGACTATTCGGCAGACGACAAGGCGCTGGCGGCGCTGCCGCTGTATCACACCGCGCAGATGCACGGCTTTTCGGTGCCGCAGATGCTGACCGGCGCTTTCACCTTGCTGATCGAGGCGCCCGCACCCGACATCGTGCTTGAACGCATCGAGACGCATCGTATCACGTCGTTCTTCGCCCCGCCGACGGTGTGGATCAGCCTGCTGCGGCATCCGGATTTCGGCCGGCGCGACCTGGGTTCGCTGGAGAAGATCTATTACGGCGCCTCGATCATGCCGGTGCCGGTGCTGCATGAGCTGCGCGAGCGCCTGCCCAGGGCCGGCACCTACAACTGCTACGGCCAGACCGAGATCGCACCGCTTGCAACCATCCTGCGGCCGGAGGAGCATGCGGCGCGTCCCGCCTCGGCCGGGCGTCCCGTGCTGAACGTGCAGACGCGCGTCGTCGATCCCGAAATGAACGACGTGCCGCCGGGCACGCACGGGGAAATCGTGCACCGCTCGCCGCAGCTTTTGACCGGCTACTGGAACAAGCCCGATGAAACCGCCGCCGCCTTCGCCGGTGGCTGGTTCCATTCCGGCGATGTCGGCTATTTCGATGCGGAAGGTTATCTGTATATCGTCGATCGCATCCGCGACGTGATCAATACCGGCGGCGTGCTGGTGGCAAGCCGCGAGGTGGAGGAAGCGCTGTTCACCCATCCCGCGGTTTCCGAGGTGGCGGTGATCGGCGCGCCCGATCCGAAATGGATCGAGGCGGTGACGGCGTTCGTCGTTTTGCGCGAGGGGCAGTCCGCAACCGAGGACGCGCTGATCGCGCACGCCCGCGCGCACCTCGCGCCGTTCAAGCTGCCCAAGCGCGTGGTGTTCGTGGATACCCTGCCACGCAACACCGCGGGCAAGCTGCTGAAGCGGGAGCTGCGGCGGCAGCTGGCGTAGCGGTCCGTCTCCCGCCCGTTCAGTACATCGCGCCGCGCGCGGCCACCGGCCACAGGCTCTCCACCCGGCCGCCGCGCACGCCGACATACCAGTCGTAGCGATCGACCGTCGGGTCGCAGTGCCCGGGCACCAGGCGCAGCTTCTCACCCAGTTTCGGCGCGCCGGTCTCCGGCCCGAAGGTCAGCTTGCCATGCTCGTCCGAGGCGCCGACATAACGCACGTCCGGCCGCTGCCACACCGTCGGCATGCCGGAGTCGATCGACACCGCCTTGTGCCCCGCGTCCAGAACGGCCACACCCGGTTGCGCGGTGCTCATCACCGTCGCCAGCACGAACAGCGCGTGGCGGAACGTGCTGACCGGGGCCCCCTCCTCGTCCAGGTTGCGCGCGTAATCGGCATCCATGAAAGCGTAGCTGCCGGCCTGGATTTCCGTGTAGATGCCCGATCCCGCCTCCAGCGCGAAGGTGCCGGTGCCACCGCCGCCGACGATCGGGCAATCCAGGCCCTGCTGGCGCAACTGCTCCACGGTGCGGCGCGCGCCGTCGGATGCGGCATCGATGGCGGCGCGGCGTTCGGCGATCGTGCGTTTGTGCTGCGCGCTGCCCTGGTAGGCCTGCAGTCCGCCGAAGATCAGATGCTTCGATGCCGCGATCAGCCGGGCCAGCGCCACCGCGTCCGGTCCCGGGGTCACGCCGCAGCGCCCGGCGCCGACATCGATCTCGACCAGTACCGGCAGCCGCGTGCCGGCGTGCTCGGCCGCCGCCGCGATCGCCGATATCTGTGCCGCATCGTCGGCGCAGACCGCGATGCTCGCGATTCCAGACAGGGCGGCAAGGCGCGCGAGCTTCGCAGCACCCACCACCTCGTTGCTGACCAGGATGTCGCCGATGCCGCCCCAGGCCAGGATCTCGGCCTCGGACACCTTCTGCACGCATTGCCCGACCGCGCCGCGCGCCATCTGCAGACGTGCGATCACCGGCGACTTGTGGGTCTTGGCGTGAGCCCGCAGCTTCGTGCCGGTCGGCGCCAGCAATGCGGCCATGCGGTCGAGGTTGTATTCGAAGGCATCGAGGTCGAGCACCAGGGCCGGCGTGTCGATCTCGTCTTCGGGCTGACCGGGCTGGGCGGGCGGCGGCTGGAGCATGGCGATCCCTTGGGTTACTCAGCCGGCAGTCTTGCCGCCCAGCAGCACCGCGGCAAGCAGTCAGGCCCGGCCGAACGCGTAGGCGTCCATGCGCAGGATGCCGTAGTTGGTGCTGGCGTGCAGCCGCTCGGCGGAAGCGCCGTCTCCGGCCGCACCCAGGGCCACGAAGATCGGCAGCAGGTGCTCCTCGGTCGGGTGTTCCTGAACCGCGTGGGGTGCCAACCGGCGATAGGCCAGCAGGTCGTCGGTGCGTCCCGCGGTCAGCGCCGCGTCGAACCAGGCGGCGAATTCGGTCACGTCGGCCGCTTCCGGCGCATCGGCGGACTGGCCGCGGAAGCGGCGCAGGTCGTGGGTGAAGCTGCCCGAGCCGATCACCAGCACGTCCTCGGCGGCCAGCGCCGTCAGCGCGCGGCCGAGACGCAGGTGGTGGTCTGGTCCCAGCCGTGTCTGCACCGAAAGCTGCACGACCGGGATGTCGTGTGCCGGATAGATCAGCGACAGCGGGACCCAGGCGCCGTGATCGAGTCCGCGCTGCCGATCCACCTCGCACGCCACCCCCGCCCCGGCCAGCAGCCCTGCGACACGCTCGGCCAGCGGCGCCGAGCCCGGTGCGGGATAGCGCATCGCGAACAGCGCCTGGGGAAAGCCGTAGAAGTCGTGGATCGTCTCGTTTACGGCGACGGCATTCACCTCGGGTTGCGCCGTCTCCCAATGGGCCGACGCCACCAGCACCGCGCGGGGACGGGGCAGAACCGCCCCGAGCCCAGCCAGGAAGTCGCGGGCGGGCACATCCGTCAGCGCCAGCATCGGCGAGCCATGACTGATGAAAAGCGTGGGCAGCATGCCGCGCCTCCCGCTGTCAGCGCGGCGACAGCACCATGACCATCTGCCGGTTTTCCATGCGCGGCATCTGCTCGACCTTGGTCAGCGGGTCCATCTCGGTGCGGATCCGCTCCAGCACGCGCACGCCGATGTCCTGGTGCGCCATCTCGCGGCCGCGGAAGCGCAGCGTCACCTTGACCTTGTCGCCCTCCTCGATGAACGACTTCATGGCGCGCATCTTCACCTGATAGTCGTTCTCGTCGATGTTCGGGCGGACCTTGATCTCCTTGATCTCGATGACCTTCTGCTTCTTCTTGGCTTCGTTCTTCTTCTTCTGCTGCTCGTATTTGTATTTGCCGAAGTCGAGGATCTTCACCACGGGCGGTTCGGCGTTCGGGCTGATCTCGAGCAGGTCGAGGCCGACATCGTAGGCGCGGAGCAGCGCGTCGCGGGCGCTCATCACGCCCTGCATCTCGCCTTCCTGGTCGATCAGTCGCACCTGGGCGGCGCGGATCTCCTCGTTCACGCGGGGCCCGTCGCGGGTTGGCGGGGCGGGCATAGGTCCTCTTGCTATGGTCTTCTCCTGTCGCTGTTGCGGAAGCGGGCGGATGGCCCGGACCGTGTCCAGAGCCAGCCGATTAGCTGATTTTGGCGCTCCTGGCGCGCAGGATCAAGTCCGCGTTGCCCAAAGCCTGGTCAGGCGGCCGCCCCCGCCGCCTGCAAATCGGGCGGCGTGGCCTCCGCCGCCAGCCTGGCGACCGCCGCATCCAGGGCCAGCATCTCCTGCGCCTCGCCGCCGAGGCGACGCAGCGCGACGGCTGCGCTGCTCGGCTTCCTTGCGGCCGACCACGGCAATCACCGGCACGTGTGCCAGGCTGTGCTCGCGCACCTTGGCGTTGATCTTCTGGTTGGTCAGGTCGAGCCGCACGGACAGTCCCGCCGCCCCGAGCGCCGCCGCCACCTCGCCGCGCATAGTCATCGGCGTCGGAGACGATGGTCGCGACCACCACCTGCACCGGCGCCAGCCAGAGCGGGAAGCGGCCGGCATATTGCTCGATCAGGATGCCGAGGAACCGCTCGAAGCTGCCGAGGATCGCCCGGTGCAGCATCACCGGCCGATGGCGCGCGCCGTCCTCGGCCACGTATTCGGCGTCGAGCCGTTCGGGCATCACGAAATCGACCTGCAGGGTGCCGCATTGCCAGTCCCGCCCGATCGCGTCGCGCAGCACGAATTCCAGCTTGGGGCCGTAGAACGCGCCCTCGCCCGGGTTCAGCTGGTAGTCGACGCCGGCGATCGCGCAGGCTTCCTTCAGCGCGCCCTCGGCGCGGTCCCAGGTTTCGTCGGTGCCCGCGCGGGTCGCCGGCCGGTCGCTGAACTTCACACGGAATTCCGCGAAGCCGAAATCGCGGTAGATGCCGGAGAGCAGTTCCACGAAGCGCACGGTCTCGGGTGCGATCTGCGCCTCGGTGCAGAAGATATGCGCGTCGTCCTGGGTGAACTGCGCGCACGCGCATGATGCCGTGCAGCGCGCCCGACGGCTCGTAGCGGTGGCAGGAGCCGAACTCGGCCAGGCGCAGCGGCAACTCGCGGTAGCTGCGGATGCCCTGGTTGAAGATCTGCACATGGCACGGGCAGTTCATCGGCTTCAGCGCGAGGACTTTCTCCTCGTCCGGAACCTGGGCGATGAACATGTGCTCGCGGAACTTCTCCCAATGGCCGGAGGCTTCCCACAGCGCGCGGTCCACCAGTTGCGGGGTGCGGACTTCCTGATAGCCGCTGGCATCGAGCCGGCGGCGCATGTAGTCCTCGGTGGTGCGGTACAGCTTCCAGCCCTTCGGATGCCAGAAGATGCTGCCCACGGCTTCTTCCTGGAGGTGGAACAGATCCATTTCCTTGCCGATGCGGCGATGGTCGCGCCGCTCGGCTTCCTCCAGCCGGTGCAGGTAGGCGTCCAGCTCCTTCTGGTCGCGCCAGGCGGTGCCGTAGATGCGGCTCAGCATCGCGTTGCGGTGATCGCCGCGCCAATAGGCGCCGGCCACCTTCATCAGCTTGAAAGCGGGGCCGACATCGCCGGTGCCGCGCATGTGCGGGCCGCGGCACAGGTCGATCCAGTCGCCCTGCGAATAGAGGGTGATGGTTTCGTTTTCCGGCAGGTCCTCGATCAGCTCGGCCTTGTATTTCTCGCCGCGCTCCCTGAAGAACGCGATGCCTTCGTCGCGGTCGATGACCGAGCGGACGAAGGGGGCGTTGCGCGCGATGATCTCCCGCATCCTGGCCTCGATCGCCGGGAAATCCTCCGGCGTGAACGGCTCGTTGCGGGCGAAATCGTAATAGAAGCCGTCCTCGATCGACGGGCCGATGGTGACCTGCGTGCCCGGGATACAGGTCCTGCACCGCCTCGGCCAGCACGTGCGCGGCGTCGTGGCGGATCATCCCCAGCGCCGCCTCGTCGCGGCGGGTCACGAACTGCACGCGGGCGTCATGCTCGATCAGTGTGGCGAGATCGACCAGCGTGCCGTCCAGCTTCATCGCCAGCGCGGCGCGCGCGAGGCCCGGCCCGATCGCCTCGGCGACCGTGGTGCCCGTCACCGCCCCATCGAAATGGCGGACGGAACCGTCGGGCAGGGTTATCGCAGGCATGAACGCTGAACTCCGGCTGCGGAACAGGAAAAGGTCTATGGCGTCAGGCGACCGGCTCCGCAACCCCGTGCGATTGCGGGGCAGGCAGCAGCAGCGCCTCGTACACGTCCAGCGTCGCCTCCTGCATTGCCCGCGTGGTGTAGCGGCGCAGCACCGCCGCGCGCGCGCGGCGTCCCAGCGCAGCGCGCGCCGCGTCGTCCAGCGCCAGCGCTGCATCGATGGCCGCGGCCAGCGCGGCGGCGTCGCCCGGCGGCACGCGCCAGCCGGTGACGCCGTGCTCCACCGTCTCCACAGGGCCCCCAAGGTCGGCGGCGATCACCGGGCGCCCCATCGCCTGTGCCTCGATCACCACGCGGCCGAAAGCCTCGGGCCTGACCGAGGCATGGACGACGACGTCGGACAGCATCAAGGCGGCCGGCATGTCGTCGCAGTTGCCCACCATCCGCACCCGTTCGGCGATGCCGAGCGCCTGGGCCAGCGCGGCCAGCCGGCGCGCGTAGCGGCTGCGCCCCTGGTCGGCGCCGACCAGCACGATGCAGACATCCCGCCGTTCCAGCCGGGCCGCGGCGTGCAGCAGCACTTCCTGCCCTTTCCAGCTGGTCAGCCGGCCGGGCAGGACGACGGTGGACATGCCGTCCGGCAGCCGCCACGCCGCGCTGAGGCGCGCCAGTCGGTCGCCCGCCACCGCATCGGGGTCGAACACCGCCGGATCGACGCCCCGGCCGATGACGCGGATGCGCGACTCGGGCACGCCGTGCCGCGCCATGACAACGCCGGCGATGTAATGGCTGGCGGCGATGACGATCTCGCCCTGCGCCATCACCGCGTTGTAGCGGCGCTTGAGCGGCAGGTCCTCGCCATAGGCGCCGTGATAGGTCGTGACGAAATGCGCGCCGGTGCGCCGCGCCGCGAGCCAGGCCGACCAAGCCGGCGCGCGCGAGCGGGCATGCACGATCGCCACGCCCTCGGCGCGGATCAGCGCGGCCAGCCGCGCCGCGTTGCGCCAGATCGCCAGCGGGTTCTTGGCCGTCAGCGGCAGGGTGATATGCCGCCCGCCGGCGCGCTCGACCGCCGCCACCAGCGGACCGCCGGCGCTGGCCACCAGCGCGATGCCGCCGGCCGCGGCGATCGCCTGGGTCATCTCGACCGTGCCGCGCTCCACCCCGCCGGTGCCGAGCGAGGGCAGCACCTGGAGCACGACCGGCCCCGCGGTCCGGGGCTGCCCGATTGCGGGATTGTTACCATCGGACCGGCTATATCATGCCGATTCCAGCCCCGCCAGAGGAGAGCAGCCATGCCTGTCAGCGAACACGGAAACCGGGCGGCTCGACCGCGGCGACGGCGTGGCACTGGCCTGGGCGCGGCTGGCGGGGCGCGGCCCGACCGTGGTGTTCCTGCCCGGCTTCCGCAGCGACATGACGGGCGACAAGGCGACCGCGCTGGCCGCGCTTCTGCGCCGCGCACGGCCAGGCGCATGCTGCGGTTCGACTATTCCGGCCACGGCGCCAGCGGCGGCGCGTTCGAGGACGGCACGATCGGGCGCTGGGCCGACGACGCGCTGGCGGTGATCGACCGCGCCAGACCCAGGGGAAGCTGCTGCTGGTCGGCTCGTCCATGGGCGGCTGGATCGCCCTGCTCGGCGCTCGCACGCCTCGGCCGCGCGCTTGGCCGGGCTGGTCGGCATCGCCGCCGCGCCCGACTTCACCGAGACGCTGATGTGGGACGCGATGACGTTCGAGCGAACGCGCGCCGGCTGATGCAGCACGGCGTGCTGCACGTGCCGAGCCAGTACGGCGACCCCTACCCGATCACCCGCGCGCTGATCGAGGACGGGCGCAATCACCTGCTGCTGGGCGAGCCCGATCGCGCTGCGACTGCCCGGTGCGGCTGCTGCACGGCCAGCGCGACCCCGACGTGCCGTGGGAAACCGCGCTGCGCATCGCCGAGCAGGTCACCGGCGAGGATGTCCGCGTCGACGCTGGTGAAGGACGGCGACCACCGGCTGTCGCGGCCGGCCGACCTGTCACTGCTCTGCGCGACGCTCGGGGAGCTCCTCGGCCAGGATGGCGCGTAGCCCCTCGCGGTAGCTCGGGTATCGCCAGGCGATGCCCGAGCGCGGCCTTGGTCGCCCGGTTGTCCACCTTGCGGTTCTCGGCCCAGAAGCTGCGCGCCATCGGGCTCATCGCCGCCCATGCATCCGCGAATGGCACCAGTGGCGGCGGCGGGCACGCCCAGCAGGCGCGCCGCCTCGGCGATCACCGCCTGCGACTCGGCCGGCGCGTCGTCGGCCAGGTTCAGGATGCGGACGCCCGGCGGCCGGTGCTGCGCCATCGCCGCCAGCACGGCGGCGACGATGTCGTCGCGATGGATGCGGCCGAACGTGTGGCCCGGCCCGGTCGATGCGCCGCGCCCGCCCGGCGCGCAGATCGTCGAAGGCCGAACGCCCCGGCCCGTAGATGCCGGCGAGCCGGAAGATGTCGAGCGCGCGGCCGCCGGCCGCCGCGACCCAGGCCCGCTCGGCTGCGAGCCGGCGGTGCGAGCGGTCAGCCGCGGGCGCGGGCGACGTCGCCTCGTCCACCCAGCCGCCGCCGCGGTCGCCATAGACGCCGGTGGTCGACAAATACCCGATCCAGCGCAGCACGGGTGCGCCGTCGATCGCGGCCCCGAAGCGGTGCAGGATCGGATCGCCGGCGGCGTCGGGTGGCACGGTACTGAGCAGATGGGTCGCATCGTCGAGTCGCGCCGCCCCACCCCGCCCTACGGTGACAATCCGGTAGCCGGCGCCGCGCGCCGCCGCGGCCACGGCCGCACCGCAGTAGCCGGGGCCAAACAGCACGAGTTGTCCATCGGTCATGGCAAGCCCCTCTCTCGCGCCGTCGATTCCGGCCCCCGGGAAGGACCACCTGCGATTGCCGGGGGGGCAGCGCAAGCCCTAGAATTGCCGTCCCATGCGCAGACACCTGTTCGCCATCATCGGGCTGGTGCCGCTGGTCCTGTCGTATGCGGACGCAGCGCCTGCCCCTGACCCGCTCCCGGCGCCAGCCGCCCCTCCGGCGGCCTCCGGCACGGCGGTGCCCGACCCGTCGCTGCCGGTCCCGCCCGTGCCGCCGCGGATCGCCGAGGGTCCCGACTACGAGAAATGCCTCGGCATGCTGTCCGATGATCCGTCCGGTGCGAATGTGTTCGCGCAAGCCTGGGCCGCAAGCGGCGGCGGCGACGGCGCGACGCATTGCGAGGCGCTGGCCAGGATCGCGCTCGGCGACCCCGAAGCCGGGGCGGCGATGCTGCAGCAACTGGCGGCCGGCAGCGCCGCCCCGGCGCTCGCGCGCGCCATGATCTTCGGCCAGGCGGAGGAAGCCTGGATGATGGCGAGCGAACCGGCCCGCGCCTATGAAGCCGCGACGCAGGCGCTCGCGCTGAAGCCGGACGACGCAGACCTGCTGATCGAAAGGGCGACGGCAGCGATCGCGACCGCCCGCTTCCTGGACGCGATCGACGACCTGAACCATGCGCTCGACCTCGAACCGCGCCGCGCCGACGCGCTGGTGCTGCGGGGCACGGCATGGCGGAACGAGAACAAGCTTGATCTCGCGCAGGCCGATATCGACCACGCCATCGACATCGACCCCGACAACCCCGAGGCGCTGCTTCAGCGTGGCATCCTGCGCCAGCGGAAGGGCGACACCGCCGGCGCGCAGGCCGATTGGCAGCGCGCGATCGACCTCGACCCCGACAGCGTGGCGGCCGACCTGGCGCAGCAGAACCTGGCCTTGCTGGAGGCAGGCCCCGACCAGCGGTAGCCGGTTAGAGCCGGCAACCGAAACGATTTTTCACGACCAAGCGACGAAACGAAATCGCGCGATGCGAGACTTAGGGGGGCGACGCGGGCCGGTAACCCGCGCCAACCGAGGAGGCATCATGCCCGGCCGCGATCACCCACACGCCGCCCATACGGGCCGGGCAGCGGCGCGCGCCACGCAGCGCCCTTTTCATTTGCTCGCCCCTGCCAACGTTGAACGGGTGAACCCCGATCGCATCGTGGCGTTGTTCGCAACGGATCAGCCGGCTGGCCGGCTGCCGAGGGCTCGCCGTCACCCCGAATTCAGCGGATCGTGAACATGATGCCTGCCAACATCCAGGAACGGTGCGCCATCGCGGTGATGGCGAAGGCCCCGCGTCCGGGCCGGGTAAAGACGCGCCTGCAACCGGCCCTGTCGCCGGATGCGGCGATGGCGCTGAGCGCCGCCTTCCTGCGTGACATTACCGAGAACATTCGCCTCGCCGCCCGGCAGGCGCCGATCGACGGCTGGATCGCATACGCGCCGGCGGGGCTGGAGATGCTGTTTCACGGCATGCTGGCGACCGGCACGCGGCTGGAACTGGCCGACGGCGAGATCGAGACGCCACCGGCGGTGCAAGGCTTCGGGCGCAGCCTGCTGCATGCGGCACGGGCGCTGTTCGCGCGGCGCTACGGCGCGGTCTGCCTGCTCAACTCCGACAGCCCGACGCTGCCGACCGCGATGCTGGTGCGGGCCGCCGAGGCCCTGGCCGCACCCGGGGAGCGCATCGTGCTTGGGCCGGCCGAGGATGGCGGCTATTACCTAATCGGCATGAAGCGCGAGCACGCCGGATTGTTCTCCGACATCACCTGGAGCACGGATGCGGTGGCCGACCAGACGCGCGAACGGGCGACGTCGCTCGGCCTCGATCTGGTCGAACTCGACGCCTGGTACGACGTGGACGACAACGCGGCGCTGCAACGCCTGATGCGCGAATTGGCGGCGGCACCGACGCATGCCTACCGCGCGCCCGCGACGGCGGCGTGCCTGGGTCAGCTTGGTTTCGCTCAACGACTGGGTGACGCCGCCGGATGACGCCGGGCACCGGCTCGCGGATGAAATCCGGCGGTCTGATCGGTCTCGGCGTGGCCCTGATCGGGCTGGTCGCCGCCGGATTGCAGACGCATCTGCCGGGCGCGTTGGACGAAGGCTCCAACGCGCGGCAGGCGGCGTTCGTGGCGTTGGCCGGCGCGGCGACGCTGCTCTATTTCGCCGCCTGCTGGCTGGTGCTGCGCGGCCCCAGGCTGCGGCACATGGTTTGGCTGGTGCTGGCCGTTGCACTGGCGATGCGCGTGCTGGTGCTGACGGCGCCATCGTTCCTGTCCAGCGACCTGTTCCGCTACGTGTGGGACGGGCGGGTGCAACTCGCCGGCATCAACCCCTACCGCTACATCCCCGGCGATCCCGCCCTGGCCGCACTGCGCGACGATACGATCTACACCCGGGTCAATCGCGCCCAGTACGCCCACACGATCTATCCGCCCACGGCGCAACTGGTGTTTCGCGCCATCGCCGCGGTGTCGCAGACCGAAATCTTCGAGCGCATCGTGATGCTGGGCTTCGACCTGCTGGCGATCGGCGTGATGCTGCGGTTGCTTTTGATCGCCGGCCTCGATCCGGCGCGCGTGCTGATCTACGCGTGGAATCCGCTGTCGGTTTGGGAGTTCGCGGGCAACGGCCATGTCGATGCGCTGGCGATCGGGCTGCTGGCGCTGGCCATGCTGGCGCGGGTGCGCGGGCGCGGCACCTGGGCGGGCGGGCTGTTGGGTGCGGCGTCCCTGGTGAAGTTCCTGCCGGTGATGGCGGCACCCGCCCTGTGGCGACCGCGTGAGGCCGGACGTTGGCGCGACTGGACGATGCCGGCCGCGATGCTGCTGGTGATGGCGCTGCTCTACGCGCCGTTCATCGATCCGAACGTCAACGTGCTGGGCTTCCTGCCCGGCTATGTCGCCGAGGAAGGCCTGGGCAGCGGCACCGGCATCTACTGGCTGGACGCGCTGGCCCGCTTCGTTCCGCTTCCGCCCGGCATCGGACAGCTGTGGTTCGCGCTGGCCGCTATTCTGTTGCTGGCACTGGCCGTGTGGATGGTGTTCGTCCGACGCGTTCCGCGTGCCGGCGACCCGATTGCGGTGGGGCGCGACGTCGCGCTGATGGCAGTGGCGGTCACTGCCGCGATTACGCCGCATTACCCGTGGTACTTCGTCTGGCTGGCGCTGCCTTCCTGCCTCGCGCCGATGCCCAGCGTCATCTACCTCTCTGCCGCCGCAATCCTGCAGTACCACGATCCCTACCACGATCAGGTGCTGCAATTCTCCGCGATCTACCTGCCGTTCCTGGTCCTCGTCGTCATTGACCTGCTGCGGCACCGCATCCGCAGCCATGCCCCGATCGAAGCCGCCGTAAGGAGTTTGTGATGTCCAGTGCTATCGCCGCCGTGAAGCCCGATCCAAGACGATATTTCGAGGCTGTGGACGCGAAACGCTCGCGCATCGCCGAAGCGCCGCCGGTCTGCCTGTATCTGGAAGTGACCAACCGCTGCAACCTGCTGTGCGAAACCTGTCCGCGCACCTTCGAGGCGCTCGAGCCGCCGAAGGACATGGACTGGGACCTGTTCACCCGCATCGTCGATCAGGTGCCGAACCTGGCGCGCGTGGTGTTGCACGGCGTCGGTGAGCCGATGCTGGTCAAGACGCTGCCGCAGATGATCCGCTACCTCAAGGATCGCGGAACGTATGTACTTTTCAACACCAACGGCACGCTGCTGGCACCGCGCAAGCGGCGGGAGATCATCGACACCGGCCTCGATGAACTGCGCGTCTCGCTGGACGCCGCCGAGGCCGCCAGCTTCCTGCGCGTGCGCGGCAAGGACATGTTCGACCGCATCGTGCGCAACCTGACCGAGTTCACCGACCTGCAGCGCCGGATCGGTGCGACGACGCCGCGCGTGTCGCTGTGGCTGACCGGGCTCAAGGAAACCGTGGACGAACTGCCGGAATTCGTCCGTCTCGCGGCGCGCATCGGCGTGACGGAGGTGCATCTGCAGCGGCTTGTGTTCGATGATCTCGGGCGCGGCTTGGCGCGTGCCGATTCCTCGCTGTTCGAGGCGACCCGCGCCGAGGAGGAAGCCGCGATCGTTGCAGCACAGCAACTCGGTGCGACGCTCGGCGTCACGCTGGATGCGTCGGGCGCCACGGAGCCGGGACTCAGCCTCAAGCGCGGTGCGGAGGACACGCCCTGGGCGACCTGCCGCCGGCCCTGGTCGCTGATGTATTTCACCGCGCATGGCCGCGCCCTGCCCTGCTGCATCGCGCCGTTCTCGGCGCGCGGCTACGAGACCTACACGCTGGGCGATGCCACGCAGCAGACCTTGCGGGAAATCTGGAACGGTGCGGCCTACCAGGATTTCCGCGAGACCCTGCTGGGCGAGACGCCGCCGAAGCCCTGCCAGAACTGCGGCCTGCGCTGGAGCCTGTGAGCCGCCACGCATGAGCGCGATCTGCCCATGAGTGCGATTGTTTGGTCGCCCGAACAGGTGGCCGCGGTCATCCCCGTGCTGAACGAGGAAGGCGCGATCGGTCCGACGGTGGCGGGCATCCCGCGCGCGGCGGTTGGCCGCGTGATCGTGGTCGATGGCGGCAGCCGCGACGGCACGGTGGCCGAGGCGCAGGCGGCGGGTGCGGACGTGGTCACCGAACTGCGGCGCGGCTACGGCCAGGCCTGCGCGACCGGCGCCGCGCGCGCCGCGGCGTTCGGTGCGCGGGTGATCGTGTTCATGGATGGCGACGGCAGCGATGCCGCCGAGGAAAGCGCCCGCCTGATCGCGCCGATCATGCGCGGTGAGGCGGATTTCGTCATCGGCTCCCGCACCCGGGGCGAACGCGAGAAAGGCAGCATGGGCCTGCACCAGGTGCTGTCGGGCCGCGTGATCGGTGCTGCCGTCGGGTTGCTGTCGGGCACACGCTACAGCGACATGTGCGGCTTCCGCGCCATCGCCACGGATGCACTGGCGCGGCTGACCATGCGTGAGACGACCTATGGCTGGAACCTGGAGATGCAGATGCGCGCGGCATTCGCCGGTATGCGCATCGTCGAACTGCCGGTGCCCTATCGCCGCCGGATTGCCGGCCAGTCGAAGGTCGCAGGCACGCTGAAGGGCTCTGTCAAGGCCGGCTGGCGGATCGGAACGACGCTGATCAGGGTGGCGGTGCAAAGGGCCTGATAAGGTTTAAGCTGGGGGCGAAAGCCAGGAGGTTTCCCATGCCCCTCGATCAGCCCCGCCCGGCACGGCACGGCTCCGACTGGATCGCCCCCGACTGCGCCGGCCAGAACTTCTTCGCGATCGACCGCGGCCTGCAGGACCTGCTGGCGCTCTATCTGCCCGATGGCCTGTTGCAGGCGCTGCGACCGCATTACGACGCGCTCGGCGCCCTCGCCGGCGGCCGGCTCGATGAGCTGGCGCGGACGGCGGACCGCCATCCCCCGGTGCTGCACGCCCGCGACCGCTTCGGCCGCGACGAGGACTGGATCGAATACCACCCGGCCTATCGGGAAATGGAGCGGATCGCCTTCGGCCAGTACCAGTTTCACGCCATGAGCCACCGCGCCGGGGTGTTCGGCCTCGATCATCCGCTGCCGCCGGTGGCGAAATATGCCTTCACGTACCTGTTCGTACAGGCCGAGTTCGGCCTGATGTGCCCGATCAGCGTCACCGACACCTCGACCCATCTGATCCGCAAATTCGCCAGCCCGGAGCTGAAGGCGTTTCTGCTGCCCCGGATGCTGTCGGACGACATGGCAAGCCTGTGGAAGGGCACGCAGTTCATCACCGAGAAGGCCGGCGGATCGGATGTCGGTGCGCTCGAAACCATCGCCCGCAACGAAGGTGGAACGTGGCGGCTGACCGGCGACAAATGGTTCTGCTCCCACACCGACGCCGACGTGGCGCTGATGCTGGCGCGGCCCGAGGGCGCGCCCGCCGGCACGCGCGGCCTGGCGTTGTTCGCCTTGCCGCGCCGGCTGAAGGACGGCAGCCGCAACGCCTACCGGATCGTGCGGCTGAAGGACAAGCTGGGCACCAAGTCGATGGCGAGCGGCGAGATCAGGCTGGAAGGTGCCGAGGCCTGGCTGGTCGGCGACGTGACGCAGGGCCTGAAGCAGATGATGGAGCAGGTGAACCTCTCGCGCCTGTCGCACGGCGTGCGCGCCGCCGCGATGATGCGCCGCTGCGTCAACGAGGCGCTGACGGTGGCGCGCCACCGCTACGCCTTCGACCGCACCATCATCGACTATCCGCTGCTGCGCCGTCAGCTGATGAAGCTGATCGTGCCCACCGAGCAGGCGCTGTCGATGGCGTTCGCCGCGGCCGACGCGATGGGGCGGGCGCAGCAAGGGTCTGGCGAGTCCGGGGCTGGCGGGTCAGGGTCCGTCGAGGCGGAAGCCGAACTGCGCATCCTGACGCCGCTGCTGAAGCTGCGGGCCTGCCGCGACAACGTTCCGGTCGCAACCGGTTCGATGGAGGTGCGCGGCGGCAACGGCTATATCGAGGACTGGGTGAACGCCCGGCTGATCCGCGACGCGCAGGTCGGCCTGCTGTGGGAAGGCACCAGCAACATCAACGCGCTGGATGTCATCACCCGTGCGGTCGGCCGCGCTCAGGGGCACCGCGCGCTACAGGCGCTGCTGCGCCGCCGGCTCGGCAATGCCTCGCCGCTGCCGGATGCCTTCCGCAACCGGCTGGAGCAGGCGCTGGACCGCGCTGTGACGCTCGCCGAACAGGTGGCGGCGACGCGGACCGAGCCGCAGGCACGCCGGGCCGCGACCGCCCTGTACGACGCGGCGAGTGCGGTGCTGCTGGCATGGGAAGGCTCCCGTACCGGCGCCGATGCGCGCCGCGCGCTGGTCGCGCGCTTCGTCCTCGCGCACCGGCTGTCCCCGCAGGACCCGCTGGCGTTCGAGGACTCTCCCGATGAAGATGACGCCATCGCAATGCTGCTGGACGAAAGGCCCGTGACCCTGGATGCTGTGGCTCCGCTGCTGGTTTGACGGGATCGGGCATGGAGTGGCGCGTGGATGACTGAGAAGAAGGAGCCGACCAGGATCACGCCTGCGGCGGCCAGGGTATCAAAAGAAGCGGGCCGGCGGCTTTGCGATGCCGAGGCCAATTCGCGGGTTTTTGCTCATCAGCGCGATGCGCTGATTGCCGCCAATACAGGGCGTTACGCCGTCTATCGCCAACAGCGCTTCGAGGCGGTCTTCGATACGTTCATCGAGGCAGCGTTCCACCTCAAGGACAAGGATGGCCATCCGGGCTCGATCCACGAGATCACCACACGGCCTGAGCCCGGATTGCTGAAGCGGCGGCCGCCGTCACGTTGATCGCGCGACGCCGATCATGTCAGGCCGATCACGCGGTGCGTTGCAGGCCGGTGAACAGCACGAGCCCCTTCTGCATCCCGGTCAGGTCCGCGCGGTAGGCGGTTGGCTGGAAGTAGGAACCGACCGGCAAATAGGGCACGTCCTCGAACGCCTGAAGCTGCAGCTTCCGGCAGATCGCGACCTGCGAGGCCATGTCGCCCGCCGCCAGCCAGTCGTTGCGCAGCGCCTCGATCTTCGGCAGGTCCGGCCAGCCGTTGTAGGCGTGGTCGCCATTGCCGCGCAGCAACTGGTGGCTGCCCGGATTGCTGCAGTCGTAGCCGCCCGAATAGGCGGTGAACATGCTCCAGCCGCCCTTGTCGAGGGGCTGGCGGCTCACCGAACGCTGCACCGTGGTGCCCCAGTCGGTCGAAATCTCGTCCACGTTCATGCCGATCTTGCGCAGCATGTCCACGCCGACCTCGGCGATCGCGTTGATGCGCGGCACGTCGGTGGGCGATAGGAAGACAATGCGCTCGCCTCTGTAGCCGGCCTTGTCGAGGTCGCGCTTGATCTCGTCCACGCTGTGCTTGCCGCTCAGCACCGCCATGCCGGCGTCGCTCGCCAGCGGCGTGCCCGGCGTGAAGATGCCGCACTGCGCATCATAGGTGCCGTTACCGCCGACCACCGCCTCCATGAATTCCTTCTGGTTGACGGCGCGCAGCGCGGCGCGGCGGATCGCCGCGTTGTCGAACGGTGGGAACAGCTGGTTGAAGCGCAGAAAGCCCAGCAGCCCCTTGGTTTCGACCACTTCCACCTTCACGTTGCGGTCGGCGCGCAACGAGGGCACCAGGTCCATCAGCGGCTGCTCGATCCAGTCCACCTCGCCCGATTGCAGCGCGCCGACCTGGGTGGCGGGGTCGGGCATGGTGATCCATTCCACGCGGTCGAAATGCGCCACGCGCGGCCCGGCGCAGAAGCTCGCCTTGCCCTGCGCCCGCGGCACGTAGCCTTCGAAGCGCGCATAGACGTTGCGCGCGCCGGGCACCCGCTCGGCCGGCACATAGCGGTACGGACCGCTGCCGATGATCTCGGTCAGGCGCGTGTTGGGCGGCGTTTTCGCCAGCCGTTCCGGCATCACCACCGCCATGTTGTTGGTGGGATGCGCCAGCGCGTCGGGCAGCAGGTGGAAGCGGTGCTTCAAGCGGAATTTCACCTGGCTGTCGCTCAGCGCCGAGAGGTCGTCGGTGGCTGCGGCCAGGGCCTGGCCATAGGCATCGATCGCCCACCAGCGTTGCAGACTCGCCACCACATCGCGCGCCAGCACCGGCGTGCCGTCATGGAATTTCAGCCCCGCGCGCAGCGTCAGCGTCCAGGTCAGGCCATCAGGCTCGGTCGTGTAGTCTTCCAGCATCTGCGGCTGGACCGTTCCGGCCTCGTCGAGTGCGAACAGCGTGTCGTAGACCATCATCACGTGGTTGCGGGTGACGAAGGCGCTGACATTGGGATCGAGCAGAGCCAGGTCGGCATAGGGCACGAATTTCAGCGTAGCCTGCGCCGCCGCACGCACCAGTCCGGGCCGCGCCAGCGCTGCCGCCCCTGCCAGTCCAGCCCCGAGCAATGTCCGACGCCGCATGACCATCCTCCACTCTGCCGGGCGGAGGTGGTCTGCAAACCGCGTGCCGCAAGCCCTAAGCGGCGGCGAGCACCGCGGTGCAAACCCGGTCCATCGCGGCCTCGGTCAGGTCGGGATGGATCGGCAGCGCCAGGATGCGGGTCGCCAGATCCTCCGACACCGGCAGCGTCGCGCCGTCGTGGTGCGCCGCGATAGGCCGGCTGGTGATGCAGCGGGCGCGGATAGTAGATCGCGCTCGGCACGCCGTGCTCGCTTCAGCGCCGCCTGCAGCGCGGTCGCGCGACGCGCCGTCCGGCAGCAGGATCGCGTAGATCGCCCAGGCGCTGGTGCTGTCCGGCACGCGGCCGGTGTCTGCACCGCATTGCCCAGCCGCGCATCGTAGTAGCGTGCCATGCGCTCGCGCGCCGCCAGCTCCTCGGGGAACACCGTCAGCTTGGCCAGCAGCACCGCGGCCTGCAGCGTATCCAGCCGGCCGTTCATGCCGGTGCGCAGCACCTCGTAGCGCGTCGTGCCCTCGCCGTGCGTGCGCAGGCTGCGATACAGCGCGGCGCGGTCGGCGCTTTCGGTGAACAGCGCGCCGCCGTCGCCATAGGCGCCGAGCGGCTTGGAGGGGAAGAAGCTGATCGCCGTCGCATCCGCCTCCGCGCCCAGCTTGCGCGCCGTGCAGCGTGGCGCCGAAGCTCTGCGCGCAGTCGTCGAGCGTGAACAGCTCCGCCTCGCGCGGCGATGGCGCGCAGCGCCGGCCAGTCGGCGGGCTGGCCGAACAGATCGACGCCGATCAGCGCGCGCGGGCGCAGCTTGCCGGCACGCGCGCACCTCGGCGATGCGCGCCCGCAGATGCGCCGGGTCGATCTGGAACGTGCGCGGATCGACATCGACGAACACCGGCGTGGCGCCCAGCACCAGCGGCACCTCGGCCGTCGCGGTGTAGGTGAAGGCCGGCAGGAACACCGCGTCGCCCGGCCCGATGCCCTCGGCCATCATCGCGATCTGCAGCGCATCGGTGCCGGAGACTGACCGCCACGCAATGCGCCGCGCCGCAGAACGCCGCCAGTGCCGCTTCCAGCTCCGCCACCTCCGGGCCGAGGATGAACTGGCAATGCGCCAGCACCGCATCGAGCCGGCGGCGCAGGTCAGGCGCGATGCGCGCCTGCTGCGCCTTGAGGTCGAGGAACGGGACGGGCGCGGGCATGGCGGCTTCGGTCATGGGAACTCGCTGTTGCGGGGTCAGGCGCGCGCCGAGCCGGCGGAGCCGTCGGCGTTGTGGTCGAATTCCGGCACCAGCCGGCCGAGCAGGGTCAGCGCCAGGCGCGCCTGCCCGCCGCGGCAGGCGGCGGCGATCTCCTCGATCGCGCGGCCGACGATGGCCGGGTCGGCGGTGCGCGGCGTGGCCATCAGCAGGCCCGGCATAGCCGGTCGGCACCGGCGGTTCCTGGCCGTGGAACAGCTCCTCGTACAGCTTTTCGCCGGGGCGCAGGCCGGTGAAGCGGATCTCCACGTCCACGTCCGGCCGCAGCCCGGCCAGCCGGATCATCTGCCGCGCCAGATCGACGATCTTCACCGGCTCGCCCATGTCGAGCACGAAGATGCCGCCATCGTGCGCCGGCCGGCAGCGCGGCATCGCCGACGCCGAGCACGCTGGCCTGCAACACCAGGCCTACCGCCTCGCGCACCGTCATGAAGTAGCGCTGCATGTCGGGATGCGTGACGGTCAGCGGGCCGCCGCGCTCAAGCTGGCGCTGGAACAGCGGCACCACCGAGCCGGTGCTGCCCAGCACGTTGCCGAACCGCACCGTGATGCAGCGCATCCCGCTGCCGGCGTTGCGCGCGGCGATATCCAGCGCCTGGCAGTACATCTCCGCCAGCGCTTGGATGCGCCCATCACGCTGGTCGGGTTCACCGCCTTGTCGGTGGAGATCAGCACCATCGCCAGCGCGCCGGCCGCGCGCGCCGCGTCGGCCACGTGGCGCGTGCCGGCGACGTTGGTCAGCAGCCCCTCCAGCGGGTTGGCCTCGACCATCGGCACGTGCTTCAGCGCGGCGGCGTGGAACACCAGTTCCGGCCGCAGCGCTCGAACATGCCGCGGATGCGCGCCTCGTCGCGGATGTCGGCGATGCATGCGCGCGGCGCTGGCACCTGCGGATGGTTCTCCGCCAGCTCCAGGTCGATCTGCCACAGCGCGTATTCGCCGTTGTCGAGCAGCACCAGCAGCTCCGGCCCCAGCGCCGCCACCTGGCGCGCCAGTTCGACGCCGATGGTGCCGCCGGCGCCGGTGACGATGACGCGCCGCCCCTGGATCAGCCGCGCCATGCCGTCGCGGTCGAGCGGCACCTGCGGGCGGTTCAGCAGGTCCTCGATCGCCACCGGCTTGCAGTTCGAGCTGATGCGACGGCTGGCCCGGTTGCGTCGCCGGATCGAGCGCCGTCGGCCGCGGCGCGCGGCGCACCGCCAGCCCATGCTGCTCCGCGAGATCCAGCAGCATCGCCAGCGGCGCGCCGGCCAGGTCGGGCGTCGCCGACCACGAGCAGGTCGGGCAGCCGCGCCTCGGCGCCGCAGGCGGTCCAGCACGGCCGGCGCGTCGTCGATGGAGCCCAGGATCGGATGGCCCTGGATGCGCCGCCCGGTCTGGCGGGAGCCCTGCGCCAGCAGGCCGATCACGCGGAACGGGCGGCGGCGGTCGCCGGCCAGGGCGCGCAGGAACAGGTCGGCGTCCTCGCCGGCGCCGACCAGCAGCACCGGGATGCCGTCGCCCGGCTCGGCGCCGCCCGGGCGGCGCATCTGCGCGCGCCGGTAGATCACGCGCGGGGTGCCCAGCAGCACCAGCAGGGTCAGCGCCAGGATCGCCGGCTCGGCCGGATTGGACGGCGGGTGGCCCACCGCATGGGTCAGCAGCGCCAGCAGCATGGCGGCCAGCGCGCTGGCCCCGGCGACGCCCATCAGATCGCCGATGCCGGCGAAGCGCCAGTATTGCTGGGGCAGGCGGAACGGCATCCCCGCCAGCAGCAGGCACGCCGCGCCGGCAGCGGGCAGCCACACCGGCCCGGCCCACGGACCGGAGGGATCCGACAGGAACGCGGCCAGCGGCACGGCGAGGGCCGCGAGCACGAAATCGAGCACGACGTTCAGGATGATCCGGAGCAGCGGGCGTTGCGCGGCCATGACCGGCGTTCCTATACCCCAGCCCGCCCGAATCGCCATACCGGCGATCCGGAACCGCCGGTTGCCCCGCCCAACCGGCTCCGCCATGGTCCGCGCCCTTTGCCGGCCCTGCCGCGGAGTCCGCATGACCCTCGCCGCCCTGATGCGCCACCTGGCCTTCGCCGCCGTGCTGGCCTGCCTGTCGGCGGGCTGCGTGCGCGCGATGATCGGGCTGCGCCTGATGGATACGCCGGACGCCCGCAAGGCGCATGACCGCCCCACCCCCAAGGGCGGCGGCGTCGGCATCGTCGTCGCCTTCCTGGTCGGCGTCGCGGTGCTGTACCAGGTGGCCGAGTTCGCCCGCCTCGCACAGCCCTACTTCCTGGGCGTGATCGGTGCCGCCGCGGCAATCGCGTTGGTGGCGCTGCTCGACGACATGTACGACTGGAGCTTCGTGGTGAAGCTCGGTGCCCAGGTGCTGGCAGCACTGGTGGCGGTCGGCAGCGGGCTCTATGTGCGGCACTACAACCTGCCCTATGTCGGCACGCTCGACCTGGGCTGGATCGGCGCGGTCGCGACGCTGGTGTGGATCCTGTTCGCCACCAACGCGATGAACTTCATCGACGGGCTGAACGGGCTGGCGGCCGGCGTCGCGCTGATCGCCGCCTGCTTCCTGGCCGGCATTGCGGCCGGTCAGGGCGGCTGGTTCGTCTATTTCGCCAGCCTGCTGCTGGTCGCCGGGCTCGCCGGGTTCCTGCCGTTCAACTTCCCCCGCGCACGCATCTTCATGGGCGATGTCGGCAGCCAGTTCTGCGGCTTCATCCTGGCGATGCTGGGCGTCGCCGCCGGCCGGTTCGAGGCGGTGGAGATGTCCTTCCTGCTGGTGCCGATGCTGCTCTCGGGCGTGCTGTTCGACGTCGCCTTCACCCTGGTCCGCCGCACTCTGGCCGGCAATCCGCCGACGCACGCGCATCGCGGCCACCTTTACCAGGTGGCGCACAAGAGCGGCATGCCAGCCCCCGCCGTCGCCCTGGTGCACTGGCTGTTCTGTGCGCTGGGCGGCCTTGCCTGCCTCGGCTTCATCGGCGCCCCGACTGACTGGAAGCCGTTCATCCCGCTGCTGCTGCTGGTCCCCCAGCTGGTCTGGCTGTGGATCGTCGCCGGCATGGCGCGGCGCACCACGCCGAACCCGTGGGCATAAGATCGGCTACCACCACGGCGCGGATGCCGTAAGCTCGGCTTTCATGATTCGGTCGCTTCTTCCCGCCGCGCTGTTCACCTGCCTCGCCACCGCGGCGGCGGCTGCGACGCTGAGCGGCATCGCCTTGCGGGACACCTACGATGTGAATGGCCAGCACCTCGTGCTGAACGGCATCGGGCTGCGCACGGTGACGTTCCTGCGCATCCGCATCTATGTCGCCGGCCTCTATGTGGCCAAGCCGACACATAACGCGCAGGAAATCCTCGACTCGCCTGGCCCCAAGGTCCTCGTGCAACGCTTCGTGCATGCCGGCACGAAGGAGCAGGTGGAGAAGGAATTCATCAAGGGCGAGCAGGAGAACTGCGTCGACGGGGATTGTCCGCTGTCGGACAAGCCGGATTTCGAGCGTCTGGTGGCGGCCGCCCCGGCGGTCGAGCCGGGCGATACGTGGACCTACATCTTCGCCGATGGCGGCATGCAGATCTACGCCAACGGCAAGCTGTTCGGGCAGACCACGAACGCTAACCTTGCCTACCACATGCTCGCCGGCTTCATCGGCGCGCATCCGCCGACGCCGGAGCTGCGTGAGCAGCTGCTGGGATTGCCGGCCGGCTGAGCGCCCCGGCGCAGCGTTCCCGCCACAATCCGCGAAAGGCCGCCTCCAGCTTGCGGGCGAAACCCGGCCCGTCGCACAGCGGCGACCCGGCGAGTTGGGCGCGCAGGCCGGCCCGGAGCGCCGCCAGACGGCCGCGATCCGCACCCAGCCGCCGGACGACGGCGACGTAATCGTCGGCATCGGCGGCGATCGTCTCGGTCAGACCCACGACCGACAGGTGGCTGAACGAATGACGGCCGGCGAAGCTGCGCCCCGGCAGCGTCACCACGGGCACGCCCATCCACAGCGCCTCCAGCGTCGTCAGGCCGCCCGAATAGGGGAAGCTGTCCAGCGCGAGGTCGGCGTAGTTGTAACGGGCGAGCAGCGCGGCGCGGGACAAACGGCCCTGGAACACGAGGCGGTCGGCGCCGATCCCATCGGCGGCGAACCAGCCGGCGATGCGCGCCTGCACCTCCGCCAGCTCATAGCCGGCATAGGCGAACAGGATGCGCGACCCGGGCTCGGCCGCGAGCACCCGCGCCCACAGGCGGGCCAGGTCCGCGTTGATCTTGGTCGGCTTGTGGAAGCTGGCGAAGGTCAGCGGGCGGTCCGTGCCCGCCGGCAAGGGACCGACATCCGGCGCCTCGGCCGGTGGATCGTAGGAAACATAGCCGTCCGGCAGCCGCAGAACGCGCTCGGTATAGTGTTTGTCGTCCTCGGGCGGCACCTGGAAGCGATCGGCGATCAGACCGTCCATCGCGGCCAGGCCCGTGGTGCCTACATAGCCTGCCCAGCTCAGCTGGATCGGCGCGGGCCGCCGGGCAAAGGCGGGCAGCCGCGAGTCGCGTGTGTGGCCGGCGAGATCGATCAGGATGTCGATCCGGTCGCGCCGCACCTCCTCGGCCAGCCGCGCGTCCGACCACTCGGCCGTCTGGCGCCACAGCCGGATCGCGGCCCGGAACCGCCGGGCCAAGGCATCGTCCCGATTGCCGCCGGAATAGGCCACGTACTCCACTACCGCCGGGTCCTGCGCCTCCACCGCACGGATCAGGAAGTAGCCGACCGGGTGCTCGTGCAGGTCGGCCGAGACCAGCCCAACGCGCAGCCGCCGCTCCGGATCGGGTGCCAGCACCGGAGGGGCGGCCGCGGGACCGAGCGCCGAGCCAACCCGCTGCTGCCAGGTGGCGTGCAGGTCGGCGAGGCTGGCGGCGGAGACGCCGGTCTCGAACTGGGCCGCCATCAGGCGCGCGGACAGCGCCGCCGGGTCGGCCGGATGGCGCGCCAGAGAGGCATCGAAGCAGGCGACCGCCTCGGCCACCGCGCCGGTGCGCAACGCGAGGTCGCCGGCATTGAAGGTCGCCGGCTCGAAATCCGCGTCTGCCGCGCGGGCGCCGCGATACAGCACGAGAGCGGCCGCCAGCTCCCCCTGATCGTCGAGCAGCCGCGCAAGGTTGTACAGCGCCGGCGCGTAGTCCGCATACCGGGCCACGGCGTCCTCCAGCCGGCGTCGCGCCTCGGCCATGTCGCCGGCCGCGACGGCGGCAACGCCAAGCTGGGTCGCCGGCTCTGGCCGGCCAGGAAAGCGCAAAGCGGCCGCCGCCGCGGCCGCGGCGGCCTCGGGCAGCCGGCGCTGCGCCCCATAGGCGCCGATCAGTTCCAGGTGCGCGTCCAGCCGCTCGGGCTCCAGCTCCACGGCGCGGCGCAGGTGATAAAGGCCGGCGGCACTCGGACCGCCCTCGGCGTGCAGCAGCCGGCTCAGCGCGAGGTGCGCGGCAGCGTCCTCGGGATGCGCCTTGGCCAGCGCCTGCAGCTTGGCGATGGCGGCGCGCGCCCGGCCGGTATCGGCCAGCAGCAGGGCGTGGTTGAGAGTGGCAACCGGGTGGTTGCGGCTGATGGACTGGATCTGCGCATACAGGCGTTCGGCCTGCGCCAGATCGCCGCCGCGATGGCACTGCACCGCCTGAGCCAGCATGGCCGAGAGTTGCGGCCGGCCAAGGGCAAGCGGGGGCGGCAGCTTGGGCATCGAGGCTATCCCGCCGGGTCGGTGCGCAGCCCGGCCAGCAGCACCCCGCCACCGCCCAGTAGCAGGACGATCACCGCCATCCCCGCCCGCTGGCTGTGCGTCGCCGCCGTCACCGCACCCAGCGCCGCCGGCCCGACGAAGCCTGTTACCCGGCCGGACAGCGCAAACAGCCCGAACTGCGCGTTCCGCGCCGCGGCCGGAGCCATGCGCGCCATCAGACTGCGGCTCGCCGCCTGTGCCGGGCCGACGAACACGCCAAGGCCCATCGCCAGCGCCCAGAACGTCGCGACGCGCTCGATCAGCAGGATCGCCGTGCTGAGACCGACCAGCGCGGTCAATGAGATCAGCACGGTCGGCTTCGGTCCGATCCAGTCGTCCACGAAGGCGAAGATCACGGCGCCGATCCCTCCGGTCAGGTTGAGCAGGATGCCCAGCAGAAGGACCTGCTTGGTGTCCATGCCGAACTGCCCGGCAGCGTAGATCGCGCCGAAGGCGAACAGCGTGGTCAGCCCATCCGTGTACAGCATCCGCGCCAGCAGGAAGCGCATCAGCGTGCGGTCCCGCGCGGCGCCGCGCAGCGTGGCGCTTAGCCCGCCCATCCCGCGCGCCAAGGCGGTGCGCCAGGGCAAACCCCCATCCAGGCCCGCCGTCGCCAGCAGCGGCCAACCAAACACCAGGATCCACACCCCGGCCAGGATCGCAGTCGCGCGCACCGGCTCGGCCGCGTGCGGGTTCAGGCCGAAAGGCGGCGGGACCGGGTCGATCAGCCCGAACAGGCAGGCGCCCAGGCAGACGATGCCGCCGATATAACCGGCCCCCCAGGCCAGCCCCGACAGCCGCCCGATCCGGCCGGGGGGCGCCAGCTCCGGCAGCATGGCGTTGTAGAACACGCCGGTGATCTCCGCGCACACCGTCGCCGTGCCCACCAGCACCAGCGCAAGCTGCGCGTCCGCCGGGCCGGGGCGCACCAGCCACAGCAGCGCGGTGCAGGCCGCCAGCGCCAGGGTGAAGCCGACCAGCAGCGGACGACGATGCCCGCCGAGGTCGGCGACCACCCCGAGCGGTGCCGCCAGCAGTGCGATCACCACGCCGGCGATGGCCTGCGTCGCCGCCCACTGCGCCGTGCCGGTGGCCGGATCGGGCGCCACCGCCTGCACGAAATAGGTCGCGATCACGAAGGTCACGACGACGGTGTTGAACGCGCTCAATGCCCAGTCATAGGCGATCCAGGCCAGCACGCGCGGCGCGGCGGCGGACCATGGCATCTGCGGCGTGGGGACGGGCGCAGATGCGGGCTTGCGGATCGGGGTCGGCACATGACGGTTATGACGGAGGTTTCCAACCGCGCAAGCGCCGACTTATGATGACATCATAAGCATTGAGGAAACGAACCAATGATGCCGGCATGAGCGTCAGCGTCGCGGCGACCGCGTCGCCCCCGCGCACCGCCGCCCGGCGCGGCGCGAACTACGCAAGGCGCTACTGGGCCTTCGCCGTACCGGCGGCCGCGGTGGTGTTCGCGGTCATCGTCTTTCCCTGGCTGTTCACCCTGTTCATGTCGGTGCAGGACTGGAAGGTGACCGGCGGCACGCGCTTCGTCGGGTTCGGCAATTACGTCCAGCTTTACTTCGACGACCGCTTTCGCTGGGCGGTGCTGCGCACGCTGTATTTTACCGCCTTCGCTACACTGGGACCGGTCGTGCTGGGCGTGATCGCGGCCGTCTGCTTCGCGCAGAAATTCCACCTGCGCGGGCTGGCGCGCACCATCTTCATCCTGCCGATGATGGCGACCCCGGTCGCCATCGCGCTGGTCTGGACGATGATGTTCCATCCCCAGCTCGGCGTTCTGAACTACCTGCTCACCTCGATCGGCCTGCCGCCCGCGCACCTGGGTCTATGACAGCAGCACCGTGATCCCGACGCTGGTGATGGTCGAGACGTGGCAATGGACACCGCTGGTCATGCTGATCGTCCTCGGTGGCCTCGCCAGCCTGCCAACCGATCCGTACGAGGCGGCGATCCTCGACGGCGCCAATCCCTGGCAGACCTTCCGCCACATCACCCTGCCGCTGGTCTGGCCATTCATCATGGTCGCGGCGGTGATCCGCCTGATCGACGCGCTGAAGGCGTTCGACACCATCTTCGTCATCACAGGCGGCGGGCCGGGCACCGCGAGCGAGACCATCAACATCCTGCTCTACCAGACCGCCTTCGCCTATTACGACCTTGGCTACGGCTCGGCGATGGTGGTGGTTTTCTTCGTGCTGATCCTGCTGATCAGCATGGTGCTGCTGCGCGCGCGGACGTTGCGATGAGCCGCCGGCCCCGCCCGCTGCGCCACCGCATCCGCCGCTGGGCCGGCCGGGCCGGGCTCTATTTCGCCGTGCTGATGCTGGTGTCGCCGGCGCTCCTGTTCTTCCTGTGGATGCTGTCGCTGTCGCTGAAGAACGAGGTGGACAACATGGCCTTCCCGCCGGTGTTCATCCCCATCGCCGCCGACGTTGAGCAACTTCGTAGACGTGTTCGCCAAGAACGACTTCCTGACCTACACGATCAACTCGGTCATCGTGTCGTTCTCGGCCACCGGCCTCGCGCTGCTGATCGGCGTCCCCGCGGGCTATGGCATCGCCAAGGCGAAGGCGACCAAGGCGGCCGTGCTGATCCTGATCGCGCGCGTCACCCCCGGCCTGTCCTTCCTGGTGCCGCTGTTCCTGATCTTCCAGTGGCTGAACCTCATCGGCACGCTGACGCCGCTGGTCATCACGCACCTGGTCATCACCGTGCCGATCGTGGTCTGGGTGATGATCGGATTCTTCGAGGGCCTGCCGGGCGAGCTGGAGGAAGCCGCGCTGGTCGATGGTGCGACGATCTGGCAGGCGTTCCGCCACGTCGCGATGCCGCTGGCGCGGCCCGGGATCACGGTCGCGATGATCCTGTCGTTCATTTTCAGCTGGAACAACTTCATCTTCGGCGTGGTGCTGGCGGGGCGGGAGACGCGCACCCTGCCGGTCGCAGTCTACAACGTGCTGACCTTCGAGCAGGTCAGCTGGGGTCCGCTCGCCGCCGCCGCCCTGGTGGTGACCGCGCCGGTGCTGCTGCTGACATTGGCGATGCAGAAGGAAATCGTTGCCGGCCTGACCGCTGGCGGGGTGAAGGGCGGGTAGCCCGCCGCCAACTTTGCGCCTCAGGTCTCGCGCGCCTCGCTTTGCAGCAGCGAGCAGCCGGCGATGCGCCACGCGCCGTCGGGCTGTTTCACCATCGCGTAGAGCGCGGTGTCGTGCGTGCCGTCGGGGGCGATCACCTCGACCTTCTGCACCAGCTCGCCATCCTGCATCACCAGCGCGCCGAAGGCGAAGCTGCGCGGCCGATAGACCGGCTGGTACAGCTCCTTCACCACGCCCAGGAAGTGCTGCGCCGTGCCGAAACGCTGCTGGATGTTCGGCGCCGCGGCGGCGAAGGCGGCCTTGGCATCGTCGTGGCGGAAGGCGTCGATCTGGCCCGAGATCACCGCCTGGATGCCGGCGCGGTCCGCCGCCGAGACGTTCGCAAGTTCGTCGGCACGGGCGATACCCCCCGTCGACAACAGCAGCGCCACCAGCAGAGCAACGATCCGCATTTCCTACCTTATGCGCGGCCGGGGTAACGGATGCACAACAATCCGCGAGCCACCCGCCCTACGCGACCGGCTCCGCGGCCGCCGCAGGCGATCCCACGGTCACGGTCACATCGACGGTCAGGCCGGCGAAGCAGTCGCGCGTGCCGATATAGCCGCCGCTCACCGGCACCGCCTGTTCCGGCGTGCGGGCGATCGATACGCGGATCAGGTTGCGCCCGGCGATCAATCCGTTTGTCGGATCGAACTCGACCCAGCCGGTGCCGGGCAGATAGATCGCCACCCAGGCATGGGTGGCACCGCCGCCCACCACCTTGTCCTCGCTGTCGATCAGCCGCTCGTCGTACAGGTAGCCGCTGATGAAGCGCGCGGCGAAGCCCAGGGCCCGCGCCGCCTCCATCATCAGCAGCGCGAAATCGCGGCAGGCGCCGGTGCCGGTGGCCAGCGTCACCGTGGGTGGATTGGTGCCCTCGGCCTCGCGGCCCTGATATGTGAAGTCCTCCTTGATCGCCTTGGTCATCGCCACCAGAAGCTGCATCGTCCTGGTCGGTCCGCGCGGGTTGAGGAACCGGCGAGCCCAGGCATCCACCTTGCGGTCCGGGTCGGGCATCTGCCGCTCGGTCAGCCGAGCCAGGTCGGGCACCTCCTCGACCGCATAGCTGAACGGATAGATCTCCGCCGCCTTCGCCAGCGGCACGTCGTAGCCGTAGCCGGTCGGGTAGTGCTGCAGTTCGAGCGTCGAGACGATCCGCAGCAGGTCGGTCTCGGAATCGCTGAAATCGACATACAATACGGAATTCGACTGCACATCGTGCGCCCAGCGCATCCGCGCCGTCGGCGGCGTGATGCCCAGCGTAGCCTCGATCAGCCGGAGGTCGTGCGAGTCTCGCGGCCGCAGCATCAGCCGGTGGCGGGTCAGCCTTACCGGGCGCGAATAGCGGTACTCCGTCGTGTGCACGACGGTCACGAGCGGCATCGGTCGACTCCCTCAGGCGGTGCGGAAGGCGGACGGCACGAAGCGGGCAGCGATCCCGTTGATGCGCTTGCGCAGGCGGCCGACCCGCGCGACGTCCGCAAGGCGGCGGTCCAGGAAGGCCAACGTCGCCGCGTCGTCGTCGCTCTGGTCGCGCAACCAGTAAAGCAGCGTCTTGCCATACACCGCCCCCAGAGTGACGCGCTTGGTGTACCAGCTGAAATCGGCCGAGGCATCGCCGGCGGCGCGCCACACCGCATCGACGGTGCGCGCCGCACTCACGACCGCCATCCGCGCATTCCCGGGCAGCGCCAGCACCGCGAAGGCGCGCCGCACCGCTTCCTTGTGCGGGCGGTTCTGCGCGAAGCGGATCGCCAGTACCGTGCGCACCCGCGTGGGCAGCCGCATTTCGCTCATGTCGCGCGCCGCAGCGGCCTCGGCCATACGACGATCCGCGAGGTCGATGTAGGCCGCCACCATGTCCGCGGCGCCGCCCGGGAACAGCATGTCGGCATCCTGGGGCGCCATGCCGATCGACTTCAGCGCGGTGCGCAGCCCGCGGCTGGTCCAACCGTCGAATGGCACCGAGGGCAGCAGAGCGTCGATCGCGGCGTCGCGTTCGGCGCTACGCTCGGGGGCGGCGATCACGCGCCCGCCGTCCCGGCAGAGGCCAGCGCCGCCGAGGCTTCGGCTTCGGCTGCCCGCGCCGCTGCCTCGCGTGCCATGTCCGCCTTCGTCATCTCCTCGGTGAAGCCAAACAGCGAGAAATCGGTCATGCGCATCGGATACAGGATCCCGTCGAGGTGATCGTGTTCGTGCTGCACTACGCCGGCATGGAAGCCGGACACTTCGCGCGTGATCACCTGCCCGTCGCAATCGACGCCGCGATAGCGGATGCGCGGGGCGCGGGGCACGGCGGCGCGCAGTCCGGGGATCGACAGGCAGCCCTCCCAGCGCAGCACGCGCTGTTCGGTCAGCAGTTCGATCTCGGGGTTGATCAGCACGGTGTTGCCGACCGGGACGTCGCCGGGGTCCTCGCTGGCGCGGAACGGCATCACGCGGAAGACGAACAGCCGCAGCGGCACGTGAACCTGCGGCGCGGCGAGGCCGGCGCCGGGCGCGTCCTCCATCGTCTCCATCATGTCGGCCACCAGCCGGCGGATCTCCGGCGCGCCGGGATCGGCCACCGGCTCGGCGACCTGCAGCAGGACGGGGTGGCCCATGCGGGCGATCTTCAGGATGGCCATGACAGCTCCGGGCAGTGCGGTACGGCGGCGGGCGGAACACCCGGCCGGTTACAGCCGACTATATAGGATGCCGGGGCGCCAAGGGTGGCGGGGCGTCACCACGGTTTCGGCGCCTCCGGCACCGGTAAATCCCTTTGGCGGGGGCGCAGGCACATGATATACGCCTCGCTTCCTGCGCCGGGGTCCCGGCTGCGGGCCCTTTTCGCTTGTGCCCGCCAGGCGGGCTGCACACACCAGAGGAGAAGGCGGCCAAGTGCAAGTTCTCGTCCGCGACAACAATGTCGACCAAGCGCTGAAGGCGCTCAAGAAGAAGATGCAGCGGGAAGGCATTTTCCGCGAAATGAAGCTCCGCCGGCACTACGAGAAGCCGTCCGAGCGCCGCGCCCGCGAGGCCGCCGAGGCTGTCCGCCGCGCCCGCAAGCTGGAGCGCAAGCGCCTGGAGCGCGAAGGCTTCTGACGCCGCCCGCCCCGCATCGTCGGGGCCGATTCCTCCGCCGATCACAGCCCGCTTGTGGGGCATGGCAGGCAGACCTAGCTTGCGCCGGTCCGCCGGCGTGGCCCCGTCCGCATGTCTGTTCCCGACCCGACGCTGCAACAATCGGTCTTCGACCGCCTCCGCCAGGGGATCCTGAGCGGCACGCTCGCCGCCGGGTCCCGGCTGCCTCCCAGCCGCACGCTGTCCGAGGAACTCGGCGTCGCCCGCCAGACCGTTGTGCTGGCCTACGAGCGCCTTGCGGCCGAGGGCTATGTCCGCCCGCGCGCCGGCAGCGGCACCTATGTCGCGACCGACCTGCCCGATGCCGCACCCACTCCCGCCGCGCCGGCGGCTCTGGTTGGGCGTGCCCTCTCGGCGCGGGGCCGGATGCTGGCCGCCCTGCCGGCGACCGCCGCCCCGGCCGATGGGATGACCGGCAGGCTGCTGGCCGGCGGCGTCCCCGCACCCGACCTGTTCCCTGCCGCCGCCTGGGCACGCTCGGCCGCGCGGGTGCTCAAGACGATGCCGCCCTCGCTCACCGACTATCCGCCGCCGCTCGGCCTGCCTGCGCTGCGCACCCAGATCGCCGCCCATCTGGCCGCCAGCCGCGGCCTGCTGGTCGACCCCGACTGCATCCTGGTCACCGCCGGCACGCAGCAGGCGCTGCGCCTTGCCGCCGACCTGCTGCTCGATCCGGGTGACGCCGCCTGGGTGGAGAACCCGGGCTACATCGCCGGGCGCGGCGCGCTGCTGGCGGCGGGGGCGCGGCTGGTGCCGGTGCCCAGCGGGCCGGACGGCATCGACGTCGCCGCCGGAATCGCGCTCGCGCCCCGGGCACGGCTTGCGCTGGTCGCACCATCCCACGCCACGCCGCTCGGCGGCGCGCTGCCCGTGGGGCAGCGGCTGGCGCTGCTCGACTGGGCGGCGCGCGCCGATGCCTGGCTGCTGGAGGATGACTGCGACACCGAGTTCCGCTGGGAAGGCAGGCCGCTGCCGCCGCTCGCCAGCCTCGATCGCGGCGGCCGGGTGATCTATTGCGGCAGCTTCAGCAAGTGCCTGGCGCCGGCCCTGCGGCTTGGCTTCGCGGTGGTGCCCGCGCCCCTGGTGCCGGCCTTCGCCCGGCTGCACACGCTGGCCGACCGAGGCAGCGGCAGCTTCACCCAGGCGGTGCTGGCCGACTTCATGCGGCAGGGGCTGCTCGCCCCGCATGTGCGGCGGATGCGCACCGAATACGCGCGCCGCCGCGCTGCACTGCTCGATGCGCTGACCCGCCACGCGCCTCAGCTTGCCGTTGTCCCCGCCCCCGGCGGCCTGCATCTGGCGGCGCTGCTGCCCGAAGGTGCGGATGAAGCAGCGGTGGTCCGTGCCTGCCGCGTCCGCGGCATGGCAGCGGCGCCGCTCGGCGCCTACTATTTCGGTCCCGCGCTGAGTTCGGGCCTGGTCATGGGCTTCGCCGCGACCCCCGTGCCGCTGGCCGCCGACATGGCGCGCCAACTCGGCGCCATCATGCGCAACCCGGGCTAAGCCGCGCTCTCCCAGGCCGCGGCGTGATCATCGGCTGCTGGCAGGGCACCCTCGAACGGCCAGTGCAGCAGTGCGATGCGGCCGTCGTGATACTCGGCCACCGCGGTGCAGGCTTCCACCCAATCGCCGGTGTTGATGTAGCGGGTGCCATGCCGCTCGTGCATCGCCGGGCTGTGGATGTGGCCGCAGATGATGCCGTCCAGGCCCCGCGCGCGTGCCTCGGCCGCGGCCGCCGCCTCGAACGCCGCGATGCGCCGCCGCCGGCTCTCCACCACGCCGCCGCGGCGCAGCTTGCGGCGCCAGCGGCCGATCGCGTCGTTGGTCAGCACCGAGACGGCGTAGACCCAGATGCCCAGCCGTGCCAGCCGGCGCATCCGCCGTACCACCGGATCGAACCGGTCGCCGTGCAGCACCAGCAGGCGGCTGCCGTCCGCCGCCGCGTGCACCGCCTCGTCCAGCACTTCGATACCGCCGAGGCGCAAGCCGACGGACTGGCGCAGGAACTCGTCGTGATTGCCCGGCAGGTAGAGAATCCGGGTGCCGCTCTCCTGCTTGCGCAGCAGACAGCGCACCACCGCGTCATGCGAGGGCGGCCAGTACCAGCGCGCCTTCAGCCGCCAGCCATCCACCACGTCCCCGACCAGATACAGGGTCTCCGTCTCGCACCCTTCCAGCAGGTCCAGCAGCCCTTCGGCGTGGCAGGCGCGGGTGCCCAGATGCAGGTCCGAGACGAACAGCGCACGCACGCGCGGGACCCGATCGCCGAGTTGCCCACTTCCGTCGGCCATGTCGACCCTTTCCGTTGAACCATTGTCTAATCGCATGGCGCCTTTGCGGCACCGTTTGCTCAACATTAAGGATTGGCAATGTGCCGGAAACGCCGCCGAGGGCCCGGCCTCCTCCGCCCGGGTCAGCGCCCGAAACGTCTCTCCCGCCCCTGGAAGGCGCGGATCGCGCGCAGGAGGTCCAGCTTGCGGAAGGCCGGCCAGTTGACGTCGGTGAAATAGAACTCGCTGTGCGCGCTCTGCCACAGCAGGAAGCCGGACAGGCGGACCTCGCCGCTGGTGCGGATGATCAGGTCGGGGTCGGGCAGCGCGGGGAGATAGAGGTTCTCGCCAATCGCCTCGGGCGTCACACGTTCGGCCGCCTCGGTCAGGGACAGGCCGGCGGCGGTGAACCGGCGCAGCAGGGCGCCAACGGCATCGGCGATCTCCTGCCGCCCGCCATAGCCGACCGCGATCGTCAGTGTCATCCGCCGATTGCCCGCGGTGGCCCGCCTTGCATCGGTCAACGCGGCCAGCAGCGTTGCCGGCAGCAGATCGAGCCGGCCGATCACCTCGACCCGCACCCCGAGGCGCTGCACCTGCGGATCCGCCGCCAGCGCCCGCATCTTCGCCTCGATCGCACCCAGGATGCCCGAGACTTCCCGCGCCGGCCGTGCGAGGTTGTCGGTCGAGCAGACCCACAGCGTCACCATCGGGATGCGAAGCTCGGCGCACCAGGCCAGCATTTCGTCGAGCTTTCCGGCGCCGGTCTGGTAGATGCGGGTGAAATCGGTCAGGCCGCGCGCCCGCCCGTGCCGGCGGTTGCCGTCCAGGATGACGCCGATATGCCGCGGCATCGGCCCCGCCGCCACCGTGCGCACCAGCCGCCGGCCATACACCCGATAGGCCGGGGCGAGCGCCGCCGCCGCCAGCCGGCGCCACAGCCGGCGCGCCCGCGCCCAGGCCGACAGCGCGACATCCTCCAACCCGAGATCGGCACCGGCGGCTCCGGTAGGTCCGGCCGCCTCCTGGCTCGCCATCGCCTTACCCTCCGCCATCGTCCTCCCCGTTTGCATCGGCCGCAGCGCCGCCCGCGCTTGAGGCTTGCCCGCGCCGCCCCATCCTATAGCGCGGCATTCGTGAATAGCGCGGCACCAATGGACCGGGAGACAGGACGCTGACCGGCACCGGGCTTCGCGGCCAAGGCTGGGTGCCGGTCTGGGACCGCGGCATCCGGCTGTTCCACTGGCTGCTGCTGCTGGCCGTCGCAGCGTCCGCCGTCACCGGCTTCATCCTGGGCAGCGTGTGGCTGCGCTGGCATCTGATTGCCGGCGGCGTCATTGCCGTCCTTCTGCTGTGGCGCGGCATCTGGGGCGTGCTCGGCGGCCCCTATGCTCGGTTCGCCGGCTTCGCCCATCCGCCACGCGCCGTGCTGGGCTATATGCGCGGGCTGCGCGGCGGCTCGGCACGGCGCCACCTCGGCCACAACCCGCTGGGTGCGCTGATGGTGTTCGCGCTGCTGCTGGTGCTCGCCGCCATCGTGGTCAGCGGCACCGTGAGCCTGGGCGGGATGCTGAAACAGGGACCGCTGCGCGCCTGGCTCACCTATGCCGCCGGCCGGCAGGCGCTGGCGCTGCACCAGCTGCTCGCCTGGGCGCTGCTCGGCATGATCGCCCTCCATCTCGGCGGCGTGGCGTTCGAGACCCGGCGGGAGCGCGACAACCTGGTGCGCGCGATGCTGACCGGGCGCAAGCGCGCCGATCCGTCCGCCGTCGCCGCACGTCCGGCACGCGCCGCCCCGGGTCGTGCGGCGCTGCTTGCGCTTGGCCTCGGCCTCGGCGGCGCGGGCGCGATTGGCGTGCTCGCGGCCCTGCCCGGCCGCGGCGTGCCGCCGGTCGAGCTTGACCCGGCCTATGCGCTGCAATGCGGCTCCTGCCATCTGGCGTTCCCGCCCAGCCTCGCCCCGGCCGCCACGTGGGACAGGATTCTTGCGCACATGGACGCGCATTTCGGCGAGGACACCGGCCTGCCTCCCGACCTGATCACCCAGTTGCGGCGCTATCTCGATGCCAACGCCGCCGGGCACTGGGACACGCTGGCGTCCTGGCGCCTGCGCGCGCCGGCGGCCGACGGGTCGCCGCGCATCACCGACACGCCCGGCTGGCGGCGCGTCCATCGCGGCATCCCGGCGATCCGGTTCACCACCGCCCCGGTCTATCGCCGCAGCGCCTGCGAGGCCTGCCACATGGACGCCGCCACCGGCCGATTCGCGCCGCAGCAGATCGCCGTGCCGGGCAGCTAGACGGGGGCTCATGCGGCCCGCGCCAGGCTGAGCACGAAGGCCGCACCGCCATCCGCGCGCCCCGTCACGCAAACCGTCCCGCGATGTGCGGCCGCGATCTCGGCGACGATCGCGAGGCCGAGCCCAGCGCCGCCCATACCGCCCGCGCCGGCGGGTCCCCGCTCGAACCGGCCGAAGATGCGGCTGCGATGCGCTTCCGGCACACCGGGGCCGCGATCCATCACCGACAGGCAGGCCGGGGGCGCCACCGCCACCTCCACCACACTGCCGACCGGCGCATGGGCGATGGCGTTCTCGATCAGGTTGGTCAGGGCCAGCACCAGGGCCGCGTGGTTGCCCGGCAGCGGCGCCACCGGAGCGCCGTCCAGCAAGGCCAGATCGACGCCCTCGTGCAGAGCCAGCGGCGCGAGGTCGGCAATCGCCTCCACCGCCACCGCGCGCAGATCGACGTGCTGTGCCACGTCGAGCGGCAGTCCCTCCAGCCGTGCCATGCGCAGGAGCTGACCCACCAGGCGTGACATCTTGTCGGCATCGTGGCGCAGCGCCTCGGCATCGGGCGGCCTGTCCGCCACCTCCAACCGCGCCATCAGGACCGCGAGCGGCGTGCGCAGTGAATGTGCCGCCTCGGCCATGAAGCGGCGCTGCGCAGCCAGCCCCTGCTCCAGCCGGTCCAGCGCGTCATTCACCGCGGCCACCAGCGGAACCACCTCTCGCGGCAGCCCGGTAACCGGCAGCCGGACGCCGGGCTGCGCCGGCCCCACCCGTTCCGCTGCCAGGGAAACCTGGCGCAGCGGCGACAGGCCCCGGCGCAGCGTCAGAACCCCCACCAGCACGGTCGCTAGCCCGATCGGCCCGAGCAGCCAGACCGAGGCGATCAGGAAGTCGTGCATCAGCGTGTCGAGCAGGAGCGCCGTCTGCTCCCGCCCCTGCAGCACCACGACTCGCCATGGCCCGGCAGCGACGCCCAGGCCCAGCATCCCGCGTGCGTGGCCGGCACTTGCGGGCAGGCGGAAGAACCCGCGACCCGGCGCGGCCGACAGGATCGGTGCCAGCGCCGCCGCCTCGGCCGCGTCGGACGACGCGACCGGCGCGCCGGCCGGATCATAGACGATGAACAGGTTGTCCCCGTCGGACGCACGGAATGGCGCGACCAGTGCGTCGGGCAGCACCGGTGCGGCATCACCGCGCGGCAGCGCGCGTAGCGCCCGCACGATCAGGTCGGCCTGGCTCTGCAGGGCCGAGTTGTCGAGTTCGTGCACCGTCGCGACGGCGCGCCACGCCACCGCGGCGGCTGCCAGCGCGATCGCCAGCACCATCACCACCGCCAGCCGCCAGCCCAGGCGCAGGGTCAGCGACCACGCGCGCACGCCGAGCCGGGCGGTCATCCCGCCGCGACGAGCAGGTAGCCCACGCCCCGGACGGTATGCACCTGCAGCGTCGCCGCCGAGTTCCTGAAGCCGCCGCCGCAGCCGATGCACGAGCACCTCCAGCGCGTTGGACCCGGGCTGCGCGTCGAAGCTGTAGATCTGCTGCTCCAGCACCTCGCGCGTAACCACGCGCCCCTGCCGCCGCAGCAGGAGTTCGAGCATCGCCGTCTCCCGCACCGTTAGCTCGATAGAGGCACCGCCCACCCAGACCTGCCGCGTTGCGATGTCGAGTGCCACGTTGCCGAAACTCAGCCGCGCACCCAAGGCGGCACCCGGGCGGCGCAGCACTGCGCGCACCCGGGCCAGCAGTTCGGGCATGTGAAAGGGCTTGACCAGATAGTCGTCGGCGCCGGCGTCGAGACCGCTCACCCGGTCGTCCAGCCCGTCGCGCGCGGTCAGTACCGACGACGGGCAGGGAAGACCGACGGCTGCGGATGCCCCGCAGCAGGTCCATCCCGTCGCCATCGGGCAGCCCGAAATCGAGGATCGCCGCGTCATAGCCGACCGCGGCCAGATGGTCCTCGGCCTCGCCGACGCCGGATGCGATGTCCACCGCAAATCCGCCGTGTTCCAGCGCGCCACGGATCAGGCCGGCCAACGCACGCTCGTCCTCGACAACCAGCAGGCGCATGGAACCGCACCCTAAAATGCCCGATCAGCCTGACACATCCGGCTTACGCCAACCTTACGGCCTCCTGTCAGGTGCCGGTAAGGCAACGGCGCCATGCTGCGTCGCGGGATAACCCAGCCGGAGGACCGAAGTCCGATGCAGCCTGCCAGCATGACAACGTCCCGCCATGCGCGGGCGGGGACGAAGGTCGCGCGCGACCCCAGGGCGGCGAGGCGGCTGGCCGGATGCCTGAGCATCGCCACCCTGCTGGTCGCGGCGCCGGCGACAGTGTCCGCCAGCCTCGGCCTGCGCGGCACGATGCACGAATGGCGGGCGAATGCCCGCCACCTATACGACATGGCGATCGGCCGCGCCGCCTTCGATCCGGCCGAGGTGGACCACGCGCTGCATGCCTACGATGCAGAGGCCGAGCGGATCGCGGCGCGGATCGACACCGGCTCCGCCAGGGCACGCGATTTCAGGGAACACTTCGTCACCTTCGCCGCCGACGCCCGAAGCACCCGCGCCGATGCGGCCGAGCGCCCGCGCCTGGCCGCGGACCTGCGGCACCTATTCGGCGACTGCCGATCCTGCCACGACAAATACAATAACTGAGGCTCCCGACATGACTGAAGACACGACACGGGCCGCGCGGCTCGGCGCGATCCTCGTCCGCCGCGCCGGCGGCGCCGCGCACCGTCCGGCACCCGCCATCCGCTCCCAGACGACCAGGATCGTCCACCTTCTCCTGCTGCTGGTGGTGCTGCACCAGCTGATCAACAGCGAATTCATCCGCCTGCCGTTGCCCGGCCTGCCGCCGCGCTGGCCGTACCTGCTGCACGAATATGTCGGCCTGCTCGGCTTTGGCGTCGTCTTCGCCTTTTGGTCGTGGACGCTGCTGCGGCGCGGCGAGACCAGCCTTGGGCGGCTGTTCCCCTGGTTCACGGCGTGGCGGATCCGCGATGTCGTGGATGATCTCGCGGTGCAGGTCCGCCTGCTGCTGCGCGGGCGCGGGCCAAGTCATGGCAGCGGCGCCCTGGCCAGCGCGATCCACGGCCTTGGCCTGCTCACCGTCACCGCGATGGTGGTTACCGGCACGATCTACTTCCTTGCGCCAGACGGCACCGCGCTGTCGCGTGCTGCGCTGCTGCTGCACCGGCTGATCTCCAATCTGATGTGGGCCTATCTGATCGGCCATGCCGGACTGGCGGCCCTGCATCAGCTGCTCGGCGACAACGTGTTCGCCCGCATGTTCTGGTTCAGGGCACGCCGGTGAGGTCCGCGAATTTTAGCAAACCATCAACGAAGCGCCCCTAAACGTGTTTTCCCGACCGCTGCCTCCGGCCAGTACAAGGTGGGCTGAAAGATGCTGGACAAGACCTCAGGGCTCGCCCTGAAAAAAGCGCCGACAGGCATCGTTGGTTTCGATGACGTCACCCTTGGCGGCCTGCCCGCGGGCCGGCCATCGCTGGTCTGCGGCGCCGCTGGCTGCGGCAAAACGCTCTTCGCTTTGACCTTCCTTGTCAACGGGGCAACCCAGTGCAACGAACCGGGCGTCTACATGTCGTTTGAGGAGCAGGCCGAGGATCTGTCGATCAACTGCGCCTCGCTCGGCTACGACCTCGACGCGCTGAAGGCATCGGGCCTGCTCGCCGTCGACCATGTCCGCATCGACCGCGCCGAGATCGACGAGAGCGGGGAATACGATTTGGAAGGTCTGTTCGTCCGCCTCGGCTATGCCATCGATACGGTCGGCGCCAAGCGCGTGGTGATCGATACGATCGAATCGGTGTTCGCCGGCTTCTCCAACCCCACCGTGCTGCGCACCGAGCTGTGCCGGCTGTTCGAGTGGCTGAAGACGCGCGGCATCACCGCGATCATCACGGGGGAACGCGGCAGGGACGAGCTTACCCGCAGCGGGCTCGAGGAGTACATCTCCGACTGCGTCGTCGTGCTCGACAACCGGGTGGAGGAGCAGATCGCCACACGCCGCCTGCGCATCGTCAAATATCGCGGGACCGCCCACGGCACGAACGAATATCCTTTCCTGATCGACGGGGACGGCTTCAGCGTGCTGCCGGTCACGTCCTCCGGTCTTCATCGTCCGGTTTCTAACGAAACCGTTTCTTCCGGTATTTCGGGCCTCGATGCGATGCTCGGCCGCGGTGGCTTCTTCCGCGGCTCCAGCATCCTGCTTTCCGGCGTGCCCGGCACCGGCAAGACCTTGATCTCGTGCCACTTCATCGACGCCGCCTGCGCGCGCGGCGAGCACTGCATGTACGTGCTGTTCGAGGAAAGCGCCGAGGAGGTGTGCCGCAACGCGCTCTCGGTCGGCATCGACCTTCGCCGTGGCGTCGATGCCGGCCTTCTGCGCTTCGAGGAAGCCAGACCCAGCCTGCACGGGCTCGAGATGCATCTCGCCCGCATGTACCGCGACGTTGACCAGTTCAAGCCCACCATCGTTGCGGTCGATCCGATCTCGGCCTTTCGCGGCCCTACCACCGAAGTCCATTCCACGCTGCTGCGCATGGTTGACCTGCTGAAGAGCCGCGGCATCACCGCGCTGTTCACCAGCCTGCGCAGCGGCGGCTCGCCGCTGGAAGGCA
This sequence comes from uncultured Pseudomonadota bacterium, assembly GCA_963778105.1. Classification (GTDB taxonomy): domain Bacteria; phylum Pseudomonadota; class Alphaproteobacteria; order Acetobacterales; family Acetobacteraceae; genus JAFEFJ01. Next base: position 569,451 of record CAVZSZ010000009.1, on the reverse strand, counting down.
CCGACGAGGGGCTGTCCTCGCTGATGGACAGCTGGATCAAGCTGATGCATGTCGAGGAGCATGGCGAACGCAACCGCGTCCTGTACATCATCAAGTCGCGCGGCTCGAAGCACTCCAACCAGTTGCGCGAATACTGCATGACCGATACCGGCGTTGAATTGATCGACGCCTATATCGGCCCGGACGGTGTCGCCACCGGCACTGCACGGATCTCCCAGGAGGCACGGGAACGCGCCGCCGAGGAGCGCAGGCGGCAGGACATCGCCCGGCGCCGCCGCGAGCACGAACGGCGCAGCCACGCCATCCAGCGCCAGCTCGCCGACCTCCACGCCGCATTGGAAGACGAGGAGGCCGAACTGCAGACCCTGCTGACCGAGGAAGCCGCGCGGGAAGCCCGGATGGGTTGCGACCGCTCGGTCATCGCCCAGCGCCGGGGTGCACCCGAATGAGCGACAACTATCCCCGCACGATGTACGCCGAGACCGACCCTGCGGGCGATGAGCGATATTACAGCCTACGGCTCTACGTTGCCGGCCAATCCGACAAGTCGAGCACGGCCCGCCGCAATCTGCGGCGCTTCTGCGAAACGCATCTGGCCGGGCGCTACGATCTCGACGTCATTGACATCGCGGAAAACCCGCATCTCGCCGCAAGCGACCGCATTCTCGCCACGCCCACCCTGCTGCGCCGCCGGCCCGGACCGCCCAAGCGCATCGTCGGCGATTTCGCCAATATCGAATGGCTGCTGGTGAGCCTGGATGTCAGGAGAAAGTCGGGCCCCGCATGAACGCCGCCGTATCCGCGGCGCCGTACCGGCTGCGGCTGATGGTCGCCGGCAGCAATGCACGATCGCGCCGCGCCGTCGAGAACCTGCGGCTGATCTGCGACCGGCATCTGCGCGGCAATGTCGACCTCGAGGTCATCGACATCTACCAGCGGCCCGAACTGGCGCGCGACTATCAGGTGGTTGCCGTGCCGACTCTGCTGAAGCTCGTCCCCCTTCCGGTCCGCCGCATCATCGGCGACCTGTCGGACACCCAGCGCGTCATCGACGGCCTCGACCTCGTGGCAACGCCCGCCGCGGACGGCACGGCGGTGGTCTGATACCAAGCCACATCGAGTCCCGCGCGTGCCGCCTTTCCATCGTCACGGCCGGCTGATAGCAGTCATCTTCCAGCGCGCCTGGTCTGAGCTATGCTGCGCGTATGGATGCAATCACCGTCAGCCTGCTCGCGGCCGCCTGCGTTTTCGCCGGCGGCCTCGCCGGACTCCTGCTCCATCCATTCCTGCCGCCCACCCACCTGACGCGCGAAACCCAGGACGTCGTCAAGCTGGGCATCGGCATGATGTCGGTGCTGGCCTCGCTGGTGCTCGGCCTGCTGATCGCCACCGGCAAGGGCTCCTCCGACACCACCGACCGCGACGTGCGCAGCTATGCCGCCGACGTGATCCTGCTGGCCGAGACGCTGCGCGACTACGGCGGCGAGGCGGCCAAACAGGCCGATCTCCTGCGCCGCTTCACCACCGAGACCCTGCAGGACATCTGGCCGCAGAACGGTGCCAGGCCGGCGCTTGGCGACCCCGAAACCGGCCGCACGCTGGAACACGTTCGCGAGGCGATCCGCGCGCTGCGCCCGGTCGATGACGGCCAGCGCTGGCTGCGCGATCAGGCACTCTCGATCGTCACCTCGCTGCTGCATCAGCGATGGCAGCTGATCGAGCATCAGGGGCCGAACGTGCGCCCCATCGTGCTGGCTATCCTGATCTCGTGGATCACCGTCATCTTCGCCAGCTTCGGGCTGAATGCGCCGCGCAACGCTACGGTCATCGCCGCCTTCCTGGTCTGCTCCTTCGCGATCGGCGGGTCGATCTTCCTGATCATCGCGATGGACAATCCCTTCGGCGGCGCCCTGCAGATCCCGCGCGCACCGATGGCCAACGCGCTGGCGCAGATGCAGCAACCCTGAGGCCGGTCAATCCCAGGCCGGGGCGAAGCCGGGGCTGACGAAGCGTTGGCCCTTCGGCAGCGCGGCGATCGCCGCGCGATCCGCGTCGTCCAAAGCGACGCGCAGCGCGTCCAGGTTTTCCTGCTGGCGAGCGCGGCCGGACGCCTTCGGGATCGGGCTCACCCCGTCCTGATCGAGCAACCATTTCAGCGCCACCTGCGATGGCGTCGCGCCGTGCTTGCGCGCGATCCCGGCCAGCACCGGATCATCCGCCACGCGTCCCTGCGCCAGCGGGCAATAGGCGGTGACGGCGAGCCCCTTGCCGCGCGCATAGTCCAGCACCCGGGTCTGGTCCAGCAGCACGTGATACTCGATCTGGTTGCAGACGATCGGCGCGCCGATCTGCTCGATCGCCTCGCGCAGCAGCGCCACGGTGAAGTTGGCGACGCCGATATGGCGCGTCATGCCGGCCTCGCGCAGCGCGACCAGCGTCTCCAGCGCCGCCGGCAGGTCCATCCGTGGCGCCGGCCAATGGATCAGAAAGAGATCGACATGATCCAGCCGCAGCGCCTTCAGGCTGGCCGCCATGGCAGCGCGGATTTGATCGGGTGCGAGGTGCTCGTGCCACACCTTCGTTGTGACATGCAGCTGATCGCGCGGAACGCCGCAGGCGGCCAGCCCGGCGCCGACCGCGTCCTCGTTGCCGTACATCTCGGCGGTGTCGATGTGGCGATAGCCCAGCGCGATTGCGCTTTCGACGGCGCGCTGGCACTCGGCGCCCTTCAGCCGCCACGTGCCGAAGCCGAGCTTTGGCAGCCGCATCCCATGTGCAGTCACGCTCTCCATGCCGTCTCTCCTGATGCCTGAGCCGAGCCGACGAGGCTCGCGCTGGATCGTTTGGCGCCGATCCACGTTGGGGAACAGCCACAATCGGATCGAGGTGTCCCACCATGAAGCTCATCGCCGCAATGGCGGTTCTGCTGCTGCTGTCGGGCTGCGGTGGCGTCGCCATCGCACCGCCCGAACCCGCCACCGCGTCCAGCCCGGCGGCCCACTCCGCCGCGGGCAAAACCAACGGGAGCCTCGAGCAGCTGAACAACGCGCAGGCCAGCGAGAGTGCGACCCCACCCTATCGGATCAATCCCGACTCGGCGCCGCAGAAGGGCACGGGTGGTTTGCCGGCCGGAGCCGCGCCTGCGCCATAGCGGGAAAGTCATTCGGCCTCAGCGCTTGGCGAAATCGACGATGGCGGCGAAGCCGGTCTCGGTGCCGACCAGCAGATTGGTCCCGGTGCGGTCCCAGGCCAGCGCCGTAACCTGCCCATGGCCCGGGTGGCACGACCGGCAGGATGCGCGAGGAGCCGATATCGGCCAGCACCACCAGCCCGTCCGCGAAGCCGCCGGCGACCAGCTCGTTCAGCGGATGGGCAGGCCACCCGCGTGCACAACACGCCGTCGCCGCCGGCGAGTTCCATCGGCGGCTTGCCCATCGGGCCGCCGCCGAAGAACGGCCATAGCACCATCGCGTCCGCGCCGCTGGTGGCCAGCCACTTGCCGCCCTTGGTCCAGCTCAACGACTCGGTCTTGGACGGGTAGCCGCTCATCCGCATGTGCTGACCATCGGGCAGCCGCCAGCCATGCAGCGCGTTCTCCTGCATCGCCGTCACCACCGCCTCGCCCGCCGGATGCATGGCGACGCCGACATGGCTGCCCTTCCATTCCAGCCGGCGCGGGCTGTCGGTCTTGGCGGCGACGAACCACAGCGAGGCGCCGTTGTAGTGCGAGGCCGCGACGCGCTTGCCCTTGGCGTCGAACGCCAGCGCCGGTGACCGAGGAAGGATGCTCCAGCGTCTTCAGCCTGCTGCCCGCACCGTCGAACAGATGCACCAGCTTGCCGACCGAGCAGGCCAGCACCGGCTTGTCGCCGGCATGGGCCGCCACATGCTCGACCCATCTGTTGCCGCACGCTGTCGAGCGTCTCCACCGCCCCGGCCGCGCCGACGCGGCGGAATGCGCCATCGTCGCCGCCGGTCAGGAAGCCGCCGGGTAGCGTGTCGGCCGCCAGTGCCAGCACGGCGCCGTCATGCACCGCGATGCTGCGCCATTCGGCGGGATCGGTCGGATCGGCCAGCCGCAGCGTGCCGTCGCCCAGCGCGAAGGCGGCGACGGCGCCGGTGCGGTCGAATGCCGCGCCGACGACGAAGGCGCCCAGCTCGCTGCGATCGGCCGCGCGACTCCAGCAGGAAATGCGGTTCGACCGCCTGGCTCACCCCTGGTCCGCCTGGCAGGCTTCGAAGCCGCGGCGCAGTTGCGGGCGGTTCAGGTTGCGGCCGATGAAGACGATCTTGCTGTGGCGCGGCTCGCCCGTCCTTCCATGGCCCGATGAAGTCGCCGTCGGCGATCATGTGCACCGCCTGGAAGGCGAAGCGCCGGTCGTCGTTGGCATAGGCCAGGATGCCCTTGGTGCGCAGCAGGTCCTGCCCCTTGTCGGCCAGCAGCCCGCCGATCCAGGCGTTGAACTTCTCCGGGTCGATCGGCCGCTCCACCTCGAAGCTCAGACTGGTGACGTCGTCGCTGTGCTCGTGCGTGTCGTCGGTCGAGGAAGTCGGGCTGCATCGCCAGCATGCGCGTCAGGTCGAAGGCGCCGCGGTCCAGCACCTGCGTCGATCGGCAGCGGCGGCGCGCTCGGTGCGGTGGATGCGCGGCGAAGCGGTTGATCGCGCGGATCTGCGCCTCGACGGCCTCCAGCTCCTCCGGCGTCACCAGATCGGTCTTGTTCAGCACGATCACGTCGGCGAAGGCGATCTGGTCCGGCGCCTCGTGGCTGTCGGCCAGCCGCGCCGGCAGGTGCTTGGCGTCCACCACGGTGACGATGGCGTCCAGCCGCGTCTTCGCCTTCACCCCGTCATCGACGAAGAAGGTCTGCGCGACCGGGGCGGGGTTGGCCAGGCCGGTGGTCTCGATGATGATGCCGTCGAACTTGTCGCGCCGCTTCATCAGCCCGCCGACGATGCGGATCAGGTCGCCGCGCACGGTGCAGCAGATGCAGCCGTTGTTCATCTCGAAGACTTCCTCGTCGGTGTCCACGACAAGGTCGTTGTCCACGCCGAGCTCGCCGAACTCGTTGATCACCACGGCGTATTTGCGGCCGTGCTGCTCGGTCAGGATGCGGTTGAGCAGCGTCGTCTTGCCGGCGCCCAGATAGCCGGTCAGCACGGTCACCGGCACCTGTGCAGGGGTATCCGCCATGGTCGTCACTCCACTCGTTCGGGCCCAGCATATAGGCCGCCGGGTCCTGCTCAACCAGCGCCGGCCTCGACCCCGGCGTGCAGGACGTCCCGGCGCAGGGCGTGCAGCGTGGCGGCGGCATCTGACAGATCGAAGCGACAGGCGCGCTCGCGCCCGGCGTCGGCCAGGGCGGCGCGCCGCGCCGGGGTCGGCCGCCAGCGCCAGGATCGCCGCAGCGACCGCCGGCGGGTCGTCGGGATCGGCATACAGCGCGGCATCGCCGGCGACCTCGGGCAGGCCGCCGCGCGGGCTGCAGATCAGCGCGGCCCCGGATGCCATCGCCTCCAGCGCCGTCAGGCCGAACGGCTCCTGCCAGCGGCTCGGCATCACCACGATGGCGGCCCGCGCCATCGCCGCCAGCGCCTCGGGATGGTCGCGGTAGCCCAGCAGCGCGATCCCCGCCGCCTCGGCCGCGGTGCGCACGGCGCGGACGAAGCCGGTGTCGGGGCTGTCGGCGCGGAAGCGGTCGGCGCCGATCAGCGCGGCGCGCCAGCCCGGCAGCCGGGGCAGGGCCGCGGCGCAGGCGGCGACGAACACGTCGGGCGCCTTCTCGGGCACCACCCTGCCGACGAACAGGATAACATGGTCCCGCTCCGCTGCGGGCGCCGGTGCCGGCAGGTCGGCGAGGTCGATGCAGTTGGGCAGCACCGCCGGCATCCGGCCCGGCGGCGGTACCAGGCCCTGCAGCAAGCGTCGCCGCAGATAGTCGGAAACTGTCACGACGCGCGCCAGCGTGCGCAGCAGCCGGCCGCGCTCGGCGGGGCTGCGCGCGGCGCGCATCGTCAGCGGATCGTTGTGAAGGAACAGGCAGATGCGGGCCTCGGGCAGCCGCCGCGCCAGCGACAGCGCCAACTCGGGCCGGTTATGGACCTCGATCAGCGCCGGTCGTAAGGGGCGCAGCGCGCGTGTCACCGCGGCGGCATGGCGCAGGTTGATGTTGCCCCAGTCGTGCCAGGTGGGTGTCACGGCGCGGAACGGCGGCGCGGCGAAGGCCGGCCCGTCCTGCCCGCCGCCGACCACCAGCGTGCGGAAGGCCCCTGGGACGGCGGCAAGCCGCTGCGCGATCAGGCCGACTGCCCCGGTGCGGCCCGGCCCGAACCCTTCCCGCGGCGGCAGGACGATCGCAACCAGTGGATCGGGCTCGTCCATCCCTTGCCGGTCAGGCCCCGTCGAGCGCCAGCACGGCGTAAGTGGCCAGCCAATGCTCGCCCATGTAGTCGCCCGCGACATGCGGAAACCCGGCTTCCAGATGCTCGGCGGCGGCGGCCCTGGCGATGGCACCGCGCGGGTCGGCTTCGGGCAGCGCGTCGGCGACGCGCCGCCAGGACCACGCGCGGCTGAGGTTCAGCCCGTCCAAATGGACGATCCGCCCATCGCTGCGATCGCTGACGGTGGCCGGGCGGAACAGCGTGGCGGGTTCGCGCGCTTCCAGGCGCGGCAGGAACCCGGACAGCCAGGCGGCGAAGCCGGCGGACGGCAGGATGCAGGACATCAGGTGTGCCTCGGTCAGCGCGGGCGAGAGGAAATCCTCCCCGCTCGGCTCCCAGGCCTGGCAATCCCGGTCGTCGGTGAAGTAGCGGCGCGCGGCCGCCTCCACAGCGGCGAGCAGGGCGCCATCCGCGCAGCCGCGGGCATAATCCAGCGCCAGGATCAGGGCGAAGGCGGTGTTCACATGCGTCCCGGCGCGGATCGGATAGGTCGCCTTTGGCAGGTGCCCGATGAAGCGGTCGGCGAACGCCTCGGCCAGCGGCGCCAGCCGGGCGTCGGGCGCGATCTCGGCGGCGAGCTTCAGCAGCCAGCCCCAGCCATAGGGCCGCTCGAACCCGCCGCTGTGCGGTCGGGACAGGTAGGCCAACTCCCCGGCGACGTTGCCCGGTTTGAACGCGGCGGCGAACAGCGCGTCGATCCGCTTGGCGGCCGGCATCGCGGGAAAGCGCCGGCGCAGCCGCGCCAGCATCCAGTACGCATGGACGCAGGAATGCCAGTCGAAGCTACCGAAGAAGATCGGGTGCAGCGACCTCGGCGTCGCGGCATCGGCTTCCCAGAGCAGCACGTGGTCGAGCTTGGAGGGGAACTCCCGCCCGACATGGCCGAGCGCGATGTGGGCCAGCCGGTCGGCGTCGCTTTCGGTCAGCATGAGCGCCTCATCGCAGGGCCGCCGCCAGTCGGCACCATGCCGAACTCGCCGGCGGGAATGCCGAAACGCAGCCAGTCTGGCCGATCCTCGAAGCGCCGCACCAGGATTCCCGCCCGCGCCAGCCGATCCGCCAGCCCGGGCGCGTCGCGATGCGCGGCAAGCCGGAACAGCCGGGTGCCGCCGAGCACGGCACAGCCGGCATCGGTCAGCAGCGCATCGAGGCGGCGGCAGTCGGCGGCCAGGCGGGCGGCGGCGGCGGCGCGCCATTCGGCATCGGCCAGCGCCAGCGTGCCGATGGCAAGCGCCGGTCCCGACACCGCCCATGGCCCCAGCGCGCCACGGACGCGGTTGGCCAGCGCTGGTGCGGAAATCGCGAAGCCCAGCCGGACGCCGGCCAGGCCGTAGGTCTTTCCGAAGGATCGCAACACGATGGTGTTCGACCCTGCCAGACCGATGAGACTATCGCCCTCCAGATCGGCAAACGCCTCGTCCACCACCCGCACGCCACGCACGGCCGCGAGCGCCGCCGGGTCGTGCCGCCGCCCGTCCGGGTTGTTCGGGTTGCACACCACCACCACGTCGGTTCGGCCGGCCTCGGCCAGCGACCCTACCGTGGCAACCTCGCAGCCGGCCAGCGCCCAGGCCGCCGCGTGCTCGGCATAAGTCGGCCCGACCACGGCAGCGCGACGCGCCGGGATCAGCCGGGGCAGCAGGTGGATGAGGCTTTGCGTCCCCGGCGCCGCCACGACCATCGCAGGATCGGCGGCGCCATAGGCGGCGGCGGCCACCGCCTCCAACGCGGCCACGGTTTCAGGTTCCGGCAGCCGGGTGAAGGCTTCTGGCGGAAGCTTCGGGATCGGATAGGCCACGGGGTTGATGCCGGTGGACAGGTCTATCCACGGCTCCGGCGCGCCGGGATGGCGCCGCCGCGCGGCGATCAGACCGCCGCCATGCGCGATCGGCCGCGCCATGCCATCCACCCCCGTGTTATCGGCGCGCGTGCCGTCATTCGCCAATCCCGCCATCATCGCCCTGGCCCTGCTGCTGGAAGCCGCATTCGGCTATCCGGACCGGCTCTACCGGACGATCCGCCATCCCGTCGTCTGGGTCGGCGCGCTCATCGCATGGCTCGACCGCAGGCTCAACACGCCGCCTTGGGGTCGCGGCACCAACCGGGGCGCCGGCCTGATCGCCGTCGCGGTGCTGCTGCTCGCCACGGGACTGCCGGCCTGGGCGGTGCAGGCTTTGCTGCTGGCCGTGCTGCCGCGCTGGCTCGCGGTGGCGCTGATCGCGGTGCTGGCGAGCAGCCTGCTGGCGCAGCGCAGCCTGTTCCGGCACGTCCGCGCGGTCGAGGCGGGCCTGCGGCGCGGACTGGAGGACGGCCGCGCGGCGGTATCGCACATCGTCGGCCGCAACCCGGCCAGCCTCGATGCCGCCGGGGTCGCCCGCGCGGCGATCGAGAGCCTGGCCGAGAACTTCTCGGACGGCGTGGTCGCCCCCGCGTTCTGGGGCGCGCTGCTCGGCTTGCCGGGGATCGCGCTCTACAAGGCGATCAACACCGCCGACAGCATGATCGGCCACCGCACGCCGCGGTACGCCGCGTTCGGGTGGGCCTCGGCACGGCTCGATGATCTGGTGAACCTGCCCGCCTCCCGCCTCGCCGCCCTGCTGATCGCCGCCGCCGCCTTGCTCGCCGGGGCCGATGCGCGGGCGGCGTTGCGTGCGGTCCGGCGCGATGCCGGCCGGCACCGCTCGCCCAACGCCGGCTGGCCGGAGGCGGCGATGGCCGGCGCCCTCGGCCTGCGCCTGGCCGGCCCGCGGGTGTATGGCGTACAGCGCGTCGAGGACGCTTGGATGGGCGACGGCCGTGCCGCCGCCACCCCCGGCGACATCGCCCGCGCGCTGCGCGTCTATCGGATCGCGTGTGGAATCGAGATCGCAGCTTTGGTTGCGATCTCCATCGCTACCTTGTTTTAGGATCGGAACTTGGCGGCCCGCGGACCGAGGGCGCCGCGCCCCAGCGCCCGCCGCTCAATCCACGATGAACAGCCGCGCGCCCGTCCGCGTTGCCGAGCGATGCGGCGAGTCGCCGAAATCGGAGACCTGGTAGCTCATGCCCGGCTTCAGCACGAAGCGGCGGCCGTCCTTCAGCCCGGTCTCCAACTCGCCCTCCACCACGAACAGGACATGGCCGCGGTCGCACCAGTGGTCGGCGAGATAGCCCGCCGTGTACTCCACCATCCGCACGCGCAGGTCGCCGATGTTCAGCGTGCGCCAGAACGCCCGCCCGGTCTCGCCGGGATGCTCGGTCGCCGGCACCGATGCCCAGTCGGTGACGGTGAAGGGCAGGTTGGGGATCTTCATCTCATTGCCTTTCCTGACGCGCGAGCGACAGCAGCCGCCCGATATCCATGTACCGCTCCAGATGCGCGGCCAGCGCATCCAGCGTGGTTTCGATCTCGCTTTCGTGGCGGCGCTGCGATGGCGCGGCACCCAGCCGCCGCAGCCACGCGCCCCGCTGCGCATCGCCGGCGAACAGCCCGTGCACGTAACAGCCGCTCACCAGCCCATCGGCCGACACCGCGCCATCAGTCCGCGCCTCCGACCGACCGTCCGCCAGCCGCAGCAGCGGCGGCGCAGCGCCGGCGGTGGTGCCGACATGCATCTCGTATCCGGTGAAACCGACGCCGTCGGCGATCGTGGTGCCGGTCACCGCGACCAGCCGCTTGTCGCCGCCCAGCACGGTATCGACCGCCAGCAGCCCCAGGCCTGCGACGGTGGCTGGCGCGCCCTCGATCCCATCCGGGTCCGCCACCGTCCGTCCCAGCATCTGGTAGCCGCCGCACAAACCCAGGATACGCCCACCGCGCCGGTGATGCGCGGCCAGGTCGATGTCCCAGCCGGCCGCGCGCAGGGCCGCGAGGTCGGCGATCGTCGCCTTCGATCCCGGCAGGATCACCAGGTCGCACACCGGCAGGGCCTCGCCCGCAGTAACCAGGATCAGATCGACCTCCGGCTCCGCCGCCAGCGGGTCGAGGTCGTCGAAATTCGCGATCCACGGCAGCACCGGCACGGCGATGCGCAGCCTCGCTTCAGGGCGCCGCACCGCTGCAAGTTCCTCGGCATCCTCGGCCGGCAGCAGGCGCGCCGGTGGGAAGAACGGAATCAGCCCCAGCGCAGGCCAGCCGGTGCGCGCGGCAATCGTCGCCATGCCGTCCCCGAACAGCGAAGGATCGCCGCGCATCCGGTTGACCACGAAGCCCGCGACCATTGCGGCGTCGGCCGGATCGAGCACCGCACGCGTGCCGACCAGGCTCGCGATCACGCCGCCGCGGTCGATGTCGCCCACGATCACCACCGGCACGTCGGCGGCACGCGCAAAACCCATGTTGGCGATGTCGCCGTGGCGGAGATTCACCTCCGACGCGCTGCCCGCGCCCTCGACCAGCACGATGTCGGCGGCTTCGCGCAGGCGCGCGAAACTCTCCAGCACGCGCGGCATCAGCCCGGGCTTCATCGCCTGATAGTCGCGCGCCCGGGCGCTGCCGGTCATGCGGCCCTGCACGACGATCTGCGCGCCGATCTCGCTCTGCGGCTTCAGCAGCACCGGGTTCATGTCGACGCTCGGCGCCACGCCGGCGGCGCGCGCCTGCAGCGCCTGTGCGCGCCCGATCTCGCCGCCGTCCGCCGTTACGGCGGCGTTGTTGGACATGTTCTGCGGCTTGAACGGCAGCACGCGCAGGCCGCGCCGCAGGCACGCCCGCGCCAAGCCCGGCAACCAGCAGGGACTTGCCGACGCTCGATCCGGTGCCCTGCAGCATGATCGCCCGCGCGGTCAGAACTCGATGCCCTCCTGCGCCCGCACCCCCGCCGCGAAATGATGTTTGACCAGTGCCATCTCGGTCACGAGGTCGGCCGCGGCGATCACCGCCGGGCGCGCGTTGCGGCCGGTGACGACGACATGCAGGCCGGGCGGGCGCGCCGCGAGGCCCGCGAGCACCGCGCCTTCGTCCAGGTAGTCGTAGCGCAGCGCGATGTTCAGTTCGTCCAGCACCAGCAGCCCCAGGCCGGGCCGCTGCATCATGCTCCAGCGCCTGCTGCCACGCCCGCTCGGCGGCGGCGATGTCGCGGGCGCGGTCCTGCGTTTCCCAGGTGAAGCCCTCGCCCATCGCGTGCCACTCGACCAGGTCGCCGAAGCGGGCCAGCGCGTCGCGCTCGCCGGTTGACCACGCGCCCTTGATGAACTGCACCACGCCCACCGGCCGGCCGCGCCCGAGCATCCGCAACGCCAGGCCGAACGCCGCGGTGCTCTTGCCCTTGCCCGGTCCGGTGTGGACCATCAGCAGACCCTTCTCGATGGTCTTGGCGGCCACCTCGGCATCCTGCACGGCCTTGCGCTTCGCCATCTTCTCGCGATGGCGCGCCTCGTCGCTCATTTCACCACCATCGGCAGCCCGGCAACCATGAACACCACCCGATCCGCGCGCGCCGCGAGACGCTGGTGCAGCCGCCCCGCCTCGTCGCGGAAGCGCGCGCGCCAGCGCATTGTCCGGCACGATGCCGAGCCCCACCTCGTTCGACACGATCACCGTCGGCGCCGTGCGCGCATCCAGGGCCGCGAGCAGCGCCGCCCAGTCGGGCTGCATGTTCGGCCAGCATCAGGTTGGTCAGCCACAGCGTCAGGCAATCCACCAGCACCGGCGCCGGCGCATCGCAGCGCGGCGGCCAGATCGAGCGGCGCCTCCACCGTATGCCAGCGCTCGTCGCGCCGCGCGCGGTGCTCGGCGATGCGCGCGCGCATCTCGTCATCGAAGGCCTGCGCGGTCGCGACGTAGCGCCAGGGGGCGGGCAGCGCCGTCACCAGCGCCTCGGCATGGGCGCTCTTGCCGGACCGCGCGCCGCCCAGCACGAAGGTAAGCGCGGCTTTGATTTGACCTGTCACACAACCGGTCATACACGAGACGGCGATGGTCCTTCCATGTGGAAGGTGAAAAGGGAACGCGGTGCAACGCCGCGGCTGCCCCCGCAACTGTAAGCGGAGAGCGACCCGCCGCGCGCCACTGGGCAACATCCCGGGAAGGCAGGCGGGTTGCGCCCGATCCGCGAGCCAGGAGACCTGCCATTGCTGGCGGCACGCGCGCCGCCAGGGCCTGAGATCGCGACGCCGAGCGGGGTGCATCGGCTTCGGCAGTCCGGCGCGCAAGCGTCGGCTGACCTGCGGGGGTGGCTCCGCGGGCGATCGGCACCCGTGCAAGCTGCGGAGGCACGGCCCTTGTCGATCCCTACGCTCTATGTCTGTGTCACCTGCCGCGCCGGCCGCGAACTGCCGGCCGACGGCATCCCGCCCGGCCGCTTCATGCACGACGCCATCGCCGCCCATCCCGCATGCCGGTCGCGTGGCGTTGCAGGAAGTGAAGTGCCTGTCGTCGTGCGACCACGGCTGCGCCGCCGCCATCGCGATGCCCGGCAAGTGGCGCTACCTGCTCGGCCGGCTCGATCCCTCGCTGGCCGGCGACCTGCTCGACTACGCCGCCACCTATGCCGTGCATCCCACCGGCACGGTGCTGCCGTCGCGCCGCGCCGCCTCGCTCGCGCACATGGTCCTGGGAAGGATGCCGGCGTGAACGGCACCCCGGGCAAGATCCCCTGCACCGTCGTCACCGGCTTCCTCGGCGCCGGCAAGACGACGCTGGTGCGCCATGTCCTCGCCAATGCCGGCGGCCGGCGCATCGCCGTCATCGTCAACGAGTTCGGCGCGCTCGGCATCGACGGCGACGTGCTGCGCAGTTGCGGCATTCCCGGCTGCGAGGATGTGGTGGAGCTGGCCAATGGCTGCCTCTGCTGCACCGTCGCCGACGAATTCCTGCCGGCGATGGAGGCGCTGCTCGACCGCGCCGCCCCACCCGAGCACATCGTCATCGAGACCTCCGGCCTTGCACTGCCGAAACCGCTGCTGAAGGCGTTCGGCTGGCCCTCCATCCGCCACCGCGTGACGGTGGACGGCGTGATCGCCGTGGTGGATGGCCCGGCCGTCGCCGACGGCCGCTTCGCCGACGATCCGGCTGCCGTCGCCGCCCAGCGTGCGGCGGACGAGACCCTCGACCACGACAACCCGCTGTCCGAGGTCTATCTCGACCAGCTGCACTGCGCCGATCTCGTGGTGCTGAACAAGGCCGACCTGCTGGACTCCGCCGCCCTGGCCGCCCTGCGCGCCGACATCGCCGCCGCGCTTGCCCCGGCCGGCGGCACTGGTCGCCGCCATCGAGGGCCGCATCGATCTCGCCGTGCTGCTCGGCCTCGATGCCGCCGCCGAGGACGACCTCGCCGCCCGTCCCTCCTGCCACGACGCCGCGGATGGCGCGCACGAGCACGACGATTTCGACAGCTTCGTCGTGCCGCTTTCGGAGACAGACGAGCCCGACGCGCTGCTGGCGCGCCTGCGCGCGGTTGCCGGCGCCCACGACGTGCTGCGTATGAAGGGTTTCGCCGCGGTCCGCGGCCGGCCAATGCGCCTCGCGATCCAGGGCGTGGGCACCCGCTTCCGCCAGCATTTCGACCGTGCTTGGGACGCCGGCGAGACGCGCGCCGGGCACCTGGTGGTGATCGGCCAGACCGGCATGGACCGCGACGCGATCGCGGCGGCGATCCGCGGCTGATGCACCTCCTGGTCCGCGAAACCCGCTCGCTGGATGAGGCTGCGCCGGCGGTCGATCTCGGCCAGTCGGGCGCCGACCTGGTGGTATTGTCCTTCTCCGACGCCGATCTCGGCGCCCTCGCCTCGGTCGCCACCGGAACGCCCTCGCTGCGGCTGGCCAACCTCGCCCGCCTGCGCCACCCGATGTCGGTCGATCTCTACCTGGAACAGACCGCGCGGCACGCGCGCTGCGTGATCGTCCGCCTGCTCGGCGGCCTCGACTACTGGCGCTACGGCGCCGAGGAATTCGCCGCCGCCTGCCGCGCCAGCGCCATCCCCTTCGCCCTGCTCCCGGGCGATGGTGGGAACGACCCTGCGCTGGCGGCGCTGTCCACCGTCCCGTCCGATGTCTATGCGCGGCTCGACGCCTGCTTTCGCCACGGCGGTACCGCCAACATGGCCCGTGCGCTGCGCCTCGCCGCCCATCTCGCCGGCCGAGGCCCCGACGACGGCGGCGACGCTGCGCCGATGGCCGCACACGGCATCCACGCGCGCGACCCCGCTGATGGCCGGCCGCTCGCAGCCATCGTATTCTACCGCTCACATCTGGCATCGGGCGACATCGCGCCCATCGCCGCGCTGACCGAGGCGCTGCGGGCACGCGGCCTCGCCGTGGGCGCTCTCCATGCCGCCAGCCTCAAGGCACCCGAGACCGCCGCCTTCGTCGCCGCCACGCTGAAATCCTGGCGGCCGGCGGTGGTGTTGAACGCGACCGGCTTCTCGGCACGGCAGGGCGACGCCTCCCCGCTCGACGCCGCGGGCGCGCCGGTCTTGCAGCTGGTGCTGTCCGGCGCGTCGCGCGACGCCTGGGCCGCCTCCAGCCGCGGGCTCTCGCCCGCCGACCTTGCGATGCAGGTCGTGCTGCCGGAGCTGGACGGGCGGTTGCTGACCGGAGCCGTGTCGTTCAAGACCGAGGAGCCGCCGGACCCCGCGCTGGAATACGCGCGCACGCTGCACCGCCCGGACCCCGACGGTATCGCGCTGGCTGCCGACCGCGCCGCCGGCTGGGCGCGGCTGGCGGGCACGCCCCGCGCCCGGCGCCGCATCGCCATCGTGCTGTCCGACTACCCCGCGATCGGCGGCCAACGCGGCCACGCCGTCGGCCTCGACACCTTCGCCAGCCTCGCCGCCATCCTGCGGATCCTGGCCGAGTCCGGCTACACGACCGAGGCCGCCGACCCCGCGGCCCTCACGCGCGCGCTGTGCGACGCGCCGCCGCAGCCGCTGGGCGGCACCGCCGTTCGCCATCTGAGGCTGGGCAACATCGTCGCGCTGATCCAGCCGGACCGCAGCGATGCCGCCGACCGGCGCGCTGCCTACCACGACCCCGACCAGCCGCCCGCCGCGCCCTATGCCGCGCTGTACCGCTGGCTGCAGGCCACCGTCGATGCGATCGTGCATCTCGGCACCCACGGCTCGCTGGAATGGCTGCCGGGCAAGGCCGCCGCGCTGTCCGCCGCGTGCTGGCCGCGTGCGCTGCTCGGCGGACTGCCGCTGATCTACCCGTTCATCCTGAACAATCCGGGGGAGGCGGCGGCGGCCAAGCGCCGCCTCGGCGCCGTCACGATCGGCCACCTCACGCCGCCGCTCCGCCCGGCCGGCAGCCACGGCGAGGCGGCCGAGTTGGAGCGCATGATCGACGAATATGCCGCGGCCGACGGCCTCGACCGCCGTCGCACCACGGCCTTGCGCGCCCGCATCCTGGCGCACGCGACAGCCGCCGGCCTGCTGGCCGAAAGCGGCGTCCCGCCGGATGCGCCCGAGGACGACGCGCTCGCCCGGCTCGACGCCTACCTTTGCGACGTGAAGGACATGCAGATCCGGGATGGTCTGCACGTTTTCGCCACGGTGCCGGCGGCGGACCGGCAGGCGCTGCTGAAACGCACCTTCAGTGGCGCCCTGGTGGATGCCTGCGCCCCGGCCGAGCGCGCCGGCCTGCTCGCCGCACTCGACGGGCGTTTCGTTCAGCCTGGCCCGGCCGGTGCACCCAGCGCGGGGCGCCCCGACGTGCTACCGACCGGGCGCAACCTCGTCAGCATCGACCCGCGGGGCGTGCCGACCCGCGCCGCCATGGACCTCGGCACGCGCGCCGCGCAGGAGCTGCTGACCCGCTACCGGCAGGACCACGGCGACTGGCCCCGCCGCATCGTGCTCAATCTGTGGGGTGCCTCCACCATGCGCACCGGGGGCGAGGACCTCGCCCTCGCGCTGACCCTGCTCGGTGCGCGGCCGGTGTGGGATGACGCATCCTCCCGCGTGAACGGCTACGAGGTGCTTCCGCTGGCGTTGCTGGACCGCCCGCGCGTCGATGTGACGCTGCGCATCTCCGGCCTGTTCCGCGACGCCTTCGCGGCTCAAATGGTGCTGTTCGACAGCGTCGTCTCGGCCATCGCGGCGCGCGACGAAACGGCCGAGTGGAACCCGCTGGCCGGGTTGGCGGGAGTGCGCATCTTCGGGCCGCCCGCCGGCGCCTATGGGGCGGCGGTCGGCGCCGTGATCGCGCACGGCGACTGGCGGGACCGCGCCGATCTCGGCCGCGCATGGCTCGCCGCCTCCGCCGGGGCCTACGGCCGCGACAGCGACGGCGCGCCGCGGCCGGATACCCTGGCGGCGCGAGTGCGGCAGACCGACGCCTTTCTCGACCGCCAGGACCATGCCGAAACCGACCTCCTGGATGGGCCCGAATACGCCGCCCACCAGGGCGGCTTCGCCGCCGCCGCCGCCAGCCTGGGTGGGGCGCCCGCGCTGTATCATCAGGAGGGCCGCATCCGCACACTGGCCGGGCAGGTCGCCCGCGTGGTGCGGGGCCGCGCCGCCAATCCGCGCTGGCTCGCCGGGATGCAGCGCCACGGCTATCGGGGTGCCGCCGAGATCGCGCGCAGTGTCGAGGCGCTGCACGCCTACGCCGCCACGCTGCCCGACCGCTTCGACCGCCAGTTCGACCTTCTGTTCGCCGCGACGCTCGGCGACCCCGCCATCGACGCTTTCATGCGGCGGGAGAACCCCGACGCCCGCACCGCCATGGCCGCCCGCTTCGCCGAGGCGCGGGACCGCGGCCTGTGGCACCCCAGACGCAACGATCTGGACGCGCCGTGAAGCGCGGCTGGTGCCCCGGCGTTCACACGCCGATGTCGTCGGGCGACGGGCTGCTGATCCGCGTCAAGCCATTCGGTGGCCGCCTCGATGCTGCGGCGCTGCGCCTGCTCGCGGTGGTCGCGGCCGGCTGCGGCAACGGCGCGGTGGAGCTGACTCGACGGGGCAACCTGCAACTTCGCGGCCTGACCGCCGTCACCGCGCCGCTCGCCGCCGCCGCCCTGGTCGATGCCGGCCTCGCCGATTCCGACCCGCTGCGGGAGGCACGCCGCAACGTCATCGCCGTGCCGCCCTGCGACGACACCCTCGTTGCGGCCATCGAGGAAACGCTGGCGCGCATCCCCGGCCTCGCGCCCAAATTCTGCGTCGCCGTCGGTCGCGCGCAGGCCGACGTCCAGGTCCTGCCCGACCGCATCGTCGCCGATGGCCAGACAATCCTCCTCTCCCGCAATTCGGCGGAGGGCCGGGGTGAGGGTGTCGCCGACATTATCCGCCGCCTCGCCGCAGCCGCCAGTGGGCAGCGCTTTAACCTCCCCGCGGTGCATCCATCCCGCCCCACATTGCCGCCCGGGCTGTTGCTCGGCCTGCCCTTCGGCCAGACCGATGCGGCGGCGCTGCTGCGCCTGGCGGATATGCTGGCCGACGCCGTGCTGCGCACGACGCCGTGGCGGTCCTTCTACCTGCAGGGCATGCACGACCCGCTGCCGTTCGCAGAGGCGGGCTTCATCATCGATCCCGACGATCCGCGCCGGAGCATCACCGCGTGCGCCGGTGCGCCGGCCTGCGCCAGCGCCAGCGTCCCTGCGCGCGCCGACGCTGCCATCCTTGCCGCGCGCGGCCTGCGCGGAATCCACGTCTCGGGCTGCCCCAAGGGCTGCGCCCATCCGGCCGCCGCCACCACCCTGGTCGGCATCGGCGGCGCCTATGGCTTCATCCGGCATGGTCGTGCCGGGGACCGCCCCACCGTCACCGGCCTGACCATCGCTCAGGCCGCGGCGATGCTCGGATGACCCGGGCCTATCTTCGCGATGGTGCTGCGATCTACGCAGAGTCCTTCGCGACGATCCGCGCCGAGGCCGACCTGTCGGGCCTGAGCGAAGCCGAGGCGCGCATCGCCGTCCGCATCATCCACGGCTGCGGCATGGTCGACATCCTCCACGACCTTCGTTTCGCCGGCGGTTTCGCCGATGCCGCGCGCCAGGCGCTGCTGGCGGGCGCGCCGGTGCTGTGCGACTCGCAGATGGTGGCGCACGGCATCACCCGCGCCCGCCTCCCCGCCGGCAACGATGTGGTCTGCACGCTCACCGATCCCGCGACGCCATCGCACGCGCGGCGGATCGGCAACACCCGCTCGGCCGCCGCCCTCGACCTCTGGGGCGACCGCCTCGCCGGCGCCCTCGTCGCCATCGGCAACGCGCCCACCGCGCTGTTCCGCCTGCTCGAGCTGCTGGATGCGGGAGCGCCCCCGCCGGCCGCCGTCATCGGCCTGCCGGTCGGCTTCGTCGGCGCCGCCGAGTCGAAGGCGGCGCTGCTGGCCGACGCGCGCGTCCCCCGCCTCGTCGTGCTCGGCCGGCGGGGCGGCAGCGCAATGGCCGCCGCTGCCGTCAACGCGCTGGCAAGCGAGGCGGAATGAGGGGCAAGGCGGCATGACGGGGACGCTGCACATCGTCGGCGTCGGTCCGGGCGATCCGGAGCTGCTGACCCTGAAGGCCGCCCGCATTCTGCGTGCCGCGCCCTGCTACGCCTTCTTCGCCAAGCGCGGCCGCCCGGGCCACGCGCTCGGCGCCGCCCGCGCCGAACTCCGCCCCGATGCCGAGGCGCTGCGCTTCGACTACCCGCTCACCACCGAGCTGCCGCCCGATCACTCCGGCTACCGCCTGGCGCTGGATGCGTTCTACGAGACCGTCGCCGGCACGATCGCGAGCCGCCTCCACGCCGGGCAGGACGTCGCCCTGCTGTGCGAGGGCGACGCCTTCTTCTACGGCTCGGCGATGTATGTGTTCGACCACCTCGCCGGGCGCTACAGGCATCAGGTTGTGCCCGGCGTCTGCGGGATGGCCGGCGCCTGGGCATCGGCGCTGCTGCCGATCGCGCATGGCGACGACGTGCTGACCGTGCTGCCCGGCACGCTGGATCGGGCGGCGCTGACCGCCCGCCTCGCCGCCACCGAGGCCGTCGTGATCATGAAGGTCGGCAGCCACCTGCCGAAGATCCGCGCCGCCCTCACCGTCGCCGGCCGCCATGCCGACGCCGTCTATGTCGAGCGCGCCACGATGGAGGGCGAGCGCATCGTGCCGCTGTCGGACTTGCCCGACGCCGGCCCGCCCGCGCCCTACTTCTCCCTGATCCTGGTCCCCGGCCGGAAGCGCCTGCGATGAGCGGGCGCCTGGCCATTGTCGGCCTCGGTCCCGGGAGCGCCGATCTGATCGCCCCGCGTGCCGCCGCGGCGCTGGAGGCGGCAACCGACCTTGTGGGTTACCTGCCCTATCTGGATCGCCTGCCGGCCCGCGCGCACCAGATCCGCCACGCCTCCGACAACCGGCAGGAGCTGGCGCGCGCGCGCCATGCCCTTGCACTGGCCGACGCCGGCCGCGCCGTCGCGCTGGTTTCCGGTGGCGATGCGGGTGTGTTCGGCATGGCCGCGGCGGCGTTCGAGGCGATCGAGGCCAACCCGGCATGGCACGCCCTGGACGTCGAGGTGATCCCTGGGATCTCGGCCCTGCTTGCCGCCGCCGCCCGGCTGGGCGCGCCCCTCGGGCATGACTTCTGCGCGCTGTCGCTGTCGGACAATCTCAAACCCTGGCCGGTCCTGCTCGCCCGCCTGCGCGCGGTGGCCGAAGCCGGGCTGGTGATCGCCCTCTACAACCCCGCCTCCCGCGCCCGCCCCTGGCAGCTCGGCGCCGCCTTCGCGGCGCTGCGGGAGGTGCTGCCGCCCGCCACGCCGGTCGCCTTCGCGGCCGCACTCAGCCGCCCGGACGAGCGGCTGCACGTCACCGCGCTGGACGCGGCCGATCCTTCGCTCGCCGACATGCGCACCCTGGTGCTGGTCGGCACGGCGGCGACGCGGCGGATCGCGCGGCCGGGCGGGGTGTGGCTCTACACCCCCCGCCAGCACGGCAGTCCGGCCTGATGCGCGAGCCACACCAGCGCCCCGGCCGCGTCCGCCACCACCGGCGCCTCGGGCGGTGGCGGCCGGCCCACCATCACGACCGGAATGCCCAGGTCGCGCGCCGCCGCGAGCTTCGCCGCCGTCGCGTCGCCGCCGGCGTTCTTGGTGACCAGCACTTCGATCCGGTGCCCGGCGAGCAGCGCCCGCTCCCCCGCCTCGGTGAACGGGCCGCGCGCGGTGATGGCGGTGGCGCCGGGCGGCAGGCGGACGGGCGGATCGACGCTGCGGATCAGGTAGGCGTGCGGCGGACCGAACGCCGCGAGCTCCTGCCGGCCGATCGCCAGGAAGGCACGCCGCGGCATCGCCCCCAGCGCGGCGAAAGCCGCCGCCATGTCGGCGACCGGAGTCCAGCGATCGCCGGCTTGCGCCTGCCAGGGCGGCCGCAGCAGCGCGACGCGGGGAACGCCGGCCAACAGCGCCGCCTGCGCCGCGTTTGCCTTCATGCGGGCAGCGAAAGGATGCGTCGCGTCGATCAGCGCCGCTACGCCCTGATGCCGCAGATGCGCGGCCAGCCCATCCGCGCCGCCGAACCCGCCGACGCGCCAGGGGATCGGCGGTGCCGCCGGCGCGCGCGTCCGCCCGGCCAGCGACAGGACCGGAGCGAACCGCGCGTCCCCCGCCAGCGCCCGCGCGATCGCGGATGCCTCGGTCGTGCCGCCCAGGATGAGAACACGCATCCCTGGGTGATCGCATGACCGCGCCCTGGCTGACCATCGTCGGCATCGGCGAGGACGGGATCGACGGCCTCGCCACCGCCGCCCGCCGCCGCCTGCGGGATGCCGAGCTTGTCGTCGGCGGCCGCCGACATCTGGCGCTCGCCGAGACGCTGATCCACGGCGAGCGCCTGGCCTGGCCCTCGCCGCTCGCGGATGCCTACCCCGCCATCCTGGCCCGGCGGGGACGGCCGGTGGCCGTGCTCGCCTCCGGCGACCCGTTCTGCCACGGCGTCGGCGGAGCCCTCGCGGCGCTCATGCCCGCCACGGAGATGCTCTGCTTCCCCGGCCCGTCGGCCTTCGCGCTTGCCCGCGCCCGGCTCGGCTGGCCGGCCGAGGATACCGTCGAGATCTCCGTCTGCGGCCGACCGCTCGCGGCGCTGTCGCCCTTGCTGCAGCCCGGCGCCCGTGTCCTGGCGCTCTCGGCCGGCGCCGCCTCTCCCGCCGCGATCGCCGCCTACCTCTGCCGCCACGGCTTCGGCGCGTCGGCGTTGCATGTCATGGAGGCGCTGGGCGGCCCGCATGAGCGCGTTCGCACCGCGACCGCCGCCGGCTTCGACCTGCCCGGCATCGATCCGCTCAACGTCGTCGCCCTCGACCTGCGCGCCGGCACCGATGCCCGCGTCATCCCCCTTGCCAGCGGCCTGCCCGACGCTCTGTTCGAGCACGACGGCCAGTTCTCACGCCGGGAGATCCGCGCCGTCATCCTCTCCAGCCTCGCGCCGCGCCGGGGAGAGCTGCTGTGGGACATCGGCGCCGGCAGCGGCGCAATCGGCATCGAATGGATGCTGCGCCATCCCGCCTGCCGCGCCATCGCCATCGAGTCCGATGCCGATCGCGCCACCCGCATCACGCGCAATGCCGAGGCCCTGGGCGTCCCCGCGCTAGGCGTCGTCACTGGCGCCGCACCCGGCGCACTGGCCGGCCTGCCGGCACCCGACGCGGTGTTCCTCGGCGGTGGGGCGCACCGCGCGGGCATCATCGACGCTGCGTGGGACGCCCTGAAGCCGGGCGGCCGGCTGGTTGCCAACGCCGTCACCATCGAGACCGAGGCCGCGCTGCTCGCCGCCCGGGTCCGCCTGGGCGGCACTCTGCTGCGCCTGTCGGTCGAGCGGCTGGACGCGGTCGGCACGATGCACGCCTTTCGCCCGGCAATGACCGTCACCCAGCTTCTGGCGTTGAAGCCATGATCGTCGCAGGCATCGGCTGCCGCCGCGGCTGCGACGCCGCCGCCATCGTGGCCGTGGTGCGCCGCGCCGAGGCAATGGCCGGCCCGGCCGAAGCCCTCGCCGCCCCCGCCTTCAAGCAGGACGAGCCCGGCCTGCGCGCCGCCGCCGCGCAACTCGGCATCCCCCTGCTGTTCATCGGCGAGGCCGCGATGCAGGCCGCCCAGGTGCATTGCGTCACCCGATCGGCGGCGGCCCAGCGCGCCACCGGATGGCCCTCCATCGCCGAGGCCGCGGCGATCGGCGCGGGCGGCGTCCTGCTGCTGCCCCGCCTGACCGGCGAGGGCGTGACCTGCGCGCTGGGGCTGCGATGACGGTGCATTTCATCGGCGCCGGGCCGGGTGCGGCCGACCTCATCACCCTGCGCGGGGCGCGCCTGCTGGCGGCCTGCCCGGTCTGCCTCTATGCCGGGTCCATCGTCCCGCTTGATCTGCTCGCTCACTGCCCGCCGGGCGCGCGGCTGATCGACACGGCGCCGCTCTCGCTCGACCAGATCGAGGCCGCCTTCGTCGCCGCCGAGGCCGCCGGCCAGGATGTCGCCCGGCTGCATTCGGGCGACCTCTCGCTTTACAGCGCGGTGGCCGAGCAGCTTCGCCGCCTGCGCCGCCACGGCATCGCCTACACGCTCACCCCCGGCGTGCCCGCCTTCGCCGCCGCCGCCGCCGCGCTGGGGCAGGAACTTACGCTTCCGGCACGCGCGCAGACCGTGGTGCTGACGCGCCTGCCGGGCCGTGCCTCGGCCATGCCGCCGGGCGAGACGCTCGATGCCTACGCCGCCACCGGCGCCACGCTGGCGATCCACCTGTCGGCCGCTCTGCTGGATCGGGCCGTCGCGACGCTCCTGCCGCATTACGGCGCCGATTGCCCCGCTGTACTTGCGGTGCGCGTCAGCTGGCCCGACGAGCGCCTGATCCGCGCCACGCTGGCGACGCTGCAGGCGGTGGCTGCGGACGTGAAGCGCACCGCCCTGCTGCTGATCGGCCCGGCGCTCGTCGCCGAGGACTTCGCGGACAGCGCGCTCTACAGCGCCGGTTATCCCCGGCGCTTCCGCCCCGCGCCATGAGCCGCGGCCTGATCGTCGGCGCCGCCCGCTCAGGGGCGGGCAAGACCACGGTCACGCTGGGCCTGATCGCAGCACTGCGCCGCCGTGGCATCGACGTGCGCACTGCCAAGTCCGGCCCCGATTATATCGACCCTGCCTTCCACGCCGCTGCCTCCGGGCGGCCCGGGGTCAACCTCGACAGCTGGGCGATGCCGCCCGGGCTGCTGGACGCGCTCGTCGATACCGGCGGCGAGGTGCTGGTGATCGAGAGTGCGATGGGGCTGTTCGATGGCGTCGCCGCGCCCCCGGGGCGGTCGGGGGCGGGCGCCGACCTTGCGGCGCGGTTCGGCCTGCCGGTGGTGCTGGTGCTCGATATCAGCGGCCAGGGGCAGACCGCGGCCGCCGTCGCACGGGGCTTCATGCTGCACGATCCGGCGGTGGCGATCGCGGGGGTGATCCTGAACCGGGTCGCCAGCGAGCGGCACCGGCGGATGGCCGCCGATGCGCTCGGGGTCATCGGCCTGCCGGTGCTCGGTGCGATCCCGCGCGACGCGGCGCTGACCTTGCCGGAAAGGCATCTCGGGCTGGTCCAGGCAGGCGAGCATCCGGCGCTGGAGGCGCATCTGGCGCGGCTTGCCGACATGGCGGAGCGGCATCTGGACCTGGACGCGATTGTCGATGCAGCGCGGCCGGCGCGGGTCGGTACGCCAGGGTCGGTCGGCCGTGTCGCGCCACCGGGGCAGCGCATCGCCCTCGCGCGGGACGCGGCGTTCAGCTTCATCTATCCGCACATCCTGGCAGGCTGGCGCGACGCAGGGGTGGAGATCATGCCCTTCTCACCGCTGGCAGACGAGGCGCCCTCAGCGGACGCCGACGCCGTGTGGCTGCCCGGTGGCTACCCGGAGCTGCATGCCGGGCGGCTGGCGGCGGCGGGGCGTTTCCAGGACGGACTGCGGCGGTTCGCCGGGCCGGTGCATGGAGAGTGCGGCGGCTACATGGTGCTGGGCGCGGGATTGGTGGACGCCCAGGGGCAGCGCCATGCGATGACCGGGCTGCTCGGCCATGCCACGAGTTTCGCGCAGCGGAAGATGACCCTGGGCTATCGCCGCGCGACCCTGACCGATGCCGCCGCGACCCGCATCCGCGGGCACGAGTTCCACTACACGACGCTGGTCGAGGCCGGTGCCGATTTACCGTTTGCCTCGCTGTCGGACGCCGCCGGCGCGCCGCTCGGCCCGGCCGGCGGCCGGCGCGGGCACGTCACCGGCAGCTTCTTCCACACCATCGCGACCGAGGAGCCAGCATGACCATCCCCACCCTCGCCGCCCTCCGGGCGTTGTGCCGCGACCTGCCCGCTGGTGACGACGCTGCCGCCGCGGCGGTCGCGGCCCGGGAGGTGACGCTGACCAAGCCACCCGGCAGCCTGGGTCGGCTGGAGGCACTGGCAGCCTGGCTCGCCCGCTGGCAGCGCCGCCCGATGCCGCGGCTCGACCGCGTCGCGGTGCTGGTATTCGCCGGCAACCACGGGGTGACGGCGCACGGCGTGTCCCCGTATCCGCCGGAGGTGACGGCGCAGATGGTGGCGAACTTCGCCGCCGGCGGGGCGGCGATCAACCAGTTGGCGACACTGGCCGGCGCGGCGCTGCGGGTTGTGCCGCTCGACCTCGACCGCCCGACCGCCGACATCACCGCGGGCCCGGCGATGGACGAGGCGGCGTTCCTGTCCGCCGTCTCCGCCGGCTACGACGCGGTGGAGACGGCGACGGACCTGCTCTGCCTGGGCGAAATGGGCATCGGCAACACCACCGCCGCAGCCGCCCTGGCCGCCGCGCTGATGGGCGGCACCGGCGCCGATTGGGCTGGGCGCGGCACCGGCGTCGATGACGCGGGGTTGGCGCGGAAAGTCGCGGCGGTCGATACGGCGCTGGCGCGGTGCGACACCTCCGACCCGCTGACGCTCGCGGCAAGCCTCGGCGGCCGGGAGCTTGCCGCGATCCTCGGCGCCATCATCGCCGCCCGCCGCCACGGCGTTCCCGTGCTGCTTGACGGCTTCGTCTGCACCGCCGCCGCCGCCCCGCTGGCGGTGCTGGCGTCAGGCGGCCTCGATCACTGCGTCGCCGCCCACGCCTCAGCCGAGGCAGGCCATCGCCGCCTGCTGGCCGATCTTCGTCTGGAGCCGCTGCTCGATCTTGGGATGCGGCTGGGCGAGGCGTCCGGTGCCGCGCTCGCGGTCCTGCTGGCGCGGGCTGCGCTGGCCTGCCACACGGGAATGGCGACCTTCGCTGATGGCGGCGTCACCGACCGGCAGGCATGAGGCACCGCCACGCCGGGTGCGGGTTATTCCGGCATCGTCTCGCCGGAGCCCCCGAACGCAATCGGGAAGTCCTTCAGCTTGGGCAGCCCGTCGCGCATCGGCAGCACCGTCTCGGCGTAGTTCACATGCACCGCCGGGGTGAAAACCAGATCAGGAATGGTCGCGGCGAATACATCGACCATCTTCAACGGCGGATGCGAGGCCATCAGGTGGCCGCCGCACCGCCGGCAATACTGCCGGAAGCTCATGTCGGTTTTGTTGTAGGTGGCCACGTTGTCGGCGCCCTTGGTGATCTCCACCGCCTCGGGCGCCCAGAGCGAAAACGCGTTCACCGGCCCGCCCGACCAGGACCGGCACGACCGGCAATGGCAATACCCCATCGCCTGCGGCTCGCCGGTCACCTCAATCTCCACCGCGCCGCAGAAACAGGCGCCCTTATACGACTCACTCATGTCGGCCGTCCCCTCCATCACATTGGGTTTTCGCAACATTCTCCGATTTCAGGCGACGCACAAGTCACGTTCCAATCAATCGCTCGGCGCATCCGACGGGTCCCATGCCGGCCGGCCTGATCGCTGCGCTGATGCTGCTGACCCGGCTGCCGGTCGCCGGGTTTGCGGGCACCAACGCCACGGGGGCGGCCGGCATCTGGGCCTATCCGGCCGTCGGCGCCATCGTCGGCCTGATCGGCGCCGCCGCCTACTGGCTGGCAGCAAAGCTCGGCCTGCCGCCGCCGCTCGCCGCCATCCTGGCGATCGGCGCCGGCCTGTTGATCACCGGTGCGCTGCACGAGGACGGCCTCGCCGATACCGCCGATGGGTTCGGCGGCGGCGGCACGCGGGCGCGCAAGCTGGAGATCATGCGCGACAGCCGCATCGGCAGCTTCGGGGCGCTGGCACTGATCCTCGCGCTCGGCCTGCGCGCCGCCGCCCTCGCCACATTTGGCGACCCCGGCCGCGTCGCCGTTGCGCTGGTTGCCTCCGGGGTGCTGGGGCGGGCCGCCATGATCGGCATGCTGCTCGCCCTTCCGCCGGCGCGGCCCGACGGCCTGGCCGCGGCACTCGGGCCGGTGCCGCTCGCCCCCGCCGTCGCCGGCCTCGCCCTTGCCTGCGCCTGCCTGCTGCTGCCGCATGGTGCCAGCGCGCTGTTGGCCGCGGTGGCCGCGGGCGCGGGCATGGCCTGGCTGGCGCGGCGGCAGATTGGCGGCCATACCGGCGACGTCCTCGGCGCCACCGAGCAGGTGGCGGAGTGTGCCGTCCTGCTGGCCCTGCTCATTCGATGAACGTGACCGAGCCCAGCGCGGGCGAAGGCGCGAGAAGATCGACCGGCTGCCCGCGCAGCAGCGCCGCCAGCACCTTCAGCGGGCCGCCATGCGCCACCACCACGTGATCCCCCGGCGGCAGAGAGTCGCGGAAAGCGGTGACTCGCGCCACCAGCGCCGCCCCGCTCTCCCCACCGGGCGGCGCGAAGCCCAGCGGGTCGGCGGCCCAGGCATCGAGCTCGGCGCGCGGTATGGCGTCCCACGCCATGCCATCCCAGGTGCCGAAATCCATCTCGATCAGGCGCGCGTCCACGCGGGCCGGCCCGATCGCATCGGCGACGATCCGACAGCGGTGCAGCGGGCTGGTCCAGACCGCGCCAGCGATGCCCTTGACCCGCGCCACGATGGGCGCCACCGACGCCGGATCGGCAATGGCGATGTCGCGGCGTCCGTAGCAGATGCCGGGCGCGATCAGCAGCGGCGGATGGCGTATCAGCGCGATCACGGCGCCCGACCGCAACATGATGGAGACGCCTGATGCGAAAGCTCCTCGTCATCGGCATCGGCACGGGCAACCCCGAGCATCTCACTATCCAGGCGATCAAGGCGATGAACACGGTCGACGTGTTTTTCGTGATGGACAAGGGCGCCGACAAAAGCAGCCTGTTGCGCATCCGGCAGGATATCTGCGAACGCTACATCGAAGGCCACGACTACCGGTTCGTCGCGGTGACCGATCCCGAACGCGATCCCGGCGCCACGTCCTATCGCGCCGGCGTGGATGAATGGCACCGGCATCGCGCCCGGATCATTGCCCGCCTGATCGCCGAAGAATTGCACGAGGACGGTACCGGCGCGTTCCTGGTGTGGGGCGATCCCTCGCTCTACGACAGCACGCTGCGCCTGATCGACCTGATCGTTGCGGGAGGAACCATCACGTTCGACACGGACGTGATCCCCGGCATCAGCAGCGTCCAGGCACTCGCCGCCGCGCATCGGATCACGCTCAACCATGTCGGCGGCCCGGTCCATATCACCACCGGCCGCCGCCTGCGCGAAAACCCCGCTGACCTCGCCGACAACACCGTGGTCATGCTGGATGCCGGCGGCGCCTTCACCGCCGTCGATCCGGCGGAGGTGACGATCCATTGGGGCGCCTATCTCGGCACGCCGGACGAAATACTCCTCGCCGGCCCGCTCGCCGACACCGCATCGGCGATCACGCAGGCCCGCGCCGAAGCGCGCCGGCGGCATGGCTGGATCATGGACACCTACCTGCTGCGCCGCGCGGAGAAGCCGGGCTGGAGCGGGTGAAGGGAATCGAACCCTCGTATGCAGCTTGGGAAGCTGCCGTTCTACCATTGAACTACACCCGCACGCCGCCGCAGGCCGGGCAGCGCGTTATAGGAAACCCGGGTTGACGGCGCAATCCGCCCGGCCCTAGGTTCCGCCGATCGCGTGGCATAGGCCCGGCCCCTCGTGATTTGTCCGGCCGGATTGCGGCGAGGTGAAACAAGCGCGCTAAAGAGGCCAGCTGGAGCCCGTTGCAGGGCCGAGGCTGCTCGATGGTCGGGCCAACCAGTGCAGGGCCCCGATACGATGCCAAGCGACCCCAGCCAAGCTCCGTCCCGCCACCCGCCTGGTGCATGGCGGCACCGACCGCAGTCTGCTACGGCGAAACCGCCGAGGCGCTGTTCCTCACCTCCGGCTTCGTCTACGACAGCGCCGAGCAGGCCGAGGCGACCTTCGCCGGCACCGTCGAGCACTACCAGTATTCGCGCTTCGGCAACCCGACCGTTGCGATGCTGGAAGCCCGCCTGGCCGCGATCGAGGGCGCCGAAGCCTGCCGCGCCACCGCGACCGGCATGGCCGCGGTGCATGCCGCGCTGCTCTCGCACCTGAACGCCGGCGACCGCGTCGTCGCCGTCGCGCGCGCTGTTCGGCTCCTGCCACTGGATCGTCTCGACGCTGCTGCCGCGCTACGGCATCGACCACCGAGTTCGTCGACGGCGCGCGACCTCGCGCAATGGCGCGACGGCGCTCGCCGCGCCGGCGCAACTGGTGCTGCTGGAAACCCCGTCCAACCCGATGCTGGAGATCGTCGATCTGCCCGCGGTCGCGCGCGCTGGCGCACGCGGCCGGCGCGATCGTCGTGGTGGACAACGTGTTCGCCACGCCGCTGCTGCAGCAGCCGCTGCAACTCGGCGCCGATGTCGTCGTCTATTCCTGCACCAAGCACATCGACGGCCAGGGCCGCGTGCTCGGCGGCGCGGTGCTCGGCCGCAAGGCTGGATCGAGGAGACGCTGCAGCCGTTCATCCGCAACACCGGCCCGGCGCTGTCGCCGTTCAACGCCTGGCTGCTGCTGAAGGGCCTGGAGACGCTGGCGCTGCGCGTCGATGCCGGTTGCCGCGGCGCCGCGGCCGTCGCCGACTTCCTGGCCGGACGCAGCCGGAGGTTGCGCGCGTCTGGTATCCGACGCGCGCCGATCATCCGCAGCACGCGCTGGCGATGCGCGCAGATGACGGGCGGCGGCACGGTCGTCACCTTCGAGGTGGCCGGCGGCAAGCCGGCCGCCTTCGCCGCTGATGAACGCGCTGCGGCTTGATCGCCGTCTCGAACAACCTCGGCGATTCCAAGTCGCTGGTGACGCACCCGGCGACCACGACCCATATGCGCATCGGCGCCGAGGAGCGCGCGCGGCTCGGCATCACCGACGGCGTGATCCGCCTGTCGGTCGGGCTGGAGGACCCGCGGACCTGATCGACGATCTTGCGCAGGCGCTCGATGCCATGCGGCGCGATGGCGCATGCTGCACCGCAGACGCGGGCCGCCGAGTAATGCCGCTGGACAAGCCGCACGACGTCGCCTTGAATCCGCCATCTGAAGCGGCAAGATCAGATCGTGCGATGATCGAAGACTACGCAGAAACGACGCGCGGCATCCGTGTCTCCGTCCGGTCCTTCTATCTCGAGGACCAGTCGCGAGCCCGACGAGAGCCATTTCGTCTGGGCCTATCGCGTGCAGATCGAGAACCAGGGCCGCGAGCCGGTGCAGCTGCTGCGCCGCACCTGGCGGATCACCGATGCGCGCGGCACGCACGCAGCACGTGCACGGCGACGGCGTGGTCGGCGAACAGCCGCTGCTGGAGCCGGGCGAGAGCTTCGAATACACCTCCGGCACGCCGCTCGACACGCCTTCCGGCTTCATGGTCGGCGCCTATCACATGGTGGCGCCGGCGTCCGGCGAGACGTTCGACGTGGCGATCCCCGCGTTCAGCCTCGACAGCCCGCACCAGGACGGCCGGGTGCATTGACCGCGCGACGGGTTGCGGCGCCTGCCGCAAGTGACCCATATCGCGGGTCCGATAGGTCGCTACCTGTCGCGCGGCGCCGTCTCGCTTCGGCCGCCACGCATCGCATACGTCCGGGGAGTTTCCGCGGTGAACATCGTCATACCCGCTTCGCGCCTGGGCGCCACGACGCCCGCGGTCGCGCACGCCCGACGCGCGAGGAAGCCGAAGATGCCGTCCGCACGCTGCTGCGCTGGGCCGGCGACGACCCCGACGCGCGAGGGCCTGCGTCGACACGCCCGGCCCGCGTCGTGCGCTCCTACGAGGAATTCTTCAGCGGCTACGCACACCGACCCGGCCGCGCTCCTGGAACGCACCTTCGAGGAAACCGACGGCTACGACGAGATCGTGCTGCTGCGCGACATCCGGCTGGAAAGCCATTGCGAGCACCACATGGTGCCGATCATCGGCCGCGCGCATGTCGCCTACCTGCCGCACCGGCGCGTGGTCGGCATCAGCAAGCTGGCGCGCGTGGTCGAGGCCTACGCGCAAGCGGCTGCAGATCCAGGAAAAGCTGACCGCGCAGATCGCCAATACCATCCAGGACGTGCTGCAGCCGCGCGGCGTCGCCGTGGTGATCGAGGCGACGCACCAGTGCATGACCACGCGCGGCGTGCACAAGTCTGGCGTGATCGATGGTGACCAGCCGGATGCTCGGCGCTTTCCGCGACGATCCCGTCGACGCGGCGGGAGTTGCTGGCGATGATCGCCAGCCGTTCGGGCGGTCCCACCGGGGACGACTGAGCCGCCCCGCCCATTCAATCGGCGCGCTACGCGCCGATGCCCTCCGCTGACCGGGCGATCCGCTCCACCTGCGCAAGCCAGTCGTCCAGTTCGCGGGCGAAGGGTTCGACCATGACGTGTTGGACGCCGGCTGCGGCATAGGCGTCCAGCCGGCCGCGAAGTTCCGCCGGCCCGGCACCGTCCCACGCGGCGCGCAGGGAAATCGTGAACCCCGCATCGGGCCGCTCGGCGCGCAGCCGGGCGACCATCGGGCCGGCCTGCTCGGGCGTGATGCGGCTGCCGTGCCAGCCATCGTGGCGCGTAGCGCGTCGAATCGCGGCATCCGAGCTGCCGCCGATCCACACCGGGATCGGCGTGCACGGGTGCGGCAGCATCCGCATGTCGGAGATCTCCGCCGGGATGCTGCGCGACGGGAAGCTCACGGGGTCCTCGGTCCACAGCGCCCGCATCATCGCCAGACCCTCGTCCATGCGCCTCCCGCGTTCATGGAACGGCGCGCCGAGGGCGGCAAACTCGGCCTCCATCCAGCCGACGCCGGCGCCCAGGATTAGCCGGCCGTCCGAAAGGTTCTGCAGGGTGGCCAGCTCCTTCGCCAGCGGCACCGGATGGCGCATCGGCAGCACCAGCACGGTGGTCCCGAGGCGCACCCGCGACGTGTAGGCCGCCGCCCAGGTCAGCGTCAGCACCGGCTCGTAGAACAGCGCCGAGGGCGGGTAGGGCGCGCCTCGAGGGACGATGATGTGCTCGCTCACCCACACATCGGCGAAGCCCAGTGCCTCCGCCTGTTCGGCAGCGCGCCGGATCGCCACGGGTCCAGCCTTGCGCCCGACATGTGGCAGATGAATCCCCAGTTGCATCGTTCTCCCCCCTCCTCGCGTTCGCCGTGCAGCTTAGCAGTAACGCCGGAAACGGCGCAGCGCGGGGCATTGACCAAGGCATTGCCAAGCCGTCGCGGCGTCCCTCACCATTGGGCCTCCGCCCCCGAGGCTGCCCACGCCATGCGCATCGTCTGCCCCTTCTGTTCCGCGACCTATGACGTGCCGGAGTTGCTGCTGCTCGGCCGCAAGGCGGTGAGCTGCGCGCGGTGTGGAAAGCAATGGCAGCCGGAAGTGCCGTCAACCGGCGTCGCGTCCGCTCAGGCCCGTCCGATTGCACCGCCGGCAGCGACAGCGCCACCGGCTCCCGCTCCGCCGCCGGAGCAGCCGGTGATGAGCCGCCTGGAGGCCGCGGCCGGAGCCCGGGCCGCACCGCCCGGACCGCACCCACCGCCGATGGCGTCCGCGCCGCAGCCTCGCGTGCCCATCGCCGGCGCCACCGCCAGGCCGCCGGCACCCCGTCCCGCCGCGATGCGGAGCAGCATGTCAGGCGGCGCGCTGGCGATCGACCGGCTGATGGCCGCCCCGCAGCCCAAACCACCGGCGAGCCTCGCGCTGCGCATCGCCTGGGTCTTGAGCGTCGTCCTGGTCATCGCGGTGATCGCCGGCGCGTTCGCCTGGCGCAGCGACGTCATGGCGGCCTGGCCGCCCAGCACCCGCCTCTATTCCGCGCTCGGTCTGGCGGACTGACTCGCCGGACGACGCCGAGCTTCAAGGGCTCAAATGGATGATCGCCTGCCCGGTGCGCTCGGCGATCATGCCGGCGACGATGGTGCGGTGGCAGAAATGCGGGTCGCGCTCGAAGCACAGCAGGCAGGCCCGGTGCGCCGCCGCCAGCGTCACCGCCTCCGCCAGCGCCGCCTGCGGCTCGTCGCCCCCCATGTGCGCGGTGAAGATCGCCGCCATGGTGGCCGCGTCGCCCGCCCGAGCCGCGTCCCGGCCGGGCTTCGGTGTACCCAGCCGCTGGAGATGCCGGTAGCCGATCCCCACCGCCTCGGCGGAGGCGGCCAACAGCTTCGCCGAGAACCCGGGCTTGCGCGACCGCGGCACGGCACGCACGTCGATCAGCAGGTCGGCGCCGGCGCGCTTCAGCGCCGCCAGCACGTCGGGCAGCACCGCGCCCTCGTAGCCGATCGTCAGCACGTCGTTCACAGGAGGAACCCGGACTTGTTCACCGGCTCCACGCCGCCCGGAAGCGTGACGCCCTTGGCGCGCAGGCAGTTGTCCGTCGCCCTCTTCCGCGCCCGCGCGAGCGCCTCATCATGCGGCGGATAGGCGGTGATGTAAAAGTTCTCCAGCAGCAGCTTCTGCACCTCGGGGTCCTTATCGGCTTGGCGCTGGCACTCGCCGAGCTCGGTGTCGGACGGCGCACGATAGCTCAACGAGCGGGTGGAGTGGCCGCAGCCGGCCATCGCCACGCACAGCAGCAGCGGAACGAGCCGTCGCATCAGCCGCCGGTCCCAGCCATCCAGTCCTCGATCAGCCGGCGCGCGATGCTGTCGAGGCGGGGGAGATGGAAGTCGTGCGCCTCGGGGTTGCGGATCTCGTCGCGGGTGAACCAGCGCACGTCCAGCAGTTCGTCGGTCTGGATGGTGATGTCCTCGCTCAGCGCCTCGCC
This sequence comes from uncultured Pseudomonadota bacterium, assembly GCA_963778105.1. Lineage (GTDB taxonomy): Bacteria > Pseudomonadota > Alphaproteobacteria > Acetobacterales > Acetobacteraceae > JAFEFJ01. The sequence continues at coordinate 535,981 of CAVZSZ010000009.1, read as the reverse complement.
GTAGAAGCCCAGCATGATGTTGGATGGGAAGGGCCAGGGCTGGCTCGAATGATACTGCACGTTGCCGACCGTGACCCCGGCCTCCTCGAACACCTCGCGGCGCACCGCTTCCTCCAGCGTCTCGCCGGGCTCCAGGAAGCCGGCCAACGTCGAATACATGCGGGCACGCGGGAACCGCTGGGAGTGGCCCAGCAGCAGCCGGTCGCCGCGATGCACCAGCATGATCACCGCCGGGTCGGTGCGCGGGAAATGCTGCGCGTTGCAGGCCGTGCAGTGCATCACGTGGCCGGCCGATTTCGGCTCGCACGGCGCGCCGCACACGCCGCAGAAGCGGTGCTTGACCCGCCAGTGCATCATGCCGCGCGCATGCGCCACGATCGGCGCCTCGCGTGCCCCCAGCGCGCTGCCGACGGTGCGCAGGTCGGCGAAGGTCGCAACGGTGCCGGGCAGCAGCGGCAGCGGGTCGTCCACGTGACTGACGTCGATCGCGAAGATCGGCTTGCCGTCAAGGATGCCCAGGAAGGTCCAAGGGCCGCCCGCCATATGCAGCGCCTGCGCCGCCGAGGCGGTGACAAAGACTGCCTCGGGCTTGCCTTCGTCCACCCCACGCATCAGCGTTCGCGCCCGCCAGACCGGCACGTAGAGCGTGTCCGGGTGGTGCAGCGCGGCGGCGATCCACGCCTCGTCGTCGCGCCGCTCATGTGCGCGGTCGAGCGGGTTGCCGGAATAGACATTCGGGCGGCTGGCAATGATCACGGTCACGGGATAGGTCCGCCGGGCTGGATATGAGGCCGATGTGCAGGGGAAAGGGCGTGCGCCGACCGTGCCATGCGCGTCAAGCGCCGGCAACCTGTCCCGCCAGGTCGGTCTCGAACCGGTCGCGCCAGGCATCCAGGCTGTTGCGCCGCATCACCCCCAGCATCGCGGCATGACGCTGGCGGCGCTCGTCCAGCGGCATCGCCAGCCCCTGGTCCAGCGCCGCCGCGATCCCCGCCTCGTCGTAGGGATTGACGATCAGCGCGGCGTCCAGCTCGCGCGCCGCCCCGGCGAACTGTGACAGCACCAGCACGCCGGGATCCTCCGGATCCTGTGCGGCGACGTATTCCTTCGCCACCAGGTTCATGCCGTCGCGCAGCGGCGTCACCAGCCCGACCTGCGCCTCGGCGTACAGCGGCATCAGCACGCCGCGCGGGAAGCCCCGGTTGAGGTAGCGCAACGGCACCCAGTCCACCTCGGCGAAGCGGCCGTTGATGCGCCCGGCCTCGGCTTCCAACTCCCGGCGGATCTCGCGATAGGTCTGGATGTCCGCGCGCGACGGCGGCGCGATCTGCATGAAGGTCACGCTGCCGCGCCAGGCCGGATAGTCCTGCAGGAACCGCTCGAACGCGCCGAAGCGCTGGCGCAGTCCTTTCGAGTAGTCCAGCCGGTCGACGCTCATGATCAGCGGACCATCGCAGCAGGCTGGCGCGCAGCTGCGTGGCCTGGCGCGCGTTGGCCGGCGAGGCCGCCTCCGCGCCGCGTCTGGCTGACATGCACGCCGATCGGATAGACGCCGGTCTTGACCACGCGCCCGAAACGCGGCGACGCGGCGCCCGACCAGCGCCCGCCCACCGGCCTCGCGCGTCACGTAGTCGACGAAGGCGGTGCGGTCCGCCTCGGTCTGGAAGCCCAGCACGTCGAACTGGCACATCGCGCGGATCAGCTCGGCGTGGGCAGGGATGGTCATGAACACCGGCGGCGCGGGAAACGGGGTGTGCAGGAACAGCCCCATCCGGTTGGTCACCCCCGCCTCCCGCAGCGCCTCGGCAAGGCACAGCAGGTGGTAGTCGTGCGCCCAGATCAGGTCGCCCTGACGCAGCAGACTGGCCAGCACCGCGCGCGAACAGTGCATTGACGCGCCGGTAGCCGGCGAACTCGGCCCAGTCGAAGCTGCCGAGCCCGATCTGATAGTGCAGCGTCGGCCACAGCGTGCCATTGGCGAAGCCGCGGTAGAACTCGTCGTAGTCCTTGCGCGACAGATCGACGGTGACCAGCGAGATGGCGCCCACGGCGTGCGATGGGTTGGGTGCCGACTCGCCGGCGGCGGTCAGCTCGCCGCTCCAGCCGAACCATATGCCGCCTTTGGCGCGCAAGGCGTCCAGCACGCCGACAGCGAGGCCGCCAGCGGTAGCCTCGCCCTCGGTGATCGGAGCGACGCGGTTGGAAACGACGACGAGGCGGGACACGGCTGCCCGGGCCGGCCGGCGCGTCAGGCGGCCTGGGCGGTCTCCACTTCGACCGGCTCATCCATCGGCTGCATGTGCTGCTTGCGCAGCAGCTCACGATACGGTCCGGGACGCGCCGCCAGTTCCGTGGGGCGAGCCGTCATCGACGATGACGCCCCGATCCATCACGATGATGCGGTCGAAGCTGCGCAGCGTGGACAGCCGGTGCGCGATGGCGATCACCGTGCGTCCGCGCATCAGCCGGTCGAGCGCTGACTGGATCGCCAGTTCGCGACTCGCTGTCCAGCGCACTGGTCGCCTCGTCCAGCAGCAGCATCGGGGCGTCCTTCAGCAGCGCGCGCGCGATCGCCAGGCGCTGGCGCTGGCCGCCGGACAGCTTCACGCCGCGGTCGCCGACCATCGTGGCGAACCCGTCGGGCAGCGCCTCGATGAAGCTCGCGGCAATGCGCCATCTCGGCGGCACCCAGCACCGCAGCGCTGTCCGCCTCGGGCCGGGCGTAGCGAATGTTCTCCTGCACCGTGCGATGGAACAGGGAGATGTCCTGCGGCACGATCGCCATGTCGGCGCGCAGGCTGTCCTGCGTCACGTCGCGCATGTCCTGCCCGTCGATCGGTGATGCGCCCGCCCTGCACGTCATAGAAACGCTGCAGCAGCGCCAGCACCGTGGACTTGCCGGCGCCCGAGAAGCCGACCAGCCCGACGCGCTGCCCCGGCTCGATGGTGAGGTCGAAGCCGTTCAGCACCGGCGGCCGGCCCGGATAGGCGAAGCGCACGTTCTCGAAGCACACGCGGCCCGCGCCGGGGACGCAAGGCCGCGCATTCGGGCTGTCGGGCAGCTCATGCTCGGACCAGCAGCGACGCCGACCGCTTCCTCCAGCCGCGACAGATGCTGCGTCAGGTCCACCAGCGCCACGGCAAGATCGCGCGTGCCGTGCAGGATGCCGAAAGCCAGCGAGGTGATCAGCACGATGTCGCCCACCGTCGCCTGCGCCGTGCTGCCACAGCAGCAGCGTCCACGCCGACGATGCCGGCGGTCAGCAGCGCGGTCAGCACCGCATGCATCAGCCGCAGCCGCTCCATGTAGAGCAGGCTGTGCGGTCCGTGCGCCCATCTCGGAGCGCAGCGTGCCGGCGAAGCGGCGCTGCTCGCGGAAGGTCGCACCGAAGGCGCGCACCACGCCGATATTGCCGACCACGTCGACCAGTTCGCCATCCACGGCGGCGGCTTGCCGGGCGAAGTCGCGATGCAGCGGCGTGCCGTTGCGCGCCAGGAAGTAGATCAGCGCGCCCAGCGCCACCGGCGATGCCCAGCAGGCTGCCGGCCATCATCGGGTTGACCGTGCCGATCAGCAGGATCGCGCACAGGACCGCGATGCAGGGCGGCAGCACGTTCCAGGCCATCGTGTTGGAGACGGTGAAAGCGGCGTTGGCGGTGGCGGTGATCACGGCCGGCCAGAGCGCCGGGCAGCCGCTCGGCGAAGTAGCTCGGCGAGTGGCCGGCTCAGATGATCGAACAGGTCGCGCCGGATGTCGCCGGTCACGGCGACGAAGGTGCGCGCCGCGCTCCAGCCGCCGACGCGCCACATCAGGTTGTCGGCGGCGATCAGGCCACACAGCAGACCGAAGCCGATCCAGACAGCCGATTGCGTCGATGTATTAGGGCCATGCGAGACGATGTCGATAAGATACTTTAACCCATATTGGGTCGAAACCGCCGCAACCACGGCCGTCAGCACGGAAGCCAGCACGATCGCATGGCCCAGCTTGTGTCGCATTGCATAGCGGAACAGGAAGCGGAACGGCCCCACTGGCCCGGGCGTCGCGCGCAGCCTCTCGCGCGTCGGACGCGACCTGTTCTGTGTCGGTGTATCGAGTGTGTGGACCTGCATCGTCATGCCTTCCCGTAGGTCGCATCCATCCAACTGAGACACTCAACGGGCAAAGCATGGCGTGAGTATGGCAGTTCCAGATTTTTCAGCTGGCGGAATGGTCGGGAACCGCCGGCCGCTTCGACGCTTCACTTGCTGAAGGCACAATGATCCCGCGAAGGGATCCGACGGAGGCGCCGATTTTTCGCCACATTCGGCTCCTAAATTCACGATGCAAAATAAAGTCCGCCGGTTTCCGGGTCTTCGCGACAATACCAAGCCTCCGTGCTGTCACTGCCCAAGTAAAGGGAGCGGCTATCCATGCGTATCGCCCAGGTGTCTCCGCTGTTCGAGGCCGTTCCGCCCAAGCTCTACGGCGGCACCGAGCGCGTCGTCCATTCGCTGACCGAGGAACTGGTCGCGATGGGTCACGACGTGACCCTGTTCGCCAGCGGCGATTCCATCACCTCCGCCACGCTGGCGCCGATGCGCACGCGAAGCGCTGCGTCTCGACCCGACGGTGCGCGACTGGGTCGCGTACCTACATGCGATGGTGGAGCTGATCTATCGGCGCGCCGACGAGTTCGACGTGATCCATTTCCACATCGACTATTTCCCGCTCTCGCTGTTCAGCCGCCAGCGCACGCCGTTCCTGACCACGCTGCATGGCCGGCTCGACCTGCCCGAGTTCAAGGAAGTCTACGAGACCTTCCCGGACGCGCCGTTCGTCTCGATCTCGAACAGCCAGCGCCGGCCGATCCCCAGCCTGAACTGGGTGCGCACGGTGCTGCACGGCATGCCGGCCGCAGCTGTCTGACGCCGCTAGCCGGTGAAACAGAGTTATTTCGCCTTCCTCGGCCGCATCTCGCCGGAGAAGGGCGTCGACCGCGCCATCCGCATCGCCGCCGCGCGCCGGCATGAAGCTGAAGATCGCCGCCAAGGTCGACAACGCCGACCGCGACTACTTACGAGGCCGAGATCAAGCCGCTGCTGTCGCAGGGACATGTCGAGTTCATCGGCGAGATCGACGACAGCCAGAAGCCCGCATTCCTCTCCGGCGCCCACGCGCTGCTGTTCCCGATCGACTGGCCCGAGCCGTTCGGCCTCGTGATGATCGAGGCGATGGCCTGCGGCACGCCCGTCATCGCCTACAACTGCGGCTCGGTGCCCGAGGTGATCGACCACGGCCTGACCGGCTTCATCGTCGCCCGACGAGGACGCGGCGGTCGCCGCCATCTCGCCGCCTCGGCGAGCTCGACCGCGGCGCGATCCGCCGGCGCTTCGAGCAGCGCTTCACCGCCCGGCGCATGGCGCAGGACTATGTCGATGTGTACGAGGAACTGATCGAAGGCGCGGCCATCCCCAAGCTGCGCGCGCTGACGGCGTAACAGGGACCGTCGCCGCCCATTCCCGCATCGCCCGAGCGCGATGCGGGCTGCGGCGTTGGGGCCACCCCTTGCGAAGCCGCTGCGCTGCGGGCCTGATAGGAACCGGGAGGAACCTTTCATGCCCCAAGCCCCGCATCTGGCTGAACCGGACGGCGACTACCAGACACTGCACGAATTCGTCCGCGACGCGCGCCAGCGCCTTCCCGACAACATCTGGGACTACCTCGTCGGCGCGACCGAGACCGAGACGACGATGCGGCGCAACCGTCTCGCCCTCGATCAGCTGGCGCTCCGCCCGCGCGTCTGCCGCGACGTCTCCTCGGTCGATTGCACCACCAGTCTGTTCGGCATGACGCTGCGCATCCCGGTGATGCTGGCACCGGTCGGCTCCCTGGAATCCTTCCACCCCGGCGGTGCCGCGACCGCGGCGCAGGGCGCGACGGCCTTCGGCGTTCCGCTGATCGTCAGCTCGGTTACCAAGCCAGGCCTCGCCGAGACCGCGCGGGCATCGGGCGACGGCGGCCGCGTCTTTCAGCTCTACGTGCGCGGCGACGACGCCTGGATCGACGACATCGTTCACCAGGCCGCCGATTCGGGGTACGCGGCGTTCTGCATCACCGTCGACACCGCCGCCTATAGCCGGCGCGAGCGCGACATTGCCCGCCGGTTCATCAAGCCCTGGCGCGCCAATGCCACCGGCCATGAATTCCAGGCCGGATTCAACTGGGACAACGTGCAGCACTTCAAGGACACGCACGCCGTGCCGCTGATCCTGAAGGGCATCGCCACCGCCGAGGACGCCGCCATTGCCTGCGAATACGGCGTGGACGGCATCTACGTCTCCAACCACGGCGGCCGGCAGCTCGATCACGGCCGCGGCGCGATGGATGTGCTGCCCGAGGTGGTGGAGGCGGTCGCGGGCCGCGCCCGCATCATCATCGACGGCGGCTTCTGCCGCGGCACCGACGTGGTCAAGGCGATGGCCCTCGGCGCCGACGCCGTCGCGATCGGCCGACTCTATTGCTACGCGCTGGCGGCCGCCGGGGCCGAGGGTGTTGCCCGCATGCTCGAGCTGCTGGAGACGGAAACCGCGATCGCGCTGGCACTGCTTGGCGCGACGAGCCTGAACGAGGTGACCCGCGCGCATGTCTGTGCCGCCCCGCCGCCCGGCCCGCCGCATGTCCACAGCGCCTTCCCGCTGCTTTCGACCACGCCGGAAATCCCGCGCTGATCCGATCAGACAACGCGATAGAATCAGGAGACCGCCATGCGCGCCGTGACCTTCCCCGGTGACCGACAGGTCGAATTCATCGACTTCCCAGATCCCACCCCCGGCCCCGGGGAGGCGGTGGTGGAGATCAAGGCCTCGGGCATGTGCGGCAGCGACCTGAAATCCTATCGCCGCGCCAAGGGCGCGCCGACCAGCCTCGGCTTCAAGGGCCAGTCCGGCCCGGTGATCGGCGGGCACGAGCCCTGCGGCGTCATCGCCGCCCTGGGCGCCGGCGTGCCGGCCGCACTGGGCAAAGTCGGCGACCGTGTGATGGTGCACCATTACAAGGGCTGCAGCACCTGCAACCATTGCCGCTCCGGCTGGCAGCAGCTGTGTCAGGAAGTGCCAGTCGCGGTGTATGGCAACAACGATCACGGCGCCCATGCACGCTACATGAAGGTGCCGGCGATCACCCTGCTGCCGCTGCCCGAGGAACTGTCGTTCGAGACGGGGGCGGCGATCTCCTGCGGCACCGGCACCGCCTATGGCGCGCTGCGCCGGATGAACATCTCGGGCAACGACACCATAGCCATTTTCGGCCAGGGGCCGGTCGGCCTGTCGGCCACCCAGCTCGCCAAGGCGATGGGTGCCACGGTGATCGCGCTCGATGTCAGCCCCGAACGGCTGGCGCGTGCGAAGGAATTCGGCGCCGACGCGATCGTCAACCCTGGCTCCAACGACCCGATCGGCGCGATCAAGGATCTGACGCACGGCTACGGTGCGGAGCTGACGCTCGACACCTCCAGCGCGTCGGAAGCCCGCATCGCGGCGATCCGCAGCTGCAAGGTCTGGGGCACCTGCTGCTTCGTCGGCGAGGGCGGCGACGTGAGGATCGACGTCAGCCCCGACATGCTGCGCAAGCAGCTGACGGTGATCGGATCCTGGACCTTCTCCACGATCGGCCAGGCCGAGTGCGCGCGGTTCGTCACCGACCGGAAGATCGATGTCGATGCGCTGTTCACCCACCGCTGGACGCTGGATCAGGCTGACGAGGCCTACAAGCTGTTCGACACGCAGACCACGGGGAAGGGCGTGTTCCTGATGTGAGCACGCTCCGCCGGGAGGTGGCGGAGGTGTACCGCGACCTCGCCCGCCTCGGCCTCAACACCGGCAGCACCGGCAATGTAAGCGCCCGCACGCGCACAGGCATGGTCATAACCCCGACAGGGGCGACCGCCGAGACCGTGGACGCCGACAGCCTGATCGCGATGGCCCTGGACGGCACGGTGCGCAAGACCGCCCGCAACGCCGCACCATCGAGCGAATGGGCGATGCACGCCGCGATCTACCGGAGCGATCCGGCGGCACGGGCGATCGTGCACACGCACGCCGATTGCTGCACCGCCCTCGCGTGCCTGAACGAAGGCCTGCCGGCGTTTCACTACATGATCGCCAGCTTCGGCGGCGCCGACGTGCGCTGCGCGCCTTACGTCACCTTCGGCACCCCCGAGCTTGCCGCGCTGGCGGTCGAGGCGATCGCCGGGCGTTCGGCCTGCCTGCTCGCCAACCACGGCATGATCGTCCATGCGAGCAGCCCGCGCCGGGCGCTGGCGGCGGCGCTGCGGCTGGAAACGCTAAGCCGGCAATACCTGCTGGCCCGCGCCGCCGGACCGCCGCGCCTGCTGACGGCCGAGGAGATGGATGCGGCGATTCGCCGCTTCGAAAGCTATGCGGCCGGCAGGGGATAGCGGTCGAGATAGGTCTGGTATTCCGGCTCCACATCGATACGCAACGTGCCAAGGACGCGCACCACGGCGTTATAGAAGGCGATCACCAGCGTGAGGTCCACGATGTGCTCGGCCGGCATCGCGGCCTCGAGCGCGGCGAAGGTGGCGTCGCTCATCGCCAGATCCGGCCCAGTCATCTCCCGTGCCCCCAGCAGCACGGTACGGTCCAGCGCCGGCAGGGCGCTACCGCGGCCCTCGGTCTCGGCAATCAGCGCCTCGATATCGGCGTCGGTCACACCGAAGCCGTAGCCGATCTTGACGTGGTGCGACCATTCGTAGGGGGTGCGGGTCAGATAGCCCACCTGCAGGATCGCCAGTTCGCGCAGCCGGGGGTCCAGCTTGCTCTCGAAACGGATATAGCGGCCGAGGCCCGAGAACGCCCGTGCCCCGCCGGGGGAATTCACCAGCGCCTTGAACAGCGCGATGGGCCGCTTCAGCAGATCGTGATCGTCTGGCCGAAGGTCGGTCTTTTCGAGATACGGCACGCGCGCCATGGCATTGTTTCCTCCGGATTAAGCACGATAAGGGTAATCTGCACCGCAGAACCCGGCCAGGGCCGCGGGGTTGCCTGCTCTTGACCCCCTGAACCGAGCCGCTGGATGCCAAGTCGCTGCGAGCAATGACTCGCTTGGAATGGGAGCGTTACGGATGATGCTGCGCCAGAAGCAGACCGACCCCGGCGGCGGCGGTGGGGGCAGACGGCCTGTCGCGCCAGCGTCACTGCTGTACGGCCTGTGGATCGGCATCGCCGTCAGCAACCTTGCGGCCGGTGCCATGATGGCCGGGGCGGGCGCCGCGCTCGGCAAGGCGATCGCCGCTCCGATGCCCCGAAAGCCCCGCTGAGCGGCTGTCCTATACCGGCCGGCCTTGATGACGACTCGCTCGCGTCATCCTCGCCGAAGCCCGATAATCCATGCCTTCCTCATTACTTCGAGGCGTCATCTGCAAAGTCGTCATGGTCGGCCTTCGCCGACCATGACGACAGGAAGGCGACAACGAAGGAACTCGGCGCGACTTGGTACTACACGCCCTCGGCGACCATCGCGCTCAGCCGGTTGCGCTCGCGCGGGAGATACAGGATCTCTGGCCCGATCTCGTCCACTGTGTTGCAGGCGGTGTAGGCCATCACCCGGTCCAGTTCGCCCCGCAGCATGGTCAGCGCGTGCAGCGCACCCGCCTCGCCGGCGACCGCGGTGCCGTACAGCGTCGCGCGGCCGACCAGCACCGCCTTGGCCCCCAGCGCCAGCGCCTTGGCGATGTCCGAGCCGCGGCGCACGCCGCTGTCCAGGATCACCGTCGCCCGATCGCCCACCGCCTCCACGATCTCCGGCAGCGCGTCGATCGAGGCCATCGCGCTGTCCAGGTTGCGCCCGCCGTGATTGGAGACGATCACTGCGTCAGCGCCGTATTCCACCGCGCGCACCGCCTCGTCGGCTCGCATGATCCCCTTCACCATCAGCACCCGGGGCCACAGGTCGCGCAGCCTGCGCACGTCCTCCCAGGTCATCGTGTCCTGGCGGGTGATCTCCTTCTGCGACGGATCGGCGGTGATCTTGCTGCGGAACCGCTCGGGCAGGTTCTCGTAGCGTGGCATCCCCGTGGTGGTCAGGTAGCGCGTCAGCACGCCGGTCAGCCAGCGCGGATGCGCCAGCATGTCGGCGATCGCACGCGGCGTCGGATGGAACGGCAAATTGAACCCGTTGCGCGCGTTGTATTCGCGGTTCGGTGCGACGATGGTGTCGACCGTTAGAACCAGCGCCTCGAACCCGGCGCGCTCGGCCCGCTGCACCAGCTCATAGGACAGCTGGCGATCGTTCCACAGATACAACTGCATCCACAAGCGGCCGCCAGCCTCGCGCGCGATCTTTTCCATCGAGGTCATCGCGCCGGTGGCCAGCGTGAACGGAACCTTCGCCGCCGCGGCAGCCTTGGCCAATTCCAGCTCGCCCTCGTACCAGCACAGCCCGGCGGCCCCGGTGGGGGCGATCGCCAGCGGCATCCCCATCGGCTTGCCGAACAGCGTGGTCTGCATGCTGCGGCCCGACACGTCCACCAGCGAGCGCGGCCGCAGCTTGATGCGCTCGAAGCCGGCGCGGTTGTTGCGCAGCCCGACCTCGTCCTCGCTGCCGCGATCGACGAACTCGAAGACGCCCTTGGGCAGCCGCTTGCGGGCGGCTTCGCGCAGGTCGGCGATGTTGTAGCAGCGAGCCAGCGCCGTCATGGCGGTCCCCCGGAACAGTCGCGGTCCACCAGTCAAGCGCCGCTATCGGTCTCCGGCAAGATCGCGCCGTTCAGCGGCAGCACCGCGCCGAGCCAGGCGGCATGGATCAGATGGTCGTCGCGCGGCCGTCCGGTTTCCGGATGCACCAGCACCGTCAGCCCTTGGCGATTGAGCATCAGGAACGGCACGAGTGTCGGAAACAGCGCCGGTTCGAAGGCGATCTGATACATCGCCTGCGGATGCGGACCGACCGGCACGTCGTGCCAGCGCCCCATCCGCACGCCGGGAAACCGCGCCTCCACCCATTCGCGCAGGCGCTCGGCGGTCCCGCGGGTCTGCCCGGGATCGTAATAGACATGCGCGTGGTAGGCGTCGACGGCGCCGGCATCCTTCGGTTCGGCGACGGCGGCGCTCAGCGCGCCGACTCCAGGATCGAGACGTAGTTGGCGACCGCTGCCCCGCCCATGTTGAAAACACCGGCGCGCTCGGCCTTCGGCAGCTGCATCCCGCCCGCCTCGCCGGCCAGCTGCATCGCGGCGATGACGTGCATGGAAACGCCCGTTGCACCGATCGGGTGGCCCTTCGACTTCAGCCCGCCCGAGGGATTGACCGGCAGGCGGCCGTCCTTCGCGGTCCAGCCCTCCAGCACCGCGCGGGCGCCCTGCCCCGGCGCGGTCAGCCCCATCGCCTCGTATTCCAGCAGTTCGGCGATGGTGAAGCAGTCGTGGCTCTCGACGAACGATAGATCGTCCAGTGCCATATCGGCGGCGGCCAGCGCGCGGCCCCAGGCCTGCGCCGCACCCTCGAAGCGGGTGATGTCGCGCTTGGAGATCGGCAGGTAGTCGTTCACCTGCACGGCGGCGCGGAAGCGGATCGCCTTGCCCATCGCCTTCGCCGTCTCCTCGTCGGCCAGCACCAGAGCGGCGGCGCCGTCCGAGACCAGCGAGCAGTCGGTCCGTTTCAGCGGCGGCGCGACATACGGGTTCTTCTCCGACAGGGTGCGGCAGAATTCGAAGCCCAGATCCTTGCGCATCTGCGCATAGGGGTTGTCGACGCCGTTGCGGTGGTTCTTCGCCGCGATCGCGGCCAGCGCGTCGGACTGATCGCCGTAACGCTGGAAATACCCCTCGGCGATGCGCCCGAACACACCCGCGAACCCGGCCGGGATGTCGCCTTCCTCGCGCCGGTAGCTGGCGGCGAGCAGGATGTCGCCGACCTGTGCGGTGGGCGTCGCGGTCATCTTCTCGACACCGACCACCAGCGCGAAGCGTCCCCGCCCGGCGGCCAGGAAGTCGCGCGCGCCATACACCGCGGCCGAGCCCGTCGCGCAGGCGTTCTCGAACCGCGTCGAGGGCTTGAAGCGCAGCGCGGGCACGGACTGCAGCACCATCGAACTCGGGAAGTCCTGCTTGGAGAACCCGGCGTTGAACAGGCCGACGAAGCTGGCGTCGATCTCCTCTGGCGCGATCCCGGCATCCTCGATCGCCGCCGCCGCGACGCGGCCGATCAGGCTCTCGACATCCGGGTCCTCGAGCTTGCCGAACGGGCTGTGCGCCCAGCCGACGATGCATGCCTCGCTCATCGCGTCCCCTCCGGTGTTTCGGCCCATCTGCTGTAGCCGATGTGTGCCCAGTGCGCGACCGGGACAAGCCTCGGACGCCCGATCATCACGCCGCCGTCCAGCCGCCGTCGATCAGCAGGCTCTGGCCGGTCATGTAGGCCGATGCGGCCGAGGCCAGGAAAACCGCGGCCCCGCCGATGTCCTCCAGGGTGCCGAAGCGGCCAAGCGGGGTCTGCGCCAGCAGCCGCCCCGACAGGTCCGCGTTGCCGCGCATCCCGGCCGTCAGGTCGGTCTCGAAATACCCAGGGGCAATCGCGTTCACCCGCACGCGCTTGTCCGCCCAGTCCAGCGCCAGCGCCTTGGTCATCAGCTCGACGCCGCCCTTGGCCGCGCAATACGGCACCGAGCGACGCAGCCCGACATGTCCGGCGACGGACGTGATGTTGATGACCGACCCGCCGTCATGCGCCGCCATCCAGCCGCCGAGATGCCTGCAGCATAGGAATACGCCGGTCAGGTTCACCCCGACGATGTCGGACCAGTCCTCGAGACTGGTCTTCTCGATGCCGCGGTAGATCGGGTTGATGCCGGCATTGTTCACCAGCACGTCGAGCCGCCCGTGCGCTGCGAGCGCCGCATCGCGCAGCGCCACCACGTCGTCCTCGCGCGAGACGTCGGCGACCGTCGCCGTCGCGGCGGGGCCGATTGCCGCCACCGCGTCCTGCAGAGTCGCCTCGGTGCGCCCGGCCAGCACCACTTTCGCCCCGGCGGCCGCCAACGCCGCGGCGATGCCACGGCCGATGCCGCGGCCGCCGCCGGTCACGACCGCAACCTTCCCGGAAAGGTCGAACGGGCCGCTCACCAGTTCGGTCCCTGGCGCATGATCTTCTGCGCGATGCTCCAGCGATGCACCTCGGATGGTCCGTCATAGATGCGGAAGCCGCGCACCTCGCGGAAGATGCGCTCCACCAGCGTCTCGCCCGTCACGCCCTGGCCACCCAGCACCTGCACGCAGCGGTCGGCCACGCGGTAGATCGCCTCCGAGCAGAACAGTTTCGACATCGAGGACTCGGTGCCGCCGCGCTGGCCCTGGTCCAGCACCCACGCGGTGTGCCAGATCGACAGGCGGCTGAGGCGGATGTCCACCTCGTTGTCGGCCAGCATGAAGCCCACCCCCTCATGCTGGCCGAGGCGCTGGCCGAACACTTCGCGCTGCTGCGCGTAGGCCGAGGCGATGTCGTGGGCGCGCCGCGCCGCGCCCAGCCAGCGCATGCAGTGCGTCAGCCGGGCTGGCGCAAGACGCACCTGCGCGTAGCGGAACCCCTTGCCCGGCTCGCCCAGAATGTCGCCGGCGGGAATGCGCACATCGTTGAACCGCACCACGGCATGGCCGCCCGGGAAGCCCTGGTCCAGGCTGTCCATGGTGCGCACGATCTCGATGCCCGGCGTGTCCATGTCGGCCAGGAACATCGTGGCGTTGCCGTCCTCGTCCTTCGCCATGATGATCGCGAAGCCGGCGCCTTCGGCGCCGGTGATGAACCACTTGGTGCCGTTGATCACCCAGTGGTTGCCGTCGCGCACCGCCGTGGTCGCCAGCGCCGCCGGGTCCGATCCGGCCCCCGGCGCCGGCTCGGTCATGCAGAAGCAGGACCGGATCGCCCCGCTCGCCAACGGGCGCAGCCAGCGTTCCTTGTGCTCGGGCGCGCCCACCGCCTCCAGCAGGTGCATGTTCCCCTCGTCGGGGGCGGAGATGTTCATCGCCAGCCCACCCAGCAGGGAATAGCCGGCCTCCTCGAACACCACCGCCTTGCCGAAATGGTTCAACCCGAGGCCGCCGTATTCGGGGGAGACATGCGGTGCCACCAGTCCCTCAGCGGCGGCCAGCGCGTTCAGCTCGCGCCGGAATGCATCGGTTGGCCCGTGCCGGGTCTGCCGCGCGTCGCCCTCCAGCGGGATGATGCGCTCGCGGATGAAGCGGCGGGTGCGCGCCTGCAGCTCCTCGATTTCGGGCGGGATGGCGAAATCCATTGTCGTTTCCTAGAAAGCGCGGCCCTGCGCGAGATCGTGGGCGAAGGCGACGATACCGGTGCCGATGCCGGTGAGCGGCGCATAGCGCGGCTCGGTCGTGGCCCCGGTGCGGTAGCGGTAGCCAAGCTGGAGGAAGATGACGCCGAGCTTGTACATCGCCAGCACCCGGTAGAAGCGGAAGTCAGATACGTCGCGCCCCGACAGCGCGGCGTAGTGCGCCACCGCCTGCTCGCGCCGCCAGAAGCCGACCGCCGTCGCCGGCATCTGCGCCATGTCGTGCAGCGCCGCCGGATCGTCCGCCTCGGTCCAGTAGGTCAGCAGCGTCGCCAGATCGAACAGCGGGTCGCCGCGGGTGCCCTGGTCCCAATCGACCACGCCGACCGGGGACAGGTTGCGCGGATCAAGGATCATGTTGTCGAGCTTGAAGTCGTTGTGCAGCAGCGTGGGCGGCCCGTCCGGCACCGCGTTTCGCCCGAGCCACGCCTGTACGTCGCGGTGCAGCGCCTGGGTGCCGTCCTCCTGCACCGCGAGGCCGCGCTTGCTCCAGCCGGCGACGGCGCGGGCGAGGAAACCGTCGGGCCGGCCCAGATCGCCCAGTCCGATTGCGGCGGCGTCGACCGCATGAATCGCCGCCAGCGTTTCCAGCAGCACCTGCGACAGCCGCGCGCCGGCTTCCGGGCGGCCTTCCAGCTCGGGCGGCATGGTGGCCCGCACGACCAGTCCGGCGCGGTATTCCAGCACCTGGAACGGCGCCCCGATCACCGCAGCATCGGCGCACAGGTGGAGGCTGCGCGGCACGAAGGCCAGCGCATCCGGCAGCCGGCTCAGGATGCGGTGCTCGCGCGCCATGTCGTGGCTGCCGGCTGGCAGATCGCCCATCGGCGGGCGCCGCAGCACGGCCGGCCGGCCGTCCAGGCTGATCAGGTAGTTGAGGTTGGCGAGGCCGCCGGCGAATTGGCGCGGCGGCGGATCATCGTCGAGGTGCAGCCCATGCGCCGCCAGATGCGCCCGTGCCGCCGACCAGTCGAGCGCCACCCCCTCGCCGGCGGCGCGGATGTCGGGCGGACGCGCGAGCGGCTTTGGTTCGGCGTGCAACGTTTCCCCGCCCCCAGTTGCGCCGGCCACATGCAGCCGGCGCGGCCGAGGGTGCGAAGCTTGCCGGCACAGGTCAAGGCCGCGAGGATGCTGGCAAAGCCAGGGGGGTCCGCATGCCGCATCCACACCGTGTACGCCGCGCCGCCGTGCTCGGCGCCGGCACGATCGGCGCCAGCTGGGCGGCATGGTTCCTCAGCCGCGGCATGACGGTCGCCGTCAGCGATCCGAACCCGGCGGCGGAAGCCTATGTGCGCCGCTACGTCGAAAAGGCCTGGCCGATCCTGACAACGCTCGGCATGGCGGCCGACGCGTCGCCCGACGCCTGGCACTTCCACCCGTCGCCGGAAGCGGCGGTGGCCGATGCCGAGTTCGTGCAGGAGAACGCACCCGAACGCCTGCCGATCAAACGCGCGCTGTTCGCGGCGATCGAGGACGCGCTGCCGCCCGAAACGATCGTCGCCTCCAGTTCATCGGGCATCATGATGAGCGCGATGCAGGAGGGCCTGCGCACCCCCGGCCGCTTCGCCATCGGCCACCCTTTCAACCCGCCCCACCTGATCCCCCTGGTCGAGGTCGTGGCCGGCCGCCTGACCACGCCCGAAACGGTCGCGTGGTGCCTCGAATTCTACAACCACATCGGCAAGCGCGCGATCCATGTCCGCAAGGAAGCACCCGGCCACCTTGCCAACCGGCTGCAGGCCGCGCTGTGGGCCGAGGCGGTCAGCGCCGTCGCGAGCGGACTGGCGAGTGTCGAAGACGTGGACACCGCGATCAGCGCCGGGCCCGGCCTGCGCTGGGCGCTGATGGGGCCGCACCAGACCTTCCACCTGGCCGGCGGCGACGGCGGCATGGCGCATATGCTGGCCCAGTTCCGCCCGGCGTTTCAGGACTGGTGGGCCACCATGAGGACGCCCGAACTGTCGGACGCCACCTGCCGCGCCCTGATCGAGGGCGTCGCGGATGCGGTGAAGGGCCGCGAGATAGCCGACCTCGAAGCCGAGCGCGACACGCTGCTGGTCGAGGTCATGGCGACGATAGCGAGACACCGAAGCCGCTAAGCGCGCTAGCCGCGAAGCGCAGCGCCGCTGCGATCCGCTGGACGGCCGTCGGCTTGGCCGCAACGGGCGCTCCACCATTCGCTTGGCGGGCGGCGCGCCCGCGCGCCTGGCTGGCCTGCCGCGCCTGCGTGCCGCCGCCGACCAGCAGGTCGATCGTGTCACGCACCCGCAGCCGCGCCCGGTGCAGCAATACGCGCTGGTTCTCGGCGGTGATCCCCAGCAGCGTGCAGGCCGTCTCGGCGTCCTGGCCCTCGATGTCGCGCAGGGTGATGACCGCCCGCTGCCCGGCCGGCAGCTTCGCGATCGCCATCTGCACGTGATCCCAAAGCTGGCGCCCGGCCACCTGCCGCTCGGGGTCCAGGTCGTCCCAGGGCCGCGGCCAGTCCAGCCAGTGCCCGTCGGCGGCGAAGCGCGGCGGGTCGGCCCCGCCATCCGGCTCGGCCGGCAGAGCCACCATCCGCACCTCCCGCCCGCGCCGTGTCCTGGCGCGGTTGAGCACGATGCTGAACAGCCAGGTCCCAAGGGCCGCGCGGCCCTCGAACCGGCCGATGCCCGACAGCACCGCCAGCCACGCGTCCTGCACCACTTCCTCGGCTTGCGCGTGGCTGCCGATCACCGAAGCGGCAACCGAGACCAGCGATGCATGGAAGCGCCGGATCAACCGGTGATAGGCGTCCGCGTCGCCCCGCCGCAGGCGCTCCAGGAAGGCGGGGTCGTCGAACTCGGTGTTGCTTGGTGGCATGGTCCGCTCATTGTCTCGGCGCCGTCGGCGGCGCAGCGTAGCGCGGATTAGGCCGCGTGGTGTAACGCCCGGATCGGCCGACAGTCGAACGTCAAGGAGCAATAGGGAATCTATGGCGTTACGGTGCCAGGATGTTGGCGCGATGGCGACCGACTACATGGAGGGCGCGCTGTCCTGGCGCCAGCGCCTGGCAATCCGCCTGCATCTTCTCGTCTGCGACGGCTGCCGTGCCTTTCTGCAGCAGATGCGCCGGACCGTGCGCCTGGTGGGCAATCTGCCCACTCCGCCACTGCCGCCGGAGACCGAGGCGCTGCTGCTTGCCCGGCTGCGGGATGGGCAGCGCGAAGCCGAGTGACCGCAATGGGCCCGGCGGTACCAGGCGAGGGGAACGGCTCGCCTGCTCGCGAATTATGCAGCCGTATTACCGGTTTGGCGCGGCCGTACGCCACCGAGGGAGCGGCGCGGTCCGCGTTTAGGCTGGGGTCCGGGGTCGAACGCTGGCATCAGAATCTCGGAATTGGCGCAGAAAAAATGCGATCAGGCATACGTATGTCGCCTTAATGGCCTACGAGGTATTCGCGCTCTACTATTGGTTGCATAATGGCGCCGAATTGTCAGTTGGCGCGCCGGAACTGCGGGGGGCTTGGCGGGGAACTTACCACGAACGGACAGGAGCATCATGGCATCAGCCCGGTACGACTTCGAACGACGAGCGGACCGCAGCACGGCT
Organism: uncultured Pseudomonadota bacterium; assembly: GCA_963778105.1. Classification (GTDB taxonomy): domain Bacteria; phylum Pseudomonadota; class Alphaproteobacteria; order Acetobacterales; family Acetobacteraceae; genus JAFEFJ01. The sequence continues at coordinate 518,068 of CAVZSZ010000009.1, read as the reverse complement.
CCCCGCCCCATGTCCGGCCAACCGGCCCATTGCGCGCCAGCCGGCCAGCGCCGTGTTCACCGCACCCTGCCGCGGGAACCGCATCGGATCGAGCCGGGCATCCCATTCCGTGCGCCGGCACACCATATGAGGGGTCCCGCTGGCGCAGGATCGAATGTCCTTGCGGGAACTCGGCAGGCGTCTGGCATCGTTCGTGCAATGCAGCCATGCACCTTACTCAGCCAACCGGTCGCACCGCCCGCTGTGGCGGCCCGATCGCAGGCGGGCGAAAGCCGGAAGACCGGTTTCGCGCGGGCCGACCGGACCGGCACAATATCCACGCAGGAGGATACGCATGGCTTCGAGGCGCCGGCACCGCTCCCCGGCATCCGCGCATCGGTCTCCGTCGTATATCAACACGCGCGATCGCACGCCGCCCAGCGCCGCGCCGACCGCAATCACACGGTGAACATAAAAATGCTTCCGGACCTATTTTCTCTGCCACGTGCTGGCAGGTATCCGCTAGCCTCTTACATCCACGCGATGGCCTGCAACTCGTTGAACGGAGCGACCAATGCCTGCGGTCGATGATCTGTTCTCACTGTATGCGCGCAGCTACGACGCGCAGCGTAATTCGGAAATGTCGCTTGCCGAGTATCTGGAGGCATGCCGCGACAACCCGCTGATGTACGCCAACGCGGCCGAGCGCCTGCTGGCCGCGATCGGCGAGCCCGAGATGGTCGACACCTCGAAGGATGCGCGTCTCGGGCGCATCTTCATGAACCGCACCATCCGGGTCTATCCCGCCTTCTCCGAGTTCTACGGCATGGAGGAGACGATCGAGCGGATCGTCGGCTTCTTCCGCCATGCCGCGCAGGGGCTGGAGGAGCGCAAGCAGATCCTCTACCTGCTCGGCCCGGTCGGCGGCGGCAAGTCATCGCTGGCCGAACGGCTGAAGGCGCTGATGGAGCACGCCCCGATCTACGTGCTGAAGGCCGGCGGCGAGATCAGCCCGGTGTTCGAAAGCCCGCTTGGTCTGTTCGATCCCGAACAGATGGGCGGCGTGCTTGAAGATCGCTACGGCATCCCGCGCCGGCGCCTGACCCGCTTCATGAGCCCCTGGTGCATCAAGCGGCTGGACGAGTTCGGCGGCGACATCACCAAGTTCCACGTGGTCAAGCTGACGCCCTCGCGGCTGCGCCAGATCGCCGTCGCCAAGACCGAGCCGGGCGACGAGAACAACCAGGACATCTCCTCGCTGGTCGGCAAGGTCGACATCCGCAAGCTGGAGATGCACGCCCAGAACGACCCGGACGCCTACAGCTACTCCGGCGGCCTGAACCGCGCCAACCAGGGCATCCTCGAGTTCGTCGAGATGTTCAAGGCGCCGATCAAGATGCTGCACCCGCTGCTGACGGCGACGCAGGAAGGCAACTACATCGGCACCGAGAACATCGGCGCGATCCCGTTCTCGGGCGTCATCATGGCGCACTCCAACGAGGCGGAGTGGCAGACCTTCAAGAACAACCGCAACAACGAAGCCTTCATCGACCGCATCTACGTCATCAAGGTGCCCTATTGCCTGCGCGTCACCGAGGAGCAGAAGATCTACGAGAAGCTGGTCTCCACCTCCGAACTCGCCGCTGCGCCCTGCGCGCCGGCGACGCTCGAAATGCTGGCCCGTTTCTCCGTGCTGTCGCGCCTGCGCAAGCACGAGAACTCCACGCTGTTCGCCAAGATGCGCGTCTATGACGGCGAGAGCCTGAAGGAGACCGATCCCGCGCGCCCGCTCGCTGCAGGAATACCGCGACGCCGCCGGCATGGAAGAAGGCATGGACGGCGCCTCCACCCGCTTCGCCTTCAAGGTGCTCGCCGCCACCTTCAACCACGACACAATCGAGGTCGCCGCCGACCCGGTGCACCTGATGTACGTGCTGGAGCAGTCGATCCGACGCGAGCAGTTGCCCGAGGAGACCGAGAAGCGCTACCTGGAGTTCATCAAGGGCGAACTCGCGCCGCGCTACGCCGAGTTCATCGGCAACGAGATCCAGAAGGCCTACCTCGAATCCTACCACGATTACGGGCAGAACCTGTTCGACCGCTATGTCGCCTATGCCGATGCATGGATCGAGGATCAGGACTTACAAGGACCCCGACACCGGCCAGTTGCTGAATCGCGAGCTGCTCAACCAGGAGCTGACGAAGATCGAGAAGCCGGCCGGCATCGCCAACCCCAAGGACTTCCGCAACGAGGTCGTGAAGTTCAGCCTGCGGGCACGCGCCAACAACAATGGCCGCAACCCGTCCTGGACCAGCTACGAGAAGATCCGCGAAGTGATCGAGCGGCGGATGTTCAGCCAGGTCGAGGAATTGCTGCCGGTCATCAGCTTCGGCTCGAAGAAGGACAGCGACAGCGAGAAGAAGCACGGCGAGTTCGTCGAGCGGATGATCACGCGCGGCTACACCGAACGCCAGGTTCGCCGGCTGGTGGAATGGTACATGCGCGTGAAACAGGCCGGATGAAGGCAACGCGCCATTGAAGAAATTGCTGTAGGCATAAGCCATGCACATCGTCGACCGTCGCCTCAACCCCGGCGGAAAGAACCTGGCCAACCGTCAACGCTTCATGCGCCGGGCCAAGTCGCTGATCCGCAAGGCGGTGCATGACAGCGCCAGCAACCGCAGCATCAAGGATGCCGACCAGGGCGGCGAAGTCGCGCTGCCGACCCAGGGGATGCACGAGCCCTCGTTCCGCCGCGCTGCGGGCAGCGGCATCCGCGAGCACCTGCTGCCCGGCAACAAGCAGTATATCGAGGGCGATACGATCGCCCGGCCGGAGGGCGGCGGCGACGGATCGGGCAACGAGGGCAGCCCGGACGGCGAGGGCCAGGACGATTTCCGCTTCGCCCTCTCGCGCGACGAGTTCGTCGAGCTGTTCCTCGAAGACCTCGAACTGCCCGACCTCGCCAAGCGGCGGATGGTGGACGCCGAGGCGGTGTCATGGGAACGCGCGGGATATTCCGTTAGCGGCTCGCCGGCCAATCTCGCGATCATGCGCACGGTGCGCAACAGCCTGTCCCGCCGGATCGCGCTGAAACGCCCCAAGGCCGACGAAATCGCGGCGCTGCAGGAGGAGATCGCCGCCATCGAGGGCGACGCCTCGGCGCTGGGCGATGCCGCACTGATGGCCCGGCTCGAGGATCTGAAGGCCGAACTTGGCCGCAAGCTGCGCAAGACGAGCCTGATCCCCTATATCGACCCGCTGGACGTGCGCTACCGCCGCTTCGATCCGGTGCCGAAGCCGGTCGCCCAGGCGGTCATGTTCTGCCTGATGGACGTCTCCGGCTCGATGACCGAACACATGAAGGATCTCGCCAAGCGGTTCTATTCGCTGCTCTACATATTCCTCCGCCGCCGCTACAAGCATGTCGACGTGGTGTTCATCCGCCACACCCATGTCGCCGCCGAGGTCGACGAGGAAACCTTCTTCCACAGCCCGGAAACCGGCGGCACGGTGGTGTCCACGGCACTCGATGAGATGCGCCGGGTGGTCAAGGAACGCTACGACCCGGACGCCTGGAACATCTATGCGGCACAGGCGTCGGACGGCGACAACACCGCCAGCGACAACGAGCGCACGGCGCGCATGCTGACCGAGGACATCCTGCCGGTCTGCCAGTACTATGCCTACCTGGAAGTCGGCCGCGACGCCGAGCATTTCCCGCCCGGCTTCATGCGGCGCGACAGCGATCTGTGGCAGACCTACACCATGGTTGCGCGTAGCGGCGCCCCGCTGGCGATGCGGAAGGTGACGCACCGGCGCGATATCTACCCGGTGTTCCGCGAGCTGTTCCAGAGGAAGCCGCAGGGCGCCGAGGCGGTTGCATGAGTACCACGACGCGCGCCGGGCGGCCGCTGTTCGAGGGTGCGGACTGGGAATTCGGCACCATCGAGCGGGTACACGAGGCGGTGCAGCACATCGCCCTCGACGAACTCGGCCTGAGTATCTATCCGAACCAGATCGAGGTCATCAGCACCGAACAGATGCTGGACGCCTATTCCTCGGTCGGCATGCCGCTGTTCTACAAGCACTGGTCGTTCGGGAAGCATTTCGCCCGTAATGAGGCGATGTATCGGGCCGGCATGCAGGGCCTCGCCTACGAGATCGTCATCAACTCCAACCCCTGCATCAGCTACATCATGGAAGAGAACACCGCCATGATGCAGACGCTGGTGATCGCGCACGCCGCGTTCGGCCACAACCACTTTTTCAAGAACAACTACCTGTTCCAGCAGTGGACCGATGCCGACGGCATCCTCGATTATCTGGAATTCGCCAAGACCTATATCGCGCAATGCGAGGAACGCTACGGCGAGGCGGCGGTGGAGCATCTGCTGGATGCCGCCCATGCGCTGATGACGCATGGCGTGCATCGCTTCCCGCGCCGCCGTCCCGCCGACCTGCGGTCGGAAGAACGCCGCGCGCGCGAGCGGCGGGAGCACGAGGAAAGCGTCTTCAACGACCTGTGGCGCACCGTGCCCGGCAAGGAAAAGGCGAGCGAGGACAAGACGGCCGAGGAGCGCCGTCGCGCGCTGCTGGAGCTGCCGCAGGAAAACGTCCTGTATTTCCTGGAAAAGACCGCGCCGCGCCTGCAGCCCTGGCAGCGCGAGATCCTGCGCATCGTCCGGCAGGTGGCGCAGTATTTCTACCCGCAGTCGCAGACCAAGCTGATGAACGAGGGCTGCGCGACCTATGTCCACTATCGCATCATGACGCGGCTGCACGAGACCGGACAGCTGACCGACGGCGCGATGATGGAGTTCCTGCGCTCCCACACCAATGTCGTTTTCCAGCCGGAATACGACGATCCACGCTACAGCGGGATCAATCCTTACGCGCTCGGCTTCGCGATGATGGAGGATATCGCCCGCATCTGCCGCGAGCCAACAGCCGAGGACATCGAATGGTTCCCCGCCATCGCCGGCGCCGGCGACCCGATGGCGGTGCTGCGCGACATCTGGGCGAACTACCGCGACGAGAGCTTCGTGCTGCAGTTCCTCAGTCCGCGCCTGATCCGCCATTTCGGCCTGTTCAACGTCACGGACGACGCCAACGAGCCGGAACTGCGCGTCGAGGCGATCCATGACGAGCGCGGCTACAAGCGCATCCAGCGCGCACTGGCGCGACAGTACGACGTCGCCTGGACCACGCCTGACATCCAGGTGGTGGATGTCAACCTCGCCACCGACCGGCGGCTGATCGTGCATCACCGCGCGCTCAACCGGGTACTGCTGGAGGAGAAGGACGCCAGGCTGGTGCTGCAGCATCTGGCCGATCTGTGGGGCTACGACGTCGTGCTCAAGGAAGTCGATCCCGCTGATGACGCCGTCCTGAAGGAGCACGCGGCCTCGCCTCGGCCCGGCATCCTGGCCGCACCCTAGGCCGCACTTATATAGACGTCATCGCGGGGCGTGACCCGGCGACCTCTCTGCAATGGCCGGAGGTGCCCGGGCGAAGCCGGGCATGACGCATCATGTTTGTGCGCGACGTGATCTCGCTGCTCTCGGGCCTCGCACTGGCGGCCTGTTCGGTCGTCGGCATCCGCGGCGGCACCGAGGAGCCGCCGTACACGGTGCTGCAAACCATCGGGCCCAGCCTGCAGATCCGCCAGTACGGCCCGCGCCTCGCCGCCGAGACCGTGGTGCCGGGCGATGAGATCGCGGCGCGCAGCGAGGGGTTCCGCCGCATCGCCGCCTATATCTTCGGGGCCAACCACGGCGCGGTCAGCATCGCCATGACCGCCCCGGTGGCGACGACGCCGGCCGCAGCAGGACCGTCGGAAACCATTGCGATGACCGCCCCCGTTGCCCAGGCGAAAACGCCGGAGGGGTGGCAGGTGCGCTTCTTCATGCCGGCCAAATACACCATGGCAACGCTGCCGGTTCCAAACGACAAGCGGGTCAAGATCGTCACCGTTCCGGCCGAGACTTACGCGGTCTACCGCTACAGTGGCTGGATTTCGGCGGCCGACGTGGAGGCGGCGCATGCCACGCTGCTTCGCCTGCTCACCGGCACCGGCTGGAAACCACAGGGCGAGGTGGTGAACTGGTTCTACGACCCGCCCTGGACCCTGCCGCCGCTGCGCCGCAACGAGGCGGCGGTCCCGGTCGCCAGGGGCTGAAGGGCGTCCCAGTCGGATCGCATCCCGCCATGGGATGGCTTTTCGTGGCATCCCTGGCGGCGCGGGGCCCCCTGGCTTCTCGGCGCTCGCGATGCCATATGGCCGGGTCATCCCATGGCAAGGCACCGCATCATGCGCCGCACCTCCGCCCTGATCGCCGCCTTCGCCGCCCTCGCGTTGCTGCTCACGCCGGGCCTGGCCGACGCGCGGGCGGGCAGCAGCGGCTCGTTCGGCAGCCGCGGCAGCCGAACCTGGTCGGCACCGCCCTCCACCAACACCGCACCCTCGGGCGGCCAGACGATGCAGCGCAGCCTGACGCCCAACGCGCCGTCGGCCAATCCGGGCTTCGGCGGACAGGGCTTCGGTAGGCAAGGTTTCGGCGGCCGCTCGCCGTTCATGTCGGGCCTGCTTGGCGGGCTGGTCGGCGCGGGCATCGGCGGCCTGCTGTTCGGCCACGGATTCCTCGGCGGCGGCGGCCTGGGCTTCGGCGGGTTCCTGGGCTTCCTGCTCCAGATCTTCCTGATCGTGATGGTGGTCCGCTTCCTGCTGCGCCTGTTCCGCAACCGATCGCCGGCCACCGCCGGCGGCCCGGGGATGTTCGCCCGCTCCGGCTTTCCGGGCGGCATGGGCGGCTTCGGCGGCGGTGCCGCAACCGCCGGCCAGGCCATCGGCATCGCCCCCGACGACTACCGGGCCTTCGAGCAGTTGCTGACGGCCGTGCAGGCCGCCTGGACTGCGCACGACATCGCCTCTCTCCAGCAGATGGCCACGCCGGAGATGGTGAGCGTCTTCGCCGATCAACTCGCAGAGCAGGCTAGTCGCGGCGTGCGCAACAGCGTCACCCAGGTACAGCTGCTGCAGGGCGATCTGGCCGAGGCATGGCAGGAGGGCGGCCGGCAATACGCCACCGTGGCAATGCGCTTCTCGATGATCGATGTGACGCGCGACGCGGCGGGCCGCATCGTCGATGGCAGCCCGGAGGAGCACGTCACGGCGACCGAGCTGTGGACCTTCCTGCGCGCGCCGGGCGGGCAATGGGTGTTGTCGGCCATTCAGCAGGCGCGCTGACCGGCGTCGCAATTTTGATCCGTTGCGGTTGCACGCGCCGCCGGGTATCTTGGTGACACGGTGACGACACTGCCCCCGCAAACAGAAGGGCAGGATCGCATCGGAGGGGAAGGGCGTCGCGGCACCGAGGGAGCCTGAACGGCAACAAACCGCCAGTGGCGGGCCGTCGAGCAGCCTTGGTCCGACCATCGGTTTCGCAGCGCCCCAGTTCAATTCGGCGTTGCCCGCCAAAAAGCCATCGGGCGCGCCGGCAGAAGAAGGCAGCGCGCCGATGCTTAAAGGAACCGTCAAGTGGTTCAACCCGACGAAGGGCTACGGCTTCATCGCCCCCGATACCGGCGGTAAGGACGTCTTCGTCCACATCAGTGCCGTGCAGAAAGCTGGCCTTCGCAGCTTGAACGAAGGCCAGAAGATCGGTTTCGAAGTTGAAACCCAACAAAACGGCCGCAATGCAGCAGTGGAGCTGAGCCAGTCGGACTGATCGCGGAATGGCGGCGGCCCCCTGTCCGATGGGGAACCTGCCGCCGCCTGCCGCCTTGTTGCGAGGGGCCCTCGCTGGTGCCGTCCAGGATGACCGCAGGCTGACTGGCGGCGGCGCGGGTCCTACCTCGACTTGCCACATGACAGGCACCGGTGGTGCGGGGGCTTGCGCCCGCGGCTGTGCGCGTCTAGGCATCCTTCAGAAGGATACGCGTCGCGCATGTCTCATACATTGGAGTCGCCACGGGGGCGCCGGACCAAGGCCCCGCCCCAGGGCGCTATTTTGGACGCGGATTCCGTCCGCGCGGCCTATAAGCGATGGGCCGGCGTCTATGACGGCGTGTTCGGCGGCATCTCAGCCAACGGCCGGCGAACCGCCGTGGACTTGGTGAACCGCCTGCCCGGCACTTCGGTGCTGGAAGTCGGCGTCGGCACCGGCCTTGCCCTTCCCCACTATGCCGCCGACAAGCGGATCACCGGGATCGATCTGTCGACCGACATGCTAGCCCTTGCGCGCGAGCGCGTGGCCGAGGGCACCCTGGCCACTGTCGACGCGCTGCATGAAATGGACGCCGAGGCGACCGATTTCGAGGACGACACCTTCGACATCGCCGTAGCGATGTTTGTTGCCTCGGTGGTGCCGAACGCCAAGAAACTGCTGTCGGAAATGCGGCGGGTCGTGCGCCCCGGCGGCAACATTCTGTTCGTCAACCATTTCGCTGCCGAGCGGGGACCGCGCTGGTGGGTGGAACGCGCCATGGCGCCGGCCGCACGCGCCCTGGGCTGGCACCCGGACTTCGCGATGGACCGTCTGTTCGCACCCGAAGACGTCGCCAGCCTTCAGGTCCGGCCGGTGCGCCCGTTCGGCATCTTCACGCTCGTCCGCTTGCCGAACTGAAGCGCGGCGCCCGGCGCGGCAGCCGCGCCAGCAATTCCAGATAGATCGCCTCGGTTTCAGCGGCGACGCGCTCGACTGTGAAGCGGTCGAGGCCGCAGCGGGCCCTGTGCCGCTGCTCAGCGAACCGCTGCGGGTCGCGCAGCAGCGCCATGATGGCGTCGGCGAGCAGGTCGGGGCGCTGCGGCGGCACCAGGACGCCGGCCTGCCCGGCGTCCAGCATCTCCGGTATGCCGCCGACATCGCTGGCGACGATGGCGCACCCGGCCTCCCGCGCCTCGCACAGCGCCAAACCGGCGGGCTCGGCGAGCGAGGCGAGGACGAAGATGTCGGCACCGAGCAGGATCGGCCGCGGGTCGTCGACATGGCCGAGAAAGGTGATCCCGTTCGGCGCGGTCCGCGCCGCAAGATCGCGGTAGTCCTGGTCCATCGGTCCGCTGCCAACGAGATAAAGGTGGGCGCCGGGGTAGCCGGCGGCGACGGTGGCGTAGGCTGCGATCAGGTCCGGCACGCCCTTGCGGGGATGCATCCCGCAGACGGTCACGATGGCCGGATGCTGCAACGCCGCGGCCGGCGCGGGATGCCCCGGCCGGCGGGCCGCGTTGATCGTGCCGTTGAGCACGGTACGCATCCGCGCCGGCGGCACGCCGCGCCGGATCATCGAGCGGGTCACCGCGGCGCTGACGCCGATGACGCGCTGGCCGAGGCGCATGACGACGGCGTTGCGCTGGAACTCGTTATGTACGGTGGTGATCATGCCGAAGCCGAGGAGCGGGCGCAGGGCTGCCGCCAGAAGCGTGCTGACGGTCATGTGCGCATGCACGATATCGGGCCGCAGGGCGCGCAGGGTGCGGAACAGCACCGGCAGCGCGAGGGCGGCGCGAGACCGGCCCGGCGTGGTTGAGCCAGATCGTCTCGACGCCGTTGCGCGACAGCAGGTCCTCGAACGAGCCGACCGAACTGCAGAAATACACCCTGTGACCCGCTTTCGCCTGCGCGCAGGCGAGATCGACCGCGGCGCAGACATTCCCAGCACCGTGCATCGAGTGCGTCATGATGTGGAAGATGACCATCGGCCCCCTGTCTCGACGGCTGCCCGTCCCACTAGCGGTGGATCATTTCGCCTGCGCTGCGCTGAACCGGCGGTTAAGCCGGCCGGCGCGAGATGGACGATGGTCCCCAGTCAGGGCCTGAACCGGCGCAGATGGCGGTTGCCGAAGGGCGGACGGACCGCGCCGACGACGCGGGAGCGGAGGGCGCGCAGGAAGCGGGCGGCCGAGAATGGCAGATGGGACGCCATGCGGTGCAGGACCAAGCCGCGCCGCAGCACCTGGGCATCGCCGTGCGCGGTCCAGCGTGAACCCGCGACGTTCCGCCACAGGATCTGGCTGTAGTCGCTCTGCATCGGCGTCATGGTCAGGCGCCGAACATCGGCGGTTTTCTGCGCCACGAAAAGCTGCAGCGTCGGCACCTGATTGATCAGCGTGATGCGGTCATGCACCTCCGCCGGGTCCGGCACGGCATACCATTGTCCGAAGGGCTTCTCGGCGCTGAGAAAGGCGGCGACGACGCGGAAGCCGTTCGGCTCGCTGAACACGCGGTAGAACAGCTCGATACTGAATTGATAGAACCCGTGACCGAAATAGTTGTTGGCCGGGCAGACCGACATGAAGTGGCCGCCGGTGCGGACCATGCGCATGCAATTCTCGATCGCCACGGGGAAGTTGAAGACGTGCTCCAGCGTGCCGCCATCGACGACGGCCGAGAACGCACCGGCATAGGCATCGTCGATCGGCAGGTTCATGTCGTGGATGATGGAGGCGCCTTCGTAATCGTTGGCGTCCACGGCATCCACCGTCGCGGCGCCGAGGTCGTGGAAGAATCCTTCGGCGAAGCCGTGTTCATAGGGGCTGCTGCGATGATCGGCCGGCTCGTCCATGCCAGCCGCGGCGGCCTTGCGCGACGCGATGCCGTGCTTGCGCAGGACTGCGGAGAGATTGCGTGGCTCGGCGTAGAGCGTCTGACGGCCGAGCGTGACGGTGCGCGCGAAATCGACGTCGCGGGTCTTGCAGTAGGCAAGGAATTCAGCGGTGACGATATCGACGCCCATCGGCCTGGTTCCGTCCGGTGCCGTGGTGATGCCCTGGGCGCGGCCCCACAGCCGAGCCGAAAGAACGTCCGCCGCAACAGTATCTGCTGATTGTCTTGCCAACGGGTTAAGGGCCGGCCTTGAGCCGGCGCCCTTGGAGCGGCTCCTGCGGCGACGCCTTAACGGATTGTCAGTGTTGGTCGCGTAATCATCGGGTTGCCGGCTGCGGTGTCGCCCGCGGGCAGCGTGCGCCTCCGGCGCCTTTCCCTTCCCGGGGCAAACACGCCCCGGATCATCTCACGCGATGCCGCAGGGCGGCCCGATGGAAAATCCTTCGACGCGATCCATTCCCCTGGCGCCGGAGCAGTCCCGACATGCCGGAGACCACCGAAGCGCAGGCGCTCGATCATGCCGGCGGCAGCGGCGCCGTCGCCCTGTTCGCCGGACCGCCCGCGCTCGACCTCTACCACGGCGCCAAGCGCCTGATCGACGCCCTCCTCGCCATTCCCCTGCTGCTCGCCCTCGCCCCGCTGCTGCTCGCCCTCGCGCTGCTCTGCCGTCGCGACGGCGGGCCCGCCATCTATGGCCATCCGCGCATCGGCCGGCACGGACGGCCGTTCCGCTGCCTCAAGTTCCGCAGCATGACCACCAGCGCCGACGCCGTGCTGGCCCGCCACCTCGCCGCCAACCCGCAGGCCCACGCCGAGTGGCAGGCAACCCGCAAGCTCGCCGACGATCCCCGCATCACCCCGCTCGGCCGCTTCCTGCGCGCCTCCAGCCTCGACGAGCTGCCGCAGCTTTTCAACGTCCTGCGCGGCGAAATGAGCCTGGTCGGACCGCGGCCCGTCGTGCAGGCCGAACTCGATCGCTTCTATCACCCGCGCGCCGCCGCCGCCTATCTCTCGGTCCGCCCCGGCATCACCGGACTATGGCAGGTCAGCGGCCGCAGCGACCTCGACTACGCAAGGCGCGTCGCACTCGACACCGCCTATGTCCGCGATGCCTCCCCGGTCCTCGATGCACGCATCCTGCTCCGCACCGTCCTCGTCGTCCTGCGCCAACAGGGCGCCCGGTAACGCACGCGGCAGTCAAGTCAAGCGCAGCAGGACACCGGCGAGCGATGCGATCCGGGACAGCTAATCAATGCGTATTTGGAACGATGAAGATGCAGGCGCAAGGACCAATGGCGCAAGGACCAATGGCGCAAAGACTGGCGAAGCGGGCGCCGGCCGCCGGTCCGGTCAGACCATGAGCGGGAACGCCGCCGCGGCCCGGCCGGGACACCGCGCATGAGCGTCACGGTCTTCACCTTCATCGTGATGCCGTTATGCCTGCTGTGGATAATGTCCCCGGACAAGCTGCTGAAGCTCGCGGCGGTGGTGTCCTGCTTCGAGGCGGCAGCCGCGCTGGTGATCGGCGGCTTCGGGCTGCAGCCCGGGCTCGTTCCATCGCTGATCTTCTCGTGCTTCATGATCCTTCAGCTGCTGCTGGGCGCGCGCTTCGCCGGGATGGTGCCGGTCTACCGGCTGATGCGGCCGTATCTGCTGGTGGTGACCTACGGCCTGATCGCCTCGTACATAATGCCACGGCTGTTCGAGGAGAGGGTATCCGTCTGGCCGCAGAAGCCGCCGCCGCCGCTGATGCTGACCCTGCTGCGGCCTTCATCCGACAACCTCAATCAGGACATCTACCTGATCAACAACAGCATCTTCCTGTTCCTGGCGGCCACCTATCTGACCAAGGCACGGCTGGATCTGAAATCCTTCGTGCACGCCTATTTCATCAGCGGTTGCCTGGTGGCGGCGGTGTCGGCATGGCAGTTCGCCAGCCGCGTCGCCGGCGTCCCGTTCCCGACCACGGTGTTCTACTCGAACCCCGACTGGTCGATCCTGACCACCCAGGTGATCGGCCCGGTGCCGCGGATCAACGGTCCCTTCGCGGAACCCGCCGCGATGGCCGGATACATGGCATCGGTGGTGTGCGCCAGCGGCTGGCTGCTGCTGCGCGGGCACCGAGCGCGGATGCTGTGGCCGCTGTTCCTGATCAGCCTGGGGACGATGATCATCTCGACCGCCACCACCGGCTTCGCGGTTCTGGCGATCGTCACGGCCGGCGTCCCGGCCGCCGCGCTGCTCGGCCGCTCCACCCGACTTATGGCGTCGGTCCTGAAGGTCGGCCTGCCGTTGGCGGCGCTTGCCGTAATGACGCTTTTCCTGGCCGGAATCTTCATTCCGCGGCTCAACTCGAACGCCGCCACGGTCGTCGTGGCAACGCTGAACAAGCAGGGCACCAATTCGTACAACGGCCGCACCAAGGACGATCTCGATAGCCTGCAGGCGGTGGTCGACACCTATGGCCTGGGGGTGGGCTGGGGCAGCGACCGCTCCTCCAGCCTGATACCCGGCCTGTTGGCTGGCGTCGGCGTACCGGGGGTCCTGGGGCTGCTGTGGTTCGGGTCGGGCATCCGCCGGGCGGTCCGCGCCGCGCGACAGGTCGGGTGCTCCCCCGACCACGCCTTCGTCATCGACGCCTGCTGCGGCGGACTGGTGGGTTTTCTGCTGGCCGGGGTGATCTCGGCCCCGACGATCACGCAGACCGTGTTCTTCATCCTGCTGGCTCTGCTGATCGCCTGCACGATACGGGTGCAACGCGATCGGCGGCCGGCGGCCGGCAGCGGCGCCGCGACCGCCCGACAACGGCGGCGGGCGGCTCCGGTGTGGGCAGGCACCGGGACGGTCGCGGCGGCCATACCGCCAATGATCGCACACGATGCAGCCGCGCAGCATTAGACGAGGGCTCGAGCTGGCGGGTACGCAGCCGCGCGGACCGGGTGCCGTGCGCCCCGAACCGATGCCATCATGGATCGAGTTCGCGCACCCGACGGGCCGGATCGCCGGCATACAGGCCATCACACTCGGTACTTTCATACAGCACCGAATTCGCCGCGACGACGCACCCGCGCGCAACCGTGACGCCGGGCAGGATGGTGACGCCGGCGCCGATCCAGCATGCCTCCTCGATCACCACGGGACCGCCGACGGTGTCCATCACGCCGCGCTGGTGCGCCGGACCGATCGGGTGCGTCGCCGTGAGAACCCGCACGAAGGGGCCGATCCGGACATTCTCGCGGATCTCCAGGGTCTGGTAGCCGTCGTGGTAGAAGCCGATGTTGATGAACACGCCGGATGCGAGGACCATCCGCTTCGACCGCAGGCAGGCGCCGGCCCAGATCGTCGAGTGCTTCGACATCTTGAAGCCGACCGCCCGCAGCAGGCGGGTCCTGACCGATGCCGGAATGACCTCGCTGCTGAGCATCGTGCTCATCACCCGGAACGCGTAGTCGCCCATTGCACCCTCCAGACCCGGTCGGACCCGGCGCCGGCTTGCCGCCTCCGCACGATTGCCATCGCGGCACGCACATACGATAGGCTGCAATTTCTTCACGAAGTCTTGTCGCGGCATGCCATTCAGCGTCGTCGCGGCATGCCGGCGCCGCGCGCGAACCGCGTGACGCGCGCAGATGTCATCGCCGCCGCGACCGGTTCGGGCGCACACGCCGAGAACCCTTTCGCATGCCGCTAGACCTGCGTAGGACGACCTTGCCGCGCGGGCTGTCGTCGCGCGGCCTGCCGGCGGCGCAGGAGGCCGCCGAGCACGGCCTGCGCGCAGCCGCCCACTTCATCGCCGATCCGGCGAACGTCGCCCAAGTGGAATGCGCGCTGCGCATCCGGGCGGTGGAAAACGCGCTCTACGACTTGTTCGGCAAGGGCCGGCTGCACGGCACGATCCATACCTGCATCGGACAGGAATTCTCCGGCGCAATGTTGGCGCGGCATCTGCGCGACGGCGACATGATCACCTCCAACCACCGCTGCCACGGCCACTTCATCGCCGCCACCGACGACTGGCGCGGCCTGATCGACGAACTGGTCGGCAACGAGGACGGGGTCTGCGCCGGCATCGGCAGCAGCCAGCATCTGTGGGCGCCGAATTTCATCTCCAACGGACAGCAGGGCGGATTGCTGCCGGTCGCCGCCGGCATCGCCCTGGATCGCAAGGAGCGAGGGGCGGGGAATATCGTCGTTTCGTTCATCGGCGAAGGCACGCTGGGCGAAGGGATCGTCTACGAGACGCTCAACCTCGACTCGCTCTGGGATCTGCCGCATGTCGTAATCTGCGAAAACAATTTCTACAGCCAATCGACACCGCAGGCGCGATCGGTCGCGGGTGCGATCGCCGAGCGCGCCCAGGGGTTCGCGATCGCCACGGCGAGCACGGATACCTGGGACCTGCCGGCATTCGACGCGGTGTTGACGGCTGCGGTGGAGCGTGCGCGCACGGAGCACCGGCCGACATTCGTCGTGCTGGCGACCTACCGGCTCAATCCGCACTCCAAGGGCGACGACCAGCGCGATGCTACCGAAACCGACTGGTTCCGGGCCCGTGACCCCGTCACCTTGGCGATCGCGCAGCATCCGCGTTTCGCCCGCCGCTACGAGACGTTCGCGGCCGAGGCCGCCGAGCACATCGAGCGGGCGCTGATGAAGCCGCCGCTGGCGGGGCATCGCTACCTTGCCGATCAGCTGCCCCGCGCCGATGCCGCCGCGCCGGTCGCGTGGACCCCGATCGCGCCGCCACAGGCCGATGCGCCGCGGATCGCCCAGCAGCTGAACGCCTTCTATCACGACTGCCTCGCGCACGATCCGACGGCCTGCTTCCTGGGCGAGGACATCGCCGATCCCTATGGGGGCGCCTTCAAGATTTCCCGTGGCCTGACGACGGCGTTTCCCTCACGCGCGCTGACGACGCCGATCAGCGAGGCGGCGATCACCGGGGCCGGCATCGGTCTTGCCATCAGCGGCCGCCGCGCCTTCGTCGAGATCATGTTCGGCGACTTCATCACCTACGCGTTCGACCAGATCATCAACAACGCATCGAAGATCTTTCACATCTACAACGGCAACCTCACGTGCCCGGTGGTCGTGCGTACGCCGATGGGCGGCCGGCGCGGCTACGGCCCGACGCATTCGCAGTCGCTGGAACGGTTCCTCATCGGCATCGACAACTGCTGCACGATCAGCCTCAACTCGCTGACCGACCCGCGGCTGCAGCTTGCCGGGCTGGCGGCCATGCGTTGCCCCGCCATCCTGATCGAAAACAAGAGCGATTACACCATGCGGTGCTTCACGCCGCCCGCCGGGATGGTGGTGGAGAGCACCGGTGCGACGCTGCCGACCATCCGGATCCGACCGGATCACACCGCGCCGACTGTCACCCTGGTCAGCCATGGTGGCATCGCCCGCTTCGTCGCGGATGCGCTGGTGACGATCTTCGAGCGCACGGACGCGGTTCCCGAACTGCTCGTTCCGATCGGGCTATGTCCGCTGGACATCGCGCCGATCGCGGCCTCGGTGGCGCGCACCGGGCGCCTCGTCATCATCGAGGAAGGGGCCGGTTTCGGCAGCGTTGGCGCCGAGCTGATCGCGCAGCTCACCGAGCAGAGCGGCGGCCGGCTCGCGGTGCGGCGGGTGAGCGGACAGCCGGTGCCCGTGCCCTCCGCCCCAGCACTCGAGGCCGCGGCCCTGCCCAGCATCGAGGACGTGTGCGCCGCTGTCGCGGCCCTGACGGATGGCACGGCGTGACCCCCGTCGACGTCGTCCTGGAGCGCGAGACGGCCAATGACGAACAGGCCGTGGTGGTTGCGATCCATGTCCACTCGGGGCAGGCCGTCGCCGCCGAGCAGGCGATGTTCGAGATCGAGAATTCGAAGGCGACGCAGGATGTCGTGGCGCCGCAGGACGGCATCGTTATCCATAACCTCGCGGTCGGGCAGGCCGTCGGCTTCGGCGTTGCGATCGCGCGGATCGTCTCGCCCGACACGCCGGCCGCCGCGCCAGCCATCGTCGCAGACGCGGACCCCCGGGCGCCCCCCGTCCGCGCCGGCGATCGCCTCGCCGAGCCGCACGTCTCCCGTGCCGCGGCGATCCTGCTGGCCGAGTACGGCCTGTCGGGCGCCGATATCGAGGCGGACTTCGTCACCGCGCGCGCGGTGCGGGCCGCGGCCGGAGGTCGCGCGGCAAGCGATGCGAAAGCGCCCGTCGACTCCGCCTGCTCGCCTGCGCCATCCGCCGTCGGGCAGCCGGTCGGGACGCGCAAGCTGGCGGAGATCGATGCGCTGCGCGACGGCGCCGGCGGCACCATGCTGTCGGTGCTGGGCACCACGATCGGCCCGCTGGCGCCGGGACGGAGGCCGGACGACCTCCTGGCCGGGCGCATCACCGACATCGTGATCTACGAAGCGGCCCGCCTGCTGCGCAAATACCCCCGGCTGAACGCCGCCTATCGCGACGGCCATGTGCTGGTGCACGACGCGGTCCATGCCGGGCTGGCGATCGACGGCGGCGGGCGGCTGGTGGTTTACGGCATCGAACATGCCGATCGCGTCGCCCTGCCAGATCTGTCCGCGGTCATCGCCGACGCCGTCGCGCGCTACATGGCCAACGCGCTGACCGCGGCGGAGCTGTCGCGGGCGACGTTCACCGTGACCGATCTGTCGGACGGCCACCTCGACTTCGTGCTGCCGCTGCTGCCGCGCGGGCAGAGCTGCATCATCGGCGTGACCCGCAGCGACGACAGCGGTTTCCGCCTGTTCGCAGGCTTCGATCATCGCGTCACCGAGGGCCGCGAAGTCGCCGCCTTCCTGGGCGAACTGCGCGCGCGGGTGGTCAGCTTCGGCGCGGCTGCCGCGGCGACATCTGCCGCGATGCTCAGCTGCGATTTCTGCGCCCGCTCGTTGACCGAAGCGGTGGTGAAGGGAAAGGACAAGGGCTTGCTGCGGATCACCGGGCGCGACGGACGCGAGGCGCTGTGCTGTGCGAGTTGCTGGCATGGCTGGTGACGACCGCGCCGTGCAGCTCGCCACTTACCTGACCCGCCTATTGGGCGAGCCGGTGTCCGCCGGCCAACCTCTGCGCCTGCGCTCGGTGCATCGCGCGGCGCTGGCGTCCTGGGCGCGCAAAGAGGGCCTGCCGATCCGCCTGTCCGCCATCCGCTCGGGCGAGCCCTTCATTTTGGACGATCTTCTCACCGCCGACCCGGGCGGCACGCCGGCGGCACCGTCCGTCCCAGGCCCGGCCGGCGGCATGGCATGGCCACCGACCGGCCAAGTGCGGGGCGTGGGCATCGATATCGAGAGCGTGGATGCCCTGCCGCAGGCCGACGATTACCGGGAGCACCCGTTCTTCCGCGACAACTTCGCCGCCGCGGAAATAGCCCATTGCATCGGTCAGCCCGATACCCGCGCGTCGCTGTGCGGCATCTGGGCGGCGAAGGAAGCCGCACTCAAGGCCGGATTTCCGGCCGGACCCTCAGGCAGGCTCGACGGCATCGTTGTCGGTCACGATCCGCAGGGCCGGCCGACCATGCCCGGCTGCGCGCTGTCCATCAGCCACACCGCCGCAACCGCGGTCGCCATATGCATCGTCACGCCGGGCACGGCGGCAGTCGCGGCTCCCAGCGTCGCCCGGCCCGCCATCACGGCTGAGTCAGCACCCATGCCGCAGGGATACCCGGCACTGGTCCGGATTGCGGCCGCCTGCGCCGTCGCGGCCCTGTTCGGTGGGACCCTGATGCTCGCCCTGCGCGCCTGGTCGTGAGCGCCTGACGCCGTTTTGCTGCAGCACCGAAGCTGGCGGATCGCGCTTCGCTTATCCGCCCGACCGCATTCGGTCGCGTCCGCTCAGGCGTCCATCTTCAGGGCGGCCAGGAACGCCGATTGCGGAATCTCCACCTTGCCGAACTGGCGCATCCGCTTCTTGCCTTCCTTCTGCTTCTCCAGCAGCTTGCGCTTGCGGGAGATGTCGCCGCCGTAGCATTTCGCGGTCACGTCCTTCGACAGCGCACCGATCGTTTCGCGCGCAATCACCCGGCCGCCGATCGCCGCCTGGATGGCGATCTTGAACAGCTGGCGCGGGATCAGGTCCTTCAGACGCGCGCAGATCGCGCGGCCCCGCGTCTCGGCCACGCTGCGGTGCGCGATGAAGCTGAGCGCGTCCACCGGGTCCTGGTTGACCAGGATCGAGATGCGCACGAGGTCGCTTTCCGCATAGCCGTCCATCGCATAGTCGAAGCTGGCGTAGCCGCGCGAGACCGATTTCAGGCGGTCGTAGAAGTCGAACACCACCTCGTTCAGCGGCAGGCGGTAGACCGCCATCGCGCGGTTGCCGACATAGGTGAGGTCGGCCTGCTGGCCGCGGCGGTCGTTGCACAGCGTCAGCACCGGGCCGAGATACTCGTCCGGCACCATGATCGTCGCGCGGATCCACGGCTCCTCGATATGGTCGATCTGCGTGGGCTCGGGCATGTCGGCCGGGTTGTGCAGCTCCTTCGTCTCGCCGTTGGTCAGCAGCATGCGGTAGACGACCGAGGGCGCGGTCGCGATCAGGTCGAGGTCGAATTCGCGGGTCAGTCGCTCCTGGATGATCTCCAGGTGCAGCAGCCCGAGGAAGCCGCAGCGGAAGCCGAAGCCCAGCGCTGCCGAGGTTTCCGCCTCGTAGTGGAAGCTCGCGTCGTTCAGCCGCAGCTTGCCCAGGCTTTCGCGCAGCTTCTCGAAATCGTCGGCGTCCAGCGGATAGAGGCCGCACCACACGACCGGGATCGACGGCTTGAAGCCCGGCAGCGCCGCGGTGGCCGGGTTGCGGTCATCGGTGAGCGTATCGCCCACGTTGCAGTCGGCGACCGTCTTGATGGCGGCGGTGATGAAGCCGATCTCGCCGGGGCCGAGATCGTCGGTCGGGATCATCTTCGGGGTGAACACGCCGACCTGCTCGACGCTGTGGACGGCGCCGGTGGACATCATGCGGAGCTTCTGGCCGCGCTTGAGGCGCCCGTCCTTGACCCGCACCAGGATCACCACGCCGAGATACTGGTCGTACCAGCTATCCACCAGCAGCGCCTTCAGCGGCGCCGCGGCGTCGCCCTTCGGCGGCGGCAGGCGGGTCACCAGCGCCTCCAGCACGCCCTCGATGTTCAGCCCGGTCTTGGCGCTGATCTCCACCGCGTCGGAGGCATCCAGCCCGATCACGTCCTCGATCTGCTGGCTTCACCCGCTCGGGCTCGGCGGCGGGCAGGTCGATCTTGTTCAGCACCGGGACGATCTCGTGGTCCGCCTCGATCGCCTGGTAGACGTTGGCCAGGGTCTGCGCCTCGACGCCCTGGGTGGCGTCGACCACCAGCAGCGACCCCTCGCAGGCGGCAAGGCTGCGGCTGACCTCGTAGGCGAAATCCACGTGGCCGGGCGTGTCCATCAGGTTCAGCTCGTAGACCTGCCCGTCCTGCGCCTTGTAGGTCAGGCGGACGGTCTGCGCCTTGATGGTGATGCCGCGCTCGCGCTCCAGCTCCATGCTGTCGAGGACCTGGTTCGTCATCTCCCGGTCGGTCAGCGCGCCGGTGAACTGGATCAGCCGGTCGGCCAGCGTGGATTTGCCGTGGTCGATATGGGCGATGATCGCGAAGTTGCGGATATGGGCGATGGGCGTGTCGGTCATGGCGGAACACATAGGGAAAAACCTGTCGCGTGTCAGCCAGGCATCCGCCCGCCGCCGGTATGGATAGCGCGGGAAGCGGGGGGATGTGCCGCCGCGGTCGTGACAGTAGGGTGCCCGGATGGACATGCAGCTGTCTGCCGGACACCCATCGATGGCGACCAGCAGCCCGGCCGAGCGCCGGAAGCTGGGTGCGGCGCTGCGGCGCGACGTCCCGCGCAGCGCCCACGCGGCCTGGAACCCGCCGCCCGGCCGCGCCGATCCGGTCGACATCCTGATCGGGCAGGGCAAGAGCCGCATTCAGGAGCTGCTGCCGATCCGCTACGCACGGATGCGGGCCGACCCATTCGCCTTCCTGCGCGGCGCCGCTGCGGTGATGGCGGCCGACCTGGCCAGCCTGCCCGCCTGCGGCATTCAGCTGCAAAGCTGCGGCGACGCACACCTGGGCAATTTCGGCGCCTACGCCTCGCCCGAGGGCGTGCCGGTCTTCGATGTCAACGATTTCGACGAGACGCTCCCAGCGCCGTTCGAGTGGGACGTGAAGCGACTGGCGACCAGCCTCGTCGTCGCCGGCCGCGTCGCGCACTATACCCGCAAGGCCGCCGCAGGCCTCGCGCGGATCGCCGCCCGGTCCTATCGCACCCATATCGCGGAGCTTGCGGCGCTGCCCCCGCTCGATGCCTGGAACCGACGGATCGACCTGCGCGCCGCCATCGCCGGCATCGACGGATCGAAGCTGCGTGACGCGATGGAGAGGCGGCTGGCGAAGGTACTGGACAGCGGCGCGGCCCATTTCGGCCTGGTCACGCAGGGCAAGGGCGGTCATGCCCGCATCCGCGAAAAGCCGCCGCTGGTCTATCGCCTCGACAAGCACGCGCTGCCGGCGAACCGGGCATTCGCGTCCTACGCGCATACCCTGCAGGAAGACCGGCGCGTATTGCTGCAGCGCTACACGCTGCGCGACGTCGCCTTCAAGGCGGTCGGCGTGGGCAGCGTCGGCACGTTTTGCGCAATCGCCCTGCTCACCGCCGGTGACGGCGCACCGCTGCTGCTGCAGATCAAAGAGGCGCAGGAGTCCGCCCTCGGTCCCTATGCCGGCGCATCGGCCTACGCAAACCATGGCGAGCGCGTGGTGGTCGGCCAGCGGATGATGCAGGCGGCGACCGATGCATTTCTGGGCTGGACCCTGGAGCCGATCGACGGGCGGCATTTCTACATCCGGCGGCTGAAGGATGGGCGGCTGGCCGATATCGGCGCGCGGCTGGAAGCGGCGCTGCCATTCTATGCCGCCTTGTGCGGGCGCACGCTGGCGCGCGCGCATGGCCGGTCCGGCGACCCAGCGATGGTGGCCGGCTACCTCGGCGCAGGCACCGTCTTCGACGAAGCGATCGCGGCGTTTGCGCTCGCCTATGCCGATCAGACCGAGACGGACTGGCAAGCCTTCGTCGCCGCGATCCGCGCCGGCCGCATCGTGGCAGCCGAGTCCGAACCGACGCAGGCCTGACCCCGCCGGCTGCGGCGCGTCAGGTCCTGAAATACATCATCGGCGCATCCAGCGGTCCGACGAAGCATTGATGCGTGAACCCGTAATGTTTGATCACCGTCACCGCATGCAGCGCGTCCACCTTGGCGCTGCCGAAGTCCAGCAGGCGGCGAACCCCATCGCCGACGATCCAGTTGCCGCCGATCTGCCGTGCCACCACTCCGGCGGGATCGAAGGCGACGGCGTCCTCGCCGGCCATCGGACCCGAAGGCGCACGGCCACGCGTGGTGAAATAGGTCATCGCCGGGTGCGGCCGTGCGATGAAGCAGATGCGGTCGAGGCCGTAATGCCGGATCACGTCGCAGGCACGCTCGGCATCCGCACGCGCTGTACCCAAGCGGAACAATTCGCGCGATCCATCGGCAATGATCCAAAGATCGCCGGCCGCGGCAATCTGCACCGCCTGCGGCTTGAAGATCATGCAATCATCCGGTGTCGTCACGAACGCCGCGCCGAGTTGCTGCGCCAGGTCGAGCACGCCCGTCGCCGTGAAATCGAATGACGGAGCGGGATCATTGCGGGGCGAGTCGGGGGCACCTTCCTTGGACGGGCGCGCGATCAGGGCCGTCCGCAATCCCTGGTCCCGGGCGGCATTCAGATCGTCGTCGCGCGCCGACACCATCAGGATCTGATCCGGGCTGAAACCCAGGCTCGATACCGCCATCCGATAGACGGCGGGCGATGGCTTGTAGGTTTTCACCATCTCGGCCGACAGCGTCCGGTCGAACGGCAGCCCCGCATGGGAACGCAGCGCCGCCTGCGTCGCACCGCTCATGTCGGACAGCATCGCAAGCGTATAGTGCTTGTACAATGCCTGCAGCCCAGGCTGGACATCGGGCCACGGCGGCAGACGGCGCCACAGCCCGAAATACTCTTGAACGGCGCGGGGCAGCCGGGCACCAAGCAGCTTCAAAGGCAGCAGCATCCGCGTCGTGTTCATCAGGACCGTGTCGGGCGTCATCCATGCCTCGCCTGCAAGGACGCGGCCGATCGCATCGTCACAACCCTTGAGCGAGTCCGCGGCAAACTGCGTCGCATCGACGCCGATGCCGAATTTCGCGTTGAGTTGCCCCACGCCTTCCGACAGGCCGCCATACGCATCGAACACCGTGCCGATGATGTCGAAGGTCAGCGCCTTCAGCAGCATACGGGGCGCCTCCCGCTCACGGCATCACGCTCGCCGACATGCGAGGTCAGGTCATCGGCGGCGGTGCATAACGGTACCGGAACGGACTGCTTCCGGACAGTGATACGACAGGCCTGGCATGCCACCGCTTCGCTCCCTGTTTCTTGCCCGTGCAACGGGATCGACGACGCAACCGGGTCTTGCGCCCGCCCGCCTCGGTTCCGGGCCATGCAAACGGAACCGCTCTCGCCGCCGAATGTATGTCTTTGAGCGGAATAATAAAACAGCCGGAATTCTTTACACTTTTCCGCCCAACCACAGCGGGATGCAGTTCCAGCCTCCATCTTTTCCAGATCGGCGTTGCGTCAATTCGCTGCATCGCACGGGTCGAACGAACGGAGCGACTCCATGGAATAATCGTCCTACGGTAGCGTCGGGACGGACGGTTTCGTCGGTTGGGAGGTACGAATGGCGACCACGCGGGTTTACGTTTCGAACGCCGAGAGCAAGGACATCGTCGTCCTCGCGATGGACCCCGCCAGCGGCGCACTCGACCCCATCGAGCGCGTGCCGGTGCCCGGCACCGCGCTTCCGTCGCCCACCAGCCTGCCGCTTGCGGTCAGCCCCGACCGGCGGTTCCTGTATGCCGCGCTGCGCAGCCCGCCCTACACCGCATCGAGTTTCGCGATCGACCCTGGCAACGGCCGGCTGACGCATCTGGCGGCGGCGACGCTGGTCGCGGCGATGGCGTATATCCGAACCGATCTCAGCGGACGCTTCCTGCTCTGCGCGTCCTACACGGATGCGAAACTGGCAAGCTACCCGATCGACAGCGCCGGCCGGATCGAGCCGCGTGCCGCGCAGGTCATGCCGACCGGTCCGAACGCGCACTGCATGGTACTGGATGCGGCAAACCGCTTCGCCTACACCGCCGTGCTCGGCGCCGACATGGTCATGCAGATGGTGTTCGATCCGGCATCGGGGACGCTTGCGCCCAACACGCCGCCTGCAGTCGCCACGCGCCAGGGTGCCGGGCCGCGGCACCTGGCGTTCCATCCGGATGGCCGGTTCCTCTATCTGCTCAACCAGACCGATGCGACGATCAGCACATACCGGATCGAGCCCGGCGCGGGCACGCTATCCGAGATTGAAATGGTCGCCACGCTGCCGGCGCATTTCCTGGGCCGCGCGAACGCCGCCGACATTCACCTGACGCCGGATGGCGGGTTCCTGTATGCGAGCGAGCGGCAGACCAGCACGCTGACCGGCTTCCGGGTGGATCCGTCGAGCGGGCTGCTGACGCCGGCGGGGCGCTGGCCGACGGAGACGACGCCGCGCGGCTTCGCCATCGACCCGCGCGGCCGCTTCCTGCTGGCGGCGGGCCTCGATTCGAACCGGCTGAGCGTCCACGCCATCGACCCGCGCGACGGATCGCTCACCGTCCGGTCGCAGCAACCGATGGGCCAGATGCCCAACTGGGTCGAGATCGTCGACCTGCCCTGACGATCAGCGCAGAACGGCCCCCGTGGCCTTCGCCACCGCGGCCACCACCTTGACCGAGGCGGCCTCGATCTCCTGGTCGGTTAGCGTGCGCTCGCGCGGCTGGAACACCACCTCGATGCCCAGCGATTTGCGGCCATCCGCCAGCTTGTCGCCTTCGTAGAGGTCGAACAGGGCCACCCCGGTGATCAGCGTCCGGTCGGCACCGCGCGCGGCACGCAGAACCGCCTCGGCGGGCACCGTGCGGTCCACCAGGAAGGCGAAGTCCCGGCGCAGCGGCTGGAACGCCGGCAGGTCAGGGGCCGATTTCCGGCGCCGCTTGGGTTCCGCCACCGCATCGAGGTCGATTTCGAAGGCGCAGGCCGGTCCAGGCACGTCGAGGGCCGCCAGCACCCGCGGATGCAGCTCGCCGAACCGCGCCAGCGCCACTTTCGGCCCCTGCCGCACGATGCCGGAGCGGCCTGGATGGTAGTGCGAGGGTGCATCGGCGGTGACGGTCAACGCTTCCATCGGCACGCCGAGCGCGGCCAGGACCGCCATCAGGTCGGCCTTGGCGTCCATCGCGTCCAGGGCGCGCACCGGGGCGATCCAGCTGCGCGGCGTGGTGCCGCAGCGCAGCCCGGCCGCAACGAGGCGCTGGCCGTGCTCCGCCCCGGCGTCGAACGCCGGACCGATCTCGAACAGCGCGGCGTCGGAATATCCGCGCGCCGCGTTGCGGGCGGCGGCGAGCGCCAGGGTGGCCAGCGGCGTCGGCCGCAACTGGTCGAGATCGGCGGCGATCGGATTGGTCAGGCGCAGCGTCTCGGGCGCCGCGCCGAACAGCGCGGCGGAGGCCGCCGGCATGAAGCTGAAGGTCACGCACTCGGCCAGCCCCTGTGCGGCCAGCGTGCGCCGCGCCAGCGCGGTGCGTCCCTGGGCGGGCGTCAGGGTCGGCAGCGGCACCGGGGCGGCGCGCGGCAAGGAGACTGGCGGCACGGCGTCCAGGCCGTGCAGCCGCAGCACCTCCTCGATCAGGTCGCACTCGGCTTCCACGGCCGCGCAGCCCTCGGCGGCAGCGGTGGCGCGGGCGGGGTCGAGCCCCGGCGCCTGATCGAGCACGATCGGCGCCGCGACATCGTTGCGCCAGGACGGCACCGCGAATGTGGCGCTGCGCGCGTCGCGGGGACCCATGACGAAGCCGAGACGCCCCAACGCATCCACCGCATCATAGGACGGGATTTCCAGGCCGCCGAGTTCGGCGAGCCGGTCATAGCGGAGCGTCGCGTCGCGCTGCCATGCGGGCTCGGCGCCGGCCGCCACCACCGCGCCCGGTTCGCCGCCGCAGAGGTCGAGGATCATCCGCGTCGCCGCCTCGATCGCCTGCGGCAGCAGCGCCTGGTCCACGCCGCGCTCGAAACGCTGGCGTGCGTCCGAGACGATCTGATGGCGCCGGCCGGTCAGCGCGACAAGCACCGGGTCGAACAGCGCGCACTCGACGAACACCGTGGTGGTGTCGGCATCGCAGCCGGTCGCCTCGCCACCGACCACGCCGGCCAGCGACTGCACGCCGGCGGCGTCGGCGATCACGCAATCCTCGGCCGTAACGGTCACGTCCTTGCCGTTCAGTGCGCGGAACGTCTCGCCGGCACCCGCGCGCAGCACCAGCGTGTCGCCGGTCAGCTTGCCCACGTCGAACACGTGCAGCGGCCGGCCGAGGTCGAAGGTGAAGAAGTTCGTGATGTCGACCAGCGTGTTGATTGGGCGGAGGCCGATGGCCGTGAGGCGGTCGGCGAGCCACGCCGGGCTCGGCCCGTTGCGCACGCCCCGCACCGTCCGCCCAAGGATCCACGGGCAGGCGGCTTGCCAGTCGATGCGCCAGCGCGGCCCGCCCTCGAACGCCGGCGGCACCGGCGCCGGCGACCAGCGCAACAGCTTGCCGATGCCGGCGGCGGCGAGGTCGCGCGCCACGCCGCGCACGCTGAACGCATCGCCCCGGTTGGGCGTAACGCTGATCTCGATCACCGGATCGTCGAGCCCCGCCCAGACGGCGTATGGCTGCCCGACCGGGCGCCTCGGGCGGCAGGTCCATGATGCCGGAATGGTCGTCGCCGAGGCCCATCTCGCGGGCGGAGAGCAAGCATCCCCGCACTCTGCACGCCGCGGATGTCGCCGGTCTTGAGCGTGATGCCGGTGCCGGGGATATAGCTGCCGGGCGGGGCGAACACGCTGGTCATCCCGGTGCGCGCGTTCGGCGCGCCGCACACCACGGTCGCGGTACCCGACGCCGGTATCGACCGTGCAGACGCGCAGCCGGTCGGCGTTCGGGTGCTGCACCGCTTCGATCACGCGGGCGATGCGGAACGGCGCCAGCACGGCGCCGCGATCGGTGACGCCCTCCAGCTCGAGCCCGATGCGGGTGAGCGTATCGGTGATGCGCTCGAGCGGCGCGTCGGTTTCGAGATGCGTGCGCAGCCAGGAGAGGGTGAACTTCATCGGCTCACACTCCCTCGTGCAGCATGGTGGGCGCCAACGGGTTGAAGCCGTAATGGCGCAGCCAGCGCATGTCGCTCTCGTAGAACGGCCGCAGGTCGGGAATGCCGTGCTTGAGCATGGCGATGCGCTCCACCCCCATGCCGAAGGCGAAGCCCTGCCACGCGCGCGGGTCGATGCCGGCATTGGCCAGCACCCGCGGATGCACCATGCCGCTGCCCAGGATCTCCAGCCAGTCGCTGCCCTTCCCGAGTTCGCCGGAGCGGCGGTCCCAGCCGATATCGACCTCCATCGAGGGCTCGGTGAACGGGAAGTAGCTGGAGCGGAAGCGCACCGGCAGTTCGGCGATGCCGAAGAAGGCGCGCAGGAAGTCGATCAGGCAGCCCTTCAGGTGGCCGAGGGTGATGGTCGCGGTCGAGCGCCAGCCCCTCGCACTGGTGGAACATCGGCGAGTGCGTGGCGTCGTGGTCGGCGCGGTAGGTGCGCCCGACGGCGATCACCCGGAACGGCAGATCGCGCGTCAGCATCGTGCGCACCTGCACCGGAGAGGTGTGGGTGCGCAGCACGCGCGGCGGTTCGTTGCCGGTCGCGGGCAGGTAGAACGTGTCGTGGTCGGCGCGCGCCGGGTGATGCGCCGGGATGTTGAGCGCGCCGAAATTGTGCCAGTCGCTCTCGACGTCCGGTCCTTCGGCGATGGCGAAGCCCATGGCGCCGAAGATCGCCGCGATCTCCTCCATCGTGCGGCTGATCGGATGGATCAGGCCGGCGGGGCGCGGGCGCGGCGGCAGCGTGGGATCGAGCCGCTCGGCGGCGAGGCGGGCGTCGAGTGCGGCCGCTTCCAGCGCGGCGCGCCGGCGTCTCGATCGCCGTGGTCAGTGCGTCCTTCAGCACGTTCAGCGCGGCGCCGCGCTCGCGTCGCTGCTCGGGCGCGGTCTTGCCGAGATCCTTCAGCAGCACCGTCAGCCGGCCGTTCTTGCCCAGCACGCCGACGCGCACGGCGTCCCAGGCGCGCAGATCAGCGGCCTGCGGCCAGGGCGGCGTCGGTCTCGGTCTTCAGCGCATCAAGATCGTCGGACATGGACAATATTCCGCATGAAAAAGGGCCGCCCTGTGGAGGCGGCCCTTTCCGTGTCTTCAGTTTCGTTGGCGGAAACCGAGATCAGGCCAGGGCGGCCTGCACCTTCTTCACGATCTCCGCAAAACTCGCCGCGTCATCGTAGGCGATCGCCGCCAGCACCTTGCGGTCGATCTCGATGCCGGCCTTGTTCAGCCCGGCGATGAAGCGCGAATAGGTCAGGCCGTGCTCGCGCACCGCGGCGTTGATGCGCTGGATCCACAGGCCGCGGAAATCGCGCTTCTTGTTGCGCCGGTCGCGGTAGGCGTACTGCAGCGACTTCTCCAGCCGCTCCAGCGCGATGCGATAATTCGTGGAGGTGCGGCCGACGAAGCCCTTGGAGGCTTTGAGGACCTTCTTGTGCCGGGCGTGGGTGGTGGTGCCCCGCTTGACGCGTGCCATGTGCTATCTCCTCACCGCAGCCCGTAGGGCGCCCATTGCTTGACGGTCTTGCCGTCGGCCTCGGTCAGCGTCTGGCTGCCGCGGTTGGTGCGCTTCATCTTCTGGGGGCGGTTGATCAGGCCGTGGCGCTTCTTGCCAGGGCCCGCAAGCACCTTGCCGGTCGCCGTGATCTTGAATCGCTTCTTGACCGACGACTTGGTCTTCATCTTGGGCATTTTGATCTCCTTTCCGCAGGCCCTGCGCTGCTTCCGGGAATTACCCGTGAGCGCAGGCGTCGCGGCCGGGCATGCCCATTCCAGGCCCGGCGCGCTGACAGGGGCGGGGGTATAGCGGCGGCACGGCAGCCACGCAAGCGATTACCCGGGCCGGCATGGCGCAATCCTGCCCCGCACTCTATATCCGCCGCCATGCGCGTACCCTTCACCAAGATGCATGGCTGCGGGAACGATTTCGTCGTGTTCGACGAGCGCGCACGGCCGCTCGGCTTCACCCAGGCGCGCGCCGCCGCCATCGCCGACCGGCGCACCGGCATCGGCTGCGACCAGTTCATCACCATCGAGCGGCCGCCCGCCGGCAGCGACGCCGCCGCCTTCATGCGCATCCGCAACCCCGACGGGGCGGAGGCCGGCGCCTGCGGCAACGCCACGCGCTGCGTCGCCGCCCTGCTCGCCGCCGAGACCGGCGACACAGGCCCGCTCATTCGCACCGTGGCCGGCGACCTGCCGGCCCTGGTCCTGGCCCCCGACCGGGTCACCGTGGACATGGGCCAGCCCCGCCTGGACTGGCGCGACATTCCGCTGGCCCGCGAGGCCGATACGCTGCACCTCGATCTCGCCGCAGGGACGCTGCGCGATCCCGCCGCCGCCAGCATGGGCAACCCGCACGCCACCTTCTTCGTGGAGGACGTTGCGGCGCTGCCGATGTCGCCGGCCTGGGGCCGGTGCTGGAACACGATCCCGTCTTCCCCGAGCGCGCCAATATCGGCTTCGCCCAGGTGCTCGCCCCCGACCGCATCCGCCTGCGGGTGTGGGAACGCAGCGCCGGGCTGACGCTGGCCTGCGGCTCCGGTGCCTGCGCCGCCCTCGTCAACGCCCATCGCCGCGGCCTGACCGGCCGGCGCGCCACCCTGCTGCTCGACGGCGGGGCGCTGGAGATCGAATGGCGCGATGACGGCCATGTGCTGATGACCGGCCCGGTCGCCACCGCCTTCACCGGGACCATCGACCTGGACGACTTCCCGGCATGACCGTGGATGTCCTGACCTTCGGCTGCCGGCTCAACGCCTATGAGAGCGAGGTGATGCGCGACCACGCCGCCGCGCTGGACGACACCATCATCGTCAACACCTGCGCCGTGACCGCCGAGGCCGAGCGGCAGGCGCGCCAGGCGATCCGCCGCGCGCATCGCGACCGCCCGGATGCCCGAATCGTCGTCACCGGCTGCGCGGCACAGATCGCGCCCGACGCCTGGGCGGCGCTGCCGGGCGTGCAGCGCGTGCTGGGCAATACCGAGAAGCTGCGTCCTGAAAGCTGGGCGCCCGATGCGCCGAGTGCGGTTTCCGACATCATGGCGGCGCGGGAGACGGCGGCGCATCTGGTGACGGAGTTCGCCGGCCGGGCCCGCGCCTTCGTGCAGGTGCAGCAGGGCTGCGACCATCGCTGCACCTTCTGCATCATCCCCTTTGGCCGCGGCCCCAGCCGCAGCGTGCCGCTGGGCGCGATCGTTGCCCAGGCGCGGGCGCTGACCGAGGCCGGCTACCAGGAACTGGTCCTGACCGGCGTCGATATCGCCAGCTATGGCGGCGACCTGCCGGGCCGGCCCAGCCTGGGTCAGACCGTGCGCCGGCTGCTCGCACTGCTGCCCGGACTGCCCCGGCTGCGGCTGTCCTCGCTCGACCCCGCGGCGATCGACGAGGATCTGTGGCGCCTGATCGCCGAGGAGCCGCGCCTGATGCCGCATCTGCATCTGTCGCTGCAGGCCGGCAGCGACCTGATCCTCAAGCGCATGAAGCGCCGCCACCTCGCCGCCGACGCCGCGGGCGTGATCGGCCGCGCGCGCCGCCTGCGGCCGGGCATCGCCATCGGTGCCGACCTGATCGCCGGCTTCCCCACCGAAACCGAGGCGCTGTTCGCCGAGACGCTCGACTTCGTCACGACCGCCGGCCTGCCGTTCCTGCATGTGTTTCCCTTCAGCGAGCGGCCCGGCACGCCGGCTGCGCGCATGCCCGCCCTGCCAGCCGCGCTGCGCCGCGAACGCGCGGCCCGGCTGCGCGCGGCCGGTGCGGCGGCGGCGGCCCGTTTCCAGCGCGGCCGCATCGGGGCCGCGCTTGCGGTGCTGACCGAGACCGAGACGTCCGGGCATTGCGAGCATTTCGCCCCCGTGCGGTTCACCCGACCCGTCGCGCCCGGGCGCATCCAGCGCGCCCGCGCGGTGGATGCCGATGCCGGCACGCTGCTGGCGGAGCCGGTCTGCTGGCGGGGCCAGTCTGATGGCGTTGGGCGGCTTCTTCTCGCGCCTCAAGCAGGGTCTGTCGCGCAGCACGCAGAAGCTGACCGAGGGCATCACCGCGGTCTTCAAGAAGCGGCGCCTGGACGACGAGGCGCTCGAGGAGCTGGAGGATCTGCTGATCGGCGCCGATCTCGGCCCGGCGGTGGCGGCGCGGGTGATCGAGGCGTTCCGCCGCACGCGCTTCGGCAAGGAAGTGACGGACGAGGAAATCCGCGAGACCCTGGCCGAGGAAATCGCCGGCATCCTCGCCCCTGTCGCGCAGCCGTTCGAGCCGGACCCGGCGCACCGCCCGCATGTCGTGCTGGTGGTGGGCGTGAACGGCACCGGCAAGACGACGACGATCGGCAAGCTCGCGCAGTTCCACCACGAGCAAGGCCGGCGCGTGATGCTGGTCGCCGGCGACACGTTCCGCGCCGCGGCGGTGGAGCAGCTTCAGGTCTGGGGCAGCCGCACCGGCTGCCCGGTGATCGCCGGCGCGGCCAACGCCGACGCCGCGGGGCTGGCATTCGACGCGCTGTCGCGCGCCCGCGCCGAGGGTGCCGACCTGCTGCTGATCGACACCGCCGGCCGCCTGCACAACAAGGCGGCGCTGATGGAGGAGCTCCGGAAGATCATCCGCGTGCTGCGCAAGCAGGACCCGACGGCGCCGCATTCGGTGCTGCTGGTGCTGGATGCCACCACCGGCCAGAACGCCATGCAGCAGGTGCGCGTCTTCAAGGAGATGGTGGACGTGACGGGGCTGATCGTCACCAAGCTCGATGGCAGCGCGCGCGGCGGCGTGGTGGTGGCGCTGGCCGAGGCGTTCGGCCTGCCGGTCCACGCGGTCGGCGTGGGCGAGCAGGCCGCTGACCTGCGCCCGTTCGATGCCGGCGATTTCGCGCGGGGCCTGGTGGGCGCGGCGGAAGGCTGATCGCCCGCGCCAGCCTACGCCCGCATCGCGATCCGGGCTTCCTGCGCCATCGGCATCTCGACCTCGATCTCCAGCATCGACATCTCGCCGTCGCGACCGACCTTCACGCGCACCTTGTCGCGCTCGACGGAGACGTGCTTGGCGATCACCGCCAGGATCTCCTCGCGCAATGTCGCGACGAGGCCCTCCTGCCCCACCGACGCCCGCTCATGCGCCAGCAGGATCTGCAGCCGCTCGCGCGCGACCGTCGCGGTGGGGCGCCGCTTGAAAAGCTGAAAGATGCTGCTCATGCCACGCGCCGCCCGAACAGGCGGCCGACCAGGCCGACGCGGTCGGCGGGGACCGTGACCTCCAGCTTCTCGCCGCGCAGGCGCTTAACCGCATCCATGTAGGCGCGCGCGGGCGTGCTGGTCGGCGCGCTCAACGTCACCGGGGAGCCGACATTGGATGCGCGCAGCACCTCCTGGCTTTCCGGGATGATGCCGAGCAGCGGGATCGAGAGGATCTCAAGCACGTCCTCGACCTTCAGCATGTCGCCGCGGGCGGCGCGGGCGGGATCGTAGCGCGTCAGCAGCAGGTGCTTCTCGACCCGCTCGCCCCGCTCGGCCTTCGCGGTCTTGCTGTCGAGCAGCCCGATGATGCGGTCGCTGTCGCGCACCGAGGAAACCTCGGGGTTGGTCACCACGATGGCGATGTCGGCGTGGTGCATCGCCAGCGTGGCGCCGCGCTCGATGCCGGCGGGCGAGTCGCAGAGGATCCAGTCGAATTTCTCGCGCAGTTCGGACACCACCTTCGCCACGCCCTCGCCGGTCAGCGCGTCCTTGTCGCGCGTCTGCGAGGCCGGCAGCAGCGAGAGATTGTCGAGCCGCTTGTCGCGGATCAGCGCCTGCGCGAGCTTCGCGTCGCCTTGGATGACGTTAATCATGTCGAACACCACGCGGCGTTCAGACCCCATCACGAGGTCGAGGTTGCGCAGGCCGACATCGAAATCGACTACCACCACCTTGTCGCCGTTCTGCGCCAGTGCCGCGCCGAGGGCCGCGGTCGAGGTCGTCTTGCCGACCCCGCCCTTGCCCGATGTCACCACCACGACTTTCGACATGTCTGTCCCCTTATTCCGCTTTAGCGAAGCGGCACGATCACGATCGCATCGCCGACCAGCGCGACCTCCACGGCACGCCCGCGCAGCGCGGGGTCCATCTGGTCGGCCGTCTTGTAGAAGCCGTCGATCGAGACGAGCTCGGCCTCGAACCGGCGGCAGAAGATGCGGGCGTTGGACCGGCCGACCGCGCCGGCAACGGCCCGCCCGCGCAGCGCGCCGTAGATATGCACCGAGCCTCCGGCCAGGACCTCGGCACCGGAGGCGACCGAGCCAATGACCGTCACGTCGCCCTTGGGGAACATCACCGACTGGCCTGACCGCACCGGCTCGGCCACCACGAGCGAGGTCTCCTCGGGCGGCGGCGCCGATTGCCGGGACTGCTCGCTGGCGGCGACATCGATGTCGCTGGCATCGCGTCCGCCCACCAGCCGGCGGCGCCACGGGTCCGTGCCTGGCACCGCGCCGGCGTTTTCCACATCGATGACGCTGATTCCGCGCTTCTCGAGGTCCTCGAGCAGGGTGGCCGTTCCAGGCTCCGGCCCCTTGAGGGCGGCAAGGTCGATGATGACGGGCCGCGCCTCGAAGAAGCCCGGGGAGCGCCTGATCTGCGCGTCGAGTTCATCAAGCCACGCCGCCAGCGGCGGCTCCGGCGCGATCACGAAAGCCATGAACGAGCGGCCTCGGACGCGAATCTTCATGCTGGGTTGGACATCGGGCTGCACCCCCCGACCCTGGCGAGCAGGGGGGATCGCGTCAACGCCTAAAAGGGGCGAGACCCCAACATCTTGTGGAAAACTCGGTTGATAATCCCCAGCCCTGGAAACGGGCGCAATGTGATTGCCGCGCCCCGTTTTGCGCAGGATCAGGCCAGCCGCGCCGCCGCGCCGCTGGCCTGCCCGTCACGGGCGCCTTCTACAGGCGCCAGGTGATCGTCACGCGGCGGTTCTGCGCAGCCACCGGATCGGTGGGGTCGGCCAGTTCGGACACGCCCAGCGCCTGGATCATCAGCCGGTCCGCCGGGATGCCGCGCGCCACCAGACCCTGCTTCACCGCCTCGGCACGCTGCGCGGACAGCAGCAGATTGTCGTACTCGTTGCCGCTCTTGTCGGCGTAGCCGGTGGTGAACATCACGACCGGGCTGGCATCGCGGTATAGCCGCGCCGCCAAGTCCAGTTGCTTGTTGGCCTCGGGCGTCAGCGCGGCGCCGCCCTCGGGGAACAGGATGTCCACCTTGTTGGCCGCGATCACCGCCGCTTCAGCGTCCAGCGGCTTCTTCGAAGCGACCGGCGCCGGTGTCGCCGCGGCGGTCGCGTCGGGTTTCGGGGTGCCGGCACAGCCGGCCAGGACTGCAACGAGACCGAAGGCCGAG
This sequence comes from uncultured Pseudomonadota bacterium, assembly GCA_963778105.1. Lineage (GTDB taxonomy): Bacteria > Pseudomonadota > Alphaproteobacteria > Acetobacterales > Acetobacteraceae > JAFEFJ01. The sequence continues at coordinate 483,790 of CAVZSZ010000009.1, read as the reverse complement.
ATGACCGAAACGGTCAGACCATCACGCTTCATGGGTGTCTCCAGCGCTGAAATGAGGTGTCCGAAAGATGAATTTGCCAGGATAGAGGGTAGTATGATTTAGTTGATGCTATTGCAGGTTGCGATTTTTGACCGGGTATTCGTCACCGCGTCCGATTTTCTCAGCGATGTCCCGGACGAGGCTCTCGTGGCATTTCGATGTGGTCCTGAGGGATGTGCAATGATGGATTTAAGCAATGTTCTGCCGACTCTATCAAGAGTTGTTATCGTCTCTCGACGTAACCCCCAGCGTGCGGCGCCCTTCCCCCGGCACACCCGGTTGCGCGTGAGCCTGGTCAGGGCGGCCGTCGCTATCGCGGCGGTCACGGTCCTGGGTGCCGCCGGTGATCCCGGGGATGTCGACCGGGGACTCGGCGATTTTCGCCAGGGCCGGTTCGCCGAGGCGATGCAGGATTGGCGGCAGGCCGCCGCCGCCGGCGATGCCCGAGGCGCCCTGTATGTCGGTGTCCTGTTCGACACCGGTCTCGGTGCCCCGCACGACGAGCGTCAGGCGATGGACTGGTACCGCCGCGCAGCGGATGCCGGCAGCGCCGTCGGCGCCTTCAACGTCGGGGTGCTCTACGATGCCGGGCTGGGCGTCCCGCAGGATCCCAGGCAGGCAGCACAATGGTACGCGCGCGCCGCAGCCGGTGGATTTGCCCGCGGCGCCTATAACCTCGCGATGCTCTACGAGCATGGGGTGGGCGTGCGGCGCGACCGCAAGCGCGCGATCGCGCTCTACGCTACCGCCGCGAACGATGGCATCGAGGCGGCCCAGATGCACCTGGCCGAACTGATGCCGCCGGCCGCCACTCTCGTCGCGCACGCCAGACCGGCGGGGCACCCGCAGGGCAGGCCGCAGGACACGGCGATGCAGGCGTTCAAACAGGCGCAGGATATCCTGCTCGACCGAGGCCCTGCCGCGGCGGCGCAGGCCTTCGCGCTGTTCCGCCGCGCAGCCGATCGCCGTGACGCGCTGGCCGAATACGATCTGGGCTACTGCTACGAGCGCGGGCTGGGCGTGTCACGAGACGACGTCCAGGCCTTGGGCTGGTATCGCCGCGCCGCCGCCGACACGACCGACGACCAGTTGCGGTCGATCGCCGAGACCGGCGCCGGAAACCTCGAACAGCAGGTCCAGCAGGCGCAGCTGCATCCGACCGCGACACCGCCGGTCGAACCCGGCCCATCGCTGTCGCGATAGGGTTCAGCGCGCCGACCAGCCACCCGGCGGTTCGGGGAAGATGACGATCGAGCCAGTCCGTATCGGCACCGGGTTGGCGGCAACCACGGCGACATAGGGCGGCGGCAACGCGACGTGCCGATAGACCCGCGCATACAACGTGGCCAGGTCGTCGCCGGGCCCGGCGGTGATCGCGAGGCCGGGGGCGCCATGGCCCCCCCGCGCCCGCGCGATGGCGTCGGCGAGTGCATGATCGGGAGCCGGGTTGGCGGGTGCCGTCGCCGGCGGCGTGCTCGCGACGGCGGGCGCCGGGACGGGACGGTTTGCCGGGATCGGGGATTGCGGAAGGCCGGACACGGCTGTGGCGCCGGTCATCGGGGATGCCGGCGGCGACGCTGACGCAACCGACGACGACTGGGGGCGGACCGGCTGTTCAGGCTGCGGCGGCAGCGGCGCGGCGGGTGCGGCCGCCATGGCCGTGTCCGGAACCGGCTTTGCGGGCACCGGCGGCGGCGCGGGCTGCGGCGTTTCGGCAGGCATAGCCAGCGCCCGTCGCGAGGCCGAGGGCGCCGGCTCGGGCGACGACGCAACGATCGCCGGCGGCGCCAAGGCAGCCACCGGCGCAGGCGCCGGCTGGTTCAGATCGTCCTCCGGACCGCCGCCCCGGAGCAGCACGACGATGCCGCCGGCGACCAGGGCCACGGTCAGCAGGCCGACAGCGGCTGGCATCACGGTGGCCCAAAGCGGCGTCCGTATGTGCCCGTCATCCACCTGGCCATGGAGCGGGTTGTCGGGGTCGCCGGGAAATTCCGGAGCCGGCGGCTCGCGCCGATCACGATACGATTGCACCAGCACCCGCCACGCCAGGGCATCGAGCCTAGCCGGTATGCCGCCGGCATCCTCCAGCAGCGCGGCCAGCGTCGCGCCGGTAATGATCCGGTCGAGCGATCCGCCCGCCAGAAGCAGCTTGTGGCCCAGATACGCCGCCGCCTCCTCGTCGTAGAGCGGCTGCAGGGTCTCGCGCGCCAGGGTCGCCGTGCGCAGCCGCTCGAGGTCTGGCTCGGCCAAGCCGGGCCAGTCGCCGCGGTGCCCGAACAGCACCAGCCGCAGCCGCCCCGCCGCCAGCCGGAACAGGGCGGCGAGCAGATTGAGGTAGCGGAACGTAGCAGCGGGGACGCTCTGCGCGTCGTCGACCAGGACGACCAGCCGGTCGAGCTTTCCCTCGGCCGTGAGGCTGCCCAGCAGCCGTTGCGGTTCGCGCAGGTCGTCGGCCGGGATGCCGGCCGCCTGCCCGATGATGCCATGCACCTCGGTCGGAGTGTGCGCGGCGCCGTCCAGCCGCGCCACGAGCAGTCCGCCCGCCCGCAGCGCATCCGCCAGGGCGGGGAGCAGGCTGGTCTTGCCGACGCCGCGCTCGCCGCTGACCGCGATGGTGGCCTGCCCGTCCAGCATCCGCGCAACGATCCATCCGATCAGCGCGGCGCGGGAGTCGGGGCAGAAGATCTCCGAAGGATCGGCGGGCGCGCCGAACGGCAGCCGGGTCAATCCGAAAAATCGGCAGGCGGCGGCTTCGATTGTATCGTCGGTCGTGAAAGTCATGGATCAAATCCGGCTATCTTGAATGCGGGCAGAATAGCTCGCCCGCATCGCCGCCCGATCCTGCCTCGCAACAACTGTTTGTGACCGCGACGAGCGGCACCGCACGCGGTGGGATGATCGACGCGGCTGGAACCGGGTCGTTTACGTGGCGTTCCTCCAGCGGCACTGACCCACCCCAGCCGCGGAATGGACAGTCCAAGCCCCCTTCACCCTGGTTCGGGACGTAAACTCGTCATGCCAAGCCGGTCTGTGGTCATTGCCGTTCCCGCCAGGGACGAGGCCGATCACCTGCCGGCGTGCCTTGATGCGCTGACCCGCCAGCGTGACGCCGGCGGCTACACGGTGCTGGTGCTGGTGAACAATTCCACCGATGCCGGCAGCGCTATCGCCCGCCGCTTTGCCGCGACTTCTGCGATCGGCATCATCGTCCAGGACATCGTGCTGCACGATGCCGAGGCGAGCGCCGGCGGTGCCAGGCGCGTGGCAATGCACATGGCGGCGGCACGCGCAGGCGAGGCCGGCGTGGTGATGACCACCGATGCCGACGGCCAAGTGGCGGCCGAGTGGGTCGCGGCGAACCTTCGTGCACTCGACGCCGGCGCCGACGCAGTGGCCGGGCGCGCACTGATCGATCCGATGGGGGAGGCGCTGATCCCGCAGGCCCTGCGCGACGCCGATGCGCGGGAATGCGGTTATGCCGCCCTGCTCGATGAGCTTGCCGCCTGCATCGACCCCGACCCCGCCGATCCCTGGCCGCGGCACGACGAGCATTCCGGCGCCAGCATCGCGGTGACGGTCGATGCCTTCCGCCGGGCCGGCGGCATTCCGGCACTGCCGATGGCCGAGGACCGCGCGTTCTTTCGCAAGCTGCGGCGGATCGACGCCCGCATCCGCCACGCGCCCGAGGTGCAGGTCGTCGTCTCGGGCCGGATCGAGGGACGCGCAGCCGGCGGCATGGCCGATACCATCCGCCGGCGCATGGTGTGCCCGGACGTGTATCTCGACGACCGTCTGGAAGCCGCGCAGGACGCGGCGGCCCGCGCGCGGCTGCGCCGCCGCGCCCGGCAGCTATGGGCCGATCCGGAGAGGACCGAACTCGCCGCAGACGGGCTTGCCGACGCGCTGCGCCTGCCGCGGCTGATGGTGCGCCACACCCTGTCGTCGCCGCGGTTCGGCGCGGCGTGGGACGACCTGGAATGCGCGAGCCCCAGGCTGCGCCGCCGCCGCGTGCCGGCTGCCGCCGTGGTTCAGCAGACCGCGATCGCGCGCAACCTGCTGGCTGCCCTGCCCGCTCGGGCCGAGCACGCCATGAACGCGCTCGACATCCCGGCGTGACGACGCGTCAGCGGTCGCTGCGCAGGACCGTCAGCCGATAGGCATCGTGCCTTTCGTCCCGGACCACGCTCGCACCGCCGTGGCAGCCGGCGATGAACAGCGCCGTCGCTTCCTCTCCGGTGCAGGGATAGTCCGTCTCGCCGGTCCAATGCACCAGCACGATGCGTCCGCCGGTCGACAGCGTATCCAGCGCCCGCGCAGCGGCGATCCGGATGTCGGCCGGGACAAGGTAGTAGAGAACCTCCGAGAACAGGATCAGCCCGAAGCACCCGGCCGGCCATTCCGCGGGGATGCGCAACCGCCGGATATCGACCCACGGCAATGCCGCGCAGCGCGCCCGCGCCTGGACCAGCGCACTGTCCGCGACGTCAATCGCCAGCAGGGTGTCGCATTGCGGGGCGAGCGCCTGGGTAAAGACGCCGATCGAGCAGCCCACCTCCCACGCCCGCGCGACGCGCGCGGGGCCGATTGCTGCCAGGGTAGCGGCGTATTTGTCGCGCTCGTAGGTGCTGCTCGCGAACTGCCAGGGATCCCTGCCGCCACGATACAGCGCCTCGAAATAGGCGTCGGGCAGCGATTCGGTGTGGCGGCTCATGGCGTGGTCAGAAAGACTTCGTAGGGGACGTCGAACAGCGCCAGCATCGCTGGTGGCAGAACGAAGCCGTCGGGATCGTCCACGATCAGCTTGCCGTGCTGCGAGGCATGCGCGGCGATGGCGCGGCGCTTGGCCGGCAAATGCCGTTCTATGTCGAGCCGCGCGCCGGCAATCCGGGTCGCCAGCGGCTCATCCTGCGGCAGCGTCCAGCCCCATACCGGATAGGCGACGTGCCGCAGGCCCGACGACGACGCCGCCGCTTCTGCCATAAAATGCACCGCGAGGTGGTCGCCATGCGGATCAAACCGCCACGGTGCTGCGATGCTCGTGCAGCCGGTTTGCGCGGCGCACGCGACGATCGCCGCCACCGCGCGATCGAAGCCGGGTCCGTCATGCGGTGCCGCGGTATCCGGCAGACCGAGGAACCCGATCCGATCCGCCGGCAACCCCAGCAATGCCACCGCCTGGCGCGCTTCGCCTTCCCGGATCGCGCGCAGACGCGATGAGGGATGGCTTGTCGAATGTGGATGCGAACCAGCGCCGTCGGTGACCACCAGCACGAAGGGCGGACGCCCGGCCGCGCAGCATTCCGCGATCAGGCCGCCGCATCCCAGGGTTTCGTCGTCGGGATGCGGCGCGAGGATCAGCACGGGGCCGGGGCCGATGATGTCATCCAGAACCATCACCGGCAGGGCGCGCATCGCCGCCAGCGCGTCGCGCACCGTCATCGCCATGCGGGCCGATCCTGGGGCAGCCCGCGGCCGACGAAGTGTGCCGCAGCCTCGATGAGCGCCTCGTCCATCGCCGGCTGGCGCATATAGGTCGCAAGGTCGCGCAGCAGCCGTTCCACCGGATTGGTGTCCACGAAGGCGGCAAGCCCGAGGGAGCGTTCCACGATCTGAATGGCGTCCAGGCACGCCGCCTCGACCGCGCGGCGCGCCAGGTTGACATAACCCGCGGCGTCCGCGGCCGCATGTGTTCCGCCCTCGGCCACGCGCGCGGCCTGGCGCGTCCACAGCACCGCACTCTCCTGGTCGATCAGCGCCTGAGCAATGCGCGCCGCCTGGTGGGGATCGGCTTCCCGACCGCGCGCGCGCAGCTGCTGGCACAGCGCCTCCACCAGGGCGTCGATGCCGCCCGTGATCACCGCCAGGGTGCGCCAGGCACCACCGCTGAAACACGGCTCGCGCAGATAGTCGCCCTCCTGGCCGATCCAGGCCGAGGCATCGGGCGTGTAGTCGGCGAAGTCGACCGCGCCGGACTGCGTTGCGCGCATGCCATGCAGGCCGCCGGCCATCGGCGTCGCGCGCTCGTCCGGAATCAGCGAGACCAGCAGCATGCGCGACCGCTTCGGATGGTCCACGGTGATCACCGCGCGCGTCGCACTGCCGACCGCCGAGCAATGGATCTTGCGACCCGTGAGCCGCCCGTCGGTGCGCAGTCGCACGCCGGGCGAGGGTTCGGTATTCCAGATGGCGAAGAGGTGCCCTGCTGCAATGTCGGACGCAGCCTGCGCGACCTGCGCTGCGTCGCCGTAGCCGCAGATCAGCTGAATGGCATTGATGTGCCCCTCGACGATGCGTCCGACCGCCAAGCTGCCACTGCCGATCAGGCGCAGAAGCGCGAATAGCGCATCTGCGCCTTCCGGCGCGGTGCCGAGGCCCAGCCCGCCATAGTCCACCGGAACCGGCGCGCGCAGAACGCCGCATTGTCGCAGCAATGCGATGTCGGCGACCGGAAATGCCGGGCAGCGGTCAAGCACAGCAGCATTGGCCCGCATTTGCGGACGCAGCCGCATGACATCGTCCAGCAAGCCAGCAACTGCGTCTTCCGAGGATGCGCGTGCCGGCACCGGATTGAATACGTTGTCAATCACCGATCGGGCTGTCCTTTACGATGAAGGAGGTTTCGTCCACTTGCAGCGACGTGGCGCTGCGACTTGCCGCGTGTGGCATCGAACGCATCGTGCCGATGACGGTTTCGTCGCGATCGATCCATCACCCCCGTTCTGCCGCCTCAGTCGTGTGCCTCATCGCTTTGTGATCGCGCTGTGGTTCTTCGCGCGCCATCTGCGTGACTGCTGTGAGGAAGCGGCGCAACCTTGGATCCTGATCACCGGTGCGTGCGGCTGGGCGCTTTCCACATGCCTGCCCTGCCGTGCTCCGCGGCGCATCGGATTGTGCAACTGCGAGATCGTGCCAAATTCCCGCCGGGAATGCGGTGAGCCGGAGGATGGGGCTATGGCGGATGTGGAGGAGAAGGCGGACAAGGCCGGCCAAGACCTTCAATCCAGCCCGGCGCCGCGTTCCCTCGATCCCAACGAGAAGTCCGGCGGCGACGCCTCGCAGCACGACGAACGCGCGCGGCGCGAGGCCGAACGGAAGGCGCAGGACGCCGAGCGAAAGCGGCGCCGCCGCTCGATCCTGACCCGCTCCATCTTCCTGATCGTGCTTGTGATCGCCGCCATTGCTGGCACGTATTACTGGTTCACCACCCGCAATCTCGTCGAGACGGATGACGCCTACACCGACGGTCGCGCCATCAGCATCGCGCCCCAGATTTCCGGTGACGTCATCCAGCTCGCGGTGAACGACAACCAGTTCGTCCACAAGGGCGACGTGCTGATCCGCATCGACCCGCGCGACTACACCACCGCGCGCGACGAGGCCGAGGGCGCGCTCGCAATCGCCAAGGGCCAGTTCGCCGGCGCCGAGGCAGGGCTTGCGAAAGCACGCGTCACTTTCCCCGCGATGCTCGACGCGGCGAAGGCGCAGTTGCAGATCGCGCAGGCCAACCTGTTCAACGCCGAGACGGAGTATCACCGCCAGCACGCCATCGCCCGGGCTGCCACCACGCAGCAGGCGGTCGATGCGTCCACCGCGGCCTATGAACAGGCACAGGCCCAGGTGAAGCAGGCGCAAGCACAGGTCGAGCAGGCGACCCCGGTACCGCAGAACATCGCCCAGGCACAGGCCGAGCGTGACCAGCTGGAAGGTACTGTGAAGCAGGCCGAGGCAAGGCTTGCCCGCGCCGAGCTCAATGTCGGCTACACCGTCGTGCGCGCGCCGCAGGACGGCTGGGTCACTCGCCGCAATGTCGAGGTGGGTGACTATGTGCAACCCGGAATGACGATCATGGACCTGGTCAGTCCACAGGTCTGGATCACCGCCAACTACAAGGAAACCCAGCTCGACCGCATCCGCGAGGGCCAGAAGGTCACGATCGACGTGGACGCCTACCCCGACCTGCATTTGACGGGCCATGTGGACAGCATCCAGCTCGGCTCGGGTAGCCGTTTCAGCGCCTTCCCTGCCGAGAACGCGACCGGCAACTTCGTCAAGATCGTCCAGCGCGTGCCGGTGAAGATCGACATCGACAGCGGGCTCGATCCGCACCTACCGCTGCCGCTCGGCATCTCGGTGGAGCCGACGATCCATGTCGGCGATACCAAGCCCGCGGGGCAGGACACCAAGCCGGCTGGGCAATGAGCGGCGCCGTCACCGCCTCCACCGCCAGTGCCGACCAGACGGCCGCGGACAACGCGGCCGCCGATCGCGCCTGGCGTCCGAAGGCGAATCCCTGGCTGATCGCGATCGTCGTGACGCTGGCCGCGTTCATGGAGATTCTCGACACGACCATCGTGAACGTCAGCCTGCCACATATCGCCGGCACGGTCTCGGCCAGCTATGACGAAGCCACCTGGACGCTGACATCGTATCTCGTGGCCAACGGCATCGTGCTGCCGATCTCGGGCTTCATCGGGCGGGTGATCGGCCGCAAGCGGTACTTCCTGATCTGCATTGCGATGTTCACCGTCTGCTCGTTCCTGTGCGGGATCTCCAACAGCCTGGGCGAGCTGGTGATCTTCAGGCTGCTGCAGGGCTTCTTCGGCGGCGGCCTGCAGCCCAACCAGCAATCCATCATCCTCGACACGTTCGAGCCTTCGCAGCGCGGCCGTGCCTTCTCTGTGGTCGCCCTCGCGGTGATCGTCGCGCCGGTCATCGGCCCCACGCTTGGCGGCTGGATCACCGACACCTACACGTGGCGCTGGATCTTCCTGATCAACATTCCGGTCGGCGTCGTCGCCTTCTTTTCCGTCGCCGCCCTGGTGGAGGATCCGCCCTGGGTGCTGCGCAACCAGGGCGGCAAGCAGCACGTCGACTATGTAGGCCTGATACTCATCGCCGTCGGCCTGGGCTGCCTGCAGATCATGCTGGACCGCGGCGAGGACAACGACTGGTTCGGTTCGACTTTCATCCAGGTCTTTGCGATCCTGGCGGCCGTCGGCATCTCGGGCGCGATCGTCTGGCTACTGACGACGAAGGAGCCCATCGTAAACCTGCGCACCTTCAAGGACCGCAACTTCGCGGTCGGCTGCGTGATGATCTTCGGCTTCGGCGCGGTGCTGTATTCCAGCTCGGTGCTGCTGCCGCAACTGGCGCAGGAGCGGCTGGGCTACACCGCGCTTTGGGCCGGACTGATCCTGTCGCCCGGCGGCCTGGTCATCATCGCCCTGATCCCGCTGGTGAGCCGTGGTCTGCTGCCCTATGTGCAGACCCGCTACATCATCGCCTTCGGCTTCTTCTCGCTCGGCTGCGCGCTGCTCTACGCACGACACGTGGCGCCGAATGTCGATTTCTTCACACTGGCGATGATGCGCGCGACACAGACCTTCGGGCTCGCCTTCCTGTTCGTGCCGAACAGCACCATCACCTATTCCACTCTGCCGCGCGAGTTGAACGGCGACGGCAGCGCGCTTTACGTGATGATCCGCAATGTCGCCGGGTCCATCGGCATCTCGCTGTCCACCGCGATGATCACCCAGCGATCGCAGGCCGAGCAGGCGCATCTGGTGCAGTACATGACGCCGCTGTGGCAACCCTATCGCGATACGGTCAACGCGATCACCCGAACCTTCATGTCGATGGGCCAGACCGAGGCCGAGGCGCACCAGAATGCGGTCAGCCACATGTTCACCACCCTGATGCAGCAGGCCGCCATCAAGGCCTATGGCGACGTGTTCGAGATGTGCGCCATCGCCGCCTTCTGCATCGTGCCGATCACCTTCCTGTTCAGCAAAACGAAGTCCGGCGGACGCGCAGCACCCGCCGCGCACTGAGCAGGCGCGCGCGATGCGGGGGCGTCATGCCCTTTTGCGCGCGGGCTTCTTCGCCGCCGGCTTCGCCGGCACAGGCCGCTTCTTTGCGGCGGTCGGCTTTGCTTTCTTCGCCGGCTTGCCGCCCGCGGGCTGGCCGAGGCTGCGCTTCAGTGCGGCCATCAGGTCGATCACGTTGCCGCCATCATCCGCATCCTCGTCGGTCGCTTCGATGCCTTCGCCCTTCAATTTCGCGTCGATGGCTTCGCGCAGCCGCGTCTCGTAGCGATCCTCGGTGTCGGCGGGATCGTATTTGCCGCTCTGCCGCTCGATCAGCTGGCGCGCCAGGGCGAGCATCTCGGGATCGGCCTTGCCGCCGGGCAGACCGTCGAACAGCGGGCCGGCATCATTCAGGTCACGCTCCTCGTGCAGCGTGTGCGCAACCAGACCCTTGCCCATCGGCAGCAACCCGATCGCGCGTTCGCGGCGCGCGATCACCACGCGGGCCAGCGCCATCTTGCGCGTCGCGGCGATCGCATCGCGCAGCACCGCATACACGTCGCGGCCTGCATCGCCATCCGGCGCCATGTAGTAGCTGGTGTCGAAGTAGATCGGATCGACACTGCCCGCATCAACGAACTTGGCGATTGCGATCGTCGTCGAACTCTCCACCCGCACGTTGTCGAAATCCTCGTCGCTCAGCAGCAGGAACGTGTCCTTCTTGAACTCGTAGCCCTTCACCAGATCGGCGCGCGACAGCTCCTCCTCGGTTTCGGCGTCCTGCGTCACCATCCGGATGCGGTTGCCGGTCTTCGGATTGATCAGGTGGAAATGCAGCGACCCGCGTTCGCGGCTGGCGCTGAACAGCGCCACCGGGCAGGTCACCAGCGCCAGCCGCAGATGGCCCCGCCAGATCGGATGCTGCGCCATCTATGCCTTCTCCTTGGGTGTGCGCGGGCGCGGCCTGCGCGCGACGACGACGCTACCGCTGCCGCTACGGCGCGTCTTCGGCGCGGCCTTCGCCGGATCGTCGGCCGTGATGTCGGGAAGCTGCTGGGCCAGGTCGTCGAACCCGGCCCAAGGATCGTCCCTCTGCCGAGCCAGCCGCGCCGGCACCGTCCGCACGGTGAAGGCGGCGGGGTCGAGCTTCGCGGTCACCTCGGTCCAGGCCAGCGGTGTGGCAACGCCGGCCCCCGGCCGTGCGCGGGGGCAGAACGACGCCACCGCCGTGGCGCCGAAGCCGTTGCGCAGCCAGTCGATCAGGATGCGGCCGGCGCGGTCGGCGATCTTCACATGCGCCACGTAACGCTCCGGCGCGTCCTCGGCCATCGTTTCGGCGAAGGCGTGGCAGAATTGCCGCACCCGGTCCCAGTCGGCGGCCGGTGCCAACGGAACCACGACGTGCAACCCCTTGCCGCCGGAGGTGCGGCAGAACGACGCGAGGCCGAGGCGCTTGAGCCGGTCGCGCACGTCCTTCGCCGCCGCCACGACCTGCCCGAACGCTACGCCCGCCCCGGGATCGAGGTCGAACACCAGCCGGTCGGGCCGCAGCGGATCGGCTTCGGGTGCGCCCCAGGGATGCAGCTCGATCGCCGCCATCTGCACCATGGCGATCAACCCGTCCACGTCGTCGATCGCGAGATAGGGGGAACCGCGGACGGACCCTTCGCGGATCGGCGCGGGCAGGTGTCCGTGACCGTTCTTTTGGAAGAAATGCTCGCCCCCGATGCCGTCGGGACAGCGCAGGATCGCCAGGGGCCGCCGTGCCAGGCCGGGCAGCGCATGCGGCGCCACCGCCGTCCAATAGTCGGCCAGGTCGCGCTTGGTAATCCCCGGCCAAAGCGGCCGGTCCGGATGCGTCAGTGCCACGCCGCCCACCACGACCTCCGCCCGTTTCGGTGCCCGGGCGACCACGATACGCCCCGGCGCGCCGGTTTTCGCGGCAGGGGGGGCCGCGTCGGCGACCGCGCGCACCACCTGCCGCGCCGGCTTGTCTTCCCGCAGGCCACGATAGACCGCGTGCCGAACGCGCCCCGCGCCGGACCATCCGGCATGCTCGATCTCGGCGACCAGTTCGGGGCGCACCCAGTTTATCGCGGCCTCGGGCTTGTCACCGGCGACGACCAGCCCGTCGGGCCGCTTCGCCTTCAGCCCGTCCAGGCGGCGGCGCAGCGCGCCGAGTTCACGGTCCGAGAAGCCGGTGCCGACACCGCCGGCGTAGTGCAGGCCACCTTGGCTGTCGTAGTAGCCGACATGCAGCGAGCCGAGGCCCACGCGGCTGCCGGCGGGCGGGGTCCAGCCCAGCACCACGAGCTCCTCGCGGCCGAGGCATTTCACCTTCACCCAGGCGCCGCCGCGCCCGGCGCGGTAGGGCGCCTCTGCGCGCTTGCAGACGATGCCTTCAAGCCCCGTCGTGCGGGCCCGATCCAGCAGCCCGGCGGCGTCGCCCTGCACATGCGCACTGTAGCGCAGCCGCCCGGTCCAGGCGGCCAAACCCTCCAGCAGCCGCTTGCGGTCGATCAGCTTGCTGGGCCGCAGGTCCCACCCGTCCAGCGCCAGCAGGTCGAACAGCATCACGTGCAGGTCGCCGTCGCGGCCTGCGGACAAGGCTGCCTGGAGGTCGGCGAAGTGCGAGACACCATCCTTGCGCAGCGCCACCAGCTCGCCATCGAGCACCGCCCGGTCCACGCCAAGCTGGGCGACCGCGTGTGCGACCGCGGGCAGGCGATCAGTCCAGTCGAGGCCGTTGCGGGTCACCAGCCGCACTTTCTCGCCGGTCTTCCAGGCGAGCAGCCGGTAGCCGTCGAACTTGATTTCGCTGAGCCAGTCGTCGCCCGCGGGCGGCTGGTCCACCAGCCGGCAGAGTTGCGGCGCCTGGTCGGCCGGCGGGGCGCCGCGCACCGCCCCCGGGATCGGGGCCCCGGACCTTCGCCTGGCGGCGGCCGTGGCGCTTTGCTTCGCCGGTGCCGGGTCCTTTTCCAGCACCGCGGCGCCGGCGCCCTCGCGCGCCGCCTCATCGTGGCCCTTGATCAGGAACCAGGCCGCGTTGTCGCGCGGATCGCGGCGGCGCAGCCGCACCAGGGTGAAGCGGCCACGCAGGCGCTTGCCGTCCAGCACGAAGCGGATCTCGCCATCGTGCATCCCGGCATCGGGGTCGCCCAGCGGCCGCCAGGTGCCGCGATCCCAGGTCTCCACCGTGCCGCCGCCATATTCGCCGGCGGGAATGCTGCCCTGAAACTCGGCGTACGCAACGGGATGGTCCTCGACATGGATCGCCAGGCGGCGGTCGGCGGGGTCGAGCGACGGGCCTTTCGGCACCGCCCAGCTCCAGAGCACGCCGTCGTGCTCCAGCCGGAAGTCCCAGTGCAGGCCGGCACGTTTGGCCGCGTGCTTCTGCACCACGAACATCCCGCCGCCTGCGGCCGAAGCGGCGGCAGCGCCGTCCGGCTCCGCGGTCACCGCGAAGTTCCGCTTGGCACGGTAGGCTTTCAATGGTGCGGCCGGCATCCCCGGCAAACGTCAAATCCCCGGAACGGTTGCCTGCTCATCGCCGCAGCAGCGCCATCGGCGGCCTTGCGCTCATCCGGCGTCCGGTCATGCTGCGCGCCGTCGCCTCCGGGCAGCATGGGAGCCATCGCATGAAAGCCAACGACGTCCTCGCCACCATCGGCAACACCCCGCATATCCGGCTCGGCCGCCTGTTCCCCGACGCCGAGGTGTGGATCAAGTCGGAACGCGGCAATCCCGGCGGCTCGATCAAGGATCGCATCGCGCTGGCGATGGTCGAGGACGCCGAGCGTAGCGGCCGCCTCAAGCCCGGCGGCACGATCATCGAGCCGACCTCTGGCAACACCGGCATCGGGCTGGCGATGGTGGCGGCGGTGAAGGGCTACAAGCTGGTGCTGGTGATGCCGGAGTCGATGTCGGTCGAGCGGCGGCGGCTGATGCAGGCCTATGGCGCCAGCTTCGACCTGACGCCGCGCGAGCGTGGCATGCCGGGCGCGATCGCGCGCGCGACCGAGCTGGCGGCGCAAAGCCCGGGTGCCTGGATCCCGCAGCAGTTCGAGAACCCCGCCAACATCGCGGTCCATGCCCGGACCACGGCGGAGGAGATCGCCGCCGACTTCCCCGAGGGGATCGACGTGCTGATCACCGGCGTCGGCACAGGCGGCCACATCACCGGCTGCGCCGAGGTGCTGAAGGCCCGCTGGCCGAAATTGCAGGTGTTCGCGGTGGAGCCGGCGGCGTCGCCGGTGATCTCGGGCGGAGCGCCGGCGCCGCACCCGATCCAGGGCATCGGCGCGGGCTTCGTCCCCGCCAACCTGCATACCGCGATCCTGGACGGCGTCATCCAGGTCGAGGCCGAGGAGGCCCGCGCATTCGGCCGCCGCTCGGCGAGCGAGGAAGGGCTGCTGGTCGGCATCTCCTCCGGCGCCACGCTGGCGGCCATCGCCAAGAAGCTGCCGGAGCTGGCGAAGGGCGCCACCGTGCTCGGGTTCAATTACGACACCGGCGAGCGTTATTTGTCGGTCCCGGACTTCCTGCCGGCCTGATGCGGCGGATTGCCGGGGCCGCACCTAGGGCAGGTTCGGCCGCGGCGAGGGCTCCCCGCGCACCCGGGGCAGCAGGATCATGTCCCAGGGGCTTGGCATCTCGCCCACCGGCACATGCACCAGGGCGGGCTTGCCGGCGGCGAAGGCGGCGTGCAGTGCCGCCTCCAGCGCCGCCGGCGAGGTGGCACGATACGCGCCGGCGCCGAAGCTCTCGGCGAATTTCACGAAGTCGGGGTTGGTGAGGTCGGAGGCGATCAGCCGGTTGCCGTACTGCTCCTTCTGGATGCGCCGGACATTGCCGAAGGCGCCGTCGTCGAACACCACGGCGACGACCGGCAGGTTGTGGCGCATCGCGGTGGCAAATTCCTGCGCCTGATACATGAAGCCGCCGTCGCCCGCCGCCAGCACCACGCGCCGGCCCGGCAGCGCCGCCTGCGCACCCAATGCGACGCCGAAGCCCCAGCCGAGATTGTCCTGATAGCCACCCGAGAGATACAGGCGCGGCTGCTCGACCGGGAAGGCGAGCCGCCCGGCAAAGCCGATCTGTGTGACGTCCTCCACCAGGACCCCATCCGCGGGCAGTGCGGCGCGGATCGCACCGAGGAAGCCGAGCTGCGGTTGCAGCCGTCCGATGCGCCCGGCGAACCAGTCGCGCACCGCGGCGATCTCGGCGGCACGGTCGCGCGCCCGATTGTGGGGCGGCAGCGCCGCCGCGAGCGCGCGCAGCAGCGTCGCCGCATCGCCCACCAGCGCCTGCGCGGGATGGCGGAACCGCGCCGGCTCGACCGGGTCGATGTCGAGACGCACGATCGGCAGCGCCGCGTCCACGCCCCAGCCGCTCTGCGGCCAATACAGGCGGGTGCCGACCGCGAGCACGGCATCGGCGGTCTGCCAGTAGCGATGGCCCTCGGTGAACGACGCAGCCAAAGGGTGGGACGAAGGCATCACCCCGCGGCCGCGGCGGAACGAGACCACCGGCGCCGACAGCGCCTCGGCCACCGTCCGCACCTCGGCGGCGGCGTCCTGCGCGCCGCTGCCGACCACGATCAGCGGCCGCTCGGCGCGGCCCAGGAGCTCGGCCGCCCTGGCCACCGCCGCGGCGTCCACCGGCGGGGGCGCGCTGCGGGATGGCGGCGGGAAGGCGACCTCCCCCACCGCGGGCCAGGTGTCGATGGCGCATTCCAGGGCGACCGGGCCGGGCCGCCCGCTGGTCGCGGCCAGCAGCGCCGCATCGACCAGCCCGGGCGCCTGGTGCGGCGCGCCGATGCGGGCGACGAACTTGGTCAGGTGGCGCAGCAGCCCCAGCTGGTCGGGGATCTCGTGCAGGTGGCCGTGGCCCTGGTCGATGGCGAAGGACGGGATCTGCCCGACCAGGGCCAGCACCGGCGCGTTCAGCCCGTAGGCGGTCAGCAGCGCCGCCGAGGCATTCAGCAGTCCCGGACCCGGCACCACCGAGAACACCTGCGGCCTGCCGGTCGCGAGCGCGGCCCCCAGCGCCATGTAGGCGGCGGTCTGCTCGTGCCGCGTATGCACGACGCGGATACGGCCCTCGGCGCCGTGCAGCGCGTCGAACAGGTGGTCGTTGTGCACGCCGGGCAGGCAGTAGATCGTATCGATGCCGTGCTGCAGCAGGCTCTCCACCACCGCGTCGGCGGTGCGCATCCGGGCCATCCGGTCTCCTTTCGCGTTTCGCGCACCGGGCCGCATACCTGGGCGGCGGCCGGGTGCTTGCTCGATCGGTCCGCAAGGCAACCCTACACCGGCCGCGAATCGGCGCGGAACAGATAAGGCGGCCCGCCGGTGCCGCCTGCACGCTCACGCCGGCCTCCGTACGACTACGCATGGCCTCAATTACTGGTTGAGTTCCAGATCTAGTTTCGCTACCTGTACTGCCGTGAGCCAAGCCCAAACCCAGCCATCCGCGCGCGATCTGCCGCCGGGCCCTGTCCACCCGGGCCCGCGGCCCGGCGCCAGAGCCGCCAGTGCTGCGCCGTTGTCGCCGTACCTTGTCGCTGCTCGGGCCGTGATGGACTCCACCGCCGTCCGCTGGCGGGTGATGGGGTGGCTGGAGCGGCTGGCCGGGGTCGGCACCGCCCTGCTGGAGATGGCGAATGCCGGGGCGGGCGCCGCGACGGAGGCGCCGCTCCGCGACGGACGCCGGGCAGCGCGACCACGGCGCCGGGCGCGGCCGAGCGCAATCTGGCCCGGGCGCTGGTGGCGCGGGCGATGCGCTGGACCTACGCGCTGAACGACCGGCTGGTGCTCGAGGGCTTTGCGGCGGTGGCCGCGCTGAGGACCAATCTGCGCGCCTTCGTCTCCGGCCGGCGCGAGCGGCCGGCGGGGCCGCGGTCGCGCCGCAGCCCGCGGCCCCGGCCCACGCCGGTGTTCCACCGCTACGACTGGGTGGACGGCGTGCTCTGGGTGGACGGCGTGCCGTTGCCCAGCAGGGAGGAGCGCCGCCGGCCGGCGCGGCGGCGTCCCCACCGGTGCATCAAGGGCCGGTCGGTGATCGAGATCGTCGCACAGATCTGTCGCGACCTGGATGGCGCGGCGCGGCTGCTGGAGAGTGCCGCTGCGGGGCGCTGCATCGGCGAGATCGCCGAGGCGGCGCGTGCCCTGCTGGGCGATCCGGCGGAGGGCTGGCAGCCCGAGCAACTGCCCAAGCCGTTGCCCGAGCCGGCGGCAAAACCGCTGGCCGCGTCAGCGGCCGGGTCGGTCGCCCAGATGGGAGCCGCCGGTCGCGACCATCGGGCAGGCACACCGGCCGCGCTGGCCGGCCCGGCCCTCGTCCCTTCCCCGCGGCCACCCGACAGCGGGTGACGGGCCGGCGGTCCGGTGCCTGCATCACCCTCTGCCGCCTACGGCAGGGGGCGTCGCCGCGTGGGCGATGGCGGCAGCGGCAGCAACTAGCGGCGCGCCAACAGCCTTCCCCGCTCGTTCAGCAGCTTGCGAAGCAACACCGGCACCGAAGCCTTGTGCCCGATGGCCCGCAACCCATGCACGACCGTCTGAGCACGCTCTTTGAAGATCGGCCCGTGCGGCCATCCCATCGGTATGATGACGATGATGCGGGACTGCATTCGGGCGCGTCAGCCGCGGCTGCCGAAGATCGCGCTGCCGACTCGCACCCACGTGGCGCCGCAGGCGATCGCCACCTCGAAATCCGCCGACATGCCCATCGACACCACCGCAAGGCCATGCCGCGCCGCGCGCCCGGCCAGCCATTCGAAATGCGGGGTGGGGTCCTCGGCCGCCGGCGGCACCGTCATCAGGCCGAGCAGCCCGGCATCGAATCGGGCCTTGCAGGCCGCGATGAAATCGTCCGCCTCGTCCCGCCTCACCCCCGCCTTCTGCGGCTCGTTGCCGACATTGACTTCCACCAGCAGTCCGGGCGCGCGGCCTTCGCGCGCCATCGCCTCGGCCAGCGCGTCTGCGAGGCGCGGGCGGTCCAGGCTCTCGATCACGTCGGCCAGCCGCACCGCGTCGCGCGCCTTGTTGGTCTGCAAGCCGCCGATCAGGTGCAGCCGCAGCCCAGGGTGGGCCGTGCGGAGTGCCGGGAACTTGCCCGCCGCTTCCTGCACCCGATTCTCGCCGAATACGCTCTGCCCGGCCGCCAGCGCCTCGGCCACCGCCTCCGCCGGCTTGGTCTTGGACACGGCGACCAGCGTGACATCGCCCGGCTGCCGCCCGGCGCGCAGCGCGGCGGCGGCGACGCGATCCTGCACTCGGCGCAGGTTGTCGGCTACGGAGGTGATCTCAGCGTCCATCTGTTGGCGTCCCAATAAGGAGTGGTCCGGCGCCGCCTGTGGCAAGCAGGCCACAGTGTTTCGGAATTGCCATGACGGACTGTTTCGGCCCGTTGCCTGACAAGCGCATGGCGGACCATAGTGCGTTTCAGGTCTGGCTGCCCCCTCGATTGTCGATGGGCTTCCCCGGGGTGGGGAAGGCCGGTGCAGATGGGGACATCGGGCGGGGCCTGCAATGTGCGCCGTAGCGTCGGCGGTATGAGGAGGATTTGGATGCGCAAGCTACTGTTGGCCAGCTCGGCCGTGCTCGGAGCGTCCCTCGGGACGATGAGCCTGGCTTCGGCCCAGACGACCAATCTGCCCCCGGCCGAGTTGCCGGCATCGCCCTTCTCGGGTCAGGTCATTCTTGCCCCGACCGCGAGCGGCGGCGCCAACAACAACAACAACTATCAGGCGCCGGCCCTGCCGGGTGCGACGAAGACCCCGACCCCGGGCAGCATGGTGGTTCGCGTCGGCGCCCGCGTGGTCTACTACGTCGCGGCCGAAAGCTCGAGCCTCGACACCATCAAGGGCACGGGCCCGGCCAACACCGGCGGCGCCAAGCTGGCCCCCTACACCACGCTGGGATACGCCCGCTTCTACTTCAACATGGACGGCATGGCGACCAACGGCATGCGCTACGGCGGCGCGATCGAAGTCCGCGTCAATGCCGGGCCGGCCACCGGCTCCTACGTGAACAACCAGGCCTCGGCGAACACCACGACCGACACGCTGTATGTCCGTCGCGCCTTCGGCTATGTCGCAACGCCCACCGCCGGTCTGTTCCGCTTCGGCCAGGCCGACGGTCCATTCGGCATCTTCGATAACGGTATCACCACCAGCCAGGGCTTCGACGACGGCGGGTGGAACGGCGACCTTCCCGGCGCTATCCCCGGCAACTCCCAGCCGGTCTTCCCCTTCCTGAGCCAGCAGGGTGCGGAATACGGCAGCTCCAAGCTGGTGTATCTGTCGCCGCAGCTCGCCGGCTTCGACTTCGGCGTGTCGTGGGCGCCGAACAACACCGCGCTGCAGGACGGCAACTGCGCCTATGCGGCTTCGGGCTGCTACAACCTGTCCTCGGTCGCCGACGGCTCGGCCTACCAGCAGGCTCGCTTCATGAACGAGTATGAAGCAGCGCTGCGCTATCAGGGCACACTCGGCCCGGTCGGCGTGCTGGCCTATGGCGGCTACATGGGCAGCGGCCAGGTCAGCTATCAGGGTCCGGCCGAGGTCGGTGGCGTGAGGGTTCCGACCTTCAACAACCTGAGCATCGGCGTCGGCGGTGCCGCACTGACGGTCGGCCCGATCACCGTCGCCGGCAACGTCCAGGGCGGCGACTACAACGGCATCGGGGCGCTGCAGCCGAAGGGCGGCACCCACGCCATCGCCTGGATCGGCGGCGTGACCTACTCGTCCGGGCCGTTCACCATCGGCACCTCGGTACTATGCCTTCGAACTCGCAGGGCTATCCCGGCCTGGTCGGCATCACCCAGCGGCATGAAATCGGCTACGCCGCGGGCATGACCTACGGCCTCGCGCCGGGCTTCGCGCTGTGGGTGTCCTACATCTACGGCCAGCGCCACCAGGGCGACTTCGACTTCCAGTCGGGTGCTACCGGCACCGCCTACAACAACGTCAAGGGCCAGGCCTTCGCCGTCGGCTCGATCATCAAGTGGTAAGCCTCGCCTGATAGCGAGACGAAACGGCGCGGCGGGGCATGTCCCCGCCGCTGCCTTTTTGGGGGCAGTTCTGCGCGCAGCCCCTTCGTTGCACCCTGCGGCGAAACAACCGCTTGGGTGGGCGGAGCAGGGCCATGCATGACGGATTCCCCCGGGATGACGACGGGCGGCCTCGCGCGATGGGACCTTCTTCCGGTTGACCGTTCCCCGGGCGGACCGGGATCAACCCTTGGCGTCCGGATCGGCAGGGGCTAGATAGCGCGGTCGCCAGAAATCCCGGGACCACCAGAATGCGGACTCCGCTGCTCACCTGCCTCGCCGTCCTTGGCGCCGTCCTGCTGCTTAGCGGCTGCGGCGACACCAAGGCCAACCCGACTGATCCGGGCTATGTCGGCAACCAGGGGCCCACGGGCGGCAGCGTGCTCGGCGACAATGGGCTGGTGCTCGGCACCGACAAGACCAACCATGACACCGCCGGGTCCGACACCGGCGCGCTCGGCGTCAACGCCTATCTGTGGCGCGGCGCGCTGGAGACGCTGAAGTTCATGCCGCTGGCCTCGGCCGATCCGTTCGGCGGCGTGATCATCACCGACTGGTATACGCCGCCGCGTCGCCCGACGAACGGTTCAAGGCGACCGCCTATATCCTGGGCCGGCAGCTGCGCGCCGACGGCATCCGGGTGTCGCTGTTCCGCCAGGTGCAGCAGAACGGCCAGTGGGTCGATGCGCCGGTCGACCCGGCGAAGTCGACGGATCGAGAACATGGTGCTGGCGCAGGCCCGCGAGCTGCGCGCCCAGTCGGCCGCCGAGTCAGCTAGCGCGGCTGCGCCGACAGGCCGCGCGCCGGCGGTGGCACTGAGACGACGGTTCGGCGGATACAGGCTGCGCCGGATCGCAGCCGATGATCCGCTGGACCCGCATGACCACGAGCTTGCCGCGATGCCGCGTCCGAACGCCAGGTCGCGCCGACGCCGCCGCGGCCGACGCCCCGCGCTACGATTTCCGCGCGGCCGAGCCGCGCTGGCAGCGCGCCTGGGCCGAGCGCGGCTGCTTCCGCGTCGAGGACGTGCCGCACGGACGGCCGGCCGAAATACTACGTGCTGGAGATGTTCCCCTACCCCAGCGGCAAGATCCACATGGGGCATGTGCGCAACTACACGCTGGGCGACGTGGTGGCGCGCTACAAGCGGGCGCGCGGGCTTCGCCGTGCTGCACCCGATGGGCTGGGACGCGTTCGGCCTGCCGGCGGAGAACGCGGCGCGCGAGCGCGGCATCCATCCGGCGACGATGGACCTGGGACAACATCGCCACCATGCGCGCCGAACTGCAGCGCATGGGCCTGTCGCTCGACTGGACGCGCGAGTTCGCCACCTGCGACCCGGCCTATTACGGCCAGCAGCAGAAGCTGTTCCTGGATTTCCTGCGCGCCGGGCTGGTCGAGCGGCAGGAAAGCTGGGTCAACTGGGACCCGGTGGACGGCACCGTGCTGGCCAACGAGCAGGTGATCGACGGCCGCGGCTGGCGCTCCGGCGCGCTGGTGGAGAAGAAGCAGCTGTCGCAGTGGTTCCTCCGGATCACCGACTACGCGCCCGGAGCTGCTGGCCGCGCTCGACGGGCTGGACCGCTGGCCGGAGCGGGTGCGGCTGATGCAGGCGCAACTGGATCGGCCGCAGCGAGGGCGCGCGGCTGCGCTTCGCGCTGACCGCGCCGGAGGCCGGCATCGACGAGGTCGAGGTCTACACCACGCGGCCGGACACGCTGTTCGGCATGTCGTTCCTGGCGCTGGCGCCCGAGCACCCGCTGGCCGCGGCGGTCGCGGCGCGCGATCCGGCGGCCGCGGCGTTCATCGCCGAATGCCGCCGGCTGGGCACCAGCGAGGCGGCGATCGAGACCGCCGAGAAGCGCGGCTACGACACCGGCCTGCGGGTGCGCCACCCGTTCATGCCGGAGCGCGAGCTTCCCGGTCTGGATCGCCAATTTCGTGCTGATGGAATACGGCACCGGCGCGATCTTCGGCTGCCCCGCGCATGACCAGCGCGACCTCGATTTCGCGCGCAAATACGGCGCTGCCGGTGCTGCCGGTGGTGCTGCCGCCGGGCGCAGGACCCGGCCGGACTTCGCGATCGGCGACGCAGGCCTATGTCGGCCCGGGCACGCATGTTCAACTCCGGCTTCCTCGACGGCCTGGACGTCGGACGCGGCCAAGCGGCGCGGCGATCGCGCGAGCTGGAGCGAGCTCGGCGTCGGCGCAGGGCGTGGTGAACTGGCGGCTGCGCGACTGGGGCGTGTGCGCGGCAGCGCTACTGGGGCTGCCCGATCCCGGTCATCCATTGCGCGGCCTGCGGCGTGGTGCCGGTGCCGGACGCGCGATCTGCCGGTGCGGCTGCCCGAGGACGTGACCTTCGACCGGCCGGGCAATCCGCTCGATCACCATCCGACCTGGAAGCACGTCGCCTGCCCGGCCTGCGGCGCGGCCGGCGCGGCGCGAGACCGACACGTTCGACACCTTCGTCGACAGTTCCTGGTATTTCGCGCGGTTCTGCAGCCCGCAGGCGGCCGAGCCGGTGACGCGCGCGGCGGTCGATCACTGGATGCCGGTCGACCAGTATATCGGCGGCATCGAGCACGCGATCCTGCATCTGCTGTATGCCCGCTTCTTCACCCGCGCGATGCGCCGCACCGGCCATGTCGGCGGTCGACGAGCCGTTCGCCGGCCTGTTCACCCAGGGCATGGTGACGCACGAGAGCTATCGCGCCGCCGACGGGCGCTGGCTGTACCCCGAGGAGGTCGAGAGGCCGCCCGACGGCACCGCGCGCGCACCGCAGACCCGGCGAGCCGGTGACGGTCGGCCGCGTCGAGGCGATGTGCAAGTCCAAGCGCAACACCGTCGATCCCGGCGCCATCATCGCCCGCTACGGCGCCGATACGGCGCGCTGGTTCATCCTGTCCGACAACCCGCCCGAGCGCGACATGGAATGGACCGAGGCGGGCGTCGCCGGCGCCTACCGCTTCACCCAGCGCCTGTTCCGCCTGGCCGAGGGCGGCGGTCGCGCCCGGCACCGCGCTGGCCCGATTCGCTCGCCCCGGCCGCGCGCGCGCTGCGCCGGGCGACCCACCGGACCATCGCCGCCGTCACCGAGGCGCTGGAGGGCTTCGCCTTCAACGTCGCGGTCGCCCGGCTGTATGAATTCGCCAACGCCATCGCCGAAGCCGGACCGCGCGCGACGACGCGGCCGCCGGGCCTGGCCTGGGCGCGGCACGAGGCGGTGGACATGCTCGCCCGCCTGGTCGCCCCGATGATGCCGCATCTGGCCGAGGAGATTCACGCCCGCGTCTGCCCCGGCGCCCGCGCCTGGTGGCCGAGCTGGCCTGGCCGGAAGCCGACCCCGCTCTGACCGCGGCCGACATGCGTCACCATCGCCGTGCAGGTGATGGGCAAGCTGCGCGGCACCATCGACGATGCCGCCCGGCGCGCCCGCCGCCGCCGTCATCGCCGCCGCCGAGGCCGAGCCGAACGTCGCGCGCGCGCTGGCCGGCATGCGCGTGGTCAAGCGCATCCACGTGCCCGACCGCATCGTCAACTTCGTCGTCGCCGCGTGACGATGGTGCGCCGCCGCGGCTTCCTCGGCCTGGGCCTCGGCGCCGTGCTGGCCGGCTGCGGGTTCCAGCCGGTCTACATGCCCACCGCCTCGGGCAAGCCCGGCGTCGCCCAGCGCGAGCTTGCCGCCATTTCGGTCGGCATCATCAGCGACCGGCCCGGCCAGGAGCTTCGCCAGGCGCTGCAGGAGCGGCTGGAGCGCGGCTCCACCGGCGTCGCGCAGCTTTATGACCTGACGGTATCGTACGGCATCGGTGGCGAGGTCATCGCCATCCAGCAGGACAACTCCTCCTCCCGCACCCGGCTGGTGGCGCGCGCCAGCTGGGCGCTGACCACCAGCGGCGCGACCAGGACCCTGCTCACCTCGGGCTCGGCGCGCGCGGTCGATGCCTTCAATGTGCTCGACGAGCAGTATTTTGCCGCCGACCAGGAAAACGACTTCGCCGATGCGCGGCTGGCCGACGTGATCGCCGACCAGATCACCCTTCAGCTCGCCGCCTATTTCCGCCACCGCGACCTCGCCACGGCCTCCGCCAGCTGACGCCATCCCCGGCATGAAGATCGACGCCCGCCGGATCGCTGGCTTCCTGCGCGACCCCGGCGCCTGCCGCGTCGTGCTGCTCTACGGCGACGACGGCGGACTGGTGCGTGACCGTGCGACCGCACTGGTGCGCGCTGTCGCCGGCAGCCTCGACGATCCCTTTCTGATCGCCGAGCTGACGCGGGAGACCGCCGGCGCGCTCGCCAACGAGGCCGCCTCGCTGCCGCTGACCGGCGGACGGCGCGTGGTGCGGCTGCGCGAGGCGACCGATTCGGCGGTCCCGGCGGTGCAGGCCGTCCTCGACTCGAAGGCCCCCGGTCTGGTCGTGCTGGAAGCCGGCGGCCTGGCGCCGCGCTCGAAACTGCGCGCCCTTGCCGAGGCCGCGCCCGAGGCCGCCGCGATCGCCTGCTACCCCGAAGACGGCGCGGTGCTGGAAGCGACCATCCGGGACGTGCTGGCCGAGCTTGGCGTCTCGGTGCAGGCCGACGCACTCGGCTGGCTCGCCGGCCAACTCGGCGCCGACCGCGCCTCGACGCGGCGGGAGCTGGAGAAGCTTGCGCTGTATGCCGGGCCGGGCGGGCGGATCGACCTCGATGCCGCGATGGCCTGCGTCGGCGACATGGCGGGCCTGTCGCTGGACGACGCCGTGTTCGCCGCGGCCGAGGGCGATGTCGCGATGGCCGACCGCGCGCTGGAAGTGGCGATGGCTGAGGGGGCGGCCCCGGTGCAGGTGCTTCGCGCCATGCTGATCCACTTGCAGCGTCTGCAGCGCGCCCGCGGAGCGATGACCGACGGGGCGTCGGCGGAGGAGGCGATGCGCGCCCTCCGCCCCCCGGTGTTCTTCCGCAGCAGCGGCGCCTTCAAGCGGGCCCTGGCGTTGTGGAGCGGGCCGGCGTTGGACGCCGCCACCGCCGCGATGACCGAGGCCGAGCGCCAGTGCAAGCGCACCGGCCTGCCCGACACCACCATCTGCCGCGCCGCCTTGCTCACGTTGGCCCGCCGCGCGCAGCGCCAGGCGCGCCGGTAGCCGCCTCAGGCGGCGTCGGCCAGCACCAGGTGCCGCCGCGGCACGGCACCGATCGGCATCGCGGCGTAGACGTCCTTGACCGCCTCGGTCAGCGTCACCCCGGCGAAGGTCGGCGCGATCCGGCGGCCGGTCCGCTCCAGCAGACGGGCACTCCGCAGCACCAGCCGCAGGTTGCTGGGCGGCAAGGTACAAGGCCGTGTCGCGTGCCTCGACGCGAAACATGGTGGCGGCCAGCAGCCGGCCGATCTGCCCGGCGGAGTATGGCTGGCCATAGCCGAAGGGCGTGGTTTCCAGGTGCGCCCACATCCCGCGCCGGTTCGGCGCCACCACCAGCAGCCGCCCGTCGTCCTTCAGCACACGCCAGGCCTCGCGCAGCAGCCGCCGGGCATTTTCGGCCGCCTCCAGCCCGTGCACCAGCAGGATGCGATCGAAGGTCAGGTCGGGGAAAGGCAGCAGGTCCTCCTCGGCGGTGCAGGTCAGGTTCGGCAGGCCCTGCGGCCAGCGCGCCCGCCCGACCTGCGCCGGTGTCAGCGCGATGCAGCGCGACGCCTGCTCCCGCCACAGCCGCAGATAGGGCGCGGCATAGCCCAGCCCGAGCACCGACTGCCGCTCCAGCGAGGGCCACAGCAGCGCCAGCCGCTCGCGCAGCAGGCGCGCGGTGACCGCGCCGCGTGCGGTCCCGTAGAAATCCGCTGCGACATGTGCATCGGCCGACATAACGCCATTGTAGCACGGCCGCGGCTTTCGGGCGGATGAGCGATGATGGTATCCTGATGGCATGAGCATCACCGCACACGCCGTCCCGATCCTGTCGGACAACTACGCTTGGCTTCTGCGCGACGACGTCAGCGGCGCGGTCGCGATCGTTGATCCGGCCGATCCGGCGCCAATCATTGCCGCGATCGAGCAGCAGGCGGGCGGCCGGCTCGACCTCATCCTGCTCACCCACCACCATGCCGACCACGTGGCCGGAACCGACGAGGTCCGCGCGCGCTTCGGGGCTCCGGTCGTGGGTGCGGCGGCCGATGCCCGTCGCCTGCCGCGCCTCGACCGCGCGGTGGCCGAGGGCGACAGCGTGGAACTCGGCACCGCCGCCGCCGCCGTCATCGACACGCCCGGCCACACCGTCGGCCACATAGCCTTCCACTTCCCCGATGGCGGGGTGCTGCTGTGCGGCGACACGCTGTTCAGCCTGGGCTGCGGCCGGCTGCTGGAGGGTACAGCGGCGCAGATGTTCGCCAGCCTGGCCAAATTCGCGCGCCTGCCCGGCGACACGCTGGTCTGCTGCGGGCACGAATACACGCAGTCGAACGCGCGCTTCGCGCTCACGGTCGAGCCGAACAACGCGGCACTGGTCGCCCGTGCCGCCGAGGTGGACCGCCTGCGCGCCGCCGGCCGGGCGACCGTGCCCTCGACCATCGCTGCCGAGTTGGCGGAAAACCCGTTCATGCGCGCCCCGGACGTCGCCAGCCTCGCCGGGATACGCGCCAAGAAAGACACGTTCTGAAGGGACGAAGACCGTGAAGCTCTACTACTCCCCCACCAGCCCCTACGTCCGCAAGGTCATGGCCTGCGCCATAACCCGCGACATCGATAGTCGGATCGAGCGGCTCCCCACCAATCCGCATCAGTCGCCGCCCGACCTGATTGCCGACAACCCGCTCTCGAAAGTGCCATGCCTGGTCACCGATGACGGCGTGGCGCTGTTCGACAGCCCGGTGATCTGCGAGTTTCTCGACAGCATCGGCGACGCGGCCCCGCTGTTCCCCGCCCACGGCCCGGCTCGTTGGCGGGCGCTCAAGCTGCAGGCGATCGCCGATGGCATCCTCGATGCGGCGGTCGGCCGACGCGGCGAGATGGCCAAACCCAAGGAAGCCGCCCGCGACACCTGGATGGAGCGCCAGAAGGGTATCGTTGCCCGCGCCGTGTCCCAACTCGAATCCGATCCGCCGCACAAGCACATGGACATCGGCTCGATCGCGGTCGCCTGTGCGCTCGGCTATCTCGATTTCCGCTATGCCGACGAACCCTGGCGAGATGGGCATCCCCGCCTGACCGCCTGGTACTCCGCCTTCGCGCAAGACCGGGCGATCGCGGCGACTGCGCCGGCCTGAGCGGGCCTACCGGGACCGGTCAGTGCCCGGCCTCGACCTGCGCGACACGGGGCTGCCGGCTGCGGCGGTGATCCACGCGCTCGGCCTCAAGCCGCACCCCGAGGGTGGCCACTACCGTGAAACCTGGCGCGATCCTGCCCCGCCCGGCGAACGGGGCGCCGGCACCGCTATCCTGTTCCTGCTAGCGGCCGGCCAGGGCAGCCACTGGCACCGCGTGGACGCTGCCGAACTGTGGTTGTGGCACGCTGGCGCGCCGCTGATGCTGCGCCTGTCCCCCGATGGCCGCTCCGAGACGACGATGCGCCTTGGCCCCGACCTCGCGGGCGGCGACGCATTGCAGGGCGTGGTGCCAAGGGACACCTGGCAGGCGGCGGCGACGGAGGGCGCCTGGACGTTGTGTTCTTGTGTGGTCGCCCCGGCCTTCCGCTTCGAAGGCTTCACCCTCGCGGCGTCCGACTGGGCACCAGGCTGAGGCAGGCGCGAAGCTGGCTTCAGCCCATCACGGCACGGAGTTGTCAGCCCGCTAATGCACAGCCTATCCGGGGGGCGCCGCTTGAGCTCAACAACGGTGCGGCAGCAGCTTGAAGTCGGTCATTTTGGCATCGACCGTAAAGTCGCCGAAATCCATCACGAGGTCGTCGGCGACGCCATTCTGCCAATACGTCATCGCCACCTCGTAGTCGGGCGTTTCTGATGGCGGGTCGCGATCGAAGAACGCGAGCCGCACCCGGGCACTCGGCAGCGCGGCCAGGGCTGGGTAGCGATTTGGCGCCGGCGGGTTGACCTTCAGGATGATGATCGAGCTGTCCTGCACCCCGCTCTCCTCCGTGCCGTCGAACAGCGGGATCGCCAGGAATTTCTTGCCCGAGGCGGCGGCATCCAGGATGGCACCGGTATGCGCCATCGGGAAAAGCGTTCCTTCCGGCAGAATCTTCACCATTTCCTTGGGCAGCGAGTAGCGCGCCTTGCCGCCGCCCCCGGGCCTGTTCAGCTTCGCCTCGCCGTCGGTCTGGCTGGTCACCGCGTCGTCGGTGGTCTGTTTCATGTGGAAGCGGAAACTCAGCCCGTCCTTCAACTCCCAGGTCGCGTAATCCGAGATCATGTGGATGTTCTGGCCATCGTGGTTCGTGATGGTCATGTCGAGCTTCTGGCGCACCGCCCAGCCGTCGCACGCGTCCTGCACCTCGTATCCCATGGTGCCAGCGGCGGCGATCACGTCGCTGTTTGCGGTGGGCGCCAGTGTCAACGCGTACATCGCGCGGTGCGCCGCGAACACGGCGGCAGCAGCGGAGCCGCCCGCCAGGCAAAGAAAGATCGGCGCCAGCAGGATCAGGGCTGCCAGCGCAGCGGGACGGCGCATATTTTGGCTCTCCGGGCGAATGCCGTCAGAACATAGGTCTGTCATATAGGCTGCACCAGGGCATTGCCTGGAACCGGCGCAGGCTCGGCGGAGCCTGTCAACCGGAACCACCGGGCTTTGCCACCGGTGGCAGATCGAGCTTGAGCGACAGCTCCTTGAGCCGCGCCGGCGGCACCGGGGCGGGCGCGCCCATCATCAAATCCTCACCTTGCTGGTTGAGCGGGAACAGGATTACCTCGCGGATGTTCGGCTCGTCGGCCAGCAGCATGACGATGCGGTCGATACCGGGTGCCGAGCCACCATGCGGCGGCGCGCCATAGCGAAAAGCATTTAGCATCCCGCCGAAGCGTGCCTCCACTTCCTCGGCGCCGTACCCGGCGATGGCGAAGGCGCGGATCATGATGTCGGGCCGGTGATTGCGGATGGCGCCCGAGGACAGCTCGATCCCGTTGCAGACGATGTCGTACTGGAAGGCCTTGATGGTCAGAGGGTCCTGGGTCTCGAGCGCCGCCATCCCGCCCTGCGGCATGCTGAACGGGTTGTGGCTGAAGTCGATCTGCCCGGTCTCCTCGTTCAGCTCATACATCGGAAAGTCGGTGATCCAGCAGAAGCGGAACGCATCCTTCTCAATCAGCTCCAGCTCCTGCCCCAGCCGGGTGCGCACGGCACCTGCGAACTTCCAAACCGCGTCGGGCTTGCCGGCGGCGAAGAAAACCGAGTCGCCTGTCTTCAGCCCGCACGCCTCGGCGATTGCCGCGACCCGATCGGGTTCCAGGTTGCGCGCGATCGGCCCCTTCGGCCCGTCCGCCGCCATGATGATGTAGCCGAGTCCCCCGCCCCCTCGGCGCGCGCCCACTCGTTCAGTCTGTCGAAGAAGCTGCGTGGCTGATCGGCGGTTCCAGGTGCCGGGATCGCCCGCACCACCCCGCCCTGCTCGGCGATGCGCGCGAACAATCCGAAGCCCGAGCCGTCAAACTGCGCCGTGACGTCCGAGATCCGCAGCGGGTTGCGCAAATCGGGCTTGTCGGTGCCGAACTCCAGCAGCGCGGTGTCGTACGGGATGCGCGAGAAGGGCGGCGCGTCCACTGTCCGCCCGCCCGCGAATTCTGCGAACACGCCGCCGATCACAGGTTCGATGGTGGCGAACACGTCCTCCTGCGTGACGAAGCTCATCTCGAAGTCGAGCTGGTAGAACTCGCCCGGGCTGCGGTCGGCGCGGCTCGCTTCGTCGCGGAAGCAGGGTGCGATCTGGAAGTAGCGGTCGAAGCCAGCCACCATCGCCAGCTGCTTGAACTGCTGTGGCGCCTGCGGCAGCGCATAGAACTTGCCCGGATGCAGCCGCGCCGGCACCAGGAAGTCGCGCGCGCCCTCGGGACTGGAGGCGGTCAGGATCGGCGTCTGGAACTCGGTGAAGCCGGCCTCGATCATGCGCCGGCGGATCGAGGCGATGACCCCGGCCCGCAGCACGATGTTGCGGTGCACCCTGTCCCGCCGCAGGTCGATGAAGCGGTATTTCAGCCGGATCTCGTCGGGGTAGCGTTCCTCGCCGGCGACCTGCATCGGCAGCACCTCGGCGGCCGACTGCACCGCAACCCTGGTGGCGCGCAGCTCGATCTCGCCGGTCGGCAGCCTGGGGTTGACCGTCCCGTGCGCGCGCAGCACCACCTCCCCGGTCACCGTCACCACGCTTTCCAGGCGCAGCGCGTCGGCCGCCTCAAAGGCCGGCGATCCGGCCGGGAATACGCACTGCGTCAGGCCGTAATGGTCGCGCAGGTCGATGAACAGCAGCCCGCCGTGGTCGCGCTTGCTGTGGACCCAGCCCGACAGGCGGGCGGCCTGCCCGGCATCGGCGGCGCGCAGCGCGCCACAGGTATGGGTGCGATAAGCATGCATCATGGTCTGTCCCGGCTGAAAGCGGCGGCAGACAACGCCGCCATGCCGGGGGCGTCAAGCGCCGGGGCGGGGTGCCGGGCGGATTTTATGCCCGATATTATTCGGCCAGCGGCGAACTTTCCGCCCGCTCGCGAGTCCTGTCGTTGCGGAGCACGGTTGCTCCACTGAGACAATGAAAGGGTCCCCGGCATGCGACGTCCTCTGGTTCTCGCCTGCGCGCTCCTCGCCGCCGCTGCGTTCGGTAGCGGCCCCGCCTCGGCCGCCAATATCTGCCGGGCCGGCAAGCTGACCTGTGCGACCACGATGCCGGCTGACGGCTATTGCGAGTGCACCTCGCACGGCGTCACCGAGAGTGGCTCGGTCGAGGCGAGGCCGGTCACCCGCCACCAAGTCAACTCCACCGCCGGCGGCTGCGGAGCCCACCCGAACGCGCCAGGCTGCAGCTGATTCGCCGCAGCAACGGCACACGCCTACGCACATGCGCCCCCACCCGTGACCGGCTGAAGGGGCGGGAGGCACTGTGCGGCTATCAGATCTCCGGCGCAGCCGCGTTCGCAGCGGCGGAGGCCAGCGGTGCGTCGCCCGCCCCGCCCGTCACGCGCTTCCAGGGGATGGAAGGGCTAGGCTCAGGACTCTGTATCAGAGCCAGAAGATGACGGTAGCGGCGATGCAAATGGCTGAGAAGAAGGCGTGTGCGCATCGGTCGTAGCGTGTCGCGATGCGGCGCCAGTCCTTGATGCGACAGAAGGCGTTTTCAATTCGATGGCGCTGGCGATACAGCATCTTGTCGTAGGGCAAGGCGATCTTGCGGCTTTTGGTTGACGGAATGCAGGGGGTGATGCCGCGTTCGGTCAGCGCAGCTCGGAAGCGGTTGCTGTCGTAGCCGCGGTCGCCGAGCAGTTCACGCGCAGGAGGCAAGGTGGGCAGGAGCAAGGCTGCTCCTTTGTGGTCGCTCATCTGGCCTTCGGTCAGCAATAGCGCCACCGGGCGGCCCTGTCCGTCGCAAACGGCATGGAGTTTGGAGTTCAGGCCGCCTTTGGTGCGGCCGATACAGCGAACAGGACCCCCTTTTGCAGCAGGCTGGCAGCGGTGCGGTGCGCCTTGAGGTGGGTGCTATCGATCATCAGCCTCTCGGGTAAGCCCGCCTCGGCGGCGAGGGCCGGTCGCGTCCCCGGACGTGGTGTAGGAGCTGTGGGTAAGTCGCCCGCCCTAGCGACCAGTGCGAGTTGGGCGTAGGCGGGCGGCTTATCCACAGCGGCGGCCATCGCGGCGTTCCTGGGTAGGGTTGGGTTGCCACACGCAACCCCAACCCGAGGATCACCACGATGACCGACGACAAGATTGCCCTCTGCGAGCTGCTGGAGAAGGGCTCTGACGCGACCTTCCTGCGCGAGATGATCGGCTTTGCCGCGCAGCGTCTGATGGAACTCGAGACCGACACTCTGTGTGGCGCCGGGCACGGCGAACGCAGCCCCGAGCGGGTGAACCAGCGCAACGGCTTCCGTGACCGCGACTGGCAAACCCGTGTCGGCACGGTCGAGTTGCGCATCCCGAAGCTGCGCAAGGGCAGCTACTTCCCGGCATTTCTGGAACCGCGGCGGACGGCGGAGAAGGCGCTGACCGCGGTCATCCAGGAGGCGTATGTCCAGGGCATATCGACCCGCTCGGTGGACGACCTCGTCCGTGCCATGGGCATGGAGGGGATCAGCAAGAGCCAAGTGTCCCGGCTTTGCGGCGAGATCGACGAGCGGGTGCAGACCTTCCTCACCCGGCCGATCGAGGGCGAATGGCCCTATCTGTGGCTGGATGCCACATACGTCCGCGCCCGTCGCGCCAGTCATATCGTCTCGGTGGCCGTCATCGTCGCCGTCGGCGTCAACACCGATGGTCGCCGCGAGGTGCTCGGCATGACGGTCGGCCACAGCGAGGCCGAGCCGTTCTGGGTCGAGTTCCTGCGCACGCTGACCCGGCGCGGCCTGCGCGGCGTGAAGCTGGTGATCTCGGATGCCCACGAGGGGCTGAAGGCGGCGATCGCCAAGGTGCTTAGCGCCACCTGGCAGCGCTGCCGCGTCCACTTCATGCGCAACGCCCTGGCCTATGCGGGCAAGACCCAGCGCCGCATCGTCTCGGCCTGGATCGGCACCGCCTTCGCCCAGGATGATGCGGCCGCCGCCCGCACCCAGTGGCGCCAGGTCGCCGACCAGGCACGGGCGCGCGTGCCGAAGCTCGCCGCCCTGATGGACGAGGCTGAAGCCGACGTACTTGCCTACATGAACTTCCCGGTCCAGCACCGCGCCAAGCTGCACAGCACCAATCCGCTCGAACGGCTCAACGGCGAGATCAAGCGGCGCAGCGACGTCGTCGGCATCTTCCCCAACGAGGCGGCAGTCGTCCGCCTGGTCGGCGCGCTGCTGCTCGAACAGAACGATGAGTGGGCGGTCCAGCGCGCACGCTACATGACGCTGGAAACCATCGCGCCACTCAGCGATGATCCTCTCGTCGCGCTGCCGCCACTGGCAGCCTGACGCGGCGGCTCAGCCCGCCCAGGAGCACCGCTCCTACACCACGCGATGGGACACGATCCGAGGGCCGCGAAGATACGTGAGAACACTCCAAGCCGGCTCCAGCGAATAAAGCGATTGTAGAGCGTCTTGTGTGGCCCGTAGCCGCGTGGTGCGTCCTTCCATTGCAGACCGTGTCGGATGACATAGATAATCCCGCTGATCACTCGGCGATCATCCACTCGCACCAGGCCCCGAGAACGTGGGAAAAACGGTTCGATGCGACGCATGTGGGCGCGCGAAAGCAAGATCAGATCGGACATTGGACACCTCCGATCCGCTTAGAATCACACCGCGCCGAGCCGCGTAAAGGGTCCTGAGCCTAGGCCCGGGGTCGGGTCGCGTCGCCCGCACATCCGCCGCGTCCGGCGCGGCATCCAGAAGCGTCGTTGCCTGATAGGCAAGGGCAGCGATGCACTGCGCCGCTCCGGGTGAGCCGAGCAGCCGTGCGACGGCACCGAGGTCAGCGCAGATATGCGCCACCACGTCCGCCTCCGGCCTCCCGGCCAGGATGTCGTCGGGCCTGGGCCGTCTCACGCGGCGCTCGAAAACCTGTCGTTTGGTCGCCTCCAACGGGTCGGTCAGCCCCTCTCGCTCGAGCCGCAACTCGGACGCCCCGGCCGCCCCTTGTGCCCGCGCGGCCGCCAGCGTCTCGGTGTCCAGGCGCTTCTGCAGGGCGCGGATCCAGCGCGAAGCACGGGCCACCAGCAACCACGCTACGCGCATGTCGCGCGGCGACCGGCCGCCCTTTCTGGCCGGGTTACGCGCCGCGCGTCCCACCCCGGCCCCGAGTGTCGCGCTCATCTGCGCCAGACGTCGCAGCAACCGAGCCACGGTCCCCCGCCACGCCGCGGCCGCGTGGCGCGCGACTGGACCAGGCGCGGCGAAAACGACCTCGAGCGCCGGCGTGGCCTGTGAAATGGCCTCCGACGTGCACGAGGGTTCCGACGGCAGAAAGTTCCGAAGCGGTTCGCTCATGAGAACGAATAAAGAACATTCGTCGCGCCGCTGCAACCTTTTGGTTTTCTTATTCGAAAATATTCGTTCCGATTTGAATCTGCCTCGGTTCCAGTCCCGACGCCGTTTCAGCCCGGCCCAGCCCCGCCGCGCTGGCCGCCCCTTACCATGCTTGTTCGGGGACGAATGTGCGCTGGTGAGCCGGATCGATTTAGCCATACGGCATCTGGCGGTCCGGCAAAATTAACCCTCTAGCGCGGCGTCTGCTCGGAGAGACTCTGCCTCGCTGGCGTCGAGGCAATATGCCCGCGCCAGCGGAATCGGGATAATTTACGCCGAGGGCTGGATGCGAGTGATCTTCGATCCCTCTAGCCCGATGCCTGCCATCAATCCCTTCTGGCCGAACGGAATGGCATAGACATCCTGGCTGAGCGTGGTGCTGCTGACATTCGCCGCCGCTCCCTTGTCCAGCACCACGACGCTCGGCCCGCTGCCGACCGCCCAGCCGTCGCTCTTGCTAAGATAGGCCAGCGCCTTGCTGGTCATGAAGAACATCGCCAGGCTGTATTGCTGCACGCCCGCCTGCAGGCCGAAACTGGCCGCCGAGATGTTGAAGTACCCATCGATCCTGCCGCGGGCGCGCAGCAGGCCATTGCCGCTCAACGCGCCCACCACCAAGCCGCCCTTGTATATCTTCGGAAACACAAGGACTGCCACGCTGCGTCGGGCCAGATCGCGGGTCTTCGGCTGCAGCACGTAAAGCTGGCCCAGTGCCGCATCGGACTGCACCACGATCTCCCGCGCCGACGGCGCCGCCTGGGCCGTGGTCTGCGATGCCATCCATGCCGCCGCCCCCAGCGTCCCCGCCATCAGCAGCCCGCGTCTGGTGGCTTCCAATCGTCCCCGCTCTCTCACAATGATCTGGCTGCTGGGCGGCCCTTCGGGTCGAAGCGTTATGACAGCCGGCCCTTCTTCCGCGACATTCC
Source organism: uncultured Pseudomonadota bacterium (assembly GCA_963778105.1). Taxonomy (GTDB): domain Bacteria; phylum Pseudomonadota; class Alphaproteobacteria; order Acetobacterales; family Acetobacteraceae; genus JAFEFJ01. The sequence goes on along the minus strand of CAVZSZ010000009.1, from coordinate 448,891 downwards.
ATTACCGAACCACGTGCGCGAGGACACTGCAATGATGGCCCGCCGTTACGCCGACGGCGAGTAGGCGACCCTTTCACAGCAGCGCGTGGTCGCATCCCCGCGACAATCCAGGACCCGGGGAGAATGAGGAGCGGCTCGCAGACAGGAGAACTCGGCGACCCTGGGCGGATCCTAAGACGCCTCAGCCAATTGTGAACGCGTAGGCGTAACAAATGACGCCAAGGCAGCGGCCGCGACGTATGAGCGATGATACACGACACACACCCTCTTTTTCATTTAAAGCAGTGCGTTACTCTACCTGTAATTGTGCAGCGGATATCGCTATGATGGATTGAAGACAGCTTTTCTAACCAAAGATTGTATTTCCGACAAGAAGTTCGCCGAATTTCGAAGTATTCGCGCGGGTTTTGGTCCCTCTCCTCAGAAAACACTTGCGGTCACAAGTTTCATTTCCCTATAAAGATGAAGACGCTAATTGTTTGGATATGAATCCAAAATTGACATATTGAGAGCTGCGGTGCCCACATTGGATCACTGCAGTTGATCGAGAATAGAGAGAGCATTGCCGGTCTGTGACCACAGACCACACGGGCGCATTATGAGACACAGGCGCCCTGACCAGGTCCGCAAGCGACCGGCAGATGGGGAGAAACGCGGTTATCCGGAGACAGCCTTATTCCGGCCCGCCTCCGGTATGTGATGCGATACATGATCGTGCAGGGATGAGGAACAAGTCCTTTGGGGGGATCCCGCCGTGACCCAGTTTATCAGTGCACGCCAAGTGACATGCCGCTCGACACCAACGGCTTATGCCCCCCAAGCATAGGCAGCAGGACATTGCAATATGCAAGAACACGCGAAGTAAAGCGATGGAAGGTGCCAAGATCTCGCAGGTTGGTGGGGATGATTGATGAAGGCTCCGACTGTGTGCAATCGCTCGGCTCGCCGGTGCGTACGTCTGCTCCATGCTCAGGGCAATCATATTCGGGTGGCGTTGCAGGATAATGGACGCAAGTTGGTTTGCTGGTCCTGAGGATCGATTGGTTAGCGTTGTGCCTCAGCATCGCACAGTCGAGCACCACGGGACGGCGGGTGCGGATGAACACACCGCTCAACCGGTGACATTCAACGGCTGCTTCGGCTGGCTGCATGCCCGGCCTGCCCAACGCACCGCCGACACCGCTGTCCTGCTGTGCACGGGGCTGACATACGACAAGCTCTGTGGCCATCGATCATTCCGCCAACTTGCCGATGCCCTTGCGGCCGCAGGATATCCCAGTCTGCGTTTCGACTATCCCAACACTGGAGACTCCTGCGACGATCCCTACGCTGAGCACTGGTCGCTCTGGCAGCAAAGCATCCATACTGCAGCCGATTGGCTGCGCGTGCACTCGGGTGCAAGGCGGGTCGTGCTGGTCGGACTGCGCATCGGTGCAACGCTTGCGGCGGTCGTGGCCGAAAAGCGCGGCGACATTGCTGCTCTCGTTCTTATCGAACCGGTTCTGCGCGGCCAGTCCTATGTCCGTCACCTGTCGCTCACGCTGCGTTTCCGCGGTGCGGAACCGCCTCGCTCGGATGGTCGGCTGGACCTGCACGAACTGTTGCTCTCCAAGGAGACGGTGGACATGATCGGCAAAGTCGACCTCCGCCGTGTCCGGCCGCCCGAGGGCAGTCATGTCTGCGTCATCGCGCAATCGCAGACCCCTGTCCTGGCCACCTTCCAGGAGTCCTGGCGAACGCTCGGGGCCAACATCACAAGCCGTGGCATCGAAGGCCTGGAACCGGTGGTCCGCCCGACCTTCATGAATCATGAGCCCAATGCCAACGTTTCAGGGCTGATTGCGTGGCTGCGGGGCGTAGTACCGTCTGAACCATCCTCGCTGGCAACCATTCCGGTGGCGGATCGGGCCTCGCTTAGGGACGGCAGATGGCAAGAAGCGCCGCTCCGCTTCGGTTCCGACGACCATCTATTCGGCATCCTGTGCAATCCGGACCGGCCAGCTCTTACGGATACCGTCGTAATCATCGTCAACAGCAGCGGTCATCCCCACCATGGTGACAACAGGTTCGCCGTCGAGTTTGCGCGACGGCTCGCCGCCTGTGGGTTCTCGTCACTGCGGATGGACTTTGCCGGACTGGGCGACAGCACGTCTCCGGGCCCGGACAGCGAAGCACCGACCCACATCATGGAAGCCGACCGGGCGCCGGATGTCAGCGCGGCTATCGACGCCCTGCAAGGCCTCGGATACAGCGAGTTCGCGCTGCACGGCTTATGCAGCGGCGCCTATCACGCGTTTCACGGCACCCTCGCAGATCCGCGTGTCACACTCATGCTGCTGGTCAATCTGCCGATGCTCACTTGGCGCAAGGGGGATCGGATTGAAACGGTCGGCGCGCATGGTCCGACCCAATACCTCCGCCGCATGGGTCGGCCCGCGACCTGGAAGCTGCTTTTCGAGCGTCAGCTCGATCTCGCGCGGCCGGTCTATGGGTTGCGCAGCAAGATCGCCTCGCTTCACGACGCCACGATACGGATGCTGGCACGGCGGTTTCGCCGGAACGAGTTCCACGACATTTGCCCAGCGAAGCATGGAGCTGTTATCGCGTCGCCAGGTTCGGAAACTGCTCATCTACTCAGCGGAGGATCTTGGCATCCAGGTCCTCGAGACCGAGTTTGCACACTGCAGCGACCGCCTGTCCGACGCGACGATACGTATCTTGCCGAATGTTGATCATTCGCTGTCACAGAGCGATATGCGGCAAACCGTGGCGGACGAAATGATAAGGTTTCTTCAGCGCCGATGACGGAAAGTTGGGGCTTGACGTGCAAGGCGCCGGTGGGCGTTTGTCGACCTTCAGCACCTTTAATTGGCGACATAGTTTGGTCCTGCAGACGTTACCTTTGCGTCGCTGCGCGGCAGCAAACCACTGCACTCTGGCGCGAATGGGCTGGCAACGCCCCGCGCCGATCCAGTCGAGCGGACCACTCGATCATTTCATAGAAACCTCTGCCGCACGAAATGGCGATATCAGAAAAACCATAGATAGCACCTAGGCAATATAATTTTCGGGACCATGTTTGCATCTTGGGACTGTTAATCGTGGCAGACATCGTTATGCTGGAAGTGCAGCGGGGGACAGCGACTTATCAGGATCGGTTCTCAAACCAATCGTGTCCGCGCCCATGATTCTACTGCGAGTGATCCGCTGGACGGAGACACGTCGTGCATAACGAGACGATTGCGCTGCATGCCGGTTTCGAGATGGATCCTGCGACACACGCACTCGCGGTGCCGATCTATCAGACGGCCGCCTACGGGTTCGACAATGCCGAGCACGCCGCGGCGCTGTTCAATCTGGAGACCGAGGGGCATCGCTACAGCCGCATCAGCAATCCAACCAATGCCATACTGGAAACCCGGGTTGCCGCACTGGAAGGCGGAGTCGCCGCGGTGGTCGTCGCGTCGGGTCAGGCGGCAATCCACTATGCGGTGGCCAACCTCGTCGTGCCTGGCCGAAACATCGTGTCGGTGCCTCAACTCTACGGCACCACCCATTCGATGTTCGCCCACTTTCTCCCCAATCTCGGCATCGGCGTCCGCTTTGCCGCGGGCGACAGCGCCGCCGACATCGAGCGCCTGATCGACGGCGAGACGCGCGCCGTCTACTGCGAAAGTGTGGGCAATCCAGCGGGCAACATTGCTGACGTCGGCATGCTTGCCGATGTCGCACATCGGCACGGAATCCCGCTGGTCGTCGACAACACGGTGGCAACGCCGATGCTGTCCCGACCGATCGCGCATGGCGCCGATGTGGTCGTGCACTCGCTGACGAAGTTCATGGGCGGACATGGCACGACTATCGGCGGCGCGATCGTCGATGGCGGATGCTTCCCCTGGGCGGATCATCCCGACAAGTTTCCAATGTTCAGCCTGCCCGATGCCTCCTACCACGGCCTCGTTTACCACGACCATTTCGGCGCGGCGGCCTATGCCGCGCGCTGCCGCAGCGTCTTTCTGCGTACCACTGGCGCAGCCCTGTCGCCGTTCAACGCGTTCCTGCTGCTGCAGGGAATCGAGACGGTCGGCGTGCGGATCGACCGGCACGTCGAGAATGCCCGCAAGGTGGCCGATTTTCTTCGCACGGACAGCCGGGTCGCCTGGGTCAACTACGCTGGCTTCCCGGATCATCCGGCTTATCCGCTCGTCGAGAAATATCTCGGCGGCAGGGCCTGCTCGCTGATGACATTCGGCGTGGCGGGTGGCTTCGCCGGCGGCGTCGCGTTCTACGACAGCCTCAGGCTGATCCGCCGGGTCGTCAATCTGGGCGATGCGAAATCGCTGGCCTGTCATCCGGCTTCGACCACCCACCGCCAGATGCCGCCCGAGGCGCAACTGAAGGCCGGTGTAACGCCCGATGCCATTCGCCTGAGCATCGGCATCGAACATTGCGACGACATCATCGCCGACATCGACCGCGGCCTCTCTGCCGTGCGCAAGCAGGTTCCAGCCGGATGAATTACCTGAAGCCTATTCAGCAGCTTTCATCGGCCGTATCGAGCAGCCCTCTGAAGATAGGGCTCGTCAACAACGCCCCCGCGCGTGGCCGGGCAGCCGTCGAACGGCAGTTCACCGACCTGCTGGGTGCCGCCGCGGCAGGACGCAGCCTGAACGTGCATCACTTCACCTGCGGGCAGACGGCGCCGGCGCCCCTGTCCACGGACCAACCCGCAACGCCCGCGGCGGAGATCGACCACCTTTTCGATCAGCAGTTCGACACGGTCATCGTCACCGGGATGGAGCCGCGAGGCGGGCCGCTGCCCGACGAACCTATCTGGCATGCGATCTGCCGCATTGCCGACTGGGCGGAGCATCACGCCGTGCCGGTCGTCTGGTCCTGTCTGGCAGCGCATGCGGCGATTCTGCACCTGGATGGCCTCGGGCGCGAAAGATTGCCAAAGAAACTGTCCGGTATATTTGCATCCGACATCGTGCCGCACCACCCTCTGACCGAAGGCTTGCCGAGCAGCACATCCAGTCCGCATTCACGCTACCATGACGTGCCGGAAGCCATACTGAGGGCCCGAGGCTGCACCATTCTCTCGCGCTCTGCGGCCACCGGGGCCGACATCTTCCTGCGTACTGGCCCGGCGCCATCGGTGTTCCTGCAGGGCCACCTGGAATACGATCCCGGAACCCTGCTGCTGGAGTACCGTAGGGACGTCCGCCGCTACGTGATGGGCCAGCTGACCGGCTATCCAGAGGTGCCGGAAAACTGCGTCGATCCAGATACCGAAGCCGCGCTGCGGCAGCTGCAGACCACCACGGTCCACGGCAGCGGCGATCCCGGCTCTTTCGGCGCCGTCACCGCTCTGCTCGAACGCGTAGTGCCCCGTCACTGCTGGCGCGACACGGCCATCCGCTTCTATGCCAACTGGCTCCGCTGGGTCGCCGGGACAGACGAAGTGTGCGCCACTCCGGTCGGGCAGTTCGCGGCCCATCACGAAGGGGTCGGGCCGTGAAGGCCATCCGCGCGAGTACAGGTGCCGTTCCGTCGCTGTTTCCCCCGGACGGCGAACGGCGGCGGCATGAGGAGGCTCTGGACTCGGCCTTGCGCAATGCGATGCGGCGCGTCTCGACGGGCCCCGTCGGCCCCACCTTCGATCTCGGGCAACTTCGCGCCGATCTGGAGGGGTTCGATTTCGCCGGTCCAAGGCCACTCGACGAGCTGCTGACGTGGACCATTGCACAACTCGAAACCGGCATCGTCCACCTGACCCATCCGCGCTATTTCGGCCTCTTCAACCCGGCGCCCAGTTTCCCGGCCGAATGCGCCGAGCGTATCGTTGGCGCGTTCAATCCACAGTTGGCGACGGCAAAGACCTCGCCGGCCGCGGTGGCGATCGAAGCGCATGTCATCTCGGCGGTGGCCGCACGCGCGGGTCTCCCGAGCAACGCCACCGGCCATTTCACGACGGGCGGATCCGAAGCGAACTTCACAGCACTCGTCTGCGCCCTCACCAGAGCCAATCCACACTTCGCGACCGATGGCGTGCGCGCCTTTCCCGGTGCGCCGCTGGTCTATGTCTCGGCTGACGCACATCAGGCTTGGCAGAAGATCGTGCATCAGACCGGGCTCGGACGGGCGAGCCTACGGCTGGTCGCAACCGACGCGCTCGGCCAAATGGATCCGGCGTCCCTGCGTGACATGATCGCGACGGATCGCGCGGCCGGGCGGACCCCGGTGATGATCGCCGCCACCGCCGGAACCACCGGGGCGGGAATGATCGACCCGCTGGGGGCCTGCGCCGACGTTGCTGGCAGGGAACGCATCTGGTTCCACGTCGATGCGGCCTGGGGCGGTGCCCTGCTGGCATCCGAGCGGTTGTCCGGCCTGCTTGACGGCATCGAACGCGCGGATTCGATCACCATAGACGCGCACAAGTGGTTCGCGACGACAATGGGATGCGGGATGTTTCTGACCCGCGACCCGGACGTGCTGTCCGGCGCGTTCCATGCCGCGACGCCCTACATGCCGTCCAATGTCCGGCACGTCGATCCATACGTTACCACGGTACAATGGTCGCGGCGCTTCCTCGGGCTCCGCCTGTTTCTCTCGCTCGCTACGGTGGGTTGGGCCGGCTACGGCACCCATATCGAGTATGCCGTCGACCTGATCGCCCAGCTGCGCGACGAACTCACGTCGTTCGGCTGGACCGTCGAAAACGAGTCGCCGATGGCGGTGCTATGCGTCAGCCCGCCCAGCGGCTTCCCCGATGCTGCCACCATCGCGCGCGAAGTCGTCGCTTCGAATGCGGCCTGGGTCGCCAGCACGGTGTTCCGCGGCCAGCCCGTGCTGCGTATCTGCGTCACCAACGGCCGCAGCACAGCCGCCGACATCTCCGCCCTAGTGCAGCTTCTCCAGAGCTTCGGCGACCTCCCCATCCGTTCCGTACAAAGACAGGAGTTGATCCGGTGACTGACTCGGCCGTCTGCCACTACCCAGCTGTGATAGAAGACATGTGCCAACTTGCCTGGCAGGATCTCGGCGCGGACGACATGGTTTCGGTCGCTTGGGGCTACTACTACTTCTCGATCCAGTTTCGTGAGAACTTGAAAATCGCCCGCGACCTGTATCCGGCAGACGACAAGCTGGCACAGTTGGAGCGGGAGGAGTGCGACACGGACAACCTATCGCCCTGGCCCGGCGTGGTTGAACCCGGCGAACGCGTGGATCATGACGAGTTCATGCGCCGCACGCTAAGATTGCTCGACATAGACCCAACGCGCATGAGCCGCCTGCAGGTGATCGGCAAGTCCTACCTGGCCGAGATGCGGGCGCAGGGCAGGGCGGCCTGCGCCGCCAGCATCGCGAGCTATGAGGATGGCGGGCTTGAGCGCGTATTCACCGCAATACTTCGCTTCAACGACTGGAACACACCGATGCTTAAGGCTTTCCAGCACTTCCTCGCCCGCCATATCATGTTTGACAGCAATCCGGACGAAGGGCACGGCGCGCTCAGCAGACACATCGTCGTCGACGATGCTGTGCTACCCATGTGGCGCGCCTTCCGTAGCCTTCTGGTAGAAAGCGCTCCCGCCCTCGCCGAGCGGCAATCAGCAATCGCGGCGGAGTAAGGCCCCGCCCGAACGCGGTTACAGCCACCTCTCAGCGTCTCATCCGCTCGCACCGAAGGCCTTGGACGGGAAGTCCTCGTTCGGGCCTGACGAGCGAACATCGTCACTCTGCCGCCATTCGGAGAGGGCCCGCTCGCACCATCCGGGCCTCCAGGGCCATTCCGCACGGTTTTCTGCTGCGGTGACATCACGGCTGCCAGCCATCATGCTTGCGCTCTCCGAGCGACCGAAGCGCCGCTCAAATCGGCACTCACCAACTCCACGCTGACTACCCGCGGAAAATGCAGCTCGGTCGTACCGGGTCCCGGGACAACTGGCCAAAGCGTTGCTGTGCAAGTCCTGCGTTCTCGGCAGCCCTATCACCGGCGGGTCGCTCCTGATTGGCGGCCGCCAGACGCTGCGATGATGTTTCTGCGGCCTTGGACCGAGCACGGGATGGGCTCGTGTTCGCGCAGCCGGCCCACTGCAGCTGTTTCATTGATCGCGAGACCCGGGCCTCCAGCAACTCCGCCAGCAGTCGCCACGCGATCGTGTCCCACCGCGCGGTGTAGGAGCATTGCTCCTGGGCGGGCTGAGCCGCCGCGTCACGCTGCCGGTGGCGGCAGCGCGACGAGTGGATCATGGCCGAGTGGGCGATGGTTTCCAGCGTCATGTGGCGGGCGCGCTGGATTGCCCACTCGTCGTTCTGTTCCAGCAACAGCGCACCGACCAGCCGGACAACCGCATCTTCGTTCGGAAAGATGCCGACGACATCGCTGCGCCGCTTGATCTCGCCGTTGACGCCCTCGAGCGGGTTGGTGCTGTGGATCTTGGCCCGATGCTCGTTGGGGAATGTCATGAACGCCAGCACGTCGGCATCGGCACTGTCCATAAGGGCGGCGAGCTTGGGCACCCGGGAGCGGAGTTGATCGGTAAGCGGCGCTGGGGCGACACAGTTGACGTTGGCTCACGGATTCGGTGTCGCCGACGGGCCTGCTATGCGGCCTTGGGTGCGATCGCGAGCGTCGAACTTGGCACCCAGTTCCATGGGAGCAACTGATGCAGCTCGTTGGCCTTGGTCTCTCCGGAGACGACACGCTCGAGCACGTCGGTGAGCCAAGCTGTCGGGTTTACGCCGTTGAGCTTGGCGGTCTGGATCAGCGTCATGGCAATGGCCCAATGACGCGCTCCGCCGTCGGAACCTGCGAATAACGCGTTCTTTCGCGTGATGGTGTGCGGCCTAATCGCTCGCTCCACCACGTTGGTGTCCATCTCGACCCGACCGTCATCGAGGAACACCACCAAGCCCGGCCAATGCCGGATGGCGTAGCGGATGGCATCCGCCAGGTCAGAGATGGTGGACACCCGGCCGACATGATCCTGCAGCCATATCAGCAGGGCGTCGACGATCGGTCGACTACGCGCCTGTTGCACCTGCTTGCGATGTTCGGCGGAATGTCCCCGGATCTCAGCTTCAATGGCATACAGGGCACGGACCCGCGTCAGCACTTCAAGGGCCAGCGGCGATTTTGTGGAGGTGTGGAACTCGTAGAATGCCCGGCGCATGTGCGCCCAACAGAATGCCAGACGCACATTGCCATCCATCCGCCCCTCGGCCAGTCGCTTGAATCCATCAAAGCCGTCGACCTGCAACACGCCATGGAATCCTGACAGATGCCCGGCCGGGCGTTCGTTCTTGCGGTCTGCCGTGTAGACGTAAGCTGCCGCCGGAGGGTTCGGGCCACACCACGGCCGGTCATCCACGGCATTAGGCGCCCCATCTTCGTGCGTCTACGGCCTGGATCAAGCACCGGCAGCGTCGTGTCATTGGCAAAGGCCTTGGTGGAACTGAGCACCGTGGTGACCACCAGATCGTAGAGCGGCGTCAGCCACCAGCAGGCGCGACCGACCCAATTGCCAAGGGTTGAACGATCCAGGGTAATACCCTGGTGCGCCAGCATCTGCGACCGTCGATACAGCGGCAGGGAGTTCGCAGAACTTGCTCACCACCACATGGATGATCAGCGCCTCGGTCGCCATGCCGCCATCAATCGGCCGCTCCGGGGCCGGTGCTACGACAACGGCGCCCTCACAGGCGCGGCAGGCATAACGAGGGCGGCGCATCACCCGAACCCGCAATTGCGGCGGGATGATATCGAGTTGCTCAGTTCGCAACTCGCCGATGGCGTGCAACACGCCACCGCAGCATGGGCAGGCATCGTGAGCGACGTCGATGACAACTTCATCACGCGGCAGATGCGCTGGCAGGGCGCCGTGATTACGCTGCGGCCGAGCCGCACGACGCTTCTGCCGCTGCTGGTTTGATTGTGCCGCAGCGTCCTGCGCCGCTTTCCCCTCCGCGATTGTCTGCTCGAGGTCCTCCAGCCCAAATTGAAGCTGATCAGGAGTCAATTGTTCGGACCGGCGGCCAAAACGATTGCGCAAAAGCCGCTGGATCAGCAGCCGCAACTCCCTTCGCGTCGAATCCAGTGTTTTTGGCCGTTTTACGCCGTTTTTAACCCGCCAGCTCCGGTCTGCTGCGTGGCTGCGGAGCACGCCATTCACAGCCGTCCAACAGTGCCACCAACTGCGAGGGTGACAGAGAAATACGCCCCGTCGTCGTCGTCGCTGACGGCCAGGCAAACTGGCCCTGTTCAAGCCGTTTCGTCAGCATGCAAAGCCCAACACCGTCGTGCCAAATCAATTTGATCAGTCCAGCCCGGCGACCACGAAACGCAAAGATCGATCCCCCGGACGGATCCTCCGCCAGACCCTGTTGCACCATCATGGCAAGCCCTACCATGCCTTTGCGCATGTCGGTCACACCACAGGCCAGATAGACACGGGCAGCGGGCGAAAGCGCGATCATTGGCCCCGCAGCGCGTCCAGCACGCGACGCAATGCCTTGACGTTCACCTGGGCATCGACCCGCAATGAAACCCCGTCGGGCAAAATGATCTCGATCAGCCCCTCCGACCGCGTCTGCAGCGTGCAATGCGGAGGCGGTGTCGGCGCCTGTGGCTGGGGCAGATCCGTCGCTATCTCCACCTGCGCAAAGCTGGGTGCCGATCGTATCAACGAATCTCCCGGCCGGCCCATGATCTGCTGACGCCATGTGTAGAGTAGCCCGCTGCTGATCCTATACTTCCGCGCCACCTCGCTCGGCGTAAGGTCAGGCCCTAAACTCTCGCCCACGATGTTGCGCTTCTGCTCCCGTGTCCAAGCCCGGCGCGGCTCGCCGCGAACAAGGACCTCAACCGACACGCCGCGAGCACTCCTATGACCTATCGTACGAGAACTCTCAGCATCGGTGACCGGGGTCGGCGGTGGCGACATCTCGTCCATGCATGGCTTCGATCATACCGCCGTCCCGCGCCGCAATGTGCCATCGCCATGGCGCTTACGTTGATCGGCAACGGAACGCCATTGTTTGCGCGCCGCGTCCGCGTCGGCTTCGGCGAACGCGGTGCCGATCCAGGCCGATACGAGGCGGCGGTGGCCCTTGCCGGCGTGCGCCAGCACGTTACGCATGAAGTGGATGCGGGAGCCGTTGAAAAACCTATCCGGCTCTGATTTGCTTGCGCGTGCAACGATTCGGCGTGGCGCGCGATGCTGGGAAGCAAACCTCGGTGCCAATCAGAGCTGCTGATAGCGGGCTCGCTCCGAGACTTTGTCCCCGACGACCACATGCTCGCCCGGGTGGACAAGGTTCTCGACCTCGGCTGGCTGCGGGCGGAGGTGCGGGACTGCTACGCGGCCGACGGCGCCGGACGGCCGCGCATCGACCCCGAGGTCGCGTTGCGGCTCATGCTGGCCGGCTTCCTGCTCGGGATAGTCCACGACCAGCGGCTGATGCGCGAGGCCCAGGTCAACATCGCGATCCGTTGGTTCGCGGGCTTCGGCGTGGCCGACGTGCTGCCGGACCATTCGAGCCTGACCCGCATCGGCCAGTGATTCGCTGCGTTGTCAGCGGAGAACGGCGATGCGCGGTGATAACGAGCAGACAGGTGCCTTGTTCCGCTACGTGAGCTGCGAAGCGCGGGTGCCGCCGGACCATCCGCTACGACTGATCCGGGCGGTGGTGGATGAGGCACTGGACGTGCTGTCGCCTGAGTTCGACCTGCTCTATGCGCGGGTTGGTCGCCCCGGCATCGCACCGGAGAAGCTGCTGCGTGGCCTGCTGCTGCAGGCGTTCTATTCCATCCGCTCCGAGCGGCAACTGATGGAGCAGCTCGACTACAACCTCCTGTTCCGCTGGTTCGTCGGCTTGTCGATGGACGCGCCGGTATGGGATGCCAGCACCTTCAGCAAGAACCGGGACCGCCTGCGGGACGGCAACGTGGCGCGCAAGCTGCTGGCCGCGGTCGTCGCACAGCCGCGGGTCCACGCACTGATGTCGAACGAGCATTTCTCGGTCGATGGTACGTTGATCCAGGCCTGGGCGAGCCACAAGTCGTTCTAGCCCAAACCTGGGCCGGATAATGGGTGGACCGGCTGCCTGCCCGACACCGGATCACGCTGGGCGCGGACAAGGGCTACGATATCGCGGGCTTTATCACGGCGCTGCGGCAGCGCCGGGTGACGCCGCATGTGGCGGTGGATGGGCGGGTGTCGAAACTGGGCATGCGGCGCGGCTCGGGCATCGACGGCCGCACACGGTGCCACGCCAGCTATGCCGCCAGCCAGCGCGTGCGCAAGCGCATCGAGGAGGTGTTCGGCTGGATCAAATCCTCGGCCGGATTGCAGCAGGCCAAGCATCGCGGTCGCGAGCGCGTCGGCTGGCGGTTCGACCTTGCAGTAACCGCCTACAACTTGATCTGTCTGCCCAAGCTGCTGGCCACAGCCCCCGCATGATCCCAACCCGGCTCCAAAACCTGAGGCGAGCCCCGACACTCATCCCCAGTCAACGCCGGCTGCATGCCAAAGTCACCAGCAGAGAGATGATCGTCCTCCCGGCTAACCGTTGTTCAGCAACCTGCTAGAGCGGAATCCGTGCCGACGCTGTCGTGGAACGCGATGACGGTGAACTTGGACACCCGGTCGATGGCGAGGAACATGACGAGCTTGCCCTCGGCCAGCCGAAGCTCGCAGCTGTCGATGTGGACGAAGCCGATCTTGGTGTCGGCGAAGCGACCGCGCTTGGAGGCTTTGTCCTCGCACTCCCGCAGCCGCGAGATGCCGTGCCGATGCTATAGCGGAATCCGATCGCTCTGGCTCGTATCCGGCGGCGGTGAAGTAGTTTGCGCATTCGCGAGAGCTGAACTGGGGGAGAGCGTCGCCGATGGCGTTCCAGAGGTCTTCAATTGTGCGTGCCACGACCTTGCGCAGCAACGCCTTCAGTTTGGCGAATGCGTTCTCGATCGGGTTGAAGTCTGGCGAATAAGGCGGAAGGAAACGCAATCGGGCGCCAGCCGCCTCGATCGCCTCGCGAACGCCGGCGCGCCGATGCGCTGCCAGATTGTCCATCACAACGATATCGCCCTGCCCGAGCGTCGGGACCAGCACCTGCTCGACATAGGCCAGTAAGGCATCGCCGTTCATTGGGCCATCAAGGACCAGCGGCGCGGTCAGACCATCCAACCACAATTCACCGGTGAAGGACGCCCTGCGCCCGACACTTCAGGACTGGGGCGCTTGGCCAAACATCACGCCAAGTGCTCCCGCTTCACCTGTCCCTGACCAGGAGAAGCCTCGCTACGATCGGAGAGAAGTCCTTAACCGATTGCCGGAGGACGTTCACACCGACGTCCAGGCCGCGGCTGGCGTGACACTGCGATGGCATAAAATGGAACGGAGCTTCCCAGAATCAGAAAATGCAAAAGTCACGTCCGTTATCTTATTATTTCCAGTTCAATAACGCGGCTCAGTCACCCCCGCGACGCCAAGTCCTTTAGGAACAGTCTTATTGATTTACGGATTCGTAATTTTAACACCTACAAAATTCTAGCTTAAAATTGGAAAGACCTGATCATGGCGAGCTATCAGACGCTGGTCAATCCAGCGAATTTTACGTTTGATGACGAATTCAACACCTTTGTCTGGTCGCCCGGTGGCAATGTAGGTTGGATGACGACCTTTCCCTATGGCGGCGAGAGCGCACGTGCCCTGCCGGGCGACGGGCAGGCCGAATACCTCTCGGATGCTTCGGTCGGGGTTAATCCTTTCAGCGACCAGAACGGCATCCTTCATATCACCGCAACGGTTGCCCCCACGGGGACCAATCCCTACGGACTTCCTTACAACTCAGGGATGATCACAACCTACAAATCCTTTGCGCAAACCTACGGGTATTTCGAAATCCGCGCCGAACTCCCAGCAGGGCAGGGGCTGTGGCCAGCCTTCTACCTACTGCCGACCCAGACCGGCTACCAGACCGAAATCGACGTCTTCGAGGTGCTCGGCAACAGCCCGGGTACCCTTTACACGACCGTGCATTGGGAGGTGAACGGGGTCTGGAACGCCACCACGACGATCGTTCAGGTGGCGAACACCTCGGCAGGCTTCAACACCTACGGCGTCGATTGGGAGCCAACGACTACAACGATCTACATGGATGGCCAAGTGATCGCGACCTTCGCGACACCCTCGAACATGGACGTGCCTATGTACATGCTGGCTGGTGTGGGCGTCGGGTCTTCAAGCGGCTGGCCGGGTGCTCCCAGCAGCAACGCCGAATTTCCTGCGACGATGCAGATCGACTATATCCGGGCCTATGCGACCGCCAATACGATCGAGGTAAGCGGCACCGCGGCGATTGAGACATCTGCCATCACCGGGCAAGTGCTGATGGCGGGGAGCGGCTGGGTCGGTGCCACCGTGTCGCTGCTGAACGCCGCCGGAACCGTCATCGCTACCACCGCGACCAACAAAAGCGGCTTGTTCAGCTTCTCCGGTCTCGCCGCGGGCACGTATCAGGTGCGTTATGCGTTGCCTCCTGGACTTGCTGTACAGGCCGGCAGTCCGGCGGCGGCAGGCGGCGGCTTGACCGGATCGCTGACGTTGGCGGACGGCCAGACGATGCTTCTGCAGAACGAAGTGCTTCTGGCGCCCATGAACCCGGCGTCTATCCAATCGAACATCAACATCTTCGGTGGACCCACGAATACCACGTGGCTGGGTGGCGATCCGGGTGCGACCGTCTCATTGCTCGATGCGACCGGCAATGTGGTTGCCACCACTGTTAGTGACGTCAATGGCTGGTTCATCTTTCGCGATCTTGCCAGTGGCACCTATCAGCTGAAGTACACGCCGCCCACTGGCCTGACGATCCAGCCATTCAGCAACGCCAACACTACGACGGACCTCACTGCCCAATTCATGGTCGCTGCTGGTCAGGCGATGTGGGCCCCCAGCGGATCGATGGTGTCGCTTGGCAGCATCGACGGCGCGGTGATGCTGAACGGCTCTGCCGACGTCGGGGTGACCGTATCAGTGCTAAATGCCGACGGCGCTATCGTCGCCACCGCGACGACGAACAGCGCGGGTGACGTTGCGTTCACCGATCTGCTCGCCGCAGGAAGTTATCAGGTGCAGTATACAGCGCCCTCTGGCCAAGTGCTCCAGATCGGAAGCGAGGCGAACGCCGTGACCGGCCTGACGCCGTTGCTGACACTATCGACGAGCCAGGAACTGACTGTGCCTACCGAGCAACTACTGTCGGACCCCGCTACAATATCGTCGGCCGTGCTGCACTACTACGCGCCGACGGACAAGCCATGGGGCACAGGCGAAGGCGGAGTGACCGTCTCGCTACTGAATGCGGCTGGTACGGTGATCGCAACGGCGGTTAGTCCCGGTTGGGGCGGCTTCACCTTTGGTGACGTGGGGCCGGGAACGTACAAGCTGAAATACAGCGCGCCCGCCGGCCAGGCATTCCTGCCTGGCGGACCCGAAAATCCGGCAAGCGGGATCACGACGCCGTTCACCATTACTGCTGGCGAGGCGTTCACCGCACCAGATGGCGAACTTGTCACTCTTTCCAGCATCGGCGGCACCGTGCTGCTGGCCGGCGTCGGTGAGGTCGGTGTATCCGTCTCGCTGCTCAACGCGCAGGCCTCGGTGATCGCAACGACCAGGACGGGCGTGACCGGATCGTTTATCTTTTCCGATCTGGCGGCGGGCAGTTATCAGGTGAAATACGCCGCTCCCGACGGTCAGGCGTTGCAGGCTGGGAGCGCGGCTACGGCCGCCACCGGACTGACACCGGCCATCGCGCTCTCCTACAATCAGACCCTCACGCTGCCGGCCGAGCAGTTGCTGTCCAATTCAGCCACAATTCAGTCCAACGTGCTTCAATTCGGCGATCCCACGGACCCAGCCTGGGGCGGTAGCGATCCAGGGGTAACCGTCTCGCTGTTGAATTCCAGCGGCACGGTGATCGCCACGACGGTCACCGACGCGAATGGTTGGTTCATGTTCGGCGGGGTCGCGGCAGGAACCTACCAACTGATGTATACACCGCCCTCGGGACAGGCCATCGAGCCCGCCAGCCAGGAGAATGTCACGACGGGTCTGACTGCACAGTTCGCTGTCGCGGCCGGGCAGAACCTTTGGGCGCCGGGCGGATCGATGATCTCCCTGAACGGGAGCATCTATTCGGTGGTGACTTTGAACGGCGCGGTGGAGGCTGGTGTGGCGGTGTCTCTGCTTAGCACCACCGGCAGCGTGCTCGGCACCACCACCACCGGCAGCGCGGGTGCATTCGGTTTCACGGGCCTGACTGCGGGCAGCTACGAGGTGAAATTCACCGCCCCCTCGGGGCAGGTGTTGCAGACCGGCAGCGAGGCCAACGCGGGCAGCGGCATCACCCCGACGATCAGCCTGGCAAGCGGTGGGACTGTGACGCTGCCGACTGAGCAGTTGCTGTCGAACCCGGCAACGATCAGTTCGGCCGTGCTGCATTCCGGCGCGCCCACGGATAATTCCTGGGGAACCGGTGAGGGCGGCGTGACGGTGTCGCTGGTGAACGCCTCCGGCAGTGTCATCGCCACCACCGTCACTGCCGGCTGGGGCGGTTTCAGCTTCGGCCAGATCGGTCCCGGCACCTACCAGCTGCTATACACCCCACCCGCCGGCCAGGGCTTCAAGCCAGGCGCACCGGAAAGCGCCGCGACCGGCGGCCTGACCGCCGCATTCACCGTCGCTGCCGGACAGACCGTCAGCGCGCCGCAAGGCTGGCTGATGTCAACCATCACCATGAACGGCACCGGCCTGACCGAGGTGCCGCCGGCGGGAGCCTATCTCGTTACCGGCAACGCCAGCGGCAGTTCGCTGACCCTGGGCAGCGGCAACCAGTATGTCACCCTCACAGGCACCGCTGACACCGTCCTCACCGGCAACGGCAATCAGACCATCGCACTGTCCGGCACCGGCAACACCATCACCGTCGGCACCGGCACCAGCATCATCGACGCCGGCGCCGGTTATGACACCATCCACGCCGCCGGCGGCACCGTCACCATCACCGCTGGCGGCGCCGGCAACCTTTTCGACAGCGGACCCGGCATGAGCTTCCTCAGCGCCGATGGTTCGGCCAACAACGTCTTCATGTTGAACCCCGCCGTCAGCTCCAGCATCGGGCTGACCACGATCACTGGCTTCAATCCCAGCGCCAACGATGTCCTCGACCTCAAGCGCACCCTCGCCGGCACAGACATTCTCCCCGACATGTCGAACATCGCGAGCCTTGTCACTTCGAGTTTCAGCGGAGGCAACACCACGCTGTTCGCCGCACCCACCGGCGGAGGATCCCCACTCGCCTTCGCCGTGCTGGACGGCGTCAACGTAACCGTCGCACAGTTGCAGGCCGCGCATGAGTTCTCGATCACCTAGATGTTTAGTCCCGGCATTTGATGGAGCGGATTGAGGATGAATCCGCGCGGCTCGTTCGTCCAGGTTTTGCAGATGCATTCATAAGGGGTGAGGCCTTTCAGCGTCTTCAGGCGCCGGGCGAAATTGTAGGCTGCGATGAAGTCGGCGAGATGGCGTTTCAGCTCATCGTGGGTTTCATAGAAGTAGCGTTTGACGGTGGCGTCCTTGAGAGTTCGGTTCATTCGCTCGACTTGACCGTTGGTCCACGGGTGCTTTGGTTTGGTCAGGCGATGATCGATGTCATGCTGGGCGCATGCGTATTCGAAGGCATGCGCCCAGAAGCGTTCTCCGGCCTCGATCGCGGCCTTGATGTCAGGTGCGGCTGACGCGGTGTTGCCTGGCGATGTGAAGTGCGTGCCGTTGTCGGTCAGCACTGTGTGGACTTTGTATGGGACCGCTGCGATGAGGTGGCGGAGGAAGTCGGCCGCAGTCCTTCTGGCGACCTTCTCGTGCAGTTCGATGAAGGCAAACTTGGATATGCGGTCGATCGCCACGAGCAAGTAGAGCTTGCCCTGGGCGGTTCGGACCTCGGCGATGTCGATATGGAAGTAGCCGATCGGGTAGCTTTTGAACTTCCGCTTTGCGGATGCCTCGCCTTCGACCTGCGGCAGCTGCGAGACGCCATGGCGCTGAAGGCAGCGATGCAACGACGAACGGGTCAGATCGGGGATGGTCGGCTGCAGGGCATAGAGGCAGTCGTCGAGCGGCAGCAGCGTATGCTTGCGGAAGGCGACGACGATGGCCTCTTCCGCGAGGGATAGGACCGTCGACCTTGCATCCTTTGGCCCGGTCGGGATGTCGGCCACCGAGGTCCGGCGCTTCCACTTGGCGACCGTTTTCTGGTTGATCCCGTAGCGCTTTGCCAGAGACCTTAGGCTCTCTTGACTATGTTGTATCGCTCGACGGACCGCCTCTGTCGTTGTGGCGCTCCCATGCAGAACTTGGCCCATAGCGCTTCCTTCCACTCGCGCGAAAAGACTGCTCCATCAAAGCCCGGGATCAAACATCTAAGCAGGCGGTCGCGCTCAGAAGCCGGAGACAATCGTGAGTTTGACGCCCACTGCCTTGAAACGCGCGACCGGTCGGATGAGCCAGGATGGCACCGGCCGTCGGAACCCCGACCTTGCTTGTGCGCTCAAGCGACAGGTTCCCTGTGGCGGCAAGACAGCGACACCAACGAGAGTTGACCACAGGGCAGTGTCAAAGCCCACCAAGCCAGTTCCGGGTTGTGCTAACTTGCGGGTTCAACAACATCCAGCTAATGGGCGGAGGCCGTCAAGGTACCCCGACCCTCGGTATCCACGACATTGATGCTTCCGGTCGGACGGGGATGCGCGCTAAGGCCCTGTGGAGCAAGCGGCCCAACCGGGAACAGGAGCAAGAGTGATACCAGCGCCGCGGGTCGGACTAGGAAAGAGGTCGGTTTTCTGGGCGGCCGCAGAGACGGGAGGCACCTCGGCACTAACCATAGCGGCTATGCTGCTGATGGCACGCATGGTCGGGCCGAAGGACTTCGGCACCGCCGCACTCGTCGTCGGTGCCATTCAGTTCCTGAACCTGTTTGCCGAGGGCCTCTTCCACGACGGCTTGATTCAGAATCCGGACACCGATGACTCCAAGTTTGAGGTGGCGCTGTCGCTGGTGCTGATCATTACCGGTGGCTTCGTCGCGACGGCGACCGCCGCCGCGCTTGCGCTCCAGCAGACACGTTGGAGCGAGTCCGCATGGCTATTCGCCGGCGCGAGTGCATCGCTGCCTTTCAGCGGCGCTCTTGGGATCGCCAATGCTCGGATGCGTCGCGATCTTGTTTTTCGTGAGGTCGCCCATGCCTCGTTGCTCGGACGGCTTTTGGGTTCCTGCATCGGTCTCGGGCTGGCCTATCGTGGCGCAGGTGCCTGGAGCCTTGTGGCTCAGTTCACCAGCGTCGCTGTCCTGCAGACCATCATGCTTTACGCAATTCTTTACAGGAAATCGGGGTGGCGTCCGAGGCCGCGCAGGTCGTTCAACGAGCTATGGCCGATCTGCCGCTTCGCGGTACCTTATGCCTTTATGCATTCGCTAGTGTCGCTGCGAATGCAGGGGTTTCTGATGATGGTCGCCGGGCTGATGGGGCTGACCGCCGCGGGCATCGTGAATGTCGCGTTCCGGCTGACGACGACGCCGCAAGTGATCATGACGACGGCATTCACCAATCTCGGCCTTCCGCTTCTCGCCCGCCATCAACGTTCCCTGCCTCAGTTGAAGGAATCCTTCCGACTACTGACGCAGATGGTGATGTCCATTACTGTTCCCGGCTTCATCGGTCTGGCGCTCTGCGCTAAAGACCTCGTTCCGATCCTGATGGGGCCAAAGTGGGACGCAGTGATACCGCTGGTTCGGCTTCTGGCGCTCGGCGCTGCGGTCTCGTTCCTACGGTTCCCGGCATCGACCCTGCTGCGCGCGATCGGCTTTGTGCGCTATTCCTTCGCTAGTTCCGCGTTCCAGCTTGCATTCACCCTCCTGGGCATGATGGCACTGCGGCCGCAGCACCTGCACGTCGCGGTCTTGCTGTGGATATTGCCGGCAGGCGTGCAGCTTCCGCTGTGCTTCCTCGCGGTGCGTCGGGAATTGAGTATCGGGCTGCGCGCGTTGGTAACCAGCCTCTTGCCGATCCTTACCGCGACAACAGCAATGGCTGTCGTCGTCATGGCGGTGTCCACGACGCTGTCGGCCCAGGCGCCGATCTATCGCCTGGTCGCCGAGATAGGCTGCGGGGCTTTGACCTCGATCGGCATTCTGCTTCTGATCGACGGACGTTCGCGAGCGTACATAGCGGATGCCCTTAAGAAGGTTCAGGTTTGAGCGACCGCCTGCTTAGGTGATCGAGAACTCATGCGCGGCCTGCAACTGTGCGACGGTTACGTTGACGCCGTCCAGCACGGCGAAGGCGAGTGGGGATCCTCCGCCGGTGGGTGCGGCGAACAGCGTGGTGTTGCCTCCGCTGAAACTCGAAGTGACAAGGCTCGCGATGTTCGACATGTCGGGGAGAATGTCTGTGCCGGCGAGGGTGCGCTTGAGGTCGAGGACATCGTTGGCGCTGGGATTGAAGCCAGTGATCGTGGTCAGCCCGATGCTGGAGCTGACGGCGGGGTTCAACATGAAGACGTTGTTGGCCGAACCATCGGCGCTGAGGAAGCTCATGCCGGGTCCGCTGTCGAAAAGGTTGCCGGCGCCGCCAGCGGTGATGGTGACGGTGCCGCCGGCGGCGTGGATGGTGTCATAACCGGCGCCGGCGTCGATGATGCTGGTGCCGGTGCCGACGGTGATGGTGTTGCCGGTGCCGGACAGTGCGATGGTCTGATTGCCGTTGCCGGTGAGGACGGTGTCAGCGGTGCCTGTGAGGGTGACATACTGGTTGCCGCTGCCCAGGGTCAGCGAACTGCCGCTGGCGTTGCCGGTAACGAGATAGGCTCCCGCCGGCGGCACCTCGGTCAGGCCGGTGCCGTTCATGGTGATGGTTGACATCAGCCAGCCTTGCGGCGCGCTGACGGTCTGTCCGGCAGCGACGGTGAATGCGGCGGTCAGGCCGCCGGTCGCGGCGCTTTCCGGTGCGCCTGGCTTGAAGCCCTGGCCGGCGGGTGGGGTGTATAGCAGCTGGTAGGTGCCGGGACCGATCTGGCCGAAGCTGAAACCGCCCCAGCCGGCAGTGACGGTGGTGGCGATGACACTGCCGGAGGCGTTCACCAGCGACACCGTCACGCCGCCCTCACCGGTTCCCCAGGAATTATCCGTGGGCGCGCCGGAATGCAGCACGGCCGAACTGATCGTTGCCGGGTTCGACAGCAACTGCTCAGTCGGCAGCGTCACAGTCCCACCGCTTGCCAGGCTGATCGTCGGGGTGATGCCGCTGCCCGCGTTGGCCTCGCTGCCGGTCTGCAACACCTGCCCCGAGGGGGCGGTGAATTTCACCTCGTAGCTGCCCGCAGTCAGGCCCGTGAAACCGAATGCACCCGCGCTGCCGGTGGTGGTGGTGCCGAGCACGCTGCCGGTGGTGCTAAGCAGAGACACCGCCACACCAGCCTCCACCGCGCCGTTCAAAGTCACCACCCCAGAGATGATATTGGTGTTGGCAATCAGTTCGCCGGTCGGCGCTGTGACGGTCTGGCCGGCGGCGACGGTGAAGGCCGCGGTCTGGCCAGTGGTCACGTTCTCCGGTCCGGCCGGAGCGATCGCCTGTCCGGATGGTGGAAGGTAGGCGACCTTATAGCTGCCGGCGGCCATACCGGTGAAGGTATAGGCTCCGCTGCTGCCGCTGGTGGTGGTGGCAACCACCGTTCCGGTCGTTGTGAGCAGCGAAACGCTAACGCCGGCCTCGGCGACGCCTGACAGTAGCACGCTGCCGTTCACAGTGTTGGAAACCAGCCAGCCCTGCGGTGCGGTCACGGTCTGGCCGGCCGCCACGGTGAACTGCGCGGTCTGGCCGGTCGTGGGGTTTTCCGGCGCGCCGGCCTTGAAGCCCTGGCCGACAGGCGGGGTGTATTGGAGCTGATAGTTGCCCGGGTTAACCCCGTTGAAGCTGAATCCGCCCCAGTTGGCCGTAACGGTTGTGGCGATGACCGCACCGGAGGCGTTCAGCAGCGATACCGTCACGCCGCCCTCGCCGGTTCCCCAGGGGTTGTCTGTGGGTGCCCCGGAATGAAGCACGGCCGAGGTTATCGTGCCAGGAGTGGACGACCCGGGGGCAGTCGAAGTGATCGTGGAGACTGCGGTAGCCATTTGACCTGCCGTATCCCTGACGGAGGCGGTCACCGTCGTGGTGGATGCGGAAGCAGGCGTAAAGACCAAACCATTGAGCACGGTGGCCACCGCCGCGGCGGATCCGGTGACGGTCAGAACCCCGTTCGCGATCTTACTGCCATCCGTCGCCGCGTTCGGGTCTGACAGTGCCCCGTTGGCAGTGGAACTTACAGTGACCGTGGCGGTCTCGGTCTGCGACGCATTGATGTCGGTGATGACGAGGCCGGAAAACGGATGCACGGCAGTGTCATTTGCGGATGGGACGGCTTCCGTGGACGGCGTGACGGTTATCGGCTGCACGATCGCAGCAGTGCCGCCGACGTCCTGGGTCGCCGCGGTTGCATAGGCGCGCACGTAGTCGACCTGCAAGGTAGCCGGGAATTCCGCGCTGCTGCTTGGCGGTCCGGCCCAGCTGCCCGATGCACCCACGCCCAGACCGACGACCATGTACATCGGCACGTGCATGCTCGCAGGCGTCGGTGTGCTCGCGACGGCGTTGCCGTCCACGTAGAAGGTGATGGTGTTCGGCTCCCAATCGACACCGTAAGTATGAAAGCCCGCTGTACTGTTGGGGATGATTACCAGTTGCGAAACCGATGCGCCTGTGGCGTGATCGGTGGCGGTTACGTAAAGGTCGTTGGGCGACTGTCCCAGAATCTCGAAGACGTCCAGTTCCGCAGTGCCATCGTTCGATTGCAAATAGAATGCCGGCCACAACCCCTGCCCAGCCGGCGTTTCGGCCCTGATCTCGAAGTATCCGTAAAGCTGCGACTCGGATTTATAGGTGGTGATAACGCCGCTATCGTAAGGCAAATTGTCGGGATTGCCGCCCGCCGCCGCCGCCGTGGTCGCCGTGATGTCGAGAACGCCATTGACGATCTTGAACGGATTATAGCCGACACTCGAGTCCGAGTAGTAGGAGCTATCCTGGCCCCCCGGGAATGCGCGGCTATTGACACCTCCGTAGGGCCACGACGTCATCCATCCGACGCTTCCATTTGGAGACGACACAAAACTGTTAAACTCGTCGTCGAACGTCAGGCGCATGGTGGAGGTTGGAAACGGATAAGAAAAATCAGTCGAGGAAAAGGCAGCAACGGTGATGTTGTTGAACGTGAGCGTCTGGCCGTTGCCCATGTTCAGAACGACGTTGGAGCCCGACTGAGTTAGCGCGGCCTGGATGGAGGCCCAACTAGTGAAGACGGTACTGCCCTCGAGCTGAACCTGATCGATTGCCGTGTTGAAGCCGTAGATGACATCGCTTCCGCTGCCTTGCGGATCGACGACGGTGACAGCACCGGTACCGAGAACGAAGACGTCGTCGCCGCCGCCACCGCTGACTGTGGCTCTGCCTGATCCGGTCTCGATCAGGTTGGCTTGCGCGTTGCCCGAGACGACCTGCAGGTCCCCGTTGAGGATCAGATTGTTGATGCCGGACGGGAGTGTATAGGACACATCCCACGCGCTATCAGTAACTGTGTATATCCCGTGGGTCGGCGGTACGACGATGTCATCGGTCGGATCGAAAATGACGAAGTCATCGTCGCCACTGTTGCCCTGCAGCGTCTGGTTGGGGCCACTGGCTGCCCATATCGTGTCGAGCTGGGACGTTGGCGTGGTCGTCAGGGACAGAACAACCCCTGCGGCATTGACATAGTTCTGACTTGACATCAATTGGCCCCCTCTGCCGCAGCATCTATAGTCGGCACACGATCGCGTGTCGATGCAGTACTTGGTTACGGGCCCGTATGACTTGGCCCCCGGCTCAATGTGTTAGGAGTTCGTCAAATCATAGTTAAAATGTTGGGGCGTTTACTGTCGTACTATGGATTTTCGAACGGTTTTTTCATGTCACAATTGGGCCGCACTCTCTGACGATACCGACGAATTCCGTGCAGTTGCGGATGCGCGTCCACTAGGTAACCAACTCATAAGCTGCATCCATATCCGTGAGGCGGCGAGTTTGACGGGCGCGAGCTAGTTGGCGTCGTGCTTCTCGAAGCGTGGCGACGGCGCGGAAATGCTTGAGCTTGTTGAAGAACCGCTCGACGAGGTTGCGGTATCGGTAGAGCCAACGGCTGAATGCTGGAACGTTCACCCTGCTCGGCATGGGCTTGAGGTTGGCCCAGGCGCCTCGTTGGGCCATCGCCGCCCGCAGCGCGTCGCCGTCATAGCCCCGGTCGGCAAGCAGGGTTTGGCCGGCGCGGACGCCGTCCAGCAGATCGGCGGCGCTGCGGCCGTCATGCGTCTGGCCCTCGGTCAGCTTCAGCGCGATGGGATTGCCGTTGGCGTCGACCACGGTGTGGATCTTGGTGGTCAGTCCGCCGCGCGAGCGCCCCATGGATCAGGCTGCAGCGAGGTTCCCAGTGACGGCGTCCGTCGCGCCCCCTTTTTGACGTTGGATGCGTGCTGATGGACTCGGATCGAGGAACTGTCGACCATCTGCAGATCGCCGTCTTAGGCGCGCGAGACGGCCGCGAACAGGCGATCCCAGACGCCGATCCTCCGCCGCCGGACGAAGCGGTTGTAGCAGGTCGTGTAAGGTCCATACCGCTCCGGAATGTCGGCCCAGGGCGAGCCCGTGCGTAGGCGCCAGAAGATGTCGTTGAGCACCTCGCGGTCATCCGCACGCGGCACCCCGCGCGGCCTGTTGGGCAGCAGTGGCGCAATCACAGACCATTCGAAATCAGTGATCTCATAGCGGCGTGGCTTCATGGCAGCACCTCTGCCGACCTTGAATTACTCCGCGCCGCGTCGCCGCTATCGATTTATGAGTTCATGACCTAGCGCAGGCCGTGGAGCGGTTTGGGGTCAGTCGCCGGATTCTAACGACCTCGGACAGCGATTTCCGATTAAAGCCGGACGCTAATTCCCATCGATGCCGGGCAGCGATTTCCAACGATCCCGGACAGGGCCGTCATTGGCACTGCTATGGGGGTCAGGCGACGGCCGCTTCGTCAAACATGACGGGCGGCGAGTTTTGCGAGCGCGATGTCGTTGGCATCGTGCTCCTCGAAGCGGGTCGCTACCGCTCTGAAATGCTTGAGCTAGTTGAAGAAGCGCTCGACCAGGGTGCGGTATCGGCAGAGCCAGGGGCCGAAGGGCGGGATGTTAATCCGGTGTGACATCGGCTTGATGTTGGCCCAAGAGGCCCGGTCTCGAAGTTTGGCGCGGGTTTGTGTCCCCGGACATGGTGTAGAAGCTGTGGGTAAGTAGCCCGCCGGAGCGGCCGGTCAGGGTCTGGCGCAGACGGGCTACTTATCCACGGCGGCGGGCACCGCGGTGTTCCTGGGTAGGGTTGGGGTTGCCACGCGCAACCCCAACCCGAGGATCGCCACGATGACCGACCACAAGATCGCCTTTGCGAGCTGCTAGAGAAGGGCTCCGATGCGACGTCCCTCCGCGAGATGATTGGCTTTGCCGCGCAACGCCTGATGGAACTGGAGACCGACACGCTGTGCGGCGCTGGGCACGGCGAACGCAGCCCTGAGCGGGTGAACCAGCGCAACGGCTTACTCGACCGCGACTGGCAAACCCGCGCCGGCACAGTCGAACTGCGCATTCCGAAGCTGCGGAAGGGAAGCTACTTCCCGGCGTTCCTGGAACCGCGGCGGACGGCCAAGAGGGCGCTGACCGCACTCATCCAGGAAGCCTACGTCCAGGGCATATCGACCCGCTCGGCGGACGACCTCGTCCGTACCATGGGCATGGAGGGGATCGGCAAAAGCCAAGTCTCCCGGCTCTGCGTCGAGATCGACGAGCGTGTGCGGACCTTCCTCACGCGGCCGATCGAAGGCCAATGGCCGTATCTCGGCTGGACGCCACCTACGTGCGCGCCCGTTGCGCCAGTCTATCGTCTCGGTGGCCGTCATCGTTGCCGTGGGCGTCAACACCGATGGCTGCCGCGAGGTGCTCGGCATGACGGTCGGCCATGTTGCGCAAGTAGCGGCTGCCGCGTTTGGTGATGCCGAGCAGCTTCGGTTTGCCGCCCGTGGTTGCTTTCTTCGGCACGAGGCCAAGCCATGCGGCCAAGTCGCGCGCACGCGCAAACGCGCTCGCGTCGCCAACGGCCGCCACCAGCGCGATCGCGTTAACCGGACCAATGCCGGGGATCGTTGCTACTCGCCGCGCAGCTTCGTCAGCCCGGGCGTTGGCGGCGAACTCGTCATCGAACACACCGATGCGCCGGTCCAACTCGGCCCATTCGGCGCGCATGTCAGCAGCCAGTAATCGCAGTCTCGGGCTAAGCGGATCAGGTGCGTCGGCAGTAACCGGCGCGTCCAACCACGTCAGCAGCGCGCGCCGGCGCTGCGGCAGCACGATGCCGCGCTCAAGCAACAGCGCCCGCAGTTGGTTGATCAGCGCGGTCCGTTCCGCGACCAACCGGTCGCGCGCCCGATGCAGAGCCTGCATGTCGAGTTGCTCTTCGGACTTTGGGTGGCACAAAGCGCATGGTCGGCCGGGACGCCGCCTCGCCGATCGCCTCCGCATCCCAATCGTCGTTCTTCTGAGCCTTCACATACGGCCGCACATACTCGGGCGGCATCAGCCTAACCTGGTGTCCCTGCGCCCGCGCCGCCCGGCCTACGAAGTGCGCGCCACAGCAAGCTTCCATCGCCACGACACAAGGCGGCAACTTCGCCAGAACCGCTGCCAAAACGTGCCGCGGAACCCGTCTCCGCTGCACCACTCTGCCAGCGCCGTCCAATCCAGCGACGCTACAGCTGTTCTTGCCCAGATCAATCCCAAGCACCGATATCGCCGTCATCCCGCCCTCCTGTGCAAAAAGGGAACCCTACCGAGGATCATCCCAGGGAGGGGCGGGCCATTCCATAATCAGATCGCCGTCGCGTCGGGGAATCCCCTACAATTCAATCGGGTCAGATTTTGCTCTAGCGGGCCCCCTTTTGCAGCAGAACGACCTTTACGGTCTGCAGCAGGATCAGCACGTCGAGTCCGAACGAGGCATTGCGCACATAATCCGCATCCAGTGCCACGCGCCTTTGATAATCGGTGTCGCTTCTGCCGCTCACCTGCCAAAGACCTGTGACCCCGGGGCGTACGGACAAATAGGCTGTTGCTTCGGGCGGCCCATAATGGGCGTCCAATTCCGCACGCACCACGGGCCTGGGGCCGACCAAACTCATATCGCCTCTCAGCACATTCCAAAGCTGAGGCAACTCATCAAGGCTGGTGGACCGCAAGAAACGCCCGATCCTCGTAATACGTGGATCCGCAGTCAGTTTACGAGATGCAGCCCACTCCAGCCGTGCCGGCGGATTTTCAGCCAAATGGCGCACAAGGACCGCGTCTGAGTCCACAACCATCGTACGAAACTTGAGGCAGCGAAACTCGCGGCCATGACGCCCAATCCGGGTATGTCCATAAAGCACGGGAGAACCGTCAAGGCGCACCAGCAGGCCCAGAAAAAGCATCAGCGGAGCAAACAGAGCTAGAAATATTATAGACGACAACACGTCTAGGACACGTTTAGCGACAATACTATCCGGCCCGGTTGCAGGAACGGCTGGCTTCTGCACTGCATCGATCGTCTCTATAGTGCCGGCCACATCGTTTGGTTGCAGATGAAGCATGGTTTTACCTGGTGCGAAATCGGAAAACGACATGCCTGCACTTTAATCGTTACTGCGTCGACGATCGACTAAAAAAATAGCTTGGAACATCACGTGCATACGACTAACGCCGCCACACTCGCCGATGATGAATATAACGTCAGGGAATTTCCTTCACCGACGCTGACTAGAAAAGAAGAAATCCGAACTTTGCCGAATGCAAACACAGGACGGCCTGATGGCCCATAAACATGCGCCACGCCGAATGCGTGGATGCTCATCAAGCTGACCAATTTTGGCTACGACTATCGCGGTCCAAAGCGCGGCTACTCCATTTATATCGTTCAACTGCAAGGCCGAGTCATGCGTCTCGCGACGCGTGCTTTCTGGGGCAGGCTCCGGAAGAGCTGTAGCGGTAGTTGAAGGCGAATAGACGCACCACTGGTAGGATTGTTCCGCCTGAAGGCGCAATGACACACGCTGGTGGCACCATGTCTTCGCCTTCGATGCACGCACTTATCTGTCTGCAGCAGTTCCGGCGCCCAGGCATACGTCAAACTCCCCGCCTCGGCAGCGGTCTCGGCCCCTTCACGGCGGCCGGAGTGCCCGCGGCTATGACAGCATCGGGCACATCGTGAAGCACTGTGCTCCGGGCGGCGACAATGCTCGCAGTGCCGATCCGCACACCCGGGGCCACGTAGCAGTCCGTTGCGATCCACGCCTGGTCGCCGATCACGACCGGTCGGCTGACCAAAGGAAATGTCACGTCGAGGTGATCGTGCGTCCCTGCACAGATGTATGAGCGCTGGGAAACCACCGCATGGCTGCCGATCGCAATCGTTCCCAGACTGTAGATTTCGGTGTGATCTCCGATCCAGCAGTGATCGCCAAACGACACCTTCCAAGGGTAGGTGATTCGCGCCGTCTGTCGAACCAGGACCCCCTTTCCCACCTTCGCACCGAACAGCTTGAGCAGAAACCGACGCCATCCATAGGCTGGCTGTGGCGACCAGGCGAACAATGTCGCCTGAACGGTCTGCCACAGCAGAACGACCAGTCCCGATCTGCCACGGAACCCAGGCGCTACCTTGAATGCAGCCAAGTGCTGGTATTGACCAGATACTGCCGGCCGCCCAACATCGTCGTTCTCGCCCAACAGACGCGTCGCCGCCGGGTTGATCCGGTTGCTCACGCGGCCTTACCATAGTTGCGCCGCATCTGCAGTTCGATCCAAGCGTAGGTTTTCTCAAGGCCCGAACGCAGGGATGCGGACGGCTTCCATCCCAGGCGCTCTTCGATGAGGCGATTGTCCGAGTTACGGCCGCGGACCCCTGTGGGTCCGCTGATGTGCCGCTTGTGCAGGCGCTTGCCCGCGATATCAGACACCAGATCGACCAGCTGATTGATCGTGACCATCTCTTCGGACCCAATATTCACAGGACCGGAAAACTCGGATCGCGTAAGCCGTAGCGTGCCCTCGACGCATTCGTCGATATAAAGAAAAGAGCGCGTCTGGTTGCCATCGCCCCAGATTTCGATTTCGCCGTGGTGGCCTGCCGCCGCAATCTTGCGACAGATTGCCGCGGGTGCCTTTTCCTTGCCGCCCTCCCAGGTCCCTTCAGGGCCGAATATGTTGTGATATCTGGCGACACGGTTGCGCATACCGTAGTTTCGGTTGTAAGCGAGATAGAGGCGCTCGGAAAACAGCTTCTCCCAACCATATTCACTATCGGGGGCGGCAGGATAGGCCGACGACTCCACGCATACGGGATTGTCAGGGTCTTCCTGATTATAGGCTGGATACATGCACGCGGAAGACGAGTAGAACATGCCACCGACATTTCGCTTCTGGCAGGCATCAAGCATGTTCAGGTTGATGGTGGCAGAATTGTGCATGATGTCGGCATCGTGCTCCGCCGTGAAGATGTAGCCGGCCCCACCCATGTCGGCCGCTAACTGATAGACCTCATCGAAGCGACGATCGACAATCGAACGACAGAAGTTCTGGTCGCGCAGGTCACCAACGACAAAATCGTCCGCCTCAGTCTCCGAGAACATTGGGAACTTCAGATCGATGCCTCGCACCCACCAGCCTTCGGCCTTGAGCCGCCTTACGATGTGGGATCCGATAAATCCGCCTGCGCCACAGACAAGCGCGCTGCGCTGGCTGGTTGGTCGAATCATGAATACGTCTCCGCTTCTTTCAGGTGTTGTCCGGTTTCGCCTCTTGCTGATAGGCCGGGTGCGCGCGACCGCTTCGCCGCGTCCCGCACGACGGCCTCAAAACGATTGGTGATCGCCTCGATATCAAAGGTTCTGGCCGCATAGGCCCGGCCGTTGGCACCAAGTCTTGCACGCAGCGCCGCGTCGTCACGCAGGTGATTGGCGGCACTAATGAAACCGTCGGCGTCGTTAGGATCGACGACGATCCCCGCCCCCTCTCGCGTGACAATCCTCGCAGCCAAGTTATCGCGCGGCGCTGCCAGAAGGATCGGTCGCCCTGCGCACAAGTACGATAGGACTTTCGAGGGCACCGAGAACGAGCCGGCGTCGGACTCGACCAGCGCAATGAGGACATCGCCCGCCGCTAGCACATCCGGAAACTGCTCTGCAGGCTGTAAGGGCAGAAGACGCAGAGTTTCCAGTCTGTGCTCCCGCGTCGCCGCCGCGAGCCGCGAAATCCCCACCCCCTGGCCTACAACCGCTACGCCAACTCCGGCACTACATGCCTGTGCCAAACGCACCAGCAACTCAGGATTGTTTTTGTGACCAAGCGTGCCAGTGTACATAAACGTGAAAACACGATCCATGCCATGCGCACAGGCCCAGGCATTCGACTTCGTGAGCATCGGAAGATCGTCGATCGCCGCCCAGTTTTCGATCGTCACGACCTTTTCGTTGTCGCCTGTCCACGCCGACGCCAATGGCCTGAAGTCATCAGTTATCACGACCACCGCATCGCTGGCCCTCAACTGCCGACGCTCGAGGTGACGATAGTACGCGCCAACGGCCAGTCCCAAAGGTCCGAGTCTTCTACGAAGCACATTCGATACCGCAATGCTGTAAAAGTCCTGCAGCCAGTGCACGAGCGACGCCTTCACGATCTTTGTCGCCTTGACGATCGCAACCTGCGCCTCCGTCGGCGTATTGCCAGAAACGACCACGTCCGGCTTCAAGTCGGCAATTACCGTCGCGGCACGCCGACCATACTCACGGTCATTCACGCGACGCGATATTAGCGACTTCTTATCGTATGCCCTGCCGATCGTGATACCGACAAAGGTCAGCGTAGGTGGATCGCCTGGCCGTCTCTTCAGCACGCCCTTAGGTCCGGGATCATCGGCGAAATAGGCATGCGTGACGGTATGGCCGAGAAGCGCCATCTGTCGGCTAAGCTGCACCTGGAACGGATGCCCGGCATAGTCGTGAATCAGGATCTTCATTCGACCTTGTCCGAGAGGTATCTGGCGTCATTGCCGTCGCCGGTGGAGGCACTTCTCGACGCGTGCGGTGCAAGTCGTGCGGCCACAGGACCGAGGCCATGGCTACGCACCCCTCGCCGAGGAACTGCCATCGTGTCGCCATATCCGCCATAATAATCACGCCGATCGAGCCGCCGCGCGGGAACTCTGGTCAGCACGGGTAGGATCCTGCTTGGACTGTCCACGGGAAAGCGGCTGATCGCCTCCGCGACAATGGTGCCGGAAACCCGCCCGTAGCCAACGACGAAGAGTGTGAACAGGCACTGCCGCGACAGCAGGACCGCGTCGGCCACGCGCATGACCGGCGGGCTATCGATGACCACGAAGTCATAGTTGCGACGGGCCTGGGTCAGCAAATCTTTGAACTCTTTAGAAGCGAGAAGCTTGACCGGGTTCGACGATGTTCCGCTCCCCATCAGGCAATGCAGACTGGAATCCGCGTCAGTCATTACCGCAGACCCTAGCGGCATCGCTCCGGACAGTACCGCTTCCAGATCACTTTGGGACGTGCGCGCCGGGGGTGAAGAAAAACCGGGACGGCGGAGATCGGCGTCGATCAGCAGAACGCTGAAGCCGTCCTCGGCGACGCGTCGGGCGAGCGCACCAGCAACCGTTGTCTTGCCTTCACCGATATCGCTCGAAGTCACCACCACCGTCGTACAGGTTGCTTGTGGGGCTTGTGTCCGCATCGAGAGCCAGACGGCACGCAACGTTTCCTGGAACAGTGATTCACTCTGGAGAGCGCGGTGCGTCCCAAGCCGCCGCGCTCTTGAACGGGCGAGCCGCACTTCCGGGAGTGAACCCACCACCGTCAGGCCGGTAGCAGCCAGGACTTCGCCGGTCGAGTTGATCCGATGCCGCAGCACATACCCCGAAAGCACTGCGGCAGATGCCAACGCAGCACCCGCGAACCCACCGAACAACAAGATAATGATCGGCTTCGTTGTCACCGGTCGGCTGTCAGGAGTTGCCCGAAACTGAATGCGTGCCGCGGGAAACTGCATGCTCGCGAGCCTGGTCTCGTCGGCACGCGCCATGAATGCATTATAGATCTGTCGCTTCGCGTCCGCGTCATGAAGGAGCTGAGTGTATTCGGCCTGCGCGACCGATGCCATCCGCGCCGTCTTGGCCGCTTTCTCCGCAGCATCCTCCAATTGCTGAGCGTTAGATCGCGCAACATCGACCTCGTGCGCCAAACTCGCCACGATCTTTTGCGTCTCGCCGCCAATCTGACCCCGGACGCTTCGCAGTTCGTCCTCGAACCGCTGCCGGTCGGGGTGCATGGGCGGGAGGCCGGCAAGGCGCTGCATCAGGTCGGCCTCGCGCTGCCGAAGCGCCTGTATAACTGGAGACGCCAGCACCTGGGGTGCCGACGCGACACCGGCTTGGGATCCCCGAGTTACGGCGTCGAGCGATGCCTGAAGGTGAGACAAGTTGGCCAGGGCGGCAGCCAATCGCTCTCTCGCGTCACTCAGCTGGACGGCTGCGACCGAGCCCCCTTGTAACGAGCCGATTTCATGATTTTGTAGGAACGCATTGATCTGAGCGTCATCGGCGTCGACCTGCTTGCGAAGATCGCTGGCGCGCTGCGTCAGCCATTCATTGGCCTGCGTCAGCTGCGCTCGCCGCGCCGCGACATCGTTGGCGATGTAATTCGTCATCAGGGCATTGACGACGGACGCTGCGACATCGGGTGATCCCGCGTCGAACGCGATTGTCAAAAGGTCGCTGTGATCACTGGCTTGAACTTTGATATGCGTCTTCAGATAGGCCATCGCAGCGTCGGCTGCGACTGCACTCTTCGGCGAGGCTTCGGCGGGGGCGCCATCGTTGCCATGTGCGATCACGGTAGAAGCCCTGCCGAATGCAGCGACCAAATCTTCGACGGGCCGAAGCAATCCGGCGAGAGCTACCGGGATGTGTGAGACGGGCACCAGGTCCCGCACGTTCCCTAGATCGAGAACGTGCACGACGCTTTCCAGCGTTCCATGCGACCGAAGGACATCAAGGGCCGTTGCAACCGCGTCTTCATTTCCGCTCGTCAGCGGGCTCGACTCGATGCCCAATTCAGGGATGTTGAGTCGTTGATCCTCAACGATCAGACCGCCCACGCTCGAGAACGTCTTCGGCAGCAAACTTGCGCCGACAAGTGCCGTAAAGGCAGCCAGGAAACCGGCGGCCGCGATCAGCCATTTGCGGCGCCACAGCACGTCACCGAGCGCCCAGAAATCAAATGATTGGTGATTTATGCCGTACCATAATGTTATGAAACACGGGAAGCGTTCCCAAGTCGGATGGATGATGACGCCAGACGCCCATCAGAGCAGGCTATAAGGCACGATTCGCCACTGCACAGCGCACCAAACTCCAGAGCAACTTCACACTGCCTCGGCGACGACGCACCAGTTCAAACCGCGCGCGCTCTGAAGCAGGGCGCATGCAAGTAACTCAGCTTCAATTCTCTTGGATTACCCGCACAACCCAAGCCGCGGGACTTCTACTACCTCCCGTCGAGGCCATCATCGTGGGGATGCATGAGCAGCGACCCATTCAATGCCGCTCTATATGAGACCACCATCGATGCAGCAACGATTACTCAAACAACTACCGCTTTGCCAAAATTCGGTCAAGGAAATTTAGATTTTAAGCACGCGGTCTTGATACCATGGTCGTGATACACACCAGTTATCTACTGCCGCAGGCGGCTTGGACAGCGACACTCGACTTTGGGGTGCCGAATATTATCTAGGTCTATCTTCGATTGTAGTGTTTTCATTATGCCTATCCAACCGGGACCTCTATATGAAATGACGCGCGGGACGTGTTCACTCGCCAGATTACACAATCTTGCGTCGTAGTTGGCGAGCCAGCGCGCCCCACGGCATTGAACTGGAGAGCTCAACCGGAACAGCGGTCCGCGGGACGGGACCCACTACGGGGATAAATCTGACCTGAGCCGAAATGATGATTTTGGCAGGCCTTTGCGCCGTGCAATATGCCGCATCGTGATTGACATGGAGAGTTCGGTTTTGCGCATTCTGTGGATAGGCAAACGGCCTGTGGACGGTATGTCGGGCGACGAAATTTTTGATCGTAAAACAATTTCCGCGTGCAAGGAAAAGGGCTGTGCTATCACCAGCGTGTATCCCACACGCGTTGGACGTCTTCAGGAAATCGCGAATATTGCCTGCGGATTGCCGCATTATCGGACCCGCTTCATGTCTCCTGAAAATAAGGCACTTGTCCGCAGGATGGCCGCGCAGCACGACGTGGTGATTTGCTCATGGGAGCCTTTCGACGCGTTGGCCCGCTTCCTTTCGCCACCATGCATCATGATCTTGCACAACGTGACGAGCCGGTCTCTGCCAGCCCTGTTTCCGGGCAATCCGTTGGCCGCTTTCGGTGCGCGCCAAGCCAGGATTTGGGAGCGCCGCTCGTACTCTACGTCTGGCTTTGCTGCTGTGGGAACACTGTCCCGACGGGACTATGCCTCCGTTGCTGCGCTCAGTGACTCAACAAAGCTACTGCTTCTGCCGCCAGGCATGCCGCCATCGACCGAACTCGACAGAAATGCTCCGTTGGTCGAGGAGATCGTGATTTCGGGCACGTTCGACTGGGTGCCGAAGCGGCGCGACCTTCTGGCATTCGCACGGGAATACGCCGCCTGTCACGACCAAGTGCCAATTCGCGCGGCCCAACTTCCGGTGGAGGCAATGCGGAACCTACAGCCGGCGCCGCCCCCATCCGCTGACGAAGCCGGCTCCGCAATCCGTTTCGGCCTAATCACCGACAGGTTCGAAGCTGGACATAAGCTAAAGACGCTGGCGTACATTGCGGCGAACCAGATCGTCCTGACGTTCGCAGACGTCAGGGACGATCTCGCGCACATTCCAGATCACGTCTTCTTTATTCGAAAGATCGCGACCGCCGAGGACATCGGTGCCGTCGTGAGGGAGTTTTCAGCTCTTCCGCCGGCCGTTCTGCGCGACAGGTTCTTGACTTTTAAGCGCCGATGCGAGCAGTCATTCACTTGGACTGCTGTCGCGTCGACGCTTTTGGACACAGCAGAGGAGATGCGATCTGTCGAGCGTGAAACAGTTGCAGCCGTGTGATCCATGACCGTATTGATTGATTTGGCTTGTACCAGGACAGCTCGAAATTATGATGACGTCATTATCGTCACGGGCAGTGACAGCCGTTTTTTTTCGCTGGCCTGCGACCTCATCACGACGATTGAGCGACACCGCCCCGGCCCTGTCACCCTTGGCTTTTATGATCTTGGACTAACGGACAATCAGCGCGGTTGGCTCCAGGCGCGCGGCGTCATTACCGTGGACCCGGAAACGGGCCTCGATGCTGGCATGACCGGAATGGCGGGTCGCGGCAGCCTCGCTTACCTTGCACGTCCCTATCTGCGCGAAAACTTCCCCGGATTTTCAACCTACGTCTGGCTCGATGCAGATACTTGGCTGCAGGACTGGTCGGGGATCCAGGCACTTTGCGACGGCGCGCTTTCAACCGGCGCCGCTGTCGTACGCCAAGACGAGCGGGCGTATTATGTGCGTCCCTGGCTCCTTGGCTGGCAGCTGAAGCATTTTGTCCTGGGCTACGGTGTGCTCGCCGGGCCATGGCTGGCGACCCGTGCACACATCAACGATGGTGTCTTCGCGCTGCGGCATGATGTCGCGCATTGGAGATGTTGGCAGTGGCGCTATGAGCGGGCATTCGCGCGGACCCTTCTGGCCGGTCCTCACGATCAGTTCAGCCTGAACGCCGCGGTGTATCTGGACCGGCTCCCGACCCTATTCCTGCCGGCCACGTGTAATTGGATATGCGATCTTGCGGCGCCGATGTGGAATGTCGAGCAAGACAAGCTCTGCGTGCCATATGCCCCCTATCAACCCATCGGAATTCTCCACCTCGCCGGTCCGGCCAAGGCAAATATTTTCGACATCAAAGCAACGGACGGCACCCAACGCCGCGGCCCTCTCCGATATGCGCAAGATTTGCAGATTGTGACTGTCCAGACTCGCCTGAATAAGCAAAGCGACGTCGGGATGCAAAATTAATTATTTCATGAGAGTTTTCGAATGGGACCTGGCTGCACTCCGATCATCTGCCTTGCAGATCCTCGCAACCGGGACGATGCCGTGGTTCGCTTCGCGACTCTGCAGTTTTTCTGCCTGATCTACCTGCAGAAGATTGCAATAGGCCCGTCCAGCTTTCCGCTCAGCCTTCCGATGCTGGTGATGTTTGGTAGCCTCTGCTGGATGCTATTATCGCGCAAGATCGAACTTGCACCGATGACGCTCATTTTCTACCTGCTGTTTGTAAGCTTGTGTTTGGTATCAGAGCTACAGGTTGTCGGCGGATCGTCGCTCTCAAGTCTAATGGATGTTGTGCTGCTGTATTCCTTTATGACGGTATCCGCACCATTGCCGGCAGATCGCTATCTGGGTGTACTAAATCGATTTGTTTACCTCATGATATTTCCTGCCTGCATAATCACATTTCAATACTTCTTTCAGTCCCTGACCGGGCTAGGCAACCCGCTCAATATGGACCGGATCCTGCCGAGCTGGCTGTTGTTGGGAGGGTTCATCTACGAGGCGCCCTACCACTGGGGATTTGCATTCATGCGGCCAAATGGTTTCTTCTTTCTCGAAACCTCTTTTGCGTCCATGTTTGCAGCCTCAGCAGCAATCATCGAGATCACCTATTTCAAGCGTCCGGCTCTCGTGGCGCTGATGGTTGCGGCAACATTCCTCAGCCTCGGCGGCACCGGTATCACGATGATTATCATTGCCGCCCCTCTTCTGCTCGCGCGCCAGACGCCGCGTGTCGCCGGCCTGTTGCTGGTCGTCGCAATCGCGGGGTTGGTTACGGCCGACGCGCTGCACGTGACACTTCCACTGCTCTCCCGAGTGAGCGAGCTAGGCAAGGACAACAGCAGTGGGACGGGCCGGCTACTGATACCAGCAGCCGATCTTCTGAGGCTGCTGACCGATCCCGCGCATCTTATCAAGGGCACAGGAGCCGGCTCGACGACCGAAAACGCCGGAAGCCTGTGGCCCATCGCAAAGCTGCTTCAGGAATATGGCCTCGCGACGATGGCCTCTTTCATCATCTTCTTCCTGTTTGGAATTGTCGGTAGCTTCAATATTCCGCTAAAGGTCGCTCTTGCAATCACCTATAACTTCACCGGCGGCTATCTCCTAAATCCGGTCATGGTCGAATTGCTATCACTGCTTTGCGTCATTTTCGTGCCGATTCGGCCGTCTGAGGCAGGTAACACAGTACCAATGCAGAAGATCATTGAGGCCAAGTCGCACGCTATGCCCTAAATATGGGATGGTATGGACCTACGAGTCTCAGACGCATCCGCAAGCCGCACTCTCCCACTACCTGCAGGCACGCGTGCGGCTCATTTCATTTGCCTAGAGCGTAGGCCCGGACAGAGGAAACCTGCATAGTCGCATGGGCGTTGGGTGCGGCTACAAAGCCCTCCCTTTTGTTCCAGTCCCCATCCATGCCGATGCTTACAATTAGGTACATTGGGCGTTTGATGCCCGGGTTTTTGAAACGACCGATTTCACTGCCGTCGCGATAATAGGCGATCACATCAGGCGTCCAAAGGACTCCATAAGTATGGAATGCCTGGCTGAGATCCAAGGTATCGAGCGTCAAACGCTGGCTGTGCTTCAAGCCGGCCGCTTCTCCCCACTGATGACCCAGATATTGCCGAGTGGGCCGACCGCCGAGAACTTCCATGACGTCAATCTCATCATAGGTTCCCGGTTCCCCCAGTAGCCAGAACGCGGGCCAAGTTCCTACGACGTGCGGGACCTTAATGCGCGCCTCAAAGTAGCCGTAGCGCTGACGGAAGCTCTTTTCTGTCGACAACATCCCGGAGGTGAATCGGGGCGCTATCCTTTTGCCGGTATAGCTTGGCGGCCAAGCTTCCAATACGGCGGCCTTCGTCAATGCACTGGCCGGTGCCACTTTGATCGACAATATGCCGTGTTCGACGTCGAAGGGATCAATGCCAAGCCCGAGATAGCTCGGATCCATGAAGATCTCACTCTCCGAACCATTCAGGCCAAGCCCGCGAGACTCCGGCGTGTCGTCACTGTGGAAATACTTCGTGCGCCACTTCTCCCCTCGGCAGACTTCCGAGCACCACGAGAGCGGACCTCTGAAATCTTCCGTGAAAGTCTCGTGCATCGAAGAAAGGGGGGGCATAATCGTCTGGGCATAACAGTGAGCCGCCGCAGCAATTATCGCCAGGCAAAGCAAGCCGATCATCCGCAATAATTCTGCACTTATGATATTTTTCATGCCTTCCATCGCCTGTTCCGTTCCTTCGGCAACGGTGCGACGCTAACACAGGCATGGACACGGGTCAGCAGATACGCTTTAAGAACCTCAAGCAAAGATCGTCATGCGCTCTGGTCTACCTATGACGCATCCTCGGTTGTGTTGGTTCATCGGATACCCACGATTGCGCGAATGACTTGGCACGAGCGATAACTCAATTTTTGGCGATCAAATACTCGCTGCGGGTAGTAGGGATTGGCGGCAATGGCTAACTCATCCGTTGATACGATTGTTCGATCTGATGCGTATTACAAATTCCTGACGCTCGATCAAAAGACGTTCATGACGGTTGCGGAGGCGGAAGACCTCTCGCGCGACCTCGCCGCCGAAATCTTGGCGACTGGCCAGTGTCCGGATCTGGTGTTCGGACTTGCCAACGGTGCGCTACTGCCCACCAAAATTGTCGCGGACACGCTGGGCACGCCCTTCAAGATCGGGCATGTTCGGCGGAAAGGTAGCCGTTACAAACAGATCCTATTGGATATCAAAGACAGGCTTCGGATACCAACCCGGCTTATTATGATTCCACCTTTAATGTTTTTGTGGCGCTTTCTTCAAGAACGTACGAGCGACCTGGCGCAGACCGGTGACGCTTTCGATGTCGATGTGCGCGGACAGTATGTAGTCGTCGTTGATGACGCTATACAAACGGGAAAATCTGCACGTTACGTCAAGGATCAACTGATCAAGCAGGGTGCAACAACCGTCCGGATCGCTGTGATCTGCTGGTACAAAGGGATTGGTGACTCGGGTGAATGGGGTCCGGATATATTCCTCCACAGAAAGGACCAGTATTACCCATGGTCGAGCAACAGCATCTACCTTAAGGAATTCTACGCTTGGTTGCCTGCCAATGGATTGAAGCTTTGGCGGGAATGACTCAGGCGCGTTTGCTGCTCTTGGATCTCGATGGCGTTGTCGTCGTCGAAATGGCGCATGCGCAGTCGAACCGTATGGAAATCCTGCGTCTCCACAGATTTCTCTCTGAAATCCTCACCAACCTCCGAATTCCAGTGGTCGTACTCACGCATCGTTCGCGGGCGGAGGCTGCCCGGATACTCCAGTCGGCGGGCCTTGCGAGCAAGGAAATTTCACAAATCGTGGCCGCCGAGGATATTTTCGCCGCCGCTTGCCGTTCCGGCCGCCCCTGGGTTCTCCTGCGGCATGGTCTTAGAAAAAGCTGGGTATTGCCGATGATCGAAACGCGCTACGGAATCGAACGGCGGCAATTCGCCTTCATCGATGACCGACTGGATAATCTGCGCGACTTGCTAAGCAAAGGCATTGGCATGGCCATGCACGCCCCAACGGGCGTAGGTGCGGACAGCTTGAGCCTGACCAGTTTCGATTTCGGACAAGTCGCGGGATTGCTGCAGTCATGGGACTGCGGCAATTCCATGCTAGGCCTCCATCGCCTCGATCAGTGTGATGTCCCGATCCAGCCGTGGCATCGCACGGGGCTAAATACACAAAGACAATCACGCAGCCTGTTCAATGCTGCACAACTCTCAGCGCGCCTGGCGCGCCGGCTGCTCCTGCCGTCTCAGGTCGGCCATTGACGAGGGTTCCGGCAGACGGGCTCAAAAGGCAACGACCACACCGCATGGTATCCTACGATACCATCTCTCTCAGCCCACGCAGTGCCAGCTCATAGCCGGCGATCCCGAAGCCGGTCAGCGTAGCCCGGCACGCTGTCGCGATGTCTGACGTATTGCCCCGCCGCGCCGGATTGGAGATGTGCACCTCGATCGTCGGAAACCGCACCTGCCCGATCGCCGCCACAAGTGAGGGGTAGCCGCGGCTGAAACCGCTCGGGTTGATGATCGCGGCATCAATCGACAAATCGTCATGCGCTGCATACAGCCGGTCGATCGTCTCGCCCTCGACGTTTGAATGGAAGACCTCCACCGCAATGCCGAGTTCCGCCGCGTAGCCGCGGATCGCCGCGTCGTATTCCGGCAACGTCATGGGGCCGAACACCTCGATCTGCGCCTTGCCGCGCATGTTCATGCCAGCGCCATGAATGACCAGCACTTTCATCACCCGCTCCCCCATCCACCGGCGCGACCCTATGACCCAGCCGCGTGTCCTGGCAACGCAGCACCACGTGCCCTGGCCGCTTGCCCTGGTCCGCCTCGTGCTTCCATGCTTCGCCCTCATCCCACTGGAAGCAGCGATGCACGATACCGACCCCGCGCTGATGACCGCCGAGACGCTCCTCGCACTCTACGCTCGCCGCGCGCTCAGCCCGGTCGAGACGCTGAAGGCGGTCACCGAGCGCATCGCCATGCACAACCCGAAGTACAACGCCTTTGCTGTCATGGCGCCGCAGTCGCTCGCCGCTGCGGCGGAAAGCACGGCACGCTGGCAGGCCGGCCGCCCCCTTGGCACGCTGGATGGCGTGCCCTGCACGGTCAAGGACCTCGTGGATCTCGCCGGCTTCCCGACACGGCGCGGCTCGCGCCTGTCGGATCCGGCGCCGGTTGCCGCGGATGCGCCCGCCGTGCTCGGCCTGAAGGCGGCGGGCGCCGTCATCATCGGCAAGACCACCACCACCGAATATGGCTGGAAGTCGCCCGGCGACTGCCCTCTGCATGGCATCACCCGCAACCCCTGGAACCCGAGCCACACCCCCGGCGGGTCGTCCTCCGGCGCGGGCGCGGCCGGTGCGGCCTGTTTCGGCCCGCTGCACATCGGCACCGATGCCGGCGGCTCGGTGCGCATTCCCGCCGCCTGGTCGGGGCTCGTCGGCCTCAAGCCGACCTATGGCCGCATCCCGCAATGGCCCGCCGGCGCCTTCGCCGCCGTATCCTGCGCTGGCCCGATGACCCGCACCGTGCGCGACGCCGCCCTGATGCTGGGTGCCATGGCTCGCCACGACGCACGCGACCCGTTCTGCCTGCCCGACGACCCGCGTGACTGGCGCGACGGGATCGAGGAGGGCGTTGCCGGCCTGACTGTTGGCGTGCTCGGTCGCCCTGGATTCGATGCGCCGATCGACGCAGATGGTATCGATGCGGTGGAACGCGCCGCCGGCCTGCTGCAGGACGCCGGCGCGATCGTCGAGGATTGCGACCCTGGACTGCCCGACACCCGCATCGTATTCGGGCGGGTCTGGGGGGCCGCCCTCGCCCGTCTCGTCTGCCAGTTCAGCGACGAGGAGCGCGGCCAGCTCGACCCCGGCCTGCTGGAAGTGGCACACGCCCAGGGTGGGCTATCCGCCATCGCCTTCATGGACGCCGAGGCGATGCGCGCTGCCGCCGGGCACGCCATGGCGATGCTGCATCAGCGGTACGACTTGCTACTTTGCCCGACCGTGCCCGGACCGCCGCCGCTGGCGGATGCGCCGACCGTTGATCCGGTCAACGCGCTGTGGACGGAGTGGGCGCCCTGGACCTTCACTTTCAACCTGACACGCCAGCCCGCAATCGCCGTGCCGATGGGCCTGTCCCCCGCTGGCCTGCCGCTTTCGGTGCAGGTGGTCGCTGCGCAGTACCGTGACGACCTTGTGCTGCGCGCCGCCCGTGCGATCGAGCACGCTGCCCCCTTCCCTATAGCTTCCCTAGCCTGACCGCCCGCTGCCGGCGGCGCCTGCTACCAGCGACGATACCCATAGCCGCCATAGGCGCAGCAAGGCACCGCCACCGCGACCGAGGGTGCGTAGTACCCGTAGCCTGAGCCGTACCCGTAACCATAGCCCGCCGGATAGGCCACGCAGCCAGACAGCGCCAGCAAAAGCGCCAGGGCCGCTACCAGCCGGCTCGTGATGCCGCTCATGTTCGTTCTCCAAATTGCCGCCGGCATGGCGCCATGCAGCACCTTCTGTTCACGGCGGCAGGTGGCGAACGCGTGGCGGCAGCATGGCGTTGCCGCGGCGGCGCGATGACTTCGTCGTGAGGCAGGGCGGAACGCCCACGGCGGTCACGCGTTCATCACGCCGCCGACGCTATTTCGCCACGAACCGATCCGACATCCACAGCCCCGACGAAGCGATCATTTGCAGCCCTCCAGGAGCCGTCCCTTGCGCACGCATTCGCGATTTTTCCGCTTGACCGCAACCACGGCCATCGTCGGCCTCACGCTCGGCCCGGCGCTGCCGCAAACGGCGCGCGCGCAGTCCGCGCCGCCCCCGCTGGCGCCCCCCGCCGCCGCCCCTGTCCCAGCGCCGCAGACCACCGCCGACCCGCCGACCCGGGTTGGGCGCCTGTCGCGACTCGTTGGCCAGGTATCGTTCCACGACGTCGGCGCGACCCAGTGGGATGCTGCCAATCTGAATTTTCCGGTCACCTCGGGCGACTCGTTTTGGACGCAACCCGCGGCTTCGGCCGATATCGGCGTCACCAACAACCGCATCACGATGGACCAGTCGACAGATCTCGACATCACCGCGCTCGACGACCAGACAGTTGGCGCGACGCTGCCGCAGGGACAGGTCTACCTGCGCCTGCGCGCCCTCGCACCCGGAGAAACGTATACCGTGCTGACGCCACGCGGCAGCATCGCCATTACCAGTCCCGGCCAGTACGAGATCACCGCCGGCGACACCCAGGACCCCACCCGCATAACCGTCGTCACCGGCGCGGCGCAGATCTCGGGCAGCAACCTCAACTTGCAGGCCAGCGCCGGGCAGACCGTGCTGATCACCGGCACCGACCCTTTCGAGACGCAGGTGGTAGCGGCACAGCGCGACGCTTTCCTTACCGCCCAATTGGCGCGCGAGCAGCCCGCCGCGCCGTCGGGCGGCATTACCGCCCCGGCCGAGGTCGCGCAGATGACCGGCGGCGATGATCTCTACGACTACGGCACCTGGGCGCAGACGCCGGATTACGGCACGGTCTGGTACCCGCAGGTGGCGGCCGGCTACGTGCCCTACCGCAACGGCCACTGGGCCTATGTCGCGCCCTGGGGCTGGACCTGGATCGACGCCGCACCCTGGGGCTTTGCACCGTTCCATTATGGCCGCTGGGTGGAAATTGGCGGCCGCTGGGGCTGGGCGCCGGGTGGTGGCGCGGTCGCGTATGGCGCGCCGGGCTATGTGGCGCCGGTCTACGCGCCGGCGCTAGTGACGTTCTTCGGCATCGGCGTCGGCGTTGCGATCGGCGCCGCCCTGGCCAGCGGCTTTCATGGCAATGTCGGCTGGTGCCCGCTGGGCTGGCAGGAGCCGTACCGTCCCTGGTACCGCACCAGCCCAGCCTATCTGCGCAACGTCAATGTCGGCTACGTGCGGAACGTCGCCAACTTCACCCGCATCGACAATACCAACGTCACCATCAACAACTTCGCCAACCGGCGCGGCGCGACGATGGTACCTGCCAGCGCGATGGCGCTGTCGCGGCCGATCAATCAGGTCGCGCAC
Organism: uncultured Pseudomonadota bacterium; assembly: GCA_963778105.1. Taxonomy (GTDB): domain Bacteria; phylum Pseudomonadota; class Alphaproteobacteria; order Acetobacterales; family Acetobacteraceae; genus JAFEFJ01. The sequence continues at coordinate 404,841 of CAVZSZ010000009.1, read as the reverse complement.
CCGATCCCGCCGGGCCAATTCGCCAACGCGCACGCGGTGGTGGGGCGCCAACCGCTGGACCCCACCACAGCCACCGCCGGCGTCAACGCTCGCGTCGCGCAGGAAATGCACTTGCAGGCGCCACCCGCCGGCACAGGCGCGGTAGCGAACCGGAGGGCACCCGGACCTGCGATCCGCGCCCAGGCCGTCACCCCCAACGCCCGGCCGCAGCTGGAGCAGAACGGCCGCCCTGCCCCCGCAAGCACCGTGCGTCCGGGCCAGCCGGCGGGTGAGCGGCCGGCCGGGCCGCGCACGCAAGGTGCGCCCGGCGGCGAGCCTGCACTGCGCACGCCGGCAGAGATCGCACGCCCCGGCGCCCCGCCAGTCAGGTCCGAAGCCGGCGAGGCGCACCCCGGTGCCGCTGGTCGTCCAACCGTGCAGGGCGCGCCGCGGCCGGAGGCTCGTCCCGGCAACCCCGCCGCCGAGGCCCATCCCGGCGCCGTGGCCCGTCCAGGTGCCGAACCCAGGCCGGCTGTCGAGCCGCGTGCGCAGGTTCACGAGCAAGCCGCTCCGCAGCGCGCACCCGAGCAACCCCATCCGGTCGAGGCACGGCCCGAAGCCCGTAGTTCACCACCATCGCAAGCGCACCCGACACCGCGACCGCAAGCTCGTCCCGAGCCGCGCCCAGCGCCGCGCCCAGAAGCGCGGCCAGAACCACGACCCCAACCGCGTCCGGAGCCGCACGCCGAACCACGTCCGGCGGCCCGACCGGCTCCGCATCCGGCGGGGCGTCCGGAGGAGCGGCACGAATAGCCATCGAAGCGGCCGTGGTGTGCGTCGCACGCCATGGTGCAGTTCCGTGCAATCGGCTATTTCGCCCGTGAACAAGGACAGTGAGTGACCGGATGGCGGCGCCCAAGCACATGGACTTCAACGAGCGGCGCAAAGCCGCCGCGACCGCAAAGCAGGCACTGCTGGAGCGGTTCCGCGCCAAGCCGGGCCCTGACGACCCGACGGTGGCGCAGCGTGCCGCCGAGCGCTTGGCGATTGCCGAGGCCCGCGAGGCCCGTGCCGCCGAGCGCCGTGCAGCCAAGGAAGCCGAAGCGCGCCGCCTTGCTGCTGAGGAAGCCGCCCGCGCCGCAGAACAGAAGGCCCGCGAGGCCGAAGCCGCCGCCGCCGCCGCCCGAAAGGCAGCCGAGGAACGTGCACTGGAAGCCCAGCGCAAGGCCGCCCGCGACCAGCGTTACGCCGCCCGCAAGGCCCGCCGCTGACGCAAGGCGAGCGGAAACCCTGTCTCGCGCCCCGACGGAGTTCGGCGAGGATGCTTCAGCTTGGCAGCGGGCCCGCTACGAACTCCCGATCAGAATGCCCGCCGCGAGCACCAGCGCGCCGCCCAGCATCACCTTTGCGACCGCCGGGATAATCGGCGTCTCCATGTAGCGGAACTGGATGTAGGCGATCGCCGCCAGCTCCAGCACGACGACGCCCATCGCGACCACAGTGGCGGTCCAGAAGGCCGGGATCAGGTAGGGCAGCGTGTGCCCGAGCCCGCCGGCGGTGGTCATGAGCCCGCACACGAGACCGCGCAGGAACGGTGCGCCGCGCCCCGACAGCTTGCCGTCGTCGGCCAGTGCCTCGGCAAAGCCCATGCTGATGCCGGCGCCGATGGACGCGGCCATGCCGACCAGGAACGCATTCCACGAGTTGTGCGTCGCGAACGCCGCCGCGAACACCGGCGCCAGCGTCGATACCGAGCCATCCATCAGCCCGACAAGGCCCGGCTGGATAACCTGCAGCACGAAGCGTTTGCGGGCGTCCTCGTCCTCGCGCCCGCGCGCACCACCGGCCATGTGATGGTCTTCCAGACGCCCCGCGACCTGGATGTGCTCTAGCTCGGCCGCCGCCAGGTCGCCCAGCAGCTTGCGCGCGTCCGCCGCCGTCGTCTTTGCCGCCGCCTGCATGTAGAAGCGACTCGCATCCGCTTCCATCTGCCGTGCCTGGCGGCGGATCGCGTCGATGCCGCGCGGCAGCAGCTGCCATGCCGTCTGATAGGTCGGCGCACCGCGGATGTCGCGCCGGCGGATCGGCGGGATCGTCTTGCCGAACCGGCTCACATAGAGGTCGATCAGCGCGCGCCTGTGCTGGCTTTCCTCGGCCGCCATGTCATCGAACACACGCGCACTGTCGGGATAGGTTTCGCGCAGCGATTCCGCGAAGTCGGCATACAGCCGACCATCCTCCTCCTCGTTAGAGATCGCCAGGGCGAGCACTTCCTGCTCGGTCAGATCGGAAAATCGTCGCATGCCCCGCAAGTAACGCCGGAGGCGGACAAGTCAAGACGAATCGGCAATGATGCAGATGCTTCGCATTCTTATCTTCACGTCTTGCCGGCGGTCGTTCCTGCTATCTATTGACCGAGCCTTGTCCGGAGCCGCGCGATGACAGTATTGCGACCCTATCTGTGGGCTTTCCTCACGTGCGCCGTGCTGGTGGTGCTGGCGCAGAGCTTTGTCGACCGACCCGCCGCGCTCTACGCGCACGCCATGATCCCGCGCAATGCCGTCCTCGACACCATGCAGCGCATCCCTGAATGGCTGACCGCCTGCGCCGTGCCGGTGCTGGTAGTGGGCGGGCTGTGGCAGCTGGGACAGGGCAACCTGCCGCGCACGCCGCGCGTGCTGTTCCTCGCCGCGGTGAGCCTGCTGCTCGCGGGACAGATCAAGGACACGCTGAAATACTGCTTCGGCCACACGTGGCCGGACACCTGGATCAACCACAACCCCTCGCTTATCCAGAACGGGGTCTATGGCTATTTCCCGTTCCATGGCGGGCCAGGCTACGCGTCGTTCCCCTCGGGGCACATGACCATCGCGACCGCCGTGTTCGGACTGTTCTGGATAGCCTGGCCGCGGCTGCGCGCAGTCTGGGTGCTGCCTCCGCTGATCACGGCGATCGGCCTCTATGGAATGGACTACCACTTCATCGCCGACATGATCGCCGGCAGCTTCCTGGGCAGCGCCACGGCCGCAGCAACTTGGCGCATCGCCGCCCCCGCACCTGCTGGCGCCACCGCGTCGGCTCAGGCGTTGTACGCCAGCGACAGCCCCGGTACCGGCCAGTCGATCGCCACCAGTTCGCCGCGCCCCGACAGCGTCAGATAGGCGGTCGTCAGGCCAGGTCCGCCGAAGCAGATATTGGTGGTAAACAGGTCGCCGGTCATCACCTGCCGCCGCAGCGTCCCGTCCGGCGCAATGACGCTTATCGCGCCGCTTATCAGCGTGGCGACGCAGACATTGCCCTCGCCATCCACCGCCAGGCTGTCGAAGCGCTGGAAGCCCCCCAGCCCGCACAACAACCGGCCGCCGTGCGGCGAGGGAAATGGCGCCTGGGCGACCACGCCAGGCGCCTCGATGTCGAACGCCCAGAGCCGCCCGGTCTCGGTCTCGGCGACGTACAGCACCCGGTCGTCGGGTGACAGGCCAATGCCGTTCGGCGTTAGGATCGGGTGGACGACCTCGACGATGCGTGAGCCGTCGGGCAAGGCGTAATAGACGCCGCCCCAGTCTCGGTCGCGCGCCCGGGCCTTGCCCAGATCGGTGAAATAGAAACCACCCTGATGGTCGAAGACGATGTCGTTGGGTCCGAGCAGGTTGTGCTCGCCACAGCGTTCATACAGCACGGTGACCGTGCCGGTTTTCGGGTCGATCCTTTCGATCCGCCCGCTGGTGTAGTCGGCAGCAGGCCCGGCGGGGCGCAGAAAACCTTGCTCCTGCCGCCACAGGAAGCCGCCATTGTTGCAGCAGTACAGCGCGCCATCCGGTCCGATCGCCAGCCCGTTCGGACCGCCCCCCGGGGTGGCGATCACGCTCACACCGCCATCCTGCGAGACCCTGGTGATGGTCTGCCGCTCGATCTCCACCAGGATCACCGACCCGTCCGCCATCCACACCGGCGCCTCCGGAAAGCGGAGCCCGGTCGCCAGCACGCGCGCATTGTCCATAGGTCGTTCCCCCTTGTTGGGGAGAGCTTAGAGCAGGTCTGCCGACGCCGTCATTCCGGCCCCGGCGTCGCCACGAGACGTGCGGCCGTACGCAAATCCTCAACGAACGCGCGATACTCTCGGGCGCGCGCCTCCTCGTCGGGCAGGCGCAACAGGAAGGACGGATGCACCGTCACGAACGCGGTCTCGGTCGCCGACAGGACGAAGGGCCGCCCACGTTCCCGCCCGATCGTCACCGGGCGGCCCAGCACCGTGCGCGCCGCGGTGGCCCCCATCAGCACGACCAGCCGCGGCGCAATGCGCACCCGCTCCACGTCCAGCCAGAAACTGCAGGCTTTCATCTCGTCCGCGTCCGGCCGCTCGTGGATCCGTCGCGCGCCACGCCGGATGAATTTGAAGTGCTTCACCGCGTTGGTGATGTAGGCGGTGCGCCGGTCGATGCGGGCTTCCTCCAGCGCGCGGTCCAGCAGCTGCCCGGCGGGGCCGACGAAGGGCCGGCCGATCACGTCCTCCTGGTCGCCGGGCTGCTCGCCGACGAACAGGATGCTGGCCCCCGAAGGCCCCTCGCCGAACACCGCCTGAGTTGCCGGCTCCCACAGCGGACAGCGCCGGCACAGCGCGGCCTCGCCCGCCGCCTCGACCAGCCCTGGATCGAGCCGGAAAGGCAGCACCACCGCTCCGATCGCCGGCAAATCGGGCGGGCGCGGTGCCTCGTCCAGCGCCTCGGCAGGCGGGATTGCGGTCCCTGGTCGCGCCCCTGCCACTATCGCCTCGCCCTGCTCCTCCCAAAGCGCAGCCAGGGCCGAATCGTCCGCCGGCGCCGCGACGCCGGCGCCGAAGGAAAGCGCAGCGCCATCCCAGTGCGCTGCCCCGTCAGGCGTCAGCACCGACCAGCGCAGCGCCGTGAAACGCTGCGCCAGCAGTTGCGCATTCGCCTCCAGCACGAAATGGGCGGGCGCATACCAGCCGAGGTACCGTGCGCCCGCCGCTTCGACGATGCGCAGGAAGCGCAGATGGGTGCGCATCCGATGCGCCTCGGCCCGCACCGCCAGGGCCAGCGCGCGCGCAGCGGCCACATCCGGGTCGGCCGCCAGTTCCAGGACACGCTCGCCGCCATGAGCCCGCCAGACCAACCGGTAGAGCAGCGCGAACCGGTCGGCATCACGCGCCTGGATCGCCGTCGAACAGAGCGCGACCAGCGCGCGCGACAGGCCGAAGCTGCCTTCTGCAGCCGGCAGCGCATCTCCAGCACCTCCGCCAATCCGCCACTGAACGGCCGCCGGCTCGGCACCACTCAGCACCAGCGCGCGGGTCGCCCCGCGCCAACCGGCCCAGTCGGTCTCGGCAGACAGGACGACGGTGTGCATCCCGCCAGAGAACCGCATCCGCGGCGGCATTCCAACCGGCTTCGTGGCGGCATGCGTCGACGCCGGCGCCGTCTGGCGGCACCGGGCGCCGCGTGCCTATGCTCAATTCGGGAAGCGCAGGGCAGGAGACGTATGAACCACCAAACCCATCAGCGGTTCGGCCGGGTATGCCCGGCGTCCGGAGTGCTGCGTGCCAGCCTGCTTATGGCCGGCCTGCTGCTCGGCGCCGCTGCGCCGGTGACCAAGACGATGGCGCCCGACATCGCCATGCCGATCCTGGGTCGCACCGTGTACCGGGCCGGCCGGCGGCACCGTCGGGCGACTGGTGGATGTATTGGTGGACGCAGCCGGACTGCCGCAGGCCGCTGTGCTCGACGTTGGCGGATTCCTCGGCGTCGGCAACCGGGTGATCGCCGTCCACTGGTCGGCGCTGCATTTCAAGCCGTCCGACCCGGACCATCCGATCGTCGTCGACATGCCGGCCGACGAGATCGCCGCCGCCCCGCAATACACCGACACCACCGCCCCCGCCGAGGTTGTCGTACCGCACGCCAAGCCGGCGCCCGCGTCTACCCCGGTGGCGGTCCCAGTGGCCGCACCAGCAGCCACCCCGAGCACGCCGAAGGCGGCGCCCCCTACCGCCGCGGCCACATCGTCGCCCGCACCGGCGCCATCCATATCGCCATCGCCGCCGAAGCCTACGGCACCCGTGACATCGCCCACCTCGACGCCGCCCGCCACCGTGCCGCCCACACCGGCGCCGTCCACTCCGGAAAACGCCGGAGCGACGAGCACCAAGCCGTAATGTCCGAGGCAGTCATGTCCGCCGGCACGGGCCTGCACGCCCGCGCACTGCGCGGCCTGGACTGGCTCAACTTCTTCGTCTCGGACGTGCAGACCGGCTTCGGCCCGTTCATCGCTGTGTATCTGACCGAGCGGCGCTGGACGCAGATCGACATCGGCTTCGCCCTCAGCCTCGGCACCATCACCGCCATGATCAGCCAGGTGCCTGCGGGCGTGCTGGTAGACGCCGTGCGCAACAAACGGGCTGCCGTTGGTTTCGGCATCGCCGCGATCATCTTCTCGGCGCTGCTGTTCGCAATCCGTCCTACCGTGATTTCGGTCTATGGCGCGGAGATACTGCACGGATTCGCCAGTTGCGTACTCACGCCCGCCATCGCCGCAGTCAGCCTCAGCCTCGTCGGCCACGCCGCTCTCGGGGAACGGCTCGGCCGCAACGCCCGATTCTCGGCGATCGGCAACGGCATCGCCGCCGGCGTGATGGGGGTCGCCGGTAGCTACGTCTCGGCAGCCTCGGTATTCTGGTTGACCGCCGCGGTCGGCCTGCCCGCGCTGGTAGCGCTCTCCACAATCGGCCCCACCGAGGGCGAGATCGAGCATCACGCCCCGCTCGACTGGGGCGCCGTGCGCGAACTGCTGACCGACCGTCGGCTGCTCATCTTCGGCGGCTGCGTTATGCTGTTCCACCTGTCCAACGCGGCGATGCTGCCGATCGCCGCAGGGCAGGTGACAAAGACGGCCGGCTACCTTGCCGACATCATCATCGCCGCCTCGATCGTGCTGCCGCAGGGCGTTACGGCGCTGCTCTCGCCGTGGGCCGGGCGCCGAGCGCAGGAACGCGGACGGCGCGGCGTGCTGCTCATCGGCTGGGCTTCGCTCCCGGTGCGCGGCGTGCTGCTGGCATTGCTGCCCGGTGCCTGGACGCTGATCGGCTTGCAGGCGATCAGCGGGGTTTCGGCGGCGGTTTTTGGCGTGATGATGCCGCTTATCGCCGCCGACCTGACTCGCACCAACGGCCGATTCAACCTTTGCATGGGCCTGCTCGGCCTACTGGTGTTCGTAGGCGCCACCATCAGCACCAGCTTCGCCGGTTGGCTTGCGACCGCCTCAGGCCCCGCCGCCGCGTTCTGGGGCCTCTCCGCCGCCGGCCTCGCCGGCACGCTGCTGGTATGGCTGGCGATGCCGGAGACGCGCGACCGCTAGACCTTATGCAGCACAGGCTGATTCCCATAGCCCGCGCCGCCTTTCCGCCGCACTCTGAGAAAATCACCACAGGAGCGTGCACGACCGTGACGTCGCTGATCGAGGGCGTGATGCTGATGAAATCGGGCGGTGCGGCCGCCCTTCCCGACTGGCAGGCGCAATTCGCCCGTGTCTGCCCAACCCTCGACGTGCGTGGCTGGGACGATCCCGACGTCGATCCCGACCGCGTCACCTACGTGTTCGTCTGGGAACCAGAGCCCGGCCGCCTCGCGCGCTACCGCAACCTGCGGGTGATATTCAGCTCTGCCGCAGGCGTCGACCACCTGACGCGGGACCCGCATCTGCCGCGCCACGTCCCTATTGTCCGCATGGGGGCCGATGAGGCGGCGCAGACAATGGGCGAGTATGTCTGCCTTGCCGCGCTCGCCCTGCTGCGCGACTACCGCCGCATCGTTGCGGCCCAGGCCGAGCGCCGCTGGGACCCATTCGACGCGCCGCGGACGGCGGCGCAGACCCGGGTTGGGATTCTCGGCCTTGGCAATCTCGGTCGCCGAGCCGCGGCGATGCTGCAGGGCCTAGGCTTCTCCGTCGCCGGTTGGACACGCAGCCCGCGACAGGAACCCAGCGTGCCCGTCGCCGCCGGCCTGGATGCCCTACCCGGCTTCCTCGCCGGTGCCGACATTCTGGTCGGGCTTTTGCCTGACACGCCCGAGACCGCAGGCCTGATCGACGCCGCTCGCATCGCCTGCCTGCCGCCCGGTGCCGGCATCATCAATGCCGGCCGCGGCTCGTTGATCGTGATGAACGACCTGATCGCCGCACTCGATTCGGGGCATCTCTCCGCCGCGATACTCGATGTTTTCGATCCCGAACCGCTGCCGGAATCGCATCCCGCATGGACGCATCCACGCATCGGGATCACCTGCCACCTTGCCGGCTTCGCCTCCCGGCCGGCCCGCGCCGCTTACGTGGCCGAGGCCCTCGCCGCCCACGCCGAAGGACGCCCGATGCCCAACGTCTACCAGCCCGACCGCGGCTACTGACCCGCGCGCAATGGCGCAGCGGCGGGCGTCACCCCCGCCATTGCTGCCAGCCTCTCCACCAGCGCAGACCCCGCCTCGGCCAGCGGAGCGACCACCGTGAAATGGTTGGCACCCGGGACAGCCTCCCAGGTGCCGCCCCAGGCCTCGGCGATGCCGCGCGACTGGCGCTCGGTACTCAGGCCCCTCCGCGCCGCCCACGACGGCATGCAACGGCAGGCCCGGCGCAGGCATCCCGATCGGCGACAGGCGGCGCGCCTCCTCGGTGTCCAGGCGCAGCGCGGCATTGATCGTCGTGAGCGTCAACGGCACAAGATCGAACAACCCGCTGATCGCGAGCCCCGCCGAAACCATCCCCGCCCGCTCGCCGCGGCCCGGCCAGTCCGTCGCCAGCAGCATCGCCGTCAGATGCCCGCCCGCCGAGTGCCCGAACGCGACCATCGGGCGGCCGTGCCGGCGATGCAGGAAGGCGGCAGCACCGCGCACCTGCTCGGTCAGGGCGGCCAGCGTGACCGCCGGGCACAAATCATAGGACGGCATCGCCACCGCGATCCCCCGCGCCGTCGGCCCGGCCGCCAGATGGCTGAAAACCGAGCGATCCAGCGACTGCCAGTAGCCGCCGTGCAGAAACATCGCCAACGGCGCGGCGCGCCCCGATGCCGGCCAAAATATATCCATCGCCTGCCGCGCGCCGGGGCCGTAGGGCACGCCCAGTTCGCTGTCGCGATGCGCCGCGCGGTACGCGGCCGCATCGGCGGTCAGCGCCGCCGCGATCGCGGCGAAGTCGGGCACCTTCGCGCGGTTGTTGTATTCGCGTTCCATCGCCGCATCGATCACGTCGTGCCCCCTTGCGCGTCCCCCGGTACATCTCCCCGGCGCCGCAGCACGAAGTCGCCCAGCGCGCCCAGGCCGAAATTGATCACGATACCGGCGATCGACAGCAGCACCAGGGCGGCGAACATCCGGGGGATCTGCAGCCGGTATCCCGACTCCAGAATTCGGTAAGCCAGTCCCGAGGCGAATCCACCGGCACCGGCGACGAACTCCGCAACCACCGCGCCGACCAGCGCCAGGCCGCCCGATATGCGCAGCCCGGACAAGAAATACGGCAGCGCCGCCGGCAGTCGTAGCAGGAACAGCGTGCGCCACCGCCCCGCGCCGTAGAGCACGAACAGGTCGGCCAACTCCGACGGCGCGGATGCCAGTCCTGTCGCGGTGTTGGCGAATACCGGAAAGAAGGCGACGATGACGGCGCAGGTCACCAGAGCAGCGAACGGGTTGCCCACCCAGATGATGATCAGCGGCGCGATGGCGACGATCGGCGTCACCTGCAGGATCACCGCCCAGGGCACGATCGCCGCCCTCGCCAGCCGGCTCGTCGCCATGCCCAGCGCCAACAGCACCCCCAGGCTCGCCGCCACCAGCAACGCGGCAAACGTAACCGTCAGGGTGGACGCCAGCGACATCAGCAGACCCCCGGGATCCGCCAGGAAAGCGCGAACCACGTCTATCGGCCCCGGCACGATATACACCGGCACACCGGTCAGCCGCACCGCTGCCTCCCACAGCACCAGGGCCAGCAGCCCGAACAGCGCGGGGGCGGCTTGCAGCAGGCGTTCGTTCATGCCGCCTGCAACGCCTGTTCCATCCCCTGCGTCACCGCGGCGACCAGCGCCGCATAGGCGGGGTCCAGCCGCGTATGTGGCCCAATGCTCAGGGTGGAGGCGATTTCGCGGCCGATCCGCCCTGGCCGCGGCGTCATCAGCACGATGCGCCGCGCCAGGAACGCCGCCTCGTAGATCGAGTGCGTGACGAATACGACCGTGCAGCCCACGCCTTCCCATACGCCCAGCAGATCCGATTGCAGGCGGTGGCGGGTGAACTCGTCCAGCGCGGCGAACGGTTCGTCCATGAGCAGCACGCGCGGGCGGGTCACCAGGGCGCGCGCGATCGACACGCGCATCCGCATGCCGCCCGAAAGCTGGCGCGGCCGCTGCCGCTCAAACCCGGCCAGCCCGACCCTTGCCAGCGCCGCCCGCACCGCTTCGGCCGCATCGCCCCAGCCAACGCCGCGCAGACGCAGTGGCAGAAACACATTCTCCTCGGCGGTTGCCCAGGGCAGCAGCGTCGCGTCCTGGAAAACAAAGCCGATATCGCCGGGTGCCGGGGGCTTGCCGTCGTCCCACGCCAGCGCGCCCGAATCGGGCTGGTCCAGCCCCGCTACCAGCCGCAGCAGCGTGGACTTACCGCACCCTGACGGACCGAGAAGGGCGATGAAGTCGCCGCCTTCGATGTCCAGGGACACGTCGCGCAACGCCTCGGTCCCGGTGGAAAAGCGCCGACCGACGCCCTTGATGCGCAGCACGCTATGGCGTCTTCCCGTCCAGGCCGACTTTCTGGTCGACGAATTTCAGCGTGTAGGCCTTCTTGTAGTCGATGCCCTTCGGATACAGCCCCTCGGCCACCACGCTGTCGGTGAACGCCTTCCACCGCGCATCGGTCATTGCACCGATGCCGAGTGTCGCGGCGTCGCCCGATTGCAGGATACCGTGGCTTTTCAACGTGCCGCGGCCATAGTCCAACAGCGCCTGCGTCATCTCCGGGTTGGCCTTCAGGATCGCCTGATTGCCCGGCGCCGGATCGCCGTCGAGATACGAATACCAGCCCTCGATCGAGGCCTCGACGAAGCGTTTCACCAAGTCGGGCTTGTTAGCGATGTTGGCATTGCTGGTGGCAATCAGGCTGGAATACCCCCTGAACCCGGCATCGGCGACCAGCAGCACCACCGGCTTGAAATGCGCCTGCTGCTCGATCGAGAACGGTTCGCTGCCCAGGTAGCCTTGCTGGATGGCGTTCTTGTTCGCCAGGAAGGGTGCGAGGTTGAATGTGTAGGGCCGGATCTGCGCATCGGTGTAGCCGAACTTCGCCTTCAGGAAATTCCACCAGCCCACGCGGGTGTCGGCGCTGATCAGGATCGGCTTGCCCTTCAGCGCGGCGAAGCTGTCATTGCCCACGCCGGGATGCGCGATCAGCACCGCTGGGTCCTTCTGGAACATCGACGCCACGACGCTGAACGGGATCTTCTCCTGAACAAAGTTCAGTGCGAGGAAGGAATTCGAGCAGATGTCGAAGTCGAGCTTCCCGGCCATCAGCAGCGCCGCGTGGTTCACCGAGGGGCCGCCCTGCGCGATGGTCACGTCCAGCCCATGCTTGGCATAGATGCCTGTGGCGGCGGCCTGGTAGAAACCGCCGTATTCGGCCTCGGCCAGCCAGTCGAGCCCGAAGGAGATCTTGTCGGCGGCATCGGCCGATGCCGGGCGCAGCAGGCAAGAGGCGGCCAGCACCAGGCAGGCGGCGGCGAAGCGGTTCATGGCGTCGGCTCCTTGGCGGGCGATGGCTGGGATTTGGGGGCGGCGGCTTCGCTGTCTATCCTCACATCCAGGGCGCATCACGGCAACGCCCTGGAAGGGATGCGGAATGACTGACCTTGCGGGGCGCTGCGCCATCGTCACCGGCAGCCGCGGCGGCATCGGCGCCGCCACGGTCCAGGCGCTCGCCGACCGGGGCGCGCGGGTCATCGGCCTTGACTTGCCCGATTTCGACCTCGCCGACATCGCTACGCTGGAAGCCCGCGCTGCCGCCCTGGTGGTAGCCCAGGGCCCGGTCGACATCCTGGTGAACAATGCCGGCGTTACCGTGCTCGGCACGGTGCTGGAGACCGGGCTGGCCGAGGTCGAGCGTGTCTTTCGCGTCAATTTCCTCGCCGCCTACGCGATGATGCGGGCGGTTCTGCCGGGGATGATCGCGCGCCGCCGCGGCGCCATCGTCAACATCGCCTCCGACCAGGCACTGATCGGCAAGCCGGTCAGCGCCGCTTACGGTGCCAGCAAGGCCGCCATCGCCCAGCTCTCGCGCAGTGCCGCGCTGGACTGGGCCGAGCACGGCATCCGGGTGAACTGCATCGCGCCCGGCAGCACCGACACGCCGATGCTCGCCGCTGTCATCGGCCAACTCGCCGAGCGCTACCCCGACCGCTTCCCCAGCAGCTCGGCTGATGCCTATCGCGACGGCGTGCCCCTCGGCCGGTTCGCCCACCCGCAGGAGATCGCCGCCGCCGTCGCCTTCCTCGCCTCCGACGCCGCCTCCTTCATCACCGGCGTGATCCTGCCGGTGGACGGCGGCGGCACGGCGCAATGAGGACCGCCCTCGTGACCGGCGGCGCCCGCGGCATCGGCGCTGCGATCGCCGCGCGCCTCGTCGCCGAGGGCTACCTTGTCATCGTCGCCGGTCGCCATGCACCCGACGCGCTGCCGTTGGGCCAGAGCTTCCTGGCGATGGACGTCGCCGACCCCGCCTCGGTGCGCGCCGGCTTCGCCGCCATCGGCCGGCTCGACGCGCTGGTGAACAACGCCGGCATGGCCGGCGTCGATGCGCTGGACCCCGGCGACCACGCGCTGTGGCACGCGGTGATGGCGACCAACCTGCACGGCCCCTATTACTGTGCCAAGGCCGCGTTGCCGCTGCTGCCGGACGGCAGTGGGCGCATCGTCACCATCGCCTCGGTGCTCGGCCTGCGCGGCGTTCCCGACCAGGCACCCTATGTCGCCGCCAAGCACGGCGCGATCGGCCTGACCCGCGCCCTCGCCCTCGCCGCCGCGCCGCGCGGCATCACCGTCAATGCCATCTGCCCCGGATGGGTCGATACCGCGATGGCCGAGGGCCGCTTCGCCGCGCTCGGCATCACCCGTGCCCAGGCTGAGCAGGGCATCCCCACCGGCCGCATGACCACGCCCGAACAGGTCGCCGACCTCGTCGCCTTCCTGCTGCGCCCATCGAGCGGCAGCCTGACCGGCCTCGCGTTGCCGATCGACGGCGGAAGCCAGGCACTGCCATGAGTGAGCCGCGCGTCAAGGCCGGGCTATGGGTCCAGATGGCGCTGCGAATGGGCCAGCAGGACGGCCGCTACGGCACCGTGGTTCGCAAGGGCGACCCCGATGCCGGCGGTGTGCTGGTGGTGCTGCACGGCCGCGCCGGCCTTTCGGTTCTGTCGCAGATGCGGGGCGCCGACGGTGAGCTGGGCTGGCTGCGTGCCACAGGCCCCAATCCGGTTGATCAGGCGAAAGCCGACGACTACGTCGCCCGGCAGCTGCGTTTCGACCCGGATCTCTGGGTGCTGGAGTTCGAGGCCCCGGACCTGCTGCCGCCTTTCGAGGGCAAAATTACCTGACCCCGTCGGTCATCTGACGCTTCGGGCCATCGTCCAGAAGATGCCGGTGTCCCGTACCGCGGCCGGGCTGGGCAGCTGCGTCGTATCCCAGCCGCCGCCGAGCGCCTCGATCAGCGCGACGCTGTCGGTCAGCCTTGTCTGGCGGATCGACAGCGCGCTCTCCTCGTCGGCCAGCGCCGTCGTCTGCGCGGTGACAACCGTGGTATAGGCCTGGGTGCCGGCGGTGTATTCGTTCAGTGCGATCTGCACCGCCTGCCGCGCCGAGGACACCGCCGCGTCCTGCGCGCCCGCCTGGTCCTGCAGGATGCGCAGGCCGGACAGATTGTCCTCCACCCCCTGGAACGCGGTCAGCACCACCTGCCGGTAATTCGCCACGCTGGCATCGTACGCAGCGCGCGCCTGTGCCACCGCGCCAGTGCGGATGCCGCCGTCGAACACCGTCTCGGCCGCCGAGCCGCCGATCGACCACACCTTGTTCGACGCCTCGATCAAGGAGCCGATCGGATTGCCGACATAGCCGTAGAGTGCGGTCAACGAGATGTCGGGGTAGTAGGCGGCGATCGCAGCACCAATCAGCGCGTTCTCCTGCGCCATCTGCCGCTCGGCCGCGGCGATGTCGGGCCGCCGCTCCAACAGCGCCGCCGGCACCGTCGTCGGAATCTCCGGCACGTCCCGTGCCAGCACGCCTGGCGCAATGGTCAGCTCGGCCGGCGGATGCCCGGTCAGCACGGCAATCGCGTGCTCGTACTGCGCGCGTGCGACGCCCACGTTGATCGCCTGCGCCTGCGTCGTCTGCAGCTGGGTCAGCGCCGTCAGCACGTCGGATTTGGCGGCGGTGCCGGCGTTGTACTGGTTCTGCGTGATCTGCAGCGAGCGCTGGTATTCCTTCACCGTGTCGTCCAGCAGCTTCTGCAACGAGTCGGCATAGCGCAGGTCGAAATAATCGGTTGCCAGCGCCGCCTGGGCCGAAAGCCGCGCATTCGCGATATCGGCCGCGCTCGCCTGCGCGCTCGCAACATCGCTTTCCACGGTGCGACGGATGCGGCCCCACACATCGACATCCCAGCTCGCATTGCTCTCCAGACTGTAATTGGTGGTGATGCCGCGGCGGACGCTGCCGGAGGAAATCAGTCCGCCGCTGCTGAAATTGCCGCCCTCGTTCGCCACTGTGACGCCGGGGGTGATCCCGATCGTGGGGAACAGCTGGCCGCGCGCCTGCTGCACCACCGCCTGCGCCTCGCGATAGGACGCCACCGCCTGCGCCAGCGTCTGGTTGCTGATATCGACCTCGCGCTCCAGCCGATCCAGTTCCGGATCGTCATAGACCGACCACCACGCCCCTTTGGGGATGCTGTCGGACGGCGTGCCGATCTTCCATCCCGCCGGAGGCGCCTCCTTGAATGCGGCCGGCACCGGCGCGCCGGGACGCTTGTAATCCGGCCCCACCATGCACCCCGAAAGCATCAACAGGGCAACGCCAAGCAAAACCCTCTCGCGCTTGCGGGAGAGAGCAGGGTGAGGGCGCTTACGCCCGCGCACGCTCATTCACCCGGCTCCGGCATCGGCGATCCGTAATAGAGGCGCCGCCACGTCCGCACCCACCAGGCGCTGAAGCGATCGAGGTACAGGTAGACGACCGGTGTGGTGTAAAGCGTCAGCACCTGGCTCACCACCAGCCCGCCGACGATGGCAATGCCCAGCGGCTTGCGCAGTTCCGATCCCTCGCCAGTGCCGAAGGCCAGCGGCAGCGCGCCCAGCATCGCGGCGAAGGTCGTCATCATGATCGGCCGGAACCGCATCACGCACGCCTGGAAGATCGCGTCGCGCGGCGTCGCTCCCGCGCGTTCGGTCTGCAGCGCGAAGTCGATCATCATGATGGCGTTCTTCTTGACGATGCCGATCAGCAGGATCACGCCGATCAGTGCGATGATGCTGAACTGGGTGCGAAAGATCAGCAGCGACAGCACCGCCCCGACGCCAGCCGACGGCAGCGTCGAGAGGATGGTGATCGGGTGGATGTAGCTCTCGTAGAGGATGCCCAGCACGATGTAGACGGCGGCCAACGCCGCGGCGATCAGCAGCGGCTCGGTCCCCACCGATTGCTGGAACACCGCCGCGGTACCGGCGAAGCTGCCATGGATCGAGGCCGGCATGCCGATATCCTGGGCGGCCTGCCGGATCGCCTCGGTCGCCGCACTCAGCGACCCGCCGACCGGCAGGTTGAAGGAAATCGTGGTAGCAACGAAATTCCCCTGGTGATTGACCGAGAGCGGCGTCTTTCCTGGCTCGTAATGGCTCACCGCCGCCAGCGGGATCATCGTCTCCTTGACGGTGCTGACCGACGCACCGGAAGAGGCGCTCGATTTGCCGCTCGCTGCGATCGAATTGATCGCCTGGTTGCGCGCGCTGTCCAGCGCGATTGTGGCCGCGGTATTGGTGCTGCTGGTCGTGCTGCTGCCCGATGGCCCGGTGACGGTCCCCACCGGCGCGTTGGTGGTCTGCGTGCCGCTGGCGTTGGCGCCGGAGGTGCTGACCCATAGCTGCTTCAGCGTCGCCGGATTCTGCCAGTATTGCGGCGCCAGTTCCATGACCACATGATACTGGTTCAGCGCGTTGTAGATGGTCGATACGTCGCGCTGCCCGAAGGCGTCGTACAGCGTGTTGTCGATGGCACTCGGCGTCAGGCCGAGCCTGGCCGCCGTCGGCCGGTCGATCACCAGGTTGGTCTGCAGGCCGCCCTGCTGCTGGTCGGAATTGACGTCCGCGAGTGCCGTGCTCTTCTGCAGCGCGGCGGTCAGCAGGGGCGCCCATTTGTAGAGTTCGGTGCTGGTATCAGCCTGCAGCGTGTACTGGTATTCGGCGTTGCTCTGCCGTCCGCCGGCGCGGATGTCCTGCACCGCCAGCAGGAACAGCCGCCCGCCCGGGACCCGCGCCAGCTTGGGGCGCAGCCGTGCGATCACCTGTTCGGACGGAGACATTGCGCTCGCTCAGCGGCTTCAGCGAGGTGAAGGTAAAGCCCGAATTGGTCTGCCGGCCCCCGGTGAAGCCGACCACGCTGGCGACCGCCGGATCGGCCTGGATGATCGCCATGAACTGCGCCAGCTTCTGCTTCATCAGCTGGAAGGAAATGCTCTGGTCGGCCTGGATGCCGCCGATCATCATTCCGGTGTCCTGCTCCGGAAAGAAGCCCTTCGGCACGACGATGTACAGGTAGACGTTCAACCCGACCGTCGCGACCAGCACCAGCGCCACCAGCCGCATGTGGCGCAGCGCCCAGCCAAGCGTGCGCTGGTAGAAGGTCAGCGCACCGTTGAACACACGCTCGCTGGCGCGGAAGAAGCGGCCGGGCTTGCGGTCGTGCATCGGCCGCAGCAGGCGTGAACACATCATCGGCGTCACCGTCAGCGACACCACCAGCGAAATCATCACCGCCATCGACAGCGTCACCGCGAATTCGCGGAACAGCCGTCCGACGATGCCGCCCATCAGCAGGATCGGCAGGAACACCGCCACCAGCGACAGGCTCATCGATAGCACGGTGAAGCCCACCTCGCGCGCGCCGAGCATCGCGGCCTCGATGCGCGGCATGCCCGCCTCCAGGTGGCGGGCGATGTTCTCCAGCACGACGATGGCGTCATCGACCACGAAGCCGGTGGCGACGATCAGCGCCATCAGCGACAGGTTGTCCAGGCTGTAGCCCAGCAGATACATCGCACCGAAAGTGCCGATGATCGACACCGGCACGGCTATGCTGGGGATCAGCGTGGCTCGCCCATCGCGCAGGAACAGCAGCACCACCAGGATCACCAGGCCCATGGAGATCAGCAGCGTGCGCTGGGTATCGGCCAGCGACGTGCGGATCGTCGTGCTGCGGTCCATTGCGACGGTCAGGTTGATGTCGCCGGGCAGCGCCGCCTTCAGCGTCGGCAACGCGGCCTTCACAGAATCGATCGCCTGGATGATGTTGGCGCCGGGCTGGCGATACATGATCAGCAGCACCGCGGGCTTGCCATTGGCCAGACCGGCGTTGCGCAGATCCTCGACCGAGTCGACCACCTCACCCACGTCGGTCAGCTTCACCGCCGCGCCGTTGCGGTACGCTACCACCAGCCCGCGATAATCGGCGGCGTGGCTAGCCTGGTCGTTGGTGTAGATCTGGTAGTGCAGCGGGCCGTCCTCGATCGCGCCCTTCGGACTGTTGGCGTTGGCCGAGGCCAGCGCCGCCCGCACATCCTCGAGCCCGATGCCGTAGTTGAACAGCGGCCCCGGATCCAGCTCGACGCGCACCGCCGGCAGCGCGCTGCCGCTCACGTCCACCTCGCCAATACCCTGGAACTGCGACAGTTGCTGCTCCAGCACGGTCGCGGCGGAATCGTAGAGCTGGCCCTGCGTCAGCGTCTCCGAGGTGAGGGCCATGATCATGATCGGCGCGTCGGCCGGGTTGACCTTGTTGTAGGTCGGGTTGCTGCGCAGGCTGGTCGGCAGGTCCGCGCGCGCCGCGTTGATCGCCGCCTCCACGTCGCGCGCGGCACCATTGATGTCGCGGTCCAGGCCGAACTGCAGCACGATGCGGGTCTGCCCGACTGTGCTCTGCGACGTCATCTCGGTCACATCGGCGATCTGCCCCAGATGCCGCTCGAGCGGGGCTGCGACCGAGGATGCCATGGTGTCGGGGCTGGCACCGGCCATCTGCGCATGCACCAGGATGGTCGGGAAATCCACCTGCGGCAGAGGCGCTACCGGCAGCTTCGTGTAGGCGAACACGCCGCCCAGCGCGATGCCGATGGTCAGCAGCGTCGCCGCCACCGGCCGACGGATGAAAAGTGCGGCCAAGTCCACGCTATTCGCCCGGTTCCGGCGCAGGCCGCGCGCCGCCGCGGAGGCGCCAGACGATACTGTCGAAGGTCAAGTAGATCACCGGCGTGGTGAACAGCGTCAGCACCTGGCTCACGATCAGGCCGCCGACGATGGCAATGCCCAGCGGGCGACGCAGCTCCGATCCGGTGCCGGTTCCCAACATCAGCGGCAGCGCGGCCAGCAAGGCGGCCATCGTGGTCATCAGGATCGGCCGGAAGCGCAGCAGGCAGGCCTGATGAATCGCCGCGCGCGGCGACTTGCCTTCCTCGCGCTCGGCCACCAGGGCGAAGTCGATCATCATGATCGCGTTCTTCTTGACGATGCCGATCAGCAGCACGATGCCGATGATGCCGATGACATCGAGCCCGCTGCCCGTCACCCACAGCGCCAGCAACGCACCGAGCCCGGCCGAGGGCAGCGTCGACAGGATCGTCACAGGATGGATGAAGCTCTCGTACAGCACGCCCAGCACGATGTACATCGTCATGATCGCCGCCAGCACCAGGAACAACTCGTTGCTCAGCGACGATTGGAACGCCAGCGCAGCGCCCTGGAAGGCGGTCTGGAAGCTCGGCGGCAGGGCGATGTCCTTCTCGGCCTGCCTGATCTCGGTCACCGCAGTGCCGAGCGAGGCGCCGGGGGCGAGATTGAACGAGATCTGCGTCGCGGGAAACTGTCCGAGATGGCTGACCAGTAGCGGCGAGGAGCGGACCGCGACCTTCGCGATCGCCGAAAGCGGCACTTCCCCGTCTGTCGCGGTCGAGGATGGCAGATAGATCGAACCCAGGCTGGCCACCGTGTGCTGCAACTTCGGATCGACTTCCAGGATCACGCGGTACTGGTTCGACTGGGTGAAGATGGTGGAGACGATGCGCTGGCCGAACGCGTCATAGAGCGCGCTGTCCACCGTCGCCGGCGTGATGCCGAAGCGCGCGGCGGTGGCGCGGTCGATGGTGATGTCGGCCGCCAGCCCGCTCGCCTGCATGTCGCTCGCGACATCGGTGATGTCTGGAATCTGCTTCAGCCGCTCCATCAGCTTGGGCACCCAGTCCTGGAACTCGGACAGGTTCGCATCCTCCAGCACGAACTGGTACTGCGTCGGGCTGACCGTGGTGTCGATCGTCAGGTCCTGCACCGGCTGCATGTACAGCTTGATGCCGGGCACATCCGCGACCTCCTGCTCGATGCGGCGGATGATCTGGGCCGCGGTCATGCTACGATCGTCATGCGGCTTGAGGTTGATCAGGAAGCGCCCGGAATTCAGCGTCACGTTGCTACCATCGACGCCGATGAAGGACGACAGGCTGACCACGTCGGGATCCTTCATGATCGCCGCCGCGAGCGCCTCCTGGTGCTGCGCCATCGCCGAGAACGACGTGGTCTGCGACGCCTGCGTGATGCCCTGGATCACGCCGGTGTCCTGCACCGGGAAGAAGCCTTTCGGGATCACGATATACAGCCAGACCGTCAGCACGACCGTCGCGGTCGCCACCAGCAGCGTCAGCACCTGCCGATCCAGCACCCAGTCGAGGGCGATGCCGTAACGCCGGATCACGTCGTCGAAGACGCGCTGCACGCGCGATTTCGGGCGCTGTCGATCGGCCGGCTGATGCTTCAGCAGCCGCGCGCACATCATCGGCACCAGCGTCAGCGATACGATCGCCGAGATCACGATGGTGACGGCCAGCGTGATGGCGAATTCGTGGAACAGCCGGCCGACCACGTCGCCCATGAACAGCAGCGGGATAAGCACCGCGATAAGCGATACGGTCAGCGAGATGATGGTGAAGCCGATCTCGCCGGCGCCGCGCAGCGCGGCCTGCAGCGGCGGCTCGCCGGCTTCCAGGTAGCGCGTGATATTCTCGATCATCACGATCGCATCGTCGACCACGAAGCCGGTGGCGATCGTCAGCGCCATCAGCGACAGGTTATCCAGACTGAAGCCAAGCAGATACATCGCCGCCAGCGTGCCCACCAGCGACAGCGGCACGGACAGGCTGGGGATCACCGTCGCCGGAAGGTTGCGCAGGAACAGGAAGATCACCAGCACCACCAGCGCGACCGACAGGCCTAGCTCGAACTCGACGTCGGCAACCGATGCGCGGATCGTGGTCGTGCGGTCGGTCAGCGGCGTCACCGTGATCGCCGCGGGCAAGCTGGTCTGCAGGCTGGGCAGCAGCGCCTTGATGCTGTCCACCACGGCGATCACGTTAGCGCCGGGCTGGCGCTGCACGTTCAGGATCACCGCAGGTGTGGTGTTCATCCAGGCACCGAGCTTGGTGTTCTCGGCCGCCTCCTCCACCGTCGCGACATCGGACAAGTGCACCGGGGCGCCGTTCTTGTAGGCGATCACCGCGTCGCGGTACTGCTGCGCGCTCTGCAGTTGGTCGTTGGCGTTGATGGTGTAGGACTGCGACGGTCCGTCGAAATTGCCTTTGGGCGTATTGACGTTGATGTTGCCGATGGTCGTGCGAAGGTCATCGAGGTTCAGCCCGTAGGCAGCCAGGGCACGCGGATTGACTCGCACCCGCACCGCAGGCCGCTCGCCGCCGCTGATGCTCACCAGCCCCACACCCGCCAGCTGGGAGATCTTCTGGGCCAGGAGCGTGTCCGCCAGGTCCTCCACCTGCGTCAGCGGCAGCGTCTTGGATGTGACACCCAGCGTCAGGATCGGGGCGTCGGCAGGATTGACCTTGGCATAGACCGGCGGCGCCGGCAGGTCGGACGGCAGCAGGTTGCCCGCCGCGTTGATCGCCGCCTGCACCTCCTGCTCGGCGATGTCGAGGCTGAGGTCGAGCCCGAACTGCAGCGTGATCACCGAGGCGCCGGCCGAGCTTTGCGAGGACATCTGGTTCAGACCCGGCATCTCGCCGAACTGCCGCTCCAGCGGCGCGGTGATGGATGAGGTCATCACCTCGGGGCTGGCGCCGGGATAGAAGGTCTGTACCTGGATCGTCGGGTAATCGACCTCCGGCAGCGCCGACAGGGGCAGGAAGTGGTACGCGACGATGCCCACCAGCATGATCGCGGCCATCAGCAGGCTGGTCGCGACCGGCCGCAGGATGAAGATGCGCGATGGGTTCACGGTGCGGACCGCCGCCTATTGCGGCTGGGTTTGCGGCTTGGTCGGGCGGTGGCGCCGCGGCGCGGCGGCATCCGGCGCGGCTTCCGTCGTGCTACCTGTCGGCGAGCCTGCCGGCGCCGCCGCCGGCGTGGCGCCCGTGTTTCCGCCACCCGCCTTGCCGGCACCTGCCGTACCGTTGTTGATGACGACCTTCATCTTATCACGCAGCCGGTCGGTGCCGTCGATCACCACCTGCTGCCCGGGCTTCAGCCCATCGGTTACCGCGGTGCGGTCGCCATCGGCCGGTCCCACCGTGATCTTCTGCACCGACACCGTGTCGTCCGGATTGACAACATAGACATAGGTACCGGGCGCGCCGCGCTGCACCGCCGGCGTCGGCACAATGATCGCGTTGTGCAGCGTATCCACGAGCAAGTGCGCGTTGACGAATTGGCTCGGGAACAATTCATTGGCGGCGTTGTCGAAATCGGCGCGCAGCTTCACCGTGCCCGTGGTGGTGTCGATCTGGTTGTCCACCGTCGCCAGCGTGCCGGTCGCCAGCTTGGTGGTGTTGCTGCGGTCATAGGCCTCGACCGGCAGCTTGGCGACAGCGAGCCGCTTCATCACCTGCGGCACGTCGTCCTCGGGCAACGTGAAGATGACCGAAATCGGCTGCAGCTGCGTGAGCACCACCAGTCCATTGGTGTCGGATGTCTGCACGTAGTTCCCCGGATCGACTTGGCGCAGGCCGACGCGCCCGGTCACCGGTGCAATGATGTGGCAATAGGTCAGGTTCAGCAGGGCACTGTCCACCGTGCCCTGATCGGCGGCGACGGTGCCGGTGTATTGCTGCACCAGGTACCCCTGGTCGGCGACCTGTTGCTTGGAAATCGAGTCCTGCCGGCCCAGCTGCTGATAACGCGCCAGGTCGGCCTTGGCCTGTGCCAGCAGCCCCTGGTCGTGCGCCAGCGTGCCCTTCGCCTGCTCCAGCGCCACCTGGTACGGTCGCGGATCGATTTGCGCCAGGAAGTCGCCCTTCTGGACGATCTGCCCCTCGGTGAAGCCAACGCTCTGCAACTGGCCGTTGATCTGCGTCTTGACCGTGACCGTGGCCAGCGGCGTCACGGTGCCCAATCCGTTCAGGTAGATCGGCACGTCGCCGGTCACCACCGGGGCGGTGCGGACCGCCTGCGACGCCTCCGGCGGAGGATGGTGCGCGCCGCCACCCCACGGGTGCCACCAGATCACCGTGCCGATGCCGGCCGCCAGAACCAGCAGGATCAGCAGTGTGCCCAGCCTGCCGCGGCTCCGGCCTTGCCGGACCACGGGTCTTGGGGGTGATTCTTTCAGCAGCAGCGCCGGCTCCTGGGCCGGGGACGGCTCCGGGCGGCCGATATGCTCATCCACGCGCGTACGTCTCCATATCCGCTGCCGGCAAACGGCCAGCGGCGGACAATGTTCCGGGCCGGCCGGGAGGGCCGCCCTGCACCGGCACTATACAGGCCGCCGGTCAGCAGATGTTGCTGCGATGCGCCCGGCCGGGAATGCTGAAATTTGTAGCAAATCGTCTCGTCCCGCCGCCCGACCCTATTCCCCCGCGCGGACGCGCGCACCCCCCGGGGCAACACCATGCGCTGGCTCGGTGCCGCCGCCCCGGCCGCCCGGCAGCAGTCGGGAGAAGCTGACGAGGCTCGCGACGCCGGCGAAGCCCGCCGCGAGGCCCAACGCCAGCACCGGACCGTGCCGCCCGGCCAGCCCGAAGCACAACGCCACGAGCGCCGCCCCCAGCGCCTGCCCGACCAGCCGGGACGTCGCCACGATGCCGCTCGCGCTGCCGCTGCGGGCGGACGGCGCGGCCGACATGATCGCCTTCAGGTTGGGCGACTGGAAGAAGCCAAACCCGGCACCGCAGACCAGCATCCGGATCACGATGTCGAGCGTGCCTGGGTGCGCCGATAGCCCGGCCATCAGCACCAACCCCAGGCTCAGCATCGCCATGCCGATCCCGCCCAGGATCGCCGGCGGGTAGCGGTCGGACAGCGGCCCGGCGATTGGCGCCATGATGGCCGTCGCCACCGGCCAGGGCGTCAGCAGCAGCCCGGTTTCCACCGCGCTGTGGCCCAGCGTGGTCTGGAAGTAAAAGGGCAGCGCCACGAAGGCTAGGCCCCAGGCGGTGAACGAGCAGACCGATGTGGCCGAGGACAGGGCGAACATCGGCCGCCGATAGAGGTCCAACGGCAGCAGCGGCGCGGTCATCGACAGCTGCCGGCGCACCAGCAGCGCACCCGCCGCTGCCGCTCCGCCCAGCACCAGCGCCACCGTCACCCGGTCGGCGCTGTGCGCCGCCTCGCCGATGCCGAAAATCAGCAGGCCGAAGGTGGTGGCGTTCAGCGCGGCGCTGGCGATGTCGAAGCGGTGCGCCGCGCGCGGCGTCGCCGGCAGCGACCGAAGCGCCAGCACGAATGCGACCACGCCGAACGGTACGTTGATCGCGAAGAGGTACTGCCAGGTCGACACCGCCAGCACGCCGGCGGCGAAGGTCGGCCCGGCGGCGGTCGACACCCCCACCACCAGAGCGTTGAACCCCACGCCGCGCCCGAGCGACTTCTGCGGATAGATGAAGCGGATCAGTGCAGTATTGACGCTCATGATCCCGCTCGCGCCGAACGCCTGCAGCACCCGCGCCGCGGTGAGCGTCGGCAGCGACCACGACATCGCGCACAGCAGCGAGCCAACCGTGAACACCACCAAGCCGGCGATGTAGATGCGCCGGTAGCCGAAGATCTCGCCCAGCGAGGCCAGCGGCAGCAACGTGGCCACCAGTACCAGCTGATAGGCGTTCACCACCCACACCGAGGACGCCGGGCTGGCGTGCACATCGGCGGCGATCGTCGGCAGCGCGGTGTTGGCGATCGAGGTGTCCAGCGCCGCCATCGCGATGGCAAACACCAGCGTCATCACCGCCCAGACCCGCAGCCGCGGCGGCAGCCCGTCCTGCACGATCGGCGGGGTCATCGCGGTTCGATGAAGCGCCCGACCACGTTGCGCAGCAGGCGTGAAATCGGATTGTCGAACCCATTCCACGGCAGGCTTCCGCAGAAGGTGATGGAGCCGACCGAGAACACCGCACCGCCCTCCGCCGTTTCGAAATACACCATGTCGCTGCGTATCAGCCGGGTCGGGCCGGCGGGATCGTCGGCATTCGCCCCCGGCATCAGCAGCTCCTCGGGCGTCACGCCGAAATGTGCCGGCAGGCCCTCGGACGAGCACAGCACGCGCGCGTTCGGCGGTGTGCCCAGCAGCGGATCGGCGCGGTCCACCTCGAACCCGGCCGCACCGCCGCCCGAGAAGCCGAAATCGCCCACCACATCGCCCTCGACACCCGCGAAGATCCAGGCGACATCCTCGGTATAAGAGCCGGGCAGGCGCCGGTAATACGAACCCTCGAAGCGCCCCTGCGCCGAGAAGCCGACCCCAACCAGCATCTGCGGCGGCCGGCCGTTGCGCCGCCACAGCCCGCCATAGCCGCCGTCGAAGGAATGATAGTATTCGCCCGGTTCGGCCGCCCAGGCGCGGGTGCCGCCCTCGGCGCGGCGCAGTTCCAACGTACCCGGCGCATTCGGCCGCGTCGCCACGCGCCAGTAAAAGCCGTTGCCCCCCAGATAGGCCAGCCGCCCGCCGCCAGCCGAGTAGTCACGCAGCGCGTCCAGCGTCACCGGGCTCTGGTACTCGGGATGCGTGCCGGTCAATACGGCGGCATAGCCACGCAGCAACGCGGCACCCTCGCGTTCCACATCGTGATCGGTGATGGCATCGAACGGGATGTCCATTGCGTCCAGCCACGCCACGAGGTGCATGTCCGACGGGAAATGCCGCAGCCCCGATCCGCGCTTGTCGACATAGGCGATATAGCCGGGCCTGAATGTCAGGATCGGCCGCAGCCGGGACGAATAACTCACCCCCGATCCGTCGCGATGCGTGTCGTATGTGGACAAGCCGAACTCCTTGTGCTCGGCCGGATGGTGCGGATAGCTGCCCCATGCGACGCGGCGCGCGGCGAATGCGGCATCGAAGTTGGCGCGGTCGTAGTTGGCATAGACCTGATAGGTATAGGTAGGAAACAGCAGCGCGACCCTGGCAGTCGCGCGGCCCGGCGGCGGCAAAACGAAAACCGGGATCACGTCCTCGGCCACCTCGGTGCGCAGGCGGATGCCGTAGACGCCACTGGGCAGGTCGGCGGGCACGTCGAATGTGAAGTCAGTCTCCCAGCCGCAATCATCGAGGTCGTCGGCGTGGAAATGGATCGCGGCATACTGGTCCGGCGCCAACTGCCAGTTCATGCAGCTGCCGTCCCAGGATGCGCCAGGCATCGCCCGCGCAGGCTGGTTGACCAGCGTGCCGTGCAGACCTAGCGGGCCGGCATCGACGATGCGGGCCGTCGGCACGTCGCGGCCGAAATCCCACCACGCCAACGCCGCCTGATCCATGCCATG
This sequence comes from uncultured Pseudomonadota bacterium, assembly GCA_963778105.1. Taxonomy (GTDB): domain Bacteria; phylum Pseudomonadota; class Alphaproteobacteria; order Acetobacterales; family Acetobacteraceae; genus JAFEFJ01. The sequence goes on along the minus strand of CAVZSZ010000009.1, from coordinate 378,810 downwards.
CGTGATCTTGGGATGTTCCAGGCGACCGTCGAAATGGTCGCGATAGGGATGCGCACCACCTTGCGCATCGGCGCCCAGGATCACGCGGCGGATCGGCCCCGGCATCGGCACGTCCGTCAGCATCGCCTCGCCCGCACCATCGACGCCCCAGTCGGCCCGCAGCGCGGTCTGGGTCAATCGCACCACGCCGTCACGCGCAGTGGCGTGTAACGTGTACCAGCGACGCTCCAGCATCGGCACAGCGACGCGGCATTCCGCGTCGCCGATTCGCAGCACGGCCCCGGCCCTGGACACGTACAGGCAGAACGCGGGCTCCGCCTCCAACGCCAGCACGGCCTGCCGCACACCCTCGATCAGCCGCCAGGGCTGCACGTTCACCGACAGCGTCCATTCGCCGTCAAGCAGCAGTCCCTTGGCGTCGATCACGCCGCAGCTGCCAGCATGGATCGGCTGCCAGCGCGACGGATAGGACCCGGCGAACGCCGCCGGCACCGGCTCCATTCGCATGCCCGGCCCGTTGGGGTTCGGGTCGGCGCTGAACAGCCGTACCAGGTCGGCCTGGTACGGCGCGTCGGAGGCGCTCGATACCTTCACCGCGATGCGCCCACCGGCCCGGGCCGAGAACGTGTCGGTGTAACCGATCAGCGGAACCGCCGCCGTCATCGCGCGGCGTTATCCTGGGTATCGTCGCACCTGATCGAGGGCATGCGGGCCTTTCGCGCATCAAAGCGGCCGGCGGATGTCACCACACGCCCCGCCCAGGGGCAACGGTGCTGCTCAGCGGACGTGCTGCAGGATTTCCTGCTCCCACAGATCCAGCTGTTCCACGTCGTAATCGAGCGGCGACAGCACGAGGTACTGCATCCCCGCATCCTTCAGCTCCGCGATGCGCTCGCGGACATGCGCCGACGTGCCGAGGAAGTAGCAGGTCTGCAGATGCTCGAAGGACCGGTGCGTGCCCATCACGCGCTCGATGCGCGGGCGCTGTTCGCGCAGCGCCACCGCCGGATCGTCGGTCGGCACGACATGCGCGAAATTCAGATGGCCGAAGATCAGGTTGTCGCGCGGCCGACCGATCGCGTCCATCCGCGCGGTGATGACGCGCCAGTCATCGATCACGCTCTCGTTCGATCCGGCGGCGCGCGCGAGCCAGCCATCGGCGCGCCGTACGATCCGCTCCAGCACCGCCGGCGCGATGCTTTCCGGATCGGGCGACAGCGCGGTCTTGACCTTGCCGCCGCCGCCCACCCACAGCTTCGGCCGCTCGCGCAGCGGAGGGTCTATGGTGACGTCGTCGAAGTTGTAGTATTTGCCCTGATGCGTTGTCGGTTCGCCGGTCCACAGCTTCTCGAAGATGTCCAGGATCTCATCGGTGCGGCCGCCGCGCTGCTTCAGCGGAACGCCCGCCACGTCGAACTCGTGCTGGTCCCAGCCCGGCCCGACCCCCAGTTCGAACCGGCCGCCCGAGAGGTATTGCAGGCTAGCGATTTCCTTGGCCATCAACACGGGATTGCGGATTGGCAGCACCAGGATGCCGGTCGCCAGCCGGATGCGCGTTGTGCATCCTGCGACAAAGGCCAGCGTCTCCAACGGCGACAGCCAAGCCGTGCCGTATAGTCCGCGCGCAGTCAGGAGATGTTCGGGCACCCACAGCGATTCGTAGCCCAGCGCCTCGGCCTTCACCGCGAAATCGCGCAGCTTCCCGGCCTGCGCGTAGCTCAGATTGGAAAACGTGTAGCTAGGCAGCATCAATCCGATCTTCATGGTGCTAATCCGCCGTCGCGCCGTGCGCGGCATCGAGTGCCGCCAGCGACCGGCCCCGCGTCTCCGGCAGCAGTAGCAGGCCCAGGATCATCAGCGCATAGGCAATGCCGGCGAACACCGCGATCGCCGGGCCCAGCGTCATCTGTGCCGCGAGGAAGCCCACCAGTGCGGGGAACAGCGCGCCCAGGCCGCGGCCGGCGTTGTAGCAGAACCCCTGTGCGGTGCCCCGCACCTGGGTGGGAAACAGTTCGGTCATGAAAGAGCCCATCGGCGAGAACATCATGTAGATGATGAATCCCAGTGGGAAGCCGACCAGCAGGATCATGTCGTTGCTGATCGGCGCGAGAATGTAGACCAGCACGAGCACCAGTGATCCGATCGCCGAGATCATGAAGGTCGCCTTGCGACCGATCCCGTCGGACAGATAGGCGCCGGCGACGAACCCGAACAACGCACCCAGGATATGCACCAGCAGGTAGCTGCCAGTGCCGACCGAGGTAAGGTGCCGCACCGTCTTAAGGTAGGTTGGCAGCCACACCGACAGCGCGTAGCTGCCGCCCTGCGCGCCGGTCACCATCAGCACGACCTTCAGCGTGGTGGCGCGATAGGCCGGCTGCAGCATCGACAGCGCGTGCCCCATGCCGGCGGGCGCCTGCTGGTCCCGCCGGATGTCCGGCTCCTGCACGAAGCGGCGGATCCAGAACACCAGACCGGCGGGAATGATGCCGATCCAGAACAGCACCCGCCAGGCGACCTCCTGTGGCAGCACCGCGAACAGGCCGGTGTAGATCAGCGCCGCACCGCCCCAGCCGAACGCCCAACCGGTCTGCACCAAGCCGACCGCGCGGCCGCGGTACCGGTCGCGCACCACCTCGCCGATCAGCACCGCACCGGCCGCCCATTCACCGCCGAAGCCGAAGCCCTGCAACGCGCGGCAGATGAAAAGCTGAGTGAAGTCCTGGGTGAAACCGCACAGGAAGGTGAAGACCGCATACCAGACGATGGTGATCTGCAGGATGCGCACGCGGCCGACCCGGTCGGACAGCGCGCCGGCGAACCACCCGCCGAAGGCCGAGATCAGCAGCGTGACTGTGCCCAGCAGCCCGGCCTCACCGGTGGTGATGTGCCAGACCGCCAGCAGGGTCGGAATGACGAAGGAAAAGATCTGCACATCCAGCGCGTCCAGCCCCCAGCCGCCGAAACACGCCCCCATCGTGCGCCGCTCACGCGGCGTCAACTCCCCGAACCATGCCAGCATCACCGTTTCCCCTCGCCCGCGCCGCTTGTCGTCGCGCGGCCTTCCCAGGGGACGTTAGCGGCTATTCGGTGCCGCGCAAATTCGTGGGCCCGCCGCGGCCAGAGCGGAGGTGATTACGCTTGCCATTTTGGCAACGTGCGGGGCGTCTCCGCCTTATGCGAGCAGTGCGGCGGGTGCCGCCGTGTCGGCCGGCATCGCGACCGGATACGTCATCGCGCCGGCCAGCGCGATCTCGACCAGCATCGTGCCATCCGGGATCGGCAGCACCGCAGCCCCATCGGTCCAGCGCCACAGCCGATGACCATTGCGCTCGGGCGCGTGCCAGCCATCCGTCAGCGCCGGATGATCTACCGGCATCGCCGTCGATTCGTTTCGGCCCCGCAGGACGATGCGACCAACCGGCACGCCCAGGCGACGGCGGTCATCCAGCCACGGCCGCAGATCAGTCGGACAAGCCGCACGCGACCTGATGGCGACCGAATGATACCCGCGCGGCACGGCGAACACATAGCAGCCAGCCACGTGGCTCAGCGGCTTCAGCGTGCGACCGCCGGCCGACAGCACCAAATCGGGCTCGCAGGTCACGGCCGCCAGACCGGGCGTGCAGCCCGCCGCCGCTGCCAGACGGCGCCACACCGGCTCGACCCGCTCGGCATCCACCACCAGCGGCGCGCAGGCGCCATCGGTGCGCGCCGCGTCCGCATGCCGAGCGAAGGCGGGATGCAACGTGGTCGGCAGCCCCGCGTTTTCGAAATCGGCCCGGTTGCCGGTGTCCAGGTAGGATTCCGCCGGCAGCCCCTCGGCCAGCAATACGTCATGCCGGTCGAGTTCGACATGGAAGTAGCTGACCCGGCCGACCGACACCGGCGCGATGCTGGCGCCGTTCACCAGTTGGCGGATCGCGATCAGCATCCCATCGACGAACACAGCATGGTCGGGCGACAAATACAGGTCGCGATGCGGCCTACCCGGCCCGAACGCCCCGGCGGCGACACGCACCGGCCACACCGCGCGCGGATCCGGATGGCGCGCGCAATCCACACGGCGATGGCCGATCCACCGGACCGGGCGCACCCCGCCCCGCGCGGTGCGCAGCCGGTCGCCTGGCCTGAGACTCTCGACCGCGACCTCGCCCGTCTCCGTCGCCAGCCGCGTACCGGCGCGGAAGCATGGCACGTAGACCAGCTCCACGCCGGTCGCCGAATCGTCCTGCAGGACCAGGTGCGAGCCGATCGTGGTGCCGGCGAAGGTGAAGGTCTGCGGGAAGGTGCCGCCGCTGATCGTCACCTGGGTGTTGCCACCCGATATGGTGGGCGCGCTCAGCGTAGCGGTCTGCGAGATCGTCGTCTCGTCGATCACATCACCCGCGCCGAAGCCGGAGATCACGCCCAGGCTGCCGAAGCCCGCGCTGGTGTTGGCTGTAAATTCCAGCGTCGCCGCGCCGCTGAAGGTCAGGGTGCCGTTGAACACCGCCTTCGGCGACTGCAGCTCGATCAGGCCGCCCGCCTCGATCACCGTGTTGGTGGCCGAGACGTTGCCGTTCAGCAAGAGCGAGCCGCCGCTGGAGACGGTGATGTCCGTGCCGGTATCGGGCTTGAGGAACAGCTCGATGCTGCCGCCGTTGTAGACCGTCTCATTGCTGACCGAGGCCGGCTGGTTGGCGCCGCTGACCTCCTGCACACCGTAGACCTGATCGCCGCTGGCCGAGCCCGACACCGTCTCGAACCCGCCGGCCAGGATGGTGGTGCCGGAGTCGACGCCGCCCGACGAAATGGTCGCCGATCCCCCCGAGGAGATCACGGCATCGCTCAGCGTGCCGCTCGACAGAACAACGATGCTGACGACGCTGGTGGCCGATACGCCGGTCGAGGTCACGCCGGACGACACCACGATCGGCGGCGGCGCCGTATAGATCAACTCCTCGCCGCCGCTGCCGTCGCTGGTCAGCGACAGGCCCGAACCATAGCTCGTGCCGGCCAGGACGAAGGTTTCCTTTGTGCTGCCACTGATGAAGGTGGCGCTGGAATTGCCGCCGGCCACGGTCGTTGACAGCGTGGTGCCCGCGCCCAGCACCCGCTCGTCGATGACGTCGCCCGGTCCGAAACCGCTGATCACGGCAAGGTCGCCATAGCCCGCACTGACCACGGCGGTCGCCTCGATCGTGCCGCCGCTGCCGGCGAAGGTCAGCGTGTTGCTGATCGTCGCCTTCGGCGATTCCAGCTCCAGCAGACCGCCGCTCAGGGTCGTATCATTGGCGAAGGCATGGCCGTTGATCGCCAGCGTGCCGCCATTGAGCACGACGCTCTCGTTGGCGATCGCACCGGCCAGCACGAGGTCCAACTGGCCGCCGTTGCCGACGGTCTCGCTGGTCACCACCGCGCTGCCGTTGCTGACGGTCTGTGTGCCGTCGATGTAATCGCCGGTCGCCGCCCCCAGCACCAGTTCGGTGCCACCGTTGGCGATGAACGTGCCATCATCGACGCCGCCCGAGGAGATCACCGCCGATGCGCCCGACAGCAGCGTGATGGCCGAGATCGTGCCGCCCGACAGCACGATGATCTCGCCGCCGCTGGCGACCGTGAGGCCGCTGGATGTCACGGTGTTCGACACGGTCAGCGTGCCGGACACTTCGGGGATGGTCGAGGACGAAGTCGGCGCAAACGCCACGCCGCGGATCAGCGTGTCCGGTGCCGCGGTTTCCAGCAGCGTGAAGCTCTCATCCGTCGGCAGCGTGGTGGCGCTGAGCGTATCGGTGATGCCGTAGAGATAGGTCTGGTCGGTCTCCGCCACCGTCTCGTTCGTGGCGTAAAGGATGACATTGCCGCCCTCGACCGTGCCGGTCAGGCCGATCAGGCCGGTGGTGCCGTCCGACTCGGTGTCGGGGACCATGTTGAGTCCCTCGGACAACGTGTAGTCCAGCACCCAGGTGCCATCGACCAGGCTCCATTTCTGCAGGCCGCCATCGCCCAAGCCGCCTTCCTTCGGATCGCCGCCATCGGCGATGTAGAGCGTCGTCGGGTCGGCGAAGAAATACTGCTCGGGACTGAGGTTGACGCTCTGCCCGATATCGGCCGCGTTGACCGTGTTGGCGGTGCCCGACGTCAATAGGACGGTGGCACCGATCCCTGGCAGATCGGTCGGTGCGGTCGCCGTTGTTGGAAGCGTCGAACCGAAATCGTACAGTCCGCCGCCATTGTTCAGCTTGCTGTCGATCGAGACGTAAAGCTGGCCGTTGGCGATCTCGACGTCGCGCGTGTCGGTCAGCGTGTTGTAGATCGGCGTGGCGCTGCCGTCGCCATCGTCGGCCAGGAACACGCCCTCGGTGCCATCCGCCCCATTGCCCTGGCCCGAGACATAGAACGTGGTGCCGTTGACGGTGACGATGCTGCGGGGGTTGTTGGTGTTGAAGATATTGTATAGCGCGGTGCTGGTGTCGATCGTTGCGTTGCAGCCGATATCGGCGATGACGCGCGGCACCGGGGTGGATGTGCCGCTGGTCAGGCTGCTGGTTTGTCCCAGCGCGGTGGTGCCGTAGATCGTTGCGCCGTCGGCCGCGTCGAAGGCGGTGGCGGTGACGCCGTAGCCTATGATGGTCAGCGACTGGCCGTTCTCGGCCAGGGTCAGCAGGCCTTCCGAGGCCGACTGATACTCGCCCGAGATGGCATACTCGGTCACGCCGTTCAGCGTGTAGGTGGTCTGCGGCAGCACCAGCTGGCTGACCACCATGCCGGTCGGCGTGATCTCCTCCAGCACGATCGGCGCCGCCTGGTCCAGCGTGTAGGTGCCCGTATTCGCGCCGTCGCCATAGATGCTCAGAACGAGGTCGCCCGGCGTGTATTGGGTGGTGGTCGGCACCGTGCTCGGCACATAGGCGATTTCCTCGCCACCGGCGCTGCCGGTGTTGCTCGTCACCGTCAGGTTGCTGCCGATCGAGCCCGAGAAGAGCAGCGTCTCGCTCACACCCCCGCTGCTCACCGTGGCGACGGTGTTGCCGCCCGAGGTGGTGGTGGACAGCGTCGTGCCGGAACCGAAGCTCGGCAGCGCGATCGTGTCGCTGGTGTAGAAGCCGGAAATCACCGCCTGGTCGCCCGAACCGGCATTGCTCGGCGTCGTGATCTCCAGCGTGCCGCCGAGGCCGAAATCCAGCGTGCCCGACAGCGTGGCGTCGGCCGCCGACAGCGTCACCATCCCGCCGCTGATCGTCGTTTCGGTCGCAACGGTGCCGGCATCCAGCGTCAGCAATCCGCCGGTGCCGACGGTGATGCCGGTCGCGGTCGCCCCGCTGACCGCCAGCGTGATGCTGCCCCCGCTCTGCACCGTCTCGCTGGCAATGGCGGCAGCCGATCCGCTGGCCGTCTGGCTGCCCTGCACGGTGTCGCTGGAAGCGGTACCTAGTATCGTCTCCGACCCGCCGCTCACCACGGTCGTGGCCGAATCCACACCTCCCGACTGGATCACCGCCGAGCCGCCGGACAGAATCGTCGCATCGATGATGGTGCCGCCCGAATAGACCGTCAGCGTCTCGCCGCTGGTGATGATCAGGTCGCTCTGCGGCGGTCCGCTGCCGACCGAGGTGACGCCGCCGCTGGCGGCGTCGTCGATCAGGTCCACGCCGCTGGCACCGTCGCCGATAAGCGTCAGGTCGCCGGAAATCGCAGTGCCGGAGAAGATGAAGGTCTGCGACGCGCCGCCGCCCGCGATGGTGGCATAGGTGTTGCCCGCCGAGGTGATCACCGACAGCGCCGCGGCCGTACCCACCGCGCCGACCGTGGTGTCGGACGTAACGTCGATCCGTCCGCCGCCGGTAAAGCCGGTGATCACCGCCAGGTCGCCAAATCCGGCCGAGGTGTTGCCCGTCACCTCCAACGTGCCGCCGCCCGAGAACACCAGCGAACCGGTCAGCGTCGCCTTCGCCGACTCCAGATCGACGGTGCCCCCGCTCAGCACGGTGTCGAAGGACGAGATGTTGCCGTTGATCCCCAACGTTCCGCCGCTATCGACGGTTGTGTCGCTCGCGCTGGTTCCCTTTACCGCCAGCAGGACCGAACCACCCGCGAGAATGGTTTCACTCGTGATTGTTCCGCCGGAGGAGGTTCCGACGCTGACGGTCTGCGATCCGGCGATGCTGTCACCAATGGCGACACCCAGAACAAGCTCGCTGCCGCCTGAGGAAATCACCGATGCCGAAATCGGCGCCGCCCACCTCGATCGTCGCCGATCCGCCACCCAGGATTGTTGCACTCACGATCGAACCGCCCGACAGGACGTCGTATATGTCCCCGCTGCTTACTGTGATCCCGGATTGCGGGGGGCCACTCGTGACGCTGATTGTCGGCATGGGGACGGCTCACTTCTTACGGCGGGATTTTCCTGACTATTGGCCTATGGGCGCAGGTGCCAATGATCAAACGGTGACGGTTAGGCGTCGGATTACATTCTGTAACAGCGGCTTGCGGCAGGTCTCGGGGAGCGCCAAGATGCGCGCCTCACGCAATTCTGCCTTGCGCGCAAGCCACTACCGAACCTAGCGTTCAGCGGTGCAGCCGGGCCGCCCTCAAGCGGTCTGGTGCGGTAACCACCGCGGCACGCCGTCCGCCGAAAAGAAAAAACCGACAAGAAAAACAGGGAGAATACCGACAATGGACAGTAGCGCGGGTGCCGCGGGCGCCTCGGGCCTTGTGCCCTGGTACCGGGAGCCGACGAAGGACCAATGGCTGGCCTGGATCGCCGGCTGGCTCGGTTGGACGCTCGATGCGTTCGATTTCACCATGTTCCTTCTGATCATGGTGCCGATTTCGAAGGAATTCGGGGTCCCGCTCACCGATGTCGCCTTCGTGCTGTCGGTGACGCTCTGGCTGCGACTGGTGGGTGCCGTGACCTCGGGCTGGATCGCCGACCGCATCGGGCGGCGCATCCCGCTAATGGTCTCGATCCTGCTTTACTCGCTGTGCAACTTCGCCGCCGGCTTCTCCCCCACCTTCGCGGTGCTGTTCCTGTTCCGCGGGCTGCTCGGCCTGGGCATGGGCGGTGAATGGCCAGCCGGCGCCGCACTTGCGATGGAATCCTGGCCCGCACGCTCACGCGGATTGATGAGCGGAATCTTGCAGGGTTCCTGGAGCCTCGGCTTCCTTATCGCCAGCCTGATCTACGGCCTCTTCTACAACAGCATCGGCTGGCGCGGCATGCTGTGGATCGGCATCGTTCCGGCATTACTGGTGATCTACGTCCGCTACTTCGTCAAGGAACCGGCAGTCTGGACGGAAAACCGCCAGAACCAGAACACGCAGAACCGCCAGATGCGCCTGCCGCTGCTGTGCATCTTCAAGCCCGCGGTCCTCGGCAATACTCTGACCGCCTGCTGGTGGATGGTTAGCAGTTTCATCGTATACTATTCGATCAACGCGCTGTTCGCAACTCATTTGCAAAAAGATCTCAACCTCAGCCCGGCGCTGGTGGCAACACCGGTTGCACTCGCCAACCTGTTCGCGTTCCTGGCGATGGGATTCTGGGGCGTGCTGGCCGACCGGATCGGCCGGCGTTGGTCGATGATCCTGCCGGCGATGGGTGCCATCGTCGTCGCTCCGATCTACCTGGTGACGCACGACGTCACCACGATCATCGTCGGCTTCGCGATCCAGGGCTTCTTCGGTCAGGCAATCTACGGCCAGAATCCATCCTATCTGGCCGAACGTTTCCCAACCGAGGTGCGTGCCACTGCCGGTGCCTTCGTCTATCACCTCGGCTCCTTCGCGGCAGGTTTCATCCCGCTGATCCTGACCGGGATCGCCACGAACTACGGCGTAGGCTTCGGCATCTCGATGCTGGTCGGCACTCTGTTCGGGGCATTCAGCTTCATCTTTGCGCTGCTGTGCGGCCCGGAGACGAAGGGCAAGGAACTGGACCCGAAACTCGTTCTCGCCTGATCGCGCCGTCGGTGCGGCGTTCCCGCCATGCGCGGGACCGCCGCACCGCCTCCGCGGCATAGGTTCGCCATGTAACAAAGCATCGCATGCGGAACAGTGATTTTGCGTTCCGCGCTGCCTGCCGTAGCGTCGCCCCTCGTCGGTGTTGGCATTGTTGGCCGCGCCGCGACAGGGAACCCGTTACGCGCTGCGGCATCCTTCGCATGCCGGTTCCGGGTTGGCCGTTACGAAGGGGATCCGGGCATGACCTACACGGTCCAGGTGAACGGTGTGGCGCATACGGTGAATGTCGACGCCGACATGCCGCTGCTGTGGGTGCTGCGCGATGTGCTCGACCTGAAGGGCAGCAAGTTCGGCTGCGGCGCCGGTCTGTGCGGCGCCTGCACGGTGCACCTGAACGGCAATCCAGTGCGCTCTTGCCTCACACCGATCGCCAGCGTGGGCAGCGGCGCCGTCACCACCATCGAGGCGATCGGCCACACCCCTGTCGGCCGCACGGTGCAGGCCGCCTGGCTCGACATCGACGTGCCGCAATGTGGCTATTGCCAGGCCGGGCAGATCATGTCGGCGACGGCACTTCTGCAGAAGACGCCGCACCCCACAGATCAGGACATCGACGGCGCAATGGCCGGCAATATCTGCCGTTGCGGCACCTACACGCGCATCCGCACCGCCATCAAGCAGGCCGCGGCGAACGCGACCGGTGCGAGGACGCTGTGATGATCGCAGGACGTTCCCGCCGGTCCAGCCGGCCAGCCCCCGCCGCCGCATCCCGCCGCGCCGTGCTCAAGGCCACCGTTGCCGCCGGCGGCGGCCTGATGCTGCATGCCATGCTGCCGGGCGTCGCCGGCGCCGCGGTGCCGGACGTCGGCAAGCCTGCCGCTCCCGCCATCCTGAACGCCTATGTGCGGATCGCGCCCGACAACACTGTCACCATCCTGTCGAAGAACCCGGAAGTCGGCCAGGGCATCAAGACCATGCTGCCTATGCTGATCGCCGAGGAGCTCGATGCCGACTGGAAGGATGTCCGCATCGCGCAGGCGCCGGTGGATGCCTCGCTGTATGGCCGGCAGTTCGCCGGCGGCAGCACGGCCACGCCGATCAACTGGGACCCGCTGCGCCGCGTCGGCGCCGCCGGGCGGCAGATGCTCATTGCCGCCGCCGCGCAGCAATGGGGCGTGGCACCAGCCCAGTGCAGCGCCACGGGCGGCGTCGTGCGCCACGCCGCCTCGGGCCGCTCGCTCACCTACGGCCAGCTTGCCACCCGCGCCGCCTCACTGCCCGCACCCGATCTCGACTCGGTGCGGCTGAAGGATCCGAAGGACTACACCATCATCGGCCACCGCATCCGCAGCGTGGACAACCCGCTGATCGTCACTGGGGAGCCGCTGTTCGGCATCGACGTCACCGTTCCAGGGATGCTGTACGCCGTGTTCGTCAAATGCCCGGTATTCGGCGGAACCGTGACCAGTGCCAACACCGATGCGGTGAAGGCGCTGCCCGGCGTGCGTGACGCCTTCGTCGTGAAGGGCACCGGCGATCCGCAGGGCCTGTCCTCGGGCGTCGCCATCGTCGCCGACACGTGGTGGGCCGCGAGCAAGGCGCGCAAGAGCCTGACCGTCACCTGGGACGAAGGGCCCGTCGCCGGGCAGAGCAGCGCGGGCTTCGCCGCCGCTGCCGCCAGCCTCGGCAAGCAGGCCCCGGCAACCATGCTGCGCAGCGACGGCAACACCGCTGCGGCCTTCGCCGGCGCAGCGAAGGTGATCGAGGCCGCCTATGCGTACCCCTTCCTGTCGCATCTCGATCTGGAGCCGCAGAACTGCACTGCGCAGGTGCGGGACGGCCGCGTGGAGATCTGGGCACCGACGCAGAACCCCGATCCCGGCATCCCGCTGGTTGCCCGCACGCTCGGCGTTTCCGAACGCGACATCACCGTACACATGACACGCATCGGCGGCGGCTTCGGGCGACGGCTGAAGAACGACTATATGGTCGAAGCCGCCTGGATCGCACGGGAAGCGGGCGCACCTGTCAAGCTGCTGTGGAACCGCCAGGACGACATGCAGCACGACTTCTACCGTCCCGTCGGCTTCCACTTCTTCAAGGGCGGCCTCGATGGTGCGGGGCGGCTTGTCGCGTTCAGCGATCATTTCGTCACACCGGGCCATGGCGGCATGCCCGCCGATTCCGCCAATCTCTCGCCGGGCGAGTTTCCCGCGGGCGTGGTGCAGCATCTCGACTACGGCCAGTCGCTGATCCCATCGGGCATTCCCACCGGGCCGCTGCGCGCGCCGCGCTCCAACGGCCTCGGATTCGTCTTCCAGTCCTTCATCGACGAACTGGCCCACGCCGCCGGCAAAGACCCGCTGGCCTTTCGTCTTGGCCTGCTGGGTGAGCCGCGCCGGCTGCCCAATCCGGCCGGTCCCCCCTTCGATACCGGGCGGATGCGCGGCGTGCTGGAGTTGGTCGCCGCGAAATCAGGCTGGGCCGGCCGCGCGCTGCCGAAGGGCACGGGCATGGGCGTGGCGTTCTACTTCAGCCATCTCGGCTACTTCGCCGAGGTCGTACAGGCGACGGTTGCCCACTCGGGCGACATAACGCTCGACAAGGTCTGGGTCGCCGGCGACGTGGGCAGCACCATCATCAACCCCCTCAATGCCGAGAACCAGGTGCAGGGGGCGGCACTCGACGGCCTGGGCGCCGCACTCGGCCAGGCCATCACCATCGAGAAGGGCCGCGTGGTGCAGGCCAACTTCGACACCGTTCGTCCGCTGCGCATCAACCAGGCCCCGCCGGTGGAGGTGCATTTCCTGCGCACCGACCATCCCCCCACCGGCCTTGGTGAACCGGCGCTGCCGCCGGTCATTCCGGCACTGTGCAACGCCCTGTTCGCCGCGACCGGCAATCGCGTGCGCAGCCTGCCAGTCGACCCCGCACAGCTGCGCTGGACCTGACGGCCGCCCGCCGGCGCCCGGGCGGCCGGCACGCTCAGTACGGCTCCAGCCCGACCCGGCGGCGCAGATCCTCGTCGCGCAACGCCAGTTCCTGCCCGGCAAGATCGTCCGCCTCGGTGCCGCACAGATACACGATCGCCCGCGCCGGGTGCGAAACCGGTGCCAGGTCGTGGCGGGGGATTTTGCTGATCTGGTTCACGCCCGAGGCACGGATCGTCACCTGCATGTCGGTGTCGATCGTGCCGGGCGCGAAGCCGAAGACGCGGATGCCCTCGGCGCCGTGCTCCAGCGCCACCGAGCGGGTCAGCATCGCCAGTCCCGCCTTGCCGCTGCAATAGGCGCTCCAGCCCTCCAGCGGGCGATGCGCGGCACCTGAGGATACGTTGACGATCGTGCCGCTGCCGGCCGCACGCATCGGGCCCAGGCAGGCGCGGATGCAGTGGAACGCGCCGACCAGGTTGATCTGGATGCTGCGCGCCCAGGCCGCCGGGTCGGCAGTCGCGACCGTGTCGATCGGCTCGATGACCCCGGCATTGTTGACCAGTGCATCCAGCCGGCCGAACCGCGCAATCGTTGCCTCCACCAGCCGGGTGACCGATGCGTAATCGGCCACGTCGCAAATCGCCGATGCGGCGGTGCCGCCGGCGGCGGCGATGCGCCCGGCAACCGCCTCGGTCCGCGCCGCGTCGCGCGCCGTCAGCATCACGTGCGCACCCGCCTTCGCGAGTGCCGCGGCCGCAGCCTCGCCGATGCCGCGGCTGGCGCCGGTTACCAGGACGACCTGACCTTGAAGGGACGGCATGGGCGTTCTCCTTCCATGATGCTAGCGGTACCACTGGCGCGGGCCAGTCGGCTCGGCGATAATCGGTGCGTAACCGCTCCTGCCCGGCAATGGCAGGCATAGAACAAACGACGGGGGGATGCGATGGCGGACCAGGACGACACCGGAACACCGGACCTGAGCATTGGACGGCGGGGCGTCATGGCCGGCACGGCCGGGCTGCTCGGCGCCATCCTGGCCGGCATCCGTCCTGCCGATGCGCAGAGTGCGGCGCGCCGCGGCACGCTGGTCATCGGCCTCGACATCAGCGACGCGACCTCGCTCGATCCGGTGCGCGTCGCGCAATACTCCAACCCGCTGCCGACGCACGCGGCCTACGACTCGCTGGTGACGTTCCTGCCGGGCGACTATGTGAACGTGAAGCCCTGCATCGCCACCGAATGGGCCTACCAGCCCGACGGCAAGACGGTACGCTTCACGCTGCGTCCCGATGTCAGCTTCGCGTCCGGCAAGAAGATGACCGCCGAGGATGTCGCCTTCTCGTTCGAGCGCGTCATCAACGTGAAGGACCAGCCGCAGCAATACATCGCGCAGGTCGATCACGTCGCGGTGGTCGACGACCACACCGTCGACATCGTCCTTGGCGACCCCTCGATTCCGCTGCTGACGATCATCGCCGCACCGGAATTCGTGGTGCAGGAAAAGGCGGTGATCACGGCGCATGGGGGCACCGACGCGCCGGACGCCAAGAGCGCCGACAAGGCGACCGACTGGCTGAACAGCAACTCCGCCGGCACCGGCCCCTACCGCCTCACCGGCTGGCAGCGAAACCAGCAGATCCAGATGGTGAAGAACCCGCACTGGTGGGGCGGCAAGCCGGGCTACGAGCGCGTGCTGATCCGCCACATGAGCGAGAGCGCCGCCCAGCTTCTGGCGTTGCAGCGCGGCGACATCGACATCGCCTTCAACCTGATCCCCGAGCAGATCGCCGCATTGAAGCAGGACCCGAACGTGACGGTGATGCAGGCGAGAAGCCTCGATTTCATCTACATGGCGGTGGCCGCCGCACCCGCCAACCCGACGCTCCAGAAGAAGGAAGCGCGCCAGGCGATCGGCTATGCCATCGACTATGACGGCATCATCAAGAATCTGATCGGCGGCCACGCGCTGCGCCCCGTCACCTTCCTGCCCGTCGGCGTCAACGGTTCGACCGAGGCCCTGACCAAGGAAATCGGCTTCCGCGAAGACCTCGCCCGCTCGAAGAAGCTGCTGGCCGCAGCCGGGGTCCCGGATGGGTTCTCGTTCCAGCTCGCCTACGGCAACGCCGCCATCGCCGGCGTGCAGTACGAGAACCTGGCGCAGAAGATCCAGTCGGACCTTGCGCGCGTCGGCATCAAGGCGGTGCTGGCGCCGATGGACCAGCTCAACATGCGCACGCTGTATATCGGCGGCAAGCTGGAAGCCTGTCTGACCTTCTGGAACCCGCCTGCACCCGAGAACTGGCTGTGGTCCAGCGCCACCATCAACCGCGTCGCCAAGCGCGTGCATTGGGACGTGCCCCAGGATGTGCGAAAGCTGGTGGCCGACGCGGCCGCCGAACGTGATCTCGCGAAATCCGCAGCCCTCTACAAGAAATACCAGGAAGTGATGATCGATCAGGCAAACCACATGGTGCTGATCCAGCCGATCTACCAGATCGGCGTGCGCAAATCCGTCGAAGGCCTGCGACTGACGGCAGCAGGGTGGATGGCCGAGCTTGGGGGCGCCAAGCCGGCCTGACCCCGGAACGTGCTCCGCTATGCCGTCTCGCGCCTGTTCAGCTCCGCCGTCATGGTGCTCCTGGCGACGGTGGTGATCTTCCTGATCGCCAACACGGTCCCCGGCGATCCGATCCTGACCCAGCTTGGCGACATGGCGGCCTCCAACCCCGCCACCGTCGCCGAGTTCCGCCACAAATGGGGCCTCGATCTGCCGATCTACGAACGCTACTGGATCTTCCTGCGCGGTCTCGCGCACGGCGATCTCGGCGAGTCGATCGCCTCGCAGCGCCCGGTCCTCGACGACATCGAGGAATACGCACCCGCGACGATCGAGCTGGCGACGGCGGGTTTCCTGCTGTCGCTGGTGGTCGGACTGCCGCTCGGCGTCATGGCGGCGGTCAAGCGCGATTCGTGGATCGACCATGTGGCGCGCGCGCTGTCGCTGGTCGGCGTCTCGGCACCCACGTTCTGGCTCGCCTTCATCATGCTCGCCGTGTTCTACGGCTGGCTGAACTGGGCGCCGGGACCCGGGCAGCTCGATCCGGTGTCGTTCCCGCCCGACCGCGTCACGGGCATCATGCTGATCGACACCGCCCTGGCCGGCGACTGGGGCACCTTCCACGACGCACTCGCGCATCTGGTGCTGCCCTCGATCGTGCTGGCCGGGGCCACGCTGGGACTGATCACGCGCACCACCCGTGCGGCGATGCTGGAGGCGCTGTCACAGGACTATGTCCGCGTCGCCTGGGCGAAGGGGCTGCGCGCGCGGCTCGTGGTGATGGGCCACGCGCTGCCGAACGCGATGCTGCCGGTGGTGACGCTGGGTGGCCTCGCCTACGCCAACCTGCTGACCGGGGCGGTTCTGACCGAAACCGTGTTCTCCTGGCCCGGCCTCGGTCGCTACACGTTTCAGAGTGCGGTGTCGCTCGATTTCCCTGCGATCATGGGCGTGACGACCATCGTCTCCGGCGTGTTCGTGCTGGTGAACCTGCTGGTCGACCTTTCCTACGCCTTCCTCGATCCGCGCGTGCTGAAGAAATGAGCGGCATCGCCCTGCCCGCCGTCGCCTCCGCGCGGCGCCGCTGGACGCGCCGCTACGGCCTGCCGGCATTCGGTGCGGGGGTCATCGCGCTATGGGTGCTGCTGGCGGTCTTCGGCCAGATGATCTCGCCCTACGATGCCGACGTGGTGCATGTCTCGGCCCGGCTGCTGCCACCCTCCTGGGATCACTGGATGGGCACCGACCAGTTGGGGCGGGACGTCGCGACGCGCGTGATGCTCGGTGCCCGCGTCTCGCTCTCCGTCGGCTTCTCGGTGGTGCTGATCGGCGGCGCTTTCGGCACGCTGCTGGGGGCCATCGCCGCCTTCGTCCGCGGCTGGACCGAGGAGGCGCTGATGCGCCTGACCGACCTTTTCTTCTGCTTCCCGCCGATCATCCTCGCCCTTGCCATCGCCGCGGCGCTCGGCATCGGAACGGTGAACACCTGCATCGCCATGCTGGTGGTGTGGTGGCCGAAATTCGCCCGCCTCGCGCGCAGCCTCGTGCTCACGCAGCGGTCGCTCGAATATGTGGAGGCGGCACAGGCCATCGGCTTTCGTCCGGCGCATATCCTGCTGCGCCAGATCATCCCCAACGCCGTCGGCCCGCTGGTGGTGCTGCTGACGCTCGATCTCGGCAACGCGATCCTGGTGTTCGCGGGACTGTCCTTTCTCGGCCTCGGCGTGGTGCCACCGACGCCCGAATGGGGCGCGATGGTCGCCGAAGGGCGGGAACTGGTGCAGCAATGGTGGGTCGCCACCTTTCCCGGGATCGCCATCCTCACCGTCGTGATGGGCTTCAACTTCGTGGGCGACGGCCTGCGCGACTGGCTCGATCCACATGCCCGAAGCCGCTGAGCCGCTGCTCTCGGTGCGCGACCTGCGCACCTGGTTCCTGACCGATGCCGGGCCGGTGCGCGCGGTCGATGGCGTCAGCTTCGACCTCGCACGCGGCGAAACGCTCGGCATTGTCGGCGAATCCGGCTCGGGCAAAAGCGTCTGCGCCAAGTCGATCATCCGCCTGCTGGACGAGCCGGCGCGCATCGTCGGCGGCTCCATCACCTTCCGCGGCCGCGACCTCGCCACGCTGGACGCCGAGGCGCTGCGCGAGGTTCGCGGCGCCGAGATCGCCATGGTCTTCCAGGACCCGATGACCTCGCTGAACCCCGTGCTGCGCATCGCCAAGCAGCTTGTGGAGGCGATGACGGCGCATGGCCGCTTCACCCGTGCCGCCGCCCGCGCCCGCGCCATCGCGCTGCTGCGGCGCATGGGCGTGCCGGCGCCGGAGCGGGCGGTGTCGGGCTGGCCGCATCAGTTCTCCGGCGGGATGCGCCAGCGGGTGATGCTGGCGATGGGCTTCTCCAACGAACCGGCGCTGATCATTGCCGACGAGCCCACCACCGCGCTCGACGTCACGATCCAGGCGCAGATCCTCGATCTGCTGCGGGAGCTGAACGCCGATCTCGGCACCGCGGTCATCCTGATCAGCCATGACCTCGGCGTGATCGCCAACATCTGCTCGCGCATCCTGGTGATGTATGCAGGCGAGGTGGTGGAGGAAGGCGCACCGGAAGAACTGCTCAGCGATCCGCGCCATCCCTATACCTGGGCGCTGCTGCACGCCGCCCCGCGCATCGACGCCGAGGCCGAGGCCGAGGATCGCCGCCTGATCACGATTGAGGGCCAGCCACCCGATCCGCGCGCTTGGCCCGAGGGCTGCCGGTTCCGCGCGCGCTGCCCGTTCGCAGTCGTGCAATGCGCCGAGCATCCCTCGCTGCTGCCGGTCGGTCCGGGCCGCCTGTCGCGCTGCTGGGTGACGCAGCAGGGCGGCGCGCTGCATACCCCGCCGCGCCCGCAGGCGAAACCGGCCGCCGCCACCGCCATCGATCCGCGCCCGCTGCTGGAAGTGACGGCCCTGACCAAGCATTTCGAGCTGCCGCGCGATGCGCTGTTCGCCAGGCCGCGCATCCTGCGTGCGGTGGATGGCGTCGATCTGACCGTGATGCGCGGCGAAACGGTAGGGCTGGTCGGCGAGTCCGGCTGCGGCAAATCGACGCTGGCGCGCCTGGTCACGCGCCTGCACGAACCGACCGACGGTCGTGTGGTGTTCGACGGCATCGACATCACCCACGCGACGCAGGCCGAAATCCGGCCGTTGCGGCGGCGCATGCAGATGATCTTCCAGGATCCCTACGCCTCGCTCAACCCGCGTATGTCGGTGAACGAGATCCTCACCGGGCCACTGAAGCTGCACGGCCTGACCCAGGGCGACGCGCGCGCCCGTGTCGCCGAGCTGCTCGCCCTGGTCAACCTGCCGCCGCAATCGGCATCGCGCTTCCCGCACGAGTTCTCGGGCGGCCAGCGCCAGCGCATCTCGATCGCGCGGGCGCTGTCGGTGCGGCCCGACCTGATCGTTGCGGACGAACCGATCTCGGCGCTCGATGTGAACATCCAGGCACAGATCATCAACCTGATGGTCGATCTGCAGGAGCGCCTCGGCCTGACCTACCTGTTCATCGCGCACGACCTGGCGGTGGTGCGCCATGTCTGCGACCGCATCGTGGTGCTGTATCTGGGCAAGGTGATGGAGGTCGCGCGCGCGTCCGATCTGTTCGCCCGCCCGCTGCATCCCTACACGCGCTCACTGGTGGCGGCCGCCCCGGTGCCCGATCCGCGCATCGAGCGCACCCGCCGCCACGTGCAGCTGCGCGGCGAGCCCGCCAGCCCGATCGCGCCGCCCAGCGGTTGCCGATTCCGCACGCGCTGCCCCCTCGCGGCACCTGTCTGTGCGGCGCAGGAACCGCCGCTGACCGACCATGGCGGCGGCCAGTTCGCCGCCTGCCACTTTCCCGGAACGGTCGCGCAACTGCCCACAGTTTCAGGCGCTATGGACGGCACCGCGATCAGCGATAACATGCTCGCCTAGTCTGCGAGGAGCGATACCGTGTCCGGCGCGACCTATTCCTTTCAGCTTGTCGACGTCACCGGGGCCGATGTCACGGCGCCGACGGGCATCGACAACGCGGGCGTCATCGTCGGAACCGTCGATCCGAACAGAAGCGATGAAGCCGGGTTCTACGGGACGATCGGCAGCTACACGACGATCGCATACCCCGGATCAATCTTCACATCCGCAACGGGCATCAGTCCGTTGGGAACGATCGTCGGCACCTACACGCTGGGGCAGGAGCGGATTTCCCTCAGCGGGTACGAGCTGAGCGGCACGACGTTCACGGATATCAGCATCGACGCGGTCACCGTCCCGCTATCGATCAACCTCCAGGGCGACGTGGCGGGCGCTGCCGGCCAGGGCTTCGGATCGTCGGGTTATCTCGATATCGGTGGCCAGATCACGGGCATCGAGAATATCGGCGGTGTCTTCGTCTCATCGATTGCCGGGCTGAACGACAGCGGCGACTATGTGGGCAACTTCACGCCGTATCCCACCGACGGAACGGTGCCACCCAATCCCCCGCAGGATTACAGCAACTTCGCATTCGAGGTTGCCGGCAGCACGACCACCATCATCGACGTTCCTGGTTCGTATTCAACCCAGGTCACCGGCATCAACGATGGCGGCGAGATCGTCGGCTATTACTACGACAATGCCGGAACCCCGGGCGTACCCGAGGAAGGGGCGGAGCATGGCTTCATCTACGAGAACGGCCAGTATCAGACGATCGACTACCCCGGCAGCGGCGGGGGGACCGCCCTCACCGGCATCAACGATCTGGGCGAGATCGTCGGCACCTATGGCAGCGACGGCTTCATCGCAACACCCGAGATCGCCTGCTACTGCCGCGGCACAAGGCTGCTGACGCCGGCGGGAGAGGTCGCGGTCGAGGACCTGCGCATCGGCGACATCCTGGTCACCCATGGCGGCGCCGAACGGCCGATCCGCTGGATCGGCACGCGCAGCTACGCCGGCCGCTTCGCCGCCGCCAACCCGGCCGTTCTGCCCGTGCTCATCGCCGCCGGCGCGCTCGACCGGGACGTGCCCAAGCGCGACCTCTGGGTCTCGCCGCTGCACGCGCTGTACCTCGACGGGATGCTCATTCCCGCCGCCGCGCTGGTCAACGGCACCTCCATCCGACAGCTGGAGGCGCTCGACGGCGTCGACTACTTCCATGTCGAGCTGGACACGCACGACATCATCCTGGCCGAGGGCGCCGCCTCCGAAACCTTCGTCGACGATGACAACCGCGGCATGTTCCACAACGCCGTCGAATACCACGTGCTCTATCCGCAGGCCGAGCGCACGCCCGCCCGCTACTGCGCGCCCCGCGCCGAGGGCGGCGACGCGGTGGAGGCGGTGTTCCAGCGCATCCTCGCCCGCACCCGTCCCGAACAGGCACCGCGCGCCAGCCGCCCGCTCGGCCATCTCGACTCCGTGACGCATGAGCGCATCAGCGGCTGGGCACGCGGCCCGCGCCCGGGCCAGCCGGCACTGCTGCGCATCCTCGACGACGGCATCCTGCTCGGCACGGTGACGGCCGACGAGCACCGCGCCGACCTGCATGCCTCCGGCGTCGGCGACGGGCGCCACGGCTTCAGCTTCGTCCCGCCCGACGGGCTTTCGCCGCTGCACCGCCACGTCATTGCCGTGCAGCGCGCCGGCGACGGCGCCGACATCCCGAACTCGCCCTGGGTGCTGGAGGCGGCGCCGGTGCCCCGCGCGGCAACCGCCACCGGGCTCGACGGCTACATCGACGCGCTGACGCGTGAGCGCATCAGCGGCTGGGTGCGCAGCGCCGGCGATCCGGACACGCCGGTGGTGCTGCAGGTGCTCGACAACGGCCAGCCCATCGCGCGGGTGCTCGCCAACCACTACCGGCCCGACCTTGTGCGCAGCAAGCAGGGCAGCGGGCGGCACGGCTTCGAGGTCGTCTTCGCGGCCCCGCTCTCGCCGCTGCTGCGTCACGTCATCCAGTTCCGGCGGGAGCCGGATGGCTGCCTGCTCGAGGGACCGCCCTTCGTCATCGAGGCCGCGCGCAGCTTCACCCCGGCGGTGGCGCAGGCGATCGAGGCGACCGTCGCCGCCGCCGGCCACGGCCCCGAGCAGGCCCGGCTGCTGGCCTTCATGATGACGCAGGCCGACCGGCTGCTGCGCCGGCGCGCCGACGCCGAGGCGCAGCGGACCGCGCGAGGCGCGCATCAGCGGTTCCTCCGCGACGGCGGATCGCCCGGCGAGTCGCCGCCGGCCGATCCCGGCCTGCGCGCCCTGGTGATCGACCAGCGCGTACCGCGCGAGGGCCGCG
Source organism: uncultured Pseudomonadota bacterium (assembly GCA_963778105.1). Lineage (GTDB taxonomy): Bacteria > Pseudomonadota > Alphaproteobacteria > Acetobacterales > Acetobacteraceae > JAFEFJ01. The sequence continues at coordinate 357,074 of CAVZSZ010000009.1, read as the reverse complement.
ACGCCGGCTCCCAGGCGGTGCTGTCGCATATCCGCGCGCTGCAACGCCTGGGCTATGCGGTCAGCCTCGCCGCGGCCGACGACATGGCGCCGGACGAGGCCGCCGGGTTCGACCTTGAAGAAGCCGACGTCACCTACTGCGCGGCACCGTTCTACACGGCGGTGGAGGACGTGCTGCGCCGCCAGGCCGGCTGCTTCGATCTGATCTACCTGCACCGCGCGCCGGTCGCCGCCTGCTACCTGCCGCTGGCGCACCGCTACAACCCACACGCACGCATCGTTTACAGCGTGGCGGACCTTCACCACGTCCGCCTCGCGCGCCAGGCGGCGATCGAGGACCGCCCCGACCTGCTGGCGGCCAGCCGGCGGATGCAGCTGACCGAGCGCATCGCCGCAGCGTCGGCCGACGCCGTCATCACCCACTCGGGGGCCGAGGCCGTGCTGCTGCGCACGCTGCTGCCGCAGGCGGCGGTGCACCACGTCGCATGGGATGTGCCGGTCATGCGCAAACCCGCGCGCTTCGCCGCGCGCCGCGGCGTCGGCTTCATCGGCGCCTACATGCACGCCCCCAACGTCGATGCTGCCCACTGGCTGGTCGAGGCGGTGATGCCGCTGGTCTGGCAGGTGGATCCCGCCATCGAATGCCGCCTCGTCGGCACCGACATGCCGCGCTCGGTGCAGCAGCTTGCCGGCGCGGACGCCCGGGTCGTGGCGGTGGGCGCGGTCGAGGATCTCGGCGCCGATCCGCTCAACCGGGTGCGGCTGACGGTGGCGCCGCTGCGCTACGGCGCGGGCATCAACGGCAAGGTGCTCGCCAGCCTCGCCGCCGGCGTTCCCTGCGTGATGTCCCCGATCGCCGCCGAGGGCATGCCGCTCTGCGACACGCTCAAGGCCCTGGTCGGTCGCGACGCGGCGGCACTGGCCGCGCTGATCTGCACCCTGCATGCCGATCGGGCCGCGAACGCCGCGGCCGCCGATGCCGGCCTCGCGCTGCTCCGCCGGCACTTCAGCGCCGAGACCGTCACTGCGGCGCTGCGGCAGGCGGTCATGGCACCGGTTGCCCGCGCCGCGGTGGCTTAGCCCGCTCCCGCCTCCGCTCCGGCGCAGAAATCGGGCAGGCGCGGCGTGACAAGCGGCGCCGCACGCTCCTAAAGTTCTGCATACAGTCCCCCTCAAGCACGCGAGGCCGCATGTCCCTCACCAACAGTCCCGACCCCGAAGCCCGCGCCCGGGTGGTGAAGCAGGATCTGGACAGCGTGCTCCATCCGCTGGTGCAGCACCGCGCGCTGCAGACCAGCCAGATGGTCGTCACCGGCGCGCAGGGCTCCACCATCGTCGACGCCGACGGCACGACCTACCTCGACGCGATGGCCGGGCTGTGGTGCGTCAACATCGGCTACGGCCGCACCGAACTCGGGCAGATCGCCGCCGAGCAGATGCAGCAGATGGCCTACTACCCGCATACCGCGATGAACCTGCCGGCCGCCGAGCTGGGGGAGAAGCTGAACGGGCTGATGGGGGGCGGATACCACACCTACTTCGTCAACTCGGGGTCGGAGGCGAACGAGGCGGGCTTCAAGATCGCACGGCAGTATTCCAAGCACGAATATCCCGGCCAATTCCGCTTCAAGACGATCTCCCGCTACTACGCCTATCATGGCACCACGCTGGCCACGCTCGCCGCCGGCGGGATGGGCGACCGCAAGGTGAAGTTCGAGCCGTATGCAGGGGAATTCGTCCACGTCCCCGCACCGACCTGCTATCGCTGCCCGCTCGGCCTGGAATACCCGTCCTGCGGCGTCGCCTGCGCCAAGGCGATCGAGACCACCATCCTGGGCGAAGGCCCGCAGACCGTGGCCGAGGTGATCGTCGAGCCGGTGATGAGCGGCGTCGGCGTCGCCGTGCCGCCCGACGAGTACCACCCGATGGTCGAGGCGATCTGCCGCAAATACGACGTGCTGCTGCATGTCGATGAGGTGATCAACGGCTTCGGCCGCACCGGCAAGATGTTCGGCCATCAGCACTACGGCATCAGCCCTGACATCATGGCGGTCGCCAAGGGCATCGTCAGCGCCTACCTGCCGATCGCCGCCACGGTGGTGAAGAACAGCGTGTTCGAGAGCTTCCTGGGCGAGGTCGCCGACGAGCGCCAGGTGATGCAGGTCAACACCTATGGCGGCCACCCGGTCGCAGCGGCGGTCGCGGTGCGCAACATCGAGATCATGCAGGAGGAGAAGCTGCCCGAGCGGGCGGCGGAGATGGGCGCCTACCTGATGGCCGGCCTCAAGGACCGGCTGATGCGGCACGGCATCTGCGGCGACGTGCGCGGCAAGGGGCTGCTGATCGGGGTCGAGCTGGTTACCGACCGCGCCAGCAAGACGCAGCTGCCCAGCGCGCTGGTGCAGGGCGTGGTGACGTTCTGCCGCTCCAACGGCGTGATCGTCGGTCGTTCGGGCGGCGGCGCACGGCACTCCAACACCATCGTCCTGTCGCCGCCGCTGGTGATCACCCGCAGCGAATGCGACACCCTGATCGAGGTGCTGGACCGCGCCCTCGCGATGACGACGGAGACGATGGCCGGCCGCACGTAGCGCCCCGCCGCCCAGATCGGCGGCCCGCGTCGGCCGCCGACTTCGGGCGCTACCCTGCGGTGGCGACCGGGGTGGGCACCGAATGGGTCGGCGGCCGCCCCTCGTGTTCGGCCAGCAGCCGGTCGAAATAGGCGATGGTGCGGCTCAGGCCGTCCTTCAGCTGCACGTTCGGCGACCAGCCCAGCACCGCCTGCGCCTTGCTGATATCGGGGCAACGCTGCATCGGGTCGTCCTGCGGCAGGTCGCGATAGACCAGGCGGGAACGCGAGCCGGTCATCGCCAGCACCGTCTCGGCCAGATCGCGCACCGGCATCTCGTCCGGATTGCCGAGGTTGATCGGCCCGGTGACGTCGTCGCCGGTCGCCATCATGCGCATCAGCCCGTCCACCAGGTCGTCGACGAAGCAGAAGGCGCGGGTCTGCATGCCGTCGCCGTACAGCGTGATGTCGTCGCCGCGCAGCGCCTGGACGATGAAGTTGGACACCACCCGCCCGTCATTGGGGTGCATGCGCGGGCCGTAGGTGTTGAAGATGCGCGCGACCTTGATCCGCGTGCGGTGCTGGCGGTGGTAGTCGAAGAACAGCGTCTCGGCGCAGCGCTTGCCCTCGTCGTAGCAGGCGCGCGGCCCGAGCGGATTGACGTTGCCGCGGTAATCCTCGGTCTGCGGATGCACGGTCGGATCGCCATAGACCTCGCTGGTGGACGCCTGCAGGACCTTCGCCTTGGTGCGCTTGGCGAGGCCCAGCATGTTGATCGCGCCGATCACGCTGGTCTTGGTCGTCTGCACCGGATCGAACTGGTAATGGATGGGCGAGGCGGGGCAGGCCAGGTTGTAGATCTCGTCCACCTCCACGTAGAGCGGGAAGGTGACGTCGTGGCGCATCAGCTCGAAGCGCGGGTTGTCGAGCAGGTGGGCGATGTTGTCCTTGCGGCCGGTGAAATAGTTGTCGACGCACAGCACGTCGTCGCCGTCCTGCACCAGCCGCTCGCACAGATGCGAGCCGAGGAAGCCGGCGCCGCCGGTGACCAGGACGCGCTTGCGCGTGAGTGACATGGACTGGTCCCTTTTCGCTGCCTCGGGCGGTCAGTAGGCGTTCACGCCGCGCAACACGCTGCCGGGCGTCTTGAACAGGATCGCAACATCGGCGGCCAGCGAGCGCGTGCGGATATACTCGATATCGTAATCGACGCGCTGCTGCATCAGCGACGTGGTCGGGGTCTCGCCGCGCAGGCCCTTGATCTGCGCAAGCCCCGTGATGCCGGGCACCACCCGGTGGCGCGCCGCGTAGCGGTCGATCACGCCGAGGCACCGCAGATTGAGCTCGACCGGATGCGGCCGCGGGCCGACCAGCGACATCGTGCCGTTCAGCACGTTCAGCAGCTGCGGCAATTCGTCGAGGCTGGTGGCGCGCAGGATGCGCCCGATCGGCGTCACCCGCAGGTCGCCGCGCGTCGCCTGCACGCTGCCATCGGCACCAGGCGCACCGGCCCACATGGTGCGGAATTTCAGCAGGGTGAACGGCTCGTTGTTCCAGCCCCAGCGGGCCTGGCGGAACAGCGCCGGACCGGGGCTGTCCAGCCGGATCAGCGCGGCGACCAGCAGCAGCATCGGCGCCAGCACCGCCAGCATGGCCGATGCCGCGGCGAGATCCAGCGCGCGCTTGCAGAGCTGGCCCCACGGCGTGATCGCGGCTCGGCGCAACACCACGCAGCTGTCTCGGTCCAGCGGGTCCCGCGCCCCGAGCGCCGAGACGACCGGAGGCGCCAGGGCGATCTCGAACGGCAGATGATCCAGCCGTCGCACCGTGGCGGCCAGCAGGGCCTCGTCCAGGCCGCCGGTGGCGACCACCACCCGGCTGGTGGCGCGACCGCAGGCACGCAGCGCATCGCCGATCAGCCAGAAATCCGCAATGGCGGCGGCCGCGTCGTCGCGCAGCGGGCTGATCCCCGCCGGCGCGCCGGCGCCGCCCGTCGCCGCCGTCTCAGGGTCGGCAATCCGCACCACGGCAATCCGGGGCTGCGCGGCGTGCCTCTCCCGGCAGGACCCGAGCAGCCGCGCTACGGCGTCCGTCCTGCCGATCAGCAGCACGCGCTCGCGCACGGCATCCGCATGCCCGTCCACCCAGGCGGCCACGCCCAGGCGCAGTGCCGCCGTCGCCAGGACGGCGGCGGCTATCGCCGCCAGCGCCACCGTGACGGCGCTGGAGGATCCAAAAACCCCCAGCAGAGCGAGCACGGCGGCCGCACCGCCCAGGCAAAGCACCCCGCGCGCACCGCGCCGCACCCGGCCGGCGGAGCGCACGTCGTACATTCCCAGGATGCAGCCCGCGCCCTGCAGGCACGCCGTGCCGGCGACAGCCAGCGCCAGGACCACCCAGGCACGGCGGTCGGCCACCGGCATCGTCAAGACGGCGGCTGCCAGGATCGCTGCCATGTCGGCGCCGGCCAGAACCGCGATCAGCCAGACCTGGAATGCGGGCGCGACAGGCCAATCCTGACGCACGCCGGTATCGTCGGCTCGCCCACCCGACGGCCGCTCGGCCGGCCCAAGCAGCGCGTCCGAGCCAGCGCCGTGGGCGGATAGCGCGTCGCTGCCAAGCACGGTCATGCCATCAAACCTCATCGACCGGGCTCGGTCGCCACGTCAGTCACGAACCATGATAATTTCCCAATATTTGCACGGAGAGGAAAATAATTGAAACCCGTTAATCGACTTCGGTGACCAAGCGACACGGCAAGCAAATCAAGACCGGGCACCGCAAAGACGCGCAAAGACGATCGTATGTGGCGCCGCCCCAAGTTGCGAACGGCGAACGTCAGGCAAACCGCGTCAAAAGAGCCCCTCGATCATGCCGTCGGCATCCAGCCGGATCGCCTCGGCGGCGGGCACGCGCGGCAGGCCGGGCATCGTCATGATGTCGCCGCAGATCGCCACCACGAACCCGGCACCGGCCGACAGCCTCACGCTGCGCACCGGCAGCACGTGCCCCTCGGGCGCACCCAGGACGGCCGGGTCGGCGGTGAAGCTGTACTGTGTCTTGGCGATGCAGACCGGCAGATGGCCGAAGCCGCGCGCCTCGAACGCCTCCAGCCGCCGCGCCGCCGCCGGTGCGATCGCGATGTCGGCGGCCCGGTAGATGCGCTGCGCGATGGTGCGCAGCTTCTCGGCCAGCGGCATCGCGTCGGGATACAGCGGCGCATACCGCGCCTGTCCGGCCGCGATGATGCGCTGCACGGCGGCGGCCAGGCCCGCCGCCCCCGCCGCGCCGTCCGACCAGTGGGTGCAAAGCAGCGTCTCCACCCCCTGCGCCGCCATCGCGGCCTGCACCACCGCGAACTCGGCCGGCGTGTCGCTGTCGAAGCGGTTCAGCGCCACCACCACCGGCAGGCCGAAGCCGCGCAGGTTCTCCACGTGCCGTGCCAGGTTCGCCACACCGGCCGACACCGCCGCGGTGTCCTCCCGACCCAGCGCGGCCTTCGCCACGCCGCCATGCATCTTCAGCGCCCGCACCGTCGCCACCACCACCGCGCAGGCCGGTGCCAGGCCCGCCGCGCGACACTTGATGTCGAGGAACTTCTCGGCGCCCAGGTCGGCGCCGAACCCGGCCTCGGTCACCACCACATCGGCCAGCTTCAGCCCGAGCCGCGTGGCCATCACCGAGTTGCAGCCATGCGCGATATTGGCGAACGGGCCGCCATGCACCAGCGCGGGCGAACCCGCGATGGTCTGCACCAGGTTGGGCATGAAGGCGTCGCGCAGCAGCGCCGCCATCGCGCCGTCCGCCTTCAGGTCGCGCGCCGTCACCGCCGAGCCGTCGCGCCGCTCGGCCACCACGATGCGCCCCAGCCGGTCCTGCAGGTCGGCCAGGTCGCGCGCCAGGCAGAACACCGCCATCACCTCGGACGCCACGGTGATGTCGAACCCGTCCTCGCGCGGGGCGCCGTTGGCGATGCCGCCAAGGCCCTGCACGATGCCGCGCAGCGCGCGGTCGTTCATGTCCAGCGCGCGGCGGAAGCTCACGCGCCTGGCGTCGATGCCGAGTGCGTTGCCCCAGTAGATGTGGTTGTCGAGCATCGCGGCCAGCAGGTTGTTGGCCGCGGTGATGGCGTGGAAGTCGCCGGTGAAGTGCAGGTTGATCTGGTCCATCGGCACCACCTGCGCATGGCCGCCGCCGGTGGCGCCGCCCTTCTGGCCGAAGCTGGGGCCGAGGCTCGGCTCGCGCAGGCAGATCATGGTGCGCGCGCCGGCGGCGTTCAGCGCGTCGCCCAGGCCGATCGTGGTGGTCGTCTTGCCCTCGCCCGCCGCGGTCGGGCTGATGCCGGTCACCAGCACCAGCGCGCCGTCCGGCCGCCCGGCCTGCGCGGCGATGAAGTCGAAGCCGATCTTGGCCTTGTGCCGGCCATAGGGCTCCAGTGCCGCCTCGGGGATGCCCGCCCGGGCGGCGATCGCCGCGATCGGCTGCAGCACGGCCGCGCGCGCGATCTCCAGATCGCTCTGCATCGTCAGGCGGCCTTCCGCGCCCGGATGCCGAGTTCGTCCAGCGCCTCGCCGATCGCCGCGACGGCGCGCACCATGTCGGCCGGCGTGATCGCGCCGATGGTGCCGACGCGGAAGCTCGGCGTCTCGGTGTTGTAGAAATTGCTGATCAGCACGCCGCGCCGCTTCAGCGCATCGACGAAGCCCTGCAGGTCCCAGGCGGCATCGTCCGGCGCGTGCACGTTGGTCACGATCGGCCCCTGCATCTCGGCCGGCAGCCATGGCGTCAGCCCCAGCGCCCGCACCCCGTCGTACAGCGCCCGCGCATTGGCCTGGTAGCGCGCCAGCCGCGCCTTCTGCCCGCCCTCGGCCTCGAACAGGTCGATCGCGATGTTCAGGGCGTTCAGCACCTGCGCCGCCGGGGTGAAGCGGCTGCTGCCCGCCCCGGCGCGCAGCGTGTGCGCATACAGGTCCGCGAGATCGAGCGACCAGCTTCCGGCCTGCCCGACACACGCCGCCAGGCGGTCCACCCGCGCCACCGCGAAGGCGGCACCCGGCACGCCCTCCAGGCACTTGTTGGAGGTGAACACCACGGCGTCCACCTCGGGCTGGTCGGCGATGGCGAAGGGCAGCGCGCCGAACGCCGAGACGGCATCGACGATCACCCGCACGCCCGCCTGCCGCGCCGCACGGCCGATCGCGGGAACATCGTGGATCACGCCGCTGCCGGTCTCGCTGTAGACGATTCCCAGGCTGCGGATCGACGGATCGGCGGCCAGGGCGGCGGCGATGGCGGCCGGGTCGGCACGGGTGCCGCGCGCCACCGGCAGCGTCACCACCAGACGACCGGCGGCGGTCGCCAGCCGCTCCATGCGCTGCGCGTAGGCGCCGGTCATCGGCATCAGCAGCTTGCCGCCGGGCGGGACGAAGCTGCGCACCGCCGCCTCGGTGATGAAATGCCCGCAGCCCTGCAGCGTCAGCGCGATGTGCTCGCCCTCGACGCCGCCGGCGATCGCCAGCACCCGGGCGCGCAGCCGGGCCAGCACGTCGCGGAAATCATGGTCCCAGGGCGCGAAGTCATGCGCCAGCGCCGCCTTCACTTCGGGCGCGGTTGCGACGGGACCGGGGATCAGCAGCAGCATGGCGATACCTGATGACGGGCGGGGCGTGGGATGGGACGGCGTGCCAGATGGCGTGACGAATGGCGTGAGGGGGCGACGCCCCGGGGACGTCTGGTGGCGATACCCGGTTTGCCGAAAATGTTCTAGGCTGCCTGCATGAGCCTGCCATTCACCCTGCCCGACTGGCTGCCCTGGTGGGTGCCCATCGTCCTGCTCGTGCCGGCCGTGCTCTATGCGCTGGCCTTCCTGTTCATGCCGTTCAGCGTGATCGGCGTGAAGGGCCGGCTGGACACGATCGAGGCGCGGCTCGACGAGATCCAGGGCGAAATCCGCAGTCTGGCGCTGCGAATGCCCGAACCGTCCCGCACCATCGACTTCGACGAGGTATACAGCCACGACCCGCCGCCGCGGGACGTGCCCATGGTGCCGGCGCGGCCGCCGATCCCGCCCGCCTCGCACGAACTGGACGACTACGACCCGCCCTCCGCGCCGCCGGCCCGGCAGGGGTTCGGCCGCGCCAGCAGCCCCCGCCCCGACAACCGGGCCGACCCGCGCGCGCCATCCCGCGCCGAGCCGCGACTCGACTGGCCCCGGCGCTAGGCCGCGGGCGGCACGACAAGAAGGACCCGACGATGCGCGTCAGCGTGGTGCAGATGAACCCCGGCGCCGACAAGGCCGCCAACATCGCGCAGGCCAGCCGGCTGATCGCCGCGGCGATCGACGCCGACCGGCCCGACATCGTCAGCCTGCCCGAGGTCTGGACATGCCTCGGCGGCGACCGCGCCATCAAGCACGAACAGGCCGAGACCTTGCCGCGCCTACGGCTCCAACGAACCCGGCGGCCCGGCCTATGAATTCCTGCGCGGCGTCGCCCGCAGCCAAGCGCATCCACGTGCATGGCGGCTCGATCGGCGAGGCGCGGCCGCGAGAAGCTGTTCAACACCACCGTGGTGTTCGACCCCGACGGCGCCGAGATCGCGCGCTACCGCAAGATCCACCTGTTCGACATCGTCGCCCCCGACGGCACCGGCTATCGCGAAAGCGCCACTCTACGGCGCCGGCAAGGAGGTCGTGACCTACGAGGCACGAGGGCGTGAAGGTCGGCTGCGCCATCTGCTACGACGTGCGCTTCCCCGAACTGTTCCTGCGGCTGCGTCGCGCCGGCGCCGAGCTGATCTTCCTGCCCTCCGCCTTCACGCTGCAGACCGGCAAGGACCACTGGGAGGTGCTGATCCGCGCCCGCGCGATCGAGACGCAGTGCTGGTTCGCCGCCCCCGCCACCTACGGCAAGCACCTCGATGGCAGGGGCGAGGCGCGGATCACCTACGGCCACTCGCTGCTGTGCGACCCCTGGGGCCAGGTGGTGGCGAAGGTGTCCGACGGGATCGGCTGGGCGACGGCGCGCATCGACCAGGCGGTCACCGCCCGCGTGCGGCGCGACATGCCGGTGCTGGACCACCGGATCCTGGCTTGAACCAGATCCTGCCGGAGGCGGTGCCAGCCGCCGCCCGGCTGCAGGGCGGTCGCGGCGGGACAGATCAGCTTCGTCGCCGCGCCGACCACGCTCGCGCAGGACAGCCGGCTTCGCCTGGTCGCGCGCTACGGCGACTGCCCGATGGATGCAGGCCGCCGTCGTCGTCGCCCTCGGCGGCGATGGTTTCATGCTGGAAACGCTGCACCGCGCTGCTCGGCCGCGCCACGCCGGTGTACGGCATGAACTGCGGCTCGGTCGGCTTCCTGATGAACACCTTCAGCGAGGACGACCTGCCGCAACCGCCTGTCGCAGGCGCAGGAAGCGGTGCTCCATCCGCTGCGGATGCACGCCGTCACCGCCGCCGGCGTGGTGGAGGAGGCGCTGGCGGTGAACGAGGTATCGCTGCTGCGGCAACTCCGACAGGCCGCGAAGATCCGCATCACGGTCGATGGCCGGGTGCGGCTGCCGGAGCTGATCTGCGACGGCGTCCTGTTGTCCACGCCGGCCGGCTCCACCGCCTACAACCTCTCGGCACACGGCCCGATCGTGCCGCTGTCGGCCAACCTGCTGCCGCTGACGCCGATCAGCGCGTTCCGCCCGCGGCGCTGGCGCGGCGCGCTGCTGCCCAGCACCGCCGACGTGCTGTTCGAGGTGCTGGAGATCGACAAGCGCCCCATCGCCGCGGTCGCCGACTTCACCGAGGTGCGCGACGTGCTCTCGGTCGCGGTCAGCGAGGATCGCAGCATCCATGCGACCGTGCTGTTCGACCCCGACCAGGGCCTGTCCGAACGCATCATCGCCGAGCAGTTCACGGTCTGATCGCCAGGGCGCGGTTTGCTCAACCCATGCCGCCCTCAGGGCCGCCCGTTGAGAAAGGCAACCGCCCGCCATCGCCCACGCGGCGACGCCCCCTGCCGCAGGCGGCAGAGGGTGATGCAGGCACCGGACCGCCGGCCCGTCACCCGCTGTCGGGTGGCCGCGGTGAGGGAACAACGGCCGGACGGCCGTAGCCGGCGGCTCCCACCTGGGCGACCGACCCGGCCGCGGACGTGGCCGGCGGTTTTGCCGCCGGCTCGGGCAACGGCTTGGGCAGTTGCTCGGGCTGCCAGCCCTCCGCCGGATCGCCCAACAGGGCACGCGCCGCCTCGGCGATCTCGCCGATGCAGCGCCCCGCCGCGGCACTCTCCAGCAGCCGCGCCGCGCCATCCAGGTCGCGACAGATCAGTGCGACGATCTCGATCACCGACCGGCCCTTGATGCACCGGTGGGGACGCCGCCGCGCCGGCCGGCGGCGCTCCTCCCTGCTGGGCAACGGCACGCCGTCCACCCAGAGCACGCCGTCCACCCAGTCGTAGCGGTGGAACACCGGCGTGGGCCGGGGCCGCGGGCTGCGGCGCGACCGCGGCCCCGCCGGCCGCTCGCGCCGGCCGGAGACGAAGGCGCGCAGATTGGTCCTCAGCGCGGCCACCGCCGCAAAGCCCTCGAGCACCAGCCGGTCGTTCAGCGCGTAGGTCCAGCGCATCGCCCGCGCCACCAGCGCCCGGGCCAGATTGCGCTCGGCCGCGCCCGGCGCCGTGGTCGCGCTGCCCGGCGTCGCGGTCGCGGAGCCTGGCGCCTCCGTCGCGGCGCCCGCCCCGGCATTCGCCATCCCCAACAGGGCGGTGCCGACCCCGGCCAGCCGCTCCAGCCACCCCATCACCCGCCAGCGGACGGCGGTGGAGTCCATCACGGCCCGAGCAGCGACAAGGTACGGCGACAACGGCGCAGCACTGGCGGCTCTGGCGCCGGGCCGCGGGCCCGAGTGGACAGGGCCCGGGGGGACGGGACTCGGCGGAAGATCGCTCGGGGATAGCTGGGTTTGGGCTTGGCTCACGCCTGAACGAATAGAGAACACAGACCACGAATTCAACCGTTAATTGAGCTCTACGTATTTCCACGCATGACGCGGGCCGCGACCGGCTGCAGCCGAACCCACCCACGCTCGCCCGCTTGGGGAGCGGCCGATTTGGGCTGTCAGGTCAGGAACGCGCCGCCGTTCACGTGCAGCGTCTGGCCGGTGATGTAGGCGCCCAGCGGCCCGACCAGATGGCGGACCAGCCCGGCGATCTCCTCCACGGTGGCCTTGCGCCCGGCCGGAATGGTGCGGTCGGTCAGCGTGCCCGGCAGCGCCCCGGCCGCCGCGCCGCGCGCCGTATCCACCGCACCCGGGCTGACGCTGTTGCAGGTGATGCGGTGCGGCGCCAGCTCGACCGCCAGCGCCCGCATCAGCCCCTCCAGCCCCGCCTTGCTGGCCGAGACATGGCAGCGGTTCGGCACGCCGACATGGGTGGAGATGCCAGACAGGCCCACGATGCTGCCGCCGCCGCGCGCGATCAGATGCGGCACCGCCGCCTGCGTCAGGATGAACGCCCCGTCCAGCGCCACCGACAGGATCTCCCGCCACTCCGCCAGGCTGATGTCCAGGAACGCGGTCTGCCGCCGCAGGCCGGCATTGCTGACGACGATGTCGAGGCCGCCCAGCCGCGCCACGCCATCCGCGATCATGCGCGCCACCTCCTCGGGTTTGGACACGTCGGCGCGGATGGCGACGGCCCGGCCGCCGCTCGCCGCGATCTCGGCCACCACCGCGTCGAGTGCCGCGGTGTCGGCGCGGCCATTGACGATGACGGCGGCCCCGTCCTCGGCCAGGCCCTGCGCGATGGCGCGACCGATGTTGCGGCCGGCACCGGTGACCAGGGCGACCTTGCCTGCGAGCGGCTTTTGCATCGGGTGATCCTCCGGGATGATCCGCCGGGACTGGGAAGCCCGGGCCGCAACTGGCAAGCTCCCGCATCGGGTCGCCGGCACGAAGGGCCTTCACAGCGTGGCATATGGAACGGATCTCGGCCACGCCGGGCGCCTGGGCGGCGGATCGGCGGCGGCGCTCGCGACGCGCGAGCGGCGGCTGGGCTGGCTGTGCGCGCTGTCGGTGCTGCTGATCTGGGTCACCTTCCAGCTGGTCGGCCGGCTGGCGACGCGGCAGACGCTGACGCCGTGGGACGTCACGGCGCTGCGCCATGTCGGCGCCTTCCTCGCGGTGCTGCCCATCGCGCTGCGCCGCGGCATCCCGCGCCTGCCGCCCTGGCAGGCCGCCGCCATCGTCGCAACCTCGGCCTTCGGCTTTCCCATCGGCGCCTATCTCGGCTTCAGCCTCGCACCGGTGGAACTCGGCGCCGTCATCCTGTTCGGCGCGCTGCCCATCGTCACCGCCCTCACCGGCTGGCTGCTGTTCCACGAGCGTCCGTCGCGCGCGCGCCTGTTCTCGCTGCCGGTCATCGGCGCCGGCATCGCGCTGATCGGCTGGGACACCGTGGACGGCGTGCATCCGGTGGCACTTGGCGGTGCCAGCTTCTTCGTCGCCACCTTCTGCCTCGGCCTGTTCACGCTGCTGCTGCGGCGCTGGCGCATCGGCGCGCTCGACGCGATGCTCACGCTGTCGCTGTTCGGCGCGCCGATCTACCTGCCGGTGTGGTGGCTGTTCCTGCCCTCGACCATCACGGCGGCGCCGCCGCAGGCGATGATCGCGCAACTCGTCGTGCAGGGCGTCGTCACCGCGGTGCTGGCGATGTTCCTCTATTCGCGCGCGGTGAACGCGCTGGGTGCTGGCCCGCCGACACTGGTCGCCGCCCTGGTGCCCGGCCTCGCCTCGATCGGCGCCTGGCTGCTGCTGGGCGAGCGGCTCGACGCCGTCGGCCTGGCGGGCGTCGTCCTCGCCTCGATCGGCATGGTGATGGGGGTGGTGCGGCTGCGCCGGCGCAGGGCGTAACGACTGCCGGGTTTGTTGCTTTCAAAGACTTGCTGCCTGTGCGTAACATACCGATCGAAGCCACGCGCCGGCGCCCGCTGCCGGCGCGCGAGGAGGAGACGGTACGATGCTGCATCGGCTTGCGCTCGCCGGACTGGCCCTTGCCGGTGCCGTGATGCTGTCGGCCGCTTGCGGTCCTGCCGCGGCGCAACGCACCGGCACCGTGTTGGACGAGGCGAAGGCCGCGGGCCGCACCGCCGCATCCTTCCCCCATGCCGACGAGGACTACTTCCACGACATGGATGGCGGCCTGCCGCTGACCCCGGCCGAGATCACCGGTCGGAACATGTGGAACGTCTGGACCGGCGGCGACGACCGTTTCTGGGACGGCATGACCAACTACACGTTCGGCGCCTTCGACCTGCTGAAGATCGTCACCTCCCATCCCGGCCAGAAGGCCGACCGCGATTCACGCTGGGACTACCTCGGCGTGGTGAACGAGCCCTGCTTCACCAAGCCGACCGGCCCCGACCCCGACCGCTTCGGCCTGTGGCTCGACAAGCGCGATCCGGCCTGCGCGCCCGATCCGTTCGAGAACGAGAAGAAGTATCCCGGCGTCGCCATCGGCGCCCGCGGCAAGACCGTCCCGGTCGGTTCCTTCTACGGCTATGCCTCGGGCATCGTCGGGCTGCGGCTGTTCCCCAACCCCGCTTTCGATGCGGCGGCGCAGAAGGCGTGGGACCCGGAACGCTACTACACCGATCCCACCTACTATAACCGCAAGGACCTGGTGCGGCCGTATCGCGTCGGCATGTCCTGCGGCTTCTGCCATATCGGCCCGAGCCCGACCAATCCCCCGGCCGACCCCGCGCATCCCGAGTGGAAGAACCTCAGCTCCACCGTCGGCGCACAGTACATGTGGGTGGACCGCGTGTTCATCTACTCGGCCAGCCAGGACAACTTCATGTACCAGCTGGTGCACACCTACCGGCCCGGCAGCATGGACACCTCGCTGGTCTCGACCGACAACATCAACAATCCGCGCACGATGAATGCGATCTACAATCTCGACGCGCGGCTCGGCCTCGCGCTGCGCTGGGGCAAGGAAACGCTGGCCGACGGACAGCGCAACAACAAGCAGCTGAACGACTACGTCAAGACCGGCAGCCTGACCGCCTTCTTCCAGCCACCCAAGACCGTGTTCACGCCGCACGTGCTGAAGGACGGGTCCGATTCGGTGGGCGTGCTGGGCGCGCTCAACCGAGTCTATCTGAACATCGGCCTGTTCAGCGAGGAATGGCTGCTGCACTTCAATCCCGTTGTCGGCGGCAAGCCGATCACGCCGATCCAGATCGCCGTGGCCGAGCGCAACTCCAGCTACTGGCAGGCGACCGAGGCAGGCACGCCCGACATGGCGCAGTTCTTCCTCAAGGCGGGGCGACCCGACTACCTCAAGGACGCGCCGGGCGGCGCCAAATACCTCACCGACGATCCCGCTACGGTGGATCGCGGCAAGACCGTGTTCGCGGAAACCTGCGCGCGCTGCCACTCCAGCAAGCAGCCGGCAAAGGTCGTCGGGCTCGATCCCGACGGCTGCGCCGGGTCGAACTACATGACCTGCTGGAAAACGTTCTGGGCCTGGACCAAGACCGACGACTACAAGGCGCAGATGCGGGCCATCGTGCACGCTACGGATTTCCTCGACGGCAACTTCCTGTCCACCGAGGTGCGCGTGCCGGTGACGCTGCTGCAGACCAATGCCTGCAGCCCGCTCGCGACGAACGCCATCGCCGGCAACATCTGGGACAACTTCTCGTCCCAGAGCTACAAGTCGCTGCCCTCGGTCGGTCAGATCACGTACTACGATCCGTTCACCGGCGCGCCCAAGGCTTACACCATGCCCGGCGGCGGGCGCGGCTACACCCGGCCGCCATCGCTGGTCAGCGTGTGGTCCACCGCACCCTATCTGCTGAACAACAGCGTCGGCCCGTTCAACGGCGATCCCTCCGTCGATGGAAGGATGAAAAGCTTCCAGGCCTCGATCGAGCAGATGCTGTGGCCCGAGAAGCGCGACAAGGACGCCGTGCTGGGCGACAAGATCCCGGGCGTGATCGACCGCACCACCGCACGCAGCTGGATAACGATCCCCGCCGGCTTCCAGCCCGGCATCCTGGCACCGCTGCGCGCCGCGCTGCACCACCTCTCGCCCAGCCTCGTGAACGCCGCAGGCGACATCACCATCGGCCCGATCCCCGCCGGCATCCCGGTCGATCTGCTGGCCAATCTGCGCCCGCTGCCGGAAAGCAACAGCCCGGTGGCGATCGCCGCCCAAGGGGCGAAGCTCGCCAAGCTGCTGTTCGACCTGCAGCGCGACCTGGCGACGCTGCCGAAGGATGCCACCGATGAGCAGTTGCGCGCGAAATTCGCCAACCTCGCCGACCCGATGATGGCGCTCAGCAAGTGTCCCGACTTCATCGTCAACCGCGGCCATTACTTCGGCACGGCGATGTTCCCCGAGGAACCGGCGCTGTCCGACAGCGACAAGCAGGCACTGATCGCGTTCATAAAGACGTTCTGACCACGCCATGCCGCGGGACGAGGATGCCTGCGACTACGTCGTGGTGGGCTCGGGTGCCGGCGGGGGCACCGTGGCGTCGCGGCTCGCCGAGATGGGCGCCCATGTCGTGGTGCTGGAGGCGGGCGGCGATCCGCGCGATGCCGCGCCGCGCATGCCGGCCGACTACGACGTGCCGGCCTTCCATCCCTTCGCCTCTGAAAACGCTGCCATTGCCTGGGACTTCTTCGTGCGCCACTTCACCGAGGACGCACAGCAGTGCCTCGACTGGAAAGCGACCGAGCGCGGCATCTACTACCCGCGCGCCGGAACGCTGGGCGGCTGCACCGCGCACAATGCCGGCATCTTCATGCTGCCCGACGATGCCGACTGGGACGCCATCGCCGAGCTGACCGGCGACGCATCCTGGCGCGCCCGCAACATGCAACGCTACCGGCGCCGGCTGGAGGATTGCCGCCACCGCCCGCTCTGGCGCGCGCTGCGCTTCCTCGGCCTCGATCCCACGGGCCATGGCTGGACCGGCTGGCTACGCACCGAGAAGGCGATGCCGCGCCAGGCGTTCGGCGACGCGGCCCTGGTCGATGCCGTCGCCGACGGTGCGGCGGCGGCGCTGCACGGGCGGCGGCTGCTCGACCGGCTGTGGCGGCTGTTCGGGACCCAGGCCGATCCGAACGACCGCCGCACGTTGCGCACCGCGCATGACGGTCTGTGCTACACGCCGCTCAACACCGACGCGCATCGCCGCACCGGCACGCGCGAGCGGCTGCTGGACGTGCAGCAGCGCCACCCGGACCGGCTGACCATCGTGCTGCACGCGCTGGCGACCGAGGTGCTGTTCGACGGCGACCGCGCCAGCGGCGTCGCCTACCTGCAGGGTGCCCGCCTCTATCGCGCCCACCCCTCGCCGTCCGACGACCCCGGCGCGCCGCACACGATCCGCGCGCGCCACGGCGTGATCCTGTGCGGCGGCGCGTTCAACACGCCGCAGCTGCTCATGCTGTCGGGTATCGGGCCGGCGGCCGAGCTGCGCCGCCACGGCATCGGGGTTCGCATCGCCAACGATGCCGTCGGATGCAACCTCCAGGACCGTTACGAGGTCGCGGTGGTCAGCCGCATGGCGCAGCCCTGGCGCGTGCTGCGCGACGCGCGCTTCACCGACGACGATCCGCTGTATCGCGAATGGACGCGGGGCGGCGGCGGCATGTACGGCACCAACGGCGCCGCCGTCGCCGTGTCGCGCCGCTCGGGGCCGCACCGGATTCTGCCCGACCTGTTCTGCATGGCGCTGGTCGCGCATTTCGCCGGCTACTACCCCGGCTATTCGCGTGCGATCGCCGAGCATCGCGACAGCCTCAGCTGGGTGGTGCTGAAGGCGCACACCGCGAACCGCGCCGGACAGGTGCGGCTGCGCTCGCCCGATCCGCGCGACACGCCGCTGATCGACTTCCATTCCTTCGACCGGCGCGACGATCCGGCGGGCGAGGACGTGCGTGCGGTGATCGATGGTATCCGCTTCGCCCGGCAGGCGACGGCGCCGATGCGCGAAGCGGGGCTGATCGCCGAGGAACAGTTGCCTGGCGCACATGTGCAAACGGACGAGGAGCTGGCGCAGTACGTGCGCGACACCGCCTGGGGCCATCACGCCTCCTGCTCATGCGCCATCGGCAGCGTGCTGGGCTCGGACTTCGCGGTGCAGGGCGCGCGCAACCTGCGCGTCGTCGATGCCTCGGTGTTTCCGCGCATCCCCGGCTTCTTCATCGCCAGCGCGATCTACATGGCCGCCGAGAAGGCCGCCGAGGTGATCCGCTCGCAGGATCGCGGTGCATGATCGCGCAGCTGATCCACGCCGCGCTGGTGCGGCTGCTGCACGTCGAGCGGCGGTTCGACCCGTTCTTCCGGCCCGCCCTGGACATGGCGTTCCGAGCGCCGCTGGCGGCCGCGACACAGGCGCTGATCAACGCGATGCGCCAAGCCGAGCCGGACGCGCCCGCGCGGGAAACCATCGCGCCCGACGAGCCCGCGATGACCGATGCGATCATCGCCGCGATGGGCGCCTATATGCGCGCGCATTACCGCCCCGGCACCTATCAGCGCGCCGGGAACACCAAGACGCACGGGATCGTGCGCGGCCGCTTCATCGTGCCGCCTGGTCTGCCGCCCGCGCTGCGCCACGGGCTGTTCGCGCAGCCGGGCGAATACAAGGCCTGGGTGCGCTTCGCCGGGCCGGGACCGGACAGCCCGCCGGATATCGACGATGTCGGCGTACTCAGCATCGGCATCAAGGTGATGGGCGTGCCGGGTGAGAAGCTGCTCGACGACGAACGCTTCACTCAGGACTTCATGGGCATCAGCGCGCCCACCTTCACCACGCCCACGGTGCAGGAGAACGTCAAGCTGCAACGCGCCATCGGCCACGGGCTGCCGCTGTTCTACTTCGTCAACCTGCATGATCCGCATCTGCTCGACGGCATCATGCAGGGGCTATGGGCGCGCACACAGACCAGCCCGCTGGAGACATCGTATTGGAGCTGCGTGCCATACCTGCTCGGCGAGGGCCAGGCCATGCGTTATATGCTGCAACCCGTCTCTCCGCCGCGCAGCCGGGTGCCGCGCCTGCCGTTCCGGCCGCCCGACGATTATCTGCGCGCGGCGATGGCAGCGGCATTGGCCGAGCGCGATGCGATCTTCGATTTCCGCATCCAGACGCAGACCGTGCCGCGCCGCATGCCGATCGAGAACGCCTCCGTCATCTGGCCCGAGCGCCTGTCGCCGCCGATGACGGCCGCGCGCCTGATGCTGCCGCGCCAGGTGTTCGACAGCCCGGCGCAGATGGCGTTTGCCAGCGCACTCGCGATCAATCCTTGGCACGCGCTGCCGGCGCATCGCCCCCTGGGCAGCCAGAACCGGGCACGCAAGCGCATCTACGAGGAACTGTCGCGGCTCCGGCAGACGATGAACGCAACGCCGCATGTCGAGCCGACGGGCGACGAGGTGTTCGACCAGGCCGGCTGACCGCGCCGCGCCGGCATTACGCCAGCGGGTCCGGATCGTGCGTGCGGTATCCGGCACTCGCCTGGTAGATCATCCGCCGCGCGCGCTGGATGTTGCCGATCGGCCGATGCTCGGCGATGGCGTGCCAGGGATTGAACGCCATGCCGGCCAGATGGCGCTCCGTCTGCCTGGCGGCGACGCTGTCGATGTCGCAGCGCGGGATGGTCAGTTCCGCCAGCTTCACGAAGGGTGCGTCCGTGGTTTTCCATTCGTAGCCGCCATCGATCGGCGTGCGTACCGGATCGACATAGAACTGCACCAGGAAATCGAAATGCAGATCATCCGCCGCGAGCCGCGCGCGCAGATCATCGCGCAGGTAGTTGCGCCAGGTGGCGCCGGCGGGGCGTGGCGCGGGCTGCTGGCGGGACTGCCATTTGAACTTCACGGCGTGCGGCCCGATGGTGATCGGCACCGCGCTGTAGAAATCCTCGGTCGTGACGCTGCGCAGCGGGATCCGCCGCAGCGACCAGCGCAGCGCCCACAGCACCACCTGCGATGCGTGCGCCAGCCCCAGGCCCCGCACGATCCTCATCGGCGCGCTCGGCACATGCGCCGGCGCTGTCGATATCACCACCAGCTGCGCGGGATTGTCGGCCGGCAAATAGGGCTGGTTGAGGGCGAGGAAATCCTGCGTGCCGGCGGCCGCCTCATCTTCGAGCAGCTTGGTGCCCGGAACCCCCAGCAGCTTGACCGAAAAGCCTACAAGGTCGGGGAACCAGTCGGGCCGCGCATCGCTGTAGCCGTTCGACAGCCGCGCCCGCGCTTCGAACGTTCGCGCGACGCTGAATACGCCGTGCCTGGCATCGTCCGGAATATCCTCCAGCACCGTGAAGGTGGCGGGCAGGCCGATATGTGATTTCACATGAAAACCGCGATGTGGCCGCCCGTTGCCGCGGCGGGCGAAATCTTGCTGGTGGCGATTGATCGTGGCGCACATCGTTGCGATCTGCGCCGCCTCGGTCGGCGGCACGATCTCCTGCCACAGCGTGCTGGCCGGCGGGCTCTGCGCCCCGGCTGCGCTCGCCGGCGATCCGGCGAGGTAGCGCAGCGCACGGATGCCTGGCAGGAAGAAATACGCCCCGCCGCGCACGCCGACGAAGCGCGGCAGCGCCTCGATGCGCCCCTCCGGCAGACCCGCGCGCGGCAGGCCGAACGCGTCGGTCGGCGCGCCATCGACCAGCGTCGCGCGATTGCCGGTCAGCGGGTCGGCCTCGCCCGACAGCCCGCCGAATTTGCTGCTTTGCAGCCAGGCGTTCTGGATGAACTCGAACTGCCGGCTGATATTGGCGGCGAGGCAGATGAAGTGCAGCCCCGCCCGTGGGGCCGGCGCGTCCTCCGCCAGCGCCTGCGCGGCCGACAGGGTCGCGCCGTATTCGCGCCCGCGCCGGAGGATGCGGTGGAACCGGCTCGCCGCGACGCGGTCGGCCTGTTCATGGCCGCCGAAGCCGGTCAGGCACAGCAGTTGCCCGAGCTTGCCCATCCGGCCGCCCGGCATGTCGCCGGTGCGCGGATTGGCGCGACGGACATGCGCGCCGATCGGGCAGACGAGCCCATTCGGATCGGCGCGGAAGGTGAACTGGTTCTGCGCGCGGTCCTCGGCATCCGGGCCGACGCCCCGGATCGGTGCGGCCTGCACCCCGACCAGCGGCGCGCCGTCCATCCGCCGGCCCACCACGCGCTCGGCCATCGCCTGCGGGTCGCCCGACTGTTGCGCCGCCATGAAGCGCCAGAAGCCGCGCACGTCCTGCTCAAGCTGGCGGAGCACCAGATAGCAGCCGTTGCGTCCCAGGTCGCGCTTCCCAGGCGCGTCCGCCGCCGGCGGCAGCAGGGCCGCCGCGCGCGCATCCCCCTCCACCAGCGGGCGCTCGGTCAGCAGTCCGTATTCGTTGCGGTAGCCCAGCACGAACTCGCCCGGCGTCAGCAGATTGCCGTAATCGAGGTCGGCATCCGTGTCCGGCGTGCGCGCGCCCGCCCAGTCGATCGCCGGCTGGCTGACGCCGTCCAGGAAGCCGAACGGCTCGTGGCCCTTCATGTCGGCGGTGTTCAGCGTGCGCAGCAGCGTAAACCCCGCCAGGCCGAGCCCGTCGCGCAGGTCCGCGAGTCTGCCCGGGCAGCGCGTACAGCATCACCAGCACATGCGGCTCCGCCTCGTGCCAGCCCCAGTCCCACCGCTCGGGTGCATCGGGGCCGACATCGCCCAGCCGCCGGCTGCGCGCCGGGTCCGCACCCAGGCCGGCGACGAACTCGGCGGAGAACCCGGCGACCACGGCGTCGGAGATTTCCAGGGCGCGCAGTCCCGGCCGCGGTCAGCGCCACCTGGATCGCCGTCTGCCGTCGCTCGGACAGATCACCGATGCTCGTCACCGCCACCTGCGCCAGCCAGCCGCGCGCGGCGGCGGCATCGGTCACGCGCAGCAGCAGGAAGCACGCCTCGGTCAGGTCGGCGAAGCCGGCGCGCAGCAGCGCCTGGATATCGTCCAGGTCGTGCGGTGCGCGCGGGGCGGCGGCTATATCAGCGCCAGCCATGCCCGCGCCTCGGTCTCGGTCATCGTCCGCCGCTCGAAGCCTTCGCGGATGCGCCGGTTGCGCGCCAGGTCGGCCGCCGACAGGTCGGGATAGGCCTTGTACCAGACCTCGGTCGGCAACTGGTGGCGGCGGATGTAGTTCTTGAACGCCTGCTCGTCGGATGCGCCGTCCAGCACCAGGAAGCGCGTGCGCGGATAGCCGATGCCGTTGCTGAAAACCAGGTTCAGGCCGAAGGCGACCTTGTTGATGAAGTCGTCCATGTAACTGTCCAGGCTGCCGTCGTAGTTGCTGGCGAACAGCAGACGGCGGCGGTCGTCCATGAACACCCAGCGCGCGAAATGGATGGTGCCGACGCGCGCCAGCAGCCCGCGCACATAGACGAAGCGGGTGGACAGGTTCACCACCCACAGCAGGAAGATCAGCGTCCACAGCCGGAAGCGCCCGGGTTTGACGCTGCCGAAGGCGCTGAACTGGTTGCTGATGAGTGATCCTCCCGCACCGCCAGCGTGCGCGACATGCGCCGGATCCGGGCGCGGCGCGATCGGCGGATCGACCGTCTCCCGGTGGCGCAGATACAGCAGGAACGGCACCGCGCCCAGGATCGCGATCAGCAGGAACGCGATCAGCACCAGCGCGGCAACGACCAGGTACAGCGACGTGCAGCACCAGCCACACCGGCGGAGTAGGCGGGATCGGGGTCAGCGATGGACCGTCGCGGCCGATACGGGCGATCAGCCGGCTGCGCAAGGCCGCGGCGCTGTCGGCACTCTCCTCGGCGGCGGCGGCCTGCAGCGCGGCGTGCAGCGCCGCTTCCTGCGGATCTCGCCGCACCGTGCGGCCGACCCAGTTCACATAGGCGACGGCGGCCGGGATTGCGTGCGCCTGCATCCAGCGCCACCAGGTCGGCCGCAGCATCGAAGTCGCTGCAATGGGCGAAGATGCGGCGCAAGCCCGGTGCGGCATCGCGCGCCAGCGCGCCGATCGCATCCGCCGCACGGCCGTCGCAATCGCCCAGCAACACCAGCCAGACCGGCGCATCGGGAAAGCTGGTGCCATAGCGCCGCAAGATCGCCGAGGCAGCGATCGTCCAGCACCACGAACCGCGCGAAATGCAGCTGCGCGAAACGGCCGAACGGAACCAGCGCGTTGTCCGGATCGGCGGTGCCCGGCTGTGTATTCATGGTGCCCAGCAGGTCGCGCAGCGCCGCCACCTGCCCGTGCCGGACGTGTGCGGCGATGGTGAAGCTGTCCTGCGGGGTCACGCCTGCGCCCGGCCGCGCCCGGTCAGAATTGCAGGGCGAAATGGATCAGCCTGGCTTTGTCCCAATAGACCACGCCGAGATACAAACCGGGCTGGATCAGCCTGATCTCGTCGCGGATCCAGTGCGCGACGAAGGATGTCTCGGAATAGTCCAGCACGACGCAGGGCTTGCCATCCAGCCAGCTATCGCCCTGGTAGACCTTGGCGATGATCGCGTTGAAGCCGGTCGGGCCGATGCGGTTGCGCAGATAGCCCGCCTTGGCATCGAACACCTTGCCCTGCCAGGCGAAGTAATTGACCAGCGTTGCGATCTCCGTGCTGTACACGGTGCCGGGCGCGATGATCGCGGTGCCGTCGCTCTGCCCGTCCGGGATCGGTCCGGGGGCGCCGCCGGTGAACAGCGCATCCAGATCGCCCGGCGACATCTTCAGCAGGTCCGCAACCGCATAGGCCATCGCATCCGCCTTTCGTGTCCGCCGGGCCGGCACGGCGCGCCGGCCATTTCGGAAAATTACCGATCACATTCATAGCCAATCGCAACGAGCCTTGCTAGTGTCGACAAGTCGATCAGGCAACGATCATGCGTATGTGAGAGGGAGCCGCAATGCCATGGGCAAGGTGATCGTGTTCTGCGCCGACGGCACGTGGAACGGTCCGGGGGAGCCGGATACCGACAACGTCACCGATCCGCCGACCAATGTGTTCAAGCTGTTCCTCGATCTCGCCGGCACCGATCTGCCCGGCACGATCATGCTGGCCAAGGAACAGGAACGCGTGCTGACCGCCCCGAACAGCACGGTGCTGCAATGGAGCAAATACCTGCACGGCGTCGGGGATTCCAGCAACCCTCTGGTCCAGCTGCTCGGCGGCGGGCTGGGCGAGGGGCTGATCGCACGCATCGTGCGCGGCTACACCTTCATCTCGCGCAACTACGCAGCCGGCGACCGTATCTTCATCACCGGCTTCAGCCGCGGCGCCTACACGGCACGCGCACTCGCCGGCATGATCGCCGCCAAGGGGCTGCTCGACGCGACGAAGAACGATCTTGCCGACCGGACGAACGGCTATCGCCTCGGTGCGGCAGTCTGGTACGCCTACCGCCGCGCCGCCTCGGAAACCAACCCGACCTGGATCGGCCGGCTCTCCGATGCCGTGCTCGACCTGCCGGGCTTCTTCACGCAGACCATCGCCGACAGCCAACTGATCGCCGCGCCGATCGAGGCGGTGGCGGTGTGGGACACGGTCGGCTCGCTCGGCATTCCCACCTACACGCTGCGCGACCAGCGCATCGACTTCCTGCAATTCGCCGACACCAGGCTCAGCCCCGTCGTGCAGCGCGGCTACCACGCCATCGCGGTGGACGAGCAGCGGGCAGACTTCACGCCGACCCTCTGGGACGCCGATCCGCGCATCGTGCAGGTGCTGTTCCCCGGCTGCCATTCCGATGTCGGCGGCGGCTTCGTGATGACCGGCGACGAAAGCGGCCTGTCCGACTGCGCGCTGAACTGGATGATCGAGCAGCTTGCGGCGCGCGGCGTCGCCTTCCTGCCGACCCCGGCCTATGCGGCGCATCCGGATTGCTGCGCGCCGGCGCACGAATCATGGCTGACCGGCATCTGGGCCGACCTGCCGAAGGCGCCGCGGGTGTTTCCGCCGGGCCTCTACCTCAGCGAGGAAGTGGTGGGCCGCGCCCAGGCCGCCACGGTGCTGCCGGACCCCAGCCTGATGGCCTGCCGGTACATGCCCCCCAGCCTGGGCAACGGCTACCTGATCGCCAGCGGCCCCGCGCCGGGTGTCGTGACGGTCTGAAAGCCTACCCCGCGCGCGGCGTCCGCGCCTCGAAACGATACGGGCTGGCGCTCGTGGTGGTCATCGGGTCCAGCGCCAGCCGATGCTCCAGCGGCGGGAAGGCGCGGCTGCGGCAGTCCGGCCGGTCGCACAGCCGGCACGACAGCCCGATGCCGACCCGCGCCCGCTCGAGGTCGATGCCGTCGGCGTAGGCCAGCTCTCCCGGCATTGCGCCAGGGCGCAGCCCATGGCGACGACATGCACCGGTGCGCGGATCGCCCCAGCGCGCCGCCGGACGGAAGACGGTGCGCGCGAAGCACAGGAACGCCGCACCATCGGGCAGCTCGGCCACCTGCACGCGCAGCGTCCCCGGGGTGGCGAACGCCGCGTGCACCACCCAGCGCGGGCATGACCCGCCATAGCGCGCGAACGGGAACCCCGCCGCCGAGAACCGCTTCGAGACATTGCCCGCCGGATCGACGCGCAGGAAGAAGAACGGCACCCCCCGCGCGCCCGGCCGCTGCATCGTGGACAGCCGGTGGCAGGCCTGCTCGAACGACCCGCCGAAGCGCGCCGCCACCGCTTCCATGTCGTGCCGCAGATCCAGCGCGGCCGCCAGGAAGGCGCGTACGGCATCAGCACGGCACCCGCCACGTAGTTCAGCAGCCCGACGCGCATCAGCATCGCGGCCTCGGGCGAGCTAGGCGCCGCCGCCGTGATCTCGGCCTCCACCGCCTCGCGCGCCTCCAGCAGCGCGAGTTGAAAGGCCATCTGAAAGCCGCGGCTCTCGCGCGGCAGCGATTCCGCCAGCACCAGCAGCCGCGCGGCCGGATCGTAGCGGCGGAACGCGCCGTCCAGCTTCTGCACGACCACGCTCAGACCGTGCTGGCGGCGCAGGCGCTCGGCGATGGCGTGGTTCATCTCCGCCGGGGTTGCCGCCAGCTCCTGCACCAGCGCCTCGGCCGCCGCCTCCAGCGCCGGGAAATAGTTGCCGCGGTCGTTGAACAGGTCGCGCGCCTCCTCGTTCGGCAGCAGGATGCGCCGGCCCGATGGCAGCGCGATGCCGCCCGCGTCCTCCCGTGCGACGCGCCACGCGCGGTACAGCGCCAGCACCGCGCGCGCCGCGTTCGGCGCCGATCCGGCCAGCGCCGCCGCTTCCTCCTCCGGCACCGCCTCGGCCCCCAGCAGCGGGTCGGCGAACGCCTCGCGCAGCCCGACCTCGATCTGCCGCTCCTCGGTGCCCGACAGGGTCCCAAGATCGACCCGCAGCGTCTCGGCCAGCTTGATCAGCAGCGAGGCCGTGACCGCGCGCTGGTCGTGCTCGATCAGGTTCAGATAACTCGCCGAGATGCCCAGACGGCTGGCCAGCGCCTGCTGCGACAGCTGCCGGTCACCGCGCAGACGGCGCACCGTCCGCCCGATCAACGCCCGGTTCATCTTTACACTCTTTACAAAAATCAGGCCGCGTTTGTGAAAACGGCGACGGCATTGCCACGAAACTGCCAGATAACGGCTAAACTTCGCGCCTGCAATGTGAATTATTAACGGAACGGACCGTCTGATGGCGGCTCGCCAGTCCACCGACGTCCACCCAGTCCACGACGTCCACAAGGAGAAACCCGATGCGTCCGACGCCGACTGCCTTCCTGGCCCCCGATGGCATGGCCGCCGGCCGCGGCGACCCCGAGCGCTTCGAGGGCATCCGCCGCGACTACACCGAGGCCGACGTCGCCCGGCTGGCGGGTTCGTTCCGCGTCCGCCACACCCTCGCCGAGATGGGCGCCAACCGGCTGTGGCACCTGCTCAAGACCGAGCCCTTCGTCAACACGCTGGGTGCGATGTCCGGCAACCAGGCGCTGCAGCAGGTGAAGGCCGGGCTGAAGGCCATCTACCTGTCGGGCTGGCAGGTCGCCGCCGACGCCAACACGGCGGGCCAGATGTATCCCGACCAGTCGCTCTATCCGGTCGACTCCGTGCCCAACGTGGTGCGCCGCATCAACGCGCGCGCTGCGCCGCGCCGACCAGATCGAGCGCAGCGAGGGCACGCGCGACGGCACCTACTGGATGGCGCCGATCGTGGCCGATGCGGAAGCCGGTTTCGGCGGCCCGCTGAACGCCTACGAGCTGATGAAGGCGATGATCGAGGCCGGCGCCGCCGGCGTGCATTTCGAGGATCAGCTGGCCTCCGAGAAGAAGTGCGGCCATCTGGGCGGCAAGGTGCTGGTGCCGATCAGCCAGCACATCCGCACGCTGAACGCGGCCCGCCTCGCCGCCGATGTGGAAGGCGTGCCGACCGTGCTGCTGTGCCGCACCGACGCGCATTCGGCGCAGTTGCTGACCGCCGACGTGGATGAGCGCGACCGTCCCTTCATTTCGGGCGAGCGCACGCCGGAAGGCTTCTTCCGCATCACCCCGGGCAAGGGCGTTGCCTACGCCATCGCCCGCAGCCTCGCCTACGCGCCCTATGCCGACCTGCTGTGGTGGGAAACCAGCGAGCCGAACCTGGAGGAGGCGCAGCAATTCGCCGATGCGATCCATCGCGAGTTCCCCGGCAAGATGCTGGCCTACAACTGCTCGCCCAGCTTCAACTGGAAGAAGAAGCTGACGCCCGAGAAGATCGCCAGCTTCCAGCGCGACATCGCCCGCATGGGCTACCGCTTCCAGTTCGTCACGCTGGCCGGCTTCCACAGCCTGAACCACTCCATGTTCACGCTGGCGCGCGGCTACAAGGATCGCGGCATGGCGGCGTATTCGGAACTGCAGCAGGCCGAGTTCGCCGCCGAGCCGGACGGCTACACCGCCACGCGCCACCAGCGCGAAGTGGGCGTCGGCTATTTCGATGCCGTGGCGATGGCGATCTCGGGCGGCAGGTCGTCCACCACGGCGCTGGCCGGCAGCACCGAGGCCGAGCAGTTCCACGACGGGGAGCACGCGGGGCCGGCAGCTCACCACCACCACGACTACGATGACGGACTGGTCCACAGCCACGAATGGGCCGCCGGCATGGCTGCCAACGGCAGCTGAAACGATAAACGTCCAGGGAGCGCGGCGGACGAGGGGG
This sequence comes from uncultured Pseudomonadota bacterium, assembly GCA_963778105.1. Taxonomy (GTDB): domain Bacteria; phylum Pseudomonadota; class Alphaproteobacteria; order Acetobacterales; family Acetobacteraceae; genus JAFEFJ01. The sequence goes on along the minus strand of CAVZSZ010000009.1, from coordinate 329,366 downwards.
CTTCGGCCCCCTCGTCTCGTTTCGCCTCCGTCTCTTTGCCGCTGCCTCGTTTGGCCCTCCGTCTGGTTTCGCCCTCTCGTCCGGTTAACGGTCGCGGGCTATACGCTGGCGGCATGAAACCATCTTCGCGAGTCGCGGCGCTGGCCGCATTGGCCGTCGCGGCCGCCGGGTGCACCGCGACCTATACGGGGCAGCCGGGCGGCGGTTTCGGTCCGCCGCAGGTCACGCTCGACACGCCGGGCGGCGGCTATCCGATCTATGCGCCGCCGGGACCGATCGGCGGGGTCGCACCGAACCTTGCCGCGCCGCCGGGCATGGGCGGCGGCGCGCTGCCGCCGCCCACCGGCGCGCCGCAAAGCGGCATCTACGACGGTACGGCGATGCTGCTGGAGAACGATCTCGGCGACTGTCCGTACCGCTTCGCGATGACCAACATGCACGTGAACAACGGCTATGTGCGGTTCGCCTCCTACCACGGCCGGATCGGTCCGGACGGCGGCGTGCGCATGACGGACGGCAGCATGAACTGGATCGTCGGGCATTTCGCCGGCGACCACTTCGCCGGCACCTACGAGAACCGTTTCTGCGCCTACTCCATCTCGCTCGACCGCGCCGGGCCGTGACCGTGCGGCACGGCGGCTGCCAGTGCGGCCAGGTCCGCGTCGCGGTCGCCGGCGACCCGCTGGCACTCTACATCTGTCACTGCCTGGAATGCCGCAGGCAGTCGGCCTCGGCCTTCGGGATGTCGCTGGAAGTGCCGCGCGCCAGCCTCGCGCTGACCCGGGGCCAACCGAAGGTCTGGCGCCGGGATACCGACAGCGGCCGCCGCCTCGACTGCGCCTTCTGCCCCGACTGCGGCACGCGGCTGTGGCACCAGATCGGCGACGCGCCGCCCACCGTCACCGTCAAGGCCGGCTGCCTCGACGACCCGGTCGACGCCACGGCCGCGATCCATATCTGGGTCAGGCGGAAGCTGCCCGGCATCGTCATCCCGGATGGCGCGCGCTGCTTCGACGAAGAGCCCGATTGATCCTGCCCGCCACTTCGCGGCACGCTGGCTGCGGGGGGAAGCGGCAATGACCATGCTGCGCTACGAACGCTCGGCGGACCAGGACACGACGGCCAGCATCCGCCATCCGGTGGCCATCGTCGGCGCCGGCCCGGTCGGCCTGTCGCTCGCCATCGACCTCGCTCAGCGCGGGGTGCGGGTGGTGGTCGTGGACCAGGACGACCGCCTGTCCGAAGGCTCGCGCGCGATCTGCTTCGCGAAGCGCACGCTGGAGATCTTCGACCGCCTGGGCTGCGGCGCGCCGATGGTGGCCGAGGGCGTGTCCTGGCACACCGGCAAGGTCTTCTTCCGCGACGCGATGATCTACAGCTTCGACCTGCTGCCCGAGCCGGGACACGCCCGCCCGGCCTTCATCAACCTCGCGCAGGGCCGTGTGGAGGCCGAGCTGCTCCGCCGCGCCCAACGCCTGCCGGGCATCTCCCTGCGCTGGCAGCACCGCGTCACCGGGATCGCGCACGACGCCGAGGGCGCGCGCCTCACCATCGCGACACCCGAGGACGAATACACCCTGTCCTGCCGCTTCCTCGTCGCCGCCGACGGCGCCCACAGCACGCTGCGCACGATGCTCGGCCATGCCACCAGGGGGCAGCGGTTCAACGACCATTTCCTCATCGCCGATGTGCGGATGGAGGCGGATTTCCCGCCCGAGCGGTGGTTCTGGTTCGACCCGCCCTTCCATCCCGGCCAGTCGGTGCTGCTGCACCGCCAGCCGGACAATGTCTGGCGCATCGACTTCCAGCTTGGCCCCGATGCCGACCCGGTGGCCGAACGCGCGCCCCAGCGGGTGATCCCCCGCATCCAGGCGCTGCTCGGCAAGGATGCGCGGTTCACCCTCGAATGGGTCAGCATCTACACCTTCGCCTGCCGGCGCATGGAGCGGTTCCGCGACGGTGCCGTGCTGTTCGCCGGCGACGCGGCGCACGGCGTCTCGCCGTTCGGTGCGCGCGGCGCCAATGGCGGCGTGCAGGATGCCGACAATCTGGGCTGGAAGCTCGCCGCCGTGCTGCGCGGCGACGCCCCCGACCGCCTGCTCGATACCTACGCGCAGGAGCGGGAGGCTGCGGCCGACGAGAACATCCTGAACTCCACCCGCAGCACCGACTTCATCTCCCCCAAGTCGCCGGTCAGCCTGCTGTTCCGCGACGCGGTGCTGGGGCTGGCGAAGGACTGCGCCTTCGCGCGCCGGCTGGTGAACAGCGGCCGGCTGTCGCTGCCCTGCGTCTATGACGCCTCGCCCCTGAACACACCCGATGAGGACAGCTTCGCCGGCGGCATCCGCCCCGGCGCGCCCGCCGCCGACGCGCCGGTCACGCGCGGCAACGAACCGGGCTGGCTGCTCGATGATCTGCAGGAAGGCTTCACCCTGCTGGTGTTCGGCGACGCCGGCGCGACCGGCGCCGATCTGCCGCTGCGGGTCGTCCGCCTCGACCCGCAGCGCGACGCGCTCGCCGCCGCGCGCTACGACGCGGCGCCCGGCACTGTCTATCTGCTGCGGCCGGACCAGCATGTCTGCGCGCGCTGGCGGCGCTTCGACGCGGACCGCATCCGCCGCGCGCTCGCCCGCGCGCTGTGCCGGGGGGACGCGGCATGACCGCGCTCCGCACCGATCCGAACATCGCCGAGCCCGACGATTTCTACGCGGCGCTGATCGCCACGCATCACGGCCTGACCGACGCGCAGAGCCAGCTGGTCAATGCGCGGCTGGTCCTGCTGCTGGCGAACCACATCGGCGACCTCGACGTGCTGCGCGCCGCGATGGCCCGTGCCCGCGACGGGGTGGCGGACCAGGGCTGAAGGGCCCAGAGTCGGGCGGGAACAGACAGCGCCAGGGAGGACGTTCGATGTCGGGTTTCGCGAGCACCACGGACCTTGCCGACAAGACGATCTCGTTCGAGGAACTCGGGCCGGGCCTCTACGGCTACACCGCCGAGGGCGATCCCAATTCCGGCGTGGTGATCGGCGACGACAGCGTGCTGGTGGTCGATGCGCAGGCCACCCCGGCGATGGCCGCCGACGTGATCGCGCGCATCCGCACCGTCACCGACAAGCCGATCCGCCATGTCGTGCTGTCGCACTACCACGCGGTGCGCGTGCTCGGCGCCTCGGCCTATGCGGGTGCCGAGATCATCGCCTCGGACGTCACGCGCGCGATGATCGTCGAGCGCGGCCAGCAGGACATGGACAGCGAGATCGGCCGTTTTCCCCGCCTGTTCCGCGGCAAGGAAAGCATCCCCGGCCTGACCTGGCCGCAGCTGACCTTCCACAAGCGGATGACCCTGTGGCTGGGCAGGCGCGAGGTGCAGATCATCCATATCGGCCGCAGCCACACCGCCGGCGACACGGTGGTGTGGCTGCCGAAGGAGCGCGTCTGCTTTTCCGGCGACTGCGTGGAGTTCGGCGCGACGCCCTATTGCGGGGATGCGCATTTCACCGACTGGCCGGCGACGCTCGACGCGATCCGCGCCCTGGGGCCGCAACGGCTGGTGCCCGGCCGCGGCCGCGCCCTGCTCGATGCGCAGGAGGTCGAGCAGGGCCTGGCCGAAACCGCCGCCTTCACCTCCGACCTGTTCGGCATCGCCCGCGCGGGGGTGGCGAAGGGCTGGACGCTCAAGCAGGTCTACGACCACGCGATGGCCGCCATGCGGCCGAAATACGGGCACTGGGTGATCTTCGAGCACTGCATGCCCTTCGACGTCGCCCGCGCCTACGACGAGGCGAAGGGACTCGATCACCCGCAGATCTGGACCGCCGAGCGCGACCTGGCGATGTGGCGGTCGCTGGAAAAGGCCGGCTAGCCGTCGCGCGCGCGTCATTTGCCGTCGCTGGGATGGAGTGGTTTAGCTGTCGCCGCGATAACGGGAGATCACGATGCACAACGAAACGCTGACCTACACCGCCGACGGGCTGACGATGAAAAGCCAGCTTTTCTTCGAGCCCGGATCGGGCCGGCGGCCCGGCGTGCTAGTGTTTCCCGAAGCCTTCGGCCTGAGCGAGCACGCCATCTCCCGCGCGCAGCGGCTGGCCTCGCTCGGCTATGTCGCGCTCGCCTGCGACCTGCACGGCGATGCCCGCATCGTCGATGACCTGCAGGAGGCGATCGGCCTGCTGCAGCCGCTGTTCGCCGATCCCTCCCGCACCCGCGCCCGCGCCGGCGGCGGGCTCTCGGCACTGACCGCGCGGGCCGAGGTGGATGCCGGCCGCGTCGCCTCGATCGGCTACTGCTTCGGCGGCACCATGTCGCTGGAACTGGCACGCGCGGGTGCGGCGCTGAAGGCGGTGGCAGGCTTCCACAGCGGCCTCGGCACGGCCGCACCCAAGTCCGACGCCAAGGCGATCAAGGCGCGGGTGCTGGTGTGCATCGGCGCCGACGACCCGATGATCCCGCCCGAGCAGCGCCTGACCTTCGAGACCGAGATGCGCGAAGCCGGCGTCGATTGGCAGATGCACCTGTACGGCAACACGGTGCACAGCTTCACCAACCCCGAAGCGGCGAAGCGCAACATGCCGGATGCGATCCGTTACAGCCCCGAGGCCGACACACGCTCCTGGGCGTCGATGCTCGCGCTGTTCGCCGAGGCGCTGAGCTAGGCTGCCCTCCCGGCGCGCCGTCTTTCCGCGGCGCCGTGCTGCGGAAAGACGCGACAGCCTGGATCCGAACCGGCTATTTCATCGTTGAACGCATTGTTCCCGGCCTGCGCATTTCCCTGCGATCCATCATTCCCCGACGAGGCATTTCAGCTTGGCCCGCAATGACGAGAAGAAACTCAGGATCCTGCTGACCAATATCTGCCTGCGTGACCGTTCGGGCACGGAGATGATGACCGCAGACCTCGCCCTCGCGCTGCACCGGCGCGGCCACGAGGTCGCCATCTACAGCCCCCGGCTCGGCCTGCTCGCGCACCAACTGCGCGGCCTCGGCGTTCCCGTCACCGACCATATCGAGCAGATCGGGTTCGAGGCCGACATCATCCACGGGCATCATAACGTCGTCCTCGCCGTAGCGATGGTGCGCTTCCCGCAGACGCCGGCGATCTTCGTCTGCCACGACACGTCGATGGTGTACGACGCGCCGCTGCTGTCGCCGCGCGTCGGCGCCTATGTCGGCGTCGATCTGGCCTGCGCCGAGCGCCTGAAGGTCGACGGCGCCCCCGCCGCCGCCATTACCGTCATCATCAACGCCGTCGACCTGGCGCGCTTCCAGTGCCGCCATGACTGGGCGCCCTCGCCACGCACCGCGCTGGCCATCACCAAGCAGCGCGCGCCCTGGCTTCCCGCCGTCCGCGCCGCCTGCCGGGCGATGGACATCGACCTCACCGAGGTCGGCGCCGGCGTCGGCCGCAGCGTGTCGGACCTGCCCGAGCGGATGCTGCAGGCCGACCTCGTGTTCGCCTGGTCGCGCAGCGCCGCCGAAGCCGCGGCGACCGGGGCGGCGGTCGTGCTCTGCGACGAATTCGGCTTCGGCGGTCTGCTCACCAGCACCGAGGCACGCGCCTTCCCGCGCACCAGCCTGGGCCGCCGGGGCCTGCATCCCGCCGCCACCAGGGCAGCGGTGGAGCAGGCGATCGGCGCCTACGACCCGGCGGACGCCGCCCTGACCGCCGAGATCGTGCGCCAGCGGCTCTCGCTCGACGACATGGCGGGCGCGTACGAGCGCGTGTACCGCAGCGTGCTGGCCCGCCGCGCCGGCAGCAGGCCGGCCGATGCCGCGAAGCTCGCCGCGTTCCTGGAAAAGACCATCCCGCGCTTCGACCTGCCGCCCGACCTGCACGTCGAGGGCCGCGCACTCGCCGACCGGCTGGTGCGGCTGGACAGCTGGGTCGGCGGCCAGGCGCAGGACGGCGGCCGGTCATTCACGCGCCCGATCTCCTTCGCCGCCAGCGGGCTCGGCTCGGCACTGCTGGGTCCCGGTTGGTCGGAACCCGAGGCATGGGGCGTCTGGAGCCTGAGCCGCCTCGCGCGGCTGGATCTGCCGGCCGCACTGGCGGCCGCCTGGAACGGCGAACTGGCCGTCGATTGCGACCATTACTTCCCGCAGTCGGACGAGCCCGATGCGGTGCGCGCGGTCGAGGTCAGGCTGGGTGATCGGCTGCTGGCGCGCTGGCACTTCACCCGGTCGGATTACGGCCGATCCAACCGTCTGCTGCGCCGCCTGTCCATCCCGCCGCCGCTGCCGGACGAGCCGATCCTGCCGCTGCACTTCACCATCTGCGCCCCGGCCTGCCCGCTGGATGGCGGGGAGGCATCGGACCCCCGCCTGCTCGGCCTCGCCCTGCGCGAAATCCGCGGCGCCGAGGCCGGCCTGCTCAACTGAACGCGGGCGCGGGCCTTACGCCCCCGCCATCTCCTTGCGGTGAGCCTCGGCCATCGCTTCCATGCTCGGAAAGCGGAACTCGTAGTCCGCGCCCACCGGCGGCGCCATCGTCGCACCCCAGCCCGTCTGGTCGTGCCGCCGGTCGATCCAGGCCGAGGTCAGGCCGAATGTCTTGGCCGGCGCGTGGTCGTGAAACAGGCTTTGCGCGGTGTGCAGGATGTCGCCCTTGCCATGCCCCAGCGCCGCCAGCTTTTCCAGCATGTAGGCGAAGTTCGCCGGCGCCGGCTTGTAGGACCCGATGTCCTGCGCGGTGTAGATCGCATCGAATTCGACGCCCAGCCGGCGGTTGCTGCCGGCGAAGCTGGTGCGATCGACGTTCGACAGGATGACCAGTTTGTAGTGCTGCTTCAGGTAGCGCAGCGCGCCTGCCGAGTCCGGAAACGCCGGCCAGGCGGGGACCGAGGCGCCGAAGCGCCGGTGCTCCTCCTCGGTCGCGGCGATGCCCCAATGGGCGGCCAGCTGGCGATGCACCTCGGTCAGCAGGTCGGAATAGATCATTCCGGGGGTGGCTGCCTCCTGCGCCAACTCGTGGCGGGCGAAGGTTTCCAGCACGGCGTCGCGGCCCAGCGTGATGTCGCCCTTGTGCAGCAGCGGCAGCAGGCCGGTGTGGATGCCGCTCTCCCAGTCGATCAGCGTGCCGTAGCAGTCGAAGGTGAGAACCCGGAAGTCGGAAAGCTTCATGATCGTGTCTCCACGCGATAGGGGGGAAAAGTCACGCCTGCTGGCCTGCCGCCCAAGCGGCAAGGTCATGGGGCGCCAGGGTGCCTTCGCAGCACGCGACGACGCGCTCGCCGATCAGCGGGCCGAATTTGAACATCTGGCCGTCGCAGTTGGTGATGAACAGGCATTTCCCCGCCGCCTCCATTCGGAAGCGCCGGCTGCCGTCCATCACGTAGTAGCCCACCTGCATGCGCAGCGGCGCATAGGCATCGGCGTCGCGCAGGAAGGGGCGGAAGGCGTCGATGATCTCGTTGCCTTCGTCGATCGACCAGGCGAAGCCGTCCGCCGGCGCGGCGCGGCGGCGATGCGCTCCGTCGCCGAATTTCAGCCCGGTGCCGGCCAGCGGCGGCAGCGAATAGACGCCACGATCGCCGATCACCACCAGCGCCGGCCCTTCGGCCCAGGCCGCGGCGTGCGCCGGCGGCGGCGCCACGTAGCACAGCGCCTGCCGGTGCGTCGGCAAGTCGCCGAAGCGTCCCGGCAGCAGGCCGGGCAGCCAGGCGCCGGCGGCGACCACCACGCGGTCGGCCCGCAGCGTGTCGCCCGCTTCGGTGCGCACCCGGCCGTCATCCTCGATCGCCGCGACCGGACTGTGCGGCAGGATGCGCACGCCCTGGCTCTCGCACAGTCGGTGCAGCGCGGTCACGATCCGGTCGGCGAACAACGGTCCGCCGGGATGCGCCAGCAGGCCACTCGCACCGGCCGGCAGATCGAGCTGCGGCAGCAGCCGCGCCAGCGCCGCCCCCCGCACGATCTCGTGCGGCACGCCTTGGTCGCGGAACACCGCGGCCGTCTGGTCGGCATAGTCGCCTTCCCGCAACGAAATCGCGACCGCGCCGCAATCGGCGAAATGCCGCTCGCCCAGCTCGGTCCACAGCCTTTCCCAGGCGGCGAAGGCGGCGCCGACCATGCGCGTGTAGCCGGCCGCGGCGCCGTAATGAAAGCGGATCATGCGGTGCTGGTCGAATGACGCGCCCTGCGGGTTCGGCACCGGCCCGCGCTCCAGCAGCGTGACCGCATGGCCGCGCCGCGCCGCCGCGTGGGCCACCGACAGCCCGACGATCCCGGCGCCGACGACGATGATGTCCGGCATGGCGTCTCTCCCTTCAGCCCAGCGTCTGGCTGGCCAGCGCGAAGCGCCGCGGCGTGGCGCCGGGCTGCGGCCAGTCGCCGCGCGTCATCACCGTCACGCTATCGACCGCGATCAGCCCCGCCCCGGTGGCCCAGGCCGCCAGCGCCTTCGCCCGCACCGGGATGTCGATGCGCTGGAAGCCCGGCCGCAGCAGGCAGGTGGCGAGCATGATGGCGTCGTCCTCGGTCTCGGCGATCAGCGGACCGATCGCATCGCCGCGTCCGAAGTCGCGGCGCGCGGCGAAACCGCATGGCCGGCCGCCACGCTCGATCACCCGGATCTCGGCGTCCGCCAGCAGCCGTGCGATCAGCGCGCCGCGCGCCACCCCGAACGCCGCCGCGTCGAGTGCCACCAGCGCAGGCAGGTCTTGTGGTTCGGCCCGCCGCAGCGCAGGGGCGGCGGGCGGTGCCGCGACGATCCCCTGATGCTGGCAAACCACGCCGATCGGCCGGAAACCCAGCCGCTCGTACAGCCCGAGCCCGGCCTCGGTCGCGTTGAGCATCACCGCCTGCGCCGGGGCTTCGTCGAGCAGTGCCTGCATCATGTGCCGGCCCATGCCCCTGCCCTGCTGCGCCGGTGCCACCAGCACCATGCCCATGCACGCACAGTCGGCGGACCAGCGCCAGCGCATCGCCGTCCCCAGCATCGCACCGTCCGGCGCACAGGCGGCGACGCCGTCGCCCAGCGACAGCAGCAGCGCCAGATCCGCCTCCCGGTGCGGCCAGCCGACCGCGGCGCACAGCGCGTGCAGCGGCGCGGCGTCGGACGCCACGAGTTTCCGAAGCATCGTCGCGGCCCTTCTACAATGCGCTGCACAGGCGCAGCGCGTCATAGATCGCGCCATGCACGTTCCGGCTGCTCACCGCGTCGCCGATCCGGTGCAGCGCGAAACCGGCACGCGCCTGCGGCTGCGCCTGCCGCGCCAGCAGCGCGTCGATGTCGGTGATGCCGTCATTCGCCGACTGCGCGCGCAGCGCATGGAACATCTCGTCCACCGGCACCGTGCCGCGCTCGATCACCACCTGCGATGCCGCAAGCTCGGTCAGCGCGCCGGTCAGCTCGTGGCGGAAGCGCGCGAGCAGCTGGTTGCCCTGCCGGCGCACATCGACCAGCTGGTGATCGATCAGGCTGCGCACGCCGTTCTGCGCAAACCGCTTGCGGTAGACGACGCGCGCCGAATACTCCATCTCCAGCCCGATATTGTCGTCGATGGTGACGAACTGCACGGCGCTGCCGTGCTCGGCCAGGTGCAGCGCGCAGGACACCGCCTGGTGCCGCCCGGTGCCGTCGTAGACGATCACGTCGCCGCGGGCGGGGCTGCCGTCGCTCAGCACGTCCCACACGCTGGTGCAATGCTCCGCCCCCTCCAGCCAGTCGGTGTCGGGCAGGCCGCCGGTCGCGACGATCACCACGTCGGGATTTTCCGCCAGCACGTCGGCCGCGTCGGCATAGGCATTGAGCCGCACGTCCACGCCGAGCCGCGCAAGCTCCGCCGCGCGCCAGTCCACGATGGCGATCAGGTCGCGCCGCCAGGTCGCGCGCACCGCGATCAGCAGTTGCCCGCCCAGCTTGCTCGCCGCCTCGAACAGCACCACGCGATGGCCGCGCTCGGCGGCGACGCGCGCCGCCTCCAGCCCCGCCGGGCCGCCGCCCACCACGACGATTTTGCGCCCCGTCCGGTCGGCCGGTGCCACGATCTGCGGCAGGATCAGCTCGCGGCCGGTGGCCGGGTTGTGGATGCAGGCGACCTTCTTGTACATGCAGTAGGACGCGCCGACGCAGGGGCGGATGCGCTCCTCCTCCCCGCGCGCGATCTTGTTGACGATCTGCGGGTCCGCCATGTGCGCCCGCGTCATCGCCACCATGTCCAGCAGCCCCTCGGCGATGGCGTGGCGCGCCGTCGCGATGTCGGGGATGCGCGCGGCGTGGAACACCGGCAGCTTCGTCTCCCGCTTGAAGGCGCCGACACTTTGCAGGAAGGGCGCGATCGGCTGCGACATGCCGGGCATGTTGTGCTCGGCCAGCGCCAGATCGGTGTCCATGCGCCCGAAGATCGCGTTGAAGAAGTCGATATGCCCCTCGCGCTCGAAAATCCGTGCCAGCCGCAGGCATTCTTCGAAGTCGATGCCGTCCTCGGTGTCCTCGTCCACCACGAAGCGGATGCCCACCAGCCAGTCATCGCCCACCGTGCGGCGGATCGCCTCGTGCACCATCAGCCCGAAGCGCGCGCGATTCTCGGTCGATCCGCCGAACGCATCGGTGCGCAGGTTGGTGCGCGGCGACAGGAACTGCCCGATCAGGTGACCGCCGGTCACCGTCTCCACGCCGTCCAGCCCGCCATCCTTGCAGCGCAGCGCGGCGGCGGCGTAGTCGGCGACGATGCGTGCGATGTCGGCCGCGTCCATCTCCCGCGGGAAATTGCGGTGTCGGGTTTCGCGCACCCGCGACGGGCCCAGCGTCGGCAGCCAGTTCATCACCGTGGCATCGGCGCGCCGGCCCAGATGGGAGATCTGGCACATGATCGCCGCACCCTGGTCGTGGATGCGGGTGGAGAATTGCTGAAGGAAGGGAATGATCTCGTCGGTCGAGACGTCAATCTGCCCGCCGCCCCAGCTGCTGTCGCGCGACACCATCGACGAACCGCCGAACATCGTCAGCGCCAGACCGCCTTTCGCCTTCTCCTCATGGTACCGCTGATAGCGTTCCTTCGGCATCCCGCCTTCGTCCAGCGTGGAGGCATGGCTCGTGCTCATGATGCGGTTGCGCAGCCGAAGATTTTTGATCTGCAACGGCTGCAGCAGCGGGTCGCTCTTGCGCACGGGCGCGATCGGCATCGTCATGGTGCTCTCTTTCAGTCCTGCAGTTGCGGCGTTCGCGTCACCGTGCCGGCCTGCGCGGCGCCAAGCTCGGCCTCGCTGCGATGGCACTGGATTTCCGCCCCTTTGGACAGGCGGCGGGAAGGCGGGGCGATGCTGTCGCACACCCCCTCGATGCGCAGCGCGCAGCGCTCGTAGAAGGCGCAGCCCTGCGCGGCTCCGGCGGCGCGCGGCATCGCCGGCGCATCGACCGTGGCGACGCCATCCAGCCAGCCGACACGAAGCTCCGGCACGGATGAGATCAGCAGGTCGGAATAGGGGTGCATCGGCCGCTGCGTCAGCGCCCGCGCGCTGCCCAGCTCCACCTGCTGCCCGGCATACAGGATCATCACCCGGTCGCACACCGCGCGCACCGTGGACAGGTCGTGGCTGATGAACAGATAGGCGATGCCCAGTTCGCGCCGCAGCTCGGCCAGCAGGTCCAGGATCGCGGCACCCACGACGGTATCCAGTGCCGATGTCACCTCGTCGCACAGGATCAGCCGCGGCTCGGCAGCCAGCGCGCGTGCCAGGTTCACGCGCTGCTTCTGCCCGCCCGACAGCTCGCCCGGCAACCGCTCGGCCAGTGCGGGCGGCAGCCGCACCATGTCCAGCAGTTCGGCCACCCGCCCGCGCGCGGCCGCCCCACGCACCCCGTGATAGAAGGCCAGCGGCCGCGCCAGGATGCGCCCGACGCTGTGCGCCGGATTGAGCGCGGTGTCAGCCATCTGAAAGACGATCTGGATGCGCCGCAGCTGTTCGCGACTGCGCTGCTCGGCGCGCGGCGGCAAGGCGGCGCCATCCAGTTCCACGCCGCCCCGCGCGGCCGGCAGCAGGCCGGCGATGACCCGCGCCAGCGTGCTCTTGCCCGACCCCGACTCGCCGATCACCCCCAGCGCGCCGCCTTCCGGGATCGACAGGGCGATGTCGTGCAGCACCGGCACCTCGGGCAGGCCCGCCTTCGTGGTGCCGCCATAGCCGGCGATCAGCCCGTTCACCGACAGCACCGGCGGCGCCTCGGCCGCCGCCGTCGCACCCTCGGCCCGCGCACCCGGGTCGGCGGCGCGCAGCAGGCTTTGCGTGTAGGGGTGCGCAGGCTTCGTCAGCAGCGCCTCGGTGGCCCCCACCTCGCGGATCTCGCCGTCGCGCAGCACAATGATGCGGTCGGCGATCTGCGCCACCACCGCCAGGTCGTGCGACACGTAAAGGCCCGTCGTATGCCGCTCCCGCACCACCGACTTGAAGGCGCGCAGCACCTCGATCTGCGTGGTCACGTCCAGCGCCGTCGTCGGCTCGTCCATGATGACCAGCCCGGGATCGGTGATCAGCGCCATCGCCGCCATCAGCCGCTGCAACTGTCCGCCCGATACCTGATGCGGGAACCGCTCGCCGATCGTGTCGGGATCGGGCAGCGCCAGCGCACGGAACAGCGCGCGCGCCTTCGCCTCGGCCGCCGCGCCGGACCCGAGGCCGTGGATGCGCGTCGCCTCCACCACCTGTGTCATCAGCCGCTGGGACGGGTTGAACGCCGCCGCGGCACTCTGCGCGATATAGGCGACTTCGCGCCCGCGCACCCGCGCCAGCGCGGCCTTCGACAGCGCTGTGATCTCGGTCCCGCCCACGCGCACGCTGCCCCCGGCGATGCGGCAGCCGCGCCGCGCATAGCCCAGCAGCGACAGCGCGATCGTCGTCTTGCCGGACCCCGACTCGCCGATCAGCGCCACCACCTCGCCGCGCGCGATTGAGAAACTCACATCGCGGACGATACGGTGCTCCCGCCCGTCCTCGCCCCGCGCCGTGACGTTCAGGCCGCTGACCTCGACGAGCGGATCAGCGGACATCGTCTCGCACCCGGCGCGACGGCAGGTTGTCGATCAGCAGATTGACGCCGATGGTCAGAGAGGCGATGGCCAGCGCCGGCATGATGACGGCCGGCGCGCCATAGGACAGACCTTCCAGGTTCTCGCGCACCAGCGAACCCCAGTCGGCCGCCGGCGGCTGGATACCCAGGCCGAGGAAACTCAATCCGCTCAGCAGCAGCACCACGAAGACGAAGCGCAGGCCGAAATCGGTCAGCACCGGCAGCACCATGTTGGGCAGGATCTCGGCGCGCATGATGTAGAGCGTGCCCTCGCCGCGCGCCCGCGCGACGCGGATGAAGTCCATGGCGTTGATGTTCACCGCCATCGCACGCGCGAAACGGAAGGCGCCGGGCATGTAGATCACCGCGGCCGTCGCGATCAGCACCGGGATCGAGGCACCGAGTGCCGCCACCACCACCAGCCCGAACATCAGGCTGGGTAGGGAAATCAGCGCATCCAGCACGCGGCTGATCGCCGCATCGACCCAGCCGCCCCGCGTGGCCGCCAGCAGCGCCAGCAGGATGCCGGACAGGCACGCCAGCAGCGTCGCCGCCAGCGCGATGCCGATGGTGTAGCGGGCGCCGAACAGCACGCGGCTAAGCATGTCGCGGCCCAGGTAGTCGGTCCCCATCGGAAACGACCAGCTCATCGGCGCCAGCACGTCGGGACTGACCACGTGGCCCTCCGAATAAGGCGCCAGCATCGGCCCGGCGATCGCTGTCGCGACCCAGAACCCGACGATCAGCAGCCCGACCGCGCCGGTGACGGAAACGTGGATGCGCCGGCGGCGCGGGGCGATGGTGGCGCTCATCGCGTGCGCAGCCGCGGGTTGGACAGGATGGCGCAGATATCGGCCAGCAGCACCAGCAGCAGATAGGCCAGGCAGAAGATCATCGCGCAGGCCTGCAGCAACGGCATGTCGCGCGTCGCCACGGCATCGACCATCAGCTTCGCCAGCCCCGGATAGTTGAAGATCGTCTCGACGATGATGACGCCGCCCAGCAGGAAGGACAGGCTGAGCGCCACCGCATTGACGATCGGCCCGATCGCGTTGGGCAGCGCATGGCGCAGCACCACCCGCGCCGGGCGCGCGCCCTTCAGCACCGCCATCTCGACATAGGATGACGACAGCGTGGTCAGGAGCGCCGCCCGGCTCATGCGCGCCATCTGCGCGATGACGACGAAGCTCAGCGTCATCACCGGCATCGCGAAGCCGCGCAGCAGCCCCGACAGCGAATGCAGGTCGGATCGGTAGGACAGCGCCGGCAGCCAGCGCAATTTTACCGCGAACACCAGCACCGCCAGCGTCGCCACCAGGAACTCGGGCACCGACACCACCGACACCGTCGCCATGTTGGCGATGCGGTCGTACAGCGACCCGCGCCAGATCGCCGTGGTGATGCCGATCGCCAGCGCCACCGGCACCGACACGCAGGCGGTCAGCGCGGCCAGCAGCAGGGAATTGGGCAGCCGGCTGCCGATCAGTTCAGCAACCGGCAGATGGTTCACCAGGGAGCGGCCGGGATCGCCGGTCAGCAGCCCGCCCAGCCATGTCAGGTAGCGCTGCCACGCCGGCTGATCGAGGTGCATCGCCGCCCGCAGCCCCGCCACCGCATCGGGCGTGGCACTCTGCCCCAGCAGCGCCTGCACCACGTCGCCGGGCAGCAACTCGGTCGCACCGAACACCAGCGCCGAGACGATCAGCAGGGTGACGAGCGTGACGCCGAGCCGCGTCGCGATCAACCTTAGCATCACCCCGTTCATCGCGCGGCCCTCCGCTCCCGCCGCCTTATGCGTCGAGCCAGACGTGCTCGGCGAAGGCGTAGCCCATCATGCCGCCGGTCGGGATCGGGCGCAGGCCCTTCAGCTGCGTGGTGTGCGCATCCAGCATCGAGATGAACAACGGGATGCCGATGCCCGCCTGGTCGCGGATCATGCCCTGCATCTCGCCATACATCTGCTTGCGCTTCGCCTCGTCGGTCTCGCCGCGCGCCGTCAGCAGCAGCTTGTCGAAGGCGGGGTTCTTCCACGCCAACTCGTTCCACGGCGCATCGGACTTGAAGAACAGCGTCAGCAGGATGTCGGCGCTGGGGCGCGGGTTGATGTTGCCGAAGCCCAGCGGCTCCTTCATCCAGTAGTTCGACCAGTAGCCGTCCGCCGGCACGCGCTTGATGTCGAGGTTCATGCCGATCTTCTGCGCCGCATCCTGCATCAGCACCGCCATCTCCACCGACGACGACGCGGCCGGCGAGGCATAGAACGGGATCGCCGCATTGCCGATGCCGGTTTTCTGGAAATGGAACTTGGCCTTGTCCAGGTCGAAGGCGCGCTGCGGCAGGCCGGCGTCGTAGAAGCGGTTGGACGGGTCGATCGGCTGATCGTTGCCCAGCACGGCGTAGCCCTGGAAGATCGCGGTGCGCATCTGCTCCCGGTCCATCAGGTATTTCA
The DNA here is from genome assembly GCA_963778105.1 of uncultured Pseudomonadota bacterium. Classification (GTDB taxonomy): domain Bacteria; phylum Pseudomonadota; class Alphaproteobacteria; order Acetobacterales; family Acetobacteraceae; genus JAFEFJ01. The sequence continues at coordinate 313,909 of CAVZSZ010000009.1, read as the reverse complement.
TCGCCATCACGAAGTCCGGATTCTTCGTCGGCTCCTGGTCCAGCCGCATCACCACGTCGGTGTAGTTGCCCGACTTCGTCTCGAACACCGCGAAGCCGTCCGTCGCCTTCACCTGCCGGGTGGAGCGCGGGTTGATCCCGCCCGCCAAGGCGATGTCGCCCGACAACAGCGCGTTGATGCGCGCGTTCTCGTCGGCGATGCCGAAGAACTCGATCTCGTCCAGATAGGGCTTGCCCGGCTTCCAGTAATGCGTGTTGCGCACGCCGATCGACCGGACGCCCGGCGTGAATTCCTGGCACTTGTATGGGCCGGTGCCGATCGCGGTGGTGAAATCCGTCGTGCCGTTCTTGATGATCATGAAGTGGAAGGTGCCGAGCACGACCGGGAAATCGGCGTTCGGCGCGACCAGCGTCACCTGCACCTCGTCGGGCGCGGTCGCCTTGATCTCCTGCATCTGCTGCGCGAGCGTCTTCGCCTTCGATCCGACCGACGGATCCAGGTGCCGCCTTAGCGAATAGACCACGTCGCCCGAATCCAGCAGCTTGCCGTCGTGGAACGTCACGCCCTTGCGCAGCTTGATCGTCCACACCGTCGCCTTGTCGTTCTCGATGGACGAGGCAAGCTCCAGCTGCGGCGTCAGCGTGCTGTCGAGCGAGGTCAGACCGTTGTAGAACATGCTGCACCGGACATAGTCGGTGGACAGCGACTGCTTCGCCGGATCGACCGTGTCGGCGGTGGAGGACGAGTATCCCGCCACCCGGATCTTGCCGCCATGCTTCGGTGTCTCGGCCAGCGCCCGCCCCGCATGGGTCAGCACCGAGCCGGCCGAAGCGGCCCCCATGCCGGCCGCCGCCAGCCAACCCATCATCTGCCGCCGCGTGGCACCGCGCGCCAAAGCCGCCCGCACCAGCCGTCCTGCCGCCTCGTCCATGATGCCGCCTCCGCTTTTTGCCACCCTGTTCTTCCGTATGTCCCATACGCGGTGGCCCGCGGTCAGCTTGACAATATTCACGAGGGTCATACGGTCAGCGTATGAGTAGCCTTGCCAGGCTGATCCCCTCGCCGCGCGCGCTGATGATCTTCGAGGCCGCCGCCCGCTCGGGAAGCTGCGGCGCGGCAGCGCGGGAGTTCAACCTGACGCAGCCCTCGGTCAGCCGGAACATCGCGGGGCTGGAAGCGCATATCGGCGTCACGCTGTTCACCCGCAGCCCGCGCGGGCTTGACCTCACTGCCGAGGGGATGGTGCTGCAGCGCGCGCTGGAGGACGGGTTTCAGAAAGTCGCTGATGCGATCCAGGAACTGATGGACCGGCGCAGCCGCAAGCAGGTGGTGGAACTATCGCTCTCGACCGCTTTCGTCACCCACTGGCTGATCCCGCGCCTTGCGGATTTCCAGCGCGCCTTCCCGGATGTCGATCTGCGCTTCCAGCTGATCGCCGGCACGCTGCGCGGCGGCCCCGGCGTGGTCGATCTGGCAATGCGGATGGAAACCGAAACCACCGCCGACTACCACAGCTGGCCGTTCGCGCCGGAACTGATCGTGCCGGTCTGCAGCCCGTCCTACCTGAAGGCGCATGGCCCGCTGGTCGGCGTGCAGCGCGACGCGCGGCACACGCTGCTGCATTTCGCCGATCCGCTGCTCGACTGGGACCGCGTCTGGGGCGGACTGGTCTCGCGCCGCACACCGAACAAGACCTGGATCGAGTTCTCCGACTACGCGGTGGTGGTGCAGGCGGCGATGAACGGCGAAGGCATCGCCCCCGGCTGGATCACCGTGGTTTCGCGCGCGCTGCGCCAGGGCACGCTGGTGCCCGCCGCCGGCCGGCGCATCCGCACCGGCCGGTCCTACGACCTCGTCGCCTCCCGCGCCCGTCCCGTTCGCCCAGTGACACTGGCGATCTGCGAATGGCTCCGCGAGCAGATGCAGCAGGACATGGACGCTCTGGCGACGCTGCTGGCGGGGTGATGCTATTTGCCGCCGTTCTCCTTGCACCAGCGCGCGACGTCGGCGTGCGTCGCGAACCAGCAGCCGCCGCGCGCCTTGGCGTGCGCGATCAGCTTCTCCAGCACCGGCAGGCGGGACCGGTGGCCCGAGACATGCGGATGCAGCGTCAGCAGGAACAGCCCGCGCTCCTCCCACGCCGCATCGAACTCGGCGGTGAAGATCTCCAGCACGGCACTCGGCGGCGTGTAGGGGCGCAGCGCGCTGAAGCGGACGAAGTTGTAATACACCGCATCGTCGCGGATCCATTCCGGCGGCAGCTCCACGATGCCGGTCGGCTCGCCGTTGTCCTCCAGCTCATAGGCGTCGTCGTCGGCCATCAGGCTGCTGTCGTACAGCAGCCCCAGCTCGCGCTCGATCGCCAGCGTATCGACCGAGAAATCCCAGCTGGCCGTGCGCATCCCCACCGGGCGCACGCCGGCGATCCGCTCCAGCGTGTCGGCGGCGCGCAGCGTCAGGTCGCGCTCGACGCCCGGCGGCAGCGTGGTGTTGGCCTCGTGGATCCACGAATGGATGCCGATCTCGTGGCCCTCGGCCGCCACGCCGCGCACCTCGTCCGGATACAACAGGGCCGAGACGGCGGGATAGAAGAAGCTGGCCGGAATGCCCTCCCGCGCCAGCAGCCGGCGGATGCGCGGCATCGCCTGGCGGTTGCCGTACTGCCCCTGGCTGATGCGCATCGGGCTTTCGTCCGCGTCGCGCAGCGGGATGGTGTCGTGGTCGGCATCGAAGGAAATCGCAACCGCACAGCGCGCGCCGTTGGGCCATGCGGCCGGTGCCAGGCTGCGCCCGGCCCGCGCGCGGCCGACGATACGGCGCCAGGTCGCCTCGGGCCACTGCCAGGGCGCGCCGTCAGGATGGGTGGGTTGGGTCATGTCGGGCTCCGTGCTTCGCTGCCGGCAAGCTTCGCTTGCGCCGGAGTGGCATGCAAATAGCATCGCGCACGCAGTATCGCGTATCGGACTACGGGGGCATCGGGCGAACACATGAGCGGAACAGCGGCGGCATATGGCAACCAGGCGACGGCCACCGGCATGTCGGCGCGCCGCGCCATCATCGCCGCGGGCATCGGCAATGTGCTGGAATACTACGATTTCGGCATATACGGCTTCCTCGCCACGGTGATCGCCCGCAAGTTCTTCCCCGGCACCGACAACACCGCGGCCCTGCTGGCCACCTTCGCGGCGTTTGGCGTAGGCTTCCTGGCACGCCCGGTGGGCGGCATCGTGCTCGGCCGCATCGGTGACATCGCCGGGCGCAAATCCACGCTGGTGCTGACCATCGTTCTGATGGCGGTCGGCACCGCCGGCATCGGCCTGATCCCCGCGTATGCCGCGATCGGCGTGCTGGCGCCGGTGCTGCTGGTCGCCTGCCGCATCCTGCAGGGGCTGTCCGCCGGCGGCGAATGGGGCAACGCCACCGCCTTCATCGTCGAGTGGTCGCCCCAGGGCAAGCGCGGCCACCTGGGCAGCTACAGCCAGGCTTCGGTCGTCGGCGGCCTGCTGATGAGTTCTGCGATCGCGGCCCTGCTGAACAGCCTGTTCTCGGCCGCCGCGATCGACGCCTGGGCCTGGCGCCTGCCGTTCCTGCTGGGCGCGGTGCTGCTGCCGGTCGGCCTGTGGTTGCGCCTGGGCATCGAGGAAACGCCCCGCTTCCGCGAGGAACAGGCTGGCCATACCTCGGGCCTCGCCGATCTCGGCACGCCGTTCGGCATGATGGCCAAGGCGTTCGGCTTCACCATCCTCTGGACCGTCGCCTACTACGTCATGCTCACCTACCTGCCGACCTTCACGCAGAAATACGCCGGCCTGTCGGCCCAGGCCGCGCTGTGGTCGAACACCATCGGGCTGGTCGTGCTGATGGCCGCCATCCCGGTGATGGGCGCGCTGTCGGACCGGATCGGGCGCAAGCCGCTGCTGCTGTTCTGCTGCCTCGGCTTCGTGGTGCTCGCCTATCCCGGCTTCCGGCTGATGCTGTCGGGCCTGCCGGCCTATGGCGTGGCGCTGGTGCAGATCGGCTTCAACCTGGTGATTTCCACGTTTTCCGGTCCCGGCCCAGCCGCACTCGTCGAGTTGTTCCCGACGCGATCGCGCACCTCGCTGATGTCGGTCAGCTACGCGCTCGCGGTGGCGATCTTCGGCGGCTTCGCCCCGTTCATCGCGATCTGGCTGATCCGGCAGACCGGCACGCCGATCGCGCCGACCTTCTACCTGATCGCATCCGGCCTGGTATCCGCCGCAACCATCGCGACCTTCAAGGAAACCGCGTTCGAACGGCTGCGGTAGCGGCGGCTACTTCCCGCCGTCCACCTGCAGGATCTGCCCGTTGACGAAATCGGCCAGCGGGCTGGCGAAGAACAGCACGGCATTGGCGATGTCCTGCGGGGTCCCCATGCGGCGCAACGCGATCCCCTCCAGCATCGCCTTCTGCTTTTCGGGCCCATAACTTTCCCACTGCGCCAGGCTGGCGGGATTGCTGGTCACCAGGCCCGGAGCCACGCTGTTCACGGTGATGCCGTGCGGCCCCAGTTCATGCGCCAGTTGCCGCGTCAGCCCGACCATCGCGTGCTTGGCGGTGGCATAGGCCTGGATGCCGGTCAGCGACGCCTGCAGCCCGGCCCCCGAGGAGATGGTGATCACCCGGCCGCGCCCCGCCAGCTTCATCGCACGCGCGGCGGCGCGGCACAGCGTGAAGGCCGCGCCCACGTTGATCGCGATGATGGCGTCCCAGTCCGCATCGGTGACGGTTTCCAGCGGCTGATACACCTGCCCGGCAACACCGCCCGCATTGTTGACCAGCACGTCCAGCGCCGCACCCGTCGCCTGCTCGATGCCGGCGATCCAGGCCGCCCCGGCGGCGCGGTCGGTCAGGTCCACCACCGCCATCGTCACGCCGGGCACCGCGGCATCGACCGGCGCGCAGCCGAAGACGCGGGCGCCCAGATGCAGGAAGCTCTCGGCGATCGCGCGGCCGAAGCCGTGGCCGGCCCCGCTGACCGCGACCACCTTGTCATCGAAGCGCAGGTTCATGGCATCACCTCGGGAATTTCGGGATAGGCGTGGCGCACGGTGGCGAACAGGCCGGGCACGTCCTGCACCCGCGCCGCCATCGCCTCGAACATCTTCGTCTTGACGAAGAAACGCCAGTGCACCGGCAGCGCGGCCAGCAGGCGCGTCAGCACCGCATACGCCTCCTCGGTCCATACCGCCTCATGCGCCTCGCGCTCCGGCCCATAGGCGAAATGCGGTGGCGCGCCCGGCCGGCGCCGCACCGCCCGCAGCGCATCGGTTGCGGCCGTATCGACCTTGCCGTCGCACATCACCACGCCGTACTGCGCCTCGGCGGCGGCGGCGGACACGTAGCCACGCTGCACATCCAGCGCCACGCGCTCGGGCTCCCGATCCAGCGGGTCGCCGCGCCCGCCGCCGCCCGGGGAATGGATGTGGATCACATCGCCCGGCTCCATCGCCACCGTATCGGTGTTGCCCAGCACCCGCTCGCGGTTGCCGCCCGGATTGAGGACGAAGTCGGACGGCGCACCGGGACCGCCGCCCAGGATGCCCCAGGCGCGAAAGCGGGAGCGGTCGCGGTTGCGCGCGGTAATGCGCGTGTGCGGGGCGAAAACGCGGAAATCCATCGCCGTCGCCAGCCCGCCGCGCCAGCGCCCGGCACCGCCCGAATCCGGCAGCAGCCCGTAGCGCAGGATCTGGATCGGCACCTCGGCCTCGGTGATCTCCACCGGCGTGTTCTTCAGATACGCCGCATCGGCGCCCGAGCCGTTGGTGCCGTCGCGATGCGGCATCCCGCCGGCGCCGCCGACGATCGGATTGACCGCGGCCAGCACGCTGCGATGCGTGCGGTTGTCCGTGGTCATCACGTTGACGATCGAGCTGGACCCCGCCGGGGCCGCCGGCATCCGTTCCGGCACCGCAAGGCCGAAGGCGCCGAAGATCACGCTGCGCAGCCGCCCGCAGGTCAGGCTGCGCATCCCCACGGCCGCGGGCGGCAGCGGGTTCAGCACCGTGCCTTCCGGCACGATGCAGGTGAACGGCCGCGTCAGCCCGGCATTCAGAACGATCCGCGGATTGAGCGTGCACAGCACGTAGTACACGCCCACCAGCAGCAGCGTGTGGTGCGGGTCGCCGCCGGTCGGCACGTTCAGCGCCGAGGTCAGCTGCGGGTCGCTGCCGGTGAAGTCCATCTCTGCCGCATCGCCGCGGATGCGCAGCGTCAGCGCAAGCCGGCACGGCTTGCCGTCCACCGCATCCTCGTCGGCATAGTCGGCGAAGAAGTAGTCGCCATCGGGGATGCCGGCCAGCACCTCCCGCGCCTGATGCTCGGCATAATCGAGCAGCATCCCCAGGCCCTGCTTCAGCCGTGCGGCGCCGAACTTGTCGATCATGGCGCGCACCTTGCGCTCACCGGTATTCAGCGCGCCGATGAACGCCTTCAGGTCGCCGCGATTCTGCTCGGGCTTGCGCACGTTCAGCAGCATCACGCGCAGCAGCTCCTCGTTCAGCACGCCGCGGTCATACAGCTTCATCGGCGGGAAGCGGATACCTTCCTGGTGCACCTCGGTCAGCGCGCGCGACAGGCTTGCCGGCACCGCGCCGCCCATGTCGGTGTTGTGGATGTGCCCGCAGGCGAAGCAGACCAGCTCGCCGTCATGGAAGATCGGCTTCCACATGTGCAGATCGGGCACATGCGTCGCAAGATAGCCGCTGTATGGATCGTTGGTGAAGGCGATGTCGCCCGGCGCATAATCGGGCACCATCGCCATCGCGCGGCCGTAGTTGATGCCTGGATACCAGGTGGCCCCCAGGTCCATCGGCACCGCGACGCACATCCCCGCCGCATCGGTGATCTGCGTGGTGAAGTCCTCGGTTTCCTTCACGAAGGTCGAGTGCGCGGTGCGGTACAGCGTGTAGGCCATGTTCTCGGCCGCGGCGCGCAGATGGTTGCCCATGATCTGCAACGTCACCTTGTCGATCATCGGCGTCACTCCCGCCACTGAAGATGCAGGTTGCCCCAGGCATCCACCGCGCCGTCGAAGCCGGCGGGGATGCAGATCGTGGTGTCCTCCTGCGCGATGATCGCCGGGCCGGACAGGCGATGGCCATGCAGCAGGTCGTCGCGCCGGTACAGCGCCATCGTCGTCTCCGCCCCGTCGTGCCACACCGGCACGCTGCGCAGCGGCACGGGCACGCCCTCGGCCGGCGGCGTCTCGGCGAACACCGGCGGGCTGGTGGCGCCGACGATGATCAGGCGCAGATTGACGATCTGCACCTCGGCATCCTCGTCGGCGAAGTCATAGACCGCGACATGCCGCCGGTGGAACGCCGCCGCCACCGCCGCGGCATCGCCCGCCGCGATCCAGGTTTCCTCCAGCGGCACCTCGATCTCGAATGACTGGCCGCGATAGCGCATGTCGGCCAGGAAATGCCGCGCCGCGTGGCCGGCGAACCCCTGGCCGTCGCGCAGCCACGCCTCGGCCCGCGCACCCAGCACCTCGCCGGCCGCGCGCAGCGCCGCGGGCGCCCCCGCGTCAAGATCCAGGAACACCGTGCTGACGAAATCGTTCTTCACGTCGGCAATCAACCCGCCAAGGGCCGAGACGACGCCGGGGCGGCGCGGGATCATCACCCGCGCCATGCCCAGCTCCCGCGCCAGCAGGCAGCCCAGCATCGGCCCCGCGCCGCCGAACGGCATCAGGCAGAAATCCCCGGGATCGACGCCGTAGCGGCCCAGCAGCTTGTTCACCTCGACGAACATGTTGGAGATCGCGACCCGGATGATCGCCTCTGCCGTGGCCTGCAGGCCAAGGCCGGTCGCCGCCGCCAGCGCGCCGACCGCGGCCTCGGCCGCCGCGCGGTCCATGGCGACCGAGCTGTAGGCCAGCGGCATGTGGCCGAGGAAGCCGCACACCGCCATCGCATCGGTGATGGTGGCGCGCGTGCCGCCCCGCCCGTAGCACGCCGGCCCGGGTGTCGAGCCGGCACTCTCCGGCCCCACCTTCAGCACGCCGAAGCCATCGACCCAGGCGATCGAGCCACCGCCATCGCCGATCGAGGTCACCGAAACCGATGGTATGAACAGCGGAAATTCGCCGATCGTCTCGCCGGTGCCGAATTGTGGCGCGCCGTCGATCACCAGTGCCACGTCGGCGCTGGTGCCGCCGATATCCAGCGTCAGCGCGTTCGCCAACCCCGCCTGCCGCGCCAGGAAGGCGGCCCCCATCACGCCCGACGCGGTGCCCGACAGCAGCATGTTGACGCAGGCGGTCTTGCCGAGTTCGGTGCCCATGACGCCGCCATTCGACTTCGTCACCATCGGCCGCGCCGTCACGCCGCGAACCGCCAGCGCGCCTTCCAGCGAGGTCAGGTAGCGCGCGACGCGCGGATGCACATAACCGTTGAGGATCGCCGTCGTGGTCCGCTCGTATTCGCGGATCACCGGCCAGATGTCGGTGGCCGCGAAGGCGAACAGGCCGGGTGCCGTCCGCCGCACCAGCGCCAGCGCCGCCTGCTCGTGCGCCGGGTTGCGGTAGGCATTCAGGAAGGCGATCACGATGCCCTCGGCGCCGGCATCGCGGGCCGCGGCGGCGGCGCGGCACACCGCCTCGGCGTCCAACGCTGTCTGCTCGGTGCCGTCGGCCAGGATGCGGCCGGCGATGCCGAAGACGCGGTCGCGCGGCACCAGCGGGTCGGGGCGCGCGCAGAACAGCCCGTGCATGTCGGGCATCCGCAGCCGCGCCAGCTCGATCACGTCCTCGAACCCCGCGGTGGTGAGCAGCGCCAGCGTGGCCCCCTTGCGCTGGATCACCGTGTTGATCCCGACCGTGGTGCCGTGCACGAAGGCCTCGACCGCGCCGGGGTCCATGCCGTGCCGCTGCTGCAGCAGGTCGATGCCGTGCATCACCTCCTGCCCCGGATCGTCGGGCGTGGTCAGAACCTTCAGCGTGTGCAGCTGCTGCGTCGCACCGTCCAACGCGCAGAAGTCGATGAAGGTGCCGCCGATGTCCACGCCGATGCGCCAGGTCATTCCTGCTCCGTTTCGTCTCAGACCGCCGTCAGCCGCTCGATGCCGTACAGCCGGTCGAGCACGAACAGGCAGGCCACGGCGATCAGCATCTGCACCGTGCTGATCGCCGCGATGGATGGGTCGAACTGATTCTGCATGTAGCTCAGCATCACCACCGGCAGCGTGTTGACGGTGGCGGTGCCGAAGAAGAACGACAGCGGCAGGTTGTCGAGCGAGGTCAGCACCGCGAACATGCCGCCGGCGAAGATGCCCGGGCGCACCATCGGCAGGGTCAGGTGCCAGAGCACCTGCGCGCGCGAGGCGCCGAGGATCGAGGCCGACTCCTCGAGGTTGGCCGGCACCGCGCGGTAGGTCGCCAGCACGGTGCGCACGATATAGGGGATGCCGGCCACGGTGTGCGCGATCAGCAGCGAGAGGAACGACAGGCCGAGCGACAATGCCGACAGGAAATACAGCAGCGCGAAGCCCAGCACGATCGCCGGCACGCTGATCGGTGCCAGCAGGAAATTCGCGATCACGCCCGCCGCCGCCGCGCGCGAGCGAGCCAGTGCCAGCGCGGCCGGCACGCCCAGCGCCGCGCCGCACACCGCCGAGGCCAGCGCCAGCTCGATCGAGGTCGCGAGCGAGGACATGAACGGCTGGTAGGCGACGATGTGCCGGTACCAGCGCAGGCTGAAGCCGTGCATCGGGAAGGCGATGTAGGATGATGCCGAGAACGACACCACCACAACCGCCGCGATCGGCAGCATGATGAACAGCATGAACAGCGCCATGTAGGCGAACAGCAGCAGGGTGGGACCGCCCGGCAGGCGGCGCCGGCGCCCGCTCATGCCCGCGCGCTCCGCCGGCGCAGCAGATGGTATTGCAGCGCAAAGCACAGCACCGCGACCAGCATCAGGATGTTGCCCATCGCCGCGGCGAAGCCGACATCCTGCGTGGTGTTGAACTGCTGGTAGATCAGCAGCGACAGCGTGGTGATCCGCCCGCCGCCCAGCAGCAGCATCGTCAGGAAACTGCCGTTGGTGATGACGAAGACCAGGATGCAGCCGGTGGCGATGCCATCCAGACTGAGCGGCAGCGTCACGTGCAGGAAGGTGCGCAGCCGCCCCGCGCCCAGCACGCGCGCCGACTCCTCCAGCTGCACATCGACGCCCTGCAGCACGGCGGCGATCGACAGCACCATGAACGGCACCAGCACGTGCACCAGGCCGATATAGACGGCGATCTTCTCGTCCGCGATGTTCGCCGGGTGGGTCACCAGGCCGAAATCCCCCAGCCAGGTGTTCAGCAGCCCGCGCCGCGCCAGCAGCACGCGCCAGCCGAAGGTGCGCATGATGATGGAGGTGAGCAGCGGCGCGATCACCAGGAACACGATCAGCGCGCTCCAGCGCCCGGCGAAGCGCACCATGAAGAACGCCACCGGATAGCCGACCAGCAGGCAGGCGAAGGTGGTGATCAACGCCACCTGCAGCGTCTCCCACAGCACGCCGGCGTAATAGGGATCGGTCAGCAGCTTGACGTAGTAGAAGAACGGTCCGGCCCCCACCGCCGCCCCCTGCGGCTGGCTGCGCAGCAGGTTGGCCGCCAGCGGAACAACGAAGAACACCGCCAGGAACAGCAGGACGGGCACGCACCAGCTCGGCGCCGCCAGGCGGTAGGCGCGGGCGCGTGCCGCCCTCATGCGCCGTCCTGCAGGATCACCGCGCTGCCCGGCGCCCAGGTCAGGCCGACGCTGCCCTCGGCATCACACGCGGCACGCGCCTGGGCATAGGCGAACAGCGGACGGTCCTGCCCCGGCATCACCAGCTCGTAGGCGAAATAGGCGCCACGGAACACCACGTCGCGCACCGCGGCACGGATCGCGCCGGCGGCCGGCGGCCCCATCGCCAGTTTCTCGGGCCGCACCGCCAGCGTCACCCGTTGTCCGACGGTCAGCGCGTCGGCGGAATTGACCAGCCCGGTAGCCTGCGGCTGCTGATCCAGCGCGACCGACCAGCAGCAGGAACCGGCCGCCGATGTCACCACGCCGGTGAAGATGTTGGCGGTGCCCAGGAACTCGGACACGAAGCGGGTGCGCGGCCGGTCGTAGACCTCGGTGGGGCGGCCGATCTGCACCACCTCGCCCTGCGCCATCACCGCGACGCGGTCGCTCATGGTCAGCGCCTCCTCCTGGTCGTGGGTGACCAGGATCGAGGTGATGCCGAGTTTCCGCTGGATGTCGCGCAGCTCGAACTGCATGCCCTCGCGCAGGTTCTTGTCGAGCGCGCCCAGCGGCTCGTCGAGCAGCAGGATCGCCGGCTCGGTCGCCAGCGCGCGCGCCAGCGCGATGCGCTGCTGCTGGCCGCCGGACAGCTGGTGGACCTGCCGGTCCTCCATCGCCTCCAGCCGCACCATCTGCAGCATCGCCCGCACCCGCGCCGCCTTCTCGGCCGCGCCGACACGGCGCATCTTCAGCCCGAAGGCGACGTTCTCGCCCACCGTCATGTGCGGGAACAGGCTGTAGTTCTGGAACACCATGCCCAGGCCCCGCCGGTTCGGCGGCACGCCGGTCACGTCGCGGCCGCCGATCACGACGCTGCCGCTATCCGGCGCCTCGAACCCCGCGATCAGCCGCAACGTCGTCGTCTTGCCGCAGCCCGATGGGCCGAGCAGCGCCAGCATCTCGCCCTGCGCCAGATCGAGGCGCAGCGGTTTCAATACCTGCGTGCCGCCGAAGCTCTTGCTGACATCCACAAGCCGCAGCGGCGGGGCAGGCGCGGTCACAGGTGCCGCTCGACCCGCACGGCGCCGATGATCCACAGCACGCGGGCCGTCGTCCCGGTCGGATTGCGGAAACTGTGCGGATCGAGGCTGTCGAACAGGAAGCTGTCGCCCTCGCGCAGCGTCACCGTGGTGTCCTTCACCGTCAGCTCCAGGCCGCCCTCCAGCACCATGCCGCCCTTTTCGGCCGGGTAGCTCAGCGGCTGGCCGCCCGAGGTGCCGCCCGGCGGGACGTGCAGGATCATGAATTGCAGGTTGTCCGGGGTGCCCGGCGACAGCAGCTCCTTCGACAGGTAGCCCAGCTCCAGCCAGCCGCGCCGGTCGGCGCGGCGCACGAAGGGCGGATCGGCGGGCCGCGGTGCGGCGTCCTCGAACAACGCGCTGACCGAGACGCCGAGCGCCATGCGGATCTGCGTCAGCACGCGCAAGGACGGGTTGGCGCGGTCGCGCTCGACCTGGCTCAGCATCCCGACCGACACGCCGGAGGCGACGGCGAGTTCCTGCAGCGTCATGTTCCGCGCTTGGCGCAGGCGACGGATGGTCTGTCCCATGCGGGGCATGCCCACGGTCTCGGCCGTCGCCGCGTCGTCGTCGGGCGCGATATGGTCCGTTTCTTGCGTCAATCGACCATCTCTTTCAGCGTGTGTTTTCACTATATCGAACAAACGGCAGGGGCAAGCGGCGATTTTTGCCGAATTCCGCCTTGCGCGTATTTCACCATAATGAATATGGTGGCGGCGTCAGGCTCGAGGAGGTTGCGGATGCGCCAGCGTGTGGTCGGGATTGCGGCAGTGCTCCTGCTGTTCAGCGCCGGGGCCGCCAGTGCCGCCGATCTGGTGGTCGGGGCCTTCGGCGGAGTCTGGGAACAAAGCCTGCGCAAATGCATCATCGCGCCATTCGAGAAAAAGACCGGCAAGACGGTCGATGTCGTGCTCGGCTCGCCACTGCAATGGCTCAACCAGATCGCCGCCAATCCCACCAAGCCGCCGCTCGACGTCATCTATAACGCCACCGAAACCAGCTACCCGGCGGCGGCAAGCGGCCTGATCGACAAGTTCACCACCGCCAACGTTCCCAACATCGCTTTCGAGAAGCCTGAGTTCGCCAACCTGACCGGCGGCTACGGCGCCATCCACAACTACGGCGCCATGGGCATCATCTACAATTCCAAGACGGTGAAGGACCCGCCGAAGACCTGGAAGGATTTCGTCGAAGGCACCATCGCCGGCAAGTGGAAGGCATCCATGCCGGATGTCAGCTATCCCAGCGGCGGCCTGACGATCTCGGTCTGGCTGTTCGCCAAAACCTTCGGCGGCGGCGTGGACAACATCGAACCCGGCCTCGCGCAGATCAAGAAGATGCGCGACAGCGGCAACCTCTCGTTCTGGTCCGATCCGAACACCGTGCTGAACGGGCTCAAAAGCGGCGATATCGACCTTGCCCTCTACTGGGACGGCCGCGCCTATTCCTTCATCGACGCCGGCAACAGCGATTTCAAGTATTACTCGCCCAAGCCCGGCGTCGTGGTGGCGATGACCTGGATCCAGAAGATCAAGAACGGCTCGCCCCTGGGCTATGAATTCGCCAACATCGCACTCAGCAAGGACGCGCAATCCTGCTTCGGCAGCGCGATCCGCTACGGCATCGCCAACAAGGACGCGACCTTCGATCCGAAGGTTGCGGATGAAATCACACCGACGTCCGAGCTGATCTTCCCGCCCTACAAGGAGATCGGCAAGCTCCAGAGCGCCTGGATCGAGCAATGGAACAAGGAGATCGGGCGCTAGGGGGCCGGGTCATGGGGTATCGTGTCGGCGTCGATATCGGCGGCTCGTTCACCGACTTTGCGGTGTTCGACGAAGCGACCAGCAGCCTGCAAAGCCTGAAAGTGTTCTCCCGCCCCGACGAGCCGGGGGCCGAGGTGCTGGAAGGCATCCGCCTGCTGACCGAGCGTTACGGCATCGCGCCCGAAACCATCAGCTACTTCACCCACGGCACCACGGTCGGCATCAACACCGTGATCCAGCGCAAGGGATTGCGGCTGGCGCTGTTCACCACCGAGCATTTCCGCGACGTGCTCGAACTGGCGCGGCTCAAGATCCCGAACATGTACAACCTGTTCTCGAAACGCCCGGCACCGCTGATCCCGCGCGACATGGTGTTCGGCATCGATGAGCGCATCACCGCCGACGGCACCATCGACCGGGCGCTCGATCCGGCCAGCGTCGGCGCCGCGCTGCACGCCGCGCGCGCCGCCGGGGCGGAAGGCATCGTCATCGCCTTCCTCCATGCCTACCGCGACGCCAGCCACGAGCGTGCCGCGAAGGCCATCGTGCAGGACCTCGCACCCGGCCTGCCGGTGTTCTGCTCGAGCGAGACCTGGCCGATCATCCGCGAATACGAGCGCACCATCACCACCGCGATCGGCGCCTACGTGCAGCCGCGCGTCGCGCAGTACCTCACCTCGCTGCAGGCCGCGCTGAAGCAGGTCGGCGTGCCGGCCGAACCGCGCCTGACCAAGTCGAACGGCGGCGTGATGACCGCCGAGCAGGGCAAGAGCGAATGCGTGCAGATGATCCTGTCGGGCACCGCGTCCGGCGTGATCGGCGCCAGCTACGTCGCCGCCACCAGCGGCATCGCGCGCTGCATGAGCCTGGACATCGGCGGCACCAGCGCCGATGTGGCACTGATCGTCGATGGCCAGCCGCAATACGGCGTGGGTGAGCGCATCGGCGACTTCAACATCTTCATCCCCTCCGTATCGGTCAGCTCGATCGGCGAAGGCGGCGGCTCGATCGCCTGGGTCGATCGGCTCGGCGTGCTGAAGGTCGGGCCGGAAAGCGCCGGCTCCCGCCCCGGGCCCGCGTGCTACGGGCGTGGCGGCACGCGCGCCACCATCACCGACGCCTTCGTCGCCTGCGGCCTCGTCGGCGTCTCGGCCCTCGGTTACGCCGCCGTCACGGTTGACCGTGAACGCGCCCGCGCGGTGATCGCCGAACTCGCCGAACAGCTCGGCCGCTCGGTCGAGGAAACCGCCGAGGCGATCATCCGCATCGCCGTCTCCGGCATGTACGCCGAAGTCAGCGCGCTGGTGTCCCGCTTCGGCGTCGATCTGCGCGAATTCGCCTGCCTGGCCTTCGGCGGCGCCGGTCCGATGCTGGCTTGCTTCCTCGCCCGCGATCTCGGGATGAAGGAGATCCTGGTGCCGCCCACGCCGGGCGTGCTCTCGGCGCTGGGCGGCCTGATCGGGGACCTGAAGAACGACTTCCTGACGACGCTCTATCTCGATCTCGATGCCGCCGCGGCCGGAACGGTCCGGACCGCCTTCGCGTCGCTCGAAGCGCGCGCGCTGACCTGGCTGCGACAGGACCAGGGTTATGACGGCGCGTATTCGTACGCCTACTCGGCGGAGCTGCGCTATCGCGGCCAATCGTTCGAGATCGACACGCCGCTCGATGCCGCCATCGTCGCCGGTGCGGACCACGCTGCGATCGCCGCGGCGTTCCATGAAGCGCATGACCGCCTCTATGGCCATGCCGACCGTGCGGCGCCGATCCAGGTCATCGCCATCCGCCTCGTGATCAGCGGCGCCACCGCCAAGCCGGCCATGCCGCGCCAGGCGCTGCAGCCGGGGCCCGCGACGCCGATCGGGGAAACCGAAGTCTGGGTCGATGGCGCCCGGCGCCCGGCCGCGCTGTTCAACCGCGCCGCACTGCTCGCCGGCCAGACCTTCAGCGGTCCCGCCGTGGTGATGCAGGACGACTGCACCACCGTCGTCCCGCCCGGCTTCACCGTCGGCGTGGACGAATACACCAACCTGCGTATCGTGAAGGAGGCCGCGTCATGAACCTCGATCCCACGACATTGCAGGTTCTCGCCAACTACTGCGCGGCGGCGGCCGAAAGCATGGGCTGGACGCTGATGCGCACCGCGCACTCGACCTTCGTGAAGGAGACCGAGGATTTCTCCTGCCAGGTGATGACCGCCGAGGGGCTGACCGTCGCCTCGCCGCTCAGCTTCGGTGCCACGTGGTTCACCGGCCTCGACTATGGCGGCGTCGTGGAGCGGTTCGACTACCGCGAGGGCGACATCTGCATCACCAGCGATCCGTACGCGGGCCATGTCGCCACGCACACGCCCGATACGCATATCTGGAAACCGGTGTTCCGCGACGGTGAGCTGATGTGCTTCACCGGCTGCCACATCCACAACACCGATGTGGGCGGCGCGGTGCCGGCCACGCTGTCGCGCAGCCTGACCGAGATCCAGCAGGAAGGGCTGCGCATTCCGCCGATGCGCCTGATGCGCGATGGCGTGATGAACCAGGACCTGCTGGCGATGATCGCCAACAACGTGCGGATGCCAGAACAGAATTGCGGCGACCTGAACGCGCAGATCGCCAGTGTCAACGTGGGTGAGCGCAAGATCCACGAAATCATCGACCGGTTCGGCGCCGGCGCCTTCAAGACGGGTCTCGGCGGCCTGCTCGACTACGCCGAGCAGCAGGCGCGCACACTGATCAGGGCGCTGCCCGACGGCGAGTATTTCTTCGCCGACTACGCCGACGAGGATCAGACCGGCGGCTGGCCGGTGCGCGTCGCCGTCACGCTGAAGATCCACGGCGACACGCTGACGCTGGACTACACCGGCAGCGATCCGCAGCTGGTCTCCTCGCTGAACATGCCGACCGGCGGGAAGGAACGGCATGCGCTGGCGATGGTCGGCGTCGTCTACGCGCTCTATTCGCTCGATCCGACGATCATGCTGAACCACGGCCTTGTGCGCCCGGCGCGCGCCATCCTGCCGCCCGGCACGGTGATGAACGCGACGATGCCGGCGGCGGTCGGGATGCGCAGCCTGATGTGCAACCTCGCACAGACCGCGGTGCTCGGCGCCTTCTGCCGCGCCCTTCCGGACCATATGCCCGCCTGCCCCGGCAGCGGCGTTTCCATCATGAACGTCAAGACCACGACCCGCGCCGGACAGACCGTGATGGCCTCGATCGGCCCGGTCGGCGGCGGCGCGGGCGGCGGTCCGTCCGCCGACGGCGCGGAAGGCTGCGGCGCAAACATGTCGTACCTCAAGAACACGCCGGTCGAGATCAACGAGGCCGAGGTGCCGATCCGCATCCGCCGCTATGGCCTGGTGCCGGATTCCGGCGGCCCGGGACGCTGGCGCGGCGGCTCGGCGCTGGAGATGGAGTTCCAGCTGTTCGCCCCGCAGTCGATGGTGACGGCGCGCAACCGTGACCGCTCGGTGTTCTCGTCCTGGGGGCTGCGCGGCGGGCGCGCGGGGCGGGCATCGCGCTTCGTCAAGAACCCCGGCACGCCGGGTGCGGTGGAGCTCGGCTCGACCGACATCGTGCCCTGCGATCCAGGCGACGTCATCCTGATCCAGGGTCCCGCCGCCGGCGGCCACGGCGATCCGCTGGACCGCCCGGTCGAGGCGGTGCTGGACGACGTGCGCAAGGGTTTCGTTTCTATCGAAACCGCCCGTGCCGAGTATGGCGTCGTGCTCGATGCGGCGGGCGCCGTGGACGCCGCCGCCACCGCCCGGCTGCGTGGCGAGCAGTCGCGCCGCCGCCCGGTCACCGAATTCGGCCACGGCGCCGGCCGCGCGACGTTCGAGGCGGTCTGGACGCTGGCCCGCTACGACGCACTCACGCGCATCCTGGCGAGCGTGCCGACGACGTGGCGCTACTTCGTCAAGCACAAGGTATTCGCCGCCATCGGCGACCGCGTGGCGCCGCCCGGCGGAGGCGCGGCCGACGTGATCGCGGCCTATGACGCGGTGGCCGCCAGCTTCCGGGATCTGCCGCCGGCCCCAGCCGAACTGCGCGACGCCGTGGCCGCCGCGGCAGAATGAGCGACGCCGCCATGCTGTTCAGCCCTTTCGCGCTGCGCGGCGTGACCTTCCCCAACCGCGTCGTCATCGCGCCGATGCAGATGTACATGGCCGGCCCCGACGGCATCGCGACCGACTGGCATTTCCAACACCTCGCGAAATACGCGGTCGGCGGTGCGGGCACGGTGATGACCGAGGCCCTGATCGTCGATCCGATCGGGCGCAACACCTACGGCGATCTCGGCATCTGGTCGGACGCGCACGTGGCGCCGCTGCGGCGCATCGCATCGTTCCTGAAAGATTGCGGGCGCCTCGCCGCGGCGCAACTGCATCACGCCGGCCCTAAGGCATCCCGCCAGCGCCCCTGGGAAGGGCTAGGCCCGCTCGGCGAAAAGGAAGCCGCCGCCGGCGAGGTGCCGTGGCAGCCGGTCAGCTCCAGCGCATCGTGCACCATCGACGGCTGGCACCAGCCGCGCGCGATGACGACCCGGGAAATCGCCGCCCTGGTCGCCGATTACGGCCAGGGCGCGCGCCGCGCCCAGGAAGCCGGTTTCGACGTGCTCGATATCCACGCCGCGCACGGCTACCTCATCCACAGCTTCCTCTCGCCGGTCGCCAATGCGCGCGACGACGCCTATGGCGGCGGCATCGAAGGGCGCATGCGGCTCGCCCTCGAAATCGCCGAAAGCGTCCGCGGGCACTGGCCGGCCGACAAGCCGCTGTTCTTCCGCCTGTCCTGCGTCGACTGGCGCCCCGACCTCGATACCCGCAACGACGGCTGGACGATCGAGGACAGCATCGTGCTGTCGCGCGAACTGGCGGCGCGCGGCGTCGATCTGATCGACTGTTCCTCGGGCGGCATCCGCGCCGAGAACTCGCTGATGGATTTTGCCAAGAAGCGGGTGAAGCTCAAGCGCGGCCACCAGGTCCCGTACGCCGAGGCGATCCGCCATGCCACCGGCCTGCCGACCATGGCCGTCGGCGTCATCCTGGACGGCCCGCAGGCCGAGGCGATCCTGCAGGCCGGCCAGGCCGACCTGATCGCCATCGGGCGGGAGGCACTGACCGACCCGCACTGGGCGCTCCATGCCGCGCAGGCGCTGGGCGTCGATCCCGACTGGCGGCACTGGCCGCCGTCGTACGGCTGGTGGCTGCAACTGCGCGAGCGCATCGGCGTCGAATAGGGGCTGCCATGAAATCGACCGATGCCTACTGGTGGGATGCGGCACCGCTGACCCCGAGCGTGGTCACGCCGGTGTCGCCCACATCCGATGTCGTCATCGTCGGCGCCGGCTACACCGGCCTCAGTGCCGCGATCACGCTGGCCCGCGCCGGACGGTCGGTGCAGGTGTTCGACCGCCAGCGTCCGGGCGAGGGCGCCTCCACCCGCAACGGCGGCATCACCAGCGGCAATATCCGCCCGAGCTACGCCGAACTGGTCCGCCGCTTCGGGGAAGCCCGCGCCGACGCCATCACGGCCGAGGCGAAAATAGCGCGCGAGGATCTGTATCGTTTCATCGAAACCGAGCAGGTCGATTGCGACTTCAAGCTGGTCGGCCGCTTCGCCGGCGCGATCACCCCCGCCGGCTACGATACCCTGGCACGAGAGGCCGAGCGGCTGGAACGCGCCCTGGGCATCGAGGCCTATGCCGTGCCGCGCGGCGAGCAGCGCCAGTATCTCGGCACCGACTTCTACCACGGCGGCAGCGTGCGCATGGATATCGGCGGCCTGCATCCGGCCAAGCTGCACGCCGGGATGCTGCGTATCGCCCGTGCCGCCGGCGCGGTGATCCACGGCGAGACCGCCGTGCTGGACGTGCGGCAGGAAGGTCGCGACTACGTGGTGCCCACCGCGCGCGGCACGGTGCGGGCGCGTGATGTCATCATGGCGACCAACGGCTATATCGACGCGGCGGATCCGTGGCTGCGGCGGCGCATGGTACCGGTGCGCAGCCGCATCATCGCCACCGCGCCGATCTCGGCCAACCTGATGGGCGCCCTGATGCCACGGCGCATGATGCTCAGCGACACCCGCAAGCTGCACTACTATTACCGGCCTTCGCCGGACGGCACGCGCGTGCTGTTCGGCGGCCGCGACGGCACGGTCGCAGGCGATGCCGATTGGCCGACGCAGGCGTTGCGCGACGCGATGGTCGGCATCCTGCCCGAGTTGCGCGACACCGAGATCACGCACAGCTGGTTCGGCCACGTCGCGATGAACCGCGACATGGTGCCGCGCATCTTCACGCGCGCGGGGATGCGCTATGCCACCGGCTATTGCGGATCGGGCGTCGTGTGGGCGCGCTGGGCCGGGCAGAAGGCGGCGTTCCAGGTGCTGGCACAGGATGCGGCCGGTGCCTCCGCGCTGGATTTTCGCGCCCCCGCGGCGGTGCCGCTGTTCAACGGCCGCGCCTGGTTCATGCCGGCGGTGTTCGCGTGGCTGACGCTGCAGGACCGCCTCGCCCGCCGCGGCGCCGCCCGCCCCTGAACGGCGGCCCTACGCCGCCGCGACGCCGACCCGTTCGGGCGGCGCGAGATGCAGCCGGCCGTCGGCGCCGATGAACAGCGTGTGGACGTGGAAGCAGGTCTCGCCGCCGCCCGCCGCCGCCATCACCGGGGACGGCGCCGAGACGATCGGCACGCCGCCGCAGGCGCCGATCCAGTCGATGTGACGGTGCCCGTGCATCACCACGGCGCGGCCCGCCAAACCCTGCATCTGGCGCACGAACCAGCTGCCGTTGATCAGCGCGGTGCCGATGCGCTCGGACAGCGCCTTGGCGCGCTGCGGATACTCCACCAGGTGATGATGCAGGGCGACGATCCAGCAGGCGCTGCCGTAGTGGTCGGTGACGCGGCGCATCGCCCGCGCCTGCTCGCCCGAGACCAGCCCGAGCGCGTTGGTGAAGGAGAAATGCGTCGCGGCGTTGGAATTGAGCACGATGATGCCCAGTCCGTCCGCGTTCGCCGGCGGCAGCACCATCGGGAATGCCGCGTCCCACAGCCCGGACAGCGGCCGCCAGTGCCGCGCCGCGCCGGTATCGGCGAAGCCCGCGATGCCGGCGGCATGCGGTGCCAGGAACGCGCCCAGCGTGGCACCCATTGGATCGCCCCGCGGGCCGCCGGATCGCGGCACGATGCGCAGCCGCGTGCCCTGCAGCCGATCGAGCGCCGACAGCATCCGCAGCACGCGAAGCCGCTTCGTCGGGCTGTTCGGCAGGTCCATCCGCGCCGGGCTGGCGCGGTCCACCACATTGACGTCGTGGTTGCCCGGCAGACCGATCACCAACGCGGCCAGTGCCGGGAAGGATGCCAGCGCGGCGAAAAACGCCGCCCACTCGCCCGAGCGTCCGGCATCGGTCAGGTCGCCGGTGATCAGGATGGCATCCAGCGGCCGCGCCTCGTGCAGCGCGTCCAGCCGCGCCAGGGTCGCGAGCACCCGGTCGTTGCCGCGCGGGCCGCCACGGCCGCTCTCGATGCGGAACCCGTACGGCTCGGCGACGGTGTGGATGTCGGACAGGTGCGCCACGCGCCACGCACGACACCCAGCGGGCGGCGGCACGAAGTCCACGAAACCGCGCGGCTGCGCCATCGTCGCATCGGCGATACCCCACACCACGGCCGCGCCCGCGCAATAGCCGAAGATCATCACACTGCCATTCGCCAGCAGCACCGGCAGCAGGCGCAGCGGCGTGCCCAGGTCGGCCATCGTTCCGACCCAGCGCGACGCCGGCCAGACCGCGGCGGCGACGCCGAGTCCCAGGGCGCCCATCGCCACACCGGACACCGCCGCCGTCGCCGCCCGCATCCGGGCGCGCCGGTCCTCGGTGCCCCCCCGCGCCAGCAGGCGCTCGCTCAGATGCCGTAGCCCCTCGCGGAACATCACGTACAGCGGCTGCACCGCCAGCGCGTTCAGCGACCAGAAGCTGCTCTCCGCCAGCCGCAACAGGGGGCGGCCGCCCAGCCAGGTCAGCGCCCCCAGCGCCAGCAGCACCAGCCCGGGCCAGGCATCGTCCAGGATGTCCGCGGCGTGGCTCGAAACGGTGGTCGCCCACAGCGTCACGATCAGCGGCGCGGCACCCAGCAGCAGCCCCGGCAGTCCGACCAGCAGCAGCCAGGTCAGCACCAGCTTGGGCAGGCTGATCTCGGCCAGCAGCGTGCCCGCGAGCCCCAGCAGCGAGTGCCGCCGGGGGCTCGACGCATCGTCCTCGATGTCGCCGTTGCGCGGGTCAAGCAGCGGCGGCGTCATGCCTCCCTCCGGGGGGGCGCCCTACCGCTCACCCGGCATGGTCGAGCGTCAGGTCGTAGGTGCAGGCCGGATGCGGCTGCCAGTAATGCCCTGCGAAATGGCCACCGTCGAAGTAGCCGTACAGGAACCTCCCGCCGGCCTGCATCTGCACGAAGCCGTCGGCACCGATCGTGCCACGAAAGCCCAGGTAGCGGACCTGATTGCCGGTAACGACGAAATTGCGGATCGGGATCTGCAGGCGGCAGCCGCTGCCGGCGCTGTTGCTCAGCCGGCCGACGCCCTCGAAGCGGCCGCTGGGCGGCGGCCCCACGGGCGCGGCGGGGCGCGGCGCGGTCACCGCCGGCAGCGTGCCCGGTACGCGCACGGTCATGGCGCCATGGTTCGGCCCGCCCACCGTGTAGCTGCACCCACCCAGCATCAGCCCGGCCAGCAGCAGCCCGGCCGGCAGCAGCCCGGGCGGCAACAGCGCCGCGCGCGCCGTTCCCGCGGTGCCGCGGCACCGCTCGCGCATCGTCATCCTCATCCGATTGTCCTGTTCTGTCCGATGGTACTGCGCGCCGTGCGGTCAGCGGCGCAGATTGGTGCGCGCCAACTCCATGATCGCGTTGGCGCGCCCGCTCAGCACCGCCTTCAGCATGTAGAGCGAGAAGCCCTTGGCCATCTCGGTCGTCACCTTGGGCGGCATCGCCAGTTCCATGCGGTTCACCACGGCGTCGATGACCACCGGCCCGTCATGCGCCAGCGCCTCGCCCATCTTGGCCTCGACCTCCGCGGGGTCGGTGATCCGCACGCCCTTGATCCCCACCGCCTCGGCCATGGCCGCGAAGTTCGGGTTCACCAGCTCGGTCCCGGTGTCCAGGAACCCGGTCGATTTCTGCTCCAGCTCGATGAAGCCCAGCGCGCCGTTGTTGAACACGATGACCTTCACCGGCAGCTTCAGCTGCGTCAGGCTCAACAGGTCGCCCATCAGCATGGTGAAGCCGCCGTCGCCGCTCAGCGAGATCACCTGCCGCTTCGGGAAGGCCGCCTGCGCGCCGATCGCCTGCGCCATCGCGTTGGCCATCGAGCCATGCCAGAACGACCCCAGCAGCCGGCGCCGGCCGTTCATCTTCAGATAGCGTGCCGCCCACACCGTCGGCAGCCCGACATCGCAGGTGAACACCGCGTCGTCGCCGGCAAGCTGGTTCGCCACCCGGGCAATATGCTGCGGATGCAGCGTGCCGCCCGCACGCCCGTCCGCCAGCTCATCCAGGCCCCGCCTCGCCTCGGCATAGTTGGCCAGGCAGGCATCCAGGTGCGCGCGCTCGGTCTTGGGCTTCAGGCGCGGCAGCAGCGCGCGCAGCGTCGGCACGATCTGGCCGACGACGCCCAGCTCGACCGGGGTGCGCCGCCCGATTGCTTCGGCGCGTATATCGATCTGCGCGATGCGGGCGTCCCTCGGATAGAACTGCCGATACGGGAAGTCCGTGCCCAGCATCAGCAGCACATCGCAATTCTCCATCGCGTGATAGCCGGACGCGAAGCCGATCAGCCCGGTCATGCCGACGTCGTAGGGGTTCTCCCACTCGACATGCTCCTTGCCGCGCATCGCATGAACCATCGGCGCGCTCAGCGCGGCACCCACCTGCATCAACTCGTCATGCGCCCCGGCGCAGCCGCTGCCGCACAGCAGCGTCACCCGCTCCGACCCGTTCAGCAGCGCGGCCAACTGGTCCAGCACCGCATCCGGCGGCGTCACCGTCGCCTGCACCGGCAGCAGCCCGCCCGGCAATGGCTTGGTCGGGTTCGCCACCGGCTTGAGCGCGGTGTCGCCGGAGATCACCACCACGCTGACGCAGCGGTCATAGACGGCGCGGCGGATCGCGATCTCCAGAACCCGCGGCATCTGCTCGGGGTTGGAGACCAGCTCGCAGTAGTCCGAGCATTCGCGGAACAGTTCCTCGGGGTGGGTTTCCTGGAAGTAGCCCGACCCGACCTCGGCCGAGGGGATGTGCGCCGCGATCGCGACCACCGGCACGCGGGAGCGGTGGCAGTCGAACAGGCCGTTGATCAGATGCAGGTTGCCCGGCCCGCAGCTGCCGGCGCAGACCGCCAGGCCGCCGGTCAGGTGCGCCTCGGCACCGGCCGCGAACGCGGCGACTTCCTCGTGCCGCACATGCACCCATTCGATGCCGCCATGGCGGTGCAGCGCGTCGGTGAAGCCGTTCAGGCTGTCGCCGACGATGCCGTAGATCCGCGCGACCCCGGCGGCGGCCAGGGTTTCGACCATCTGATCCGCAACGGTGGCCATGCCGCACCTCCTGCCTCGTGGACGATCGAGCCTTGTAACGTCACACCGGCATGCCGGCCAGTCTCACGGGTTTTCCTCCTCCGGACGGGTCCGCCCACCCGGCAGATACTCGGCGAGCTGCCGCGCGAGAACGGCGCCGCCTTTCAGGCCCGAGAAGGCCGCGAGATAGCGGCCGTCGGGTCCCATCAGGAACAGCACGGCCGTATGGCTCATGGCGTAGTCCGGCGTGTTCGCGGCGGGCGTGTCCATCACGGCGCTGCTCACGCGATAGCGGCTCTCCACGGCGTCGATCTGGGCCGGCGAGCCACTCAGGCCGAGGATCCTCGGGCTGAACTTGCCGGCATAGGCGCGCGCGATCGCCGGCGTGTCGCGCCGGGGATCGACGGTGATGAAGATCGGTTGTAGATCGGCGGCCCGCCCGCCCAGGACGTCGAGCGCATCGGCAACGGCGCTCAACGTCATCGGGCAGATATCTGCGCAGTGCGTGTAGCCGAAATAGATCAGCAGATACCGGCCCCGAAAGTCGCGCTCGGTCACCACGCGGCCGTTGTCCTGCCTGAGCGCGAAGGGGCCGCCGATCTGCTGCGCGGCGGGTGCGCGTCCGGGCCCCAGCAGCCAGATGTAGCCGGCCGCCAGCAGCAGGATGCAGAAGGCGACGGATGCGAATGCAACCGTCGGCCTGCTGTCCTTCCTGCGGGGCGGTCGCGTCGTCCGCCTGACCATGCGCGTTCTCCACCTCGGTTGGACGGGATGGGCAGGACCCTACCCGGCCAGTCCCATGTCCATCCCCGGCCGAAGCTGCCCAAGCAGGGCGGCCGCCAGCACGACGAGAATCCCGACACCGGTCTGGAAAGCAAGGCTGGCGATCAACGCACCCCGCATCGTGCGCGCGCGCGGCCCGCGCAGCGCCGGGCAGAGGCGATAGCGATTGAGGACCGCGAAGCCGAACAGCACACCGTAGAGGCACAGCTTCAGCATCGCCGTCCAGCCATACGCAGTATCCCGCAGGGCCGGCAGGGTGCCGATGAGCACCCAGCCCTGGACGATTGCCGACAGCGCCAGCAGGACGAGGCAGACCTGACCGAGCGGCGAGAACCAGCGCGCCGCCACGGCCGCGGCATCAGGGGGCGCCAGCACGACCACCAGCAGCAGCGGCACGAGACCGCCCAGCCACGCACCAGCCGCCCAGAGATGCAGCGCCTCGGAAACCTCGAGCACGCTCAGGCCCTGTGCCATCGCGAAGGCATGGCCGTGCCCGGTTTCCGCAATCGCCGCAGCCGTGGCGAGCACGCAGCACAGCCACCAGCGCAACAGGCCCGGCCGTCGTCCAAGCGCCACGACAGCGGCTGCCAGCAGTGCCGACTGCAACAGCAGCACGTGGCCGAAACTGGTATCGGCAAGAACCGCCCAGCCCCCTCCCGCCCAGTCCGCGATGCCTTGCGGCGACGCCAGGTTGCCTGTCAGGACGACGAGCCACGCCAGAAGACCGACGCCGGCACCCAGGGTGCTGACGCGCAGCCAGTGGGCCAGCGCGCGATCGATCCGGCCCATGACGTCCGGCGTCATGCAACGCAGGGCACGCGGCGCCACCACCGTGCGGAACGTGGCGGTTCCGGCAATCGACAGGATGCACGCGACGGCGAGCCCACGCGCCAGCACCAGCGTGGGCCCGCCATCGGGTTGGAAGGCGGGGATCGCCCCCATCAACCCGACCCGTCGCCGGTTATTGCGGCTTCACGGTGAAGGTGAAATGCCCCTGCGTCTTGTGCGTGTCCGTCGCGGTGGCGTGCCAGACCACGGTGTAGGTCCCAGGCGGCAGCGGCTTGATGTCGAGGGCGAGGTGCGTGTCGCCCCCCGCCAGATGCGCTGCCCCGGTCGCCACCGGTTTGCCTTGCGCATTTTCGACGGTGATCGAGCTGAAGCGCGGCTCCACGCCCTCGGTGAAATTGATGACCACCTGGCTGGGTGACTGGGTGACCGTGCTGCCGACCTCCGGCACGGCGGTCTTGAGGAAAGCGTGGGCGCTGGCCTGCGATGCCAGCAATGCGAGACAGGCGGCGAGCGGAACGATTCGTGTCATGGTCATGGGTTTGTCTCCATTCGACATCACTGGAAGATCGGGCGGCCGATCGAGTTGGGGAAAATGTCGTCCAGGAAGAAATGCACCTGCACGATCGCGCCGACATGCGGGCCGGCGGCGGTGTTGGCCGGGATAAGCGCCTCGACACCGACTTGATACGTGTCGCCCAGATAGATCACGCCGGGCGCCACGGTGAGCGTCTGCGGCATGCCATGCGCCGGTCCCGCCGCCGGGGAAAACCAGTCCAGCTCGACCAGCGGGATCAGCCGGCTGAAAAAGTCGGGCATGTCGAAGTGCTTAACGTGCCCCTGGAGGTACGGCATGCTGTATTGCAGTGATACGCCGGCGGTCCACGAGAACGGCTGGCCCCCGTTATCGCCTGTGGAATTGAGGCGGCGGTCGGGAATGTTGTAATTCAGCTCCCCGGTGATCGCGAGCGGCCGGGCCAGGCCGATCGGCAGGGCGCCGAACCCCTGTCCGCCGTACACCGTGGGCGACGTCGCCCCGGTCGAGTCGCCGCCGATGTTCACCGTGGAATAGCCGCCGCCGAATTCGCGGATAATGCCCACAGAAGCGACGGTTTCGGTTTCAGGTATCGTGATCGACTGCCATTTGCCGGTCAGGAACACGTTCTCCGGCCCGTGATAGGTCTTGGCGCCGGGCGCGGTCAGGATGTCCCAGCCCTGGTTGTAGATCAGCGCGGTCGTGGGCGTGATCGTCTTGTCGTACTCCCACTGGAATTGGTACTGGTTCGAGCCGCCTTCGCCGGGCTGATAGACGAACTGCGGCAGCGTCGCCTCGTCGCCCACTCCGGGATCATCGAATGTCAGCGTGACCGGGAAGGTGCGGTCGCCGGCCACGACATGCGCCTGTGCCGAACCCGCCATCGCGGGAAGCAGGCACGCAGCACCCAGTGCCCAGCACCATGGCGCCATGGCGCCAAGTTTCTTTTTCACAACGATTTCCTTTGGATCGAGAACGCAAAAGCCGCGCACACGGCGCGGCGCGCATCAGGCTCTCAGATCGAAAGGGGAGGTGCGCGTGGAACGCCGACGCGCGCGGTCGCGGGCGGCGGTCCGCGGCCGGGCGGCTGGTCCAGCCTGCGCACATACGGCACCGCGACCAACGGTGCCGGCAGCACCGGCGCCGGTGTCGGCAAAATGCTCGGCAGCGACAGCGTGACGCTGATCGGACAGATCGCCGGTGCCAGCGGTCTGTGGTCGTGGTCCGGCTTGCCTCCGGGCGCCGAGGGCGGGCTGCCGTCGCACAGAAAGCGAACCGCGTTGAGGGCGGCGATCTGCTGCGGCGTGGGTCCATCCGCCGGCAGGGCGGCACCAAGCGCCAGCTGACTGACCAGGGCAATGACCGCGGCCAGAAAGCCCAGCACAGGTGCCAGCACAAATGATGGACGCGCCGCGCGGTTTGTCACGGCGACGGAGACTAGTGGCGACAATTTGCGGTGACAATGGAGCATTGAAGGCATCCGCCGCCTGCCCCGCCAGCCGGTCAGGCGTGGCATGCCCCATCGGGCTGTCGCAGTCGGACTGTCGCCGCCGGGCCTTCGCCCTAGCAGTCCGAAGCACCGACGACATTAACGTCGACGCAGTAGAGCGAGGTGCTGGCGGCCATGAACAGCCGGCTGTGCTTGTCGCCCCCGAAGCACAAATTCCCGCAGATCTCGGGCATCAGGATCTGGCCGATCAGGTCGCCGTCCGGGGCAAAGATATGCACGCCATCGAAGCCCTCCCCCGCCCAGCCGGTGGCGCACCACAGGTTGCCGTCCGCGTCGGTCCGCAACCCGTCGGCGAAACCCGGCTTGTGATCGGCGAAATCATGGAACAGCCGGCTATTCGATACCGTCCCGTCAGCGCCGACGTCCATGACATGGATCGTCGCCGGCTTGTCCGGATCGTCGCCTACCGAGGTATCGCCGATATAGAGCCGCCTTTCATCCGGCGAGAAGCAGAGGCCGTTGGGGCGTGCGAACGCGTCGGTGACGATGCGGGCACGGCCCGTCGCGGGGTCGATCCGGTAGACGCATCTGGGCAGCACCATCTCCGCCTGGTGGCCTTCGTAGTCGTTGCTGACGCCGTAGCCGGGATCAGAGAACCAGATGCTGCCGTCCGATTTCACCACGACATCGTTGGGCGAATTGAGCCGCTTGCCTTCGAAGCTGTCCATCAGCACGGTGATACGTCCGCCGATCTCGGTGCGCGTGACGCGACGCGTGTCCTGCTCGCAGGTGATCAGCCGGCCCTGGCGGTCGCGGGTATTGCCGTTGGCGAAGCCCGAATGCTGGCGAAAGACGCTCGTGCGCTCCGTCGCGGCATCCCAGCGCATCATGCGGTTGTTGGGAATGTCGCTCCAGATCAGGCAGCGCATGTCGCCGAACCACACCGGACCTTCGGACCACCGGGTTCCGGCATACAGGCGTTCGACCGCGGCATTGGGCACCATGTATTTGCGGAACCGCTTGTCCAATGCTCGGATCTTGGGATCCGGAAAGCGGAACGGCGCGGGCCAGTGTTTGCCGCCTTTCGGGATTGTCCGATGGTCTTCAGTGTCGCTCATGCTACGCCTCCCTTGGCCACGGCCCCACCGCCGCACGACGGCGTTGCACGCTCACAATTCGCCCCGCGCGGCAAGGTCGCGGATGCGATCCGCGGTGCGATAGGCGATCGCCTGGATGGTCAGCGATGGATTGACGCCGCCCACCGTGGGGAACACCGACCCGTCGCAGATCCACAGGTTGGGAATGTCCCAGCTCCGGCAATCCGCATCGACCACGCTGTCGCGGCGGTCGCTGCCCATGCGCGCGGTGCCGTTCAGATGGCAGGTGTCGTCGGTCTGCTCCCAGATGTCGCGCACGTCGATCGCCTGCAGCGCGCGCGTCATGAATTTCAGCGAATGGTCGATCAGCGCACGGTCGTTGTCGCACCAGGAGTACTCGATGCGGGCGATCGGCAGGCCGTACTGATCCTTGTCCTCAGCCAGCGTGACGCGGTTGCGCTCCTGCGGCAGCATCTCGCCGACGATCTTCAGCCCGACCTGATGATTGTAGTCCTCCATCGCCGTCATCAGGGGCTCGCCCCACAGGCCGCGGGAGGTCGCCAGCGTGATGGCCCAAAGCTGCGGCAGCGGGCCCTGGCTCATGTAGCAGTAGCCGCCGAAGAAATCCTTGTTGTCGTCGTAATTCCAGTGCTCGGTGATGGCGAGCGACGGCGGCCCCTTGTAGGAACGGATCTCCCTGCTCGACAGGCCCCAGACCGCCTGGTTCGACTGCGCCATGAGATTGCGGCCGACCAGTCCCGAACTGTTGGCGAGCCCGTCCGGAAACCGCGCGGTCGCCGAGTTCAGCAGCAGCCGCGGCGTCTCGATCGCGTAGCCGGCGACGACCACGTTGCGCGCCCGCTGGAAGCGCCAGCGGCCTTCGCGGACGTAATGCACGCCGGTCGCGCGCCCCGCCTCGTTCACCTCGACACGGCCGACCATCGCCAGATCGCGGATTTCCGCCCCCGCCGCGACGGCGCGCGGGATCCAGGTAACCAGCGCGCTCTGCTTGGCGTTGGTTGAGCAACCGGATGACGCAGAAGCCGCGATAGACGCACGGATGCGCCAGCCCGCGCGGCGCGGACAGCGTCGCCAGCGGCGTCTCGGTCCAGCCGATGCCCAACGCCTCGCAACCCTCGGCCAGCGCCAGGGCCGCGGCATTCATCTCGTGCGCCCGATAGGGATAGCGCGGCCGCTTCGGCCCCCAGGGATAGGTGACGGGGCCCGCGATTTTCAGCGCGTCCTCGACCTCGCCGTAGTAGGTCCACATCTCCCGCCAGTCGAGCGGCCAGTCGGCGCCGTAGCCGAGCAGGCTGCGCGACTTGAACCACTCGGGGCGAAAGCGCAGCGACACCATCGCGAAATGCACGGTGCTGCCGCCGACCGCCTTGCCGCTGTTGTTGCTGCCAAGCTGCAGCGGATTCGCACCCGTGCTGATCCGATCGTCGGTCCAGTAGAGTTTGGTCTGCTCGGTTTCATCCGAGGCGAAGTCCTCCAGCGGACGGAACCACGGGCCGGCGTCCAGTCCGACCACCGAGAACCCGGTTTCCGCCAGCCGGCAGGCGAGCGTCCCGCCGCCCGCGCCGGTGCCGACGATGGCGAAGTCCACCTCCTCGTCATCGCCGTATTGCCGCATCGGAACCCAGGCACCGGGACGAAAGACGTCCGGGGCCCGGCCGTCGATGCCGCGCGGGACGGCAAGCGGATCAACCGACACGGCGGTTGCTCCGCGCCGCCTGTTCGACCGACCCGGGATAGGCCTCGGCCGCTTCCCAGGGGTCCCGCTCGTCGTAGCCCATGCGCACATAGCCGCGCGGTGCCGCCGGGCCGCCCCAGCCGATCTCGTTCCACGCGGTCGGATGCGACCAGTAGGCATGCACGATATCGGGCACAAGACGCTGGCTGAAAAACGATCGCGGCGACATGCCGCCCCATTCGGCGTTGCTGAGCTGGCCGCCCTGCATCAGACGCAGCAACGCGTCCTGCTGCGCGCCCGCGAGCGTGCCGAACCGGGTTCCGTGGGCGGCCCGCGCCTCGGCCTCGATCGCCCGCAGACCGCGTTGCCACGCCTCTCGCTCAGGCGGCATGTCGGCGGCACGGTAGCCGTCCTGGCGGTCGCGCAGCAGCTTGTCGTCGATCAACGCCGCGACAGGAATCGGGGGCCGGTCCCTCGGTTGCGGCGTGATGCGATCCGCCACGGCGACGAGCGTGGCGAAAGCCTCCGCCGACAGAAAGCGCGCCTCGCGCGGAAGCGCCATCCGGGCATCGATGGCGGCACGTGTCGCGCGGTTCCAGGACGGCGTGCGGCGCTTGGCCAGCACGTCATAGCCGGGGTAGCGATCAGCCATCGGGGTGATCCTCCAGAAGGCCGAGAGCGGCAAGTCCGGCCATGGCCAGGCCGGTGAAGCTGGGGGGTGCGGGCAGCGGCGGCCCGTTCAGCACGTTCTGGCTCCAGTTGCGCCAGCCGCCCATGTTTCGATGCACGCCCCAGGCATGAAACCCGACACCGGCGATGCCCAGCAGCGTCGTCAGCCGCATCCACCATCGGGTCAGCCAGCGGTCGCGGCGGCGCGGCCCGGCCGCCGCCTCCAGCAGCAGCGCGCCGCCGATCGGCGGTATCGTCACGGGTGCAACCATCGCCGGGTTGTGGAAGGCGCCGCGGAAATGCAGCAAGCCGGCTTCCCCCGCCGTTCCGATCATGCCCACGCCACTGACCGCCGCCAGCAGCCGGCCCGCGGACAGGCCGAACACCCGCGCGCGGGCCGGCGGATTGTCGCGCACCTGCTCGGCGGCCGACCCCAGCAACCCCGACAGCAGAATCGCCATCGGCGCCCCCAGTGGCGCGCCATAGAACAGATTCTGCCAGACCATGCCGCCGGGCCGCTTGGCGACGTTGTAGATGTGAAAGCCCGTGCCGATCGCGCCGGTCAACGCTGCACCGACGTACACCCCCTGGCGGACCCGGTGGGCGCCAACACGCCGATCCGCCGTGCCGTGCAGGCTGATGGCCACCGCCAATGCCGAAGCGACGATCGGCGTGAACATCGCCTTGTTCTCGAACGCGCCGCGATAATGCTCGAGCGCGCTGTCCAGCAGGACGGACGTTGCCAGCGTTCCGGCCGCGCCATTCAACCGGCGTGCGGCCTTGATGGTGGCGTGCTGCCCCCCCGCCGCCCGGTTGCGCGCCAGCGACCGCGCAAGGCCATCAAGTTGATCCCTGATGTCGGCCAGGGCTTTCCAGCGATCGGTCTCGATCGGCACCATGGCACGCGCCCGCTAGCGCCGGTGCCCCGGCAGCACCGAACTCAGCACCTCCTTGGCCGTGCCGATCAGCAGGCTGCCCTCGTCGGGGTCGCCCTTGGCGAGCATGGAGGTGAACTTGCGCGCCTGATCCAGCGATATGTGCGGGGGCAGCGGCGGCACCTCGGGATCGGTCTTCACCTCCAGCACGACCGGACGGTCGGACGCCAGCGCCTCCCCCCAGGCAGCACCGAGACGCTCGGGCGCGTCGACGAAGATGCCGCGCAGGCCGATCAGCTCGGCGAACCGATGATAGGGCACATCCGGGATCTTCTGCGTCGCCTCGAATTTCGGATTGCCTTCCATCACCCGCTGTTCCCAGGTGACCTGGTTGAGATCCTCGTTGTTGAAGACGCAGACGACCCAGCGCGGATCGCTCCAATCCTTCCAGTATTTGGCGACCGTGATGAGCTCGGCCATGTTGTTCATCTGCATCGCGCCGTCGCCAACCAGCGCGATCACCGGCCGGTCCGGATGCGCGACCTTGGCCGCGATCGCGTAAGGAACGGCGGCACCCATCGACGCCAGGCCACCCGACAGAGACATCATCATGCCGCGACGCACGCGCACATCGCGCGCGTACCAGTTGGCGCAGGACCCGGAATCGCTGGTGACGATGGCCCGCTCGGGCAGGCGCGGCGACAATTCCCACGCCACCAGCTGCGGATTGATCGGGTTCGCCCCCGCATGCGCGCGGTCGTCCATCGTCTTCCACCAGGCCGCGACGTTCGTCTCGATGGTCTTGCGCCACCCCCCGTCACCCTTCTGATCCAGCAGCGGCAGCAACGCCTTCAGCGTGTCCGCGCTGTCGCCGACCAGGTTGACCTCCATCGGGTAGCGTAGGCTGAGCATGTCGGGCTTGAGGTCGATCTGCACGCCGCGGGCCTGCCCTTCCTTCGGCAGAAACTCGGCATACGGAAAGCCCGAGCCGATCATCAGCAGCGTGTCGCAGCTCGTCATCATCTCCCAGCTCGGCTTGGTGCCGAGCAGGCCGATCGAGCCCGTCACCCAGGGAAGATCGTCCGGCAGCGCCGCCTTGCCCAGCAGCGCCTTGGCCGCACCCGCTTCCAACCGGTCAGCCACCGCGATGACCTCGTCGGTGGCACGCAGCGCGCCCGCGCCGACCAGGATCGCGACCTTCTTGCCCTCGTTCAGAACTTTTGCCGCACGCCGCAGATCGGTGTCTTGCGGTATGACCCGGGGCGGCGCGTAGCCGACGCCCGAGTGCAGCGTGCCATGCTTGCGCGGTGGATCCTCATAGTCCACTTCCTGCAAGTCGTTCGGTATGACGAGCGCGGTGACGCGGCGTTCGCTGATGGCGATCCGCACCGCGCGGTCGGTCAGGTGGCGCATCTGGGCCGGCACCATGGCCTGCTGCACGAACGCGCCGGCCACGTCCTTGAACATGCTGACCAGATCGAGTTCCTGCTGATAATGCCCGCCGATCGCCGTGCGCGCCTGTTGCCCCACGATCGCCAGGACTGGCATATGGTCCATCCGCGCATCGTAGAGGCCGGTGATCAGGTGCGATGCGCCGGGTCCGGACGTCGCGAGGCACACACCCAGTTCGCCGGTGAACTTGGCGTAGGCGGACGCCATGAATGCGGCCATTTCCTCATGCCGCACCTGCACGAAGCCGATCTTGTCGGTACCGAACCGTTGTAGTCCGCCCAGCAGGCCGTTAATGCCGTCCCCCGGATAGCCGAATACGCGGCGCACACCCCACTGATGCAGCCGCTCCCAGAAAAAGTCGCTCACCGTTCTGGCCATCGGCAACTCCTCTGGAAGGGGCGACGGCCACCTGGTCAGACGGCTTGCCCGAGGCGTATTTCCTGATTGGCAAATCTCCGGTGCCGCGAAAAGTTCGCGCTTGTTGCGATGCCTTGGCCGATGACCATCAACAGATCGGGAGACCTCGCCGCCGGCCCGGCGCTCGGCGCTCGCGGCGTGGCCGCCACGCGCGGTCGTCACCGACCGAATGGCACCCGGGTCACCGTGCTCGCCGCATCACCGGCCTTGTTACCGTACCTGCCACGCCGGCTGATCCAGCAGTCCCAGGGCGAAACGCCGCTGCGGGTCGGTCCAGATGGCGTGCACCTGCCATCCCGCGGCGCGCGCGAGGCTGGTGAAACCTGCCTCCGTGTGCTTGTAGCTGTCCTCGGTATGGATGAACTCGCCCTCGGCGAAGGCGATCATGCGGCCGGCCACGCGAACCTGCTGCGCACGGCGACTGACCAGGTGCATCTCGATGCGGCTGCCGACATCGTTCCAGACCGCACGATGGTGAAACGCCGTCAGATCGAAATTCGCCGCGGCCTCCCGGTTCAGCCGCGTCAGCAGATTCAGATTGAACGCCGCCGTCACGCCTGCCGCATCGGCATAGGCCGGCACGAGAATGGTGGGATCTTTCCGCAGATCGAAGCCGACCAGCAGGGCCGCATTGGCGCCCAGGGTTCGTGCGGCGCGCTGCAGAAAAGCCCGGGCACGTGCCGTGCCGAGATTCCCGATGGTCGATCCGGCGAACAACCCGAACAGCGGGACGCCCGGCAAACCTGCGGGCAGCGGGGCGGGCTGTTCGAAATCGGCGGCGACCGTGCGTACGACGATGTCGGGATGCGATACCAGCATCCGCGCGCGCAGTGCCTCCAGTGCAGGTGCTGCAATGTCGATCGCGACGTAGGCACGAACGAGTGGCTTCTGCCGCGCATCGCGCATCGCGAACAGGTGGACGGCCTTCGCCTCGTCGCTGGTGCCGAATTCCACCAGCGTGACATGATCGAAACGGCGCCGCAGATACGCCGCCAGGGCCGGCAGGCTGGCATCAAGAAGCGCGTGCTCGGTGCGGGTCAGATAATATTCCGGGAGTTCCGTGATGCGTTGGAAAAGCCGGCAGCCTTCCGCGTCGTAGAACAGCCGCGCCGGAAGGGTCTTCTGCGGCTTGAGCAATCCGTCGAGCGCCGCTTCCGCGACGGACGGGACGAAGCCGGATGGTTGGGAAACGAATGCCTGCGACATGGCGGCGCTACACGTCCCACGCCAGACGCAGGCCGCTGAATTGCCAGCGGCGGTCTGGATGGAAGAAGTTGCGATAGGTCGGGCGCGCGTGCCCGTCCGGCGTCACGGCCGAGCCGCCACGCAGCACCATCTGATTGATCATGAATTTCCCGTTGTATTCCCCGATGGCACCGGTGGCCGCCTGGAAGCCCGGATAGGGGCCGTAGGCGGTGCTTGTCCATTGCCACACATGCCCTGTCCGCTCCTTCACCCGAGGCGACGGCAGCGATGCTTCCCATTCCGCTTCGGTCGGTAGGCGGCCACCCGCCCAGCGGGCGAAGGCGTCGGCCTCGTACCAGCTCAGGTGCCGCGCCGGCGCGTCTGGATCGACGGGACGCAGGCCGCCAGGCGTCGCCTGCAGCCAGCCGCCGTCCACCCGCCGCCAATGCAGCGGCGCGGACCAGCCAAGCTGCTGCACGACCTGCCAGCCATCGGACATCCACAGCGCCGCCGTGCGATAGCCGCCATCGGCGATGAACGCCGCCACCTCATGATTGCGCACCAGATGCGAGCACAGGCGGAACGGCTCCAGATGGACCCGATGGCGCGGCATTTCGTTGTCGAAGGCGAAGCCGTCGCCCGAATGACCGATCGTCACCACGCCACCATCGATGGAAACCGGCTGCGCCGGACCGGGCGCGCCGGCCGGAGGCTGCCATTCGGGCAGG
This sequence comes from uncultured Pseudomonadota bacterium, assembly GCA_963778105.1. Taxonomy (GTDB): domain Bacteria; phylum Pseudomonadota; class Alphaproteobacteria; order Acetobacterales; family Acetobacteraceae; genus JAFEFJ01. The sequence continues at coordinate 278,075 of CAVZSZ010000009.1, read as the reverse complement.
ACCGCCGGGCAATCGGGGTGCTGCGCGAAAGCATGGAGCGTATCGACGACCAGCAGTTCCTGGTGCTGCTCCTCATGCTGCAAACCGAGTTCCAGGCGGTCGAGGATCCATCCGGGCAAGCCCTCCGGCAGGCGCGCGACCGCCGCATCGACATGCGCGCGAAAGGCACCGACGGCGTCCGCTGATGGCCGGCTCAGCAGGCCGCGCATCGGGCGTGGATGCCGCTCGCCGACCGCCTCGTAATACGAATTGAACAGATACCGGAACGCTGGATCGAAGGGGCGATAGCCGGGCAGGAAGGGCCGCAGGATGAATTCCTCGAAGAACCATGTCGTGTGGGCGCGATGCCATTTGGCCGGGCTGGCGTCGGGCATCGATTGCAGGTTCTGATCTTCCGGCGACAGCGCGGCGACCAGGGCCTCCGTGTGATCCCGCACGCGGCGGTAGCGCCGCTGGTCGAATGCTGCGGACGAATGGGACTCGAGAGCGATGTCCTCTCGGCTAGACATGGGCGATCTCCTGTCGATCCGGTTCGCGTGTTCCGGCGGGTGCGTCGGACGGCGCCATGAAGTAGTCGCGCAATTCTTCCCGTGCGCGCCGGCCAGCCTCCAGGTCGAGGCAGTTGATGATGGCCAACCGGAACCCCCCGGGGGGCATCGCGTGCCGGCGCGGATCGCGGTCTTCATGAAACGTGATCTGCAAGCTCGAAATTCCGGGACTGCGACGGATCCTGGCAGCCACGCGCGCGTCCGGGTGCCGGTAGCGGCGGCCATTCGGCCCGAACAGCACGACGCTGAAGCCGGTGCGCCGATCGCTGTCGTCGAAGTGCCATGCGCCGGTGGCATAGAGCGCGATCACCGCCGCCACCCATCCCGGCCCGTACAGATCCGGCCACTGGTCGGCGAAGCGAAGATGCGCTTCGATGATCCTGCCGCCAATCGTCTCGATGTTCAGCATCCCGGTGTAGGCCGGCAGGCAGCGCGCGATCCATTCGCCGCAATAGGCCTCAAGCGCCGGGTTGCTGGCGGCCTCGATGATCCAGTGGTCGAATGTACCCCGCCCGGCCGGGATGCCGGTGGTGTGGCGCGACCACACCACGCGACCCTGTTGAACGGCAAAGTCGCTGCTGACATGCTCTCCGGTCAGCAGCTCCATCCAGAAATGTCCCGGCTTCAGGCTCCGCAGATAAGCCGTCTGGGTGGCGAGCCGTTGGCTGCCGACGCCCATGCCGCGCAGGTTGACGAGCGGCTTGGAAAACACCGGAAAACGTTCCGGCATGACGCCGTGCGGCGCCGCCCGCAGACCCTGCGATCGGGCGACGGCCAACCTGTCATAGATCCAGTGCGCCGCAGGGAACCATTGCCACGCGTCGGCATCCTCGGTCGGTACGTGGACATCCTCGGGGCACGGCACACCGGCGAAGTATTGCAGCCGCCATGGATCGGCTTCGTGGATCGGCATGGCTTCGTTCCTTGTGCCGCGGCAGGCCGCCTCGTCGATCATGCTGTGCGGTCGATCGTGCTGTCCATCGCCCTTCGCCCGGCCATGCCGACAACCAACAAGGCAGGCGCTGGATGGTTTCGTCGGCCCTGCCGATGGGGGTCGCGAATTCGGAAACGCGATCGATCGCATCAAATGCAGACGCCATGCGCCTCAGACCGACCGTTCGATGACCGCCAGCGCGTCCGCTTCCTGAAGCGGTTCGCGCATCCGATCGATCAGCATCGCCGTCACACATTCCTGCTGGCATGCCACCACACCAACGACCAGCGCCTTGTCGATTTGTAGCGCGACGAAGTCCTGCCTGTCGAGGTTGCCTACGATGCGCAGTCTGTCCCACCCGGACGCGTGCCCGAGATATTCGAAACGTTTTCCGTATTGATAGGTCCAGAAGAACGGAACCTCGTCATAGCGTGCGTCCATGCCCAGCATCGCCGCGGCCGCGCGCCGGCCATGCTGCTGGGCGAGCCGCCAGTGCTCGATGCGGACAAGGCGTTCCTGAAAGGGAAACGCCGCGCAGTCGCCCGCAGCGTACAGGCCATCGGTCACCTCGAACCGCCCATCCACGACCACGGCGCCATCCGGCGCGGTGGGCACGCCGGGCAACCCCTTCGTCGCCGGCTCGACCCCGACGCCCACCAGCACGAGGTCCGCCGCCAGCACGTCGCCGTTTTTCAGGCGCACGGCTGTTGCGGTACGGTCGCCTTCGATGGCTGTGGCCTCGGTGCCCAGGCAGAATGTCACGCCGTTCGCCACGTGCAGGCGGCGGAACATACCGCCGATCTCCGGCCCGAACTGGCGCGCGAGGGGGGTATCGTCGGGGGCTACCACTGTCACCTCCAGCCCGCGCTTGCGCAGCGCGGACGCGGCTTCCAGACCGATGAAGCTGCTGCCTAAGATGACGACGTGGGCACCCGGTCTGGCGATCCCCATGATGGCGGCGGCGTCGGTTGCATTGCGCAGCGTCAGGACACCGGGCAACGTGATGCCGGGAATGTCCGGCCGCTTCGCCACGGCCCCAGGTGCCAGAAGCGCCCAGTCGTAATCCAGCTGCGTGTGGTCGCTCAGATACAGACGTTTGGCGACGGGATCGATTCGGGTCGCGGCGGCGCCGATGCGTTCGACATTGTTCACGCGCAACCAATCGGGATCGTGCAGGCGTGGCACCTCATTGAGCGCCATCTCGCCGGACAGCACGAACTTGCTCAGTGACGTGCGGTCATAGGGCGCCACGCCCTCGGCATCGATCATTGTCAGACGCCCATCGAAGCCGAGCCGGCAAAGCTCCGCCGCCGCCGCGCTGCCGGCCGCCCCGCTCCCCACGATCGCGATGGTTCGATCGGTCGCGCGCAGCCGTGCCGGCAGGCGGCCAAGCGGCTTGGCTGCAACAAGGACATCGTCGCCGTCCACGCTGATCGGATACTGCTCCAGCCCGTGAAGCGCCGGCGGCTCCAGCACCGCGCCGTCGCCCACGCGAAAAGCGGCCTTGTGCCAGGGACAGATCAGCCGGCCGTTGCACACCGCACCTTCTTCGAGCGGCGCGCCGGCATGCGGGCAGTTTCCCCCGAACGCCGAGACATCGCCGCCGTTGCGGATCAGCACGATCCCCGTCCCATCGATCTCGCGGCGGGTGACGCCGCCGTCGCGCAAATCCCGCAGACGGGCAACGCGCAGCGTGGGCCGATGGTCGTCCTTTCGCGCGGGCCTCTCGGCCATCGCCTTCCCCCATGCCGTCGCGGGCCAGTGCCGAAACCAAATGGCTGTGCCCGCCCGGGGTTGCCTCACCCGCACCGTCACGCTTCCTCGACCCGGGCAGGCGCGGTCCCGACCCCCCGGGGCCCGCGGCGCAAGTCTTGTCGCGCTCCCGTTACGGAATCCCCCTGGCCGGCAGGGAGAACCCATAGCGGCCCACCCCCGGCGCGCCGCCAAGCACCAAGATCGGCCGGTGCATCCGCGTCTGGACGCACAACACCCGGTTGATCCACCCCCGATCGCACAATCACGGGCCGTCAGTCGAGCGATCGGAGCACCGACGGGCGGCAATAAGGACATTCGCGAATGGCGTGCCTTTTCGGTTGGCGGAGATCCGGGTCCACCATCCGGCGGCCGCCAGCTTGGCGGTGACCCAATCCACCCGCTGCGGATTAACCATCATCCCCGAATTCGGCCAAATCTTGCGGCCGAGGACCTCCAGAAGCTGCGTCAGCCCCGCGCGGAAACCTGGGCGCGGATCGGCGGTGCGGATAAGGATCAGGCGACGGGCGGATCGTGTCACCGCATCCAGCAGCCCGGCCTGCGCGCACGTCGGAAGCTGGTAGAGCACATCAAGCAGCAGGACCGTATCAGACTGCGGTATCGTTGCATCGACAGCCAGATCGTGCATCCTCGCTTCGAACGGCAGATCGGCCATCGCGCGGCCAGCCTGAGCACGCAGACCGGCGTTGCTTTCCAGCCCGGTTACGCTGCGCGCCAAGCCCGCTTCCAGCAGCAGCGCGGCGAACTGGCCTCGCCCGCAACCCAGATCGGCAACCGTGCCGAAGCCCTCGGCGGCACCAAGATCGAACAACGCGTCGGTCAGCGGATCGTGGCGTAGCTTTCCGGCAACGTAGTGCGTCGCGAACCGGCCGGAACTGCGATAGCGGGAAGCGACACGCGCGCACACGGCTGGCCGATCCATGCTCAGTCGGCTTCGGCAACGCCGCCGGGCGCCGGCGCGCGAGGCCAGACCCGACGAACACCCGACAAGCCGTAGTACACGGACTTGAAGGCAAGCATGGGCAAGACGATGCGGTGATCGCGCTGCAGGTTGCCGGCGAGCATCGCGACGACGGCGTCGCGCATGCCCAGGCGATTGCTCGGCGCCATGAACAGTTCCCGCAAAGCCGGGGTGTTGATGCGGTAGATCATCCAGCCGATGCGATCCATCGCTCGGCGCAGCCTCCGTTCGGTCTGGCGGGCCAGCGCCGCGCCGCGATCGGGGTCCCTCAACCAAGCTGCGGCCGTTTCGGCGCCTAGCTCCCCACTCGTCATCGCCAGCAGCACGCCGCTAGAGAACACGGGATCGATAAAGGCGAAGGCATCGCCGATCATCATCCAGCGATCGCCCCAGGACCGACGTGCGCGGTAGGAGTAATTGCCTGCGCTCATCACATCGCCCACGCGCTCCGCGAGCGCCATGCGCGTACGCACGGTGGGACTTTCCTGCAGTTTTTGCGCGAAGAAATCCGACAGCGAGCCGCGCCGGTTCCGAAATGCGGACGTGTTTCCCACGAATCCCACGCTCATCACGTCGCCGGGCAGCGGTATCATCCAGAACCAGCCGTCGCGCACCAGATGCACGCTTATATAGCCGCGCATGGCGCCAATCCTTGCCTCGACATTGCGGAAATGGGCGAACACCGCCGCGGTGTTATTCTGCTTGTTGCTGTCCTTGATGCCGAGGCGCCTCGACATGAAGGTGTCACGGCCCGAGGCATCGAGCACGAATCGCGGTGCCAGCGTGCGGGCGGTGCCCACCGACCCGGCCCCGTTTTCGGAAACCGCAGTTACGGACAGCCGTCCCGCCTTGCCCTCGGATACGTCGACCACCCGCGTCAGCTCGGCAGTGCGCGCACCCTTGTCGGTCGCTGCTTCGAACAGGATCCGGTCAAACTCGGAGCGGCGCACCTGATAGGCATGGTCGTCGCCGCGCACGCGAGAGCAGGCGAAGGGAAAGGCGACGCATTCTCCGGTTTCATCCGATACGAACTCGGCGCCCGGCTTATGGACGCCGATCGCGGCCACCCGCTCGGCGACGCCAAGCCGTTCGAGGATGCGAAGATTGCACGGCAGCAGCGACTCGCCGATGTGAAAGCGCGGATGCGCGTCCTTCTCCAGCAATACGACATCAAGCCCACGCTCGGCCAGCAGAGCGGCGGCCGTCGAGCCTGCCGGCCCACCGCCGATCACCAGGACATCACAAGGATCCTCGGCGACTGGGGTCATGCATCCGCTCTCGATGGCAGAACGATGGTGCAACGTCCTTGAAGGACCGCCACCCCATTCTCCGCGGTCACGACGAAGCCGTAAATGAGGCCGGCGGCATGCGCGAGCTGCAGTGCCGCACCGACCCTCAGTGTGCCCAGGGCCGGCTCGTCCAGCCAAGTGACGGCAATGCGGTCGAGGTGAAGTCCAGCGAGCCGGCCGGCGGGCTGGGGCACGCCGCCGGCGGTAAGCGCGCCATGCAGCGCGGCCGCCTGGAAAGCGAATTCGCAGCCACAGACGGCCGCAAGCCTGCCGCGGCGACGCAACGGATTGGCTGAGTCGAGATGCGCGCGCGTATGCGCGGCGATGGCAGTCGACGACCAGTCGCGCACACCGTCCAGCAGACACATTGCGCCCTTGTGCGGAATGAGCATCTCGATCGCAGCGCGGTCTAGCAAGGTTCGACCCGCAGATGCAGCGCACCTTCCTGCAGCGCGTAGGCGGAATGGTCCGGACGCATCATGGCCATCGCCTGCAACAGGCGGAGCGACTTTGCGGCGGCGTTGCCCTGGCTGAGTTCGGCCAGGGCGGGATGGTCCGGCAGATCGGCCGCGGCGGCGGGCGCGGTGGGCTGCCAGGAGATCTGCAAGCCGGCCAAGGCGTCAGGCCGCCTCGTCGGCGTCAGTACCAGGGCACAGCCGAAGCTGCACGCGGTCGGCTGCTTGAAACCGAGCGCCCCCGGGATAGGCACGTCATAAACGCACATCAGCACCGGCTCCTGCTCGACGGCGGTCTCGGCAAGCGCCTTCAAGAGCGTCGTCGCGAAGGTGTCGCGGTGGGCGCCGAGGCACGTCATCGGCTGGCGCGACCGTGTGGCAATCGTCCAGTAGCCCGCGACGGCGTTGTGGACCGAGTTGTGGAACTGTGTCGGCGAGACCTGGGGCGCGTCGGCGGTCAGCGCCTCCAGCAGGCCGTGCAGGATAGCGCCCTCCCCGTTGGCGCTGCCGAAGACGCCGCGCAGGTCGCTCGGGACGATGCCGGCCATCCGGGCCGCTTCCCCCGCGACCGCGAGCGCAAGCCGGACGGGCAGCCCGGCTCGGCGCCGTTCGTTCGGGGCGAGCAGGGCGGGCGGCGGGATCGTGACGTCGGCAGCCGTCCACGCGCCGGCCCGGAAGGCGGCACGCGTCTCGGGCCAGCCATTCAGGCCCGGGCCCAGCACGCCGACGCCCGCAACATAGGCCTGCATCACGGATACCCGAGGACAAGGCTGGCGTTCATCCCACCGAAACCAAAAGCATTGCTGACCATGCGGCGCAGCGGGCGTTCCTCGTTGTGGGTCAGGACATGCATGCGGAAGGTGGGATCGACGGCATCGACGCGCAGGCAGCCGGGAAGGAAGCCGTGTTCGAGGCACAGCTTGGCGATCAACGCCTCGACGATACCGCACGAGCCCATCGTGTGGCCGGTGAACCCCTTGGTGGAGCTGGTCGGCACCGCGTTGCCGAACACCGTGTCGATGGCGGCATCCTCGGCCGCATCGTTGGCACGGGTGCCGGTGCCGTGCAGATTGATGGCATCGATGTCGCCGGGCTCGAGACGCGCGCTCGCCAGTGCACGTCGCATCGCGATTGCAGCGCTTTCCCCGTCGGGCCGGGGAGAGGACATGTGGTAGCCATCGCTCGACGCCCCGGCACCCAGCAGCGCGACCCCCGCGCGGCCAGGCTCAAGCAGGCAGAACCCCGCCGCTTCGCCGATCGAAATGCCTTGGCGCTCGGCATCGCACGGGCGGCACGGGCCCGGGGCGATCAGTTCCAGCGCCGCAAAACCCGACAATGTCAGGCGGCACAGACTGTCCGCCCCGCCGACGACGACGGCATCGGCCAGGCCGGACGCAATCAGGTGCGAGCCGTCGAGGAAGGCGCGCGCGCTGCTGGCGCAGGCGGTGGAAACGGTCATGGCCGGCCCCGCCAGCCCGAGTGCGCTGCGCACGAACCATGCAAGCGATTGCAGATCGTGGGTATGGCGGTAATCGAAGTCGTCGGGCAAATGACCGGAGACGGGATCGCGGCGGCGATACGCCTCCTCGCAGGACAGGACACCGGACGTGCTCGTCCCGACCACCACGGCAATCCGAGCCGGCCCCAGACGGATTGCCGCTTCCGCCACCGCTTCGATGAAGCCGTCACCGGACAGCGCCATGTGGGCAAGGTGATTGTTGCGGCACGCGAACGTCGCCAGCCGGGGCGGCAGGGCGTACGCCTCCACCCCCGGCACGCGGCCGACGAAGCCATGCGACAATCCGGCAAACGCGCAAGGCTCAAGGCCGTCCCGGCGGTCACGCAAACTGGCCAGCGTGGCGTCCAGGCCGCGGCCAAGGCACGTGACGAGGCAGGCGGCGGAGAGAACCAGGGGCGTCATGCGGATGAACTTGGCCCGGCGAACAGGAATGCGAACCCCATGGCGCAGGCCACACCGACGGCGACGGTAATGCCGATGCCCCGCAGCAGCGGTGTCCGGCACAGCGAAAGCAAGCCGAAGGTCACCAGTGCCATGCAGACGCAGGTGGCAAGGGTTCGCAACGTGCGCGCCCGTTCGTCCTCATCCACCTGGGTGCGAGCGAAGAACAGCGCGTAGTCGAGCCCGACTCCCACGACGAACTGCAGCGACACCAGATGCACCAGCGACAGGCTGACACCGAACGCGGTCAGTATGGCCACGGTCAACACCAGCGTCGCGACAATGGCGCCCAGCACACGACCGACGCGCCGTACATCGCGCAAGGCCACCAGCATGCACAGAACGGACAGGACCATGCCGCCGGCCAACAGCGGCCAGGCGCTGCGGGTGAAGCCGGTGGCCAGGGCGCTGGTCTCCTGCCCGATGTCGACGAAGACGACTCCGGGAACGCCTGCCAGCGCGGCGGCGAAGCGCGCCGGATGATGGACCTCGGTCGGCGCAACGACGCCGAGCCAGCCACGGTCCGCCCGCACCAGCAAAGCCTGCAGGGGCGCGGCAATAAGCGGGTCGGTCAGGTCGGCGGGGCGCACCGGCGGCATCCTGCGGGCGGAAGCGACGGCGTCCAGGAAGGCGTCAAATGCGGTCGGGGTGAAGGGCAGCCCCGCCTGCGCTGCGGCGACGCGCGCGGCGAGCGTGGCACGGTCGGGAAGCGCCTGCCGGCGCGCCTCCTGTCGCGCCACGCTGGGCAGCAGGTCGGCCGCCATCTCGACGCCGCCCATCACCTTATCGGCGATCAGGTGCCCGAGCATCGGCTGCAAGGCTTCCTCGTTCTGGAGCACGGCGTCCCGGGTGTCGCCACGAACCAATGCGATCTGGCCCGGTTCGGGGGCTCCGAGCTGGTTGCGCAACTCGGTGTCCAGCGCGCGTGCCGCGGCCGGGATGGGCGCCAGCGCGCCGAGGTCGGCTTGCCACCGTGGGCCGCCCCTGGATATCAGCAGCAGCGCCGCCGCCGCCGCTATGAACAGACCGGCTGGGCGGAACCGCCGCCACCGCTCGACACCGCGCAGCAGCGCCGGATCGCCCGCGGCGACGGGACCCAGGCCGGCAGCGACGATCAGCGGAGGCAGCAGGAAGCGCGTCGCCGCCGCGGCCGTCAGCAGGCCGGCGACGGCGAACAGGCCAAGCTGGGCAACCGCGGGGGCCTGCGCGAACACCATCCCGGACAGCCCTATGGTGGCGGTCGCAACCGCCAGGGCGAATGTGCCGCCGATCCGCTTCACGGTGCCCGAAGCCGACTCATTTTCCTTGCGATGGCCGATCAGCAGCACCGGGTAGTCGACGGTTATTCCCAGCATGGTGATGCCGAACCCCAGCGTTATCCCATGCACGAAGCCGAAGCGGAGCGCAGTCACGGCGGCTGCAACGGCAACCCCGAGCAAAACCGGAACGGCAATCGCCGCGAGGACCCACGGTGAGCGGAACCGCAACAGCAACAGCAAACCGACCAGCAGGGAGGAGGCGATGGATATGAGCCGGACATCATGGCGGATGGCCGCGGCGGCCTGCTGCGCGAACACCGCAGGACCGGCAAGCAACAGCCTGGCCGGCACATCGCCACGCGCCGCGGCAAAGGCCGCCCGAACCGCCGCGATATCGGCGGTCTGCGAGGTCAGATCGAGACCGTTCGGGCGGGTGCGGATCAGCAACAGCGCCCTTGGCGGCTGACCGGATGCGGCGGCGGCAAACCAGACGCCGGCAACGCTGCGCACCCGGCTCGCGCCGGCCCAGGTTGCGATCAGGGCCGGAAAGGCGCCGGTCGGGTCCGGCACGCCATACTGTTGGACCATCGGCGAGGCTGCGGACTGCAAACCGACGAGCAACGCTTCGAAATCCTTGTGCAGCGCCGGCGTTTCGAAGGCGGCCGCGTCGGTGGCCGGTGAGAGCAGATAGCGCCGGGCAAACAGCGCAGACAGGGTCGCGGCGTCGATGACGTGCCGGCCGTTCTGGACGAAAGCGAAGCGGCCGTCATGGCCGAGCACTGTCGTCATGCGATCGCTGATCGCCGCCAGAACAGGCTCGGGCGCGCCTTCGATGCCTGCGAGAATCAGCGCCGTGGCCGCACCCGAACGCAGTTCCCGAAGCATCAGGCGGGCGGCCTCGGTCCTGCCTTTCGGCAATAGGTCGGCAAGGTCGCTGCGTACCGTCACGATGCTGAACACGCCTGCGGTCAGCAGGATCGCCGCGAACAGGGCGGCAGCGAGCGGCCATCGTCTCAACGCGCCGCCGCGGACGGGCGCGTCAGCGGGCGCTCTGGATTTTAAGGCGCTGCTCATCGCCGTTTGTCATCTGAATGTCGACCTGCCGCAACGCCGACCCGGCGCCATCGAGGGTGACGCGAGCGAGGATGCGGCGCAGGATCGGATCGTTCGGAACCATCAGCATGCGCCAGGCTTGCAGCGTGCCCTGCTGCTCGATCGCATAGATCCGGCGCAGTGTCGGAAGGTCACCGGCAAGTGCGGCGCGCAGAGTGTCGGCGATGGCACGCAAGCCGGGCGACTCGTCCAACGAAATGGTGCGCGGCGACCCGTCACCTTCGGTCAGGGTCAGCGTATTGCCCTCGATGACCAGGCGCTCCGGGCGCGGCGCGAGTGTATCCTGTTCCAGCCGGGCCGGTGAGCCGGCGACAAAGATGAGCCGACCGTTGCTGACCAGCGGCGTCGTGAGGTCCCCGAGGCGCTTTTCCTCCACGAAATAGGCGCTGCGCGACGGCAAGGCCGCCATCTCGGCCATCACCGCTTCGGCCAACGAAGCTGCATGTGACACGGCGGGCAGACAGCCGGCCACCAGGATCAGCAATGCGCGGATCAGCCTGCGCTCAGCCATGCCCGGGCTTCCAGAACGGGAAGAAGTTGAACCAGTTGTACGGATGGGCCCGGCAGGCGGTTTCAAGGCTCCGGCTATATGCGGCGACCCAGGAATGGAGCGCCGCTTCGCGTTTGCTGCGCGGCAGGGCGATACGCTCGGCAAAGTGCTCGAAGTGGATGACGTAGTGACGCGAGGCCGTGCGCACACCGTAGAACAGCACCACCGGGGCGCCGATGACTGCGGCCACCGCCACGGGACCAGCCGGGAATTCCGCGATGCCGCCCATGAAAGGCACGGCGATCATGCGTTCCTGCGTCGGTGCGCGGTCGGCGAGGAAGCCGACGATCTCCCCGCGTGCGATGCAGTCCTGCACTCGCAGCATCGCCCCAGGAGCACCGATATCGATGACATCGCGGGCCAGTTCGGGATCGAGCCTCTCCAGCATGCGTGTCAGATGGCCGCCATTGAGGCGGAACATCACCGGGCTGACCCGAACGGGTGCGGTGCGACCGAAGGCGCGCAGCACATCGAAGCTGCCGAGATGCGATCCGAGCAGGATGCAGCCGCGGCCCGCATTGATGACGTCGGTCACCGCCTCCAGCCCCTGCACGCGCAGCTCATAGTTGGCGGTCCGGCCGGTGAGGAAGAACACGCGGTCGAAGATCACGCAGGCGAAGGTGAAAAGGTGGCGCATCACATCGCGCCGCCGGGCGGGGTGCCCGAGTACGCGTGCGAGATAGTCGCGCGAGGCGTCGCGGGCCCTGGCGGAGCCCACGTAGAACCACAGCGTGATTGGATAGAGCAGCGCCTGCCCGATGTGCCAGCCCAGATTGCGGGTGATCCAGATCATGATCCCGAGCATCAGGGCACTGCCACGCTCGCGCTGGTCCGCCCAGGTCATCATCCCGCCAGCACGGCCACGCCGCGCAGGACCGCCTGTCCGTCCGCTGCGGCGCTGAAGCCGATCGTTGCGGGTGAGGCTCCGGCCCGCGACGATGCGACGGAAACCTCGATGGTTTCGCCGGCGCGAACCGCGGCGGTGAACCTGACGCCGGAGAGTGCCGCCGCGCACCGCCCGGGCGGCAGGATCAGCGCCAGCACGTGATCGAGCAGCACGACACCGGGCACGATCGGCTGGTTCGGGAAATGACCCGGCAGACTCGGATGATCGGCCGAGACGGCGAAGCGGCCCACGACGACGCTAGCCATTGGCGTCCGCTGGCTTTCCGGCAGATGCCTCGGCCAGGGCGGCCAGCAGCGCCGCGCGAGGCAGCTTGCCCAGCGGATTGCGCGGCAGGGCATCCATCAGCACGAGCGGACGCGGCAGAAACAGCGGGTCGATGCGGGCGCGGAGCAGTTCGGTCAAGGTGGCGGCGTTGTGCGAAGGCGCGACGGCGATGGCCACAAGGCGGGCGGCGGGACTGCGGTCGAGATCGTCGGGGGCGAGAAAGAGACCGTCCTGCACGCCGCCGATGCTGGTCAGGATGTTACTCAGACCGGACAGCGAGGCGCGCCGGCCGCCGACCTTGACGATGTCGCTGACACGCCCGAGCAATCGGAACCTGCCGAACGGCAACGGCTCGATCGCATCGTTCAGCCGGCGCGGCTCCGCCCAGGGTGCGGCAACCCAACCGGGACCGTCAGCGGCGGAGAGGGTTACGCCCGGATAAAGCTTCCATCCGTCGCCCGCGGTGGTGCGACGGCTCGCGATGGAGCCGACCTCGGTCGCCCCGAAGATCTCCCACACCTCGGTATGCCATGCCCGCTCGGCCTGCGCGGCGAGTGCGCGATCCAGCGGCGCCGTGGCTGAGACGACGCGCTCGGGCGGCCGCGCCGGCGGTGCGGCGTGCAACAATGTGCGCAGATGCAGCGGTGTGGTGACCAGGAGGCGCGAACCGGGCAGCGCGTCCAGGGATGCGCCGATGTCCGCGGGAAAGAAGGCAGGCCCGCACCAGACCGAGACAGCGGCATGCAGCGGCAGCAGCACGGTTGTCTCCAAGCCGTACATGTGGCCTGGCGGGACCGTGCCGATGACGGTGGCCGGCGCAGCGTCAGTCAGCCCAAAGCGCAGGCCGGCAGCCCGGCTGCGGGCGACCAGTTCGCCCCAGCATTTGCGCGTACCGGCCGGCGCGCCGGTCGTGCCCGATGTCAGAACGATCGCCGCCGGCTGGTCCGCCGGAAAGGCTGGCATCGCGGCAGGCGGCGCCGGAGTGCCGGTCTTGGCGATCTGGTGCTGCGGCAGCTTCACATCCGGCGCTGGGCCATCCACCAGCGCGTACACGTCGGGGAACTGCCGTTCGAGGGAGTCGAGCACGCCCGGCGACAGGTCCCCGGACAGCAGGCTGACCTGGCCTCGCAGGACCGCGGCGGCGAGCCCGACCGCGAAGCGATAGCGATCCTGGCATAGATTGGCGACATGCTTGCGGGGCGGCAACGCCGCGGCAGCACACCCAACATCGGCCAGGAAGCCGGCAACCGTAATGGTGCGGCCCGGCGTGCGGAACAGGATCGCGGTCGCCGGACGGTCGATCAGCGGCAGCAATTCGGGCGCCGTCACGATGACCCGGTCGCCTGATCCGGCGTCAGGCGGGCCGGTTGGCTGCGATGAAGGAAGCCAGACTGCGCAGGTTCGCGAAGCTCGCAGTGCTTTCCGCGTCCTCGGCGCGCAGATTGACGCCGTATTGGCTGGAGACGGCCAGCGCCAGTTCCAGCGCGTCGATCGAGTCCAACCCCAGACCGTCGCGGAAAAGTGGCGCTTCGGGCAGGATTTCGGCCGGCTCGATCTCCAGGTTCAGCACGGCGACGATCATCGCTGCCAGTTCGGCTTCCAGCGGTCGCTGCCCCTGCGGATCGGCTGAAGAGGCGTCGGTCGAGACGAAGCTGCTCAAAGGGTCGTCCTGTTGGTTGGCCGGACCGTAGTGCGACCAGCCCACTGTCCGCTGGCGACGCTGGCATCGCAATAGCCTTTTGTCGTGAAGCGCAAGGATCACGTTGCCGCCCGGGCAAATTCCTGCCACGGCTGCACCACACCATCGCTGGTTGTCTGTATTCGATCAAGCCGCTAGGGGGCGCCAATCCTCGGACCCGAGACAGCGGAGGGCCGACCCGGAGTGATCTGGCATTGCCCGGCTGTGGTTTGTTGACGCTGCCGGCGGCACTGCGCGGCTCGATCGGCGTTCATGCTGCGGCGGCAGCGCTGGCCGTCGTCGCGCCTGGCGCCTGGCCGTGGGCGATCGGGGCCCTCGCTCTCAACCATGTGGTGCTGGCAACTGCGGCCCTCGTACCGCGCAGCACGCTCCTCGGCCCCAATTTGCGCACCCTGCCCGTGACCGGGCGAGCCGAGGTCGCGCTGACCTTTGACGATGGGCCCGACCCTTCGGTCACACCGCGCGTGCTCGATCTGCTCGACAGGCATGGGGCGAAGGCGACATTTTTCTGCGTGGGCATGCGGGCGCGGGTGCATCCCGGCCTGGTGCGCGCAATCATCGCCCGTGGCCACGCGGTCGAGAATCACACGGACCGCCATCTGAACCGCTTCGCCGCCCTCCCGCCGCATGCGATGGGTCGAGAGATCGATGCCGCACAGGCAACGCTCGCCGGGCTTGCCGGAACGGCGCCAGCGTTCTTTCGCGCGCCGATGGGAATTCGCAGCCCGCTGCTGGAACCACTTCTCGCCGCACGCAACCTGCGCTTGGTGTCCTGGACGCGTCGGGCGCTGGACGGCATCGACACCAGGCCGGGATCGGCCACCCGGCGGCTGACCCGCGACTTGGCGGCCGGCGACATCTTGCTGCTTCACGATCGCAGGGAAGTGGCGCTGGCTGTGCTGCCCGACCTGCTTACAGCGCTTGCCGCGTCAGGGTTGCGCAGCGTGACGCTGCACGACGGACTGACGGCGCCGCTCGCGCGCGAGCCAAGCCAGCATCAGACGAACATGCATGAAGGTGAGCAGCACGTTGTCGCGGCCATAACGAAAATGTGAGACGCCGCCCTGTTCCGGCGAACGGTACTCCACGCGCGCCTGGCGGTTGATGACGCGCACGCCGTGCCAGGTCAGCCGCACCGCCGCCTCCGGGTCGAAATCGAACCGGCGCATCCAGCGTGTCACCTGCATCACCGCGAGCAGCGGCGCGATCGGATAGACGCGGAAACCAAACAGGGAATCGACGACTGCCCCACCGGTCTCGAGCGCAGCCCACCAGTTCGAGACACGGCGCCCCTGGACGCGCAGCGCCGGCGCATTGGCTGCAAACAGCGGGACCCCCAGGATCATCGCCTCGGGGTTCGCGGCAGACAGCGCCATGAACTCGGCGATATGGGCGGCGACATGCTGCCCGTCGGCATCAAAGGTCAGCGCATGCGTGAAGCCGGCGGCCGCAGCCTGGCGCAAGCCGTGCAGCACCGCGGCACCCTTGCCCCGATTTTGCGGCAGCACCAGGACCGACAGTGCGGCATCCCGTGCCGCTTCCGCCTGCAACAGATGATCGGTGCCGTCCGTGCTGCCGTCGACCACCACCCAGACCGGCGCCCAGACCGCGCGGACGCTCCGTACCGTCTCCACCACCGCGGGTCCGGTGTTGAAGCTGGGGATCAGCACAAGGTGCGTGGATGAGCCGAGACTGGCGGTCACACGCGGGCAAGTTCCTCGGCAAAAACACGCTCGATCTCGGCCGACGCCTGGGCGGCACTGCCCCTGACCGGACCGCGCCAGCCGCAGCGTGCGCGGTAGGCGAGCGGAAAGGCCGGCATGCGGAACAGCGTCCAGCCGCGCCGCAGATACGGCGTGTTGCTGTCCAGAAAGACCATCTGCACCGACACCTTTCCCAGTTTCGCCATCGCTGCGAAGCCGGGCTTGAAGGGGCCGAGCGCGCCGCCGTCCGAGCGCGTGCCCTCCGGGAAGATCACGAGCAGCCGGCCTTCCTGCAACGCGCGGGACGCGCCACGGATCAGCGTCAGCGGCGCGTCGTTGCGGATATAGCCGGCCAGGCGGACGCTACCGCCCAGAAACGGATTGTCCCAAAGACCGGCCTTGGCGATGCATACCGCATTGGGCAGGCGCGAGACGACCAGGACCGCATCGATCAGCGAGAGGTGGTTGCAGGCAATCACCGCCGGCCCCTGCTGGCGCAAGCTGTCCAACGCCTTGAGGTCGAAGCTCGCGAGCCCCGTCGCCTCCATCAGCCACAGACCGCCACGAAACCCTGCCATGATGACAAACTGACCGAGCGAAGAGCCGGCGCGGCGCGGCATGATGCGAAACAGCATACCGGCCAGCAGACTCCAGGCCAGGCTGGCAAAAAGGAAAACGGCGAGAACGAAATAAAACGCGGTCCGGTCGCGCAGGCGCGCGAACCCGTGCTGACGGTCTGCCGCTATGCACGCCTTGCGGGCGAGCGCGTCGGGCAGAGGCCCCTCTTGTCGCGTTCCCCGGAATAGATACTGATGAGCACGTAACCTCACAATCGACCCTTTCGAGGACCGTTTCTCTGGCTGACGCGCTTCCACCGCATCCTGCACTCACAGACTACTATCACGGTCACGCTGAGCGCACCGCATTCGTGCGCCGGCTGTTCGACGGGACGGCTGACGATTATGATGCCATCAATCGCATCTTCTTTCTGGGCACGGGAACCGGCTACCGCGCCCGCGCTTTGCGCCAAGCCGCAATGTCCGAAGGGGCCCGGGTGCTGGATGTGGCGACCGGCACCGGCATGCTCGCCGCCGCGGCGCAGCGGATAGTCGGTCCGACCGGCCGGGTAACCGCGCTCGATCTGAGCGTCGGCATGCTGCAAGTGGCGCGCCGGCACGCCGGGCTTCTGCTCGTGCAGGGATCGGCGGACGCGCTGCCGCTGGCGGACGGGCAGTTCGATTTCCTGACGATGGGCTATGGGTTGCGCCACGTCGCGAGCCTCGATACCGCCTTTGCCGAGTTCGCCCGGGTGCTGCGGCCGGGCGGCCGGCTGCTGTTTCTGGAAATCGGCCGCCCGCGGAGTGCCGCCGCGCACGCGCTGGCGCGTCTCTATCTCGGTCATGCCGTACCGCTGCTCAGCCGGCTGACGCGCTCAGGACGGCGAGCGGAGACCCTGATGCGCTACTACTGGGACACGATCGAAAGTTGCGTGCCGCCCGAGACGATCGTTGCCGCACTGCGTGCCACTGGCTTTCGTGATGCCGCGTGCACGACCGAGCTCGGTGTTTTCAAGACCTATACCGCGATGCGCGGCTGACCCGGACCAGCGCGCCACAGGCTCAGTCGTCACCCTCTCCACGGCGATGGAAATCGTTGCTGCTGCCATGATCAAGCAGGATCGGCTTTGCTGTCGCCCCCGCCATCGGTTGCCAGAACACATCGTTGTGGGAGCCGGTGATCTCGATCGTGCCGCCCGGCACGATCGTGACATGCACATCGTTATGGGCGCCGGCAACCCGCACGTATCGGCATGGTCCGGTCAAGCTGACATCGGTGTGGCTGCCGTTGAGTAGCACAGCATTGTCGCCGCAGGCGACTTTGCGTGCGTCGCTTCCATACATGTCCCAACCGTTCGCCGTCCGCGGTGGCGTCTGCGACCAGGCGGTGGCCGTGACAATGCTGGACAGCACGACCAGCATCGTGAGGCGGGGGAGCGCAATCATCTGCGACTTCTCCATGCTGTTTCACGCGTTCCAATCAGTCAAACCGGCGTGAATCATTCCGCGATCATACTCCCGCCGAGTGAGATGCTAAGCACGATGGCAGCGCCTTCCAGGCGAAAACCGATGGCCACCTTCCGGGGCTTCGATGTGAGTGCCGGGCCTGCCTATCTTTAGCGGCACTGTGGACGGCGCGACGATGGACGAGGGCTCACGCGTTGCGCCAGGTCTATCCGTTCGACGCGGCAAGACCCACAAGGATGCCTTGCAGGCGTCTGGCGACGACCGGCCAGGCGCGCTGCCGACGCCAGGCGGCCGCGCCTCGTTGCAGGGCAGCACGCGCCTCGGCATCGGCCAGCAGCTCGCCCAGGCCCGCCGCCAGTGCCGGGCCATCGAAGCCCGGAGCCCGCTGGACGGCCTCACCGGCCTCATCAAACAGTGGCAGCGGCGTCACCATGGCGGGGACCCCCGCGCCAAGCGCCGTGCGCAAGGCCGCACTGGAAGCCTCCTTCGATGCCTGATAGGGCAACACAATGACATCACAGCGCAGCAGCAGCGCGCGGGACTCCTCATGCGGCAGAAACGTTGTATGCCATTCGATCGCATCGGCGACGCCGATCATCCTCGCAACTGATCGGCAGGCGGCGATTTCCGCGCGCGAGTCGGGTGAACCATAATCGGCGTTGACCAGCAGCAGTCGCACGCCCGAATAGGTCTCACGCAGGAGCCGGACCGCCTCGATCAGCTGCGGGATGCCCTTGTCTGGCAGGAAGAACCCATAGCAGCCTATTACCGGCGCGCCACCAGGCAGCAATCGCCGCGGCGCCGGACCCTCTTTCGCGTCGTCAGGTGCCCCCTGTGGTATCAGCATCACATTCTCGGATAGCCCAAACGCTTTCAGGCGATTGAGGTCATCGATGGTGTGTACCGCAACGCGCGCGATGCCCGAAAGTGCGTCAAGCACGGCGCTGCGGTCGGCGTCAGGCGCATCCATCAGACGCAGCGTCGAGTGCAAGGTTGTCACCACCAGCCGGTCACGTAGAGCGGCATGGTTGAGCAGCGCGGCCAGTCCATCCCAGTCGATCAGACCTGGCTGATGCTGAACGACGACGACGCGTGGATCCTCGATGGCGATGGTTTTTGCCAATTCCTGCACATCCGCGCCTGCGCCCAGCTCCCAGCAGGGCAGGACACGGGGGTCCGCATCATCGTCACTCTCCGGGCCGGTCCGCTTGTCGCATAGCACGGTGACGCGGCCGACCGCTGGCGAAGCCGGCATCGCCTCGATGAGGTGGCGGGAATATTCTGCCACGCCGCAACGTACGTCCCAGCTGGATACCCAGCCAATGTCGATCGGTGCACGCGGCGGCGCAGCAAGCAGTTCAGCGGCGACATCCGCCCATGGCTTCGCCACGCTATTCGTCAGGAACGAAGCGGCCCGCGTCGTGCTCTTCCCGGCATAGGTTTCCCGCAACGCCATGACGAGGTCGTCCTCGTCAGGCTCCGCCCAAGTCGAATTCGCGCTCGCCAGATGGCTGCGCGACGGGGCGAACGAGGTACTTCAGCAGCCGCGCACGCCCGTCATCGCAGAAATCCATGTGGCCGCCATGGCCCGTCACGATTACGGGCAGTCCGGCGGCCATAGCCTCCGCCGCCGGTAGATTGAAGCCCTCCCCGCGGGTGGGCAGGACCACGGCGTCGGCATCCCGGTACAGGGCCAGCACGCCGGCCTCGTCCGTCTCGGTCTCGATGAGTTCGATCTCTGCAACATCGGGATCATCGCCGCGCAGGCGGACAAGCTGCGACGCCACGTCGTTATGCGGGTTGGCGAAACCCTTGATGACCAGGCGCACCGGATCGCCACGCCGGAACGCCCGCGCATAGGCGCGTAGCAGGATGTCCACGCCCTTGCGGGGAAAGCACGAAGAAAGATGGAGGAATGTGAACGGTCCGGCGCCACGCGAACGGGTACTGCCGGCAAGCGCGCGGAACGCATCCAAATCAGGCGTAAAGCCAACGGCCTTCACCGGGATCGACACACCAGAGTCGATCAGCACCTTTGCAACGAAACGCGACGGAGCGAACACGGCATCGAAGGATTGATCGAGCAACGCGACAGTTTCTTGCGGGATTCTCTGATTCCTCCCAAAAGAACAACGCGATGGTAAGGTCGCCGCGCTGGCTGGGCACATATACGGGATAGTGCTGGCTGATCACCACCTCGGGTCCGCTGCCGGGTGGCGGAGTCGCGGCAAGGCGCGCCAGGTCGTCTCGCATCGCCGATGGAACACTGTCGAGCTTGGTTGTCGGCTCACCCTCGATCGGGGTCAGGCGCACCCGACCCGGATGCAGGGCGTCAAGATTCAATGCCAGAACGCGATTGACGGACGCCAGGCTGTAGCTGCCATTCACGTGCCCGGCGATGGCGAAGTACATGTTTGCCGCAAGCATTCGCCGGGCATCTTCCTGAATCGGCGGTGCGGCCCCGGCGCGGGCGATGGCCTGCAGCAAGGTGGGAATTTGCCGATCGAGACGGAACCGTTCCAGCGTGGCGCGCTGTCGACCTCTCAGCGCATCGCGCTTTTCGGGCTCGTTGGCGAGCGCCAGAATGCGGCCAGCGACGACGCCGGGGTCGGCGTCGACAAGCAAGCCGTCGACATCGCCCAACGTGTAGCCGACGGCGCCGGCCGGGCGTGCCAGCACGGGCAGGCGATGTGCAATCGCCTCGATGATAGGCACGCAGAACCCCTCGTGCTGGCTGAGGCAGACAAAGACGTCGGCAGCCGCATAATAATCGTGGAGTTCCTCGTCGGACACGAGGCCAACCAGAACAACGGTGTCGCTGACGCCGCCGGAAGCCGCGCGGGCACGAATGTCTTTCACGTAGGCATCGGATTTGCCGTCGTTGCGGCCGACCAGAATCAGGCGCGAGGGCCGCCCGAACCGTGCCTGGAAGGCGGCATAGGCATCGACCAGCGCGGTCTGCCCCTTGGCGGCACAGACGCGGCCAACGAAGATAACGGTAAGCGGCCGACCGGACGGAGGCGGCGTTGCCGCTGCCACCCTGCGCAGCAGTGCGTCTACATCGACCAGCATGGTGCAGGCCTGCACCGCATCGAAGCCGAGCGCGCGAACCTCCAGCGCGTTGTATTCACTGTCGGCAAGGGCAGCTGCCACCCCGCCGCGCCATAGCGCAAGCTGCGCCCGTCCGAGCCTGGCATAACCCTGCATGATAGGGTTCATGGCCAGCATCTCAGGCGGGGTGATGTTGTGGTAGTAAAGCACCTTCGGCGCGGGCAATGCCGAAATGCGCGAGAACGCGTCGTACCCCATCGAGTGATGCACGATCAGGACATAATGATCGTGGCGCGGCAACTCATCGAACAGGCGAAGCTCAGCCGCCAGAAGCGGATCCCGATGCTCGACGAATACCTCGCTACGGTAGCCTAGCCTGCGCAACACGTCGCGGGTCATCAGCATCGCGTTGGTAATCGCGTCGCCGACCGCCGATCCTGAATGAAACTGGTGGACAGTCCGCAGCGCCTGTCCGCGACCGGTGTCCGCGGCCATCGCCGGCGAGCGCTGCATCGACTCAGCCCAGTTGTCTATGCCGGTTTCGCGGTTCAACTCCTGTGACTGCGTGGGCAATGGCGGCAGCGTCGGCAGATCCTGGAACTGCGGCAGCACCGTGTCGGCACCCGAACGCAACCGACGCAGAAGCGACGTGACGCGCCAGGACGTGCTGGCGAACACGGCTTTGAGCCAACGCAATGCCGCATCTCGCTGGGCATCGCCCAGATCGAGCCGCTGCTGCGCGCCGTGCGCCCAGGTGAGTATGTCCTGGCGCTGCTGGCGTTCCAGCAGCAGCGCGATGCGCAGGCTGGCGCTGGCCTGAATGCTTTCGGCCGCCTGGGATTGCGCGGCCTGGATTGCTGCAGCCGCCGCAGCGGCGCTTGCGGCGGCCTGTGCCTCTGCGGACGATGCGCGATCGACCAGCCCCGCCGCCCGGCGCTCTGCATCGCCGATCCGCCGCGCCAGCTCGCTATCGGCCGCGCGGACGAAATCGTCGAAGACGTTGGGTGGAGCGTGGAAGTACTGGCCCAACTCGTCGCTCTTCTCGTCCGCGACATAGAACCGGTTGAGCCCATCGAACCAGACGAAACCATAACCGGCCTGCAGCAGCAGGGGCTCCCAGCTGGCGTGCGTGGGGGTCATTGACATCGGGGCGGTCGCCTCGACGAGGACGATCCATGGCCGGTGGCGAACGAGATCGGCGCCCGCGAGCACGGCCTGTTCCGCGCCTTCGACATCAACCTTGAGGAAATGAATGACCGGGGGAGCGTACCGATCGCATAGCTCGGCCAGCGTTTCCATCGCGCAGATGCGCGGTCGGATCGCCAGTCCGGCCTCCGCGAGCCCGGCTTCGGCGCCCGCGTCCAGCGTGGAAAGGCCGGTCCCGTCCACCATTAACAGCCTGGCTGCACCAGGCTGCTCCCCGAGCACGATCTGCAAGTTGATGTCACGCGGGCGGGCAGCCGCCAGGCGAAGACCGTATTCCTCGGTCGGTTCTACGTTGATCCCGCTCCAGCCCCGATCGTAAAAGGCCCGTGTCACCGAATTGATGTCCGGATGCGCGGCGCCCACATCGATGTAGAATCCGCACTCGACGCCCTGCAATGCGCGCCAAAGCAGGACATCTTCGAAATTCTGGGCGTATGAGACGAATGTCATGCCTCGGTCTTTCTCCCCAGGCGCGCGAAGCGGATCACCGTAAGGCCTCGACAACACCACCGACAGCCGCTAGCTGAGCCTATGGCATTCATTCCGGAACCGGAGACGGCAAATTCGCTTCCCATGGGGATCAAGAGGGCACGCGCCGGCACCGAAAACCGTGCCGGGTGGATTCGACCCAAAAGCGTCCGAACAGGATATTCACTCCTGCTTTCGGCTGCTGCTTGGCCGCAATCCGAATCACGAAGAATTGCGCGGTCACATGATGCGAGCCGGAGAGGACCTTTCTAACGTCGTTGCCAGCTACGTCAACAGCCTGGAATTCGCCCGCAGAGGCTTGCTGCGGTCCAATGCAGCCAGCGAGCTTGCCATAACCGAAGTCGAGGGCGTCCGCATCTACTCGGCACTCGACGATGCATCGGTCGGGAAATATGTACGCGCCGGCAACTACGAGCGCGAGGTGACGGCGGTGTTTCACCGCTTCCTGCGCAAAGACATGCATGTCGTCGATGTCGGAGCCAATATCGGGTATTTCAGCCTGCTGTCGGCGAAATTGGTGGGGGCGGACGGCCACGTGACGGCTGTCGAACCCAATCCCCGGAATGTCCGGCTACTGGAAGCGAGTTGCCGCGCCAATGGCCTCGCCAACCTGACCATCCTACAGATGGCCGCCGGCCGAGAGACCGGGCTCCTCTCGCTCAACACGTCGCATTCCAACGGCACGACCTCCGATCTGATGGACGGCACGGAGGCCGCGTTGGATTCGGAGCTGGTTATGTGCTTTCCGCTGGATTCGGCGCTGGCGTCCGCGCCGGCAGTCGATTTCATCAAGGTTGACGTCGAGGGCGCCGAATATAATGCCCTGTTCGGCTGCAGGAAGATCATCGGCCGCGACCGGCCGGTCATCGTCAGCGAGTTCAGCCCTAATCTCATGCCCGGCATCTCCGCGATCAGCGGCGAAGGATACATTCACTGGCTCACCGGCATCGGCTATTCCATCGCGATCATCGAACCGGATGGTTCGCTGTCGCCAGCCGGGAAGGACGCCAGCATCGTGCTCGGGCATTACGCAACAAGAGGCATCGATCACATCGACATCGTGGCCACGCCGGACTGAGATCAGCGGCGTGGCGGCGATCTTTCGAACAGCCGTACAGCCGATTGCCGCACCCGGCCTTCATAGGACAGGCTGAGTGCCGGCGTGTGGGAGTGGTAGTAGCCGATCGCCTGCATCAGGTTGCCGTGGCTTTCATTGAGGTAGGTGCGCAGAATCGCGCCGGCGGCGGCGATGTTGAAGCAGGGGTCGTCTATCAGCCGGGCCCGAACCGCATCGCCGCCGGTGTGGATGAAATGCGCCAGCGGGCCCACCCAGCGCGTGTTCACCTGCATCACGCCCAAGTCCTGCGAGCCGTCGGCGTTCAGATGCACCAGACCCGGTCGGCCACCCTCGACCGCCTGTATCGATGGCAGTACACGTGGCGGCAGCCCGTAGAACGAGGCGACGACGGCCATGCAGGCGAGGTAGGGCACCATCACGTCAGCATAGCATCGTTGCGGCATCCGTCGCCCCCGTCAGGCGTATTGCATGCAGAAGCGCCGAACGCACTCATCCGCCCGCACTTATTCGCCTGGGGACATCATGAACAGAACGCCCGATCTGCCGAGGACCGACTCCGAGGCAGGGTTCACGCTGCTCGAACTTCTGGTGGTCATCGTCATCCTCGGACTGCTGATCGGCCTTGTCGCGCCTGCGGTGCTGCGGCAGCTGGGAAATGCGCGCGCCTCGATCGCCCACGAATCGATCGAGCGGCTGGCATCGGTACTCGACATGTACAAGCTCGATGTCGGCAGCTATCCGACGACGGACCAGGGTCTTGATGCGCTGTTGGAGGATCCCGCCGGGGTTACCACCTGGAACGGACCCTATCTGCAGGACAAGGAGCTTCCCGTAGACCCGTGGGGCCATCACTACCTTTACAGAATGCCGTCGGAACGCTCAGGCCACGGCTATGATCTGTGCTCTCTCGGGCCAACCGGGCAGGCGACCGGGAAAGACATGATCTGCAACTGAAGGCACGTCGTCACGGCGGGCGGCGATACCAGTCGATATCGCCGCCCGACGCATATCGGCTCAGGAAACGGTCGTGATGGCGCCGTTCATCCCATTCGGAAAGAACAGACCGCCGGTGGTGCCACCGCCGTAAACAATGCTCAGCACCTGGCTGGTGTTGCGCCGCAATGTCTGGGCCTGGCTATCGACATTGGCAAAGTTGTTCGGATTGCCATTGTAGTTCACGCCGTTGTCCTGCACACCGCCGAGCTGCTGACGGAGCGCCGAGATGGCGTTGGTGGCGTTACCGCCGCCGATTTCGCCCAGTCGCGAACGGATCATGCCCGCGTGGTATGCTTCGACCGCCAGGATGCTGGCAGCGTACGGCAACACGTCGGTGCTCAGCAACGCGGCGGCACCACCATACGCGGTCACGCCGACGTCCTCGAAGATGTAGGCGCCCAGCAGGAAGTCCGTCTCGTTGGCGAACGGGTTGAAGGTCTGCCCGGGGGAGATGAGCCCGGCCGCGATGGCGAGCGTGGTGAAGCTTTGCACCAGATCGATTGTCGGTTCCGGGACTGCCGCCGAACCCAGAACGGCACGCTCGAAAATCACATGGGCAAGCTCGTCGTTGGCGATCGCCTGCGCGGCATACGCAATCGCACTGTTCTGCCACGGCACCAGCGAGCCGCCGGTAACGGTGCTCGCAGGAACCCCGCCGGTATACTGGGAGGGAATGCCCTGCCCGGTGACGGCCCGCAGATAGAATTCGGCCTCGAGGTATTCGAGGTTCAAAGCAAAGTTGAAAACCTCGATGTCTGTCGCCGTCGCGGCTTTCGCCGGCTTGGTCGTGGCCAACAGGCCGGCGGTGCTGAGCGTCGCGAAAGCGGCTGTCCCGGCAAGGCCGAGGCCTGCTCCTTTCAACAGGCCGCGTCGGCTGGCGCCATCAGGCTGCGTTTGGTCCGTCATCGGGCTGGGCTCCCCTGGGGTTTTGCGTGGCGGCATTACGCCCGCGTCACGCATACGCATGGGCCAGGAAACAGATGCAGTGCGCGCGTGCTTTTCGGGCGTCCGCCCAAAAATGAAGAGTAACGTTCCAGTTACCTGTCATGACCACGACGGACTGCTCCATCCGAGGATCTCGAACAGTGCGGTGGACCCGAGCCGGACGATTGCCCGTCGCACAAAGCGCGCGCCCGCCGAGTCCGTGGCCGCTGCGGTGATCAACACGTCCCGGGCACGCGCCTGCTTCGCCGGCTGCTGCATGTCGAGCCCAATATCCCTCATGGCCCGCAGCACGACCGGATCGGCATGTGCCCGGTCGGGATTGTCGGGGTTGGCGAGCGAGAGATGCGGCGCGAGCCGCTGGAGCAGGTCCGGCGTCATGCCAAGGACGAGCCCGAGCTCGTCGATGCTCTGGAACGCCGACTGGGCGGGGCGGTATGGCAAGCCCGCAGCGGCATAGCGCGGCGCGGTGTAGGCTCCCTGGTCACCGGGCGAGCGCCAGTCGACGATCGCCTGCGCGACTGCCTCGGCCCTGGTGCGTTCTGTGCCCAGCTCGGCCATCAGCGCCGCGAGCAACGCCACCGAGGCGGTGTTCGGATTGACCCTGCCCGACAGGTCGATGATCGAGACCGACGCACGTGCACCCGGCAAGTGCAGGTCGTAGGTTCTTCCGTCCGCCGCCCAGCCTGCGCGCGACGGATCCAGCAGATGAAAGATCGCCTGATACAGCGCCGCGTCCGCCGCGGCTTCGGCGCTGGCGCCGGCGCGGACATTGGCTGCGATAGCAGTCTCGCTCCGCCCCGAGGACACGAGCTGCGTGAAGATCAGAGCCAGCAGCGCGGTTGTCCACAGCACGAGAAGCAGAGCGAACCCGCGCTCGTCGGTGCGGCGCAAGCGCATGGTCAGTGCAGTTGCAGCGCGCGCCGTATCGCCGCCCCCGGGTCGTTCGACCCGGAAGCCGGCAGCGCCTGGGATTCGGCCCGCACGGCCGCCGCATTCGGCAGCTGCTGCTCCAGATCCTCCGTCAGTGCCCTGGCGTCGCGCTGGTCGGCCAGGACATGCGGGGTTATCAGCACGAGAAGCTCGGTGCGTGTCCGCTGATTGTCCTGCGTGCCGGTCAGCAAACCGAGCAGCGGTATGTCCTTCAGGAAAGGAATGCCGCTGTTGCCGCGCGTGACGTTGTCGGTGATCAGTCCGGCCAGTCCAACCGTCTGCCCCGACTGCACAACCACACGGGACGTGACATTGCGCTCCGAGAAGGTCGGCGAGTTGATGCCGGTGGTCGCGGTGGTGACGGTCGTATCGATGCCGCTGACCTCCTGCGTGATATCGAGCGTTACCAGACCGCCATTGTTGACGCGCGGGGTGACGCTCATGATGACCCCTGTCGGCTGGTAGTTGATGCTGTTGATGACGGCGGAAGCACCCACCGTGCTTTGCGAACTCGATGTCAGATAGGGCACCAGATCGCCGACCTGCAGCCGTGCGGTGTGGTTGTCCAGAACGAGGAGTTCGGGGGACGACAGCACGTGCACGGTGGTAACGGCCTGCAAGGCCTGCAGCGCGAGGGGCGCCCCACCGCCGTTGGGTCCGCCGATGACAAAGCCGGGAAAGGTCGTCGCCAGAACCGTATTTGCGACCGCGCCCACCGGCGTCGTCGTCGTGGGGTTGTTGAGGATTGCGTTCAGGCCGCCCGACTTGAAGAAGAATTGCGTTCCGTACTGGAGCTGATCGTTCAGGGTGACCTCGGCGACCGTCGCGTCGATGCGCACCTGCAGCGGAAGGATATCGATCTTGCGCAGCATCGCCTCGACGGTTTCCTCCTCCTCCTGCGTCGCGTAGATCAGCAGCGCATTGTTCTGTGGATTGGGGATGATCCGCATTTCGTTCGTGTTGGCGGCGCCGGTGTCTCCGCCGCCAGTCGGGTTCAGGCCACCAAGAAGCGGGTTCGATGCGGTTTGCGCCGGGGCGGCAGTGCCTGTCGTCTCGCCGCCGCCTGGCGAACCACCGGCACCGGACAACCCGCTCGCGCTTCCCGTGAGTGATGTTCCATTGCCGAGTCCGCCGCCCCCGGCGATGCCGCCCGTATTGCCGGGCGCATGCGCCTGCTGAATGCCCTGTCCCGGCGCGGTCTGGCTGCCGCCGGTGCTGCTGGATGGCGTAGCGGTGACTTCGTCGGGCGTGAATGCCTGTTGCAGCGTGTAGGCGGCATCCTCGGCATTGCTGTCCTGAAGGTAGTAGACATGCCAGCTGCGCACCGTCATGCGTCGCTGCCGCCGGATCAGATCGTAAACGCGGCGCACGTCGTCGATGTAGCGGGGCTGCGGGGCGATCACCATGACCGAGTTGATGCGATCCAGCGGCACGACGCGCACCACCCCCTCCAAACCGCCATTGCCGCGGGTGTGAAACGCCTCCTGCAATGCCGCCGTAAAGTCCTTGGCCGCGCCTTCCGGCACGGGCAGCAGAGCGTAGGATTGGCCAGCCAGCACATCGGTATCGAATGCCTGGACGAGCCCGATCAGCGTTGATCGTTCGGAAAGATCGCCACTGATCAGCAGCGCGTTGCCGGCGGGCGCAGGCACGATGCGCGCGCCATTCCCGACAAAGGGCTGCAGCACGCGGGCGAGCTCGACCGCCGAGGCGTAGTGCAGCGGTATCAGCGCGGCACCCGCGGCACCGGTCGCCGCCGCGGCGGGCAGCACACGATACAGGTCACCCGACTGCACCAGCGTGGCGCCGTTCTCCGCGAGCAGCGCCTGCAGCGTCGGCAGCAGCTGGGAGCGGGCGAGCGGCGTGACGGTGTGCAGCGTCGCGGTGCCATGCACGGTCGGATCGATGGTGTAATTGACGTGCAGGATGGATCCCAGGATCTGGGCAACCACCTCCCGCAGATCGGTGTCGGCGAAATTCAGCGAGATGTCGCCCCGGCCAGCCGAGGCGCCCGCAGCCGGCAACGCGATCTGGGTCGGCGCACCGTATGCGACTTCCGCCGGCAGCGCCGGATTTGGCGTGCCGACAATGCCATTCGTGCGCGCCGCACCGACGCTCGTGGGCGGCGCCGTTTCAGGCCGCGCACCCGGTGTGACGACCGCCATCTCGGCCGGTGGCGCGCAGCTGGCCAGAATCGAAGACAATGCGACGGCCCTGAGCCACGCGAACCTCATTTGGACTCTCCTTCGCCCGCCTGGGGCGCCGCGAGGGACGGAAACGGGGCGGGCACCGCCGAGGGGTTTGCAACCAGCCCGAGCGGGCGTCCGTGCAGGCCCCGCACCCGAAGGTCGATCCCGCCTGGCGCGAGCGGCTGAGTTGCCGGCGGCGGCGCGAGGGCGTCCGCTGGTGTGGCGGCGACATGCGGCGACGCCCCCGTCTTGGCGTCGAAGGAGGGGCGGAGGATGTGGCTGCCGTCGTGGCTGGTGACGATGACCTGATCCGCCCCGATCGATTGGATGACGTAGTCGCCGACCTTATCCCCCGCCGCGAGGACAAGCGGGTGGCTACCGTCTCGGCCGGCAAAGATGACCGCGCGGCCAGCGGGACTGATGATGATACCGGCCAACCGCGGCAGGGTTGGCCTGGTTGGAGCGGCGGCCCCGGCGGCTTCCGGCGGCCGACGCGATGGTGCGAACAAGGGGCGTGCCAGGATCGCCGTCACCATCGCCGGCAGCCGATCCGCGTCAGCCCCCGACGCGTCGGCGGCCCCATGGGCAACCGCGACCGGGCGCATCGGCAACGTTTGCGCTCCCGGCGGC
This sequence comes from uncultured Pseudomonadota bacterium, assembly GCA_963778105.1. GTDB lineage: Bacteria > Pseudomonadota > Alphaproteobacteria > Acetobacterales > Acetobacteraceae > JAFEFJ01. The sequence goes on along the minus strand of CAVZSZ010000009.1, from coordinate 249,122 downwards.
GCGAAACCAACGATCTCGACGGCAATGACGCCCGCGAGCAGCAGGGCGAACACCACGAGCCCGACAAAAGCGGGCTGCCTCACGGCGTGTTGCCGACGCGGAAAGCAACAACCGAGAAGCTCGCATTGATCGGCGGATCCTGTGGACGGGACAAATCGAGGGACGACCGCAACTGCAGATCGTCGACCGACATCCGCGGATCGGACTGCTCGATCGCCTGCAGCAAATGCACAAGTGCTGGCCAAGTGGCTGTCGTGCCGACCCTGAGGGCAATGCGCCGCAGCGCGCCGGCTTGCTGCCCGGGTAGGGTCTCGACAGTTGCAAGGGAAACCCCCGCCTTGGCTGCCATATCCTGCACGCGCTGTTGCAAAGCAGCACCGGCGGTCGCATCGGACGAAGCCTGAAGCAGGGCGTCCGCATGCACCGTGCCATCCGCGGGCTTGGCGCTGGCCTGGCGTCGTAGAGCCGGCAGCGTCGCGACCAGCATATCCATACGCCCGAGCAGCGCAGTGCGCTGCGTCAGCAGATCCGACCGGGCAGCGTACCAACCGGCCAGCGGCGCCGCGATGCCCCACCACAGAACCGCCAGGGCCAGCAGCGTCAGGCCCAGGGCAACGATGCTGCCGGTGCGGCCGGTGGGCAACGACAGGTCTGTCATGCGGCGCCACGCATCTCAGGGTGCCAGTTCGGCACGGATGGAAAAGAGGTCGGCGCCATTTTTGCCGGTTCGAGTAACCGGCGCGGCGAAGCTGGGGTTCCGGATCGACGGGTCGGCCGACAGTGCGGGGATCAGCAGTGCCGCCTCCTGCGACTCGCCGGTCATGCTGATCCGGCGCTGCGTCAGGCCGAAGGCAGATAGGAAGGTGTTATCGGGCAGGATCGCAGTGATCGCGGCAAGGGCTGCGACCGCGTCGCCGGCGCGCGCGCGCTCCAGCGCCACGGCGTTGGCCCCGCTCGCTTCCCCGGCAATGCGCCGGCGCAGCGCCTCGGCTTCCGCAACCGAGGGCTGCACGGCCGCAATGCGGTGCTCGATCCGCCAGATCGCAAGGGCCTGGTGCGCAAAGGGCAGCATCACGGCGGCTATGGCGAGCGTGGCGCAAACCCCGGCAGCAGCCTTGATCGCCCGCCGCTGGCGATGGAGCCGCTCCGGCCCATCGGCCGCCGCCGGCAGGATACGCAGGTTGCCATCAGGCGCGGGCGCTTCGATCTCGGTTGGCAGAATGCCGGCAAGGCCAAGCCTGCGGATCACCGGATCGAGGGCGGCCCGCGGCATCAACGTGAGCCGCACATGCAGGCGCCCGCGCGCCCGGTCATGCCGTTCGATTGCCCACGTCCAAAACACCGCTTCAGCGCGGAATGGCGTGGTTCGGTCCATGTCGTGCAACAGAACCGCCCCGATGCTGCGCTCTGCCGCTGACGGCAGCGTCACGATCTGTTCGAGCAGACTTGGGGCGGCCAAGCGCAGCACCACGCGCTGCGGCCGGCGAGACGAGCGCAGCGCTGCCCGCATCCCGTCGATCCCGGCTTCATCAAGCGCGAAGCGGCCCAAGGGCCGGTCGCGGTGCCGAATGCGGCGGAGCAGCGTCACCGACGACCAGCCGCCACCACCGGCGGCAATTGACGGCTCGATCAAAAGGGTGTCGCGGCCGCGACTTTGCCATGCTTGAGCCCGCCGGGGCAGGAGGCCAAGCATCTGCTGCAGCCACCAAGTCGCGAATCCGGTCAGCATGACCGCCTTTCGGCGTCCTTCGGTGTATCCAGCGTCCTGGCCCCCGTAATCCGCGTCCTGCAATCGGCGGCGCCGGCAGGGCGCACGCCAGTCCTTCTACATCGGATTACGACGCCCGGATGCACCTAGGGAGCCGCAAGTTCCGGCGCGGCGACAATGTCCGGCCAGTGCAGGTCGCTCCCGGTCTGGAACACAAGCCGGATGCGGACCAGAGCAGGCAGACCGGGTCCCCGCCACGCTGCCTGCCAGCCGGCGGCCGCCGCAGCCCCGCGCGCGAGATAGTCTATAACGATATGATCGACCCCCGCGACGAGGACGATGTTCGTCGGGGCGGGCCGCGGCCCGACCCGCTGGGCGTGAGTGTAAGGCGCCCAGCGAAGGACAAGGCGATGTCCGCCGTCCACCAATAGCCGCATTTCGGCCCGCCGCGTGGGCAATGCGGCGGCGCCGTCCGGCAGCACGGAGGTGAATTCCATCGATGACGAAGTGCCGGTCACGGTCGGCGCGTCGTGGGAATTGCCCGGGTCGATCCTGGCGATGATACCGCGCAGCGCGCGATCCACAGCATCAAGGTCGGCGGTGCGGCCGACTGCCTGCTGCTGGCGGCTCCATGCGGCGACACCGAAGCGAAGTCCCTGCCCGAGCCCGACAATCAGCAGCCCCACGACTACAAGAGCGACCAGCGTCTCCATCAGCGTGAAGCCGGCCTCGCGCACGCTCATCGCCGTCATGGTGCCGCCGGCGCCATCGTCCCGACGCGCTGCGTGTCGAGCACGACCTGCCGCGTGCCGCCGTCCATCGACCAGGATACGGCGACGGCGACGGCGAACAGCACCAAACGCGGGGGAGACCCGGATGCGGCCGCCGAATTCTGAGCATCTTCGAAAGGGACGCTCGCCAGCGGCGTGATGCGCAGTCGCCAATGAAAGCCGTCCCCATCCTCACCGGACTGCTCGCCAGGCACAAGCGGCCTGGCGCGTCCAACCATCGCCAGATGCGACCGTGCCAGCGACACCGCTTTCATAGTATCGCCCGACAAATGCGTCGCGCGCAGGCCGGTGGCCGCGCCGGAGAACAGCACCGCCATCGCTACGGCGGCGATCACCAGGGCGACGATCACTTCCAGCAGGGTGAAGCCGGCCTGTGCGCGATCATCGCGCATCGACGCTCACCCGGCCGGTCAGCCAGTCGACAGCGACCGACGCGCGGCCCGGCCCCGCCGCCAGGTCGATCCGCCCGCCGGTCGCGCTGCCGTCCGGCGCGAAGCCGATTGCCGCATCCGTGCCGCCGATCCCTCCGGCCACGGTGGTGATGGTGATCGCCATTTCCTGCGGCAGGGAATGCGGCGGCTCGTTGCAGACCCTCCAGGCATGCGCCGCAACATTCAGCACGAAATCGCACGGCCGGTCGGTTGCGATGGCACGCGAGCGGGCAAGGCGCAGCCCTTCGGCGATGCTGTCGGCCGCGGCGCGCAGGTCGAGCACCGGATGGCGGCTGGTCGCACGGGAGACGAAAATTGCCAGCATCAGCCCCATGATGACCAGGACCACCAGGACCTCGATCAGGGTGAAGCCCGCCGCACGGGTGGCGGGGGCGACTGCGCCCCGCTCAATGGGCAAGATTGTTCAGGCTCAGCATTGCCAGGATCAGCGAGGAAACGATGCCGGCGACTGCACCACCCATCACGATGGTAATGCCTGGCACCAGCACGCTGACCAGGCGAGTGATGCCGAGCCGGGTCTGTTCCTCGTGGATCTCGGCCGCGCGCAGCGCCATGGGACCGAGCTGCGCGGTCTCCTCGCCCAGACGCAGCAGATAGATCAGGCGGACCGGAAAGATCCCGGCCTCCTGCAAGGGTCGTGACAGCCCGGCGCCGCGCTTGGCGCTGGCGGCGGCGTCATCCACCGCGGCGGCGGCCGCACGGTTGCCGACGACGTCGCGCGCGATGCCGAGGGCAGCCAGCAGCGGCACGCCGTTTGACAGCAGCGTCCCGAGGGTGCGGCTGAAACGCGCGGCCAGCACTTCTTTCGTCAGGGCGCCGGTCACCGGCAGACGCAGCAGGACGTGGTGCAGGAGGAGACGCGGACCGGGACGCTGCAACAGCGCCCGCGCGACGAGAAAAAGAAACGCCAGCGCCAGCAGCGCATAGAGCCCGTAGTTGGAGATGGCGGCGCCCGCCTCGATCATGAACTGGGTGGACGGCGGCAGCGACGCGCCGTTCTGCGCGAACAGCGGGACGAATTGCGGCAGGACCTGCGTGAGCAGGAAGGAGACCGACCCGATCATCGACACTGTCAGAATGGCCGGATAGATCATCGCCGAGGTGACCGAGGCCGCCAGGCTGCGCTGCCGCTCCAGCAGCACGGCCAGCCGGTCCAGGGTCGGGGCCAGCATCCCGCCCGCCTCCCCCGCACGCACCACGCCGACATAGAGGTTGGGATAGCTGCGCGGCTGGCGGGCCATCGCGGCGGCCAGCGGGTCGCCATCGCGTACCGCCTGGCGCACCGCCTCCAGCGAGGCGGCGACGCGGCGGCGTGGCGCGGTCTCGACCATGAACCGCAGGGCGCGGTCGATATCCTGGCCGGCGCCCAGCATGATCGAGAGCTCGCGCGTCAGCTCGGCAAGATCGCGCTTGCCGAGTGCGCTGCGCGTCAATTCCAGCTTCGGCAATGCAGCAAGCAGGCGGCCGCCGGTGTCCGGCTCCGAGCGGATCGGCAGGTGACCCGTGCCGCGAAGCCGCGCAATGGCCTGCTCCGCACTGGCCGCTTCCATGACGCCGCGGGCCAGCCTGCCCGACGGATCGATCGCCAGGTAGCGGAACGCCGGCACGATCAGCCGTCGCCGCGCAGGCTGCGCAGCACCTCGGCGATCGTCGTGTCGCCCGCCAGAGCAGCCTCGATACCGGAGTCGAACATCGTCACCATGCCACCGGCAACGGCAGCCCGCTCGATCTCGGATTGATCGGCACGGGCGAAGATCAGCCTTTCGATCGCTTCGTCGGGCAACAGGAACTCGCCGATTGCCTGGCGGCCGCGGTAGCCTGACTGCCGGCACAGCGGGCAGCCGACCGGATGCCACAGCAGGATCGGACGCGCCTCCGTGTGCCGTGCGAGGTCGAAGCGCTCCACCAGCTCATCCGGCGCGGGCCGGGCATCCTTGCACTCCGGGCAAAGGCGGCGCACCAGGCGCTGGGCAAGTACTCCGCGCAGCACGGAGGCGATCAGGAAGTCCTGGAGCCCCATGTCGCGCAGCCGGGTGATGCTGGCGGCGGCGGAATTGGTATGGAGCGTGGACAGCACGAGGCGGCCGGTCAGCGCGCCATGCACGGCTATCTCGGCAGTCTCCAGGTCGCGGATTTCGCCGATCATCGCGACGTCTGGGTCCTGGCGCAGGGTCGAGCGCAGCACGCTGGCGAAGGTCAGGCCGATCTGCGGCTTCACCTGGGTCTGCGTAATGCCCTGGATCTGATACTCGATCGGGTCCTCCACCGTGGCGATCTTGCGCTCCACCGCATTCAGCGCGCGAATGCCGGTATAGAGCGTCGTCGTCTTGCCACTGCCCGTCGGTCCGGTGACCAGCACGATGCCGTTGGGAAAATGCAGCGCACGGTCCAGCCGGGCCACCACGCGGGCAGGCAGACCGAGTGCCGGGTAGTCGAGTGCCACCGTGTTGCGGTCGAGTATCCGGAGCACGAGGTTCTCACCGTGCAGCGAGGGCATGGTGGAGACCCGCAGGTCGATGTCCTGGCCGCGCACCGCCAGCTTGATGCGCCCATCCTGCGGCAGCCGCCGCTCGGCGATGTCGAGACCGGACATTATCTTGACGCGAGAAATGAGGGCGGCGGCGAGACGCGGGGGCTGCGAGTCCAGCTCGTTCAGGATGCCGTCCTGGCGATAGCGGATACGCAGCCGATCCTCGAAAGGTTCGAGATGTATGTCCGAGGCCTGGGTCTCCACGGCACGGGCGATTATCTGGTTGACGAGACGGATGACGGGCGCCTCGCTCGCAAGATCCTTCAGGCGCTCCACATCGTCGCCCGCCTCGTCGCCGTCGTTGCCATCCGCGCGGCCGGCGGGTTCGGCCGGCTCGGGGGCATCGGGGTAAAGCCGGTCGAACGCCCCTTCCAGTTCGATCGGGACGGCCACGGCCAGCGCGACAGGCAGGTCGACCGCTGCAGAGATCGCCGCCTGTGTGAAAGCGTTCAGCGGATCGGCGAACGCGACGAGCAGCGTGCCGTCCCGCACCGCCAGCGGCATCGCCCGGGCATGACGCAGGAAGCGGCCGGCGAGGCGGTCGGGGAAAAGCGGCTCTTGCGGATAGAGATCAAGCGGTGCGATGGCGAGGCCGAGAAGCGCCGCATAGGCGTCCGCAAGGGCGCGTTCGGAGACAAGGCCGAGTTGTGCCAGGACGCGATCAAGCCGCTGCCCGGTTTCTCCCGCCACGCGGATCCCCCGCTCCAGCGTCCGGGCGTCGCAGTAGCCATTCTGGACCAGGATTCGACCAAGGCCATCCATTGCCTGAGAGCATTCGCCCTCAGAGGCGCTGGGAAGACCCCTGGTATCGCTGAATACCTTACGCAGGAACATCATGGCCGCACGAAACCTATATCAGCGAGCAGTCGGTCCGGATGCATGAACGCGGCCACATTCAGCCATTCCGCCTGGAAGCGTCCGTTGAAGGCTTCGATATACGCGTTGTCGGTCGGCTTGCCAGGACGCGCGACGTCCAGCGTGACGCCGTTGGGATAAGCCCAGAGGTCCAAGTCGCGCGAGACAGATGCGGAACCCTGATCGACCCGGACCGTCATCGGATGGCCGATGGTGGAACCGGTCTGCCGAAGGGCCGCGAGGACGGTCGGGGACCGGACGGATGCGATCCCTATTGGTTGCAAGTGGACCGTGTCAGCCTTGTTGTTCGTGGGTGTCCCTCGTCTGATCATGTAAATGAGCGCCCCGATGAAGCGGGTCCATGACATGCGTTCCGTGCCCTCAAATGGGGCGGGGTTGCGGCCCATCGCCCGGGTTCCTTTTGCAACGGGCGGGATGCCGATTTTCCACTGCGGTGGCGGCCCATGGATGCGGTGCCAGCACTGGGTCTGTGCCCGCGCGACCCGCCCGCGCCTGTCCTCGTCGCCGAAACGATCTGGTTTGTGGGAATGGCGGGGGAAGGTGGCCCTGCAGCCGGGCCGGACAGTGCCGGCGGCACAAAAACGCCGACCTATCAAAGCGGGAGTGGCGTCCCCGGCGGGATTCGAACCCACGGCCCCAGGATTAGGAATCCTGTGCTCTATCCTGCTGAGCTACGGAGACGACGCGCCACCCTATAGCCCAGCAGCCGGGCGGCGTCAGCCATGACCTCCGACCTCGTGGCGCTCCGCCCCAGGCATCCCGCCGCAGGCACCCGGCCCCAGGCACCCCGCCCCAGGCTCCCATGGGGCAGTCCCGATTTGACCGACCCGGCCATCGCTCGGGGTTGACGGGCGCGCGCCTTGGGGAAACCGTGCGGCCCATGAACGATGTCCTCCCGCCCGCCCCGCCCGCCATTCCCGCGCCCTCGGCCGAGGCGCTCGCCATTCATCAGGCGCTGCTCACCATCGACACGCATATCGACATCCCCTGGCCGGAGGGGCCCGATCCGTTCCTCGACGGCAAGCGCCGGGTGGACCTGCCCAAGATGCGGCGCGGCGGCCTCGGCGCGGGCTGCTTCGCGGCCTACGTGCCACAGGCCAAGCGCACGACCGAGACCGAGACGGCAGCCTTCGCCCGCGCCGAGGCCATGCTGGCCGCCATCCGCGCCATGGACCGCACCGAGAACGGCATCACCGCCCGCGTCACCGAGACCGCCGACGCGATCGAGATGGCGAAGCGCGACGGCGTCCTGGCGGTCATTCCGGCGGTGGAGAACGGCTTCGCCCTCGGTCACGACATCGGCCGACTGAAGGTGCTGCGCCAGGCCGGCGCGCGCTATATGACGCTGACCCACAACGGCCACAACGCGCTGGCCGACTCGGCCATCCCGCGCACCGACCTCGGCGACGCCGAGACCGAGCATGGCGGCCTCTCCGCCCTCGGCCGCGCCGCCATCGCCGAGATGAACCGGCTGGGCATGCTGGTCGACGTCGCGCATGTCTCGCGCGCCGCCATGCTGCAGGCGGCGGACTGCTCGGCCACCCCGATTCTGTCCACCCATTCCTGCGTCCGCGCGCTGTGCGAGCATCCGCGCAACATGGACGACGCGCAGTTGGACGCGCTGCGCGACGTGGGCGGCGTCATCCAGATCACCGCCGTCGCCGGCTTCCTGCGCACCGGCGCCAAGCCCGACACGGTCACGCCGGACGACTTCGCCGACCACGTGGACTACGCGGTCAAGCGCATCGGCATCGCCCATGTCGGCATCTCGTCCGATTTCGATGGCGGCGGCGGGTTCGCCGGCTGGCGGGATGCCGGCGACAGCGCCAACCTGACCGCCACGCTGCTGACGCGCGGCTACGGCCCGGCCGAACTGGCGCTGCTCTGGGGCGGCAACTTCCTGCGCCTGCTGCGCGCCGCCGAGCAGAAAGCCGGATGATCCCCAGCGTCACGCTGCCGGACGGCACCACGGTTCCCGCACTCGGCCAGGGCACCTGGCACATGGGTGAACGTGCCGCCGAGGCGGGGCGGGAGGCGGACGCGCTGCGCCTGGGGCTCGACCTCGGCATGACGCTGATCGACACCGCCGAGATGTACGCCGATGGCGGGTCGGAGGAGGTGGTGGGTGCCGCCATCAAGGGCCAGCGCGACCGGGTGTTCCTGGTCAGCAAGGTCTATCCCCACAACGCCTCGCGTGCCGGGGTGCAGGCCGCCTGCGCGCGCAGCCTGCGCCGGCTGGGCACCGACCGGATCGACCTCTATCTGCTGCACTGGCCGGGCAGCCATCCGATCGCCGAGACGATTGCCGGGTTCGAGGCGCTGCGCCAGTCCGGGCAGATCCGCCACTGGGGCGTGTCCAACTTCGACGCCGCCGGGATGCGGTCGGTCTGCGCGGCACCAGGGGGCGAGGCCTGCGCCACCGACCAGGTGCTCTATCACCCCGACGAGCGTGGCATCGAGTTCGAGCTGCTGCCCTGGTGCCGGGAACGGGGGATGGCGGTCATGGCCTACTCCCCGGTCGGCCAGGCCGGGCGGCTGCTGCGCTCCCGCGCACTGGCCGAGGTCGCACGGCGCCATCACGCGACGCCGGCGCAGGTGGCGATCGCCTGGGCGATGCGGGACGGCAATGTCATCGCGATCCCGAAGGCGGCCGAACCCGAACACGTCCGGCAGAACGCCGCCGCCGCTGCCCTGACCCTGACCGCGCAGGACCGCGCCGCGATCGACGCGGCGCACCGCCCGCCCGACCGCCGCCAGCCGCTCGCGATGCTGTAGCCGCGACGGCGACTTTTGACCGCTGGCGGTCTAAAGACCGGGTATGCCCTTCGCGTCCTGGCTGCCGTTGCTGCTCGGGTTCCTGACCGCCGTCGGCCCGATCTCCACCGATATGTACCTGCCGTCCTTCCCGGCCCTGGAAAACGCCCTCGGTGCCCCCACCGGGTCGGCGCAGATCACCCTTGCGACCTGGTTCGCCGGCCTGGCGGTAGGGCAGATCACCCAAGGCACGCTGTCCGACCGGTTCGGCCGGCGCGGGCCCCTGCTGGTCGGCACCATGCTCTACACCGCCGGCTCCGCCGCCTGCGCCCTGGCGCCCAGCCTGGTCTGGCTGTCCGCGTTCCGCGCGGTGACGGCGATCGGCGCCTCGGCCAGCATGGTGATCCCGCGCGCCATGGTGCGCGACCTGTCCGATGGGCTGGCCGCCGCCCGGCTGATGTCGAAGCTGATGCTGGTGATGGGCGTCGCCCCCATCCTGGCCCCCAGCCTGGGCAGCGCCGTGCTGGGCTTCGCATCCTGGCGCGCGATCTTCTGGTTCGCCACCGCCTACGGCGCCCTCGCCGGCCTCCTGGTCTGGCGCGCCCTGCCGGAAACCCTGCCGCCGCGGCACCGGGTGAAGCTGGGCCTCGGCGGCCTGCTGCAACGCTACCGGGGCATCCTGCGCGAGCGCGTGTTCCTGACCCATGCCGCGCTGGGCGGTGCGGCGTTCTTCGGCATGTTCGCCTATATCGGCGGCTCCTCGCCGGTGTTCATCGAGGGGCTGGGCCTGTCCACCGCGCAATACGCGCTGGTGTTCGGCGTCTGTTCGGCCGGCTTCATCACCGCCTCGCAGGTGAACGCGCGGGTGCTGCCGCGTTTCGGCATGTTCGCCGTGGTCCGGGCGGCGGCGCGGATGTTCTGGGTGGCGACGGCCGCACTGGCCGTGGTGGCGTTCTCCGGCCATGTCACGGCACCCGGCCTGATCGTGCCGCTGGCGGTGGCGATGACCAGCATGGGCTTCCTGCTGCCCAACACCACGGTCGGCGCGCTGTCGCGCCATGCCGCGCACGCCGCCAGCGCCTCGGCGCTGATGGGCACGATGCAGTTCGCCATGGGCGCCGTCAGCGGCGTCGCCATCGGCCTGCTGACCGACGGCACCCCGCGCGGCATGGCAGCCCTGATGCTGCTGGGGGCCACCGGCGCCGTTGCTGTCGATCTTTTGCGGCCAAGGCCCTAGATACGTCCCCTGCGCCATCTGCCAGGGAGTTGCCCGTGCCCGCCTCCGCTCCGCCCATCGTCGGCATCCCCGCGTGCGCCAAGCTGGTCTCGGGGATGCTGCGCCACGACACGCCCGCCCGCTACGCGGCGGCGCTGTTCGGGGCTGCCGGCGCGGTGCCGGTGATGCTTCCGCCGATGGGGGAGGCCGAGGTCGCCGCACTCGACCGGCTGGACGGGCTGCTGGTGCCGGGCAGCCCCTCCAACGTACATCCCAGCCTCTACGGCGGCGGCGAGAGTGCGACGCCCGATTTCCACGACCCGGAGCGCGACTCGACATCGTTGCCGCTGATCCGCGCGGCGATCGCGCGTGGGATGCCGGTCCTGGCGATCTGCCGCGGCATCCAGGAACTGAACGTCGCCCTCGGCGGCACGCTGCACCAGCAGGTGCATCTGCTGGACGGCCGACAGGACCACCGTGGCGGCCAGGGGACGCTCGAGGTTCGCTACGGCCCCAAGCACACCATCGCCCTGACCGGCGCGCTCGCGCGGCTGCTGGGTGCCACCGAAATCACGGTGAACTCCCTGCACGGCCAGGCGATCGACCGGCTGGCGCCCGGCCTGGTGACCGAGGCGACGGCGCCCGACGGCACGATCGAGGCGGTGCGCGTCGCCACCGCAGGCGGCTTTGCCTTCGGCGTGCAGTGGCACCCGGAATGGGCCTATGCGGACAACCCGCACAGCCTGGCACTGTTCGCCGCGTTCGGCGCGGCGTGCCGGGACTTCGCGGCAGGGCTGCGCCGCGCCGCCTGAGCGGCTTTCATACCGGGGGAAACGACCATGGACCTGCAACTGACGGGCAAGCGCGCGCTGATCACCGGCGGCTCGAAGGGCATCGGCCGGGCGGCGGCCGAGACGCTGGCCGACGAGGGCTGCGACGTGACGATTGTATCGCGCGATGCGGCCGCCCTGGCCAACGCGGTGGCGGCGATCCGCGCGCGCCGGCAGGTCGCGGTGCGCAGCATCGCCGCCGATCTCTCGGCCCAGTCCGAGGTCGAGCGCGTCGCGGCCGAGGCGGGCGAGATCGACATCCTGGTCAACAACGCCGGCGCGATCCCGCCCGGTACGCTGACCGGGGTCGACAACGACACCTGGCGGCGCGCCTGGGACCTGAAGGTGTTCGGCTACATCTCGCTGGCGCGCGCGGTCTATCCGTCGATGGCGGCGCGACGCGCCGGCGTGATCGTCAACGTGATCGGCGCGGCGGGTGAAAGTTTCGACCCGAACTACATCGCCGGCAGCACCGGCAACGCCAGCCTGATGGCATTCACCCGCGCGCTGGGCCGCGGCGCCAAGCGCGACGGGGTGCGCGTCGTCGGGATCAATCCAGGACCGATCGCCACGGCGCGGATGGAGATGCTGATGCGCGCCCGCGCCACCAAGGAACTGGGCGATGGTGAACGCTGGCGGGAGCTGACCTCGGGCATGGCCTACGGCCGCCCCGGCACGCCCGAGGAGATCGGCGCCGCCGTCGCCTTCCTGGCCAGCCCGCGCTCGGCCTACACCAACGCCACCATCCTGACGATCGACGGCGGCCCCGGGTAGGCGGCCGGCCCCTCCCGCCCCGACCTCAGGCCGGCAGCAGGGCCATCAGCCCGAGGACGGTGATGCGGGTCGCGCGGCGCAGATCCTCCAGTAGCAGGTTCTCGTCGGCGCGGTGACCGTTCGCCTCCAGCATGTCGCGCGGGCCGGCGCCGAACAGCACGGTCGGAATGCCGGCGCCGCTGTACAGGCGCGCATCGGTGTAGATCGGCGTCCCATCGGTCGGCAGTGCGCCATAGCCGGCCGCCGCCGCCCCCGCCTGCAGCGCCGCCACCAGCCGTTCCTGCCCCGGCACGGCCGCGAGCGGCGTCGCCAGCAGGATGCGCGTCACCTCCACCGTGATGCCCGGCAGGGCGGCGGCTGCGGCGGCGACGGCGGCCCGCAGTTCGGCTTCGGCCTCGGCCGCCGATTCCTCGGGGATGATCCGGCGGTCGAGGCGGAAGGTGACCGTGTCGGGCACCACGTTGGTGTTGATGCCGCCCTTGATGAGCCCGACCACCAGCGACGGATGGCCGATGCCCGAAACCGCCGAGCGTCGGGCCGCGAGCGCCGGGCGCAGGGCGTAGAGCGCGGTCAGCAGCCGCGTCGCCGCCTCCAGCGCGTCGATGCCGGTCTCGGGCCGGGCGGCGTGGGCCGAGCGGCCGCGCACCGTCACCTCCAGGTGCAGGCAGCCATTGTGGGCGACGGTGACGGCATGGGCGAAGCCGGCGCTGACGGCGAAGTCGGGGCGGGTCAGCCCCTGCCCGAGCAGCCACGCCGGGCCGATGGCACCGCCGGTTTCCTCGTCATAGGTCAGGTGCAGCTCCACCGTGCCGCCCAGCGATGCGCCGGCGGCACGCAGGGCGAGCAGCGCGAACGCATAGGTGGCGAAGTCGGATTTCGACACGGCGACGCCGCGGCCGTACATGCGCCCGCCGCGCTGTTCCGCCCCGTAAGGATCGCTGGTCCAGCCGGCACCCGGGGCGACCACGTCCCCATGCGCATTGAGGGCGACGGTGGGACCGGCGCCGAAGCGATGGCGCAGGATCAGATTGGTGGCGCTGACCATGCCGGCGTCGCGGACCGCCGCCGCGGGCACCGGATGGCGCTCGACGCTGAAGCCGAGGTCTTCCAGCAGCACGGCGGCACGCGCGGCATGCGGCGCGCAGTCGCCGGGCGGATTATCCGACGGAACCCGCACCAGTGCGGCCAGGAAGTCCACCTGGGCGGCGTGGTGCGCATCGATATGCGCCAGGACGGCAGTTTGCGCGGGGTCGGTCATGGGGAAACGCTCTACGGAGCTTTGCGGGCACGCGCAATCGCCGCACCTGGACCGCCCTGTCGGCGCCGGTGATCCGCGCCGGGTTCACAGGCGGGAACGGTGATAATTTCCAAACCGGAGGGCATGCAGATCATGGAAATAGAAAAGCGGATCGCGGCGATGGGACTATCGCTGCCTGAACTTGGCGCATGGGACGCCACCATGGACCCATCGGAAACCTATTACGGGCAGCAATACGGCAAGATGAAGCCGTTTCACCGTTCCGGGAACATGCTGGTTCTGTCGGGGCATGTCGGCGCGCTTGCCGATGGAACCGTCATGCATCCGGGAAGGGTTGGCGCGGAGGTGACGGTGGATCAGGCCTACGCTGCCGCACGCCTCGCCGGCCTCAACTGCCTGGCTGGCATCAAGCAGGCGATCGGCGACCTCGACATGGTCGTCGCCCTGGTGCGGACATTGAACTTCGTCGTCTGCGCGCCGGGCTTCACCGAACCGCATCGGGTATCGAGCGGCCTGACCGATCTGTTCGCGGAGGTATTCGGGAGCCGGATCGGGATCGGCTGCCGTGCCACGATCGGCGTGATGGCGCTGGCCAACAACCATTGCTTCGAGACGTGGATGGACCTGGAGGTTCGCTAGCCTTCGCATGACGGCTTCGATGTCGCTGCGCCCAAGTGTCCGCCTGCGTTACGGATCATGCGGCGCCCGGTGTGTCGACTGCTCCCGGCACGGCGCACGCCTGGGTGCCTCAGGCACCCTTCCGCAGCCGGGCGACGGTGGCCGAGGTGGAGTGGCCGGGCAGCAGGTCGGCCAGGATCACTCGGCCGCCCCTGGTCTGTACGATGTCGGCGCCTGCAACCGAAGTCGGCGCGGCGTCGGCCCCCTTGACCAGCAGGTCGGGTCGCAGCGCGGCGATCAGCGCATCGGGCGTGTCGTCCTCGAACACGCAGACCAGATCGACCGAGGCAAGGCTGGCCAGCACCGCGGCGCGCGCCGCCTCGGGTTGAACCGGGCGGCCGGGGCCTTTCAGCCGGGCCACCGCCGCGTCGCTGTGCACCCCGACGATCAGCCGGTCGCAGGCGGCGCGCGCCTGCTCCAGCAGATGCACATGGCCGGGATGCAGCAGGTCGAACACGCCGTGGGTGAAGCCGGTGTGCAGGCTCGCATGGCGCCACCGCTCGACATGCTCGGCGGCGGTCTCGGGCGACACGATCTTGCGCAAGGCGCCGCTCGCCGGCGAAAGCGATGCCGCCAGATCCGACTGCCGGGCAACCGCGGTGCCCATCTTGCCCACCACGATGCCGGCGCCCGCATTGGCCAGCCGCATCGCCGTCTGCAGGTCGAGCCCGGAGCCCAGTGCCGCGGCCAGGGTGGCGACCACGGTGTCGCCGGCGCCCGAGACGTCGAACACCTCGATCGCCTCGGCCGGAATGTGCAGGACGGTCGTGCCGTCGAGCAGCGTCATCCCATCGCTGCCGCGCGTCACCAGCACGGCGGCGAAGCCGTGGGCGGCGCGCAGCGCGGCGGCGGCGGCCACCACTTGCGCATCGTCGGCGACCGGCAGCGCGCTGGCATCGGCCAGTTCGCGCCGGTTCAGCGTGACCAGGTCGGCCCCGGCGTATTGCGCGAGGTCGGCGCCGTTGGGGTCGACGATGATGCGCCGCCCGGCTTTGCGGGCCGCCGCGATCAGGCGCGCGGGCACGCCGTCCGACAGCAGGCCCTTGCGGTAGTCGGACAGCAGCACGACACCGGTTGCAGCCATCGCGTCGCCGGCGATGCGCACCAGCCGGTCGGCGAGCCGCGGATGGATCGGCGTCACCTGCTCGCGGTCGGTGCGCAACAGTTGCTGGCCGCGCGCGATGAACCGCGTCTTGACCGTGGTGGTGCGCCCGCCCTGCACCAGCAGCCAGGGCTCGACGCCCGACTGGCCACCGATCAGCCCGGTGATCTCGGACCCGGCAGCGTCGTCGCCGACCACCGCGATGAAGGCGACGGCCGCGCCGAGCGCCGTCAGGTTGCGTACGACATTGCCCGCGCCGCCCGGGGCGGCGGTGTCGCGTTCCTCGGTCAGCACCGGGACGGGCGCTTCGGGGCTGATCCGCTCAACCGTGCCGTGGATCGCGCGGTCCAGCATCACGTCGCCGATCACCAGCACGCTCGCGCGCGCCAGTTGGCGGGCCGCCTGCGCCAGTCCGGGCGCCGCGGCCGGGTCCATGCTGGTCACCATAAGCCCGGGAGTAAGCCCTGTCGGCGGGACGAGTGCAACCGGTGGAATTCAATCGCTCCGCTGCCGCGCAACGCCGGTCATCGCGACTGCACGGAGGGGTTGGCCCCCGGCGTGCCCGGCGGCGGGATCACCGGCATGGTGGGCACAATCGGCTTGGCAGGAACCACGCGCATGCCCGGATCGACGCCGTGCGGCGGCACGATCACGCCATTGGCCGGCGCCGCTGGCGCCCCGCTGCCGCTTCCAGCATCCGGAACCATCGCCGGCGGCGGCATGCCGGACATCGGTGGCGCGATCCGCTCGGGCGGCGTGGGGGCCGCGGGTGGCGGCGGGCCGGGCGGCGGCGCGGTGGCGGAGGGCGGGCTGGACGGCTGCGCCATCGCTACCCCGGTCGACAGCGCCGCGCCCGCGAACGCCGCCAGCAGGATCCCCCCGTAGCGGAAAGCCACGCCGTGGGGAGCGCCCTCGGTCATCGCATGCTTGCTCATACAGCTGAAACGACCGCGCCTGCCGCGCGGTTCGTCACACCCCCGCAAACGTGAGCCCGCAGGCGTGCGGCCGGGTCAGCGCGCCATCGATGCCTCCAGCATCGCGCCGACGCGCGCGGTCAGGGTATCGAGCGAAAACGGCTTGCCTATCAGCGCCATGCCGGGGGCCAGCGCCGTCTCCTCCAGCGCGGTGCCGGCATAGCCGGTGATCAGCAGCACCGGCAGGCCGGGCCGGGCTTCGCGGGCCGCGTCGGCAAGCTGGCGGCCGTTCAGCCCGGGCAGGCCGACATCGCTGACCAGCATGTCCACCGGTTCGCCCGAGCGCAGCACGGCAAGGCCGGCGGGGCCGTCGCCCGCCTCCAGCACCCCGTAGCCGCGATCCCGCAACGCCGCCGCCAGCTGGGACCGCACCGCCGGCTCGTCCTCGACCAGCAGCACCGTGCCCGATGCGGCATTCACCGCCGCTTCAGCGCCGCGCGCGGGTGCCGGCGCGCGCTCCGGCACCGACGGCACAGCGGCGTGGCGAGGCAGATAGATCCGTAGCGTGGTGCCCTGGCCGGGGGCGCTCTCGATGCGCACGAAGCCGCCCGACTGCCGGGCGAAGCCATAGATCTGCGACAGGCCGAGCCCGCTGCCCTGGCCGATCGCCTTGGTAGTGAAGAATGGCTCGAAGGCCCGCGCCGCGACCTCCGGCGTCATGCCGGTGCCGGTATCGGACACCAGCACTTCCACGTAATCGCCGGGCTCGGCCCCATCCTGATCCGCGAGGTCGGCCCGCGTGAGCTGCCGGTCGGCGGTGGCGATGGTCAGCTGCCCGCCGTCGGGCATCGCGTCGCGCGCGTTGATCGCCAGATTGAGCAGCGCGCTTTCCAGTTGGTTGGCATCGCACAACGCGGACCAGCCGCCATCGCGCAGCCGCAGCTCCAGTGCCACGCCGGGGCCGACGGTGCGGCGGATCAGTTCGTCCATGCCACGCACCAGTGCATCGGGCTGCACCGGCTGGGGGTGCAGGGCCTGCCGTCGCGCGAAGGCCAGCATCCGGTGCGTCAGCCCGGCCGCGCGCGTCACCGACTGGCGGGCCACGGCGACGAAAGTCAGCGCCTCCAGCGGGCGGCCCTGCGCGATCCGGCGCTCCATCATGTCCAGCCCGCCGCCGATGCCCTGCAGCATGTTGTTGAAGTCGTGCGCGATGCCGCCGGTCAGCTGGCCCACCGCCTCCATCTTCTGCGCCTGGCGCAGGCGGTCCTCGCTGGCCCGCAGCGCCGCCTCGGCGCGGCGGCGGGCGGTGATGTCGGTAACGACGGAAATAAATCGCAACGGCTCGGCATGGCGCTCCAGCCGCGCCGAAACCAGGACGTCCAGCACCCCGCCGTCGGCGCGCACCATCCGCCGCTCCATGTCACGCACCTCGCCGTCCCGCATGATCCGCGCCCGGTCGGCGTCGTTCCAGGTGGCGGAATTGGGGGCGTTGAAGTCGCTGATGTGGCGCCCGATGACGGCATGGCGGGCATAGCCGAGCAGCGCCAGCCAGCTATCCGATACGCCGATGATATGGCCGTTCGCGCTCAGGATGTGATGCGGCGCCGGCGACTGCTCGAAGCTGGCGCGGTAGCGCGCCTCGCTTTCCTGCAACGCAGCGTTGGCCTCGCGCAGCTGCGCGGGAGAGGGAAAGGCCAGCGCCTGCGGCATCAGCCACCACACCGCCACGGCGGTGATGATCGACACGATCGCCGTCGCCGCCTTGACCAGCCCGTCCGCCCAGTAGGCCGGCACCCACAGCGTCAGCACGTCCAGCAGATGGCCGGTGCCGCACAGCAGGATGAAGGCGGCGAACAGCACGAAGATCGGCCGGAACAGCAGGTCCCGGCGGCGGCGCACGAACAGCGCCAGCGCCAGCGGAATGGTGTAGTAGGCGATGCCGATGCCAAGGTCGGACAGCGCGTGCAGCCAGATCAGCCCGGGTTCCCACAGCAGGCAGAAGCCGTGCGGCGTCAGGCCGGACGGATCGAACAGCCAGCGGATGACGGAATCGAGCATGCGGCGGGCTCTCTGGTTGCGGGGCCGGCGGCGCCTGCGGGCGAGTCGGAACCGACGCGATCAATCAGCGCGTTTATGCGGCTTGGGATGGCCGCCGGGAAGCCGGATTGACGGCGCCACGCCGGGTCGGCGCGGCGCGGCTCCAGGAAAGCGCAGGGCGGGCGGGGCAGCGGCGGCGGGCGGCGTTCAGCGCAGCCCCAGACCACGCGCGATGATGCCGCGCAGGATCTCGCGCGTGCCGCCCTGGATCGAGAGACGCGGTGCGTTCATCAGCCCGCGCGACAGCATCGCGACGTAACCATCGGCGGCGTTCAGATCGGGCTCGGCACGGAACACCATGCGCGCGACCTCGGGGATTTCCTGCTCGTAGCGGGTGCCCAGGTCCTTGACGATGGCGGCTTCCACGTTGGGCGACAGCCCGGCCTGGACCATGCCGGCGATGCACAGCGACATCCGCCGCAGCGTGAGCAGATGCGTCACCAGCCGCCCGGTGGCAATGGCGGCGGCATCGTCGGGATCGGCCCCGCCCATCCGCACCATGTCGGCCAGCAGCTTGAACAGCACCAGGAAGCGGTCGGGCGCGCTGCGCTCGAAGGCCAGTTCGCTCATCACCTGCTGCCAGCCGCTGCCCACCTCGCCCAGCACGCGGTCGGCCGGCACGAAAAGGTCGGTCAGGAAGATCTCGTTGAAATGATGTTCGCCCAGCATGTTGTAGACCGGACGCACCTCGATGCCCGGCGATTTCATGTCCACCAGAAACTGCGTGGCGCCGCTGTGCCGGTCGATCTCCTGTCCCGCATCGCCCATCCGGCAGAACAGGATCATGTAGTCCGCAAGGTGGGCGTTCGACGTCCACAGCTTGGTGCCGTTGACCAGGAAGCCGCCCTGTACGGGAACCGCGCGGGTGCGGGTGCCGGCAAGGTCGGAGCCGGAGTTGGGCTCGCTCATGCCGATAGCGAAGCAGAGTTCGCCGGCGGCGATACGGGGCAGGAAGAACTGCTTCTGCTCCTCGGTGCCGAACCGGAGGATGTTGGGGCCGCTTTGCCGGTCGGCGACCCAGTGGCAGGAGACGGGCGCGCCGTGCGCCAGCATCTCCTCGATCATCACGTAACGTTCCAGCGATGTGCGCTCATGGCCGCCGTACTGCTTCGGCCATGTCATCCCCAGCCAGCCCTTCGCACCGACCTCGCGGCTGAAGTCGCGGTCGAAGCCGCCATGCATGGCGCGCAACTTGTCCTTGTTGTCGGCGAGGAAGCCGCGCACTTCCTCGCGCAGCGACAGCGCCGCCGGCGGCAGCGCGACCGGATCGAAGCGGAAGCCCTGATAGGACATTTCAGCGCCCCTTGAAGTCCGGCAGCCGCCGCTCGCCCATCGCCTTGACACCTTCCTTGAAGTCGGTGGTGGCGCGCAGCCAGTCCTGCTCCACCAACTCGCGCTCGGTGGTGGACTCGACCGCGTCGGCGAGGCCCCGGCGCAGCGTCTCGCGCGTCGCCACGATGGCCAGCGGGCCGGACTGCGCGATCTCGGTGGCCAGCGCCATTGCGCCCGCGCGCACCTCGGCCAGCGGCACCAGCACGTCGGCCATGCCCATCGCCACCGCCTCGTCGCCGGGCACGCGCCGGCCCGTGTAAAACAGCAGCGCGGCCTTCTGTGGCCCGACCAGCCGGGGCAGTGTCACCGTCAGGCCGAAACCCGGATGGAACCCCATGCGGGTGAAGTTGGCGGAGAAGCGCGCCTCCTCGCAGGTGACGCGGAAATCCGCCATCAGCGCGAGGCCCAGGCCGCCGCCGATCGCGGCCCCCTGCACCGCCGCCACGATCGGCTTGCGGGTGCGGAACAGGCGGATGCCTTCCTTGTACAGGTGCTTCTTGAAGCCGCCCTGCTCGGACGCGGTGCCGGTATCGGGGCGATTGGCGAAGTCGGCCCCGGCGCAGAAATTCTTGCCCTGCGCCATCAGCACCACCGCGCGCACCTGCGGATCGCGGTCGAACGCCTCGGCGGCGTCCGCGATCTCCTGGATCAGGTCGCGGTCGAAGAAGTTGTTGGGCGGGCGGCGGATCTCGATGGTGCCCAGATGGCCCGAGGTCTCGACGCCGATATCGCGGTAGGTGGTCATGGTGCGTGGTCTCCTTCAGGCGTTCGCGGCAGGCGTCCGGGGCTCGATCAGCAGCAGCGCGTCGGCGACCGCGCAGCCCTGCCCGGCCGGATGGACGATCACCGGGTTCAACTCCACCTCACGCACCGTGTCCTGGCAAGCCGCGGCGAACACCGAGACGCGGGAAACGAGGTCGGCCAGCGCCGCGACATCGGCCGGCGGCGCGCCGCGGAACCCGTCCAGCAGCGGAAAGCTGCGCAAGGACCGCAGCATCGACTCCGCTTCCCCGACCCCGACGGGTGCGAGACTGTAGGCGACATCCCGGAACAACTCCGCCGTCACCCCGCCCGCGCCCAGCATCACCACAGGACCGAACACCGGGTCGCGGATCGCGCCGACGATGATCTCCACCCCTTTCGGCACCATGCGTTCCAGCAGCACGCCGTCGATAACCGCCCCGGGCGCATGGGCGACGGCGTTGCGCAGTACCGCGTCGTAGGCCTCGCGCAGCGCCGCCGCATCGGCGATGCCCAGGCGCACGCCGCCGGCCTCGGTCTTGTGCAGGATGTCGGCCGACTGGACCTTCACCGCCAGCGGGAATCCCAGCGCCGCCGCCGCGGCGTCGAGTTCCTCCGGGGCGCGCACCAGCCGGTGCGGCGCCATCGGGATGCCATGCGCCGCCAGCAGCGCCTTCGCCCGGTGCTCGGCCAGCGCCCCCATCGGCAGATCGAGCGCCAGCGGCGCCACCATGATGGTATCGGGCGCAACGAAATCCGCCTGTGCCTGCAGCGCGGCGACTGCCGAGCGCAGCAGCGCCAGGCCGCTGAACAGGGCAGCGCCCGCGCCTCCCATGAAGCGGCGGCTGAAGTCGGACGGCCGCGTGTAGCTGAAGAACAGCACGGGCTTGGACTGGCGCGCCAGCAACGGGCGCAGCGCCTCGGGGTCGATGGTGACTCGATGCTCGCTGGTGAACGAGGCGGTGACGACGATCACATCGACCTCGTCGCCGTCGAGCAGCAGATCGATGGAGCGCACCACGCCGCCCTGCCCCACCGCCTGCGCGGTGATGTCGATCGGATTGCGCGCCGAACCGTAGGACGGGATGAAGCTGCTGATGGCCTCCTGCAAGGCGGGCGACAATTCGGGCACGTCGAGGCCGGCCGCCGTCAGCGTGTCGGCCATCCAGGCGCCGGCGCCGCCCGAGACGGTGACGATGGCGGCGCGGCGGCCACGCGGCAGCGGGCAGGTGACGAAGGCGGCCATGATCGCCACCGCCTCGTCCGGGTCGCTCGCGGTGGCGACGCCATATTTGCGGAACAGCGCATCATAGGCAGCGTCCCACCCGGCCATGCTCGCGGTGTGGGAGGCGGCGGCACGCACTCCGGCCTGGGATCGCCCCACCTTCACCGCGACGACCGGCTTGCCCAGGCGTGCCGCGCGCGCGGCGGCTGCGGCGAACAACGCCGGATCACGGATGCTTTCCAGGAACAGCAGGATCGCATCGGTCGCCGGATCGTCCACCATGTGTGCGAAAAAATCGGCCGCCGACAGATCCGCCTCGTTGCCGGTGGAGACGATCTTGGAGAAGCGCAGCCCCTCGGCGCGGCCGCGATTGAACAGCGCGAAGCCGACGCCGCCGCTTTGCGCGATCACGCCGACGCGCCGCGCCGTGAACGGCGGCAGGTCGCGCGCCGCATCGAGTTCCATCGTCGGGCTGAACGTCGCCGAGACGCTTTCGACCGCGTTATAGAACCCTTCCGCGTTGGGCCCGCAGACACGCATCCCGGTACGCCGCGCGATCGCCGCGATCTGCTGCTGCACCGCGTCCTTCGCCCCGCCTTCCTCGGCGAAGCCAGAGGAGATGATCAGCGCGTGCCGAGCCCCGGCCGCAGCGCACTGCTCCAGCGCCGCGACGACGGCTGATGCGGGGATGACGATGATGGCAAGGTCGACCGGCGCGCCGATCGCGGCAACGCTGGGGTAGCAGCGCAGGCCATTGATGTCGGCGGCGTTGGGATTGACCGGGCAGAGACGGCCGGCGTAGCCGTTGCGGCGCAGGAAGTTCAGCAGCCGGCCGCTGATCTTCGCCATGTCGGCCGAGGCGCCGATGACGGCGATGCTGGCGGGCGCGAAAAAACCGTCCAGCGCATCGCTGCGCGCCTCGTCGTCCATGGTCCGGTCCCGCCCCTTTGGTCCCCATGACTATAGGAGAGCATCAAGGGCGGTGACCAGAGCATGGCCGACCATTCGGTGCGCCGTCGGAGGGCGTCTACTGGTTGGACTTTTCCACGCGGCTGAGTTCGCTCTGATTGAGCCGCGCCACGGCGCGATCCCCGGCGACGGTATCACCTTGCATCGCAACACGTTCCATGGGCCGCCTCGGCGTCGCCGAGGTGTAGCGGTTGCCAAGCTTGCGTAGATCCTCCGCCTCGGCGAGGTGCTGCTTCAGCACCGGCAGCAAACGGCCGGCGTAATTCTTCAGCTGCCCGTTCTGGCCAGACTGCGACTCCGTCTCGAATGTGCGGATCGTCATCCGATGATCCTTCACCATCGCGTCGATGTAATCACGGTCGAACTGCGCGCCGTGCAGCCCATCGAGCCTTGTCATGGTCGCCTGCTGTGCCGAGGTCGGCGCCGTCGCCAGCGGCATGTTCGCGTGCTTGCTGACGCCTTGCAGGATGTTCTCCGCCATCGTGTGGTCGATCACCATCCAGCGGCCGAACTCCCGCACCGCCGGCGTATCGCCGCGCCGCTGCGCGAGTTCGCCGAGCTTCACTTCGGCGATGTTGCCGGACGAGGCATCCTTGGCAAACTGCGCATCGTCGGTCGCGCTCTGTTGCGCGGACTGCGCTTCGGGGGCGGCGTTGGCTGTCGGGGGCTGTACCTGGGGACCCGTCGCCCCATTGTTGGCGTTGGTCGTCTGCGCGAGTGCCGGCGCAGCGGCGAACGCGGCGAGGATTGGCAAAAGTATCGGCAGCGCACTGTACCTGTTTCGCATGGTGCAAACCCCTCATGTTGACCGGCTCGCTTGAAAGGCTTCGCGCGAACCCGCAACGTCGAGGAGTCCGCGTGGCATCAAGCGGGGCACCATGCGCCGGGTTGCATCACGCGGGCAGGAGTGGCCTTAAGATTCAGGCACTCGATGGTAAGAACAATTTCACCGTGGAGCGGTCAGGGGGCGGATCGATACCATCCCGGTCGCCGCTTCTCGCGGAACGCGGCGGTGCCTTCACGGGCCTCGTCGGTGGCGCGCTGCGTCCAGCTTTCATGCGCCAGCATCGCCATCCCGCGCTCATCGAGCAGCAGGCCGTTGGCACCAAGGAACGAGCTTTTGGTCATCGCGATCGCGCCCGGTGCGCCAGCCAGCACCGCGTCGATCACCGCCGCCACCTTCGCCTCCATCGCCTCGACCGGCACCACCTCGTGCACCAGACCGATGCGGCATGCCTCGGCGGCATCGAAGCGTTCGCCGGTGAGCGCATAGCGGCGCGTGTGGCGCAACCCCATCGCGTGCACCATGTGCGTCGAGATCGGCGTCGGCGCCACGCCGACGCGCACCTCGGTCAGGCCGAACAGCGCATCGGGTGTCGCGAATGCGACATCGACGCAGCACACCATGCCGCAGCCGCCGCCGAAGCAAGCCCCCTTCACCACGGCGATGGTGGGCTTGGGAAACTCGTTCAGCAGTTGGCAGGCGCGCGTCGTCGCCATCGACGCCGCGTAGTTCTGCGCCGGCGGATACAGCGTCGCGCGGCCCAGCCAGTTGATGTCGGCACCCGCCTGAAAATGCTTGCCGGCGCCGCGCAGCACCAGCGCGCGCACCGCCGGATCCGGTGCCAGACGCTGCAGCCCGGCGATGATCGCCGCCAGCATCTCCTCGTCATAGGCGTTGCCGACGGCCGATCGATTGAGCGTGACGGTGGCGATCCCGGCGTCATCGACCGACAGCAGAACCACATCGTTGCTCATGATACCATTCCGACTCTGGCTAGATCCACGTTGGCACCGCACAGCACCACGCCGACGCGCGCATCGGGCGGTGCCACGAACGCGCCCGACAGCAGGGCCGCGAGTGCGGTGGCGCCACCTGGCTCGACGACGACGCGCAGCCGCTCCCACAGCCAGCGCTGCGCGGCCAGGATCGCCGTGTCGTCCACCAACAGGCTGCGCATGTCGAGATGGCGCGCGATGTCGAACATCAGCAGGCCGACCTGCCGCGCGCCCAGGCTGTCGGCCGCGACGCCGCCGACCGTGACGGGAACCGGCGCGCCCTCGCGCAGGGCCGCATGCAGCGCGGCGCAGCCCACCGGCTCGACGCCGATCACCTCGGCCCGTCCGGCGTACCATGCCGCGATGCCGCCGATCAGCCCACCGCCGCCGACCGCAACCAGGACGTGCGTCAGGTCGGCCGCATCGGCCTCCAGTTCCTTGCCGACGGTACCCTGGCCGGCGACAACTTCCGGCTGATCATAGGCGTGGACGACCATCGCACCGGTTTGGGCCTGGCGCTCCTGGCTCGCCGCGAAGGCATCGGCATAGGCAGCGCCGCCGCGCACCACCGTCGCACCATAGTCGGCGATCCGCTGCAGCTTGGCCGCCGGCGTGCCTTCAGGCACAAAAATTTCCGCCGGAACGCCCAGCGCCTGCGCCGCATAGGCCACGGCGGCACCATGGTTGCCGCCGGACGCGGCGATCACACCCGCCTTCGGGACCGTTGCGCGCAGCATCCGATTGAACGCGCCACGGGGTTTGAAGCTTCCCGTATGTTGCAGAAATTCAAGCTTTAACGTCAACGGATGCGAAAGGCCGACAATGTCACCGTCGATCCTCAGGACCGGCGTGTGCCGCACCAGCCTGGTCAGGCGTTGCGCCGCCGCGGCAATTTCGGAGCCCCCGATCATGATCCCCCCAATCGTCGAATCGACGCTGGCACGGGCTGCCAAGCCTCACAAGGCGCTTCCTTTCCGGACTGCAAAAGGCCACATTCCCGCCGCATGCAGATCCACGGAAGCTGCGCCGCGCGTGACGGCGCCGGCGTGTTGCTGATGGGGCCACCGGGGTCGGGCAAATCCGACCTGGTGCTGCGCCTCATGGCGCGTGGCTTCGATCTGGTGGCCGATGACCGCGTCGATGTCGCCGACGGCGTCGCCAGTGCGCCGCCCGCACTTGCCGGACTGCTCGAAGTGCGCGGCCTCGGCATCATGTGCCTGCCGCACCGGCGCGATGCCGCACTGGCGCTGGTCGTGACGCTGGGTGGTGCGACTCAGCGCCTGCCCACACCGTCGCGTCACGCCGCCCTTGGTCTGCCGCAGGTCGGCATCGATGCGGGTGCGGCCTCGGCGCCCGAACGGGTGGCACTCGCGCTCGACTGCGCGCTCGGCCGCGTGACGCAGCGTGCCGGAGCGTTCGTCGCGTGACGCGCCCGGCCAGGACAGGATCCCGCTCACGGGTCGTTCTGGTCACCGGATTATCGGGCGGCGGCAAGGCCTCGGTCCTGCGCGCGCTGGAAGATCTCGGCTACGACGCGGTGGACAACGCGCCGCTCGACATGCTGGACAGCGTCGTTGCGCGTAGCGTGCGGCGTTGCGCGATCGGCGTCGATGCGCGCACGCGCGGCTTCGACGCGGATGCACTCCGCGCAACGCTCGATCGGCTGCGTGCCGATCCCGGGCTGCGCGCCGAACTGGTCTATGTCTGGGCGGACGAGGCGACGCTGCTGCGGCGCTACACCGAAACCCGCCGGCGCCACCCGCTGGCGCCGCAGGGCCGCGTCGCCGACGGCATCGCCGAGGAAACCGCGCTCACCGCCCCGCTGCGCGACTTCGCCGATGTCATCGTCGATACCTCCGACCTGCCGCTGCCGGCGCTGCGCCGGCTGATCGACCGGCACTTCGGCGACGCCAGCGACAGCGAGGAGACGCGGATGGTCGTCTCGCTGGTTTCGTTCAGCTATGCGCACGGCCTGCCGCGGGAAGCAGATCTGGTATTCGACGCACGCTTTTTGCGTAACCCGCACTACGTGCCCACATTGCGAAGCCTGACCGGACAGGATTCCGCGGTCGGCGCCTATGTTGAGGCCGATCCGGACTTCCCGGAATTTTTCGACCGGTTGACCGGCCTGGCGGGCCTGCTCTTGCCGCGCTTCGTGCAAGAGGGCAAGAAATACGCAACAATCGCGATCGGTTGTACCGGCGGCAGGCATCGCTCGGTCTTCACGGTCGAAAAACTGGCAGCCGCCCTGGCGTCGCGGACCCCGTCCGGCGACGCAGCAAGCGGTTGGCGACTGTATGTCACGCATCGGGAATTGGCTCGCGAGGGCAATGCCGCCGCCCTGCTCGCCGAACCACAGCAGCGGCCGAGCGCCGGACGCACCGGCGGACAGGATGACGGATGCGACGAACGGGGACGCGACGGACGGGGCGACGGCGGAATGCCGGCGCCGGTCCATGCACAGGAGGCCTGAGGCAAGCGATGGACACCCAAACCGATCCCCTCAAACCGGGGCAGGCAGGCCGATCATGATCGGCATGGTCCTGGTCACCCACGGCCGCTTGGCCGAGGAACTCCGCTCCGCCATGGAACATGTCGTCGGCGCGCAGCGGAACGTCGATGTCATCTGCATTGGTCCCGACGACGACATGGACAATCGCCGCGCCGACATCGAAGCCTGCATCGACCGCTGCGATACGGGCGACGGCGTGGTGCTGCTGACCGACATGTTCGGCGGGACGCCGTCCAACCTCGCGATCTCCATGATGGAGCGCAAAGGCGTGGAGGTTATCGCCGGCGTGAACCTGCCGATGCTGGTCAAGCTCGCCAAGGTGCGGTCCAACCAGCCGCTCGCCGACGCGGTCACCTGCGCGCAGGATGCCGGACGCAAATACATCGCCTGCGCCTCGCATGTGCTGCACAGCGGCGTGCGTCCGGACTCCGTGGTCAACGGCACCCTGAATGGCAAGCTGAACGGCACCTGCGGGTGACGGCGGAGGAGCCGGCGGCCGACCCGGTTCAGGACCGGGCCGCCGCCACGCCGCCGATCAGCCGTACCGTTACGATCTCGAACAAGCGCGGCCTGCATGCGCGCGCGGCAGCCAAGTTCGTCACCCTTGCCGAGCGTTTCGGCGCCTCGGTCGATGTGATCCGCGACGGCCAGACCGTGTCCGCACGTTCGATCATGGGGCTGATGATGCTGGGCGCCGGCGTCGGCTCGCAGATCGAGCTGCCCGCCGAAGGGTTCGACGCGCGGGAGGCGCTGGACGCCCTCGCAGCCCTGGTCGAGTCCGGCTTCAATGAGCAGGACTGATCCGCCGCCGCCGCCCCAGCACCGGCGGCTGGCCCAGGCCAACGCCACCACGAACCCCGCCGCGACGCGCCCCGAGAAGCGGTTCGAGGGCATGCCGATCTCCCGCGGCGTCGCCATCGGCCCGGTGTTCGGCACCAGCGAGGCGCCGGCCGAGATCGTGAAGACCAAGATCCAGGCGTCCGACATCGAGGCCGAGGGGGCGCGCCTGGACGCCGCCATCCTGCAGTCGCGACGCAGCTGACCAAGCTGCGCGCCCGGCTTGCCGTGCTCCCGCCCGAAAGCCAGGAGGAGATCGCGCCGCTGATCGACGCCTATATCCGCATGCTCGGCCCATCGCGGCTGATCCGCGGCGCACGCCGGCGGATCGCCGATACGCTGCTGTCGGCCGAAAGCGCGGTGACCGCGGAGGCCGATGATATCGGTCGCGCCATCGTCGGCCAGGCCGACCGCGGGATGGCGGCCGACGACCGCGCCGGGCTGCAGCGCCGCGCCGACGAGGTGCAGGAGATCGCCCGCCGCCTGGTCCGCAACCTCACGCGCGCGCCGTTCCGCAGCTTCGCCGGCCTGCCCGAAGGGGCGGTGCTGGTCAGCGAGTCGCTGCGCCCGGCGGACGCGGCACTGCTCGACCCGTCGCGCCTCGCGGGCGTAGCCACCGAGGAAGGCGGCGCCGAGGGCCACACCGCCGTGATGCTGCGCGCCCTGGGCGTGCCCGCCGTGCTTGGCGCGCCCGGCATCGCGCACGCGATTCGCCCCGGCGACATCGCGGTGATCGACGGCGGCACCGGCAGCGTGGTGCTCAATCCCAGCCCGGCGACGCTGGCCGCAGCGCGCCGCGCGCTGACCGCCTTCGCGCGCGAGCGCCAGAAATACGCTCGCCTGCGCCGCCTGCCGGCGGAAACCCAGGACGGTGCGACGATCGAGCTGCAGGCCAACCTGGAACTGCCGATCGAACTGCCGCTGATCGCCCAGTCGGGCGCCCAGGGTATCGGGCTGTTGCGCTCCGAGTTCCTGTTCATGAACCGCGAGACGGTGCCCGACGAGGACACCCAGGCCGACGCCTACCGCTCGGTGGTCGAGGCGATGGCGGGCGACCCGGTGACCATCCGCGTGCTCGACTGGGGCGGCGAGAAGGACATCGAGGCGCTGCAGTCGGAAGGCATCGTGCCCGAGGTCGCCGACGCCAACCCCGCCCTCGGGCTGCGCGGCATCCGCCTGCTGCTGCGCCAGACCGAGTTGTTCGAGACCCAGCTCGCCGCCATCCTGCGCGCCGCTACGACCGGCCCGGTGCGCGTGATGCTGCCGATGGTCACCACGGTCGCCGAGGTGCGAGCCGCGCGGGAGGTGTACGACCGGGTCGCCCGCCGCCTGCGCCGCCGCGGCGAGCGGCTGCCGAGAAGCTGCCGCCGCTCGGCATCATGATCGAGACGCCGGGTGCCGCGCTGTCCGCCGATGCGCTGGCGCTGGAGGCGGATTTCTTCGCCATCGGCACCAACGACCTGACCGCCTACACGCTGGCGGTGGACCGCGCCGACACCGAGGTCGCCGACCTTTACGACCCGATGCACCCGGCCGTGCTGCGGCTGGTGCAGTTCGCCACCGAGGCGGCGCTGCGCATGCGGATGCCGGTATCGGTCTGCGGCGAGATGGCCGCCAACCCTCGGCTGACGCCGCTGCTGCTGGGCCTTGGGTTGCGCAGCTTCTCGATGAATGCGGCGGCGGTGCCGCGGGTGAAGCAGGCGGTGCGCGCCGTGACGATCGACGACTGCGCCCGCTTCGCCCGGCGCGTGATGGAGCAGTCGGACCCCGCACAGATCGCCGACATGGTCGCCGCCTTCGCCCGCAACGCCGAGGCGTAGCCGCACCCCAGATCGGCGCGGCGCGCGGGCGGCAATGTGACCTGCTTCACAGCCGCAACGTTCCGGCTTTGGCATTCCTGCCCGACATGCGGGGGGTGGGGACGATGGACATTGGCTGCCAGGGCGTGCTGGCCGGGGTGCCGGCACGGGTGGTTGCGACCTCGCTTTGCCGCCTGCGGCAGAAAGTGGTCGGCAGCCTTGCCGTGCTGCTGTGGGTGGCTGGATTGCTCCGGCTTGCCTTGCCGGTCGCACTGCCGGCCCTGCTCTCCCCCGTTCTTGTGATCGGCATCGCCTTACTGGTCGTGCCCGACCTGACGCGCTCGCTGCGCGCGCCGCTGACGCTGTGCATCACGGCGCTGGCCGGGCTGCTGCTGCACGCGGGTCAGACCGGCCCGGTGCTCGCGGCGGTGGATTTCGCCGGCCCCTTCGCCGGGTTCCTGGTGTCCATCGCCATCCTGCGCGGCACCCTGCTGAGCCCGGCGCGGCTGGCCGAGACGCGGGCGCGGCTGGCGGCGCAGGACGCGGGCGGCCGACGCTCGGTGCTGCTGCTGCTCAGCTGCCTGCTCGGCGGCGTGTTCAGCATCGGCGCCTTTCCGATGCTGGCCCCGCTGATGGAGGGTGCCCCCGCCGCCGAGACCGACCGGTTGGCCAGCGCGATCCTGTGCGGCAATGGCTTGGCGCTGCTGTGGTCGCCCTTCACCGTCGGCATCGGCTTCGCCGCGGCCGCGGTCGGCGTGGCCGGCGGCTTCACCTTCCTGCCGCAGATGCTGGCCGCAGCGCTGGCCGGGCTGGTCGTCGCCTTGGCTGTGCATGGCTGGCCGCGCCGCGCGGCGTTGCGCCGAGCCTGGCACACCGCCACGCCGCTGATGCCCCCCTTCGCCGTGGCGATCGCCGCGACGCTTGCCATCGCCGCCGCCGGGTCGCTGCGCGTCACCGACGCGGTCGTGCTGTTCGCCCCGCTCGTCGGGCTGGCGGCACTGCTCGGCCGTGCCGCGGCGCGCCCGGTGCCCGGCCCGGGGCGCCGCCTGCGCCTGCACCTGCGCCCCGGGGCGGATGGCGCCATGATCGGGGCGGGGGCGGCGGTGCGCGACCTGCCTATGTATATCGCCGGTTTCGCACTCGCCCGCGCGCTGGCCGATTCCGGACTGTTCGCAGGGCTGACCGCGATGATCGCCGGCTCCGGCGCCGGGCCGGGCGTGATTCTGCCGCCGATGGCGTTGGTCATGGCGCTGCTCGGCCTGCCCGCGCTGGTCTCGGGCGGCGTGGTCGCGGCGGCGGCCAACACGCTGATGCCCGCCGCCGATCCCGGCGCGCGACTGGTAGTGACGCTGTTCGCCTGGCTGACCACCACGATGCTGTCCTTCACAGGCATGAGCGTGGTGGCCACTGCCAGCACCTTCGGCACCCCGGTCCGCCGCCTTGTGCTCGGCCGCAACCTGCTGGTCGCCGCGGTGCTGGGGGCGGTGCTCGCCGCGGCGCTGGCGCTGCTGATCCGCTAGCGCACTTTCCGCGCCGTTTGGTGCGGATGTTGGGCGCCGGCTTGTTGATCGCCCTGGGCCAGGCGCTTGCGGAGGAATGCGCGGGTCTGACCGTCCGGATAGTCCTCCAGCGCGCCGAACACGCTGTAGCCGAGTTTTTCGTAGAATCCGGCAGCCTGGAACGTGTCCAGCCAGACCGAGTGGCAGCCGCTCGCCGCCGCGTGGCGTTCCGCCGCCGCCAGCAGTGCGCGCCCCGCCCCCTGGCCACGCCGCGCGCCGTCCACCCACAGTGCGGCGACGAACATCCAGTCCCAGTACAGCCACGCGCTCAGCCCGCCGACCAGCGCATCGTCGGCGTCGTGCAGCATCAGGGCGAAGCGCCGCGCCTCCCCCGGCACCGTCTCGGCCATGAAGGCGACGATCGACTTGCCCAGCCGCTCCTGGAAGGCCGGCGGCGGATCGGGGTCGAGCGTCAGGCGCAGGCCCGCCGGGATCGGTGCCGGCGCGGACAGGATGGGCGCGGCCGTCATGATCGCTTCCTGATGACCCTGAGGGGCGCCGATGCTATCACGCCGCCCGATCCGAAGAAGGCCCCGCCCGTGTGCCGGCACTGCCCACCGCCCCGCCTGTCGCGCCGTGCCTTCCAGCAGGGTCTGCTCGCCGCCGCAATGCTGCCACCCGCCGCATCCACCTGCCTTCACGCGCCCGACGAAAGCATCGTCGAGCCGGCGATCAGCCTGATTGTTCCGGCCGGTGCGCCGCGCACCGTGGCGCTGACGCTGGATGCCTGCGGCGGCCTGACCGACCGGCGCATCGTCGATGCGGTGATCGCGAACGCGGTCCCGGTGACGATCTTCGCCACCGGCCTGTGGCTGCGCGGCAACGCCCCTGCCCTGGCACTGATGCGCGCCCATCCCGACCTGTTCACCATCCAGAACCACGGCGAACTGCATCTCCCGCCGGTGCTGGGCACGCGGCGCGTCTATGGCCTGCCCGTCGCCGGTACGCTGCCGGCGGTGGCGCATGAGGTCGCGCGCGGCGCCGATCTGGTGGCCGAGGCAACCGGCGTCCCGCCGCGCTGGTATCGTGGCGCCGCCGGCCTCTACAGCCCGGCGGCATTTGCCGCGATCCAGACGATGGGCTGCCTGATCGCCGGCTATTCGCTGAACGGCGACGCCGGGGCCTCGCTTCCTGCCGCCACCGTGGCACGCCGCATCTCCGCCGCGCGCAGCGGCGACGTGATCGTCTCCCATGTCAACCAGCCGCACCGCGCGAGCGGCGCGGGCGTGGCGGAGGGGATCGCCACGCTGAAGGCGGCCGGCACGGTGTTCGTTGCCCTGGACGCGCTGCCCGCCACGCTGCCGGCCTGTCGCGTGGCGCGCGCGGCCTGAGCGCCTATGAGGTCGGCGGGGACGCCGCGACCGTCGCCGTTGTCTGCCCCTCGTCGCGCGATGCCGATGCCGCCTGCGCCGAGGGCGAGGCCGGCGCGGGCGGCGGTTCCTGCCGAAGCAGCAGGGTCTGTGTAGGGTTGGGGATCTCGATGCCCAGCTCGGCGAAGCGCTTTTTGTAACGGCGATTGAACTCCCGCTGCACGCCCCAGCGGCCGCCGGCGGTGCAGACGATCTGCCCAGCCAGCGTCGCCGAGGACCCGTCGATCTTGTCCACACCCCAAAGCTGCAGGTCGCCGAGGATCATCGGCTTGAACGCGGGGTCCTGCCGCATATCGGCGACGATCGCCTTCAGCACCTCGCCCACCGCGTCGGTGTCCTCGCGCGCCGCCACCGTCACGCTGACCGATGCGTTGCCCTGGCCGCGATTGGTGTTGTTCACCATCGTCACCGAGCTGAACGGTATGATGTGCATCGAGCCATCGCCCGCGCGCAGCCGGATGGTGCGGATCGACAGCGTCTCGACGGTGCCCGAGACGCCGGCCAGGGTGACCCAGTCGCCCACCTGCATCGCGTCCTCCAGCAGCAGGAACAGGCCGGTGATCAGGTCCTGCACCAGCTTCTGGGAGCCGAAGCCGATGGCCACGCCGACGATGCCGGCGCCGGCCAGCAGGGGGGCGATGTTGACGCCGATCTGGCTCAGCGTGGTCAGCCCGACCACCAGCAGGATGGCGATGGCCAGTGCGGTGCGCAGCATTGGCAGCAGCGTGCGGATGCGCGTCACGCGCGCCAGCTGCGCCTGCCGCGACAGCCGGTCGAGGTGCCGGTCGAAGGCGACGTTGGCACCTTCCCAGGCCACCACCGCCACGCCGAGCGTGATGATGATGGATACGGCGGCCGAGAACATCTGCCGACCGAGCGTGGTGCCCAGCAGCCAGCCGATCGAGGACACCCCCGACAGTTCCAGCAGCACCAGCAGCCCGGCCAGGGACATGGCGAGGGAGATGCCGGCGCGCAGCACGGGGTAATAGCGCGCGGCCCGGACGCGCGGGGTCATCGCGAAGGCGAACGGCGACTCGCCGCCGCCGTTTGGATCGGGAACGCCTAGCACATGGCGCAGCACGATCATCAGGCCCGCCGTCAGCAGTCGCGTCACCGTCCCGACCAGCAGGGCGGTGACGATGAAGCGCAGCAGCATCGTGAAGCCGCCGTGCCAGTCCAGCGCCCAGATCAGCCACATCCCCATGATCAGGAACACGGCGACGATGTGCCAGACCTCGGCCAACCCCGTCAGCACGCCGGCCAGTACGCCGCTGCGCCGCTTGGGCGCGCGCAGATGCGCCGCCACCGCCTGCCGGTTGCGCAGCACGATCACCACCAACAGCACATGATCCACCAGCAGCAGAAGCTTCTGCAGCGCCAGCTCCGCCGCCGGGTCCAAGCCCAGCAGCAGCGCCGCATGCAGCGTGGTGGTGCCGAAAACAGCGATACCCTGCAGCCAGCCGATCCAGCGTACCACCGCCGCCGCCTGCTCGTCCGACAGCCGCACCAGGCGCAGCGCCGGGACATCCGGCGCGAATGCCACCCGCACGATGCACAGCACCGTGCCGAAGACGGCGAAGGCGTGCACCACGCCGAGCACCACCACCTGCGGTGCGCCGGGATCGGTCAGCATGGGTGCAAGCAGGGTCCCGATCGCAGCGAATGCGCCCACCGGGGCCACATCGATGATGAAGGCCAGCAGCGCCAGCGCGAAGCGCCGCGCGGCACCCCACAAACGCCCTGACAGCTTCGGGGAAACAACCGGGGCCGCGCCGGCGGGCGGGTCGCGGGCCGCCAGCGCGCCCAGGCGGACGCGGCGCGGACGCAGCAGCCAGCGCAGCACGAACCACGCCAGCGCGGCGGGCACCACGACCATGACCAGGCCCAGACCGATATGCATCACGTATTGCCGCATCAGCTGGTCGCCTGCGGTCTGCGTCAGCCAGTTCCAGGATGCCGGGATTCCGGCCAACAGCCGGCGCAGCGACGCAAACTGGCCAAACAGCCCCTCGGCCCAGGCCGGGACCGCCATGGCCACCTGCGACAGCAAGCCGTTGGAAGAAACCGCGCGCGCAACGGCGCTGCTGGGATGGGACGAAGCGGCGGGTGCCGCCGCCGGGGAAGCAACCGCACCGGACGGAGCGGCAGCAGGCGCGGCAGCAGAACCCGCGGTCGCGGGCGGCGCGATCTTTTCCAGCGCCTCCAGCTCGCCGATGAGCTGTTTGCGCCGCGCGGGATCGTTCAGCACCGCGACCAGGTCGCGCGCCTGCTCGGCGGTGACGCCGGGCGACGGGGGCGCCTGGGTGGCAGCCAGGCCCGGCACGGCACCCATGCCGAGAACCACCATCAGTGCCGCAATCAGGAAGGCGCGGCTCCAGCCATTTGGCCGCATGTCTCCTCGGCTCCTCAGGGTGCTTCCCGGCGCTAACCGCATCCGCGCCGGAAGGTTGCCGGCCGGGCGGAGATAGCCGTCAGCGCCGGATCAGCACCTCCCTGTGAACCAGATCACCGCGCGCGCCAAGCGGGGCCGGCATCATCGTCCAACCAGGACAGGGAACAGCAGCGATGATCCTCCAGGCCGACAACAACCTCGTCATCGCCGAATCGGCGCCCGCGATCCGGCGTCTGCCGCGCATCGCGTGGCTCGCCGTGCTATCGGCCACCGCCATCGCGGGCTATGCGGCGCTGCTGTCCGGCACCGGCCTGCCGTTGCAGGAGGTGGCGACCGTGCTGGTGATCGGGGTTGCCGCCCTGCTGTCGGGGATCGCCGGCTTTGCCTTCTCCGCCATCTGTGGCGCCATGCTGTTCCACTTCCACCACAACACCGTGGACGTGGTCCAGGTCCTGCTGGTCTGCAGCATCGCCAACCAGGCGATGAGCGTCTGGATGCTGCGCGGCGCGATCCGGCTGCGGCCGCTGGCGCCGTTCCTCGTCGGCGGCATCGTCGGAGTGCCCGCCGGGGTCTGGCTGCTGCTGCACCTCGATGCCGTCACCTTCAAACTCGTGCTCGGCGTGCTGCTGGTGGTCTACGGCACCTACATGCTGCTGCGCCGCCCGATCACGCTTCCGAACACGTCCCTGGCGAGCGACGTGGTCTCCGGCGCCATCGGCGGCATCATCGGCGGCCTGGCGGCGACGCCCGGGGCTGCGGTGTCGATCTGGTGCGGCATGAAGGGCTGGGACAAGGCACGCCAGCGCGCGGTGTTCCAGCCGTTCATCTTGCTGATGCAGTTCGCGGCGCTGGGCGTGATCGCGACGATGCATGGCGGCCACGTGACGCACGGTGGCATCCCGGTCCTGGCCTGGCTGTGCGTGCCGGCCGGCCTGCTGGGCACCTGGTGGGGCATGTATCTCTACAAGCGGATGACCGACAACCAGTTCGGCAAGGCCGTCAACGTGCTGCTGATCGTCTCGGGCCTCGGGCTTGCGCTGTAACCCACTACGGCCGACCGCTCACCATCCGTACACCTGCTGCAGCGTCCCGCCCATCAGCGCCGCCCGGTCGGCGTCGCTGAGGCGGGACGTGACGCGGAACGCCTCGACCCCCTGCTCGTAGGTCAGCAGCGCGGTCGCGCGCGTCCAGTCGGTACCCCACATGCAGCGGTCCAGCCCGTAGGCGTCGATGATCCGCAGCACGTTGTCCCAGATATCGTCATAGGGGAACGGACGGAGCGACAGCGTGCAGGCGCCGCTGATCTTGATGCGGACATTGGCATGGCCGGCGAGAGCCAGCACCTTCGGCAGATCGGCCCAGGGATCGGCCGGCGGCGGCGGCGCGAAGGGTTGCAGCAGGCCCAGATGGTCGATCACCACCACCGTGTCGGGGTTCCGCGCCACCAGTGCGGCGCCGATGTCGAGCTTGCCCCAGCACAGGAAGTTGACCGGCAGTCGGTGCTTCGCCGCCGCGGCGAAGGCGCGGTTGAGGCCCGGATCGGCCGGATCGAGCGGTCCGTCGTCGCGCAGCATGACGCGGATGCCGACTGCGCCCGGCGTTGCCGCCCAGTCGGCCAACACGGCGTCGATGTCCGGATCGGTCACATCGACCGGCCTGACCACGCGGAAACGCTGCGGCCACGCGGCATGCACGGCCAGCGCGTAGCTCGGGTCGTAGCGGTAGAGGTTGTAGGACGACACCAGGATCGCGCCGTCCACGCCGACGGCGTCCATCGCCTCCACCATTTCCTCGCCGGTAGCCAACTCGGGCCCCGCGAGGTGGCCGGCCCAGGGGCGTCCCGGATGGTTGCGCTCGTAAGCATGCACCTGAACGTCGATCACCGGCATGGCCGCCCCCTTTTCCCCGGGTATCATTTTCCCCTGCGGCATCATTCAGGATCGCCCGACAGGGGGCAACCGACCCCCTGTCCGCGGCACCCATCCCGGGGATACGGCCCTCGCCGATCCTGGCGATGACGCAGACCGGCAGCGCAGCCTCGCGCCCGCGGATCGTCGTCATGTGCCTCGCCAGCCCGCTCATGTCGTAGCCGGACTGCTCGCAGACCTCCGCCGACACCACGGCTTCGCAGCCGAACTGCTTGCACAGCGTCTCGAGGCGCGTCGCGACATTGGCGGCTTCGCCCAGGGTGGTGAAAACCCGGCTCTCGGCGTAGCCGATCTCCCCCACCACGGCGGTGCTGCCGTGCACGCCGATGCCGAAGCGGATGCGCTCGGCGGTCTCGGCGACCAGGATGCGGTTGAGCGCCGTGACGTTGCGGCCGATCAGCGCGATCGCGTCGATCGCCTGCCGGCACGCCTCGGCCGGGCCGCAGGCCAGGCCGAACGTCGCCATCAGGCCGTCGCCGGTGAAATGGTTGGCACGGCCGCCCGCCTCGATGACGGCGGAGCCGACGGCGGTGATGAAGCGGTCGATGATGAACACCGCGTCGAAGGGCAGCCGTGTGACCGCGAGCCGGGTCGAGTTGCGCATATCGACCATCAGCACGACGATGAACCGCTCCTCTCCCGGTTTGGGCCATTCCCGGGTGCGCGACTGTGCCGCGGTGAAGTTCGGCGGCAGCAACGGCACCACCGCAAGGTCGCCCTCAGGCCGCAACTGGCAGGCCAGCCGCACCAGCGGCCCCGCACCGTGCCGATCCAATACGCTCTGCTCGGCCGGCTCCGGCGGCGGGATGCGGCCGGTCCCCGAAATGATGCGCACGCGACAGGTGGAGCAGCGCGCCCGTCCGCCGCAGATGCTGGCGTGCGGTATGCGCGCCGCGCGGCTGGCATCCAGCACGCTGAACCCAAGCGGCACCCGGGCATGGCGCCCGCCCGGATAGGTGACCCGCACGGTGCCGCTGCGCTGCTCCCGCCACGCCCGCCAGCCGCGCGCCAGCAGCACCATCACCAGCAGGCCGAGCATCGCCAGCAGGCTGGCGTTGCGCTCCAGCAGCAGCGTCGCGTCGGCCGCCGGCGTGCCGACCTGCCAGGGCTGAAGGTTGGCGGCGCGCCACGCCGGGTCGAGCGCCAGCGCCTCCACTCGGTGCCCTCCCTGGAAGTCGCCAAGGAACGCCAGCACCGGCAGCAGCACCGCGCCGCACAGCAGGTAGGATCCGGCCCGCCCGAACGACGGCCGCAGCCGCAGCCAGAGGAACATCCCGATGCAGCCATGCAGCCAGGCTACCGCCAGCACGCTGAGTTGCAGCAGGCCCAGTTCCGGCGCGGCCACCCAGAAACTGTAGAGCTCCTGCGCGTAGCCCTTGTGAATGCCGAACTGCGTCAGCGCGATGCGCGTGACGAACAGGTGGTTCATCAGCAGGAAGGGGATGGTCAGGCCCAGCAGCACCTGCGCGATTTCCGCCTTTGTCCAGCCGAAGTGACGCCGGTCATAGGCGGCCCACAAGCCAAGTGCGAAATGCACCGCCAGCGCGCCGTACAGCGCCGTGGTGCCCGGGATGCTCTGCCAGATCGCTTTCTGGACGACGAGCCCGGCCTCCATCGCAGCGATGGACAGGTTGCCCAGCGAGGTATTGAGCAGATGGCTGCCGACATAGACGAACAGGATCAGCCCGCTGACCATCCGCGCCCGGCGGATCGCAGCCGGCGTCAGCCGCCATGCCGGCACCCGGCCGGCGCGCAGCTGAAGGAGCCCTTCGCCACGGGCCGTCTGCTGGCGAAGCTCCGAAGGATGCATACGTTGAGTCCGCCCCTCACCCGCTGCTAGCCTTGGTTTCGACGGCCTAGGAAAAGGACCTCGTCAAGTCTATGGGACTCCGTGCAAAATTCAATCTGGCCGTGATCGTCGCATTCGCGATCGGCTTCGTCGGCGCCACCTTCATGCTGCAGCGCCTGTTCGTCGCCGACGCCCGCGCACACGTGCTGGAGGACGCGCGCATCATGATGCGCTCGGCCGACGCCATCCGCACCTTCACCGATGACCAGATCGAGCCCCTGGCCGTTGCCCAGAATGAAACCGGGGTCAAGTTCGTTGCGGCATCGGTGCCATCATTCGCGGCGCAGACGACCTTCAAGGATGTGCAAAAGAGCTTTCCGGACTTCACCTACCGCGAGCCGACGCTGAACCCGACCAACCTGACCGACCGGCCGACGGACTGGGAAGCGGACTACATCAATGACTTCCGCAACCATCCCGCCACCAATGAACTGATCGGCGAGCGCGACACCCCGACCGGACCGGTGCTCAGCCTGGCGCATCCGATCGCGGTCAACAGCCCGGTATGCCTGACCTGCCACAGCACGCCGTCGGTTGCCCCCGCCTCGATGATCGCGACCTATGGCAGCAGCAACGGATTCGGCTGGAAGCTGCATGAAATCGTCGGCGCGCAGGTGGTTTCGGTGCCGATGTCGCTGCCGCTCGAGCAGGCGCAGCGGACGCTGGCGATCTTCATCGCCATCCTGGCCGTGGTGTTTCTGGTGATCCTGGCCATCCTCAACATCCTGCTGCACTATTTCGTGATCAAACCGGTGAAGCAGGTAACGCGCATCGCCAACGCGGTCAGTCTGGGCGACCTCGATGTCGAGGAATACGAGCGCAAGGGCAGCGACGAGATCGCCGTGCTGTCGCAGGCGTTCAACCGGATGCGGCGCAGCCTTGATTCGGCGATGCGCATGCTGGAGCGATGAGCGGCGCCGCCCTTCCCCCGTCGATCGGACGCTACCGCCCGACCGGCATCCTGGGCACCGGTGCGATGGGCACCGTGTTCAAGGCGCACGACCCGGCGATCGACCGCATGGTGGCGATCAAGGTGGTGCGCACCGATGCGCTGGACGCCGAGACGCGGGCCGAGTTCATCGAGCGGTTCCGACTGGAGGTGCAGGCCGCGGCGCGCTGCGCCCATCCCGCCATCGTCGCGGTGCACGACTTCGTCGGCGACGCCGGCAACCCGGCCATCGTGATGGAGCTGGTGGAGGGCAGCAGCCTGGACCGTATCATGCAGGACCCGCTGCGGCGGCCGGCGGTGGTGGGGATCCTCCAGCAGGTGCTGGGCGGCCTCGGTTACGCGCACGGCCAGGGCGTCACCCATCGCGACATCAAGCCCGCGAACATCATCGTCACGCCGTCCGGGCAGGCCAAGATCGCCGATTTCGGCATTGCGCGGCTCAACGGCACGTCGCTCACGCAGGGCGGCGCGATGCTCGGCACGCCCGGCTACATGGCGCCCGAGCAGGTCACCGGCGACGCGGTGGACCGCCGGGCCGACCTGTTCGCGGTCGGCGCCATCCTCTACGAAGCCTTCGCCGGCCGGCCGCCTTTCGCCGGGCGCACCGTGGCCGACACGCTGGTGCGGCTGTCCAGTCCCACGCCCGCAGACCTCGCGCCGATCGAGGCCGCCGGCGCCGGCATCCTGGTGCCGGTGCTACGCCAGGCGCTCGCCAAGCGCCCGGCCGAGCGGTTCCAGTCGGTCGATGAATTCTCGGCCGCGCTGGCCGGCGCGGCGGCGCCGCGCACCGCCGCGAGTGCCGCCAACGCCGCGATGGCGGCGACCGTCGGGCCGGGCATCGGCGAGACGATGGGCCGGCGCTGGGACCCCGCCCTGCTGCAACGGCTGGAACGCCAGCTGACCCAGTATCTCGGCCCGATCGCACGCGTGACGGTGGCGCGCGCCGCCGACCGGTCGGCCGATCCCGAGCAGCTGTACGCGACGATCGCCGACAGCCTGCGCAACACCGCCGATCGCAGCGCCTTCCTGAAGGGCATCGGCGGAACGCGGGCCGGGCAGACCCTGGCCGGCACCCACCGCCTGACCGAGACTGCCGCCCGGCCGCCGACGCTGCCCGGGCAGGCCGCGCCGATCCCGCCCGAGGCGGTGACGGCGGCGCAGGTGGTGCTGACGCGCTTCGTCGGCCCGATCGCCCGCATGCTGGTGCGCGACGCGGCGGCCCAGGCGCAGTCCGGGCGCGACTTCCTCGACCGGCTGGCCTCGCACGTCACCCGTCCGGACGAGGTGGCGGATCTGCGCCGCCGCCTGCGCGCCGAAGTGGAGCCGAAGCTGCCGCTGTAGGGCGCGGACCGCGTCACGACGCCAGCGCCGCCGCGCGCAACAGTTGCTCGATCGTCGTCGCATTGGCGGCGATCGCCGGCGCGGTATCCAGCGCGTTCACCACCTTGCGCGCGTCGAGGTAGTCGCAGGTGCCGCCGTGGATGAACTCGGCCAGCCGGCGGCCGGTGAACAGCCCGTCGCGCATCCCGCTGGACAGCACGCGATAGGCGATCGGCGGCTGCATCACGGTGTCGGGGTTCGCGGCCAGCGCATCGCCCATGCCCAGCGCGCGGCCGATGCGCAGGTAGTTGGCGAGCCAGGTCAGCTGCACGTAGCCGCGGCCGTAATAGATGTTCTGCACGGTGACGCCGCGCCGGTCGGTGAAAGGCTGCGGCGTGCCGTAGTCGTGCCCCGCGCCGCGGCCGGCCTCCTCGACGGGGCGGAAGCTGGTCGCGGTCTCGTACATCGTCGTCGCCAGCATGTAGGCGCCCCAGCGCAGGTCCCGGATCGCCGTGTCGCCGCACAGCTCCGCCAGGAACGCATCGAGCCCGGGGGCCGCGATGGCGAAGGTCGAGCGGATCGCACGCGCCAGCGCGGCACGGTCAAGCCGGCCGAGCACGTCCGACGCGTCAGGTTGTGCGAGCGAGGGCGAGGCCATCTGCTGCAGCAGCTGGAACGCCCGGCTGGCCGGCCGGATCTGGCGGTCGGGCAGGCGCTGGCCAGCCACTTCCTGCTGAAACAATCCGATGCGCGCGAACAGCAGCGGTGTCGCGATGCCGTCCACCGGCAGCTTCGGCCGCCCGTCCGGCCAGCGGTCCAGCAGGTCCTGCACCACGGCGACATCGAGCGGCCGGTTGGGCGCGCCGTCGCCGACGGGGGCGGAAAGGAAAGCGAGCGTCGTCATGCCGCCGTTGTAGCCGCAGCTTCCGCCGGCGCCTGTGACCTGGGTCGCATTTCCATGGCGCGGCGCAGCCTAGTGTCCGGCCCGGATCATTCCTGGACGGACCAGCCATGTCGGCCACCACATTCAAGCGCGAGCACGCGCTGCTCTCGATGACCAGCCCGCTCGGTGCGGACGAACTGGTGCCGACGGCACTCGGGCTCGAGGAGGCGCTGGACGAGCCGTTCCTGTGCGTGCTCGACATGGTCTCGTCCAAGGCGACGATCGACCCGAACACGCTGCTGCACCAGCCGGTCTGCATCACGCTGCGCCTCAGCGCGGACGTGTCGCGCCATGTGCATGGTCTGGTGCGCCGCTTCGCCGCCACCGGCGGGCTCGACCGAGGCCTGTACGGCTACCGCGCCGAGATCGTACCCGCGCTTTGGTTCCTGTCGCAGACGCAGGATTGCCGGATCTTCGAGAACAAGACGGCGCGGGAGATCCTGCAGACGGTGTTCGGGGAACACCAGCTCAAGACCAGCTTCAACGTCGGCGCGATGAAGAAACGTCCCTTCACAGTACAGTACAACGAAACCGACCTCGATTTCGTTTCCAGACTGATGCAGGAGGAAGGCTGGTTCTACTGGTTCCAGCACAGCGCATCCGGCCACACCCTGATGGTCGCCGACGCAACCACCCAATTCACCAATATCGCTGGTGGACCGTTCGCGCCGCAGCCGGGCGAGGGCCTGACCGCGCTGTCCGCCTGGCATCCCGCCACGGCGGTGACGCACGGCAAGATCATGATGTCGGACTACAATCCGGAGTATCCGGGCTCGGATCTGCAGTCACAGACGGAGACCACGCTGAAGGCCGGCGGGGCGACGCTGCGCGATCCGTTCCATTGGCCGGCGCTGGCCTCGACCAGCGATGCCGTCCGGCAGGAGACGCGCCTGCGGATGGAAGCGGCCGAGGCCCAGGCCACGTTGTCGCACGGTTCGGGTTTCGATCCGGAATTCGTCGCCGGCGGACGCATCGCGGTGGCCGACAAGCCGGGTGGCGATGCGAAGGACTACCTGCTGGCCCGCGTCTCCCACCACGCCACCGACGACAGCTGGCGCAACAGCGCCGGGACACCCCGCTACGCCAACAGCTTCACCGCCTTTCCGGCCCCGACCTACTGGCGCCCGGCACGCACCGTGCGGCGACCGCGCATGGACGGGATGTATTCGGCGGTGGTGATAGGCCCCGACGGCCAGGAAATCCACACCGACAAGCTCGGCCGGGTGAAGCTGCGCTTCCGCTGGGACCGCCGCAAGGATGCCACGTCCGGCGGCGCGGTCTGGGTGCGCGTGATGCAGGCCTGGTCGGGCGGCAACGGCGGATGGTCGTTCATCCCGCGCGTCGGCACCGAGGTCGCGGTCGCCTTCATGGACGGCGATCCCGAGCGTCCGGTGGTGGTCGGCCAGCTGCACAACGGCGAGCAGCTGCCGCCGTTTCCGCTGCCCGACCAGAAGACCCGCAGCGGCCTGCGCACCTGCTCGACGCCGGGTGGCGGCGGATACTCCGAGCTGTCGTTCGATGACAAGAAGGGCAACGAACAGGTGCTGCTGCACGCCGAGCGCGACCTGAAGACGGAGGTCGAGCACGACGCCACGACCGATATCGGCAACGACCGCACCACGACGATCGAGAAAGGCAACGACACGCTGACGGTGCAGAAGGGCAACCGGAGCACGACGATCAGCGAGGGCAATGATACGCTGACCGTGAGCAAGGGCAACCGCAAGGTCGATGTGCCCGACGGCAATCATGCCATCACGTCGACCACGGGCGACATCTCGGTGAAAACCTCGATGGGGACGATCAGCCTGGAGTCGTCGAACGCGATCACGCTGAAGGTCGGCCAGTCGAGCATTACGATCAACCAGGCCGGCGTCACCATCAAGGGCATGACGCTCTCGGTCGAGGGCCAGCTGATGACCACCGTGAAAGGCCCGATGGTCCAGATCGAGGGCTCTGGCATGGTGAAGGCCGCCGGCGGCATGATCATGCTGAATTGAGCGCGCGATGAACCAGGCAACACCGAAGAACAAGCTCGACGCCACGGCCCTGCCGCGGCTGATCCCGCGGCTGGAGCTGCCGTCCGATATCGCCGCGGCGCTGCAATCCTGCACGCTGGTGTCGGAGGCGGTCGCGCGTCTCCAGCAACAGAACATGCTGCTGGAGGCGGCGCGGCTGTGTGCCCACGCGCTGCCGGCGCGCGAGGCGGTCTGGTGGGCGGCGCGCTGCGCCGGCGCCACCGCGCCCGACGACCTGCCGGCGGCCGACCGCGACGCCTGCGCCCTGGCCGAAGTCTGGGTGCGCAAGCCCGGCGACGCGGTGCGGCGCGAGGCGATGGCGCGCGCGCAGGAAACCGGCTTCCTGAGCGCCGAGGCGTGGACGGCGGTCGCGGCGTTCTGGAGCGGCGATTCGATGGCGCCCCCCGACCAGCCCGCTGTGCCGCCTGCGCCGCATCTGCTCGGCACCGCGGTGGCGGGCTCTGTGATCCTCGCCTCGGTGCGGCCAAGCGCCGAACGCCAGGCCGAGCGGCTGGCGCGGTTCGTGGCGAGCGCGCAGGACATCGCCCTGGGCGGGGCGGGCTTCCTGGAAAAGGAGGCCTTCTGATGGGACTGCCCGCCGCCCGCGTCACCGACATGCATGTCTGCCCGATGTGCAACGGGCCGGTGCCGCATGTCGGCGGGCCGATCCTGCCCGGACAGATGACGGTGCTGATCGCATGCCTGCCGGCGGCGCGCGCGACTGACCAGTTGACCTGCGTCGGTCCGCCCGATGTCATCGCGAAAGGCTCGCCCACGGTTTTCGTCAACAAGCTGCCGGCCGCGCGGATGGGCGACAACACCGGGCATGGCGGCACTATCGTGATCGGCTGCCCGACCGTGCTAATCGGATGAACCCATGACCCTGACCCTCACCGTCGTCAGCGCCCCGCAGGACAAGGCCCCCGCGCCGCGCACCATCGCCGCCGGCAGCTTCACCATCGGCCGCGCGCCCGACAACGACTGGGTGCTGCAGGACCCCGATCTGTACCTGTCCAAGCGTCACTGCGTGATTTCGCTGAAGGGCCGGTCGTGGGAGGTCGCCGATTTCAGCGCCAACGGCACCTTCCTCAACCGCGACCCTGATCCGATCGGCGCCGGACGCGCACGCGACCTGCGCGACGGCGACCGGTTGATGGTGGGCGACTACGAGATCGAGGTGCGCATCGTTGATCGCGGACCGATCCTGCCGGACGACCCCT
Organism: uncultured Pseudomonadota bacterium; assembly: GCA_963778105.1. Classification (GTDB taxonomy): domain Bacteria; phylum Pseudomonadota; class Alphaproteobacteria; order Acetobacterales; family Acetobacteraceae; genus JAFEFJ01. Next base: position 204,400 of record CAVZSZ010000009.1, on the reverse strand, counting down.
TTGCCACCGACCGGCGGGAGCCGCAGTCGCCGGCTTTCCCGACCCCGCCGGCCTATACGGCGACGCTGTCCTTCGGCGCCACGCCGGGGTACGCCGCGCCGTTCGGCCAGGGGCGGCCCGCGGACAGCCTGATCGGCCCCGCCCAGTCGGACCACAGCCCGGGGATCGCCGATGCCTTCACCCCGCCGCGCCCGGTGGTGATGCTGAGCGACGACTGGGACCTGGACGGAGTCAAGGCCTCGGCCCTGGCAGCAGCGGCCGCCGCCCCGCCGCCGGCCCCGCCGCCAGCATTGTCCGGCCCGGTGATCCCGCCGCTGGAGGCACCCGCCGTCGCCGCGCCTGCTGCACCCGCGCCGGCCGGCGACCTGATGGCGGCCTTCCTGCGCGGCGCGCGGCTGCCCGATGCCCGCCCCGGCGATCCGGAACGCGCCATGGAGGCGCTGGGTGCCGCATTCCGCGCCATGGTGGGCGGGCTGCGCGACGCGCTCGTGGCGCGCGCGGCGACCAAGCAGGAATTCCGCATCCACCAGACCATGATCCGCGCCACCGGCAACAACCCGCTGAAATTCGCCGCGAGCGAGGACGACGCGCTGCTGGCCCTGCTGGGTGCCGGGCGCCGCGCCGACCAGGGGCCGGCGGAAGCGGTGGCAGAGGCGATGAAGGACATGCGCCTGCACGAACTCGCCACCCTCGCCGCGATGCAGAGCGCGGTGCGCGGCCTGCTGCGCGACCTCGCCCCCGAGAAGCTGCGCGAGGAGGCCGAGAAGGGCGGCATGAGCCTGCTCGATGCCCAGCGCAAGCTGCGCGCCTGGGACCTGTTCGAGGCGCAGCACGCGCGGCTGACGCAGGGCCTGTCCGACGATTTCGACACCGTCTTCGGCCGCGCCTTCGCGCTCGCCTACGAGCAGGCGCTGCAGGCGGCCGCGCCGGCGCGGAAAGGCTCGTGAGCGTTGCTCTCCGGCGCCGTTCCGCGCTGCTGTTGCCGGCCCTGCTGCTGGCGCGCTGCGCGGCACCGCCGCCACCGCCGGCGCTCGACCTGACGGCCATCGGCGGCGCCGACCAGAACAAGGACGCCGCCGGACAGCCGACCTCGGTCGCCATCCGGCTGTATCAGCTCGCTTCGTCGGGCACCTTCGCCACCGCCGACGTCTTCGCGCTGACCGAGCGGGAGACGGCGACCCTGGGTGCGGACGATCTCGGCTCGGAGATGTTCGTGCTCTCGCCGGGGGAGCACCACGTCATCCAGCACCCGCTCAAGCCGGGTGCCAACTACCTGGGCGCGGTCGCGCTGTTTCGCCTGATCGACCGCGCAACCTGGCGCGGCATCGTTCCGCTGGCGCCGCATGGCACCACCAAGGTCCTGCTGACCACGGCGGGCATCAAGCTTACGCTCGCGTGAGAAAGCCCGGGAAGGTGCCGCGCCGATGACATGGACGAACCGCGTGGTGTGGCAGGAGGGGATGTTCCTCCGCGCGCAGCACTTCCAGCAGCAGGATCGGCATCTGGATGCGTTGGTGCGCGGCGTGCTGGCAGTGGCGCATCCGTATCCCTGGGGTGTGGCCCGGCTGACCATCGACCGCGAGCTGCTGGCAACGGGACGGTTCGCGGTGAGCACCGCGGCGGGGCTGTTCGAGGACGGCACGGCCTTCGCCATCCCCGAGGAAACCGACCATCCCGCCCCGCTCGACCTGCCCGACAGCGCGCGCGGCGTGGTGGTCTATCTCGGCGTCCCGGTGCGCCAGGCGGGCGCGGTCGAGGTCGCCGCCGACGATGCCGCCAACCCGGCCGCACAGGGCCGCTACGCCATCCGCGATTTCGAAGCGTACGACACGCATTCGGCCTCGCCGCAGCCGGCGCCACTGCTCGTTGGCCGCCTGCGCCTGCGCTACCTGCTCGAAAGCGACGATCGCTCCGGCTATCTGTGCATCGGTCTCGCGCGCGTGACCGAGGTCACATCGGATCGGCGCGTGACGCTGGATGATCGATGGATCGCGCCATGCATCACATCGTTCGCATCCCCTGTGCTGGTTGGACTGCTTGCCGAGCTCACCGGCATGCTGCATCAGCGCGCCGAGGCGCTGGCGGCGCGGCTGACCGCGCCATCGGGCCGGGGCGTGTCGGACGTTGCCGATTTCCTGTTGTTGCAGACTGCGAATCGGTGGCAGACGCTGCTGGCGCACTGGGCGGAATCGGGCCGCGTGCACCCGGCCGAGCTGTATGCCGTGCTGCTGCAGATGGTCGGCGAGTTCGCCACGTTCACCGAGACGACGCGCCGGCCGAACGCCTATCCGCCGTACCGGCACGACGACCTGCAACGCAGCTTCGCCCCGGTGGTGGCCGATCTGCGGCGCTCGTTGTCGGCGGTGATCGAGCAGAACGCAACGCCCATCCCGTTGCAGGAACGCCGTCAGGGCGTGCGCGTCGGACCGATCATGGATCGCGCCATCCTGCGCGCCAGCAGCTTCGTGCTCTCGGTGCAGGCCGACATGCCGACCGAAACACTGCGCCGGCTGTTCCCCGCGCAGGTGAAGATCGGCGCGGTGGAGCACATCCGCGAACTGGTGAACGTGGCGTTGCCGGGCATCACCATCCGGCCGTTGCCGGTGGCGCCGCGGCAGATCCCGTTCCATGCCGGCGCTTCGTATTTCGAGCTGGATCGCAACAGCGCCCACTGGCAGCAGATGCAGGCCTCGGCCGGCTTCGCGATCCACGTCTCGGGAGAATTCCCCAATCTGCGCCTGGAGCTTTGGGCCATTCGCGGCTGACCGCACCGGGCGCCCAGGAGAACCGGCGCCCATGATCGACAATCCCTTCAGCGAACCGGACGACAACGGCCGCACCCTGATCCGCCCGACCCCGGGTGGTCGGCGCAACCCCGCGGCACCCGCGCCTGCGCCAGGCACCGATGCGACCGCCACGCCGCCCGCCGTCGCCGCCACGGTGATCGCGCCGCGCAACCGCCCCGCCCGCGCGCCTGCGCCCGCGGCGCCGCCGCCGACCGAGGCGGCCGACCTGCCGCTGGCCAGCGGCGGCCCGCTGATGGCGGCGGCCATGCCGCTGCTGCAACTGCTTGCCCGTCTGCGCAACACGCTGACACCGCCCGACGCGGGCGAATCTGCGCGATAACGCCGCCCAGGAAATGCGTGGCTTCGAGCAGCGCGCCCAGGCCGCCGGCGTCGCCGCCCGACCTCGTGCGCCCGGCGCATTACGCACTGTGCGCCAGCCTCGACGACGTGGTGCTCAACACGCCCTGGGGCAGCGGCGGCACCTGGGATGCGAAGTCGCTCGTCTCCAGCTTCCATCACGAGGTGCAGAGCGGCGAACGCTTCTTCGACCCTGTTGCAGGAGATGCTGGCAGAACCCGCAGAAGTTCCTGCCGGTGCTCGAGATCATGTACATGTGCCTCTCGCTCGGCTTCATGGGGCGCTACCGGCTATCGCCGCGCGGCCCCGCCGAGATCGACGCCCTGCGCGAGGAAGTCTATGCGGTGATCGCCGGCGTTAGGCCGCATGCCGACCCCGAGCTTTCGCCGGTCTGGCGTGGTGTTGCCGCACCGTACCGGCCGTCGCGCGGCGGCGTGCCGATCTGGGTCGCCGGCACCGTTGGCCTTGCGGTTATCGGCGGGCTGTTCGCCTGGGCGACATTCTCCCTGAACGGCCAGTCCGACGCGCTGTACGAGACGATGCTGGTGGCACCGCCGGCGGCGATGCCGGCGATCGCGCGCGCCGCGCCGGTGCAGCCGCCCAAGCCGCCGCCGGCACCGGCCGAGCCCGGTCCGCTTGAGCGCCTGCGCACCTTCCTCAAGCCCGAGATCGACGCCGGGGAGGTGACGGTGATCGGTACCGAGCAGGCGCCGGTGGTGCGTATCAGTCAGGCCGGCATGTTCGGCTCCGGCAGCGCCGACGTCGCCGGCGGATCGGACAAACTGCTGGCCCGCATCGGCGAGGCGCTGAAGACCGAGGCGGGCACCGTGCAGGTGCTGGGCTTCACCGACAACGAGCCGATCCGCACCGCGCGCTTCCCCTCCAACTTCCAGCTCTCCACGGCCCGCGCGCAGGCCGCGGCGGCGATCATCGGACAAACCATCGGCGATGCCGGGCGGATCACCGCGCAGGGCATGGCCGATGCCGATCCGATCGCCTCCAACGCGACGCCCGAGGGCCGCGCGAAGAATCGCCGCATCGAAGTCGTCCTGAACCGGCAGGGCTGAGGAACCACCGTCATGCGCACCATCCTGCTGTCCCGCTGGCTGCTCAGCGGCATCGCCGTCGCCCTGCTCGCCGCCCTGGTCTGGGTGTTCGGGCCATTCCTGTCGGTCCTGGAAGGCGTGCTGCCGCGCGCCGGCGTGATCGTCCTGCTGGTCGTGATCTGGGCGGCCGTGAACTGGTGGATCGGCCATCGCCGCCGCGCCCGCGACGCCGCCCTCGCGGCCGGCGTGGCCGAGGCCGACCCCGCCACATCCGCCTCGGCCGAAGAGTCGGACGCGCTGCGCGAGCGTCTGGCCACCGCCATGGAGTTGCTGCGCCGCGCCCGCGGCACGCGCGGCTGGCTGTATGAGCAGCCCTGGTACGCCATCATCGGCCCGCCCGGCGCGGGCAAGACGACCGCGCTGCTGAACTCCGGCCTGCGCTTCCCGCTGGCCGCAGAGATGGGCGAGGGCGCGGTCGCCGGCGTCGGCGGCACGCGGCTGTGCGACTGGTGGTTCACCGACGATGCCGTGCTGATCGACACCGCCGGGCGCTACACCACGCAGGATTCCGACGCCGCGGTGGACCGCGCCGGCTGGGAAGCCTTCCTCCAACTGCTCAAGCGCACCCGCCCGCGCCAGCCGCTGAACGGCGTGATCGTCGCGATCGCGCCTGGCCGACATCGCGCAGGCGACGCGCGAGGAGCGCATGGCCCACGCCGCCGCCATCCGCCGCCGGCTGAAGGAGCTGCGCGAGAAGCTCGGCGTGCGCCTGCCGGTCTATGCGCTGTTCACCAAGGCCGACCTGATCGCCGGCTTCACCGAGTTCTTCGACGACCTGGATCGCGAGCGCCGCGCCCAGGTCTGGGGCGCGACCTTCGCGCTGAAGCAGTCCGAGGCGGGTCCGCTGGCCGGCTTCGGCGACGCCTTCGCCAAGCTGATCGAGCGGCTGGACGACCGCCTGCTGGACCGCATGCAGGCCGAGCGCAGCCCGGACCGCCGCGCGCTGATCGCCGGCTTCCCCGCCCAGGTGGCCAGCCTGGCCGCGCCGCTGCACGACTTCCTGGAAGCCGCCTTTTCCGGTTCCCGCCTGGACCCGGCGCCGCAGCTGCGCGGCGTCTACCTCTCCTCCGGCACGCAGGAAGGCACGCCGATCGACCGGCTGACCGGGCGCCCTTGCGCGCAGCTTCGGCATCGACCAGCGCCGCGCGCCGACGCTGCGGCCGGAGCACGGACGCAGCTACTTCCTGTCCCGCCTGATCCGCCAGGTCATCCTGGGCGAGGCAATGCTGGTGGCCGAGGCACCGGGCGCCGCACGACGGCGGACCCTGCGGCACGCGGCCGGCTATGCCGCCGTGCTGCTGGTGGTGCTGGCGGCCGGCGGCTGGGTGTGGCACGCCGACGCCGCCAACAACGCCGCCATCGGCAAGCTGTCCGCCGCGATGGACGACTATCGCCAGACGGCGTCGCGGCTGCCGCTGGATCCGGTGACCAGCGCCGACCTGCCGCCCATCGTGCCGCTGCTGGACCAGGCGCGTGCGCTGCCGTTCGGCGACGCGGCCACCACCGATGCCGCCGGCGCCGGCCTGTCGCAGGCGGCGAAGCTCGGTGCCGCCAGCCGCATCGTCTATCAGCGACGCGCTTGAGCGCGTGCTGCTGCCGCGGCTGATCCTGCGGCTCGAGACCCAGATGCGCGCCGCCCTCGACCAGCCCGACTTCCTGTATCAGGCGACGCGCGTCTACCTGATGCTGGGCGGCCAGGGCCCGCTTGACCGCGACCTGGTGCGCACCTGGATGCAGCTCGACTGGCAGCGCACCTATCCGGGGCCCGAGAACGCGGCGATGCGCGACGACCTGCTGCGCCACCTCGATGCCCTGCTGGCGCAGCCGCTGCCGCCGATCACGCTGGACGGCGGGCTGGTCGACCAGGCCCGCGCCACCTTCAGCCGCGTCTCGGTCGCCGAGCGGGTCTATTCGCGCATCGTGCCATCCAGTGCGGCGCAGGCGCTGCCTCAGTGGCGCCCGGCCGACGCGCTGGGTGCCGCGGGCGCCGAGCTGTTCGTGCGCGCCTCCGGCAGCCCGCTGACCGACGGCATCCCTGGCCTTTACACGCCGCAGGGCTTCCATGACGTGCTGCTGCCATCGCTGCCCGCGGTCGCCAAGCAGGTCGCCGACGAAAGCTGGGTGCTGGGCAAGAACAGCGAGATCGACACCTCGGGTGCCGCGCTGCAGTCGCTGGAAGCTGCCGTCGTGCAGCTCTACGAGGCCGACTATGTCCGCCAGTGGGACGCGCATGCTGGGCGATCTCGACCTGGCCCCGTTCCAGTCGCCGCCGCAGGCGGCCGAGGCGCTGTATGTGCTCGGTTCGCCGCAATCGCCGATCCGCAGCCTGCTGACCGCGGTGACGCATGAGCTGACGCTGACCGCGCCGCAGCCGGCAGCCGCTGCGGCCAACCCGGTCAAGACCGTCGCCGCCGCATCGTCGGCCGCCGCCGAGTTGCAGCGCGTGCTGGGAGGCCCGGCGCCCGGCGTTGCCGTGCCGGACGGGCACGAGATCGACGCCCGCTACAAGGCGCTGCGCGACTATGTCGGCCAGGGGCCGGGCGCGCCGATCGACCAGGCGCTGGCGGCGATCAACGGGCTGCAGCAGAACCTGGCGCAACTGGCCTCGGCGCCGGCCGACGGCTCGGCCGGCGCCACGGCGGGCGGCCCCGACCCGATGCTGACGCTGCGCGCGGTGGCCAGCCAGGCCCCGCAGCCGGTGCAGCGCTGGCTGCTGGCGCTTGCGTCCAACGGTGCCGCGCTGCGGGCCGGCGGGGCGCGCCAGCAGGCTGCGGCCGCATTCAACGGCGCCGGCGGCCCGGCCCAGCTCTGCGCCGCAGGCGGTCGACGGCCGCTATCCCTTCGTTGCATCGGCAACCAGCGATGTGCCGCTTGGCGATTTCGCCCGGCTGTTTGCGCCGGGCGGCCTGATCGACGGCTTCTTCAACGCTCAGCTCAAGCCTTTCGTCGATACCGCCGCCCATGTGTGGAAGGCGCAGGCGGTGGGCGGCGCGCCCGCGCCCGTCACCACCGGCGACCTGCTGCAGTTCCAGCGTGCCGCGCACGATCCGGCAGATGTTCTTCGCCGCCGGTGGCGACGATGCCCTCGTTGCGCCTCGACATCACGCCGACCGACCTCGATGCCGGATCGAAGCAGGTGACGCTCGACCTCGGTGGCTCCAGCCTGACCTACGCGCACGGCCCATCGCGCGCGACGACGGTCACCTGGCCGGCGCAGGGCGGCGATGAGGCGCGCCTGGTGTTCGACCCGCCCGCACCGAATGGTGCGATCCAGGCGTCGGGGCCGTGGGCGCTGTTCCACCTGATCGCGCAGGGCAAGCTGCAGCAGAACGGCGCGCCCGATCGTTTCACCCTGGTGTTCCAGCAGGGCGAGCGGCGCGCGGTGTTCGCCATCCGCATGACATCGGTGGTGAACCCGTTCAGCAACACCGCGCTGCAGGACTTCCGGTGCCCCGCGCTGCGCTGAGCCAGCCGGTGACCGGCGGCGGCGCGCCGGCGATCGGCATTTACGGCAAGCTGCCGGCGCGGGGCGACTTCGTCCGCGCCGGCCTGCCGCGGCGCTTCACCGATCCCTGGGATGCGTGGCTGCAGGCTTCGCTGCATGGCGGCCGGACCCGGCTCGAGGAAGCCTTCCTGCCCGCCTGGATGGAGGCGCCGGTCTGGCGCTTCGCCCTGGCCGGCGGGCTGTGCGGCCCCGACCCCGCGATCGGCCTGTGGATGCCCAGCACCGACCGCGCCGGCCGGCATTTCCCGCTGACCATCCTGCGCGTCGGCCCCGGCGCCGCGATCGCCGCCGGCGCGCAGGCCTTCCTCGACATCGCCGAGCAGGCGGGCCTTGCCGCAATAGCCGAGGATCTGGAGCCGGACGCCGTGATCGCCGCCCTGCACGCGCCCCTGGCGGCGGCCGAGATCGACCTGCATCCGCCGGCGACCGGCAGCCTGTGGTGGACCGCCGGCGCGCCGCGCCGCGCCGCCGGCGCGCTGCAGCTGCCCGGCCTGCCCGAGGCCGGGACCTTCGCCACGATGCTGGACGAGCAAGCCGCATGACCCTCATGCCGATCGATGTCAGCGTGATCCAGGCTGGCGGGTTCCGCTCGGCCGCCGCGACCCATGCGGGCGCGCGGCGCGCCGACAACCAGGACGCCTTCCTCAACCGCCCCGACCTCGGCGTCTGGGCGGTCGCGGACGGCGCCGGCGGGCACAGCGCGGGCGCCATCGCCGCACGCACCGTAGTGGCGGCGCTGGACGGCATCCCGCCCGGGCTGACCGCGGCCGAGCTGCTGGCGCAACTGCGGCTGCGGCTGGACGGCGTGCATGCCGGCCTGCTCCGCGAAGCCGCGGTGCTGGGCGACGCGGCGATCATGGCTTCCACCGTGGTGGCGCTGGCGGCACGCGGCGGGCATTTCGCCTGCCTGTGGGCCGGCAATTCGCGCGCCTATCTGCTGCGCGAGGGGGTGCTGGCGCAGCTGACGCGCGATCACAGCGTGGTGCAGGAAATGGTCGATGCCGGCCAGCTCGACGCCGAGCAGGCCGAGTGCCATCCGCAGGCCAACCTGATCACCCATGCCGTCGGCGACGGGTCGGAGTCGCTCGGGCTCGAGAAGGTGATCGGCGCGCTCGATCCGGGCGACCGGTTCCTGCTGTGCAGCGACGGCATCAGCAAGACGCTGGACGTCGCGACTCTGGCGGCACTGCTGACCGGCCCGGCGCCGGCATGCGAGGGCGTTCTGCAGGCCGCCCTGGCGCTGGGTGCGCACGACAACATCACCGCCGTGGTCATCGACGCACTGGGTGTCTGATTCCAGTTCCGTTTTGTACGTTACTTTATGCCAAGACCGCGTTGGCTCCGGCTCATGTCGCCGTATCGTCGTCATGGTCGGCCTCGGGCATGACGTTTCCGCTTCACAAACAAAATCCCCGGGACGAGCCCGGGGATCATGCAGAAGCCGATCGTGTCGGCGGGAAGCCGGATAGCAGTGACTTCAGCTCGTCTCGCCGGTGGTCAGCGTGTGCTTCACCATCGAGCCCTTCTTTGCCTTCTTGTCGGAGCCGATCGTGTACGGCGTGATCTGGATCTCGGTGAAGCTGAGATAAAGGCTCTCGTTGGGCACTTCGGTCGCCGTGCTGGCGTTACTGCCCGACATCGCGTAGGTGGAGATGGCGACGTTCTTCAGCTCGATCTCCAGATAGGCGACCGGCGGGGAGTCGGCGTTGGTGAACGAGATGGTACCAGTCATGTCCATGTCGCCCTTCATCACGCTCTCGAAGATCTTGGTGGATGAAACGCCGTCCCACATCTTGGTGACGTGAATCATGTCCATCTGTGCCTCGGCGTGGCCGCGGTTCTTCTCGCTGCGCGTCGGCTGGTTCATGTGCCGGTCGACATTGGTTTCGCAGCTGAGCAGTTCGATGGTGTCCTCGAACCCCTTGGTCGTGACGGGGCCCTTGATCTTGTCGAGCTTCAAGTAGATGGCCATTGGGAAGTCCCTTTCCTGAGTTGCAGCCTACGACAAGTGATAATCGAAGCCGCCGTCGGCATCTGTGACCAGAGTCACCTGATTCAAAGAAAGTCCGTCCGCCATGTGCGATAGCACCTGCGCCGATAGTGCGGGCAGCACCGTGCGCGACAGGATGTTCTCGACATTGCGGGCGCCCGACGCGCTTTCGGTGCAGCGCGCGGCGATCTGCGCCACCGCCGCATCGTCGTAGGCGAACTGCGCGCCGTAGGCGTCCCGCACGCGGCGGCCGACGCGGTCGAGCTGCATGCCGACGATTCGGCGGATGATCTCGGGCGCCAGCGGCAGATACGGCACCACGCGTGATGCGACCGAGAAACGCCGGCTTGAAGTACTTCAGCAAGTTCCGGACGCAACAATTCGGCCAGCTCGGCGGCGTCCGGCGCGGTTTCGGGATCGGCGAACAGGCTGGTCGATCAGGTCGGTGCCGGCATTGGAGGTCATGATGATGACGGTGTTGCGGAAGTCGATCTCGCGACCCTCGCCGTCGGTCATCATGCCCTTGTCGAACACCTGGTAGAACACGTCCTGCACGCCGGGATGCGCCTTCTCCATCTCGTCCAGCAGCACCACCGAATAGGGCCGCCGGCGCACCGCCTCGGTCAGCACGCCGCCCTCGCCGTAGCCGACATAGCCGGGCGGGCTGCCCATCAGCAGGCTGACCTTATGCTCCTCCTTGAACTCGCTCATGTTGATCGACGGTCAGGTTCTGCTCGCCGCCGTAAAGCAGGTCGGCCAGCGCCAGCGCCGTCTCGGTCTTGCCCACGCCCGAGGTGCCGACCATCAGGAACACCGCGATCGGCTTGCGCGGGTCGGTCAGCTTGGCGCGCGCCGTGTGGATCGCCTGGGAGACCGAGTCCATGGCGTGCGACTGGCCGATCACCCGGCGCTGCATTGCATCCTGCATCCCGAGCACGGTGCGGATCTCGTCGCCGCGCATCCGCCCGGCCGGGATGCCGGTCCAGCTTTCGACGATCTCGGCCACCGCCTGCCCATCGACCAGCGGGAAGATCAGCGGATGCTCGCCCTGCATCTCGCGCAGCGCGCGTGACAGCGCCATCAGCCGCTCGCGCTCCGCCGTGCGGTCCGCGGTCGAAGCCGCATCCTCCAGCACCGCGCGCAGCCCGGCGATTTCGGCGGCGAGGCCGCGCTCCTCGGCCCAGCGCCCATCCAGCGCAGCCAGCTCCGCCTCGACCCCGGTGCGCTCGACGGCAAGCTCGCTCTGGCGGGCTTCGCAATCGGCCCCGCTCGCCGCCTCGCGCGCCAGGATGCGCAACTCGGTGTCGATGCTGGCGATGCGGCGGCGCTTGTCCTCGATCGCGGCGGGCACCGAGGCCTGGCTCATGGCGACGCGCGCGCAGGCGGTGTCGATCAGCGAGACGCGCCTTGTCGGGCAGCTGCCGGCTCGGGATGTAGCGTGCCGAGAGCCGTACGGCGGCGATCACCGCCTCGTCGAGGATGCGCACCTTGTGGTGCGTCTCCAGCGTGTCGACCAGGCCGCGGATCATGTCGATCGCCACCGCCTCGGTCGGCTCCTCGACCTTGACCACCTGGAAGCGCCGCGTCAGCGCCGCGTCCTTCTCGAAATACCGCTTGTATTCGCCCCAGGTGGTGGCGGCGATGGTGCGCAGTTCGCCGCGCGCCAGAGCTGGCTTCAGCAGGTTGGCGGCATCGCTCTGCCCGGCCGCACCACCGGCGCCGATCAGCGTATGCGCCTCGTCGATGAACAGGATGATCGGGCGCGGGCTCGCCTGCACCGCCTCGATCACCGATTTCAGCCGGTTCTCGAACTCGCCCTTCATGCCCGCGCCGGCCTGCAGCAGCCCCATGTCGAGCGTGCGAACCGCGACCTGCGCCAGCGCCGGCGGCACGTCGCCCTCGGCGACGCGCAGCGCGAAGCCCTCGACCACGGCGGTCTTTCCCACGCCCGGCTCGCCGGTCAGGATCGGGTTGTTCTGGCGCCGCCGCATCAGGATGTCGACGACCTGCCGGATCTCGGCGTCCCGGCCCAGCACCGGGTCGATGCGGCCGGCGCGCGCCCGCTCGGTCAGGTCGATGGTGAACTGATCGAGCGGACCGCTCCCGCCCGGGCCGCTCGCACCCGCACCGGACGCGCCCGGCGCCGATCCGGCCTCGGCCCGCGGCGCCGCGGCCGCCGCCGTCGCCTCGGCGCTGGCCGCGGTCAGCCGCGCGTAGTCGCGCTTGAGCGTGTCGGGCGCGATGCGGGCGAACTGCGCGCTCATGTCCCGCGCGCGCCGCGCCAGCGTCTCGTCCGCCAGCAGCGCCCACAGCAGGTGACCCGAGCGCAGCGCGGCACTGCCCATCTCGACCGACGCAAAAAGCCAGGCCTGCTTGGCCAGCTCGACGATGTCGGGCGACAGTCCGGGCGGGCGGGCGTTGCCCGTCTGCATCCGGTCGAGCGAGCGGTTGAGGTCGGCGGCGAGGCGGCCGGGATCGACCTCGTACTGCCGCAGGATCGCCGCGATGTCGCTGTCGGCGCCCTCGGTCAGCTTGATGAGCCAGTGCTCGATCTCGACGTTGTAGTGGGTGCGCGACAGCGTCAGCCCCGCCGCCGCCTCCAGCGCGCGACGGCAATGCTCGTCCAGCCGGCCGACCAGCAGCTTCAGATCAATCGCGGCCATCATGCGTCTCCTTGCGGCGTTGGGTTTGGGATCGTGCGCCGATGCGCGGCGCTGGTTGCTGTGCTAGGACCGTGCGCGATTTTCCGGGGGGAGGGAGCAGCGCATGGCAGCGACGCCGGAGGGGTTCGATCCCGACATCCTGCGTGCGCCGATTTCCGAGGCCCTGCCGGCCGGTGCCGATCCGCGCGAGAACTTCACGCCGCAGTCGCTGTATTACCGGCTGCGCGACGCCCGGTCGGAAGCCCGCACGGCCGAGCGGCAGGAGGATGCGGCAACCGACGGCCAGAGCAGCGCTCCGCCGCAATGGGCGCCCGTGGTGCGCCTCGGCACCGACCTGCTGGCGACCGAGGCCAAGGACCTGGAGGTGGCGGCCTGGTGCGGGGAGGCGCTGCTGCGCACCGACGGGCTGGCCGGGCTGACCGCCGCGCTGACGCTGATGCGTGCCCTGGTCGAGGACTTTTGGGACATCCTGCACCCGATGCCGGACGAGGACGGGATGGCGCGTCGGATTGCTCCGGTCGCCGGCCTGAACGGCGAGGGCGGCGAGGGCACGCTGGCGCAGCCGCTGCGCAAGCTGACCCTGTTCGAGCGCAGCGACGGATCGCCGGTGGCACTGTGGCAGTATCAGCAATCGGCCGAGCTGGCCGGCATCGGCGATGTGGCCCGGCGCGCCCAACGCATCGCGGCCGGGGTGCCGCCCTTCGAGAAGATGGAGGCCGAGGCGCAGGCCGCCGGCAGCGCCGGCTTCGCTGCCCTGCGCGATGCCGCCACGGCGGCGCTGGATGCCTGGCAGGCGCTCGGTGCCGCGCTCGACGCGAAGGCCGGGGCCGACGCGCCGCCCACCAGCAGGGTGCACGACCTGCTGGACGAGATCGTGACGATCGCGGCACGCTACGCCCCCGCGGGCAGCGCCGCCGCCGAAAACCGGCAGACAGCCGACACGGCGCCCGCCCCGGCCGCGACGAACGGCGCGACCGCGCCGCGGCCAGCCGGCGCCATCGAGACGCGGGAGCACGCGCTGCGCCTGCTGGGGGACGTCGCCGACTTCTTTCGCCGTACCGAGCCACATTCGCCGCTTGCCTACACGTTGTATGATGCGGTGCGGCGCAGCCGCCTCACCTGGCCGGAGCTTCTGCAGGAAATCGTTCCGGATACGGATAGCCGGTCCAACATCCTGCTCAGACTAGGTATCCGACCGGCCGATCCGCCGGAGTGACCTGCGTCACGAAAACCGCCCCAGCTTCGCGTTGACCCTGCGCATGGCGAAAACGTAGCTTGGGAAACGAGGACACGGCGCGGGGCAACACGAAACGCTCGGCCGCGTCCGACGCAATTTAGCGAAGGACGGAGAGCCAAGATGAGCGCAAGCATCCACGACAAGCTGAACCGTGTCCGCAAGCCCCGCGTGCACATCACCTACGAGGTCGAGACCGAAGGGGCCGAGGTGCTGCGGGAGCTGCCTTTCGTGGTCGGCGTGCTCGGCGACTTCTCGGGCGACCCCACCCAGCCGCTGCGCCCGCTGGCCGAGCGCAAGTTCATCCAGATCGACCGCGACAATTTCGATGACGTGATGGCACGGCTGGCGCCCGGCTTGAACCTGAAAGTCGACAACAAGCTTGCCGACGACGGCACCCAGATGGCGGTTTCGCTCGCCTTCAACAAGCTCGAGGATTTCGAGCCGGCGCGCGTCGCCGCACAGGTGCCCGCGCTGCAGGCCCTTCTGGAGACGCGCGAGAAGCTGCGCGACCTGATGAGCAAGGCGGATCGTTCCGAACAGCTCGAAAGCCTGCTTGAGCAGGTGCTGCAGAACGCGGGCGAGCTGAAGGCGCTGTCGGGCCAGCTCGGCCTCGACAAGAAGGAGGGCTGAGCCATGTCGCAGACCCAATCGACGCCGGAGGCGACGCCCGGCACGCAGGCCGCCACGACCGAGGGCGGCAGCTTCCTCGATCAGGTCGTCGCCGCGACGCGGCAGACCGAGCCCGACCGCGCGCAGGAGCTGGTCAAGACGCTGGTTGCCGAAGCGGTGACCGGAACGGTTACGTTCGACCGCAATCTCGGCCGCACCATCGACCGCGCCATCGCCGCGATCGACGCCAAGCTGTCGGCGCAGCTCAACGCCATCATGCACGATCCGCGCTTCCTGCAACTGGAAGGCAGCTGGCGCGGCCTCAATCATCTCGTGATGAACAGCGAGACCGGGACCGGCCTGAAGATCCGCGTGCTGAACGCCAGCAAGCGCGACCTCAACCGCGACCTCACGCGCGCCGTCGAATTCGACCAGAGCCAGCTGTTCAAGAAGATCTACGAGAACGAGTTCGGCACGCCGGGCGGCGAGCCTTATGGCGCGCTGATCGGCGACTACGAATGGACCGCGCATCCCGACGATGTCGATACGCTGCGGCTGATCTCCAACGTCGCGGCCGGCGCCTTCGCGCCGTTCATCTCGGCGGCGGGGTCGAAGATGTTCGGCTTCGATGACTGGACCGAGCTATCACGGCCGCGTGATCTGGCGAAGATCTTCGACACTCAGGAGTACACCAAGTGGCGCAGCTTCCGCGAAACCGAGGACAGCCGCTTCGTCTCCCTGGTGATGCCCCGCGTGATCGCGCGCCTGCCCTACGGCGCGGCCACCAAGCCGATCGACGAATTCGCCTATGAAGAAGCGCCGGCCGATGCGGCGGGCGTCGCCCGGCCGATGGCGCATGGCGAGTAC
This sequence comes from uncultured Pseudomonadota bacterium, assembly GCA_963778105.1. Classification (GTDB taxonomy): domain Bacteria; phylum Pseudomonadota; class Alphaproteobacteria; order Acetobacterales; family Acetobacteraceae; genus JAFEFJ01. Next base: position 189,280 of record CAVZSZ010000009.1, on the reverse strand, counting down.
TGCTGGATGAACGCGGCCTATGTGATGGGTGCGCGGATGACCGACGCCTATGCCAAATACGGTTTCTGCGTCGCCATCCGCGGCGCCGAGGGCGGCGGAAAGGTGGAGAACCTGCCCGCGCACGTCTTCACCTCCGACGACGGCGATCTCGACACCAAGTGCCCGACCGAAATCGGCATCACCGACCGGCGCGAATTCGAGCTGTCGAACCAGGGCTTCCTGCCGCTGTGCCATTACAAGAACACCGACTACGCGGTGTTCTTCGGCGCGCAGACGGCGCAGAAGGCGAAGAAATACGACCGGCCGGAAGCGACGTCGAACGCCGCGATCTCGGCCCGCCTGCCCTACATCATGGCCACCAGCCGTTTCGCGCACTACCTGAAGGTGATCGCCCGCGACAAGATCGGCAGCTTCATGGAAGCCTCCGACTGCGAGGCGTGGCTCAATCGCTGGATCATGAACTACGTCAATTCCAACGAAAACGCCGGGCAGGACATGAAGGCCCGCTACCCGCTGCGGGAGGCGAAGGTGGAAGTGCGCGAAATCCCGGGCAAGCCCGGCTCGTACAACGCCATCGCCTATCTGCGGCCCTGGCTGCAGATGGAGGAACTGACCACCAGCCTGCGCATGGTCGCGCGGGTGCCGCAGAAGGGCTGACACGGCACGGGCGGCGCCGGCCGGGGATCGCTGGTCATGCAGGCGCAGGGCGGCGTGCTCGATACCGTTCTCGCGGTCCGCCCGGCGCGGCCTTCCCCGGCCGCGTCGCCGGCGTCCGCGGCCCGCGACGCGGAATCGCTGCGCCTGGCGATCGACCGCGTAATCGCCGCGATCGACGCGCTGGTCGGCGAACAGGTGGATGCGATCCTGCATCATCCCCGCCTGCGCCGGCTGGAAGGCGCGTGGCGCGGCGTCGCGTGGCTGCTGCGGGAAGTCGACGCCAGCGCGCCGGTGCGCGTGCGCGTGCTTAACCTGTCCTGGGCCGAGTTGTGCCGCGACCTGGAACGCGCCGCCGAGTTCGACCAGAGCCAGTTGTTCCGCAAAATCTACGAGGAGGAGTTCGGCAGCCCCGGCGGCGAGCCGTTCGGGCTGCTGGTGATTGACCACGAGGTGCGCCACCGCCCCGGCCCCGGCGCGCCGACCGACGATATCGGCGCGCTGGCGAGCCTGGCCGGCATCGCGGCGGCCGCCTTCGTGCCCACCATCGTCGCCGCATCCCCGGCGCTGCTCCAGGTCGACGGCTTTGCCGACCTCGCCCAGGTCGCCGAATTGGGCGATCCGTTCCGGGGTGAGGACTACGCGCGCTGGCGCGGGCTGTCCGGGCGGGAGGATATGCGCTTCGTCGGCGTCGTGCTGCCGCGCCTGCTGGCGCGCGCGCCCTGGGCCGACGATCCGGCACGCGCCGACGGTTTCCGCTACGCCGAATACGCCCCGGGCCCGGAACAGCGGGTTTGGATGAGTGCCGGGTTCGGCTTCGCCGCTGCGGCGGCGCGGGCCTTCGCGAACCATGCCTGGCCCGCCGATGTGCGCGGCAGCGAAACCGACCGGCTCGGCGGCGGCCTGCTCGATGATCTCCCGGCGGACCCATTCGCCTCCGATCCGTTATGGTTCCGCCCGTCGCTGGAAATCGCGCTGACCGACCGGCAGGAACGCGCGCTGGCGGATGCCGCGCTGATGCCGCTCTCGGCGCTGCCCTTCGGCCAGCAGGCGGTGTTCGCCTCGGTGCGCAGCCTGCAGACGCCGGCACGCTATGCCGGGCCCAACGCCGCCGCGGCGGCGGCCAACGCGCGGCTGTCGTCGCAGATCAACGCGATGCTCTGCGTTTCCCGCTTCGCGCACTGCATCAAGCTGCGCGGCCGCGACCTGATCGGCTCGTTCCGCACCGCCGAGGAGATCGAGCAGAGTCTGCACGCCTGGCTACAGAGCTATGTGAATGCCAATGCGTCGAGCACCGGCGACAACCGCGCGCGCCATCCGCTGGTAGCGGCCGAGGTTTCGGTGCGCGAACAACCGGGCCGCCCGGGCGTGTTCGGATGCACCGCGCTGCTGCAACCACATTTCCAGCTGGACGACGTGTCCGCGACGTTCCGCCTGGTCACCGACATCGCGGCACCGGGTATGCGGCAGGGGTAGGATCATGTCTGGCACGGATGAAACCATCGCGGCACTGTTCAGCGCCGGCCGTCTCGACGCGGCGCTCGCCGCCGCCAACCAGGCGGTGCGCCGCGCCCCCGCCGATCCCGGCGCGCGCATACTCCTGGCCGAGCTGCTGGTGTTCGCCGGCAACCTCGAACGCGCCGACGCCGTGCTGGACGCCGCCGGGGCGATCGATCCGACTGTCGCGATGGCCGTCGCTGAGTTCCGCCAGCTGCTGCGCGCCGAAACCGCCCGCCGGCAGCTGTGGCAGGATGGCCGCGTGCCGGAGTTCCTGGGCGAGCCCGGCCCGATGGAGCAGGCGCTGCTCGGCGCGCTGGTGGCGCTGCGCGCGGGCGACGCCGCCGCGGCGGCGGAAGGCGCGGACGCGGCCGAGGCGGCACGCCCGCGCATCCGGGGTGACGATCGACGGCACGGTCCACGCCGATTTCCGCGACGCCGACGATTTGTGCGCCGGCGTGATGGAGGTGCTGACAACCACCGGCAAATACTTCTGGATCCCGATCGCGCGGATCGCCGCGATCGACTTCCATCCGCCGCGCCGGCCGCGCGACCTTGCCTGGCGGCGCGCCAGCATGTCGGTGGCCGACGGTCCGGACGGCGATGTGTACGTCCCCGCGATCTATGCCGGCAGCCATGCCGACGCCGCCGACCCGGTGCGGCTGGGGCGCGAGACGACCTGGACCGAGACCGCCCCGGTACGCGGCTCCGGCCAGCGCATCTTCCTGGCCGGCGAGGAAGGCCCCGGCATCATGGCGATGACCGCGCTGCGCTTCGCCGCCCACGCCCAGGCATGAGCCGCAGCACATGAGCCGGCCGCCCTCCCGCACGCCCTCGCCGCGCGTCCAGCTTCCGCTGCTCGACCGGCTGATCGACGACGCGCCGGAACGGGCCGCGGACGCGCCGCTCTCGCCGGGGGAGGCGCTGGTCGCGCTGCGCCGCAGCGTGCGCCGCGACCTGGAGGCGCTGCTCAATGCGCGGCGGCGCTGGCGGTCCTGGTCGCCGGCGCTGACCGAGCTACGCACATCCTCGGTCGGCTACGGCATCCCCGACTTCGTCGCCGGCGCAATGAACGACCCGCGCCAGCGCGACGCCCTGCGCATCGAGATCGAGGCGACGATCCGCCGCTTCGAGCCGCGCTTCGCCAGTGTCAGCGTGTTCGCGCTGGAGACGCAGAATCCGCTGGAGCCGCGCCTGCGGCTGCGCATTGAGGCGGTGCTGAACGCCGAGCCGGTGCACGAGGCCGTCACCTTCGATACCGTCGTCGATGCCAGCACGGCCGAGGTGACGGTGCGACTGCCAGGTGAGCGCGTCCCAGGAGAGAGGGCCGATGTCTGACGCGTTGCTGCCCTACTACAACCGCGAGCTTGCCGCCCTGCGCAAGCTGGGAGCCGAGTTCGCCGAGGCGCATCCGAAGATCGCCGGCCGGCTGCGGCTGTCAGGCGATGCCGTGGACGATCCGCATGTCGCGCGGCTGCTGGAAGGCGTCGCATTCCTGGGCGCGCGCGTGCAGCAGCGGCTCGACGACGAATTCCCCGAGCTGACCGATGCGCTGCTGGAGGTGCTCTATCCCCACTACCTCGCCCCGGTGCCCTCCTGCGCGATCGCGCAATTCAGTTGTGCGCCCGACCTCGACGTGCCGCTGCCGCTGCCGGCCGGCATCGCATTGGACACCGAGCCGGTGCGCGGCGAGCCGTGCCGCTTCCGCACCGCCTGGGCGCAGACGCTGTGGCCGATCGAGATCGAGGGAGTGCAGCTGTCCGGCCTGCCGCTGACGGCGCCGCCCAACCCGCGCGCCGCCGGAGCGGTCGCCGTCCTGCGCATCCGGCTGCGCTGCACCGGCAAGACCACGTTCACGGCACTGGGCCTGGACCGGCTGCGGGTGTTCCTGCGGGCGCCGACCAACGTGTCCCTGCCGCTGCTGGAACTGCTGTCCGCGCACGCCGTATCGGTCGGCTATGCCGACGGCCCGGCCGATACCAGCGCCGCCATCCTGCCGGGCAGCGCCATCGCCCCGGTCGGCTTCGCGCCGGAGGAGGCGATCCTGCCCTGGCCGGCACGCAGCTTCTCCGGCTTCCGGCTGCTGACCGAGTATTTCGCCTTCCCCGAGAAGTTCCAGTTCGTCGATTTCACCGGCATCGAGCGCAAGACGCTGATCGATGCCGGGGAGCGGATGGAGATTTTCGTCTGGCTCGACCGCACCGAGGTCGAGCTTGAGCGGCTGCTGCGCGCCGACAGCCTGGCCCTTGGTTGCACGCCGCTGGTCAACCTGTTCGCGCAGCGGTGTGAGCCGATCCCGCTGTCGGAGACGGAAACCGAGTACCGCGTTGTCCCCGACCTGCGGCGCGCCGCCGCGATGGAGGTGTGGCAGGTCGAGCGCGTCACCGAGACGCGGCCCGACGGCAAGGCGCGGCCCTGGCGGCCGTTCTACCGGCTCGCCCGGCCGGAGGAGGAGACCGGCCCGGATGCGGGCGGCGCCTACCACACCACCCGCCGGCCATCCCCGGTGGGCGGAACCGAAACCTGTCTCGCCGCCTACGACCCCGACTTCGACCCCGACCGGCCGGCCGATGGCGTGCTGTCGATCGAGGCGCTGTGCCTCAACCGCGACCTGCCCGCCGGGCTGCCGTTCGGCGGCGACCACCCGGCGCTGCGGCTGGTGGAAGGCAATGCCCTGGTCGGCCGCATCGACTGCCTGACCGCGCCGACCCCCACGCTGCGGCCCCAGCGCCGGGAAGCCGGATTCTGGCGGCTGGTCTCGCATCTCTCGCTCAGCCACCTGTCCGTCGTCGATGGCGCGGCCGGGGCGGCGGCGCTGAAGGAAGTGCTGCGGCTATACGACCTGCGCGACGCCAGCGAGACGCGGGCGGCAATCGACGGTCTGCTGGCGGTGTCGGCGCGACCGGGTGTGTCGCGCGTGCCGGGGGCACGGGCCGGCGCGTTCTGCCGGGGCCTCGACGTGACGCTGGAATTCGACCCGCGCGGCTGGCAGGGCGGCGGGCTGTATCTGCTGGCGGCGGTGCTCGACCGCTTCCTGGCACTGCATGCCACGGTCAATTCCTTCGTGCGCTGCACCGCCGTGCTGCGCGGCCGCCCCGACCGGGTCGCGGCCTGGCCGGCACGGGCCGGGGCGCGCGTGCTGCTGTGAGGCGCCCGCTCGCGCCGCTCGCCCGGCTGCTGCGTGAGCCGCAGCGTTTCCGCTTCGACGCCGCGCTGCGCGTGCTGATGCGCGCCCGCCGCACCCCCGCCCCCGAGGAGGCGGCGCGGTTCCGCAGCCAGCCCGGCCTGGGCTTCCCCGCGGCCGAGATCACCGGCGTCACATCCCCCAACGATGGCGCCCGGCCGAGCGTGACCGTGGCGCTGATCGGGCTGATCGGCGCCACAGGCACGCTGCCGCGGCTGTATGGGGAGCTGGCGGGCACCACGCTGCGCCAGGGCTCGTCCAGCCTGATCGACTTCATCGACCTGCTGTCCCAGCGCATGATCGGTTGCTTCGCGCGCGCCGGCATCAAATACCGGCTCGCCCGTTCGACCGAGACGGCTGCGCTGGCGCGGCCGCCGGCACCCGAGCCGATCGGTGCCGCGCTGCTGGCCTTGGGCGGCTACGGGACGCCCGGACTGGTGGATCGCCTGGAAGCGGGACCGGAGCCGGTGCTGCACTACGCCGGGCTGTTCGGCATGCGGCCGCGCTCGGCCGACCGGCTGACCGCGCTGCTGTCCGACTGGCTGGGCCGCCCGGTGGAGGTGGTGCAATTTGCCGGCACCTGGCTCGCGCTGCCGCCGGACCAGCGCACCGCCCTAAGCCCAAGCGGTTTTGGAGACGGACTGAACCGCCTGGGCATGGATGCGGTGATCGGCGTTCGGGCGTGGGACGCACAGGCGCGCATCGTGCTGCGGATCGGCCCGCTCGATCGCGCCGGGTTCGATGCGCTGCTGCCGGGCCGCGTCGCGCACCGCCGGCTGGTGTCGCTGGTGCGCGCCTTCCTCGGACTGGAGACGGGCTTCGCGATCAACCCGGTCCTGGCGCGCGAGGCGGCGTTCCCGCTGGTGCTGGACGGGGCGGCGGAGCCGCGGCTGGGCTGGAACAGCTGGATGACACCGCCGGGCGCCGCGCCCGCCCGCGATGCGGCCGACGCGCTGTTCGAGATCGGCTGACACCACCCGCTCAGGGGCCGGGATCACGCCGCCATGGTCACTCAGGGGGCGCCAGCGCCTCCGGCTGGAGGATCACCAGGCGGCTGCCTTCCTTGGCGAGCACGCCGTCCTGCTCCCAGCGGCGCAGCTGCTTGTTCACCTTCTCCCGCGAGCCGCCGACCAGCGTGCTGAGATCCTTCTGCGATAGCTTCAGCTCGATCCGGGTGCCGTTGCCCTTGCCGCCGACCGCGCCGTAGTCGCCGGCCAGCCGCAGCAGCAGCCGGCCGAGCCGGGCGGACAGGTCGAACAGCGCCATTTCCTCGAGTGCCGCATTGGCGCGGCGCAGCCGGCGGCTGAGCATCGCCAGCAGATGCAGGCACAGTTCGGCGTTGGGCTTCAGCAGGCGCAGGAACTGCGTGCGCTCGATCACCAGCATCACGCAGTCCTCCTGCGCGATGGCGTCGGCGCTGCACTCGCCGCCGTCCAGCAGCGACATCTCGCCCATCACCTCGCCGGCACCCAGGATGCCCAGCGTGACTTCCTTGCCGTCCTCCGACACCAGACTGATGCGCACCTTGCCGCCGGCGATCACGAACATGCCCGCGCTGGGATCGCCGCGATGCAGTATGGTCTCGCCGCGGCCGTAGCGGCGCACCACGACATGGGCCACCACGGCATCAAGGTCGGCGGGTTCAAGGTCCTGGAATATCTGCGTCCGCCCCAGGATCGCCCGGCGCGCCGCTGCGTCCATTATCTTTGGGCCTGACAACAAGGCCTGGCACCCTCTGCCGGGGGAAAAGCTGGACGAGGTGTACCCGGAGACCGCGCCTCCCGCACATCCTTGTGTTTGTATCATTCCATGCGGAAGCGGCGCCGGGCAAGACCGAATGCCGACAGCGCACCCGCACGGCGTTCAGCGCAGCTCGTCGATGTCGCGCAATTCGGGAAACAGCCGCATCCACAGCGCGGCGACGCCAATGGTGGCGATGCCGCCCAGCAGGGTCGCAGGAACGGTGCCGAGCAGCGCCGCCGTCATGCCCGATTCGAATTCGCCCAGCTGGTTCGAGGCACCGATGAACAGCATGTTCACCGCGCTGACCCGCCCGCGCATGGCATCGGGCGTGCGCATCTGCACCAGGGTGAAGCGGATGACCACGCTGACCACGTCGGCCGCGCCCAGCAGGACAAGGGCGACCAGCGAAACGGGGATCGATCGAGACAGCGAAAAAACGATCGTCGCGAGCCCGAAGATGCCGACGGCACCGAACATGAACCGTCCGGCATGGCGGCGCAGCGGTCGCCTTGCGAGGAACACCGACGCCGCCAGCGCGCCCGCCGCCGGCGCGGCCCGCAGCACCCCGAGCCCCCAGGCGCCGGTGTGCAGGATGTCGCGCGCGTAGATCGGCAGCAGCGCCGTCGCACCGCCCAGCAGCACCGCGAACAGATCGAGCGAGATCGCCCCCAGCACTGCCGGCCGCGCCCAGATGAAGGTGATGCCGGACAACACCGAGCGCAGCGTCGCCGGCTCCCGGTGGGCGACCGGCCGGTCTATCCGGATCAGCGTCACCGACACCGCCCCCAGCAGGAACAGCGCCGAGGCGAAGCCGAACGGAAACGGCGCGCCCACGGCATAGAGCAGGCCGCCGCAGGCCGGCCCGATGATCGTCGCGGTCTGGTTCGCCGAGGCGGACCAGGCGCTGGCGAGCTGCAGCCGCCCCTCGCTCACCAGACCCGGCATCAACGCCGACAGGGTCGGCGACTCGAAGGCTCGCGCCGCGCCGAGTACGGTCACGGCGCCGAGGATGCCGGGCATCCCGAGCCATCCCATCCCGACCCCGGTGGCGAGCGTGGCGCTGACCGCGAACTCGATCACCTGGCAGGCAGCGGTGATGCGGCGCCGGTCATAGCGGTCGGCAACATGCCCGACCGCCAGCGTCAGCAGCATCACCGGCAGGAACTGCGCCAGCCCGATCAGCCCGAGGTCGAAGGCGCTGCCGGTCAGGGCATAGACCTGCCAGCCGATCGCCACGGACTGCATCTGGAAGGCGAAGCTGCTGCAGACTCGGGAAGCCAGGAACAGCGCGAATGGCGGATGACGGAGCAACGATTGCGAGGGCACATCGGTCCTTACGACGGCGGCCCGCACTTGTCATGGTGCGCGGCGCCGGCCGCCCCGCGGTGCCTCAGCGCAGCGTCTGGTGCTTCGGGCTCAGTTTCGCCGGCAGCATGATAACCAGGGCCAGCGTGACGGCCGACAACGCGCAGGCCAGCCAGTAGGCGTTGTGCAGCCCGGCGGCGATTACCGCGACCAGCCGCGCCTCCTCGGCCGGGGCCAGGGCGCGGCGCAGCGCAGGCTCCATGAGCTGATCCACCAGATGCCCCGCATCCGGCACGCGCCGCAGGATGGTGGCATTCAGCACCGCGCCGAACGACGCCGCACCCACGGCCTGACCGATGAAGCGAAGGAACAGGCCGGAGGAGGTCGCGGCGCCGCGCTTGTTCCACGGCACCGCCGCCTGGATCGAGACGATGAACGCCGTGTTGCAAAGGCCCATGCCGACGCCGATCACCAACGAGCCGGCGGTTGCCCACAGCATCCCGCGCGCCGGCGTCAGCCCGACCAGCACCGCGCTGCCGCACAGCAGCGACAGCGCCCCCAGCACGGCGGCGAGGCGGTAGCTGGTGCGCACCATCAGCCGCCCGCCGAAGATGCTGGCCAGCGCCCAGGTGATCGACATGGCGCCAAGCACGATGCCGGCCGCCGTCGCGCTGCGGCCCATCGCACCCTGCACATAGGCCGGCAGGAAGGCCGAGACGCCCATCATCACCGCCCCCGCCAGACCGCCGCCCACGCTGCCGATGGCGATGACCCGGTCGCGCAGCAGGTCCAATGCCAGCATCGGCTCGGCCGTGCGCATCTCGTGCAGCAGGAACACCAGCAGCGTCGCCACGCCCAGCGCGCCCACGCCGGCCAGCGTGGCCATCGGCAATTCGGCGCCCTGGATCATCACCAGCATCAGCGCGGTGACGGCCACCGCCATCAGCAGCGAGCCGAGCGCGTCGATGCGGTGCCGGCGCACCTGCACGTCCTCGTGCAGGAAGGCGGTGATCATGGCGATTGCCGCCGCACCGATCGGCAGGTTGATCCAGAACACCACCTGCCAAGCGGAATGTTCCACCAGGAAGGCGCCCAGCGACGGCCCGCCCACCGCCGCCACGCCGAACACCGAGGCGATCAGCCCCTGCACGCGCGCGCGCTCGGCCGGGGCATAGATATCGCCGCAGATCGTCATGGCGATCGGCTGCACGCCGCCGGCGCCGATGCCCTGGATCGCGCGGAAGACGATCAGCCAGACCATCCCCGGCGCGAAGCCGCACAGCACGGAGCCGGTGAGGAACAGACCGGCGCCGACATGGAACACCGCCTTGCGGCCATAGATGTCGGCCAGCCTGCCGTAGACCGGGATGCTGATCGCCTGCGTCAGCAGATAGACGGCGAATACCCAGGAAAACAGGCTGAAGCCGCCCAGGTCGGCGACGATGGTGGGCATCGCGGTGGCGACGATGGTGCTCTCGACCGCGGCCATGAAGGTGGCCATCAGGCAGGCGGCGAGGACAAGGTTCCGCCGCGCCGGCACGGCCGGAGACCGCGGCGAGGGTGGCCCCGCGACCGAGGGAATGACGGTCGGCGGGATGACCGATGGTTCGCCACGCATGAGCAATGGTGTCGGCGCAATCGGCGGCAGGGCAACCCGCGCCGGACGCGACCCTGGTGTGACGCCGCGCGCCAGGTGGGGTGCCGTCAATCGGCGGCGTGCAGCGTCCGCTGGAACAGCGCCAGCATCCAGCCCATCGCCTGCAGGAAAAGCGCGGGATCGTAGCGTGGCCCCTCGTCGCGCAGGAAGGCGTGGGCGGCGTTCACCTCGTGCCATTCGTACGTGGCGCCGACCTGCTCAAGCCGGAAACGGATCGCCTGCCGTCCGGCGAAGGGGACGTGCGGGTCCTGGCGGCCCCAGACGAACAGGGTTTCCGCCTTCAGTTCGGCCATCCGCGCCATGCTGTCGTCGGCCTCGCCGGCGCCCAGCGTGCCCGAATGGATGTCGGTGGCATAGAAGCAGGCGGCCGCCGATACGCGGGGATCCAGCGCCGCGCGGTACGCCAGATGCCCACCGAGGCAGACGCCCAGCGTCGCCAGCCGCCCGCTGCAGGCCGCATGGCTGGCCAGGAACCCCAGCCCGGCGCGCGCGTCGGCGTCGAATGCGGCGATCGTCTTGGTGGTCTTCAGCGCGTTGCCGCGATCGGTGCCCGGCTGGTCGTAGTGCAGCACCGTGCCGGCCGGCTCGTACTCGTGATAAACCTCGGGTACCGCGACCAGATGGCCCTGTCCGGCCACCATCGCCGCCAGCCGGCGGATCGGGTCGGTCACCTGGTAGATCTCCGAGAAGAACAGCACGCCGGGAAACCGCCCCGGCACGGCCGGGCGGAACAGGTGCAACCGCATGGCGCCGGCCTGCGGCACCGGGATGTCGACGGTCTCGTCGCTGCGGATGATCATGGCGGGCCTCGCGCGGGGAGCCCCTCATCTATCACGTGGCTGGCGTGCAGGCGAAGCGCCCCTCGGCGGCCCGGTGACGCTTGACGCCCATGGGCGGGCGGGTCTGTCATTCGGGCAAATCCGCGCAGACTGCAACCGCCGCGGGCCGTCCTGGAGGGAGTGCCACCATGCAAGTCAGTCACGTTGCAGACGATTACGTTGCAATCGCGCGCCGCTTGAAGGAATTGCAGGAGGAGACCCGCCTCGCCGAGGAACGCGCCGGGCACATTCCACCTCGTCCCTGGCTCGGCTACCCGACCGGCCGCGCGCCGACCGGCAGCTACCATGCTGCCGGCCGCCAGACGGGGGCCGCCGCCTAGCCCCCATCCCCGGCATCGGACGTCGGACGATCAGGCGGCGGCAGGTTCCGTCCGCTCGACGTGTTCGGCGACCATCGCTTCGGTGGTGATCAGCAACCCGCCGACCGACGCCGCGTTCTGCAACGCGGCCCGCACCACCTTCGTCGGGTCGATGATGCCAGCCTTCACGAGGTCCTTGAACGCGCCGCCCTGGGCGTCGAAGCCCCAGGCGTATTCGTCCTTGTCGAGCACCTTGCCCGAAATGACCGCGCCATCCTCACCGGCATTCTCGGCGATCCGCCGCAGCGGCGTGAGCGCCGCCTTGCGCACGATGTCGATGCCGACGCGCTGGTCCTCGTTGTCGCCCTTCAACCTGGCAAGAACCAGGCTCGCGCGGGCCAGTGCCACGCCGCCGCCCGGAACGATGCCCTCCTCGACCGCCGCACGGGTCGCATGCAGCGCGTCGTCGACGCGATCCTTGCGCTCCTTCACCTCGACCTCGCTGGAGCCGCCGACCCGGATGACTGCAACGCCGCCGGCCAGCTTCGCCAGCCGCTCCTGCAGCTTCTCGCGGTCGTAGTCGCTCGTGGTCTCCTCGACCTGCGCACGGATCTGGTTCACCCGAGCCAGGATGTCGGCCTTCTTGCCGCCGCCCTCGACGACCGTGGTGTTCTCCTTCTCGATCAGGATCTTCTTCGCCGTGCCGAGCATGGCGAGCGTCACGGTCTCGAGCTTGATGCCGAGATCTTCACTGATCACCTGACCGCCGGTCAGGACGGCGATGTCCTCCAGCATCGCCTTGCGGCGATCGCCGAAGCCCGGCGCCTTCACGGCTGCGACCTTCAGCCCGCCGCGCAGCTTGTTCACCACCAGGGTCGCGAGCGCTTCTCCCTCGACATCCTCGGCGATGACCAGCAGGGGACGGCCCGACTGCACGACCGCTTCCAGCAGCGGCAGCAGCGGCTGCAGCGTGGACAGCTTCTTCTCGTGGATCAGCACGTAGGCCTGGTCGAGGTTGACCACCATCTTCTCGGCGTTGGTGATGAAGTACGGGGACATGTAGCCGCGATCGAACTGCATGCCCTCGACGATATCGAGCTCGGTGTCGATGCCCTTGGCCTCCTCGACGGTGATGACACCCTCGTTGCCGACCTTCTGCATCGCCTGGGCAATCATCTTGCCGATATCGGCCTCGCCGTTGGCCGAGATCGTGCCGACCTGCGCGGTTTCCGCCTGCGTCGTGATCTTCTTCGACCGCTTCGCCAGCTCCTCGACCAGGGCGGTCACGGCCTTGTCCACGCCGCGCTTGAGGTCCATCGGATTGAGGCCGGCCGAAACCGCCTTCAGGCCCTCGCGGGCGATGGCGTGGGCCAGCACGATGGCGGTGGTGGTGCCGTCGCCAGCGATGTCGGCGGTCTTGCTCGCCACTTCGCGCACCAGCTGCGCGCCCATGTTCTCGAACTTGTCGGCGAATTCGATTTCCTTGGCGACGGTCACGCCATCCTTGGTGATCCGGGGTGCGCCGAAGCTCTTGTCGAGCACGACGTTGCGGCCCTTGGGACCCAGCGTCACCATCACCGCGCTGGCCAGAGTCTCGACACCGGTCAGCATGCGGTCACGCGCGTCCACGCCGAAGCGTACGTCTTTGGCAGCCATTGGTTTGTTCCTAATCGTTCAGTGTACAGCGGCAGACGGCATGCGAAGTCGCAGCTACGCCGCCTTGGGCTTCCCGGTCTTGGCCGCGGGCGCGCCTTCGACGATGCCCATGATGTCGCTCTCCTTCATGATCAGGAGTTCCTCGCCATCCAGCTTCACCTCGGTCCCCGACCACTTGCCGAACAGGATGCGGTCGCCCGCCTTCACGTCGAGGGCGACAATTTGCCCGGCTTCGTTGCGGGCACCCGGCCCGGCGGCGATCACCTCGCCCTCCATCGGCTTTTCCTGGGCGGTGTCGGGGATGATGATGCCGCCCCGCGTCTTTTCCTCGGCACTCAGCCGACGGACGATCACCCGGTCGTGCAACGGACGGAATTTCATGGCTGGCTTCCTCATTGGCGGGAAGGATGATCGTCGCCGCAGCGGCGACGGGTTGTTGTTCTGGCTTCCCGGCAGGCGTCTCTTAGCACTCTCCGACTGAGAGTGCCAGCCCCCCCTATGGTCTAGTTCGCGCGGTTCTCGCCGATGCGCACCAGCGCGCCGCCGTCCACCGGAAGCGCGACTCCGGTGATGAACGCGGCTTCGTCGGAGGCCAAGAACAAGGCGGCGTTGGCGATGTCCCAGCCGGTCGCACGATGCCCCTTCAGCGGCACCCGCGCGGCCCGCTCGGCCACGATCGCCTCGCGCGGCCGGCCGGTCAGGCGCGCCCGCGTGTCCACCCCCATCGGCGTCTCCATCAGCCCCGGCAGGATGGCGTTCGCACGGATGCCGAAGCCGGCATTCTCGATCGCCATCTGCTGGGTGAAGGCGATCAGCGCCGCCTTGGTCGCCTTATAGGTAACGAACGGGTAGATCTCGTAGGCGGAGATCGAGGAGATCGTCAGGATCACCCCCGACCGCTGCGCCCGCATGATCGGCAGCGCGTGCTTGCAGCTGATGACCGCGCCGCGCAGATTGACCTGGCAGATGCGGTCGAAGGCCGCCTCGGTGATGTCCGTCACCGGCGCGTCGCCGCCCTCGATGCTGATGCCGACATTGTAGTGCAGCACGTCGATACGGCCCCAGCGCCGCACTGCCTCGGCCATCGCCGCGGCCAGCGTCGCCTCCTGCGTCACGTCGGCCTGGAAGGCGGCGCAGTCGGCACCCGCCTCGCCCGCGAGGCGCGCGGTCTCCTCGGCCAGCGGCAGCGCGCGGTCTACCGCCAGGATGCGCCCCCCTTCCTGCGCGAAGCGCAGCGCCGTGGCGCGGCCGTTGCCGATTGTCTCGCCCGGGTTCTGCCCGGCGCCGATGATGACGGCGACCTTGTCCTTCAGCCGCATGGACTTCCCCCAAGAAGGGGCCGGCGGCCTCAGCGCCCGGGACGGGGCGGCGGCCGATCCAGCCCGACGCCGACCAGACGGCCGAACAACGCCGTCAGCCGGTCATGGTCGGCTTGCGGCAGCGCCGGCGCAAGCAGCGCGGCGACGTTCTGGCGCACATGCGCCGGATCGCCGGTGCCGAACAGCACGACATCGACCCCGGGTTCGTGCCGGACGAAACGATAGGCGGCCTCGGTCACGCTGGCCGCACCATCGGGATGCACCAGGAAGCCCAGCGGATCGGCCGGATCGACGGTGGCCGGCACGTCGCCGGACGCCACCAGTTCCGCGACGGTCGCGGCCAGCAGGTCGGGCCGCGCGAAGATGCGGCGCACGACGAACATCAGCAGCGTGCCGACGCTCTGGGCCATCGTCGCCGGGAACAGCCGGGCGCGCGCGTTCTGGTGCATCATGTGGAACGCGACCATCACGGTGTCCCAGCCGCCATCCTCCACCGCCTGAAGCAGCACCGCGTGGTCCGGGTCCGCCGGCGCGGTTTCGGTGATGCCGATGTGGCGGATGCGCCCCGCCTCGCGCTCGCGCAGCAGCGCCGGCAAGATCACGTCCCGTGCATGCGGATAGGCCGCCACCGGAACGCCGTGCAGCTGGAAGATATCGACGTGATCGGTGTGCAGCCGGCGCAGCGAGTCGTGCAGGCTGGCGACGACGTCCGCCGCCGGCAGCAGTGCGTCCCCGCGATGCGCGTGCGCCTTGGTGGCGATCACCACCTGCCCGCGCGGCAGGTCGGCGATCGCCTGTCCCACCACCTCCTCGGTCGCATACGCGGCGGCGGTATCGAGCAGGTTGACGCCGAGATCGAGCGCGGTGCGCACCACCCGCACGGCATCCGCCTCGGTGCCCCCGGTGCCCAGCCCCAGCCGGCTGAACCCGCCGCAGCCCAGGCCCGCGACGCCGACGCGCAGGCCGGTGCGCCCAAGTTGGACATATTGCATGAAGCGAGGCTCTCCGAGATTGTCGGTCCGGTCAACCGACCGACCGCAAGGAAGCCGCCGATGAGTTTGCATCCAGCCAGCCTGACCTCCGGCTTGATCCGCGCCGAGACGCGCGGGCCGATCGGATGGCTGATCTTCGACAATCCGGCGAAACTGAACGCGCTGTCGCCTGGCATGCCAGAGGACGCGCTGACGGTGATCGAGGCCTATGCCGCCGACCCCGAGGTGAAGGTCGTCGTGATGCGCGGCGCCGGCACCAAGGCGTTTATCTCGGGCGGCGACATCTCGAGCTTCGACAAGACGCGCGCCGACGCGGAAACAGCACGGCGCGCGCGGGAGGTTCCGGCGAAGCTGCGCCGCCGGATGCTGGATCTGCAAAAGCCGTTGATCGCGATGATCCACGGGTACTGCCTGGGCGGCGGCCTGGGGATGGCACTGAACGCGGACCTGCGCTTCGCCGCCGCCGACAGCCGGTTCGGGATTCCCGCGGCCCTGCGCGGCATCGCCTATGCGCCCGACGGGCTGAAGAGCCTGGTGGACCTGGTCGGCCCCAGCATCGCCAAGGACATCATGTTCTCCGCCCGCCGGCTGACCGCGGACGAGGCTTTGCGCATCGGCCTGATCAACCGCGTCGTCGCGCCCGACGCGCTGGAGGCGGAGACCATCGCCTATGCCGAGCAGCTTGCCGCCAACGCGCCGCTGTCGATCCGCGCCTCCAAGTTCTTCATCAATCAGCTCGGACTGCCGCACACCGAGCGCGACGAGGCGCGCATGGACGCGATGCAACGGGAGGCCGAGAACAGCGAGGATTTCCAGGAAGCCACGCGCTCGTTCATGGAAAAGCGCAAGCCGGTTTTTCGCGGCCGGTAGCGGTACGGTCCGGGTATGTAATATCCAGTCGCCCGTTCGTTCGCCGCCAATCGGAAGGAGCCGATCATGTCTCGCGCGCGCGCCCTCGCCGGCCTCACCCTTGCCTGCCTGATCGCGGCCCTGGTGGTAACGCGCGCCGGGGCAACCGAGGCAGGGTTCCAGCCGCCGCCCGACAGCGCCATCCCTGCCGGCCCGTTCGGCGACGCGGTGCGCCTCGGCCAGAAGATCTTCACCGATCCGTCTGCCTACGCCGCACCCTTCGTCGGCAACAAGCTGCATTGCAGCAACTGCCATCTTCAGGCCGGGCGGCAGGCCGGGTCGTCCCCGCTATGGGCGGCATACGTCTCCTACCCCGCCTACCGCAGCAAGAACGGCCACGTGAATTCGTTTCAGGAGCGGCTTCAGGGCTGCTTCCGCTACAGCATGAACGGCAAGCCGCCGCCGCTGGGCGATCCGGTGCTGATCGCGCTTGAAAGCTATTCCTTCTTCCTGGCCAAGGGGCTGCCGACCGGAGAGGATCCGCCGGGCCGCGGCTATCCGGCGTTGCCCAAGCCGGCGCTGCCGGCCGACTACACGCGCGGGGCGCAGGTCTATGCCCAGCACTGCGTGATCTGCCACGGGCCCGAGGGACGCGGCCAGATGGCTGGCAACACCGCCATCTTCCCGGCGCTGTGGGGGCCGCAATCCTTCAACTGGGGTGCCGGGATGGCGTCGATCAAGAACGCCGCCGAATTCATCCATGCCAACATGCCGCTGGGACAGGGCGGATCGCTCACCCCGCAGCAGGCCTGGGACGTCGCCACCTTCGTCGACAGCCAGGTGCGCCCGCAGGACCCCCGCTTCACCCACGACGTCGCGTTCACCCGCCAGAAGTTTCATGACACGCCGTTCTCGATGTACGGCCGGACGGTGAACGGCGCGGTGCTAGGCGACCCCGCCGCCACGCCGCCCTTCGGCACGGTGCCGCAGGCGACTGCGAAGCCGTCCGATTAGCCGTTGATTGCCCCGGCGGATTGACCCGGCCGATTGACCCCGCAGAGCGGTCGCGCTATCGCCTGCAAATGAGAGTCGTTCGCAAATCCGCGACGGCGACGCACCAGCCTGGAGTCTCGACCGCCATGCCGCAGAACCCGTTCCATCGCACGATATGCAGCCTGGGCGTCGCCGCGCTGCTGGCCGGGCTCGCCGGCGCCGTTCCGGTGCACGCCGCCGACGCGCCGGTCCTTACACTTTACGCGGCGCAACACGAACAGGTCATCGACATGCTGACCGCCGCCTTCACCAAGGAGACCGGCATCAAGGTCCAGGCGCACATGGGCGAGGGGCCCGATATCGCCAACCAGCTGATCCAGGAGGGCGCATCCTCCCCCGCCGATGTGTTCATGACCGAGAACTCGCCGGAACTCGTGCTGCTGGACGAGAAGAAGCTGCTGGCACCCGTCGACCCCGCTACGCTGGCCGCCGTGCCGCATCAGGACAGCGCGCCCGACGGTGATTGGGTCGGCGTGCTGGCGCGGGAGAACGTGCTCGCGTTCAACCCCTCCATGATCAAGCAGACCGCTCTGCCCGCCTCGCTGCTCGACCTGGCCGAACCGGCCTGGAAGGGCAAGGTGGCCATCGCACCCAGCGACAGCGACTTCCTACCGCTGGTCAGCGCGGTGCTGGCCGAGCAGGGCCACGCCGCCACCCTCGCTTGGCTCAAGGGGCTCAAGGCGAACGCCCAGGTGTTCGACGACGACGAGGGCGTGGTCGCCGCCGTTGATCGCGGCGCGGTCGCGACCGGGGTCATCAACAGCTACTACTGGGCGCGGCTGCGGACCGAGCAGGGTGCGGCCAAGACGCATGCGCAGATCCACCATTTCGCACCCGGCGACGTGGGCGCGCTGGTCAATATCTCCGGCGCCGCGATCCTGGCATCCTCGAAGCATAAGGAAGCCGCGCAGAAATTCCTGGCCTTCCTGGTGTCCAGGCCGACGCAGGAGATGCTGGCCAAGTCGGACGTCGACTTCGAGTATCCGCTGGTGCCCGGGATCGCCGCCAACCCGCTGATGAAGCCGTTCGCCGGGCTGCATCCGCCCGCCATCCCGCTGACCAAGCTGGGCGACGACCGCCCGGCGGCGCAGCTGCTGCGGGAGGCCGGGCTGATCTGACGCTAACGCCGCGGGCGCCGATGCGCTGGACCGCGTCCCGCCGGCCGCCGACCGCCCTGCTCGCGGCCGGTGCCGCCGCCTGCCTGCTCGTTCTGGTGCCGATCGCCTGGACCGGTGTGCTGGCGGCCGGCACCGGTGCGGCGGAAGCGGCGGCGCTGCTGTTCCGCCCGCTGGTCGGCGACCTGCTGCTCAACACGGTCATGCTGATCGCGGCAACCGCCTGCGTCACCGGCATCGTCGGCACCGCCGCCGCCTGGTGCGTCGAACGGACCGACCTGCCGGCGCGGCGGGTCTGGTCGGTGCTGGCGGTGGTGCCGCTGGCCGTGCCCGCTTTCATCAGCAGCTTTGCCTGGGTGTCGCTCAGCCCCGCCTTGCAGGACTTTGGCGGTGCGCTGCTGGTGGTCAGCGCGTCCTACTTTCCGCTGGTCTACCTGCCGGTTGCCGCGGCGCTGCGCGGCATGGACCCGACGCTGGAGGAAACCGCGCGCGGCCTCGGCCTCGGCCCCTGGCGCTGCTTCCTGCGCGTCGTGCTGCCGCAGCTGCGCCCCGCCCTGCTGGGCGGCATCCTGCTGGTCGCGCTGGACACGCTGACCGAGTTCGGCGCCTTCGCGCTGCTGCGCTTCCGCACCTTCACCACCGAAATCTTCGCGATCTACCGCACCAGCTATGACGGGTCGGAGGCGGCGCTGTTCGGCATGGTGCTGATCCTGCTGTGCCTGATCTGCCTTGCCGGGGAGGCGCGGGTGCGCGGCGGCGCCCGCTACGCCCGGGTCGCCCGCGGTGCCGCGCGGGCCGGCGCGCGGATCCCGCTCGGCCGGCTGCGTCTGCCGGTGCTTTGCGGCTTCACCGCGCTGGCGCTGATCACCCTCGGCGTGCCGGCGGGGATGATCCTGTACTGGCTGACGCAGCCCAGCGCAGCCGCCACCACTGCCGCCGGGGCGAGCCTGCCGGCGGTGGCGCAGGCCACCTGGGCGACGCTGCAGCTGGGCGTCGGGGGCACCGCACTGACGATGCTGCTGGCGCTCCCGCTGGGTTTCCTCGCCGCCCGCTACGATGGCCGGCTGATCGCCGGGCTGGAGCGTACCGCGTATCTGGCGCAGGGCCTGCCTGGCATCGTCGTCGCTCTGTCGATGGTGTCGCTGACCATCACGCTGCTGCGCCCGCTATACCAGACCTCACTGCTGCTGATGATCGTCTATGCCGTGCTGTTCTTGCCGCTGGCGCTGGTGAGCGTGCGCGCTGCCCTGGGGCAGGTGCCGCGCGGGCTGGACGAGGCGAGCCGCGCCGCCGGCCTAGGCTGGTTCGCCACCTTCCGCCGCGTGCTGCTTCCGCTCACCGGGCCGGGCCTGGGAGCCGCCGCCGCGCTGGTGTTCGTCTCGGTGGTCACCGAGCTGACCGCGACGCTGCTGATGGCACCGATCGGCACCCGCACCCTTGCGATTCAGGTCTGGGCCGACACCTCAACGCTGGCGTTCGCGGCCGCTGCCCCCTACGCCGCATTGATGATGGTGCTGTCGCTGCTCGCCGCCTGGCTGCTGGCGCGGCGCTACGGCGTAACCGGCCTGCGCTGAGTGGCCACGGAAGGACGATGGCGGAGCTGCGGATCGAGGGACTGAGCAAGGCGTTCGGGGACGTGCGCATCCTGCGCGACCTGTCGCTCATGGTCGCCTCGCGCCGGCTGGTCGCCGTGCTCGGCGCCTCGGGCTCGGGCAAGACCACGCTGCTCCGCCTGATCGCCGGCTTTGACCGCGCCGATGCCGGCAGCATCGCGATCGGCGGACAGCTGGTGTGCGGCCCGGGCTTGCATCTGCGCCCCGAGCAGCGGCATGTCGGCTACGTCGCGCAGGAAGGCGCGTTGTTCCCGCATTTGTCGGTCGCCGACAACATCACCTTCGGCCTGCCCTGGCGGCAACGCCGGGCCCGCCACCGGGTCGGCGAGCTGCTCGCCATGGTCGGGCTGCCCACCAGCCACGCCGACCGCCTGCCGCACGCGCTGTCGGGGGGCGAGCAGCAGCGCGTGGCGCTCGCCCGCGCGCTGGCCCCGGCACCGCCTTTGGTGCTGCTCGACGAGCCGTTCTCGGCGCTGGATGCTGCCTTGCGGGCCGAGACGCGGCAGGCGGTGGCGCAGGCGCTGTTTGCCTCCGGTGCGACCGCTGTGCTGGTCACCCACGACCAGTCCGAGGCGCTGTCGATGGGCGACGAGGTAGCGGTGCTGCGCGACGGCGCGCTGGTGCAGGTCGCCGATCCGCGCACGCTGTACCAGCCAGCCGGCCGACGCCGGACTGGCGCGGTTCCTGGGGGACGCGGCGCTGCTGCCGGGCACTGCGCAGGACGGCGGTGTGCGCTGCCTGCTGGGCGAACTGCCTCTGGTCGCACCGTGCGCCGATGGCCCGGTGGAGGTGATGATCCGGCCCGAGCAGGTGCGGCTGCTGGCCGCCGATGCCGGCCGCCCGGCGACGGTGGAGGCCGTCACCTATTACGGTCACGATTGCAGCGTGACCCTGGTGGTCGGCGGGCTCGAGGGCCGCTTCACCGCGCTGGTGCCCGGGCATGCAAGCCCGCGTCCGGGCGAGCACGTGGGCCTGCGCGTCGAGGGTGCGGTGATGGCCTATCCGGTGGCCTGACCGGCTCAGTGCCGGTGGTCAGCCGATGCGCGGCGGCATGTCGGCGGCGCCGAGGACGCGCAGATCGGCCGCCTGCACCAGCACCGCCGCGCCACGGCCGGGGGGAAGCTTCGGCAGCGCAATGCGCCGCGCGGCACCATCCCAGATGCCCAGCGGCATGGCGCCGCGCACGATGTGATACTCGCGCAGCTGGCGGCCGCCATTCTCGCCACGGGACACATCCGTCATGCGCTCGGGGTCGTATAGGGCGACCACCGCCATCGTCTGCACGCCGGCGGCACCGATCTGCACTGCGAAGCCGTCGCCGTCGGCGACGATCGAGACCGGGACCGCGGGCGGCGGCGCGGCGCGCACCGCCGCGCGGATGGCATCACGGTCGGAGCCGACGACAATGCGGGCGCCGTCGATCACCAGGGCGGGCGTATAGACCTCCTCTCCCAGGCGATCGGCGTAGGCGCGCTGGCGATCGGTCGCGAGCTTCGTGGCGAACGGGTCGGACCAGCCGAGGCTGTTCCAGTAATCGACGTGCCAAGCCAGTGCGATGACCCCGGGCTCGCGCGCCAGTTCCCCCAGCAGCCGGTCGGCCGGCGGGCAGGAGGAGCAGCCCTGGGAGGTGAACAGCTCCATCACCACCGGCGTTCCCGGAGCCGGGGCCGCCGCCCGTGCGGCCGCCCCCGCTGCGAGGACGCCCGCACCCGCCAGCATCAATGTGCGCCGCTGCATCGCCACGGATCCTTCCGGCTGTTGTGGCCGTTGGACCACGGCCAGCCGCGAAGCGTTACGGCCGAGGCTCAGGCCAGCAGGCAGGCCTCCTCGAAGTCGAGACGCGGCGAGCGCGGGAACAGCCCGGCCGGATCGCCGTGGCCGAGATTGACCAGGAAGTTCGACCGCCAGCCGCTTCTCGGCAAGGAAGGCCTCGTCCACCTTGGCATTGTCGAAGCCCGACATCGCACCGGTATCGAGCCCGAGCGCGCGCGCCGCCATGATCAGGTAGGCGCCCTGCAGCGTGCCGTTGCGGAACGCCGTGGTGGCGGCCAGCGAGTCGTTGCTGGTGAACCAGCTTGTGGCGTCCGGGTTGTGCGGAAACAGCTTCGGCAGGTGCTCGTAGAATTTCGGGTCGTAGGCGACGATCACCGTGACCGGCGCCGCCATCGTCTTTTCGAGGTTGCCGGAGGACAGCGCCGGGCGCAGCCTCTCCTTGCCTTCCGGCGTGCGCAGGAACAGGAAGCGCGCCGGCGAGCTGTTGGCCGAGGTCGGGCCGAACTTCAGGATGTCGTAGAGCGCGTGCAGCGTCGTCGTCGGACACCGGCTCGCTCGGTGAACTTGTTATGCGTCCGCGCCTCGCGGAACAGCAGATCGAGTGCCGCGGGCTCGATGGCGGCCGTGTCAGAGGTCATGCTGGGGCTCCCAGAGTATCGTTCGTGTCGAACGGTCAACCGAGGATGACGCGCCGCACAACGCCCGTCAAGCGTCCAACGCCATACGCCCGGTTGTGACGCTAAAGGTCGACCTGCTCGACGGCGACCACCTCGGGCACGTAATGCCGCAGCATGTTCTCGATGCCGTGCTTCAGCGTGGCGCGCGAGGACGGGCAGCCCGAGCAGGCGCCCTGCATGTGCAGCCGCACGATGCCGTCGCGGTAGCCGCGGAAGACGATGTCGCCGCCGTCGCCGGCCACCGCCGGGCGCACCCGGGTGTCCAGCAGCTCCTTGATCTGGGCGACGATCTCATGGTCCTCGGGAGCCACGTCCTCGTCCAGTTCGTCGGCGTCGGCGCCCTCGATGACCGGGCGGCCGGCGACGAAATGCTCCATGATCGCGCCGAGCACCTGCGGCTTCAGCGCCTGCCAGGTCGATGTCGTCGGTCTTGGTGACGGTGATGAAGTCGCCGCCGAGGAACACGCGCGCGACGCCGGGCAGCGTCGAACAGCGCGCCTGCGAGCGGGCTGCGGGCGGCGACTGTCGGGGCTGGCGAAATCGGCCGTGCCGGCACCCATCACGTCGCGGCCGGGCAGGAATTTCAGCGTGGCGGGATTGGGGGTGCCTTCGGTTTCGATGAACATGGCGCTGGCCTGATCTCCGGTCGCTGCAAAGGGGACCGTTGTGGTCCTGTCAGCTCCGCTACATCGGCCCTGCGGGCGGCGAACGCAAGGGGACTCATGGCTGGCCGGGCGGCACCAGCTGGGTCGGCAGCGTGCCCAGGCTCTGCCCCGGGTGCAGCGCCGGATAGCTGCTGGAGGAGGGCGGCGGATTGGCGGCCGGATAGGGCGTCGGCGGCGGCAGGGACGAGGATGGCGGCGGATAGGATTGCTGCGGATAAGCGGGCGCCGGATACGACGGCTGCGGATAGGCGGGCTGTGGGTATGCGGGCTGCGGGTACGATGCGGGCGGATAGGACGGCGTCGCGTAGGGCGATTGCGGATATGCGGGCGGGGCGAGTGTGGTCGGCGCGGCCCCGGGCGCAGCCAGCGGCGTCGGCGGCGTTCCCGGCGCAGCGAGCGGCGTGGCGGAAGGTGCCTGCGTCACGCCTGGGGGCGGCGGTAGGACCTGTTGCTGGACCGGCGCCTGGCTGGCGCCGGGCGCCACCAGCCAGTCCTTCAGGCTGCGGCGCACCTGATACTCGAATTCGATGTTCATGGCGTCCATCAGCTGGCTGGTGAGGTCGTACAGCGCCGATGGCATGTCGCCGATGTCGCCGGTACGCACACGCGACACCCGCGCCTCGGCGAAGGCCGCCCGCGTGCCGCCACCGCCATAGACATCCAGCTCGACATCCATCGTCCCCTGGATGCCGTCGCCGGTGCGCTCCAGCGAGGCGTCCTTGATGACGAAGACGGCGCGGCCCGCGCTGCCCACCGCGTGCAGCCGGTCTTGCGCCATCGCCTCCAGGGTCGGCACCAGCGGCGCCGGATCGAGGCCGTTGAGATCATCCGGACCGGCCGGCACGAAGTGCGACTCGACGGAGATCGAGGCGACGTTCAGCGGCAGCGGCGTGAGGTAGCCGTAGCGCAGCGGCGGATAGCTGCGCGGCGGGCTGCCGGCGCAACCGGCCAGCACCAACAGGAAGGTCAGCAGAGGCAGGATGGCCAGCAGCGGCGGGACCGCGAACCGGGGCGCATGGCGGTGGGACGGCGGCGCAAAGCGGCGCATGCGGGGCACTCCGATGGGGGACGACATGCGGCTCAGCCGGCGGCCCGGCCGCGCACGTCCTGGCGAGGAAATCGGAAGTCGATGTTGCAGAACTCGCAGGTCATCACGATGTCGCCGTCAACCGCCATGTGATCCAGGTCATCGACCGGGAAGCTGTCCAGGATGCCGGACAGCCGGGCCCGCGAACAGCGGCAGCCATACGACAATGCGCGGGCGCGGTCGCTGGCGACACCCTCGGTGTGGAACAGGCGATACAGCAGGCGCTCTGGCGGCAGCGTGTCGTCCAGCAGTTCCGCATCCGTCAGGGTGCCGGCCAGCGCGAGCGCGGTGCGCCAGCTTTCCGCGGGACAGTTTTCGTCGGCAATGTCCGCTTCGACCGGCGCGTCCGTGACGCCGCCATCGGGGGCGATGCGCTCCAGGATCAGGGCCGCGGCACGCCAACCATCCGCAGTCTGCGCGCAGGCCAGCCGCACCCAGCAGCCGAGCTGCTCGCTTGTGCGGAAATAGTGCATCGCCATGTCGGCCAGGCTGTCGCCCTCGATGGCGACGATGCCCTGGTGGCGCTCGCGCTCCCCGCCCTGATCGACAGTGAAGGCGAGGTAGCCCTTGCCAAGCAGGGCGGCGGCCGAGGGCGGCGTGTCGGCGCCGAGCAGCGCGGCCAGCCGGTCGTCGGCCGCGCGGGCGTAGCCGCGCAGGGCGCCGGTGTCGGTGCAGTCGGCCAGCAGCAGCGGCACTGCGCCGTCGCCTTTGGCCTGCAGGCTGAACGAGCCGCGAAACTTCAGCGCGCCGGCCAGCCCGGCGGCGAGCGCCAGCGCCTGGCCGACCAGGGCGGTCACGGCGGGATGGTTGGGGTGGCGTGTCAGCAGCGCATCGGCGAGCGCGCCGAGCCGCACCAGCCGCCCGCGCACCGGGCGGTGCGGTAGGTGGAACGGCACCAGCGCGCGGGCGACGACGATGTCGGGCGTGTTCGGGCGATCGAGGTCGAGGAAGGCGGGGGTTTCGGACATGCACGCCAAAATAGGAACTGCCGCGCGCCGGGGCTACCGTTCGTCTGCGTCCGCCGGTGCGGCGCCCGCCCTTGTGTGCGCGGCACCGTCACGATCAGTACGCCCGCTCCGGACCGGCTTCCTCAAGCAGCATCGCCAGCGCGGCGATGTCGAGCGGCGCGGCGGTTGTCCCGAACGCCAATACGCGGTTTCGGCCGGCGGCTTTGCTCTCGTACAGCGCGTGATCCGCAGCTTTCGTCAGGGCGGTCGCATCGCGCTCATGGCCGCAGGGGCGCAGCGTGGCGGTGCCACCGCTGACGGTAACAAACCCGAGGCCGCTCCTGGCGTTCGGAATTCGCAGCGCCTCGATCCCGGCGCGGATGCGCTCGGCGATCATGGCGGCACCGGGCTCCTCGGTCATCGGCATCAGCAGGCCGAACTCCTCGCCGCCGAGGCGCGCCGCGACGTCGTAGGGTCGGCGCGCGTTGTCGGCGATCAATGCCGCGACCCGGCGGAGGCATTCGTCGCCGGCCGGGTGGCCGTAGGTGTCGTTGAAACGCTTGAAATGGTCGATGTCGATAATGAGCAGGGAGATCGGCGTCTCCTCACGCTGGGCTGTTCCCCAGGCGCGCTGCAGCGCCTCGTCGAAGGCGCGGCGGTTGGCAATCAGGGTCAGCCCATCGGTGGCCGACAGTTTCCGCAGGTGGATGTTCATCGTCGACATCGTACGGAACACGCTGGCGACCTCGGACAGCAGGGCGATCAGCACGGTGATGCCGGTGCCGAGGGCCAGCACGCGCGACACGTACCAGCCGACCGTGAAGCGGCTGCCGCTGTAGAGCGCCAGGAAAATGTCGAGCGTGGAGGTCAGAGCCGCCACCCCGACCCACAGATCGACGGTGGTGCGCCCGCGCAGGCGAACCACGACGATGCCAAGGGCAACCAGGCTGCACACCATTGTCGCCGGCCCGACGCCGGTTCTGGTCAGGCCGCCATAGGCGTTGCCCTGCATCACGCTGGGCAAATACCGCAGGCCGATCGTAGCGGTCAGCGTCAGCACCACCAGGATTGCCGCCACCGCGATCACGATGCGTAGCAAATGCAGCGGGCCCGTGGCGGCGGTGTGCCGCCGCAACGCGTAGCGGGCGATGCAGATCGAGAAGCCGGCGTGCCAGAAGCACCAAAGCCAGGCGGCACTAGCGGCCTCCCCGATGAGCGGCTCGATCGAAAATACGCCGGGAAATGTGAGCAGGTGCGGAATGATCGCCATTCCGGAAAACAGGTAGGCGGTGCCAAGCTCGGTGGTGGAGCGATCCTGCGCCGCCTGCGCCTGGCTGAAGAGCAGGGCAGCCGTGATGATGTCGCCGACCCAGGTCATGCCTGTGAAAACCGGCAGGAAGCCCGGGCAGGGCGGCAGCGGCATGGTGACGATGGGCAGCACCGCCAACGTGACGGCGATCATCAGGACGGCGGTGGTAAGGGCGGCAGCCGTCTGGGTCCGGCCCGGAACCGTGCGCGTGATGATCTCGGTGTGGATCATGGATCAGTTCCGGGGCGAGAAATATGACGCAATCGTGAGTCTCATTTTTGCGTCATAACCGTAAACAGAGCGTATATATAAACAGACTGAATCGATCTGCATACAGTGATCCGTCGGGCGGCTTGCCGGCGGCGGATCCGCGCGGCGCGCGGGCCTCCTACGGTCTGCCCGGGCTTTTTGCGGTCGGAAAGGAATCGTGCGCCTGCCCTGGGCCGTAACGGCCGCGGCGCGACGCTTACGCCTGCAGCGGCTCGGGCGGCCACAGGGCGCGGGACGGAGCGGGCAACCCGGCGCTGCCCAGACCGACCCCGACGCAATTTCGACCGCCAGACTTGGCGCGGTAGAGCGCCTCGTCCGCGGCCTCAAACAGGCGATTGGACGGTGTCCGCTGGGCGAGCGGGCGGAGGGTGGCGACCCCGCCGCTCACCGTCAGGTGGCCGGCGGCGCTGGCGGCGTTAGGGATCATCAGAAGTCTCGATGCCAGCCCTCACGCGCTCGGCGATCATGGCCGCGCCGGCTTCCTCGGTCGCCGGCATCAACAGGGCGAACTCCTCTCCCCCCAAGCGGCCGGCGATGTCGTACGGCCGGCGGGCGTGGCTGCTGATCAGCGCGGCGACGCGGCGCAGGCACTCGTCGCCCGCCGGATGGCCGTAGCTGTCGTTGAAGCCCTTGAAGTGGTCGATGTCGATCATCAACAGGGAGATCGGCGTCTCCTCGCGTTCGGCGGTGCGCCAGGCACGGTCCAGTGCGTCGTCGAAACCGCGCCGATTGGCGATCTGGGTCAGCGGGTCGGTGACCGAAAGGACCTCCAGATGCTCATTGAGATCGGACAGGCGGTGGAACAGCCGGGCCAGTTCCGACAGCAGCGCGATCAGCACGGTGATGCCGGTGCCCAGGCTGAGCAGGCGGGCGACATACCAGCCCAGGGTGAAGCGGCCGCCGCCATGCAGCGTCAGGATCACGTCGAGCGTCGCGGTAAGCATGGCGACGGCGAGCCAGAGATCGACCACGGTGCGGCCGCGCAGGCGCAGCGCCACCAGCGCCAGCACGCCGGCATTGAGCAGGATCACCGCCGGCCCGATGCCCAGCGTGTTGAGCCTGACATACGCGTTGCCGTTGACGATTTCCGGCAGGTAGAGGAGCCCGATCGTGGCCGCCAGGGTGAGCACGGCGACGGCGGCGGCGACGCCCGCGACGATTGGCAGCAGCCGCACTGGCCCGTCGCCGGGGGCATCGTGGCGCAGGACATAGCGCCCGACACAGAACGCGAAGCCGCCATGCCAGGCGCACCACAGCCAGACCGCGCTGGCCGAGGAGCCGATGAGCGGCGTGTCGGCGAACACGCCGGGGAAGGCCATCAGGTGCGGCACGATGACCATAGCGGAGAACAGGTAGGCGATACCGAGATCGGCGGTCGGACGGTCCGCCGCCGCGCGGGCCTGGCCGAACAGCAGGGCGGCGGTGACGATGTCGCCCAGCAGCATCATGCCGCCGAAGCCCGGCAGGAAACCGGCGTGCGGGGCAAGCGGCATGTCGCCGTAGGGCAGTACCACGGCAGCGGTGATCAGAAGGACGATGGTGGCGGATGCGGCGGCGCGCCAATGTCCGCGGCCGGGCGTCGTCTTCGATACGATGAACGATCCGGCCATGCTGCGGTGTCCGTGGTCTCGGGAGCGGCCGAGCGGCCTATGTCTCTTTAATGCGACGCTATGGCCGATAAATTACGTACCCGTAAACATGGCGGCGGTAGCCGGTTCGGCTAGATCGCCGGACCCAAGCGACGGCCGCTCTGCGTGCCGCTGGCCGGCGGGATTGCATCTCACCGCGACTGCCAGGGTATGCTCGAAGCGCCCCCGCCTCATGTGTCGAAGGGGTTGCCGCAACGTGGAAGGACGCCGCAGCTTTGCCCAATACGCCGCAACCGGTTGTCGCGCCGCTGACGAGGGCCGCGATCTTTCTTCTGCTCGAGATCAAGCAGGGGAGCGAAGCGGAAGGCGCCATCAGGTCACTCTGTGCGGACCTCTCGGCCCTGCGTCGCACCGTCGGGTTTCGCGACCTCAACGGTCAGCTTTCCTGTGTGCTCGGGCTGGGTTCCGCGGCGTGGGACCGCCTCTTTCCCGGCCAACGGCCCAGGGAGTTGCATCCATTCCGGGAAATCAAAGGCGTGCATCACGCCGTTTCCACGCCGGGCGATCTGCTGCTTCACATCCGTGCCGTTCGCATGGACATGTGTTTCGAGATGGCGACGCTCGCCATGGAACGCATACGGCCGTTTTCGACGGTTATCGACGAGGTGCACGGCTTCAAGTATTTCGACGATCGCGATCTGATCGGTTTCGTCGACGGAACCGAGAACCCCGAAAACGATGAAGCAGTCGAAGCCGCGGTCATCGGCCCCGAGGATGCGGACTTCGCCGGCGGAAGCTATGTCATCATCCAGAAATACCTGCATGACCTCGATGCCTGGGACAGGCTTCCCGTCGAGACGCAGGAGAAGATCGTCGGCCGCAGGAAACTCACCAATGTCGAGCTCGACGACTCGGTGAAACCGGACTACGCGCACAACGCGCTGAATGTCGTCATGCGGGATGGCAAACAAGTGGACATTCTGCGCGACAACATGCCCTTCGGCGAGATAGGCAAGGGCGAGTTCGGGACCTTTTTCATTGGCTACGCCAGGTCCCCCTCGATAACCGAGGAAATGCTCGACAACATGTTCATCGGCAAGCCGCGCGGCAACTATGATCGCCTGCTCGACTACAGCCGCGCCGTCAGCGGCTGTCTGTTCTTCGTGCCGTCCGCTTCTTTCCTGGACGACGTGCAGCCGTGACCGTTCCATCCTGAGCCTTGCGGACGCCGATACTTCCCGTCATCGCGGGTGAGCGCACCCTGATGCGATCCGAGCCGATAACGCATCAGGCGTCCTGGCAGACCGAGCGCCGGATGGCGGCCAGATTTCGGGAGAACACGCGGCCGGGCGCGCTGAGGAAGTCCGGCCCGACGATGTCGCGGAAGAAGCGCAGGCTTTCGACCGCCGGGTAGCGGCGGCCGGCTTCATCCTCCAGCCTGGCCTGCTGCACACGATACCAGGCGACGGTCAGTCCGACCGAGGACAGCAGGTCGGCATCCGACAGGATGGCGGCGATGCCGGCCAGCGCCGGATCGACCGGCCGCGCGTGCAGCAGCTGCGCCGCCGTCAGGTCCAGCGGCAGGCCCAGCGGGCCGCCGGCGCGCAGCCGCAGCCCCGGCTCGGTGGCGATGATCAGGGCACGGATCGCGTGCCGGTCGGCGGCGGTGCAGCCGGCGTCGGCGGCAATCGCATCCACCGCCTCGGCGGCGATGTGCTCGGCGGCGAAACGCTCCCGCGCGATGCTGGGCAGATAGTGCAGGTCGTGGCCGAGGCATGCGGCCAGCAGCAGCGCGATGGCATCCTTTCCCACCGGCTTGCCGAGTTCGGTCGGAGAGCGCGACCAGCACCATCGCGTTGGTCGCGACCTCGGCATGGTGGGTGGCGGAGTGATAGGGCAGGCCGCCCCAGGCCCCGACGGCGCGCGCGGTCGCGAGGCAGGTGCGCGCCACGCTGCCACCGGGCGCGATGCCGTTGCGCAACAACAAGGCGAGTGCCAGTTCCTGCATGTCCGGCGGATGGCCGCCCTGCCACGAGGTATAAAGACCGGCCATCCGGCGGCCGAGCCTTGCGGCGTCGGGCAGCGGCCGGGTTGCCTGGTTCGCATCGGCAGGGGCGGCCTCAGTGGGGGCGGCCTCCGTGGGGGCGGCCTCCGTGGGGGCGGCGCGGTGCGGTCCGCCGAGCAGCCTGCCGATCAGGTCCGTATCAACGATCGCGCCGTCCACCGTGATCGCCCACTCCTGATGGCGGGCGGCCTAATTTTCGCCCGCGATACGGTAGTATCGCCCGGTTTGCTAACGGCAAGCAAACGATCGTGAGCGCCCCCGACGGAGCGGCACCGCTATCGCGACGCGCCGAGCGCCCAGGCGAGCACGCCCTTCTGGGCGTGCAGCCGGTTCTCCGCCTCGTCGAACACCACCGACTGCGGGCCGTCGATCACCGCCTCGGTCACTTCCTCGCCGCGATGCGCCGGCAGGCAGTGCATGAACATCGCATCCGATGCGGCGCGGCGCATCAGCGCCTCGGTGACGCGGTAGGGCGCCAGCAGGTTGTGGCGGCTTTCGTTGGGATCGTCGGCCATGCTGACCCAGGTATCGGTGACGACGCAGCGCGCGCCGGCGACGGCGGCTTCCGGGTCGTCGGTCAGCTCGATCGTGGCACCCTGCGCGCGTGCCCAGGCGACCAGGTCCGTCGGCGGGCGCAGCGCCTCGGGGGTGGCCAGGCGCAGCGTGAAGCCGAAGCGCACCGCCGCCTCGATCCAGCTGCGCGCGACATTGTTGCCATCGCCGCACCACGCCACCACCTGCCCGGCGATCGGGCCGCGATGCTCCTCGAACGTCATCACGTCGGCCATCAGCTGGCAGGGATGGGATGTGTCGGTCAGGCCGTTGATCACCGGCACGGTGGCGTAGCGCGCCAGGTCGTGCAGCTTCGCGGCGCGGTCGGTGCGCAGCATGATCGCATCGACGTAGCGCGACAGCACGCGCGCGGTGTCGGCGACGGTTTCGCCGCGGCCGAGCTGCATGTCCTTGCCGGTCAGCACCACCGACATCGCCGCCGAGCTGGCGCATGCCGACCTCGAAGCGAGACGCGGGTGCGCGTGCTGGGCTTCTCGAAGATCAGCGCCAGCGTCTTGCCGGCGAGCGGGCGCGAGGTCAGCCGCCCGCCGCGCTTGAAGCCGGCGGCGATGTCCAGCATGCGGCGCAGCGTCGCCGTGTCGAAATCGCGCAGATCGAGGAAGTGGCGCGGCGCCTCCCTGCGCCTCGGTCGGCATCCCTGCGTGCGCCGCGATCGGCGCCGCCCGCGGCTGCGATCGACCGCGCCGCTCATTTCGCGGCGACCTTGGCAGCCGACGGCAGGCAGCGCCGGGCGGCGCGGCGCAGCATCGCCACCGCCTCGGCGCATTCCGCCTCGGTCACCACCAGCGGCGGCGACGAGGCGCAGCACGTTGTCGCCGGCGGTCACCGCCAGCAGCCCTTCGGCCGCGCATGCCGCCTGCACCTCGGCCTTGCGGCACCACGCATTTCATGCCGAGCAGCAGCCCGGCGCCGCGCACGTCCACGAACACCTCGGGGAAGTCGCGCGCGATCCGGTCGAATTCGGTCCACAGGAAGCGGCCCTTGCGGTCCACGCTCGTCCAGGAAGCCGGGCGCCAGCATGACGTCGAGCACCGCGTTGGCGGCGGCGCAGGCCAGCGGATTGCCGCCGAACGTGGTGCCGTGCGTGCCCGGCACGTAGGTATTTGGCGACATGCTCCTTGGCCAGGATGGCGCCCATCGGGAAGCCGCCGGCGATGCCCTTCGCCGCCGACATCACGTCCGGCGTGATGCCCGCCCATTCATGCGCGAACAGCTTGCCGGTGCGCCCCATGCCGGACTGCACCTCGTCCATGCCGAGGATCAGGCCGAACTCGTCGCAGGCGGCGCGCAGGTCGCGCAGGAAGCTGCAGATGCGCCGGGCGCACGCCGCCCTCGCCCTGCACCGGCTCGACGATGATGCCCGCGGTCTGCGGGCCGATCGCGTCGCGCACCGCGTTCATGTTGTTGAACGGCACATGGTCGAAGCCGTCCACCCGCGGGCCGAAGCCGGCGAGGTATTTCGCGTTGCCGGTGGCCGACAGCATGGCCAGCGTGCGGCCATGGAAGGCGCCCTCGAAGCAGATGATGCGGAACCGCTCCGGATGGCCCGTCTCGGCATTGGCCCGGCGGATCATCTTGACCATGCCCTCGTTCGCCTCGGCGCCCGAGTTGCAGAAGAACACGCTGTCGGCGAAGGTCGCCGCCACCAGCCGCGCCGCCAGCCTCTCGGCCTGCGGCACGCGATACAGGTTGGAGACGTGCATCACCTTGCGCCGCCTGTTCGGCGATGGCGGCGACCAGATGCGGGTTGTTGTGGCCGAGCGAGGAGGTCGCGATGCCGGCCCCGAAATCGAGGAATCGTCGCCCGTCCATCCGTCCACAGCCAGGCGCCCTCGCCCCGCTCGAAAGCGAGGTCGGCGCGGTTGTAGGTCGGCATCAGGGCGGGGATCATGGGATCGGAAGGCCTTGGCTAGGGTTGCGCCAACGGGATCACCGGCCCGCGCTGCGCGGACCGGTCCCAGGCAAGCGGAAAGTGTTGGCGGTTGCCGCCACCGGAGTCAAACGAACCCGACCGCGCCCGCCGCAAGGCTGCCAGACCGGCACGAGACGGGCGCACCGGATGGGTCGCCTACAGTCTGCCCGCATCCGCCGGCGCCGGTTTCATCACCGCGGCGGAGCGATCGAGGGATCGCCAAGGACTTCCGCCAGATAGAGTTCGCGCACGAGCACCAGGACGATCGCCGCGACCGGGACGCCGACGACGACGCCGAGCGGGCCGAACAAGGCGCCCATGACCGTCATGCTCAGGATGCTCACCGCCGGGGGCAGGTGAAACAGGCGGCGCTGCACGAGCGGCGCGACGACATAGCCCTCAACGGCGTGGCATACGAGGTAAACGCCGAGCGTCCAGAGGGCGGTTGTCCAGCTGACCGACGCGGCAACGACCAAGGCCGGTATTGCGGCGATGATCGCGCCGAAATAGGGCACGAAGGTCAGCACCCCTGCCAGCAATGCCAACGCATAGGCTTCCGGCACGCCGGCCAACAGAAGGCCGATGACGGACAGGACACCGACCGTGACCATGTCAACCAGCTGCCCCAGGATCCAGCGCCGCAGCGTATCACCGAGAAGCCGCAACACCGCCGACGCGCGCGCTCTGTGCTCGATCGGAACGAGTGCGACCATGCCCCGCAGATAGGGACCCGGGGCCGCCGCGAAATACAGTGCGGTGATCGCCAGAACCACGAGATCGGCCAACGTACGTGCGGTCAGCACGACGGCGGTTTCAGCCGATCCCATGAGTTCCCGCGTCGGACCGGCAGCACCCGACAGGCCTTGCGTCAGCGGTTTGCCCCATGCCGTCCGCGCCAGACTGACGCGCAACTGGTCAGCGGCCTTCGCCACCTGCGACGCGAGGTTTTCGACCTGGCCAACCAGATGCGGACCCAGCCAGAAAGCGAGGAAGCCCCCAGCGACGACAATTGCAAGTGTAACGAGGGTGAGCGCGAGGCGTGGCGGCATGTGAGTGTGCGCGGACAGCCAGTCGGCTGCCCCGCGCAGCATGATCGCCACCAGGATGGCGAGCAGGACGATGAGCGCAATGTCCGGCAGCGCCCACACCACCAGCGTACCCAGCGCCGCCAGCACGAGCCAGATGACGCCCGGACCCACCCTCGCCCGACGTGACCGCAGCATCCACCCCCGCCGCGGCGCCGTATCGGAATCGTGCATCGGGTGCGTCCACGGCCAGTTTCACGCACCTCCAACAACCGAACGTGAGCGTTGGTTCGCCGCGCCGCCCCGAACAAAGCCTGTGCGCGCGCGTTTGTGCAGAAACTTCATCCGCACCCTCCAACCCTTGACGGGCGAACCCATGACGGGCCACGCAGCCATGACGGGCAACCCACTATCGGGCATGGCCGGTCCCGCCGATCCGCCGATAGCAGAAATTGTCGCGTGCCCGGACTGCGCCGCCATCCAGGAATTGCCGCGGATTTCAGGCGGCCGTCTGCGATGCTGGCGCTGCAAGTGCACGCTGGAGCGTGCAACCGGACGCCCGCGCGGTGCGGCGTTCGCATTCGCGCTCACCACGCTGGTGCTGCTGGTGCCCGCCAACACGATGCTGCTGATGAGCGTGTCGCGCGACGGGTTTTCAGGCAGCGCTTATCTCGGGTCCGGCATTGCGACGATGTGGCAGCAGGGCTGGGCTTTGACCGCCCTCGTGGTCGCCCTGCAGGCGATGTTGCTGCCGTTTCTGCGCTTCGGGCTGCTGGTTGCCGCCCTCGGCGCGTTGCTTGCCCGGGTTCGCGCGAAGTGGATCGGTCCCGCGTTCCGCTATGCCGAGGCGCTCGATCCGTGGGCAATGCCCGACGTGTTCCTGATCGGCTGCGCGATCGGCTACAGCCGGCTGGCCCCCTTCGCCCATGTGCGCATCGGCACGGGCGGCTGGTGTTTCATAGGCGCCGCCCTGTCGGCGATGTTGACGCGGGCGACGCTGGAACGCCGCAGGGTGTGGCGTAGCATCGCCTCGCCGCCGGCCGCGCGCGGGGGGAATCACTTCGGGTGCGCATCGTGCGGGCTGGTCGTGTCGGCGGAAGCTGTTGGCCGGCACTGCCCGCGTTGCGGCCAACGCCTGTGGCGGCGGCGGCCGGACGCCGCGACCATCGCCCTGGCGCTCACGGCGGCGGGACTGGTGTTCTACGTGGTCGCCAACGTCTATCCGTTGAGCGTCCTCGATTGGTTCGCCGGGCGCTCCCCACACACGCTTATTTCGGCCGTGGAACGGCTGGTCGGCGCCCACCTGTTCTTCCTCGCCTGCTGCATCTTCACCACCAGCATCGCCATTCCCTTCATCAAACTGGTCGGCATGCTCTGGTTCGTCATATCCGCCCGCCGCCGATCGACGCGGCATCTGGTGTTCAAATCGCGCTTCTACCGCGCCATTGACGAGCTCGGCCGTTGGTCCGCGATGGATGTGTTCACCGTCGCCGTCTACATGCCCTTGCTGCAGTTCGGCCAGCTGGCGACGGTCCGCGTCGGACGCGGACTGCCTGCTCTGCTCGCGGTTGTCGTGCTGACCATGCTGGCCTCCCGCTGCTTCGACTCCCGCCTGATGTGGGACGCGGTGGCGCCGGAATGAGCGAGCCTGCACCGAAACGAGCGGAGCAGCGGCACGGCTGGTGGCCGGGATGGATCTGGTCCGTGCCGATCGCCGCGGTGGGCATCGTCGGATGGCTGGCGATCCGGGCGGCGAGTCAGGCCGGGCCGCAGGTCAGTGTCACATTTCCAGTGATCGCCGACCTGCGGCCGGGCGATACCAAGGTGACGTTCCAGGGCTATGCGGTCGGCCAGGTTGCCTCGGTCAAGCTGTCCGATGACCTCAAGGCAATGCGCGCCACGCTGCAACTCGACGCGGACATGCGCGGCCATCTCGGCAAAGGCACGCAGTTCTGGATCATCGGCCGATCCATGAGCCTGTCGCATCTGACCGACATCAAGGCGCTCATCAGCGGGGTGTCGGTCGGCATCAAGCCCGCACCAGGCAAGGCGCAGGACAGCTACGAGGCGCTTGCCCAGAACCCCGTCCTGGAATACGGCGCCCAAGGAACCGCATTGACCCTGAGCGCGGACAAGCTCGGTTCCATCCAGGCCTCCACGCCGGTCTATTACCTCGGCGAGCAGGTCGGCAAAGTGGTGCGCACCAGCATGACGGATGCCCACGGATTTTCGATCCGCGTGTTCGTCAAGGCCCCGTTCGACAGGCTGGTGCATGACGGCAGCCGCTTCTGGCGCGCGGGGCCGATCCACCTGTCCACCGGCGGCAATGGACCCAGCCTGCAATTCCAGTCGTTGCCGGCATTGTTCCAGGGTGCGATCGCGTTCGAGACGCCGAGCGACGCTGCGGCCGGCGCCGTGGCGGGCCCGGGCCATGATTTCAGGCTCTATGGCAGCGAAGCCGCCGCCCGCAACGCACCGGATGCCGAGGGTGTGGCCTATCGCGCCGTGTTCCAGGCCGCGAGCGGCGTTCCCGGTGTCGATGCGCCGGTGACCCTGATGGGCAAGCGTGTCGGCTCGGTCAGCGCGAGCGACCTGCAATACGATCCCGCCGACGGGAAACTGGATGTCGCCGCGACCATCGTCATCGAACCGCGCAACCTCACGCTGGCAGGCGGCGGGAAATGGCAAAATCCCCGCGCGCAGATGGACGACATGATGCGCCATCTGATCGCCCAGGGCTTGCACGCCGAGCTGTCCAACTCGCCACCGGTCATCGGCGGCGAGCAGGTCGCGTTACGCATCCTGGCCGGCACCCCTGGCACGCTGGGAGGGGGCCTGGTGCCCGAAATCCCCAGCACGGCGGGCGGCGGCGTTTCGGGCATCATCGCCCAGGCCAATGCCGTGGCTGCCAAGATAGAGGCGTTGCCGCTGACGCAGATCGCCGACAACCTGAAGGTCATATCGGCGCATCTCGCCACGCTCGCCAGCTCGCCGGCGCTGACCGATACGCTGCATCAGGTTGACCGGTCGACGGCCAACATCCAACGCATCAGCCGCGCGATGCGCAGCGAGGTGCCGCCCGCACTCGCAGCCCTCCGCCGCACCGTCAACGAAGCGCAGCGTTCGCTGGCCTCGGCGCAGGATCTGCTTTCGGCCGAGGGCAACGATGCGAACACGCCCGACAGCGCGGCCCTGCCGCAAACGCTCTACGAGATCACCCGTACCGCGCGATCGCTGCGGGAACTCGCGAACCTGCTCGATCGCAATCCGACCGCGCTCCTGACCGGCCGCCAGGCGAGCCGATGAAACCAATCGCCGCCCTGATGCTCGTGGTCCTGCTCACCGGCTGCGCCGGCCCTGCGACGCATTTCTACACGCTGTCGTCGGTCGCGCCCGCGCGCGCCGGCAGCGCAGCGGCACGCGGCTGCGCGGGCGCCCCGGTGATGGTGCGCCATGTGCTCCTGCCGGGCGTGCTCGACCGTCAGGCGC
Source organism: uncultured Pseudomonadota bacterium (assembly GCA_963778105.1). Lineage (GTDB taxonomy): Bacteria > Pseudomonadota > Alphaproteobacteria > Acetobacterales > Acetobacteraceae > JAFEFJ01. The sequence continues at coordinate 152,124 of CAVZSZ010000009.1, read as the reverse complement.
TGGTGATGGCAAACGGGCCCGACGAGATCGGCATCTCGGCCACCGCACGCTGGGCCGCACCGCTCGACCAGATGATCGGGCGCGTACTGGCCGAGGATCTCCGTGCGCGGCTGCCCGCCGGCAGCGTGCTCGCGCCGGGCGACCCCGTTCCGGCGACAGGTGCGGTTGGCGTCGGCGTGACGATCCTCCGCTTCGTGCCGGACGGAGCCGGGCAGGTGACGCTGCGCGCGGACTGGACCCTGTTCGATGTGCATGGCCGTCCGATCGGGACACATTCACAGACGCTGTCCACGGCGGGCGGTGCGGCGACCGACGCGGCGGTCGCCTCCATGTCGCGCCTGCTCGCGGAACTCGCCGACCATATCGCGGCGGCGCTGGGCGACTGCCGCGCCGTGACGGGATAGACCTGTAGCGAGGCACACCGGGAAGCGCGTTCGGCGCAGCGCTGCTCTGGAATTGTGACCCGAGGTCCGATTAGACTTCGCAAGGAATTGTCCGGCAGACCTGCGCCGGCGTATCAGGCGATCTCCTGATTTCCAGAAACCATGTTTGGAATCAGCATGAGCTTCGCCTTCGCCATGATCCTGCTCGCTGCGCTGGCGCCCTATGTGACCGTGGGGTTCGCCAAGGGCGGCGCCTCGGCCTACGACAATGCCGCCCCGCGCGACTGGGCGGCGCGGCAGGACGACTGGCGGGCGCGCGCCATCGCCGCGCACCAGAACCATTTCGAGGCCTTCGCGCCATTCGCGGCTTCGGTGTTCGCAGCCACGCTGGCCGGCGCCGAGCCGATGCTGATCGACGCACTGGCGGCGAGCTTCGTGCTGCTGCGGGTGATCTACACCGTGGCCTATGTGAAGGGGGCGGCGACGCTGCGCTCGGCGCTCTGGGTGCTGGGGTTCTGCTGCGTCGTCGCGCTGTTCGGGATCGCGTTGTAGCCGATGCCGCCGCCCGATGAGCGCACCCTGCACGAGGCGGCGCTGCGCCACTTGGCGCGCTACGCGGCGACCGCTTCGGGCCTGACGCGCGTGCTGGACCGCCGCATTGCCCGCTGGGCCGCGGCCGAGGCGGGAGCCGAGCGCGCCGAGACCGAGGCCGCCGCCGCCGAGGCGCGGCGCGCGGCACGGCAGGTGGTGGCGCGGCTCGTCGCGGCGGGCGCGGTGGACGATGCTGGCTTCGCCGCCGCCCGGGTGCGCCGGCTGGCGCGGGGCGGCCGGTCGCATCGCGCGGTGGCCGCCCATCTGGCGGCACGGGGAGTGGACGCCGAAACGGCGCGTGCGGCGCTGGCCGAGGGCGCGGCCGACGAGCTTGGCGCCGCCCTGGTGCAGGCGCGGCGCCGCCGCATCGGGCCGTTCCGCGCCGCCGCCGCCGGGCCGCCGGATGCCGAGGCCCATCGCCGCGAACTGGCGATGCTGGCCCGCGCCGGGTTCCCGCGCGAGGTGGCCGAGCAGGCGCTGGCAATGCCGGCGGAGGAGGCCGCGGCGGCGGTGGCGCGGGCCGCGCGCTGACCGCGCGTCAGGCGCTCAGGACGAAGCCCTCGTAGCCATTGGCGGCGACGGCGTCGCAGATGTCGCGGTAATGCGCCATGCCGCCGGCATAGGGCATGAACACGCGCGGCTTGCCGGGGACGTTGGCGCCCAGATACCAGGAATGCTTCGCCTGCGGCAGCAGCGTCGCATCGGCGGCGGCATTGACCTGCTCGACCCAGCGGTCCGCCGCCGCCTCGGTCGTCTCGATCCGCTGCAGGCCGCGGGCGCGCATCGCGGCGATGCAGTCGGTGATCCAGTCGACATGCTGCTCGATCGCCACCGGCATGTTGCACAGCACCGACGGGCTGCCCGGCCCGGTGACGGTGAACAGGTTGGGGAAGCCGGCGATCTGCAGGCCGAGATAGCTGCGAGGGCCGGCGTGCCATTCATCCGCCAGGGCGCGGCCGCCCCGGCCGCGGAAGTCGATGCGCAGCATCGGGCCGGTCATCGCATCGAAGCCGGTGGCGAAGACGATGACGTCAAGCGGGTATTCGCCCTGCGTGGTCAGGATGCCGGCCGGCGTGATGCGCTCGATCGGCTCCGCGCGCAGATCGACCAGCGAGACGTTCGGGCGGTTGAAGGTCTCAAAATAATCGGTGTCGATCGGCGGGCGCTTGGCGGCGTAGGGGTGGTCGATGTCGGACAGGATCGCCGCCATGCGCGGATCCTTCACGATCTGTCGGATCTTCTCGCGCAGGAACTCCGCCGCCGTGTCGTTCGCAGGCTTGCTGACCAGCAGGTCCTGGAAGGTGGCGCGGAACTGCAGGCCGCCCTTCTCCCACGCCGCCTCATACAGCTTTCGGCGTTCCTCGGGCGGGGTGTCGAGGGCGCGGCGCTCGGAGATGACGAAGGGGTGCCCGTTCGGGGTGGAGCGCATGACGCGGCGGATCTCGGCCGCGTTGTCGCGGACATACTGCTGGAAATCCTCGGTCAGCGGCGCGTTGCGCGCGGGCACGCTGTAGTTGGCGGTGCGCTGGAACACGGTCAGGTGGGCGGCCGACGCGGCGATCACGGGCGCGGCCTGGATGCCGGTCGACCCGGTGCCGATCATGCCGACGCGGCGGCCGGCGAAATCTACGCCGTCGTGGGGCCACTGCCCGGTGTGATACCAGTCGCCGGCGAAGTCACCGAGCCCGGCGATCTTCGGCACATTGGCCGAGGACAGGCAGCCGACCGCGGTGATCAGGAACTGCGCGGTCAGGCTCTCGCCCGTCTCGGTGCGCACGGTCCAGCGGTTCGCCGCGTCGTCATACGCCGCCGCCACGACGCGGGTATCGAGGCGGATGTCCCGGCGCAGGTCGAATCGGTCGGCGACATGGTTGAGGTAGCGCATGATCTCCGGCTGGCCGGGATAGCGTTCCGACCAGCGCCAGTCGCGCAGCAGGTCCTCGGAGAAGCCGTAGCAATAAGAATGGCTCTCCGAATCGCAGCGCGCACCGGGGTAGCGGTTCCAGTACCAGGTGCCGCCGACGCCGCCGCCGGCCTCCAGCAGCACCACCGACAGGCCGATTCGGTCGCGCAGGGCGTGCAGTTGATAGAGGCCGGAGAAGCCGGCGCCGATGATGATCGCATCGAAGGCGCCGACCCGATCGGTGCCGCGCTTGGCCGTGTCGGCCGCGACTTGTGCCATTGCCACCTCAGCTGTTCCGTCTGGACCGTCATCAAGGCGCAATTCCGCCGCCTTGTCACGGCGGCCAGGCGGGTCAGGCCGGCGCTGGCGTCAGCGGTTCGTGCCGGCGGGCGGCGGCGACCTCGCGGCCGCGGCCGGCGTCCTCCATGAAGGCGACAAGCTGCGGCCGACGCTCCATCTGCAGCCGGTGCAGCGCATGCGTCGCGGCGACAAGTGCGCCGCCGCGGCCCAGCATGCTGTCGCCCAATTCCATGATCCGCAGGTTGGGCCAGGCCTTTTCGCGGATACCGTGCACCAGCCGCACGATCGCCTCGGCCGGCAGGTCGGGCAGTGCCTGGGCGAGGATCAGCGCCATCCCCGCGGTCGAGCGCGAGATGCCGGCATGGCAGTGCACCAACAGATGCCGGGTGCCGGCGGGCTCGGCGAGCAGGTCCCGACCGAGGCCGAGGATGCTCTCGACATGACCCGGCTGCGGCAGGATCTCGCCCGGGGTTTCCTCGATGATGTCGTGAAACCGCAGTTCGACCTTCTCGTGCTCACCGAAGGCACCGAACGCCTCGGGCACTGGGTGGTCGGGGTCGAGGATCGACAGCACGTGGCTCGGTCCGGCGGCGCCATGCCCTTCCAGTTCCTCGATTCCGCAGACGGTGATGCCGAAGGGCGGCGCGGCGCGATCCATGACGGTGTTTCCTTGATGGGGGAAGCATGCGGTGGCGGGGAACCCTGGTCCCGCGCGGCTGTCGGGGGCCGGGGGCGTTATGGCCAGCGCGCCTCTGGCGGCAGGCTCATCAGGATCGCCTCGACATTGCCGCCGGTCCTGAGGCCGAACAGCGTGCCGCGGTCGTGGATCAGGTTGAACTCCACGTAGCGGCCGCGCCGCACCAGCTGATGCTCGCGGTCGGCGTCGGTCCAGGGTTCCGCCATGCGGCGGCGGACGATGCGCGGATAGACGTCCAGGAAGGCGGCGCCCACGTCGCGGGTGAAGGCGAAGTCGGCGGCGGCATCGCCGCTGTCGTGGTGGTCGAAGAAGATGCCGCCGGCGCCGCGCGGCTCGCCACGGTGGGGGAGGTAGAAGTAGCGGTCGCACCACGCCTTGAACGTGGCGTAGTAGTCCGGCGCGTGCCGGTCGCAGGCAGCCCGCATGGCGGCGTGGAAGGTCGCCGCATCCTGCTGCGCCTGTGGCGTCTCGAGCCGCATCGGCGTCAGGTCGCCGCCGCCGCCGAACCAGCCGCGCGTGGTGATCAGCATTCGCGTGTTGAAATGCACCGCCGGCACGTGCGGGCTTTGCATGTGCGCGACCAGGCTGATGCCGCTGGCCCAGAACCGCGGATCCTCGGCAGCGCCAGGGATCTGGGCGCGGAAATCGGGGCTGAATTCGCCCCACACGGTCGAGACGTTGACGCCCACCTTCTCGAATACCCGGCCGCGCATCACGCTCATGGCGCCCCCGCCGCCGTCGCTGCCGTCCTCGGTCGGGCGCGCCCAGACGGTGCGTTGGAAACGACCGGCCGGACGGTCGCCGAGCGGATGGGAGTCGCTGTCCTCGATCGCCTCGAACGCGGCGCAGATGCGGTCGCGCAATTCCTCGAACCAGGCGCGGGCGTCGCCGCGCAGGGCGGAATGCTGCGGAATTTCGGCTGGTGCGGGGTCTTGCGGCATCGCGGGCTATCCTAATTTCCACGTCAGTCTGGTAGCCGTGACGGCATGTTGCAGGGGCGAAGGCTCGACCCTAGTATGCGCCGCCACAGCGGCCGGGCGACACTGTCCGGCCGTTAATCATGTTGAGGCCCTGTCTTGAGGCCCCAGTCCGGGGCAATCTCGCAGGGCCGGGGTAGATATCAGGGATCGCCATGGCCGAGCAGCTCGTGACCTCTCTCGCAATGCCCGGCGGCGCCCATGCCGAGGTCGGCAAGCGCGATTTCCTCAAGCTGGTCACCCTGGCCGGGGCGGCGATCGGCGCCGGCGCCATCGCCTGGCCGCTGGTCGACAGCATGAACCCGTCCGCCGACGTGCTGGCGCTGTCCTCGGTCGAAGTCGACCTGACGCCGATCACCGAGGGCATGGGCATCACCGTGGTGTGGCGCGGCAAGCCGATCTTCGTGCGCCACCGCACCCCGGCCGAGATCAAGGAAGCCGAGGACGTGCCGCTGGGCCAGCTGATCGAGCCGCAGCCGGACAGCGAGCGGGTCAAGCCGGGCAAGAGCCAGTGGATCGTGCTGATCGGCATCTGCACGCATCTCGGGTGCATCCCGCTCGGCAACAAGCCGACCGACCCGCGCGGCGAGTGGGGCGGCTGGTTCTGCCCCTGCCACGGCAGCCAGTACGACACGTCGGGCCGCGTGCGCCACGGCCCGGCACCGCTGAACCTCAACCTTCCTGCCTACGCCTTCATGTCCGACACCAGGATGAAGATCGGCTGACGCCTTCATCCCTGCGCATATCACGAGGGTCCCGATAATGGCCGGTCTGCACAAGAGCGAGTTCGCCAACCCGGTGGTCAACTGGATCGACACCCGGCTGCCCGTTTTCACCATGATGCAGAAGGAATACGGGTCCTTCCCGACGCCGAAAAATTTCAACTACTTCTGGAATTTCGGCGCGCTGGCGATGGTCAACCTGATGATCATGATCGTCACCGGCATCTTCCTGGCGATGAACTACCAGCCCAGCACCGCGGCGGCCTTCGACAGCGTGCAGCGCATCATGCGCGACGTGAACTATGGCTGGCTGATCCGCTACATCCACCAGAACGGCGCGTCGATGTTCTTCATCGTCGTCTACATCCACATCTTCCGCGGCCTGTACTACGGGTCCTACAAGTATCCGCGCGAGCTGCTGTGGATGATCGGCGTCGTGCTGCTGATCCTGATGATGGCGACGGCGTTCATGGGCTACGTGCTGCCATGGGGCCAGATGTCCTACTGGGGTGCCACCGTCATCACCAACCTGTTCTCGGCCTTTCCCATCGTCGGCGACCCGATCGTGACCTGGCTGTGGGGCGGCTTCAGCGTGGACAATCCCGACGCTCAACCGCTTCTTCAGCCTGCACTACCTGCTGCCCTTCGTGATCGTCGGCGTGATGTTCCTGCATGTCGTCGCGCTGCACATCACCGGGTCGAACAATCCGCTGGGCATCGACGTGAAGACCCCGCAGGACACCCTGCCGTTCCATCCGTACTACACGATGAAGGACAGCGTCGGCGTGTGCGTCTATCCTGCTGGTGTTCGCGATCCTGGTGTTCTTCGCGCCGAACTTCCTGGGCGATCCGAACAACTTCATCCCGGCCAACCCGCTGCAGACGCCGGCCGACATCGTGCCGGAATGGTACTTCCTGCCGTTCTACGCGATCCTGCGCTCGGTGCCGAACAAGCTGGGCGGCGTGATGCATGATGTTCGGCTCGCATCATGGTGCTGTTCGTGCTGCCCTGGCTGGATACCTGCCAGGTGCGCAGCGCGCGGTTCCGCCCGATCTACCGGCAGCTGATCTGGCTGTGGGTGCTGTCGGCGGTCACGCTCGGCGTGGTCGGCGCGCATCCAGCCGACGGGCATCTGGGTGGTGCTGGGCCGCGTCGCCACCGCCTACTACTTCCTGCACTTCCTGGTCCTCCTGCCGATGCTGGGCAAGCTGGAGCGGCCGCTGCCGCTGCCGGAGAGCATCAGCCGGCCGGTGACCGGGGGCGGCGGAGGCCCGCTGCCTGCCGGTGCCGCGGCCAAGCCGATGGAGAAGGCGTGATGCGCGCCCTCAAGCGGCTGATCGCTGCCTGCTGCCCTGGCCTGTGCGCTCGGCGCCCCGATCGCTCTCGCGCGGCGCGCGGGCACGAGGACCTCGCGGACCTGCCGAAGCAGAACTGGAGCTTCGACGGCCCGTTCGGCGCCTTCGACCTGGCGGCCGCTCAGCGCGGCTTCCAGGTCTATCCGAACGTCTGCTCCAACTGCCACTCGATGACGCTGCTGCACTACCGCGACCTGGCCGGCATCGGGCTGATCGCCGGAGCAGATCAAGGCGGTCGCCGCCAGCGTGACGGTGCCGCTCGGCGTCGACGACCAGGGCCAGCCGATGGCCGGGCCGGCCACGCCGGCCAGCCAGTTCCGCTCGCCCTTCGCCAACGACGCAGGCGGCGCGCGCGGCGCTGAACGGCGCGCTGCCGCCCGACCTGTCGGTGATCGTCAATGCCCGCGAAGGCCACGGCCGAACTACATCTACGGCGATCCTGACCGGCTTCAAGGACCCGCCGGCCGGGCTTCAAGTTGCAGTCCGGCCTGTACTACAACGAATATTTCCCCGGCCATCAGATCGCCATGCCGCAGCCGCTGCATGACGGGCAGGTCACCTTCGCCGACGGCGCGCCGAACAAGATCGCGGACGAGGCCCACGACGTGGTGACCTTCCTCGCCTGGGCGGCCAACCCCGAGATGGTGCAGCGCAAGCAGATCGGCGTGCGCGTGGTGCTGTTCCTCGCTCTGATGACCGGCCTGACCTATGCGGTGAAGCGCAAGGTCTGGGCGGACGTGCACTGAGCCGGCGGCACTGACGGCGGATGGAAGCCGCCGGGATGACCGAGCCGGTCATCGGCATCATCGGCGGCTCCGGCCTGTATGATATCGACGGGCTGGAGGAGCAGGCCTGGCGCCAGGTCGACACGCCCTGGGGCGAGCCGTCCGACGCGCTGCTGTTCGGACGGCTCGGCGGCGTGCGCTGCGTGTTCCTGCCGCGCCACGGCCGCGGCCACCAGCTGTCGCCGACCCACCTGAACTACCGCGCCAATATCGACGCGCTGAAGCGCAGCGGCGTCACCGACGTCCTCTCGCTGTCGGCGGTCGGCAGCCTGCAGGCGGAGCTGCCGCCCGGGCATTTCGTCATCGTCGACCAGTTCATCGACCGCAGCTTCGCGCGCGAGAAGAGCTTTTTCGGCGAGGGCGTGCGTGGCGCATGTCTCGATGGCCCATCCGGTCTGCGCGCCGTCTGGGCGACGCGCTGCATGCGGCGGCGCGCGACGCTCGGCCTGCCGGTGACGCGCGGCGGCACCTACCTGGTGATGGAAGGCCCGCAATTCTCCACCAAGGCCGAAAGCGAGCTGTACCGGAGCTGGGGCTGCAGCGTGATCGGCATGACCAACATGCCGGAGGCCAAGCTCGCGCGCGAGGCGGAGCTCTGCTACGCGACCGTCGCGATGGTGACGGACTACGATTGCTGGCACCCCGACCACGACCACGTGACGGTCGAACAGGTGGTGAAGGTGCTGAGCGGCAACGCCGATGCGGCGCGCGAGCTGGTCAAGCTGGTGGTGCCGGCGCTCGGCGCGGCGCGCGGCGTATGTCCGGCAGGCTGCGACCGCGCGCTGGACAACGCGATCATCACCGGACCGGACCACCGCGACCCGGCACTGCTGGCCAAGCTGGACGCGGTCGCGGGCCGGGTGCTGTAGCGGGCGCGGCAGGCTCGGGCATCGGCACGCGCCACCAGAGGGCGGCCGTCGTTATGGCCCGTCCCTGCACGGCCGGCCGGCGGAGCCGGAGGCCGGGACGTTCACCCCGGCTCCTGCTGCGTCAGATCCGTGCCAGCACGCCGATGCGTGGTGCGACCACGTAGTTCACCTGCACCAGCGCGATGAAACCAAGGCTCGCATACGTGTCGAACAGGCACAGCAGCGCGCCGACCGCATACAGCGCCTGCGCGATGGTGATGCGCCGCTCGATATTGCGGGCGATCTCGGTATCGGCATCGCCCGACACCAGCCCGGCGGCGCGCGCGTAGCGCCAGGCGCACCACAGCAGCCCGCCCAAAAGCAGGATGTTCAGCCAGTAGACGATCACCGCGAGGCGGAAGCGGATGAACTCCGCCGTCAGCGTGGTGGAGAACGGCATCAGCGTCACCGCGAACAGGAACGCCAGATGCAGCCAGGCAAGGTTGCGGTCGCTGTGTTCGATGTTATTGTGCTGGGTCTGTTGGCCCACCCAGAAGATGCCCAGCGTCATGAAGCTCATGACGTACACCGCCAGCCGCGGCGCCAGCGCCACCAGCCCGTTCCAGAGGTCGGCTTCGCTGTGCACCAATTCGAGCGCCGGCGCGTGCAGATCCAGCACCAGCAGCGTCAGCGCCACAGCGAACACGCCGTCGCTGAGTGCCGCCACGCGCTCGATGCTGCTCGCCGCGACCGCGTTGTAATGCTTGGGGCGATCCGGATGCCCGGGTGCCGCGTGCGGCGGGAGCGACATCCCGGGACGCGTCAGACTTCGGACGCCGTCAGCCGGCGGGCCGCCGCCTCCTCGGCCGAGGCGACGCCGCCATGCGCGGCCGACCAGGCGACCGGGTCCTCCAGGAACCGGCGCACCTCGGCCAGCGCGCTTCGGCGAAATACGGCCGGTCGCGGCAGGCCTCCAGCACGTCCCACCAGGTGCACAGATGGTGCAGCGCGATGTCCATCGCGCGCCAGCGTCTCGAACGCGCCGGGGAACACGCCGTAGAAGAACACCACGAAGGTGTGGTTGCAGATCGCGCCGGCCTCGCGGAGCGCCTGGGCGAAGCGGATCTTCGACTGCCCGTCCGTGGTCAGGTCCTCGACCAGCAGGGTGCGCTTGCCCTCCGGCACGTCGCCCTCGATCAGCGCGTTGCGGCCGAAGCCCTTGGGCTTCTTGCGCACATAGGCCATCGGCGCCGCCATCCGGTCGGCGATCCAGGCGGCGAAGGGGATGCCCGCGGTCTCGCCGCCGGCGACCGCCTCGATGCTCTCGAAGCCGATGTGGCGGTTGATCTTCTCCACCGCCAGCTCGCAGATCTTGGCGCGCGCGCGTGGGAAATAGATGATCCGCCGGCAGTCGATATAGACCGGCGACTTCCAGCCCGAGGTGAAGGTGTATGGCTCCTCGGGGCGGAAATTGACCGCCTTGATCTCCAGCAGGATGCGCGCCGTGGTCAGCGCCGCGTCGCGGTCCCAGTCGGTGCGGTGCAGGCTGACGGCCGATTTCGCCATGGCAGGCTCCTCTTCTCAGGCTTCGTCCTAGCCGCCCGCACCGCTTGCGTCCACCGGCCGGCGGCGGCAGGCTCCGCGCTCCGCAGGAGAGCAGGCCCATGGCAGGAACCCACAGGATCGCCGTCATCCCGGGCGACGGGATCGGCAAGGAAACGGTGCCCGAGGCACTGCGCGTGCTGGACGCGGCGTCCCGCAGGTTCGGCTTCTCGCTCGACCTCGCGCATTACGACTGGTCCTGCGAGACCTACAAGAAGACCGGGGCGATGATGCCGGCGGACGGGATGGAGCAGCTGGCGCAGGCCGACTCGATCCTGCTCGGTGCGGTCGGCTGGCCCGATGTGCCCGACCACGTCTCGCTCTGGGGCCTGCTGATCCCGATCCGCCGCGGTTTCGACCAGTATGTGAACCTGCGGCCATGCAAGCTGATGCCCGGCGTGCGCACCCCGCTGGCGGGCCGCACCGAGGCCGATATCGACTTCTTCGTGGTGCGGGAGAACACCGAAGGCGAATACAGCAGCGTGGGCGGCCGGATGTTCACCGACACCGACCGCGAGTTCGTCAGCCAGCAGAGCATCTTCAGCCGCAAGGGCGTCGACCGCATCCTTAAATTCGCCTTCGAATTGGCGGCAACGCGGCCGAAAAAGCACCTGACCTCGGCCACGAAGTCGAACGGCATCACTTTCACCATGCCCTACTGGGACGAACGTTTCGCCGAGATGGGAAGAGCCTATCCCGGCATCCGCACCGACCAGTTCCACATCGACATCCTGTGCGCGCATTTCGTGCAGCACCCGGACTGGTTCGATGTCGTGGTCGGGTCCAACCTGTTCGGCGACATTCTGAGCGACCTCGGCCCCGCCGTCGCCGGCTCCATCGGCATCGCCCCCTCGGCCAACATCAACCCCGAGCGCGCCTACCCCTCGATGTTCGAGCCGGTGCACGGCTCGGCCCCCGACATCGCCGGCCGGCACATCTGCAACCCGATCGGCCAGATCTGGTCCGCGGCGATGATGCTGGAGCAGCTTGGAGAGAAGCCCGCCGCCGATGCGATCGTCGCCGCCATCGAGACGCTGCTGCGCGACAGCGGCCCCAAGACCCGCGACATGGGCGGCCAGGCCGGCACCGAGGATGTCGGCCGCGCCCTGGCCGAGATCGTCGCAGCCGGCTGAGCGTCAGGCGACGGCGACGGCCGGGGCGACCAGGGCGCGGATCGCCGCCATCACGCGCTGATGCGCCGCCGGCGCCAGGCTGTCGATCGTCGCCTCCTGCCGCCCGGTCACGCCATCGACCGCCGGGCCGTGGCGTAGCATCGCCTCCAGGATTGCGCGGTCGAGGTCGGGATCGAGGCACGCCACCAGCGCCTCGTGCCAGTCCGGCCGGTGTGCCGCCAGGCCGCCCAGCAGCGCATAGGCTGCCCAGTGCGACACGCCCGACAGGATCAGGTGCTCGGCCGGGGTGACGCAGGCAATGGCCTCGCCATGCGCGACATGGGCTGCAATCAGACCGGGCGGGAGGGCGCCCATGCCGATCTCGTTGCCGCCGTCGCCCACCGCGACGGTGCGCCACGGACCGGCGAGGAACAGGCCGTCCAGCAAGGTTGTCCAGCCGCCCACGTCCTGCCCGCGCATGTTGCGCGCGGTGCCGTCGGCGGTGCGGCCGCACCGCTCGATTGCGAGCGCCACGGCCACCCCCGCCGCGCGCCAGTCGGCGATCACGCGGTCCGGCGTGTCGTGCAGAGGGACGATGTCGAGCGGCAGGTCCGCCAGCCCGGCGGCATCCAGCGCGGCGCGGCAGGCAGCGGCGCAGGGTGCGTCGGTGCAGACCCGGGCTTCAATGCCGGCCGCGCGCAGCCCGCGCGCCAGCAGCGCCGCACCGGCCGGCCCGTCGGTCTCCGCCGCCGGCGGCGTGCCGCGGGGAACGTAGAAGCCGGTGATGATGCCGACCGGACCCTGGGCCGCCGCCAGCGCGCCGACCGCCCCGCGCAGCCCGCCCCCGGCGGCGGCGAACATCGGTCCGATATTGCGGCCCACGTCCTGGTGGATCGCCGCCTCGATCCGGTCGATCAGCGCGCGGCCGTCCACTCCCATGGGCGAGTGTTGACCGCTACAGCGCCGACAGGCTGGTGTTGCGCAGGTCGGTGATCAGCATGCTGCCCGGGGCATGCGTGATGCAGAATTCCGGCCGCGCCGAGGCGATCACCGATTGCGGGGTCACGCCGCAGGCCCAGAACACCGGCAGCTCGCCCGCGCGTATCGGCACCGCGTCGCCGTAATCGGGCTTGCCGATGTCGGCGATGCCGATCTGCTCGGGCAGCCCCAGATGCACCGGCGCGCCATGCACGGACGGGAAGCGGGAGGTGATCTGCACCGCGCGGATCGCATCCGCCGGCTTCATGGGCCGCATCGACACCACAAGCTTGCCGTGAAAGACGCCCGCCGGCACGCAGTCGATGCTGGTGCGGTACATCGGCACGTTGCTGCCGCAGGCGATGTGGCGCACCTCGATACCGTCCTCGATCAGCGCCTCCTCGAAGGAGAAGGAGCAGCCGATGGCGAACCCCACCAGGTCGTCGCGCCACAGATGGCTGATATCGGTCGGCTCCTCGACCAGCTCCCCATTGCGCCACACGCGGTAGCGCGGCAGGTCGGTGCGCAGGTCGAGGTCCTCGCCCAGCGTCGGCAGGCGCGGATCGCCGGCCTCGGTCACCCCCAGCACCGGGCAGGGCCGCGGATTGGCCTGGGCGAAGCGCAGGAAGTCGTGCGCCAGGGCCTGCGGCAGGATCACCAGGTTGGCCTGCACGTTGCCCGGTGCGAGGCCCGAGGTCGGGCCGGTGAACAGCCCCTGCCGCATCCGCAGCCGCTCGGCGCGGCCGCTGCCGCCCTCGCGCGGCGAAAACCCGTCCATCATGCCGCCGTCCTCCGCTCGCCCTGGAAGCGCCCCGTGCCGAACTGCGCCGCGTTGATCGGGCCCTGGTGGTGGTCGGTGGCGCTGCCCAGCGTGACTTGGCCTGCCATTCGTCCGCCTTCAACCGCGCCGTCGAGCCGATACAGGATGTCGGTCCCCTCATAGCGCGTGCGGAACACCAGATGCACGCCGTCCGCGTCCAGCCGGCCGGTCACCGGACCGGCGAACTGCACCGAGGTCTGGCTGCCGGTGATCGTCCCGTCCTGCTGGCGCAGCTGCATCCGGTGGGTGCGCTCGCCTTGCAGGAAGGACACGCCCAGCTCCCACTCGCCGGACACGTCGATGGCCGGCGGCGGCGCGACGGCGGCCGCGATCGCGACAGGGGTCCCAAGGGCGGCGACGATGGCGCGCCCGACCTGATCGGCCTCGCCGGGCTGCAGGCCGAACGGGTCGATCTGCAGCGAGTTGGCGGTGATGGCCGTGTCGTCCAGCATCACGCGCGGCTCGCCTTCCAGCAGCCGCAGCCGTAGGGCTTCGCCATCCACGCCATACCTTGCGGCGTCCCAGGTCACGCGCAGCCGCGGCACCTTCACCACGCCATGCGGCGCGATCACGTCGGTGGTGACGCCGGGCAGAGCCGCGCGTCCGGCGATCGCCGCCAGGTCGGCGTTCCAGCGCGCCAGCTCGGCGGCCGGGTCGCGGTGCTCGAACCACACTTCCAGTGCCGCGAGCACGCCGATCACGTCCTCCTTCGACACCTTCATGCCGCGCGCGAAGGCCTGGTGCGGCGAGGCGTTGCGCCAGGCCGCCTGGACCAACGACTTCTTCCCGAGCAGCAACCCGCTGGTCTGCGGGCCGCGCAGGAACTTACCGCCGCTGTAGATCACCATGTCCGCGCCGCGCGCCAGGTACGGGTTCGGCTTCTCGATGTGCTCGGACGCGGCATCGACCAGCACCGGGATACCACGCGGCCGGGCGCGCTCGACCAGGTCCTCCAGCCGGACCGGGCCGACCGCCTCGTAGGTGCCCAGCACGGCGATCATTGCCACCGGCTCCTCCAATGCGGCATCCAGGTCGGCGATGGTCTCGATCTCGACGATATGCGTGCCCACCATGCGGATCGACTGGTCGTAGGCGAAGCGGTGGTGCTTCAGCATGATGACGCGGTTGGTCCAGCCCTCGGTGAACGGCAGGCGCAGCATCTTCACCGGATCGTTGCCGGCGACGCACGCGGTGGTGGCGAGCGTCAGCGCGGCGGCGCTGCCGCAGGTGACGATGCCCCATTCGGCGCCGGTCAGTTCGGCGATCCGGCGGCTCGCGCCCTCCATCAGTTCGTCGAGCCCGACAAAGTGCCGCGACGCCTGGGCCACCGCCTCGCGCACCTCGGGCAGCATCAGGCTGCCGCTATGCGCGGTGCGGACGGAGGCGCAGTTGATGAACGGCCGCACCCCCAGCGCCAAATAGGGGTTGGTGTTGCGCATCGCCGCCGGGATTTCGGTCGGTGCATCATTCATCTGGCTGGCTCCGTCAGGCACTGAGCGCATCGAACGCCGCGCTGCCGGGGCCGGTCAAGACCGGCCTCGGCATGAAACGCAGCAGGAAGGATCAGCTGGCGTCCTGCGGCGCGGCGCCGATGTACTTGTATTGATGCACGATATCGTCGGCGGGGTATTTCGGGTCATACATCGCCTCGAAGATGCTGACGACGTGATTGGTCAGGTCGCCGTTCGCGTCGAAGGAGATCTTGCCCTGCAGCGTCTCGAGATTGGTGGACTGCACGGCGTCGCGCACCGCCGAGCGGGTCACCGTCTTGTCCTTCTTGGCCACCCGCTCGATGGCGTTCAGCGCGATCAGCGCCGCGTCGTAGGCGGTGATCGAGTAGTCGGATGGCGGGCGGCCGTAGGCGGCGGCGAACTTCTTCACGAAAGGCTTCAGCTTGGCATCGTCCATCATGTGCGGGGAGGCGACCGTCACGTACCAGCCGTTGCAGGCCGGGAAGCCGGCGCCGGTCAGGATCGAGGGGCCGTACATGCCGTCGCCGCCGCCCTTCAGCACGCTGGGGATGATGTCGTAGCCCTGCTTGACCACCTTCACGCCGGCCTGCGCGTCGCCGCCGTAATACAGCAGGTCGGGATTGAGGCTTTTGATCTTGGTCAGCGTCGTCGTGTAGTCCGACGCCTTGGGGTCCAGCCGGTCGTGGCCAAGCAGCTTGATGCCCTTCTTCTGCGCCTGCCGCTCGAACGCCGACGCGATGCCGATGCCGTAGGCGCCGCTGTCGTCCAGGCCATACATCGTCTTCACCTTCTTCACGTCGGCGAAGTAGTTGGCGAGGTTGGGCCCCTGGTAGGCATCGGTGGTGACGGTGCGGAAGTAGATCGCCTTGCCCGCCGGCCTGTAGAGACCGGCGAATTTCGGATCGGTGATGTCGGGGTTGGTGGAGGTCGGGGTGATCGTCGCCAGATCACCCTGGCTGAAGATCGCCGCCATCGCCTTGCCGGGCGTGCTGCTCATCGGCCCCAGCGCCACGACGCAGGTCGAAGTCAGCCACCATCTTGCGCGCGTTGGTGGCGCCTTGGGCGGGATCGTATTGGCCGGCGGTCGCGGTGCCGTCATCCAGCATCAGCACGTTGATGTGCACCCCGGCCGGCCCGCCCTTGGCGTTCGCCTCGTCGATCGCCATCAGGAAGCCATCCTTGATCAGGTTGGCGGTGTCGGCGTCGGCGCCGGTGAGCGACAAGTCGACGCCGATCGTCACCGATTTGGTGGCGGCCTGGACGATGGCGGGTGCGGCAAGACTGGCCAGGGCGGACCCTGCCAACAGGCGAAACGTCGAGCGGCGGCCGATCGAAGCCCCAGTCGAAGCCATGGTCAGTCTCCCGATTGTTGGTGTGGTTTCAGGTGATAGCACCCTCTCGCTTCAGCGAACGGATGGTGGTACGGAAGGCCTCGACGGTGGTGGCCATCTCGTCCTCGCCGTGCATGGCCGACACCAGCCCGCCCGGCCCGGTGTTGATGTCGACACCGTTGACCAGCATGCCCATGCGGATCTGCGAGGCGATGCCGTCGCCGCGCTTGCCCGCCAGCATCGCCGGGATGAAGGCGGCGGCGTCGAAGGTGCTCGGGGTGATGTCGGCCTTCTCGGGGTTGGTGAACACGTGAAAGCCCGAGTAGGAGCCGTGCACGGCCCATTTTACGTCTTCCTCCTCCAGCACCTCGTTCATCTGCCGGCGCAGCGTTTCGCCATAGGCGTTGGCGCGCGCGCAGGCATCGGTACTGGCGAGGATCTCCAGCGCCGCCACACCGGCGGCGGCGGAAACCGGATTGGCGTTGAACGTGCCTGGGTGGTTGATCTTCTCGATACCGGCGGCCTTGGTGCGCTTGAAGTCGAGCAGGTCCAGGATGTCGCGCCGGCCCGCCACCGCGCCGCCCGGCAGGCCGCCCGAGACGATCTTCGCCATCGTGGTCATGTCGGGTGTGATGCCCAGCGCTGCCTGCGCGCCGCCGGGGGAAACGCGGAAGCCCGTCACCACCTCGTCGAAGATCAGGATGGTGCCGGCGTCCCTGGTCAGCGTGCGCAGCGTCTGCAGGAACGCCGGCAGGATCGGCATGCGGCCGAAATTCGCCCCTGTCGGCTCCAGGATCGCGGCGGCGATGTCACGGTGCTCGTCGAAGATCCGCGTCAGCTGCGCGGTGTCGTTGGGATCGCACAGCAGCACGTTGTCGGCGATGCCGCCCAGTACGCCGGTCGTGGCGCTGCCGTCGAAGTGGCTGGCATAGCCGCTCGTCATGTGGTCGTTCCAGCCGTGGAAATGCCCACGGAAACGCAGCAGCTTGGTGCGGCCCGAGTAGGCGCGCGCCAGCCGCAGCGCCATCAGCGTCGCCTCGGTGCCGGAGGATGTGAAGCGCACGCACTCCGCCGACGGAACCATCTGACAGACCAACTCGGCCCAGCGCACCTCGAGCGCGTGGCAGGCGCCGAAATGCGTGCCGCGATCCAGCGCGGCATGCACCGCCGCCATCACGGTAGGGTGGTTGTGGCCCAGGATCAGCGCACCGTGGCCGCCGAAGTAATCGACATAGCGGTTGCCATCGACGTCCCACTTCAACGGCCCCTGCGCGTGCGACACGTAGGTCGGGTAGGGGTCGAAATTGCGGCTGTCATGCGCCAGCCCGCTGGGCAGCACCTTGCGCGCCGCCTCGGCCAGCCGGGCGGAGCCGGGCGTCATCGCCTGATAGGCATCCAGGATGGTGGTGTTCGGCAGCGTCGCGACGGACATGGTTTCTCGTTCCCAGCGGTTCGGGGTTGCAGCGCGTCAGCACGGAGGAAAGCTCCCGAACAGCCTAGGCTGCATGCAATTCCTTTGCCATGCCCCTTCAGAAAATCGCGTCAGGGCGCGCCGACGACGGCATCCAGCTCCCGGTAGTCCGGCAGCGCCGCGTCCAGCACGCGGCCGCCGCGCAGGATCGTGCGGTCGGCCTGCGGGCGGGCCAGCAGCTCGGTCATCGCGCGGGCGCGGAACAGCACCAGATCGGCCGGCTGCCCGACCGCGATCCGGCCGCGTCCGGCGAACCCGCACGCCGCCGCCGGCGTCGCCGCCACCGCGGCAGTCCAGCCGCCGAACGGGTGATCGAGCTGCGCGATCCGCACCGCCTCCCGATAGACTTCCAGCATGTCGTAGTCGCCATAGGCATAGAATGGATCGCGGCAGTTGTCGGACGCGAACGACACCGGCACGCCGGAGGCGCGGAACTCGTGCACCAGCGTGATGCCGCGCCAGCGCGGCGTGCGTCCGCGCGCGCGGCCTTGCAGATACATGTTGCACATCG
Organism: uncultured Pseudomonadota bacterium; assembly: GCA_963778105.1. GTDB lineage: Bacteria > Pseudomonadota > Alphaproteobacteria > Acetobacterales > Acetobacteraceae > JAFEFJ01. The sequence continues at coordinate 134,265 of CAVZSZ010000009.1, read as the reverse complement.
GTAGCACGATCACGCTCAGGCCGGCATCACGGCACAGCCCGATCGTCCGCGCCGCATCCGCCTCGCTCTGCATCGCCAGAGAGCAGACATGGCCAACCTGGATCGGCCGGGCGAAGCCGCGGCGCAGCGCGGTGCGCGCAACCGCATCCAGCGTGCGACATGACGCGTCGCCGGTTTCGTCGAGGTGCAGGTCCATCGCCAGCCCACGCGCCTCGGCCAGATCGAAGAAGCGATCGAGCAATGCTTGAAAGTCTGGGGAAGCGGCCCGCCCGCCCTCCCCCGTCGTGACCATTCCCAGCACACCGCCCGACTGCGCCACCTCATCGGCCAGCGCGTCGCCGTCGTCGCCTGCGAAACGGTCCAGCGGCGCGATGCAGGATGCCTGCAGGTCGATTCGGCCGGCCCATGCCGCACGCATCCGGCGGAACACGCCCCAGCCGACCCTGGCATGCGGCCAGTAGCTGTCGATGTGCGTGCGCATCGCCGCGGTGCCGTGCGCCAGCGCCGAGCGCAGCCCGAACTCGAAGCGTGCAGCGATGTCTCGCTCGGTCCAGTGCGCGACGCGGTCGGCGCCGGTCGCGGTCCGCGCGCCGGCATGGGTGCCGTCCGGATTGGGCTGGCGTGACCAGATCTGCGTCTTGTCCAGGTGCACGTGCCCATCGACGAAGCATGGCCAGACCTGCCCGCCATCGAGATCGATGCCCCCGCCCTGCGGCACTAAGCCCTCAGCGCCCTGCGGCGCGACGGCCGCGATGCGCCCGTCCACAAGCCGCAGGTCGCACCGACACAGCCCCTCGGCATCCGCCGGCAGCGCCACGCCTTCCAACAGCGCAGCCGGAACGGTCGCCCGCTTCAGCCACACGTCGCGCGGCAGCGCGGCGGGAAACCATGGCGGGCTCATCTTCGAATCCCGCGTGCCGTCAGGCGCCGCGAGACGTCACGCGCCGGCTGGAACGCGCGCGCGTACCTCGCTCATCCAGCCATGCGGATCGTTGCTCGTGCCGTAATGGATCGACGTGATCGCATCGTACAGCCGCTGCGTCAGCTCGCCGATGGCGCCGCCGTTGATGACCATGCGGTTGCCGGCATAGCCCAGTTCGCCGACCGGGGAGATCACGGCGGCGGTGCCGGTGCCCCACATCTCGGTCAGCTTGCCCTGCTTGTGCGCATCGACGACCTCGTGGATCGACACCGCCCGCTCCTCGGCCGTCACCCCCCAGTCGTCCAGCAGTTGCAGCACCGAGTTGCGCGTCACGCCATCGAGGATGGTGCCGGTGGTCAGCGGCGGCGTGATCACCGTGTCGCCGATGCGCAGCATGATGTTCATCGTGCCGACCTCGTCCAGGAACTCCCGGTGGCGCCCGTCGAGCCACAGCACCTGAGTGTAGCCCTGTCGCTCGGCCTCGCGCGCCGCGAACAGGCTTGCCGCGTAGTTAGCCGCCGTCTTGGCCGCGCCCAGCCCGCCTGGCACCGCGCGGACCTGCTGGTCCGTCGCCAGGATCTTCACCGGGTTCAGCCCCTCCTTGTAGTAGGCGCCGACCGGACTGAGGATCACGTAATAAAGGTAACTGCTTGACGGGTGGACACCCAGGAAGGTTTCGGTCGCGATCACGGTCGGGCGGATATACAGCGCGGTGCCGCGCTTCGCGGGCACCCAGGCGGCGTCCTCGCCAACCAAGGCGTGAAACGAATCCTCCACCAGCTGTGCGTCCAGTGGCGGGATGCAGAGCAGCTCGCAGGACCGGTTGAGCCTGGCCGCGTGCCGGTCGCCGCGGAAGATCCGCACGCGGCCGTCGGCGCCGCGGAACGCCTTCAGCCCGTCGAACACCGCCTGGGCGTAGTGCAGCACGCAGCACGCCGGATCGAGCGTCAGTGGCGCATACGGGACGACTCTGGGGATCATGCCAGCCCTGCCCCTCGTGGTATTCCATCATGAACATGTGGTCGGTGAACACGTCGCCGAAGCGCAGCGTGTCGTCGGCTGGCCGGCTCTTGGCCCGGGTGGTGCGCGTCACCGGATAGGTGTGCATGGGTCGCTCCGCAGCTGTCAGCAGTCACGAAAGCGAAAACAGCCCACATCGCCCGCCGTTCGGCAAGGGCCGCGCCGGCAGATCCGCCCGGCAGCGGTATCTAGGCTCGGCGCGCGCGCGGCTGCACACTGGCCTCCAACCGCCGGAACCTGCGATGACCGACAGCACGATGCCGCATGCGGCGCTGCGCGCCGCCACCGCCGAGGCGCATGAGCGCTTGCACCATCTGCCCGCCTTCGCCGCCCTAGCGGCCGGGCGGCTCGATCACGCAGCCTACGGCGCCCTGCTCGGCCGTCTGCTGGGCTTCCACGAGCCGATCGAGGCGGCGATCGCCGCGCAGCTCGGCGATGCCGCCTTCGGCCTCGACCTGCGGGCGCTCCGGCGAGCCGACCTGCTGCGCGACGACCTCGGCGCGCTCGGGCTGAACGCCGCCGCCATCGCCCGTCTGCCTCGCGCCACCGCGCCGGATTTCGCCGACGCTGCCGGGGCAATGGGCGCCCTCTATGTGGCCGAGGGCGCGACCCTCGGCGGCCGGCTGCTGGCACGAAAGCTCGATCCGCTGCTCGGCGATGGAAGCATGCAGGGCCGGCGCTTCCTGCTGGCCGGCGCCGATCCCGCCCGGCCCGGGTGGCGCACCGTGCGGGCGGCACTCGACCGCTGCGGCGCCACGCCCGCCGGCCTCAGCGCCATGATCGCGGGCGCCGGAGGCGCCTTCGCTGCCTTCGCCGCTTGGTTCGCCGCCGCCACGGCCGTGCGCCCGCAGTGCAGCGCGGGACAGGCAGGCTGAATATTTTCTGGATTTAATGCACCGCCTCCGGTTTAACGCGGCCGAAGCGTGTATAACTATGTCGACGGTTCGATCGCCAACCCTGCAGCTCGGGGCGATGTTCCCCAAAAACCCATAAAATCCGGAAGGCCTTATCGGCCATGACCGCTGTTAGCGTCGCGCAACCCGATGTCACGCTTGTCCTCGATAACGAGGGCGTGATCAACGACGCGACCCTCGCCAACAGCATTTCGGGCGAGGGGGTCGCCGACTGGATCGGCCGCCCCTGGTTCGAGACGGTGGGTGAGGTCGGCAGCGACCGGGTGCGCCGCATGATCGCGGACGCCCGCGCCACCGGGCTTTCCGCATTCGGCCAGGTGGACCAACGCTTCCCCAGCGGTCGCGAATTGCCGATCGAGTACGCGACCGCCCGCCTCGCCGGCCGCTCCGGGCTCGTCGCCATCGGCAAGAATCTTCAGGCGGTTGCCGAGTTGCAGAACCAGCTCACGGCCGCCCAGCAGGCGCGCGAGCAGGAATATTGGAAGCTGCGCGAGGTCGAGACGCGGTATCGGCTGCTGTTCGACGCCTCGAGCGAGGCCGTGGTGATCGTGCGCGCCGACTCCCTGCGCATCGCCGAGCTCAACCTGGCGGCGGTGCGCGCGCTGGGCCTGGCGCAGGGCACCGACATCCTCGGCGCCGTGGCCCCGGGCGAGCAGGACAAGCTGCGTGCCATGCTCGCGCGCGTACGCGAACTCGGACGCGCGCCGGGCATCATTGTCCGCCTCGGCCAGGCTCGCAGCCCTTGGTCGGTTCGCGCCTCCTTGCTGACCACCGAGCCGGGGTCGTCCTTTCTGCTGCAGTTCGAAACGGTGCGCGGCCGCACCGGCATGGCGGGCGTGGCAAACGCCTCGCCACTGGCCAGCCTGGTTGCGCGACTGCCCGACGGCTTCGTGACACTCGACCAGAACGGCATCGTGCGCAGCGCTAACCGTGCCTTCCTGGACCTGACGCAGACCGCTGTGGAAGCGTCGGTCATCGGCAAACGGCTCAGCCGCTGGCTGGCGGTGCCCGGCTCGGAAGCCCAGCTGCTGGCCGGCGTGCAGCGCAACCAGGCGGTCCGCATTTTCCCGACCACGCTGGAAGGTGAGCTTGGCAGCGAGACGGCAGTGGAGATCACCGCGGTCGGCGATCGTGACGCTGCCCCGCTGAATTACGGCCTGATGCTGCGCGACGTCACGCGGCGCACGCCCGCGGAAACGCCGGCGGCACCGTCCGCCGCGCCCAACAGCCTGGGCGCCGCGCTGGCCATGGTCAGCGAGGGGCTCGGCTCGGCGTCGATGCCCGACATGGTGCGCAACACCGTCGAGGCGGTGGAACGCCACTGCATCGCCGAAGCCCTCGCACGGGTGCGTGGCAACCGCTCAGCGGCGGCGGAACTGCTCGGGGTCAGCCGGCAGAGCCTTTATTCCAAGCTCGGCCGTTACGGACTTGACGATGAGGCCGAAGAGGGCAGCTAGTGGTGGGGCCCTGACGGACGCGTAGACCGACCGGACGCGAGAACCATCCCTCATAAGCCCTCCGCCGCGCTACGGCCGGGGGGCCAGGACAAGAAGGGAGCAACAGCCGCGGTGCCCGAGCGTCCGGCTTTCGGCCAGGCCGATCTCACGAATTGCGAGCGCGAGCCTATCCATCTCGCCGGCTCGATCCAGCCGAACGGCGCGCTGCTGGTCGCCCGCGAACCCGATCTGCTGATCGTCCAGGCCAGTGCCAACGCCGCCTGTTTCCTCGGTCTGTCCGAAGCGCCGCTGGGCCGCCCGCTCACCGCCCTGGGCGGCGACCTGGTCGAGCGCATCGCGGCGATGCTGGACGACGACCTTCACACCATCCCGGCCGCCATCCGCTGCGCCACCGGCGCCGACGGGCGGACATTCGACGTGCTCCTCCACCGGCCGCCTTGCGGCGGCCTGATCGTCGAGTTCGAGCCGGTGGGCGCGCCGGTCGATCTCACCCGCCATGTCGAACGCGCGCTGCATGTCGTGCTCGGCGCCCATGCGCTGCGCACGCTGTGCGACGAGACCGCCCGCATCTTCCGTGAACTGACCGGCTTCGACCGCGTCATGGTCTATCGCTTCGACGATGCCGGTCACGGCGAGGTGTTCTCCGAGCAGCGCCGCGCGACGCTGGAGGCCTTCCTCGGTAACCGCTACCCCGCCACGGACATCCCCCGGATCGCCCGCCGGCTCTATATCCGCAACCGTGTGCGTGTGCTGTCGGATGTCGAGTTCACCCCGGTGCCGCTGTTGCCCCCGCGCCTGCCCGGGGGGGAAGACCTCGATATGTCGCTGTGCATCCTGCGCAGTTCGTCCCCTATCCATGTCCAGTATCTCAAGAACATGGGCGTGCGCGCGACGCTGGTCGTCTCCCTGGTGATCGGCGACCGGCTCTGGGGCCTGATCGCCTGTCACCACTACGAACCGCGCTTCGTGCATTTTGAGGAACGCGCGGTCTGCGAATTGCTGTCCGAGGCGATCGCGACCCGCATCGCCGCACTGGAAAGCTTCGCGCGCGGCCAGGCGGAGCTGTCGGTCCGCCGCCTTGAACAGCGCATGATCGAGGCGATCGCGCGGGAGGGCGACTGGCGCGCCGCGCTGTTCGACCGGAGCCAGGCACTCCTGCAGCCGCTTGGGGCGACCGGTGCGGCCCTGCTGTTCGACGGCCAGATCCTCACCACCGGCGACGTGCCCGGATCGACCGACCTGCGCGCCATCGGCATCTGGCTCGACGGTCAGCGCGGCGAGGGCGCGTTGCTGGTCAGCACCGCCTCGCTCGGTCTGGACGTGCCGGCGTTCGAGCCGCTGACCGCGGTCTCCAGCGGCCTCGTCGCCGTCGCGGTCTCGGAAACCCACGGCGAATACCTGATGTGGTTCCGCCCCGAGCGTATCCAGACCGTCACGTGGGGCGGCGACCCCTTCAAGGCCGTGGTGGTGGGCAACGACCCCTCGCAGCTCTCGCCCCGCCGCTCCTTCGCGCAATGGCATCAGCTGGTGGAAGGCACGTCCGATCCCTGGACGGCGGCGGACCTCACCGCCGCCCGGCTGATCGGCGACACCCTGTCCGACGTCATCCTGCAATCGCGCTCGGTGCGGATGCTGATCGCGCACGACCAGCTGGAGCAGGTACGCCGCCAGGTCGGCAGCTCCGGCCAACCGGTGATCGTGGCGGATGCACGGGGGACCATCCTGCTTGCCAACGACGCTTTCGTGCGGCTGCTGCCGCGCCCGCTCCGCCGACCGCGGCACCTCGATGACCTGATCCCGCTGTTCGCGACGCAGGCCGAGGCGCGGGACCGGCTGGCCGACCTGATCCAGGCCCATCGCACCTGGCGTGGCGAGGTCCAGCTCGGCGCCGCCGCCGACGCGCGGCCCATGCTGGTCCGCGCCGACCCGATCTTCTCGGCCCCTGACCACGTGCTCGGCTTCGTCCTGCTGTTCACCGACCTTGCCGAGCGCAAGCGGGCCGAGGCGACGCGCCGGACCTTCTACGAGGGGATCCTGGACGGCCATCGCATCGCCGCCGGCCGGCTTGACCGGGGCGCCGACATGCTGGTGCAGAACGTGCTGGCCTCGGTGATCGAGAACGCCCAGCTCGCAGCGCTGGAGATCACCGATTCGACCGATCTGACCAGCATGGCCGAAATCCTGGAGGGCGTGCGCGCCTCGGTCGCCCGCGCCGCCGAGGTGTTCGCCCATCTGGTCCGCCACGCCAGCGCCGAGGACCCTCCGCAATAGCGGAGTCAGTCGCCTATTCCGGTGCTTCCACCGCGCGCAGCTCGGTGCCGCCCAGGAAATCCGCAATGCTACCCGCGGGTGCGCGGGCATAAAGTCCGCTACGGCTCGCCGCGACGCCGGTGATGCGGTGCAGCGCCACCGCCATCTCGGCGGCCTTCAGCACCGTGGCGATCCCCTCCAGCACCGGCACGCCGTCGACGGCGAAGGGCTGACGCTCCCCGAACAGCAGCATCGGCAGCCCGCCAGCCGGGATCAGCACCTCGGCGCCGCGTGCGATCAGCGGGCGCACCTGCTCGGCAAACTCGGCGCGCACCGCGGCATCCTCGGCCGGATCGGTGAAGGCACGCATGAAGCGCGCGAGATCGGCCCGGATGGCGGTGACGCCAATGACGCGCCGCTCCAGCCCGTGCCGCAGGATCTGCTCCTCGTGCCACGGGATGAAGGCCGGGCTGATCGTGACCAGGCCCACCTTGCGCCCCAAGGCACAGGCGAACAGCATCGTCGCCTCGCCGAGCCCGATCACCGGAATGTCCACGGCACCGCGGCACTCGATCAGCCCCGGCTCCTGGAAATGCCCGATCACGAAGGCGGCGCACCCCTCCGCCTCGGCACGCAGGGCGGCGCGGATCGTAGCGTCGGCGCAGCGGAACTCGGACAAGGCATGGAAATGGCGGTCGGGCGGCGCCATGCCGTATAGCGCGATCGTGGTATCCGGCGCCGCCAGCGCCGCCAGCCGCGAGCGCAGCCGGTCGATATACGGCGCCTGCCCGACCGGATCGACGAAGCTCTGATACCAGATGCGCGCGTGCGCGCCGATCTTGCCCATGGCGCCAGCCCTTTCCCGGCGGTGATCTCGCTGAGGGAGCGTTATAGCAGCAGGCAGCGGCGGGGCCTTGGTCGGGCCAGCAACCGTCACTATCATAGCGAGCAGGTCCTTCTTCCCTTACTGGGATCCCGGAGCGCGCCCTGGTCCGCAAACCATTCGCGATTGCAGCGTTGCTGCTGGCGCTCGCCCCGCTGCTCGGCGGCGCGGCGCCGGCCGGTGACGTGCCGCAGTTGCCTGAAGATTGGCAGGCCGCCTTCCGCCGGCCCGCCGACATCCCCTACCCGTCGGACGATCCCTATACCGCTGCCAAGGCCGACCTGGGTGCGGCGCTGTTCTTCGACCCGATCCTCTCGGGCAGCCGCACCATGGCCTGCGCGACCTGCCATCAGCCCGACCGCGGCTGGAGCAACGACGAGAAACTCGCGATCGGCGACCGCCAGGAGCCGATGAGCCTGCGCGCACCCACCCTGCTCGACGTTGCCTGGGTGCCGATCCTGGGCTGGGACGGCAAGTTCCCGGACATCGAGTCAGTGACGTTCCGCGCGGTCTCCGGTGCCGCGAACATGGACCTGCCGGCAAAGGACGCGCTGGAGCGGCTTTCCGCCAACCCTGCCTACATGCGCCGCTTCGCCGCCGCGTTCGGCCCGGGTCCCATCACGCAGACCAAGCTGGAACAGGCTTTGGCGACCTTCGAGCGCCGCATCGTCTCCGGCGTCGCGCCGTTCGACCGCTGGGTCGATGGCGACGAGACGGCGGTCGGCGATGACGCCAAGCGCGGCTTCGGGCTGTTCATCGGCAAGGCGCATTGCGTCGCGTGCCATTCCGGCTGGGCGTTCACCGACCACTCGTTCCAGGATATCGGCATCGGCACCGTCGACGATATCGGCCGCGGTGCGCTGTTCCCCACTTCGGTCGCGCTGCGCTACGCCTTCAAGGTGCCGACACTGCGCGATGTGGCGATCCGTGCGCCCTACATGCACGACGGTTCACTGCCGACGCTGCAGGCGGTGATCGACCACTACGATGCCGGAGGAATCGAGCGGCCGAGCCGCTCCCCGCTGATCCAGCCGCTGCACCTGACCGCCGCCGAAAAGGCCGACCTGATCGCCTTCCTCGAGACCCTGACCGCCGCGGACCGCACCGCCATCGTCGCCCTGCAGCCCCGCTAGCCTGGCTCATCCCGCCGCGGCCTGCTTGGCCCGGTAGCGGCTCACATGCGCCGCATCCAGCTTACCCAGCAGCAGAAACCCGGGTGCCGAGGCCAGCGTCAGCAGCGCCACCGCCAGGAAGGCCAAGTGGAAGTCGGCCACGCTCGGCAGCTGCCCCGGTCCCGCGATCACCCCGAGCAATGCCGCGGCGATGGACACGCCGAACGACACCGTCAGTTGCTGGATCACGCCGCCCAGGCTGGTGCTTCGGCTGAGCTTGTTGGCCGGCGTGTCGGCATAGGTCAGCGTGTTGGTCGTCATGAACTGCACGCTGCGCACGATGCCGAAGGCGATGATGTGCAGGAAGATCAGCCAGCGCGGCGTCTCGGCCGTGGTCAGCGCAAACAGGGCGATCACCCCGGCGCACACCACGCCGTTGGCGGTCAGCAACGTGCGGAAGCCCAGCCCGCGCAGCAGCCGCAGGGTGATCGGCCGCACCGCCATCGCGCCCAGGCTGACCACGAAGGTCAGCGAGCCGGACTGCACCGGGCTCATGCCGAAGCCGATCTGCAGCATCAGCGGCAGCATGAACGGCACCGCGTTCACGCCGATCCGGCTCAGGCCGCCCGCCATCGTGCTGACCCGGAAGGTGCGGATCGAGAACAGGCTCAGATCGAGTGCCGGGTCGTCATGCCGCGCGGCATAGGCGCGGTAGCCCAGCAGCAGCGCCAGCGCGACCACGCCGGCAGCCACGATCAAGGGGGTCGCAACCACCGGACGCCCTACGTTTTCCAGGGCGAATTGCAGCGTCGCCAAGCCGGCCCCGCACAGCAGGAAACCCGGCACGTCGAAGCGCGGCGGGCGCACGATCCGGGTGTCCTGCACGAAGCGCAGCGCCAGAATGATGCCCAGCGCGCCGATCGGCACGTTGACGTAGAAGATCCAGCGCCAGTTGACATAGGTGGTCAGAACGCCACCCAGCAGCGGACCGATGGTCGGACCGATGATCGCGGGGACGCTCATGTAGGTCATCGCCGTCACGAGGTCCTTGCGCGGGAACGATCGCAACAGGATCAGCCGGCCCACCGGCGTCATCATCGCGCCGCCGAAACCCTGTACCACGCGCATCAGGATCAGCACCGGCAGCGACTGCGCCAGCCCGCAGAGCGCCGAGGCGATGGTGAAGATCAGCAGCGCGGCGGCGAACACGCGGCGCGTGCCGAAGCGGTCGGCGATCCACCCGCTGACCGGAATGAACACCGCGAGGCACAGGATGTAGCTGGTGATCGCCAGGTTCATCTGCAGCGCGCCCACGTTCAGGCTGCGCGCCATGTCGGGGATCGCCGTGGTGACGATGGTGCTGTCGAGCTGCTCCATCAGGAAGGAGAACGCGACGACCAGCGGAATCAGCAGCCGCAGCTTGCGGCTCTGGTTGACGATGAAGTCCTCGTCGTGCTCCGCCTCGGGGGCGATCTGGGGTTCGGCGTCTGCCATCACGACGGCCGGGCCTGCATGCGGCATGCCGCATGTCCTTCAGATTCCGGGGGGCAGATCCACGGTGAACACGGCACCCCCGTAGCCGGCTGCCTCGGGGATGCGAAGCTGGCGGACGGTGCCTTCGCTGGACAGCAGTTCGGGTTCCACTGTCACGACCGGCGTATCCCGCGCCGTCGTCAGCGCCTCGGCCACGCGGGCGTGCCGCCCCAGCTTGAGCAGGTTCATCTGCGTCGGAAACAGCATCTTGAAGCGGCCGGCCGCCGCCGCACGCACCGCCTCGGCGGGATTGATCCACACCGAGTTCGACCGCCTCGGCGCCGTCATGGGCTCCTGCCTGGTCCGGCGGCGCGGCGGCCAGGAAGAACACCGTGTCGAATCGCTTGCGCTGGGTCGCCGGCGTGATCCAGTGCGCAAAGGGCACCAGCAGGTCGGCCGCGGGCACCAAATCTTCAGCGGCCAGCAGTTCGGCAAACGCCGCATGGTCCTGCCCGACACGCTGCTTGAACGCGGCGGCGATCCGCTCCAGCCGGTCGGGTCCGACCAGCCGGTCCGAAGCGTGCGGTCGGGCCAGAAGGATGCCGCATTCCTCGAACGTCTCTCGGATGCCTGCGATCACGAAGCCGGGCGCGAAGAGGCCGCCCTGCAAGCCGAGGCGCTCGGCAATCGCGTGGTCGCTGTCCTCCACCCGGCCGCCCGGGAACACCAGCGCACCTGAGGCAAACTCGATAGCGTGATGGCGCACGGTCATGAATACGTCCATGCCCGCCGCGCCGTCGCGCAGCAGCATGATCGTGGCGGCGGGCCGCGCGGTGACGACGGTCATGGACAGCACTCCGGGAGCGATCCCGCAGTGTCGCGCAGCCCCGGCGCCACCTCAAGGAAGCGGGGTCAGAACGCCAGCAGGTTGTCGCGAAAGTGCTTCTTGTCGTAAGCCGTGCGCACCAGCCCGCGCTGCTGCAGCGCCGGCACCAGCCCGTCGGTCACCTCGGCGATCGTGCGGCGGCTCATGTCGCCCTGGGTGAACAGGAACCCGTCGCCGCCCACTTCCTCCATCACCTCGGCCATCTGGCCGGCGACCTGATCCGGCGTGCCCACCAGATCGACCGAGCCGCCGCGCGTCGTGTAGTCGGTGATCGCCTCGCGCAGCGTGCGTTTGCCGGCCTTGCGCAGGAATTGCGCCAGACTTTGCTGATGCCCGTTGGTGGTCAGCTCACCCACCGGCGCATCGAGGTCGTGGCCCGAGAAATCGATGTTGGTGATCCACCCCATGCGAGCCAGCCGCACATCCAGGCTCTGCCCCGCCTTGACGATGCGCTGGCGTGATTTCTCCTGGGCTTCCTCGGCGGTCTCGGCCATGACGGGATCGATCAGGAACAGCAGCTTGCACGTGTCGGGATCGCGCCCGCAGGCGCGCATGTTGGCATGCACGTCGAGCCGGTAGGCCTTCATCGCATCCACGCCCTTCACATGCGCGACGATCGTGTCGGCGTGCTTCGCTGCGAACAGCTTGCCGCGGGCCGATCCGCCGGCCTGCGCGATCACCGGCCGCCCCTGCGGGCACGGCCCCGAGTTCAACGGCCCGCGGCTGCGATAGTACTGCCCCTCGAAGTCGATGGTGTGGACCTTGGTATGGTCGATCAGCACGCCGCTCTTGCGGTCGGCGACGATGGCGCCGGGATCCCATGATCCCCACAGCTGCGTCAGATCGCGATGAACTCGTCGGCCATGTCATAGCGCATGTCGTGCTCAGGCAGCCGGTCCATGCCGAAATTCTGGGCCGAGAGGTCGGAGCTGCCGGTCACCATGTTCCAGCCGCCGCGCCCCGAGGACACCTGATCCAGCGTACCGACGATCCGCGCCACCAGATAGGGGTGGTAGGCGAAGGTGGACAGCGTCGGCACGATCCCAAGCCGCGTCGTCGCCGCCGCCATCAGCGCCGCCACGATCGATGGCTCCTGCCGCGGCACCGACATGCCGTTCTTCAGGAAGATCTCCCGCGAATTTTCCCAGTTCTGACCGACATAGATGGAGTCCTCGAGCAGAATGTAGTCGAACCCGGCGCGCTCGATGTTCCGCGCGAGGTCGAGGAACAGATCCGCGGTCATCCATTCATCGCTGATGTTGCCGGTCCATGGCTCGGCCCAGGCCTGGATGCTGGAGCCTTGCAGGAACCAGGCGAGGTGAAACCGGTCGGCGGCCATCCGCGTGCGTCCTTCGGCAGTGTGCGCAGTCCAAGTAGCAACGAACGGATAGCAATAACGGGGCCAGCTTCGTGGCGTCCCCCAAGGGCCGGCGCACCGGGGCCCGCCCAACGGGGTCGGCGCGAGGGGTTGGCGCATGGGGGGCGCTGCTGCCACCATCCGGCCCCAAGGCAACAACGGGACCTCCGCCATGTCCGACCCCTATGACCGCTACACGCGGCTCCGCTTCGACCGGCCGCATCCCCGCGTGCTGCGCGTCACCATGGACCACGGCAAAATGAACTCCGCCGACAATGCGATGCACGCCGAACTGGCTGATATCTGGCGCGACATCGACCGCGACCCGAGCGTGAACGCGGTGATTCTGACCGGGGCGGGCAAGGTGTTCTCGGCCGGCGGCGATTTCGGCATGATCAACGAGGCCGTCACCGACTTCGACTCCCGCGTCCGCCAATGGCGGGAAGCGCGGGAGATCGTCTACAACGTCATCAACTGCTCCAAGCCCGTGGTCAGCGCGATGCGCGGTGTTGCGGTCGGCGCCGGGCTGGTCTGCGGCATCCTCGCCGACGTCTCGATCGCGACGAAGGACTGCCGCATCATCGACGGCCACACCCGCCTCGGCGTCGCCGCCGGGGACCATGCCGCGATCATCTGGCCGCTGCTCTGCGGCATGGCGAAGGCGAAATACTACCTGCTGCTGTGCGAGCAGGTGCTGGGGGCGGAGGCCGAGCGCATCGGCCTCATCAGCCTCGCCGTCGAGGACGCCGAACTCGATGCCCGTGCGCTGGAGATCGCGACCCGGCTGGCCGAAGGCGCGCAGAGCGCGATCCGCTGGACCAAGCACGCGCTGAACAACTGGCTGCGCGCCGCCGGCCCCACCTTCGAGGCCTCCTGCGCGCTTGAATTCCTCGGCTTCTCCGGACCCGACGTGAAGGAGGGCCTGGCCTCGCACCTGGAGAAACGCAAACCCGCCTTCCCCGCAGGCTCGGCCGTCTGACAGGATGGCGCCATGACCGACCAGAAGCGCATCCCGCTGCGCGGCCAATCGCTGCGCCGGCACGAGGACGAACGCCTGCTGACCGGCCGCGGCCGGTTCATCGAGGACCTCGATCTGCCCGGCCAGGTCTGGATGCATGTCGTGCGCTCGCCACACGCACACGCCGTCATCGCGGGCATCGACGCCGACGCAGCGCGGGGATTGCCTGGCGTGCTCGGCGTTTTCACCGCCGCCGACCTCGCCGATCTCGGGCCGCTGCCCTGCACCGTCCCGGTGGCGAGCGTGCAGCCGATAATCGCCCCGCCCCGCCCTGCCCTTGCCACCGGGCGCGTCCGCCACGTCGGCGATCCGGTCGCCTTCGTCGTCGCCGACACGCGCGATGCCGCCCGCAACGCGGCCGAGGCGGTGCTGGTGGACTACGACACGCTGCCCTCGATCGTCGATCCGGTCACAGCCCTGCGCGACGGTGCGCCGCTGCTGTGGGACGCCGCCCCCAACAATCTCTCCTACCGGTTCGTCAAGGGCGATGCCGACGCCGTTCAGGCCGCGATGGCGGCGGCGGCGCATGTCGTCGCGCTCGATCTGATCAACAACCGCATCGTCATCAGCGCGATGGAAACCCGCGGCGCGCTGGCCAGCTACGGCGACGCCGACGGGTTTCATCTGCAATTCTCAGGCGCCGGCGTGCACGGTCTGAAATCGCAGCTCGCCGGCACGGTGTTTCGCGTGCCGCCCGAGCGGATGCGCATCTCCTGCCCCGATGTCGGCGGCGGCTTCGGCGTGAAGAACGCGCTGTACCCGGAGTGGATCATGCTGCTCTGGGCGGCGCGGCATTTCGGCCGTCCGGTCAAATGGATCGGCGAGCGGGCCGAGGATTTCGTCACCACCGCGCAGGGTCGCGGCACCGTCACGCGCGGCCGCCTCGCCCTCGATGCCGAGGGCAGGTTCCTCGCCCTCGAAGCCTCGGTCGTTGCCGAGCTTGGCGCCTACCTCTCCACCGGCGGCCCCGGCAGCTCCACGACCGCGCCGGCCAATGCCATCGGCAGCGGCTACGACATTCCGGCGATCCTGATGGACGTGCAGGGCGTGTTCACCAACACCGTGCCGATCGATGCCTATCGCGGCGCCGGCAAGCCCGAAGTCAACTACCTGATCGAACGGCTGATCGACGAGGCCGCGCACCGCGGCGGCTTCGATCCGCGTCGCGCTGCGCCGGCGCAACCTCGTCACGCAGTTTCCCTACCGTAAGGCGCTCGGCACGGTGATCGACGGCGGCCGCTTCGTGGCAACGCTGGACGAAGCCATCATCGCCGCCGACCAGGCCGGCTTCGCTGCGCGGCGCGAGGCTTCGCGCAAGCGCGGCAGGCTGCGCGGCATCGGCGTCACCTGCTTCATGGAAACCGCACGCGGCGCCCCGAACGAAGGCGCCGAGATCCGTTTCGAGGAGGACGGCAAGGTTGTCGCTGCTGGTCGGCACGCAATCCAACGGCATGGGCCACGAGACCACCTATCCGCAGATCGCCGCCGACCTGCTCGGCCTGCCGATCGATGCCTTCCGCTATGTGCAGGCCGATACCGCCCTGGTGCGCAACGGCAACGGCCACGGCGGCGCGCGCTCGATGCACATGGGCGGCGCGGCCCTGTGCAAGCACCGTGGACGCGCTGCTGGAAAAGGCCGCGCCCATCGCCGCACGGCTGCTGCAGGCGTCCCCCGCCAGATGTCACGTTCGCCGAGGGCCGTTTCGTCGTCGCCGACGACCCCGCCCGCGGCATCGCCCTGCTCGACGTCGCGCGCGCCGCGCGCGATCCCGCCAATGTGCCTGACGGGCAGGACACCAGCCTCGACACCTTTGTATGGAGCCTGCTCGACGCCGATCACCTTCCCCAACGGCTGCCACATCGCCGAGGTCGAGATCGACCCCGACACCGGCATGGTCACGCTGGACCGCTACACGGCGGTGGACGATTTCGGCACCCTGCTCAATCCGATGCTGACGCTGGGCCAGATCCACGGCGGCGTCGTGCAGGGCATCGGCCAGGCGATGCTGGAGCACACCGTCTACGATCCCGAATTCGGGACAGCTGCTCAGCGGCTCGTTCATGGATTACTGCCTGCCGCGCGCCAGCGACCTGCCTGCACTCGACATCGCCTTCGACGGCGTGCCGACCACCGCCAATCCGCTCGGCGTGAAGGGCGCCGGGCAGGCCGGCGCCATCGCCTCGCCGCAGGCGGTGATCTGCGCCGTGCTCGACGCGCTGGCTCCGTTGGGGGTGACGCATATCGACATGCCCGCCACCCCCGAACGCATCTGGCGCGCCCTGCAAGCCGGCGCGGCCGGGTGATTACTCGGCCGCGATCTTGTCCTGCGTCTTCGTCTCGAAGTCGCTGGCGTCGTGCCGCTCGTGCAGCTGGCTCGATGGCTCGCCCTGCATGCGATTGACCATGCGGCCGCGCTGCGCCGCCGGACGCGCATGGATCGCGTCCGCCCAGCGGTGCACGTTGGCGTATTCCTGCACGTTCAGGAACTCGGCCGCGCCGTAGAGCCAGCCCTTCACCAAGCCGCCGTACCAGGGCCACACCGCGATGTCGGCGATGGTGTATTCGTCGCCGGCCAGGTAAGGCGTCTCCTGCAGGCGCCGGTCCAGCACGTCCAGCTGGCGCTTCACCTCCATCGCGAAGCGGTCGATCGGGTATTCGATCTTGCTCGGCGCGTAGGCGTAGAAATGCCCGAACCCGCCGCCGAGATAGGGCGCGCTGCCCATCTGCCAGAACAGCCAGGACAGGCACTCGGCGCGCTTGGCCGGCGCGGTCGGCAGGAACGCGCCGAACTTCTCGGCCAGATGCATCAGGATCGCGCCCGACTCGAACACCCGGATCGGCGTCGGCCCGCTGCGGTCGAGCAGCGCCGGGATCTTCGAGTTCGGATTGACCGCACGAAGCCGCTGCCGAACTGCTCGCCCTCGCCGATGCGGATCAGCCACGCATCGTATTCCGCGCCGGCATAGCCCAGCGCCAGCAGCTCCTCCAGCATCACCGTCACCTTCACCCCGTTGGGGGTCGCCAGCGAATAGAGCTGCAAAGGATGCCGCCCGACCGGAAGCTCCTTCTCGTGCAGCGGCCCGGCGATCGGGCGGTTGATGTTGGCGAACCGGCCGCCGTTCTCCTTGTCCCAGGTCCAGACCTTGGGCGGCGTGTACGTCGACTCGTCAGTCATGCGGCGATCTCCCGGACACGAAGAAACTATGTGTGCCCCGGAGGTGGGCCGTCGGAGTCGGATTTGCTAGCTTCCGAAGCCGAACAGGCGCCGGGGCGTGTCCCACAGCACCGCGCGGCGGTCGGCCTCGTCGGGCAGGATCGCCTCGATCAGTTGCAGCAGCGGGGCGTAGTCGATGCGCTCGGACGCGCGCAGGAACGGCCAGTCCGATCCCCACATGCAGCGTTGCGGCGTGAACGCCGCCAACAGCGCGTCGATATAGGGGCGGATGTCGGGATAGGGGTGCCGGGTTGCGGCGAACTGGCTGAACCCCGACAGCTTGACGCTGGCGCGCCCGGCCCGCCCGAGGTCCAGCAGCGCACGGAACCCCGGCTGGTCCAGCCCGCCACCAGGCGCCGGCCGGCCGCAATGGTCGATCACCAGCGGCACCGGCGATCCCTCAATCAGCGGCAGGAACGCCAGAAGCTGATCCTCCCGCACCTGGATCTGCAAAAGCATGCCGAGGTCCGCCAGCTTGCGCGCCAGTTCGCCGGCATCGGCGTAATACGGCGTGCCATGGAACGGCGCGTTGAACGCGACGCCGATCATGCCGGCGGCCTTCAGCCGCGCCAGATCGGCGGCCGGGATGTCGTTGGCGACGACGGCGACGCCCTTGAACCGCCCCTCGGCGCGGGCGATGGCATCCATTACCGGAGTGGAATCCTCGCCGTAGCCGGAGTTGGTGCCGACGATCAGCGCATGGCGGACGCCGTGCAGGTCCATGATGCGCAGCAGCGTATCGACCGGCGCGATCTCCTGCCCCGTGGGCCGATACGGCGTGTCGGCCCGGAACGCAAACCGCGCCGGGTCGATGACATGGCAGTGGCAGTCGATGATGGGCTGCATCGGGCGCCCCCTCGGCTCAGAACGTCGCCGCCACCGCCGCCTTCAACTCGTCGGTGATGGAGGGGCGCACGCCGAACCAGGCCTCGAAGGCCAGCCGCGCCTGGTTCAGCAGCAACCCGAGGCCATTCACCGTCAGGTTGCCCTGCGCGCGTGCCGCCGCCAGGAACGGGGTTTCGGGCGGCGTATAGATCAGGTCGCCGACGATTGCCTCGCGCGGCAGCCGTTCCAGCGAAACGTCCAGCGCCGGCTTGCCGACCATGCCCCGGTCGGTCGCGTTCACCAGCAGCGCCACCTCGGCCATCGCTGCGTTGCGGTGCTCCCACGGCAACACCGAGACCGGGCCGCCGATCGCCGCGGCCATGTGCTCGGCCCGCTCGGGCGTGCGGTTGGTGACCCGCACATCGGTCGCCCCGCTTTCCAACAAGGCAACGACCACGGCGCGCGAGGCGCCCCCGGCACCCAGCACCAGGATCGGGCCGCCATCCGGCTTCCAGCCCGGCCGCGCATCATGGACGCTCTGCACGAAACCGACGCCGTCGTTGTTGAAGCCACGCAGCGTGCCGTCCTCCTGCACCGCGATGGTGTTTACCGCGCCGATCCGCGTCGCCATGGGATCGACGCGGTCCAGCAGCGGCATCACCGCCAGCTTGTGCGGCATGGTGACGTTGCACCCGCGAAACCCCAGCACCGGCAGGCCGCGCAGCGCCCGCTCCAGCTTGTCCTCGGCGACCGGCAGCAGCACATAGCGCCCGGCGATGCCGTGCTGGTTCAGCCAGAAGTTCTGGATCACCGGGGACCGCGACTGGGCGACCGGCCAGCCAATGATCCCGGCAAGGGCGAAGGCGTTCGCGTCGGCCATGCGGCTCGTCTCCAGGGGGGTGGTTCGGTCTCAGTCTCCTGGCAGCCCGGCCCAAACCTCGTCAATGGTCAGGGGGCGTTCCAGCAATCCCTGCTCGGCGGCATAGCGCAACGCCAGTGCCACCGGCGGATCGAGTGCAGCGCGGCCGGCCGGGAACGGGTTGTCCGCCACCCGGAACCGCTCCAGCAGGTCCCGCACCATGCCCGGCCGGCGCGCCACCTCGGCGCGGACCATCACCATGTGGTTGACCGGCATGAAGCCGTGGCGGGCCAGGAACGCCTGGCCCGCCGCCTCCGGATCGGGGAATACGGTCGCGAGGTCAGGCGAGGAGGGCGTGTCGTTGCCGAAGATCGCGGCATCCAGCGTGCCGTCGCGCAGCATCGCCAGCATGTCGGCACCGGCGGGCGCACGCTCGGCCCAGGACGGGTCGCGGAACGAGGCCACATGCGCGTCCTCGAACGTCACCCAGCGCACCTGGTCCGGTCGCAGCCCGTATTCCTCCTGCAGCGCACCGCGCAGCCACAGCCCGGTGGTCTGGCTGTAGGCGCGCACACCGATCCGCCGCCCCGCAAGGTCGCCGGGCCCGTACGGATCGTCCGCGCGACGCAGCAGCGCGCCGTTCTGGAAGCGGGCGGCGAGCACCACCGGAAGCAGCACGAGGTCGCTGCCCGCCGCACGCGCCATCAGCGCCGTTCCCAGCGCCATCTCGCTCACCTCGAAACGATGCTCCCGCACCATCGGCGCGAAGGCACGGCTGATTACCGGGAACGCCGCGATGCGCAGGCCAGGATCGTCGAACAGCGCCTCGGTGTGACGGTAGCGGCCGATCGCCGCAGTCAGCGGCGTCATTCGCCATAGCGCCGGTAGGTCAGCCCCTTGCGCGCCAGCGCCTCGCGCATCCCGTAGATGTCGAGGCCGATCTCCCCCGCCTTCAGCCGCGCGCGGGTGGCTTCCTCCTTTGCCTCGCGGTCGGCGCTCCGCTTCAGCACGTCCTCGGCCGCAAGACGCGGCACCACCACCACGCCGTCGTCATCGGCGACGATCAGGTCGCCCGGCAGCACCAGTTGCCCGGCGCAGACCACCGGCACGTTGATGGAGCCGAGCGTCTCCTTCACCGTGCCCTGCGCCGAAACCGCGCGCGACCACACCGGAAACCGCATTTCGGTCAGCGCGGCGACGTCGCGGCAGCCTGCCTCGATCACCAGTCCCAGCACGCCGCGCGCCGCCAGCGAGCAGGCCAGCAGCTCGCCGAAATATCCCGCATCGCTGGGCGAGGTCGGCGCCACCACCAGCACGTCGCCGGCCTGGCATTGCTCGACCGCGACATGGATCATCCAGTTGTCGGCCGGGGCGATGGAGACCGTCACGGCGCTGCCGGCGATCTTCGCGCCGGGATAGATCGGCCGCATATGCGATGCCAGCAGCCCGGTGCGTCCCTGTGCCTCGTGCACCGTCGCGACGCCATAGGGTGCGAATGCCTCGGCCGTGACGCGCGCCACGCGCGGCGGATCGGTGATGACGACACTCATGCCAGCGTCTCCGTCACATGCGGGAACACCGCCTCGTAGCCCTCGCCGTAGGTAATTTTCTTGTCGGAGTTGCGGGCCGCCTGCGCGCCGCGTTGCTGGGCGACGCGGGTGTAGTATTCCCAGAGATGCTCCTGCCCTGCCATGCATTCGATGGCGGCGCGCTTCTTGTCCCAGACCGGGGTGATGTCGAGCAGAACGTTCGGCATCCAGCCGCATTGCTCGGGCTGGTGCGGCTCGAACAGGAAAACCGGCGGTGCGCCCAGAACCGTCTGCCCCGGATTATGCCCGTGCGCCTGCGCGGTGACGCGGGCGTGCTGGGCGAAATCCGACACCGCCGGATGATCGTGGTTGTAGATGTCGCGCCGCGAATGGGTCAGCACGAACGCCGGATGCAGCGCTCGGTACACGTCCACCAGCCGGAACAGCGCTTCCTGGTCCAGCGTGATCGGGTAGTCCCCCAGATCCCAGAACTGGATGTCCGCCACATCCAGCGCGCGCGCCGCGGCCTCGGCCTCCTTGCGCCGGTCCGCTTTCGCGCGCTCCAGCGTCATCCCCGGCTGGCGCCACAGCTTCGCCGATTCGCCGCGCTCGCCGTAGGATAGGCACAACACCGTCACCGCATAGCCGCGCGCCGCATGCAACGCGATGGCGCCGCCGGCGCGCCAGACGAAATCGGCGGAGTGCGCGCTGACGACCAGCGCCGATTTGGTTGCAGACGACATCATGCGTTTCCTTTCGTCTAGACCTTGTGGCGCAGCTGCTCGTCGGTCAGCGGCGGCGTGCCGTGAGTGTGGAAGCTATCGATCGTCTGCAGGCCCCAGGCCTGGCCCTTGCGGCGCTCGGCCTCGGTCCAGCGGATCGGCTTCCAATCGGGCGCGAGCACCAGCCGCGCGCCCGCGTTGGCCACCTCCACGCGGTTACCTCCCGGTTCGTAAACATACAAAAAGAAGGTCTGCTGCACCGCGTGCTTGTGCGGGCCGGTCTCGATGAACACGCCGTTTTCCAGGAAGATGTCGGCGGCGCGCAGGATCTCCTCGCGGCTATCCAGCGCGAACGTCACATGATGGAACCGTCCGCCCACGCCATGCGCCTCGCGCGTATAGGCGAAGTCGTAGCTCTTGTTGGTGCAGGTCATCCACATGCCGGCCTCGATGCCGCTGTCCAACACGATCTGTTCGGTCAGGCGGAAACCCAGGACCCGCTCGAAGAACTCGCGGTTGGCACGGATATCGGCGGCCAGACAGTTGAAGTGGTCGATCCGCCGCACATTAGCGCCGCGTGCCGGAAACCGTTGCGCCTGGTTCTTCAGCGATGGCCGCAATTCCGGGGGCGCCTGATACCATTCCGTTTCGTAATAGAGTTCCATCAGGTGCCCGTCGGGATCGCGGAAGCGGAACGCCGGGCCGTGCCCCGGCATGCCGTCGTGCCAGCCCAAGCCAGCCCCGCTCTCCTGCAGCGCCGCCACCCGCCGCGCCAGCGCCTGCGGGCTGCGCGTGCGGAATGCCGCATGGCCCAGGCCCGACGTGTGCGCGCCGGTCAACTGCAGCGAATAGCGCTCGTAGTCGTCCCAGCCGCGCAGGAACACGGAATCGCCTTGTTGCCCGCTCTCGGTCATTCCCAGGACGTCGACGAAGAAGCGCAGGCTCTCCTCGGGCTTCGGCGTGAGCAACTCGATGTGCCCGAGATGGGCGACATCCATGATCGGTTCGTCCTGCATCGCGTCCCTCATGGCGTCCGTTACCGGCTTCTGCTCGCTGCGACGGCGCCCGGCAGGGATCGGGCGGGCAACCCCCCATGCCTGGCGGCGGCACTGTCCGGCGGGCGACCGCCGCCGGTCAAGCCGCCTCGCAGGCCCGATGTCGGCGCTGCCCGCTACGCCTGGATGAACGCGACGCGGTTGGCCTCCAGCACCGCGCAGGTCAGCATCCCGCCCATCACCGCGGCGGTATCGATGCCGATGCGATTGGCGCGCAGCTCGGGCTCAGGCCGCGGCGTGTGGCCATGCACCACGACCGCGCCAAGATCTCCCGCATGGGACAGGAACGGTTCGCGGATCCACAGCATGTCGTAGCGCGCCTGCCGGTCCAGCGGCACACCCGGCCGCACCCCGGCATGGACGAACAGATACGGCCCAACCCGGTGCGAGACCGCAAGGTCGCGCAGGAACAGCAGGTGCCGGCGCGGGATGTGCTCGGCCCAGGCGGCCGGAGCCGCGTCCTGCGGCACGTCCCAGCTCATCAGCGACGCCTCGCCGCCGTTGTCCATCCACAGTTGCGCCGCCTCGGGGTCGCTGGCGACCAGCGCCGAGAGCAGCATGTGCTCGTGGTTGCCCATCAGGTTGACGGTGGGCAGCCCCGGGATAGGTGGGCCGCCGGCCAGCAGGTCGACCACCTCGGCACTGTCCGGGCCGCGATCCACGAGATCCCCCAGATGCACCAGCTCGGGCGCCGCAGCCGGCCGCGCCGCAAGGTCGGCGGCGATCAAAGCGTGCAGCTCGGTCAGCTGCTCCAGGCAGCCATGCACGTCGCCCACCGCGTAGATGCGCCTGCCCGGCGGCAGGGTGGCCGGCGCCGCCTCGAAACTGATCATCGACGCAGTCTAGCCCCGCATCCCCTGCCGGCCAATGAAAGCCTCGCGCGCCGCCGGGCGGCCCTTGGCTGCCGCACGCGCCCGGCCTATGCCTGCGCCATGAATGCGATCGAGGTGGCGCACCTGACCAAGCGCTATGGGCAGACGCTGGCGGTCGACGATATCGGCTTCGCCGTGCCGGCCGGGGCAACGCTCGGGCTGCTGGGCGGCAACGGCGCCGGCAAGACCACCACCATCGCCATGCTGCTCGGCCTGCTGATCCCCACCGCCGGCAGCATCCGCGTGCTGGGGCACGACATGGCGACCGACCGTTTCGCGGCCCTGGCGCGGATGAACTTCTCCTCGCCCTACATCGCGCTGCCGCTCCGGCTGACGGTAGCCGAGAACCTGCGCATCTACGGCCATCTCTACGACGTGCCCCGGCTCGAGCGGCGGATCGCCGAACTCGCCGCCGAGCTCGATCTGGGCGAGCTGCTGCACCGTCCGGCGGGGCAGCTCTCGGCCGGGCAGAAGACCCGCGTGGCGCTGGCCAAGTCGCTGATCAACCGGCCCGAGGTGCTGCTGCTGGACGAGCCGACCGCCAGCCTCGACCCCGACACCGGCGACCTGGTGCGCGGCTGGCTGGAACGCTACCGCGCCGAGAGCGGCTGCACCGTCCTGCTCGCCTCGCACAACATGGCCGAGGTCGAGCGGCTCTGCACCGACGTGCTGATGCTGAAACGCGGCCGCATCGTCGATCGCGGCAGCCCGGATGATTTGCTGCTGCGCTATGGCCGCGACGACCTGGAGGAGGTGTTCCTCGACATCGCGCGCGACCGCCGCGGAGCCGACGCCCCGCTCGCCGCGGGGGCGGCGGCATGAGCGGCTCGCTGCGCCGCATCTGGGGGATGATGTACCGCCATCTGGCGCTGTATCCGGCGATCCTGGCCGCGGCTGCTGGAACTGGCCTACTGGCCGGTGCTGCAGATGTGCATCTGGGGCTTCACCGCATCCTATCTGGCCGGCGCGGATGGGCAGCCCGGTCGCCATCGCCGCCGCCACGCTGCTGGGCGGCGTGCTGCTGTGGGAAGTGGCGCTGCGCAGCCAGATGGGCGTCGCGATCAGCTTCCTGGAGGAGCTCTGGTCGCGCAACCTCGGCCACGTCTTCGTCAGCCCGCTGCGTCCGTGGGAGCTGGTGGCGGCGCTGATCGGCATGTCGATGATTCGCATGTTCGCCGGCGTGCTGCCGGCGATCCTGCTGGCCTGGGCGCTCTACGCCTTCAACCTGTTCGCGCTCGGCCCGGTCCTGATCCTGTTCTTCATCAACCTGATGATCATGGGCTGGTGGGTCGCGCTCGGCGTGGTCTCGCTGATCCTGCGCCACGGCGCGGGGGCCGAGGCGCTGGCCTGGTCGGTGCTGTTCGGGCTGACCCCGTTTTCGGCGGTGTTCTACCCGGTCTCGGTGCTGCCGGCCGCGGTGCGGCCGATCGCGCTGGCGCTGCCCTCGGCGCATGTGTTCGAGGGGATGCGCGCCGTGGTGCTGACCGGGCATGTGCGCTGGGATCAGCTGGCCTGGGCGTTCGGGCTGAACGTGCTGTGGCTCGCCGCCGCCATCGCTGGTGTTCGCCCAGCAGTTCCGCGAGGCGCGGGTGCGCGGCGCGCTGCTGAGCATCGGCGAGTGACGGAGTTGCCATGACGGGTTTCTGGCTGGTCCGCCACGCGCTGGTGGACGAGAACGCGCGCGCCATCCTGTACGGCACGATGGATGTCGAGTTGTGCCCGTCCACGCTGCTGGAACAGGCACCGATGTATCAGGCCCTGGCGCGCCGCCTGCCGCGCCCGGCGCTGTGGCATGTCACGCCGCTGTCGCGCACGCGCCGCACCGCCGAGGCGATCTTCGCCGCCGGCTATCCCGCCGTGCCGCTGGCGGTCGAACCGGCGCTGATCGAGCAGAGCCTGGGCGAATGGCAGGGTCTGGCCCACGCCGAGCTTCCCGCCCGGCTGCGCCTGCCGGTGCCGCCGTTCTGGCCGCTGGCAGGGCAGGAGCATCCGCCGGGCGGCGAGAGCATGGCGCACGTGATCGAGCGCGTCGGCGCGGCGCTGGAACGCCTGGCCACTGCCCATGCCGGCCGCGACCTGGTGGTGGTGAGCCATGGCGGCACGATCCGGGCGGCGGTGGCGCATGCGCTGGGGATCGGCGCCGACACCGCTCTGCTGCTCTCCGTGCAGAACCTTTCGCTGACCCGGCTGGAGCGGCACCGGACCGCCTGGCGTGTCGTCTGCGTCAATGAACTCCCTGGATATTAAGTATTTTGTTCTTGACGGCCTGACTCCTGCCTAGGATGGTGGAACGCGTGCCCGAGTTCGGCCGATGCCGCCGGGCGACCCATTGGCGCGGGCGATGCCCGTCGCGACCGGCCAGCCTCCGCCAGCCTGCCACCCGTTTGGCTGGACCGGCCGCAGAGGAGACAGACCATGAAGCGCGTCCTGACCGGCCTGGCCTTCGTCCTGCTCATGCTGCCGGGGCTCGCCCGGGCGCAGTCCGACCAGCAGCAGCTGGTGGACCGCTCGACCCTGGCGCTGCAGGACCTGCTCGGCTCCAATGATCCCTTCAACGCCCTGAGCGTGCTGCGGCGTGCGCGCGCGGTAATGGTCTGCCCGCGCGTGTTCAAGGCGGGGTTCTTCTTCGGCGGCGAAGGCGGCAGCTGCATCCTGGCGGCGCGGGATGCGCGCGGGTCGTGGTCCTATCCGGCATTCTACGCCATCGGCAGCGGCAGCTTCGGCTTGCAGATCGGCATCCAGGACGCCCAGTTCATCATGATGATCCTGACCGACAAAGGCCTCAGCGCTATCATGGACAACCAGTTCAAGATCGGCGGTGACGCCTCGATCGCGGTCGCGACGTTCGGTGCCGGCGTGCAGGGCGACACCACGGCGGGCCTGGGCGCCGACATCGTCGCCTTCACGCTGGCCCGCGGCCTCTACGGCGGCATCAGCCTGCAGGGCAGCGTGCTGGCGCCGCGCACCGAGTGGAACCAAGCCTATTATGGCCAGCCGATGGGCGCGCGTCAGATCGTCATGCAGATGCAGGCCTCCAACCCTGGCGCGGATCCGTTGCGGGAGGTGCTGACCCGTTATGGCGCCCCGGGGCCGGCCGAGGCCACCGCGATGGCGCCGCCGCCGGGGGCCCCGGGCCCGGCCCCCGTCATGGCGGCACCGCCGCCCCCGCCGCCCGGTCCCCAGCCGACGCCGCTCACGCCGCCGCCCGGCTCGGGTGCGATCCAGCAGCAGACGCTCGCTCCACCGAAAAGCTGACACCTCCGGCGGAAGCCCAGCGTTTCCAGGCCTGTTCCCCTGGCCGGGAGCAGGCCGCGAGTCTGACGATGATGGCTGGTCGAAGCCGCGGCAAGCCGGAGACGGGGCGCGCTACCCCGCGGTGAAATGCTGCGCCAGCGGCAGCGCCATCCCAAGCAGCGCAAGACCGGCGACGAGCAGCGCGCCGCCGATCGCTTCAAGCGCCGCCTGACGCTGCGACCATGCCTGGGCAACCCATGCAGCGCCGGTCCCGGCACCGATCAGCGAGACAATCAATCCTAAGGCCATCTCAAGCTCCTTGCAGATGGGTCGAAGACCATAAAATCTTCGTTATATTATCGTCATATCAGCAATATCTGTACATGAAAACCGTTATTATGCCGTGAGAAACCCTGTTTCTTATGTCCTGAATACGCGCATCAAATCATGGACTTCGCCGGGCCTGTCCGCCCTATAAGATCGGATCGTCAATTAAATGCCATTAGGGGACTTCCGTTGTCGCGATCGCACTCTCTCCGGTTACTTCTTCTCGCCGCACCGGCGGCAATGCTGTCGGGTTTGCTCCCTACCGCCGCCCAGGCGCACGTCAAATGGTTCTGCGCCTATAATGTTGCCGGCTCGCCTCAAGGCCTCGAGAATGTCCTTTGTGAGGACTTCGAGCAACTCGTTTTGCTGGCGATATCCCTTTTGCTCGTGGGATGCGCCGTCGAGGCGACGCCGCTTGGCACCGCCCTGCTGCGGGCGCTCGACCGCCTGACTGGTCCCGTACGACGGCATGAGGCGCTGGTTGTCCGCTTGGTCGCCGCGATCTTCTTCACCTGCCTGTTCACGATGAAGACGGTGCTGCTGACGCCCGAACTCATCACGCATCTCTGGTTCGTGCCGTGGATCCAACTGGCGATCGCCGTTGCGCTGTTGTCGCGCTACACGCTGATGGCGGCGGCCGGCGGGATCGTGGTGCTCTATGCGATGTGCATCGCCCAGTATGGCGTGTTCCACCTGATGGACTACCCGATCTTCCTCGGCATCGCCGCCTATCTCGCCTATCTCGGGCTGGAACGCCCCTTCGCCTGGCTGCGGCCGCTCGATCTGCTGCGCTGGAGTGCCGCAATCACCCTGATGTGGGCTGCGATCGAGAAATGGGCCTATCCCGAATGGAGCTACCCGCTGTTCGTGGCGCATCCCAACATGGGCATGGGCTTCGATCCATCCTTCTACATGCGGGCTGCCGGCGTGGTGGAATTCACCCTGGCCTTCGCGCTGACCTGCACGCCGCTGATGCGCCGGATCGCCGCCGCCATACTGCTCGGCCCCTTCGTCGGCGCGATCAGCGAATTCGGCCGCATCGACGCGATCGGCCATTCCTGCATCATCGCGGTACTGCTGGTCATTCTTGCCGACGATGCGCGGGTGCGGTTCCGCCGTCGCAGCTTCGCGCTGACACCGCTCGGCTACTCGGCGGCGCTGACCGTGTTCATCGCCGGCTATTACGGTCTGCATGTCGCGCTGTACGGGGCGGGCACGGGCTGACCGTTACTTTTCCACCGTAACGGTCAGCCTCATTTTGGGATGGATCCCGCATAAGACGTTGAATGTGCCGGGAATGGCGAAAAGGATGTTGACGTCGTGGCCAGGCCGCTGGTCGCCGGAATCGAAGTTGAAGTCCGGCGACTGGATGTAGGCGTGATGGGTCAGGTCGCCGTCGTCGTTGACGATGCGCACATCGTCGCCGACGTGAACCGTCAGCGTGTCTGGGTTGAATTCCCGGCCACGCTGGGAAACCACGAAGCGTGGGTGGACTGGCGCAGGCGGCCCGGACACGGCCAGCGCCCAAACGAAGAAGATCAGCGCCGCCAACGGCGGCAGCGCCCACAGGAGGCCCCGCGAGCGCAGCCGCCCTATCCAGGACCTCCGGATCGCCGGCCTGGCGAAGACGGGGGGCGCGGTCATCCTTCCGCCCCCGCTATGGCGAAAGCCTGCGATCGCCCAACATCGGTATGATCTCGAGCCGCCAATGGTTTAAGATATTTCACACGAGATCGTGCCGTCCCGAAAATTACCGGAGACCGTCCCATTCCCGACCAGACGCCCCACCTGCCGGCGTTGGTAGATAAGGGTCTGCCACACCGGCGGGCGTGGTGGCGCCTGCCCGCACTCGGCGGCACCATCCGGGGACGGATACTGATCGCATTCCTTGCAATGACGGCGATCACGGGGACCCTTGGGCTCTACTCGTCCTATCTGATCCGCTATGGCGGCGAATTGGTGACGGTGACTTACGACCGATCACTGATGGCTATCAACTACGCGCGCGCCGCGTCGGCGGATTTCGCGATGATGCAGGTCGTCGCCGAGCGCGCGGAGCACGCCACCGATCCGCGCGAACGCGCCGACGACGTGGCGATGCTGGGCGAGTTGCGCCGCTCGCTGGCCGAAGATCTCGCGATCGCCGCCGAGCGTTCGCAATCACCCCGCGCCGCCCTGGCGGCCCAGCGTGCGCGCACCGCCATCCAGGCCTGGGATACCGCGGTCCGCACCCAGGGCGTCGGGGTAGCGTCGGACGAGGCCGTTCTGGAGGCTTATGTCCAGGCGGCCAACCGCGAAATGGACCTGCTGATCAACTACACCGCTGGCGACGGCTTCGATTACCGGCAGAGCGCTCGGGCGGCAGTGGAGAAGAACCGCTGGCTCAACATGAGCGGACTGCTCGCGGCCGTGCTGCTGTCGGCGGTGGTCGCCTGGCTGCTGGCGCGCAACATCATCGGCCGCGTCGCCGCCGCGTCCGACGTGGCCCGCCGCATCGCCCGCGGCCAGCTGGACGGCATCATGCCGCAGGGCGGCCCGGACGAGCTGGGCGAACTGCTCGACTCGCTTGGTATCATGCGTGACAACCTGCGCACCATGATGGCGCGCGAAGTGTCGCAGCGCCAATCCGCCCAGGCCCGGCTGCTCGATGCCATGGAGAGTTCGCACGAGGGCATCGTGGTGGTCGACCGCGAAGGCGGCGTGATCCTGGCGAACCAGCAGGCGCTGGCGGCACTGGAATGGAGCGACGGGCCGCCGGGCACTCTGCAGGGCGACAGGCGCGCTTCGTTGCGCCCGATCGCCGGCATGGCATGGTCCCGGCTTGCCGCGTTGCTGCCCGCCCCCGACGCCCAGGGCAACCTCGAGATGCCCAACGGCCGCTGGCTGAACATCAGCCGCAGCACCACCCGCGAAGGGGGCTTCATCGCGGTGATCAGCGACATCACCGCGATGAAGGAACAGGCGGAACGGCTGGAGGCGACCAACCTACGGCTCGACACCGCGCTCGACAACATGTCGCACGGGCTGTGCCTGTTCGACGCGGAAGGCCGGCTCGCGGTGGTCAACGCACGCTATTGCGAAATCTTCCACCTGCCGCCGGACAGCGTGCAGCCGGGCATCAGCATCCGCGACCTGATCGGGCTGCGGGTCGCCCAGGGCAATCATCCCGGCAGCAGCGTCGAGGAGCTGGTATTCCAGAAGATGATCCGCGTCGGTCGCCGCGGGCCGCAATCCTTCGTCATGGAGATCGCCGACCGCCGCATGCTGTCGGTGTCGCTGCGACCGGCGCCGAATGGCGGCTGGGCCGCCACTTACGAGGACGTGACCGAGCGCCGGCTCGCCGAGGAGCAGGTGGCCTTCATGGCGCGGCACGACGCCCTGACCCGGCTACCGAACCGCACGCTGTTCGCCGAGCGCATGGAACAGGCGATCCAGCGGCTGGAGGAGGGCGTCGGCTTCGCCGTCTTCTGCCTCGACCTCGACCGCTTCAAGGAAGTCAACGACACATGGGGCCATGCCGTCGGCGACGAATTGCTGCGCGCTGTCGGCGACCGGCTGCGCGGCTGCGTGCGGGCCACCGACACCGTCTGCCGGCTGGGCGGCGACGAATTCGCCGTCATCCAGACGACGTCACGCTCGCGCGAGGAAATGGACGCCTTCGCGCGCCGCATCATCGAGGTGAGCGGCCGGCCCTACGACCTCGACGGCTGCCGCGCCACGGTCGGCATCAGCGTCGGCATCGCGGTGGCACCGCAGGACGGCCGCACCGCCGACATGCTGATCCGCAACGCCGACACCGCGCTCTATCGCGCCAAGTCCGACGGCCGCGGTGCGTGGCGGTTCTTCGAGCCGGAAATGGATGCCCGCCTGCGCGCCCGGCGCCAGCTCGGCCAGGACCTGCAGGACGCCCTCGGCCGCGGCGAATTCGCGCTGCGCTACCAGCCGGTCTTCGACCTGCGGCGCGAACTCATCTGCGGCTTCGAGGCGCTGCTGGGCTGGCGCCACCCCGAGCGCGGCACGGTACCGCCGGCCGAGTTCATCCCGCTGGCCGAGGAGCTGGGCTTCATCGTCCCGCTGGGCGAATGGGTCATGCTGCAGGCCTGCCAGGAAGCGACGCGCTGGCCCGACGACGTCACGGTGGCGGTGAACGTCTCCTCCGCGCAGTTCCGCACCGAGCAGCTGGTGGCGACGGTTACAGGGGCGCTGCGCGCCACCGGGCTGCCCGCCAACCGGCTCAACATCGAGATCACCGAGAGCGTGCTGCTGTCCAACAGCGCCGCCACGCTAGCCACCATGCAGACCCTTCGCGGCATGGGCGTCAGCATCAGCCTGGACGATTTCGGCACCGGCTACTCGTCGCTGAGTTACCTGGGAAACTTCCCGATCGACCAGATCAAGATCGATCAGAGTTTTATCCGCAACCTGTCCGAGAGCGGCAGCATGGCGATCGTGCGCGCCATCATCGGGCTCGCCGTCAGCCTGGAAATGCGCGTGGTGGCCGAGGGCGTGGAGACGATGGAGCAGCTCGACTGGCTGCGCGCCGAACGTTGCGACAAGGTGCAGGGCTTCCTGCTGGCCCGCCCGCTGCCTGCCGCCGAGTTGCCCGACATGCTCGCCCGCGTCTGGCCGCTGCCCGACAACGGCATCCGCGTGCGGACGCGACCACGGGTGGTGCGGTAGGCCAGTCCCTACCGTGACGGACGCAGGCGGCTTCAGCCTCGCCGGCTCACCGTGTAGTGGATGCCGCATACGCCGTTGGTGACGTCGCCCTCCAGCCGCTGTGGCACGGCTCGGACGCCGTCATGCGCGGGCTGCGCCGGAACCAAGTGGCCGGTCAGCGTGATGTCGCCCAGTTGCCCCTGGGCGCTGCCGTCCGGCAGCACGCTGGCAGGCACCTGCAGCTTCCAGGTCCAGCGATAGGTGAACTGCCCGCCGACCACATGCAGCGTCACCAGTCCGGGGGAGGGACAGGTGCGGCTGTCGGCCTGATAGCGCGTGCTGGTGCCGCGGTACAGCCCGTCGACCATCGCCTGCGGGAAGACCGGCTTGGGCGGCGGCGGCGGGGGCGGTGGGGGCGGCGGAGCAGCACAGCCGGCGGCAAACAGCGCGAGCAGCAGGCCCGCTTGGGACAGCTTCATTGCAGGACTTTCGGAAGGGTCAGGGTGCCGGCGGGCAGCCGGCCGGCTTCAGCGTACGGGTGGTGGTGGCAGGAAAGCGTGTCAGACGGTCGGCCGGGCGGATCGGGCGGCGCACCAGTTCGCCGCCGCAGTTCGGGCAACGGCCACCCAGCACGCCGTCACTGCAATCCGCGCAAAAGGTGCATTCGAAGGAGCAGATGCGCGCAGCCACGCTGTCGGGCGGCAGGTCGCGGTCGCAGCATTCGCAGTTCGGTCGCAGTGCCAGCACCGGGCGGTCTCCTTCGGCGGCGGAGTTGGTTGGTCAGAAGCGTGTCGTTAGCCGGGTCAGCCACGCGGGGGAAGCCTCGACCAGCGCCGTCTCCAGGCTGCGGTCGAGACCGGACAGAATAAGCAGCGCAATAACGACCGACACGGCGCCGACCAGCAGCTTGCCGCCGCGCCCCACCTGCAGCATCCGCCCGCGCCAGCGCAGCATCGCCGCACGCGACAGGCTGCCCAGTACCAGCAGCGGCAGTGCGGCACCCAGACCGAAGGCCAGCATCACGGCCGCGACGCCACCCAGATTGGTGCCCCGCGCGCCCAGCATGGAGGCCGCCCCGAGCGTCGGGCCGACACAGGGGCTCCAGACCGCACCCAGGATCAGCCCGAGCAGGAACTGCCCGCCCAGGCCGCCGGGCGAGAGTCGGCCGAGCAGCCGGTTCGCGGCATTGCTGACCGGTCCGGCCACGCGCGCGAAAGCAACATCGAGGTCCGACAGCAGCAGCACCAGTCCGAAGCCGCCCAGAAGCAGCGCCGAGACCCAGCGCAGGGCGTCGCCGTCGATGCCGATCGCGAAGCCGATGGTGGCGATGAACAGGCCGGCCACGACGAAGGCCAGCGCCATGCCCAGCGCCAGCAGCAGCACCCCGGCGCGATGCACCGCCACCGCCGCACCCAGCACGAGCGGCAGGATTGGCAGCACGCAGGGCGACAGCACCGAAAACAGCCCTGCGAGGAAGCCGAAGCCGACGCTGCCCAGATTCATGTCCGGCCAAGGGTCACGCCGGGCGCGTCGCAGGCGGCGGGGCCGCCGTGAGCCCGGAGGAGGTCAGATCAGCGTGCGGCGAACCGTCGCCTGGATCGAAGCAGGGTCGGTGTCGCCAACCGTGCGGGCCATTTCCTTCTTGCCGTGGAACACAACGATCGTGCTCTGCATCGTTGCACCCAGCTCGCGGACGACGTCCTTCTGGGTGTCGAAATCGACCAGCAGGACCCGTAGATTGTGGTCGGCATTCTCGGCGGCGATGCGCTCGATGATCGGCTTCTGCGCTGCACAGGTCGGGCACCAGCGGGCGTGGATCGCGACCAGGATCGGGTCGCCGGCGGCCTGCGCCGCGGCAAAGGCGGCGGGGGTGAAGCGGGCGATGTTGGCACCCGTCGCCGCCGTCAGGGCCTTCGCAAGCGCCGCCTCCTGCGCAGCCGGACGGTTGATCCACGCGATAATGCCGGAGCCCGCGGCAACCACCGCCATCAGTCCGACGACCACGCCCGCATACAAATTCGGGGAACGGCGCATCGAAGCACTCCCTTCATAACGCAGCCGGACGAACCATCGTCCGGATCGAGCCGCCCCACAAGAGCGGCTCGGTTTGCCGGCGCGCGCCAATCAGACCAGCGAACGACGGACAGTGGCAGCGATCGAGTTGGGGTTGGTGTCGCCGACCGAGCGCGCGACTTCCTTCTTGCCGCGGAACACCACCAGCGTGCTCTGCATCGTCGCACCCATTTGGTGGACCACGTCCTTCTGAGTGTCGAAATCGACCATCAGGACGCGCAGGTTCTTGTACTGGGCTTCGGCCTCGATCTTCTGCAGGATCGGGCGCTGCGCCGCGCAGGTCGGGCACCACGAAGCCTGGATGGCGACCAGGATCGGCGCATCGGCGGCCTGAGCCGCGGCGAAGGCTTGCGGGGTGAAGGCCGACACCTCGGCTGCACGGGCGGCGGAGGAGCCGGCGAAGCCGACCATCAGGCCGGCCACCAATCCGACAACAAGCATGGACATCCGGCGCATCAGACGCCTCCCTCTGTTCGAAACCACGACGCACGTTGTGCGCCGCCGCCACGGCCGCAAGAGCGGACAGCGCGCCGGCTATTGAAGATAGCGTGCGGTCAGGTGCGCCTCGAAATCCGCCGGGTCGAGCGGCTTGCCGGTGGCCGCGCGCAGCAGGTCGTTGAAGCCCAGCAGGCTGCCGCTGGCCGTGCACCTCGGCGCGCAGCCAGCCCACCAGCGGCGACAGGTCGCCCTGCGCCGAGCGCCGCGTCCAGGCCCGGCACCGCACGCCGCGCCGCCGCCATCAGTTGCGCCGCCGCCATCGCACCGAGCGTGTAGCTGGGGAAATAGCCGAACGCGCCGTCGTACCAGTGGATGTCCTGCAGGCAGCCGCGCGCGTCGTCCGGCGGCACGATGCCCAGCAGCGGCGCGCATCCCATCGTTCCAGGCGCCGGGCAGGTCGCCAACCGCCAGATCGCCGGCGATCAGCGCCTGCTCCAGCCGGAAGCGCAGGATGACATGCGCCGGATAGGTCATCTCGTCGGCATCGACGCGAATGAACCCGCGCTCGATCCGCCGCCACAGCCGCGCCAGGTTGGCCGGCGCATAGGCCGCGGGATCGCCGCCGAACGCCTGCGGCAAGCTCCGGGCCCGAGGAAGCCCAGGAAGGCGTCCGAGCGGCAGGCCTGCATCTCCACGATCAGCGACTGGCTTTCATGCGCCGCCATGCCCGCCGCCTCGCCGACCGGCTGGCGCGCATGTTCCGGCGGCAGTCCGCGCTCGTACAGCGCATGGCCGGTCTCGTGCAGCACGCCAAGCAGGCTCTGGGTGAAGTCCGCCTCGTCGTAGCGCGTGGTGATGCGCACATCGGTGGGCGTGCCGCCGGAGAACGGATGCGCCGACCGGTCGAGCCGGGCGTGATCGTAATCAAGGCCGATCCGCGCACTCAGGCGGCGGCACAGCGCCTCCTGCGCGGCGGCCGGGAACGGGCCGGCGGGGCGCACCGGCGCGGGCCGTGCGGCCTGTCGTTCCTCCGCCAGCGGCAAGGCTCGGCTCAGAAAGGCTTCGTAGCGGGCGAAGACCGGCGCCACGTCGGCTGCCCCGACGCCGGGCTGGTAGCCGTCCATCAGCGCATCGTACGGCGACAGGCCGAGCGCCGGCGCGAGCGCGGCCGCAGCCTCCCGCGTCAGCCGCACGACCTCGGCCAACGGCGCCGCGACGGCCGCGAAGTCGGACGCCGCGCGAGCAACACGCCAGACCTTCTCGCAGGCCGAGTTGGCGCGCGCCCGCGCCTCCACCAGGTCCGTCGGCAGCGCGGTGGCGCGGGTATGGGCCTGCCGCATCAGGCGCAGATTGGCGGCGCGCCACGGATCGGGGTCGATGCCGGCCGCCTCGGCGTCGGCCAGGTCCTCGGCAACGGCGGGCTCGGTCAGCAGCTGGTGCGCCAGGCCGGCCAGCACCGCGAGCTGGTCGCCGCGCGCGGCGGCGCCACCGGGCGGCATCATCGCGGCAGCGTCCCAACCGAGCATGGCCGACGCCTCGCCGATCGTCGCGGCACGGGCAAATCGGGCAGCGAGCCGGTCATAGGCCCGGCGATCGTTGGTCAGACGACCCTCGATTGGGCGATCGTCGGCGGTCATGTGCGTAGCGCCTTTGCGGCCCAGCCGGTGAAGATCACCGCCAGGGCGATCGCCAGGCCGAACCAGGTGATGGCATAGGACAGATGATTGTTCGGGCGGCCGCGGCAGGTGGCGGGCCGGGTCGGGAAACAGGTCGGCCGGCCGTGGCCCCAAGGCGACCAGGGTGAAAGGGGCCACCTTCAGGCCGATCGCGGCGCCGATCGCCGCCGGGTTAAGGGTGAAGAAGCGGCGCATCGCGACATCGTCATGCGCGCTGAACGGACCAGGCCGGTCGGGCGGGTGTATGTAGCCATCCACGGTCACCTCGCCCGACGGCATCCCGATCGGTTTGGCGCGCGACAGCGGCACCCAGCCGCGATCCACCAGCAGGGGCGGCGCATCCTTGCGGATCAGCGGCACGATCAGCTGCGCGCCCATGCGCGCCCCGTCCGGCGTTTGTCGAACCTGATCGCCGTACAGCGCCGACAGGTCCTCCCGGAAGCGACCGGTGACCGAGACCTTGGTGTACGGCGTCGGCATCGTATCGTCTGCGCCGGCGGCCAGAGGAACCGGCGCCGAGGTCTCGGCATGGTCGATCTGCGCCAGGATGCCTTCCTTCCAGGCCAGCCGCTGCACCTGCCAGATACCCAGCCCGACCAGGATCACCAGCATTACCGCAGTCATCGCGGCAGGGACGATTAGCCGCCGGTAGCGTCCCCGAGGGCGCACGGGGGTAATCACCGCCGCCGCCCGAGCCGCCAGCGTGAGGGTGTCAGTTGAGGGCGGTGGTAACCGAACCCGCACCCCACCAGTAGACGCAGACGAACAGGAACAGCCACACCACGTCGACGAAGTGCCAATACCAGGCGGCGGCCTCGAAGCCGAAATGCCGCTGCGGCGTGAACTGCCCGTCGCGGGCGCGGAACCAGCAGACGATCAGGAATATCGTCCCGACGATGACGTGAAAGCCGTGAAAGCCGGTCGCCAGGAAAAACACCGACGGATAGACGCCGCCGGTGAACTTGAACGGCGCGTCCGAATATTCCGCCACCTGGCAGGCCGTGAAGCACATCCCCAGCATGAAGGTCAGCGCGATACCCCACAGCATGCTCTTCCGGTCACCCTCGATCAGGCTGTGATGCGCCCAGGTGATCGTGGTTCCCGACAGCAGCAGGATCATCGTGTTCAGGAACGGAAGATGGAACGGGTCGAAGGTGACGACCCCTTCCGGCGGCCACATGGCGACGGTATGGCCGGTAACCGCGACGTTGTCCGGGAACAGCGCGAAGTTGAAAAAGGCCCAGAAGAAGGCAACGAAGAACATCACTTCGCTGGCGATGAAGAACATCATGCCGTAGCGCAGGCCCAGTCGGACCAGCGGCGTGTGCATCCCCGGTGTCCGGCTCTCGTGCACCACGTCGCGCCACCAAAGGAACATCACCGTGACCACGGTAAGCAGCCCGAGCGCGAGGCAGATGTAGTTGTCGTCGTGGGCAACCAGGATGATTCCAACGACGGTCAGAAAGCCGCCGAGTGCCCCAATGATCGGCCATGGGCTCGGGTCCACCAGGTGGTAAGGCTGCTTCAGCCCCGAACCATGGGGAACCGTGGCGCCGTGCGCGTCGCTGTCCATGCGTAACCCAACTTATGATGGCCGGACCGACCGCTCCGGCACGGGTGGCGCATCATCCCCAAAAAGCCGCACCGTTCAAGAGCCAACCCGTGAGGCCACCGCAGGCGAAACATCAGGCGCCGAGGCCTCGCGGTCGACGGCCTTGGCGTTGGCGATAAAGCGGCGGATCAGCACTGGGTCCTTGCGGCCGGGTGCCGCCTCGACGCCCGAGGACACATCGACAGCCGGCGCGCCGGTGGCGGCGATCGCCTCGGCGACATTGTCCGAATCAAGGCCGCCGGCCAGGATCCATGGTGCGGGCGCACGCCAGCCGTGCAGCGCCGACCAGTCGAAGCGCCGCGCGTTGCCGCCCGGCCGGGTTGCATCCTTCGGCGCCTTGGCATCCAGCAGCAGGGCATCGACACCGTCCGCCGCTGCCGGAAGGTCGGCCGGCTCGGCGACGCCGACGCCATGCCACACCGGCACGCCGAAGTGCCTGCGCAACACCGCCGCGCGTGCCGCCGGACCATAGATCTGCAAAGCGTCCAGCGGCAGCGCCGCCAGCACCTCGGCAACCCACGCGGGATCGGGATCTACGAACAGCCCCACCCGGCCCGCACCGCCGCGATGGCGCGCGGCGAGCGCCGCCGCCTGCGCCGGCGCGACAAAGCGCGGCGAGGGCGGGAAGAAGACGAAGCCTACCCAGTCGGCCCCCGCCGAGACGGCAGCGTCGAAGGCGGCAGCATCGTTGATGCCGCAGATCTTCACCCGCACGGTCACCCGAACAGCCTCGCTGCGGCGCCCGCGGCATCGGCCGCTCCGGTGATCGGCCGGCCGACCACGATCCAGTCGGCGCCCGCTGCCAGGGCCTCGCGCGGCGTCATCGTGCGCGCCTGGTCGCCCATCGGGCTGCCGGCCGGGCGGATGCCGGGCACCACGAGCGCCACGTCCGGGCCGAGTGCGGCGCGCAGCGCCGTCGCTTCGTGCGCGCTGCACACCAGCCCATCGGCACCCGCCGCCACCGCCAGCCGCCCCAGCCGGATCACCTGCTCCGCCGGCTGATCCGCCACGCCGGTTGCGGCGAGGGCGGCGGCGTCCAGGCTGGTCAGCACGGTCACGGCGAGCAACATGGGCCGGTCGCGACCGGCAGCCTCGGCAGCGTCGCGCGCTGCAGCGATCATGGCGGCGCCGCCGGCGGCGTGCAGCGTCAGCATCCGCGGCGCCAGCGACAGCACCGCCCGAACGGCGCCGGCGACGGTGTTGGGGATGTCGTGCAGCTTCAGGTCGAGGAACACCGGGCGGCCTTCGATCGCGCGCACGCCGGCTGGCCCGTTGGCGGCGAAAAACTCCAGTCCCAGCTTGAGCAGTCCGCAATGCGGAGCGACGGCGCGGGCAAGGGCGGCGGCGTGAACGGCGTCGGTGGTGTCGATGGCGACGATCAGACGTTCGGCGGACATGAGGGATCGCTTAGCACGGGCTGGTTCGATATGGGACCGTGAACGCCTTGCACCTGTTGATCGCATCCGGGCCGATCATGCCTCGCATCGGCCGCCCCGCGTCCGGACCGCTTCCGGTTCCTCAGGACCCGCAGGGCTTTACCGCGCTGCCGCCGAAGCGACGCAACCGCGTGTCGTCCTCGGGACGCGGTTGGGTCGCACGCCAGAACACATGCGGATCGCGGACACCGCCATGCGTGTTTGGCCGAAGCTTCAGCGGGGCGCTTCGGGCCTCCGTCAAGTCGGCGGCGCGAGAGGCCGGGGAGTGCCGGACTTGATCTGGGCCAGCCGGTCCTGCAGCACCGGACGGTGTCCTCGGCGCGGCGCGCGCGGCGGCGCTGGCCGAGTTCGGCGAACCAGACCAGCAGGCCGCCAAGGAAGAAGGCGATTCCGGCGCCGACCAGGATCGACACCGACAGCGGCATCTGGATCGTGTAGTCGGTCGGCCAGAGGCCCAGCTGCACCGGCTCGGTGTTCGACAGCGCGAACAGCACCAGCAGCAGCAGCAGAAGAACACCGATGATGGCGCGGAGCATGTCAGGCGGCAGAGGGCCGCGCGGCCCGGCCCTTGTTGACCCGCTCGCGCAGCTCCTTGCCGGCCTTGAAGAACGGCACCGCCTTCTCGTCCACCGGCACCGCCTCGCCCGTGCGCGGGTTGCGCCCGGTGCGGGCATTGCGGTGCTTGACGGTGAAGGCGCCGAAGCCGCGCAACTCCACCCGCTCGCCGCGCGCCAGGGCGGCGGTGATCTCGTCGAACACGGTGGCGACGATCAGTTCCACGTCACGCCCGCGCAGATGCGGGTTGGCCGCCGCCAGATCGGCGATCAGTTCGGATTTGGTCATGCCCCCTGCCTGGCGACGCATGCCGGGTAGCCAGTCCCCGGCCCGACCTGCGACACACCACGTTCATTTCACTCCAGGTTGCCAGAGCGCCAGTGCGCCGTCAAGCATAACCCCTTGTGAAAACAGGCTTTCCCCAAAATCCCGCCGAAGGTCGCCGAACAGACCGCCCAGTGTCCGGCGATCAGAACGACTCGGTCGTCCACGTCCTGCACGGGCAGCGAGGCCGGAACGCCCTTCGACGGCCAGCCAGCTGCGCGCATCGGCCTCGCCGCCGATCGCGTCGATCAGGCCCAGCGCCAGCGCCTGCCGCCCGGTATAGGCGCGGCCGTCGGCCAGCTCGCGCACCTTGGCCGGGTCCATGTGCCGCCCGGTCGCGACCATCGTCGACGAACTGGTCGTACAGGTCCATCACCAGGCCCTGCAGCACCGCGCGCCCTTCCGGGACTCAGCGGCTTGGTGAAGCTCGGCTGGTCCTTCAGCGGGCCCGAGACGATCGGGTCGGCGGTGATGCCGAGCATCTTGAGCAGCCCCGAGACCTCGCCGGTCTGCAGCAGCACGCCGATCGAGCCGGTGATGGTGGACTGACTGGCGAAGATGCGGGTCGCCGGCACCGCGATCATGTAGCCGGCCGAGGCCGCGGTGCCGCCCATCACCGCCACCACCGGCTTCTCCGCGGCGACGCGCGGCGATGGCGTCGTGCAGCGCCTCGCCGCCGGCGACGCTGCCGCCGGGGCTGTCGATCGCGACGATCAGCGCCTTGACGTCCGGTCGTCGTCGGCA
Organism: uncultured Pseudomonadota bacterium; assembly: GCA_963778105.1. Taxonomy (GTDB): domain Bacteria; phylum Pseudomonadota; class Alphaproteobacteria; order Acetobacterales; family Acetobacteraceae; genus JAFEFJ01. Next base: position 94,818 of record CAVZSZ010000009.1, on the reverse strand, counting down.
AGCCTGGCGCAGCTGCCGTCGACCGCCTGCGGATCCTCGGTGATGATGCCGTCAACCGTCAGCCGCGCGACGTAGTCGGCGGCGCCGAGATGGCCGGGCAGCAGGCTGGCGGCCGGGCGCAGCGCCACCAGCACGCAGGCGACCACCGCCAGCACGGCGAGCGTGCGCCAGAACACCAGGCGGCGCTTCAGCCGCCGCCGATCCACCATCAGGTCGGTCTCAAGCTCATGTCGTGACGGGACATGCGCTCACCACCGCACGTCCCCGGCCCTCTCCCGGCTGCGGAGCGGGACCGGGAAAGCGAGGCGGCAGGCCGTCAACCGTCCGGTCTGGGCCTGCTGGTTGCGGCGGCGGATCGCCGCACCCAGGATGTCGCCCAGCGAGGCGCCGCTGTCGGACGAGCCGAACTCGGCCATCGCCTGCTTCTCCTCCTCCATCTCCTTGCCCTTGATGGTGAGGGACAGCTTGCGCGCGGCGCGGTCGACGGCGGTGATCTTGGCGTCCACCTTCTCGCCCACGGCGAAGCGGTCGGGGCGCTGGTCGGCCTTGTCGCGGGCCAGTTCGGCGCGGCGGATGAAGCCGGTCAGCACGTCGTCGACCTTCACCTCGATGCCGTTCGGCTGCACCGCGGTCACGATGCAGGTGACCACGTCGCCCTTGTGGACGCGTGTCGAGCACCGTCGGCCGCCGGATCGTCGCTGCAGCTGCTTGATGCCGAGGCTGATGCGCTCCTTCTCGACATCGACGTCGAGCACCTTGGCCTTGACCACCTGGCCCTTCTCGTACTTGGCCATCGCCAGCTTCGCCCGGCTCGTCCCAGGACAGGTCGGACATGTGCACCATGCCGTCGATGTCCGCGGACAGGCCGATGAACAGGCCGAACTCGGTGATGTTGCGGATCTCGCCCTCGACCGTCGCTGCCGACCGGATGCTCGTCGACGAACTGCTCCCACGGGTTGCGCTGCACCTGCTTGAGGCCGAGCGAGATGCGGCGCTTGGAGCTGTCGACGTCCAGCACCATCACCTCCACCTCCTGGCGAGGTCGCGACGATCTTGCCGGGATGGACGTTCTTCTTGGTCCAGGACATTTCGGAGACGTGCACCAGGCCCTCGACGCCCGGCTCCAGCTCCACGAAGGCGCCGTAGTCGGTGATGTTGGTGACGCGGCCGGTGTATTTGGCGCCCGGCGGATACTTCGCCGCGACGCCTTCCCACGGATCGGCCTCGAGCTGCTTCATGCCGAGGCTGATGCGCTGGGTTTCCGGGTTGAAGCGGATCACCTGCACCTTGACCTGCTGGCCGATCTGCAGCGCCTCGGCTCGGGTGGTTGATGCGGCGCCAGGCGATGTCGGTGACGTGCAGCAGGCCGTCGACGCCGCCCAGATCGACGAAGGCGCCGTAGTCGGTGATGTTCTTCACCACGCCGTCCAGGATCATGCCTTCCTTGAGGCCCTGGATCAGCTCGCTGCGCTGCTCGGCGCGGGTCTCCTCCAGCACGGCGCGGCGCGAGACGACGATGTTGCCGCGCGCGCGGTCCATCTTGAGGATCTGGAACGGCTGCGGCGTGCCCATCAGCGGGCCGACGTCGCGCACCGGGCGGATATCGACCTGGCTGCCGGGCAGGAACGCCACGGCGCCGCCGAGATCGACGGTGAAGCCGCCCTTGACCCGGCCGTAGATCGTGCCGTTGACGCGCTGCTGGCTCTCGAACGCCTTTTCCAGGTTGGTCCAGGCTTCCTCGCGCCGCGCCTTCTCGCGCGACAGCACGATGGAGCCGTCGCGGTCCTCGTAGCGCTCGACATAGAGCTCGATGAGGTCGCCGGGCTTGACGTCGGGCTTGGCGCCGGGCGGGCCGAATTCCTTCAGCGCGACGCGGCCTTCGGTCTTCAGGCCGACATCGACGATGGCGAATTCGTCGGTGAGGCGGACGACGCGGCCGGTGACGACGGAGCCGTCGAAGCCGGTGTCCCGGCCGAGGGTCTCGTCGAGGAGGGAGGCGAAGTCTTCGCCGCTGAAATGATCGCGGAGTGAGCGCATGCGCGGTGGCGTGGATGCCATGTGGTGCGGGTTTGTCCGTGACCCGGGGCTGCCGGGCGGCGTGCCGGATGCGACGATTCGGTGTGCGCGCTGCCCGGCCAGGTTGCACGAGCACGGCTGGCACCGCGCGTGCGGGCGGAGCCCGGTTGCACGATGCAGGCTTGCGTACGCGCGGCGCATGAGATCAGCAGCGGCGCCGGAGTCAGCGAAGCGTCGCATGCCGCAGCGCCGGTGCAGCGCGTGCCGCGCACGATATTGCGAGCGCGCGCGGCGAAGGCGGCGTCGGGATCCAGCTCGGTGGTGTCGAGCAACACCGCATCCGCGGCCGGGCGCAACGGCGCGGCGGCGCGGGCGGCGTCCATGCGCGTCGCGCGCGCGCATGTCGGCCGTCGACCGTCGCCAGGTCGGCGGCCATGCCCTTGGCTGCGAGTTCCAGCCAGCGGCGCCGGCGCGCGCTCGGCCAGGCTGGCGGTGACGAACAGCTTCAGCGGGCGCGTCGGGGAAGATGACGTGCCGATGTCGCGCCCGTCCAGCACGCGCGCCGCGCGCGCGCGGCGAAGCCGCGCTGGAAGTCCAGCAGCGCGGCGCGCACCGCGGGGATCGCGGCGACCGCGGCGGCGGCGGCATCCGCCACCGGGCCGCGCAGGTCGCCGCGCTCCAGATCGCCGGGCTGCAGGCGCGCGCGGCGGCCTCGGTCGCGGCGGCCGGGTCGGCGGGATCGCCGCCGGCGTCCAGCACGCGCCGGCCGACGGCGCGGTAGAGCAGGCCGGTGTCCAGATAGGGCAGGCCGAGATGTCGGCCGCGAGGCGCCGCGCCAGCGTGCCCTTGCCGGCGGCGGCGGGACCGTCGATGGCGATGATCGGCGGCGGCACCGCCGCTCACGCCGCGGACAGCGCGGCGCCGAGCACGCCGTTCATCAGGGCGACGAAGCCGGGGAAGCTGGTGTCGATGAAGCCGGCGTCGTCCACCGCGACCGGCTGCTCGGCGGCCAGGCCGAGCACCAGCGCGCTCATCGCGATGCGGTGGTCCATGTGCGTCGCCACCAGCGCCGCCGCCGGCAGGCGGGCGGCCGGTGCCATGCACGATCAGGTCGTCGCCCTCGATCTCGACCCGCGACGCCGTTGGCCGCGAGCAGCGCGGCGGTGGCGGCCAGCCGGTCGCTCTCCTTGACCCGCAGCTCCGCCAGCCCGCGCATCCGCGTGGTGCCCGCGGCGCAGGCGGCGGCGACGGCCAGGATCGGGATATTCGTCGATCATGCTGGGCGCGCGCGCCGGCGGCACGTCGACGGCCCGCAGCGTCGCCGTGGCGCGACCACGAGGTCGCCGACCGGCTCGCCGCCCTCGATCGCGGCGGTTCTCCACCACGATCCCGGCGCCCATCTCGGCCAGCGTCGCGAAGCAGCCCGGTGCGCAGCGGGTTGAGGCCGACGCCCGCGATGCGTCAGCCGCGAGCCCGGCACCAGCAGCGCCGCCGCCAGCGGGAAGGCGGCCGAGGACGGATCGCCCGGCACCGCCACATCGGCGGCGCGCAGCTCGCGGCTGGCCGCGCAGACGTGACGACCCGGCCCGCGCCGACGATCTCGACGCGCACGTCGGCGCCGAAATGCCGCAGCATGTTCTCGCTGTGGTCGCGCGTCGCCTGCGCGCTCCTCGACCCGCGTGATGCCGGGCGCGTTCAGCCCGCCAGCAGCAGCGCCGACTTCACCTGCGCCGAGGGCACCGGCACGCGGTAGTCGAGCGGCAGCGCCTCCGCCGCGCCCTCGATCGCGAGCGGCAGGCGGCCGCCCTCGCGCGCGGTGAAGCGGGCGCCGCATGGCGGTCAGCGGGATCGGTCACGCGGCGCATCGGCCGGCGGCGCAGGCTGGCATCGCCGGTCATCACCGCGAAGATCGGATGGCTTGCCAGAATGCCGCACAGCAGGCGCGCCGCGGTGCCGGAATTGCCCATGTCGAGCACGTCGGCCGGCTCGGTCAGCCCGCCGACGCCGCGCCCGGCGACGCGCCAGGTGCCGTCGGCGTCGCGCGCCACCTCCGCGCCGAGCGCGCGCATCGCGGCGGCGGTGCGCAGCACGTCCTCGCCCTCCAGCAGACCGGTGATCCGGGTCTCGCCGACCGCCAGCGCGCCGAACATCAGCGCGCGGTGGCTGATCGACTTGTCGCCGGGCACCGCGACCGTGCCGGTCAGGCCGGCGGCCGGTCGTGCGCGAACAACGGGCGGGCGTCGCTGCCTGAAAGCATGTGATCCATCTGTCGGCCCTTTCACCATGCGGTCGGCCGCGGAGCAAGCGACCCGCTTAGCAGGGCTATTACGGGTTTGACACCGCCCGCGGGTGGTGGCATTCGCGCCCGCTCGCGCTCGCCGGGCCACTCGGCCCCCGGCGCGGCGCGCGCCCAGATCGGAATTGAGACCCACATGGCGAAGCCAGAACTCGGCACCAAACGCATCTGCGTCTCCTGCAGCACCCGTTTCTACGACCTCGGCAAGGCCCCGGCCGTCTGCCCGAAATGCGGCACCGAGCAGCCGCCGGACCAGCCGCGCCCGCGCCGCGCCGGCGGCAACGTCGTCGAAGACAAGCGCCCCAAGAAGCCAGTGCCGGCGACCGAGGATGCCGATCTGGAGGTCGAGGGCGTCGAGGCGGAGAGCGAGGAGGACGTCCTGGAAGACACCTCCGACCTCGAGGACGACGCCGAGATCGGGCCCGACATCGAAGTCGAAACGGATACCGACGACGCCGAGCGCTAATCCGGCGGCGCCATCAGCAGCCGGTTGGCGCGCTCCAGCGGGAAATACGTCGCCCGCCAGGCACGCTCGAACGCTGCCTGGGTGACGCCGCGCCCGGCCAGCGCGGCGGCGATCTCCCCCACCGTCCGCTTGCCATCGATCAGCCGCAGGATCACCGGCGCCATCGGCGACAGCACGATCATCGCGCGCAGCCCGTCGAACCACATCGCGAAGCTGCCGTCGGGCGCGACATGCTTGGCCAGTTCTTCCATTGGCATCTCGCGGGCCACCGGCACCGCCCCCGGCGCCATCGGATCGGGCGGTGCCGGCACCGCATCGGCGCGCGCGCAATAGACGATGTGGGCGTTGATGTTGCCGCACAGCGCCTCGGCCACCGCCGCACGGGCCAGTGGGTCGAGTGCCGCGAACCGCGTCCGCAATTTCGGGTCGATCACCCAGGTCGCCGGGTCGTAGCGCAGCGGCTCCATCCAGCAGGTCACCGCCAGCTCCGCGCCGGCCACCAACGCCGCCACCTCGGGCACGGTGAACGCCCGGTCGCGCGGGTTGAGCAGCAGGTCGTACAGCCCGGCATCGCCGCCGTTGACGTGATCGTCCAGGAAACGGTTCTGCCGCAGCCATGCGGTCTCCGGCAGGGTGCGCATGACCCGCCGCGCGGTCTCCAGCCTTGTCGCCGGCGGATCGCCCGGCGGGGCCAGCAGCCGCAGTGCGTCCTGCACCATGTAGACCCCGGTGCGCCCATGCGGGGCATACAGCATCAGCCCGAGGCCGCCGCCCGGCGCCAGCACCGCGGTCAGCGCCCGCAGCCCGGCCGCCGGATCGGGCAGGTGATGCAGCACGCCGCAGCAATCGATGTAGTCGAACGGCCCGAGCCCGCTGTCAGGCAGGTCGAGCAGCGAGCGGCTTTCCCAGACGATGTTGGTCAGCCCGCGCGCCGCCGCCCGCGCCTGCGCGATGCGCTGCGCGGCCGCCGAGCGGTCGAGCCAGGTGACCGTGCCGGGCCGGCCGGAGCGGGCCAGATGCTGCGCCAGCATGATCGTCGCATCGCCGGTGCCGCCGCCTGCCACCAGAACCCGCAGCGGCCGTGACTTCGGCCGCGCGGCACCGAACACCCAGTGATCGACCTCGGTCAGCAGCCCGGGGCTGCCGATGATTAGCCGCCTGGCCTCGTCGCGCGGATCGCGCTGCGGATAAGGGTAAGCCTCGGTACTGCGCTGCGAGGCGAGCGTCGGTTTCGTCCGTCATCGCGCCTCCATACCGCCGCCGCCGGGGCGAGGCCAGGACGGCGCCATGCCAATCGGCAGAGCGTGACCGAGCCATGATGCCGCGGCGCTTGCCGCGTCACCGTGCGCACCGTATCTGTCCGGCCATGCGCGCCATCCTCTCCGCCCTCGCCGTCATCCTGCTGATCTCCACGACCGCGGCGGAGGCGCAGACGCGCAGGCCGCCGGCGCATGCCGCGACCGCCGGCCCGCGTGAACTCGGAAAATACGAGGACTGGGTTGCCGCCGTGCATCAGGAGTCGGGGCAGACGGTGTGCTACGCGTTCGTACGCGCGCGCGCCTCGGTGCCCGTGCTGCCGGGACGCGGCGACGTGGTGCTGACGGTGACCGAGCGGCCAACCGGGCGTGACGCGGTGGCGATCAGCGCCGGCTTCGCCTATGCGCCCGGCTCCGAGGTGCTGGTGCAGATCGACCGCACCGGCCTGCATTTCTACACCGCACAACGCAACGCCTTCGCCCGCGATGGCGCCGCCGCCGTGGCGGCGATGATGAAGGGGCGCGAGGCGGTTGCCCGCTCCCCGGGCCCGCGCGGCACCCAGGTGACCGACACTTTCAGCCTGCTCGGCTTCGACAAGGCGTACAGCGCGATCGTCAAGGCGTGCCCGCCCAAGTGAACCGCATCGGCGCCCCGCTCGCTGCCGAGGACACCCTGACGGCGACGGAGCGCACGCGGATCCTGGCCAAGTCGGCGTTGTTCGATCCCCCCGCCGTTGCGCTGCCCGATGGCCGGCGCGAACTGATCGGCCTGTCGCGCGAAGAGCTGGCCGCCGAGCTTGCCGCGATCGGCGAGCCGGCGTTCCGCGCCAAGCAGCTCTGGCACTGGATCTACCATCAGGGCGTCACCGATTTCGCCGCCATGACGAACGTGCACGAAGCCGCTGCGCGAGAGGCTCGCCGAGCGCTTCGTCATCGGCCGCCCCGAAGCCGCGACGGTGCAGACCAGCAGTGACGAGACGCGGAAATTCCTGTTCCGCTTCCGTGACGGTCAGACCGCGGAGACGGTCTATATCCCGGACCGGCAGGAAGATCGCGGCGCGGTCTGCATCTCCTCGCAGGTGGGCTGTACGCTGTCCTGCCGCTTCTGCCATACCGGCACGCAGCGGCTGACACGCAACCTCGGGCCTGCGGAAATCGTCGGTCAGTTCATGGCGGCAAGGGACGCCTATCGCGAGTGGCCGAGCCCGAAGGGCGAAACGCCCCGGCTGCTGTCCACCATCGTGCTGATGGGCATGGGCGAGCCGCTCTACAACTATGCCAATGTCGCCCGCGCAATGACCATCGTGATGGACAACGAGGGGATCGCGCTGTCGCGCCGGCGCATCACGCTGTCCACCTCGGGCGTGGTGCCGATGATGGACCGCGCAGGCGCCGAACTCGGCGTCAACCTCGCGGTTTCGCTGCACGCTGTGCGCGACGATCTGCGCGACGAACTGGTGCCGCTCAACCGGAAATACCCGATCGCCGAGCTGATCGCTGCCTGCCGCCGCTATCCCGGCGCGTCGAACGCGCGGCGCATCACCTTCGAGTACGTGATGTTGCGTGGCATCAACGACGGCGCAGCCGACGCACGGGAGCTGGTGCGGCTGCTGGCGGGGATCCCGGCGAAGGTCAACCTGATCCCGTTCAATCCCTGGCCAGGCAGCGCCTATGAGACCAGCACGGCGTCGGCGATCGACCGCTTTGCCGGCATTGTGATGGACGCGGGCTTCTCGGCGCCGGTACGCACGCCGCGCGGCCGCGACATCCTGGCGGCCTGCGGTCAGTTACGGACCGAGGCGCTGGCCGGCGGCTAGGTCGCTGGCGTCCTACGTCGTCGTTTCGGCGCGCGACCGGGCGGCGAGCGCGCGGGCCATCTGGCTCAGGGCTTCCTGGAACTTCTCGTTCTCTATGGCGACGAAATTGCGTGCCAACTCGAGGCAGGCCCGCTCGCGCTGCGACATCTCGGCCGGCAGGGCCGGGCTGTCCAGGCCCTCGTAGAACCAGGAAATCGGCACCTGCAGCGCCTGCGCGATCTCATACAGCCGGCCGGCGGAGATGCGATTGAGGCCGTGCTCGTATTTGTGCGCCTGCTGATAGGTGACGCCGATCAGCTCTGCCAACTGCTGCTGGGAAAACCCCAGCATCACCCGGCGTTCGCGGATGCGGCTGCCGACATGGCGGTCGGCCACGCGGGCGCGTGCGGCGGAAGGCGAATTGGGGGAAGGTTCGCCATCGCCTATCGCATCGGACCGGGTTGGCCCAGCCGCATGCGCCATTGAAATAACGTCGGCTTCGGCACGGGACGCCGTGGCGGCGACCGAGCCTGCCATCTTCAGACCGGACAATGTAGACCTCGCTGAACGCTATGAACGAATGGCGCGATATGTATCACCACACGCTCAACCGGCCTAATCACGACCATGAGACGTTGCAACTGTTTTTCGCATCCGGGGATCGGGACAAACCAGGGGGCCGGCACGCCCGGTGTCAGGATCGCGGCGTCTTAGCGGGGCGCGCCGGCTCGACGGCCTCGACAGCTGGGGAGGGGGCGGACGCGGGGGCGGCGGCAATCGCGGCAGGTCGCTGCTGACGGCGTGCCTCGTCCAGCTGGTGGCGCAGCACCTCGATCTCGGCGCGGAGCGCCGCGACGTCCTGGGTCGGATCGAAGGCCGCGCCCTGGCTCGGCATTCCCTCGGCGCCGGGCGCACCACCTTCGCCGGGACGGTAGAACGGGGTAAACAGGCTCAACGCCCGTTCCATCATCGCCATGTTCTGGCGGCCCACTTCCTCCATGTTTCCGAAAGCGAAGAAGTTGCCCATGCTCTTCTGCATGGCCGTGCGCATCTGCTCCTGCTGATGGGCGAAGGCGGCCATCGCCTGCTCGAGGTAGCGCGGCACCAGACCCTGGACCGAATCGCCGTAGAAGCCGATCAGCTGGCGCAGGAAGGCGGTCGGCAGCATCGCCTTACCTTTGCCCTCCTCCTCGACGATGATCTGCGTCAGGACGCTGCGTGTGATGTCCTCGCCGGTCTTGGCATCGTAGACCACGAAGTTGCGGCCCTGGCGGACCATCTCGGCCAGATTATCCAGCGTGATGTAGCTGGAGCTCTCGGTGTTGTAGAGGCGGCGATTGGCGTACTTCTTGACCACCACCGGCGGGGCATCTGCCGGTTTCGCGTCCGGCGGCTCGACGCGCGCGGGTTCGGACATGCATCCCCCTGACCTTGGAATCGAGTGCTAGAATGGGGCTTATGCCGCACCTGCGAAAGACCTTTTCGTCGCGCTTACGCGGTTTCCCTGGCTTGCGCCGGCGGCCGCTGGCACGGCAGGCGGCCTGGGAGCCTGCCCGCCGGGAGCGTGGATGACCGATGCCTCAGGATGCCAGGCATGGTGCAGCCCAGCCCCGGGACGCACGCCCGGGGGCGGATGGGGAAGCGGACGCGGCGCCGGCTGCGACGCCGCCCGACCTTCGCGACCTGGCACGCGACTGGATCACGCTGTGGCAGAGCGAGCTTGCCGCCCTGGCAGTCGACCGGGAGGCGCAGGAGACCTGGCACACCATGCTGGCGCTGTGGGCCGGCGCCGCCGGCGCCATGCTGACGGCCGCCCCGCGTGAACGACCCGGCCGACGCCCCTACGGCTCGCCGCCCGGACCTGCCGGGGCCACTGTTGCGCCGGGGACCGCGCCCGCTGCTGCTCCACCTGACCCTCGCGATGCTGAGATCGAGCGTCTCGGTCGCCACGTCCGTGACCTCGAGGCACGGCTCGCCGGCCTCGAACGCGGTCTTCGCGACGGCGACGGCGGCGATCGCGGCGGCGCTGGCGGGGAAAGAGGCTGACGCCACCTTCCCCGCGGCGGTGCTGGAGGAAACCTGGCGCCAGGACGCGGCGCTGATCGCCGGCATCGCGGCTTATCGCCGGCATCCGTACCATCGCACCCTGGCCGATCCACCCATGGTCTGGGCCGAGGGCGGCAGCCGCCTCCTCGACTACGGCCGGCCCGGCGATCCGCCGGTGCTGTTCGTGCCCAGCCTGGTCAACCGCGCCTATGTGCTAGACCTCGCTCCAGGCCACTCGTTGCTGCGCTGGCTGGCCGGGCACGGCTTTCGTCCGCTGCTGCTGGACTGGGGGTGGCCCGAGGAAGCCGAGCGGCGCTTCACGCTGACCGACTACGTCGCCGGCCGGCTGGAGCGTGCGCTGGGGGTGGCGGCGGCGCTGGCCGGATCGGCGCCGGTGCTGGCGGGCTACTGCATGGGCGGCACGCTGGCGGTCGCTGCGGCGGCACGGCGGCCGGACCTCGTGCGGGGCCTGGCGCTGCTGGCGACGCCGTGGGACTTCCATGCCGGGCAGGCCGAGCGCGCCGGCCAGGCGGCGGCGCTGCTGCCCTTGTTGGAACCCGCACTGGCCTTCGCCAACACGCTGCCGGTGGACATGATCCAGGTCCTTTTCGCCATGCTCGACCCGTTCGGCGTGGCCGAGAAATACCGCGCCTTCGCGCGCATCCCGCCCGCCGGCGCGCGGGCCGAACTGTTCGTGGCGCTGGAAGATTGGCTCAACGACGGCGTGCCGCTGGCCGCCCCGGTGGCACGCGAATGCCTGGGCGCGTGGTATGGCCGCAACGCGCCGGCCCTGGGTGAGTGGATGATCGCAGGGCTGCCGGTCGAGCCGGCGCGGCTGGGGCTGCCGGCTTTCATCGCTGCCCCGGCGCACGACCGCATCGTGACCGCCCGAGTCGTCCCGCCCGCTGGCCGCGCTGATCCCCGGCGCCGTGCTGCACGAGCCGCGCGCGGGCCATATCGGGATGACCGCCGGCGGTTCGGCCGAGCGCGTCTTGTGGGAGCCGCTGCTGGGGTGGCTCGCGCGGCTGTAGGTCGCTGTCGGATTTCTTTACGCATTGTCTCGTGAACCGTTCCTTGCCGCACTCATCCCATTGATATGTAGCAATTATTCCGGTTGGCACGGAATCTGCGTCTATAGCGGAACGAGCCCGTTGGAAGGAGCTGGACATGCGCAAGGTGCTTTTGGGAACGGCCGCTGCAATCGGAATGATGGCCGGGCAGCAGACACATGCTGCCGTCATCGACCTGACCTTCGAAGGCGTAAATTCGACCTATCCTTCCGGCTTCGCCGCAATCGAGAATTTCTACAACGGCGGCACCAGCAGCGACGGCACGAGCGGCCCCAACTACGGCATCAGCTTCCCGAGCAACGCCCTGGCGATCTGCCTGAACACCATCGGCACGCAGTGCTCCAACACCTCGCGCGGCGGACTGGGCGACCCGAACTCCCAGTTGGGCGGGCTGTTCTTCCTGTCAGGATCGGACACTTACCTCGACGACCCGGCAGGCTTCACTACCGGGTTCTCCTTCAACTACACCGCCATCATCGACTCCGGCACCGTTTCGGTATGGAGTGGACTGGACGGAACCGGCACCGAACTGGCCAGCCTGTTCCTGCCGACGACCCCATCAAACTGCCCGTCCGGTTACAATGCCGGCTTCTGCCCGTTCTTCCCTGCCGGCGTCAGCTTTGCAGGGACCGCCGAGTCCATCGACTTCAATGGCGTTGCGAACGAGATCGTCTTCGATGACGTGACCTTCGGCAGCGCCACACCTGGCGTGCCGGAACCGGCGTCGCTTGCGCTGCTCAGCGCCGGCCTGATCGGACTTGGCGCGATTCGCCGTAAACGTTCCCGGTAACGGCCCGCTCCCGCCGATGACGGCATAATCTTGGCAGCCGTCGTCGACCCGGCGGACGCCGTCATCGACGCTATCGTCGCCGCCGAATCACGTGGGAACCGCGTCGAGGCCCTGCGCCTTGCCGCAGCGGCGTTGGATCAGGGTATCGACGAGCCGCTGGTGCTGCTGCTCGCCGCCGAGGGGATGGAGCAGCAGGGCAGGGCAGCGGACGCGCTCCGCCTGATCGAGACGGCCGCCGAAATGGCCCCCGAAGCGGCCGAGATATGGCGGCGGCTGGGCGGCACGCGGATACGCCTGGGACGTTCCGCCGATGGACTGGCCGCCCTCCAGACGGCACTCGACATCGACCCCGATTGCGTTCCGGCTCTGATCGACGCCGGATCGGCCAGCTATGGCCTGGGTCGGCTCAGCGTTGCCGAGGGCTACTTTCGACGAGCGTCGGCGCTGGCACCCGATGCCGCCGAGCCTCTGGCGGCTCTGGCTGCAATCGCCGCGCGGCGCGGGAACCTGCACGCGGCGCGCGCCCTCGCCGAACGCGCCCTCGCCATCCGGCCAGGCATCGTGACGGCAGAACTGGCGGTCGGTCGGGCCGATCTGGCGGAGGGCCTGCCCGAGCGGACGCTGGCGCTGATGTCGCACATTCTCGGCCGCCCCCACCTGACCGAGGCGGATCGCATCGCCGCTTTGGACCTGCGCGCCGAGGCGTTCGACGCATTCGGTCGCGCGGCCGAGGCGTTCGCCGACTACGGCGCCCGCAACGCCATCCTGCGCGGCATCAGCGCGCCGCGCATCGCGCGGGCGGGCGGCGAGCGTCGCGTCGATCAGGCGCGACGGATTGCCAGGCATCTCCTCGCTGCTTCCCCAACCCCTTGGCGCGTTGCCGCCAATAAGGATGCGATCGGTGCGCGGACGGCCGCCGGGCACGTATTCCTGCTTGGCTTCCCGCGCTCGGGGACCACCCTGCTCGAGCGCTCACTGGGCAGGCACCCGGGCGTTGCGGCGCTGCAGGAGGTGGATCACCTGAACCGCGCTGGCGGGCATTGGCTGGAGAGCGATTGGGCGCTCGACGCCCTGGCGTCGGTGACGCCGCAGGAGGCGGACACCGCGCGAGAGATCTACTGGCGGGAAGCCCGGGCGACGGCCGGCGGCGACCTGGCGGGCAAGGTGCTGCTCGACAAGATGCCGCTGCACACCGTGGCGCTGCCGCTGATCGCCAAGCTGTTTCCCGACGCACGGATCCTGTTCGCGGTCCGCGATCCCCGCGATGTCGTGCTGAGCTGCTTTCGCCGCCGGTTCCAGGTCAATTCGGCAATGTTCGAGTTCCTGAACCTGGACGACGCGGCATCATATTACGATTCAGTTATGGCTCTGGCGCGCATCTGCCGGGGGCTGCTGCCGCTGGCCGTGCATGAAGTCTGGCACGAGGCGCTGGTGACCGATTTCGAGGCCGAGCTGCGCCGCATCCTCGCCTTCGTCGGCCTGGCATGGGACCCGGCGGTGACCCGCTTCACCGAGCACCTCGGCGCCGATCCGCGCACACCCAGCGACCTCCAGCTCGGCCGCGGCCTGAACGCCGACGGGATTGGCCAATGGCGCCGCTATGCGGATCAGATCAGGCCGGTGATGCCGATCCTGGAGGCGTGGGCAGCGCATTTCGGCTATGCCCCCGCAACGGCATCGGGATCGTCCATCAAACCATTGAGCGCGCGCGCCGTGTAGTTCGCAGTCAGGGCGCACTGCATGGCGCCTCTTCCGATTTCATCGTTGTTTTATCGAATCGTAATATAGTTCTTTTTGTTATAAAACGAAATTCCAGCACTCCTGCGGTCATCTCAATCCGAAGCGCTTGGCATCATGTTTCGGCCGATTCCAGCGCCGCCTCGGCCTCCATCCATTCCTCCTCCGCGGCCGCCGTTTCGCGCTGGATGGCGACCAGACGGGTGTTGGCGGCGGTGATCTCCCCGGTTTTGCCGGCTGCATAGACCGCGGGATCGGCGAGCCGCGCCTCGATCGCGGCGCGCTCGCGCGCAAGGCGGGCGATCCGCTCCTCGGCTGCCTTCGCCTGGCGGCGCAGCGGCGCCAGCGCGGCGCGCGCCTCGGCCCGCTCGCGGCGCGTGTCGCGGCGGGTTCCGGTGTCCACCCTGGTGACCGGGCGCGCACGCTCGGCCAGCAGGGCGCGGTAGTCGTCCATGTCGCCGTCGTAGGGGCGCACCGTGCCGTCGGCCACCAGCCACAGCCGGTCCGCCACCAGCTCCACCAGATGCGGGTCATGGGTGATCAGCAGTACCGGCGCCGCCGAAATCGGCCAGCGCCTTCACCAGCGCCTCCCGCGCGTCGATGTCCAGATGGTTGGTCGGCTCGTCCAGGATCAGCAGATGCGGCGCCTCCCGCGTCGCCAACGCCAGCAGCAGCCGGGCCTTCTCCCCACCCGAAAGGTTGCCGACCGGGGTTTCGGCGCGGTCGGCATCCAACCCGAAGCGGGCCAGCTGCGCGCGCACCTGCGGCGGCAGGGCGCGCGGCAGCGCCTGTGCCATGTGCGTGATCGGCGTCGCGTCCAGCACCAGCTCCTCGGCCTGGTGCTGGGCGAAATAGCCGACGCGCAGCTTTGGCCCGCGCCGCATCGTTCCGGTGATCGGCACCAGTCGGTCCGCCAGCAGCTTGGCCAGCGTCGACTTTCCGTTGCCGTTGGCGCCAAGCAGGGCGATGCGGTCGTCGGTGTCGATCGACAGCGACAGGCCGCGCAGCACCGGCGTTCCGTCGTAGCCGACCGCGACGCGGTCGAGCGACAGGATCGGCGGCGCGATGCGGGCCGGCTCGGGGAAGGCGAAGCGGGTCGGCGCGTCCTCGATCACCGTCTCCACCACCGGCAGGCGGGCCAGCGCCTTGATGCGCGCCTGCGCCTGCCGCGCCTTGGTCGCCTTGGCGCGGAAGCGGTCGATGAAGGACTGGATATGCGCGCGCTCGGCGGCGACGCGCTCGGCGGCACGGACCTGGTGCAGCGCGCGCTCAGTGCGCAGGCGCACGAATTCGTCGAAGCCGCCGGGCGTCAGCGCGAGCTTGCCGCGGTCCAGATGCGCGATCGCCTCCACCGCCCGGTCGAGCAGCCCGCGATCGTGCGACACCACCAGCGCCGCACCGGGGAAGCGGGCGAGCCAAGCCTCCAGCCACAGCGTCGCCTCCAGGTCCAGGTGATTGGTCGGCTCGTCCAGCAGCAGCAGGTCGGGGGCGGCGAACAGCGCGGTCGCCAGTGCGACGCGCATTCGCCAGCCGCCGGAGAACGACTGGACGGGCCGCGCCTGCGCCGCCTCGTCGAAACCCAGCCCGGCCAGGATGGCGGCCGCGCGCGCCGGGGCGGCGTCGGCACCGATGGTGCGCAGCCGCTCATGGATTTCCGCCAGCCGCAGCGGCTCGGCGGTCTCGGCTTCGCGCAGCAGCGTGCGGCGCTCGCTGTCGCCCTCCAGCACCGTCTCCAGCAGGGAGGCAGGGCCGGACGGCGCCTCCTGCCGCACCTGGCCCAGTCGCGCGCGCGTCGCCAGGCGGATCTCGCCCCCGTCCGGCGCAAGCTCCCCGGCGATGGCGCGCAGGAGCGTGGATTTGCCCGCGCCGTTGCGCCCGACCAGGCCGATGCGCCGTCCCGGCTCGACGCTGAGATCGGCGCCATCCAGCAGGACGCGCCCGCCCATGCGGATGGTCAGCGCGGAAATGGTCAGCAGCGTCATCGGCGGAGGCCCGATCCGGTCCACTGGGGCTTGCTGGGGTGCGGCATAGCGTCTAAAGGCGCCGCCATTCAATTCCGAGTCGCTGAAACGACCTGCAGGAGCCCGCCATGGCCACCGAGCGCACGCTGTCCATCCTGAAGCCCGACGCCACGCGGCGCAACCTGACCGGCAAGATCAATGCCTGCTTCGAGAACGCCGGCCTGCGGATCGTCGCGCAGAAGCGCCTGCAACTCAGCCAGGCGCAGGCCGAGGCGTTCTACGGCGTGCACAGGGAGCGCGGCTTCTTCAAGGACCTGGTGGCCTTCATGATCTCCGGCCCTGTCGTGGTGCAGGTGCTGGAAGGCGACGGGGCGGTGGCGAAGAACCGCGAGATCATGGGGGCAACCGACCCCGCCAAGGCGTCCGAGGGCACGATCCGCAAGATGTTTGCCGAAAGCATCGAGGCCAACTCGGTGCACGGCTCTGACAGCGCCGAGAACGCGGCGGCCGAGATCGCCTTCTTCTTCGCCGGCACCGAGATCGTCGGATGAGCAGCGTCATCGCGCTCGTCGGCCGCGCGCTGATGAGTGCGATCTTCATCGAGGCAGGGCTGGGCAAGCTGCTCAGCCCGGCAGCCTATATCGGAATGATGGGGCATTACGGCCTGCCGCTGCCATCGGCAGCGTATGGCGTGGCGGTAATCGTGGAGATCGGCGGCGGATTCGCGATCCTGCTCGGCGCGCAGACCCGCATCATCGCCGCAATCCTGGCGGTTTACTGCGTCGCGACGGCGTTCATCGGGCATTATGATCCGGGCAATCAGCAGCAGATGATAAACTTCATGAAGAACATCTGCATGTGTGGCGGCTTTCTTCAGCTCGTCGCCTTCGGTCCCGGCCGCTACCGGGTCAGCGGAGACTAGGTGCAGCGGCTCTGGGTCGGCGCCGGCGCGCTGGCGGGGCTGGGCGCCGTAGCCATGGCAGCGGTCGCCGCGCACGGCCTGAGCGGCCTCGATCCGACGGCACGCATGATCGTGCGCGATGGCGTGCAGATGCAGGGCTGGCACGCGCTGGCATTGATGTTCTGCGGCACCTGGGCGCCGCGCGGCGGGCGCCTCGTGGACGCCGCCGGTTCGGCATTCGTCCTCGGGCTGCTGGCATTCTGCGGCAGCATCTACTCGCTGGGGCTGCTCGGCGTCAGTCTGGGGCTGCTCGCCCCGGCCGGCGGCTGGCTGCTCATGCTTGGCTGGCTGCTGCTGTTCGCCTCGGCATTCCGGCGCGAATAGTCGGCCGGCGCTGGACCCAACTGGCCCAGGCAGGTGCGGATGATCGGCGCACAATAGGCATCGGGCGCCGCGATCGCATTGGTCTCGCCCGAATACAGCACGCGCGTCACATGCTTGTCCTTCAGGTCGAAGGTCGCATGGCAGTTCCCGCCGTTGGAGAAACTCAGGCCGCCGATCACCGGGATGGAATAGCCCATGCTGCTGCTCGAAGTCGTGTCGTAGGTCAGCACATCGACATCGCCGAAGCTCGCATGCTGATCCGGCGAGCCCAGGCAGGACTCCAGATCGACCTCGGACATGCCCACCAGGCGCTTCTGCGCGTATTGAGCGGTCCGGGAATCGGCGATGGCGCAGGCGGTCACCAGCAGCGCCGCAAGCAGCGCTGGGCGGCGAATGAACGGCATCGGCGAGGCACTTTCGCTTTGGTCACGTTATCGCGGCGCGGTCGCTTCCTCGGGTTCGGTCCCTTCGCCGTGCAGTTCGGGCACCAGCGGCGCATGATTGAGCAGCGCCACCAGCGCGACGCCGCCCAGCGTGTTGCCGATCAGCGTGGGCGCAAGGAACCGGCCGAAATAATCGCCCAGCGTGCCGTGCCCGGTGATCACCGCGAAGGCGCTCTCGGCCGACCCGGCGATGATGTGGGAGAAGTGGCCGACGCCGACGATGTAGGTCAGCAGCAGGATCACCAGCAGCTTCGCCGAACGCGCGCTGGGCAGCAGCCACACCATCATCGCGATCAGCCAGCCCGCCAGGACGGATTTCAGAACGGTGGGCCAGAATGGGTTCGACACCGCTTCGCTCGCGGTCTCGACCAGGGCATGACGCACCGCAGGCGTGAAGATGCCATCGGCGGAGATCAGCGCTGCAAACACCGCCGTGCCGACCAGGTTGGCGACCAGCACCACCGCCCAGAAGCGCAGCAACGCCACTAGCGTCGCACCATCGCGGCGGACCAGCAGCGGCAGCACCGCGGTCAGCGTACTTTCGGTGAAAAGCTGCTGCCGCCCTAGCACCGTGATGATGAACCCGAGGGAGTATCCAAGGCTGGAAATCAGACGGCTCCACGGCTCCTCGGGCAGCAGGCTTTCCATCAGCGCGAGGCCGAGGAAGGAGAAACCCATCGACAGCCCGCCCGCGAAACCCGACCACGCCAACGCCGAAACCGGACGCCGAAGCTCCTCCTCGCCCTCCTGACGCACCACCTCGTGAATGACGAGGGCGCGGGGGGAGGCGTGCGCCGCCGCCTGCTCCCGCTCCGCCTCGTCCAGGTGCGGGGAGCTGGCTCCGGCCTGGTTTGCGTCTTCAGTCGCCTGCGGTCGGCCGGTTTCGTCCACTGCCTCAGTTGCCCGGCGTGCTGCGAACCAGTTGGCCGTAGAGCACCTCGCCAAACGTACCAAGCCGGGCTGCCCGCTGCGCCTGGGTCAGCGAGGGGTCGGCCATGAGCATCGGGCAATAGGCCGAGGTCATGCCATTGACCAGCTCGTGGGTCGGCGTATTCGGCGCAGCGGCCTTCAGCTTAGGAATGATCGCATCGACGGTCTCAAGCAGGTTGGCGTCGGTCATCCCCTTCAGTCCCGCCGCAATCGGGCTGTCGGGCGCATCCACCGCCTTCTGGATGTCGGGGCGTGCGAGATCGGTCGGGCAGCCCTTCAGCCCGTTGACGGCCATCAGGGTATGGACGTCCTGACGCAGCTTGCCGACCAAACCCGCCTCGGCATTGGCCGGCGCGCCGTTGCCCCAGGCGGTGCGGATATAGTTGGCCACCGCGGCGATCTGCGGGTCGGTCATGCCGGCACCCAGGGCGGGCATCGGCGCATACGTCTTGGTCGCGGTCAGGCCGCCAAGCACCACGCGGATGATGTTGTTAGGCTCTTTGGCCTTGACCGCGCCGTTGCCCGCCAGCGCCGGGATCTGGCCGGGTACGCCGCGCCCGTTCTGCTGGTGGCAGGACGCACAGTAGCTCAGATAGACGTCGGCGCCGCTGGCCGTCACTTCGCCCTTTGTCTCCTTGTATTCGGTCTTGGGCGGCACGGCCTTCAGGTAGGCGGCGATCGCCTGAATGTCGTCGTCGGTCAGGTAGCGCAGGCTGTTGTGGATCGTCTCCATCATCGGACCCAGTGCCACTCCGGCACCGGCCGGCGCAGCGCCCGTCTTGAGGAAGGTCGCCAGCTGATCCTGGCTCCAGGCGCCGACGCCCTGCAGCGTGTCGCCGGTGATGTTGGGCGCGTACCAGTTGTCGATCATGCCGCCTTGAAGCCGCCCTGCGATCTTGCTCGATCCGAACAGGTTGTTGTTGTTGTGGCACTCGCCGCAATGGCCGAGGCCCTCCACCAGATAGGCGCCGCGGTTGATCTGGGCGGACTTGGACGGATCCGGCTTGAACGTGCCCTCATGGAAGAACGCCAGACGCCACGCCAGCAGGCCTTCGCGGATGTTGAAGGGGAAGGCCAGCGCGTTCCCCTTGTCCGGCGCATGCACCGGCGGGACCGAGAAGATGTAGGCCTTGATCGCGTCCACATCGGCACGCGTCACGCGCGTGTACCAGGGGAACGGCATGGCGGGGTACAGATATTGTCCGTGCCCGCCGATACCGTTGTGCAGGACGTCGTAGAACTGCGCCTCGGTCATGTTGCCGATGCCGGTTGCCTTGTCCGGCGTGATATTGGGCGTGTAGATCTTGCCGAACGGCGTATCCATCCCCAGCCCTCCGGCCATTGGCTGGCCGCCCGGCGCGGTATGGCAAGAAACGCAGTCGCCCGCAGTGGCAAGGTATTTGCCCTTGGCGATCAGCGCCGCCTGGCCCGTCGAAGCAGCCGGCGTGGCGGGCGGCGGCGGGGTGGCGCCGAACGCCGTCACGGCGACGATGGCCGTAAGACACACACCGAGGGCTATCTGGGCGGCGACTGTCGCTCGATTCATGGGTTGCCTTCTGTGTGGGCGTGTGTGGATGCCGCCTAACGCCATACCGCGCCGGGGGTTGCATGCTGGCGCACAAAACCTTTCCGCCAGCCCCGCTCCCGGGCAACATCGCCGTCATGTGCGGCCGCTACGCCAGTTTCCTGCCCGCCGAGACCGTCGCTCGGCTGTTTCGCGTAAGCGGCCCGCTGCCCAACGTGCCGGCGTCGTGGAACGTCGCGCCCACGCAGGACGCGATGGCCGTGCGCCGCCATCCCGCGAGCGGGGAGCGGCGGCTCGATCTGTTGAGCTGGGGTCTGGTGCCGCACTTTACCAAGGACCTCAAGGCGGCGCGCCGGCCGATCAATGCGCGGGCCGAAACGGTGGCGACGTCCGGCATGTTCCGCGGCGCGCTGGCCGCGCGGCGCTGCCTGGTGCCGGCGGACGCATTTTACGAATGGCGCATTCAGGGCGGCGACAGGCAGCCCTTCGCCATCGCAAGGCGCGACGGTCAGCCGATGGCCTTCGCCGGCCTGTGGGAGGGCTGGCGCGGGCCCCGGGGCGAGGTCCTGCGCAGCTTCACCATCATCACCACCACCGCCAACGCGACGCTGCGCCCGCTGCACGAGCGGATGCCGGTCGTGCTGGAAGCCGATGAATGGGCGACCTGGCTCGGCGAGGCGGACGGCGATCCGGTGACGCTCCTGCGACCGGCGGCCGACGACATGCTGCACGCCTGGGCGGTCGCAAAGCGCGTCGGCAATGTCCGCAACAACGACGCCGGCCTGCTGGCGCCCATTACCGCCTAAAAGCCCGGCGGCACCGCAAAGCAGGCCATGCCGGCCCCCGACAGCCGGTCGCAGGCGGCTTCCGCAGTCGCGCCCGACATGCCGACCAGACGGGCACGATACAGCGTGCCGTCATGTTGCACAGGAATGATCGCGGGCTGTGCCGCGGCCAGCAGGTCGGCGGCGCGGGACCGTGCGGCGGCGATCACCGCCTGCGAATGCGCCGGATCCGGAAAGGCGCCAACCTGGATCGCCCAGTCCCCGGGTTGCGACGCCGCACGCGGGGTCACGGGCCGGCCCGGCAACGCAACGGCTGCCGTCGTCGGCGCCATCGGCGCCGCGGCGGCCGGCATCACCAGGGTCGCCGGTGCCAGCAGCGAGCGGGTGACCACCCCGCGATCGCCGCCCTGCACCGACAGCGAGGCCAGTGTGACGCCCTGGTCCGGCTCTTGCCGGGCGACCGCGCCCTGGCCGGTCAGCGTGCCGGTCGGGGCACTCGCGGTCACGAGGCCGCCGCCGTCGAAAGCCCGGTCGGAGGGATCGTCAGGCGCCGACGGCGCTTGGACGGAGGCATCGGCGAATGGCACGACCACCCCGCCATCCGCAGCGGTCTGGCCGAGCGGTGGGGCGGCGGCAGGGGCGGCAGGCGCATAGGCAAGGCTCCCGGTCTGGCCCGTGCCGGCATAGACGGCCAGCGGCCCGGTCATCGGCACGTCGTTGCCAAGACGCGGTGCGACGCTCGCCAGGTAATTCACTGTCTCGTCCGGCAGGTTGCCGTCGCCGGCGAGGTAACTGGCCAGACGGTCCGGTCCGGCATTGTAGGCGGCCAGGAAGCCCGGTGCGCCGTAGATCGCGTACATGTCTCGGATGTAGGCAGCCCCTGCAAGGATGTTGTCGTGCGGATCGTAGGGATCGCCGCCGAGCGCGTATTCCCGGCGCAGCGTGTCGTAGGTCCGCGGCATCACCTGCATCAGGCCCATCGCACCGGCACCCGAGGTGATCGGCCTGCCGTCGGCGCCATATTCGTGGCCACCGCTCTCCTGGCGCATCACTTCCCGTATCCAGCGTTCGGGGATGTGGAAGCGGGAAGCAGCCTCCTCGATATATGGCCCCCAGGGATCGTCCGGCGTCCCCGGCACCGGGTAGGAAGCGAGGGCGCGCGCGCGATACTCCCCCGCCTCGGAGCGCGAAGCCGATAGGTCGTAGCCGTAGTCGCCATTGCCGTCGTAGCCCCGGCGCCCGTCCCAGCCCGACGCATAACGGGTGCCGCCGGCGCAACCGGAGCAGAGGAGTGCCAGCAACAGCGCCGGGAGCACGCGCGAGGCAGCGCTCATCGGTGGGGATCGACGAAGGGAAACTGACGCAACTGACGCAACCCTGCCACTGCCGCGGACGCCGTTCGGTGTGCGTCCCTATCGCAGATGGCAGCGTGACCGCGCCAGCGTGGCGAAAGCATGGCCGCGGCAGAAAAGCACCTGACGGGCCGACCAGCAGGTGGCGTAATGGGTGATGGCTGGCGGCACGACCGAGGCGCCGACGGTCAGGACCCGAGAAGCCATTCCCCGATGCCGAACATGGCGCCCCATATCGTCATCGACAGCAACAGCCCGATCAGGATGCCGCGCAGCGCCACCTGGCAGTCCGGGGCCACCTCGGAACGCACACGGGGCCCGATGTTCCCGTCGCTCCCCGCCTCGGCCCACGGGTTGACCTGGGCATCGGCAGGGACTGGTGGCGGCCGCGGAACATCGACCGTCCTGTGCAACCGCCGCTGTTCGACGCGGTCCGGCGGGATGTGGGTTACCGCAAAGTCTGGCCCATTTGCCATGATGTACAAGAACGTTGCTCCCGAACCAGTGCCGAGTTCCTCGGTCATTCGCGTCGTTGGATCGTTAACCTAATCGATTTGATGGCCGCCAGGTCAATTTAATTCGCAACACAGTACGCGCGAATTCACGTGAACTCATCGTTGATTTGGCGCTTGGTCTAAATCTCTCCAAGATGATGCGGCAGTGCAGCAAATTTCCGCTTGAAAACAGAGTGCTGATTTCATGCATTGTTTTGGTCGGATGCCGTGCGTTTACCGGTCATTCCAGACCGACGCGGCTTTACTTCCACCGCCCCAGAAACGAGACGGCGCGCAGTACCTGCCGGTGACGGTGCAATTCAAATTATGATCAAACTGCAATGAAAACCAGTGGCGAATCGGCAGGCAGGATCACGATGGTGCCGACGCGGAGGGTCGAACTCCGGACCTACTGATTACGAATCAGTTGCTCTACCACTGAGCTACGTCGGCTGACCGGTGCCAATGGGCGCGCGGTATAGCGCCCGCAACCTTCGGCAGCAACCTCGCAGCAGGCATCTGTCACGCCGCCGGTGGCGCCAGTTCCAGGCGCGGCGGCGGCTTGCGGATGGCACCCACCAGGGCGCGCACCTCCGCACGGGCAGCGACGTGGCTCATGCCCAGCTGGATGCCGACCCCGGCATCCCGCACGTCCATCAGCGTCAGGCCCTGCAAATAGAGCTCGCGGAAGATCACCCGCTCGCCGAAGCCCTTCACCGTACGAAAGCCGATCCGCTTCGCCAGGACGTCCAGCGTGGCGCCGACGTCGCGCTTGTTGCGCGCCTCGGTCGCGCCCAGCCGGTTGCGCATCACGATCCAGTCGATCCGGCCGCGGTCGTGCGCGAAGCGGCGTTTGCGTGCCTCCCACACCATCTCGCTGTAGATGCTGGGATGCACCACGTCGTGCTTGTCGGGATCCACTTTTGCTAGCATCGCGAAATCAACGAAGCTGTCGTTGATGGGCGTGATCAGCGTATCGGCACGGCCGTGCCCGAGACGGCTGAGGAAGGTGTCCGAGCCCGGGCAGTCGATCACCACGATGTCGCACCCGGCCAGCCGGGACAGCGCGGCATCGAAGCGCGCCGTCTCCTCGGCGTCGGCGGCGGCGCGGCTGTCCTGATCGCTGCGCGGCACCGCCTCGGATAGAGGCAGCGGCAGGTTGATCCCCCGGGCCGCGACGAAGGCGGCACGCGCCCCAAGGTAGTTCGAAAGCGTCGCCTGGCGCGCATCGAGGTCGACGGCACCGACCCGGTAGCCGTCGCGCAGCAGGGCGACGATCAGGTGCATCGCAGCGGTAGACTTGCCCGAGCCGCCCTTCTCGTTGCCCAGCACGATGACCTGGGCGCGCTGTTCGGCCGTGACGCTTGCCAACTCCTGCTCCGCTTCCCGCGCGATGCCGACCAACTCCTCGGCCATGCCACGGGTGCGGCCGCCTGCCAAGCGTCGCGGCGAGTCGCGGTGCCTATCTCCGGCAATCCGGCCGTGGTAGGACACCCGCGATGTTGTGCATTTTCCCGCCGCAGGCCCCTGGCGGGGCCGGCCCGCGCGCCGCGCCGTGACCGGACGTTCCGATCCTGTCGCCATCGCGGCGGCCACACCGGCACGGCTGCACGAATGCCGGGACTGTGGACAGAGGCAGCTGGTACCATCCATCGGCCCCGACGCGCTGGTAGCCTGCCGGCGCTGCGAGGCGGTGCTGCGACGCACCCGCCGTGACCCGATCGGCGTGCCGCTGGCGTTGTACTGCGCCGCCCTCGTGCTGCTCCTGATCAGCTGCAGCAGCACGATGCTGTCGGTGAGCCGCATCGGGCTGTCGCACCAGGCCGATCTGCTGACCGGCCCGATCGGCCTGACGGAACATGGCATGTGGCCGCTGGGCGCGCTGGTGCTGTTCACCACCATTGGCGCGCCACTGCTGAAGATACTCGGCAGCGTCTACGTTCTGGGCGGCGTGCGGCTGGCGAACCCGCCGCGTCACCTGCGCACCGTCTTCGCCTGGATGGAGCATCTGCGGCCGTGGTCGATGGTCGAGATCTACCTGCTGGGCGTCTTCGTCGCCTATACCAAGCTGGGTGCGCTGGTGCAGATCGACATCGGCACGGCGATGTATGCGCTGGGCGCGCTGCTGCTGACCCTGATCGCCGCAGACGCGCTGATGGATCCGCAGGCGGTGTGGGAAGCGATGGACAGCCGCGGCCTGACCGTCTGGCATGCCGACAAGCCAGGGCCGGACGCGATCGGCTGCGACACCTGCGGGTTGGTAGCGCGGCCGGTCGCGCATGGCCGCTGCCGGCGCTGCTTCGCCAGGCTGCACGCGCGCAAGCCGGACAGCGTCGCACGCACGTGGGCACTGCTGTTCGCCGCCGCCGTGCTGTACATCCCGGCCAACCTCTATCCGGTGCTGACAGTGATCCAGCTCGGATCGGGCGAGCCGAGCACCATTCTAGGCGGGGCCAAGGAATTGCTGGACGGCGGCATGTGGCCGCTTGCCGCCCTGGTGTTCTTTGCCTCGGTCGCGGTGCCGATGCTCAAGCTGGTCGGGCTTGGGCTGCTGCTGATCAGCGTGCAGCGCGGCTGGACCGCCCGGCTGCGTGACCGCACCGTGCTGTACCGCATCGTGCGCTGGATCGGCCGTTGGTCGATGATCGACATCTTCATGGATAGCATCCTGGTCGCGCTGGTCCAGTTCGGCGGCATTGTCACCATCGACCCGGGCGTCGGCGCCGTGTTCTTCGCCGCCGTGGTCATCCTGACCATGCTGGCTGCCGAGAGCTTCGATCCGCGGCTGATGTGGGACAGCGCCGAGGCCAGGCTGCGGGGCGCCGCATCCGGCGGGATCGCCGCGCCGGCCCGCCCCGGCGAGTTCGGAGACGCCACCGCGTGAGCGACGACCCGCCGCCCGAGGCAAACATCACCGTCGGCCCGCATCACCGCCGCCGGCTGTCGATGATCTGGCTGATCCCGCTGATCACCGTGGCGATCGGCGCATGGCTGGCGTGGCACACCATCTCCCAGCGCGGGCCGACCATCACCATCACCTTCCAGACCGCCGAGGGGCTGCAGGCCGGCCAATCCCACGTCAAGCACAAGGACGTCGAGATCGGCACGGTGAGCCATATCGCGCTCAGCAAGGATCTCTCGCGCGTCGTCGTGACGGTCGAGATGAACGCCAACGCCGAGCCGCTGCTGACATCCAACGCACAGTTCTGGGTCGTCAAGCCGCGGTTTTTCGCCGGCTCGATCTCCGGCCTCGATACGCTGCTGTCCGGCTCGTACATCGAATTGTCGCCATCGGCACCGGGCGGCGAGTCGACGCATGATTTCGTCGGCCTGGAAAATCCCCCGGTGCTGCAGTCGGACACGCCGGGCACCAATTTCCTGCTGCGTGCGCCGCGCATCGGCTCGATCCAGCTCGGCTCGCCGCTATTCTTCCGTGACATGCCGGTGGGCGAAGTGCTGGGCTGGGACATCGGCGACATGGCGTCGAGCGTCACCATCCATGCCTTCGTGCGCAAGCCGTTCGACCAGTACGTGCACGACAACTCGCGCTTCTGGAACGCTTCGGGCCTGAGCATCAAGCTGGGCGGCACCGGTGTTCAGATACAGCTCGAATCGCTGAAGGCGCTGATCCTGGGGGGCATCGCGTTCGACTCACCGCGCGTGCCCGGCCATCCGCGAAACGATCCGCACCTGCGCGCCGCAGACGGACACACTTTCCCCCTGTACGCCAACAAGGAGGAGGCCGACAGCGCCTCGTTCGGGCGCAAGGTGCCGCTGGTCAGCTACTTCGATGGGTCGGTGGCTGGTCTGTCCGCCGGTTCGGACGTGACGCTGCACGGCCTCAAGATCGGCACCATCACGGATGTGTCGCTGCGCTACGATAAGACGACCGATCAGGTGGTCGTGCCGGTACATTACACGGTGGAACCCGAACGTATCGCCGACGCGCCGATCGGCCCGGCAACCGACACCGAGTCGACGATCAGCGAACTGGTGAAGCACGGACTGCGCGCCAGGCTCGATTCCGCCAGCCTGTTGACCGGGCAGAAGCAGGTGGCGCTCGACTTCGTGGCGAACGCACCGCCCGCCGCCTCGGGCGTGGACGGGCGTTCCTACATCGTACCGGTGGCGCCGGCAGGTGCTGCCGACATCATGTCCAGCGCCAGCGCCATCATGGCCAAACTGCAGGCCATCCCGTTCGAGCAGATTGGCCAGGAACTCGATTCGACACTGAAGGGTGCCAGCAACATCGCCAACGGACAGCAGCTGCGGGACGCCATCGCGGCGCTGCAGGACACGCTGGTCACGGCGCAGCGCGCGGTGAAGCAGCTGGACGAGGGGATCGAGCCGACGATGAAGAAGCTGCCCGCGATCACCGCCAGCCTGCAGGATACGCTGAACAAGGCGAACCGGCTGGTCGGCTCGGTCGATACCGGCTATGGCGCCGGCTCGGACTTCCACCGCACGCTGGAGCGGATGCTGGAGCAGCTTTCCGACACCGCGCAATCGTTCCGGGTGCTGGCCGACCTGCTGGCGCGCCATCCGGAGGCGCTGATCCGCGGACGTACCGATCAAGGGCAGGAATGACCGCATGATTGGCCGCCGTACACTGGGCATCTGGGCCGCGCTGGCCGCGGCCGCGCTGGTCGCGGCATGCAGTTCGCCCAATCCGTTGCTGTATACGATCCAGCCGATTCCGGGGGCGACGCAGCCCGGCGCGCCACCGGTGATCCGGCTGCGCACGATCGGGCTGGCGCGCTACCTCGAACGGCCGCAGATCGTCCGCTCATCGGAGGATTTCCGCCTCGACGTGCTATCGAACGACTGGTGGGGCGAGCCGCTGGGCGCGATGCTCGGGCGCATCCTGGTGACCGAACTGACGCAACGGCTGCCGGGCAGCACGATCTATCTGGAAAGCGGCGCGATCTCGGCAACACCCGAGGCGACGATCGAGATCAATATCGAACGCATGGACGAGGATGCGGCGGGCAGGCTGATCCTGGCGGCACAGATCGCCGTGTCGGGCCGGCACGTCGCGACGCGCTCGGTGCGCTTCACGGTGACGCCGCCGGACGCGACCACCACCGGATTTGCCAGCGCCGTCAGCACCGCGGTGGCACAGCTTGCCGATACGGTCGCAGGCATGGTGGCGAGGTAGCCGGCAGCCGCGCCCGTCGGGTGACGCGAGTGTCGGGAGACACCGCCGCACGAGGCAGCCGGAGGTGCACACGCGACCCACGCATGGCATAAGCCTTGCTAGTTCCGGATGGCGTTTGTGCCATCGGACAAAGGGACCGCAACCCACGTGGATTACGGCGTCGAGCTGATCGCGGTGACCAAACGCTATGGCGGCGTCACCGCCGTGGACAGCATTTCGCTGCGCATCCCGGCAGCCAGCTACTGCTGCCTGCTGGGCCCGTCGGGCTGCGGCAAGACCAGCACGCTGCGCATGATCGCCGGCCACGAGATCGTCACCGAAGGCGATATCCGCATCGGCGGCGAAACCGTCACCGATCGCGCGCCCGCAAAGCGCGGCACCGCGATGATGTTCCAGAGCTACGCCCTGTTCCCGCACCTCTCCTGCATCGACAACGTCGCCTTCAGCCTGAAGATGCGCGGCGTCGGCAAGACCGAGCGTCGCCGGCAGGCGGGCGAGTACCTGGCGTTGGTCGACATGACGCAATACGCCGAGCGGCTGCCTGCGCAGCTTTCGGGCGGCCAGCAGCAGCGCGTCGCCCTCGCCCGCGCGCTGATAACCCGCCCACGGGCGCTGCTGCTGGACGAGCCGCTCTCGGCACTCGATCCGTTCCTGCGAACCCGCATGCGGGAGGAGCTGAAGCGGCTGCAGCGCGAGCTGGGCATCACCTTCATCCACGTCACCCACAGCCAGGAGGAGGCGATGGCGCTGGCGGACATGGTTGTGGTGATGGAGGACGGGCATATCCGCCAGGCCGCCCCGCCGGAGGAGGTGTTCAATCGGCCGGCAGACGCCTTCGTCGCCCGCTTCATCGGCGGGCACAACGTGCTCGACGTCGATGGCGGCATGATCTCGGTGCGCGCGGACCGCTGCCGGCTGGTGCCGGAAGCCGCGGTGAACGCGGCCGGCAACCTGAGCCTGACCGGCACGGTCAGCGCGGTCGAGTATCAGGGCGCGGTCGTGCGCGTGGCGCTGGATATCGGCGGCGGCCGGGAAGCGGTAGTGCTGATCCCCGACGACGCCTTCGACGGCACGCGGATGGCGCTGGGCCAGCCGGCGGCCCTGGCCTGGAATCCGCAGGACATCCACCACCTCGCCGCCTGACCCCGACCGGGGCGCGCATGGCCCCGCTCTTGCTTGTCCACACTTGCAGAACGATCGGTTTCGCAGGGGGACGCCGCATGACCAGGAAATTCCATCTCGGCTGGTTCATGAACTTCTCGCCGGATCAGTGGGACAGCGACTTCTCGGCCGGCGGCTCGCCCTGGGACGGGCGCTTCCACACTGAGATGGCGGTGGCGCTCGAGCGCGCCTGCTTCGACTACATCATGCTGGAGGACACGCTGATGGTGTCCGAGGCGTACGGCGAGAGCGCCGAGATCACGCTGAAGCACGCCCTGCAGGTGCCCAAGCACGACCCGCTGCCGCTGGCCGCGCTGATGGCGAACGCCACCAGCCGGCTGGGCATCGTCGCCACCATGTCCACCATGGCCTATCCGCCGTTCATGCTGGCGCGCGTCGCCTGCACGCTCGACCACATCGCGGGCGGCCGGTTCGGCTGGAACATCGTGACCAGTGGGGAGGATATCGCGGCGCAGAATTTCGGCCTGGAGAAACTGCCGCCGCGCGAGGCGCGCTATGAGATGGCCGACGAATACGTCGATCTGGTCTGCCGGCTGTTCGAGTCCTGGAAGCCCGACGCCGTGGTGAAGGACCGGGCGACCGGGTACTACGCCGATTTCCGCAAGGTCGAGCCGATCCATTTCGAGGGCAAGTATTTCCGCTGCCGTGGGCCGCTGAACACGGTTCGCTCGCCGCAGGGGCGCCCGGCCTTCGTGCAGGCCGGCGGGTCGCCGCGCGGGCGGGAATTCGCGGCGCGCAATGCCGATTCCATCATCGCCACCGCGAACGGCTTCAAGGGCATGAAGTTCTACCGCGACGACGTGCGCGCCCGCGCCGCCGCGGCTGGCCGCGACCCCGACGACATCAAGGTGCTGTTCCTGATCTACCCCATCATCGGCGAGACGCGGGACGAAGCCTATGCCAAGCACCAGCGCATGGTGACCTCGCCGCATTTCATCGAGCGCGCGCTGGCCAGCATCAGCACCGTCACCGACATCGACTTCTCGAAGTTCCCGCTGGACGAGCCGCTGCCGCCGCTGACCACGAACGGCGAGCAGGGCTCGCTCGACAAGTTCGCGCAATGGGGCAGCGGCAAGACGCTGCGCCAGCTGGCGCAGGAACGCTTCGGCGGCGTGCCGGCCGAGATCGAGCTGATCGGCACGCCCGATGAGGTGGCGGCGCGGATGGGCGAGGTGATGGAGGAAGTGGGCGGCGACGGGTTCCTGATCAGCACGCCGTTCCAGCGCACCAGCCGCCGCTTCGTCGTCGAGGTGACCGAGGGCCTGGTCCCCGCCCTGCAGCGTCGCGGCCTGACCCGCACCGCCTATACCAAGACCATGCTGCGCGACACGCTGAAGGAATTCTGAGGAGAGCCGGCCGTCACGGATCGCGGGCGGCAGCCTAGACCCACGAGCACAGATAGAAACGCGGCAGCTCGTCGGCGCTGGGTCGGAAATCGAGGTCGCGGGTGAAACCATAGGTCTTTACGTAGGTGAACAGCGGCAGAAAATCGGCCGGCGTGGTGATCAGCTTGATCGCCTGACTGTAGGCGCGGCGCCGCTGATCGAGGTCGCTGATGGAGCCACCCTCGCGGACCAGCGCCTCGATCACCGGGTCGCGGGTATAGTCGTTCGGGCCGCCGGTGAAGAAATACGGCAGGAAGGCGGAGACGTCGTTGATCGAGTAGCTGCCCCAGCTGCCCATGCTGAGGGGGCTTTCGCCTTCGGCATTGCGCTGGATCGCTTCGGCCACCGGCAGCTGGGCGACGGCGGCGTCGATCCCGACGGCCTTAAGATAGGTCTGCACGGCCGAGGTCCATTCCGGCAACAGATAGGAAACCAGTTCGGTCGGGAAGCCGGACGGATAGCCGGCGTCGGCCAGCAGCGCACGCGCCTTCGCCGGATCGTAGGCGTAATGCACGGCACTGCTCTGGTCGCAGCCGAATTGGGTCGGATAGCACGGTGCATCGAGCACGCGGGCGACACCGAGCATGAAGCGGCGGACCATCTCGTTGCGGTCGATCGCCATGGCGATGGCCTGGCGCACCTGCGCCTTGGTCAGCGGGTTGTCGGGGCCGGTGCGGCCGGCAGCGTCCATATCGATATAGGCGACGCGCATCGTCTCGCCGACCACCGCCTGCAGTCCCGGCGCATTGGCAACGGTGTTGAACTGATCGGGCGGGAAGTCCCAGATCCAGTCGGCACGGCCGGACAGCAAGGCATCCAGTTCCGCCTTGGCATCGGACACCTGGGTGATGCGGATGCGCGCGATCGCCGGACGCCCTTTCGGGCTGCCGGTGAAATAGCCGTCGTAGCGGTCGAGGTCGATGGCGGTCATGCCGTCGACGCGCGCGACCCGATAGGGCCCTGTGCCGATCGGTGCCGCGGCGTATTGCGTCGGGCCGATCCGCTCCCGATATGCCTTGGGCCAGATCGGCAGCACCATGGCGATGTATTCCATCGCCGCCGGAAATACCCGCTTCAGCGTCACCCGCAAATGCAGGTCGTCGATCTTCTCGGCGCCGGCCAGGAAGCCGTAGTTGCTGGGCACCGCGACCTGCGGGTCGGCGATCACCGTGTTGATGGTATAGACCACGTCGTCGGCGCCGAACGGATCGCCGTTCTGGAAGGTGACGCCCGGGCGCAGCGTGAAGTCGATGGTGGTCGGGTCGACCTGCTTCCAGGCGGTCGCCAGCAACGGGCGCAGCTGGTAGGTGTAGGGATCGCGATACACCAGCCCGTCCCAGACATGCAGCTGCAGCAGGAAACCGGTGCGCTGGGCGTTGAAGTAGAAATCGATATCGGGCAGCGCATCCCGCCAGGTGACGCGCAGCGTATCGTCCGATTTCTGCGCCGAGGCCCGCGCCGGCGTCAGCAGCGGCGCCAGCGCCATCCCCCCCAGCAAAGCCCCGACCCGCCGCCGTCCCAGCATCAGCCCCATCCTCCGGCAAGCAGTCTAGCGCGGCGGACGTGGCCAATCTGTGACATGCGTCATGCCATGTCGTTAATCACTTCCGAAATAATGCCCGGAGCGGTCAATCCCACCCGGGCGGCGATTCGTAACTGCGCCAGGTCTTTTCCAGCAGGCCCGCGACATGCACCGTCAGCCGGTCGCCATAGAGCGGGCCGACCACCTGGACGCCGACCGGCAGCCCAGCCTTGGTCATGCCCAGCGGCGCAACACTCGCCGGCAGATGGTAGCCGCAGGTCAGCCCCGGCCAGAACAGCATGTCGTTGTAGGCGATCTCCTTGCCATCGACGGTGGTGCGGCGCTCCCACGTCTCGCCCACCTCCATCAGCGGCAAAGCCGGCGACGCGATCACCGGGCACAACAGCACGTCCCAATCCTGGAAGAACGCCCCCCAGATGCGGCGTAGCTGGTGGCGCCGCTCGTTCAGCCCCAGCCATTCCCGATGCGTCATGTCGACGCCGCGCATCATGATCGCGTCGGCGCTCATATCCGCCGCCGGCAGCTTCTTCACCGCGGCACGGGTACGCGTCAGCACTGCGTCGCTGGCACGGCCGCTGAGCGCCGCATAGAGTAGCTTGAGATAGAGGTGGTAGGCCTCGGTCGCGTCGAAGGCGGGCCGTGCGGTGCGGCTGACCTTCGCCCCCGCGCTGCGCAGGAACTTCGCGATATCCTCGAGCAGGGCGGTGGTCTCGGGGTCGGTGACATGGCCGGGCTGGCTGGGCCAGACGGCGATGCGCAGATCGGCGAACCGCTTGCCACGTGGTGGCGGCAGCCGGAAACTGAGCTTTGTCTCGGCCGGGTCGGGTCCGTAGAGCACGTCCAACGCCAGCGCCAGATCCTCGGCCGAGCGGGCCAGTGGACCGATCACCGAGATGTCGGTCATCGCCGCGGCACCCGACAGCGAATGGCCCCGCGGCGGTAGCAGGCCCCAGGTAGGCTTGTGGCCGAACACACCGCAGAAGTGCGCCGGCACGCGGACCGAGCCGCCGATGTCGCTTCCCAGCTCCAGCCCGCTCAGCCCCGCCGCCATCACCGCGGCACTGCCGCCCGACGATCCGCCGGGCGTGTGATCGGGGTTCCAGGGATTGACCGTCGTGCCGTACACCGGATTGTAGCTTTGCCAGTCCGCAAGATTAACCGGCACGTTGGTCTTGCCGAAGACGATCGCGCCGGCCGCCTCCAGCCGGCGGACCGCCAGCGCGTCCTCCTCGGCCTTGTGGTTGGCGCGATTCGTGTTGCCCCAGGTGGTCGGATGACCGGCAAGGTCGAAGCTCTCCTTCACCGTCATCGGCACGCCTAGCAGGGTGCCTCTGTGGTCGCCGCGCGTGCGGTCCAGCAGGCGGGCGCGCTTGCGGGCGCGGTCGTAGTCCTTCACCACGACGGCATTGAGGTCCGGATTGAGGCGCTCCACGCGCTCGATGAAATGATCGAGCATCTCGAGACAGCCGATGTCGCCGCGGCGGACCATGCGGGTCAGCCGCGAAGCGGGCAGAAAGCCGAGATCCGTCATTCCGTCATCCCATGGTGGAGTTGAAGCCGCCGCCGTCGAGCAGAAGGTTTTGCCCAACGATGAAGCCGGAGGAGGCGGCGCAGAGGAACGCACAGGCGTCGCCGAACTCAGCAGGATCGCCGACGCGGCCGGCGGGCGTGGTCTTGGCACGCTCGGCCAGCACCTCGTCGATGGCGCGGCCCGATTTCTGCGCCTCGGCGGCAGCGCCGGTGCGCAGCCGGTCGGTCAGGAAGGGACCGGGAAGCAGCGCGTTGATGGTGACGTTGTGGCGCGCAACCTGGCGCGCCAGGCCGGCGCAGAAGCCGGTCAGGCCGGCGCGCGCACCGTTGCTCATGCCAAGCTGCGGAATCGGCGATTTCACCGACGCCGAGGTGATGTTGACGATGCGACCGAAGCCGCGTGCGCACATGCCATCGACCACCGCCTTGATCAGGAAGATCGGGGTCAGCATGTTGCCGTCTAGCGCCTTGACCCAGTCGTCGCGCGTCCAGTCACGGAAATCGCCGTGCGGCGGCCCGCCCGCGTTGTTCACCAGGATGTCGGGCTGCGGGCACGCCTCCAGCGCCGCGGCACGCCCGGCCTCCGTGGTGATGTCGCCCGCCACCGCCGTCACCTTGGCGCCGGTGGCGCGGCGGATCTCCTCGGCGGTCTGTTCCAGCGTCGCCGCGGTGCGCGCGGTGATCACGACCTCCACGCCCTCGCGCGCCAGCGACATCGCGCAGGCGCGGCCCAGCCCCTTGCTCGCGGCGCAGACGATCGCGCGGCGGCCGGCAATGCCATAATCCATGGCGCTTCACTCCCCCCTGTCAGTCGGTTGATCGCTCTCAGGTTCCGTCGGTCCCGCCGGCTTTGGCGTCGGCCAGCACCGCCTCCAAAATGGCACGGGACGCCTCGGGCACCGGCACCGGCCGCTGTGTCGTCGATTCGACGAAGACGCGGACACAGTGGCCCTCCGCGCTCGCCACATCCTCGTCGTTGCGGAAGATCGCAAGGTCGTAGCGGAACGAGCTACGGCCGATCGTGGCCGTCCGCAGACCGACCGTGAGCTGATCGGGAAACGCAACCGAACGATGATAGCGGCAGGTCACCTCCGCCATGACGACACGTATCGCTCCGTTCACCAGATCGGCGACGCCGCGCGACATCTCGAAATAGGTCAGGGCGGTATCGAAGTACGACAGATACACGACGTTGTTCACGTGCTGCAACGCGTCGTTGTCGATCCAACGGGTGGTGATGGCATGGAAGTAGCGATAGTCGGCGCGGCGGCCCGGTGAGTGACGGCTCATTGCTG
Source organism: uncultured Pseudomonadota bacterium (assembly GCA_963778105.1). GTDB lineage: Bacteria > Pseudomonadota > Alphaproteobacteria > Acetobacterales > Acetobacteraceae > JAFEFJ01. The sequence continues at coordinate 60,477 of CAVZSZ010000009.1, read as the reverse complement.
ACCTTGGAGACGAGGCGGGGCGAAAACGGGGGCGAAAACGGTGGTGCGGCGGCCTCGGCAGGCCCGAGCAGGCGCAACTACAGCGTGTTTGCGGCACGGCGTAAATGCGGCCGCGGCGGAACCTGGAACGGATGAACGGAACATGGACACGTCTTAAGGAAACGACGTGCGCCGTTCGGCGTTACGCCCGCGGGAGGCGGCCGAGTCTTCGTGCAAGCGACGGCCCATAAAAACAAGCTGCGTCCCGAGGGGGAGACGGCCATGGATGTGGGAATGCCGCGCCATGATGGAACGGGGCGCATAGCGGCCCGGATCGATCGCCTGCCCTTGACCTGGATGCAGTGGCGGCTGGCCCTGGTTAGCCAGGTTTTCTGGGGCATCATCATCGCGGCCGACGGGATACCCGCGCGGGTCTACCCCTTCATCTGGGGTCCACGGCATGATTTCGGCTCGCTCGCCTTCACCATCCTGCTGGCAATGCAGTTCGGCGTTGGTATCCTGATCGGCGAATACCTGATCGGCATCGTGTCGGACCGGTGGGGGCGGCGGGCAGCGCTGCTGGCCTCCTCGCTCGCCATGGCGCTGTTGCTCTGGCCGACCGCGCTCACCAGCAATTTCTACGTGCTGCTGCTTTTCTTCGGGCTGTCGGCGATCGGCATGGGCGGGGTGCTGTCGACCAATGTGGTCTATATGGGCGAGATCGTCCCGCCGAAGGATCGCAGCCGCGTGATGCTGGCTTCGCAGATCCTGGCCATCGTGGTGTTCGGGGCACTCGGCAACGTGCCGGCGATCCTGTGGATTCCCTCCAACTACGCTCTTTACATCTGGTTCTACAGCATCGTCACCGTCCTGGTTCTGGTGCCTCTGGCGATCTGGGCGATGCCGGAATCGCCGCGCTGGCTGGAGGCCCACGGCCGCCATGCCGAGGCCGAGCGCATTACCGTGTCGATGGAGGCAGAGTGCCTGCGGCGCAGCGGCCTGCCCCGGTTGCCGGAGCCGGACTTTGCGAAATACGCCGTGCCGGTGACGACGCACGTACCGATGCGAGAACTGCTACGCGGCGAGTACGGGCGCCGGACCATCATCCTGCTCATTGCCTGGGTGCTGGGGTACAGCGGTATCGTCTACGGCCTCTACGGATTTCAGCCGGCCATACTGCGGGGCTATGGACTGGACGCCGACCAGACCTTTGCCGTGATCCTGGTCTCAGCCGTGATTGGCGGCGGTGTGGGCCTTGCGCTGTGCTCCCTGATCGGCGAGGCGATGGAACGCCGTAACGTGATCCTGCTCGCCGCGCTGGTGAACATCGCGGCGCTGGCGACATTCTATTTCTATCATAGTCTCGCCGCATCGTTCGTTCTGATGGCCATCATCGTCGGCGGCGAGACGGCATGGCTGTTCAGCATGTACAACTATACTGCCGCGAGCTATCCGACCCGGCTGCGGGCGACCGGCACCGGGCTGACGGACGGCTTCGGCCACCTGGGCTCCATTTTCGGCCCGATCGTTGCGGGGGCGCTGTTCACCGCCACGGCGACGGCGGGATATGCCGGCTGGTTCCTCTACATCACCATTCCCGGCGCGCTGATCCCGGCTGTGCTCGTTGCCTGGCTCGGCATCAACCAGCGGCGTGCGATTCTCGAGCAGATATCGCGCTAATCGGGCGCCGTCGCCAGCCCGTCGAGGAAGGCTGCGGCGTCGCGTTGGATCGCCGCGCGTCGCTCGGGCGGGAAGCCTCCCAGCGTGCGGTATGGCATCGCCATGCGGGGATTGCTCGAAAGCACGTCCCGATTGCGGAGCAGGAAGTTCCAGTAAAGGTAATTGAGCGGGCAGGCCCGCTCCCCGCTTTTGAGCGCGGGATCGTAGGAACATCCGGCGCAGTAATCCGACATGCGGTTGATATAAGCGCCGGACGCCGCGTAGGGCTTGGAAGCGAGCAATCCGCCGTCCGCGAACATCACCATGCCGTGCACGTTCGGCAGTTCCACCCATTCGAACGCGTCGGCATAGACCGACAGATACCACGCCTCGATTTCCGCCGGAGCGACACCGGCGAGCAGCGCGAAATTGCCGGTGACCATCAGGCGCTGGATGTGGTGGCCATAAGCGGTGCGCCGGATGTCGCCGATGGCGTGCTTCAGGCAGTTCAGCGCGGTCTCCCCACTCCAGTAGAGCCACGGCAGCGGGCGCCGCGCATCCAGCGCGTTGGTATCTCGGTAGGCGGGCATCCGGGTCCAGTAGATGCCGCGCACGTATTCCCGCCAGCCGAGGATCTGGCGGATGAAGCCCTCGACCGCGTTCAGCGGCGCCTTGCCGGACTGCCACGCGGCTTGCGCCGCGGCGCAGACCTCCCGCGCGGTCAGCAGGCCGACATTGAGATACGGCGAGAGGACGGAGTGGAACAGGAACGGCGAGTCGATCTTCATCGCATCCTGGTAATCGCCGAAATCCGCCAGAAAGGTGGTCGTGAAATCATCGAGTGCGGCCAGCGCGTCGGCGCGCGTGACCGCCCAGCCGAACGGCTCAAGGTCGCCGAAGTGGTCGGCGAAGCGGTTGCCAACCAGAGCCATCACCGCGCGGGTGAGTCCGTCCGGCGCGAAGCGCGGCCGCGGCGGCGGCATGAGACCCTTCGGCAGCCGCTTGCGATTGTCGTGATCGAAGTTCCACCGTCCGCCCGCCGGCTCGTCGCCCTGCATGAGCAGCCCGGTTTCCCGCCGCAACTCGCGATAGAAATATTCCATGCGATACGATTTGCGGCCCTGCGCCCAGCGGCGGAAGCGGCGGTGCGAGGCGAAGAAGCGGTCATCCTCGCGGATCTCGACATCGCCCGGCCAGGCCTCCATCGCTTGCCGCACGCGCCATTCGCCCGGCTCGGTGACGACGACGCGGGTCGCCTTGTGCCTGGCGACGGCGCGCGCAAGTTCGCCGCCGAAGCTGCCGGTGTTGGCAGGATCGTCGAGCCTGACGTAATCGACGGTGATGCCCTCGCGTGCCAACGCATCGGCGAAATGCCGCATCGCCGAGAGGATGAAGACGATCTTCTGCTTGTGGTGGCGGACATAGGTCGTCTCCTCCGCCACCTCGGCCATCAGTACGATGTCGCGCGCCGGATCGACGTCGCGCAGGCTGGCGACATCGCGGGTCAACTGGTCGCCGAGGACGAAGCGCAGCGTGCTCAAGGCCGCGGGGCCTGTGACGCGCGCTTCAGTGCGGCGCGGCAGCGGTCGGAGCAGACGCGCACGTCCTGCCACACCGGCGCCCATTTGCGGCGCCATGCGAAGGGCCGCCCACAGGCCGCACAGATTTTCTCGGGCAGATCGCCCTTGCGTCGCATCTTCGGCAAGCCTGATCCCCTCGGCGGCGTAACCGCCGATATGGGGCGCGGCGTTACTTCTTCACCGTGAACGGCACATAACCGCTGCTGATATCGCCATCGGTGGTCGAACGGGCGATCCAGCGCATCTGATAATCGCCCGCCGGCAGCCGCGGGCCGGTGGCGAACAGGACGTTCGGCGCCGCATCCAACAGCGGCCGTAGGTTGCTGACCGTCTTGCCGTCGGATGCGATGATCGACAGCAGCGCCTGGCGATGGTCCACCGGCCCGTCGAAATGCACCGAATACTCCGTGTTGTTGCCGTCCATCACCTCCTGCGCCGCGGGGTGGGACTGCGTCATCATCATCGTTCGCGCCAGCGCGAGCGACGGGCACAAAGCGAGCGCAAGAATTGTCGCCGCAACCAACCGCTTCATCGAAACTCCCCTTGCCAGACCTTCACGCACCGAACCCGTCAGCTCACCATCTGCCCCAGCCAACCGGCCATCACCGCGGCACCGGCCAGAAAATCGTCAGTGGTCATTGCCTCATGCGGATTATGACTCCCCTTCTCGTTGCGGACAAAAATCATGCCCATCGGTACGCCGCATGCCGCGAAGGCCGCGGCGTCGTGCGAAGCCGGGCTGCCCAGCGGCATGGTGGCGATCCCCAGCGCCGCCGCCTGTGCACCCAGCGCAGCGGCAATGACAGGATCGACCATGCCGACCGCCGCGCCCGGCTTCTCGCCCCGGTGGAAGCGCACGCCGTGGCGCTGCTCAACCTCGGCCACGATCGCATCGACCCGCGCCTCCAACGCGTGCAGCACCGCCGGGTCATAGGCCCGAACGTCCAGGCTGAATTGGAAGGTGCCGGGCACTACGGTCATGCCATGCTGCGCAGGGTCGGTGTGGAAGCGGCCGAGGGTGAAGGCCATCGGCACGCCCGCCGCCTCATGCTCCTGCCATACCCGGTCCAGCGCCATCGCGAAATCGGCGCCCGCCATCGCCGCGTCGTGGCGGAAGCGGCGCGGGAGGCCGACATGCGCCGTCTCGCCCTCAATGGTCACGTACGGATGGCGGAAGGTACCGGGAATGCCGGTGCAGATGCCGACGGGGATGCCGGCCTCGACCAGGCTCGGCGCCTGCTCGATATGCAGCTCGAGGTAGGCCCGCAGCTTGGCCGGGTCGAGGTGGCGCGCTCCGGCAGCCAGCGCGTCGGGATCGCCGCCGCAGTCGCGCATGTGCTCGGCCAGCGTGCGGCCGGTGTCGACGCGCCGTGCTGCCAGTGCGCCGTCCGGCAAGGTCCCGAGTGCCGCGCGGCTGCCGATATAGGACACCTGAAACCAGATGCTTTCCTCGGCGCGGATGCCCATCACGGTTACGTCGCAGGACGGCCGCACGCCCAGGCTTTGCAGGGCGGCAACCGACACCAGCCCGGCGAGCACGCCGGCCGCACCGTCGAAATTGCCGCCATGCGGAACGCTGTCCAGGTGCGATCCGATGACCACCGACGGCGCGGCGCGGTCGGCGCCCGGCCAGGTCATATAGAGGTTGGCCGCCGCGTCCGCGCCGATCTCCAGCCCCAGCGCCTCGGCGGCGCGGCGCACCGTCGCGTGCGCCCTCTGCTCCCCGGCACCATAGGGGTCGCGGCTGACGCCCGGCGGGTCGAGGCCGTCGCGCCGCAACGCATCGAATAACGCGTCGGCCATGCCGCGCTGCTCCGCCACCGCCAGCGCCAGTCCGTCCATGCAGGCCTCTCACTTCCCTTGCCGCGTCAAGCTGCTAGCCTCGCACGACCAGCGAGCCAACAAGAAGGCCCCCAATGGCTAAGAACGCGACTGACAACACCACCGACCTGCTGCGCGAGACCGCCACGCGGCTTTTTCAGCAACATTGCGAGGCGCCGTCGCTGCGGGCTGCCGAGACGGCATGGCCGCAGGCGGCATGGGACGCCGTCGAGGAAGCCGGGCTGCACCGTGCACTGGTACCGGAGGATGCCGGCGGCTACGGCGTGCCGGTGGCCGACGCGCTGTCGCTGCTGCGCGTCGCAGGGGAGCATGCGCTGCCGCTGCCGCTGGCCGAGACGCTGATGGCGAGTTGGCTGCTGGCCGGTGCGGGGCTGCCGATTCCCGACGGACCGCTGACCGTCGCCCCGGTCGTGGCCGGCGAGCGCCTGAGGCTGGTGCGCGTGGGGGACGGCTGGCGCCTGACCGGGACGGCGACACGCATCCCCTGGGGCCGCAACGCCGCCGCCGCGGCCGTGCTGGCCGAGCATGACGGGGTACCGCACGTGGTGCTGCTGCCGACCGCGTTCTGGAGCGTCGATCCGGGCGAGAACCTGGCGCGCGAGCCGCGCGACACGCTGAAGATCGAGGCGATGCCCGAGGCCGTGGCACCCGCGGCGTCGGGTGTCGGGCCGTTGCAGCTGCGCGCGGTGGGGGCGGCGATGCGCAGCCTTCAGATGGCCGGCGCGCTGGCCCATATCACCGCGATCAGCGTGCAGTACGCGCAGGACCGCGTGCAGTTCGGCCGCCCGATCGGCAAGTTCCAGGCGGTGCAGCAGAACCTGGCGGTGCTCGCCGGGCAGACCGCGGCGGCTTCGGCCGCTGCGGACCTGGCGGCGGAGGCGGTGGCGGATGGCATCCGCCTGCTGCCCATCGCCGCCGCGAAGGCGCGGACCGGGGAAGCCGCCGGACAGGGTGCTGCGATCGCCCACCAGGTGCATGGCGCGATCGGCTTCACCTATGAGCACAGCCTGCATTTCTTCACCAAGCGGCTGTGGTCCTGGCGCGACGAATTTGGCAACGAGGCGGAGTGGAACCTGCATGTCGGCCGCCACATGGCGAAGGCCGGCGCCGACCGGCTCTGGGCCGAGATCACCGCAGCCTGAAAGGTGCCGCCGTGAACGCATTCACTTTCGCCCCGCCGCCGCCATCGCCGCAGGCCGAGGCGGTGCGCGAGGAAGTGCGCGACTTCCTCAAGACCGAACTGGCCGACCGTACGCCGCTGCAGCGCGCCGAAAGCTGGAACGGGCACGACCCCGCCTTCAGCCGCAAGATGGGACAGCGCGGCTGGATCGGCATGACCTGGCCGAAGCAGTACGGCGGGCACGAGCGCAGCGCGCTGGAGCGCTACGTGGTGCTGGAGGAGATGCTGGCCGCCGGCGCGCCGGTCTCGGCCCACTGGATCGCCGACCGGCAGAGCGGTCCGCTGCTGCTGCGCGTCGGCACCGAGGAGCAGCGGCGCGAAATCCTGCCGCGCATCGCCGCCGGCGAGTGCTTCTTCTGCATCGGCATGAGCGAGCCCGACTCAGGCTCGGACCTGGCCTCGACCCGCACCCGTGCGACCCCGGTGCAGGGCGGGTTCCTGGTCAACGGCACCAAGCTGTGGACCTCGCTGGCGCATCTGTCGCACTACATGATCCTGTTCTGCCGCACCGGCGCGGGCGACGGCGACAAGCATGCGGGCGTCAGTCAGTTCCTGGTAGACCTCAAGAACACCTCGGGCCTGAGCATCCGCCCGGTGAACGCGCAGTCCGGTGAGCACCATTTCAACGAGGTCGTGTTCACCGACGCCTTCCTGCCGGCAACGGCGGTGATCGGCACGCTGGGCGACGGCTGGAATCAGGTGACCAGCGAGTTGGCGCTGGAGCGAAGCGGGCCGGAGCGGTTCCTGTCGTCCTTCGCCGTCGCGGTGGAACTGCTGCGCGCGTTGGGCCGCGATCCGTCGGATCGGGCGGCCATCGCGATCGGCCGTCTGTCGGCGCATGTGCTGACGCTGCGCCGGCTGTCACGCTCTGTCGCCGGCATGCTGCAGAGCGGCGCAAACCCGGCGCTGCAGGCGGCGCTTGTTAAGGATTTGGGTGCCGTACTGGAGCAGGAGATCCCCGAGATCGCGCGGCTGCTGGTGGAAGTGGAACCGTCGCTGATGGGGCCCGGTGATTTCGCTGCCGTGACGGCATACGTGATGCTGCACGCGCCGAGCTTCTCGCTGCGCGGTGGCGCGCGAGAGATCCTGCGCGGGATCATCGCCCGCGGCCTTGGGCTGCGGTAGGAGGGAAAGCCCATGGCAGTCGTCGATGTGCACATCGAGGGCGCGGTCGCCCGGGTCGTTCTGAACCGGCCCGAGAAGCTCAACGCCCTGACCGACGAGATGCGCGCGCTGCTGCTCGAGCATTTCACCCGGCTGAAATACGACGACGAGGTACGCGCGATCATCGTGACGGGCGCAGGCACGGCGTTCTGCTCGGGTGCCGATGTCGGGAACATGGGCCAGTCCGACCTGCGCGCCCGCCGCCAGCGCATCCAGCGCGGGGCGCACGCCTATGTCGCCATGCTGCACGGCATCGAGAAGCCGGTTATCGCCGCGGTGCGCGGACCCGCGGTGGGCGTGGGCTGGAGCATCGCGATGGCCTGCGACCTGATCGTTGCGTCCGAAACCGCCCGGTTCTCGCAGATCTTCCGGCGCATCGGGCTCGGCCCCGATGGCGGCGCAGCCTGGTTCCTGCTGCAGCGTATCCCGATGCCCCTGGCTAAGGAGCTGATCTTCTCCGGCCGAATGCTCGACGCGCGGGAGGCGCTGGCGATGGGACTGGTGAACCAGGTCGTGCCGGACGAGCAGCTGATGGAGGCGGCCGAGACGATGGCGGCGGACTACGCCAGCGGCCCGACCTTCGCACTGGGGCTGGCCAAAAAGCTGCTGCATGCGGCGGCGGCGACCAGCCTGGGCGGGTTCCTGGAGATGGAAAGCCTGACCCAGCCGCAGCTGCAGGTATCGGCCGACCACGCCGAAGGCGTTGCGGCGTTCAAGGAAAAGCGCAAGCCCCGCTTCGTCGGACGCTAAACGCGGCGCCCGTCATTCGCGGCCTCGGTCCGCACGCATCGGCAGGCCAGGGGGACCCACCGGGTCAAGCGAGGCAAGGGCGCGGAAAGGCGGCTGGCGTCACGGCCGAAGCGCGTGCGGCCACCTCGCAAGCACAGGTTCCGTTCCGCCGCCGTCCCCGTTAGAACTCGCTCCATGCCGCGCGGCGACCTGTTTCCCGAGATTGGACCGTTCGAGACCGGCTACCTGCCGCTGTCGGGCGGACACGTGATGTATTGGGAGCAGGTCGGCAATCCGCGCGGCCGGCCGGTGCTGTTCCTGCATGGCGGCCCGGGCGCCGGCGCGGGTGCGGTGCATCGCCGCTTCTTCGATCCCGACTTCTGGCGCGTGGTGATCTTCGACCAGCGCGGCGCCGGGCGGTCCCGGCCGCTCGGCAGCGCTGGCCGACAACACCACCCCCGCCCTGGTCTCCGACATCGAGACGCTGCGCCGCCATCTGGGCGTCGACCGCTGGCTGCTGTTCGGCGGCTCGTGGGGATCGACGCTGGCGCTGGCCTACGCGCAGGCCTTCCCCGACCGGGTCGCGGGCTGCGTGCTGCGCGGCGTGTTCCTCGGCCGACCGAGCGAGGTGGACTGGTTCCTGCACGGCCTGGCCGCGATCTTCCCCGACGCGCACGCCAATTTCGTCGGCTTCCTGCCGGAGGCCGAGCGCGGCGACATCCTGGGCGCCTATCTCCGCCGGCTGACCGACCCCGACCCGGCGGTGCACATGCCGGCCGCGCGGGCCTGGTCGGTCTATGAGGGATCGTGCAGCACGCTGCTGCCCAGCCCCGACACGGTGGCCTCCTTCGCGCAGGACCGCACCGCGCTGGGCCTGGCGCGCATCGAGGCGCATTATTTCGCGCACGGCCTGTTCCTGCCGCCGGGCGGCCTGCTGGGCGGGATGGACCGGATCGGCCATATCCCCGGCGAGATCGTGCAGGGCCGCTACGACATGATCTGCCCGGCCCGCACCGCGTTCGAGCTGGCCGGCGGCGTGGCCCGCGGCGCGGCTGACGATGGTGCCGGATGCCGGGCACTCGGCGCTGGAGCCGGGCATCCGCCGCGCGCTGGTCACGGCCGTCGAGCGGTTCCGTCATGGTCGGTAGGAATAGCGTGCAATGAAGGTCGCGGTGATCGGCTTGGGCACGATGGGCATGGGTGCCGCGCTGAACCTGTGCCGCGACGGGCATGCCGTGGTCGGCTGTGAGCCGCGCGAGGCAGCGCGCGCCGCGTTCGCGGCCGAGGGCGGCAGCGCCGTCGCCCTGCCCGACGAATTGCCGGCCGATCTGGAGGCGGTGGTCGTGTTCGTGGTGAACGCCGCGCAGACCGACGAGGTGCTGTTCGGCGCGCATGGCTGTGCCGGGCGGCTGGCCCGCGGAACCGTGGTGCTGTGCTGCACCACCGTCGCGCCCGAATACGCCCGCAACCTGTCGGCACGGCTCGCGGCGTTGGGATTGCTGATGCTCGACGCGCCGGTGTCCGGCGGCGCGGTCGGCGCGCGACAGGGCACCATGACGGTGATGGCCGCCGGGCCCGATGCCGCCTTCGCCGCCGGCGCAGCCGGTGCTGGACGCGATCGCCAGCAAGGTCTGGCGGCTGGGCGACGCCGCCGGCATCGGCAGCACGGTGAAGATGGTCAACCAGCTTGCTGGCCGGCGTGCATATCGCGACCGCGGCCGAGGCGCTGGCGCTGGGCATCCGCGCCGGCGCCGACCCGCAGACGCTGTTCGACGTGATCTCCACATCGGCGGGCAGTTCGTGGATGTGGCAGAACCGCGTGCCGCACATCCTGGCCGGCGACGACACGCCGCTCTCGGCGGTCAACATCTTCGTCAAGGACCTGGGCATCGTGCTGGATCAGGCGCGGGCGCTGACCTTCCCGCTGCCGATGGCCTCGGCAGCGCATCAGCTATTCCTCGCTGCCGCCGCGGCAGGCCATGGCGGCAGCGACGACGCCTTCGTGATCCGTGTTTGGCAGGCGCTGGCGGGCATCGCGCTGCCGGAAGCGAAGTAGCTAATTCAACCGCTCGGCCAGCAGGACGTGGGGCGCGATCGGGGTGCAGGACGCCGCACCGGCCTTGAGCGAGGCTAGGCAGCCGGCCAGCCAATCGCTGAACACCGCCGCGCCGTGCGGGTTGAGATGGCTGTATTCGTCGCCGAAATCGCGATCGGGCCAGGCCGGCAGCACCGGCCCGATGATATGGAACGTGCGGTACTGCCGGGCCAGTCCCGCCAGATAAGCAGCAAACCCCGCCAGCACGCGGGGCGGCATTGCCTGCGCCGTCGCCGTGTTGACCGGCATGGCGATGAAGTCGGCCGGGATGCCGCGCGCCGTCAGCGCCGCCAGCATGTCCCGGAAATAGACGTCGAGCACCGGCAGCACGGCGAACACCCTCAGTCGGGCGTCGTCCGCCACCGCGTCCGATCCCGGGGCGGTGCCGAAGAAATACTGTCCGCGCGACGCCAGCCCTGCCGCCAGGGCGCGCCGATTCTCCGGCCAGCGCAGCGCGATGCCCGCCTTCGCCAGGCTCGCTCCATAGAGCGGCGGGAAACGGGCAGCGTAGAGCAGGTCGCGCACCGGGCCGGGCAGCCCGTCGGGCGCGTGCGGAGCAGCGAAGGCCGCATCGCCAACCTGCTCACCGATGCGCCGAAGCGCGCGCAACTCGCTCAGATCGACGAAGCCGAAGCGGACGCTGCGTTCCCAGAACAGGTCCGCGCGCGCGAAATGCACCGGATCGAAGGACAGGACGACGCGCTCGGGAGGCCGCGGGCAGGCGAGCGCGCGATCGAGAGCGGCCAGCGCCTCGATCGCCTCGCCGCCACCGACCGCAAGGTTGGCGGTGGGGACGGGCAGACGTGCCGGCATGATGCCGACAGCGGCGCGGGAATCGCCCAGCACCAGCACGCGGCCAAGGTCGCAGCGCCGCAACATCTCCTGCTTCGCGCGCCAGTACGGGTATTCCGGATCGAGGAAGGCGAGCGGTGCCGCGACCACCCAGGCCCAGGCCAGCCCCAGTCCCGCCGCGAAGGTGATGACGAAAGCGAGAAGGCTGCGGCCCGACCGGTCAGGCATGCACCCCCGCGCGCTTGCGGGCGATCAGCGCCACCAGGTCGCCGACGGTGCGCAGGGCAACGATCTCCGGCGCCTGGAACATCACGTCGAAGCGGCACTCCACCTCCACCGCGATGCCGGCGCAGGTCAGTTCCTGCCAAGCCGGAATGGTGTCGATCTCCGTCTCCGCCGACAGAATGATGGCACTATCGCCACAGACATCCCGCACGATCTCGGTGACGGCGGCGAGGACGGCAGCATCGCGATCCGGTGGCGCGCCGACCTGGGTCTTTGCTCGTTGCATCCCGCTCGCAGCGCTCATTTAAGCAACCCATGAGAGAGGGTGATAGCTTTAATCTACCCGGGGTTGCTCCGCAACGATTTTGGCGCGAAGCCATCGCTTGCCATGCGGCGCATCCGCGCCACCGGCCGGCGCGTAGAGTTGCCATGGACGGTGTCACGACATACGAGCAGGCTTACTTGTTGGGGGACGCGACAGGGTTGTATCCTGGGGTCGCCACGGGCCGGCGGCTGCTTCGCCGCGCCCGCCATGTCTGCGAGGTTGTGCTGTCCGACTCACGCACCTACGACGAACCTTCGGCCGACCTTGCTGACCTGATCCGCCGTTGCGCGGCGCAGGATCGGGCGGCGTTCCGCCGGCTCTACGACCGGCAGGCGGCCCGGCTGCATGGGATCGCGATCCGCATCACTCGCCAGCCTGCGTTGGCGGCGGATGCCGTGCACGACACGTTCATGGCCCTGTGGCAGCACGCCGGAAGCTTCGATCCGGCGCGGGGTACCGCCGAGGCGTGGCTGACCTCGATCACCCGCTATCGCGCGCTCGATATCGCGCGAAGGCGCACGCGCGAAGTGACCGGCCTGGAGATCCCCGAGGAGGCCGACCCCGAGCCCGATGCGCTCGCCAAACTGACCGGCGGAGCCGAGGTCGCCTCGCTGCGGCATTGCCTGGAGGAATTGGAGCCTGATCGCCGCGGCATGGTGATCCAGGCCTTCGTGGATGGCCTGTCGCACAGCGAGCTGGCGCAGAAAATGGCGATGCCGCTGGGCACCGTGAAGTCGACGATCCGCCGCGCGCTCGCCGCGCTGAAGCGGTGCCTCGAACCATGAGCGACGCCCCCGAGGACTACGATCTTCTCGCTGCCGAATACGTGCTGGGCGTTCTCGACTCGACCGAAGCTGCGGCGGTCGAGGAGCTGGCGGCGCGCGAGGAAACCGTAGTGGTCTCGATCGAGGCTTGGCAGAATCGGCTGGCTCCGCTGGCGGTGCTGGCACCGCCCGTGCCGCCGCCGCAATCTCTCTGGCCGCGCATTGCCGCCGCAATCGGCGGGTTCGCCGAACCCGAACAGCCAACCAACGTGGTTCCGTTGCGCCGCGGTCCGTGGAACAGTCTTGGTTTGTGGCGGACCGCGACTGCGGCGGCGCTGGCACTGGCAGCGGTGTTCGCTGGCATTGCCTTCCTGCAGCGCCCGACGCCGGTGCCGGAATTCGCCGCTGCGCTCGCACCCACCAGCGCACCGGCGCCGGTGTTCCTGGCCGAGACGCAGCCGGACGGCTCGATCCTGGTGCATCCGCTGACGCGCGTCGCGGTCGAAAGCGGCAAGGATCTGGAGCTATGGGCGCTGCCGCAAGGCGCGACCCGCCCGGTCTCGCTGGGCGTACTGCCGGCGATCGGGCGCACCCTGCAACCCAACTCGCTCGTGCGCGCATCGACCCAGTTGCTGATCAGCCTGGAGCCGCAGGGCGGCTCGCCGACTGGTCAGCCGACCGGCCCGGTGCTGTACGCAGGGACGATCACCCGGGTCGATTGATCGCGTTGGCCCGGCCCGTCTGAACCGAGCGGACTGCATTCAGAACAAACTTCCCGACCGAACAGGCATGCGGTAGCGTCCTGGCGATTGGCACGCGGGTTGCTGATCCACAATTGGCGATATCGCCGTTCATCAGGGGATGCTTCCATGTCATCGAACGCAACGAAGGCCGCCATTGGCCGGCGCGCCACCCTTGCCGGTGCGGGCGCCGCCGCCGCCCTGCCGCTGCTGGGCCGCCGTGCCCGCGCCGCCGACCCGATCGTGATCGGCTGGGTCGGCCCGCTGTCCCCGCCCGGCGGCTATGCCGAGGGCACCAATATGAAGAACGCCGCGGCGATCGCGCTCGATGAAATCAACGCGCAGGGCGGCCTACTGGGCCGGCCGGTGAAGATCGTCTACGCCGATACGCGCGGCATGCCGGCGGAAGGCCGCACCGCAGCCGAGCGGCTGACGCAGCAGGAAGGTGCCGTCGCGGTGTTCGGCGAGTTCCATTCCGGCGTCGCGCTGGCCGAGATGGAGGTGTTCCACAAATACGGCATCCCGTTCATGGCCTGCGACGTGTGGTCCGATGCGATCACAGCGAAGGGCTATCCGGAGGTATTCCGCAATGCGCCCGCACTGTCGCTGATCGACGTCGCCATCGGTGAGTGGATGGTGGCCGCGGGCTTCAAGAACATCGCCATCCTTTCGGAGAAGAACGATGTCGGCCTGATGGGGCGCGACATCATCATCAATGCGCTGCAGAAGGGGCAGGGCATCCAGCACACGGCAGTGGAAGCCGACCCCACACTGACCGATTTCACCGCGCAGATCCTGCGCTTCAAGAGCAATACGCCGCCGTTCGATCTGTTCTTCAACAACTATTCCGAAGCCGGCGCCTATCCGATGATCAAGCAGTCGCACGATCTGGGCTTCGCACCCTCGGCCGGCTGCGCCATCTACAACAACGGTGGCGAAGCGGTGGACCCGACCTTCTGGGAAAACGTCGGCGACGCCGGCGTCTATCTGCTGACCGAGAATGTCGGCCTGCCGAAGAACGCGTGGAACGACAAGACCAAGGCCTTCGTCGCCAAATACCAGGCGGCGCAGAAAGCACTGCCCTCGGGTGCCGTGATGGAAAGTTATGACGGCGCCTGGCTGCTGTTTGATGCGATCAAAACCGCCAACAGCACCGACCCCAAGGCGATCATCCACGCGCTCGAGACCACCACGTATAGCGGCGTGCGTGGCAAATACTCGTTCGCCACCGATAAGAACCCACCCTGGCACTACCACCAGTTCCTCGACGCGCCGCTGACCATCCTGCAGTATACGGAACCCAAGCAGCAGCAATCGGAAGCGCCCGTCGTGTGGCCGCGCAAATACGCGACGGTCGATTGGCTCTACAAGAAGCCGGGTGCCTGATCCGGCAGGCGAAGGAACCGGTTCCGTGCTGGGCTATCTGCTGAGCCAAGGTCTCAACGGCCTTGTCATCGGCGTGATCTACGCGGTCATCGCCGCCGGCCTGACGATCATTTTCTCGATCCTCAAGATCGTGAATTTCGCCCATGGCGAGATCTTCATGGCCGGCGGCTATTTCGCCTATTTCGCCATCACGCTGCTCGGACTGCCGGCGCTGGCTGGCATCCCGGCGGCGATGATCCTGACGTTCCTGCTCTCGCTGCTCATCGAGCGGACGCTGCTCACGCCACTCTATTCGCCCCGCACCGAGCGCAAGAGCGATTACGGCGTGCTGGCGACGTTCGGTATTTCGATCCTGCTGCGCAACCTCGCGCTGCTGGTGTTCGGTCCCTATCCGCTGCGCCCGCCCTCGTTCTGGGACGGAACGCTGATCATCGGGCAGTTCTACATGACCTGGGACCGGATCTTCGCGGCCGGTTTCGGCGTGGTGATGCTGTGCGGCCTCGTGCTGTTCATGTACCGCACGCCGTGGGGCGAGGCGCTGAATGCCGTCGGGCAGTCGCGCGAGTTCGGCAGCCATCGTCGGCATCGATTCGAAGCGTTTCTACCGCCTCGCCTTCGGCCTCGGCGGTGCGCTGGCGGGCGGGGCCGGGGCGCTGGTCGGACCGATCTACTCGCTGTCGCCTTCGATGGGCCTCGCACCCGACACGCAGGCCTTCGCCATCGTCATACTGGGCGGCATGGGATCGGTGCCCGGCGCCATCATCGCCGGGCTGCTGATCGGTCTGAGCGAAAGCATGTTCGTCGCATTGTTCCCCGATCCCAGCAGCGCGCTGACCTATGCGCAGGCCTTCAGCCTGGTCGTTCTGATGGTGGTGCTGCTGGTCCGCCCGACCGGCATCTTCGGCCGCACCCATATGGCGATGGAATGACCGGCAGGCAGGTCTGGCAGGGTGCGGTGCTGCTGGCCGGCATCGCGGTTGCGCTCGGCTTTCCGTTCATGGTGAACAACTACTGGCTGTCGGTTGGCATCACCGCGCTGTTCTACGCAATCGTCGCGGCAAGCTGGGCGCTTGCTGGTCGGCTATGCCGGTCAGTTTTCCTTCGGGCAGATGGCCTTCGTCTCGATGGGCGCCTACACCTCGGGAATGCTGGCGCGCTACCTCGCGGTGCCGATCCCGCTCGGCATACTGACCGGCGTCGTGCTCTGCGCAATCACCGGCTGCGGCATCGGCTATGTCTGCCTGCGCATGCGCGGCCCCTATCTGGCACTGTTCACCGTGGCGTTCTCCGAAGTGTTTCGCATCATCCTCGTCTCCGAAGCCGAGGTGACCGGCGGCAATGGCGGCCTGGAGATCCCGCAGCTGTTTCATACCCTGTCCGACGCCCCGTATTACTTTCTGTTCCTGGCCCTGCTCGCCGGCTCGTTGATCCTGATGGGCCTGCTCGTGCGCTCCCGCTGGGGACTGTTCTTCCGCGCGATCCGCGAGAACGAGGACGCAGCTGCGGCGGCGGGTGTGAAGGTCGTGCGCTTCCGCCTGCTGGCCTTCATGATCGCCGCCGTCTTCGCCGGACTGGCGGGCGGGTTCTACGGCCATTACATCGGCATCCTGACGCCCGACATGGGCTCGGTGGACCAGATGGGCCTGGTGGTCGCCATGGCGGTGATCGGCGGGCCGGAAAGCCTGATCGCATCGAGCATCGGCGCCATCCTGGTCGAATTCCTGCTGGAGGCGTTGCGTGCCTACGGCGAATGGCGGCTGGTTCTGTTCGCCGTGGTGCTCCTGCTGACCGTACGTTTCGCACGCAACGGATTGCTGGCGCTGGCCGGCGCAGGGCCTGACCCGACTGGTGCGCCGCGAGCCGGCACCGGTAGCCGCACCGGAATCTGGTCTGACCCGATGCAGCCGCTGATCGAGGTGCACGGCCTCACCAAGCGCTTCGGCGGCATCGTCGCGGTGAACGACCTGTCGCTGTCGGTGCGGCCGGGGGAATTGGTCGGTCTGATCGGACCGAACGGCTCGGGCAAGACCACCACGATCAACATGCTGACCGGCCACCTGAAACCGTCCGGCGGAGCGGTGCATGTGCGCGGCGTGCGCGCCGACGGCAGCCCGCCCAGCGCGCTTCGCCGCGCTGAAGGTGGGCCGCACCTTCCAGATCACCCAACTGTTCAGCCGCATGACGGTGCTCGAGAACATGCTGGTGCCCGGCCTCGCGCGGCCGCATTCCCACCGCGCCGAGGCCACGCGGCACGCGCGCCTGCATCTGGAGTTCCTCGGCCTTGCGCAGCTGGAGACGCTGCACGCCAAGAACCTGTCCGGCGGCCAGCAGAAGCTGCTGGAACTGGGGCGCGCGCTGATGCTGGACCCCGACATCCTGTTTCTCGATGAGCCGTTCGCCGGGGTGAACCCGTTCCTGCGTGACGAGATCATCGTGCTGATCCAGAAGCTGCATGCCGATGGCCGCACCTTCGTCATCGTCGATCACGATATCGAGGCGATCCACCGCCTGGTGAACCGCCTGGTGGTGATGGCGCGCGGCGAGAAGATCGCCGACGGCACCGTGGCCGCGGTCAGCCACGACCAGAGGTGCTGCGGGCCTATTCCGGTGTCTGACGCGATCGCCCGCGCTCACCGCACGCGGGCTCGGTTGCCGGCTACGTCTGCCGGGCATCAACATCCTGAACGGCATGTCGGTGGATGTCCTGCCCGGCCAGGTGCGCTGCGTGCTCGGGCCGAACGGCACCGGCAAATCGACGCTGCTGAAGGTGCTGTTCGGCTTCCTGCCGCCGGTATCGGGGGAGATCTTTCGCGGCGCGACCACGCTGATCGACGTCCGCCTCGCACCTGATGGCGCGGCACGGCGTGACCTATCTGCCGCAGCGGCCGAGCGTGTTCCCGTTCCTGTCGGTGGACGCCAATCTGCGATTGGGCACCTGGGCTTTCCGCCATGATCGCGGCCTGGCCGCGGCGCGGATCGCCGCCGCCTATGACCGCTTCCCGATCCTGCACGAGCGCCGCCGCCAGCTTGCCGGCACGATGTCGGGCGGCCAGCAGCGGCAGCTGGAAATCGCGCGCGCTTTGCTGACCGATCCCGCTGTGATGCTGATCGACGAGCCGACCGCCAGCATCGAGCCGCGCGTCGCCGCCCAGATCTACGCGCTGATCGCCGGGCTCGCGCGCGACGGCAAGGCGATCCTGCTGGTCGACCAGAACATCAAAGGTGCGCTGGGCATCGCCGACCACGTCTACGTCATGCGCACCGGCACGCTGCTGGAGGAAGGCCCGCGCGCGGACTTCACTGCCGAGGTCGAGCATCTCGTTGCCCGCTGGCTTTACACGCGGTAGCCCTAAACGAAGGGCCCGCTGCCCGGACGATAATGGACCCAATGCTCGGCCGGGGCGCCGAGCAGCACCAGGGTCGCTTCGCGCACCGCGCCGATCCGCGCGGCCAGGCGGATCGAGGCGATGTTGTCCGGACGGATGAAGCTCGCCAGCCGCGGAAAGCCGAAGGTGGCGAACGCCCAGTCGCGGATCGCCGTCGCCGCCTCGGTGGCGAGCCCGATGCCCCAGAAAGGCCGGTCGAGCGCGTATGCAAGCTCGGGTTCGGGCCAGTCGAACGGATGCAGGATGCCGGCTCGGCCGACGAAGCGGCCCTGCGCATCCTCCAGCGCGAAGATGCCATAGCCGCGCAGCACCCACTGGCCCAGGAACGCCTCCATCCCGCGCCACGTCTCCTCCCGCGAGCGCGGGAGGCCGGTGCCGATATGCCGCATCACCTCGGGTTCCGTCTGCATCGCGGCGAAGGCATCGAGGTCGGCGGCACGGAAGGCACGCAGTCGAAGCCTCGCGGTCGCCAGATCCGGGATGGTCACACGCGTCGCCATGGGGGCACCATGCGCGTTCCAGGGCGGATGTGGAACCGCCAGCAGAAATCGGAGGGGCGGCGTCGATTCGTCTTTATTCCAGCGGATGTTCCCAGTAGTTAGACGGCGCTTAGGTATTTAAACGAGGCGTTAACGTGTTTCAGTCGCGCTCTCTGAGCGATCCCTTCATGGCCGCCAGCGTGGCGACGGAGCGGCAGCCTGGCCTTCCACTGTGGCTTCTGATCTCGGTGCCGTTGCTGGCAGTGGTCCTGCTGGTGCCGTTCATGGCCACGCCGATACCGCCGTTGCTGGATTACCCCGATCATGTGGCCGAGATGTACGTGATCGCGCACGCCGCGGCCGATCCGCTGCTGTCGAAGGTCTATTCGATCCATTGGACCGTTGTCGCCAACTCCGGGGTCGAGTTGGTCATGCCGATCCTGCTCCGCTGGGTCCCGCTATGGGACGCTGGCCGCAGCTTCCTGATCGTGGCGCTGCTGCTGCCGCAGGCGGGGATGATCGCCTATTCGCGCGCGGCGTTCGGGCGTTGGTCGGCGTGGCCGCTTGCGGGCGGCCTGGTGGCCTACAACGCCCTGTTCCTGCTGGGGTTCATGAACTTCGTGATCGGGCTGGGGCTGGCCCTCCTGTTCGCCGCAGCCTGGATTGGGGCGCGCGAGCGGTTTCCCGTGGCGACGATCGTCGGCGCCATCGCCGCGGCGCTGCTGCTGTTCTTCGTCCATCTGTTCGGCCTTGTGTATTTCGGGCTGCTGACTGGCGCGCATGAGTTCATCCAGTTGCGCGGCCCGCCGGGGCGTCCCTTGCCAACGCCGGGTAAGGTGCTGCGGCGCCTGCTGCCCGATGCGCTGCCCTTCGTCGCACCTGCCGCCCTGCTGATGACATCGACGCTCGCGGACACCACAGGGCCGACCATGCGCCTGCCGCTCCACGTCAAATTGGGTGAGCTGTTCTATCCGTTCCTGACCTACTACCAGCTCCCCGACCGCCTGGTGATGGTGGCCGTGGTGGCGGTCATGGTTTGGCTGCTGCTCCGAGGCCGCGCCCAGGTTGCGCTCCAGGCCGTCATCGTTGGCGCTCTTCTATTGGCCGTGTGGCCGCTCGTGCCGCATGTCTACAAGCAGACCGGCTACATCGACGCCCGGTTCCCGATCATGGTGGGCTTCCTGCTGTTCGCCGGCTTCGCCCCGCGTGACCTGCCGCGCCGGCTGACCGTGGCCCTGTTCGCGCTTATCGCGGTGGTGATCGTGGTCCGCACTACGCTGGTTGCGCATGTCTGGTCGGGTCACAACCAGGACCTGGCCGAGCTGCGCGAGGTTATCGACCATGTTCCACCCGGCAGCGAGGTCCTGGCGGTCGATGCGCCGAGCGCCCAGGTCACACCTTACTGGCAAGCACACCGACGCAACTGGATGACCGCCGCCTACATCAAAACCTACTACCACGATGCCGCCCTGCTGCTGACTGAGCGGCATGCCTTCTGGCCGCGCCTTTTCACCGGCCTGGGCAAACAGCCGGTGGTCGTCAATCCGCCCTATCGGGGGCGGACAGCACCCGAAGGCGAATTGCCGGACTATCACGAATTGGCGATGGAGACCCCCTCCCCCGCCGCCCTGGCGGATGCACCATACCTGGCCGACTGGCAGCATAAATTCGACTTCGTGCTTGTGCTGGCCGCCGGTGCGGATGGCGATCTGACCGACTTGAACCCAAAGCGGCTGGATCTCGTCGCACAGACCGAGTTTGCGGCGCTTTTCCGCGTCCGGCACTAGCCCCCGCCGGGGGATCCAGGGCATCTACGCCAATCGCCTTGTTAGAATTTTCAGGCGGTTGTCGGCGGCCGATCCAACTGCTGTGGCGTTCGTGCAACAGTGTGATCTAAAACCATTTATGCCTCTCGTGTTCTCCGCGAGGCGGCGTTATTGTTTCGCACCATCAGGCGGAAGTGGCTGCAAGGTCTCTTTTGGGCCTGGACTGCGCCGCCGGCGTAGAGACGATAACGAGGAGAGAAACCAGATGAATCTTCGGAGTGCGCTGCTGGCGGCGACAGTCCTGGCGCTGCCCTTGGCGGCCCAGGCGCAGCCCGTCACGGGGCTGTATGTCGGCGCCGGCGCCGGCTACAACATTCTCGGCAACGAGAAGATCAACGTTCCCGGCTCGATCGGCCTTGCCGGTGTTGCCGGGTCGGGCGGCCAGCTGCAGTTCGAAGGCGGCTTCGCCGGTAAGGCGAGTGTCGGCTGGGGCTTCGGCAACGGTCTGCGGGCCGAGGTGGAAGGCAACTTCCTCTCGAACAAGGCAAACAAGGCCAGCTTCCTGTCCAACGGCAATGCAGCCGGTGGCTTCGAGTATAAGGCCGGCGGCCTGGTGAACGTCCTGTACGACTTCACCACCCTGTCCCCCTACTTCCAGCCCTACATCGGTGCCGGTGTCGGCTACGAAGCCGTCAAATGGGACAACGTGACAGCCTATAGCTCGTCGGGTTCGATTGACGCGCAGAACACCACCAAGGGTTCGTTCGCTTACCAGGGCATCCTGGGTGTGGCCTTCCCGATCGCGGCGGCGCCCGGCCTGGCGATCACCACCGAGTTCGACTATCTGGGCCTGACGGGCAATCGCGAATACGGCGTGACCGGGCAGTGCGGCTCCTGCGGCCTCGGCCTGACGTCGGTCACGTCCCACAGCTCGATCACCTCGAATAGCAACCACAACTACTCGTTCCTGGTTGGCATCCGCTACAACTTCGGCGTCGCACCGCCGCCGCCGCCGCCGCCGGTCGTGGCCCCGGCCCCGGCGCCCGCCCGCTCCTACCTGGTGTTCTTCGATTGGGATAAGGCCAACCTGACCGATCGGGCCCGCCAGATCATCCGCGAGGCGGCGGACAACTCGACGAAGGTCAAGTACACGAAGATCCAGGTGAACGGCTACACCGACACCTCCGGCTCGGCCGCAGTACAACATGGGCCTGTCGATCCGCCGCGCTCAGGCGGTGGCCGCGGAACTGGTCAAGGACGGCGTGCCGAAGAACGTGATCTCGATCGAGGGCTTCGGCGAGACGCATCTTCTGGTGCCCACCGCCGACGGCGTGCGCGAGCCGCAGAACCGCCGCGTCGAGATCATCATCGAGTAGTGATCCCGGCCTGCAACGTTCGGGAACGGGGCGCCTCGCGGCGCCCCGTTTTCGTTTGCGCTCCGCGGTGCTGCGGCGACGGGGTGCCCCGTGCCTCGCCAATCGGATGTGGCGGTCACGCAATGGCGTGAGCCCAGGGCTGCAAGCCATTGGCCCACGGAGAAAAATCCCGCATGATCCGCTCGCACCCATCATTCCCTGGATCACCAACAAGGCCGACGCGGTTGCGTCGGGACAAGGAGACCGACCGATGCGGCTAGCTGGCGTTTGGCTCGTTGCGGCGTTGTCGCTGACCGCAACGATCATCCTGGCACCGTCGGCCGCGCGGGCGCAGCCTTTCCAGGGCGTCTATGTCGGCGCCGGTGCCGGCTTCGCGTTGCCCGAGAACACCCGCATCGGCACACCGGCCCCGACCTCTCCACGGCTGACGCTGGACAGCAACGGCGGCTTCGCCGGCATCGGCAGCCTGGGCTATGGCCTGGGCAACGGCTTCCGCTTCGAGCTGCAAGGCAACTTCAACCAGTTTGGCGTCTCGCACCTGGCCGGTACGTCGTTCCCGACGGCGGCCGGCGGAAAGCTGCAGACCTACGGGGCCATGGCGAACGTCTTGTTCGACCTCGATATCGGCTTCCCCTGGCTCTACCCCTATCTCGGCGGCGGCGTCGGCTACGAGTGGACGCACATGGACGACGTTAGCGCGGTATCGCCGGGCGGCGGTTTCCGGCTGGCCAGCAACGACACGCGCGGCAGCTTCGCCTTCCAGGCCATGGCGGGCCTGTCCTTCCCGATTCCGCACGTGCCCGGCTTCTCGGTGACCACCGAATACCGTTTCATGGACATCCCGAACGACGAGACCTTCAACACCAGCGTCAACGGCGCGCCGGCCGGACTGAAGCTGCACGAGCAGTGGAGCAACAGCTTCCTGGTCGGGCTGCGCTATGCCTTCGGCGTGAAGCCGCCGCCGATGCCGGTCCCGGCCGCGCAGGTGGCGCCGGCGCCCGCCCCGGCGCGCACGTACCTGGTATTCTTCGACTGGGACAAGGCGACGCTGACCGACCGGGCGCGCGCAGATCATCAGAGGCGGCCGCCGATGGCTCGCGCCAGGTGCAGCACGACGCGGATCGAGGTGAACGGCTACACCGACACCTCGGGCATCGCCGCAATACAACCAGGGCCTGTCGGTTCGCCGCGCCCAGGCGGTCGCCGCCGAGCTGGTCAAGGACGGCGTGCCGAAGAACGTCATTCACGATCCAGGGCTTCGGCGAGACGCATCTGCTGGTGCCCACCGGCCCCGGCGTGCGTGAGCCGCAGAACCGGCGCGTGGAGATCATCCTGCACTGATCGGGTGCGCGGCTGGGGGCAAGCGTCAGCGCTTCAGCGGCGCCACCAGCCGCGTTTCTTTTCGGCCGGAGGCGCGTCCGGGCTGCCGACGAGGATGGGCCGGATGGCCGGCTCCTCAACCACGTCGTTGGCCGGCACCGGCGTCGGTGCGCCAGCCAGCCCGACTTCGGCTGGCACGGGCTCGGCTGGCACGGGCTCGGCCGACACTGGCTCGGGCGTTGCCGGCTCGGGCATCGCCGCTGGGGCCGGCTCGGGATAGGCAGACTCCTCCGTCACCGGCACCTCCGGCTCGGCCAGGATGGTATCGACCAATACGGTCTCGACCGGCGCCGGTTCGGCCGGAGGTATGCCAGCCGACGCGGCCGGGACGGCTGGGCGTTCGGCTTCGCGCTCGACCTGATCCATCACATCGAAGATGTCGAAACCCTGGCCACCGAACGGATCGGCAGGCGTGGGGCCGCGATAGGGCGCGGTGACGATCAACTCGGGCTGTTCGGCATCCAGCGCGGCAACCGCGGGGAGAGCCTCATCGCCCGGCTCGCGCCGCCGCCGCCGCCCGCCCCGCCGGCCGCGGCGACGCGCGCGTTGGCTGGCGTCATCGGCACCGCCGGCAGGCGCTGCTCCAGGTTCGATCTCGTCGGCCGCCATATCGGCGTCCTCGGCCGCATCCTGACCTTCGGGTGCAGCGGCAACGTCCTCGGCCGCATCCGTCGACGCCACCATGGTAGAATGTGGCACATCAGCCGGCGCGGCATCTTCGCGCCGCCCGCCACGCCGCCGCCGCCGGCGGCGCCGACGGCGCTCGCCTTCCTCGGCCGTCTCGCCGGGCACCGGGCGTGCGCCTTCCTCCTCGGCGTCACTTTCGGCGTCGGCGTCCGCCAGCACCTCGCCCTCGGCGTCATCGGCGACCGCCTCATCCTCCTCGGCCTCGGGATAGGCGAGACCGTTGACCGCAGCGGCCTGCGGCGCGGCATCCGGCGTAATCACCGTTGCCTCGCCCGGCACCTGGGCACGGATGCGGTCGATGCGGACGGTGGGCGCGATCAGCGTGTCGTCGCCGTTCAGCAGCACGCGCATGCCGTAACGTTGTTCGATCTCGCGCAGCCGCTCGCGCTTGGCATTCAGGATGTACATCGCGATCGGCGTCGCGACATGCACCATGATTTCGGCGGCCCGGCGCTTGGCTCCTTCTTCCTCGATGTGGCGGAGCACGTGGATCGCCGCGCTTTCGGTGCCGCGCACCTGGCCCAGCCCGCCGCAATGCGGGCAGGTGACGAAGCTGCTCTCGGCGAGCGAGGGGCGCAGCCGCTGGCGGCTCATCTCGAGCAAGCCGAAATGGCTGATGCTGCCGACCTGGATGCGCGCACGGTCGTCTTTCAGCGCTTCCTTCATCCGGCGCTCGACCATGCCGTTGTGCTTCTTCGACTCCATGTCGATGAAGTCGATCACCACCAGCCCGGCCAAGTCGCGCAGCCGTAGCTGCCGCGCCACCTCGGCCGCCGCCTCCAGGTTGGTTCGCAGCGCGGTTTCCTCGATGCCCCGCTCGCGCGTCGAGCGGCCCGAGTTCACGTCGATGGCGACCAGCGCCTCGGTCTGATTGATAACCAGGTAGCCGCCCGACTTGAGCTGCACCGTCGGCTGCAGCATGGCGTCGAGTTGGGCATCCACCTGATGCTTGGCGAACAGCGGCTGGCCGTCACCCCGCCACAAGATCACCTTCTTGGCGTGCGCCGGCATCAGCATGCGCATGAAATCCCGCGCCGCCTTCCAGCCCTCCTCGCCGTCCACCAGGATCTCGTCCACGTCGCGCGAATAGACGTCGCGGATCGCGCGTTTGATCAGGCTGGCTTCCTCGTAGATCAGCGCGGGTGCCACCGAGCGCATGGTGTGGTCGCGGATATCGTCCCAGAGCCGCAGCAGATACTCGCAGTCGCGCCGGATTTCGGGCTTGGGGCGGTTGGCGCCGGCAGTGCGCACGATCAGCCCCATGCCGCGGGGGATGTCGAGTTCGGCGGTGATCTCCTTCAGCCGGCGGCGGTCGGCGGCCGAGGTGATCTTGCGCGAGATACCGCCGCCGCGGGGTGAATTCGGCATCAGGACGCAGAAGCGGCCGGCGAGCGAGATGTAGGTGGTCAGCGCCGCACCCTTGGTGCCGCGCTCCTCCTTCACAACCTGCACCAGCAGGATCTGCCGGCGCTTGATGACTTCCTGGATCTTGTAGCTGCGCATGAAGCGCGGCATCCGCCGCTCGCGTACTTCCTCGACCGGATCGGCTTCGCCGCCCACCGTCTCGGGCGGCGGTGACGCATCGCCGTTTGCGGCGTCCTCGGCCTCATCCTCTCCGCCGACGGCGGGCGCGTCCGCGGCGACGGGCATTTGGACTTCGGACTGCGCCGTTGCGTCGGCCTCCGGCACCAGGTCCAGATTGGCGCGCGGCGCGGCATCGTCCGCCAGTGCCGGCGGCGCGGCATCCATCGGCGGTTCGACCGGCGTCTCGGCCGAGGCCGGGGCCTGGATCACGGACTCATCCGGGGGTTGCGCGTGCATCGTCGCCTCGGGCGCGGCCGCGACTGGTTCCGCGGCATCGGCCTCGAGCGGGCCGCGCACCGTCTCGGTGACGATAAGGGCCGGCATGGCAGCCGAGGATTGCGGCTCGTCGTCCGGCACCGATACCGGAGAAGGCTGCACCTCCGCGTCACCCGAAGGATCCCCCTCGGCGGGAAGTTCAGTCGCGGTCTCGTCGGTGGCTTCGGCTTCGTCCGCCACCTCGGTGGCCAGCACCGGGGTTGCCGCATCGTCGGTCGCATCGGCCTCGGCGGCACGGTCCTCTTCGGCGGCCTCGCGCTCGGCGTCCTCGGCCTGCATCGCGATCAGGCGCTGCCGGTCGGCAACCGGGATCTGGTAGTAGTCGGGATGGATCTCGTCGAAGGCGAGGAAGCCGTGACGGCCGCCGCCATACTCCACGAAGGCGGCCTGCAGGCTGGGCTCCACCCGCACCACCTTGGCGAGGTAGATGTTGCCCTTCAGCTGGCGCTTGGTCGAGGTCTCGACGTCGAAGTCTTCTAGGCGGTTACCGTCCAGCACCACCACGCGGGTTTCTTCCGCGTGGCTGGCGTCGATAAGCATGCGCTTGGTCATTTAGTCGTGAACTCCGGTGTGCCGCCCGGATGAAGGGCGCGGTCCCGTAACGGGCGCGCACCGGCGGGCGGCTGGGTGGGGTGGCGGCAGGGGGCAATCCCCCGCGCCGGGTCAAGGGGCCGGCTGACCGGAGCAGTCCATGCCGCCGGTCGCCCGCGCATGGCCCGGGTGACGGCGGGGAAAGACGGTTTCGCACGGCGGCGGTCATTCGTTCCTGGCCTGCGGGCGACACGCTCGTCAGGAGCGCAGGCCCGGTTACATCAAGGTCTCCGGCCTCGCGGGGGCCTCACGCGCGCATCGTCGGCGTCTGACGATCCGGTCCTGCATGACCCCGGCGCGCAGAAGGCGCGGCACGGACGATGGCGCGGCGGCAGACGGCGGCGGCAGTGACATTATCGCGTGCCGGCATGCCGCAATCGTCCCACGGATAGGGCGGCGGAAAAGCGCCACGCACCCGGTCGCGTCATCGGAGCAGTCGGAACATGAAGCAAACCGTCCCCGGCCGCAAGTAGCGCACCGGGCCGGCCGGACAAGCCGTACCGATGGAGGGCCACCGCGCCAATTTCGACATGAACCGGCCGTAATCAACGTGCAAGGTGCGTTTTTGCATTCACTATGTTAGGTTCGCCCAATGTCGTCCGACCGTCCCATCGCACGCCGTATGCTTCTGGGCAGGTTAGGTCCGCAGATGGGTGTGTTCGGCACCTTCCTGCTTCCCGGCGTGCTGCATGCTGCCATGGCAAAGGCCGCAACCCGGCCGGCGCCGCACCATTCGGCGGTCCGTCAGGGTGCCCCACCGACGCCGCCGCTGGTCATGCTCGACCCCGGGCACGGCGGCAAGGATCCGGGAGCGATCGGCTATTCCGGCACCTACGAAAAACTGGTCGCGCTGGCCACCGCCGAGGAACTGCGGCGCCAGTTGGAAGCGGGCGGGCGGTATCGCGTTGCGCTGACCCGCAGCCGGGACGTGTTCGTTCCGTTGGACGACCGGGTGGCGCGGGCGCAGGAGCACGGCGCGGCGCTGTTCGTCTCGATGCACGCCGATGCGCTCTCGGATCACGCGGTGCGTGGCGCCAGCGTCTATACCCTGTCCAACACCGCATCCGATGCGCAGACCGCGGCCCTGGCAGCGAGCGAGAACAGCGCCGACCGCTTCGGCGGGCGGGGCTGGCACGGTGTCTCGCCGGCCGTCGCCGAGATCCTGGCCAGCCTGGTGCAGCGGGAAACCCGCGTCGACTCGGTGCGGCTTGCACGGCGGATCGTGGGAAGCCTGGACCAGGACATCCCCATGCTCCCGAATCCGGACCGCCATGCCGGATTCGTGGTGCTTAAGTCCGCCGACATCCCGAGCGTTCTGGTAGAGATGGGCTTCATGTCGAACCCTCGCGACGAAGCGGCGCTTCGGCGGCCCGAGCACCGGGCGAAGGTGGCCCTGGCGATGAAGCGTGCCGTCGATGCCTATTTCGCCGCGAGCGGCCACATGGCAAGGATGGCCGGTTAGGCCGCACCAGGGGCCCTCCCCGGCGGAACCCGATACCGCCCTGGTGGTTGGGCTACACCATTGACGAATCGGCGACACGCATGACCGGTCCCCTGACTGCGGGCGAGAAACTCGTCCCTTCCTCGTCCCCGCCGCCGCCGCCCAACCGCCGCGGCAGGCCGGCCCCCAAGAAGACGCCACGCCGCGGCGGATTCGGCCGCTTCCTGGCGCGCCTCGCCGGTGCGGCGGCGGCCCTGGTTGTGCTGCTGGTCCTGGTCGGCGCGGGCGTCGGCTATGTCGCCTATGAACGCTTCAGCGCCGACCTGCCGAGCGTGCAGGGTCTGAAGGATTACCAGCCGCCGGTCATGAGCCGGGTGTTCGCCAATGACGGGCACCTGATGGCCGAGCTGGCGACCGAGCGACGCATCTTCGTGCCCTACTCCGCGATCCCGAAGATCGTCGTCGATGCCTTCATTTCCGCCGAGGACCAGAATTTCTGGAGCCACGGCGGCATCGACCCGGTGGCGATCGTTCGGGCTGGCTTCACCGACCTCGGGCAGCTGGGTCAGGGGCGCCGCCCGGAAGGCGCCTCCACCATCACCCAGCAGGTCGCCAAGAACATGCTGCTGGACAGCCAGGTGTCGCTGTCGCGCAAGATCAAGGAAGCCATCCTGGCCATGCGCATCGAGGCAACGCTGAGCAAGCAGCGCATCCTCGAACTCTATCTGAACGAGATCTATCTCGGCCTGCAGTCCTACGGCGTGGCGGCGGCGGCGCAGGCCTATTTCAACAAACCGCTGGACAAGCTGACGGTGCCGGAGGCGGCGTTCCTGGCGGCGCTGCCGAAGGGGCCGAACAACTACAACCCGTTCCGCTATCCCGACGCCGCCCTCGCCCGCCGCAACTGGGTGTTGGACCGGATGGCGGACGACCACGTGATCACCCGCGCCGAGGCGACCGCCGACAAGGCGACGCCGATCGTGCCGTCGCAGTTCCGCCGGCCCGAGACGGTCCCCGGCGCCGACTGGTTCACCGAGGACGTCCGCCAGAAGCTGATCGCCAAATTCGGCGCCGAGAACACGACGGAAGGCGGCCTGATGGTGCGCACCAGCATGGACCCGGTGTTGCAGACCGCGGCCGAGCGGACTCTGCGCGACGGACTGATGGCCTACGACCACAAGATGGGCGGCTGGCGCGGTCCGGTGACACATCTGGACCCCGCCGCCGTGGCCCATGACTGGGTCGCTGCACTGACACCGATCAGTCCGCCGGCCGGGATCCTTCCGTCCTGGCGCCTGGGCGTGGTGCTGGGCATCACCGACACCGAAGCACGGGTGGGCTGGATCGATCGCCCGCCGCAGCCCGCCCTGCCGGGCACACCCGCCGTGCCGCATACCGGCGAGATCCCGCTGTCCGAACTCGCCTGGGCACGGCCGGTGCATGACGGCAAGCCCGGCGCCGCACCGCGCCGGATCGCCGATGTCATGCAGCCCGGCGACGTCGTGATGGTGGAGCCGGCGACGCCGATTGCCGCTGCGCCCGCGCCGGGCAACGGAGCGACGAAACCCGCCGCCGCGACGACGGCGGCGCCGGGCGTGCAGCGCCTGACGCTGCGGCAGATCCCGGCTGTTCAGGGCGCGCTGGTCTCCCTCGATCCGAGGACCGGGCGCGTGCTGGCGATGGTCGGCGGCTGGAGCTTCGATGCCAGCCAGTTCAACCGGGCCACCCAGGCGCAGCGCCAGCCGGGCAGCAGCTTCAAGCCGTTCGTCTATCTGACGGCGCTCGAGCAGGGCATCTCCCCGAGCCAACGCTTCCTCGACGCGCCGATCGTAGTGCAGACCGACGATGGTCCGTGGCGGCCGAACAACTACGAGATGAACTTCAACGGCCCGACCCCGCTGCGCGTTGCGCTGGAGAAGTCGCTCAATCTGGTCACGCTGCGCGTCGCGCGGCGGATCGGCATGGCGGCGATCGCCAACAACGCCATCGCCTTTCACGTGGTGGACAGCATGCCGCTGGTGCTGCCCGCGGCCATCGGCGCGGTGGACACCACGGTGATGCGCATGGCCGGCGCCTATGCCGGGATCGACGAAGGCGGCAGGGAGGTGATCCCCTCGGTCATCGACAGCGTGCAGGACCGCGACGGACACGTGGTCTGGCGCCCAGCGGCAGTTTCGTGCCCCGATTGCGGCGATCCCGCCAAGCCCCCGCAGCTGGTCGACGATCGCAAGCAGATCGCCGACCCGGCGAGCGACTTCCAGCTTATCAACATGATGGAAGGCGTGATGCAGCGCGGCACCGGCGCGCTGGTCGGCGCCGGCCTCAACCATCCGGTCGCCGGCAAGACCGGCACGACACAGGACTGGAACGACGCGTGGTTCGCCGGCTTCAGCGCCGACCTGGTGACCGTCGTGTGGGTCGGCTTCGACAATCCGGCCAGCCTTGGCAACAATGAGCAGGGCGCCGTCGTCGCCGGACCGATCTGGCACAACTTCATGGCCTTCGCACTGAAGGACCGCCCGGTGATCCAGTTCCCCATGCCACCCGGTGTGACGATGGCGAAGTGGGACACCGGATCGGGCATGGTCCTGGGTGCCTTCAAGCCCGACCAGGTGCCCGGTGCCTCCGGCCCCGTTGGCGACGGCCTGGGCGGCGGCAGCGCGGGCGGGGTGACGGCCGACGATGGAAACGCGCCGGCCCCCAGCGGCGGGGTCGACAGCCAGCTGGGCGGGCTGTATTGACGCCGGCTCCCACGCAACCCGTTCCCGGGACGCAGGCCATGTCCACCGAAGCCGACGCCATCCATGAGCAGATCAAGCAGTCCGTCGCGCTGCTGAGGAGGCATCTTTGACTGGGATGTTGCCGAAGGCCGCCTGGCGGAGCTGAACGCCCGCGCCGAGGACCCGGCGCTGTGGAACGATCCCGAGGCCGCACAGAGGCTGATGCGCGAGCGCAACCAGCTCGCCGGCGGGATCGAGGGGGTGCGCCGCCTCGAGGCCGAAGTCGCCGACACCATCGAGCTGATCGGACTCGCTGAGGCCGATGACGATGCGGCGATGGTGGCCGACGGCATGGCAACGCTGCGCGCGTTGGCCGAGGAGGCCAAGCGCCGCGAGATCGAAAGCCTGCTGTCGGGCGAGGCCGATGCCAACGACTGCTATGTCGAGATCAATGCCGGCGCCGGCGGCACCGAGGCGCAGGACTGGGCCGAGATGCTGATGCGGATGTACACGCGCTGGGCCGAACAGCACGGCTACAAAGTGGCGCTGCTGGAGGAGAGCGAGGGCGAGCAGGCCGGCATCAAGTCGGTGACGATGCAGGTCAGCGGCCCGAACGCCTATGGCTGGCTGAAGACCGAGGCGGGGGTGCACCGGCTGGTGCGGATCAGCCCGTTCGATTCGGCGGCACGGCGGCAAACGAGCTTTGCCAGCGTCTGGGTCTATCCCGTCGTGGACGACACGATCGAGATCGCGATCGACCCGAGCGACCTGAAGGTGGACACCTTCCGGGCTTCGGGAGCAGGGGGCAGCACGTCAACAAGACCGAGAGCGCCATCCGCATTACGCATATCCCGACCGGCATCATCGTTGCCTGCCAGACCGACCGCAGCCAGCACCGCAACCGCGCCACCGCGATGGCGATGCTGAAGGCACGCATGTACGAGGCCGAGCTGCAACGGCGCGAGGCGGCGTCCGCCCTGGTGGAGAACGCCAAGACCGATATCGGCTGGGGCCACCAGATCCGGAACTACGTTCTGGCACCGTATCAGCTTGTCAAGGATCTGCGCACCAACGTCGAGACCAGCAATCCCGACGCTGTCCTGAACGGCGACCTCGACGAGTTCATGGCCGCTGCCCTGGCTGCCCGCGCCGGCGCCACGCGGTCGGAGGCGAGTGCCCAGGCGCGATAGGGCGCCCGCGCCTGGGACCGGTGCGCGGGTCGAGTATGAAACGATCCTGCGTCAATCGGCGGTGAAGGCGACTGCGGGGATCTGCCCGTCGGCGGTGTCGGTCAGCCGTTTCGGCACCAGCAGCAGTATCGGAACGATCAGCGAATAGACCACCGTGATCGACATCACGCAGACACCGAAGCCGCCGAAATAGTCGTAGAGACCGGTACCCAGAAGATTGCCCAGGCCCGAAACGATCGCGACGAGGGAGGCGGACATCATCAGCAAGGTGCCCTGCAGGCCATTGGGGCAGGAGCGGATCATCAGGTCCAGGTACGCAGCCGTAGCAAGGCCGCCCATCAGGCCGATCGGTACCGCCGCGACCAGGGCGCCGGCCACGGAGTGGATGAACAGCAGCGGCATGAATTGCGGGATCGCGGCCACGGTGCCCCAGAACAACAGAGGCCGAAGCGGGAACCGCCGGCAAAGCACGCCGTAGACCAGGAAGGTCGGAATGAAGGAAGCGGCGAAGATCGCGTTCCAGTCCGCCCACTGGGAGTCGGCGGCATGCAGCGTGTTCTGCAGATAGTATTGCAGCGGCGTTCCAGCCCCCGGCGCGAAGTTCCAGAGAGACCAGATCAGCAGCGCGGGATAGATCGGCCCGTGCCTCACCAGCCGCCTGACGTCATCGACCGGGCGGGTGCCG
Source organism: uncultured Pseudomonadota bacterium (assembly GCA_963778105.1). Lineage (GTDB taxonomy): Bacteria > Pseudomonadota > Alphaproteobacteria > Acetobacterales > Acetobacteraceae > JAFEFJ01. Next base: position 28,456 of record CAVZSZ010000009.1, on the reverse strand, counting down.
GCCGGACGCTCCACCTTCAGATTGTCGAACACGCTGGCCGGCTTCAACAGGCCATAGAGCGCCACCAGCGCCATGAGCACCGCACCCACCACAAACAGCAGGTGCGCGGCCCGTTCGGGATTGTCGGCCTCCATCAGGTCGCTGAGGTATCCGCCCAGCACCAGGACCGCGATCCCGGGAAGCGAGCCGAAGATGTTCCACGCCGTGCTAATCTGCCCCGACATGACGTGCTGCTGGCCCAGCGCCGAGGTCAGCCCGTTCTGTGCGCTGGCGACGAAAAGGAAAGCGGTGAGCAGCACGAGATAGGCAGCCAGCAACGAGTGATAGGTCACCGGCACGAAGGCGAACACGACGTAAAGGACCGCGCACAGGGCGCCAAAAAGCACCATGAAGCCGCGGTCCCGCATGCCGAGCGGGTTCCAGATGTCGCGCGCAAAGCCGAACAGGAAGGACACGCAGGCGGGTGCCCCGGCAAGCAGACCGAAGACCGCCATTTCCTGCGGCGTCAGGTGGAGCTTGTTCTTCAGCAGGAAGCTCATCGGCAGCCCGATCAGCCCGCCCCCGGGAGACCCGAAGCCCATCAGGATCAGCAATCCACCAAGGTAGATCAGGATCCGCGTGTTGACCCGGGGCGGCAGCACAGAGGGCGCCGCGACGGTGTCCAGGCTCTGCGCGGCGCTCGGATCTTCGGTCATCACGGCGGCCGCCATATCGATGGACGGGCTGGATTGCCCATGCCAGGCCGTTCGCCATGCCTGTCGCGGTATAGCCTAGTCCGTGGGCGCGCCGGAGGCGACCTGCTCGGCCAAGTCCATCGCCTGCGACCGGACCGGCCGCGCCGTCACGCCCCAGGATTGCCGACGCGGGCCAGGCGCTTCGCTGCCGTGGCGCGATGTTCTTTCGCCGGAAACAATTTTCCGACCAGGCCGAGGCCATGGCGGGGCATGTTCAGGTAGATCGACTCCAGATGGCCGGGCGGGACGACGTAGGTTTCATGCCAGATGCCGACATCGCCGCCAGTTCCCACGCTGCGGTTGAATGCCTGCCAGGCCGGCAGATGCGTGCCGGTAGCGGAGCGGGCGAAGGCCTGCAGATGCGCGGCACTTTTCCAATACTGCACCATCGAGAAGTTGCGCAGACCGAAATGCCCCCTGGTGGACAGCAACCCGAGTTCGGGACGCGCCGCGAGTTCCTGCAGCATTCTCGGCATCGCGCGCAGCAAGGGCAGCCATTTCCACACCTTCCAAAGCCGGTTGACGCGCATGCCGATGAGGAACACCACGACCTCCCCCTCGACTTCCGCGCAGACCCGTTCGTTGATCAGGCCTGACATGTCGGCAATCTCCTTTGGGATGGTTTGACTTACATCTTTACGATGTAAAGATTGATGCCAGTTGCTCGGCTCGCTGGTCAAGCAAAATCTTTCCAGTGTAAAGATTGGGAATGGCGCAGCCATACCACCACGGCGCATTGCGCGCGGCCCTGCTCGGGGCAGCCGAGGCCATTCTGGATCGCGAGGGGATCGCCGCCCTGACTCTGCGGGCGACGGCACGCGAGGCAGGCGTGTCGCATGCGGCACCGGCGCACCACTTCGGCGACCTGTCCGGACTGCTGACCGAGCTGGCCGCCGCAGGCTTCGGCCGGTTCCGGGCGCATCTCCTCGCCGAGGTCGATGCGGCCGGCACGGATCCGGCAGCGCGCCTGGTCGGGCTCGGCCGCGGCTATGTCGGTTTCGCGATCGCCTGCCCCGGGCTGTTCCAGCTCATGTTCCGCTCAGAGCGCCTGGACTGGTCATCGCCGGCGCTGCGGTCGGCCGGCGATGCAGCATTCGCGTTGCTCACGCAGGACGTGCCGGAGGTCGGGACGCCGTCCGCGCCGGATGGCGTGCAGCGCCTGGTGGTTGCCGTGGGGCGATGGTCGCTGGCGCACGGGCTGGCGACGCTGCTCATCGACGGCCGGCTGGCCCCGATGGTCGACAAGGTGCAGGGGGCCGATACCGGGGCCCTGATCGAGGCGGTGCTGGCCCGGCTCGCGCAGCAGGAGCCCCATCGAGACTGATTGCTTGCCGGCCCGCGCATGCCGCGGGAACCCGATCACGAAATTGTCAACCCGATCCTGACTTCTGCCGTTTGGCAATCGGCAGCGCGGACGAATCCCCTGGCTGCGACAGCAAACTCCTCAAACCACGCGGCGCGCACGCTGCCATTCGACAGCGCAACGACCCGCGACTCAACGGGGTTTTGGGCAGGTTTCGGGCAGCGCCGCCCGATCTTCGCCTCAACCGAGGGGTTTCACTGCCGTTAGGTCATCGGGCGATAGCCCGCTTGCCGTCCGATATCGGGAAAGGTGCTTGAGCGCATGCGTATCGCCCAGATCGCCCCACTGACTGAATCCGTGCCGCCGCGCCTTTATGGCGGCACCGAGCGGGTGGTGTCCTACCTGACCGAGGCGCTGGTCGCCATGGGCCACGATGTCACCCTGTTCGCCAGCGGCGACTCCACCACCAGCGCGCGGTTGCGCAGCGTGTGGCCGAAGGCGCTGCGCTTCGACAAGACCCTGCGCGATCCGATCGCGCCGCATATGACGCAGATGGAGCGCGTCAGCCGCGAGGCCGGCGACTTCGACGTCCTTCACAGCCACCTGGATTACTGGATGTTCTCGCTGCTGACGCGCACCGGGACGCCGGCGATCACCACGCTGCACGGCCGGCTCGACCTGCCGGAAATCGCCGAAATGTACGATTTGACGCAGGCTCCGGTGGTATCGATCTCGGACGCGCAGCGCCGCCCGCTGCCGAATGCGAACTTCGTCCGCACCATTCACCACGGGCTGCCCGTCAACCTGCTGACGCCGCAGCCGGTACGTCCGCAGTATCTGGCCTTCCTCGGTCGCATCGCGCCGGAAAAGCGGCCCGATCGCGCGATCGCCATTGCCCGCCGCGCCGGCATCCCGCTGAAGATCGCCGCCAAGGTCGATCGCGTCGATCAGGAGTATTTCGACAGCGTGATCGCACCGATGCTCGATGGCCCCGGCGTCGAGATGATCGGCGAGATCGGCGATGCCGAGAAGCCCGCATTTCTGAGCGGGGCGATGGCGCTGCTGCTGCCGATCGACTGGCCCGAGCCGTTCGGCCTGGTGATGATCGAGGCCATGGCCTGCGGCACGCCGGTGATCGCCTTCCCTGCCGGCTCGGTCCCCGAGGTGATCGATGACGGCATCACCGGCTTCATCGTCCGCGACGAGGCGGCCGCCGTCGCCGCCATCGACCGACTGGACGAACTGGACCGGTCCGAGATCCGCCGCCAGTTCGAAACGCGCTTCACGGCGCAGCGCATGGCCGAAGATTATGTGGCGCTGTATGCCCGCATGACCGCCGGAGCCCGCCCGCTGCTCCGCGTCGTCTAGCGGGCTTCTGCAGCACGCTTTCGGAAGCGTTTGGTGAAGCACTTTGTTGGCGGGCCAGTGCGACGAGTGAGGCCGCTCGGCGGATTGCTTCGGGCATTGTCGTAGCGACTGCCCGGGGTCATGCCGGCGTCACCGCCAGCAGCCTTGGCCGCCGAATCGGATTGGAGGTCGTGGCCGCGAGATCGGACCGCCAGCCAACGCGTTCGCGACCGCGATGGCTGGTCTGCCGCAGTCCGGCCGAGGATTTGGTCCAGCCCAATACCCTTTGATGCGCTTGCGCGCACGTCGACTGGCCGCTCAGTGGGGGGCGCAGGGTCATGGCGGTCGATGCTGGAGCCGCGCCGCAGGCCCAGTTTCGAAGCGCGCCCTTCCACCGCCAAATGCGACGTCACCCGACGCTGTCGCAGCGCCGCGAGGAAGCCGGTCCACCAATCAGAGTGTCGCATGCGCTCATTCATGTCGGCGGCGTGCGTCAGGCTGCTACCCGCATGCGGATCACCGCCGTTCAAGGGTGACGTCATCGTTGAACTGGCATGGTCTTTGCTGGACCAACCGACGACGTGGCCGCCGAATGGAAGGGGCAACCCATGCCGAAGCAATTCCACCTCGCTTGGTTCGTCTCGCGCGGCTTCAGCCCGAAGGCATGGCGGTTCGAATGGGCTGGCGATACGGCCGTGAACTGGCTGAAGCCTGACCTCTTCGTCGATCTTGCGCGCAGCCTCGAACGCGCCTGTTTCGACTACGTCATCATCGAGGACTCGTCCCATGTGCCGCGCACATACGGGAACTCGCACGACGTCTACCTGAAATACGCCGTCGCTACGCCGAAGATGGATCCGGCGGTGCTGGTGCCCTACATGGCGCAGGCGACCAAGCATCTCGGCATCGTGCCGACCCTGTCGACGGCCGAGTATCCGCCCTATCTGCTGGCGCGGCTGGTCAACACGCTCGATCACGTAACGGACGGTCGGGTCGGCTGGAACATGGTCACCGGCACCAGCGACCACACCGCGCAAAACTACGGACGGGACCGACAATTCCCGCATGACGAGCGCTATGACAGGGCGGACGAGTTTGCAGAGATCGTCACCCAACTTTGGGAATCCTGGGAGCCGGACGCGGTGCTGCTGGACACGCAGACGCCGCTCTACGCCGATGGCCGAAAAGTGCATCTGATCGACTACGAGGGAAAATACTTCCGCTGCCGTGGCCCCTTGAATGCGCCGCGCTCGCCGCAGGTTCGGCCGGTGCTTGTCCAGGCAGGCGGCTCTCAGCGCGGCCAGACCTTCGCCGCAAGGTGGGCCGACACCATCATCGCGTTCGGCGACAGCATGGCACAGATGAAAAAGTTTCGCGCAAGCGTACGAGCCCGCGCCACTGCGTTCGGACGGAATCCCGACGACATCAAGGTACTGTTCCTCGCCTACCCCGTCGTAGACGTTTCGATGGAAGCGGCGCGCGAACGTCGCCGCCAGGAAGACGAGGCCAAGCTCGCGCATATCGACATGCAGTTGGCCCAGATGTCGATGACCGGCGACATCGACCTGTCGCAGTTCGACCCCGACGAGCCTCTGCCCGAATTGACGAGCAACGGCCATCAATCCGAGGTCTCGAAATATGCGGGGCGGACCCCACGCAGCCTCGCCATGGAATATGCGATCAAGTCCAGCATCGACTACACTGGCACGCCGGATCATGTGGCCGCGCTGATGGCGGAGGTGATGGAGGAAGTCGGTGGCGACGGCTTCCTTCTGTTCAACAGCGATTTCACGCGCCGCTATGTCATGGAAATTTGCGACGGCCTGGTGCCGGCGCTGCAGCGCCGCCGGCTGACGCGCACTGGCTACCCGCACAAGACCTTCCGCGATAACCTGATGGCGTTTTAGGGCCGGCGTGCTTCTGCCATCGCCGAGGCGGGCGCTCTGCCCCGACAGGGGCGCTCCTTGGATGGACTTGGTCTTTGCGCGCGGCCTCGGCACCGATACGGTGCTGGATTACCAGACGGCGCGGCACGCCTTGGGGAAAGGCAACCATTTCGAATGCAGGGCACTGGCGTGACTCGCTGTTCCGCATCCGGGCCGACGCATAGAGCCTCTAGACAACCCTCCATCCACGCGACGAAACCCAAGCCACGGAGACACCAAATGCTTATGCACCTCTCCCGCCGCCGGCTGCTCGGCACCGCCGGCGTGCTCGCCATGCCGGCCCTGCTCGGCACGGCGCTGCGGTCGGGCCCGGCGGCAGCCGAAACGTCCCTCACCGCGGCCGAGTGGGGCGGCGACGTGGTTGAGGCGATGAAGCAGATCGCTGCGCACCAGCAGGCGGACACGATGAACTGGGTGCTGTTCCAGGGCGGCGCCGGCTCCATCCTGCCGAAGATCAAGGCCGCCTGGCCCCGCGTCGAGTACGATTATGTCGCCGGCTGGGAAGGCAGCTTCAACAGCATGGTCGCCGAAGACTGGTTGGAAACCGTCTCCATCGCCGACATTCCCAACCTGGCCGACATCCCGGAGAAAATCGTCATCAAGGACGACAAGGGCGCCTGGAAGGCGGTGCCGCGCGCGGTCGGCGGCATGTATTTCGGCTATCGCACCGATACCGCGCCGTTGAAGATCACCTCGGTGGACGATCTGTTCTCGCCCAAGCTGAAGGGCGCGATCTGTTGGCCGGGTCCGACGCAAAGCATGATGCTGCAGATCGTGGCGCTGGCCCTTCATGCCGGCGGCAACGAGAAGAACATGGACCCCGGCTGGAAGCTGATGAAGGACTTGGCCAAGTCGGGAAATATCGGCCGCATCGCCGTAACCGACGTCGACTTCACCAACTCCTTCACCAGCGGCGAGACATCCGTCGGCTTCTTCGCCGAACCCAGCTGGTCGGCGGTCGCGAAGCACTTCCCGATTACCCGCCTTACGAAGCAGGCCGGCATGGCGACATTCCTGTATCAGAGCGGCTTTGCCGTGATGAAGAATCGACCCAACCGCAAGGCAACGCTGGATTTCATCAACTTTGCCATCAGCCCGGCGATGAACAGCCTGTATGCCAAGGTCGCCGGCGAGGCACCGCTGAACGCGAAGGCGACGACGCCGGACAGCTTGAAGCACTTGTCCTACACCCCGGCGGAGATGGCGAAATACGTCTACGTGCCCGACTACAAGGTGGTCCTGGCGTCGCAGGACGCCTGGACCAAGCGCTGGGAAACCGACATCGCACCGCTGCTTTAGGGCCCGCGGCGTGCCGTGGTCCACCGCGCGTCGGACACTGCCGACGCTGCTGCCGGCCGTGCTGATCTTCGGGGCGCTGTTCGTGATTCCGATGGCCGGCCTGGTGATGGAAAGCTTCCGGCTTTTCACGCCGGGCCGAATCGGCGCGGTCGCAGGTGCACCATTCACGCTGACAAATTATGCCGAACTGCTAAATTGGTCCTTTGCCGGCCTGTTCATCGAGACCTTCCGCATCAGCGTGCTGGCCACCATCATCGGCTTGGCAGTTTCCTATCCGCTCGCCTGGTATATCGTGCGCCGGTTCTCACCGCGCGGGCGCGTGCTGGCGACCGGTTTCCTGATTACCCTCATCCTGCTCAGCATGCTGGTCCGCACCTATGCGATCGAGCTGACCTTCGGCTCGGTCGGCATCCTGCGTCCGGTGCTGCATGCATTTGGCATCTCTCCGAACAGCGGCTGGTACATCCAGTGCCTCGTCGGTGCCGGCCTGCTCCATTACATCATTCCGGTCTCGACGCTGACCCTGCTGGGCACCGTGCAGAACGTCGACCCCCGACTGCTGGATGCGGCGCAGACCCTGGGGGCGCACGCCTGGAAATCCCATCTGACCATCACCCTGCCCTTGAGCCGCCCCGGGCTGGTATCCGCCTTCCTGATCGCGCTCACCTTCTCGATCAGCGCCTTCGTCATTCCGATGATCCTGGGCAAGGGGCGTGTGCTGTTCGTTTCAAACACGATCTACGATCGCTTCAGCGAAATTGCGGACTATCCCAGCGGGGCTGCGATCTCGGTCGTCATGCTGGTCGTTTCGCTGCTGGTGGTGATGGGGCTTGCCTCCCTCGGGCGCACGCGCGGGGTGCCGACATGACACTGCCGCGCGGCAGACGCATCGCCGACGATCTCGGCGGCGTCCTGGTGGGGGCCCTTATCGCCGTCGCCGTCGTGTTTCTGGTCGTTCCCCTGCTGGTGACAATCCTGATGGCCTTCGATGCGCGCGGCTATCTGGGGCCGCTGCCGCCGCCGGCCCTGTCGCTGCGCTGGTTCGCCAACTGCTTCTCCCAGGACACCTTCATCGTCGGCCTTCGCATCAGCCTGGCACTCGCGACCCTTGCCGCGGCGATCGCCACGGTCGTCGGCGCCGGCGCCGCCATAGCACTGGAGCGCGCCGGATTCCCGGGCCGCGGCCTGTTGATGGCCCTGTTCTTGTCGCCGCTCGTTGTGCCGCCGGTGGTGATCGGGTTTTCGCTGCTGCTGTCGCTGTCTCGGGCCGGCATCATCGACGGATTCGTCCGCCTGCTGTGCGGCCACGTCATCATCACGCTGCCCTATACGATCCGCGCGACGCTCGCGAGCCTGGTCGGGCGCGATCCGGCCCTGACCGAGGCGGCGCTGGTGCTCGGGGCCACCGAACGCGCGGCGTTCTGGAGCGTCACGCTGCCGTTGATCCGCACCGGCATCATAACCGGCGCAATCTTCGCCTTCGCCGTATCGCTGGATGATGTCGCAGTCAGCACCTTCCTGACCGACCCGGAAACCTACACGCTGCCGGTCGCGCTGGTCAGCGCGATGCGCGCCAATTTCGACCTGACCATCGCCGCAGCCGCGGTGATGCTGATGGGTGTGACTGCCCTGCTGATCGCCGTGCTGGACCGTGTCGTCGGCTTCAACCGGCTGATCGGCCAGGGCATGTTCAGGGCATAGGTCGTGGTCAACGCCCTCGAATTCCGTGCCGTGACCAAAACCTTCGGTGCCGTCACCGCGATCGACGGCGTGTCGTTCGATATCGCGCATGGCGAAACCGTGGCACTGCTCGGGCCAAGCGGCTGCGGAAAGACGACCATCTTGCGCGTCATCGCCGGGTTCGAGGCGACGGATAGCGGCACCGTGCGCATCGCCGGCACGGACATGGCCCGCAAGCGTCCCTATGAGCGCAATGTCGGCCTTCTGTTCCAGCACTATGCGCTGTTTCCGCACATGACGGTCGCCGCCAATGTCGGCTACGGCCTGCGCCATCGCGGCTTCCCGAGGCAGGACATCCCCCGCCGCGTGGCGGAGATGCTTGCCCTGGTGAAACTGCCCGGCTACGGCGAGCGTTTTCCGAACCAGCTCAGCGGCGGACAGCAACAGCGCGTCGCGCTTGCCCGCGCGCTGGCAACCCGCCCCGGTGTTGTGCTGCTGGATGAGCCGCTCTCGGCGCTGGATGCAAAGCTGCGCCAGGAGCTGCGCGCCGAGTTGCGCGACGTGCTCACCACCGTCGGCTCCTCGGCGATCGTCGTGACGCACGACCAGGAAGAGGCCATGAGCCTGGGCGAGCGCGTGTTCATCATGAACCGCGGCCGCATCGTGCAACAAGGCACGCCCGACGACATCTACGCCCGACCGCAAACCCGTTTTGTCGCCGAGTTCATGGGCCGCTCCAACTGGTTCGTCGGCAGCATGCGCGGTGCCGCGACGTTCCAGACCGCGTGCGGCCTGACGCTGCAGATCGCCGTGGACATGCCGGCCGAAGAGAAATCCTGCGATCTGTGCATCCGACCCGAGAGCATCGACCTGCTGGCGGAATCCGCCGATCCGGGGCCGAACCGGATGCAGGGACAGGTGGTGGACGTTGCCCTGCTGGGCGCGATGCGCCAGATCATCGTTGCCTTGCGGGGCGGCCAACGCGTGCTGGTGATGCAGCCGAACCGCGCGCAAACCGGATTCGCCCCTGGGCAGGGTGTGGTCGTCGGCTTCCCGCCCGATGCCTGCATGCTCGTCCCCGTCGACCCGTCCTGATCAACCTCGCGCAAACCGGAGTGCCCGATGACCATACCAAGCCGCCCGAGACGCCTGTTCACCGCGTTGTTGCTGATGTGCGGGTTCGTGGGCCTGGGTCCCGCGCTCGCCCATGCGGACGCGCTGGCCGATATCCAAAAGGCCGGCGTGCTGAAGGTCGGCGTGTTCGAGGACTTCCCGCCCTTCGCCTCGGCCGGCGCGGACATGAGCCTGCACGGCTACGACATCGACGTCGCCAATGCCCTCGCCAAATCATTGGGCGTGAAGCTCGCCCTGGTCGGCATCACCGGGCAGAACCGCATTCCCTATCTGCAGGAGCACAAGGTCGACATCCTGTTGAGCGTCGGCGAAAGCCCGGAGCGTGAGAAGGTGATCGACTTCACCCAATCCTACGCGCCCTACTACATCGCCGTGATGGGGCCGCGATCGCTCAAAGTGGCCGGACCTGCCGATCTGGCCGGCAAGTCGATCGGCGTCAATCGCGGCACGCTGGAAGACACCTCGCTGACCGCAGCCGCGCCCAAGACGGCCGATATCGAGCGGTTCGACAACTATAACGGCGTGATCTCCGCTTTCCTCGCTGGACAGGTCCAGCTGATCGCCGTGGGCAACGATGTCGGCGCCTCGGTTCTGGCCCGTCATCCGAGCATCGAGCCGGAGCAGAAATTCCAGCTCCTCAGCTCGCCCGATCACATTGCCCTGAACAAGAACGAGCCGGCGCTCAAGAAGGCACTCGACGACGCGATCACCAAGATGAAGACGGATGGATCGCTGAACAAGATCTCGCTGCACTGGCTGCAGAAGCCGCTGGATCCAAAGGATCTGTAAGCGCCGATGGCTGGCGGCCCGGCTGTCGGATGGATCTGGGCCGCCGGTTCTGCGCTGCTGAATGGTGCATTGACGACGATCATGCTGATCGCCGTCACCATCGTTTCCGGCAGTGTCCTGAGCCTGGTCGGCGCGACCGCGCGACGCAGCAGGGTCCGCTGGTGCCGGATCGTGGCCGCTGGGTACGTCGAGCTGATCCGCAACACGCCGTTCATCGTGCAGCTGTTCTTCGTCTTCTTCGGTCTGCCGAGCCTGGGCCTTCATCTGAACGCCATGGCCGCAGCGATCCTGGCGATGACGATCAATGTCTCCGCCTATGGAACCGAGATCGTCCGTGCGGGGCTTGACGCCGTGGCACCCGGCCAGCGCGAAGCGGGCCAGGCGCTGGGCCTGTCCGGCTCCATCGTGTTTCTTCGCATCGTCCTGCCGCAGGCGCTGGGTGCGGTGTTTCCTGCCCTGGTCAGCCAGCTCGTTATCACCATGCTGGAATCGGCGGTGGTGTCGCAGATCGCAGTGCGTGACCTCACCTATGAGGCTGATCTTCTGCAGTCGCGCACCTTCCTGTCGTTCCAGACCTATGCGCTGGTCACGGCCATTTATCTCGGCCTGTCGATCCTGCTTCGTCGTGTTCTGAACCTTGGCGGCAGCCTGCTGCTGGGCGCGGGGATCCGCTGATGGATTTCACGCTGTGGGACATCGTGCGCAACCTGCTGCTGGCCACGCGCTGGACGATTCTTCTGTCCGTCATGGCCTTCGTCTGCGGCGGCGGCGCCGGCCTGCTGCTGATGCTGGCGCGCATCAGCAGCCGGAAATACCTCAGCCTCGGCGCCAGGCTGTATATCGAGCTGTTCCAGGGCACACCGCTGCTCATGCAGCTCTTCCTGGTGTTCTTCGGTCTGCCGCTGCTGGGCATCGACGTGCAGCCCTGGATGGCGGCCGGCCTGGGCCTGACGCTGTCGGCAAGCGCCTATCTCGGCGAAATCTGGCGCGGCTGCGTCGAGGCGATCCCGCAGGGGCAGTGGGATGCCGGCGCCGCCATCGGGCTGCACTTCTGGCACCGGATGCGGCTCGTCATCCTGCCGCAGGCCCTGCGTATCGCCGTTGCCCCGACGGTCGGCTTTCTGGTGCAACTGGTCAAAAGCACCGCGCTGACGTCAATCATCGGGTACAACGAGCTGCTGCAAACTTCCAACATTATCAACAACGCAACGTTCGCGCCGTTCACGGTGTATGGCGTGGTTGCCCTGATCTACTTTGCCCTGTGTTTTCCGCTGACAAGTCTGTCGCGAATGCTCGAACGGCGACTGCAAGTGGGCGCGTCGTCGTGACCGGTTTGCCCGGTCCGCCTTGTGCACGGCTGTCGCTCGGCACGGATCGTAAGACGTGGCCGGGGAATTGCCGCGCCCCATAGGGGAGGATTAACGGCGCGACGACGGCGACAACGCAGGGCCGCCGCCGCCGGTGGAGTGGCGGCCCGGCAGCGCCCGCCACGGGCCACGGCAGCCGGCTATCGACCGGTGACTTGCATAATGAAAGAATGTCGCTACATTTCTTTCATGACGATAGCTACTGGACCCTGACCCGTGCGCCGCAAGAGTTTCGAAACGCTCGAATGTCCGATCGCGCGCAGCCTCGAACGGGTCGGGGAATGGTGGAGCATCCTGATCCTGCGCGATGCCTTCCTGGGTGCCACGCGGTTCGAGCAGTTCCAGAATAGCCTCGGCATCGCCCCCAACATGCTGACCCGGCGGCTTGGCGCCTTGGTCGCGGCCGGCATGCTGGAGAGGCGCCGCTACAGCGATCGGCCGCCACGGCATGATTATGTCCTGACCGAGCAGGGTCGGGATTTCCGCCCCGTGCTTTGGGCGCTGCTGGCGTGGGGGAACCGCCATTTCGCGCCGGAAGGCGCGAGCGTGGTGATCGTCGACACCGAAACCGGTGACCTGGCCGACCCCGTGCTGGTGGATGCGGCCAGCCTGCGTCCGCTGAGGTCGCCGTCCTTCCGCACCGCCCCTGGACCGGCCGCCAGCGACGACGTCCGCAGGCGCCATGGCGCCTTCGCCGGCGCCCCGACGGCCCCCGACCGATAGGAGGATACCATGACCGCTGCCGTGTCGGCCCGCGAGGCCACGGTCCCGCCCCCGCTCGGCGCCGCCACCCCCGCCCGCAAGCGTCCGAGCCTGAAGCGGCTGGCCATGGCTGGCGCAGCGCTCGCGGTTCTGGCAGGGGCAGGCTGGTACGGCCACAACTGGTGGACCACCGGGCGCTTTATCGAAAGCACCGACGATGCCTATGTCGGCGGCAACGTCACGGCGCTTGCGCCGCATGTCAGCGGCTTCATTGCGCAGGTGCTGGTGACCGATAACCAGCCGGTAAAAGCTGGCCAGTTGCTCATCCGGCTCGACAGCCGGGACTATCGGGCGGCACTGGACCACGCCCGCGCGGTCGTGGACGCGCGGGCCGCCGCGCTGGAAGGGTTGCGGGCGCAGTACGCGCTGCAGCAGGCCACCATCCGCCAGCAGGAAGCCGAGGTTGCCGCCAAGTCAGCGCAGCTCACTTTCGCCACCGAAGATGCCGACCGCTATCAGGCCCTGTCACTTACCAGCGCCGGATCGCGCCAGGACGCGCAACGCACCGCCTCGCTGGAGCGGCAGACCCGCGCGGCGCTGGTCGCCGCCGCGGCGGCGCTGGATGCCGACCGCGAGCGGCTGAAGGTCCTGACCGCAGAGATCGCCGAGGCGGATGCCAACCTGGCACAGGCACGGTCCGACCTTGCAGACGGCGCAGCTCAATCTGGGCTATACCGACATCCGTGCGCCGATCGACGGCACGTCGGCAACCGGGCGGCCCAGGTCGGCGCCTATGTCGCCGCAGGCGCTTACCTGATCTCGGTCATCCCCAGCACCGGGCTTTGGGTGGACGCCAATTTCAAGGAAGACCAGCTCACCCGCATGGCCGACGGCGACGCCGCCACCGTCGTCGCCGACGTGCTGCCGGGCCACGTCTTCCACGGCCACGTCGCCAGCGTCGCCCCCGGCACCGGCGCGGTCTTCAGCGTCATCCCCGCCGAGAACGCCACCGGCAACTTCACCAAGATCGTGCAGCGTGTGCCGGTGCGCGTTGTGCTGGACGCGGATGACGCCGATCTGCGAATGCTGCGTCCAGGCCTGTCCACCACGGCGCGGGTCGACACACGCACCGGCGCCGTGCCTTGAGCGATGCCGCATCCAGACCGTCGATTCTGCCGTTTGCCGTGATGTGCGGCGGCATGTTCATCGCCCTGCTGGACATCCAGATCGTCGCGTCGTCGCTGCAGGATATCGGCGGCGGGCTATCGGCGGCGCAGGACGAGATCAGCTGGGTGCAAACCGCCTATCTGATTGCCGAAATCATCATGATCCCGCTTTCGGGCTGGCTGACGCGGGTGTTCTCGACACGCTGGCTGTTCACCGCCTCGGCAGCAGGCTTTACGTTGTCCAGCATGCTGTGCGGACTGGCCTGGAACATCCAGAGCATGATTGTCTTCCGCGCGCTGCAGGGCCTGCTCGGCGCATCCATGATCCCGACCGTGTTCACCTCCTCGTTTCATTTCTTCCAGGGACCGCGCCGCGTCTACTCGGCGGCCGTGGTTGGCACCATCGCCTCGATCGCGCCGACGCTGGGGCCGGTGATCGGCGGCTGGATCACCGACACGCTGGACTGGCACTGGCTGTTCTACATCAACCTGCTGCCGGGCCTGGCGATCACCGTGCTTGTGGCGATCCTGGTGCGCATCGACGAGCCGGATCTGTCCCTGCTGCGGGGCGCCGACTATCTCGGCATCGCCCTGATGGCGGTGGGCCTGGGCACGCTGGAATACACGCTGGAAGAAGGCACGCGGTGGAACTGGTTCAGCGATTCCACGATCACGGCCACCGCCTGGATCGCCGGCATTTCGCTGCTGCTGTTCTGCATCCGCAGCCTGACCTACCGCAATCCGGTGGTCGATCTGCGCGCGCTGGGCAACCGCAATTTCGCGCTCGGCTGCCTGCTGTCCTTCGTCACAGGCGTCGGCATCTTCACCACGATCTACCTCACGCCGCTGTTCCTGGGCTATGTGCGCGGCTTCAGTGCGTGGCAGACCGGAACCGCGGTCTTCTCGACCGGCGTCGCCTCCCTGCTGGGAACGCCCGTCTACATCCTGCTGGCACGCCGATTCGACACGCGCTGGCTGATGATGTTCGGACTTGCCTGCTTCGGTCTTGCGATGTGGAGCTTCAGCTTCATCACCCATGACTGGGGCGCGGCGGAGCTGCTGATGCCCCAGGTGCTGCGCGGATTTCCGCAGGTCTTCGCGGTGGCGCCGAGCGTCACGCTGGGGCTTGGCAGCCTGCCGCCGGAGCGGCTGAAATACGCCAGCGGCCTGTTCAACATGATGCGCAACCTGGGCGGCGCGGTCGGCATCGCGGTCAGCGCCGCCATCATCAACGACCAGACCAACCTGCATTTCCAGCGTATCGCCAGCCACCTGACACCCGCCAACCTGCCGATGGAGCGGTTGCTGCAGGGTCTGACCGCGCGTTATGCCGCATTGCCGACCGGCCCCGATGTCGGCCATCAGGCGGCGCTCGAGCAGCTTTGGAACCTCGCCTATCGCGAGGCTTCGACGCTGGCTTTCGCCGACGCGTTCCGCGCCATCATGCTGGCCTTCGTCGTGGCGACGTTGCTGGTGCCGTTCCTCCGCCAGGTCGGGGCGCCCAGGACGCCAGTCGCCAACGGGCATTGAGGGAGCAACGGCGCGGCTTCCGGATTGAAATGCTGCGCGGTCGTCGCCGCCGATTCTTCAACGGTGCCGATCTGGTCGCCCAGCTCGAAGCGGAAGGCCGCGCCGGCCATCACTGAGGCTCGGCCTACGGTCGCTGCTGAATGGACCTCCTCATCGTCGAGACCGGCAACATGAGCTGCCGCTTCATAAACCGCACTTGGCCCCTCCCCGGTTGCCAACCGCGCTGCGGACCTCAGTGAGTCGCCAGCAGGGCGGAATTATTGTGCACTGCGGCACGACGCACCCGTCGCCGGCGTTGGCCCCGCGGCAAAAGCGCCGATAGCCGGGCGAATGAAGGCCGAAATCCTAGCCTTCCCAGCGGCTGATTCAGGCGGCGGACACGACTGCGCGGTGAACGAACCGGTCATTATCATAGGCTTATGGCGGCTCAAATGTCCGCTTGCCCTGGCATCGAAGGGCACCGCCGCAGAAAATATTTTGTACCATCCGGGCCCAAGACGGTCGTGTGACGCTTCGATCTGCTAAACCCTTCTATCAAGAGGCGCGCCCGCACCGTGAGGCGCCCGGGGGAGACGGTCATGTGTCCGGCATCGTACTTCACCGTCCTATTGCTGCCTGCCACGATCGTCCCAGCACGGGCGCGCCCCTGCGGCTTGAGTGCCGACCCGTCATCACAAAGGGGTGGATGAATTGAGCAATGCGCAATCAGGCCAGATCGAAGCCACACTGATTCCGGGCGACGGCATCGGCCCCGAGGTGACGGAGGCGGTGGTGCAGGCGCTCGATGCGCTCGGCAAGCCGTTCGCGTGGGACATCCAGCAGGGCGGCCTCGCTGCCATCGAAGCGGCCGGCGACCCTCTGCCCAAGGCCACGCTGGACAGTATCCGCCGCACCGGGCTGGCACTGAAGGGTCCGCTGACCACACCGGTGGGCGGCGGCTTCCGCTCGGTGAACGTTCGCTTGCGCGAGGAATTTCACCTCTACGCCAATCTGCGCCCCGCCCGCACGATGATCCCGGGCGGCCGTTACGAGAACATCGACCTGGTTATCGTGCGCGAGAACCTGGAGGGGCTGTACGTCGCCTTCGAGCATTATATTCCGGTGGGCGACGATCCCCATGCGGTGGCGATCTCGTCGGGCGTCAACACGCGCGAAGGATCGCGGCGCATCGCCGAGTTCGCCTTCGACTATGCCGTGCGCAACGGGCGTAAGAAGGTCACCATCGTTCACAAGGCGAATGTGCTGAAGGCGCTGACGGGCGTTTTTCTCGACACCGCGCGCGACGTGGCGAAGAAATACGAGGGCCGGGTGGCGTTCGACGACCGCATCGTCGATGCCTGCGCGATGCAGCTCGTGCTCAATCCCTGGCAGTTCGACGTGATCGTCACCACCAACCTGTTCGGCGACATCCTTTCGGACCAGGCGGCCGGTTTGGTCGGCGGCCTCGGCATGGCGCCCGGCGCCAATATCGGGCTGCACGCGGCGATCTTCGAGGCGGTGCACGGATCGGCACCCGATATCGCCGGCAAGGGCATCGCCAACCCGACCTCGCTGCTGATGGCGGCGGCGCTGATGCTCGAGCACGTAGGCATGGCGGACAAGCGCAAGCGGCTGGAGGACGCGATCGACCACACCCTCAACAAGGATCAGGTGCGCACCGGCGATCTAGGCGGCCGCGCCACCACCCGTGAATTCACCCAGGCGGTGCTGCGGCAACTCGGCGCCTGACAGGGCGCCGGCCGGCAGCACCGACCCCAGCAGCACGGATCGAAAGACATGACCAAAGGCTCGGATCTTCTGGTTGCGGCGCTCGAGAACGAGGGTGTGGACTACATCTTCGGCGTTCCGGGCGAGGAAAACCTCGATGTGGTGGAGAGTCTGCGCGGCTCGTCGATCAAGCTGCGGCTGACGCGACACGAGCAGGGGGCAGCGTTCATGGCGGCCACCTACGGCCGACTGACCGGCAAGCCGGGCGTGTGCATCACCACGCTCGGTCCGGGCGCGCTCAACCTCACCACCGGTGCTGCCTACGCGCTGCTCGGCGCGATGCCGATGATCATGATCACCGGTCAGAAGGGAATCATGAGCAGTCGCCAGGCGCGGTTTCAGATCGTCGATGTGGTCAGCGCGTTCAAGCCGCTCACCAAGCTGTCGCGCCAGATCGTCAGCACGAGTACCATCCCGACGCTGGTGCGCGACGCCTTCCGCATCGCAATGGAGGAGCGGCCGGGACCGGTGCTGCTCGAGTTGCCCGAGGACATCGCCGGCGAGGCGTGCGACGAGGTGCCGCTGGTCGTCCCGCATCCGATCGAAATCCCCACGGCTCACCGCACCGCGCTCGACCGCGCCGCGGCCATGATCATCGACGCCAAGCGTCCGCTGATCATGCTGGGCGCCGCCGCGTCGCGTCCGCGCAGCACGGCGGGCATAACCGGTTTCGTCCGTCGCCTGAAGATCCCGTATTTCACCACGCAGATGGGCAAGGGCACCGCGGCTGGCGGCAGCAATCTCTACATCGGCACCGCGGCGCTGAGTGAGCGGGACTACGTCCATGAGGCGGTGGATAAGGCTGATCTGATCATCGCGATCGGCCACGACACGATCGAGAAGCCACCCTTCATCATGGGACCGAACGGCCCCAAGGTCATCCACGTCAGCTACACGCCGGCGCACGTGGAGCAGGTGTATTTCCCGGATGCCGAAGTGGTCGGCGATGTCGGCCCGAGCCTGGAGGCGCTGGCCGATCGCGTCGAAGGTAAGCTGCACCACGCCAACGCGCTGCTGTCGCTGCGCGACGGCATCCTGGCCAGGGTCGCCGACCGGGCGACCGAGGATCGCTGGCCGCCGACGCCGCAACGCATCGTGCACGACGTCCGGCAGGTGATCCCGGAGGATGGGATCGTCGCGTTGGACAACGGCATGTACAAGATCTGGTTTGCGCGCAACTATCGTACCTATGTCGCCAACACGCTGCTGCTCGACAACGCGCTTGCCACCATGGGCGCAGGCCTGCCGTCGGCGATGATGGCGGCGATCCTGTATCCCGATCGTCGTGTAATGGCGGTATGCGGCGACGGCGGCTTCATGATGAACAGCCAGGAAATGGAAACAGCGGTCCGGCTGAAACTGAATCTCGTCGTGCTGATCCTGGTGGACAATGCCTACGGCATGATCCGCTGGAAGCAGGCGGTGGACGACTTCCCTGATTTCGGGCTGACCTTCGGCAATCCGGATTTCGTCAAATACGCCGAGAGCTACGGCGCCAAGGGCACGTGCGTCACCAGCACCGGCGGGCTGATCCCGTCCCTGGAAGCGGCCTTCGCCGGCGGCGGCGTGCATCTCGTCGCGGTGCCCATCGACTATTCCGAAAATACCCGCGTGCTGATCGATGAATTGCGCGCGCGGATGCCGGCCGGAAGGGCGCCGGTCGCCGAGCCGGCATGAGCGGGGACACAGCATCATGAAAATCAGGGCTGCCATCCTCGACCGCATGGGCGTCGAGGCGCCGTATGCCGTCAGCAAGCCCCTGCGCATTGCGGTGGCCGAGCTGGACGGCCCAGGCAGGGGCGAGGTGCTGGTGCGCATCGCCGCCGCCGGGCTGTGCCACTCCGACCTGTCCGTCATCAATGGCGATCGGCCGCGTCCGATGCCGATGGCGCTGGGCCACGAATCGGCCGGAGTCGTGGAGGCGGTGGGCGAGGACGTGCCGGACCTGGCACCCGGCGATCACGTTGTCATGGTCTTCATGCCGAGCTGCGGCCACTGCATGCCGTGCGCGGAGGGCCGGCCGGCACTGTGCGAACCCGGTGCCGTCGCGAACGGTGCCGGCACGCTGCTGTCCGGCGCGCGGCGGCTGCATTGCGACGGCGTCGAGGTGAACCATCATCTCGGCGTGTCAGGTTTCGCCGATCATGCCGTCGTGTCGCGCCGCAGCGTGGTGAAGATCGACCCCGAGTTGCCGCTGGACGAGGCAGCGCTGTTCGGCTGCGCGGTGCTGACCGGGGTCGGCGCAGTGGTGAACACCGCCGGCATGCGCCCCGGCCAGACCGCCGCGGTGATCGGCCTGGGCGGCGTCGGTCTGTCGTCGGTGCTCGGCGCCGTCGCGTCGGGCGCGCGGCAGGTGATCGCGATGGATCTGTCGGACGACAAACTAGGCCTTGCGCGGCAGATCGGCGCCACGCACACCGTCAACGCGCGCGATGCCGATGCCGCCGAGCAGGTGCGCGCGTTGTCCGGCGGCGGCGTCGACTTCGCCTTCGAGATGGCGGGCGCAGTGCGCGCAATGGAACTCGCCTACAAGATCACGCGGCGCGGCGGCACCACGGTGACCGCCGGCCTGCCGCCGCCCACCGCCGCGCTGCCGTTGCCGCTGGTGCAGCTGGTCGCCGAGGAGCGCACGGTGAAGGGCAGCTACATCGGCACCTGCGTGCCGACGCGCGACATTCCGCGGTATATCGCGCTTTACCGCGCCGGGCGCCTGCCGGTGGACCGGCTGATGAGCGGCAAGCTGACGCTCGACGAAATCAACGAGGGCTTCGACCGCCTGCACGAGGGTGCGGCGGTGCGGCAGGTCATCGAGTTCGCCTGATGCCGCCGAGCGATTACGCAAAGCCGTTCTTCGACTTCTGGAAGGCGCAGACCGACGCCTTCGCCCAGGCGATGACCCCTGGCAAGCTCGCGACGGGCTTCGGACCGGGCCAGGGCGACCTCACGCAGGCCAGCCAGGCGGCGCTCGATCTGTGGACCGCCGCCGGCAGCCTGTCGGCGGCATTGCTGGCCAAGCTACCATCGGCCAGCGGCAGCGAGACGATCGATGCGACCTTCCGCCACATGCTGGACCCGGGCGGCTGGCTCGCCGGCGGCGGCGAAATGGACGAGGTGTTGAGCCGGATGGCCGAAGGGCCGCGCTTTGCCGATCTGTGGGACATGGAGCGCCGTTACGCCCGCGTGATGCACGCCTGGGCGGAGATGCGCCGGCGAAATCTGGAGCACAACGCCGTCGTCCTACAGGCCTGGATGCGCGCCGGCAACAGCTTTGCCAAGCGCCTCGGCGAGTGCGGCACGGATCAGCCGGTACCGGACAACCGGGCGCTGCTGGCCATGTGGACGGATATCGCCAACGCCGAATTGCTGGAGACACAACGATCCGAGCCGTTTCTGGCGGCGCAGAGCGCGATGATACGCGCCAGCACCGAGCTGAAGACCGCACAGCAAGATCTGGTCGAGCACGCCGGCAAGCAATACGGTTTCCCGACGCGCACCGAACTGGACGATGTACACCGCGCCGTCACCGAGATGCGACGGGAACTGCGCGCGCTGCGCCGTGGCATGCGCGCTGCTCCGGCGGTCGCGACGCAGCAGGAGACGCTCGCTGCCGCGCCGCGGCCGCGCCGGCGAGCCTCACGCGCGAACGGAGGAGCAAGGCATGACGTCAATCGGCCCTAGTCCCGCCGACGCCTTCATCGAGGCCGCGAAGCTGGGCGCCAAGATGTTCACTGGTGGCCGGTTGCTGCATAAGCTGCGTGACGCCGATGTGGATATTGCGACCACGCCGAAGGATCTGGTTTGGCGTCAGGATAAGGTCAGCCTGTTTCATTACCGCCCTCTGGCGGAAAAGCGGATCGGCGTCCCGGTCCTGGTCTGCTACGGCCTGATCGGCCGTTGGACGATGACGGATCTGCAGGAAGACCGCTCGCTGGTCCGCAATCTGCTCAACCTGGGCATCGACCTCTACGTGGTGGACTGGGGAAACCCGTCGCGCGCCGACCGGTGGCTGACGCTGGATGATTACATTTGCGGCTATCTGGATGGCTGCGTGACGGAAATCGCGCGGCGCGCGGATGTGGACAGGGTAAACCTGCTGGGCGTCTGCGAGGGCGGCGTTTTCACCACCTGCTACGCCGCCCTTGAGCCGGAACGGGTCAACACTCTGGCGCTGACCATCACGCCGATCGATTTTCATGCCGATATCGTCGAGAATTGTAGTGGGCACGGCTTCATCAACATCTGGACGCGCAGCTTGCAGCCCGACGACATCGACCGGCTGATCGATGCGAACGGCAATCTGCCCGGAGAGTTCATGGGCGCAGTATTCAACCTGATGACGCCCATGCGTACACTGCTGAAATACAATCTGGACATGCTGGAAGTCGTTGACGACGAGAAGCGCTTGCTCAACTGGCTCCGCATGGAGAAGTGGATCGCCGATCGTCCAGACCATCCAGGCGAGGCGGCGAAACAGTGGCTCAAGGATCTCTATCAGCAGAACAAGCTGATCAAGA
Source organism: uncultured Pseudomonadota bacterium (assembly GCA_963778105.1). Taxonomy (GTDB): domain Bacteria; phylum Pseudomonadota; class Alphaproteobacteria; order Acetobacterales; family Acetobacteraceae; genus JAFEFJ01. The sequence goes on along the minus strand of CAVZSZ010000009.1, from coordinate 7,178 downwards.
ACGAATTGGAGCTCGATGGCCGGCGCGTCGATCTTGGGCAGATCACCATGCCGGTGCTGAACGTCTACGCCAAAGACGATCACATCATACCGCCGGCGACATCGCGTGCGCTCGGGCCGAAGGTTGGCACGAACGACTATACTGAACTCGGGCTGCCCGGCGGCCATGTCGGCGTCTTCGTCGGCGGCAAGTCGCAAAAGCTGTTTGCTCCGGGTATCGCCGAATGGCTTGCCAAGCATGACGGACCAGCCTCGTGAGGAATAAGATCGTTTCCGCATCGGAAGCCGTCGCGATCATTCGTTCAGGCGATACGGTCTCCGTTGCCGGCTTCGTCGGCATCGGAACGCCCGACGAATTGCTGTTGGCGCTGGAACGCCGCTTCCTGGAAACGCAGGAGCCTGCCGGGCTGGGCCTGGTGTTCGCCGCGGCCCCCGGCGATGGCGCGGAGCGAGGCCTCAATCGCCTGGCGCACAAGGGGCTGATCCGGCGCGCCGTGGGCGGCCATTGGGCGTTGGTGCCAAAGCTGGCGAAGATGGCGATCGACAACGAGATCGAGGCCTACAATCTCCCGCTCGGCTGCATATCGCAGCTCTATCGCGACATCGCTGCGCGTCGCGCCGGGCTGATTTCGCGTGTCGGCCTGCAAACCTTCGTCGATCCGCGCCTGGACGGCGGCAAACTGAATGCGCTTACCACCGAAGATCTGGTGGAGCTTATGCAGATCGGCGGCCAGGAATACCTGCTCTACAAGGCGTTTCCCATCAACATCGCGCTGATCCGCGGGACGACGGCCGATACCAGCGGCAACATCACCATGGAGCGGGAGGCGCTGACGCTGGATGCGCTGCCGGCGGCGATGGCGGCGAAGAATTCGCGCGGCTTCGTCATTGCGCAAGTGGAGCGCATCGCGCAGGAGGGCTCACTGGATGCGCGGCGCGTGCAGGTGCCGGGAATCCTGGTGGATTGCGTCGTGCTGGCCGAGCCGGAGAATCATCGCCAGACCTATGCCGTCCAGCACAACGGCGCGTTCTCGGGCCAGCTACGCGTGCCGATGGATCGCATTGCCTCCCTGCCGCTCGACGAACGGAAGGTCATCGCGCGGCGTGCCGCCGTCGAATTGCCGCCTGGCGGCGTCGTCAATCTCGGCATCGGCATGCCGGAGGGTGTTGCCGCCGTTGCCGCCGAGGAGAAGGTGCTGAGTTACGTCACGCTGACCGCCGAGCCGGGCGTGATCGGCGGCATGCCGCAGGGTGGTCTGAATTTCGGCGCGGCGCTGAACCCCGAGGCGGTGATCCAGCAGAACCAGCAGTTCGACTTCTACGATGGCGGCGGCCTTGATCTGGCGGTGCTGGGCATGGCGCAAGCGGATGCCAAGGGAAACGTGAATGTCAGCCGGTTCGGACCGCGCCTGGCGGGGGCGGGCGGCTTCATCAACATCAGCCAGAACGCGCGAAAGGTCGTGTTCACCGGCACATTCACCGCCGGCGGCCTGGAAGTGGCGTTCGACGACGGGCAGGTGCGGATTGTGAAGGAAGGCCGCGCGCGCAAGTTCGTCGATAAGGTGGAGCAGATCACCTTCAGCGGCGCCTTTGCGGCCAGCAATGGCCAGCCGGTGCTCTATGTGACCGAGCGGTGCGTCTTTCGCCGCACCGAAGCAGGCATGGAACTGGCCGAGGTCGCACCGGGCATCGACATCGAGCGCGACATCCTGGCGCACATGGATTTCCGCCCGATCGTGGACAATCCGGCGCAGATGGACGCCAACCTGTTCCTGGCCGGTCCCATGGGCATGTCGCAGACCCTGCTCGGCCTGTCGCTCGCCGACCGAATCAGCTACGATCAGGCGCGCAACACGCTCTTCATCAACTACGAAGGCTTCCAGGTCCGCACGACTGACGAAGTGGAGCTGGTGCGCCGCGAGGTGGAAACCCGCTGCCGCGCGATCGGCCGCAAGATCGCGGTGATCATCAATTATGACCAGTTCTACCTGGATCCGGCGGTCAGCGATGCCTTCTTCTCGATGATCACCTATCTGCAGCAGCGCTATTATTCCTCAGCGTCACGCTACACCACGAGCGCGTTCATGCGGCTCAAGCTGGGTGCCAGCCTCGCGGAGCGAGCGCTGGCGCCGCATGTGTTCGAGACGCTGGACGAGGCGCAGGCCCATGTCGGCGTGGAGGAGGAGGAACGCCTGGACTGATTGCCGCGGTGGACCAGGCGTGCGCCGGCAATGCCGAAATTGACCGTGCACTGTTGTGCGGCGCGCCATAGATTGGCTGACGCGACAGCGGGAGAAGTCGATCATGCGGCTATGCTGACGGGTCCGGGACATCCCGGGGACAAGCCGCTGCAAAGGCGGCGGGCGTGATCGAGCCAGCGATAGGGCATGTGCTGTGTCACTCGCGTTCCGGCCTGCACAACATCGCATACGCCGAGTGGGGGAAGCCCAATGCCGAGCGAGTTGCGATCTGCTTGCACGGCCTGACCCGGCAAGGACGGGATTTCGATCCCCTGGCGGTGGCGCTGGTGCAGCGGGGCTATCGCGTCATCTGTCCCGATCTCGCCGGACGCGGGCTGAGCGACTGGCTGGGCGACCCGCAGGACTACGCCTTGCCGCAATACATCACGGATATGGTCACCGTTCTGGCACGCAGCGGCGCCGCCAAGGTTGATTGGATCGGCACCTCGCTGGGCGGCCTGACGGGAATGCATGTGGCGGCCATGGCGAAGGCGCCGATCCGCTGCATGGTGGTCAACGATGTCGGGCCCTTCCTGCCATGGCAGGCGCTGAGCCGGATCGCCACCTATGTCAGCAAGATGCCAAAATCACTGCCCAGCTGGCCGGCGGCAGAGGCCTATTTTCGTGAGGTCCTGGCGCCTTATGGCAGTCTGGGCGACGCGGAATGGTTGCATCTGGCGAAGCACAGCCTGCGGCGCGATTCCGATGGCCGTTATCGGCTGCTGGTCGATCCCGCCATCAGCCGCTCGCTGCGGCCGGCGATGTTCTACAACGTGAGCATGTGGCAACAATGGGAAGCGATCCGCTGCCCGGTGCTGGTGCTGCGCGGCGAGTATTCCGATCTTCTGTCGGCCGATCTGGCGCAGGAGATGACCCGGCGCGGTCCGCCGGCGAAGGTCGTCGAATTCCCCAACTGCGGCCACGCGCCAGCGCTCATGGACCACCGGCAGATCGGAACAATCACCAGCTGGCTCGCGCAACAGCCGGCATGATGGGAAGCGCGGCAGGTGTCTGCCATGCAAACTCATTTACATGGCGCAGCTAGGCATTGCTGAACGGCGCGCGCTGGGACATGATCCGGTCTTGAAGGAATAATAAGCTGGGGGAACGCAAACATTGAGTCCGTCACAGGGCTGCACCGCGTCCACGTTCCTCGTTTGCACGCCGCCCCGGCGCCTTCAACGCCGGTTTAGTGCGGTGCGGTAAGCGCCATGACAACCATCAGCGCCCGCATGGATCGACTGCCGATCACCTCGGCGCACCGCACCGCCATCGCCGCCCTGTCCTTCGCCTATTTCTTCGAACTGGCCGACCTCAATACCTTCGCCTTCGCAGCACCCGGCGTGATGAAGGACTGGGGCATTCCGGTCAGCTCGGTCGCCCTCATCACCTCGGCCAGTTTCGGCGGCATGTTTCTTGGCGCGGTCTTCGGCGGCCGCTTTGCCGATGCGTTCGGCCGAAAGCGCGGCTTCGTCATCAGCATCCTTATCTACGCGCTGTTCTCGGTCCTGAACGCGCTGTCATGGAACGTGATCACGCTGGCGCTCTTCCGCTTCCTGACGGGCGTGGGTCTGTCGGCGATGACGATCATCGCCAACACCTATGTCAGCGAGTTCTTCCCCGCCCATGTGCGCGGCAAGTACATGGGTCGCATCGTCACCATCGGGCTGATCGGCATCCCGGCCACCGCCTTCGTCGCGCGTTGGCTGGTGCCGCTGGCGACCTGGGGCTGGCGGCTCGTCTTCATCTGGGGCGGTCTCGGCATCTTCGCGCTGGTGTTCGCCGCGCGCATGAAGGAATCGCCGCGGTGGCACTTGAACCGGAACGAGGGCGCCCGCGCGAGTGCCATCTGCGAAGAGCTTGAATCGCTCGCCATGGCCGAGGTCGGCTCGCTCGCCTCGCCGGGGCCGGTCATGGCGGAACCCCCAATCGGCTCCAGCGCGTTCTCGCAGCTGTTCGAGGGCCGGCAACGCGGCCGCACGATCATGCTGCTGCTGGCCTGGATCTTTCAGACGCTCGGCTTCTATGGCTTCGTCGCCTGGGTGCCCACGCTGCTGGTCGAGCACGGCTTCTCGATGGTGCAGTCGTTGAGCTACACCAGCCTGATCGCGGTCTGCAACCCGCTCGGCTCGCTCATCGCCTCTGATCTTGTGGAACGTTTCGAGCGCAAGTGGTTTATCACCGTCGACGGCGTGCTGATCGCAATCTTCGGCCTTGGCTACGGCCTGTCGGGCACGCCCCTGTTCATCGTAGTGTTCGGCGCACTGGTGGTGATGACCATCCAGTGCATGGCCGTCGCCTTGTACACCTACACGCCGGAGCTCTATCCCACAGCCGTGCGTTCTTCGGGAATGGGGCTCGCCTACGGCGTCGGCCGGCTCGCCAACGTGCTGGGCCCGTTCATTGTCAGCACGATTTTCGCTGCCGCCGGCTACCTCAGTGTCTTCATCTACATCGCTGCCTGCTGGCTGGTCGTGGTATTCGTTGTCGGCGTTTTCGGCCCCACCACCACGGGAAAATCGCTCGAGGTGCTGGAATAGCGGCGCGTCGCGCACCGCGCCCGCCGGTCCGATCCGGAACTGTCTGGAGGGCGAGCAAACATGGTGAGCATGAACCGATCCATCCCCTGCGTGTTGATGCGTGCCGGCACGTCGCGCGGGCCGTTCTTCCTGTGCGAATGGTTGCCGCAGGACCAGGTACGGCGAGACGAAGCCCTGATCGGCGCGATTGGCGCCTCGGACCTGCTGCAGCTCGACGGGGTCGGCGGCGGCAGCACGCTTACCAGCAAGGTGGCGATCGTCTCGCGCTCCGACGAGCCCGGCTGCGATGTCGATTACCTGTTCGCACAGGTGGGCGTCGGACAGCGGTCGGTGGATACCCGTCCCAACTGCGGCAACATGCTGTCCGGGGTGGCGCCCTTCGCGATCGAGCAGGGCCTGGTCGGCGCCAAGGACGGCGAGACCACGGTGCGCGTGTTCAACGTCAACACCCGCTCGCGCATCGACGTCACTGTGCAGACCCCGGGCGGCCAGGTCGTCTACGACGGCGACACCCATATCGACGGCGTGGCCGGAAGTGCCGCGCCGATCCGGCTCGATTTCCTTGATGCGTGGGGTGCCGTTACCGGATCGCTCTTCCCGACAGGCAACCGCATCGATCGCATCGGCGACATCGAGGCCACTTGCATCGACGCCGCAATGCCGTTGATGATCGTCCGCGCGCGCGATCTCGGCGTAGCAGGCAGCGAAACGCCTGTAGAGCTGGACGCCAAGGCCTCCTTGCTGGAGCGGCTGGAGGCCATGCGCCGCGAGGCTGGCGCGATGATGGGCCTTGGCGATGTCAGCCAGAGCGTGATCCCGAAGCCGGTCCTGGTGAGTGCGGGCGACAATGACCGCAGCCTCACCTCGCGCTATTTCACGCCGCGGCGCTGCCATGCCTCGCATGCGGTGACCGGCGCCATCGGCGTTGCAACGGCCTTTGCGTTGCCCGGCACGGTGGCGAGCCGCCCGGACGCGGTCGTCGGCCGATGCCGGATCGGCGTGCTGCACCCGCAGGGCAGCATCGAAGTCGATGTGGAAGTCCAAGGCGAAGGCGACGACGCGCGCATCGAACGTGCGGCGCTGGTTCGTACGGCGCGCAAGATCATGCAGGGCGAGCTACATCTGCCGGCTTACGTTTTCTCGGGCGCGGCGCGGTCCGCCGAGGCAGGGACGGCGCCGGTCAAGCCCATCACGATCGTAGTGCCGACGCCGGCGGGTGGCGGCAACGACGCTATGGCGAGGGTGATCGCCGCAGCGCTTGCGCCGCGGCTCGGACAGCCCGTCATTGTCGACAACCGGCCCGGTGGCAATGGCTCGATCGCGAGCGAATACGTGGCGCACGCGACGCCCGACGGCAGCACGTTGATGCTCGGCTATATTGGCACGCACGCGATGAATCCGGCGCTTCAGAAGCTGCGTTACGATCCGGTGTTCGACTTCGCGCCCATCGGCCTCGTCGCCACATCGGCGACGCTGCTCGTCGCCAACGTCAATGCGCCGGTCCGCGACGTGGCCGACCTGGTCCGGCAGTTGCGCGCGCAACCAGACTGCTATCGCTACGCATCGGCTGGCGCCGGGACGGCGCCGCAATTCGCGGCCGAGCTGTTCATGCGCGCCACCGGCACCTCGATGTTCGGCGTGCCGCATGATGGCGCCGGGCCCGCGCTCGACGATACCGTGGTCGGCCAGACCCAGTTCATGTTTCCCAGCATGTTCGCCGCGTGGCCGCATTTGAGCGCCGGCCGTCTGCGCGCCCTCGCGGTCGCCGGCCCGCGCCGCGCGCCAAGCCTGCCCGAGGTGCCGACGCTGACGGAATGCGGCATCGCGGGCGTCGACATGACCCAGTGGTACGCATTGTTCGCCCCGGCCGGCACGCCCGCGGATCTCGTCCGGTCCCTCAACGCGGCGCTGAACGGGCTGCTTGCCGATCCGCGGAATGCGCGGCGCATCGAGGAGCACGGAGCGGAGGTGCATACCGGCACGCCAGAGGCCCTGCGCACGCTGGTCGGCGCGGAGCTGCTGAAGTGGCAGGGTGTCGTCGAAGAGGCGATGCTCCACGTCGACTGAACGTACGCAACGATCGGCGTCGGCCTCAAGGGTCGCCGCCCGCATCGATCCGCCGCCAGAGCTTCCGCACGTCATGCATCATCGTCACCGCTTCGTCCCAGCGATCCGAAAGCTCGTACCCGTCACGCCCGGTGATCGCGTATTCCGGCGGTCCCAGTTCGCACAGAAACGTCAGCACACCATTCGCGGGCGCACGCCGGCGCCAGGACTGGATGCAGTAATCCCACCATCCCATGAACAGCGCGACCCAGCCCCGGTGCTGGGGGAAGGTCATCTGCAACTGGATCTGCTCGCGGCTGGCGACGCGGCCGTGGATCGCCCAGGCATGGTCT
>CAVZSZ010000008.1:0-248444 GCA_963778105.1 uncultured Pseudomonadota bacterium | reverse complement strand
ACTGGCGTTCCAGGCAATGAAGCCGGCACCACGGCCCGGATTTCTTCTGGTCGCGCGGCGCGAATGCCGATGGCTGTTTCGCGACCGGGTAGCATTGCTTTTGATCTTCGGCGTGCCGCTGTTTGCATTCGTGGTTCTTACGACCGTCTTTAGTCATCCGGTCATCCGGGGGCTTGGGGTGACCGTTGTCGACGAGGACCGGTCCCATGCTTCGCGGGCCCTTGTGGAATACGTTGCAGCGTCTCCGAGCCTGCATATCGTCGACCATGCCGGTGCTCTATCGACGGCTGCGCAGGACATTCGATCCGGCAAGGCAATCTCGGCGGTCTGGATTCTGCTGGACTTCGAGCGGGAGTTCCCCGCCGGACGTCGTCCGCAGGTCGGAGGATCTACAACCAGCAGTTCCTCACCGCCGCGGGCATTGCGTCTTCGGGCTTGAGCGACGTGGTTTCCGCCGCGGCGGCCGTCGCCGCTCCTGCCAAACGCGCGGCACCCGCGCCGGCTTCTATCGGAACGCTGGCAGCGGAAACCATCGCGCTTGTCAATCCGCAGAAAAACTATGCGCAATTCCTGTTACGCGCGCTGCTGCCGATGATCATTCACGTCGTGATCACCCTGGCTGCGGGCTATTCCGTCGGGTCGGACAATTCCGACGTCGCGATGCACGAGCCTGGCTCGAAAGCGCAGGAGGCGATCCGGTCGTCGCGCTGGTCGGCAAGTCGGCCGCCGTTCGGTATCTTCTTTCTGCTCATGTTGGCTGAGGCGCTCTTCCTCGAGGGCGCATTGCAGATTCCCTTCAAGGGAGACCTGCCGTTGCTGGTGGTCGCGGCTTCACTGCTGATTATCGCCCACTTGTCACTCGGAGCCTTCCTGCAGCTTCTGGCGGGCGATCTGGCGACGGGACTGGGACTGACGGGTCTCTTCGTCTCTCCTGCTTCGGTTACGCCGGCGTCGGTTTTCCTACGGTCGGCATGAATGCGTTTGCGCAGGTCTGGAGCACGATCCTGCCGCTGCGCTGGTACATGTCCGTATTGCTGGGGCAAGCGGCGCGGGGATTGCCGGTTTCGGAATCCGCCGTTCCATTTGCGGCGCTCGCGGGCCTGACGATGCTTTTTGCCGGCCTCGCATTATTGCGCATGGCGAGCCTCAAGCAAGGGCCGGTTTGAGATGACGAGACCTCCTGGCCAGTCCGAGATCATCCGGCCATCGCCAGGCATCGGCGGAGCCTTTATGGCGGAGTGGCGGCGCGTACTCGGAACGAAGAGCGCCTTCAGCTTGTTGGTCCTGGCACTCTATTCTACGGTATTTACTATCCGCAACCGTACTTGAACCAGATCCTTCGCAAAGTTCCCATTGCCGTCGTCGATAACGACCTGAGCGATATTAGCCGCCAGATCGTCGAGACGCTGGATGAGAGCGGAGCATTGAGCGTTACGGTTCGCGCCCGCACGCTTGCCGAGGCGTGCCGCAGGGCTCCGGCTGCCACACCGCCGATACCACCCAGACCGACGATCGCGACGGTGCGGCGCGCCAGCAGCTCGCGGGGATGCTGCTGTGCTTCTTCTGTCCCAGAGTTCTTCATTTTTCGTCCGGCTGCATGGAGGGCCAACGCTGTAACCTTAGCAGATTGCGATGACGTTGAGGTTTGGTTGCGCGGATGGTTTGGGGGCGATTCGTACTCCCTCTGGCGGGAAGCGGGGAGAATGTTACCCAGCGCCACCCACCGCACGGAAGCAACGCCAATGAGCGCCATCGCCGACATCGTCGCCCGCGAAATCCTCGACAGCCGCGGCAATCCGACCGTCGAGGTCGATGTCGTGCTGGACAGCGGCGCCACGGGCCGCGCCGCGGTGCCGTCCGGCGCCTCCACCGGCGCGCATGAGGCGGTGGAACTGCGCGACGGCGACAAGGCCCGCTACGGCGGCAAGGGCGTGCGCAAGGCGGTCGCCAATGTCGAGGGCGAGATCTTCGATGCGATCGGCGGCATGGACCCGACCGAGCAGGTCAAGATCGACGACATCCTGATCGACCTGGACGGCACGCCGAACAAGTCGCGGCTCGGCGCCAACGCCATCCTCGGCGTGTCGCTGGCGGTGGCGAAGGCGGCGGCGGCGGATCTGGGCGTGCCGCTGTATCGCTATGTCGGCGGCGTCTATGCGCGCACCCTGCCGGTGCCGATGATGAACATCGTCAATGGCGGCAAGCACGCCGACAACCCGATCGACATCCAGGAATTCATGATCCATGCCGGTCGGCGCCGGCACGATCGCCGATGCGGTGCGCATGGGCTCGGAGATCTTCCCGACGCTGAAGAAGGGGCTGCACGACGCCGGCCACAACACCAATGTCGGCGACGAGGGCGGCTTCGCGCCCAACTTGAAATCCGCCGACGAGGCGCTGGGCTTCATCGCCAAGGCCTGCGAGAAGGCCGGCTACCGGCCGGGCGAGGACGTCACGCTTCGCGCTCGATCGCGCCGCCAGCGAGTTCTTCAAGGACGGCATATACGTGCTGGAAGGCGAGGGCAAGACGCTTCGATGCCGCCGGCATGGTGGACTACCTCGCCGACCTGGTCGCGCGCTACCCGATCGTCTCGATCGAGGACGGCTGCGCCGAGGACGACTGGGACGGCTGGAAGCTGCTGACCGCAGCGCTGGGCGAGAAGATGCAGCTGGTCGGCGACGACCTGTTCGTCACCAACCCCGAGCGGCTGCGCCGCGGCATCGCGGAGCGGCACCGCCAACGCGATCCTGGTCAAGGTCAACCAGATCGGCACGCTGACCGAGACGCTGGAGGCGGTGGAGATCGCGCATCGCGCCGGCTTCACCGCGGTGATGAGCCACCGCTCCGGCGAGACCGAGGACTTCGACCATCGCCGACCTCGCGGTGGCGACCAATTGCGGGCAGATCAAGACCGGCAGCCTGGCGCGCAGCGACCGCACGGCGAAATACAACCAGCTGATCCGCATCGAGGCGGAACTCGGCCCGGCGGCGCGCTATGCGGGGCGGACGATCCTGCGGGGGTAGCGTCCGGCCGCGCAGAAAACTGCCCAAACCCCTTCCATTTGCAGCAATTTTCTGTAAAATAAGGCGGTCTGATTTGGGGATGGCTGCGGCGATGGCGTTTGGACGGACCCTGAAGCGCAAGGCGAAGGCGGCGATCGCGCCGGTGATTTTCCTGTCGCTGGTCGGCTATTTCGGCTGGAACGCCACGCATGGCGAGCATGGGCTGATGGCCTACGCCCAGCGCAAGGGCCTGCTCAAGCAGGCGCAGGACGATCTCGCCCAGGCGCAGGCCGAACGCGACTCCTGGGCGGGCCGGGTCGCCGGGCTGCGCAGCAACCATATCGACCCCGACCTGCTGGACGAGCGTGCACGCGCGATGCTCAACCTTGTGGATCCGAACGACATCGTCGTGCCCTATTCGGACAAGGACAAGCTGTTCTAGGCGGGATCCCCCGGCGGCCCGCCGTGCCGCCGGCAGGCCCTCTCCCGGACCCGGAAGAGGGCCGGTCGCTCAGCTCGCCTTGGGCGGATAGACGAAGTCCAGGATCATCGCACCGAGCCCGCCCGAGGCCGGCGGCGGCACATGGCGGGCGGCCGGCGCGTCGGCCTCGGCCATGCTCTCATCCGCGGCCATGATCGGCGCGCCGGCATCGTTTGCCGTTGCCTTGGGGTGCCCTCGTCCAGGAATGCCGACGCCTCGGCCATCGGCGCCAGTAGGGCCAGCGGCTTGGCCACCGCCTCGTCCGACTGGGCGTATTTCACCAGATTTCGAAGCGCATCGCGACGTCCGAGCGTGTAGGCCCGGCGCACCATCGCCTCGACGGCCGCGACGACGTCGGTGATCTCCGACTGGCTCATTGGCTTCCCCTCGCTTTCGGCTTCCCATCTAACCAGAAGCCGCTAACGGTCAACACCCGGAACGCGATCAGGTTGCGGCGATGATGATCTCGATCAGGTTGGGCCGGCGGGAAGCGATGCCGGCCTCGATCGCGGGAGCGATATCGGCGGCGCGTTCAATGCGCTGTGCCGGGCACGCCCATTGACTGCGCCATCGCCATGTAGTCGATCGCCGGTTCGACCACCTCCATGGCGATGAAGCGGTTGCTGCGCGCGGCGAGATAGTCCTTCTGCGCCTTCATGAAGTTCTTCAGGATGTTGTATTCGCGGTTGTTCATTATCGACGAAGGTGACGGGCAGTTTCTCGTGCGCCGCGGTCCACAGCGCCTGCGGCGAATACAGTGCGGCGCCATCGCCGACGAGGCACACCACCGGCTCCCGCCCCAGTCCCGAGCGAGCAGCCGACCGCGGCCGGCATTCCCCAGCCCAGCGCGCCGCCGCGCAGGAACGAGTATTGGCGCGGCCAGGTGCTGTCCAGGAAGCCGCGCAGATGCAGCGAGGTCGCGACCGCCTCGTCCACGATGGCGATGTCGGGGCCGATCGCCCGCACCGCCTCGCTGCGCGGCGACCAGCGGCGTGATCACCGGGCGCGTCGCACCTGGCGCGGCCGCCTGCTCGGCAAGCCGGGCGCGGCGGTCGCGCTGGGCGCGCTCGGCGTTGCAGCGCAGCGCCGCATAGGCCTCGGTCTGGCTGCCGTCGCCGTCGCGAGCAGCGGCGCCAGGGCCTGCAGCGACGCCTTGATGTCGCCCACCACCGAAAGCGGCGTCATGTAGGTGCGGCCAAGATCCCGCACGTCGGACGACATCTGCAGCACCGTGCAGCCGGGCGGCACCGCTGGCCCCTCGGTGTAAAGGATGGTGATCAGCGACTTGCCGCCGAGCGCGAACAGCGCGTCGTAGTCGGCCAGCTTCGCGGCGATCTCGGTAGCCTTCGTCGGCATGTTGCCGCACCACAGCGGATGCGCGGTCGGGAAGGGGATGCGCGACGGCCAGGACGAGCCATAGACCGGCGCGCCCAGCGTCTCGGCCAGCGCCACCACCTCGGCGGCAGCGTCGCTGGCATGGACCTCGTCGCCGGCGATGATCAGCAGGCGGCCGGGCGGGATCGCGGCCAGCTGCTCGGCCAGCAGATCGAGCGAGCCGGCCACCGGCCGGCGGTCGATCACCGAGCGTTCCTCGATGCCGACCGCGCTCATCTCCTCCATCACGTCCATCGGCAGCGACAGGAAGACCGGGCCGGTGGGTGCGGCGTTGGCATCGTGGAACGCGCGGCGTACCAGGACCGGAAGCTGGTCGGCGTGGGCCACCTCGTGCGCCCATTTCACCGCCGGGCGGGCGATCTGCAGCAGGTCGCCGAACAGCAGCGGGTCGGTGATGGTGTGCCGGCTGTCCTGCTGGCCGGCGGTGACCACCAGCGGCGTCTGGGAGACGCTGGCATTCAGCAGGTTGCCCATTCCGTGACCCAGCCCGCCGGCTGTGTGCAGATTGAGGAAGCCGGGGCGCCGCGCCGCTTGGGCATAGCCGTCCGCCATCGCCACCGCGCTGGCTTCCTGCAGTGCCAGGATATAGCGGATCGCAGGCGTACCCAGCAGCGCATCCATCAGCGGCAGTTCGGTCGTGCCGGGATTGCCGAAGATGTATTCCACCCCCTCGCTGCGCAGGATTTCCAGCAGCAGGTCGGCGCCGCGACGGAAGCGGGCGCTGTCCAGGCGGGTGAGGGTCATGGCGGCGGGCTTCCTGGTGGCGTCGTCTGGCTGCCATCCTACGCCGCATCCGTGGTGCGGGCACCATAAAGGTCGCCCCGGGTCGGCGGCAGCCCGCTAGGGCCGCGGGCGCGCCGGGTGGCGACGGTCTGGAAGATGCACGCGCCGCCCCGTTCGAAGCCAAGCGAGCAGCCGGCAAGATACAGCAGCCATAGGCTTGTGCGCGCGGCCCCGATCTCGGCCTCTGCCTCGGCGCGACGCGCATACAGTGCCTCGGCCCACAGCCGCGTCGTGCGCTGATAATGTTCCCGCCACGCCTCGACGTCGTGCACCTCGAAGCCGCTTCGCTCCAACGTCGCCACCGTGTTGCCGATGTGGTCGAGGTCGCCGCCCGGGAAGATGTAGGCCACCAGGGCGGCGTATTCCGGCCGCTTGCGGCGGAACTCCCTTTCGGTGCGCTTGGCCGGCCGGGTTATGGCGTGATGCAGCATGATCCCGCGCGGGCGAAGCAGGTCGCGCATCCGGGTGAAATACGCGGTGCGGTCGTCCACGCCGACATGCTCGAACATGCCCACCGAGGCGATCTTATCGTATTCGCCCGACAGTTCGCGGTAGTCCTTCAGCTCGACCGTCACCCGCCCCTGCAGGCCCAGCCGCGCGATCTTCGCTTGCGCAAAATCGTGCTGCGCCTGAGACAGTGTCACGCCATGCGCCTGCACGCCGTAATGCCGGGCGGCATGGCACACCAGGCCGCCCCAGCCGCAACCGATGTCCAGGAATCGTTCCCCCGGCGCCAGCCGCAGCTTGCGGCAGATCATGTCGAGCTTGGCGCGCTGCGCCTCGGCCAGCGTGGCGTCCCAGGACGGGAAGTAGGCGCAGGAGTACTGCATGTCCGGATCGAGGAACAGCGCGTAGAAGGTGTTCGACAGGTCGTAGTGGAACTGCACCAGGGCCTTGTCGTCGCGCCCCTCCGCCGCGCGGGACGCCTGGTTGCCGCTGAAGGCCAGGCTGGCCCGGGTATGCCCCTGGCGTGCCAGCAGGAAAGGCAGCAGTGCCGCCGCCATCCGCAGCTTCGGCAGCCGCCGCGCCAGCCCCCGCGACCCGGCGCCACGCGCGCCCGCGATGTCGAGCAGCGTGCCGCCCTCAATCGCAAGCGTGCCGGCTACGAACTGGTCGATCAGCGTGGTCAGGCGCGGCCGGCGCAGCAGGCGGGTGATGGCGACCGGTTCAACCACCGCGATCGCCAGATCGGTGCGCGCCGTCGGGCCCAGCGGGACCACCTCGCTGTTCCACAGCCGAAGCGAGAACCCGGCTTGCAGCGCGGGTGCCAGCATGACGGCCAGGCGGCGGGCGGCGGCCAGCTTTCGCTTGTCGCTTCGGTCGGTCGTCGATTGATCAGCCACGCACGCCTGCTTCCTGCTGCCGGGGCGGCAGCCTATAAAGCGAGGGGGGTGGCGCCGGCAATGCCGTGCCGCAACCCGCCATACGAAACGACGCTGCGAAATCCGCTCTGCACGGGACCGAAAGTTGCTTTCGTCATGATCGCCGCGACATGTGGACAGTCTTGACAGTGCCGCTCTGGTCGGGCTTGCAACAAGTTAACCGAATTGTGGTTCACGCACTCTATTGCATTGCACAAACACGGTTTTCTCCCCGCCCGCGCTTGCGCCGCAGGGGGGGACTGGCTACCTGTGGCCGCAGTCTGGACGCGGGGGATGGCAAATGGCACAGGCAGCGGAAAAGGCGAAGCGCGGCAAGGCGCGCGAGGCAGCGGTCGATCCCGACGCGCTGCTGAAGGCCTACCGGACCATGCTGCTGATCCGCCGCTTCGAGGAAAAGGCCGGCCAGCTCTACGGCATGGGGCTGATCGGCGGCTTCTGCCATCTGTATATCGGCCAGGAAGCCGTCGTCGTCGGCATGCAGATGGCGCTCGGCGAGGGCGACCAGGTCATCACCTCCTACCGCGACCACGGCCACATGCTGGCGACCGGCATGGAACCGCGCGGCGTGATGGCCGAACTGACCGGCCGCGCGACGGGCTACTCGCACGGCAAGGGCGGCTCGATGCACATGTTCAGCAAGGAGAAGCACTTCTTCGGCGGCCACGGCATCGTCGGCGCGCAGGTCAGCCTCGGCACCGGCCTCGGCTTCAGCCAACTGGTATCGCGGCAACGACCGCGTCTCGCTCACCTATTTCGGCGAGGGCGCGTCCAACCAGGGCCAGGTGTTCGAAAGCTTCAATCTCGCGGCGCTGATGAAGCTGCCGGTGGTCTACGTGATCGAGAACAACCGCTACGGCATGGGCACCAGCGTCGAGCGCGCCTCGGCCTCGCGGCGATCTGTCGAAGAACGGCGCGCCGTGGGGCATCCCGGGCATGCAGGTGGACGGCATGGACGTGCTGGCGGTGAAGGAGGCGGCCGAGCAGGCGGTGGCGCATTGCCGCGCCGGCAAGGGTCCGTACCTGCTGGAGGTGAAGACCTATCGCTATCGCGGCCACTCGATGTCCGACCCGGCCAAGTACCGCACCCGCGAGGAGGTGCAGTCGATGCGCACGCAGCACGACTGCATCGAGGGTGCGCGGCACCGGCTGGAGGAAGCCGGCGTCGCCGAGGCGGACTTCAAGAAGATCGACGACGAGGTGAAGGCGATCATCCAGGACGCCGCCGACTTCGCGCAGTCCAGCCCCGAGCCCGATCCGTCGGAGCTCTGGACCGACGTGCTGCTGGAGGGCTGAGCGATGGCGACCCAGATCCTGATGCCGGCGCTGTCGCCCACCATGACCGAGGGCAAGCTGGCGAGCTGGCTGAAGAAGGTCGGCGAGCAGGTGCGCGCCGGCGACGTGATCGCCGAGATCGAGACCGACAAGGCGACGATGGAGGTCGAGGCGGTCGACGAGGGCAAGCTGACGCAGATCCTGGTCGACGAGGGCACCGAGGGCGTGGCGGTGAACACGCCGATCGCCGTGCTCGCCGGCGGACGGCGAGGACGCGCACGCCGGTCGCCGGCGCCGCCAAGGCGGCGCCCGCGCCGGCGCCGGCCGCCAAGGCGCCGGAGCCGACGTCCGCACCGGCGGCCGCTCCGTCACCGCCGCCGGCTGCGGCTGCGGCGGCGCCCGACAAGGATTGGGGGCCGACGAAGTCGATCACCGTGCGCGAGGCGCTGCGCGACGCGATGGCGGCGGAAATGCGCCGCGACGACACGGTGTTCCTGCTCGGCGAGGAAGTCGCGCAGTACCAGGGCGCCTACAAGATCAGCCAGGGCCTGCTCGACGAGTTCGGCCCGCGCCGCATCATCGACACGCCGATCACCGAGCACGGCTTCACCGGCATGGCGGTCGGCGCGGCGCTGAACGGGCTGAGGCCGATCGTCGAGTTCATGACCTTCAACTTCGCCATGCAGGCGATCGACCAGATCATCAACTCGGCGGCCAAGACGCTGTACATGTCGGGCGGCCAGATGGGCTGCCCGATCGTGTTCCGCGGCCCCAACGGCGCCGCCAGCCGCGTCGCCGCGCAGCACAGCCAGTGCTATGCGAGCTGGTACGCGCACGTGCCCGGGCTGAAGGTCGTTGCGCCCTGGTCGGCGGCCGACGCGAAGGGCCTGCTGCGCGCCGCGATCCGCGATCCCAACCCGGTGATCGTGCTGGAGAACGAGATCCTCTACGGCCAGCATTTCGACTGCCCGACCGACGAGGACTTCATCCTGCCGATCGGCAAGGCGAAGATCGAGCGGCCGGGCGAGCACGTCACCATCGTCGCCTTCTGCATCATGGTCGGCGTGGCGATGCAGGCGGCGGAGAAGCTGGCCGAGCAGGGCATCAGGCCGAGGTCATCAACCTGCGCAGCCTGCGCCCGCTCGACACCGAGACCATCGTCGCCAGCGTCAAGAAGACCAACCGCCTGGTCAGCGTCGAGGAGGGCTGGCCCTTCGCCGGCATCGGCGCCGAGATTGCCATGCAGATCGATCGAGCACGCCTTCGACTGGCTGGATGCGCCGCCGGTGCGGGTGCACGGGCTGGACGTGCCGCTGCCCTACGCGGCGAACCTCGAAAAGCTGGCGCTGCCGCAGGCCGACTGGGTGGTCGATGCCGTGAAGAAAATCGTCTGAGAGCAGGGGGAGCGCGGATATGGCCACCAACATCCTGATGCCGGCGCTGTGCCCGACGATGACCGAAGGGCACGCTGGCGCGCTGGCTCAAGAAAGAAGGCGAGCAGGTCAAGGCCGGCGACGTGATCGCCGAGATCGAGACCGACAAGGCGACGATGGAGGTCGAGGCCGTCGATGAAGGCGTGCTCGGCAAGATCCTGGTCGCCGACGGCACCGAGGGCGTGAAGGTCAACGCGCCGATCGCCGTGCTGGTGGAAGCCGGCGAGGCGGTGCCCGACGCAGCAGGCGCAGCGCCCGCCGCCAAATCGGCATCCACGCCCGCCGCCGCGCCTGACTTCCCAGGACCGCTGCGCCCGCACCGGCCGCTCCTGCTCCTGCGCCGGCCGCACCCGCTCCTATGCCGAACGGCCATGCCCATGGCGAGGAGCGCATCTTCGCCTCCCCGCTCGCGCGCCGGATGGCGGCGCAGGCCGGCATCGAGCTGGCCTCGCTGAAAGGCAGCGGCCCGAACGGCCGCATCGTCAAGGCCGACATCGAAGCGGCCCGCGGCGGTGCGGCACCCACGGCAGGCGCTGCGCCCGTCGCGGCGCCTGCCGCCGCCGCACCCATCCTTGTGCCGGTGGCGAAGCCGATGACCCCGGCGCCCGAGATCACGGCGCCGCACCGCAAGGTGCCGAACAGCGGCATGCGCAAGGTCATCGCCCGCCGGCTGACCGAGGCGAAGCAGACCATCCCGCATTTCTACGTCTCGATGGACATCGAGCTCGATGCGCTGCTGAAGCTGCGCAGCGAGCTGAATGCGAAATCAACGAAGGACGGACCCGGCGCCTACCGCATCAGCGTCAACGACTTCATCATCAAGGCCGCGGCACTGACGCTGCGCCGCATCCCGACGGTGAATGCGTCCTTCACCGAGGATAACGTCATCCTCTACGACGACGTCGATATCAGCGTCGCCGTGTCGATCCCCGACGGCCTGATCACGCCGATCATTCGCCGCGCAGACCAGAAGGGCTTGGCCGCCATCAGCAACGAGATGAAGGATCTCGCGACCCGCGCGCGTGAGGGCAAGCTGAAGCTGGAGGAATTCCAGGGCGGCGGCTTCTCGATCTCCAATATGGGGATGTATGGCGTCAGCGAATTCGCCGCCGTCATCAACCCGCCGCAGGCCGCCATCCTCGCGGTCGCGGCCGGCCAGCAGCGGCCGGTGGTGAAGGATGGCGCGCTGGCGATCGCCACGGTGATGACCTGCACGCTTTCGGTCGATCATCGCGTGGTGGATGGCGCGCTGGGTGCCGAATGGCTCGCGGCATTCAAGACGATCGTCGAGGAGCCGTTGAGCCTGATGCTGTGACACCCATCCGTGCCGTCGGCCGTCGCCTTCCGGATCGAACCCTCTCCCGCTTGCGGGAGAGGGCAGGATGAGGGCCGGCCTGCGTAAGGCAAAGCCTGAGGATGTCGGGGACATTGTCCGCCTCGTGCGCGCGCTCGCCGAATATGAAAAGCTGCTCCATCGCGTCGTCTCCACCGAGGAGGATTTCCTCAGGACGATGTTCGGACCAGCCCCGGTTGCGCACGCGGTACTGGCCGAGGCAGACGGCGCCGTCGTCGGTATGGCGCTCTATTACTACACCTTCAGCACCTTCACCGGGCGCTGCGACCTGTTCCTCGAAGACCTGTTCGTGATGCCCGAACGTCGCGGCCACGGCATCGGGCTGGCGCTGTTCCGTCACCTCGCGGGCATCGCGCGCGAGGAGAAATGCCGGCGCATCGAATGGCGCGTGCTGGACTGGAACCAGCCGGCGATCGACTTCTATCGCAGCATCGGCGCCGAGCCGATGACGGGATGGAGCGTGATGCATCTTGAAGGAGCGGCGCTGTCGGCGCTCGCCGGCTGAACAGGAGCGAGCGATGGCGGAGACGAATTTCGACCTGATCGTGGTGGGCGGCGGACCCGGCGGCTATGTCGCCGCGATCCGCGCCGCCCAGCTCGGCATGAAGACCGCGGTGGTGGAGCGCGAGCACCTCGGCGGCATCTGCCTGAACTGGGGCTGCATCCCGACCAAGGCGCTGCTGCGTACTTCGGAAATCAATCATCTGCTGCATACGCTCGGCGATTACGGGTTCGCCGCCGACAATCCGCGCTTCGATCTCGACAAGGTGGTGAAGCGGTCGCGCGCAGTGGCCAAGCAGCTGTCGTCGGGCGTGGCGCATCTGCTGCGCAAGAACAAGGTCACGGTGTTCGACGGCCAGGGCAAGCTCGCCGGCAAGGGCAAGCTCGACGTGACCAAGGACGGCAAGTCGGTCGCCACGCTCGGCGCGCCGCACATCATCCTGGCCACCGGGGCGCGTGCCCGCGAACTGCCGGGGATCGAGGCAGACCACAAGCTGATCTGGACCTACAAGGACGCTATGGTCCCGCCGACGATGCCGAAATCGCTGCTGGTGATCGGCTCCGGCGCCATCGGCATCGAGTTCGCGAGCTTCTTCCTCAACATGGGCGCCGCCGTGACGGTGGTGGAAGTGCTTGACCGCGTGCTGCCGGTCGAGGACGAGGAGATCAGCGCCTTTGCCCACAAGGCGTTCGAGAAGCAGGGCATGAGGTTGCTCACCAAAGCCGCCGTGAAGGGTGTGAAGAAGGGCGCCGACAACGTCACGGTGACGGTGGAGCAGGGCGGCAAGACGCAGGAGATCACCGTCGATCGCGTGATCTCCGCGGTCGGCATCGTCGGCAATGTCGAGGGCATCGGGCTGGAAGGCACCGGCGTGAAAGTGGATCGCACGCATGTCGTGATCGACCCCTATTGCCGCACCGGCGAGCCGGGTGTCTATGCCATCGGCGACCTCGCCGGTCCGCCCTGGCTGGCCCACAAGGCGAGCCACGAGGGCGTGCTTTGCGTGGAAAAGATCGCCGGTCTGAACGACGTCCATCCGATGGATGTCACCAACATCCCTGGCTGCACCTATTGCCGGCCGCAGGTCGCCTCGGTCGGCCTGACCGAGGCTCGGGCGAAGGCGGCCGGCCACGAGGTAAAGGTCGGCCACTTCCCCTTTATCGGCAACGGCAAGGCGATCGCGATGGGCGAGCCCGAGGGCATGGTGAAGACCGTGTTCGACGCGGCGACGGGCGAGCTGCTGGGGGCGCACATGGTCGGCGCCGAGGTGACCGAGATGATCCAGGGCTACACCATCGCGCGCACGCTGGAGAGCACCGAGGCCGAGCTGATGCACACGGTGTTCCCGCATCCGACGATCTCCGAGACGATGCACGAGGCGGTGCTGGACGCCTACAAGCGGGCCATCCATTTCTGATTCCGATGCCCATGGCGGTGATGCACGGCGGCTGATCGACCAGCCGTGCCCGGGGCGCGACATTGCCCAAGCACCGTTTGGGTGGCTACGCTCGGGCGCCGCCGATCCCACTCCGCGACGCCGGCAGGAGCGAAGTCCATGGCCACACCGACCGAAACCCAGGCCGCCGCCACTGGCACCGACGCGGCCGACCTCGACTACGACGCCATCATCGTCGGCGCCGGCATCTCGGGCATGTATCAGCTCTACCGTCTGCGCGAACTGGGGATGCGGGTCATCGTGTTCGAAACCGGCACTGGGGTCGGCGGCACCTGGTACTGGAACCGCTATCCGGGTGCTCGCTTCGACTCCGAAAGCTATTCATACGGCTACTCCTTCTCCAAGGAACTGTTGGAGGAATGGGACTGGTCGGAGCATTTCGCCCCGCAGCCGGAAACGCTGCGGTATCTCAATTACGTCGCCGACAAGTTCGACCTGCGCCGCGACATCCGGTTCAGCAGCCGTGTTGCCACGGCGATCTATGACGAGGATGCGCGCTGCTGGGACGTGACGCTGGACGACGGCAGCCGCCATCGCTCCCGCTTCCTGATCACCGCGGTCGGCCCGCTCTCCGCCCCCACCATGCCACGGATCGAGGGGCGGGAGACGTTCCGGGGCCAGTCCTTCCACACCTATCTTTGGCCACACGAGCCGGTCGACTTCGCAGGCAAGCGCGTCGCCGTCATCGGCACCGGTGCCACCGGTGTGCAGACCATCCAGACCATCGCCCCTTTGGTCGGCCACCTGACCGTGTTCCAGCGCACGCCGAATTGGTGTGCGCCGCTGCACAATCGTCCGATCACCCCGGAGGAGCAGCGCGCGATCAAGGCTGGCTATCCTGAGATGTTCAAACGCTGCGAGGAAACTTTCGCCTGCTTCCTGCATACCCCGGACCCGCGCGGCACTTTCGAGGTGTCGGATGAGGAGCGGGAGGCATTCCTCGAGAAACTCTATGCCTCGCCCGGCTTCGGCATCTGGCAGGGCAATTTCCGCGACATGCTGACCGACCGGCGCGCTAACGCGGTCATCACCGACTTCGTCGCCCGCAAGATCCGCCAGCGCGTGAAGGACCAGGCGGTGGCCGAGAAGCTCATCCCGAAGAACCACGGCTTCGGCACCCGCCGCGTGCCGCTGGAGACCCGGTATTACGAGGTCTACAACCGCGACAATGTGGAACTGGTTGACCTCACCGAAACGCCAATCGAACGCATCACCCCGACCGGCATCCGCACCACGCAAAGAGACGACGACTTCGACATCATCATCTACGCGACCGGCTTTGATGCCGTAACCGGCAGTTTCGATCGCATCGACATTCGCGGTGCTGGTGGGCTGCGGCTGAAGGACAAGTGGAAGGGCGGCCCGCAGACTTTTCTTGGTGTTCTGGTCGAAGGTTTCCCCAACATGATGATGCTGATGGGGCCGCATACCGCGCTCGGCAACATACCGCGCAGCATCGAGTACAACGTCGACTGGGTGACGCGGCTGCTGGATTTCGCGCGCCGCAACGACTTGACCCGCGTGGAGGCGACGGCGGCGGGCGTGGCGTCGTGGACCGAGCACGTCAAGCGGCTCGGCGAGGGTCTGCTGTCGAACGAGGTCAATTCGTGGATGACCGGCTACAACAGCAACGTCGAGGGCAAGCAGACCCGTATCATCGCCCGCTACAGCGGCAGCGCCCCCGCCTATCGTGCCCGCTGCGAGGAAGTCGTGGCGGATGGCTACCGCGAGCTTGCCCTGGCGTAGCGAACACGACGATGCAGGCATGAACCCCGTCCTGTCCGTCTCCAGCGCGCCGGAGCCCGAAGCGGCGCGGATCATTGGCGAGGGCCTGAACGCCTACAACGACGCCATCGTCGGCTACCAGGACCGGGTGCTGCTGCATGTCATCGTGCGCGATAGCGTGGGCGGGGCGATCCTGGGCGGCATCAGTGGCCGGACGTCGCTCGGGCTGATGTTCCTCGATCTCGTCTATCTGCCGGAAAGCCTCCGCGGACGGGATGTCGGCAGCCGCATGCTGACGCTGGCCGAAGCCGAGGGCCGCCGCCGCGGCTGCCGCGCCGGCGTGCTCTACACCATCAGCTTCCAGGCGCCGCGCTTCTACGAAAGGCTGGGTTGGCGCGTGTTCGGCCAGGTGCCATGCGATCCGCCCGGCACCAACCGCGTATTCATGACGAAAAACCCGCTCTGAAGCTCAGTCCTGTCGGACCAGCAGCGCCACCGGCAGCGCGCCCAGGACCGAGGCCACCTCCAGCCGGCCGCCATGGGCATCCACCGCTGCATCACCAATGACATTGGCGAACCGGCGTGAACCCATGTGCTTGGGCAGGACGATCGTGGTGCCCTGCCACAGCGTCGCGGGCACCACGGGCAGCGGATGATCCTGCAGCAAAGGTGCGGGGTGCAGCGTTGCTACCGTTACAATCGCCTCGCCGCCGGCCTCGCGCATGAAGGCGATCAGGTGCTCGGCACAGCGTCCCTCGATCGACAGCGGCTGATACGCGCCGCTGCCGAACAGCACAGGCAGGCGTCGCCGCAGCATCAATGCGCGCGCGATCACCGCCTGCTTGATCTGTCCGCTCTGCCAGTCCTTCATGAGCTGGACCGGCGCCTTGCGGGTCGCCAGCATGTCCTGGCGCAGTTCGTAATCGACCGGCCGCCGGTTATCCGGGTCAACCAAGCTGCCATCCCATATCTCGGTGCCCTGATACAGGTCCGGCACGCCCGGCGTGGTCAGGCGCAGCAGCGTCTGCGTCAGGCCGTTGATCGCACCCGCCGGCCCGATGCGGGCGGCGAAGCCGGCGATCTCCTCCCACAGCCGCGACGAGCGCGTTGGATCGAGCATCTGGAACAGGAAGTCACGGCACGCCGCCTCGTATGCTTCGTCGGGTGCCGCCCAGGCAGTGTGGCGCTTGGCTTCCCGCAGGGCCTTCAGCTGCCATTGCGCGACGCGCTCGGCCAATCCGCGTACGCCGGCATCGCCCACGACGTCCGGCAGCCAGGCGCCCACCAGCGTCTCGTACAGCATGATCTCGTCGGCGGGGTCCGGCGCCGGGCCGCCCTCGATCTCGCGTCTCAGCGGCGTATTCAGGCGGGTCCAGCGCGCCAACTGCGCCGCCCACTCGTCGGGGATCTCGCTCAGCACCGCCAGCCGCGCGCGCACATCCTCGCCACGCTTGTGGTCGTGCGTGGCGGTGGCCAGGAGCGCGTGAGGATAGCGTCGCCCGCGCTCCTGGCAGGCTGCGTGGAAGCTGGAAACCGACAGCGCGAACTGGCCGGGGTTGGAGCCAACCTCGTTACGGGATAGCAATCTGCCATAGCGGTAGAACGCGGTGTCCTCGACGGACTTCGCAGCCACCGGCGAGGAAAGCTGCTCGAAACGAACGATGGCGCGCAGCCGCTCCCGCCGCAGCGGTCCGGGCGGGGAGGCGCGGGGCGCCTCCCCGCCTAGCCAGCTGCCGATCAGGTCCAACAGCGGCCGGTCGGTCGCCCGCATTACGCGCCGCGCGCCCGCCATCGCGCGCGCGATCACGCGGTCGTCGGTTTCCGGCCGTCCCGCCAGCCCGGCATACAGCCGATAGACCGGGAAATTGACCAGGATCTCCACCAAGGCGCGGCGGATCGCGGTCAGGGTGTAGTCACGCGTCGCGGTCTCTCGCCGGGCGACGCGGTGCAGCGCGGCGGCGGTCGCATTCAGCTCGCTCGCTAGCGCATCGCGCAGCGTCAGGCGGCGGGCGTCACGCTCCTCCTCCTCGAAATCCCCCGTGCGCCCCGTCAGCTGCGTCCACAGCGCGGTCAGCGGCGCCTCGCCCTGCGGGTCATGCAGCAGCGCACCGACCTGGTCCATGAAGTCGTAGCCGGTGGTTCCGTCGGTCTGCCAGTCGGCGGGCAGCCGTTCGTGGCCCGCCAGGATCTTTTCAACGACGATATAGGGCGCCCCGGCAGGAGCGTCCGACGGGCGCGTCTTCGACGCCGCTTCCAGCCGCCGGCGCAGCTTGCGGCAATAGGCGCGCGGATCGGCCAGCCCGTCGATGTGGTCGATGCGCACGCCGTCGATCATCCCGGCGCTGTACAGCCGGAACAGGATGGCGTGCGTCGCATCGAAGACATCCGGCAGTTCGACGCGCAGCCCGGCCAGCGATGTCACATCGAAGAAGCGTCGCCAGTTGATCTCGTCGGCCGCCGCCTGCCACCACACCAGCCGGTAGTGCTGGCGCTCCAACAGCTGGTGCAGCCGCTGCCGCCCCTCCGGCGTGTCCGGCGCGTAGCGTTCCAATGCTGCGGCGATCGCCGCCTTGCCCTCGTCGGAGGCAGCCATGTCGCGCAGCGCCTGCTGCACCCTCGCGACCGCGGCACGCATCGCCTTGCCGGTGTGCGGCACGGCGATCATGTCTGGAAGGTCGGCCGCGATCGGCGCCAATACGATCTGGTAGAAGCCAAAGGCGATCGGGAAGACGTGCTCGCCGTAGGTCGCCTCCAGCTTGCCGTCGTCGCAGCGCAGCCGGATATCGCCGCGCTCCAGGCAAGTGCCGTAGGGCTCTCCCAGGAACGGCACCAGCACTTTGCCGCGTAACTCGGGGTCGGGCGGATTCCAGTCGATGTCGAAGAAATCGGCATAGGGGCTGGCGCGCCCCCACTCCAGCACATCCAGCCACCACGCGTTGTCGGCGCCGCCGACCCCCATGTGGTTCGGCACGATATCCACGATCAGCCCCAAGCCGTGCCGCCGCACCGCCGTCACCAGCCGTTCCAGCGCCGCCTCGCCGCCCAGCTCGGGATTGACCATGCCGTGGTCTACGATGTCGTAGCCGTGCATCGATCCCGGCCGGGCGCGCAGGATCGGCGAGGTGTAGATATGGGTTACCCCAAGCTCGGCGAGGTACGGCACTCGCGCCGTCGCGTCGTCGAAGGTGAAATCACGGTGCAGCTGCAGGCGCGCGGTGGCACCCGGGGTGGTCGTGGCCCTCGTCGTCGCCGTCGTCATCCCAGCCGCGCCTGATGCAGCGCCGCCAGCCGCGATGCCACGTCGGGCCGGTTCAGCAGGGCATCCGCGGGTTCCGCCAGCCGTCGCCGCCAGTTGGGATGTTCGTCGACGGTGCCAGGAAGGTTGGGCTGCTCGGGCAGCGCCAGCGCATCCTCGATCGGCAGTATCGCCAGCCTGCAGGCCGCCCGCCCGATATGCGCCGCCGCGGCATCCGCCGCCGCCGCCCCGTCATGCAGGTCGGGCTGCTCGCCCGTCGCCGCACCCGATGCGCGGAAGGCGTCCCACAGTGCCGCACGATCGCGGTGGCGGCTGCTGTCCTCGTCCGGCAGCTTGGTCGACAGCCTCGTGCGCCAGTCGAGGTCGCGTCCTTCCCACCAGCCAGCGACGGTTGGCAGATCATGCGTGGAGGTCATCGCCGCGGCGTCCGCGCTCCAGTCCTGCGGCGGAATGAACCGCATCCCGTCGCGCTCGAACCACAGCACGCGCAGGCCGGCCAGGCCGGCATCCTGCAGCCGCTCGCGGAACCCGTCGGGCAGCGTGCCCAGGTCCTCGCCCAGCACGATCGCGCGGTGGCGCCGCGACTCAATCTTCACCAGCCGTAACATGTCTTCGAGCGGGAATCGGACATAGGCGCCCTCGGCGGCGGACATACCCCGCGGCACGACCCAAAGCCGAGCCAGGCCCATGACGTGGTCGATGCGCACGCCGCCGGCGTGGCGCAACGCGGAGCGCAGCATGTCGCGGAAGGCCGCGAATCCCTGGCGCACCAGTCCGCTCGGCGAGAAGGTCGTCACCCCCCAATCCTGGCCCGAGGTATTGATCAGGTCGGGTGGGGCGCCGACGGTCAGCCCGTTCAGCATCTCCGCCGGTCGGCACCACGCGTCGCTGCCCGAAGGATCGGTGCCGACGGCGATATCGGCGATCAGCCCGATCGACATGCCGGCGTCCTTTGCCGCCTGCTGCGCGGCCGCCAAACTGCATTCGGTACGCCATTGCAGGAAGGCGTGGAACGCCACCTCGTCGGTGTACTCGGCGGCCAGCCGCGCGACCTCGGGGCTGGACGGGCTGCGCAGCGCCTCTGGCCAGGTAAACCAACTCCGCGCGCCATGCAGCGCGTGCAGCAGCTCAAACCGCGCATGGCGTTCCAGGGTCTCGCCCTGGTCGCGGCGGTACTCGGCGAGCGCCGGGTCACTTGGATCGAACGCCGTGCGCAACGCGGCAATGCGCGCCGCCGCCGCCGTGGTCCAGTCGACCAGCGCCGCATCGCCGTCCGGCCCCCCGAGCGGCGGTGTCTCGGCGTGCAGCACGTTCAGCCGGATGCGGCTCGACGGGGAGTAGGGACTGAAGTGCGCCGGATTGGCGGTGAACAGCGCGTGGATCGGGCTGATCGCGATTGCTGCGGCACCCTGTTTGCCGGCCTCCTGCGCCAGGTCGCGCAAGGCGGCCAGATCGCCCAGGCCGCCATCGCCACGGCGGCGCAGCGCATAAAGCTGTACCGCCAGACCCCAGACCCGGCGCCCCTGCGTCGCCTCGGCAATCGTCCAGCAGCGCGCGGGCGCTATCGCGAGCGTGGTCACCCGCTCCCCGATTTCCAGTCGGTGGTAACCGTCGTGGTCGATGGGCGGTAGACGGATGCGGCCACTGCCGGCGTCCTCCGCATGTCCTTCCCACGCAGCGCCTTTTTCCAGCGTAATGCGGAACCGCCCCGGCTGTCCCGTCAGCACGATCGGGGCGCCGATATCGGCCGTCACCAGCGGCATCGGGCTGTCGATCGCCGGTCCCAGCGCGTCGAGGACCGCCCGAAGCGTCGCCGGCGCGACATCGTGAAATGCGCCATGGACATCACGCCAGCGCGGCGCCACGCCGGCAGCCTCGGCGGCTTCGCGCAAGCCGTCGCTCATCGCGGCGCTTCCAGCGTGGCGATGCAGCTACGCGGCGGCAGCCGGCCCGGTTCAGCGTCCGGTGTGGCGAACAGCACTGCACCCGGCAACGGGCAGGCCAGCTCCACCACCCCGAAATTTGCGGCGATCGTCAGCATGGTGCCGTTGCCCAGGCGCCATGCCGCACGCACGCCCTTCTGCCCCAAAGCCTGCGCCGAGGCGGCACGTGCGCCCGGTATATGCGGCACGATCTCACGCGCGCGGATCGCCAGCAGCCGGCGGTGCAAGGCGAGCCATTCACCATGACCCTTCGTCTGTGCCTCCTTCGGGTCGGGGCGGCTGGCATCGAAGGTTGCCGACGCGTTGGGGTCCGGTATCGTCTTGCGCCGTTCCGGATCGGCAAACGCGGCGAATTTCGCGAATTCGCGCCGCCGTCCCTGACGAACTGCCTCGGCCAGTTCACCGTGGTGGTCGGTGAAGAACAGGAACGGCGTTTCCGCACCCCATTCCTGGCCCATGAACAGCAGCGGGATCTGCGGCGTCAGCAGAAGCAGTGCCGTTGCGGCGCGCAGCGCGTCGGGATGCGCGAGCGTGGTCAACCGCTCGCCCAACGCCCGGTTGCCGATCTGGTCGTGGTTCTGCAAGCAGATCACGAAACAGGTCGGCGGCAGGTAGCCGCTTGGTTCGCCGCGCGGCTTCCCGGCGTGAGACGATAGTTGCCCCTGGAAGCCGAAACCCTCGGCTAGGCACCGCGCCAGCATCGCGGCCGGCGCCTGCACGTAGTCCTCATAGTAGCCTTCATGCTCGCCGGTCAGCAGCACATGCAGGCAGTGGTGGAACTCATCGGCCCATTGCGCATCGTAGCCCGGCGTATCAGGTCCGCTGCGCAGCAGGCTTGCTGCATTATCTTCGTTCTCCATTACCAGATGCACGTGGCGGCCGATGCCGACCGCGGCGCGGATTTCGGCGGCCATCGCCAGCAGAAAATCGGGATCGCGGATCGCGTGGACGGCATCGAAGCGCAGCCCGTCGCAGCGATACTCGGTTAGCCAGTAGAGGGCATTCTCGATGAAGAACCGCCGCACCTCGGGCTGACGAAAGTCGATCGCATCACCCCAAGGCGTCGTCTGATCCTGCCGCCAGAAGGCGGAGGCATAGGCACCAAGATAGTTTCCGTCAGGACCGAAATGGTTGTAGACAACATCCAGCATCACCATCAGCCCGAGGCCGTGCGCAGTGTCGACCAGCGCCTTCAGGTCCTCGGGCGAGCCATAGGCGGCATCCGGCGCATAGGGCAGAACTCCGTCATAGCCCCAGTTGCGCGCGCCGGGAAAATCGGCGACCGGCATCAGTTCGATGACGGTGACGCCGAGTTCGGCAAGCGCCGGCAGGCGCGCCGCCGCGCCGGCGAAGCCCCCACACAGCCCGACATGCAGTTCGTAGATCACCGCCTCGTGCCACGGCCGTCCGCGCCAGTCGGCGTGCCGCCAAGCATAGAAATGCGGATCGACGACGACGCTGGCGTCATGCACATCCCCTGCCTGGGCGCGCGACGCCGGGTCGGGCACCGCTAGATCGGGCCGGATGCGGTAGCGATAGCGTGTTCCGGCACCGCAATCGGCATCCGTCACGTGCCACCCATCGCCGTCTGCCGTCATTGCAATCGGCGTACGCCCCTCAATGTCCAGCGTGACCTGCGTGTGGTCCGGTGCCCAAAGGCGGAAACGTGTCCCGCCATTCGCCAGCAGCGTCGCACCAAACCGCACCGAACCCATCACTGGATCGCCGCCAGGATCAGCGCCGAACGGCTGCCCACCACCAACTTTTCCGAGTCGATGCCACGTTCCGGGGCGTCGGGGACGGCGCTATCGATCAACAAGCGCCAGGGGAAGGCCGGTTGCGGCAATGTGAACTCCCGATCCTCGTGCATCGCGTTCATCAGCAACAGGGAAATGCACGTGCTATCGTCGCCCGGGCACGCACGGCGTACCGCCAGAAGGCGGGCGGCGCTGTCGTGCCAGGCTGCTTCGGTCAGTTCACGGGCCTGCTCGTCGAACCATTCGATATCGCGTACCCCGGGAAATGGTTCCGTCAACCCGTGCAGAAAAACGTCGCAGCGCAGGACTGGCCACGCAAGCCGGGTCGCGATCAGACGCGCAGTGAAGCGTTGCAGCGTCTGGTTCTCAGCCGTGGCCGCCAGCGTCCAGTCGATCCAGGAAACCTCGTTGTCCTGGCAATACGCGTTGTTGTTGCCGCGCTGCGTGCGTCCCATCTCGTCGCCCGCCAGCAGCATTGGCGTGCCCTGGGAGGCGAACAGCACGGTCAGCATGAAGCGCATAAGGCGCTGCCGAATCGCGCTGACCGCCGGATCGTCGGTCGGACCCTCCATCCCCCAGTTGCTCGAAAAGTTCTCACCGTGCCCGTCACGGTTGTCCTCGCCGTTGGCCTCGTTGTGTCGTTCGGCGTAGCTGACCACGTCGCGCAGCGGAAACCCGTCATGGCTGGTGATGAAGTTGATCGAGGCGTGTGGCTTGCGGCGACGACGCTCGAAAAGATCGCCCGAACCGGTCAGGCGCGCCGCTACCTCGGGCCGCTGGCCGGCATCGCCGCGCGCGAAGCGGCGGATCGAATCGCGGAAGCGGTCGTTCCACTCCGCGAAGCTGGGCGGGTGGTTGCCAAGCTGGTAGCCGCCCGGCCCAAGGTCCCATGGCTCGGAGATCAGCTTCAGCTGGGATAGCACCGGATCCTGCAGGATCGCATCGAAGAAGCCGGAATTCGGATCGAAGCCGGATGGTTCACGGCCTAGCGTGGTGCCCAAGTCGAAGCGGAAGCCGTCCACGCCGTAGGACGTCGCCCAGTGGCGCAGGCTGTCCAGCACCATTTGCAGGACGCGCGGATGCGCCAGGTTCAGCGTGTTGCCGCAGCCGGTATCGTTGATGGTGTGGCGCTCCCCGCCGGCGATCAGCCGGTAGTAGCTGGCATTGTCCAGGCCGCGCCATGACAGCGTCGGCCCCAGTTCGCTGCCTTCGCAGGTGTGGTTGTAGACAACGTCCAGGATTACCTCGATCCCCGCCGCGTGCAGCCGCCCGACGGCCAGCCGGATGTCGTCAAGCCCCCCACTGGACAGATAGCGCTGCTCCGGTGCGAAGAACGACAGGGTGTTGTAGCCCCAGTAATTCCGCAAACCCTTCTCGAGCAGGAAGCGGTCCTGCATGAAGGCATGGACGGGCAGCAATTCTATCGCGGTCACGCCCAGCCGCAGCAGGTGCTCGATCATCCGCGGGTCTGCCAGGGCTGCGAAGGTGCCGCGCTCGCGCACGGGAATGTCTTCGCGCTGGATGGTCAGGCCGCGCACATGCGCCTCGTAGATCACGGTGTCACGCCACGGCGTGCAGGGCCGCTGGCTGCGGTCGCGAACCCGCTCGATCGCCGCCACGACCGCCTTCGGCACGGCCGAGGCGGAATCGCGCCGGTCAAAGCTCAGATCCTCCCGCGCGCCGCCGCTGCGGTAGCCGTAAAGCACATCCGACCAGCGCAGCGCGCCGGCGAGCGCGGTCGCGTAGGGGTCGATCAGCAGCTTGTTCGGGTTGAAACGGTGGCCGTGCTCGGGTTGGTAGGGACCATGCGCGCGGTACCCGTAAAGCTGCCCCGGCCGAGCATTCGGCAGGTAGCCGTGGAATACCTCGTCGGTACAGTCGGGCAGATCGAGCCGCGATATCTCGCGCCGCCCCGACGGGTCGAACAAACACAACTCGATTCGCTCAGCATGGGCCGAGAAAACGGCGAAGTTGACACCGCTGATATCGGCGGTGGCACCGAGCGGGTAGGGGCGTCCAGCCTGCAGTTGCTCCGGCCGGCGCTGCAGCTTCATCCGGCTGGGCGCAACATGATCGTGGACAGCGGCGGCAGTGTGAGCAGAAGCGAAAAATCCATTCCGTGCGATGGAATCGACTCAGCCTGGACGGCGCCGTCATTGCCCATGCCCGAGCCGCAATAGTCCGCAGCGTCGGAGTTGATGCATTCCCGCCACATCCCGCCGTTCGGCACACCGATGCGATAGGGCTGGCGCGGGACCGGGGTGAAATTGCTCACCACCAACACTGGCGGGGCACCCTCGGCCAACCGCATAAAAGCAAAGACGCTTTGCGCGCGATCATCACCAATGATCCACTGGAAGCCGTCTGGCCGGTCATCCACGGCGTGCAGCGCGGGCTCGGTCGCGTAGAACCGATTGAGGTCGCGAACTAGGTGCTGAACCCCGCTATGGCGCGGTTCATCCAGCAGATGCCAATCCAACGACTGGTCGTGGTTCCACTCGTGTTCCTGGCCAAACTCGCCGCCCATGAACAGCAGCTTCTTCCCCGGATGCCCCCACATGAAACCGAAATAGGCACGCAGATTGGCGAACTTCTGCCAGGCGTCGCCGGGCATCCGGCCGAACAGCGAGCCTTTGCCGTGCACCACCTCGTCATGCGAGAGCGGCAGCACGAATTTCTCTGAAAACGCGTAGATCAGGCCGAATGTCATGCCATCATGGTCATAGCGCCGGTACACTGGGTCCTGCATCATGTAATGCAGCGTATCGTGCATCCAGCCCATGTTCCATTTGAACGTGAAGCCAAGGCCGCCGTGCTCGGGCGACGCGGTCACGCCGGGCCAGGCGGTGCTTTCCTCGGCAATCAGCATGGTGCCTGGGCAACGTTGCGCCACGATGCCGCTAAGCTCCTGCAGGAAGGCGACGGCCTCCAGGTTTTCGCGTCCGCCATGGATGTTCGGGACCCATTCGCCTGCGTTTCGACTGTAATCGCGATACAGCATGGAGGCTACTGCGTCCACGCGCAACGCGTCGATGTGGAACTGCTCCAACCAGAACAGTGCGCTGGCTATCAGGAATCCGCGCACTTCGTTGCGGCCGAGATTGTAGATCAGCGTGTTCCAATCACGATGAAAGCCTTCGCGCGGATCGGCGTGCTCATAAAGTGCGGTGCCGTCGAACTGCGCCAGCCCATGGGTGTCGGTGGGGAAGTGCGCCGGAACCCAGTCCAGGATAACCCCCAACCCGGCGCCGTGGCACCGGTCGATGAAACGGGCGAGGGCCGCTGGGGATCCCAGTGTCGCCAGCGGCGCGAACTGGCCGAGCGGCTGGTAGCCCCAGGACCCGCCGAAGGGATGCGCCATGATCGGCAGCATCTCGATATGGGTGAAGCCCATGCCGGTGGCGTAAGGGATCAGCTTCTCCGCCAGATCGTTCCAGTCGAGGGGGTGACCATCGGCGTGCATCCATGATGGCACGTGAACTTCATAGACGCTGATTGGCGCGGCGACGGTCTGGCGCGCGGCTCGCTGCGACATCCATGCCTCATCGCTCCATCGAGGCGCGGCCGGCTCTGGGATGACCGAAGCCGTGGCCGGCGGCATCTCCGCCTGCTGCGCGACCGGATCGGCCTTCAGCGGCAGCAGCTGCCAGTTGCGGTCGAGCACTTCGTATTTATAGCGTTCGCCGGGCTGCAGCCGGGGAATGAACAACTCCCACACGCCCGACGGCAGGCGACAGCGCATTGGATGGCGCCGCCCGTCCCAGGCATTGAAATCGCCCACCACCGAGACGCGCGCGGCGTTCGGCGCCCAGACGGCGAAACGCACGCCGTCAACTTCATCCACCTGCATCACATGCGCGCCCAGGCAGCGTGACAGCTCGCGATGCCTACCCTCGTTGATCAGGTGCAGGTCGAGTTCGCCAAGCAACAGACCGAAGCAATACGGATCCTCAGTTTCCTGGATCACGCCGCCCCAGCTGATCCGCAGACGATAGTCGGTGCCCCACGGAAACGGCGCGCTGAACAGCCCGCCCTGGCCGAGCGGCTCCAGCGTGGCGAGCGGCCGACCGTCGGTGCGCGATACGGCTTCCACGCCGCCGGCTCCGGGGGCCAGCACCAGCAGGCTGCCATCGTGGGGGCCCAATAGTGCAAAAGGATCGCCGCAGCGACCCGCCTCCAGCAATGCCAACGCCTCCCGGTTGAGGACACTTTCAAGCATCGGCCGGCTCCTTCGCAGTCAGGCGTTGTGCCAGCGCAGCGAGCCCACGTAGTGGGATCGGCAGCCAAGCTGCCCGATTTGCCGCCTCATAGCCAATCTCATAGGCGGCCTTCTGCACCAGAAACAGATCCAGAAGGTCTTGCTCGGCGGCTTCGGAACTCCAGCGGCGCGGCGCCGCGGCATGGGCCGCGCGATAGGCGTTTAGGAACGCCTCAGTTGCGACAGTGCGGAACCGCGCCAGCAGCGCCAGCCGCCGTTCGGCGGCGCGTGGGCTGGAAACGGCCCGCCCTGCTGCGGCCGCGGCGGCGGCGTAGTCAAAAGACCGCACGATGCCGGCCACGTCGCGCAGCGGGCTGCCCTTGGCGCGACGCTCGGCCAGCGGCCGCGCCGGTTCGCCTTCAAAGTCGATCAAGTAGGCGTCGCCCTGCACTACCAGGACCTGCCCCAGATGGAAATCGCCATGGATCCGCGTCATCAGGGCGCCCTGGGCGGCGTCCGCAAGGCGGTCTATCTCGTGAAGCAGCGCGGCCTTGCCCTGGCGAAGACCGTCCGCATCGCGTTCCGCTTCGTGGTCTGACCAGCGTTCGACCCGCTCTATAGCAGCCAGTGCGCTCTCCACTTGGCCTCGTATGTCGTGGGCCCACGTCGCCGCGTCATCGGCGGCGATGACGGCGGGAGCGAAGGCGGGGTCGTCGCTGTCTCGGCTCAGCACCGCATGCAGTTCTGCGAGCCGCGTACCAATGGTGCCGGCGAAAGCGATATAAGCGGCCAGCGAGTCGTCGGTCTGTTCGGGCGTGGCGTCGATGACCGTCAGATCTTCCGCCACACGGGCGAGATAATCGAGCGTCCAGTTCCATGCGTCGCCCTGGTTTCGAACGAAACCCTGCAGTATCATCATGGTGTGGGGCGTGCCGTCATCGTCGAAGCGCACAACCTCGCCCAGCAGCGGTGGGGTGTTGGCGTAGCCAGCCTCTGTGAGGTGACGGGACATCTCGGCCTCCGGGTGGATGCCGGCGGTCACACGCCGCAGGATTTTGAGCATCGCCGAGTCACCTATGAACAGCGAGCTGTTGGATTGCTCGGCGGACAGACGCTGGATCTCCGCATCGGCGGTGATTTCCAGATTCTTCAGCTGTGATGTAGGCACGAACCGCAATTCGCCCTCGCTCAGTCTCAGCCGCGCCTCGGCGCGCATGCCGCGCAGCACGGCATGCGGCATCGCGTCGGCGGCGAAGGCATCGGTCAGATAGCCGATCCGCCGACCACGACGGATACGCGCCAGCGCGAGCTGTTGCGGTAGCGGGCCGATCGCGTCCTCCTCCCACACGATGCCCAGTGGCACCTGGTAGATGTCCGTTCCGCCATCGGTCTCGACCTCCAGCTCCGCCAGCAGGAACTCGGCCTGGCGGGCGGTGATCGCCTCGGCGCGGGCGATGCGGATGCCGAGCAGCTTGCGGTCCTTGGCAGCGAACCAGCGCCGCAGCGCCAGATAAGGCGGCAGGATTTCCTTCTCCAGTAGGCGCCGGTTGGCCTCTTGCAGTACCTCCCCCAGGCCCTTGCGCAGCACGATGGTGGAGTATTCCGGAAGCGGCTCGGGGGATGGTTGATGCCATGCGGGCAATTCACTCTCCGTTGCCAAAATGAACCAATAGAACGCGTAGGGTGGGAGCGTCAGCAGATACGGGAGCTGGCCGGTCGGCGGAAACACTGAGCCGCCGATGAGATCGACCGGCATGCGGCCAGCCAGCGCGGACAGATCGAGCTCCACCGCCTGCGCTGTGCGCGCGAGATTGCTGACGCACAGGATGGTCTGGTCCTCATGCTCACGCAGGAAGGCCAGCACCTTGCGGTTGGTTGGGTACAGGAACCGCTGCCGGCCGCGGCCGAAGGCGGGATTGCGGCGGCGCACGGCCAGCATCCGGCGCGTCCAGTTTAGCAATGAGTGCTGATCCGCCTGCTGCGATTCGACGTTCACCGCCTCGTAGCCATAGATCGGGTTGCGGATCGGCGGCAGCACCAAGCTTTCCGGGCTGGCGCGGGAGAAGCCGCCATTGCGGTCGGGCGACCACTGCATCGGTGTGCGCACGCCGTCACGGTCACCCAGGTGGATGTTGTCGCCCATGCCGATCTCGTCGCCATAATAGATCACCGGCGTGCCAGGCATCGACAATAGAAGCCCGTTCATCAACTCCATGCGCCGCCGATCATGTTCCAGCAGTGGCGCCAGCCGGCGGCGGATGCCGAGATTGAGCCGTGCCAGCCTGTCGGCAGCATAGGTGCTCCAAAGATAGTCGCGCTCACGGTCGGTGACCATTTCAAGCGTCAGCTCGTCGTGGTTGCGCAGAAACACGACCCATTGGCAGTTGGCCGGAATGTCCGGGGTCTGGCGCATGATGTCGGTTATCGGAAAGCGGTCCTCCTGGGCGATTGCCATGTACATCCGTGGCATCAGCGGGAAGTGGAACGACATGTGACACTCGTCGCCCTCGCCGAAATACTGCTGGGCGTCTTCCGGCCACTGGTTCGCCTCGGCCAGCAACATCCGGCCGGGCCCGTGCTCGTCCAGCGCCGCCCGGATTTGCTTGAGGATGCCGTGCGTTTCCGGCAGGTTCTCGTTGTTGGTGCCCTCGCGCTCAACCAGGTAAGGCACCGCATCCAGCCGCAGCCCATCGACGCCGAGGTCGAGCCAGAAACGCATGATCGACAGCACCTCGCGCATCACGCGCGGATTGTCGAAATTCAGGTCCGGCTGGTGCGAATAGAAGCGGTGCCAGAAATAGGCACCAGCCACAGGGTCCCATGTCCAGTTGGATTTTTCCGTGTCGAGAAAGATGACCCGCGTTCCGGCATAGGCTTGGTCGGTGTCGGACCAGACGTAAACATTGCGGGCGGCGCTGCCGGGCTTGGCCTTCCGCGCCCGCTGGAACCACGGGTGCTGGTCGGATGTGTGGTTGATGACCAACTCGGTAATGATTTTGATGCCGCGCGCATGGGCTGCGTCGATCAGCGCGCGCAAGTCCGCCATCGTGCCATAATCCGGATGTACGCTGCGATAATCGGCGATGTCGTAACCATCGTCGCGGCGGGGCGACGGGTAGAAGGGCAGCAACCAGATCGCATCTACGCCAAGATCGGCGATGTAGTCGATCTTTTGCAGTACGCCGCGAAAATCGCCGATGCCGTCTCCGTTCGAGTCACAGAACGACTTTACGTGCAACTGGTAGATCGTGGCGTCCTTGTACCACAGCGGATCCCTCAACACGCCGCTGCAGGGTTTGCGGGCCATCTCAGGCGCCCCCATCGGGACGCAGACGCCAGATCAGAAACGGCAGCGCGGGATTGAGCCCGATATGCGTCTGACCGGTGCGCCATGGGAAATCATGACCTGCCACCAGGTCGGTGCCGGTCAGCGTCATATCGCCCAAGCGGCCCCATAGCGATGCCGGCACGGCGATGTCGGTCTCCCTCGGGTTGTGAGGATCGAAGCTGACCGCGACGACCACGGTGTTGCCAGGCACCGACTTTGCGAAGACCAGCACATCGGGGTCGGTGCTCGGCAGGAACTGCACATTGAGGTGCGACTGCAGGGCCGGGTTGGCGCGGCGGATCGCGTTCAATCGGGTGACGACATCGACGATATTGCCCGGCCGCTGCCAGTCCCAGGCGCGGATCTCGTATTTCTCGGAATTGAGATACTCCTCACGTCCGGGAAGGGGGGTGGCCTCGCACAGCTCGAA
This sequence comes from uncultured Pseudomonadota bacterium, assembly GCA_963778105.1. Classification (GTDB taxonomy): domain Bacteria; phylum Pseudomonadota; class Alphaproteobacteria; order Acetobacterales; family Acetobacteraceae; genus JAFEFJ01. Next base: position 218,745 of record CAVZSZ010000008.1, on the reverse strand, counting down.
ACCATTGTAGACGCCCCACAACCCGGACAGCGTCGCCGCAAGTGCCGCGCGGATCAGGAAGCCGGGGCGCCCCGATTGCTGCAGGAACACCGGGTTGATATCGGGAGTGTTGACAAAGAAGTGCGGTCGGAAGAAGTCGCGCGGTGCCGTGCTGGTCAGCTCGATTATGTAGTCGCGCATCTCCGATGCGGAATCGCGCCATGTGAAATACGTGTATGACTGCGAAAACCCGACCTTGGCGAGGCGATACATCGTCTTCGGCCGGGTGAATGCCTCCGCCAGGAAGATCGCATCAGGGCGGCGCGCCCGGATGTCGCCAATCATCCATTCCCAGAACGGAAGCGGCTTTGTGTGCGGATTGTCCACTCGGAAAATGCGCACCCCCTGGTCGATCCAGAACTGCACTACGTCGCGCAGCGCCAGCCACAAACTGGGCACCGCGCCGGGGGCGTAGAAGTCGACGTTGACGATGTCCTCATAGGTTTTCGGGGGGTTCTCGGCGTATTTGATCGACCCGTCGGACCGCCAAGCGAACCAGTCGCGATGCTCGCGAAGCCAGGGATGGTCGGGCGAGCACTGGATCGCGAAATCCAGCGCAATTTCTATGCCGAAGGCGTCGGCGGCGGAGATAAGGCGGCGAAAATCCTCCAGCGTGCCGAGCTCCGGATGGATTGCATCATGCCCGCCCTCGGCGCCGCCGATGGCGTAGGGGCTGCCCGGATCGCCATCGGCCGCCGTCAGGGCATTATTGCGGCCCTTTCGATTGGTCCGGCCGATCGGATGGATCGGCGGGAAATACAGCACGTCGAACCCCATGGCGCGGATCGCTGGCAGCCGGGCGATAACGTCGTCGAATGTGCCGTGGCGGTGCACGTCGCCGCTCTGCGACCGCGGGAACATCTCGTACCAGCTCGCGAAGGTGGCTTGGTCCCGTTCGGCATCGAGCGGGATCACCGGCTCGTAATGCACCAGGAAGGGGCGGTGACCGACCCGTGCAACATCGTCGGCGGTGTCCTCGCTCAGCAAAATCGTCAACGGATCGATGTCGAAGGCCGCCAGCCGCTGCGGCGCCAGCCTGGCGATCATGGCCCGGCCTTCCGCCTTCTCCTGCGTCAGGTCGCGCCCCGCAGCCTGTTTCTTGCGTAAATCGGCCTGGAAGGTGCCGAACTCGTCACGCCATGCCTCGATGGTAAAGACGTAGCGCCCGACGCGTGTCGGCCGGAAACGCGCCGTCCAGCGGTCGTTGTTGATCAGGCGCAGCGGCGCGCCCTGCCATTCGAGCGCGTCTTCAGGCCGCCATAGCAGGAGGCCGGCGAGGCTCTCGTGGCCGTCCGAGATAAGGTCGACCTCGACGTCCACCCACTCGCCGACGCGGCGCTTGACGGCGAAGCGACCGCCATCGACCGAGGGGGTGATCGCCTCGATCGCGATGCGCGGCGCGGCGGTGAAGGCCTCCACCGTCGGGCTCGTGGAAATGACAGCCGGTTCATCCTGGGTCTTCAGCACGTTGGCATCCTTCCAAGGCCGGGCACTGGTGCAAGCATCGCTGTTATCCGGCAGCGGTGCCCCATGGTCGAGTAGCGTCATGGCGGTATACCTGCGGCCCTCGCGGCGCCGCTTCCGCGATTACGAATGCCCGCAGTCCGGCGGGAATGCGGCGAGGGTGCCAATACCGCCTGATCGGTCCGATCTTCGCTGCAGTGCATCGCGTTCAGAAGCGCCTGGCGGGGGGAAGGTTCCGAAATGAAGGCTCCGTGTTGCAGACCTCGGAAGTTGCCGTCGAAAGCGCCGCGTCCGTCGCGTGCACGCGATAACCGGGGCTTGCGCCCCGGATCCCATCGTTTTGCGCCCGTCAAGTCACACTGGCATGTCCCAATATGGCCGCGCCTTATAATAATCATGTAGCCGCGCGCCCCAGGCGCGATCGTTCCATGCGACGGGTTCGGCTGTCGCATAGGCCGGGCCACCCTCCAGCACGCGTCGGTCCAAATCAACGACATAGCCTCCGAGCGTCTGATCGTATTTCAGCGTGCCCCAGGGCAGCGGATGATGCTTATCGCCTATCCCCAGAAAGCCGCCGAAGCTGAGAACCGCGTAGGCGATTCGGCCCGAGGCCTTGTCGATCATCACGTCCTCGACGCTGCCTAGCTTTTCGCCTCGCGGATCATATACGGCGGTGCCGCTCACCTGATCGGCGGATATCAGACGGCCGTTCGGATCACTGACATCGTTCAAGGAAGCCATGGTGAAATCCTCCTTCTTCCAAGGACCGCCGGCGTTTGCCATTTCCGGCGCCCGCCCTGGTCCATCCTTTCAACGCCGAACCGGCTCGACAGGTTCGAACTAAATCATTCTTCATCGCCCTCTGGCTCTGTCTTGCCGGGGTCGTGCGTTTCGGACGAGTGCACGGTCTCTGCCCGATAGCGGTCAGCGGTCGGGTAACCTTTCGGCTCCATTTCTTCGCTGGCGCCCTGTTCTTGAGGGCGTGGTGGGCGGTTCACCTCCCGCGCCACCGTCGCGTGACCGTTCCGGCGTTCGTCGTTCGGCATTGGCGGTGCGTGTGACATTGCTTTCTTCTCCTGCCGTCTCAACACCAACAGGCAAGACGCTGGCGCGGTTGCCGCGGTCGCGACAGCTTGACTGTCCCGGCTAACGCCCGCTTCACCGCACGGTTGCGGCCGCCTGTTTTTGTCTCAGCGGGTTGGAACGCAGGGCTGCGGCCGGCGTTCCTCGTGGTCGCGGATCGCCGGGACGCGTCGCGTTTCGTCCCGGGGTCGGCGCACGCCGGGAAAAAGACAATGTGTGACAGAACAGTTACAGTGCCGTGCTCAGCTGGAGAAGGCCGCGCGCGGGGCACTTGCCCGATTTCTGCGATCCTGTGCCACTCCGGGTGACAGGCCAGGGACATAATTGGGCATCGATGCGGTTGAAGGCTGCCGCAGTCTGGGTTAGTGCGCACGGATCCTTTGGCAGAGGCGACCGATTCATGGTCCGGAAGCAGCGGTGATCGGCAGACGTGCCGTGCTCGTGGCTGGCGCGGCTATCGCTGGGGTCTGTCCGGCCCAGGCCGCGCTGCCCATCCCCGCCGGCGACAGCCTCGCGTTCCGGTTGATGCGGCGCGGCGCCGCGATCGGCCAACACACTTTGGCGTTCGAGCAGAGCGGCAACACGCTCACCGTCACCATCGCGGTCGAGGCGCGCGTCACGCTCCTGTCAATCCCCATCGTGCATTACACCCACCACGTAGTAGAGACTTGGCAGGAAGGCCGGCTTTCGGCGGTAACCGGCCAAACGGACAAGAACGGCCGCACCGAGTGGGTTAACGCCCACCGCACCGCTGAGGGCTTGGTGGTGCAGGGCAGCCGCACCGCCCGCTACGTCGCACCCGATGGCGCGATCGGCACCAGCTATTGGAACAAGCAGATGCTGGACGGCCCGATGATCAGCTTCGAGGATGGTGTTCTGCTGCGTCCCAAAGTGACTGATCTGGGTAGCCAGCCCGTGCCGCTGGCGGACGGTGCCACGGTTGCTGCTTCGCATTACAATCTCAGCGGCTCGTTCAACGTCGATGTTTTCTATGACAGGACCAGCACCTGGGCCGGCTTGTCGTTCACAGTGGCAGACGGTTCCACCATCCAGTACCAACGGCTGTGACGCTTGATGCTTTCCTGATTGCGAATGGCAGCGCGCTGATCCTGCCGCTGGCGATCATCGAGGGGCCGCTGGTTTCGATCGCGGCGGGCTTCCTGTCAGCGCAGGGCTATTTCGATTGGCCATGGGCGATGGGCCTGCTGGTCTGCGGCGATATCATCGGCGACCTGCTTTACTACTGGCTCGGGCGCACCGGGCGTACCCCGCTGACCGGGCTGCTGCGGCGCTTCGGCGTGCGCTCCACCGTCACGCCCGACCTGCAGCGGCATCTCAAGGAACACGCCACCAAGATGCTGTTCATCGGCAAATGGACGCAGTCGATGGGCCTCGTCGTGCTGGTTGGCAGCGGTATGCTGCGGCTGCCGCTGGCGAAGTTCATCCTGGTGAACCTGCTCGCAACGCTGCCGAAAACTGCGGTGCTTTTCAGCGTGGGGTATTTCGCCAGCGGCTATCTGGGGTTCTTCGAACATCATGCGGTTCTGACAGCGGTGCTGCTGGGCATCGTTGGCATCGCGGCGATCCTGCTGGTGCTGCGCCGGGCCCTGGCGCTGCGGGCAAGCGGTCCCGGGCGATCAAGCGAGGCGGGCCCATGAAGATCGCCATGTTCACCGACTACTTCTTTCCTGAACTGGGCGGCATCCAGGAACTCGATCGCCACCATCAGCGTGGCCCTTGGCAGGCGCGGGCATCAGGTGGACATCTACGCGCCGCGTTACGGCAAGCGCGACTACCGCCGCATCGGGTCTGCGGTGCGGGAACGCGACCTGGGTCCCAACGTCCGGGTGTGCCGCCGAGCGTCGGTGGCGTTTCCCAGCTCGACGAGGCAGTCCCGCGCGGCCCTGTTTTCACCGATCGGATGGGCGCGGCTGACCGGCCGTGGCAAACCGGACGTGATCCACACCCATTCCTTCTTCGGCATTGGGTTGGAGGCAGTTATGAATGCTGCCCTGCTGAAGATTCCGGCGATCGGCACGAATCACACGACGATCGCAGGCTTCGGGCCGCACATCCCGATCAGCGTCGCCCGCGCCAGCGCCTACGTCGCGTGGTTCTACAACCGCTGCGACACGGTGACGGCACCGTCCCGCTCGGTGTTCGAGGAATTGGGTCCGGCCCGCCTGCACCGGCCGACCTGCGTCGTCTCCAACCCGATCGATATCGCCCTGTTCGTGCCTGCCAGCCTCGGGGAGGAATCGGCGTTGCGCGCGCGCTTCGGACTGTCCCGCCCCACGGTCACCTATGCTGGGCGGCTGGGGCCGGAGAAAAATATCGACGTCCTGCTGCACGCCCTCGCGATGCTGCGCGACCGCGGGATCGATGCCGATCTGGCGATTGCTGGACATGGTTCGCACGAACCGGTACTCCGGACGCTGGCCGCTAGATTGGGAATCGCCCATCAGGTCAAGTTCCTGGGCACTTTGCCGCAGGACGAACTTGCGCGGCTGTTCAGGGTAAGTGAAACGTTTGCGATCATGAGCACGAGCGAGACGCAAAGTATGGTGCTGCTGCAGGCCATGGCCTCAGGCATCCCCGTCGTCGCCGCCGAGACCCGCGCCCTGCCGGAATTCGTCGGTCCCGCCAACGGCGTTCTGGTAGACCCGCACGATCCAGCTCTCCTCTCGCGTGCCCTGGAAGACCTGCTTCTGTCGCCCGACCGCCGGCGGAAGCTCGGAGCCGCGGGGCGTCGCTCCGCCGAGAAATATAGTGTCGAAACTGTCACCGATGAGTGGGAGACGCTCTACCGGTCGGTGCTCCACAGGAGTTCAGCCGGATGAGTGAGCCCATGGTGATCAGCTTCGTCGTGCCGGCCTACAACGAGGAGAAGCATCTGGCAAAAGCGCTCCACGCAATCATTGCCGAGATCAAAAGGGCTGGTTGCGCGGCAGAGCTGATTGTCGTCAACAATGCAAGCACCGATGGCACAGCCGAGGTCGCCGCTGCGTTTCCCGAGGTTATCCTAGTGAACGAGCCGGAAAAGGGCCTCGTGCAGGCCCGGCGAGCAGGCTTCCTGCGCGCCACAGGCGAACTGATCGCTAACGTCGATGCCGACACGATCGTGACCGAGGGATGGCTGACCCGCGTCCTGCAGGAATTCCGTCGGAACCCGGGCCTCGTTGGGCTCAGCGGTCCTTACATCTATTACGACGTTTCCAAGGGCGTGCGCGTCGCGGTGCGGGCATTCTATGTCATGGGCTACGGGTTCTACATGCTGAACCGCTTCGTGCTGCGGAAAGGGTCGATGCTGCAGGGCGGCAATTTTGTCGTCCGCCGGGCGGCGATGGATCAGATCGGCGGCTACAATCCGAATTTCAGCTTTTACGGGGAGGACACCGATCTGGCCTGCCGGCTGCAGGCAGTGGGTGCGGTGAAGTTTACCTTCCGGCTGCCCGCGCTGTCGTCCGGCAGGCGGCTGCTTGAAGAAGGGCTGGTGCGCATCGGCGTGCGCTATTCGATGAACTTCGTCTGGGCGACGTTCATGCACCGCCCCTTTACAGACGACTGGATCGACGTCCGCCACTGACTGCATCGGCCGGCCACTCTTCCGCGACCGCGAGAGCGGCGGCCTTGCCTAATCGCCTTCGCCCGCCGCTGTTTCCAGCGTCGCGGCCAGCCGCGGCATGCGCTTGCGGCGGCGCGGCGCCATCCAGGCTTGCAGCCGATCAAGATAGAGGTAGATCACTGGCGTCGTGTACAGCGTCAGGATCTGGCTCAGGATCAGGCCGCCGACCATCGCGAACCCAAGCGGCTTGCGTAGCTCCGATCCGGCACCGCTCTCCAGCATCAGCGGAAGGCCGCTCAGCATTGCCGCCATCGTGGTCATAAGGATCGGCCGAAACCGTAGCAGGCAGGCCTGACGGATCGCATCCTGCGGCGCCAGCCCGTCGCGCCGTTCGGCGCTGATGGCGAAGTCCACCATCATGATACCGTTCTTCTTGACGATGCCGATCAGCAGAATGATGCCTATCAGGGCGATCACGGTCAGCTGGTAGCCGAAGATCAGCAGCATCAGCAGCGCACCGACCCCCGCCGAAGGCAGCGTCGACAGGATGGTCAGCGGCAGAATGTAGCTCTGGTACAGGATGCCCAGGATGATGTAGACTGAAACCAGTGCGGCGGCGATGAGATAGGGCTCGGTGCTCAGCGAGGACTGGAATGCCTGGGCGGTCCCCTGGAAGCTGCCCTGAACGGTGTCTGGCACGCCCATAGACGCCTCAATCTTCTGCACCTGCGTCACCGCATCGCCCAGCGAGGCATTGCCGTTCAGATTGAAGGAGATCGTCACCGACGGAAACTGACTCTGGTGGTTGATCGCCAGCGGCTGAACTGGCACCGTCGTCTGGTGCACGATAGTAGATAGCGGCACCGGCGTCCCGGTGGACGACTCGGCATACAGCTTGTTCAGCGTGGACAGCTTCCCGTATTCGCTCGGCAGCGCCTCCAGGATCACATAGTAGGCCTTGTTGCCAGTGAAGTACTGCGCTACCTCGCGCTGGCCGAATGCGTCGTACAGGATGTTGTCGATCGTCGCCGGCTGAATGCCGAAGCGCGCTGCTTGATCGCGGTCATAGGTGAGGGTTTCGGTCGTGCCAGAGTTCTCCTGGTCCGAGGTCACGTCGGTGATCAGCGGAATATGCTGCATCTTCGTCAGGATCTTCGGCGCCCATGTGTCGAGCTCGTCCTGGTTCGGATCCTGCAGCGTATACTGGTAGAGCGTGCGGCCGAGCCGTGCGCCCACGCGTACGTCCTGCGCCGGCTGCAGGAACAGCCGGATGCCGCCGACCGCTTGCATTTTCTCGTCAAGCCGGGCGATCACCTGCATGACGTTCACGTCGCGATCGTTCCACGGCTTCAATGTTATATACATCCGGCCGTTGTTGGCGGTCTGGCCGGCCACTCCCGCGCCCACGGACGCGACGACGGAGGCTACGGCGGGATCGTGCAGCACAATGGCGTTCACCTCCTGCTGCAGCTTTTCCATTGCCTCAAACGATGTGTCCTGCGCGGCATCCGTGACGCCGATGATGATGCCGGTGTCCTGGGTAGGGAAGAAGCCCTTGGGGATGATGATGTAGAGCACGACGGTCAGCGACACCGTCGCGACGAAGGCCATCAGCGTGATGAATCGGAAGCGCAGGGCGATGTCCAGTGTGCGCTCGTAGAAGCGCAGCATGGCGTCGAACATACCTTCGACGATTTTATAGATGCGACCGTGGCTGTGCGCCTCGGCTGTCAGGAAACGCGATGCCATCATCGGCGTCAGCGTCAGTGATACCGCGGCCGAAATCACGATAGTCAGGGAAACGCAGATGGCAAATTCCCGAAAAAGCCGGCCCACGATGCCGCCCATCAGCAGCAGCGGGATGAACACCGCGATCAGGGAAAAACTGATGGAGACGATGGTGAAGCCGATCTCGCCGGCACCCTTCAGCGCCGCGTCGATCGGGCTCATTCCGTCCTCGATGTGGCGAAAGATGTTCTCCAGCATCACAATGGCGTCGTCGACGACGAAACCCACCGCGATCGTCAGCCCCATCAGCGACAGGTTGTCCAGGCTGAAGCCACACACGTACATGGCACCCAGCGTGCCCGCCAGGGCAACCGGGATGGTGACGCTGGGGATGATCGTTGCCCAGACATTGCGCAGGAACACGAAGATCACCATCACCACCAGGGCGATGGACAGCATCAGCGTGAACTCGACATCGCTGACCGAGGCGCGGATGGTCAGTGTACGGTTGGACACCACGCTCAGGTGGATATCGGGCGGAAAGTCGGCCTCCAGCTGCGGCAGCTTCGCCTGCACGCCGTCGGCGGTCGCGATGACGTTGGCATTCGGCTGCTTGAACACCAGCAGCAGCACCGATCGCTTGCCATCGGTCCACGCGGCGATTTCACGGTTCTGCGGGCCTGGCACGGCGCGGCCGATGTCGCTGATCCGGATAGGCGCGCCGTTGCGGTAGCCGATGATGATGTTGTTGTACGGGGTCGCCTTGGTAAGCTGATCGTTCGCATACAGCGTGTAGGACTGGTTCGGCCCGTCGATGCTGCCCTTCGGGTCATCGACCGTGACGTTGGTCAGGACATTGCGCACATCTTCCAAAGTCATGCCCATCGAGGCCAGGCGGGCGGGATCCACCTGTACGCGGATCGCCGGGGTCTGCTGGCCGGCGACCAGAACCTGGCCGACGCCCGGAAGCTGGGAGATCTGCTGCTCGACGACGTTCTCGGCGTAGCTGTCGACTTCGGTGATCGGTGCCTGGTCCGACTGCATCGCCAGGATCATGATCGGGCTATCGGCCGGATTGATCGCGCGGAACGTGGGCGGCGTGGGCATGTCCTTGGGCAACGAGCCCTGCGCCGCGTTGATCGCCTCCAGTACCAGCGTCTCGGCATTGGCGATCGAGGTATCCAGGCCGAACTGCAGGGTGATCGTTGTCGTGCCCAACACGCTGGTCGACGTCATCTGCGAAAGGCCCGGCAGCATCTGGCCAAACTCGGTCTCGAGCGGTGTGGCAATGGTCGAGGCCATGGTCTCGGGGCTGGCGCCAGGATACTGTGCAGTGACGGTCAATGTCGGGAACTGCACGTTCGGCAGTGGTGCGACCGGTAATAATGGGTAGGCGACCAGCCCCACCAGAAAGATCGCAGCCGTCAGCAGCGACGTCGCGATCGGTCGGCGGATGAAGGGGGTCGATATGCTCATCGATGACGGCGTCCTGCGAATGGTGGCCGAACGCTCAGCCCGGTTGGGCGCTGTCGCTCGATGAGGGGGGTGGTGTCGTGCTCGCGGCCTTGGCCTGCACCCGCGTGCCCGGCGACAGCCTGGACTGGCCGGTGACGACGACGGTCTCGTTGGCTGCCAGGCCCTTGGTGATCACCGTACGCCCGTCGTCCTGGTAGCCTTCCTGCACATCGGTCTGCGCTACGGTCTTGTCGGGCTTCACGACATAGACGAACAATCCGTTCGGTCCATGTTGCACGGCGACGGTCGGCACCGTGATCGCGTTTTGAAGCGTTGCCACCTGAACGCGCGCGTTGACGAATTCGCCGGGCCACAGATGGTCGTCCTGGTTGGCGAAGGTGGCCTTCAGCGAGATGGTGCCCGAGGACGTGTCGATGGTGTTGTTGGGGGTCAGCAAGGTCCCGGACGCGATCGGCTTCTGCTCGTCCGTGTTGTAGACTTGCACCGGCACAGAACCCTTGGCCTGCGCCGCCTGCACTCGCAGCAGGTCAGCTTCAGGCAGTGTGAACACCACGCTGATCGGCTTGTCCTGCGTGATCGAGATGATGGCCGCCGGGTTGGCTGTCTGCACGATGTTGCCGACGTCGAGATCATACAGGCTCACCCGTCCGTCGATCGGCGCCCGGATGACGCAGTAACCCAGATTGATCTGGGCCGTCTCGATCATTGCCGAGTCCAGCGCGATGGCGGCGGCGTCCTTGTTTACCGTCGCCTGCTGATCGTCGACCTGCTGCACTGGCGCGAACTGCCGCTTTGCCAAGTCCTGATAGCGCTTGAGGTCGAGTTGGGCCGATTGCAGCAGCGCCTCGTCTTCGGCCTTCTGTGCCATCGTCTGGTCGAGAGCGGCCTTATAGGGCCGCGGGTCGATCTCCGCCACAATGTCGCCTTTGTGGACTTCCGCGCCCTCATGCGCCGGCAGCGCGATCAGGGTGCCGTTCACCTGTGCCTTGATCTGAACGATGTTGTAGGCCTGGACGGTGCCGAGCCCATCCAGAAATACCGGCACGTCCTGCTGCCTGGCCGAGGTGGCGGTCACCGGCACGGTCGGCTGCGGTGCTGGCTCCTCGGCGCGGGCGGCGTCGGACTGCCGAAGCGCGTACCAGCCACCCGCAAGGCCGAGCGCCCCCGCCAGGATCACTATCCCGAGCCAACGTCTCGCCATTGCCGTATCTCCGCCAGGACGCGCAGACCGCGCGCAATCGACCATCCAAAGGGAGATATGTCGGACCGCCGCTGATCGTTCACCCGCTCTCGTGTTCTTGAGGGAACTGTTGCAAGCCGTCACACGATGGGCTGGAACGTTACATGCCGGCGCAGTGCTGGCGCGCCCTGGTGGATTTCGAACCACCGACCCACAGCTTAGAAGGCTGTTGCTCTATCCAACTGAGCTAAGGGCGCATCCTGGTCGCCACCGCCATCCGGGAATGTTTTAAGCGATCAATGGGTCCAGTTTTCCAGCCGGCCATAGCGGAAATTGTCGGCATAGATCTTGGGCTTGCGGTCGTGCACAGGGGGCGGCAGCTCGATGTCGTAACTCAGCCCGTTTTTCTCGGCGTATGCGACGGCTTCTTCGCGTGTGGTGAAGGTCAGTCGAAGTTGCGAAAGCGTGCTGCCGCCGCCGATCCATCCCATCAGCGGGTCGGGCTGGGCCCGGTGGTCGGTCTCGTATTCCAATACCCAGTGATCGGTGCCGGCTTGGCCGGACTGCATTGCGTTGCGTGGCTTCTGGTAGATGCGCGCGCGCATGGCAGGCTGATCTCCCTCAGTCGAAGTCCCGTACGGTAATAGCTCACCGGCTGGTCGGGGCGCCCGGATTCGAACCGGGGGCCTCGTGTACCCAAAACACGCGCGCTAACCAGGCTGCGCCACGCCCCGTCCGCTATCCGGCCCCGCCAAAACTGGGCCGAGGCGGCGGAACCTATGGTTCCTGCCGCTCCGGCGCAAGGATCAACCCGCCTTGCTGAAGATTGGCGCCTCGACACGGTCGCCCACGGTGATCCCCAGCCGCGCCGTGGTGCCGGCCGCCAGCTCCAGCGTCGCCCGCACCGGTCCGTGGCTGTCCAGCACCGCCAGGCTCTGCGGCACGGTGTTCTCGATGATCGAGCGGATCGTGCCGTCGGCATTGATGAAAACCATGTCCAGCGGGGCGATTGTGTTCTTCATCCACATCTCCGATTCCTGCGGGCTCCCCCAGTCGAACAGCATCCCGCCATCCGGTGCGACGGTGGGGCGGAACATCAGTCCGATCTCCTGCTCCTCGGGCGTTGTCGCCATCTCCACCTTGAAGTCATGGCGCTTGCCGTCCTTGGTGATGATAACAAGCTTCTCGGTCGGCAGCGGCTTCTGCGGCCCGGTGATGGGCTTGCCCTCTTGGGCGCGGCCGGTGGCGGCCAGCATGGCTGGGGCGGCAGCGGCGGCGAACAACAGGAAATTGCGGCGGTTCATGCGTCTAATCTCTCCAACAGGGCCAGATCGGCCAAGTGGCGCACCACGTCGCGCACCGGCCCCGTGCGCGGAGCGTCGCGCAGCGTGGTGAACCAGTGCTCCGGCGGGTTGCGCCCGGCGGCGCGGCCATACCGTAAGCCGCGCAACACCGCTTCCGCCGCCGCCGGCAGGCGGTCCGGAATCGGCCATCCATTCAGAGTCGCCCAGATGCCGGCCCAGCAGCGCCCGACGGTGAAGGGGTTGTAGCCGCCGCCGCCGAGCACGACCAGCCGCGGCGCCAGCGATGGCAGCGCGGCTGCCACCGCGAAATGCGCGTTGTTGGACAACGCCATCCTGGCCAGCGGGTCTTCCTCCAGCGCGTCGGCGCCGGCCTGCAGCATGATCGCCTGCGGCGCGCGAGCCTGGATCAGCGGCAGGATCGCCTGCGTCATCAGCCAGGCCAGCTCGGAATCGTTGCAGCCGGACGGGACGGGGAAATTGCGGGCGGCCCCTCCGGCGCGATCTTCGGCCGGGCCCGTGAACGGCCAGCGCCCGGCCTCGTGCACGCTGATCGTCAACACCCGCGGGTCGTCGTGGAACGCGTCCTGCACGCCGTCGCCGTGATGCGCGTCGATGTCCAGATAGACGATGTTGTCCAGGCCCTGGTCGAGCCAGGTGAGCAGCCCCAGCACCGGGTCGTTGACGAAGCAGAAGCCAGAAGCGCGGTCGGAACGGCCATGATGTGTGCCCCCGCCCGGGCAGTGCACGATGCCGCCCGCCGCCGTCAGCCGCGCCGCCAGCATCACCCCGCCCGCCGACGTCGCCGGTCGGCGGAACATCTCGCTATACACCGGGTTGCCGTCGGCCCCGATTCGGTAGCGCTCCCGTGCCTCGGGGCTGACGGTCTGCGTCGCTTCAGCGTGGCGGATCGCCGCGATGTAGGCGGGGTCGTGGAACCGCGCCAGTTCGGCGTCGGTGGCGATTGGCGAGTCGCGATACTGTGCATGATCCAGCCAGCCCATCGCGCGACAGAGGTCGGTGCAGGTCGAGACGCGCGGGATCGCCAGCGGGTGCTTCGCGCCGTAGCTCGACCGGCGATACACCTCGCTGCCGATATAGATCGGCCGCCGCATGGTGGGATCCGGCGTTACACCGGCTCCCGCTGCGGCATGCCCTGCGGGATCACGGTCTGCACGATCGAGGCATCCAGCGCTTCGTAGTCGAAATACTTGATGGTGTCGTAGAGTTCTTTGCGGGTCTGCATGTGATCGACCATGTTCTGCGTGCCGCCGTCGCGGCGGATCGCGGCGTATAGCTTCTCCTGCGCCCGCGCGGCGACGCGCAGGCTGCTGACCGGCCAGATCACCATCTTGTAGCCCATCTCCTCGAACTCGCTGGCGGTGAAGAAGGGCGTGCGGCCGAACTCGGTCATGTTCGCCAGCAACGGCGCATCGATCCGGCGAGCGAATTCGCGGAACATCTCGGCGGTCACCAGGGCCTCGGGGAAGATCGCGTCCGCCCCGGCCTCCAGGAACAGCTTGGCGCGGGCGACAGCGCCGTCCATGCCCTCGCTGGCGGCGGCATCGGTGCGCGCGATCACCATCAAATGGCGCCGCGCCTTGGCGGCGGCGGCGATCTTGGCCGCCATGTCGTGCGCGTCGGCCAGTTTCTTGTCGTTCAGGTGGCCGCATTTCTTCGGCAGCAGCTGGTCCTCGATATGCACGGCGGCGGCGCCGGCGTCCTCGAAGCAGCGGACCATGTGCATCACGTTCAGAGCCTCGCCATAGCCGGTGTCGCCGTCCACCAGCACCGGCAGGCCGGATGCGCGCGCCACCTGACGGATGAAGAAGCACACCTCGTCCACCGTGATGACGCCAAGGTCGGGCAGGCCCATCGAGGCCGTCATTGCTGCCCCGGAGAGGTAGCAGGCCTCGAACCCGGCGGCCCTGGCCTGCAGCGCCGCCATGCCGTTCTGCGTACCCGGCATTTGAAGGATGCCGGGGCGGCCTAGCAAGGCGCGGAAACGTTCTCCGGCCGAAGCGGCGGGCAGTTCGGCGGCGACCAGATAGGTCATGGCTGAAAACTCCGAAGGAAGTGTCGCGCTACGCGCTATTCGGCGGCGATCGGCATGGCGGCGGCTTCGGCGCGCATCCAAACGGCGGTGTCGTGGAACACGGCCCCGCCCAGCGGCGGGGCAGGGTCCTCGCTGGTCAGTGCGTTGATCCCCACGCCACCAGGAAAATCACCGTTCGGCCAGATGCTTTCCACCACCACGACGCCGGTCTGCATGCCGTCGAACAGGCGGACATGCACCACGACCTCGCCCCGGGCATTGCCGAGGCGCACAAGGCCGCCTTCGCTCAGCCCGAGGCGCTGGGCATCGACCGGATGCACCAGCGCGGTGGGCCGACCCTCGCGCTTCCGGCTACCGGGTGTTTCGGTGAAGGTGGTGTTGAGGAACTGGCGCGCCGGAGCGGCAACCAGGCGAAACGGTCGGTCCGCGTTGCCCTCGTCGATCGATGCCATGTGATCGGGCAGCGTCGGCATCCTGGCGTGGTCGTTGCCGATGGCGGCCCAGTCCGGGGCGAAGTGGAAGCGCCCATCGGGCTGCGGGAAACCATCCAGGAAATGGCTCGCGGCGAAGCCCGGTTGCGCATCGACCCAGCGCTGCTCGCGCAGACTCTGGGCATCCGGCCAGCCGGATATGCGCAACGTTTCGTCCACGATCTCCATCGCCGTCATCTCGAAGCCGCGATGTGCCGCGCCCAGGCGCTTGGCCAGTCCCTGGATCACGGCATGGTTCTCGCGGCACTCGCCGGGTGGGTCGATCAGCTTGGGGCCGATCTGGATGTGCTGATGGCCGCCGGCTTGGTACAGGTCGTCGTGTTCCATGAACATCGTTGCAGGCAGCACGATGTCGGCCACCTGTGCCGTCTCGGTCATGAACTGCTCATGCACGCAGACGAACAGGTCGTCGCGCAGGAAGCCGCGACGCACCCGGTTGCTGTCGGGGGCCACGACCGCGGGGTTGGTGTTCTGGATCAGCATGGCGGTGACCGGCGGCCCCTTGCCGATGTCCGACCGCTCGCCGGTCAGCACACTCGCCACGCGGCTCATGTCCAGTTCACGCACATTGGGGTCGCGCAGGTCGTGGCCTTCGATCAGCGACTTATTCCAGTGGTAGATCGCCCGGTTGTTCCAGAATGCACCACCGCCTTCGTGGCGCCATGCGCCAGTGACGCTGGGCATGCAGGTCACCGCATGCATCGCGGCCGCGCCGTTGCGCAGCCGCGTGAAGCCGTAGCCGCAGCGGATATAGGCGCGCTGCGTGCCGTTATAGAGCCGGGCGAAGGCCTCGATCTGGTCGGCGGGAATGCCGGTGATGCCGCTTGCCCACGTGGGACCGCGGGCGGCCAGATGCGCCTCCAGCCCGGCGGGGAAGTCGGTGTGGCTCGCCATGTATGGGCGGTCGGCGAAACCGTCGCGAAACGCGCAGTGCATCACTGCGCAGGCCAGGGCGGCGTCGGTGCCGGGTCGGGGGGCGAGGTGCATGTCGGCCACCGCCGCGGTGCCGGTGCGATAGGGGTCCACCACCACCAGCTTTGCCCCGCGCTCCTTCCGCGCGCGCGCGATATGCGTCATCACGTTGACCTGCGTGGAGACTGGATTGCCGCCCCACACCACGATCAGGTCGGCCCTGGCCATTTCGCGCGGGTCGGGTCCGAAGATGCGGCCGACGCCGGCCGCCCACCCGGCCTCGCAGACCGCGGTGCAGATCGTCTGCTTCTGCCCCGAATAGCGCATGGCATGGCGCAGCCGGTTGATGCCGTCGCGCTGCACCAGGCCCATCGTGCCGGCGTAGTAGGTACGGCCAGATGGTTTCGCTGCCGTGCCGGGCTGCGGCCGTTCGAAACGCCTCGGCCACGCGGTCCAGCGCTTCATCCCAACCGATCCGTGCAAACTGGCCAGAACCTTTCGGCCCGGTGCGCAGCATCGGGTGCAGCAGTCGCCCAGGATGATGGATGCGCTCGGCGTAGCGGGAGACTTTGCTGCAGATCACGCCGTCGGTGTAGCTGTTGGCCCTCGCGCCGCGGACGGCGCCGATGCGGCTGCCATCCAGCACCTCGATCTCCAGCGCGCAGGTCGAGGGGCAGTCATGCGGGCAGACCGAAGAGCGGATTTCGCGGGAGGCAGCGGGCGCAATCGGCATGGGCGGCACGTCCTTTCAGACTGCAGCCTAGCTTGGTGCGGGAAGTCTTGGCAAAGCCCCGAAAGTGCTAACCGGGATTGTCCGGTGCCGAGGGCTCATCCCCGGCACCGGACCCGATTCCTGTGTGTGGCTACTGGATGATAATCTCCACGCGGCGGTTCTGCGGCTCGCGGACGCCATCGCCCGTCGGCACGAGAAGGTGCGTCTGGCCGAAGCCCTCAATGCTGATCGCCGTCTTCGGCACGCCGTCCCGCACCAGCTCACCCGCCACTGCCTGGGCGCGCCGGATCGACAGGCCCATGTTGTATCTCGGCGAGCCAGAGGTGTCGGTGTAGCCGTTCACCTGGATGCGCGTGTACTGGACGCGCGTTGAGTTGTCGGCCGCTTCCTTGATGATCTGCCGGGCGCGGTCGGACAGCGTCGCCTTGTCCCAGTCGAAGAACACCAGATAGGAACGCGCTGGCGCGGGCGCGGGCGCGGCGACCGGCACGACAGGGGGCGGGGGTGGCGCGGCGCCGAAGTCGTAGCGCAAGCCGATCAGGAACGTATTGTAGTACTGATTGTGTAGCTTCAGCTTGCTGGTCGTGTAGGTGCTGCCGACCACCGTGGCAGCGTTGAATTTCTCGCCGCCCGTCACGTCCATGAAGCGGTATTCGGCGGTCAGCGACAGGCCCGGCGTACTCATGCCGAGGTAGGGGATGTGGGAGATCGGGAACGCCGCACCGACGATGCCCTGGTAGGCGAAGCTGCCCTGCGTGTCGTCCGAACTGAAAGTGAAGGGACCACCCGCCTGCGTCGCCGACACGTTGTGTAGATGCGTCCACTGATAGCCGACGCCGGCGCCCACATAGGGCGTCATCCACGGCAGCCCGACGTTGAAGTCGTAATAGGCGTTCACCATGGCACCCCAGTTTCGGACATTGCCGTTGGAGGTGGTGGGGAACGCGGTTCCGGTGACGTGATTGATGTTGTTCTGCAGGAAGTCACCCTCGACCTCCATGCGAATGCCGTTGCCGAACCCATAGCCGACGCTGGCCACGCCGGCGAAGCCGCCATTCTGGTTCAATCGCAGGGAGCCGCCGGCGGGCGAACTGCCATAGGAGAAACCGCCGCCGTAGGCCGTCGTCTTGGGCGACATAGGCAGATTGTAGCCCGCTCCGGCACCAATATAGAGGCCCTGCACGGGCTGAGCATTGGCCACCGACGGAATGATGAATGGGGCGGCAACGAGCCCTGCCGAAAGCAAGCCTGTCCGTAAACGCATCTCGTCAATCTCCCTGCGCGAGCGGCCGAAGGTGGCCGACGCTCGGGCGAAAGCCGCTGTGCGAAGCCCGGGTTCCCGGCCGCGGCTATCACCTGCAGGTGATTGAAATTACGGAATATAATCACGGCAAACAGGCAACGCTGGCCGCTGAATTCAGGGCCCTCCGCGGTGGTTGGCTACCATCAACCGAACAGAAGGGCGCGCAGCCCGTAGGCGATCGCTGCCACCACCAGAACCCCCGCGAGATACAGGCCTATGAACCAGAGCAGTTTGCGTGCCATGGGCGGCAGCCCCCCGGTCATCGCCGGCGTCAACGGCCGGGCCTCAGTGGTAATGCGCGCCCGGCTTCACCTTGCCGCGGAACAGCCAGTACGCATAGCCGGTGTAGCCCAGGATGATCGGGATCAGGAATACTGCTCCGAACAGCAGGAACTCCTGGCTCGCCGGCGGCGCGGCCGCGTCCCAGATGCTGATCGAAGGCGGCACCATCAGCGGCCAGATACTGATTCCAAGCCCGGCGTAACACAGCACGAACCAGCCCTGCACGCAGAGAAACGGCGTCAGGTCGTGTTTCAGCCTCAGGCCGGTCCAGAACCCCCAGGCAAGCAGTGCCACCAGGATCGGCACCGGGCTGGTCAGCAGGATCCCGGGCCAACCGAACCAGCGCTGCATGAAGCGCGGCTCGAGGAACGGCGTCCACAGGCTGACCACGACGATGAGCGCGAGTGTACAGACCGCCAGCACGGCCGCGTGGCGGCGGCAGCGGGCCTGGAGGGCGCCCTCGGTCCGCCAGATCAGCCAGCATGACCCCAACAGCGCGAATCCGACGACGACGGCAAAGCCGCACAGCACCGAAAACGGGGTCAGCCAGTCGAGCCACCCGCCCGCGTATTGCCGGTCTACGACCTTCACGCCCTGCAACAGGCCGCCCAGCGTCAGGCCTTGGCAGAATGCTGCCACGGTGGAGCCCATGGCGAACGCCATGTCCCACCAGAACCGGCCGCTTGGGGTGCGGGTGCGGAAGCGGAACTCAAACGCCACGCCGCGAAATACCAATGCGAGCAGCATGCCGATGATGGTGGGGTAGAACGCCGGCATGATCGTCGCATATGCCAGCGGAAAAACCGCGAACAGCCCGCCGCCGCCCAGAATAAGCCAGGTCTCGTTGCCGTCCCAGACCGGCGCTATGGAATTGACCATGACGTCGCGGTCCACGCTGTCATGCTCGACGGAGAACAGGATGCCGACACCGAGGTCGAAGCCGTCAAGCACCACATAGGCCAGCACCGCGACGGCGATTAGGCCCGCCCAGATCACCGGCAGATACAAAGCGGGGCTCATTCGGCTGCTCCCGGCACATCGCTCAGGGCGGGGCCCGGCGTGAGACCGGCAGTCCGCACCGGAACCGTCGGTGAGGGGCCGCTTTCGCCCACTGATGGCGGATGGCGCATCAGCCTCAGCAGGAACACCAGGCCCGCGCCGAATACGATAAAATAGACCACCGCGAAGGCGGCGAGCGATGTCGCCACGGCCGGCGCCCCGATCGGGGACGCGCTGTCCGTGGTGCGCAGCAGCCCGAATACGGTGAATGGCTGGCGCCCCACCTCGGTCGTAGTCCAACCGGCGAGCACGGCAATGAAGCCGGTCGGTGCCATCGCCACCATCACCCGGAGCATCAGCGGTGAGTTATAAAGTCGGCCCCTGATTCGCAGCACGAGACCCCACAGACCCATCAGCGTCATCAGGATGCCCATACCGACCATGATCCGGAAAGCCCAGAACACCACCGGCGAATACGGCCAGTCCGCGCGCGGGAACTGCTTCAGGCCCGGCACCGTACCGTTCCAGTCATGCGTCAGGATAAGCGCGCCGAGATGCGGAATGGTGAAGGCGTAGTCGGTGCGCGCCTCCTCCATGTTCGGCCAGCCCCACAGGATCAGCGGCGTACCGGGTTCGGGGTCGAAATCGCCTTCCAATGCGGCGATCTTCGCCGGCTGATACTTCAGCGTGTTCAGGCCGTGCGAATCGCCGACGAACATTTGAATCGGCGCCACGATGACCGCCATCCACAGTGCCATCGAGAACATCGTCCGCGCGGCCAGATTCTGGCGGTCGCGCAGCAGGTGATAGGCTCCAACGGAACCGACCACGAAGGCCACCGACAGGTAGGACGCGATGACCATGTGCGGGAAGCGGTAGAAGAACGAGGGGTTGAAGATCACCTGCCCCCAGTCCGCGGGCAGGAAGCGGCCGGTCGGTGACATCGTGTAGCCCTGCGGCGTCTGCATCCACGAATTCACCGCCAGAATCCAGAAGGCGCTGATCAGTGTGCCCAGCGCCACCAGGCAGGTTGCCAGGAAATGCAGGCCGCGGCCGACTCGACCCATCCCGAACAGCATCACGCCCAGGAATCCGGCCTCCAGAAAGAAGGCCGTCAGCACCTCGTAGCCCATCAGCGGGCCGAGCACCGGACCCGTCTTGTCGGCGAAAACGCCCCAGTTGGTGCCGAATTTGTACGACATCACCAGTCCCGAAACGACGCCCATGGCAAATCCGATGGCGAATATCTTCAGCCAGTACCTGGAAAATGTCGAGATAGACTTGGCGGCCGGTGCGTAGCCAAAGCGCCTCGAGCACCATGAGGTAGCTCGCAAGTCCGATCGAAAACGCCGGTAAAACGATGTGGAAGCCCACGGTGAACGCGAATTGCAGTCGCGCCAGGAAGACCGCGTCGAGCCCCGCCATACCGTCCCCGCGTTTCAATCAATACAGCCGTGTAGCACGCCTTACACTGCTTTACACGTGACGCTTCCGGCAGCGCGTTGACATGGCTTAAGGCGCGATGGGCGGCATCGTGCGTGACTCCCCTGGCAGGATGCGCGCCACGCGGTCAGGCCGCGCGGCGTAGGTCCGCCTCGGACACGCGCGTGACGCTGTTTACGCCCACGACCTGCCGCAGATTGCCCTCCACCACATGCACATATTCACCCGGCATCGCGTCCATGGCGATCTCGACATGCAGGGTGTCGTGCAGGCGATGCGACCACATCCGGTCGGGCACGAGGTCGCGCTTTGCGAAGGGCTGCATCAGGCGTTGCAACAGGCCGGGTGCGGCCTCGGCATCGAGCATGAAGCGAACGGCACGGCACGCGCCCGCAGGGGCGGCTTCGGGCAACAAGGACGACATGGGAAAAGCTCCGGACGAAAAACTCAGGTGACGGACGCGGCTAGTCCCGGCTGCTCAGGCAGCCGGGCGGCTAATTCGCGTCTGACGAGTCCGAAGGTACATAAATGAACGCTAATTCGGCGATCGGCAAAAAGCCAAGCCCGATTTGCGCCGGGCAGCCCTGCGAACTGCTCACGTCACCCCGGATCGCGGCTGAGGCACTTGCTTTCAAGTGCCGACAGATACGCCGCCCACAGCGCCGTTTGCTCGCGGCCGAGCCGGTAGAGGTAGTCCCAGCCATAGATGCCTGTGTCGTGCAGATCGTCGAAGATCAGGCGCACCGCGTAGTTGCCGACCGGCTCGATGCCGGTGATACCGACATGGCGCCGGCCTGCGATCAGTTTCTTCTGATCCGGCGTGTGGCCTTGCACCTCGGCACTCGGGCTTTCCACGCGCAGGAGTTCGGCCGGCAGCACGAATCTGACACCATCGTCGAACGTCACGTCGAGCGTGCGATCCGCGCGGTTCAGCCGGATCTCGGTCGGGGCGGGCATCAGCCCTCCAGCTTGCGGGCTTCCTCGATCAGCATGATCGGAATGCCGTCCCGTACCGGGTAGGCGAGGCCAGCGCGGCGACTGATCAGTTCGCCGGCCACGGCGTCGTATTCCAGCGGACCTTTGGTCAGCGGGCAGACCAGGATCTCGAGCAGCCTTGGATCGACGGGGGCAGGCGGCGACTTGGGTGGGGTGGGGGCGGCCATTGCGTGTCAGCTTACCGCGCGACCTGGACGGCGTCCGCCGTCATCGGCAGCTCCCATTTCCAGCAGCGTCAGTAGGATGGTGCCGCGATCTTCGTCGCTCCCGGCTTCCAGCAGCGCCTGCTTCTCGGCGGGCTCGAACGGACAGACCATGCACAGCGTGGTCACCAGCGTATCGTCGGGCATCCGCCCGATCGCGTCCCAGTTCGCATCAAAGCCGCTGTGCGCGAAGTAACCGCGCAGGGCTGCCAGCATCGCCTCGCGGGTCACGCCGATCACCGGTGGGCTCGGCGGCGGGTCGAGGTCGGCGCGATAGCGGGAGAAATCGCCGCGCACGCGCCGATAACCATGACGGATGGGCAGCTCCGATACGATGCTGAAGCGGATCAGCCCGAAGAGCGTGATCAGATAGCGGCCGTCATCGGTCTCGGAAAACGATGTGACCCGGCCCAGGCAGCCGACGCTGAACAGCGCCGGCCCGCCTTTCAGCGTCGGGCGGGATACGTCGGGCTGCACCATCGCGAACATCCTGCCCGCTGCCAGCGCCGCCTCGGTCATCGCCAGATAGCGTGGCTCGAAGATGTTCAGCGGCAATTTGCCACGCGGCAGAAGCAACGCGCCGGTCAGCGGGAAAACCGGAAACTCCTCCGGCAGGTCATCCACACGCGGGTGGAACGGCGGCATCAGGAAAACAGGATCGTCGAGAGCTTGCGCCGCGATGCCATGGTGACGGGGTCGTCGAAGCCCCACGATTTGAAGAACTTGAGCAGCTGCATCCGTGCCGCTTCCTCATTCCAGGTTCGGCTGCGCCGGATGATTTCCAGCAGCGCGTCGGCGGCGGCCTCTCGCTGGTCCATCGCGTTCAGCGCGGTCGCCAGGTCGTAGCGCGCCTGGTGATCGGCAGGATTGGCGGCCAGCCGGTCTTGTAGGGCACCGAGCTGATCGCGCGCCGTGCGACCTTCCTCGGCCAAGGCCAGCGCGCTGCGGGCACCTGCAACCTCGGCGTGATCCGCGATCTTCGCAGGCACCTGGGCCAGCGCGGCCCGCGCCTGATCCTCATCGCCAAGTGCCATCAGGGCACGGATCAGGCCGCCCCATCCCTCCGGGCTTTCCGGCTCCTGCTCGAGCAGGGCGCTATACAGTTCCGCGGCCTGCTGGGCGTCACCCTGCTCGGCGGCCAGCCTGGCCTCGGCCAGCAGGTCGGCACTCGGCATCGAGCCACCCGCCATCTTCAGCAGGGCCTCGACGAAGCGCTTAATCTCCGACTCGGGCTGCGCCCCCTGGAATAGATCGGCGATCTGGCCCTGCCAGAACGCCGCGACCGTCGGCACGGATTGCAGCGGGAGGCCGAGTTGCGCCAGCTGCTGCACCAGCGCGCGGTTGGCATCGATATCGATCTTCACCAGTTTCACGCGGCCGCCGGCGGCGCGCACGACCTTTTCCAGCGTCGGTGTCAGCGTTTTGCATGGGCCGCACCAGGTCGCCCAGAAATCGACCAGAACCGGCACGTTGCGCGACGCTTCGACGACATCCTGCATGAAGGTCTTCTGGTCGCCGTCGACGATCATCCCGGCGGCGCCTGACGGCGGGGCACCTGGCGGGGTCGGTACGGTGCCCTGCGGTTTCTGGCCGATGATGAGATCCATGTGGGTGTCCTGGGGGGCTGTCCTTGGGGGGCTGTCCTGGCGCTCTGCGCCCCGCATCCGCGACGGCACCAGCCTGATATGTTGCTTCGGCCGGGCGCCACAAGCGCCACAACCGACAGCGCGAGCATGCCGTTACGGCGCGGCCACGTCCAGCACGCCTGATCCGCCAGCAGGGTGGGGAAGCGGGAGCCTCACCCGGCACCCGGATTGTCAGGATGCTGCGCACCGGGGGTTTCGCTGGCCGGATCCTGCCGCCTTGGCGGAAGCCGGCGTGCCGTTCTACCAGATACCAGCGTTGCCGGCGGCGGCGTGATGCGGGCAGCGGGGCGGGGTTGCGCAATCGTCACTTGCTATCCAGCGATGATTCCACGACATAGGCGCCATCGAACTCCGTGACCGCGTAACTGGTTCAGCCGCCGCAAGGGCGGGCGACCCCTCCCGGAACCTCCGATCCGAAACTGGTTCGCCCCTCTGTTACGCGGGGTCAGCGGACAAATGAGCGCGTGGATTCCGGACGGCAAAGCTCCGCCGGTCGCGCGCTGGAGATTTCCACCTTTGACGACCCCGACCTTCGCCTCACTCGGCCTCGCCGAGCCGATCCTGCGTGCGCTCGATACGCAGGGCTTCGCCACCCCGACCCCGATTCAGGCAGGCGCCATTCCGGCCCTGCTGGAAGGCGACGACCTGCTGGGCATCGCTCAGACCGGCACCGGTAAGACCGCCGCCTTCGCGCTGCCGATACTGCAGCACCTGAACGACCGGCCAGGCCGTGCCCGTCCGTTCGGCACGCGCTGCCTGATCCTCGCGCCGACCAGGGAACTGGCGTTGCAGATCGAAGCGGCAATCCGCAGCTTCGCTGCAAATCTTAAGGTGTCGACCGCCGTGATCCTGGGCGGCGTCGGCCGCCGCCCGCAGGAGGAGCGGATGCGCCGCGGCCCGGACATCGTCGTCGGCACGCCGGGCCGTATCCGCGACTTGATGAACACCCAGCACCTGCGGCTCGACGAGGTGACGCATTTCGTCCTCGACGAGGCCGACCGGATGCTTGACCTTGGTTTCATCCGCGACATCCGCAAGATCGTCTCGGTGCTGCCCCAGGTGCGGCAATCGCTGTTGTTTTCGGCCACCATGCCGACGGAAATTGGCGAACTGGCCAAGGCGTTCCTGCGCAATCCCCGCCGCGTCGAAATGACGCCCGAAGTGCGCACGCCCGAGAAGATCGCGCAATACGTCTACTTCGTGGACACCACCGGCAAGCGTGCCCTGCTGACCCGGCTACTGGAGGATCCAGCGATGGAGCGGGTGATCGTGTTCACCCGCACCAAGCACGGCGCCAACCGTGTCGCCGAGCATCTGGACGCGGCGGGAGTCCGCACCGAGGCGCTGCACGGTAACAAGAGCCAGTCGGCGCGCGAAAAATCGCTCGACCGGTTCCGCAGCGGGCGCGCACGGGTGCTCGTGGCGACCGACATCGCCTCTCGCGGGATCGACGTGCCGGCGATCACGCATGTCATCAACTTCGATCTGCCGGTCGATGCTGAGAGCTATGTCCACCGCATCGGACGTACCGCACGGGCGGGCGCGGGCGGCATCGCCATCGCGTTCTGCGACCATACCGAGCGGTCCGCCCTGCGGGCGATCGAGCGGATGACAGGAGCGGCGCTGACGCCGGTCGGCGACGTGCCTATCGAGCATCGGTCGCGCACCGCCGGGCAGCCTGCCGGCGACCGGCCGGCGCAGAACAAGAGCCGCCGTCCGCGCCGCTGGTCGAACGGTCCGGCGCGTGCTGCGGCCTGACCCAATCGGCTTAGCCAGCTAGACAAGGCGCCGCGTTGCCTCGGTGGGCGACGCGGCGCTTTGTTGCGAGGTATTCGGCGCCGGTCATTACCTGTCGGACAACGATCCGCGGTCATTATGTACTTAATGTTTTAACCCACGGTGGTTCTGTAGCCCGATTGGATGCGGTCTTGGCTCTTCGAAACGACCACGCCGAGACGCCTGCATGCCAAAGCCGACTCTGGTCCACTACCACATCTTTAAGAACGCCGGCACCAGCGTCGACAGGCTGCTGGCCGAATCGATCGGTGAGGCCTGGGCCGGCTACGAAGGACAGCGGCGCGATGCCGGCCGGTCAACTGCGGTCGTACCTCGTGTAGGTAGCACGCGATCTGTCCGGTTTAGGTAGCACTGGATCTGTCCGGCGATGATGGGTTTTCCTGTTGGGGGTCCTGATGCGCCGGTCGGAGCTGTTACAGGGCATCCGGGAGATGAAGTTCGGTTACGTGTATGAGCGTTTTGAGGGTGGCGAGCTGAGCCAGTCGGAGGCGGGCGAGCTGCTTGGTGTGGGGGAACGGACGTTCCGTCGCTGGTGTCTGCGGTATCGCGAGGAGGGCGAGGACGGGCTGGCTGACCGGCGGATCGGGAGGGCTGCGGCAAACCGCGTTCCAGCGGCGGAGGCCGAGCGCGTGGAGGCTCTGTATCGGGAGCGGTTTCAGGGTTTCACGGCCAAGCACTTCCACGAGCACCTGGCGCGGACGGCCTGGTTTTACCGCAGCTACACCTGGACGAAGCTGTTCCTTCAAAGCCGCGGGCTGCTGGATCCCGCACCGCGGCGCGGCGCGCATCGCCGCAAGCGCCCGCGTCGGCCGCTGCCCGGCATGATGCTGCACCAGGACGCCAGCCGGCACGTATGGGTGGCCGGTCTGCCAGCATGCGATCTGGTGGTGACGCTGGATGACGCGACGAGTGCCATCTACTCGGCGCTGCTGGTGGCCGAGGAGGGCACCGCCTCGACGTTTGCCGGCCTGCTGGAGACGTTCACGGATCATGGCTTGCCGTGCAGCCTCTATACCGACCGGGGCAGCCACTATTTCCACACGCCGGTGGTGGCGGGCCGGGTGAGCCGGACGGTGCAAACGCAGGTGGGCCGTGCGCTGGCACGGTTGGGGATCGAGCACATCGCGGCCTACTCGCCCGAAGCGCGGGGCCGGTCCGAGCGTGCCTTTCGGACGTTGCAGGACCGGTTGCCGAAGGAGCTGTCGCTGGCGGGGATCGGGACCGTCGAGGCGGCGAACGTTTGGCTTCGGCAGACCTACGTGGCGCAGCACAACGCCCGGTTTGCGGTGGCGGCCGAGCAGCCGGGCTCGGCCTTCGTGGCGGTGCCGGTCGTCGATCTGCAGGAGGTGCTGTGCCACGAGGAGGCGCGGGTCGTGGGCAACGACAACACGGTGGTGCTGCAGAAGGTGCGGCTGCAACTCCCCCCGAGCCCGCTGCGAGCGCACTATGGGCGCGCCACGGTGAAGGTGCCGCGCTACGCGGACGGCAGCCACGCCGTGTTCCATGGCCCCCGCTGCATCGGCCGCTATGATGCAGCCGGGCTCATTGTGACCGTGCCGATGAAGCAAGCGGCTTGACGCAGACGCACCCACGACACGACCGCGTGCATCCGCTCGACGCGGACGCCGCCTTGCTGGCCCGGGCATGCCCCAGCCAGCAAGGCGGCAACGGAGCGGACACATACAGTGCTACATCCACCGGACAACTTGGCTAGCTACCTACACTGCGGTCGTACCTCGAGGCCAATCCATCGCTGCGGGCCGTCTCTTCGCACCAGGCGCGACCGCCTTTGCCGGCTTCGCATTGCCTGCCGCTCATCATGCTGCGTCACCCCGTCGATCGCGCCCGCTCAGTGTATCACTTCACCCGGCGCGACCCTGTGCAGCCGGACCATGATGCGGCGGCCGCCGGGGATTTTGCGCACTATGTTGAACGGGTGGCAGGCAATCCCGGCCAGGGCATCGCGATACGCAACTACCAAGTCTATCACCTGTCTGACGCGTCCTTCCGGTCGGACGACCCACAGCTTTCGGTCGGCGCCGACGATCTCGCCCAGGCACAGGCCCTGATCGCGTCCTGACCCGCCTTCGGCCTTGTGCTCGACTTTGCAGCATCCTGTAGCCTGTTCCATCGGGTCTATGGACCGTACCTTCCAGGCCCTGGACCTCCACCCGGTGCACGAGAACGCGTCGCCCGATGGCGAAGCGACGGAAGCCGACGCTCCCCATCAGGCGCGCGAGGAGCTAGGCGGAGAGGCATTCTCACTGCTTTGCGAACTCAGCGCGCTCGACATGGCGCTCTACGCCTTCGCGCGCACGCTGTTTGCGAAGCATGTCCGCGGCGAGACGTGGGTGATCCGCCATCTCAGCACCGCCGCGCCTGCCGCCCGCGATCGCTCGCCCGGCCGTCGGTGGCTGCCCATGATAGGCCGGCTGAGCGCGCGGGAGTGAGGCGCGCCTCTCGATAAGCCCTGCGGCGACGGCCAAGACGCGCCCCGCCAGGCCATCATTGCCTCTCGTCTCGCAAGAGAAAAGCGTAGCAACTAATTGAAATTCATGGCTCCCGGAGTAGGACTCGAACCTACGACCCAGCGGTTAACAGCCGCTTGCTCTACCAACTGAGCTATCCGGGAACAATGGGGTGCTGCGTATAACGAAGCGCCTCGCGCGACGCAAACCCCGGCTCCATGCAGAAGCCGCGCGTGTGGTCTGCCATGACCCGGCGGCGAAATCGTGTATGCTGCTGCGCGGAACGCGGGCGTGGTGGAACTGGTAGACGCGCCGGACTCAAAATCCGGTTCCGCAAGGAGTGTCGGTTCGATTCCGACCGCCCGCACCATCGCTATCCGCCAATCGGCCATCCCGTGGGCAATCCGGTAAACCATCCGCTGGTCGCCGTCGGCAGGTTCCAGTGGCGCGAGACGCTGACCAGCCGCAGCACGATGCAGACCATCGCGCCGGCCAGGGACCCCGCCCAGATCGGCATACCCAGCCGCCGGCACAGGATCATCGTGAGCGAGCCCGCCAGGGCGGCGGTTGCGTAGATGTCGACCCGCAGCACCCTCGGTACCTGCGCCAGCAGCACGTCGCGCGTGACGCCGCCGCCGACCGCGGTGATCGTGCCCAGGGCCGCCGCGATCATCGGACGCAGGCCGAAGGCGAGCGCCTTCTGCGTGCCGGCCACCGCGAATAGTGCGAGGCCCGCCGCGTCCAGCCGCAGGATCAGGCTGCCCGGCACCCGGCTGACCACGGCGAACAGCAGGAAGGTGAGCGCGCCGCCCGTCAGCGCCACAATGGGATAGCGCACGTCGCGGATCGCGTTCGGTGGCGTCGCGCCGATCAACACGTCGCGGATGATGCCGCCGCCCAGCGCGGTAACGAAGGACAGCACCAGCACTCCTAGCAGATCGAGCTGCGCGCGGATGGCGCCTTGCGCGCCTTCCACGGCAAACACGAACGTACCGCCGAGGTCGGCCGCCAGGATCAGGCGGTCGCGCCAGACCGTGAGCGCCTCGTCCGGTACGATGATCGGTCCGGCCCGCAGCATCGTCCCTCCATTTGGCGCCGCACAGCTCGGCCGATGGTTAGTGCCCAGAACCGGTCGTAGGGCCGCGGGACGCGGCGACCGCCCCGACTACTTGCCGGCGAGGGCGGCCGCCTTCTTCTCCAGGCTGGCCAGCAGCGCGTCACTGCCGCCGCGCATCACCAGCGCACGGAAATCCGACCGCTGGGTGGCGACGCGGCTGATCGATCCCTCCGCCAACACGTCCACCGCCTTCCAATCCGCCCCGGTCTGTCGCATGACATAGTCGAGCGCATGCGCGTCGCCCGACACCGGGATAATCTTCGTCTGCACGATCTGGGACGGCCCGACGCTCCGCAGATCGGGATCGATGACGAAACGCTGTCCGTTATAGTTGTCGAAACTGTTGAGGTAGGAATTGATGGTGTAGCGGCGGAACGCATCCAGCAGCGCCGAATGTTGGTCGGGCGTCAGCGTGCTCCACATACTGCCCACCGACACCTCCAGGATCGTTCCCATGTTGAGGGCCCGGTCGACGGCCGGGGCCAGCATATCGAACCGCTGGCTGAACGGCGTCTTGGTGCCGGCCTTCATCACGGCGATCAAGGTATCGCAAAGGCCCTGGATCGGTGCGATGACCGCCGCATCGGTGGCGGCAGCCGCCCGGTCATACGATGACGCGGCAAGGACGGCGGCGAGCACGAGCACCGGTAGCAGGCGGCGACCGATCGTGGCAGGCATCATGGGCTCCGTGGCGGCTGGTTTCCGGCGAAGGCACGTTGCCATCTTGCGGTGCAATGCCGGCGACGGGCAACCGCCGTCAGCCGTAGCGGTCCCAAACGTTCCTGAGCGTATCGACCACGTAGGTGATGGCGTGCGTCTCCAGGTCGACGAATTCGTTGAGCAGGCCGGTGTGGTCGGGGACGCCGATGCGCAGCAGCAACGGCACGAGGATCAGCAGGATCACCACGATGGCGCCGATCAATCGCAGCATGGCTTGCATCCATCCTTGCGGAGGAGACGATGTGAGCAACTGGCGGAGAGGGTGGGATTCGAACCCACGGTACGCTCACACGCACAACGGTTTTCGAGACCGCCCCGATCGACCACTCCGGCACCTCTCCGCGAACGGCGGGTTATAGGGAGTGCCCGGGCACGCCGCAACTCGTCCCAGGGCACTCCCGGCAACGCGCCGCAGGGCTGCCATCCGGGGTTCCGGGCCGCCTTCGTCGTTGACACCGCCCGGCCTGCCGCTATAAGCCGCGCTTCCCGGTGGCCGGGTGAGCTTGGCCGCCTAGCAGCGCCTGCCTCAGCACCGACGACCCGGCGCGGCGGGCCTGAGCCACGGAAAGTCGAGAAGGCCATGTTCGCAGTCATCCGCACCGGCGGAAAACAGTATCGCGTCACGCCGAACGCGGTTCTCAAGGTCGAGAAGCTGGAAGCCGAGCCCGGCACCACCGTCACGTTCACCGACGTGCTCGCCATGGGCACCGAGGGCGGCCTGACGCTCGGCGCGCCGACCATCGAGGGTGCAAGCGTGACCGCGACCGTGGTGGCCCAGGACCGGCTCGACAAGATCATCATCTTCAAGAAGCGCCGCCGGCAGAACAGCCGCCGCAAGAACGGCCACCGCCAGCATATAACCGTGCTGCGCGTCGCAGAGATCAGCGCGGCCTGAAGGAGACAGGGCAATGGCACACAAGAAGGCTGGCGGCTCGTCCCGCAACGGCCGTGACACCGAAGGCCGCCGCCTCGGCATCAAGAAGTCCGGCGGTCAAGCGGTCGTCGCTGGCAACATCATCCTGCGGCAGCGCGGCACGCGCTGGAAGCCGGGCGCCAATGTCGGCCTGGGCAAGGACCATACGATCTTCGCCCTGATCGATGGGTCGGTCGCCTTCCATCGCAAGGCCGAAGGCCGGGTCTATGTGTCGGTCCAGCCGCGCAGCGATGCCTTGCCCGCGTCGCTGCCGGCACCGATGGCGGATGCTGCCGACTAGATCGCCGTACCCTATCGCAGCCAGTAAAGGCGGGGGTCGGCGAAAGCCGGCCCCCGTTCGCGTTCCAACCCCATGAAGTTCCTCGATCAGGCCAAGATCCACCTGCGGTCCGGCGACGGCGGCGACGGCGTCATCGCCTTCCGCCGCGAGCGGTTTATCGAGTTTGGCGGCCCGGACGGCGGCAATGGCGGCAAGGGCGGCGACATCGTGTTCGAGGCGGTGCCCAACCTGAACACGCTGATCGACTTTCGCTACGCCCAGCATTTCCGCGCCGCCAAGGGCGGTAACGGCTCGGGCAGCGACCGCACCGGTGCGGGTGCCCCCGATGTGGTGATCAAGGTGCCGGTCGGCACTCAGATCATGGACGACGACCGCGAGACGCTGCTCGCCGACCTTGACCGACCCGGCAAGCGCGTCTTGCTGTGCCGCGGCGGCGATGGCGGCTTCGGCAACGCTCACTACAAGACCTCGACCAATCGCGCGCCGCGCCGCGCCGATAAGGGCTGGCCAGGCGAGGAACGCTCGGTCTGGCTGCGGCTGAAGCTGATCGCCGATATCGGGTTGTTGGGCCTGCCCAACGCCGGCAAATCGACTTTCCTGTCAGTGGTTTCCGCGGCGCGGCCGAAGATCGCCGACTATCCGTTCACCACGCTGCACCCGCAGCTTGGCGTGGTGCGGCCGAACCCGACCCAGGAATTCGTCATCGCCGACATTCCTGGCCTGATCGAGGGCGCCCACGAGGGTGCCGGGCTGGGCGACCGCTTCCTCGGTCATGTCGAGCGCTGCGCCGTGCTGCTGCACTTGGTGGACGGCGCCGCTGGGGATGTGGTGCAGGCTTGGCGCACCGTCCGCGCTGAGCTCGCCGCCTACGATGCTCGGCCTTGCCGCCAAGCCGGAACTGATCGGGTTGAACAAGGCCGACGCGATGACGCCGCGCCAGGCCTCCGCCCGGCGCGCGGCACTCGCGCGGGCGTCCGGCCAGCCGGTCTATCTGCTGTCGGGCGCTACGCGGCAGGGTGTGCCGGAGATCGTGCAGGCGCTGCAGGCGGCGATCACGGCGGCCGGACGGGAGGATGCGGCGTGATGCCTGTCCCCCGGCTTGCCGATGCACAGCGCATCGTTGTGAAAATCGGCAGCGCCCTGATCGTCGATCAGAAGAACAGTGCGCCGCGCACCGCGTGGCTTGCCGGCGTCGCCGCCGACATCGCCGAGATGCGCGCCGGCGGCATTGAGGTGATCGTCGTCTCCTCCGGCGCCATCGCGCTGGCGCGGCGGACGCTCAACCTGCGCCAGCCCCGGCTGCGGCTGGAGGAGAAGCAGGCGGCGGCCTCGGTCGGGCAGATCCGTCTGGCTCAAGCCTGGAGCGAGGCGCTGTCGGCCAACGGTCTGACCGCGGCGCAGCTTCTGCTGACGCTTGACGACACCGAGGACCGGCGCCGCTACCTCAACGCCCGCGCCACGCTTGCCACGCTGTTTGCGCTGCGCTGCGTGCCGGTGATCAACGAGAACGACTCGGTCGCCACCGCCGAGATCCGCTTCGGCGACAACGACCGGCTCGCCGCACGGGTCGCCGAGATGGTGCAGGCCGACCAGCTGATCCTGCTGTCCGACATCGACGGGCTCTACACCGCCGATCCCCGCCGCGATCCGGCGTGCGGCGCATATCCCGGTCGTTCCGGCCCTGATCACGCCGGAGATCGAGGCGATGGGCGGCGAGCCGCCGCCGGGCTACTCCTCGGGCGGGATGCGCACCAAGCTGGTCGCCGCGCGCATCGCCACGCAGGCCGGCTGCGCCATGGCGATCGCGCTCGGCCATACCGAGCGACCCGCTGCGCAAGCTGCGCCGAGGGCGCGCGCTGCACCTGGTTCCTGCCGCCGCCCGAGGGCCGCTCGGCCCGCAAGCGCTGGATCGCCGGCGGCTTGGCGCCGGTCGGCGTGCTGCTCGGTCGATGCCGGCGCGGCGCGCGCGCTGCGCCGCCGGCCGCTCGCTGCTGCCCGCCGGCGTGCGCGACGTGCACGGCAGTTTCGAGCGCGGCGACCCGGTGGTGGTGCGTGGGCCGGACGGCGCGCGCCCTGGCGCGCGGCCTGTCCGCCTATGCCAGCGGCGATGCGGAACGCATCGCCGGCCACCGCTCCGAGCGAGATCGAGGCGATCCTGGGCTGGCGCGGCCGCGACGAGATCATCCATCGCGACGATCTGGTGCTGCTGTGACGGCGTTGGCACGCGGCTGCCGGCGCGCCACACTCGCGGCATGGGGAGGCGTGACAATGCATATCGAGAGCGAGGCCACCCAGCATCTGCACCGTGCCGCGACGCGGCACGCGCAGGCGCGCGGGTGCTGGCCCACAGCAGCACGGCGCAGCGCAACGCCGCGCTGCGCGCCACGGCGCAGGCACTGCGCGCCGCAAGACCAGCGATCCTGACGGCCAACGCCGCTGATCTCGTCGGCCAGTCGACGCAGGGCCGGCCTTCCGCGACCGCCTGATGCTGACCGCTCGCGCGCGTCGCCGCGATGGCGCAGGGGCTGGACGATATCGCCGCGCTTGCCCGACCCGCTCGGCCGCACGCTGGCAGACTGGACGCGGCCGAACGGCCTGCGCATCCGTCGCATCGCGACGCCGATCGGCGTGATCGGCATGATCTACGAAAGCCGCCCGAATGTCGGCGCCGATGCCGCCGCGCTCTGCCTCAAATCGGGCAACGCCGTGATCCTGCGCGGCGGGTCGGAGAGCCGGCACAGTGCGCAGGCAATCCAGGCAGCACTGCAGACCGGCCTGCGCGCCGCGGGGCTGCCGGCAGCCTGCGTGCAGATCGCGCCCACCACCGACCGCGCCTATGTCGCGGCGATGCTCGCGGGCGCCGGGCTGATCGACCTGATCATCCCGCGCGGCGGCAAGTCCCTGGTCGAGCGCGTGCAGCGCGAGGCGCGCGTGCCGGTGCTGGCCCATGCCGAGGGGCTCTGCCACACCTATGTCCATGCCGCTGCCGACCCGGCGATGGCGCGCGCGATCGTGGCCAACGCCAAGATGCGCCGCACCGGCGTCTGCGGCGCCACCGAGACCCTGCTGATCGACGCCGCCATCGCGCCCTCCTTGCTGCCTGATCTGGTCGCCGACCTCACGGCGCTGGGCTGCGCATTCCGCGCCGACCCGGCGGCGCGCGCCATCGTGCCCGTCACTGCAAGCGGCCGTGGAGGCGGATTTCGACACGGAATGGCTGGATGCGATCCTGTCGGTGCGCGTGGTGGACGGCGTCGAAGGCTGCGCTCGCACATATTGCGGCGCACGGCAGCTCGCACACCGACGCCATCGTCACCGACGACGAGGCGGCGGCCGACGCCTTCCTGCGCGGGGTGGACAGCGCGGTGGCGCTGTGGAACGCCTCCACGCAGTTCTGCGACGGCGGCGAGTTCGGCTTCGGCGCCGAGATCGGCATCGCCACCGGGCGCATCCACGCCCGCGGCCCGGTCGGGCTCGAGCAGCTGACGACCTACCGCTACGTGGTGATCGGCAACGGCCAGGTGCGTCCCTGACGCACCCGGCTGGCGACGTACCCCCGCGCGGTGACCGGCGGCGGACGCGCATCGGCCTGCTGGGCGGATCGTTCAACCCGGCGCATGAAGGCCATCGCCATGTCGCCGAATTGGCTCTGCGCCGACTGCGGCTGGATCAGGTCTGGCTGCTGGTTTCCCCTGGCAATCCGCTGAAGCCGGAGCACGGGATGGCGCCGATGGCCGACCGCCTCGCTTCGGCACGGCGTATCACCGATGGGCGCCGGCTCGTCGCCACGGCCATCGAGGCGGCGCTGGCCACCCGCTACACCGTGGATACGCTGCGCGAATTGCGGCGGCGGTTCCCGCTCGCCCGTTTCGTCTGGCTCATGGGGGCCGATAACCTGGTTCAGCTTCCGCGCTGGCGCGGCTGGCTATCGATCGCCCGCACTATGCCTTTCGCGGTGCTGCCTCGCCCCGGCTACAACCACCGCGCGTTAGCGGGGCAGGCGGCGAGGCGGCTCGGCCCGGCGCGGCTGTCCGCTCGGCGCGCTGGCCTTCTTGCGGTGCAGCCGCCGCCGGCCTGGATTTTCATGCCCGTTCCGCAGCACGCTGCGTCGGCCAGCGCCATCCGCGCCGCCGGCAGAGGAGAGGTGCCATAGCCCGCAATCCGCCATCCGCCCCGCGCAAGCCCACGGTCCGCAAGAAGGTCGCCCCGGTCCTCACTGCCGCCAGTGCGACGCCTGGAACGCCGCGCAAGAAGGCGGCGGTGGCAGGCCCTGGGCCCAAACGAACACGCAAGGTGGCAGCCGCGGCGCCGTCGGCGCTGGACCGGCTGCAATCGGTGATCGTCTCCAGCCTGGAGGACGACAAGGCGGAGGCAGTGGTGGCGCTCGACCTCGCGGGCAAGGCGACGTTCTGCGATCGCATGGTGATTGCCACCGGCCTCGCCGACCGCCAGATCAGCGCGATGGCAACGCATCTGCAGGAAAAGCTGCGGGAGGCTGGGTTGAAGCGCGTGCTGGTCGAGGGTTCGGGTGGCTCGGACTGGGTGCTGATCGATGCCGGCGACATCGTCGTGCACCTCTTCAAACCCGAGGCGCGAGCGATCTACGCGCTGGAAAAAATGTGGGGCGCCGACCTGGACGAGGCGGTTTGACTGGCGGCGGCTGATGCGCGTCATCGCGATCGGCCGCGCCCGGGACACACCCGAGGCGGCCTTGTTCGTCCGTTACGCGGACCGCCTGCGCCCGAGCCTGGAGCTGACCGAGATCGGCGAAGGCCGCGGCACGCCGGCGGAGGCGAAGCGGCGGGAAGGGGAGGCGTTACTGGCTGCGCTGCCGCCCGACGCCTTCGCCGTCGCGCTGGATCGCACCGGCGCTATCGTCGACAGCATGGCGCTGGCCGCATTGCTCGAGCGCTGGCTTGGTCTAGGGCGGGCGCTGTGTTTTCTGATCGGCGGCGCCGAGGGTCTCGATGCCCCGGTGCTGCGCCGCGCCGATCATGTACTGTCGTTCGGTGCAATGACGTGGCCGCATATGCTCGCCAGGGTCATGCTGGCCGAGCAACTGTATCGCGCGCGCTCGATCGCTTCAGGTCATCCGTATCACCGCGCCTGAGTGTGGGCGTGGAGCGAGTCGCCTGTCGGTGGGGCTGCTCTCACGATCGACCGGTGTGCGCCGCGATACTCGTGATCCGCGTATGCCAGCACGACCATGAACAGGGCGAAGCCCGTCAGCACCATCAGCAGGTAGAGAAATTCGCCGTGCGTCATGGCCTGTCCTTCCGATCCTGTGACGGAAGGATCGAAGCACGGCTGCACTCCACGGCATTGATTTCAGATCAACACCGGTGCTGCCGGCGGATCAGCTGGCGTAGTGCGGGAACCCGTTGTTGCGCCCTTCGGCTTCCAGCAGCCGCAGCATCGCCGGCCATTCCAGGATGCCGTACGGACGCCGCGTGCCGGGGCGATACAGGTGCGCGGTGCGCGCCAGCACCTCCTCCGACGGCAGGATCAGTTCGGTCCGCGCGGCCATCGCATCCACCTGCGCCTGGCACGACATCTCCAACTGGTACATCGTGTTGAACGCCTGCTGGACCGTTGCACCGCAAGTCAGCAGCCCGTGCGAGCGCAGGATCATCGCGTCGTGGCTGCCCAAGTCGCGCACCAAGCTCTCGCGCTCGCTGACGTCCAGGGCCGGACCCTCATAGTCGTGATAGCCTATATGGCCGTGGAAGCGGATTGATGTCTGGTTGAGCGGCAGCAGCCCGCACTGCATCGACGACACCGCCATTCCCGCGCGGGTATGCGTGTGGATCACGCTGGTCACGTCCGGCCGCGCCTTGTGGATCGCGCCGTGGATAACGTAGCCCGCGACGTTGATGCCGTAATCGGTGTCGGGCTTCCAGATGATATTGCCCTCGACATCGATCTTCGCGAGGCTGGATGCAGTGATTTCCTTGTACAGCATGCCGTAGAGGTTGATCAGCATGTGCTCGGTGCCGGGGATGCGCAGCGTGATGTGGTTGTAGATCAGATCGGTCATGCCGTAGCGATCGACCAGCCGGTAACACGCGGCGAGATCGACGCGTGCCTGCCATTCCTCGCGGCTCACCTCGTCCTGGACCGATCGGAAATTGGTGGCGTGGTTCATCGCTCGTCCTCCTCCCCCGCTGCTGGCATGGTCGGCGATCCACGGGAGCAGCGCAACTCGGCTAAAGGAAACCCTCGCTCGCCTCGGTCACGAAGCGTGCCGGATCGCCCTCCCAAACGGTGCGGGCATGTTCCAGCACGTAGACACGGTCGGCATGGGGCAACGCGAAAGTGACGTTCTGTTCGCCCAGCAGAACGGTGATCGGAGTAGTTTTCTGGAGCCGGTCCAGCGCCTTTGACAGCAGCTCCAGGATCACCGGTGCCAGGCCGAGCGTCGGCTCGTCCAGAACCAGCAGCCGCGGCTTCATCATAAGCGCACGGGCAATCGCCAGCATCTGCTGCTCGCCACCCGACAGCGTGCGCGCCGCCTGGCCCTGGCGCGACTTCAGGATGGGAAACAGCTCGAACAGCCAATCGAGCTGCTTGTCGCGCTCATCGGAGGGCAGGTGCTGGCCGCCGAGATCTAGGTTCTCGCGCACCGACATGTCGCCGAACAGCTCGCGGCTTTCCGGGCATTGCACGATGCCGCCGCGCGCGATCGCCGCCGCCGAGCGGTGGCGCAGGTCACCCTCGTCCCAGCGTATCGTTCCGGAATACGGCACGAGACCCGAGATCGCGTTGAATAGCGTTGTTTTGCCGGCTCCGTTCAGCCCGATTACCGAGACGAATTCGCCCTCGTGCACGTGCAGCGATACGTTCTGTAGAGCCTGCGCCTTACCGTACAGCACGCTCAGGTTACGGACCTCGAGCAGCGGGGGGCCGGTGCGCGCCTCGATCTCCGGCCGTGAATGGGTTTCGATCTTGCCGCCGAGATAGACGCGCCGCACCGTCTCGTCGCGCATCACCTCCTCGGCCGTGCCTTCAGCGATGCGCTCGCCCAAATACATTGCGAACACCCGGTCCACCAGTGCGGCGACACTTTTGACGTTGTGATCGACCAGTAGGACGGCGCGCCCTTCCTGCCGGAACCCGTCGATCAGGCCAGCGAAAACGCCGACCTCGCCAGCGGTCAGTCCGGCGAAGGGCTCGTCCACCAGGACCACTTTGGGATCGCGCGCCACCGCCTTCGCCATCTCCATCCGGCGCAGGTCGGCGAATGGCAGGGTGGAGGGCTGGCGGTGAAGCACGGCGCCCAGCCCGACACGCTCGGCGATCTCGCGTGCACGTCTATCGACCGAGTGATCGGCGGCAAGGCGCAGCAGCGAGTCGGGCAGCAGTGCCAGCTTGATGTTTTCAAGCACGGTCTGCCGGTGCAGCGGGCGCGAATGCTGGAACACGATGCCGATGCCGCTGCGCGCAATGCGGTGCGGCTTCACGCCGGCAAGTTCCTGCCCATCGAGCTTGACCGATCCGGCATTCGGCTTCTCGATGCCCATGATCAGCTTCATCACGGTGGACTTGCCCGATCCGTTCGGTCCGATCAGGCCCAGGATCTCACCAGGCCTGATATCGAAGCTGATGTCTTTCACGGCTACCAGCCCGCCGAAGCGCTTGACCAGCCCCTGCACCTGCAGCCGCGGCTCGGTCATCGCCAGCGAGGTCGGCGCGGTGATGACGTTCATTCCGACTCCTCCGCCTTCAGCCGCGGTTGGCGGGAGCGCAGCGCGTAACCCAGGAATCCGTCCGGAAACAACAAAATTACCGCCAGGGCTACCGCCGAGACCACCAGGGTGTTGAGCTGCCCCAGCGGTCGCAGCAACTCGTTCGCCAGCACCAGGAAGATGGCGCCGATCGCAGCGCCCAGGATGGTGCGCCGCCCACCCAGCACGGCGGCGATGATGACCTGTACGCCGATCGAAATGTTAATGACAGTATCGACCGATGCGGTGCCCTCGTAGAAGATCAGCATACCGCCGGCGAGACCCGAGAACAGTGCACTGACGCAGAACGCGAACAGCTTGTGTTTTGTCACGTTGAAGCCTAGCGCTGCGGCTTCAACCTTGTCCTGTCCGCTGGCCTGCAGGATCAGCCCCACCGCGGAACGCGACAGTCCGAACAGGATGATCGCCGAAACCACCATGAAGGCCAATGCATACCAGTAGTTCACGTTGGTATCGATCGACAGCACGTCGGGCACCATCATGCCGATCTCGCCGCCGGTGAAGTGTGCGAAGATCACGATGAAATTCTGCAACAGCAGCACCGCGACAAGCGTCATCAGGCCAAAATACGGCCCGCTGAGGCGCAGTGCGGGCAGCGCTAGCAGCACGCCGCCCACGACCGCAATCAGACCGCCGGCCGCCAGACAGGCAGGGATCGGCCAGCCCGCATCGCTGTTCAGGATCGCCGCCCCATAGGCGCCAAGCCCGATCAGGAAGGTCGGGCCGAAGTTCACCTCGCCAGCGAAGCCAAACAAAAGGTCCCAGGACATCGCGAAGACGCCGAAATAGTACGAGACGGTCAGCACGCCCAGGATATACGCGGACAGCCACCATGGCCCCGAGGCGGCGACAACGCCCAGGACGACGGCGATCCAGAAGCCCGGCGAACGCAACAGACCGATCATTGCCGCGCTCCCTCAGCGCCGACCGAGCAGGCCTTGCGGCCGCAGATAGACCACCAGGACCAACAGTAGCAATGCGGGTATCGGTCGCAATGTCGGCGCGATCAGGTACGCGGTTATGGTCTCGAGATAACCGACGACATAGGCCGCGATCAACGATCCCGAGACGCTACCCAGTCCCCCCAGCACGACGATCGAGAAGGCGCTGGCCGTTAGCTGCCCGGCATTCGCCGTGCTGACGCCAAGGAACGACGCGAGCAGCACACCGGCGATGCCGGCGATCACACCGTAGATGGTCCAGACCATCAGGTAGATGCCGGAAAGCTCGAAGCCCAGCAGGGTCAGTCCGCGCGGATTGATCGACGCGGCCAGCAGGCGCTTTCCTGCTTGCGTGCGGTTCACCAGCAGCCACAGCAGGCCGATGGCGAGCCACGAGATTGCAGCGATCATCACCTCGTTGGTCGGCGTCCGGACGCCCAGGATGCTGATGACGCCGGGGAACAGCGGCCGCATCGTCACCGGGTTGTCGCTGAACAGGTAGTCGGCCCCGACCTGGATCATGATGCCCCACAGCAGCGTGCCGGTCAGTACCGAAGATCTCAGTCTCAGACGAGGGGATCGCCTTCGACCGCTGGATCGGGCGCACCACGACGAAATATGTCGCATAGGCCGCGAGCAGTCCGGCCAGGATGCCAATCGCCGTGCCGCCGTAGGTGCCGATGCCATACAGGTCTGCAGTGAACCAGCCGATCATCCCGGCCACCACCATGATCGCGCCATGCGACAGGTTCAGCACGCCCGAGACGCCGAACATCAACGTGAAGCCTACGGCGCCTAGCGCGTAGAGTGAGCTGATAGCGAAGCCGTCGATCAGGATTTGCAGGCCAAGCATGATGCGTGACGTCCGAATGGCAACCAAGCGAAGCCGAGATTTAACAGCAACGACGGCCCAGGTGCAGCACCTGGGCCGTCGCTCAGTCGGCTGCCGGGCGCTAGTTGGACGCCTGCTTCTGCGGCAGATGCACGAAGGATGGGAAGGTCAGCTTTCCCTTGCACTCGTCGGTTGGCCATACGCAGACTTGCTTGCCGCTCTGCCATTGGATCGTGGCACCCTGCACCAAGCCTTTGCCGTATTTGATTCCATGCGTGAACGGATCGCTTTTGCCGTAGAACTCGATGCGGCCGAGCGTGCCGACATAGTCGGTCTTTTCGAGCGCGGCCACCATCTTGTCGGGATCGGTCGATCCCGCGCGTTTGATCGCATCGACCAGGTAGTAGATCGCGTCATAGGTCGAATAGCCGTCATAGGATGGCGTGCTGCCGAAGCGTTTCAGGTAGGCATCGGTGAACGGAATGGTCTTGGGCGTGATAGCGACGCCCGGTGCGGCCGCAGTCTGCGTGATTACGCCCTCGGTCGCGCCGTTCGTGTCCTTCCAGAACGTGCTGGTCGTCGCCTGGGAGCTTTGGCCCGCCATCGGGTAGGGCACCTGCTGGTCATGCCACTGCACCGTCGGCTGGACGCCGACATGGCTGATCCCGGCCATGATCACGTCGGGGCTCTTGGCCTCGATCTCGCGAAAGATCGGCGTGAAGTCGGTGGTGTCCGGATTGAACCTGATGTGATCCAGCACCTTCAATCCGGCCTTCGGCAGGCAGGCTTCGTACGTCGCATCAAGCGGCGTGGTCCAAGCCGCATCTTCGCTCATGATGACGGCGGACTTCATGTGCAACCCATGGACCAGAAGTTCTTTCGAGGAGTTGCAGATCGATTGCGCGATGAAGCTCGAATTGAGCCAACCATGGAACATGTATTTGAAGCGATCGTAGTTCGCGTGGATCTGTTTGGTGATGTCGTTGCTCGACGCCCCAGTGCTTATTGTCGGGATCTTCAGGCGCGCGGTCCACGGCTCCACAGCCAGAACCACCTCGCTTATGTAGCTGACGATGACAGCATCCACATGGTCCTGACTGACCGCGCGCTGATAGGCTCGAACGGCATCGGCCGCGGATGAGTGATCGTCGTAGGTAATGATGTCGATCTGGCGTCCATTAAGGCCGCCCGCCTTGTTGATCTCGTCGGCGGCCATCTGGGCGCCGCGCGAGATCGAGGCGCCGGCGACGGCCGCCTCCTCGCTGATGACGCCAATCTTGATCGGCGGTTCAGCCGCCTGCGCCACGGATGCGGCAAGCATCCCGCCGACCAATGTTGTCGCCAGCAGCGAACCGGCGAACAGTGAACGCAACCGCAACGGGCTGCCTGAGGACGCGTTGATCATTCCTGAACCCTTGTCGTTTCTTAATAAGACGACAATCGGACAAAAAGCTGCCGAACGCCAGCGGAGCGTTGGTTACAACTCCGTCATCTGGTCCGGGTGCGGATCCGGACCGGGGGGCCGGCTCAGCCGGCGGTGGCGCTTTCGGGACGAAGCCGCTGCGGCAGGGTCGCCAGGCTGTCGGGCGTGTCGAAGTCTCGTAGCACTGCATCCTCGTCCATCGGCACCTCGGCAACCGCCTCCATGTGTCGCGCGAGCAGGAAGCGGGCACCGGCATCGCCCGAGGTTTCCAGGATCTCGGGGAAGAAACGGCGATCCCACAGGATCGGGTTCCCGGGCTTTGCCCGATGCGTCGGTATCACGATCAGGCGGCCTTCGTCGGGGTCGTATCCGCCCAGCAACCGGTCGATCATGCGCCCGGTCACAAGGGGCATATCGCCCAGGCAGACGATCGCGCCGGCGCTATCGGTCGGCACCGCGGCAATGCCAGCCTTCAGGCTGGCCGAAAGCCCGGCCGCAAATTCAGCGGCATGAACGTAGCGCACCGGTCGGCCACCCAGTGCCTGTTCGATCTCGGGTGCCATGTGGCCGGTGACCACGATGACCGGGCGCGCGCCGCTACTCAGCACATTGTCAACAACACGGGCGATCATCGGCTTGCCGGCGCGGTCCGTGATCAGAAGCTTGTTGTGCGGCGCCATCCGGCTGGACTGGCCGGCTGCCAACACCACCGCGGCGATGCGCGGCGCGCTGCGCGGCGCCTGCCCGCTGCGCGGCATGGCCGGTGCCGCGGCGCGGGGCAGGGGACGCGCCTCCATCTCCTTCAGCAGACCGCCGACGCCCATGCGCATCACGTCCGCCGGCCGGACGGGGATGCCGGCGAACAGACGGCTCAATACAAAGTCGATCCCATTCAATGTCGGGCTGCGCGCACAGCCGGGCAGCACGAGCGCGGCGCGCTCACCGATGCGTCCCAGGCAGATCAGGTTGCCGGGATCGACGGGCATGCCGAAATGAAGGATTTCGCCGCCGGCCCGCACTACGCCCGCGGGGCCGACGTCGCGGCGATCCACGACCGCCGATGCGCCGACCACAAGCACGAGATCTGCGCCCTGGTTGAGAAGGTCGGTCAGCGCCGCAGCGATTGGCGCCTCTGCATGCGGACAGCGGAGCGGCGGGAGCAGCTTGCCGGTGAGGCGCTCCACCCGTTCGCGCGTCACCGCGATGGTCTTTTCCGTCACGCTATCCTTCAGGCCAGGAAGTTCGCTCGCCACCAGCCCAACGCGCAGCGGGCGGAATTGATGCAGGGTCATCCCGGCCATACCCTGCCGCGCCATCGTTTCCGCCACCGACAGAACCGCACCCGGTACGGCGAAGGGAATGATCTTGATCGTCGCCAGCATGTCCTTCGGTGCCACCACGGCATAGTCGGGCAGGGTGCCAATGGTGACCGCCTCATCGATCGCATTCAGTCGGTCGATTTTGCCGGAGTCGACTCGCAGCAAGCCGGCCGCCTCGGCGACCAGGTTGACACGCCCGGTTGCCGCGCGGGAGCGGCCAATGAGCGGCGATACCATCGCATCGGCGAGCCGGTCGGCGGCGATATCCTCGGGCACGTCGCCGGGTTCAAGGCTGGCGGCGATCACCTCCTCGAGGCCCGCGTCGCGCAGTGCGGCGATCGCAGCCGCATCCAACACGGTGCCCTTGCGGATCATCCGCTCCGCCGTCCGCTGCGAATGCGCCAGGATCGCGCCTTTCGCAACGTCCAGCCGCACCGGGCCGAATTTCATGCGGCCTGTTTGTGGCTGAGCGGCGATCCGCGGCGCACCGCGATGATCTCGGCCAGGATCGACAGCGCGATCTCGGGCGCTGTCACCGCCTCGATGTTCAGACCGACCGGGCCGCGGATGCGCCTCAGCGCGGCGTCGTCATGGCCGAGCTCGCGCAGCCGCTTCAGCCGGGCGGCATGCGTCTTTCGAGAGCCGAGCGCGCCGATGTAGAAGGCCGGCGACTTCAGCGCGCGGTCCAGCGCCGGATCATCGAGCTTCGGGTCATGCGTCAGTGTCACGACGGCAGTGCGGATGTCGGGTCCCAGCGCGTCCATCGCCTCGTCCGGCCATTCGGTCGAGATCGTCACGTCTGGAAACCGCTCGTCACTGGCGAAGGACCGGCGGGGATCGACCACCGTGACTGCGTAGCCGGTGCCAGCGGCGAACGGCACAAGCGCCTGCGCGATATGCACGGCACCCACCACGATAAGTCGCTGTTTGGGGTTGTGAACATGGACGAACCAGTCACGCTCGCCGATCCGGATGGTGCCGCTCTCGTCCGATTCCAGCGCCTGCCGCGCAGCGGCGTTAAGCTCGGGCGGCGCATCGGCCTCAGGCAGGAGGAACTGCTCGCCGTCAGGCAGGCGGGTCGCTACGACGACCGGGATCTTCCGCCGCTTCGCCGCCTCCAACGCCGCGAGCAGCGCCGGTGTCACGAAAGT
Organism: uncultured Pseudomonadota bacterium; assembly: GCA_963778105.1. Lineage (GTDB taxonomy): Bacteria > Pseudomonadota > Alphaproteobacteria > Acetobacterales > Acetobacteraceae > JAFEFJ01. The sequence goes on along the minus strand of CAVZSZ010000008.1, from coordinate 175,118 downwards.
TTCTCCACGAACACCTTTAGCTTGCCGCCGCAGGCTAGGCCGACTTCCCAGGCACGCTCGTTGGTGATGCCGAAATCCAGCAGCTGCGGCGCGCCGGTGTCGATGGTCTTCATCGCGGCCTCGGCGACTGCTCCCTCGATGCAGCCGCCGGACACCGATCCGGCCATGCGGCCCGACTTGGTCACCGCCATCTGGCTGCCCGCGGGGCGCGGTGAACTGCCCCACGTATCGGTCACCGTGGCGACCGCTACCTCCTCGCCCGAGGCGGCCCACTGGGCGGCCACCGACAAGACATCCTCGGCTTCGAAGGTGCTCATGACGCCATCCTTTCCGGATATGTGCCGGAGCGCGCTGGTGCGGGTTCCGACAGCAGGTCGATAAGCTCGCGCAGGCTCGCCAGATTATGCACCGGACGAAACTCGTCCACATACGGCAGCATTGCACGAATGCCTTGCGACTTGGGTTCGAAGCCAGACCAGCGCAACAGCGGATTGAGCCAGATCAGCCTTGTGCAGGATCGATGCAGCCGGTCCATGTTCTCGGCCAGTCCCTTGGCGCCGTCGCGGTCCAGCCCATCGGTAATCAGCAGTACCACGGCACCCTGGCTCAGCACGCGGCGTGCCCAGAACTGGTTGAATGCGTCCAACGCCTCGCCGATCCGGGTGCCGCCCGACCAATCGGGCACTACATGGGCAACCATATGGAATGCCACCTCGGGGTCGCGGTGGCGCAGCTGGCGCGTGATGTTGGACAGCCGCGTGCCGAACAGGAAGGCCTGTACGCGGTCCCGGTCGTTCGTCACCGCATGCAGAAAATGCAGCAGGATCTGCGCATAGCGCGCCATAGAGCCGGAGATGTCGCACAGTACCGACCAGCGGCGGCGGCCTTGTGACTGGCCTGGTGCGCGCAAGCGTCAGGATCTCTCCGCCCTGGCGCAAGCTGTCGCGCAGCGTACGCCGCAGGTCGATGCGTGCGCCGGTGGCGTAAGGTCGGTGCCGACGGGTACGGCGCAGATCCAGCGGCATCACCAGTCGGCGGATTTCCGCCTTCGCGTTCTCGATCTCGGCAGCGCTCATGGCTTCGAAATCCATCGTTTGCAGACGTTCCCGCTCGGACACTGTGAGCACGGCGTCCAGCTGTGGCGGCTCCTCGCGGGCCGGCTTTCGCGGCTCGCGCGCCGGCGTCATCGCCTCTGCAACGCGGCGAGCGGCGGGCGGCGGCTTCTCGCGGGGCTTTTCCTTTCCGGCTTCCATCAGCGCCATCGCCGCTGCCTGCTGATGCGCCGTGGGATCGCGCCAGAACAACGCGAACGCGTGGTCGAAAACCTCTCGATGGTCGTGGCGGTGGATCATCGCGGCGGCCAGCGCGGCCCGCGCCTGGGGTTTGTCGCTGATATCGATACAGGCCAGCGCCTGCTCGGCGGCCAGCGTCTCGGCCGGACCCACTGGCAGTCCGGCGCGGCGTAGGAGCCGGGCGAAATGCATCACGTTTGCGGCGATCAGGCCGGGCGGCAGGGCGGTGCCCGGCAGCGGGGTCACGCGGCAGCCTCGTTGACCTCGCCGATCAGACGGGCCGTCTCGGCCCCCTTGATCCGTGCTATATCATCCTGATATTTCAGCAAAACACCTAGAGTCTCATCAGCTGCCTGCGGGGTCAGCTCGTGCTGATTCAGGTAGGTGAGGGCGTTCGCCCAGTCGATGCTCTCGGCCACACCTGGCAGCTTGAACAGATCGGCGCCGCGCAGCCGCTGCACGAAGGCGACGACTTGCGTCGATAGCGCCTCCGTTACACTCGGCGCCTTCGCCGCCAGGATCGCCCGCTCACGCGGCGCGTCAGGGTAATCGACCCAGTGATACAGGCAGCGCCGGCGGATCGCGTCGTGCACTTCACGCGTCCGGTTGGACGTCATCACCACCACCGGGATCGTTTTGGCCCGCACTGTGCCCAGCTCGGGGATGGTAATCTGAAAGTCGGCCAGCAGCTCTAGCAGAAACGCCTCGAACGGCTCGTCGGCACGGTCGAGCTCGTCGATCAGCAGCACGGCCGGCGGCAGATCGGGGTCGATCGCCGACAGCAGCGGGCGGGCCTGCAGAAACGAGCGCGCGTAGATGTCCTGGCCGAGCGCGTCGCGATTTGTGTCGCCCCCGGCCTCGGCTAGCCGGATCGCCATCAACTGTCGCGCGTGGTCCCACTCATAAGCGGCGGCGGATAGGTCCATGCCGTCGTAGCACTGCAGCCGCACCAGCCGGCGGTCCAGGCCGGCCGCCAGCACCTTGGCGATTTCCGTCTTCCCGGTGCCGGGCTCGCCCTCCAGGAGAAGCGGCCGCTGCATGGCAAGTGCGAGATGCACCGTCGTGGCGAGGTCGCGGTCCGCGATGTAGCCCTGGGTGGCGAGGAGTGCAGCGGTTTCCGAAACACTCGCGGGCAGCGCCACTACAAAAGGCTTCCGAACAGCAGGAACAGGATGAAAAGGTAGATCACCCCACCGATCCAGGCGACGATCGGCAGGCCGAAGATTTCGCTGGGCACCAGGGCGAACAGGCTGAGGGAGGCGGGCTCGGGTAATTTGGGCTGGGTATAGATGGGCGCTTCGGCCATGGCGGCGGCGGGCTCCGGTGCTGGGGCGGGGGTCAGGAGAGCGGTGAAGCGGTCGAAGAAGGCGTCGGCCATCTGTTTGGCCGAAGCGTCGATCAGGCGCGCGCCAAGCTGGGCGATCTTGCCGCCGACCTGAGCTTTGACGTTGTACGACAGCAGCGTGCCGGGGCCGTCGTCGGCCAGCGCCACCTTCGCACCGCCCTTGGCGAAGCCGGCGACGCCACCCTGGCCTTCTCCAGAAATGGTGTAGCCGTTGGGCGCGTCAATGTCAGACAGCTCAACGCGACCGGCGAACCGTGCCGAGATTGGCCCGATCTTCACCGAGGCGGACGCCTTCATCTCGTGCTCAGACGTCTTCTCCAGGCTGTCGCAGCCAGGAATGCTGGCCTTGAGGATCTCCGGGTCGTTCAGCGCGTCCCATACCCTGCCGCGCGGCGCGGGAATGCGCCGCTCGCCGGTCATGTCCATTTGCGTTCAATTCTCCATTGCGCGAGGCGGAGGTTACTTGCAGGGTCAAGCCCATGCAATCAAGGGACAAGAAGACGGCCCTGCGGCGTCGCGCACGGGGGGTGTGGACCTGCCTCCAGGCAACCGCTGCTGTCGGCTTGGCGATGCTGCCGGCGCCGTGCATTGCCGCGGCGGCGCACGGGCCGGTCCCCGGCCTAGAATGGGACATCCCTTTCGCCGGACTGCTTCTGTCGATCGCCGTGCTGCCGATGCTGGCGCCGCACTTCTGGCACCGGCGGATGGGACTGGTCGCGCTGGGGTGGTGCTTGGCGCTGCTGCTGCCCCAGGCGGCGCTGCACAGCGCCGCCGAGGCCGCCTCCGGCGCCTGGCACGCAGTGCTGGACGAATACCTGCCTTTCGTCACCTTGCTGCTCGCGCTGTTCACCGCCGGTGGCGGCATCCTGCTGCGTGACGGGCCGGGCGGTACGCCGCACGGCAATACTGCTATCATGGCGCTGGGCACGGTCATGGCCGGCCTGATGGGGACCACCGGGGCCGCGATGGTGCTGATCCATCCGCTGCTGCGCAGTAATGCGCATCGCAGCCGCAAGGTGCACCTGGTGGTTTTCTTCATTCTTCTGGTTGCCAATGCCGGTGGTGCCACCACCCCGCTTGGCGACCCACCACTATATATCGGGTTTCTGCGCGGCGTGCCGTTCGAGTGGCCGTTGCTTAATCTGCTGGAGCCGCTGCTGTGGGTTGCAGTGCCGCTGCTGATGGTCTTCTACGTTGTGGACCGCATGATGGCGCGTGCCGATGCGCCCGCGCCTCCCGGTCGGCCGATGCAGCTGATCGGCTGGTCCAACGTCGCGCTGGTAGGCGTCGTCGTGCTGACCGTGCTGGCACAGGGCCTGTTGCGGCTGCCGCAGGTTCCACTGTTCGGCCAGACGATCGGCGCCGAGCGGCTGGCCGGCATTGCCGTATTCCTGGCCATTACCCTGATGTCGGTCCGTATCACGCCACGCGCGGTACGGGCCGAGAACGATTTTTCCTGGCACCCAATCCTGGAGGTGGCGATCCTCTTCGCCGCTATTTTCATCACCATCACCCCGGTCGGTACCGCGCTACATGCCGGCTTCGACGGGCCAATGGCGCCGTTGCTGAAGCTGACCCTCAACCAGGCTGGCCAGCCCGAGCCTTGGGCATATTTCTGGCTGACTGGCATCCTGTCGGCGTTCCTGGACAACGCGCCGACCTACCTGGTGTTTTTCCAGCTGGCGGAGATCGATCCCGGCAACCTGGTGGGCCTGAGCTCGACCGTACTGGTGGCGATCTCGGCCGGGGCGGTCTTCTTTGGCGCGCTGACCTATATTGGCAATGCGCCGAACATGATGGTACGCGCCATCGCCGCCCAGCGCGGCGTGAAGATGCCAGGCTTCTTCGCCTACGTGCTGATCGCCGGGGGACTGCTGCTGCCTTGGTTCCTGGCAATGACGTGGCGGTTTTTCCTGTAAGCCTCGGCCGCCGCAGACTGGCGAGGGCACCCCATGCGCGCCGTTGCCGAAATCCGGCGTATCCCCCAGATTACGCTCGCGCGATTCGGATAACGCCAGTGGATAAGAGAGCCCGCATGCCCTCTGTGCCGGTCGGCCGCCGCGAACTGCTTCTGCTTGGCATTGGTGTCCCTGCCGTCCTATCCGGCATCGCGGGGCCAGTGCTTGCTTCGCCCGATACTGCGGTGATAGCGCCGATCCAGGGGCTGTACAATTCGTTGTTGGCCGTGATGAAGGCAGGGCCGCACGCGCCCTTTGCGCAGCGTTACGACATGCTGGCCCCGGCCGTGGATCGCGCGCTCGACCTGCCGACGATCCTACAGGTTTCGGTCGGCCTTGCCTGGAACGAGCTGCCGGTCGAGCAACGCGACGCCCTCCTTGCGGCGTTCCGACGCTACACGATCAGCCTATATGTCAGCAATTTCGATGACTACACCGGCCAGCGCTTCGCCATCGAACCGGATCTGCGCAGCGTGGGCGCCCACCAGGAGATCGTGCAGACGCAGATCATCCCGCCCAGCGGAGGGCCGCACCAGCTCGACTACGTGATGCGGCAGGCGGGGCCGGATTGGAAGGCGGTCGACGTGCTGGCCGAGGGTGCGATCAGCCGCGTCGCCACCCAGCGATCGGATTTCCGGGCACTTCTTGCGCATGGAGGCGGCGCGGCGCTGTTGGCGAGCCTCGACAAGAAGACCGCCGATCTGGCTCACGGCACCGAGCCTGGGCCGTAGCCCGGCTAGCCGTAGATCTTGCAGATGCTGGTGGTATCTCCATCCCAGGATAAGGGGGCGAGAGTCTCACGCCGGCGCCGGCTGCAGCTAGGTGGTGAACGCCGATGCGCGCCGCGATGGTCCGCACCTGTGTCATTCGGATGCGTCCAACCTGACGACGTATCGCGAGGTGCATGACCACCGGCAGGAGCGGCGTGCGCGGGGCTTGGTGCGTTGCGATCGAACAAATCCGGGGCCGCAACCGAAGACCAGCGGATGCCAGAGCCTACCAAACCTGGATTATCCGAGGTCCCATCTATGAGTTTGCGGATTGTTTTGGAGCAAATAGTTTCGGTTGGATAGGAGACTGGCGGATGGGGTGGGATTCGAACCCACGGAGCGGGTTGCCCCGCTCGGCGGTTTTCAAGACCGCTGCCTTCAACCGCTCGGCCACCCATCCTCACATATTCTTCGAGCTACTTACCATAGCGGCGGAGGGAGAACAAAAGGCGCGGTCGGCACGCGGGGGGCACCCGCTCTGGCGCTCGGTCCGCGACCCCTCGATAGCATCAGCAACTGCAAAATTCTTAGCCGCGCACCGGTTCGCGCACATGCCCAGCATCAACCAGCGGCAGCCATGACTGTTAGCAGCAGCACTGATTTGATCACCCCTGCCGCGGATTTCAGACAAACTGGCAGCGGTCATAAGGGTTGAGTTCGACCGCAAGCTGCCCCCCAGTCGGCACGCAGAGACCGCGGCTGTTGGCCGCAACCGATAACGCAGTGCGAAAACAGGCGGGCAACGAGCATGCCGCTCCTCGCTCGTCGCGGCCATCATCGGCAGCAGACCATCGCTCTGCTCATGGTCCACGCGACGACCCTCGCTCCATTAGGCTCCGAATTTGCGTGGCCAAAGTGCGCAGTTCGTGGGCCGCGACCGAGCGTGCCGAGGCCTCCGTGACGCCCAGCCCATCGGCGAAGGCATTGGCAAATGCGGCGCGGTTCCCAAGGGCTTGGCCAAGCAACGGCAACTTTCTGTTGGCAATTTCCGCCTCGACAGTTTGGCGCAATCGGGAAGCCGTTGACACGCGGTTCAGCACCAATGCGGCGCATCGGCGTTCGGTGGCAGCCAGCTTTAGGGTGCCCTCGGCCGCCCAGATGTCCGGTGGGCTTGGCTGTGCCGGAATTAAAATCAGGTCCGCGCTGCGTATGGCCAGCTTCGCGTCGGTCTCGATCTGCGGCGGGCTGTCGATCAGGATGATATCATTGCTCCTTTGCAGTTTTTCCAGTTCGGCTGCCAATCGCCATCCTGATACGTCGGAAAAGGCCAGGGGCGCTGCTTCGGTCGGCCTCGCCCTCCGGATGGCGTACCAGCGTGTCAGGCTGCGTTGGGGGTCGATATCGACAAGCGCAACCCGGTCCGACGCCGCAAAGGCAGCCGCCAGATTGGCGGCCAGCGTCGTTTTGCCCGCCCCGCCTTTTTGCTGCGCCACCGTGATCACCATCGCCATGCGTCACGACTCCGTGGGATAACGCAGCTTACACGGCATTCGGATAACCGAGCGCAATCTCACCCCTCGCGGGGTACGGTGCCCTGTGGCAATCCGGCGATGTGTGTCGCAATGGCTCCGGAGTTCGTGATCCAGACGGCATCGCGGTGCCGCCTGACATGGGTAAGCGCCTGGCGCAGGTGGCGTAGCCGATGGGGATGACCGACGACATAGGGGTGCAACGCGACGCCAATCACCAAGGGGGCATTTGAAGACTGCTCTCGCAGTTCGTCGAAGGCGTCGACAATACTGTCGGCGAAGGCCGCCGGGCTGTCCCTGCGTACTACGATGGCGGGAATGTCGTTCAGTTCCTGAGGGTAAGGCACGGCAAGGATACGCCCCGGACCCGCGCGCATCCACACCGGTTGATCATCCATGCACCAGTCCAGAAGATACTCGTATCCGGCTTCTGCCAGCAGGTCAGGCGTTGCATGACTCTCGCTGATCCAGGGACCAAGCCAGCCGCGCGGACGGCGTCCTTCCGCAGCTGCGATCATTTGGGTCGTCTCGGCGATTAACCGAGCTTCCGAATCTCGGTCCAGTACGCCCTGGCGTTCCGCGTTGGTCCGCCCATGGGCAACAATCTCATCGCCGCGCGCGCGGCAGGCATCCATTACAGCGGGGCAATGGTCGTAGATGCTGCTGTTGACCAGCACCGAGGCGGGCAGATCCAGGCTGTCAAAGAGATCGAGGAGCCGCCAGATGCCAACCCGGTTTCCCCACTCTCGCCAAGCATAATTCAAAACGTCCGGCTGCGGGCCGCCGGGTGCCAGTTCGGCGCCGAGGCCTTCGCCAAACGCGAAATGTTCCAAATTGATGGCGAAATAGACCGCCAACCGCCTTGCACCGGGCCAGTCGTACACCGGACGATGCCGAATTGCACTGTAGCTGTAGCGGCCATGATTCGGCAAATCAGCCACTTCGAGACACTCCTGCTTCCTGAGTTGGCCATCAAGCCGCCAACATGGCATTGTTGGCAGATGGTGTTCGACCCCGATTTTGTGATCAAACTCGGCGACCGCACCGAGCTATTGACGCCGGCGCAGATGGCTCACGCCGATATACTGGCCGCCAAGTTCGGCGTTACAGGCCCCACCCTGACGGCCAATGCGGGTCGCGCCGTCTGCCGTGCCGTCATGACACGGTACCGGCCCTGCCGCACGCTTGTCCTCTGCGGTCCGGGAAACAATGGCGGTGACGGTTATGTCGTGGCACGGCTCCTGCAACAGTCGGGCTGGCCTGTAGCGGTGGCAAGGCTCGCGCCCCCACGGCCGGGAACTGATGCCGCGTCTGCCGCGCTTGGTTGGTCTGGTCCGGCGGCTGATTTCGCTCCAGCCTCTGCGGCCCGCGCCGAACTGGTGATCGACGCGGTCTTCGGCGCGGGTTTATCGCGGGATGTGGATGCTCACGTCGCGGCCACGCTCGCCGCGGCTTCACGAGTTGTAGCGATCGATGTGCCCAGCGGGCTCGACGGGGCCACGGGCGCGCCGCTCGGCTTTGCCCCACAGGCTGAGCTGACCGTGACATTTTTCCGCCTTAAGCCAGGTCACGTGTTGCTCCCAGGTCGCACGCTCTGCGGCGACATCGTTCTGGCGGACATCGGTCTGCCGCGGAGGGTCCTTGCCCAGACAGAACGATCTATCATCCTCAATGGCCCAGGGCAGTGGTGTCTACCTGTGCTCGCGGCGGCGGGACACAAATACAGCCGTGGTCACGTGACAATCGTGGGCGGTGCGAGCATGACCGGTGCGACCCGCCTGGCGGCAGAGGGTGCGCGGCGCGGGGGTGCTGGTCTTGTCACAATCGCAGCGCCACGTGATGCAGCCGCAATCTATCGCGCGGGCGCTATGGGTGTGATCGTCACAGATGAGAATCTCGATCTTCTTTTGAATGATGATCGACGGCAGGTTTGGGTTTGTGGTCCTGGTCTGGGCGTCGACGCGGCGCGTCGTGCACTCCTTACTCTGGTGACGGCAAAAAGAACCATCGTCGCGGACGCGGACGCATTGACAGCGTTTTCCGGCGATCCCGATGGTCTGCGTGGGGTCGCCGTGCTGACACCTCACGCCGGCGAGTTTGCGCGTGTGTTTGGACCATTGGCCTCCGATCGGCCCAAGGCCGCCGCCGCCGCCGCTGCGCGTACTGGCGCTGTGCTTCTGCTGAAAGGCGCAGACACGATCATTGCGGCGCCCGATGGTCGGATATTAATTAATGCCTCCGCGCCACCTTGGCTCGCGACGGCCGGCGCCGGCGACGTCCTCGCAGGTCTCGTCGCGGCCATGCTCGCGCAGGGGATGCCGCCCTGGGAGGCGGCTGCCGCGGCAGCATGGTTGCACGGTCGCGCTGCCCTCGCAGCGGGCCGGGGAATGGTCGCCGAGGATATTCCCGCGGCCCTGCCGGCGGCCTTTGCAGACGCTGCCGCTATTAGTTCCGCGCTGGCATCAGACGTAGGCAATTCCCCTTGCGGCCGGCCTTGAAGAGAAAGTCCACCAATCCCGCAATGCTCGGCAGCGAGGGAACCTTGGTGACTTCTGTCAACTGCCAGATCTCCTCGACAGCATCCGCGGCGCCAATCATAGCTTGATCATCGCCAGTGAGGAGCAGCATGGGCAGGCTTGCGTCATGGCCCGCGACAGTCTTCATGATATGACAGCCATCCTGGCGCAGCCCGTCCATCCGACACACTAGAGCCATCGGGCTATGCTTCTGCAGAACCAAACCGATATCCCAATGGCCGGGCACACGCACCACGCCAATATCCAGGAACTCACAGATAGCCCATAGCTCCTGCGATATCCATGTCCCGTCCTCGACGACCGCAACGACACCCTGCCGTGCGATTTCCGGTCGTGTAGGGCCTTCGATCTGAAACGATGCGCTCCGGATGTCGACAGTCTCGTTGCCATCGACTTCATATTCGGCGTAATCCATGTCGCCTCCTGGGTAGGTTGCCACATCGCCTTTTCGCCGGGAAACCGTTCCCGATTGATGCGGCTTCGCGGCGAGTTTCGTCGCCCGGCACAATTTGGGGAACCCGGCTAACGGTTAGTTCGTCGTGACGAACCGCTATTAAACTGTGAGCAACCGTGAAACTCGGATTCGTTTACCCGCGCTTCAGATTCACCGTCCAGGAGCAAGGACCAGAGAGGAGCCGCCCTTGAATGATCTGTTCCCCTCCTTCAGGCTTGACAACCTCGCCTGAGAAGCTGATCGAAATGACCTGCTGGCCGTTCCCGGGACGGGATAGAATGCCGCTCAGTTTTGCGCCGGCCACAGTGCCGTCGATGACTGTGGTGCCCTGAAATGGGTCGAAGGAGAAAGAGCTCCTTCCAACTGTCATCATGCCGGTGTCGGTTGATCCACAGCCTTCCTCTTTCGGAACCACGGGTCCAGCCCAGCGCCCCTCGAGGCCAATCAGCCCGATCACCTCGCCCGACTGTAGCCTATCCCCGAGATTCCCACTGCAGCCGGAAACGACTAGGACGATGGGCCCCAAAATAAGGCCCACAACGATAAGAAAATAGACCTTGCCCATCCGCCCCAGAATGGGATAGATTTCCCAGCATGATGGCGCGATGTGCACGACACGCACTGCCGTCTCGCGGAAAGCTTCCCTAATCCGCGTTCTCTCGACCAACATTATTCGCACCTCCTCGCCCGCCATGAACCTCATGGCGGTTGCTCAACGAATTGGGCGAACCCGCTGGCTGGGTAGCGCCCAGCCCCTCATGGCTGCCCTCCGCATCTAAGGCCGCGGGCAGCCGCCCGGTGCAATACTAGGCCGCCCGAGGATCCGAGCCATCCGGACGATGCCGACCTCGACCGTGGACTTGCGCGACGTTTCCCTCTTAGTCAATCGGCGCCACGGAAAACGCAACCGGTTGATTGACTGGGCGATGTGCGTACTAGAGCCTGCCGGCCAAGCACCCGCCCGTCATCACCGTCTTCTTCTGGAAGAACTTGAGAGCGTGGCGTCCGGCGTTACCGATCGCCTGATGGTACTGATGCCCCCCGGCTCCGCCAAGTCCACATATACGTCGATCGTCTTTCCTGCCTGGTGGTTTACCCGACACCCTTCGAGCTCGGTTATCACCGCCTCGCACACGGCCGAGCTCGCCGGCCACTTCGGCCGACAGGTGCGTGGCCTCATAGACGAGCACGGCAGGGGCCTTGGTGCTCGTCTCGTGGCAAATGACCGGTCCGCGCGACGCTGGCGACTATCCACGGGGGGCCAGTATTACGCGGCGGGTCTCCGGGGCTCCATCACCGGCCGGCGCGCCAATCTGATCATAATCGATGATCCCATAAAGTCGCGGGCGGAAGCAGATAGCGCCGGCGCGCGTGATATAGCCTGGACCTGGTACAAGTTCGATCTGTTGACGCGACTAGTACCCGGCGGCCGCATTATTCTTGTGATGACCCGATGGCACGAGGACGACCTTGGCGGTCGTTTGCTTGCGCAGAATATGTCGGAGTGGCGCATTCTGCGCCTGCCAGCCCTCGCTGAACCAAATGATCCTCTGGAGCGGCCACCTGGTGCGCCCCTCTGGCCGGAGTGGGAGGACCTCTCAAACCTTATACGCAAGCGCGAGACGATAGGCGAAAGAGCGTGGTCGGCGCTCTTTCAGCAGTCCCCAAGGCCGCGCGAGGGAAGTCTCTTCAAAGCAGACCGTTTGATTACCCTCGATGTAGAGCCAGATCATAAGCCGGCGCATCTCGTCCGGGCATGGGATCTGGCCGCGACATCCAAGTCGGACGACAATGACCCGGACTGGACAGTCGGGCTGAAACTATATCGTGATGATAGCGGCCGCTTCGTCATTCTTGATATCGTTCGGGAACGCAACTCGCCGTGGGAAATTGAAAAAGCAGTTCTCGATACGGCGCGACGTGATGGGCCCGAAGTCCTCATCTCACTGCCGCAGGATCCGGGCTCCGCAGGGAAGTTTGTCGTCTCTCGATACCTTTCTCTACTTGCTGGCTATCGAGTCACGGCCTCTGCCGAAACCGGCTCGAAGGTCACCCGTGCGACGCCGGTTGCGGCGCAACTCGAGGGCGGGAATCTTGCCATTGTGCGTGGCGACTGGAACTTCAACTTCATTGAGGAACTACGTGATTTTCCGCAGGGCCGTAAGGATGACCAGATCGACGCCCTCTCGCGCGCCTTCGCCCAGCTTACAACGACAAGTCTACCCGCAAGGCGCCTGAACGTGAACTTCGTCACACGTTGAGCCGGTGAAGCAGCGGAGGGCGGCATGGGCATCATAAGCCCGCGCACCAGCATCAGGCACCAGGAGCCAGTATGTTTGAGACGATCTGCGATCTGATACCGCGCGACAATGATTATCCGCCGCGCACACGCGTGCTCGACATCCTGAAGCGCGTCCTAGATGGTCGGATCTATGATGTTCTCCCCTATCAGTTCCACGAGGAGCGCAGCGCCGGCGGTGATTACATCCCGCTTCGCAATCGCCGTCCTTCCGTGCGTTACGCGCTCTGCCGAGTAGTGGTCGAGGATAGCATTTCCCTCCTTTTCAGCGAGGGCCACTTTCCAACCATCGACTGCCCAGATGGGACCGTCCGTGCAGTGCTGGCCGACATCACCAAGGAGGCTCGGCTCAACCAAGTAATGACCGATGCTGCAATTCGCGGCTCCGTTGGCTCGATCGCCCTGCTGATGCGGATTTTGCGTGGTCGAGTCTTTGTCAATGTCATTGATACAACCTATCTCACTCCAACATGGTCGCCCGACGAACCCGATACGCTTTCAACTGTCACGGAAAGCTATAAAGTGTCGGGATCTGTACTCGTGGCCGCCGGCTACGACGACATTGTGGATCCGGTTGGCGACTTCTGGTTTACGCGGACATGGGACTCCCAAAGCGAGACCTGGTTCGTTCCCACCCCGGTGGGCGAACCGGCAAACTCTGTGATCGACGAGTTGCGCAGTGTTCAGCACAAACTTGGATTCGTGCCTTTGGTCTGGATACGGAATCTTCCTGGTCCATCCTCGACCGGCAGCAGCGACGACGGCGCATGTACCTTCCGTCCTGCGGTCGAAACACAGATCGAAATCGACTATCAGCTTAGTCAAGCGGGACGCGGTCTGAAATATAGCAGTGATCCTACGCTTCTAATCAAGGAGCCCGCGACCACCGACCGAGAGATCATCAAAGGTGCCGGCAACGCCCTTGTCGTCAGTGAAAAGGGCGATGCCAAGCTGCTTGAGATTGGTGGAACCGCATCCGCTGCCGTCATCGAATACGTAAGAACTCTGCGCGAATTTGCGCTTGAAAGCATACACGGGAACCGGGCCAATGCCGACCGCATCTCGGCAGCCCAGTCTGGGCGTGCGCTTGAGTTGCTCAACCAGGGTCTGATCTGGCTCGCGGACAGTTTGCGGATCAGTTATGGCGAAGGCGCACTTCTACAGCTCGCGCGCATGATCCTTCGTGCATCAGAGCTCTACCCTCTGACTGTCTTGGGGGAGGCCGTACCCCCGCTCGATGCCGCGGCAAGACTCTCGCTGAAGTGGCCACGCTGGTATCCGCCAACCGCAGACGATCGGCAGAAGGATGCGCAGACGCTGTCAACCCTCGCGGCATCTGGTCAGATCAGCAGAGAGACTGCCGTCAAGTCTATCGCAGATACTTATGACATTCCGGACGTCGCGGAGGAGCTCAGTCGGATTTCCTCAGATGAGAAGACCGAAAGGCCAGTACAATGATGAAATCTTCTGAACACATCTCCGATGAGGATAATGCTGCGGCGATGGCGGAGCTGCGGGAACGCGCAGACATGCTGGAGCGGCAGCTGGCAGATCTTCAAAGACATACGGAAACGCGCCTTCTCAGATCGGAAATGAAGGCCGAGGCCCTGCGGGCCGGGATGGTCGATCTCGATGGACTAAAGCTCCTTGATCTCCCCGCACTCAAGCTCAACGATCAGGGCGAGATTGACGGTGCCAGCGCACTGATGCAGGAGTTTCGTAAGAGCAAGCCTTGGCTGTTCACCAGCGTGGCACAGTCCTCTTCCAGCCCATCCAGTCCGCCGCCAGCGCTGCCACCAAAGCAGAAGCTGGCGACTGAAATGACGGACGCCGAATATCGGGCCGCCCGCGCCGCCATTCTCAAGCATCGCCCATAGTATTCGAACAAATAATAAATCAGGTAAGTGATCAACAGGAGATTCCCTAGTTATGCCTATTCAGAACTTTCCGGCCGCACTCCAGCCTATTATTCAGCAGGGCTTTCTGGAGCGCGAGTTCCAGCAGGCGCTCCGGTCGCGGCTGGGATACCGGGCGTGCGCCGACAGGGAGATGATCGCGGTCGGGATAGGTGAGACGCTCACCAAGACCCGTGCCGGTCTGAAGCCGACGGTTACCACGCCCCTGGCCCCGGCAACCAACACGAACCTGGATAATGGTCTCACGCCTACGATGTGGGGCGTCGAGCAGTACACGTTGTCGATCAACCACTACGCGGCTACTACGGACCTCAATATGGTCACTAGCCGCGTTGGCATCGCAAGCCAGTTCCTGCAAAACGCCTATGTCAATGGTGAACAGGCTGCCCGCAGCCTAGATGAAATTGCACGTAATTCTCTTTTCAGCGCGTATTTCGGCGGCAATTCGCGTGTTCGCGTGACCCTCAGTTCGGCTGGGGTCAACCTGTCCGTCGACGACATCCGCGGGTTCCAATACGCGTTCGTCAACGGCGTGCAGACGGCGGTCAGTGCGACCAACACGCTTACCGTCACGGTGGGGAGTGACGCTTATACCCTTGTCGGGGCCACAGCTGATGCGACGAACGTATCCACTGCGCCGAACGGCATTTCCGGTGTCCTGACCTTTTCGGCCAGCGTGCCGGTGGCAGATGGCACTGCTGGAAACTCAGTCGCGGCGGCCACAGCATCAGTGATCGTGCGGCCGTCACAGCGTGGTAATACCAGCCAGCTCCTGGCGGGTGACATACTGACGATGAGCAATCTCTTAGACGCAGTTTCCAAACTTCGCATCAATGCTGTGCCGGAGATCGACGGGGTCTACAACTGCTATCTCGACCCAGTGTCAGCTCGGCAGCTCTTTTCCGATCCCGATTTCAAGCAGCTGTTCCAGGGCGCGACGTCGGCGAATCAGGTGTTTCGGCAGGGGATGGTAAATAGTTTTCTCGGCCTTCGCTTCATTCCCACGACCGAAGCTTTTGTGCAGGCGCATCCGACCCTGGCGGGCCTGATGGTCCGCCGACCGATTATCTGTGGGCAGGGTGCACTCATTGAAGGGGACTTCGCCGGAATGGCCGCTGACGATGTGGCACCGGCCGACTCTATCGTGACGATTGTCGACGATGTCGCGATGGTGACGCGTGAGCCGATCGATCGACTGCAACAGATCATTGCTCAGTCGTGGTATTGGATCGGTGGGTTCTGCGCACCATCGGACACTACCACCAATCCAACGACAATACCGACCGCAACAAACGCGGCATTCAAGCGCGCGGTCATGGTCGAGCATATTGGCTAGCACCGACGGAAAAAGGCCGAAGACGTCTCCTACAACCCGAGACTGAACGGAGCCATCATGTCCATCGGATCTACCATGCCGTTCCGGCCAACCGGAACGGTTATTCTCTCGGCTAGCACCGCCTCATCGAATGTGCCGCTAATTGGCGGGGGCGAATCGGTCGTGGTGACTAACACGAGCTCTTCCCTTGCCTACATTCGGTTTGGTGCGGACGGAACGCTCATCGCGAGTGCGGCCGATATGCCGGTTCTACCAAACAGCCACATTATGCTCGGTGTCAACTCACTCATCAGCTATGCAGCTGCGATCCTTACGTCCGGCAGTGGCAGCGTTCTGCTAACGCGGGGTGATGGGTCTTACCTCTGATGGCATTCAGCGATTCGGAAAAGACCGATATCCGGCGGTTCTGCGGCTACCCTGCATATGGTGGCACGCCGGCCGGCTTTCAGAACTGGCGATTCTATCAGGTATACGGCCTGCTGGAGTTTCGTATGAACAATCTCTCCTGCGACGAGGAGACGATTGTCCGGCGTTACCTGACCAATCTCAATGTGCTTGAAACTGCGGTTCCCATGTCATCACAGAATCTCGATACGGACCAGGCCGCAGTTTGGACTCACAATCGTGACGAAGTCGCCCAGCGAACTGCGCTTTTTGACGACTGGCGGCGCCGCCTGTGCGCGTTTTTCGGTCTGCCGCCCGGGCCTGGCCTCATCGCTTCTGGCCTCACCTTGGTGGTCTGAATGTCGCACGAGCATATCCAGGACCGCATTTACTGGGGCCTGAATGTGGCTGCGCGGAATATCGGCAGGACGACTGACGTCTATCGTCCTTCGACGGGCACCGCGCCGCTAGCCGCGGGTAATAGAGTACTACGCTTCAATGCGGCCTTTACTGGTCCCGACAACAAGTTCCGAAAGCCAAGCGGATACGGGGATGCAGTCTGGCACGGCGTCTTTGATGCAGCCTACACCAGAGTCGGCGATTATCTTCTCCAGCGTGACGACATTTGGTTCATTGCGGCGCAACAGGACCTACTGCCAGTCCTTTGCGTCAAAACCAATCGCGTCGTGTCCTTCTCGAGATCCGACGCTCCGTCGACCGCCGGTGTAAACAGCTATAGCGGGGTAACGACCGATACGAATACCCTTCTCCTTACCGATTGGCCCGCTAGCATTATCGGTGTGGGTGGTTCTGGGCTTCCGCATGCCGACTTGCCCTCCGATCAATCGGTGCCTTATTGGACCGTCCTGATGCCCGCTTATGGCGATGTGACCCTGTTGCCGGCCGACCTTATGCAGGACGATCTCGGTCGCAATGCCACGGTTGCCGCCGCAGAACTTACATCCCTTGGGTGGCGTATCACTGTCCAGCAGTCGAGCACCTGATGGCCGATCAGTCGGATGTGGAGACCGAGCTCGTCACGCTAGCATCGGCCTCACTTTACCCAAATGGGACCGATTCACCGAGCGTGCCGGGTCCCGTCTGCCGTATTTATCGGGGATGGCCGAAGGCGTCAGCATTGAACGCTGACCTTGCCGCTGGGCGGATCAACGTAACGGTGTTCCCCGCCAGCCAAGCGCTGCGAAATACTACACGCTATCCCGACCGGTGGACAACGACGCCCGTTGCGCCGTCGCTTACCGCGACCGTCTCTGGGATTGGCGTGACCTTCGGTGGAACGGCGTCTCCGGGTCAGGTAGCCGGTGTCCGGGTCGACGGACGCGGTTATGCCTACCGCACTGGGACAGCTGACACGCCGGCGTCGGTCGCGGCTAACATTGCAGCGCTTGGACGCGCTGACGGGATCGTCACGTTGGACCAAGCCAGCTTGACTTTTCAGGGTGCAGGCAATGTTGTCGCGCGAGTAGTCGCCGACCGTGGCGGTATCATGGAAGTCCGGAGGCAAACTCAAAGCTTTCGGGTCATCTGCTGGTGTCCCAATCCGCTTCTCCGGGACGCAACGGCAACCGCGATAGACACGTCGCTGGCCCAAATGCGATTCATAAACTTGCCTGACGGCACGGCAGCTCGGCTTCTTTTTACCGGCAGTACGGTCTTCGATCAGTCTCAGGACGCCATCCTTTATAGACGCGATCTCACATATCTCGTGGAATATGCAACGACGGTCTCTGAAGCGCAGCCTTCAATGCTGTTTGGTGTCCTCGACTTGGACAGCGCGAACTTTGTAGAGTAAATGGAGACATCATGAATATGCATTTGGTGGTCGTGAAACCCTTTGCGGGTTTCGCTCGGGGGGATGTCGTCGCTGATGACAGCCGCATTTCGCAGATATTGCGCAGCGAGCAGGCGTCACATGTCGTGCGCGTTGTCTCTCCGTCACCGAAGGAGGACTGAGTATGCCGATCGTGCAGCAGGGTAGTATTAACACGACTGCCCTCGTCGTCCCGGATCTCTATGTCCAGATCGTTCCCCCACAGAACCTGGTTCTGAACGGCGTTCCGACAAATGTCGCAGGCGTCGTCGGCACCGCATCCTGGGGACCTGTCGGGCAGCCGGTTATCGTTGCGACGATGTCCGACTACGCGCAGAACTATGGTCCGATCATGGCCCGCAAATATGACATGGGCACGCATGTGGCGACAGCGGTGCAGCAGGGGGCTCAAGACTTCCGTTGCGTCAGAGTCACAGACGGAACGGATACTGCGGCCCAGGCCGCTATAGCGAATACGACATTTATCTTTACCGCTCTCTACACTGGATCTCTTGGCAATACCATCGTGATTACGATGAGTGCCGGGTCTCAGGCCGGAACGTGGCGCCTGACCGTCGCGCTGCCTGGTCTCGTGCCCGAAGTCTACGACAACATCGGGGGGGCTGGTGCGGGCCTCTGGTCGGCCATGGCAGCCGCCGTCAATCAGGGGCAAGGGCTGCTGCGTGGACCCTCCCAGCTGGTCATTGCAAGCCCAAATGGCACGACCGCCGCTCCCACACCATTTGTTCTGATCCTTGGATCGGGCAGCGGTGGCAGCGCAGGCACCGACGGTGCAACAACGATCACCGCTGCGACCCTTGTAGGATCCGACGTTCTGCCCAGGCAGGGTATGTATGCCTTGCGCGGTCAAGGATGTGGAGTAGCGCTGCTGGCCGACTCGGATGATCCGGCCCAGTATACGATCCAGGCGGCCTTCGGTCTGCAGGAGGGTGTCTACATGATTTTGACCGGGCCCGCAGGCGATACGATCACGAACGCCGTCGCGATGATGCAGGAGGTCGGTCTGGACTCGTACGCGGCGAAGCTGATGTTCGGCGATTGGCTCTGGTGGTCAGACCAAGTCAACAGCACGATTCGACTCGTATCGCCTCAGGGCTTCACTGCCGGCAGGCTGGCCAATCTTTCGCCTGAGCAGTCGAGCCTCAACAAACAGTTATTCGGGGTTATCGGGAGCCAGAAGTCGGGTCTTCCGGGGTCCGGTCAGAGCACGAGTTATTCATCGGCCGACCTGTCGGTGCTTCTGAGCGCAGGGATTGACGTAATTTCTAACCCTCAGCCCGGCGGCAGCTACTGGGGTGTGAGGGGTGGGCATAATTCTTCGTCCAATGCGGCTATCAACGGAGACAACTACACGCGCCTGACAAACTATATTGCAGCGACGCTCGCAGCAGGCATGGGCCAGTTTGTGGGCATGGTGATCAATGCCAGTCTGTTCCAGCAGATCCGGTCAACCCAACTCAGCTTCCTTCAGAACATGCTAAGTCAGGGCCTGCTGGGCAGCACCGATGGCAGCCAGCCGTTCAGCGTGATATGCGACACATCCAACAATCCGTCCTCGCGTACCAGCCTCGGATATGTGCAGTCGGATGCCCAGGTCCAGTATCAATCGATCAACGAAAAATTCATCGTCAATATTGAAGGCGGTCAGACTGTTCAGGTATCCGTTCAGACCTTGCCGAGCGGACAGGCATCTTAAGGAGGTATCGTCATGGCCTTGAACAACTTCTCCGTTGGCCGCGACACGCAACTCGTGGTGATCGGTCCATCGGGTCGGGTCGACTTGTCGCATGTCACGGGTTTCGAGGCACGCCAGCTTACGCAGTCGGTCCGTGTCGATCGCCTTGATGGCAACCAGATGGGAGCTGAACTTCCAAAGGGTTGGGAAGGGAGCTTCGATATCGAGCGTGGAAATTCGGTTGCTGATGACTTCATCTCGGTGGCAGAACAGGCATATTATAGCGGTAGTCTGCCGACACTAGGAACGATGTATCAGTACATCACAGAGACGGACGGCTCAACGTCGACTTACCAGTACGATGGAGTGACGTTCCGGCTATCGAGCGCCGGTCAGTGGAAGGGTGATGCCAGCGTCAAACAGAAGCTGGACTTCTTCGCGTCTCGTCGTCTCCGGATCTGAGGGAGCATAATCAATGGGTCCGGCCACTGGAATTATTGCGGCGGCGGCCGCTGAGTTTGTGGCGGTGACGGCGGACGGCACGCGCTTGACATTGCGGCGCCTTAATGCGCTCGACAAATTGCGGCTTTTCAAGGCGGCCGGGCCGGCACTGTCCCAAAACGAACCCTGGCTAGGGATGGCGCTGCTCGCGTCGTCGGTTGTTGCGATAGACGACATTCCTGTGCCGCTACCTGTGACAGAACATCAGATCGAGGCGATGGTCGGCCGGCTCGGCGACATAGGAATCGCCGCCGTAGCAGATGCACTCCGCCCGAATTCGCACCCACAGCTTTCCGAACTGGCGGCCAGCGCGGGAAACTGAGCAGGCACCCCGACCTGATCGACGGTCTGTTCCTGGTCAGGAACGGGGTGCCATTCGACGTTGCATTCAGCCTGCCCGACGACGAACGGCTGGCCTATGTTGTCGTGCTAGGTGAGTTGGATGGCCGCGTTTTTGATTGGCAGAACATGTGCTGGAGTGAGCGTGAGTGATGCACATTCGGGGCTTGCGCAGGGCCAAGGAAAGGCTCAGTCGGATCGACATTGGCGAATCGGGCGCGAACGCCTTAGGCCTTGCAGCACAAACCCTTAAGTCACAGGTCGTGGAGAATCTGTCGAGGTCTCCGGGTGATGACCACAGCATGCCGTGGCTTCAGACGGGAACCCTGCGTGGGTCGATCGACTGTGACGTGCAGGACAATATCGCCGTCGTTGGCTCCACAAGTGATGTCGCCGTCGACCAGGAACTCGGGACCATGACGATCGAACCACGTTCGTTTCTCGGTTCGACCGCGGCGGAGGCAGTCGAAGATATTGTATCGCTGGTCGCTATGGCTTTGATTGATCGCTTGGCGGAGACCTGAGGTGATCGATGCGTATACGATCGGAATAACGCTCGCACTGGACGATGGTGTCTCTGAGGGCGTTACTGCAATACGCGGCGAACTTACGGCCCTCGATGCCGCCGTGAGGGAAAGCGCCAGCAGGCTGCTTATGCTGCGGGCCATTGCGGCCGATATAGCGCCATCGGCGAAGCCCGATCAGGTCACTCGAAGCGCAGGTCTTTTTGCGCCGCGCGCTTACGACGTGGCGCCATCCAAACAGACGCCGCCTGCTGCGGCCGGTCCGGCTGAGCCTGAGCGTTCCGTGTGGCCCCTTCCTCCCGCATCACGGCGACCGGCGATTTCTGGACCAGCTCCCGATGGACCGTCGGCCGTTAGCCCGCTGGCGACCAGCAGCCCGCCGACAAACATGTCCGCGCTGAGGCCATCGGCCGCGGACCAGCCTCCGATCGCGGTACCAAAGGCCGCAACCTTACCCGCACCAAGTTATAAACTCGGTCCACTAGATACGGCGGCAGCTCCGCAGCCTGCTGTGCTGGACGTCGCTGTGCCCAAAGCTGCTTCATCCATCACGCTTCGCGGCGAACCTCAGCGGCCTGTTGATCAGACTTCGCCAGTCGCACAAACGACTAATCAGACCATTGATATTGATTACACAGCGATCGCACGTCTGGTCAAACAGGGAATAGTAGCTCCTCCAGCTGTGCAGCCAATAAGAATTTTGGCCCGCGGCACGGATTCAGATCAGGATGGGAAAGCAGCGGCCTCGGGTCCGTCAAATGCTCCGGTAGCTGCTCCGACCGCACCGACGCCCGTGGCGAGTGCGCCGACGTCGGGATCGCCGGTTCTGATGACGCCACGCAATGCAGGCGCCCGGGTTCCGGCAGTCGAGCCCTCGCTGGTCGAGCCCGCGGCACCAAAGCCAGGCCCGATACCGTCGAACCCATTGTATAACCGCCTAGAACAGAAGCTTGCGGTGGATGAGGCTGCATTGCCTCGGCGCAATTTGCCACGAGGTGAGTCACCGGACTCGACTGTGCCACGGCTTCCATGCCAAGCCCCGACTTGGACCGGTCCACTTTCAAACCCACCCAGAGCCAAACCAGCCATGTACGGCGGTAGTGTGCCGAAAGCGCCGGCGGATCCCCGCGCTGAACAACAATCGACTGTAGATAGACCATCATACGGTGAGATTCACCTGGACGGTGTCGCGCTCGGACGCTGGATCACGAGGCATATTGAGCGCCAAGTCACTCGTCCCCAGGGCGGTGCGACTGGCTTTGATCCACGCATGAGCCCCAGCTGGCCGGGCGCGCCTATAGGCAACTGAAGTATCAAGCCGCCACGGACGGACCATCCAGACGGCTTTAACCAGTGGCCGCTATGACCTTCGGGACACGCCCACTAGCCGATGCGGCCTTGGCCCGGACGGATGCCCATGTTGCTGGCAATGTCCTCCCGGCACAGGCCGCAAAAAAGTAATCGGTGCAGAACTCGATGTCGAATACAACACTGCTTCTAGGCCCCGTCGCATTCGAGGGCTTCGAGGTCCCATCTGGCGTCAATTTCGGCGGCAGGCAGCGGCTTGCGGTTCATCGGTTGCCAGGCGGTCTGCGGGTGATCGATGCCCTGGGCCGTGATGATGCAGACATTACCTTCTCCGGCATATTTTACGGGGGCGAAGCGACGCTGCGCGCGCGGCTGCTCGATGAGATGCGTGCGACAGGCGCCCTTCTTCCTCTGACGTGGGATGCCTTCTTCTATACTGTTGTTATCGCCCGGTTCCAGGCAAAATACACGAAAGTAAACTGGATCCCATTCAGGATTACCTGTACCATACTGCGTGACGAAGCAAGTGCGACAATTGATAGTGTGTTGTCACTCGGCGCCATCGTTGAAAATGACATCGGTGCTGCGATCACACCGGCCGCTGCCGCCGGTGTTGACATTTCATCACTCCAGACCGGTCTTTCCGATCCGTTGGCGACTGTCCGCGATACCACGGCGTATAGTGCCGTTCAGTCGAGCCTTCTCAGCGCGCAAGCGACTGTATCCAGCGCTATGGACGCGGCGCAGATGTCGCTGCCGAGCAGTGGGGTGATGTCCCAGGGAGCGGCGGTAGAGGGTGTTTCTGAGATAGCGGCCGCGGTAGATGCGGCGCAGAACCTCAGCCAGTTACTCGTGGCACAATCGTTCATCGGTCGGGCATCGATCAATCTTGCTAACGCGAGTACTTGAAAATGCAAACCGTGACCGTGGCTGGTGGAAACCTCTTTCAAATCGCGGCCCAACAGTTGAACGATGCAACGCAGTGGATCCGAATTGCTCAACTCAATGGCCTAAGAGACCCGATGCTGAATGGAATCGTGACCCTTGTGATACCAGACGTCGATCCAGACGCCGGTGGTGGTATCGCCGCGCAGTGATGTCATGAGCGATACCAATAATGGCTGGGGCGGCACTTCGCTCGCTGGAACACCAGTCCCGTCCGCTGTTGGCGTGCCCGGCGCGCAAGCCTTTCGCGCGCCAAGGCTACGTCTCCTGGCGAATGGAATGTCCGTACAGGGAGCAATGGAGGCCGACGTACTGTCGAACAACCATTACGCCGCAGACCGCTTTACCGCTCAAGTGGCCCTGGGCCTCGACCCCTGGGCCGGTGCGGCATTCTGGGCAGCTGAGACGGATATACTTGCAGACGTCCAATTCAGTCTTGATGACGGAGCATCATTTACGAGCCTTGTGCAGGGTCTTGTTGATACTGTCGTCATCGATCCACTGGCGGGGACACTCCACATCGAGGGTCGTGACCTGACAGCGTCAATGATAGAAAATCGCACTCAGGAGACATTTGCCAATCGAACGTCGAGCGAAATAGCCACCATCTTTGCGCAGCGCCACAATCTCAGTCCGGTCGTAACCGCGACGACAACTCCCGTCGGTCGGTATTACCAGAATGAGCACGACAAAATCGCACTCAATCAGTTCAGCCGCTCAATGACGGAATGGGATTTGCTCATCTTCCTTGCCGGTCAGGAGGGCTTTGATCTTTTTGTCAGCGGAACTTCGCTTTACTTCCAGCCATCCGCCGTATCGGCGAATGCTGCCTTTACCATTACACCTGACATTTTGCAGGACCTTCGTCTTGAGCGTTCTTTGACCCTAGCCCGTGATATTATTGTGACCGTCAAGAGCTGGAACACTCGTCAGCAGAACGCATTCACGCAAACCGTGCGTGCTGCTGGCCGCCGGTCAGTCGGATCCGGGAGTGGTGCTGTTGCCGGGGGCGCGCAGGCGGGCGCGCCGCAGCATTACGTCTTTGTGAGACCGAACCTCACTATGAGTGATGCCCTGAGTCTGGCCCAGCAAAAGGCCGGTGAGCTCACGCAGCATGAAAGAGTATGGGAGGCGACGATGCCGGGTGAGCTGACACTGACGCCACGAAGCCTGATTCAGCTAGGCGGCACACAGACAGACTTCGACCAGACCTATTACGTGGACACAATAGAGCGGCATCTTTCCATTGAACACGGATTTGTTCAAAGGATGCGTGCGAAGAACACGTCCCCTCGTTCTATGTCGACCGCACCGGCGGACATAGTCGGAAGCGTGACGGGTTAGCGGAAGTGGACCGTTTCCTGAATGCCCTGAAGGGCGAGGCTGGGCGCGTCGACCAGATCCAGGCTCAACCCAGGTTCGGCCTTGTCACGTCGGTCGATCCGGTCAACGCGACAGTCAGGGTGATGCTTCAGCCGGAATCAGTTCTGAGTGGTTGGCTCCCACTGCTGTCGCCTTGGGTAGGAGCGGGTTGGGGCATGAGTTGTCCTCCGTCTCCAGGCGACCAGGTTCTGGTGTTGGCGCAGGAAGGCGATGCCGAGCACGGAATCGTCATCGGACGTGCCTTCAGCAACATGGCCAATGCACCGCAGGCTCCGGCCGGAGAACTCTGGATGGTCCACAAATCAGGCAGCTTCCTGAAGCTCCAGAATGACGGCACGGTGCGCATTTCAGGGGATCTGCATGTTTCAGGTGATGTCTATGATAGCCATGGAGCGCTGGCCACCCTGCGAGGACATTACGACCAGCACGTTCATACGGATTCGCGTGGCGGGCTGACGTCGACAACCAGCGCGCAGGACTAACTATGACGGACCTTTCTCATTTGTGGAGTTCGGATCTGTCAGTCAGTCCGACCGGAGATCTGGCAGTGGTCAATGGGACAATCTTCGGTCAGCAAAGGGTACTTCGTCGGTTGATGACAAATCCAGGTGATTACGTCTGGCAGACCGACTACGGCGCGGGGCTGGCGCGGTTCATTGGCCAGCCGGCCAACGCAACGCAGATCCAGGCGGTCATCCGTGCCCAGATCTTTAAGGAAACAGCGGTTTCGAGGGCGCCGGAGCCGGAAATTTCGGTGCAGTTCGATCCGGCTGATGGAACTGGATCGGTCTATGTCTCGATCCGCTACGTCGACGCTCCCTCTGGCCAAACTCAGGTGCTTTCCTTCTCGGTGAACGGATAGGCAATGCAGTTATCGCTCCAGAATTTTACGACGCTGCTGCAGAATATGGCAGCTGCCGTGCAGTCGGCGTCGACGCAGCTCCTTGACTTGACCGTAGGTTCGACACTCCGTGCAATTCTTGAGGCGAACGCGTCGGTAGCTCTCTGGATCCAATGGCTAATACTTCTGGTGCTTCAAACGACGCGTGCGGCGACCAGCTCTGGGAGCGACCTTGACAGTTGGATGGCCGATTTCGCGCTGGTGAGGCTGCCTGCAGTTGCTGCGACAGGCGTCGTCACATTCACTCGCTTTACGATCGTGGGAACGGCCTTGGTACCAGTCGGTGCCCTGGTCCGTACGTCTGATGGAACTCAGACCTTTGCCGTTGGCGTGGATACCACGAACCCAGCTTGGAGTTCGACCCAGGGTGGCTACGTGATGGCGTCTACAGCCGCCACATTGGATGTTCCTGTGATCGATCAGACTGCTGGCGCTGCGGGAAACATTCAGGCCGGTACGATTACTTTGCTTGCCTCCGCAATACCTGGCGTAGACGCTGTCAGCAATGCAGCTCCATTCGCTAATGGCCTAGACGCCGAGTCCGACGCCGCATTTCGGGCGCGCTTCCAGAACTATATTGACAGTCGTTCACGGGCGACGAAATTGGCGGTCGGGTATGCAATCACCAGCATCCAGCAAGGTCTCATCTATACAATACAGGAAAACCAAGACACCAACGGCAACCAAGTGATGGGAAGCTTTGTGGTCACGGTTGACGATGGATCGGGTTACCCTCCAACCACGCTGCTGAGCACGGTACAGACCGCTGTCGATGCCGTGCGTCCGATCGGTTCCATCTTCACGGTTCAACCGCCGACCGTCCTCCCGGTGAATGTTACACTGACTCTGACCGTGTCTGGACCTACGACCAGTGTCCAACTCGCGGGTCCGGTAGCGGCCTCTATTACCTCATTCATCAATGGCTTGCCTATTGGAAACCTCCTTCCGATCAGTCGCATCAGCCAATTGGCTTACGCTGTCTCGGCCGCCGTCACCAATGTTACCGGAGTTCAGCTGAACGGGGGAGGGGACGATGTGACGCCGTCCCCAAATGGCGTTGTGAAAGTCGGTCAAGTTACGGTCAACTGAGATGATTGGCGATCAGTCGGATATGCTGGCACGGATCAAGTCCGTTCTACCAATCAGGTGGTTTGCAGATACGACGCCAATTCTTGATGGCGTGCTGTCAGGTCTTGCCTGGGCATGGTCATGGATCTATCTACTGCTCCAGTACGTTCAATCACAGGCGAGAATTGCCACCGCTACTGACGTGTGGCTTGATATAATTGCGAATGACTTCTTTGGTACTCGCCTGCAAAGAGGTGTCGGTCAAAGTGATGATTCATTCCGTAACCTAATTCAGAGCAATCTGCTACGGGAGCATGGTACGAGGCAGGCTCTGGTCAGTGCAGTCGAAAACCTGACCGGCCGCCAGCCGATGATTTTCGAGCCTATGCTTGCCACGGATACGGGGGGCTATACCGTCGGCGGCGTTGGGTATGGCGCAGGCGGGGGCTGGGCCAGCATGGCGTTGCCCTTCCAGTGCTTTGTCACAGCTTATCGTCCATCCGGGAGCGGTATCGTACAAGTGGGAGGCTGGGGTTCTCCGGCAGGAGCCTACGGCACTGGCGCTTTAGAATATGCCAGCCTTACGATGGTTCAGGGACAGGTAACAGATACCGACATCAACCAGGCGATCTATGGCGTTCTGCCGGTCGCAGCAGTCGCGTGGACGCGTATCTTGGACTAACTGGCCATTTGCCGGCCCAACCTGTGCCGAATCATGCGCCGAACGGGCGCATCCCCCAATCATGTAAATCCTCGAGGAACCATGGACAGGAATATCGTCTATCCCGGTGCAATTCCGCTGGACAGTGATCTGCTTTCTACCAATCGCAATACGATGGTTGCTCTTGGCTATCTTGCACAACTTATGCTTGGCACAAGCACGGTCGTCGATGGTCTCGAGTGTGTGCCGACAGTCCCCGCGTCGCTGAATGTCACGGTTGGACCGGGTAGCATCACACAGTTATCGGTCGTCGATACGTTGGCTTACGGCTCGTTGGCTGCCGACAGCACCGATCAATTGGTCAAAATGGGTATCAATCTAGCATCCTCCAGCTTTACAGTGATACCACCAGGTACCTCCGGTCAGGCGGCAAATTATTTGATACAGGCTGCTTTGCAAGAAGCCGACACGATGCCTGTCGTTCTACCTTATTACAATGCGTCGAACCCTTCCCAGCCATACAGCGGTCCCACGAACTCTGGTGTGTCTCAGAACACGCTGCGGACTCGAAAAGTCCAACTCGAACTTAAGGCGGGCGCCCCGGCGGCAGCAGGGGCTCAGGTTACGCCACCAGTCGATAACGGGTGGGTGGGGCTCTACATCGTAACTGTCGCCTACGGACAGACGGCAATCTCCGCCTCATCGATCACCGTCGTCCCGAACGCGCCCTTTCTGGGGTGGAAACTGCCGGCATTGCGGCCGGGCTTTGCATCCGGGGTGCAAAACTTTTCAGCTTCCGCGACGTTCACTGTGCCGTTCGGAGTCTCTCAGCTAGAAGTGGAGGTCTGGGGGGCGGGAAGCGGGTCCTTCGCGTCATCGCCAACTTCTCCAAGCGGCGGTGGTTCGGGCGGTGGCTACGCGCGGAAGCGGATCAGTGGGCTCAATGGGGGGCAGACGATCGCAGTGATCGTTGGAAGCGGGGGATCCGCTGGGACAACCAGTGTGATGCCTGGACCTGGTGGCACCACCAGCTTCGGCAGCTATGTCTCCGCGACCGGCGGTGGTCTTAATCCATTTGCCACAATTGCATCACCTGGTCTCGGTGCTTCGGCTCCAGGCATCGGTGTGGGGGGGGACTTCAACGTCGTAGGGAGTACGGGCGGGAACGGTGTCGGAAACACGGGTGGTGCCGGCGGCGGCGGCGCGATGGGTGGTGGGGCGATATCGGTAGCGACCAGCTATGGCGTCACAGGCCAGTCACCGGGCGGTGGTGCTTCCGGGGCAGGAACGACAATAACGGGCAATACCGCCCAGGCCGGCGCTGCGGGCGCGAGTGGCCTTGTCATGGTCAGGTGGTGACGTAGCCAGCAAGAAACTATGCTCGGCCTGTTGGAAACTAAGTCGGTTAAGATTTAATGATCGACGATGAGATCACTGCAGTGTCTCATCCCACACGACGCCAGACCGTAGCGAAAAAGATCGCCGGGCCCATGCATGGCCGGTGCTATGACCATGCGCGCTTTACGGGTCCGCATCTGACTACACTGTCATGTGCGATAGCGGGCGTGGTGGCTGGAGGTGGCGACGATGCTCATCAAGATTGTGCAACCGCCGATTAGTGCTTCCTAACGTAAGCGTCCGGGCTGCGGCGTGTAGCGGCGCATGCGGCATGGGGTGATCTTGCTGATCTCTGGAGCCTCCTTCTGGACTCCAGAGGGAGGTAGATTTGGCCGCAGTAGATATCCTCGGGCCGTCGGATCGGCGGCGTATATGGAGCGCCGAAGAGAAGGCGGCATTGCTGGCGGAGATCGATGCCGAGGGCGGCAAGGTGCGGCTGGTGGCGCGGCGGCACGAGATATCGGAGAGCCTGCTTTATAACTGGCGGTCAGCGCGCAAGGCGGCGGCCGTGGCGATGGGAGCGACGGAGACCGTCGAGTTTATCCCGATCGGCCTGATTGAAGGCCCTGCGGCGGTGACGCCAGAACCGGCGCCGGTGCAGCAGCCCGCTGCCGCGGCATGCAAATCTGGATTGATCGAGATAGTGCTGCCGAACGGCGTTCGGGTCAGCGTCGATGCCTTTGTCAGTGAGAAGGCGCTGTGCCGGGTGTTGCGTGCGATGAAGGGCGTCGCGTGATCAACCTTGCGCCCGGCACCAAGGTGTTTCTCGCGTGTCGTCCGGTCGATCTGCGCAACGGATTCGACGGTCTGGCGGCCAAGGCCCAGCAGATGATCGGCGCTGATCCCTTCAGCGGACATCTGTTCATCTTCCGCGGCAAGCGCGGTGATTATTTCAAAGGCCTGTACTGGGATGGCGGCGGTCTGTGGCTGGTCGCCAAGCGTCTTGAGAAGGGCCGCTTCGTCTCCTATGGCCTTTGTCAACGGTTTTAAACGTGCGACATCGATCGCCCGTCCCGGGGCGGCAATACACCGGATGAACACGATCCGCACAGGTGAGGACGCCGGATAGAATCGACGGTCGCTCAAACTCCTATGCGGGGATTGGTTACCCCATGATGACGGTGCGTCGGAGGGCTGCCTCGCTCTGGCCACGGACATGGGCAGGAGTTGCCTGTCCAACACGAATTCGAGGATCCCCTCTACCGCGCCGGCGTCCTCGCTGGTGCGGAACGTGAAGATGTTCGACCACTCAGCAGCCGAGCGGGATTCGATGTCCGATCGACCAGACGAAGCAGAGCAGTTCGCGCGCGACAGCGGCTGTTGCTACCACGGAGCGTTTTCCACGGGTGGTCAGCTTCTTGTAGGTCTTGTGAAGACGCAGTTGGGCCTTCCAGGCGATGTCAACGATCTCTTGTGGAGCTGCTGGTCGGTGCTGCTTCATCCACTGTCCGACCTTGGGTGTCGTCCTGTAATTCCAGGCGGCCTCGCACAGCACTGTGCGCGCGAGTGAACTACCGGCTTTGGTAATTCCTCTGGGCCGGATAGTGCTGCCACTGCTGTGTTCCCCCGGTGCCAGCCCAAAATAGGCTACAAGTTGGCGCGGATGGGCAAACCGCGCGAAGTCGCCGACCTCGGCGATGATCGTCGCGGCAACTACCGCCCCAACGCCTTTCAGCGCCTGCAGGGCAGTCATTAGCTTCGACCAGGGCGAATTTTCCAGAACCTGCGAGATCTGCTTCTCGAGCTCGACTTTGCGGCGCTCCTCGTACTCGAGCGCGTTCAGGTAGGTCTGGAACGCGATCTGCTGGGCAGGATGGCCGAATTGCCGGTTGCAGAGCCACATCCGATGGCGGTAGCTCCAGGACTTGCCCTCAAACCGAAGGTCGCAGCGCAGCAGGAAGGCCTGGATGCGGATGCGCGCACGTCTGACGTCTTGGCAAGCAGCATGACGCGCCCGAACCAAGTCTCTAAGTGCCTCGTGCAATGTGTCGGGCACCCAGATGTAGGTGAGTTCGCCAGCACGATGAAGCCGTGCCAGCGCGATCGCGTCTCGTCGGTCGTTCTTGATCCTGTCCCCGGGCTTCTGCGGTGTTAGTGAAGGTGCGCAGATGCGGCACGTAAAGCCCAGTGCAGCGAGCTGGCGCTGCACGCTGTAGCCGCAGCTACCGGCTTCGTAGACGAATTCGCATTCGCCGTGCTGACGGGCGATGCGGCGCGCAAGTTTCCCGATTGCCGTCGGCGAATTTTCAATCGTTCCAACAAACCTGACCTCGCTCTGGCGCCCGGCGTCAGCCACCGCGATGGATATGGTTGCTTTGTGCACGTCAAGGCCGACGAAAGCGTGGACCTCACTCATGACGATACCTCCCTGACTAGACCGGATCCCTTCCGGTCGCCTGCAGCATGCCGCCACAGGGTCAGCCAAGGCCATGTCATCTGGCCGCCGATCGTCGATGGCGCGATGACGCTCACGCCGGCGCAGTTCTTGGTGCTGATCGAGGCGATGGATTGGCGGCGCACCATAGCACCGCCGCCGCCGGCCCAACCAATGCTGGTGTGACAGGACACCGATTCTCCTTCAATTCTGGTTCGGCGCATTTGGTCCTGGTACTATCCGGCATGTCGCTCGCCACGGCCGAACTGCCGACCGATCCCGACGCCCTGCGCGCCTTCGCCTTGGCTTGCCAGGGCGAACTGAGGGCCGCGCAGATGGCCATGCAGGTGAGGGCGCTGGAGATCGAGAAGCTCCGCTTTCAGATCGCCAAGCTGCGTCGGATGCAGTTTGGCCGCTCCTCGGAGCGGATCACGTGCCAGATCGAGCAACTGGAACTGCAACTGGAGGAGCTGGAGACCGGCGAGGCCGAGGATATCGCCCGCGCCGAAGCCAGCGAACCCGCAGTCCCGAGCGCGGTGCGGGCAAAACCGAAACGCAAACCGCTCCCCGATCACCTGCCCCGGCAGGAGGTCGTGCATCAACCCGCCGGTGACGATGCGTGCATCTGTCCCGCCTGTGGCGGCGGCATGGAGCAGCTCGGGGAGGACGTGACCGAGGTGCTCGATTATGTGCCCGGGCACTTCCAGGTGATCCGGCACGTTCGGCCGAAATTTGCCTGCCGTGCGTGCGATGCAATTACCCAGGCGCCCGCTCCGGCCATGCCGACGCCGCGCAGCAGGGCCACGCCCGCCATGCTGGCGCATCTGCTGGTCGCGAAATACTGCGATCACCTGCCGCTCTATCGGCAGTGCGACATCTACGCCCGGGAGGGTCTGGAACTCGATCGCTCGACACTGTGCGACTGGGTCGGACAGGCCGCCTGGCTGCTGGACCCGATCGTGGCCGCCGTTCGCGCGCATGTCTTCGCCGCTGAGAAAATCCATGGCGACGACACGACGGTCCCCGTTCTGGCACCCGGCCTCGGTCGCACCAAGACCGGGCGGCTCTGGGTCTATGTGCGCGATGATCGACCGTATTGCGGCGGCGCCCCGCCGGCGGCGGCCTACTTCTACAGCCCCGACCGCGGCGGCGCGCACCCTGCGGCCCATGGCGACCTTCACCGGCATGCTGCAGGCGGACGGCTATGCCGGGTTCGAAAAGCTCTATGGTCCGGCCCGTATCAAGCCCGGTCCGATCACCGAGGTGGCGTGCTGGGCGCACACCCGCCGCGGCTTTTTCGACGAGTGGGAGCACCACAAATCCCCAACCGCCAGGCAGGCGCTGGATCGCATCGCCGCCATCTATGCCGTCGAGGCGCGTGCCGCCTTGGCCCCTCTGCCCGAGCGCGTGGAACTGCGACGCGAGGCGGCACCTCTGCTTGATGCCTTCTTCGACTGGGCTGATGCGACGGTCAGCAAGCTGTCGGCAAAGTCGACGCTGGCGGACGCATTCCGCTATGCCATCAACCGCCGCGAAGCTCTGTCCAGGTTCATCGCCGACGGGCGGCTGGAGATGGACAACAACATCGCCGAGAACGCCATGCGCTGCATCGCTGTGGGCAGGAAGAATTATCTCTTCGCAGGTTCGGATGCCGGCGGTGACAGGGCGGCATCCGTCTATACCCTCGTCCAGACGGCGAAGCTCAACAGCGTCAACCCTGAGGCATACTTGCGTGACACTCTGGCGAAGATTGCCGAAGGTCATCCAATCAACCGGCTCGATGATCTGATGCCGTGGAAAGCGCCGGCACCAACCTGACGCTGCTACGAAACGACGTGGTGTGGTCTGCAAGAGCCCAGCGAAATCAGCCACCCAGCGGCCATCGGCCGAGACAGGCATATTGTCCCTGACCGCGCAGGCTGTGCACAAGGACGAATTCACATACCGTCCAGCTGACAGCATCGATGGCCTGTTCGGCAACGCAGCGATCATCATACAACAGAGTAACGTGCGGCTCATGCTGCGACTTCACCCAGCGCCCGAGGCCGACTTTCTGCAATGCCGCGCCAAGATGCTCATGCAGGACCATCAATCCGACGACGCCGTCCCCTCCTCGCAGCACAAACGGCCGATTGCCCGATCTACCGCTGAAACTCACCGCACGATCGAACGCCACGTCGAACGGTGACATCACGACTGACGCCGCAGCTTCACACGCCGCTGTGGTGATGCCGCGCGGAAGGCCTACATAGCAGCCAATATGATGAAGCGAGACATGCAACCGCTCGATCAAAATCGGTCTGCCCTTCAACCCATGTACCCGGCGTTGAGACTCTATGAGTTCGCGAAATATTCACCGCTGCAATCTCGTCAGGGAAAATCGCAAAAAACAACCCGTCCGCCGGTTGCCGAGCCGAGTCCAGACCAACAAACGATAACTGCTCGCCCACCCGCCGCCTGCTTCTCTCACCCTCGTAAAACGCCAACATCGTCAAAAATCCCGTTCAAATGACAAAGTCAACGCCATCTGATCAGACTTCCAAAAGCTCAAAAGGCGGTGTCCACCGGACGCTTACTTCCTAACCACCCAGGGGCGTCTCTGCTCGGACGCGTCATTCGTTCAATTCGGGAGTCTGTAATGCCCACACCAGCATCGCATGTCTGGAAACCTAGCAGCGCCCGTACTGTCACGCTGGACAGCTTCATTCCCGTGGCCCGAGGTGCTGTGGCTACGGCCCCAGCACCGCTGAACTGGCCTACCAAGGATCCAGCAGACGTCCTTGATTATCAATTCGACATTTCGCCCGCATTTGTTGGGAACGATGGTGACTCCATCCAGACCCTGGATGCGACCATCTTCCCAGCAAATCCCGGCGACCTGATGCTGAGTGGAGCGACCGCAGACGGTCCGTTGGCCGTTTTCTGGTTTGCGCAGGGGCAAGCCGGGACGGTCTACACCGTCACTGTGATAATTGGCACGACAAACGGTCGCACTATTCAGCGCAGCATACTGCTTCCGGTCCTATCTCTATCGACGCCTGCGGTGCCAGTCACTGCGCTCGAAACCAGCACGGGCCTTGTGATCACCGATCAGAATGGCAATCCGATCCTGTCGAGTTGATGTCTTTTACTCCTTTTGGAGTCCAATGAGTTATGCCGACGATTGACGAGCTTGCGCCTGCGACGGCTTCATCTGATACCGACGAGATGATTGCCAGCCAGAGCGGCACTGCGGTTAAGGTTACGCGTGCGCAGGTCGTTGCAGGGCTTCAGCCGGCGCTTGCAGTTCCCACTGGTACGGTTCTTGGTCGACAGTCTAGCGGTACGGGGGCGCCGGAGACACTGACTCTGGGCGCCAATCTCATTCTGAACAGTGGCACGCTGTCTGCGACGACTGGGTACGTCGTGGCCGCCCTTCCGGCCGGAACGGTGCCTATGACAGGCGACCTCGTGGCGATGAGCCAGAGCAGTACGAACACTGCCGTTCCCTACGGTCAGTTTATGAGCGGCCTATCGGGGCTGTCGGGTATCGACGCGTCGCAGATGCTGATCACGCCGACAGGGAGTTCCACGAGCCAGAGGCTCGCAAGCTTCGCGGCCAGCACTTTGCCAACGGCCGGTGGGGCCATGACCGGCCCGTTGACCTTGGCAGGCAATCCGGTATCCGCTCTGCAGGCCGCCACGAAGCAATACGTCGACACGCAGGCGGCGACCGTCACTGCCGATAGCGGGCGGTGCGCTGACCGGCCCACTCACACTTGCGGCGGATCCGACATCGGCTCACGAAGCTGCAACGAAAGAGTATGTCGACGCCCAAGTGGCCACATCTCTGCCAAGGTCGGGAGGCACGATGACCGGCTCTTTGGCGCTGGCCGCCGATCCGGTGGCATCGAGCCAAGCCGCGACGAAACATTACGTCGATGGCCAGGTGTTGACAGCGGTGGCCCTCTCTGGCGCTGCTATGACCGGTCCCTTGACACTGTCGGGTGACCCGACAGTATCGCTTCAAGCAGCAACCAAGCATTACGTAGACACATCCGCCGCCAGTGGCCTGCCGCTCTCCGGTGGCACGCTGGCGGGGCCATTGACGTTGGCTGCCGATCCGACCGCGCCCTTACAGGCGGCGACAAAGCACTACGTCGATTTATCGTCGGCTACGGGCGTGCCCGTCACCGGCGCCACAATGACCGGGCCGCTCCTGCTGTCGGGTAACCCTAGCGTGCCGCTTCAGGCCGTGCCGAAGCAATACGTCGATGCTCTCACTGCGTCGGCCCTACCGACCACGGGCGGCACGATGACCGGTGCGCTCTCGCTGGCGGCCGACCCCACGGCGTCTTTGCAGGCCGCGACCAAGCACTATGTCGATGCTGCGGCGGCATCAGGGTTGTCGCTTGCTGGCGGCACTCTGACTGGGCCACTGATGCTGGCAGCTGATCCGACCGCATCGCTGCAGGCGACCACAAAGCATTACGTTGACACCACCGCGGCGTCGGCTGTGGGGTTGACCGGCGCGGCGATGACGGGCCCCCTTCTGTTGTCTGGAAACCCGAGCGTGGCATTACAGGCCGCCCCGAAGCAGTATGTCGACTCGCAAACTGCAACTACATTGTCGCTTGCCGGTGGCGCATTGACTGGCCCGCTGACACTGGCAGCGAATCCGACTGGCGCACTGCAGGCAGCGACGAAGGAATACGTGGACAGCCAAGTCGGCACGGCACTGCCGAAATCCGGAGGGACGCTTACTGGGCCTATTTCTACAACGTCCACAGGAACATCCGTCGCGGCCGGTAATAACGTCGGAACTTTCGACGGTTTTTCGGAAACCTTTTCATTCCGTCGCCAGATAACGTCTGGGACGCCCGGGCAGCCGACGGTTTATGTTGGCCTGACCAATTTCAGTAATGCCTACACGTCGTACTATTCAACCGGTGAGTATATCGACGTCCCGGCCATGATCATCCAGGCACAGAATGTGCCTGGGAGTACGGGCCAGTTGAACGGTCTGATGATCCTTATGGACAGCGGAGGAAATAATCCGTTCGATTCCGAAGATCAGGGTCTCAATGTCCAGGTTTCGAAGTCCGGCCAAAACTCAACTTGGGCAATCAATACCCAATCTCTAGATGTGACGGGTCTTCCGCCTCAAGCCTTCGCCACCATTGGCGCTGAAATAGACCTGGGAGGCAGTGGTTATGACAACGCTGCATCTGCCTATGATCCCTATCAATCCTACAGAGCAACGATGTGGTTTAACGGTCGGCCATATCCTTGGCCGAATTGGGCGCCTTCGACTCCCTATGCGGCGGGCGCAATCGTTGTTGCGACGCCGACAGGCGGCGTCCCATCAACGTATATTGCTCAAAATGCCGGGACATCGAGTTCCAACGCCCCTAGCTGGCAACCCAGCGGTGTGACAGCAGATAATGGCATAAGCTGGAAGTACGGTACGACGTACGCCTTTTCCATTGGCCGTGGTATCTGGTTCGACAGTAACCTCGGTATGGATCAGTTTCAGTGGGGTACCTGCATTTCGGGCGACGCTATCGTCCAGAATGCTTTCCTCGACACGCAGCGCGTTACCTTCGCGTCGTCCGGGGGGGCCGCCATCCGTCTCTCCGCCGATCAGAAGATAGACTTTACTGGAAACTTGACGTCGGCCGGGCAGAATCTCCACACGCTCCAGTATTCGTCTTACGATACTGGTCTTGCGTACAACATAGGGACGGGCAGTATCGTCACCTCTCTCTGTCTGAAGGATAATTTTCAGGTCCTGATTGCTGGTGTCACATCGATTGCCAATACGACCAAAGGAAGCTTGGCAGGCGTCACGTCGGGCTATGTCCCGCAGGGTTTAACCATAGGCTGGAATTACGCATCGAATGGTGAAACCGATCTTATGGTCGATGCAAATGGTATATACATTTACCCGGTAGCGGCGAATGGGACGACGCCAGCGCTGCCAATCTTCACGCTAAGCGGGTCAGGAAACCTTAAGGCATATGGGTCACTGACGGCTGGAACGACACTTTCCGTGCCTGGCGTTGCAGGACTTGCCATTACTTCGTCGGGCAACATCCACGGTGTCACCAATGGATACAGCCCGCAGGGGCTTACGGTTGGGTGGTCATACGCGAATACCGGCGAAACCGACCTCATGGTAAGTGCTGATGGCTTGAGTGTCTACACCGTTTCTGCTGCAGGTGTTGCCGCGAGCACGCCCATCTTTGCGCTGTCGGGGACAGGCAAAATCACTCTGTCGGCACTGCAGGCTTCAGCGAGCTATAGCAATGACGTGGCTGCGGCTACAGCCGGGGTGGCGGTAGGACAGTTGTATCGAAATGGCTCTGTCGTTCAAATAAGGATTTCCTG
This sequence comes from uncultured Pseudomonadota bacterium, assembly GCA_963778105.1. GTDB lineage: Bacteria > Pseudomonadota > Alphaproteobacteria > Acetobacterales > Acetobacteraceae > JAFEFJ01. The sequence goes on along the minus strand of CAVZSZ010000008.1, from coordinate 138,060 downwards.
ATGAAACACGTGAAAGTGCCCATCTTGCTCATGCAAGAGATCGTCAGCATCCTGGTGCGGATGCCATACGCATCGGTTGGTGCGTTGATGCCGAAGATCGACACTTTGCCTGTTGACGAAGATGTGTCGGCCGCGGCTGAGGGTGTGCGTTCTCCCGGGCGCTAAAGCGCTAAGCTTCCAAATCCTCGGCTCTTCCGGAGTTCTCCGATTTCCCTCCGCTTACTATTTGTCCTAGAGGCCTGACATGCCAACGATTGCTGAACTGCCGGCCGTTGCCACGGTGGGCCCAGCTGACGAAGTTGTCATTAGCCAGGCTGGAACGACGAGCTCTGTCAGCGTCGGTAGTCTGCTCGCGAGTTCACAGCCTGCGATCATGGCACCTACCGGCGTTCTTCTTGGTCGAGTCAGTCTGGGGCCGGGTGGACCGGAACCCGTCAACATCGGGACCGGCCTCGCCCTGACCGGGAGCACCGTGGGTGCCAACGGTGCAGATCATGCCGGATTTGCACAGCAAACGGCGCTACTGACCACTGATGATGCGGTTCTGAACAGTGGTGGTACGCCGAAGCTATTGCCTTTGTCTATGCTCCGCGGCCTCTTTTCGGCTGGCACAAATGTTTCGATCAGCTCATCAGGAGTCATCTCGGCAACCGGCGAGGGTAATGCCGCCTCGGGAAATGCCAGCAGCATCGCCGGCCTCGGCCTCGTCGATACACTCGCGAGCACTGATCTGGTCGCTGTCAGCCAGGGGGGGACTGATCACGCAATCACCTACTCCAATTTGATTGACGGAGAGACTATAGACGAATTCGCTCCCGCTGCTCCGGCCGCAGACACTGACATGTTTCCTGTCGGCCAGGGCAGCAGCACAATGTTCGCGCAGACATTTGGCGCCGTGTGGACATGGATTCAGGGCAAACTGCCTCTCTACAGGTTTCCAGTTATTGAACTGATTGCTGACACAACGCTGGATGGCGCGACGCACAACGGACGACTGCTTGTCGCCTCGCAACCGAACCTGACGCTAACGCATTCTGGCACTGAGGGAAGCGGTTTCTCTTGTACGGTCATCAATGCGTCCTCGGGTCCACTTACCCTCGATACCGGCATCATCACGACCAGCGGCGCGCAGGTGCTCAACGCCGGCCAGATCGCTTCTCTCTATTGCGTCACCTATTCCGCCGGAACTTTCACCCTCGCGTGGATGTCGGGTGCTTCCACCGCCGAGGTGCCCGGTCAAGTCGTCGGCGTGGTACCGGGCACTATTACCTATACCAGCATTGCCCTAGCCTGGTCTGCCCCGGTTACTGGAGGTGCCGCAACGAGCTATATTGTTCAATATCGTGTGACCAACTCGGGCAACGCGTGGACGCAGCAGGCCGCGTCGGTCGCGAATACCACGATCTACGGGCTAGCGGCCGCAACGCAATACGACATCGAGGTGATCGCGGCCAACACATACGGCTTTGGCCCGGCGAGTGCGGTCTTGAATGGCACGACAAACGCGGCGCCATCCTCGGCCCCGAATCCGGTGACCGGTCTCGCGACAAACTCGGCGACGGCGACGACGGTCACGCTGTCGTGGTCGACCCCGTCAGGCCCGGCGGTTGCGTTCTATGTCGCGCAATACCGGATCACCGGCTCCAACGGCGGCTTCACTGCGGCTGCCTCCGGCATCACCGGGACGAGCTACACCGTGACCGGCCTAGTGCCATCGACAGAATATGACTTCGAGGTCTACGCGGTGAACTCCGCGGGCAGCAGTACGCCAAGCGGTATCGCGACTGGAGCCACGACCATCTATGCGCCTGGGACGCCGACTGGTCTGACGGTCGGCACGCCGACACAGACGACCGTTCCGCTCTCCTGGATCGCGCCGACCAGTGGTGGTGCGGTCGCGACTTATACGGTGCAGTACCGAGTAACGGGCAGCGGGTCTTGGACGATGATTGCTGGCCTTATTGGCACGAGCTACACTGTGCCCGGCCTCTCCGCAGGCACCCCCTACGACTTCCAGGTATGCGCCGTCAACGGTGGCGGTTTCTCGGCCTTCACGGCGACCACCACTGCCACGACGGTCGTGGCGGCGCCCAGCAGCCCATCGGGCCTGACGGCGGGCCTCTCCACCGTCTCGACGCAGACACTGACGTGGACCGCACCGTCGTCCGGCGCGCCGCTGGCCAGCTACACCGTACAATACAGCATACACGGTGCAAATTCGTGGACGCTGATCACGGGAATCTTGGGCACTAGCGTTACCGTTACGGGTTTGGCTCGCAATACGAGCTACGACTTCGAGGTGGCGGCGGTGAACGCCGGCGGCAGCAGCGCATCTACAGCGGCTACCACGGTCAGCACCACGAACTACAAGCTGTCAGAGGGCATTACGCCTGGCGCCAACTCGAGCTACGCGCATGGCAGCGGCGGTCACGCATTCAACGTCAATATTAACACCGCTTCGGCTGACGGCTCCTGCACCGCCCCAGCATCCGTCTACTACGCCTATAACACTTCCAACACGACGCCGCCGACGAGTGGTTGGGCACTCCTCGGTACGGATACACCCACGTATCTGTATTCGCCAGGCGTGGGCCAACCCGGCTACGGCCACACCTATCTTGGCAACTATATTTCGGTGCCATCCACCACCGGGACCTATTACATCTGGTACCAAGCGCTGGACGCCGATAGCAATGTCCAAACGCAGTACTGCTCAGTCTACACAGTTGCGGCGACATAGGAGTGCGAGATGCCGTCTGTTGCCTTGAACGGCGGCGGCGGGGTGATGATGGTCTCGCCCGGCCGCGTTGCGCTCTGGCGTGGAACCGGAAGCGGGACCGCGACTAATGGCTTCACCGGCCCCGATCCGTCCTCGATCGCCGGTCTCTCGGGATGGTGGGATGCCGGCACCTATGCCGGTATCGTCGATTCCAATGGCAACTCACTGCCGGGTTGGAACAACGCCGCCGGCGGCGTTGAGGACAAGTCTGGCGTCAACGCAACCCTGGCCGCGTACAGCTTCTCCGGCACCGCCCCGGCGCCGCAGGCTACACCGCGTCTTAATGGCACCCTCGGCGGTCTCGGTCTCAGCACCTTGGCGCCGCCCTCCCTGCCGTCCCCCGGGCAACTGCTGCCGGTCATGGCGGCCGATACCGGTCTCTCGCTCGGGGCGGTTGCCATGGGGTCCGGCCTCTCCTGGACCCTATACCTCGTCTGGTCCCGGCCGAACTATCTGCAGGGCGGCAGCGTTCTTCCGGCGCAGATCGCGCTGGTGACGCTCGGCGGCCAAGTCGTGCTGGCGGCCGACAGCGGTGCAGTCACGAACCCGCGTCTGATCCTGTTCCCCGGCACGTCAAGCCAAGCGGTGCTGACGACCTCGCTGACGCGCCGGCATACCCACTCCATCATCATCCGCGCCACACAGGGAAGCGGCGTCGATGTCTGGCTCGATGGCACCCCGGTCGCCGCCGGCAACCTCAACCCGCTGCCGTCCAGCGTCACCGGCCCGCTGTTGTTCCTGCATGCCGGCACCGCCTACGCCTCGGCGCAGTGCTGGTTCCACGAGGCGGCGATCTGGGACCATGCGCTCGCGAGCGGCGACATCACCACGCTCCTGTCTGCTGCGACGCGCTGGACGCGCGGCACCCGGAAGGGGGTGCAGGTATTCGTCATCGGGCAGAGCAATGCCATCAACGCCTACGGGGACGGTGCGTGGCATCTGCTGGCGCAGGGCATCGCCTGGCATCTCGGCGCGTTGGCCTACAATGTCACGGCAGGCAGCAACACCGCGAACGGCGCCGCATACACGATGGCGGGAGGACACGGCGTTTCGAACGTGCCGTTCAGCGCCAGCAATGCGGTGGCGCAGAGCACGTCGGGCGACTACTACGGCAGCTTCCTGGAAGATCCGGGTGACGGCAGTGACCCAGCGGGATGGGCACTCGGCGCCGACGGCCTCGCGGTGCAAGCGTTCATCCAGGCGCAGAACGCTGCGGACCTTGAGGACGTATCGGTGATCGCCTGGCCTTGGACCGAGACCGATAGCGTCAGATCCTACACGGAGAAGGCCTACTACAACCACGCGGTCGTTAACCTGTTGGCACGGGTTCGCGCCATGCTGGGCGCGTCCGCCGCCGCGATGCCCATGGTGATCTGGAACGCCATTCCTATTGGCGTCGGGACAAATGGCGGCATCCAGGCGGTGCGCGAAACCGCCTACGACCTGTCGGTCACGTCGGGCCAGAACGTGACGATCGCATGGGCGCAGACCTGCAACAGCAACCCGGCCGGCGGAAGCTGGGACCCAGCGACCGGGATATTTACGAACGTAAACCAAACTGCGGATTTTGACCATCGCGACGCGACGGACCTGCTGAATTTTGGCCGGATCGCTGCCCCCGTGGCGGCCCGCTCGATACTGGCATCGACCGGCGGCGATACCATGGCATCGATACCCTCGGGCATCCCGGTCGTCGGCGGCCCTGCGATCTCGCATGTCTATCAGGCGACGGCGCACAGCACGACGCTGATTGTAACGGTGACGCACGATGCCGGCACCGATCTCGTCTTGCCCGGTCAAGCGTCCACCGGCGTGGGTTGGACCGTGATAGACGGCGGCAGCGTCGCGTCACCGGGCCCGCAGATCAGCGTGACTGCGTGCACCAGAGTTGATGCAACCCACCTCGAACTAACGCTGGCCAGCGCGCCCGTCAACGCACAGCCGGGCCTGTTGCTGTTCTACCCATTTGGCTTTGGCAACATCTATCGAGGCGATGCGGTGACAGACAACTATTCAACTCTGATCCCGCCGAGCGGGTGGGACATTGCCGGCGACCTCGGTTCGGCGTGGTCCACGAACTACCCCCTTGCGGCAACCACTTATCCGATTCCGGTTTCAGCCACGCCTTAGGAAACGAGTAGCAGAGACAATAAAAAACCTGCGCGAGGATGCGTCCGAACCTTTGTCGCCACTGCACGGATCTCAATACCCCATGACGTCGAATCCGGTATCGATTCCCCCAATGACCGACGAACTCGTCGATCGACTGGCGCGATTGGAAGAGCAGATGCGCTACGTTGTCGCAGCTGTCGAAAAGCTGGGTACGCGTGACGCAGAACTCGATGCTTCATTCCGGGCTATGTCGGACAGGTTCACTCTTGCCCTTGCCAGCCAAGCGGAAACCTTCCGAGAGAGCCTTCAGGATGTGACGGGAAAGTTCGTCAGCCGCGAGGATTGGGCCTTTTGGAAGAGCTTATTGACCGCATCAATGCTGGCGCTCTTAGCTTATGGCTGGAACGCTCTCCTTACACCGCACCGGTAGCGACCAGCTCACGCAGACAGCGTCGGTTTTTGGCGATCGGTTCTGGGGCTTGTGGGACCAGTGGTCTTTTGCATTGCCAGAAACGGAATTTTCCAGCGTGAGCGGATAAGGGCTCTCATTTCAATGTCGAAGGCGGCCTCGTCGCAACTCCGCATGTCTACGATCACCATCATCTGGTCGCTGCTGCCAAGGCTTGTTCGAAACATGGTGTCGACTATACCATCGGCTCCGGTTGTCGTGGCGAAGCATGTCGGGATGGCGATCCGCGCACCCTTCAGGGCACCGGTCCTTGCCTCGTATTCAAGATGCGGCGCCGTATGGCGAGCGATGTTCCTCGCGAGCCCGGCCCGAATCAAATCGATGACATCGGTCTTGGGGTCCGGAAAGATCGCGGCGCCAGGGACGCTTTGTGAGAATAGGGATAGCAGCCGATAACAGGCAGGGATGGATGTTCGTGCGGCAAGGATGCGCGGCATGTCTCCAAGACAAGATATGCGAGAGAGCGTATAGGCCAGCATTCGGCGCATCAACTTGCTACCACGTACTGCAGAGATGACGAAAGCGGCCCGTAGATCCAAATAGCGCCCCTGAGCCATATCGCCGTCACTTGCGACCAGCATAGCGACATGGCGCCCAGTCTCGCAGTCGGTAGCCAGAACCACATGATCGAAGTCGGTCAAGGCGATGCGGGCGAACCACCCTCTGACTGCGTAATGAGTCTCTGGTTCCGATAGGTCACTGAGGATCGCCTGCGTGTCGAGCCGCTCGATCGAGCAAGGATCGCAAATATAGCGCAATCGCAACCCGGCGGCCGCTATGACGTGCTCCATCATTTTGTCTCCCGGCAGAAACAGGCGCTCGTTCAGCAGGGAACCTAGTCACAAGATTCTACTGGGGATGTGAGCCAGATCACAGTTTCGAGGGATATCGGCGAAATCTCGGTATCGGGGCAGTTTGGAGCGCCTGGAGCCGGTCGAGGCAGTTCATGGGCAGCTATCGTCAGGTCTTTGCAGCCTGTGGTTTCGGCGCTGTCATGTCTGCATGCGCTCGTGAGCATTGCATCGGAGGGTGGAACCCTGGATCGGCTGCAGCGGTATGCCATGGGATCGTTGGGATCGCTCCGACATCATCGGAATCCGCACCTGCCGGGTGTTGCCTGCATCATACGGGGCCAGGCCACGACCGGGCGGATTTGGCTTCGAAGCCCTGAAGATGAAGGGCAGGGGATTGCGCACGGCTCGCATATTGTTCGTCATTCGTTCTACGCATAAGCGTCTGATCCGCATGCACAGTCCAGGGTGGTTCGCGCCGCCTATGATGGCTTCGACAGTAGCCCGGCCTCGCGAAGAAATTCCGCCGCCGGCGGCACCAGATCGGTGCCAAGGCTGACGACGAACCCCGCGACATCCGTCTCCGGCACCACTCGCAGCGGATCGTATTCGTCATTGCCGGCGATGCGGTGGGCAACCAGCACTTCGGCGGCGTTCAGGTCGGTGCTGATCGCCATGCCCAGATCGGACACGTGGCTACCGGGATGCTCGACCACGCATAGCGGTCGTGGCCTGTCCACCTGTGCCGCGTCGATACCCAATTCCTCACGCAGTTCCTTCAGGATCTGTGCTGTCAGATCAATGCTGCCATCGTGGCGCCGCGCGCCGGCATCCACGCTACCGGCAGGCGGCAACTGCCACATGCCGGCCTGGTAAATCGCGCCTTTATGACGGCGGCCGAAAACGATCCCGCCAGCACAGTGCAGCACGCCGGAGACCGCCAGCGGTCGTACTCCCAATACTTCGTAAAGGGACGGACGCTGCATCTGCGCGACGATCCGGCGGAATTCAGTCATATGGCCGCCGATCCATGCATCGGTAATGGTATCGGCACTAAAAACGCGTCCGTTGAACAGCCGTGCCGCCCCCCCTCCCGCCACGCGAAGCTGTGCGATCTCCCACAGCCGGTCGATTTCAGCCTCCAGCGAGGTGGCAAGTACCGGCATCTTGTGAACAACGGCGCAGCTCACCGCTTCCCTAATTGGATGAACCACAAACCCATTCATTCCAACCGGTCCCTCCAAGCGCCAACCTGCCTTTGGCGCATGTCGCCTGCGCCACTCCGAGGCTTCCATCCGCAGCGTGAAACCGCAAGATTAATGTAGGAAATTAACGGAGGGCGGCGATGAGCCACGGGCATGATCATGAACACGGGCAGGACGACCATCATCATGAGGCACCACCGGCGCCGGGCATGATCGACTGGCGTCATAATGGCGTGCGGGTGATCAAAGCGAACCAGCTGGATGCGAACACTGCCCAGACGGCTGGCATGAACCGGGCCGCGGCGATCAACGCGGCGCGGGTGGGGGCGCAGAAGATTTGGGCAGGCACGGTGAGCATATATGCCGATGCGAAAACCGGCGTGCATCATCACGGCGCACTGGAAAGTGTCATCTACGTTGTACGCGGCAAGGCCCGCATGCGATGGGGCGAAAAACTGGAATTCGTCGCGGAGGCCGAAGCCGGCGATTTCATCTTCGTTCCACCTTACGTTCCGCATCAGGAAATCAACGCCAGCCCGGATGAGACGTTGGAATGCGTCCTGGTGCGCAGCGACAACGAGGCGGTCGTAGTCAATCTGGATATCGAGCCCGTCGAGAGGCCAGAAACCGTCTACTGGGTCGATCCAATCCACAAGCATCCGTGAACGTGGTGCCCACTCCCGCTATGTTGCAGCGCAGCATGAGCACCATATAGAGGTGGTTCCGAGGCCCAATGGCCCTGGGTGACGCGCCACGGAGGGTTGGGCAGACGATGAAATGGTCTAGCGACATGAAAATCGCCAAACGCAGCATGCAGACCGTACTGCGGGCGATTTCGGCGAATTTGGCTGGGCCGATGAAGTTTCCGGCGCCGCTTGCAAAAGGGCCTGACTTTCCGGATCTGGGGGCCTTTCCGACCCGTGGCGTGCCGCCGTGCTGGTTCCGGCAAGTCGGTGAGACCGGCACGTTCGGCTCAAACCCCGGCCGGCTGCGCATGGTGACCTATTCACCGCAGGGCGGGGCGGCGCCCCATGCGCCGCTCGTTGTGCTTTTGCATGGCTGCGGCCAGGTCGCCGCGGACTTTGCCGAGGCATCCGGCTGGATCAGTCTGGCTGATGAGCTAGGATTCACGCTCATCCTGCCTGAGCAGAGCGGTCGTAACCATCAGGGCCGCTGCTTTCAGTGGTTCCAACCGGAGCACACCGCCCGTGACGGGGGAGAAGCCCTGTCGATCCGTCAAATGGTCAAAACCGGGATCGGCCAGTTTGACGCTGACCCAAACAGGGTCTTCGTGGTCGGACTGTCGGCTGGCGGCGCCATGGCGGCCGCGCTACTGGCGGCCTACCCGGAGGTATTCGCGGCAGGAGCCGTTGTTGCTGGCCTACCGGTAGGCGCAGCCACCAGCACCGTCCTGGCACTGATTCGCATGGCACATGCGGGACCGGAACGCACGCCGATGGAGTGGGGCGAGCAGGTGCGCCATGCTGGCGGCGATGGCGATCGCCGAAGCTGGCCGCGCATATCCATCTGGCACGGCTCGAGCGATACCGTCGTCGATGCGGGCAACGCCGACTTGCTAGCGATCCAGTGGGCAACCGTCCATGGGCTGTCGCCGGCACCCAGCGCCGATTTTGCGGAATCGGGAGTACGCTATCGGACCTGGAAGAAGGGCGGCGCGGCGGCGGTGGAGCAGTGGCTCATTCCGGGTATGGCGCACGGGTATCCTATCGATTCTACCGCTGGCAGTGCCGGTCCCTACATAGTGGATGCCGAAATCTCGGCGACGCGGCAGATCGCGCGGTTCTGGGGCCTGCTCTGACGCCGGCCGCGCCCGACCAGGTGGCATCATGGAAAATGATGCCAAGCGTGTGGCGAGTACCGCTGTGTATACGGCTGACGCCGTGCCGCATAGCAGTCTTGTAGGTGCCGCGCGCACCTCGGACGACGCGCCTGTCGACCGGAAAAAGCACGGCTTCCCGCTGCTGGAGCCTTATCACCTCGGCGCGTGACTGCGCGCGCGGCGTAAGCGTCCGGGCTGCGGCGTGTAGCGGCGCATGCGGCATGGGGTGATCTTGCTGATCTCTGGAGCCTCCTTCTGGACTCCAGAGGGAGGTAGATTTGGCCGCAGTAGATATCCTCGGGCCGTCGGATCGGCGGCGTATATGGAGCGCCGAAGAGAAGGCGGCATTGCTGGCTGAGGTCGATGCCGAGGGGGGCAAGGTGCGGCTGGTGGCGCGGCGGCACGGGATATCGGAGAGCCTGCTCTACAATTGGCGGTCGGCGCGCAAGGCGGCCGCGTTGGCGATGGGAGCGACGGAGACCGTCCAGTTCATCCCGATCGGCCTGATCGAGGGGCCGTCGGCGGCGGTGACGCCGGATCCGGAGCCGGTGCAGCAGCCCGCTGCCGCGGCATGCAAATCCGGATCGATCGAGATAGTGCTGCCGAACGGCGTTCGGGTCAGCGTGGATGCCTTCGTCAGTGAGAAGGCGCTGTCCCGGGTATTGCGTGCGATGAAGGGCGCCACGTGATCAGCCTGGCGCCCGGCACGAAGGTGTTTCTCGCGTGTCGTCCTGTCGACCTGCGCAACGGGTTCGATGGCCTGGCGGCCAAGGCCCAGCAGATGATCGGCGCTGATCCCTTCAGCGGACATCTGTTCATCTTCCGCGGCAAACGCGGTGATTATTTCAAGGGTCTCTACTGGGACGGCAGCGGTCTGTGGCTGATTGCAAAGCGTCTTGAGAAGGGCCGCTTCGTCTCCTATGGCCTTTGTCAACGGTTTTAAACGTGCGACATCGATCGCCCGTCCCGGGGCGGCAATACACCGGATGAACACGATCCGCACAGGTGAGGACGCCGGATAGAATTGACGGTCGCTCAGACTCCTATGCGGGGATTGGTTACCCCATGATGACGGTGCGTCGGAGGGCTGCCTCGCTCTGGCCACGGACATGGGCAGGAGTTGCCTGTCCAACACGAATTCGAGGATCCCCTCTACCGCGCCGGCGTCCTCGCTGGTGCGGAACGTGAAGATGTTCGACCACTCAGCAGCCGAGCGGGATTCGATGTCCGATCGACCAGACGAAGCAGAGCAGTTCGCGCGCGACAGCGGCTGTTGCTACCACGGAGCGTTTTCCACGGGTGGTCAGCTTCTTGTAGGTCTTGTGAAGACGCAGTTGGGCCTTCCAGGCGATGTCAACGATCTCTTGTGGAGCTGCTGGTCGGTGCTGCTTCATCCACTGTCCGACCTTGGGTGTCGTCCTGTAATTCCAGGCGGCCTCGCACAGCACTGTGCGCGCGAGTGAACTACCGGCTTTGGTAATTCCTCTGGGCCGGATAGTGCTGCCACTGCTGTGTTCCCCCGGTGCCAGCCCAAAATAGGCTACAAGTTGGCGCGGATGGGCAAACCGCGCGAAGTCGCCGACCTCGGCGATGATCGTCGCGGCAACTACCGCCCCAACGCCTTTCAGCGCCTGCAGGGCAGTCATTAGCTTCGACCAGGGCGAATTTTCCAGAACCTGCGAGATCTGCTTCTCGAGCTCGACTTTGCGGCGCTCCTCGTACTCGAGCGCGTTCAGGTAGGTCTGGAACGCGATCTGCTGGGCAGGATGGCCGAATTGCCGGTTGCAGAGCCACATCCGATGGCGGTAGCTCCAGGACTTGCCCTCAAACCGAAGGTCGCAGCGCAGCAGGAAGGCCTGGATGCGGATGCGCGCACGTCTGACGTCTTGGCAAGCAGCATGACGCGCCCGAACCAAGTCTCTAAGTGCCTCGTGCAATGTGTCGGGCACCCAGATGTAGGTGAGTTCGCCAGCACGATGAAGCCGTGCCAGCGCGATCGCGTCTCGTCGGTCGTTCTTGATCCTGTCCCCGGGCTTCTGCGGTGTTAGTGAAGGTGCGCAGATGCGGCACGTAAAGCCCAGTGCAGCGAGCTGGCGCTGCACGCTGTAGCCGCAGCTACCGGCTTCGTAGACGAATTCGCCGTGCTGACGGGCGATGCGGCGCGCAAGTTTCCCGATTGCCGTCGGCGAATTTTCAATCGTTCCAACAAACCTGACCTCGCTCTGGCGCCCGGCGTCAGCCACCGCGATGGATATGGTTGCTTTGTGCACGTCAAGGCCGACGAAAGCGTGGACCTCACTCATGACGATACCTCCCTGACTAGACCGGATCCCTTCCGGTCGCCTGCAGCATGCCGCCACAGGGTCAGCCAAGGCCATGTCATCTGGCCGCCGATTGTCGATGGCGCGATAACACTCACGCCGGCGCAGTTCTCGATACTGATCGAGGCAATGGATTGGCGGCGCACCATAGCACCGCCGCCGCCGGCCCAGCCAATGCTGGTCTGACAGGACACCGATTCCCCCTCGATTCTGGTTCGGCGCATTTGGTCTTGGTACAGTTGGCCATGTCGCTCGCCACGGCTGAACTGCCTACCGATCCCGACGCCCTCCGCGCCTTCGCGCGGGCTTGCCAGGGCGAACTGAGGGCCGCGCAGATGGCCGTGCAGGTGAAGGCGCTGGAGATCGAGAAGCTCCGCTTTCAGATCGCCAAGCTGCGCCGGATGCAGTTCGGCCGGTCGTCGGAGCGGATCACGCGCCAGATCGAGCAACTGGAGCTGCAACTGGAGGAGCTGGAGACCGGCGAGGCCGAGGATATCGCCCGTGCGGAAGCCAGCGAACCCGCGGTCCCGATCCCGGTGCGGGCGAAACCGAAACGCAAACCGCTGCCCGATCACCTGCCCCGGCAGGAGGTCGTGCATCGGCCCGCCGGTGACGGTGCGTGCATCTGTCCCGCCTGTGGCGGCGGCATGGGGCAGCTCGGGGAGGACGTGACCGAGGTGCTGGACTACGTGCCCGGGCACTTCCAGGTGATCCGCCACGTTCGGCCAAAATTTGCCTGCCGCGCATGCGATGCCATCACCCAGGCGCCCGCTCCGGCCATGCCGACGCCGCGCGGCCGCGCCACGCCCGCCATGCTGGCCCATCTGCTGGTCGCGAAATACTGCGATCACCTGCCGCTTTATCGGCAGTGCGACATCTACGCCCGGGAGGGTCTGGAACTCGATCGCTCGACACTGTGCGACTGGGTCGGACAGGCTGCCTGGTTGCTGGACCCGATCGTGGCCGCCGTTCGCGCGCATGTCTTCGCCGCCGAGAAGATCCATGGCGACGACACGACGGTGCCTGTGCTGGCACCCGGCCTCGGCCGCACCAAGACCGGGCGGCTCTGGGTCTATGTGCGCGACGATCGACCGTATTGTGGGGGCACCCCGCCGGCGGCCGCCTACTTCTACAGCCCCGATCGCGGCGGCGCGCACCCTGCGGCCCATATGGCGACCTTCACCGGCCTGCTGCAGGCGGACGGCTACGCGGGGTTCGAGAAGCTCTATGGTCCAGCCCGCACCAAACCCGGTCCGATCACCGAGGTGGCGTGCTGGGCGCACACCCGCCGCGGCTTCTTCGACGAGTGGGAGCACCACAAATCCCCAACCGCCAAGCAGGCGCTGGATCGCATCGCCGCCATCTATGCCGTCGAGGCGCGTGCCGCCTTTGCCCCTCTGTCCGAGCGCGTGGAACTGCGGCGCGAGGCAGCACCCCTGCTTGATGCCTTCTTCGACTGGGCCGACGCGACAGTCACCAAGCTGTCGGCGAAGTCGACGCTGGCGGACGCATTCCGCTATGCCATCAACCGCCGCGAGGCTCTGTCCAGGTTCATCGCCGACGGGCGGCTGGAGATGGACAACAACATTGCCGAGAACGCCATGCGCTGCATCGCCGTGGGCAGGAAGAATTATCTCTTCGCAGGTTCGGACGCAGGCGGCGACAGGGCCGCATCCATCTATACCCTCGTCCAGACGGCGAAGCTCAATGGTGTGAACCCAGAGGCATACCTCCGCGACACTCTGACCAAGATTGCCGAGGGACATCCCATCAATCGGGTCGATGATCTGATGCCGTGGAAAGCCGTGACACCAACTTGAGGCTACGGGGAGGCCGGACGCTTACAAAAGCTCTATGGTCCGGCCCGTATCAAGCCCGGTCCGATCACCGAGGTGGCGTGCTGGGCGCACACCCGCCGCGGCTTTTTCGACGAGTGGGAGCACCACAAATCCCCAACCGCCAGGCAGGCGCTGGATCGCATCGCCGCCATCTATGCCGTCGAGGCGCGTGCCGCCTTGGCCCCTCTGCCCGAGCGCGTGGAACTGCGACGCGAGGCGGCACCTCTGCTTGATGCCTTCTTCGACTGGGCTGATGCGACGGTCAGCAAGCTGTCGGCAGTCGACGCTGGCGGACGCATTCCGCTATGCCATCAACCGCCGCGAAGCTCTGTCCAGGTTCATCGCCGACGGGCGGCTGGAGATGGACAACAACATCGCCGAGAACGCCATGCGCTGCATCGCTGTGGGCAGGAAGAATTATCTCTTCGCAGGTTCGGATGCCGGCGGTGACAGGGCGGCATCCGTCTACACCCTCGTCCAGACGGCGAAGCTCAACAGCGTCAACCCTGAGGCATACTTGCGTGACACTCTGGCGAAGATTGCCGAAGGTCATCCAATCAACCGGCTCGATGATCTGATGCCGTGGAAAGCGCCGGCACCAACCTGACGCTGCTACGAAACGACGTGGTGTGGTCTGCAAGAGCCCAGCGAAATCAGCCACCCAGCGGCCATCGGCCGAGACAGGCATATTGTCCCTGACCGCGCAGGCTGTGCACAAGGACGAATTCACATACCGTCCAGCTGACAGCATCGATGGCCTGTTCGGCAACGCAGCGATCATCATACAACAGAGTAACGTGCGGCTCATGCTGCGACTTCACCCAGCGCCCGAGGCCGACTCTCTGCAATGCCGCGCCAAGATGCTCATGCAGGACCATCAATCCGACGACGCCGTCCCCTCCTCGCAGCACAAACGGCCGATTGCCCGATCTACCGCTGAAACTCACCGCACGATCGAACGCCACGTCGAACGGTGACATCACGACTGACGCCGCAGCTTCACACGCCGCTGTGGTGATGCCGCGCGGAAGGCCTACATAGCAGCCAATATGATGAAGCGAGACATGCAACCGCTCGATCAAAATCGGTCTGCCCTTCAACCCATGTACCCGGCGTTGAGACTCTATGAGTTGCGAAATATTCACCGCTGCAATCTCGTCAGGGAAAATCGCAAAAAACAACCCGTCCGCCGGTTGCCGAGCCGAGTCCAGACCAACAAACGATAACTGCTCGCCCACCCGCCGCCTGCTTCTCTCACCCTCGTAAAACGCCAACATCGTCAAAAATCCCGTTCAAATGACAAAGTCAACGCCATCTGATCAGACTTCCAAAAGCTCAAAAGGCGGTGTCCACCGGACGCTTACCGCGCGGCCGCTGTTCCACCAGGATAAACTCGCCACCGGAGAAGTCGCATTCGGGATCGGAGAGCATGACCGTTGCCTGGAACGGGAATGCCATTGCGCCGTAAAGATCCTGGTGCAGGCAGTTATAATCGCCCTTCCGATAGTGCGGTAGCAGCGGTGTTGGCCGCATCTGGCCGGCGGCGTGGCAGGCCGCAAGAAAAGCAGCACGGCCTTCGGGGAACGCCGCTGGCGCCGCGTCGGTCGATGTCCACTCGTTAGCGATACGGGACAGCGGCTCGTAGAGCGCGGTCCGTATAGTCTGGACGGTCCTAGGCAACGGATAGTTGAAATAGCGATGCTCGCCGTGTCCAAAATTATGGCGCTGCATGATGACTGTGCTGCGGAAATGCCGATCGTCCGTGTAAAGCGCGATCAGCGCGCGACAGGCTTCGGCATCAAGCAGGGGCAATCGCGCCCAGCCATGCTGGTCGATGTGAGCGGCGATGTTTGCGTCGCGGGTCGGGTCGTTTGGCATCGCGGTCATTGTCGTCGTGTCGCCCCGGACGCGCATGCCGGTTCTTGCGCCGGGTCAGTGGTATTCGCGGCGCAGGTAATGCACCAACGGATTATCGCGGTCCGGATGCAGCATCTGGCGGAATGCACGGCTTATCCGGCCGAGATGCCGACGGCGATATCCTGCTGCATCGAAGTCCGGTGAGGGATCGAGATCACTGGTCGTGCCCATCTGCAGGTAGTGCGCAAACGGATCCCGATTTGGTCCTACTTCAGCGCGATAGCGCTCTACATACCACGCCACATCGAAATGCGGGTTTGGGCTAAATCTCTGACACCGGCGGTGCGCCAAATAATGCGCGAGAGGTCCAAAGCGGGTGGCTTCGAGGTCTGTGGCATACGCTATTCGATACCAAGACGGATCGAAATAGGGAGTCGGGCGACGGCCTGCGCCTTCTCCCTCGCAGATGTAGTGGACCAGCGGATTGATCTGCATCCGGCTGCCGATTGGGTTGGTCTGGAGATACCAAAGCGTGTTGAAGTAGATATTGGGTTTACGGTTTTCTCTCCAGCCGTGCCGGCAGAAATGCTCCACAGGATCGAGCGATGCCTCGCGCACATCGGTGCCGTTGATCAGATAGTAATTTGGATCGAGCAGGCCGGATTCTTCGACGAGCGCAATATCGGGCGCCGGATCGCGTCCAGCCCGGGCAGCATCGTCAACGCAATGCAGATAGGGGTCGATGCCGTTTGCCAGATCCTGGCGATACAGTGACAAATACGGCGTACCATAGAGCAACGCGCTTGGGCTGAAGATCCCACCGGTCCGATGCATGAGGTAGTGCCGCAGTGATGAAGCCCCAGCAGGAACAGCGTGGGCGATCCGGTACCAAGCAGGGTCGAAATGCGCGGTGGGTCGACGTCCTTCGACTTCGCCATGACGTACGTAATGCAGCAACGGATTGATGCCGATCGACACGACGTCGGCGTTTTCTGCTAAATACCACGCTGGATCAAACCAAGCGTTGGGCGCCCGATTCTCACGCCAACCATAGCGGCAGAAATGCGTCGCAGGATCGATAGAGGCGGCGCCGATATCGGGGTGACACGCCAAGTACCACGGCGCATCGACAAGACCACTGTCGACGATCTCCGCTACCTCCGCGCTGTCGTCACCTACCTCCATGCCTCGCCCCGTAGCGCGCTTGCGACCTGCTCGATCATCGCATCCCAGGCGCCCGGTGTCTGCTGGCGAAAAAGGCGCAAAGTGGGATACCACGGGGTGTCTTCGCGATGCAGCATCCAGCGCCAATCTGCGGCCTTGGCCAGCATCACCCAGGCCGGCTTGCCCAGCGCTCCGGCCAGATGGGCGACGGCGCTGTCGATGGTAATGACGAGATCGAGGTTTGCGATCAGGGCGGCTGTCTCGGCGAAGTCTGTCAGTGCGTCAGACAGGTCGGGCATGCCAGGAAATCTGGACAAAAGCGGAGCGTCGCGCTCCGGGACGGGCTTCTGCAGACAGACGAACCTACCGGTATGAGCAGCGGCCAGCGGAAGGAGCCGTTCGAGCGCCACCGAGCGGCGAACGTCGTTAGGGTGGGTTGGCCGCCCAGTCCAGGCAATGCCGATGCGTGGCCCTGCCAGTCCGCGTAGGCGTTCGGCCCACGCCTCGGTCCGCACTGGATCGGCGGAAAGATAGGGCGACTTTGATGGGATCGTATCCATCGTAGTCTGGAATATCAAAGGTAGGCTTGATAGCCGGCAATGGGCCGCGTGCGGTGGGATTGCATCCCATCGGGCGTAGCACTGCGTCACGCCGTCAACGTGGCTGAGCAGGTCCGCGAGTTCCGCGCTGCAGCCAAGCACGACCTCATGGCAGCGTTCAGCGACCATAGGGACGTAGCGCGCGAACTGAATGGTGTCGCCGTAGCCCTGATCGCCGATCAGCAGGATGCGGCCGCGCGGGATCCGCATTCCGTTCCAGCTAGCGGACGTCATCCGAGGCAGCGCGTTGTGCGGCACGTCAATGCGGTTGCGCCATTCATATTCCATCCATCCGGGCGCCGTTTGTCCTTGCGCCAGAAGCAACTGGGCGAGCGCCAGATGGGCTTCCGGGCTGTCATGCCGCTGGCCGACCGCGCGCAGCAGCGTTACCTCCGCCTGCTGATGCTGGTCGAGATCCATCTGGATCATCGCTAGCCCGACGAGGAATTCGGTGTTCGTCGGTTGCGCGTTGACCGCTGTCGCCGCCTCGCGCAGTGCTTCGTGAATTCGACATTGCTTTTGGTAGATCGCGGCTAGAGCACTGCGGAAGGCAGGAACGTTGGGCCGCGCGGCAATGGCGGTTTCGAGCAGGTGGCACCCTTCATCGAGCCTGCCCGAATTCGCTGCCACCATGCCTAGCAGGGCAAGCGCCCCCGGGTGACCAGGAACCTTGACCAGGACGGCGTTGCAGGTCGCGGTCGCTTCTTCGTTCCGCCGGGCTCTCGCCGCCGTCTGCGCGTGCGTCAGCAACTGCTCGACGCTGGCTTCGGCCGCACGAGCAGCGGCGGGCGGATCGCCAGCCGGCGGATCGCTCATGCCAGTTGCACGGCGCGACTGGGCGACGACAATGTGTCGGACATCTCTCCACCGACATGCTGCAGTCCGGTAATGGTCAGCCACTGTCGCAGACGATCGAGGACGGGACCCGTGACCACCAGCGGTGCGCAGGCCTTCGCATCCCACAGGCGGCATGCAGCGTCGGGATAAAGGCCGATGGCGTTGCCCCGGCCGCAAAACGCCATCGCTGGTCCAGTGTCGAGAAACGTCTCGGCCGGCATGCCGTCGGCGAGCACGACATCATGATGTTGTAATTCCAGATGGAAGTATGTCACCTGTGCCATTGGTACTTGGACGATCGACCTGTCGTTGACCAGTGTACGCACTGGGATAAGCGCATCTATCCAGAAGATTGCATGATCGGGCGATAGCAGCAGATCGCGTTGCGGCAGATCAGGGCCGAAGGCGGATGGGCGGATGCGGATCGGCCAGACCTGTGACGGGTGCGGATGAGTTTGGCAATCGACGGTGCGATGACCGACCCACACGATTGGCTTGAGCCGCCCATCCCGTGCGGTGTGAACGAGATCGCCTGTGCCGAGTTGATCGATGGGCACCGCACCGTGTTCGGTCGCAATCCGCGTGCCCGCAGCAAAGCATCCGAAGGGCCGGTGTGCATCGTCCTGCGTGGCAAGCGTCGGCACAGGATGCGCGAAGCCCACCAATATATCCGCTTCGCATGAAAGAATTGGGTTGGTCGATCCATCGAGCACGGGGTCGATAGCTGCGGTGAGCGTGCGGTGAAGGGTGCCTGCAACGCCACGGACATCAATATGCGGCGACATGTAGTGGATGAACCAGTCCGGGTCGCAGGGCGGACGGCTGTACTCACAACTGCAGGCGAGCGAACCCGAGCGGCGGACATCTGAGCTGATGGGCAGCGCATCTTCCAGGAACCGCAGATCGATAAAGCGATGCGCAAAACTCTCGAATTTATTGGCATGCCCCCGATGCGCGATGCCCCCGATCGTGTTCGCGACAAAAATAGTCGGTGCGGGCGGCATTTGACCCTCTTGCGGAGCAAACCGCCCGGAGTTTTTTGGCAGGACCGGCTTGTGTCAAGTACGAATTGGTCGAGGCGGGGATCTCAGGGCAAGCGAGCGAGGCTATCGATCTCGGCACGCTCCTCGGCAGTGAGTTGCCAGCCGCCGGCCTTGACGTTGGCATCGAGTTGCTCCGGCTTGGTGGCGCCGGCGATGACGCTGCTGACCGGCGCCTGTGCGAGCAGCCAACTGAAGGCGAGCTCGAGAAGCGTATGACCGCGTTCCTGCGCCCAGTCGTCGAGGCGTTCGGCGATCTGCCAGTTGCGCTCGGTCAGGTATCGATCGGCAAGGCGGGGTGTGGTGACAAGTCGCGCGTTTTGCGGCAACGGAGCGTTGCGCTTGTATTTTCCGGTGAGTAGGCCACTGGCGAGCGGGAAAAAGGGCAAAAGCCCCATGCCGTAATGCTGCATCGCCGGCGCAAGCTCGGGCTCCACCACGTTCCTGACGACCAATGAGGTACTCGTCTTGGCACGATATGTAGGCGTTCAATCCTTCGTGTCGGGCAGTCCACTGAGCTTCGACAACCTGCCACGCCGGTAAGTTGGAGCAGCCGATGTAGCGGACCTTGCCCTGACGCACCAGATCATCCAGAGCGCGCAAGGTTTCCTCGATCGGCGTCAGAGGGTCGGGCCTGTGCTGTTGGTAGAGGTCGATCCAGTCTGTTTTCAGGCGTCGCAGGCTATCCTCGACGGCCCGCACGATGTAGCGACGCGATGCACCCTTCAGAGTATCGGTGTCGTCCATCGGCATGGCAAACTTTGTGGCGAGAACGATGTCCTTGCGCCGCTCACCAAGGACTTGTCCGAGGCAGGTTTCCGATCCGCCTCGCTCGCCATAGACGTCGGCGGTGTCGAACAGCGTGATGCCGAGATCGATGGCGCGATGGACGACCTTGCGCGTCGCTTCGAGATCGATGCGGCCGCCGAAGTTATTGCAGCCGAGGCCAATGCTGCTGACGCGCAGGCCGGACCGGCCGAGATTGCGGATCTCCATCACATTCCTCTCAAAACACCAGGATCTTGCTGACATCCTTGCCGCGCTCTGCCGGTTCGTCAAAGTTCAGCAGAGGGCCGGCCGGAACGATGCCCGATGGATTGATCCTGCGATGACTCAGATAATAGTGCCGCTTGATGTGCACGAAGTTGACCGTCGGGGCGACGCCAGGCCATTGGTACAGATCGCGGGTATAGGCCCAAAGGTGGCGGTAGTCGGTGAGGCGCCGCAGGTTGCACTTGAAGTGACCCGCATAGACCGAGTTGAAACGCACCAGCGTCGTGAACAGGCGAATGTCCGCTTCGGTCAACGTGTCGCCGAAGAGGAAGCGGCTCTGCGCAAGCCGCTCCTCGAGCCAGTCGAGGGTGTCGAAAAGTGGCGCGATGGCCTCTTCATAGGCGCTCTGGCTGGTCGCGAAGCCGCATTTGTAAACACCATCGTTGAGCGTCTCGTAAACGCGCACATTGACGGCGTCGATCTCGGTGCGCAGTGCCGCCGGATAGTAGTCGCCCGGCTTCGCACCGCAGGCATCGAAGGCGCTACCGAGCATCCGCACGATCTCGGCCGATTCATTGTTGACGATCGTCTGCGTATGGCGATCCCATAGCACAGGCACCGACGCGCGGCCCGAATAGCCGGTTTCCGCCCGGGTATAGATCTCGTGCAGATGTCGGCTGTTGAAAAGCGGGTCGGGAATGACGCCCTCGCCGGGCGCGAAGGTCCAACCCTGCTCGGCCATCAGCCAGTGTGTCACCGAGACGCTGATCATCGTCTCCAGCCCCTTCAGCGCGCGCATGATCAAGGTTCGGTGCGCCCAGGGGCATGCGAGCGAGACATACAAGTGATAGCGGCCGGCTGAAGCGTTGAAACCGTCATGGCCGGACGGGCCAGGTCGGCCGTCGGGGGTCACCCAATTACGAAAATCGGTGTCCGGGCGAACGAAACGCCCGCCATTGGCCTGTTCAGGCTCGCGGTCGTGCCAGACACCGTCGATCAGCAACCCCATCGCCTCTCCTGTCGTCTGCCCGCAAGCGGTTGGTCGTCGAATGTCTTCCGTACCGGCGCCGCCGCGCCGCCGTCAACGCAGCAACGCCGCCCGCGACGGGTTGCCGACGGCCATAGCCCGCTGCACGGGTAGAACCGCGATCTCGCTGATGAGCTTGCGCGTCATCGCTTCACCAAAGGCATTGAAGTCATGCACTTCCAGCACGAAACTTCCAGGGCCGCCAGTCACGTTCTGACGGTAGTATTTGGCCAAGCCACCCGGCGGCTGCACATGCGCATAGATCCACGATACCGGATGGTCGTTGATAATGGCTAGACCGTTGATGGTGATCCCAGCTCGCAGCGCGTCGTCGCGAGCCTGACCGATCTCGCGCCCCGCGTTGTTGGTGCCGTCGCCGCACACGTCGATCACCTTGCGCGTTGCATCGAAACCGTCCCGCCCGAGCATCTGCACAGCCTGGTCGATCCCCGAACTGATCGCTGTGCGGCCATAAAAGGACCTGGGTGCCGCCTTGAGCCGATCGGCAAACGCCTTGGCGCTCGCAGCGTCGCTTATCACTGCGAAGCCGAGCACCGTTCTGACCTCACTTGAGCCGGCGAACTCGATGTAGGCAACCGCGATCGCGCCGACGGTGCCACCACGGATCGCGGCAATGACTTTCGGGTCCGTGAACGCGCTGGCATAGCCCTGCTTTTCGAGGTTGAATTCGCTATCGTCGATACTGCGCGAGACGTCGGTCACCAGCACCAGGGCCACGTCCACGTTGGGCGTCGCCCGAGCGGTCGTGACATGTGCCCCGAAGATCGCAAGGCAGAGCGTAAGCCAGATAGCCAGCAGCCTGACCAGGCTCACCCGGACCTCCTGATCCGTCGCGTTCTGCGTGCAGTTTGGGTGAAGGCCTGGGGGGTGCGTCAAAGGAAATCGCAGAGGCAGCCTTTCCGCCGGCGTCCATTCGGTTAGGCTGTGCGGAATCGGGGCTGCCGAGGGGAGAACGCATGCCGCAGGTCGTCGTCGTGACAGGCAGCACGGGCCAGATCGGGCAGGCGACGTGCCAGCGGCTCGGGCAGTCGGGCTGGCATGTGGTCGGGGTCGATATTCACGGCGCTCCTGCGGGGGGAAACTGGCCGCACTACGTCTGCGACTTGTCCGACCTCGACGCCATGGGGGACGCCCTGGCCGCCATCGAGCGCGACCAAGGGCTGATCCGAGCACTTTTCAACAATGCGGGTATCTACCATAGCGGCACCGATTATTTCGACCTGTCGCCTGCGCTGTTCGATCAGACCATGGCGATCAACGTCCGCGTGCCGTTTTTCGCATCGCAATGGGTGGCCAAACGCCTGATCGACGCGGGGAAGGGCGGCGCGATCGTCACGACCGCTTCCCTGGCCGGCCAGGCGGGCAGCACGGTGATCGATTACGGCGCGTCCAAGGCTGCCGTTATCAATCTGACGCGCAGCCTTGGCAAGCGGCTCGGCCCGCATGGCATCCGGGTCAACGCCGTGGCACCGGGACTGATCGAGACCGCGATGGGGCAGCGGGTCGCGCCGGACGCCCGCCAGCGGATGGCAACGCAGTCTGCGTTGCGGCGGACCGGCCAGCCGGACGAGATCGCCTCGGTGGTGGATTTCCTATTGAGCGATGCCGCATCCTTCGTAACCTGCGCCACGATTGACGTGAACGGCGGCCTGTAGGCGCGACGCCTTACTGGCTCGCCCAGATGATGCGGTGGACCCAGGCAAGTTCGTTCAGGTCGAAGCTGAAATCGGGGTGCTCGGGATTGAGGCTGCGCACCTCGACCCGTTTGGCTGAGCGTCGGGCAAGCTGCTTTGCCATCACCTCGCCTCGGATCGTGCGGACCACCACGCGGTCGCCGCGGCGGATCGGTGCGGCGGGCGAGACGATCACCATGTCGCCGTCGCGAAACACCGGCTCCATCGACTCGCCGCTTATCTCGAGCGCGTAGGCGTTCGGATCGTTGACATCGGGCAGGCTGACCTCGTCCCAGCCGCCGCCGACCGGATAGCCGCCATCGTCGAAATACCCTTCGGCGCCGGCCTGGGCGAGACCGATCAGCGGAATCCGCCGCATTGCCGAGCGGGCGGCGCTCGCGGCGTTGGCGAGCGTTCGCGCGCCGCTGACCAGGGCGGTGAAATCCTCCAGCGTGGCGCCAGTTGCCGTCAGGACCTTGGCCAGGCTCTCGGTGCTCGGCCAGCGTGCCCGTCCGTCCGGCATCCGGCGCTTCGAGGGGTTGAAGGTGGTGGCATCGAGGCCGGAGCGTTTGGCGAGACCAGAGGCCGACAGCCCATGCTCAGCTGCCAGCGTGTCGAGCGCGCGCCAGATGTCGTCATGCTTCATGCATGCGGTCCCGTTCGAGGCTGAGGAGCCGGTAGCAACGAATCGCCGACGTCATACTCCTAGGATTTTGCGCAAAGGTGAATAGGAAAAGCCACCTTGCCGCTTGCGAAACCATTGCAACCGGTGGTTATGTTGTTATTAGGTATTCGCCGAATGGGTTCATCCTTAGAGGAGAAGCCGCCGATGCCGCCCGCTGCTGTCCGCCGTGCGTCAGGTCCTATCTCGGTCCGCCGCTGCGTCCCCTGGAACAGTGCCGTTCGCTGATGCGGACGAGGCCTGGATCTGGACAATGGGATGTCTCATGGCTCGGCGCCAAGGCGCCCGCTTCGGTGCGAACAAGGGCTCGATCAGCCGGCCGTGCGAACCGGACGATGTGGTTAAATGCCTGGACGCGCTCTATCGAAGGCGGCGGATCGATCTACTGCATGCCCGGATCCTGCGCGTCTGGGGCGAGCGGCAGGCCGCGCCGAACCCTACCTTTCCTTCCGAGAAGGCCGACTGGCGTATCTGGAAGGAGGCGATGGCGCGGCTGGAATGGCCGTTACGCATGAAGGGGATCATTCGATAATGTTAATAGGAAAAAGATCCTTGACAGCGCGCGCGCCTCCCCGCTAAATCGCCCCGTCAACGGGCGCGGTGTGTCCGCTGGCGTTTCTCTTCCCCCCAAACTCTGGCCGCTGCCGCAAGGCAGCGGCCTTTTTTTTGGCAAGGTCCCAAAACCATGGCGTTTTCCCTGCGCAACCTGTCGGTTCTGGCATATGCGAACGGATTTACCCTCTGGCACTACAAGGCCAACGAGGCGGCGCTTGCCGCAGTCAGCGCACCGGGCTTCTTTGCCGCGGCCGAGGACATGTTGGCGACCGGTGACATGTTGATGGTCTCCGCTGCCGATGGCGCGGGCATGCTGTGCGTTGCGCCGACCGCCGGGGAGATGTTGCGCCTGGCCTAAATCCGGTCAGGTGTGTGTCGGCTTCAGGACTTCGTTGGCGTGGCGGTCCAAGCCGAGATTCGTTATGAGAAACCTCCCATCGGCGCGGTGCTGCGCGAGTCCGAAGCGGGCGAGCCGTTCGAGGCAGGGGTCGTCCTTCAGCCCAGTGGGGCGGCCGGTGTCGCCGCACAGCGCCAGGCGGTGCAGAGCCGAGCGGCAGCAGGTTTCGAGATAGGGTTGGTTCCACATGCGGTGGTCTTGCCTGCCGGCGGGGCGCGATTGCAAGGCCCAACGCCATCCGCGTGCCGCCGCGGGCTTCCGCGGGCTAACCGATGTGGGCATAAGCCTGAAGCAATGACCCCCGACATCGCCTCCGCATTGGTGCCGCTTCTACGGCGCTTCGAGCCCGAAGCAGCGCACGGCTTGGCGCTGAAAGTGTTGCGGGGCGGCTTTGCCGGCCGCGACCGGCGGCGCGATATGCCGGCGCTGGCGGTGGAGGCGTTCGGCCTGACATTCCGTAACCCCATCGGGCTCGCTGCAGGGTTCGACAAGGATGCGGTGGCGGTGCGCGGATTGGCGCGTCTCGGCTTCGGCTTCATCGAGGTCGGCACGCTGACGCCCCGTCCGCAGCCGGGCAATGAGCGTCCACGGATCTTCCGGTTGAGCGAAGATCGGGCGGTCATCAACCGCCTGGGCTTCAATAATAATGGCCTGGATGCCTGTCTTTCGCGGCTAGCCACGGAGCGCGCGAGGCCGGCCCAATACCGTGTGCCGTTGGGGATCAACCTCGGTATCAACAAGACCGGCGCCGATCCCGAGCGGGACTATCCCGCTCTGGTACGGGCGGCGTCGCGTTGTGCTGACTATCTCGTGATCAATGTATCGTCCCCCAACACGCCCGGTTTGCGCGATCTGCAGGCCGAGGACCGCCTGCGCGCAATCCTGGCCGCGGTTGCTGCTGCGGTGCCCCGGCGTCCACCGCTGCTGGTCAAGCTGGCGCCGGACCTGGCCGACGGTGCCCTTGGTGCAGTCGTCGAAACCTGCATAGCGGGCGGCGTACAGGGGCTGATCGTCTCCAATACGACGATCACACGGCCATCCAGCTTGCGTTCGCCCCTGGCGGCCGAGGCCGGCGGGCTGTCCGGGGCTCCGCTGTTCGCCCGCTCCACCGCCATGCTGGCCCGGGCTTTCCTGCTTTCCCGAGGAAGGCTCGTGCTGATCGGCGTCGGCGGCGTGCAGAACGGAAAGGACGCCATGGCCAAGCTGCGCGCCGGTGCAACGCTGGTGCAGCTCTATACCGCCTTCGCCTATGCCGGGCCGGCACTGATCCCCCGATTGAAGGCGGAGCTTGGCGCCGAGCTTAGGGCTGGAGGATTTTCCTCCGTGGCCGATGCCGTTGGGACCGGTGCCAAGGAGTGGGCGCGTTGCAGCATTTGACCGGCTTCGGGCCCCTTGCCGGGCGCTACGACGGCTTCATCATTGACCTGTGGGGCGTCATCCATGACGGGGTGAATGCGTTGCCGGGTGCGGCCGACTGTCTGGCTCGGCTGCGGGCCACCGGCAAGCCGGCCGTGATGTTGTCGAACGCGCCGCGCCGGGGGAGCGCCCTGCAAACCGCGATGCGGCGCATGGGCATCGATGACTCGCTCTACCGCGGCATCATGAGCAGTGGCGAGGCAGTCCATATCGCATTGCGCGACCGTCCCGACCCGTGGTGGGCGGGGCTTGGCGACCGCGTCTTCCATATCGGTCCTGAACGCGATCGCAACGTTATCGCCGGGCTGAACTTGCAGCCCTGTCGGACGCCGGCCGAGGCGAGTTTCCTGCTCAACACCGGGCCGGACGATCACTTGAATCCAACTGACATTGCGGCGTTCGCGCCGGTGCTGCGCGACTGCATGGATGCCGGACTGAACATGATCTGTGCCAACCCCGATCTCGAGGTGATCCGCGGAGGGGTGCGAGTACTTTGTGCCGGGTCCCTGGCGCAGCTTTACGCTTCGTGGGGCGGCGAGGTCCGCTCGCTCGGCAAGCCCGATCCGGCGATCTATGCGCCGACGCTGACAATGCTCGGAGTCCCCGCCGGCCGCGTTCTTGCCATCGGCGATTCGCTGCGTACCGATATCGTCGGCGCGGCGGCGGCCGGCTTGGCATCCTGCTGGGTGCTGGGAGGCTTGGACGAAAGGGACCTTGGCGGTGGTGAGCACGCCGCCGCGGAAGCCGCGGCGCGGGATGCCGGTCTGTCGCCAGTCGCCAGCATCCCACGTTTCGTTTGGTAGGCGTTCGGCCGTTACTTGCTCGCGCCGTTGCCGCCACCGGCGGAGGTGCCGTTCATCCCCGGGTTCGTGCTCATCGCGGTTGCCGGATGTGCCGACGATGCGGCGGTCACAGGCTTGGTGCCTTCGGCTGACCCATTCGCCGAGGTACCTGCCGCGTAGCCGGCGCTGCCGCTGGTGGGCTGCTGGCCCATCGTCGTTCCGGTGGCGGTATTGGATCCCACCGCCGCCGTGCTGCCATTGCCATTGCCGCCCGTACCAGCCGATGCCGCCATTGCCGGCGCCGCCATGGCAAATGCCGCAGCAATGGCCGTAGCCATCATCACTGATCGTTTCACTGTTCATTGCTCCTTCAAACAGGTTGCGAATTTGCAACCCGATGGAGGACCAACGGGCACATCCGAGCTTGGTTCGCCGCTTCGGTCACGCGCCTCGGTCACGCCTCGGTGGGCTGGCCGCTTCAGGCATGCCCGGCGGCACTCGACAGCAGCATCGGATCGATCCGAAGCTTGGCCAGGGCGCGGCGCCATTTCGTGTCGTGATCGCTGTCGAACAGCAGGGTTTCGTCCGCAGGTGCTGACAACCAGGCGTTTTGCTGGATTTCCTGATCGAGCTGCCCCGGTCCCCAGCCGGCATAGCCGAGCGCGAGCAATCCCTCACGCGGGCCGCCGCCCGCGGCAATAACCTTCAGGACATCAAGGCTTGCCGTGAGGGCCAAGGCGTCGGTAACGCGCAGGCTACCTTCGCCGGTCCAGTCCGCGGTGTGCAGCACGAAGCCCCGGGCGTTGTCGACCGGGCCGCCGGCGCAGAGCCGGATTTGCCGCGCCGGGGGAACCGGTGCGATTTCGAGCTGACGTAGAAGATCCCCGAAGGTCGGACGGACCAGCGGGCGGTTGAGCACCAAGCCCATCGCGCCATCCCCCGAATGCGCGCACAGGTAGATAACGCTTTGCGCAAAGCGCGGATCCGCCATTGCTGGCATGGCAATGAGCAACTGGCCCGTGAGGAAGCCGCCCGCCCTTGGAGCCGGTCCTGACGCCGCCACCTGCCTCGTGCCGCGCTTCAGGATGCGCGGCAGGGGGGTATCCGCCCCGGGAGCGTCAGGGAGGTCTTGTGGCGTATCGGGTGCCGGCGCGCGGGCCTTGCTTCTCGGGGTTCGAGCCATGCGCCGAATCTGGGACGCCCGGCGCCGCGGTGCAAGCGTTCACAGCGGCTGGCCCGGCGTGACACTTCCAGCGTGGAGCGGTAGGACTGTCGCCATGGGCAATCCACAGGGGACGCGGATGACGATCAAGGTCGGCGATACCATTCCATCCATGAAGTTGATGGTGGGCGGCGCGGAGGGGCCAAGGGAGGTTTCCACCGACGAGCTTTTCAAGGGCAAGAAGGTCGTGATGTTTGCGGTGCCCGGGGCGTTCACCCCGACCTGCAGCGCCAAGCATCTGCCCGGCTTCGTGCAGAACGCCGATCAGATCCTGGCCAAAGGCGTCGATGCCATCGTCTGCATGGCGGTCAACGATCCATTCGTGATGGCGGCCTGGGCAAAGGATCAGGGAGTTGACGGCAAAATCACCATGCTGGCAGACGGCTCCGGTGCATTGACCAAGGCGATGGGGCTGGAACTCGACCTGATGGCACGCGGGCTGGGCGTGCGGAGCCAACGCTTCGCCATGATCGCCGAGGACGGCAAGGTGAGTTTCATCGCGGTCGAGCCGCCCGGTGGTTTCGATGTCAGCCGCGCCGAAGCGGTGATGGCGCAGCTGTAACGGCAGACGAGGCGGGACGGGTCAGGCGGCGCGCCGCTGCGCCGCCCGGTCGTCCGGCAGGATCACGCCGAAATGCTCGGCGAAGCCGACGCGCCCTGACGGCGTGACCGAGACCACGCGACCGGAGGGCTGACGGACGACCCAGCCCAGGGCGAAACACTGGCACGCGATCGCGGCGCCGATCCGTCCGGCGATGTGCTGGCGCCGCTCGCTCCAATCGAGGCAGGGTCGGCAGAACGGCCGGCCGGTCGAGGGCTCGATCGCGACGCCGATGCTTCGGAGGAAGGCCAGACCGGAGGGCGTGACCTCCCCGCCATCGGGATCGAGGACAAGATGGCCACGCTCGCGCAGCCCGTCGGCGATGGCGACGCCGAGCCGACCGGCGAGGTGATCGTAGCAGGTCCGGGCGTTGCGCAACGCCTCTCCGCCACGCCAGCTACTGAGCCGTGGGCCTTGGGGGATGGCGGCTGCCACTACCATCAGACTTTCCAGCATCGCTGCCACTTCCGCCGACGCCAGGCTGTAATAGCGATGGCGCCCGCGCCGGTTGGCCGGGGCGAGTATGCCGGCATCGACCAGCTTGCCGAGATGCTCGCTCGCGGTCTGCGGCATGACGCGGGCGGCGCAGGCCAGTTCCCCCGCCGTCTGGGCGCGCCCATCGAGCAGCCCCGCCAGCATGTTCGCCCGCGCCGGATCGCCGATCAGTGCGGCGACCTGGGCCAATCGTCCGGCATCGCTCATCGCCATATTCCCGCAGTCGTCATCCGATCAGCATAGCCGTGCGGAGGTGTGCCGCACACGCCCCGACGTTTCGGCCGCGACCGCGCTATTTGACGGTGACGAAGCGCAGCGGAAACGTGTCGTCCGAGAGCTGCTGAAGCGCGATGTTGTTGCGGGCGGCCCAGACGACGACCTGCTGGTGCAGCGGCAGGAACGCCGCGTCGTCGTGCAGGATCCTCGAGGCATCGATGATCTCAGCCTGGCGCTTCGCGTGGTCGGTCTCGACCGCGATCCGGTCGAGCAGCGAGTCGAATTTCGGGTTGGAATAGCCGCCGTCATTGAAGACGCCGCGGGTGCCGTTGCGGCTGCCGGCGAGGTTGAACAGCGAGTTGTGAGCGTCGTAGGTCGAGGGCGTCCAGCCCAGCATGTAGAAGCTGGTGTGGTAGCCCGGATTGCTGATCTCGGCGAAATACTTGAGGCGGGTCTGTGCGTTCAGCGTCACCCGAACGCCGATACGGGCCAGCATTGCGGTGACAGCCTGGCAGATTTCGGCGTCGTTGACGTAGCGGTCATTGGGGCAGTCGAGCGTCACGCCGAAGCCGTTGGGATAGCCTGCATCGGCAAGCAACTTCTTGGCGTGCGCGGGGTCGTAGGGCCAGCTGATGTCGGAGTCCGGGGTATAGCCGTTGACGCCGGGACCGTAGAGCAGGCCCGTCGGGTGCGACTGGCCGCGCATGATGCGGGACTGGATCGCCTTCTTGTCCACCGCCTCGTTGAAGGCTTCGCGAACGCGCTGGTCCTTGAAGGGGTTCTTGCCGACGACATCGGATTTCAGCAACTGGTCACGCGACTGGTCGAAGCCCATGAACACGGTGCGCAGTTCCGGCACCTCCAGCAGGTGCAGCCCGTCGGTGTGGCTGATCCGGTCCATGTCCTGCGGTGGCACGGTGTAGATCATGTCGACATCGCCCGAGAGCAGGGCGGCGACGCGCGTGGCCGCGTTGCTGATGACGTTGAACTGCACGTCCGTCAGATTGCCGTCGGGCTTGTCCCACCATGCCGGGTTGTTCACCAGCGTCGTGCGCCGGTCCGGCTCCCGCGTCTTGAGGATGAACGGGCCGGTGCCGTTGGCGTGGCGGGTCGCGTAGTTTTCTCCCGCCTTCGTCAGATCGGCGGCCTGCACCGCGTCATGCTGCTCGCACCACGACTTGCTCATGATCTCCCAGCCGGTGATCTCCTCGAGGAAGATCGGGTCGGGAACCCGGGTTTCGAAGTCGACGGTCATCGGGTCGACCTTGGTGACCGTCTTGACCGCCTGGAAATAGGCGTTGATCTGCGAGCCGGGCGCGGTGGCACGCTGGTAGCTGAACACCACGTCGTCGGCGGTGAAGTCCTGGCCTTCCTGGAACTTCACGCCCGGGCGGAGGTGGAAGCGCCAGACCGTCGGGCTCAGCATCTCCCAGCTCTTGGCCAGTGCCGGCTCGACCTTCAGGTTGCGGTCGCGACGGACCAGAGGATCGTATATGTTCTGGGTGAAGGTCAGCAGGAACGTCTCGCTGCGCGTGTAGGGGTCCATCGAGTTGGCATCGCCGTCGTTGGCCCATTTGAACGTCGCCGCCGAAGCGGGAAGCGCGATTGCCAGCAGGACTACGAATGTAAGCGCCCGGCAACCGCGGCGCAGCAATGTGACTGTCATGAAACCTCCACGGCGACGGCGCAGGCTATGCACGGCCGCCGCGTGGTTGCAAATCTGAAATCGGTTCAGTCGCCGGCGAGGCGGGCAGACATCAGCGGCGCGGCGAGCCGCATCAACGAGGCAACGTCGGGTGTCGTGTCGATAGCCAGGACCGCATCGGCAAGGCGGGCCGCCCGTTCGGCACCGAGCACCGCATCCGTGAGGCCGGAGAACTTGGCCCGCAGCTCGGCCTCGGTGAGGAAGTTGGTGGGCTCGCCCTTGGGCACCACGACCTTCCTGGTGAACTCCTGGCCGCGCGCGGCGATGGTGATCTTGCCTGACATATTGGCGGGGAACTCTGCCTCGATCTCCGGGTCCATGACGCAGGTGATCCGGCCAAGCAGGGAGCGGACGGCGGCGTCGTGGATAAGCCGATAGCTGTCCCAGCCCATGGCACCGGTGGCCAGCGCGCTGGCCACGACGAAGGGACCGCTGAACTGACCGTCCACGACGTTGTGCGGATCGGCCTTCTTGGCCGGCGGCTCCCCGATCAACAGCATTCCGGCCTTGGGCAGGCCCAGGGTGATCGCCTCGATCTCCTCGGGCCGTAGCGCGTGTTCGGCGCGCAGTGCCAGGGCGGCGTCGATACCGGCATGGCCGTAGCGGCAGGATGGATATGGCTTCACCGCCGTCTGCATCAGCTCGAACACCGTGCCCAGGTCCTGCACCGCGCGCTCGGGCGTGGGATTGGGCGCGTAGGCGCGCATGAAGCCGTGACGGCCTTCCAGCGCCTCGCTGGCGCCGAGGAAGCCTTCCCGCACCAGCGTCGCGGCAGTCAGCCCGTTCAGCGCGGACCAGCCAACCTGGAACCGCTTGGTCCAGGCGCCATTGGCGAGGAATTGCAGGCTGCCGGCGGCTTGGCTGAGTACGGTTCCGAAGGCGCCGGCAACCTGCTCGGCGGTGAGGCCGAAGACGCGCGCCGCGGCACCTGCGGCGCCAAATGCGCCGCAGGTCGCGGTGGGATGGAAGCCGCGGTTGTAGTGTTCACCGGCCGGCAGGGCGAGGGCGACCCGGCAGGTGATCTCGTAGCCCGCGATGATCGCGGCGAGCACGTCGGCACCGCTGGCGCCTGCCATCTCCCCTGCTGCGAGAGCGGCGGGGATCACCGGCGCACCGGGGTGCAGCGAGGCAGCGGCGTGGGTGTCGTCGAAGTCGAGCGAGTGGGCGAGGGCGCCGTTCAGAAAGGCGGCGCCCGCCGGCGTGTAGCGGGCCGCATCGCCGAACACCCCGGAATTGCCGGCCGCCATGCCCAAAGCGCGGGCCGTGGCGAGGAAGGACGAGGTGCTTTCCGCATCGTGGCGGGCGCGGACGATGTTGCCGACCAGGTCCAGCAGGAGGAAGCGGGCGCGGTGCACCACGTCGGGCGGCAGGGCGTCCAGCGTAATCCCTGCGGTGAAGACCGACAGCTTCTCGGTGATGCCCATGGCGACGCCCTCCATATCGTATCGGACTTTGTAGAGAGTGTGGCGCAAACCGCGGCGTGGCGCAAAGTCTGGCCCCCCGCACGCACCGGCTTTCGCCAGCATGACGCAGAGGTAATTCCGCATTGATTGCCGCGGCAAGGCGGTCCGTGGCAGACAGCGCAGCATGCTGACCCGCCGATTCCTGACGGCTGCGATTCCCGTCGTCCTGTCGACCCCCGCATGGGCCGTGGACAGTTTCCAGGGCTTCCTTGCCGGGGTGCGGGCGGAGGCGCAGCGCACCGGCGTCTCGGTGGCCACGCTCGACCGCGCGCTGAACGGTCTGCGGCCCAACCAGCAGGTACTCGAGCACTACAACCATCAGCCGGAATTCACGCTGACCTGGGCGCAGTACCGCAAGCTGGTCGTCACCGACCAGCGCGCCGAGGCCGGTCGTGCGGCACTCCATCGGAATGCCGGCATCATCGACGCGGTCGAACGGCGCTACGGGGTTGCGACCGGCGTGACGCTTGGCATCTGGGGCCTGGAGTTCGAGCTTCGGTCAGAAGACCGGCGACTACAGCGTGGTGCAAGCGCTGGCGACGTTGGCGTGGCAGACCAAGCGGGCAGCGTTCTTCCGATCCGAGCTGATCGCCGCGCTGCGCATCCTGAACGCCGGTGACATATCCGCGGCGCGGATGACGGGCAGCTATGCCGGCGCCATGGGACAGCCGCAGTTCATGCCGACATCCTATCTGCGCTACGCCGTCGATTTCGAGGGCAATGGAAGGCGCGACATCTGGGGCAGCACCGCCGATACGCTCGCCTCGATCGCCAACTACCTCGCGAAGTCGGGCTGGCGGTCCGGTGAGAGTTGGGGCGCACAGGTTACGGTGCCGCCGACGTTCGACCCGGGCCTTGCCGGCCGCGACAACCGTCGCCCGCTTGCCGACTGGGCGCGGATCGGCGTGCGGCGGCTGGACGGGGGGGCCTTCACCAACCTGGACATCCAGGCCGCGGTGCTGCTGCCGGACGGCCTGACCGGCGAGGCGTTCGTGGCCTATCCGAACTTCACCGCCATCCGCCGCTACAACCCCTCCGACTACTACGCCATCGCGGTCGGACTGATCGGTGACTCGGTCACGGCGTGAAACCCGCCGCATGCCTGCTTCTGCTGCTGGTGCTGGCGGGGTGCCAGCGTCCGGCACCGACGCCGCAGGTGCACTACGTGCTTGGCAGCGCCTACCAGGCGGGCGGGGTCTGGTCACTACCCGCACGAGAGTTTCGATGCGGACGAAACCGGGCTGGCGACGGTGTACGACGGCGCGCATCCGCCACTGACCACAGATGGTGAAGCGTTCGACCAGTCTGCCATGGCGGGGGCCAATCAGACGCTGCAACTGCCCGCCGTGGTGCGCCTGACCAACCTCGCAAACGGGCTCACCACGGAGATCCGCATCAATGATCGCGGCCCCGAGACGCCGCACCGGCTGGTGGAGGTGACGCGACGCGTCGCCGCGCTGCTGCAATTTCCCGCGGACGGCACCGCGCCGGTACGGATGACGGTGCTGCCGGGGCCAAGCCATGCGCTGGTCGAGCAGCTGGGCGGCGGTGCGACGCCGAAACTGGCGGTGGCCAGTGCGCCGCGCGGTGCGGTGGAAGCGGCCAGCCTGGCGCCGCCGCCTGGCGCCCGCGCGGGCGGTGGCCATGCTGCGCCGGCGCCCCAGGCAATGGTGGCGCAGGCGCCGCCGACGCGGGAGTTGGTGCCGCTGCGCCTGCCGGAGACTGTCACGCGAGAGGCGGCGGCGGACGGCCAGCTGTGGATCCGCATGGGCACGTTCAGCCGATACGAATACGCCAACATGCAGCGCGCCAAGGTCGGCGGGCTGGGCGCGCGCATCGACGAAACCAGGAATGGCCGCAGCCGCAGCTATCAGGTGCGGATCGGACCCTTCACCACACCGGTACAGGCCGACGCGGCGCTGGACCAGGTGATCGGCGCGGGAGTAACCGATGCGCGCATCGTGGTCGAATAGGGAGCCGATTCTTATGCTGACCCGCCGTGCCGCCCTGCTGGGGCTTCCCGTCCTTGCCTTCGCCACGCCGGCGCTCGCACAGCACAAGGCCGCACGTCCCGCGGCGGCCGGTCGCGGCGCGCACGGGAAGGACGCAACCCCGCCCGCCAGCACCGGCAGCCCGGCGAACACCCCGATCGGTCCCCTGGATGTCGCCGCGCAATGGGCGATCGTGGTGGATTACAACACCGGCTCCACCTTGCTCGACAAGAACGCGGACGAGCAGATGCCGCCGTCCTCGATGACCAAGCTGATGACGATCTACCTGGTCTATGAGCAGCTGAAGAAAGGCAAGCTGAAGCTGGATGACGAGCTGCCGGTTAGCGAGCGCGCCTGGAAGATGGGCGGGTCGAAGATGTTCGTGCAGGTGGGCACCAATGTCAGCGTGGAGGACCTGATCCGCGGCATCATCGTCGATTCCGGGAACGATGCCTGCATCGTGCTGGCCGAAGGGATCGCCGGCTCGGAGGAGGCGTTCGTCGAGCTGATGAACCAGAAGGCCAAGGAACTCGGCCTGACCAACACCTATTTCAAGAACGCCACCGGCTGGCCCGACCCGGAACACCACATGAGCGTGCGCGATATCGCCACGCTGGCGATGCGGCTGATCCACGACTTCCCGCAGTATTACCACTTCGATTCCGAAAAGACATTCAAATACAATGGCATCGAACAGCAAAACCGCAATCCGCTGGTGCAGAAGGGAACCGCCGACGGGCTGAAGACCGGGCATACCGAGGCCGGCGGCTACGGGCTGGTTGCCAGCAGCCTGCGCGGCACGCGCCGGGTGGTCGTGGTGCTGAACGGCATGACCTCGATGCGCGAGCGGGCCGAGGAAGGCGAGCGGATGATGGATTGGGCGTTCCGCGAGTTCGAGGACGTGACGCTGTTTACCGCCGGCGACGTGGTGGACCGCGCGCCGGTCTGGCTCGGCACCACGCCGACGGTGCCGCTGGTGGGCGGGCGCGATCTGGTGGTGACGATGCCGCGGAAATGGCGCCGGGATGCCTCCATCAAGGTCGAGTACGACGCACCGATCCGGGCGCCGGTCGCGCGCGGCGATACGCTTGGACGCCTGGTCGTGTCCGGTCAGGGCGTGCCGGACATGCAGGTGCCGCTGCTGGCCGGCGCCGATGTTCCGAAGCTGGGCCTGCCGGGCCGGGCGATCGCGGTGCTGTCGCATTACGTGACGGGCAGCTGATCCTGGAAAGCCGGCCGCGCGCAGGCGGTTCATCACCCTCGAGGGCGGCGAGGGCGCCGGCAAGTCGACCCAGGCCGTCCTGCTGGCAGAGGAGCTGCGGGCAACCGGGCTGACAGTGCTGGAGACCCGCGAACCGGGCGGCGCGCCGGGTGCGGAGGTGCTGCGCCGCCTGCTGCTGTCGGGCGGCACGGCGTGGTCGCCGCCGGCCGAGACACTGCTGCATTTCGCCGCGCGGGCCGAGCATGTGGAACGTACGATACGCCCGGCACTGGCCGCCGGCACCTGGGTGGTCTGCGACCGCTTCGCCGACTCCACGATGGCCTATCAGGGCCATGGCCAGGGCGCGGATCGCGCGATGATCGCGACCCTGACCGGGCTGATCGGCCTGGCACCCGACCTGACGATCGTCCTGGACGTGTCCGAAGCTGTCGCGCTGACGCGCCGCCGGCAGCGCGGTGCGGCGACGGACCGCTACGAGCGGGAGGATGCGGCGTTCCATGCCCGGGTGAAGGCCGGTTTCCTCGCAATTGCCGCTGCCGAGCCCGCCCGATGCGTCGTCGTGGACGCCGACGGCACGCCTGCGGCGGTGCATGCCGCCATCGGCGACGTGGTCAGGCGGCGGTTGGTGCCAGGCCTCCGCGGTCCGCGGTGATCGCAGCTAGCACCGCGCCGAGGTCGATGCGCGCCATTCCGTCCGCCTTGTCGATCCGGCCGTCCGGCGGCGTGACCGGCACGATGGCGCTGGCATGGCCGAAAGGCGGCGTGGCGCCGAACAGCGCATAGGTGCGGATGCCGACCGCGGCGGCCATGTTCATCACGCCGGTGTCGTTGCCGACATAGAGGCCCGATGCTGCGAACAATGCCGCGATCTCGGCCAGTGGCCAGCCAATGGCGTGAACCAGCCGCGCCGCGTGTTGCGGTAGCAGTGCCGCGATGTCCTGTGCGACGCTGTCCTCGGCTGGGCCGCCGACCAGGGCCAGCGTTTGCCATCCCGCCGCAAGCAACGCCTCAGCGAGAGCGGCGAAGCGGGCGGCGCCCCACTGCTTGTAGGGCTCGGAGGTGCCGATGCCGATGGTGGCCAGCGGACCGGGGTTGGGGGCAAGCCGGGCGGCGACGGCGGCTCGGGCGGCCGGGGCGATCGGCAGGCGCGGCTCGGCCTCGGGGATCGGAATGTGGGCGGCGGCCAGATAGGCGGTCGCCTGCTGGTAGGGATGCAGCACCAGCGTGCGCTGCGGCAAATAGGGTGGACGGTTGAGGAACGGCCGCTGCCAGCGATAGCCGTAGCCGTGCCGACGCGGCACGCCGGCCAGCAGCGCCGCGAAGGCCAGGGTGCGGCTGTGATGCAGGATCACCACAGTATCGAAGCGGCGGCTGCGCAGTGCGCCGACCAGCCGTGCTAGGCCCTGCGGGCCGTCATGCGCGCCGCGCTGGTGGTCCGGGTTGCGGTCCATCCACAGGACGTCGGCGATGGTGTCCTCGGCGGCGAAGATCTGGTCGGCGGCGGAGCGCGGCTTGGTAACCAGTGTTACCTTGTGGCCAGCCGCGCCGGCGATGGCGCGGATATGCGGCAGGTGCCAGATCATGTCGCCGATACCCGGCAGCGGCTGGATCACCGCGAGGCGCGAGGAGGGCGCGATCACGCCGGCGCCGGCGGCTGCCAGCGGGCTTCGGCGAGGCCCCAGCCGAGCAGCAGGAAGAACCAGCCGCCCATCGGCATGGAGGTGAAGGCGCTGGTCGAGGCGATCGGCCATAGCTGGATCAGGATCGAGGCGAACAGGCCGACGCGGAGCGGATCGGGGCGTTGCCACAAGCCGCGGGCCAGCGGCCACAGCCAAGCGAGCGACAGTGCGGTGAACAGCAGCAGCCCGGGGATGCCGCCGTTGTCCAGCGCCTCCATGAAGAAGTTGTGGGGGTGGGCGGCGCAGTTGGCGGTGCCGCCGCCATTGGCGATGCGTCCGTCGAGGGTAGGACGAAAGTAGCGCGGCATCGGGCAGCCGGTGCGGAAGCCGTCATAGCCGCGACCGAACAGTGGCTGTTGACGGCCGATCTCCAGCGCGCGGGTGTAGATCTCGCCGTAGGGGCTGGTCGGGAAATGGTCCATCTGGGCGGAGAATTTCAGCACCAGCCGGTAGTAGGTGGGCGGCGAGACAACAACGGTGGCGGCGACCAGCACGGCGCCGGCGACGCAGGCGACCAGCACGACAGGGCGTAGCTTCGGCAGCAGCAGCGCGGTGACGAACAGGCCGAGGCCGGTGAGCAGCAACGGCATGCGCTGGCCGATCAGCACGATGACGCCGACGCCGGCGAACAGCAGCGCATAGGCGCCGAGCGTGCCGGGCCAGCCCGGCCGATCGAGCAGCCGCGCGACCGGCGGAACCAGCGCGGGAAACAGGATGCGCGATTCGGGCGGGCCGGCGCGCGGCTTGCCGAACGGGCCGGTGAGTTCGCCATCGCCGCCACGCGGGTGTCCATAGAGGTTATAGCCGGTCACGGCCTGAAACAGCGACTGGACGGCGATATAGATGGCACTGACGATGATCAGCCAGTTCAACCAGCGGCGGGCACCGGACGGGCGCAGCACCGCCCATTCCAGGGCGGCGACGAACAGCAGGAAGCGGATGGTCACCACCGCCTGTATCAGCGAGGGGATCCCGCCCAACCCTAGCCCATAGGCGGGAAAGGGCAGCGAGCAAAGCACCACCCAGGCCCACCACGCCACGCCGATGCAGAACCAAGGCGTCCGCAGCCATTGCCAGTCGCGCGTCAGCACCGAGCGGATCAGGAAGCAGCCGCTGGCGACGGCCATGGTCGCCTCGGCGAAGGCATGGGCGTGCAGCAGCATCGGCACGGTCAGCAGCGTGGCGATTAGTGCGACGCGGTCGAGGCGGCGCAACGCGAGGTCGGAGCGGGAGAGCGGCAGGGTCTGGGACAGGGGCATAGGCGGTCCGGGTCAGGGGACCGGTTCCTGCCAGCCCGCACCGTCGGGGGCAAGGGGAGGCGGTCCGGTGCGCCGCCGGTTTCTAGCGTGAAGTCCTTCAGCAGGTCCGTAACGACCGTCTCCAGATGGCGCAGCGTATTGCAGACGGTCGCGACGTGGCAGTACGGCAGGTAGCGCAGCATGTCAGAAGTCGCCGGTGCCCCAGGAGGTACGATACTCGGGGTTGAGCCAGATCAGCCGCTTGGCGCGCTGCGACAGGCGCTCGATGATGTCAGCGCGCGGTTCTGTGCGGTTGCCGCGGCCATCGCCCAGGATGATGACGGTGGTCCTGGTGTCCACCTTCGACATCCAGCCTTCCTCGAAATCGGCGAAGGCATTGCCGTAGTTGGAGGAACCGAGGCCGATCATCGCCATGATCTTCGCGATCGCGGTTTCCGTGGTTTCGCGCTCGAGCACCTCGCTGACTTCGATCAGGCTGCCCGAGAAGGCGAAGGACCGGATGTCCGACAGCGCCTCGTTCAGCGCATAGAGGAACATCAGCAGGAACTGCGACATCGCGGCGACCGAGCCGCTGACGTCGCACAGCACCATCACGCGCGGCTTCTCGATCTTGCGCTGGCGCCAGACGGTGACGAAGGGGACGCCTTCCCACCCCATGTTGCGCCGGATGGTGCGGCGCACGTCGAGTTGGCCGCGGTTGCGCTTGTGGCGGTTGCGCGCGTAGCGGGCGGCGAGGCGCTTGGCCATGGCGCGCACCAAGCTGCGCATCCGCTCGTAATCGCGCTTCTCGATGCTGGAGAGGCGGGCGTTCTTCAGCATGTCCTCGCGGAACTTTTCGGTCGCGCCGCGGGCGAACAGGGCCAGATGCCGCTCGACGAAGTCGCGCACCTGGTCGCGCAGAAACTCGCGCCCCGCTTCCAGACGATCGGCGCGGCTGGCCGCGGGCGCTTCGTTGCGCGCGCGCAGCGCCTCGATCTCGCGTTCCAGGGCCCGCACGCCCATGCGTTCCATGATGCGGCGGGTGTAGAGGTTGGTCTGTGTGAAGAAGGCGATGTTCGCAAGGCCGCTGTCCTGGCCTGCGGCTTCCATGGCCTGCGCGAGCCCGGCCCGGTCGTTGTCGAGCAGCATGTCGGAGAGCGAGGCGGCCCCCCCTTCGCCCCCGCCGCCGCTGCCGCTACCTTGGCCGCCGGCGCCGCCGGCACCGAAACCGGTCGGGGGGCCGTCCGCGTCCGGGGTCGGGCGTTCGTCGGCGGCAAAATCGTCACGGCGGAAATAGAGCGCGAAGCAGTCGCTGAAGAGACGCTTCTCCTCGGCCGACTTCGCCATGACCAGCGAGAGGGAGTCGTGCAGCACGGCGCGGTCGTCGTAGCCGACCACGGAGGCGGTGCGCATGGCATCGATGCTTTCGGCCGCCGAGACACGCAGGCCGGCACCGCGCGCCACGTCGATGAAGCGGCGCAGCGGTTCGGAGGCCGGCGCCGGCATCGGGCTACACCTCGACGCCGGTTTCGCGCCGCACCTTGTAGACGGTGGCTTCGAGTTGGCGGCCGGCGGCCTCGATGTCGCTCTCGAACTTGAGCAGCACGTTCAGCGTGTTGCGCACCATGGCCGGGTCCAGCACTGCGGCGTGCAGCAGTACCATTACGCGCGCCCAGTCGATGGTTTCGGATACCGATGGGTGCTTCTTCAGCTCCATGCCGCGCAGTGCCTGCACGAATGCGACGAGCTGACGGTTGAGGTTGGCGTCGATGCCGGGGACGCGGGTCTCGATGATGCGCGCTTCCAGTTTCGGATCGGGGAAGCCGATGTGAAGGTGCAGGCAGCGGCGCTTCAGCGCGTCGCCGAGGTCGCGCATCGAGTTGGAGGTGAGCAGCACCACGGGCGGGACGGTGGCATGAACCACGCCGATTTCAGGGATAGTCACCTGATAGTCGGAGAGGATTTCCAGCAGGAATGCCTCGAACTCCTGATCGGACTTGTCGATCTCGTCGATCAGCAGCACCGCGCCTTCGGGCTGTTCGAGCGCCCGCAGCAGGGGGCGTGGTTCCAGGAACTGCTTGGAGAAGAACACATCGCCGAAGGTTTCGAGCCGCGCGAGGGCGGCCTGAAGGGGACTCGGTGTCGCCGAAAAGCTGGCTGATCTTGTCCTTGAGGATCTGCGTGTAGAGCAGCTGCTTGCCGTATTTCCACTCGTACAGCGCCTTCGCCTCGTCGAGGCCCTCGTAGCACTGCATGCGGATCAGCGGCAGGTCGAGATAGGTGGCGAGGGAGCGGGCAAGCTCGGTCTTGCCGACGCCGGCGGGGCCTTCGACCAGGATCGGCTTCTGAAGTTGCTGCGCAAGGTAGACGGCGGTGCTGA
Source organism: uncultured Pseudomonadota bacterium (assembly GCA_963778105.1). Classification (GTDB taxonomy): domain Bacteria; phylum Pseudomonadota; class Alphaproteobacteria; order Acetobacterales; family Acetobacteraceae; genus JAFEFJ01. The sequence goes on along the minus strand of CAVZSZ010000008.1, from coordinate 97,450 downwards.
TCTGCCGGCTGGCGATGTAGCCGACGCTGTTGAGGCCCTGCTCGACCGCATCGATCGAGTTGAGCCGCGTCGCCGTCCTGTCCGTCATGCGCCTGATGCTTCCCGTTTTGGCGCCTGCCGTAGGAGGGCCATGCCGATGCGGCCTTGTTTCACCATCCGTGGGCCGCGCGCGACGTTGAGCAGCAGCGCGAGGTCCCCGAACAGGATGTCGATAGCATCGTCCGCGCCGAGCGTAAATTCCGAGCGATAGCGGCGCATACCGGCGAGTAGTTCCTCGCAGAGCAGGCGGATGCCGGTCAGCGTGTCCGGCGGCGCGCCGGGCCGCCATGTTCCGGCGTCGAGGCCGGCGGCAAGTGAGGTGGCCGCCTCCGCGGCCAGGGCGGCTGAGGCGGCGAGGGCGCCCAGGGCGCCGGCGGCGGGTTCGTGCCGTGCCGGATCGGTTTCCGCTGCCAGTCGGCGCAGCAGGTGGCGGATCGTGCCCACCATGCCGGAGGCGCCGACGGCGTCCTCGAAGTCCCGGAATGGGATCGCCATGGCCTCGAACGCAGCGTCCGGAGGGCCGAGACGGTTGGCGGGAGGGACGATGCAGCCATCGAGGCGCAGGCCGGAATGGCGCGATGGCCGGAGCGCGCCGAGGTCGCGCCCCTCCACCAGCGTGACCCGGGGCGTGGCCGTGGGCACGAGGTAGGCGGAATACCGCTTCCGCTCCCCATCGAGCCGGCTGATCGCGAACACGATGATGAGGTCGGCCAGCGGTGCATTGCTGACCCAGGCCTTGGCGCCGTCGAGCCGGATGGCGCCGCCCTGCGGCGTCGCGGTGGTGGTGAGGTGCTTGGGGTGGGCGCCGACCCCGGCTTCGGAGATGGCGACGCAGGCGGTGCTGTCGCCGCTGGCGAGGCGCGGCATCCAGGCGGCGCGCTGTTCGGCGGTGCCGAAGCCGTCGAGCATGAAACGGGCGACCATCTGGTGGCCGGTCCAGGCGCCGGCGAAGCCGGGAGCGCCGCCGGTCTCGGCCAACGCCGCGTCGGCGGCGGCGATGGCGGCATAACCGCCTTCGGGCATCCCGATGCGGAACAGGCCGGCCTCTCCCATCGCGCGCCACAGGTCGGCGGGAAAGTCATCTGCGCGGCAGAGGTCGCGGGGGGCGACATGGCGGCGGGCGAAGTCGGTCATGGCCGCAATGGCGGCGGTCGTGGCGTCGGTGTGCTGCATCGCGCATGCCTTGCGTTTCGCCCATGCTCGGCCCGCGGACGAGGCGGCGCAATGCTGTGGCATGGCGGGTGCTAGCTCGGCGGCCGGAGGTGCCGATGACCGAAAAGCTGTTCCACATGATCCCGGGTGCACCGACGCCGGTGGCGCCGTTCAGCCATGCGACCGAGGCGGACGGCTGGGTGTTCCTGACCGGCCAGATGCCGACGCTGCCAGAGGACGATGCCGCACCGCTTCCGGCGGGGATTGAGGCGCAGACCAGGCGGGTGATGGATAACCTGGTGCTGGTGCTGGGCGGCCTCGGTTTGCGGCTGGCCGACGTGGTCAGCGTGCGGGTGTTCCTGACCCGCTTTCAGCAGGACTATGGGCCGATGAACGCGGTGTACGCAGACTATTTCCCGCCGGGCCGCCTGCCGGCCCGCACCTGCGTCGGCGTGACCGGCCTGGCGCGCGATGCGCTGGTGGAGATCGACATGATCGCTCGGCGGTAGTGGTCAGGCACCGCCGCTGGTGAAGGCGTTGAAGGTGATGAGGGTGTAGGTGTCCTTCACGCCTGGGAGAGTCTGGATGTGGTCGGTCACGAACAGGCCGGTGTCCTGCTCGGGCTCCAGGTAGAACTTGCCCAGCAGGTCGTACTGGCCGGACGTGGAATACAGCTCCGACATCTCGGGGATGCGGTCGGCGGCTTCCTGAGCCACGCGATAGGCTTGGCCCATCTCGCATTTGATCATGACGAATATTGCCCGCATCCGACCCTCCTGCCGCTGCGGCGACGATGCCATGCGGGCGGGGCCGTTGCACAGCATGCAGGCGGTGGCGCTGGCGTGACGCGACCAACCATTCCTGCTTATGCTGCGGGCCGGAGCGGACCGTGGGAGGCAGGAATGGAACTGGCGCAGGCACGCAAGGCCCGGCTCATGCCGCGCACGGGCGGCCGGATCCTGGCGGACGCGCTGGTTGCACAGGGCATCGACCACGTCTTTTCAGTGCCCGGCGAAAGCTTTCTCGACACGCTCGACGGGCTTTACGACGTGCGCCAGAAGTTGAAGCTGGTGACCTGCCGATTCGAAGCCGGCGCGGTCAACATGGCCGAAGCCTACGGCAAGCTGACCGGCCGCCCGGCGGCTGCGATGGTGACCCGGGGGCCGGGCGCGTGCCATGGCGCGATCGGCGTGCACATCGCGATGCAGGACAGCACGCCGTTGCTGCTGTTCGTCGGCCAGATCCCGTTCGAGGACACTGACCGCGAAAGTTTCCAGGAGGTCGATTACCGCCGCATGTTCGGCCCGCTGGCCAAGTGGGTCACGCAGATCGACAGCGCCAAACGCATCCCCGAACTGGTGGCGCACGCGGTGGACGTGGCGACTTCGGGCAGGCCCGGGCCGGTGGTGATCGCGCTGTCGGAGGAGATGCAGAAGGACGTGGTGGAGGTGCCGGACCTGGCGCGTGTGCCGGTATCCGTGCCGTTCCCCGATCCGGCGGCGATCGCCAAGATGCGGGTGATGCTGGCGAAGGCGACCAAGCCGCTGGCGATCCTGGGCGGTTCCTGCTGGTCCGAGGCCGGGCGCACTGCGATTCGCGAGTTCCTGGTGGGCAGCGACATCCCCGTGACCGTCGCGTTCCGGCGCCAGCAGCTTTACGATGGCACGCTGGCGAATTTCGCCGGCGACCTGGGCGTCGGCGCCGACCCGGCGCTGCTGGCGAAGGCGCGCGAGGCCGACCTGATCCTGGCGATCGGGACGCGGCTGGGCGACGCGGTGTCGCAGGGCTATTCGCTGTTCGACATGGCCGGCGCGCAGCCGATCGTGCACGTGCATCGCGAAGCATCCGAGATCGGGCGTGTATTTCGCCCGGCGCTTGGCATCCAGTCCGACCTCGATACCTTCGCTGCGGCCGTGGCGGCGCAGCCTGTCAAGGGCAAGTGGGGCGGCTGGACGGCGGAACTGCGCAGCCTGCGCGAGGCCGCGCGGGAGGTGCCGACATACCAGGGCCCGCTCAACCTCGCGGCGGCGATGCGGGCGCTGGAGGGCCAGCTTGCCGACGATGCGATCCTGACGACGGATGCCGGCAACTTCGCTGGTTGGCCGACGCGGTTCCTGAACTTCAAGGACGGGCAACGCTATATCGGGCCGACCAACGGCGCGATGGGCTACAGCGTGCCGGCGGCGGTGGGCGCGAAGATCGCGTTCCCCGACCGCATGGTCGTTTCCTTCGTCGGCGATGGCGGCTTCCTGATGACCGGGCAGGAACTGGCGACGGCGTTCCATCACGGCGTGGCGCCGATCGTTCTGGTCTTCAACAACCAGATGTACGGCACAATCCGCATGCACCAGGAGCGTGCGCATCCCGGGCGCGTGTCCGGCACCGCGCTGACCAATCCGGATTTCGCCCGATACATCGAGGCCTTCGGTGGTCATGGCGAGGTCGTGGCAGCGACGGAGGAGTTCGCACCGGCCTTCGCCCGCGCGGTCGAGAGCGGCAAGCCCGCTGTGATCGAGCTGCGGATGAACCCCGAGCAGATCACCTCGCGCGCCACCATTGCCGATCTGCGCGCCGGCAAGACCGCACCCAAGCGCGCGGCCAAGCCGAAGCGCGCGGCCGCACCGGCGCACCCCGGTGCGGGGCGATCCGCCAAGCCGGGGACGAAGCGGGTCTAGGTCCGCTCAGCGGCCCACGGCATAGCCCTGCATGCCGCGGGGATTGGCGCCGGCCAGCATCATGCCGTTGTCGAGGCGGGCGCCCGACAGGCGGCCTTCCGACCAGTCCTCGCCCTTTTCAGCGAGATGGCCGCGGGCGCGCAGCGAGGCCAGCACGGCGTCGTCGTAGCGGCCCTCGATCACGACGCTTGCCGGGGCGCGCGGCGCGCGGCCAGAAGCTGGAGGGCCAATGCTCGGTGTGGAAGCTGGGCGCGTCGATCGCCTGCTGGATGGTCATGCGATGATGCACCATGCGCAGGAACATGATCAGCGACCACTGGTCCTGCTGTTCGCCGCCCGGCGTGCCGAAGGCCATCCAGGGCTTGCCGTCGCGCAGCGCGAAGCTGGGCGACAGGGTCGTGCGCGGGCGCTTGCGCGGGGCGAGGCTGTTGGGCAGGCCGGGACGCAGCCAGAACATCTGGCCGCGCGTGCCGAGGCAGAAGCCGAGTTCGGGGATGACCGGGCGAGGATTGCAGCCAGCCGCCCGAGGGCGTGGCGCTGACCATGTTGCCGTGGCGGTCGATGACGTCGATGTGGCAGGTGTCGCCGCCGATCGACGCCGAGCCGGGCGACGGTCGGCTCGCCGGCGCCGGCGCCGGCCACCGGCGGCGCGGCCCGGCGGCGTCGCGATCGACGATGGGCGTATAGCCGGCGACGGTGCCCGGGCCGAAGCTCCAGCGATGCCGCCGGCCCGATCAGCGCGCGGCGCTCCGCGTTGTAGTCGTCCGACAGCAGCGTCCTCGAGCGGCACCGTGACGAAATCGGGATCGCCGTAGTAGGCCTCGCGGTCGGCGTAGGCGAGTTTCGCGGACTCGACGACGGTGTGGACGAAGTCCGCGCCGATCGGGTCCATCGCGCCGATATCGAAGCCGCGCAGCAGCGCAAGCTGTTGCAGGAACACCGGGCCCTGGCTCCATGGGCCGCATTTCAGCACGGTGTGGCCGTGATAGTCGTAGGTGAGCGGCGTCCTCGACGGTGGCCGACCATGCGGCAATGTCGCCGCCGGTCAGCAGGCCGCGATGGCGCTGCCCGGTGATGTCCAGCACTTCCGTGTTCGCGACAGAACCGGTCCACCGCCTCGGCGACGAAGCCGCGATACCAGGCGCCGCGGGCGGCATCGATGCGGGCTTCGCGCGTGGCGCCGACGGCTTCGCGGCAGAGGCGCTCGATAGGTCTCGGCAAGCGCCGGACGGGCGAACAGGCTGCCCGGTGCCGGCACCTTGCCGTCGGGCAGGAACACCGCGGCGCTGGTGCGCCACTCGGCTTCGAACAGCGGGCGCACGCCCTCGATCGTGGCGCTGATGCGCGGCACGAGCGTGGATGCCGTTCGCCGCGTAGCCGATGGCGAAGGCCAGCACGTCGGCCAGTTCCCAGGTGCCCCAGTCGCGCAGCAGCAGGCACCAGGCGTCGAAGGCGCCGGGCACCACGGCCGGCAGCAGGCCGGTGGCCGGGATCAGGTCGATGTCGAGGGCGCGGAAGGCCTCGAGCGTCGCGCCAGCGGGCGCGACGCCCTGGCCGCAGATCACCTGCTGCGCGCCGGCCTGCGCATCGTGGAGGATGATCGGCGCGTCGCCGCCGGGGCCGTTGAGGTGCGGCTCGGCCACCTGCAGCATGAAGGCCGTCGCCACCGCGGCATCGAAGGCGTTGCCGCCGCGCTCCAGCACCGCCATGCCGACTGGCTGGCGATCCAGTGCGTGCTGGCGACAACGCCGAAGGTGCCGGCGATCTCCGGGCGGGTGGTGAACATTGTGCGTCTCCGGTTGCGTGGTGCGCCACGCTACCGCCAGGGTGCCCGCCGTCAACGGCGGTGGGAATCGGATGCTGGTTCTGGTGGTCGGGCCGAGCGGGGCAGGCAAGGACACGCTGCTGGATGCCGCGCGCGCGGCGCTGGATGACGATCACGCGATTCCGTTTCGTCCGCCGCGTCATCACCCGCCCGGCCGAGGCCGGCGGCGAGGCCCACGAGGCGGTGACACCGAGCAGAGTTCGCCGACGCGGCGCTTCGCGCTGTCGTGGCAGGCGCACGGGCTGCGCTACGGCATCCCCGACGATATCGAGGCGGATCTGGCGGTCGGACGTGTGGTCGTGGCCAATGTCTCCCGCGGTGTGATCGGCGCGGCGGCGGCGCGCTTCCCGGTGCGGGTGATCGAGATCACCGCGCCGCCGGAGGTCCTGGCGGCGCGGCTTGCAGCGCGCGGGCGGGAGGACGCCGCCGACATCGCCGCAGCGACTCGCGCGCGACGTTGCCGATGCCGAATGGCGTACCGACCGAAACGGTGCATGAACGACGGGAGCGTGCGGAACGGCGCGGCGCGGTTCCTCGCGGCACTCAGCCGCGCAGCGTCAGCCGCTCGGCGATGACGAACGCGCTGTCGGGTGCGGCCTGCGTGAACAGGCAGATGTCGGTGACGCGGCGCGGCACGGCGAGGGCGTCGGCGAAGTACGCCTCGGCCTGCGGCTTGTACGACGCGTCTTTTCCACCTGCGGTCAGGCGCCGCGTCAGCGTCATGTGGAAGAACCAGGTGTCGAACACGTAGGGATAGCCCCAGCGCAGCAGCATCGCGTCCTGCGCGGCGCGAGAGACCGGCGCGCGCGGCGGCGCGCCAGTTCGGCGGCGTCGGGCGGCGGTGCGCGAAATGGATCGAGCTCGGCGACGCAGCGCATCGGCCAGCGCCTGCAACGGGGGGCAGATCTCGGTTTCGCGCAGGGCCAGGAAGCCGTGCAGGTCAGCGACACGCGAGCGGCGGCAGGTCGAACGGCGCGATCGCGGCGGCGAGCGCGCGGGCCGCGGCGACGAACGTCGAACCAGCTGCCGGCCGGCGGCCAGGCGCATCGGCGGTTTCAGCGTGGCGTGGAAGCCGTAACGCCGCGGCTCCGCGGTGATCGCCGGCAATGTCGGGTAGCCTGGGCTGCGGCAGCGCGATGTTGCGGTCCGGCGTCGCGCCCGAGCCATGCGGCGCCGGCGGCGAACAGCGGATCGTCCGGCGGCGGCGCGTAATAGACCGCGACGCGCGCGGTCTGCGGCCATGCGTCAGGCGACCCGTTCGCCGGCGCGCCAGACCTGGCGCACCACCGGCAGGCCCTCGTGCAGTCGCACGCGCACCAGATCGGCGCGCAGCCCGGGCGCGATGCGCCCGCGGTCGGGCAGGCCGGCCATCCGCGCCGGGTGGTCGGTGATCAGCGCGATGGCGTCGGGCAGCGCGATGCCCGTCTGCTCGACGCACAGGAACGCGGCCTCGACCAGGCTGGCCGGCACGTAGTCGGAGGCGAAGCGCATCCACCGCGCCTTCGCCGCAGCAGGTCGGCGGCCGAGACGTTGCCGGAATGCGAGCCGCCGCGCACGATGTTGGGCGCGCCGGCGATCACCTGCATGCCGTGCGCCCTGCGCCGCCTTCGCCGCCGCCATGGTGACGGGAAACTCGCTGATGCGGATGCCATCGCGCGGCGTTCTCGGCGATTTCCTCCTCGGTCCGGTCGTCGTGGCTGGCGAGCGCGACGTCACGGCCGGCGACGCGGCCGAGCAGCGCGCGCCGGTTCGGCGCGCGCAGCCGCGCGCGCTGCGTCCTGCAGTTCGATGATGCGGCGCTCGATCTAGTCCTCGGCGCGTGCCGTCGCGGCGGCGCAGCGCGCGGTAGAACGTCGATGTCGGCGTACTGGCCGACGCCCGGGCTGTGATCCATCAGGCTGACCATGCGCACGCGCGGATGCGTCGGCGACCGGATCGAACAGGTCCAGCATGTCGCGCGCCGGCACCTCGCAGCGCAGATGCAGGAAATGCTCGGCTTTCAGCAGGCCGGTATCCGCCAGCGCGTCGAGGTCGGCGACGCCGTCCTGGAACGTCTGGATACGCTCCTTGTCGAAGCCGAGATCGCCGAGGCACAGCGCGTCCAGCACCGTCGTCACGCCCGGCCGCGGCGCATTGCGCATCATGCGCCACCATCGCCGAGCGCGACGGCCAGCGCGCGTTGCTGCGCGGCTGCACCTGGCGTTCCAGATTGTCGGTGTGCACATCGACGACGCCGGGGATCAGGATAGTCGCCGTCCATGTCGAGCGCGCCGGACGCAGCGGACGCGGCCGGCTGTCGATCGTCGGCGATCGTCGTGTCCGTCACTGCAACCGACGCCGTCCAGGACGACCGTCGTCCGGCAGCACCAGCCGGGCGTTGGTCAGGATCGTCTCGGTCATGCGGCTTCCTGCGATCGGGGTCACGGCGAACAGCCGGTCGGCGACGGCATCGCGCACCTCGACGGTCGTGGAAGATGCCGACGATGGCGCGCGCCGCGCGCCTTGGCCTCCTGGATCATGCCGACACAACCACCGCCGCGTTCGCGGCATCCAGCGAGGCGGTCGGTTCGTCGAGCAGCAGGATCGGATGGCCGCCGATGAAGCCGCGCGCCAGGTTGACGCGCTGCTGCTCGCCGCCGGAGAAGGTGGCCGGCGGCAGCGCGTGCAGGCGGCGCGGGATGTTCAGGCGCAGCAGCAGCGCCGCGGCCTGCGCGCGCGCCTCGGCCGCTGTCGGCGCCGCGGCCGATCAGCACCTCGGCCACCACGTCGCAGCGCGGCGACGCGCGGCACCACGCGCAGGAACTGGCTGACATAGCCGAGGGTTTCGTGCCGCACCGCGAGCATCGTGCGCGGATCGGCGGTCGGCGATGTCGACCATCGTCGCCGCGGTGGCGCACCAGGATGCGGCCGGCATCGGCGCGGTAGTTGCCGTAGAGGCTGCGCATCAGCGTGGACTTGCCGGCGCCCGACGGGCCCGGACAGCGCCACGCACTCGCCCGGCGCACCGCCGATGCAGACATCCGCCAGCACCGGGATGCGCACGCCGCCCTGCAGATGCAGCGTGAAGCCCTTGGCCAGATCGTCGGTCTGCAGCATCAGCATGGCGTCATGCCTGTCAGCACCGAACTGACGAGAAGCTGCGTGTAAGGTGCTGCGGATCGTCCAGCACCTGATCGGTCAGCCCGGTCTTCGACCACGCGGCCGCGCTGCATCACCATGATGCGGTGCGCGAGCAGGCGCGCCACCGCGATGTCGTGCGTCACCAGCACCACGGCGATGCCGCAGCCGCGCAACCAGCGTGCGGATCAGGTCGAGCAGCCGCGCCTGCACCGACACGTCGAGGCCGCCCGTCGGTTCGTCCATGAACACCAGGCGCGGATGCGTCACCAGCGTGCGCGCGATCTGCAGACGCTGCAGCATGCCGCCGGAGAAGGTGCGCGGCAGGTCGTCGATGCGGTCGGCGTCGATCTCCACCTGCCGCAGCCAGTCGACGTCGCCTCGGCGCGGATGTCGCCGTAGTGGCGCGCGCCCTGCGCCATCAGCCGCTCGCCGACATTGCCGCCGGCGGAGACGTTCATGCGCAGGCTCTGGCGCGGGTCCTGATGCACGAAGCCCCAGTCGGAGCGGTGCAGCGCGCGCAGCGCGGGCGCCGGCATGGCGTGCACGTCGACCAGCGCGCCCGTCCGGATCGCGATACCAGACCGACGCCGCGCATCCGGCGCGCAGCCGGCCGGACAGCACGTTCAGCAGCGTCGTCTTGCCGGAGCCGGATTCGCCGACGATGGCCAGCACCTCGCCGGGCCACAGGTCGGCATCGACCGCGACGCAGCGCGGCGATCGGACCGAAGGACAGCGACAGGCCGCGTGCCGGCGAGCAGCGTGTCGTCGGATCATTCCGCGGCCTCCGGCATGCCTTCGGCGCCGACATGGCCGGCGGCGCGGCGCTCGGCGCAATGATCGGTGTCGGAGCAGACGAACATGCCGGCCGCCGCGATCGTCCATCACCACCTCGTCCAGATACGAATCGGTCGCGCCGCACAGCCCGCAGGCGTGCGGCGCGCGCGTGGCGCGGAACGGATGGTCGTCGAAATCCAGCGAGCGGACCGAGGTGTAGGGCGGCACGGCGTAGATGCGCTTCTCGCGCCCGGCGCCGAACAGCTGCAGCGCCGGCATCATGTGTCAGCTTCGGATTGTCGAAGGCCGGGATCGGGCTGGGCGACATCAGGTAGCGCTGGTTCACCATCACCGGATAGTCGTAGCTGATCGAGACCTGGCCGTAGCGCGCGATGTCCTCGTAGAGCTTCACGTGCATCAGGCCGTAGTCGGCCAGCGCGTGCATCCGCCGCGTCTCGGCCCGGCTCGGCTCCAGGCGCGACAGCGGCTCGGGCTGCGGCACCTGATAGACGATGATCTGATCCTCGCGCAGCGCCGCCTCGGGGATGCGGTGGCGGGTCTGGATCACCGTCGCCTCGGCGGTGCGCGTGGTGGTGCGCACGCCGGCGGTGCGGGCGAAGAAGCGGCGGATGGAGACCGCGTTGGTGGTGTCGTCGGCACCCTGGTCGATGACCTTCAGCGTGTCCGTCCGGGCCGAGCACCGCGGCGGTGACCTGGATGCCGCCGGTGCCCCAGCCGTAGGGCAGCGGCATTTCGCGCGAGCCGAACGGCACCTGATGGCCGGGGATCGCCACCGCCTTCAGCATCGCGCGGCGGATCATCCGCTTGGTCTGCTCGTCCAGATAGGCGAAGTTGTAGCCATCCATCATTCGGCTGCCTCCGCGCAGCTGCATCGTGCTCGGCGCGCATCCGCCGCACGCTTTCCAGCTCGCTCTGGAAATCGACGTAGTGCGGCAGCTTCAGATGCTCGACGAAGCCGGTCGCCTCGATGTTGTCGCAGTGGTACAGCACGAATTCGACGTTCTGCGCCGGCGCGGTGACGTCCTCGCCGAGCTCCTCCGCGCGCATCGCGCGATCGACCAGCGCCATCGCCATCGCCTTGCGCTCGGCGTGGCCGAACACCAGGCCGTAGCCGCGGGTGAACTGCGGCGGCGCGGTCTTCGAGCCCTTGAACTGGTTGACCATCTGGCATTCGGTCAACGTCGAGCTCGCCGATGTCGATGGCGAAGCCGAGTTCCGGCGGCACGATCTCCATCGCCGACCTCGCCCATGCGGATCTCGCCGGCGAACGGGATGCGAGCCGCCATAGCCGCGCTGCGTCGAGTAGCCCATCGCCAGCAGGAACCCCTCGTCGCCGCGCGCCAGGGCCTGCAAGCCGCACGTCGCGGCCGGCGGGGAAAGCCAGCGGCTCGCGCGTCAGGTCGCCGGGCTCGCATCCGTCGTCGCGCCGTCCGGCTCGATCAGCCCCTCCTGCCCCAGGATCGTCCTGCACGCGCGGCATCGCGCCGACGGCTGCGGGTCGCCTCGCGGCGCCGGCGGCGGGGCGGCCGCCTGCTGCCAGCGCGAAATCGAGCAGCCGGTGCGTGTAGTCGTAGGTCGGGCCGAGCACCTGCCCGCCCGGCAGATCCTTGAAGATCGCGGAAATACGGCGCGCGATGCGCATCGTCGCGGTTTCGACCGGCAGCGAATGGGCGAAGCGCGGCAGCGTGGTGCGGTAGGCGCGCAGCAGGAACGCGGCCTCGATCAGGTCGCCCTGCGCCTGCTTGATCGCCAGCGCCGCGAGTTCGCGGTCGTAGAGCGAGCCTTCGGCCATCGCGCGATCGACGGCGCGGCCGAGTTGTGCGGCGATCTGCGCGGGTTTCGATCTCGGGGACGGCCGGTGTCGCCGCGCCGCTGCTCGGCGAGCCAGGCATGGGCGTTGTCGATCGCCTGCTCGCCGCCCTTGACCGCGACATAGGCCATCAGACGGTCTCCAGCGCGACGCTGCGGGGCAAGCGCGGCCAGCGCGGTCCCCGGCGCAGAGGATGAGGTCGATGCCGCGCGGGAACAGCGCGTGGTTGCGCTTCCAGACGGCGGCGAATCGGCGGGCAGGCCGGTTGCGCACAGGACCGTGGGCTGCGCGAGGCCAGGGCCGGCGAGCCGGTAGGCGGTGCCGCGCCCGAGCTCCGCGATCTGCAGGATCACCGTGGCCGAGTCTTCCGGCGCCTCGTCGGAGCCGGTGCGCAGCGCGGCGAGGTCGGGGCACGCGGCAACGAGGAGGAACGTGGCGGTCGCCGATCCGCGACGAGGCCGGCCCCGGCGTGGAAGGCGAGCCAGGGCGCGGCGGCCTGCATCGCAGCATCGAGGCACAGAGGAGTTTCCTGATCGATCAGGCAGAGCGCGACCGCGGCGGTGGCCGGGTCGAGCGGCGCGGGTGGACGGAGGCCGGTCTCGGACACGCAGATGCGGCCGGGCCGCGCCATCGCGTCCAACACCGCGCGGAACGTCTGCTGCGAGGCGCCGACCGGATCGGCGAAGCCGGGAATGTCAGTGCTCGCAGTCATGTGCGCATGCTGGCCAGGGTGAAGAAGTTCACGCGCGTCGCCGCCGCCTTCCGGGCCACCGCATCCGCGCCGCGCCTGCTGGGCGCGCTCAAGCGGCGCGATCACCTGTTCCTGCAGCAGCGTCGCGCGCTGCGGCTGCTGCAGCAGGGCATCGACCAGGGCGGCGAGCCGGGCCTTCTCGGCGTCCCGGCCGGCGACGTAGGCGTGCCCGACCTGGCCTTCCTCGGTCCGGACGGTGCAGCGCGTCACGGTCACTTCGCCGAGGTTGAAGGCGTCGCCGGCGCCACCGGCGCGGCCGCGCACCATGACCAGGCCGCTTTCCGGGCCGCGCAGCGCCTGCCAGGCGGGGGCAGGCGGGCAGGCGTCGAGCAGGCTGGCGATCTCGGCGGCGCCGGCGCGGGCGAGCACTGCCATCCAGTGTCGGCGTGCTGCGTGAGGGGAGGGTTCGACCGGGCCGGCAGGGTTCGGAGCGGGTGCCATCTGATCCATCATTTAGATGTCTAGACAGCTAGACCTATTTCGGCATACGGTCAAGCCAGACGCGCATGGATCGCCCTCCCGATGGATGAAATTGTGATGACGCCATCCGATGCCGAAGCCCCGGTGCGCCGGCAGGACGGCATTGCGCTGTGGCGGCAGATCGCGACGACCCTGCAGGAGCGCATCGGCGCGGGCGGCTACGCGCCCGGCAAGCGGCTGCCGACCGAGGCTGAGATGGCGCGCAGCTTCGGCGTCAACCGCCACACCGTGCGCCGCGCGCTGGAGGAGTTGTCGCGCGGCGGCCTGATCCGCGTCGAGCAGGGGCGCGGCTCCTTCGTTGCCGAGGACGTGATCGACTACGCGGTCAGTCCGCGCACTCGATTCTCCGAATGGATCAGGCGGCACAACAAGGAGCCGTCGGGGCGGGTGCTGCGGCTGACGGAGATGGCGGCGCACGCGCATGTCGCGGCTGGCTTGGGCATCCGCACAGGGGCGAAGGTGGTTGTGCTGGAGCGGCTGGGCCTGGCCGACGATCGGCCGGTCTGCATCGGCTGCCACCATTTCCCGGCTGCGCGTTTCCGTGGGCTGCTGGACGCGCTGCGGACCGCCCCGACCATCACCGAGGCGCTGCGCATGGTCGGCGTGTCCGACTACGTGCGGCAGATGACGCGGGTCAGCGCCCGGCTGCCGACGCCGGAGGAAGCGAGCCTGCTGCGCACTGCGCGCAGCCGTCCGCTGCTGGTGACCGAGAACATCAACGTCGATCGCGACGGCGCGGTCATCGAGTTCGGCATCGCGGTGTATCCGACGCCGCGCGTGCAGATCGTCTTCGAACCCTGAGAGAGAACGACCAATGGAACGGCTGCGCATGACGGGCGGCGACGTGCTGCTGGCGGATGGCGGCTTTCAGCGCGAGGACGTGCTGATGGCCGGCGGCGGGATTGCCGGCATCGGCAGTGGCGGGGGTGCCGACATGGCGCTGGACGGGCGCGGACTGCTGGTGCTGCCGGGCATCGTCGATATCCATGGCGACGCGTTCGAGCGGCAGATGCAGCCGCGGCCCGGGGTGGATTTCCCCGCCGACATCGCGCTGGCGGACACCGAGGCGCAGTTGCTGGCGAACGGCATCACCACCGCGTTTCACGGCGTCACGCTGTCCTGGGAGCCGGGGCTGCGCAGCCTGGAGGCTTGGCGCACGCTGCTGGACGCGCTGGCGGCGGGGACCTGGACCTGCGACATGCGGGTGCATCTGCGCTGGGAGGCGTTCAACCTCGATGCGCTGGATACCGCGCTCGCCGACATCGCCGCCGGGCGCGTGCATCTGCTGGCGTTCAACGACCACACGCCCGCCATCCTGCGGCGCATCGGCGATCCGGTCACCGGCGCCAAATACAGCGACCGCGCCGGCATGAGGCTGGACGCGTTCCGCGCGCTGGCCGCACGCGTCGGTGCGGCCGAGGACCGCGTTCCGGCGGCGCTGGACCGCATCGGCGCGGCGGCGCGCGAAGCCGGCATGCCGATGGCCAGCCACGACGACGAGACGGTCGCCATGCGCGACGCGTTCCGCGACGCGCGGCGCGCGGATCTGCGAGTTCCCGATGGCGGAGGCGGTCGGCGAGGCGGCGCGCGCGGCCGGCGACTGGGTGGTGATGGGCAGCCCCAACGTGGTGCGCGGCGGATCGCATCTCGGCTGGGCCTCGGCCGCGGTGCTGGCGGAGGCGGGCATCTGCACCGTGCTGTCGTCGGACTACTACTACCCGGCGATGATGCGCGCCGCATTCGTGCTGGCGGCGCGCGGCGTGCTGGACCTGCCGCGGGCCTGGGCGCTGATTTCGGCCAACCCCGCGGCGGCGGCGGGGCTGGCGGATCGCGGCAGGATCGCCGTGGGCAAGCGCGCCGACCTGGTGCTGGTCGATCCGTCGGCGCCGCGCGTCATTGCGACCATCGCCGGGGGGCGCATCGCGCACCTGACCAGCGAGGGCGCGGCCAGGCTGCGGGCCGCTTAGGGAGCCACCCTCACCCGACCCTCTCCCGCAGGCGGGAGCGGGTTGGGCTGCGTGGTCAGGTGTCGTCGGCGCCGAAGGTAGCGGCGAAGGTTTTGGTCATCAGGTCGTCGAGGCGGGTGCCGGGGACGAAGTCTGCCATGCCTTCGGGGAATGACAGATCGGGACGCTGGCGGACGCATTCCGACTTCTCGCCCAGGACCTGCGTGATCGGGTAGAGCGCGCTCCAGGCGGGCACCGCCTCGTAATCCTCCTCCTCGTCGGCGACGTGCTTGTCGCGGATCTTGCCCGAGGCACTCTCGATCGCCATGCCCATCATGGTGGTGGCCTTGAATTCCTGCTTGTTGGGCTGGCGGATCAGCTTGGAGCGGCCCGGGTAGATGCGGTCGATGAAGTTGTCCATCAGCCGCAGCTTCTCGTCCGGATCGTCGATGATGTGCGCCGTGCCGAAGCACATCGCCGAGCGGTAGTTGACCGAGTGGTGGAACCCCGAGCGCGCCATCACGAGTGCATCGAGATGTGTGACGGTCAGGCAGACCGGGATGCCGACGCCCTGGGTTCGGATCATCCGGCTGGCGGAGGAACCGTGCCAGTAGAGGTGGTCGCCCTCGCGCCAGAAGCCGGTGGGCGTGCAGAAGGGCCGCCCGTCGATGACATAGGCGATGTGGCAGACCAGAGCGGCGTCGAGGATCGCATAGACCGTCTTGCGGTCGTAGCGGCCGCGATCGGGCGCGCGACGGACGCGGTTGAGGTTGGTGACTTCGAAATCGGCGGTTTCGGCTTCGGACATGCGTCAGCGCTCCTGCTCGGACGGCCGCACCATAGGAGGATTATTGGTCGAACGGTTAGGCCCGGATCAGACCGGAGAGATTAGACCAATTCCTACCGGATGACGCGGGAGTGGCCGCGCAGCTCGGCGACTACCGACCCGTCCTCCCCGGTCACGCGGACGTCGTAGAGGCCGCTACGGCCGTGGCTGACGCGCTCGGCGGCCTCGGCCCTCAGGCGTTCGCCGCGGCGGCCGGGGCGCAGGAATGTGATGGCACAGTGCTGCGCGACGGCGGCGTCGCCATGGCTGTTGCAGGCGAAGGCGAAGGCCGAATCGGCGAGGGCGAAGATGAAGCCGCCGTGACACATGCCGTGGCCGTTCACCATGTTTTCCGCGACCGTCATCGACATCACGGCACGGCCGGGGCCGACGCTGTCCAGCGCCATGCCGAGGCCCTTGCTGGCGGCATCGTTCGCCCACATCGCGTCGGCAGCCGTGCTGGCGATGCGGTCGGCGTCCTTCACCGGCCCGGGTGCCTCCGCGGACCGAACGTCGCGCGGCGCTTGCCGAGGAAGGCATCCACGCCTTCCGCAAAATCGGCCGAGCGGCCGGCCTCCCCCTGGCCGTCACGTTCCAGGTCGAGCTGGGTGTCGATGTCGTTGTCGAGACTGACCGCGAGCAGCCGCTTCATCGATGCCAGGGCGGCAGCCGGGCCGGCGGCAAGCTGGGCCACGAGTTTTTCCGCCTCGGGCATGAGGGCTTGGTCATCGACGGCGCGCCAGATCATGCCCCAGGCTTCCGCCTGCTCGGCGGTGACGGAGGCGCCGAGCATGGCGAGGGCGCGGGCGCGTGCCTCCCCCACCAGGCGGGGGAGGAAGTAGCTGCTGCCGGAGTTGGGCACCAGGCCGATGCGGACGAAGGCCTGCATGAAGCTGGCCGAGCGGGCCGCGAGCGTGATGTCGCAGGCCATGGCGAAACCGGCCCCGGCGCCGGCGGCCACACCGTTGACCGCGCAGACCACGGGAATGGGCAGCGCGCGCAGCGTGCGGACGGTGCGATGGTGGTTCTCGTGCGCCAGCTTCGCGAGATCGGGCGGACCGTTCGGGCCCGGCAGCACCGAGGGGCCGAGTTCCTGCCCCGCACAGAAGCCGCGCCCGGCCCCGGTCAGCAGGACCGCCCGGCACGCGGCGTCGGCGGCGGCGGCTTCCAGCGCCGCGATCAGCGCCGTCAACATCGCTTCGTTCACGGCGTTGAGCTTGTCGGGGCGGTTGAGGACGATCTTGTGCCATGCCGGATGGCGCTCGATCAGGATGGAGTCGTCCATGGGTTCCTCCGCTACCGCGCCGGGCGTTTCAAGGGCAGGTTGGTCCGGTAGGCGAGGCGCTTCAAGGCGAAGCCGGAGTTGACCGAGCGCACCGCTGGCAGGCGCGTAAGGCGCGAGCGCAGGAAGCTCTCGTAGGCGGTGAGGTCGGCCGCGACGACGCGCAGCAGGTAGTCGCCGGTTCCGGCCATCTCGTACGCCTCCATGACCTCGGGCCACTCGGTCACCGCCGATTCGAAAGCACGCAGCGCGTCGTCGCTATGCTCGGAGAGCATCACGGTGACGAACACCGTCACGCCAAGACCGACCTTGGCCGGGTCGAGCAGCGCGACATACCGCTCGATCACCCCGGCATCCTCCAGCAGGCGCTGGCGGCGGTGGCAGGGTGAGGGCGACAGGCCGACCGCCTCGCTGAGCTCGACGGTGGTGGCGCGGCCGTCGCGCTGCAGGTGCTCCAGCATGGCGATGTCGATGCGGTCGAGGTCCATGCCGTGTCCGTCCTGCCGTCCCGATGTATGTTGCGGCGCGGCATTGGCAGATCCTGCCAAGACTTCGCGGCGATCGGGGGGCGAGTATGGCAGCACCCGCCCCGCCTCCCCATCCTATACTCCTGCAGGGAACGCAGCAGCCGCACGGCGTCGATAAACCGCGAAGAGGTAGCGCCATGGATGTCGGACTCGCGAACAGCGAACTTACCCTCGATTCCCGCTACGTCGATCTGGACGGGCCGGTTCTGCTGAGTGGCGTGCAGGCGCTGGTGCGCGTGCTGCTGGAGCAGGCGCGGCTGGACCGCGCCGCCGGACACCATACGGCGGGGCTGGCTTCGGGGTATCGCGGCTCGCCGCTGGGCGGCCTCGACCAGGAACTGTGGCGGCGGCAGAAGCTGCTGACCGCGCACGACATCCGCTTTCAGCCGGGACTGAATGAGGACCTGGCGGTGACGATGCTGTGGGGCACGCAGCAGCTCGACGCGTTCCCCGGCAAGCGCGTCGATGGCGTGTTCGGCATGTGGTACGGCAAAGGGCCGGGCGTCGATCGCTCGGGCGACGCGCTGCGCTGTGCCAACATGATGGGCACCTCAGCGCTGGGCGGCGTCCTGGCGGTGTCGGGCGACGATCACGGGGCGCATTCCTCCACCTATCCGCACCAGACCGAGCATGTCTTCGAGGGCGTGATGATGCCCATCCTGCATCCGGCGGACGTCCAGGATATCGTCGATCTCGGCCTCGCGGGCATCGCGCTGTCGCGCTACGCCGGGCTATGGACGGCGCTGAAGACGACGGCGGAGACGGCGGAGCAGCAGAATACCGCGACGCTGCCGGCCGAGCGGCACTTCATCACGCCCGACCACACGCTGCCAGCGCACGGAATCGGCTACGACCCGACGCTGCGCTATCCGGCGGCGCGGGCGGAGCTGGAGCGGCGGGTGATCGACGAGCGCCTGCCGGCCGCGTTGGCCTGGGCGCGCGCGAACCGGTTGGACCGGCTGGTGGTCGGGCGGGCGGATGCGCCGGTCGGCATCGTGACCGTGGGGCGCGCGCACACCGACACGGTGCGCGCGCTGCGGATGATGGGACTCGACGGCCACCCGATGCTGGCAATCTACAAGATCGGCATGGTGTGGCCGCTGGAGGCGGATGGCTTGCGCGCCTTCGCCCGCGGCAAGCGTGCGCTGCTGGTGGTGGAGGAAAAGCGCAGCTTCGTCGAGCAGCAGATCCGCGCCGCCCTTTACAACCTGCCGGCCGACGTGCGGCCGGAGATCGCCGGCAAGACCGACGCCGCCGGTGCCCCCCTGCTGTCGCCGCTGCTGGAGCTTTCGCCCGAGCAGGTGGCTGGTGCGATGGGCCGCTTCGTCCGTCCGCTGGGGCTGAACGTCGAGGACCCGCCGGTGCCGCCGCCCGCGGAACGGCCGGCCGGGCTGCTGACCCGCACGCCCGCATTCTGCGCGGGCTGCCCGCACGGCACATCGACGAAACTGCCGGAGGGCAGCATCGCGACGGCGGGCATCGGCTGCCACTTCCTCGCCCTCGACGAGGGCGACGCGACGCGCACCTTCACGCATATGGGCGGCGAAGGCGTCACCTGGGTCGGCATGGCGCCCTACACCGAGATGACGCACGCCTTCGCCAACCTGGGCGACGGCACCTACACGCACTCCGGCATCCTGGCGATCCGCCAGGCGATCGCGGCGAAGGCCCGGATTACCTATAAGATCCTCTACAACGACGCGGTGGCAATGACCGGTGGGCAGCCCGCCGAGGGCGCCTTCAGCGTCGCCGCCATCGCCGCGCAGGTTGCCGCCGAGGGCGTGCAGCGCATCGCCATCATGGCCGACGACCGCGCGCGGCTGCCGGATGCCGCGGTGTTCCCGAAGGGCGCGACCCTGCACGGGCGCGAGGAACTGGACGCGGTGCAGCGCGGCCTGCGCGAGCACGACGGCGTTTCGGTGCTGATCTACGACCAGGTGTGCGCGACGGAGAAGCGGCGGCGGCGCAAGCGCGGCAAGATGGAGCAGGCGACGCGCTCGGTGCAGATCAACGAGGCGGTCTGCGAGAACTGCGGCGACTGCACGGTGCAATCCAACTGCATCGCGATCGAGCCGGTGCAGACCGCGCTTGGGCGCAAGCGGCGGATCAACCCGACCAGCTGCAACGTTGACCTGTCCTGCCTGAAGGGTTTCTGCCCGAGCTTCGTCACCGTGGCCGGCGCGCCGCGCGCGGCGGATGCCGATCCGCAGTGGGAGACGCGCGAGGCGGCGTTTGCGGCCGCGCTGACGACGCCGGTGGTGGCGGAGGGTGGCACCTGGCGCGGCCTGTTCGCCGGGATCGGCGGCGGCGGCATCGTGACGGCGGGCGCGATCGTCGCGATGGCGGCGCATATCGAACGGCGGCATGTCAGCACGCTGGATTTCACCGGGCTGGCGCAGAAGAACGGTGCCGTGGTTTCGCATGTGCAGATCGGCGGGGCGGCGGATGCGGACGTGGTGCGCATCCCGCTGGGCACCGCCGATCTGATGGTGGCCGCGGACCTCGCGGTGGCGGCCGGGGCGGGCGTGCTGGAACGGTGTGCCAAGACGGCGACGGTGATCGGCAACCTCGATCTGGCCGCGACGGCCGGGTTCAAACGTGATCCCTGGCTGACCATCGACGCAGGCCTGCACCGGCGGACCATCGCAAAAACGACGGATGCGAGCCAATCGGTCTATCTGCACGGCGTGCGGCTGGCCGAGCGGCTGTTCGGCAACGCGCAGGCGATGAACACGCTGCTGCTGGGCATCGCCTGGCAGCGCGGGCGGCTGCCGGTGGGCGAGGCGGCGTTGCAGCGCGCGATCGAGCTGAACGGCACGGCGGTGGCGATGAACCGGCGGGCGTTCCTGTGGGGCCGCATCCTGGCCGACAATCCCGGCCTGGAGCGCGAGATCCTGGCCGATGGCGCGGCGGAGGACGTCCCCGCAACGCTTGAGGCGCTGATCGACGGCCGGGCCGCGGCGCTGACGGCGTATCAGAGCACCCGTTACGCTCGCCGTTATCGCGAGCGCGTCGCCCGCGTGGTGGCGCGCGAGACGGCGGTGGCGGGCGCGCCGGGCGCGCTTTCACGCGCGGCGGCCGAGGGCTGGTTCCGCGTGATGGGCGCCAAGGACGAATACGAGGTGGCCCGGCTGCACGCCGCCGCGACCTATGGCGCCGATCCGGTGTTTCATCTCGCACCGCCCCTGGTGACCAAAATCGATCCGGCGACCGGACGGCGGCGGAAGATGGCGGTGCCGGGCTGGCTCGCGCTTCCGCTGTTCCGCGTGCTGCGGCACGGCAAGGTGCTGCGCGGCACGCCGCTCGATCTGTTCGGCCGGCAGGCCGAGCGGCGCGAGGAGCGGGCGCTGGTCGGCGAGTACGAGGCCGACATCGCACGGGTGCTGGATGCGCTGACGCCGGCCAACATCGAGACCGCGGCGGCGCTGGCGGCGTTGCCCGACAAGGTGCGCGGCTATGGTCCGGTGAAGGCGGCAAACCTGGCCAAGGCGCGGGCCGAACGGGAGAGTCTGCTTGCGCGCCTGACGCAGCCGGCGTTTGCTGTCGCCGCCGAATAGGGAGCGAAACAAATGCTCGACAGTCCGTTCGCCGCCGACACGCTGGTGGTCGACATGGCGCGCAAATTCTCGGCCGAGCGGCTGGCGCCGCACGCCGCCGAGCGCGCGAAGGCCAAGCGCATCGAGCCCGAGATCATCGCCGAACTGGGCGAACTCGGGTTTCTGGGCGCCACCACCTCGGCCGAGTGGGGTGGGTCGGAGCTGGATGCGGTCACCTACGCGCTGGTGCTGGAGGAGATCGCGGCCGGCGATGGCGCCGTCTCGACGCTGGTGAGCGTGCATAATTCGCCGACCTGCATGGTGATCGAGAAATACGGCACCGACGCGCAGCGCGAACGCTGGCTGCGGCCGCTGGCTTCGGGGGCGCATGTCGGGAGCTTCGGGCTGACCGAGCCGGGGGCGGGGTCGGATGCCTCCAACCTGAAGACCCGGGCGGAGAAGAAGGGCGACCGCTACGTCCTGAACGGTGCCAAACAGTTCATCAGCAACGGCACCATCCCTGGCAGCATCACGATCTTCGCCGTCACAGATCCGGCTGCGGGCAAGCGGGGCCTGAGCTGCTTCGTCGTGCCGAAAGACGCGGCGGGCTACAAGGTGTCGCGCGTGGAGGACAAGCTGGGGCAGGCGGCGAGCGACACCTGCGCGCTGGTGTTCGAGGACCTGGAAGTGCCCGAGGACCAGCGCATCGGCGCTGAGGGCGAGGGCTACCGCATCGCGCTGTCCACGCTGGAGTCGGGGCGCATCGGCATCGCCGCGCAGTCGGTCGGCATGGCGCGGGCGGCGCTGGATTACGCCATCGCCTATGCCAAAGACCGCCGCGCCTTCGGCGTGCCGATCATCGAGCACCAGGCGGTATCGTTCCGGCTGGTGGACGCCAAGACGAAGCTGCAGGCGGCCCGGCAGATGACGCTGCACGCGGCAAGGCTGCGCGCGGCCGGCGAGCCGGCGCTGGAGGCGGCCTGCATGGCCAAGCTGTTCGCATCCGAGGCGGCCGAGGCGATCTGCACCGCGGCGATCCAGACGCTGGGCGGCTACGGCTACCTGGCGGACTATCCGGTGGAGCGGATCTACCGCGACGTGCGGGTGTGCCAGATCTACGAGGGCACATCGGACGTGCAGAAGATCATCCTGGAAAGGATGCTCTGAGCCGATGAACGATATCGTGGCGGCCGTCGAAACGTTCGACGTGCTGATCGTCGGCGCCGGCATCTCGGGCGTCGGCGGGGCGTATCACCTGACCAAGCAGTGCCCCGGCACCAGCTTCGTGGTGCTGGAGACGCAGGAAAGCTTCGGCGGCACCTGGCTGACGCACAAATATCCGGGCATCCGGTCGGACAGCGACCTGCACACGTTCGGCTATCGCTTCAAACCCTGGGTAGGTCCGCCGATCGCGACGGCGGAGGAGATCCGCCGCTACATGAGCGAGGTGATCGCGGAGAACGACCTCGATCGGCATATCCGCTACGGCCACCGGATCCTCTCGGCGCATTGGTCGAGCGAGCAGAACCTGTGGACGATCGAGGCCGAGCGGACCGACACCGGCGAGCCCCTGCGCTTCGCCGCTAACTTCCTGTGGATGTGCCAGGGCTATTACCGGCACACCGAGGGCTACACGCCCGAGTGGGACGGCATGGCCGACTTCAAGGGCCGCATCGTGCATCCGCAGACCTGGCCCGAGGACCTGGACTACACCGGCAAGCGCGTGGTGGTGATCGGCTCGGGTGCCACGGCGGCGACGCTGATTCCGGCGATGGCCGCGAAGTGCGGGCACATCACGATGCTGCAACGCTCCCCCACCTTCTTCCGAACCGGGCGCAATGCGATCGAGCTCGCCGAGGAACTGCGCGCGCTGGGGATCGAGGAGGCGTGGATCCACGAGATCGTGCGCAAAAAGATCCTGCGCGACCAGTCGGTGTTCACCGAGCGGACGTTCCGCGAGCCGGAGGTGGTCAAGCAGGAACTGCTGGGGGCGGTGCGGGCCGAGTTGGGGGACGACTACGACATCGCGACCCATTTCACGCCGCGCTACCGGCCGTGGCGGCAGCGCATCGCATTCATCCCCGACGCGGATTTGTTCCGCGCGATCGCCAGCGGCAAGGCGTCGGTGGCGACCGACGAGATCGAGCGGTTCACCGAGACCGGGCTGCAGCTGCGGTCGGGGGCGGCGCTGGATGCCGACATCATCGTTACGGCGACGGGGTTTCACTTGAACGTGCTGGGCGACATCGCCTTCACCATCGACGGCAAGGCCTTGGTGTTCGGCGACACCGTGACCTATCGCGGGATGATGTTCACCGGCGTGCCCAACCTGGCGTGGGTGTTCGGCTATTTCCGCGCGAGCTGGACCCTGCGGTCCGACCTGGTGGCCGATTTCGTCTGCCGGCTGCTGGCGCACATGAAGGCGAGGGGCGTGCGGCGTGTCACGCCCGCCCTGCGGCCCGAGGATGCGGGGATAGCGCTGCTGCCCTGGATCGACCCCGAGAACTTCAATCCGGGCTACCTGATGCGCGGGATGCACCTGCTGCCCAAGCGCGGCGACAAGCCGGAATGGCAGCACACGCAGGACTACTGGAACGAGAAGGACCAGTTCCCGGCGATCGATCTGGATGATCCGGTGTTTGTTTACGGGTGAGACAGGAACGCGCGCCTGTGCCAACGGATATCCAACGCGTCGCCCGCCGGCCGACCGTGACGACCCGCCCGCGCGGATAACGGCGTTGCTGGATGCGTCATGAAGCGGTCGGGCATGACGGAGGGGCGCAATCGCCACCGATTGAGATCGTAACAAGTCTCACCCTGGAAGCATCGGCGCGCTGACCTTCACATGTACCGTTCCCAGAGCCGTGCCGTCCATTCGCCGATGCGCTCGTGGATCGATCGCTGCTGCCAGCCGTGCAGGGTGATCGGTTCGGCACGCTCCATTTCTTCGCGCAGCATCGTTTCGACCTGGCCTGCGGTTTCACGGCCGAGGACGATCGCATCAATCTCGTTGTTGTAGACGACGCTCCGACGATCGAGATTCGATGAGCCGATCGCGGTCCAGACGCCGTCGATCGTCGCCAGCTTGGCGTGCCATGCGGCGTCCCTGACTTCCCAGATGCGGACACCGTGACGCAAGAGGCGCCCATACAGCGCGCGGGCGGCATGGACCGCGCCGGGGACGTCGCTGAAGCCGGGCAGCAGCAGGCGGACATCGACGCCGCGCCGGGCGGCGGCGGCAAGCTGCTTCCAGGTGCGATGCGTCGGGACGAAATAGCCGGTGCTCAGGCAGATGCGCGACCGCGCCGCGTCGATCGCGGCGTGCAGCGAGACATAATAGAGCTGCCGCCGCTCGCGCGGTGCGCTGCCCTCGACACGGATGGTATCGGCGCCGGCCTCGTGCTGCTGCGGCAGGCAGTCGTAGTCCAGCTTGTCGCCGCCCTGCCGTGTCCAGTTGTGCAGGAAAAGGCGCTGGATCTCCGCGACCGCCGGCCCACCGATGGAGACGGCGGCATCGCGCCAGAAGGCATGCGCGGTATCGCCATCCGCCGGGGCGCCGGCCGATGGCGGGTTCTCGTAGACACGCGCGAGATTGACGCCGCCCAGGAAGGCGGTGCGGCCGTCCACCACGAGGATCTTGCGGTGGTCCCGGTCGTTGGCGCGCCAGGTGAAGTGGCGGCGGAGCGGGTTGACCGAATGGTACTCGAGAACGCGCGCCCCTGCGGCCGTCAGCCCGTCGAAGAAGGCGTCCGGCGTCTTGCTCGATCCGATCGCATCGTAGCTCAGAGCGACGCGCACGCCCTGCCGCAGCTTTCCCAGCAACAACTCGGACAGGGAACGGCCCCCGGAATGCACGTCTTCCAGCGTGTAGTACTCGAGATGGATATGCACGCAGGCCGTCTCGATCGCATCGAACATCGCATCGATGGTGTCCGCCGCGCTCGGCAGGACGCGGACGGCATTGCCATCGATCAAGGGACAGTCGGAGAGCGGTCCGAGCGCGCTGGCGTGGCGCCGCAGCGCGTCGGTGTCGGTGTCGGTGTCGTCCCGGGCTGGCGCCCTCAGGGTCAGGTTCGCGCTCATGACCGCCTCAAGCCGCGGATGGGGCGGTTGGGTTTCCAACCGGCAGGACACAGCCGCGTGAGGTGAGGCTGCGCCGGCCGGCGGGCGCGGCGGTCAGCTCCGCAGATTTTCCCGCATGGTGCGGCCGGCATAGGCCGTGCGGAACAGGCCGCGGCGTTGCAGTTCGGGGACGACCATGCGGCCGAATTCCTCGAAAGTGCCAGGGAATACCGTGGGCCAGATGACGAAGCCGTCGCAGCCGCCGGCCTCGAAAATCGCCTGCATGTGGTCGGCGACCATCGACGGCGTGCCCACCACCACGCCGCGGGTGCGGGTGGTCGCCTCGGCGAAGCTGATGCCCTGGTCGCGCATCATCTGGCGGGTCTCGTCCTCGATGCCGCCGTGGCCCTGGTTGCCTTTCGCCGCCAGCATCTCGGCTTCGGTGCGGGCGCGCGAGAGGTCGGCGCCGAGCATCGCGGAGTTCCAGGCGAGCGTCAGCTCGGGACTGGCCAGTGACGCCAGATGCTCGGCACGCTCCCGCGCGATCGATTCGGTTTCACCCAGAACCACCGTCATCGAGGGCAGGATGGCGCACTCCTCGGGCGCGCGGCCGAGGGCCGCCATTCGGCCCTTGATGTCGTCGTAGAAGGCGACCGCGTTGGCGATGCCCGAGGCCTTGCAGAAGATCGCCTCGGCCCAGCGGGCGGCGAAGGCGCGGCCGCGGGGCGACGATCCGGCCTGCATCAGCACCGGGTGCCCCTGCGGGCTGCGCGGCACCGAGAGGGGGCCACGGGTGCGCACCTCCCGCCCCCGATAATCGGCGTAGCGCACCTTCGCCGGGTCGATGAACAGGCCGCTCGCCTTGTCCATCACCAGCGCGTCGTCCTGCCAGCAGTCCCAAAGGGCGCAGCACGCCTCCAGCACCTCGTCGGCGTGGTCGTAGCGGTCCTGCTTCGCCGGCAGGCCGTCGAGGCCGTAGTTGCGGGCCTCGAAGTCGGTCGAGGAGGTGACGACGTTCCAGCAGGCGCGCCCGCCCGAGAGCAGGTCGAGCGACGCGAGCATCCGTGCCAGGTGATAGGGGTTGTGGAAGGTGGTGGAGAGCGTGGCGCCGAGGCCGAGATGGGAGGTGGCGCGCGCCATCAGCGGCAGCACCATCAGCGGATCGAGATAGGAGATCTGCCCGCCGTGGCGGAGATAGGTGTCGAAGCTGCCGCCATGAATGTCGGGGATGCCCTGCGTGTCGGCATAAAAGCAGCCGTCGAAGCAGGCGGCTTCGAGGACGCGGGCGATGTGCTCGTAGCGCTCGGGGGCGAAGATGTCGTGCAGATGCGCGGCCGGGTGCCGCCAGCCGCCGGCGTGGTTCGCGGTGGGGCCGGTCTTGAGATAGGCGAGCAGATGCATCCTGCCGCGTCGCATCGCAGGGGCCTTCCATCGGTTCGGGGCGGGCGAGGCAAGGTGCGTGCCATACCCCGCCGCACGATGACGCAGGATGCCGCACCATGCCGAGGAGCGCGAACGCGCGGCGGACGGATCGGGAGACGGCTTTCTGGTTGCAGCGGCCGTGGACGCATGTTCTTTATATGTTCCATGGAATGCAACGCAGTCATCACCCCGACCGATCAGCAGGAAGCCGACGCCGCGCGGGCGCAGCGGCAGCTGGCGTGGCTCGACCAGATCGCCGAGGTCGGCGCCGAGATGGTGCTGACGATCCGCAAGCAGGTGGTCGAGTTCAGCGTGGCTGGGCGTCGATGGTCCGGCGATGTACGACCGCGTGGCCCTGGCGGTTCGGCGGACCATCGCCCTGCAGCGGCGGATCGCGGAGGAGGAGCGGGAGCGGCGGCGCCGGGAGGCCGAGGAGGCGGCGCAGGGCGGCGCCGTGCGCGCGGTGCGCAAGGTTCTGGCGAAGGATCGCGTCCGCCGTGCAGCGGAGGTGGTCCTCGATGCCGAGGTCCGCAGCCAGGGTGTCGATCCGGCGGAGCACGAGCGCCTGCTGATCGACCTGCGCGACCGGCTGGACGACCCGGACATCGAGGACCTGCTGGCGAACCGGCCGTTGTCCGAGATCGTTGCCGCGATCTGTCGCGGCCTGGGCATCGGCAACCACGTGGCGACGTGGCCGGAGGCGGCCCCAACGCCGTTTGAGGTCCAGGCTTCGGTCCCAGTCCCAGTCCCAGTCCCAGTCCCGGTCCCGGTCCCGGTCCCGGTCCCAGCAGGTCCGAGAGCCATCGCGCCGGTGGATGCCGAGCCGACGGATGACGGGTTGGGGTGGCGTCAGGGTGCAGGGGACGACGCAGCGCCGACGCCCTGCCCGCGTGAGCACGGGTTTGCGATCGGCACGCCCGAGACCCCGGAGGAGCGTTGGCAGGCGCTGTGCGTCGCGCTTGGCCATGATCCGCCGTGACGGCCGTGACGGAGATGGCGTAACGGAGCCTCGGGGCTAGCCCAGGGACGGCCCCGACGGAGCAGGCCGTGCCGGTCGGGAAGACGCAGGAACGCCGCGGGTTCGCGGCCTACGCCGAGGATGAACGAGAGCGAGGCATGTCCTCTAACGGGACACGCTGCGATGCGATCGGCGACACACTGAATCCGCTCTTATCGTTCCACTATGTCAACAAATGACGCATTGCGTGGATCAATACTTGCGCAGCAATGCGATCATGCGGCCCTGCACCTGCACGCGGTCGGCAGGGAAAATGCGGGTTTCGTGGCGGGCGTTGGCGGGCTCGAGCGCGATCGAGTTGCCGCGCCGGCGCAGGCGCTTCAGCGTCACCTCGTTCTCGTCCACCAGGGCGACGACGATCTGGCCGTTCTCGGCGACGTCGCCGCGGCGGATGATGACAGTGTCGCCGTCCAGGATGCCGGCATCGATCATCGAGTCGCCGGCGACCTCCAGCGCGTAGTGCTCGCCGCTGCCGAGCATCGCCATCGGCACTTCGATATGCGCGCCGTCGTCGCGCAGCGCCTCGATCGGCAGGCCGGCGGCGATGCGGCCGTACAGCGGCAGCTGGACCGCCGCCGCCTCGTCCGCCGCGCGCACGCCGGGCAGCCGCGACGAGAAGTCGCCGCGAATGACGTTGGGCGAGAAGTTGCCGGCCGGCTGCGCCTGCGCGCCATCGGCGGTGGCGGCGGCGAGGCGGTCGCGCGCCGCCATGTCATCGGGCAGTCGGGTCACTTCCAGCGCCCGCGCCCGGTGATGGCGGCGGCGCAGGAAGCCGCGCTCCTCCAGCGCCGAGATCAGCCGGTGGATGCCCGATTTCGACCTGAGATTCAGCGCGTCCTTCATCTCCTCGAAGCTCGGCGAGAAGCCGGTCTGCTTGAGGTGATGGTCGATGAACATCAGCAATTCGTGCTGCTTGCGCGTCAGCATGGATTGGAACCCCCGTTCGAGACCAGTTCGGCCCGGTTCTATCGCCCGGGTTTAACTCAGGAGTCGCCGGAAGGAACAAACCGGCAACCGTTGCGGGTGTTCTAGGTAGGTTCCCGTTGTCGCGTCAAGCGGTGTCTCGCACGGCGCGACGAACCGTCTCAGGCGCCGTCTCAGGCGCCGAGCATCAAACGCCGAGCAGGTCGAGCCGGATCATCGGGACGGGGGCGCCGGCGGGAAGTGCGGGCGCATGCGGCGCGCGCAGGATCAGCGCGTCGGCGCGGGCGAGGCGCTTGAGCATCGCGGAGTCCTGCACCGGGAAGGGCGTCGCGACGAGGCGGCCCTGCTCGTCGGTATGCAGCGTGGCGCGCAGATGGTCGGCGCGGTGGTCGTTGGCGGCAAGGTCGGCGCCGGCGATACCCCGGCTGACAGGCGGGGGCGCCGCCGGCAGGCCGGACAGCCGGGCAAGGGCGGGCAGCAGGAACAGCATGGCGCAGACCATGGCCGAGACCGGGTTGCCCGGCAGGCCGAGCATCGGCGACCGGGCCGAGCCGGCCCGAACATCAGCGGTTTGCCGGGCCGCATCGCGATCTTCCAGAAATCCACCTCAAGCCCGCGCTGCCGGAGGCCGGCGATGACCAGGTCGTGGTCGCCCACGCTGGCGCCGCCGGTGGTGACCAGCATGTCCATCCCGGCGACCGCATCGGCGACCGCGGCGACCGCTTCCAGCGTGTCGGCGGCGATCGGCAGCACCGTCGGCTCCCCGCCGCCGGCGCGCACCAGGGCGGCGAGGGCGTGGGCGTTGGAGCTGACGATGCCGCCGCGGCGGGATCGGCTCGCCCGGGCAGCGCGATCTCGTCGCCGGTCGCCAGGATGGCGATGCGCGGGCGGCGGTGGACGGTGAGCCAGGGGTGGTTGGCGGCGGCGGCGAGACCGATGTCGCGCGCGCCGAGGCGGCGCGGGGCCGGGATGACGGCTTCGCCGGCGGCGAAATCCTGGCCGGCGCGGCGGATGTGGCGGCCGGGCTTCACCGCTTCCCGCACGATGACGCGGTCGCCGTCGCGCTCGGCGTCCTCCTGGATCAGCACGCCGTCCGCGCCGGCGCGGGATCACGCTGCCGGTGAAGATGCGCACGGTCTGGCCGGGGCCGACCATCCCGTCGAACGGGTGGCCGGCGGGAGCGGTGCCGATCACGCGCAGCGCGGCGCCGAGCGTGCCGTCGGCGGCGCGCAGGGCGTAGCCGTCCATCGCCGAGACATCGGCCGGCGGCTGGGTCAGGCGGGCGAGCACCGGGCGCGGCGAGTGACGCGGCCCCAGGCATCGGCCAGCGCCACGATCTCGGCGCGGCGTGGGGCGCGAGGTCGGCGAGGATGCGCGCGCGCGCCTCCTCGACGCTGATCATGCGGTCAGTCCTGCACGAAGTCGCCGGATTTGCCGCCCGACTTGGCGGTCACGCGCACCGCCTCGATCCGCATGCCGCGGTCGACCGCCTTGCACATGTCGTAGACGGTCAGCGCGGCGACCGAGCGCGGCGGTCAGCGCCTCCATCTCGACGCCGGTCCGGCCGGTGGTGCGCACGGTGGCGGCGATGTCGATGGCGGCACCATCGGCGGCGGGCGAGAGTTCGACGGCGACCGCGGTGAGCGGCAGCGGGTGGCAGAGCGGGATCAGGTCGGCGGTGCGCTTGGCCGCCATGATGCCGGCGAGGCGGGCGACGCCCAGCACGTCGCCCTTCTTCGCGCTGCCGCTCGGCGATCAGCGCCAGCGTCGCCGGCAGCATCGCGACGCGGCCGCGGGCGGTGGCGGTGCGGTCGGTGACCGCCTTGCCGGCGACATCGACCATGACGGCATGGCCGGCGGCGTCGAAATGGGTGAGGCGCCCCGCGCTCATCCCGACGCCTTCACGCGTCGGCGCCGAGCAGCGCGCGGACGGCGGCGCCGACATCGGGCTGGCGCAGCAGGCTCTCGCCCACCAGGAAGCATGCGCACCCCGGCCGCGGCCAGGCGCACGCACGTCGGCGTGGCTGCGGATGCCGCTTTCGGCGATCAGGAAGCGGTCGGCCGGCACGGCCGGCGCGAGCTCGCTCGGTGGTCGGCAAGGTCGGTCTCGAGCGTCTTGAGATTGCGGTTGTTGATGCCGATCAGCGGGGTCTGCAGGCCGAGCGCGCGTTCCAGTTCCCGCTCGTCGTGCACCTCGGCCAGCACGTCCATGTCGAGCGCGCGGGCGAGGGCCTCCAGTTCGCCGCGCCTCGGTCGTCGGTCAGGGCGGCCATGATCAGCAGGATGCAGTCGGCGCCGATGGCGCGGCTTTCGTAGACCTGCCAGGGATCGAGGATGAAGTCCTTGCGCAGCACCGGCAGGTCACCGCGGCGCGGGCGGCGATCAGATCGTCGGTGCTGCCCTGGAAATGCGGCTCGTCGGTCAGCACCGAGAGGCAGGTGGCGCCGCCTTCGGCATAGGCGCGGGCGAGGTCGGCGGGTCGAAATCGGGCCGGATCAGGCCGCCGGAGGGCGAGGCCTTCTTGATCTCGGCGATCAGGCCGAAGCGGCCGGTGGCGCACGCCTCCTTCAGCGCCCGGCCGAAGCCGCGCGGCGGGGTCGTCTTCATTCCGGCGACGCGGGACTGCAGCGCCTCCTGGCTGACCGTCGCTTGCGGCGGGCGACCTCGGCGCGGGTGTCGGCGCAGATGCTGGCGAGCACGTCCGGCATCGGCGGCTGCATGGTGTCGGGCATGGCGTCTCCTTGTCGTCTCGCCGGGCCGGCCGATCAGTCCGGTTCGGCGGTTTCCCGCCGCAAGGTCTCCAATGCCGCCATCGCGGCCCCGCTGTCGATGGGCGTCGGCGGCCGCGCGACGCCGTTCGCGCAGGTCGCCGGCGCGGCCGGCGACGATCAGCGCGGCGGCGGCGTTGAGCAGCACCGTGTCGCGATATGGGCCCGGTGGCGCCTTGCAGCAACGCCAGCAGGGCGGCGGCGTTCGCGCGCCGGCATCGCCGCCGCGGATCGCGTCGAGCGGCGCGCGCGGCAGGCCGGCATCCTCGGGTGCGACGGTGAAGCTGCGCAGCGAGCCGGCTTCGCCAGTGCGACGACCTGGTTGTCCCCGGCGACGGTCAGTTCGTCGAGCCCCTGGCCGTGCACCAGCCAGGCAGTGGTGCTGCCGAGCCGGCCGAGCGTCTCGGCCATCGGCCGCGCCCAGTGCGGGGTCGAACACGCCGGTGAGCTGGCGGCGTCACGCGGGCCGGATTGGCCAGCGGGCCGAGCAGGTTGAAGATCGTGCGGGTGCCGAGTTCGACGCGCGGGCCGGCGGCGTGGCGCAGCGCGGCGTGGTGGCGCGGCGCGAACAGGAAGGCGCAGCGCGCGGCGCGCAGGATGGCGGGCAGGCGCTCCAGCGGCACGTCGACGTTGACGCCGAGCGCCGCCAGCACGTCGGCGCCGCCGGTGCGCGACGACAGCGCGCGGTTGCCGTGCTTGGCGACGGGGACGCCGGCAGCCGGCCACCACGAAGGTGACGGCGGTGGAGACGTTCAGCGTGCCGGCGTTGTCGCCGCCGGTGCCGCAGACGTCGATGGCGCCGTCGGGGCGCGTCGACGGCGGTCATGCGCGCGCGCATCGCGCGCACGGCGCCGGTCAGCTCGGGCACGGTTTCGCCGCGCACCCGCATCGCCATCAGCAGGCCGCCGATCTGCGCCGGCGTCGCCTCGCCGGACATGATGATGTCGAACGCGGCTCGCTCTCGGCCTCGTCCAGCCGCTCGCCCGGCGGCGAGGCGGGCCAGCACCGGCTTGAGGTTGTTGGACACGCGGCGGTGCGGCTCAGGCGGCGCGAGCGGGGGCGTTGGTGCCGCGGGCGATGGCCAGGAAGTTGCCCAGCATGTCGTGGCCGTGCTCGCTGGCGATGCTTTCCGGATGGAACTGCACGCCGAAGACCGGCAAGGCTGCGGTGGCGCAGGCCCATGATCAGGCCGTCCTCGGTCCAGGCGGTGGCGACCAGCGTCTCGGGCAGGGTGTCGCGGTCGACGATCAGGCTGTGGTAGCGCGTCGCGGTGAACGGCGAGGGCAGGCCGGCGAAGATGTCGGTGCCCTGGTGATGGATCGCGGCTGACCTTGCCGTGCATCGGCGCGGGCGCGCGCACGACCTCGCCGCCGAACGCCTGGCCGATCGCCTGGTGGCCGAGGCAGACGCCGAGGATGGGGATGCGCCCGGCGGCGGCGGCGATCAGGTCGCAGGCAGATGCCGGCCTCGTTCGGCGTGCAGGGGCCGGGCGACAGCACGATCGCCTCCGGTGCGCAGCGCCATTGCCGCTTCGGCGACGGTGAGCGGCTCGTTGCGGCACGACCTCGCAGCGCGCGCCAACGTCGCCCAGGAAATGGACGAGGTTGAAGGTAAAGCTGTCGTAGTTGTCGATCAGCAGGATCATGGGGCGGCATCCTGCGCGGACGGGGGGGCGCGGGTCAATCGGCTGTCCGCTCGGGCGGGGTGCGGGTTCGGGCCGACACCGTTTTCAGCCGGTAATGGTTCAAGGCGGTCCTTGGATCCGGTGGGCCGGCCCACCGATATCGCGGTTGGACCGTAGCCGGGGCAGGAACATCCGATCCGCATGACCAAGGTGACGGTGCGCCGGGTGTCGTCGCTGCGGATCCGCGATGCCGCTGCGGCGGCATGTCTGGCGAATGGCAACCGAGGTGGCAACGCTTGCCCCCGGGAGAGGCCTGGTCGGGTTTCCTGAGCCTTGCTCGACCATCATTCCGTTGTCGCCGGTTTACTGTCTTGTGAGACAAATGTTGAGTTTACCCCGATGTGCCCGGACGGGCTTGACATGCGTGAAATTCGGACCAAGTTGCGTCGGCAAAGTTGCAAAGGAAAGCAACTTGCAAATTGCCTTAAAAAACATGGGGGATGAAACGTGCCAAATGATCAGAGCAGCCACAAGCCATCGGCCAGCGCGGACGCGGAAGCACTAAGTGCATCTCAGATCGATGCCAAGCAGGCAGCTTCGCCCGGCTACAGGGTCAGGCTGACACGGGTCGATAACGGATCAGTCTCCTATCTTGGGCAGAGCGGCGGTAATTGGGCTGAACTGACCGAGCAGAAAGATGCGGTGAAGGTCGAGATCCATATCAAGATCGTCGGCTCGAACCGTTGGCTCTCTCCGAGCAGCCAGGACACCGTGGGTTGGTTTCTTGGAAATGGTTCCACTGGTTGGGTAAGGGAGGCCAGCGGTGTGCTGAAATCGCAGTATAACGGCCTGCATCTATCGATCAGGGACAACGGTTACTTGTACGCCTATGACGACTACCCGCAGCTGAAGGTGGACCTCGAGCCCATCTGACACGGTCGCGGTTGGCGGCGACCGTGCGAGGGCCATCATGCTCTGGTCCTGACGGTCGTCGCCAGATCGGCCGTCGGGTCAGCCCAACGGCAGGGCGACCCAGCGGACGCCGTCATGATTCTGCACCAGCAGCACGATGTGATGCAGGTGCCGCTTGCGGGCCTCGTCGATCTGCTTCTGCACGTCGGCTGGCGTGGCAACGGCGGTCTGCTGCACGCGCAGGATGACGTCCCCCGCCTTCAGCCCGTGTCCCATCGCCGGTGTGTTGGGGACGATCCCGGTCAGAAGCACGCCGTGCTCGCTGGCGGCGATCTTGTATTTCGCGCGGGCCTCGTCCGTGAGCGCCGCGGTGTGAACGCCAAGATCGGGCGGGTCGGTCATCGCCGCATGGGAGGCATCCGTGCCGGTGTCGTCGTCGGACCCCTTGTCGACCCACTCCGTGATCGCGACCGGCACGGTCATTTCCTGGCCGTTGCGCCAGATCAGCAGAGGAACGGTATCGCCCGTCGCCTCCTCCACCATGCGCGACAGCGCGCGCATGTCCCTGGGCGTCTGTTCGCCGAACTTGAGGATGACGTCGCCGTCCTGCAGCCCGGCGCGGGCGGCCGGACCGTCCTTGACCAGATTGGCGATGATGGTGCCGTGCGCCGGGCTGAGGCCGATCGCATCGGCGATGTCGGGCGTCACTTCCTGGGTCGCGGCACCCAACCAGCCGGGCCGTGTGTGGCCGTATTGCCGCAGCTGGTTGAGCACGTACTGCGCGTCGTTGGAGGGAATGGCGAAGCCAAGGCCGATGAACCCGCCGTTCGGGTTGGGTGTGAGAAAGGCGGTATCGACGCCGATCACCTCGCCATGGAGGTTGAACATCGGGCCGCCCGAATTGCCGTGATTGATCGCCGCATCGGTTTGGATGAAGTCGTCGTACGGACCCATCATGATGTCGCGGTTGAGCGCGCTGACGATGCCGGAGTTCACCGTCTCGCCGACCGCTAGCGGATTGCCGATCACCAGCACCTGATCGCCGACGCGTACGTGCCGGCTGTCGCCCCATCGGGCGGCCGGCAGGCGGCGGTGCGCGTCCACCTTCAGCAGCGCGAGGTCGATATGGCTGGCGACGCCGACGAGCTTCGCTGGCAGGGCGGTGCCGTCCTGCAAGGTGACCGTGATGTCGAGCGCATTCGCAACGACATGCTTGTTGGTAGCGATGTAGCCCGATGGGTCGATGATGAAGCCCGATCCGAAGCTTTCCTCGAGATGGGTGGTGGGCGTGCCCGAGCCGTTGGCGTCGTCCGTAACCATTGTGTGGGTGTTGATGGAAACCACCACCGGAAGCAGCTCGGAAATCCGATGAGCGCGGCCGAACGGGAGCAGATCGCGGATGTCGGCTCTTGCCGCCGGGGCGGTCGTGACCTGCAGCACGATGGGGCCTGCGAGCACGGCGACGGCGGCTACGGCGGAAAGCCAGGGGTGGCGCACTGGTGCGGTATCCTTGCAGTCTGTGCCTGCCCGGCGCCGCGTTTCCGCCCGCGCGAGCCCGGCCTGTTGCGCGCCGGAACCCTAGGGGATCGGGCTGCCGGCGGCAACCGGCGGGCGACATGCCATGGCGGCCTTCATGTCATGGCGTCGGCGAGCGCCGTCATGCTGGGCAGCAGAAGATCGGGCTGATGTGGCCAGTCGGCGAAAGGCCGGCCGCGGCGGTTGATGAAGGCCGTGGCCATGCCGGCTGCCTTGGCGCCGACACAGTCGAACTCGTGGTTGGCGACGAACAGAACCTCATCCACTGCAGCACCGACCCGGCGGGCCGCCATCTCGTAGGTGGCGCGGTGCGGCTTGAAGGCGCCGGCCTCGGCCACCGAAATGACCGCGTCGAATGGAATGCCGTGATGCGGTCTGGCCGCCTCCAGCATGTCAGAGTTGCCGTTGGACAGCACGACGATCCGGTATTTTACTTGCAGGCGCGCCAGCGCCGCCTGCACGTCGGGAAAGCATTTGAGGCGCTCGATGCAGGAGACCAGGTAGCGCACTTCGTCCTCGGTGTGCGGTATGCGGGCGCGGGTCAGCACATGGCGGACGGAGAGATGGCCGATCTCTCGGTAACTGGTGTGCTCGCGCTGCAGCAGCGCGTCGATCATAGAGTTCTCGAAATGCGTTCGGCGCCACCAGGTAACGAACGCGTAGGGATTGCCCTTCCAGCCCTTGGCTTTAAGGAAATCGACAGCGACTTCCCAAAGTCCGGTTTGCATGTCCACGACCGTCCCGTACTGGTCGAACATGCATACCTTGATGCGACGCTTCAGGTCCTCGGCACCATGCGGTTTGGCTGTCATGGCCGTTCCGGCGTCAGCACCACGCGGCCGCGGGCGCCGGCGGCGACGGCCTGGTAGGCCTCGACGGCATGATCGAGATCGACCGCACGGTCGATGATCGGGGGCAGGAAGCTGCCGTCCTGGAAGCCGGAGAACAGGCCATCGAGAATCGCTGCGGATGCCGTCATGTCGCGCGCCAGTGTGTCGACGCCGAAGATACGGCTTTCGTTGTGGTAGAAATCCAGCAGGTCGAGGCCGACCCGCCGTTGGCCGGGCGAGGCGAGGACGGCGAGGCGGCCGCGATGGGCGAGCATCCCGAGCGACGGCTCGAAGGTGGCGCCCCCGACCGTGTTCAATACGACATCGGCGCCATGGCCGCCGGTAATCGCGCGCACCGCTGCGGCGGCGTTCTCAGGCGCGGGCGTGATGATCCGCTCGGCCATCCGTGCGGCGGGCGAGGCGGCGTCGGGCGCGGACCGGTCGATGCCGAAGATGCGGGCGCCGAGGTGCCGGCCGATCTGCACGGCGGCACCGCCGACGCCGCCGCTGGCGCCGATCACCACCAGCGTCTCGCCGGCCTGCAGTTGCGCGTAGTCGACGACGCCCAGCCACGCGGCGGCGAAGGTGACGCCGATCGAGGCGGCCTGTTCATAGCTGAGCGTGGAGGGTTTGCGACGCAGGCTGGCGATTGGCACGCGAATCAGCTCCGCATGGCTGCCGTCCTGGGTATAGCCGGCATCGCCGGTGCCCCAGACCTCGGCGCCGATCCAGTCGGCCGGTCCGGCGGCGACGACGCCGGCATAGTCGCGGCCGGGGATACGCGGCAGCGTCGTGCGGGGAAACCGCCCGGCCACGTTACCGACGTCGGAGGGGTTGATGGATGCGGCATGCACTGCGACGACGGCATGGCTGTCGTCGGGCTGCGGGTCGGGCACGGTTTCCAGGTGCAGCACCGTCGGCTCGCCGTGCTGGTGGAAACGAAGCGCGCGCATGGGTTCCTCCGTGACTTATCCGGTAGGCGCCGATCGCCTTTCGGTCCGCGATCGCCTTGGAGACGGATCAGCAGACCACGATTGCCTCGTCTGTCATCCCCCACGCCCGGCTGCGAAGCGTACGGCTTCCTCGGCGGCGCGCATCAGGGCGCGGGCCTTCTGCTTCGTCTCCTCGGTACTCCGCGTCAGGGTCGGAATTCGGCGACCACGCCGGCGCCGGCCTGCACGTACATCGTGCCGTCCTTCACCACCGCGGTGCGCAGCGCGATGCAGGTGTCCATCGTACCATTCGCCGCGAAATACCCGATGCAGCCGGCATAGATACCGCGCCGCGTCGGCTCCAGTTCCTCGATGATTTCCATTGCCCGCACCTTCGGCGCGCCGGTCAGCGTGCCCGCCGGAAACCCGGCGACCAGCGCATCGAGCGCATCGAGTCCCGGTCGCAACCGGCCCTCGACGTTCGAGCCGATATGCATGACATGGCTGAAACGCTCGATGGCGAAGCTTTCAGTCACCCGCACCGAACCGATCGCGGCGACCCGGCCGACATCGTTTCGCCCGAGATCGAGCAGCATAAGGTGCTCGGCGCGCTCCTTCGGATCGCCGAGCAGTTCGGCCTCCAGCGCCTGATCCTCCTCGTGCGTGGCGCCGCGGCGACGGGTGCCGGCGAGGGGGCGGATTGTCACCGTGCCGTCGCGCAGCCGCACCAGGATCTCCGGGCTGCTGCCGACAACGGCGAAGCCGCCAAAATCGAGGAAGAACAGGAACGGCGCAGGATTGATGCGCCGCAGCGCGCGATACAGCGCGAAGGGTGGCAGCGCGAATGGCACCGAGAAGCGCTGGCTGGGCACCACCTGAAAGACGTCGCCCGCGGCGATGTACTCCTTGCCCTTCAGCACCGCCGCGACGAAACTGTCGCGCGTGAAGTTGGAGGCCGGCGCGGGCAAAGGCGGCAGCGCCACCGGCGGGGCGGGATGCGGCAACGGTCGGTCGAGTGCCGCCTGCGCCTCGGCCATGCGTGCCTGCGCGCGATCCCAGGCGGTTTCGGCATCCACGCCGTCCTGCGGATAGACCGGGGCGACCAGCGTGAGGTCGTCGTTGACGTTGTCGAACACGGCGAACAGGGTCGGGCGCAGCAGCAGCGCGTCCGGCACGCCCAGCGCATCGGCGTTCTTCGATGGCAGTCGCTCCATCTGGCGGACCATGTCGTAGCCGAGATAGCCCACCAGACCGCCCGACATCGGCGGCAGGAAGTCCGGCACGTCGAGTTGTGTCTCCCCGATCAGGGCGCGCAGGCTCTCAAGCGGCGGCCGCGCATCCGGCACGAAGGCGTGCGGTGCCGAGCGGGCGACGCGGTTGATCGCAGCCTGCCCGTCATGGCAGCGCCAGACCAGATCGGGTTCCATGCCGATGATCGAATAGCGGCCGCGCGCCGCGCCGCCCTCGATGCTTTCCAGCAGGAAGGCGTTCGGCCTGCCGTGCGCCAGCTTGAGATAGGCGGCGACGGGGGTTTCGAGGTCGGCCACGCTGCGCCGCCACACCAGGCTGCCGCGTCCGGCGTCGTAGGCGGCGCGGAAGGCGGCGAAACCGGGCGGCACGGCGACGTTCATGGCCTTTTTCTCCTTGCGGTCCAGGGTCCGGGATCTGAAGTGCGCGATGCCAACGTCGGATCCAAAGCGGACACTAGCCCATAAATCCGGTGGCCTGCTCATTCCTGAAATTCGCACTCGATTTCAGGTGCGGGACACTACGGCTGGGCGACCTGGGCGACCGCGGCCTGATTGATCTGCGGCGACGCCCGCGCACGCAGCGCGGCGGCGAAAAGCTGCTCCACGTCGCCGGCGGTTTCCTGGTCGAGCCCGTTCTTCACTTCGGCATACATGCCGGCATCCTGCTTTGGATCGGGCTCCTTGATCTCGGTCAGCACGGCGGTGATGAACTCGTCGGGCGTTTCCACCTCGGTCGCCTCGCCTTTCTTGAGGCCGAACAGCACGCGTTGTAACATGGGCGGAACGCCTTCGGTCGGTGTGGAACGATCGACCAGCGGCGAACGGCGCACGGTGGCACCGGCGACGAGTGCCGCGTCGGCGATGGACTGGCCCTTGTTGATCGCGGCGAGCAGGTTGGAAGCGGCGACGTTCTGCACCCGCTTCACTGCGTCGCGCGTCCAGTCGGCGAGCACCTGGTCCTTGACCTCGTCATACGGTTTGACCGCCGGCGGCACGATGCTTTCGACCTGCATCGCGTAGTAGGACGAGCCGCCTTCCTGCGGTGTCTGAACCTCCACCAGGTGCGGCGGCTCGCCCACCTTGAGCTGGAACGCGGCAGCGACGATGGCGCTGCGCAGCTCGGGCGGGCCGGGGATCGGGGCCGGATTGCCGTCCGCTGTCTTGCCGGCCGCATCGAGCGTGCCGGTGACGGCAGCGAGGCCGAGGTCGGAGGGGATCTGATCCAGGCTGGCGCCGGACCCGAGGATGTTGTCGAGCTTATTGGCGCGGTCGTAGATCAGGTCGGTCGCCCGGTCGGCGAGCAGACGGTCGCGCAGCGCGTCCTTCACCTGGTCGAAGGTCTTTTCGCTGCCGGGGATGGCGTCGGTCACCCGGAATACGTACCAGCCGAGCGGGGTGTGCACCGGGTCCGGCACGGCATCGAGCGGTGCGGCGAACACCGCCGTGCCGAGTTCCGGCACCGGGATTTCCTGTTCCTTGGCGCCGGTCAGGGCGATCGCGGTGGCGCCATCCGCTTTGGCCGCTGCCTGCATCGCCGCCCAATCCGCACCCGCGCGCCACTTGTCGGCCAGCGCCTTTGCCTTTGCCTCGTCGCTGCTGAGGATGAACTGCACCGACCGCTTCGGCGGGATGACATAGAGGTCACGACGCTCGTCATACGCCTTGTGCAAATCGGCGTCGGTGATCGGGATTTCCTTGGCGAGTGTCTGCGGCGATAGGATCACCGCCTTGATCCGGCGGTACTCGGGTGTGCTGTAGAGCCAGGGGTGGTTGACGTACCAGCGGTTCAGCACCGCCGCGTCGGGCGGCGCAGGCGGGGTCACGGCAGCGAAGGGGAATTCGACCATGTCGGCGGCACGCTTCTCGCCGCGGTAGTCGAAGGCTTCGGTGGTGAGCACGTCGGGCACCGCGATGCCGACGCCGATCGGTTCCAGCAACTGGCGGCGAGCGAGGTCATCGTGCTGCAGGGCGAGGAAGCGGGCCTCGGTCAGGTTGTTGTTGCGCAGCACCGTCTCGAAAACCTGGCGGTCGAAGGCGCCGTTCGGACCGCGGAAGGCGGGGATGGCAAACACCGACTGCCGCAGCGCGGCATCGGGCACCAGGATATGCATGCGGGCGACCTGCTGGTCCACGGCGGCGCGCAAGATCAGGTCGTTGAGCGCCTGCTCGGCGAGTTGCTGGCGCACCGCCGGTGTCGGTTCGGCGTTGGGCTGGCTGCGGCTGTATTGCGCGAGCGCGATGCGGAGAGCCTCGTCCAGCCGCGGCGGCTCGATGGTTTGGTCGCCGACCTTGGCAACCCAGGTGGTGGTGCCGAGGTTGCGGATGACGTCGCCGACCCCCCACAGACCGAAGGCGGCGACCAGGACCAAGAACAGGCCGCGCACGACCCAAGTGTTGAGATAGCGGCGAAAGGCGGAGATCATCAGGCGTTTCCATGCCAGAAGGCGCCGCACCATAGGGCTGCGGGCGGGGCTTTGCCAGTTTGCGGCATTGCGTTAAGGGGCGGACCCTCGGGCAAGCCAGGAGAGACGATGCGCCAGCTGATCGCCGGAAACTGGAAGATGCATGGCCTGAGCGCCACCGCGGTCGCGCTGGCCGCGGGGGTGCGTGACGGCGCCGGGGCGGTGGATTGCGACCTTCTGGTGTGCCCGCCCTTCCTGCACCTGGCGGCGGTTGCCGCCATCCTGAAAGGCGGGCCAGTGGCGGTCGGCGGGCAGGACTGCCACCGGGCGCCGGAGGGCGCACATACCGGCGATATCTCGGCGCCGATGCTGCGCGACGCGGGTGCGGCCTTCGTCATCCTGGGCCATTCCGAGCGGCGGCAGAACCATGGCGAGATCGACGAGATGGTGCGGGAAAAGACCGAGGCGGCGCTGCGCGTCGGACTGACGCCGATCGTCTGTGTCGGTGAGACCGACGAGCAGCGGCAGTCCGGCCAGGAGACCGAGCTGGTCGGCTGGCAGCTGGCGGGCAGCCTGCCGCAGGGCTTCGCCTCCGAGGGCGTGGCCAAGGGGGTGGGCTGCGCCGTTGCCTATGAGCCGTGTTGGGCGATCGGCACCGGCAAGACCCCCACGGTGGAGGAGGTGGCGGCGATGCACGCCTTTATCCGCGAGGAGCTGGTGCGTCAGTTCGGCGCCACCGGGAACGGCATCCGGATCCTGTATGGCGGGTCGGTCAAGCCGGGCAATGCGCGCGAATTGCTGGCGGTGCCGCATGTCGGCGGCGCGCTGGTGGGCGGTGCGAGCCTGAACGCCGAAGATTTCCTGGCGATCGCCAGGGCGGCGCGGGACCTGGGGGACGAGGTGCGGACGCCGGGGCCCTGGGGCTGAGCTGGCGTGGCCAGGTCCGGTGGCCTTTCCAAGCCGAGCCCGGGGGGCTAGAAGCCGCGCGGCTGCGGCTTCCAAGGGTTCCTGATGATTACCGTGCTGCTGATTATCCACCTGTTCGTGACGCTGGCGCTGATCGGCGTGGTGCTGATCCAGCGCAGCGAGGGCGGCGGGCTGGGGATCGGCTCCTCGCAAGGCATGGGCAGCTTCATGTCCGGCCGCGGCACCGCCAACCTGCTGACCCGCACCACCGCCATCCTGGCGGCGATCTTCATGGGGCTTTCGCTGACGCTGGCGCTGCTGAACAAGGGCACCAGCGGGGTTGGTAACTCAATCCTGGACAATCCGCCGCCGCCGGCCGCCGCCGCCGCCGCAAAGCCGGCGAAGCCAGCAGCGCCGCCCGCGCCGAAAGGCCCCGCGGTCCCCAACAACTGACGGGCGCGTGTTCGCGGCGCATGTCCGCAACGATGCGAAGGCGCTTCCCGCACCCCGATTCGGCTGGTTATACTGATCGCCCATGACGCGGTACGTCTTCATCACCGGCGGCGTGGTCTCCTCTCTCGGCAAGGGAATCGCATCGGCGGCACTCGGCGCGCTGCTACAGGCGCGCGGCTATCGGGTGCGGCTGCGCAAGCTCGACCCCTATCTCAATGTCGATCCCGGTACGATGAGCCCGTATCAGCACGGCGAGGTGTATGTCACCGACGACGGCGCCGAGACCGACCTCGACCTCGGCCACTACGAGCGCTTCACCGGGGTGGCGGCGACGCATGCCGATAACGCCACCACCGGGCGCATCTACTCGGACGTGATCGGACGGGAGCGGCGCGGCGACTACCTGGGTGCCACGGTGCAGGTCATCCCGCACATCACGGATGCCATCAAGGACGTGGTGCTGCGCGATTCGGGCGACGTGGATTTCGTGCTGGTCGAGATCGGCGGCACCGTCGGCGACATCGAAAGCCTGCCGTTCCTGGAGGCGATCCGCCAGCTTGGCAACGAGCTCGGTCCGGAGCGGGCGATGTTCGTTCACCTGACGCTGGTGCCCTACATCCCCTCGGCCGGCGAGCTGAAGACCAAGCCGACGCAGCATTCGGTGAAGGAGCTGCTGAATGTCGGCATCCAGCCGCAGATGCTGCTGTGCCGCTGCGACAGGCCGATCCCCGACAACGAGCGGCGCAAGATCGCATTGTTCTGCAATGTCCGGCCCGAGGCGGTGATACCGGCGTTGGACG
This sequence comes from uncultured Pseudomonadota bacterium, assembly GCA_963778105.1. GTDB lineage: Bacteria > Pseudomonadota > Alphaproteobacteria > Acetobacterales > Acetobacteraceae > JAFEFJ01. Next base: position 54,847 of record CAVZSZ010000008.1, on the reverse strand, counting down.
TCGACACGATCTACGCCGTGCCGATCAGCTATCACCGGGAGGGCATGGACCGCGAGGTGCTGCGCCATTTCGCGCTGCCCTTCGACGCCGAGCCCGACCTGTCGCGCTGGCAGCACATCGTCGACAGCGTGCGGGCGCCGGAAGGCGAGGTGCGCATCGCCGTGGTCGGCAAATATACCAACCTCCTCGACAGCTATAAGTCGCTGGCCGAGGCGCTGGCGCATGGCGGCATCGCCAACCGGGTGCGCGTGCAGCTCGATTGGGTGGACAGCGAGATCTTCGAGCGACCTGGCACCGTCGCGCGGTTGGAGGATGTGCATGGCATCCTGGTGCCCGGCGGCTTCGGCGAGCGCGGCACGGAAGGCAAGATCGCGGCGGTCCAATTCGCGCGCGAAAGGCTGCTGCCGTTCTTCGGCATCTGCTTCGGCATGCAGATGGCGGTGATCGAGACCGCGCGGCATCTGGCGGGACTGCCGGACGCCTCGTCCACCGAATTCGGACCGTGCGACACCGCCGTGGTCGGCCTGCTGACCGAATGGGCGCGCGGCAATGAGCGCGAGCACCGTTCTGCCGGCGGCGACATGGGCGGCACGATGCGGCTGGGCGCCTATCCGGCCGTGCTGGGAGAGGGCAGCCTTGTGCGGCGGCTGTATGCCGGCGAGCCCGAGATCAGCGAGCGGCATCGCCATCGCTACGAGGTGAACGTCAATTTCAAGGAAAAGCTGGAGTCGACCGGGATGCGGTTTTCCGGAATGTCGCCCGATGGCGTGCTGCCGGAGATCATCGAGATCCCGCGCCATCCGTGGTTCGTCGGTGTGCAGTATCATCCGGAACTGAAGTCGAAGCCTTTCGCGCCGCATCCGCTGTTCGCCGGCTTCATCGCCGCGGCCGTCCGGCAGGCCCGCCTTGTCTGAGCCGCGCAAGGTCCAGATCGGACCGCTGACGGTCGGCAATCATCTGCCTTTCGTGCTGATCGCCGGGCCGTGCCAGATCGAATCGCGGGGCCATGCGCTGGAGGTCGCGACGGCACTCGCCGAGATGGCGCAGGCGTACGGCGTCGGCGTGATCTACAAAAGCAGCTACGACAAGGCGAACCGCACCAGTGCCACGGCCGCGCGCGGCATCGGCATGGCGCAGGGGCTGGACATCCTGACCGATGTTCGGGCGAGGACCGGCCTGCCGGTACTGACCGACGTGCATCTGCCGGATCATTGCGCGCCCGTGGCCGAGGCAGTGGACGTGCTGCAGATCCCGGCCTTCCTGTGCCGCCAGACCGACCTTCTGGTGGCGGCGGGGGAAACCGGGCGACCGATCAACGTCAAGAAGGGCCAGTTCCTGGCCCCCTGGGACATGGCGAACGTTGCCGCCAAGATTGCCGGCACGGGCAATGCCGACATCATGCTGTGCGAGCGCGGTGCCAGCTTCGGCTACAACACGCTGGTGACCGATTTCCGTTCGCTGCCGATCATGGCGCGGACCGGCTACCCCGTCGTCTTCGATGCGACGCACTCGGTGCAGCAGCCGGGCGGGCAGGGGACGTCCTCCGGCGGGCAGCGGGAATTCGCGCCGGTCCTGGCGCGCGCAGCCCTGTCGGTGGGTGTCGCCGCGGTGTTCATCGAGACGCATCCCGATCCCGACCGCGCGCCGAGCGACGGGCCGAACATGATTGCGCTGAGCGACATGCCGGCGCTGATCGGCCGGCTGAAGGCGTTCGACCGGCTTGCCAAGTCGGACTGAGGCCACGGCGATGGCCGGCAAGCCGGGACCGGCCGCCGTGCTGACCAGGCTGCGCCGCATCTGCCTCGGGTTGCCCGAGGCGGCGGAGAAGCGCACCTGGGACCTGCCGACATTCCGCGTGCGCGACAAGATCTTCGTGATGTTCGTGATGCAGGACGACGCGCCGGCAATCTGGTGCAAGGCCCCGCCAGGCGCGCAGACGATCCTGGTCAATGCCGATCCGCAGCGTTTTTTCGCCCCACCGTATGTCGGGCCGAAAGGCTGGATCGGCGTACGCCTGGATGCCGCGACCGATTGGGCGGAGATCGCCGACCTGGTCGGACGCTCCTGGCGGATGACGGCGCCGAAGAAGCTGGTTGCGGCGTCCGCCGGTTAGCGCTTCTGTTCGGGCATCGCGGAGCGCAGGCGGCGCCGTTGCGGGAGGGACATGAGGTCACGTCGGATTATCCTGGCATCCGTCTGGCTGGCGTGCTGGCTGCCGTGCGTGCCGCCTGCGCAGGCGCAGGATGCAACCCTGAAAGATGCGATCACCGCGCAGCAGCAGCGCAGCAGCGCGCCGTCCGAGCTTGATCTGCGCCGGCGGCTCAATCGCAAGCTGCTCGACCTGGCGCGGCAGTTCTTTCAATCCGCCAAGGCCGAGGGGCTCAAATTCGAGGATGTGATCCGCAACATCGACCTGCGCAACGCCGCGACCGAGGAGTTCGGCCTGCCCCTGCAGGTGATCAAGCACGACCCTTCGGACGAGTTCGCCATCACCCAGCGCGCCGGCGGGGGCAGGCCGCGCGCCTGGGTTTCGCTGTCGGCCACGTCGCCGGACAACGGCATCGACCTCGCGTCGATCGACGGCGCGCTGGTCGCGGGTCCGAGCCTGACGGCGGGCGGGGACATCGATCCGGCCTGCCGCTATCGCGTGGTCTTCGCCAACAACGGTGAATACGACGAGCGCGGGCATGACGATTATGCGAAGGCCTATCCCTGCGCGCCGTTCCTGGCGGGTGGGCTCGATGCCGCCGTGATCGCCGACCTGCGGCGCTGGGCAGCCGATCTCGTCCGGCAGGCGGGGCCGTAGGCGCGGCGCCTACAGCCGCTTCTCCATCACAACCGATGTCGGCGCATGGTATCCGGGGTGCGCGTGCACCTCGGTCTCCGCGTAGCCGCATGAGGCGAACAGCCGGCGATTGTCCGCCAGCGACAGGCGGGTGCTGAGATGGACCCGTGGCAAATTGCGCCGCCGCGCCTCGGCCTCGACGGCGGCGATCAGGGCGTGCGCGAGGCCCTGGCCGCGCCGGTCCGGCCGTACCGCGAGGCGCCCGAAATAGAGGCCGCCTTCCTTCTCCGCCCACAGCACCACGCCGACGAGGTCCCCGGACGCTGCGACAGCGAAACCGCCGCCATCCGTGATCGCACGCGCAACGGTGTCGGCGGTTTCGCGCAGGGCTGCGGATGGCGGATCGGTTTGCACCGATTGCACGTTGAACGCCGCACGGATGAGCGCCGCGGCGGCCGGCGCGTCGGCGGCCACGAGCGGACGCGGCGCGCCAAGCGAAACGCCGCCGGCCGGACCGGTCAAATCACCCCGTCGCGCCGCAGCCCGTCGATCTCGGCGGGCGAGAGACCCAGCCAGCCAGCATAGATCTCGTCGTTGTGCTCGCCGATCAGCGGGCTGGGCACGGTCGGGACGGGGGTGGTGCCGTGGATGCGCAGCGGCGTCGTCGGCACCACGATACGGCCGAGTTCCGGGTGGTCGATCCACTCCAGCATGCCGCGCTGGTGCATGTGGGGGTCCGTCATCACCTCTTGCACGTTGCGCACGGGGGCACAGGGAATGCGGTGGCGGCTGGCGATGGCGAACACCTCGAAACGGCCCAGGGTGCGGGTCCAGGCCGCAACGATCTCGTCCACCTCGTCGTTCAGTGCGACCCGCTTCTCGTGCGTGGCATAGCGCGCATCGCCGATCAGGTCCTGCCGCCCCATCGCCTGCAAGAGCTTCGGCCAGTGTTCCTCGGTGACCACGTTGATCACCACGTAGCCGTCGTTCGACGGGTAGGCGTTGTAGGGGGCCGAGGAGCGGCCTGCCTGACGGTTCCCGTTGCGCGGCGGGATCTTTCCGGTGCGGTGGAAATACTCCATCGGCGAGGCCATTGTGGCATAGACGGTTTCCTGCATCGCCACTTCAACCAGCCGGCCCTGGCCGGTCTGCACGCGCTCGAACAGGGCGGTCAGGATGCCGCCGTAAAGCGCGGTGCCGCCCATCATGTCGACCAGCGTCGGACCGGATTTCATCGGCGGACCATCGGGCGCGCCGGTGGTGCTCATGATCCCGGACATCGCCTGGATGGTGAAGTCCATCGCAAGGTTGTCGCGGTCGGGGCCGGAGATGCCGTAGCCGCTCCCGGTGGCGTAGATCAGGCGTGGGTTGATGGCGTGCAGCACGTCCCAGCCGACGCCGAGCTTGTCCATCACGCCGGGGGCGAAATTCTCCAGCAGGACATCGGCGCGGGCGGCGAGGTCGCGCAGCAGCGCCTTGCCGCGCGGGTGCTTGAGGTCGAGCGTGATCGCCCGTTTGCAGGAGTTGAGCATCGCCACCGGCAGGGTGGTGCTCTTGCCCGGATCGGCGCGGCGGCGCAGTGGCTCGCCCCGCGGTGGCTCGATCTTCACCACGTCGGCGCCGGCGCGCGCCAACATCATCGTGCAATAGGGGCCCTGATAGATCTGCCCGAAATCGAGGACGACGATGCCGGCGAGCGGCCGGCCCCCCGTGGTGTCCGTCGGCGTGCTGTGCTGGCTCATGGCATCCCCCGAATCCGCCACAAACAGCATAGCGCCCCTGCCGTTGGCCGCCAGTCGGCCAAGCTTTTCAGACATTTAGTGAAACCTGTCAGCGCATTACGAAGCAGGGCTGACAAACGGGGTTATGCAGCGGTAAACATGCGCCCGGTTCTAGCTTCATGGGAGTGTAGATGATGCGGCGACTGGTGTACGGATTGCTCGGCACGGCCATGATCATGGGCCAAGCCACGGCGGCGGAGCCCTGCAAGACTGCCGCCGACCAGCAGATATTCGACCTCGCGGCGCTGAAGAGCGAGGCAATGGTGCTGGCCGAGAGCTGCCACCAGGAAGATCGCTACAACGCCTTCATCGAACGCTACAAGCCGCTGTTGCTGGCCAACGAGCACGCATTCGATGCCTATTTCAAGCGGGTTTTCGGCCGCAGCGGACAGGCCGAGCATGACGCCTACATCACGTCGCTGGCCAACGCTCAATCCGACGTGGGGCTGAAGGAGGGCACCGACTTCTGCCCGCACACCGACGTGATCTTCGACGAGGTGATGGCGGTGCCGAATTCGCAGGACCTGGTGCAGTACGCTGCCGGGAAGGATCTGCTGCCGGCTAATCTGGGCGCCTGCATCGGGCCCGAGCCGGTTGTCGCCCACGCCCGCCCGCGCGGGCGGGCTCCCGTCCACGAGGTTCCGAAGCGCTGAACGATTGCCCGGACGGCGCTGGCCGCGCGTCCGGGCGTTGGCCGACGGCTCGTCCTACGGCTTGACGGTGACGGCGACGCGCAGCGCGCCGTTGCCGGGGATCAGCCGAACCATGAAGCTGTCCTGCCCGACGAAATGCCGATCCGGCGTATAATCGATCCGCGTCGCATCCCCGACGGTGTGGATGAAGATCGTGCCGTGCGCCGGCCGGGCGGCGAGAAGCCCGGCCGAAAATGGCTGCTGCCCGGACTGGGACACGGTGATCCCGCACCAGCCGCCGTCGTTGCCGACAGTCATCGGCACGGCGATTTCCTTGCCATCGACGACCGTCACGCTGGGCACAGCGCACGACTTAGCGCCGCCGGCCAGATCGCTGGCGTATAGCCGCGTCCCTGAGTATGGCGCCGGGGCCGGGGTGCAGCCCTGCACGAGGCAGGCGGCGGCCAGTGCGGCGATCGGCCATGCGGCACGGCGCGGGGAAAGGGCCCGGATGGTCAAGATCGTCTCGCCTCCTGAGTGAGCGGGAATGGGTGTCGCGGCGGGTCGAACAGCAGTCATGGAGTCGCCCCTGCGACGGCGGCGGAGTTTGCCCGGTTTGCGGCCTGCGGCAAAGCCGGCTTGAAGGCGGCAGGGTTGCGGGCGAGGCTGGGGGACACTGGGCGGAAGGACGAACCATGCTGCTGCGCATCTTGAATATGCATGTCGATCCGGCGCGCGAGGCGGACTGGATGCGCTTCACCCGCGATACCGGGTTTCCCGGCATGCTGGCACAGCCTGGCTGCCGGCAGGTCTGGCGCCTGCGCGGCCATGGCGCGGCGGGCGATTTCAGGGTGATGACCCTGTGGGACAGCCTCGCCGACCTGGAACGTTTCCGTGCGAGCGAGGCGCTGCGCCACCTTTCCGACGCGGCGGCGCCGCTGACCACGGCAGCGGCCGAGGAGCAGCTTTTCGACATCCTACCCGATCCGATCGACTGATTCGCGGCGCCGCAGTCCGATCTGCGCGACGCGCAGGCGAGGTGCGCGCGCAGGCCGGGCCGCGAAGCGGCAGAGGGACGTGTAGCGTTCGCGCGGCGATGGGGGAGACGCAGGGTGGACGGCTTCGCGGCGGGCGCGGCGCGTACGGATTCGGCGGCCTCCTGGCTGCGCCTTGTGGTCTGCGTGCTGCTGGGCACCATGGGTGGGGTGGGCCTGTGGGCGGTTGTGGTGGTTCTGCCGACCGTGCAGGACGCGTTCGGCTCCTCACGGGCGGATGCCTCGCTCGCCTATACGCTGACCATGCTCGGCTTCGCCTTCGGCAGCGTGGCCACCGGCCGGATCGCCGACCGGCTGGGCATGGTGCCGACCGCGATCTGCGGTGCCTGTCTGCTGGGAAGCGGCTTCCTTTGCGCGGCGGCAGCGCCCTCACTGCCGATTTTTGCCGCGTCGCAGGCGCTGATCGGCATGGGCGCGTCGGCGACGTTCGGGCCGGTGGTGGCCGACATCGCCGGCTGGTTCGCTCGCCGGCGGGGGCTGGCGATGGCGGCGGCGGCATCCGGCAACTACCTGGCGGGAACGGTATGGCCGCCGTTGGTACAGGTAGCCGTGGCGGCCTTCGGCTGGCGGGCGTCCTACGCCGCGATCGGTTGCTTCTGTGTGATCTGCATGGTGCCGCTGGCGCTTTGCCTGCGCCGCAGCGGGCGGGCGCCGGTGCTGGCGGTCCAGGCGATGCCGGCGGGACGCACCGCGCTCGGGCTGTCGCCGCTGACACTGCAGGTGGTGCTGATCGTCGCCGGCTTCGCCTGTTGCATGGCGATGTCGATGCCCCAGGTACAGATCGTCGCCTATTGCGGCGATCTGGGCTACGGCCCGGCGCGGGGCGCGCAGATGCTGTCGCTGATGCTGGGCTTCGGCATCGTCAGCCGCGTCGCCTCGGGCTGGATCGCCGACCGGATCGGCGGCCTGCCGACGCTGCTGCTGGGCTCGGTGCTGCAGATGACGGCGCTGGTGCTGTATGTCGGCTTCGACGGCCTGACCTCGCTGTACGTGATCTCCGCGCTGTTCGGCCTGTTCCAGGGCGGCATCGTGCCGAGCTACGCGATCATCGTGCGGTCCGTATTCCCGCCGCAGGAGACGGGCGCGCGGTTCGGGCTGGTGCTGATGGCGACGATCCTGGGCATGGCGGCGGGCGGCTGGGCGTCCGGCGCGATCTTCGACCTTACCGGCTCCTACCGCGCCGCGTTCATTAACGGCGTGGCGTGGAACGCGCTGAACGCAGCCATCGCGGCGTGGCTGCTGCTGCGGAGCAGCATGACGCGGCCCCGCTTCGCCGAGGCGGCGATGTAGCCGCCGCGCCTATGCGTTGCTGCCGCGCAGCGCTTGGCACACCGCGTCGGTGACTTCGCGGGTCGTTGCCTTGCCGCCGAGGTCGGGGGTGAGCAGCCCGGCGGCGCAGACCTGCTCGACCGCGCGCATCAGCATCGCCGCCCCCGCCGCCTCGCCCAGGTGCTCCAGCATCATCGCGGCGGTCCAGAAGCTGGCGACCGGGTTGGCGATGCCCTTGCCGGTGATGTCGAAGGCGGAGCCGTGAATCGGCTCGAACATCGATGGACTGCGACGTTCGGGATCGACGTTGCCGGTGGGCGCGATGCCCAGGCTGCCGGCCAATGCGGCGGCGAGGTCCGACAGGATGTCCGCGTGCAGGTTCGTGGCCACCACGGTGTCGATGCTGGCGGGCTTGCGGACCATGCGCTGGGTCATCGCATCCACCAGTTCCTTGTCCCAGCTGACGTCCTTGTAGTCGTGCGACACCAGGGCGGCGATCTCGTCCCAGAAAACCATGCCGTGGCGCTGCGCGTTCGACTTCGTCACCACCGTCAGGTGCTTGCGCGGACGGGCGCGGGCCTGTTCGAACGCGTAGCGCATGATCCGCTCGACGCCGCGGCGGGTGAAGATCGCGGTTTCGGTGGCGACCTCCTCGGGCAGGCCGCGGTGGGCGCGGCCGCCATGGCCGGCATATTCGCCCTCGCTGTTCTCCCGGATGATGAGCCAGTCGAGTTCAGCGGGGCCGACGCCGGTGAGCGGGCTGGTGACGCCGGGCAGCACGCGGGTGGGACGGACGTTGGCGTACTGGTCGAAGCCCTGGCAGATCGGCAGGCGCAGCCCCCATAGCGAGACGTCGTCGGGAATGTTCGGGTCGCCGACCGCGCCGAAATAGATCGCATCGGCGGTGCGCAGCCACGCCAGGCCGTCTGCGGGCATGTAGCGGCCATGCTTGCGGTAGTAGTCGGAGCCCCAGTCGTAGCGGTCCACCTTCAGCGTGAAGCCACCATCGCGCGCCGCCAGCGCCTCCAGCACCTCGAGCCCCGCGTCGATTACTTCGGGGCCGATGCCATCGGCGGGGATGGCGGCGATACGGTGCTGGCGCATGGGCGTCGTCCTGCGGTTTCGTGGCGAAACTGGCGCGCCTTCACCGTGTCGTCCAGGGGCATCAATGGGGCGGAGGCATCGTCGTGATGGCGGCATAGCGCGCCATCCAACGGCGGTCGATGCGGTCCTTCCAGCGCCATGCTGTCGTGCCCGAGAATGCGAGGCCGTTGCGCCATGCAATGGCGGTCCCGTCGCCGAGGCCGAGGATCGCCAGCGCCGTGCGCTGCGGGTGCCACCGGCGCGGCCGGCGTCCCTGCGCCGCGCGGCGGAGATTGTCGGCAAGCGGCGCGCCGGCCCGCACCGCCCAGACACCAGCCTTGGGCCGCGCCGCGCCGCGGATGGCGGCGCAGTCCCCTGCGGCAAAGATGCCGCGATGGCTGACGCTGGTGAGCGTGCGATCGACCAGCACGCACCCGTTCGCGTCACAGGCGAGGCCGCTGGCACGTAGCAGCACCGGTCCGCCCGCGCCGGTGGCCCAGAGTGCCGCATCGGCGTTGAGCGCGCTGCCATCCGACAGTCGCAGCCGCCCCAGCGCGAAACCGACTGCCCGCACGCCGCAGGCCAGTTCCACGCCGGCACCGGTCAGCGCGGCCCGCGCGGCGGCGCGCGCGCGGGCCGGCGCGGCCGGCAGCGGCTCGATGGTCGCACTGACCAGGGTGACGCTGACGCCGAAGCGCCGCTTCACCGCGAGCGCCAACTCGGTCCCGGCTGCGCCCGCGCCGACGATGGCAATGCGCCCGGAGGCGGGGAGGGCGGTAACGATGGCGTCCAGCCGATGCAGAAATCCACCGATCGGCCTGACAGGGGTTCCACCGTCGGCCGGCATATCGGGCACGCCGCCGATGTCGATGGACAGCAGGTCGAAGCCGATCTCCCGCAGCCCAGCGAGGCGGACGGCGCGTCGCACTGGGTCGATCGCCGTCGCCTCGGCCAACACGAGCGCCGCACCAGCGGCGGCGGCGAGCGGTGCGAGATCGACATGCGCCTCGGCGAAAGCGTAGTCGCCGCGGATCAGGCCCGGCAGCATGCCGGTGTAGAGGCTGCGGGGTTCCCGCGCGATCAGGGTGACGCGCAGGCCTGGCTCGGCGCGTTCGGCGAACCGGCGGAGTACTTCCAGATGCGCATGGCCGGCGCCGAGCAGTACCGAGGTCGCGGGAAGGAGGCGGCGGGACCGGCATGGACAGGAACATAAAGTGACCATGCAGGGATATGAAGCGGTTTGATGGCTTGTGGCAAAGCGGCCGACCGATCAGGATGCGGCGCATGACATGGTCGATCCTGGCGCGCGATCCGGCGACCGGCGCTTTCGGTGCCGCCGTTGCCACACGCTTCTTCGCCGTCGGCGCGCTGTGCATCCATGTCGAGGGACGCGTCGGGGCGCTGGCGACGCAGGCACTGGTGAACCCGATGTATGCGGTCCAGGGAATGCCGATGCTGCGGGCCGGCGAACCACCCGAGGCCGTGATGGCCGCGCTCCTTGCGGCGGATGCCGGACGGCAGACGCGGCAGTTGCACATGCTGGATGCCTCCGGACGCATTGCCCAGCACACCGGCAGCGCGTGCATCGACTGGTGCGGCCATCTGCGTGGCACCGACATCTCGGTGGCCGGGAACATGCTGACGGGTGCGGCGGTGATCGAGCGCACGCTGGACGCCTTCAAGGCCGCCGAGGGCAGCCTGGCCGAGCGCCTGCTCATCGCGCTGGAAGCCGGTGAGGCGGCAGGCGGCGATAAGCGCGGAAAGCAGTCGGCCGCCCTGAAGATCGCCACGCACGATCCGTATCCCGACCTTGACATCCGTGCCGACGACCATCCCGATCCGATTGCCGAATTGCGCCGCCTCCTGCGCGTCAGTCAGGAGCGGTTCGCGGTATTCCGACGGCTGATGCCCGGCGCGGACAGCCCGTGCGGCGTGTTCGACCGCGCGGTGATCGAGGCCGCGGTGGCGCGCGAGGGGCGGCCCCCCGCCTAGGCACGCTGCTTGCAGGCATTAGGCCGAGTTGGAAACGCCATTGATCAGGATTGAAACGATATGCGCCGTCTGCTGATGACCGCCTGTGTGGTCGTTGCCCTGTCCCACGTTGCCGCGGCGCAGACCCTGCGGATCGCCTTGCGCGAGGACCCGGACATCCTCGATCCCACCCTGGCGCGCAGCTATGTCGGGCGCATCGTGTTCGCGGGCTTGTGCGACAAGCTGTTCGACATCAATGAGAAGCTGCAGATCGTGCCGCAGCTTGCGACAGGCTACGAGTGGGCCGATCCCAAGACGCTGGTGATCCACCTGCGCAAGGGTGTCACGTTCCAGGACGGCACGCCGATGGACGCCGCGGCGGTGAAATACTCGCTCGAGCGGCATCTGACGATGCCGGGCAGCTTCCGCCGCAGCGAGATCAGCCAGATGGATCACGTCGATGTGGTGAATCCGCTGACCGTTCGGGTCGTCCTGAAATCACCGTCAGCACCGTTCCTGGCGCAGCTGACGGACCGCGCCGGGATGATCGTCTCGGAAAAGGCGGCGGAGGCGGAGGGTAAGAACTTCGGTGCCCATCCGGTGTGCAGCGGTCCGTTCAAGTTCGCCGAGCGGGTCGCCAACGACCACATCACGCTCGATCGCTATCCGGGCTACTGGGACGCCGCCAGCATCCACTTCGATAAGGTCGTCTATCAGTCGATCACGCAGACCTCGGTCCGGCTCGCCAATCTCGAAGCCGGCGCGACCGATCTCGTCGAACAGATCATCCCGACCGATGTCGATGCGGTGAAGAAAGATCCGAAGCTGCGGATCGTCACCTCGAACGGGCTGGGGTACCAGGGCATCACCGTGAACCTGGCGAATGGTCCGCGCTCCAAGACGCCGATCGGCCAGAACGCGCTGGTGCGCCAGGCCTTCGATCTGGCGATCGACCGGCAAGCTCTGGTGCAGGTGGTCTATAACGGTCTGTACAAGCCGACGGTGGAGGGCATCCCCTCCGACTCACCATATTATGCGCCGATCCCGGTGCCGGCCCGCGACGTGGCGGCTGCGCGGGCATTGCTGAAAAAGGCCGGTGTCACGCTGCCGGTAAAGGTGACGATGAACGTGCCCAACTCGCCCGACGTCATGCAGGCGGCCGAGGTGATCCAGTCGATGGTGAGCGAGGCCGGGTTCGACCTGAAGATCAACGCGATGGAATTCGCCGCCTCGCTGGCAGCCGAGGCCAGTGGCGATTTCGAGACCTATCTGATCGGATGGTCCGGCCGCTCCGACCCCGACGGCAACCTGTATGCCTTCCTGCACACCGGCGGGGGCGAGAACAACGGCGACTATTCCAACAAGATCGTGGATACCGCGCTCGACGAGGCCCGCAGCGCCTCCACGGTCCAGGCACGGGCCGCCCTGTATGCCAAGGTGTTCGCCGAGGAGCGCAAGGACTTGCCGATCATCTATCTGTGGCAGCCCGAGAACATCGTCGGCATGACGGCGAAGCTGACTGGCTTCCGCGCGGTGCCGGACGGCATGATACGGCTGCAAGGATTGTCGCTCGCGCCCTGATGCGGGGGCCTTTCGCCCGGCGGGTCCTCCAGGTCGTTCCGACGCTGCTGCTGGTCAGCGTTCTGGTGTTCCTGCTGCAACAGCTGATGCCGGGCGATCCCGCACTGGTGCTGGCCGGCGAGGAGCATGGCGATCCGGTCGTGCTGGCTCAGATCCGCGCCGAGCTGTGGCTCGACCGGCCGCTGGTGGTGCAGTACTTCCATTGGCTGTTCAACCTGCTGCACGGCAATCTCGGCTATTCCTGGCGGATCCGGGAGCCGGTGCTGGGGCTGATCCTGCAGAAGCTGCCGGTGACGCTGCAGCTGGGCTGCATGGCGTTCCTGATCGCCGTGCTGATCGGCGTGCCAGCCGGGGTGGTGGCCGCGGTGAAGCGCAATACCGGGTGGGACTATGCCGCCAATTTCATCGGCCTTGCCGGATTGTCCACGCCGAATTTCTGGCTGGGCATCCTGCTGATCCTGCTGGTTTCGGTGGATCTGGGCTGGCTGCCGCCGTCCGGCTACGTGAGCCTCGCGGATGACTGGCGGCAGTCGCTGGCGACCACGATCATGCCGGCCTTCGTGCTCGGCAATGCCATTGCCGCGGTGCTGATGCGCCACACCCGAAGCGCCATGCTCACCGCGCTGTCGCAGGATTACGTCCGCACCGCGCGCGCCAAGGGCGTCACCGAGATCGGTGTCATCATCCGACATGCGCTGCGCAACGCGCTGATGCCGGTGGTCACGCTGGGTGCGTTGGAACTTGGCACGCTGCTCTCGGGTGCGGTGCTGACCGAGCAGGTGTTCAGCATCCCCGGCTTCGGCAAACTGATCGTCGATGCCGTGTTCAACCGCGACTATCCGGTGGTGCAGGGCGTCGTGCTGGTGACGGCGTTCTTCTTCGTCATGCTGAACCTTCTGGCCGATCTGCTGACCGTGCTGCTCAACCCCCGGCTGCGTCGCGCATGAGCGTGCCCGCCGATGCCGGGATGGTGCCTCCTGTGGCTCCTGCTGCGGGGAACATAATGGGCGTTCGAGGAGGCATGCCCGAGAGCCCGGCGGCCGTCGCGTGGCGCCGGTTCCGCCGGCGGCGCGCCGCGTTGCTCGGGCTGCTCGTGATCGTGCTGGTGATCGCCGCCGCCATAGCTCGCGCCGCTGATCGCGCCAAGTCCCGATGCGACGAGCTGGACTGCCATCCGCAAGGCGCCGAGCGCACTGCATTGGATGGGCACCGACGAGGATGGCCGCGACGTGTTCGCCCGCGTGGTTTTCGGCGCGCGCGCGAGCCTGTTGGCCGGCCTGATCTCGGTTGCCATCGCGGCCGGGATCGGTGTCCCGGTCGGCTTGCTCTCCGGCTTCGTCGGCGGGATCGTCGACACGCTGATCGGCCGCTTCGTCGATGCCATGCTGGCCTGCCCGTTCCTGATCCTGGCGATCACCCTGGCCGCCTTCCTGGGTCCCAACCTGACCAATGCGATGATCGCCATCGGCATTTCGACAACGCCGGTCTTCGTGCGCGTCTCCCGCGCGGCGACGATGGAAGCCGCCGCAACTGAGTACGTGGAGGCGGCGCGTGCCCTGGGCAACCCCGCCTGGCGCGTTGCGGTTCGCCACATCCTGCCCAACATCATGCCGCCGATCATGGTGCAGGCGACGCTCGCCATCGCCAACGCGATCATCGCCGAGGCGAGTCTGTCATTTCTGGGCCTCGGCCAGGAGCCGCCGGCGCCGTCCTGGGGGTCGATGCTGAACGACGCGCAGCGCTTCCTGACGCAGGCGCCGTGGCTGGCGATCTTTCCGGGAGTGGCGATCTTTCTGTGCGTGCTGAGCTTCAACCTGCTCGGCGACGGGCTGCGCGACGCGCTCGACCCGCGGGATCGCTAGCTTGCGCCGCCGCGACGCGCGCTCCACCCTCGTCGCGCCCGAGGGAGGATGCAGATGACGAAAGTGGCGGTGCTGGACGATTGGCAGGGTGTTGCGCGGAGCAGCGCGGACTGGGCAGCGCTCCAGACGCGGGCGCCGGTTACCTTCTTTGCGCAGGCCTTCGACAGCGAGGATCACGCGGCGGCGGCGTTGGCGGACTTCGACATCGTGCTGTCGATGCGCGAGCGCACGCCGTTTCCGGCGTCGCTGGTGGCGCGCCTGCCGAAGTTGAAGCTGCTCGGCACCACCAGCGGACGCACCGCGACTGTGGACATGGCGGCCTGCACGGCGCGCGGCGTCGTCGTCTGCAATACCAGGAGCGGCCCCGGCAGCGCAGCGACGGCAGAGATCGCGCTCGGCCTGCTGATCGCCGCGATGCGCTTCATCCCGACCGGCGATGCCGGGATACGTGCCGGGCGCTTCCAGGACGGCGTGCCGGAGGGCCGCGTGCTGCGCGGCAAGACCCTTGGGCTGCTCGGGTTAGGTCGGATCGGGGCAATGATGGCGCGCTATGGGCAGGCACTGGGGATGGAGGTGCTGGCCTGGAGCCAGAACCTGACGGCCGAGAAGGCGGCGGCCGAGGGTGCGACCCATGTCCCGAAGGAGGCGCTGCTGGACCGTGCCGATGCGATCAGCCTGCACCTTGTGCTGTCGGACCGTACGCGGGGCCTGTTGGGCAAGGCCGAACTGGCGCGGCTGAAACCGGGCGCGGCGCTGATCAACACCTCCCGCGGGCCGCTGGTGGACGAGGCGGCATTGCTGGAGGCGCTGCACGCCAGGCGTATCGTGGCCGGGCTTGACGTGTTCGACCGCGAGCCGCTGCCGGCCGCGCATCCGCTGCGCACCGCGCCCAACACCGTGTTGACGCCGCATCTGGGCTACGGCGTGCGGGAGGTCTGGTCGCAGTTCTACCCGGAGAGCGTCGAGAACGCGTTGGCTTTCCTGGACGGCAAGCCAATCCGCGTGATGAACCCCGAAGTTCTTCGCCCCGCTTGACCCCACCCCCGGGCGGGGTGTCCATTCCGGCTTCAGGATTTCCAACCAGCAGGAGAACGCCATGCGCGCATGGGCCGTGGTAGAGAACGGGGCACCGCTGAAGGAGTTGGAACTGCCGACCCCCGAGCCGAAGGGAACGGAAGTGCTGGTGGAAGTCACCCATTGCGGCGTCTGCCATTCCGACATCCACATCTGGGAAGGCCATTACGACCTGGGCGGCGGCAAGTTCATGAACCTCGCGGATCGTGGCGTGGTGCTGCCGCTGGCGATGGGCCACGAGATCGTCGGCCGCGTCGCCAAGCTCGGACCCGATGCGACGGGCGTCAAAGTGGGCGACCTGCGCATCGTCTATCCATGGGTCGGCTGCGGCGAATGCGAGATGTGCCGCAACGAGGACGACAACATGTGCCTGAAGGGGCGCAGCCTGGGCGTCTATCAGAACGGCGGTTACGGAACGCACGTTGTGGCACCGCATCCGCGCCACCTCGTCGATCCTGGCAGCCTCGATCCGGCGGTGGCGGCGACCTATGCGTGCTCGGGCATCACCGTCTATTCGGCGATCAACAAGGTGATGCCGATCTCGGCCGACGAGCCGATCGTGCTGGTCGGCGCGGGCGGCCTCGGCATGAACGCCATCGCCATCCTGAAGGCGATGAAGCACCGCAACATCATCAGCGTCGATGTCAGTGCCGAGAAGCGCGATGCCGCGCTGAATGCCGGGGCGACCCAGGCGGTGGATGGTGCGGGCGACGGGGTGGCGCAGCGTATCATCGAGGCGGCCGGCGGGCCGGTGTTGGCGGTGATCGACCTGGTGAACGGCACGGCGACGGCACGCTTCGCCTTCGACGCATTGCGCAAGGGCGGCAAGCTGATCCAGGTCGGCCTGTTCGGCGGCGAACTGACCCTGCCGCTGCCGCTGATGCCGATCCGCGCGTTGACCGTCCAGGGCAGCTATGTCGGCAGTCCCAAGGAACTGCGCGCGTTGGTGAAGCTGGCCCAGGCCGGCGATGTGCCGGCGCTGCCCGTCGCCACCGTGCCGCAATCCCAGGCCTATGATGCGCTGATGCGTTTGCGGGACGGCAAGGTCAACGGGCGGATCGTGCTCCGCTCCGAGGCCGCCTGAGCCAACCGCACGTCACTGAACCCTGAGTGGATCGCGCCATGACGCATTCCTTCGGCCTGCGCCGAACCGTCCTGCTGAAGCAACGTCCACGCGGCGAGCCGCAGCGGTCCGACTTCGAAATCGACGAGGCGGTGATACCCCCACCCGGCCCGGGCGAGGTGCTGACGCGCACCATCTGGCTCTCGATCGATCCCTACATGCGCGGCCGGCTGAGCGACCGGAAATCCTACGCGCCACCTGTGCAGGTCGGCGAGATGATGACCGGCGAGAGCGCCGGAGAGGTGATCGCCTCGACGGTGCCGGAATTCGCGCCCGGCGACCTCGTGGTCGGCTCGCGCGGCTGGCAGACCCACGCGATCAGCAAGGCGGAGAGCTTGGTCAAGGTGCCGAAGGGCGGCGCGCCATTGAGCACCTATCTCGGCGTGCTGGGGATGCCGGGGACCACCGCTTATTCCGGCATGACGGATATCGGCAAACCGAAGGCGGGCGAGACGGTGGTGATCTCGGCCGCCTCTGGCGCGGTGGGGTCGGTCGCCGGTCAGCTTGCCAAGCGGGCCGGGGCGCGCGTGGTCGGCATCGCCGGCGGTCCGGACAAGTGCCTTTTCGTGCAGGATTTCCTGGGCTTCGACGACTGCATCGATCACCGCACGATGGACCTGCCGGGCGAACTGGCGGAAGCCTGCCCGCATGGCATCGACGTCTATTTCGAGAATGTCGGCGGCGACATCCAGAAGGCGGCGTTCAATCTGCTCAATCCGTTTGCGCGCGTGGTGATGTGCGGCATGGTTTCGCAGTACAACGAGGACGAGTTCCCGCCGGGACCAAACCTCGGTTTCGTGGTCGGCAAGCGCGTGCTGATCCAGGGCATGATCGTCAGCGATAAGCCCGAACGGTTCGCCGAATGGCGCGCGCTGGCGGCACCGTGGGTCGCCGACGGCAGCCTGAAATTCCGCGAGGATGTGGTTGACGGGCTGGAAAACGCGCCCGATGCCTTGAACGGCATCCTTGGCGGCCGCAATTTCGGCAAGCAGCTTGTCCGCGTGGCCGAGGAGACGACGTGACGATCCATCGCGATGCCGTCAATTCTGCCCTCGCTGCGACGCTGACCGCCTGGCGCCGGCACCTTCACGCTCACCCCGAACTGTCGCTTCAGGAAGCCCAAACCGCCGCCTTTGTGCAGGCGAAGCTGACCGAACTCGGGGTGCCGTTCGAAGCCGACATCGGCGGCCACGGCGTGGTCGCGACGATCAGCCGCGGCGCCTCCAACCGCAGTGTCGGTCTGCGTGCCGACATGGATGCGCTGCCGATCACCGAGGCGACCGGCCTGGCGCATGCCTCGACCCGTCCCGGCGTGATGCACGCCTGCGGGCATGACGGGCATACCGCCTCGCTGCTCGGCGCAGCGGCGCTGCTGGCGCGCGATCCGGACTGGAGCGGCACGGTCCATCTTGTGTTCCAGCCGGCGGAGGAAGGCTCGGGCGGCGCCAAAGCGATGATCGCCGACGGACTGTTCGCGCGGTTTCCGATGGAACGGATCTTCGGATACCACAACTGGCCAGGACTGGATGCCGGCACCGTCGCGGTGCATGACGGCCCGGTGATGGCGGCCGGCGCGCGCATCGAGATCGTGGTCGAGGGGCATTCCGGCCACGCCGCGCTGCCGCATCTGACCCGCGATCCGATGCTCGCCTCGGCCCATCTGCTGGTGGCGCTGCAATCCCTGGTCTCCCGCAATGTTGATCCGCTGGATACTGCTGTGGTGTCGATTTGCACGATGGAGGCGGGTACTGCTGCCAACCAGATCCCCGATCGTGCGGTGATGCGTGGCACCATGCGCTCGCACCGCGACGCGGTGCGTGACACGGTTGAGGAAGGCATCCGGCGGATCGCCGCCGGGATCGGGCAGACCTTTGGCATGACTGTTGAGGTGGACATCCGGCACGGCGTTTCAGTGACCGCGAACACGCCGGCCGAGGCCGAGATCGCCGCCGCTGGCGCCGCCGCCGTCGGGCTTGCGGTGCGCCGCGACCTGCCGCCGAGCATGGCCGGCGAGGATTTCGGCTGGTATCTGCACGAGCGTCCCGGCGCCTTCGTCTGGATCGGCAACGGTCCCGCGACGCCGGAGAACGCGCTGCACAATGCCGGCTACGACTTCAATGATGAGATCCTGCCGGCCGCATCCAGCTGCCTTGCCGGCATGGCGATCCGCGCGCTGCAGACCGACGCGTGACACCGGCCCTTCGGTGGGAAGGGGCCGCCATTCAGTCGGGTTGGGCGGCCGCCAGCGTGCGCTGCGGATCGTGTGGCCAGAGCGGGGCGAGGGCATCCCACTCGGACCTCGTCGCGGCTGCCCAGGCGCTGGCGCCGATCCAGGCGACCTGGAAGCCGTTGTCGTGGCCGTCGGCCACGAACTCGGGATCGACAGCGATGCCGTGCAGCGCGTCCATCAGGTGCTGCCGAATCGGCTGGGGCAGATCCGGCCGCGCCGCCACGCCGCGGCGCACCGTCATCGACAGTTCGACCCCGGCATAGGCCACCGGCGGAATCGTCGGCAGGCCGGCGACCATCGTGGGTGCAGTGAGCCCGAGACCGATCAGCAGCCCGGCGCGCAGCTCGTCGATCACGTCGGACAGCACCAGTGCCGCCGCGCATGCGGTGCCGCCGCGCGCCGCCGCGCGGGCCGCGACGGACGAGGGGAAGGTGATGATTGCGAGCGGCGTGCGGCTGAGCTCCTGCAGGCGCAGCGCCGCAAGATGGCCCGGGCTGCCGGCGGGGGGAGTGGCCAGGGGCTTGGCCGGCCCGCGCAGATCGGCGTTGTGCAGCAGGTCGGCGCAGGTGACCAGCTTGCTGCGGGCAGTGGCGACGAACACGATCGGCTCGGTGCGCAATGCTGCGAGGAAGCCGATGCTGTCGAGCAGCGCCGCCTGATCCGCGGCGAGGCAGGCCGCCGTCAGGGCAGGCGTGGCCGCCCAGAGCAGCGCGGTGCCGTCGGGTGGCGCTCTCAGCATCGCCTGGCAGGCCGCCAGCCCATCCTCTCCCGGCAGGTTGGTCATCGTGATGTCGGTGCCCGGCAAGTAGCGCGCCAGGAAGGGGGCAAAGGCGCGGGCAGCATAGTCCTCGGTTGAGCCGGGCGCGGCGCCGACCAGGAAATACAGAGGCGTACCTGGCGCCGCAGCCGTGCCGCGCGCCCCGAGCAGCGGCAGGCTTACTGCCGCCAGCAGGGCACGCCGCCGGATCAACGGGACCTGGTCAGCGGCGGGCCGCCGGTTTCGCGGGGCCTGTCTTGGCGGCAGGCGCGGTCTTGGGCGATGCGGCCGGCTTGCCGGCTCCGGGTTTCGCCGGGGTTGCCTTCGGCGCCGCCACCCTGGCGTTCGGCCGCGCATCCGTCCGGACTGCGGGTTTGGCGACGGGGGCGCTGTCGCGGCGCAGCCGGTTCTCCCCCAGCAGGAGCAGGATCGGGGCAGCGATGAAGATCGAGGACGACGTGCCGACCACGATGCCGAACAGCATCACCCAGGCGAAGCCTGAAATCGACTCGCCGCCGAACAAAGCGAGCGGCAGGCTGGCGAGGAAGACCGTCATCGAGGTGCCAAGGGTGCGGTTCAACGTCTCGTTGATCGAAAGGTCGATCAGATCGCGCAGCGGGAGTGATTTGTATTTGCGCAGATTCTCGCGCACGCGGTCGTACACCACGACCTTGTCGTTGGTGGAGTAGCCGAGCACGGTCAGAAGCGCGGCCACCATCACCAAGTCGAACTGGATGCGGGTCAGCGCCAGGAAGCCGACGGCCTTGGTCAGGTCCAGCACCAGCGTCACCACGGCGCCGACCGCGAACTCCCACTCGAAGCGAAACCAGATATAGACGAGGATCATCAGGAGACTGATGCCGAGGGCGAGCAGGCCGTTGCGAAACAGCTCGGCGGAGACCGAGGCGCCGACCGCATCGGTGCGGAGCACCGTGGCGCCGGGCACCGCCTTGTCGAGTGCGGCACGCACCCGGTTCAGCGCGGTCTGCGTTTCCGCCGCCGTCGGCTGGCTGCCCAGGCGGATCAGCACCTCATTGGGACCGCCGAAACGCTGGACGCCCTGCTCGCCGGCATGCTCGGCGGCGAGGGCGGCGCGGATCTGCGAGAAATCGGCAGGGCCCGGGGTGCGGACCTCCATCACGATGCCGCCCGAGAAGTCGATGCCGAGGTTGAGGCCGGGGTGGAAGAACAGCACGACGGACGCGGTCGACAGCACCGCCGAGACGATCAGCCCGGCAAAGCGGCCGCGCATGAAGTGGATGCGCGTACCGTCGGGAACCAGACGGAAGCGGGGACGCAGGAACATGCCAATCACACCGGAAGGGCCTGTGGCCGGTTGGCGACATACCAGCGCGACACCATCAGGCGCGTCAGCATCCAGGCGGTGAACAGCGAGGTCGCGATGCCCACGGTGATGGTGACCGCAAAGCCGCGTACCGGACCCGAGCCGAACACGAACAGCATGACATGCGCCAGGAACGCGGTCGCGTTGCTGTCGAAGATCGTCGAGTAGGCGCGCTTGAAACCAGCTTCAAGGGCCGCGAGCGGCGGGCGCCCGGCGCGCGCCTCCTCGCGGATGCGTTCATTGATCAGGATGTTGGCATCCACCGCCATCCCGAGCGTGAGCAGGATCCCGGCCATGCCGGGCAGCGTCATGGTGGCTTCCAGCGTGGACAGCACCGCCAGCATCAGGATCAGGTTGACCACCAGGGCAATGTTCGCGAACCAGCCGAACAAGCCATAGAACACGCCCATGAACACGACGACGAGGATGAAGCCGACGATCAGCGACAGCGCCCCGGCACGGATCGAATCAGCCCCCAACTCGGGGCCTACGCTGCGCTGCTCGATCACTGTCAGCGGTGCGGGCAGCGCACCGGCACGCAACAGGAGTGCCAGGTCGGTGGCCGAGGCGGCGGTGAACTGCCCGCTGATCTGACCGCGCCCGCCGGTGATCGGCTCGCGGATCACCGGTGCGCTGATCACCTTGCCGTCCAGCACGATGGCGAAGCGGCGGTTGACGTTGGCGCGCGTGACATCGGCGAAGCGGCGCGCGCCCTCGCTGTTGAAGGTGAAGTCGACCACCCATTCGCCGCTCTGCGGGTCGTTGGCGGCACGTGCATCGGTCAGGTCGGCGCCGTCCACGTCGACGCGACGGCGCACGCCGATCTTCTGCGTCGGATTGTTCTCCATCGGCAGGAACACGATGCCGGGCGGCGGCGGCGCGGCCGGGTTGGCGGTGTCGTCGACCAGCTGGAAGGTCATGTGGGCGGTGCGCCCGATCAGCTCCTTGATGCGGTCCGGATCGCCCACGCCAGGCAGCTGCACGACGATGCGGTCGTCGCCTTCCCGCGTGATCTGCGGGTCCACCACGCCGGTTTCGTCGATTCGGCGGCGCACAATCTCGATCGACTGCCGGACTGCGGCCTCGGCGCGGTCATGCAGCGCGACCGGAGACAGCGTGAGGGTAATCTGACCGTCGGGCGTGCTGGCGAGCTCGAGGTCGGATGGCGCGCCGTTGTCGGAGGTGACGAGCGGCTGGAGCGCGGCAACGGCCTCGGCGGTGCGCGACGGATCGCGCAGCTTGACCAGCACGCGGTTCTGGTCGGGCTGCGCCTGCAGCGTCTGATAGAAGATGTTGCCCGGCCGCAGCGCCTGACGGACGGTATCCGTCAGCCCGTCCAGCCGCTCCCGGATGACCGCCCCCATGTCGACTTCCATCAGCAGATAGCTACCGCCCTGCAGGTCGAGGCCGAGATGGACAGTGCGCCAGGGGATCCAGGCGGCGGGGGCGGGGAACATGTT
Source organism: uncultured Pseudomonadota bacterium (assembly GCA_963778105.1). Classification (GTDB taxonomy): domain Bacteria; phylum Pseudomonadota; class Alphaproteobacteria; order Acetobacterales; family Acetobacteraceae; genus JAFEFJ01. The sequence continues at coordinate 32,839 of CAVZSZ010000008.1, read as the reverse complement.
GGGGATGCACAGGACCGCTCCCAGAAGGCAGGCGCCGAGGATGAGCGCGGTCTTCAGGCGGCCGAAATACATCATGGCGGGCTGGCAGGGCTTCCCAGTGGGCGGCGGCACCGTTCGGGTGACGCGGGGCGGTTCCTATGCAGCGGTGCGGGGTGGCTGTCCAGAGTGCAGGCTGGCAGGGCCCCGCGGCCCGGGGTCTCGGCGGAGCGTCCGAGCCTGACGCCAGTGGGGCTGCCGTCAGGTCAGGTTCAGCCCGCCATCGGCCAGCACGACCTCGCCGGTGACATAGTCGGCGGCGATCAGCATGGCGGCCACGGCGGCGATGTCATCGGGCCGGGCCGGTCGGCCCATCGGGGCGTGTTCCCGCCAGAGGGTCTGCGCCGCCTCCCACCCCGCCGTCATCGGGGTGTCGACGAGGCCGGGTGCGATGGCGTTCACGCGGATCGCCGGGGCGAGGGCAATGGCCAGCAATCGGGTCATATGGTTCAGCGCCGCCTTGCTGGCCGAATAGGGGATGGCGCCACCCTTCGGACGGACCCCGGCATGGGAGGAGATGTTCAACACCTGGGCCGGGCGGCCGGGTTCGGCGGCGGCGCGCAGCGCCGGTTCGGCCGCGGTGATCAGCCGCCAGGGGGCGATGACGTTGACGTTCATCATCTGCTCCCAAACCTCGGGCGTGGCGGCCGCGAGGTCTGAGTGGGGGATCCGCCAGCTAATTCCGGCATTGTTCACCAGCACATCGAGCCGCCCGCGATGCGCCACCGCTTCCGCGATCAGCCGCGTGCGCTCGGCGTCGACGGCGAGGTCGGCCTGCACATAGGTGGCGTCGGGCAGGGCAGCGGCCATCGCGCGTCCAGCCTCGACCGATGCCCGCGAGTGCAGCACCACGGTGAAGCCATCGGCCGCCAGGCGCTGCGCGATTGCCGCGCCGATGCCGGACGTGGAGCCGGTTACCAGGGCGACGCGGCCGGTTGCATCGGTCATCGCAGCAGGTTAACCCGGCCGCGCCGGTTCGCCCAGAAGCGGAACGGCAGCGAATACCCCCTTGCCAAATCGAGCAGTCGTGACTGAATGGCCTGCGGCTTGCTTGTGAAGCCGCCCACAACACTGTCCAAACCACGGACCAGGGAGACTTTGCTGATGATGACCCGTCGGGCTGCTGCCCAGATTCTCGCCAGCGCCACGCTGAGCGCCGCCATGCTTGCCGCGATCGGGGGCACCAGCCTTCGGCCGGCCTACGCCGCCGACAAGGATTTGACCGTAGGGCTTGATCTTTCGCTGACCGGTGCCGATTCCGAAGGCGCCATCCGCATCATGAACGGTGCCCTGCTCGCGATCGACCAGGCAAATTCGTCCAACGCCATCCCCGGCTACACGCTGAAGGTCCTCAAGCTGGACGACGGCACCGCGACGGCCGGCCAGTACGATCCGGCGCAGGCTGCGACCAACGCGCGCAAGATGGTCTCCGACCCGAACGTGGTTGCGGCGATCGGCCCGGAGATGAGCGGCGCCGGCAAGGCGATGGCGCCGATCCTCAGCCAGGGCGACCTGGCGACGATCACGCCGTCCTCGACCAACCCCGACATCACCAACCCGAAATTCGCCGACGCAGTACCGGCCCGCCGGCAAGCCGATCTACTTCCGCACCGTGACGACCGACGCCTTCCAAGGGCCCGAACATGGCCAACTTCATGGCCGAGAAGCTGCACGTGAAGTCGGTCTATATCCTGGATGACAGCGGCGCCTATGGCGTCGGCCTGGCGGACGCGTTCCAGGCGCAGGCCGAGAAGAAGGGCATCAAGGTGCTCGGCCGCGACCGGCTCGACCCGAAGGCGGCCGACTACACGGCGGTGCTGACCAAGATCAAGTCGCTCAACCCGGATGCGATCTATTACGGCGGCGTGTCGGCCAGGCCGGCGTCAAGCTGGCGAAGCAGGCCTATGACATCATGCCGAAAGTGATCAAGGCCGGCGGCGACGGCATGTACGGCGCCGGACCTGCTGACCGCCGCCGGCTTCCCGGCGGTCGAGGGCTGGTACGCGACGATCGCCGTCGCCGCATCTGACCGACGACACCAAGGTGGCGCAGTTCGCTCAGCTCTATAGCCGGCAAGTTCGGCATGGCGCCGGACGACTACTCGATCACCGCCTATGACGCGGCGCTGGTGATCGATCGACGCGATCAAGCGACGTCGCCGCCAGCGGCAAGCCGGTGACGCGGGACGCGGTGCAGGCGACGCGATCCAGACGTCGAAGGTGCCGACCATCCAGGGCACCGTTTCGTTCGACGAGAACGGCGACCTGACGGATCGCACGGTCAGCGTGTTCCAGATCCAGCAGGACAAGAACGCAAGCCGCTCGACGACATGTCGACGCAGTACCACTATCATCGGCGGTCGCGCCGCAGTCCTGATCGCAACGTGCAGGGCAGATCACACCCATGACCAACTTCGATGCTGCTCTTGCAGCAGACCATCAACGGGCTGAGCCTGGGCGCCATGTATGCGTTGCTGGCGCTTGGGTTCACGCTCGTCTACGGCATCCTGGAGCTGATCAACTTCTCGCACTTCAACGTCTTCATGGTCGGCAGCTTCGTCGCCATGTGGGTGCTGCAGACTGTTCGGGCTGTCCGGTCAGGACATGATCCTGACCGGCCTGCCGCTTGTCGGCGTGCTGCTGGTGGCGTTCGCCGTCACGATGCTCGCCTGCGGCCGCTCGGCGTGGTCGATCGAGCGGCTTTCGCTGCGCCCCTTGCGCAACGTCAAGGGGCCGGCGGCGATGATCACCACGATCGGCGTGTCCTACATCCTGTTCAACCTCGTGCTGCTGACTCGTCGGGCGCGGATTCGAAGAACTTCCCGAATCCGACTGCCGCGATGATCCGCTGCCACATCGGCGGCGCGGTGCTGGATCTGCGCGACGTGCTGATCTGGGTCGTCTCGCTGCTGCTGATGCTGGGGCTGTATCTACTTCGTGCAGCAGATCCAAGCTCGGCAAGGCGATGCGCGCGACCGCGCAGGACCCCGAGGCGGCGCGCATGATGGGCGTCGAGGTCGACCAGGTCATCATGATGGCCTTCTTCCTGGGCTCGGCGCTGGCCGGCGCCGGTGGGATGATCTTCGGCCTCTACTACAACTTCACCAGCTTCATCATCGGCTTCACCGCCGGGCTGCGCGCCTTCACCGCCGCGGTGCTGGGCGGCATCGGCAACGTGCCGGGCGCGATGGTCGGCGGCGTGCTGATCGGCCTGATCGAGGCGATGAGCGGCCAGTTCATCGCCACCGACTGGACCGACGTGATCATCTTCTCGATCCTGGTGCTGGTGCTGGTGTTCAAGCCCGCCGGCCTGTTCGGCCGGCGTCGCGCCCAACAAGTCCTGAGACGGGGACAGCGCATGACCAACGGCGCACGACTGCCGCCACCGTCCCGTGCCTGATGCGACCGATCGCGCGGATCCCCGAGGCCGCGACGGCCGCAGTCGGATCCTGGTTGCTGATCGTCGCCGTTCGCGTGCCTGACGTTTCCCGCTCTTATCGACAGCAACGACGCCGACGTCGACGCATGGCCGAACGCGGCCGCCTATGCGACGCTGGCGCTCGGGCCTGAACATCGTCGTCGGCTTCGCCGGCCTGCTCGACCTTGGCTACGCCGCGTTCTTCGCCATCGGCGCCTATACCTACGGCATGCTGACCGCCTTACCAGCTGCAGCCGCCCTGGAGCTCGTTCTGGGAGCCGTTCCAGATGCTGGGCCTGGTGGCCCGGATGCCGGCCGATTCCGGCACCGGAGACGTGGTGCATTTCACCCTGTCGTTCTGGCTGGCGCTGCCGCTGTCGGCGGCTGATCGCGGCGTTCTTCGGCGTGCTGTTCGGCGCGCCCACGCTGCGGCTGCGCGGCGACTACCTGGCCATCGTGACGCTGGGCTTCGGCGAGATCGTGCCGATCGTGGCGCGCAACTGGGACGGCCTGACCAACGGCGCCGCCGGCCTGAACGGCGTCGCGGCGCCGCAGTCTGTTCGGCTGGAATTTCGGCGTCAACGCGACGCCGTATTACTACGTCGCCATCGTGCTGGTGGCGATGCTGATCTTCATCTGCATCCGGTTGCGGGATTCGCGCATCGGCCGCGCCTGGATGGCGATCCGCGAGGACGAGATCGCCGCCGGCGCGATGGGCGTCGACCGGGCCAAGTTCAAGCTGCTGGCCTTCGCCATCGGCGCCGGCGTTCGCCGGCATGACCGGCGTGTTCTACGTCGCCAAGCTGCAGACCGCGACACCGGAGATGTTCGGCTTCCCGGTCTCGGTGATGATCCTGGTGATGGTCGTGTTCGGCGGCATCGGCAGCGTCTGGGGCGTGGTGCTGGGCGCTGTTCATTCTGCAGTTGCTGCAGTCCTGGTGGCTGGAGGACCTGACCGAGTTGGACTGCACGCGCTGGGGCGCGCTGGTCGACAGCGCCTGGCTGCAGCAGATCGACCTCGTGCAGTCGATCGAGCTGATCTTCGGCATCATCCTGGTGCGTCATGATGCTGTTCCGGCGCGAGGGTCTGATCCCGGCGGTACGCGAAGCAGGCGGCGCTGACCTTCGACCAGCAGCATGCGGAAGTCCGGCGTGGCGGCTTCGCGGACCTGAAGCTGGACGGGCTGGGCGGCGATGCGCCAGCACCGGTGCAGTCGCGCTGGAGATCAAGCGGCGTGACGGTGCGCTTCGGCGGCCTGATCGCCGCTGAACAACGGTCGATATCAGTGGTGCCGGCCGGCGGCGTGGTTGCGGTGATCGGGCCGAACGGCTCCGGCAAGTCCACGCTGTTCAACGTCATCACCGGCCTGGTGGAGGCCGAGGTCGGGTTCGATCCGCTTCCATGGCGAGGAGATCATGGGCCTGCCGCCGCACGAGATCCTCGAAAAGGGCGTCGCGCGCACGTTCCAGAACATCCGGCTGTTCCCCAACCTGACGGTGATGGACAACGTCCTGATCGGCCAGCATGCGCGGCTGAACACCGGCCCGATCCGTGCCGTCCTGCGCCCGCCCGGCACGCGGGCCGAGGAGAAGTCAGTGCGCGCGAATGGGCGATGGAGATCTTCGCGATCTTCGGCAACCGCCTGACACCGCGTGTCGAGCAGATGGTGCAGCGCGCTGTCCTATGCCAACCGCCGCCGTGTCGAGATCGCCCGCGCGCTGGCGTCCCGCCCGCGCATCCTGCTGCTGGACGAGCCGACCGCCGGCATGAACCCGGCGGAGACGCTGGAACTCGCCGAGCAGATCAAGAGCCTGAACGAGCTGGGCCTGACCGTGCTGCTGATCGAGCACAAGCTCGATGTCGTCACCACGCTGGCCGACACGGTCTATGTGCTCGACCATGGCGACGTCATCGCCGAGGGCACGCCAGACGAGGTGCGCCAGGACGAGGAGGTGCTGCGCGCCTATCTCGGCCGCAACGCGCAGGCGGCGAACGCCGGCATGGGGGCGACCGTCGATGCGGTCTGAGGCGCGCATGCTCGAATTCAAGGACGTCGATACCTATTACGGCGATCTGCACGTCCTGAAGAAAGTCAACTACGCGATCGGCCAGGGCGAGATCGTTTCGCTGCTGGGCGGCAACGCCTGCGGCAAGTCGACCACGATGAAGACCATCATGGGCGTCGTGCGGCCGACCCGCGGCACGGTGTCTGTTCGAAGGCCAGCCGATCGAGAAGCTGCCGACCGCCGAGACGGGTGCGGCGCGGCATCGCCCCGGTGCTGGAGGCGCGCCGCCTGTTCCCGCGCATGACGGTGTTCGAGAACCTGGAAATGGGCGCCTACACTGCGCAAGCACGGCCCCGAGTTCGACGAGGACCTGGAGCGCGTCTATGGGCTGTTCCCGCGCGTGAAGGAGCGGCGCAGCCAGATCGCCGGTACGCTGTCGGGCGGCGAGCAGCAGATGGTGGCGATGGGGCGCGCGCTGATGGCGCGGCCGAAGCTGATCTGCATGGACGAGCCGTCGATGGGCCTGTCGCCGCTGTATGTCGAGCAGGTGTTCGACATCATCCAGGCGATCAACAAGCAGGGCACGACGATCTTCATGGTGGAGCAGAACGCCAACATGGCGCTGTCGATCGCGCACCGCGCCTATGTGCTGCAGACCGGCCAGGTGGTGCTGTCCGGCACGGCGACGGAGTTGCGGCCAACCCGATGATCCGCGAGGCCTATCTGGGCGAAATGCAGGTCGCCGTTTAGGCCACTTGTGACGCCCCGCGCTTTGCGCCAAGCATCCCGAGAGTCGCAGATGCGCTAGACGACGGACGATCGGGGGAGGCGACCATCATCAAGATCACATTGGGCCGCCGCGGTGCACTGGCGTTTCTGGCCGGCGCCACCGCCGCCCGCATTGTCCCCGCCGCCATTGTCCCCGCTGGCGCCGCCGAGCCCGTTCGCCTCGGGCTCCTTCACACGCTTTCCCCGGCACCGTTCTACATCGCGCAAGGGCGGGGCTATTTCGCGGCCGAGGGAGTGGACGTGACATTCCGCTTCTTCCAGGCCGCCCAGCCGATTGCGGCGGCGGCGGTGGCCGGCGACATCGACGTGGGCGTGACGGCGCTGACCGGCGGGTTCTTCAACCTGGCGCAGGCGGGTGCGCTGAAGGTGATCGGTGGCGCGCTGCATGAGAAACACGGCTACGACGGCTCCGCGATTCTGGTGTCGGATGCCGCCTACAAGGCCGGCCTGACCTCGGTCGCCAAGCTCGCTGGGCACAGCTTCGCGATCACCCAGTACGGTTCGTCCTTTCACTACATGATTGGCCGAATCGCCGACGCTGCAGGCTTCGACCTTTCGAGCGTGCATCTGCGGGTCGTGCAGACCGTCGCGAACATGCTTGCCGCGGTGCAGAGCGGGCAGGTCGATGCGACCATCGCGATCGCCTCTATGGCGCGGCCGGCGGCGGCGACCGGCAAGACGCACATCATCGGCTGGGTCGGCGATATCGTTCCGTACCAGATCACTGCGGTCTTCACCACGGCGGACATGATCGCGCACCACGCCGACGCGCTGCACCGTTTCGCGCGCGGCTATCAGCGCGGCGTCGCAGACTACCGCGCAGCGTTCCTGCGGCTCGATCCGTCCGGCAAGCCGATCCATGACGCCGCGACCGACGCGGCGATTCCCCTGATCACCAAATACGTCTTTACGGCTGATCCCGACGCGCGCCGCAAGATCATCGACGGCGTCGGTTATTACGATGCGGGCGGTGCCCTGGACGTGAAAGACGTGACCGCGCAACTCGCCTGGTTCCGCAAGCAGGGGCTGGTGAAGGGTGATCTCGACGCCGCCGCGATCATCAACACCGACTTCCTGCCGGCGCGATGACCGATGGGCTGCGACTGGAGGTGCAGGGGGTGCACCACGCTTATCGCAAGCTGACGGTCCTGCAGGATATCGACCTGGTGGCCGAGCCGGGCGAGGTGCTTGTGCTGATCGGGCCGTCAGGCTGCGGCAAGTCGACCCTGCTGTCGATCATGGGGGGCCTGCTGGCGCCGACGCGCGGCAGCGTGCGGTGCGCCGGCAGCATCGCCGATGACTGCCTCAATCCGCTGACCTACGTGTTCCAGGATTTTGCCTTGCTGCCCTGGCGCAATGTCGCAGGAAACGTCTCGCTCGTTCTCGAAGGGTCGAGGCTGTCGCGTGCCGAGCGAGCCGAGCGGGTCGCCGATGTGCTGGCCCTGACTGGGTTGACGGCGTTCGCCGATGTCTGGCCAAGGCAGCTGTCGGGCGGGATGCGCCAGCGCGTCGGCATCGCCCGTGCGCTGGCGGTGCGCCCCGCCTGCCTGCTGATGGACGAGCCGCTGTCGGCGCTGGATGCGCAGACGCGCGAATTGCTGCAGGACGAATTTGCCTCGCTTATCGCGCGCGCCGGCACCACCACCGTCTATGTCACCCACAACCTGCGGGAAGCGGTGCGGCTGGGCCAGCGCATCGCCGTGCTGTCGCGCCGGCCTGGGCGGGTGCGCACCGTTCTGCGCATCGACCGCCCGATCGTCGGGCGCGATATGGCCGAGACGATGCTTGCCGAGGTCGAGGCGCAGCTTTGGTCGCTGATCCGCGAGGATGCCGCGGCGGCGGCAAGGGAGATCGACGATGCGCCGCATTGATGGCGAGGTGGCGTTCCGCGCCGGCGGTTTCGCGCCGGTCGCGCGGCCGCTGACGGGTGCGCTCACCCTGGTCGCTCTGGTGCTGGTCTGGCAGGCGGCGTGCTCGGCCGGCCTGGTGTCAAGGCTGTTCCTGCCGGCACCGGTAGCGGTTGCCGGAGCGCTGTATCACCTGACCGTATCGGGACAGTTGTGGGTGCAGCTGAGCGCCTCGCTGGGGCGTCTGGTCGTCGGCTGGGCGGCGGGCACCGTTGCCGGCCTGATCGTCGGCTTCGCCGCAGGCCTGTTCACGCTGGCCCGCTCGCCCAGCCTCGCTGTGGTGTCGGCACTGTTCCCGATCCCGAAGATCGCGCTGGTGCCGCTGTTCATCATCTGGTTCGGCATCGGCGAAGGCTCAAAGATCGCCACGGTGGCGTTGGGCGTATTCTTTCCCACCGTGATCGCGGCGGTGGGCGCTGTGGACGGTGTGCCGCGCAACCTGATCCGCATGGGCCAGAGCTTCGGCCTGTCGCGCGCCGCCATCGTGCGCGGGATTGTGCTGCCGGGCGCGCTGCCTGGCATCCTGAACGGCTTTCGCGTCACGGCGGCGATCGCGATCATCCTGCTGGTGGCGGCCGAGATGATCGGTGCCGAACGGGGCATCGGCGCCTTCGTGCTGGCCGCAGGCAACCTGTACGACACCAATGCCCTGTTGGCCGGCATCGTCGTGCTGTCGGTGCTTGGCCTTGCCGTCGCCTGGGCGATCGGGCGGCTGGAGCGCGCGCTGCTGTCCTGGCGCTGATCCCAGTCCTGCAGAACCGGTCGGGATGCTGGTCAGGGCCGCGTGGTTTTGCTTCTCTGCGATCACGTCGAAGGAGAGAAGTCATGTATGCGCCGCCGCGTCCAGAAGCCGGCCTGCCGCCGGTCCGGGTGAATCTGTATTCGGACACCCAGACCCGTCCCAGCATGGCGATGAAACAGGCGATGATGGCGGCCGAGGTCGGCGACGAGCAGCACGGGGACGATCCCACGGTGCATGCGCTTTGCGACCGCATGGCGGCGTTTCTGGGCAAGGAAGCCGCAGTGTTCCTGCCCAGCGGCACGATGTGCAACCAGATCGCGATCCTGACCCATTGCCGGCCGGGCGACGAGATTCTGGCGCATCGCACGTCGCATATCCTGACCAGCGAGGGCGGCGGCGCCGGTGCGCTGACCGGCGCGCAGATCACCGGCCTCGATGGTCCGCGCGGCCAGTTCGATGTCGCAACGCTGCAGGCGGCGTTCCGTCAGCGCGGCTCCCGTTATGCGCCGCCGCAGACGTTGCTGGAAGTCGAGCAGACGGCCAATTTCGGCGGCGGTGCGGTATGGCCGCTCGACAAGCTGAACGCGGTGCTGGATGCAGCGCATGAGAACGGGATGGCGACGCACATGGATGGCGCCCGCCTGACCAATGCCGTCGTTGCCGCCGGCGTGCCCGCGCACGAGATGGTGGCGCGTTGCGACTCCGTCTGGCTCGATTTCACCAAGGGGCTCGGCGCACCGCTGGGTGCCGTGCTTTGCGGCACCGAGGCGTTCATCGGTGCGGCGTGGCGCTGGAAGCAGCGGCTCGGCGGCTCGATGCGGCAGGGTGGCATCTGCGCCGCGGCCTGCCTGTATGCCCTGGACCACAACATCGAGCGGCTGAAGGACGACCATGCCAATGCCCGCACCCTGGCGCGCGACCTCGCACAGATCGAGGGGCTGAGGCCCGAGGAGCCGGAAACCAACCTGGTGTTCTTCGACACCGAGGGTACCGGCCTGACCGCCGACGAGGTGGCGGCGCGTGCGCGCCAGCGTGGCGTGATGCTGTCGACCTCAGGCCGCTACCGGGTTCGTGCATGCACGCATCTGGACGTCGATGCGTCCGGCATCGCTGAGGCGGTGCAGGTAATCCGCGCGGTGGTTTCTGCCTGACGGGCCGGCGGGCGGCGGGCAGACGCCGAGGGCCGCTCGCGCATAAGTGCGCGCAATTCGGATCAAATCGACCTGCTGATTCGCCAATTTTTGGGAACCGCCAAGCGGCAGAGTTGTTCTGAGCGTGTTCACGACACCTGCCCGAAGCACTGGGCGGATTAACGCGAAGTAATCCGGTGTCTCACCTCGCCTGTAATTTGAACACATTGTGGTCAATATCCGGCGATTAGTCTGATGACATCAATGGAGGCGACAATGTCACTCTCGAAGCCTGCTCGTTCCTTCGGCATCGCCGGCGCTTTCGCTGCGGCACTGATGCTGTCCGCTGTGCCGTTGATGACGCCGACCCCGGCGATGGCGCAGCCACACGACTGGCATGGGGGCCATCATCCGCCGCCGCCCCCGCGCGGTGGATGGCACGGAGGCTATCACGGCGGCTACCACGGCGGTGGCGGGCCGGGTGCCGGGGCGGTGATTGGCGGCGCGCTGCTCGGTCTCGCGGCCGGTGCTGCCATCGGCTCGCTCGCTTCACCCCCGGTGGTCGCCTACGCGCCGCCGCCGGCGTACTACCCGCCGGCCCCGCCGCCCGTCTACTACGGCTACTGACCGGCAATTCCATCCGCTTTACCTGAGGACGAAGACATGAACCGCACACGACGTTTCACGGCCGCATCGGCGCTGCTGGCCGCAACGATGGCGCTACCCGTCGCCGGCTGGGCGCAGACCCAGACAGCGCCTGCCCCCGCCGCTCCGGCGCAGGCTGAGCCCAGCATGAACAGCACTGCCGCGGCCAAGCCGGCAACCGGCCAGACGGCCGAGGCGGCCAAGATCCAGCAGGGTGTCGAGCAGCACATCAAGATGCTGCATCGCGAACTGCACATCACTGCCGCCGAGGAGCCGCAATGGCAGCAGTTCACCCAGGTGATGCGTGAGAACGCTCGGGCGATGAGTGACAGCCTGGATCAGCGCGCTCAACAGATCAGCTCGATGACCGCCGTCGAGGACATGACGACCTACGCGCAACTCGCGACGCAGCGGTCGCAGGACCTTGTGAAGCTCGCCACCGCCTTCCAGACGCTCTACGATACTTTCCCGGAACAGCAGAAGAAGCAGGCCGATCAGTTGTTCCGCCAGCAGGCCGAGGCGCATGCCGAAAAGCAGGCGGTGAAGCACTCCGGCTGAACAGACCAAGCTGACACGATCCAGTCGGGCCGCAGGCCCTTCCCCACCGGGGAGGGGCCTGTGAGTCGGATGGTTTTGGAGACGCCCGCAATCGTTAACCAGATTGCAATTCGGCTGATGGTGAATGGGGCCTCCCGCCCTCTGTTAACCATCAAGGAGCCGAATGATGCCGTCCTCCCATTTCCCGAGCCGGCCCGTCGCCTTCGTCGCGTCGCTTGTTGCGCTGTCATTGGGCGTCGGCGTTGCCGTGGCGCAGACCCCGGCCGCGCCGCCCGCAGCGGCCCAGGCGACCCCGGCACCGGCTCATCCACACCACGTACGGATGACGCTGGCGGAGCATTTCGCCAAGGCCAATACAACGAACGACGGACATCTGACGCTGGAGCAGGCGAAAGCTGGCATGCCGTCGGTGGCGCGGCACTTCGCCGCGATCGACAAGGACGGCAAGGGCTATGTCACGCTGGCTGACATCCACACCTATCTGAAGGCCGAACGCGCGGCACGTCGCCAGGCAAAGGCCAAGGCGAATGCCGGCACCAGCGGGTAAAGCGCTATCCCAGCGCGGCGCGGATCATAGCGAAGGCGTGTGCGACCGTGGCGGCGCGGATCGCCGACCGATCGCCGGGGAAAATCACTTGCTCCGTGCGCACAGCGTAGCCGTGGACGGCTAACCCGAACCACACTAGGCCCACCGGCTTTTCCGCACTGCCGCCGCCCGGCCCGGCAACCCCGGTGACGGCGACGGCGATCCCGGCGCGGGAGCGGTCCAACGCGCCCGCGGCCATCAGCCCGGCAACGGTCTGGCTGACGGCACCGGCTGCAGCGATGGTTTCCGCTGGGATGCCGAGCATCTTGGTCTTGGCATCGTTGGAATAAGTGACGAAGCCGCGGTCTACGACGTCGGAGGACCCGGCGATCGCCGTCAGCGTGGCGGCGATCAGGCCGCCTGTACAGCTCTCGGCTGTGGCCAACATCACCTGTTTTGCTCTGCAGGCCGCCAGCAAGGCCTCGGCCTCCGCCAGCATTGCGGCGCCGATCATGCTGCGCGCGCCTCGATCGCCCCGGCCTTGATCGCTTCCAGAAACAGTCGGAAGTCGCGCTCGGTCTGCGTCGCGTAGGCCATTGCGAAGCTGGCGATCGCGGCGTCGAAGGTGCTTCCGTTGCCCATATAGCCGGCGATGCGCGCGGCATCGCCCGAACGGGCGTGGGCGCGGGCCAGCGTCCGGCCACACAGCTGCGCGTGATAGGGCAGTGCGGCATCGCTCAACGGCGTGCCCACCATCGCCATGCGCTGATCCTTCAGCTGCCGCACGTAGCAGTGCCGGTCGTCGCCGGCGTCCTGCGTCCAGCCCAGGAACACATCCGTCACGCTTTGCATCAGGCGCTGCCCCGTCACCACGCGCTTGCCCTGATTGGCATACAGGCTGCGCCCCGCAAAGGGGGCTAGCACGGAAGTCTGAGCCTCCTTGATCTGCAGCAGCAGCACGTGGTCATCGGCGCTGGTGAACAGACCGATCGCGCAGAACGTGCCGACGCTGGCGACGCCAACCACCTTGAACGCCAGGTCGGAGAGGCGGTAGCGCGCCAGCAGGGCGGCCCGTTCCTCTGGCAAGGTGGCGGCGTAGGAGGCGAAGGCGGTGCGGGCAGCGCGTTCGTGCGTGTCGTCGCTCTGCCGCGCCAGCGGCACCACCTGGGGCGGATGGGCGCGGATGCGCCAAGCGCCGCGGCTGCGTTCCACCAGGCGCGGATAACCACGCTGCGACGCCGCCATGATCTCGGTCAGGCGGCGCATCTCGCGCTCGCGCAGCCGACTGTCCTCGATGCCCGCCACGACCCCAGCGACGTCGACGCGTGAGCGCCAGGCGTTTTGTGGATCGAGCCTGGCGAGTTCCGCCATGTGCTCGCGATAGGCCGCCGTCGCCATGCGTGCGATCTGACGGCAGGCCTTGGCCGGCATACCGCGGCTGCGCCCATCCACGGCAAAACTGGTGGCGAGCCGCTTGAGGTCCCACTCGAACGGTGCCGGAAGGGTTTCGTCGAAATCGTTGAGGTCGAAAACCGGCGTACCTTCGGGGCTGGCGAAGATGCCGAAATTCGCCAGATGGCAGTCGCCGCAGGCCTGCACCATCAACCCGCTCGCCGGAGTGGCGGCAAGGTCGGCGGCCATGATCGCCGCGGCGCCGCGCAGAAAAGCGGAGGCCGACTGGCGCATCCGGTCATAGCGGATCGGCAGCAGACTGGGGACGCGGTGCCATCCGGTCTCGATCAACGTCTGCACCGGATCGGCGCGGCTCGGCGGCGGAATCCAGGCCGCCTGCAGGCGGCGCGGCACCAGCTTGCGCAGGTCCTGCCCGGCCTGACGGCGCTCGACCATCGTCAGGGGTCCTTCGGGCGCGGCTTGCTCGAGCGGCATCGGGGGACGACCATTCCGGGTTGGCGAACCAGACGGCATCGCTCGCCGCTTGGCAAGTCAAGTTACGACTGCGTGGCGTCCTGCCGGCGCTTCATCCGAGCAGGCCCGGCCAAAGCAGACGCCCGCCGGCCAAGACAGCCGCGGCGAGCGCGCCGGCGATCACGTCGTCGGCCATCACGCCGAACGCGCCACCCTGGCGATCGGCCCAGCCGACTGGCCCCGGTTTGGCAATGTCCAGCAGACGGAATAGAGCGAAGGCGGCGAGCAGGCCCGGCCATGACGGACGCGGCAGCGCGAGCATCGCGATCCACTGGCCGGCGACCTCGTCGATCACCACCCAGCCGGGATCCCCGTCGATGCGCGCTCTGTGGATCGCCCACAGGCCACCCAGCATTGCGGCCAGTGCCGCCGCGGGCAGCGCGAGCGGCGAGGCCAGCATCAGCAAGGCACCCAGCACCAACGCCAGCAGCGAGCCGGCAGTGCCGGGCGCGTGCGGCGCATAGCCGCTGCCAAGCCCGGCCGCGATCAGCCGTGCCGGGGTCATCCCACCGCTGCCAGGAAGGCATGCAGCGCAGCGACGACCGGCGGCTCGATCAGAGTTCGGCGCGTGGCCGATGCCGGGAAGCTCGATCACGTCCATGTCCGGCCGCTCCCGCCGCATCCGCGCCACCGTCACGGGCAGCAGAATGTCGCTCGCCTCGCCGCGCACCAGCAGCAGCCTCACATGCGACAGCGCACCGAACAGCGGCCATAGGTCGCGCGGCCGGTCGTCCAGCAGGCCGGCGATGCGGGTGTCCCAATTCGGGTGATAACGACCATCCTCGCCGAGCTCGTAGGTCAGGGCGGCCAGGGCGCGCCAGGCTTCGGCGCCATCGAGCGACAGAGGCGGCAAATGCTTGCGCAGATGCGCTGCACAGGCATCGAGGTCAGGCAGGGCAGGGTCCTCCCCGATGAAGCGGCGCACGAACTCCGCGCCGTCGATACCTATGTCCGGGCCGACATCGTTCAGCACCACACCGCGCAGCAGCAAAGGCCGCGCAGCGCCCAGACCCATCGCCAGCAGGCCGCCGAAGCTAGTGCCGATCGCCACCACATGCGGCAGGTCGAGGGCGGTGCAGATGTCCATGACGTCGCGCAGGCAGGCTTCCGGCGCGTAGCGGCCGAGATCGGTGGTCCGCCCTGACTTACCACGGCCCGGGTAGTCCGGGGCGATCACCCGGCGGCGGTGGCCGACCAGCTTCGCCAGCTCGGTGAAGTCGCCGCCGGTTCGTACGATCCCGGGCAGACAGAGCAACGGCAGCCGGTCGTCGCCGTCGCGCCACTCCCGGATGTTCAGAGCGATCCCGTCCCACGCGGAAAGCCGGTGCGTCAGTTCATCCATTGCGCCTGCGAAGACGGCGTCGCCTCGTTCAGCTTGGCGCGGTAGATGACGGTGTTTTCGAGCACGCGCTGCACGTAGTTGCGGGTCTCGCCGATCGGGATCAGCTCGATCCAGTCGATCATGTCGGGCGCGCCGGCCTGGCCGCTGCGCGGATCGCCGTTGTCCACGAGCCACTGGTTCACTCGGTTCGGCCCGGCATTGTAAGCGGCGACGGCAAGCGGGATGGAGTCGTCGAACTGATCGAGTTCGCCGCGCAGATAGGTGGTACCGAGGCGCATGTTGTGCCCGGGATCGGCGGTGAGGGAGAGCAGGCTCGTGGGCTCGCCGATGCGGCGCGCGACCTCGGCTGCCGTCGCCGGCATTAGCTGCATCAGGCCGCGCGCGCCGGCGGGGCTTAGGGCGGCAACATCGAAACTGCTTTCCTGGCGGATGATGCCCAGCGCGAGCGCCGGGTCGACCGCACCCGCCGGCGGATCGAAGGGGATTGGCCAACCGGCCTGCGGCAGCATCAGCCCATCACGGCCCATGCGGCGGGCGATGAACACCGCCATGTCGGGCATCCCGAGTGCCGTCGCCAGCCGCGCGTTCAGCGCGCGATCGCCGGGATCGGGTGCGAGTTCGTCCATGCGCAGGATGAAGGCGTGCGCGCGCCGCGGCTCCCCCAGGCGACCAGCATGACGGCGGCGCGCACTACTTCCCGGTCGGTGAAGTCCAGCACCTGGTCGCGCGTGGCGCCGGGGTCGCGCAGGGCGCGGATGCGCGGCGCAGCGTCCTGGTGCATCGCGGCGATGGCGAGTTGGCCGTAGAAGGTCGTGGGCCAGTCGGCGGCGACGCCGTATTCGCCGCTCGGATTGCCCCCACCCGCGGCGATGGCGCGGCCCAGCCAGTAATGCGCGCGGCCCTGCGTGATCGCGGCCTTCGAGACGGCGGCGAGCGCCGCAAAATGGCGCTGTGCGGCCAGTGGGTTGTCGAGCCGGCGTAGCGCGATGAAGCCGGCCAGGAACTCGGCGTCGGCGATCTGTTCGGGATCGCCGGGGCCGTGCGCCGCGGCCAGTGCCAGTGCGCCGGCGGCGTCGCCATCGGCCAGCAGCCGGCGTGTGAGGATCATCCGCTCGTTGGCGAGCGCGCCCTTGTGGGCTTCGCTCGCCGCCGCCTCGGCGGCTTGGCCGGCGTTCATCCAGAGCGTGCGTGCGGCCTCGTCCTGGCCGGTGCGGCGCAGCGTGCGCGATTCGTCGAGGAACAGGCCGGCGGCGTTGGGTGAAGCGTCGCGCTGTGCCGGTGTCAGCGCCAGATACATCGTCTGTGCCGACGGATCGTCACGCTGGAACGCCAGCCGCGTGAGGGCTGCCGGCTGCTCGCCAGCGGATAGGCGGCTGACCTGCCGCGTCGCGGCCGCGACGGCACCAGACCATGCCAGCATGTCGAAGCGCGCGCTCTGATCCTCGGGGCGAAGGATGCTGCCCCAGCGTTCGAGGAACAGCGCTTCGGTGAGCGAGTCGGCGATGCCTGTGACCCAGGCGCGGCGCGCATCGGCGATGCCGGCATCGCCCGGCAGCGCGTCGGCACAGCGCAGCAGGGCGGCCGTGACCGTGAGCGGAGCGCGCGCGCATTCGGTGGCGACGACGGCGGGGTCGGGCTCGGTCGCGATGGCTTCCTCGCGCCGGCGTTCCAGCAGCGCCTGGTTTGGCCAGTCCGGGTTCTGCGCCATGAAGGCGCCAATCTCGGCGGCACTGGCGGCGTTCGGGGCTGACAGGCGCAGCCAGGTCACCAGTTTCTCGGCCACCGGATCGGCGTAGCCCGATGCGTCCGTCGCAGCATCGGCCCAGCGGTCGGCGCGGATCGCGGGCATGGGGTTGGTGCCGGGGTGAGGGGGGGCTGGGGCCGGTGGCTGGGCCTGCGCGGCCACGCCGGTCAGCAGCACTCCGGCGAGTGCTGCCGCCATGCGGCGGCCCATCAGGCGCATTGTCGGGCTCTGGCCTTGCGGCGCACCGGCCCCACGCCTAGTTTCAGCGGCTCGCGATGACGCTCAGGGGTGAAGGCGCCGGCTTGACCGCACGGGTCGGCATGCGGCGGGGGGACGGCTCGATGTTCAAGGGATCGCTGGTTGCGCTGATTACGCCGATGCGTCCGGATGGCGCGGTGGACGAGGATGCCTATGCCGCGCTGGTGGACTGGCAGATCAACGAGGGCACGCACGGCGTGATCCCGGTGGGCACCACAGGGGAATCGCCCACGCTCACGCATGACGAGCACAAGCGCGTGGTCGAGATCGCGGTGTCGGTGGCGCGCGGCCGCGTGCCGGTGATCGCCGGCACCGGATCGAACAGCACGGCCGAGGCGATCGACTTGACGCAACATGCCAAGCAGGCCGGCGCCGATGCAGCCCTGGTTGTAACGCCCTACTACAACAAGCCGACCCAGGAAGGGCTCTATCTGCATTTCTCGGCCATTGCCGACGCGGTGGACCTGCCGATCGTCATCTACAATATCCCGCCGCGCAGCGTGGTGGACATGAGCGTCGAGACCATGGCCCGGCTGGCCCGGCACCGCAATATCGTCGGCGTGAAGGATGCGACAGCCAATTTGGCACGTCCGCTGCACACGCGGCGCTTCTGCGGGGCGGGGTTCTGCCAGCTTTCGGGCGAAGACCATACCGCGCTCGCCTTCCTGGCGGCCGGCGGCGATGGCTGCATCAGCGTCACGGCGAACGTCGCGCCGCGCCTGTGCAGCGAGATGCACGTCGCGTGGCAGGGCGGCCGGATCGACGAGGCGATCGCCATCCAGGACCGGCTGGTGCCGCTGCACGACGCCTTGTTCACCGAGACCAGCCCCGGGCCGGTGAAGTATGCCGCGAGCCTGCTGGGCAAGACGTCTGCGCATTGCCGGCTGCCGCTGGCGCCGTTGGCGACTGCGACGCGCGAGCGGGTGCATGCGGCGATGACGGAGGTGGGGCTCCTCAACTAGCTCATGGCGGACGCGAAACCGAAGAAGAAGACGCTGATCGCCCACGGCATCGCGGCGCAGAACCGAAAGGCGCGCTTCGACTACACGATCAAGGAAACCATCGAGGCGGGGATGGTGCTGAAGGGGCCGGAGGTGAAGAGCCTGCGGATGGGCCGCGCGACGCTGAACGAGGCCTGGGCCGGCGAGCGCGACGGCGAGATGTGGCTGTTCAACTGCTACATTCCCGAATACCAGGGCGGCGTGCTGTCGCGGTTCGAGCCGCGCGCCCCGCGCAAGCTGCTGCTGAAGCGAAAGCAGATCGGCACGCTGGTCGGTGCGATCACCCGGCAGGGTGCCACCGTGGTGCCGCTCGACATTCACTTCAACGACCGTGGCCGTGCCAAGGTGCTGCTGGGCGTGGCCGAGGGCCGCAAGAGCCACGACAAGCGCGCCGCCATCGCCGCGCGCGACTGGCAGCGCGACAAGGCGCGGCTCTTGCGCAACAGGGGTGGGTAATGCCGGACGACCTGGAGCCGACCGACGAGGGTATCGAGAGATCGGGTGCCGTGAAGGACAAACTGATTGAGACCAAGCAGGGCTGGGCACGCGAAGGCCGGCTGCTGACCGGCCTGCACGCCGACCCAGCCCGCGACCGCCTGCCGCCCGGGCAGCGGCTGGTGAAGGACTGGCCTGTGCTGGACCTCGGTGTGCAGCCGGACGTGGAGCCGCGCAAGTTCCGCCTGGACATCGACGGCATGGTGCGCCGGCCTTTGAGTATGACACTGGAAGAATTCATGGCGCTGCCGCAGTCCGAAAGCGTATCGGACATGCACTGCGTGACGCAGTGGTCGCGCTACGACAATCACTGGAAGGGCGTCTCGGCCCGCGCACTACTGGCTATGGCGGAGCCGAAGGATGAGGCGCGGCACGTGGTTTTCCATTCGCATGACGGCTACACGACGAATGTCCGACTGGATCAGTTTGATCAGCCGGACGTTTTCCTGGTGCATCAGTGGGAAGGCGCGCCGATCAGCCGCCAGCATGGCGGACCGGTGCGCGTGCTCATCCCACGGCTTTATCTATGGAAATCGGCGAAATGGGTAAGGCGGATCGAGCTGACGGGGGCGGATCGGCCGGGATTCTGGGAAGTGCGCGGGTATCACAACAACGGCGATCCGTGGAACGAAGAGCGGTATGGCTGACCCCACCACCCCGCCCGCGGACTATGCGGTTGCAGGTTTCGTCAACGCAGCGACGGCGCCACCGGCGTGGCGCGTGCCGGTTCGCGCCGCCTGACGCTCCAGTTCGGCGTTCAATTCGGCACCCAGCAGCACCACCATGACCGAGATCCAGATCCAGGTCATAAACCCGATCACCGCTCCCAACGAGCCGTACATCCGGTTGTAGCTGCCGAACCGGCTCACGTAGTAGGAGAACGCGAAGGAAACGAGCAGCCAGCCGATCGCGGCGAAGGCGCCCCCCCACGTTACCCATTGCCATCGCGCGCGCTCGCGACTGGGTCCGTAGCGATAGATCACCGACAGATAGAACATGACGATCACAAGCAGCACAGGCCAGCGCACGACCCGGATCAACCAGTCGGTCTCGCCGCCAAGGTAGACGAACTGCAGCGCCGCCGGCAGAACCACCACGCCCGCAATGACGATCAGCGTGAACACCAGGCTCGCCAAAGTGAAGCCGAGCGTGATCAGCGTGAGGCGGACATAGCTGCGCCTCTCCTTCTCGTCATAGGCCACGTTCAGCACGTCGAACAACGACTTCATGCCCTGGTTGGCGCTCCATAGCGAAACGACAAAGCCGAAGACGAGGCCAAAGCTGAGTTCACCACTGGCGCTATCGGCAAGCCGCTTCAGCTCGGCGGTGAGTATGTTCATGCTGCCGCTCGGCATGACGCTCGACAGCATCGCCAGGTGGCTGGCGATCGACTGGGGGTTGGCGAACAGACCGTAGAGCGAAACCATTGCGGCAAGTGCAGGGAAGATCGCCAGCAGGACAAAGAAGACCACGCTGCCGGCCTCATACATCAGGCGATCGTCGTTGAACTGTTCGACGACGCGCACCGCGACGGCCCACCAGCCGCGCGCGGGGATATCGGCGGGGGAGTTGCCCGCCGAGGGTCGATCCACGGCATCCCGCACGTCCCGATCGCGCGGCCCGGGAAGGGTTCCGGGAGGTGGCGCGGACGTGTCGACCGGACCACGCACCAGCAGTAGCCCCGCTGCGGACAGCAGCGCGACGGCGACGATTGGCAGTATGCGGCCCTTGCTCATGGTTTACGTCCAGCGGGTAACCCTCAAGCAGCAGGGCGGCCGAGAGTTCCACGGCAGAGCGCCGCCCTCAGAACTCCGCCAGGTTGTCCTTGAGATGCTTGTGCGCATAGCGCGCCCTCGTCAGGCCACGGCGTTGCAATTCCGGTACCAATCCATCGCAGACTTCCACGATGTAGCGCCGGTCGAAATAGGTGTGAAAGAACAGGAAGCCGTCGCCGCCCACTTCCTCCATGATGTCCTGCATCATGCCGGCCACGTGGTCGACCGTGCCGGTAAAGTCGATGCCCATTTTGGCCGACTGACTGACAGCGACCTGCCGCGGCGTCTTGCCGATCCATTTCGCCAGCGACGACTGATGGCCATTGGTGAACAACGCGGGCAGCGGCACATCCGGATCGAACTGGGAGAAGTCGATGTTGGTCAGACGCGACATGCCCGACAGCTGCATCGCCAAGTGCCGGTTCGCGTCCTCGCGCATCCGCATCCGCCGCTCCTGCGCGGCCTCCATTGACAGGTCGATCATCGGGTTGGCCAGGAACAGCACCTTCACCTTGTCCGGATCGCGTCCCGCGGCGGCGGCACGGCGGCGCACGCCCTCGCGATACGTCTTCATCGCCTCGACGCTTCCGGCATCGGTGATGATCGTGTCGGCCCAGCGCGCTGCGAATTCCTGGCCGCGCGCCGAGCCGCCGGCCTGGCAGATCGGCGGCCGCCCCTGTGGCGAGCGCGGTGCATTCAGCGGACCCCGGCAGCGGAAATATTTGCCCTCATGGAATACGGGGTGGACCTTGCCGCCGTCGGCGAACAGCGGCGTCTCGCGATCGATCACCATCGCGTCCGGCTCCCACGCATCCCAGAGCCTGGTCACAAGGTCGGCGAATTCATCCGCCATGTCGTAGCGTTCGTCGTGCGGCGGCTGCTGCACGTGGCCGTAGTTCTGCGCGGCACCATCGTTGCTGCTGGTGACGCAGTTCCAGCCGATGCGACCCTCGGTCACGTGATCGAGCGAGTTCACCAGGCGGGCCAGCAGAAAGGGCGGATACTCGGTCACCGACAGCGTCGGCACCAAGCCGAGATGCTGCGTCGCCTGCGCCAGATAGGGCACCAATACGGCCGGATCGAGCTTGGGTGTGCTCGCTGCGTAGCGCAGATAAGTGTCGTGCGAGCCCTGAAAAGTATAAGGCACCATCGAGGAATCCTCGATGATGAGATAGTCGAAACAGCCGCGCTCCAGCCCGCGGGCGAGATCGAGAAACAAATCTGGCATCATCCATCGCGCCACGTCGCTGACGGTGCCCGGCCAATCCCCACGCCACGTCTTCGGGCCATAACCCTGGGACAGGAACCATGAGAGGTGGAACTGGCGCTTGGCCATCGGTTTCGTCCTTCGCGCACGGCATGGGCGGTCGGTCGTATGAGGGGCTGGCAATCTCCGTGCCAGCAGCACCGCGCCTCTGCGTGACGCGATGTCGGTGGCACCTTGGGGCCGAACCGGACCATGCGGCTTTTCCGTCGCTCGTTCGCCACGATCGATGCGGCAGCGCGACGTGTGGCGGTGCAGGGGCAGAGCGTTTGGGCCCGCCGGCCCAGATGCAAACATCAATGACCGACCTTTGCGATCGGCCGGCGACTGCGTGCTTTACAACGGCGTCGGGAGCCAACGCTGCGGCGCCGTAGAGGCGGGCGTGCCGCCCAGCATTTTGCCCGTCTGGCCCGACGGGCTACCTCCGCCGGCGGCTTCGTTCACGAAACCGAATCAAGCCCCGCCGCTTCCCAGACGCGCCGATGCCATACTTTCCAGCACCCCATCGCGGCGGATCAGGCCGTGAAACAGCGCTGCGCCGAGATGGGCGAGGAAAGTTGCGAACAGCAGCAACGCCAGCACCGTGTGCGACTGGCGCAGCACGGCATACAGCGCCTCGTCGTGCGGCAGGATCGGTGGAAGCTGCAGCGAGCCGTACAGCACGATCGGGTAGCGCGCCGCCGAGAGCATAGCCCAGCCGACCAGCGGCACCGCGAACATCAGCACGTACAGCAGGACATGCGATGCCGTCGCAGCAAGGCGCATCGGCAGCGGCATCCCCGCCGGCAGCGGCGGCGGGCGGTGGAGCAGCCGGTTGATCAGCCGGATCGCCGCCAGCACCAGGATCAGGATGCCGAGCGGCTTGTGGATCGCCACCAGCGTCTCGTAACGCGGCAACTCGGACGCCGCCATTCCCACGCCGATGAACAGCATTGCCAGGATCAGCAGCGCCATCAGCCAGTGCAGCAGCCGCGAGAGCGCGGTGAAACGGTACGTGGACCATGGTCAGGACTTCCCTCCGGCGGCGACTTCCTGGGGCGTGATCGCGCTCGGCGGCTTTTCGGCCTGCTCGCCGGCGCGCAGCGTGAAGGATCGCGCATAGGCGGCGGACCGCGCCGATGGGATCGGATCGTCCGATGGCGTGATACCGTCCGGCAGCACCAGCGGGTCGAAGACGACGGATGTGCAGGGACCGTTGGCCTCGGCCGAAAGATGGTCGATCGTGAGCGTCCCGGCATCGACGGTCCGGCGGTCGGTGGGCCACGCCACCGTCGGATCGGCGGTGGGATCACCCGGCTGCGCGACCGTAACGATCAGGTGCCATTGCAGCGGGTGTGCGGCCACCTGCGCGATCAGCCCGTCGAACAGGTAGTTCTTGTCGTCCGATGCCGCGGTCGCGCCGGTCGCCGTCGCGGTCGGTGGCGTCACCGGAACGAAGGACCAGCGCACCGCGGTCGCGGCACCCGTGGCATTGATGAAGCGGAACGCATCCAGGCTGTTATAGGTGGCATCGTCGAAGCCCGATGAGATCACCCTGTGCCCGACGATGCCGAGCGCACGCGCGCTGCTCGGATAGGCGGCGAAGAACGCTTTCATCTTTGCGGGATCGGGTTTTCCGGTAGACGGATCGGGGGCGGAGTCCTCGGCCAGCGCGTAGAAGGCCTGGACGGTGTCGGCGACGAAGACCGGGAGGTTGATCATGGCGGTGCGCCATTCCTCGGCACCCGGCGGCATGATGCGCAGCGCGAGCGCGCGGATCTGCTGGGGCGTATCCGGCTGGAATGGAAGGCTGCCGGCGAGCGAGAACCGCGCGACGACCGGTACGCGGCCAGCCTTGAATACCGCCGCTCTGGACAGCGCCGCCGCCTGGCCATTGCTGTCGAACCAGCCGGTTGCGCACACGCCTTTCGCATGGTTGCGGCGGAAGCCGGGATGGCTGTGACCATCGGCCTGGATCGCGGCCAGCACGCGGTCGGGCGTGAGCCGGTGGGGCGATAGCCACGCGCCGACATAGACGAACGCGCCGGCGAAACAAGCCAGGATCACCCCGATCAGGACAAGGCGGCCCAGGATTGCGGCGACGGTCAACGGTGGACGGGCATCGCCCGGAGGATGGGACACGCTGGTCTCCTGGGCTGTCGGGGGACGCGACGCGGTAAGCGACTGCCTGCCGCTTGTCGCTTCACGATTGCGCGGTTACGCAAGCGTAGCGTTAACGGCGGTGCGCAAAGCGGGCAATACTTCTGCACCGAACCAGGGGTTGCGCCGCTCCCATGCCGTCGTCCGCCACGACGGATGCGGCAAGGCGAAGTGGTGCGGCAATAGGGCGCGATAGGCCCGCACGCGTGGTGTCATCGCACCGCGGCCCAGCACCAGCGCCTGGGCATAGGTTCCCACCAGCAGGGTCAGCCGGATCGCGGGCATCAGCGCGAGCAGGCGCGGGTGCCATAGCGGTGCGCATTCGGGGCGGGGAGGGGCGTCACTGCCGTTCGGCAGTCTGCCCGGATAGCACAGCCCGGCGGGCAGGATTCCGATGCGGGTCGCGTCGTAGAACGCTTCCCGCTCCATCCCCAGCCACAGCCGCAGCCGGTCGCCCGAGCGGTCGTTCCACGGGATGCCCGTCTCATGCACCTTCGTTCCCGGTGCCTGGCCGATGATCAGCAGCCGGGCGGTGGGCGTGATGCGGAACACCGGGCGTGGCCCCAGTGGCAGGTGCGCTTCACAGACCCGGCAGGCGAGTGCTTCGGCCAGCACCGAAGCGGACGCCGTCGTGGCCGCCGCCGCATCAGGCAAGCGCGTATTCCACCTCGGCGGTGTAGACCGACTGCTCCTTGCCCAGCCGCGAGCTGAACAGGGTAAAGTGCTCGATCGGCACTGGATCGGAGCGGAACAGGTTATGCGCCTGAACGAAGGCGGCGAGCTTCGCCTCCGGCACCGCATCCAGCCGAGCCAGCGTAACATGCGGTGAGAAGCGGCGGCGCTCCGGCTCCAATCCGGCGCGCTGCAGCGCGGTCTCGATCTTGGTCTGCAGATGGTCGAGCTGCGTGCTCCGCTCCACCCCAACCCAGAGTGCGGTGCTGCGGCCGCCCTTCGGGCCGCTTTTGGTAAACACGCCGAGCCCGGTGAAGGTCAGCGAGAAGCCGCGTCCGCGCAGCCCGGCGAGCGCCAGATCGATGTCTTCGGCGCGGTGGGCCGGGGTTTCGCCGATGAAGCGCAGCGTCAGGTGGTAGTTCTCGGGCGGGACCCAGCGGGCGCCAGGGATGCCCGAACCGGACAGCGTCGAGAGCTTCTCGCGCAGCCACCACGGCAGATCGAGGGCGACGAACAGCCTCATGCCCCCACCTCGCTCAGCAGCTTGTCGACCAGCGGCAGCAGGCGCGCAACCTCCCGGCGCACGCCCTCGGCGTTCGGGTGCAGCCCATCTGCCTGGGTGAGCGACGGCACCTCGGCCACGCCCTGCAGGAAGAACGGATCGTAAAGCACGCCCTTGCGGGCGCCCAGGCGGTCGAATACGGCGCGGAAAGCCTTCTCGTAGTCCTGTCCGAAATTCGGTGGCGCATACATGCCGGTGAGCAAAACGGGGATGTGCCGGGCGGCCAATGTGTTCAGGATGGCGGAGAGATTGGCTTCCATTTGCCCCGGGTCCAGCCCGCGCAGCCCGTCATTGGCGCCGAGCTCCACGATCGCGGCGTCCACTCCGCCGGCCAGCACCCAGTCGAGCCGTGCCCGCCCGCCCGCGCTGGTGTCGCCGGACACCGCACCGTCGACGATCTTGACGTCGCGGCCTTGGGCGGCCAGCGCCTGTTGCAGCTGCGCCTGGAACCCCTGGTCGTGCGGCAGGCCGTAGCCGGCGGTAAGCGAGTCGCCCAGCACCAGCAGCCGGATCGGCGCCGCTGCCCGCGCTCCCATGCTACCCGCGAGCAACAGCAACAGGACCGTCATCCAGGGGGCGGCTTTCCGCACTGCCGCAGAAACGCCATATGCTGCGGCCATGGATGCCATATCGCCCCCGGCGCCGCCTGCCAGCAATCGCGAGTTGCGCAAACTCGTGCAGGTACGCGGCCTGCGTCTGACCGTGCCTTCCGCCGCCGGGCCGGTCAACATCCTGCGCGGCATCGACCTCGACGTCGCGGCGGGGGAGGCGGTGGGCGTCGTCGGCCCCTCCGGCTCGGGCAAGACCAGCCTGCTGATGGTGCTGGCGGGGCTGGAGCGCGCCAGCGCGGGCAGCGTGATGCTGGACGGGCAGGAACTGGTCGGGTTGGACGAGGACGCGCTGGCGCGGCTGCGCCGCGGCATGGTGGGCATCGTGTTCCAATCCTTCCATCTGATCCCGACGATGACGGCGCTGGAGAACGTCGCCGTGCCGCTGGAGCTCGCGGGCGCGCGAGACGCTATGGCGCGGGCCGGCGAGAGCCTGCGCGCCGTCGGGCTGGGCCATCGGCTGACCCATCTGCCCGGGCAGCTTTCAGGCGGCGAGCAGCAGCGGGTCGCCCTGGCCCGCGCCTTCGCGCCGTCGCCGCGCCTGCTGCTGGCCGACGAGCCGACCGGCAACCTGGACGGCGCCACCGGCGCGGCGGTGATGGACCTGCTGTTCGGCATGCGCGCGCGGTTGGGCACCACGCTGCTGCTGATCACCCACGACCCCGCGCTGGCCGCACGCTGCCCGCGCCAGATCCACATCGCCGACGGGTTGGCGAGCGAGCCGCAAGACGCGGTGGCGGCGTGATCCGCCTCGCCTGGCGCCTCGCTCGCCGCGACCTGCGCGGCGGGGTCAGCCGGCTGTGGATCGTCGTTGCCTGCCTGGCCCTCGGCGTCGCGGCCATCGCCGGCGTCGGCACGCTGCGGCAGGCGACGCAGCGCGGGCTGGATGCCGACGGCCGCACGTTGCTGGGCGGCGACTTGGCAATCGACGGCGGCGCGCAGCCGTTTCCCGACGCGCTGCGCGCCTGGTTGCGAGCCCGCGGCGCGCACCTGTCCGAGATCGTCACGATGCGGGCAATGCTGGTCGCCCCGTCCGGCGAGCGGCAAGCTGGTGGCGCTGAAGGCAGTCGATGCCGCCTGGCCGCTGCTGGGGGCGCCGACCATAACGCCGCCGCAGACGCTTAGCGCCGCGTTGGCCGGGCGGGCCGGCACGCCTGGGCTGCTCGCCGAGCGGATCGTGCTCGACCGCCTCGGGCTGCATCCCGGCGAAACGGTGCGGCTGGGCAATGCGAGCTTCGTCGTCAGCGGGACGGAGACCAACGAGCCCGACCGTATGATCAATGCGGGCATTTTCGGCCCCCGGGTGCTGATCGCCCTGGATGCCCTGCCGGCGACGGGGCTCGCGGTACCTGGCGCGCTGTTGCAGCACACGATGCGCTTCACGCTGCCGCCGGGCAGCGATCGGGCGCGAGTCGCGTCGGCGCTGCAGGCGGCGTTTCCCGATAACGGATGGCGCATCCGCGAGCCGGGCGATGCCGCCCCCGGCCTGTCCCGCTTCATCGATCAGATCGCACTGTTCATGACCCTGGTGGGCCTGACCGCGCTGCTGGTCGGCGGCATCGGGGTGGCGAATGGGGTTCGCGCCTGGCTCGAAGTCGCGTGCCCGCACAATCGCGACGCTGCGATGCCTGGGCGCCTCTGCCGGCACCGTGCTCGCGGTCTGCCTGATGCAGGTGCTGCTTTTGGCGCTGGCCGGCATCGCGATCGGGCTGGTGGTCGGGACGCCTGCTTCCCATTGCCGCCGCCGGGTTGCTGCGCGACCTGCTACCGGTGCCGCCGGTCAATGGGCTGTATCCCGTACCGCTGCTGCTGGCTGCGGCATACGGCTTGCTGACCGCCATCGCCTTCTCGCTGGCGCCGCTGGGCCGCGCCGCGGCAATTCCCGGCGCCGCCCTGTTCCGCGACGCGCTGCTGCCCGAGCGCGTGCGGCCCAATCCGGTGCTGATCGGCGTCATCGGGCTGGCGGCGGTGCTGCTGGTGGCCATGACGGTGCTGACCGCACCAGACCGCGGCTTCGCGCTGTGGTTCTGCATCGGCGCCTTGGGGACACTGGCGCTGTTCCGGCTGGGCGGCGCGCTGCTGATGCTGGCCGCCCGCCGCGCGCCCGCCGTGTCGGCGCCATGGGCGCGGCTCGGGCTGGGCAACCTGCATCGCCCGGGTGCGTCCACGCCGCTGATGCTGGTTTCGGTCGGGCTGGGTCTGTCCACGCTTGCGGCGGTGGCGCTGATCCAGGGCAACATCGACGCACAGATCCAGGACCAGCTGCCGACCGACGCGCCGAGCTTCTTCTTCATCGACGTCCAGAGCGACCAGTTGGCGCGGTTCGCCGCCCTGGTGAAGTCGGAGCCCGGAGCAACCGACTTCCAGGAGGTGCCAAGCCTGCGTGCCCGGGTGGTTTCGGTGAACGGCGTGCCGGCCGACCAGGTGAAGGCGACCCCCGGGACGCGCTTCGCCCTCAGCGGCGATCGCGGCCTCACCTATGCCGCGACGCCGCCGGCCGGCACGCGCATCGTCGCTGGGAAATGGTGGCCGCCGAACTATGACGGGCCGCCCCTGGTGTCCTTCGATGCCGGGCTGGCGGCTGGCTGGGGCGTGCATGTCGGCGACACCATCCGGGTCAACGTGCTGGGCCGCGACATCGACCTAAAGGTCGCCAATCTGCGCGACATCGCCTGGCGCAGCCTGTCGATCAACTACTTCATGGTCGCCAGCCCGGGGCTGCTGGGCAACGCGCCGCACACCCATATCGCGACCATCCGCGTGCCGCCGAAGGAGCAAGGGGCGCTCCTGCGTGCCGTCACCGATGCGTTCCCCAACGTCACCGGGATCCTGGTGACCGACGTGCTGGCCGCTGTCGGCACCCTGTTGAACCAGATCGCGGCGGCGCTGGCGGCGACCGGATCGCTGACGCTGGCAGCCGGCGCCCTGGTGCTGGTGGCCGCCGTGGCCGCCGGGCAGCGGCGCCGCACGCAGGAGGCCGTGCTGCTGAAGGTGCTGGGGGCAAGCTTCGGCCAGATCCGCGGAGCCTGGCTGGTGGAGTTCGGCACCCTGGGCCTGACCGCCGGGGTGATTGCCGCCCTGGTCGGCACGGCGGCAAGCTGGGGGGTGATGCGCTTCGTGATGCACGCCGAATGGACGTTCCTGCCGGGCACGCTGGCCGCTACCCTCATGGTCTGTCTGGCGGTCATGCTGGCGGTCGGCTATATTGGCACTGCCCGGGCGCTCCGGGCCAAGGCCGCACCCTTGTTGCGCAATGAATAAGCCTTCATCCGGGGCAGGGACCAGCCAATTCCGCTTGAACGGTTTCCCAGACTCCACAAGATTGCTTGTCGGGGCATCGTCCCTCTGAGAGGAACCTGAAACCAATGGCTTACAGTCCTGACTACAGGGCGTATCCGGGCTCGTCCGCCGCCAGTTCCGCCGCCGTCATCGACGCCGGGCTGCGCGCCTATATGCTCCGGGTCTACAACTGGATGGCGTCGGGGCTGCTGCTGACCGGCGTTGTCGCCTACGGCATCGCCAACACCGGCCTGCGCGAGTACTTCTACCCGCTGGTGCAGACGCAGTTTGGCCTGCAGCCGCACCCGACCGCGCTGGCGATGGTCGCAGTGTTCGCGCCGCTGGCCTTCGTGCTGGTGCTGAGCATGGGCGTCAACAAGCTGTCGGTCAGCGCGGCACAGGGCCTGTATTGGGCATTCTGCGCGGTGATGGGCGCCAGCCTGACGAACATCTTCCTGATCTACACCAACGATTCGATCGTGCGGGTGTTCTTCATCACGGCGGCGACCTTTGCGGCGGTCAGCATCTATGGCTACACGACCAAGGCCGACCTGAGCCGCTTCGGCAGCTTCCTGATCATGGGGCTGATCGGCATCATCATCGCCAGCCTGGTGAACATCTTCGTCGGCAGTTCGGCGTTGCAGTTCGCCATCAGCATCATCGGCGTGCTGGTGTTCACTGGCCTGACCGCCTACGACACGCAGCGCATCCGGGCGACCTACACCCAGTATGCCTATGCCGAGGGCGTGCAGGGCGCCGCCAAGCGCAGCGTCTATGATGCGCTGAGCCTTTACCTGAACTTCATCAACCTGTTCATGCTGCTGATGCAGTTGATGGGCAACCGCAATAGCAACTGACGCTGAGCGGGCTGAACAGAAACGGCGATCAGGGGCTCCTGATCGCCGTTTTCATTTGGCCGGGACGCAGGACGATCAGGTGATCGTCTTGAGGAAGTTGGTCAGTTTCTCCGACGCCGTCGCCTTGTCGGTCTTGTCGAGAGCGGCCAGTTCGGCGGCCAGCCGATCCATTGCCGCCTCGTAGATCTGGCGCTCGCTGAAGCTCTGGTCGGGCTGGCCGGCGTTGCGGTGGAGGTCGCGCACCACCTCGGCGATGGCCAGCGGGTCCCCCGAGTTGATCTTCGCCTCGTATTCCTGCGCCCGCCGCGACCACATGGTGCGCTTGATGCGGGCGCGGCCCTTCAGCACCGCCAGCGCCTCGTCGAACATCTTGCGAGTAGCAAGCTTGCGCAGCCCGGCGGCCGGTGCCTTGGTCACCGGCACCCGCAGGGTCATGCGGTTTTCTTCGAAGGTGATGTGGATAAGTTCCAGCTTGTGGCCGGCGATTTCCTCGGTGGCGATCCGCTCCACCTTGCCGACGCCATGCGTGGGATAGACGACGTGGTCGCCCTCGACGAAGGTTTCTTGCTTGGCGTGGGCGCGTGGCGCGGGCGTGCGGTCCGGGGGGCGGCGGTCGGCCATCGTGGAGGCTGCTTGGGGTGCCACGGGGGATGTCACGATGGCAGCGGCCGGCGGCGGGACAACCGACTCGACGGTTGGGGCGGCGAAGCCCGGGCGCGCTGCCGGAGCAAGCGCCTCGGCCTCCGGCTCCTGGGGTGGCGCGGCCTTTACTGCCGGCTTTGCGGCAGGCGCCGCCTTGGCGGCGGGGCGCGGCTTGGCCTCGGCAGCACGCGCCGCCGCTACCAGGTGCCGGGCTTCGGCCGGTGCCGGCCCGGTCTGCTGGGCAGGTTTCAACGACGCCGGCCCGGCGGCGGGCGGCGTGGTCTTCGGGGCAGGGCTGGCGGCCTTCGTGCCGGTGGCACGAGTCTGTGCCGCCGAACCCGCGGATGCCTTCATTGTGGACACCTCTGATCCTTCACGTTGCACGACCCTAGCGGCGGCCAGCACAACCACCGGTGAACGCAACCGGAAAAATGTGCGCCGCGCCGACGGATCGGCTGGTTTGGAATGAGGACAACCGCATTCACGCCTTACGAACGCAATCGCCTATCCGACTGCATGTAGCACAAAAACCGGCGCAAGTCAGGGGTTCTGTCACATATCCGACGCGCATCGCACGCCGGCACCGCCCGACCCGGCTGACCGGGGGCCCGCGAGGATCTGGCTCAGGTCGCTCGACTCAGGTTGCGCAGTTCAGGGCTTGCCCGGCTCGGGCGAGAACAGCGCAGCCTTGTCCGGCTTGCCCTTCCAGTCGTCGGCGTCGTCCGGCGCCTCGCCCTTGCGGGTTATGTTGGGCCACAGCGCCGCATAGGTGCGATTCTGCTCCAGCCACGTGCCGGCGCGGTCGTCGCTGTCCGGTACGATCGCCTCGGCCGGGCACTCGGGCTCACAGACGCCGCAATCGATGCATTCGTCGGGATGGATCACCAGCATGTTCTCCCCGACATAGAAGCAGTCGACCGGGCAGACTTCCACGCAGTCCATGTATTTGCAGCGAATGCAGTTCTCGGTCACGACGTACGTCATGGCGTATCTCCGGAGCCAGAACCGGCGATATGCCGGGCTTCGTGTTGCGGCGCAAGATGCCGGCTCGGCGCGACGTCATTGTCGCACCAGGATGTAATGCATGGTCAGGTCAAAGGAAAAAGTCGGGTTGGCCACGTCGGGCGGGATCGGCGGCAGCACCGCGCCGTCGAACATTGCCTTGGCCGCCATGTCGAGCCATTGCGAGCCGGAGCGGCTGAGGATGGTGGCCGACAGTACTTGCCCGTCAGGCTTGGCGACGACGCGGATCACCACGTCGCCGTCCTGACCCTCGCGTGCCGCCTGTTCGGGGTAGAAGGCGTGGTCGTCGAGCCATTTGCGCAGTGCGTTGCGCCAGTCGGCACCCACCTCGCCGCCCCGGAAGCTTGCGAATGGCTTGGGTGACCCAGGCCCGGGGTTGAGTGGGCCGAGCGAGAAATCCAGCGGCTGGCGGCCGCCCGCCACACGCGGCGGCGCGTAACGATGGGGCGTTGGAGCGGCGGGTCCGCCGAAGGAGAAATTCATCGGCGGCGGGAAGGCGTTGGGCGCCGCCGGTGCCGGTCGGCGGGGGACCGGCCTGGCCTGCTCGGGGCGCGCGCGCGCCTCGGTCGGTGGCTTGGCGGGCGAGGGCTCGGGCGGCTTCGGCAGCGGAGGTGGCGGCGGGGGCAGCGGCAGCGGCTCGGCCTCGGGTGTTGACGGGGCGGGTGTTGGAGGCGGGCGGGCCGGGGATGGCGGCGGGGGCGCGGGCACCGGTGTCGGTGGCGGTGGTGCGGGTTTGGGCGGCGCAGGTTCGGGCGCGGGTGCTGGGGCGGGTGCGGGGGCGGTTGGAAGCGTCTGCGATGGGGCAACGGGCGGGGCAGGAGGTGGGGCCGGCGGCGGCGCTGGCGGCTGTGGTCGGGGCGCCTGGGGTTGGGGCGGCTGCTCGGGCGGTGTGGGTGGCAGCGGCATGGTGCTGGGCTTGGGCGGAGGCGGTGCCTTTTGCTCCGGGCTGGGCGGCTGCTTCTGTTCGGGACTGCCGCCCTCGAACACCATGGCCACCGCGGCCGGCGGCAGCGGCTCGGGCGTTCCCTGGCGATGCGGCGGCACCACGACCAGGAACACCAGCAAGGCCAGGTGGACGGCCAGCGATACGACCAGCGCGATCCACAGGATGCGGTTGCGTCGGCGACGGCGATGGCGTCGTGCAGCCGGATCGGGGGGTGCGCGAAGGGGCGCGGGTGCGCCGGCCGTCATGGTCGAGTCCTGTGCCGTGATGCCGGCGCTGGGCGCGCGGGCGGGTTGTGGCGCTGGGTATCATGCCGCGACGGCGGGCGCGCTGATGACTGAAGTATCGCGGAGGATGCGGGCGCTTTCCAGGCGCGGCGTTGTCGAATGGTGCGCGGAAAGTGGAGCCGGCGTCGTCGGGCGGCAAGCCTTGCCAACCACGCGGAAGCCGCCTAGAACGCGCGCCCTGGACCGGATGCGGGCGTAGCTCAGGGGTAGAGCACAACCTTGCCAAGGTTGGGGTCGAGGGTTCGAATCCCTTCGCCCGCTCCAG
>CAVZSZ010000007.1:0-29496 GCA_963778105.1 uncultured Pseudomonadota bacterium | reverse complement strand
CCTGCAGGGCAGGATGATGGCGCAGGCGGTGACCGGCACGCCGGGTCACGTCAATTCGATGGCCGAGAGCGTCGGGCATTTCCTGGCGAAGTTCCCCATCGAGACGATGCGCCCAGGGGATCATTACATAACCAACGATCCTTGGCTGGGTACCGGCCACCTGCATGACCTGACGGTGGTAACGCCGGCATTCCACGACGGCAGGATCGCCGGGCTGTTCGCCAACACCGCGCACGTCATCGACGTGGGCGGGCTGGGCATGGGACCCGAAGGCCGCTCGGTGTTCGAGGAGGGGCTCTACATCCCCATCGTCAAGTGCTTCGACCAGGGGCAGCCGAACGACCCCTTCTTCGACTTCGTGCGCATGGGATCGCGTCTGCCGATCGAGCTGGAGGGCGACATCTATTCCCTGTGCGCCTGCAACGACGCCGGGGCGAAGCGGCTGGTCGAGATGATGGACGAGTTCGCGATGGAGACGCTGGACCCGCTGGCGTCGTTCATCTTCGACAGCTCGGCCGCGGCGACGCGGGAGTGCATCGCGGCGCTGCCGAAAGGGACGTTCAGCGGCGCCATCACCTCGGACGGCTACGAGGAGCCGGTGACGCTGCGCGCCGCCATGACCATCCTGGACGATGCGATCGAGGTGGATTTCGCCGGCACCTCCGGCCTGTCGGGGCGTGGCATCAACGTTCCGGCGGCATATTGCCGCGCGTATTCGTGCTTCGGCATCAAGGTGGTGGTGGCGCCCGAGATCCCCAACAACTGGGCGAGCCTGCTGCCGTTCCGCATGACGATACCCGAGGGCTGCATCCTGAACGCGCCCCGCCCCTACCCGGTGTCGGTGCGGCACGTGGTGGGCCAGCTGCTGCCCGACCTGATGATGGGCTGCCTGCACCAGGCGGTGCCCGCGCGCGTCGCGGCCGAGGGATCGTCGGCGCTGTGGAATCCACCGCTGCGGGGCGGGTCCTCGGTCTCGGGCCAGGCGCGCGGCAATCGCCGCGTGCTGCCGGATTTCGAGATCATCACCTTCAACTCGGGCGGCACCGGGGCGCGGCCGACGCTGGACGGGCTGGACGCGACGGCCTTCCCCTCGGGCGTCCGGACGATGCCGGTGGAAGCGACCGAGAACGTCGCACCCGTGATCTTCTGGCGCAAGGAGCTGCGGCCTGATTCCGGCGGCCCGGGCCGGACGCGCGGCGGCATGGGCCAGGTGATGGAGATCGGCACCAAGGGCGAGCTGGAATTCGCCGTCAACGCGATCTTCGACCGCGTCGCCAACGCGCCGAAGGGTCGCGAGGGCGGCATGGAAGGCGCGGCCGGCGTGGTGGCACTGAAATCGGGACCGGCACTGCGCACCAAGGGCTTCCAGATCGTTCCGGACGGCGAGCGGCTGGTGCTGCTGCTGGCCGGCGGCGGCGGCATGGGCGATCCGGCGACGCGCGATCCGGCGCTGGTCGCGCGCGACGTGCGCGACGGGCTGGTATCGGCGGAGGTCGCGCACGCGGTCTATCGCGTGGTGCTGGCAGAGGACGGCGCCGTGGATGCGGCGGCAACGGCGCGGCTGCGGGAGGCGGCATAGCCGCGGCGGCTGGCGGCTGGCGGCTTGCGCCGACCCGCCGGGATCGATTAGGTGTGGCAACGATCCTCGGCACACTCCAATTCGGGCGGGACGCGACGATGAAATTCCCTGCATGCGTGGTCGTTGGCATAACGATACTGTTGATGGCCGGCTGCGGGCCGACCGCCGAGGAACAGGCGGCGATGGATCAGCAAAGCTGCTCGGGTTACGGCTTCGCCCCCGGGACCGAGGCGATGGCCAACTGCCTGATGCGCACGGCGCAGCAGCGGCAGGCACAGCAGGCCGCCGATCAGCGCGCTTCCGCCGACCGCGCGGCGGCCGATCAGCGGGCGCGCGCGGCCGAGCGTGCAAAGCAGGACGCCATCGACCAGGACAACTGGGACCGCCGCACCGGCCAGGGGAAGTATGCCAACCCTTCCTCCAGCACCGCGAGCTCGGGGATGCCCGATCTCAGCGCCATGAAGTGCAGCAGCACATCGACGACGTCGGGTAGCGCCAACAACCAGACGACCACGACGAACACGAGCTGCCATAACTGATCGGCGGGCTGCGCATCCCGCTGGCGCGAATGGGGTGACGACGGCGACGAAAACGCGCGCCTGCGTTACGCTGAATGATCCAGGCGACCGGGCCATGATACGCCGTTCCTGGTATCGGGGTGGCAGCGGAGGCGGCAGCGCGTGACGGACGAACCAGCCGTGCCGGATGAGCAGGCGCCGATCCTGACCAGCGGCCATCTGCGCCTGCGGCGCTGCCGTCACGGGCTGATGCTGTACAACCTGAACGACATCTACCTTGGCACCATGCTCGACCGTTACGGCGAGTTTTCGGAGGGCGAGGCGGATTTCTTCGCGCAGGCGCTGCGGCCGGGCATGACGGCGGTCGAGGTGGGGGCGAATATCGGCGCGCACACCGTGCATATCGCACGGTGCGTCGGGCCGCAGGGCCGCGTGCTGGCGTTCGAGCCGCAGCGCGGGGTGTTCCAGTTGCTGTGCGCCAACCTGGCGTTGAACGGGCTGGAGCAGGTGGAGCCGCACTGGGCGGCGGTGGGCAGGGCCGCCGGCAGCATCACGGTGCCGCGGCTGGACAGCCGCAAGCCGATGAACTTTGGCGGGCTGGCGCTGGGCGCGGCGGAACGCGGGGAGTTGGTGCGGCTGGTGACGCTGGACAGTTTCGACCTGCCGGCCTGCCATCTGCTGAAGATCGACGTGGAGGGGATGGAGGCCGAGGTCGTCGCCGGGGCGGGCGCCACCATCCGGCGCCACCGGCCGCTGATCTATGCCGAGAACGACCGGCCCGAGAAGGCGCCTGGGCTGATCGCGATGCTGCTGGGGCTGGACTACCGCTGCTACTGGCACCTGCCCCATTACGTGCGCACGCCGAATTACCGCGGCAATGCGGAGAATGGGTTTCCCGGGATCGTTTCGATCAACATGCTCTGCGTCCCACGCGGCCTGAACATCGTGGTCAAGGGCCTCCGCGAAGCGCTGGACCCGCTCGACAAATGGGACGGGACGCGGCAGGAAGTCGAGGGCGCGGCGTAGGACGGTGGATCGGGCCGACGCCGTTCAGCCTGGGGCGCCCGGCTTTCGGGCAACGATGCGCCTTATCATCTTGCCGGAAGATAGGCTTCCCACCTGCTCGTCCAACAGCACCTCGGTTCCCGTCAGGGCGCGCAGCACATGGTCGGGGTCGAAGGCGGCGTAGAGGCGCCCATGCTCGTCTCGCCGGTCCGCCCCTTCGGTGACGCGCCAGCTCAGATACAGGATGCCGCCGGGAACCAGCAGGGACAGCAGCCGTTCGACCGACGGCGTGATCGCCTCGGGCGCGAGATGCATGATGACGGTTTCACACAGCACATTGGCGAAGCTGCCGTCCGCGATCCCGGCGAGGTCCGGAAGGACGGCGGATGCAAACCGCAGGTGCGGGTGGCGCTTCCGCGCCTCGGTCAACAGTCCGTCCGACGCATCGAAGCCTGTGGTCGGGTAGCCATGCCTGTCGAGCCAGGCGGCATCCCGGCCGCTGCCGCACCCGATATCCGCCGTTGGCTGCCCGGGAAGGAAGAACCGCTCGACCGCCGCGTGCAGATCGGACGGCGGCGGCTGCGCCGCCCAGTCGTCGGCAAAGCCGGTTGCATCGCGATCGTAGGCCTTGAGCGTTGCCTTATCCACCAAGCCTGCCCTTCTGCGGTCCGCTTGCGTATTGGCTGCCGGCGCGGGCGGGAAGGCAAGTCACGGTGCCGCGGACACGAGGGAAACGACAGGAGGGACAGATCATGGGAAAGAGCGCGGCGCACGCGGGAAACTCGCCATCGCAGATGATCGACGAGAAGATTCGCGAGCTGGGTGACTGGCGCGGGGCGATGCTTGCGCGGCTGCGCGTCTTGATCCGGCAGGCCGACCCCGCCGTGGTCGAGGAATGGAAGTGGCGCGGCGTTCCGGTGTGGTATCATGACGGCATGATCTGTACCGGCGAGACCTACAAGGCCGTGGTGAAGATGACCTTCGCCAAGGGGGCGGCGCTTGACGATCCCGCGGGGCTTTTCAATGCCAGCCTGGATGGCAACACGCGGCGCGCGATCGACTTCCGCGAAGGGGCGGCGATCGACGAGGAGGCACTGAAGGCGCTGGTCCGCGCGGCGGTTGCGCTGAATGGGTCGCGTGGCCGGCGCCAGTAAAGAAGTGCGGCTGGCCGTCACCGGGAATTCGGTGCGAGGACCGTCAACTGGATCGTGCGGCGCGTCTGGAAGCCAAGCGATTGGTAAAGGCGCCTGGCGCCGTTTTCGGTTTTGACGTGCAGGAACGGCGTCGAGCCTTCGGCCAGAAGCTGCGCACTCAGCGCCATGACGAGATCGCGTGCGTAGCCGCGGCCGCGAAATGCCGGGTCGGTGCAGACCGCGCTGATCTCGGTGTAGCCGGGCAGCCGCAGACGTTCGCCGGCCATCGCGGCGAGGCGGCCGTCCTCGGGCGATCTCACGCCGAAGTAGCGGCCCATGCTGATCGTGCCGGAGGCGAATGGACCAGGCTCGGTTGCCTTGGCCAGAGCAAGCATGTCGGGCACGTCGTCCGGCCCCAGCCGGAGGTGATTGCGGGGCGCATCGGCGTTCACGCCGCGGCACACCATCTGCTCGATGGGCCGTGCCCGCACGACGTGCCACGCAGCGGGCACATCCGGCGCTTCGGCCGTGAACAGCGCCACTGCCTCATCGGGCTGCAGCAGCGCGGCCAGGTCGGCGAACGCTTCGGGGGTCGGGAGGGCCAACCCCGCGAAGCGCGCGACGTCCACCGGATAGCGTGCGGCGAGACCGTTGCCGAGCCGCATGGAGCGATGTCCGGAATTGAGCGCGTGCCAGACCGGGTTATCCAGCATCGACTTATCGGACATCGGACGTCCTTCGCTCGCGTGTGTCATGCGTCCGCAAATTCGCTCGCGGCGACCCGGTTGAGCATGGCCCGCAGATCAGCCGCCTTCTCCCGGCCGATTTCAGCCTCGAAGATAGCCTGCGCCCGCCGCCATAGCGGTCTCGCCTCAGCCAGAATCGCCCGTCCCGCCCTGGTCAGCGACACTTCCCGGCTGCGGCGGTCCTTGCCGATGGCCAGGGTCAGGTAGCCATTGGCCTCGAGCGGGCGGACGTTATGGCCGAGCGTCGCCCGGTCCATGATCATGATCCTGGCGAGGGGCAGCAAGGCGATCGGGCCACGCCGTTCGACCTCGTTCAACAGCCCGTACTGCGTGGCGCGCAAACCCGTGGGCGCCAGCACAGCGTCGTAAAGCTGCGATACGCGGCGCGTCGCCTGACGCAGGGCGTAGCAGTTGCAGCGATCGCTCACCGGGTTCTCCAGCCGGGAGAGCCGGGCTTGGTGTGCGCGGTGCTGCGCAGAATTCGACAAGACGGCGGCATGGTCACCTTGCAGGGTCTCCCTCGGGCCACCAGCATATAGTCTTATATGCCCGCAATTCCAGGGGCGTGAAACACCGTGTGGCCAGCCTTCATCCGCAGACGGAGCAGATCATGAGCGAGTTCCAAGGCATCGCGTTGCCGGCATTCACCGAGCACCGTGTGAAGCGCGACCGCGGCAGCCTGTACGTGCGCGACTTTCCGGGAGACGGGCCGGCCTTTGTCCTGCTGCATGGATTTCCGGACAATCTGCACATCTACGACGCGGTCATCCCGCATCTGGCGGCCGCCGGCCGGAGAGCGGTCGCGATCGACTTCATGGGCTTCGGCGCCTCGGACAAGCCGGACGACGCGCGCTACAGCTTCGAACAGCAGCTTGGCGACGTTGAGGCGGTCGTCGAGGCATTGGGGCTGGATGAAATCATTCCGGTCGGCCATGACGCGGGTGGCCCTGCTGCCGTCAATTTCGCACTCAAGCATCCGGAACGGACGAAAGCGGTGTGCCTGATGAATGCGTTCTATGGCGACGCACCCGGCCTGAGCGTTCCCGAGATCATTCAGTTGTTTTCGAACAAGGGCCTGCAGGCGCTGACGCGGCATTTCCTGGCGAGTCCACAGCAATTCGGCTGGCTGCTGAACTTTCAGCGCGACCAGATGCAAGTGGGGCTGCCGCCGGCGCAGAAGGCCCGCTATGCGGATTTCCTCGGGCCGCTGATCGACGCAAACTTCCGCCAGCAGCCAGGCGCCGGTGCGGCATTCGCGCAGATGACCTTTCAACTGACGGATGAAGTCGCCGCCAACACCGCGCGCCTGATCGCGTTCAGGCGCTCCGACGTGCCGCTGCTGCTGATCTGGGGAAAACTGGACCCCTATCTGCATGTCGGCGTCGCCGAATATCTGCGGTCGCAGGCCAGACATGCCGCGCTTCACGTCGTTGAAGCCGGGCATTGGCCGCAGATCGACGCGGCCGACGACGTTGCCCGCATCATGCTTGCAAGCCAGATGGGGCATTGATGCCCGCCAGTCCGACCGCCGGCACCGTCCGCTCGCACCGCCACACGACACACTTCCGGGCGGCCGGGCCGGACGATGGACCGCTGATGATCTTCCTGCATGGCTGGCCGGGGATCGGCCTGATGTGGCGCGCGCAGATCGAGGCCTTCGCGTCCGATGGCTGGCGATGCGTCGCGCCGGACATGCGCGGCTATGGCGGATCATCGGCCCCGACCGCGGCCGCTGCCTATGCCGTGAGCGAGATCGTCGCCGACATGGTCGCGCTGCACGACCATCTGGGCGCACGCCCGGCGGTCTGGATCGGCCACGACTGGGGAAGTCCGGTGGCAGCGGCACTGGCAGCCCATCACGGCGGGCGCAGCCGCGGCGTGGTGCTGGCCTCGGTCCCCTACTTCCCCGAGGGCTTTGCATTACCGGGCCTGCTGCCGCTGGTCGACCGCCGGCTCTATCCCTCCGACCAATATCCGGACGGGCAGTGGGACTATTTCCGCTTCTACCAGACGCATTTCGATCAGACCGTGCAGGACTTCGACGCGGACATTCCGGCGACGCTCGCATCGATCTACCGGCGCGGGAATCCGGGGGCCGTGGGCCAGGTCTCGCCGACCGCGGCGGTCACGCGCAATGGCGGACGCTATGGCGCGGCACATCGCGCCCCGGCGACGGCGCCCGACCCCGCGCTCTGGCCGGACGGCGACTTCGTAGCCCTGGTCGAGGCTTTTCGGGCGCGCGGTTTCCGTGCGGCCAATGCCTGGTACCTGAACGACGGTGCCAACATCGCCTATGCCCGCACCGCGCCCGATGGCGGCCGCCTGCACCAGCCCGTGCTGTTCATCAACGGCGGCTGGGACCCGATCTGCGACATCATCCACGGCCGCCTCGGCGAGCCGATGCGCGGCGCCTGCACGGACCTTACCGTGACGGATCTGGCCGCGGGCCACTGGCTGCCGCTCGAACGCAAGGCGGACGTCGTGCAGGCTATCCGTTCGTGGCTCACGGCGAGCGGTCTTTCCCCGAACCGGCAAGGATGCGACGACGATGCAGCACCGTGACATCGAGGCGAATGGCATCACCCTGCATGTCGTCGAGAAAGGCGTCGGACCCGCGGTGCTGTTCTGCCACGGTTTTCCCGCCATCTGGTCGAGTTGGAAGGCGCAGATGGACGCCGTGGCGGGCGCAGGCTTCAGGGCCATCGCCCCGGACATGCGCGGCTACGGCGGAAGCTCGGCTCCCGCGGAGGCCGATGCCTACACGCCCTACGAGACGGTTGGCGATCTGGTGGCGATCCTCGATGCGGCAGGCGCCGAGACGGCGGTGGTCGTCGGGCACGATTTCGGCGCCAACGTGGCCTGGAACGCGGCGATGATGCGTCCCGACCGCTTCACCGCAGTGTGCGGACTGAGCGTGCAGTTCCGCCAGCCGGGCGGCCCCAGCTTCCTCGACAAGCTGCGCGCCGCCGGAAAATTCCAGTTCTACTGGTTCGATATGGTCAAAGCAGAGTTGGATCAGGCCTGGGCGGACGCGGCGGTCACGCTGCCCGGGATGCTCTACTGGACGTCCGGCGAGGCACCGGACGGCGGCCGATGGGATCCCTTCGACCCGGCGCGCAGGTTCCTGCGCCCCGCACCAGGGGCGCCGCGCGCCATCGATCCGGCCTATATCGCCGATGCGGTTGCGACTTTCACGCGCACCGGTTTCCACGGAGCCCTGAACTACTACCGCGCGCTCGACATTTTCACCCGCCACTCGTCGGCCTTTGCGGGGGCGAAGATCCGGCAGCCGTCGATGTTCCTGGCGGGCACGCTCGACGGGCTCAATCTGGTGGCGCCGCCGAATCAGGAGGCGATGCGCGGCAACCTGCCGGGTCTGCGCAGCTTCACCATGGTGGACGGCGTCGGGCACTGGCCCCAGCTGGAAGCGCCGGAGGCGACCAACGCGGCGCTGCTGGCGTTCCTGCGGAGCCTCTGAGCCAAGGACGCCGGTCGCGCGGGGTCGCGCGCGACCAGCCGAGGCCATCGTGCAGGCCCTATGTTTCCAGCGCGTCTCCGGCCTCGAGGCCGATGCCGAGATAGCGGCTCGTGATCTCCGGATCGGCGAGCAAGGTTTCGCGCGTGCCTTCGAACACGACATGCCCGTTGTTGAGGACATAGACCCGGCGCGCCACCTCCAGCGCCGAACGCACGTCCTGTTCGACGATGACGATGGTGGCACCGGCCGCGGCGAGGCGGCTGCAGAGCGCGACCAGATCCTCGACAATGACCGGCGCGAGACCCTCGAAGGGCTCATCGAGCAGGATCAGCCGCGGCGAACGGATCAGCGCGCGGGCGATCGCCAGCATCTGCTGCTCACCGCCCGAGAGCGTTCCGCCGCTGGCACGCCGCCGCTCCCGCAGGCGGGGGAAGAGGGTGTAGATCTCCTCGATCGGCTGCGATTGCGG
Source organism: uncultured Pseudomonadota bacterium (assembly GCA_963778105.1). GTDB lineage: Bacteria > Pseudomonadota > Alphaproteobacteria > Acetobacterales > Acetobacteraceae > JAFEFJ01. Next base: position 20,568 of record CAVZSZ010000007.1, on the reverse strand, counting down.
CGTCCGCAGCGTCGCCAGACGGAGGTTTTCCTCCACCGTCAAGGTGGTGAAGATGCGGCGTTCCTCCGGCACCAGTTGCAGGCCGCGACGCGCGATCACGGCACTGGTCAGCCCGTGGATCGGCGCCCCTGCAAATCGGATCGATCCCGAGCGGGGCGTGAGCAGCCCGGCGATGGTCTTGAGCGTCGTGGTCTTGCCCGCCCCGTTGCGTCCGAGCAGCGCCACAACCTCATGTTCTTCGACGCGCAGGCTGATGTCGAACAGCACATGCGAATCGCCGTAAAAGCTGTTGATCGCTTCGACTTCAAGCATGGACATGCGTCTTCATGCCTCCGAGATAGGCTGAGCGCACCTGTGCGTCCTGGCGGATTGCCGCCGGCGGCCCCTCGGCGAGCGGACGGCCCTCGTGCATGACCATGATGCGCGCCGCGAGCGCGAACACCGCATCCATGTCGTGCTCCACCAGCAGGATCGTGCGGCCCTGGGCGAGACGGCGGATCAGGCGGATGATGTCCTGCCGCTCCCCCGGGGACAGACCGGCGAGCGGCTCGTCGAGCAGCAGCACCGATGGCAGCGTCGCCAGGGCCATCCCGAGTTCGATGCGGCGCTTCTCGCCATAGGCCAGGGTCGAGACGGGCAGGTCGGCGTTGGCAGCCAGCAACAGTTCATCAATCAGAGCGTCAACGGAACGTTCCACTTCGGGGATGCTGTCCGCGGCGCGAAACACATCGAAGCGCAATGCGCCGCGGTGACGCCCGAGGGCCGCGATGCGCAGGTTCTGCCGGCCGGTCAGGTCCTCGAACAGCTGGTTGATCTGGTAGCTCTTGGCGATTCCCGCCTGGACGACGGCGGTGACGCCGCTGCCGGTGATGGTCTGCCCGCGCAGCAGGATCTCGCCCCCGTTCGGCGCGATTTCGCCGGAAAGCATGCGCAGGAACGTGCTCTTGCCGGCCCCGTTGGGACCGATCACCGCGTAGATCTCGCCCGCCGGTATCGCGAGCGACACGTCCGACACCGCCCGCAAGCCGCCGTAGTGCTTGCTGACCGACCGGGCCTCCAACGCAAACGGCACGGCGGCGCCGACCGCCGTGGGTGGCATCGGCGCCGCGGCGACGGAACGGGCTGCGATGGACGCCGGGAGGACGGAACCCAGCGGCAGTTCCGGCCGCGGCTCGGGCAGCGGGACCGCGCGGCTGCGGCGCCAAGCGTCGACGATGGTGCCGTACAGCCCCTTGCGCAGCAGCGTCACCAGCACGACGAAGATGGTGCCCAGAATGAACATCCACAGCGATCCGACCCCCGGGATCTGCTGCAGTTCGGCGCGCAGGAACAACCACACTGCGGCACCGACGGCCGGGCCGAGCAGGGTGCCGACGCCGCCGATGACCGTCTGGAACACCAGTTGGCCCGAGGTGTCGATCGAAAACGCGCCCGGTGGCATGTAGCTTTGAAAGATGCCCAGCAATGTCCCGGCGAGGCCGGCATAGGCAGCGGCCAGCACGAACACCGAGAGCTTGTAGCCTGGAACCGAATGGCCGAGCGCTGCGGTGCGGTCCGCGTTCTGGCGAATGCCGGTCAGCACCGCGCCGACCGGCGAGCGGACGATGGAGCGCGCCAGCACGTAACCGAGAAAGAACAGCGTGGCGATCAGCGCATAGATCCGCCAGCCCTCGTCGAACGAGAACATGAATGACCCGAGATGGATCGTCGGGGGCGGGATGCCGGGGATGCCGTTCTCCCCGCCGGTCCACTGCTCCAGCAGGGAATTTTCCACGAAGAACGACAGTTGGGCGAAGGCGAGCGTGATCATCGCAAAGTAGAGGCCGACGCGCCGCAACGCGAAATACCCGACCAGGAGTCCGAACAGAGAAGCGGCCACGACCCCCGCAAGGATCCCCAGCCAGACACTGGTCAACGTGTGGCTGGTCAGCAGATACGCGGTCACGAAGCCGCCGGTGCCATAGAACGCGGCTTGGCCGAACGACAGCAGCCCGCTGTAGCCAAACAGCAGGTCAAAGCCGATGCCGAACAGGCCCCACAGCAGGATGCGGCTCAGCAGATCGACCGAGGTGAATGCCGACGCGAAACCAAACGGCAGGACGATCAGCAAAAGCGCGACGGTGATCTCGGGGAGCCAGCGACGCTCGCGCCGCCCGCGCCGCGCGACGCGCGTGGTCATACCCGTCCCACCGCGCCGAACAGCCCGCGGGGGCGCAGCAGCAGCACCAGTGCCATGACGAGGTAGATCGACGCCTGAGAATAGGCCGGGTTGAACGCCGTCGTCAGGCTCAGCAACTCACCGACGATCAGGCCGCCGACGATGGCGCCGCCGAAGGATCCAAGGCCGCCGATGACAACCACGACGAAGGCCTGGATCAGGAACGGTGTTCCCATGTCGGGGATCACCGCGGAGAGCGGCGCGAAGATGACACCCGCGACGCCCGCCGCCACCGCGCCGGTCACAAACACGAGCAGGAACATCCTGCGCACGTCGATGCCGAGCAGGCCGACCATCAGCCGGTCTTCGATGCCTGCCCGCACCATCAGCCCGACCGAGGTGTGATAAAGCAACAAGTAGAGCGCAAGCAGAAACACCGCGGCGATGCCAATGACTTCGACACGGTACAGCGGGTAGTAGAACAGCCCTCCGAAATTGACGATCCCGTCGCCCCATGATGGCGGCGCCACGCGCTGGCTGTCGCTGCCGAAGAAGAAGCGCATCGCCTCGATCAGCATGACCGAGAGGCCGAAGGTGACCAGAAGCTGATCCTCAGGCGGCCGGGTGTAGAAAAACCGCAGCAGGCCGCGTTCGAGCACGACCGCGAGGACCAGCAGGACCACGGCGCCGGCCAGCAGCGCCAGGATGTACGAATGCGTCGCGGTCAACACGACGAACGCCGCGTAGGCCCCGATCATGAACATCGCGCCGTGGGCGAAGTTGACGAAGCCCAGAGTGCCGAAAATGATCGTCAGTCCACTGCTCATTAGCGCCAGCAGGGTGCCGAAGGCGAACCCGCTGAACGCCTGCGAAAGGATCAGTGGCATCGGCGGCATCGGATGGGCCTTTCGGTCGGCTGTGCTTCACCGACCGGTCAGGCCGCTGTAACGGGTGGCATGTGACAGCCGGTTTCCTCGATCGGCTCCATCACCTGCTCGCCCGGCACGATTTCGATAATATTGTAATTGTCGGCTTCCCCGTGGATTTCCGACTTGGTCTTGCCCTGCACGATGGTCACCGGGGATACGGCCTGATGGTCCTCTGCCCGGAACCACGACTTGCCAAAAACCGAATCGACCTTGTAGCCGGACTCGAGGGCCTTGATGACCTCGGGGGGATAGAATGTGCCGGCGCGTTCGACTGCGTCCGCCCACATGATCATGCTGGTGTAGCAAAGGGCGGCCGGGAAGCGCGGGAGATAATTGAATTTCTTCTGGAACGCCGCGTTGAACGATTTTGCTACCGGAAACTTCTCTTCCACGCCCCAGTACCACGGGATGCTGCCGTAGATGCCCCCAAGCACATCCGGGCCCAGGGGCTTCTCGAGGAAGGGGCTGAAGACCGGCAGGACGAACTTCATCTTCTTCATGATGCCGAACTGGACCGCCTGCTTCGTCGAGGTCACTTCATCCGCGCCGACGGTTTCGTTGAACACCACGTCCGCACCGCTGTTGGCGATGTCCAGCAGATAACTGGTGAAGTCGGTGGTGCCGAGTGGAGCCAGTTGTTCGGTGGCGACCGTCCAGCCGTATTGGGAGAAGGCCTTGGTCAGAGCGGTGTAAAGGCTCGTGCCATACGTGTAATCGGGCACCAGGTAAGCGGCCTTGAGATTATGGCCGAGTTGCTTGGCGAGGACCGGGGCCAGCGCGTGCGAGGCCATGTAGGCGTCGACCGTCATCCGGAAGCCGAAGCGCTGGCAGTCCTTGCCGGTTGTCGCATCGGACCCGCTGACGTCCGCCATGTAGATGACTTTCTTCCGCTGCCCCAGTTCCTCCAGGGCGACGGCAATCGCGCTGCTGACCGATCCGGTCATGACCATCGCGTTGTTGCTGTCGATGAAGCGCGAGGCTGCCTGAACGGCGGGGTTGGAGTGGGTTTGACTATCGGCGATCCCGTACTCGACCTTTTTCCCCAGCACGCCGCCGCCCTTCTTCAGCGACGCGATCGCCTCGGTGGCCGGACTGCCATTGTTCAGATCGTCGATGGCAAGTTCGAAGCCGTTCTTCTCGTCCCGCCCCAACGACGCATAGGGCCCGGTCAGCGGAAATATCCCGGCGGCAAAAACGCTTTTGCCTTGTACTCCCGCTGGAAAGGTGCCCATGCTGGGATAGGTCTTGGCCCAGACATGCGGCGTCGCCAGGGGCATCAGCAATCCGGCCGCGCCCACGCCGACGCCGGTTTTGAGAACGCCACGCCGCGTGAGAATGCGGGACTCCCCGCCCATAACGGTCTTGTTCATGGTCGCGCTTCCCTGTTCATTTTCCCGCCGTCGGCGGTTTTTTCTTTATTCTGGCAATAGTTCACGGTCCGGCGCCCCAACAAGGCGACGGAGGTATAGTTGGAACTACAGTGCCTATCGCAGCCTTGAGCGGCGCTGCGTTACCCGGACGATATCGCCATCGGGCATGGAATCAACATTACAATTTTCCCCGGTCGGCTAAATTTCCGGTATGATGATCCGTTTACGAAACGGCAAGAGATGCTGACGTGTGCTCAAACTCTCAGCAAACGGGGTTGGCACCGCGCCGACTGTCAGGGTGTCGTCCCCTTGCTGCGCCGCAGCAGCATCGGCGGCGGCGACACGCCGGGCGCGAGCATCCCGTGCTCGCCGATCTTGTGGGGGCACCCGCCGTGGCCGCGATCGTTCCGTGCGTAATCTTCAGCCGGCGCGCGGCAGCCGGACCGATCCGGTCAGGCGGCGAGGATGGAGGCGAGGACTTCGCCGGCGCGGCGGCACTGGGCGGCGGTGACATCGAGGTGCGTCGTCGCGCGCACCGTGCGCGGGGCGAAGGCGCCGACCAGCACGCCGTGTTCCTGCGCACGGCGCACCACCTCCGCCGCGTCCGGCAAGGGCGGGGGCAGGCGGAAGATCACGATGTTGGTCTGCACCGTCGCCATGTCGATGTCGGCCGGCGTCTGCGCGACGCGCTCGGCGATGGCGCGGGCATTGGCATGGTCCTCGGCGAGGCGCGCGATGCCGTGGTCGAGCGCGTAAAGCCCGGCGGCGGCGAGGATGCCGGACTGGCGCATCGCACCGCCGAACATCCGGCGCGCGCGGACACCGCGGTGCATCGCCTCCTTCGGGCCGGCGACGAGGCTGCCGACCGGGCAGCCGAGGCCCTTCGACAGCGCGACCGAGACGATGTCGAAGGGTGCCGCAAGCTCGGCCAGCGACAGGCCGCTGGCGACCGCGGCGTTGAACAGGCGGGCACCGTCGAGATAGCTGCCGACGCCGAGCGCGCGGGCCGCGTGGCAGATCGCGACGATGTCGGCCTGCGGAAACACCACGCCACCGCCGCGGTTGTGGGTGTTCTCGATGGCGACCAGCGTGGTGGGCGGGAACACGACATGGCCGGGCGGCTTGTAGCCGGCCTGGAAGGCCGCGGCGTCAAACACCCCGCCCTGCCCGGCCACGGTGAACTGCACGCCCGAGTTCGCCGCCGAGGCGCCGGATTCGTGCCAGGCGATATGCGCTTCCTGACCGACCACGACCTCGTCGCCCGGGCGGGTCAGCAGCTTCAGACCGACCTGGTTGGCCATCGTGCCGCTGGGCACGAACAGCGCGGCTTCCTTGCCCAGCAGCGCGGCCATCCTCTCCTGCAGCAGGTTGACCGAGGGGTCCTCCCCGTACTGGTCGTCGCCGACCGGGGCGCGGGCCATCGCCGCACGCATCGCCTCCGACGGCTGGGTGACGGTGTCCGAGCGCAGGTCGATGCGGTCCATGGCGGCGGCGTTCCCCGAGAAATGTCCGGCACAATTACAGCCGGCCGGTGATCCCGGCCAGGGTCACGGCGAGACGGTCGCCGAAGCCGCGCGGGCCGGGCGCGGGGATGCCGCGCCGCAGGTCGCGCCGCGCGAGCACCGCCGGCAGGGCCGCGGCGATGGCGCCGCGCGGCAGGCGCAGGCCGGCACCCTCGTGCAGCATCGCCCGGCCCTCGGCCGCGAGGGCCTGCAGAACCGGGCGCAGCGCGGGGTCGGCGGGATTGAGCACGACGCCCTCGGGCACCAGACCGTGCTCGGCCAGCAGGTCCTGCGGCAGCAGGCAGCGGCGCTGCGATGCCAGGGCGGCGACGCTGCGCAGCACCCCGGCGACGCCATAGGCGGCGCCCAGCGGGCGCAGACGCTCGGGCTGCGGGGCGCCGAGCAGCCTGCCGGCGGCGACCGCAAGGCCGCCCGCACCGGCGAGCAGGAAGGCGCGCCAGGCGGCGAGCGTGGCGATGGCGGGCTCGGCCTCGGTCTCGCGCGCCGCGACCAAAGCGAGCAGGTCGTCGCGGTCGAGCGCGCCCCCGGCGATGGCGCGGGACAGCGGGGTGGCGACTTCGTGGCGGCGCTCGGCCCCCGCGATCACCTCCCGCCACCATTGCAGGCGGATCAGGGCGAGCATTGGCTCGGAGGCAACCTCCCGCGCCCGGGCCAGTTCATGGTTGAGCGCATACAGTGCGAACAGCGCGGGGCGGCGGGGTTCGGGGGCGAACAGCGCGGTCAGGAAGCGATCCGGGTCGTGGCGGCGGACAAGCTCGGCAAGCGGATCGGTCATGGCCCGAAGGTGGCGCCGAACGGCGTCCCGTGCCAGCTTGTCGCGCCCGGATACCGCCGCTAATCCGCAGAGACCAACAGACCGGAGAATGCCCATGGCCTTCGAACTTCCCACCCTTCCCTACGCCAAGACCGCGCTTGCCGGTGCGGGCATGTGCGAGGAAACGCTGGAGCTGCATCACGGCAAGCACCACCAGGCCTATGTCACGGCGCTGAACGGCTTCGTCGAGAAGAACGACGCGCTGAAGGGCAAGTCGCTGGACGAGATCGTGACGATGTCGCACGGCAAAGCCGACATGGCGCCGGTGTTCAACAACGCGGGCCAGCACTGGAACCACATCCTGTTCTGGCAGTGCATGTCGCCGACCGGCGGCAAGATCCCGGGCAAGCTCGAGAAGAAGCTCACCGAGGATTTCGGCGGCGTGACGCCGTTCAAGGACGCCTTCAAGGCCGCCGGGGTCGGGCAGTTCGGCTCGGGCTGGGCGTGGCTGGTGCTGGCCTCGGACGGCAAGCTGAAGGTGACCAAGACGCCGAACGGATCGAACCCGCTGGCCACCGGCGAGGGCACCGTGCTGCTGGGCTGCGACGTGTGGGAGCACAGCTACTACCTGGACTTCCGCAACCGCCGTCCCGATTACCTGCAGAACTGGCTGGACAAGATCGCCAACTACGAGTTCGCGGAAGCGAAGCTGTAAGCCACCCTCACCCTGCCCTCTCCCCCATGTGGGAGAGGGTTCGGGCGGGTTTCGGGCTTAGGACGCCTTGGCGGGCTTGGTGTCGTTGGCGGGCTTGGCGTCGGTGGGGGAGATGACGGCGCTGATCGTCTCCCGCAGCACGGTGACGCGGGTGTTGGGGGCGATCTCGACCTCGATCTCATTGGACTCGACGGGCTTGCCGTCCTTGCCCGAGGTCATGCCGACCTTCTGCACGAGGCCGACGATGCCGCCGCCCGTCACCACGCGGTCGCCGCGCTTGAGGGCGGCGAGCATTCGCTTCATTTCCTTCTGGCGCTGCTGCTGGGGACGGATCAGCAGGAAGTAGAACACGCCGAAGATCAGTATGAGCGGCAGGAACTGCGTCGCACTGCCGAACATCCCGGTGATGCCGGCGGCGTCCTGCGCATAGGCGGGCGAGATCAGCATGCAGCGTGTTCCTGTACGGCCCAGGGTTGCGGGGAGTTGGGCGGGACCATACTTTCCGCCCCCCCGACGTCAAGCGCCCCCGGACAGCAGGCCGCCATGGACCACATGCCCCCGATGGATCACAGCCTGACCGCCATTGCGCTGCGCATCGCCGAGGCGCTGGAGCGGCTGGCCCCGCCGCCGCCGCCAGCGATCGACCTTGCCTCGGCCGACGCCTTCGTCTGGCACCCGGCCGAGGCGCGGCTGGCGCCGGTCGCCCGCGTTTCACGGGTTGAGATCGGGCTGCTGAAGGGGGTGGAGCGGCAGAAGGACATCCTGGTCGCCAACACGCTGCGCTTCGCCCGCGGCCTGCCGGCCAACAACGCGATGCTGTGGGGCGCGCGGGGAATGGGCAAATCATCGCTGGTGAAGGCGGCGCACGCGGCCGCCAATGCGCAGGCGGCCGGCGTGCTGGCGCTGATCGAAATCCACCGGGAGGACATCCGCACCCTGCCGGACCTGCTGAACCTGCTGCGCGAGCAGCCGCGCCGGTGCCTGATCCTGTGCGACGACCTGTCCTTCGAGCGCGAGGACAGCGACTACAAGGCGCTGAAATCGGTGCTGGACGGCGGCATCGAGGGGCGGCCCGAGAACGTGCTGTTCTACGCCACGTCCAACCGCCGCCACCTGATGCCACGCGACATGATCGAGAACGAACGCTCGACCGCGATCAACCCGTCCGAGGCGACCGAGGAGAAGGTCTCGCTGTCCGACCGCTTCGGGCTGTGGATCGGCTTCCACAACTGCGACCAGCCGACCTTCCTGGCGATGGTCGAGGCCTATGCCGCCGCACTGGCGCTGCCGATCCCGACCGAGGCGCTGCACGCGCAGGCGGTGGAATGGTCGGTGACGCGCGGCGCAAGGTCGGGGCGCGTGGCCTGGCAGTTCATCCAGGACCTCGCGGGACGGCTGGGCATGGGCGACGCCGCCGACTGATGCGCCGGACGGCCGCCGCTGCCGCGGTCCTGCTGGCGGTCCTCGCGCCGCCGGCGATGGCTGCCGCGGGGCCGCCAAGCGGGGTGCGAAGCGGGGCAGCCCGCCCTAATGCGGCGCTGGAAGCCGCGCTGCAGATCGACGTGGCCAAATATGTCGCGGCGCGGACCGTGCCCGAGCATATCTCCTGCGTGTCGGTCAGCGTCGGGCTGCATGGCGAGGCACGGCCGATCGATATCGTGTCGGGCACCACCGCCTATGGCGGCCGCGTGCCGGCGACGGCGGCCAGCCTTTTCCAGATCGGCGCGCAAACCCAGGCGTTCACCGCCGTCGTGCTGCTGCAGTTGGAGGCCGAGGGTAAACTGCGGCTGAATCAGATGCTGGGCGCTTTCCTGCCGCAGTACCCGGCCTGGAGCGGCGTGACGATCCAGGCACTGCTGAACATGACGGCCGGCATCCCCGACTACCGCGACAACTCACGCTTCCAGGCAGCGGTCGCAGCCGATCCCCGCCACGCCTGGACGCTGCCCGCGCTGATCGCCTTCGCCGAGCCCGGAGCGCCCGGTGTTTCGGCCGCCGCACCCGGGCCGTGGCACTATTCGGACACCGATTACCTGCTGGCGCAGCTGGTGGTGGAGCGCGTCACGGGCAGGACGTTGGGCGCGGAGATCGCGCGGCGACTGCTCGGGCCCGGCGGCGGCCTGGCCGACACGTTCTACAGCGCGGACCAGTATCCGGCCCCGGTGACCGATCGCATGGTCGCCGGCACATTCTTCGACCGTTCGCCCGGCCGCGCCGCGCTCGCACCGCTGCTCGGGGCCGATGTGCGCGATGACGGTGTGTCGATCTACCAGGGCGCGGGCGGGATGGTCTCGCGGCCGGATGATGTCGCGCGCTGGATGCGGGCGCTGTTCGAAGGCGACATGCTGGCGCCGCGCCAGCGCGCCGAGCTGACGGACATGGTTTCGCTGCGCACCGGCCGGCCGATCCCGCGCGTGACCCGCACCGACACCGCCGCCTATGGCCTGGGCATCGGGGCGTTCCGCTGGCCACTGGCGGGACGCGGCTGGTACGCGATGGGCGAAACGCTGGGCTACCGCAGCTTCGCCGCCTGGTTCCCGCGCAGCGGCACGGCCATCGCGATCAGCCTCAACAGCCAGCCGAGCCCCGATCAGGAGCACGCGCTGCGCAACCTGTTCGAGACGCTGATCGTCACGCTGCACGAGGCCGGGAAGCTGTAGCGCCGGCACCGGGCTTGCCGGTGAGGCACCCCGCTCCTAGCCTTGTTGGAACGACGCGCCGGGGGGAGCACGATGACCGAAAAGCAGGCCTATCCGCATCCGCATGTCCGCACCGACTGGCTGGATCAGGTGCGCGAGGACATCATCGAGCCGGACCTGCCGATCATCGACCCGCACCATCACCTCTGGCACGACCGGCCATCCGGCCGCTACTTGATGGAGGAGTTGCTGGCCGACCTGAACAGCGGCCACAACATCGTTGCGACCGTGTTCATGCAGTGCGGCTGGAAGCACCGCGCCGACGGCCCCGAGGATTTCCGGCCGGTGGGCGAGACCGAGGTGGTGAACGCCGTCGCGGTGCTGTCGGCGAGCGGCGCCTACGGCCGCCCGCGCGCCTGCGCCGGCATCGTCGGTTTCGCCGATCTGCGCAGCAAGGACCTGGATGCGGTGCTGGACGCGCATGTCGCGGCCGGCGGCGGCCGGTTCCGCGGCATCCGCCACATCGTCGCCTGGGATGACTCGGTGGTTCCCACATCGTCCATCGTTCCGCCGCCGGGACTGATGCACGATCCGGCCTTCGTGCGCGGCGTGCAGCGGCTGGGCGAGCGCGGCATGACCTTCGACGCGTGGCTGTATCATCCGCAACTGAAGGATCTGCTGGCCGTGGCCCGCGCCGCACCCGGCACGCCGATCGTCATCGACCATGTCGGCGGGCCGCTGGGCGGCGGACCGTTCCGCGGCCATCGCGACGCGGTGTTCAAGGGCTGGGCCGAGGACATGAGGGCGCTGGCCACGTGCCCGAACGTGCATGTGAAACTGGGCGGGCTGGCGATGCCGGTGAATGGCTTCGACTACGACAAGGATGCGCTGCCGCCGTCTTCGGCCAGGATGGTGCAGGACTGGAAACCGTGGTTCGAGACCTGCATCGCGTCGTTCGGCCCGGCGCGTTGCATGTTCGAGAGCAACTTCCCGGTGGACAAGGGAATGTGCAGCTACCCGGTGCTGTGGAACGCCTTCAAGCGGATCGCCGCCGGCGCATCGCCGTCCGAGAAGGCGGCGCTGTTCCACGACACCGCGCAGCGCTTCTACAGGCTGCCGCCCGACCCGGCCGCATAGCGGCGCGCTTCGGCCACCAGCCGAATCAGGCTCGGGCAGGCCGCCCGCGCCGAACTGCCGCATGATCCGGGCGCGCAGCAATTCCACGTCGGCCAACGGCATCGCCAGCATGGCCGCAAGCCCGCTGTTGGCCGCGCCGTCGAGCACACCGTCGAGCATCATGCTATCCCGCGCCGAGAGCTGCGCGATCCGCCCGGCATTGGTCCGGGCGCGTGCCTCGCGGGCCGGATCCGCGGGACCCTGGGCCAATGCGGCCCGGATCGCTGTCAGGATCGCGAAATCCTCGAACGGCTTCTCGATGAAGTCGAAGGCGCCGGCCCCGAGAGCCCGCCCGGCCGCCGCGACATCGCCGTGGCCGGTCATCACGATCACCGGCAGGTCGATGCCATGCCCGGGCAACAGGCGCAGCAGTTCCGTGCCGTCCAGCCCTGGCATCCGCAGATCGGTGACGATGCAGCCTTGCAACGGCCTGGGCGCAAAGGCGAGAAACGCCTCGGCACTGGCGAAGCCCTGTCCCGCCAGCCCATCCACATCGAGCAGGAACAGCAGCGAATCCCGCACCGCGTCGTCGTCATCGATGACATAGACGGCGGCGGGGCCGGCCACGGCTAGGGTTCCGCAACTCCGGTCAGCGTGAAACGAAAGACGCTGCCGCCGTGCTCGCCGGGATGATACGACAGCGAACCGCCATGCGCATCGATGATCGCGCGGCAGATCGAAAGGCCGAGGCCGGTGCCGTCGGGCCGCGTGGTGACGAACGGTTCGAACAACCGGCCGCGCATTGTATCCGCAAGGCCCCGGCCGCTGTCGCCGACGCTGACCTCGACGAGGCCGTCGCGCCACCGGCTGGCGATCGACAACTCCCGCCGCGGGCTGTCCTGCATGGCCTGCATCGCGTTGCGCATCAAGTTGACGATCACCTGTTCGATCTGCACCCGATCGGCCAGCACAAGCTGGGCAAGCGGATCGAGCGACTGCGAGACCTGGACGCCGCAACGCTCGATCTCGGGCAGCACGACGGCGATGGCGCTGCGCACGATCGTGGCGACCGATACCATCGCCTTGTCGGCTTCGCCGCGCGCGGCAACAGCGCGCAGGGCGGTGACGATGCGTTCGGCATGCAGGGCCTGGATCATCGCGCCCTCGAGCGCCGCCGCGACCCGGTCAGGCTCGGCCGCGGGGCCGTTAGCCAGCAGACGCTGACCGGCGCGGATATAATTGATGATGGCGGCGAGAGGCTGGCTGATTTCATGCGCGATGTTCAGGCCGACCCAGTCGATCGTTGGAGGTGGCCCGTCCTGGATCGTCCGGGAAATTTCCCGCGAGGGCGCCGGGGCAAGGTCAACGGCCATAAAGGCCGCCGACCGTCGGAAGAGCGCTTGCGTGCACCGTCACGATCCGAGACCCCATAATCACTAAAGTCGTTTCATTCACACCTATCCAGCCACGGAGAGCCGATACCAGTCAAGTTCGGCAGCGTTATGTCTTCCCGGTCGCGCAGACACGAACCGGAATACAACAAGAACAAGCAGTGGCAAGAGATTCAGGGGTACATAGCGCTCATGTCGGTTTTATTACAAGGGAATCCGACGGGCGCTCCCGGATGATATGGTAAGCTATGATAGGGATTGGTCGGGCGTTGCGCTCAGGATCGTCAGTACCGCCTCGCCGTAGCGCTGAAGCTTGGAGACGCCGACGCCCTTCACCTGGCCGAGTTCCTCGATGCCGGCCGGGTGGGCGACGGCGATTTCCCGCAGCACGGAATCGTGGAAGATCACGTAGGGCGGGATCGCCTGGGCCTTGGCCTGCTGAGCGCGCCAGGCGCGCAGGCGGGCGAACACCGCCTCGGCGGCGCCCGGCAGGTCCGATAGCGCGGTCGCGGTAGCACCCGCCGCAATGTCCCGTCGCGGCCTGGAACTTCGCGGCGCAACCGTTTCGTCGCGCAGCATGAATGTGGTTTCGCCGCGCAGGATCGGCCGCGCCGCCTCGGGCACCAGGCAGAGGCTGGCATAGTCGCCGCTTTCGGTGCGCAGCGCGCCCTGCGCGATCAACTGGCGGATCACGCCGCGCCAGTGGTCGCGCGACTGCGTCGGCGCCGATGCCGAATGTGGACAGTTTGTCGTGGCCGTGACGCTGCACCATGTCGTTGGTCTCGCCGCGCAGCACCGCGACGATGTGCAGCGCGCCGAACATCTGGCCGGTGCGATACACCGCGGACAGCACCTTCTGCGCATCGACGGTGCCGTCCACCAGCCGCACCGGGCGGCGCGCAGTTGTCGCAATGGCCGCACGGCCCTTCGAGCGCCTCGCCGAAACAGGCCAGCAGGGCGCCGGTGCGGCACTGCACTGTTTCCGTGAGCGAGATCATCGCTTCCAGCCGCTCGCGCATCACGCGCTTCTGCTGCTCGGGCGCGGCCGACTGCGCCAGCCAGTGCCGGGCGCGGGCGATGTCCTGGCCGCCGTAGAGCAGCAGCGTGGAGGCCGGATCGCCGTCGCGGCCGGCGCGGCCGATCTGCTGGTAGTACGCCTCGGGGCTGTCGGGCATGTCCAGATGCACGACGAACCGCACGTCCGGCCGGTCGATGCCCATGCCGAAGGCGATGGTGGCGACCACCACCACCGGCTCGCCCGAGCGGAAGCGCGCTGCGGCGTCGCGCTTGGCGGCCGGTTCGAGGCCGGCATGGAACGCCACCGCCTGGATGCCCTTGGCGCGCAGGCTGGCGGCCACGCGCTCGGTCTTGGCGCGGCTGCCGCAATAGACGATGCCGCAGGCGCCGCGATGCCGCGCCAGAACGTCCAGAAGCTGCTGCGTCTCGGCGGTCTTGGCCTCGGCGGCAAGCTGCAGGTTGGGGCGGTGGAAGCTGGCCAGGAAGGTCGCCGCATCGTGCAGGGCGAGCGCCTGCAGGATGTCGTCGCGCGTGCGCGGATCCGCGGTCGCCGTCAGCGCGATCCGCGGCACGCCGGGAAAATGCCGCGGCAGGCAGGCGAGATCGCGATACTCGGGGCGGAACTCGTGGCCCCATTGCGAGACGCAATGCGCCTCGTCGATGGCGAACAATGCCAGATCGAGGCGCGAGAGTCGGTCGAGCGTGCCGTTGCCCAGCAGGCGCTCGGGCGAGACGTAGAGCAGGTCGAGCCGGCCCTCGATCAGATCGCGCGTGACGCTGCGCGCCTCGGCCGGATCGAGCTCGGAATGCAGCGCGCCGGCGGCGACGCCGAGCTGGCGCAGGGCGGCGACCTGGTCGTCCATCAGCGCGATCAGCGGCGAGACGACGACGGCGGTGCCGGGGCGGCACAGCGCGGGCACCTGGTAGCAGAGGCTCTTGCCGCCGCCGGTCGGCATCAGCACCAGCGCGTCGCCGCCGGCCATCACATGCGCGACGACGGGGCGCTGCTGGCCGCGGAAGGCGTCGAAGCCGAACACCCGGCGCAGCACCGCATCCGGCGAGTCGACCGGCGTGCCGCCTGCGGGCGGGACCGGAATGGCCTGCAGAGGCACCGGCGGGCGATCAGCCGATCAGCGCACCCCCACCGAAATCTCGACGCGGCGGCTTTCCTGCGAGGTCAGCGCGAACTGCACCGAGCCGTGGCTGCTCTGCGCGATGCTGCGCGCGGGGACGCCGTCGGTCACCAGCTGGTCGGTGACGACCTGCGAGCGCAGCTCCGACATCAGCACATTGGCCTGCCGGCTGCCGGTCGGGTCGGCGAAGCCGGCGACATGCACCTTGAGGCCGGGATGGTCCTTCACGTACTGCGCCGCCTTGGCGATGGAAGCGAGTGCCGGCGCGTCGAACGCGGCCGACCATTCCTGGAAATAGACGACGACCTTCTGGGTCGGGACCGCATCGGCGGCGGCGGCCGGAGCGCCATGCAACACGAGGCCGGTCATCGCAATGAGGCAGAGTGCGGTCAGATGGCGCATACCCGATTCTCTCATTCTGGGAGCAGCCCGACCTACCTGCCGCCGGCGCGATCCGCCGTCAATCGCGGCGCCGCGGCGTGCGACCGTTTCATCCGCACCTGTTGGCGGAATGCCGCATCATGCCGCCGCGGCGACGGCCTTACCCGAGGTCAGGCGCCAGATGCGGTCGAGCCGCTCGACGCCGATCAGCCGGTGCGCGATCAGGATGATGCTGCGCCCGTCCGCGACCTCGTTCAGCGTCGCCAGGAAGGCGCGCTCGGTCGCCGCATCGAGGCCGGCGCAGGGCTCGTCCAGGATCAGCACCTGGCGCGGGCGAGAGCAGCGCGCGGGCGAGGGCCAGGCGCCGGCCCTGGCCGCCGGAGAAGCGCGTGCCGCCCTCCCCCACCCAGGTGTCGAGCTGGTCGGGCAAGGCGCGCACCACCTCGCCGATCCGGGCGGCGTCCAGCGCCTGCCACAGCGCCGCGTCGTCGGCATCCGGCCGCGCGAGCAGGAGGTTGGCGCGGATGGTGTCGTCGAACAGGTGCGTGGTCTGGCTCAGCCAGCCGATGCGGCGGCGCACCTCGTCGGAGGAAAGCTGCGCGATGTCGGTGCCGCCCAGCAGGATGCGCCCCGACTGCGGCGCGACGAGTTTCAGTGCGAGGGCGGCGACGGTGGACTTGCCGGCGCCCGAGGGGCCGAGCAGCGCGACGCGCGCACCCTGCGGCACGTCGAGCGTCAGCCCATCGAACACGTCGTCGCGGTCGTCCCGCCAGCGGAAGCGCACCGCCTCGAAGCGCAGCGCCGAGCCGGCCGGCATCGCCGCCGGCTGCGCCGGCTCGGTGACCGCCGGGGGCGCGGCTGCCGCCTCCACCACCCGGCGGGCGGCGGCGACGGCGTGACCGGCCAGCGCACCGGCGCGCGGCAGGCCGCCCACCAGTTCGAACGCCGCGACCAGCAGGAAGGCGGCGGCGACCGCGCCCTGCGGGTTGACCCCGGCATCCAGCAGCACGCACAGCAGGGCGGCCTGCCCGCACAGGAAGGCGGCGGCGCCGGCAAAGCCGGTTCGCCGCACCAGCGCGTGCTGCGCCGAGAGCAGCGCCGCTTCGCGTCCCTGCACGGCGGCGAGCATGCGGTCCTCGGCGGCGAAGGCGCGGACTTCGCGCAGCCCGCTCAGTGCGTCGAGCGCGGAGACGCGCAGGCCGGAGGTAGCCTGCGCCAGCCGGCTGCCGGCGGCCAGGCTGCGGCGCGCGGCGAGCCAGGGCAGCACGAAGGCGCCGAAGGCGAACAGCAGGCAGACCGGCACGGCGAGCGGCAGGTTCTTCCAGCCGATGGTGACGGCCAGGATGGGCAGCAGCAGCGCCGCCCCCGCCAGCGGCACGGTGATGCGGATGAACAGGCCGTCCAGCGCCTCCACGTCGTTGACCAGCCGGCCCAGCACGTCGCCCGCGCGGCGGAAGCCGAGGCCGCCCGCGGCGCTGCCGGCGAGGCCGCGGAAGAACCAGACGCGCAGGTCGGCGAGCACGCGGAAGGTCGCATCGTGGGTGACCAGCCGTTCGAGGTAGCGCAGCACCACGCGGGAGACGCCGAGGGCGCGCAGCAGCACGGGCAGCGCCACCACGGCACCGGCCAGCCCGGCGGCGACGAGGTCGCCGGAGCCGACCATCAGCCCGACCCCCGCCAGCAGCGCGGCGAGTGCCGTGACCAGCCCCAGCAGCAGCCAGGGCAGCCGCCGGCGCCACTGCGCCAGGACGATCCACAGCGCGCTCATGCCGCGCCCCTCATGCGGCACCGCGGGCGGGCATCGCGCGGCCGTCGCGGATGTCGACGCGGCGGCCGGCGAAGTCGTGGGCGGCGGCGGTGTGGCTCGCCATGATGACGGTGCGGCCGGCGGCGAGGCGGCGCAGGCTGTCGAGCACCTCCGCTTCGGTGGCCGGGTCGAGATGCGCGGTCGGCTCGTCGAGCAGCAGCAGCGGGGCGTTCTTCAGGAAGGCGCGGGCGATCGCCACGCGCTGCGCCTGACCGCCCGACAGGCCGTAGCCGCCCTCGCCCACCAGCGTGTCCAGCCCGTCCGGCAGGCCGGCCGCGAATTCGGCCACCCGGGCGTTGCGGGCGGCGGCCTCGACCTCGGCCTCGCTCGCCTCGGGGCGGGCGAAGCGGATGTTGTCGCGGATGGTGCCGGCGAACAGCATCGGCCGCTGGCCGATCCACGCGGTCAGCCGCGACAGCGCCTGCGGCACGACGTCGGCGATGTCGGCGCCGTTGATCAGCACGCGGCCCCGGTCGGGTCGGACGAAGCCGAGCAGGATCTCGATGGCGGTGGACTTGCCGGCGCCCGAGGGGCCGGCCAGCACCAGCGTCTCCCCGGCGGGCACCCGGAAGCTCAGGCCGTCGAGCGCCGGGCCGCGCGCCGGGTCCCAGGTGAGGCCGACATCCTCGAACGCCACGGCGACGCCGCGGGCCGGAATGGTGCGCACCGGCAGGTCGGGCGCCGGCGCCGGCATCGGCGGCAGCGCGGCCAGCGATTCGGCGGCGGCGGTGGCGTGCAGCCGGTCCTGGTAGGCGGCGGCGAAGGCGCGCAGCGGGGCGAAGAACTCCGGCACCAGCAGCAGCACGAACAGCGCGGTCTGCACCGCCCGTCGCGGTACGCGCAACGCCGAAGCCGTAATGGATCGCCAGCACCACCAGGGCGGCGGCGGCGGCGATGTCGAGCACGGTCGAGGAGAGGAAGGCCACGCGCAGCACGCGCATGGTGCGCCGGCGCAGTTCGGCGGCGGCGGCGGAAAGCGCCGCGGCCTCGTCCTCGGCGCGGCCGGCCAGCACGATGGTGGCGATGCCGCGGACGCGGTCGAGGAAGCGCGCCTGCAGCCGCGCCAGGGCGAGGAACTGGCGGCGGGACGCGGCGGCGGCGCCGATGCCGGCGGCGGCCATGCCGACCGGCACCAGCAGCCCGGCCAGCCCGAGCACCAGCACGGCAAAGGGATCGGCGCGGAAGGCCACGATCAGCACCAGCAGCGGCCCGGCCAGCGCCAGCGTCGAGGCCGGCAGCCAGCTGGCGAACAGCCCGTCCAGCGCCTCCACCTTGTCGACGACGATCGAGGCGAGGTCGCCCGAGTGCCGCCCGCCCAGCACCACCGGTCCGGCGTGCAGCAGGCGGGACAGCGCGTTGGTGCGCAGGCGGCGCCGCGCCGCCGCGCCGGCGGCGAAGGCGTAGCGCTCGGCCGCCATCTGGGTGAGCATCCGCAGCACGGCCAGCACAGCGAAGCCGGCGCAGGCCGGAAGCAGCACGCCGCCAACACCCGAGGTCAGCGCCGCGCCGAGCACCACGGCGACGCAATACGCCTGACCGACCGCGCAGGCGGTGCCGGCGAGCCCTGCGAGCACCACCGGCAGAGCGGCTTTCCGGCCGTGCCGGGATTCCGCCCTGAGCCAGGCTTTCGCAGCGGCCTTGCCGTCCATGGTCTGCCCGTTCGCCATCGCCCGGGCATTAAAGCACCCAGCGGTGCGTGCCCAGGGGGTCCTTACGCAAGCGGCGGATGAAAAATTGCCCATGTTGGCGCGACGGCCACGGTTGTCGCGGCGGGCGCCCCGCCGCAGAGTTTGCCCATGCTTGTCGCCCGCACCCTGCCCGATCTGCGCGACGCCTGCCGCGCGCTGCGCGCCGGCGGCCGGCCGCTCGCGCTGGTGCCGACGATGGGGGCGCTGCACGATGGCCACCTCGCTTTGCTTGCCAGGGCCCCGCCCGAGGCCGCAGTCGCCGCCTCGATCTTCGTCAATCCGATGCAGTTCGGCCCGAACGAGGATCTGTCACGCTATCCGCGCGACGAGGCCGGCGATCTGGCGAAGCTGGAGGGTGCGGGCTGCGCGCTGGTCTGGCTGCCCGACATGGCCACGATGTATCCGCCGGACAGCGCCACCACGGTGGAGGTCGCCGGCCCCGCCGAGCGGTGGGAGGGTGCCATCCGCCCCGGCCATTTCCGCGGCGTCGCAAGCGTGGTGGCGCGGCTGTTCGGCCAGGTGCGGCCCGATTCGGCCTGCTTCGGAGAGAAGGACTGGCAGCAGCTTCAGGTGGTGACCCGCATGATCGCCGACCTGCTGCTGCCGGTCCGCATCATCGGCGTGCCGACGGTGCGCGAGGTGGACGGGCTGGCGATGTCGTCGCGCAACCGCTTCCTGAGCGCCGCGGACCGCGTGCGCGCGCCGGCGCTGCTGCGTGAACTGCTGGCGGCGCGCGCGCAGCTTGGTGCCGGCGCAGCCGCCGGGACAGCGCTGGACGATGCCCGCGCCGCACTCGGCGCCGCCGGTTTCACGGTGGACTACATCGCACTGGTGGACGGGCCTTCGCTGGCGCCGCTCGACGTGCCGCAGCCGGGCGCACGGCTGATCGGCGCGGCACGGTTGGGCGGCGTCAGGCTGCTGGACAATATCGCGGCGTGAAAGCGTCCTGACCCGGCGGCGGCCAGGCGGTCCGATTTCGACGGAGGGCTGGCGTGAACCCCCTATCGCCCCTGCACGCGTAGGGGTGCCGCGGCAGTGTCAGCCTCGCCAATGTCAGTCGGTCGCGCGGGAGGGCATAGCGCACCGGATCGACGCGAGGGCCGTTGCGAGGACGGCCGGCCGATCGCGGCGCGGCCCGGTTTGGACGCGTCGGAGGGCGGCTGCCAGGCGGCTGGAAAGCGACCCGGCCGCGACCGGGTTGCGCAGGCATTGGCGGGACACGTTTTGCGCTGCAACACGATTGACAGCGTGCAAATTAACCGGTTACCTTCGTTCCAGTTGACTAACTACACGTCGCCGGAAACCCCTGATTGTGCACTTGGTTGATCTCGTCGTCCGTCAGATCATCGCATGGGGCACGCTTCTGCTGCTGGTTTCATCACTGGTTTCGCTCGCCGGCGCCGCTCTGACGTATTTTTTTTCGCGGCAGACCGCGAGCAGAAGCGTCGGAGGCTTCCTTCGATTTGCCTTCCCGGCCGCCGTGATCCAACACCCTTCCTGCGTGGTGGACTGGGGCTATGCGGCAATGTTTTGGATGGTCGCGATCCTGCAACTCATCCCCCAGCTTCTTTCAAGCATAGGTGTCACGATCGGCACGCAGGCGTTGCTTGTGAAGTCGTTCGGCCCGCAGGCGACGATGAAGCCAAGCCTGCTCCTCAACGGTCTGATTCTCGCGTGTGCCGTTCTATTGCTCGATTTTATCGTGTTCTACGCCCATTACATCAGGCACAAGATCAAAATACTTTGGGAGTTTCATGCGGTACATCATTCCTCGTCGTTCCTGATCCCAATCACCAATTACCGCTTTCATCCAGTCGAAGTCGTGATGGACCACGTCTCCCAAGCCATCGGTATTGGGGTTTTCATCGGGACTGCATCCTATTTTTCGGGAATTTCGATCGCGGACAACGTCAAGAGTGTCGGCCGGGCGTATTTCGTAATCCCCGC
>CAVZSZ010000006.1:0-47548 GCA_963778105.1 uncultured Pseudomonadota bacterium | reverse complement strand
AGCTCAAGCGACCGATGATTTTACAATGGCACCGATCGTGGTGGCTGCTTGCGTCCGGTAAACGGAACCTCGTTGCTTCGTGTGGCCGCTCGCCGGTATCGGCCGGGTCCAGGTCGGCGGGCGCCCCGATTGCATCGTCGCCGTCGTCGCGGATCGTATGGTCCCACTATCGCCGCCGCCAAACGCCAGCTTCGCGTTTGCGGACGAGCCTCCAGCGTCACGGGTGCGGCGATGGGCGGGGATTGGTTTCAAGCGCAAGCTGGTGGGCTGAAGCCCACCCTACGCCGGTGATGGTCTGGTGGTGGAATCTCGTTGCAGGCGTGCTGTTACTCGCGTTCAGCTGGCGTTGATCAGGTAGTAGTCCTGGTAGCGGCTGCGCAGCGCGGTCTTTTGCAGCTTGCCGGTGGCGGTGTGGGGCAGCGCGTCCACCACCAGGATGGCGTCGGGCAGCCACCATTTCGCGACCTTGCCCTCATAGACCGTCAGCACGTCCTCGGGCGTGACGCTGCGGCCGGGGGCGGGGACCACCAGCAGCAGGGGCCGCTCGTCCCATTTCGGGTGGCGTGCGGCGATCACCGCCGCCTCGGCCACGTCGGGGTGGGACACCGCGAGGTTTTCGAGCGTGATCGAGCTGATCCATTCGCCGCCCGACTTGATGACGTCCTTCGAGCGGTCGGTGATCTCCATGAAGCCGTCGGGGTCGATGGTGGCGACATCGCCGGTGGCGAACCAGCCATCCGCGTCGAGCGCGCTGCCCGGCGCGTCGCCGTAATAGGCGCTGGTCACCCAGGGGCCGCGCACCAGCAGGTCGCCGAACGCCACCCCGTCCCAGGGCAGCTCCCGCCCCTCGCCATCGACGATCTTCATGTCGAGGCCGGGCAGGATGCGGCCCTGCTTCAGCGCCAGTTGCAGCCTGCCCGCGGCGTCGAGCCCGGCATGCACCTGCTTGGGTTTGTTGTAGGTGCCGACAGGGCTGATCTCGGACATGCCCCAGCCATGCTCGACCGGGACGCCGTATTCGCTGCCGAACGCCTCGATCAGCAGCGGCGGGCAGGCGGAGCCGCCGGTCATGATGCGCTGCACCCCGTCGATGCGCCGGCCGGAGGCGCGCAGATGCTGCAGCAGGCCCATCCACACGGTCGGCACGCCGGCCGCCATGGTGACGCGCTCCTCGTTCATCAGCGCCTCGAGGCTCGGGCCGTCGAGGTGGCGGCCGGGGAACACCAGGGAAGCGCCGGCCATCGCGGCGGCGTAGGGAATGCCCCAGGCGTTGACATGGAACATCGGCACCACCGGCAACACGCGATCGACCGCGCGCAGGCCGAGCGCGTCGGCCATGTTGACGGCGCCGGCATGCAGCAGGGTCGAGCGGTGGCTGTACAGCACGCCCTTCGGCCGCCCCGTGGTGCCCGAGGTGTAGCAGAGCGCGCTGGCGGTGTTCTCATCGAAATGCGGCCAGACATAGTCCTCGTCCGCCGCATCCATCAGCGTGTCGTAGCAGAGCAGCCGCATCCCCGCCGGCAGCGCGAGGTCGGGCATGTTGGCCGGGTCGGTCATCATCACCACGGCGCGTACAGAGCCGGCGATGCGCGCGGCGACCGTTTGGATCAGCGCGGCGAAACTGGTGTCGGCGAACAGCACCGCGTCGCCGGCATGCGTGATGATGTAGGCGATGTCGTCGGGGTGCAGGCGCGGATTGACCGTGTGGCAGATCGCACCCATGCCGGGTGCCGCGTAATACACCTCCAGATGGCGGTCGGAGTTCCAGGCGAGGGTGCCGACGCGGTCATGCGGCTGCACGCCGAGGGCGGCGAGCACGCGGGCGAGGCGGCGCGCCCGGCGCTCGATCCCGCCCCAGGTGGTGCGCCTGATCTCGCCCTCGACGGATTTGGCGACGATTTCGGTGGCGCCGTGATGGCGCGCGGCGTTGCGCAGCAGCGTCGAAATCAGCAGCGGCTGCGACTGCATCAGACCCAGCATGGCACGTCTCCACGTCGGCGGGCCGTCTCGCGCGGCCCTGCGGTCAGCGGCGGTTATGCGCCGCTGTCGCGCCGATCATAGACATACAAGCCGGTATGTTTCACCTGGGCACGCATGAACGCCTTGATCTCGGGCGCGATTTCCTCGCGGAAGCGGCGGCCGTTGAACAGGCCGTAATGGCCGACCCCCGCCTGTTCGATGTGCTTGCGCATCGAGGGCTTGAGGGTGCGGGTCAGCTTGTGGGCCGCACGGGTCTGGCCGATGCCGGAGATGTCGTCGCGCTCGCCCTCGATGGTCAGCATCGCGGTGTTCTCGATCGCCGCCGGATCGACCTGGCGGTTGCGGGAGACCAGCTTGCCGCGCGGCAACAGGTGCTCGTGGAACACCGTGGCGATGGTCTGCAGGTAGTAGCTGGAGGGCAGGTCCATGACCGAGCGGTATTCCTCGTAGAAGGTGCGCTTGGCGGCCAGGCTCTCGCCGTCGCCCTGGACCAGGTGCAGGAACATCTGCCAGTGCGCGCTGACATGGCGATCGAGGTTCATCGCCATGAAGCCGGCCAGTTGCAGGAAGCCGGGATAGACCTGCCGCATGAAGCCGGGGTTGCCGATCGGCACCGGGTGGATGGCGTTTTCGCGGAACCAGTTCAGGCTGTGCGCCTTGGCGAACTTGTTGACCTTGGTGGGGGCCTCGCGGGTGTCGATCGGGCCGCCGATCAGCGTCATGCTGAGCGGCACGTCGGGGTCGCGGGCGGCGTTCATCAGGGAGACGGCGGCGAGCACCGGCACCGCCGGCTGGCAGACCGCGACCACATGCGTCTGCGGCCCGAGCGTGTGCAGGAATTCGATGACGTAGTCGATGTAGTCGTCGAGGTCGAAGTCCGGGCCGGCCCAGGGCATGATGCGCGCATCGCGCCAGTCGGTGATGAACACGTCATGGTCGGGCAGGAAGGCTTCGACGGTGCCGCGCAGCAGCGTGGCGTGGTGGCCGGACATCGGCGCCACCATCAGCACCGCCGGATCGGGCCGGCGGCGTCGTGCCTTCGGCAGGTCGCGACGGAAATGCTTGAGCGAGCACCAGGGCAGATCGACGATCGTCTCCTCGACAACCGCAACCTCCTGCCCGTCGACGATGGTGGTGTTGAGGCCGAAGCGGGGCTTGCCGAAGCGGCGCGTCAGATGCTCGAAGCTGTCGAGCATTGCGGCGGTGAAGCGGCCGGCGGCGGTGTCGCGCAGCGGATTTTCCGGCATGTCGAGAAGCGAAAGCGCGCTGCCGGCTGCAACGCGCATGGGTGTAAGCGCGAGGCGCTGCAACTCATACTGGTGGTAGAGCATTGGGGGACTTTCCGGCAGGCGGCCCGCCTTGCGCGGCGGGCGGCCGACATCCTTGATATATATGGGCGCGGCAGATGTTACGGCTGGTTAAAATCCCCTCACGTGAGCAAGTTCTCGCGATTCAAGTCAACACCTTCGCAGGCGGCATGACAAGCCGGCTTGACAGCTCTGTAAACCAAAATATCCAGAATAATTAACGCGTGGCGGCGAGCTCGGTTTCGACAAGTCTGCCGGGTTCGCCGGACATGGCCCGCCGCAGCACCAGACGCTCGTCGTGGAACGCCGCGACGGTGGGCCGGTGGGCGATCGAAATGATCGTGGTGGCGGGCAGGCGTTCCTTCAGCACGCGGTAGAGCGCCTCCTCCGACTCGGGATCGAGGCTCGCGGTCGCCTCGTCGAGAAACAGCCAGTCCGGCTTGGCCAGCAGAGCGCGGGCGAGGGCGATGCGCTGCTGCTCGCCGCCCGAGAGGCGCTGCGCCCAGTTGTCGTCCTCATCCAGCCGCGGCAGCAGCTCGGGCAGCCCGGCATCGGCCAGCGCCTGGGCATAGGCGGCCTGCTCGTATGCCTCGGGTGTCGCGGGATAGCTGATGACCGCGCGCAGCGTGCCGAGCGGGATGTAGGGTCGCTGCGGCAGGAACAGGGCGCTGGCGGCCGGCATCTGCACGGTGCCGCTGCCGAACGGCCAGATGCCGGCGAGCGCGCGGAACAGCGTGGACTTGCCGGAGCCGGAGCGGCCGGTGACGACGACGGAATGGCCGGGGACGAAGCGGATATCGGCGCCGTCGAGCAGGCTGGTGCCGTTGGGCAGCGTCAGCGTCAGGCCGCTGACGTCCAGCGCCTCGCCGGCCGGCGCCGGGCGCAACAGGCCTTTGCCGACCGCCGCCCGCGCCACCACGATGGCGCGGTGGAACGTGGTGAGACGCTCGACGGTGGCGCGCCAGCTGGCCAGGGAGGCGTATGCGCCGATGAACCAGGACATGCTGCCCTGCACGTGGCCGAAGGCGTCGGCGGTCTGCGTCAGGCCGCCCAGCGGAAGCTGGCCGGAGAAATAGCGCGGTGCCGCGACGATGATGGGGAAGATGATGGCGATCTGGTTGTAGCCGGCGACCAGGGAGTTCAGCAGCTTGGTCCGCCGCATGATCGCCCACCAGTTGTCGACCACGTGGCTGAACCGGTCGCGCAGGTTCAGCTTCTCCTCCGCCTCGCCGCCATAGAGCGCGACGCCTTCGACGTTCTCCCGCAGGCGCACCAGGGCGTAGCGGAAATCCGCCTCGACGCGCTGCTGGCGGAAGCTCAGGGCGACCAGGGGGCGGCCGACGAGATGCGTGAGCCTGGTGCCGACCGCGGCGTAGATCAGCGCGACCCAGACCATGTAGCCGGGGATCGGGATGCCGAACAGCGGGTAGTCGCCCGACAGTTCCCACAGGATGCCGACGAAGCTGAACAGCGAGACGATGTTGGAGAGCAGGCCGATGCCGAGCGAGAGGGTGCTGTTGACGAAGTCGCGCAGATCCTCGGCGATGCGCTGGTCGGGGTTGTCGGTGCCGATCGCCGCGTGGTCGGTGGTCAGGCTGATGCGGTAATAGGCGCGGTCGGCCAGCCATTCGTCGAGGAAATGGCTGGTCAGCCAGCGCCGCCAGCGGATCTGCAGCCACTGGTTCAGGTAGGTGCTGTAGACCGCGACGACGATGTAGACGATGGCGATCCAGACGAAGCCGGGCATCAGCCCGCTCGCGGTGTTGCGATACCAGAACAGCAGGCCGACGAAGGCGCGCCAGTTCTTGTCCTGCAGCGTGTTGTAGAACTCGCGGTTCCAGAAGTTGAGCAGCACGCTCATGCCGACCAGCGACAGGTTCAGCACGATGATGCTGAGCAGCAGGCCCCAGGCCGCCCATTTCTCCTCGGAGCGGTAATAGGGTCTGGTCAGCCGCCAGGCATCCTTCAGGAACGGGCCTAGACCGCGCATGTCGGTTTATCTTTCGGCTGGAAGGTTGATGGCGGTGTCGAGGGCGGCGAGCCAGGCGGCGACGCGTTTGCGGTTCACGCCGAGATCGCCCTCGCCGTAGACGCTGCGCGACCACAGCACCAGCGTGCTGCCATCGGGCGGTGCGGCTTCGACCTGCGCCGTCACCAGATCGGGGAAGTTGAACACCGCGCTGCGCACGACGTAGTCGGCCTGCCGGGCGTCGGGGAAGGCGGCGGCCAGGTAGGTGCGCGGCTGCTGCGCGGCGACATGCTCGATGGCGGCGAACAGCCGGTCGGGCGGCAGCTTGTAGGCCGGGGTGACGATGTCGGGGGCGAGGTGGAAGCCGGCCGGGGCCGCGAGGGCGGTGTTGGGCGTGGCCGGGCGCTCGATATGGGCGATGTCGAGCAGTCGGGGCGGCGGCAGGCCGGCGGCGCCGGCGAAGCCGCAGGCGGGCATGACGAAGCTGATCAGCCAGGCCAGAGGGTTCATCCGGCGCTGCGCCCGCAGGGGCCGGGAGCGGGCGGACCGGCACGCAGGCGCAGGCGGATCACGCCGCGCATTGCTTCGGGTGCGACCGGGCGGCCCTTGCGCAGGATGTCGATGCGGCCGGCCGCGGCCAGCTGGGCCGCGGCGCGGCGCACCGGGGCCATCAGCCGGCGCCAGTCGGGATCGAGGGCGCGGGCAACCTCGCTGGGGCAAATCGAGCGGTCGGCGCCGCGTGCGGTGGTCTGGCGGAGGATCTCGGCGGTGATGACCGCGGGGGCGATGACCGAGGGGGCGATGACCGATGGGGCGAGAACCGGGGGTTCGTGCGCCGTATCACCGGACAAGGCGGGACCCGATGGGGCGGCGGCGGACGCGGGAGGGCAAGCGGTCATGCCCCGGACATGGCAAGGAACCGCGTTGGCGGCAAGTCAGGCGGCGAGGCGCTCGCGCAGCTGATCGGCCGGGACGGGGCGGCTGAAGAGATATCCCTGGCCATGATCGGTGCCGATCTGGGTGAGGAAGTCCGCCTGCGGAGCGGTCTCGATGCCTTCGGCGGTGACGGTCAGGCCCATCGCATGGGTGGTGGCGACGACGGCGCGCACGATGGCGGCGTCTTCGACGTCGCCGGGCAGGCCGCGTACCAGCGAGCGGTCGATCTTGAGGCTGGTGAGCGGCAGGCGGCGCAGCATGGCGAGGCTGGCGTAGCCGATGCCGAAATCGTCGAGGGCGAGGCCCACGCCCATGTCGCGCAGGGCGGACAGCATGAACAGCGTGTCGTCGTCCATGGCGAGCAGCGTCGATTCGGTCAGTTCGAGTTCGAGGCGCTCGGCCGGCATGCGGCTTTGCTCGATCGCGGCGGCGACGTGGGAGAGGAAGCCGGGGTCGAGCAGCTGGCGGGGCGAGACGTTGACGGACAGGGTCAGGCAGTGGTCGGCCCAGGTGGCGGCCTCGGCGCAGCCGGTGGCCAGCGCCCAGGCGCCGATGGCGGTGATGTGGCCGTTCTGCTCGGCGAGCGGGATGAAGCGGTCGGGCGGGATCAGGCCGCGCCGGCGATGCGGCCAGCGGATCAGCGCCTCGGCGCCGATGGGCGCGCCGGTGGCCAGCGCCATGCGCGGCTGGTAGTGCAGCACGAAGCCGCCGGCGGTGACGGCGTGCCGCAGATCCTGCTGCAGGCGGCGCCGGTCCTGCGCTTCGGCGCGCGCATCCTCGGTGTCCGCTTCGGCGGCGCGGCGGCGCCCGTCGGTGGCGCCGAAGGACGGGCAGCCGCGGCCCAGGACGCAGCGGTCAGCGGAAAGCGGTTGCATGACGGACCGCTCGGCGGCCGATGGCCGCACAGTGAGAGACGTCCCGTATTTTCCTGCCCTGTCGCACGGACGGAGATTCGCACGATCGGGGTTACCATCCGCTTAACCGCCGTCCCAATCCGCCGGTCCCGTCGCCGGCACGGCGACCGGATGCGCCGTTCAGGCCGGCGATGCGGTGATTCCCCGGGGCTGGGACGCCCGGCTCGCCCGGGATCAGCGCGCGGTCGAGCAGGCGGACCGCGTGGATCGCGGTGCGGTCGGACAGGTCGGCGATCTGATGGCGGCAGGACGTGCCGTCGGCGACGATCACGTCCTCGGGGGCGGCGGCGCGCAGGGCGGGCAGCAGGCCGGCCTCGGCCATCGCCTGGCTGACGGCCTGGGTCTCGGCCTGGTAGCCGAACGCACCCGCCATGCCGCAGCAGGAGGACGCGATCGGCCGCACCGTCAGATCGGGCACCAGGCGCAGCATCGCCAGCGCATGCGGGAAAGGCGCCATAGGATTTCTGATGGCAATGGCCGTGCACATGCGCCACCGCGGCGAGCGGGCGCAGCGGCAGGTCGGGCTTCTCGCGCGCGAGGAATTCGCTCAGCAGCACGGCGCGGGCGGCCAATGCGTCGGCCTCGGGCCCCGGCAGCAGGGCCCGGTACTCGTCGCGCAGCGTCATCAGGCAGGACGGCTCCAGCCCGATCACCGGCATGGTCGCCGGCGCAGGCGGCGAGGGTGCGGCGCGCCTCGGCGCGGGCCCGCTCGATCATGCCGGCGGCGAGCCAGGTGCGGCCGCAGCAGACCGGCGCGCCGGCGGCCTGCGGCAGCACGACGCGGTAGCCGGCGGCGGCGAGCACGCGCAGCGCGGCGCGCAGGTTCTCGGGCTCGAACCAGCGATTGAAGGTATCGGCGAACAGCATGACCGTGCCGGCGGCCGCGGCCGGATCAGATCCGGCGGCTTCCGCATCGCGGAAGGCGTCGCGGCGCCACGCGGGCAGGCGGCGCGATGCGGCGAGGCCGAGCCGGCGTTCCCCGGCGCGGCGCAGGGCGGGGACGCGGTTGCGCAGATTGGCCAGCGGTGCGAGGGCCGCGAGCGCCGGGGCGAGGCGAGGCAGCGCGGCGACCAGGCGCTCGCGCAGCGCGACGCCATGCCTGTCGGCGCGGGCGGCGGTCACCTCCAGCTTCATCTTCGCCATGTCCACGCCGGTCGGGCACTCGCGCCGGCAGGCCTTGCAGGCGACGCAGAGCGCCATCGATTCGGCGAGCGCGTCCGAGGCCATCGCGTCGGGGCCGAGCTGGCCGGTAAGGGCGAGGCGCAGCGTATTGGCGCGGCCGCGGGTCAGGTGCGCCTCGTCGCGCGTCGACCGGTAGCTCGGGCACATCACGCCGGCATCGAAGGCGCGGCAGGTGCCGTTGTTGTTGCACATCTCGACCGCGCCCAGCATGCCGCCGAGCGGGCCGGGATGGTCCGACCAGTCGAGCTTGGGCGTGAAGCCGGCGGCGGGCGCGTAGTCCGGGCCGTAGCGGAACAGCGTGCGGTCATCCATGCGCGGCGGGCGCACGACGCGGCCGGGATTGAGCAAACCCGCGGGATCGAAGGCGTCCTTCACCGTCTCGAACGCGCGGACGATGCGGGCGCCGAACATCGTTTCGTGGAATTCGCTGCGCACGATGCCGTCGCCGTGCTCGCCGCAGTGCGAGCCCTTGTACTCGCGCACCAGGGCGAAGCATTCCTCGGCGACGCGCGCGCATCGCGCGCGATGTCGGCGGGGTCCTTCATGTTCAGCACCGGCCGGACATGCAGGCAGCCGACCGAGGCGTGGGCGTACCAGGTGCCCTTGGTGCCGTGCCGCGCGAACACGTCGTTCAGCCGCTCGGTGTAGTCGGCGAGGTCGTCGAGATCGACGGCGCAATCCTCGATGAAGGAGACGGGTTTGCCGTCGCCCTTCATCGACATCATGATGTTGAGCCCGGCCTCGCGGACCGCGGCGATGGCGGCCTGGAAGCGCGGCGTCGGTGGCGCGCACGACGGCGTGCGGATAGCCGAGATCGCCCATCAGGGCGTCCAGCGTCGTCGAGCTTGCGCAGCAGCGGCGCATCCTCGTCGCCGTGGAACTCGACGATCAGCAGGCTGTCGGGCTCGCCGATCAGCATGGCGTCGATGGTGGCGCGGTAGATCGGGATGGAGCGGCCGAGGTCGATCATGGTGCGGTCGACCAGCTCCACCGCCTCGGGGTCGAGGGCGACGATGTGCCGCGTGGCCGCCATCGCGGCGCGGAAGCTGGGGAACTGGCAGATGCCCAGCACCTTGCGCGGCTTGATCGGGATGCAGGGTCAGCTCGATCGCGGCGGAGAAGGCGAGCGTGCCTTCGGAGCCGACCAGCAGGCGGGCGAGGTTCTCGCGGCCCGCGGCGCGGGCGGCCGGGGTCAGGACGTCGATGTTGTAGCCGCCGACGCGGCGCAGCTGTCGGGGGAAGCGCGCGGCGATCTCCTCGGCCTCGGCGGCGCCCAGGGCGCGCAGGCGCTGGATGAGGTCGGCGATGGCGGGCGGGATGTCGGCGCCGAGATTGTCGGGCAATGCCGCGAAGCGATGGCGCGTGCCGTCGGCCAGGATGGCGTCGATGGCTGCGACGTTGTCGGCCATCAGGCCGTAGCGGATCGACTTCGACGCCGCAGGAGTTGTTGCCCGCCATGCCGCCGATGGTGCAGCGCGCATGGGTCGATGGATCGACCGGGAAGAACAGCTTTTCCCGTGCGCAGCGCGGCGTTCAGGTGCCCGAGCACGAGACCCGGCTCGACCGTCGCGGTGCGCGCGTTCGGCGTCGATATGCAGGATGCGGCGCAGGTATTTGGAGGTAGTCGATCACCAGCGCGCGGTTCACCGTCTGGCCGCACTGGCTGGTGCCGCCGCCGCGTGCCAGCACGGGCACGCCGGCCTCCCGGGCGATGGCCATGGCGGTCGCCACGTCCTCGGTGGTTTCGGGCACGACGACGCCGATCGGCTCGACCTGATAGATCGACGCATCGGTGGCATAGCGGCCGCGGCTGGCGCGGTCGAACAGCACGGCGCCGCGCTGTTCGCGCTGCAGGCGGGCGGCAAGGGCGGAATCGCCCAACGTCACGGCCATCGGTCACTCCCCGGGCGATGGCGGAGTGTGCGCGGGCGCGGGGACGGGTCAAGGCGGGGCGGGTGGTGCTGCCGGAGGGGATTGAACTCTCGACCTCTCCCTTACCAAGGGAGTGCTCTACCACTGAGCTACGGCAGCGCCGGGTGGGCCCGTGACCCGGGCCTGGGACCCGTTCCTGGGGCGGAGCGGGGCATAGCCTCTCGCCCCCGGCGGCGCAAGCCTGCCTCGGGTGGGCCCCATCCAAGAAGGGTCGAGGGGGCGCCCCGGTTCGGCGCCTGACGGCGATGCTGGCGTGACGCGACCAAAATCCACCGCCGGGACGCATCTCGCCATGGCGGGCATCCACCGATTTTGTTAAAGAAATATCGGTGCATGAAGAATGTTTCATATGTCCCCATTCGATCCGTGTTCGTCTCGCGGCTGAGACGATGAGATACAAAAAATGAGAATGACACAGTGACGTCTGCCGTTTTCGGATCATGTCAGGCGTTTGCCGCGGTCATTCGAAGGGGCAGTCGATTGCCGATGGTGACGCAGGTTCGAAGGGCGGGACAACGGCATGCCTGATGCTCGGAGCCCCGCACGGGGAAGACAATTCCATACGCTCGACGGATTGCGCGGGATCGCCGCCGCGGCTGTGGTGGCGTTTCACGCAGGCAGCTTCTTCGGACGATTCAAGCCGCAAAGCGCCTATCTGGCGGTCGATTTCTTTTTTGTGCTGAGCGGCTTCGTGCTTGCCTATGCCTATGACAACCGGCTCGGCAGCCGCCTCACCGCGGCCGCATTCCTGCGACGCCGTGTCATCCGGCTATTCCCACTCTACCTTGCCGGCTCCGTCCTCGCCGGCTGTGCCGCCGCGACGGCGGTGTTCGTGGCGCATGATGCCGCCCAGTGGAATGTGCAGAGTTTGGTGACGGCCGCAATCCTGGCCGCGGTAATGCTGCCGTCGCCGGTGACCGCCAACCTGTTTCCCTTGAATATTCCGAGTTGGTCGCTGTTCTTCGAACTGCTTGCGAACGGCGTCTACGGCACGCGCGTATGGCAGGGCCGGCGCTTCGTCTGGGCCGTCGTCATCCTCGCGGCGGTCGGCGTGTTTGTCGAAGCGATCATCGCGGGCGACATGAACAACGGCGTGGAATGGGGCGATCCGTGGTGGTCAACCCTGGTTTGGGGAGCGTTTCGTGTTGCCTATTCGTTCCCGCTCGGCCTGCTGCTTTACCGCAATATCGATGCAATCCGCCTGCCGCGGTGTCCTCCGGTCGTTCTGGCTATCGTCCTGATCGGGCTACTCTGGTGCAACCCGGGGGCGTCGTGGCGGGTGCCGTTCGACCTCGCGTTCGTGCTGGCCGTCTCCCCGGCGATTGTGATGATCGGCGCGCAAACCGAGCCGGCGACCGCTTGGCAGACCGCTGCTTGTGGGTTCCTCGGTGCGATTTCCTACCCGATCTACGCATTGCATCATCCGGTCCTGGATGTCGTGAACGGCGCCGTGCGCCGAGTGCTGCATGGGCCGATTGGACCCGCTTGGCAGCCTTGGGCCGGTATCGCCTTCCTTGGCGTCATGGTCGCAGTGGCGGCCGTAGCCGACAAGGCCGACCGGCGGGTGCGCCGCCCCGGTGGGTTCTGGCGGCCGTCGCCTTCGGCGCCCTGAGGCGGCGGTTGGAGACGAGGCGGTTGGCCTTGCCTCCGGCCGCCCGCTGACGTCCTGTGCCGGCATGGACAGCACCCCGCCACCAAGCAAGCAGGGCAAGCCGCGCGACGCCGCCGCCGCGCGGCAGGCGCGGCTGGAGCGGGAGGCGGCGGCGCTGCGGGCCAATCTGCGCAAGCGCAAGGATCAGGCGCGCGCCCGGCAGGAGCCCGAAACCCCACGCGATGATGGCGGCGACCGGCGGGACTGAGTGGCGGGACTGGGCGGCGGGACTGAGCGGCGGGACTGAGCGGCGCGGCCGAGTACGGGCGGGTCCGCGAACGGCGACGCGGCGGAGCCGTCGCCAGGCGGTCCGCCGGGCAAAAATTTTCCGGCAAAAAACGCACGCTCCCCGCATCCGATCGCGGCGCTGGCCGCAATAGGTTTCAGCGGTGCCGTTTACCGCTGAAACCAAAGGAGCATTTCAGTGAAGCGACCCTACGCCATTCTTACCGCCGTGGGCCTGGCGGTGGCCGCGCCCCTGGTCATGCATGCAACCACTTATGCCGCTACCCAGCCGATGGAGTCCGATACGGTTCGGGTTGGCGGTCAGGCGATGTATCCGAGCAAGACGATTGTCGCGAATGCGGTGAACTCCGCCGACCACACCACGCTGGTGGCCGCCGTCAAGGCCGCCGGCCTGGTTCCCACCCTGAACGGTCCCGGCCCGTTCACCGTCTTCGCGCCGACCAACGAGGCGTTTTCTGATCTGCCGAAGGGTACGGTGGCCACCCTGCTGAAGCCCGAGAACAAGGCCATGCTGGTCAAGATCCTGACCTATCACGTGGTTCCGGGCGACTACAACACGACCAAGCTGCGCTCGATGATCCTGGCCGATGGCGGCAAGGCGACGCTGAAGACCGTCGAGGGCGGCACGCTGACCTTCATGATGAACGGTTCGTCCAACATCACCGTGCGTGATGAAAAAGGCGACGTTGCCGACATCACCATTGCGGACGTGGCGCAGAAGAACGGCGTGATCCAGGTGATCGACAAGGTTCTTCTGCCCGGCTGAAAGCCGCACACGGTCAATTTCAGTTCCAACATTTCAGTCGACTGATCTTTGAGAGGAAGGGGGCGATCGGACATTAGGCCGATCGCCTCCATTACTTTTGGCGACCGGTTTTCCCGTCGCGGCGTAGCGGCAAGGCGGCCCTGGAACTGTGCCCGCATCGCGCCGCGCATCGCGTGCGCCGGAATGGCGGGTTGCAAGGGCAGCCACCGCGCCGGTTCCCCGCCCTCCGTATTAGTACGGTTCCCAGTGTTTTGCGGTTGCACCGGGTTTTCGCGTTCTCTATTCGTTCTGCATGAGTTCAAGCCCAACCCCGCAACGCCCAATCGGGCAAAGCCCCTTCGGTGAAATACCCCTCGGGCAACGCCGCCTGCGCTTCGCCGGCCCGGGTGGCCGGAGCGGCGGGGACGGACGATGCGGCCGGCCGGCGGCGGCTGGGGCGGTGGCTGGGGCGGCTGATCGACATCGGCTGCGGGCTGCTGTGCCGGATGAGTGCGATGGGGCAATCCCCGCGCCACGACGGCACCGACCCGAGCGAGGCCGAGCTCGACCTGGTCTGGGCGCTGGTGTCGCGCGCGGTGCGCTGGACCTGGACATTGCAGGCGCGGCTGAAGGCGGCCGCGGCCGCGGCCAAGGGCGTCCCCCTCGAGCGCGACCGCATCCAGCGCGATCGCGACGAGATGCGGGCGGTGCGGCGTGAACTGCAGATGGCGTATGCCGCCTGGGACGAAATCCCCGACCGGGAGCGCCGCCGGCGCAAGCGCAAGCGGCCCATCGAGCCGGGGCTGGAGGACACGCCGACGACCGAGATCGTCATGCAGATCTGTCTTGATCTGCACGAAGCGGCGCGGCTGCTGAACAGCGCCGAGATGGCCGGCCGGATCGGCACGATCGCCACGGCGGCATTGGCCATGCTGGGCGTGCCGGCGGATGGCTGGGAGCCTGAAACGCCGGCCTCCGCCCTGCGGTGCCATGTGCCCCCCGAACCCGAACCGGCCGAATCCTATTCGGCAGGGCCGGCAGGCCGGGCGGATGCCGCGCGGCTGGCGCCGCCCGGCAGCGGATAGGTTCGCGGGCCGGTGGTTCGGAGCCTGCCATCACCCTCTGCCGTATGCGGCAGGGGGCGATCCTGCGTGGGCGACCACCTGTCGCAGCCTAGGGTTTGGCGAACGCGCCGCGGCCGAACACCTTGTCGAGCACCTGCGGTGCCGCCTTGTCGAAGGCCGTGGTCCGGGCGCGCACCGCGTCGGCCGCGGCCAGCGCCCGCACCACCGCCGGGCGGGCGGCGACCGCATCGACCCAGCGGGTGACGTTGGGATACTCGGCACGGCCAACCCCCAGCAGCGCCTCGACGTTGCGCGCCCAGGGGAAGGTCGCGGCATCGGCGATCGAGTATTCGGCGCCGCCCAGATAGGGCACCTGCGCGAGCCGCTGTTCCTTGACGTCCAGCACGCGGCGCACCTGGGTGCGGTAGCGGCTGAGCGCATAGTCGTTGCCGGCCGGGGCGAAGCGCATGAAGTGGACGAACTGGCCGAACATCGGGCCGAGCCCGGTCATCTGCACCATCATCCACTGGATCGCATCGAAGCGCGCCGCCGGGTCCTTCGGCAGCAGCATCCCGGTTTTCTCGGCGAGGTAGAGCAGGATCGCGCCCGACTCGAACACCGTGTACGGCTTGCCGCCCGGGCCGTCCTGATCGACGATCACCGGCACCTTGGCGCTGGGATTGAGGCGCATGAACTCGGCGTCGAACTGCTGGCCGGAGAACACGTCCACGGGATGGACGGTGTAGGGCAACGCCATTTCCTCGAGCGCAATGTAGACCTTCACCACATTCGGGCTGCCCATGGCGTAGAAGTCGATCATTGCGGTCTCTCCCCCGGCGTCGGAACGATGCGGCATCATCGCACGCGCGCGGGGCGCAGGCCACGGCGGGCGGCCCGGCGCTCCGAGCGGATCAGCAGTATGCCGGCGCAGACGATCAGGCCGGCGCCGGCGAACACGGCCGGGCGGGGGATGTCGCCGAAGATGGCGTAGCCCAGGATGAAGGCCCAGAGCAGGCCGGAATACTCGACCGTCGCCATCACCGAGGCGGGGGCGAGGCGCGCGCCCTCGAACAGCGCGAACTGGCCGAGGCCACCGAGCACGCCGACCGCCAGCAGCAGGCCGAGCTGGGACGGCGCGGTGGCGTGCCAGTCGGCCAGCGAGACCGCTCCTGTCGCGATGACGAACACGAGGTTGCTGGCGAAGATCTGCAGCAGCGAGGATTCGCGCCGCGCGATCTGACGCATCAGCAGGACGCCGTAACCCCACAGGCAGGCGGCGAACAGCACCAGCACGGTGGGCCAGGAGAGGCGCACGCCGAGCGGGTCGCTGGCGATCATGACGCCGACGAAGCCGACGCCGACGGCGACCCAGCGCGCGCGCGTCACGACCTCCCCCAGCACCGGGGCGGCGAGCACCGTGACGATCAAGGGCGCGGCGAAATACAGGGTAATCAGCTGCGCCAGCGGCAGGCTGCGCGCGGCGGTGTAGTAGCAGAGCCAGGCCACCAGCGTCAGCACGCCGCGCGCCAGCAGCGCGGTCTTGAGCGGCGTGCGGATCGCCTGTCCGATCAGCCGCGTGCGCCCGACCACGAGGCAGGTGAGGGTGATCATCGCGCTGCGCACGAACAGGATCTGCCAGACCGGCAGCGAGGCGACGAGGAACTTGATGGTGGCGTCGTGCGCCGAGAACAGCACATAGGCGAGCACGCCGAGGCCGATCCCTGCCATCGCCCGGTCTGCCGCCGGGATTGCCATGCCGCTCTGGTCCATACCGGTTGCCGTATAACAGCGGCGGCCGGGCCGGGCCGGGCAAAGCTGGGCACGGCTGACATGCGCGGCCCGCTTGCCCACATAGGGGGCGTTCAGTAGCGTCCCGCCCCCTGCGCAACGGAGACCGATCATGCAGCTCGGCAAGCTTGGCGTCTGGTATCCGATGGATCGGCTGGACGCGGCGGGCATCCGCGCGCTGCTGGGGACGGTCGAACGGTCGGGCTATTCGGCGCTCTGGTATCCCGAGGCGCGCGGCTACGAGTCGCTGTCCCTTGCGGGATTCATGCTCGGCAACACCAGCACGCTGGTGATCGGCAGCTCGATCGCCAGCATCTATGCGCGCGACGCCTTCACCGCGCGGCGCGGCATGATCGGGCTGACCCAGCTGTACGGCGCGCGTTTCATCCTGGGCCTTGGCGTCAGCCATGTGCCGATGGTCGAGGGCGTGCGCGGCCATACCTACCAGAAGCCGCTGCCGGCGATGCGGGCCTATCTGGACGCGCTGACCGCGGGGGAGGCGGGGGCCGCGGACTGGCCGGTGGTGATCGCGGCGCTGGGGCCGAAGATGCTGGAGCTGGCCGGGGCGCGGACGCTGGGGGCGATCCCCTACAACACCACGCCCAGGCACACCGCCGAGGCGCGGGCGAAGATCCCGGCGGGCAAATGGCTGGCGGTGGAGCAGAAGGTGACGCTGGAGACCGACCCCCAGGCGGCGCGGGCGCTGGGGCGCAAGGAACTGGCGCGCTATCTGGCCTACGACAACTACCGCAATTCCTGGCTTGGGATGGGCTTCACCGAGCAGGACCTGGCCGATGGCGGCAGCGACCGTTTCATCGACGCGATGGTGCTGTGGGGCGACGTCGGCACGGTGAAGGCGGCGCTGCGCCGGCATTTCGAGGCGGGGGCGACGCATCTGTGCATCCAGCCGGTTCACCCCGAGGGCGACACGGCGGCGCGCGACCGCATCCTGGCGGCCCTTGCGGACACCTGAGCGGCGGCCGCGTTGCGGGAAGCCGGGCGAGGCCGCTATCTAGCCCTGCACCACAGTTTCGGCTGCTCTGTATCGCTGCGCCGCAAGCGCGGCTCGCGATGACGACCATGGGAACCTGCGAATGACCGACTATCCAGCCGACACGATGACCGGGCTGCTGGCGCGGGGGGCGGCGGATGCGCCGGCGATCGGCGCGCCGGGGCGCGCCTGGCTGACGCATGGCGGGCTGCGCGACCTGGCGCAG
Organism: uncultured Pseudomonadota bacterium; assembly: GCA_963778105.1. GTDB lineage: Bacteria > Pseudomonadota > Alphaproteobacteria > Acetobacterales > Acetobacteraceae > JAFEFJ01. The sequence goes on along the minus strand of CAVZSZ010000006.1, from coordinate 30,617 downwards.
CGCACCGTGCGGGACCTCAACGCGCATGGGCATCGGGCGCGGCGACCGCGTGGCGATCGTGCTGCCGAACGGGCCGGAGATGGCGGCGAGCTTCGTCGCGATCGCCGCCGGCGCCACCACCGCACCGCTCAATCCCGCCTACAAGCGCGACGAGTTCGACTTCTACCTGGCCGACCTGAACGCCCGGCGCTGGTGATCCAGCGCGGCATGGACAGCCCGGCGCGCGAGGCCGCCGCGGCGCGCGGCATTCCGATCCTGGAACTGGAGCCGGACGAGGCCGGGCCGGCCGGCCTGTTCCGGCTGGCGGCACCTGCGGGTTTCACCGCCGGCGCCTGCGCCAGACCGGGCCCGGCCGCGGCCGACGACCTGGCGCTGGTGCTGCACACCTCGGGCACCACGTCGCGCCCGAAGATCGTGCCGCTGCGCCAGGTCAACGTCACCGCGTCCGCCTATCACATCGGCCGAACGCCTGGCGCTGACGCCGGGCGATGTCTGCCTGAACATCATGCCGCTGTTCCACATCCACGGGCTGATCGCGGCCACGCTGTCGAGCCTGGCGGCCGGTGCGGCGGTCGTCTGCACGCCGGGTTTCAACGCGTTCCGCTTCTTCGCCTGGCTCGGCGAGGTGCGGCCGACCTGGTACACGGCGGTGCCGACCATGCACCAGGCGATCCTGCGGCCTCGCCGAGCGCAACCGAGGCGGTCATCGACGCGGGCCGGCTGCGCTTCATCCGCTCGTCCTCGGCCTCGCTGCCGCCGCAGGTGATGGCAGGCGCTGGAGGAGACCTTCGGCGTGCCGGTGATCGAGGCCTACGGCATGACCGAGGCGGCGCACCAGATGGCGTCCAACCCGCTGCCGCCGCGGCCGCGCTTCGCCGGTTCGCGTCGGCATCGCGGCCGGGCCGGAGATCGCCATCATGGACGATGACGGCGCCATCCTGCCGCCGGGCGGGCTGGGCGAGGTGGTGATCCGCGGCCGCAACGTCACCGCCGGCTACGAGAACAACCCGGACGCCAACGCCAAGGCGTTCACCAATGGCTGGTTCCGCACCGGCGACCAGGGCGTGCTCGACGAGCAGGGCTATCTGCGGCTGACCGGGCGGCTGAAGGAGATCATCAACCGCGGCGGCGAGAAGATCAGCCCGCTCGAGGTGGATACCGTGCTGATGGACCATCCGGCGGTGGCGCAGGCGCTGACCTTCGCCATGCCGCACGCCAAGCTGGGCGAGGAGGTGGCGGCCGCGATCGTGCTGCGCGAGGGCGCAGACGTGCGACGAGCACGAGCTGCGCGACTTCGCGGCCGAGCGCCTTGCCGCGTTCAAGGTGCCGCGCAAGATCGTCTTTCTGGACGAAATCCCGAAGGGGGCGACCGGCAAGCTGCAGCGCATCGGGCTGGCCGAGAAGCTCGGTCTGGTCGGCGTGAAGATCGCCGATCTTCGGCGCCGGCGCGATCGGCGGCCTGCTGGGCGTCAGGCTGGCCGCAGGCCGGCGCCGATGTCACCTTCATCGCGCGCGGGCCGCATCTGGCGGCGATGCAGGCGAACGGCGTGACGCTGGTCAGCGGCGAGACGCGCACGGTGCGTGCATCCGCGCTGCCTCGCCGACGCCGCCGAGGCGGGGGTGCAGGATTACGTGGTCGTCACGCTGAAGGCGCATGGGCTGCCCGGGGCGGCGCCGCAGATCGCGCGCATGATGGGGCCGGACAGCGCGCTGGTGACCGGCATCAACGGCGTGCCCTACTGGTATTTCTACGGCCTCGACGGGCCGTATCGCGACCGGCGCGGTCGAAAGCGTCGATCCGGGCGGGCGGCTGTGGGACGTGCTGCCGCCGTCGCAGGCGATCGGCTGCGTGGTCTATCCGGCCGCCGAGGTGATCGAGCCCGGCGTGATCGAGCACACCTATGGCGACCGCTTCACCCTGGGCGAGCCGGACGGCAGCGCGCTCGGCGCGGATCGAGGCGCTGTCGAAGATGCTGATCGGTGCCGGGTTCAAGGCGCCGGTGCGCCCGCGCATCCGCGACGAGATCTGGGTGAAGCTGTGGGGCAACATGGCGTTCAACCCGATCTCGGCGCTGACCGTGAGCGACGCTGGACCGCATCACCGGCGACGCCGACCTGCGCGCGCTGTGCCGGGCGATGATGCTGGAGGGCAGGGCGGTGGCCGAGGCGCTGGGCGTGCGGTTCGCCATCGACGTGGACAAGCGCATCGACGGCGCGGCCGAGGTGGGCGCGCACAAGACCTCGATGCTGCAGGACCTGGAGCGCGGCCGGCCGATGGAGATCGACGCGCTGCTGGGCGCCGTGGTGGAGCTGGGCGAGCTGACGGGCCAGGCGATGCCGCTCTGCCGCTCGGTGCTGGCGCTGGTGCGCGAGCGGGCGCGGCAGGCCGGCTGCTACTGAGGCGCGTCCGCCGGTCTGCCGGCGTCGCTACTTCTTCTTCGGCGTGCCGCCGGGCGCGAGGAAGGCGCGCGCCGGGGGCACCGCCGCAACGGCGCCGGCGGGCGGCTTCTTTGCCTTGGGCTTTTTCGGCTCGCGGTTTCCGCGCTGCTGTCCTTTGGCCATCGGCGTCTCCCGTTACTCAGGTCCGGTATGCCGGCGGCACCGGGCCGCCGGCAGCGCGATCAGCCGGACGCCTTCAGATTGTCGGCCGAGAGCTTGCCGTTCTTCGGATCCGCGACGATTTCATAGGTCACTTTCTGACCCTCGCGCAGATCGCCGAGGCCGGCACGCTCCACCGCGCTGATATGGACGAAGGCATCCTTGCCGCCGTCATCAGGTGCGATGAAGCCGAAGCCCTTCTGGGAATTGAACCACTTCACGGTTCCCGCTGTCATGGGAAACCCTTTCAAGACATAGGTTTTGCTGGCCCGCCGAGCGGCGGGCTGTCGAATTCGCATTTTCGGGAGAGAAGTCCGTCAGCCTGGCGCAGAAACCATTCTGCTCAAACCAAGATATTCCGCCGTCCATCGACCGGCTTTACATGCGCCTTTACGCAACGGAACACAAGCGCGGCAACCAGCGGTGCTTTTCTATCGTTTGCGCCGGGCCGCGGAAAACAATGACCGGCGTCGGTTTTTCTTCGGTTCATCTTGCCCCGCCGTGGCAGCATGCACGCCGCAAGCCGAGCGGAAGCATCATTTGGTCACCCTGACGATCCATCACCGTACGAGCTATCGCTACCGCATTCCGGTCGCGCTGGGGCCGCACCGGCTGATGCTGCGCCCGCGCGAAAGCCGCGACCTGCAGGTGATTGCGAGCGAGATCACCATCGAGCCGGCGGCGACGCTGAGCTGGGCGCACGACGTTTCGGGCAACGCCATCGCGACGGCAGGCTTCCACGGTCTGACCGACCGGCTGGTGATCGACAGCGTCGCGACGCTCGATCTGAGCGCCGCCGCATGGCCGGTGTTCGATATCGCCGCCTCGGCGCTGTTCTACCCGTTCCGCTACGCCGACGACGACTGGACCGACCTCGGCGCGCTGACCGTGCCGCAATACCCCGACCCGGCGGGCGGGCTGGCGGCATGGGCGCGGTCGTTCATCCTGGGGCCGCCGACCGACACGCTGTCGCTGCTGCGCGACCTGAGTGCCGGGGTAGCGGCGGCGGTGGGCTACGAGAGCCGGGACGACGAAGGCACCCAGCCGCCGCTGGCGACGCTGGCGCGGGCGCGCGGGTCATGCCGGGACTTCGCGGTCCTGTTCATCGAGGCGGCGCGCGTGCTGGGCTTCGGCGCGCGGGTGGTGTCCGGGTATCTGTGCGACCAGGGGGCGGCGGGCGCGGCGCTGGTCGGCGCGGGGAGCACGCATGCCTGGGCCGAGGTCTACGTGCCGGGGGCGGGCTGGATCACCTTCGACCCGACCAACCGGAGCATGGGCGGCTTCAACCTGATCCCGGTCGCCGTCACGCGCACGATCGCGCAGGCGGCCCCGGTCACCGGCAGCTTCGCCGGGCCGGCCGACGCGCTGGAGGCGATGACGGTGGCGGTGCAGTTCACCGCCGCCGCCTGAGCAGCCGGGCTCGTCCGATCGCCGGGCTGCTACTGTGCGCTCGGGCTTCGTGCCGCGAGCGACAGCGCGCTGTCGAGCAGTTGCATGGACTGGGCGCGGTCGCCGGAGCCGAGGGCGCGGCGCGCCTCGCCGATCTGCTTGATCAGCGGGTTGCGGCTCGGGTCATTGGTCTGGAACAGCGGCGTCGAGCGGTCGAGCAGCCTGGTCTCGGCCATCTCCATCGCCTGCTGCGCTTCCCCGGTGCGGCCGGTGGCAAGCGCGCTGCGGGCGGCGTGCAGGAACTGCACGGGCGAGGCGCCGGGTCCCAGATCGGGCGAGGGCAGCGCCGGCGCGATCGGCGAGGTGGTGTCCTGCGCGTCGATGTTGCTCGCGTGGGTCGAGGTCGGGTTGTCGGCGAAGGCGGCCGGCGCCAGGGCAAACATCGAGACGCCAAGCGCCAGCAGGGCGGTGCGGGCCAGATTGGGCATCGGTTCGGTCTCCTGTAGCAGCGGATACGGATGCGGTCGGGACATATTGCGGCCGGGGGGCCGATTTCCATTGTCGGGCAGTGAAGCTTCGTTCATTGCCGTGACCGTCGGATCCTAGCGCCAGCGGCGGTGGAACCACAGCCATTGGCCGGGATGCTCGCGGATCCAGCCCTCGACGATGCTGGTCATCATCTGCGTTGCGGCCTTGCACGTCCACCCGGCCATCGGCGTCGCGCGGCAGCGTGATCGGGCCTTCCGATGCGACCCGAAAGCGGTGGCCGGGCAGGCGGATGACGCGCACGCCGACCACCGGGCAGTCGAACTGCCGGGCCAGCCGCGCGATCGAGGGGTTCGCCTTGCAGCTCCGGCCGAAGAAGGTCACGTCCACGCCGCGCGAGAAATGCTGGTCCACCAGCATCCCAAGATGCTGCCCGGCATCCAGCGCCGCCGCCATCTCCAGCGCCGCCTGGGCGCGGGTGCGGATCAGGCGGCCCATCAGGCCGCTGCGGATCTTCGAGACCTCGGCGGCGATCGCCCGGTTGTTGGGCATCCGATAGACGACGGCGGAGGGCAGGCCGTGCGATGCGGCCGCGACCGCCGGCAGTTCCCAGTTGGCGAGATGGGCGGCGAAGCACAGCGCCGGCTGGCCGTCGTCGCGCAGCGCGATCAGCGTCGCCGCATCGTCGGTGACGATGCGCCCGGCATTAGGGTGCGCGGGGTCGTAGTCCCAGATGCGGTCGCAGATGGACGTATTCGCCGGCCACGCGGCCGAGATTTTCCCAGGCTCCGCGCAGCGTCGCCTCGATCCAGGCGGTGTCCTTGCCAGGGAAGGCGGCGCGCAGATTGGCGCGGCCGATGCGGTGCGCCGGCAGCCACGGACCGAGGCGGCGCGGTGATGGCGCCGAAGAGATCGGAAGCGCGGTCGGGATCACCGCGCCGAAGCCAGGCCACAAGCCAGGCGGCGAGGCGGCCGAGAATACGATCGAGCATGCGTCACAGCGTCACGAGCAGCTTGCCGAAAACGTCGCGGCCTTCCAGCCGCGCGAGGCCGGCGCTGGATGTCGGCCAGACCGATACTCGGTGTCGATCACCGGGCGCACGCCGGAGGCGATCCGGTCGAGCGCGCGGCCGCAGGCCGAGAGCGGCGCGCCGAACTGCCGATGATGCGGTATTGCTGCTGGAAAAACTGCATCAGGTTGATGTTGCCGACCGGGCCCGAGGTGGCGCCGCAGGTCACCAGCCGGCCGCCGCGCCGCAGCGACAGCAGCGAGCCGGCCCAGGTGTCGGCGCCGGTATGCTCGAACACCACGTCGACGCCCTTCTTGCCGGTGAGCTTGCGGACCACGCCCTCGAACCGGTCTTCGCGGTAGTTGATGACGTGGTCGGCGCCGAGGCGCGCGGGCCTTCGTCCGCCTTTCGCGTCGCTGCCGACGGTGGTGATGACGGTGCAGCCGAGCGATTTGGCGATGCGGATGGCGATGCGTGCCGATGCCGGAGCCGCCGGCATGCACCAGGACCCACTCGCCGGGTTCGCAGTTTGGCGTTGTCGAACAGCATGTGCTCGACGGTGCGCATAGGCGACCGGCGACGCAGGCGGCATCGTGCCAGGCCACGCCGTCCGGGATTTTCACGCAGCAGCCGGGCCGGGTGGTTGGCAAGCTCCTGGGCGAAGCCGTCGACATGGAAGCCGCGCACGCCGCCGACATTCTCGCACAGATTGTCGCTGGCCGCGCGCGGCAGGACCGGCAGACGCCGCAGGTCAAAGCGGAGAACGGCACCACCCGGTCGCCGGGCCCCAGTGTCGTCGACCTCCGGCCCGATCGGCGACGACTTCGCCGGCCGCTTCGGCGCCGACGGCCAGCGGCATATGCGCGCTTGGCGAAGGCCATGCCGCGAAAGCCCCATACGTCGATATGGTTGAGCCCGACGCGCGCATGCCGATCTGCACCTCGCCCGGGCCGGGCGGCGGCGGTCGGCGCGATCTCGAGCAAGGCGATTTCCCGGTCGGCGAGAAGCTGCAAGGCGCGCATCGGAATTCCGTTTCGGGTGTCAGCCGCGCGGCAGGCCGACGGCGGCGGTCAGGCCGCCATCGACCGGGATAAACGCGCCGGTGACATAGCTCGGCTTCCGGCGTGGCGAGAAAGCCGACGACCGCCGCGATCTCTCCGGGGGCCGCGAAGCGGCCGGCGGGGATGCGCGCCTCGGTCGCCGCGCGGTAGGCGGCGAAGGGCGCCATCATGTCGGTGTCGACGAAACCGGGGGCGACGTAGTTCACCGTCACGCCGCGCCGGGCACTTTCGATCGCCAGCGTGCGGACATAGGCCAGCAGCGCCGCCTTGCTGGCGCCATAGGCGGCGTTGCCCTGGCTGGCGTTCTGGCCGATCACCGAGCCGACCGCGACGATGCGGCCGGAGCGCGCGCGCAGCATCGGCCGGACGACGGCGCGGGCGATGCGGGCGAAGGCGAAGTAGTTGACCTGCATGGCCGCTCGGCGGCGTCCTGGTCCATCATCGCCGCCAGCGCGTCGTAGGTGGTGCCGCCGACCTGGACCAGCGCGTCCCAGGCCGGCGCGGTCCTCCAGCCCGTCGGCGAAGCCGTCCACGGCGGCGCGGTCGGCGAGGTCCAGTGGCACGGTGGTGATCGGGGTGTCCGGATGGGCGGCCTGCAGCGCCGCGAGATCGCCGGGGTCGGTGCGGTAGGTGTAGGTCACCGCATCGCCGCGCGCCAGCAGCGCGCGCACCACGGCGGCGCCGATGCCGCGGCGGCCGCCGATCACCAGGGCGCGACGCTCGCGTCACCCCGGCGCGGCCGCGAGCACCAGGCAGACATTCTGCCCGCCGAAGCCGAAGGAGTTGGAGATCGCCCGCTCGACGCGCGCATCGCGCGCGACGTTCGGCACGCAATCGACCGGCAGCGCCGGGTCGGGCGTGTCGTAGTTGATCGTCGGCGGCAGGCGCTGTGCCGCATGCGTCAGCAGGCGTGAACATCGCCTCCACCGCGCCGGCGGCGGTCAGGGTGTGGCCGATCATCGACTTGTTGGAGGAAATCGGGATCGTGCCCGGCGCGCTCGCCGAACACCGGCGGAGACGCCGAGCCACTCCATCTTGTCGTTCTCCGGCGTGCCGGTGCCGTGGGCGTTGATGTAGTCCACCTGGTCGGGCGTCACGCCGGCATCGTCCAGCGCGTGGCGCATGCACGCGATGATCGGCTTGCCGTCGGGGTGAGGAGCGGGTGCGGTGGAAGCCGTCCGCCATTCTCGCCGCAGCCTTCCACGACGCCCAGGATCGTGGCGCCGCGGGCGCGGGCATGGGCGAGGCTTTCGATCACCAGCGCGCCGGCGCCCTCGGCCATCACGAAGCCGTCGCGGTCCTTGCTGAACGGGCGCGAGGCCGCGGCCGGCGGATCGTTGCGGGTGGACAGCGCCGAGAGCAGCGAGAAGCGGATCAGGCTTTCCGGGTTGATCGAGGCATCGGTGCCGACGCAGAGCGCGGCCTCCGCCTCGCCGCGGCGGATCGCCTCGACGCCGAGCTGGATCGCGGTGCCGCCCGAGGCACAGGCGGTGGAGGTGGCGATCGGGCGAGCCCTTGGTGCCGAAGCGGTCGGCCAGGTTCTCGGCGACCGAGCCGAACAGGAACCGCTCGTAATAGGCGCTTGAAGCGGCCGGTCGCGGCGGCGCGCAGCAGGTCGTCGTAGCCCACCGGCCTCGTTGGCGCCGGCGGCGGCGGCGAGGGCCTGGCGCTGCGGCCATTCCATCTCGACCGGCGGCAGGGCGAGGAACAGCGGCCCGGGGAAGTCGCCCTTGCCGCCGATGCCCGACTTCGGCGACGGCTTCCTCGATCACCGCCACGGCGCAGCGTCTCCGACAGCGCGGGGGCGGAACTGTCCGGGATCTGGATGAAGTCGATGGTGCCGGCGATGGTGGTGCGCAGGCCGTCGATCGGGAAGCGGCTGATGCGGCGTGATGCCGGAGCCGCCGGCGGTCAGCGCGCTGCCAGTTGTCCGCCTTGCCCTGGCCGAGCGAGGTGAGCACGCCGGTGCCGGTGACGACGACGACGGGCCGGCCATGGCTGTCCAGATCGCTTGCGGGCATCGCAATCTCCTTGCTGCGCGGTCCGGGGTGCGCGAAAATCTCGCGCTCTGATCCCCCGCCGCATATGGGGCCGCTTGTGGGGGCCGAACGCGGGAGAGGAACTTTCAGCCGCTTATGGTGCGGTGAGCAGCGCCATTGCCTCGCCGCGCCAATGGCCCCAGGAGGTCACCAGCACCTGCGACAGCGCGCCGGGCATCGGTTGCCTCGGCCGCCTCCAGCGGGGCGAACAGGCGGCCGTGTGCCAGGCCAGGGCGCCGAGCGCCATCGCGGCGGGGAAGGACGGCTCCAGGCTGTGGCCGAGCGCGGTGGCGGCCGCGCGGACCGGCAGGCCGAGCCCAGCCAGGAAGGCGGCTTCTTCCTGCGTCGCGGCGGCGGCGCCGGAGGCGGCCGAGATGCACCGCCATGCCGTCCCGCGCCGGTGCAAGCGATGCCAGCTGCGCCTGGGCCGCTCGCCGTCGCCTCGCCAGGGGCGCGGCGCGCAGCGGCCGGTGCGCGACGCCGGCGATGCGGGCGATGCGGCACGGCGCCGCGGGCCATGGCGTGGGCACGGCTTTCGATCACCAGGAAGCAGCCGACCGAGCCGAGGGCCAGCACCCGGCCGCTCCGCCTGCCGCTGCCAGACCGGCGCAAAGGGCGGCCTGCATCAGCACGCCGCCCATCGCGTAATGCAGCAGCACGTCCGGGCGCTCGGCGTTGAGCGACCCGCCGACCAGGCAGAGTTCGCCCTGGCCGGCGGCGATGCGGGCGCAGGCGATGCGCACGGCATCGGTGCCGGCAGGCTTCCTCGCCCATGAAGGTGCGCGAGGAGCCGACCACGCCGTGAACGATGGAGATGTTGCCGGCCAGCAGGTTCGACAGCTGGGCCAGGAACAGGGTCGGGCGCAGGTCGGAGAGCAGGTCGCTCGTTCAGCAGGCGCCGGGCTCGGCGGCCGCCGGCAGGGCGGAGAGGATCGCCGCGTCCACCGCGTAGTCGCGCTCACCGCCGCCGGCGGCGACGATCATGTCCATGCGGCCGAGCAGGTCGGCATCGCCCTTAACCCCGGCGGAGTCCAGCGCGAGACCGGCGGCGTAGGTGCCGATGCGCTGCCAGGGCTCCATCTGGCGCTGGTCGCCGCGCTTGGGGATCTGCCGGTCGAGCTCGAAGCGGCGTCATCGGATGCACCGACGACGGCGCGAAGCGGTCGGCATCGACCACCGGGCGGAAGCCGCCATCGGCGTCGAGCGCCGCCCAGTGCGCGTCGGTTCCCTCGCCCAGGCAGGAGACGAGGCCGATGCCGGTGATCAGCGCGTCGCGGTCATGCGGCATCGAAGCAGCTTCCTCCGGCACGGCGATGCGGCGGGCGGTCTTCAGCATCTGCGTCGCGCAGGGTCTCGTTGGGGAACGGCACGACGCGGTAGGTGATCTCGGCCTCGGCCACGGGCTTGCCGGCGGCACTGATGCTGCCGGCGACGACGGCGTAGCCGGAGCCGTCGTGCAGCAGCTCGGCCTCGGCGAGCAGTGCCTGGCCGGGGGCGACGAAGCTGCGCATCTTTGCCTCCTTCACCTGGACCAGGAAGGGCATGCGGCGAAGCGCAGGGTGGCCAGCACCAGCCAGCCGCCGGTCTGCGCCATCGTCTCGATCATCAGCACGCCGGGCATGCATCGGATGGCCGGGGAAATGCCCCTCGAAGACCGGGCTCTCGTCCGGCACCCGGCACTCGGCGCTGATGCGGCGCGCGCCCACGTCGAGCCGGTGATCCGGTCGACCATCTGGAAATATTCGAGGCGCATGGCGCTGTCGGCGCCTCAGGCGACCTTGGCCGCCACCAGCGCGTCGATGTTGGCGCACAGGTCCTTCAGGACGAAGTAGCGGTCCGACGACACCTTCCCGTCGTTGACGTCCTGCGTCCATTGCTCAAGCGGCATCTTGATGCCGAACGCCTTGTCGATGGCGAAGGCGACGTCGAGGAAGTCCAGGCTGTCGATGCCCAGATCGTTGATCGCGTGGCTCTCCGGGCGTGATCTTCTCGCGCGGAATGTCGCAGGTCTCGGAGATGATCCCGGCAACGGTCTCGAAGGTGGACGACATCGGCGCAGCCTTCCGAGACAACGGAAAAGGGCGGGGAAACCGAGGGATTCGGCCATCCCGCAAACGAGCGGAGGCAGTAACCACAGCCCACACCGCACCGCAAGGCCTTGCGGGCGGGGCCGGCCTGCCCGGAAAGCAGGACCGGATCGTTGCCGATTTGGCGGCCGGGGTCGGCGGGCGCGGCGGTCAGAGCCAGTGTGCCGGCACCCAGGCCCAGCCGGCGCCCTGCTGCACCCAGTGGCCCGGCAGCCATTCGTTGGAGTGATCGCCGCGCGGCACATAGGCGCCGGGGACCCATGCATAGCCGCCGCCGTTCCAGTCCCAGTGGCCGGGGCGCCAGATCAGCGGCGTCGCGGTGACCGGGGGAAGCGGCAGCACCTCGGCCTGCGGCGGTGGCACCGGTGGCGGCGCGGTGGCACAGCCGGCCAGAACGAGGCCGGCACCCAGAATGACGGCGGGAAGGAAAGGGGGGACGTGGCGCATCTTGCCTCCTTCGCGGGATCGTCGCCCGGCCAGTAACAGCCCGACCAGTATCAGCCTGGCCGCCGGCTGGGTTCCAATGCCTTTGCAACAGGGTCGGGCCGCGTCGCCAGCCAGATGCCGAGAGCCACCGGCACGACGCCCAGCAGGTCCGACGGATGCAGTGGCTCTCCCAGCACCGCCCAGGTCATGACCAGACCGAGCGGCGGCATCAGGAAATGCAGCGAGGTGGCTGCGGTTGCCGTGCCGGTGCGCAGAAGCAGGAACCACAGCAGCAGGGCGCCGACCGAGACCACCAGAACGAACCAGCCCATCGCCAGCAGGTAGTCGGCGCCGGGGACGATGCGCAGCGGGTCCTCGGTCGCGAGGCCGATGCCGAGCAGGAGCAGGCCGGCGGAGAGCTGCTGCACGCCGACCGTGACGGCGAGCGTGGTCGCCGGGGCCAGCCTCTTGAACAGGATGGTCCCGGCGGTCATCGCGACGAGGCCGGCGATGAGGAACCAGACGCCGTGCGGGTCCTCGCCCATGTCGAGCCGGTTGCGCACAACGTAGATCGCCCCGCCGAGGCCCAGCAGCAGGCCGCCGAACTTGGCCGGGGTCAGCCGCTCGCCCAGCAGGGGGGCGGCGCAGGCGGCGGTCGTGATCGGCACCAGGCTGCCGACGACGACGGCCAGGCCGGCGGAGTCGAGGCGCATCGCTTCCCAGAACAGGCCCTGGTAGCCCGCCAGGTTGAGCAGGCCGAGGATCGACAGGCCGAACCAGGGGATATTGGCGTGAAACTCACGACGTGTGGCGGCGTAGACCAGCAGCAGCGCGGCGGCGAGCAGGAAGCGGACGCCCAGGAACAGCAGCGGCGGGCTGACCGCCATTGCCAGCTTGGCGGTGGGATAGGCCGAGCTCCAGGACAGGCAGAACAGCAGCACCAGGAACCAGTACAGCGCGCTGCCCTGGCGCAGGTTGATCCGGCCCAGGGCGGCGGCCGGCGCGCTCACACCGGCAGCAGCATGGTGGCGACGGCCTGCGCGGCGATGCCCTCGCCGCGGCCGGTGAAGCCGAGCCGCTCGGTGGTGGTCGCCTTCACCGAGATGCGCGTCGGGCGGCGACGCCCAGCAGGTCGGCGAGGCGGGCGATCATCGCCGGGGCGTGCGGCGTGATCTTCGGCCGTTCGCAGATCAGCGTGACGTCGGCGTTGGCCAGCACGCCGCCGCGGGCGGCGATGCGGCCGGCGGCGTGGCGCAGGAAGCGCGCGCTGTCGGCGTCCTTCCAGGCGGCTTCGCTGGGCGGGAAATGGCGGCCGATATCGCCCTCGGCCAGCGCGCCATAGATCGCGTCGCACAGCGCGTGGATGCCGACATCGGCGTCCGAATGGCCGGCAAGGCCCTGGTCGTGCGGCACTGTCGACGCCGCACAGCATCAGCTTGCGGCCGGCGGCGAAGGCGTGGACGTCGAAGCCGGTGCCGACGCGGGGCAGCAGGCCGGGCCGACAGCGCGCGTTCCAGCCGCACCAGATCCTCCGGATAGGTCAGCTTGATGTTGTCCTCGCTGCCGGGGACCAGGGCGACCGTCTGGCCGGCCTGTTCGAGCAGGGCGGCATCGTCGGTCGCCGCGCCTGCGGCGGCGGCGCGGTGCAGCGCGAGCAGCAGGGGCGAAGCGGAAGCGCCTGCGGGGTCTGGGCGCGGAACAGCCCGGCGCGCGGGACGGTTTCGGCGATCCGGCCGTCGGCGGCGCGCTTCAGCGTGTCGGCGACCGGCACGGCCGGGATGGCGCCGGGTGCATCGGCGAGGGCGGCCAGCAGGGCCGCGATGGTGCCGGGCGGGATGAAGGGGCGGGCGGCGTCATGCACCAGCACGAGGTCGGGCGCGTGCGGCGGCCAGCGCCTCCAGCCCGGCCGCGACGCTGTCCTGCCGCGTGGCGCCGCCGGCGACCGGGGGCAGATGCGGCAGGCCGGCCAGCGCCGCGGCGATCGGCGCGGCGTCGCCGACCGGCTGCAGCAGGTCGACGTCGGCGAGCCAGCGCGCTCGGCGGCGTGGCGCATCACCGGCTTGCCGGCCAGAGACGAGAAACTGCTTGGGCGTCTCGGCGCCGAACCGGCTGCCGGTGCCGGCGGCGACCAGAAGGGCGGCGATCCGCATGGGACAGCCATGCCGGGGCGTCGCGCCGGCGTCAACCAAGCGGCAGGAATAGCCGATCTGTCACGCGAAGATTGCGGAAGACGTGGTCGGGCCGATAGTTGCCCAAATCATGAGCAACTCGACCGCCTGCATTGGACCGGATGTCCAACGAACGGCCATGCCACTGCCGCAGGCCGCGGCTGGCGCCGATCGACCTCGGCGGCGGCGTGCGCATCGAAACGCCGGTGATCCTGGCGCCGATGTCGGGCGTCACCGACCTGCCGTTCCGCCGGCTCGCGCGCGCGGCTGGGGGCCGGGATGGTGGTGTCGGAGATGATCGCGTCCTGGGCGATGGTGCGGGAGAACCGCAACACGCTGCGCATGGCCGAGGTGGATCGGAGCCGGGCGGCCGTCGGCCGTGCAGCTGGCCGGCTGCGACCCGGCGGCGATGGCCGAGGCGGCGCGCATCGCGGTCGGATCGCGGGGCCGACCTGATCGACATCAATTTCGGCTGCCCGGTGAAGAAGGTCGCGGTGGGGCAGATGGCCGGCTCGGCGCTGATGCGCGACGAGGCGGCGGCGGCGCGCATCCTGGACGGCGACGGTGCGCGCGGTGCCGGTGCCGGTGACGCTGAAGATGCGCATGGGCTGGGACCATGCCAGCCTGAATGCGCCGCGCCTGGCGCGCATCGCCGAGGAGTGCCGGCATCCGCATGGTGACGGTGCATGGCCGCACGCGCCAGCAGTTCTACACCGGCACGCGCCGACTGGGATTTCATCGGCCGGGTGAAGCGGGCGGTGCGCATCCCGGTGATCGCCAACGGCGACATCCTGACCGAGGACGACGCGGCCGAGGCGCTGCGCCGCTCGGGCGCCGATGGCGTGATGATCGGGCGCGGCTGCTACGGCCGGCCCTGGTTCCCCGCCCAGGTGCGCGCGGTTCCTGCGCACCGGCGAGCGGCTGCCGGACCCGGCGCTGGCCCAGCAGAAAGCCATCCTGCTCGAGCATTACCAGTCGATGCTGGCGCATTTCGGCACCGATGCCGGGCTGCGGCTCGCGCGCAAGCATGTCGCCTGGTACTCGCGCGGCCTGCCTGGCTCGGCCGAGTTCCGCGCCGGCGTGATGCGGCTGGCGGATGCCGGCGGCGGTGCAGTCGCTGATCGACGACGTTCTACGACCCGCTGATCGCCACGCGGCGTCGCGCGGCGGCACGAAGCGGCGGTTGCGGCAGACCGGCCGCGCTGGCGGAGGCGGCATGAGCAACCCGGTGACCGCGCCGCGTGCTGACGGTGGTCGGCCGCGCGCCGGCCGAGACGCCGCGCGCGACCGACGCCGCGCACGATGCTCGGCGCGCTGCCGGTGCCGGTCGTGCTGCTCGACGCGACAGGACCGCTTCCGCTTCGCCAACCATGCCGCCGAGCAGTTCCTCGGCATGTCGACCTGCGCAGCTAGCGCAGCTCAGGCTGTCGCGACCTGGTGCCGCCGGACAACCCGATTGTTCCTGCTGATCGAGCAGGTGCGCGCAGGGCGACGTCACCGTGTCCGACCACGACCTGACGCTGGACAGCCCGCGGCTGCACAAGGCGGGCATCACGGTGCAGGGCTCGCCGCTGCCCGAGGAGCCGGGCGCGGTGCTGCTGGTGATGCAGGACGCCTCGGCGGCGCGCGCGCTGGACCGGCAGCTGGCGTTCCGCGGCGCGGCGCGCAGCGTGACCGGCATGGCGGCGATCCTGGCGCATGAGGTGAAGAACCCGCTGTCCGGCATCCGCGGCGCCGCGCAGCTGCTGGAGGCGCAGCGTCGCCGAGCAGGACCGCGAACTCACGGTGCTGATCCGCGACGAGGCCGACCGCATCCGCGAGCTGGTCGACCGGATGGAGATCTTCGGCGAGAAGCCGATCGAGCGCGGAGCCCGGTGAACATCCATCGCGTGCTGGAGCATGTGCGCCGGCTGGCGCAGACCGGCTTTGCCGCGCATATCCGCTTCCAGGAGATCTACGATCCGTCGCTGCCGCCGGTGCTGGGGCAACCGCGACCAGCTGGTGCAGGTGGTGCTGAACCTGGTGAAGAACGCGGCCGAGGCGGTGACCGGACGCCGGAATGGGGCAGGGCGAGATCGTGCTGACCACCGCCTTTCAGCACGGCATGCGGCTGGCGCGTGCCGGGCACGACCAGCGGCTCGATCTGCCGCTGGTGGTCAGCGGTGCGCGACAACGGGCCGGGCATCCCCGAGGACATCCGCGCCGCATCTGTTCGAGCCGTTCGTCAGCTCCAAGGCGGCCGGCAGCGGCCTGGGGCTGGCGCTGGTCGCCAAGATCATCGGCGACCATGGCGGGCTGATCGAGGTGGACAGCCGGCCCGGCCGCACCGAATTCCGCCTGCATCTGCCGGTGCTCGACGACGACGAATCGGATGGCGGGACCTAGATCACCGTCTTCCCGGCGGAGCCGGGCGAGGCTAGCAGCGTCATTACCATGACTGGGACACAGCGATGACGCCGCCGACCGTGCTGGTCGCCGATGACGACCGCTCGATCCGCACCGTGCTGACCCAGGCGCTGGGGCGCTCGGGCTACCAGGTGCGCACGCACCGGCAACGCCGCGACGCTGTGGCGCTGGGTGGAGGATGGCGAGGGCGACCTGGTGATCACCGACGTGGTGATGCCGGACGAGAACGGGCTGGACCTGATCCCGCGCATCAAGCGCATCCGCCCGGACCTGCGCGTGGTGGTGATGAGCGCGCAATCGACGCTGATGACGGCGGTGAAGGCGACCCAGCGCGGCGCCTTCGAATATCTGCCCAAGCCGTTCGACCTGAAGGAACTGCTGTCGGTGGTCGGCCGCGCGCTGGCGGTGCCGGCGGATGCCGCGGTGCATGCGCCCGAGCCGCGCGATGCGCGACGAGCGGCTGCCGCTGATCGGCCGCAGCCCGGCGATGCAGGAGATCTACCGCACCATCGCGCGGCTGACGACCGCCGACCTGACGGTGATGATCAACGGCGAGATGCGGCACCGGCAAGGAACTGGTGGCGCGCGCGCTGCACGATTACGGCAAGCGGCGCGGCGGCCCGTTCGTCGCGATCAACATGGCGGCGATCCCGCGCGAGCTGATCGAGAGCGAGCTGTTCGGCCACGAGCGCGGCGCCTTCACCGGCGCCACCAACCGCAACCAGGGCCGCTTCGAGCAGGCCACCGGCGGCACGCTGTTCCTCGACGAGATCGGCGACATGCCGCCCGAGGCGCAGACCCGGCTGCTGCGCGTGCTGCAGGAAGGCGAGTTCACCTCCGTCGGCGGCCGCCAGCCGATCCGCGCCAATGTGCGCATCGTCGCGGCCACCCATCGCGACCTGCGCAGCGCGATCCGCCAGGGGCAGTTCCGCGAGGATCTGTTCTACCGGCTGAACGTGGTGCCGATCCGCCTGCCGCCGCTGCGCGAGCGGACCGAGGACATCGCCGCCGCTGGCGCGCCATTTCCTGGACGCGCGCGCGAGTCGACGGGCTGCCGGCCAAGATCGCTCGACCAGGGCGCGCTGGACCGGCTGCGCCAGTATCGCTGGCCGGGCAATGTGCGCGAGCTGGAGAACCTGATGCGCCGGCTGGCGGCGCTGTGCCCGGAGGAGATGATCACCGCCGAGGTCGATCGACGCCGAACTGGCGGAGGCCGAGCGCCGACGCCGGCGAGGCGCCGGCGACGCGGCCGGCGCCGCGAGCCGCTGGCGCGCGCGGTGGAGCGCCATATCCGCCAGTTCCTCGCCGCGCACGACGACGGGCTGACGCCATCGCGACATCTACGACCGGGTGATCGCCGAGGTGGAGCGGCCGCTGATCCAGATGACGCTGGCGGCGACGCGCGGCAACCAGATCAAGGCGGCGGCGATGCTGGGGCTCAATCGCAACACGCTGCGCAAGAAGATCCGCGACCTGGAGATCCCGGTGGTGCGGGGGATCGCCTGAGCGCAGCGCCGCCATCGGTGCCGCAGCCAACGGCGGCGCGGCCGTTCGTGCCCTGCGACGCCTGCCATCGCCGGTGATGGCCGACCGCCCCGACGCCGACCGCGATCGAGCGCGACACCGGCAGCGGACGCTCGGCGCTGCGCCGGCTTGGCGACCTGCTGCTGGGCAAGGTCGATCACGCTGGTGCTGGCGGTCGCTGGCGCTGGGGCTCGGCATCGCCACCTTCGTCCTGCTGGCGCGGCGGCGCGCCGCACGGCCTGATGCCGGAATCGTGCGTCGGCGCTGGTGCTGGCCAACCTGTCCGTGCTGCTGCTGCTGGGCGCGGTGCTGGCCGGGCGGCTGACCCGGGTTGGGTGGAGCGGCGGCGCGGCTCGGCCGGCTCGCGGCTGCATGTGCGGCTGGTGCTGCTGTTCAGCGGCGTCGCGGTCGACGCCGACCATCGTGGTCGCCGTGTTCGCCGCCGCTGTTCTTCCATCTCGGCATCCAGGCCTGGTTCAACGACCCGGTCCGCACCGCGCTGGACGAGAGTCGCTGCAGGTCGCCCGCGGCTACCTGGAGGAGCACCGCAACAACATCCGCGCCGACGCGCTGGAGCATGGCCAACGACCTGACGCGGGCCGGGCAGTTCCTCGGCCGACCGACCCAGCGGCCTTCGCCGCAGTGCTGGCCACGCAGACCGCGCTGCGCGGCCTGACCGAGGCGGTGATCTACGAGCCGGTGACCGGGCAGGTGATGGCCTCGGCCGGGCTGTTCGCCGGGCTCGGCGTCGACCTGCCGCCGCGCTGGGCGATCGAGCAGGCGCGCAGCGGCGACGTGGTGGTGCTCGGACACCGACGACGGCGACGCGCGTGCGCGCGGTGGTGCAGCTGAATTCCACGCCGCCGCTGATGCTGATGATCGGCCGGCCGGTCGATCCCGCAGATCCTCGACGCACATGCGCGCGACCGAGCAGGCGGTCGCCGAATACCACCGGCTGGACCAGAACCGCTCCGGGCTGCAGGTCACCTTCGCGCTGATCTTCGCCCTGGTGGCGCTGCTGGTGCTGTCGGCGGCGGTGCTGATCGGGCTGGTGATGGCGAACCAGATCGCCCGCCCGATCGGCCGGCTGATCCAGGCCGCCGAGCGGGTGCGCGGCGGCGACCTCGCGGTGCGGGTGCCGGAGGTCGCGCACCGACGACGAGGTGGCCGGGCTGTCGCGCGCCTTCAACCGCATGACCGGCCAGCTCGCCGCGCAGCGCAGCGAGCTGATGGACGCCTACAGCCAGATCGACGAGCGGCCGGCGCTTCACCGAGACGGTGCTGTCCGGCGTGTCGGCCGGCGTGATCGGGCTCGACGCGCAGGGCCGCATCGAGCTGCCGAACCGCGCGGCGAGCCGAGCTGCTCGGCGTCGACCTGCTGGCGCGCCATCGGCCGGCCGCTTGGCCGACGTGGTGCCGGAATTCGCCGACCTGCTGCGCGAGGCGCGCGAGCGCGCCGGAGCGCGCGCGCACCGCCGAGGTCGCAGTCGGCCCGCCGGCGCGGCGGCGCACGCTGCTGGTGCGCATCGGCGCCGAGCTGCACGGCGGCGGGCGCAGCCGACGGGCTTCGTCGCGACCTTCGACGACATCACCGAGCTGCAGTCGGCGCAGCGCAAGGCCGCCTGGGCCGACGTCGCGCGGCGCATCGCGCACGAGATCAAGAATCCGCTGACCCCGATCCAGCTCGCCGCCGAGCGGCTGAAGCGGCGCTTCGCCAGCGAGATCACCTCCGACCCGGAGACCTTCGCGCAGTGCGCCGACACCATCGTCCGCCATGTCGGCGATATCGGCCGCATGGTGGACGAGTTCTCCGCCTTCGCGCGCATGCCGCAGCCGGTGATCCGGCCGCGAGGATGTCGGCCAGATCGTGCGCGAGGCGCTGGTGCTGCAGCGCACCGCGCGGCCGGAGATCGCGTGGCACGACCGACATCCCCGAGCGCGGCCCGGTCGTGCCGCTGCGACCGGCGGCTGCTCGGCCAGGCGCTGACCAACCTGCTGCAGAACGCCGCCGACGCGGTCGCGATGCGCGCCGAGCGCGGCGACGGCGGCGCGATCGCGGTGGCGGTCGAGCGCGCAGGCCGACGAGGTCGCGCATCACCGTCACCGATGACGGCGTCGGCCTGCCGCAGCAGATCGCGGCCGGCTGACCGAGCCCTATGTCACCCACAAGCCGAAGGGCACCGGGCTTGGGCTTGCCATCGTGAAGAAGATCATGGAGGACCATGGCGGACGGCTGGCGCTGGACGACCGCGCCCGACGGCCCGGGCGCCGTGGCGACGTTGATCCTGCCGACGCGCGGCCGCGCCCGGTCCGGCCGCGCGTCGCTGAGTCCGTGCCCGACAAGGGGCAGCGCCTGAGGAGGTGACCGATGGCGCATGAAATCCTGATCGTCGACGACGAGCCCGATATCCGCCTGCTGATCGACGGCATCCTGCGCGACGAGGGCTACGAGACGCGCCAGGCGGGCGACTCGGATGCCGCCATCGCCGCGTTCCGCGCGCGCCGGCCCGTCGCTGGTGATCCTCGATGTCTGGCTGCAGGGCTCGCGCGCTCGACGGCCTCGGCATCCTGACGGCGCTGCACAGCGAGGAGCCGCAGGTGCCGGTGGTGATGATCTCCGGCCACGGCAACATCGAAACGGCGGTCGCCGCGATCCAGCACGGCGCCTACGACTTCATCGAAAAGCCGTTCCAGTCCGACCGGCTGCTGCTGGTGGTGCGCCGCGCGCTGGAGGCCGCCGCGCTGGCGCGCGAGAACGCCGAGCTGCGCCTGCGCGCCGGCCCCGAGACCGACGCTCACCGGCGACAGCCCGGCGATCACCGCAGCTGCGCAGCGCGGTCGAGCAGGTGGCGCCCACCGGCTCGCGCGTGCTGATCAGCGGCCCGGCCGGCGCGGGCAAGGAGGTCGCGGCGCGCATGATCCATGCCCGCTCGCGCCGCGCCGACGGGCCGTTCGTCGTGCTGAACTGCGCCACGCTCGACCCCGCCGCGCTTCGAGGAGGAGCTGTTCGGCATCGAGGCCGGCGCCGATCCCGTCGCGCAGCCGCGCCGCGCCGGCGTGCTGGAGCGCGCCCATGGCGGCACGCTGCTGCTCGACGAGGTCTCCGACATGCCGCTGGAGACCCAGGGCAAGATCGTGCGCGCGCTGCAGGACCAGACCTTCGAGCGGCTCGGCGGCTCGGCGCGCGTGCAAGGTCGATGTGCGCGTGCTGGCCACCACCAACCGCGACCTGCAGGCCGAGATCGCCGCGGGCCGGTTCCGCGAGGACCTGTACTACCGCCTCGCCGTGGTGCCGCTGAAGCGTGCCCGCCTGCGCGAGCGGCGCGAGGACGTGCCGGCGCTGGCGCAGCTGTTCCTGGCCGCGCTCGGCCGAGACCTCCGGCATGCCGGCGCGGGAGCTGTCGGCCGACGCGCTCGACGGCGCTGCAGGCCTATGACTGGCCCGGCAATGTGCGCCAGCTGCGCAACCTGATGGACTGGCTGCTGATCATGGCGCCGGGCGGCGCGGGCGAGCCGATCCGCGCCGACATGCTGCCGCCGGAGATCGGCGCCAGCGCGCGCCCGCGCTGCTCAACATCGACCCCACCGCCGACATCATGGCGCTGCCGCTGCGCGAGGCGCGGGACCTGTTCGAGACGCAGTATCTGCAGGCGCAGCTGCTGCGGTTCGGCGGCAACATCAGCCGCACCGCAGCCTTCGTCGGCATGGAGCGCAGCGCGCTGCACCGCAAGCTCAAGCAGCTCGGCGTCAACTCCGAGGAGCGGGTCGGCAGCTGACCGCGCCGCGCCGCCGCATCACGCGACCCGCAGGGTGGGTTGCCTGCGCGACCCGCCACGCACACCCGGCGGATCGGCCGCGGGCCGACGGGCGAGGGGGGCCGCGCGCCGTACATGCCGGCGCAGCGCCGCGCCACGGATGCGGCGCACGCTGAAATCAGGCCGGCAGCCTTCGTCCCGGCGGATCGTGACCCGGCGCACCCGGCCAATCCCCGGGCGCCCGATCCTCGGACGGCATCCAATCCTGGGGCGGAGTCCGATCCACGGCAGACGATCGGCCGGCTTCGGGCGTCGCGGCATCGGACACGGCGGCCTCCGGGTCGGGCACCGCGGGGGTGCTGCCCTCGGGCGGCGGACACAGCGCCTTCGCCGCCTTCTCCAGCGCGTCGATCCTGGCGATATCCGCCTCGGCGCCGAGCTGTTCGGCGGCGCGGCGCAGGTGGTCGCAGATCTGTGCCACCACCGCCGCGTCCGACAGCCCGTCGATCTGCTGCACGGCGACGGCCACGCCCTTCGGCCCGACCCGCACCGGCTGGGCGTAGGCCTGCCAGAACGCGTATTGCCGCGCCGCGTCCTCGCCGGCGATCGCCGGGTCGCCGCGGCCGTACCAGTCGATCATGCCGTCGTCCGCGCGCGCCTGCGATGCCGCTTTCGCCGGCATTGGCCCGTGCGGCCCCTGCTGCTCCGGCCCGAGGTCGGCCAGCGGGGCGACCAGCACCGGCCGCAGCACCGAGGCGAACAGCCGCCGGCGCAGGGCGGCACTCAGTGCCACGGCCATCACGACGAAGGCGTTGGTCATGGTGGGATTGAAGGTCTCGGGCGCCCATGCGGGCAGCGGCCGGCCGAGCATGCCCTGCTGGGCGATGCCGTTCAGGCAGCGCGCCATGGCCATGGCGGTCTGCACCAGCCGCTGCACCATCCCCAGCAACGGCGCCCTGGCCGCGCCCAGCGCCGCCCCGGGCAGGGCCGCGCCGGACGGGGCCGCGCCATGCGGGGCCGCGTCCGAGGGGGCCCCATTGGGCAAAGCTCCGCCCGCGAGACGCGGGAAGGCTTCGGCGGTGGTGGCGGCATGGCTCATGCGAACATAACAAGAACAATAGGCCGTCCGGTGCAAGAGGAAATTGCGGCTGCCTGCGCGACGAGCGCCGACGCTGCCCGTCGATGTGCGTGGGCTGCGGTCGGCCGGTCGCGGCGTGGTTTGGCGTCACCGTCCGGTCTTGCCGCAACGCAGGCCCCTGTGCTCAAACCGCAACGCCACGCTGCCAATCGGTTTGACTGCTTACCCAACTGTTGATGCTACGGGGCGACGCCTGACGGGTGAGCCAACACGGACGAGCCGTGCCGAACCGGCTCCCACCCCCAATGCCTCTGGCTATAAATGTGCCGTCGAAGGACCAGCGATGACCAACCGGATATTTGATTGTTTCACGTTCTTCAATGAGCTGGAGATGCTCGAGCTCCGCTTTCAGGAGACCTACGACACGGTCGACTACTTCGTCATTGCCGAGTCTGAGCTGACCTTCACCGGTATGCAGAAGCCCCTGCATTTTAAGGAGCATCAGGATCGCTTCCGGCCCTATCTCGACAAGGTCATTCACCTTGTCATCAACGATCTGCCGCAATCCAACGATCCGTTCGACCGCGAGCATTTCCAACGAAACGCACTAGTACGCGGGCTGGAAATGGCGCGTGATGACGATCTTATCATGATCTCAGACGTGGACGAGTTGATTCGCCCGCAGGCTATGAAACAGGCATCGCGGCTGGAAGGCTATGTTGTATTCGACATGGCAATGTATCAGTTTTACATGAATTCTTCGGGAGCGTGCGAGCACTTGGTTTGCAGCCTATGCATTCAAAAAGAAATATATCGATCAGATCTATAATCTCTCTCTGGCGCGATGGGACCGCAGCAAAATTAGACAGTTATTTCCTGAGCCCGACTTGTTTCACGTCATCGCACATGCTGGGTGGCACTTCACACATCTGGGCGGCATCGACCGAGTGCAGAAAAAATTTGAATCCTATTCGCACAATCCGGATCCTTGGCCGCAGGCGATGATGCAGGAGGGCTCGCTACAGCGCCACATCACGGCCGGTGGTGTCGTAGGAAACTTTAGGGATGTGGCAAAGTTTGTGCCGATCGACTCAAGCTATCCTAAGGGAGTTATCGCACGGCAGGACTATTATGAGAAGATCGGATTTATCAGGAACGTCTATGACGCGCTGAGTGACCTGCAGGTCGAGCATCGCGCGCTAAAGGATTACCTTGCGCTCGAGTTATACGACGATCCGCAACCCCGGTCTTTTCTTTATGGCCTGCCGCCGAAGGTTTATCTTCCGATGGCGGGTCATCAACCTCCTTTTCCTACCCGGATCGCAAAGGTGGCCCCGGGTCGGGGTACGCTCCTCAGTAAAGGTAAGCGGGCGACACAAAGTTCGCTGTCACATTGGTCGGTTAAAGACACATTGGAAGGCGATGCCGGTGGCGCGCTGGACGGCCGCAAGACAGGCGGCTTCCGGTTTCATACCGGGATCGAAAATGGGCCGTGGTGGATGGTAGATCTTGAGAAGCTGCGGAGATTACGGCAGTCCATATCTACAATCAGATTGCAAACCGATGACGCCCGGGGGCGCGCGCGCAGACTGGCAATCGACGTCGCCATTGCGGCAGATAGCTGGGCCGAGGTCCATCGCAAGGACGATGATACGGACTTCGGAGGTGCTGACGGCAACCCGCTGATCTGGACGGCGGACCGACCGATTTTCGGACGGTTTGTGCGGATCAGATTTTAGGTGCTCAGCCTCTGCATCTTGATCAGGTTGAGGTCTTCGGTATTCCGGCCGGCCGGGGGGATATCGGCGGTGCGCCAACCTTTACCTCGGACTGGTTCTCGGGCTACCACCAGTCGTGGACGAACATCTTTCGTGGCCTAGGCTGGAATAAGGCCGAACCAAAGACGGTAGTTGAATTGGGCTGCTTCGAAGGCCGCGCCTCGCTCTGGATCCTCGAGAACCTTCTGCGACATCCTGCAAGCCGCTTGCACTGCATCGACGTGTTTCCCGATCGAAGATAATCCTGCGACATATGGCGCCCGGCATCGGCGGAACATGCTGACATCAGATCGCGCCAATATGGTGATCCGACATGCGCGATACTCGTATGATTTCCTGCTGGACTTCGTCCAGAGGGGAGACAAAGCAGATTTCATCTATATTGACGCGTCACACCGATCACCGGAGGTTCTGGAAGATCTCGTGCTGGCATTCCAGGCGCTGGTCGTGAGGGTGTCATCATTTGCGACGATTATCTCGGTGGATCGCCAATACAGAGGCAGTGAAGCGGTACTCAGCACGCCAAAGATGGCGATTGATACCTTCACGACGCTATTCAATGACCGGCTGCAGATCATCCGCGGCCAACCATTGTATCAACTGGCTTTGTCAAAACAGCCGGAAGAGGTCGCGACGACCCGAGTTCACGGGGCATGTGAGCCGGCGATCACCATCGCCACGCACTAAGATGCAGGGACAATATCCAGGAATCGCTCGATGGTCTGGCAGATTACAACGTCCGGCTGCTCCGTACGCGACGTACTCTAGCATCCATGTCGGCAGACGCAACGAAATGATACTCGGAGAACCACGTCGACATCCAGTAGTTGATGGATCCTTGAAGTATGTGGCCGGCAAAGAATGAGTTTCCGAATACCACGACTTTCTTCTGCATTGGCGCCGTATCGTTCTTGAAAACCTGGCGCCTGCCGGCGTGGTGGCCGGGACGGGTGGCGCTCAGCCACCAGCTTGCGGCCCGCGCGCAAAATTCGGCTCGCGCGCCGCGTGAAGGACTTCGTAGAGCGGATAGCCAAAAAACCGCTGCGCGAGATCGCCGCTAGTGATATAGGGCTGTCAAACAAGAGCTTGCTAGGGGCTGCCTGCCCCAACATCCGACAGATTTCCGCGAAGATCGTGAATGCGCCTTTGGCGTGAAATGCGTGTCGACCTTTCGGAAGGCCGAGGCGAACGGCAGCGTCGGACAAGAAGGCCAGTCCGGACATGTAGCAGGACGATGGCAGTTCCCGGACAGCTTTTTCCTCGAGAGCAGCGAGAGTTGCTGTTGGGTATGACATCGTGCCATCGAGTAGTTCCCGCGTGATGGAGATCTTGTCGGGAATCACGATCTGGATGAAGTGTGCCCCGTGGGCTTCGATGATCTTATGACGGGATTTTACGAGGTTTATCCACTGACGGCGATCTTAGCCGATGTTTCGTTGCCGTACGCGCGGACCAAAAACTCCATGACGTTGTTCGAGCCTTCGATCAGGAACAAATGCCCGTCACGGCCGAGCACCGCCGTTTGATCGCTGGAAACCACACCGGTCTTGAGGCGGACGCTGGAGATCAGGTTCTTTCGAATGTGTCCGTGGTATCGGGTAGCAAGGCCCGATCACTTTTTATAAGTGTCAGTGCCGATCCTAATGCGTTCGCTGCGTGCCCTTGAATGTATTCAGACGTATGATTGAATGTGATGCGCAGCATATGTTCATTGAATTTACCGAATTCCGATAACAGCCTTGACGCTTCAAGCATCTCGACGAACAGCTGTAAGCTTCTGTCGACGTTGAAGATTCCGTATTCAACCCCATCCTTGCTGATAAGGATGTCAAGATCACCTGCGAGGATTGAAGCAAACGATACGGGATTCCACATTCGA
This sequence comes from uncultured Pseudomonadota bacterium, assembly GCA_963778105.1. GTDB lineage: Bacteria > Pseudomonadota > Alphaproteobacteria > Acetobacterales > Acetobacteraceae > JAFEFJ01. The sequence continues at coordinate 4,933 of CAVZSZ010000006.1, read as the reverse complement.
CTTCGAACCCGAAATTGCCGCTGCCGAATTGGCGTAGGTCGGGCTTAAACAGGTTGGCACGCCCATCGCCGATGGGGCGTCGATGCAAACGGACGGTGGCTTGCAAACTCCCATTGTCGGGATTTTTCAAATCGATCGCCCAGCCAGCAAACTTGTTCGGCGGTATGAAGCGATTGATGTGCCCGCGCCATGTTTCCGCGACCTTCATTTGCGCTACCCAAAAATGTGAGTTTGACTTTAGCCCGAAGTCTATTTCGATGGTGGACGTGCGTGCAAGACAGCGGACTACAGCTATTCGCTAGTAAGTTTCCTTCCAACAGCCATAGTGGGCAGTGTACGATTGCACTGTATCCTTTGGGAGTAGAAAACTCATGCTCTCGCGCGCACTGTTCGTCCTAGCTTTGATCTTACCGGTCGCGGCTCGCGCCCAGTGCACTGGACTCGCGTCCTATACGGGGTTCGGAGGTTCCTTCACCACGGGGGTGCAACCAACTGCCGCTGATCTGAACTGCATGACGAATTGGCTGAAGAGCGAGGTTTTGCCGCGCACCGGCGGCGTCGTGACCGGCGCGTTTGAAGCGACGCCGACAGGCAATCCGGTTCCCGCTGGCGACAATATCGATACGCTCGATTTCCGGGGTGGTAGGGTAAACATACTGCGGCGGCTGTCTAAGGCCGTGACTAATACACCCAATTTAGTCGTCAATCTGGACAACGACAGTCCGATTCCACGCGCGGGCTATGGTTTGTATCCGCAGCTGGCCGCGGAGATCGTGCAGGCGCAGGGCTTGGCGAGTGGCACGGCGGGGCTGACAGCGGGGCTCTTTCTGCTCAACCTGCATGGCAACCATCCGTGGACAGCCGAGGATGTGGCTTTGCAATCGACCATCAACCAATACGGCTCAGATAGCGCATGGCTTTTCGATGGTTTTGCGCGCGATCTGACCGGGCTGCCGCCAAAGGATTTCTCTCAGGTCGGCGCAGAATACGATATGGCAGCGAACGGGCCGGATACTCCGATCGCGGCCTACGACCCGCTGCACGCCTACCGGTATTTCATCTCGCTTAACCCGAGCGAGCAGCCTTGGCCGGGTTGGAAGCCGCATACGGCCTATCGCACGGCGGTTCCAAACCAGCCCGGCGCCGTGATCCGGGAGCCTGATGTGGCAGGGGTGCCCAGCATTTATGTCGCGACTGTTGCCGGTACCGAGCGGCACGACACGGCCGCGCTTTCCAGACAGTGGGACTGTCACAGACGGCGGTGTTGTCTGGACCTACGAGCAGCCTGCGGCAGTCGAATATGGGCGCGGCATCTGGCTCGACAGCGGCTATGGCGGCGACAAACTAGGTGACGCAGTCAGCTTCGGCTCAGGCTTCGCGACGAACGCCCTGTTCCAAGATGCTGTGATCGATATCAGCGAAGCGCGGTTGACCGGCGGGAGCACCGCTGCCATCCGACTGGCTGCGAATGAGCCGATTGACTTTTCCGGCAATGGAACAGCGGCTGGGCAGGATCAGCATGTTCTGCGTGTACCTGTAGCGGCACACGCGCTGACCTACGCGGTGCACGGCAAACCCATAATCGCGATTGGGGACAACGGCGTGGTCTCGTTGCATGGACAGATCCAGGCGCCTTTGGCGACGCCCAAATCGTCATCGTCCCCCTGCATCGCGGGCACACGGGTGGCGGACGCAAGCTACGAATATGTCTGCGTCGCGACCAACACGTGGAAGCGGGCTGCGCTTAGCGGATTTGATCTATGTCGCAATAATCCTACGGCCAGGCAGCCACATCAAGGACCGCGGCGCTACCCGGTATTGGCGACCAGTTGCTAGCGAGGGTTTCGCGAACCCACAGCAAGCGGTCAAGGCCCGCACCGATGATTGATCCGTCTGGCATCACGGTGATACCGGTGACAGCGCCGCTGTTCGGCACGGCGACCCAGGGGCTGTGCAGCGCCGTCCGGATCCACAGGCAATGATCGATGCCAACGCCTAGGATCGAGCCATCCTGCATGACCGCCACGCCGATGAGCGGATGGCTGCCTGGCGCACGCATCCAGTTGGCCGTCAGCGTGGTCCGTGTCCATAGCGTGTTGTCCTGCGCGACCCCAAGTATCGTGCCATCATGCATGACGGCAACGCCGATAACAGCGCGGCTGTGTGGGACCTGGACCCAGTTGCTAGAGAGGCTCGTACAGGTCCAAAGCGCGTTGTCGGTGCCGATGCCTAGAATGGTTCCATCCGGCATCACCGCGCATCCAATGGCTGCATGGCTGTTCGGCACCGGAGCCCAGTTGCTTTGCAGATCGCCCGGCTCCACAGCCGATTATCGACGCCAACCCCGATCAAGGCGACGGGTGGCGGGACATAGGTGCCAACAACCTCCTGTCGCGGGCTGGCTCCCGTTTGTTGGAGCCAGCCAGCAAAACTCCTGCCGGCGCTATCGAAGGCGATCCGTCCCGCTAAAGGTAGTTCCGACGGGCCGCTATCAGTCCTGAATTTCCATATTAGGACCCGCCCACGGCCATCATAGTCGATCGCGCGGATCGACTTTTTGGCGATTATGATCGTGATCCCATCCGCGCTGCTGTGGATTTCCAGCCGGCCCCGAGCCGCGGTCCCCGCTGCCAGCAGGTCCATATACATACGCGCCAGTGGTCAACACCGTCGCGGCTACGCTGCCAACCGCACCACGAGCGCCGAGGCTGCCTGGTTCCGCTGGAAACCATGCATCAAGTGATTTCAAAATGGCAATGGCCGCCTTTCGGTCGCCACTCGGTCTGGCCGCTAACGCAACGTCGAGCGCCCGTTCAGCTTCACTCGCAGGGAGGTCCGGGCGCGCCTTCTCGGCCATCAAGTTTAATATGGCAGACTGGATCGACGCCGCAACGGAAAGCTCGAAACCAATTCCGCGAAGGGAATTCTGTCCTTCACACTCACCGAGTTGTAGTCGGTGGTAGGGCGTGAACATAGGTGATCCGCTCATGGCGCGGACAGGCATGCGGCTGTTGAAGGACGTCGATCACTACCAGATGCGTATCGGGGTCGAGTAGGGTGGACGCTGCCACATTGACCAGTTTTGTCAGGCTGCCAGCCCCGCACAGGCAAAATATGAACACCCTGCGACCGGACGTACTGACATCGCGCCAATTGCCGACCAGCTGGTCCCAGCGCGCGAAGAACCTCGCGGGATCCGGACGCAGCCAATACGAGCCGAGCCAGTGGAAGAAGCCCACGCCTGTCGCCTTGTGATACAGGCTGAGGACATCACCGGTGCCGCCAAAAGGCACCAGGGAAAAGCCATCACGGTCATTATACGCGTGAAGCTTGTTTCTATCGCATTCGCTGCGCTGTCGTTGGGAAAGCCGCCGAGATCGAAAGGCGTCATGTCGGCAGGACTGCCGACTGAGGGATAAATCCCCAGCGGCAGGCCAGGAGGTAGGGCAGGCAATTCTGCCCGATCGAGATGACCCGAACCCCGCTTTCGGCGTGTGACCGCCCTGTTTTCACGCATCATGGCGAGCCGAAGGTGCAAGTTGACCGGCACCTCGGAGGAAATGCGCCGATGTTGGGGTTCGCGTCATTCACCAGCGCTGGCAGCGTCGCGTTCCCAGGCAGCATTGACAGGTAGTTGACTGCCAGCAGGAAAATATCGGCACGGCTGCTGAAGGCGTCCAAGTTAGCCTCCACAAGCTCGGCGGCTTGGTTCCAGCGGCCACTTTCCATCAACGCGGTGAACTCCGGGGTCAGGCAATCCCACGCCTCCCGCTGCGCTGGCATGCGGATGCACCTCGCGCAATGCCCTGCAGCGCCGGATGACTTCATCGTAGTCGCCGTCGTGGATCGGGACTTCGACCCATAGCTTCCGCAGAGCCACGTCGCTGGGTGACCGGTCGAGCGCCCTTGCAAGAATAGGATAGCTGTCCCGCGGCCTCCTCAATCGCCGCAGTGTGCGGGCATATTCGATGCTCGCCTCGGCGTCCGCCGGGAAACGCTCCAGCAACGCCTCCAGCAGCGCACACGCACTGCTCCGGTTCCCCGTCGTCGCGGGCGTCGATCGCCTCGGCGAGCAGCCGGCGGTAGTCCTCGGTTGTCGTTGCGTCCCGTGTCCCGGGCCCCGCCACGGCTTCGCTCACGCGGCAGGCGCCTCGGCGATGAAGGTGACAAGGTCGGCGACGGGGCGCGCCACCGCGCGTTCCCACCGCCGGCCTTCCTCGACCTCGGTGAAGCCAAGCCGCGGATAAAGGTCGGCCACCACATCGTTCTTCGGCGTCGGCGCATAGGAACCCACGATCCGCGACAGCCCGCGCGCCGCCGCCTCGGCCACCAGCCAGCGCATCACGAACTGCTCCAGCGTGCGGGAAAACACGCGGCAACTCATCAGCCAGCTGTCGATCACCAGCGCGTCGCCCTCGGCCAGCGCGACGACGCTCGAAACCAGGCCGTGATCGCCGAACGTGTCTGCCAGCGTCGCACCCAGCACCAGTGCGTCCTGCCGCGCGGCAAAGGCGTTGATCGCCGCCTCGCTATGGCGCCGCGTGGTCAGGTTGAACTGGTTGGTCTTGCCCTCCAGCTGCGCGATCCGCAGCAGCGCCGCCCCCTCGGCGCGGAACACCCGCCCGCGCATTGCCAGCCCCGCCAGGAAGCCGTCGAGGTCGGTCGCCTCGGCCGCCGCCGCGGCCGCCTGCGCGCGCGCCTGATACGCCTTGCCGCGTGCGAGGTCCTCGGCACTCAGCCCCTGGCTGGCGAACCACGACCCTTCCTCCAGCCGCGCGATGAACTGCGCGGGATCGTCGCCCAACTCGACCACCGCCACCTCGGGCAGCGCGGCGCGGATCAGCGCGCACTCGGCCGGGTTGTCGTTCGGCGAAGACGAAGGAGTCGACACCAAGGTTCAGCGTCTCGGCGATGCGGCGCAGGCCGCCGGCCT
>CAVZSZ010000005.1:0-133306 GCA_963778105.1 uncultured Pseudomonadota bacterium | reverse complement strand
GGCTGACCAGCCATTTCCTCGACGAATGGCTGGCCGACCGCGCCTATTACCGCATCAGCCTGACCACCGACCACGCGGCGATCGGCACCGACAACCCCGACCAGCGCATCGCCGAGGACCTGCGCGACTTCGTCAACAGCACCCTCTCGCTCGGCTCGGACCTGCTCTCCAACATCGTCTCGCTGTTCAGCTTCGTCGGCATCCTGTGGGAACTGTCGGGCGACTACCCGCTGTTCGGCATCCGATCCCCGGCTACATGGTCTGGGTCGCGCTGATCTACGCCGCGGTCGGCACCATGCTCACGCATTTCGTCGGCCGGCCCCTGGTCGCCCTGAGCTTCCGCCAGCAGCGGGTCGAGGCGGATTTCCGCTACGCCCTGGTGCGCCTGCGGGAGAACGTCGAAGGCGTCGCGCTCTATGGCGGCGAGGCGGAGGAGAAGCTGAACCTGCGCGACCGGTTCAGCCACGTGGTCGACAACTGGTGGGCGATCATGCGGCGGACCAAGCTGCTGAACTCCCTGGTCGCCGGCTACAACCAGATCGCCATCATCTTCCCCATCATCGTCGCGGCACCGCGCTATTTCGCCGGCCAGCTTCCGCTGGGCGGCCTGACGCAGACCGCCGACGCCTTCGGCAACGTGCAGGGCAGCATGTCCTGGTTCATCGGCGCATATGCCGTCCCTGGCCAGCTGGCGCGCCACCGTCGAGCGTCTCACCTCCTTCCACCGCGCCATCGTGGTGGCGCGGGCGGCGGTCGGCAAAGGCCTGTTGCGACCGGCGCCGGCCGGCGAGGCGCTGGACGTCAGCGGCCTGACGCTGACGCTGCCCAACGGCACCAGCCTGCTGGACGGCGCCGATATCCGCTTCGTCCCCGGCCATTCGGTCGTCGTCACCGGCCGCTCCGGCTCCGGCAAGTCCACGCTGTTCCGCGCCCTCGCCGGCATCTGGCCGTTCGGCAGCGGCACGCGTGCAGATGCCGGCCGGCGAGCGCCCTGTTCCTGCCGCAGCGACCCTACATCCCGCTTGGCACGCTGCGCGCCGTCATCAGCTATCCCGCGACACCCGAGGCTACGAGCAGGCCGCCTATGCCCAGGCGCTGACCGATGCCGGCCTGCCCGAGCTGCTGCCGCGGCTGGATGAGGACGACAACTGGGCGCAGCGCCTCTCGGGCGGCGAGCAGCAGCGCATCGCCCTCGCCCGCGCCCTGCTGGCCAAGCCGGCCTGGCTGTTCCTCGACGAGGCCACCGCGAGCCTCGATCCCGAGTCGGAGGAGGCGCTCTACCGCGTGCTGAAGGAACGCCTGCCCGCCACCACGATCATTTCGATCGCTCACCGGCCCACCGTCGCGGCGTTTCACGACGAGCGTCTGGTGCTGCGGCGGGCCATGTCCGGCGAGCCCGGCAGACTTGTGGAAACCGAACTCGCCGCTTCACGTTAGCCAATGTGACTATTCTGCCTGACAAAGCTGTCAATCCGGCTTGTCACGCCGCTGGTGAAGGTGTTGACTTGAATCGCGAGAACCGGATCACGTGAGGGGATTTTAACCAGCCGCAACATCTGCCGCGCCTATATACATCAAGGAGTCGGCCGTCCGCCGCCCAAGGTGGGCCGCCTGCCGGAAAGTCCCCCGAATGCTCTACCACCAGTATGAGTTGCAGCGCCTCGCGCTTACACCCATGCGCGTTGCAGCCGGCAGCGCGCTTTCGCTTCTCGACATGCCGGAAAATCCGCTGCGCGACACCGCCGCCGGCCGCTTCACCGCCGCATGCTCGACAGTTTCGAGCATCTGACGCGCCGCTTCGGCAAGCCCCGCTTCGGCCTCAACACCACCATCGTCGACGGGCAGGAGGTCGCGGTTGTCGAGGAGACGATCGTCGATCTGCCCTGGTGCACGCTCAAGCATTTCCGCCGCGACCTGCCGCAGGCCGACGCCGCCGGCCCGATCCGGCGGTGCTGATGGTGGCACCGATGTCCGGCCATTTTGCGACGCTGCTGCGCGGCACCGTGGAAGCGTTCCTGCCCGACCACGACGTCTACATCACCGACTGGCGCGACGCGCGCGAGCTGCCGCTGAGCCGGCCGATTTCGACCTCGACGACTATATCGACTACGTCATCGACTTCCTGCGCATGCTCGGGCCGCAGACGCATGTGATCGCGGTCTGCCAGCCGGCGGTGCCGGTGCTCGCCGCGGTCGCGCTGATGAACGCCGCCCGCGATCCCGACGGGCCGCGCAGCATGACGCTGATCGGCGGCCCGATCGACACGCGCGAGGCGCCGACCGCGGTCAACGAGTTCGCCAAGCGCGCACAGCCTCGACTGGTTCGCGAACAACGTCATCCACCCCGTGCCGTTCGGCAACCCCGGCTTCCTGCGGCAGGTCTATCCGGGCTTCCTGCAACTGGCCGGCTTCATGGCGATGAACCTCGATCGCCATGTCAGCGCGCACTGGCAGATGTTCCTGCATCTGGTCCAGGGCGACGGCGAGACCCTGGCCGCCAAGCGCACCTTCTACGAGGAATACCGCTCGGTGATGGACCTGCCCGCGAGCTACTACCTGCAGACCATCGCCGCGGTGTTCCACGAGCACCTGTTGCCGCGCGGCATGCTGGTCTCCCGCAACGCCGGTCGATCCGGCGGCGATCGAGCGCACCGCGATGCTGACCATCGAGGGCGAGCGCGACGACATCTCCGGCATCGGCCAGACCCGTGCGGCCCACAAGCTGACCCGCACCCTAAGCCCGCGATGCGCAAGCACATCGAACAGGCGGGGGTCGGCCATTACGGCCTGTTCAACGGCCGCCGCTTCCGCGAGGAAATCGCGCCCGAGATCAAGGCGTTCATGCGTGCCCAGGTGAAACATACCGGCTTGTATGTCTATGATCGGCGCGACAGCGGCGCATAACCGCCGCTGACCGCAGGGCCGCGCGAGACGGCCCGCCGACGTGGAGACGTGCCATGCTGGGTCTGATGCAGTCGCAGCCGCTGCTGATTTCGACGCTGCTGCGCAATGCCGCGCGCCATCACGGCGCCACCGAAATCGTCGCCAAATCCGTCGAGGGCGAGATCAGGCGCACCACCTGGGCCGGGATCGAGCGCCGGGCGCGCCGCCTCGCGCGCGTGCTGCAGCGGCTCGGCGTGCAGCCGCATGACCGCGTCGGCACCCTGGCCTGGAACAGCTACCGCCATCTGGAGGTGTACTACGCGGCACCCGGCATGGGCGCGATCTGCCACACGGTCAACCCGCGCCTGCACCCCGACGACATCGCCTACATCATCACCCATGCCGGCGACGCGGTGCTGTTCGCCGACACCAGTTTCGCCGCGCTGATCCAAACGGTCGCCGCGCGCATCGCCGGCTCTGTGCGCGCCGTGGTGATGATGACCGACCCGGCCAACATGCCCGACCTCGCGCTGCCGGCCGGCATGCCGCTGCTCTGCTACGACACGCTGATGGAGGCGGCCGACGAGGACTATGTCTGGCCGCATTTCGACGAGAACACCGCCAGCGCGCTCTGCTACACCTCGGGCACCACGGGGCGGCCGAAGGGCGTGCTGTACAGCCACCGCTCGACCCTGCTGCATGCCTGCGCCGTCAACATGGCCGACGTGCTCGGCCTGCGCGCGATCGATCGCGTGCTGCCGGTGGTGCCGATGTTCCATGTCAACGCCTGGGGCATTCCCTACGCCGCCGCGATGGCCGGCGCTTCGCTGGTGTTCCCCGGCCGCCACCTCGACGGCCCGAGCCTCGAGGCGCTGATGAACGAGGAGCGCGTCACCATGGCGGCCGGCGTGCCGACGGTGTGGATGGGCCTGCTGCAGCATCTGCGCGCCACCGGCGGCGCATCGACGGGGTGCAGCGCATCATGACCGGCGGCTCCGCCTGCCCGCCGCTGCTGATCGAGGCGTTCGGCAGCGAATACGGCGTCCCGGTCGAGCATGGCTGGGGCATGACCGAGATCAGCCCTGTCGGCACCTACAACAAACCCAAGCAGGTGCATGCCGGGCTCGACGCCGCGGGCAGGCTGCAACTGGCGCTGAAGCAGGGCCGCATCCTGCCCGGCCTCGACATGAAGATCGTCGATGGCGAGGGGCGGGAGCTGCCCTGGGACGGCGTGGCGTTCGGCGACCTGCTGGTGCGCGGCCCCTGGGTGACCAGCGCCTATTACGGCGACGCGCCGGGCAGCGCGCTCGACGCGGATGGCTGGTTCGCCACCGGCGATGTCGCCACCATCGACCCCGACGGCTTCATGGAGATCACCGACCGCTCGAAGGACGTCATCAAGTCGGGCGGCGAATGGATCAGCTCGATCACGCTGGAAAACCTCGCGGTGTCCCACCCCGACGTGGCCGAGGCGGCGGTGATCGCCGCGCGCCACCCGAAATGGGACGAGCGGCCCCTGCTGCTGGTGGTCCCCGCCCCCGGCCGCAGCGTCACGCCCGAGGACGTGCTGACGGTCTATGAGGGCAAGGTCGCGAAATGGTGGCTGCCCGACGCCATCCTGGTGGTGGACGCGCTGCCCCACACCGCCACCGGCAAGCTGCAAAAGACCGCGCTGCGCAGCCGCTACCAGGACTACTACCTGATCAACGCCAGCTGAACGCGAGTAACAGCACGCCTGCAACGAGATTCCACCACCAGACCATCACCGGCGTAGGGTGGGCTTCAGCCCACCACCATGCGCTTGAAACCACTGCCGACCATCGCCGCACCCGTGACGCTGGAGGCTCGTCCGCAAACGCGAAGCTGGCGTTTGGCGGCGGCGATAGTGGGACCATACGATCCGCGACGACGGCGACGATGCAATCGGGGCGCCCGCCGACCTGGACCCGGCCGATACCGGCGAGCGGCCACACGAAGCAACGAGGTTCCGTTTACCGGACGCAAGGGCGTAGGGTGGGCTTCAGCCCACCACATTGCGCTTCGGAACCATGCCCAACTATCGCCGCAACCGTGTCGCTGGGGCTCCTACTTCTTCACGGTCAATCTGCTCGACCGGCGCTCCAATCTGCTGGTGGCCGAGATTGGCGCCCTGCGCGATGCCGTGCGGACACGCGGCTGGACCCGCCCGTTCCACATCGACGCCTGGGTCGTGCTGCCGGACCACCTGCACTGTCTTTGGACCTTGCCGCCCGACGATGCCGACTTCCCGAACCGCTGGCGGACGATCAAGGCGCTGTTCTCACGCCGCGTTGCGCATCCACGACGATCGCCGTCGCCTCCCTGGTCCGCAAGCGCGAGGCCGGCGTTTGGCAGCGTCGATATTGGGAACACACGATCCGCGCCGACGGCGACTATGCAATCCACATGGACTACATCCATTTCAACCCTGTGAAGCATTGCGTCGCCGCGCACGCCGCCGATTGGCCGTTCTCGAGCTTTCGGCGGTGCGTCGCGCAGGGCATGTACCCCGAGGACTGGGCGGTTGCCGACGTGGGCCTGGCCGATACCGGCGAGCGGCCACACGAAGCAACGATGGGCTGAAGCCCGCCCTACGCGTTCTGCAACGAGGTTCCGCCGGACGTTCACGGGCGTAGGGTGGGCTTCAGCCCACCACCTTGCGCTTGGAACCAATCCCCGCCCATCGCCGCACCCGTGACGCTGGAGGCTCGTCCGCAAGCGCGAGGCTGGCGTTTGGCAGCGGCGATATTGGGAACACACGATCCGCGACGACGGCGACTATGCAGTCCACATGGACTACATCCATTTCAACCCTGTGAAGCATAGCGTCGCCGAGCATGCCGCCGATTGGCCGTTCTCCAGCTTTCGGCGATGCGTCGCGCAGGGCATGTACCCCGAGGACTGGGCGGTTGCCGACGTGGGCCTGGCCGATACCGGCGAGAGGCCACACAAAGCAACGGTGGGCTGAAGCCCACCCTACGCGTGCTGCAACGAGGTTCCGTTTACCGGACGTTCACGGGCGTAGGGTGGGCTTCAGCCCACCACGATGTGCATTGTAACAATCCCCGACTATCGCCCAACCTGTCGCTTGAGGCTCGTCCCCCAGCGCGAGGCTGGTGTTTGGCAGCGGCGATATTGGGAACATACGATCCGCGACGACGGCGACTATGCAGTCCACATGGACTACATCCATTTCAACCCTGTGAAGCATAGCGTCGCCGAGCATGCCGCCGATTGGCCCTTCTCGAGCTTTCGGCGGTGCGTCGCGCAGGGCATGTACGCCAAGGACTGGGCGGTTGCCGACGTGGGGCTGGCCAATACCGGCGAGAGGCCACACAAAGCAACGGTGGGCTAAAGCCCACCCTACGCGTGCTGAAAAGATACTCAGCGTGCAGCTACGAGGAGCGGCCAACAAGGAGACATTCGCGTGGCCAAACACAGCCTACTACTTAGAGCGTACGCTCTTCAGATGGAAGCTTTGTCCCGCGGTGTGAAGCGAAGAGCAGAGAACATCGCATGATTGAACTCTTCTGCAGAATCAATCGGCTTCTTGCTTGTAGCGTTGCGTCGCCGGTTCCTTTTGATCTCATCGAGATCATGATAGTCCCCCAGCTTTCTGCTGTGCATCATGAACTGTATATGCAAGTGATGAACGTATTTAGATATCTTTTCATTGTGGCAGTACCAACTTAATAGATAACTCAACGTTCCGATAGATTTTGAGCAGAAAAGCGCGCACGACGTAGACATTCTGAATCCGTCATGGACGATGCGATTACGGACTGTATAGATAAATTCCATATTATCGTGGACAACCTCTTCAGATACGCGCCCACGAGGGAGGTTATGGGCTAATATGCGACGGAATGACTTTGGATTAGGCCGAATCCGGCGCCTAACTACCCTCCAAGCGATGTCCCTGCACGTCTCTTGCCTCCCGACCCACTTCATGGCGACAAAGAAGTTCTCTGCGGACGTTATGAGCCGGCGAATACAATCGTCATAATCGTTGCGGAAAAATGAATTGCACGCGTCGATAAAATCTCGGATGTAAATCACGCCAACTTCGGAGGAGGGATTTAGGTTTGGTGGGAATGGCAGAATGCTAAACGGCCAGCGAATAATGACGGATAGTCCTTTAACTGCAACCGTAACTTGGTGAAGATCGAGTATAGAGATGGTCCGATTCAACAAATGGCCGGAAAGATACCGCTGATCGAGGATCTTCCTGTTTATGACAGGCATATACGACCTGAGATACCCTATAATATGGTCCTCTCCGCAACGGAACCATCTCATGTCGTCCCAGAGTCTCTCTGAAATCTTCCCGCTGACGTTATAATTCGCGAACGCCATACTCGACCGAAACCCGGGCTCCGCTGAACCAGAACTCAAAACCACTTAAATGACCTGAGAATGTAGAGAAACAGATAATCTCACACTGCACTGTGTTCGGATCTTCTATGTAATATTCACCTAGCATAAAACTCGGCGGTGGACTTCCAAATCGCAGTCTCAACATCCTCGCTAAGATAACCGTGAGGATGGCACGGCGCCGTTCGGTCAGCGCGATATCAACGTGAGTTTGTTGCACTTTCTGCACCAAATATATAGGGGCCAGCGTACCGCATCATGCCTGAATCATATCGTCTTGAGTCACCCCGCTTGGGGGGTTATGCTTAAGTGTGACCAAATCAGCGAAGCAGCAGAAACAGGGACGCAAACCCGCGTTCCCGATGCCTGCCATGAATCGTGCTATTCGGGCCGCCCTATGGCGCGCTCCCGATCCAAGCCGATCTACCCCCAACGCAGCCTGATCCCCTCACAGCCGTTCATGCCGCGGCACCACGCGGCGGCCGCGCTCGAACACCACGATGCTGTCGTAGAACGAAATGGACTTGGTGGTGCGGCAGAACGCCGAGGCCTGGTCGGCGAGCAGCACGTTGCGGTCGGTCATCAGCTGCTGAAAATTCTGCGGTTTGCCGGTCCAGTCCATCAACTCCGCGCAGCGGGCCGCGGCAAAGGTCATGAAGGTCTGGCCGTTCGGCAGGTCGTTGTAGCCCCCGCCCCAAAGCGCGGTGTGCGTGTCCTCCACCAGATAGACGCCGGTTTCGCTCAGCAGCGGGTAGAACGCCTCGAACGTGGTGATCTGCTGGCTGGCGACATGGCTGCCGTCGTCGATGACGATGTCGGCGGTGCCGATCTGAGCGGCCACGCCGCGCAGGAACTGCCGGTCGCCCTGGTTGCCGATGAAGACCCGGGTCGCGACGTCCTCGTTCACCTTGGCCTCGGGCGTCGAGTCGATGCCGTAGATCCGCGCGGCATCGCCGAAATAGGACCGCCACATCGCCAGCGAGCCGCCGCCCTGCACGCCGATCTCGACCACCGTCGGGCTGGTATGGCGCAGCCGGCTGAAATGCCGCTCATAGACCTCGAAGTAATGGTGCCATTTGTGCATCGGCTTGCCGGAGCGGCGCTGCACGAAGAAGGAATAAAGGTCGGTCATCAGGCCCCCATCGACGCACGTCCATCGTCGGGCGTGCATTGGCCGCCCGATCCGGGCGGCGCGTGGGCCGATGGTAACGCGGCGCCGGCCTGCTGACACGCGCTGCGTGGTGGTCGCGGCGGGGCGTTCCGGGTGCCGGCGGCCGAGCCCGCGATCGCGCTACGGCACCAGCACGGCCGCCCCCTCGAAGCGCCCGGCGCGCAGGTCGTCGAGCGCCCGATTGGCCTCGGCGAGCGGGTAGCGCGTGGTGTGCGTCTCGATGCCGATCCGCGGCGCCAGCCGCAGGAAGTCGATGCCGTCCTGGCGCGTCAGGTTGGCGACCGAGACCACCTGCCGCTCCTGCCACAGCAGCGCGTACGGGAAGCCGGGAATGTCGCTCATGTGGATGCCGGCGCAGACCACGCGGCCGCCCTTGCGGACCGCCGCCAGCGCGAGCGGCACCAGACCGCCCACCGGGGCGAAGATGATCGCGGCATCCAGCGCCGCGGGCGGCGCCTCGTCCGACCCGCCCGCCCACACCGCCCCCAGGCTACGGGCGAAGTCCTGCCCCACGGCGTCGCCCGGCCGGGTGAAGGCATAGACCGACCTGCCCTGCCACACGGCGGCCTGCGCGATGATGTGCGCCGCCGCACCGAAGCCGTACAGGCCGATCCGCCTGCCCTCCCCCGCCATCACCAGCGAGCGCCAGCCGATCAGCCCCGCGCACAGCAGCGGTGCGAGGGCGACGTCCTCGCCGTCCTCGCCCAACGGGAACGCATAGCGCGCATCCGCCACCGCCGCCGTGGCGAAGCCGCCATCGCGCGTGAAGCCGGTGAACAGCGGATCGTCGCACAGGTTCTCGCGCCCCGTCGTGCAATAGGGGCAGACGCCGCAGGTGTGGCCGAGCCAGGGAATGCCGACCCGCTCGCCCACGCGCAGTCCCTCCACCCCGGCGCCGAGCGCATCGATCCGCCCGACGATCTCGTGCCCCGGAATGATCGGCAGATGCGGGTCGGGCAGTTCGCCATCGACGACATGAAGGTCGGTCCGGCAGACGCCGCAGGCGGCAACCCGGACGCGGATCTGCCCGGGTCCCGGCTGGCGGTCGGGCAGGTCCCGCAGCATCAGCCTGCCGCCGATCGCCTCCAGAACCATCGCCTGCATGGCACCCTCCGCCGCACGCGCCGCCACCTTCTGCCGTCGCGCCGCGGAGATCAACGCGCCCGATCCCGCCGCAGCGGTGATACCATCCACCCCGCCGTTTCAGCAGAAGGATGGGGCAATGCCGCGATTCGACGTGGTCGTCTATCGACAGGTCACCCAGTTCATCGAACTGGTGGTGGACGCCGCGGACGCCGAGGACGCGCAGGTGCAGGCCGAGGCGCTCGCCAAGACCCAGGCCCCCGAGCGCTGGCAGGTCGAAACCGAGATGAACGACGGCGCCTACACCTTCAACGTCAGCGCGATGTAGGCCGCGACCGCAAGGATGCCGGCCGAGCAGATCGAGACGCTGATCATCGGCGGCGGCCAGGCCGGGCTGACCATGAGCGACATGCTCGGTCGGCGCGGCCGGCCGCATCTGGTGGTCGAGCGCCACCGCATCGCCGAGCGGTGGCGCTCGGAACGCTGGGACGGCCTGCACTTCCAGGCGCCCAACTGGAACGTCACGCTGCCCGACTTCCGCTTCCCCCACACCGATCCCGACGCCTATGCCACCGGCCGGCAGATCGCCGACTTCATCGCCGACTACGCCCGCTTCATCGCCGCCCCTGTCCGCTGCGGCGTCGAGGTGACGTCGCTGCGCCGCCGGCCGGATGGGCCGGGCTTCATCGCCGCGACGGCGGACGGCGCGATCCACGCGGCGAACGTCGTCGTCGCCACCGGCGCCTTCCAGCGGCCGGTGATGCCGGACATGCTGGCCGACACCCCGGGCATCCTGCAGCTGCCCCCCGCGCGCTACCGCAATCCGGCGCAGCTGCCCGACGGCGCGGTGCTGATCGTCGGCGGCGGCAACTCGGGCGGCCAGATCGCCGAGGAACTGCTGCGCGCCGGCCGCCGCGTGTTCTTCTCGATCGGCCGGCATCGCCGCGTGCCGCGCCAGTATCGCGGGCGAAACCTGCACTGGTGGATGGATGTGCTGGGCATCTACGAGACGCCGCCCGAGAAGCGCCCCCCCGACCGCTCGCCGATGGTGCTGACCGGCTCCTATGGCGGCCACACCGTCGATTACCGCCGCTTCGCCGCTCAGGGCATGGTGCTGCTCGGCCGCACGCTCGCCGCGCACGGCACCGCGCTCGACATCGCCCCCGACCTGCACGACAGCCTCGCCCACGCCGATGCCGCCTATGCCGCCTTCCTGGCCGCGGCAGACGCCCATGTCGCCCGCGCCGGCCTCGACCTGCCCGAGGACCCGGATGCCCGGCTCGCCTTTCCCGACCCGCCCGTCCTCGCCGCCCCGCCGCTGCGCCGGCTGGACCTGCACGAAAACGGAATCGCAACGGTCATCTGGGCCACCGGCTACGCGCTGGATTTCGGCTGGATCGACATTCCCATCTTCGATGCGCGCGGCGCGCCGGCGCATCGTCGCGGGATCACCGGGATACCGGGCCTGTATTTCCTCGGCCTGCCGTTCCTCTCGAAGTTCGGCTCGTCCTTCGTCCAGGGCGTCGGCGACGACGCGGCAAGGCTGGCCGAGCACATCGCGGCGCACACGCGGCCGTAGCGAGCGGTCGAGGCCTCGCCCCGCCGCCGGCGATTGATCCTGGTCAATGGGCCGGCGGTCCTGCGGCGCTAGGCAGGAATGCTGGCAAGGGTGCCGCGCAAAGAGGACGGGTTCCATGAGTGCTGGCCACCCGGGGTGGACGTGAACGTCCATACCCGCCGCCATTTCCTGCCTGCGGACAAGCTGAGCCGGGTTTCCCGGCCGCGCCGCCGGGTGCTGCTCGGTGCCGCGATTGCCGTCATCCTGGCGATCGCCGCCGGCGGCACGGCGTGGTGGGCGACGCACCGCCAGCCGCCGCTTCCGGCCGGCATCGCCGTATCGAATGGGCGCCTGGAGGAAGACGAGATCGACATCCAGACCAAATTCGCCGGCCGGATCGCGGACGTCCTGGTTGACGAAGGCGATGTCGTCAAAGCCGGACAGGTGCTGGCGCGCATCGATACCAGCGACATGGAAACCCAGCTCGCCAAGGCGCGGGCCGACGTGGCGTCGGCCGACCATGCCATCACCACCGCGCGCACGGATCTCGAGCAGGCGCGCAGCGTCTGGTCCCTGGCGGCGGCCGAACTGGCACGCACCGCGGCGCTGGTCCCGCAGGGCTTCGCGACCAAGGAACTGCTCGACCAGCGGCGTCAGCAGCTGATCGCGGCCGTCGCCGCATTCAACGGCGTCGATGCCAGGATCAATGCCCTGTCCGCGGCGCGGGAGTTGGCGCAGCAATCCGCCAGGCTGATCGAGGTCAACATCGCCGACGATACGCTGCGGGCGCCGCGCGACGGTGTCGTGCAGTACCGCCTCGCCAATGTCGGCGAGGTGCTACCCGTCGGCGGCAAGGTCTTCACGATTCTCGACACCGGCTACGCCTACATGGACATCTTCCTGCCGACCGCCCAGGCAGGGCGCGCGTATCTGGGCGCCGAGGCGCGCATCGTGCTCGATGCCCAGCCCGACCGGCCGCTCGCCGCCCATGTCGCCTTCGTCGCCGCCGAGAACGAGTTCACGCCGAAGATGGTGGAAACCGAAGTCGAACGCGACAAGCTGATGTTCCGCATTCGCGCGCGCGTGGACCCGGCGGCATTGCAGGCGGCCAGGGGATCGCTGCAGGCCGGGCAACCCGGCCTGACCTTTCTCCGGCTCGATCCGGCAGCGCCGTGGCCGGCCGCGGCCATCGGGCCGAAGCATTGAGCGATGCCCCGATGGTTGCCGTTTGTACGATCGACGGGCTGACCCACCGCTACCGCCGCAGCCTCGCCATCGATGGGCTGTCGCTCACGATCCCGGCCGGCGGCCTCGTCGGACTGCTCGGTCCCGACGGCGTCGGCAAATCGACGCTGCTCGGCCTGATCGCCGGTGCCAAGCGGCTGCAGGCGGGCGCGTTGACCGGTACTCGGCGCCGACATGGCGCGTTCCGCGCAGCGTGATGCCGTCGCAAGCCGCATCGCCTTCATGCCGCAGGGCCTGGGCCGCAATCTCTATCCGGATCTGACGGTGCGGGAGAACATCGACTTCTTCGGCCGCCTGTTCGGCCACGGCGCCGCCGAGCGCGCGCGCCGGACCGCGTTGCTGCTGGACGCCACCGGGCTCGCACCGTTTCCCGACCGCCCGGCGCGCAAGCTGTCGGGGGGCATGCGGCAGAAACTCGGGCTGTGCTGCGCCCTCATCCACGATCCCGACCTGCTGATCCTCGACGAGCCCACCACCGGCGTCGATCCGCTGTCGCGCCGGCAATTCTGGGATCTGATCGCGCGGATGCGCGCGGCACAGCCCGGCATGACCGTGCTCACCGCGACCGCCTACATGGAGGAAGCCGACGGCTTCGACCTGCTGTTCGCGATGAATGCCGGCAGGCTGCTCGCCAGCGGCACGCCGGACGCGCTGCGCGCGCGCACCGGCACACGCACGATCGAGGAAGCCTTCGTGGCGCTGCTGCCGCAAGCGACCGCGCGCCGGCGCGCGCCCATCCCGCCGCGCGCGGTTTCGCACCAGGAACCCGCCATCGTCGCCACCGGCCTGACCTGCCGGTTCGGCGATTTCACGGCGGTGGACGACGTGAGCTTCACCATCGCCCGCGGCGAGATCTTCGGGTTCCTCGGCTCCAACGGCTGCGGCAAGACCACGACGATGAAGATGCTGACGGGTCTGATACCCGCGACGTCCGGCACCGCCACCATGTTCGGCCGCCCGGTCAGCCCCGACGACCTGGAGACGCGGCGCAATGTCGGCTTCATGTCGCAGTCGTTCTCGCTGTGGTCGGAGCTGACGGTTGCGCAGAATTTGCAGCTGCATGCACGCCTTTTCCACATTCCGCCGGCCCATGCGACGGCGCGGATCGCAGCCCTGGCGCAGCGTTTCGGCCTGCGCGACCACCTGCACGTCCTGGCCGGGGACCTGCCGCTCGGCCTGCGCCAACGCCTGTCGCTCGCGGTCGCCGTGGTGCACGAGCCCAGGGTGCTCATCCTCGACGAGCCGACTTCCGGCGTCGATCCGCTGGCGCGTGACGAGTTCTGGTCGCTGCTCGGCGAACTGTCGCGCGAGCAGGGCGTCACCGTGTTCGTCTCCACGCATTTCATGACCGAGGCGGAGCGATGCGATCGCATCGCCCTGATGCACGCCGGGCGGGTTCTCGCCACCGGCACGCCGCTCGCGCTGACGCAGGCGCAGGGTGCGGCGTCGCTGGAGGATGCGTTCATCGCGTATCTGGAAGCGGCGCTGGGGACCGCCGCCCCGCCGGCCGCGCTGCCGCGTCGCACCGCCCCGATCAGGCCGGCCGGCGCATTCAGCATCCGGCGGCTGCTGGCCTATGTGCGGCGCGAGTGGCTGGAACTGCTGCGCGACCGCATCCGGCTCGGCTTCGCCATCGGCGGCACGATCTTCCTGATGCTGGTGCTGGGCTTCGGCATCAATACCGATGTCGATCACCTCGCCTTCGCCGCCCTGGACCGCGACCACACGCCCGAAAGCCGCGCCTACCTGCGGGAACTGCGCGGCAGCATCTACTTCGACGAGCATGCGCCCATCGCCGATGCCGCCGGGCTCGACCGGCGGCTCATGGATGGCGAGTTGCAGCTGGCGCTCGAAATCCCACCCGGCTTCGGGCGCGACCTGCGCCGCGGCCGCCCCACCGAGATCGGCGCCTGGATCGACGGCGCCATGCCGTTCCACGCCGAGACGACGCGCGGCTACCTGCTGGGCCTGCACGAGGTGTTCCTGCGCGATTTGTCGCTGGCAACGACCGGCGCCGACCCGGCCAGCCCCGGTGCCGACATCGAGACGCGGTTCCGCTACAATCAGGACTTCCAGAGCGCGCTCGCGATGGTGCCGGGCACGATCGCCTTCCTGCTCGCCCTGATCCCCGCCATCCTGATGGCGCTCGCGGTGGTGCGCGAGAAGGAACTCGGCTCGATCACCAACCTCTACGTCACGCCGGTACGGCGGATCGAGTTCATCCTGGGCAAGCAGCTGCCGTATATCGGCATCGCGATGCTGGATTTCGCCGCCCTCGTGGGGCTGGCGATAACGGTGTTCGGCGTGCCGTTGAAGGGCAGTCTTGTCGCGCTGACCACCGGCGCCCTGATCTATGTCACGGCGACGGCATCCTACGGCCTGCTGATCTCCTGCTTCGCCAGCACGCAGATCGCGGCGCTGTTCGGCACGGCGATCCTGACCTACATGCCGGCCATGCAGTTCTCCGGCATGATGACGCCGGTTTCCGCCCTCACCGGCACCGGCCTCGTCATGGGCCGGCTGTTTCCGATGTCGTATTTCCTGCCGATCAGCGTCGGCGTGTTCACCAAGGGCCTGGGCTTCACCGAGCTCATGCCCTTCATGCTGGAACTGGCGCTGTTCGTGCCCGGCCTGATCGGGCTGAGCATGCTGCTGCTGCGCAAGCAGGAACGGTGACCGGCGATGCGCGCCAGCCTGTCCAACATACTCTGGCTCGGCACCAAGGAACTGCGCAGCTTCGTTCACGACGCGGTGCTGCTCGCCCTCGTCGTCTATGCCTTCAGCCTGATGGTGGTCGCAATGGCGCAGAGCACGGCGCAGGAGCTGCACAACGGCGCCATCGGCATCGTCGATCAGGACCACTCCAATCTGTCGCGCTCGATCGCGGCCGCCTTCCTGCCCCCCTACTTCAAACCCGCCGAGCCTGTCGCGGCCACCGATGTGGATCTGCTGCTGGATCGCGCCCGCTATACCTTCGTGGTCGAGATCCCGCCCCATTTCGAGCGCGATGTCCTCGCCGGCCACGATCCCGGCATCCGCGTCAGCGTGGACGCGACAGCGGCGATGCAGGCGGGTATCGGCGCCGACTACATCGAAAGCATCCTGACCACCCAGATCCTTCGGGAGGTCACGCGCTCGGGCGACGTGCCCGACAGCGACCCCGCACTGGTCGTCCACATCGCCTTCAACCCGAACGCATCCTCCGCCTGGTTCATGGGGTTGATGGGCATCGTCAACAACGTGACCATGCTGGCGATCATCCTGGCCGGTGCGGCGGTGATCCGGGAGCGTGAGCACGGCACGATGGACCATCTGCTGGTGATGCCGCTCCGCCCGGTCGAGATCGCGCTGGCCAAGATATGGGCGAACGGACTGGTCATCACCGTTGCGGTCGGCCTGTCGCTCGTGCTGATCGTGCAGGCGCTGCTGGGCATTCCCATCCACGGCAGCGCGCCGCTGTTCCTGTCGGGCGTCGCGCTCTACCTGTTCTTTGCCCTGGCGGTCGGCATCCTGCTTGCCACCGTCGCGCAATCGATGCCGCAGCTTGGCCTGCTCTACATGCTGGTCGCCATTCCGATGAACGTGCTGTCGGGCAGCAACACGCCGATCGAGAGCATGCCGCCGACGCTGCAGTACATCATGTGGCTGTTCCCCTCGACGCATTTCGTGGCCATCGCGCAGGCGATCCTGTTCCGTGGCGCCTCGCTGGCGGTCGTCTGGCCCGATTTCGCGCTCACCGCGATCGTCGGCCTGGCGGTGTTCGTCGCGGCACTGCTGCGCTTCCGCGGCGCGGCCGCGAAAATGGCCGGCTGACGGGTCGAACGTCGCCGATCCGCCGGCGCATCCCGGGCCGGTCGCGGCGTCGCCGCTCCGGCCGGTTGACGCATGTCAACGACATCCCGGCCGATCCGAAGATCAATGGCCGCATCGACCGTGGCCGCCGTCTCGAAAGCAGGATCTGGTATGGTGCGCAAACTATCATTGCCATCGACGGCACTTTTTCTCGTCGGGATACCGATGACGCTATTGGCCACGGCACCGTGCGGCGTCGCCCAGTCGGGGCCGAAGGGCAGCGCCGCCGGCGCACAACTGGCACAACAGCTTTGCTCGCAATGCCATGTCGTGGAGCCCAGCGGCCGGACGGGCTGGACCAACGCACCCGCTTTCGAGGCGATCGCCAATCGTCCGGGAGAGACGGCCGCGAAGATCAGCGCCTTCATCCAGCAACCGCAGCCGCAGATGCTGCACACCAACCGGCCGAAAGGCGAAGCGGATGCCCTCGCCGCCTACATCATAAGTCTCCGCAGAAACTGAGCCGAAGCCCTGCGCCGGCGCCGCTACGCCGCCGGCGACAGCGGCGTTGTCTGCGCCGTTGCCAGCCTGGGGCGGGGAATTTCGTCGCCGGAAAGCGTCTCACGCTCCAGCAGCAGCGCCGCACCCTGGTCGAGTTCGGTGCGATTGGACCGCAATATCCCCAGCGCCCGCTCGAGCGCGCTGTCCAGCAGCCTGCGCACGGCATCATCGACATCGCGCGCGGTCGCCTCGCTGTAACGGCGCGGCCGCCAGAATGTCCCCGGATCGCCCAGGAACTGCCCCTGATCGGTATCCAGCGCGACGGGCCCGAGCTTGGCGTCCATGCCGAAGCGCATCACCATCCCGCGGGCGATGTCCGTCGCCTTGGCCAGGTCGTCGGCGGCGCCGGTGGATACGTCCGGGCCGAGCAGCATCTCGGCGGCGCGCCCGCCCATCAGCACCGCCATGCGCGCTTCCAATTCGCCGAAGCCCATCAGGAAGCGATCCTCGGTCGGGCGCTGCATGGTGTACCCGAGCGCGCCAAGGCCGCGGGAGATGATCGACACCTTCTGCACCGGATCGCTGCCGGGTATCGCCAGTGCCACCAGCGCGTGACCCATCTCGTGATAGGCGACGATGCGCCGCTCGCGCGGGATCAACACGCGCGAGCGGTGCTCGAGCCCCGCGACGATCCGCTCGACCGACGCCGTGAAATCGTCCATCGCCACGGCGTCGGCGTTGCGACGGGTCGCGTGCACCGCGGCTTCGTTGGCGAGGTTCGCCAGATCGGCCCCGGTGAAGCCCGGCGTCAGCGCGGCGATGGCGTCCAGATCGACGTCCGGTGCCATCTTCATGTCCTTGACGTGAACGCGCAGGATCTGCGCGCGCCCCTGCCTTTCGGGGCGGTCCACCAGGACCTGACGATCGAACCTGCCGGCGCGCAGCAGGGCGGGGTCGAGGATCTCCGGCCTGTTCGTCGCCGCCAGCAGCACCACCGCGACGGAACGGTCGAAGCCGTCCATCTCCGCGAGAAGCTGATTGAGGGTCTGTTCCTTCTCGTCCTGCCCGCCCATCGGCGTGGCACCGCGCGCACGGCCGAGCGCGTCCAGTTCGTCGATGAAGATGATGCTCGGCGCCAGCTTGCGCGCCTGCTCGAACAGGTCGCGCACGCGCGCGGCGCCCACACCCACGAACAGCTCGACGAACTCCGCTCCATTGGTCGAGAAGAAGGGCACGCCCGCCTCCCCGGCCACGGCGCGCGCCAGCAGCGTCTTGCCGGTGCCCGGCGGCCCAACCAGCAGGATGCCGCGCGGCAGATGCGCGCCCAGCCGGCGGAAGGCATCCGGCTGCTTCAGAAACGCGACGATCTCCCTGAGTTCCGCCTTCGCCTCGTCCACGCCCGCCACATCGTCGAAGCTGACATCGACATCGGTTTCGGCGACCAGCTTGGCGCGCGAACGCCCGACCGAGAACAGACCGCGTCCCAGCATCCCACCGCCGCCGCCGCCGCCCATGTATCTGGTGGCCAGCACCCAGACGCCGACGAACAGCAGCGGCGGCAGCAGCCAGCCGAGCGCGGTGCCGAGCAGACCGGTCGCTGGCGCGCCGGTGAACGCGACACCCTGCTTCGCCAGTTGCGCCGCGAGATCCGCAGCGACAGCCTGCGTCGCGAAAGACGTGGCGCCGTCCGCCTGCTTTTCCTTGTACTCGCCGCGGATCACATCACCCGCGACCGTCACCCTGGCGATCTTCCCGTCGGCCAGAAGCGTCTGGAACCGGCTGTACGGTATTTCCTCCGGGGCCTTGCCAAGCTGGCTGAAGATACTCAGCGCCAGCAGCGCGCCGGCAACCACCCACCAGACATGATCGAGCGACAGCGGCTTCTTCATCGGCGTGCCCCGCAACAAGCGATGCCGTCATTCGCGACACCGGCCCTCGGCGTC
This sequence comes from uncultured Pseudomonadota bacterium, assembly GCA_963778105.1. Taxonomy (GTDB): domain Bacteria; phylum Pseudomonadota; class Alphaproteobacteria; order Acetobacterales; family Acetobacteraceae; genus JAFEFJ01. The sequence continues at coordinate 114,739 of CAVZSZ010000005.1, read as the reverse complement.
ATGACCCGGGTCGAGCCAGCGACACCGAAGGCGGCGATCCCGCGCCCGGCGTCAGGGCGTGATCGCCACTTTCAGAACGCCGTCGCGCTGGTGGCCGAACAGGTCATAGGCCGCCTCGATATCGTCGAGGCGGAAGCGGTGGGTGACGAGCGGCTTGAGGTCCACGCGCCCGGACTCGATCACCGACATCAGCCGCCGCATCCGCTCCTTTCCGCCAGGGCAGAGCGTGGTGACGATCCTGGTGTCCGCGAGCCCGGCGGCAAACGGTCCGACCGGGATCGTGAGATCGGTGGAATAGACCCCAAGGCTGGAAAGCGTGCCGCCCGGTCGCAGCACCCGCAGCGCGCCCTCGAACGTCGCCTGCGTGCCAAGCGCCTCGATGGCGACATCCACGCCGCGGCCATCGGTCAGCCGCATGATCTCCTGGACGGGATCGCACCTGCTGAAATCGACCACCGCGTTCGCACCCAGCGACCGGGCCATCGCCATCCGCGCGGGCACGCGCTCGACGGCAATGATCGTTGTCGCGCCCGACAGCCTTGCACCGGCGGTTGCGCACAGGCCGATCGGTCCCTGCGCGAAGACGGCAACCGTATCGCCGATGCGAATGGCACCGCTTTCGGCCCCGCTGAAACCCGTGGACATGATGTCCGGGCACATCAGCACTTCCTCGTCCGTCAGCCCGTCCGGAACGACGGCCAGGTTCGCCATCGCATCGGGAACGAGCACGTACTCGGCCTGGCATCCGTCGATGGTGTTCCCGAACTTCCATCCGCCGGCGGCACGGAATCCGTGTCTCGTCCCCACGCCATCCTGCGACAGGCAGCCGCACAGGCAGGCCGCACTGTGGCCGCTCGGCGTTATGGCACCCGCGATCACCCGCTGGCCCTCGCTGAATCCCTGCACGGCGGAGCCGAGCTTCTCGATCACGCCGACCGGTTCATGACCGATCGTCAGACCCTGCGCGACCGGATACTCGCCTTTCAGGATATGGATGTCCGTCCCGCATATTGTCGTCGTCGTGATGCGCAGCAGCGCATCGCCGGGCCCGACGACCGGGATCGGCTTTTCGTCGAGGACGATCCGTCCCGGCCCAACGAACACGGCCGCTTTCATCATCTTCATGAGACAATCTCCCGGTCATTCCGTGATCCTGGTGGCGACACGTACGGCCGCCGCCCTGACCCTGCCGGTATTCGCCATATCCGCGGCACCCTGCCGTTGACACAGATCAAGGGCGTTGGGCTTTCACCTCGCCGGTCCCGAGATGCGTTGATCCAGATCAACGTTGCATCCGTTCCCATCGGGCAGTGTCACGGTCGTTCGCGTGTTCGCCGCCGCAAAAACAGGCTGCGCCGGAGAACGTGCCGGGGGAGGATGTCGATGACAGTGTCGAGCGAACTCTACCGAGGTTTCGAGATCCGCTTGCTCACCTCCGGCTCGCCTCCGTTCAAGGCAAGGATCAGGCGCATCGGCTCGCGGCTGTTCGAGCGGGTCGAGATAAGTGCCGCCACCAGCGAGGAACTGCGCGCGGCTGCCAGGGCGGAAGTCGAACGATGCGCTGCCGCAGGCCAGGCGCGCACCGCCATCTGGTCGACGGAGACCGGCCGCGCACGTCCACCATCGGGCCGGTAGTGCGGCACGCAACGTCGTTGCCTGAACGGCGGACGCGCTGGCGGATCGCACCATGCTGACGGCGGCGATCTTCGACGTCGACGGGGTACTGCTGGCGTCTCCGCATGAACGCGCCTGGCGGGAGGCGCTTGCCGGCTTCGCCGACCCCGATCGCTTCACGACGGCGTTCTATCAAGCCAACGTGGCGGGCAGGCCCCGCCTCGGCGGCGCGCTGGCGACCCTGCGGGCCCTGGGCGTGCCGGACGCCGCCAACCGCGCCGCCGCCTATGCCGACCGCAAGCAGCGGCGGCTCGAAGAACTCATCGGCGGTGGACACGTCGCCGCCTACCCCGACGCGCTTCGCCTCGTCGGCGCACTCCGGCAATCGCGCTGGCCGATGGCAGCCGCATCGTCTTCCAGGAATGCCAATGCGATGATGCGGTCGATCACGCTCGACCCCGGCACCAGCCTTTTCGACGTATTCGCAGTCAATGTCTGCGGCCGCGATCTGCCGTGCGGCAAGCCCGACCCCGCAATCTTCCTGCTGGCCGCTGCGGAACTCGGGCACGATCCCGCGCGATGCCTCGTCGTCGAGGATGCCCCCGCGGGCATCACGGCGGCGCGCGCCGGCGGCATGTGCGCACTCGGCGTTGCCCGGCAACACGATGCCGCCGGCCTGCTGGCGGCGGACGCCGACCTCGTGGTGACAAGCCTCGATCAGGTCTCGGCCAAGGCGCTCCTCGCCGGGCGCCTGTCACGGCAGTCCGCATGACCGGCCCGTGGACAGCCGATGAGGCGATGCGGCCAACCACGGATCCCGCCTGGGTCATGGCGGCCGAAGGGTTCGACCCGCTTCGCCAGAGCAGCCTCGGCACGCGGTTCGCGATCAGCAACGGCTTCCTGGGCGCACGTTGCGAACGCGAAATGCCACGCGGCGCACGCGACGCAGGTCCTGCCCGCACCTACGTCGCCGGGCTTTTCGACAAGTCCGACGCCGCGGGGGACACGACACGGCTTATCCCGGCGCCGGGCTGGTTCGCCTTTCACATCCGGCTTCCGACCGGGCCGCTGGTGCACCATCCCGGCGACCTGTCATCGCATCTGACGATTCTCGATGAAAAGCGCGGCGTGCTGCTGACCGACCTGCGCCATGCTCGTAGCCCCGACATCGCGCTCCGTCTGCGCACGCTGCGCCTCCTATCACTGTCCGAGCGCGCCATCGGACTGCAACTGATCGAAATCGACATCGAGAATGGCGAGATCGACCTCTCGTTCGAGGCATCGCTCGAAGGCCTGGAAGACGGGCTCGTCTGCGAGCGGCTGGCTGCCGATCTCGGTGTCTGGCACACCGCCCACTCCGGCAAGCGCGTCGCCATGGCAAGCGCGGTTTCGCTGCGGATAGATGGCGAGGATCATCCGCCTGCGATGTCGGGCGCCGCCGGATGGTCCTGGACATGGCGCTGCAGGCCCGGCCAGACCATCCGCTTCGAGAGGATCGTCGCCACGATCCGCAGCGATCGCCACGGACCCGATCCCGCGGCCGAGGCATTGCGCAGGCTCGGCGCCGCGAGCCATCTCGGGGCGCGCCGGGTCCTGGCGGACCACCAGTGGGCCTGGGCCGCGCGCTGGCGATCGAGCGATATCCAGGTTGGCGGCGACGCGGCAGCGCAACGCGCTTTGCGGTTCGCGATCTACCACTTGAACAGCGCGGCCGACCCGGACGATCCCCAGGTCTCCATCGCCGCACGGGCGCTGACCGGCAGCGACTACCGGGGCCACGTCTTCTGGGACACCGAAATCTTTCTGCTGCCCTTCTATACCCTGACCTGGCCCGAAGCGGCCCGCACGCTGCTGATGTATCGCCATCGCACCCTCGACGCGGCACGCGAAAAGGCGGCGCGCATGGGCTTTCGCGGAGCCTTTTATGCGTGGGAGTCGGCCGATACCGGGCAGGACGAGACGCCGAAATACGTGATCGCTCCGGATCGCCAGGTCGTCGATGTCGTCTGCGGCGATCAGGAACAGCACATCAGCGCCGACATCGCCTATGCCGTCTGGCAGTACTGGCTGGCGACCGGGGACGAGACGTTCCTGCTGGACGCCGGGGCCGAGATCCTGCTGGAGACCGCCCGGTTCTGGTCGAGCCGCGCCCGGCTGGAAGCCGACGGGAAATGTCATATCCGCGGCGTCATGGGACCCGACGAATATCACACCAACGTCGATGACAATGCCTTCACCAATGTGATGGCGCGGTGGAACATCCGACGGGCCCTCGATGCGGCGGCGTTGCTGCGCACCCGCTGGCCGGATCGGTGGACCAGTCTTTCCGATCGCCTGAAACTGCACGACGAGGAACTGGCCGACTGGGCGCGCACCGCGGCGGCGATGGCCGTCGCCTTGCGGCCCGGATCGGATGTTCTCGAGCAGTTCACGGGCTTTTCCGAGCTGAACGAAGTGCATCTCGCCGATTATGCGGGCCGCTCCGTCCCGATGGACGTCGTTCTCGGGCGAGACCGGACGCAGCGCTCGCAGGTCATCAAGCAGGCGGATGTCGTAGCCCTTCTGGCGCTGCTGCCGGAGGAATTCACCGACGCATCGGCGGCGGCGAATTTCCATTTCTACGCGCCGCGGTGCAGCCACGGAAGTTCGCTCAGCCCGGCACTGCATGGCGTCGTGGCCGCGCGGCTCGGCGATGACGCCCTGGCGCTGCACTACTTTCGCCAGGCGGCCGCGATCGACCTCAAGGACAGTCATGTGGCGATCGATGGCGGGGTGCACATAGCGGCCCTCGGCGGACTCTGGCTCGCGGCGGTCCATGGCTTCGCCGGGTTGGCTCTCAGGGCCAACGGCCTCGCCCTCGATCCGAAACTGCCGGCGGAATGGCCGAGTCTCGCGTTCGGCATCCAGTGGCGCGGCCGCCGCCTCAGGATCAGGATCGTGCGCGCGCCGCACCTGATCGAGGCGATCCTGGAAGCCGGCGAGGCAATGACGCTTTTCGTACAGGGCGAGGCGTACGACGTCAGCCGCGACCGGGTTCTCAGCGTCACGCCGATCGCAGCGTGCGGATCGCGGGTTTCCCCGCCTGATTGATCCATCTCAACGCGCCATGTCGCGAATGGCGCTGTGTTGGCGGACCCGTTTCGTCACGCCCGGGATCGATGAAAGGTTTCACGATGATGCGGTCATACGCTTTGGCACGCGGGCATTGGTCCGCGGCGGCGCTCCTGCTCATGCTGGCTGCCTCGATCGCGGCCGCGCCGCGGTCGGCGTCCGGGCAGGAGCCACTGACACCGCTCGGCATCCCCTGGGCCGGCCTGAATGTCGATGACATCGCGCGCATGAACGCCGCCGCGGCCCGCCTGTACGGCGGACACGCGATCGGGACCGTCGAGCGCTGGCGTAACCCCGATACCCAGGACGCCGGATCGGTCATCCTGCAGCAGCACTACGAGGCGGGGGGAATGCCTTGCCTGCGGATGGAATACACGATCCGCTTCCAGAACGCGAAGCAGCCACCCAGCCACTACGCTGTCAGCTGGTGCAAGGCCGCGGACGATCAGTGGAAAATGGCCGCGCCGAGAACTGCGAGCTGAGTGATTCCGGCGTCCACGGCAGCACGCCGCAACGTCACGCGTTATGGGGAGACGATGGACCATGATCGCAGAAAGACTGATTGCCGTCGGCGCCGTTTTCATGGTGCTGACCGGCTGCGCTGATACCGCAACGGCGCCGCATGCCGGTCAGCTTACGCCCCAGGGCCAGTCGATGGAGCGCATGTTCGCCAACATCCAGCAGATCCAAGGCTTCGTTTATGGCAGCAGGCCGCGCAGCGATGCGATCGCCGCCGCGAATGAACTGGTGTCCTGGTCAGCGCGGCTGCCGACGCTGTTCCCCCCGGATCAGACCCCCGCACTCTATGTCGACATGACAGCGGACGCGGCCAGCAAGGCGCCGGTCGCGATGCAACGCGAGGCTCAGCTTCTTTTGGCGGCGGCCGAGAAGGGAAGCCCGCCCGAGGTCGGCGCGCAGCTCGCTCGCACCGAGCGCGAGGGCTGTGGCGCCTGCCACGACCATGTCTACAGATGACCGGCTGCCGGATGGCGGACCGCAATCGCAGCCCGGGGCGCCGTGCAGCCCCGCCGGCTGTCTAGGGTTGGCGCAGGCTGATGATGTAGGCCGACACGTCGGCGATCTCCTGGCGCGTCAGGTGAAGGTCGGGCATCCGGCCATGCGGCGTCTGCAGAAAGACGGCAAGCGCGGTCGGCGTGGTGGACTTCATGCGTGCGATGGCCATGAACGGCGGCGCGCCGTTGCTGGTTCCGTTCGCTTGCCCGGGACCGACGACGTGGCACGCGGCACACCATCCCTCGGCGAGATGCTGCCCGGCAGCGGCATCGCCGCCGCCCTCGGCCCACGCACACGCCGAAAAGCCGCCCAGCGTGACGCACGCCACCAGCAAAGCCGCGAGGCGCGCGACCGAACGCATTGCAAACGGATCGAGACGGCGCCTCGATAAACGGAATGACCTGCTCATAACGCCATCAATGCGCGATCAGCGCCGGCCCGCCTTGATCTCGATCAACCGCATCGCGACCGGCGCCTATTCTTGAACAACCTGGTCCGGGGCCAGGTTCAGCCTCACTTCGAAAACATCCGGCTCCTCGGGTATCCGGTGCAACGTGAACCCCAGGCGCCGCACGAAGGCCAGCATCGGCGCATTGTCCGCCAGCACCTGCCCGACGATCTCCAGCAGGCCCTTGGAGCGGCCCCATTCGATCAGCCGCTTCATGAGATGGCTGGCGAGGCCCCTGCCCTTCAGATCGGCCTGCACGATCACCGCGAACTCCCCGGAATTGCGGCCCGGTTCGATCACCAGCCGCGATACGCCGACGGTTTCCATTGTGGAATCGCGTTGCGCGATGAACGCCATCTCGCGGTCGTAATCAACCTGCGTCATCCTGGCCATCTGCTCGCGCGACAACGCACGCATCGCCGAGAAGAAGCGGAACCGGATGTCCTCGGGCGACAGGCGATGAAAGAACAGCCCGTGCTGCTCGGCGTCCTCCGGGCGAATGGGACGGATCGTCAGCGTCTCCTCGCCCATGCGCCAGGTCTCCGCCAGCTCCGCCGGATATGGGGCGATGGCGAGGCCGCCGCCGATCTCGGAGGCCGGCCGCAGGCGCAGCGCGGCATCGGCGATCGCCACCCCATCCGGGTCGGCGAACATCGGATTGATTTCAAGACCGACGATCTCCGGGAAATCGACCACAAGCTGGCTGATGCGGACCAGCGCCTCGGCCACCGTCGCCGGGTTGGCGTCCGGCATATCGGCCAGGCCGGTCCAGATTGCGGCGACCCTGGTGCGGGCGATCAGGGCCTGCGCCAGTGCCAGATTGAGCGGCGGCAGATCGGCCGCGAGGTCGCCGGTCGCCGAGGCCGCCGAGCCGCCCTGACCGAAGCCGATCACCGGGCCGAACATCGGGTCCTCCCAAACCCTGATGCGCAGTTCCCGCGCCCGTCCGACGCGGCGCTGAACCAGCAGCGGCGGCAGACCGCCCTCCCGCTCGCCCGCACGGGACAGCAGCCCCCGCGCCAAACGCACGACATCGTCGCGATCCATCACATCGAGCGCGATGCCGGCGCGATGACCGGCGGGACGGTCACTCGCCCGGCGCAACTTGAGCACGACGGGAAATCCGAGCAGCGCCGCCGCGGCGGCCGCGTCCTCGGCCGATACCGCAGGCCGCATCGGCACCGTCGGGACGCCGTAGGCACCGAGTACCGACAGGGTATCTTCCTCGGTCAGCTGAAGCTGCCCGGCGGTGCGATACCGCGCGAACAACCGCCGCACGCAGGCGCGGTCGGGCGCCAGCGACAGCGCGGTGCTCGGGGGCAATTCGGCGGCGGCGGCGCGATTGCGGCGGTTCTGCACCAGGTGCAGGAAACCCCGCACCGCCGGCTCGGGCGCGGCAAACACCGGCAGGCCCGCCTGCGTCAGCCGGTGCCGGTGGCCGGCCCCGGTGATTTCGCCGAGCACCGCCGCCAGCACCGGCACCTTGAGGCTGGCGGCACCGGCGGCAAGGGCCGTGATCGCGATCTCGTCGGACGGGCCGACCGGGGCATGGACGACGAGAACGCCGCCCACCTCCGGCGCGCCTGCCAGCAGCGCCACCATCTCCGCGATCAGCATGGGCCGGTCCGGCGCGACATGCACGATGCCGCGGGCCTGGGCCGGGAAGTCGGGTAGCCTCAGGCGCAGCACACGCACAGTTTCCGGGCTGAATGCGGCCAGCGGCACGCCATCGCGCAGGGCGGCATCGGCGGCGAAGCGGCCCGGCCCGATGGCGTTCGTCACGATCGCCAGCGTCTCGGCCCGCACTGGCCGGGCGCGCGTCAACGTCTCGGCCGCGGCCAGCATGTCCTCGAGTTGGGTGACGAACAGAATCCCCGCGCGCCGCAGCGCCGCGCCGAACGCCAGGTCGGACGCGCCCGAAGGATCGAGCAGCAGCCCGCCGGCACGGATTGCGACGACCGGGCGCAGGCGGGCCGCCGCCCTGGCCGCGGACAGGAAGGTCCGGCGATCCTTGATGCCCCGGATATCGAGCAGGATGGTGCCGGTGCCGGGATCGCGCGACAGCCAGTCGAGGACCATCCCGAAGCCGATGCTCACATTGCCGCCGACGCCCACGATGTGACTGAAGCCGACACCGTTGGGGCCGGCCCAATCCAGAACGGCACGGCAAAGGGCCGCGGACTGAGAGGCCAGCGCGAGGCGTCCGGCACCGACCGGAAGATGCGCGCGCGATGCATTGAGCCCGATTGCGGGCACCGCGATGCCGAATGATCCCGGGCCCAGAATCCGCATGCCGGGGGGAAGCGCGTCGCGGCTCAGGTCGGGTGCGATGCCGGTCACGACGGCGGCGAAGCAGCCGCGCGCGGCAAGGTCGTTCAGCACGGGCAGCACCGGCACGTCCGAAGCGGCGATCACGGCAAGATCGGGCGCCACCGGAAGCGAGGCGACGTCACCGTAAGCCAGGACTCCACTGACCGCCTTCAGGTCGGGATCCACCGGCATGACAGCGCCCTTGAAGCCGGCCGCCATCAGGTTCGCCATGATCTGGGTGCCGGCCTCGGTGCCCGCACCGACGACGGCGACGGAGTTGGGGGCGAACAGCCGGTCCGGCGAAAATCGGCCGAACGGCTTCGGGCGGTCGAAGAGTGCCATGGCCGCACCATGCCACGACCATCCTGGGCGGCCCCAGCGGCAAATGCCCGGACGCTGTTGCCAAACCCTGTCGGCAGAACCTTCCGGTTACAGCGCCAGCTTCAGCTTGCCGCCGATCTCGCCGATGATGCCGCGCCTGAACGCCAGCACGCAGATCATGAAGATCACGCCCTGCGTCACGGTAACCCAGGCGCCGAACTGCGCGAGGTAGTTCTCCATCGCCGTCACCACCAGCGCGCCCATCACCGGCCCGAAAATCGTGCCGAGGCCGCCCAGCAGCGTCATCAGGACGACTTCGCCCGACATCGAGTAATGCACGTCGGTCAGGGTCGCGATGCCGAACACCAGCGCCTTGGTGCCGCCGGCAATGCCCGCCAGGAACGTGGACAGGACGAAGGCGATCAGCTTGTAGTCGTTGGTTCGATACCCCAGCGACGTGGCGCGCGGCTCGTTCTCGCGGATCGCCTTCAGCACCTGGCCGAAGGGCGAATGAACGATGCGGTATATCAGCAGGAACCCGGCGATGAAGATCACCGCGACCACCCAATAGATGGTCATGTCGCCATCCAGCGGAATCAGGCCGAACAGCTTGCCGCGCGGCACCTGCTGGATGCCGTCCTCGCCGCCGGTGAACGGCGCCTGGAGGCAGAAGAAATACACCATCTGTGCGAGGGCCAGGGTGATCATCGCGAAATAGATGCCCTGGCGGCGGATCGCCAGCCAACCCAGCACCAGACCGAGACCGGCACCCGTCAGGCCGCCGAGCAGGATCGCGACCTCGGCGGAAATGCCCCAATGCTTGATCGTCCAGGCCGTCACGTAGCTGCCCATGCCGAAGAACGCCGCATGGCCGAAGGACAGCAGGCCGACATAGCCGATCATCAGATTGAAGGCGCAGGCGAACAGCGCGAAGCAGAGCACCTTCATCAGAAAGACCGGATAAAGCACGGTTGGCGAAACGATGATCAAGGCGACCATCACCAGGAACGCAACCCCCTGGGAGCGCGAGAAGCCGATCATTTCAGACCGCCTTCCCGAACAGCCCGCGCGGCATGGTCAGCAGCACGATCACCATGACGAGGAACACCACCGTCGCCGACGCCTGCGGATAGAACACCTTGGTCAGGCCCTCGACGACGCCCAGCGCGAAGCCGGTGATGATCGACCCGAGAATCGACCCCATGCCGCCGATCACCACCACGGCAAACACCGTGTTGATGAAGTTGGAGCCCATGTTGGGGTTGACCGAGTAGATCGGCGCGGCGAGCACGCCGGCAAAGGCGGCAAGGGCGACGCCACCACCATAGGTCAGCGTGATCAACCTCGGGACATTGACGCCGAACGCCTGCACCATCGGCGCGTTTTCCGTCGCCGCCCGCAGGCGTGCGCCGATGAATGTCTTTTCGATCACCGCCCAGGTGGCGATGCAGATGACCAGGGCGACCACCACCACCCAGCCGCGGTAGTTGGGCAGATACATGAAGCCGAGATTGGTCGCGCCTTGCAGGGAATCCGGGATGTTGTAGGGCATGCCGGAGCTTCCGTAGGCGTTTCGGAACAGCCCCTCGATCACCAGCGCGAGCCCGAATGTCAGCAGCAAGCCATAGATGTGATCGAGCTTGTAGAGACGGCTGATGATGGTCTTCTCAAGGATCAGGCCGAACACGCCGACGATCAGGGGCGAGAGGATCAACGAGGGAAAATAGCCGATGCCGAGGTAGTTCAGCAGCATCCACGAGACGAACGCACCCATCATGAACAGCGCGCCATGGGCGAAGTTGATGATGTTCAGCATGCCGAAGATCACGGCAAGCCCGAGCGACAGCATCGCGTAGAAGGCGCCGTTGATCAGCCCCAGCAGAAGCTGGCCGAACAGCAGCGGCCCTGGAATGCCGAATATCGTGAACATGGCGCCTCGATGGGGATGATGGGACGTATTCGCTTCAGAGCGGCGGTCAGGCCCTGATGGTCGGCATTCGGCTCAGACGCCAAGGTAATCGTGCAACTTGTCCATGCTGGCTCCCAGCTGCTCGTTCGGAATCATGTCGATGATCTTGCCGTGCTCCATGACGTAGTGCCGGTCGGCCACGGTCGCGGCAAAACGGAAATTCTGTTCCACCAGCAGCACAGTGAAGCCCCGGGCCTTGATCTCGCGGATGGTGCGGCCGATCTGCTGCACGATGACCGGCGCCAGACCTTCCGTCGGCTCGTCGAGCAGAAGCATCTTGGCGCCGGTGCGCAGGATGCGCGCGATCGCCAGCATCTGCTGCTCGCCGCCCGACAGCTTGGTCCCCTGCGACGTGCTCGCCCGCTCCTTGAGGTTGGGGAACAGCGTGTGGATTTCCTCGACCGTCAGGCCGCCGGGCGCGACGATCGGGGGCAACATCAGGTTTTCCGTCACCGAGAGCGAACCGAAGATGCCACGCTCTTCCGGGCACAGGGCGATCCCGGTGCGGGCGATCACGTTGGGCGCAAGGCCGATCGTTTCCTGCCCCTTGTAGCGGATGCTGCCCTGCCGCCGGGGGACCAGACCCATGATGGATTTCATGGTCGTTGTCTTGCCGGCACCATTGCGGCCCAGCAATGTCACGACCTCTCCCTCGTCGACCGAGAAATCGACGCCGTGAAGGATGTGGCTCTCGCCGTACCAGGCGTTCAGCGCCGCGACATCAAGCATCGGCGGTTCCGAGATACGCCGCGATCACCTCGGGGTTCTTCGAAACGGTCGCGTAGTTCCCCTCGGCGAGGATGCGCCCGCGCGTCAGGACCGTGATGGTGTCGCAAAGCCCTTCCACCACGGACAGATTGTGCTCGACCATCAGTATCGTGCGCCCCTCGCGAATGCGGTGGATCAGCTGCACGACGCGGTCGACGTCCTCGTGCGTCATCCCTGCGGTCGGCTCGTCCAGCAGCATCATCTCCGGTTCCAGTGCCAGCGTGGTGGCGATCTCCAGCGCGCGCTTGCGCCCATAGGACAGCAGGCCGGCCGGCGTCTGGACATAGGCCGCCAGCCCGACATCCTCCAGCAATGCGCGTGCGCGATCGTCATAGACCGTCAGCGCCGCCTCTGAGCGCCAGAAATCGAACGAGGCGCCGCGCGCGCGCTGCAGCGCGAGCCGCACATTCTCGAGCGCCGACAGGTGGGGAAAGACCGCGGAAATCTGGAAGCTGCGGACCAGCCCGAGCCGCGCCACCTGGGCGGGGCTGAGACCGGTGATGTCGCGTCCCTTGAAGGCGATCGTGCCGCGCGTCGGCTGGAGGAACTTGGTCAGCAGATTGAAGCAGGTGGTCTTGCCCGCGCCGTTGGGTCCGATCAGGGCATGAATGGTGCCGCGCTCGATGCGCAGCGCGACATCGTTGACAGCGACGAAGCCGCCGAACTCCCGGGTCAGGCCGGTGGTCTCCAGGATGGTGTCGTTCACCCCCGGACGTCTCCCTATTGGCGTGATTATGGGCTGTTTGAGCTGGTGCGTTGATTTGCATATCGCCGCCAAAGGCGCAAGATTGTTTCCCCAAGCCACCGGTGCCGCGGCCGACCGGTACTGCGGCCAACGGATGCGACCACGCGCCATGAAGCTTCGCACAGCCCTGTTCGCGCCTGGCGACTCGGTCCGCAAGGCGGACAAGGCCATGGCCTCCGCTGCCGATGCCGTGATCCTGGATCTGGAGGACTCGGTTGCAGCGTCGGCCAAGCCCGCTGCGCGCGCAACGACGGTCGGGCTGGTCCGCGCCAACGCCGACCGATCGACGATCGTGCGGGTGAACCCGCGCGGCACGCCCTGGTATCTGGCCGATCTTGCCGCCGTCGTCCCGGCGGCGCCCAAGGCGGTGATGCTGCCGAAATGCACCGGGCCTGCGGATCTGGTGATCCTGGACCACCATCTGTCCGCCCTGGAAGTATCGGCCGATCTGCCGGTGGGCGGCATCGGCGTGGTCGCGATTGTGACCGAGACCGCCGACTCGATCTTCACCCTCGGCGCCTATGCCGGCGCTCCCCGATTGCTGGCGATGTGCTTCGGGGCGGAGGATCTCGCGGCCGACCTCGGCGTGACGCCCCGGTTGCCCGACGGCACCTACCCGGCCGCCACCGCGTCAGCCCGGGCGGCGGTGCTGGCCGGCGCGGCCGCGGCGGGCGTGCTTGCGATCGACACGCCGTGGCCCGATCCGCGCGACCCTGCCGGACTGACGCGGGAGGCAACGCAGGCCGCCGCCGATGGCTTCGCCGGCAAGCTCCTGATCCACCCCGACCAGATCGCTCCGGTTCAGGCGGTCTTCACGCCCTCGGTCGAGCAACTGCGCTGGGCCGAGCGGGTCCGCGATGCATTTGCCCACAACCCGGATGCCGGCGTGTTCGCGATGGACGGCAAGATGATCGACCGTCCCCATCTACGGCTGGCATTGCGGATCCTGGCTGCGGCCGATTGATGGGCGGCGCCGCGTTCGGTCAGTGACCCGCCGCGGCAGCCGAGAAATCCGGCGCGGCCAATCCCGATGCCTCGAGCTGTCTGACAAGTGCCTGTTTCAGACGCTCCAGCCCCGCCTCGGACGAGGCTTCGGCACGCGCCACCAGAACCGCCTGGGTATTGGACGCCCGCAGCAGCCACCAACCGTCGTCGGTAAGAACGCGCACGCCGTCCGTGTCGGCGACGGCGGCCCCCTCGGCATGCAGCCGCTTGGCGACTTCCTCGATCACCGCGAATTTGCGGCGGTCGTCACAGTCGAAACGAAGCTCGGGCGTGTTGATCACGTGCGGCATGGCGTCGCGCACCGCGGACAATGTGCCCGGCGTCCGCGCAACGATGCCAAGCATGCGCACCGCGGCATACAGCGCGTCGTCGAAGCCGTACCAGCGATCGGCGAAGAAGATATGCCCGGACATTTCGCCCGCCAGCGGACTTCCCGTTTCAGCCATCTTGGCCTTGATCAGGCTATGGCCGGTTTTCCACATCAGCGGCTTGCCACCGGCCAGCCCGATCTCGTCGAACAGCACCTGGCTCGCCTTGACGTCGGCGATGATCGTCGCACCCGGATGGGTACGCAGCACATCCCGCCCAAGCACAATGAGGATCTGATCGCCGGCCAGTATCCGGCCCTTGTCATCGACCACGCCGATGCGGTCCGCATCGCCGTCGAAGGCGATGCCGATATCGGCGCTTTCGTGCGCCACGGCGGCGATCAGCTGCTCGAGATTCTTGGGAACGGTCGGATCAGGATGGTGCGCGGGAAAGCGACCGTCGATGGTTCCGTTCAGCACGATATGGGTGCCGGGCAGATCCTTGACCAGTCGCTGCAGCACTTCGCCGGCCGAACCGTTGCCGTTGTCCCAGACCACGCGCAGCGCACGATCGCCGCCATCCCAGTCCTGCAGCAGGCGCGCGACATAGCCCGCGGCGATATCGACGAACCTCTCGGTGCCGGCCGCCTCGGGCACCACGTCGCCCGTTTCAGCCATGGCGCCCAGCTGCGCAATCTGCTGCCCGAAGAAGGGCTTGCGGCCCAGCATCATCTTGAAGCCGTTGTAGTCGGGCGGATTGTGGCTGCCGGTCACCATGATCGCGCCGTCGGTGGGCAACGTCGTTGCGGTGTAATACAGCATCGGCGTCGGGCCGCAGCCGATGCGAACGACCTCCGCGCCACTCGCCTTCAGCCCATCGACGAGCGACGCCTCCAGATCGGGGCTCGACAGCCGGCCATCGTAGCCGACCGCGACGCTGTGGCCCCCGCCGCGGCGGACGATGCTGCCGAAGCAACGGCCGATGGCGAAGGCATCGGCAGCATGCAGGGTCGCGCCCACGATGCCGCGGATGTCGTACTCGCGCAGAACCGTCGCCTCGAAGTGATGCGTAAACCCCATCGCCGATCGGCTCCCGTTCAGGTCACGTAGTCGCCAAGAAACGCCTTCACCGCGGCGGCGAGTTCCGGCCGCTTCAGCGCGAATGCAATCTGCGCCTCGAGAAAGCCGATCTTGTCGCCGCAGTCGAAGCGCCGTCCCTCATAGCGCAGGCCGTGGAACGGCTGCACGCCGATCAGCCTTGCCATGCCATCGGTCAGCTGCACCTCGTTGCCGGCACCCCGCTCCATGCGCGCCAGATGATCGATCACCTCGGGCATCAGCACATAGCGGCCGATGATGGACAGATTGGACGGCGCGTCGGCCGGTGCGGGCTTCTCGACCAGCCCCTTCACCTCGACCAGGCGTCCATCGTCCCGTCCGACCTTCAGGATGCCGTAGCGGTTGGTCTGCTCGCGCGGCACTTCGGCCACCGCAACGACATTGCCGCCGGTCTGCCGGTAGGCGTCGGCAAGCTGCTTCAGGCAGGGCGTCTCAGACAGCACCAGGTCGTCGGGGAGCAGGATCGCAAAAGGATCGTCACCAATGAAGGTTCTCGCGCACCAGATCGCATGACCCAGCCCGAGCGGCACCTGCTGGCGCACCGTGGTCATCGAGCCCGGCTCGACGGAGGTGTTGCGCAGAGCCTCGAGCGCCTCGGTCCGGTTGCGTTCGCGCAGCGTATCTTCAAGCTCGAAAGCAATGTCGAAATGCTCGACCAATGCGGTCTTGCCGCGCCCCGTCACCATGCAGAACTGCTCGATGCCGGCCGCGCGCGCTTCCTCGATCGCATACTGGATCAGCGGCTTGTCCACCACCGGAAGCATTTCTTTCGCGATGGCCTTGGTGGCGGGCAGGAAACGCGTGCCCAGGCCGGCAACCGGCAGCACGGCCTTGCGTAGCGGCTTAATCACGATGGCGATCCTTCAGGCAAGGGGAACGGACCAAGCGAGAGACGGAAACCGGCGCGGACCGTAACGCGGGAACAGTGTCGATCCAATGCTAAACACTGTGATAAATTCGTCTCTAAGCGCGGCGTCTCGGGTCCAGCAGTAAGTCCCGCGCCTGGTTTATTCGCGCAGCGAGCCAATCGGATCCGCCGCCGTCAGGATGCGCGGCCCGCATCAGCCGGCGATGGGCGGCGCGCACCGCTTCGGCATCCGCACCGGGCCGCAGGCCGAGAACCTGCCAGGCCTCGTCCACGGACATGGCGCCCGATGGCGGCCGTTGGCGCGCCTCGGTTCGGGGTCCCGGCGCCGCGCCGGACTGCAATGCGCGCCACCGCTGCCAAAGCAGCGGGCCGAACATGACCAGGCCGCTCAGTGCCACCGGCCCGCGGCCTGTGAGCAGCAGCATCGCAACCAGGCCCAACCCGCCAAATGCCGCGATCCAGGCAAGGAACGCCTTGATCGCGGCCACGGGCGCACGCTCGAAAGCGCGCAGCCCGCCCATGCAGGCCACCAGCGCGGCACATCCAAGGATCAACCACAGCATCGCCGGTCAACCGGATCCCGCCTGGTCTTGCGCGGCAGCGGCCGAGGCTTGCAGATTCTGCGCCTGCAACACCGCCAGCGCACTCAGGTTCACGATGCCGCGCGCGGTCACCGCTGGCACCAGCACGTGAACCGGCTTGGACATGCCCAGCATCATCGGGCCGACCGGCAAGCGCGTCGGCGGCGGTCTTGAGCAGGGTGGAGGCGATATTGGCCGCATCGATCGAGGGCATGACCAGCAGATTGGCGGTGCCCGTCAGCCGGCTGTCCGGCACCGTGCGGTTGCGGATGACCTCGCTCAGCGCCGCGTCGGCGTGCATCTCGCCGTCCACCTCGAGATCCGGTGCGCGCTTGCGGATCAGCGCAAGCGCACGTCGCATCTTGCGGGCCGAATCGCTGTCGCTGGCGCCGAAATTGGAATGCGACAGCAGCGCGACCTTCGGCGTCAGGCCGAAATCCGCCACCGTTTCGGCGGCGAGCAGCGTCATTTCGGTGATCTGCTCGGCGGTCGGATCGACCACCATGTGGGTGTCGCAGATGAACAGCACGCCCGCGGGCAGGATCATGCCGGTCAGCGCATAGGCCCTGGCGACGCCCGGCCGGCGCGGGATGATCGGCAGGACGTGCTTGACATGCTGCCACCAGTCGCCGGTGCCGCCGCAGATCGCGGCATCGGCGATACCGGCATGCACCAGCATGGCGGCGGCGACGGAACCGCGCGGCGACAACAGCGCGCGGGCCGCTGCCTCGGGCGGCATGCCGCGGCGCCCGGCCATGCGCTGATAATCGGCCAGCAATGGCTCGAACACCGCGTCGTCCGCCGTCGGGTCGATGACGCGGACGGTTTCCTCGAGGTCCATGCGCAGGCCCATCTGGCGCACCATGTCCGCGATCACCCGGCGCCGGCCGAGCAGGATGGGGTGCGCCGATGCCTTCGTCCAGCACGCCCTGCACGCCGCGCAGCACGCGCTCGTCCTCGCCCTCGCCATAGACGATGCGCTTGGGCGCCTTCTTCGCCGCCTCGAACACCGGGCGTCATCAGCTTGCCCGAACGGAAGACGAAGCGTTCCAGCTGGCGGTGGTAGGCGGCGAAATCGGTCGATCGGCCGGCGCGCGACGCCGGATGCCATCGCCGCGCGCGCGACGGCGGGCGCGATGTGCAGGATCAGCCGGGGATCGAACGGCTTGGGGATGATGTATTCGGGCCCGAACACCGGCGCGGCGCCGCCATAGGCCGCCGCCACCACCTCGCTGGCCTCCACGCGCGCGAGTGCCGCGATCGCCTCGACCGCGGCGATCTTCATCGCCTCGTTGATCGTCGTCGCCCCGGCATCCAGCGCGCCGCGGAAGATGAAGGGGAAGCACAGGACGTTGTTGACCTGGTTCGGATAGTCGCTGCGGCCGGTCGCCACGATCGCGTCCGGCCGCGCGGCGCGCACGGCTTCGGGCAGGATCTCGGGCTCGGGGTTGGCCAGCGCCAGGATCAGCGGCTTGTCGGCGAGCACGCGGCAGCCATTCGGCCTTCAGCACGCGCGGCGCGGACAGGCCCAGGAACACATCCGCGCCCGGCAGGGCGTCCCGCAGCGTCTGCCCGGACCCCGCCTTGGCGTAGCGCGCCATGTTGGGCAGCATGCCCGGCCGGTCGGCATGGATCACGCCCTTGATGTCGGTGAGCGTGACGTTCTCCGACGCGCAGGCCCATCGCCACCAGCAGATCGACGCAGGCCAATGCCGCCGCGCCGGCGCCGGAGGTGACCAGGCGCACCTCCGCCAGCGTCTTGCCCTGCAGCAGCAGCCCGTTGCGCACCGCCGCCGCGACCGTGATGGCGGTGCCGTGCTGGTCGTCGTGGAAGACCGGGATCTTCATCCGGCTCGCGCAGCTCGGCCTCGATGCCGAAGCATTCCGGCGCCTTGATGTCCTCCAGGTTGATCGCGCCGAAGGTCGGCTCCAGCGCCGCGACGACGTCGCAGAACCGCGCCGGATCCTGCGCGTCGACCTCGATGTCGAACACGTCGATCCCGGCGAATTTCTTGAACAGGACGGCCTTGCCCTCCATCACCGGCTTGCCGGCGAGCGGACCGATATTGCCGAGGCCGAGCACCGCCGTGCCGTTGGAGATCACCGCGACCAGGTTGCCGCGCGCGGTGTAGTCGTGCGCGCTGTCCGGATCGGCCTTGATCGCCTCGCACGCGGCGGCGACGCCCGGCGAGTAGGCCAGCGCCAGGTCGCGCTGCGTCGCCATGCGCTTGGTCGGCTCGACCGACAGTTTCCCGGGCCGCGGCAGCCGGTGGTAGTCGAGTGCGGCCTTGCGGATATCCTCGTCCATCCAGTTGGCGTCCTCTATTCCCGTATTCCCGGGTCAGGCGTCTTTCCCCGTCGCCCGCCTTCTCAAATCGCCCGCCTTCTCAACCGGCCGGCGTTCGCGGATAAACGGCCGCGGGCATGGCTGCCCGCCGCCGGGACGGTAGCACAGCCGCAACGGTTACGACCTATGTGCCCTTGACCGTGATGGGGCGGACCCCGAGGATCAGCAGGACGGGACAGATGGTGCGGTCGAGAAGACTCGAACTTCCACGAGGTTACCCCCACAAGCACCTCAAGCTTGCGCGTCTACCATTCCGCCACGACCGCAACGTGGGCAGGCAAGGCGGCGGGGTATAGCCGATGGCGGACGCTGCTTCAATCGCTGCCGCCCCGCCGGCAATTCGTGGTCGGCGCAGGGGCTGACGCCCTACCCCGCGGCGCTCGCCGCGATGCAGGACCACGTCGCAGCGATCCGCGCCGGGACGGCGGGCGAACGGGTCTGGCTGGTCGAGCATCCGCCGCTCTACACCGCCGGCACGTCGGCCAGGCCCGAGGAACTGACCGATCCCAACCGCTTTCCCACCTTCGCGGCCGGGTCGCGGCGGCCAGTGGACCTATCACGGTCCGGGACAGCGGACCGGCTATGTCATGCTCGACCTCACACGGCGGCACGGCACGGTGCCGCCACGCGACGTGCGCGCCTACGTCGCGGGCCTGGAAGAATGGCTGATCCGGACGCTGGCGCGCTTCGGCGTGAACGGCGAGCGGCGGGAAGGCCGCGTCGGCATCTGGGTCGCGCGACCCGCCGGCGGCGGAGAGGCCAAGATCGGCGCCATCGGCGTTCGCGTGACGCGCTGGGTCAGCTGGCACGGCGTCGCGCTGAACGTCGCGCCCGACCTGTCGCATTTCGGCGGCATCGTTCCATGCGGCATCCGCCAGCATGGCGTGACCAGCCTGCGGGCGCTCGGCATCGACGCCACCCTGGCCGACGCGGATGAAGCCCTGCTCGAGACGTGGCGGGAAGTCTTCTGAGCCGGCCGGCGTCCGGCGTCCGGCGCCGGCCAGCGGGCGTCGAGCGTCGAGCGTCGAGCGTCGGGCCCGGTATCAGACCGTCGGCGCTTGACGAAAACCCGGATTGTCCGGCGGTTCGGCCATCTCCTCCTCGATGCTGAGGACCTCCGCCAGCCGCGGCCCGCGGCGGCATAGCCGCAGCAGTTCCTCGACCGCCGCGGTATCGCCCGCAATGAGCGCCTCGACGGCCCCGTCCGCGCGGTTGCGCACCCAGCCGTCGAGACCGAGCTTCCGGGCCTGCGCGACCATCCAGCCCCGATAGCCGACCCCCTGCACGAGGCCGCGCACGACGAGGCGCTTGGCGTTCACGCCGCCGCGCCCCCGACCACCAGGCCGATGAAGCGGGCGGCGATCGCAATGTCCGCCGCGAGCGCGTCCCGCCGCTGCGCCGCTGCGGCATCCTCGCCCCACAGCTCGGCCTGGAACAGCTCGTCCAGCGCGCTGAGCTCGTACGCTTGGCCCGGATCGAGCCGGCCCGCGGCCACGGCAAGTCCCAGCACCAGGCTGCCCAGCTCGGGCACCAGAATGCCGAGGCCGCCGAGCGCCCACGGATCGAATGCCGCAACGGCGGCGCGGAGCGCACTCAGGCTTTGCCGGCTCTGTTCGACGTGAACGACGCCCGTCGTGACCTTGAGTGGGGCGTCATAGGTCAGTGCCGCCCAGTCGAGCCAGGGCTGCCAGGCGCGCGCCTGTCGATGAACGAGGGCGGCGGGGCCGGCCGCGCGATAGCACAGCAGGTCGGTCTCACCGTAGCGCGCGATCGCCTCGATCGTCGGCCCGGGATCGGGCACGATCCGGGTCTGCGCGGTCCCTGCCAGCCGCGTCAGCGGTGTGTCATCCTGGGTGAAGTCGCCGCCCTTGGAACCACCCGCCTGCCGCCACTCCTCGGCGATGGCGCGCGCGAGTGGCGCCGAGGGCACGCATAGCGGGCCATGCTCCGGCAGCCGCAAAGGCTTGCCGTCGAGCAGGATGACATGACCGCCGCTGCTGTCTGCCCCGGCTCCCGCTTCGCTTTCGGCCTCCGCCGCTGCCGCATCTGTCCAGAAGCGTTTCACCGCCGCCCCGTTCAGCGCAGCAACTGCTTGAGGAGGTTGTTCAGGTTGGTCGGCGGGGACTTGCGCGCCGCCTCGGCCGGCAGCGCCGCCGGCACCGGGCCGGGATCGCCGAAACGGGCCAGTTTGAGCTGGTCTGCACAGCCATCGGCCTGACCGGCGCCGGCGATCAGCCGGTCGGCGCCCAGGGCACCGATGATGATGCCACCCAGCCCCTTGCCGCCCGCCGCGGCGTTCACCGAGGCACGGGGCGCCCGAAAGCTGCCGCGCACATCGACGGGGACCGAAAATCCCGTGCCGCCGATCCGCGCCAGCGGCAGCAGATGGAGCGAAAGGGTTTCGTTGCCAAGATCGAACGTCCCCCCGCCGGTCAACCGCAGCGGCACGGTATCCAGCAGCAGCGCCCGCAGATTGCCGATCCCATGCGCCACGTCCGCCCTGGCGGCAACGCAGCGCAGCGCGGAACGCGGCGACTTGCCGGCCACATCGAGCATCCCGGCCTCCGGAGCAATGCGGGACAGCAGCGCCACCAGCAGCCGGTTGTCAATCTCGCCGTTGGCCAGCGCAACGCCGATGCTACCGTCGAGATTGGCGGCCAGGGCGTGCGCCGAGGCGCCGTCGGAGTGCACATCCGCCCGCACCTCCATCGTCCCGAGCACGCCGTCGGGCTGATCGAAGGCCGCAAGCAGCGGCTGGATCGACAGCGCGGGTGCGCGAAGGGTGAACGCCAAAGCGCCCGAGGCGTCCGCGGTGGCGGTCGCGTCGATCGGACCACCGGGCGATTCGATCGCCAGCGGATCGACGACCAGATGGCCGCCGTGCAGCACGGCATGGCCTGTGATGGTTTTGATGGTCGCCGCGCCGACCTTGGTATCCAGCAGCGTGAGCGTGAGGTCGGCATCGAGCGGCGGTATGCGGTTGAACGGCAGGGACCGATCCGCGATCACCCCCGCCGGCGGCGCCGCCGCTGGGGGCGCCGCTGGGGCCGCCGCTGGGGCCGCTGCTGGGGCCGCCGCTGGGGCCGGACGATTCGCGGTCGGAACCGGCGGGGCGGCCGCACCCTTGGGCGCCGCTGCGGCAGGCGCGGGCGTGGCGGCCGGCGGGGCCGGTTCAGGCAGCTCGGCAAGCAAAGCCGCCGGTTCCAGGTTGCGACCCGTCAGCGTCGCGCGGATGGCGCCCGGATGCGCCAGGGTGATCGTCGCGTCGCCCGCGATGTCGCCGGTCGGCGCCGCGACATGCAGGCCCGTGAGCACGAGGCCGGTGGCGAACGTCCCCCCCGGGGGAGCCGCGATGCCGGTCTGGAACGTGACGTCACGGAACGCCGGCAACGGCGATCCCGCAAGCGGCGACAGCGTCGCGAGGTCGGGTATGTTGCCGGACACGTCGAAGCGGGGCGCCGTGCCCTTGATGGCCAGGCTGGCGTCCGCTGCCTTCACGGTCAGGTCGATCGGCATGAACTGATCGGCCGGCCGGCCGACACCGCCGGAGACCGCAATGGGCAGCGTATCGTCGCTGCCCTGGGCATCGAGGTGAACGGGGCCGCCGGCCACGCTCTGGGTCGCCGTCAGCGCGACCGCGCTCAGGCGGACCGATGCGTGCGTGCGGGCGTCGGCGAAACTGATCACCCCATCGGTCATGTGCAGGGCCTGGATCTGCAGGCTGGTGCGTGGAGCGCTTGACGACGATGCGGCCGGCGCCGACGGCGGGACGGCCGGCCGACGCCGGAAGTCCCAGTTGGGGCGGCCACTGGCATCGATCTGCAGCGCGATGACAGGGTGCATCAGGTCGAGTTGCTCGATGTCGATGCGGTGATCGAGCAGAGGCAGCAATGCGATGGTGAGATCGAGGCGGTCCAGCGTCGCCATGTCGGCCGGGGCGAAGCCGGGCGCATTGCCCAGTTTCACGTCGGCCAGTTCCAGCGTGGGCCGCAGCGAAAGACCAAGATGGATCGGTCCGTCGATCGTGACGGTGCGCCCGGTGGCCTGCTCGATGGCAGCGGTGATTCTCGGCTTCAGGCGGTTGGCGTCGAACGTCGCGGCAAAGATGCCCGCGCCGGCAATCGGCAGCACGATGACCACCGCCACGACGGTCAAGGCGATCCGCAAACCCCGGCGTTGCTTACCAGCCATCGTATCTCCGTCTCCGATCGAAGTGCGGGTGGTCAGCGCCGCTGCGGCCCGGCTGCCGGGGGCGCCATGAAGCCCAGGGTCGCGAACGTCTCGCGCATATGGGGTGGAAGATCGGCCTCCACCGTCAGGGTTCCACCGGCGGGGTGGGGCAGCGACAGCGCGCGGGCATGCAGGTGCAGCGCGTCCGACAGCCCCGCCACCGTGGCACCGAATGCGCCGTTCTGATCGGGCTCGGCATACTTCTCGTCACCCAGGATGGGTGTGCGCATGGCGACGCAATGCACCCGCAGCTGATGCGTTCGACCGGTGAGCGGCTGCAGTTCCAGCCATGTGAGCTTCTGGGCGGCGTTATCGAGCGTACGGTAGTCGGTGATCGCCCGCGCTGCTTCCTTGTCGCCGCGATCCGCGGGCGCCGTGCGCTCGCCGCGCGCCCCGCCGATGCGCTTCAACGGCAGGTCGATGCGGCCCTCGACCGGCAACGGGCGCCCGACGACCACGGCCCAGTATGTCTTCTCGATCTCCCGGCCGCGAAACAGCGCGGCGAGCTTCGCGGCGGTGCCCGGCGTGCGGGCGAGCAACAGGACTCCCGAGGTATCGCGGTCGAGGCGATGAACCAGGCGCGGCCGGTGCTCGCCGTCCGCGCGCAGCAGATCCAGCATGCCGTCCAGGTGATGCGTGATCCCCGGGCCGCCCTGCACCGCGAGACCGGCCGGCTTGTTCAGCACGATCAGGTGGTCGTCGCGGAAAATGACCTGGTCCTCCAGCGCGCGACGGACGGCCGGATCGAAATTCCTGGGCGCGACGGGCAATCCCGGTGCCGCGGCGCCGGGCAGCGGCGGGATCCGCACCGCCTGCCCGGCGGCCAGCCGCGTCGCCGCTTCCGCCCGGCGACCGTCCACGCGGATCTGCCCGGTGCGGCAGAGCTTCTGGATCGCCGACTGGGGCAGGGTCGGGTAGTGACGGCGGAACCAGCGATCGAGCCGGATGTCGGCCTCGTCCTGGGAGACGGCGCGGATGGCGACACTCATGCGCCGCGGTCCTTGCGCAATGCGGCCCAATGGGCGATCCGCTTGGCGATCTCCCGCTCGAACCCGCGATCGCGCGGATTGTAGAAGGCGGCCCGCGGCATCCCGTCCGGAAAGTAGTTCTGGCCGGAGAACGCCTCGTCCTCGGCATGGTCGTAGGCATAGCCCGCGCCGTAGCCGAGCTGTTTCATCAGCTTGGTCGGCGCGTTCAGGATATGCGCAGGCGGCATCAGGCTGCCGGTCGCCTTGGCGGCGGACTGCGCCGCACCCAGCGCGGTGTAGAGCGCGTTCGATTTCGGCGCGGTCGCGAGATAGACGACGGACTGCGCCAGCGCCAGCTCGCCTTCCGGACTGCCGAGCCGCTCATACGCCTCCCACGCCGCCAGCGTCTGCGGCAGCGCCTGGGGATCGGCCATGCCGATATCCTCGGCGGCGAAGCGCACCAGGCGGCGCGCGATGTAGCGCGGGTCCTCGCCGCCGGTCAGCATCCGCGCATACCAATACAGCGCCGCGTCCGGATCGGAGCCGCGCAGCGACTTGTGCAGAGCCGAAATGAGATTGTAGTGCTCCTCCCGATCCTTGTCGTAGAGCGCGGCCCGGCGCGCCAGCAGTTCCGCCAACCCGGCACCGTCGAGCGGTGCGGTGTCGTCCGCGAGGGCCGCAAGCTGCTCGGCCATGTTGAGGAGATAGCGACCGTCGCCGTCGGCCATCGCCCGCAGCGCCGCGCGCCCGTCCGGCGTCAGCGGCAGCGCGCGCGCCAGATCGGCCTCCGTGCGTTCGAGCAGAAGTTCCAGGGCCGCATCGTCCAGCCGGCGCAGCACCAGGACCTGGCAGCGCGACAGCAGCGCGCCGTTCAGCGCGAAGGAGGGGTTCTCGGTGGTCGCCCCGACCAGCACGACGGTGCCATCCTCCACCACCGGCAGAAAACCGTCCTGCTGGGCGCGGTTGAAGCGGTGGATTTCGTCGACGAACAGCAGCGTGCCCTGCCCCGTCCGCCGCCGCCGGGCGGCCTCCTCGAAGGTGCGCTTGAGGTCGGCCACGCCCGAGAACACCGCCGACAACTGCACGAACGCCAGATCGGCATCGGCCGCCAGCAGCCGCGCGATGGTGGTCTTTCCGACCCCCGGCGGTCCCCACAGGATCAGCGACGCCAGCGAGCCGCGCGCCAGCATCCGCGTCAGCGTGCCCTCCGGCCCAAGCAGATGGTCCTGGCCCACCACGTCGCCCAGCGCACGCGGCCGCAGCCGGTCCGCGAGCGGGCGTGCGCCGGCGGGCGTGGCGTCGGTTTCGGGGGCGCCGGCGAACAGGTCGTCGGGCCGCGCCTGGGCGGGAATTCGGGACACGTCGTGAATATAGTGGGTCCACGGCGCAAGGTCGCGCGCGGGCCGCGATTTATGCGGCCACGAACCCGCCATCGACGGCCGGCGCCATCCCGACCATCCGGAACAAGCAGGCGCGGCAGGACGCTGCCGCCATCACATTACTCGGCGTCGGCGTCCGCCTCGACGACCTGCTTGGGTCCGCTGTCCAGGCCCTTGGCCGCCGGGTCGCGATCCACCAGCTCGATCATCGCCATGCTGGCCGCGTCGCCATAGCGGATGCCGGCCTTCAGCACGCGGGTATACCCGCCGGCGCGAACCTTGTACCGATCCGCCAGCGGCCCGAACAGCTTGGCGACGATCGCGTCGTCCCGCAGCTGCGCATAGGCCTGCCGTCGCGCATGCAGGCCGCCGCGCTTGCCCAGGGTGATGAGCCTCTCGGCCACCGGGCGAAGTTCCTTCGCCTTGGGCAGCGTGGTGGTGATCTGCTCATGCTTGAGCAAAGCCACCGCCATGTTGCGGAACATCGCAAGGCGATGCGTGGACGTGACGTTGAGCTTCCGCCCGGCTACCCCGTGACGCATGGTACTTTCCCTTCAGTCCCGGCTCAGAACGGCTCTTCGAGCCGCTTGGCGAGGTCCTCGATATTCTCCGGCGGCCAGCCCGCCACCGTCATGCCGAGCGAGAGACCCATGGAGGTCAGCACCTCCTTGATCTCGTTCAGCGACTTGCGGCCGAAGTTCGGCGTGCGCAGCATCTCCTGCTCGGACTTCTGCACCAGGTCGCCGATATAGACGATGTTGTCGTTCTTCAGGCAGTTGGCACTGCGCACCGACAGCTCGAGCTCGTCGACCTTGCGCAGAAGGTTGCGGTTGAACGGCAGATCGTCCTGCGGCTCCTCGGCACGGATCTGCTGCGGCTCGTCGAAGTTGATGAACAGCTGCAACTGGTCCTGCAGGATGCGCGCGGCCAGCGCCACCGAATCCTCCGGGCTCACCGTGCCGTTGGTTTCAACCGAAAGCAGCAGCTTGTCGTAGTCGGTGCGCTGACCCACGCGGGTCGGCTCGACCTTGTAGGACACCCGGCGGACCGGCGAGTAGATGCTGTCGACCGGGATCAGGCCGATCGGCGCATCCTCGGGCCGGTTGATGCTCGCCGGCTCGTAGCCTTTGCCCAGGTTGACCGTCAGTTCCATGCCCAGCTTGACGCCGTCATCCAGCGTGCAGATCACCAGCTCGGGATTCATGATGTCGATGTCGTGGCCCGCCTGGATCTGGCCGGCGCGCACCTCGCCGGGGCCGGTCGCGGTCAGGGTCATCCGCTTGGGGCCCTCGCCATGCATCCGAGCGCGAGCTGCTTGATGTTCAGCACGATGTCCGTGACGTCTTCGCGCACGCCGGGGATGCTGCTGAATTCATGCAGCACGCCGTCGATCTGCACCGCCGTCACCGCGGCACCCTGCAAGCGACGACAGCAGGATGCGCCGGATCGCATTGCCCAGCGTCATGCCGAAGCCGCGCTCCAGCGGCTCGGCGATCACCGTGGCGATGCGCGACGGGTCGGCACCCGGCTCGACTTCCAGCTTTTCCGGCTTGATGAGCGACTGCCAGTTCCTCTGCATCACGGCGCTCTGTCTCATAGTGCATCTCCCGCAAGGGGCGGACCCGTTTCATCCATCGGTTCGCTGCCGGGCCGGGTTCGGGGCCGTTGGCAGACGCCGTTCGGCGCGCGCTGGCGCGCCCCGGACGATCAGACGCGGCGGCGCTTGCGCGGCCGGCAGCCGTTATGCGGGATCGGGGTCATGTCGCGGATGGCGGTGATCGAAAACCCGACCGCCTGCAACGCGCGCAGCGCGCTCTCGCGCCCCGAGCCCGGGCCGCTCACCTCGATCTCCAGCATCTCCATGCCGTGCTCGCGCGCCTTCTTGCCGGCATCCTCGGCCGCAACCTGCGCGGCGTAGGGGGTGGATTTGCGGCTGCCCTTGAAGCCCTGGCTGCCGGCCGACGACCAGGCGATCGCGTTGCCCTGCGCGTCGGTGATGGTGATCATCGTGTTGTTGAAGGTGGCCGCGACGTGAGCGACGCCGGAGGTGATGTTCTTGCGCTCCTTCTTGCGGGTGCGCGAGGCAGCGGCGGGTTTCGCCATGATCTGTGATCCTGTTCATGCGGCCCGCGCGACGTGGCGGCGGGCCTGGGCAGCGTGGTGACGGCCGAGACGGCGAAGGCGTCCAGCCGACGCCTACTTCGTGACTTTCTTCTTGCCGGCGATCGGCACCGCCTTGCCCTTGCGCGTGCGCGCGTTCGTATGCGTGCGCTGGCCATGCACCGGCAGGCCGCGGCGATGGCGCAGGCCGCGGTAGCAGCCGAGATCCATCAGCCGCTTGATGTTCATGGCCACTTCGCGGCGCAGATCGCCCTCGACCCGATATTCGCGATCGACCATCTCGCGGATCTTGCAGGACCTCCTCGTCGGAGAGCTGGTTGACGCGCCGCTCGGCCGGGATCGACAGCTTGGTGCAGATCTCCTGCGCCTTGGTCGGCCCGATGCCGTAGATGTAGCGAAGGCTGATCGTGACCCGCTTGTTGGTCGGGATATTTACGCCGGCAATACGCGCCACGCCTGACTCTCCTATTCGCCCCAAAGGGCCCGAAACGACCGACAGGGCGCCGAAGCACCCCGACAGCCCTGCCATGCTCGCCACCTGATCGTGCCCAATCGGGCATGCGGCAGGACCCCCAGGTGGGGCCCGCCGGAGGCGCGGACTATACTGGCGGCCCTCGACGAGTCAACGGCACTTGATCAAATCTGCGTGATCAGGCGGCTGGATTGCAGCCCGGCAGCACCGCGGTGATCTGGCGCGTGACCTCGTCGATATCGGCCATGCCATCCACCGCGTGCAGGCGCCCCTGCTCCCGGTAGTAGCGGCAGGAAGGGCGCGGTCTGGGTGTGATAGGCGTCCAGCCGCGCGCCGACCGTCTCGCGGTTGTCGTCGGCCCGGCGGGTGAACTCGTGGCCGCCGCAGACATCGCAGATGCCGGCGACCGTCGGCTGCTTGAACGTGTCGTGGTAGCCGGCGCCGCATTTGGCACAGGTGAAGCGCCCGGCGATCCGGTCGACCAGCGCGGCGTCGTCCACCTCCAGCTCGATCACCGCGTCGAGCTCCAGGTCCTTCTCGGCCAGCATGCGGTCCAGCGCCTCGGCCTGCGGCACGGTGCGCGGGAACCCGTCCAGGATGAAGCCGTGCGCGCAGTCCGGCTTGTCGATCCGGCTGGCGAGCATGCGCACGATGATGTCGTCGGACACCAGCTGCGCCCGCTTCCATCACCGCCTTGGCTTCGCGCCCGATCGGGGTCCCCGCCGCTGACCTCGGCGCGCAGCATGTCGCCGGTGGAGATCTGCGCGATGCCGTAGCGCTGCTCCAGACGCTTGGCCTGCGTGCCCTTTCCTGCGCCCGGCGGGCCCAGCAGTATCAGCTTCACCTTCGTCCCCTCACCCGTGCCTTGCGGATCAGACCCTCATACTGGTGCGCCAGCAAGTGCGACTGGATTTGGGTGACAGTGTCCATGGTGACCGAAACGATGATCATGAGGCTCGTGCCGCCGAAATAGAATGGCAGCCCGTAGTTGCTGATCAGGACCTCCGGCAGCAGGCAGACCACGACGAGGTAGAGCGCGCCGATCGTGGTCAGCCGGGTCAGCACGTAGTCGAAATAGTCGGCGGTCGCGCTGCCGGGGCGGATGCCCGGGATGAAGCCGCCGTATTTCTTCAGGTTGTCCGCCGTCTCCTGCGGGTTGAACACCACCGCGGTGTAGAAATACGAGAAGAAGATGATCATCGCCGGCATACAGCGCCATGTAGAGCGGCTGGCCGTGCGCCGAGCTTGTTGGCGATCGTCGAGAGCCAGCCTGGCCCCGCCCTGCGAGAAACCCGCGATGGTGGCCGGGATCAGCAGGATCGAGCTGGCGAAGATCGGCGGAATGACGCCCGAGGTGTTGATCTTCAGCGGCATGTGGGTCGAGTCGCCGCCGAACATGCGGGTGCCGACCTGGCGCTTCGGGTATTGCACGACGATGCGCCGCTGCGCCCGCTCCATGAAGACGATGAAGGCGATCACCGCGACGGCGATGACCATGAAGCCCAGGATGAAGAACGGCGACAGCGCGCCGGTGCGGCCCAGTTCCAGCAGCGTGGCCAGCGCCGTGCGGCAGGTTGGCGACGATGCCGGCGAAGATGATCAGGCTGGTGCCGTTGCCCACGCCGCGCGCGGTGATCTGCTCGCCCAGCCACATCAGGAACATCGTGCCGCCGACCAGCGTGATGACGCAGGAGAAGCGGAAGAACATGCCGGGATTGATCACCGCCGGGCCGACGCTGCCGTGCATGCTCTCCAGCCCCACGGCGATGCCGTAGGACTGGAACATCGCGATGAACACGGTCAGGTAGCGGGTGTACTGGTTCATCTTCTTGCGCCCGCTCTCGCCCTCCTTCTTCAGCGCCTCGAGCGAGGGGATGGCGGCGGTCATCAGCTGCACGATGATGCTGGCGCTGATGTAGGGCATGATGTTCAGCGCGAACACGGTCATGCGCCGCAGCGCGCCGCCGCGTGAACATGTCGAACATGCCGAGGATGCCGCCGCCGTGCTGCGTCAGCATCTCGGCCATCACCGCGGCGTCGACGCCGGGCACCGGGATGTAGGTGCCGAGCCGGATAGACGATCAGCGCGCCGAGGGTGAACCAGATGCGCTTCTTGAGCTCGGTCGCCTTGGACAGGACGCCGAGATTGAGGTTCGCTGCAAGCTGCTCGGCGGCCGAGGCCATCGGTTTGTCCCCGTCGAAGACGCACGGCGCCTAGAGATCCTCCCAGGGCGCCGTACAAGCTCGATAGAGTGTGCCGTCGGCCCTTGCCTCGTGCCGCAAGGCAGCGGCATCGCGCTCGGAGGCCGCGGCTTCGGCCTTGTCCGGCTTGGCGACGGTGACGGTCACGCTTGCCGCCAGCCTTCGCGACCGCCGCGATCGCGGCGGCCGAGGCACCCGACACCGTGATGGTAATGGCGCGGGCGATCTCGCCGTTGGCCAGCAGCCGCACGCCCGCAACCTTGCCGCCACGGACCAGGCCGGCCGCGCGCAAGCGTCTCCTCGGTGATCGGCTGCCCGGCATCGAGCCGGCCAGCCGCGATCGCGGCTTCCAGCGCGCCAGGTTCACCGGCGCATAGACCTTGCGGAAGATGTTCACGAAGCCGCGCTTCGGCAGCCGCCGATAGATCGGCAGCTGGCCGCCCTCGAAGCCGTTCAGCGCCACGCCTTCGCGCGCCTTCTGGCCCTTCACGCCCTTGCCGGACGTCTTGCCCTTGCCGGAGCCGATGCCGCGGCCCAGCCGCTTGGACTTCAGGCGCGCGCCCGGATTGTCGCGCAGATCGTTGAGGTTCATGCTCAGGCACTGCTCCTCCACCTTCACCAGGTGGGCAACCTTGCGGATCATGCCGCGCACCGACGGCGTGTCCTCGAGCTCGCGCGTGCTGCGCATCTTGTTCAGGCCGAGGCCGATCAGCGTCGCCTGCTGCCCGGGCTTGCGGCCGAGACCGGAGGCGATCTGGGTGACGCGCACGGTCTTCTTCGTACTCAGGCATCGGCCGTGCCTCCTGCGCCGGCCGGCGCGTCGCGCTTGCCGAGCAGATCGGCCACCTTCTTGCCGCGGCGCGTCGCCACCGAGCGCGGGCTGGCGCAGCGCTGCAGCGCGGCGAACGTCGCCTTGACCATGTTGTGCGGGTTGCGGCTGCCGAGGCTCTTCGCCACCACGTCGCCGATGCCCAGCGTCTCGAACACCGCGCGCATCGGGCCGCCGGCGATGATGCCGGTGCCGGCGCGGCGCCGAGCGCAGCACCACGTGCCCGGCGCCGAAATGGCCGATGCACGTCGTGATGCAGCGTGCGGCCTTCCTTCATCGGCACGCGGATCATGCCGCGCTTGGCGCGCTCGGTCGCCTTGCGGATCGCCTCCGGCACCTCGCGCGCCTTGCCGGCGCCGTAGCCGACGCGGCCCTTCTGGTCGCCCACCACCACCAGGGCGGCGAAGGCGAAGCGGCGGCCGCCCTTCACCACCTTGGCCACGCGGTTGATGGTGACCAGCTTGTCGATGAGGTCGTCGCCGCCATCGCGGTCGCGCTCGCGCTCCCGTCGCGCCCCGGCCGCCTTCCCTCGGTTCACGTGCCATGTGTCGTTTTCCTCAGAACGCCAGCCCGCCTTCGCGGGCGGCCTCGGCCAGCGCCTTGACGCGGCCGTGATACAGATAGGAGCCGCGGTCGAACACCACCTCGGTGACGCCGGCGGCGAGCGCGCGCTCGGCCACCAGCTTGCCGACCGCGGCGGCGGCCGCCTTGTCGGCGCCGGTGCTGCAGCGTCCTCGCGCAGCGCCTTGTCGAGCGACGATGCCGCCGCCAGCGTGCGGCCGGCGCGTCGTCGATCACCTGGGCATAGATGTGCTTGCCCGAGCGGAACACCGACAGCCGCGGCCGCCCGCCGGCCTTCTGGCGCAAGCTGGAAGCGCAGGCGCTCGCGCCGGCGCGTCCTGCAGATCCTGGTTCGCGCTCATGTTACTTCTTCTTGCCTTCCTTGCGCCGGATCGTCTCGGTGTCGTAGCGCACGCCCTTGCCCTTGTAGGGCTCGGGCGGCCGGAACGCGCGGATTTCGGCGGCGACCTGGCCGACCAGGCGCTTGTCGACGCCTTCGACCTTGATCGCGGTCGGCCGCTCGCAGGTGATCTTGATGCCCTGCGGCACCGGATAGACCACGTCGTGCGAGAAGCCGAGGTTGATCACCAGGTTCGGCGCCCTGCACCGCGGCGCGGTAGCCGGTGCCGGTGATCTCCATCGACTTGGCGTAGCCGGTGGAAACGCCCTTCACCATGTTGGCGACCAGCGCCGCGCGTGGTGCCCCACATCATGCGCGCCTGCGCGTCGTTGCCGCGCGGCGCCACGGCGACCTTGCCGTCCTCGACCGTGGCCTCGACATGGTCGGTCAGCGTCGAGCTTCAGCTCGCCGAGCTTGCCCTTGGCGGTCAGCGATGCCGCCGGCGATCGCCACCTGCACGCCGGCCGGGATCTCGACCGGATATTTGCCTACGCGTGACATCGCAGCCTCCCTCAGAACACGCGGCAGAGGACTTCGCCGCCGACATTGGCGGCGCGAGCCTCGGCATCGCTCATCACGCCGCGCGGCGTGGACAGGATGGAGACGCCGAGGCCGGCATAGACGCGCGGCAGCTCCTTGATCTTCGAATAGACGCGCCGGCCCGGCTTGGAGACGCGGGTGATCTCCTTGATCACCGGCTCGCCCTCGTTGTACTTCAGCTCGATGCGCAGCTGCGCGACGCCGGGGCGCAGCTCCTCGGCGCGTGAAGCCGCGGATGATAGCCCTCGCGCTTCAGCACGTCGAGCACGTTGGCGCGCAGCTTGGAGGCCGGCGCCACGCAGGTGGTGTGGCGCGCGCGCTGCGCATTGCGGATGCGGGTGAGCATATCGCCCAGGGGATCGGACATCGACATCGTCGTGCCGCTCCCTTACCAGCTCGCCTTGACCATGCCGGGGATCTGCCCCGAGCTGGCCAGATCGCGCAGCGCGATGCGGCACAGCTTGAACTTGCGGTAGTTGCCGCGCGAACGGCCGGTCAGCTCGCAGCGCAGCCGCACGCGCACCGCGCGCGCCGTTGCGCGGCAGCTGCGCCAGCTTCAGCGTCGCGTCGAAGCGGTCCTCCACCGGCAGCGTGCGGTCCATCACGATCGCCTTCAGCGCGCGCGCGCTTGGCCTTGTCGCGCTTCGGCCATGCGTTCGCGCTTGCGCGTTGCGGTTGACCTGAGACGTCTTGGCCATCCTGTCTTCACCCTCCGGAACCTGTCGGCCTGAGCCGAGGGTTTTCCAATAATCCGTGCTTGCGCGAATTCGGCGTCGTTCAGTTGGCGAACGGCAGATCGAAGCGCCTTCAGCAGCGCCTTCGCTTCCGCATCGGTCTTCGCCGTGGTGACGAACACGATGTCCATGCCGCGGATCGCGTCCACCTTGTCGTAGTTGATCTCCGGGAAGATGATCTGCTCCTTCAGCCCCATGGCGAAGTTGCCGCGCCCGTCGAAGCCCTTGCCGCTGGATGCCGCGGAAGTCGCGCACGCGCGGCAGCGCGATGGTGACCAGCCGGTCGAGGAACTCGTACATCCGCGCCTTGCGCAGCGTGACCTTGCAGCCGATCGGCAGACCCTTGCGGATCTTGAAGCCGGCGATCGCCTTCTTCGCCACCGTCTTCACCGGCTTCTGGCCGGCGATCAGCGTCAGCTCGGCCACCGCGGCGTCGAGCTTCTTCTGGTCGCCGGCGGCCTCGCCCACGCCCATGTTGATGACGATCTTCTCCAGCTTCGGCACCTGCATCGGGTTCGTGTAGCCGAACTCCGTCTGCAGCGCTGGCGCGCACTCTCAGGTAGCGCTTCAGCATGCGCGGCATGTCTCGCGATGCGCGGCCACCTCGCCACGCGCCGCTCTCGGTTGCGTCGGCCCGTCCGCGCGCTTGTCGGTCCGCCTCGATGCGCTCGGCCGCGTTCTCTTGCTCATCGCTCTCCTCAGCCCTCGATCACCTCGCCGGTGGCCTTGGCGACGCGCACCTTGCGGCCGTCCTCCAGCACCCGGAACCCGACCTTCGTCGGCTTCTCGCTCTTCGGATCGATCAGCATCAGGTTCGACAGGTGGATCGGTCGCCTCCCGCTCGACGATGCCGCCGGGCTGCGCCCATGCCGCGCGGCTTGGTGTGCCGCTTGGCGATGTTCACGCCCTGCACCACCGCGCGGCTCGTCCTTCGGCAGCACCCGCAGCACTTCGCCGCGCTTGCCCTTGTCGGCGCCGGTGATCACCACGACCGTGTCGCCCTTGCGAATGCGCGCGGCCATCACAGCACCTCCGGCGCGAGCGAAATGATCTTCATGAACTTGCTTGCGCGCGCAGCTCGCGCACCACCGGGCCGAAGATGCGGGTGCCGATCGGCTCCTGCTGCTTGTTGATCAGCACCGCGGCGTTGCGGTCGAAGCGGATCGCGCTGCCGTCGGCGCGGCGCACCGGAAAGGCGGTGCGCACGATCACCGCCTGGTGCACGTCGCCCTTCTTCACCTTGCCGCGCGGAATCGCTTCCTTCACCGACACGACGATCACGTCGCCGACCGAGGCGGTCTTGCGCTTCGAGCCGCCCAGCACCTTGATGCACTGCACGCGCCGCGCGCCGGAATTGTCGGCGACGTCGAGATTGGTTTCGACCTGAGATCATCGCGCGCTCCTCAGGCCTGCGCCGGTTCGGGCTCGGCCGCCGCGGGCGCGTCGGGCGCGTCGTCGAACATCGCGGCTGCCGTTGCGCTCGATCACCATCCAGGTCTTGCGCTTGCTGATCGGCGCGGCATTCCTCGATGCGCACCAGATCGCCGATCTTGCACACGTTCGCCTCGTCATGCGCCGCATATTTCTTCGAGCGGCGGATGAACTTCTTGTACAGCGGATGCATGACGCGACGATCGACAAGCACCGTGACGGTCTTGTCCATCTTGTCGCTGGTCACCCGTCCGGTCAGGACGCGCCTCGGCATCGCGCCTCTCCTCTCAGGCCGTTGCGGCGGAGCGATTTCTTCTCCGCCAGGATGGTTTTCACCCGCGCGATCTCGCGGCGCACCTGCGCGCATGCGGCCGCGCCCTCGGTCTGGCCGGTCGGCGCGCTGGAAGCGCAGGTTGAACTGCTCCTTGCGCAGATCGAGCAGCATCGTCGCCAGCTCGTCCGGCGTCTTGGCGCGCACGTCGGCCGGCTTGCTGTGCGCTTGGCCATCTCAGGCGTCTCCGATCCGGGCGACGAACTTGGTCTTGATCGGCAGCTTCGCCGCGCCCAGCGTCAGCGCCTCGCGCGCCAGTCTCGGCGGCACGCCGTCGATCTCGAACATGATGCGGCCCGGCTTCACGCGGCACACCCAGAATTCCGGGCTGCCCTTGCCGGAGCCCATGCGCACCTCGGCCGGCTTGGTCGACACCGGCACGTCCGGGAAGATGCGGATCCAGACGCGGCCGGCGCGCTTCATCGCGCGCGTGATCGCACGCCGCGCCGCCTCGATCTGGCGCGCGGTCACCCGCTCCGGCTCCAGCGCCTTCAGGCCGTAGGTGCCGAAGTTCAGCGCCGTGCCGCCCTTGGCGTTGCCGTGGATGCGGCCCTTGTGCGCCTTGCGGTATTTGGTGCGCTTCGGTGACAGCATCGTCCTGGTTCCTTAGCGCTGCGGCGCCTGCTCGGCGGCGCGGCGGTCCTGCGCCATCGGGTCGTGCGCCAGGATCTCGCCCTTGAAGATCCAGACCTTCACGCCGCAGGTGCCGTAGGTCGTCTTCGCCGTCGCCACGCCGTAATCGATGTCCGCGCGCAGCGTGTGCAGCGGCACCCGGCCCTCGCGATACCACTCCACGCGCGCGATCTCCGCGCCGCCCAGACGGCCGCCGCAGTTGATCCGGATGCCCTGCGCGCCGAGCCGCATCGCCGACTGCACCGCGCGCTTCATCGCGCGGCGGAACGCCACGCGGCGCTCGAGCTGCTGGGCGATGTTCTCGGCGACCAGCGTGCGCGTCGATCTCCGG
The DNA here is from genome assembly GCA_963778105.1 of uncultured Pseudomonadota bacterium. Lineage (GTDB taxonomy): Bacteria > Pseudomonadota > Alphaproteobacteria > Acetobacterales > Acetobacteraceae > JAFEFJ01. The sequence continues at coordinate 79,049 of CAVZSZ010000005.1, read as the reverse complement.
CTTGCGGATCTCGACGATGTTCAGCGCCACCTCGGCCTTGGCCATCTTGCGCGAGATCCTTGCGCAGCACCTCGATGTCCTGGCCCTTCTTGCCGATCACCACGCCCGGGCCGCGCCGCATAGATCGTCACGCGCGGCTTCTTCGCCGGACGCTCGATCACCACGCGCGAGACGCCGGCGCCGTGCAGCTTGTTGCGCAGATGGCGTGCGCAGCTTCAGGTCCTCGTGCAGCAGCTTGGCATAGTCGCGCGCCGGCGAACCAGCGGCTGTCCCAGGTGCGGTTGATGCCGAGCCGCAGCCCGATCGGATTGACCTTGTGACCCATCGGCTATGCGGCCTCCTGCCCGGACGCGTCTGCTCGCGCTCGGCGACGACGATCTTCAGATGGCTGAACCACTTCTCGACCCGCGCCGAACGGCCGCGGCCACGCGCGTGGAAGCGCCGCATCACCACCGAGCGGCCGACCTCGGCGCGCGTCACCACCAGCCGGTCGACATCGAGCTGATGGTTGTTCTCGGCGTTGGCGATCGCGCTCTCCAGCGCCTTCTCACCTCCTGGGCGATGCGCCGCTTGCTGAAGGTCAGCGTCGCGACCGCCTGGCTGGCCGGCTGGTTGCGGATCAGCCCGGCCACCAGGTTCAGCTTGCGCGGGCTGACGCGCAGGTTGCTGCACGATCGCCTGCGCTTCGGTCTCGGCCAGCAGGCGGGGATGTTTCGGCTTGCTCATCTCAGCCCCGCTTCGCCTTCTTGTCGGCGGAGTGGCCGGTGAAGGTGCGCGTCGGCGAGAATTCGCCGAACTTGTGGCCGACCATGTTCTCGGTCACCTGCACCGGCAGGAACTTGTGGCCGTTGTAGACGCCGAAGGTCAGGCCGACGAACTGCGGCAGGATCGTCGAGCGGCGCGACCAGATCTTGATGATCTCGTTGCGGCCCGAGGCGCGCGAGGCTTCGGCCTTGTTCAGCAGGTACCCGTCGACGAACGGGCCCTTCCAGACGGAACGTGCCATCGGCTCAGCCCTTGCCCTTGTTGCGGCGGCGGATGATCAGGCTGTCCGTGCGCTTGTTGCACGCGCGTCTTGTAGCCCTTGGTCGGCTTGCCCCACGGCGTGACCGGATGCCGGCCGCCCGAGGTGCGGCCCTCGCCGCCGCCGTGCGGATGGTCGACCGGGTTCATCACCACGCCGCGGTTGTGCGGCCGGCGGCCCAGCCAGCGGCTGCGGCCGGCCTTGCCGATCTGCTGGTTCATGTTGTCGGGGTTCGACACCGCGCCGATCGTCGCCATGCACTCGGCGCGCACCAGGCGCAGCTCGCCCGACATCAGCTTGATCTGCGCGTAGCCGGCATCCTTGCCGACCAGCTGCGCATAGGTGCCCGGCCGCGCGCGCGATCTTGCCGCCGGCGCCCGGCTTCATCTCGATGTTGTGGATGATCGTGCCGACCGGGATCGCCGCCAGCGGCATCGCGTTGCCCGGCTTGATGTCGGCGCGCTGCGCCGGCGACCACGGTGTCGCCCACGCGCAGGCGCTGCGGCGCCAGGATGTAGGCCAGCTCGCCGTCCTGGTACTTGATCAGCGCGATGAACGCGGTGCGGTTCGGGTCGTATTCCAGCCGCTCGACCGTCGCCGGCACGTCGAACTTGCGGCGCTTGAAATCGACCGATGCGATACGACTGCTTGTGCCCGCCGCCGCGGAACCGGCTGGTGATGCGGCCGTGGTTGTTGCGCCCGCCGGTGGCATGTGACTTGCCCTCGGTCAGCCCCTTGACCGGCTTGCCCTTCCACAGCTCGCTGCGGTCGATCAGCACCGTGCCGCGCAGGCTGGCGGTGACCGGATTGAAATTCTTCAGTGCCATCGCTGTCGTTCCCCGCCGCTCACGCGAGCCCGGTGGTGAAGTCGATCGACTGGCCCGCGGCCAGCGTGCACGAACGCCTTCTTCACATCCGAACGCACGCCCGGGCGGCCCTTGAACCGCTTGGTCTTGCCCTTCTGCACCAGCGTGTTCACGCCGAGCACCTTCACGCCGAACAGGCCCTCGACCGCCGCCTTGATCTCCGGCTTGGTGGCGTCGATCGCCACGCGGAACACGACCTGGCCGTGCTCGGACAGCATCGGTCGCCTTCTCGGTGATCAGCGGGCTGCGGATGATCTGGTACATCGCCTCGCGCGACAGCTGCTTCTTGCGCGGCATCGCGGCAGCGGTGCCGCTCATGCCGCTCACCTCGTCAGCCGGCGTTCGCTCGGCCGCAGCCGCGCTCTGCTCAGGCGCGCCTTCAGTCCCTCGACCCCGGCGGTGGTGATCGCCAGCACGTCGTGGTTCAGGATGTCGTAGACATTGGCGCCGACGCGTCGGCAGCACGTCGAGGCCTGGAATGTTGCGGCTGGCGCGCAGGAAACCCGCGTCCACCGCGTGCATCGACGATCAGCGCCGAGCGCCAGCCCAGCGCCTTCAGCTTCTCCGCCAGCTCCTTGGTCTTGGCCGACGCCGGTCGCAGCGTCCAGCACCACCAGCTTGCCCTCGGCCTGCTTCTGCGACAGCGCCGAGATCAGCCCGAGCCGGCGCACCTTCTTCGGCAGGTCGTAGCCGTGGTCGCGCACCACCGGGCCGTGCACCACGCCGCCGGTGCGGAACTGCGGCGCGCGCAGGCTGCCCTGGCGGGCGTTGCCGGTGCCCTTCTGCTTGTACGGCTTCTTCGTGGTGCCCTGAGACCTCGCCCATGCCCTTGGTCTTGTGCGTGCCGGCGCGGCGCTTGGCCAGCTGCCAGTGCACCACGCGCGCCATGATGTCCGGCGCGCGGCTGGTCGCCGAAGATCTCGTCCGGCAGCTCGAGCGTGCCGGCGCTGCCGTTGTCGAGCGTGGTGATCGTCGATCTGCATCGTCGTTTCCCTCAGCGCCTGCCGGCGCTTCGAGCAGCGCGGCCGGATACGGCGCATCGGCCGGGCGCGCGCGCTTGACCGCGTCGCGCACCAGCACATAGCCGCCCTTCGCGCCGGGCACCGCGCCCTTGATCATCAGCAGGCCCTTCTCGGCATCGACCGCCGCCACCTCCAGGTTCAGCGTGGTGACCCGCTCGACGCCGAGATGGCCGGCCATTTTCTTGTTCTTGAAGGTCTTGCCCGGGATCCTGGCGGTTGCCGGTCGAGCCGTGGCTGCGATGGCTGATCGACACGCCGTGGCTCGCCTCCAGGCCGGAGAAGTTCCAGCGCTTCATCGCGCCGGCGAAGCCCTTGCCCTTGCGTCGTGCCGCAGACATCGACCTTCTGGCCGACCACGAAATGCGCCGCCGACAGCGTGGCGCCCGGCTCCAGCAGCGCGTCCGGCGCCGACGCGGAACTCCACCAGCTTCTGCTTCGGCTCGACCTTCGCCTTGGCGAAATGGCCCTTGTTCGGCTTGGTGACGTTCTTCACCTTGGCCGTGCCCCAGCCGAGCTGCACGGCGGTGTAGCCGTCCTTCTCCTGCGGTGCGCGCGGCCACCACCTGCACCTCATCGAGATGCAGCACGGTGACCGGCACATGCGTGCCGTCGTCCTTGAACAATCCGGGTCATGCCCAGCTTCTTGGCCAGCAATCCGGTGCGCATCGTGCCATAACACCGAGCCCGCTTACAGCTTGATCTCGACGTCGACGCCGGCGGCGAGGTCGAGCTTCATCAGCGCGTCCACGGTCTGCGGCGTCGGCTCGACGATGTCGAGCAGCCGGCGATGCGTGCGGATCTCGAACTGCTCGCGGCTCTTCTTGTCGACGTGCGGCGAGCGGTTCACGGTGAACCGCTCGATATGCGTCGGCAGCGGGATCGGTCCGCGGACCCGCGCACCCGTGCGCTTGGCCGTGTTCACGATCTCCTTCGTGCTGTTGTCCAGCACGCGGTGATCGTACGCCTTGAGGCGGATGCGGATGTTCTGGTTGTCCATGACTGCGCTATTCCGTTCTGCACGCCGGCTGCAGCGCCCCGCGGGATTGCGGGACGCTGGTTGCCGTCTCTCAGGCCGTGATCTTGGCGACGACGCCGGCGCCGACGGTGCGGCCACCCTCGCGGATGGCGAAGCGCAGGCCCTCATCCATGGCGATCGGCGCGATCAGCTCGACGTCCATCGACACGTTGTCGCCCGGCATCACCATCTCGGTGCCTTCCGGCAGCTGCACCACGCCGGTCACGTCGGTGGTGCGGAAGTAGAACTGCGGCCGGTAGTTGGTGAAGAACGGCGTGTGGCGGCCGCCCTCTTCCTTCGTCAGGATGTAGGCCTCGGCCTTGAACTTGGTGTGCGGCGTGATCGAGCCGGGCTTGGCCAGCACCTGGCCGCGCTCGACGTCCTCACGCTTGGTGCCGCGCAGCAGCGCGCCGATGTTGTCGCCCGCCTCGCCCTGATCGAGCAGCTTGCGGAACATCTCGACGCCGGTGACGATCGGTCTTCGCGGTCGTCGCGGATGCCGACGATCTCGACTTCGTCGCCCGACCTTGACGATGCCGCGCTCGACGCGGCCGGTCACCACGGTGCCGCGGCCGGAGATCGAGAACACGTCCTCGATCGGCATCAGGAACGGCCGGTCCATCGGCGCGCTCCGGCTGCGGGATGTAGGCGTCGACCGCCTCCATCAGCTCCAGGATCGCCTGCTCGCCGAGCTCCGGCTTGCGTGTCTTCCAGCGCGCACAGCGCCGAGCCCTTGATGATCGGGATGTCGTCGCCGGGGAACTGGTAGGACGACAGCAGCTCGCGCACCTCCATCTCGACCAGCTCGAGCAGCTCGGGATCGTCGACCATGTCCACCTTGTTCATGAACACCACCAGCGCCGGCACGCCGACCTGGCGGGCGAGCAGGATGTGCTCGCGGGTCTGCGGCATCGGGCCGTCGGCGGCGGAGACCACCAGGATCGCGCCGTCCATCTGCGCCGCGCCGGTGATCATGTTCTTCACGTAGTCGGCGTGGCCGGGGCAATCGACGTGCGCGTAGTGGCGGTTCTTCGTCTCGTACTCGACGTGCGCGGTCGAGATCGTGATGCCGCGGGCGCGCTCTTCCGGCGCCTTGTCGATCTGGTCGTAGGCCGTGAACGTCGCACCGCCGGTCTTCGCCAGGATCTTGGTGATCGCGGCCGTCAGCGACGTCTTGCCATGGTCCACATGGCCGATCGTGCCGATGTTGCAGTGCGGCTTGTTCCGCTCGAATTTCGCCTTCGCCATCGTCGTCTTCTCCGAAGGACCGTTCCGGGTCCGGTGGGGGTGGTCCGAAAGTCGCTACCAGCGGTAATGGCTGAAGGCCTTGTTCGCCTCCGCCATCCGGTGGGTGTCTTCACGCTTCTTCACCGCCGAGCCGCGGTTGTTCACCGCGTCGAGCAGCTCGTTCGACAGCCGGTCTTCCATCGTGTGCTCGCCGCGCTTGCGCGCGGCATCGATGAGCCAGCGGATCGCCAGCGCCTGGCGGCGCTCGGTGCGCACTTCCACCGGCACCTGGTAGGTGGCGCCGCCGACGCGGCGCGAGCGCACCTCGACGGCCGGCTTCACGTTGTCCAGCGCCTCGTGGAACATGCGCACCGGGTCGGCCTGCTGGCCGCCGCGCTTCTTCAGCACGTCGAGCGCACCATAGACGATGCCCTCGGCGACGGACTTCTTGCCGTCGTACATCAGCGCATTCATGAAGCGCGTGATGACGACGTCGCCGAACTTCGCGTCCGGCAGGATCTCGCGCTTGACGGCGCGGCGGCGGCGGCTCATGCGGCTCGCCTCCCCTTACTTCGGCCGCTTGGCGCCGTACAGCGACCGGCGCTGGCGACGCTTGGCGATGCCCTGGGTGTCGAGCACGCCGCGCAGGATGTGGTAGCGCACGCCCGGCAGGTCCTTCACGCGACCGCCGCGGATCAGCACCACGCGAGTGCTCCTGCAGGTTGTGGCCCTCGCCCGGGATGTAGCTGACCACCTCGTAGCCGTTGGTCAGGCGCACCTTGGCGACCTTGCGCAGCGCCGAGTTCGGCTTCTTCGGCGTCGTCGTATAGACGCGCGTGCAGACGCCGCGCTTCTGCGGGCAGCCCTGCAGGGCCGGCACCGTGTTGCGGCTTTTCTGCGGCTCGCGCCCCTTGGCGATGAGCTGGTTGATCGTCGGCATGGCGCCTCTTTTTCCCAATCCTGCGTCCGTCCGCCTGCCTCGCCGGCGTCCGGAACCGTCTGTCCACAGCAAAACCCGCACGACGTGGGTTTCCCCAGCCTGCGGGTTGCTACCTGCCTGCGGCCTGGGCCGCCGGACGATATCCGGCGGCGGCACCGCGAGCGGAAGGTGCTGCGAACGGCAACGGCCCGAAACACCTTCGGGGTCGGCCGAGGGCGCGGAACCTAGGGCCGGGGTCCCGGCAAGTCAAGCAAACAGCGGGACCGATTCGGGCCCGGAAAGCCGCACGGCCAGCCCGCGACGATGCCCGGCCGTCAGCCCTGCCATGCGCCAGGCCGGCGCCGGCCGGTCAGGCCCCCCGGAACCGCCAGGTGAAGCGCCCGCCGGCATCGGCGCCGATCAGGCCGGCGGTGGGACCGGGGAAGTGGATCGGCAGCAGCAGTGTGTCGGTATCGGCGACCGAGGCGAAGAAGCTGCGGCGCGAGCGCACCGCTTCGTCCTTGTCCCAGTCGAAGATGGTGTACCAGCCGGGCTCGCGCACCTGCAGCGCGTGATGCATCAGGTCGCCGGTCACCACCGCGCGCCGGTCCCCCGACCTGATGTTGACGCAGCAATGGCAGGGTGAGTGGCCCGGCGTGGGGGTCAGCCACACGGTATCGTCCAGGCTGAAATCATCGTCCACCAGCAGCGCCTGACCGGCTTCCACCACCGGCAGGCAGTTCATCCGCCACACCTCCCCCGGCGGGTTGGCGCCGGCCGCGGTCGCGGCCTCCCAGGCGGCATATTCGCGCTTGTGGAAAACGTATTTGGCGTGCGGGAAGGTCGGCACCCACCGCCCGTTCACCAGCCGCGTGTTCCAGCCACAATGATCGATGTGCAGATGGGTGCAGAATACATAGTCGATGGCCTCGAAGCTCAGCCCGGCGGCTTTGAAGCCGTCCAGCCAGGGCTGCTTGCGAAAATCCATCGGCGCCGGGAAGCCCTTGTCCTCGCCGGTGCAGGTGTCCACCAGGATGGTGTGTTTCGGCGTGCGCACCACGAAGGTCTGGTAGGTGATGACCATCTTCCCGCTGGCCGGATCGAACACCACCGGGTCCAGCGACGCCAGATGCGCCCGCCCGACCGCCGGATCATAGGCCGGAAACATCGCCTCCGGCGTCCGCCAGGGTCCATCCCGCTCGATGATGCTGGTGATGGACACGTCGCCGATCATGATCTGCTGCACAGGCCGCCCCCGCCGATTTCGGCGAAGTCTAGCCATCGGTCGTTCGCCTGTCAGGCCCGAGACCTGCCAGGGCCCAGCCGGGCAAGGATGGTGGGTGCGACAGGGATTGAACCTGTGACCCCCGCCGTGTGAAGGCGATGCTCTACCGCTGAGCTACGCACCCATCCCGAGGCGCGGTTGATAGGCGGCGCCTTCCGAGAGTGTCAACCGCCGAGCCCGAGCAACCGGGCGGCGAGCGGGGTACATCCTCGATCCGCGCGGCAACCGCCGCGGCGCCCTCGGCCATCGCCGGCGTGCCATAGCCCCAGCCGGCGAAGATCGCCGGCATCCCGGCCGCGCGTCCCGCCCGGATGTCGTTGGCGTGGTCGCCCAGCATCACGGCGCGGTCCACCGCCCCGCCGACCGCAGCGAGGGTCGCCACAAGGTGGGCAGGGTCCGGCTTGCGGGCCGGAACGGCGTCGGCGCCGCACACCGCGCCCAGCAGCGGCAGCACGCCAAGCGCGCCCAGCACCGCACTGGCCGGCGCGGTCAGCTTGTTGGTGCAGACGGCAAGCACCCAGCCGTCCCGCCGCAAGGCACCGAGGGCGGCGGTAACGCCGGGGAACAGCCGCGTGGCAACGGTGGCGTTCGCCGCATAGTCATCCACCAGGTCGGGCAGGGCGCGCGCGTCGGGGGTGGCCCCGCGGGCGGCGAAGGCCCGGGCGAGAAGCCGGTCCGAGCCATCCCCGACCATCGCCGCCGTCTCCCGCTCGGTGAAGGGTGCCAAACCGCGTGCCGCCAGCGTTCGGTTCAACGCCGCCGCGATGTCGGGGACCGAGTCCACGAGCGTGCCGTCGAGGTCCAGAAGCAGCGTCGGGCTCAGGGTGTTGCACTCCGAAACGGGAATTGAACCAGCAGGATGCAGGCAGGCTTTGACACGCTGCGCGGTGCGCCGCTACCCCCTTGAACAACGGGTTCACAGGGACACGCATGCACGCCACCGCGGTAATCCTGGCTGCCGGAATGGGCACCAGGATGCGCTCGATCCGGCCCAAGGCGCTGCACCGGATCGCCGGGCGCAGCATGTTGCGCCACCTGCTCGCCAGTTGCGAGACGGTGTTCGACCACTGCGTCATCGTCATCGGCCCCGGGATGGAGGAACTGGCCAAGGAAGCCGCACCGCACCGCTGCGTCGTGCAGGCCGAACGCCTCGGCACCGCGCACGCCGCGCTGCAGGCGGCGGAATGGTTCGGCGATGGCGACGTGGCGGTCCTGTATGCCGACAATCCGCTGATCGAACCGGCGACGCTCCGCGCCTTGCTGGAACAGCGCGCGCAGCGGCGTGCGGGTCTGGCGCTGCTGGCGATGCGGCCCGCCGACCCCGCCCGGTATGGCCGGGTGATCGCCCGCGATGGCGCGGTGGAGCGGATCGTCGAATGGAAGGACGCAACCGCCGAGGAACGCGCCGAAGGCCTGTGCAATGCCGGCGCATTGTGCGGGGCGGCGGCCGACATGGCGCGCTGGCTGCGCCGCGTGCGTGCCGACAACGCCGGCGGAGAATACTACCTGACCGACCTGGTGGCCCTGGCACGCGCGGACGACCGCCGCGTGATCGCCGTGGAGGCACCGTTCGAGGAGCTGCGCGGCATCAACACCCGCGCCGAACTGGCGGAGGCGGAGGCGACGGTCCAGCGCCGGCTGCGCACCGCCGCGATGGACGGCGGGGCCACCCTGACCGACCCGGCATCGGTATTCCTGTGCGCCGACACCGTGCTGGGGCAGGATGTGACCATCGGCCCGAACGTGGTGTTCGGACCGGGCGTGAGCGTCGGCGACAACGTGGAGATCCGTGCCTTCAGTCACCTTGAGGGCTGCACCATCGGGCGGGATTGCGTCGTCGGACCGTTCGCCCGTCTGCGCCCCGGCACCGTGCTGCGCCGCGGCGCCCATATCGGCAACTTCGTGGAGCTGAAGGCCGCCGTGCTCGGCGAAGGCGTGAAGGCCAACCACCTGACCTATCTCGGCGACGCAACGGTCGGGGCCGGCACGAACATCGGCGCCGGCACGATCACCTGCAACTACGACGGATTTGCGAAACACCGGACGGCGATCGGCGAGGGTGTCTTCATCGGCTCGAACAGCGCGCTCGTCGCCCCGGTGACGATCGGCGACGGCGCCTTGGTGGCGGCGGGCAGCGTCATCACCGCCGATGTCGCACCCGATGCGCTCGCGGTGGCGCGCGGCCGGCAGACGGACAAGCCAAATGCGGCCGCTGCATTTCGCGCGGCCCGTTCGACCAAAGCGAGGCAGGGCTGATGTGCGGCATCATGGGCGTCATCGGCAGCCGCGACGCCGCACCGCTGCTGCTGGACGCGCTGCGCCGGCTGGAATATCGCGGCTACGACAGCGCGGGCATCGCCACCCTGTCCGGTCTGGCCATCGAGCGCCGCCGCGCCGAGGGCAAGCTGGCGAACCTCGCGGCCGTGCTCGATCGTGCCCCGCTGTCCGGCACCATCGGCATCGGCCATACGCGCTGGGCGACGCACGGCGCGCCGACCGAGGGCAACGCCCATCCGCACGGCACCGCGCGGGTCTCCATCGTGCATAACGGCATCATCGAGAACCATGCAGAGCTGCGCGCCGAGCTTGAGGCCGAGGGCCAGGAATTCAGCACCGAGACCGATACCGAGACGGTGGCGCAGTTGGTCGATCTGAACCTGCAGCGCGGCATGGCGCCGGTCGATGCCGCCGGCGCGGCGTTTCGCCGGCTGGAGGGCGCGTATGCGCTGGCGATGATCTTCGCCGGCCATCCCGATCTGATCGTCGGCGCGCAGCATGGCGCGCCGCTGGCGGTCGGCTTCGGCGAGGACGAGATGTTCGTCGGCTCCGACGCCCTGGCGCTCGCGCCGCTGACCCGCCGCATCGCGTATCTGCGCGATGGCGACTGGACCGTGGTCGACCGCAAGGGCGCGCGCTTCTTCGATGCCGACGGCGCCCCGGTGAAGCGCGAGGTGAAGCAGACCCGCCTGACCGGGGCCGCGATCGGCAAGGGCAACTATCGGCACTTCATGGAGAAGGAGCTGCACGAGCACCCCGCGGTGATCGGCGATACGCTGCACCGGATGGTCAACCCATCCACCCGCGCGGTGGTGCTGCCGTCCCTGCCGTTCGACTTCGCCGCCCTGCCGCGCATCACCATCAGCGCCTGCGGCTCGGCGTTCTATGCCGGTATGGTCGGGCGCTGGTGGTTCGAGGCAGTCGCCCGGATGCCGACCGACGGCGATGTGGCGAGCGAGTTCCGCTACCGCAATCCGCCGATGGCGCCGGGGGGCCTCGGCTTGCTGGTCAGCCAGTCCGGCGAGACCGCCGACACCATGGCGGCGCTGCGCTACATGCAGCAGCAGGGCCAGCACATGCTGTCGATCGTCAACGTCCCCGAAAGCAGCATGGCCCGGGAATCCGACGCGGTGCTGGAGACGGTGGCGGGACCGGAGATCGGCGTCGCCAGCACCAAGGCCTTCACCGCGCAGCTCTCGGTGCTGGCGTGCCTCGCACTGGCGGCGGCGCGGGCGCGCGGCGCGATCGACGCGGCGGCCGAAGCCGCGCTGACCGACGCCCTGCTGGAAGTACCCAGCCGCTGCGCCGAGCTGCTGGAGAACGATGGACCGATCCAGCGCATCGCCGCCCGCGTCGCGCAGGCCCGCGACGTGCTGTTCCTGGGCCGCGGCAACTGCTTCCCGATCGCCATGGAAGGCGCGCTGAAGCTCAAGGAGATCAGCTACATCCACGCCGAGGGCTATGCCGCCGGCGAGATGAAGCACGGTCCGATCGCGTTGATCGACCCTGCCGTGCCGGTTATCGCCATCGCGCCCTCGGGCCCGCTGTTCGAAAAGACCGCCTCGAACCTGCAGGAGGCCGCGGCGCGGGGCGGCCAGGTGATCGTGTTCAGCGACGCCGCCGGGGCGGCGAAGCTCGCGCATATCGCCGTAGAGACGGTAATCCTGCCCGCCGTCGATCCGTTCGTCGCGCCGATCCTGTATGCGATGCCGGTGCAGCTGCTGGCGTATCATGTCGCCGTGCTGAAAGGCACGGACGTCGACCAGCCGCGCAACCTCGCCAAGTCCGTCACGGTCGAGTAGCCGGCGGATGCCCGGGCGGCCGTGGATCCTCGGCATTGTCCGAGGATGACGGGCTGAGCGCGACCATCAACGCCGTTGGGTATCAGACACCACCGGACCCGATTTCCATATCGAGCCAGCCGCGCGCATCGAACCGGGCGCGATCCCCGGTGCGCAGCAGGACCGTCGTCGTCTCGGCGCCGATCAGCGCCGGCCCCTCGATCACCTGGCCGTCCGCCAGATCCGCGAAGCCATGGACGGGGGCGTCGATCCACCCATCCAGCCAGATGCGGCGCCGGCCGGGCGGCGGCGGATGCGCGGTCTCGGGCGCCGCATCCTGCCCGGTCGGCGACAGCCTGCCGATCACCGACAGGCGGGCGTTCACCAGAACCACCTCCTGGTCCTCGAGCGCATAGGTGTAGAGCCCGCGATGACGGGCGTGGAACGCGGCTTCGATGGCAGCCCCGACGCTCGGGTCCGACCAATCGACGTGGTCCAGCGGCACGTTGATCTCGAACACCTGCTCGCCGTAGCGCATGTCGGCGGCGCGACGCACCGCGACCTCGCCCGCGAACCCTCCGAGCCTCGCCGCGCCCCTCCGTTTCCATCGCCGCGTAGGTTTCATCGAGGGCATCGCGATCGATCCCCCCACCCTGGCGGCCTCCCTGGGGCATGCTCCGCATCAATTCGACGCGCAGATCGGTATTGAGCATTCCCCAGGCCGACAGGACCGACGCCGCACGGGGCACCACCACGCGCGAAATGCCGAGTTCGGCGGCGATGGCCGCGATATGCAGTCCGGCAGCGCCGCCGAAAGCGAGCAGCGCGAAGCGGCGCGGATCGACCCCCCGCCGCACGGTCGCGACCCGCACGCCGTCCGCCATCCGCGCGTTGACGATGCGCAGGATGCCGGCCGCGGCCTGTTCCTCGGTCAGCTGGAGTTGCGCCGCCAGCCGACCGATTGCGGCAGCGGCCGCCTGCCGGTCCAGCGCCTTCGCGCCGCCCAGCAGGCCGCCGGGATCGAGGTAGCCAAGCACCAAGTTAGCGTCGGTCACGGTCGCGGCCGTGCCGCCCTGGCCGTAGCACGCCGGACCGGGCTGCGCGCCGGCGCTCTCGGGCCCGACGCGCAGCAGGCCGGAGCGATCCAGGCTGGCGATCGACCCGCCGCCGGCCCCCAGGGTCACGATATCCAGCCCCGGCAGGGCGATGCGCACATCGGCCACGGACCGGCCGGGCGACAGCGTGGGTGCGCCATCCTGCACCAGCGCGATATCGGTGCTGGTGCCGCCCATGTCGAAGGTGATGACGTCGCGCGCCACGCCCGCTTCCGACAGCGCGACCGCCGCGGCCACGCCGCCTGCCGGACCGGACAAGGCAGTGCCCGCCGCCAGCCGTGCGGCTTCGGCGGCCGAGGCGACGCCGCCATGCGAAAGCATCACCAGAAGCGGCCCGGCATACCCGGCATCCCCCAGCCGGGTCTGCAACCGCCGCAGATAGGCACCGATGACGGGACCGACCGCGGCATTGGCGACCGTCGTCGAGAAACGCTCGAACTCCTTGATCTGCGGCAGTACCTCGGCCGATGTGGTGACGAAGGCATCGGGCAGCCGTGCCTGGACCGCCTCGGCGGCCTGGCGCTCGTGTGCCGGATTGCGCCAGGCGTGCAGGAAGCAGACGGCTACGGCGTGCACCCCTGCCGCCACCAGCGCGTCCAGCGCGGTCTCGAGCGACGCGGGGTCGAGCGGGATCTCGACCGAGCCGTCCGCGCGCACGCGCTCCCGCACGCCGAGCCGCAACCGGCGCGGCACCAAAGGCGCGCGGCGGGGTCATGCGCAGATTGTAGCGATCCGGCTTCAGGCCCTCCCGCATCTCGATGACATCGCGATGCCCCGCCGTGGTCAGCATGCCCATCGGGGCCGTCTTGCCTTCCAGCAGGGCATTGGTGGCGACGGTGGTGCCGTGGACGATCCGGTCGGTCTCCGCCAGCAGCCCATGGACGTCCCGCCCGAGCCGGTCGGCGGCGCAGCGCGATGCCCTGCAACACACCGTCCGACTGGTCGGCCGGCGTGGTCGGCGCCTTGGCGATGACGACCGCACCGTCCGCACCGGCCACTACGATGTCGGTGAACGTGCCCCCGACGTCGATCCCGACGGTGAAGCGGGTCACGCGACCGGCCTTCCGCGCCGTCCAGATCGTGCGCCGCCGGATCGCGCGCCGCCGGATCGCCGTATCCGCCGCCGCCGCCCGACAGGACGTGAAGCACGCTGCCCGCCGGCACCGGGACCCCGACCTCCTTGCTGGCGAGCTTGCGCGGCGGCGCGCCGGGCGCGAGCAGCGTGTAGTCGTGCGGCGCGCCGTCCTTCCCGCCCAGCATTCCGCGTGCGCCGTGCCTGACACCGTCGCCCGCGGTGTTGGCGCGCGCCGCGCCGCCGGTTTCCACCCGCAGGCGCATGGCACCGCCATGGCCGCCGCGGTACATGCCCTCGCCGCCCGAGCCGGCGCGGAACTCATGCGTCTCGAACACCAGCGGAAAGCGCGCCTCCGCCACCTCGATGCTGCCGAACTTGATGCCGCCGACCGAGTGCCACTCGCCGATCGTCGAATAGCCGTCGCCGGCGACCGAACCGCCGCCGCCGGGACGGGCCTGGAACATGTGCCAGATGAAGCGCCGGCCGCTGCGCGGGTCGGTGCCGTCGATGGCGATGCGCAGGCGCCGCCCCCAGCCGCCCATCGCCCGCTCCGGACAGGCCTGCGCCAGCGCGACGATGATCGCCTCGATGATTTCGTTGGAGCAATGGCTGGTGCACATCGTCACCGGCGCACCCTCGATGCGCCCAGACGATCGTGCCCTGCCGGGCGATGACGTGCAGCGGGCGGAACGCGCCGGCGTTCCGCGCAATGTCGGGGTCGAGCAGGAAGGCAAACGCCATCGCCACCGCCGACTGCATGTTGGCGTGCGAGGAGTTGACGAACCCGGTCACCTGCGGATCGGAGCCGGTGAGGTCCACGGTGACGTCCGCTGCCCAGCTTGGTGACGCGGGCGCGGATCGCGATGTCGGTGGCGCCGAACCCGTCGTCGTCCAGTCACCGCTGCGCCGTCATAGACCCCGTCCCGCCAGCCGGCGACGATGCTGCGCGCGTGGCGTTCCGCGGCGTCCAGCATCGCCTCGACCGAGGCGGCCAGCGTGGCCGTCGCCCGAACTCGGCGATGACCGACAGTCAGGCGCTGCTCGCCGAGCCGCGCCGCACCGATCTGCGCCGCAAGGTCGCCGCGGAAGTCGCGCGGGTGGCGCACGTTCAGCGCCAGCATCTCCAGCAGGTCCTCGCGCAGCACGCCGTTCTCGGTCAGCCGGATCGGCGGCAGGCGCAGCCCCTCGTGCCAGATCTCGGTCGCGGCGGGGTTGTAGGCGCCGTGGGTCGCGCCGCCGATGTCGGAGTGATGCGCGCGCACGACCGACCAGAACATCAACGTCCCGCCGGGCGAACACCGGAACGAAGGCGGTCAGGTCGGGCAGGTGCTGACCGCCGCGATAGGGGTCGTTCAGCAGATAGACCTCGCCCGGCGCCGGGTTGCGGGAACGCCTCCACCAGCGCCTTGGCCGCCCACGGCATCGCACCGACATGCACGGGATGTGGTCGGCCTGCGCCACCAGCCGGCACTGCGCATCGATCAGCGCGATCGAGAAGTCGCGCGAGGAGTTGAGGATCTGCGAGTAGGCGGTGCGCAGCATCGCCTCGCCCATTTCCTCGGCGATGGCGTTCAGGCGGTTCTGCAGGACGGCGACGGTGATGGGGTCGGTCATCCGACCATCGTGGCAAACCTGCGTGTCCCGCGGAAGAAAATTGCGCGCAGCCGCGCTCGCCCCGATCCGGTCAGTCGAGGTCGATCCACGACAGATGCCCGCCCTTGCCCGCGCCGGTGTCGAGGAACACCGCCCGGCCACCGGCATCGCCGCGCCGGACATAGGGCCGTCCGTCGCGGCTGCGCCGGTCATGGCCGCAATAGACGGTGATCCCGGCCGGGATCCGGTCCACCCAGCGCAGGCTCCGCTCGGGATAGCCGTCGGGCTGGGTGCGGCCAGTGGGCTGACCATACAGCGCACGGGCAACCGCACCCTCGACCCGCTCGGGACCGATCACCGGGGCCGGCTGCTCCAGCATCTGCGAATGAAAGCCGCCATGGACGAACAGCACGTTGCCGCGCTGCAGCCAGGCCGGCGCGTGGGCGGCCTCTTCCTGGATGCGTTCACGCAATTCCGGATCGAGCTGGGCAAGGGTCCGCTCGAGCTCGGGGTCGTGGCGGACATGGCGCCCGGCCAGAGAGCGCGCCAGCTTCAGGTCGTGATTGCCGAGCAGGAAAAGGCCGCGCCCGGCATCGATCAGGTCGAACATGATGCGCAGCGCCCGCGCGCTGTCGGGGCCGTAATCCACCAGGTCGCCCAGCTGGATCACGAAGCGGTCGGTCGCCGCCGCATAGGCGAAAGCGGTCGCGTCGCCATGCACGTCGCCGACGATGCGCAGCCGCGCACCCGGCGGAATGGCAGGCGAAGGGGCAGGCGACAGCAGCGGGGCGGCTTGCGGGTGGGCGGGCGGATCCGGCAGGTCGATCTCACGGTTACAGTTCAGGGAAACATCGCGATTGAATGTGATCCCTATGAAGGTGCGATCTCAAGGGGGCGTTGCAACCCGCCCCCCAGCGCCTCGCACCGGCCGCGCGGATCGGCTTGCCGAAAGCCGGAGGCCAGCCGAGAATCGGCCATCGGCCCTCGGCACGGAACCTGGAGAAGACACCGGCATGCATACCGTCATCACCTGCTGGCAGCTGCACCCGAGCGGCCTCGCCCTGCTCCAGGCCCGCGAGGACATCACGGTGCGGCATATGCCCACGCCTTCGCCGGCCGAATTGCAGGCCGCGATCGGCACCGCGACCGCAGTGGTGATCGGGCTGGAGCCGGTCGACGAGGCCTTGCTGGCGCGGGCCGAGCGGCTGTCGATCGTCGCGCGGTTCGGGGTGGGCTACGACCTCGTGGACGTGCCGGCCTGCACCCGGCGCGGCATCGCCGTCGGCGTGACCAACGGCGCCAACGATCTCGCGGTGGCCGAGCACACGCTGATGCTGCTGCTGGCGGTGGCGCGGCGGACCATCGAGAACGACGCCGGCGTGCGCGCCGGCACCTGGATGAGCCGCGAGGGGCGCCCGATGGGGGAGCTTGCCGGCCGGACCGTGCTGGTGGTGGGCTATGGCCGCATCGGCACCCGCGTGGCGCGGCTATGCGCCGCGTTCGGCATGCGGGTGATGGTGAACGACCCCGCCTTCCCCACCCCGCGCATCGCCGCCGACGGCTATATCCCGGCCCCCGACCTCGCCGCCGCCCTGCCCGAAGTGGATGTCCTGACGCTGCACTGCCCGGCCAACGAGACGACGCGGCGGATGATCAACGCCGAGATGCTGTCGCTGATGAAGCCGACCGCCTGGCTGATCAACGCAGCGCGCGGCGCGCTGGTGGACGAGCCCGCGCTGATCGACGCGCTGCGGACCGGCCGGCTGGAGGCGGCCGGGCTCGACGTGCTGGTCCGCGAGCCGCCGGATATGGCCAATCCGCTGCTGGGGATGAAGAACGTCGTGCTCAGCCCGCACAATGCAGCGGCACCCATCGAGTGCTTCGAGAAGATGTCGGTGCGCGCCGCCCGCAACATCCTCGACCGGATCGACGGCACGCTCGACCCGGGTTTCGTGGTCAATCCGGAAACGCTGCCGAACCGGCGCAACGCCTGAGCGTTGAGCCGTGTTCCGAGCGCGGTCGGCTTCGGGCGGGGCCGCGTCAGTAGTTCTTGGAGGCTGGCGTGCTGCCGCCCTGCACGCCGAGCGTGCCACCGGTGCCGAGGCCGCCGTTGACAGTCTGCGCGCGGTAATTGCGCAGACTGCGCACCATCTGATTGTACGAATCCATGAATGCGGCAGTGACGATCTTGCCCTCGGGCGTGTTCGAATAGCCGCCGATCCCGCCGCCAGCAGCGTAGCCGAAGGCACCGCCCAGGCCGGCGATATCCCAGTTCTTCGCCGAGCCTTCCGATGCGGAGATCTGCACACTGGACCGATTGTCGATGAGCAGCAGCGTGGTCGATGCCTCGTTCGACTTGGTGCCGGCTGCGGCGGCGCCGAGCGCGCCCCCGACATAGGGAACGAAGCCGAGTGCCGCGCCGAACCCGCTCGTGCCGCTCTGACTGAAATTGATCGATGGGACCATGGTGTAGTCCGCGGCGGCGATCTGGCCCTTGCCCATGTTGCTGCCAGAACGCAACTCTCCGGACTGCGCGAGCCCACGCTCCGCCATCATGCTGTTCATGCCGCGACCGCGATCGACGACGACGAAGCAGTTCGATTGCTGCACGATGAGACGGAGCAGCGGCACGGTGGACGGCAATTGGTAGCGCGATAGATAGGCATACCAGGGCGCTTGCTCGTCCTCGTTGATCCCCAGTGTGCCCATCGGGGCAGCGCAGTGCTCAAGCTGACTGTTGGCGCCTGTCGTGGTCGTTCCGGCAGCCGATCCGCTGGCGACGTTGCCGCTGCCGCCGCCGAGGCTGGGATCGGTCGAGCACGCTGCCAGACCGAAAAGCAGGGCGAGTGCAGGGGCTACCCGGTTCATCAGTGTTCCATTCTCGATTGGGAGTTAACAAATTTTAAGCAGGATCGCCGCTTGGCCGCTACGGCGAAATAAAAAATCGCGTGACTCTGACGATTATTTTCGACGCGAACCAACGTCAGCCATTTCGCCAATCGGTAGCTGGTCGGCGACCATGCCGCTAAGCTTGGCTGTGCAACCGATCCGGCTTCGCATTGACGACAGAGTGTGCGCAGCGACACCGGCTGTTGCCTGGCGGTCTTGCGCAGTTTGGAGCAGCGCTGGTCATGGGAGGACGGGATGGCCGATGTGCTGACGCCGCTGACGATAGACTTCCTGGGCTGGCTCGCGGCGGCGCCGCGGCGCTACGCCGATGTCATGGACGCGTGGCGGACGTCCTGTCCCAGGCTGACGGTGTGGGAAGATGCTCTCGATGCGGGCCTGATCGGCCATCACCGGCCACCGGATGGACCCGCGCTCGTCGTCGTGACGGCCAAGGGCGCCGCCCTGCTGGAGCGGCACCGCGCCGGTGGGAAGCCGCAAGCGGTATGAAGACTGGCGCGCCCGGAAAAACTCGAACTTCCAACCCCCAGATTCGTAGTCTGGTGCTCTATCCAATTGAGCTACGGGCGCAACCGAGCGCGGGGGTGTAGCGGAAGCCGCACGAGGGGGCAAGGCACCCGCCCGCACGACCGCCATGACCCCGGTCAGGCGGCCAGGAGATCGGTCGTCACCGCCCTCTCGGCGGGAAAATGCAGCGTCACCCGGGCGCCCACACGGGCGGCCGAATTCGACCACCAGCGTGCCGCCATGGGCGGCCATCAGCGTGCGCGCCAGCGCCAGCCCGAGGCCGAGGCCGCGGTTGTCGGGCAGCCCGGTCGCTCCGGGCGGGTCGAGGCCAATCAGTCCATTGCCCTCATCGGCGATGATGAGCGTCAGTCCCGTCGGCGCGGCGATGCAGGAGACATCGATCCAGTCATCGTGCCGCGACAGCCTCGCCGCGCTGGTCAGCACCCGAAGCAGGATCTGGTTCATCGCGCGGCGGTCGGCCACCAACTGGCGCCCGTCGAGGTCCGGTGCCACACGCCAATGCCGGCGTCCCGGCTCCAGCGCGTTGTTCACCGCCGAAATCGCGTCGGCCAGCATCTCACCCAGATTGAGGGGTTCCTTGCGCAGCGTCGGGGCGTGCGATCCCGGCAGGGCGTGGTCCTGCAAGGTATCGGCCAGACCGAGCAACTGTTCCACCAGGGCACCGATCGCCAGCCCGTGCCGGACCGGATCGGGACAGCCCCGACGCAGCTGCTCGGCGTGGCCCATCAGCGCAAGCGCGGGCTCGCGGAAGTCGTTGGTTGCCAGCCGCAGCAACCGCTCGCTCGCCGCGGCGGCGGCCGCAGCGGCATCGCGCTGCGATACGGCGGCCGACAGCCGACGGCGCTGCGCCGTCAGCCGGACGGTCAAAACGGCCACCAGACCAAGCAGTACCGCGGTCATGGCCGCCCAGGCGGCCACGGCAGGATACGAGAGCACCATCTGTCTCATGCAACGAGACTGGCGCGACAAGCCCTAAGTTTGCATTAAGTGCCCGCGGACGGGCCCAGGCTCAGGCGGCGGCCGCGGTCTTCTTGGCCCGGGCGCGAACGATGCGCCGCTTGAGGATGCGGGCCGGCGGCGCCAGATCGCGATCGGGGGTGCCGAGCAGGAAGGCGTCGAGCCCGCCATTGTGCTCCACCGTGCGGATGGCACGGGTGCTCAGGCGAAGGCGGACCGGCAGGCCCAGCACATCGGACAGCAGCGTGGTCTCCTGCAGGTTGGGCAGGAAGCGCCGGCGGGTCTTGTTGTTGGCGTGGCTGACATTGTTGCCGGTCAGCACGCCCTTGCCGGAAATCTCGCAGCGGCGGGACATTGGAAAGCATCCTCGATACACGATTTGCGGCGGCGATTGCCGATGCGCCGCAGCGACGTCAGCGGAAGGCGCGGGTTATGGCCAACCGGCCCGGCCCCGTCAAGCCGGGCACCGGGCAACGGTGCCAGGATGCAACCGGGTCAGGCGTCCGGCCGATGGGCCGACATCCGACGCAATTCCCCGGCCCGGACGCTGTTCAGCGCATTGCCCAGGATCTGCACGATCGCCTCGTCGCTCACGCTGCGCGCAAGCAGGCCCAAGGCGCCACCCAGGAGTGCCGAGGCGATCGCCAGCGAGCCGATGTTCTGGCTGGTCATGTATTCGATCGCCTTGTCCACCACCGCCCCGGCATGGCCGAGATCGGCCGGCGGCGTCTCGTCCGGCGGATCGACCGCGGTCTCGGCCATCGCTCGCCCCCTCAGCCCGGCTGCTTGTCTTTGTCGGCATCGAGCGACAGCGGCACCCAGCGCAGCCCGTCCTGGCTCTGGATCAGCATCAGCACGGACTTGCGGTTCTGCTTGCGCACGATGTCCACGCGGCTCTGCACATCGGCCGGCGTTGGCCACCGGCTCCTGCTGCACCTCGACGATCACGTCGCCGGGCTTCAGGCCGCGCTCGGCAGCCGGGCTGTTGGGCGTGACGTCGGTGATGACGACGCCCTTCTGGTCGGGGCTCGAGCTGGTACTTGTCCTTCATGTCCTGGGCGATCGGCGCCAGCTTCAGGCCCAGGCCGGCGATCTCGGTCGGCTTGGGCGGCTTCGGGCTTGGCCGACGGCGTGGCCGACGCGACCTGCTGCCCGTCGTCAGGCTTCTCGGCCAGCGTCGCCTGGACCGTCACTTCCTTGCCGTCGCGCCACAGCACGACCGGCACCTTCGTCGCCCACCGCCGAGTTCGGCGACGATGCGCGGCAGCGCGCGCATCTCCTTCACGTCCTGATTGTTGAACTTCAGGATGATGTCGCCGTTGCGGATCTTCGCCAGATCGGCCGGACCGCCGCTGTTCACGCCGGCGACCATGGCACCGGATGGCTCATGCAGGCCGAGGCTCTCGGCGATGTCCGGCGTCACCTGCTGGATGCGCACGCCGAGCCAGCCGCGCCGGGGGTGGCCGTACTCGCGCAGCTGCTCGACATCGGCCTTGGCCATGTTGGACGGGATCGAGAAGCCGATGCCGATCGAGCCGCCGGACGGCGAGTAGATCGCCGTGTTGATGCCGATCACCTGGCCGTCCATGTTGAACAGCGGCCCGCCGGAATTGCCCCGGTTGATGGCGGCGTCGGTCTGGATGAAGTCGTCGTAGGGCCCCTGGCGGATGTCGCGGCCGCGCGCCGAGACGATGCCCGCCGTGACGGTGCCGCCCAGGCCGAACGGATTGCCGATCGCCAGCACCCAGTCGCCGACGCGCGACTTGTCGCTGTCGCCGAACGGCACCGCGGGCAGCGGCTTGTCGGGCTTCACCTTCAGCAGCGCGATGTCGCCGGTCTCGTCGCGGCCGACCACGGTTGCCTTCAGCGACGGTGTTGTCCTGCAGCGTCACGGTGATCTCGTCGGCGCCGTCGATCACGTGGTTGTTGGTCACGACCAGCCCGGAGGGGTCGATGATGAAGCCCGAGCCGAGGCTCTGCATCCGTCGCTCGGGCGGCGGCGAGTCGCTCTGTCCCTGATCGCCGCCATGGCCGTGGTTGCGGTCCATGAAATCCTTGAAGAACTGCTCGAACGGCGAGCCGGGCGGGAACAGCGGCATTTCCGGCACGCCGCCCGGCCCGCCATTGGCGCGCGCTTCGATGCGTGGAGGAGGACGCGACGTTCACCACGGCGGGCAGCAGCTTGGCCGCCAGGTCGGCGAAGCTCGATGGCCCCTCGTGCGGCACGTCCGGGGACGCCGCGGTATGCCGGCGGCCGGTTGGCCGGCGCCACCTGCGCGGTCGCCGCCGCGGCCGCCGGCGGCGCGGCGACGGCAGGTGTCGCCGCCCGCGACGCGTGCGGCGCGGCAAAGGCCAGAACCGCGAGCAGGACGGTCGAGGGCAGGGTTGAGGGGCGCGATAAGGGCATGGTCGGTATTCCCACGAGGCGGAACTGGATATGGTCCGGCTTGCGCCAACGCGCAACCAGCGACGCCGCGTTCCGGCCTATGGCGAGGCCGGAACCGGCGGCGTGGAAAGATAGCGCAGGAAATCGTTGTCGGGGGTCAGCACCAGCTGCGCATTGCCGCCCTCGAAGGCATCCCGATACGCCTGACAGAGTCCGCCAGGCGGTGAAGAAGCCGGGGTCCTGGCCGTATGCCTTGGCGTAGATCCGGCTCGCCTCCGCCTCGCCCTGGCCGCGCAGCTTGTCGGCCGTCGCGCGGGCATCGGCCAGCAGCACGGTCCGCTCGCGGTCGGCGTCGGCACGGATTTTGCTGTGCCGCCTCGGCACCCTCGGCCCGCGCCTGCGCGGCGACGCGCTGACGCTCGGACTGCATCCGGCTCAGGATCGCCTGGGTGTTCTCCTCCGGCAGATCGGCGCGGCGGATGCGCACGTCCTCGATGGTGACGCCGAAGCTGCCCATCTCGCCGTTCACCTGGTGGCGGATCGTCGCCATGATGTGCGTCCGGTCCGCCGACAGCACGTCGAGCAGCGTGTTGTTGCCCAGCACCCGGCGCAGCGATGACGGCACGATCGAGTTCAGGCGGCCGCGGATGCCATCCTCCACCGGGCCGACCGCCTGGTAGTAGCGCAGCGGATCGACTGATGCGGAACATCGTGAAGCTGTCGACGATCAGCCGCCGCTGATCGCCCAGGATCACCTCCTCGGCCGGCAGCTCGAGGTTGAGCAGCCGGCGGTCGAAGCTGATGACGGTCTGCATGAACGGGATCTTGGCGTGCAGGCCGGGGTCGGTGATCACCCGCACCGGCCGGCCGAACTGGGTGATCAGCACCTGCTCGGTCTGATCGACGGTGAACAGCGACGAGGCGGCCAGCAGCAGGACGACGACCAGGGCGGCGACGCCGGCGATCAGGGTGCGGCTCATTTCGATGCCCCCGGCGCCGGCGCAGCAGCGGGGGTGCCAGCGGGAGTGCCAGCGCTCGCCTCCGGCGGAACGCCGGGCTTGGGCAGGTCGTTGAGCGGCAGGAACGGCAGCAGGCCCCGCACCTTGTCGTCGAGGATGACGCTGCTGGAGTGCGTCAGGATGTCCTGCATCGTCTCGATGTACATGCGCTCGAGCGTCACCGACCTTGGCCTGGCGATAGGCCGCGAGCACGCGAGGAAGCGCTGCGTCTGGCCCGTTGCCGTCGGCGACGCTGGCGGCCTTGGCGCCCGCGGCCTCGGCGATGATGCGGGCGGCATCGCCGCGGGCGCGCGGCACGATGTCGTTGCGGTAGGCATCGGCCTCGTTGCGCAGCCGCTCGGCATCGGTGTTGGCGCGCTGCACGTCGCGGAAGCTCTCGATCACCGCTTCGGGCGGATCGACCTTCTGCAGCTGCACCTGGGTGATCTCGATCCCGGCCTGGTACTGGTCGAGGATCTGCTGGGTTTCCTGGCGGCACGTCGGTCTCGATCGTGGCCCGCAGCTCGGTCAGGCCGGCTGGATCGGGGTACGGCCGATCACCTCGCGCATCACGCTCTCGGCGACCGCCTTGACCATGGCTTCGGGATCGCGGGTGTTGAACAGGTAGGCGACGCCATTGCTGATCCGCCAGAACACGGCGAAGTCGATGTCGATGATGTTCTCGTCGCCGGTGAGCATCAGGCTTTCGGCGGGCACGTCGCGCACGGTGCCGGTCTGCCCGGCGGCCACGTTGCCATCGCTGCCTGACGAGCGGTAGCCGATCTCGATGCGGTTGATGCGGGTGACGGCGAGCAGTTCGACGCTCTCGACCGGCCAGGGCAGATGGTAATTCAGGCCGGGCAGCGTGCTGCGGTCATAGGCGCCGAAGCGCAGGACCACGCCCTGCTCGTCCGGCTCCACGCGATAGAAGCCGCTGGCCAGCCACAGCGGCGATCAGCGCGAGCGCAATCAGCGCCAGGCCACGCCCGCCCGTGGCGCCGCCGCGCGGCATCAGATTGCGCACCAACGCCTGCAGCCGGGCGATGATCGCATCGAAATCCGGCAGCGGGCCCGGCCCGCCGCCGCCCCGTCCACCGCCGCCGCCGGAACCCCAGGGACCGCGCGGTGGAGGGCCATTGCCTCCGCCCTGTCCGCCGCCGCCCGCGCCGCCGCCGCCCGAGCCACCCGGCGAACCGCCAGGGGGACCCCACGGACTCGGGCCGCCAGTATTCCAAGGCATCGGGAGCGCGCTCCTGCTGGTCCCGGATCACCGCCGGGCCGGGGCGTTGGCGGATCGCGGGCCATACGCCATAAGCTTCGTCGAACCGCCCTCGCGTGGGGCGGCTGCATAATCACCAGCACACGGAGCTTTGCAAGCCGATGGCCGAGGGACCCGCCCGCGTCGCCGCACCGACGGCGGAGAGCCTGCGCGAGGTGCTGCGCGGAATCGCCGACCCCGCGTCGGGCCGCGACATCGTGACCGCCGGCCTGGTCGATGGCATCGAGCTGCGCGGCGGCCTGGCGCAGGTCGCCCTGCTCACCGACCGTGCCCACGCCGCCGCGATGGAGCCGGTGCGCCGCGCCGTCGAAGCCCTGCTCGCCCGCCAGCCGGGGATCACCAACGCCACCGCGGTGCTGACCGCGCACAAGGCGCCCCCGGCCGGGGTGCCACCCGCCGCAGCACGGGCCGCCGCAGCGCCGGCCGGCGGCCAGCAGCAGCCCGGCGGGGGTCAGCGGCCGCCGCTGCTGCTGCCCGGCGTCAAGCACATCGTCGCCGTGGCCTCCGGCAAGGGCGGCGTCGGCAAGTCGACCGTCGCGGTCAACCTCGCCGTCGCCCTGGCGCGGCAGGGCCACGCGGTCGGGCCTGCTCGATGCCGACATCTACGGCCCGAGCCTGCCGCGCATGCTCGGCGTCTCCCGCAAGCCGGAGGTCCGCGACGGACAGGATGCTGCCGCTGCCGGCCTGGGGGCTGAAGGCGATGTCGATCGGCTTCCTCGTCGAGGAGGAGACGCCGATGATCTGGCGCGGCCCGATGGTCATGGGCGCGCTCGAGCAGATGCTCGGCCAGGTCGAGTGGGGCGCGCTCGACGTGCTGATCGTGGACATGCCGCCCGGCACCGGCGATGCCCAGCTGACGATGGCGCAGCGCGTCGCCCTCGCCGGCGCGGTGATCGTGTCCACGCCGCAGGACATCGCGCTGATCGACGCCCGCCGCGGCGTGCGCATGTTCGAGCGGGTGCGGGTCCCGGTGCTCGGGCTGGTCGAGAACATGAGCGTGTTCTGCTGCCCCAACTGCGGCCACCGGACCGAGATCTTCGGCCATGGCGGCGCACGGCAGGAAAGCGCGCGGCTCGGCGCGCCCTTCCTGGGCGAGGTGCCGCTGCTGCTCGACATCCGCAGCAGCGCGGATGCCGGCACGCCGATCGTCGCCGCCGCACCGGAGAGCGAGGCGGCGAAGGCGTATAGCGAAATAGCAATAAGATTGTGGGACACGCTGATCGGACGGATCGCGGCAGCCGCGCCACGCATCGTCATCGACTGATTGCAAGGACTGATTTCAAGGACCGATTTCAAGCCTGGGAGAAAACGGATGCGCCTGATTTTGCGCTCGCTGCTGGCGGTCATCGCCCTCGCCTGCTTCACGGCCACGGAGAGCGTCGCCCAAACGGTGCCGGCGCCGCTCTGGCCGCATACGGTCAGCGCCGATGGCGCGACCGTCACGGTCTACCAGCCGCAGGCGATCTCCTGGCCGGACCAGAAGCGGCTGACCGCCCGCGCGGCGCTGGCCATCGTGAGGCAAGGCAGCAAGCAGCCCATCGTCGGCACCATCGAGGTGGCGTTCGACACCCAGGTGGATACGACGACCCGCACCGTCTCGCTGTCGTCGCCACAGCTGCTTTCCAGCCATTTCCCCTCGCTCGACACCGCGCAGGCGACGCAGCTGCAGACCCGCATCGCCGCCGCGCTGCCGGCCATCGCGACACGCCAGCTGCCGCTGGCCGCGGTGCTGGGCAGCCTGAAGCAGACACCGGAAGTCAAAAATGTCGCCCTGAACAACGACCCGCCGGTGATCTTCCACAGCCAGGGGCCGGCCAGCCTCGTGGTGTTCGACGGCGATCCGGTGCTGGCGCCGATCGGCAACAGCGGCATCAGCTTCGCGGTCAACACCAACTGGCAGGTGTTCAAGGACCAGGGCGGCACCTGGTATCTGCTGAACAATGCCTTGTGGCTGTCCGCGCCGGCCGCCACCGGGCCGTACAAGCCGACACGCACGCTGCCGCAGGGATTTCGTGCGGTCGCCGATGACAAGTCGTTCGCCGACCTGCGCAAGGTCATGCCGCCTCGCCCGCCTTCGGGGCCGGTGCCGACGATCTTCGTCAGCACCAAGCCCGCCGAGATCATCATCACCGCCGGTCCGCCGCAATTCGTGCCGATCCCCGGGACCGCGCTTCAGTACGTGAAGAACACGAGCTCGGACCTGTTCCTGTATCCCTCGACCGGCCGTTTCTATTATCTGGTGTCGGGCCGATGGTTCGCGTCATCCGGGCTCGATGGCCCGTGGCAGTTCGCGACACCCGACCTGCCCCCCGACTTCTCGCTGATTCCGGCCAATAGCCCGAAGGGTCATGTCCTCGCCGCCGTTCCCGGCACGGCGGCGGCGCAGGATGCGGTGCTGTCGGCGCAGTTGCCGCAGCAAGGCACGCTGAAGCGCGACAGTGCGAAGCTGAATGTGGTCTATGCGGGGACGCCGTCCTTCAAGCCGATCCCCGAGACGACGCTGACCTACGCCACCAACACGTCGTATCAGGTCATTGGCGCGGCCGGAAAATACTACGCCTGCTACCAGGGTGCGTGGTTCGTCGCCCCGGCGCCGACCGGCCCATGGGTGCTGGCCGACAGCGTGCCGCCCGCGATCTATGCGATCCCGCCCAGTTCGCCGCTCTACAACGTGACCTACGTGCAGGTGTACGGCGCGACGCCGACCACCGTGACCTACGGCTTCACGGCGGGCTACGCCCTCGGCTTCATCACCGCCGGCGTGCTCGCCTACGGCACCGGGCACTACTACCCGCCGGTGGTGATCCCGGGCCGCGTGCCTGGCTACTTCCCCTACCCGTACTGGTACGCCGGCGGCATCGCCTACAACTCGGCGACGGGGACCTGGGCGCGCGGCGGCGCGGTCTATGGCCCGTATTACGGCGCCCGCGCGGGCACCGCCTACAACCCAGCGACCGGCGCTTGGGCGCATGGCGCCTCGGTCTACGGCCCCTATGGCGGCGCGGGCGCTTTCTCGGCCTACAACCCGTCGACCGGGGCCTGGGCGCATGGCAGCGCGGCCTATGGGCCGTATGGCGGCAGCGCGCACGCCGCGGCCTACAACCCCAGCACCGGCGTGGGGGCGACGACCGAGCAGCACGCCAACGCCTATGGCCGCTGGGGATCGAGCCAGGTAAGCGGACCGAACAAGACCGTCGACACCGCGAGCGCCAGCGGCGCGCGCGGCTCGGCGGCGGCGTTCAGCTCGTCCACCGGCGCGCAGGGTGCCGCGGTGCACGGCGCGAACAACAACGCGGCGGTGGTGAAGGGCTCGGGCGGCGACGTCTATGCCGGCGCCGACGGCAATGTTTACAAGCACACGGACAGCGGCTGGCAGAAATACGACAACGGCAGCTGGAACAACGTCCAGAAGCCGACGCAGACACCGACACGGACCACCACGCAGCGGCCCACCGGAACGACGCCGACGACGACCCGCCCGCCGGCATCGGGCGGTGGCGCCCGGATGGACAGCACCAGCTACAACCAGCTTGAGCAGGACCGGCAGGCGCGCTCGCTCGGCACCACCCAGCGGTACAACGGTGGCGGGTGGCACGGGCGCGGCGGCTATGGAGGCGAGCGGTTCGGCGGATTCCGCCGCTAGGCCGGCGGACCGCCGGGGCTTCCGCCCGGATCTTTCACCGGCGCCCGTGCGACGGCAGCGCATGGGGCACCAATGTTACGGGTGCATTGCTGCAAGGGTTTCGCAGCAGGGGCGCGGCGCCTAGAGTGACCGTAGCATTCCTGCCGTTTTTTCCTTGCGAGAGGCCGCCATGACCCCGCCCCCGCCCTTCGGCGCCAACTCCGCCGCCGCCCGCGACATCGCGAACGTCCTGCACCCCTACACCGACCTGCAGGCCCACCAGGAAACCGGACCGGTCGTCATCAGCCGCGGCAAGGGCGTGCGCGTGTGGGACGACACCGGCAAGGAATACATCGAGAGCGTCGCCGGGCTGTGGTGCGCCTCGCTCGGCTTCGACAACGAGCGGCTGGTGCAGGCGGCGATGACGCAGATGCGCAAGCTGCCGTTCTACCATGCGTTCACCGCCAAGTCGCACGAGCCGATGATCGACCTGGCCGAAATGCTGATCGCCCGCGCCCCGTTGCCGATGAGCAAGGTGTTCTTCGCCAATTCCGGCTCCGAAGCGAACGACAGCGCCATCAAGATGGTCTGGTATTTCAACAACGCGCTGGGCCGGACGAAGAAGAAGAAGCTCATCGGCCGCATCAAGGGCTATCACGGCATCACGCTTGCCGCCGCCTCGCTGACCGGCCTGCCGGCCAACCATCGCAGCTTCGACGTGCCGCTGCCGGGCTTCCTGCACACCATGACGCCGCACCACTACCACGGCGCGCATCCCGGCGAGTCGCGAGGAGGATTTCGCCACGCGCTGCGCCGACGAACTGGAAAAGCTGATCCTTGCGGAAGATCCCGAGACGGTGGCGGCGATGTGGGCCGAGCCGGTGATGGGTGCCGGCGGCGTCATCGTGCCGCCGCGGACCTACTACGAGAAGATCCAGGCGGTGCTTCGCAAGTACGACATCCTGTTCGTCGCCGACGAGGTGATCTGCGGCTTCTGGCGCACCGGCAACTACTGGGGCAGCCAGACGATGAACATGCAGCCCGACATCCTGGTCTGCGCCAAGGCGCTGTCGTCGTCGTACCTGCCGATCAGTGCGGTGATGGTCAACGACCGGGTGTTCCAGGGTCTTGCCAAGGAGAGCCACGGGATCGGCACCTTCGGCCATGGCTTCACCTATTCCGGCCACCCGGTCCCGGCCGCGGTCGCGATCGAGACGCTGAAGATCTACGACGAGATGAACATGGGCGAGCATGTCGCCGAGGTCGGCGCGCATCTGCAGGCCGCCCTGCGCAGCCGCTTCGCCGATCACCCGCTGGTGGGCGAGGTGCGCGGACTGGGCATGATCGCAGCGGTGGAACTGGTCGCCGACAAGGCAACGCATGCCAATTTCGATCCCGCGGCGAAGATCGGCGCAAGGCTGACGAAACTGTGCGAGGCGAACGGCGTGATCGTGCGTACTCTGGCCGGCGACACGCTGGCGTTCAGCCCGCCGCTGATCATCACCACGGCAGAGGTCGACGAGATGCTGGACCGCATCGCCAAGTCGATCGACGAACTGACCGTGCAGCTCCGTCGCGAGCAGATCAGCGTCGTCGGCTGATCCGGCGGCGCCCCACCCCTGAAAATCAAAGGCGGATTTCAGGGAGGAGCAAGCGGCGAACCGGTTCAGCCAGTGTCCATTTTGAATCTGGAGTTCGCATCGCGAGCTTCAGATCTGGGACCCCGGCCGCGTCAGCGGGCCCGCTGGAGCGTATAGTCGGCAACGTCCATCAAGGCACGCTTCAGCGGAGTGCTTGGAAACGGCGCCAACGCCGATTTCGCCATGGCAGCGAAGGCGGCGGCACGGGCGATCGTCACCTCGATCGCGCCGCAGCCCTCCATCAGCCGCAGGGCGTGATCCAGATCCGCTTCCTGCTGGTCCGATGCCTCGATCGTCCGCCGCCAGAAATCCCGCTCGGCGGCCCCGCCAGCCTGATAGGCGGCCAGCACCGGCAGGGTGATCTTGCCTTCCCGGAAATCGTCCCCAACGGTCTTGCCGAGCGTCGCCTGATCGGCCGCATAGTCCAGCGCATCGTCCACCAGCTGGAACGCGATACCCAGGTTGGTGCCGTAGTCGGCCAGTGCCACTTCCTCCGCCTCCGGCCGCTCGGCGATGACCGCGCCGACCTGGCAGGCGGCGGTGAACAGCGCCGCGGTCTTGCCCTTGATGACATCGAGGTAGCGATCCTCCGACGTCGAAAGGTCGTTCTGCGTCGCCAGTTGGAGAACCTCGCCCTCGGCAATGGTCGCCGCGGCGCGCGACAGGATCGCCAGCACCTTCAACGACCCGTCATCGACCATGAGCTGGAAGGCGCGCGCGAACAGGAAATCGCCGACCAGCACGGACGCCTTGTTGCCGAACACCGCATTCGCCGAGGCCAGACCGCGGCGCAACTGGCTTTCATCGACCACGTCGTCATGCAGCAACGTCGCGGTGTGGATGAACTCGACGCAGGCGGCGAGGGCGACGTGCCGCCGGCCGCTACCGTTGGCCGGATAGCCGCACAGCCGAGCCGAGGCGAGCGTCAGCAGGGGACGCAGGCGCTTGCCGCCGGCCGCGACGATATGCGCGGCAAGCTGCGGGATCAGCACGACCTCGCTGTCCATCCGCGCGACGATCTCGCGGTTGCAGTCCTGCATGTCGTCGCCGAGCAGGGCGAGCAGGTCAGACAGCGCGTCCTCCTGTCTCGGCCGATCGGCGGCCGCAGCCTGGGCACGCGGCGAATTTGCCGGAGCCGGCGAGGAAACACTGGCGAAAACGCCCAAAAAGGCTCTCCCGGCTTGATTGTTCGACGAACCGCGGCACCATATCGGCGCGCTCGAAACAGGGTCAAGCCGACCCGGCCTGCGCATCGTCGCGAGCGGCGCCCGGGCGCCGCCGCCAGGGAGATCGCATGCGCATCGTAGCTACATCCAACGATCCGGTCAGGCTGAGTTTCCTGACCGCGCTGCTCTCCGACGCCGGCATCGCGGCCGTGGTGCTGGATCTGCACACATCGATGACCGAGGGCAGCATCGGGGCCATCCCGCGCCGCCTGATGGTGGCACCCGAGGACGAGGCGCGGGCCAAGCGCGTGCTGGCGGAAGCGGGCGAAGCCTAGACGCGGCGATGGACACCACGGCGGGGACGCTGCTGGACGGGCGTCTGCGCTATGAACAGGCGGTTGCGGGTTTCCGCAGCGGCATCGAGCCGGTCCTGCTGGCCGCCGCCGTGCCGGCACGGCCGGGCCAGACCGTGCTGGAAGCGGGAACCGGCGCCGGTGCCGGGCTGCTGTGTCTCGCCGCGCGCGTCCCCGGCCTGATCGGCCTCGGCATCGAGCGCGATCCGGACGCAGCCGCGCTGGCGGCGCGAAACGCGCGGGCCAACGGCATGGATGGGATAGGCATCGTCGTGGCCGATGCGGCGGCGCTGCCGCTGCGCGTGACCTGCTGCGATCACGCCTTCGCCAACCCGCCCTATCATGCGGAGGACGGCACCCCCTCGCCGCAGCCGGCGCGGCGCGGCGCAAAACAGGCCGATGCCGGGCTGTTCGGCCGCTGGACGGCGGCAATGGCCGCGGTGCTGTCTCACCATGGCACGGTGACGCTGATCATCCCGGCCGCCGCCCTGCCCGCCGGCATGGCGGCGCTGGATGCCTGCGGATGCGCCCCGGCGGCGGTGATGCCGCTGTGGCCGAAACCCGGCCGTGCCGCCAAACTGGCGCTGCTCCGGGGCATCAAGGCGGGCCGCGGACCCTTCCGGGTCCTCCCCGGCCTCGTGCTCCACGATGCCGATGGCGCGTTCACCGCCGCGGCCGACGCGGTGCTGCGGGATGGCGCGCCGCTGGCGCTGTGACCGGGCCGGCCCGCGCCGGGGTGGGCAGGAGTGGGGCGGTCCGGCGCCGCTGTCAGACGTCCTCGACCCGTGCGACCCCGGGCAGCACCTTCATCGCCTGGGCAAGCCGGGGCGAGACGCTGTATCCGCCCGGCAAAGCGATCTCCACGTTCTGCTCGCCCGCCACGCGCGGGATCAGGATCACCCTGCCCTTGCCGCGCCCTTCCCGCGCCAGCAGGTCGCGGATATGCGGCACCGCCTCGGTGCGCTCCAGCCAGATGCGCATCCCGGCCGTCGCACCCGAAGCCGCTTCGTCCAGCGGCGCGAGATCCTGCGCGGTGATCCGCAGCGTTTCCGCCTCGATGCGCAGATCCGCCGTCACCAGGACCGTGGTGCCGTTCGCGAGCAGCCCGCGGCGGCGTCCCAGCACCTCGCTGAACAGCGTGACCTCGATGGAGCCGGAGGCGTCGGAGATCCTGACCCAGCACATCCGGCTGCCGGTGCGCGTCACGCGCTCTTTCGTCGCGACGACGCTGCCGGCGAGCTTCACCCGCGTGATGCCGGCCTGGGCGCGCGCCTCGACCTGGGCACATGGGATCACGCCCAACTGGCGCAGCGCGGTCGCATAGGCGTCCAGCGGATGCGCGGTGAGGTGAAACCCCACCGCCTCGGCCTCGAAGGCGAGGCGGTCGAGCGGCGCCCAGTCCGGCTGTTCGGCGATCCGCAGCGCCTCGGGCGCCTCGCCCTCACCGCCGAAAAGGCCGATCTGGCCGCTGTCGCGCTCCTCGGCCACGGTCTGCGCCCGCCGGAGGATGATGTCGGCGGCGGCAAACAGCTTGGCACGGTTGGCGTCCAGCCGGTCGAAGGCGCCGGCACGGACCAGGTTCTCGATCTGCATGCGATTGAGCTGGCGCGGATCGACGCGGGCCGCGAAGTCCGCGAGGTCGGCAAAGGGGCGCTCGCCGCGCGCGGCGACGAGGGACGCCATGGCGGCGGCGCCGACCTTCTTGATCGCGGCCAGCGCGTAGCGGATCGCGAGCTTGCCTTCCTCGACAGGCTCGACGCGGAAATCCGCGCCCGAGCGGTTGATGTCGGGCGGCAGGATGCGAATTCCGGCGCGCCCGGCCTCCTGGATCAGGGCCGCCAGCTTGTCGGTGTTGCCGATCGCCAGGCTCATGCAGGCGGCCAGGAACACCGCCGGGTGGTTGGCCTTCATCCACGCGGTCTGGTAGGCGAGCAGCGCGTAGCCGGCAGCATGCGATTTGTTGAAGCCGTAATCGGCGAACTTCGCCATCAGCTCGAACACTTCCAACGCCTTGGCCTGCTCGATGCCGCGCTCGGTGGCGCCGGCAACGAAGATGTCGCGCTGGGCGTCCATCTCGGCACGGATCTTCTTGCCCATCGCGCGGCGCAGCAGGTCGGCGGCGCCGAGGCTGTATCCGGCCATCTTCTGGGCGATCTGCATCACCTGTTCCTGATAGACCATGATGCCGTAGGTCTCGGACAGGATCGTCGCGCAGTTCGGGATGCGGCGCTTCCCACGCCTCGCCATGCTTGCGGCGGCAGTAATCGGGGATGATGGCCATCGGACCGGGCCGGTACAGCGCCACGGCCGCGATCAGATCCTCGAAACGATCCGGGCGCATCTGCCGCAGCATGTCGCGCATGCCCTGGCCTTCGAGCTGGAACACCCCGCCGGCATCGCCACGCTGCAGCATCTCGTACGTCGCCGCGTCATCCAGCGGCAGGCGATCGAGGTCGACCTCGACACCGAGGTCCTTCAGGAAACCGATGGCACGCTTGAGGATCGTCAGCGTGGTGAGTCCCAGGAAGTCGAACTTCACCAGCCCGGCCTGCTCGACGTATTTCATCGAGTACTGCGTGACGAGGTATTCGGACTTGGGATCGCGGTAGAGCGGCACCAGTTCGATCAGCTGCCGGTCGCCGATGACGATGCCGGCGGCGTGGGTGCTGGCGTGGCGATACAGGCCTTCGAGCTGCAGGGCGATCTCCAGCAGGCGCCGCACGGCTTCGTCGTCGTCGCGCATCGCCTGCAGGCGCGGCTCGCCATCGACCGCCTGCTGGAGCGTGACCGGCTTGGCCGGATTGTTGGGGATCAGCTCGGCGACCTTGTTCACCTGGCCGAATGGCAGGCCCAGAACGCGGCCGACGTCGCGCACCGCCGCGCGGGCCTGCAGCTTGCCGAAGGTGATGATCTGCGCCACGCGGTCGCTGCCGTATTCCCCGCGGACATAGTCGATGACGCGTCGCGGCCTTCCTGGCAGAAGTCGATGTCGAAGTCCGGCATCGAGACGCGCTCGCGGATTGAGGAAACGCTCGAACAGCAGGTCGAAGCGGAGCGGATCGAGGTCGGTGATGGTCAGCGACCACGCGACGACCGAGCCGGCACCGGAGCCGCGACCGGGCCCGACGGGAATGCCCTGCGCCTTCGCCCATTGGATGAAGTCGGCGACGATCAGGAAGTAGCCCGGAAAACCCATGTCGGCGATGACCGACAACTCGTAGTCGAGCCGCTCGCGATAGCGGCGCGCGGTCGCCTCGTCGGCGTCGTCGGCCGTCCATGCGGCGCGCGAGGCCCTCGATCGCCATGGCGCGCAGCGTCTCCTCCTCGGTCGCACCGGCTCGCACCTTGGGGCAGACCGGCAGCAGCGGCTTGCGCGCTTCGGCCATCACCGCGCAGCGCCGGGCGATCGCGAGGGTATTGTCGCAGGCTTCCGGCAGGTCGGCGAACAGCGCGCGCATCGCTGCAGCGGGCTTGAACCAGTGCTCGGGCGTCACACGCCGGCGGTCACGGTCCTGACAGCTGCCGCCCCTCGGCGATGCAGAGCAGCGCGTCATGCGCCTCGTGCATCGCGGGAGTGGCGAAGAAACAGTCGTTGGTGGCGACCAGCGGCAGCCCGGCCGCGTCGGCGAGCCCGATCAGCCCGGGCTCGATGGCGCGCTCCAGCGCCAGGCCGTGGCGCTGCAGCCTCGACGATGCAGCGATCGGGGAAAGCCTCGGCCAGGGCGGCCAGCAGGGCGGCCGCCTCGTCACGCTGGCCCTCCGCCAGCAGCCGCCCGAGCGGGCCGGTGGCACCGCCGGTCAGCAGGAGCAGGCCGTCGGCATGGGCCGCCAGCACATCGAGCGGAAGCTGCGGGCGGAGTGCCGGGTCGGTGTCGAGAAAGCCGCGCGAGGAGAGGCGTTGCAGGTTGGCGAGACCGACCGCGTCCTGCGCCAGCAGCACCAGCGGCTCCGGCGGCAGGCGGGGGTTGTCGTGCCGCGCCAGGGCCAACTGGCAGCCGATGATCGGCTGGACACCCTTCGCCGTGCAGGCCTGGCTGAATTCCAGTGCGCCAAACAGATTGCCGGTATCGGTGATCGCCACCGCCGGCATGGCGGCATCGCGCGCCAGCGCGGCGATCTTGTCGGCCTTGATCGCGCCCTCGCTGAGCGAATAGGAGGAATGGACGCGCAGGTGGACGAAATCGGCGTGGGGCATGACGGCAATCTAGGGTGCGTGCCGAGTCCGGCCAACGATCAAGCCGCGAGCGGAACCACCATGCCGTCGCGCAGCGTCACCGTACGGTCCATCCGTGCGGCGAGCTCGGGATTGTGGGTCGCGATCAGCGCCGCGACCCCCTGGGTGCGGACGACGCCGAGCAGTTCGTCGAACACGATGGCCGCAGTGCCGACATCGAGATTGCCGGTCGGCTCATCGGCCAGCAACACGCCCGGCGCGTTCGCCAGCGCGCGCGCAATCGCCACGCGCTGCTGCTCGCCGCCTGAGAGCTTGCCGGGCAGATGCCGCAACCGTTGCCCCAGGCCGAAACCGGCCAGCAGCGCCGTGGCGCGCTCCCGCGCCGCGGCGCGCGGTTTGCCGGCGATCAGTTGCGGGATGACGACGTTTTCGAGTGCGGTGAACTCGCCCAGCAGATGATGGAACTGATAGACGAAGCCGATCCGGTCGCGTCGGATCAGCGTGCGCTGCGCGTCGCGCCAGCGTACCGGCGTCGCGCCCATCGACGAGAACCTTGCCGCCATCGGGTTGCTCCAGCAGCCCGGCGAGATGCAGCAGCGTCGACTTGCCGACGCCGGAGGGCGCCACCAGCGCGACGATCTCGCCGGCACGCAGCGTCAGGTCGGCACCACGCAAAACGTGCAGGTCGGCCTCTCCGCTGCGATACGTGCGCCGCACGCCGCGCAGTTCCAGCGCGGCCGCATCACTCATGGCGCAGCGCCTCGACCGGATCGGTGCGGGCGGCACGCCAGCTGGGATAGAGCGTGGCGAGCAGCGACAGCGCCAGGGCCATCACGATCACCTGCAGCACCTCCCGCCAGTCGAGCCGGGCCGGCAGGTGCGGCAAGGTAGTAGACCTCGGGATTGAAGACCTGCGTGCCCGTCGCACTTTCCACCCAGTGCTGGATCGTCTGGATGTTGCGGCAGAACAGCACGCCGATCAGCGGTGCCCACCAGCGTGCCGGTGATACCGACCGAGGCGCCGCACATCAGGAAGATGCGCATGATCGCGCCGCGGCCCGCGCCCAGCGTGCGCAGCACGGCGATGTCGCGCGTCTTGTCCTTCACCATCATGATCAGCGCTGGACACCACGTTGAACGCGGCGACCAGGATGATCAGCGTCAGGATCAGGAACATCACGTTCTGCTCCACCTGAACGGCGGCGAAGAAGCTGTTGTTGCTCTGCGTCCAGTCGATCACCTGCACCGGCGTGCCGGCCAGCGCGGCATAGACCGCACGCCTGACCGTGCCGACCGAGTCGGGGTCGCGGACCGTCACCTCGATCTGCGTCGCCTCGTCGGGCTTCTGGAAGAAGATCTGGGCCGCCTGCAACGGCAGGAAGACATAGGACGTGTCGTATTCGTTCATCGCCCACCTGGAAGATCGCCGCCACCGTGTAGGCGCGCACGCGCGGGATCGTGCCGAAGGCGGTGGCCGCGCCCTGCGGCGAAACCAGCGTGATGCTGCCGCCGGCACGGACGCCGAACTGCCGTGCCAGCCCGACGCCGATGGCGATGGCATCGTCGCCATGGAACGCATCGAGCGAGCCGTCCAGGATGTGGCTGCTGACCGACGTGAGCTTGCGCAGATCGTCCTGGCGGATGCCGCGGACGTAGCCGCCGGACGAGGTGCCGCGGTCGTCGGTCAGCAGCACCTGGCCATCCACCACCGGGATCGCCGCGGTCACGCCCGGCACCTGGCGGATACGGGCGGCGATGGCATCGAAATCCGTGAGCGGCGTGCCGACGCCATAGACGCCGAGGTCGCCGTTGAAGCCCGAGGATGCGCGACAGCAGATCGACCTTGAAGCCGCTCATCACGCTCATGACGATGATCAGCGTCGCGACGCCGAGGGCGATGCCGATCAGCGAGAAGCTGGCGATGACCGAGACGAAACGCTCGCCGCGTCGGGCGCGCAGATAGCGGCCGGCGACCGCCCGCTCGAACGCGTTGAACATGATCGGCCCCGGATCAGGCCAGCCGGGCGAGCACGCTCTCGGGCGACAGCTCCGTCCGTTCGCCGGTGGCGCGGCGCTTCAACTCGACGGTCCCGGCGGCGGCGCCGCGCGGGCCGACGACGATCTGCCAGGGATGGCCCATCAGGTCGGCATCGGCGAACTTGACGCCGGCGCGGTCGTCGCGATCGTCGTAGAGCGCGCTGCGGGGACAGCGCCGCGTACAGCGATTCGCTCACGCGCGTCGCAAGCGGCGTCGCCGACCTTCAGGTTGAGGATCGCGGCACGGAACGGCGCGACGCTGTCAGGCCAGATGATGCCGGCCTCGTCGTGGCTCGCCTCGATCACGCCGCCCACCAGGCGAGACACGCCGATGCCATAGCTGCCCATTTCGGAGTGCGCGGGCCTGCCATCCGGACCGGCAACGGCGGCGTCCAGCGGCTTGCTGTATTTGGTGCCGAAATAGAAGATGTGGCCGACCTCGATGCCGCGCCCTTCGCGCCGCCGCTCCGGCGCAAGCTTCTCGCAGGCGGCAGCATCGTGCTTTTCGTCGGTGCGCGGCGTAATGCGTGGTCATCAGCCCGAAGAAGCGCTCCAAATCCTCGGCTGACCCGTAGTTGAACGCGTCGGACGTGTAGTCGATCTCCTCGAACGCGGCGTCGTACCAGACCTGACTTTCGCCGGTCGGTGCGAGAATGATGAATTCGTGGCTGAGATCGCCGCCGATCGGGCCGCTGTCGGCGGCCATCGGAATCGCCTTCAACGCCCATGCGCTGGAAGGTGCGCATGTAGGCCAGCATCATGCGGCGATAGCTGACCACGGCGCCCGCATAGTCGAGATCGAAGCTGTAGGCGTCCTTCATCAGGAACTCGCGCCCGCGCATCACGCCGAAGCGCGGGCGCACCTCGTCGCGGAACTTCCATTGGATGTGATAGAGAATTTGCGGCAGCTCGCGATAGCTCTTCACCGACTGGCGCATCAGGTCGGTGATCATCTCCTCGTTGGTCGGCCCGTACAGCAGGTCGCGCTCGTGGCGGTCGCGGATGCGCAGCATCTCCTGGCCGTAATCCTCGTAACGACCGCTTTCGCGCCACAGATCGGCCGACTGGATCGTCGGCATCAGCATTTCCTGCGCGCCGGCGGCGTCCTGCTCCTCGCGCACGATGCGCTCGATGTTCTGCAGCACGCGCAAGCCCGCCGGCAGCCAGGCATAGATGCCGGCAGCGGTCTGGCGCACCAGGCCGGCCCGCAGCATCAGCCGGTGCGAGGCGATCTGCGCCTCGGCGGGGGTTTCCTTGAGGGTGGGCAGCGAAGCTGCGGGACAGGCGCATAGGGAGCGGGATTCCGAACGTCGGGGTTCGGCGGACCCTAGAGCATTTGCGGCCTCGCGGAAATCTGGCGCCGGCGCGGCCGGCCGGGAGCAGCCGAAACGATGTGGGCGGTAGTATTTGTGCGCCGCACATACGTCCGTGCGCAATAAAATCGCGATAACACCCGACCAAAAGGAACGAAACTGCGTGACAGGGTCGGGACGGGAGGCTAAGAAAGAAAAAGGCCCGCGCGCCGTAGGGCGCAGCGGGCCAAGTTTGGGGAGGAAACGCCAGTCACACGGCAGGACGAGGAGACGATCCTCTATCCTGTCGTGATGATGGCGTGCTGATGTGCCGCCGTCCACCGAAAATTCGCCCATGAAATCGGTCTATTTGCGAGCAGTTCAGACCAGATATGCCCACTATGTAGGCAGTAAGTCTAGGTTTTCGGTCATCGTGATGCCTAGTGGTCGGGCATCGCCAGGAAACCGTGGCGGAAGCTCAGGTAGTCGCTGGTTATCAGCGCGTAGGCCCCGGCCCAGACCAGTGCTGCCACCAGAGTCGTCGCAATCACCTTGCGCAGCAGATGCGGGGTGTTCCGGCGCCCCGCGCCACCCGGTCTGCAGATCCGGCCCCGCTGACCGGGTGCGTGCCGAAGGGCAGCACCGCGAACAGCACGGTCCACCAGATCAGGATGAACAGCACGGAACCCGTGAACCAGCCCATCACCATCCATCCATCGGCGGCACGGATCGCTAGACGCGCAACAGATGCACGTCCACCAGCGGTCGCTTCTGCAGCCGCTTGCCAAGCGCACGGCGCAGTGCCGACCGTGCAGCTTCCGTCGAGCGCAGCGTCGTCGCGGCGCAGCGCCAGCCGGCAGGTCGGCAACGGCTGCGCCGAAATCCGCGGCGACGCGGGCGTTCTCCGGGTCGTCGGGCTCGAACAGGCCAGGCGCACTGATCCGCGGCGCGCCGCGCACATCGCCGGCCGCATCCACCGCGAGGCTGCCGAGCACGATGCCGTTGTAGAGCATCCGCCTGCGCGCGGCGAAGACGCCACCATCCAGCGGCACCAGACGGCTGCCATCGACCGCGATGCGTCCGACCGGCGCGCTGTCGACCACTTCGGCGGCGCCCGGCGCCAGGCTGAGCATGTCGCCATCCTCCATCAGGATCGGCGTCGTCCCTGCCTCCTGCGCGAGGGCGGCATGGGCCGACAGATGGCGCCATTCGCCATGCACCGGCACCGCGTAGCGCGGCCGCACCAGCCGGTAGAGCCGGCGCAACTCGTCGCGCGCCGGGATGGCCGCGAGACATGGATCATGTGATCGTCGTCGGTCATCACCCGCACGCCGCGCCGCACCAGATTGTCCTGCACGGTGCGGATCGCCCGCTCGTTGCCGGGGATGACGCGGCTGCTGAACACCACCGTATCGCCCTCGCCCAGCGCGATGCGCGGATGCGTGTCCATGGCGACTGCGCGCCAGCGCGCGCGCGGCTCGCCCTGGCTGCCGGTGATCAGGATCAGCAGGTTGTCGTCGGGGATCGTCGTCGGCATCGTCCTCGGCGACGAAATCGGGCACGTCCTTCAGGTAGCCGCACTCGCGCGCCGCCGCGTCCAGGTTGCGCAGGCTGCGGCCGACCAGGGCGACGCTGCGCCCGGCATCTGCTGCGCCGCCAGCGCGATCGACTCGACGCGCGCCACGTTGCTGGCAAAGCAGGTGACCGCGACGCGCCCGTGCAGGCCGCGCATCAGTGCGGCGCAGGCTGCGCCGCACCTCGGCCTCCGATCCGGAATGGCCTTCGACCATCGCATTGGTGGAATCGCAGACCATCGCCAGCACGCCCGCATCGCCCAGCGCCTCGAAAGCCGCCTCGTCGGTCGGCGGGCCGACCAGCGGTTCGGGATCCAGCTTCCAGTCGCCGGTATGCAGCGACGACGCCGTGCCGGCGTGCGTGATCGCCAGCGCCTGCGCCTCGGGGATCGAGTGCGCGACGCGCAGGAAGCGCAGGCCGAACGGCGGCAGGTCGATGCTGCCGCCGGGCGGGATCACGTTCAGCTTCACCTGCCCGAGCAGCCGCGCCTCGCCCAGCTTGCGGCGCAGCACCGCGGCGGCGAAGGGCGTGGCATAGACCGGGCAGCGCAGCTGCGGCCACAGCCAGGCGACCGCGCCGATATGGTCCTCGTGCGCATGGGTGATCACCAGGCCCACCAGCCGGTCGCGCCGCTCGGCGATGAAGCCGGGGTCGGGCACCATGACGTCGACTTCGGGCATCGTCGGCGCCGCCGAAGCCGATGCCGCAATCCACCGCCAGCCACTTGCCGCCGCACCGGTAGAGGTTGAGGTTCATTCCGATCTCGCCCGTCCCGCCCAGCGGCAGGAAGGCCAGATCACCGATGTCACGCATCCATTGATCGCTTTCGTCGTTTCAGTCGTTTTCGATCAGCCGTGTCCGGTCACGCGGCAGCGCGGGCGCAGGATTGCGCGCCGCCAGCATACGCAGGCCATCCAGCGTCAGGTCCGGGTCGATCTGCTCGATCATCGTCGTGCCTTCGGCAAACAACGGCGCCAGGCCGCCGGTTGCAACAACCTTCAGCGGCTCGCCGTATTCCGCCTTGATGCGGGTGACCAGCCCCTCCACCAGACCGACATAGCCCCAGTAGATGCCCGACTGCATGGCGGGGACCGTGCGAGCGGCCGATCACCGACTGCGGCCGGCCGATGCCGATGCGCGGCAGCCGCGCGGCGGCGCGGTGCAGCGCCTCGATCGACAGGTTGATGCCCGGCGCGATGACGCCGCCCAGATAGCCGCCATCGCCGTCGACCACGTCGAATGTGGTGGCGGTGCCGAAATCGATCACGACCAGCGGGCCGCCGAAGCGCCGATGCGCGCGCCAGCGCATTCAGCAGCCGGTCGGCGCCGACCTCGTCGGGCTGATCGACCCGGATCTCGAAGCCCCAGTCCAGCGACGCAGCGCGCGATCAGCGGCTCGGCCGCGAACCATTCCCGGCACAGTCGGCGCAGGTGGTACAGGGCGGCCGGGACCACGGTGCCGATGACGGCGCGGTCGATGTCGGTCGGGCTTGAGGCCGCGAGTGGCCGAGCAGCGTCAGCAGCCAGACGGCATATTCGTCGGAGGTTCGCTGCGGGTCGGTCGCGATGCGCCAGATGCCGCGCCAGCTCGCGCCGTCGTGGACGGCGAAGACGATGTTGGTGTTGCCGGCGTCGACTACCAGCAGCATTGATGGTTCGACAACATCGATCACTCTCCTGCCGGTCGGTCGGCCTGCAGCAGGACCTCTCCGGTGGCGAATGCTTCGACGCGCCCGCCGGTGGCCAGCAGCAGGCTGCCGTCATCCGCCAGGCCGGCGAACGTGCCGCCCAGCAACCGGCCATTATAGGCCAGCTGCAGCGCCGTGCCCACCGGCTGGGCCCGCGCCAGCCAGGCGGCGCGCACCGGGGCGAAGCCCTCCAGCGTCCGCACCGACCGCCAATGGCCAAGCCGGTCCAGCAGGCGTTCGGCCATCGCCTTCGGCGTGGGCGGCGGCGCGAACTCGGCGAAGCAGGCGGTGCGGCGGCCCGGCACCTCGGGGGCGTGCGGCAAGGTTCACGCCGCAGCCGATGACCAGCCAGTCGATGGCGCCGTCAGCCGTGGGCGTGCGCATCCAGCAGGATCCCGGACGCCTTTCGCCCGTCCAGCAGCACGTCGTTCGGCCATTTCAGCGTGATCAGGTCCGGATCCGGCAGCAGCGCCGCCAGGGCCTCGGCAAGCGCGACCGCAACCAGCAGCGCCCAGCGTCCGCCCTCGGCCAGCATCCCAGGCGGGCGCAGCAGGGCCGAGAGATACAGGTTGCCGACCGGCGACTGCCAGTTGCGCCCACGGCTGCCGCGGCCGGCAGTCTGGCGCAGGGCCATGATCGCGAGGCCCTCGGGCTCACCGGCGGCGGCGCGTTCGGCGCAGAGATCCGACGTCGAATTCGAGGCTGGGATAGGTGTGCAGACGCCAGAAGCCGGCGTTCACCCGAACAGGACCCTCGCCGCCGCCGCCGCCGCGCCGACGAAGGGCGCGGGAAAGACGAAGAAGAGCGTGGTGAACAGGCCGGTCGTCACGGCGACGAAGGACAGCGACGCGCCGTGCGGATCGAAGGCTCTGCTCGGCGGTATCGAAATACATCACCTTGACGACGCGCAGGTAGTAGAACGCGCCGATCACGCTGGTCAGGACGCCGATCACGGCGAGCGGCCACAACCCGGCCTGCACGGCGGCGAGGAACACGTAGAGCTTGCCGAAGAAGCCCGAGAGCGGCGGGATGCCGGCCATGCTGAACATCGCGGCCGCCATCACCAGCGCGAGCGTCGGGTCGCTGCGCGCGAGCCCCGCAAGGTCGGCGATCTTGTCGACGGCGCGGCCCTGCCGGCGCATCGCGATGATGCACGCGAAGGTCGCCAGGTTCATGAACACATAGACGATCATGTAGATCAGCGTGCCGCGCACGCCGGCCTGCGTGCCCGCCGCCAGCCCGATCAGCGCGTAGCCGATATGCCCGATCGAGGAATACGCCATCAGCCGCTTGATGCTGGTCTGTCCGATCGCCGCCAGCGAGCCGAGCAGCATCGAGGCGATCGACACCAGCTGGATCAGCAGCTGCCATTCCGGCAGAAGGTGGCCGAACGGCGTGACCATGATGCGCAGCAGCAGCGCGATGCCGGCCACCTTCGGCGCCGTGCCCAGGAACGCCGTCACCGGCGTCGGCGCGCCCTCGTAGACATCGGGCGTCCACATGTGGAACGGCACGGCG
Source organism: uncultured Pseudomonadota bacterium (assembly GCA_963778105.1). Classification (GTDB taxonomy): domain Bacteria; phylum Pseudomonadota; class Alphaproteobacteria; order Acetobacterales; family Acetobacteraceae; genus JAFEFJ01. The sequence goes on along the minus strand of CAVZSZ010000005.1, from coordinate 35,730 downwards.
GAAATCTTGAACGCGAGGCCCGACGAGCACGAACACCAGCCCGACCACCATGCCGGCGGAAACCTTGGCGGGATCGGTCAGCGTCCGGGCCAGCACGCCGAAGTCCATCGTGCCGGAGAAGCCGTAAACCAGCGAGATGCCATACAGCAGCAGACCGGAGGCCAGCGCGCCGAGCACGAAATACTTCAACCCGGCTTCCGAGGAGCGCAGCGTGTCGCGCGCGAAGGCGGCAAGGACATAGAGCGCGAGCGATTGCAGCTCCAGCCCGAGATACAGCGTCATCATGTTGGTGGCCGACGCCATCACCATCATGCCGACGGTCGCCAGCAGCACCAGCACCGGATACTCGAAGCGCGCCAGCTTCTCGCGCTCGTTGTAGTCGAGTGCGAGGATCAGCGCGAAAGCGCCGGCGGCCAGGACAAGCACCTTCACGAAGGCGCTGAACGCGTCGGCGCTGAACTGGCCTTCGAAGCCGATGCCGGACTGGCCGCTGATCACCAGCACCCCGGTCAGCAGGATCGCGCCCAGCGAGAGCATCGTGCAGAGCAGCGTGCTGTCCTGCTTGCGGAGCACCCCGAACAGCAGGATGGCCATCGCACACAGCGACAGCACGAGTTCGGGGAGTGCGACGATCCAGTTCATGTCAGTGCGCCCGCTCCGTCCATGCGCCGTCTATCAATGCGCGGGCCATCAATGCGCGACCTGGGCGAACTTGACGGCGGATGCGATCGCCGCGGTGTGGTGGTCCACCATGGCGCCGACGCTGGCGTCGAAGAAGTTGGTGAAGCTGGAGGGATGGATGCCCATCCACATCGTCAGCACGATCAGCGGCACAAACAGCGCCCACTCGCGCGGCGACAGATCGAGGATGGATCGCAGGTCGTCGCGGGTGATCGTGCCGAAGATCACGCGGCGATAGAGATAGAGCATGTAGGCCGCCCCCAGGATCATCCCCATCCCGCCCAGCAGGGCCAGCCAGAAGCTGACCTGGAACGAGCCGACGATCACCAGGAACTCGCCGATGAAGCCCGACGTGCCGGGCAACCCGATCGAGGCCATGGTGAACACCATGAAGGTCAGCGCATAGGACGGCATCCGGTCGGCCAGACCGCCGTAGCGCGCGATCTCGCGCGTGTGCATCCGGTCGTAGACGACCCCCACGCACAGGAACAGGGCGCCCGAGACGATGCCGTGCGACAGCATCTGAAACAGCGCGCCCGAGATGCCCTGCATGTTGAAGGTGAAGATGCCGATCGTCACCACGCCCATGTGTGCCACGGAGGAATAGGCGATCAGTTTCTTCATGTCCTCCTGCGCCAGCGCGACCAGGGATGTGTAGATGACCGCGATCACCGACAGGCGCGAAGATCAGCGGCGCGAAGGTCTGCAGAGGCGATCGGCAGCATTGGCACCGAGAAGCGCAGGAAGCCGTAGGCGCCCATTTTCAACAGCACGCCGGCCAGGATCACCGACCCGGCCGTCGGCGCTTCCACGTGCGCATCCGGCAGCCAGGTATGCACCGGCCACATCGGCACCTTCACCGCGAAGGAAGCAAGGAAGGCGAGGAACAGCCAGTCCTGCATGCCGGCCGGGAATTGCGTGTGCATCAGCGTCGGGATGTCGGTGGTGCCGGCGACGAACCACATGGTCAGCAGCGCCAGCAGCATCAGCACCGAGCCGGTGAGCGTGTAGAGGAAGAACTTGAATGACGCATAGACCCGCCGCGGACCGCCCCAGACGCCGATGATCAGGAACATCGGGATCAGCACGCCCTCGAAGAACACGTAGAACACGACGAAATCGAGGGCGCAGAACATACCCACCATCATCGTCTCGAGGATCAGGAAGGCGAGCATGAACTCGCGCACCCGCGTGTGGATGGCTTCCCAAGCCGAGAGAATGCAGATCGGCACGAGCGCCGTGGACAGCAGCACGAACAGCACCGAGATGCCGTCCACGCCCATGCGGTAGCCGACGCCGTATTCGGGCAGCCAGGGCAGGCTTTCGACGAACTGGAAACCAGGTTCCGCGTCGTCGAACTTGAACCACAGGATCAGCGACAGGCCGAACACGATCAGGCTGGTCCACAGCGCCGTCCATTGCGCGTTGGAGGCGACGGTCGCCTCGTCGCCGCGGACGCACATGATGACCAGCCCGCCGACCAGCGGCAGCCAGGTGATCAGCGACAGGATCGGAAAGCCAGCGGCGTTCATCGGCGTCACCGGAACATCAGGAAAACGGTGACCAGCGCGACCACGCCGATCAGCATGACGAAGGCATAGAGCGCCAGCGAGCCGGTCTGCAGCTTGACCACCTGGCGCGAGCCGTCGGCGGCGAGTGCCGCCACGCCGTTCGGCATCCCGTCGATGATCGCGGCATCGCCGACCTGCCACAGCGTCGCGCGCCAGCCGGATCGCCGGCTGCACGAAGATGCGGTCATAGAGCTCGTCGAAATACCACTTGTTGAGCAGGAACTGATGCACGCCCGGGAAGCGCGCCGCCATCCGCGCCGGGATGCCCGGCTGGAACATGTACCACCAATACGCCACGGCGATGCCCGCGATGCCCAGCAGCAGCGGCAACAGGGCCGCCCATGCCGGAACGTCCTCCATGTTGTGCAGGACGTGGTTGGTCGGCGCATTGAATATCGCCAGGCCCCAGTAGCTCTGCCAGTCAGGTCCGATGAAGGCGGTGTGGAGCAGCATGCCGGCGAACAACGCTCCGACGGACAGCACCATCAGCGGGCCGGTCATCACCGCCGGGCTTTCGTGGACATGGTCCATGACATGCTGGTCGAAGCGCGGCTTGCCGTGGAAGGTCATCAGCAGCAGGCGCCAGGAGTAGAATGCGGTCAGCGCGGCGGCGAGCACACCGCAGACCCAGCCGTAGTAGCCGACGCCGCCCGCGGCGAACGCCGCCTCCAGGATCGCGTCCTTCGAGTAGTAGCCGGCGAAGGGGAAGATGCCTGCCAGGGCGAGGCTGCCCGCCCACATGCAGACATAGGTGATCGGGATCTTCTTCCAGATGCCGCCCATCTTGCGCATGTCCTGTTCGTCGGACATCGCGTGGATCACCGATCCGGCGCACAGGAACAGCAGCGCCTTGAAAAAGGCATGCGTGATGAGATGGAAGATCGATACCTGGAACGCGCCGACGCCCGCGGCGACGAACATGTAGCCAAGCTGCGAACAGGTCGAGTAGGCGATGACGCGCTTGATGTCGGTTTGCGCACAGCCGATCGTCGCCGCGAACAGGGCCGTGGTGCCGCCGATGAAGGTGACGAAGCCAAGCGCGGCCGGCGCGTATTCCATCAGCGGCGACATGCGCGCCATCAGGAACACGCCGGCCGTCACCATCGTCGCGGCATGGATCAGGGCCGAGACTGGTGTCGGCCCTTCCATCGCGTCGGGCAGCCAGACATGCAGGCCGATCTGGGCGGACTTGCCCATCGCCCCGATGAACAGCAGGAAGCCGATCACCTCGAAGGCGCGGAAGGTGGTGCCGAACAGGTGGTAGGTGTCGGCCATGTGCAGGCCGATGCCGGCGAAGATCGTCGGGAACTCGATCGAGTCGAATTCGAAGAACACCAGGGCGATGCCGACCGCGAAGGCCAGGTCGCCGATGCGGTTGACGATCATCGCCTTGATCGCCGCATGGCAGGCGCTGGGCCGGTCGTACCAGTAGCCGATCAGCAGGTAGGAACACAGCCCCACACCTTCCCAGCCGAAGAACAGCTGCAGAAGGTTGTTGGCCGTCACCAGCATCAGCATCGAGAAGGTGAACAGCGAAAGATAGGCGAAGAAGCGGTATTTCGGCCGGTGCTCGTGGCCCATGTAGCCGATCGAATAGACGTGGATCAGCATGGCGACGAACGTGACCATGCCGACCATGGTGGCCGACAGCGCGTCGTAGCGCAGCGCCCAGTCGACGTGGAACCGACCGACATCGACCCAGGTGCCGAGCGACAGCACGCCGGCCGGGACGTCGCCGAACGCCACCAGTTGAAACAGCGCCAGCGGACCGCAGATCGCCGCGATCACCATGCCCAGGATCGCCACGGCCATGGACGCGCGGTCGCCGATGATGCGGCCGAGCAACCCGGCGACCAGCGCGCCGAACAGCGGCGCAAAGACGGCGATGGCGTAGATCATGCGCGGTCCACCACGTCAGCCCTTCATCAGGTTCACGTCCTCGACCTGGATCGAGCCGCGATTGCGGAAATAGATCACCACGATGGCCAGCCCGATCGCCGCTTCGGCGGCGGCGACGGTCAGCACGAACATGGCGAACACCTGTCCGGCGAGATCGCCGAGGGCGCCGGAGAAGGCGACGAAGTTGAGGTTCACCGCCAGCAGGATCAGCTCGACCGACATCAGGATGACGATGACGTTCTTGCGGTTGAGGAAGATCCCGAAGACGCCCAGCACGAGAAGGATCGCGCTGACCGTGAGGAAGTGTCCGATGCCGACCTGCATCACCGCATCTCCGGCGCGTGGTGGCCGCCGCCATGGGGTCCGTCGCCGTGCGGACCCTCGCCATGGGATCCGTCCCCAGGCGCGTCGTGCGCCCCGACCGGTTCCACCGTCTTCGGTTTCGGGCGGTAGTAGCCCATGCTTTTGGTGCCCACGCCGAGGCCGACATCCAGCACTTCCAGCGTCTCGGCGATGCTCCGCTCGGTCTGCACGCGGATGACCTGTTGGCGCGTGGTCCTGCGGTCGCGATGGGTCAAGACGATCGCGCCGATCATCGCGACCAGCAGCACGAGGCCGGCTGCCTGGAACAGGAAGACGTAGTGCGTATAAAGAAGCTGCCCGAGGGCAGCGGAGTTGGTGGTCGCGGGCGCGGCGGACGACAGCGCCGGCCGGATCGCCTCGGGCGCGAACTTCCAGCCCGTCAGCACCAGCAGCAGCTCGACGCACAGCACGCCGCCGATCGCGGCGCCGACCGGCATGTACCGCTGATAGCCGCTGCGCAACTCGGCGAAGTTCACGTCCAGCATCATCACGACGAACAGGAACAGCACGGCGACGGCGCCGACATAGACGATGACCAGGATCATCGCCAGGAACTCGGCTCCCGCGATCAGGAACAGCGCCGCCGCGTTGAAGAACGCGAGGATCAGGAACAGCACCGAGTGCACCGGATTGCGCGCGGTCACGACCATCGCCGCCGACGCAAGCAGGATCAGCGCGAAGAAGTAGAAGGCGATGGTGACGATCATCGGTACGGCGCGTCCATCTCGAGCCGTCGCGCCAGTTCGGGCTCCCACCGGTCGCCGTTCGCGAGCAGCTTGTCCTTGTTGTACATCAGCTCCTCGCGCGTCTCGGTGGCGAACTCGAAGTTCGGCCCCTCGACGATGGCGTCCACCGGGCAGGCTTCCTCGCACAACCCGCAATAGATGCACTTGGTCATGTCGATGTCGTAGCGCGTGGTGCGCCGCGAGCCGTCGTCGCGCGGCTCGGCCTCGATGGTGATGGCCTGGGCCGGGCAGATCGCCTCGCACAGCTTGCAGGCGATGCAGCGCTCCTCGCCGTTCGGATAGCGGCGCAGCGCGTGCTCGCCCTTGAAGCGCGGGCTGATCGGCCCCTTTTCGTAGGGATAGTTGATGGTGGCCTTGGGCTTGAAGAAGTAGCGCAGCGTCAGCGCCATGCCGCCGACCAATTCGCTCAGCAGCAGGCTCCGCGCGGTACGATCGAGGAATGCCATGCTTTCAGGTCCCCCTGCGCGCTGTGGAAGCGGAATAGACGGGGCGAGGACGCGGATCAAGCCGAGGCATCTGCGTCAGCTTCCCGGCAGCAGGCCGAAGGCCATCAGCACGCCGGCCGTCAGCACCAGCCAGACCAGCGAAAACGGCAGAAACACTTTCCAGCCCAGCCGCATCAGCTGGTCGTAGCGGTAGCGCGGGAAGGTGGCGCGGACCCAGAGGAAGCCGAACAGGCAGAAGCAGACCTTCAGGATGAACCAGATCGGCCCCGGTATCCAGGTGAAGGGCACGACGCCGAACGGTGCCAGCCACCCGCCCAGGAACAGGATGGTGGTCAGCGCGCTCATCAGGATCATGTTGGCGTATTCGCCAAGGAAGAACAGCGCGAAGCTCATGGCGCTGTACTCGACGAAGAAGCCGGCCACGATCTCGCTCTCGCCTTCCGGCAGGTCGAAGGGCGAGCGGTTGGTCTCGGCCAGGGTCGAGATGAAGAAGATGATGAACATCGGGAACAGCGGCAGGCAGAACCAGACGTGACGCTGCGCCAGCACGATTTCGGTGAGGTTCTGGCTGCCCGCGCACAACACGACGGTGACGATGACGAAGCCCATCGAGACTTCGTAGGACACCATCTGCGCCGCGCTGCGCAGGCCGCCCAGGAAGGCGTATTTCGAATTGCTGGCCCAGCCCGCGATGATCACCCCGTAAACGCCGAGCGAGCTGATCGCGAACAGGTACAGGATGCCGACATTGATGTTGGCGATCGCCCAGCCCGCGTTCACCGGGATCACTGCCCAGGCGAGCATCGCGAGCGCGAAGGTGAGCATCGGCGCCATCAGGAACAACAGGCGATTGGAGCCCGTCGGGATGATGGTTTCCTTCATCAGCATCTTCAGCGCGTCGGCGAAGGGCTGCCAGAGGCCGAAGGGCCCCACCACGTTCGGTCCCTTGCGCAGCTGGATCGCTGCGAGGACCTTGCGTTCCGCGTAGGTCAGATAGGCGACGCCGATCAGCAGCGGCACCAGCAGCGCCAGCGCCTGAATGAAGACCAGCAGCAGGTGGCCGCCGTCGGTGTCCCAGAACCCGGGCATCGTGACTACTCCGCCGCCAGCGCCGGGGCGCTATGGATCGTCGAACACGCGGCCATGGTGGGGCTGGCCCGACTGATCGGGTCGGTGAGGTAGTAGTCGGCGACGGCCGGCTCGAACGCCGCGTCCGCCACCACGGCCGGATCGCCCGCCGGGCCGGAATGATCGGTGCAGCCGAAGCGGGGCAGGAAGCCGATGCGGCCGAACACCGGATTGACCTGTTGCAGCCGCGTGCGCAGCGCGGGGAGATCGTCGTAGGGCAGGGCGAGGCCGATCGTCTGGCTGAAGGCACGCAGGATCTTCCAGTCCTCGCGCGCTTCGCCGGGCGGGTGCGTCGCCGCATAGCCGCGCTGCACGCGGCCCTCGGTGTTGACGTAGGTGCCGCTTTTCTCGGTGTAGGCCGCGCCGGGCAGGATCACGTCGGCGCGCGCCGCGCCGCGATCGCCATGATGCCCCTGATAGACGACGAAGCAACCGGGCGGGATCGCGCCCGTGTCGAACTCGTCGGCCCCCAGCAGCCACAGCAGATCGACCCCGCCGCCCGCGGTGTCGGCCAGCATCGCATCCATCGCCTTGCCGCCCGCCCCTGGCAGGAAACCGAGATCGAGCGCGCCGACCCGGGCGGCGGCAGTGTGCAGCACGTTGAAGCCGTGCCAGTCCGGCAGCAGCGCCCCGATCTCGGCGGCGAGCTTCCAGGCGGCCGCGAGCACCGCGGCACCGTCCGGGCGGGCCAGCGCCCCCTGCCCCAGCACGATCATCGGATGCTTCGCCGCGCGCAGCACATCGGCGAAGGCGCCGAGCGTGCCGAGGGCGGACGGTCCGTCGCCCAAATGCTGCACGGGATAGGTCAGATCGGCCGGCGCGCCGATCACGGCGATCGGGATCTGCGCGGCGACAAACCGCTTGCGGATGCGCGCATTCAGCACCGGCGCCTCGCGGCGGGGATTGCTGCCGATCAGCAGGATGGCGTCGGCCTGCTCGATGCCGGCGATCGCGGTGTTGAAAGTGTAGAAATCACGCCGCGCCGCCTGCAGCTTGGCTCCGTCCTGCCGGCAGTCGAGGTTGGCCGAGCCGAGGGCGGCCATCATGTCCTTCAGCGCCAGCATGCTTTCCGCATCGCACAGGTCACCGGCAATGGCGCCGATCCGTTCCCCGGGCAGGCCCTTCAGCCGGGCGGCGATGGTGCCGAACGCATCGGCCCAGGTCGCCGCCACCAGCTTGCCATCACGGCGCACCCAGGGCCGGTCGAGGCGGCGGCGCTTGAGGCCATCGAGCGCGAAGCGGGACTTGTCGCCCAGCCACTCCTCGTTCACGTCCTCGTTCACCCGCGGCAGGATGCGCAGCACCTCGGGTCCGCGCGCGTCGATGCGGATATTGGCGCCGACCGCATCCAGCACGTCGATGCTGTCGGTCTTCACCAGTTCCCAGGAGCGCGCGACGAAGGCGTAGGGCTTCGATGTCAGCGCGCCGACCGGGCACAGGTCGATGATGTTGCCGGAGAGTTCCGAGCCCAGCGCCTTCTCGACATAGGTGCCGACCTCCATGTTCTCGCCGCGCGCGGTGGCACCCAGGTCGGGCACGCCAGCCACCTCGGTGATGAAGCGGATGCAGCGCGTGCAGTGGATGCAGCGCGTCATCACGGTCTTGACCAGCGGCCCGAGGTTCTTGTCCTTCACCGCGCGCTTGTTCTCGGCATAGCGCGAATGGTCCATGCCGTAGCCCATCGCCTGGTCCTGCAGGTCGCACTCGCCGCCCTGATCGCAGATCGGGCAATCGAGCGGATGGTTGATCAGCAGGAATTCCATCACGCCGCGGCGCGCGTTGCGCACCATCGTCGTGTCGGTATGCACCACCATGCCGTCGGCGACGGGATAGGCGCAGGATGCGAACGGCTTGGGCGGCGCCTTCTCGATCTCGACCAGGCACATCCGGCAGTTCCCGGCCACCGACAGGCGCTCGTGGTAGCAGAAGCGCGGCACTTCCTTGCCCGCGGCCTCGCAGGCCTGCAGCACGGAGGAACCGTTCGGAACCTCGACCTCGATGCCGTCGACGGTGACTTTTGCCATTACGCGCTCTTTCGGTAGGCCGCGATCAGGTCTTCGACCAGCACGCCATCGATGCGCATGCGGGCCAGATTGCAGCCGCTGATATGCAGGCCGGTGAGATTGGCGTCGTCAATGCTGCCGCCGACAAGCGAAACATTCGCGAACCCCGTTCCAGCCATGTTGACGTTCTCGAAACGGACGCCCGGCATCGTACCATCGGTGAACGTGCCGCGTGACAGGTTGAACTGGGCGAAGCTGGCTTCCGACAGGTTGATGTCCTGGAACGAGGCGCGCTGCATGCCGACATCGTGCAGGCGGGCATTCTTCAGCACCACGCGATCGAACGTCGAATTGCTCAGATCGACATCGCTTTCTTCGATCTTCGGGCTGCGGTGGGTCATCGCCGTCCCCTACTCCGCCGCCATCCGCACCGGCTCGCGGCCGGCCTTGTAGGCCGCAATGCGATCCTCCACCACCGGGCGGAAATGGCGGATCAGGCCCTGGATCGGCCATGCCGCCGCGTCACCCAGGGCGCAGATCGTGTGGCCCTCGACCTGCTTCGTCACCTGCTCCAGCGTATCGATCTCAGAGATCTCGGCGCGACCCTGCACCATGCGGTTCATCACCCGCATCATCCAGCCGGTACCCTCGCGGCAGGGCGTGCACTGGCCGCAGCTTTCATGCTTGTAGAACTGCGACAGCCGGGCGATCGCCTTGATGATGTCGGTGGACTTGTCCATCACGATCACCGCCGCCGTGCCAAGGCCGCTCTTGACGTCGCGCAGGCTGTCGAAGTCCATCAGCACCGTGTCGCAGATCGACTTGGGCAGCACCGGCACGCTGGAGCCGCCGGGGATCACCGCCAGCAGATTATCCCAACCGCCACGCACGCCGCCGCAATAGGTGTCGATCAGCTCGCGCAGCGGGATGCCGAGTTCCTCCTCCACGTTGCACGGCTTGTTCACGTGGCCGGAGACGCAGAACACCTTGGTCCCCGCGTTCTTCGGCCGGCCGAGCGAGGAGAACCACGCCGCACCGCGCCGCAGGATCGTCGGCGCGACCGCGATGCTTTCCACGTTGTTCACGGTCGTCGGACAGCCATACAGCCCGACGGCGGCGGGGAATGGCGGCTTCAGCCGGGGCATGCCCTTCTTGCCCTCGAGGCTCTCCAGCAGCGCGGTTTCCTCGCCGCAGATATAGGCGCCTGCGCCGCGATGCAGATACAGGTCGAACGCCCAGCCGGAGCCGCAGGCATCCGGGCCGATCAGGCCGGCCTCGTACGCCTCGTCGATGGCGCGCTGAAGGTTCAGCGCCTCGTTGTAGAACTCGCCGCGGATGTAGATGTAGCAGGCATGGGCCCCCATCGCGAACGACGCGACCAGACAGCCCTCGACCAGCTTGTGCGGGTCGTGGCGCATGATGTCGCGGTCCTTGCAGGTGCCCGGCTCGCTCTCGTCGGCATTGACGACGAGGTAGTGCGGACGCCCGTCCGACTGCTTCGGCATGAAGGACCATTTCATACCGGTCGGAAAGCCCGCGCCACCGCGCCCGCGCAGGCCGGACGCCTTCATTTCCTCGACGATCGCATCGCGGCCGCGTGCCAGGATGGCCGCGGTGCCGTCCCAGTCGCCGCGCGCCCGCGCGCCCTTCAGGAACGGGTCGTGGATGCCATAGAGGTTGGTGAAGATCCGGTCCGCATCGCTCAGCATCGGTCAGGTCTCCGCATCGGTCAGGTCTCCGGCGCGAAATGCAGCGTCGTCAGCGTGGTCGGCCCACCGTCGGGCGCAGAGGTCTGCCGCCCGCTCATCGAGCCCGGCTTCGGCGGCGCGTCGCGCTTCAGAGCCTCAAGCAGGTCCGTCGTGCGCGCCGCATCCATGTCCTCGTAGAAGTCGTTGTTCACCTGCAGGACCGGCGCGTTCACGCAAGCGCCAACGCATTCCACCTCGGTCATCGTGAACAGGCCGTCCGCGCTGGTTTCGTGCCAGCCCTTGATGCCGGTAAAGGCCCGGCACGCCGCAACAACCTCGTCCGAGCCGCGCAGCCAGCACGGCGTGGTGGTGCAGAGCTGAAGATGCCATTTCCCGATCGGCGCGGTGTTGAACATCAGATAGAAGGTGGCGACCTCGTAGACGCGGATCGGCGGCATCGCCAGACGGTGCGCCACCGTGTCCATGGCCACGCGCGGCACCCAGGCGCTGCCGGTGTGGCGCTTCATCTGGTCCTGCACGATGTAGAGCAGCGGCAATACCGCACTGGCCTGTCGCCCCGGCGGATATTTCGCCAGGATGGGCGGGATCAGCGCCTCGCTGTCCGCATCGAAGGCGAAGCTCGCCGGCGTCGGCTGCTGTCGTCATGCGCGCTCACCGGTCCATCTCGCCGAAGACGATGTCGAGCGAGCCGATGATCGCCACCGTGTCGGCCAGCATGTGACGCTTTGCCATGTAGTCGATCGCCTGCAAGATGCGCGAACCCGGTGCGCGCGGATCTTGCAGCGATAGGGCCGGTTGGTGCCGTCCGCAACAAGATAGACGCCGAACTCGCCCTTCGGGCTCTCCACCGCGGTGTAGGTGGCGCCGGCCGGCACGTGATAGCCCTCGGTGTACAGCTTGAAGTGGTGGATCAGCGCCTCCATCGACCGCTTCATCTCGGCCGCGCGTCGGCGGCGTGAACTTGTGGTCCTGCACCTTGATCGGGCCGGGCTTCATCTTCGCCAGGCACTGCTTGATGATCTTCACGCTCTCGCGCATCTCGACCATGCGGATCAGGTAGCGGTCGTAGCAGTCGCCGTTGCGGCCGACCGGCACCTCGAAATCGCACCTCGGCGTATTTGTCGTAGGGCTGCGCGCGCCGCAGATCCCACGGCACGCCGCTTGCGCGGATGCAGGGACCGGTGAAGCCCCAGGCCAGCGCCTCCTCGGCGTTCATCAGGCCGATATCGACGGTGCGCTGCTTCCAGATGCGGTTGCCGGTCAGCAGCGTTTCCAGGTCGTCGATGAATTTCGGAAACGTCTCGGCCCAGGCGGCGATCCTGTCCTCCAGGCCCGGCCGGCAGGTCCTTCGAAACGCCGCCCGGCCGGAAATAGTTGGCATGCAGCCGGGCGCCGGACGCCGCCTCGTGGAACTCCATCAGCTTCTCGCGCTCCTCGAAGCCCCACAGGCTCGGCGTGATCGCGCCGACATCGAGCGCGTAGGTCGTGACGTTCAGCAGATGGTTCAGCACGCGGGTGATCTCGGCGAACAGCGTGCGGATCCACTGCGCCGCGCTCCGGCACCGTCGATGCCCAGCAGCTTCTCGGTCGCCAGGGCGAAGGCGTGCTCCTCGCACATCGGCGAGACGTAATCGAGCCGGTCGAAATACGGCACCGCCTGCATGTAGGTCTTGTATTCGATCAGCTTCTCGGTGCCGCGATGCAGCAGGCCGATATGCGGATCGGCGCGGCGCAACGATCTCGCCGTCCATCTCCAGGATCAGGCGCAGCACGCCATGCGCGGCCGGATGCTGCGGGCCGAAATTGATCGCGTGGCTGTCGATCTCGACAGTGCGCGTCGTCTTGTCGGGAACCGTCGTCTCGCTCATCGGCTAGCCCTTCGCCGGCTTCGCGGCATTGCGTTCGGTGTAGACCTTCTCGTCGCCCGGCAGCGTGGTCATCGCCTCCCACGGCGAGAGGAAATCGAAGCTGCCGGAAATCCTGCGTCAGCTTCACCGGCTCGTAGACGACCTGCTTGCGCTCCTCGTCGTAGCGCACCTCGACATAGCCGGTCAGCGGGAAATCCTTGCGCAGCGGATGCCCCTCGAAGCCGTAATCGGTCAGGATGCGGCGCAGGTCGGGCTGGCCGGAGAACACGATGCCGAACAGGTCCCAGGCCTCGCGCTCCCACCAGGTCGCGACCGGCCAGACGCCGTGGACCGACGGCACCGGCGTGGCTCTCGTCGGTGGTCACGATCACCCGCACGCGCTGGTTCAGCGACACCGACAGCAGGTTGTAGACCACGTCGAACCGCTCGGCGCGCTCCGGCCAGTCGACGCCGCAGATATCCATCACCTGCTCGAAGGCGAAGCGCGGATCGTCGCGCAGCGCGGTCATCAGCGCGGCAGACCGCTCGCGACCGGCCAGCGCGACCACCTCGCCCAGCTCGACCCGCGTGCGCGGTCACGCCGGGCAGCGTCGCAACCGCGCTGGGCCAGTGCCGTGCGCCGGCGTCTCGGCGATCGTTGCGGCAGCGGTTCGTCAGCCACGGAGAATGGTCCCGGTGCGGCGGATCTTCTTCTGCAGCTGCATGATGCCGTAAACCAGCGCCTCGGCCGTCGGCGGGCAGCCGGGCACATAGATGTCGACCGGCACGACGCGGTCGCAGCCGCGCACCACCGAGTAGGAATAATGGTAGTAGCCGCCGCCGTTGGCGCAGCTGCCCATGCTGATCACCCAGCGCGGCTCCGGCATCTGGTCGTAGACCTTGCGCAGGGCGGGGGCCATCTTGTTGGTCAGCGTGCCGGCGACGATCATCACGTCGCTCTGCCGCGGGATGGCGCGCGGGATGATGCCGAACCGGTCGAGGTCGTAGCGCGGCATGTAGGCGTGGATCATCTCGACCGCGCAGCAGGCCAGGCCGAAGGTCATCGGCCACAGGCTGCCGGTGCGCGCCCAGTTCACCAGCTTGTCGACATTGGCGACGACGAAGCCCTTGTCGGCGATCTCGCCGGTGATGCCCTTGATCACCGCGTCCTGCTCCGGCCCGGGCGGCAGCGCGTCGCGGTTCCAGGCGATATGCGTGGTTCGGTCGCGGTTGCAGTGCTCATGGCGTCACTCCCAATCCAGCGCGCCCTTGCGCCACTCATAGATGAACCCGACGGTCAGCACGCCAAGGAAGCCGATCATCGACAGGAAGCCGAACAGCGCCGATATGCGCGAGGCTGACCGCCCAGGGGAACAGGAAGGCCACTTCCAGGTCGAAGATGATGAACAGGATGGCGACCAGGTAGAAGCGCACGTCGAACCGCCGCCGCGCGTCGTCGAACGGCTCGAAGCCGCATTCGTAGGCCGACAGCTTCTCCGCATACGGCTTCTGCTGCGCGGCGAGCAGCGAGCCGCCGACCATCGCCAGCGGCGATCACGCCGGCGATGACGCAGAACACCAGGATGGGAAGATAGTCGGCCAGCAGACGGCGCCATGTTCGCTCCTTTCGCGGTCCCGTGACGCCGACGCGATGCCGCGCCGCAGCACGCGCCGGACATTAGCCGCAACCCGGCCGCCTGCCATAGCCGCACGGCATCGCAGCGAGACAGATTCGCGCGGTATCGGACTTGCGCTACATGGGGTCTGCTGCGGCATGGCGCGAGTGACGGGGCTCGAACCCGCGACCTCCGGCGTGACAGGCCGGCGCTCTAACCAACTGAGCTACACCCGCAGCGCAGGGCGCAGCGTTTAGGACTGCCGCACCATGGTCGTCAAGCCGCGCCAGAGGCGCTGCCTCCGAGCGCCGCTCGCAGACCTCGGTTCGAATGGGCGGTGACGGGTTCGAACCGCCGGCCCTCTCGGTGTAAACGAGACGCTCTACCGCTGAGCTAACCGCCCGCTCGGGTCGCATAGGTCGGGGCACGAGGCGCGCCGCAGGCCCCTCGCCCGGCCCTCCGCCGCAGACGGGAGAGGGTATTCTTCGGCTGCCGTGTTTGGCGGCCTCAGTTCACCGCGTCCTTCAGGCCTTTGCCGGGCTTGAAGCGGACGGAGGTCGAGGCCGGGATGGTGATTTCCTCGCCGGTGCGCGGATTGCGGCCGGTGCCGGCCTTGCGCGTCGGCGGTGGCGAAGGTGCCGAAGCCGACCAGTCGGACTTCCTCCTCCTTCTTCAGCGCGTGCTCGATCGCCGTGAACACGGCGTCCACCACCTCGGAGGCCTTGGCCCTTGGTCAGATTCGGCGTCGTCCGCGACGGCCGAGATCAGGTCCAGTTTGTTCACGGGCTTTGCCCCTTTATCCAGTTATGACGGCGTTTGAGACGAGCCATCGCGAGTCGGTCCCGCGAGCGGGGGCGCACCATGGGGAAGGTTTCCCGCCCCGTCAACGCAACGCAGCGCCGCCGGAAAGCCGCTGCAACCCTGGTATTCCGCGGGTTACAGCGGCATCGGCCCAAACGCAGAACCGGCCCGCCCGCGGCTGCGGACAGGCCGGTTGCGATGGCTCGGCGCGGGATCAGTGCGGCAGCGACGCGCCCGCCGGTTCACCGGCTGCCGGTGCCACCGGCTCCGGCGGCTCTTCCCAGTCGATCGGCTCCGGCTTGCGCGCCAGCGCCTGGGCGATCACCTCGTCGACGTGCGGCCACCGGAATGAGCTTGAGGTGCTTCTTCACGTTGTCAGGGATTTCCGCGAGATCCTTCTCGTTGTCCTTCGGGATGAACACCGTGGTGATCCCGGCCCGCAAGCGCCGCCAGCAGCTTCTCCTTCAAGCCGCCGATCGGCAGCACGCGGCCGCGCAGCGTGATCTCCCCGGTCATCGCCACGTCGCGGCGGACGGGAATGCCGGTCAGCACCGAAACGATGGAGGTGGCCATGGCGATGCCGGCGGACGGACCGTCCTTCGGCGTCGCCCCTTCCGGCACGTGCACGTGGATGTCGCGCTTCTCGAACAGCGTCGGCTTGATGCCGAAGTTGATCGACCGGCTGCGCACGTAGCTGACAGCGCGGCGGAGACGCTCTCCTGCATCACGTCGCCCAGCTTGCCGGTGTG
This sequence comes from uncultured Pseudomonadota bacterium, assembly GCA_963778105.1. Lineage (GTDB taxonomy): Bacteria > Pseudomonadota > Alphaproteobacteria > Acetobacterales > Acetobacteraceae > JAFEFJ01. The sequence continues at coordinate 20,171 of CAVZSZ010000005.1, read as the reverse complement.
CTTGATGCTGCCCTTGCCCGGCAGCAGCACGCTCTCGATGGTCAGGATCTCGCCGCCGACCTCGGTCCAGGCGAGGCCGGTGACCACGCCGACCATGTCCTCGGCCTCCGTCTCGCCGAAGCGGAAGCGGCGCACGCCGGCGAACTTCTCCAGGTTCTTCCGCGTGATCGTGACCTTCTTCGCCTTCTTGGTGACGATCTCCTTCACCGCCTTGCGCGCCAGATTGGCGATCTCGCGCTCGAGGTTCCGCACGCCGGCCTCGCGCGTGTAGTAGCGGATCAGGTCGCGGATCGCGTCGTCCGACGAGCGACCACTCGTCCGGCTTCAGCCCGTGCGCCTCGGACTGCTTGGTCGAGCAGATGCCGCTTGGCGATCTCCACCTTCTCGTCCTCGGTGTAGCCGGGGATGCGGATGATCTCCATGCGGTCCATCAGCGGCTGCGGCATGCGCAGGCTGTTGGCCGTGGTGACGAACATCACGTCCGACAGGTCGTAATCGACCTCCAGGTAGTGATCGGCGAAGGTCGCGTTCTGCTCCGGGTCCAGCACCTCCAGCAGCGCGCGAGGACGGGTCGCCGCGCCAATCGGCACCCAGCTTGTCGATCTCATCCAGCAGGAACAGCGGGTTGGAGGTCTTCGCCTTCTTCATGCCCTGGATGACCTTGCCGGGCATCGAGCCGATATAGGTCCGCCGGTGGCCGCGGATCTCCGCTTCGTCGCGCACGCCGCCCAGCGACATGCGAACGAAGTTGCGACCCGTTGCCTTGGCGATCGACTTGCCGAGCGAGGTCTTGCCGACGCCGGGCGGCCCGACGAGGCACAGGATCGGCCCGCGCAGCTTCGGGCTGCGCGCCTGCACCGCCAGATATTCGAGGATGCGCTCCTTGACCTTGTCCAGGCCGTAGTGGTCGGCGTCCAGCACCTCTCTCGGCCGCCACCACGTCGTTGCGCACCTTGCTGCGCTTCTTCCAGGGGATCGACAGCATCCAGTCGAGGTAGTTGCGCACCACCGTCGCCTCGGCGCTCATCGGGCTCATGGTCCTGCAGCTTCTTCAGCTCGGTCAGCGCCTTCTCGCGCGCCTCCTTCGAGAGCTTCGTCTTCTTGATCCGGCTTTCGAGTTCGGCAGTCTCGTCCTTGCCGTCCTCGCCCTCGCCCAGCTCCTTCTGGATCGCCTTCAGCTGCTCGTTCAGGTAGTACTCGCGCTGGGTCTTCTCCATCTGCCGCTTGACGCGGTTGCGGATGCGCTTTTCGACCTGGAGCACGCCGATCTCGGACTCCATGTGGCCGAAGACCTTCTCCAGCCGCTCGTTGACGCGCGCGATCTCGAGCAATTCCTGCTTTTCGGCGATCTTCAGGTTCAGATGGCTGGCAACCGTGTCGGCGAGCTTGCTCGGCTCCTCGATCTGGTTCAGCGAAACCAGGACTTCCGGCGCGATCTTCTTGTTGAGCTTGATGTACTGCTCGAACTGGCGACACGACGGTACGGCCCAGCGCCTCCAGCTCCTTGGCGTCGGTACCGAGATCGCGGCATGCTGCTCGACATAGGCCTCGAAATAGCTCTCGGTCTCCTTGAAGGCGAGGATGCGGGCGCGCTGGCCGCCCTCGACCAGCACCTTGACGGTGCCGTCCGGCAGCTTGAGCAGTTGCAGGATCGTCGAGACGGTGCCGACCCGATAGATGTCGTCGACCGACGGGTCGTCCTGCGCGGCGTTCTTCTGCGCGACGAGCAGGATCTGCTTGTCTTCCTTCATGACCGCTTCCAGCGCGCGGACGGATTTCTCGCGCCCGACGAACAGCGGCACGATCATGTGGGGGAAGACGACGATGTCGCGCAGCGGCAGGACCGCGAGGGCTTCGGCGGGAATCGGCCTGGCGACCTGGGCGGGTCGCGCGGGCTTGGGCGCCGCCGCTTCAGCCGGCTTGTCGGCCGCCTTGGGCTGGGGTTTGTCGGGCTTCGGCTGATCCGATTGCGACATCGATGACCTCCTTCAGGACAGTCGAGGCGCGCTCCGCCCGACAGCGGCACGGCACGCACCAATTATAATGATCTTGACGGCGGGCGACGTGCCCGAATGAGCCGCGGGCACCGGAGAGATGCACGATATCGGCAGTGCGCGCGCGGGCTGCAAGGACTGGCCAAACGGGGGGCGGTCCATGCGGCGGAGAGGCAGGGTCGGGCGGAAACCGGCGCCTAGGCGCTGGTTTCCGCGCGTTCCTTGCCGTAGAGGAACAGCGGGTTGGCCCGCGACTTCCGCGACTTCCCGGTTGATGACCACTTCCTCGACCCCGTCCAGGCCGGGCAGATCGAACATGGTGCCAAGCAGGATCGCCTCCATGATCGAGCGCAGGCCGCGCGCGCCGGTCTTGCGGGCGATGGCCGCGCGTCGCGACCGAGCGCAGCGCATCCTCGGTGAACGAGAGCTTCACGCCCTCCATCTCGAACAGCCGGCCATACTGCTTGACCAGCGCGTTCTTCGGCTTGGTGAGGATCTCCACCAGCGCCGGCTCGTCCAGGTCCTCCAGCGTCGCGACCACCGGCAGGCGGCCGATGAATTCCGGGATCAGGCCGAACTTCAGCAGATCCTCGGGCTCGACCTCGCGCAGGATCGCGCCGGTGCGGCGCTCGTCCGGGTCGCGCACCTCGGCGCCGATAGCCGATGCCCGAGCCCTTGCCACGCGCGCCGATGATCTTCTCCAGGCCCGGCGAACGCGCCGCCGCAGATGAACAGGATGTTGGTGGTATCGACCTGCAGGAATTCCTGCTGCGGGTGCTTGCGCCCGCCCTGCGGCGGCACCGAGGCGATGGTGCCTTCCATGATCTTCAGCAGGGCCTGCTGCACGCCCTCGCCCGCTCACGTCGCGGGTGATCGAGGGGTTGTCCGACTTGCGGCTGATCTTGTCGACCTCGTCGATATAGACGATGCCGCGCTGCGCCCGCTCGACGTTGTAGTCGGCCGACTGCAGCAGCTTGAGGATGATGTTCTCGACATCCTCGCCGACATAGCCGGCTTCGGTCAGCGTGGTGGCGTCGGCCATGGTGAACGGCACGTCGAGGATGCGCGCCAGGGTCTGGGCCAGCAGCGTCTTGCCCGACGCCGGTCGGGCCGACCAGCAGGATGTTCGACTTGGCGATCTCGACGTCGTTGTTCTTCTGCGCCGTGCGCCAGGCGCTTGTAATGGTTGTGGACGGCGACCGAGAGCACCTTCTTGGCGTGCGCCTGGCCGATGACGTAGTCGTCCAGCACCTTGCAGATCTCGCGCGGGGTGGGCACGCCGTCCCGCGACTTCACGAGGTGCGTCTTGTGCTCCTCGCGGATGATGTCCATGCAGAGTTCGACGCATTCGTCGCAGATGAACACCGTGGGGCCGGCGATCAGCTTGCGTACCTCGTGCTGCGACTTGCCGCAGAACGAGCAATACAATGTGTTCTTCGAATCGCCAGACTTGCTCATGCGCACTCCAGCCCCGGAACCCCCGGGGAGCAACGGAATAGTCTAGCCACGCGGGCCGAGCCGGACAAGATCGGGGTGGCGACGCCCGGGGCATGACCCCGTGGCGCGATTCAGCCCTGACGACTCGACCTGAGTGGAAAACCTACCAAGAACCATGCCATGTCCGGGCCGCCCCGGAAATGGCCCCCGGCCAGGACGGCCGGCCCGATCAGACTGCCTTGGGGGCGTCGTCGGACGGGACCGGGCGGTTTTCGACGACCTCGTCGACCAACCCGAAATCGCGGGCCTCCTCGGCCGACATGTAGCTGTCCCGCTCCAGCCGGCGCTCGATCGCCTCGATCGGCTGACCGTATGACGGACGTAGATTTCGTTGAGGCGCTTGCGCAGCGTCAGGATCTCGCGGGCCTGGATCTCGATGTCGGTCGCCTGCCCCTGGGCACCGCCCGAGGGCTGATGGACCATGACGCGGGCGTTCGGCAGCGCGTACCGCTTGCCCTTGGCGCCGGCGCACAGCAGCAGGCTGCCCATCGATGCGGCCTGGCCGATGCAGACCGTGCTGACCGGGCTGCGGATGTACTGCATCGTGTCGTAGATCGCGAGGCCGGCCGAAACCACGCCGCCCGGGCTGTTGATGTAGAAGGCGATGTCCTTCGACGGATTCTCGCACTCCAGGAACAGCAGCTGCGCGCAGATCAGCGAGCTGACCTGATCGAACACCGCGCCGGTGAGGAAGATGATTCGCTCCTTGAGCAACCGGGAGTAGATATCGAAGGCCCGCTCGCCCCGGGCGGTCTGCTCGACCACCATCGGCACCAGGTTATTGCTGTAGATCTCGACCGGATCGCGATCGCCGAACATGTCCGTCTCCCTGTCACAGCCGGGCCAGATGCCGTGTGCCGTCACGACCCTGACCAGCCAGTAAATAGGCAATCACAATCCTGCGTCCAGCCCGATCCGCCGAATGGCGGGGGGCCGGCCGGTCATGCGTCGGCCGCGGCGGGCTCCGCCCCGGGCTCTGCCTCGGGGTCTTTGGCAAGCTCCTCCGGCGTGACCGGCTTTTCGGCCACGCTGGCCAGTTCCAGGATGTAGTCGACGACCTTGTCCTCGAACAGCGGGCCGTGCAGGGCCTCGGCGAAACGCTCGTTGGTGCGGAACATCTCCAGCATCTGCTGCTCCATGCCGGGATAGCGCGCCGCCTGCTCACGCATCGCCCGCGACAGCTCCTCCGGGGCGACGGAGATGGCATTAGCACGGCCGATTTCCGACAGCAGAAGCCCGAGGCGCACGCGCCGATCGGCGATGGCCCGGTATTCGCGGCGCAGCGTGTCCTCGTCCTTGCCGGCATCATCGGCGTCCAACGTGCCGGACTTGCGCTCCTGTTCCAGCCGCTCCCAGATCTGGTCGAACTCGGCCTGCGCCATGCCTTCGGGAATGGCGAAATCGACCTGGGACGCCAGCGCGTCGAGCAATTCGCGCTTCAGCCGCAGCCGCGACGTCTGGTCGTATTCGCGCTGCATCTGATCGGTAACGGCCTGGCGCAGCGCGGCGAGATCGGCGAACCCGAGCTTGGCGGCCAGCGCATCGTCGATCGGCGGCACGCTGGCGACCTGCAGCGCCTTGGCGACGATCTCGAACTTCGCCGCCTTGCCGGCCAGCGCGGCGGTGCCGTAATTGTCCGGGAAGGTCACGTCGATGGTCCGGGTCTCGCCCGGCTTCATGCCTTCCAGCTGTTCGGTGAAGCCGGGGATGAAGCCGCTGCCGGCAACCTCCAGGTCGGCATCGGTCGCGGTTCCGCCCGGGAAGGCGACGCCATCCACGGCCCCGGCATAGTCCACCTTCAGCACGTCGCCGGCGACGGCGCCCCGGTCCTCGGTCACGGGCTCGAGCGTGCGGTTGCGCTGGGCGACGTCGGCCAGCACCTTGTCGACCGCCTCGGGCGCCACCTCGGCACGCAGCCGGGTCAGAGTGATCGCGGCAAAGTCGGGCATCGTGATGTCGGGCAGCAGCTCCAGCTCGACCTTGAATTCAAGGTCGGCGCCGGCGGATTTCGTCGGGTCGGCGGCGGGATCGGGGGAGACGACGTCGATCTTGGGCTGCATCGCCGGACGCAGACCGCGTTCGCTCAGCACCTGTTTGGTGGCCTCGCTGACCGACTTCTTCCATCACCTCGGCGGTGACGGCACTGCCATAGCGCAGCCGCACCACCGGCAGCGGCACCTTGCCGGGACGGAAGCCGGGCAGCCGCAACGTCTTGCCGAGCTCGGCCAGGCGCGCGGTCTGCCGGCTTTGGATGTCGGCGGCGGGGACCACCACGGTGTAGCCGCGCTTGAGCCCGTCGGTCAGCGTCTCGGTAACCTGCATCGAATCCTTCGGAATCGCTTGCATGCGTGGTGCGGGCGGAGGGACTTGAACCCCCACGGCTTGCGCCACCAGAACCTAAATCTGGCGTGTCTGCCAATTCCACCACGCCCGCGCGCGGGAAGCCGGTCCTGCTGACCGTCCCGACCCCGCGACCGTGAGCGCGCGGCTTTAGCGCAGCCATCAGCGCAGAACAAGCGGCCGGGAAAAGCCGGGCCCGGGCAAGCGGGGCAGGATCGGCATCAACGCATGGCCGCACGGGTAGCGATCGCTTGTAAGCATTCCCTACTTGCCGGTATGTCTTGGGTCCAAGCGAAATGACCCGTCAGAGGGGACCCGGCAGCGGGGCCTGCAACCGTGCGGGCGAGGGGCTGGGCGGCGCAACACGTGCACCACGCGCGACATGTGCCGGCTGACGTTGATGTCGAGGGGGAAATGCGCATGAACCGGACCGTTTCACGATCCACCGGCGGGAAAACCGCCACGAAGCAGCCCCCCGCCAAGCCGGTTCCCGCCAAAGCGAAGGCGGCAGCCGCCAAGACGCCGGCAAGGGCCCCGATGAAAGCGGCGATCAAGCCGGTGACCAAGGCGTCCGCGGCCCCCTCCGAGACGCCGCGGCCGCGCGATGCCGGCATGGCAGCCGTCGATCAGACGCTCGATCTGATCGACGTGCTGGCACGGATCAGCCCGGTCGCAACCGCGACCCTGGAACGTGAGACAGGCTGCCCGCGCGCCACCGTGCTGCGCCTGCTCGCCGCCCTGCAGGCACGCGGCTTCGTCATCCATGCCGAGCCCGAGGACATCTGGCAGCTCGGCCCGCGCTGGGACGTGCTGCAACGCGCCGCCCACGCGCAAGGCGCGCTCGCGGCAGCGTCCATGCCGTTCCTGGCGGCGCTGGCCAAGGCGACCGGCGAGAACGTCTATCTGCGCGTGCGCGACGGGCTGGAGGCCGAAACCGTCGCGGTCTATCAGGCCGATCCGGTCCTGCGTGTCTACACCGAGGTCGGCAAGCGCGGACCGCTGCATGCCGGGCCGGCGCGGCTGCTGCTGGCCCATGCACCCGAGCCGGTGCAGACCCAGGTGCTGGCGCAGCGCCTGCCGCGCTTCACCCCGGCGACGCGGACCGATCCGACCTGGATCGCCGCCGACCTGCATCGGCTGCGGGCGCGCGGCTATCTGATCACCGCCGACGAGGTGAACGCCGGCGCCGCATCGGTCTCCGCCCCGGTGCGGGACGCGAGCGGCCAGGTCGTGGCGGTGCTGATCCTGTCGGCGCCATCCATGCGGCTGCGCCCGCCCAGGCCGCGGCAGGTTCTGCCGCAGGTGCTGGATGCCGCCGCACAGCTCAGCCGCGCGCTCGGCGGCCCGGCGGGGCAGACGATCACGGTCGTGCCGGCCGCCAATGGCGGCCCGCTGCCGGGGGCGCATGCCGGTTATTCGCTGCCGACCTCGCCCGCCAGCCCGGCCGCCTGGGTCCGCTGACGCCAGGACGGCCGCGCGCCCTCAGCGCGGCGGGCCCAGCAACGCCTGGGCGCAGGCGTCCAGGATCGCGTCGGTGTCGATGCCGTACTCGCGGTACAGATCCGGAATATCGCCGCTCTGGCCGAAATGGTCCGGACCCAGCGGCACGACGCGCTGGCCGCGCACCGCGCCCAGCCAGGCATGCGCTGGCCGGATGCCCGTCCAGCACCGTCACCAGCGCCGGCGCCCGGGCGCCAGCGGCGCCAGCATGCGCCTCGATATGCGACTGCGCGCCCGCGCTCGCCGTGCCGCCGCGCCTGCTGACGCCGCCAGCCAGCCGGCGTGCAGCCGGTCGGGGCTGGTGATCGCCAGCAGCCCGGCGCCGGGCTCCTCCGCCGCGAGTTCGGCGAACGCGGCTTCGGCCTCCGGCGCCACCGGCCCCTGGTAGGCGAGCGCGATCCGCGCACCCGGTCGCCGGCGGCACGACCCAGTGCGCCGCCGGCGATCACCGCGGCCGGATCCAGCGCGCGGTCGGGCTGCGCCAACTGGCGGGTCGAGAGCCGCAGCCACACCGCCGACCCGTCCGCCGCCTGCATGTGCACGAACGCATGGCGCAGCAGGATCGCCAGTTCGTCGACATGCGCCGGCTCGAAGCTCGCCAGCCGGTCCGCGGCCATGCCGATCAGCGGCGTGTTGATCGACTGGTGCTGCCCGCCCTCCGGCGCCAGGGTGATGCCCGGACGGCGTCGAGACCAGCAGGAACCGCGCATCCTGGTAGCAGGCGTAGATCAGCGCATCGAGGCCGCGATTGACGAACGGATCGTAGACCGTGCCGATCGGCAGCAGCCGCGCGCCGTGTCAGCGCATGGCGCCAGGCCCGCAGCGCCGAGCAGCAGAAACAGGTTCTGCTCGGCGATGCCGAGTTCGATGTGCTGGCCCTTCGGCGCTCATGCCCCAGCGCTGCGCGCTGGCCAGCTTGGCGTCGCGGAACACGTCGTTGCGGGTGTGCCGATCGAAGATGCCGCGCCGGTTCACCCAGGGGCCGAGATTGGTCGAGACCGTGACGTCCGGGCTGGTGGTCATGATGTGCTCGGCGAGCTCCTTCAAGCTCGCCCTGCCCGCGGCCGATCTCGGCCAGGATGTCGCCGAAGCCCGCCTGCGTGGACATCCGCCGCCCGGCCAGCCTGCGGCACCGGCAGCGACGGCCGGCACCGGCACCGGATCGGCGCGGTCAGAGTCGCGGCCCGCCGGGCGTCAGCTGCTCGGCGAACGGGCAGGCCGTCGAGGAAGCGCCTGCAGCTCGCTTCCGGCTGCATCCAGGCCCTCGAAGCGGTCCCACTCATGGCCGGGGCGGATGCGCATCGCGGCGCGGAACATCTCCATCTGCTCCTTGCGTCATCAGGCCGGCGTGGTTGTCCTTGTGGCCGGCGAACGGCAGGCCCATGCCCTTGATGGTGTAGGCGATGAAGCAGGTCGGCTGGTCGCCCGCGGCGGCGGCGGCGCGGAAGTGTCTCGATCAGCGTTTCGATGTCGTGGCCGCCGAGATTGGTCATCAGCGCCGCCAGCTCGTCGTCGGACAGCGGATCGATGATCGCGCGCACGCCTTTCGAGCGGCCGAGATCGGCCAGCACCGCCTGCCGCCAGGCGGCACCGCCCTGGAAGGTCAGCGCCGAGTAGAGGCTGTTCGGGCAGTCGTCGATCCAGCGCCGCAGATCCTCGCCGCCCTCGCGCGCGAACGCGGCCTCCAGCTTGCGGCCGTATTTGATGGTGACGACGTTCCAGCCCATGTCGCGGAACAGGCCCTCGATGCGGCCGAACAGCCGGTCCGGCACGACGCAGTCGAGGCTCTGGCGGTTGTAGTCGATGATCCACCAGACATCGCGGACGTCGTGCTTCCAGCCTTCCAGCAAGCGCTTCGTAGATGTTGCCCTCGTCCAGTTCGGCGTCGCCGGCGATGGCGATGTGGCGGCCGGGCGGCAGCCCGGCGCGCGCCAGCCCGTGCAGGCGCACGTAGTCGGCCATCAGCGCGGCGAAGGTCGTCATCGCCACGCCCAGGCCGACCGAGCCGGTGGAGAAATCGACCTCCGGCCCGTCCTTGACGCGGCTGGGATAGGGCTGCGCGCCGCCAAGCTGGCGCAGCACCTGCCATCTTCTCGATCGTCTGGCGGCCGAACAGGTAGTTGATGGCGTGGAACACCGGCCCGGCATGCGGCTTCACGGCGATGCGGTCCTGCGGGCGGGCGATCTCGAAATACAGCGCCGCCATGATCGAGATGCACGGAGGCGCAGGACGCCTGGTGGCCGCCGACCTTCAGCCCGTCGCGGTTGGGCCGGATATGGTTGGCGTTGTGGATCATCCAGGCCGACAGCCACAGCAGCTTCCGCTCGAAAGCGTGCAGCAGCGCGACGCGGTCCTGCGCCGCATCGGCCTGGAGCGTCGTCGCGGGGGCGTTCATGGCGCTGGCCTCGTTCCGGTTGCCGGAGATGGCACCATCTGCGCATGCCCGGCGCGCGGCCTCAAGGGGTGGCGCCCGTCGCGCCACGCAGCATGGGTACGCGTGCGCAGCCCATGCGCCAGCCCGTGCCACCGCCAGCGCGCCGCGCGGATGGCAAGCAGCACGCGGCCCCAGCGCGTGATGGCCAGGCGGACCGCCGTTGCCGGGCAATCGCCATTCGCCCAGGCATACTTGTACGGCTCGTCGCCGATGCGGAAGTCATAGGTCAGCCCGCGCGCCTGGCACCATCGCAGGACCTCCGCCAGGATGATCCGGCCGGGTCCGTGGGCCGAGAAAGCCGGGTCGTATACTGCGATCATCGCCTCGCAGCAGGTGTCGCTGAGGGCGGCGATCTGCGTCGCCACCAGCCGGCCATCGAGCCGCAGCGCAAAGCCGATGAGCCGACCGCCATGCGCCGGTGCGTCGCAGACCGATAACAGGAAAGCGCGGAACTCCGGCGTCGGCAGGAAGCGATTGACGATGCGCCTGCGGGCGAGCCAGTCGCACTTGGCGTCCAGCGTCCAGCCGACGAGGTGCCGCAGACCGGCCGGGTCGTCGATCGTTTCGATAATGACGCAACCCTGCTCGGCCAGCCGGCGCCCCCGGCGCATGACTTCGTTGCGCACGCCGCGATCCCGCGAGCGCCAATAAGCATCCCAGGATGCGATCCCGTCCCAGCGCGTGAACAGGCATGGCTGCGTATGCATGACGCGATCGCCGTCCTCGGCCGCCAGCAACCGGTCCATGGTGGTGCCGTGCCGGATGTACGGAACCGAGAGGATGTCGACGGCGCAGTGCCGGCGCACGAAGGTCAGCGTGGCACGCAGATGCCGCTCCGCATCGGGACCGGCCTCCACCAGGACCGGATCGTACTCCGTGCCCTCCGGACCGAGCGGGCCGCCGATACGCCAGGCGACACACCGCCGCCGCGTCATCGGCCAGATCACGACGGTCCGCCGATCGACGCGCAGAACGACGACGCACAGCCGCCGTCCGCGCGGCGCCCCGGTCGTGCGCCAGCCCGCGAGGCACCACGCGAAGCTTTGCGACAGCCGCGGCGTGTCGGCGCGCGCCCACAGATCGTCCCACTCGGCGCGCAGCCCGACAAGACGATCCGGTTCGGTGACGATTTCGAAGGCGGGGCCTGCCGGCGACGTGGCGCTTTTCCTGCTGCTGGCAGGCCAGTTTGACGGCAGATCGTTAGCAGTCGTGAAATGCCGTGGCATTCATTAGCCTGGGCGATGACCGTTTGCGGTTTCTGCCCGCTAATCCCGGCAGGCGAAAAGGCTAGATTTCGCAGTTGCCGACGCCGCGACCCTCAGATGCCGCCCTGACCGGTGTAGGGCGTGTTCGCCCGGATGAGCAACTGCTCGGCCTGCATGTGGCGCTTCTCCGCCATCTCCTGCTTGTAGGCCTGCCAGTTCTGCTCGGAGCCGTAATAGAGGCAGCCGCAGACCGTTGGGTCGAAATAGTAGTAGGTCAGGATACCCTGCACGGTTTGGTGGACGAATTTGTGCGGCGGCAGCTGCTGGACGGCGGCCGCATAGGCGGGCGTGTTGCCGGCGGCGACCCTGAAGCCCGCGCCGGCGAGGAAATCCTCGTTGCTGTCGATGGTCGATGTCGCGCCGGCGCACCCGGCAAGGACGAAACCGGCAGCCGCCACACCGATCAGACGGCGCATGGGCAGACAGCGCATGGGCAGCCCCCGTCAGATCATCAGCTCGATCAGGAACGGGCCCGACCGTCTGGTGGACTGCGCCAGCAGGTCGGCGAAGGTTTCGCAGTCTTCGGCGCGGGCGGCTTCGACGCCCATGCCCTCGGCAAGTTTCGTCCATTGCAGCGTAGGATTGCCAAGGTCGAGCATGTCGAGTGCGGTGCGCCCCGGATTGGCGCCGACGTTGGCCAGCTCGCCCAGAAGGATCGCGTATTTGCGGTTGGACAGCAGCACCGTGGTCACGTCCAGCCGCTCGCGCGCCTGGGTCCACAGCGCCTGCAACGAATACATCGCCGAGCCGTCGGCCTGCAGCGCGATGACGCGCCGTCCAGGCGCACCGATCGCCGCGCCGGTCGCCAGCGGCAGGCCGCAGCCGATCGCGCCGCCGGTGATCTGCAGCCAGTCGTGCGGCGGGGCGGCGTAGGTGTTCGGAAAGAAGCCGCGGCCGAAGCTGACCGCTTCGTCGGTGATGATCGCATCCTCCGGCATCAGCGCAGCAAGCGTCTGCGACACCGCCTCGGGCGTCAGCGCACCGCGCGCCGCGGCGGGACGCGGACCGGGGTCCGGCACCGCCGCCTTCGGCGCCTCGATGCGCGTCCGCGAGGCGCGGCGAGCGCATCGGCCGGGTCCTGCTCGGCGCGGGCCAGCACGTGCACCTGCGCATCCGGCGGATAGAGGTATCCGGGCTTGCCGGGATAGGCGAAGAAGGCGACGGGCTTGGTGGCGCCCACCAGCACCACGTTGCGAAAGCGCGACAGCGCCGCCGTCGCGGCCTCGACGACATAGGGCACGCGATCGATCGGCACGCGGCCACGACCGCGGGCGATCCGGCGTTCGACTGCTGCGCAAGAAGCCGGGCCCCGGTCGCTGCGCGATGCGATGCGCCGTCTCGAGCGCGGCCGGGCGCAGCGCGGCGCCGGCCAGCACCAGAACCGTGGGCTCGCCGCGGCGCAGCACCGATGCGACCTGGGCGACGACATGCGGCGCCGCCAGCGGCCGCTCCGGCACGGGCAGCCGGTCGGCGATCGCGCCGCCCTCGTTCCAGGCGGTGTCGGCCGGCAGGATCAGCGTCGCGATCTGACCGGGATGCAGCTGCGCGGCCTGCACCGCCGCCGCCGCGTCCGCGCCGATCGTCGCCGCGCTGGTTGCCGGTGCGCACCCAGGCGGAGACGCCGCGCGCCCAGCCCTCGGTTTCGGCGGTCAGCGGCGCGTCGAGCGGGCGATGATAGGTCGCCTGATCGCCGACGATATTGACGATCGGCGTCTGCGCCCGCCGCGCGTTGTGCAGGTTCGACAAGACCGTTCGCGAGACCGGGGCCGCAATGCAGCAGCGTGCAGGCCGGCTTTTCAGCCATGCGCGCATAGCCGTCGGCGCATCCGGTCACCACGCCCTCGACCAGACCCAGGACGCAGCGCATGCCGGGGATGCGGTCCAGGGCCGCGACGAAATGCATCTCGCTGGTGCCGGGATTGGCGAAGCAGGTATCCACCCCGCTGCGCAACAGCGTGCTGACCAGGCTTTCCGCACCGTTCATCGCGGCGTTCTCCCCAAGGGCTTCGACAAGGCGCTTCGGTCAGGTGCTTCGATCAGGCGGGCACGTCGGCGACGACCGGGCGGATCACCGGATGCCCGAGATAGGCCTCCAGCACGTCCTCGGCCGGGCCGTCGCGCGCGGATACGGCCCTGGTCCATCCAGATCACCCGCGTGCACCAGTCGAGGACGATCGCGTCGGCGTGCGACGACAGCACCAGGATTTCGGCGCCGCGCACCATCTCCTCCAGCCGCTGCTTGCGCCTTGTCCATGAAATCGGCGTCGCCGGCGAGGAACCATTCGTCCATCAGCAGGACCTGCGGGCGGATCGCGGTGGCCAGCGCGAATCCCAGCCGCACGATCATGCCAGAGCTGTAGGTGCGCATCGGCAGGTCGAGGAAATCGCCGAGCTCGGCGAAGTCCTGCGACGTCGTCCTCCAGCCGCCGCACGCTCGGCGCGCGGCAGGCCGTTGTACAGGCCGCGCAGCTGGATGTTCTCGCGCCCGGTCAGGTCCATGTTCATGCCGAGATTGGGGTCGAGCATGGCGTTCAGGCTGCCCTGCACGCGGACCCGGCCGTCCACCGGCTCGTAGATGCCGGCGAGCGTGCGCAGCAGCGTCGTCTTGCCGGCGCCGTTGGCGCCGACCAGCCCCAGCCGGTCGCCGCGGCCCGAGGGTGAACGACGATGTCGCGCAGCGCCTGCACCACCACGCGATGCTGCTGGTCCTCTGCCCAGCCGGCCGGACGCCGCGGCCACCACCGTCTTTTTCAGGCTGCGGCTGTTGCCGTGGTACAGCGGGAAATACACCGACAGGCCGGCGACCTCGATCCGCGCTTCGTTGAGCGCGTTCACAGCCAGAACGCCAGCCGGCCGCGGGCGCGCATGAACACCACCCAGGCAAGCGCCGCAGAACACAGCGCTATAGGCCAGGGCGGAGAGCCAGACCGACAGCGTCAGCGCCTCGCCCAGCAGCGGGCGGCGCACGACCTCGAGCAGCGAGTAGAACGGATTGAGCGGCAGGATCCAGGCATGCCGGCCGACCTGGTTCGGCCCGCCAGATGATCGGCGTCATGAAGAAGGCGATCTGCATCACGCTGGCGACGATCGGCGGAATGTCGCGGAACCGGGCGCAGAACGCGCCGAGCAGCAGGCAGATCGCCAGCGCATCGACCACCCAGAGCACCAGCCCCGGCAGCGCATAGCAATCCGTCCCAGCCCGGCCATTCGGAAGATCGCAAAGACGACGACGATGACGACGACGTTGTGCGCCGAGCACCAGCAGGTTGCGCCAGAAGGTGCGGATCGCCTGCACGAAGAACGGCATGCGGACCGAGCGGATGATGCCCTCGGCCTGTGTGAAGCAGGTGCCCGCCTCGCCGACCAGGGCGGAGACGTAGCCCCACAGCACCAGCGACAGCGCGAGGAAGGGCAGGTACTCGTGCAGGTTCATGTGGAACAGCGTCGCGTACAGCAGACCCAGCGAGCCGACCATCACGGCGGTGGACAGCGTCAGCCAGAACGGGCCGAGCATGGAGCCGCGATAGCGCAGCCTGATGTCCAGCCAGCCCAGCGTGAAGGCCAGCCGCCACAGGCGCAGCCCGTCCGTCACGTCCTGCCATGCGTGGCGGTGTTGCCCCGCCCATGACAGGTCTGCGTTGAAGGTCAGCACCACCGGCGCCGCAGTCGCCGGACGAACGTGATCCTGAAGAGCAATACTCATGAAGGTCGGCGCGATACCCCATTTCGGCCGCCGCAGGCAACCTCGGCGGCGCGACGCCGGCCAGGGCGGCGTTTGCCGCTTTGCGGCCGGCCACGCTCATGGCAACCTGGGATAGCATGTCAAAGCGCCCATCACAACCGAACGGCATGGCCGAGACGATGCTGCCCGGCTTCGATGGCGCGGCCGGATCAGCCGCGCCACCGCCGGGCTCCGAGGGGCACCGCGCCCGGATGCGCCACCGGCTTCTGACGGCGGGGCCGGATGCGCTCGCCGATCACGAGATGCTGGAGATGCTGCTGTTCCTGGCGCTGCCGCGGCGCGACACGAAATCCATCGCCCGCGCGCTGCTCACGCAGCATGGCAGCTTCGCCAAGGCGATCGCGGCCGCGCCGCAGGACCTGCGGGCGACGGAAGGGCTGGGCGAAGCCGGCATCGCGGCACTGAAGCTCGCACAAGCGGCCGCTCTCCGCCTGCTGCGTGCCGAGGTCGTCGGTCAGCCGGTGCTGAACAACTGGGACCGGCTGATGGACTATCTGAACGCCGTGCTGGCCCGCGAGCGCGTCGAGCAGTTCCGCGTGCTGTTCCTCGACAACCGCAACCGCCTGCTCGCGGATGAGGCGCAAGCCAGGGGAACCGTGAATCACACCCCGGTCTATCCGCGCGAGGTGGTCAAGCGGGCGCTGGAACTGCAGTCCTCGGCGCTGATCCTGGTGCACAACCACCCGAGCGGCGACCCCTCGCCGTCGCAGGAGGACATCGCCATGACGCGGGAGGTGAAATCGGCGGCCACCGCCCTGTCCATCGTGCTGCACGACCACGTCGTCGTCGGCAACGGGCGTTGGCTGAGTTTCCGACGGGAGGGATTGCTGTAGGCTGCGACCGGACCCCGGGAGGCGAGACTGAGCGCGCTGTTCGCCTCCGGGCACATCATCGATCTGATCCTGGTTCTGGTGGCGGCCGAGGCGGTCGTGCTGGGCGCCTGGCATCGCTGGAGCGGGGGCGGCGTACCGTTGTCGGCGGTGGGCGCCAACCTGTGTTCGGGCGCGGCCCTACTGCTGGCGGTGCGGGCGGCGCTGGTAGGCGCCTGGTGGGGCTGGGTCGCGCTGCCGCTGCTGGCGGCGCTGCTGGCCCATCTGGTCGATCTGGGGGGCCGCTGGGGGGGCCGGCGGCGCGACTAGCCGATCGGCCATTGTCGCGGCGTCATCCGGTCAGCCGCGCGCCGAACGCCTGAGCCCGCCTTCGAAAATCGTGGCGATGGTCCGGGCGCGGCCGGGGCGGCCGAGGATGACCACGCCGTCGCCGGCCTGCAGGGTCGCCGCACCGTCGGGCCGCAACATGCTGGCGCCGTCACGGCGGTTCAGGCCGACGATCAGGAAGGCGCCGGCCGCCTCGCGCTCGATCGCCTCGATGCTGCGGCCGATACAGGTGCTGCCCTGGTCGACCGTCACCACCTCGATCTCGAGACCGATGGCGCGCAGGTCGCGGGCGAACTCCTCGTCGTGTTCGCTGCCGTGCAGCGCCCGCGCGGCGGCCGGATACAGGATCAGTTCGGCGACGCGCTCGGCGCCGATATGGGTGGGCATGACGACGCGGTTGGCGCCGGCCTGCATCAGCTTGCTTTCGGTGTTCGGCGCCTCGCCGCGGGCGATGATCATCAGCCGGTCATTCAGGCTGCGCGCGCTCAGGGTGATGAAGACGTTCGCCGCGTCGTCGGGCAGCACCGTGGCCAGCGTCCGCGCCCGCTCCACGCCCGCCGCGGTCAGCGCGCTCTCGTCCTCGGCATTGCCCAGCATGACGATGTAGCCGAGCGCGCGCGCCTCGACCGCGCGCTCCTCGCTGCGCTCCAGCACCAGGAACTTTGCCTGGCCGGCATGCAGCTGGCGGGCCAGCGTCTGGCCGATGCGGCCAAAGCCGCAGATGATGACATGGTCCTTCAGTTGGTCGATCTGGCTCTGCATGCGTTTCAGCCCCAGTATCTGCTGGAATTGGCTCGCCGTGATCAGCTGCACCAAAGCGCCGGTCAGGAAGATCATGCCGGTGCAGCCGAGCACGATCAGCGCGATCGTGATGCCGCGCAGCTCCGGCGTATCGATCGGATGCACCTCGTCGTAGCCGACGGTGTAGACCGTCAGCACGACCATGTAGACCGCATCGCCGAAGTTCCAGCCGACCGACGTGTACGCAACGGTCGCGCCCGCCATCACCACCAGCATGTAGAGCAACCCGCCCAGCAGGTTGCGCAGCGGGGAGCCGAGCAGCCCGGTCATCGCGGCAGACGGGTGCGCGGGCGCTTTCCGGTTGCGTCCGCAACCATCACAGGGTCATGAGTTCCCGCACATGCGCCGCCGCCGACGCGGCCAGCGCATCGAGGTCGTAGCCGCCTTCCAGCACCGAGACGAGGCGCCGACTGCAATGCTGGCGCGCGACCAGGCAGAGCTGCGCGGTGATCCAGGCGAAATCCGCCGTCTCCAGCCGCAGCTGGGCCAGCGGATCGGCCTTGTGCGCATCGAAGCCGGCCGAGACGATCAGCAGTTCGGGCGCGAAGGCATCGAGGGCGGGCAGCAGGATGTCCGACCACGCCGCGCGGAACGCCGCACTGCCCGAGCCGGGCGGCAGCGGGGCGTTGACGATGTTGCCGACGCCGCGCTCGGTTGCCGCACCGGTGCCCGGATAGCACGGGTGCTGGTGGGAGGAGGCGTAGAACAGCGCCGGATCGGCGGCGAAAACCGCCTGGGTACCGTTGCCGTGGTGCACGTCGAAATCGACCACCGCGACCCGCGTCAGACCCCAGCGCCGGCGGGCGTGCAAGGCGGCGACGGCGGCGTTGGCGAAGAAGCAGAATCCCATCGGCCGTGCCGGCTCGGCGTGGTGGCCGGGCGGGCGGACGGCGGCGAAGGCGGCGCGGGCCCAGCCCTCCATCACCGCATCGACCGCGGCGACGGCGCCGCCGGCGGCGCGCAGCGCGGCCTCGGCGCTGCCGGCGTTCATCGCCGTATCGCCATCCAGCTGCACCAGCTCCCCCTCGGGCGGCCGGATCGTCGAGGATCGCGGCGACGTAGTTGCGCCGGGTGGACCCGCGTGAGCTGCTCGACCGTCGCCTCGGGTGCGACCTCCGCGCAGCAGCGGCACGAAGTCGGGATGCTTCCAGGGCGCGCAGCACGGCGCGCAGGCGGTCCGGACATTCCGGGTGCCACGCCCCGGCGTCATGCAGCAGGCAGGCAGGATGGGTGAACAGGGCCGTCGCTCATTGGGGATCGACCTCCCGCCGGCGGATGACGAAACTGAACACCCCGCCCTTCTCCTCGCTCCAGGCGATCAGGGCGTGACCGGTTTCCCGGCAGAAGGCCTGAAAATCGGCGACGGCGGCGCGGTCGGTGGCCAGCACCCGCAGCCGCGCGCCCGGCGGCAGGCCGCGCAGCACCCGGTTGGCGCGCAGCACCGGCAGCGGGCAGGCCATCCCCTTCACGTCGAGCAGCGTTTCGCTCATGCGCGCCATCGTGCGGCCCCGCATCGGCGCCGGCAAGGCCGCCCAGCGCGAAGGAGGCCGCTTGAGCGGCAGGCGGCGCAAGCCCATCCTGATGCAATGAGCACCCATCGCATCGGCATCGACCTCGGCGGCACCAAGATCGAGATCATCGTCCTGGGACCGGGCGGCAGGAGATGCTGCGCCACCGCATCCCGACGCCGCCCGGCTATGACGCCACGATCGCGGCGCATCGCCGGACTGGTGCGCGGCGCCGAGTCGCAGCTGGGCGTCACCGCGAGCGTCGGCATCGGCATCCCCGGCGTGATCAGCCCGGCGACCGGGC
The DNA here is from genome assembly GCA_963778105.1 of uncultured Pseudomonadota bacterium. GTDB lineage: Bacteria > Pseudomonadota > Alphaproteobacteria > Acetobacterales > Acetobacteraceae > JAFEFJ01. The sequence goes on along the minus strand of CAVZSZ010000005.1, from coordinate 1,628 downwards.
TGGTGAAGAACGCCAACTCCATCGCGCTGAACGGCCATCCGTTCGACCGCGACATCGGCACGGCCCTGGAGCGCGACGGTGCGGGTGGAGAACGACGCCAACTGCTTCGCGCTGTCCGAGGCGAGCGACGGCGCCGGCGCCGGGCTGCGCACCGTGTTCGGCGTCATCCTCGGCACCGGCTGCGGCGGCGGCATCGTCGTGGACGGCGGATGCGTCGCCGGCCGCCACCGCATCGCCGGCGAATGGGGCCACAACCCGCTGCCCTGGCCGACGCTGGAGGAAATGCCCGGCCCGCATTGCTGGTGCGGCCAATGGGGCTGCCTGGAGACGCTGGTGTCTGCCGGCCCGGCGCTGGCGCGCGACTGCGACGGGCCGCGGCGCGCGCGACGCGAGCGGCATCCCGGCGCGCGCCGCCGCCGGCGACCGCGCGGGCGCAGGCGGCGCTGGACCGCCACGCCGACCGGCTGGCGCGCGGGCTGGCGCTGGTCATCAACCTGCTCGACCCCGACGTCATCGTGCTCGGCGGCGGCCTGTCCAACATGGCGCATCTGTACGACGAGCTGCCGGCGGCTGATGCGGCGCGACGTGTTCAGCGACGTGGTCACGACGCCGATCCTGCGGAACCGCGCACGGCGATTCCTCCGGCGTGCGCGGCGCCGCCTGGCTGTGGCCGCCGATAGACGGATGCACTGCGGCGCTGCTGCCGCGACTGCCGCGGCTGCGTGCGTGCGCCGACGGAGCCGCGGCGTGCTGCCCGCGTGCGGCGGCGCCCGGCTGGTGCGGCACGCCGGAGCTGTTCGCGCTCAGCCATCGCCCATGTCGACTGCGACGCCTTCTACGCCAGCGTCGAGAAGCGCGACCGGCCGGAACTGGCGGCGCAGCCGGTGATCGTCGGCGGCGGCGTGCGCGGCGTGGTCACCGCCGCCTGCTACGTCGCGCGGATGTACGGCGTGCGCAGCGCCATGCCGATGTTCAAGGCGCTGAAGGCCTGCCCCGACGCCGTGGTGATCCGGCCGGACTTCGCCAAATACAGCGCGGTCGCCCGGCAGATCCGCGCGCTGATGGCCGAGCTGACGCCGCTGGTGCAGCCGCTGTCGATCGACGAGGCGGTGCTGGACCTGGCCGGCACCGAGGCGCTGCATGGCGCGCCGCCCGCCGTCGTGCTGGCCCGCTTCGCGCGCGAGTCGAGCGGGAGGTCGGCGTCACCGTCTCGGTCGGCCTGGCGCCGCAACCGGCTGCTGGCCAAGATCGCCGCCGGACGCGACAAGCCGCGCGGCTTCGCGGTGATCGGCGCCGCCGAGGCGGCCGCGCTGCTGGCGCCCGAGCCGGTGCGGCTGCTGCCCGGCATCGGCCCGGCGCTGGCGCGGCGGCTGGCGGGCGCTCGGGCATCACGCGGCTCGGGCCATCTGCAGGCGCTGACGACGCGCGACGCGCGGCGCAGCTGGGCGATGACGGGCCGGCGCTGGTCCGCGCGCGCGCGCGGCGAGGATTCCCGCGCCGGTCGATCCGGCACGCGAGACCAAGTCGATCAGCGCCGAGACGACCTTCGCCACCGACCTGTCGCGCCTGGACGAGCTGGAGCCGCATCTGTGGCGCCTGACCGAGAAACTGGCGCGCCGGCTGAATAC
>CAVZSZ010000004.1:0-1574487 GCA_963778105.1 uncultured Pseudomonadota bacterium | reverse complement strand
ACAGAGCAAAGACGACGAACGAGAACAAGATCTCCATGGCCGATTGCGGCGGCTTCTGGTTAGATGGGAAGCCGAAAGCGAGGGGAAGCCAATGAGCCAGTCGGAAATCAACGACGTCGTCGCGGCTGTCGAGGCGATGGTGCGCCGGGCCTACACGCTCGGACGTCGCGATGCGCTTCGAAACCTGGTGAAATACGCCCAGTCGGACGAGGCGGTGGCCAAGCCGCTGGCCCTACTGGCGCCGATGGCCGAGGCGTCGGCATTCCTGGACGAGGGCACCCGCAAGGCAACGGCAAACGATGCCGGCGCGCCGATCATGGCCCCGGATGAGAGCATGGCCGAGGCCGACGCTCCGGCCGCCCGCCATGTGCCGCCGCCGGCCTCGGGCGGGCTCGGTGCGATGATCCTGGACTTCGTCTATCCGCCCAAGGCGAGCTGAGCGACCGGCCCTCTTCCGGGTCCGGGAGAGGGCCTGCCGGCGGCACGGCGGGCCGCCGGGGGATCCCGCCTAGAACAGCTTGTCCTTGTCCGAATAGGGCACGACGATGTCGTTCGGATCCACAAGGTTGAGCATCGCGCGTGCACGCTCGTCCAGCAGGTCGGGGTCGATGTGGTTGCTGCGCAGCCCGGCGACCCGGACCGCCCATGAGTTGCGTTCCGCCTGCGCCTGGGCGAGATCGTCCTGCGCCTGCTTGAGGAGGCCCTTGCGCTGGGCGTAGGCTATCAGCCCATGCTCACCATGCGTGGAATTCCAGCCGAAGTAGCCGACCAGCGACAGGAAAATCACCGGCGCAATCGCCGCCTTCGCCTTGCGCTTCAGGGTCCGTCCAAACGCCATCGCCGCAGCCCACCCCAACTCAGACCGCCTTATTTTACAGAAAATTGCTGCAAATGGAAGGGGTTTGGGCAGTTTTCTGCGCGGCCGGACGCTACCCCCGCAGCACCGTCCGGCCAGCGTAGCGGGCAGCGGGGCCGAGCTCGGCCTCGATGCGAATCAACTGGTTGTATTTTGCCGTGCGATCGCTTCGCGCCAGGCTGCCGGTTTTGATCTGCCCGCAATTGGTCGCCACCGCGAGGTCGGCGATGGTCGAATCCTCAGTCTCGCCCGAACGGTGGCTCATCACTGCGGTGTAGGCAGCACGGTGCGCGAGTTGCACTGTTTCAAGGGTCTCGGAGAGCGTGCCGATCTGGTTGACCTTGACCAGAATCGAGTTGGCGGTGCCCTCGGCAATGCCGCGGCGCAGCCGCTCGGGGTTGGTGACGAACAGATCGTCGCCGACCAACTGGATGGTCTTGCCCAGACGCTGGGTCAGCAGGTTCCAGCCGTCCCAGTCGTCTTCCGAGCAGGCATCCTCGATCGAAACGATCGGGTAACGTCCAACCAGTTCGGCGAGGTAGTTCACCATGCCTTCGGCATCGAAGCTCTTGCCCTCGCCGTCGAGCACGTATTTGCCGTCCTTGAAAAACTCGGTGGCGGCGCAGTCGAGCGCGAAACACACATCCTCGCCGGGCCGGTAGCCGGCTTTCTCGCAGGCACGGGCGATGAAGGCGAGCGCGTCGTCGGCCGAGCCGATGTTGGGCGCGAAACCGCCTTCGTCGCCAACATTGGTGTTGTGGCCTGCATCGTGCAGACCTTTCTTCAAAGTCGCGAAGATTTCCGAACCCATCCGCACCGCATCGGCCATGGTGCCGCCGGCGACCGGCATGATCATGAATTCCTGGATGTCGATGGGATTGTCGGCATGCTTGCCGCCGTTGAGGATGTTCATCATCGGCACCGGCAGGGTGCGCGCAAACACGCCGCCGACATAGCGGTAGAGCGGCATACCCAGATCGGCCGCCGCCGCCTTCGCGATCGCCAGCGACACGCCTAGGATGGCATTGGCGCCGAGCCGCGCCTTGTTCGGCGTGCCGTCCAGATCGATCAGGATGTCGTCGATCTTGACCTGCTCGACCGGGTCCATGCCGCCGATCGCATCGAAGATCTCACCCTCGACATTGCCGACCGCATTGAGCACGCCCTTGCCACCGTATCGGTTCTTGTCACCGTCGCGCAGTTCCACCGCCTCATGCGCGCCGGTCGAGGCGCCTGAAGGCACCGCCGCACGCCCGGTGACGCCGCTGTCGAGCACGACATCGACCTCGATGGTCGGGTTGCCGCGGCTGTCGAGGATTTCGCGGGCGACGATATCGGTGATGGCGCTCATTGGCGTTGCTTCCGTGCAGTGGGTTGGCGCTGGGTAACATTCTCCCTGCCTTGCCGCCAGGGGGAGCCCGAATCGCCCCCAAACCATCCGCGCAACCGAACCTGACGTCATCGCAATCTGCTAAGGCTACAGCGTTGGCCCTCCATGCAGCCGGACGAAAAATGAAGAACCCTGGGACAGAAGAAGCACAGCAGCATCCCCGCGAACTGCTGGCGCGCCGCACCGTCGCGATCGTCGGTCTGGGTGGTATCGGCGGTGTGGCAGCCGGAGCCCTGCGGCACGCCGACCGGCATGACGTTGTCGCCTGTGTCCGCCGCCCGCTCGATCGTCTTGCGCTCGAGCGTCCGGATGGCACGGTCGAGGTGCCGTTACGGACCTTGACCGATCCTGAAGCGGCGACGCCGGTCGACTGGGTGCTGCTGTGCACCAAGGCGCACGACACGGCCTCGGCCGCGCCGTGGCTCGCCCGACTGTGCCGCCCCGCGACGCGTGTCGCCGTTCTGCAGAACGGCATCGACCACGCGGTCCGCGTCGCCCCATTCGTGGCGGGAGCGACCGTGATACCGGCCATCGTTTACTACAATGGGGAACGGCTCGCCGCCGATCGCGTGCGCATGCGCCACGTGACCGAGTACGACCTGGCCGTAGAGGACGACGCACAGGGGCGCGCATTCGCCGAATTCCTTCAAGGCACCGGGATGCGGCTGCTTCTGAGCCCAGCGTTCAGGACGCGACAGTGGCGAAAGCTGCTGATCAACGCGGTGGCCAACCCGATAACCGCGCTGACGCGCCAGCGTCAGGCGGTGCTTCGGCGCGATGATATCCGCGCGCTCTGTCTCGCCGTCCTCGAGGAAGCGGTGGCGGTCGGGCGCGCCGACGGCGCAGATCTTACGGCCGACGAAGCCGCCCAGACATTTGCGACGCTGATGACCTATCCGGCGGAGGCGGGGACGTCGATGTATTTCGACTGCCTCGCCGCCCGTACGCTGGAGATCGAGGCGCTGACTGGCGCCATCGTCGCGGCAGGCGAACGCAACGCAATTCCGACGCCACTTAATGCCGCGCTGCTGACGCTGCTTCGCGCGGTCAGCGACGCCTGCCTGCCCGCCAATCAAAGCGCCTGATGCGCGCCGCCGTATTACTTCCGGGCCACGCCGCCGGGCTTAGTGGCGCCGTTGCGCAGCGCCATAGCACCGAACAGTGGTGCAAAGCACGGCCGGTCCACATACCGCCCGGCGCCGCGTTCGGCGCGCAGATCGCCATCGGTCCACACCAGCTTGCCGGCGCTGACCGTGTGGCGCGCTACACCGCGCACCGTCATGCCCTCATAGACATTGAAATCGACGTTCTGGTGATGCGCTCGGGCCGAGATGGTCCGCCCGCCGTCCGGATCCCACAGGACCAGATCGGCGTCGCTACCGACAGCGACCGCACCCTTGCGCGGGTGGATGTTGAAGATCTGTGCCGCGGCCGTGGAGGTGACGCGCACGAACTCGTTGGGGGTAAGCCGGCCGGTGCCGACGCCGTGGTGCCATAAGATGCTCATGCGGTCCTCGATGCCACCGGTGCCGTTTGGGATCAGCGTGAAATCATCCCTCCCCGCCGCCTTCTGAGGTGCACAGAAACAGCAATGATCCGTTGCCGTCGTCTGCAGCTGGCCAGATGCGAGCCCGGACCACAGCGCCTGCTGATGGTGCTTTGCACGGAACGGCGGGCTCATGACATGCGCCGCAGCCACCGCCCAGTCGGGATCACGATAAACGCTTTCGTCGATCACCAGGTGCTGCGCCAGTACTTCGCCGAAAACGCGCTGCCCGGCCGCGCGCGCCCGCGCGATCGCCGCCGCCGCCTGCTCGGTGGAGACATGCACGATATAGACCGGCGCGCCAAGCAGCCCGGCGATGGCGATGGCCCGCCCGGCCGCCTCACCTTCGGCTTCCGGCGGCCGCGACAAGGCGTGGCCTTCCGGCCCAGTGATGCCGGCCTGCAGCAACTTACGTTGCAGGTGAAACACCGCATCACCGTTCTCGGCGTGGACCGTGCAGATCGCACCGAGTTCGAGCGCTCGGCCGAAACTTTCGAGCATCACGCCGTCATCGACCATGATGGCGCCTTTGTAGGCCATGAAATGCTTGAAGCTGTTCACCCCGTGCTCGCGGGTCAGCACCCCCATCTCCTGCCAAACCTGGTCGGACCACCAGGTGACGGCGACATGGAAGCTGTAGTCGGCGGCCGCCTTCTCGGCCCAGCCGCGCCAGGTACGGAAATTGTCGAGCAGCGACGTGCCCGGACCGGGGATGACGAAGTCGATCACCATGGTGGTGCCGCCGGCGAGGGCGGCGGCGGTGCCGGTGTAGAAATCCTCGCTCGCGACGGTGCCCATGAAGGGCAGTTCCATGTGGGTGTGCGGGTCAATGCCGCCCGGCATCACCAGCAAGCCCCCGGCATCGAGCACGGTGGCACCCGCCGGTGCCTCGATACCAGCCGCGACGGCGTGGATCAGCCCGCCCTCGCACAGCACGTCGGCGCGGGTGCTTGACTCGGCGGTGACGACCGTGCCGCCGCGGATCAACAGGCTCATGCCGCTTCCTTCCGTTCCGGCCCGCAGGCGCCGCCCCAAAGAAGTGGACCGATCCGGCGGCATGGGTCAAGAATTGCCGGACCCTTTTTGGGACCAAGCATGAGCGACCACCGGCCAACGCCCGCCCAGATCCTGGCCACCTATGGCGAGGCGCATCCGCCGCTGACGCCCGACCAGGCGCTGGTCGAGGCGGATCGCTGCTACTTCTGCCACGACGCTCCTTGCGTCGAAGCTTGCCCGACGGAGATTGACGTGCCGGGCTTCATCCGCGGCATCGCTACCGGCAACCTGCGGGGCGCGGCGATGACGATACTGGAACAGAACGTTTTTGGCGGCACATGCGCCCGCGTCTGCCCGACGGAGATCCTGTGCGAGCGAGCCTGCGTGCGGACCGCGCAGGAACACCGCCCGGTCGATATCGGCGCGCTGCAGCGCCACGCGACCGACTGGCTGATGCAGCTTGGCCGTCATCCATTCGCGCGGGCACCGGCGACCGGCAAGCGCATCGCGGTGGTGGGCGCCGGCCCGGCCGGCCTCGCGTGCGCGCACGCCCTGGCCCGCAACGGCCACGACGTGACGGTGTTCGAGGCCCAGCCGAAACCCGGCGGCCTGAACGAATACGGCATCGCCGCCTACAAGATGGCGGACGATTTCGCGCAGCGCGAACTTGCCTTCATCCTATCCATCGGCGGCATCACAATTCGACACAACGTCACCCTTGGCGCCGACCTGTCGCTCGATGCGCTGCGCAGGGGCTACGACGCCGTGTTCCTTGGGCTCGGGCTGGCCGCGACCAACGCGCTGGGTATCCCAGGCGAGACGCTGCCGGGCGTGCAGGATGCTGTCGCGTTCATCGCGGCGCTACGGCAGTCGCCCGATGGCATCGCCGTGCCGAGCCGCGTGGTGGTGATCGGCGGCGGCAACACCGCGATCGACGCCGCCACCCAGACAAGCCGCCTGGGTGCCGAGGACGTCACCATTGTGTATCGGCGCGGACCGGAGGACATGCCGGCAACCGCGGCCGAGCAGGACTGGGCCAAAGCTAACAATGTGACGATCCGGCACTGGTGCGCGCCGGTCCATATCGTCGAAGCGGACGGACGCGCCGTGGGCATCGAAATCATGCGCCGCGGCGGCGTGCGGACCACGCTGGAAGCCGACCTGATCCTGAAGGCGATCGGCCAGCGTTTCCGCCCGCTGGAGGATGGCGGCCTGGCCGTAACGGGCGAACGCATCGCCGTCGATCCGGCAACCGGCGCCACCAGCCTGCCCGGCGTTTACGCCGGCGGCGACTGCATCCCCGGCCCCGACCTGACGGTGTACGGCGTGCAGGACGGCAAGCGCGCCGCCGCCGCGATCCACCGGATGCTCACCACCGGAGGTGCCGATGGCTGATCTGCGCACGCGCTTCGCCGGCATCGCCGCGCCCAATCCGTTCTGGCTTGCCTCCGCGCCGCCGACGGACAAGGCGTACAACATCGAGCGCGCCTTCCGCGCCGGCTGGGGCGGCGCCGTGTGGAAAACGCTGGGCGAGGACCCGCCGATCGTCAACGTTACAAGCCGTTACGGGGCCGTTGCGTACAACGGGCAGCGGATGATGGGCTTCAGCAACATCGAGCTGATCACCGATCGGCCGCTGGCTGTCAATTTGCGGGAAATCAAGCAGGTGAAGCGCGACTGGCCCGACCGCGCGCTGGTGGTAAGCCTGATGGTGCCCTGCACCGAGGACAGCTGGCAGCGTATCCTGCGCGCGGTGGAGGACACCGAGGCGGACGGCATCGAACTGAACTTCGGCTGCCCGCACGGGATGTCCGAGCGCGGCATGGGCTCGGCGGTTGGGCAGGTGCCAGACTACGTCGAGATGGTCACACGCTGGTGCAAGCAGCACTCGCGGATGCCGGTCTTGGTGAAGCTGACGCCGAACGTAACCGACATACTGGGTCCCGCGCGCGCGGCGCTGCGCGGCGGCGCGGATGCCGTGTCCCTGATCAATACCGTCATGTCGATCACCGGGGTCGATCTGGATCGCATGGCGCCAGAGCCCACGGTGGACGGCAAGGGCTCACATGGCGGCTATTGCGGACCGGCGGTGCGGCCGATCGCGCTGCGCATGGTCGCCGACATCGCGCGCGACGCAGAAACACGCCAGCTGCCGATCTCGGGCATCGGCGGGATCGGGACGTGGCGCGATGCAGCCGAGTTCATCGCGCTGGGCGCCGGCACCGTGCAGGTCTGCACCGCGGCGATGCATCACGGCTTCCGCATCGTGACCGACATGATCAGCGGGCTGTCAAACTGGATGGACGAGAAAGGCTACACCACGGTGGAGGCGTTTCGCGGTCTGGCGGTGCCGAACTACGTCCACTGGGAGGACCTCAACATCGCGCACCGCATCGTCGCGAGCATCGACCAGTCGCTGTGCATCACATGCGGGCTATGCCACATCGCATGCGAGGACACCGCCCATCAGGCCATTACCGCGCTGCGCATTGACGGCGCCCGCCGCTATGAGGTGATCGAGGCGGAGTGCGTCGGCTGCAACCTGTGTCACCACGCCTGCCCGGTGGAGAACTGCATCACCATGGAACCCCGCCCGACCGGCGAGAAGCCGATGACCTGGAAACAGCATCCCAACAACCCGCTGCGGGACGCCGCCGAATGAGTGCCACCAACCTGCGCATCGATGCCGACCGGCTATGGGACAGCATCATGGAGACTGCGCAGATCGGCGCGACGCCGAAAGGCGGCATCAAGCGCCTGACGCTGACCGACCTCGACCGGCAGGTGCGCGACTGGTTCGTGACGGCCTGCAAGGCAGCAGGCTGCACGGTAAAGGTTGATGAGCTGGGCAATATCTTCGCCCGCCGCCCGGGACGCGACAACGCGCTGCCCCCGATCGCCATCGGCAGCCACCTGGACACCCAGCCGACGGGCGGCAAATACGACGGCATCATCGGCGTTCTCTCGGGACTCGAGGTGCTGCGCACGCTCAACGACGCCGGCTACGAGACCAGTGCGCCCATCGAGGTGATCAACTGGACCAACGAGGAGGGCTCGCGCTTCGCGCCTGCGATGCTGGCCTCAGGCGTGTTCGCGGGAGTGTTCGACAAGCAGTACGCCTATGATCGCACCGACCGCGAGGGAATGCGCTTCGGCGACGAGCTTGAGCGCATCGGCTACAAGGGCGAGGTGCCGGTGGGCGATCACAAGCTTGCGGCATTCTTCGAGGTGCATATCGAGCAGGGTCCGATCCTGGAGGCCGAGGACAAGACCATCGGCGTCGTCACCGGCGTGCAGGGCATCCGTTGGTATGAGGTGACGGTGACGGGGCGCGACTGCCACGCCGGGTCGACGCCGATGCCGATGCGCAGCGATGCGCTGCTGGGCGCGGCGTACATGATCGCGGCGGTCAACGCGGTTGGGCTGGCGCATGCCCCGCACGCGGTGTCCACCGTGGGGCTGATCGAGGCGCGGCCGAACAGCCGCAACGTCATCAACGGCGAAGTGTTCTTCAGCGTCGACCTGCGGCATCCGGACGATACCGTGCTGGCGATGATGGATACAGAGCTGCGCGCCGCGATCGAGGAAGCCGCCGGGCGCGCCGGCGTCGGCGCGGCGATCGAGGAGGTCTGGTCATCCCCCGCCGTGCATTTCGATCCCGCCTGCATCGAAGCGGTACGCAGCGCTGCTGCTGCACAGGGCTACCCCAGCAGGGAGATCACCTCGGGCGCGGGGCACGACGCCGCCTATGTCGCGCGCGTGGCGCCGACGACGATGATCTTCGTGCCCTGCGAGAAGGGCATCAGTCACAACGAGCTGGAAAAAACCGAGCCCGGGCAGGTCGCCGCCGGCGCCAACGTGCTGCTGCACGCCGTGCTCGCCACCGACGCGCGGCTCGCCGCCGGCTGAGCGACGGTGGACGCGATCCTGTCGGAGCGGCGCGTCGAACCGTCGACCGGCGGTCCCGCAGTGCAGGCCCAGAGCGTCACGATCCGCTTCGGCGAGACGCTGGCACTCGACGGCGTCGACCTGACCATCGGGCACGGCGATTTCGTTTCGCTGATCGGCCCATCCGGTTGCGGCAAGACCACGTTGCTGCGGGCCATCGCCGACCTGGTGCAGCCATGCGCGGGTACGCTGCTGGTGAACGGCGCGACGCCGCAGCAGGCACGGCTGGCCCGCGCCTATGGCTACGTGTTCCAGGCCCCCGCGCTGTACCCTTGGCGCAGCGTTGCGCGCAACGTGATGCTGCCGCTGGAGGTGATGGGACTGCCCCGGTCCGAGCGCGCTGCGCGGGCCGAACGCTACCTCGATCTGGTCGGGCTTGAAGGGTTCGGCCGGAAGTTTCCCTGGCAACTGTCGGGCGGGATGCAGCAGCGCGTCTCGATCGCGCGGGCGCTGTGCTTCGAGCCGGGGCTGCTGCTGATGGACGAGCCGTTCGGCGCGCTGGACGAGATCACGCGCGACGGCCTCAATCGGCACCTGCACAGGCTGTGGCGCAGCAGCGGGCTGACCTGTGCCTTCGTCACCCATTCGATCCAGGAAGCGGTGTTCCTGTCCACGCGGATCGTCGTCATCTCGGCCCGCCCGGGACGCGTGGTGGCCGAGATTGACTGCGACCTGCCGGCCGAGCGCGATCTGGCGCTACGCGAGAGCACGGCCTTCCTGGCGATCGCCAACCGGGTGCGCGCCGCGCTGCGCGACGGGCACAGTTATGAGTGAGCAGGCCGGTGTTCTGCGACGCATCCTGCCCGTTCCCTGCATCCTACTGGCGCTGCTGATCGCCTGGTACATCGCCGCCTTCTGGATGAACGCGGACCAGGCGCGGGCGATGATGGACCAGGATGCGCCGCAGGGCGTCTGGGACGTCGCGAAGGCGGCGTTATCGATAGGCCGCCCGGTGCTGCCCGCGCCGCACCAGGTCGCGCTCGCGCTCTGCGACAGCGTGTTCGGCTGGCCGGTGCTCTCGCCGCGCAACATGCTGTACCACACCGGCGTCACGGCGAGCGCGGCACTGCTGGGCCTGGGTTTCGCCCTGGTGCTGGGTGCGGCGCTCGCCGTCGGCATCGTGCGGTCGCGCGTGCTGGACCGCTCGCTGATGCCCTGGGTGATCGGCAGCCAGACCGTGCCGGTGCTGGCGATCGCGCCGATGGTGGTGGTGGTGCTGGGCAATCTCGGCATGACCGGCCTGCTGCCGAAGGCGGTGATCGCCGGCTATCTGAGCTTCTTTCCGATCACCGTGGGAATGGTGAAGGGTCTGCGCTCTCCCGACCCGATGCAGCGCGACCTGATGCGCACCTACGCTGCCAGCGACCAGCAGGTGCTGACAAAGCTGCGCTGGCCCGCCTCGGTCGAATTTCTGTTCCCAAGCCTGCGCGTGGCGATGTCTCTGGCGCTGGTCGGCGCGATCGTGGCCGAGCTGCCGACTGGCGCGCAGGCCGGGCTGGGCGCGCGGCTGCTGGCGGGCAGTTACTACGGCCAGACGATCCAGCTTTGGGCGACGCTGCTGATGGCGGCGTTCGTCTCGCTGGTGGGCCTGGGCGCCATCGCCTTGCTGGAGCGCGCCACCATCGCGGCGCGCGGCGGCAGGCAGTGATCGCGCTGGGACTGGCGGCTGCGGCCACCGCCATCGCCGCCATGGCGATCCTGGCACGCAGCGACGCACCGGCGGCACGCGTCTCCGTGCCGGTGCTTTTCGGCGCGATGCTGCTGGTGCTGTGGCAGGTGATGGTGACGGGCTTCGGGATTTCAGCGGTCATTCTGCCGCCGCCAACCGCCATCGCTGCCGCGCTGGTGCGCAACCGCGACGTGCTGGGTGCCGATTTCCGCCAGACCGTGCTGCGCTCGGTGGTGCCGGGTTACGCCATCGGTTGCGGCAGCGGCTTCCTCGCCGCCCTCGCCATCGAGCGGTCCGACTTTCTCAGGCGCGGGCTACTGCCGCTGGGCAATTTCGCCAGTGCCATGCCGATCGTCGGCATCGCACCGATCATGGTGATGTGGTTCGGCTTCGACTGGCCGTCGAAGGCCGCCGTGGTCACGGTGATGACGTTCTTCCCGATGCTGGTGAACACCATAGCCGGGCTGAGCGAGGCCGGGGCGATCGAGCGTGACCTGATGCGCTGCTACGCCGCCGGACCATGGACGACCCTGCTCAAGCTGCGGCTGCCGGCGGCGATGCCATTCGTGTTCAACGCGCTGAAGCTCAATTCCACGCTGGCGCTGATCGGCGCCGTCGTTGCCGAGTTCTTCGGCACACCGATCCTGGGCATGGGGTTTCGCATCTCGACGGAGGCGGCGCGCATGAACCTCGACATCGTCTGGGCCACCATCGTGGTGACAGCGCTGACCGGTTGCCTAAGCTTCGCGGCCATCGCCGGGCTTGAGCGGTTGGTGACGTTCTGGCATCCGTCCTACCGCACCCGATGACGCGACCGACGTCCCCGACGCAGGAGGCTTGCCCATGAAACGGCTTATCCTCGCCGCCGCCGCGCTGCTCGCGCTTGCCGGGCCTTCCACGCAGGCCGCCGACCGGCTGACGTTGCAGTTGAAATGGGTCACGCAGGGCCAGTTCGCCGGCTACTACGTCGCGCAGGCCAAGGGCTTCTACAAGGCCGAGAACCTGGACGTGACGATCCGGCCAGGCGGCCCAGACATCAATCCGTCCCAGGTGATCGCTGCGGGCGGCGCGGACGTGGTGGTGGACTGGATGCCATCGGCGCTGGCGGCGCGGGAGCACGGGGTGCCGCTGGTCAATATCGCCCAGGTGTTCAACAAGTCGGGCATGGAACTGACATGCCGGCGCGACAGCGGCATCCGTTCACCGGCCGACTTCAAGGGCAAGACGCTGGGCGTCTGGTTCTCCGGCAACGAATATCCGTTCCTGTCGTGGATGGCGAAGCTCGGCTACAGCACGAGCGGATCGAATCCCGATGTGAAAATGCTGAAGCAGGGCTTCAACGTTGATCCGCTGCTGCAGAAGCAGGCGGCCTGCATCTCCACCATGAGCTACAACGAATACTGGCAGTTGATCGAAGCAGGGATGAAGCCGGCCGACCTGATCGTCTTCAAATACCAGGATCAGGGCGTGGCAACGCTGGAGGACGGGCTCTATACGCTGGAGTCGAAGCTGAAGGACCCGGCCATGATGGACCGGCTGGCGCGCTTCCTGAAGGCCTCCATGCAGGGCTGGCAATACACCATCGACCAGCCGGACGAGGCGGTGACGATCGTGATGGCGGCGGATACCGCGGGTGTCCTGGACGAAGCGCATCAGAAGCGGATGATTACGGAGGTCGCCAAGCTGATCCCCGGTAGCACGCATGGACTGGGTTACCTGGAGCCGGCGGCGTACGAGCGCACGGTGACGGAGCTGCTTTCTAGCAAGTCCGAGCCGGTGATCACGAAGCAACCGCAGGGGGCGTACAGCCATGCCGTCTGGGACAAGGCTTTCGGGCATTAGGTTGGGCATCGTAAGGCACACCCTCGCCCTGCCCTTCCCTGCATACGGGAGAGGATTTTTCGCGGGTGACGCGACGGCATGAGCTTCGTCATCGGCAAGCTCGTTGGCATTTTCGCCTCGGCCGGCACGGTGCTGCTGCTGTGCTGTGTGGTCGGACTTGCGTTGTCATGGCGGCGGATCGGCGGAATCGGGCGCCTGCTGCTGCTGGTGGGCATTGGCGGCTTCGTCGTGGTGCTGCTGCTGCCGATCGATCAATGGATGCTGCTGCCGCTGGAGGACCGCTTCCCGCAGGTGACGCAGCCCCCCGCGCATGTAGATGGCGTCATCGGTACTGGGCGGCGCGATGGAGGCCGACATGACGGCCGAGCGCGGCATCCCGTCGCTGAATGATGCCGCCGAGCGCATGACCACCGCGGTGTCGCTGGCGCTGCGCTATCCCACGGCGAAGCTGGTCTTCACCGGCGGGCGCGGCGAGCTGCTGCCGGGCAAGATGCCGGAGGCGGCGGCGGCGCGCCTGTTCTTCGTCTCAATGGGCATTCCCGCCGACCGCCTGATGCTGGAGAGCGCATCGCGCACCACCTACGAGAATGCAATCATGACGAAGGCGCTGGTGCAGCCGCAGCCCGGCCAGACCTGGATTCTGGTCACCTCGGCGTGGCACATGCCGCGCAGCGTCGGCGTTTTCCGCGCGGCGGGGTGGCACGTCCTGCCCTGGCCGGTCGGCTACAAGTCCAGCCACGACATCCATCAGTGGCTGCCGTCGACGCTGGGCGTTCACCTGACGCAGTTGGACACCGCGTTGCACGAATGGGTCGGTCTGGTCAGCTACCGGCTGCTGGGCCACACCGACGCGCTGTTCCCAGGGCCGGACACCCCGGGCAACTGAGCCTATTCGGGCAAGACCGCGGTCGCCTCGATCTCTACCAGCGCCGCCGGCTCGACCAAAGACTGTACGCCGATCACCGCCATGGCGGGAAACACCCGGCCCATGACGTCTCGCCAGATCGGCCCGAGATCGGCCTGCGCGGTGCGGTAGGCGTCCATGTCGGTGACGTACCAGGTCAGGCGCAGGATCTGCTCGGGTGTGACGCGCGCCTCGGCCAGCACGGCGACGATGTTGCGCAGCGCCAACGCGGTCTGTGCCGCGAAGTCTTCGGGGATGCGGCCTTCGGTGTCCCAGCCGATCATGCCTCCGGTGACGATGACGGTGCCGCGCGCCATCATGCCGTTGCTGTAGCCGCGCGGCCGGGGCCAGCCCGGCGGCTGCAGGACGACGGGCTTGTTCATGGGTGTCCCCGCAGCTGGAAACGCTGGATCTTGCCGGTCGCGGTCCGCGGCAGACTGTCCACATAGGCGATGGCGCGGGGGTATTTGTAGGGTGCGATGGTGGCGCGCACGTGCGCCTGCAATTCCGCAGTCAGCGCCGCGTCGCAGGTGATGCCCGGGCGCGGCACCACGAAGGCGGCGACGATCTGCCCGCGATCCGGATCGGGCGTGCCGACGACGGCACATTCCAGGACCGCCGCATGGGTCAGCAAGGCATTCTCCACTTCGGGTCCCGCGATGTTGTAGCCAGCCGAAACAATCATGTCATCGGCGCGCGCCTGGTACCAGAAATACCCTTCCGCATCCATGACGTAGGTGTCGCCGGTCAGGTTCCAACCGGCCTGCACGAAGCGCGTCTGCCGCTCGTCCGCCAGGTAACGGCAGCCGGTAGGGCCACGCACCGCGAGCCGCCCGGCCTGCCCAGGCGGCAGCGTGTTGCCGTCGTCGTCCACCACCTTTGCCTCAAACCCCGGCACCGGCCTTCCGGTGGCGCCCGGACGGATCGCGTCGCCAGAGGCGGAAATGAAGATGTGCAGCATCTCGGTGCCGCCGATGCCGTCGATCAGTTTCAAGCCGGTTGCGGCATGCCAGGCTTCCCAGGTTGCCTTCGGCAGCGTCTCCCCCGCCGAGATGCAGGCGCGCAGACAGGATATGTCGGCGCCGGCGAGTGCCCCGAGCATCATCCGGTAGCCGGTCGGGGAGGTGGACAGGATGGTCGGGCGATGCGCCACCACCGCCGCCAGCAGATCGACCGGCGCGGTCTTCTCCAGCAGCAGGGAGGCCGCGCCGACATGAAAGGCGAACAGCACGATCGCGCCAAGGCCGAAGGTGAAGGCCAGCGGCGCGGAGCCGGTGAACAGGTCGTCGGCGCGCGGCTGGAGCACATGGCGGGAGAAGGTGTCGCAGATCGCCAGCATGTCACGGTGGAAATGCATCGTGCCCTTCGGCACGCCCGTGGTGCCGGAGGTGAAGGCGATGAGGCACACATCGTCCTGCGCGGTGTCGCAGGCGGTGAACGCATCGGATGCCGCGGCCATTGCGCGTTCCAGCTCGTCCGGTTCGCCGGGCGAGTGGAAATGGACGGTCCGCCCCACCGGAACCTGCGCCATCTCGTGCGCGAGCCGCCGGTCGCACAGCGCGAGACGGACGCGCGCCTTGTCAACGATGAAGCCGAGTTCCTTCGCGCGCAGCAGCGGCATAGTGGCAACCGCCACGCCGCCCGCCTTGATGACGGCGAAATACGCCGCGAGCATCATCGGCGTGTTGGCCGCGCGCAGCAGCACGCGGTTGCCTGGCACCATGCCAAGCTGTCCGGTCAGCACGTTGGCGATACGGTTCACCTGCGCGGCCAGCTGCGCATAGGTCCAGCGCGTGCCGTCGGGTGCGATGACCGCCAGCCTGTCGCCGCGCCCTTCCGCCATGTGGCGGTCGATGAAGGCGACGGCGCAGTTAAGGCGGTCGGGATAGTGCAGCTCCGGCAGGGTGAAGATCAGCGCGGGCCATTCCGCCTGCGGCGGCAGGTTGTCGCGCGCAAAGGTATCGACATGCGCCGAGGCGTGCAGCGCCGTCATCACATCACCTCCCCGCCCGCCACGGCGATGGACTGGCCGGTCATCGCACCCGCACCGGGGCGGCACAGAAACAGCACCACGTCCGCAACTTCCTGCGGCGCGATCAGGCGGCCCTGCGGGTTGGCACGGGTGAAGTGTTCGAGCACGGCGGCGGGAGCGCGCCCGGTGCTTGCGGCGACGCGCTCGACCGCCGAGGACACGAGGTCGGTGTCGGTAAAGCCGGGGCAAACCGCGTTTACCGTGACACCCGTGGTTGCCAGTTCCAGCGCCAGCGCGCGCGTGAGCCCGATCAACCCGTGCTTCGCCGCGCAATAGGCTGCGACATAGGGATAGCCGCGCAGCCCGGCGGTGGAAGCAATATTGACGATGCGCCCCTGGCCGCGCGCCACCATGCCCGGCACCACCGCACGGCACGCCGTGAAGGCGGAGGTCAGGTTGACGGCCAGCATTGCATCCCAGTGTGTGCGCGTGGCCCGCGTGAAGGCCACGCTTTCCGCCGTCCCCGCATTGTTGACCAGGATATCGAGCGGACCGGCCGTGTCCGCCGCCGCCTGCATCGCCGCCGGATCGGTGACATCGGCGCGGCGATAGGCGGCGGCGATACCGTCGGCGACGGCGCGCTTCAACGTCGCCTCGGTGCGGCCAAGCACGGTTACGTGCGCCCCCTGCGCCGTGAGGCTGGCCGCTATGGCGGCACCGATTCCCCGCCCGCCCCCGGTGACCAGCGCGCGCCTGTTTGCCAGTTCCACGCTCCACCCCATGCAGATAGTTTAAGCCTAAAATATCCGGTGACGCCGGGCAAACGGATTGTGGTAGGTTTTGTAGCCATGAAGATACGCGTTCTGGGCGGCGGTCCGGCCGGGCTTTATTTCGCGCTGTTGATGAAGCGCGACTGGCCCGAACACGACGTCGTGGTGCATGAGCGCAACCGCGCCGACGACACGTTCGGCTTCGGCGTCGTGTTCTCCGACGAGACGCTGCAGACTTTGGCGGCGGCGGATGCCGAAAGCCACCGCGCCATCGTCGCGCGCTTCGCGACCTGGGACGACATCGAGATCCGCTTCAAGGGCACCAGGCACCGCATCGGCGGAAACGGGTTCTGCGGCTGCGCGCGGCAGACGCTGCTGACGCTGTTGCAGAACCGCTGCAGCGGGCTGGGCGTGACCTTGCAGTTCCAGAGCAGCTTCGAGGATCTGTCGGCCTTCGCCGATGCCGACCTGATCGTCGCGGCGGACGGCATCAACTCGGTGATCCGCGACCGGCACGCCGCGCATTTCCAGCCGAGCATCGACCTGCGTCCCAACCGCTTCGCCTGGATGGGTTCGACGCGGCCGCTGGATGCCTTCACCTTCTCCTTCCGCGAAACGCCATGGGGCATCTTCATCGCGCACGCCTATCAGTACGAGCCGGGCCGCTCGACCTGGATCTTCGAGACCGATGCCGACAGCTTTGCCCGGGCCGGGCTGGAAGGGATGAGCGAGGCGGACTCGGCAGCACTGATGGGCGACCTGTTCGCCGAGGATCTGGACGGGCACGCGCTGCTGACCAACCGATCAGTCTGGCGGCGCTTCCCGATGCTGCGCAATGCGCGCTGGACGATGCGCAACACAGTGCTGCTGGGCGACGCCAAGGGCACCGCGCATTTCTCCATCGGGTCGGGCACCAAGCTGGCGATGGAGGACGCGATCGCGCTGCACGGCAGCTTCCGCCGACACGACGGCAGCGTGGCCGATGCGCTGGCGGAATTCGAGACGGCGCGGCGGCTGGACGTGGAAAAGACGCAGCACGCGGCGGATGTCTCGCTGGTGTGGTTCGAACACGTCCGGCGCTTCTGGCACATGGATCCGACGCAATTCGCGTTCGGCGTGATGACCCGCTCGCGCGCCATCACCTACGACAATCTGCGGCTGCGCGCGCCGGATTTCGTCGATGCGGCCGACCGCGTGTTCGCGCGGCAGGCGGGTGCGAACACGAACGATCCGGTGCCGCCGATGTTTCAGCCGATTGCGCTGCGCGGAATGCACCTCGCGAACCGCGTGGTGGTGTCGCCGATGTGCATGTACTCGGCAGCCGAGGGTACGGTGGATGACTTCCACCTGGTGCACTATGGCACCCGTGCGCTGGGCGGTGCAGGGCTGATGTTCACCGAAATGACCTGCGTGACGGCGAACGGACGGATCACGCCGGGCTGTGCCGGGCTTTATACGGACGAGCACGAAGCAGCCTGGGCGCGCATCGTGCGCTTTGTGCACCAGCGCAGCGATGCCAAATTCTGCCTGCAGCTGGGCCATTCCGGCCGCAAGGGTGCGACGAAGCTGATGTGGGACGGCATCGACCAGCCGCTGGAGACCGGCGGGTGGGACATCATGGCGGCATCACCCCTGCCCTACTATCCGCACAGCGCGGTGCCGCGGGAGATCGGGCGTGACGAGATGGCGGCGATCCGCGAAGCCTTCGTCACCGCCGCTCGACGCGGCGAGCGCATCGGATTCGACATGCTGGAACTGCACGCCGCACACGGTTATCTGCTGGCGAGCTTCATCTCGCCGCTGACCAACCGCCGTACCGACGCATACGGCGGTAGCCTGGAGAATCGGCTGCGCTATCCCCTGGAGATCTTCCGTGCGATGCGCGCGGTCTGGCCGGCCGACAAGCCGATGTCTGTGCGCATCTCGGCGACCGACTGGAAGGACGGCGGGATCACCGGCGACGATGCGGTGCTGATCGCGCAGGCATTCGCGGCGCATGGCTGCGACCTGATCGACGTGTCCACCGGGCAAACCGTGCACGATGCGGCCCCGGTCTATGGGCGGATGTTCCAGACGCCGTTCGCCGAGCAGATCCGCAACGAGGCGGGCCTGCGCACGATGTGCGTCGGCAACATCACCAGTGCCGATCAGGTCAACACGATCCTGGCCGCCGGCCGCGCCGATCTGGTCGCGCTGGGCCGGCCGCATCTGACCGATCCCTTTTTCACCATGCGCGCCGCCGCCCAGTACGGCGTGGACGGCGTCGCCTGCCCGCCGCAGTATCGACCCGGACGCGAGCAGCTCGACCGCACCATGGCGCAGCTAACCGCCGATCTGCGCGAGCTCCGCCTGAAGGCGCGGCCCCGGAAGGAGGTCTGACCATGCTCGCCGACCGCATCGAGGGCAAGTGGATCGATGCCTTCGCCGCCCTGTTCGAGCGATGCGCCGTCAAGCGCGGCGACACCGCCGCAATATTGTCGGAGACGCAGTCGCGCGCGCTGAATGTGCAGCTGTGCGAACTGGCGCTCCTTCGCCTGGGCGCACACCCATTCCATATCGTGCTGCCAACGGGGAAAAATCCGCATCCGGTGCCGATCCGCTCCACCGGCGCATCGGAGGCGATCGGCGGGCTGGCGCCGGTGGTCGAGGCGCTGGGTGCGTCCGGCTTCGTGGTGGACTGCACGATCGAAGGGCTGATGCACGCGCGTGAGACGCCCGCCATCCTGAAGGCCGGCGCGCGCATCCAGGTGATCTCCAACGAGCATCCGGAGGCGCTGGAGCGACTGGCGCCCGACGACGGGCTTGCCGCCCAGGTGCGGCAGGCGGCGCGGATGCTGCGCGGCGCGCAGCACATGCACGTGACGTCGGCTGCCGGCACCGACTTGGCGATCGACATGCGCGGCGCGTCCACCGTCGGCGTATGGGGGTGGACCGACAAGCCCGGCACGCTGGCGCACTGGCCCGGCGGCATCGTGGTGAGTTTCCCCGGACGCGGCACGGTGAACGGCACGCTCGTGCTGGACCGGGGCGATGTGAACCTGACGTTCAAGCGGTATCTGGAAAGCCCGGTTCGGCTGACGTTGGAGAATGATTACGTAACGAAACTGGAAGGCGACGGCGTCGATGCGGCGCTGATGCGTGCCAGCCTGGACGCGTGGCACGACCGCCACGCCTACGCGGTGTCGCATGTCGGTTTCGGCATGAATCCCCGCGCCCGCTACGAGGCGCTGGCGATGTACGACAAGCGCGACACCAACGGCACGGAGTTGCGCGCGGTTGCGGGGAACTTCCTGTTCTCGACCGGGGCGAACGAGTTTGCCGGGCGCTTCACGTCGGGGCATTTCGATATCCCGGTGTTCGGCACAACGATCACCATCGACGGCACGGTCGCAGTGCAGGACGGGGTGTTGCAGGCGATTTTCGGTTGACTGTCGTCGCGTCGCAGGGGGATAGGCGAAGCGCCATACGCCATGAGTGGGGTGATAGGACGGCGGAAGGCGCTTCGTTTTTCGGCCCTACGAGCGCAACAGATAATGCTGCACTTTGCCCAACGCGGTGCGCGGCAGGGTTTCCACGAAGATATACTCGCGTGGCAGCTTGTAGCGCGCGAGTTGCGCCGACACGTGCGCGTGCAGCATTGCTTGATCCGCGACGGCCCCGTCGCGCAGCAGCACATAGGCGATCGGGACTTCCTGCCAGCGCGGGTCGGGACGGCCGATCACCGCGGCATCGGCAACCGCAGGATGGGTGCCCAACACGCGCTCGATCTCGGCCGCATAGATGTTCTCGCCGCCCGAAATGATCAGGTTCTTCTTGCGGTCGTGGATGATGAAATAGCCGTCCGCGTCGCGCGTGCCGATGTCGCCGGTGCGATACCAGCCGTCATGCAGAGCCTCCGCGGTCGCAGCGGCGTTCCCCCAGTATTCGCGCAGCACGTTGGGGCCGCGCACCGCAACCTCCCCGGCCGTGCCGGGCGGCTGCTCCTCGCCGGCGTCGTCGATGATGCGTGCCTCGCACAGCAGGCCGGGCAGGCCCGTCGATCCGGCGCGCGCGCGGTCGCCGCCGAGGCGGGTGTAGATCGCGACGGGACAGGTCTCGGTGGCGCCATAGACCTGCAGCACGGGCACGCCCCGCGCCTCCAACGCGTCCACCAGCGGCTGCGGCACGATCTGCGATCCGGTAGCGACGGCGCGCAGGCAGGAAAGATCGGCGCCAGGGAAGTCCGGATGCGCGAGCAGCGCCTGGATCGTCGTGGGCACCAGCACGGTAAGCGTCGGCCGGTCGCGGGCCAGCGCATCGAGCGTCGTGTCAGGCGCAAAGCGAGGCAGCAGACTGACCGAAGCGCCGCACAACAACGCGGGCGTGGTCTGAATGTTCAGCCCGCCGACATGGAACAGCGGCAGCACCGTCAGCACATGGTCGGCGCTGGTCATGGCGTGCATGTGCTGGCTCATGACCGCGTTGGCCTGCAACGCCGCGTGCGTCAGCACCGCACCTTTTGGCCGCCCAGTGGTGCCGGAAGTATAGACGATCAGCAGTGGCGACTCCCAATCCACATGCGGGCTGCGACCGTCGCCGTCGGCGCAGTCCGCCAGCGCTGCGACACCGGCTTCGAGCGTCGAGATCGTCATGTGCGGGAATAGCGTGGCCAGTGCGGCCATCGCGTCGGCGAACTCGGCACCGGCGAGCAGCACGGAGGGTGTCGAATCACCAAGCATGAATGCCAGTTCCGGCACCGCGAGCCGCCAGTTCAGCGGCACCATGATCGCACCCAGTCGCGCGCATGCGAACAGCAGCACGAGATAGTCGGGATGGTTCGCCGCCAGCAGCGCGACGCGGTCGCCGCGCCGCACGCCGCAGGCCGATTGGAGCCCGCGCGCCACTGCAGCGATCCGGCCGGCAAAGGCGGCATAGGGCCAGTCATGGCCCTGGAAACGCAGCGCCAGCCGGTCCGACGTGAAGGAGGCGTTGCGGTCGATCAGGTCGGAGAGGTCCATGCGGTCAGTCGTCCGTCTCGCCATCCTCGTACAGCGCGGCGCGGCCCAGGCGGTCCTGGCAGAGTTCCGCCGTCCACGGCAGCATCAACGAGCCGCAGCGGCTGTCGCGATAGATGCGCTCCAGCGGCAACGATTTCAGCATCGCCTGGCCGCCACAGGTGCGGATCGCCAGCCGCGCGAGATCGTTCGCCGATTCCATGGTGGTGTACTGCGCGGCATAGGCGCGCAGCACCTGCTCCTTCGATGGGTTGGCGCAGGCTTCGGTGACCGCCTGGAACCACAGCGCCTTGGTCTGCTCCAGCTTGATGCGCATGTCGGCGACGGCGATCTGTTTCGTCGGATACATCCGCCGCTTCACTGGCGGCGTCCCCGGCACCTCGCCGCGCAGATACTTCACGGTGAAATCATAGGCCGCTTGCGCCAGCCCCATGTAGCTGGGCGACAGCGTGAGGAACATGTGCGGCCAGCGCGAGGCCGCCTGGAAATACACCCCACGCGGCATCAGGGCGGCATCCTGCGGGACGAACACGTCGTTGAACAGCAGCGTGCGGGAGACCGTGCCGCGCATTCCCAGCGGGTCCCAATCACCGACCACGCGCACACCCTCGGCGGCAGCTGGGATCGCGAGATACAGCGTGTTGCGGCGCGAGGGTTTGGCATCCGGTCCCAGCTCGGTGCACAGGATGCCGTAATAGTCGGCGTGGCCCGACAAGGAGGCAAAAATCTTCTTGCCGCTGACGCGCCAGCCGCCATCCACCGGATGCGCCTCGGTGCCGAAGGCCGCGGCGCCGGCGGCCGCAGCGCCGCCTTCAGAGAAAGGCTGGGAATAGATCGCCCCCTGCTCGACGATGCGGCGGTAATGCACGCGGCGGCGGAGGTCGTGCTCGGCGCGGATGTCGGCATCCATGTCAAGATCGTCGGCAAGCGCGCCCGACCACAGCGTCGAGCAGACATGCATGTTCCAGGTCAGCGCGGTGGCGCCGCAGTAGCGCCCAATCTCAGCCGCCGCGAGCGAATAGGTCTGGTAGCTGGCGCCGAGGCCACCCTGCGCCCTGGGGATGCAGATGCCGAGCAGGCCGGCTTCGTGCAAGTCGCGGTAGTTCTCGGTCGGGAAGGCAGCGTCGCGGTCGTACTGCGCGGCGCGCGGTGCGAAGCGCGTGGCCGCCAGATCGCGGGCGCGCGCGATGATCGCAGACTGCTCGGGGTCGAGGCGGAAGGCGACGGGGTCGAAGATCGGTGCATCGCCCGTCATGCCGTCAGTCATTCCAGCGTCTCCAGGAAGCCGCGCAAGGCGGCATCGAATTCGTCGGGCCGTTCCAGGTTCGCGAGGTGGCCGCAACCGTTCAATTCCACGTAGCTCGCGCCGGGGATGGCGTCGGCCATCCGGCGCATCATCGGCGCGGGTGCGTTGCCGTCCTTCGAGCCGGAGAGCACCAGCGTGGGCACGGCGATGCCGGCGAGCGCGGCCTTCAGGTCGAAGCCGACCAGGGCGAGCATCATGCTGCGGTAGCTGTCGGGGTGGGTGGCGGCCATGCAGTCCCGCGCCAGCGCGACCCCGGCCCGGTCCGGCGCGTCGC
Source organism: uncultured Pseudomonadota bacterium (assembly GCA_963778105.1). Classification (GTDB taxonomy): domain Bacteria; phylum Pseudomonadota; class Alphaproteobacteria; order Acetobacterales; family Acetobacteraceae; genus JAFEFJ01. The sequence continues at coordinate 1,552,020 of CAVZSZ010000004.1, read as the reverse complement.
CCACCAGGTCAGCAACGAGTTTCGCCGCCATCATCGGCATGGTCTCGCCGCGGTCGAGCGGGCCGAGCCGGTCGCCAATGAACTTGCGCTGCCAGTCGCCGTCCGGGCGGCCGAAGGCGGGGCTTGTCTGCGCCAGCACCACGGCGCGAGCCGCGGCGGGCCGATCGGCGATGAAGTGCTGCACGATCATCCCGCCGATCGAGTGCCCGACCAGGACCGGTCGTTCCAGCTTCAAGGCAGCCAGGAAATCCGCCAGTGCTTCGGCCAGCGTGGCGATACTGACCGAATGCAAAGGCTGCGAGGCGCCGTAGCCGGGCATGTCCCAGGCAACCGCGTGCCAGGGACCGCCGAAGGTGGCCAGTTGCCGTCGCCAGCCGCGTGCCGCGCCGCCGATGCCGTGCAGGAACACCAATGCCGGGGCGCCCGTCTCGCCTGCCGCGTCGTAGCCGAAGCGCCCGTCGCCGGTCATCTGTGCAAACGCCACCCCGTCCCCCCTTTTTGCCGCGTCGTCCGCCGGAACACGACCGTCGGCGCGATGCTATCAGAAGCGGCCGGTCAGGCGAGATGTTTTAGGCCTCAACCAAACCGCGCGCGCAGCTCGGACACCTGAGCCTGTGTCAGCGGACGGATGCGGTGGCCGTGCAGGAGCAGATGGAGTTTTGCCGTCTCCTCCAGCTCCTCGATTGCGCCGGCGGCAGCGGAGAGCGAGGTGCCGGCGACCACCGGGCCGTGGTTCGCCAGCAAGACGGCGTGGTGCCGGCCCACCAGCGGACGCACCGCCTCGGCCAAGGCCGAGTCACCGGGCGGGAAATAGGGCACCAGCGGCAGGCGGCCGACGCGCATGACGTAGTAGGCGGTGAGCGGCGGCAGCACGTCGTCGGGGTCGATGTCGGCCAGCAGCGAGACCGCGACGGAATGGGTGGAATGGAGGTGCACGACGGCGCCCGCATCGGGCCGACCGTCGTACATTGCCCGATGCAGAAAGCTTTCCTTGGTCGGGATGTCGCCCGACAGCAGACGCAGGCCGGCATCCAGCCGCGACAGGCGGGCGGGATCGAGTTGGTCGAGCGCGACGTTCGTCGGCGTCATCAGCCAACCGTCTTCCAGCCGCAAACTGATATTGCCGGAACTGCCGAAGGTCAGCCCGCGCGAAAACAGGCTGGCACCCAGCCTGCAGATCGCATCCCGTGCCTCGGTCTCGGTCATTGCGCTACCCTTTCCGTGCCGCGCTTTATGCTGGCCGCGAAGGCGATTAGGCTCAAGCCGCGCCGAACAGGGGGAGCCTGCCATGCCGGATGAGACGATCCATGACTTGGATGCCAATACCGTCACCGACGCGGTTCTGGAGCAGATCGCCCGCACGCCCGATCCGCGGATGCGTGAAGTGATGTCGGCGGCGGTGCGCCATCTGCACGCCTTCGCCCGTGAGGTTTCGCTGACGCCCGCCGAATGGCTGGAGGGCATCCGCTTCCTGACCGCCGTCGGTCGTGCCTGCACGCCAGTGCGGCAGGAATTCATCCTGCTCGCCGACGTGCTGGGGCTGAGCGCGCTGGTCAACATCATGCACGACCGCAACGAGGCGGAGCTGGGCACGCAGAGCAGCCTGCTGGGCCCGTTCTTCCGCGAGGGCTCGCCGCAGCGCGCACTTGGCGACTGTATCGTGGGCGAGCACAGCGCTCCCGAGATCGTGCTCTATGGCCGCGTGATGGACATGGACGGGCGCGGCATCGGCGGCGCGACGGTGGCGGTATGGCAGACCGATGAGACCGGCCTTTACGACCTGCAGAAGAACGGCGGCGGTCAGATGGATATGCGCGGTGATTTCCGCACCGATGCCAATGGCCACTACCATTTCCGCACGGTCCGCCCGCTGGGCTATTCTATCCCGATGGACGGCCCGGTGGGACAGCTGGTGCACAGCCAGAATCGGCACGGCTTCCGCCCTTCGCACATCCACTTCCTGATCGCCGCGCCCGGCTTTCGGGAACTGGTCACGGCGCTGTATTTCGGCGACGACAAGCACATCGGCAGCGACACGGTGTTTGGCGTGTCCCGCTCGCTGGTAGTAAGCGCGCGGATGGACGACCCGCACGCGCCGATCAGCGGCATTGGCGCCGTGCACTACGATTTCCAGCTGGCCCGTGCGACGGGTGCGAACGAGGGCCGCGTCGGCGCCGATCCGGCGGCCTTCATGCCGGCGGCGGAGTAGTGAACCCTGCACCCGCCCTCTCCCGCATGCGGGAGAGGGCGGGTGCAGGTCACGACCGCGCCAGTTCGGGGAAGTCCTCCTCCCGGAACTCCGCCTCGGCGCGGCGATGCTCGGCGGCGAGGGTCTGTTCGGTGCGACGTAGCTCCACCCGGCGGATCTTTCCGGAGATCGTTTTTGGCAGGTCCGAGAACTCGATGCGGCGGATGCGCTTGAAGGGAGCAAGCCGTTCACGGACGTGGCGGAAGATGGACAGCGCCGTGTCGCGGTCGGGTGCCACGCCGGCGGCCAGGATCACGTAGGCCTTCGGCACTGCGAGGCGCACCGGGTCGGGCGCCGGCACCACCGCCGCCTCGGCCACCGCAGGATGCTCGATCAGCACGCTTTCCAGTTCGAACGGGCTGATCCGGTAGTCGGAGGCTTTGAACACGTCGTCGGCGCGGCCGACATAGGTGATGTAGCCGTCGGCGTCGCGCGAACCGACATCGCCGGTGCGGTACACCGCGCCGCTCAGTGTGCGGATCGAGCCGTCGTCGTTCTGGTAGCCCTGCATCAGCCCGGTCGGACGCGGATCAAGGGCGACGCAGATCTCGCCCTCCTCCGCCTCGCGGTCGTCGGGATCGAGCAGCAGTATGCGATAGCCGGGCGATTGGCGTCCCATCGAGCCGGGCTTGAGCAGGGCGCCGGGCGGATTGCCGACCAGCAACGTCGTCTCGGTCTGGCCATAGCCGTCGCGCACCGTCAGACCCCAGGCGGCGCGCACCTGCTCGATCACCTCGGGGTTCAGCGGCTCGCCCGCGCCCACGACTTCGCGCAGGCTGGTCTTCCAGGACTTCAGATCCTCCTGCACGAACATCCGCCACACCGTCGGCGGCGCGCAAATGGTGGTGACGGCATTGTCGCGGATCGCGTCGAGCATCGATTGTGCGGCGAAGCGCGGCTGGTTGGCGATGAACACCGCCGCGCCGGCGTTCCATGGGGCGAACAGACAGGAATAGGCGTGCTTTGCCCATCCAGGCGAGGAGATGTTCAGGTGCATGTCGCCCGGCAGCAGGCCGAGCCAGTACATCGTCGTCAGATGGCCGACCGGGTAGCTCTGGTGGCTGTGCAGCACGAGCTTCGGTTTCGCCGTGGTGCCGGACGTGAAATACAGCAACATCGGGTCGGCGGCCTGCGTCGCGCCATCCGGCACGAATTCGGCATCGCCCTGCTTGAGAGTTTCGTAGTCGCGCCAGCCCGCCGTCGCCGCACCCACGGCGATGCGGGTCACGCTGGTGTCCAGCCCGTCGAATTTCGGCGCGTCGGCGGCGTTGGCGATGACGTGGCGGACACGGCCGCGCGCGAAACGGTCGGCCAGATCGGCTTTTGCCAGCAGCGTCGTGGCCGGGCTGACCACGGCGCCTAGCTTCATCGCCGCCAGCATCGTCTCCCACAGCGGCACGACGTTGCCGAGCATCAGCAGGATGCGATCGCCGCGCTGCACGCCAAGCGCGCGCAGGCCGTTGGCGACGCGGTTCGACCGCTCCGACAGTTCGCGGAAGGTCAGCCGCGCCGCGCCGTCGCCGGCGATGATCAGCGCGGGCTGATCGGCGGTAGGGCCACTGCGCCAGTTCAGCGTCGAACCAGTCCAGCGCCCAGTTGAATTCGCCCAGCACCGGCCAGCGGAAGCTGGCGACGCGCCGCCGCGTAGTCGGTGCGATGCGCGAACAGCAGGTCGCGCGCCGCCTTGAAGCCGTCGGCTCCCATCAGGCTCCCCCATCGTGCTGCCGCCGCGATCGGCCGGCTAGGTGACCAGTTTGTTGCGCTCCTGACCGACAAGCCAGCGGAATACCACCGAGAAGTCGCGCCGTGCCCTCCCCCGCGTCGACCACCGCCTGATAGAACGCGGCGGCATGGGCGCCGAGCGGGGTCGGCCGCACCGGTCGCCTCGGCCGCCGCCTGGGACAGCTTCATGTCCTTCAGCATCAGCGCCGCCATGAAGCCCGGCGCGTAGTCGCGGTTGGAGGGCGCCGCCGGCACCGGGCCGGGCGCCGGGCAGTCGTTCGACAGCGCCCAGGACTGGCCGGAGGACGCGGTGGCGATGTCCCAGCAGCTTTTGCCGGTCCAGGCCGAGGCGTTCGGCCAGCAGGAAGCCTTCCGACGCGGCGATCATGCAGATGCCGACCATCATGTTGTTGCAGATCTTCGCCGCCTGCCCGGCGCCCGGGCCGCCGGCGAGGACGATGTTCCTGCCCATCGCCTGCAGGAATGGGCAGCGCGCGCTGGAACGCGGTCGTCCGCACCGCCGCACATGAAGGTCAGCGTGCCCGTCGGTCGCGCCGACCACGCCGCCGGACACCGGCGCGTCCAGCATCTCCAGCCCGGCTCCTCGGCGCGCCGCGCCGACCACCGCGCGCGCTTTCGACGTCGATGGTGGAGCAGTCGATCAGCAGCGGTTTCGCCGCCGCCTGTTTCATCACCTCGATCAGGCCGCCCTGGTGCAGCCAGACCTCGCGGACATGCTCGCCGGCGGGCAGCATGGTGATGACGATCTCGGCCCCGTGCGCGGCCTCGGTGGCGCTGGCGGCCGTTGTGGCCGCCGGCGGCGGTCAGCGCGTCGAGGGCGACGGGATTGAGGTCGAAGCCGCGCACCGTGTGCCCGGCCTTGACGCAGGTTCGCCGCCATCGGCGCGCCCATGTTGCCGAGGCCGATGAAACCGATCGTTGCCATCTCACAGCACCTCGAACACGTCGTACACCGGGCCTTCGGGCGTGCGGTGGCCGGTGCCGATTGCGATGGTGCGGTTCAGCCAGTCGTACGCGGGTGCCGCGGTTTCGAAGAACACCGCGGTGCGGAAGTAATAGCTGCCGGGTTCGACCGGCTCGCCGCGGTTCACCTTGGCGATCATGTCGGCCGGGCCGTGGCGCAGGCCGCGATAGGTCATGCCGATCAGCGCGCCTGTCGTCGGTTTCCAGCACCAGGCGCACGTCCAGCATCGTGGCGTCCGGACGCACCATGATCCAGTCGGCGCCACCGCCCTTGACCAGCGTGCCGCGCATCCGCTCGCCGCTGAAGCTGCCGCCGCCACCACCACTACCCGGCGCTCGCCGAGCGGCGTGGCCCACCATCTGCTGCATGCCGGCGACGCGAGCCTCAGCGTGAACAGATGGGCGGTGCGGATTTCTGCCATGGGATAGTCCCCCCGATTCCGTGGGCGGATCAGAACCGATCCGCGCGGATGGCGGGCAAGCCGTCGCACCCGCCGGCGGCTTCGGCTAGCGCTGGGGCGCATCGCCACCAGGGAGAAGCGCCCATGCCCAGCGACTATCCCCTGCCCTCCGGCGACCCCGCCAGCCTGGGCCTGGCCGCCAGGCCGCTGATTCATCTCGACCGGCTGATCCGCCGCCACATCGAGGAAGGCCGCTATCCCGGCGCACAGATCGCCCTGGCGCGGCATGGCAAGCTGGCGCTGTTCCGCACCTACGGCGACGCGCGCGTGAATCCCACAGCGGTGGCGGCCAACGACGACACGCTGTTCCTGCTGTTCTCCCAGACCAAGGTGCTGACCTCGGCGGCGGTGTGGAGCCTGGTCGAGGAGGGCAAGCTGTCTCCTTCATGGACCGGTCAGCCGACCACCTGCCGGAGTTCGCGGCGCGCGGCAAAGGCGGCGATCACGCTGCAGCAGGTGATGACGCACCAGGGCGGCTTCCCGTCCGACGATGTGACCAAGGCGAGTCATGGACCGACCATGCGCGGATGCGCGCCGAGGTGTGCGACTTCTCGCTGGAATGGACGCCGGGCAGCCGAAGCTGCAATACCACGGCCGCGCCGCGCATCTGGTGCAGGCGATGGTGATCGAGGCGGTCACCGGCCAGGACTATCGCGCACGTGATCCGCGACCGGGTGATCGCGCCGCTGGGCCTGGCCAACGACATCATGGTGGGCGTGCCGGCCGAGCAGCAGGGCCGTTGCGCCGACACCTATGCGCCGGAGGCGCGCGACAACTCGGCCGAGTTCCGCGCGGCGGGGCTGCCGAGCGGCGGCGGCTATGCCACGGCGCGCGGCATGGCGGCGTTCTACCAGATGCTGGCGGGCAACGGACGGCTGGGCAGGATGCGGCTGTTCTCGCCCCGGCTGATCGCCTACGTGACGCGCAACCACACCGAGGAGAAGCCGGACGCGCAGATGGACGGCATCCCGATGCATCGTGGGCTGGGGCCGCATGTGCGCGGCGACAGCGACCGCATCCGCGGTCTGGGCACCATCGGCGCACCCGGCACGTTCGGCCATGGCGGCGTCGGCTCGTCCTATTCCTGGGCCGATCCGGCGAGCGGCGTGTCGTTCACCTACCTGACCAACTTCGTGCAACCGGATCCGTGGCACTCGGCGCGGCTGGACCGGATCAGCAACCTCGCGCACGCCGCCATCGACTGAGCACGGCGTCCAGCGCCACGGGCAGAAGCGGGATTGTGGCGGCGATGCGGAAGGCGCCGCGGATACCGGCGAGGAAGGCATCCGCCGCGTCGGCGCCGGCCGAGGCGGCGGCGCTGCCGAGCCCCTGGAAGGCCAGCATGAGCAGCGTCGCGCCGGCGACGACGCCGAGCGTGCGTGTGACCATTACGAGGCTGCCTGCCACGCCCCGGTCGCCGCGCGGCAGGGTGCCGGTCACGATGTCGAAATAAGCGACCTGGAACAGCCCGACGCCGACGCCGTTCGCAAACATCGATGCGACGAGCAGCAGGATGTGCGGCTCGCGCCCGACGAAGCCGATCCAGCCGAGGCCGGCGGCAGCGAGCAGGCTGCCCCACAGGATCATGCGGCGCGGTGCCACGTGCGCGGCGAGGCGGCCGGCGAGTGGCGCCGCGAGCATGGTGCCGATCGGCTGCGCGGCCAGCACCAGCCCAGCCATTGGCACCGACAGCGCCGCCATGCGAGCAAGATAGAACGGCAGCAACAGCAGCACGCTGAACATCGAGAGGTTGACAAGCAGGTTCCCGACGTTCACCAGCGCGAAACGCGGATCGCGGAACACCCGCACGTCGATGATCGGCCGCGCCACCGCACGTTCCCACCGTACGAAGGCGGCGGCAGCGGCCAGCGTCCCCAACAGCGCGAGAAGCAGCGTGCCCGTGCCGTCGGGCAGATGGCGCAGGCGGTCGAGGGCGACCACGAGAACGCCGATGAACACCACCAGCAGCACCGCACCGGGCGCATCGAACGCATCCCGCACACCGGCACGCCGTGGCGCGGGCAGCGTGAAGGCCAGCAGGCACGCCGTCGCCGCAATAGGCATGCGAAACCAATAGACCGCACTCCAGCCCCAGCGCGCGATCAGCGCGCCGGCGAGCAGCGGGCCGAGCGCGCTGCCGATGGCAAACATCATCGTGTAGAGCGCGAGCATCCGGGCGCGCAGCGTTTCGGCGGCGGCGGCGGTGATGAGCGCCGGCCCGCAACTGAGCAGCAGCGCGGCCCCAAGGCCCTGCAGCACACGGGCGGCGAGCAGCCAGGTATAGCTGGGTGCCGCGCCGCACCCGGCGAAGGCGGCGGTGCTGCAGGCCGCGCCGAGGATGAAGACGAGGCGGTGGCCGAAGATGTCGCCGATGCGGCCGAACACCAGCATCAGGCTCGCATATGTCACCGTATAGAAGATTACGATCCACTGGATCTGCGGAATGTCGAGGCCAAAGGCGGCCGTGATATGCGGAAAGGCGACATTCACCGCCGAGTTGAGCGGCACCACCAGGGTGCCAAGGCCGACCACAAGAATCGCGCGCAGCATCCCGCTTCGGGTCGAGGTTGCGGTATCCGGCGTCCTCACCTTGCCCTCTCCCGCAGGCGGGAGAGGGTTCTCGTCAGGTGGCGGCCACGCACATCGTTACTTGGATCAGACGCCCTTCTTGAGCGTTGGCGAGGCCTTGAAGCGGACGGTCTTGCCGGCCTTCACCTTGATGGCTTCGCCGGTGCGCGGGTTGAGCCCCTTGCGCGCCTTGGTCTTGCGGACCGTGAAAGTACCAAAGCTGGGCAGGGTGAATTTTCCGGTCTTCTTCAATTCTTTGACGATCGCGCCCATCAGATCGGTCGCCGCACGGTTGGCAGCGGCCCCGGTCAGACTGGCCGACTCCTGAATGACCTGGGAGATGAAAGCTTTGGACATGCTTGCTCCTTCGTTTCTGGCGCAGACAACAGCAACGGACGGGTCGCCGACCCTGCCTGTCGAATCATCCTGCCGTGGCCTCGGTGCCATGCGAATCGCAACACCATGTCACGGCTTTTAGCCGCCGACCACGGATTCTACCAGCCTTGCAGCGAATTTTGGAGCTTGTGGCCCTCTCCCGCAAGCGGGAGAGGGTTTGTCAAGGGGGCTTCGGCAGGCGGTCAGAGACCGGCCTGGGTGACGAACTTGGCGTTGAGATAAGCCTCGATCGCTTCCGACCCGCCTTCGGAACCATAGCCGGAATCCTTCACGCCGCCGAAAGGAACTTCGGGCAAGGCGAGACCGATATGGTTGATGGTCACCATGCCCGCCTCGACCGCGCCGGCGATCGCGTTGGCGGTCTTGGCGGAACGGGTGAATGCGTACGATGCCAGACCGAAGGGCAGCCGGTTCGCCTCCGTCACCACGTCATCGAAGCTTTCGAAGCGGGAAATCACCGCCAGCGGGCCGAATGGCTCCTCGTTCATCACGCGAGCGGCCAGCGGCACATCGGTCAGCACGGTTGGCTCGAAGAAGTTTCCCTTATTACCGATTCGGCTTCCGCCAGTGCGTACGGTCGCACCGTTCTTGGTTGCATCCGAAATCAACGTTTCCATCGCGGTGATGCGGCGAGGATTGGCGAGCGGGCCCATCTGCGTGCCGGATTCCATCCCGTCCCCGACCTTCAGCTTGCGCGCGGCAGTTACGAACTGATCGACGAAGGTGTCGTATAATTTCTCCTGCACCAGAAATCGTGTCGGCGAGACGCAGACCTGTCCGGCGTTGCGGAACTTGCTGGCCGCGAGCATGCGGCTGGCGGCATCGACGTCGGCGTCGTCGAACACGATCGCCGGAGCATGGCCACCCAGCTCCATCGTCACCCGCTTCATGTGCAGCCCGGCGAGCGCAGCGAGCTGCTTGCCGACCGCGGTGGAACCGGTGAAGGACATCTTGCGGATGATCGGGTGCGGAATGAGGTACTCGGAAATCTCGGACGGCACGCCATAGACGAGGTTGACGACGCCCGACGGCACGCCGGCATCGACGAAGGCGCGGATCAGTTCGGCCGGCGCAGCCGGGGTTTCCTCGGGCGCCTTGACGATGATCGAGCAGCCGGCGGCCAGCGCCGCCGAGAGCTTGCGGACCACCTGGTTGATCGGGAAGTTCCATGGCGTGAAGGCGGCAACCGGACCCACCGGCTCCTTCACCACGAGTTGATAGACGCCCTCGGCACGGGCGGGAATGACACGGCCATAGGCGCGGCGCGCTTCCTCGGCGAACCAGTCGATGACGTCCGCACCTGCCAGCGTTTCACCCTTCGCCTCGGCCAGCGGCTTGCCCTGTTCCTGCGTCAGCAGCGGCGCGATCTGGTCGGCGCGGGCGCGCAGCAGGTCGGCGGCCTTGCGCATGACCTTGGAGCGGTCGAAGGCCGAGACCTTGCGCCACGCGGCAAAACCCTTCTCCGCCGCCGCCAGGGCGCGGTCCAGGTCGGCTGTGCCAGCATGAGCGACGGTGCCGATCGGTTCCCCGGTCGCCGGGTTGACCACCGGGATCGAACGCCCGCTGGCCGACTTCGTCCAGTCCCCATCGATGAGCAGCAATACATCAGGATACATTGTGCGATTCCCCAGCGTTGACCGGCCCGGCGGCGCTATGTCCGTCAGGCAACAACCCATCATGCGCCGATCGGTGCCACCGGTCGAGGCGGGCGGAGTTCGCGTATCGCCTGAGGGCGCGGCTTGGCCGCGAGGGGGCTAGACCGGCTTCGGTATCGAGCGCGTAGCCGGCGGCGCGGACGGTGCGGACCAGGTCGAGCTCGCCCGGCGCCGTTGATCGACTTGCGCAGGCGGCGGATATGCACATCGACCGTGCGCGGCTCGACATGGATGTCGGGCCCCCAGACCGCGTCGAGCAGTTCCTCGCGCGAAAACACCCGGCGCGGATGCTGCATGAAGAATTCCAGCAGGCGGAACTCGGTCGGGCCGAGATGGATCGGGCGCGCATTGCGGCTGACGCGGTGCGCGGCCAGGTCCATGGCGATGTCGTGGAAGTTCAGCACGCCTTTGACGGCACCGCGTTGGAACGGCGCAGCAGAGCGCGCATCCGCGCCAGCAGCGCGTCCATGTTGAACGGCTTGGTGATGTAGTCGTCGGCGCCGGTGTTCAGGCCGCGCACCGCATCCTGATCCTCGGTGCGCGCGGTGACCATGATCACCGGCAGGTCGCGGGTGTTGGAGCGGCGGCGGATCTGGCGGCAGACCTCGATGCCGGACATCACCGGCAGCATCCAGTCGAGCAGCACGAGGTCGGGCTGCGCTTCGGCGATGCGGGTCAGCGCTTCCTGCCCGTCGGCGGCCTCCTCGACGCGGAAGCCCTGCTTTTCGAGATTGTAGCGCAGCATGGTGGCCAGCGCCGCCTCGTCCTCCACCACCAGCACCAGTGGCTTGGAGAGATTGGCATTGGCAGTGCTGTCGAACATGCAGGATGCCTCTATGAAAGCCATCAATCGCTGGTTTCGCGCGGCCGGACCACGGCATAGGCGGACATGTCGCCCTTCGGCCGCGACTGCGGCAGCGATTCGCCCGTCACCGCATAATAGCACCGTCTCGGCGATGTTTGTCGCGTGATCGCCGATTCGCTCCAGGTTCTTGGCGATGAACAGCAAGTGCGTGCATGGCGTGATGTTGCGCGGGTCTTCCATCATGTAGGTGACCAGCTCGCGGAAGATGCGCGTTGTAGAGGTCGTCGACCTGCTGGTCGGAGCGCCAGACCTGCGACCGCCTTGTCGGTGTCGTTGTCGCCGATCGCATCGATGATGGTCTTGAGGTGGTCCTGCACCAGCCGCGCCATGTGCGCCAGGCCCGCGAGGCTGAACGGCAGCGTGAACTGATCCAGCACGATGCTGCGCTTGGCGACGTTGGCGGCATAATCGCCGATGCGTTCCAGATCGCCGGTGATCTTCAGCGCGGCGACGATCTGGCGCAGGTCGCCGGCCATCGGCTGGCGCAGCGCCAGCAGGCGGATGACGAACTGCTCGACCTCGCGTTCCAGCGCATCGACCTTCGGATCCTCCTCCACCACGCAGCGCGGCGGCGGCGGCATCGCGTGTCACGATGGCGCTCGGCAGCCTGCGCCACCTGGCTTTCCACCATGCCGCCCATTTCGATGAGCATGCTCCGCAGCCGCTTCAGCTCCTGCTCGTAGCTTTTCACCATATGTTCTGGCGCTTCCGACATGGATTTCAATCCTCTGGTCGCACTCAGCCGAACCGGCCGGTGATGTATTCCTGGGTGCGGCGTTCCCTCGGCGCGGTGAACATCTGCGCCGCCGGCGCCACCTCCACCATCTCGCCGAGATAGAAGAACGCCACCTGGTCGGCGCAGCGCGCCGCCTGCTGCATGTTGTGGGTCACGATGGCGATGGTGAAGTCGTGCTTCAGCTCGTCGATCAGTTCCTCGACCTTCAGCGTGCTGATCGGATCGAGCGCGCTGGTCGGCTCGTCGAGCAGGATCACCTCGGGCCGCACCGCGATGGTGCGGGCGATGCACAGGCGCTGCTGCTGGCCGCCCGACAGGCCCATGGCGGAGCGTCGTCAGCCGGTCCTTCACCTCGCCCCACAGCGCGGCGCGGGTCAGCGACCATTCCACGCGCTCGTCCATCTCCGCCTTGCGAGAGCTTCTCGTGCAGCTTCACGCCGAAGGCGATGTTGTCGTAGATCGTCATCGGGAACGGCGTCGGCTTCTGGAACACCATGCCGATGCGGGCGCGCAGCGAGTTCAGATCGACGCCGGGATCGACGATGTTCATCGCCGTCCATCATCACCTCGCCGGTCGCGCGCTGGCCGGGATACAGGTCGTACATGCGGTTCAGCACGCGCAGCAGGGTCGATTTGCCGCAGCCGGACGGCCCGATCATGCCGGTCACCTGCCTGTCCGGCAGATCGAGGTTGATCTTCTTCAGCGCCTGGTTGCTGCCGTAGTAGAAATCCAGGTCGCGGATGGCGATCCGTGCCTCGGCGATTGCTTCCCCCGAACGGGCCTGCAGGCCGCTCATGCTCGCCTGGGCTGTCCCTGCTGATCGCTCATCGTGGTGCTCATGCTTGCTCATTTCCTGTCGCGCAGCACGAACGCGGGCGATGATGTTGATCGCCAGCACGCCGACGGTGATCAGCAGCGCGCCGACCCAGGCGAGCTGCACCCAATCGTCGAAGGCCGAGCCGGCATACTGGTAGATCGTCACCGGCAGGCTGGCCATCGGCTGGGTCAGGCTGAGCGACCAGTTGAGGTTGCCGAGGCTGGTGAACAGCAGCGGCGCGGTCTCCCCGGCGATGCGGGCGACCGCCAGCAGCACGCCGGTGACGATGCCGTCCTTGGCCGCGCGGTAGCAGATCAGCATGATCATCTTCCATTTCGGCGCGCCGAGCCCCATCGCCGCCTCGCGCAGCGTAGCCGGGATCAGGCGCAGCATGTCCTCGGTGGTGCGCACGACGATGGGGATGACCAGCACCGCCAGCGCGAGGCTGCCGGCAATGCCGGAGAAGCCGCCGATCGGCTCGACCAGCAGTTCGTAGACGAACAGGCCGATCAGGATCGACGGCGCCGACAGCAGCACGTCGGAGACGAAGCGCACCACGTTGGCGATGCGTCGAGCCCTGGCTGTATTCGGCGAGGTAGGTGCCGACCATCAGGCCGATCGGCGTGCCGATCGCGGTGCCGAGCGCGGTCTGGATCAGCGTGCCGACGATGGCGTTGAGCAGGCCGCCATTCGAGCCGGGCGGCTTGGTCGATCTGGGTGAACACGGTGAGCGACAGGCCGCCGATGCCGCGCCAGAGCAGGGTGAACAGGATCGAGGCCAGCAGCAGCAGGCCGATCACGGTGGCGATGACGCACAACGACTTGACCAGCAGGTTGACCCGATGGCGGCGGCGGCCGAGCGGAGCGCGCAACCGCGTCATTCTTCGAACGGCCGGACAAGCTGCTGCCCTGGATGGTGGTGGCGCTCATGCTCAGGATCAGGCCTTCAGCCGGGGGCGCAGCAGCAGCCGCGAGATCGCCAGCACGATGAAGGAAATCACGAACAGGATGAAGCCGAGGGCGAGCAGCGAGGCGAGCTTCAGGCTGCCGGCCGGGCTTTCCGGGAATTCCAGCGCGACGATCGAGGCGATGGTATTGCCGGAGCCGAACAGCGAACGCCGAGATCCGGTTGGCGTTGCCGATGACGAAGGTCACCGCCATGGTCTCGCCCAGCGCGCGGCCCAGGCCCAGCATGATGCCGCCGACCACCGAGGTCGCGCGTATAGGGCAGGACGATCGAGCGCATCACCTCCCAGGTGGTGCAGCCGACGCCGTAGGCGGATTCCTTGTAGACCGCCGGCACGGTGACGAACACGTCGCGCATGGTGGCGGCGATGAACGGGATGACCATGACCGCCAGGACCAGCCCGGCGGTGAAGATGCCGGTGCCGAAGGGCGGCCCGGCGAACAGGTCCTGCAGCACGGGAATGCCGTCGAACGCATCGATGACGGCGGGCTGGATCGTGGTCGACATGATCGGCACGATCACGAAGAAGCCCCACATGCCGTAGATGATCGAGGGCATGGCGGCGAGCAGCTCGATCGCCGTGCCGACCGGCCGGCGCAACCAGCCCGGGGCCAGCTCCGTCAGGTAGAAGGCGATGCCGAAGGCCAGCGGCACCGCCAGCACCAGGGCGATGACCGAGGTGACCAGCGTGCCATAGATCGACACCAGGCCGCCGAATTTCTGGGTGACCGGGTTCCAGACGGCCGAGGTGATGAAGCCCGGGCCGAAGGCGCGGAAGGCGCCCATGCCGCCGATGAACAGCGACAGGATGATACCGCCGAGCAGCAGAAGAACGAGACCGCCGGACGCCCGTGCGGCGCCCGCGAAAACCATGTCACCGACCGCGCGGCGCTGCCCCGGGATGACGGCCGAGGGGGTCGCGGTGATTGCAGTTTGCATACTGTGTCCAACGCTGCCGCAGGGACGGCTGACCGGGATAGCACCCGCTCAGCCGCCCCCGCAACGCCCGTTACATGGTGCCCGGAACTTCCTTCCAGGCGGCGCGGATCGCATCGTGCACGCTGTCCGGCAGCGGCATGTACAGCATCTTCTCGGCGATGTCGTCGCCATGCGTGAAGCCCCAGTCGAAGAATTTCTTCACCGCCGCACTCTGCTTCGGATCCTTCGGATCGGTCGGCAGCAGGACGAAAGTGGCCGAGACGATCGGCCAGCTGTCGGCACCCTTGGCAGTTGTTCAGATCGATAGCGAAATTCTGCACCGTCGACCAGTCCGCGTTGGAGGCCGCAGCCTCGAACGTCTTCATCGTTGGCGCGACGAACTTGCCATCCTTGTTCTCGAGCAGCGTGGTGGTCAGGTGGTTCTGCTCGGCGTAGGCGCTTTCGTCATAGCCGATGCCGCCGGGGATGTGCTGGACAGTGGCGGCGACGCCGTCGCTGCCCTTGCCGCCGGCGCCGTTGGGCCAGGCGACCGAGGTGGAAGAGCCGACCTGCGACTTCCAATCGGGGCTGACCATGCCGAGGTAATCGGTGAACACGAAGGTGGTGCCCGAACCGTCGGCACGGTGAACCGTGGCGATCGCCAGGGACGGCAGCTTCATGCCGGGATTGATCTTCGCGATCTTCGGATCATTCCACTTGGTGATGTTGCCGAGATAGATGTCGGCCAGCACCGGACCGGTCAGCTTCAGCTCGTTCGGCTTCACGCCGGGCAGGTTGACGATGATGTCGACCCCGCCGATCACGGTGGGAAACTGCATCAGCTTGTTTTCGGCGAGCTGGTCGGCCGGCACCGGCATGTCGGAAGCGCCGAAATCGACCGTGCGGTTGTTGATCTGGTTGATGCCCGCACCCGACCCGATGGCCTGGTAGTTCAACTTGATGCCGGTCGTGGCAGAACCCGCCTCGCCCCACTTGCTGTAGATCGGCGCGCCGAAGGTGGAGCCGGCGCCGGTTATCGATTGGGCCTGCGCGGCACCCGCCGCGAGCAAGCCGGTGAGCGCAACGGCAACTGCCGTCGTGGTGAGTTTCATGCGACCTCCTGGGTTGCCGCCAGCACGACCGCACGCCGCCCCGACGCACGATTCAGCCGCACTGGCGAACCGCCGGGACCCTACGCAGGGGCCGAGACGCGTCGATTGCAGTTTCGTGAAGGTTCGATGACGCTGGGCAACCATGCGTTACGTTCGGATCGGGTTTTGGGACGAGACGCGCCGAACGGGACGTCCGTAGGGCGCGGATTTGCCAAGACTTCGGCGAATAGCTAGTTTTTGTGCGGCGCAGCAGGCGGTTGAAGGGGCTGGTTATGGCGCAACGGCGGATGCGGCTTGGCCTGTCGCTGCGGGGCCTGGGTTACCACATCGCGGCGTGGCGGCACCCGGAGGTGCCGGCGGACGGATCGCTCGACTTCGACTATTTCCTGGCCAGCACGCGCGCTGCCGAGGAGGCGAAGTTCGACATGATCTTCTTCGCCGACGGCATCGGCATTCGCGACAAGGACCGGCCGCCCGGCGCGCTGGCGCGGTCGCATAAGAACGCCGAGCTGGAGCCGCTGACTCTGCTGTCGGCGTTGGCGCCGATGACCAAGCATATCGGCCTGGTGACCACTGCCAGCACCACCTACAACGAGCCGTTCCACATCGCGCGCAAGTTCGCGTCCCTGGACCATATAAGCCATGGCCGGGCGGGCTGGAACATCGTCACGTCATGGTCGGACGCCGAGGCGCAGAATTTCAACCGCGACACCCATCTGGAATACGACACGCGCTACGAGCGGGCGGCGGAATTCGTCGAGGTGGTGACCGGCCTGTGGGACAGCTGGGAGGACGACGCCTTCATCCGCGACAAGGCGTCAGGCCAGTTCTACCACCCGGAAAAGCTGCATGTGCTCAACCACAAGGGGAAACATTTCGCGGTGCGGGGGCCGCTCAATTCGGCGCGCACGCCGCAGGGGCGGCCGATCCTGGTGCAGGCCGGCGCCGCCGAGCAGGGCCGCGACATCGCCGCGCGCTTCGCCGACCTGGTGTATGCCGGTGATCACGAGATCGGGCCGGCGCGCGCCTACTATGCCGACCTGAAAGCACGGATGGCGGCGCACGGACGCGGGCCTGGGCATCTGCACATCCTGCCCGCCCTGGTGCCCTTCGTCGGCCGCACACGGCAGGAGGCGCAGGACAAGCTCGATCAGCTGCAGGCGCTGATCGACCCGCTGGTGGGACTGTCGATCCTGTCCAGCATGATCACCGATCTGTCGGTCTACCCGTTGGACGAGCCGATGCCCGAGCTGACCGACGTGGTGATGCCAAGCAGCGGACGGCAGATCGTCGCACAGGCGCGCAAGCGCGGGCTTACGGTCCGGCAGGTCTACGAGACCTACGGCGCGGGCTTCGGGATGCGCACCGTCATCGGCACGCCGCAGGACATTGCCGACGTTATGGAGGAGTGGTTCACCACCGGGGCCGCCGACGGGTTCAACATCTGCCCCTCGCACCTGCCACATGCGATCCACGACTTTGCGGCGCTGGTGGTGCCGGAATTGCAGCGGCGCGGCCTGTTCCGCACCGAATACGAGGGCCGCACGCTGCGCGAGAATCTGGGTCTGCCGGCGCACCGCAACCGGCAGGATGGCATGGGCCAGGCCGCGGAGTGACCCGCAGCAGCAACCGAGGGAATAACCGATGCTGAACCGGCGCGGCGTGGCGGGGGGGCTGGGCGCCACTGCGATCCTGGCAGCCTCGGCCACGCGCGCGCGGGCGGAGGACCAGACCGAACCGACGATCGACCGCATCCGCCGCACCAGCACGCTGCGCATCGCCGCCCTGCCCGGGGAGCCGCCGTTCTTCTTCAAGGATATCACGACGGGAGCGTGGTCAGGCATCGCGATCAGCATGGCGCTGGACATCGCCAGACCGTTCGGCGCGAAGCTGCAATACGTCGAGTTCGACCTACGGAAATTCGGTGCTGGACCTGCAGTCGGACAAGGTCGACATCGCCTTCGCGCTGCAACCCACCCCCGAGCGCGCGCTGGCGATCGGCTTCAGTCAGCCGTACTACAACCATCCGTTCGGCATCGTCGGGCGCAAGGATTTTCATGCGCGGACCTGGGCCGATCTGGACCGGCCGGACGTGCGGATCGCGGTCGCCATCGGCTCCTCGGTCGAGCCGATCACGCGGCGCTTCGCCCCGAAGGCGCAGGTGACCGCCTACAAGACCGCCGACGACAACATCCTGGCGGTGCAGTCCGGCCGCGCCGACTGCATCGTGGTGGGCGCGATCCAGGGGCTGGGCATGGCGGCAAAGAACCCGGTGCTGAGCAAGCTGGTCGTGGTGCATGACCCGGTGGTGGCATTGCCGAGCGCCATGGGCATCCGATTGGAGCCCGACCAGCGGTGGAAATCCTACCTGGACAACTGGGTGGAGTACAACCGCGGTGTTACGCAGTTCCGCGCGTGGTTCATCGCCGGGCTTACGCAGTCGGGCGTCAGCGCTGACGACATCCCAGCAGACGGGGGGTTCTGAACCGCGGCGCCTGCTCGACTGGCCGAGGCGGCACGGCACCCCGGCGCAAGCAGACCACGGCGCGGCGGCAACCGTTCAGGCATCCCGGGCTTTCAAGGGAAGGCGCGTAACGCATCCTGACGCGCCGGGAGCAGGGCGATGCCAGCAGGACGACTTCTTTTGCGCCGTATCCTGGGCGTGTGCGCGGCGGCCATCATTATGGCCGTCATCGGCATTTTTTCACTCCGCGTGCAGGAGCCTCTGCTGGTGCCAAGCCTGGGCTCGGCCGTGCTGGTTCAGACGCTGACGCCCGAGCGCAGGAGCGGACGCATCTGGCCGACGGGCATGGGGCAGTTGGCCGGGCTCGCGGGCGGTCTGGTCGGTGTCTTCCTGGCCCAGGCGGCGCCGGCGCCCATTTTCATGGGCGGGCATCCGCTGGTGGCCTCACGGCTGCTGGCCGCCTGTGTCGCCGTCTTGGTCACCGGCGGCCTGCAATGCGGACTGAGGGCGGTCAGCCCGGCCGGTGGTGCCACCGCGCTTATCGTCGCGTTTGGCATGGAAACGCCGACCTTGCCAGGCATCGCCCGGCTGACCGTGGGCATCCTTCTGATCACCGGCCTGGGCGAAGCCGCGCGGCACACACTTCTGCAATTGAAATGACACAGGAACACCCTTTCCCACGCGCGGGAGAGGGTGCTTTCATATGACAAGATCGGCTACTTCACCGAGGAGAACGTGGTCGGGGCCAGGATCTCGTTGGCCACACGCTCGACGATCGGGCCATTCGCCTCGGTCTGCGCACGAGCACTGTGCCATTCGGGATCGACCATGAAGGCACCCCATTTCTTCTCCCGATCGGCGAGCAATTCCCACTGCAGCATGTAGTAGAGGATCTGGTTGCTGCCACCGATCAGCGTGGTCCAGAAGCCGGCCTGCTTGATACCGTGCTTCTCCCATATTTTCAGCGTGATTGTGTCGAAACGCTTCAGCAGGTCCGGCAAGCGGCCGGGCACGGCGTGGTAGATGCGCAGTTCATAGATCATCGCGGTTTCCCCCAGCGGTTGGCCGCAGCATGCGGCGGCAGACGGATCACGGCAAGGTTCAGAAGCGTTCGACCCAGGGCCGTACCTCGATCTCCCACGTCCAGGCGCTGCGGTGCTGGTTGACCAGATGCAGGTAGATCTCCGCGATGGCGTCTGGATCGAGCATGCTGTCGGGCGCGTCCTCCGGCTCCTGCCGCGCAGCGCTGCGGATGCCGCCGTCAATGACGACATGGGCGATGTGCAGCCCCTTAGGCGCCAGTTCGCGGGCCATGCTCTGTGCCAAGCCGCGCAACGCGAACTTGCCCATCGCGAAGGGCGCGGACTGCGGATAGCCCTTCACACTTGCCGAGGCTCCGGTGAAGATGATGGTGCCGGTGCCACGCGGAAGCATCGCCTTGGCCGCCGCCTGCCCGACAAGGAAGCCGGCGAACGCGCTGACGGCGATGGCGCGCTGCACGTCCTTGGGATCGAGATCGGCGACCGGACCGCGCGCGCGGGCGCTGGCGTTGAACACCACCACGTCGGGTGGTGCCGGCAGCGCGGCGAACAGGCGAGCCACGTCGTCGGCGTTCGAGGCATCGCAGGCGTGGGTCGCGGCCGAGGTCTCGTGCGCCAGGGCGGCGAGCTTGGTGGTGTCGCGGGCGGCGAGCGTCACGCCCATCCCATTCCCGGCGAACAGCCGCGCGAGTGAGGCGCTGAGCCCCTGCCCCGCGCCGACGATCAGCGCCGATCGCTTTTCCATGGTGGTTGCTCCGTCGTTGTGTGCCGCAAGGCTTCAGCCGCCGAGATAGGCTTTTGTCCATTCCCCGTATTCAGCCTCCCGCGTCAAGCGGCGCATCATGTCGGCTGGGGCTCCGGTGGTGATCTGGTCGGGCTGCGTGCCGTCGCGCAGCGCGCGCATCGTCTCGTACACCGCGCGCACGCCAGCTGCGAAGGGCAGATGGCCCTGCAGCGCAATGCGCACGCCGCGCGAGGCGAGATAGTCGCGGTCGCGCAGATCACCTGAGACCCCGCCCAGCAGCAGCGGGATTTTCACTGCATCAGCGATCGCGTCGAGTTGCGCGCGCGCCGAGACGCCGACGAGGAACAGGCCGTCCACGCCGGTTTCGGCGTAGGCGCGGGCGCGCGCGATGGTGTCCTCCACGCCGGTAATTCCGGGCGCGCTGGTGCGGGCGAAAACGCAGAGCGACGCATCCTGCCGCGCCGCGACCGCCGCGCGCATTTTGCCGACCCCTTCGTCAAGCGGTACTAGCCGCGGCTTCGGCGCGCCGTAGGGGCGCGGCAGGTCGGTGTCCTCGATGGTCAGGCCGGCGATGCCGGCGGTTTCCAGTTCCTGCACCGTGCGCATCACGCTGAGTGCGTTGCCGTAGCCGTGATCGGCATCGACCAGCAGCGGCAGCGTGGCGGCGCGGTTGATGCGGTAAGCCTGCTGCGCGAATTCGGTCAGCGTCAGCACGATGATGTCGGGCGCGCCAAGCACTGCGAAGCTGGCGATCGAGCCGGCAAACATGCCGACCTCGAAACCGATTTCCTCGGCCGCACGAGCCGAGATGGGATCGAACACCGATCCGGGATGCAGGCACTTGTCGCCTAGCAGAAAGGCGCGGAAACGCCTGCGCCGATCGGTCCAGTCCATCGCTGTCGCCCCCGCTGCTTGCCCACCGTGTCGGTCGGGATAGTATGGCATAAACCGCAGCGTGAGGAGACGCCGATGCAGCCGAAGATCGCGTTCATGGGGGCCGGCGCCGTCGGTGGCTATGTCGGCGCGTATTTCGCGCATCACGGCCACGACGTCACCCTGATCGACCCGTGGCCCGAGCACGTGGAAACCATCCGCGCGCACGGCATGAAGCTGACCGGCATGACGCCCGAGGAGACGATGACGGTGAAGGTGCCGACCATGCACCTGACCGAGTTGCAGAGCCTGGCGAAGAACCGGCCCATCGACATCGCCTTCGTCTCGGTGAAGTCGTATGATACCGAATGGGCGACGACAATGATCCGCCAATACCTGGCACCCGGCGGCTACGTGGTTTCGCTGCAGAACTGCATCAACGAGGAGCGCATCGCCGGCATCGTCGGATGGGGCCGCACGGTTGGCATGATCGCGGCGCGCATCTCAGTCGACCTTCATGCGCCGGGGCAGATCCGGCGCACGGTGCCGAAGGGTGGTGCCGCGCACACGGTGTTTCGCGTGGGCGAGGTGCATGGCCGCGTCACGCGCCGCGTCGAGGAACTAGCGGAGCTGGTGGCTCCGATCGACAGCGTGAAGGTGACGACGAATCTGTGGGGTGAGCGCTGGTCGAAGCTGTGCGTCAACGGCATGCGCAACGGCGTATCGGCCGCCACCGGTCTGTCGGGCAACGACGGCGACCGCACCGACGAGATCCGCCGTTTCGCGATCCGACTGGGCGGCGAGGCGGTGCGTGTCGGGCAGGCGCTGGGCTACGCGCTGGAGCATATCGGCAACCTGGAGCCGAACCGCCTGGCCGAGGCATCGGAGGGCAACAAGGCGGCGATGGAGGAGGTCGAGGCGATCCTGGTCGCCGGCACCAATACCGGGGCGCGCAACGACCTGCAGCGTCCCTCGATGGGGCAAGACATGTTGAAGGGGCGGCGCACCGAGATCGAATTCATCAACGGCTTCATCGTCGAGAAGGGCCAGTCGATCGGCCGCGCGACGCCAGCGAACGCCGCACTGACCGAGATCGTCAAGCGCGTCTATCGTGGCGAGATGCCGGCATCGCCGCGCAACATCATGGATGCGGTGCTGCCGCCGATGTAGCTTAGGTCAACAGCCCCACCACTGCGCCGCTGCTGCAGGTGGCCAGGGTGCCCGACAAGATCGAGCGCAGCCCGAGCGCCACGATCTCGTGCCGGCGTTCGGGGACCATCACGCCGAGGCCGCCGATCATGATGCCGAGGCTGCCGAAATTGGCGAAGCCGCACAGCGCATAGGTCACGATCAGGCGCGAACGCGGCGACAGCGCATCAGGCGGCAGGCCTGCAAGCCCCAGGTAGGCGACAAACTCGTTGAGCACCGTCTTGGTGCCCATGAGCGCCGCCGCCGTGCCGGCCTGCTGCCAGGGCACGCCGATCAGCCACATCACCGGACGGAACGGCCAGGCGAATACGCGTTGCAAGGTGATCGCCGCGTCGCCCCAGTGCGGCAGCAGTCCCAGCGCCATGTTCACCAGTGAGACCAGCGCGACGGCAACGATCAGGCTGGCGGCGATGCTGACCGCGACGGGCACGCCGTCCATCGTGCCCTTTACCAGCGCGTCCATCACGCTGACCGGCGGATCATGGATGTCGATGCGCGCCTCCCCCGGTTCGGCCGGTCCGAAGGGTACCATCAGCGCGGCGATCGCAAGGCCGGCCGGCGTGCTGATGACCGAGGCGATGAGGATGTTGCCCAGCGCGTTCGGAATGACCGGACCGAGGAACGCGGCGTAGATCACCATTACAGTGCCGGCGACGCCGGCCATGCCGCAGGTCATCAGCGCGAACAGCTCGCCCCGCTGCATCCGCAGCAGATAGGGCCGCACCAGCAGCGGCGCTTCGACCATGCCGACGAAGATGTGCACCGCCGCCCCCAGCGCGAGCGCGCCGCCGATGCCCAAAACGAAGCGCAGCATCCACGCGAAGGCCGCGGTGATGCGCTGCAGGATGCCGAGATAAAATAGTAGGGAGGCGAAGGCGCTGATCATCAGCACCAGCGGCAGCGCCTTGAAAGCGAGGATGAAGCTGGCGCCGGGATGAGTTTCGACGAAGGGCAGCGGCGGCCCGACCAGGTAGCCGAACACGAAGGCGGTGCCGGCATCGGTGGCGGCCTGCAGCGCCTCCACCCCGCGGTTGAGCAGCAGGAACGCGGCGCGCGCCGCCGGCACGAACAACAACAGCACGGCCAGCACGATCTGCAGCGCGACACCGCCTGCCACGGTGCGCCAGGGGATGCGCCGCCGGTCCTCGCTGAACGCGAAGGCCAGCCCGAGCAGCCCGGCGATCCCGAGAAGGCCGACCGGAAAGGTGCCGGACGAAATGCTCAGGCGGCGACGCGCTTGTTGAAGGGGAAGTAGGCGGGCATTTCACCGACGGCGTGCATGTCTACTTCCACCATGCTGGGGCCGGTGACGGCAAGGGCTTTCGCGACGGTTTCACCGAAAGCATCGCCGCGGGTGACCTTGAAGAAGGGGATGCCCGCGACCTCCGCCAGTTTGCCGAGATCTGGGCCGAGCAGGTCTGCGTAGAAGCGGCGGCCTTCCTGCAGGCTGTCCTGGATACGCTTGATGACGCCATAGCCGCGGTCGTTCATGACGATCACGACCATGTCGAGATTGTCCTGCACGGCGGTCCACAGCTCCCCCATGTTCAGGAAGAACCCGCCATCGCCGGTCATCACCACGGTCTTGCGTCCGTTCGCCGCTGCCGCCGCGCCGATGCCGAGCTGCAGCCCCTGCCCGATCCCGGCACCGACCGGATAGATGTTGTCGCGCGCGCCGTAGATCGGGAACAGACGGTTGCCCCAGGTGGTGTTGCTCTGCGTGATGTCGCGGACCCAGATGGCGTCGCGCGGCATCACGTTCCGGAGCTGCTCTGAGAAGGTAGCGTAGGGGCCGAGCGTCGCGGCGAATTCGGCGCGGGCGTCCTGCTTCAGCTTGCGGAACGCGGGGCCGAAAGCGGGATCGACCTGCATGGCGCCATCCAGCCGTTCCACCAGGCCCTGCAGCACCAGCCGGCTGTCGCCGCAGACGAAGAACTGATTGCCGTAGGTCCGGCCATTGGCGAGCGGGTCGCTGTCGATCTGGATGAGATTGTCGGGCAGCTTGACGGCGAATTCCCCGGTTTCCTGCCCGCGCAGGCGCGAGCCGACGACCAGCATAAGGTCGACACTGCGATAGAAGTCCTGGATCGCCGGCATGCCGTTGCCGTGCAGGCCGGCAAGGTTCATCGGGTGGTCCTCGGGCACCGTGCCGCGCCCGGCCCAGGAGCTGACCATGCCGAAGCCGCGATCGAGCAGCCGCTTCGCCTCCACCCCCGCGCCCCGGGCACCGGCGCCGAGCCACAGCATCGGGCGGCGCGCCCGCTTCACGCGCGATGCCAGTTCATCGAGTTCGGCGGACGTCGGCACGAGGGGCGGCGGCAGCGGCAGGCTGAAGCTGTCGAGCATGGCGGGGCGCGGGATCGGCGTGCGCTGGATGTCGATGGGGATTTCGACACTGACCGGCCCGGTCGGCGGCGATAGCGCATCGACCGCGGCGCGCGTCAGCACGCCGAGCGCCTGCTGTGCCGAGCGCACCCGGTACGCGGATTTGGAAACGGACGCGAGCATGCCGTTCTGATCGACCGGGTCGTGCACCGTTCCCATGGCGCGGTCGGCAAACTTCGTGGCAGTGTGGCCGGTGATGTGCAGCACGGGCGAGCCGGCGAACTGCGCCTCCACCAGGCCGCCGACGGCGTTGGCTGCACCGGGGCCGGTGCTGCTGAACAGCACACCTAATTCGCCGGTGACGCGGGCATAGCCGTCGGCCATGTGCGCGCCGCCGAGTTCGCCGCGCGCCATGATGAAGCGGATCGCGTTGCGCCGTCCGATCGCATCCAGCATGGGAATGTTGTGGATCGAGACGATGCCGAACACGGTGCTCACGCCGCACGCGGTCAGGAATTCGGCCACCAGGTCGCCGACGTTGTAGTCGCTCGCCATCTTCGCTTTCCCCCGTTTGTGGCAGGCTGAACCGGCGGGACGGGAGGGTCAAGCGAGCCCCGGGCGATGGCGCGGCGACAGGGGTTAGCCCACCATTGGTGTGCAGACGGTGCTTAAGTTGCAGGGGTGGGCTGAAGCCCACCCTGTTGGTCGTTACGCGCCTGCTTCCATAGCGCGGCGATAGAGATAGGTCGGGTCGGCGGCGTCCATGCGGACGTCGGACCAGGTGACGGGATGGCCGACCTTCACGTCGTGCAGCAGCGGCACGCGGCTGGCGAGACCGATCGGCAGGCCCCCGATCGCCAAACTCGACGCCGCCGGCAGAAGCTTGCCCCAGACGCAGTCGCCGCCCTCGCCATCCAGCACCTCCCCCGCTTTCAGGTCGCGCTTGGCGGTCGCCACCACGTCGGCACGGAAGGCGTCGGGCGCGCCGGTCGGCTCCCCGCGCAACGCCGCCGAGAGGATCGAGACGTTCAGTTCGAGGCCGATCAGATGGAACGGGCGATAGAGGGCGGAGAGGCGACCGGTGGGATCGGTCGGCACGCCGTATTCGGCGAAGCAGCGCATCGTGTAGTCGTTAGGCGCCTCGAACACGACATAGACGCCCCACCGCAGATCGTTGGCGACCTGGCTGCCGTCGCGGTGCACGCTGGACACCACCTCCACCTGTCCGGCGTGGTGCAGCACGCCGTCCTCGTTCGCTGGGCGCAAGATGCGGGAGAGCGCATCGGTGCCGCAGGGCGGAAAGCCGAGGCCGTCGGGCGGCGGCGTAAGGCCGGTGGCGTTGGCGACAGCCGCCATCTCGATGCCGGACTTGGTGCCGTCAAGAAATGAGTTGAACATCTGCGGATTCATGCCGCCCTGCTTCGCCGCTTCGGGCGTCAGGCCGTAATAGCCCCACACCGTGCGCGGCGTGGAGGCATGGTATTCTGGCAGGTACTTCGTGCCCTTGCCGGCCGCGATGACGCGGAAGCCGCAACTGCGCGCCCAGTCCACCATCTCGCAGATCAGCGCCGGCTGGTCGCCGTAGGCGAGGCTGTACACTACGCCGGCCGCGGCGGCTTCGTGGGCAAGCGCCACGCCGGCGAGCACGTCGGCTTCGACGTTCACCATCACGACGTGGCGGCCGTTGCGGATGGCGGCGCGGGCGTGCGCGATGCCGGCGGGGGCGTGGCCAGTGGCCTCCACCACCACCTCGATCCCCGGCATTTCGGTCATCGCAACGGCGTCGTCGAGGAAGTGCGTGGCGGCGATGCGTTCGGCTTCCCACCCGACGGCGCGGCAGGCGACGCGGGCGCGGTCCGGCGATAGGTCGGCGATGGCCGCGACCTCGATCCCCGGGGTACTGGGCACCTGGGCAAGAAACATCGAGCCGAACTTGCCGGCGCCGATCAGGCCGACCCGCACGGGCTTGCCCTCGGCGACGCGCCGCGCCAGCAGACGATGCAGGTTCATCGCGGTTTCCCCCAAACTCCCCAATGGCGCGATCCTTCGCTAGGCTCGCGTCGGACGCAAGCGGTGGGGGGAAACATCATGGCGCACATGTCGGGCAAGGCCGCCTTCCTGGCGCTGCTGAAGCAGGAAGGGGTGCGCTATCTTTTCGGCAATCCCGGCACGACGGAGCTGGCGCTGATGGACCAGTTGGCCGGCGAGCAGGAGCTTCGCTACGTGCTGGGCTTAGCCGAGGTCGCGGTAATGGCGATGGCCGACGGCTACGCGCAGGCGTCGGGCCGGCTGGCGGCGTGCAACCTGCATGTCGCACCCGGCCTGGGGAACGCCATGGGCATGCTGTACGACGCGAAGAAGGCCGGGGCGCCGATCCTGGTTACGGCGGGGCAGCACGACCAGGGTTTTGCCTTGAAGGAGCCGCTGCTGTGGGGCGACCTGCCCGAGATCGCCCGGCCCTTCGTGAAATGGTCGGCCGAGGTGCGCAGCATCCACGACCTGCCACAAATGATCCACCGCGCCGCCAAGACGGCGCTGGCCTCCCCGACCGGGCCGGTGTTCCTATCGCTGCCGGGCGACATCATGAACGCAGAAGCCGATATCGACCTAGGCAAACCCACACGCATCGGCGGCGGGATGCGTGGGGATATGGCCGGAATCGCGGCGGCGGCGGCGCTGATGGCGAAGGCCGAGCGCCCCATCATCATCGCCGGCGACGCGGTCGCGCAGAGCGGGGCACATGCGGAGCTTGCCGCGTTCGCCGAGGCGCTGGGCGCCGCCGTGTACGACGAGACGGTGCCGAGCCGGGTCAATTTTCCATCGGCGCATCCGCTATATGCGGGCCCGCTGACGCGGCTGGCGGCCGCGGTGCATGAGACGCTGAGCGCGCACGATCTTGTCGTGTCGATCGGCGCCGACGTGTTCACGCTGTCGGTGCCCGGGAAGATGGAGCCGCTGCCGGCGGGGATGCCGGTGGTGCATCTGGACAGCGATCCATGGGAGCTGGGGAAGAACTACGCGGCGGAGGTCGCGATCCAGGGCGAGCCGAAGGCGACGCTGCCCGACCTGACGGCGGCGCTGCTGCGGGCGATCGGCGATGCGGGGCCGGGGCGCACGCGGGCGCGCGGGGAGCAGGTGCGCGCGACGCTCGCCGACAGCTTGGCGAAGCTGCGTCAAGAGGCCGAGGCGCTGGCCCAGCGCCGGCCGATTCACGCGCTGGCGCTGATGCAGACCGTGGCGGACGCGCTGCCCGACGACGCGGTGGTGGTAGATGAAACCATCTCCTCGGGGGCCGGGCTGAAGCGCCTGCTGCGCAGCAACGATCCGCAGAGTTACTTCGGCATGCGCGGCGGCGGCATCGGCTGGGGCGTGCCGGCGGCGATCGGAGTGAAGCTGGCGCAGCCGCACCGGCCGGTGGTGGCGCTGATCGGCGACGGAAGTGCCATGTACACGATCCAGGCGCTGTGGACGGCAGCGCATGAAAAGCTGGGCATCGTCTATGTAATTCTCAACAACTCCTCGTATCGGATCCTCAAGCAGCGGACGAATGCGATGCAGTCGCTGGCGGCACAGACCGACACCTATGTCGGCATGGACCTGACCGAGCCGCGCATCGACTACGTGGACCTCGCGCGCGGGATGGGGCTGGCGGCGCACAAGACGACGACGCTGGACGAGGTGCGGCAAAGGTTGCGCGAGGGCATTGCGGCGAACAGCCCGACTCTGATCGACGTGGAGATGGACCGGGCTTGGAAGCCGGTGTGAGGCGCCGGCCGGCGCCGGCGGCCAGCCCGCGTCAGGTGTCTTCGCGGTCGTAGTAATCGACCGTGTTCTCGGCACGGAAGATCTTCCGCAGCGTCCGGTTCCCCCGCTTGCCCGCGATGACCATGACCTTGTTCGAATCCGGATATTCGCAGGCATCGACATCGGGAAGCGTCGAAAGCGCCAAATAGCGCATCGGCGTCGTGCCGGTGTTGATGATCTGGTGCGCAACCTCCGGGCCTCCCGGAGGACAGGCGATCACGTCGTGCCGGCGGATCGGAAAATGCTGCTCGCCGAAGCGAAGCTCGCCCTGTCCTTCCAGAACGAGGAACATCTCCTCCTGCCCATGGTGGGCGTGGAATGGGCATTGCGCCTTGCCGGGCGGCAGGACGGTCAGGTTGTAGCCAAGGAGACGTGCGCCGATATGCGCCCCGATCGTGGCGCGGCGTGATGTGTAGATGCCGTTCTCCTCGACATCGTCGAAGGCGGCATCGTCCAAACTCATGACCGGCTTTGTCATCCGTGGTTCCCGGGCGTCCGCTCCATGCAACGGCGGCCCTGATCGCCCAGCCGGCCCGCCGCCTGCCCAGACTATGCCCGAAAGGGCCCGACCCGCTACCGCAGGCTGGCGTTTAGCTTGTCGAGCGCCAAGGCGCCGGGGACGAGCTGATCTTCGGTCAGCTCATTGAACGGTGTCGCAACGGTGTTGAGATAGCCGTGCAGATCCTCGGCGTCGGGATCGACGTAGAGCAGGCCGGTCACGATCTCGCCCGCCGCGTGGCGGTGGTGCAGGAAGCTGATCGCCTGGGCGCGGTCGTGCAGGTCGTAGTCGCCGGCAAGCTTGCGCAGCCGCAGCATCGAGCCGTCGTGCTGCTTCACCATCTCGATCGAGCCGGGGGCGTAATCGACCGTGATTTCCTCCCGCCCGGTGATGACGTCGAGGAAGTTCACCGCCTCGTTGTGCTCGCGCA
The DNA here is from genome assembly GCA_963778105.1 of uncultured Pseudomonadota bacterium. Taxonomy (GTDB): domain Bacteria; phylum Pseudomonadota; class Alphaproteobacteria; order Acetobacterales; family Acetobacteraceae; genus JAFEFJ01. The sequence goes on along the minus strand of CAVZSZ010000004.1, from coordinate 1,523,181 downwards.
CGTAGTCGAAGCTTTTGGTCGAGCCCTCGTGGTTGTTAAAGGCGACGCAGGGCGAGATGCAGTCGATGAAGGCGGCACCGCGATGCGCCAGCGCACCCTCGATCAGCGGCACCAGCTGGTTCTTGTCGCCCGAGAAGCTGCGCGCGACATAGGTGGCGCCGAGTTGCAGCGCCATGCCGACGAGGTCGATCGCCTCGTCGTTGTTGACGATGCCGCGCTTGTTTCGCGCGCCGCGGTCGGACGTGGCGGAGAACTGGCCCTTGGTGAGGCCGTACACGCCGTTGTTTTCGACGATATAGACCATGTTCACGCCGCGTCGCATGGCGTGGGCGAACTGGCCGAGGCCGATCGAGGCGGAGTCGCCGTCGCCGGATACGCCGAGATAGATCAGGTCGCGGTTTGCGAGGTTGGCACCCGTCAGCACCGAGGGCATGCGGCCATGCACGCTGTTGAAGCCGTGCGAATTGCCCAGGAAATAGGTGGGGGTCTTGGATGAGCAGCCGATGCCGGACAGCTTGGCGATGCGATGCGGCGGCAGGTCGAGCTGGAAGCAGGCGCGCACGATGGCGGCACTGATCGAATCGTGGCCGCAGCCGGCGCAGAGGGTGGAGATGGCACCTTCGTAGTCGCGGCGCGTGAAGCCGAGCGCGTTGGTCGCCAGCTCGGGGTGATGCAGCTTGGGTTTGGGCAGGAAGGTCATGGCGCGCTCCTCCGCATCGGCACGATGACGGATTGTTCATTTTGCTCGATCGTCTCGGCGATCATCCGCGCGGTGATCGGCGTGCCGTCGAAATGCAGCACCTTCTTCAGCTCGCGCAGGGTCGATCTCAAGCTCGTTGACGATCAGCGTGCGCAGCTGGCCGTCGCGGTTCTGCTCCACGACATAGACGCGGTCGTGCTGTTCGATGAAGGCGCGGACGTCTTCGTTGAACGGGAAGCCGCGCACGCGCATCAGGTCGAGGTCGATGCCCTGGGCGGCGAGCAGGTCGTCGGCCTCCAGCATCGCCGGCGCGGTCGAGCCGTAGTAGATGGCGCCGATGCGCGTCGGCGCCCGGGCGGCGCGGACTTCCGGCACCGGCACCAGCGCGGCGGCGGTGCGGAACTTCAGCAGCAGCCGGCGCATGTTGTCCTCGTACGCGGCACCCTGCTCGGTGTAGCGGGCGTAGCGGTCTTTCGAGGTGCCGCGCGTGAAGAACGAGCCGCGCGTTGGGTGGGTGCCCGGATAGGTGCGGTAGGCGATGCCGTCGCCGTCCTCGTCGAGATAGCGGCCGAAGTCGCGTCCGGCCTCCAGCTCGGCGGCGGTCATCACCTTGCCGCGGTCCATCCGCCGCGTGTCGTCCCAGCGGAACGGGCGCGTCAGCCGCTCATTCATGCCGATATCGAGGTCGAGCAGGACGAACACCGGCGTCTGCAGCCGGTCCGCCAGATCGAAGGCCAGCGCGCCGAACTCGAAGCACTCGTGCGGGTCTTCGGGAAACAGCAGGACATGCTTGGTGTCGCCGTGCGACGCATAGGCGCAGGCCAGCAGGTCGCATTGCTGGGTGCGCGTCGGCATGCCGGTGGAGGGGCCGGCGCGCTGCACATCGAAGATCACCGCGGGGATTTCGGCGAAATAGGCGAGGCCGAAGAATTCCTGCATCAGCGAGATGCCGGGACCGGAGGTTGCGGTGAAGGCGCGCGCCCCGTTCCAGGCGGCGCCGATGACCATGCCGATCGAGGCCAGCTCGTCCTCGGCCTGCACGATGGCGTAGCGATGCTCGCCGGTTTCCTTGTCCACGCGGAAGCGCGCGCAGTACCGCGTGAACGCCTCGGCGAGCGAGGTGGAGGGCGTGATCGGATACCAGGCGCAGACTGTCGCACCGCCATAGACGGCACCCAGGCCGGCGGCCGAATTGCCGTCGATCGAGATACGGTCGCCCACGGCGTCGGAGCGGCGCAGCGTGAGGCCGATCGGGCAGTCCAGCTCCTCCAGCGCGTAATCGCGGCCCATGTGCAGCGCGTAGATGTTGGGCGCGATCAGCTTGTCCTTGCCCTTGAACTGCTCGCCGATCAGGGTTTCCACCTCGGCGATGTCGATGTCGAGCATCGCCGCCAGCGCGCCGACATAGATGATGTTCTTGAACAGTTGGCGCTGGCGCGGGTCGGTGTATTCGCGGTTGCACAACTCGGTCAGCGGCATGCCGATCACGACGATGTCGGTGCGGAAGCGGCTGGCCGGCATCGGCTTTGTCGAGTTGTAGAACAGGTAGCCGCCGGGGACGATGGAGGCGATGTCCTGGTCCCAGGTCTGCGGGTTCATCGCAACCATCAAGTCGGTGCCTTCCCGCGCGCCGAGATAGTTGGCTTCCGAAATGCGCATCTCGTACCAGGTCGGCAGTCCCTGGATGTTGGAGGGGAAGATGTTGCGTGGTGCGACCGGCACGCCCATCCGCAGGATTGATTTCGCGAACAGCTGGTTGGCACTGGCAGAGCCGGAGCCGTTGACGTTGGCGAATTTGACGACGAAGTCGTTGACGCGCTGCAGCCCGTCAACCCGGTTCAGTGTCTGGAGCATGCGGACCCTGCTTGTGCAACGTCGATGAGGAAGCGCTGCATGTCCCACGCACCGGTCGGGCAGCGTTCGGCGCACAGACCGCAATGCAGGCACACGTCCTCGTCCTTCACCATCACGCGGCCGGTCTTGAGCGCGCCGGAGACGTACAGCGCCTGGTCAAGATTGTGCGCGGGCGCGTTAAGCCGCATGCGCAGATCGGCCTCGGGGCCGTCGCCGGTGAAGCTGATGCAGTCCACCGGGCAGATATCGACGCAGGCGTCGCATTCGATGCAGGCGCTGTCGGTGAACACGGTCTGCACGTCGCAGTTCAGGCAACGCTGCGCCTCGGCGAAGGCCACGCGGTCGTCGAAGCCGAGCTCGACCTCGGTGCGGATGTCGGCCAGGGCGATCGCCTTTTCGCGATGCGGCACGGCGAAACGCTGGTCGTTGGAGACGTCGTTATCGTAGCTCCACTCATGGATGCCCATCTTCTGGCTGCTCAGCGTGACCAGCGGCGGCGGGCGGTTTTCAGGTGCTTCCCCGCGGCAGATCAGGTCGATCGAGATGGCAGCCTGGTGGCCGTGCGCGACCGCCCAGATGATGTTTTTTGGGCCGAACGCCGCATCGCCGCCGAAGAACACCTTCGGGTGCGTCGAGCGGAACGTCGTCTGATCGACCACCGGCATCCCCCAGCGGTCGAAGTCGAGGCCGATGTCGCGCTCGATCCAGGGGAAAGCGTTTTCCTGCCCCACCGCGACCAGCACATCGTCGCATTCCATGCGGATGTCGGGCTCGCCGGCGTTGACCAGCCGGCGATGGCCGTCGGCGTCGTATTCGGCGCGGACCTTCTCGAATACCATGCCGGTCAGGCGGCCATGGTCGTGGACGAATTCCCTGGGGACGAGGAAGTTGAGGATCGGGATATCCTCGTGCATCGCGTCGTCCTTCTCCCAGGGAGACGCCTTCATCTCATCGAAGCCGCTGCGGACCACGACCTTCACGTCCGCACCGCCGAGGCGGCGGGCGGAGCGGCAGCAGTCCATCGCGGTGTTGCCGCCGCCCAGCACGATTACGCGCCGGCCGATGGCGGTGATGTGGCCGAAGGAGACCGAGGAAAGCCAGTCGATGCCGATATGGATGCTGGCAGCCGCTTCCTGCCGGCCGGGGATGTGCAGGTCGCGGCCGCGCGGCGCGCCGGAGCCGATGAACACCGCATCGTAGCCGTCCTCAAGCAGCGCCTTGAGGCTGTCCACGCGGGCGCCGAACCGGGTTTCCACGCCGAGGCCGAGCACGTAGCCTACTTCCTCGTCGATCACCTGCTCAGGCAGGCGGAATTTCGGGATCTGGCTGCGGATCATGCCGCCGCCGCGCTGCTCGCCATCGAACACCACGACCTCGTAGCCGAGCGGGGCGAGGTCGCGGGCGACGGTCAGGGAGGCCGGCCCGGCGCCGACCAGAGCGACGCGCTTGCCGTTGCGGTTGCGGGCGGGCGATGGCAGGCGGGCGGCGATGTCGCCCTTGTAGTCCGCGGCGACGCGTTTGAGCCGGCAGATCGCCACCGGCTCCTCCTCGACCCGGCCGCGGCGGCAGGCGGGCTCGCAGGGCCGGTCGCAGGTGCGACCGAGGATGCCGGGGAAGACGTTGGAGGACCAGTTGACCATATACGCATCGGCGTAACGGCCAGCGGCGATCATACGGATGTATTCGGGAACCGGCGTGTGCGCCGGGCAGGCCCACTGGCAATCCACGACCTTATGAAAATAGTCGGGATTCCGAATATCGGTCGGCAGCAAATGGACTCTCCCTTGTAGCAGCCCGCCCAAACAGCGGACCGATACGAGTTGCTGGTCTTCTTGCGCGGCATTGGGATTACGGCCGCGTGGGCGGGACACTAGTCGCAATGAAGCCCGGCAGGCAACCAACCGCGCCGTGCGCCGGACGCATGGCTGGCGCCGAACGGATCATCGGTAACGATCACGGACGCATCGTGAAATTGGCCGGCCCCGGAGTCCGTAAGGGCACGGAAAGATTGGCAAAGTCGCACAGCAGGCGGCGCGTGTCGCGCGGATCGATGATGTCCTCCACCCAGAACGATTCCGCAGTGCGGAACGGCGAGCGGAGTTGGTTCAGGCGTGCCTCGATCTCGGCCAGCCGGGCGGCCGGGTCGTCCGATTCGGCGATGTCGGCGCGGTAGGCCGCCTCGATCCCGCCTTCCAGCGGCAGCGAGCCCCAGCTGGCCGAGGGCCACGCGTAGCGCAAAGCGAGGCGCGAGCCAGGCTGGTGGCCGAGCCCGCCGACGCCGTAGACGTTGCGCACCAGAACGCTGCACCAGGGGATGCGCGACTGGTTGATCGCGGTGATGGCGCGCACGCCCCAACGGATCACGGCACTCCGCTCGGCGGCGAGGCCGACCTGGAACCCCGGGCAGTCGGTCAGATGGACGACCGGCAGATGGAAGGTCTCGGCCAGATCGACGAAGCGGATGATCTTCTGGCAGGCATCGGCGTTCCAGGCGCCGCCGCCGAACAGCGGGTCGCCGGCCATCAGCGCGACCGGCCAGCCGTCGAGGCGCGCCAACCCGGTGATGATCGGCCGGCCGAACAGGCGGCCGAGTTCGAAGAAGCTGTCCTTGTCCACCACCGCGTCGATGATGCGGCGCATGTGGTAGGGCTGGCGCTTGTCGCGCGGGACGATCGACAGAAGCTGCTCATCCCGCCTCGCCGGGTCGTCCCAGCCACGTGCCCGCTCAGGCAGTTCCCACACCGAATTGGGCAGGTAGGAGAGAAAGCGGCGGGCTGCGGCGAAGGCTTCGTCCTCGGTCTCGGTCGCATGATCGACCGCGCCGGCGCCGAGCTGCACCTCCCACCCGCCGAGTTCCTGCTTCGTGCGCGGCTCGCCCAACCGCTCCACAACCGGCGGACCGGCGACGAACACCGCCGAGATCGGCTTGACCATGACGCAGTAGTGGCTCGCCACCAGGCGTGCGGCGCCGAGGCCGGCGACCGAGCCGAGGCCGAGGGCGACGACCGGGACGCTCGCCAGGTTGAGCGCCGAGATCTCCAGGCTGGAGAGGTCCTCGAAGCCGCCGGGCAGGTTGGCGCGGCCGGTGGTTTCGATGGTCTTGACCGAGCCGCCGCCGCCGGAGCCCTCGATCAGCCGGATCAGCGGCAGGCGCAGGCCGTGAGCCATCTTTTCCGACAGGCGCAGCTTCTGGCCGATCGCGGCATCGGCCGAGCCGCCGCGGACGGTGAAGTCGTCGCCGGCGATGACGACGGGCCGGCCGTCCACCGTGCCACGGCCGAAGATGCAGACCGCCGGGGTGAAGCCGGCAATGGCACCATCCGGGCCGTAGGTGGCGCGGCCGGCGATGGCGCCGACTTCCTGGAAGCTGCCGGGATCGAGCATCCGGGCGATCCGCTCCCGCACCGTGAGCCGTCCCGCATCGTGCTGGCGCGCGACCCGCTCCGGCCCGCCCATCTGCTGGGCCAGGGCTATTCGCGCCGCCAGTTCCTCGATCTCCTGTTGCCAGGTCATGCCGTTCCCGTCCCGCTTTGCGCAGCGATTGGGGCGCATCCAGCGGCTTGTTTCAAGGCGCGGCCAGGGCTTGTATCGCCGCCTGACCGCAAGCGGAGGCCAATGCGATGACCGATGAACTGCTGTACGAGCGGCAGGAGGCGATCGGGCGGGTCACGCTCAATCGCCCGGCTGCGCGCAATGCGCTGACCTTTGCGATGTATGAACGGCTGGCGGCGCTGTGCGACGAGGCCGACGCCGACCCGACGCTGCGCGCACTGGTTATCACCGGCGCGGGCGAGAAGGCGTTCGCCGCCGGCACCGACATCAACCAGTTCCGCGACTTCGCCTCGGCGTCCGACGCGATCGCCTACGAGGCACGGATCGACCGCGTGCTGGGGGCGCTGGAACGCTGCCGGGTGCCGACGATCGCGGCGATTGCCGGCGCCTGTACCGGCGGGGGGGCGGCGATCGCGGCCGCCTGCGACATCCGCATCGGGGCTGCGAATGCGCGCTTCGGCTTTCCGATCGCGCGCACGCTGGGCAACTGCCTGTCGATGAACAATTACGCGCGGCTGACGGCGCTGATCGGTGCGGCACGGGTAAAGGAGATCATCTTCACCGCGCGGCTGGTGGAGGCGGAGGAGGCGCAGCGGATCGGGCTGCTGAGCGAGGTGCTGCCCGACCATGCGGCGCTGCAGGCGCGGGCCGATGCGCTGGCGGCGCTGCTGTCGGGCCACGCGCCGCTGACGCTGCGCGCGACGAAGGAGGCGCTGCGCCGGCTGCGCGATGCCGCCCCGCCGCCCGCGGACGAGGACCTGATCCTGATGTGCTACATGAGTGCGGATTTCCGCGAGGGCATGGACGCATTCCTGACCAAGCGCCAGCCGGTGTGGAGCGGGACGTAGAGCGGGTGGGCGCCGTTACGGCCCGTCGATCAGCCACCGGCTCATGACGACGCGCGGCGCCACCTCGAAACCGAGGCGCTCGTAGAAGCCGACGACCCTGGTGTTGCCTTCGCGGACCAGCAACTGGGCCTTGACCACGCCGCGCTGACGGAGCCAGTCCTCGGCCGCCCGCACCATCCGGCGCCCGATGCCGATGCCGCCGGTGTGGGGACTGGCAGCAACGTAGTAGAGCCAGCCGCGATGCCCGTCATGTCCCACCATCACGCTGCCGACAAGCTGGCCCGCGGCGTCCTCGGCGACCAGCACATCGGAGCAGGATCCGGCCCTGGCAAAGCGGAAGTCGGCGGCTGGATCGTTGTATGGGGCAACCAGGTCGCAGGCGCGCCATAGCGCGACGATCGCCTCCTCATCCGCGATAACGGCGCTTCGGACGGTAAGGGTCATGCTGCGTACCAAATCTTCGATTAGGTTTCAGACCTGCGCTCCGCGTCACGCTTGTAGACGGCCAGAAAGGCCTTGCCCATCAGCGAGCCCTCGCGGTCGATGCATTTGCGGAGCACCAGCGCGCGCGTCGCCTGAATGGACGTGTCGTCGGGGGCGGCGTCGCCTGCGAATTCGGCGAGATGCGCGGCGAGGCGGGTGTCGCCTGCCTCGGCCAGCGCAGCGGCCCGCTGGGCAAGCTTGTCGGCACCACCTGCCAACCGCGCCAGTTCCAATGCCAGATCGGCAGCCCTCGCCGGCTTAAGATGCGCCGGGTTGCCATCGAACCAACCGGCATAGAGGTGGTAGACCGCGCGCACGAGGAATTCCGGGTCATCGTATTTGGCGCGCAAATAGGGCTTCGACAGATACTCGGCCGGCGCCGTGACGGCATGCAGAACCTCGTCGAGCGCAGCCCCCCGGTTCATGAGCGCGAGGGCTTCACCAACCAGGTGCTCGAGGACGGCCGCACCGTCGCGCAGCACCTGCGCGGCACGGTCCTTGCCGAAAATCACCGGGCCATGTCCGGGGACGAGGACTTCCGGCTCCAGCCGTTCCATGTGGCGCAGGGCGGCGGCCCATTCCGCCGCATAACGCTGCACCTTCCTTGGATTCCCCGCGTTGGGAAACATCCAGATGACGAAGTCGCCGCTCATCAGGATGCGCCGTGTGGGTAGCCAGACAAAGGTGGCGTCGTCGGTCTCACCCCGGCCATGAAACAGATCGAACCGCTCGCCCCCAATCACCAGGGAACTGGTGTCGTCGTAAACCTCGTCGGGCTGCCGCTGGCCGATCGGATAGACGTAGGACGGATCGTTGAACTGCTGGCCCTGCACGATGCTGTTGAGGCCCTGCGTCAGCGCGTAGCGGTTCATGCGGCGCGCGACGTCCCGATGGGCGACGATTCTTGGGCGCGCACACCCGTTCGCCACCGCCTCCCGGTCGATGGCGGTAATGCCGCCGGTGTGGTCGATATGGCCGTGGGTATAGATCACCGTGTGGATCGGTGCATCATCCCAGGTCCGGATGCAGTCGAGCACCGTTTCGGCGGTTGCCTGATTGGCGGTGTCGATCAGAACCAGCCCGTCCGCGGTGCGGATCGCGGTGACGCTGCCGCAGAAATAAGTGGTGTGGACGGTGATGACGTTCTCGGCGACCGACGTGATGACGCCTTGCGAGACCGCCGCCGTCCAGTCCTCCATCGGCACCGAGCCGTTCCAGAGTCGCTCGAACAGGGGATGCTCACGCATATCATCTGCTCCGCCGACCGTCCCTGACACCGCTGAAAGCCAGGGCAGCGGTGCGGGTCGCCTACGCCGTCAGTGTCCCAGCGCCTGGACGATTTCCTCGGTCATCTTCTTGGCGTCGCCGAACAGCATCATCGTGTTCGGGCGGAAGAACAGCTCGTTGTCCACGCCGGCATAGCCCGAGGCCATCGAGCGTTTCACGAACAGCACCGTCGCCGCCTTTTCCACCTCCAGGATCGGCATGCCGTAGATCGCGCGAGGTCGGGATCGGTCTTCGCCGCCGGGTTGGTCACGTCGTTGGCGCCGATCACGTAGACCACGTCGGCGGTGCTGAACTCGTTGTTGATCTGCTCCAGCTCGAACACCTCGTCGTACGGCACGTTGGCCTCGGCCAGCAGCACGTTCATGTGGCCGGGCATGCGGCCGGCGACCGGGTGGATGGCGTATTTCACCTCCACGCCTTCCTTCTTCAGCGTGTCGGCCATCTCGCGCAGCGCGTGCTGCGCCTGCGCCACCGCCATGCCGTAGCCGGGCACGATGATGACCTTCGAGGCGTTCTTCATGATGAACGCGGCATCGTCGGCATTGCCGCTTTTCACCGTGCGGTCGCCGCCGCCGGCACCCGCGGCGCGGCGCCGCCGGCTATCGGTGCCGAAGCCGCCCAGCAGCACGTTGATGATGCTGCGGTTCATGCCCTTGCACATGATGTAGGACAGGATCGCGCCCGAGGCGCCGACCAGCGAGCCGGTGATGATCAGCGCGAGGTTCTGGATGGTGAAGCCGATGCCGGCCGCCGCCCAGCCGGAGTAGCTGTTCAGCATCGATACCACGACCGGCATGTCGGCGCCGCCGATCGGGATGATGATCAGGAAGCCGAGGCGCCAGCGCCAGCAGCGCGATCAGCCAGAACATGAACTGGTCGCCGCCGGTCGCGACGAAGCAGACGATCAGCAGCAGCAGCACGATCGCCAGCCCGAGGTTCAGCTTGTGCTGCCCGGCGAACGTGATCGGCGCGCCCTTCATCAGCGCCTGCAGCTTGGCGAACGCGATCAGCGAGCCGGAGAAGGTGATGGCGCCGATGGCCAGCCCGATCGACATCTCGATCAGGCTTTCGGTGTAGATGTGGCCGGGCGTGCCGATGCCGAACGCTTCCGGCGCGTTCAGCGCGCCGGCGGCGACGAACACCGCGGCGAGGCCGACCAGCGAGTGGAACGCGGCGACCAGCTGCGGCAGCGCCGTCATCTGGATGCGCCGCGCGATCACCGCGCCGATGCTGCCGCCGATGACGATGCCGAGCACGATCAGCACGTAGCCGCCGCCGGCCATGCCGTGATGCAGCAGCGTGGCGAGCACCGCGATCGCCATGCCGATCATGCCGAAGCGGTTGCCCTGGCGCGAGGTGACCGGGCTGCGACAGCCCGCGCAGCGCCAGGATGAACAGGACGGCGGCGACGAGATAGGCGAGCGAGGTCAGGCTTGCGGACATCGGCATTACTTCTTCGCCCGGAACATCGACAGCATTCGCTGCGTCACCAGGAAGCCGCCGAAGATGTTCACGCTGGCGAGCGTCACGGCGATGAAGCCGAACGCCATCGCCCAGCCGCTGGTGGCGAGCCCGGTCGCCAGCATCGCGCCGACGATGATGACCGAGGAGATCGCGTTGGTCACCGCCATCAGCGGGCTGTGCAGCGCCGGCGTGACGTTCCACACCACGTAGTAGCCGACGAAGCAGGCCATCAGGAAAATGGCCAAGAGATAGATGAACGGCTCGACCGCGGTGGCAGCGGCGGGCACGCCGGCGCTGACCGCCATCGACTGGATGTGCAGCGCCAGCGCGTTGGCGCGGTCGGCGAGCCGGGCGGCCTCGTCGGCCAGCTGGGTCGGGTTCATCGCTACTCTCCGGTCGGTCGGCGGGGTGGACTGGCTTGGGTACCGGGCGCTGCGGACTCAGGCGGCTTCGGACGGCAGGAACTGCGGATGCACGACGGCGCCGCCGCGGGTCAGCATCACGCCCTTGACGATCTCGTCGCCCTCGGGCAGTTTCGGCGCCTTGGCGTCCTTGTCCCAGAACGTGGTCAGGAAGGTCAGCAGGTTGCGGGCGTAGAGGCTGCTGGCGGCGACCGCGATGCGCGAGGGCCAGTTGCGGAAGCCGAGGACGGTGACGCCGTTCGCGGTCAGCACGTTCTGGCCGGGCGTGGTGGCCGCACAGTTGCCGCCGGCATCGGCCGCGAGGTCCACGATCACGCTGCCCGGGCGCATGCTGTCCACCATCGGCTGGGTGACGATGACCGGCGCGCGGCGCCCCATCACCAGCGCGGTGCAGATGACGATGTCGTTCTTGGCGATCGTCGTCGCCATCAGCTCGGCCTGCTTCTGGCGGAACGCGTCGCTCATTTCCCGGGCATAGGCGCCGGTCTGGCCGGCCGTCTCGGCGTCCTCGACGCCGACGAAGGTGGCGCCGAGCGACTTGATCTCCTCCTTGGCGGCGGGGCGCACATCGGTCGCCGAGACGATGGCGCCGAGGCGGCGGGCGGTGGCGATGGCCTGCAGGCCGGCGACGCCGGCGCCGATCACGAAGACCCGCGCGGGCGGCACCGTGCCGGCCGCCGTCATCATCATCGGGAAGCCGCGCTGGAAGGTGGTCGCGGCCTCGATCACCGCGCGGTAGCCGGCGAGGTTGGCCTGGCTGGAGAGCACGTCCATCGACTGCGCGCGGGTGATGCGGGGCAGCAGCTCCATCGCCGCGCAGTCGATCCCGGCCTGCGCCAAGTCGGTCACGACGTCCTGCTCGGCGAAGGCGTTGGCGATGCAGACCAGCAGGCAGGGGCGCGGGATCAGCCGGCGCTGCTCGGGCAGCGGCATCTGCACGGCGAAGACGATGGCGGCTCCCTGCAGGGCCGCCGCCGCGTCGGTGGCGATCTCCGCCCCCGCGGCGGCGAATTCGGCATCGGAGATGGCGGCCGACACGCCGGCGCCCGCCTCGATGGCGACGCTCAGGCCAAGGCCGGTCAGCTTCTTCACCGTCTCCGGGGTGGCCGCGACCCGGGTTTCGGACGCGCGACGTTCCTTCAGCACCGCCAGGCGCATGCCGTTCATCCTCCACTTCGGGGATCTTTGCGGCGGGACCCGGTGTCAGGCGGCCGCCGGCGCCCCATCCGACGGGCCGCACCATGCGCGAGCCGGGCATGACAGACAAGGGGGGACGCAACGACCGGGTGCACCGGCGCGCGGCGGCTGCGAGAATGGACGCATGACCCCGCTCGGACTCTTCGCCATCCTGCTCACGCTGTCGGCCGTCTTCGGGGTGATCAACCACCGTACCCTGCGGCTGCCATCGACCATCGGCGTGCTTCTGATCTCGCTCCTGGTATCACTGGTGGTGATCGCGGTGGATCCGCTGATCCCGAACTATGACCTGCGCACCCTGCCCCGCGCGCTGCTGGGGCAGGTCGACCTGCCGCGGGCGTTGCTGGACGGGGCGCTGTCGTTCCTGTTGTTCGCCGGCTCGCTGGAGGTCGATCTTGGGCAGCTATGGGCGCGCAAGCTGCTGGTGCTGACGCTGGCGCTGCTGGGCACCCTGCTGGCCGTCGGGCTGTTCGGGGCAGGGATGTGGCTGGTGTTCCCGCTGGTCGGTCCGGCGGTGCCATTCATCTGGTGCATCGTGCTGGGCGCGATCCTGGCGCCGACCGACCCGGTATCGGTTGTGGCGATGCTGCGTCGGATCGGTCTGCCCGCACCGCTGCAGGCGGTGTTCGCCGGCGAGAGCCTGTTCAACGACGGCGTCGGCGTCGTGGTGTTCACCGTTGCCCTGGGCGTGGCGACCGGCGATGGCACGGTGATTGGCGGTGGCAGCATCGTCGGTCTGTTCCTGGTGGAAGCGGTGGGCGGCGGGTTGCTCGGGCTGGCGCTGGGGCTGGCTTCGGTGCAGCTGATGCGCCTGGCTGCCGAGTCGCGGCTGGCGCTGTTGATCTCGTTGGCACTGGCGACCGGCACGTTCAGCCTGGCGAGTGCGCTGGGCTTGTCCGGGCCAATCGCCGTGGTGGTGGCGGGGCTGGTGCTGGGCGCACGGCGGAGCCTGACGGTGATCAGCGAGGATGGCCAGCGCGAGCTGCAGCTGTTCTGGTCGCTGGTCGACGAAGTGCTGAACATGATCCTGTTCCTGCTCATCGGTCTGGAGATCATCGCCGTCGCCTACCGGGCGACCGACGCGCTGGCCGCGTTGATCGCCATTCCGTTGTCGGTCGCGGTGCGCGGCGTCAGCGTGCTGTTGTCGACGATGCTGGTGCGGGCGCCGAGGATGCAGCGGCGACGGGCGCTGGCGATGCTGACCTGGGGTGGACTGCGCGGCGGCATTTCGGTGGCGCTCGCCCTCGGGCTGCCGGCAAACGCGATGCGGCCCTCGTTGCTCGCGGTCTGCTACGGCGTGGTGGTGTTCACCATCATCGTGCAGGGCCTGACGATCGAGCGAGTCGCGCGCTGGTTCTACCCGGCGGCGGAGCCGTAGGCGCCGACGCTAGGCGGCCAACAGCGCCGCGCGGAAGCGGTCGCGGACCACGTGGGGCTGCAGCGACCGCTTCACCTTCAGCGCCGGGCCTTCCTTCACCCTGAGCAGGATGAAGGACAGGCCGACCCCGGATTCCAGCAGCTTGCGGCCTTCGGCGATCTCGGCCTGGGTGTTGATGGTGAACACCACCGGGATGCCCGCTCCGGCGGCGATCAGGTCAAGCCGCACGCCGAGGCCGGTGTGGCTGTCCTGGTTGCCCGTCTCGCCGTATTTGCCGTTGTCGACGCAGACGATCGAGAGGTTCGGCGGGTTGAGCAGCGCGATGGTCGCCAGCGCGCCGATGTTCATCAGCAGCTCGCCGTCACCGGTGACGCAAAGTACCTTTCGGCTGGGCTGCGCCAGCGCGAGGCCAAGGGCCATCATCGGCGCCGCCCCCATCGCCCCGCCCAGGCCGAACACGTTCGGCCCGTCCTGGGTCATCGCTGTCAGCTCCTGCGCCGCGCCGGCGAGGCCGGCGACCACGAGCCAGTCCTGCGGGCGCGCGATCAGGGCAGGCACCGCCTGCCGCCGATCCAGCACCGGTGCCGGAATGTTCTGGGTCTTGATGCGGTTCAGCTTGGCCATCTGCGCCCCCTGACGGCTACGACGCTCACTGTGGCAGCTTCAGCGCGGTCTGATCAACGTAGGGCTGCATGAGCGCATCGGCCTGACGCTGCGCTTCGGCCAGGGCCGCTGCGGGCTTGGCCTTGCCGGACAGCACAGACTGCACGGCGTCCTCCATCGCCTTGCGCACGCCTACCGTGTCATAGGTGGCGAACCAGCCGCGGGCGTATTTGAGCTGGTCGAGGGCGACCTTCGCGTCCGGATGGGCCGCCATGTACTGCTTCATATCGGGCAGGTCATAGGACGCGATGCGGGGCGAGAAATAACCGGTGAAGCGGCTCCAGCCGCCAGCGATTTCGGGGCTGGTGAGCCATTTGATCAGCACCCAGGCAGCGGCCCGGCGCTCGGCGCTGTTGCCCTGCGGGATGATCAGGCTGGCGCCCCCGATGGGCGCGGCGTTGACCAGCTTGCGCGGCAGGAAGGCGACTTTGTACGGCGTCTTCATGTTGTCGCGCACGAAGCTGAGCGAGCCGGTGGACAGGATCATCATCGCGGTGCGTCCCTGGAAGAACGCCGTCGTCACCGCGTTGGCATCGGTGACACCTTCCGGCATCACGTGCCACTTGTGCACCATGTCGTCGATGAAGCGGACCGCGCCGAGCGTCGTCGGCTCAGTGTAATAGACTTCTCCGCCGTAGTCGGGGTTGTAGTACTGGCCGCCGTTGGCCATGACGAAGGCGCTGGTGATCCAGCCCAGATAGTCGTAGGTGCCGGGCATCATCATGCCCCAGCGCGTGGTCTGGCCGCCGCTGGTCTTGACCAGCTTTTTCATGTCATCGACCCAGTCCTGCCAGGTGACCGGCGGCTTGTCGGGGTCGAGCCCGGCATCCTTGAACGCATCGACGCTGTAGTAGAGCAGCGGCGTCGAGTTCTGGAACGGTACGCCGTAGACATGGCCGCCTTCCGTCGCGTTCAGCTTCAGCGCAGGCCAGAACTCATCCATGAACTGGGCGGGGGTCTGCTTGTCGGCGGCGATCAGGTCGTCGAGGCTCGTGGCCTGGCCGTTGATGACGTATTCGCGGGTGAAGTTGGCGCTCATCAGCACCACGCCGGGCGGGTGGCCGGCCTGGATCGCGGCCCGGGTCTTCATGTTGGTGTCGTCGTAGCTGCCGGTATAGACCGGAGTGACGTTGATGTCGGGATGCGTCTTGTCGAACTCGGCGATCAGGCGCTGCATCTCGACCGCCAGCTTCCCCTGCACCGGGACCGGGAAATAGAGGTCGATATTGGTGGCGGCGTGGGCGGCACCGGCGGAAAGCATCAGCGCGGTCAGGACGCCAAAGGAACGACGCATGCGGTATCTCCGTTTCACTTGAGGCCGGAATAGACGAAGCTCGAGACGAAACGCTTCTGGAACAGCACAAACACCACCAGCAGCGGCGCGGCGACCATGAAGGTGCCGGCGGCGATCACGCCCCACTCGGACCCGGCCTCGGCGCCCGAGGTGAAGCTGGCGAGGCCGACGGTCAGCACCTGCGTGCTGGGCGAGGAGGTTGCCATCAGTGGCCACAGGAACTCGTTCCAGTGCGCGGTGACCGAGACGATGGCGAAGGCGACCAGACCGGGCTTCGCCAGCGGCAGCAGCACGCGGACGATGATCTGCAGCGGGTTGGCGCCGTCGATCACCGCTGCTTCCTCGAAGTCGCGCGGGATCGAGCGAAACGTCTGGCGCATCAGGAACACGCCAAACGCGGAGGCGAAGTAGGGCATCATAACGCCGGGGATGGTGTCGTAAAGGCCGAGCGTCTCGAGCGTGCGCAGGTTGGGCACGATCAGGATCGGCGGCACCAGCATCAGCTGCAGCAGGAAGCCGGCGAACAGCACGCCGCGCCCGCGAAAGCGCAGGCGCGCGAAGGCGTAGCCGGCCAGGCTGACGGTGACCAGTTGTACTGCGAGGATGCCGGCGCAGAGCAGGATAGTATTGAAATACCAGAGCGGAAAATCGCCCGACGACCAGGCATCGCGGAAATTGGCGAGGTCGAACGGCCCAGAGGGGGTGAGCGAGGCTATGTCGGCAAGTCCCGCCGCGTTGGGACGCAGGCTGGCAACCGCCATCCAGGCAAAGGGGATCGCCCACAGCACCGCGCCGCAGGCCGGCAGCACCAGCAACGCCAGGCGGCTGCGGCTGCTACGACTCATAGTGCAGCCCGCGGTCGAGGCTGCGCAGCGAGATCAGGCTGAGCAGCAGCAGGAAGGCGACGCTGACGACCGTTGCCGCCGAGGCAAGGCCGGGATCGTAGTTCTGATGCGCCTGCTGGAAGATATAGTAGAGCAGCACGGTCGTGGCATCCGACGGGCCGCCCTGGGTCATCACCACGATGTGGTCCACCTGGGTCAGCACGTTCAGCATCGCGATCACCAGCACGAAGGCGAGCGTTGGGCCGAGCATCGGCAGCGTGACGTTGCGGAAGCGGCGGAAGGCGCCGGCGCCGTCGATCCTGGCCGCATCCAGCAGGTCCTGCGGCACGCCGGCCAAGCCAGCGAGGAAGAACAGCATGTAGTAGCCGGTGTTCTTCCAGATCGTCAGGCCGATGATCGAGCCGAGCGCAAGAGAGGGATCGCCGAGCCAGTTGGTCTGCGCGAAGCCGAGCGGGGCGAGGTAGTAATCGATCAGGCCGCCGCCAGGCAGGAAGATGAAGATGAACAGCGCGGCGGCGCCAACCAGCGGGATCAGCATCGGCAGCACGAGCAGCGTGCGCAACAGGCTGGCGAGCCGCGTGCTCTGCTGCAACCCAAGCGCGAATCCCAAGGCAAGCACCAGGCTGGGGATGATGGTTCCGGCGGCGTAGACTAGGTTGTTGACCACGGCGCTGGCGAAATGCGGGTCGGCGAACAGGCGGGCATAGTTGTTGAAGCCCCAGGCGATGGCAGTGCTGCCGAAACGGTGCACCTCGAACGAACCCGCCAGCACCTGAGCGACGGGCCAGTAGGTGAAGCCGATGAGGAATACGAACGAGGGGGCGAGCAGGGCGTAGGCGACGAGCGCCGGCCGGCGCCGCGCGCGCGTGCGGGCGCCAGGTACGCGCATGGCGGCGTCCAGTGTCGTGGTTCCCATCACCGTCCCTGAAGGTTCAGGCCGAGGCACAGGCTGATAGGGCGGCCATCAAGACACGCAGGTGACAGATTGGCGACGGTTCCGTGACGTTGCCGGTCAGAACTTCTTGGCGCCGATCAGGCGCTGGCCGAGCAGCACCGCGACCGCCTGACCGGACTGGAACACCATGGTCAGCGCGGCGGTGACGCAGGACACCACCTCGGCCGGGTCCTCGACCTTGAGGCAGATCACGCCCATCGCCTCCAGCACCGGCTTCACGGCCTGGCCCATCGGGTATTGCCAGGGATTGCCCTCGCCGAAATCGCCGCGCATCGAGACCAGCGTGAGGAATGGGAAGCGCCCGCCGGCGATCAGCGAGAGCATGTTGATGCAGTTGCCGACGCCGGAGGACTGCATCAGCAGGACGCCGCGCGCCCCGCCGAGATCGGCGCCGGCGAGCAGCGCGACGCCTTCCTCCTCGGTGGTCAGGGGGATGGACTGGGCATCGGGATCGGCGAGCGAGCGGTCGATCAGCACGCGGTGGCCGGCATCGGGCACATAGGCGAACTGCGTGACATCGTTGGCCCGCAGCAGGTCGTAAAGCGCGTCCGGCCAAGTGGCGCTGCCGGTATCGACGTCGAACTCGGGCATCCTGCGTGCTCCCCGGTTTTGCCGGGAGAATGCGCCGTAGGGGCGCCGCCGGCAACGGCGCGGTCGTAGCGGTGGGCGCTTTCAACGCGATCCCGCGTGCGGCATACTGCCCCCGCGGAGCGACGACGACGCCGCTGCCATCAGACAGGTGCCGCGAGCATGAAGCCGATCCTGGGACATGCACGCAGCGAAGACCTGTCGCGGACCCGCAATCTGTTCGTCGAACGCCTGAGTGCCATGGGCCGCCTGCGGGGCGAACGGATGCTCGATGTCGGCTGCGGGGACGGCACGTTCACCATGCCGCTGGGCGCGAATTTCCGGGAGGTCGTCGGCATCGACGTGCAGGAAGCGAACATCGCGGCGTTTCGTCGCAAGCTCGATGGATCCGACGTGAAATACCGGCCGCTGCTGCAGTCGGCGACGCGCATCGATTTTCCGGACGCGCACTTCGAGTTGATCGTTACTATCGAAACGTTCGAGCACATCGACGATCCCGCGATGGCGGCACGCGAGTGCTGGCGCGTCCTGAAGCCGGGCGGCGAGCTGCTGATCACCGTGCCAAACCGCTGGTTCCCGTGCGAGAACCACGGCGGGACCGTCTTCGGCCATCGGTTCGGACGCCTGCCCCTGATCACCTACATCCCGCCGGTCCACCATGCCGTATCGGCGGCCCGGGTTTTCACCGTGCGGTCGCTCGACCGGCTGTTCGTGGCGGCGGGCTTCGAGCGGACCGCGGTCGGATGGCTGTGGCCCACGTTCGAGCATGAGGGCAATCCGATCCAGAAATACATCCGGTGGATGTACCCGCTGATGCGGACGATGGAGCGGAGCCGGATCGGTTTCCTCGGGACCTCGATCGTCGCGCGCTATGCCAAGGCGTGACGCGGCGATGACGACGGCCGATCCGGCCAACCGCCCCGGTGGTGGGCCGGGGCGGCTCGGCGGATCCTCATTGATCCTCTCGGCTTCGGTCGCGGCGCGGTTCGCTGTGTTCGTCAGGTAGCACCACCAATGCACAGGCCAGTACGGCCAGTGCCAGCGCCCATGCCGCGACCAACAGGGTCGCCAACATGTCAGCCTCCGTTGATTGCGTCCCGGCGCTCGGCCGGGTCATCGTGATCGATTGCGCGTCGGCGCCTTCGGCGTCCGCTACGCCGGGTTCCCCGGCGCGGGGCCGGTCACCGGCAGACCGGGCGACGAGCCCATGCGGATGCCGGCGGTGTGCGCCATGGGCGCATACGCCAGACCGGCGATGGCAATGCCTATCGCCATGGCGGTCATCATCAGCAGCAGCATGAATTCGCGCATCACAGCCTCCCGTGACCGGCCGCGTGGGGCCGATCAACGGGGCAAGCATACCGATTTGAATACGCAACGGCTGTGACGTGGCTCACAGGTTCGGGCTGGAATAAAGGAGGAAATGGTGCGGCCGGATGTCAGCCGTAGCGGCTGAGGGCAAGGTCCTCGTGCGCAATGTTCGGCCGGTGCCCGCTGATCAGATCGGCCACCAAGCGGCCCGAGCCGCAAGCCATCGTCCAGCCCAGCGTGCCGTGGCCGCTGTTGAGGAAAAGGTTCGCGAACTTCGTCGGCCCGATCACCGGCGTGCCGTCCGGCGTCATCGGGCGCAACCCGGTCCAGAAGCTCGCCTTCGATACGTCGCCGCCGCGCGGGAACAGGTCGGTCACGGATTTTTCCAGCGTCGCGCGGCGGGGCGCGCGCAGCGTGTGGCTGTAGCCCGCAAGTTCAGCCGTGCCGCCCACGCGGATGCGGTCGCCGAGGCGGGTGATCGCCACCTTGTAGGTTTCGTCCATCACCGTCGAAACCGGTGCCCCATCAGGATCGCTGATCGGCACCGTGATCGAATAGCCCTTCACGGGATAGACCGGCAGATGGATGCCGTGCCCGCGCAGGAGCAGCGGCGAGTAACTGCCGAGGGCCAGGACGTAGCGGTCGGCGGTGAGCGCCCCTGCCCCGGTTTCGACGGCGGTGATCGCGCCTGCCTCGGCGCGCAGCGCGGTGATCGCCACGCCGTAGCGGAACGCGACGCCCAAGCCCGCGGCTATGGCGGCGAGGCGCTGGGTGAACTGGTGCGCATCGCCGGTTTCATCGTGCGGCAGGCGCAAGCCTCCGACGAGCGTCCCGACCACCGGCGCCAGCGCTGGCTCGGCGGCGACGCAGCCGGCCGGATCCAGCACCTCGTAGGGCACCTGGTACTGGTCCAGCACGACGGTGTCGGCGCCGATGTGATCGAGCTGCTGCTGCGTGCGGAACAGCTGCAGGGTGCCGCGCTGGCGGTCGTCGTAGGCGATGCCGGTCTCGTGGCGCAGGTCGCGCAGGCAGTCGCGGCTGTATTCCGCCAGTCGCACCATGCGCGCCTTGTTGCGCGCATAGGCGGCTTCGGTACAGTTGGCCAGCATGCTGATGCCCCAGCGCCACATCGCCGGGTCCGCCATCGGCCAGATCACCAGCGGGCGGTGCTTCATCAGCAGCCACTTCAGCGCCTTCACCGGAATCCCCGGCGCCGCCCAGGGGGAGGAGTAGCCAGGCGAGACCTGGCCGGCATTGGCGAAGCTGGTTTCCAGCCCCGCAGCTTCCCGCCGGTCGATGACCGTCACCTCGTGCCCGGCGCGCGCCAGGTAATAGGCAGAGGTGACGCCGACCACGCCGGCGCCCAGGACCAGGACTTTCATGCGATTTCCCGTGGCAAGGGGCCGCCCCGGCCCGCAGGCTCGTGAACGGCTGCGGCCCGAAGCGGCGTCAGGCGGACAGCGCGTAGACGCCGTGCTCGAAGCGGTCAAGCAGGTCGAGCACGGGGCGGTCGGCGAAGGGCAGCGACTGCGTCATCAGCACGCCGGCGATGCGGGAGGTAGGATCGAGCCAGAAATAGGTGTTGCGCAGTCCGGCCCAGGCCAGGCTGCCGGCCCGCCGGCCGCCCGGCACGTCGGCGGTGTTGATCAGGAAACTGAGGCCCCATTTCTTCGCCATGCCGGGGAACAGCGCGACATCGTTCGACATCGCCGGAAGCGCCGCCGTCAGATCCGCCACCAATACGTCGCCGATATGGTTCTGGCCCATCATCGCGACCGTCTCGGGCGCCAGAATGCGGGCACCGTCCAGCGTGCCGCCGTGCAGCAGCATCGCCAGGAAGCGCATGTAGTCGGCCGCCGTGCCGTAGAGCCCGCCGCCGCCATTGAACTGTCCCGGCTCCTGCGGCGCATCGAATGGCGCAGAGACCAACGTCCCGTCCGGCTTGCGTTCGTGGCTGCCGGCCAGTCGGCCGCGGACCCGGTCGGTCAGCAGATAGCCGGTGTCATGCATCCCGAGGGGCGCGAAGATATGCGCCTGCATATAGGAATTGAGCTCGGTGCCCGTGACGGCCTCCAGCATCTTGCCGGCCCAGTCGATCCCGATGCCGTATTGCCACGCCGAGCCGGGATCGAACGCCAGCGGCAGCACGCCGTCGGGGTCGGTGAAGGAGCCGAGCCGGGGCTGACCGGTCTTGCGCAGATAGGCGTTCTGGTTGGCGTTCCAGGTGTCGTAGACGAAACCCGAGGTGTGGGTCAGCAGGTTGCGCAGCGTCACGGTGCCACGCGCCGGACGCAGCATCGGCTCGCCCTTCGCATCGAAGCCTTCCAGAACACGGGGCGCGGCCAATGCGGGCATCACCGTCGCCGCCGGGGCATCGAGGTCGAGCAGCCCCTGCTCGACCAGCTGCATGCAGGCCGTGGCGGTGATCGCCTTGGTCATCGAGTGGATCCAGAACACCGTATCCGGCGTCATCGCCGTATCGGACGCCAGGCCACGGCGGCCGAACGCGCCCTGGTAGATCGTGCCGTCCGCGTTGGCGGCCATGGCGACCACGCCGGCGATCCGCCCCTGCTCGGTAGCCTGCCGAAGCACCGTGTCGATGGCCGCTGTCGCGCTCATATGCCTCTCCCCATGTCGGCCCGAGTGTCGCACACGGCGCGGATGGGAGGTAGTCGGGCGGACCCGGTGCCCTGCCGCCGTTACGCGAAGACCGGCTCGCGCAGGCGGGGCAGCACGCGTTCGCCGAACAGTTCCAGCGAGCGCAGCACGGTGCTTTGCGGCAGGCCAGTATAGGTCATGTGGATGCTGAGCTGATGCGGCGACAGTGCCGCGACGTCCTTCGACAGGCGCTCGGCCACTGTCTCCGGATCGCCGACCGGGGCGTGGGCGAGGACATAATCGGCGTCTGGCTCGCCCTCGAAGGGTATCGATCTGAAATGCAGCCCGTCGCGCGCCGGATATTCGTCGCGCAGCGAGCGCATGCGGCGCATGAAATGCACCATGTGCTCGGCGGCCTGGCGCACGATGCCGCGATCCTCGGAGACGAAGACATAACGCTGCACAGCGAGTTTCACGCGCGACTCCGCGACCCCCAGTGCGGCAGCGGCATCCACCACCTGCTGGCGGGCTGCGGCAGCCGCGGCGGTGGGGCGTGGCCCGGCACTGACGAACACCGCGGCACCGCGCGCCGCCGCGCGTCCCATCAGCCGTGGATCATGCGTCGCGACGAACAGGTCGGGGCGACGCCCACCGACCGGAGCAGCGGAGAACAGGGTTTCGGGGATGTGCAGATGCTCGCCCTGGAAGGTGACGCGACCGTTGCGCCAGGCCATTTCCAGCACGTCCCAGGTTTCCAGGAACCGCTCGTACCGTTCGTCCATCGGCACGCCCATGCTGCGGAACTCGTGCGGCTGATGGCCGGTGCCGATGCCCACCACGGCGCGGCCACCGGAGGCAATATCGAGCATGCCGACTTCCTCGATCATGCGCAGCGGCTCGTGCAGCGGCAGCACCAGCACGGCCGGCCCGAGGCGGATGTTCTTCGTGATGGCGGCACAGTGCATCGCCATCATCAACGGCGAGCCGCAGATCGAGAAGGCCGAAAAATGGTGCTCGACAAACCAGGCGGTGTCGAACCCCATCGCGTCTGCCATGCGCACCGCCTGGCGCGTGCCATCCATCACCTCGGCGGGGGTCTGGTTGGGGACGTTCAGCGCCAGACTGCTGAAAAGGGCGATTTCCATGCCGGCATCATCACCCAGCGGCGAAGGCAGCGCCAGCGCCACGTGGTTCAGGATTGCCGCGGCGACGGCTGTTCGGCGGTCATACGGCTTCGATCCGGTAGGTTTCAACCCATGCCGCATAGCGCATCAGGCCGATCATGCCGACCGCGCTGACGATGGCGCC
The DNA here is from genome assembly GCA_963778105.1 of uncultured Pseudomonadota bacterium. Taxonomy (GTDB): domain Bacteria; phylum Pseudomonadota; class Alphaproteobacteria; order Acetobacterales; family Acetobacteraceae; genus JAFEFJ01. The sequence goes on along the minus strand of CAVZSZ010000004.1, from coordinate 1,500,434 downwards.
GCAGGCGATGATCACGGAGGCTATTCCTGCCAGCCTGAGCGCCGTCGGTATCAACAGCATGGCAACCAGCACGCCGGCACTGGTGAGCGCCATGTAGGCGCGCATCGCCGCGGGAACATCCGTGCGGCGCAGGCGGGTTTGGCGCAGAACGGCGAGCGGTATGTCCTTCATCGGGCCGCCGATCGCGGAGAACGAGGCCGCCGCCATCAACCCCGGCAGCAGCCATGCGGGCGGCAGGAAGCCGGCCAGACCCATGCACGCCATGCCGATCCCGTTGATGAGGTTGCCGAGAAACATCTGAAGCTGGGGCCGCGCGGGTAGCGCCCGGCTGCCGAAGATCACCGTCGCAGCCAGGTTGGTGCACCCGTAGGCGGAGATGACCATGCCGAATGCACCCAGGCCGCTGCCCCCCAATCCGGTCACGCCGGCGCGCTCGATCAGCAGCGGCAGGGCTAGGAAGAAGGCCGAATACCAAGCCCCGTTAAGCGGTCCCGCTGTCGCCAGCCCGTAGCCGAGCAGCGGGTGGCCTGCCATGGCCCGAACGCCACGAACAATGGCCTTGATCAGCCCCTCGCGGCCCGCCGGCGGAGGCACGGATGGCCGGCCCCGCATACGGATGATGAGCATGATCGCAACACCCGACACGGCAAAACTGAGGGCGTCGAGGGTGAGAAAATGGACAACCGGGATGATGCCGGCGAGGAGTGCGATGATACCCGGCCCCAACAGCCGCGCGCTGCGGTCCGTTGCGTCGAACAGACCGTTTGCGGCGGGCAGCAGCCGGATATCGTCGACCAGGACGGGAAGCGTCGCATGCAAGGCCGGCTGGAACACGGCTTGTCCGATCGCAAGGACCACCACCGCGGCCACCAGACCCGCAACGCTTGGGCCAGCCCCGACAAGCCAGAAACCGACGACGCCAACCAGGACGGCGGCCCGGCAGAGGTCGGCGCCGACCATGCTGCGTTGATGGTCCCACCGATCCGCCCACCGCCCGATCCCGAGGACCGCCACAAGAAGGACAAGAAATTGCAGGGCCGAAAGATATCCCGCATTCGGCCCGAGTACGCCGACGGCGATCCAGGTTATCGCCACCGCATAAAGCTGGTCGCCGATCGCGGACAGGGACAGCCCGCCCCAGAGCAACGCAATGGGGAGACGGCGCAGCGGGACGAAGATGCGCAAGCGCAAGCCCTACATGAGAATTATTCGCAAAAACTTGCCATTGCGCACCACCGGCGGCAATGCCCGGCGGCCAGCCAGGCCCCTGCCCGCTCCCGATCGTCTCTGCCGTTCGCTGCGCGGCGGCAGATAACGCCGGCTACCGACCCTGGAATTTCGCCGGGCGCTTTTCCATGAAGGCGGTGCGGCCCTCCCGGTAGTCGGCGCTGTCGAAGCAGGCCGCCATCATGCGCTGCATCTGGCCCAGGTCGCGGTCCCCGGGGTCCATCATCGCGTTGGCGACCGAAACCTTCGACGCGGCAACCGACAGCGGCGCGTTGTCGGCGATGGTGCGCGCGATGTCTATGACGGTGTCGGAAAGCTCGACGTCGGAAACCATGCGGTTGATCAGGCCGATGCGCTGCGCCTCGGCCGCGTCGATGCGCGAGCCGGTGTAGAGGATCATGCGGGCGTGCGCAGGGCCGACCAGATCAACCAGCTTGCGCACCATGTCGAAGCCGTAGGCGATGCCCAGGCGGGCTGCCGGGATGCCGAACTCGCTGTCCTCGGCGGCGATGCGCAGATCGGCCTGCAGCGCGATACCGAGACCGCCGCCCAGGCAGAAGCCGCGGATGCGGGCGATCACCGGCTTGGGGAACGCCGCCAACTGGGCACGCCCCGCACTGGTCAGGCGGTCGTACTCCACCTGGGCATCGGCATTGGACCGCTGCTTCTCGAACTGGCTGATATCGGCGCCCGAGACGAACGCCTTGTGGCCGGCACCGGTCAGGATCACCACCCGAACGGCGCTGTCCTCCTGGAACTCGTTGAGGATCTCGCCGAGGCCCGTCCACATGTCCACCGACATCGCGTTGCGCTTGGCCGGCTGGTTGAAGATGATCAGGCCGACGCCGTCATCCACCGCCGACAGCATCTTGCCGTCGGCATATTCGCGGCTGCCGACCTTGTCGGTGATCGCTTCAACCATCAAACCACTCCCTGCTGGCGCATCGCCATGATCTCCTCGTCGGTGTAACCGATCTCCCGCATCACCGCATCGGTGTCAGCGCCAGCATCCCGCGTCGGCGAGCGCACTTTCTTGGGGAAACCCGAGATATTGAGCGCTGAGGCGACCACCGCCTTTTCGCCCAGCCTAGGGTGGTGCATCGGCGCTGCCATGCCGAGGTGCTGCACCTGTGGGTCCGCAAACACTTTGTCGATCGTGTTGATCGGGCCGCAGGGTATACCCGCGCCCTCGAACAGTTCGATCCAGTGGGCCGCCGGCTTCGTCCGCGTCACCTCGGCGATCGCGGCATTGATGGCGGCGCGGTCGTCGCTGCGGCCCTTCTGGCTCTGCCAGCCAGGGTGGGTCAGCCAGTCGGGCCGCTCGATCGCCTCGCAGAAGCGGCCCCATAGCCGCGCCGAACTGGCGGCGATGTTGATGTGGCCGTCGCTGGCCGGGAACACGCCGGTCGGGATGCCGGTGGGATGGTCGTTGCCGGCCTGCTTGGCAACTTCGCTTGTCGAACAGCCAGCGAGCGGCCTGGAAGTCCAGCATGAAGACCTGGGCCTCCAGGAGGCTGGTGGTGACCCAACGGCCGACGCCGGTGCGGGTGCGGTCGAACAGCGCCATCATGATGCCGAGGGCGAGCAGATTGCCGGCGGTCAGATCGACCATCGGGATGCCGACGCGCATCGGCCCCCGCCCCGGCTCCCCGGTGATCGACATCAGCCCGCCCATGCCCTGCGCGATCTGATCGACGCCGGCGCGCTTGCCGTACGGGCCGGTCTGGCCGAAGCCGCTGATGCTGCCATAGACGATCCGCGGGTTGACCGCCCGCACGTCGTCCCACGCCACGCCCAGCCGGTGCTTCACCTCGGCGCGCATGTTCTCGACGATCACGTCGGCGCGCGCAACCAGGCGCATGAAGGCGGCAAGCCCCTGCTTGTCCTTCAGGTTCAGGTTGATGGCCCGCTTGTTGCGGTGCAGGTTCTGGAAATCGAAGCCATCCCGCGCGCCCGCGATGTCCTCGCCGGTCGCCGGCGGCTCGATGCGGATGATCTCCGCCCCCCAGTCGGCCAGATGCCGCACGCAGGTCGGCCCGGCCCGCGCCAGCGTCAGGTCGAGCACGACGATGCCCGACAGCGGCAGGTGATCCTGCCCCGTCGCCGTGTCCGTAGCCTTGGTGCCGGCCTGGCCGTCTGGCATGCTCATCCCTCCCGGTTCGGCGCCGAGTGTCATCCCGTCGCGCCTGCGGCTCAAGAGCGGGGGTGCGATGGAGCCTGTCGATCTTGCCCTCGTGCTCGCGCTGGACGGCTCGGCCAGCGTGACGTTCGAGGAGTTCAACCTGATCGCCGGCGGCATCGCGGCCGCGTTCCGCGATCCGTTGGTGGTAAAGGGGTTGGTTGGCGGGCCGGCCGGCGCCAGCCTGGCGTGTCTGCTGCTGTGGTCGGGCAGCGGCGCGCAGGCGGTGATGATCGACTGGACACGGATCGCCACTGCCGCGCAGTCCGCCGCTTTCGCCGATGAGGTGGACAACATGCCGCGCGGCGTGCGGGCGGGTGCCACGGCGATCGGCGAGGCGCTGCTGGCCGCCCGGCGACTGCTCGACGACGCTCCGGCCAGGGCGGCGCGGCAGGTGGTGGACGTGGCGGGCGACGGCCGGTCCAACGAAGGCGTGCTGCCCGGCCCGATCCGCGACCGGATGGTGGCCGCGGGCATCACGATCAACGGGCTGTGTGTGCTGCACGAGGAGCCCGACCTGCTGCAAAGCTACGCGCGCGAGGTGATCGGCGGTCCGGGCGCGTTCGCCCTGCCCTGCCCCGACTACCCCGCCTTCGCCGCCGCGATGCGGCTGAAGCTGCTGCGCGAGCTGGAGATTTCCCGACGCTGCCGACCGGTTTGCCAAAGCGGCGCAGGCCGCTAGGCTGGGTCGGGCGGAGGAAACCGACATGAGCGCATACGACTACATCATCGTGGGAGCGGGATCGGCCGGCTGCGTGCTGGCGAACCGTCTGAGCGAGGACCCTGGCAAGAAGGTCCTGCTGCTGGAGGCCGGGCGCAAGGACGATGGCTTCTGGATCCCCATTCCGGTCGGCTTCTCCAAGCTGCTCAACAGCAAAACGCTACAACTGGAACTTCCAAACGGAGCCGGAGGCGAACGTGAAGGATCGGGTCATCCCGATCCCGCGCGGCAAGACGCTGGGCGGCTCCAGCTCGATCAACGGCATGCTGTACGTGCGCGGCAATCCGCTCGACTACGACACGTGGTCGCAGTTCGGCAATCGCGGCTGGTCGTACGAGTCGGTGCTGCCCTATTTCCGCAAGTCCGAGCATTTCGAACCCGGTGGCGACGAGACGCGCGGCCGGGGCGGCCCACTGAACGTCGCAGACATGATCGAGCGGCACGAGATCCTGGACGCGCTGATCGACGCCGCCGAGGCCGAGGGCTTTCCGCGCAACCCCGATTACAACAACGGCCACCAGGAAGGTTTCGGCTACTTTCAGGTGACGCAGAAGGGTGGGCGGCGCTGGTCCACCGCGCGCGCGTTCCTCGATCCCGCGCGCAGCCGGCCCAACCTGCATGTCGAGACCGAGGCGCATGCAACCAAGCTGCTGATGGAGGGCAAACGCTGCGTTGGCGTCGCCTACGCCCAGCGCGGCGAGACTGCGGCAGGCACGCGCCGGGATAGAGGTGGTGCTGGCGGCCGGGGCGGTGCAGTCGCCGCAGCTGCTGGAGCTGTCCGGCATCGGACGGCCGGACCTGCTTCAGAGCAACGGCATCGCTGTCGCGCACGCCCTGCCGGGCGTCGGCGAGAACTACCGCGACCATTTCGCACCCACGGATGAACTGGCGGGTGAAGCTGCCGATCACGCTGAACGAGCAGACGCGCGGCCTGACCTTCGCGCGCGAGATTCTGAAATATTTCACTCGGCGCAAAGGCATCCTGACCTACACGGCGGGGATCGTGTACGGCTTCGCGCGCACCCGGCCCGAACTGGCCGAGCCCGACGTGCAGTACCATTTCGCCCACGCCAGCTATGCGACGGCGGCGACGCGCATCCTGGACCGCGAGCCGGGCATGACGCTGACGGTCTACCAGTGCCGGCCGGAGGCGAAGGGATCGATCCACATCCGCTCATCCGATCCGTTCGCCAAGCCGCTGATCCGGCCGAACTTCCTTGGCGATCCGCTCGATCAGCAGACGGTCGTCGCAGGGATGAAGCTCGGGCGGCGCATCATCGAGAACGCGGCGATGGACAGGTACCGCGCGCACGAGATGAACCCGGGCAGTGCCGTGCAGACCGACGCCGAGTGGCTGGATTTCGCACGCGGCAACGGCCAGACCACCTACCACGTCGTCGGCACCTGCAAGATGGGCAGCGATCCGATGGCCGTGGTGGACGACCAGCTGCGGGTCCACGGGATCGCCGGGCTGCGCGTGGTCGATGCCTCGATCATGCCGACGATGGTTTCGGGCAACACCAATGCCGCGACCATCATGATCGCCGAGAAGGGCGCGGACCTGATCAAGGCCGCGGCACGGCAGGAGTTGCGGGCGGCGGCCTGAGAGGGCAGGCCCCGTCGGGACGGATCAGCAACGGAAGCCGTGGATCGGCCGCGCCGCACATGCTAGGAGTCCTTGTCTGAAAGAAATGGGCCGCCCACAAGGCCCGCAGGGAGGACTTCATGACCATCACACGCCGGGCCCTGGTGGGCACCGCGGCTGCGCTGTCAACTCTGCCGATCGTCCGTGCGCGCGCCCAGTCGCGGCCGCTGATCCGCATCGGCGTGCTGACTGATCTCTCGGGCACCTATCGCGACAATACCGGCCCGATGTCGGTGCTGTGCTCGCGCCTGGCGGTCGAGGAATTCAATGCCGGCGCGCACGGCTTCGATGTCGAGGTGCTGGAGGCCGACCACCAGAACAAGCCCGACAACGCCTCCACCATCACGCGGCAATGGTTCGATGACGGGGTGGACGTGGTGGCCGATGTGCCGACGTCCTCGGTCGCACTCGCGGTGGCCGAGGTGGCGCGGGGCAAGGACAAGATCATGCTGAACGCCTCGGCGACGTCCACCGCGCTGACTGATTCCCAGTGCAGCCCCAACACGATCGTCTGGAGTTTCGACACCTACATGATGGCGGTGTCGCAGGGCGGCACGGTGGTCAAGCAGGGGGGCACCGACTGGTTCTTCATCACCGCCGATTACGCCTTCGGCCATATCCTGGAGGAGCAGACCACGCAGCTGGTGCTGGCGGCAGGCGGGAGGGTGCGGGGCGCGCTGCGCTACCCGTTCCCCGACACCACCGACTTTTCCGCGTTCCTGGAGCAGGCGCAGGCGAGTGGGGCGAAGATCCTGGGGCTGGCGAATGCCGGCGGCGACACGGTGAACAGCATCAAGCAGGCGCACGAATTCGGCGTGAACAAGGCGATGACCATCGTTCCATTGCTGATCTTCACCACCGATGTGCACGCGCTGGGGCTCGACACCGCGCAGGGCCTGTATTGCACCAACAGCTTCTATTGGGACCGCACCGACCGGACGCGCGCCTTCACCAAGCGCGTGATGGCGCAGCCCGGTGCCAAATGCCCGAACATGGCCCATGCGAGCTCTTACGGGTCGGTGTTGCATTACCTCAAGACCGTCGCCGCGATGGGACCGGCGGAGGCGAAGAAAAGCGGCCGCGCGACGGTCGCGCGCATGAAGACCATCCCCACCGACGACGACGCCTTCGGCCCGGGCACGATCCGCGCCGACGGGCGCGGCGTGTTCCCGAGCTATCTGTGGCAGGTGAAGAAGCCCGCCGAAAGCAAGAGCGAGTGGGACCTGTATAACGCGGTCGCCACCACGCCAGCCAAGGACGTGCTGCACCCGCTGAACCCCAAGTGCAACTTCACCACCACCTGAGGCGGCCCGGCGGCGGCCTTGCCGGGCCGCCGCCCAGGCGCTACCCCGGCGCCTCGCAGCCGGGGATGTTGGGATGACCGAACAGCTTGTGACGACCACCATCGACGCACGCGGCGTAGCGACGGTGACGATCGACCGGCCGGCCAGGCTCAATGCGATGAGTCGCGGCGTGGTGCAGGGCCTGATCGCCGCCGCCACCGCGCTGCGCACCGACCGGACGCTGCGCGCGGTGGTGCTGCGGGGCGCGGGCACGCGCGCGTTCGTGGGCGGTGCGGACATCCACGACCTCGCCGGCCTTGATGCCGCGACTGCGGAGGACTTCATCACCCAGGTACATCGCGCCTGCGATGGCTTCCGCCGGCTGCCCGTTCCGGTGATCGCGCGCATCCAGGGACACGCGCTGGGGGCGGGGCTGGAGCTTGCCGCCGCCTGCGACCTGCGCGTCGCCAGCACCGATTCCTGGTTCGGCATGCCCGAGGTGCGCATCGGCGTGCCCTCGGTGGTGGAGGCGGCCTTGTTGCCGCACCTGATCGGCTGGGGGCGCACCCGCAAGCTGCTGCTGACCGGCGAGCCGATCGACGCCGCCACGGCGATGGGCTGGGGACTGATCGAGGAACTTGCCGCCCCCGACGCGCTGGACGTGGCGGTGGAGCGGCTGCTGAAGCCGATCCTGGCCTCGGGACGGGAGGCGCTGCGGTTGCAGAAGGAACTGATGCTGGCGTGGGAGAACCTGCCGGTGCGCGACGCGGTGCAAGCCGGGATCCACAGCTTCCGCGCCAGCTTCGATAGTGGCGAACCACAGCGGATGATCGCGGAGGCGGTGGCACGGATGCGGGAGCGGCGGGGGTGACGTGGGGAGGCGCTGGCAACCGCAATCTGTGCTGCATGCCTGCGTCAGGGATTTCAGGACTCCTTGCCCGCAACCGCCTCGACTTTCTTCTTGGCGGCCTGGATTTCCGCCCCGGCGGCGTCGAGATCGCCGGCGGCATCCCGTAGCAGATCGCCGTCCGGGGCGCCCGCGAGCTTTGTAAAGCTGCCCTTGAGGCGTTTGAGTTCTTCCTCGGTCAAATCCTCAAGATCAAGCAACTTGTTGCGCGCACTCTCACTCACCCGGATCAGTTCATCGAGCTTAAGATGCAGCACCGCACTATCCCGGTTCTGCGTGTTCTGAATGAGGAAGACCATCAGGAAGGTCACGATGGTCGTGCCCGTGTTGATGACCAACTGCCATGTGTCGGAGTACCGAAACATCGGCCCCGTGACCGCCCAGGCCACGACCACGAGGCACGCGAGAGCGAAGGTGGACGCCCGGCCGCACTGTTGGGATGTCCACTGTGCCGCGCTGTTAAAGCCGGCGCTGATCGAAAAGACCCGCCGCTTCGACGTTCCGCTGGGTTCTGTCACAGCGCTTTCCTCCGACATGCAGGCTTGCGACATACAGTCCTGCCGGCACGTCGCTGGTCATGACTTCCAGCGGCATCCGGAACGTGAAGCGCGTTCCGGCCTGCGTGGAGACGACATCGAGTCTACCACAATGAGCGAGGGCGATTTGATGTGCGATATAGAGGCCCAGTCCGAGGCCCTGTTGGCTGGTTCCGAGGGTTCCACGGGTGAAGGGCTGGAAGACATTTTTCAGTGCGACCGGCGGAATCGGCTCGCCGGCATTGCTGACGGACAGCTTGAACCACCCGTCCGCGGTCGCGGCCGACACCTGGATCGGCTGATCGGACGCGCCGTGAACAAGCGCATTGCCCAGCAGATTCGATAGAAGCTGCCCAAGCCGGCGAGCGTCGCAATCGACTGGCTCGGTCAGGTTGAAGCTGGCCTGGATCACCTGGTCCGGCGCGCTCACCTGCAGTTCCGATATGACGTGCCGCAGCAGCGGTTCAACCGGCGCAGCCGCTTCACGGGTCAGTGTCACGCCGCCCCCCAACCGGCCACGCGCGAAATCCATTACGTTGTCGATCAAACCGGCCATACGGGCGACGCTACTCTGCACCATGCCCACGACCCTCGTGGCTTTATCGTTCAAGGGCGTCCGGAGCAGCAGATGCATGCCACCATCGATGGCAGCGAGCGGATTGCGCAGATCGTGGCCCAGCACAGCGATGAATTCCTCGCGGAGCGCAGAGGTGTTACGCTCGTTGTCGAGGTGCGACTGACTTAAGTTCAGTCGGTTAATGGCACTCAGCTGAAATCCGATGACGTCGGCAAACATCTCAAACATCTTGACCGTATCGGGTGCACTCAGCCCGTGCGGATCGGGATCGATCGCGCACAGCGTGCCGAAGAATGTGCCGTCCGTGAGCTGAATCGGGACTGAAATGTAACTCTGGAAGCCGTACCGTGCGGGTGTGGGGTGAGCCGAATAGGCGGTATCGTCGTCGACATGATCGATGATGACAGCCTGGCCGCTCTGCCGGATTTCGTGGCAGATCGTCGTCTCCACGTCGAGTTCTCCACCTGGGACCAACCCGAACGCGATGTCGTCGCGTACACTGCAGGCGATCCAGCGGTCCTCAGTGACACGGGCCACGGCGGCGAACCTCATACCCGTGGTCCGACAGACAATATCGAGAATTGTCGGTATTGCCTTGATGCTCTGGACAATCGCAATGTCCTCGCTGAAGTTTTCAGTCATGTATCATACATAGGGGCCTCGGGAATCCCTCACTCCACAGACCGAATTTTCGCAAGTTGCCTCGGCAGCCTATCAGACGGAGTGGTACTCAACCAGCCCGCACCAATTTTTCGTCGCCGCCTACGAGGGCGATAGCCGGGAGACCACGCCATATTTCTTGGAATCGCGGCAACCTACGGGGCCGTCCGGCGCCTTCCGAATATCCCGCGCACAGCGTGCGATTCCGGCCACACTCGGCAATCGTGTTGCCGCTGGACGCTTCATGTCAGGAACTATGCGTCGCCGCCTGGTCTTGAGGCCGTATGATGCATGCGAAACAGAAAACCGTCCTGATCGCCGAGGATGATCCGCTCATCCGGTTGGTCGTCGCGGAAGCCCTGACGGATGCCGGGTTCGCCGTCATCGAGGCCGAGCATGCCGCGGCGGCCCTCGGCACCCTCGCTTCGGGCACAGGGCGGATCGTACTTCTCTTCACGGATATCAACATGCCTGGTTCGATGGATGGCCTCGAGTTGGCTCATCGCGTACGCCTTTCGTGGCCAGATATGGCAATCCTGATAACATCGGGACGACCTTTACCTGCGGCGACCGCCACACCCCACGCGGCCCGGTTCATCGCCAAGCCATACAATCCTGACCACGTCGTCTCCGACATCCGGAGGATGGTTGCCGCCGCCTGATGCCTGCGGCTGCCGACCAGTGCCTCTGCGAAGGTCGCACCTGCGGGTGCTCCCCCTCCCTTCGACGCCGGCCGAAGGCAGGTATCCTCATGCCGCGCGCGAAATCATGTCGGCGGCCTTCTCGGCGATCATGATGCAGGTGGCGTTGGTGTTACCTGAAACCACCGTCGGCATCACCGAGCCGTCGACAACGCGCAGCCCCGACATTCCATGGACCTTAAGCTCCGTGTCCACAACCGCCGTGCGGTGCTGACCCATCATGCAGGTGCTTGTCGGATGGAACGTGGTGCCTGCCGTGTTGCGGACGTGCTCGAGCAGATCCTCGTCAGTCACCGCCACCGCACCGGGGAGGTACTCCTCGGTCAGCAGCTTTTGCATCGCCGGCGACTGGAAGATGCGGCGGGAGATGCGCACGCCGGCCACGATGGTGTCCCGATCGGCCTGCGTCGCGAGATAGTTCGGCTGGATTGCCGGCGGCGCCGCAGGGTCGGGCGAGCGGATGCGCAGCCAACCGCGGCTTTCCGGCCGGCATGGGATCGCGACGAGGGTGCACCCCGGGAAGTCGTGCATCGCCTCGCCGGTGCGCTCGGCGCTGCCGGCAAGGAACTGGTATTGCACATCAGGCGAGTCGAGCTCGGGCCGCGTGCGCGCGAACAGTCCGATCGGTGCCGCCCCCATCATCAGCGCGCCGCGCCGCGCCAGCAGGTATTCGAGGCCGGTGAACGCCTGCCGGACGGTACTGTGATAGATCTCGTTCACCGTATTCGCGTTGCGGCAGCGATAGATCACGCGCGCGCCGATATGGTCCTGCAGGTTCTCGCCCACGCCAGGCAGGTCATGCACCACTGCAATCCCGTTCTCGGCCAACAGATCGGCCGGGCCGACGCCGGAAAGCTGCAGCAGCTGCGGCGAATTGATCGAGCCGCCGCACAGCAGCACTTCCCGCCGCGCGCGGGCGGTGCGCTGCGTGCCGTTCTGGCTGAACACCACGCCGACGGCGCGCCTGCCATCCGTCAGCACGCGGTGCGCGAGGGCGTGGATCTCCACCGTCAGATTGGGGCGGCGCATCGCCGGACGCAGGTAGCCGACCGCGGCCGAGCAGCGGCGCCGGCCGCGCACCGTCACCTGCAGAGGACCGACGCCTTCCTGATCCGCACCGTTGAAGTCGTTGTTGAACGGAAAGCCCTGTTCCTGGGCAGCGGCGATGAAGGCGTCGTGGAGCTCGTGCGGCGAACGCAGGTCTGTGACGCTCAGCGGGCCGCCCGCGCCGTGGTATTCATCGGCACCGCGCTCCTGATCCTCGGCGCGCCGGAAATAGGGCAGCACGTCGTCGTACGACCACCCGGCATTGCCCATCTGGCGCCACAAGTCGAAGTCCTGCTTCTGACCGCGGATGTAGATCAGCCCGTTGATCGAGCTGGAGCCGCCCAGCACCTTGCCGCGCGGCCATTTCATGACGCGGTTGTTCATGCCCGGCACCGGCTCGGTCAGGAAATTCCAGGCAATCTTCGGGTTGTAGATGTTGCGGTAGAAACCGGCAGGGATGTGAATCCAGGGATCGCGGTCCTTGCCGCCGGCTTCCAGCAGCAGAACGCGCGTGCCGGGGTCGGCGGAGAGGCGATTGGCCAGCACGCAGCCGGACGATCCGGCGCCGACGATGATGAAGTCGTATTCGTCGTTCCCGCTCACGTCCATTTTCCCCCGACCGACTGCAAGCGCAACGATGGCGGGAAACCCGCGCCGCGGATAGAGGGCGGCGGCCGGGTCAGGACTCCTGCGGCGAAGCCTGCATCAGCAGGGCGATCGGGTCCCACAGGAACGCGGTCTGAGGGACCGGCTGACCGGCAACGCGGATCACCGATTCGGCGACCGCCCGCCCGCCCATACGGCGGTAGAACCAGCGGTTGGGATTGTCCCGCAGCACCCACAGATAGGCCGATCCGCAGCCGTTGTCGGCCAACGCTGTGGCGGCAGCGCGCATCAACGCGCGGCCCAGCCCACGCTCGCGATAGTCGTCGAGGACATACAGCGTCTCGATCTCACCCTCGGCCAGCCGTGCCGGGCCGGACTGGCGCGCGCGGCCGGCGGTGGTAAAGCCGACGACGCGCGGCGGGCTGCCGCGCGGCACGTCCGCCCCGGAGGCGACGGCGACGAACACCGCGGTGCTGCCCGAGCGGATCGCCTCCCCGTAGTGCAATGCCTGCCGGGACGCGGACAGATCGGCCAGATAGGTGTCGGGCAGGATGCCGGGATAGGTGTTGCGCCAGGCCGCCACATGCACCGCCCCGATCGCTCCGGCATCGGACATCCGGGCGCGGCGGACGGCAATCATGCGGCGCGGTCCAGCACGGCGGCGAAGAACCCGTCGGTGTCATGCGTGCGCGGCGTGAGGTGCAGGAACGCCCCGCCCCCCAGGGCGGCCGGTGCAGATAGGCCGGGCGGCAGCGTGCCGCTTTCGGTCAGCGGGCGAAGGCGGAACGCCGGATGGCGGTCGAGGAAGCCGGTCACCTGGGCCTCGTTCTCTTCGGACAGCAACGAGCAGGTAGCGTATACCAGCCGCCCGCCGATGCGAACCAGCTTCGCCGCGGCGTCCAGTATCGCGGCCTGCTTGGGCAGCAGGGCGGCGAGATCCTCCGGTTTCAGACGGAACCGTGCGTCGGGGTTGCGCCGCCATGTTCCCGTGCCGGTGCAGGGCGCATCGACCAGCACGCGGTCGAAGGTGCCGGCGCGGCGCTTGGCCCACTTGTCGCCGCTGACGGTCAGGTGGCGCTCGACATTGTGAACACCGGCGCGGCGCAGCCGACGCACCGCCGCGTCCAGCCGGTGCGCCGAGGTGTCGCAGGCCAGCAGCTGGCCGCGATTTTCCATCGTCATCGCCAGCGCCAGCGTCTTGCCCCCCGCACCGGCGCACCAGTCGGCGACGCGCATCCCCGGCCGCGCATCAACCAGGGCGGCGACAAGTTGGCTACCCTCGTCCTGGATCTCCACCAGACCGTCCTGGAACGCGCGGCCCGCAGTGACCGGACGGCGCCCGTCGATGCGCAGGCCCCAGGGCGACAGCCGGGTCGGCGCCGCCTCCAGCCCCTCGGCCGCCAGGGCGGCCAGCGCGTCGTCGCGGCTGGCCTTGAGCAGGTTGACGCGCAAGTCGAGCGGGGCAGGCGTCAGCATCGCCGCCATCTCCTCCTCCAGCGCCGCGCCGAAGCGCGCTTTCAGCGCGGGCAGCACCCAGTCCGGGATTTCCAGGCGAACCGGCAGGGGCATGTCGGGATGGTGGAGCGTGTGGCCGGCCAGACCGCGCAGGGCGGCGGCTTCCTCGGCGTCGAGCCGGTCGGGGGCGAACTGGCCACCGGAGAAGGATTGCGCGACGCCGTCCGACGTCCAGCCATCCAGCAGCAGGCAGGCGGCGAGCAGCAGCCGTGGGGTGGGGGGCGCCCCTGTGCGCGCCAGCCACCAGGTCAGGCGGGCGCGGGAGCGCAGCACCTGCCAGGCGCGGTCGGACACCGCGCGGCGGTCGCCCGAGCCGATGAAGCGGCGATTGCGGAAATAGTCGTTGGCGACGGCGTCGGCAGGCTTGCGCGGCGCGGCGTCGATGGCCGCCAGCAGCTCGATCGCGCCGGCCAGCCGGGCGGCGGGGGTCACGCGATCGCTAATCCACGCGGTAGTTCGGCGCCTCGCGGTCGATCGACACGTCGTGGACGTGGCTCTCGCGCAGGCCGGCGCCGGTGATGCGGCGGAAGCGCGTGTTGCGCTGGAGTTCGGCGATGTCGGCGCTGCCGGTGTAGCCCATGCCGGCCCGCAGCCCGCCGACCAGCTGGTGCAGCACCGAGGCAACCGGACCCTTGTAGCCGACCCGGCCCTCGATCCCCTCGGGCACCAGTTTCAGGGTGTCACGGATCTCCTGCTGGAAATAGCGGTCGGCCGAGCCGCGCGCCATCGCCCCCAGGCTCCCCATGCCGCGATAGGATTTGTAGGAGCGGCCCTGATAGAGGAACACCTCGCCCGGCGCCTCGTCGGTGCCGGCCAGCAGGCTGCCGATCATCACCGCATCGGCACCCGCCGCGATCGCCTTGACGATGTCGCCGCTGGTCCGCACGCCGCCATCGGCGATGGCGGGAATGCCGCGCTCCCGACAGGCGGCGGCGGTTTCCAGCACGGCGCTGAACTGCGGCACGCCGACGCCGGCGACGATACGGGTGGTGCAGATGCTGCCCGGCCCGATGCCGATCTTCACCGCATCCGCACCTGCCTCGATGAGCGCCAGCGCGCCCTCGGGGGTGGCGACGTTGCCGGCGATCACCTGCACGGCATTGGACTATTTCTTGATCTCGGCGACGGCGGCCATCACGCCGGCCGAGTGGCCGTGCGCGGTATCGACCACGATCACATCGGCCTCGGCGGCGATCAGCAGGCGGGCGCGCGCATGTCCGTCGGGGCCGACGCCGGTGGCGGCGGCGACGCGCAGCCGGCCCAGTTCGTCCTTGTTGGCGAGCGGATGCGCCTCGGCCTTGTCCATGTCCTTGACGGTGATCAGGCCGACGCAGCGATAGGCGTCGTCCACCACCAGCAGCTTCTCGATGCGGTGGCGGTGCAGCAGGCGCCGCGCCTCCTCGGGCTTCACGCCGCGCGGCGACGGTGACGAGGTTTTCCCGCGTCATCAGCTCATAGACCTTCACCGATGGATCGGTGGCGAAGCGCACGTCGCGGTGGGTCAGGATGCCCACCAGGCGGCCGGTGCCGCGCTCGACCACCGGCACGCCGCTGATCCGATTCGCGTCCATCAGGGCGCGCGCATCGGCCAGCGTCTGGTCGGGATGGATGGTCAGCGGATTGACCACCATGCCGGATTCGAACTTCTTCACGCGCCGCACCTGGGCGGCCTGCTCCTCGGGCGTCAGGTTCTTGTGGATCACGCCGATGCCGCCGTGCTGCGCCATGGCGATCGCCATCGGCGCCTCGGTCACGGTGTCCATTGCAGAGGAGATCAGCGGAACATTCAGGCCGATCATGCGCGTGAGGTGGGTGCGCGTGTCGGTGGCGGATGGCAGCACGCTGGAAAAGGCAGGCACCACCAGCACGTCGTCGAAAGCCAGTGCCTCCATTATCCTGGATGCACGCAGCGGCCCGAGATCGAGGCCGCTGTCGGTATGCGTTGCGCTGGGGTTATCGAGTGCCATGGGCGGGCAGACCTTTCCGCGACCTTGGCGCGTCCACATATGCCTGCAAGGCGGTCAGCGCAAGCACGCGCATAGGACATCTGCACGCTGCCGCGGCTTTATCCCCAAGTCCTCACGGCGCCCCGCGGAACCCGGTGGCAATGACATACAGTTCGCTCGATTCCTTGCGACTCGAGGGCGGCTTGGCGTGGCGCACGGTGGCGAAGCTGCGCTTCAGCGCGGCCAGCATGTCCCGCTCGGCGCCGCCCTGGAACACCTTTGCGACGAAATGCCCGCCCGGACACAGCATGTCGGCGGCAAAGGCGGAGGCGATTTCGGCCAGCGCCATGATGCGGATGTGGTCGGTGGCGGCGTGGCCGGTGGTGTTCGGTGCCATATCCGAGAGCACGAGATCGGCCTTGCCGTCGAGCATCCCGGCGAGCCGCTCCTGCACCGCCGGCTCGGTGAAATCGCCCTGCAGGATGGCGGCACCGGGGATCGGGTCCATCGCCAGCAGATCGACGGCGACGACGGTGCCGGCCCCGCGCTTGACCGCCACCTGCGTCCAGCCGCCCGGTGCCGCGCCAAGGTCGAGCACGCGGGCGCCGCGGCCGATCAGATGGAAGCGGTCATCGAGGTCGAGCAGCTTGAACGCGGCCCGGCTGCGCCAGCCCTGCTGGCGCGCCGCGGCGACATAGGGATCGTTCAGCTGGCGCGACAGCCACCGCTGGGACGACGCGCTGCGGCTGCGCGCGGTCTTCAGCGCGACATCGAGGCCCCGCGCCGAAGGACCGCGCGAAGCGGGGCCGCCGGATGTGGGGCCGCGGGAAGCAGGCCCGCGTCCGGGCGGCGGCTTCACGATGGCCCCGGCGGGGTGGTCAGCGCACCGCGGATTTGCGCGAGGGCACCGGCTCCCACGGGCTGGCGGCGTGGACCAGGCGCTGGGCCTGGATGATCCAGGCATTCGCCTCGTGCTCGCTGCCGAAACCCGGCACGGTGCGGGGCTTGCCGGTCGGGCCGGCGATCTCGACGTCGAAGCTGGCGCCCCCGCGCCGGCTCACCACGCGATATGTTGTCTTTTCCATGGCGGTTATATGGCATGTCCGCACCGGTCCTGCACGCCAAAGCATCGGATTTCGCGCTCCTGCGAGCGGTGGGGCGGCGGGTTCTGCCATGTTGCCGCTGCCGGGGGGCCGTGCTATCCCGCCCGCCCGCGCCCGTTGGGGGATAGTTTAGCGGTAGAACTCCCGGCTCTGACCCGGGCAGCCTTGGTTCGAATCCAGGTCCCCCAGCCACCGCGACCCCTGAACAGACGGCTTATCCGGCAACCCGCCCTATTTGGTGGTCGGCACCGTCTCCACTGTCCCATCAGGGTGGATGATCGTGCTGGTACCATTGCCGTTGGGGACCACGATCGACTGGCCGGTTGAGGCGGGTGAGACCCCGCCGGCGGGGATCCCTGCCGCCTGCGGGTAGATCGTCGGCATCTGGGAGGCGCGCGGGGCTGCCATCGGCGCCTCGGCGCCCAGGCCGCCCGCCGGCACCGGCGGCAGCGTCCCGCCATAGCCGGCCGCGGGCGGCGTGATCGAGCCCTGGAGCGGTCCCGGCGGGAACGGCGTGGCGACCACCGGGGGCTGCGGCGGCAGCGCCGTGCGTGCCATGCTGCCGCCGAGGGATGGCGCGCAGCCGCCCTGCACCAGCAGCGCGCCGAGCACCAGGCCTAGAGAGGCTCCACGCCGCATCGAAAAGGCTCCTGCCAAGGATCGCGCGGGCAGAAGGGCATGGACCGCCGGACGGTGCATGCTCATCCGGCCTGCGGAACGTCACCCTAGGCGACACCGGCCGATGCTTTCAAGGCCGTGCGGACGTTTCAGGACCGGTCGGGGATTTCCAGACCGGACGGTCAACGAGACCGGGGCGCCCCTTGCCGCCACCCGGTGCGCCGCGCGGCGACGGTTGCCGCCAAACCGGGCACTCCGGCGGCCAGCGCCGTGGCAACCGTGGGCGCATCTATCGGCACGGTATTTGCTGACCGAGGCGAGGCGGGAGACAATCCGGGTCGCATCGGCACGCCGGGCGCCTTCCCTTCGTGGAGACGGCGGCCCGGCGCCCGGCGCGGCCGACACCGGACAACGGAGCGCATGATGTCCGCCAGACCATTCCATCTTGCGTGGTTCCTGCAAGGCTCCAGCGTGCAGGCCTGGGGCGAGCCGTGGACCGGCCATATCGGGCAGACCTGGATGCAGCCCGAGCTGTTCCTGAACATGGCGCGCACGCTGGAACGCGCCTGCTTCGACTACATCCTGCTGGAAGACAGCTCCTATGTGGGCGAGAGTTTCGGCGGCTCGACCGAGCTTTACTTGAAGAACGGCATCGCCGTGCCGCGGCAGGACCCCTCGGTCGTCGCGTCGCTGATGACGCAGGTAACCGCGCGCATCGGAATCGTTCCGACCTTCGGCACCTTCGCCTATCCGCCCTACCTGCTGGCCCGGCTGGTGGCGACGCTGGATCAGGTCTCGGCCGGGCGCATCGGCTGGAACGCCGTCACCGGCAGTTCCGACTACGCGGCGATGAATTTCGGCATGAACGGCATGCCCGAGCACGACCTGCGCTACGACATGGCCGATGAATACATGGATGTCTGCCGCCGGCTGTGGGGATCGTGGGAGCCTGGGGCGATCATCGCCGACCGGCACGAAGGCGTGCTGGTTGATCACACCAAGGTCCATGCCGTCAATTACGAAGGAAAGTTCTTCCGTACGCGCGGGCCGCTGAATTCCGGCCCGTGCCCGCAAGGCCAGCCGGTGATAGCGCAGGCCGGCGGATCGCCGCGCGGGCGCAAATTCGCGGCGGCGCACGCGGACACCATCGTGGTGAATGCAAAAGGCGTCGACGCGATGCGCGCCTATCGCGACGACGTGCGCCGCCTGATGGCCGCCTGTGGGCGCAAGCCCGACGACTGCAAGGTGCTGTTCCTGGTCAACCCGATCCTGGGCGAAACCCCGCGCGAGGCCGAGGAGCGCAAACAGATCCGCATCGCGCGGGCCGCGGCGCAGGTGCCGCAGCGCCTCGCGCATCTGGGCAAGATAACCAATATCGATTTCGGCCGTTTCGACCTCGACAAGCCATTGCCCGACGACGTGACCACCAACGGCCACCAGCAGACGCTGGAGCAGTTCCGCAAGAAGGCCGCCGGCCGGTCGATCCGCGAAACCATGGCCGACTACAACGTGACCGAGCAGTCGGTCGAGCTGATCGGCACCCCCGATGCGGTCGCCGCCCGCATGGGCGAGGTGATGGAGCAGGTCGGCGGCGACGGCTTCCTGTTCTCGATGCCCAATGTCAGCCGCCGCATCCTGGCCGAGATCGAGGACGGCCTGGTGCCCGCGCTGCAGGATCGCGGCTTGATGCGCACCGCCTACGAGCACGCGCAGTTCCGCGACAATCTGCTGGCGTTCTGAAGTTCCCCATTCCGGCGGCTGGCCACCGCCCTGACCCGCACGATCCGTCGGGACGGTCCCCCCTGACCGAGGCTAGGCCGGGTGGGTCTCGCCTGCTGCGCCGGCGGAGCGAGCGGCCGCAGATCGCCGCCTGATGGCACGATTGTTGCGTGCCCCCGTCGGCCGAGTTTCGCGGCTTCATCAACAGGAGTGTCTGAGTGAACATCGCAAAATTTCCGGCCGCCAAGCTGCTTTCGGCGATCGGCCTCGCCGCATCCCTGCTGGCCGGTTCCGCCGCCGCGCCAGCGCAGGCGAAAGAGTGGAAAACAGTACGAATCGGCATGGATGCCACCTACCCGCCCTTCGAGAGCGTCGATTCCAAGGGCGACATCGTCGGTTGGGAAGTGGACTATGGTAAGGCGCTTTGCGCCAAGATGAAGGTGACCTGCACGTTCCAGAATCAGGACTGGGACGGCATCATCCCCTCCCTGCTGGCCGGCAAGTTCGACGTGATCCTGTCGAGCATGAACGAGACACCGGCGCGCGCGGAAAAAGTCCTGTTTTCCGACGTTTATTACGCTACGGCGCCAGTGTTCGTCGGAATGGCCGACGACAAGAGCAACGACGTTTCGCCGGCGGCGCTGAAGGGCAAGACGATCGGTACACAGTCGTCTACGGTGTTCTCGAACTACCTCAACAAATACTACAAGGATTCGACCATCAAGGTCTATCCGGGCGGCAATGATGCTCTGCTCGACCTGAAGAACGGGCGCCTGGACTATGCCGTGGATGACGTCATCGTCTCGCAGCAATTCCTCGACAAGACCGCCGGCGGCTGCTGCCGCATCGTGGCGGACATCGACCGCAAGAAGGACCCGGAGATCTTCGGGCCCGGCGTCGGTGCAGCGTTCCGCAAGGACGACACCGATCTCGCCGCGATGTTCAACAAGGCGATCGCCGAACTGAAGGCCGATGGCACGTTCGAGAAGCTGTCTGCCAAATACTTTGGAAAGATCAATATCAGTCCTCCTTCGTAAGTCACGGAACGGCCTTTCGACCGGCCCTCGTCCGCTTTGCGGGCGAGGGCCATGCTGGCGGTGTTCGGGATAGGAGGCGCGCGTGACGTGGTACGCTCTTCTGTTTTCCCAGAATGGCTGGGGACTGCTGCTGCTGAAAGGCGCGTCGGTGACGCTGGCGCTGGCGCTGACGACGGTGCCGTTCGGTTTCGGCGGCGGCCTGCTGCTGGCCGTGCTGCGGCTGACGCCGTTCCGTGCACTGCATGTGATGTGCGACACCTACATCACGCTGTTTCGCGGCATCCCCGATCTGCTGACCCTGTTCATCGTGTATTTCGGCCTGCAGGCGCTGCTCGGTAAGGCCAGCACCATACTGGGGCTGGCGACCCCCCTGGAGATGAGCGCCTTCGCCGCCGGCGTGGTCGCGCTGAGTGCGGTGGTCGCGGCCTACTCCAGCGAGGTCTGGGTCGCGTCGCTGAACGCGGTGCCGCACGGACAGAGCGAGGCGGCACGCTCACTCGGCCTGAACCGCAAGCAGGTCTTCTTCCTGGTCGTCCTGCCGCAACTCGGCCGCGTCGCACTGCCGGGCCTGGGCAATGTCTGGATGGTGCTACTGAAGGAAACGTCGCTGGTTTCCACCCTGGCGGTGGCCGACCTCCTGCGCATCGCATCGGAAGGCTACCAGGCAACGACACGACCGCTGGTGTTCTTCGGCGCAGCCTCCGCGATATATCTGGTGTTCACCATTGCATCGAATATCGTCCAGGGCGCGCTGGAACGCCGCGCCAACGCAGGATACCGATGATGGAGACAGTGCTGTCGATCGTCGGATCCCTACTGAACACCAGCCTGCTGGAAGAATACGGCTGGAGGCTGGTGGCGGGCTTCTGGATGACGGTGCAGGTGGTGCTGCTGTCATGCAGCATGGGCTTCGTACTGGGCTACATGATCTGCATGGCGCGCCGGTCCAGGAACCTGGTCCTGTCGAAACTGGCGCTGTGCTACATCACGTTCTTCCGTGGCACCCCGCTGCTGTGCCAGCTCTATCTGGTGTATTACGGCGCCGGCGAGGTCCGGCCCTTCCTGCAATCGGCAGGGCTGTGGTGGTTCTTCCGCGAGGCATTCTACTGCTGCATCCTGGCCTTTACGCTGAACACCTCGGCCTACCAGGCCGAGATCATGCGCGGTGCCCTCGGGTCGATACCGAAGGGTCAGATCGAGGCGGCGACGGCGCTGGGCCTGTCGCGCTACCGCGTGGCCCGCCACGTGGTCTGGCCGCAGGCGATGCTGGTGGCGCTGCGTCCGCTGGTGAACGAGCTGATCGGCATAATCAAGGCCAGCGCACTTGCCGCCATCGTGACGCTGCTCGACCTGATGGGCCAGACGCGCTTCATCTTCGCCCGCACCTTCGATTTCACGATCTACCTTTACTGCGCCGTGATCTACCTGATGCTGACGGAAACCATCCGGCGCACCTCCAACCGGATCGAGCGCCGCCTGACGCGGCACATGGTGGTCGCGACGCGCGACGACACGGTGAAGGTGACGGCACCTCAGCGACGGCTGCCGATCGGCCAGCGCAGGCGCGCCTGACGCGTCAGCCCGCCGCGAACCGCGTGCGCAGCGTGTCGGCGAGGCGGATCGCCAGTGCCACGATGGTCAGCGTCGGATTGGCATAGCCCGAGGTGGGGAACACCGAGCCGCCGGCGACATAGAGATTGCTGGTGCCGAACACCCGGCAATCGGGATCGACGACGCCTTGGGACGGGTCTGCCGCCATCCGCGTCGTCCCGGCGTGATGGTAGAAGTCCTCGATCGCCGCGCGCGCGCCGTCCATGCCCTGGTCGAGCCATGGCGCGACGTTCACCTCCCCGAGGCCGAGACGCCGCAATTCCCGGCCCGCGGCGTCGGTGAAGGCGCGCATGGTGCGCAGTTCCTCGGGCTGGACACGCCAAGCCAGCCGGGGGCGTGGCACGCCGAAGCGGTCGCACGCATTCGCCAACGTGATGCGGTTGTCCGGATCGGGGATCTGTTCGACGAAGGTGAGCAATTCGATCCGGCTGGGATCGAAGCGCAGTGCCTTGCCGGTGGCCGCGGTGTGAACCGCCTGTGCGGCGAGTTCGGGCACGTGCGGCAATACGCGCAGACCCTCGCGCAGCATGGCGGCAGGGCGGCGGGACTGCACCGCGGCGATCGCCTGCTTGGCACGGCTGAGCGGCGACGCGTCTGTATAGTCGTAGACCATCAGGGCATTGGCATTGAGGTAGTGTCCGTGCCGCTGCGCCTGGTCGGCGAAGGAAAGCTTGGGCCAGAAGGTCACGCGGTTGCGGCGCAGCTTGCGGAACTGCTCCTGAAATACCTTCGGCTGCCGCGTCGCGATGATGCCGGTCCTGCCGTTGGGGTGGTCCTGGAAGAAACGGCCGACAAGGTCGCGCGCATTGCCGATGCCGCCCGGCATCACGCCGTTGGAGGCGAGCAGCAGGCGCGGGTTCTCGATGCCCCCGCCGCACAGCACGAAGCTGCGGGCACGCACGACGCCGCCCCGCCCGCCCGCCTCGCCGATCCGCACGCCGACCACATTCCGGGCATCGGCGTCGAGGTCGATGTGCAGAGCGGTGGCGTTCAGCAGCACGTGGACCGCCTTGTTCTGCGCAACCAGCTTGGCACCGAACGCCTTGGTGAAGTCGGGCTGCGGCATGTACACGGTGAACTTCGGAAACACCTCGGCGCCATCGAAGCCCGGATCGCGGATGCCGAAGCGCGCCCAGATGCGCCCGTCATAGATGGGCGTGCCGACGCCCAGGAATCGCTCGGCGCGGTCGTAGAAGGGTTCGAGGTCGCGCAGCGTGATCGGCCAGCCGCTGCGCGGCACCCAGTCCCGCTTTTCGAAGTCGATCGCATCCAGCCGCAGCAGCTGGCCGGCCCAGCGGCGCGTCGCCCCGCCAAACGCGCGGGCGCGGCCGCCCTGAAAGCCGCCGAAGGCGAAGTCGCTCGCTTCGCCCTCCAGCCAGTCGTCCGGGCCGCGCAGCAAACCTTGATCGCCGGCTTCCAGGATCAGGACACGCAGGTTGCCGGCGAGATGCGCGGCGAGCGACAGCCCGGCGGCGCCGGAGCCGATGATGCAGACATCGGTCTCGAACGTGGTGGGCGCGTCACCGCGGCGAAAATCGGTGATCAAGGCGTCACCATGCACCGGTCGGGTCGCACGCATAGGCGCCGGACGTAGATCACACGGATACCGGCGGCCTCTCGACGTGGTAGTAGCCGAGCTTGCGCCACCACATCACCTTTCCGATCGCGCTGCAGGCGGCGAGGATTTCCTGCTGGAGCGCGAACGCGGCGCGCTTGCCGGCGAACAGCCGCATCACCGCCAGCGGCAGCATCTTCAACCCGCACGCCAGGGCCTGCAGGGCGCCGCGCAGCATGACATCGGCGGCCGTCAGGATGGGGTAGGCCGCGTTCTTGATGGTGACGCCGGCATAGGCCTGGGCACCGCTATAGGTGCGCATGATCTGGTTGGAGAACGTCGTGCGCTCGCCGGGTACGGTTTCAAGCACCCCCGCCTCGGCGCACCAGACGATGCGCCGGCCACGGCGTTCCAGCCGCAGGAACAGGTCGAAATCCTCGCCGCCGACCTTGCCGAAGGACGGATCGAATGGCTCGGGGTCGGTGAAGCAGGTGGCTGCGCGCCAGATCGAACTGGCGGTGCTGATCGCAAAGTTGCGCGGCTTGGCGGGACCGCTGACGGCGATCACGTGGCCCGACGGGTTCGGCAGGACGCGGGTGAAGCGGATGCCGTCCGGGTCCCACGTCGGTGGCCCGGCGGGGAAGTCGGCCCGCACCGGGCCGACCGCCGCATCCGCGTCCGTCGCGTTCATTGTCGCAACGAAGGCGTCCAGCCAGCCGGGATAAAGTTGCAGATCATCGTCCATGAAGGCGACCAGCGGTGCCTGGGCGCCGCGCACCCCGGCATTGCGGGCGACCGAAATATTGGGCGGCGAGGCCGGAACGCGGCGCACCGGGACGGCGCTGCCAGCGAGCCGCGCCACCAGCGGCTCGGCGTGGCCGTCGGGGCTGTTGTCGGCAATCACGATCTCGAACGGCAGTCCGGTCCGCGTGGCGTCGCGCAGGCAGGAGGCCACGGCCGCTTCCAGCATCCGGGGTCGGTTGTAGGTGCAGATCACCACCGAGACGGCCGGTGCAACGCCCATATGGGAGCTTTCGATTCAAACCGGCGATTGAAAAAATACGGTGCGCCAACGATCACGCTGCTGGCCGCGCTTTGAGCACATTTTCAAAAAAAGCACAACATCGCATGTTGCGCTGCACAACGTGCAACCGGAGGGCGGTCAGCGCCGCAGGCGGACCGCGTTGGCTTCGCGGCGATGCTCCCATCCGGTGCGCTCGAGTTCGGGCGCGTCATCCTCCGACAGGGGGGTGCCAAGGCAGAAATAGCCGATGAAGGTCCAGTCGCGCGGGACCTCCAGCGCCACCTGGATCGCCGCCGGGTCCAGGATCGACACCCAGCCCAGGCCGAGCCCCGCCGCCCGGGCGGCCAGCCACAGCGTGTGCACCGCCATCACCGCCGAGTAGGCGGTGGTTTCCGGCATCGTCGCGCGGCCCAGCCCATGCCCCTGCTCAGGGTGCGGCTCGGAAAACACAGCCAGGTGGCAAGGCGCCTCGTCCAGGCCGGCGAGCTTGAGGCGCGCGTAGAGCGCGGCGCGCTCGCCCGCCTGGCTGGTCAGCGCATGCGCGTTGCAGACGCCGAAATTCGCCCGCACCGCCGCCCGCCGCGCCGGATCGTCCACCGTCACGAAGCGCCAGGGCTGGCTGAGCCCAACTGAAGGCGCCAGGCAGGCCACCTCCAGCAATCCGTCCAGCACCGAAGGAGGTACGGGCGTCGGAGCGAAGTGGCGCACATCGCGCCGCCAGCGGAACAGTTCGTTCAGCCGCGCGCGGAAATCCGCATCGAAAACCGGCGCGGTCATGGCGGCCGCAGGCGGTGCGCGTCTGGGCCGTTAACAGCCCCGTCCGGCAGCCGGCCGGCGATGATGTCGCCGACCTGGCGCACGGTGTCGAAGGCCTGATGCTCGGCCGCCTGCGGTGTCAGGCCGCCGACATGCGGGGTGGCAATCACGTCGGCGCGCGCGGCGAGATGCGGCGAGGGCATCTGGTCGGGCGCACGGCCGACATCCATGGCCGCACCGGCGATGCGGCCGGAAGCCAGCGTCGCCTCCAGCGCCGCCTCGTCCACCAGATTGCCCCGGGAGAGGTTGACGAAGAACGCATCCGGCCGCATCCGCGCGAAGGCGGCTGCATCCATCAGGTTCTCGGTCGCCTCGGTCGCGACGGCGAGGCAGACGACGAAATCGGCGGAGGCCAGCAGGTCCGGCAGGGCAACGAGGCGCAAACCGGGAGCAACGTTCGGTTGATGCGGGTCGGCGACCAGCACGGCCATGCCCATGACCTGCGCCAGCTCTGCCAGGCGGCGGCCGATGGCTCCGTAGCCGATGATGCCGACGGTGGCCCCGTGGAGCTGGCGTCCCGTCCTGACCGCTGGTGCGAGGCCGGCACGATAGGCCAGCACCGCGTCGGAAACACCGCGGCCGAGATCGACCATCATGCCGATCGCGAGTTCGGCCACGGAATTGACGAAGCCGGGCGAGGCGCGCGTGACCAGGATGCCGTGGCGGCTGGCGGCGTCGACGTCGATGTTGCGGATGTCGACGGCGACGCGGCAGATCGCGCGCAGGCCCGGCATGGCATCGAAAAACGCCGCCGGGGCTGGTGTCTGGCGGTCGGCGACGACGACGGCCGCGTCGGCGACCGCCCGCGCCAACGTCAGCGGATCGTCCAGCACCCGGCCTGTCTCGTTCAGGCGTACATCGCCCAGGCGTCGCAGCGCGGCCAGCGCACGGTCGCCGTAGTAATTCGCCAGCATGTGCGGCGTGTGCGTCAGGAAGATTGCGGTCACGCGAAAATCTCGCCGAGGCGGCGGATCGAGTTCAACACCTTCTCCTGCTCGAGCCCGGGCCACTGCACGCGCATGATGAAATGGTCGACGCCGAGGGCTTCCCGCCAGCGGGCGATCTCCTCCTTCACCGCGACCTTGTCGCCGATGATGAAGCGATCGCGGGCGAGTTCCTCGAACGTCATGCTCGCGGTCGGGCTTTCCATCCCCCAGGCAGCGTAGGAATTGTATTTGTATTCCAGCGCCGCGCGGCATTCCGCGAAGGCGGTGGCGTTACTGCTGCCGACATAGCATTCGCGCGCGATCGGATACTCCGCCACCGTCTTGCCCAGCGCGCGCAGCGTGTCGCGATAGACCGCCATCAGCGGCGCGGTGGCGCCGAGGGTCGTTGCGTTGGCGATGAGCCAGGCATCGCCGATGCGGGCGGCACGCTTCACCGCCGCCTCCACCAGCCCGGCGACCCACACCGGCGGCCCGCCCGGCCGCGACGGCCTGAGGCTGATGCCGTGATCCTTCACCGAGTAGAAGCGGCCCTCGTGCGTCACGCGGTCCTCGGTCCACAGCCGGCGCATCAGGGCGATGCTCTCGACGAAGCGGGGTGCGCGTTCCTTCAGGGATATGCCGAAGGCGTCGAATTCGCCGGCCCGATAGCCGAGGCCGACGCCAAGCACGAAACGCCCGCCGCTGAGCACGTCCATCGTCGCCGCCTCTTCCGCGACATGGACCGGATTGAGCAGCGGCAGCAGCAGGATGTTGCCGCCCACGGTCATGCCCTGCGCTTCGCGCAGCAGATAGGCCATCATCGGCGCAATCTGCAGCATCTGCAGCGGCGCGGTCAGGTAGTGGTGCGGGAACAGCACGCTGGCGAAGCCGGCGTCGCGGGCGACGCGCACCTGTTCGACCAGTTCGGGGATCCGCGCGGCGACCGCATCGCCCTCGGGGAACTGGGTGTTGATGAACATGCCGACTTTCATGGCCGCATTCTCCCTTTGGGCTGGAGTTTAGGCGCATCCGCCCCGACCCGACAGACGAGCCCGACGGGCGTGCAGATCAGTCAGCATCGCGGGCGCTGCGGCGGGGCGGCGCGATCAGCCGATAGCCATCGGCATCGAAGGCGACCAGCCCGAGGCCGCTGGCGTGGGCCGCGGCGCGGGCCGGCGGCAGCGCGGCGGAAGCGGCGCAGAGCAGATTGCAGTCGTAGCGCCAGCCGAGGAAGCACAGTGCCGCGACGGAAGCGTCGAAGACCGGACCGGCGGCGGGAAGCGCGCCGGCGATGCCGAACATCACCATCCGGCCGGTATCGAGACCGCAGGCGGCGAGGCCATCCCGCGCCTGCCGGTCGGCGGATGCGACTGCGGCATCGCCGTCGGTCAGCACCACGACGAAGGGTGGACGGCCCTGCCGGCAGAGCCGAGCGATCAGCGCGCCGTGCTGCCGCGCGGCATCGTCCGGCCGCAACGCGAGCAGCAGCACGGTCTCGGTGTCGAAAAGCCCATCCGCGTCCATGCGCAATCTTCGCCCGCCCGGCACGGCCGCGCTATGCTGCATCGCCGCAAGGCGCCCAGATCACGGAGCGATGCGCATGAACGACATGCTTCCCCACGCCGAACCCGCCCCTGCGGCGGCGCCGCTGGCACGGTTTCCGCGCAACGACGGCTCCCGCGTGCCCTACCCGGTGTTCAGCTCGGCCGAGATTGCAGCGCTCGAGCAGGAGCGGATCTTCGAGGGTCCGACCTGGAGCTTCCTTGGGCTGGAGGCGGAAATTCCCAACCCAGGCGACTTCAAGGCGACCTTCATCGGCGCCGCACCCGTGGTGATGACGCGCACGAAGGACGGCGCGCTGGCGGCGTGGGTCAACCGCTGCGCCCATCGGGGTGCCGCGGTCTGCCGGCTGGCGCGCGGCAACGCGCTGTCGCACACCTGCGTCTATCACCAGTGGAACTACGGCGCCTCGGGCGACCTGCAGGGCGTGCCGTTTCGGCGTGGGCAAAAGAACATGACCGGGATGCCCGCCGATTTCGACGTCGGGCAGCACGGCATGCGCAAGCTGCGGGTGGACAGCTATCGCGGCCTGGTGTTCGCCACCTTCAGCGCGACGGTGGAAAGCCTGCCCGAGTATATCGGCCCGCAGATGCGGCCCTATGTCGATCGCATCTTCTGCAAACCGATCGAGTACCTGGGCTGCACGCGGCAGTACGGCGCGTCGAACTGGAAGCTGTATCTGGAGAACGTGAAGGATCCTTACCACGCGAGCCTGCTGCACCTGTTCCACACCACCTTCAACATCTTCCGCGTCGGCATGGGGGCGACGGCGCTGGCCGATGCGCGCCATGGCCTGCACAGCGTGCTCCTGGCGGTGAAGGACGAAACCGACACCAGCGCCGAGGCCTACAAGGCGCAGCGGATCCGGTCCTACGACGACAGTTTCCGGCTGGAGGACCCGAGCATCCTGGGCCATGTCAAGGAATACGCGGAACTTAGCACCAACCACATCCAGCCGATCTTTCCGCAGCTGGTGATCCAGCAGATCCACAACTCCCTGGTGGCGCGGCAGGTGCTGCCCAAGGGGCCGGACGCATTCGAGCTGGTGTTCCACTTCTTCGGCTACGCCGACGACACGGCCGAGCTGCGCGCGCTGCGCATCAAGCAGGCCAATCTGGTGGGCCCGGCAGGCTATATCTCAATGGAGGACACCGAGGCGACGCGGCTGGTGCAGCGCGCCACCGTGACGGCGCAGGGCGACGACTATTCCGTGCTTGAGATGTCGCGCGCCGCCCCCGACGAGGTGGACACGCTGATCACCGAAAGCATGGTGCGGCGCTTCTGGGTGGGCTACGCGCGGATGATGGGCTTCCCCCAGGGCGAGGCGGAGGCAGCAGCTTGAATCCGGCACTGCTGCTGCGGCTGGAATTGATGGCGGTGCAGGACGCCTACACCGCGGTGCTGGATGAAGGCCGGCTGGAGGACTGGCCGGCGCTGTTCATCGAGGACTGCCTGTACGAGATCATCCCGCGCGAGAACGAGGAAGCCGGATTCCCTGCGCCGCTGATGCGCTGCGAGGGTGCGGCGATGCTGCGCGACCGGGTGATTTCGCTGCGCCACGCCAACATCTACGAGAAGCCGCATTATCGGCACATGCTGTCAGGCCACAGCGTGACGGCGATCGACAAGAACACGGCGGAGATGCGCGCGAGCTACGTTGTGATCAACACGTCCCAGGACGGCGAAAGCACGATCTTCCAGGCGGGACGATACCAGGACCGGCTGATCCGCACGCCGGCGGGTTGGCGCTTCGCGGTGAAGCGCGCGGTGTACGACACGCACCGCGTGCAGACGCTGCTGGCTTACCCTGTCTAACGCAACAGCCGGTACAGACCATCGGCCTTGAACGGTGTCTGGCGCAGGCGCACGCCGGTCGCATCGCGTATGGCGTTGCCGAGTGCGGCCGCGATCGCGTTGAAGGGGCTTTCGCTCATCGACTTGGCACCGGCCGGACCCAGCGCATCGACCGTGTCGGCGAAATGCACCTTGGTGCGCGGTACGTCCGCGAAGCTCGGGATGTGATATTCACGGAAGGTACGGTTCACGATGCGGCCGGCTGCATCCACATCCACCGACTCGAACAGCGCGGCGCCCAGCGCCATCGCGATGCCGCCCTCCACCTGCCCGCGGCACTGCATGGGGTTGACGACGACGCCGGCATCGGCGGCGTGAATGCTGTCGAGAATCCTGATCTCGCCGGTGGACGGATGGACCGCCACGCGGAAGCCCTGCACGTTGAAGGCCACCGATCGGGGTGAGCCGTTGCACCGTCCGGTGGCCTGGAGCGCGCGGCCCTGGGCCTCGGCCCAGTCCGACAGCTCGGCAAAGCCGATCAGCCGGTCGGGACACTGCACGCCATCCGGCGTCAGGGCGCAGGCTTGGCGCCCGCATGCGGCGACCTCGGCGGCGGCATCGCGCAGGATCTCGGACAGCGCCGTGGCGCCACGATGCGTGGCGTTGCCGGCGACCACCGTGCCGGTGCTGCCATAGGCACCGGTGTCGTAACCGGTGCGGTCGGTGTCCGACTGCACCACACGGACGCGGCAGGGCGTGGTGCCGAGTGCCGCGGCAGCCAGCTGCTGATGCACGGTCGTGGTGCCGTTGCCGAACTCGGCGGTGCCCACCGCAACCGCGTAGCTGCCGTCGCGGCAGAGCGTGACACGGGATGCGGAATGATGGCCGCGCGGCGGCACCGTTTCCAGCATCGCCAGGGCCATCCCCTGCCCCACCCGCCAAGCGGCAGAGGGCGGCGGCGTCGCGGCGGCGGCGAGCCCGCGTTCAACGAGGTCGAGGCACTGATCGAGCCCATAGCTGCCGAATTCGACGTCGTGCGGCGCGAGGTCGATGGACACCAGCGCGTCTGCGGGCCGCACCACATTGCGCCGCCGGAAATCGAACGGGTCGAGCCCCAGGGCACGCGCCAGCTCGTCCATCGCGGATTCGACGGCGAACACGGTCTGACTGAGGCCGTAGCCACGGAATGCGCCGGCGGGCACCGTGTTCGTCAGGACCGCGAAGGCATCGACCTTCTTGTTGGCGCACCGATAGACGGCGAGGCTCTCGCCGCAGCCGTGATACAGGGTGCCCGGCCCGTGATTGCCGTAGGCACCGGTATTGCTGACCACGTGCATTTCGAGGGCGGTCAGCGTGCCGTCGGCGGCGGCACCGGCCTTGATGCGAACCTGCATGGGATGGCGCGTGGTGGCGGCAGTGAACTGCTCCTCGCGGGTCAGTTCAAGCTGCACCGGTCGGCCGGTCTTCAATACCGCGAGGGCGACGATGTCCTCGACCAGCATCTCCTGCTTGCCGCCGAAGCCGCCGCCGACGCGCTCGCAGAACACCCGCACGCGGTCGGCGGGCAGGTCGAACAGGGCGCACAGGGCATCGCGGGTCAGGAACGGGGTCTGCGTGCTGGAGCGGATGTGCAGCCGGCCGTCATCGGCCAGCCAGCCCACCGCGCCGTGGGTTTCCAGATGCGCGTGCTGGAGGCGCTGCGATGCGTAGGTCGCCTCATGGACATGCGCCGCGGCGGCGAAGCCCGCGCCGACGTCGCCGATATGGCTATGGATCTCCGCAACGACGTTGCCCGGCGCCCGCGGATGCAGCAGCGGCGCACCGGGCTGCATCGCGACGACGGGATCGAATACCGCCGGCAGCGTTTCATACGTCACGTCGATCAGGCGGCAGGCCTGCGCGGCCGCCGCCTCGGTCTCCGCGAGCACGGCGGCGACGCGCTGGCCGATGAAGCGCAGGACCGGATCGAGGATGCGCGTGTCCGCCGGATCGTCGTCGGGGTCGTCGTGGCGCGCCGTGGAGAACGGCCGGCCGGGCGCATCCATGTGCGTCAGCGCGGCATGAACGCCCGGGACCGCCATGGCGGCGGTCGTGTCGATTGCAACGATACGGGCATGCGCGTGGGACGAACGCAGCAGCTTCATATGCAGCAGCCCCCCGATCGCCCCATCCATCGCCGCGTCGAGCGTGAAGCGCGCCCGCCCGGTGACGACGGCGGCGCCGGCCGGGGCCGCGATGTTGCGGCCAATGGCTGCCCCCGGCGCCGCATCCTGCGTGTCGGATACCCCGGCGATGGCATCGGCGATGGCCCGATAGCCGGTGCAGCGGCACAGATTGCCCTTCAGCGCGTCCGGCAGGTCCTCGCGCTGCGTTTCGGTCAGGCCGCAGGCCGTCATGATGAGACCGGCGGTGCAGAAACCACACTGAAAGCCCTGCGCAGCGAGGAAGGCGCGCTGCATCGGATGCAGACCCCCGGGTGGCGCCAGGCCCTCGATCGTGGTGATGCGCCGCCCGGCCGCGCGGGACGCCGGGAACAGGCAGCTATGCACGGGCACGCCGTCCACATGCACGGTGCAGGCGCCGCAATCGCCGGCGTCGCAGCCCTTCTTGACGCCGAACCAGCCTTCGTCCCGCAGATAGGTGCGCAGGCACTGGCCGGGGCGCGGCCCGCGCGCGATGGGGCGGCCGTTGACCACGCAGGTCATGGCCCGTCCGCCAGTTCGCGGCGGATCTCCTCGGCACCCAGCAGCGTGACATGGCGCCGCCAGTCCGGCCGGCCATGCATGTCGTCGTACCAGGCGCCCGGGGGAACGGCCTGCTCGATGGCTGCCGCGAGGACATCGGCGCTGGGCGGCGCGTCGAATGGCAGTTGCACCGGCCGCGGCGTCGATGCGGTTATCGTCAGCGTGAAGCCGCGGGCGCGCGTGCCGATCAGCAGCGCTGCGGAGCGACCGTGACGGGTGAGCGAGAACTGGCGGCAGGCGGTGCGGCGATGCAGCGCCTCGGCCGGGATGCGGATGCTGCGCAACACCTGCCCGGGCTGCAGCAAATTGGTGCCGGGGCCGGTCACCAGCGCGGCGATCGGCAGGGCACGGGTGCCGCCGTCCGGCAACCAGATCGTGCCCACACCGTCCAGCGCCGCCGCGAGTGCGGTCATCGACCCGGCGGGCAGTCCCAGGCAGATATTGCCGCCGACGGTCGCCATACTGCGGATCTTGAAGGATGCCAGCAGCGCCCGGCAGCACTGGCCGACCAGCGGCGCGGCGATCCAGGAAGCAGGCACCCGCGCGCCTTCGAGTTCCGCGATCGTGCAGGTGGCAGCGATCTCCAGCCCCGCGTCGCCGATGGTCAGGGCCGGCCAGCCGAGACCGGTGAGGTCGATCAGCCGGCGCAGCCCGGGCTGCGGTTCGGAGAACAGCCAGGTGCCGCCGGCGAGCCAGGCGTCGCCGTCGCGCCAGGACGGCAGCGCGTCCCGGGTGCGCGGCAGATCGATGGCGGCGATCGTGTCGAGGTCCAGGGACAGCCCTTCCCGTTGGTCGTCGGAACGATAGCCGCGGGTCTGTCCGATGCAAGCCGCATCCGGGCAGGCTGGTGGGCGGGGGAACCCATTCCGGCGCTGACGGTTCTCCCCCGATCGTGCGGCATTCGACCGCCAGCGAGGGGGAGAGGCGGATGTCTGCGGCCGGCGAGATCACCACGGACATTCCTGCGCGCATGGACCGGCTGCCTTGGAGCCGGTTTCACGTGCTGGTCGTCGTCGCCCTGGGCATCACCTGGGTGCTGGACGGGCTGGAGGTGACGATCGTTGGATCAATCGGACCGATCCTGAAAAGCCACGCGACTCTGGGGCTGTCCGACCAGGACATCGGCAGCCTGGCCACGTGCTACCTGGCCGGCGCGGTTGTGGGTGCGCTGCTGTTCGGCTGGCTGACCGACCGCAGCGGGCGGCGGCTGATCTTCGGCGTCACGCTGGGGGTCTATCTGCTGGGCGTGCTGCTGAGTGCCTTCGCGTGGAATTTCTGGAGCCTCGCGATCTTCCGTGCCATCACCGGCCTCGGCATCGGGGGCGAATACGCGGCGATCAATTCTGCGATCGACGAACTGATCCCGGCCCGGCTGCGCGGGCGCGTCGACCTGATCGTCAACGGCACCTACTGGGGCGGGGCGCTGATGGGTGCCGCCGGCTCGCTGCTGCTGCTGTCGGGACGTTTCGTCAGCGTTGATATAGGCTGGCGCATGGGTTTCGGGATCGGCGCGGTGCTCAGCGCCGGCATCCTGGTGCTGCGCCGCCATGTTCCCGAAAGCCCGCGCTGGCAGGTGACGCACGGGTTCCTGCGGGACGCCGAGGAAAATACCGCCGACATCGAGCGCCGGGTCGGCGGCGACCTGCCGCCCGCGGAACGGAAGCTGACCATCCACCCACGTAAGGTGTTCGGCTTCGGCCTGATCCTGCGCGCGATGCTGCGCGACAACCCGGGCCGCAGCGCATGCGTGCTCGCGCTGATGGTGTCGCAGGCATTCCTGTACAATGCCGTGTTCTTCGTCTACGGGCTGGTGCTGGTGACGTTCCACCACGTCGACAGCGCGCGGGTCGGTGCCTACATCCTGCCGCTGTCGGTCGGCAACCTGCTCGGCCCGCTGGCGCTGGGCTGGCTGTTCGACACGGTAGGACGCAAGACGATGATCGCCGGCACCTATGCGCTGACCGGCGTCATGCTGATCGCCGTCGCGATCCTGTTCGGGATGGACCTGCTGACCGCGTGGACGCAGACCGCGTGCTGGATGGCGATCTTCTTCGTGGCCTCCGCCGCCGCCAGCTCGGCCTATCTGACCGCAAGCGAGATCTTCCCGCTGGAAACCCGCGCGATGGCGATCGCGCTGTTCTATGCGCTGGGCACGCTGATCGGCGGCGTCAGCGCGCCCACCCTGTTCGGCTGGCTGATCGCCACCGGCAGCGCATGGGCCGTCTCGGCCGGCTACATCGCCGCCGCCGTGCTGATGATCGGTGCGGCGATCTGCGAGATCGTGCTGGGCGTGGAGGCCGCGGGCAAGTCGCTGGAGGACGTGGCGCGGCCGCTGTCCGGTGCTGCGTAGTCTCAAATGTCCTTGGCGTAGCGCAATCCGTCATAGACCGCGGCATGGATGTTGCGGCTGGCGACCGCATCGCCGATGCGGAACAGCCGGTACGCGCCATCGGGATTGCGCACCAGGGTCTGCGGCCGACCGCCAAGCAGTTCGACGTGGTCCACCGCGCCGAGGTTGACCGAACCGGGCCGCAGGTCGTGGTACAGCGCATCCAGCGGCAGGGTGCCGTGCTCGACCACCACCTGGTCGACCAGCCGCACCTGCTGCCGCGGACCGTAATCGCTGCCCAGCGTGGCAGCCAGGCGGTTGCCGTCCCGCCGCACCGACAGCACGCGGGTGTTGATGGTGATGCGCGCGCCGGCGCGCTGCAACACACGCGCATAGCCAGCATGATTCAGGCCGCCAAGTTCGGGGGCGAACATCCGTTCGGGCGTGACGATTTCCAGCTCGGCACTGGATGCCGCGATCATCTCGGCGGCCTGCATGCCTGGATGGCTGCCGTTGTCATCATAAACCAGCACCGACTGGCCAGGCTTCACCGCACCGGAGACGATGTCCCAGGTGGATACGACGAGATCGTTGCCTTCGCCGAGCACTTCGGTGTTCGGCACGCCGCCGGTGGCAATGAAGACGATGTCGGGCGACTCGGCGCATACACCGTCCGCGCTCGCCCAGACGCCGGTGCGGATTTCGGCACCCAGCCGTTCCAGCTCCCCCAGGCGCCAGTCGATGATGCCGATCATCTCGCGCCGCCGCGGCGCGCGGGCGATCAGCAGCACCTGCCCGCCGGCCCGCTCCGCCGCTTCCAGAACCAGCACCGAGTGGCCGCGCTCGGCGGCAACGCGGGCGGCCTCGAGCCCGGCCGGACCGGCGCCAACAACGACCACGCGCCGCAGCGGACCGTCGGTGCGGGCGACGAGGTGCGGCATCGCTGCTTCGCGGCCGGTCGCGGCGTTGTGGATGCACAGCGCCTCGTTGCCCTCGTAGATGCGGTCGATGCAGTAGCTGGCGCCGACGCAGGGGCGGATCAGCTGCTCCTGCCCGGCCCGTACCTTGCGCGCGATATGCGGGTCGGCGATCAGCGCACGGGTCATACCGATCATGTCGAGTTTACCCTCGGCGATCGCATGGCGCGCGGTGGCGACATCGTTGATGCGGGCGGCATGGAACACCGGGATTTCGGCCGCAGCACGCACCTCGCCAGCGAAATCAAGGTGCGGGGCGGAGCGCATCCCGGCGATCGGAATCACATCGGTCAGCGCGTTGTCGGTTTCCATGTGGCCGCGGATGATGTTGAGGAAGTCCACCAGCCCGGATGCCTTGAATCGCCGCGCGATCTCGATCCCCTCGGCGCGCGAAAGCCCGATCTCCCAGTCCTCGTCGGCGACCATGCGGAGCCCGAGGAGAAAATCCGGCCCGACGGCGGCGCGCATCGCCTGCATCACGCGCACCGAGAAGGCCATGCGCGCGTCCAGGCTGCCACCGAAGGCATCCTCGCGCCGGTTGGTGGCCGGTGACCAGAACTGGTCGGGCAGATGGCCGTAGGCGGTGATTTCCAGCCCGTCCAGCCCGGCCGCCTGGATGCGCTGCGCCGCAGCGGCGTAGTCGGCGACGATGCGGTCGATGTCCCAGTCCTCGATCGCCTTCGGGAACGAACGGTGCGCCGGCTCGCGGATCGGCGAGGGTGCCAGCACCGGCAGCCAGTCCGCCTTGTTCCACGCGGTGCGGCGGCCGAGATGGGTGATCTGGATCATCACCGCCGCACCGTGCGCGTGGCACTCGTCGGACAGCCGCCGCAGCCAGGGCACGATCTCGTCCTTGTAGGCGAGCAGGTTGCCGAACACCGGCGGGCTGTCGGGCGACACCACCGCCGAACCCGCCGTCATCGTCAGTGCGGCGCCGCCGCGCGCCTTTTCGACGTGATACAGGCGATAGCGGTCCTTCGGCATGCCATCTTCGCTGTAATACGGCTCGTGCGCGGTGCTCATGATCCGGTTGCGCAGGACCAGGTGTTTCAACCGGAAGGGCCGCAGCAGCGGATCGTCCATCGGCAGTCCTTTTCTGACGGGCGGTGACTGGACGCCGCCCGCCCGCCTCTTCTAGAAGGGGTCGGGGACGAAGCGCCATCTCTTCGAACAATCGGGATGGTGGACGATGACGATCAGGCGAAGGCAAGTCCTTCAGGGCATTTCAGGTGCGGCATTGCTGGCGGGGGCGCCGGAACTGGCGTTCGGCCAGACCAGGGCGGAGACCCTGCGCTATGTCACCGGCAACACGATCAACACCCTGGATACAACGGCGCCTGGGGCGACGCGCGAGTCCTTCGGGCTGAGCATGAACGTCTATGACCGTCTGTTCGCCTTCGGCCGCAAGAAGGTGGCCAATTACTGGACATTCGACGCGACGACGATCCGCGGGGAGCTGGCGAAAGGCTACGAGATCAGTCCGGACCACATGAAGATCACGATCTTCCTGCGCCCGGACGCGACCTGGCACGACGGGTCGCCGGTGACGGCGGAGGACATCAAGTGGTCGCTGGACCGCACCGTGCTGGCAAAGTCGCTGGCGCCGCCGCAGATGTCCACCGGGTCGATCACCAGCCCCGACCAGTTCCGCATCGTCGATGCCCATACCATCGAAATGACGCTGCCAAAGCCCGACCGGCTGGGGCTGGCCGAGCTGTGCGTGCCCTACGCCATCATGGTCAACAGCAAGTTGGCCAAGCAGCACGCGACACCCGACGATCCCTGGGCGATGGCCTGGATGAAGACCAACGCGGCGGCGAGCGGCGCCTACATGGTGGAAAGCTACCATCCGGGCGAGGCGGTGATCCTGCGGCGCAACGAGGCGTGGAAGGGCGGCCCCGATGGCAAGCTGCCGAACTTCAAGCGCATCATCGTGCAGACCGTGCCGGAGCCTGCGACGCGCGCCAACCTGATCGAGCGCGGCGACGCTGACCTGGCGATCGACCTCGCGGCCGCCGACATCACGACGATGATGAAGGCACCGAAGGTGAAGGTCGTGTCGATGCCGCAGACCAACGGCTTCACCCACATCTCGATGAACACGCAGATGAAGCCGTTCGACAACGTCAAGGTGCGCCAGGCGATCGCCGCCGCCCTGCCCTACGAGGACATGTTCAAGGCGGCGCTGTTCGAGCGGGGATTCCGGCTGTACGGTGCGGACTGGACGGGGATGCCGCCGAGCAGCGCCTTCCCGCAGCCGATGCCGCTTCACACCGACCCGGCGAAGGCGAAACAGCTGCTGAGCGAGGCCGGTTTTCCGCAAGGCTTCAGCACCAGCTTCGCCTTCAGCGAGGGATTGTCGGCGACATCCGAGCCGGTGGCCGCGCTGCTGAAGGAGGCCCTGGGTCTTGTTGGGATCAAGGTGGACATCCAGAAGAAGCCCGACGCCGAATTCAACACCGCCGAAGCCAACAAGACGCTGCCGTTCTACACGGATGCCGGCACCGCATGGCTGCCGTACACCGACTATTACTTCAGGCTGTATTTCACACGTGACCAGCGCTGGAACTTCGCCAGCTGGAAGAACGACGAGATCGTGAAGCTGTCGGGCGCGGCGCAGTTCGAGACCGATCAGGCGAAATACGACGACGAGTGCAAAAAGATGATCGCGATCTATGCCGAGGCGCTGCCGCTGTTGATGCTGTGGCAGCCCAACCATGACGCGGTGATGGCATCGAACATCGATGGTTATACCTACGAGTTCTATCGGCAGGCGGATTTCCGGGTGCTGACACGGGTCTGAAGGGTTGCGCGGCAGGCGCCCCCACCCTGCCCTCTCCCGTCTGCGGGAGAGGGGTCGCGCAAGCGTATGCGGTTTTCTCACGCCGCTCCCGCTTGCGACAGAACACAGGGGTAAGATGACTTGAAGATTCTTGCCGGCATCGCGCGGCGGGTCGGGCAGCGTCTGCTGTCGTCGATGCCGGCGCTGCTCGGGGTGGTGGTGGTCACCTTCATCCTGATGCGCGTGCTGCCCGGCGATCCCGCGGTTTTCTTCGCCTCCGGCCCCAGCGCCGGCAAGGCGGAGATTGCCGAGGTGCGCCATCAGATGGGCCTCGACAAGCCGCTGCCCATCCAGCTTCTGCTGTATCTGAAGGATGTCGCGACCGGTAACCTGGGGCACTCGATGACCACCGGGCAGCCGGTGGTGAAGGACATCAGGCGGCGGCTGCCGGCGTCGCTCGAGCTGACCTTCACCGCACTGACGATCGCATTGTTGCTTGCGGTGCCGCTGGGGGTCGCCGCCGCGTTGCGGCCCGGATCGCCGGTCGATCATGCGGTGCGGCTGCTATGCACCCTGGGCGTCTGCGTGCCGACCTTCGTGTCCGGCCTGCTGCTGATCTACGTGTTCTACTACCTGCTGGGCTGGGCACCGGACCCGACGGCGCGGCTGGATATATTCGTCACGGCGCCCCCCGACGTCACCGGGTTCTACCTGATCGACTTCGCGCTGGCGGGCGACTGGGGCGGCTGGTGGGCGGCCTTCACCCAGCTTCTGCTGCCGGCGTTCAGCATGGCCCTGTTCGTGCTGGCACCGCTGGCACGCATGACGCGCGCATCCATGCTCTCGGTGCTGGGCAGCGACTTCATCCGCACCGCGCAGTCGGTCGGCCTGCCGCGCCGGCGCATCGTCGTCGCCTACGCGCTGCGCAACGCGCTGCTGCCGGTGCTGACCATCACCGGCATCGTGTTCTCCACCATGCTCGGCGCCAACGTGCTGGTGGAGAAGGTGTTCTCCTGGCCCGGCGTGGCGTCCTATGCGCTCGACGCGCTGCTTGCGTCGGACTACGCGCCGGTGCAGGCGTTCGTTCTGCTGATGGCGACGATCTTCGTGCTGATGAACGTGGTCATCGACATCCTGTACGGCATCGCCGACCCCAGGGTGTCGATCGAATGAGCGGCGCCGCAATTGGCCAGCGCAACAGCACGGCGCACCATGTCCTGTACGTGCTGCGCGGCAATCCGGTGACGGCGATCGCCACGCTGGGCACCATCCTGCTAGTGCTGGTCGGCATCCTGGCGCCCTGGCTGGCGCCGTACAACCCTGTGGCATCCGATGTCGCGGTGGCGCTGCATCCGCCGGATGCAGCGCACTGGGCGGGCACCGACCAGCTTGGCCGCGACATCCTGAGCCGGCTGATCGTGGCGACGCGGCTCGACCTGTTCATCGCCGCCTCGGCGGTCGGCATCTCCTTCGCAATCGGCGCGGTGGTGGGCGGCTTCTGCGGCTATCGCGGCGGGCGGCTGGATCGCTGGGTCGGCCGTTTCGTCGACGTGCTGATGGCGTTTCCGCTGTTCGTGCTGGCGATGGCTCTGGTGGCGGCACTGGGCAACCGGATGGAGAACATCATCATCGCCACGGCGGTGATCAACCTGCCCTTCTACATCCGCTTCGCGCGCGCCGAGGTGAACGTGCGCCGCAACGCCGGCTGGGTGGAGGCGGCGCGCGCCTGCGGCGACAGCCATGTGTCGGTCGTGCTGCGCTCCCTGCTGCCCAACGTGCTGCCGGCGATGGCGGTGCAGGTCTCGCTCAACCTCGGCTGGGCGATATTGAACGCGGCCGGTCTGTCCTTCATCGGACTGGGCGTGCAGGCGCCGACGCCGGAATGGGGGATCATGGTGGCCGAGGGCGCGCAGTTCATCACCTCCGGGAAGTGGTGGATGGTGGCGTTTCCGGGCCTGGCGCTGATGCTGACGGTGCTGTGCTTCAACCTGCTGGGCGATGGGTTGCGCGATATCCTGGATCCCAGGATGCGCACATGACCGCGCCGCTGCTGCAGGTCGAGGGCCTGTGCGTCAGCTTCGCCACGCGGCACGGCACGGTCAACGCGCTGCACGATGTCGGCTTCGCGCTGGAAGCCGGGCAGACCATGGGCCTGGTCGGCGAGAGCGGGTCGGGCAAGTCGGTGACCTCGCTCGCAGTGATGCGGCTGCTGGACCGCGCCGGGCGGATCACGCGCGGGCGCGTGCTGTTTCAGGGGCGCGACGTCACGCGGCTGGGCCACGGCGACCTGCGCAGCCTGCG
The DNA here is from genome assembly GCA_963778105.1 of uncultured Pseudomonadota bacterium. GTDB lineage: Bacteria > Pseudomonadota > Alphaproteobacteria > Acetobacterales > Acetobacteraceae > JAFEFJ01. Next base: position 1,459,988 of record CAVZSZ010000004.1, on the reverse strand, counting down.
CGGTGCGGCGATGTCGATGATCTTCCAGAACCCGCGTGCGGCACTCAATCCGATCCGCACGGTCGGCCAGCAGATCGTGGACGTGCTGCGCGCACATCGCCGCATCGCGCCGGCGGAGGCGCGCGAAACCGCACGCGATCTGCTGCGCTCGGTGCTGATCCAAGACCCCGAGCAGCGGCTGCGCGCCTATCCCGCCGAACTCTCTGGCGGGATGTGCCAGCGCGTGATGATCGCGATGGCGATGGCGTGCGCCCCGTCGCTGCTGATTGCCGACGAGCCAACCACGGGCCTGGATGTCACCACGCAGAAGACGGTGATGGACCTGCTGGCCGGCATCGTCGCGGCGCGCGGCATGGCGATGATCCTGATCACCCACGATCTGGGGCTGGCGGCGCGCTACACAGGCCAGATCGCGGTGATGGAGCGTGGTGTGATCGTCGAGCGCGGCCCGACCGAGGCGCTGTTCCAGGCGCCACGCCACCCCTACACACAGCGGCTGATCGCCGCCTCGCCCACGCGGACATCGACGCTGGCCGACCTCGCGCATGGCGAGCCGCAGCCGGTGCCGGTGGTGGTGCGCCGCCCACCCGGCACCGGGGCGCTGCTTGAGGTGCAGGCCGTGGCGAAGACTTTTCCAGGCCCGGTGCGCGCAGTGGACGGCGTGTCGTTCAGCCTGCGGCCCGGCGGCAGCCTTGGGCTGGTGGGCGAGTTGGGATCGGGCAAGACCACGCTTTCGCGCATCATCTGCCGGCTGGTCGACGCCGATGCCGGCGACATCGTCTTCCAGGGCGAGTTGATTGCGGCGATCCCGTCGCGCGACTTTCACCGGGCACCGCAGCGACGCGACATCCAGATCGTCTTTCAGGACCCCAACGACAGCCTCAATCCGCGCTTCACCGCCTTCGACAGCATCGCCCATCCGCTGCGCCGGCTGGACGGGCTGCGCGACGGTGCGCTGCTCGAGGCGCGGGTGCAGGAGGCGGCGGCCCGGGCCGGGCTGCCGCGTGACCTGCTGGGGCGCTACCCGCACCAGCTCTCGGGCGGCCAGAAGGCGCGCGTCGGCATCGCGCGGGCGATCGCGCCGCGGCCCAAGCTGCTGGTACTGGACGAGCCGACGGCAGCACTGGATGTATCGATCCAGGCCGTCATCCTGCAGCTGCTGCACCGGCTGCGGACCGAGGACGATCTCGCGCTGCTGTTCATCAGCCATGACCTGAATGTGGTGCGGATGCTGTGCGAGGAGATGGTGGTGCTGCGCCAGGGCAAGGTGATCGAAGCCGGAGACAGCCGAGTGGTGTTCACCGAGCCGCAGGCCGCCTATACGCGCACGCTGCTGGATGCGATCCCGCACTTCGATCCGGCGGCAATACGGCACGCAAAGGTGGACGCATGAGACTCGCGGGAAAAGTTGCGATCGTTACCGGTGCCGGCTCCGGCATCGGCCGCGCCTCGGCCCTGCTGTTTGCACGCGAAGGCGCACAACTTTGTCTGGTGGACCGCGACGCCCCGGCGGTGGAGGCGGTCGGTGCCGAGATCGGCGGCCAGACCCTGGTGTGTGTCGGCGACGTGGCGGAGCCCGGCCGTGCCGAGGCAGATGCCGCCGTGGCCCTCGCGCGTTTCGGGCGCATCGACGTGCTGCTGACGGCGGCCGGCTTCTCCCGCGGGGGCACCGCGCTGACCACCAGCGCCGAGGACTGGGATGCCGTCCTGCGCGTGCATCTGTGGGGCACGTGGCTGTGGGCGCGCGCCGTGCTGCCAGCGATGCGGGACGCGGGACGCGGCAGCATCGTCACCGTCTCCTCACAACTGGCGCGGGCGGGCGGGCGCAACAACACCGCCTATATCGCCGCCAAGGGCGCGATCCTGAGCCTGACCAAGACGATGGCGCTGGACTATGCACCGGACGGCGTGCGGGTGAACGCGATCCTGCCGGGAGCGATCGACACGCCGATGCTGAACCGAAGCTTCGCCCGCTCCGTCACGCCGGAGGCGACGCGCGAGGCATCGCGCCAGCGGCATCCGCTGGGACGGTTTGGCCGCGCCGAGGAAATCGCCGAGGCGGCGGTTCATCTGGCGAGCGACGCATCAGGCTTCACCACCGGCAGCGAGATGGTGGTCGATGGCGGCTGGCTCGCGGGGTAGCGACGGCCGTCAGGCGTGGACGTTGTGGTTCAGCGGGCCGTGGCCGGCGCCGTAGCCGGGGGCCGCCGCGATGGCGGCGCGGACATAGGCGCGGGCGCGCAGCACCGCATCGCGCAGCGCCATGCCCTGCGCCAGCGCCACGGCGACGGCGCTCGCCAGCGTGCAGCCGGTGCCGTGGGTGTGGCGCGTCACGATGCGCGGCGCCGAGAACATCTCCATGCCCTGCCCGGTCGCGAGCAGATCCGTCACGACGTCGCCGGCGAGATGCCCGCCCTTCAGCAGCACGGCCGGCGCGCCTAGCCGCAGCAGCGCATCGGCGGCGCGGCGCATCCCGTCCGGATCGGCGATGGCGAGGCCGGTCAGCGCCTCGGCTTCCGGCAGGTTGGGCGTCAGCAGAGCGGCGCGCGGCAGCAGGCGGGAGACCAGCACGGCCACCGCATCCGCTGCCAGCAGGCGGGCGCCGCCCTTGGCGAGCATCACCGGGTCGAGCACCAGCGGCGCGGCGGTGGCCGCCAGCACGTCGCAGACGGCGCCGATCGTCGCGGCGTCGCCCAGCATGCCGGTCTTGATCGCGTCGGCGCCGATATCGGCCAGCACGACGCCGATCTGACGAGCGACGAAGGCAGGCGGCACCGGCAGTACGGCGTGCACCCCAGTCGTGTCCTGCGCGGTCAGCGCGGTGATCGCCGTCGCCGCGTAGCCGCCGAGCGCGGCAATGGTCTTGATGTCGGCCTGGATGCCCGCTCCGCCGCCGGAATCGGAACCGGCAATCACCAGAACCCGGCCGTGCATCGCGGCGGTCGGACGATCAATCGGCAGCCGCGCGCTCGCGCGTGACCGCAACGATCAGGGCGCAGAGCTCGTCGACCACGCGGCCGACCAGCACCTCGTCCTCGGCCTCGGCCATCACGCGGATCAGCGGCTCGGTGCCGCTTTCGCGGATCAGCAGCGGCCGATGCCGTCGAGCATCGGCCTCGGCGGCGCGCGATCGCGTCCCGCACCCGGGCATGGCCGAGCGGCGAGGTGCCGGCGAAGCGCACGTTCCGCAGCAGTTGCGGCAGCGGCGTGAAGGCGCGGCAGACCTCGCTGGCCGGGCGACCCTGCTCCACGATCACCGCCAGCACCTGCAGGGCGGCGATCAGCCCGTCGCCGGTGGTGGCGAAGTCGGACAGGATCAGGTGGCCGGACTGCTCGCCGCCGACATTCATCCCGACTTCGCGCATCCGCTCGGCGACGTAGCGGTCGCCGACGCGGGTGCGGTGCAGGGCAAGCCCGTGGCGCGCCAGGAACCGCTCCAGCCCGAGATTGGACATCACCGTGGCGACGATGCCGCCGCCCGCCAGCCGGCCGCTCCTGCGACCAGGAGCGGGCGATCGAGGCCGAGGATCTGGTCGCCGTCGATCAGCTCGCCCGCGCTCGTCGGCGACGAGCAGGCGGTCGGCGTCGCCGTCCAGCGCGAGGCCGAGATCGGCGCCGATGCTCGAGCACCTGGGCGCAGATGAAATCCGTGGCGGTCGAGCCGCAGCCGCGGTTGATGTTGAAGCCGTCGGGCGAGACGCCGACCGGGATGACCGTCGGCGCCCAAGCTCCCACAGCACCGTCGGCGCGACGCGGTAGGCGGCGCCGTGCGCGCAATCGACGACGATCTTCAGCCCGTCCAGCCGCAGGCCGCGCGGGAAGCTCGCCTTCGCCGCCTCGATGTAGCGGCCGCCGGCATCCTCCAGCCGCGCGGCGCGGCCGAGCGCGTCGGGGGCGGCCAGACGCGGCGAAAGGTCGCCGGCCATCAGGGTCTCGATCGCCAGCTCGGTCTCGTCGGACAGCTTGAAGCCGTCGGGGCCGAACAGCTTGATCCCGTTGTCCTCGATAGGGATTGTGGGAGGCAGAGATCATCACGCCGAGATCGGCGCGCAGGCTGCGCGTCAGCATGGCGATGGCCGGCGTGGGCAGCGGACCGACCAGGGTCACGTCCATGCCGGCGCCGATGAAGCCGGCGACCAGGGCGGGCTCCAGCATGTAGCCGGACAGCCGGGTATCCTTGCCGATCACCACCCGGTGGCGGTGCTGGCCGCGGGTGAACATCAGCCCGGCCGCCTGACCGAGACGCAGCGCGACCTCGGCCGTCATCGGGTCGGTATTGGCGCGGCCGCGGATGCCGTCGGTGCCGAACAGGCGGCGTGTCTGGGTCATGGCGCGGCTTTAACCTTATCCGTCCGATGGCGAAAGGGCCTGCCACATGCGCAGCGCCTGCACCGTCTCCGGCACGTCGTGGACGCGCAGGATCGCAGCCCCCTGCGCCACCGCGAACAGGCCGGCAGCGAGGGAACCGCCCAGGCGGTCGCGCGGCACCTCCACGCCCGTGATGCGGCCGACGAAACGCTTGCGCGAGACGCCCACCAGCAGCGGGCGGCCGAGGTGCTGCAGCGCCGGCAGGCCGCGCAGCAGGGCGATGTTGTGCTCGACCGTCTTGGCGAAGCCGATGCCGGGGTCGAGCACGATGCGGTCGGCGGCGATGCCGGCCGCCTGTGCGGCGGCGAGGCAGCGTGCGAGTTCGTCGGAGACGGCCGCCACGACGTCGTCGTAGCGCGCCAGCGCGTTCATCGTGTCGGGCGTGCCGCGCATGTGCATCAGCACCACCGGGCAGCCGGCCCGCGCCACGACGCCGGCCGCATCGGGATCGAAGGTCAGGCCCGAGATGTCGTTGACGATTCGGGCACCGGCATCGAGGGCGGCACGCATGGTGGCGGCGTGCCGCGTATCGACCGACACGCAGGCCCCGGCGGATGCCAGCGCGCGGACCACCGGCAGGATGCGGGCCTGCTCCTGCTCCGGCGGCGTGGGTTGGCTGCCGGGGCGGGAGCTTTCGCCACCGACATCGATGATCGCCGCACCCGCGGCGAGCATGGCGCGGCCAGCCGCGATGGCAGTTTCGCGTTCGGCATGGGCGCCGCCGTCGCTGAAGCTGTCGGGGGTCACGTTGAGGACCCCCATAACGCGGGGGTGGGACAGGTCGAGGCCGGCCCAGGCGGCACTGATCGGCGAGGCGCTCACCCCGACCCTCTCCCGCAGGCGGGAGAGGGTGTCACGGAGCGGGCGTCACGGTGGCGTTCTCGGTTCAGCCCGGCTGCGGAGCGGGGCCGAGGCCACCCGAGGGCGGCGGCGGCGTGGCCGGGCGGCCGGCGGTGGGGACCGAGGCGCGGCGGCTTTCGGGGGCGGGCTCGTCCACCACCTTGCGGATCACCGGCTCGCCGCGCAGGACGGTGCGGATCTCGTCGCCCGACAGCGTCTCGTGCTCCAGCAGGCCGCGCGCGATGCGGTGCAGTTCCTCGATGTTTTCGGTCAGGATACGCTTGGCCTTGGCATAGGCGCGGCCGATGATGTCCTTGATCTCGCCGTCGATTTCACGCGCCGTCTCCTCGGAGACGTTCTTGTTCTGCGTGACCGAATGGCCCAGGAACACCTCCTGGCTGTTATCGCCGTAGGAGATCATCCCGAGCTTGTCGCTCATCCCCCACTCGGTGATCATGCGGCGCGCCTGATCGGTCGCCATCTTGATGTCGCCGGCCGCACCGTTGGAGACCTTGTCGGGGCCGAAGATGATCTCCTCCGCCGCACGGCCGCCCATCGCCATGGTCAGCTCGGCCAGCAGCTTGGACTTCGACTTCGAATAGCGGTCGCCTTCCGGCAGGCTCATCACCAGTCCCAGCGCACGGCCGCGCGGGATGATCGTGGCCTTGTGGACCGGATCGCATTCGGGCTCGTGCATCGCGCAAAGCGCGTGGCCGCCCTCGTGATAGGCGGTCATCCGCTTCTCGGCTTCCGACATCACCAGCGAACGGCGCTCGGTGCCCATCAGCACCTTGTCCTTCGCCGATTCGAACTCGTGCATGGCGACGACGCGCTTGCCCATGCGGGCGGCCAGCAGCGCCGCCTCGTTCACCAGATTGGCCAGATCGGCGCCGGAGAAGCCGGGCGTGCCGCGGGCGATCACCTTCGGATCGACGTCGGAGGCCAACGGCACCTTGCGCATGTGCACGCGCAGGATCTTCTCGCGGCCGTTCACGTCAGGGTTGGGCACCACCACCTGCCGGTCGAAGCGGCCGGGGCGCAGCAACGCCGGGTCCAGCACGTCGGGGCGGTTGGTCGCGGCGATCAGGATGACGCCTTCGTTCGACTCGAAGCCGTCCATTTCGACCAGCATCTGATTCAGCGTCTGCTCGCGCTCGTCGTTGCCGCCGCCGAGGCCCGCGCCGCGATGGCGGCCGACGGCGTCGATTTCGTCGATGAAGATGATGCAGGGGGCGTTCTTCTTGCCCTGCTCGAACATGTCGCGCACTCGGCTCGCGCCGACGCCCACGAACATCTCGACGAAGTCCGAACCCGAGATGGTGAAGAAGGGCACGTTCGCCTCGCCGGCGATGGCGCGTGCCAGCAACGTCTTGCCGGTGCCCGGCGGCCCGACCAGCAGCACGCCCTTGGGGATCTTGCCGCCCAGGCGCTGGAATTTCTGCGGGTCCTTCAGGAATTCAACGATTTCCTGGAGCTCGCCCTTCGCCTCGTCGATGCCGGCGACGTCGTCGAAGGTCACGCGCCCCTGCTTCTCGGTCAGCATCCGCGCACGAGACTTGCCGAAGCCCATGGCGCGGCCGCCGCCGGCCTGCATCTGGCGCATGAAGAACACCCAGACGCCGATCAGCAGCAGCATCGGGAACCACGACAGCAGGTAATGCAGCAGCGGGTTGACGTCGCTTTCCTCGGGCTTGGCGATGACGCGCACGCCCTTGTCGGTCAGCCGGTTCACCAGCGAGGGGTCTTCCGGCGTGTAGGTCTGGAAGGTGCGCCCGTCGGTCAGCTGCCCGGACACGGTGCGGCCCTGGATGACAACGTCACGAACCCGACCGCTGTTCACCTCGGTGATGAAGTCGGAATAGGCGACCTGAGTGGCCGCGGTGTGCGACGCGCTGGGTTGAAACAGATTGAACAGGACCACCAGAAGCAGGGCGATGATGACCCATAGCGCCAGGTTGCGGCCGAAATTGCTCATTTGGTCTCGCTTACGTCCCTTGGTCCCCGGGCGGTCCGTCGCGCCCGAAACAACCGGGTTCGCAACCCGGCCTCCCTGGCGAACATGCGTCCAATACAAACTCCGAACACAACATAGGTTGTGCGGCCATTCAACACAGCCCCGCGACGACGAATCACAAGACCGCGCCCGGTGCGCCAGTCATGCAAGCGGCGCGCCTCATCCCGCCCGCATATCCGAGTGTGAACCCACAAACGGCGCGGGCGCCGCAGCGCAGGCTGGCGCGAATACCGGCGTCGGCAAAGCGCACAACGACTGGGATGCATAACAGAGATGCGGGACCGCCACCAGGGCATCGGCGCGGCGCAGTGCGGGCAGCGTCTCCAGCACCGCCGCCGGCAGCCACGAACGGGCGCGCAACGACGGCGCATCGACGGCGCCCAAGGCGCCGACCAGGGTTCCCTCGGCCAGATCGGTATCGGCGGCAAGGCGGAAGCGGCCATCCCAGACAGCGCCCGGTCGAGCCGCCACCGGGCCAGCCATCGCGGCGGCTTCCCGCACCACCAAGAGGCCCGGCCCGAGCCGGCCGGCCGGCAGCAGCCGCACGCCGCCCAGGGTTGCCGGCCGGGGCGCGGCAGCGAGTGCCGCGACCGCCGCCGGGGAAGGCGGAAAGGCGGCGCCGGCGATGGTGCGCAGCAGCGCCGCCAGGGCGGGTGCGGGCAGCATGCCCGGCGACAGCACGGCGAAGCCCTGCGGATACAGCCGCACGCGCTCGGCCAGACATGCGGCAACCTGCGCCTCCCGCACCGCGCGGGCGGCCGCGTGCCGATCCGCGCGGGCAACCAGGTCGCGCGTGACCGGTCCCGTGCCGGCGGGGTCGCCAAGCAGGGCGCGCAGGCGCGGCCGCGTCGCGGCCAGGTTGGCATTCGAGGGATCCTCAACCCAGCCCAGCCCGGTGGTCCGCAGCAGCGCGCGCAGCGAGCCGGGCGGCACCCCCAGCAGCGGGCGCAGCAGCCGCAGCGCCGGCAACGCGACCAGCGCCGCCATGCCGGCAAGCCCGTCCGGGCCGCTGCCGGCCCGTTCGCGCATCAGCACCGTCTCGGCCTGGTCGGCGGCGTGGTGGGCCACCAGAAGATGCAGGATGCCGGCCTCGGCACACGCGGCACCCAGCGCGGCGTAGCGCGCGGCGCGGGCGCGCGCGGCGAGCGCGGTGCCGGGGCGAAGGTCGGTCACGGTCAGCAGCCGTGCCGGGATGCCGCAACCGGCAAGCCGAGCGACGGCGAGACGTGCCTCGGCCGCCGAACTCGACGCGCAGACCGTGATCGACAACCAAGCCGAGCAGCGTACCGCCGCGGACGCGCACCCAGGTATTCGCGAGCAACGCCAGTGCCAGGCTGTCGGCGCCACCGGAGACGGCAACGGCAAGCCGGGGCGCCGGCTCGAACGGCCCCAGACGCGCCATCTGGTCGGCGAACAGCGACGCGCCGGACCCGCCGGACAGGTCGGGGCCGGCTAGGTGCAGGTCACTTCCCGCAGCCGGCACGCTGGCGCGCGCTGGCGATCGGGGCCACGAGGTCGGGGCGCGGGTTGGGAAACTGGGCGCGATACTGGTTCAACGTGTCGCAGGCGGCGCGCTTCTCGTTGATCGCAGTCAGCGAGTTGGCCAGCCCGAGGAGCGAATCCTGTGCGTGCATGCCCTTCGGCGCGGCACGGAACGCGTCGTCATAGGCCAGCGCCGCCTGCGAGTAGTCGTGCTTGCCCGATAGCGCCTCGCCAAGCAGGTATTGCGCATCATAGGCGCGCGGCGATGTCCGGTTGTTGTTCAGCACCTCCCGCGCCGCCGCCTCGGCTCCGGTGTAGTCGCGCCGGGCCAGGGCTGCGTTGCCTTCCTGGATTGCCAGCTCGGGGGTGCGGCGCATGGTCACCTGGGTTGCGGACGGAATGCCCGCGGCAGGAGCCAGCGGGGGAACACCGCCCGCCGCGCCCAGCGACGGAGCCGCCATGGCGGAGGGACCACCGAGACCGCGCCCACCCTCCAGCGTCTGCACACGGAAGCCGAGATCGCTGATCTGCTTGGACAGATCGGCACTTTGCGTCTGCTGCTGGTTGGCGAGCTCGTCCACCCGGCCGCGCAGCACCCGCACCTGGTCCTCCAGCGCCTCGACGCGAGAGAGCAGCTGGGCCACCAGATCGCTGCTGCTGCCGCTGACCACGGGCGCACTCTGCACCACCGGCGCACCGCCCCCGCTGGCGATCTGCGCCTGCATCACCTGCAGGTCATGCCGCAGCTCCAGGATCTGGTTCTGCAACGCGATCCCCTCGCGGCTGTCGATCTGCGCCCGCGCGGGCAGGCCGGAGGCAAGCAGCAGTCCGAGCGGTGCCATGAACAGAAGTGGGCGTAGCCTCATGGTGCAGTGTCTCCCGACATCGCGCATCGCCGGCGGCACCGACCGGGACGCAGCCGGTGCGGCGAGCGCCTCCGGCGCGGACTGGTATCACGATCCGCCCCGCCCAGAAACGCGTCGCGGATCACAGCAGCGCCACCGCGTAAAAGGCGGCCAAAAAGAAAGGGCCGGCAGAGACGACCCTGCCGGCCCGCATCATCGGCGCCTCGGCGTTACTTAACCGAGGTGATGGCGTTGCGGTTCTGTGCCCAGGCTTCCTCGTTGTCGCCGAGCGCCGTCGGGCGGTCCTTGCCATAGCTGATGGTGGAGATGCGCGAGGTGGACACCCCTTTGGCAACCAGGAAATCGCGCGCCGCATTGGCGCGGCGCTGGCCCAGCGCGAGGTTGTATTCCTCGGTGCCGCGATCGTCGGTGTTGCCGGCGATCTGCACGCTGACCGCGGGATACTTGGCAAGCCACGCGGCCTGACGATCGAGCGTGCCCTGGGCGTCGCTGCTCAGCTTCGATGAGTTGAAGGCGAAGAACACGCGGTCGCCGACATTCGCAACCAGGTCCTCCTGGCTGCCAGGGACGGGACCGGAACTGACGGCCGCACCGCCGGTGCCGGCCGTGCTGCCGGTGTTGGTGCTGGCGCAACCCGCCAGCAGGGCGATGGCCATAAGCGCACCGATCAGTTTCATGTTCATTCGGGTTGGTCCCTGGATGGAGGGTAGCAGCGGGCAGCGGGGCATGGGGGGAATGCGGCGCGAGGTAATCCGTTCCGAGTGCCCGGCGATAGCCGCCGGATTTCGCAAGGTCAAGTTGTGATACGCCACAGAGCGGCATGGCTTCCATGCCGCTGGATGGAATGTGATCCGCCGGTTCGGCTCGGTCCGGACAGGCCCGGCTATTCGGCCGCGGCGACGGCGGCGGGAGCGCCATCCCTCCCGGCCGCAAGGCCGGGCAGCAGGGGCAGGAGCGTGTTCAGGTCGCGCTCGGCGACGCAGACCAAATACTGGCAGGATGGCGGCGCCACGTCCGCCGCTTCGGGCAGCGGCAGCCCGTCCTTGCCGAGCGGCAGCGCGGTCAGCCCGAGATCGCCGTAAACCTTCAGCAGGCTGGGGCCGGCGCACCAGATCGCCGGATCGAGCCCTTCCTGCTGCGCCAGATCGCGCAGCCGCCAAATGGCGGAAACCCGGTCGGCCTTCTCACCAGCCGGATCGCCAAGGCCGAGCAGCACCCGGCCGCAGCGGCGAAACACGATGCCGGCGCGCTCGGCTTCCCCCATCACCACGCCGTCGGCGGGCTCGGTCGGCACCGCGCCCATCACCAGCATCCGCCGCCGGGCCTCGGCGTCCCAGGGCAGCCATTGCACCTGCCCCGGGCGGATCAGCCGCCAGATCGCCAGCAGGGCCAGGGCGACGGTCAGGGCGACGGTGGCGCGCAGCGAATTCGGCACGTTGCGCGACAGCACGATCTCCCACCACGAATTGTCGGACATGTAGCGGACATGCCGCTCAAAGGCCGCGAGGGCGAGGATGCAGGCGATCAGGCCGAACAGCGGCATTGCAGTGGAAAGCTGCAGCGGTCCGCTGAACAGTCGCGCATGGCGGTAGAAACACGCCCGGAACGGTGCCAGCAGGAACACCGCCAGCACCAGCACGGCGACGATCCACAGCCGCTCCCCTTGCGCCGCGCTGAACGCCGCGCCGGCGATCAGCAGAACGATCGTCGCACCCCAGGCGAGGTTGACACGCTGTGACAGGCCAATCGCCAGCACGATGAGGCCGGCGCCGATCAGCGAGGGCACGAACTGGCTGGCCTGCGAAGCGAGATCGGCGAAGTCGGGGTCGATCCAGGTCAGGTCCGGCTGCGGGCGCGATCACGCCGAGGGCGAGCAGCAGTGCGCCGCACAGCGCCACCACCCCGGTTGCGGCGGCAACGGCGAAATCCGGCTCGCGCCAGCGCGCCAGGGCATCGCGCCGGGTGGGGCCGCGCACCTTGCCCAGCACGGCGGAGCCGCGCACCAGCAATTCGTTGCCGGCGAACAGGCCGCCCGCCAGGAACAGCGGGATGACGTAGTAGTAAAGCCGGAACACGACGATCGCGCCGACGACCACCGGCGCGTCGAGATAGGGCGACAGGCCCAGCAGCATCGCGGTATCGAACACGCCGATGCCGCCCGGCAGATTGGCGGCAAGCCCGGCGGTGTAGGAGGCGACGTAGACGCCAAGGAAGATCAGCCAGGTCAGACCCGGCGCATGCGGCAGCAGGGTGTAGAAGATCGAGGCGGTGATGGCGACGTCGACGGTGGCCAGCATCACCTGCAGGATCGCCATGCGCCAGCCCGGCAGCTGCACTTCGTGGCCGAACATGCGCACCGTGCCGACGACGCGCGACAGGGTGACGTAGGCGGCCACGACGCCCCATAGCAGCAGGCCGACCGCATACAGCATCCAGTGCGGCAGCGCCGCGCCGAAGAACGGGATGGAGCCGGGTTCGAGGAACAGGATCGCACCGCCCAGCACCATGCCGCCGAGGCCGAAGGTCAGGCTGCAGAACGCGACCACCTTGGCGATCTGCAGCGGCGTCAGCCCCCAGTGCGCATAGAGCCGGTAGCGCACCGCAGCCCCAGACACCGCGGCAAAGCCGAGATTGTGCGACAGCGCATAGGCGCAGAACGAGGCGAATGCGACGCGGCGATAGGTGACCTTGTGGCCGGCATAGATCGTGCCCAGCCGGTCGTAGAAGGTCAGCACGCCATAGGACAGGACGGTCCAGCAGGCGGCGATCAGCAGCGCGCGGCGCGGGATCGCCTGCAGCGCGACCGCGATGTCCTCGAGCTTCAGGTGGCGGAATTCGCGCTGCACCACGTAGATCGCGCCAACCAGCAGGACGACGCCGAGCAGCGCGGGCGCGTGGCGCAGAAGCCGGTTCAGCCTGCGGCGGCACCGCGCGCGGACCTTCAGGCCGGCTCGGGCTGGCGCAGCAGGGCGGCCTCGATCAGCGCCACCGTCTCCGCCACGCCGTAGAGCGCGATGAAGCCGCCGAAGCGCGGCCCCTCCTGCTGGCCGAGCAGCACCTGATAGAGGCAGGCGAACCAGGCCCGCAGTTCGGGGAAGTCGTGGCGCTTGCCGACCTCGAAGACGCGTGTCTGCATGGCCTCGGCGTCGCGCCGTCGGCGCCATGCCGCGCAGGGTCTCGGCCAGGTCGGCCAGCGCGGCGCGCTCCGCCTCGGTCGGCAGCGCGGTAGCGTCTTCGCCGGGCGGACGATGTCGCTGGTAGTAGGCGATGGCGTGGCCGACCAGCTTGTCGAGGAAGGGCATCGTCTCGGGCGACGCGCCTGGGAGCGTAGCGGCGGATGAAGCCCCACAGGATTTCCGGCGTCTCGGCGTTCACCACGCTGGCGAGATTGAGCAGCATGGCGAACGAAACCGGGCTGGCCGCATCGTTGGGCAGCCGGCCGGCCATGGATGTGCCAGGCCGGATTGGTGCGGCGCTCATCCTCCGGCTGGCCGTGCAGTTTCGCGGCATTGGCGAGGTATTCGTCGACCGCGCGCGGGATCACGTCGAAATACAGCCGCTTGGCGCGCTGCGGCGCGTTGATACATGAACTGGGCGAGGCTTTCCGGCGGGGCGTAGCGCAGCCATTCCTCCACCGACAGGCCGTTGCCCTTGGACTTGCTGATCTTCTGGCCGTGCTCGTCGAGGAACAGTTCGTAGGTGAAGCCTTCCGGCGGCGCGCTGCCCAGGATGCGGCAGATGCGGCCGGACAGGCGCACGCTGTCGATCAGGTCCTTGCCCGACATCTCGTAATCGACGCCGAGCGCGTGCCAGCGCATCGCCCAGTCGGCCTTCCATTGCAGCTTGCACGCGCCGCCGGTGACCGGCGTCTCGAACGCCTCGGCGGTCTCGGGGTCGCGCCAGACGACGGTGCCGGCGGCGGGGTCGAGCCGTTCCATCGGCACCTGCATGACGATGCCGGTGCGCGGATGGATCGGCAGGATGGGCGAGTAGGTGGCGCGGCGGTCCGGGCCGAGCGTCGGCAGGATGACCGCCATCACCTCGTCGTGGCATTCCAGCACGCGCAGCAGCGCCGCATCGAACCGGCCGGCGGCGTAGTAGTCGGTCGACGAGGCGAATTCGTAGTCGAAGCCGAAACCGTCGAGGAAGGCGCGCAGCCGGGCGTTGTTGTGCGCGCCGAAACTGTCATGCGTGCCGAACGGGTCGGGAATGCGGGTCAGCGGCTTGCCGAGGAAGCCGCGCCAGCATGTCGCGGTTCGGCACGTTGTCCGGCACCTTGCGCAGCCCGTCCATGTCGTCGCTGAACGCGAGCAGGCGGGAGCGGCAGGCCGGTCAGCTCGGTGAAGGCGTGGCGCACCCAGGTGGTGCGCGCGACCTCGCCGAAGGTGCCGATATGCGGCAGGCCGGACGGGCCGTAGCCGGTCTCGAACAGGGCGTGGTCCCGCCCGGCCGCGGCGAGGCGCGCGCGCGACCTTGGCGGCTTCCTCGAACGGCCAGGCCTTCGGCACCGTGGGCGATTGTGCGCGGAGGACGCGTCGGACGCATCCGTGTCGAAGTGTTGCGGACATTCGCGCGAAGCTAGGAACGCCGCCATGCTTGGTCAATCGGTCGCTCGCCTTATAGTCCGTCCATGACAATCCCACGCGATCGTGCTGCCCGAGGCGCCGGCCGTCGTCGCCGGTGCGCGGCACGGGCCGCGATCCTGCTTGACGCCGACGGCGAACTGCGTGACCGGGACGGCGGAGCAGGCGGCCGCGATCGCTGCGCGGCTGGCGCCGCCGCTGCTGGTGCATGCGCCGGCCACGCTGCGCCGGCTGGGGCTGCGCGGCGATGCCGGCCTTCGATCTGCTGGAGCTGTTCGCCTTCGTGCTGCCGGCACGCCGTGCGGCGCCGACGCCGCGCGGGCTGGCGCTGGCGCTGGACCTCGATCCGCCGTCGCGCGGGCTGGAGGACGCGGCCGCGGCGCTGCCCGACATCGCGGCGGCGCTGCTGCGGCGGCTGGCGGCGGGGCGGGACACCGCGGCGAACCGCGACGCGGCGGCGCTGGCGGCGCGGCATGGGCCAGGCCGGCTGGGGCTGGGCGCCGTCGGTGCTGGCGGCGCTGGGCAGCGCCGGACGCGGCCGCCTCGATCGAGCCGCTGCAGGTGTGGCAGACGGCTGCCGGAATGGGAGGAGACCGCGCCGCCTGCCCGCCGCCGGCATCGCATCCGGTGCACCGAGGCGCAGGCGCGCCGCGCGGCTCGCCGCGATGCTGGGCCCGGCGGCCGAGCAGCGGCCCGGCCAGGCCGATTATGCCGGCGCCGCCGCCGCCGCCTTCGCCCCGCGCGAGCCAGCGCGGCGATCCGCATCTGGTGCTGGCCGAGGCCGGCACCGGCACCGGCAAGACGCTGGGCTACATCGCGCCGGCCAGCCTCTGGGCGGAGACGCAACAACGGCACGGTCTGGATCAGCACCTTCACCCGGCACCTGCAGCGCCAGATCGACGCCGAACTGGCGCGGCTGTTCCCCGACCCGGCCGAGCGGCGCCGCCGCGTGGTGGTGCGCAAGGGGCGCGAGAACTACCTGTGCCTGCTGAACCTGGAGGACGCGGTGTCGCCGGCCGGCGGGCTTGCGCAGCCGCAGCTGATGCCGCTGGCGCTGATCGCGCGCTGGGCGCTGGCGACCGCCGACGGCGACATCCAGGGCGGCGACCTGCCGGGCTGGTTCGCCGAGCTGTTCGGCGCCGGCCTGCTGCTCGGGCCTGGCCGACCGGCGCGGCGAGTGCATCCACGCCGCCTGCCCGCATTGGCAGCGCTGCTTCGTCGAGCACACGATCCGCCGCGCCCGCACCGCCGAGCTCGTCGTCGGCCAACCACGCGCTGGTGATGGCGCAGGCGGCCTGGGGCGGGCTGGACGATGCCATCGGTGCCGACCCGCTACGTGTTCGACGAGGGCCACCACGTGTTCGACGCCGCGGACGGCGCGTTCTCGGCCGCACTGTCGGGCGTCGAGACGGCCGAGCTGCGGCGCTGGCTGCTCGGCGCCGAGGGCGGACGGTCGCGCGCGCGCGGGCTGCGCCGGCGGATCGAGGAACTGGTGGTCGGCCGCCCGGCGCTGGAAACGCCGCTGGAGGCAGCGCTGCAGGCGGCCCGCGCGCTGCCCGCGCCGGGCTGGGCGATGCGGCTCGGCGAGACGACGCCCGAGCTTGCCGGCGTCGAGACCGGGCGGCCCAACCCGACCGAGGCGTTCCTGCGGCTGCTCCGCCGGCAGGTGCTGGCGCGGCTGGAGGGCGACGGCGAGGTCGCGCGCGGGGCGCATGAGACCGACCTGTTCCCGCGCTGGCCGAAGCTGCCGGAGGCGGCGCCGGCTCTCGCCCGCGCGCTGGCGCGCATCGCCGAGCCGCTGACGCACGCTGCGCAGCCGGCTGGCCGCGCGGCTGGACGACGAGGCGGAGGAGATGGACGCCGCCACCCGCAACCGCATCGAGGCGCCTGCCGCATCGCTGGGCCGCCGCGCGATCGACCCGCTGACGGCCTGGCAGGCGATGCTGCGCGCCGCCGCCGCGCCCGCCGCCCGAGCCGGGCACGCGGCCGCAGCATGTGCATGTTCCTGCGGCTGGACCGGCGGGACGGCGGGCGACCGCGACGTCGGGCTGCACCGGCATTGGCTCGACCCCACCGTGCCGTTCGCGACCAGCCTGGCGGCACCGGCGCACGGGCTGCTGGTGACCTCGGCCACGCTGCGCGACGCCGGCGGCGGCGATCCGGAAGCCGCCTGGGTGGCGGCCGAGGCGCGGGTCGGCGCGCCGCATCTGCCGTCGCCGGCGATCCGCGCCGCGGTGGCGAGCCCGTTCGACTATGCCGCGCAGACCCGCGCCTTCGTCGTGACCGACGTCGCTGCCGGCGACTCGGCGCCGCTGGCGGCCGCCTATCGCGCGCTGTTCCTCGCTTCCGGCGGCGGCGGCGCTCGGCCTGTTCACCGCGATCCGCCGGCTGCAGGCGGTGCATGCGCGGATCGCCCCGGCGCTGGAGGCGGCGGGCATCCCGCTGTTCGCGCAGCACGTCGATGCGATGGACAACGCGACGCTGGTCGACGTGTTCCGCACCGAGGAAGAAAGCTGCCTGCTGGGCACCGACGCGATGCGCGACGGCGTGGACGTGCCCGGCCGCGCGCTGCGGCTGGTGGTGTTCGAGAGGGTGCCCTGGCCGCGGCCCGACATCCTGCACCGCGAGCGGCGCATCCATCTGTCCGGCGGCGATCCGAAAGCCTACGACGACCGGATCGCCCGGCTGCGGCTGCGCCAGGCGTTCGGCCGGCTGATCCGCCGGGCGGGCGACCGCGGCGTGTTCGTGCTGCTGGACCGCCGCACGCCGAGCCGCCTGCTGTCCGCGTTCCCGTCCGGCGTGGCGGTGCGGCGGGTGGGGCTTGCGGAGGCGGTGGCGGAGACGGCGGCGTTTCTCGGGGAGGCGGGAGCCTAAGGGCCGGATTTCGAGGGTGATCCGATCGAGGAGCACCGCCGAGCCGTTCGCATGGCCCCCCGAACGGCGAGCTTGATCGAGGCCGGCGTCTCCCGCAGGCTCGGCGCATCATGACCGCTGGAGAACCCCCGATGCTCGCCCGCCCCGGATTGGACCCGCAGGAAGCGCTGGTCTGCACCATGGTGCTGGTCGCCGCCGCCGATGGCGGCGTCAGCGACCGTGAGGTCGGAACCATGACCGCGCTGGTGCAGACGCTGCCGATCTTCCGCGATTTCTCCGCCCAGCGCCTGGAGGTCGCCACCGACGCCGCGGTGCGTCTGCTCGACGAGACCGACGGGCTGAGCCACGCCGCCGGCCTGATCCGGGCCGCCCTGCCGCCGCGGCTGCGCGAAACCGCCTATGCGCTCGCCTGCGAGGTGCTCGCCTCCGACCAGACGGTCGGCCAGGATTCGCTCAGGATGCTGCAGTTCCTGGTCGGCGAGCTGGATCTCGATCCGCTGGTCGCCGCGGCGATCGAGCGCGGCGTCCGCGTGCGCCAGCGCACCGGCTGATGGCCGCAGGGCAGCGCCACCGCGCCGCCAGTCCGCTGCCGCCGCTGCGGACGGAGACACCCGCCAACCGCCGGCGGCTGCGCATGGTGCCGCGCGGACGCTCGGAGGAGCTGCGGCGGATCGGCCTCGAAACCGGCTGGTGGCACGACCTGTACCACGCGATGAACACCATCACGTGGGGCAAATTCCTGGCGATCTCGGTCGCCGTCTATCTCGGTGCCAACCTGCTGTTCGCCGGCCTCTATCTGCTGCAGCCGGGGTCGATCGACCAGGCGAAGCCGGGCGATTTCGGTGACGCCTTCTTCTTCAGCGTGCAGACGATGGCGACCATCGGCTACGGCAAGCTGACGCCCAACACCGTCTACGCCAACCTGCTGGTCACCGTTCAGACGGTTTTCGCCATGCTGCTGCTGGCGCTGACCACGGGGATGATGTTCGCCCGCTTCTCCCGCCCAACTGCACGCGTCCTGTTCAGCAGCAAGGCGCTGATCGGCGCCTACAACGGCGCGCCGGTGCTGATGTTCAGGATGGCGAACGAACGCAAGAACCAGATCCTGCAGGCCGAGGTCTCGCTGTCGGTGCTGCGCACCGAGCCGCTGCTGGAAGGCGGCACGATGCGGCGCTTCTACGAGATGAAGCTGCTGCGCAGCCGCACGCCGATCTTCGCCATGACCTTTCAGGTGATGCATCCGCTGGACGAGGACAGCCCGATCTTCGGCATGACGGCCAGCGACCTCGCCGCGGCGGAAGTGGAGTTCGTCGGTACTGGTCACCGGACTCGACGCGACGGTGGCCCAGACCATCCACGCCCGCTATTCCTACAGCCACGAAGACCTGCTGTGGAACCATCGCTTCGCCGACATCTTCGGCTACACCGAGGACGGCGAGGCCGCGATCGATTTTCGCAAGTTCCATGAGGCAACGCCGATCACGGCAGCGCGGCCACGGGCTGCCCGCGCAGCAGCAGCCGATGCAGGAACGGATTGAGCGTGATCGCCAGCAGCGAGGCCGCAAGCACGAGATTCTGCCCCTCCCGCGTCAGCAGATGCAGCTCAACGCCGAGCGCGACCAGGATGAACGAGAATTCGCCGGCCTGGCCCAGCCCGGCCGCAACCTGCCGCGAGGCAGGCTCCGGCTGGCGCAGCGCGCGCATGATCCCGTAGGCGATCAGCGGCTTGGCGACCACGATCACCGCTAGCACGCCGAGGACCTCCAGCGGGTCGGTGAGCAGGATTGCCGGGTCGAACAGCATGCCGACCGAGACGAAGAACAGCACGGCAAAGGCGTCCTGCAGCGGCTGGGTATCCAGGGCGGCGCGGTGGCTGTGGTCCGAACCGTTGACCACCACGCCGGCGAAGAAGGCGCCGAGGGCGAGCGACAGGCCGAGCAGCTCGGCCGAGCCGTAGCCGACGCCGAGCGCGATCGCGACGACCGCCAGGGTGAACAGCTCGCGCGAGCCGGTGCGGACCACCTGGTTCAGCACCCAGGGCAGCACGCGCGCGCCGATCACCAGCATGAAGGCAACGAAGGCCCCGACCTTGGCCAGCGTCATCGCGATGCTGCGCAGCAGCTGGCCGTCCGGCGCCGCGGCATGGCCGCCGAGCAGGCCGGCGACGGATGGCAGCACCACCAGGACGATGACGGTCAGCAGGTCTTCGACGACCAGCCAGCCGACGACGATGCGCGCACCCCGCGTCGCAAGGCCGCCACTGTCTTCCAGCGCGCGCAGCAGAACGACGGTGCTGGCGACCGCCATCGCCAGGCCGAGCACCAGGCCGGCGCCGATGCCCCAGCCCCAGTAGTGCGCCAGCACGATACCGATAGCGGTCACGCCGATGGTCTGGATCAGCGCGCCCGGCAGGGCGACGCCGCGCACCGCGAGCAGGTCGCGCAGGGAGAAGTGCATGCCGACGCCGAACATCAGCAGGATCACGCCGATCTCGGCGAGTTCATGCGCGATCGGCTGGTCGCCGACGAAACCGGGGGTGGCGGGGCCGCAGAGGATGCCGGCGACGAGGTAGCCGACCAGCGGCGGCAGCCGCAGCTTCGAGGCGATGAAGCCGAACACCAGCGCGAACCCCAGGCCGATGGCCAGAAGCGCGATCAGCGGGGTATGGTGAGCCATTACATGACGATCAGGGCCGGCGCCGGAGCAGCCGCGCACGCCGAACAGCACGGGTTGCCCGTGTCAGGCCTGCGCGTGACGGCACACTACCGAAGGCGACCGGCGCCCGGGCGTTGCGGCCCGGGCGCAGGCGATCAGGCGAGCTTGAGATTGGTGGCGGCGGCCTTGCCGCGCTCCATGGCGACCTCGTAGCTGACCTTCTGGCCGTCATTCAGGCCATTGAGGCCTGCCGCCTGAACGGCGGTGATGTGCACGAACACATCCTTGCCGCCGTCCTGCGGCATGATGAAGCCAAAACCCTTGGTCGCATTGAACCACTTGACGGTTCCAACTGCCATTGACGTCACTCCTGTCCAGACGCGCCACAGTGGCGCGCGGTCGTTTGCGGGAAAATCGTTGAAGAAATGGGGCGGCAGCACATCGGCGCGCGGGATGCGAGGCATCCGGGCGACCGGGTGATGCTGCGCGAAAGGCGCCGATCCATGCCCGGAGCAGACTGGCTGCAACGGTCGCGAGGACGATCCCTGGTCGGCACGCTGGCGAAGGCCGGTCAGGCGAGCCTGAGATTCGTGGCTGCTGCCTTGCCGCGCTCCATCGCGACTTCGTAGCTCACCTTCTGGCCTTCATTCAGGCCGCGCAGGCCGGCCGCCTGCACCGCGGTGATGTGGACGAACACGTCCTTGCCGCCATCTTGCGGCATGATGAAGCCAAACCCCTTGGTCGTATTGAACCACTTGACCGTACCGATAGCCATAACTGCGTCTTCTCCGTCGGTGCGCCGGGCAGGATGCGCGGCGCTGTAGACAACCGGGCCTTTGGACGACTTGTTAGCACCCGACAGACGGAGGCGCAGCAAGGCAAGCCAAAATGCGATTGCGTTGCAAACATGGCACAGAAATACCCGTCTCTGTCAATGACAGTTACAGGAAATCGCGCGGAAGCAACCCATACCCATAGTCGCTGTCCACAGTCTGATCCATAGCGGAAAGCGCCCGCGCACCTTAAATTTGCGTAAAAAACGGCGGGAGGTCGAAAAAAGGGGCGAGCCTCTCGGCCCGCCCCCGTTTCGTCTTGTCCCGTATAGCCGGACGGGATTGTTGGACGATCAGAAGTCCATGTCGCCCATGCCGCCCATGCCGCCGCCCGGAGGGCCGCCCATGGGGGGCTTCTTCTCCGGCCGCTCGGCGACCATCGCCTCGGTGGTCACCAGCAGGCCGGCGACCGAGGCCGCGTCCTGCAGCGCGGTGCGCACCACCTTGGTCGGGTCGATGATGCCGGCCTTCACCAGGTCCTTGAACTCGCCGGTCTGCGCGTCGAAGCCCCAGTTGTACTCGTCCTTGTCCAGCACCTTGCCGGCGATCACCGCGCCATCCTCGCCGGCGTTCTCGGCGATCTGGCGCAGCGGCGTCTGCACCGCCTTGCGGACGATCTCGATGCCGAAGCGCTGGTCGTCGTTGTCGGCCTTCAGCTTGGCCGAGGATCAGCGAGGCACGCGCCAGCGCCACGCCGCCGCCCGGCACGATGCCTTCCTCGACCGCCGCGCGGGTCGCATGCAGCGCGTCGTCGACGCGATCCTTGCGCTCCTTCACCTCGACCTCGGTCGCGCCGCCGACGCGGATCACCGCGACGCCGCCGGCCAGCTTCGCCAGCCGCTCCTGCAGCTTCTCGCGGTCGTAGTCGCGAGGTGGTCTCCTCGACCTGCGCGCGGATCTGGTTGCAGCGGCCCTTGATGTCGGCCTTCTTGCCGGCGCCCTCGACGATCGTGGTGTTCTCCTTCTCGATCAGCACCTTCTTGGCCTTGCCGAGCATGGCGAGCGTCACGGTCTCGAGCTTGATGCCGAGGTCTTCGCTGATCACCTGGCCGCCGGTCAGGATCGCGATATCCTCCAGCATCGCCTTGCGGCGATCGCCGAAGCCCGGCGCCTTCACCGCCGCGACCTTCAGGCCGCCGCGCAGCTTGTTCACCACCAGGGTGGCCAGCGCCTCGCCCTCGACGTCCTCGGCGATGATCAGCAGCGGACGGCCGGACTGCACGACGCTCTCCAGCAGCGGCAGCATCGGCTGCAGGCCGGACAGCTTCTTCTCGTGGATCAGGATGTAGGGCTGATCCAGCTCGGCGATCATCTTCTCGGCGTTGGTGATGAAGTACGGGCGAGACATAGCCGCGGTCGAACTGCATGCCCTCGACGACGTCGAGCTCGGTCTGGATGCCCTTGGCTTCCTCGACGGTGATGACGCCCTCGTTGCCGACCTTCTGCATCGCTTCGGAGATCATCTTGCCGATCTCGGCCTCGCCGTTGGCGGAGATGGTGCCGACCTGGGCGGTCTCGCGCCGGGGTGGTGATCTTCTTGGAGTGCTTCTTCAGTTCCTCGACGACGGCGGTCACCGCCTTGTCGATGCCGCGCTTGAGGTCCATCGGGTTCATGCCGGCGGCCACCGCCTTGGCGCCCTCGCGCACGATCGCCTGGGCCAGCACGGTCGCGGTGGTGGTGCCGTCACCGGCGATGTCGTTGGTCTTCGTGGCCACTTCGCGCACCATCTGCGCGCCCATGTTCTCGAACTTGTCGGCGAGCTCGATCTCCTTGGCGACGGTCACGCCGTCCTTGGTGATCCGCGGCGCGCCGAAGCTCTTGTCGAGCACCACGTTGCGGCCCTTGGGGCCCAGCGTGACCTTCACCGCGTCGGCCAGGATGTCGACGCCGCGCAGCATGCGCGGCGCGGGCATCGCCGCCGAAATCGAACGTCTTTGGCAGCCATGTGTATCTTCCTTTGTTACTTGTAGCGGATCGGGTGGCTCAGGCGGCCTTCTTCTTGGCCGACGGCGTGCCCTCGATGATGCCCATGATGTCGCTCTCCTTCATGATCAGCAGCTCCTCGCCGTCGAGCTTGACCTCGGTGCCCGACCACTTGCCGAACAGGATGCGGTCGCCGGCCTTCACGTCGAGCGCGACGATCTGCCCTGCCTCGTTGCGCGCGCCGGGGCCGGCGGCGATGACCTCGCCCTCCATCGGCTTTTCCTTGGCGGTGTCGGGGATGATGATGCCGCCCGAGGTCTTCTCCTCGGCGTTCAGCCGCCGGACCACGACCCGGTCGTGCAGGGGACGGAACTTCATGCGGTTCGCTCCAGATGTTTGTTGGTCGCTGTGTGATTGCTGGCCAACCACGCCGGGTGACGGAGGGCCGCCTCCGCCGGCGCTGTTAGCACTCCCCTAGCGGGAGTGCCAGCGATCTAGGCGCTCGGCGAATATCTGTCAAGCGGCTGGCAGCACTCTCTGTGAGAGAGTGACAAGACATTGATTTCGCGACGTTTTTTCTTGCATGCGGGAACCGTGGTCGTGCCATGCTGGTTTGATGTCACGGACTCCGGCGCGCGAGATGCCGGGTCCGGGACCGCCTTGGATGGGGAACACGCCGAACCAGCACGACCGTTGCGGAATTTTGGAACGGAGCGCACGACGCATGAGCCTGGCTCTTCAGCTGAACGACTACCGCCTGACCACCGCCGAGATCCTGTACCGCCTGCCCGACCACCCCGAGATCCTGCAGACCTATGTCTGGCAGGACCTCGACGTGGCCCCTCGCTACCCGGTGCTGCGCAAGTTCCTCGATTTCTGGCATCGCGAACTGGACGGCAAGGTGCATTCCGTCCGCGTCGCCTCGGCCGACATCATCGCCCCGCCCCGCTATCGTGCGCCAGGAGCCTATCTGAACATCCACTGAGGCCGCATCAGCCACGCGCTGAGGCGGGCGAACACAGCGCCATCAGCGTGTCGATCTCGGGCAACGTCTCGAGACGGGCGACGAGGGCGCGCAGGTCGCCGGCCTGGGTTGCCCCCAGGACTGGCGCGGCAAGCACCATGAACTTGGCATCGAGCCGCCGGCCCTGCTCGGCGACATCGGGCGCCGGCACGCCGGCGTCGTGCGCCGCGGTCAGGACGGTTCCGTCGGTCAGGTGCAGGTCGAGCTCGGCGCGCGGATGCGGCCAGCCCGACTGGAAATCGAAGCGCACCCGGTCGCGCAGGGCCGCCAGACGCGGATCGGCCGCCATCGCCGGGGAATAGCTGTCGAGCGCGCCCGTCTCGACCCCGCCGAGCGCCATCGCCAGCGTATGGCGCAGGCTGAACTTGCATTCGAGGCCGGTAACCGGGCTGGCGATGTTGCAGATCCTATCGGCGGCGTTGTCGATGCGCAGCACGATCCGCTCGATCCGCTCGGGCGTCAGATCGTGGTCAAGCCGTAGCCGGCGTGCGGCCTCGATCGGCGCATGGGTCAGGTAACAGGCGGCATGATACTTGAACAGGTTGGCGCGCAGATAGCCGTCCGGGCCGGGATCGGCCAGCGCCGCCGTCGGGTCGAAGTCGGGGCCGTGCGTACGTGCAAAGCCCTGCGGGCATTCCAGCACATCCGGCCGGCTGGTGAAGCCGCGCGCCGCGAGCCGTGCCGCCAGCAGGCCATGATAGGCGGCCTTCCCGGCGTGCAGCGGCTTGCACATCGTGCCGAACATGGATTTCAGCCCGGCCGCCTGGGTGCCGGCGATGCCCAGCGCCATCGCCGTACGCTCGGCGTCGAGTCCCAGCAGATGCGCGCAGGCGGCCGCCGCGCCGAAGCTGCCGATGGTCGCAGTGGCGTGAAAGCCGATGCCGTCGTAATGCCCCGGTGCGACGGTCCGCCCGATGCGGCATTGCAGCTCATAGCCGGCGACGAAGGCGGTCAGCACCGCTTCGCCGCTCGCCCCCCGGGCCTGTCCCAGCGCGAGCACCGCCGGCAGAATGGCGACGGAGGGATGGCCAGGGATCGCCATGTTCACGTCGTCAAAGTCAAGCGCGTGGCCGGCCGCACCGTTGACCAGCGCCGCCGAGGCGGCCGGCAACCGATCGGCATGCCCGATGATGCTGGCTTGTGCTGCACCGCCCTGCTCGGCCAATTCGGCGAAAAGGATGCCACTCAGCGGGTCGGACGCGCCGGCCAGGGCGCAGCCGAGCGTGTCGAGCACGCATTGCCGCGCGACCGCGACCGCGTCGGAGGTCAGATCGTCCGACCGCAGCGCCGCCGATTGCGCGGCGAGACGCCGCGTCAGGTCCTCGCCGGCACGCTGGGCGTTCCTGATGACGTTCATGGCGTTCTCCCCCGCAGGCGGAGGATGACGCTATCGCCGCCGCCGGTGCGGGTCCATGCAGGTGCGCCCTCGCTTTCGGCGCCCGTCTTGCCTAACACTCCCGCCCCGGGGCCGGGCAAGAGGCGGCGCACGCGATTCGGGACAGCGAAGGGAGCCGGCAATGGCCAGGCTGGAGCGGGAAGCGAAGCGGGCCGCACTGATGGCCAGCCCGCTGTTCCAGGCCATGAAGCCAGGCGAGCTGGACGAAATCCTCAAGCTGGCGAGCGAAAAGCGGTGGCCGCGCGGCGCGACGATCTTTCAGAAGGGCGATGAAGGCTCCAGCATGATGGCGGTGCTGGGTGGGCGGGTGCGGGTGAGCGCAGTCTCCGCCGACGGTCGGGAGGTGACGCTGAACGTCATCAGCCCGGGCGAGATCTTCGGCGAGATCGCCCTGCTGGACGGCAAGCCGCGCAGCGCCGACGCCACCGCAATCGAGGAGACCACGCTGCTGATCGTCGAGCGCAAGCAGTTCCTGCCGTATCTGCGGCAGAACGACGACCTCTATCTGCGGCTGCTGGGGGTGCTGTGCGACCGGCTGCGGCGCACCAGCCTGGCATTGGAAGGGATTGCGCTGTTCGACCTGCCGGCCCGGCTCGCGCGGCTGCTGCTGAAGCTGGCCGAGGATTACGGCCGCGCCGGGCCGGGCGGCACGCGGATCGACATGAAGCTGTCGCAGCGCGACCTCAGCACGCTGGTCGCCTCCTCCCGCGAGAGCGTCAACAAACAGCTGCGCATCTGGCGCGACGACGGCGTGGTGGACATCGACGGAGGCTACCTCGTGCTGCGCCGGCCGGCCGAACTGCAGGACCTGGTGGGCTGACCGCGATGGGCGTCCGCCGCATCGGACTTGCCGTGCTGCTGCTGGCGCTGCTGACCGGCGCCGCCGCGACGCCGCCGGCAGACCCGCCGCGGGACGCGCCGACGGTGCAGAGCCGTTATTTCCTGAGCAGCGATGGCGTGCGGCTGCACTACCTGGAGGCCGGACCACCCGCCGCGCACACCATCGTCTTTGTGCCGGGCTGGGCGATGCCCGCCTGGATCTTTGCGGCCCAGATCCAGGCGTTCTCGCACACCTATCACGTCATCGCCTTCGATCCGCGCGGCCAGGGCGGGTCGGAGATCGCACCCGGCGGCTACGAACCGATCCGCCGCGGCCAGGACATCGCAGAGCTGATCGCGCGTCTGGGGCCGCAGCCTGTGGTGGTGGTGGGCTGGTCGCTCGGCGTGCTCGACACGCTGGCCTATGTCCATACGCATGGCGATGCGCATCTCGCCGGACTGGTGCTGATCGACAACTCGGTGGGCGAGGAACCCGCGCCCTCCGCCGCGCCGCACCGGCGGCGCGCGCCGCCGGTTTCGCACGCCACCTTCATGGCGCGCTTCGTCCGCTCGATGTTCCGCACGCCGCAGAGCCCCGACTACCTGCAGCAACTGACCGAGGCGGCGCTGCGGCTGCCCGAGCCGGATGCGGTGCGGCTGCTCAACTACCCCGTGCCGCGGACCTACTGGCGGGAGGCGATCTATTCCACCGCCAAGCCGGTGCTGTACGTCGTGCGGCCCTGGCTGGAGGGGCAGGCGGAGAACCTTGCGCGCCACCATCCCGACTGCGAGACGGCGGTGTTCGCCGATGCCGGGCACGCCCTGTTCGTCGACGACGCGCAACGCTTCGACGCGCTGATGGACGGGTTCCTGCGTCAGCGCGTCTGGCCGGGCCGATGAGCCGCACCGCCGCGGCGCCATGGCAGCACCCCATGCTGGCGCTGTTCCTCGTTTCGCTCGCCGCGGTCGGCTATGAAATCGCGCTGACCCGCTACTTCGCCGTCGCCAAGTGGTCAGAGTATGGCTACTGGGTCATCTCCATCGTCATGGCCGGCTTCGCGCTGTCGGGCGTGGTGCTGGCGCTGGCACGCGACGCTTTTGCGCGGCAGGCCGGCTGGGTGATGCCGGCGCTGCCCGCGGCGATGATCGTCGCGGCGGCGCTGGGGTTCTTCGCCACCGTCATCAACCCGTTCAACCCGCTGCAACTGCAGAACGCCGCGACCTGGCAGCCGCAGATCGGCAACATCGCGCTGTACTACCTCGGACTGCTGCCCTTCTTCTTCCTTGCCGGCCTGTTCGTCGGCCTGAGCTTCGTGCTGCACGCGCGCCGCGTCGGCCTGGTCTACGGCTTCGACCTCACTGGCGCGGGCGTCGGCGCGGCGGTGGTGTTGGCGCTGATGTTCGCGGTGCCGCCGTTCCGGCTGGTCCCGGTCCTCCTGCTGCCGCTGGCGGCCAGTGCGGTCTGCATCCCGGGGCGGCGCTTCGCCGGCGCCGGTGCGGCCATGGTCGCGCTGCTGGCCGGCGAGGCGCTGTTGCTGCTCGGCCCGCAGGCGCATTTCAACGACTTCAAGGCGATCTACGCGCCGCTGCACACCGAGGGCGCCCGCGTGACGGCCGAGGTGCTGTCGCCACGCGGCCTCTACATGCTGCTCGACGACTTCACCGAGCGGGTGGACACCGATGTATCGAACGATGCCGGGATGCTCGGCCTGCCCGGTCCGCCGACCTCGTTTGGGCTGTATCGCGACGGCAACCGCATCGCCTCCCTGCCGCGGCCCGGGCGCATCGACAGCGCCTATGCCCCGGCCGCACTCGATGCCGCGCCCTATGTGCTGGTGCCGCATCCGAGGGTGCTGCTGGTGGGCGCGCAGGGTGGGTTCCGCATCCGCGCGGCCCTGACGCTGGGCGCGGCACATGTCGAGGCGCTGGAACCCGAGCCGGTCCTGTTGAGCGCGTTGCGGCAGGGCATGGGCGGATCGCCGCCGCTGCCGCCCGACCCGCGCGTGCGCCTGTTGGGGGAAAGCCCGGTGGCGGCCGCGCGCAATGGCGGCCCGTATGACGTCATCGACCTGTCGTCCGACTTCATGGACGCAGCCGAGGCCAATGTGAGCAGCTTCAGCGCCGGCGCGATGGCGCTGTACCTGAAGGCGCTGTCGCCGGACGGGATGGTGTCCATCCCGGTCTCGATCCGCGACTTCCCGGTCTATGCGCTGCGCATGCTGGCGACAGCGCGGGCCGGGCTGCTGGAGGCCGGGGTCGCCGATCCCGCCCGCCATGTCGTGATCTACCGCTCGGCCTGGAACGTGCGCATCCTGCTGGCCCGCCGGCCCTGGGACGCCGCCCGCATCGCCGCCCTGCGCAAATGGTGCGACGACCGGTCCTTCGATGTCTCCTACTACCCCGGCATCGACGCCCAGGCGGCGCGGGCCGGCATCTACAACGACCTTCCGGCGGTGTCTTTCACCAAGGGCGAGATCGAAAGCACCGGACCGGACGACGCCATCGCCGACGAGGCGCTGGCCGTGCTGGAAGGACGGCAGACCGAGTCGCAGGCCGCGTTCCGCCTGACACCCGTCACCTTCGACCGGCCGTTCTTCTATGCGGCACTCCGGCTGTCGCAGCTGGGCACGTTGCTGCAGCGGCTGGAGGTACTGCCGCAGCAGGAGATCGGCGCCCTGGTCAACCTGGCGGTGCTGGCGCAGGCGGTGGTGATGGCCGTGCTGGTCCTGCTGGTCCCGGTGCTGGCGCCGGGCCGGCTGCGTGGCCGGACCGCCCGCACCCGCGCGCCCCCGGGGACGCTGCTTCGCGCAATCGTGTATTTCCCCGCCCTGGGGCTTGGCTTCCTCTTGATCGAGCTGTTCCTGATCGAGAAGGCGTCGTTCTATTTGGCCGACCGAACCAGCGGTTTCGCGCTGGTGCTGACCGGGATGCTGGTGTTTTCCGGCCTGGGCAGCCTGCTCGCCGACCGGCTGGGCCCGGCGCCGCGCCGCGGCATGGTGCTGGCCGCCACCGTGGTACTGGCCTGGGGCGGCGCGGTCGCGCTGGGGCTGCAGCTTGCCATGCTGGAGAGCCTGGGATGGCCATGGATGGTGCGCGCCGTGCTGGTGATCGCACTGGTGGCGCCGGTGTCGGTGGCGATGGGCATGCCCTTCCCGCTCGGCCTCGGCGTGATCGCAGGCGAGGCCGGATCGCCTGCGCTGCTGCCGTGGGCGTGGGGACTGAACGGCGCCTTCTCGGTGGTAGCGACACCGCTCGCCAACCTTGCCGCGCGCGAGATCGGCTTCAGCAGGGTTCTTTTGGGCGGAACTCTGTTGTATGTGCTGGCCGCGATGACGTTTCCCACGGCGCGAAAGATTTTGCAGTGGCAGGACCTATCGGCTCGATCACACGCCGCGGACTGATCGGCGGCGCGGCGCTGGCGGCGGCGGCGCCCGCCGTTCTCCGCCATGCCCGGGCGGCGACGGCCGCCCCCTGGACGCGTGCCGCCTATGAAGCCGCGATGCACGAATCCGGCCGTCCGGTCAGCCTGACCGACGCGCAGTTCGACGCCATCCAGGCGCGCAAGCCGGCGGCGATGAAGCGGATCGCGTCCTACCTGAAGGAACGCCTGGGCAGCGCCGACCCTGCAGTGATGGCGGCGTTCGAGGCAGTGCCGCGCGAATACTTCCACTACATCTACTCCGAGCACCGCGCGACGCCGGGCGATGCGTACGAGGAAGTGCCGAAGCCCTGGGCGATCGGCTACGGCTCGGCGCTGTCGGACTATCTCGGTCAGGCCTACATGACGCAGATTTCCAAGCCCGCCGCGGGCCAGACGACGCTGGAGATCGGCACCGGCAGCGGCTTCCAGAGCTCGCTGCTGTCGCGCATCGTCAAGACCGGCCTACTCGATCGAGATCATCGAGCCGCTGGGCCATGCGGTCGCCAAGATCTTCACCCCGATCGGCTACGACAACGTCCACACCAAGGTCGGCGACGGCTATTACGGCTGGCCAGAGGTGACCGACGGCTTCGACATCATCATCGTGACCTGCGCCGCGCAGTACGCGCCGCCCGACCTGTTCAAGCAGATGAAGCCGGGCGGGCGAATGATCATCCCGATCGGCCAGCCCTTCAAGCGCGGCCAGGTGCTGTACGTCTATACCAAGGACGCCGAGGGCAAGATCCACTCGCGGCGGGACATGGGCGTGTTCTTCATCCCGATGACCGGCGCGATGATGAAGATCCCGGCGCCGCATGCGACCGCCGCAGCGGCCACCAGCGACGCCACGCCGGCGCACAAGCCCGAGCCGGAGAAGCCGACGACGGATTGATCGGCTCAGGGCAGGCGGGCCACCAGCCGGACGCCGCCCAGGCTGCCGCTTTCGTAAAGTCGAAGTATCACCGCGTAGAACAGCTCCTGCGCGGCATAGGCACCCTCGCCATGCACCCGCGCGTAGGCTTCGCGGTTCGCCCGCCAGGCGGTCAGCCGCGCCGCGGCGAATGGCGCCCAGTCCGGCGTCAGGTCGGTGGCAACGATGTCGATGAAGCCCGCATCTTGCAACGCGCCCGCATAGTCCTCGATCGTCGTCACGGTGATGCCGAACACGACCTCCCGCAGGTCGCGCAGGTCGGCGGGCGCGAAGGGTGCCCGCATGCAAAGGTCTTCCAGGTAGCACGCGCCGCCGGGCCGCAGGGCGCGGGCCAGCCTGGCGAACAGACGCGGCCGGTCGGCCAGGTGGAGCACCGCCAGCCAGCTGACTGCCGCATCGAAGGCGCCGTCGGGCAGCGGAACCGTGAGCGCGTCGCCGCAGAGATGCGTGACAAGGCCGGCCAGGCCGGCGCGCCGCGTCAGATCGGCACCGAGGGCGTCCAGTTCGGGCTGCAGCTCGACCGCGGTGACATGGCAGCCGGTGGTGTGGGCGAGGTAGCGCGCCGGCCCGCCGATGCCGGCGCCGATGTCGAGCACCCGACTGGCCGCCCCGAGCCCGAACAGGTCGGCGGCCGCCCGGACCGCGTCGGTGCCGTGGTAATGCCACTGGTCGAGCTGATGGAGCGCCTCGGGCGGGATCGGGTCGGCAGGGCCGATGCCCAGGGCCGCCAAGCCGCGCGCGACGCGGTCGGTGTGGGTGTAGAGCGGCATCGCCGCGATGCTGGCCATCCTTCGCCCCCGCCTGTGTCTCTGGCGGCAGGCTACGATCCCTGCCGCCGCATGTCTCTGGACAAGCGAGCGGCGCCCGGGTCAGGGTGCCGGCTTCCTCAGACGGGGGCTGTCATGCTGTTCGATGTGGCGCAGATGGATGCGCGCGAGGCCTACAAGGTGCTGGTGTCCACGGTGGTGCCGCGGCCGATCGCCTGGATCACAACGCAGGATGTCGATGGCACCCTGAACGCGGCGCCGTTCAGCTTCTTCAACGCGGTGTCGGGCGACCCGCCGGTGGTGGCCATAGGCATCGGCGGCCGCGCACCGGGCGATGCCAAGGACACCGGAAACGCCATCCGCCGCACCGGCGAGTTCGTCGTGAACATGGTCAGCAACGACCTGGCCAAGCACATGAACATCACCGCCATCGATTTCGGGCGGGAGGTGAACGAGCTGGTCGAGGCCGGGCTGACCACGGCGCCGTCGGTGCACATCAAGCCGCCGCGCATCGCCGAGAGTCCAGTGTCGTTCGAGTGCAAGCGCCTGGTGACGGTCGATGTCGGCAACGACCGCTCGGTGATCCTGGGCACCGTGCTGGCGATCCATGTGCGGGACGACTGCGTGCTGAACGCCGAGAAGAACTACATCGACACGCCGAAACTGGACCTGATCGGCCGCATGCATGGTGGCGGTTGGTATGCCCGCACCACCGACCGCTTCGACCTGCCCCGCATCCCGGTGTCCGACTGGCCGCTGGGCAAGGCCGCCGAGTAGCCGCAACCGGCACGCAAAAAAACCCCTCTCCCGCATCGCGGAAGAGGGGCGAGGCCCGCCGCGCGAGCGACGGTAGGCTGAGGAGAGTGCGCCGCTACTGTGACGCCTCGGGTGCTGCCAGCGAGGGGTAGTCCTTCAGCATGCTGACCCCGAACAGCGGCTTGTAGACGCCCTGGTGACAGGTGGCGCAGGCCAGCTTCGGCACGTCGCCGGTCGGCCCAAGGCGGTAGGGCGGAAAGACGCCGTGCAGCGAGCCGAGATAGGCGCCGTTCAGGTCGCGCACCATGCGGATGCCATACCAGGCGGTAACCCGCTGCGGCGTGCTCTGGCTCCAGTCCGCGAAGCTGCGCGTGTTGTGGCAGTAGGTGCAGTTCACGCCCAGCGACCCCGAGAAATACATCATCAGCGAATAGGTCCACTCCGCCTGCTTGATCGACTGACGGTTGCCGGTCGGCAGGGCGGTGGTGCCGTTGACGCGGATGTTGTCATCCTGCTCGAGGAACGGCGTCAGCGGGTCGAAGGGCAAGGAGGCATCGCCGGCCAGCGGTACCGCGCCGTGCACGCCCATCTGCGTCTCGGCCATGCCGGTGAAGTGGGCGTCACCGGGATTGTTGTACCAGATGTTCATCGGCACCGGGTTGCCGCGGTGGCAGGTGTAGCAGGTGACCCCGGTGGTCGCGACGTGCGTCTTCCAGTCGGCGTTGATGTGCTGGACCATCTGGATCATCCGCCGCGCAACCACTTTCGTGTAGAGCTTGTCGGATGCGAAGTTGTTGGCTTCATGGCAGTAGGTGCAGCCCTGCTGCGGCGCCACCCACGTGGTGATCGCCGCCATCAGGCGGGTGAACTGACCGGCCGTCAGATCCTTCAGCACCTGCACGTTCTTGTAGACCGTGCCGGCCTTCGGCCCGACCGCGGGCAGTTGCGGAAACGCCGCCGGGACCTGGTTGGCCGCAAGCTGTGCCTTGATCGTTGGCGGATGCAGCATCTCCACCATCGCGGTGCCGCGATAGCCGCGCTGCACCTGATCGACCGGCGGCGCCTGGAACGTGGTGACGATCAGGATCAGCCCGAGAAACGTGAGCAGAACAAGGGAAACCCGCAGACCGAAGCTCATTTGGGTGCTCCTGCCAGAGTGGCCGGGTCAACGACCGTCGGCCAGAGGGTCGGATAGGACGGTGCGATGCCGTGCTTCACGCCCCAGAGATACCAGTTGTCGACCACCGTGCCGGTCAGCAGGATGCCGATGCCGCCGACCAGCGGGCACAGCACCGCGAACCACCAGGCCCAGCGATGGATCGACTCCATCGTGGCGTTGAAGCCCATCGTCCAGCGCCAGAACAGCGCGGCGCGCTCGGCCGCCGTGCCGCGATCGACGATCTGCTCGATTTCGCGCTCGCCGCCGAACCGGCGTCACCGCCAGGATGGTCGCCGCCATGCATCGCGAACAGCAGCGGTCGAGCCGTAGAGGAAGGCGATCGAGAGCATGTGGAAGGGGTTGTAGAAGAGATTGCCGTAGCGCAGCGAGAACGCGGCGGTCCAGTCCAGATGCGGGAAGATGCCGAACGGCACCGCCTCGCCCCAAGCGCCCATCAGCAGCGGGCGGATGAAGCCGAGCACGAGATAGAGCCAGATCGCCGCGGCGAAGGCCCAGGCGGTGTGCGTGCCCAGCCCGAGCGCGCGTGCCAGCCGATAGACCCGCACCCACCACAGCAGGATCGCCGCGGTCAGGAAGAAGCCGGCCATCAGCCACCAGCCGCCCTGTGCGAGCGGCGGGAAGCGCAGGCCCTAGGCGGGCGACGGCGGCTCCAGCGCCAGCCAGGGCAGCTGGCGGATGAACTGGATCGGGCTCCAGTTCACCGAGGCCAACATGTTCAGGCCGATGATCTCGATGGCGATGAAGCCGCAGATCAGCGAGGCGACGCCGGTGGCGCCCAGATAGAACGGTCCGACCTGCGCATCGCCGAACTTGCCCATCAGGTGGGAGAAGAACGGCTTTCCGTCGCGGCCGAACGTGCCCGACCGCTGCGTCGGCACGCCCTGGTAGGTCGGACCGCGCACCTGCACGCGGGTAAAGATGTTCTGATACTCAGCCATGTTCCAATCCTCGCCCCCGCTTGCGTCGCTTTTCGGTCAGCCGGCCAAGTCGTTCGTCAGTGGTTCCAGATCGGCAGGTTCAGCCACCAGTTCCACCATTCCGGCCAGCCATGGGTCCAGAACGGCCCGCTGATGATGATGCAGATGGCACTCCAGAACGCTGCCGACAGCGCGAGAAACAGTCCCAGCCGGTGGATGCCGAGCGTGCCGATCGAATAGCCGATCATGTCGCGGAAGAAGGTGTTCTCGTGCTCGGCGGTCTTGACCACCTCGCCCTTCCCCGGGTTGACCGCCGACAGCACCAGCGAGCCATGCAGCGCCAGCGCGAGCACCGTGGTGAAGAAGAAGGTGATCGCCAGCATATGCGCCGGATTGTAGTGGAAGTGCAGGTACTGGTAGCCGGTGTTCGACACCCAATCGAGATGGCTCATGATGCCGTAGGGGAAGCCGTTGCCCCAGGCGCCGAGCAGCAGCGGGCGGATCACCTCCAGCGAGACATAGGCGAAGATGGCAAAGGCGAAGGCAAAGGGGACATGCAGCCCCATGCCGAGCTTGCGGGCGATCTCCACCTGGCGCAGCGCCCAGGAGCAGAAGGCGCCGATGGCGCAGATGGTGATCAGCTGCCACAGGCCGCCATGGGCGAGCGGCGCCCAGCCCAGGCCGTAGCTCAGATCGGGCGGGGCGATGTTGATGCGCCACACATTCCAGGTCGGCCCGATGGCCGCGCCCCAGACGATCAGCAGCGTGCCCAGCGTGGCAAAGAAGATCGTGGTGACCCCGAAGAAGCCGACATAGAAGGGACCAACCCAGAAGTCGAACAGGTCGCCGCCGATCAGCGTCCCGCCACGCACGCGATATTTGCGTTCGAAGCTCAGCATCGCCATCGCCGGTTCCTCCGCTCTCAGGCACGCTCATGCGCCAGTCGTTTCTATTCCGGTCCGGTCATCCCTGCGCCGGAAAAGTCCTTGCAGCGGGCGGGGCCGGGCATGACGCC
This sequence comes from uncultured Pseudomonadota bacterium, assembly GCA_963778105.1. GTDB lineage: Bacteria > Pseudomonadota > Alphaproteobacteria > Acetobacterales > Acetobacteraceae > JAFEFJ01. The sequence goes on along the minus strand of CAVZSZ010000004.1, from coordinate 1,425,323 downwards.
AGGACCCCGTCCGCTGACCAAGGGTAGGCCAGGCTACTTCGCCGGCATCGGCGCCACTTGCGACGTCGCCGGTGAAGGGTTCGGCCCTTCCAGCCAGTTGAACCGGCTGGTGCTGAGCAGGATGAAGTGGATCAGCAGCGCCAGGACGAACAGGAACAGGAAGAGTGCGACCAGCGTTCGGCGCGGGTCGAAGAGCAGCCAAATGCGATACATGCGTCTGTCCCCTATGCCAGATAGGATGTGACGTGATTGAACGCATCCCGAGCACCGTCCAGCAGCGCGTAGCCGTGCGGGCCCGGCAGCCACGGCCGCCACTGCCACGCGAGGAAGTGCGCGATGATGGCAACCACGGTGAAGATGATGAAGCTAGTCATGAAGATGCGGTGGAACTCCCTCGCCTCCGCATCCGATAGTCCAGACAACGTCTTGTCACTCATACGCTTACCCTCCGAGTGGCGGCCTTTCGGCCCTTACCGCGCACCTCCCGCGCAGCGGGGATCGACGTGACCCGACCCGGCAGCCGGGGTCGGCACGACGCAGCGCCCGGGCGCTGCGTGGGAGTGGCATCCCGTGCGGCGCTGCCGCTGGCGGGACGCGATCGGGAATGGCGGGCGTGCGCGATCATGCGGACGCGCCTTGCAGGATGCGGTCGAGGGTAGCGGCGACACGAGCCGCGCCGACGCGCTCCTCGCCGGCCTGCCTTGCGTCACGCTCGACGCGGTCGCGCAGCCGCTTGGCCGCGGAAATGCGCACCAGGAACGGCTCGCTGCTCGACATGCGCATCGAGCAGAGCCTGCGCGTCGTCGTCCCATGCCGCGGCATCCCATGCGGTCGGGCGCGCCGGCGTCGGCTCGACGCGGTCCATGTCGGTGCCGAGCGGCAGGATGTGGAACAGCGCATCGAACAGCGCGTTGCAGTATTCCTGAACGATGTAGGTCGCACCGGCATAGCCCATGAACGGCGTGCCGGTGGCGCGGCGGATGATCGCGCCCGGGAAGGAGGCGGGGATGTACATCGACCGACCGCCGGCCTCGGCCGCATACATGCGCTCGTTGTACGAGCCGAACAGCACCAACGGCGGCGGTTTTGCGGAGCGCCTCGCGCACCGCCGCGTTGTCCGGCTTCACCCCGGCGCTGCGGGAGACGGAGAAGGTGCAGGGAATGCCCATCTCGTCTTCCAGGAAGCGCCGCACGCCGCGCGCGTAGGTGTCGGTCGCAACGATCGCGAAGCTGGCGGTGGCGAAGAAATCCTGCGTGACGCTGCGCCACAGATCCCAGATCGGCTTGATCGTGGTGTGCTTCTCGCGCTCGATGAACGGCTCGGGGTCGAGGCCGGTGAGCTCGCCGAGCTTGCGCAGGAAATTCGTGGTGGCGAACAGGCCGATCGGCGCCTGCAGATACGGGCGGTCAAGCTCCTCGCACAGGCCGCGGCCGAACTCGCGATACATGCAGATGTTCACGTCGGCATCGGGCAGACGCTGGATGTCCTCGACATGCGCGCCGAGCGGGAACACCAGGTTGATCTCGCAGCCGATGCCCTCGACCAGCCGGCGGATCTCGGCGAGGTCGGACGGCATGTTGAAGGTGCCGTAGATCGGGCCGATGATGTTGACCCGCGGGCTTGCACGCCCTCGGCGCGCGGCTTGCGGGGCTTCAGCTTGGTGCGCTTCGCGCCGAACTCGTTCCACAGCCAGTAGATCGCGCGGTCGGCCGCCTGCCACTGGTCCTCGTCGATGGTGCGCGGGATGAAGCGCATCAGGTTGGAGCCTTCGGGCGTCACGCCGCCGCCGATCATCTCGGCGATGCTGCCGGTGACGACGACGGCCGGCATGTCCTGGTCCTGCGTCGCCATTGGCGCGGCGCATCGCGCCCTCGGTGCCGGTCTGGAGAGGTTGCTCCTCCGACAATCCCGTGACGACGACGGGAAGTTCGTGCGGCGGCAGCGCGTCGGTGTAGTGCAGCACCGCGGTGACGGGCAGGTTCTCGCAGCCCACCGGGCCGTCGATGACGACCCGCAGGCCGCGCACCGCGGTGAAGGCGTAGACCGCGCCCCAGTAGCCGCCGGCGCGATCGTGATCGAGCACCAGCATCGCCTAGGTCCCCACCGCCGCTTCGGCGGCTTCGCGCGCCAGCTTCGCCTTCCGCGCCCGATCGCGCGGCGCCGGGGGGCGCCTTCGGCACGCCCTTCCAGCCATAGCCGGCGGCATCGCCCGCGCCGACCTTGTCGAAGAACGAGACCATGCGCGCGAAACGCTCGCGCCCACGCGTCTGCGCGGCGACGATGCCGGCCAGCGCCCCTGCGCCGGCCGGCCCGAACAGCGGCCGCGCCGAAACCATGTTGGTGAAATACAAGCGCCGGGATGCCGCTTTCCTTCGCCTGCTGCACCAGCGGCGTGGTGCCGACCGCAAGATCGGGCCGCACTTCCTGCATCGCCGCCACGTCCTGCTCCAGCGAGGCGCGGTACTGCACGTGCGTGCCCCTGCGCCTGCGAGCCACGCGCGGTCCGGTTCGCTCCATTCGGTGCGCGGACAGGCGGTGCCGACATAGGGCACCTCGGCGCCGGCCTCGATCAGCAGGCGCGCGACCAGCAGTTCGGACCCCTCGTAGCCGGAGACGGTGATGCGGGCGTCGATCGGGTTGGCCTCCAGCGCCGCGCGTGATCGCCGGCAGCGCCTGCGCCTTCGCCGCGTCGATTGCAGCTGCGGGTGTGTTCGCTGGCCGCGCCGATCGCGCTCAAGCCAGGCGGCGGTGCCATCGAAACCCACCGGCCCGGAGCCGACGATCGGGCCGGCCGGCGGCGACGAACTCGCGCATCGATGCGGTGTAGAACGGATGCACCGCCGCGGCGACGACGCAGTCGAGCGCGCCGTACAGGTCGCGCCATTCGCGCGCCGGCATCTGCGGCGCGACGGCAAGCCCCATCGGCGCGAGCAGCGCCGCCGACGCCGACCGGATCGGCCGGGAACAGCTCGCCGATCAGCGCGACGCTGGGCAGCCCTGGCGTCGCCTGGCGCGGGCGCTGCACCGGACCGTGCTCGGCTTCCTGCCGCGCATAGCGCAGCATCGCACCGGCCAGCACATCCTTCGCCTCGGCATGGGTCGGCACGCCGAAGCCCGGCACGTCGATGCCGATGACGCGCACGCCGTTGATCTGCTTGGGCAGCAGATCGAGCGGCACGCCGGACGCGGTCGGCACGCAGAGATTGATGACGACGACGGCAGTCGTAATCTTCGGGCTTGGCGATCGTGGTGCACGGCGTCGCGGATGTCCTCGAACAGCTGGCCGCGCACCAGCGTTTCGGAGTTGAACGGCACGTAGCCGACGGTGCGCTTGCGCGCCGTAGAAATGCGAGGTGAAGGTCAGGCCGTAGACGCAGCAGGCGGAGCCGGACAGGATGGTCGCGGTCCGCCGCATGCGCAGCCCGACGCGCAGCGAGCCGAAGGCCGGGCACATCGATTGCGGCTGGTCGTGCGGGCCGCGCGGATAGTCGCGCCGTCAGCTGATCGAGCACGGCGCTCTTGCCGGCGGCGCGCGCCGCCTCCTGCATCGTCTCCCGGCCGCCATGGCAGCCGCGTTCGCCGGTGGGATCGGCCATCCATGCTCATGCGCCCTCGTAGACCACTTCGAGCGACGGCCGATCAGCACGGCTGTGGACATGCACATGTCCTCCATCGTCGCCGGATCGAGCACCACGCCGCGGCCCGACCGCATCGCCCTTGAACAGGCCGAGCAGCGCCTCGTGCGACAGCGGCGTGGGGCGCACCGGCGGCGCCTCGGCGACCTGCAGCGCCAGCGCCTCGAACAGCGGCGCCCACTGGCCGCCGGGCTTGCCGATGATCTCGTAGTTCGCGCTCTTGCGGCGGATGTCGTCGTCGGCGGGGATCGCGGCCAGCACCGGGATGCCGACCGCATCGGCGAAGGCCTGCGCCTCGCCGGTGCCGTCGTCCTTGTTGATGACCAGCCCGGCGACGCCGACATTGCCGCCGAGCTTGCGGAAATAATCGACCGCCGAGCAGACATTGTTGGCGACGTAGAGCGATTGCAGATCGTTGGAGCCGACGACGATGACCTTCTGGCACATGTCGCGCGCGATCGGCAGGCCGAAGCCGCCGCACACCACGTCGCCCAGGAAGTCGAGCAGCACGTAGTCGAAGCCCCACTGGTGGAAGCCCAGCTTCTCCAGCAGCTCGAAGCCGTGGATGATGCCGCGGCCGCCGCAGCCGCGGCCGACCTCGGGGCCGCCCAGCTCCATCGCGAACACGCCGTCGCGCTTGAAGCAGACATCGCCGATCTGCACCTGCTCGCCGGCGAGCTTCTTCTTCGACGAGGTCTCGATGATGGTCGGGCAGCTGCGGCCGCCGAACAGCAGCGACGTGGTGTCGCTTTTCGGATCGCAGCCGATCAGCAGCACGCGCTTGCCCTGCTGCGCCATCATGTAGGAGAGGTTGGCGAGGGTGAAGCTCTTGCCGATGCCGCCCTTGCCGTAGATCGCGATGATCTGCGTCTGTTTCTTCGCCGGTTCGGTCGAGACCGCATCGGGCTCGATCGCGGCCTCCGCGCGCAGTTGCGTCGGTCATCGAGGGCGCCGGCGTTGCCGGAGGATCGCGTTCATGCGCAGGCTCTCCAATCGAGGATCATTTTGAGGCAGGCGGGATCGCTGAAGGCGGTGCGGTAGGCGGCTTCGGCGCGTCGCGCGCGTCCTGCCGATGGGTGATCAGGCCGTCGAGCGACAGCGCGCCGCCGACTCGATCAGCCCGCGCACCGCGTCGAGATCGGCGGGCTGCCATTCGGCGGCGACGCGGATGCGCGCCTCGCGCATGAAGGCGGGCGGGAAGGCGAAACTGAGTGCGTCGCTGTAGAAGCCGGCCAGCACGATCTCGCCGCCCGGGCGCAGCCGGGCGATCAGGCGTGTCGAGCAGCCCGGCATCGCCGCTGACGTCGCAGATCACGCGATAGTCGCGGCGCGGGTCGCTGTCGGGATCGACGACCGCGTAGCCGTCGGCGCCCGCCGGCGCGGTCGGGATTGGTTTCCCACACCGTCGGCGGCGCCGCACGCCGACTGCACCACGAGCCGGGCGAGCAGGCGGCCGAGCACGCCGTGCCCGACGATCAGCTCGGGCTGTGCCGCGCCGGCGGCGGCGGTGATGCAGCGCGGTGGCGGCCAGCGCCAGCAGCACGCCCTGCTCGCCCAGTCCGGAGTCGATCGGCACCACCCGCGCGGCCGGGCACCACCAGCCGCGCGGCGGCGCCGCCGAACAGGCCGCGCACCGCGCCGAAGCAGTTGGCGCCGGGCACGAACACTGTCTCGCCCGATGCGGCGAGATGCTGCGGTCGCCGGCATCGCAGATCGTGCCGACCAACTCGTAGCCGGGCACCAGCGGATAGCCCATGCCGGGAAACGGCGGCATCCGGCCGGACCAGAGCAGGCGCTCGGTGCCGGTGCTGATGCCGCTGCAGTCGATATCGACGACCACGTCGTTCTCGCCGGGTGCCGCGAGGTCGAGCCGGTCCGATCACCAGATGGCCCGGGCTCTCCAGAACGACCGCGATGGTTTCGCATCCTTGGACCTCCCCCGAAACGCCGCTTGATGGCGGATGCTGCGGGCCGATGTGTCAGCCTAACTTGACGATCTTTAATGTCAATCTGCATTTACAGATTGTCCATGTCCGGTGACGCCGTCATCACGCGGGCGAGCAGCGGGCGGCGGGTGCGCAGCAGCCGGATGCGGGCAAAACCGGCCTGCTCCAGCAGCGCGGTCAGGGTCCGCCGGGCTGCGCGGGCGCCCGCTGCCCATGGCCAGCAGGTAAAACCCGAAATAGGCGTCGCCCATGGGCTCGGCGCCGCGGGTTTCCGCCATCGGCTCGGCGAGCAGCAGCACGCCGTCGGGCGGCAGGGCACGGCGGGCGGCGCGCAGGATAGCCAGCGCGGCGGGTCGTCATGGTCGTGCAGCACGCGCACCAGAGTGACGATATCGGCCCCGGCGGGCAGATCGTCGGTCGAGAAAGCTGCCCCCGGTCACGTCGGCGCGATCGGCCAGTCCGGCGGCGGCGAATCGGGCGCGCGCCAGAGCGGCGACAGGCGGCAGATCGAACAGCTTCAGGCGCAGGCCGGGCGCCCTTCGCGCGGCGGCGCACAGGAAGCTGCCGTCGCCGCCGCCGATATCGAGCACGCAGCGGTGCCGCCCAAGCGGGTAGGCGTCCAGCACCTCGTCGGCGACCAGCGCCTGGGACGCCGCCATCAGCGCGGTGTAGGGCGCGGCTTTTGCCGCATCCAGGCCGTCGGGCGACTCGGCGCGGGCATAGGGCCAGTAGGCGCCGAGCGCCGTCCGGCGGCCTCGCCGCGCAGCAATGCGACCGGATCGGCGAGGTCGGCGTACAGCATGGCGTGATGCTCGACCATCGCGGCGATGCCGGGATTGCCGAGCATCGCGGCGCCGAGGTCGCCCAGGCCGAATCGGCCATCGCGCCGCCGCCGCGCCAGCCGCAGCGAGGCCGCCGCCTCCAGCAGGCGCTGCGCGCCGTCCTCAGGCAAGGCGAGCCGCGCGGCCAGCACCGGCACCGTCTGTGGGCCGCTGGCCAGGATGTCGAACAGATGCAGCCGCACGCAGGCGAACAGCACCTGCGCATAGACGAAGCCGGCGACCACGTCGAACAGCGCGCGGGCGCGGCGCCGCGCGATCGGTCGGGTGGGTGGAAAGGCGACGGCAAGGCGCTGGAATCGCGCGCTGGCCAGCAGCCGGTCGCGCCATGCCGACCAGGAGAAGGGCCGGCGGCCGGCATCCGGCATGGCGGCGGTGGCCGGCACGGCCCGCGCCGGACGCTCAGGCGGCCGTGCGGGACAGGTGCTTGGGCACCAGCCGGTGCGCCTCGGAGCGGATCAGCTTGCGCAACCCATCCTCGCCCGGACAGGGCGGAATCGCCGCCGCGGCGGCGGCGGCGAGTTCCTCCAGCCGGTCCACCGCGCCATGCAGGCCCAGCGTCGCGACCGCGCTGGGGCGGCCGAGCGCGGCATCCTGCCCGACCGGCTTGCCCAGCTACTCCGGGTCGGAGGCCGCATCGCCGATGTCGTCGGCCACCTGGTAGGCGGCGCCCAGGTGTTCGCCCATGGCGCGCCAGGCTTCGGGCTCGGCGCCCGCGGCGGCAGCGCCGGCCACGGTAGCGGCGGCGAACAGCGCGCCGGTCTTGGCGCGCTGATAGGCGGCGAGATCGACGGCCGACTCGCATTCCCAGGCCTGCCCGGCGGCGATGCCGAGCGGCATCCCGACGGAGCGGCCGACCACCAGCAGGAGTGGCGCCAGGCGCTGCGGCACGCCCGCCCCCGCCCAGGCCAGCGTCTGGAAGGCCAGCACGATCAGCGCGTCACCGGCCAGCACGGCCAGCCGCTCGCCATAGGCACAGTGGACCGATGGCTTGCCGCGCCTGGTCGCCGCGTCGTCGAAGCAGGGCAGGTCGTCATGGACCAGGGACGCGCAGTGCAGCAGCTCGATCGCCGCGGCGGCGGCATCGGTGAGCCCTGGCTCGTCCTCGGCGCAGGCGGCGGCCACCGCCATGCAGAGCCGCGGACGGATGCGCGCCCCGCGTGGGAACACCGCATGGCGCATCGCCGCCGCCAGCCCGGGCGGTGCGCCCGGCGCGTCGGCGCGCGCCATGGATCCGGTTAAGGCTCGCTCGATCCGCGTCATCGCGTCCATACTGGCCTCCCCGCGCGTGCCGCTCGCCGGCACTGTCAATCTGGATTGTCACTCGGAGTGTCACGTTCTATGGACACTCGAGTTCAACCGCAATCCACCGAAGGAGACGCCGCAAGCGTGCGCACGACCCGCATCGCGGTGATCGGCGCCGGCATGGCCGGGCTGGTCGCCGCACTGGAACTGGCCGAGGCCGGCATGGCGGTGACGGTCGTCGAGAAGGCCGCCTCGCCCGGCGGCAAGGTCCGGCAGGTGGTCGCCGGCAACCGGCTGATCGACGCCGGCCCCACCGTGTTCACCATGCGCTGGGTGTTCGAGGAGTTGTTTGCCGCGGTGGGCGAGGACCTCGGGGCGCGGCTGACGCTGCACCAGGCGCCGATCATCGCACGCCACGCCTGGTCGGGCAGCGAGCGGCTGGACCTGTTCGCCGACATCGACCGGTCGGCCGAGGCGATCGGCCGCTTCGCCGGTGCCGCCGCCGCCAAGGGCTACCGCGACTTCTGCGCCCGCGCCGAACGCATCTACCAAGCTTTGGAAAAACCCTTCCTGCGCAGCGCCAAGCCAAGTCCGCTTTCGCTGGTCACCGGCGGAGGGCTGCGCGGCCTGGGTGCGCTCGGCAGCCTCGCCCCCTTCACCAGCATGTGGAAGGAACTCGGCGAATACTTCCACGACAAGCGCCTGCGCCAGCTGTTCGGCCGCTATGCGACGTATTGCGGCTCCTCCCCGTTCGAGGCGCCGGCGACGCTGATGCTGGTGGCGCATGTGGAACAGGACGGGGTGTGGCTGGTGGAAGGCGGGATGCACCGGCTGGCGACCACGCTCGCGGGCCTGGCACAGGCGCGCGGTGCGGTTTTCCGTTACGGCGAGGAAGTCGAGGAAATCCTGGTCGCGAACGGCCGCGCCGGCGGCGTGAGGCTGGCCGGCGGCGATGTCGTGCAGGCCGACGCGGTCGTGGCGAATTGCGACGTATCGGCCTTCGCCGCCGGGCTGTTCGGGCGCGCCGCCGCACCTGCGGTGCCCGAAACAAAACGCCATGACCGATCGCTTTCAGCAGTAACTTTCGCTCTGGTTGCCAGAACGGAAGGATTTTCGTTGTCGCGCCACAACGTGTTCTTCTCGCGCGACTACAAGGCGGAATTCGATGATCTGCTGGGCCGCCACGAGGTGCCGCACGCCGCCACCGTCTATGTCTGCGCGCAGGACCGCGATGCCGCCGACGGCGCGCCGCCCGAGGGTCCCGAGCGGCTGTTCATGATCGTCAACGCGCCGCCCTTCGGCGACACCCGCACCCTCTCCCCATCGGAGATCGCGCTATGCACGGAACGGACCTTCACGCTGCTGGACCGCTGCGGCCTGACGGTGGAGCGCGATCCACCGGCGATGGTGACGACGACGCCGGCGGAGTTCGAGCAGCTGTTTCCAGCGACCGGCGGGGCACTGTACGGGATGGCGTCGCACGGCGCGATGGCGAGCTTCCGCCGGCCGACGGCGCAGAGCCGCATCCCGGGCCTGTTCCTGGCCAGCGGCAGCGCGCATCCGGGGCCGGGGGTCCCGATGGCGGCGCTGTCGGGCCGCCTGGCAGCGGCGGCGGTGAAGGCGAGCCACGCTTCGACCGGCCGATCCCGCATGGCGGCTACGCCTGGTGGTACGTCGATGCGCTGAGCGACGATCTGCGGCACGGGCTGACCATCATCGCCTTCGTCGGCAGCGTGTTCTCGCCTTACTACGCCTGGGCGCGGCGGCGCGGCCCGGCCGAAGCGGAAGCGTTCTGCGCCCTCAACGTCGCGCTCTACGACCCCGGCCGCAAACGCTGGGCGCTGACCGAGCGGCGCGCCACCAGCCTGAGGCGCGATCGCGCCAGCCTTGTGATCGGGCCGAGCGGGCTGTCCTGGGACGACGATGCGCTGACCATCCGCATCGCCGAGACCACGGTGCCCTTCCCGTCCCGCCTGCGCGGCACGCTGACGGTGCGGCCCGCTGCCCTGACGGGCCATACCGAGGCGCTGGACGACGCGGGGCGGCACCGCTGGTCGCCGATCGCGCCGGTGGGGCGGGTCGAGGTGGCGATGGAGCAGCCGGCGCTGCGCTGGTCGGGGCACGCCTATCTCGACAGCAATGCCGGCGACCGGCCGCTGGAGGACGATTTCATCCGCTGGGACTGGTCGCGCGCCGATCTGCCGGACGGCGCCGCGCTGCTGTATGACGTCACGCGGCGCGACGGCACCGGCCTGTCGCTGGCGCTGCGCACGGACCACGCGGGCGGCGTTGCGGCCTTCGAACCGCCGCCGCCCGCCGCATTGCCCACAACCGGCTGGCGCCTGCGCCGCGCCACCCGCGCGGATGCCGGTTTCCGGCCCGCTGTGCGGCAGACGCTGGAGGACACGCCGTTCTATGCCCGCTCGGTGCTGGCGACTCGGCTGCTCGGGCAGGATGCGGTGGCGATGCACGAATCGCTATCTCTCGACCGCTTCCGCAGCCCGATCGTGCAGATGATGCTGCCGTTCCGGATGCCGCGGGCGCGGCGCTAGAAGACGAAGCCCGGTGCTTTCGCAAGGGCCGGGATCATCGGCACCGCACAGTCGAACAATGGCTGCGGACGCAGGCCGGCCGGCGTCGCTTCGGCGAGCACCGCGTGCGCCGGGCCTGGGCCGTCGCGCAGGACGCCCGCGAGGCGTCCGGCGCGGGGACGCAGCTGCTGCGCCAGCGCAGGCGGAAACCGGGCCGCCGCGCCATCTACCAAAATCAGATCATAGGGCGCGCCATCCGGCCACCCGGCATCGAGAGGGCCGGAAACCAGCGTGACGCCGGGCGCCCACTCGGCCAGCGCCGGGCGGGCGATCGCCAGCAGGGCGGGGTCATCCTCCAGCGCAATGACCGAGGCGCCGCAGGCCGCGAGCAGCGCCGCGCCGTAACCGGTGCCGGCGGCCACCACCAGCGTCCGCTCCCCCGACACCACGGCGCTGGCCTGCAGCAGGCGCGCGATGACCATCGGCTCCATCAACACCCGCCCGCCCGGCAGCTTCACGTCCTCGTCCACATAGGCGAAGGCCAGCTTGTCGGCGGGGAGGAAGCGTTCGCGCGGGATGCGCCGCATCGCTGCCAGGATGCGCGGGTCGTAGACCTTGTTCGGCCGGACCTGGCTGTCGACCATGCAGTCGCGGGCAGCGGCGAAATCGGGCTCGGCCTGGTCCATGTCGGGCTCACCGGGGTTTGCGGTGAGCGTTATAGGCGGCGGCGGCGCGGCGCGACAACACGAGCGACGACACGGACTTGCCAAGCCTCACGCGGCGGCAGATATAGCCGCTCCCACGCCCCGGCTTGGTGGGGTTCCCCGGGGGTCCGGTGGCAGAGTGGTGATGCAGCGGACTGCAAATCCGCGAATGTGGGTTCGATTCCCGCCCGGACCTCCAGCGAGCCCGCCCGTCCTATCCCGTCCGCCCTATGGTGTGCGCCCTATCCCGTGCGCCCGCCGACCGCGGCGCGCGCCGCGAAGGGCCGGTTCAGCCGCACGATGGTCAGGTTGAGGAAGGCGGCGAAGCTGACCCATAGCAGGTAGGGCACCAGCAGCCAGGCGCCCAGCGTGGACAGGCCGGCCAGCGTCGCGATCAGCACGACGATGGACAGCCACAGGGCCGCTACCTCCATCAGCGCCCAGTCGGGCCGGCGCAGTTTGAAGAACAGCAGGCTCCAGAGCATGTTCAGCACGCCGTTCGCCGCGAACACGGCGACGACGATGGCCGCCACGGCGGCATCCGGCGCGCGCTGCCAGCCCAGCACCGCGGCCCAGGCGGTCAGGGCGAAGATCACCGTCCAGGCCGGTGCGAAGGCCCAGTCGGGCGGCTGCCAGGACGGCTTGCGCAGCGCGCGGTACCAGGGGCCGATCTCGGTGGCGAGGCCACCGGCGGCGGCCACCGCGCAGGCGCCGAGTGCGGCGACCAGGATCGGGCCCCACTCGGCCCAGTTCAGCGACGTCATGGCAAAACAGCTCCAAACCCTTGCGGTACCTGCTCGTGAGCAGACATGCGGACATGGCCATGGCATTGCAAGACGCAGGGGTGCCGTGCGCCCTGCATCCGTGTTGGCGGTGCAGACGAATGCGAAAGACTGCGCAACGATACCCGCGCAACCATCACAACCGGGGCTCCCGATGATCCAGAAACTCTGCCTTCAGGTCGCGCTCGGCCTCACGCTGTTCGCCGTGGCGGCGGCGGCCCAGACGCCGACGCGCGTGCGCGGCACCGTGGACGGGCTCGCCGGCGACGTGCTGACCGTGACCAACCGGGCCGGCGACAAGGTACGCGTCACGCTGACCGCGCCGGTTCACGTCCTTGCGCTGGTGAATGCGAAGCTCGCGGACGTCACGCCGGGCCGCAATGTCGGCATTGCATCCGCCCCGCAGCCCGACGGAGCGCTGCGGGCGCTGGAGATCACGCTGATACCGGCCGGCGGATCGATCACCCCGGTGAACGGCCCCTGGGACCTGACGCCGGGCAGCCGGATGACCAACGGCTCGGTCGGCAGCGTCACCGCCGCCGGCGGCCGCACCCTGACGGTGAACTACGGCAAGGGCGAGCAGAAGATCGCGGTGCCCGAGGGTGTGCCCGTCGTCACCCCCACGCCGGGCAGCACGGCAATGTTGGTGCCGGGTGCGCATGTGGTGGTGTTCGCCCGCAAGGCCGAGGATGGGGCGCTGACCGCCGGTGCCGTCGCGGTCGGCAAGGACGGCGTCGTACCGCCGATGTAGGCGCCTACAGCAGGCCGCCCGCCGGAGCCGGTCGGGCGCGCTGGTTGTAGAGCATCTTCGCCCGCCGTTCGCGCTCCTCGGGCGGCAATGTGCTCGGGTCGTTCTGCATGTCGGCGCCGACCGCCATGCCCCGCTGCAGCGCTGGGCGTGCGCCGAGTTCGGTGAACCAGCGCTTGAAGTAGGGAAAGTCCTCGATGTCCTGCCCCTGCCCCTTCCAGTTCACCGTCCACGGGTAGCAGATCATGTCGGCGATCGTGTAGCTGTCGCCCGCCAGGTAGCGTCGGTCGTACAGGCGGTTGTTGAGCACGCCGTAGAGCCGGTTCACCTCGTCGGTGAATCGGTTGATGGCATAGGATTGGTCGCCCTTGTCGTCGCCCAGGCGGCGGAAATGGCCGCATTCGCCGGATTTCGGTCCCTGGTTCGCCATCTGCCAGATCAGCCACTGCACGACTTCGGATTTCTGACGCGCCTCGTTGGGCAGGAATTTTCCTTCCTTCTCGGCAACGTAAAGCATGATCGCGCCCGACTCGAACACGCTGAGCGGCGGTCCGCCATCGGCCGGGGCATGGTCGATCAGCACCGGCATCCTGTGGTTCGGGTTGACGCGGAGGAACTCCGGCGTGAACTGGTCGCCCGCACCGATGTTGCAGGGCGTGATGCGGTAGGGAACCCCCAACTCCTCGAGCAGGATCGTCACCTTCTTGCCGTTCGGGGTCGGCCAGAAATGCACCTCGTGACATGCTAGGCGGCCGCCGGTTCGAAGGTCATGGCAACACCGTTCATGCAGTAGCGCAGGCCGGTCGGCGGCGGCCCGTCCTCGAACACATGCCCCAGATGGCCGCCGCAGTTGCTGCAATGCACTTCAGTACGCACCATGAAATGGCTGCGGTCGGTGGTTGTCTCGACCGCGCCCGGCAGCGGGTCGGCGAAACTGGGCCAGCCGGTGCCGCTCTCGAACTTGGTGCCCGAGACGAACAGTTTCTGCCCGCAGCCGGCGCAGCTAAAGCTGCCGGCGCGCTTTTCATAGTTCAGCGCGCAGGTGCCGGCCCGCTCGGTCGCGTGCTGGCGCAACACGGCGTATTGCTCGGGCGTCAGCCGCGCACGCCATTCCGCGTCGGTCAGCGTGAAGGGGAAGGTCTTGGCCGGCGCCTCGGCCTCGGCCGCGCCGCCCCCGAACAGCCGCTTCATCATCCCGAGCCTCCTTCCCTGGTTTTGCCCTGCTGCCAGCGGATGTGGTGCGGGGGGGGGCGGGGCGCAAATGCCGCGGCCGCGATGCGTGGCAGAGGCGGCCGGTCAGAGCCGCTTGTGCGTCCCATCGCACATCGGCGCCTTGCCGCTGTGCTTGCAGCCGCAGAACCACGCGTCGCCGTCGGCGGCGGCTTTGTATTCCATCGGCGCGAAGCCGCTGCCCTTGTGCGAGCCGTCGCAGAACGGCTGCTTGGCGCTCTTGCCGCAGGCACACCACCAATAGGACCGGCCGGCCTCGACCGCGACCTTGTAGGGCGCCTTCTGCGCGATCACCGGAAGCTGGTCGGACATGCGATTCTCTCCCCTTCGATGACGCCGCAGCGGCGGCCCCGGAGCAACGTATCGGTCCGCACGCCGCAGGCAAAGCGGCGCGCCGTCCGGAGGGAATGATCGCCCTGGAATCGGCGCCGCACGCGCTGCACGGCGTCGCTCGGATCGCCCCATCCTTCGCAAATGCCGCAGTGCAGCAACGGCGCGGCGATTTGGCCGCGGGACGTCGCTATCGTGGGTTGGGCTTTGACCGCATTCCGAGACGATTCGTGAAAATCAGCCTGAAGCGTGAGTGGGGCACCCAAATTGAGCGGGTTTCGTTCCCGTCTCAGGTTAAGCATTTCGAGATCCTCGCTGCACCCGCTCACGAAATGTTTTTAGGGTGCTAACTGTTTGAAATATATGATATTTACCGTCCCAAAAGAGGGCCATCTCGGGCGTCTCAATATTGGCCGGGATGGTTTGTGGTTGCCTAAGATGCTGGCTTTGTTCATAGTGCGTTAACCCAAGACCACCGGTTTTGGTATGCCTGCCCTGCGTCAAGTCTGAAGCGCTGAAGCGGAGAGAGTGATGACGACGTACGTAACCGTGCCCGGCGCTCTCAGTACGAGCATAGCCAACCCCTACAACAACACGTTCAATCTCCAGGTCGCCCAGGAGATTTCCAAGGTCCTATTCGCAGCGCAGGCGAACGGCACGTTGGTGTTTGCCGATCCGCCCACCTTCAACGGTGGCCTCAACAACCCGCCGCAGCCCCCGCCAGCCGGTGATATCGGTGAAATCACCGTCACCACGCCGGGCGGCCAGGGTTATGTCTACGTTCAGGTTCCCCCGGGCTACACCTACACGGCCATCGACTCGTCCGTGCTTGGTCCGGTCCAGATCGCGGGCGGCGGCAGCCTGTTCGTGGGCAATCAGAACACCTACTACACGGGCGCACCGGCGCCGGGTCAGGTGTCGATCGCCGCGGGCGACGGCAACGACTATTTCAACCTGCCCTTCGGGTCCAACTACGTCGTCGGCCTCGGCAACGGCAATGACACCGTCTATGCCAATGGCTCGGGCACGGTCGTCGGCGGCAGCGGCAACAACTACTTCAACGTCGGCAGCGTCGGCGGCACCAACGACCTGGTTTCGAACGGCAACAACGACACCATCGTCGCGGGTGCGGGCAACGTTACCGTCAACACCTTCGGCACCAACCCGCAGATCACCGGCGGTGTCGGGAACCTGGTCTATCTCGGCTCGACCGCGGGCAACCCGACCATTACCGGCGCCACCGGCACCGGCATGGAGACGCTGTTCGGCGGCGCCGGCCAGAACATCACCTATCTCGACAACTCCGGCGGCTCGACCCCCGGCTCGGCGATCCTCGCGGCCGGTTCGGGCAACGAGACACTGAACGCCGGCGGTTCGAATATCGGTGTGCAGCTGGCGGCTGGCATCGGCTCGGTCGACATGATCGGCTCGAAGGGCCCCGACACCTTCTACGGCGGCGCCGGCTACGCCACGATGACCGGCAACGGAGGAAACGATCTGTTCGTGTTCGGCGCCACCCCGGCGGGCCATCAGGGCGGCACCGACATCATTACCGATTTCAACTCCAGCGACACGTTCCTGCTGTCCGGCTATGGCTCCAACGCCGCGGCCACCGCCTTCGCCGACGCCACGGTGACCGGCGGCAACAGCTTCGTGAAGCTGAGCGACGGCACGTCGATCGAGTTCCTGGGTATCAACACCACGACCGGCGCCTTCAAGACCCAGAGCTTCTGAGCCACGCGACACGGCGAGCGCTTCGCCCGAACGGCGCTTCCGCAACCCCGGAAGCGCCGTTTTCGTTGGTGGTCGCTGGCTTCAACCGAAACCCAGGAACCCCGGGCTTTCGCTGATCGGGCGAGCCGCCGCCAGCCGGCCGATGTCCGGCACCGGCCGCGCGGTGCGGGCATCGCCGGCCAGCAGCGTCTCCAGCGCCGCCGCGACCGCCAGCACCGCCGCATCGCCGCCGCGCGGTCCCACGATCTGCAGCCCGAACGGCATCCCGTTCGCGATCCAGCCCCACCGGCAGCGACACCGCGGGATGCCCGACCAGCGACACGGCATAGGCCAGTCGCCAGCCAGTGGAAGTAGGTGCGCGTCGGCTTGCCGTCGATCGTCGCCGGATACAGCTCGCGCCACGGCCGCGGGCTGATGGTGATGGCGGGCGACAGGATCACGTCGAACCGTTCGAAGAAATCCTGCCAGCGCCGGTACAGCGCGGTCTGCACGCACTTCCGCCCGCGCCACGTCCTCGGCCGTGTAGCGCAGCCCCTCCTCGACATTGGCGCGCACGTTGGGGCCGACATCCTGCGGGCGCGTGCGCACGCGCTCCAGATGGGCGGCCAGGAAGCCGACCGCGCGCAGCACCTCGAACGCCTCGTCGGCGCCGGCGCAGTCGGGCGTAGCGTCCTCGGCCTCGGCGAAGACATGGCGGAACAGGCCGGTCTTTTCGGCGAACGTCGCGGCGATCTGCCGCTCGGTCGGGGCGAAGCCGAAATCCGGCGTCAAGGCGACGCGCAGCCGCGAGAGGTCGATCGGCGGCAGCCGGGCGAACTCGTCCGGCTGACGGACCGTCCGGCCGTACACGGTGGTGGCGAGCGGGTCGCGGCCGTCGTCGCTGACCATGGCCGACAGCAGCAACGCCAGCATCGGCGACGGTGCGCGCCATCGGACCCAGCACCGGCAGCGCCGACCAGCCGACGCCGCGCCGCTCGTTCGGCACCAGGCCGGGCGTGGGACGGAAGCCGACGATGCCGCAGAACGCCGCGGGATTGCGCAGCGAGCCGCCGGTGTCGGAGCCGCTGGCCAGCGGCACCATCCCGGTCGCCAAGCGCCACCGCCGAGCCGCCGGAGGAGCCGGCCGCCGAGCGCGTCCGGGTCGAACGGATTGCCGGTGGCGCCGTAGACGGCGTTGCGGGTGTTGGCGCCGGCGCCGAATTCCGGCATGTTGGTCTTGCCGACGACGATCGCCGCCTGCGCGCACGGATGCGGGCGACGCTGCCGCTCGTCCTGCGCCGGCACGATGGTCGCGGAAGATCGGGCTGCCGGAGGTGGTGCGCAGGCCGCCGCGTCTCTCCAGGTCCTTGATGCCGATCGGCAGCCCGTGCAGCGGCGGCAGCGTCGTCGCCGCGCGCCACCGCCGCATCGGCCTGCCTTCGCGGCGCCGCGGGCGCGGTCGAAATCGCGCGCGACCATGGCGTTCACCGCATGGTCCACGCGCCTCGATCCGGGCGATGCAGCTTTCCAGCAGTTCGGTGGGCGCGAGGCGCTTGCTGCCGATCAGCGCGCGCGCCTCGACGGCGGTCAGGTCGCAGGGTTCGGTTGCCATGGCGGTTGCTCCGTTCGTCATCAGTAGCCCAGCGCCAGGCCGTCCTTGCGCGGCTCGGAGCCGCCGACCAGGCAGCCGCGCTCGCGGTCGATCCAGATCGCCTGGCCGCCGCCATGCGGCCGCTCGACCTTCCGGTGATCGTGGCCGAGCCGCGCCAGTCCGGCCACGCACATCGGCAGGGATGCCGCGCTCGACCTGCAGCTTTGCCGCCGGTCGGGAACAGGCGCGGCAGGTCGATCGCCTCCTGGATGTCGAGGCCGTATTCCAGGATGTTGGTCAGGAACCAGCGTCTGGCCCATCGGCTGGAAATGCCCGCCCATCACGCCGAACGGCATCACCGCCTGCGCCGTCCTTCGATCAGCATGCCCGGGATGATCGTGTGCATCGGCCGCTTGCCGGGCGCGATGCAGTTCGGATGGCCGCGCTCGCACGCGGAAGCCGAAGCCGCGGTTCTGCAGCATCACGCCGGACTTCTCGGCCAGGATGCCGGAACCGAAGCCCTCGAACAGCGAGTTGATGAAGCTGCACGCATTGCCGTCGCGATCGACGACGCAGAGATAGACGGTGTCGCGATGCGCCGGCAGCAGCGCCTCGCCGGCGCGCGGCAGCTCGGCGCATCGCGCGCGTCGTCGTCGGATCAGCGCGCGCAGCGCAGCGAGATAGTCCGGGCTCGGTCAGCTTCGCCACCGGCACATCGACCTGCGCCGGATCGGCCACGAAGGCGTCGCGGTCGCGATAGGCGAGGCGCGCCGCCTCGATGTGGCGGTGCAGGCGCGATCACGCCGAGCGGGCCGTCCGGCGCCGTCGCCCAGCCGCTCCAGCATGCCGAGGATCATCAGCACCACGAGGCCCGAGCCGTTGGGCGGGCACTGATAGACCTCGTAGCCGTTCCAGTGATGCGTGGATCGGCGTCGACGAAATTCGCGCGCCGTGCAGGCCGGCGGCGAAATCCGCCTCGGTGTGCAGCGCCGCCGCGGGCGCGCAGGGTCGCGACCATGTCGGCGGCGACCGGCCCTTCATAGAACGCCTTGGCGCCGTGCCGCGGCGATGGCGCGCAGCGTCTCGGCCAGGGCCGGTTGCACGAAAAGGTCGCCGGCGTCGGGCGCCGTGCCCGCCGGGCAGGAAGTGCGTGCGGCGCCGTTCCTGCGCAGCTTGTCCTCGGACCGCTTCCAGTCCCAGGCGACCTTGGGATGCACCGGCCAGCCCTCCTCGGCGTAGCGGATCGCCGGCTGCAGCAGCTCGTCCAGGCCCTTGCGTGCCCGTGCGCCGCCAGCAGCGTCTCCCAGGCGATCGACCGCGCCGGGCACCGTGACGGCGTGGGCGGAGGTGTTCTCGAAGCGCGCGGATGCCGGCGCTTCTCGTACCAGTCGATCGTGGCGGCGGCCGGCGCCGCGGCCCGAGCCGTTCAGCGCGACCACCTCGCCGGTGCCGGCCGGTGCATAGAGGCAGAAGCAGTCGCCGCCGATGCCGGTCGATTGCGGCTCGATCACGCACAGCACGGCGCAGGCGGCGACCGCGGCGTCCAGCGCATTGCCGCCGGCGCGCAGCACGTCGAGCGCGGTCAGCGTCGCCGCCGGCATCGAGGTTGCCGCCATGCCGCCGGTCGCATACACCGGGCTGCGGCCGGGCAGGTGGAAGTCGCGCATCGGTCGAGCGTCCGTTGCTGGTCATTGGCCACGCCGTTGGCAAGCGGTGACTAGCCGGATGACCGAGCCAATCGACTGTATCGAGGATTTCGAGCGGGTCGACATCCGCGTCGGCACAATCATCGACGCGCAGCCGTTTCCCGAGGCGCGCAAGCCGGCGTTCAAGCTGGTGATCGACTTCGGGCCGGAGATCGGCATGAAGCAGTCCTCGGCGCAGCTGACGGTGCACTACAAGCCGGACCAGCTGATCGGCCGGCAGGTCTGCGCCGTGGTGAACTTCCCGCCGCGCCAGATCGGCCCGTTCATCAGCGAGGTGCTGACGCTGGGGATGCCGGACGAGGACGGCGCGGTCGTGCTGGTCAAGCCGGACTTCAAGGTGCCGAACGGCGGACGCCTGTTCTGATGGCGACGCACTACTACACGGTGACCTGGGACCAGCTGCACCGCGACGCGCGCGCGCTGGCCTGGCGGCTGATCGAGCAGGGTCCGTTCACCGGGATCGTCGCGATCACGCGCGGCGGGCTGATCCCCGCGGCGATCGTCGCGCGGGAGCTGGAGTGCCGGCTGATCGAAAGCGTCTCGGTGATGACCTATGACGAGGAGCACATGGGCGCGCCGCTGGTGAACAAGCCCCGGTGGCGGCGGGCGACGGCACCGGGTTCCTGATCGTGGACGACCTGGTGGACACCGGCAGCACCGCGCGCGTGGTGCGCGGACTGCTGCCGAAGGCGCATTTCGCCTGCATCTACGCCAAGCCGGCGGGCCGCGACCTAGTCGATACGTTTGTGACGGAAGTATCGCAGAACACGTGGATCCTGTTCCCCTGGGACACCGAGCCGCAATTCGTGGCGCCACTGGCGAAGCGCGGCGCGGGCTGAACGGCGCCGTCGCGCGGGTCAGGCGGAGCGCATCCCGCGCATCATCATCCGCACGGGATGCCGCGGATCGAGCGCCGGCAGCACGAAACCCAGGCGCAGCAGCGCCGACGCCGCCGAGGCGAGGCTGGCTGCCCCGCGCCGCGACGCGTGCCACAGGATGCTGCCGGTGCGATCCCCGATGATGGCGCGCGCCAGCGGCGCAGCGGCGCTCGCGTACATCACGTGCAAGCCGTCATCGAATGACAGGCAGCGCATGCGCATCGTGCGCGCGAGGCGGCGCAGGCTGGCATCCGAGTGGATCGACAGATGGCCGTTGCGCGGGGCGATATACCACCAGTCCGCATCGACGCCGCGCGGTTGCAGCATGGTTGAAAACAGCAGCACGCCGCCTGGCTTAAGCCGGGCGCATGCCGCCCGGCAGGTCGCCACGGGATCGCGGCTGTGCTCCATCACCTCGAACGCCGTGATGACGTCGTACTGCGCGGCGCTTGGTTCGGCGGTGTCGAAATACGGATCGTAGCTTTCGTAATCGGCGAACCCCGCCTCGCGCATCCGCGCGGCGAGCAGGCCCCGGCCGCCGCCGAAATCGAGAGCGGCGATGCCCGGCGGCAGGAGGTCAGCGAGCATCGCCGCGAAGTGCCGCGGCCTGGCATCGGCGAAGCCGGGGTCGGCCAGGATGTAGTCGGCGTTGTAGATGCGCTCGGCCATCTGCCCGTCCGAAAGCGCGTCGAAATCACGGCAGAAGATGAACCGGCATCGCGTGCAGCGGTGATAGGTGACCATCGCACCGCTTGGCGGAAACACCGAAACCGGCCGATCCTCGCAGGACCGCGCGCTATCCAGCACCGCAAAGACCGTGGCATCGCCGCCGCAGCAGGCGCAGGCGGTCATGTCAGGTCGTCCATGACTCCGCGCCCTGCACCGTGAAGTGCACGCCGCTGGCGTCGGCACCGGTGGCGTTCAGGGCGCGCACCACGGCGATGCGCCGGTGCGGCGGCACGATGAACATCATGAAGCCGCCGCCGCCTGCGCCCGAGACCTTGCCGCCGATCGCACCATGCGCGAAGGCCAGCGTATAAAGTTCTTCGATCTGGCCGGTGCTGATGCCGGCCGCGGTTTCCTTCTTGGCCAGCCAGGAACGATTGAGGATCTCCGCCATGCGCGGGATCTGGCCGCGCAGCAACGCATCCTTCATCTCGATCGCGTCGCTTTTCAGGCGGTGCAGGCTGTCCAGCGAGCTGCCGGTCGGCGCGGTCATGCGGCGCTGCTGCTCGACGATGATGTCCTCGGAGCGGCGCGAGACGCCGGTGAAGCAGATCACCATCGACGTCTCCAGCTCGTTCAGCACGGCGGCGGAGACGCGCAGCGGATTGACGATCACGCGGTCGCCGGCGTGGAACTCGATGAAGTTGATGCCGCCGAAGGTCGCCGCGTACTGATCCTGCTTGCCGCCGGCGAGCCCCAGATCGACGCGCTCGATCTCGAACGCCAGATGCGCGGCGTCGTAGGGACCCAGCGGCGCCGCGAAATGCCTGGTCAGCGCCTCGACCAGCGCCACGACAAGCGCAGAGGACGAGCCGAGGCCGGAGCCGGCCGGCGCATCGACGAAGGAGGTGATCCGCATCGGACGGATTGTGCCGGCGGCGAAATCGCGCGCCATGCGTCGCAGGACGCCGGCATGCAGGCGCAGCCGCGCCGCGCCGATCGCCGCCATGTCGGGGGCGAAGCTTTCCTCGATGCCCAGATCGGGGGCGACGAAATGCACGCGCCCGTCGTCCACCGTCTCGATGAACGCATAGGCGTAGCGGTCGATGGTGATGTTGAGCACGGCACCGCCGTGCTGGTCGCAATACGGGCTGAGGTCGGTGCCACCGCCGGCAAGGCCCAGGCGAAGCGGCACGCGGGCGCGGATGGTTGCTGCTGTCACGGTGACGATCCTCCGAAGGCATCCAGCAGGGGCACGACGAAGGCGGCGAGGTCGCCGCCGGTGAACAGATGCGCGGCCATGCCGGCGGCCGCGGCGGCGGCAAGGTCGGTGGGCTGGTCGCCGATCAGCACGCAGTGCGCCGGATCGAGCTCCCACGCGCGGATCAGGTCCAGCAGCATCCCGGGCGCCGGCTTGCGCCAGTCGCTGGCACGGCGATAGGCCGGCACCGTACCCTCGGGGTGGAACGGGCAGTAGCGGACATCATCGATGGTGCCGCCGGCACGCCGCGCCTCGTCAGCCATCCAGGCATGCAGCACGCCGACATCGGCCTCGGTGTAGTAGCCGCGCGCCACGCCGGCCTGGTTGGTGACGACGAACACGTGCCAGCCGGATGCGGTGGCATGGCGGATCGCGGCGAGCGCGCCCGGCATCCACGCGAACCGCTCGCGCGTGCCGACATAGCCGTGGTCGCGGTTGACGACGCCGTCGCGGTCGAGGAACAGGGCGCGACGACGCAGCAGGCGCGGCACCTCGGTCTGTGCGGCGGCAAAATCGTCCGGCACGCCGATGTCGCGGAAATAGCCCTGCCCGACCGTGCCGCGCAGCCCCCCCGTCTGCGCCAGCCGAGGCAGCACGTCACGCTCCAGCGAGCAGGTCGGCTCCAGGTGATCGAGCAGCGCGCGCCGGAAGGCGTAGATCCCGGCATTGATCGTGCCGCCGGTGATGCCCGCCGGGGGACGCGCGTGGAAGGCGGTGACGCGATCGCCCTCACAGGCGACGACGCCGAAGCGCGAGACGTCCGCAAGCCGCCGCAGCACCATCCGGCCGATGACGTCGGCACCGTCCCCGGCGGCATCGGCCAGCAGGTTCGCCATATTGAAGTCGAACAGCGAGTCGCCGTTCAGCAGCAGAAAGCGGTCGTCAAGCAGGCTGCGGGCATGCACCAGCGCCCCGCCGGTGCCGGCCCGCACCGGCTCGCGGGAGATCGTGAAGCGTGGCGTCCCGGGCAGCGTCGGGCGGATCGCCTCGGCTGCCGCGGCGACGCGGTCGGACAGGTGTCCGGTGAGCAGGATGATGTCCTCGACGCCGAAACGCACGCATTCGCGCAGCAGCCAGGCCAGGAACGGCCGGTCGCCGCACGGCAGGATCGGCTTCGGCGTGTCGGCCGTCAGCGCGCCCAGCCGGGTGCCGAGCCCGCCCACCAACACCGCGCATTGGCGTATCGTAACGGTTGTCATTGGCGCGGTAGTGGCACGCGCGCCGGCGGGCGGCAACCGCTGATGCCAGGCATCATGCCTCAGCCACGGGCTCGCGGTTGATGCGCACCTTGTCGACGCGCCGCCCATCCATGTCGGTCACCTCGAAGCGCCAGCCGGCGAACACGATGCGGTCGCCAACGCGGGGGACGCGGCGCAGCAGCGCCAGCAGCAGGCCGGCCAGGGTGTGGTAGCTACCCTCGGCCGGCAGGTCGGGCAGCGCCAGCCGCTCCTTCAGTTCGTCCACCGGCATCATGCCATCCATCACCAGCACCTGGTCAGCACCGTCCGGCAGGCTGCCCGACTGCACTGCGGCATCCGCGGGATCGCCGACAATCGCTTCGAGGATGTCGGCGGCAGTGACCACGCCCTCGAAGCTGCCATACTCGTCCATCACCAGGGCGAGGCCGATCGGGTCGGATTTCAGCCGTTCCAGCGCGTCGAGAGCGGTCACCGTGTCGGGCACGACGATGGGCTGGCGCAGCGCCGCCTCGACCGACAGCGGGCCGCCGGCCAGGATGCCGTCAAGCAGATCCTTGGCCTGCACCACGCCGACCACGTTGTCCACCGAGCCGTCGCACACCACGAAGCGGGAATACGGCGTCTCCCGCACCGAGGCGGCGATGTCCTGGCGTGTATCGGTGCGGTCGATCCAGGCGAGTTCCGTGCGCGGCGTCATGATCGCGCGCACCGGCTTGTCCGCGAGCCGCAGCATGCGGCTGATCATGTCGTGCTCCTCGTGCTCGAGCACGCCCTCCTGCGCACCCTCGGCGAGCAGCGCCTTGAGGTCCTCCTCGGTCACGCGCTGCTGCGGCGTGCGGTTCCAGCCGAAGGCGCGCATCACCAGTCCGGACGACTGGCCGAGCACCCAGACCGCGGGCCCGACCATCCGCGACAGCATGGCGATCGGCCCGGCAACGCGGGCCGCGACATGCTCGGGGCGGCGCAGCGCGAGCTGTTTCGGCACCAGTTCCCCGAGCACCAGGGTCAGGTAGGTGGTCGCCACCACCACCAGGGCGAAGGCGATCGGCTCGGCGAAGGGGGCCAGGGGTGGGATGCGGGCGATGTCGTCCTCGAGATGCGCGGCCAGCCGGGCGCCGCCGAACACGCCGGTCAGCACGCCGATCAGGGTGATCCCCACCTGCACGGTCGGCAGGAAGCGTTGCGGCTCGGCCGCGAGGTCGCGCGCCACGGTGGCGCCCGGCACGCCGTTGCGTTCCAGCACCGCCAGCCGGGACCGCCGCGCCGAGACCAGCGCCAGCTCGCTCATCGAGAAGACGCCGTTCAGCACGATCAGGAGAAGAATGACCAGGACTTCCAGAGCAATGTCCATCGGCGACCCGCTGTTGCGAAGCCGCCAGCATACAGGGCGCACCCTGGTCCGACAGCATGCGGACCAGCGGTGCGCTCCGGCGGGGGACTGAAAGCCCGTTTGATGCTAGGTTTTGGCCGGAGCTGAGGAGTCTGCCGTCTATGCCGGTGCTGGCCGTCCTGCTTGGTGTTGCCGGGCTTATCCCGTTCGTCGTCTGCGGACTGGGGGCAGTCAGCCCCGACCCGTTGCAGGCGACGCGCATGCTGACCGCGCTGATCGGCTACGGTGCGGTGATCCTGAGCTTCCTTGGCGGCGTGCACTGGGGCTTCGCGCTGGGCACGCCGGACGCACCGCAGACCGCGGCGTTGTCGACCGGCAACCAGTTCATCACCGCGCAGCGCGCGCGGCTTGTGCTGGGGGTGGTGCCATCGTTGATCGGCTGGGTCGCGCTGCTGCTGCAGATGCTGCTGCTGGACTGGGGTGCGCTGCTGTTGCTGATCGCCGGCTTCATCGCAACCGTGGTGGTCGAGCACCAGGCCGCGCGCCGCCAGTTGGTGACACCCGCGAGCTATATCTGGCTGCGCTGGGGGCTGACGGTGGTGGTGATCGCGATGCTGGTCACGGTGCTGACGCTGCGCACGCTTGGTCGTCACATTTATTAGGATTTCGCAACGATGAAGGCCGTTGAGGGCGGTGCGAACGGGGGCGCCCGCGCGTGATCATCTCGCCCAAATGGAAGCTGGTGAACGCCGCACGCACGATCGGCGTACCGCTGCTGGTGTTCTTCATGTGGGACGTGGTCGTCGTCGTTGGGTATGTCGAGTTGCACCTGCACTGGCTGGCGCTCGACAACCTGCCGATGCCGCTGATCGGCTCGGCGCTGGCACTGCTGGTCGCCGTGCGCAACAACATCGCCTATGCCCGCTGGTGGGAGGCACGGCAGCTGTGGGGCGGGATCGTCAATTACTCGCGCACCCTGGCCCGCCAGACGCGGCTGTATCTGCAGGAGGACGCGGCGGCAGCGACGGCGCTGGTGGAAATGCAGGTCGCCTATGCCCACGCGCTGCGCTGCCATCTGCGGCGGCAGCCGCCATGGGACGATATCGCCGGCCTGCTGACGCCCGAGGTGATGGCGCGGCTGCGCCAATCGTCCAACGTGCCCGACGCGCTGCTGCGCGAGATGGCGGACCGGCTGGCCGCACTCGGACGCGCGGGGATGCTGGACAGCGTCCAGCTGGCGGCGCTCGATACGACACTGACCGCGCTTGCGAATATGCAGGGCGGCGCCGAGCGCATCAGGAACACGCCGATGTCGCAACAGGTACAGCATGTACCCCACGATTTTCGTCCACCTGTTCAGCGTTCTGCTGCCGCTGGGCATCGTGCCGGAGCTAGGACTGGCGACACCGTTCGGCTCGACCGTCATCAGCTGCATTTTCCTGATCCTCGACCGCATCGGCGCCGACCTCGAGAGTCCGTTCGAGAACGGGGTGCATGACGTACCGTTGACCTCGATCACCCGCACGATCGAGATCAACCTGCGTGAGGCACTGGGCCAGTCCAGCCTTCCCGCACCGGTGCAACCCGTCAATGGCGTGCTGTGGTAGCAGTGGTCTTGATGCCGCTCGGCCGCCCTTGGTATGCGGCGGTCAGACCGACCAACGCAGAAGGACGCACGCCATGACCGGTCCGACCCAGCCCGACCGCCCGATCGGCCCCGACGAGGCCCTGGCACTGCTGAAGGAGGGCAATGCGCACTTCCTGCGCGGCGAGCCGGTGGCGCCGCAGCTGACCGGCCCCGAGCGACGCGCCGCGCTGGCGCAGGCGCAGCGACCGTTCTGCGTGCTGGTCGGCTGCTCCGACAGCCGGGTATCGCCCGAGCTGCTGTTCCGGCGCGGCCTGGGCGACCTGTTCATCGTGCGCAATGCCGGCAACGTGGTCGACCTCGCCGCGATGGGCAGCATCGAGTACGGCGTCGCGGTGCTCGGCGCGCCGCTGGTCGTGGTGCTTGGCCATGAGCGGTGCGGTGCGGTGCAGGCCGCGGTGGAGGTGGTGGAGCGGGACGCGACCTTCCCCGGCAGCATCGGCCAGATGGTCGAGCCGATCATCCCCGCGGTGCTGCGGGCGCGCCGCGAGGGCGAAGCCGACCTGCTGGAACGCGCGGTCAAGGGCAATGTCCGCCGCGTCGTCGATCGGCTGCGCGCCACCGAGCAGATGCTGCAGGCGCCGCAGCGCGAGGGCCGCCTGAAGATCGTCGGCGCCTACTACGACCTCGATCATGGCAGCGTCGATTTCTTCGAGTAGGCGATTTCGTTTCAGGTGCGATCAGCCATCGGCGGGGATGCCCGCCGGCAGGCACGCCGACTTCCCGAGCCGCCGTTCGAGCATCCGCTGCAGCAGCATGAGCACGGTGGTGAAGGCCAGATAATAAACGCCCGCCGCCGACAGCGCCTCCAGGTAGCGGAAATTCGCCGATGCCGACTGCTCGGCCGCCAGCAGCAGCTCGCGCACGCCGATCACGCTGATCAGCGCCGACAGCTTCAGCATGCCGATGAACTGGTTGCCGATCGGCGGGATCACCAGGCGCAGCGCCTGCGGCAGCACCACCAGATGCATCATCCGCCATTCCGACATGCCCAGCGCCCGCGCGGCATCGCGCTGCCCCGGCCCCACCGCGCCGAGGCCGCTGCGGAAGATCTCGGCCATGTAGGCCGCCTCGTGCAGCCCGAGCGCGAGGATGGCGCAGACCGGGCCCGACAGGATCAGCCCGAAACTGGGCAACACGTTGAAGGCGAAGATGATCTGCAGCAGCACCGGTGTGCCGCGGAACAGCCACAGATAGGTCCAGGCCAGCCAGCGCAGCGGCCGCAGGCGGGATTGCTGCATCAGCGCCAGCGCAAGCCCCGCCGCCAGACCCAGCGCCATCGCGGCAAGGCTGATCCACAGCGTCGTCAGGGCCGCGTGTGCGAACTCGAAGCCGAACAGGTCGTGCAGGAACACGTCCACGCGAAACGTCATCGCACCCGCGCCCCGCTTCGCCGCGTCCTGGCTTCAGCGCCCGGCCATGCCGTTCAGAAGATCGAGCTCGAGGCGGGCAGCCCCCACTTCTTGATCAGCGCGTCATAGCTGCCGTCGTCGTGCATCGCCTTCAGCGCCGCGGTCAGCGCATCGCGCAGGGCCGGGTCCGTCTTGGCGACGCCGATCCCCAGCCGGGAGTTGGTGTTGAACGGCTCGCCCAGCGGCTCGTACGTGTTGGGCGAGTTGGCCATCATGGCGGTGATGACCGAGGTGGAGCTGATCGCGCCCTCGGCCCTGCGCTGCCCCAGGGTCAGCGCCACGACGGCGCTGCTGCCGACCGCGAGAATGTCGATGGGCGGCTTGCCTGCCTTGACGCAGGCATCGCTGAGCGTGTGCGCCGTCTTTTCGTACAGCGTGTTGACCGCGACGGCGATGTGATGGCCACAGAGATCATCCCGGCCGACGAGGTGACCCGGGTTGCCCTTCGGCACGACCATCTGGTCGCCGATCTTCAGGTAGGGGATGAAGTCGAGCACCTGCTCCCGCGCCGGGGTGATGTACATGCCGCTGACGACGGCGTCGATCCGGCCCGCCTGCACCGCGGGGATGATGCCGGCGAAGTCCATGCCCAGCATGGACGATTGCAGGCCGAGGCGCTTCGCCAGCTCGGCCACCATGTCCACGTCGAAGCCGACCGCCTGGCCGTCGCGCTGGAACTCGAAGGGCGCGAAGGTCGGGCTGGCGCCCCAGGTCAGCTTGCCCGGCACGACGGTGGGCGGTGGCGCGCCCCAGGCAAATACCGGCATGGCGAATGCCGGCATGGCGATAAGGACGGCAGCAAGCAGGCGTTTCAAGGGAAGGTCACTCCGTCGGTTGCGGGATGGGCGCGCCGCGTGCCGGCCGTTGCAATCCCAGATGGTCGCGCAGCGTGGCGCCCGCATAGGCGCTGCGCATCAGTCCGCGGCGTTGCAATTCCGGGACCACGCGATCGACGAACAGGTCGAGCCCGCGCGGCATGATGTGGAATTGCAGCATGAACCCGTCGGCCGCACCGCCGGTGAACCATTCCTCCATCAGGTCGGCGATGCGTTGCGGACCGCCGGTGATGGTCTTGCGGCCGCGCTCGTAGCGCAGATAGACCTCCCGCAGGGTGGGCTTGCCGTCGCCGATCAGCCGCAGGATGTCGTCGAAGAATCCCTTGTGGAAATTGGCACTTCGAGGGATGCGCGATTCCGGGATCGGTTCGTCCAGCGGCAGGTCGGAGAGATCGGTTTCGAGGTCCATGCCGAGGCGGAAGCGGCCGACATCGGGGTGCACCAGCTCCTGCAGGCGGGCGTAGTCCTCGGCGGCCTCGGCATCCGTCTCGGCCAGCACGATCGGCAGCCCGGCCAGCACCTTCAACTCGGACGGCTCGCGCCCGAACCTGGCCATGCGGGACTTCAACCCTTCGGTGAAGCGCTTCGCGTCGGCGATCGAGGGGTTGGAGGAGAACACCACCTCGGCAGTGCGGGCGGCGAGATCCTGGCCGGTGTCGCTGGCACCGGCGGCGATGATGACCGGATGGCCCTGCGGCGAGCGGGCGATGTTGAGCGCGCCATCGACCTTGAAGAAGGCGCCCTCGTGATGGACCGGATGTTGCGCCTTCGGGTCGAAATACAGCCCGCTGGCGCGGTCGAGCACGAAGGCCCCGTCATCCCAGGTGTCCCAGAGTTGCCGCACCACATCGACGAATTCGCCGGCGCGCCGGTAGCGGTCGGCGTGCGGCGCCAGCTTGGCATGGCCGAAATTGCGCGCCGCGTAGTCATTGGCCGAGGTGACGACGTTCCACGCCGCGCGGCCGCCACTCAGGTGATCGAGCGAAGCGAATTGCCGGGCGACGTTGTAGGGCTCGGAGAAGCTGGTCGAGACGGTGCCGCCGAGGCCGATGCGGCTGGTGGTGGCGATGAGCGCGGTCAGCAGCGTGACCGGCTCCAGCACATTCATGAACAGCGGAAAGCGCGACCAGGCGTGCAGGTTGTCGGTGCGCGCGGCCGGCGTATCGGCGATGAAGAAAAGGTCGAACAGACCACGCTCGGCGGTGCGGGCGGCGTGCGCGTAGGCGGTCAGGTCGGTGGGCGGTGCGAGGCGCGATCCGGCGTGCAACCAGCTCGCCGGATGCGAGCCCGCGGCGCCGAACAGCAGGGCGAGCGACATGTGGGGATGGTCTGCCATCGGCGGGCAAATCTCTCGGGTTGTGCGGTCCGTCCCAGCCGCTTGCGCAGCAATCGACACCGGAACACCGTGCCATCCGAACCGGCAAAAGACAAACGGGCGGCGGTTGTCGGATACGGTTTCGATCGGGAGCGACGCCAATGCCATTTCAGCGCCTGCGACGCAGCGACCGGATGCGCCTGCTGGTCCGGGTTGCCGTCCATCTGGGCATCGCCTGTGCCGGGATCACGGCCATGGTCACCAGCGCCGTGGCGCAGGATGCGCTACCAGCCGCGCTGTCGGCGGTCGGAATGGCGCAGGTGGAATACACCGACCCGGCCGACGGCGGCAGGCCGCTCGACTACATGCTGATCTACCCGGCGACGCCCGACCGCTCGGCCAAGCCCTTCAAGATCTTCCTTTCGGCCAACCTGCATCTTTACAAGGATGCGCCCGTCGTGGCCGACGGCCTGAAGCGGCCGCTCGTGGTGTTCTCGCACGGCGCCGGCGGCAATGCCTCGGGCTATGCGTGGTTCGGCGAATACCTGGCTGCGCGCGGCTATATCGTCGCGCTGGTGTACCACTATCGCGCCAATACGTTCGACACGAGCGCGCTGTACATGCGCAACCGGCTGTGGCAACGGCCGCACGACATCAGCCTGGACATCACGCATCTGCTGCACGACAGGAGCTGGGGGCCGCGTATCGACCCTGGCCGGATCGGGGTGGCGGGACATTCGCAGGGCGGCTTCACCGCCCTGTGGATCGGCGGCGCCGAGGTCAATCCCGACCTCTATCTGCGGTATCTGCGAGGCTGGAAGAACAACCTGATGGTGCCGGCCTATCTGCGCGCGCAGATGAGCCTTGATGTGAGCCCGGCGCGCGACGTGCGCGAGCCCAGAGTGAAGGCGGCGTTCGCCATGGCTCCCGGCGATATCCAGGGCTTCGGCATGGACGCCGCGGGGCTTGGCCGGATGAAGATCCCGGCCTACCTGATCGTCGGCGCCGGGGACACCACGACGCCGCCCGCGGACAATGCCGCGTTCGCCGCGAAATTCATCCCGCACGCCGAGCTCGACATCCTGCCCGGCCCGGTCGGCCACGAGATCTTCGGCAACGAATGCGACCAGCTCGGGCGCGACAATTATCCCGAGGCCTGCGTGGATGCCCCCGGCGTCGATCGGGCCAAGCTGCATGACGCGATCGGCCAGGCCGCCGTCACGTTCTTCGACAAGACCCTGGGCGTGCGCCGACAAGGCGCGCCGTAAGGGCCGCAGGCGCCCGGTGCCTATGCGGCGCGGGGACGCAGCCGCAGCCCGGGCCGCAAATGATGGAAGGTGAGTGTGGACGGATCGGCGACCACCGGGCCGGGGGCGAGCGCGACGACGATCTCGGCGGCGACGGGGGTGAAGTCGGCGCGGAAATGCACCGAGGATTTCAGCGCGATGATGCGGCAGTCGGCCGGCTCGATCCCGACATGGCGGATGATCGCCTGATCAAGCGCCTGCATCTTGCGGCTGACCACGATGACCCGCACGCCGGGCGCGATCGTGATCAGCGCCGTGGCGCCGAGATTGGCCGGGTTGCCCGCACCCATCGGCCCGGTCAGGGTGAAGCGCCCGTCGGTCAGGCGCAGCACCGTGGCGCGGCAGGCGAACGGCACGCCGTCCGACTTGCCGCCGAGCGACAGGTCGAGGCT
Organism: uncultured Pseudomonadota bacterium; assembly: GCA_963778105.1. Classification (GTDB taxonomy): domain Bacteria; phylum Pseudomonadota; class Alphaproteobacteria; order Acetobacterales; family Acetobacteraceae; genus JAFEFJ01. The sequence goes on along the minus strand of CAVZSZ010000004.1, from coordinate 1,394,081 downwards.
CGCCCCCTGCCCCGCCGCGTGGCAGGCCGCCGCGCTCTCGGCATCGTTGATCAGGCACACCAGCGCGCCTTCGGCCCCTTGCCGCACCAGTTCGGCGAGCAGGCCGGTGGTGTCGCCGTGGCCGCCGCCGCCGGGATTGTCCTGCGTGTCGGCGATTACCACCGGCGTGCGCGTCGCCGCCATGGCGTGGGCGACCGCCGCATCCGCAGGCAGCGTCGGTGCGACGAACGCGGATTCGCGCGCGGCGACGAAGCCGGCGAAGGCGTCCACCGCCTCATCCGCCATTGCCTGGGTTTCGGCGTAGGCGGCAACGCCGACGCCGCAATCGGCAAAATCGGCGTAGGGAAAGCCGAAGCAGAAGGCCAGCTCGACGAGGCCGTTGTGCCGCGCCCGCGTCGCCCGCTCGGTCATCACGTCCTGCATCGGCGACACCAACGTGCACTGACTGCCCAGCGGGATCCAGAAATCGAGCTGGCGGAAGGCGCGTGCCCAGGGTGCGCCACGGGCGATCCGCGCCAGCAGCAGCCGCATCGACTGCGCCCCGGCCTCCCGCATATCGACATGCGGATAGGTGCGGAACGGCACCGCGACATCGGCCAGATCGACCATCGCGCGCGTCAGGTTGGCGTGCGGATCGAGGCTGATGGTGATCGGCACGTCGGAGCCGACGATGGCGCGGACGCGGCGCAGCAACTCGCCCTCGGCGTCCGGAAAATGCTCCGACAGCGCGGCGCCATGCAGGTCGAGATACACGCCATCGAGCGGCGCCTCGTCCAGCGCCTGCGACAGCGGCGCGCAGATCAGGGCCGCGATGCGCTCGAACGCCTCGTCCTGCACCGGGCCGGCGGGGCTGGCGATGCACCATGCCAGCGGGATCAGCCGCACGTCCGCAGACGCCGCCGCGGCGATCGCCCCGGCGATCGGCACCGAGGTGTCGCGCACCGCGTCGATCAGCGCGGTGCCATGGACAAGGCCAGGAAAGCCGCCGGGCTGCACGAAGTCCGGGTAGGTGGTGGGACGCGGCGCGAAGGAATGGCTCTCGTGCAGAAAGCCGCCGATGGCGATGCGCATGGTCATGGCGTGTCCCCCGTTGCAAGCAGACGCTGCATGAATGTCAGGTCGAGCCAGCGATCGAACTTGCGCCCGACCTGGCTGAGCGTGCCGGCGACGGTGAAGCCCAGCGCCTCGTGCAGCCGGATCGAGACGGTGTTGCTGGCGTCGATGCCGGCAATCATCACGTGCCGGCCGCCGGCGGTCGCGTGCGCGATCAGCGCCGCCAGCAGCGCGCGCCCCACGCCCCTGCCGCGCGCCGCGGCGTCGACATAGACGGAGTGCTCGACGGTGTGTTTGTAGCCCTCCCACGGCCGGAACGTGCCGTAGGAGGCGAAGCCGAGCACCGTGTCGCCTCCGCCCTCGTCGTTGCCCCCGCCCTCGTCGCTACCCTCGGCTGCGACGAGCACCGGAAAGCCCGCCTGGAGGCGTTCCTGCCACCATGCGTGGCGGGCCTGGAGCGTGGTCGGCGCGATGCCCCAGACGGCGGTGGTGTTCAGCGTCGCCTCGTTGATGATGGCGAGGATGGCCGGCAGGTCCGCCTCGGTCGCGTCACGCACCTGCATCGGGTGGTCTCCGGGTCATCTGGGGCGGCGTGCCGGTCAACGGGCGGCGGTCGGTGGCGTGGGGACGGGCGCGGCGACGGTCGCCGGACAGCCGAGCCAGTGCTTGCCGCGAGCGCAGAGAAAGGCCGAGGCGTTGTTGAGCCCTGTGGCGACCGTCGCGATGGAGGCGAGGGCGGCGAGCAGGGCGAGGCCGCGCTGCGGCCAGGTGAGCGGGTCCTGGCTGCGCGTGACCAGGCGCTGGCCATCCCAGAACAGCTCGTTGCGGGCGTTGCGGCCGAGCTTGTCGAACTCCTCGATCACCAGGGGCTCGACGTCGGGCGGCCAGTGCCGCGGCTTGTCGGAAAGCGGGGGCTTATCCGGCATCGGGCGCGCGCTGGGCGCTTTCGAGGGCCTCGATCCTGGCGGCGAGGCGACGCAACGCCTCGGTCAGGTCGGCGATCTGCTCCTGGATAACTTCGACTGCCTGGATTGCCTGAAGGATCTTGCTGGTCGGCGTCCCCGCCATCAGCCAATCCGCGCCAGCAGGTCTTTGATATCGACCGACAGCGCCTGCCCGCGGGCGCGCACTTTCGCCAGCAGGTCGTCGATCGTGACTTGCCGCGCTGCGGGCTTGCGCGCCGGCCGCTTGGCCGCCGGCTTCTTGCCGGCGGAGCGCGCCGTCTTCACCTGCACTGGCATCGCTTCACTCATGCTGGCCCCGATGCTTCTGCCGTCCATCGTCCCGACGATATAGGCGATTCGACCGGCCGTTGCCACCGCGGCAGGCGGGCGAGGCAGGCGGGACGGAGCGCCAAGCACGCATCAACCATGCGCGCACGACCCAGCCGCGACGAAACCCATCATCCGCACCTTCGGAGGAGCCGACGTGAGTCTGGTTCAAAACGAACGCGCCAAGCTGCTGGCGACCACGCTGAACAACCTGGCCGTGGCCCCTACGGTGCCGGAAACCCTTTCTTAACCTCCGCCGCCGACCCTGCGGCGATGACCATGGCCAGCATCCGCTGCTTCGCCTTCGCCGGGATCGAGGCCGTGCCGGTCGAGGTCCAGGTGCAGATCTCCAGCGGCCTGCCCGCCTTCCTCGTGGTCGGCCTGCCCGGACAAGGCGGTCGGCGAGGCGCGCGAGCGGGTGCGCGCCGCGCTCACCTCGATGGGCCTCGCGCTGCCGCCCAAGCGCGTGCTGATCAACCTCGCCCCGGCCGACCTGCTGAAGGAAGGCAGCCATTTCGACCTGCCCATCGCGCTTGGCGTGCTCGCCGCGATGGAGGTGCTGCCGCGCGAGGACATGGCCGGCTTCGCCGCGCTGGGCGAGCTGTCGCTGGATGGCACGCTCAATCCGGTGGCCGGCGTGCTGCCGGCGGCGATCGGCGCCTCGGCGCGCGATCTCGGCCTGATCTGCCCCGCCAGCCAGGGCGGCGAGGCCGCCTGGGCCGGCCGGATCGAGGTGCTGGCGGCACCCGACCTGCTCTCGCTGATCAACCATTTCCGCGGCCTGCAGGTGCTGACCCCGCCCGAACCCGCCGGCATCGCGGAGGCCACGCTGGGCAGCGACCTGGCCGACGTGAAGGGCATGGAGACCGCCAAGCGCGCGCTGGAGATCGCCGCCGCCGGCGGCCACAACCTGCTGCTGGTCGGCCCGCCCGGCGCCGGCAAATCGATGCTCGCCGCCCGCCTGCCCGGCCTGCTGCCCGACCTGCTGCCGGCCGAGGCGCTGGAGGTCAGCATGATCCACTCGGTCGCCGGCATGCTGGACGACGGGCGGCTGCTGATGCGCCCGCCGTATCGCGAGCCGCATCACAGCGCAGCGCAGGCGGCGCTGACCGGCGGCGGGCAGCGCGCCCGGCCGGGCGAGGTCTCGCTGGCGCATCGCGGCGTGCTGTTCCTCGACGAGCTGCCGGAATTCCCCAAGCAGGCGCTGGAGGCGCTGCGCCAGCCGATGGAATCGGGGCGCACCACGGTCGCCCGCGCCGCCGCCCACATCACCTACCCGGCGCGCTTCCAGCTGGTCGCGGCGATGAACCCGTGCCGCTGCGGCTATCTCGGCGACGCGGCGCGCGAATGCGGACGCGCGCCGCGCTGCGGCGAGGACTACCAGAGCCGCATCAGCGGCCCGCTGCTGGACCGCATCGACCTGACGGTGGCGGTGCAGCCGGCGCCGGCGAGCGAGCTTGCGCGCGCGCCGGCGGGCGAGCCCAGCGCGACGGTCGCCGCGCGCGTCGCCCGCGCGCGCGACGCACAGCGCCGCCGCTACGGGCCCGAGGGACCGGCCAGCAACGCCGAGGTGGACATGCAGGCCGTCGCGCTGACCGCCGAGGCGCAGGAACTGGCCGAGCAGCGCGATGGACAAGCTGCGCCTGTCGCCGCGCGGCTACACGCGCACCCTGCGGGTCGCCCGCAGCATCGCCGACCTTGCCGGCAGCGCGACCGTCGGGCGCCCGCATGTCGCCGAGGCGCTGGCGTTTCGCCACCGCATGGCGCCGTGACGCGTTCGCGCGCGGAGGCCGCTGCCGTCAGGCGGTCTCGTGCGCCGCGCCATGCACCTCGACCGGGTGCGGATGGAACTCGGCGTATTTGTAGCAGATGAAAAGAATGGCGGCGACGGCGAGGTAGGCGAAGGCGACCGGCGGGGTGCGGTCGATGCCGATCGCCTCGCCGTGGATGAAGCCGAAGAAGGTCAGGATCGCTGCCGGCCAGCGCGAAAGCCGCGGCCTTGTCGAACTCGCGGTCGATGATGAACACGGTGATCGCGCCCAGGATGATGCCGGCCAGCGTGGCGCCGCCGCCGAGCGTCTCCAGGCCCTCGTACAGCACGCCGACCTGCGCCAGCTTGGCGAAGCCCAGCGCATGCGGCGCTGGTGCCGGCGGCGCCGAGCGCGTTGTCGATCTGCGTCTTGCCCCAGGCGGCGATCTGCGGCAGCAGCGCCAGCACGATCGCCGGGGCATGGCGGTGCGGCGATTCCTGGAACGCCTGCGAGCCGATCAGCATGCCGATGTAGAGCAGGATCGGCAGGATCGCGACGACCGGGATCAGCGCCGTCATCAGCGCGATGATGCCGAACCAGGTCAGCACCAGCATCACGATGCCGGTCATGGCCGAGTAGCCGATGCGCCCGCCCATCGCCTTCCAGCCGGGATGGCCGATATAGACCGCGTTGATGAACGGATTGCCCAGCAGGCAGCCGATCAGGCTGATCACGCCGTCGGCGGTCAGCACCCGCGTGGTCGGGAAGCTGTCGCCCGCGGCGGCGGCGCTCTCGACGTTGTCCATCGCCTCGATCAGGTCGTAGATGCCGAACGGGATCGCGGTGACCAGGATGACGCCGAGATACTTGAAGCCGTTGAACACGTGGCCGACGGCCGGGATCGGGAACGAGAAGCCGAAATTGGTGAACGATGCCGATCACCTTGTCGAGGCCGAGCCCGCCGTAGTCGAGGCCCAGCACGTTCGACCCCCAGGCGATCAGCGTGCCGACGGCGATGGCGACCAGGCCGCCCGGCACGCCGCCGAAATAGCGCACGCCGCCGAACCAGTTGGCCAGGATCACCGCGAAGCACACCACGCCGATCACCGGCGTGGAGAACACCTGCGCGGCCGGGCTCATCGAGATGAAGGTGATCGAGATGCCGGCGAGCGAGCCGAGCAGGGCGGCGCGCGGCGTGATCCGGCGGATCATCGGGCCCGATGAAGCCGCCGGCCATCAGCACGAAGCTCTGCACGAACACCCAGGTCAGGCCGGCTTCCCAGGCCTCCATCGGATCGTTCGTCTGATGCCGGATCGGCAGCATCACCACGAAGGTGACGACGAACATGTGCGGCACGCTGATGCCCGAGGGCAGCGCGCAGACGTCGGTGCGCCCGGTGCGCTTGGCCAGCCGCCAGGCCAGCCAGGCGTAGTAGCCGGTGCTGAGGCACAGCATCAGGCCGAGTGCCGGCAGGATGCGGCCGAACACCAGCGCATCCGGCATCTTCAGCACGAAGCGCAGCAGGCCGGTCAGCACCAGCACGTTGACCAGGATGTTGGTGCCGAAGCCGAAGAAGGCGTTCCAGTCGCCGGCGACCCAGAATTTCGGGCTTGTGGCCCGTGGCGATCTGGCGCTCATGTCACGCGGCTCCCTTCAGGGTGCGTTGCGGACTTGCGAGGTCGGCCAAGCGCCGCGATGACGATCGGCTGGAGGCTGCCGACCCAGCCGAAAATGCCGCCCTGCGCCTTGATCATCTTCAGCCCCATCTCCTGGAACTCGGGGAAATAGGAGCCGACGCAGTCGGCCGGCACGAAGCAGTCGTAGCCGCGGTCGTTCGCCTCGCGCACCGTGGTGTTGACGCACACCTCGGTGGTGACGCCGGTGACGACGAGCTGCGTGATGCCGCGGTTCTGCAGGATGGCGTGCAGGTCGGTGGCGAAGAACGCGCCCTTGCCGGGCTTGTCGATCACCGGCTCGCCGGGCAGCGGGATAGAGTTCGGGGATGATGTCGTGGCCGGCCTCGCCGCGCACCAGGATGCGGCCCATCGGGCCGGCATCGCCGATGCAGGTGGCGCTGCGCCCGCGGATCTTCTTGGCGGGCGGCAGGTCGGCGAGGTCGGGACGATGGCCCTTCGCGCGTGTGCATCACCAGCAGCCCGGCGGCGCGCCACGCGGCCAGCAGGTGGCGGTTCGGCTCGATGGTGCGGCGCAGCTGCGAGACGTCGTTGCCCAGCATCTCGCCGAAGCCGCCGGGTTCGAGGAAGTCGCGCTGCATGTCGATGATCAGCAGCGCAGCGTGCGGCGGGTCGAAGGAGAACGGATAGGGTTCGGCGTCGATCGCCAGCATTGGCTGCCTCCGGCGCTGCGGCTCGTTGGGCTGGAAGGCAGCAATAATTATGCCATATAGCGGCGAAAGCGGCCGGTGGACGCTTGCGCGCGGATGCCACGCAACTGTGCAGCGGCGCCGCGTGCCGGGCTGTTATGCCGACGAATTGGTCAGCGGCGCATGATCGGCGCTGGATGGCCACGCGGGCGGCGGCGCTAATCCTGCCGGAAGGCGTCGGCGATGCGACGCACCGCACCGGCGGCATCGACCAGCAGCACGTCGAAGCGCACCCCGCGTGCCCCCCAGTCAGGATGCGCGGCCAGGATCGCTTCGCCGGCTGCCAGCAGGCGGCGCTGCTGGCGCTGGGTCAGGGCGGCGGCGGCATCGGCCAGGGTTGGGCGCGCCTTGACCTCGATGATGGCGAGCAGCCCGCGGCACTCGGCCACCGCGTCGACTTCGCCCAACGGCGTGCGCAGGCGGCGGGCCAGCACGGTCCAGCCCTCGCGTTCCAGCGCCGCGCAGGCGGCCGCTTCCGCGTCGATGCCAAGCGCATAGGCCCGGCTGCCGGAGGCTTTGCGCGACGCCCCGGAGGTACGGCAGCGGGCGAGGTCACGTCAGCGCGGCGGGGTCGCGATCGGCGCGCAGTTGGTGCGGCCGGCGGCGGCGCAGTCCTGGATGGCGCTGGCGTCGTGCAGCCGGTGCATGATGAACACCGTGCCCGCGACCAGCGCCACGATCAACGCCAGCACGATCAGCGGGCCGCGCGGCGGACCGTCCTGTTGATCGGAATTGGCGTCGTCGGCCATCAGTCGCGTCCCTCGGCAACGGCGTGGCAGGCCACCAGCACTTCGCCCGCGCGCGTGTGCTCCGGCCTCTCCGCCCGGCAGCGCGCGTTGGCCAGCGGGCAGCGCGGATGGAACGGGCAGCCGGGCGGCGGCGCGATCGGGCTCGGCACCTCGCCGCCCACCGGGGTGCGGGCGCGGCCCGACCATCTCCAGGTCGGGGATCGCGTCCAGCAGCAGCCGCGTATAGGGGTGGCGCGGGCGCCTGCGAAGATCGTCTCGCGCCGGACCGATTTCGACGATGCGGCCGAGATACATCACCCCCAGCCGGTCCGACATGTGCCGCACCACCGCGAGGTTGTGGCTGATGAACAGGTAGGTCAGGCCCAGCCGCTCCTGCAGGTCGTGCATCAGGTTGAGGATCTGCGCCTGCACCGAAACATCGAGCGCGCGAGGTCGGTTCGTCGCAGACCAGGAATTCCGGCTCGCTCGACAGCGCGCGGGCGATCGAGATGCGCTGGCGCTGGCCGCCGCTGAACTCGTGCGGGAATTTCGGTCGCCGTCGGCCGGCGCCAGGCCGACCTGCGACGAGCAGCGCGCCGACCCGGTCGGCGATCGCGCCGCGAGCCCCGCAGGATGCCGAAGGCGCGGATCGGCTCGGCGACGATGTCGCGCACCCGCCAGCGCGGATTGAGCGAGGCATAGGGGTCCTGGAAGATCATGTTCATCCGCCGCCGCAGCGCCGGCTGGGCGCGCGCGGCGGACAGGCTCTGGCCCTCGAAGCGGATGTCGCCCGCGCTCGGCGCGTAGAGTCCCACCGCCAGCCGCGCGATGGTGGACTTGCCGCAGCCGCTCTCGCCCACCAGCGACAGCGTGGTGCCGCGCGCGATGGCGAACGAGACGTCGTCCACCGCGCGCAGGCTGCGCCTGCGGCTCGCCGGCCAGGGTGCGTTGCAGCCAGGGCCGCGAGACGTCGAAGAAGCGCGACACCCCCCGTGCCTCCAGCGTCGACGGGGCGATCCCGTCACGCATGCACGGGGCCATGCACCGGGCGCTCGGCGTAGAGCCAGCAGGCCGCCTGCGTCTGCCCGGCGGCCAGCAGTTCGGGCCGCTCGATGCGGCAGCGGTCGAAGGCTTCGGGCAGCGCGGGTTGAAGGCGCAGCCGGGCGGGATCGCGGTCAGCCGCGGCATTGCGCCGTCGATCTGCGTCAGCCGGTCCAGCCGGTGTTCCAGCGAGGGGATGCTGCCCATCAGGCCCTTCGAGTAGGGGTGCGCGGGATGCCTGATCACCGCGGCGACGCCGGCCCGATCTCGGCGATGCGGCCGGCATACATCACCGCGACGCGGTCGGCGGTCTCGGCGATCACGCCCATGTCGTGCGTCACCAGCATCACCGCGGTGCCGTGGTCGCGCGTCAGCCGGCGTGAGCAGCGCGATGATCTGCGCCTGCACCGAGACGTCGAGCGCCGTGGTCGGCTCGTCGGCGATCACCAGCTGCGGCTCGGCGCACAGCGCGAGCGCGATCACCACGCGCTGGCGCATCCCGCCGGAGAACTGGTGCGGATAGGCGTTCGACGCGCTGGGCGGCGGCCGGAATGCCGACCTGTTCCAGCCAGCCGATCGGCGCGGCTGGCGCGCCTCGGCGTCCGATAGTTGCAGATGCGTCTGCATGGTCTCGACCAGCTGGCGGCCGACCGAATAGAGCGGATTGAGCGTGGTCAGCGGGTCCTGGAAGATGGCGCCGATCCGCTTGCCGCGGATCTGGCGCATCGCTTCCGCCGGCAAGCTGGTCGATGCGCGTGCCGTTCAGCACGATGCGGCCGCCGGCGATGCGGCCCGGCGGTTCCAGCAGCCCGATGATCGCAGCCCCGGTCAGCGACTTCCCGGCCCCGCTCTCGCCCACCACGCCCAGCACCTCGCCGGCGTCGATGGCGAAGGAAACCCGATCGAGCGCACGCAGCGTGCCGCGCCGCGTCGGGAACTCGACCGTCAGGTCCTGCACCTCCAGCAGCGGCATCAGTGAAACCCCATCATCGCAGTCTCGGATTGAGGGCGTCGCGCAGCCAGTCGCCCAGCAGGTTGATCGACAGCACCATCAGCACCAGCGCGATGCCGGGGAAGATCGCCACCCACCATTCGCCGCTGAACAGGAAATCGTTGCCGATTCGGATGAGCGTGCCGAGCGAGGGCTGCGTCGGCGGCAGCCCGACGCCGAGGAAGGACAGCGTCGCCTCGCTGATGATGGCGAGGCCGAGATTGAGGGTGGCGATGATCGTCACCGGTCCCATCACGTTGGGCAGGATGTGGCTCGCCATGATGCGCGGCTGCGACAGGCCGATGACCCGCGCGGCCAGCACGTAGTCCTTGTCGCGCTCCACCATGGTCGAGCCGCGCACGGTGCGGGCGAATTGCGGCCACAGGCTGATGCCGATGGCGAAAATGATCACGTACAGCTCGAGGTTCTCGCGCAGGGTGCGGGGCAGCACGGCGTTGATGACGCCATCGACCAGCAGCGCAATCAGGATTGCCGGAAAGCTGAGCTGCACGTCGGCGATGCGCATCAGCAGCGTGTCCGTCAGGCCGCCGCGATAGCCGGCGACGAGCCCCGTGGTGACGCCCACCAGCCCGGCGAACACGATCGAGCAGGCGCCGACGATCAGGCTGATCTGCGCGCCGTACATGATGCCGGAAAGCACGTCGCGGCCCTGGTCGTCGGTGCCGAGCGGATAGCTCCAGTCCGGATCGACTCCGCCGACCGGGCCGGAGAAGACCGGCGGCTTGAAGCTGTCCATCAGACTGAGGCTGGCGAGGTCGAAAGGATCGTGCGGTGCGAGGTAGTGGGAGAACGCGGCGCCGAGGATGCAGATCGCGGCGACGACGGCCGCCACCACCGCGACCGGAGAGGTGCGGAAGCTGTACAGCACGTCGCTGTCCCAGGCGCGGGCCAGGCGGTTCACAGCCGCCCCTCGCCGGCCGGCAGCGTCATCGCGCGGCCCCGGCCCGCCCGCCGATGCGCAGGCGCGGATCGACGGCGTAGTACAGCAGATCGACAATCAGGTTGATGACGACGAAGAACACGGAAATCAGCATCAGATAGGCGCCCATCACCGGAATGTCGGCGACCGCGATCGACTGCACCAGCAGCAACCCCATGCCGGGCCACTGGAACACCGTCTCGGTGATGATCGAGAATGCCAGCAGCCCGCCCAGCTGCAGCCCGACCACGGTGATGACCGGCACCAGCGTGTTCTTCAGCGCATGGCCGAAATTGATCGCGCGGTTGGAGATGCCGCGGGCGCGGGCGAACTTGATGTAGTCGCTGCGCAGCACCTCCAGCATCTCGGCGCGCACCAGGCGCATGATCAGCGTGGTCTGGAACAGCCCGAGCGTGATCGAGGGCAGCACCAGCGCCTTGAGACCCGACACGGTCAGGAAGCCGGTGGTCCAGAAGCCGAAATGCACCACGTCGCCGCGGCCGAAGCTGGGCAGCCAGCCCAGCATCACGGAGAACACCAGGATCAGCAGGATGCCGATCAGGAAGGTGGGCAGCGACACGCCGGCGAGGCTGATGACCATGAAGATGCGCGACAGCCAGCTGTCGCGGCGGATGCCGGTGTAGACGCCCATCGGGATGCCGACCAGCAGCGACAGCACGGCGGAGGTCAGCACCAGCTCGAACGTCGCAGGGAAACGCTCCAGCAGCAGGGCCGAGACCGGCCGGGCGAGGCGGTAGCTGACGCCGAAATTGCCGTGCAGCGCGTTCCACATGAAATGCGCGTACTGCACGAAGAACGGCTGATCGAGGCCGAGCTGATGGACCATCGCGATGCGCTGCGCCTCGGTGTAGTCCTGGCCCAGCATGATCAGGACGGGATCGCCGACGAAGGCGAACATCGCGTAGGCGATCAGGCCGACGATCAGCAGCACGGGGATGGCCTGCAACAGCCTGGCGATGATGAACGAGACGATGGTCGCTTACCCCTGGTGCCTTGGTCGCCGGAGGTTACGGCGAGCGCGACCGCCAAGCCAAGCCGGAACGGCGCCCCGCCTGATGGCCCTTCTCATGCTGCGTCGCGCGCCCATTCGTTGATCAGCGTGTAGCCGACGCCGAGCAGCACCGGGCCGAGGAAGATGCCGAGCAGGCCGAAGGACAGTGCGCCGCCGAGCACGCCGAGCACGGTGAGCAGAAACGGCAGCTCGGCGCCGCGGGCGATGAACCAGGGGCGGATCACGCTGTCCGCGCCGGATACGGCCACCACGCCGTAGACCGCCAGAAAGATGCCCCATCCGATATGGCCGCTGCCCATCAGCCACAGCGCGGCGGGAATCCAGACCAGCGGCGCGCCGATCGGCAGCACCGAGAGGAATGCGGCGATGACGCCCAGCAGCACCGGCCGCGGCACGCCGGTCAGCCACAGGCCGAAGGCGGTCAGGATGCCCTGCACCACGGCGGTGCCCAGGATGCCGTACACCACACCCCGCACCGTCGCCCCGGTGACCACGATCAGCCGGTCCGCGCGCCGCCCGGCAATGCGATGCAGCAGCAGGACCAGCCGCGCCCCGATCGGCTCGCCATACATGTAGAAGAAGAACGCGGCGAACAGCGCCAGCCCGAACAGCAGAACGCCATTGGCGATGCCCAGCAGCAGGCTGACGCCGCTTTCGAGCAGGATGCCGAAATACGGCCGGAAGGCGTCCACCATCACCGAGATGTCGGCCGCCCAGCGGTCCCACAGCGACCCGAGCGCCGGGCCGAGCAGCGGGATCTGGTATACCCAGATGGGAGCACCCGGCAGCCCGGCGCGCAGCGCGGCCTCCAGGATGGCGCGCAGGTGATCGACATCGCCGGCACTGCCCGGGGCAGCGATCGCCAGCGGCAGCACGATGGCAACGGCGGTCAGCGCCACCATCAGCCCGGCGGCGACGCCGCGCCGCACATGCAGGTGCAGGCGCAACCACTCGAACAGCGGCCAGGTGGTGAACACCAGGATGGCGGCCCACAGCAGGGCGGAGATGAACGGCAGCAGCACGACCACGCAGCCGATCGCGATGCCACCCAGCAGCAACGCCATCAGCACCCGTTCGGCGATCATGAGCCTCCGTCGGCCGGGACAGCCGGCTGCGAGCGCACTTCCCGCGGATGCGGCCGGCTGGTCAAGCCACCGGCGCAGCGGTAGCGTCCCGCCAAAAGGGGACCCCGCATGCCGCGCCTCGCAGCCAACCTGTCCATGATGTTCAACGAGGTCGATTTCCTCGACCGATTCGCCGCCGCCGCCAGCGCCGGGTTCGAGGCGGTGGAGTTCCTGTTCCCCTACGATCACCCGGCCGCCGAGCTGCGGCGGCGGCTGGACGACAACGGGCTGACCCAGGCGCTGTTCAACATGCCGCCGGGCGACTGGGCGGCCGGCGATCGCGGCATGGCCGCCCTGCCCGGCCGCCAGGCGGCATTCCGCGAGAGCGTCAAGAAGGCGCTCGACTACGCCGCGGCGCTCGACTGCAAGCTGGTGCACTGCATGGCCGGGATCGTGCCGGCCGACGTGGCGCCGGTGACCGCCGGCAGCGTCTATGCCGCCAACCTCGCCTGGGCGGCCGAGCACGCGCCACCCCGCCGGGGTCAAGCTGGTGATCGAGCCGATCAACCATCGCGACATGCCGGGCTACTTCCTGAACACCCAGGCGCAGGGCGCAGCCATCGTCGCGGCGATCGGCGCCGACCGCCTCGGGCTGCAGTTCGACGTCTATCACTGCCAGACCACCGAGGGCGACGTCACCAAGCGGATGGAGAAGTATCTGCCGGTGATCGCCCACATGCAGATCGCCGATGTGCCGGCGCGCAACGAGCCGGGCACCGGCGAGATCGGCTGGCCCTATCGTGTTCCGCCGCATGGACGAGCTGGGCTACGCCGGCTGGGTCGGCTGCGAATATCGCCCGGCCGGCGACACCGTGGCCGGACTTGCCTGGCGCCAGCAGTTCGGGGTCTGATCAGCCCGCCTTGTTATCGCTACCAGCGACCGGGACCACCTAGGGAGAGCGCGTCATGGAGATCGGTTTCATCGGCCTGGGCATCATGGGCCGGCCCATGGCGCTGAACCTGCACAAGGCCGGCCACGCGCTGACCGTGCCGGAGCGCGCCAGCCTGACCGCCGACCTGCGCGAGGCCGCCGCCGTGGTGGGCGGCCCGGCCGACGTGGCGCGCGCCGCGGACGTCATCATCCTGATGGTGCCCGACACCCCCGACGTCGAGCGGGTGCTGTTCGGCCCGGGCGGCGTCGCCGAAGGGCTGAGCCAAGGGCAAGCTGGTCATCGACATGTCCTCGATCAGCCCGATCGCGACCAAGGATTTCGCGGCCAGGATCAACGCGCTCGGCTGCGACTACCTCGACGCGCCGGTGTCGGGCGGCGAGGTCGGCGCGAAGCAGGCGACGCTGACCATCATGGTCGGCGGCCCGGATGCCGCGTTCGCCCGCGCCGAGCCGCTGTTCGAGGCGATGGGCAAGAACATCACCCATGTCGGCGCGGCCAACGGCGCGGGGCAGACCTGCAAGGTCGCCAACCAGATCATCGTCGCTCTCAACATGCAGGCGGTATCGGAGGCGCTGGTGTTCGCCGCCAAGGCCGGTGCCGACCCAGCCAAGGTGCGCAGGCGCTGATGGGCGGCTTCGCATCCTCGCGCATTCTTGAAGTCCACGCCGAGCGGATGCTGAAGGGCACGTTCGACCCCGGGTTCCGCATCCGGCTGCATCAGAAGGATCTCAACCTGGCGCTCGCATCGGCGCGCGAACTGGGCCTCGCGCTGCCAAATACCGCCATGGCACAGCAGATGTTTTCGGCGGTCGTGGCGCATGGCGGCGGCGACCTCGATCATTCGGCCCTGGTGCAGGCAACCGAGGAGCTCGCCGGGATGACGTTGCGGGACAAGAAATAACACATTCCGCGCGGCTCGCGGCGAGTTCGCAGAAATTGAAAAAGGGTTGAAAAAGCGGACAACCACGCGATAGGGTTTCGTTGCTAGCGAATCCAAAGGTCGCAGTAGGCGTGCGGGTAACCGGGAACTCGCCGCGGAAGGTTCTACGTCGTCATGCTGTTCACCGAGATCGGCCAGCAATTGCGGGCCTATCGACTGGAATCGGGTCTGCGCGCGGAAGAAATCGCGGCGCGGCTGGGAGTCTCGCGCGCGGCGCTCTACCGCTACGAAAAAGGCGAGGTCATCAAGCTCGACACGATCAAGCGCCTGGCCGAGCTGCTGAAGATCTCGCCGTTGTCGCTGCTGGGAATCGGCGTCGAGTACTACAACCGGCCGATCGGCTATTTCGAGCGCGTGCGCCAGGTCGAGGAGACGGCGGACCAGATCCTCCAGCTATCGGGTGCGCTGTGTTACCTCACGACGTCCGACGCCTATGACGCGGCGATGGGCGAGGCATTCGACGAGGCTGCCGAGCAGGCGGGCGGGGAGCGCCTGCAGATGCGCAGCATCGCCGAGCAGGTGCTTGGCATCCTGGTCGCGCGCAAGCGGATGTACGGGCAGCGCCGTCCCGGGATCATCGCGATGGTGTCCACCGTCGCCGTGCAGCATCTGCTGACCGTCGGCGTCGCCGGCGGCGTCGGCGCTGTCGGACCGGGTGCGCCGCATCTGCCGGCAGGTGGCGGTCACCGAGATCGAGAACATGGCCGTGATGATGGAAGCCGAGCCGATGGGCCTGCAGTTCGGCCTGCTGGCCAGCGCCGAGCCGAGCACGGCGTTCAAGATCCTGCGCGCCCGCGACCGTGTCAGCCTGGCGATCAATCCATTCCATCCCGACACGCATCCCAGCGCGCAGACCGGCGTGGCGATGATCACCGGTGCCGACGAGGCGGTGGCGGCGCACCAGCGCGTCGCCGAATCGAGCTGGCGGGAAGCGATGAAAGGCCCCGCCGGCGCCGCCCGGCTGCGCCAACTGATCGCGGCGGCACCCCCGATCTGACCGCGGCCGACGGCCCTGGCGGCTGGCGCGCGTCGCCGGCCGCATTATGCTGGCCACCGTGAGCACGCTTCCCCCATACCCTGGTCTTCAGGTCACGGATGCGCGGCGGGTGTGGAACGGCCGCTTCCCGCTGGACGTGATCCGCTTCCGCCAGCGCCGCTTCGACGGCGCGCCGTCCGCGGAGCGCACCTGGGAGCTGTGGCGCCGCGGCCGGGCCGCCGCCGCGCTGCCCTACGACCCGGTGGCCGACGCGGTGGTGCTGATCGAGCAGTTCCGCCTGCCGGCATTGGCCGCCGGGCTGGACCCGGTGATGGTCGAGCTGCCCGCCGGCCTCGCCGATGCCGGGGAGCCGCCGGAAACCACGGTGCGGCGGGAGACGCGGGAGGAAACCGGCCTTGAGGTCGGCCGGCTGGAGCGGATGGGCGACTTCCTGCTGACCTCGGGCGGGTCGGACGAACTGTGCGCCATCTTCATCGCCGAACTGCGCCTGCCGGACGGTGCCGCCGGCATCATCGGCACTGGCGGGATCGCGAGCGAGAGCGAGGATATCCGCGTCCGCGTCTGGCCGGCCGAGGCGGCGATCGCCGCAGCGATGGCCGGGCGTTTCGCCAATTCCGTCACCGCGATCGGCCTGCTGTGGTTCGCCGCCCAGCATGGCCGCCTGAAGGCCGAATGGAGCCAGCCATGACCGAGCGCCTGTTCCTGGAGAACGCCTACCTGCGAATCCGCAAGCGCAACCGTGCATTGCGGCCGGAGCCGCAGGGCATCGTGCTGGACCGCACGCTGTTCTATGCCCGCTCGGGCGGCCAGCCCGGCGATATCGGCTGGCTGCGCTGGGACGGCGGCGAGACCGCCATCGCCGACACGCTGAAGGGCGAGGGCGAGACGATCCTGCACATCCCCGCCGCCGATGCTGCGCTGCCGCCGGTGGGCGCGACGGTGGAGGCGGCCATCGACTGGCCGCGCCGCCATGCCCTGATGCGGATGCACACCACGCTGCACCTGCTGTGCAGCCTGATCCCCGGCGCGGCGGTGACCGGCGGCCAGGTCGGCGCCGATCGCTCGCGCCTGGATTTCGACCTGCCGGAGCCGCCGGCGAAGGCGGATCTGGAATCCGACCTGAACGCGCTGATCGCCGCCGATCATCCGGTGAGCCACGAATGGGTGGACGAGGCGGTGCTGGACGCCAACCCGGGCCTGGTGCGCACGCTGTCGGTGAAGCCGCCGCGCGGCACCGGCCGGGTGCGGCTGGTGCGCATCGGCAGCGCCGAGGCGCCGGTCGACCTGCAGCCCTGCGGCGGCACGCATGTCGCGCACACCGCCGAGATCGGCCGCGTGACGGTGCTGAAGATCGAGAACAAGGGCCGGCAGAACCGCCGCATCACCGTCGCGCCGGCATAGGGGAGAGGGACATGGATCCGCTGGTCAGCACGGCGTGGCTCGAGCGGCGAACTCGGCAAGCCCGACCTGGTGGTGTTCGACGCCACCAAATACCTGCCGAACGAGGGCGAGGACGGCGCGGCCGAATTCCTGACCGCGCACATCCCGGGCGCGCGCTTCTTCGACATCGACGTGATCGCCGACCAGGACACCGACCTGCCGCACATGGTCCCCACGCCCGGCCGCTTCGCCAGGCTGATGGGCGCGCTGGGCGTCGGCAACGCGTCCCGCGTGGTGTTCTACGACCAGAAGGGCCTGGCTTCGGCGGCGCGCGGCTGGTGGCTGATGGGGCTGTTCGGCCACGACCAGGCGGCGGTGCTGGATGGCGGCCTGCCGAAATGGCGCGCCGAGGGCCGCAGGACGGAGGACGGTCCGGCCAGGACGCCGCAGCCCGCCAGCTTCCGCCCCGATTTCCGCGCCGCACGGCTGCGCGGCATCGGCGACGTGCTGCGCGACGTGACGTCGGGCGAGACGCTGGTCCTGGATGCCCGTGCCGCCGGCCGCTTCACCGCCGCGGTGCCGGAGCCGCGCGCCGGAATGCGCAGCGGCCACATCCCGGGCGCGGCGAACCTGCCCTACACCGAGTTGCTCAACCCTGATCAGACGCTGCGCCCGCCGGCCGAGTTGCGCGCCCGGTTCGCGGCCGCCGGCGTGGATGGCAAACGGCCGGTGGTGACCAGCTGCGGGTCGGGCGTGACCGCCGCCATCCTGACGCTGGGCCTGCGGCTTGCCGGGCTGCCGGAAGGCGCGGTGTATGACGGTTCCTGGACCGAATGGGGCGGCCGCCCCGACACCCCGGTCGAAAGCTGAGCCATGGCCGATGACACCGGCCTGCCGCATGGCAGGCAGCAAGGCTTCCGCACCCGCCTGTCGCATGCCGGCCGCGCCGGGCACCAAGGCGCATGGCTTCGTCAATCCGCCGGTGCATCGCGGCTCCACGGTGCTGCATCCCACGATCGCCGAGCGCCGCGCCGCCGCGCAGCGTCGGCGGGAGCAGGTGCTCGACCTACGGCACGCATGGCGGCCCGACGCACTGGGCGCTGGAGGACATGATCGCCGAGATCGAGGGCGGCACGCGCTGCCAGATCGTCTCCACCGGCCTCGCCGCGGTGACCACGCCGCTGCTGGCCTTCCTCAAGGCCGGGCGACCACTGCCTGATGCCGGACTCGCGTCTATGGCCCGGCGCGCAACTTCGCCGACGGCATGCTGGCGCGATTCGGCGTCGAGACGACGTTCTACGATCCGCTGATCGACGAGGCCGGCATCGCCGCGCTGATGCGGCCGAACACCACGGGTCGTGTACACGGAAAGCCCCGGCAGCCACACCTTCGAGGTGCAGGACGTCCCGGCCATCGCCGCGCGCCGCGCATGCGCACGGCGCCAAGGTGCTGATGGACAACACCTGGGGCATCCACTTCTTCCAGCCGTTCCGGCACGGCGTCGATGTGTCGATCCAGGCGCTGACGAAATATGCCGGCGGCCACTCCGACGTGCTGCTCGGCAGCATCACGGTCAACAGCGACGAGGACTGGGAACGCTGCACGCCACCGCACGCGCGCTGGGCCAGTATCGCCAGCCCCGACGATTGCTGGCTGGCGCTGCGCGGCCTGCGCACGATGGGCGTGCGGCTGCAGGCGCAGATGGAGGCGCGGCATCGAGGTGGCGCACTGGCTGCGCGGCCGGCCGGAGGTGGCGCAGGTGCTGCATCCGGCGCTGCCCGGCGCGCCCGGCCACGAGTTCTGGAAGCGCGACTTCACCGGCGCCTGCAGCCTGTTCGGCGTCGAGTTCCAGCCGCAGTATCAGCGCCGAGGCCAGCCATGCGATGGTCGAGGCGCTGAGCCTGTTCGGCATCGGCGCGTCCTGGGGCGGCTACGAGAGCCTGGTGCTGCCCACCACCGGCTTCATCACGCGCACCGCCGGCAGCGGCGCATTTCGCAGGGCCGGTGCTGCGCCTGCATATCGGGCTGGAGGACCCGGCCGACCTGATCGCCGACCTGGAGCAGGGGTTCGCGGCGCTGCGGGCGTACAGCCAGGAGGCGCTGGAGGAGTAGGGCGATCGGCGGGGGCGGACCTCGCGCTTCCGCGCCCTACAGCTCCACCGCCTCCACCGTCGCCACATCGAGCAGGCGCTCGATCACCTCGGGCTCCTGCGCGCCGGCGATGGCGTGGCGACCGCCGACCACGAAGCAGGGTACGCCGTTGATGCCCAGCCGATGCGCCCGCAGGTTGTCGGCGTGAACGAGGTCGGTCTCGTCCTCGGTCGGCAGGAAGCGCGCCACGGCGAGCCCGTCCAGACCGCACGCCTCGGCCACCGCCACCAGGACGGCAGGGTCGCCGATGTCCCGCCCATCGGTGAAATGCGCGCTGAACAGCGCCTCCACCACCTGGTCGGCGCAGCCGTAGCGGGCGGCGAAGCGGACCAGCCGGTGCGCGTCGATGCTGCTGGGGGTGCGGCGGACGCGATCGAAGCGGAACAGCACGCCCTCCCCGCGCCCGATATCGGTGATCGAGGCATAGAGCCGCCGCGCCCGGTCCTCACCGCCGAATTTGCGCACCACGTAGTCGGGCCGCGACATCCCGCCGCGCGGCATGTCCGGGTTGAGCAGGAACGGCCGCCAGACCAGATCGAACAGCAGGTCCGGCCGCCGCCGCATGGTGCGCATCAGCCGGCGGACGCCCAGGAAGCACCAGGGACACACGAGGTCGTGCACGACCTCGATGGTCAGCCGGGCTTTCGGGGGAGCGAGGATGTTCACGCGCTTGCTCGCTTATTGCCGTCCAGTGACAGGCGGCCATCATCCCGCCGCGCGCGCCCGACCGCAAGGGCGGCGATGCCGGTGATGCGACCCAACCATCGACCGCCCCCCGGCGGGCGCTACTTCACGCGCACGAAGCGCAACGGGAAGTAGTCGTCGGCAAGCTGGACGAGTTGGATGTTGCTGCGCGCCGCCCAGGCGATTACCTGCTGGTGCAGCGGGATATAGCCGACATCCTGCTGCAGGATCCTGATCGTGTCGTTGATCATCGCGTCGCGCTTGGCGGGGTCGGTCTCGACGGCGATCTTGGCGGTAAGGGCATCGATCTTCGGGTTGGAATAGCCGCCGTAGTTCACCTCCCCCTGCGGCAGGTTGCGCGAGGCGATCAGGTTGTACAGCACGTTCTCGGCGTCGTAGGTGTTCGGCGTCCAGCCCAGCAGGTAGAAGTCGGTGTCGTAGGCGGGTGCTGCGATCTTGTTGAAGAAACGCGCCTTGGTCTGCGCCGTCAGGTCCACCTTCACCCCGATGCGCGCCAGCATCGCGACGATTGCGGTGCAGATCTGCTCGTCATCCACATAGCGGTCGTTCGGGCAGTCCATGCTCATGCTGAACCCGTCCGGGTAGCCGGCCTCGGCCAACAGCTGCTTGGCACGGATCGGATCGGCCTTGGGGCGAACGTCCAGTGCCGCGTTGTAGCCGTTGACGCCCGGCCCCCACATCTCCCAGGTCGGATGCGCCTGGCCGCGCATCACGCGGGCGGCGATCGCCGGCTCGTCGATCGCCAGCGCGAAGGCCATGCGCACGCGCTTGTCCTTCAGCGGGTTCTTGCCCTTGATGTTCGAGCGCAGCAGCTGGTCGCGCCACTGATCCATGCCGAGGAAGATGGTGCGCAGCTCGGGCCCGGTGATCAGCTTCATTCCGGGCGCGGAGCGGATGCGGTCCTCGTCCTGCGGCGGCACGGTGTAGATCATGTCCACATCGCCCGACAGCAGGGCCGCGGTGCGGGTCGCCGCATTGGAGATGACGTCGAACTCGACATGCGTGAGGTTGTGCTGGGGCTTGTCCCACCAGCCCGGATTGACGTCGAGCGTGGTGCGGCGGTCCGGCTCGCGGACGCCGAGCCGGAACGGACCGGTGCCCATTGCATGACGGATCGCGTAATTCTCCTGCCCGCCGGCGGTCGCGAGGTTGATCGGCGTCACGGCATCATGCTTCTCGCACCAGTCCTTGCTCATGATCTCCCAGGTGGTGATTTCCTGTGGAAAGATCGGATCGGGCTCGGTGGTTTCGAAATCCACGGTCAGGTCATCGACCTGGCGCACCGATTTTATGGTCGCCAGCACCGAACGCAGCACCGAGGTGGGCGCGCGCACCCGGTCGGCCGAGAACACCACGTCGGCCGCGGTAAAGGCCGTGCCGTCCTGCCACTTCACGCCAGGGCGCAGATGGAAGCGCCACACCGTCGGGCTGGTTTGCGCCCAGGATACGGCCAGTGCCGGATCGAGGCCGAGTTTGGCATTGCGGCGGATCAGCGGCTCGTTGATGTTCGCGGTAAACGAGAGCTGGAACGTCTCATTCCGCGTGTAGGGATCCATGGCGCCGACGTCGCCGTCGTTCGCCCATTTGAAATCGGCGGCGGCGGCGTGATGCGGCATCACCGCCGCGCCGCCCTGAATGGCGAAGAAGAATACCGTGGCACGCAGCCAGGTGCCGTAACGCATCATGATGGACTATCCCTGATTATTCGTAAGTAATAGCACATAACGATTCCGGCCGCCGGCAGATACCAACCAAGGGTAGCGACACGGCGGAACGAAACCGAGGGGACCGCGGCATGGGCCTGCACGTGGATTACTACGTCTCGTTGAACTCGCCTTGGACCCATCTCGGCGCGGCGAGGATCGCCACGATGACGGCGCGGCACGGCGCCAGCATGCGGATCCATCCGGTTGACTTCGGTACGATCTTCGCCGCATCGGGTGGGTTGCCGCTGCCCAAGCGCGCGCCGCAGCGGCAGGCCTACCGGCTGATGGAGTTGCGCCGCTGGCGCGACGCGCTGGGCATTCCGATCACCCTTCAGCCGCGGCACTTCCCCGCCCGCGAGCAGCCTGGCGCGAGCAGCGTGATCGCGGTGCGCGAAACGCTCGGCGACGCACCGGCGATCGCGCTGGCGCACCGCATCCTCAAGGCGCTGTGGGAGGAGGAATGCGACACCGGCGACACGGCGACGCTGGCGGGCCTGATCGCCGAGGTCGGGCTGGATGCCGAGGCCGTCATGACGATGGCGGCCGAGCCGCGCTGGGCCGAGCGGCGCGCGGCGGACAGCGCAGCGGCGCTGGCGCGCGGCGTGTTCGGAGCCCCGAGCTATGTCATCGGCGAGGAGATCTTCTGGGGCCAGGACCGGCTGGACTTCGTCGAGCGGAGGCTCGCGGCGGGATAGAGCGACCGCTCGCGGGGTCAGGCGGACGCCGCGGGCCGGCACGGCACCAGCAGGTTGACCACCAGCACCTGGACCGGCGCACCGTGCTGGTTGATCGTGGTGGTGCGGATCTTCACCCAGCCCTGCTCGGGGCGGCTGTTGGAGACGCGGCTTTCCAGCACCTCGCTTTCCACGTGCAGCGTGTCGCCCGGGCGCACCGGCAGGACCCAGGCCATCTCGTCGCAGCGCGAACCGATGATGCCGCCGGCGATCGGCAGGCCGCCATCCACCTGCAGCCGCATGGTCAGCGCCGCGGTGTGCCAGCCGCTCGCGGCAAGGCCGCCGAACAAGGTCGCCTGCGCCGCCGCATCGTCGAGGTGGAACGGCTGCGGATCGTATTGCCGGGCGAAGGCAACGATCTCTGCCGCGGTCACGGTCAGCGACGCCGAGCGCAGGCAATGCCCCGCCGGCAAATCCTCGAAATACAGATGCCCGGCCATCGCGCGTCCCTCCATGCCGGGTCGAACGATAGGCGGCGGTGCGAAAGCGCGCCAACCACCGCTCTCAAATCGGCCATCTTTACGGCTATGCTGGAGCCTTCAATCCGGACCGATGCGCACGCGATGAACGATCAGAACGAGAAGCTCGACTGCATGAAGTGTCCCAGCCTGTGCTGCCGGCTGGCAGGCTACGTCGAGATCAGCGACCCCGACATCGCCCGGCTGGCGCGGCACCTGGGGATGTCGGTGGCGGCGTTCGAGGCCAAGCACATCGTCCATAAGACCCGCGCCGGCCGCAAGCGCATCAAGCAGGCCGACCGCACCTGCCAGTTCCTCGACAACCGGCGCCGCTGCTCGGTCTATGCGGCGCGGCCCACCGATTGCCGCGGCTACTATTGCTGGGAGCACGACGACACCACGGTCTATGACTTCGCGCGGTTCTTTCAGCTTTCGGTGCCGGCCCAGCGCCGCGCCGACGCCGAAGCGGATCGCTGAGCCACGGGGCCGGTCCGCGGCATCGTCTCGGGCATCATAACCAGGAAGAACACGAGCGCGCAGGCGGCGATTGCCGCCAGGGTGAGGAAGCCGGCCGGATAGCCGAAGCCCTGCACGACGAGGCCGGACACCAGGCTGCTCAGCCCGGCGCCGGCGCCGACCGCCAGCGCCACCAGCCCCTGCGCGAGGTTGAAGCGGCCGGTGCCGCGCATCAGGTCGGCGGCGATGATCACCGAGATCACGCCGAAGATGCCGGCCGCGACGCCGTCGAGCAGCTGGATCGCCACCACGCCGACGGGCGAGGCGACGAAGGTGAACAGCAGGCCGCGCACCGGCAGCACCGCCAGCGCCACCAGGAAGATCGCCTTGCGCCCATGGCCGGTGGCCAGCGCGCGGCCGACCGCCCACGCGACCCCGATCATCACGAACTGCGCCGCGATGATGCAGGCCGACATCGCCATCGCCGCGCTGCCCGGATGGCCGCGCGCCAGTTCCTGCCCGGCCAGCGGCAGCATCGCCGCGTTGCCGAAGTGGAACAGAACGACGGCACCGAGGAACACCAGCAGGTCGCGCCGCCGCAGCAGCGCGCGCAACGGCGCGGGCGCGCGGCCGCCCTGGGGGGTCTCCGCCTCCCCGCCGCGCGCCAGGTCGTGGTCGATCTCGCGGCCGTCGATCAGCAGGCAGGACGCGGCGCTCGCCGCAGCGAAGATACAGATCAGGTAGAAGATCCAGTCGAAGCCGACATATTCGCCGAGGCCGCCGGCGAGCCCCGCAGCGACGAAGTTGCCGGCGTGGTTGAACCCCTGGTTGCGGCTGATCTGCGCCGGCAGGCGGCGCTGCCCGACCAGGCCGAGCGACAGCGCCGACAGGGCCGGCCCGATCACCGCGCCGGCGGCGCCCAGGATGACCTGTGCGGCCAGCACCATCGGGAAAGTCGGCCAGATGCCGATCATCAGGCAGGAGAGCGCGATCAGCAGGCCCGATCCCGCGATCAGCGCCCGCTTGATCCGCAGGTTGTCCACCAGCAGTCCGGCCGGCACCTGTGCCAGCGCCGTCGCGACCGCGCCGACCGCCATCGCGATGCCGATCTGCGCGGCACCCCAGTGCCGCTCGCCCTTGAGGAACACTGCCAGGTAGGGACCAAGTCCGCCCTGGACATCGGCCATCAGGAAATTCAGGGCATCGAGGCCGCGCAGGCTGCGCAACGACGGGTTCGGCTCGGCACCGGCCGGCACTTTCCCGCGCTTGCGCGGCGGATCGGCGGGGACGGTCAATGCGGCCGGTGCGGTTTCCCCCCATGCCGGTCCTTCGGCGGCCCATCCTTCGCCGGCTTGTCCTTGTGCGCGCTTTCCTTCGGCGCCTTCGGCTTGTGCGGCTTGGCGGCGATCGGACGCAACGGCTCGCCGGCCGGCCCGATTTCCTGCACCGCCACCACGGTTCCGTGCGGGGTCACAACCCGCTTTCCGCGTAGCACGATCGCCGCGCCGGCCTGGAGCAGCGGGCGCAGATCGTCGGCCGCATGCGGCGGAAAGCGGCCGCTACGGCCATCGTCGAGAAGCAGCCCCCGCGTCTCGCCCTTCGGGCCGTGCAGTGTGCGGCGCACCGTGCCGGCGAGGTCCACCGGCTTCTCGGGCGGCACGGCGGCGTCTTCATGGCCAGGACGGGCATGCTTCGGGCGGTGATGCTTCGGATCGTGCTTCGGCGGCCCCTGATCGACGTAGCGCGTACCCTGCTCGGTCTCGAACGCGACGGCGGCCAGCAGGTCGGCGGCGCGCGGGCGCACGCCGCGCAGCCTGACCACGCTGCCCGGACGGAGGGCGCGCACGATGTCGGGACCCATGTGCGGCGGCAGATGCACCTCGGTGCCGTCGGCCAGCATCATGCCGTCGACCTCGCCGTGCGGATTGACCAGGAACAGGTCAACCCGGCCGACGGTCTCGGGCAGGCTGTCGGGATCGATCCAGTGCATCGCAGCGGTCCTTCATCGTGTGACAGGACCGGCAACCGTGGCGCCGCTGCGGGGTTTCCGCGCCGTACGGGGACGCACGGGATTGTCAGTCGGCGGCGTGGCGCTGCGGGGTGGCGTCACGCGCCCCGCGTCCGGGCACCGGCCGGGCGGCGGCGGCGGCTCGGCCGGCGTCGAACAACTCGGAGAGGAATTCCGCCTCGCCGTTGAACTTCGAGGAAATCGGCAGGTCGAGCAGCGCGCCATCGGCGTCGTAGGTGGTCAGGCGCACCCCGGCGGGCAGCGCCGCAAGCTCGGCGGTCAGCACGTTGTGGCAGGCGATCTCGTTCAGCCGGTTCATGATCTCGGAGGGGGTGCGCGGCGCGCCCGGACGGCGTGCCGGCTGGGCGCGGATCAGCACGAGGTCGGCCGGCAGCCCCGGCTCCAGCAGCGGGCGCAGCGGCGGGTTGCCGGCATAGCCGCCGTCCCAGTAGGCGCGTCCGCCGATTTCCACCGCCGGGAAAACGAAGGGCAAGCAGGCCGAGGCGAGCAACGCATCGACGGTGATCGCGGCGTTGCCGAACAGCGCCGCCTCGCCGGTCTCCACATCGGTCGCGGCGACGGTCAGGCGCGGCGCCGCGGGATGCGCGAGCAGGCGCGGGTCGAGCAGTTCCTCGAGCAGCATGGCGCAGCGGGTTGTGGCCGAACGGGTTGAGCTGGGCCGGGCTGAACAGCCGCATCGCCGTCTCGATGCCCGTGCCAGAGCAGGAGTTGCCGAGAGGTCCCAGCCCCACAGCCAGCGTTCCAGCGGCGCCGTTCTGGAAGGGACTGAGCGAATGCGCCTGGGCGACGCGGCGCCAGAGCTGCCGCATCTCGGCGCGCGCGGCATCCGGGCCGCCACGCACCAGCCCCTGCACCAGCATGGTGGCGATGATGGCACCCGAGGAGACGCCGCAGATCGCGTCGATCCGGATGCCGCCTTCCAGCAGCCCGTCCAGCACGCCCCACGAGAAGGCGCCATGCGCGCCGCCGCCCTGCACCGCCAGCGCGACGCCGCCGGAGCCTATCCCTGCCGCTTGATCCATGAGCGCAACTTGGGTCAAGCGGCGCTTCAGGGCAACCGGATCAGGGCGCGTACCAGGGCACGCACCCTTGGAGCGAACAGCGCGGCGGTGTAGGCGCTGCCGGCGGCGCGCTTGCCGGCCTCGGACCGGGTCGGATAGGGCAGGATCAGCCCGGCCATGGCGGACAGCCGCACCCGGCGCGGCGATCGCCAGCGCCCACTGGCCGATCATCTCCCCGGCATGCGGTGCCAGGATGCCGGCGCCGACCACCCGGCCGCGCGCCACCACCAGCTTGACCAGGCCGGCGGTGTCCTGCTCGGCGATGGCACGGTCGTTCTCGGCCAGCGGCCAGCGCAGCACCCGCACCGTCGAGCCCGGCGGCGCGCGCCTCGGCCTCGGTCAGGCCGACCTGCGCCAGTTCGGGTGCCGTGTAGATGACGCGCGGCAGGGCGGCGTAGTCGAGCCGCGCGGGCAGGCGGAACAGCGCGCCGCGGACGATGATCGCGGCATGGTGGGCGGCGACATGGGTGAAGGCGCGCGGCCCGAGCCCCTGCGGGTCGGCGATGTCGCCGGCGGCATAGACACGCCGGTTGGACGTGCTGCGCAGGCGCCGGTCGGTGGCGATACCGCGCGGCCCGGCGCGGACGCCGGCCGCATCCAGCGCCAGCGCCTCGAGGTTCGGGCGGCGTCCGGCAACGACCAGCAGGTGGGTGCCGGAGAGGCGTGTGCCGTCGGCCAGGATCAGCACCGGCCCGGCCTCGGCCGCGATGACGGGCGTTCCCTCCAGCAGCACGACGCCCTGGCGGCGGAGCAGGGTGCGCAGGCCGTCGGCCAGCTCGGGGTCCTCGGCGCCGGCGATGGCCGCCTGCTCGACCAGCGTGACCCGGCAGCCGAGCGCGGCATGGGCGGCCGCCATTTCCAGCCCGGCCGGACCGCCGCCAAGCACCAGCAGGTGCGCCGGTTGCGGCAGGCGGTCGAACAGATCCTCGGTGGTCATGGCACCGGCGGCGGCCAGCCCAGGGATCGGCGGCAGGACGGGCCGGCTGCCGGCGGCGATGACGAAGCGGCGCGCGGTGAGGCGCTGGCCATCGACGGCGATGCTGCGCGGGTCGAGGAAGCGCGCCTGCCCCTGCAGCACCGTGGCCCCGATGGCGCGGTAGCGCGCCACCGAGTCCATCGGCGCAATCGCCGCGATGGCGCCGCGCACATGGGCGGCCACGGCGTCCCAGTCGATGACGGGCTCGGGAAGGCGGATGCCGAGGCGGCCGGCGCGGCGCGCCGAGGCGGCGGCATGGCCGGCGGCGAGCAGCGCTTTGCTGGGCACGCAACCGGCGTTCAGGCAGTCGCCGCCCATGCGGCCGCGCTCGATCAGGGCGACGCGCAGGCCAAGCTGCGCGGCCGCCGCCGTCACCGACAGGCCGGCGGACCCCGCGCCGATGACGGCGAGGTCGAAGTCAGGCATGCGTCCGGCCACGCCAGCGCCGCCACAGGACCGGCAGCAGCGACAGCACCGCAAGGCCGAGCAGCGGCCCGAGGACGCGGGGCGAGAAGATCATGTCCACATCCGGCCGGCCGCCGGCCGCCAGCACGCTGGCGAGGCCGGCGCCGATCGAGGCGAAGACGGCGGTGGCCGGGATCACGCCGATCAGCGTCGCGGCGGCATAGGGGGCGAGGCGCATGCCGACCAGGGCGGGGGCGAGGTTGACCAGCCAGAACGGGAAGGCCGGGACCAGTCGCAGCGCCAGCAGATAGCTGAAGCCGTCGCGTTGCAGCCCCGGTCCGATGCGGGCCAGCAGCGCGCCCGCGCGGCGGGCCAGTACGGGACGCAGCGCGAGGCGCACGACCAGGAACAGGACGATGGCGCCGAGCGTCGCACCCACCGCCGCCGCGGCGGTGCCTTCCAGCGTGCCGAACAGCAGGCCCGCCGTCACCGACATCACCACGCCCGAAGGGATCGAAAGCGCCACGATCAAGGCATAGGCAGCAACATACAGAAGCACCGCCTGCACCGGATGCGCCTGCGCGGCGGCGGTGAGTTCCGCTTGGCGGGCGGCGAGTTCCGACCAGGACAGCGCGTGCGGCACGCCGAATGTGACGATGGCCGCCGCAACGGCCAGCAGCATGAACAGCGGAAGCAGACGCAGTGCCGACATGCGGACGAGCCGTTCCTTTGCGGCGGAGTGACCGTGCGGTGTACACGGCGTGGGTCTTCGGGCAAGCTCGCGCGGCGCCGTCCGGGCGCGGCACGGCTAGCCACACCATGGGAGCGAATGATGAAAGCGATCGGTTATCGCCAGCCGCTGCCGGTCGACCATCCCGAATCGCTTATCGACCTCGACCTGCCGATGCCCGAGCCGGGCCCCCGCGACCTGCGCGTTGCGGTTCACGCCGTCTCGGTCAACCCGGTCGATGTCAAGCAGCGTGGCGGCGCCGCACCCCCCGCCGGACAGGCCCGGGTGCTCGGTTTCGATGCGGCCGGCGTCGTCGATGCGGTGGGCACCGAGGCGTCGCTGTTCAAGCCGGGCGATGCGGTGTTCTACGCCGGCGCGATCGACCGGCCGGGCAGCAACAGCGCCTTCCATCTGGTCGACGAGCGTATCGTCGGCCGCAAGCCCGCCTCGCTCGATTTCGCCGAGGCCGCGGCGCTGCCGCTGACCGCGATCACGGCCTGGGAACTGCTGTTCGACCGCCTGGGTGTCCCGCAAGGCACGGCGGCGGCGGGCACCCTTCTGGTCATCAACGGGGCCGGCGGCGTCGGGTCGATCCTGACGCAGATCGCCCGGAAGCTGACGGGGCTGACGGTCATCGCGACCGCTTCGCGGCCCGAGACGATCGCCTGGTGCCAGTCGATGGGCGCGCATCACGTGATCGACCACCGCCGGCCGCTCGACGATGGATTGCGGGCGATCGGCATGGACAACGTCGGCTATATCGCCGGGCTGACCGCGACCGACCGGCATTGGCCTGCCATCGCCGCCGCGATCGCCCCGCAGGGCAGGATCGGGCTGATCGACGACCCGAAGACGCTCGATATCGTGCCGTTCAAGCGCAAGAGCGTCTCGGTGAGCTGGGAACTGATGTTCACCCGCTCGCTGTTCCAGACCGCCGACATGATCGCGCAGCACCGGCTGCTGAACGAGGTGTCGCGTCTGGTCGATGCCGGCACCCTGCGCACCACCATGACGGCGAACGCCGGCCGGATCGATGCGGCCGGCCTGAAGCGCGTGCATGCGTTCGTCGAGAGCGGACGGAGCATCGGCAAGACGGTGCTTGCCGGGTTCGAGGGCTGACGAGCGCTGCCGTCGCCGCGATTGACGGCCGTTTCCCTGGCCCCTATAAGCCGCCGCCTGCGCTGGCCCCCTGGTGGGGGCCGCGTTCCCGCCGACCGTGCGGGCCCCAGGATCACCGGAGACCGACCGTGAAGCGCACCTATCAACCATCGAAGCTGGTCCGTAAGCGGCGCCACGGCTTTCGCGCCCGCATGGCGACCGTCGGCGGCCGCAAGGTGCTGGCCAACCGCCGCGCCAAGGGCCGCAAGCGCCTGTCCGCCTGAGCGCGCAGGCCGCCGAGCCGCATGGCCGGGTGCTTGCCCGAATGGCGACGCAGCCGCAGCGCCTGAAGCGCCGCGCCGAGTTCCTGCGCGTCGCAGCGAAGGGCCGCAAGGCACCCATGCCCGGACTGGTGCTGCAGGCCCTGCACGCGCGACGACGACGGCCCCCGCCCGCCTGGGCTTCACCGTCACCAAGAAGGTCGGCAACGCCGTGGTGCGCAACCGCACGCGCCGGCGGCTGAAGGAAGCCGCCCGGCTGCTGCTGGCCGCGCAACCGGTGACCGGCGCGACCTGGTGCTGATCGGCCGCGAGGGCACCCGCAAGCGCGATTTCCGCGCGTTGCAGGACGATATCGCGCCGCGCGCCTGGCGAAGGTGGGCGTGGCCATGGAGCGCAGGGCATGACGCCCGGCCGCCGGCGTGGCGGTGGTGCTGGTGCGCATCTACCAGTGGACGCTGCGCCCGCTGATCGGCGCCAATTGCCGCTTCTGCCCGAGTTGCAGCGACTACGCGATCGAGGCGTTCCGCGACCCACGGCGCGCTGCGCGGCGGCGGGCTCGCGGCCCGACGCATCCTGCGCTGCCACCCCTGGAACGCGGGCGGCTACGACCCGGTGCCGGCCGCCCCGCCTGCCTGGCATGCGGACCGGACGGCCCGCATGCGCGACATCAGCCGGAAAGACGTGTGATGGACCAGAAGCGGCTGATCTTGGCGATCGCCATCTCGATCGCGATCCTGCTGGGCTTCCAGCTGCTGATCGCGCCGCATCTGCCGCAGCCGCCGGAGCCGGTGCATGCCCGCACCGCCGAGCTGGACAACGCCAAGCCCGCGCCGGAGCCCGGCAGCGGACCCGTGGCCGGCATCAACGCGCCGAACGCCAGCCAGGCGCCGGAGCCGAAGAACGTGCCGCGCGTGAAGATCGACGCGCCCAGCGTGAAGGGCTCGATCAGCCTGGTCGGCGCGCGGCTCGACGACCTGGTGCTGCGCGACTACCGCGAGACGCTGGCGCCCGAACTCGCCGCTGGTGCGGCTGCTCGGGCCGCGCTCCTCCGACAAGCCGTACTATGTCCAGTACGGCTGGACGGCGGCGCCGGGCAGCGACGTGAAGGTGCCCGGCCTGCGACACGCTGTGGACGGCATCGGCGCCCGAGCTGACCGACGCGCATCCGGTGACGCTGTCCTGGGACAACGGCGCCGGGCTGACCTTCCAGATCGTGCTGTCGGTCGACGACAACTACATGTTCACCGTCGAGCAGCGCGTGCAGAACGCCACCGGCGCGCCGGTGACGCTGTTCCCCTGGGCGCGCATCCGCCGCGACTACACGCCCGTCCTGGTCGGCAACTACGTGCTGTTCGAGGGCTTGCTGGGCGTCGTCAATGGCACCCTGCAGGAAACCACCTACGCCAAGGCGACCAGCGAGGCGAAGACCAACAACGGCGTCGCCTATACCGCGACGTCGCCGGGCGGCTGGGCCGGCATCACCGACAAATACTGGCTGCCGCGCTGATCCCCGACCAGTCGGTCACCAGCACGCTGCACTTCCGCCACAACGACGTGCACGGCGAGGACTTCCAGGTCGACTACGCCGCGCAGGATGCGAAAGTGGCGCCGCCGGGCGGTGCGGCGGCGATGACGACGCGCCTGTTCGCCGGCGCCAAGATCGTGCGGCTGCTGGACGCGCTACCAGCAGCGCTACAACATCCCCAGCTTCGACAAGGCGGTGGATTTCGGCTGGTTCTATTTCCTGACCAAGCCGATCTTCTTCGCGCTCGACTGGCTGAATTCGCTGCTGGGCAATTTCGGCCTGGCGATCATGGCCTTCACGGTCTGCGTCAAGGCGCTGTTCTTCCCGCTGGCCAACTACTCCTACCGCTCGATGAGCAAGATGAAGCTGCTGGCGCCGAAGATGAAGGCGCTGCGGCGAGCGCTACAAGGACGACCCGGCCAAGCTGCAGTCAGCGAGATGATGGCGCTGTACAAGGCCGAGAAGGTGAACCCGGCCAGCGGCTGCCTGCCGATGGTCGTGCAGATCCCGGTGTTCTTCTCGCTCTACAAGGTCATCTTCGTCACCATCGAGATGCGGCAGGCGCCGTTCTTCGGCTGGATCCACGACCTCTCGGCGGTCGATCCGACCAACATCTTCAACCTGTTCGGCCTGATCCCGTTCGACCCGACGGCGATCTCGCCGCTGCTGCATCTGGGCGCCTGGCCGCTGATCATGGGCTGCACGATGTTCCTGCAGCAGAAGATGAACCCGCCGCCGCCCGACCCGGTGCAGGCGCGGCTGTTCCAGTTCATGCCGATCATCTTCACCTTCATGATGGCGCGCTTCCCGGCCGGGCTGGTGATCTACTGGAGCTGGAACAACACGCTGTCGGTGGCGCAGCAGTGGCTGATCATGCGCCGCACCCGCCTGGCCAAGCCCTCGCTCGCCCGCACCTGATGGACGCCGCCGCGGCGCGCCGAACCCGATATCGAGGCCGGGCGGCTGCTGTTCGCCGGCAGCTGCCGGTTCTCTGACCGCGGCGCAGCGGCTGGACCAGCTGCCGCCGCCGGGCGGCGCCGGAGGTCGCCTTCGCCGGCCGGTCCAATGTCGGCAAGTCGTCGCTGATCAACGCGCTGACCGGGCACCACGCGCTCGCCCGCGCCTCCGGCCAGCCGGGGCGGACGCGGCAGCTCAATTTCTTCGACCTCGGCGGCCGGCTGACCCTGGTGGACATGCCGGGCTACGGCTACGCCCAGGCGTCACGCGACGGTGAAGGCGGACTGGCAGGGCCTGATGTTCGACTATCTGCGCGGCCGCCCCGACGCTGCGCCGGGTGATGCTGCTGCTGGATGCGCGCATCGAGATCAAGGAAGCCGATCGGGCGGTGATGGAGCTGCTCGACCGCGCCGCGGTGACGTTCCAGCTGGTGCTGACCAAGACCGACGGGGTGAAGCCGCCGGCGCTGGCGCGCAAGGCGGCGGAGGTCGCGGCGCTGGCGCGGCGCCATCCGGCGGCCTATCCGCAGGTGATCGCGACCAGCAGCGAGACCGGCGCCGGCATTCCCGAGTTGCGCGCGGCGATCGCCGAACTGGCCGCTTGACCATCCTGCCCGCTTGACCATCCTGGCCGCCGCCCGGTACAGGGCGCCGCGCTTACGGAGAGCCGCGCCATGACCGCCACCCGCGACGCCGCGACACCATCCGAGATCGAGGAGGCCAGCGAGCAGGCGCGCATCCTGGCGCACGCGCTGCCCTATCTGCGCCGCTATGCCGGGGCGACCGATCGTGGTGAAATACGGCGGCCACGCGATGGGCGAGGAGAAGCTGGCGGCCCAGTTCGGCAGCGACATCGCGCTGCTCAAGCAGGTCGGCATGAACCCCGTGGTGGTGCATGGCGGCGGCCCGCAGATCAACGCGATGCTCAAGCGCCTCGCGATCCAGTCCACCTTCGTCGACGGGCTGCGCGTGACCGATGCGGCCATGGTCGAGGTGGTCGAGATGGTCCTGGCCGGCACCGTCAACAAGCACGTCGCCGGGCTGATCAACCAGGCCGGCGCGCTGGCGGTGGGCATCTGCGGCAAGGATGGCGGGCTGATCCGCGCCCGCAAGCTGCGCCGCACCACGCGCGACCCGGACAGCCGGATCGAGCGCGTGCTCGACCTCGGCTTCGTCGGCGAGCCGGAGCAGGTCGATGTGCGCGTGATCCACGCGCTGACCGGCGCCGGGCTGATCCCGGTGATCGCGCCGGTCGGCGTCGGCGAGGACGGCCAGACCTACAACATCAACGCCGACACGGTGGCGGGCGCCATCGCCGGCGCGCTGGGGGCGACGCGCCTGCTGATGCTGACCGACGTGCCGGGCGTGCTGGATGCCGAGAAGAAGCTGATCCCCGAGCTGACCATCGCCGAGGTCCACAAGGCCATCGCCGACGGCGTGATCACCGGCGGCATGATCCCCAAGGTGGAGAACTGCGTCGAGGCGGTGCGGCCGGCGTGAAGGCGGCGGTGATCCTGGACGGGCGGCTGCCGCATGCCTGCCTGCTGGAACTGTTCACCGAAGGCGGCATCGGCACGCTGATCAGGGCCTGACGCCAGTCGGGGCCTGACGCCAATCGGGCCCTAACGCCGCGCCCAGGACCAGGCGGTGATGCGCCATGCATCGGCGACCTTCTGCAGCGCCACGGTCCAGATCGCGCCGCGCTCGGTCGTCCGCTTGCCGTGCTGCTTGAAGGTGTAGTTCGCCTCCACCACGGCATAGGCGCGGTCGCCCGCGACATCGATGTGCAGCGGCCGGCCGAGCAGCACGCTCGCGTCGGTGACGCCGTTCTTCTTGCTGTCGTCACCGAAAGCGGTCGCCCAGTCGGCACAGCCGCTGGCGCCCTGCCACGCGTAGGGCGGGAACTCGTCGATCACCGAGGACTGCGCGGCGCAGATCCCGAGGGCGGTCGGCATGTCGCCCTTGTCGACGGCACCGATGAACCGCCGCAGCACGGCATATACATCCTCCTTATCGGACGCCGCCGCCGCCGGCCCGGCGAACAGCGCCGCGGCCATTGCCGCTGCAATGATGGTGCGCATGACGTTTCCCCTGTCGTGTGATCGCCGCTTCCGCCAGTATCGCGATAATAATAGATTTGCAATTATTGTAATGCAAAAGTGAATTGATCCGGGCACCCCGGCCGTTGCCAGGACCATGGTGCGCCGCGCAAGACGAGAGCGCCGACGTGGAACCACGCTTGACGCCCCGCAAGGCGGCAGTGCAGTAGACGGATAATACCGATGTCCGGAATATGGGGGAAATAACCGAATGACCGCCACTCTGACCCGCCGCGCCTTCGGCACGACAACGGCTGCCGTCCTGGCGGCTCCTGTCATCCGGAACGCCATCGCGGCCGAACCGATCGAGCTGCGCTGCTCGCTGGACACCGCACCGTCACACGCGCGCAACGTCGGCTTCCGCGACTATCCTGGGCAAGGTGGAGGCGGCATCGGGTGGCCAGATCAAGACCCGGCTGTTCGAGAGCGGAGCGCTGTTTCCCGACCTGCATGTGGTCAAGGCGCTGGTGCAGGGCCAGGTCGAGATGGCCTGCCCGGGCACCTGGACGCATGACCGGGTTCGTGCCGGATGCCGACTTCTCCCAGCTTCCGGCGTTCTACGGCCGGCCGATCGACCTGGTACACAAGGCGACCGACGGTCCCGCCGGCAAGTTCGTCAATGCCGAGATCACCAAAAAGCTGCACCTCGAACTGCTCGGGCAGCTGGTTCGATCTTGGCTACAACAACTGGTATTCGACGAAAAAGCCGCTCAACACGCTGGCCGACCTGTCGGGCATGAAGCTGCGCAGCCCAGGTGGCGTGCTGAATTCCTGGCGCATCCGCTTCTTCGGCGGCATCCCGAACGTGACCGCGTGGCCCGACGTGCCGCTGGCGATGTCGCAGGGCACGTTCGACGGGCTGATCACCACCAACGACAGCGCCAACAGCTCCAAGCTGTATCGATTCCGGCCTGCGCCATTCGCTGCAGGACCAGCAGGGCATGGGCCTTTACGTGCCGCTGGTGAACCAGGCGTTCTGGACGAAGATCGGCCCGAAGCTGCAGGACATGATGCTGAAGATCTGGGCCGAGAACCTGCCGACCTATCGCGCCAATGCGGCGAAGGCACAGGCCGACGGCCGCGCCGTGCTGACCAAGCAGGGCGTCACATTCGTCGACGTGCCGGCAGGCGGAGCTGGATGCCACGCGCAGCAAGATGCTGGCGCAGCAGAACGAGGTGGTGGCCGAGCGCGCATATCTCGCCGGAGCTGGTGAAGCTGGTCATGGCGGATGTCGGCGTCCTGAACCGGCGTGCGGCGGCGCGCTGGCTGACGCGCGCCGCCACCGCCTGGGACGGCATCGAACGCACTGCTGGTCGGTCTGCTGGCGTGGCTGCGCCTGCTGATCGCGGTGGTGCAGGTGTTCGGCCGCTACATCGACCCGGCGCAGCGCGATCACCTGGGCCGAGGAAGTCATCGTCTACATCATGGTCTGGGCGATCATGATCACCGCCAGCCAACTGGTGCGCACCGATGGGCATGTGCGGCCCGACCTGGTGCTGCGCCTGCTGCGCCCCGGCGCGCAACGCTGGGTGGAGATGTTCAACTGCCTGGTGGCGATCGCCTTCACCTTCGGCATGGTCTGGTACGGCTGGCAGGTGGTGAGCACCGCACAGCTGCTGGATCAGCGCAGCTCGTCGGACCTGCAGTTCCCGATCTGGATCTATTACCTCGGCGCTGCCCGCGGGCGGCGCGCTGATGGCTGGTGCGCTACGTCATCCGGCTGGCTGCGCTACGCCTTCTTCTTCGATCCCGCGACGATGGCGGTCGGCCATTCCATCGCGCACGAGGCGCCGCCCGAGCCTCGTTCAGCCCGTCGTCGACTAAGCACCACCGCGCATGTGGGCCATCGGCTTCCTGGTGCTGTTCTTCGGCCTGCTTGCGGCGGGCATGCCGATCTTCCTGGTGCTCGGCGCCTGCGCCTCGGTCCTTTATTTCGTGTCCGGCCAGCCGATCATCGGGCTGGCGCAGAACATGATCGACCAGCTCAACTCCACCACGCTGATGTCGCTGCCGCTGTTCGTGATGGCGGCGGCGTTCATGCGGCGCGGCGGAGTGGCGCAGGCGCTGGTCGATCTGGCCTCCGCCTGGCTCGGCGGCATCAAGGGTTCGCTCGGCCTGGTGGCGGTGGTGTCGTGCGCGCTGTTCGCCGCGATCTCCGGCTCCTCGGTGGCGACCGCGCTGGCGATGGGCACGATCCTGCTGCCGGCGATGATCGAGCGCGGCTATCCGCGAGCCTTCGCGCTCGGCGTGCTGGGCGCGTCGGGCACCATCGGCGTGGTGATCCCGCCGTCGCTGGCGCTGATCCTGTACGGCATCGTCACCGAGCAATCGGTGCCGCGGCTGTTCCTGGCCGGCATCGTGCCGGGGCTGGTGCAGGCGGCGGCGTTCTTCGTCTGGGTGCTGTGGTACGCGCGGCGCAAGAACTTCCCGTCCGAGCCGCCGATGGCGCTCGGCGACGCGGCTGCGCGTCACGTCTGCGCGGCGCTGCCGGCGATGGCGGTGCCGTTGGTGGTGCTGGTGCGGCATCTATGGCGGCTTCATGACGGTGACGGAATCGGCCG
Source organism: uncultured Pseudomonadota bacterium (assembly GCA_963778105.1). Classification (GTDB taxonomy): domain Bacteria; phylum Pseudomonadota; class Alphaproteobacteria; order Acetobacterales; family Acetobacteraceae; genus JAFEFJ01. The sequence continues at coordinate 1,357,623 of CAVZSZ010000004.1, read as the reverse complement.
CGATGGCGGCGGTGACATCGCTGATCGTCAGCCTGTTCGTCTATCGCGGCTTCCGCTGGACGCAGACGCTGGAGGTGATCGCCGAGGCGCTGTCGTCAGCGCCGCCGTCATCATGCTGATCATCGCCACCGCGCTGGTGTTCGGCCACTGGATGACCGGATCGGGCATCCCGGCGCAAGCTGGTGAAGTTCGTCGCCGACCAGGGCCTGAGCACCTGGGAATTCCTGCTGGCGATGAACATCATGCTGCTGATCATCGGCTGCTTCCTGGAGGTGGTCAGCACGCTGCTGCTGGTGATGCCGATCCTGGCCCCGGTGCTGATGCCGCTGGCATGTCGATCCGGTGCATTTCGGCATCATCTTCACGCACAACATGGAAGTGGGGCTGGTGCATCCGCCGGTCGGGCTGAACCTTTACGTGCTTTCAACCATCTCCGACGCGCCGATCGGCGAGGTGATCCGCGGCATCCTGCCGTTCCTGGTGATCCTGCTGATCGTGCTGGCGCTGATCACCTACTGGCCGGCGATGACGCTGTGGCTGCCCGACCTGGTGTTCGGCAAGTCCTGATCGCTATTGTTCGGCCCGCGCCACCGGGTTGGACAGCGTGCCGATGCCGGTGATCTCGATCTCGCAGACGTCGCCGTGCTTCATGTTCTCGGCCGCGCCCTCGGTGCCCATCCACAGCACGTCGCCCGGGAACAGCGTGCAGTAGCGCGTCATCGCCACCAGGTAATCGACCACGCCGAACAGCATGTGGTTGGTCGGGAAGGCGATCACCTCGCGCCCGTTCAGCCGCACCGTGGTGGTCAGGCTGTCGAGATCGACGTCGGTTTCGATCCACGGCCCCATCGGCGCGAAAGTGTCGGTGTTCTTCGCGCGCCACAGCGTGCGGTCGGATTTCTGCCAGGTGCGCTCACTGACATCGTTGCCGATCGTATAGCCCAGCACGCAATCGAGCGCGTTCTCCCGCGTCAGTCCCTTCGCCTGCTTGCCGATGACGACGACCAGCTCGGCCTCGTACTGCACCGCCGTCGTGGCGTCGGCCGGGATCACGATGGTTTCGCCGTGCGCGATCAGCGAATTGTTGGCGCGGTAGCCGACATCGGGTTTCGCCGGCAGGTCGGGCGGCAGCCCGACGCGGGCGGCGACGGCGCGGATATGCTCGGCGTAATTCAGCCCGCAGGCATAGAATGTCGGCGGCACCACCGGGATCAGCAGCTTCGCGCCCGACAGCGCACGGCTTTCGCCGGTCTTTTCCCACGCGCCGAACGGGGTGCCGCGCACCGGCAGCAGCGCCTGCTGCTCCACGATCGCGTAGGCCGGCGTGCCGTTGTCGTCGAAGCGTGCCCAGCGCATGCGTCCCTCCCCCTGCGTCGCGGCGAGCCTAGCGGGTTTTTGACGGCGCGGGCAGCCGGTCCTACTCTCGGGTAGGAAATCGGACAGGAAGCACGCCAATGAGCGATCTCGATCTGGTCATCCGCAACGGCACGGTGATCGACGGCACCGGCGCCGCGCCGTTCGAAGCCGATGTGGGCGTGGCGGGCGGCAAGATCGTCTCGGTCGGCAAAATCGCGGGCGGCGGCGCCGAGGAGATCGACGCACGCGGCAAGTTCGTCACCCCGGGCTTCGTGGACATCCACACCCATTACGACGGACAGGCGGTGTGGGACAGCCACATGGCCCCGTCGGCCTGGCATGGCGTCACCACCGCCGTGATGGGCAACTGCGGCGTCGGCTTCGCCCCCTGCAAGCCGGGCGACCGCGAGAAGCTGGTCGAGCTGATGGAGGGGGTGGAGGACATCCCCGCCCCGGTGATGCACGAGGGCCTGAAGTGGCAGTGGGAGAGCTTCGGCGAGTTTCTCGGTGCCCTCGATGCCCGGCCGCGCGACATCGACCTGTGCGCGTTGCTGCCGCACGCGGCACTGCGGGTGTTCGTGATGGGCGAGCGCGCGGTGAAGCACGAGTGGGCCAACCAGGGCGACATCGCGCAGATGCGCGAGATCGCGGCCGATGCGATGCGCGCCGGCGCCTTCGGCTTCTCCACGTCCCGCACCATCAGCCACAAGAGCCTGAAGGGCGAATACACGCCGACGCTGAAGGCGCAGGAGGAGGAGCTGAGCGGCATCGCCATGGGCATGAAGGACGCCGGCAGCGGCTTCCTGGAGATCGTGTCCGACTGGAACCAGCCTGATGCCGCCAGTGAGTTCGGCATGGTGCGCCGGGTGATCGAGCGGTGCGGCCGGACGGCGGTGTTTTCCCTGACGCAGCGGCACGACCGCACGGAAGTGTGGAAGGAATTGCTTGCCCTGGCGGAAGGCGCGCGGCGCGACGGGCTGTCGATCCGCCCGGTGGTGGCGCCGCGCGCCATCGGCATTCTGCTGGGGCTGGAGGGCAGCCAGAACCCGTTCTCCGGCACGCCCACCTATAAGTCGATCGCCAAGCTGCCGCTGGCCGAGCGGGTGGCGGCGATGCGCGATCCGGAGGTGCGGCGGAAGATCCTGACCGACGACCCGGTGACCGGCAGCACCTTCCCGCTGTTCCACCGGCTGTCGTACACGCAGATGTTCCGCTTCGGAAATCCGCCGAACTACCAGCCGAAGGGCGAGGACTCGATTGCCGCGATGGCGGCGCGCGAGGGCCGCACGGCGGCCGAGGTCGCCTATGACATCCTGATCGAGGATGACGGCCGCGACTTCATCTATGCGCCGCTGGTCAACTACGTGAACTACGACCTGAGCACGTCCGAGGCGATGCTGGCCGACCGCAACGCGATCATGGGCCTTGGCGATGGCGGCGCGCATGTCGGCTTCATCGCCGATGCCGGCTTCCCGACCTGGCTGCTGACCTACTGGGGCAAGGAGCGCGAGCGGTTCGCGGTGGAGGAGGTGATCCGGCGGCTGACCTCGGACACCGCGGACGCCGCCGGGCTGGGGGACCGCGGCCGCGTCGCCGCCGGGCTGAAGGCCGATCTGAACGTCATCGACTACGACCGGATCGGGTACGAGCGGCCGTATGTGACCTACGACCTGCCGGCCGGCGGGCGGCGGCTGCTGCAGAAGGCGCGCGGCTACGAGGCGACGGTGGTCTCGGGTGCCGTGACCTATCGCAACGGCGAGGCGACGGGGGCGCTGCCGGGCGTGCTGGTGCGCGGGCAACGGTAGACGCGTCCCGCCGTTTGAAGCTGATGTCAGACCGTAGGGTGGGTTGCCCTCGCAACCCACCACGATCCGCACCGTGCCTTTGAAGCGGTGGGTTGCCAGAGCAACCCACCCTACGAAATGCATTGCGTTCAAACACAAACGGAGGACGCGCCGATGCCCGACACGATCCAAGCCGCCCCGCCCCGCAAGCGTCTGCTGGCCGACGCGCCCTCGCCGCCGTCCACCTATGTGGACGTGGTGAACACGCCCTGGGCGCCGTCCAAGTTCCCCGGCATCGAGACCAAGGTGCTGTACTCGGAATCGCCGGGCGGGATGTCCGCGCTGCTGTTCCGCCTGGCGCCGGGGGCAGAGGTGCCGCTGCACGAGCATACCGGGATCGAGATGACCTACGTCCTGGAGGGCAGCCTGGAGGATGACGAGGGCGCCTGCACCGCGGGCAATTTCGTCTGGCGGCCGGCCGGCAACACGCATGTCGCGCACGCGCCGAACGGGGCGGTGATCCTGGGCGTGTTCTCCAGCCCCAACCACTTCGCCGCCGGCCAGAAGTTCTTCACCGAGACGGCGGCGGGCTGACGCGACAGGACCGACGCCTCGGCCGGCCGCAGCAACTTCGGGGAGGATCGGGGGATGCCGTGGACTCCCGATGAGGCCGACAGCCACACGCACAAGGCGACGACCAGAGCGCTGCGGGAGCTTTGGGCGAAGGTTGCCAACGAATGCCTGGAGCGCACCGGCGACGAGGGCCGCGCGATCCGCGAGGCGAACGCCGTGGTCGCGCGGCAGTCGGATACGGGCGGCTAGACCCCTATCGCCGTCTGGAGGTCGCCGTCCCGACCTCGGCTTCGCCCGTTGGTCATCGGATGCCGCCAAGGCAGCGCAGGCGGCACGGTCGGGTCATGGACGGCGTCAGAGGCGTGCCGCGACCTCGGTCAGGAAATCATGCTCGATCTTGTAGGAGGGCTGGCACGTGACCGGGATGCCAAGGCTCTGGGTGTCCGATGAGCCGCTGGTGAAGTCCCACTCCACCACCTTCGCCAAGGTGCCATAGCCCGTGGGACGATAGCCGGACAGCACGTACTGGCTGTTGAATTGCACAGCCGTGCGCTTGGGGCCTTCGGAGCGGATATTGATGTTGGCCGTGCCCTTGAGCTCGACGGCAGCCAGTCCCAACGCGCCGAGGGCCGGCACGGACTGATGGGTCGTAGCGTTCTGCGCGGTGCCGCAGTTCACGTAGGGCAGCACGTCCTTCACGGAGAAATCCAGAGTCATCAGTCCGCTGGCTTTCTCGAATGCCTTGATGCGGAAGAAACTCGCGCCTGCCACATAGGTGATCGCCGACCAGGTGCGGTCGTACGAGGCGTTCATGTCCTGCGAGAATTCCTCGGGCGCCGCCGGGGGCGGCGGCACATAGGTGGCGCAGCCGGACACCGCGAAGAGCGCGAACGCGCCGGCGAACCCGAGTGCGATGCGTATCGCGATGGCAAGACCGCCCAGGTCGATGGCCTTGCGCAAAGAAGCTGGCGATGAAAGGCTCAACACGCGTTCCCTTCTTCGGAATGTCGGTCCCTGATGGATGCTGCTGCACTGCGGCGCGACTAAATCACGCGCAACACCATTTCGACACTACTATTATTCTCCGCTCAATGCGCGCAACGAGCACGCCGCCACTGGAGCGCCTGCGTTCGAAAGTCCGTTGCAACGGCAGGAGGTTTGGCAACCCAGGCGGGGACGACGAAAGGCATCGCGCGGCATGATGCGCCCTGCGCCCCAAGTATTCGCGGCCGGCGCGCGATGCCGCGGCCTGCGCCGGAGCGGCGGCGCCGGTGCGGACGAGGGACCGCCCACCGATTTGCCGATCCGCCCGCGCACGGGCAGCATGGCTGCAGATGGAGGGTCGGCATGAGCGGTTCGGGTTGGCAGGCGGCGGTGTTCGCCGCACTGAAGGCGGCTGATATTTCCCAGATCTGCTACGTGCCCGATGCGGGACACGCGCACCTGATCGAGCAGGCGCATGCCGATCCCGACATCACCGCGACCGTGCTGACCACCGAGGAGGAGGGCATCGCCCTCGCTGCCGGGGCATGGCTGGGCGGGCAGCGGGCGGTGCTGCTGATGCAGTCCTCGGGCGTGGGCAACTGCATCAACATGCTGTCGCTGCCGATCAACTGCCGGATGCCGTTCTTCACCCTGGTGACGATGCGCGGCGAGTGGGGCGAGTTCAACCCGTGGCAGGTGCCGATGGGCAGCGCGACGCCCGGAATCCTGACCGCCGCCGGGGTGCACGTGAAGCGGGTCGATCACCCGCAGGACGCGGCCGAGACGGTGACATACGCGGCGATGCTGGCCTTCGACAGCGCGGTGCCGGTGGCGGTGCTGCTCTCGCAACGGCTGATCGGTGCGAAGGTATTCGTGAAATGAGCCACGCCGATTTGCAGAACGACGGCACGCTGGACCGCCGCGCCGTTGCCGCGGCCCTGCTGCGCGACCCCGGCGACCTGCTGGTGGTCACCGGCCTCGGCTCGGCCACCTATGACGCCGGTGCGGCGGGAGACCGGCCGCTCAATTTCTACCTTTGGGGAGCGATGGGCGGGGCGGCGATGATCGGGCTGGGGCTGGCGATCGCGCAGCCGCACAAGCATGTGCTGGTGATGACCGGCGACGGCGAACAGCTGATGGGCATCGGCGCGATCGCGACGCTGGCCGCGGCGCGGCGCCCGAACCTGTCCGTCGCCGTGCTCGACAACGCGCGTTTCGGCGAAACCGGATCGCAACGCAGCCACACCGGGCACGGCACCGACCTGGCCGCGGTGGCCTCCGCCTGCGGCTGGGACGCCACAACCACGGCGCGCGACATGGACGCCGTGGAGACGCTGCGCCCGCGCCTGCGCCGCGAGGCTCTGTTCGCCGTCATCCGTATCGCGCCCACCGAGGTGCCGCGCCATCTGCCGCCGCGCGACGGCGCCTATCTGACGCACCGCTTCCGGGCAGCCCTGGGCCTGCCGCCGCTGTAGCCCGCCGCATTGCCCGCCAAACGGGCCGCTGTCTTATTTTTGTGTCTGGCAGGCGGCCGGCGATTCGCGGATGATGACGTGAAGGCGACATGACGAAAAGTTCATGGGACGTGTAACACGCCGGATACACGACGGCGTGACAAGACTGGCTTGGCAACGCCGTGGCGCGCCATTGCGCGACGGGCGTTCGTTACCACTATCGTGCGGCCTCGGGGACGTGATTGCGGATGCCTGCATCGGAACAGCAACGGACGCCGCGAGCGGCGCCTGAACGGAGAGGGCTGGCAGCACGGGTGGCCGTGCTCGGGCTGGCGGCGCTGCTGTTCCAGGGCCTGCAAGCCGATCCGGCGGCGGCGCAGCGGGCGGCGGTGCCGGTCACCACCGCCATCGCCAAGCGCCAGGACTTCGCCGTCTATCTGCGCGGCCTGGGGCAGGTGCAGGCGCTGAATTCGGTGCTGGTGCGGGCGCGGGTGGACGGCACGCTGATGCAGGTGCCGGTCAAGGAAGGCCAGATGGTCAAGACCGGCGACCTGCTGGCGGTGATCGATCCACGGCCCTACCAGGCGGCGCTGGACCAGGCCGACGCCAAGCTGGCGCAGGACGAGGCCGACATGGAGAACGCCAAGCTCGACCTGGCGCGCTACGGGACGCTGGTCAAGCAGGACTACGCCTCGCGCCAGCAACTCGACACGCAGCAGGCGCTGGTGAACCACACCCAGGCGGCGATCATCGGCGACAAGGCGGCGATCGAGGCGGCGAAGCTGAATGTCAGCTATGCCTATATCCTGTCGCCGATCGACGGGCGGGTCGGGCTGCGGATGGTCGATCCGGGCAACATGATCCACTCGTCCGAGGCGACGGGGATCATGAGCATCACCCAGGTGCAGCCGATCGCGGCGACCTTCACGCTGCCGCAAGACCAGCTGCCGCAGGTGATCAAGGCGATGGCGGCGGGGCCGGTGAAGACGCTGGCCTATGCCGAGGACGACCGCACCGTGCTGGATGCCGGCACGCTGCTGACGCCGGACAACAGCATCGATCCTAGCACCGGCACGATCAAGCTGAAGGCGACCTTCCCCAATCCGGGCAATGCGCTGTGGCCAGGCCAGTTCATCAATGTCCGCGTGCTGGTGGGCGTGCAGAAGAACGTGGTGACGGTGCCGGACGCCGCCGTGCAGCACGGGCCGGCGGGGCTGTACGCCTATGTCGTCAAGCCGGACGCGACGGTGACGCGGCAGACCGTGACCGTCGGCCTCGGTGACGGCGCGACGACGGTGGTTACCAGCGGCCTGGCTGCCGGCGACACGGTGGTGGTGGATGGCCAGTCCCGGCTGGAGATCGGCACCAAGGTGGCGGCGACCGCCCAGGCTGGAAGCGACCAGGCTGCGACCAACAAACCCGCCAGCGGTGGCTGAGCGCATGACCGGTCGGCCGCGCGCATGAGCATCTCGACGCCCTTCATCAAGCGGCCGGTGGCGACGTCGCTGCTGATGGCCGCGTTCATCCTGGTCGGGCTGGCGGCGTATCCGTTCCTGCCGGTGGCCCCGCTGCCGCGCGTCGATTTCCCGACCATCGTGGTGACCGGCAAGCTGCCGGGCGGCAGTCCGGAGATCATGGCGAGCACGGTCGCCCAGCCGCTCGAGACGCAGTTCGCGCAGATCCCGGGCGTGGCGCAGCTGACCTCGGTGAGCGTGCTCGGGCAGACCGCGGTGACGATCCAGTTCGACCTCGACCGCAACATCGACGCGGCGGCCGGCGACGTGCAGGCGGCGATCAACGCGGCGAGCGGGCAGCTGCCGAAGAACCTGCCGAGCCCGCCGACGTACCGGAAGGTGAACCCCTCCGACAGCCCGATCCTGATCCTGTCGGTGCAGTCCGACGCGGTGCCGCTGATCAAGGTGGACGACTACGCCGACACCATCCTGTCGCAGCAGCTGTCGCAGATCGCCGGCGTGTCGCAGGTGCTGATCGGCGGCGAGCAGAAGCGCGCGATCCGCGTGCAGGTCGATCCGGCCAAGCTGGCGGCGATGGGGCTGACGCTGGAGGATGTGCACCAGGTGCTGACCACCGTCACCCTGGCGGGCGCGAAGGGCAGCATCGACGGCGACAAGCGGTCCTATGCGATCTACGACAACGACCAGCTGACCCACGCGTCGCAGTACGACAACGTCATCATCGCCTACCGCAACGGCGCGGCGGTGCGCATCCGCGATATCGGGCGCGCCGTCGACGCCGCCGAGAACGACGAGTTCGCCGCCTGGCAGAACGGCCAGCGCGGCATCATCCTGCTGATCTTCAAGCAGCCGGGTGCCAACGTCATCGACACGGTCGAGCGCATCAAGCAGGCGCTGCCGCACCTGGAGGCGGCGATCCCGCCATCGGTCCATGTCAGCACGATCTCGGACCGCACGCTGACGATCCGCGCATCGGTCGCCGACGTGCAGTTCACGCTGATGCTGTCCATCGCCCTGGTGGTGATGGTGATCTTCATCTTCCTGCGCAGCGTCTGGGCGACGATCATTCCCAGCATCACCGTGCCGGTGGCGCTGATCTGCACCTTCGCGGTGATGTTCCTGCTGGATTTCAGCCTGGACAACCTGTCGCTGATGGCGCTGACCATCGCCGTGGGCTTCGTCGTCGACGACGCCATCGTGATGCTGGAGAACATCTTCCGCCACATCGAAGACGGCATGAAGCCGATGGAGGCGGCGATCAAGGGCGCCGGCGAGATCGGCTTCACCATCGTCTCGATCAGCTTCTCGCTGGTCGCGGTGTTCATCCCGCTGCTGCTGATGGGCGGCATCGTCGGCCGGCTGTTCCGCGAGTTCGCGATGACGGTGACGATCGCGGTGCTGGTCTCGGCCTTCGTCTCCCTGACGCTGACGCCGATGATGTGCTCGCGCTTCCTGCGCCATCACAGCGGCACGCATGGCTGGCTCTATCGCGTGATCGAGGGGTTGTTCGACGGCATCCTGGCGTTCTACCGGCGCACGCTGGACATCGCGCTGCGCCACCAGTTCATCACGCTGATGGTGTTCCTGGCGACGGTGGCGCTGACCGGTCTACCTGTTCGTCATCATCCCCAAGGGCTTCTTCCCCGCGCAGGACACCGGCATGGTGATCGGCGTCACCGAGGGCGCGCAGGACATCTCCTTCAAGCGAGATGTCGCGCATCCAGCAGCGTCTGGCCGCCGTGGTGCAGGCCGACCCCGACACCTACAGCTACGTCTCGGCGGTGGGTGCCGGCATCGGCGGGCAGACCGGCAACAACGGGCGCTTCTTCATCAGCCTCAAGCCGCTGGGACCAGCGCGTCGGCGGCAGCGCGCAGGACTATATCGCGCGGCTGCGGCCGAAGCTGGCGAAGGTCGAGGGCGGCGCAGCTTTTCCTGCAGGCCGCCCAGGACATCCGCGTCGGCGGCCGGCTGTCCAAGACGCGAGTACCAGTACACGCTGCAGGACGCCAACCTGGCCGAGCTGTACGAGTGGGCGCCGAAGATCCTGGCCAAGCTGCAGACGCCTGCCGATGCTGCGCGACGTGACCACGGACCAGCAGATGGCGGGCACCACCGCGACGCTGACCATCGACCGCGACGCCGCCGCGCGCTTCGGCATCCAGCCGCAGGCGATCGACGACATCGCTGTACGACGCCTTCGGCCAGAACCAGATCACGCAGTATTTCTCCCAGGTGAACTCCTACCACCTGATCCTGGAGGTGCTGCCGAACATGCCGGGTGACCTGCACGACGCTGGACAAGCTGTATGTGCGGTCGGCGCACCGGGTCAGGCGGTGCCGCTGTCCACCTTCGTGCAAGATCGACACGCAAGCCCGTCGCAGCCGCTGTCGATCAGCCACCAGAGCCAGTTCCCGGCGGTGACGATCTCCTTCAACCTCGCGCAGGGCGTCGCGCTCGGCCAGGCGGTGGACGCGATCAACGACAGCGGTGGCCGAGATCGGTGCGCCGGCCACGGTCCAGGGCAGCTTCCAGGGCACCGCGCAGGCGTTCCAGTCGTCGCTGGCACGCCAGCCCTATCTGATCGCCGCGGCGCTGATCACCGTCTACATCATCCTGGGCATCCTGTACGAGAGCTACATCCTGCCGCTGACCATCCTGTCCACGCTGCCCTCGGCCGGCGTCGGCGCGCTGCTGATCCTGATGCTGGCGCACTACGACCTGTCGGTGATCGCGCTGATCGGCGTGATCCTGCTGATCGGCATCGTGAAGAAGAACGGCATCATGATGGTGGACTTCGCCATCACCGCCGAACGGCGCGACGGGATGACGCCGCTCGAGGCGATCCGCCAGGCCTGCCTGCTGCGCTTCCGGCCGATCCTGATGACGACGATGGCGGCGCTGCTGACCGGCCTGCCGCTGATGCTGGGCAACGGCGCCGGGTCGGAACTGCGCCGGCCGCTGGGCTTCGCCATGGTCGGCGGCCTGGCGCTGAGCCAGATGCTGACGCTCTACACCACGCCGGTGATCTACCTGTATCTCGACCGGCTGCAGCACCGGCTGTCGCGCAAGCAGTCGCGGATGCCGGCGCTGGCGGAGAAGATGGGCGCCTCGGGCGACTGACGACTGCCGCGGGGTGGAAATGCGCGCCACCCTGCGCCACCCTGCTGCGTGACGACGGCGGAGGGCGCCTCGCTTTTCCGCCCCACACGCTGAGCGACAGGGGATGCGGCATGGACATCAGTTTGAACGGGCGCAGCGCGGTGATCACCGGCGGCAGCAAGGGGCTGGGCCTGGCGATGGCGAAGCAGTTCGCCGCCAGCGGCGCCGATGTCGCGATCCTGGCGCGCCGGCCCGAGGTGCTCGAGGAAGCCAAGGCGGCGATCGGCAAGACGGCGAAGGGCAAGCGTTGCCGCGCTTCGCCTGCGACGTGTCCCGCGCCGACGAGATCGAGGCGGCGTTCGCCGCAGTGATGGCGGCGTTCGGCAAGGTCGATATCGTGGTCAACAACGCCGGCATCTCGCGCGCGATGCCGTTCGATGACGATCACCGACGAGATGTGGCAGGAGGACCTGGATCTCAAGCTGTTCGGCGCGATCCGGCTGACCCGGCTGGTGTGGCCGCAGCTGAACGAGCGGCGCTGGGGGCGCGTCATCAACGTGCTGAACATCGGCGCCAAGGCGCCGCGCGCGGACGGCGCGCCGACCGCGGTGTCGCGCGCCGCCGGCATGGCGCTGACCAAGGTGCTGGCCGGCGAAGGCGCGCCGCATAACGTTCTGGTGAACGCGCTGCTGGTCGGCCAGATCGATCAGCGACCAGTGGGTGCGCCGGCATGCCGCCGCCGGCACCAACCAGCCCTACGAGGACTTCATCAAGGGCCTGGCGACCGACATTCCGCTGGGCCGGCTGGGCAATGCCGAGGAGTTCGCCGCGATGGCGTGCTTCCTGTGCTCCGATCAGGCGGGCTACATCACCGGAACCGCGATCAACGTCGATGGTGGCCGCTCGCCCGTCGTCTGACAGCCATCGTCCGACCCTGGGCTGCCAGAAAGGAAGCCCATGGCCAAGATCATCCCGGTGCCGGTCTTCGACTGCGTGGTGTTCGGCGCCACCGGCGACCTGACGCTGCGCAAGCTGCTGCCGGCGCTGTACTACCGGTTCCGCGACGGGCAGATGCCGCCCGAGGCGCGCATCATCGGCGCCGCGCGCAGCGACCTGTCGGATGACGAGGCTTCCGCGACCGCGCGCGGCAGGCGCTCGACGAACACGTCGCGGCCGACGACCTGGACCCGGCGCATGTCGACGCGTTCTGCGAGCGGCTGCACTACGTGCCGATCGACGCGGCCGATCCCGCCTGCGGGCTGGCCGGCGCTGCGCGACGCGCTCGATCCCGAGCGGGTGCGGGTGTTCTATCTGGCGACCTCGCCCGATCTGTACGGCCCGATCTGCCGCAACCTCGGCGCGCCGACCTGGTTTCGACCGAACGGTCGCGCGTGGTGCTGGAGAAGCCGATCGGCCACGACCTGGCCTCGGCGCGCAAGATCAACGACGAGGTGGGCGCGGTGTTCAGCGAGGCGCAGATCTTCCGCATCGACCACTACCTCGGCAAGGAGACGGTGCAGAACCTGCTGGCGCTGCGCTTCGCCAACACGATCTTCGAGCGGCTGTGGAACGCCGACGTGATCGACCACGTGCAGATCACGGTGGCCGAGACGGTCGGCGTGGAAGGCCGCGGCGGCTATTACGACCACTCGGGCGCGCTGCGCGACATGGTGCAGAACCACCTGCTGCAGCTGCTGTGCCTGATCGCGATGGAGCCGCCGGTGTCGCTGGAAGCGGACCGGGTGCGCGACGAGAAGCTGAAGGTGCTGCGCGCGCTGCGGCCGATCGAGCCGCACGAGGCGGGGACGCTGACCGTGCGCGGCCAATACGCCGCCGGCGCGGTGGACGGCAAGCCGGTGCCGGGCTACGTCGCCGATCTCGGCGACCGACGAGCCGAGCCAGACCGAGACCTTCGTCGCGCTGAAGGCGGAGGTGCGCACCTGGCGCTGGGCGAACGTGCCGTTCTACCTGCGCACCGGCAAGCGCCTGCCGCAGAAGGTGTCGGAGATCGTGCATGCAGTTCCGCGCGCTGCCGTTCTCGATCTTCCCGGCCGGATGCGGCGGATTGGCAGCCGAACCGGCTGATCATCCGGCTGCAGCCGCGAGGAGGGGATGCGGCTCGAGATGATGACGAAGGAGCCTGGGCCGGGCGGCTTGCGGCTGCGCCCGACCGGGCTCGACATCAGTTTCGAGAAGACCTTCGCGATCCGCTATCCCGGATGCCTATGAGCGGCTGCTGATGGACACGGTGCGCGGCAACGCCACGCTGTTCATGCGGCGCGACGAGGTGGAGGCGGCGTGGAGCTGGGTCGGAGCCGATCCTGGAGGCCTGGGCAGCGCGCCCCGATCACGCCACGGCCCTACCCCGCCGGCAGCTGGGGCCCGACCGCGGCGATCGCGCTGATCGAGCGCGACGGGCGGACCTGGCACGAGGAGATCGGGTAGCCCGCATCATCCGTCATGGCGGGCGGGCGCGGCGGCGATCTGTGACGATCGCCCATCAGGCGGGTCCAGGCTGACAGGACGCTGCCGGTAACTTCTGGACGGCCCGGAAATCTTTCTGGCTATGTAATGTCTTCCGTTCAAATTTGTGGCATTGCGGACGCGCAGCGCATCATGCGGCGATCGACACGCTGTTCCTGCGCTGCATCAGCAGCGCGCTTCATGCCTGTGAACTTCTGGAGATTATCCCGGTCACGCGCGGCGCCCTGTCCATTTGATCTACCCATTAGAGTTGCTCAGCGATGTGAGTTGTCAGGCGCGCTACCCCTTTAGCGTCATAGACAACCGAAGCACCTGCTAAAAAAACTGAGGTCATGCCTGACCAGTTTCTGCTCGAGCGATTTGACGCCCAAAGGCTTGCGCCGGCGCCAGTGCGATCTCGCCGCGATGCGGGGATCGACGTCGTGCGCCTGTGCTGCGTATTTGGGGTCGCCGTCATCCATGCGCTGCCAACGACAGCCCCTCTTCATTTATGGATGCAGCTTGCATGGACCGCCTGCCTCCCGGCGGTGCCCTTCTTTTTCATTGCCTCGGGCTATTTTCTTCGGTGGCCGGAGAGCTTTCGAAACTCAATTGTCCTGAAGCCACTCGCGCGCCTGCTTCCGGTCTATTTGTTCTGGATGCTCGTATATTTTGTTCTTGTCACCGTGATACTGCGCCGACCTTGGCCGCTGTCTTTCAGCAACTTGCTCTGGGGCGGACCGGCTTACCACCTATGGTTTCTGCCGGCACTGGGCTTTGCCCTCTCGTTCGTCGGCGCCGGCCTCGCTCTTGTAGGAGCAAAACTTACCGGCATTGCTTGCGCATTACTGGCGGCGGTTGCCTTGGGCCGTGGCGCTTATCACGACCTGCTGCATGTGCCTGGAGGTGTGAGCATACACGCCGGTCAATTCGCAGGACCGTTGTATGTCTATATCGGCGTGATGCTGGCCCGACGGCCGGTCACCATACGCTGGCGATGGCTGCTGCCAATGATCGTGGTCTTCTATGCCGTGATGGTTGGCGATGAAATGCTGACTGCCTCGGCGCCGGGATCTCCCCCGCATGATGTCTTGCTTTCGACTTTCATTCTCGGACCGATCTTATTTCTGGCCGCCCGAAAAATTCCAAACACGCCAGCAATTGCCAGCATTGCCCGCATTGGACGGGCGACGTTGGGAATTTACGCGGTACATCTTGCGGTTGTTTGGCTGCTGCTGCCCTACATCGGAAATGAAAACCCCCGGTCGGTAACCATCCTCGCTTGCCTCGCGTTCGCGCTGGCAGCGATCTTCAGTCTCGTGGCTCAGTCCGTACCCGGTCTGAGGTCGGTTGGTCGATGAATGCCCTGTCGCCAAGGTGCCGGCAGTTTCCTTTTCGACAAGCCGTGGCTGCCACATGGTTTCAGAAGCAAGCAAGTGGTTCGGCGCGGTGGACGGGCGCGATGGCGCTGGCGGGCTGATAGACGCCCTACGTGGTTTTCCTAGGCGTATTTTCCTTGCAGAGGACTTTCGTCCCCGGCATCCTGCCGACCGATGGATACCAACCCTTCACCCCTGCCGAACGACGCCTTCGATCCAGCGGATGAGTCCGCGGGCGATCCGATGTGCGACGCCATGGGCGACCCTGCGGGCGAGCCCACGCGCGATCCGGCGCGGCTGCTCGGCGCCGAGGTCGTGGCGCGGCATGAGGCGCGGGTGGCGCTGCTCGGCCGCCTCGCCGCCTATGGCGAGAGGCTGGTCGAGAAGGCGATGCAGCAGGCCGAGGACGCCACCTGGCTGCGCGCCGAGGGCATGGCGATCTTCGAGAGCCTGATCAAGGCCATCCGCACCACCGTCGCCGTGCAGGCCACCCTCGACGAGCGGTTCGAGGCCATGCTCCGCCGTGCCGCCCGGCCCGCCCCCGAGCCTGCCGGCGACCGGGGCCGCGATGCCGGTGCCCGCGCGGCGGGGCCGTGCCCGGCCGGCGTGTTCGATCCCGGATCGCGCGGGCCGATGGCGCCCGCCGCCCCGCGCGATCCGGCGGCGCGGCGCGCCATGCAGCGCGACAAGGAGCGGGTGCGCGTCACCGTCGAGGGCGCGATCGACCAGGACGCGCTGCAGCGCGACGCCGATCCGCGCTATGCCGCCCGGCTGCGCCGCGAGCTCTATGCGGTGCTCGCCGACCCCTCGATCGAGCAGGAACTGGCCAACCGGCCGATCGGCCATGTCATCGCCGAGATCTGCCAGGTCTTCGGCATCCGGGTGGACCTCGAGGCCTTCACCGACGAGGAGATCGGCTACGCGGAAGTGGCCAAGGCGCTGGGGCTGCCGAGCGAGGCGGAGCAGCTGGCGGCCTATGCCGGCATGCCCAAGCTGCCGACCGGGGTGATCGGAACCCCGGGCGTCCCCACCGCCGCCGCCGCGCGGCAGGCCTGGCTCGAGCAGCAGGAGGCGCTGAAGCGCAAACCCCCGGACTGAGCGCGGCCGGGTTCCGCCGTTCGGTCTTTCCACCGTTTTTTCATCGCCTGCCGCAGCCCCCACGCCCCTCTCCCGCAACCGGGAGAGGGCGCGCAGGGGCGTTTTTTGCTGCGTGCAGGCCGGGTTTTCCCGGTCAGGCCTTCTCGACGAAACGGTCGAGCACGCGCTTGGCGCCGGAGGTTTCGAACTCGACGTCCAGCCGGTCGTCGTCCACGCCGGTGACGCGGCCGTAGCCGAATTTCTGGTGGAAGACGCGCGACCCCACCGGGATCGCCTCGGCGCGCGGCGGGCGGGCGGGCTGTTCCCATGCCTCGATCACGCGCGGGCGACGCGCCAGCAGCGGAAACTGCGTGGAAAAACCGCCTACCGCCGCCATCCGCGAATCCCGCGCCAGGGCGGCCGAGCCGGCGCGGCTGACCTGCTCCTCGGGCAGTTCCTCGATGAAGCGGCTCGGGATGCTGCTCTGCCAGTTGGCGTAGATGCGCCGGTTGGCGGCGTGGCTGACCACCGCGCGCCGCCGCGCGCGCGTCAGCCCGACATAGGCCAGCCGGCGCTCCTCCTCGAGCGATTTCAGCCCGCCCTCGTCGAGCGCGCGCTGGTTGGGGAACAGCCCCTCCTCCCACCCCGGCAGGAACACGGTGTCGAATTCCAGGCCCTTGGCGCCGTGCAGCG
This sequence comes from uncultured Pseudomonadota bacterium, assembly GCA_963778105.1. Taxonomy (GTDB): domain Bacteria; phylum Pseudomonadota; class Alphaproteobacteria; order Acetobacterales; family Acetobacteraceae; genus JAFEFJ01. The sequence continues at coordinate 1,341,284 of CAVZSZ010000004.1, read as the reverse complement.
TCATGAGGCTGACCCGCTCGCCGGCGGCGTTCTCCTCGTTCTCCATCACCAGGGCGACGTGGTCGAGGAAGCCGGCCAGCGTCTCGAAATCCGCCAGCGCGCGGACCAGCTCCTTCAGGTTTTCGAGCCGGCCCGGTGCCTCGGGCGATTTGTCCTGCTGCCACATCCCGATGTAGCCGGACTCGTCGAGCATGGTGGCGAGCGTGGTCACATGCCCGTCGGTTTCGAGCATCGCGCGCCAGCGGGCGAAGCCGTGCAGCAGCGCCGAGACGGCTTCGCGGACGCGCCCCTTCAGGCCGCCATCCTCCACCAGCCGCGCCGCCGCGGCGGCCAGCGGCATCGGCGCCGAGCGGGCGAGCTGGTGCATCGTGCGCAGCGCGGCATCGCCCACGCCGCGGCGGGGGACATTGACGATGCGCTCGAACGCCAGGTCGTCGGCCGGCTGCACCAGCACGCGCATATAGGCGATGGCGTCGCGGATCTCGGCGCGCTCGTAGAAGCGCAGCCCGCCGACCACGCGGTAGGGCAGGCCGAGGGTGATCAGCCGCTCCTCGAAGGCGCGGGTCTGGAAACCCGCGCGCACCAGGATCGCCATTTCGGCGAGCGACTCCCCGTCCCGCCGCAGCGCCTCGATGCGGTCGCCGACCATGCGGGCTTCCTCGTCGGAATCCCACAGGCTGACGACCGAGACCTGCTCGCCCTCGGCGTCGCGGCGCCCGGGGCGCAGCGTCTTGCCGAGCCGCCCCTCGTTGTGCGCGATCAGCCCGGACGCCGCCGCCAGGATGGGCGCGGTGGAGCGGTAGTTGGCCTCCAGCCGGACGATGCGGGCGCCGGGGAAATCCTTCTCGAAGCGCAGGATGTTTTCCACCTCGGCGCCACGCCAGGAGTAGATCGACTGGTCGTCGTCGCCGACGCAGCAGATGTTGCGCGACTGCTGCGCCAGCAGCCGCAGCCAGAGATACTGCACCAGGTTGGTGTCCTGGTACTCGTCCACCAGGATGTAGCGGAACTGGCGGTGGTATTGGGCCAGCACTTCCTCGTTGGTGCGCAGCAATTCCGTGACGTGCAGCAGCAGGTCGCCGAAATCGGCGGCGTTGAGGGTCTTGAGCCGGTCCTGGTAGGCGGCATAGACGGCGCGGGCGCGGCCGTCGGCGAAGTCGGTGTCGTCGGCGGTGCCGATCCGGCCGGGCGGCAGGCCGCGGTCCTTCCACCGCTGGATCACCGCCATCATCGCGTTCGGCACCCAACGCTTGGGGTCCAGGCCCGCCGCCTCCATCACCTGCTTGAGCAGCCGCATCTGGTCGTCGGTGTCGAGGATGGTGAAGGCGGGCGTCAGCCCCACCAGCGCGGCGTGGCGGCGCAGAATCCGCGCGCAGAGGGCGTGGAAGGTGCCGAGCCACAGCCCCTCGGCCGGGCGGCCGAGGATGGCGCCGACGCGCTCGCGCATCTCGCGGGCGGCCTTGTTGGTGAAGGTGACGGCGAGCACCTGGTGCGGCGCGGCGCGGCCGGTGACGAGGATATGGGCGAAGCGCGTGGTGAGCACGCGGGTCTTGCCGGTGCCGGCGCCGGCCAGCACGAGCAGCGGCCCATCGACGGTTTCCACCGCCGCGCGCTGCTCGTCGTTCAGCCGGGCGAGATACTCGCTCATGGAAGGACTCGGGGGGACACGACCACAGGATAGGAACTGCGGACCCCGCAAGGAAGGCCGGGAGGGGCGACGTCGGGGGGCGCAAGGTCGGGGGGCGGCTGGCCGGGGCTACCGGGGCGAGCGCAGCACCAGTGTCGTCCAATTGCCCTCGCGCAGGGCAAAATCGAGCGCCATGCCGTGCCGGCGATGCGCCGCCAGCACGAAGCGGGCCTGCCCCGCCAGCAGCCCGGCGAGCACCGCGCGACCGCCGGGGGCGAGATGGGCGGCCAGATGCCGCGCCATCGCCGCGAGCGGGCGGGCCAGGATGTTCGCCAGCACGAGGTCGAACGGGCCGGCGGCGCGCAGAGCGGGCGAGGCCCAGCCATCCGCCAGCCGGCAGCGCACCAGCCGCGCGACGCCGTTGGCGGCGGCGTTCTCGGCGGCGACGCGGACCGACCACGGCTCGATATCCGTCGCCAGCACCGGGCGGTGCAGCAGCCGCGCCGCGGCGATGGCCAGGATGCCCGAGCCGGTGCCCAGATCGAGCACACGGCGCGGCCGGCGATGCGCGAGCCGTTCCAGCGCGCGCAGGCACCCGCGCGTCGAGCCGTGCTCGCCCGAGCCGAAGGCGATGCCGGCATCGAGCACCAGGGTGATGGCGCCGGGCCGCGACCGCCTGGGAAGGTGGGTACCGCGAATGGCGAAACGCCGGCCGATGCGCTGCTCGGGGAAGGCCGCGCGGGTGCGCGCCAGCCAGCCGCCGGCCGCGGTCGGGGCGCGCAGCAACGGTGCGGCCACTCCGGTCAGCAGCTCTGCCACCGCCAGGCCGGCGGCGAGCGCGGGCTCTCCCGCGCCGGCCTGCTTGACGCCCTCGACGCGCCAGCCGCCGGTGTCCTCGTCGCGGAAGAAGCCAACCGAGGCGCAGACGGTGGCCAGCGCCGCCTCGTACGCTTCCAGAGCGTGATCGGGGATCGCCACCGACACCGTCTCCAGCGCCGGGGGATGCTGGATCATCGCACGGGTCTTGCGGCGCCCGGTCTGGCGGCGCCCGGCGTGCGGCGGCGGCCGAGCATCCGCACCATGCGGCGCAGGCCGGCCCATTGCTGTGCGATATAGCCGCCCGAGACCATCGCCTCCGGCGCGCCCGGATCGCCGGTCTCCACCGGCGCGCGGCTGAAATCGGCGGTGCCGAACACGATGTCCCACAGCGGCAGGATCGCGCCGTAATTGCTGCTCTGCTGTCCCGCGGCGCGCACCCCGTGATGCACGCGGTGGAAGCGCGGCGAGACCAGCAGCCGCTCGCCGATGGGGCCGAAGGAGAGGCGCACATTGGCGTGCGAGAGGCTTTCGAGGAAGCGCAGCACCAGCACCAGCAGCGGGAACTGGATCGGCGGGATGCCGATCAGCAGGGCGACCGCCCCGAACCAGAGCGCCGAGATCAGGTCGTCGAGCAGGTGGTTCCGGTCGTCGGACCAGAAGGTCATCTGCTTCTGCGCGTGGTGCAGGGAATGCAGCGCCCACCACCAGCCGAAGCGGTGCGACAGCCGGTGCCGCCAGTAGTCGGCGCAGTCGAGGATCAGCACGTAGATGAAGAAGGTCGGGACCGGATGTCCGAGCAGCGGCGGGAACAGCCCCTCCAGCGTGACCGGCACGATGCCGTGGTCGGTCAGCGTCCCGGTCAGCCACGCCTGCACCTGATAGAACAGCACGAAGGTGACGAGCGGCAGCACGCCGACGCGCGAGACGATGGTGTAGAGCACATCGACCGTCACCGCCCGGCGGTCGGGCCAGCGTTCCAGCGGCCGCCAGCGTTCCAGCGGCAGGCAGACCGCGTAGGTGACGGCGACCTGCACCGCGCCGTAGACCGCGACCAGCGCCCAGCCATAGGACAGGTCTTCCCACCGCATCCAGCCGAACTGGTACATGATCGGCAGCAGCAGATGCTCCTGCAGCCAGCCGGCGGTGAGGTCGAAGGGATCGGGCATCGTGCGCGGCTAGCCGGACGGCGGCTCGGGGACGGGCGGGTAGAGGAACAGGCCGTGCGGCGAGCGGCCGACGTCGATCGTCTGGTATTTGCCGGTGACGGGATCGAGCACCGCGACCTTCTCGGCGAAGCGGCGGGTGATCCAGAGCTTGCCGTCCGGCGCGAAGGCGATGTCGTCGGGGCCGCCGGGGATGTCGTATCTGCGGATCAGCGTCAGCGTCGTGGCGTCGAGGGCGACGGTGGTGCCGGCGACGCGGTTGTTGACCCAGACGATGCGCCCGTCGGGCGAGAGGAACAGGTTGTGCGCGCCGCGTCCGGTGACGATGTGGCGGGTCACGTGGCCGTCGACCGGATCGACCTCGGCGAGGTAGTCCTCGCCCATGTCGGCGACCAGGATCTTGCCGTCATGCCACATCACGCCGGCGGGGGTGCTGCCGACCGGCTTGACCCAGACCACCGCGAGCCGCGTCAGGTCGATCGCCATCAGCCGGTCGGTGCCCTGCAGCGAGACATAGACCATGGAGCTGTCGGGCGCGTAGGCGAGATGGCTCGGCATCGAGGCGATCGGAAAGCGCTTGGCCAGCGTCATCGTCGCCGCGTCGTAGACATCGACCTGGTTGCGCGCCAGCCCGGTGACGGTGAAGAAGCGGCCGTCGGGCGAGAAGCCGATCTGGTACGGATCGGCCATGGCGATCCGCTTCACCACCGTGCCGTTCGCGGGATCGATGTAGAGCAGCTGGTTGCCGCTGGTGTCGCCGACCAGCAGATACTTGCCGTCGGGCGTAAAGGCGACGTGGTGCGGCTCCCGCAGCACCGGGATGCGCCGGATCTCCTTCAGGGTCGCCATGTCGATCATGCTGATCGAGGCGCCGGCCGAGTTCAGCACGTAGGCAATGCCGGGAGCAGCCAGACCGGCGGCAGCCGGCACCGCGCTGGCCGCCAGCAGCAGGAAGCCCAGCAGCACGACGGCCCGGCGGCCGATTTGCGCGATGACGGAAGGTGGGGTCACGGCGGCGCCTGATTACGCCAATTCGCGCGCCCCGTCATCCGTCTCGCCGACAGCGGAACGGACCGCGCCCGGCTCGGGTGCGGCCTGCTCCAGCAGGCCGCGCGCGAACACCGCCGCGGCGAAGCTGAACATCACGCAGGAGGAAGTGGAGATCAGCAGGTTGTCGGTGAAGCAATGGGCGGCGAAGGCGACGAACACCAGGCGCATGACGGCGCGGTCGCTGCGTGCGAGCCGCCGCGTGTGCATCCAAACCCAGGCGACGAAGCAGGCGATGAGCAGGATCAGGCCGATCCAGCCGCCCTCCACCCGGATGCGAAGATACTCGTTGTGGGCAGCCAGGGTGCCGAGCAGCTCGGCGACCTGGCTGGTGGCGGGGATCACCGCGTTGCCGGCGCCGACCCCCCAGCCGAACCAGGGCGACTGCGCCGCCGCGGCCTCGAAATACGGCCACAGGATGTCGCGCCCGCTGAGGTCGCCGGCCTCGTGCGACACCACATTGAACAACCGCAGCCCGGCCAGTTCGCCGGCCAGCACGAGCACGACCGGCAGCGCCGCCGCTCCGGCCAGCAGCAGCGTCAGGCGCCGGCGCCAGGGGAAGGCGCGGGCGGGCACGAACAGCAGCGCGACCAGGCAGACCGCCACGCCATAGGCCAAGGGCGCGCGCGCGCCGGTGGCGGTCAGCAGCAGCATGTTGGCGGCGAGCAGCGCGACCTCCCGCCGCCGTCCGTCGCGGAACAGCTCGATCAGGCAGGCATAGCTGGCGGTCAGGCAGAAGCCGCCCAGGAAGGCGGGATGCCCGAGTGCCCCCAGCCGCGCGCCGCCCATATCGATGAACAGCGGCCGGATGCCCGCCGCGTCGAGGACGGCGCCCGCCGCGACCGTCAGCAGCGGGATCCAGCGCGTCGTAGCGATGATGGCCCGCGTCCAGGGCAGCGACAGCGCGCTGAAGGCGAAAGCGTAGGGTGCGACCGAGCCGGCCAGCGAGCGCAGGCTTTCCAGCGGCGTCAGCGACGGATGCAGCCCATGCGCGAACCCTGCCGCCCCCATGGCGAGGAAGGCGAAGGCAGGGTTGAAGGGATCGAAGCGCGGTCCGTAGCGCAGCACGCAGACCGCCGCCAGCCCGACCTGGGCTGCCTTGACCATGGCGATGATGGCCTGCGGCCAGGGCGGCCCGAGCAGGTCGCCGATTGCCATTTCCGGCGTCGATCCGGCGATCAGCAGCCAGATCACGCAGAGCGGCACGGTCCAGCGCAGGCAGAGGAACGCCACCCCCAGCGCCGCGGTGCCCGCCAGCAGCAGCCAGAACAGCGCCGGGGCCAGCAGCGCGAAAGTGGCGCCGGCCAGCAGCATGCCGACTGCGGCCGCCACGACGGCGCCGGACGCGCCCTGCGCGGTCTGGCTGGTGTTCATCAAGAGCCCTCACCACGCCGCTCTCCCGCACCTTCAGGACGAGGGTTGGCGGGCGGACAATACCCGTATGGCGAGAACTCAATCCACCTTATTCGCGAAACAAGCTATTCTGCGGTTGCCGTCCGCACCGCGATACTGGCGGCCGAGGCGCGGTTCTCGACACCGAGCTTGGTGTAGATCTGCTCCAGGTGCTTGGTGACGGTGCTGGGCCGCAGCCCGAGGATGTCGCTGATGTCGCGGTTGGACTTGCCGCGGCTGATCCACAGCAGCACCTCGGCTTCCCGCGCCGTCAGACCCAGCCGCCGCTGCAGCAGCGCTTCGCCGCTGGCGGCATCGGCCGCCACCACCCGCAGCAGCATCTCGTCGGGACCGAACTGGCCGACGAAGTGGAATTCGAGCGTCTGCCGATCATGCGTCAGCGAGGCGACGCAGCGACCGGGCACGAGGTCGGCAGGGGCGATGCGCCAGTCGGGTCCCCAGGCATACAGAGCGTCGTCCGGGCGGCCCGGCACGCCCTCGGCGGCATCGCGCAGCAGGGCCGCGGCCTGCGGGGTGGACCAGATCACCCGCCCGTCCGGATCGGCAGCGATCAGGAAGCGTCCGGCCGCGTCCAGCGCCATCTGCGCGCTGCGCGTGCGCCGTGCATTGACCAGGTGGACGCCGATGCGTGCGATCACCTCATCGGGCGCCACCGGCTTGGTGACGTAGTCGACGCCACCCGCCTCGAACCCGCGCACCACGTGCTCGCTCTCGGTCAGCCCGGTCATGAAGATGATCGGCACCGCCGCCAGCGCGGCGTTGCGCTTCATGATCCGGCAGAGCTCGAACCCGTCCATTCCGGGCATGATGGCGTCGATCAGGATGATGTCGGGGGTGATCCGCTCGATCACCGACAGCGCGAACGCGGCCGACTGCGCCAGCAGCACGGTGTATCCCGCTGCCTCCAGCGCCTCGTTCAGCAGACCGAGCGTGCCCGGCAGGTCGTCCACCACCAGCACGGTGTCGCGCCGCTTCATCGCACCCCGCCCGCCAGCGGCCGGGCGTCGTCGTGGGCCGATGCCTGTGCATCGAGGGCCGCGAGGAACGCATCCAGCCGGTACTCGGCCAGCAGGGCGCGCAACTGGCCGAAGGCGGCGGCGCTGTCCGGGGCCTCCCGCTCGAACACGTCAAGCTGCGTGCGCAGGCCGCTGACATAGCCGATCGCCGCCAGCTCCCGCAGCTTGTCGAGCTGTTCGCCGGTCAGCCGCGGCCCGGCGCTGGGGGCCGGCTCGCCTGCCGCCTCGGGCCCGGTCCATTCGAGTTGCAAAAGGCGGCCGATCCGCTCCAGCAGGGCGGCGAGGCTCACCGGCTTGCTCAGCGTATCGTCGTGATGCGCGGCATCCAGCGGCGGCTGCTTCAGTTCCCGCCCATCCGCCGAGATGATGACGATCGGAACCAGCGCATGCAGCTCACGCAGTTCCCGGGCCAGCTCCCAGCCCGACATGCCAGGCATCGAGAGGTCGATCAGGAAGATGTCGGGCGTCTGCCGCGCCGCGATCTCGAGGCAGGCGCGGCCATCCTCGGCCGGCCGCACGACGAAGCCCAGCGGCGTCAGCAGATCGGCGAGCAGCATCCGGTGCACCGGGTCGTCGTCCGCCACCACGACAAGGCGGCGCGGCCCGGCATAGCCGGTGATCCGCCGCTCGGTCAGCGCCGGCCGGGCGGCGTGGGCCGAGCGCGACAGCATCAGCCGCACGCGGAAGCGGCTGCCCCGGCCGGGCTGGCTGGTCACAGCGATCTCGCCGCCCATGATCTCGGTCAGCACCTTGGCGATCGTCAGGCCGAGACCGAGACCGGGCAGCCCGCCGGTGGTCTTCACCCGTTGCAGCGGCTCGAAGATGCGGTCAAGATCGGCAGCGGCGATACCGATGCCGGTGTCGATCACGTCGAACTCGGCAATTTCGGTGCGCCAGCGCACGCGCAGCGTCACTTCGCCCTCGGACGTGAATTTGATTGCGTTCGACAGCAGGTTGATGAGGATCTGGCGCAGCCGGTGCTCATCGGTATGCACGCGCGCCGGCATGTCGGCGGGGGCGTCGAAGACGAAGCCGATGCCCTTGTCCTCGGCCTGCAGGCGGAACATGTCCACCAGCTGCCCCAGGAACTCGGGCAGCGCCACCTCGTCGCGATAGATGTCGATGCGCTTGGCCTCGATGCGGGAGATGTCGAGCAGCCCCTCGACCAGTGCCGCCAGATGCTCGCCGCTGCGCCGGATGATGCGCAGTGCGTCGGTGCGCCGTTCCAGGCTGGAGGGGTCGCGTTCGAGCAGCTGCGCGTAGCCCAGGATCGCGTTCAGCGGGCTGCGCAGCTCGTGATTGATGCTGGTGACGAAATGGCTTTTCGCGAGGCTGGCGGTCTCGGCGACCTCCTTGGCATGTTGGAGTGCGGCGTCGGTGCGACGGTGCGCGCGGATTTCCGACATCAGGAGGCCGGTCTGGCGGCGCGTTTCCTCCTGCGCCACACGCCGGCTTTCCTGCGCCAGCACCAGCAGCCAGGCCGCCACGCCGCCGATCACCACCAGCACGAAGAAAGCCTGCCAGTAGGCGCCGGCATCGGAAATCGCGATCGAAGTGCGGGCATAGATGCCAAGCACCACAAGGCCCGCGGCGGCCACGAACACGGCGAACACGCCGACGAAGCGGCCGAGCGGGCTGGCCGCGGCGCGCATCACCGATGCCGGCAGAACGGCACCCAGTGTCGTCGCAATCTGCGCGTCGGCGCGCGCATGCGGCTTGCAGCCATCGTTGCAGCGCGCATCGAGGGAACAGCACAGCGAGCAGATCGGACCGGTGTAGACCGGGCAGTAGGCCATGTCCTCGGGCTCAAACGCGTGCTCGCAGATCGCGCATTGCAGCGAGGGCATGGCGCCCCACGCGGTGCGCGGCTTGCGCGCCAGATAGAAGCGGCCCTGCGTCGCCCAGGCGATCAGCGGGGCGGCGACGAAGGCGACGGTGAAGGCGATGAAGGTGGACATTGCCGCCACCAGCGGGCCGAAGATGCCGATCCAGGCGGAGAGGGAAACCAGAACCGCCAGCAGCATCGCCCCGACACCAACCGGATTGATGTCGTACAGATGCGCGCGCTTGAACTCGATGCCCGGCGGACTGAAGCCCAATGGCTTGTTGACGATCAGGTCGGCGACCAGCGCGCCGATCCATGCGGTCGCCACATTGGAATACAGCACCAGCGTGCGCTGGATCGTCTCGTACGCGCCGAGTTCCATCAGCAGCAGCGCGATGGCGATGTTGAACACCAGCCAGACGACACGGCCAGGATGGCTGTGCGTCAGGCGGGAGAAGAAGTTGGACCAGGCGATCGACCCGGCATAGGCGTTGGTCACGTTGATCTTCAGCTGCGACAGCACGACGAAGAAGCTCGCCAGCACCAGGGCCGCGACCGGGGAGCGCACGGCATCGCCGAACGCCATCAGATACATCTGCGCCGGCTTCACCGCCGATTGCGGGGAGGCGCCGAGTTGCAGCACGCCGTAGGCCAGGAAAGATCCCGCCAGCAGCTTCAGGACGTCGAACACGATCCAGCCGGGGCCGCCCGCCAGCAGCGCCGCCCACCACATGCCGTGCCGCGCGTGCCCGACACCCGAGCCGCGCGGGGGCATGAAGCGCAGGTAGTCCACCTGCTCGGCGGTCTGCGTGATGAGCGCCAGCAGGATGGACGCGGCGGCGCCGAAATAGATCGGATTGAAGGCACCCGTCGCGGTGTCGCCGCTGCCCCGGTAGTGCGTCCAGCCGGCCAGCCAGTCGGGATGCGCGGCAACGACCGCGACCAGCGCGATGAGGTTCAGCACCAGCCATACCGGCTGCGTCCAGAGCTGGAAGCGGCTGATCAGGGTGATGCCGTGCGTCACCAGCGGCACCACCGCCGCAGCGCAGCAGATATAGCCGAACCACAGCGGCACGCCGAAGAACGTCTCCAGCATCGAGGCGACGATCACCGCCTCGATCCCGAAGAAGATGAAGGTGAAGCTGGCGTAGATCAGCGAGGTGATGGTCGAGCCGATATAGCCGAAGCCGGCGCCGCGGGTCAGCAGGTCGATGTCCACCCCGTCGCGCGCGGCATAGAAGCAGATCGGCAGGCTGATCGCGAAGATCAGCAGGCTGACGACCAGGATGGCGGCGATGCTGTTGGTGAAGCCGTAGGCCACGGTGATGGTGCCGCCGATCGCCTCCAGCGCCAGGAAGGAGATGGAGCCGAGGGCGGTGTTGGCCACCCGCAGCGCCGACCAGCGCCGGGCGCGCTTGGCGGTGAAGCGCAGCGCGTAGTCTTCCAGCGTCTGGTTGGCGACCCACTGGTTGTATTCGCGCCGCTCGCGCACGATCCGCTGGCGTGCCGTCATGGCTGGCTGACCGATCTCCCTGCCCGAAGCCGTCCGGTGTTCAGCCGCCGTGGCAGGGCGCCGGCGTTCCGATCCGTGCGGGTTTTGAGACGCTGACCCTGTCGGCGGGGCCCCGTCGGCGTCAAGCACGATGTGGACGGGCCGCGGCGTCCGCGTTGCGAAGGAAAACCGGCACAAACCAATGCGCGACGACGGCACGGGACCGTTTTGGGATGTGCTGCGGACCTTCTTTTCGGTTTGTCAATACGACAAAACCGGGTGCGGACGGCACATCCTCGCGACCTATCGTCCGGCGCACCGACATTCAGCCGATCCGATCGCTCGCCGCCGGGCCACGCGGGTCGCCGAACGGACTTGTGCATGCCAACCTGTAAGGAACACGGATGATGAGCGAAGATCGCGTCAAGCTGGATAGAAGGTCGCTGGGAACCCTCGGCCTCGCGATGGCGGCGACCGCCGCGGTCGGCGCCACCGCCGCCGTCACCACCCGCGCCGCCGCGCAGGCGCCCGCCGCCGGCGGGACGATCAAGGTCGGCATCCTGCATTCGCTGTCCGGCACGATGGCGATCAGCGAGACCACGCTGAAGGACGTCATGCTGATGCTGATCGCCGAGCAGAACGCCAAGGGCGGCCTGCTGGGCAAGAAGATCGAGCCTGTCGTGGTCGATCCTGCCTCCAACTGGCCGCTGTTCGCCGAGAAGGCCCGCCAGCTGATTTCGGTCGACAAGGTCTCGGCGGTGTTCGGCTGCTGGACCTCGGTTTCGCGCAAGTCGGTGCTGCCGGTGTTCGAGGAGCTGGACAACATCCTGTTCTACCCGGTCCAGTACGAGGGCCAGGAGTGCAGCAAGAACGTGTTCTACACCGGCGCGGCGCCGAACCAGCAGGCGATCCCGGCGGTGGACTACCTGATGCAGGAAAACGGCATCAAGCGCTGGGTGCTGGCCGGCACCGACTATGTCTATCCGCGCACCACCAACCAGATCCTGGAAGCCTATCTGAAGCTGAAGGGCGTCGCACCCGACGACATCATGATCAACTACACGCCGTTCGGCCAGTCCGACTGGCAGAACATCGTGGCCTCGATCAAGAAGTTCGGCTCGGCCGGCAAGAAAACCGCGGTGGTTTCCACCATCAACGGCGACGCCAACGTGCCGTTCTACAAGGAACTCGGCAACCAGGGCATCAAGGCGACCGACATCCCCGTGGTTGCCTTCAGCGTGGGCGAGGAGGAGCTGGCCGGCATGGACACCAAGCCGCTGCTCGGCCACCTGGCGGCCTGGAACTACTTCGAGAGCGTCGACACCCCCGAGAACAAGGCGTTCATCGAGGCCTGGCACAAGTTCATCAAGAACGACAAGCGCACCACCAACGACCCGATGGAGGCGCACTACATCGGCTTCAACATGTGGGTGAAGGGCGTCGAGAAGGCCGGCACCACCGACCCCGCGAAGGTGATCGACGCGATGATCGGCGTGTCCGTTCCCAACCTGTCGGGCGGCTACGCGGCGATGATGCCGAACCACCACATCACCAAGCCGGTGCTGATCGGCGAGATCCAGGATAACGGCCAGTTCAACATCGTCTCGCAGACCCCGGGCCTGGTCGTGGCGCAGGAATGGTCGCCCTACGTCGCCGATACCAAGAACCTGATCGGCGACTGGCGGCCGCCGATGTCCTGCGGTGCGTTCAACGTCAAGACGGGCAAGTGCGGCGGCGGCAGCAAGGCTGGCTGATCGTCCGTCCACCAACGGTGCGGGGCGGCCGTGCGCGTCGCGCCGCCTCCCTGGGCCGTCGGGCCCGGTTTGCCTTCCCGTTGCCGCCCCTTGGGCGAACGTGGCCCGGATGTTGCGAGGCCGGCGCGGGACAGGCGGGAGAAAGTCTGCGATGAGCCGCATCCTCGGTCTGCTGTTCGTTGTCCTGGTCGCCCTGGCGCCGGTCGCGGCGCGGGCGCAATCGGCCGACGACGCGCTCGCCGAGCTCGGCTCGGGCAATTACGACGAGATCCGCCACGGGGTGGCGGAACTGGCCGGCTCGGGCGACCCGCAGGGCGGCGGCGATCATCGGCGCGCTGCAGGCGGGCAACCTTTATGTCGCGCCCGACCACAGCGCTGTTCATCAAGCAGACCGACGGGTCCTTCGCCGACGCCGCGACCGGCAAGCCGGCCCCGGACGTGATGGCCAGCGGGCGTCAAGCAGGTGCGCGTGAACAACGCGGTGCGCAGCGCGATCGACGCCGCCCTGGGCAGCCTTGCACCTGGTCGCCGCTGATCCCGCGGCCCGGATGCACGCCGCCGAGGCGGTGTTCCACTCGCACGATCCGGCGGCCCTGCCCGCGCTGAACAAGGCGCTCGCCAAGGAGACCGATCCCGACGTCAAGCAGCGCATGGAGCAGGCGCGCGCCGCCGCCCTGCTCTGCTCGACCGACGCATCGCGAGCCCGACCGGCTGGCGGCGGTCGAACGTTCTGCGACGCGCGCGGCGACCTCGATGCGCGCTCGCTGCTCGACGGGCTGTCGGACTGTCCGGGCAGCCGCCGGCGGTCGCCGCGGCCGCCGCCGCCGCGGTCGAGTCGATCGACCGGAGCCTGCAGCTCTGGAGCCTGCTCGCAGAGCGTCTATTACGGCCTCAGCCTCGGCTCGGTGCTGCTGCTCGCCGCCGCCGGGCTCGCCATCACCTTCGGCGTGATGGGCGTGATCAACATGGCGCACGGCGAGATGGTGATGCTCGGCGCCTACACCACCTTCGTGGTGCAGCAGGTGATCCGCGCCTACGCGCCCGGGCTGTTCGGCGCCAGCCTGCTGATCGCCGTGCCGCTGGCGTTCATCGTCTCCGGCGTCGTCGGCATCGTCATCGAGCGCAGCCTGATCCGCTTGCTGTACGGCCGGCCGCTGGAGACGCTGCTGGCCACCTGGGGCCTGTCGCTGGTGCTGCAGCAGGCGGTGCGCACGATCTTCGGCGCCGACAACCAGGATGTCGGCACGCCCGACTGGATGAGCGGCGCGACCAAGTGTGGGCGGCCTGACGCTGACCTGGAACCGCCTCTACATCATCATCTTCGCGGTGATGGTGCTGGCCGCGCTGATGGCGGCGCTGCGCTACACCTCGCTCGGCCTGCGCATGCGCGCGGTGACGCAGAACCGGCGCATGGCGGCGGCGATGGGCATCCGCACGCCGTGGATCGACGCGCTGACCTTCGGCCTCGGCTCCGGCGTCGCCGGCATGGCCGGCGTGGCGCTGAGCCAGATCGACAACGTCTCGCCCAATCTCGGCCAGAGCTACATCATCGACAGCTTCATGGTGGTGGTGTTCGGCGGCGTCGGCAATCTGTGGGGCACGGTGGTCGGCGCGCTGACGCTTGGCATCGTCAACAAGTTCCTCGAACCCGTCGCCGGCGCGGTGCTGGGCAAGATCGTCGTGCTGGTGCTGCTGATCCTGTTCATCCAGCGCCGGCCGCGCGGCCTGTTCCCGCTCAAGGGCCGGGCGGTGGAGGCATGAGCCAGGCTGTCCGCGTCCCTGACGCTGTTGCCTGGTGCTGGGCGGCGCCGTCGCTGCTGGCGTGCCTGAACCTCGCGACGCCGCGCCAGCTTCGCGCTGCATGTGCCGACCTATGTCATCTCGCTGGTCGGCAAATATCTCTGCTACGCGATGCTGGCGCTGGCGGTCGATCTGGTCTGGGGCTTCGCCGGCATCCTGACGCTGGGCCATGCCGCGTTCTTCGCGCTCGGCGGCTACGCGATGGGCATGTACCTGATGCGCCAGATCGGCGCGCGCGGCGTCTACGGCAATCCGATCCTGCCGGACTTCATGGTGTTCCTGAGCTGGAACGACCTGCCCTGGTACTGGTACGGCTTCGACTAGTTCGGCTTCGCCATCGCTGATGGTGATGCTGGTGCCGGGCGTGCTGGCGCTGGTGTTCGGCTGGCTCGCGTTCCGCTCGCGCGTCACCGGCGTCTATCTGTCGATCATCACCCAGGCGCTGACCTACGCGCTGCTGCTGGCGTTCTTCCGCAACGACATGGGGTTCGGCGGCAACAACGGCATGACCGACTTCAAGGACATCCTGGGCTTCCGCTGCAGGCCGAGACGCACGCGCGTGCGGCCTGCTGCTGGTCACCGCGATCGTGCCTGTGCGCTGCATGTTCCTGCTCGCGCGCTACGTCGTCACCTCGCGCTTCGGCAAGGTGCTGATCGCGGTGCGCGACGCCGAGAGCCGCACCCGGTTCCTCGGCTACCGGCCGGAGTCCTACAAGCTGTTCGTGTTCGTGCTGTCGGCGGTGATGGCCGGCATCGGCGGCGCGCTGTACGTGCCGCAGGTCGGCATCATCAACCCGAGCGAGTTCGCGCCCGGCAACTCGATCGAGGCGGTGATCTGGGTCGCGGTCGGCGGCCGCGGCACGCTGGTCGGCGCCGATCCTCGGCGCGGTGCTGGTCAATCTCGGCAAGACCTGGTTCACCGGCGCGCTGCCGGAGCTCTGGCTGTTCGCGCTGGGCGCGCTGTTCATCTTCGTCACGCTGTTCCTGCCGCAAGGGCTCATGGGCCTGTTCGCGCCGCGCGCGCGCGCCGCGGCGACCGACGCCGCGATCGAGGCCGCCGGCCGCGCGGAGGCGCACGAGATGAGCGACGCGATCGGCCAGCAGCCGACACGCTGCTGTATCTCGACGGCGTCACCGTCAGCTTCGACGGGTTCCGCGCGCTGAACGCGCTGTCGCTGGTGCTGGAGCCCGGCGAGATGCGCGCGGTGATCGGCCCGAACGGCGCCGGCAAGACGACGATGATGGACGTCATCACCGGCAAGACCCGGCCCGACACCGGCAAGGTGGTGTTCGGCGCGGACACCGACCTCACCAGCTGGACGAGCCGGCGATCGCCGCCCTGGGCATCGGCCGCAAGTTCCAGAAGCCGACGGTGTTCGAGCCGCACACGGTCTGGGACAACCTGCTGCTGGCGCTGGCCGGCGACCGCCGGCCGCGCTTCACGCTGTGGGCGCGCGAGACCGACGAGGAGCGCGAGCGCATCGAGGCGATCCTGGCGACCACCCGCCTGACCGACCACCGCAACCGCCGCGCCGGCGACCTGTCGCACGGCCAGAAGCAGTGGCTGGAGATCGGCATGCTGCTGGCGCAGGAGCCGCAGCTGCTGCTGGTCGACGAGCCGGTGGCCGGCATGACCGACGCCGAGACCGAACAGACCGCCGAGCTGCTGCGCGAGATCAACCGCACGCGCAGCGTCGTGGTGGTGGAGCACGACATGGCGTTCGTGCGCGCGCTCGGCGTGAAGGTGACGGTGCTGCACGAGGGCTCGCGTGCTGTCCGAGGGCTCGCATCGACCATGTCAGCGAGGACCCGCGGTCGATCGAAGTGTATCTGGGGCGATGAGCATGCTGCGAAGTCGAAAACGTCGACCTGCACTACGGCGCCGCCATCGCGCTGCGGCAGGTGTCGCTGACCGCCGAGGTCGGCGCGGTCACCTGCCTGCTGGGCCGCAACGGCGTCGGCAAGACCAGCCTGCTGCGCGCCATCGTCGGCGCGCATCCGATCACGCGCCGGCAGCATCCGCTGGGAAGGCGAGGACATCACGCAAGCTGCCGCCCTACGAGCGGGCGCGGCGCGGCATCGCCTGGGTGCCGCAGGGGCGCGACATCTTTCCGCTGCTGACGGTGCGGGAGAACCTGGAGACCGGCTTCGCCGTGCTGCCGCGCGGCGAGCGCGCGCGTCCCGGACGAGATCTTCGAGCTGTTCCCGGTGCTGAAGACCATGCTGCGCCGGCGCGGCGGCGACCTGTCGGGCGGCCAGCAGCAGCAGCTCGCGATCGCCCGCGCGCTGGTGACGAAGCCGCGGCTGCTGGTGCTGGACGAGCCGACCGAGGGCATCCAGCCCAGCATCATCAAGGATATCGGCCGCGTGATCGCGCTGTTGCGCGTCGCGCGGCGACATGGCCATCCTGCTGGTCGAGCAGTATTTCGACTTCGCGCAGGAACTGGCGCAGACGCATCGCGGTGATGGACCGCGGCGACATCGTGCTGGCCGGCACGCGCGAGGAGCTCGACGAAGCAGGATGTACGACGCCGCCTCTCGGTCTGACGCTCACCACGCTGCAACGCGCCAGCCGGCGCGCTGCGCGTGCGGCTTCCGGCGCCGCGGCGACGCGCGACCGTGCTGGACGATCTGCGCCAGGCGGGCTGCCTGAAGGCGCGCTTCCCGCACGGTCCCGACGCCGCGCTGGACGGATGCCGTGATGCTGAACACCTCCGGCGGCGTCGCCGGCGGCGATCGGCTGGACAGTCGCGTTCGTGGTGCGGCGAGGGCGCGCGCGCGACGATCGCCGCGCAGGCGGCGGAGCGGTTCTATCGCGCCCTGCCCGGCGAGCGGCGCCGTCGCGTGGTGCGCACGCGGCGTGACCGTCGCCGCCGGTGCGCGCGCTGGAATGGCTGCCGCAGGAGACGATCCTGTTCGACCGCGCGCCATGGACCGCCGGCTGGATGTCGACGCTGGCGGCGGACGCGCTGGTTCCTCGGCGTCGAGTCGCTGGTGTTCGGCCGCACCGCGATGGGCGAGACGGTGCGCAGCGTGCGCCTGCGCGACCTGATCCGCATCCGCCGCGACGGCCGGCTGCTGCTGCACGATGCGATCCGCCTGGATGGCGCGGCGGCCGAGACGCTGTCGCACCGCGCCATCGCCGACGGTGCGCGCGCCATTGCGACGCTGGTGCTGTTGCGCCGCGACGCCGAGGCGCTGCTGCGATGCCGTGCGTGCGGCGCTGTCGGACTGCAGCGCCGAGGCCGGCGTTCCGCCTGGGACGGCCTGTTGCTGTGCCGTATCGTGGCGGCCGATGGCGCCTGCCTGCGTTCCGCCGTGGTGGCCGGCCTGGCGCTACTGCGCGGCGGCCGGGCATTGCCAGGGTCTGGCTGTGTTAACTGTGTTGCTTGCAGCGTGGGCTTCAGCCGCCATCTTCGGCCGCCGATCCACTTCGGAGTTGCGCGTGGGCTGAGCCACCCATCGCCACTCGGCCACCCTACGTGAATTGAGGGACACGACGCATGAACCTGACGCCCCGCGAAAAGGACAAGCTGCTGATCAGCATGGCGGCGATGGTGGCGCGGCGGCGGCTGGAGCGCGGCGTCAAGCTCAACCATCCCGAAGCCGTCGCGCTGATCACCGATTTCGTCGTCGAAGGCGCGCGCGACGGGCGCAGCGTCGCCGACCTGATGCAGGCCGGGCGCGCAGGTGCTGACGCGCGATCAGGTCATGGAAGGCGTCGCCGAGATGATCCACGACGTGCAGGTGGAAGCGACCTTCCCCGACGGCACCAAGCTCGTCACCGTGCACGAGCCGATCCGATGAGGATGGCCCGCATGATCCCCGGCGAAGTCATCACGCCGCACGGCGACATCGAGCTCAACGCCGGGCTGCCGAACGCACCGTCGCTGACGCGTCGCCAACACCGGCGACCGGCCGATCCAGGTCGGCAGCCACTACCATTTCGCCGAAACCAACCCCGCTCTGCTGTTCGACCGCGACGCTCGCGCGCGGCAAGCGGCTCGACATCGCCGCCGGCACCGCGGTTCGTTTCGAGCCCGGCCAGACGCGCGAGGTGACGCTGGTCCCCTATCGCGGCAAGCGCGTCGTGCAGGGCTTCCGTGGCGACGTCATGGGAGACCTCGACTGATGGCCCGCATCCCCCGCGCCGCCTATGCCGACATGTTCGGCCCCACCACCGGCGACCGCGTGCGCCTGGCCGACACCGACCTGTTCGTCGAGGTCGAGCGCGACCTCACGACCTACGGCGAGGAAGTGAAGTTCGGCGGCGGCAAGGTGATCCGCGACGGCATGGGCCAGTCGCAGGCTGCCGCAGGCCGAGGGCGCGGTCGATACCGTCATCACCAACGCGCTGATCATCGACCACTGGGGCATCGTCAAGGCCGACGTCGCCATCACGCAACGGCCGCATCGCGCGCATCGGCAAGGCCGGCAACCCGGACGTGCAGCCCGGCGTCGACATCATCATCGGCCCAGGCACCGAGATCATCGCGGGCGAAGGGCAAAATCCTCACCGCCGGCGGCATCGACGCGCATATCCATTTCATCTGCCCGCAGCAGGTCGACGACGCGCTCGCCTCCGGCATCACCACGCTGATCGGCGGCGGCACCGGCCCCGCCACCGGCACCGCCGCCACCACCTGCACGCCTGGGCCGTGGCACCTCGCGCGCATGCTGCAGGCGGCCGAGGCGCTGCCGGTCAACCTCGCGTTCGCCGGCAAGGGCAACGCCGTCGCGGCCCGCGGCGCTGGAGGAGATGATCCGCGCCGGCGCGTCCTGCCTGAAGCTGCACGAGGACTGGGGCACCACGCCCGCCGCGATCGACTGCTGCCTGTCGGTCGCCGACCGGTTCGACGTGCAGGTGATGATCCACACCGACACGCTGAACGAGTCGCGGCTTCGTCGAGGACACCATCGCCGCCTTCAAGGGCCGCACCATCCACGCCTTCCACACCGAAGGCGCGGGCGGCGGCCATGCGCCCGACATCATCAAGGTCGCCGGCCTGCCCAACGTGCTGCCCAGCTCCACCAACCCGACGCGGCCCTACACGGCGAACACGCTCGACGAGCATCTCGACATGCTCATGGTCTGCCATCACCTCGACGCGCAACATCGCCGAGGACGTGGCCTTCGCCGAAAGCCGCATCCGCAAGGAGACGATCGCCGCCGAGGACATCCTGCACGATCTCGGCGCGCTCTCGATGATGTCGTCGGACAGCCAGGCGATGGGCCGCGTCGGCGAGGTCATCATCCGCACCTGGCAGACCGCGCACAAGATGAAGCAGCAGCGCGGCGCCTGGCCGGCGACGGCGACGCCGACAATGCGCGCGTCAAGCGCTACATCGCCAAGTACACGATCAACCCGGCGATCGCGCAGGGCCTGGCGCACGAGATCGGCTCGATCGAGGCCGGCAAGCTCGCCGATCTGGTGCTGTGGTCGCCGGCGTTCTTCGGCGTGAAGCCCGACCTGGTGATCAAGGGCGGCTCGATCGCGTGCGCGCCGATGGGCGATCCCAACGCCTCCATCCCGACGCCGCAGCCGGTGCACTACCGGCCGATGTTCGGCGCGCTCGGCCGCGCGCTGGCGGAAAGCTGCATCACCTTCGTCTCGGCCGCGGCGCTCGATGCCGGCATCGGCCGCAGCTCTGGACCTGCGACCGCCGCCTGGTCGCCGGTCGCCGACACGCGCGGCGGCATCGGCAAGCGCAGCATGATCCACAACGACGCGACGCCGGTGATCGAGGTCGATCCCGAAACCTACGAGGTCCGCGCCGACGGCGTGCTGCTGACCTGCGAACCGGCGACGGTGCTGCCGATGGCGCAGCGCTACTTCCTGTTCTGATGCGTGCCAGCCGCATCGTCTGCCGTGCCGGCGACCTGGCACGCGACGCGACGCGGTGGATCGCGTGCTGATCGACCACGACCGCCGCCACCGCCGCCGCATCCTGCTGCGCACCGAGGCAGGGCGCGACGTGCTGCTCGATCTGCCGCAAGCGGCGCGCCTGCGCCACGGCGACGGGCTCGCGCTCGATGACGGCGGCATCGTGCTGGTCTGCGCCAGGCCGGAGAAGCTGCTGGAGATCCACGCGCACGACGACGCGAGCTGGTGCGCATCGCCTGGCATCTCGGCAACCGGCATCTGCCGGTGCAGCTGGTCGGCGATCGCATCCGCATCCGCGCCGACCACGTGATCGCCGAGATGGTCGAGGGCCTGGGCGGCCACGTCGAGGAGATCGAGGCGCCGTTCGATCCAGAAGTCGGGCGCCTATGCCGGCGCCGCGCATCATCATCACCACGACGACGACGATGAGCATCACCACCACTGAGCCGGCGCTGCTGCGCCTGCTCGCCTGGCTGTCGCCGGCCTTTCCCACCGGCGGCTTCGCCTATTCGCACGGCATCGAGTGGGCCGTGGACGCGGGCGACATCACCGACGAGCCGACATTGCAGGCACTGGCTCGACGGATGTGCTGGCGCATGGCGCGGGCGCGCAGCGACGCGATCCTGCTGCGCCACGCGCACCGCGCCGCGCACGACGCCGATGCGCTGGCGCAAATCGCGGAACTGGCCGCGGCCACCGCGCCCGTGCCGCGAGCGCCGCACGGAAACGCTGGACCAGGGCACGGCCTTCATGCTGCGCGGTCGCCGCGTGGGAGCAACCGCAGGAGGATGACAGCGGTGCCCGTGCCCTATCCCGTCGCCGTCGGCGCGCTCGCCGGCCGGCACGGCATCGACGCGGATGCCGCCGCCTGCGGCTATCTGCAGGCCTTCGCCGCCAACCTGATCTCGGCCGCCGTGCGCCTGGTCCCGCTCGGCCAGTCGGCGGGCCTGCGCGTGCTCGCCGCCCTCGAACCCGTGATGCTCGCCGTTGCGGCCGAGGCCGCCGACGCAACCCTCGACGATCTCGGCGGCTGCGCCTTCCGCTCCGACCTCGCCGCCATGCGGCACGAAACGCAATACACAAGGCTGTTCCGCTCATGACGATTTCGCCAAACGGCCCGTTGCGCGTCGGCATCGGCGGCCCCGTCGGCACCGGCAAGACCGCGCTGATGGACGCGCTGTGCAAGCCATCTGCGCACCGCGCTACGACATCGCCGCGATCACCAACGACATCTACACCAAGGAGGACGCCGAGTTCCTGACGCGCGCCGGCTCGCTGCCGCCCGAGCGCATCCTGGGCATCGAGACCGGCGGCTGCCCGCACACCGCGATCCGCGAGGATGCCTCCATCAACCTCGCCGGCGTCGCCGAGCTGCGGCGTCGGTTTCCCGGCACTCGACCTGATCCTGATCGAGAGCGGCGGCGACAATCTGGCCGCGACCTTCAGCCCGGAACTGGCCGACCTCACGATCTACGTGATCGACGTCTCGGCGGGCGACAAGATTCCGCGCAAGGGCGGCCCCGGCATCACGCGCAGCGACCTGCTGGTCATCAACAAGATCGACCTTGCCCCCCTGGTCGGCGCGAGCCTGGAGGTGATGGACCGCGACGCACGCAAGATGCGCGGCGAACGGCCCTTCGTGTTCGCCAATATCCGCGCCGGCAAGGGCGTGGCCGAGATCGCCGCTTTCGTTGCCCGACAGGGCGGGTTGCCGGCCTGAGCCCATGCGCAACCTGTTCGCGGAGCTGCCCCGATCCGCGGCTGCGGAACGCTTCGACGACCTGCTCGCCCGCGACGGCGTGCGCATCGAACGGATCGTCTCGTTCGGGCAGACCACGCCGCAGGACGCGCCCTATGATCAGCCGCACGACGAATGGGTGCTGCTGCTGGCGGGTGCGGCGCGCCTGTGGGTCGATGGCGAGGGCGAGCAGGACCTCCGCCCCGGCGATTACCTGCTGATCCCGGCCCGCCGCCGCCACCGCGTGACCTGGACGGCGACGGACGCGCCGACCGTCTGGCTGACCGTCCATTTCGGATGAAACAAGGTCAGGCCGCCGCCCGCGCGCGCGCCGCGGCGGCCCGCGCCATCTCGGCGCACAGTCCGGTATAGGCCGTCGGATCGAGCAAGGCGTCGATGGCGACGGCATCCAGATGCGCCGTCACCCGGGGGTCGGCCTTCAGCAGATCGGCAAAACCGCGGTTCTCCACAAACGCCGTCTGCGCCGCGTCATAGACCACGTCGTGCGCGTGCTGCCGTCCGATCACGCCGCCGAGTTGCAGCATCACCGCTTCCGCCATGATCAGGCCGCCGCCGAGATCGAGATTGCGCCGCATCCGTTCAGGCTTCAGCTCCAACCCCTGCAGGATCATCTTCAGCCGCACCAGCATGTCGCCGGCCAGGATGCAGGCGCGGGCCGTGGCCTCGCGCTCCATCAGGCTGGTGGTGCGGTCGGCCTCGTGCTCGGTCTGCATCGCCTCCAGCGCCAGCGGCACGATGCTGCGCAGCTCGGCGGCGCAGGCGATCACGTCCTGGCAGTAATGCGGATTGCGCTTCTGCGGCATGGTGGAGCTGCCCACCGTGCCCGGCGGCACCGGCTCCTCCACCTCGCCGAACTCGGTCTTCATCAACGTGTAGATCTCGCGGCCGATCTTGCCGCAGGTGGCGCCCAGCATGCCCAGCAGCACGACGTATTCGGCGATATGGTCGCCGATGGTGCGCGCCGGCACCGCCATCGGCGTCATGTCGAGGTATCGCGCGATGCCCGCCTGCACCGCCGGCCCCTGCGCGCCCAGGGAGGCGAAGGTGCCGGCGGCACCGCCCAGCATCGCCACGAACACCCGTGGTTCGGCCTGCCCGAACCGCTCGACATGGCGCAGGATCTCGTCGATCCAGGCGGCGACCTTGAAGCCGAAGGTGGCGGGCACCGCGTGCTGGCCATGGGTGCGCCCGGCGATCACCATGTCCGCCCCGCGCTCGGCCAGATCGGCCATCGCGCGCAGGCAGTCGCGGATCAGACCCAGGAAGATGCGGTGCGCCTGGCGCAGCACCAGCAGGTCCCCGGTCTGCGTGATGTTCTGGGTCGTCGCACCCCAATGCACCCAGCCGCCGGCCGGATCGCCGACGACGCGCGACAGTTCCCACACCAGCGGAACGATGGTGTGGGCGGTGCGCCGCGCGGCCTCGTCGATGCGCGCGCGGTCCATGAGGTCGAGCCGCGCTGCCGCTGCAATCGCCTCGGCGCAGTCGCGCGGCACGATGCCCAGATCGGCCTGCGCGCGCGCCAGTGCCGCCTCCACGTCCAGCCATGCCTGCCAGCGGTTCTCCAGACGGTAGAGCGCCCGGATGCCCGGATCGGCAACCCGGGCGGCCGTGGAACGATCGTCGCTCATGGCATCCCCACCTCGTCCCCGATGACGTCGAGCATTGGCAAAGCGCCGGCCTCGCCGAACTGCAATCGTGCCAGGCGCGCATACAGGCCGCCTTCGCGCACCAGCGCCTCATGCGTCCCAGTGGCGACGATGCGGCCATGGTCCATCACCACGATGCGGTCGGCGCGGCGTACCGTCGCCAGCCGGTGCGCAATCACCAGCGTGGTGCGTCCGCGCGACAGCCGCGCCAGCGCCGCCTGCACCAGTTGTTCGCTCTCGGCATCCAGCGCGCTGGTCGCCTCATCCAGCAGCAGCACGGCGGGATCGCGCAGGATTGCGCGCGCGATCGCGATGCGCTGCTTCTGCCCACCCGACAGGCGCACGCCCTTCTCGCCCAGAAAGGTCGCGTAGCCGTCCGGCAGCGCGTCGATGAAGTCGCAGGCGGCAGCGCGCGCGGCGGCGCGCACCTCGGCGTCGGTGGCGTCAGGGCGGCCGAAGCGGATGTTGGTCCAGGCGTCGGCGCCGAACACCATCGGGTCCTGCGGCACCAGTCCGAGGCGCGCGCGCACCGCCGCCGGGTCGGCATCGGTCAGATCGACGCCGTCCAGCCGGATCCGCCCGGAGCGCGGGTCGTAGAAGCGCAGCAGCAACTGGAACACCGTGGTCTTGCCGGCCCCCGAGGGCCCGACCAGCGCCACCGTCTCTCCCGGAGACACCTCCAGGTCGAAGCCGTCCAGCGCCGAGGCGTCAGGCCGCGCTGGGTAGTGGAACACCACCTGCTCGAACGCCACGCGCCCCTCGGCGGGCAGCGGCAGCGGGCGCGGGTTTGCCGGAGCCACGATGCTCGGGCGCTCGGCCAGCAGGCCGCCGATCCGGTCGGCGGCGCCCGCCGCGCGCTGCACCTCGCCCCAGATCTCGGCCAGCGCGTTGATGGCGTTGGCAACCACCACCGCATAGAAGACGAAGGCGGAAAGAGCGCCGCCGGTCATCCGCCCTGCCAGCACCTGCATCCCGCCGACCCACAGCGTGAAGGTGATGGCACCAAAGCCCAGCAGCACGACGGCCAGGATCATGCCGGCGCGCGAGCGAATGCGGGCCTGCGCCGCGCGTACCGCCTGCTCGGTCACATCGGCGAAGCGCGCCCGGGCCGCCGGCTCGGCGGTGAAGGCCTGCACGGTGCGCAGGCCGGTCAGCGTCTCCTCGGCCAGCGCGCCGAGATCGGCCACGCGCTCGAGCGCGATGCGCGACTGGCGCCGCTCGCGGCGGGAGAAGAACACCAGTGGGCCGGTCACCAGCGGCACGATCGCCAGCACCAGGGCGGCGAGCAGGGGGCTGGTGATGACCAGCATCGCGAAGGCGCCGACCACCAGCAGCGCGCTGCGCACCCATTGCGAGATCGCCGTGCCGGTCAACGCCTGCAGCACCGCCGTGTCTGCGGTCAGGCGGGAGAGGACATCGCCGGTGCGCGCGGTCTCGAACCAGGCGGGCGACAGGCCGGTCACGTGATCGAACACGGCGCGGCGGATGTCGGCGGCGACGCGCTCGCCCAGCCAGGTGACGAGGCTGAACCGCGTCGCTGTGGCCACCGCGAGACCGACGATCACGCCGCCCATTGCCAGCGTCGTCTCGTTCAGCCGTGCGGGACTGCCGCTGGCGAAGCCGCCGTCAATCAGGTGGCGCACGCCCTGACCCAGCGCCAGCACGAGGCTGGCGGCCGCCAGCAGCGCGGCGGCTGCGCCGGCGACATGCGAGCGATAGCGGCGCAGATAGGGCCAAAGCAATCGCAGCGCGGCGGGACCCGCCATGTCAGCGCAGCCCGCAGGGGGTGGGCGGGCGCCAGCCCAGGCAGTCGATCATCGGAGTCTGCGTCCTTTCGATCCTGCGCGGGGGATGACCCGGCGATGGCCGCGATGACAAGGACACCAGGGCTTTACGCGTTGGCAACCCCCACGGGCTAGGCTTCACGCTAGCAGTGAAAGCCGCGAACGACATTGCCGCGCCGGGCCGTCACCGTAGCACCGTCGGCGGGACCGCCGCAGCGCACGGCCCGGGTCGCGGACTGCGGGAGACCGCCGAACGGCTGAGGCACAGGCTGTTCCGGTTGGCGGAGCGATGCGCCGACGTGCTTATCCCGCTCGCCGCCGCGGCCGTCATTCGTCTGATACCGGCCGACCGCGCCTATGCCGTCACCTACCGGCTCGTCGTAATTGCCGCCCCTGCCCTGTCCTTGCCGTTCCGCCTGCTCGCCCACCGGGAGCGGCAGCGCGACTGGCGGCCGATGATCCTCCGGCAGGCGCTGACGACGATGACCCGCATCCGGCCGGGCTTCCCCATCAGGGTGCGCATCGAAGGGGCAGACACCCTGGACGCCGCCTACCGTAAGAACCGGCGCGTCATGCTCTGCACCGCGCATTTCGGCCTGACCCTGGCCGCGCCGCGTGCCCTGATGGATCGCGGCTACCAGGTGGCCGCGATCGCCGACCCGGCGGGCGGCAAGGACGACGGGTGGAACTGGGGCCTGGCCGAGCGTGTTCGCGTGCTTGCCGATCGCCCGGACGTTTTCCTGCGCGCGCGAGCGGCCCTCGATCGGGGCACCGTGATCCTGTGCTACGTGGACTACGTTCTCGCGCACTACGCTGATGGCACGCGCCGCATGGCGCTGTCGCCCAATGCGTTCCACTTCGCCAAACGTGTCGGGGCCGCCGTGCTGTTCCTGGCCGCACGGCTGGACCCCAACGGCACGATCGTCGTTGAGATCCAGCGCCCGGAGCCCAGCCCAAACGGCCCCGCCGAACCCGGCACAGCAGCGGCGTTCGTCGCTTTCGCCCGCGCCCGCACCGGGGCCGCCTATGAGGTCAGGGCGCCCCGGAAAACGGTCCCGCCGGCGGATCAGGCGGCCGGGCGGTCGTGCGGCGGCTCCTCGGGCGGCATCGGCTCGGCAACTGCCGTCGGGCTCGCCATCGGTTCGGCGATGGCCGAAGGCTGCTCATGCTCATGCTCATGCTCGGCCGCGGCGAGATGCATCGGCATCACGGGGGCCGCCGCTTCCTGCGTGATCCGTTCCTGCGCCGGCGCGGCTGCGATCCGTTCCGGCAGCCGGGTCGGCGGAATGAACCAGCCGGCCACGTAGGGCGCACGGATCAGCAGGATCGCCAGCAGCGCCAGCAGGAAGAGGATGCCGAACGAAAAGCCGCTATGGATCGTGAGGAGCATGTTCAGCCCGCCGGCCACCGCCAGCACCACCAGGATCACCCAGGGGCGCCGCGTCTCCGGCAGACCGTCGTACCAGAGATTGAGGTCGTAGACCCACGGCACTGCCGAAATCGAAATCTTCGGCTCGACCGGGCCACCATTGGCTTCGGCCGGCGTGGGCGAAACCCAGCCCAGGACAAAGGGGACCCGGATCACCACCAGCGCGATCAGGGCCAGGACCACCAGCAAGCCGAAGGGAAATCCCACCGCAACGGTGAGACCCATGTTGATGGCGCCCAGCAGGATCAACGGCCACAGCACCGCCTGAAAGCGCCAGTCTTCCGGCAGCGCGTCGTACCAGCGGTTCCACCGCTGCAGCCGTTCGGCAAAAGTCATCTCCGCCCCCTCCTGATACCGTTCCAACTGTCCAGGTTGCCTGACAATGGTCAGCCCTTTTCGCCACCTTTTGCAAGTGTACTGAGGCTGCCGCCGCGCTTTCGCCGCGCGATTTGCCCGCGAGGTCAGAACCGCGTTCTCCGCCGCGCATTTCCCCCTATATTGGTTCGATGTCAGCCCGCATCTCCGCCCTGCCTGCCACCGACGATCCGACGCCGGCCGCGCTGATCGCGGCGCGTACCGCACTGGCCATGCACGCCATGGACGGGCTGCTGTTCGCAGAAGTGCCGCTGAATGCCATCGCCGATGCGCTCGGGACGCCAACCTGGGTCTATGCCGCCCCGGTGATGCGGCGCCGCTATCGGCAGCTGGCCGGCGCGCTCGCCGCCGCCGGGCTCGATGCTCAGGTACATTACGCCGTGAAGGCGAACGACCATCTGGCGGTACTGGATGTGTTCGCCCGCGAGGGTGCCGGCGTCGATGTCGTCAGCGAAGGCGAATTGCGCCGCGCTCTGCATGCCGGCGTACCCGCGTCCCGCGTGGTGTTCTCGGGAGTCGGCAAGTCGATAGCCGAAATGCGGCTCGCGCTCGAGGCCGGCATCGCGCAGATCAACGTCGAGAGCGCGGAGGAGCTGGCGATGCTGTCGGCGGTTGCGGGCGCGATGGGCCGGACCGCGCGCGTCGCCTTGCGGGTCAATCCGGACGTCGATGCCGGAACACATGCCAAGATCAGCACCGGCCGCGCCGGCGACAAGTTCGGCATACCGCACGATCAGGCGGTGGACCTGTATGTCCACGCCGCCGGGCTGCCGCATATCCGTCCCATCGGCCTCGCGACGCATATCGGCAGCCAGATCCTGACCATGGCGCCGTACCGCGCCGCCTATGCCCGCCTTGCCGCGCTGGTCGCCGACCTGCGCGCTGCCGGCTGGACGGTCGAGACGGTGGATTGCGGCGGCGGCCTCGGCGTTGGCTACCGCGATCAGCCGGAAGGCAATCCCGCCGCCCTGGCCGGCGCCATCGCCGGCGCCTTCCGCGGCCTCGACCTGCGCATCGCGATCGAGCCGGGGCGCTGGCTGGTGGCACCGGCCGGGCTGCTGCTGGCCTCGGTCGTGCTGATCAAGCAGGCCGGCAATGCCGCGTTCGTGGTGCTCGACGCGGCGATGAACGACCTGGTGCGTCCGGCGATGTACGATGCCTGGCACGGCATCGTGCCGGTCTCGGCAACCGACGCCCTCGGCGACCCCGCACCGGCGGACGTGGTCGGGCCTGTCTGCGAAACCGGAGACACGTTCGCGCGCAACCGCCTGCTCCCGCCTCTGGCCCCCGGCGCGCGCGTGGCGATACTTGATGCGGGCGCGTATGGTGCGGTGATGAGCTCGACCTACAACGCGCGTCCGTTGGCGGCCCAGGTGCTGATCGACGACGCGCGCTGGAGCGTGATCCGCGACCGCCAGGACCACGCATCCCTTTGGGCCGCCGAGCGCGTTCCGGATCGCGGCACATGACGGGACCCGACGATCCTGGCAAGCTGCTCGAGCGCCTCGCCGGACGTCGTGCCCAGGCGCGCGCCGCCATCCTGTTCGAACGTGTGTGGCCGGCGATCTGGCCCGCCCTGGGTGTCGCCGGCCTGTTCATCGTGGCGGCGCTGCTCGACATCCCTCGCCAGTTGCCGGCCTGGCTGCACCTGCTGCTGCTGGTCGCCACCGCCGGGCTGATCGCTTTACTTCTGTGGCGCGGCCTGCGCGGCGTGCGTCGGCCGGACGACGACGCAGCCGACCGGCGGCTGGAAACCGCATCCGGCCTGCGCCACCGGCCGCTGTCGGTGCTCACCGACCAACCCGCGCACGCCGACCCGGCGGGCGACGCGGTGTGGCAAGCGCATGTGCGCCGGGCGCTGTCGCAGATCGGCACGCTGCATGTCGGCCGGCCGCGGCCCGGTCTGGCAAGGCGCGACCCGCGCGCGCTGCGTGGCGCCTTGGTGGTGGGCTTGGTCGCCGCCTTCGTGATCGCCGGGCCCGATGCGCCCGAGCGGCTCGCCCAGGCCTTCGAGCCCGCTTTGCCGCGCGCCAGCGCCGGACCAGCCACCGAGGTACAGGCCTGGATCACGCCGCCCGCCTACACCGGCCTTGCGCCGGTGTTCCTGCATCCCAGCGGCGGCGACGTCACTGTTCCATCCGGCGGTCACCTGACCGTCAGCGTCACCGGCAGCGCGGATGCGCCCGTGCTGATCGCCCCCGCGCCGCACGCCGATGCGCAATCGATGCCGTTCCGCGCACTGGATGCGACCAGCTTCCAGGCCGATCGCGACCTGACGTCGGGCGGCCGGCTCGCGGTGCGGCGCGACGGGCAGGACCTGGCTGCGTGGAATCTGACGGTGATCGCCGACCGGCCGCCCACGGCCGACTGGCCGGATCCGCCCGGCGCGTCGCCGCGCTCGTTGCAGACCCGTCTGCCGTGGGAGGTTTCCGACGATTACGGTGTGACAGGGCTGCAGGCCGAGCTGCGCCTGACCGAGCGCCCCGACGCCCCGCCGGTGGTCATCGCCATTCCACTGCCCGGCGGCAATCCGAAGGCGTCCAGGGGCATCAGCCTGCAGGATCTGACGGCGAACCCCTGGGCCGGGTTGCAGGTCACCGGCCGCCTGATTGCGCGCAACGCGCCGGGCCTGACGGGCAGCAGCGCCGATGCCCGTTTCGTGCTGCCCGAACGCGCCTTCCAGAACCCGTTGGCCCGCCTGCTGATCGCCGTGCGCAAGGGTCTCAGCCTGCACCCCGACGACCGCGAAGCCGCGATTGCGCAGCTTGAGCCGGTCCTGGCGGCTCCGGACGCGCTGGATGGCGACTATGGCGCCTACCTGAACCTGGCCGGCATCGTCTATCTGCTGGCGCTCGACAGATCGGATCCAGCGGTGGCGCAGGCGCAGCAGAGGCTGTGGCAACTCGCCCTGCATATCGAGGACGGCCGCACCGAACGAACCGCCCGCGCGCTCGATCAGGCCCGCGAGGCGGCGCAGGAGGCGCTGGATCGCGCGATGCAGAATCCCAGCGAGCAAAACCGCGCGGCCCTCGACAACAAGCTGAAGGAGCTTCAGGACGCAATTCAGCGCCACATGGACGCGCTGGCCGACCAGGCAAGGCGCAGCGAGGACGAGATGGCGTCCGATCAGTCCCAGCAGCGCCTCGACAACGAGCAGATGCAGGACAAGGCCGACGCCGCGCGGCAGGCGGCTCGCCAGGGCCGGATGGACGACGCCAAGCAGGAAATGGCCGAATTGGACAGGATGCTCGATGCGCTGAAGAACGCACGTCCGGGCAGCGACGCCCAGGAACAGCGCAACGCCGCGCAGCGCCAGCGTGGCCGTCAGCAGTTGGGCGCGGTGCAGGACCTGATCCAGCGCCAATCGCAGTTGCTCGACCACGCCCAAAGCCGCGCCGATCCGGGCAGCGAGGCGCTGCATGTCGTGCCGCCGCCGCCGCAGCTGGGCCCGAACCCGGCCGACGACCCTGCGCGGCAGGCCGATCAGCGCGTGCAGCAGGCGCTGCGCCGTGCATTGGGCGAACTGATGCAGCAATTCGGCGACCTGACCGGCAAGGTTCCCGACAGTCTGGGCGACGCCGACAAGGCGATGCGGGATTCCGTCGCTGCGCTGGGCCAAGGCCAGGACGCGCAGGCCAGCACCGATCAGGCGGCGGCGATTGCCGCGCTGCAGAAGGGTGGGCGGGAGATGGGGCAGGAAATGACCCGCCAGTTCGGTCCGCCCCAGCCGGGCGAGGGCGGCGACGACCCGTTTGGCAACAACGGCATGGCGCTGCGCGACGGTCAGGGTGACGGCACCGGCGGGTATCCGCGCGAGGGGTCGCTCGGGCGCGGGGTCGGGCGCGATCCGCTCGGCCGGCGCTACGGCGACGGCGCATCGGGCGCCGACGAAAGCTCCGATGTGGCAATCCCCGACAAGCGGGAACGCGACCGCACCCAGGCGATCGAGGAGGAGCTGCGCCGACGTGACGCCCAGCGCAGCCGGCCGCAGGAGGAACTGGATTACATCGGCCGGCTGCTGAAGCAGTTTTGAAGTCGTTACGGTTCGCCGCGACGTAAGGAAACATCGCTTGCATCGCCCACGACATGGCGCCATGTCGTTGTCATACGGGGTCGTTGGCAAGCATCGGCGTGCTCGTTAGATTGCCGCCGCGCCAACCCCGGTCCCGGCCGCGTTGGACTTGACAACTCCCGGGGACGACCGGCGCATGGCCGGAGCATTGGAGGAATCGATGGGTAGCCTGAGCATCTGGCACTGGATGATCGTGCTGCTGGTCGTGCTGCTGCTGTTCGGCAGCGGCAAGGTCAGCAATCTGATGGGCGATTTCGCCAAGGGCATCAAAGCGTTCAAGAAGAACATGGCCGAGGACGGCGACGCCTCGATGGAGGCCAGCGCCGACAAACCGACCGGCACCATTTCCGGCCCTGCGCCGTCGGCGACGACGACCAGCCAGACCACGGCCGCCCACCGCAGCTGACGGCGGCACCGTTTCGCCCACCTGAGCCGGCGTTGCCCGGACCAGCGATGATCGATGGCGATACGCCGGATTGGGCGATCGCCGCCATCATTGCGGCAGGGCGGCGAATGGACACCCGGGGCTGGGTTCCTGCCACCGCCGGGAATATCAGTGTTCGCCTGGATGCCAACCGCATCGCGATCACGCGCAGCGGCGGCCATAAGGGCTTCTCGATGCCGGCCACGTCATGCAGGTCGACCCTCAGGGCCGGCCGCTGACCCCCGACAAGCGGCCGAGCGCGGAAACCCTGTTGCATTGCCAGATCTATGCCCTGTTTCCCGACGCGGCGGCCGTGCTGCATGGGCACTCCGTGCCCGGCACCGTTCTCTCGATGGCCGATCCGCAGGCTTCGAGCCTGCGCTTCGCCGGATATGAGCTGCTCAAGGCGTTCGCCGGACAGACCACGCATCACGCCGCACTCGACCTGCCGGTCGTCGACAACGACCAGGATATGACCCGTCTCGCCGAGCGGTTGGCGCCGCTGCTGCGCGCCGGTGCGCCGCTCGGCTACTTGATCCGCGGCCACGGGGTGTATGTATGGGGACCCGAAATGGAAACCGCGCTCGCGCGGCTGGAGGGTCTGGAGTTCCTTCTCGCCTGCGAGCTGGAAAGAAGGAAGCTGCCACGATGAGCCGCCTGACCGTGTATCAAGACGACAAGCCGGGAGCGCCGGAGCTGCGCACCGAGGACCCGTCTGCCATCGCCGCCGCCCTCGCCCCGATCGGCGTGCGCTTCGAGCGCTGGGAGAGCCCGGTGACGTTGGCGCCGGAGGACAGCCCCGAAACCATCCTGGAAGCCTATCGCCCCTATCTCGACCGGCTGATGGGCGAGACCGGCGCCGGCTCGGCGGACGTGATCAAGCTCACGCCCGACCATCCGCAGGCCGCCGCGCTGCGTCAGAAATTCCTCTCCGAGCACACGCATTCCGAGGACGAGGTGCGCTTCTTCGTGCATGGCGGCGGCAACTTCATCATGCATGTCGATGGCCGCGTGTTCGATGCGCATTGCGTCCAGGGCGACCTGATCAGCGTCCCCGCCGGTACGCGCCACTGGTTCGACGCGGGCGAGCGGCCGTTCTTCACGGCGCTGCGCGTGTTCAGCGACCAGTCGGGTTGGGTGGCACAGTTCACCGGCGATACGATCAGCGACCGCTTCAAGGCGGCATGACCGGCCGCCCCGCCGCGGTCCTGACGGATATCGAGGGCACCACGACGCCCATCGCCTTCGTTCATCGCACGCTGTTTCCGTTCGCCCGCGACCGCCTGCCGGACTTCCTGGCGGCGCACGCGGCGAACGGCGCGGTGGCGGCGCTGGTCGAGGAGGTGCGCCGGATGGAGCCGGGCCGCCCGCCGATCCAGACATTGCTCGGCTGGATGGACGCCGACGCGAAGGTGACGCCGCTCAAGGAGTTGCAGGGCCTGATCTGGCGGGAGGGTTACGCCGCCGGCACGCTGCACGCCGAGGTCTATCCCGACATCGCCCCCTGCCTGCGCGCCTGGCATGCCGCCGGCGTGCGGCTCGCGGTCTATTCCTCAGGTTCGGTCGAGGCGCAGAAGCAGCTGTTTGCGCATACCAAGGCGGGCGACCTGACAGGGTTGTTCGGCGGGTTCTTCGATACCCGGATCGGCGGCAAGCGCGACACCCACAGCTACCGCGCCATCGCACAAGATCTCGCGCTGCCACACGGCGACATCCTGTTCCTGTCGGACATCGACGCCGAACTGGACGCAGCCGAAACGGCGGGTCTCTGCACATGCCAGTTGGTCCGCGCCGAGGATGGCACCGCGGCATCCGCCCGGCACCGCACCGCCGCCGATTTCCGGGCCGTCGCTGCGGCCTTCGATCTGCCTTGACCCGGCGCGCGCATCCGCCAGGATTCCCGCCCCCTTCCGCACGGAGCCACGCATGGCCAGCCACCGCCTGTCCGCCGCCCCCGATACCGTCCGGTGGGGAACCTTCGACGCCGCCTATCCGCCGCTGCTGACCGTCGCCTCCGGCGACACCGTCGTCCTCGACTGCGTCTCCGGCGGCCCGGAGGCGATGCCGCCGCCCGAAAGCGGCCTCACGATCCCGCCGGCGCTGGCCGCGATCCATGCCGCCAACCTGCCGCGCGTCGGCGGCCACATCCTGACCGGGCCGGTCGCGGTCGCCGGCGCCGAGCCGGGCGACATGCTGGAGGTCCGGATCGACGGCGATCGAATTCGGCGCCGACTGGGGCTTCTGCGGCTTCCGCCCGCTCGCCGGCACGCTGCCCGAGGACTTTCCCGAGCGCTACCTCACCCACATCCCGATCGACCGGGCGGCGCACACCTGCAAGCTGCCCTGGGGCACCGAGCTGCCGCTGGCGCCGTTCTTCGGCGTGATGGGCGTGGCGCCAAGGCCGCCTATGGCACGATCTCCACCGTCCAGCCGCGCGAGCACGGCGGCAACCTCGACAACAAGGAACTCGGCGACGGCAGCACGCTGTACCTGCCGGTCTGGGTGCCGGGCGCGAATTTCTCCGCCGGCGACGGCCACGGCGTGCAGGGCGACGGCGAGGTCTGCATCAACGCGCTGGAGATCTGCCTGACCGGCACCTTCACCCTGGTGCTGCACAAAGGAGGCGGCGAGCGAAACCCGCTGCTGCGCTATCCGCGCGCCGAGACCGCGACGCATTTCATCACCATGGGCATGAACGAGGACCTGGATCTGGCGATGAAACAGGCGCTGCGGGAGATGATCGCCTTCATCTGCGGCCGCACCAACCTGTCGCGCGAACAGGCCTACCAGTTCTGCTCGCTGGCGGTGGATTTCCACGTCACCCAGACGGTGAACGGCGAGAAAGGCGTCCACGGCCTGCTCAAGAAGGGCCTGCTTTTCTAGCTGTTGTGGCCTATAGCCTGAGTTACCCACAACTTTTTGTGGCTTCTCCCGATTGAACGGTTGAGTGCCGGGACCAACACCGATACCGTATCTTGTGTTGGTTGGGGTAGGAGACCACGAAATGGAGTGGAGCGAGGATACGATCGGGCGCCTTCGGGCACTCTGGGACGAAGGCCACTCCACGGCCGAGATCGGGCGGCGCCTGGGTGTCTCCAAGAACGCGGTGGTGGGCAAGGCGCATCGGCTCGACTTGCCGGCCCGTCCCTCGCCGATCCGCCGCGACGGCAGCGGCCCGGCACGGCGCAACCGGACGCCGCGTCGCGTCGCCGGGCCGACCCTGCCGCCCCTGGTCAGCGCGCATGGCGCCACTGCCGCGTCGCGTCCGACGATGCCGCCGTCGGCACCCCGCCCGCCCCCGTCGCCGCTGGTCGCACGGCCGCAGCAACCTGCTGCCCATTCGTCGCCCCTTCCGGTTGCTGGGCCACAACCGGCGCGCCTTCAGGCGGCTCCCCGGCCTTTCGCTCGTACCGTCGCCTGCTGCTGGCCGATCGGCGAACCCGGCACCAAAAGCTTCCGCTTCTGCGACGCGGACGCGTTGCTGGGCAAGCCTTACTGCCACGAACATGCCCAGCTTGCCTATGTGAAGGTCCGTGACCGGCGCGAGGATGCCGCCTGAGCGGCGGGCGCCGCCCCCGTCATCCACCCTATCCACAGGCTGAGGCGGCTGCCGGCCCAGGCACGGACGCGCTAGGATGCGCCAACCGTGAACACCTTCGAGTCCCCCCTCCTCGGCCTGTCGCAGCGCCTCCCGCCGGCCAACCTGCAGGCCGAGCAGGCGTTGCTCGGCGCGCTGCTCGCCAACAACAAGGCGTATGAGCGCGTCTCCGACTTCCTGATCCCCGAGCATTTCGCCGACCCGGTGCACGGCCGGATCTTCCAGGCCATCGCCCGGCGGGTCGAGGCCGGACAGCTTGCCGACGCCATCACCCTGAAGGCGGAGTTCGAGCATACCGACGCGCTGCAGGAAGTCGGCGGCATCGCCTATCTGGGCCAGTTGCTCAGCGCCATGGTCGGCATCATCAATGCCGGCGAATACGGCCGCACCATCCACGACGCCTGGATGCGCCGCCAGCTGATCGAGATCGGCGAGACGGTGGTCAACAACGCCTTCGGCGCCGAGCCGGAGCTGGATGGCCGCAAGCAGATCGAGCTGGCCGAGGAGACGCTGTTCGCGCTGACCAAGGACGGCGCCTCGGGCGGTCTGATGACCTTCGAGCGGGCGCTGGCCGACCGCGATCGAGGGCGCGGCGCGCGCCTTCAAGCGGCCCGGCCATGTGTCGGGCCTGTCCACCGGGCTTGCCGACCTCGACAAGAAAACCGGCGGACTGCACCCGTCGGACCTGCTGATCCTGGCTGGCCGGCCAGGCATGGGCAAAACCGCGCTGGCGACCAAGATCGCCTTCGGTGCCGCCCGGGCGATTTTGCAGGATGCCGCGCAGAGCGGTGTGGTGCCGCAGGGCCAGGTGGCGATCTTTTCCCTGGAAATGAGCGCCGAACAGCTCGCCACCCGCCTGCTGGCCGAGGAGACCCGGGTCTCCGGCGACCGCATCCGCAAGCGGCGACATCGGTCAGCGCGACTTCGACCGCTTCGTGAAGGTTCAGCCAGCGAGATCGCCGCGCTGCCGCTGCAGATCGACGACACTCCGGCCCTCTCGCTGTCCGCGCTGCGCACCCGCTGCCGGCGCCTCAAGCGCACCAAGGGGCTGGCGCTGGTGGTCGTGGACTATCTGCAGCTGATGCGCCCCTCCGCTCGGCACGCGGCCGGAAAATCGGGTGCTCGAGATCAGCCAGATCACCCAGGGGCTGAAGGCGCTCGCCAAGGAGCTGTCGGTGCCGGTCCTGGCGCTGTCGCAGCTGTCCCGGGCCGTGGAAGTCACGGGAGGACAAGCGGCCCGCAGCTGTCGGATCTGCGCGAATCCGGCACGATCGAGCAGGATGCCGATGCGGTGATGTTCATCTACCGCGACGAATACTACCTGCAGCAGCGCGCGCCGAAGGAGATCACCTTCGATAACGACCGAGAAATTCCAGGACGCGTTGGACAAGTGGCAGCGCGACATGGAACAGGTCCACAACAAGGCTGAACTGATTATCGAAAAACAACGGCACGGCCCGACCGGCAAGATCGACCTGTTCTTCGAGGCCGAGTTCACCCGCTTCGCCGATCTCGATCAAGCGCATAGCGGGCATGACTGAAGAGGACGGCCCGCCAGCCGGTTTCGGCGCAGTGCTGGAGGTCGATCTCGGCGCCATCGTCGCCAACTGGCAGACGCTGTCGCGCGCACCACCCGTCCGGCCCGGTCGCCGGGGTGGTCAAGGCCGATGCCTACGGCCTCGGCGCCGCCCCGGTCGCCGCCGCGCTGCACGCCGCCGGCTGCCGCCATTTCTTCGTCGCCCATCTGGGCGAAGCGCTGGCGATCCGCGACCGCGTGCCCGGCGCGCTGCTCGGCGTGCTGAACGGCCTGCTGCCGGGCAGTGCGGACGCGCATATCGCGCATGCCATCGCCCCGGTGCTCGGCTCGCTGGCCGAGATCGATGCGTGGGCCGCCGCCGCGCGCCGGGTGGGGCGGGCGCTGCCGGCGTTGCTGCATGTCGATACCGGCATGGCGCGGCTCGGCCTGACGCCGGCCGAGGTCGAGGCACTCGGCGACGCGCCGCACCGGCTGGACGGCATCGACCTCCGCTACGTGATGACGCATCTGGTGTCGGCCGAGTTGCCGGACGATCCGATCAACGCGCGCCAGCGCGACCGCTTCGCCGCCGCCTGCGCCCGACTGCCCGCCGGCGCCGCGCAGCTTCGCCAACTCCTCCGGCATCTTCCTCGGCCCCGACTTCGCCTCCGACCTCGCCCGGCCCGGCGCCGCGCTCTACGGCATCAACCCCACGCCCGGCCGGCCCAACCCGATGCGGCTCGCGCCGCCGCCTGCTGCGTCCGCGTGCTGCAGGTGCGCGACGTCCCGGCCGGCGACAGCGTCGGCTACAACGCCACCTGGCCCGCCCGGCGGCCCAGCCGGATCGCCACCGCCTGCATCGGCTACGCCGATGGGTGGCACCGCAGCCAGTCCGGACGCGGCGAAGCGTGCTTTGACGGCCGGCCGCTCCCGCTGGTAGGGCGTGTCTCCATGGACCTCACGACCTACGACGCGACCGACCATCCCGGCCTTGCTGCCGGGTCCTGGCTGGAGTTGATCGGCCCGAACCGCTCCCCCGACCAGGTGGCCGAGGCCGCCGGCACCAACGGCTACGAGGTGCTCACCTCGCTCGGCCGGCGTTTCCATCGGCGCTATCGCCCGGCGTGAACGCGTTCCTGGATCTGCTCGCCGCGATCGGACGCGTGGCGCTCGGATGCCTGCCGCACCACCGGCGCCATCGCGCTTTTCGCCGCCTCCGGCGTGTCGCACTTGGTGCGCCCGCCGTTCTACGCACGGCTGTTCGGCCGCGCGTTGCTCGAGATCGGCTATTTCAGCCTGCCGGTCGTCGCGCTGACCGCGATCTTCACCGGCATGGTGCTGGCGCTGCAGTCCTACACCGGCTTCGCCCGCTTCTCGGCCGAGAGCGCGATCGCCAGCCTGGTGGTGCTCTCGGTCACGCGCGAACTGGGGCCGGTGCTGGCCGGGCTGATGGTCGCCGGCCGCATCGGCGCGGCCATGGCCGCCGAACTCGGCACGATGCGCGTCACCGACCAGATCGACGCGCTGACGACGCTGTCGACCAACCCGATGAAATACCTGGTGGCACCGCGCCTGCTCGCCGGGGTCATCGCGCTGCCGCTGCTGGTCGTGGTCGCCGATATCCTGGGCGTGCTGGGCGGCTTCATCGTCTCCACGCTCAAGCTCGGCTTCGACCCGGACGCCTATCTGCAGAACACGCTCAACTTCGTGCAGACCCAGGATGTCGTCTCCGGCCTCGCGAAGGCGGCGGTGTTCGGCTTCCTGATTGCGCTGATGGGCTGCTACCACGGCTACAACAGCCGCGGCGGCGCCCAGGGCGTGGGTGCGGCCACCACCACTGCCGTGGTCAGCGCCTCCATCCTGATCCTCGCCTTCGACTATCTGCTGACCGAGTTGTTCTTCTCGCGATGAACGGGTGGCCATGAGCGGCGCGGTCCCCCGCATCCGCCTGCGCGGCGTGCGCAAGGCGTTCGGCGAGAAGGTGGTGCTGGACGGCGTCGATCTGGATGTCCCTAGCCGGCACCTCCCTCGTCGTGATCGGCGGCTCGGGCAGCGGCAAGTCGGTGCTGATCAAATGCATCCTGGGCCTGATCGAGCCGGACGACGGCAGCATCGAGATCGACGGTCGCGACCTGGCCACCATGGATCGCACGGCGCGCGATGCCGCCCGGGCGCGCATCGGCATGCTGTTCCAGAACGGCGCGCTGTTCGACAGCCTGCCGGTCTGGGAAAACGTCGCCTTCGGGCTGCTCGCACGCGGCCACCTGTCCCGCGCCCGGGCGCGGGAACTGGCGGCCGACTACCTGGCGCAGGTCGGGCTCGCGGCGAGCGTGGGCGAGCTGTCGCCGGCCGAGCTCTCGGGCGGGATGCAGAAGCGCGTGGCGCTGGCCCGCGCCATCGCCGCGCAGCCCGACATCCTGTTCTTCGACGAGCCGACCACCGGCCTCGATCCGATCATGGGCGCGGTGATCGACGGGCTGATCGTCGACTGCGTCAAGCGGCTGGGCAGCACCGCGGTCGCGATCACGCACGACATGGCAAGTGCCAGGCGCATCGGCGACGCCGCGGCGATGCTCTACCAGGGCCGCATCATCTGGCACGGTCCGGCCGACCGCCTCATGGACAGTGGCAATCCCGAAGTCGAGCAGTTCACCCATGGCCGGCGCGAGGGGCCGATCAGCATGGCACTGCGGCGCTGAGACGGCGGGCGCTGCCGCTGCTGCTGGGGTTGGCGGCGAGCCTCGGTGCGGGCCCGGCGCAGGACAATGCGGCCGAGTTGACCGGCTTGTTCATGCAGAGCTGCATCCGCTTCACCGGCAACCCACCGGACCTGCGCGCCTGGGCCACCGGCCTCGGCCTGCACGAACTGCCGCCGCAGGGCGAACAGGCTTTCCTCTCGGGCCAGCCTGGCCGCGTCTTCGACGCCACCAATGCCATCGGCAAACGGGTCGTGGTGTCGTACGACAGCGGCGCCTGCTCGGCGATTGCCGAGACAGCGGACGGTGCGGCGGTGCAAAGCGACCTGGAGCAGGCGCTGCGCGACGCCGGAATCGGCTTTTCCGTGACCCTGGATGCGGACAACTCCGCCGAGAAGTCGCTACACCACCGCGAATACCTCGCGTCGAAGGGCACGCTGCAATGGCACATCCTGCTCGGCACCGTCCGCGACACGCCCGGCACTACGATCCTGACGGCCGAACCCTGATGGCGTCCTGACGCATGGCCCGCGCCGTCGCGCGCTATGTCTGCCAGTCCTGCGGCGCGGTCAGCGGCAAGTGGGCCGGGCACTGCGAGAGCTGCGGCGAGTGGAACACCATCGTCGAGGAGCCGGGCGAAGGCCGTGCCGCGACCGCCAAGCCAGGCCGCAGCCTGAATTTCGTCCCGGTCGCCGGCGACGCCGAGCCGCCGCCCCGCATCGCCACCGGCATCGCCGAGCTCGACCGCGTGCTCGGCGGCGGCTTCGTCCCCGCCTCCGCCGTGCTGGTCGGCGGCGATCCCGGTATCGGCAAGTCCACGCTGCTGCTGCAGGCCGCCGCGGCACTCGGCCGTGCCGGCCGGCGCGTGCTGTATGTCTCCGGCGAGGAAGCGGTCGAGCAGATGCGGCTGCGCGCCCGCCGCCTTGGCGTCGCCGACGCGGCCATCGGTCTCGCCGCCTCGATCAACCTGCGCGACATCGCCGCCAGCCTGGAGCAGGCGCGGGATGCCGCGCTGGTGGTGATCGACTCGATCCAGACGATGTGGCTGGACAGCATCGACAGCGCGCCCGGCACCGTCACGCAGGTGCGCGCGGCGGCTTTCGAGCTGATCCGCCTGGCCAAGGCCGGCCGCTTCGCCCTGGTGCTGGTCGGCCACGTCACCAAGGACGGCGCCATCGCCGGCCCCCGCGTGCTGGAGCACATGGTGGACGCGGTGCTGTATTTCGAAGGCGATCGCGGCCACCAGTTCCGCATCCTGCGCGCCGTGAAGAACCGCTTCGGCGCCACCGACGAGATCGGCGTTTTCGAGATGACCGGCACCGGCCTCGCCGAGGTCGCCAACCCGTCCGCTCTGTTCCTGGCGGAGCGGCGCGGCAATATCGCCGGCAGCGCGGTGTTCGCCGGGCTGGAGGGCACCCGCCCCGTGCTGGTGGAGGTGCAGGCGCTGCTGGCGCCCAATGCCGGCGGCTCGCCGCGCCGCGCCGTGGTCGGCTGGGACGGTTCCCGTCTGGCGATGCTGCTGGCGGTGCTGGAAACGCGCGGCCGGGCTGCGGCTGGCCGGCAGCGACGTCTACCTCAACGTCGCCGGCGGCCTGCGGGTCAGCGAGCCGGCGGCGGATCTGGCGGTCGCCGCCGCCCTTGCGTCCGCCGCCGCGGGACAGCCAACGAGCCCGGGGATGGTCTATTTCGGCGAGGTCGGGCTGTCCGGCGAGGTCCGCCAGGTGCCGCAGGCCGAGGCGCGGCTGAAGGAAGCGGCCAAGCTGGGGTTCGATCAGGCGACACTGCCCCGTCGCGTCGCCCGCGGCAACCGCAAGGCAGATGCGCCAGACGGGTTGCAATTGCAGGAAATCGGCCACATCGCCGATCTGGTTGCCGGGTTTGCCATCAATTCGGAGGACGCGGCCGGATGACCGCTTGGCTTCCCTGATGGACCGTCCGATATACCGCGCGGTTTCCCCGTTCGTGGCGGTTCAATGACGTGGGTGGACATCGTCGTGCTGGGCGTGCTGGCCATTTCCGCCCTGCTCGCATTCATGCGCGGCTTCGTGCGCGAGGTGCTGGGTATCGGCTCCTGGGTCGGCGCGGTCATCGTGTCGGTCTGGGGCTTCCCGTACGCGCGCCCGCGCTTCGAGGTGTGGCTCGCCGGCTCGCCCGACCTGGTCAACCCGGCAACCTTCGGCGCCCTGTTCATCGGCGCTCTGATCGTCCTGATGGCGGTGTCGCACTGGATCGGCGCGATCGTGCGCGGCTCGGTGCTGGGCGGGCTCGACCGCACCCTCGGCCTGCTGTTCGGCCTGGTGCGCGGCGCCGCCCTGGTGGTGTTCGCCTATATCGCCGCGGGCGTGGTGCTACCGGTCGATCGCTGGCCACCGCAGGTGCTGGACGCCCGCGCCATGCCGCTGGCTTATGCTGGCGCGATCTGGACCGTCGATCGGCTGCCGCCGGGATACCGGCCGCACATCGATGCGCCGCCGAGCGGGCCCGAAACGACCGCCGATGTGCTGATGCAGGCGCAGCCGCAGGGGCGTGCCATCGGCAAGGCACCGGTCAAGGAGTAGAGCGGAAATGGGAGACGATCGCATGCCGCTGACCACTGCGTCGCACGGCGACGACAATCTCACCGGGCCCCACGGCGACGAAAACCTTGCTGCGCCGCACGGCGACGACAAATTCCACGAGGAATGCGGGGTTTTCGGCGTCTGGAACGTGTCGGACGCCGCCGCCGTCACCGCCCTTGGCCTGCACGCTCTGCAGCATCGCGGCCAGGAAGCCACCGGCATCGTCACCTTCGATGGCGCACGCTTCCACTCGCACAAGGGCATGGGGTTGGTGGGCGACAATTTCGGCGATGCCCGTGTCATCGCCTCGCTGCCCGGTCCCAGCGCCATCGGCCACAACCGCTACGCGACCACCGGCGAGACGGTGCTGCGCAACGTCCAGCCGCTGTATGCGGATTTCGAATTCGGCGGTTTCGCCGTCGCGCACAACGGCAACCTGACCAACGCGCACGTGCTGCATCGCGCGCTGGTGCGCCGCGGCTGCCTGTTCCAATCCACCACCGACTCCGAGGTCTTCGTCCACCTGATCGCGATCAGCCTGTATTCCACCGTGGTGGACCGCCTGATCGACGCGCTGAAGCAGGTGGTCGGCGCCTATTCGCTCGTCGCCCTCTCGAACGAGGCGCTGATGGGCGTGCGCGACCCGCTGGGCGTGCGCCCGCTGATCCTGGGGCGCATCGGCGCCGATGCCGGCACCGGCGGCACCGGCGGGTGGGTGCTCGCCAGCGAGACCTGCGCGCTCGACATCGTCGGCGCCGAGTTCGTCCGCGACGTGGAGCCGGGCGAGATCGTCGTCATCAACGACAAGGGCGTGCACAGCATCAAGCCGTTCAGCCGTCAGAAGGAACGGTTCTGCGTCTTCGAATACATCTACTTCGCCCGCCCCGACTCGGTGATGGAGGGCACGCCGGTCTACGAGGCGCGCAAGCGCATCGGCGCGGAGCTTGCCCGCGAGTCGCATGTGCCGGCCGACGTGATCGTGCCGGTGCCCGATTCTGGCGTGCCCGCCGCGATGGGCTACGCTGAGGAAGCCGGCGTGCCGTTCGATCTGGGTATCATCCGCAACCACTATGTCGGCCGCACCTTCATCGAGCCGACCGACCACATCCGCAATCTCGGCGTGAAGCTGAAGCATTCCGCCAACCGCGCGGTGCTGGCCGGCAAGCGCGTCGTGCTGGTGGACGATTCGATCGTGCGCGGCACCACCAGCCGCAAGATCGTCGAGATGGTCCGCGCCGCCGGTGCCAAGGAGGTGCACATGCGCATCTCCTCGCCCCCGACCACGCATTCCTGCTTCTACGGCATCGACACGCCCGAGCGCGGCAAACTGCTCGCCGCCCGCAACAGCGTGGAGGAGATGGCCCAGTTGATCGGCGCCGACAGCCTCGCCTTCGTCTCGATCGACGGCCTCTACCGGGCGCTCGGCAGCAAGGGTCGCGACCCGAAGTCGCCGCGCTTCTGCGACGCCTGCTTCACCGGCGAATATCCGATCCCGCTGCCCGACCAAGCCGACAACGGCGACCGTCAGCTCAGCCTGCTGACCGAAAGCCACTGACCATGGCGGCATCCGGCGAACCTGGCCCGCTCGCCGGGCGGGTAGCGCTCGTCACCGGTGCGAGCCGCGGCCTCGGCGCGGCGACGGCGATCGCACTCGCAGGTCTCGGCGCGCACCTCGTGCTGACTGCGCGCACCGAGGGCGGGCTCGAGGAAACGGACGACGCGATCCGCACCGCCGGTGGCACAGCGACGCTGCTGCCGCTCGATCTGAT
Source organism: uncultured Pseudomonadota bacterium (assembly GCA_963778105.1). Classification (GTDB taxonomy): domain Bacteria; phylum Pseudomonadota; class Alphaproteobacteria; order Acetobacterales; family Acetobacteraceae; genus JAFEFJ01. The sequence goes on along the minus strand of CAVZSZ010000004.1, from coordinate 1,297,814 downwards.
CGAGGAGGCGGACACGCTCGACACGCTCGGCCCCAGCCTGTTCCAGCGGTTCGGCCGGCTCGATGTGCTGGTGCATGCGGCCGGTGCGCTGGGCAAGCTGACGCCGGCCGGCCATATCCAGCCGAAAGACTGGACGGAGGTGGTGGCGGTCAACGCGTCCGCCGCCTGGCGGCTGATCCGCACCTGCCATCCGCTGCTGAACGCGGCCCCCGAGGGCCGCGCGGTGTTCGTGGGCGACCTGCGCGCCGGGGAGCCGCGCGCCTACTGGGGCGCCTACGGCGCCACCAAGGCGGCGATGGAGAACCTCGTGCTGACCTGGGCGGACGAGGTCCGGGCGACGCCGCTGCGCGTCAACATCTTCCGCCCCGGCCCGATGGCGACGCGGCTGCGCTTCCAGGCGATGCCCGGGGAGGACCAGTCAACCCTGCCCCGCCCCTCCGACGTCGCCCCGGCGCTGGCCGCGCTGTGCCTGCCGAGTGAGCAGCGGCACGGCGAGGTCGTTTCGATGGCGTAGCCGCTACTGCGCGGCCGCCTGGTTCGCTCTCGCCACCTTCATCAGCCGGTGCTCGCCCGATGTGACGGGCGCATACCGTTGTGGCCGACCGGGGCCTGCGCACCCCGGAATGCAGGCGATCTCGGCATCGAAATTCGGTTGGTGGAAGAACGCGATCGACAGCCGCCGGCTATTGGCGCCCGGCGGCGGGTTGGCCACGCGGTGCAGCGTCGAGACGTAGCGCTCGTTCGTCCATTGCGCCATCAGGTCGCCGATGTTGACCACGAAGGCGTCGGACACGTGCGGCAGGGATTCCCATTCGCCGCGCCTGTTGCGCACCTCCAGGCCGCCTGCCGCAGCTTCGGTCAACAGGATGGTCAGGGAGCCGTAATCCGTGTGCTCGCCGGCACGCAGCTGCCCTGGTGCGATCGCCTCGGGCTGCGCCGGGTAATGCAGCGCCCGAACGTTGCTGATGTGGCGATCCACCTTGTCGGCGAACCAGGCCTGATCCAGCCCCAGCGCCAGCGCAAAGCCGCCCAGCAGGCGGTCCGCGAGACCCGAGAGCGCATGGTAATAGGCTTCGAAAGCCGGCCGGAAATCGACCGGCTGCATCGGCCAGACGTTCGGCGCGAAGTGCGGCACAGCCGCCGGCGCCGTATGGTAAGGGTCATCCCGGCACGTCCACCGGGCCCATGCTGAAGGCTTCCTTGAGGTCCGCCGCGGCTCCGCTGCGGCCCAGGCTGCGGGCGAGGCCTTCACTGGCCAGCGGAATGTAGCCGCGATAGGACGGCGGCCGGCGTTCGATCCGCAGCTTTTCCGCCTCCGGCAAATCGAAGAACGCGAGCGCGGCGGCGCGCACCCGGGCGATCAGCGCTGCGGGCACACCGTGCCCGGTGATGCACAGAAAGCCGATATCCTCGCAGGCGGCGCCGATGCGCGCCGCCGCGTCGTGCCGGGCGGCCGCATCGCCCGAAAGGCCGCGGACATCGATCACCGGAACCACGGACATCCTGCGCCTCCTGCGATTTGCTGCAGCGCAGGATAGCCGATTACTTCGCCTCGGCTATCCGCTTCTCCGCCATCGGACGCCATGGCGCATTCGGCGGTGCCGCGGCGAGAGCGCGGCGGAACAGCGCGGCCGATTCGTCCGTGACATGACCCGCCGCCTCGGTCATCGCCTCGGCGGTCTCCACCGCCAGCGTCGGGTCGAACCGCGCATCCAAGGCCGTCTGCCAAGCCTGCGCCGCCGCCGGCATGTTGCCGCGGCTCGCCTCAGCATTGCCCAGCAGCACGTAGCCTTCCCGCGTGGTGTCGCTCTTGGGATCCATCGTGGCCAGTCCGGCGCGCAGCTTGGCGATCAGCGCATCGTCCTGCTGCGCCTGCGCCCGCTGTTCGGCGACCACCTGCGAATGCGTGATGCTGGGGAGGTCGGGCGAGCCGCCGGCCATGTAGAGCGCGAATCCCGCTGCCGGCACGGCGATCAGCGCAGTCAGCAGCGGTGCCGTGGCGGCACTCGCCGGCGTGTCCTCCTGCGCTTCGGCAACAGCCAGCAACCGACGCTGCACTTCCAGTACCGCGTTGGCATGCTCGGCCGCGCCGATCTGCCCGTCCGCCAGATCGCGGTCCAACTCCGCCAGTTGCGCGCGGTGCAGCGCCAGCGCCGCCTCTCGCCGGCCACGCGCCCGCGCTGTCAGGCAGGCGGAGACCGCGAGCGGCATCATTGCCGCCACGGCGAGCAGAGCCAGCAACAGCCAGATCATTTTGTACCGATCACCGCCGACATGTCACCGCCGCGCCCTCACGGCTGGATCAGCCTGGCCAGCCGGCGCTGCTCGTCGCCGGACAGCGGCGGCGGCGGTGGAACGACGCGCCGGCGCGACACCACAACCACGGTCGCACCCACCGCCAGCGCCAGCACCGGCGCGAACCATAGCAGCCAGGTCTCCGGATCGAACGGCGGCTTGAGGCGCACGAAGTCGCCGTAGCGCGCCACCATCCAGTTGATCACCTGCTGGTCGGTATCGCCGGCCTGCACGCGCACGCGGATGATGTGGCGCAGATCGCGCGCCAGATCGGCGTCCGAATCCTCGATGCTCTCGTTCTGGCAGACCAGGCAGCGCAATTGGTGGCCGATCGCCTCGGCCCGCAATTCCTCCGCCCGGTTGGGCAGCATCTCGGCCGGGCTGCTCACTGCCAGCGCAGGGCCGGTCAGCAGCAGCAGCAACAGCAGCACCCGACCGATCACGACGTGCCCCGCAGCAGCGGCAGCACGGTCCGCTGCGCCACCGTATCGGTCAGGGCGCCGGCCCAGCGCAGCCGCACGATACCCCCGGCATCCACGACATAGGTCTCGGGCACGCCGTAAAGGCCGAAGTTGATCGCGACTCGACCGGGCAGATCGAGGCCAACGCGAACATACGGATTGCCGTTCTGGCTCAGGAAGCCTTCGGTGGCGTCGGGCTTGTCCTTGTAGGCGATGCCGTAGATCGGCACGCCCTGCTGCTTCAGGGCCATCAGTTCCCCGGCCTCCTCGACGCAGGGGATGCACCAGGACGCGAAGAAATTCACCAGCACCGGCTTGCCGGCCGCCAGCACCTCGGCGCTGGACAAGCCCTGCAGCGATCCGGCGCCCGGCAGGTCGAAGGTCGGCACGGCTTGCCGATCAGCATGCTGGGCAGCGCGTGCGGGTCGTAGGTGCCCTGTTTCATCCGGCCGAGCAGCGTCAGGAACGCCGCCCCGCCCAACGCTGCCACGCCCAAAGGTGCGAGCAGCAACAGGCGGCGTCCGGGGGAGGCTACGGGCATGGACATCGCCGGCGGGTCAGGCCCGCGCCGCGGCGGCGGCGGCGCGCTTGCGCGACGGCGCGCCGATGCGCAGCCGCCGGTCAGCCAGCGACAGGCCGCCCCCGAATGCCATGATCAGCGCGCCGAACCAGATCCAGGGCGCCAGGAAATTGTCATGCAGGCGCAGCACCGCCACGCCGTCATGCTCCTCGCCCAGAACGGCGTAGAGGTCGCGGAAACCGTCGGTCTCGATCGCGGTATCGGTCGTCGTCATCTTGCTGCGTGGTGAAGGTGCGCCGCGCGGGATGCATCAGTGCGACGGTGTGGCCATCGCGCTGCACCAGCAGATCGGCGACGCGGGCGTTGTAGTTCGATCCGGCGGCGTCGTGGATGTCCTGGAGGGTCCAATCGTAGCCGGCGAAATGCGTCACCTGGCCGGGCTTGACCGCGACGATCGTGCCCATCGCCAGCGACATGCCGGCGATCCCGGCCACCGTCACGCCCATCCCGGCATGCGCGATAGCCGAGCCCCAGACGGCCAGCGGCATCCCCGCCAGCCGCGCCATCGCCTGGCGAAACGGGATGCGGAACAGCCGGCAGCGTTCCACCAACTCGGCCAGGCTTCCGGTGATCAGCCAGGCCGACCCGGCAAACGCCAGGGCCGCGGCGCCATGCCCCAGTCCCAACACCGACACGACACCGACCGCCGCGGCGATCAGCGCCGCCCACCACAGCTTCTGCACCGCCGGCCACAGCGACGCGCGCTTCCATGCCATCACCGGTCCGATCGCCATCGCCGCGAACAGCGGCACGCAGAGCGGAAACACCGTCGGGTCGAAATACGGCGGCCCCACCGAAAGCTTAGCGCCGAACAGCTCGGCGAACAGCGGATAGGTCGTGCCGGTGAACACCACCGCGCAGATCGAGCACAGCAGGACGTTGTTCAGCACCAGCGCGCCCTCGCGCGAGACCGGTGCGAAAACCCCGGTCGCACCCAGCGTCGGCGCGCGGAAGGCGAACAGCAGCAGGGAGCCGCCGATGACGATGGCAAGCAGGCCCAGGATGAACACGCCGCGGGTCGGTCGGTCGCGAAGCTGTGCACCGAGTTGAGGATGCCCGAGCGCACCAGGAAGGTCCCCGACAGGCTGAGCGAGAACGTCGCTGATCGCCAGCAGGATCGTCCAGGTCTTCAGCGCCTCGCGCTTCTCCACCACGATCGCCGAGTGGAGCAATGCCGTGCCGGTCAGCCAGGGCAGCAGGGAGGCGTTCTCCACCGGGTCCCAGAACCAGAAGCCGCCCCAGCCGAGTTCGTAATAGGCCCACCACGAGCCCAGCGCGATGCCGCCGGTCAGCAAGCACCAGGACGCCGAGCGCCCAGGGCCGCACCCAGCGTCCCCAGGCGGCATCGACCCGGCCCTCCAGCAACGCGGCGACGGCGAAGGCGAAGGGGATCGCGAAGCCGACATAGCCCGCGTAGAGCACCGGCGGATGGAACGCGAGGCCGGGGTCCTGCAGCAGCGGGTTCATGTCCTGCCCGTCCAGCGGCGGCGGCAAGACCCGGATGAACGGGTTGGACGTCGGTGAGCGTGAACAGCAGGAAGCCCGCAGGACGTGGCACCCAGCACGCCGATCACCCGGGCGCGCAGGGCCGATGGCAGATTGCGCGCCGAACATCGCCACCGCCCCGCCGCACAGCGCCAGGATCAGGCACCACAGCAGGATGGAGCCCTCGTGGTCGCCCCAGGTCCCGGTGATCTTGTACAGCAGCGGCTTCAGGCGAGTTGGAGTTCTCGGCGACGTTCAGCACGGTGAAGTCGTCGGTCACGGCGCTGCCAGACCAGGCACAGCGAAGGACGTCCCGAGCGCCAGCAACTGGCCGATCGCCAGCGCCGGCGCCGCGGCCATCAGCCGCGCGTCGCGCGGCGTGCGCGCCCCATAACGGCAGCACCGCCTGCGCCACCGCCAGCGCGACCGCCATGCGCCAGCGCGAAATGGCCGAGTTCGGGGATCATCCGCCCTCCTGCGCCGGGGTCTTCGGCACCAACGTGTTCCAGGTCGCCGCCGGCGGCGGCGGCCCTGACGAAGGGTTCCAGTGGCCGGACGCCTTCAGCGCCTGCCCACGTCCTTCGGCATGTAGGTCTCGTCGTGCTTGGCCAGCACCTCGCTGGCGCCGGAACGTGCCGTCGGGCTCCATCGTGCCCAGCGCCACCATGCCCTGCCCTCGCGGAACAGGTCGGGCAGGATCCCGGTGTAGGTGACCTCCACGCTGGCAGTGCCGTCGGTGACGCGGAACCGGGCGGAAGGATGCCGCCGGCCACGACCCGGTGCAGGCTGCCCTGCTGCACCAGCCCGCCCAGGCGGAAAGTCTGGCCCGAGCGCGGGCTCGTGCTTGGCCAGCGTCGCGCGGCGTGAGGAAGAACACGAGTTGTCGCTGGAACGCCGTCAGCGCCAGCGCGGTCGCGCTGCCGAGCCCGAGCCCGCACAGCAGGACGATCATCAAGCGCCGGCGCTTGCGTGTCATCATGCCGGGTTCGCCCCGCGCAACCGACGACGCTGCGCGCGCGGATCGATCGCCGCCAGCCTTCGCTTCGCCCTGGCCATCCGCATCCAGGCAGTCACCGCGAAGAAGCCCGGTACCAGGATGCCGATCGCGTATGCCGCCAGGATGAAGGGGAGGTGATTCATCGCGAACAGGTCTCTCACGCCGGGATCCCCTCGGACGGGATCTCGGCGGCATCCGCCGGTTCGGTGCCTTCGGTCGCGGTGCGCGCCAGCAGCAGGGCGCGGATGCGCCGTTCCATCACCGCCGCGCGGGTCCGGGCCAGCACGATGGCGGCGAAACCCAGCGTGAAGCCGAGGGCCGAGATCAACAGCGGCCACAGCATGCCGATATACATCGTCGGCGCGCCGGTCAGCGTGATCGTGTCCGGCTGATGCAGCGTGTTCCACCAGTTGACGCTGAACTTGATGATCGGCAGGTTGACCACGCCGACGAGTGCCAGGATCGCGCCGGCGCGGTAGCCGCGCTGCGGATCGTCGAACGCCCGCACCAGCGCGATATGCCCGAGATAGAGGAAGAACAGCACCAGCACCGAGGTCAGGCGCGCGTCCCATACCCACCACGCGCCCCACATCGGCTTGCCCCACAGGCTGCCGGTTGCCAGGCACACCGCGGTGAAGGCGGCGCCGACCGGCCCGATCTCCACCGCCGCGAGGTCCGCCAGCGGATGCCGCCAGACCAGCGACAGCAGCGACGCAGATCGCCAGCGCCAGATAGCCAGCGAGGCCAGCCAGGCGGCCGGCACGTGGATGTACATGATCCGCACCGCGTCGCCCTGCTGCCAGTCGGCCGGCGCGAAGAACAGGCCCCAGACCAGGCCGACGGTGGTGATGATCAGGCCGCTGACCGCCAGCCACGGCAGCACCGCGCCCGAGATGCGCAGGAAGCGCCCGGGATTGGCGAACCGGTGCAGATTGCGCCCTCCCGCGCTTTTTGGGCTTCGCGGCGGCGCGACGTCGGCGGTGCTGGCTTCCACGACCCGACCCTAGACCAAGCCTTTCAGCCTTTGAAGGCCCGGTGGATGTAGGGCGCATGAGCATCCTGTCATCCGCCGGTCATCGGCGGGCGGATGACACCGTGTCCATCCGACCTACAATACGCGGGAATTCTTTGAAGGACCGTCGCATGCCCGCTACCTGGCTGGTGAAGTCCGAGCCCGATGCGTTCAGCTGGGACCAGCAGGTCGCCAATGGGATCGAGCCGTGGACCGGCGTGCGCAACTTCATGGCGCGCAACAACCTTCGGGCCATGAAGCGGGGCGACCTCGCGTTCTTCTACCACTCCAACATCGGCAAGGAGATCGTCGGCGTGGTGCGAGGTCGCGCGCGAAGCCTATCCCGATCCCACCGCCGAGAAGGGCGACTGGGTCCTGCGTGGACATGCAGGCGGTCGGGCCGATGCCCAGGCCCGTCAGCTTGCCACGATCAAGGCCGACGCCGGCGCTGGCCGATATCGCGCTGGTGCGCCAGTCGCGCCTGTCGGTCATGCCGATCGCGCCCGAGCATTGGAAGCAGATCTGCCGGATGGGCGGATGGAAGGGCTGATCCCGCCACGACAGCGACTGCTGTGCCGGGTGGAGGACATCCCGGACGGGGGCGCCCGCGGCTTCCCACCCCCGCCGGGCGGCTTCACCGGGCTGTTCGCCATCCGCCGCGGCGCTGCGATCGTGATCTATGTCAATTCCTGCCCCCATCTGGGCGTGCCATTGGATTGGGCGCCGGATCGCTTCCTATCGGCCGACGGCAGCCGTATCGTCTGCGCCACGCACGGCGCCGAGTTCGCCATCGCCGACGGGACCTGCCTGCGCGGGCCCTGCTTCGGCGACCGGCTGGAACCGGTTGCCGTGGAATTGAAGGACGGCGCCGTGCTGGTGCCGGAGGATGCCGGGCTTTAGGCCAAAGAACCAAGGGGAACGCCGATGCCGGACAACAGCGATGCCGCACAAACACTGGCAGCACATACGTTTCCAGTGAAGCCATCAGATCGCGGCGCACGCCCATGTCGGCGCCGCGAAATACCAGGCGATGGCCGACCAGGCGGCACGCGACCCCGACGCGTTCTGGGCCGAACGAGGCGAAGCGCATCGACTGGATGCAAGGCAGCCGACGAAGATCAAGAACACCAGCTTCACCGGCGACGTCTCGATCCGCTGGTTCGAGGACGGCGTGCTGAATGCTTCGGCCACCTGCCTCGACCGGCATCTGGCGAGCGCGCGCCGACCAGGTGGCGATCATCTGGGAGGGCGACGACCCGAGCAGCAGCGAGACGATCACCTATCGCGAGCTGCATGCACGCAGGTCTGCCGGCTGGCGAACGTGCTGAAGCCGCTGGGCGTCGCACAAGGGCGACCGGGTGACGATCTACCTGCCGATGGTGCCGGAAGCGGCGGTCGCGATGCTCGCCTGCGCGCGCATCGGCGCGATCCATTCGGTGGTGTTCGGCGGGTTCTCCCCCGACAGCCTGGCCAACCGCATCCAGGATTGCGGGTCCAATCTGCTGATCACCGCCGACGAGGGCCGCCGCGGCGGCCGCCGCGTGGCGCTCAAGACCAATGCCGACGCGGCGCTGGCATCCTGCCCCGACCGTCAAGAATGTCATCGTCGTCGCCGTCACCGGCGCGGACGTGCCGATGCAGGCCGGGCGCGACACAGCCTTATGCCGCGCTGGTCGCCGCCGCCTCGCCCGACTGCCCGCCCGAGCAGATGGCGCGCCGAGGACCCGCTGTTCATCCTCTACACCTCCGGCAGCACCGGCAAGCCGAAGGGCGTGCTGCACACCACCGGCGGCTACATGGTGTGGGCGAGCTTCACGCATGAACTGGTGTTCGACTACCAGCCGGGCGAGATCTACTGGTGCACCGCCGATGTCGGCTGGGTGACCGGCCACACCTACATCGTCTATGGCCCGCTCGCGAACGGCGCCACCACGCTGATGTTCGAGGGCATCCCGAACTACCCCGACGCCTCGCGCTTCTGGCAGGTGGTCGACAAGCACCAGGTCAACATCTTCTACACCGCGCCCACCGCGATCCGCGCGCTGATGCGCGAAGGCGAGGCGCCGGTGCAGAAGCACCAGCCGCGCGCTCGCCTGCGCATCCTCGGCAGCGTCGGCGAGCCGATCAATCCGGAAGCCTGGCTGTGGTATTACCGCGTCGTCGGCGAGCAGCGCTGCCCGATCGTCGACACCTGGTGGCAGACCGAGACCGGCGGCATCCTGATCAGCCCGCTGCCCGGGGCGACCGCGCTCAAGCCGGGCTCGGCCACGCTGCCGCTGCCCGGCGTCGAAGCCGCTGCTCGTCGACGGCGACGGCAAGCGCCGTGGAGGGGCCGGCGCGAGGGCAATCTGTGCATCGCGCGATAGCTGGCCCGGCATGATGCGCACCGTGTTCGGCGACCACGACGCGCTTCGTGCAGACCTATTTCTCGCACCTTCCCCGGCCTCTATTTCACCGGCGACGGCGCGCGGCGCGACGAGGACGGCTATTACTGGATCACCGGCCGCGTCGACGACGTGATCAACGTCTCCGGCCACCGCATGGGCACCGCCGAGGTCGAGAGCGCGCTGGTCGCCCATCCCGAAAGTCGCCGAGGCCGCGGTGGTCGGCTTCCCGCACGACCTCAAGGGCCAGGGCATCTACGCCTATGTCACGCTGAAGACCGGCGAGGAGCCGACCGAGGCGCTGCGCAAGGAACTGGTCGCCTGGGTGCGCCAGGAGATCGGCCCGATCGCCTCGCCCGGACGCGATCCAATGGGCGCCCGGCCTGCCGAAGACCCGCAGCGGCAAGATCATGCGCCGCATCCTGCGCAAGATCGCCGCCAACGAGAACCGACAGCCTCGGCGACACCTCCACCCTGGCCGATCCCGCTGTCGTCACCGATCTCGTCGACAACCGGGTGGGCTGACAGCTGCCCTGCTCGCTTGAGACAACCCCCTCCCGTCGTGCTCGCGGGAGAGGGCGGAACGAGGGCATTCGCCCGATCATCCCGCCGGCACGGCCTATGCCACCGTCACCTCGGTCTTAACGGAATTGGCGATGAAGCAGACCTCATGCGCCTCGTGGTGCATGTCTGCCAGCCTGGCTGCGTCCGGCGCGGTGCCGGTCCAGTCGATCCGCGGGTGCAGCATCACCTTGGTGATCGCCTGCCTGCCCGGTGCGATCGTCTCCATCACGCCCTCGGCGTGATCGCGATACGCCGCCGCCACAAAGCCGGCCAGCCGGGCGATGTGCAGGAACGACAGCATGTGGCAGTTCGACAGCGCGGCCACCAGCATCTCCTCGGGATCGACCGCCGCCTCGACCGCCCATTTGCCCACGACATGCGCGGACGCCGAGGCCGGGACTGCGATACCGCCGTCGAAGCGCACCGTGTGGCCGCGGCTGTAGCGCCCATTGGCGAAATCCTCGCCGGGCCGCAGCGTCCATTCCACATCCGCGGTATAGGTCGCCATCGGCTCCTCCGTCCTTTGCTGGCTGACTTGTTGTGCTGCCCGTAAGGTAACAGACTGATCGGCAGGCCGGGATGGCGCCGCCGCAACGGTGCCCCGCAAGCGGGAGGAAGCGCGTGGACCTCAAGGGTGCGGTCGCACTGGTGACTGGCGGCAATGGCGGCCTCGGGCAGCGCATCTGCCACGCGCTGGCCAAGGAGGGCGCGCATATCGCCGTGATGTACGCGCAGAGCCGCGACCAGGCCGAGGGCGTCGCCCGCGACCTCGCCTCGCGCTACCAGATCAACGCCGCCGCCTTCGCCTGCGACATCACCGATGCCGCCGCCGTGGACGCGCTGGTCGGCGACGTGACCGCGCGCTTCGGCCGGCTGGACATCCTGGTCAACGACGCCGCCTACAACAAGGCCATCCCCTTCACCGATCTCGACAGCCTGACGCAGGAGGTATGGGACAAGATCATGGCGGTGAACCTGACCGGGCCGATGCGGCTGACCAAGGCGGTGGCGCCGGTGATGAAGGCGCAGGGTCGCGGCCGCATCGTCAACATCGCCTCGGTCGCCGGGCTGCGGCCGACCGGCTCGTCGATCGCCTATGCGGTGTCGAAGGCCGGGCTGATCCACCTGACGCGCTGCATGGCGGTGGCCCTGGCCCCCGAGACGCTGGTGAACTGCGTCGCGCCGGGGCTGCTGGAGGGCACGCGCGCGACCGCCAATCTTCGCCCCGAGCAGGTCGAGCGGTCGGCCGCCGGCGCGCTGCTGAAGAAGGCCGCCGACAAGGACGACTGCGCCGACATGGTGGTGACGATGTGCCGCACCGAAACCATGACCGGCCAGACCATCGTGATCGACGCCGGCCGGGTGTTTCACTGAATGCCGCGTCGCCCGCTGGCAGACGGCACCGACCTCGACCGCAAGACCTTCACCTGGAAGGATCAGCCGACCTCGACCCACAAGCTGCCGGAAGGCTACAAGGGCGCGGTCACTGTCACCAGCACCTGCAACCTGCATGACTTCTGGCTGAAGACCGTCACGGTCTGACGACGGCCATGCAGCGGCGCGGGGCGCAGGACCACGCCGCACACCGCGCGCCGCTCACCATCGCGCCGGGAGCAGCGGGCGCAGCACGTCGGTCACGCCGTTAATCAGGATCTGCACCCCGACGCACAGCAGCAGAAAGGACAGGACCCGCGTGAGGATCAGCGTGCCGGCGTCCCCGAGCGGGTGGGCCAGCCGCTCGGCGTAGCGGTAGATCACCCAGACCGTCACTGCGACGGCCAGGGCCGCCAAGCTCATGCCGATGCAGAACGGCACCAGACCGTTGATGAAATGTGGCCGCCCGGCGCCCAGCGCGATCGCCACCGCAATGGTGCCTGGGCCGGTGGTGAACGGCAGCGTGAGTGGGAAGAACGCGATATCCTCGCCCTGCCCGGCCGGTGCGGCCTGCGCCTCCTTCTGTTCCTTGCGTTTTTCGGGCGCGGTCAGCCGGTCCCACGCGCTCAACGCCACCACCATGCCGCCGGCCACCCTAAGGGCGGGCAGCGTGACGCCGAAGAATGCCAGGACGAACGAGCCGGCCCACAGCGAGATCATCATCACGAAGAACGCGTAGATCGCCACCCGCAGCGACAGGCTCGCATACTCGGCGTCGCTGCGTCCGCCGATGACGGCGCGGAAAATCAGGCCGCCGCTGAGCGGATTGACGATCGAGAAGAGGGCAGGAAAGCCCAGCAGAAAGGCGTTGACCGCATCTTGCATCGGATGCGGCCGCGTGACGGCTCAGCCGCGCGGCAGTTCCTGCTCGACCAGAGTCGACCAGAACGAGGCGCCGATCGGCAGGATCGCGTCGTTGAAGTCGTAGCGCGGGTTGTGCACCGGCGTGCTGCCCTGGTCGCCCTCGGCCTGGCCGATGCGCACGAAGCAGCCCGGCACGCGCAACGCCATGAAGCTGAAATCCTCGCCGCCCATGCCCGGGCGGCGCTGCCGGATCACCTTGTCCTCGCCCATCACGCGGGCGGCGGCCAGGGCGGCCCGCTCGGTCGGTGCGGCGGCGTTGACCACCGGCGGATAGCCGCGGCCGTACTCCACCACCGCTTCGGCACCATGCGCTGCCGCCGTCGCCACCGCGATGTCGGTCAGCAGCGCCTGCACCTCGTCCTGCACCTCGGGGCGCAGAGTACGCACGGTGCCGTTCAGCACGGCCTCCTCGGCAATTACGTTGCCGGTGCTGCCGGCATGGAACTGGGTGATCGACAGCACCGCCGCTTCCTGCGGATCGACACGCCGCGCCACCACCGATTGCAGCGCCAGCACGACATGGCTGCCCACCACCACGGGGTCGATCGTGCGGTGCGGCCGCGCCGCGTGGCCGCCGCGGCCGTGGATGCGGATCCAGAAGCGGTCCGATGCCGCGCTCACCGAGCCGGCCACCGCCACGATCGTGCCGACCGGAAGGTTGGTGTCGTTATGCGCGCCATAGACGGCGTCGCAGGGGAAGCGGTCGAACAGGCCTTCCTCGACCATCATGCGACCACCGCCGAGGCCTTCCTCGGCAGGCTGGAAGATGAAATGCACGGTGCCGTCGAAATTGCGCGTCTCAGCAAGGTATTTCGCGGCGCCGAGCAGCATCGTCGTGTGGCCGTCATGGCCGCACGCGTGCATCGCGCCGGGATTGACCGAGCGGTGCGCGAAGTCGTTCGCCTCGGTCATCTCCAGAGCATCCATGTCGGCGCGCAGGCCAATGCTGCGGGCGCCCTTGCCGCAGCGCAGCGTGCCCACCACGCCGGTGCCGGCCAGGCCGCGGGTCACCTCAATGCCCCAGGACGCCAGCTTGTCCGCGACCAGGGCGCTGGTGCGGTGCTCCTGCAGGCCGAGTTCGGGATGCGCGTGGATGTCGCGCCGCCATTCGGTCAGTTCATCGGCAAAGTCGGCGATCCGATTGACGATCGGCATGCGGCGCGAAACTCCTGACGGGGGCGGGAGGCGGGATCAGTTCCGGCTGGCGCTGTCGAAGCCGAGGAAGCCGGCCTGCGGCACCGGCGTACCGCCGTCCCCGCTGAACAGCTTGGCGACACGCGGCGGCGGCGGCGGTGTCACCCTGGAAGCGGGGGCGGACTTGAGGTGAACATCCCGGATCGTGCCGACCGTCACCTTGCCCTTGGCGCCCTTGAGCGGCGCGCCGCCACCGTTGCCGCCGCCGGCATCGGCGGCGCCTTCCGACAGAAGCAGAAAGGAAATGTCGTTGCGCGACAGGTCGATGGACAGCTCGATCGGGGTCATGCCCAGCACGTTGTGGCCATCAAGGTCGGCACCGCGGTTGAGCGCGTCGCGCGCCGCCGCCACATCGCCGCGATTGATCGCGTCGAACAGGGCGTCGGTCGGGTTCATCTCCGACGGCAGTTTGGTCGCCGGTGCAACCGTGTCGGGGTTGGACTTCGTCCCCGGCAGGGCGGGCGGCAGCGCACGCGCAGGCGCCTGCCCAGGAACCTGCTGCTCGCCGCCCTTCAGATCGGGCATCGGGCCGACGCCGCCGCCGGACAGGGGCGATGCGACGCCGAGCTGCGCCCAGCACACCGGAGCACCGAGCACCATGAACACGACGGCCAGCGCCAGCAGGCGCAGCGTGTGACGCAAAGGGGCTGTCATGCAGCGTCTATAGCGCAGTTTCCCGCACCGTGAAAACGGCGCGCACGGGCGATCTGCGCTGCATGCAGGCCGCCGGGGCTAACCCCGGTCGATCCGCTCCAGCACCTCACCCTCGGTCAGGATCTGTGGCAGCACCACGGGGGCCGCACCTCCCGGCGGATAATAGACGTACAGCGGCACCCCGTCGCGGCCGTGATCGCGCAGGAAATCGGTGATCGCCGGGTCCTGCCGCGTCCAATCGCCCTTGAGATAGGCGACGTCATGCGCCGCGAAGGCCGACTGCACCGGCCGGGTGGCGATCGCCACGCGCTCGTTGAGCAAACAGGTCACGCACCATGCGGCGGTCATGTTCACGAAAACCGGCCGTCCTTCTGCACGCAGGGCGGCGAGCCTGGCGGGGGTGAAGGGCAGCGGCGCCGAGGCCTCGGCCCCGATCGCCTGCAACGGCGGCCCACCGGCTACGCCCGGGGCCAGGCCGATCCCAGCCAGCAGGCCGACCGCCGCCAGCGTGGCGACCAGCGCCGAGGCATGAAAGGCCAACCGTCCGGCACGGTGCCGCCCGCGCATCGCCGAGGCCTGCGCAGCCCCCAGCGCCCAGGCGGCGAAGCCGAGCAACACAAGCCCGGCCGCGGTCGCAAGCACGCCGGCCGATCCGGCTTCCTGCGCCACGACCCACAGCAGCCACGCCGCCGCCGCATACATCGGGAAGGCCAGGATCTGGCGCAGCACCTCCATCCACGGTCCGGGCCGGGGCATCCGCCGCGCCAGGCCGGGCAGCATCGCCAGCAGGACATAGGGTGCCGCCAGGCCCACGCCCATCGCCAGGAACACCGCGATGGTAATTGCCGGCGGCGCGGCCAGCGCGCCGGCAATCGCGGCCCCCATGAAAGGAGCCGTGCACGGCGTTGCCACCAGCACAGCCAGCAGCCCGGTGAAGAAGCTGCCGGCGTGTCCCTCGCTGCTTGCCAGCCCCTGCCCGGCTCCGGCCAGCCCGTCGCCGACGCGGAACACGCCCGACAGGTTCAGACCGACACCGAACAGCAGCCAGGTCATCGCGGCGACGAACACCGGTGACTGGAACTGAAAACCCCAGCCCGCGGCCGAACCGGCCGCACGCGCACCCAGCAGGATGCCGCCCAATACGGCAAAGGCCAGCAGGACGCCGCCGGCATAGCTCATTGCATGCGCCCGCGCGCGTTGTTTGGCCGCACCGCCGGCCAGCGCCACGGCCTTCATTGCGAGCACCGGGAACACGCAGGGCATCAGGTTCAGGATCAGCCCGCCCAGCAACGCCAGACCCAGCATCTGCAGCAGCGGCAGCGACGGCGATGCGGGCGGCAGCCCGGGCGTGGCGTGCACCTGCACGTCGGTCTGCATGCCGGCCCGGTCGCGCACGGACAGCACGCCCGACAGCCCGGCATTCGCCTGGAAGCCCTTCCCGGGCTGGAGCTCCAATGTAAAGCCGCCCTGCCGGACGGACAGCGGCTGGGCCGCGTCGTCGCGTATGACGCCGGGCTGGTCCGGAATGAACCAGGCATCAGTGACCGTCGCCGGGCTGAGTTCGACCCCGCCGACCCACAGCGTGCCGTCCGGTGCGATCCGCTCCTCCCAGGGGGAGACCCGCGGTGTCAGTCGGTCGGTAGCGGCGAACAGCGGCGCCTGAGCCGACGGTGCGATCGGCCCGGCCGGCAGGGTCAGGTGGAAATCGCCCTGCTCGGGCACGCAGATGTCCTTGCACACCAGCCACTCGGCGTGCGCCACGATGCTGGTCGAGCCGCCCTGGTGGCCCAGCGTTACGGTTTCGGGCAGCAGCACCTGATCGGTGTACGCGTAAGTGGTAAGGCCGCCCTCGGTCATCCGGCGCGGCGTCGGCCAGACGATCGGGCCGGCCTTGGCGCCGGCGGGCAGGGTCAGGTCCAGCGTCGGGGCGGCGCCCGCGTCACCCGGATTGCGCCAATAGGTGTGCCAGCCGGGTGCAAGGCGCAGCCGGAGCGCCACCCGGAACTGTCCCCCGGCCGGAGCCGCGTCGGTGTCGGTTACCAGTGTCGCCGTCGCGCGCGCGGTGCGCACGGCATCACTTTCCAGTGCATCGGCAGGCCGCATGGCGGCGAGCAGCACCAGGAACAGAAGGGCGGCAAGCAAGGGCGGACGGCGCAACATTCGCCTCACGACGGGACGGGCAGGCGAAATATGGCGCAGCCCCGGGGCCGCGGCCAGTACTCGCGGCCGCGGTCGCGACATGTTACGGCATTTTATGCTTTTCGCCGCCGATGCGTTGGATCTGCCGGTCGCCGACGCGCTGCCGGCCCTGCGCGCGTCTCTCGACGTGGGACGCAACGCCGTGCTGGTCGCACCACCCGGCGCCGGCAAGACGACATGCGCACCACTCGCGCTGCTCGACGCCGGCTGGCGTGGCGCCGGGCGCATCCTGCTGCTCGAGCCGCGGCGGCTCGCCGCCCGCGCCGCCGCCGCCCGGATGGCTGGGCTGTGCGGCGAAGCGGTCGGCGGCCTGATCGGCGTGCGCACCCGGCTCGACACCATCGTCTCGGCCGCCACGCGGATCGAGGTGCTGACCGAGGGCATCCTGATGCGCCGCCTGCAGGCGGACCCGGTGCTGGACGGCGTCGCCGCGGTGATCATCGACGAGGTGCACGAGCGCACTCTGGACAGCGATCTTGCGCTCGCGTTCTGCCTCGACCTGCAGCGCGAATTGCGGCCTGAGTTGCGCCTGCTTGCAATGTCGGCCACCGCCGACGGCGCCCGGCTCGCCGGCCTGATGGATGCCGACGTCATCGAGAGCGCGGGCCGCATGTTCCCGGTCGAGATCCGCCATGCGGCGCGCGACATTGCAGCACCCCGCGATCTGCCGGCGACGATGGCCGAGGCGGTGCGCGCCGCCCTTGCCGGCCGGCAGGGCGACATCCTGGCCTTCCTGCCCGGCATGGCCGAGATCCGCCGCACCGAGGCGCTGCTGGCCGGCTGCGGCGCGCTGGTGCTGCCGCTGCATGGCGACCTGCCGCCCGCCGAGCAGGACCGCGCGCTGACGCCGGCGGTCGGGCGGCGGGTGGTGCTGGCCAGCGCGATTGCCGAGACTTCGCTGACCGTTCCAGGCGTGCGCGTGGTGATCGACGGCGGCTGGCGCCGCGCGCCGCGGCTGGACGCCGCCAGCGGCCTGACCCGGCTTGCCACGATGCGGGTCAGCCGCGCCGCCGCCGACCAGCGCGCCGGCCGGGCCGGGCGGGAAGCGCCGGGTGTCGCGATCCGCCTGTGGACCGCTGCGATGCATCGCGGACTGGCTGCCTTCGACCGGCCGGAAATCCTCGAATCCGAACTCGCCGCCATGGTGCTGGATTGCGCCGGCTGGGGGACGGCACCTGCCGATCTGCGGCTGCTCGACCCGCCACCCGCCGGCGCCTGGGCCGCCGGTGTTGCGCTGCTGGCCGGACTGGGCGCGTTGGACGGCACCGGGCGCATAACCCAGACGGGACGGCGGATGCTCGCCCTGGGCGGCCATCCGCGCCTCGCCGCGATGATGCTGGCCGCCAGCACCGACGCCGAGCGGGCGCTCGCTGCCGACATCGCCGCCCTGCTGGAGGAACGCGACCCGTGGCGTGCATCCGACGCCCCGGCCGATATCGGCCCGCGCCTTGCCGCCCTGCGCGCGCGCGAGCCGGACCCGCGCGCCGATCGCGGCGCGCTCGCCCGCATCCGTCGCACCGCCGGCCAATACCGCAACCGCCTGCATCTGGCGGCCGGCACCGCCGCCGCCGGCGACCCCGGGCGGCTGATCGCCGCCGCCTTTCCCGACCGCATCGCCCAGCGGCGCGGCGAGCCGGGCGCCTTCCGTCTGTCCGGCGGCGGCGGCGCGGAACTGCCGCGCGTCGATCCGCTGGCCGCGGCCAAACTGCTGGCGGTGGCGGCCATGCAGGCGAAGCCGGCCGCCCGTATCCGCCTCGCCGCGCCGCTGGACCCCGACGACCTGCCCCCGGCGCTGGCTGCCAGCGTGACCGAGACGGTGGAAACGACACTCGATCCGGTCAGTGGCGCGCTGCTGTCGCGCCGGCGCCGGCGGCTTGGCGCGCTGGTTCTCTCGGACCGCACCGTTGCCGCCGATGCGGCCGCCGGGGCCACCGCCCTGCTTGCGGCTGCGGCGGCGAAGCTGCCGTGGACCCCGCCGGCCCGGCAATTCCAGGCCCGCGTCGCCTTGATGGCGGGGCTGGAGCCGGACGCCGGCTGGCCCGACCTGTCCGATGACGCCCTGGCCGCAGAAGCGGCACGCTGGCTGGCGCCGCATCTGGACGGGCTCGGCGGCCTCGCCGATGTCGCGCGCCTCGACCTCGCGGCCCTGCTACGGGGCCAGGTGCCCGGCCCGCTGCTTCATCGCCTCGACCGCGAGTTGCCCGAGGCGCTGGTGCTGCCCGGCGGGACGGCGGCGGTCGACTACACCGCCCCGGTGGCGGTCGCCTCGGCGCGGGCGCAAGCGTTCTACGGCCTTACCGAGACTCCGCGGCTCGCCGGCGGCCGCGTGCCGCTGCGGCTTTCGCTGCTGTCGCCAGCACGGCGGCCGGTGGCGATCACCGCCGACCTCGCCGGTTTCTGGAAGGGCGCCTGGGCCGAGGTGCGGCGCGACATGCGCGGCCGCTATCCGCGCCACGACTGGCCGGAGAACCCCGCCCTTCCCCGCTGAATTCTTGTGGCACCATGGCCAACATGCCATCTGCTGATGTGATTGCCGCAGGAGACCGTGCCTCGATGACCCAGCCACAAGCCGCCCTCGCCGTGCGCGGGCCTGTCCGGACCCTGCTGCTCGGCCTCGTGCTGCTGGCCTCGTCCTGCGCCGCGATCCCGCATGACGCAGCGGCGCGCGCCGCGCCCGCGAGCTTCTCGCCGCTGGTCAAGCAGGTGCTGCCCTCGGTGGTCAACATCGCCGTCACTGAAACGATCGGCGGCAACGACCTGGCCGACGCGCTGCCCCCGGCGCTGCGCGGCACACCGTTCGAGCGCGAGTTCCGCAACCGCCTGGGCAAGCGCAAGGAACAGCTGGAGGGCGCCGGTTCCGGCTTCATCATCGACCCGTCGGGCATCATCGTCACCAACAACCACGTGGTCGGCCATGCCGACCGCATCGTCGTGTCGCTATCGGACGGCACCGAGCTGCCGGCTACCGTCATCGGCACCGACGAACTGACCGACATTGCCGTCATCAAGGTCAAGGCGCCCGGGCCGCTGCCCGCCGTGGCCTGGGGCGATTCGGACAAGGTGGAGGTCGGCGACTGGATCCTGGCGGCGGGCAATCCCTTCGGACTTGGCGGATCGGTCACCGCCGGCATCGTCTCGGCGCGCGGGCGCGACATCGGTGCCGGGCCGTTCGACGACTTCCTGCAGCTCGACGCGCCGATCAATCCTGGCAATTCCGGCGGCCCGACCTTCAACATGGACGGCCAGGTGGTCGGCGTGAACACCGCCATCGTCTCGCCGACCGGCGGCTCGGTCGGCATCGGCTTCGCCGAACCCAGCAACGAGGTCGCCCACATCGTCGCGGACCTGCGCGACAAGGGCCGCATCGACCGCGGCTGGCTCGGCGTGTCCGTCGAGGAAGCGCCGGCCGCGTCGGGCCGGCCATCCGGAGTGACCGTCGCCAGCGTCGAGCGCGGCGGCCCGGCTTTCCACGCCGGCCTGCATGTCGGCGATACGCTGGTGGCGGTAAACGGCGACAAGGTGAACAGCTCGCGCGCGCTGATCCGCGCGGTGGCGGCGGTCGCACCCGGCAGCAGCGTGAAGATCACGATACGCCGGGGCGGACAGCAGATGGACATTCCGGTTACGGTCGGACGCCGGCCGTCCGAGTCGGACGGCTGAGGCTGGGGATTCTGACGGGGGCAGCGGGGCGCATGCGCATCCTGGTGGTGGAAGACGACAAGGACGTAGCCGGCTTCATCGTGCGCGGGCTGAAGGAAGCCGGGCATGTGGTGGAGCATACCGGCAGCGGCCGCGACGGCCTGTTCCTCGCCACCAGCGAGGCGTTCGATGCGATCGTCCTCGACCGCATGCTGCCGGGCGGTATCGACGGGTTGAACATCCTGGAACTGCTGCGCGGCCAGAAGAACCCGGTGCCGGTGCTGATCCTGTCGGCGCTGGCGGATGTGGACGAGCGGGTGCGCGGCCTGCGCGCAGGCGGCGACGACTACCTGACCAAGCCGTTCGCCTTCTCCGAGCTGCTTGCGCGGATCGAGGCACTGTTCCGCCGCGGCAAGGCCGAGGGTCCGGTCACCAAGCTGATGGTCGAGGACCTGGAGCTCGATCTGCTGTCGCGTCAGGTCAAGCGCGCCGGCCAGAAGATCGACCTGCAGCCGCGCGAGTTCCGGCTGCTGGAATACCTGATGCGCCATGCCGGCCAGGTGGTCACCCGCACCATGCTGCTGGAGGGCGTCTGGGACTATCATTTCGACCCGCAGACCAACGTGATCGACGTGCACGTCTCGCGGCTGCGCCAGAAGGTGGACAAGCCGTTCCCCTCGCCGCTGATCCATACCGTGCGCAATGCCGGATACATGCTGCGCGCCGATAGCTCGTGATGGGTGCGGTGCTGGCCGGCGCTGACCCTCCCCCCGCGCCCTTCCAGGTGCGCCGGCTGGGTCTGCTGCACTCGGCCGGCGTCCGCTTCGCCGCGATCTATGCCGTGCTGCTGTCGATCAGCGTCGGCGCGCTGGCCCTGTTCCTGTGGTGGGAAACCGCGGGCCTGCTCAATCGGCAGACCGATGCCGCCATCATGGCCGACGCGCAGAGCCTGGGCGAGCACTGGCAGATGGGTGGGCTGCGCGCGCTGGCGCAGACCATCGAGGACCGGCTCAGCCAGAACGTCGACGATGACGCCATCTATCTGCTGACCGACGCCTCGATGCAGCCGATCGCCGGCAACCTGCAATCCTGGCCGAAGATCGCCACCGAAACCGATACCGAGTACGAGGTGCCGGTGGAACGCGCCGGCATCCGCTCGCTCGCCAAGGTGCAGCGCTTCGATCTGCAGGGCGGGTTTCACCTGCTCGTCGGCCGCGACGTGCAGGTGCGCGCCCGGCTTTCGACGCTGCTGACCTCCGCGCTGCTCTGGGCGGTGCTGGTGGTGATCGCGATGGCCAGCATCGGCGCCTATATCGTGCGCGGCCTGTTTCGACGAACGCTTGCAAACGTTTCGGCGACCGCCCTGGCGATCGCCGGCGGCGATTTCAGCCGGCGTGTGCGCATCTCCGGCAGGGGCGATGAATTCGACCAGCTGGCCGAGACGATCAACGACATGCTGGACCGCATCACCCGCCTGATGGACGGCGTGCGCCAGGTATCGAACGCCATCGCCCACGATCTGCGCACGCCGATCACCCGGGCCCGCGCACGGCTCGAGGATGCGGTGCTGCATGCCGGCAACGAGGCCGAGCTGCGCGCCGCGATCGAGCGCGCGACCAACGACCTCGATGGCATCGTCGGCGTGTTCCAGGGCCTGCTGCGCATCGCCGAGATCGAAGCCGGATCGCGCCGCGCTGCGTTCGACACATTCGATCTGGCGCCGGTTCTGGCCGGCGTGGTGGAGCTGTACGAGGCGGTCGCCGAGGATCGCGGCCTGACGCTGGTGCTGGAGGCGCCGCCGCGGTTGCTGATGCATGGCGATCGCGACCTGTTGCAGCAGGCGGTGGCCAATCTGCTCGACAACGCCGTGAAGTTCTCGCCGCCCGGGGGGTCGGTGCGGATCACCGCGCGCATCGTTGGGTCCGAAACCGAGATCGCGGTGATCGACCACGGCCCCGGCATCCCGCCCGAGGATCGCACCCGCGCCACCGAGCGCTTCTTTCGCGGCGAGAGCGCACGCAGCACGCCGGGTGCCGGGATGGGTCTGGCGCTGGTGCAGGCGGTGGCGCAGCTGCACGGCGGCAGGCTTGAACTTGCGGAAGCCGGGCCGGGCCTGCACGCGACGCTATCGGTTCCGACCGGCTGATGCCCGGCCGTCAGAGCTGACGGACGGCTGTCGGCAGTCTTTACAGATCACGTCATCGCCTTTGACGTCACGCCGCTAACCCTGTGAATACCCTATCGTTTCTGTCGTGGCACGAGTCCTGCACAACCCCTTTCAGCACCGCCGACCGCTAGCAAGTCGGCGGCCACACAGGACCGTAAGGGCAGCAAAGGCAGATGGGGAACACGATGAAGAAGGCTCTGTTGGCAGCGACCGTAATGGCTGCGCTGGCCGCACCCACGGTCGGCAACGCGACCGTCCTCGGCTATGCCTACCTGAACAACAGCGCCGCCTCGGACGCTGTCATCGGCTTCACCCACGGCGCACCCGACGCAACCTTCACCGTGCCTTCTCCGACGAACTCGGCCTGCACGGGCAACTTTGCCGGGGACACGCTGTGCTTCAACTCGGGGTATTTCGGCAACACCAGCCCCTATACCCTCGGCGGCTTCCTGGCCAGTGGCGGGGCGACCGTGCTGACCGGCCAGGCCAATCTCGGGGCTAACCTCGACAACACCGTTTTCGAGTTCACCGGAACCGTCACCGTCACCAATGGTGAAATGTTCCAGGCAGGCCATGACGACGGCCTGCAGCTTCTGATCGGGTCCGATCTGGTCATCGATGCGCCCTTCGGCACCTCGTTCACCACGACGCCGGCTACCTACACAGGTCCATCGGGGACGTTCGCGTTCGATCTCGTGTACGGCGAATGCTGCGGGGCCCCGGCGGCACTCGGCATCTCGCTGCCGTTCGTCTCGCAGGTGCCGGAACCTGCTTCGATGGCGCTGCTCGGCGCCGGTCTTGCTGGCCTCAGCCTGGTCAGGCGGCGCCGGCGGCGGTAAGCCCTTTCCGGCGACCCGCCGGAGCGTTTCAGGACCCGCTATCCGGCCCACCGGGGCCGGATAGCGGCGACGGCGCGTATGCAGCCCTGACATTGCGACCGGCAAACCGTCATGAACCGCGCCGGGGTGAGCGACATTCCGTTCCTGTTGTGACAATTCCGCGCCAGACATGATCCCAGGCCGCAACGGGGCGGTTTCGGACGGGCGGTGCCCCGTGGGCGGAATTACGTGCTTGTCATGTTGGCCCCACGCGAAGGTCAGTCGTCCGGCGGCAGGATGGCCGCATGGTTCGGACGCTGCGCATTTCGGCCCTTGCGGTGATCCTGTTCGGCCTGAATGGCGGAACCGGCATGCTCCCGTCCAATGCGGGCCAGCCACCGGAGCAGGTTACCTCAGATACCCTGATCTATTGCCGGCAGCTGGCGCAGCGGGTCGATCAGCTTGCGGTCACCAGCACCAATCCGCCGGAGCAGGTGACCAATCTGGAAGTCGCCGGCAAGGACATGTGCGAGCACGGCAGCATCCGTGCCGGCATCCTGCGGCTGCGCAGCGCCATGGTGCTGCTGATGCACCCGCCGAGCGACGCGAGCAGCCCGTCGGTGAACCCGGCGGAGTAGGCGCGTTCAGGACTCGAGCATGCGGCGGAGCAGCTCGATATCCTCGGCAAAGGCGGCATCCCGCTCCATCAGTTCGCTCACTTTGCTGCAGGCGTGCATGACGGTGGTGTGATCGCGGTTGCCGAACTTGCGGCCGATCTCGGGCAGGCTGCGGCTGGTCAGCTGCTTGGCGAGATACATCGCGATCTGGCGCGGCCGCGCCACCTGTCGCGCCCGGCGCGGCGAGGACATGTCGTTCAGGCGGATATTGTAGTGCTCGGCGACGCGGCGCTGGATCTCCTCGATCGTCACCTTGCGGTCATGCGCGCGCAGGATGTCGTGCAAAACTTCCTGCGCGGTCTCCATGGTAACCGGGCGGGCGAACAGGTTGGCGTGCGCCACCAGCCGGTTCAGCGCACCTTCCAGCTCGCGGACGTTGGAGGTGATCTTGTGCGCCAGCAACTCCATCACCCGGTGCGGCACGTCGACGCGTGCCAGCGCCGCCTTGGCCTCCAGGATGGAGATGCGCAGCTCGTAGGTGGTGGCATGCAGGTCGGCGACCATGCCGCAGTTCAGCCGCGTGCGCAGCCGGTCCTCGAGCCCTGACAGGTCGGACGGCGACTTGTCGGCGGACACCACGATCTGCTTGCCGGCATCGACGAGCGCGTTGAATGTGTGGAAGAACTCCTCCTGCGTGTTGTCCTTGCCGATCAGGAACTGCAGGTCGTCCACCATCAGCACATCGACGCTGCGCAGCTGCTCCTTGAACTCCATGGTCGACTGGCTGCGGATCGCCGCGATGAAGCGGTACATGAACTTCTCGGCCGACATGTAGGCCACCGTGACCGGCTGCACGTCCGCCCGGGCGGCGGAAAGCTCCCAGGCGATCGCGTGCATCAGGTGCGTCTTGCCCAGCCCGACGCCACCGTAGAGGAACAGCGGGTTGAAGCCCTGGCTCGCCGGTTGCTCGGCGACGCGGCGCGCACAGGCATAGGCGAATTCGTTCGGCTTGCCGACGACGAACTTGTCGAAGGTGAACGGGCTTTCGAGCCCCTCGGGTCGGACGTGCTCGGCCCGCGGCGGTTCGCGGCGGCTGGCATCGGGGGCAAGGCTCTCGGCAAGGCCACCCAGCGCGGTGGCGCCGCCGACGCGCAGCGCGACCCGCCGGATATGCCGGTTCTCCTGCTGCCACAGCGCGTTCAGACGGTCGCCGTAGTGGCTGCGCACCCAGTCGCGCAGAAAGCGGGTCGGCAGATGAATGACGACCTCGTCGCCGTCGATGCCGGCCAGCGTCATCTGCTTCAGCCAGGTTCGGTATTCGACGTCGCCGACCTCGTTCTGCAACCGGCCCCGGATGCGCGCCCATTGCGCGGCCAGCTGCGGTTCATCCATCCCAGCCTCCCCTGCGAATACCTCTGCCGCTTGGGATGCCGGACGCTCCAACTCGCCATCGACCGTCGCCATCAAAAGCCGCCCCCGTGCGATACCCGCCACACCGACGGCCCAGATGGGCCGCCGCCCCACTGACTCCTGACCTGATCCGGTCGACGCCGAAAGGTGTTCAGGATGGTCCAGACGCTGTTAAGACCGCATGAACGAAGCTTAACTTTTAAGTCGATCACCGCGGCCCGGGCAATCTAAATCTGGGCTTTCTCGGGGATTTTACGTAGTCGGCGATACCGCCATAAACATCGGTAAGTAAAAGACTCTGAAATTACTCTATCGTTTCGAAGTATTCTCGAACAATACAAGCCTACTCTCGCGCAGAGAGCGCCTCCTGGATTAGCTATTGGATGTTGTGGTCCAACGTGTCGAGGCCGCGAGTATCCAACGTGTCGGTCCGGCAGGTCAACCTGCCGGTCGACCGGTCCGGTAGCCAATCACCCGGCGGGCAGCGCCTTAACCTTGGCCGACATGCGGGACAGCTTGCGTGCCACCGTGTTGGCATGGATCACGCCCTTGCCGGCCGCGCGCTGCATCTCGGGCTGGGCCGCCTGCAATGCGGCCACCGCTGCCGCCTTGTCGCCGCCGGCGATCGCCACTTCCAGCTTCTTCACAAAGGTTCGCATGCGCGCCTTGCGGGCGTGGTTGCGCAGGGTGCGGACCTTGGTCTGCCGGATGCGCTTTCGCGCGGAAGCGGTATTCGCCATGGATCAGTCATGTCCGGTTGAGTGGGGGACGGAAGGCGGTTCAGGCAACGGGCTCGCGGCGGACGGGCATCGCCTCACCGCAACGAAGCCGCGGGTTTTATGCGCGGGGGCGGGTCGAGTCAAGGAATCCGAGGGCGCTCGCGCAGGGTCATTCGCCGCCGCGCCGGAACACCGCGCGGCGCTTTTCGGCAAACGCCGCCATGCCCTCGCGCTGGTCCGGCGTGCCGAAAAGCGACAGGAACAGCGCGCGTTCGTAGCGCACGCCCTCGACCAGCGTTGTCTCGAAGGCGCGGTTCACCGCCTGCTTGGCCATCGCGGTCGCCACCGGCGACAGGGCAGCGATGCGTGCGCCGATCTTCAGCGCCTCGGTCAGCATCTGCTCGGCCGGAAAGACCCGTGAGACCAGGTTGGCCCGCTCGGCCTCGGCGGCGTCCATCATCCGCGCGGTCAGGACCATGTCCATCGCCTTCGATTTGCCGACCGCGCGGGTCAGGCGCTGCGTGCCGCCCGCCCCGGGCATAACGCCGAGGTTGATCTCCGGCTGGCCGAACTTCGCGGTGTCGGCGGCGACGATGATGTCGCACATCATCGCCAGCTCGCACCCGCCACCCAGCGCGAAGCCCGCGACCGCCGCGATCACCGGCGTCCTGACCTGCAGGATCGTCTCCCAGCGGGACGATGAAGTCCTCCTGGAACGCCGCGGGGTAGGTGCGGTCCTTCATCTCCTTGATGTCGGCGCCGGCGGCGAAGGCCTTCTCGGACCCGGTGATGACGATCGCGCCGATCGCGGGGTCGGCGTCGAAGGCCAGCAGCTGGGCGCCCAGCTCGCGCCATCAGCTGGTCGCACAGCGCGTTCAGCGCCTGCGGGCGGTTAAGCCGGATCAGCCCGACCGCGCCCCCTGCCTCCCCTTGGTGCGTCTCAACCAGGATCATCTCGGCCATGCCCGTCTCCCGCTGCGTGTGTGGACGGGCACCCTACCGTTGCAGGCGCGGGCAGTAAAAGCTGCTGCGTCCCGACTGGACCAGCCGGCGGATGCCGGCGCAGCCCGGCGGCCCTGGGCACGCCTCGCAGGGCGCGCCCTCGCGCCCGTAGACCTTCCAGGCGTGCTGGAAATAGCCCAGCTCGCCGTCCGGCTGGACGTAGTCGCGCAGGCGAGGAACCGCCGGCCGCGATCGCCTCGGTCAGCGTCGCGCGGATTGCCGGCACCAGCCGCAGCAGCGCGCGCCCCGGGCACCGTGCAGGCGAGCCGCCGGGGCGACAGCCGCGCGCGGAACAGCGCCTCGCTGACATAGATGTTGCCCAGGCCCGCGACCACCTTCTGATCGAGCAGCGCCGCCTTCATCGGCGTGACGCTTGCCGGCAAGCGCCGCTGCCAGAACGGCCGGCGTGAACCCCTCCTCCAGCGGTTCGGGACCCAGCCCGGCAAGCAGCCGGTGGCCGTCCTCGGCCGCCGTCGGCACCAGATCGATCGCGCCGAACCGGCGCGGATCGACGAAGCCGAGATGCGCCAGCCGTCCTCGGTCTCCAGCACCAGATGCTCGTGCGGCGGCACGAGGTTGGGCCGCGCCGGGCTCGAGCACCATGCGTCCGGACATGCCAAGATGGAGCAGCACGCTCATCGCCACCATCGAGCCGCATCAGGATGTATTTGCCGCGCCGGCGGAAGCCGAGGCGACGCGCGCACCGGTCAGTCGTGGACGCGAGGCCCGGCGGAAACGGCCAGCGCATCGCCCGCGCGGTTGACCGCGACGCGGGTGAGCCGGCGTCCCAGCAGCCTCGCCGCCAGGCCGCGCATCACGGTCTCGACCTCGGGCAGTTCCGGCATGGGCTGGGTTTGACGCTATAGAGACAATGGCATGAGCGACAACCCCCCAGCGCCGGCGCCCGCTGCCGGCGAAACCGCGGATTTCGGCTTCCGCGCCGTCCCGCGCGCGGCCAAGAGCCGGCATGGTGCGCGCCGTGTTCGACAGCGTTGCGCCGCGCTACGACGTGATGAACGATCTGATGTCGCTGGGCATCCATCGCGCATGGAAGCGCGTCTTCGTCACCGCACCTCGCACCCAGCCCCGCGCGCACCCTGCTCGACCTCGCCGGCGGCACCGGGGATATCGCGTTCGGCTGGCTGGAAGCCGGCGGCGGACCGGCCATCCTGTCCGACATCAACGCCCGCATGCTCTCGGTCGGCCGCGACCGGGCGATCACGCGCGGCATGATCGCCGGGCTTTCCCTGGTGGTGGCCGATGCCGAGCACCTGCCGCTGCCCGACCGCGCCGTCGACACCGTCAGCATCGCCTTCGGCCTGCGCAACTGCACCGACAAGTCCGCGGTGCTGGCCGAGGCGCGCCGCGTGCTCCGCCCCGGCGGCCGCTTCCTGTGCCTCGAGTTCAGCCGCCTGCAGATCGCCGCCATGGCGCCGGCCTACGATGCCTGGTCGTTCAAGGTGCTGCCGAGGCTCGGCCAGCTGGTCGCCGGCGATGCCGACAGTTATCAGTACCTTGCGGAGAGCATCCGCACCTTTCCCGACCAGCCGAGGCTGGCCGCGATGCTGCGCGAGGCCGGGTTTTCCCGCGTCAGCGTGCGCAACCTGTCCGGCGGCATCGCCGCGATCCACCAGGGCTGGCGGCTATGAGCAGCCTGTCCGGCAGGCGCATCCTGCTGATCGTCTCGGGCGGTATCGCCGCCTACAAGGCCCTGGAGCTGATCCGCCTGCTGCGCGGCGCCGGCTGCGGCGTGACCTGCGTAGCGACCCGTGCCGCCGCCCAGTTCGTCACCCCGCTGTCGCTGCAGGCGCTGTCGGAATCGAAGGTCTATACCGATCTCTTTTCGCTCACCGACGAAAGCGAGATGGGCCACATCCAGCTGTCTCGCAGTGCGGATCTGCTGGTGGTGGCGCCCGCCTCGGCCGACCTGCTGGCGCGGATGGCCGCCGGCATGGCCGACGACCTCGCCGCCACCGTGCTGCTGGCAACCGACAAGCCCGTGCTGGTAGCGCCGGCGATGAACGTGCGGATGTGGGAGCATCCGGCCACGCAGGCCAACATGGCGGTGCTGCGCCGGCGCGGCGTGCATGTCGTCGGCCCCGAGGAGGGCGCCATGGCCTGCAACGAGTTCGGCTTCGGCCGGCTTGCCGAGCCGCCTGTGATCCGCGACGCCATCGCCGCGTTGCTGG
This sequence comes from uncultured Pseudomonadota bacterium, assembly GCA_963778105.1. Taxonomy (GTDB): domain Bacteria; phylum Pseudomonadota; class Alphaproteobacteria; order Acetobacterales; family Acetobacteraceae; genus JAFEFJ01. The sequence continues at coordinate 1,269,130 of CAVZSZ010000004.1, read as the reverse complement.
GGCCACGGGCCCAGCCGCTGGCCGGCCGGCATGCTCTGGTGACCAGCGGCCCGACGCACGAGCCGATCGACCCGGTGCGCTACATCGCCAACCGCAGCAGCGGGCGGCAGGGCCATGCCATCGCCGGCGCCCTCGCGGCGCTGGGCGCAAGGGTGACGCTGGTGAGCGGGCCGGTTGGTGTGGCCGACCCGCCGGGCGTCGCGGTGCGCCATGTCGAGACCGCTGCCGCGATGCTGGACGCCTGCCAGGCCGCGTTGCCCGCCGACATCGCCGTCTGTGCCGCCGCCGTCGCCGACTGGCGTGTGGCGCACGCCGCACACGGCAAGATCAAGAAGCAGCCGGGCCGCGCCGCACCGATGCTGGAGCTGGTCCCCAATCCCGACATCCTGGCAACGCTCTCGGCAGCGGGCCCGGATCGTCCGCGGCTGGTGATCGGCTTTGCCGCCGAGACCGACGACCTGCTCGACAATGCGGCCGCCAAACGCGCGCGCAAGGGCTGCGACTGGATCGTCGCCAACGACGTCTCGCCCGAGACGGGCATCATGGGGGGCACCGAGAACGTGGTGCACCTCGTCACCGCGGCTGGCACCGAGCATTGGCCGCGGCTGTCCAAGCTGGCTGTCGCAGAACGGCTTGCCGAACGCATCGCCCAGGCTTTGGCGTGAGGACAGGTGCTTGCATGAAGGTTTGGGGATGAGTCAGCCGATCCGGGTCCGCCGCCTGCCGCATGGCGCAAATCTCCCGCTGCCGACCTACGCCACCGTTGGCGCGGCGGGGATGGACCTGCTCGCCGCCGTCGACGCGCCGGTGGTGATACCCCCGCTCGGCCGGGCGCTGATCCCGACAGGGCTGGCGGTCGCGCTGCCGCCGGGGCACGAGCTGCAGATCCGACCGCGCTCCGGCCTTGCCCTGCGCCATGGCGTCGTGCTGCCGAACAGTCCCGGCACGATCGACGAGGACTATCGCGGCGAGTTGCAGATCATCGTGTTGAACGCCGGCGACGCGCCGTTTGCCGTGGAACGCGGCATGCGAATCGCCCAGGCTGTGCTCGCGCCCGTCACCCGCGCTTCGTGGGTTGAAGTGGACGACCTGGATACAACCGGACGGAGCGGCGGCGGCTTCGGCAGCACAGGTCTCTGACGTATTTCGGCCGCTCGCTTGACCCTATCGTAGGTTTTTTGCGACACAGCTTTCGCCTCGGCCAGCCCGGCCGTCCTTTTCCGCCTCCACCGGGAGTATTTCATGCGCGACCAGGGCGAGTACCTGTTCACTTCTGAATCCGTGTCCGAAGGCCATCCCGACAAGGTCGCCGACCGGATCAGCGACACCGTGCTCGATGCCTTCCTGGGCGCCGATCCCTATGCCCGCGTCGCCTGCGAAACCCTGGTGACGACCAACCGGGTCGTCCTGGCCGGCGAAACGCGCGGGCCGGACACGATCACCGCCGAGCACCTCAAGCACCTGGCCCGCATGGCGATCCACGACATCGGCTACGACCAGGCCGGCTTCAGCTGGCGCAACGCCACGATCGAATGCCACCTGCACGCGCAGTCCAGCGACATCGCGCAGGGCGTCGATGCCGAGGGCAACAAGGACGAGGGCGCCGGCGACCAGGGCATCATGTTCGGCTACGCCTGCCGGGAAACGCCGGAGCTGATGCCGGCGCCGCTGTACTATGCCCACCTGATCCTGCGCCGCATCGCGGAATTGCGCCGCAACAGCGACGTTTCGGTGGCCGGCCTGCTGCCCGACGCCAAAAGCCAGGTCACGCTGCGCTATGTGGACGGCAAGCCGGTCGGGGCCACCTCGGTCGTGCTGTCGACCCAGCACGAGGAAGGCATGGACCAGGCCGAGATCAAGCGGCTGGTCTGGCCGATCATGGAAAGCAGCCTGCCGCCGGGCTGGATGCCGTCCGAGCACGAGGTCTACGTGAACCCGACCGGGAACTTCGTGATCGGCGGTCCGGACGGCGATTGCGGCCTGACCGGGCGCAAGATCATCGTCGATACCTATGGCGGCGCCGCGCCGCATGGCGGCGGCGCGTTCAGCGGCAAGGACCCCACCAAGGTGGACCGCTCGGCCGCCTATGCCTGCCGCTATCTGGCGAAGAACGTCGTCGCCGCCGGGCTGGCCGACAAGTGCACGCTGCAGATCAGCTACGCCATCGGCATCTCCCACCCGCTGTCGGTCTATGTGGACCTGCATGGCACCGGCTACGACGTCGATGAGCAGCGGCTGGAGAAGGCACTGCGCGAGCTGGTGAACCTGTCGCCGCGCGGCATCCGCGAGCACCTGCACCTCAATCGCCCGATCTACGTGCCGACCTCGGCCTATGGGCATTTCGGTCGCGAGCCGGACGAGGAGAAGGGCACCTTCACATGGGAGCGGACGGATCTGGTGCCGGCGCTGAAAGCGGCGCTGGGCCGCTGAGCGGGGCGCCGCTACCGGACCGTCTCAAGCCCCCACCCGACCGGCTGTATGGCCGTGCCAGCGGCCATGCGCTGCGCCCGCGGCAGCAGCGCCTTCTGGAGGTCACGCTGCCGCGCCTGGCGCTGGCGGAAGCGCAGGCCGGCGAGCCGCTCGGCGGTTTCGCGCCCGGCATGCGGACGCTCTGGCTGGAGGTTGGCTCCGGCGGCGGAGAGCACGCGCTGGCGCAGGCGGCGACACACCTGGATTCCGCGCTGATAGCCTGCGAGGTGTTTGCCAACGGCATCTGCTCGCTGCTGTCGCGGCTGGTGCCCGAGGGAGCCGAGGACACCGCACCGCTGCCGGGCAATCTGCGCCTGTGGCCGCAGGACGCGCGGATCCTGCTGCGGCTGCTGCCCGATGCGTGCCTCGACCGGCTGTTCCTGCTGTTCCCCGATCCCTGGCCGAAATCGCGTCACGCCAAGCGCCGCTTCGTGCATCCAGCCCTGCTGCCAGTTCTGGCGCGCGTGCTGAAGGGCGGGGCAGAATGGCGTGTGGCCAGCGACGATCCCACCTACCAGGACTGGGTCGCGGCGGTGATGGGGGAGCAGCGGTATTTCGCCGCCGCCGCGCCCGCCGCAACCCGCCCGCCGGATTGGCCGCCCACCCGTTACGAAGCCAAGGCGCTGCGCGCCGGCCGCGTGCCGCTGGTACTGGTCGTTTACGCGGCTGCCCGACGTCACCGCGCCAGAGCGCGGGGAAGCGGCAGTATGAGGGCGGCGACGCCCCTGCCCCAGCCCGCCCCCGATTACCCCCTCGGACCGCCGACACTTGGTGCTCTGTTCCGCTGCTTCTTTCGGCTTGGCGCCATGAGCTTCGGTGGCGGCATGTCGGCCTGGATCAGGCTGGAGGTGGTGCAGAAACGCCACTGGATCGACGAGGGCCAGTTCCTGTCGGGCCTCGCGCTGTGCCAGATCGCACCGGGTCCGAATGCGGTGAACCTGGCCGTGTTCATCGGCACCACGTTGCTCGGCACCGCCGGTGCCGCGATCGCGCTGTCGGCGATGCTGGCAGTGCCGGCCGCCATCCTGTTCGCCGCCGGATACGTCTATTTCACCGTCCGCGCGTTGCCCCAGGGCGCCTGGTTCGGCACCCTGCTCGCCGGCGCCGGCGCCGCGGCGATCGGCCTCACGCTCGCCAATGGCGCGCGCCTGACGCGGCGCGGCGTGCGTGGCCGAACCGCATGGGCGGTCATGGTCGCCACCGCGGCGGCTGTCGGCGTGCTGCGCGTGCCTCTGCTGTGGGCGCTGGTGGTCGCGATCCCCGCCAGCCTGCTGCTCACGCCACGACGCCGGCCGGAAGCCAAATGACCACGCTGCTGCGCATCGCCGGCCTGTTCGGGCTGCTCTCGCTGCTGTCGGTCGGCGGCGGCAATGGCGTGATCCCCGACATGCAGCGCGCCACGGTGGATCAGTACCACTGGATGACGGCGCGCGAATTCCTGGACAGCTTCGCCCTTTCCCGTGCCGCGCCGGGCCCGGGATCGCTGATCGTGCTGCTGGTGGGGCTGAAGGCCGCCGGCATCATCGGTGCCGTGCTGGCGGTGCTGGCGATGTACCTGCCCTCCAGCCTGATCGTCTTCTTCGGCGCCCGCGCCTGGAGCGGCGCCGCCCGCGCCACGTGGCGCGCCCATGTCGAGCGTGCCCTGGCGCCGGTCGCGGTGGGGCTGACCTATGCCAGCGGCATCGCCCTGGTGCGCACCACCGAGCACGACTGGCAGGCCATCGCCGTCACGGCGACCGCGACACTCGCGCTGGCGCTGACCGAGGTGCACCCGCTGCTGGTGCTGCTCGCCGGCGCCGGGATCCTGCTGCTGCTGGGGGGATGAAGGCCGCCGGGTTATCGGCTTCTTAAGAGGCCGAGTCAGATCATCCCGACAGGTCCAAAACCGCCCGCTCAGCCAGGGGGCGAGCGCCGTCATGCGGCTTTCCGTTCTGATCTGCACGCGCAACCGGGCACATGCCATCAGCGGCTGCCTCGATTCGGTCGCCGCCGCCTTCGCCCGCGCCGCCCCGCTGGAGGCGGAGATCGTCGTCGTCGACAATGGCTCGACCGACGGCACCGCCGCCGTGCTGCAGGCCTGGGCGGAGGCCAGCGGCCTGCACGTACAACTGCTGACCGAGCCGGTCGCCGGCCTCGCGCGGTCGCGCAACCGGGCCCTCGGCGCCGCACGCGGCGCGTTGCTGGTCTTCACCGACGACGATTGTCGACTGGAGCGCGACTATGTCCGCCAGCTTCTCGCCTACGATGCGGCCGATTCCGGCCTCGTGTTGCGCGGCGGCCACGTCATGCTGGGCGATCCCACGGACCTGCGCCTGACCTTCACGCGGCCGGTGCATCTGCGTTGGAATCGCCGGACCAATCCACCGCGGCACGACAACCTCGGCCACTGCGTCATCGGCTGCAACATGACGTTGCGCCGCGCGCTGGCCGAGCGGATCGGCCCTTTCGATACCGACCTGGGCGCCGGAACGGCGCTGCCGGGCGGCGAGGACACCGACTACGTCTATCGCGCCTATCTGCTGGGCGCGACGATCGAGGCGGTTGCCGATATGACCGTCATCCACTGTCACGGCCGAAAGACCGCCGCGGACGGCTACAGCCTGATGCGCGACTACTCCGTCGGCAGCGGTGCCATCACCGTCAAATACCTGTGCCGCAGTCCCATGCTGTGCCGGCAGGCGGCCTGGGATATCCGCCATGCGCTGCGGGAGATTACCGTCGGGACGAACATCCTGATGCCGGAGATGGGTTTTTCGGCAAAAGCCAGGGTCGGCTACAAGCTGCTGGGTGCAGCCCTCTACATCGTGATGCGCGCCACGGCATTCCTGCGCCCTGCGCCGGTCGGAAGCGGATGACGCCGGCGGACGACATCGTCCTGGCAGCACGGATGGATGCCCTGTCCCGCGCGCTGGATATCTGCGCGCCGCTGCTTCTGGGCGAGATCGTCTATCTCGATTACCCGGTGCACGGCAATGTCGGCGACCAGTTGATCTGGCAGGGTGCCCGGGCGTTCCTTGGCCGCCATCGCAAGCGTGTCATCGGCCAGTTCAGCATCAACAACACCGGCCCGCGCGCGCGTCGCCTGCTGGGGCGGTGCACTACGATCGTGATGCACGGCGGCGGCAATCTCGGCGACCTGTATCCGCGGATCCAGCTGTTCCGAGAAGGCATCATTCGCGCGTTCCCCGAAAAGCGCATCGTCATCTTTCCGCAGACCGTTCATTTCGATGATGCGCGGGCGTTGGCACGCGCGTGTGATTGCCTGGGTACGCATCCGGACCTGCACATCCTGCTGCGCGACGAGGCATCCTTCGCGCTGCTCAGCGACGAGCAGTTACCGAACCTGCGGGTGTGCCCGGACATGGCGCACGCGCTATGGGGTGCGCTGTCCGCGCCGGCGCCGACCCGCGGGGCACCGCTGCACCTGCTGCGGCGTGACAGCGAAGCCGGAGAATTGCCCTGCGAAATCGTCACCGCCGCACAACGGCCGGTGGACTGGGAAGACCTACGGACCGGCTGGGCGGCAATCGCGTTCCGCCTCGGCGTCAATCTCAATCACCGTGACGGCTTGAAATTCCCGCTCAACCGGCTGCCCGCCTACGTGGCGTGGAACCAGGTTTCGACGATGCTGGTCGAGCGGGCAATCGCGCTGTTCGGCATGCACCACACCATCGTTACCGACCGGCTGCACGCCATGCTGCTGGCACTGCTGCTGCGGCGGCGGGCGGTGGTCTGCGACAACGCCTTCGGCAAGGTATCGTCGTATGCATCGTTCTGGCTGAAGGACGTGCCCGGCATCGACCCGCGCTACGTCACCGGCGGTTGCAGCGACGACAGCGCGGCCGAGAGATCGGCCAGGTCATAGGGCTTGCGAAGGCGGGGCCATTCGGCGCCGGACGCTGCTTCCAGTTCCGCGAAGCCGCTGGCCAGGAGCACGGGCAGGGTCGGATGCAGCGCGCGCGCCTGGGCGGCAAGCTGCATGCCCGACAGCCCCGGCATCATGTGGTCGGTCAGCAGCAGGTCGAATCCGCCGTCCCGCCGCAGCACCGCCAGGGCCTCTTGCGCCGAGGCGGCGATGTGCACAGCCTCGTGGCCCAATTCCTCCAGCATCGCCGCCGTGCTCGCCAGGACCAGCGGATCGTCGTCCACCAGCAGGATGCGCAGCCCGCGCGCCGCGGTGCCGTGGACAGCGGGCGAGGGAACCGCCGGATGGCCCGGCGCCGCCGTGGTGCGGGGCAGCCACAGTTCGGCGGTGGTTCCGGCACCGGGTTTGCTCGACAGGCGCAGGGCGCCCCCGGATTGCTGCGCAAACCCGTGCACCATCGACAGGCCGAGGCCGGTGCCCTTGCCCGGTCCTTTGGTGGTGAAAAACGGGTCGGCGGCCCGCGCCAGCGCGGCCTCGTCCATGCCCGAGCCGGTATCGCTGACGCCAAGCACGACATAGTCGCCGGCCGGCACCGGTAACTGGCTTCCCAGGCCGATGAAGATGCTGATTTTCGTAGCGACCGTCATGTTGCGGGCGGTGAAGCGCAGGAGGCCGCCATCGGGCATCGCGTCCCGCGCATTGGCCGCGAGGTTCAACAGCGCCAGCTCGAGCTGATTCGGATCGGCCATCAGCGTCCACAACCCGGCCGGCAGGTCCTCCTCGATCGTGATGGCGGGCCCAAGCAGTTGGGCCAGCATCGGTCGTAGCGCGGCAAGCAGCGCGTTCGGTTCCAGCGGCCGGGGCGTCAGCTCCTGCTGGCGGGCGAAGGCGAGCAGGCGTGCAGTCAGCGCCTGGCCGCGCCGTGCACCCTGGAGTGCCCCGTCCAGCAACCTGGCGGCGCGCGCATCCTCGGCGGGCAGCCGCCGCGCAAGGAGCTGAAGGCTACCCAGGATGATCATCAGCAGGTTGTTGAAGTCATGCGCGACGCCGCTGGTCAGGCCGCCCAGCGCCTCCATTTTCTGGGCCTGACGCAACGCCGCCTCGGCCCGGTTGCGCGCCGTCACCTCGCTGATCACCGAGAGGCTGTGCAGGAACTGCCCGGTTAGCGGGTCGCGCTCCGGCCGAGCCGTCAATACGATATCGGCAATCTCGCCCGAGGCCTTGATCAGCCGGTATTCGACCGAACGGCTTTCGCCCGCCGGCGTACTTTCAAGAAATGCCGGCACGGCAACATCGCGGTAGCGAACCGCCGATGGCGGATCGAGAAAGTCGGCGAATGACCGGCCGACCGCCTGATGCTGCGCGTAACCGGTGAACGCAATCCAGGCTTCGTTGACCGCCAGAAGCATGCGGTCCGGTCCCATTGACTGCATAGGGATCGGAACGCGCTGCAGCGGCTGGAAGAAGGCCGTATCGGGCAAGGCGATCGGGCATACCCCCGCGAGATCATCCTGCGCCTGAGGCCTCGCGGCTTCTGCTTCGCTCACCGAACCCGTCCTGAAAGCCAAAACCGCGCAGTCCCACCCGAAACGCACGAGAAACGAAGGCGGCAGCGGCGGGTTCCATGACCCGTGAAAAATGTCGGGATCGTGCCCGGCGCACGCTTCGGACCGCCGGGACGTCGCCCTAAAGTGACGCCAAGGCGACGGGCGGAATCGAAGGACGGGACGATGCAACTGAAAATCGGCTACCTGCTTCCGACCCGTGAGCGGGTGATGGAGGGACAGGACGACACCGCACCCATCCTGACTCTCGCGCGGCGGGCCGAGCAGCTTGGTTACGACTCCCTCTGGGTGGGCGATTCAGTGACGGCACGCCCGCGGCACGACCCGCTGACGCTGCTGGCGGCGCTGGCCGTCGCCGCGCCGCGGATGGCGCTCGGCACCGCCGTGCTGCTGCCGGCGCTGCGCAACGCGGTGCTGCTGGCCCATCAGGTTGCCACGCTGGACCGCATCAGCGAGGGCCGCCTGATCCTGGGTGTCGGGATCGCCAGCGACGTGCCCAATATCCGCGCAGAGTTTGCCGCCTGCGGCGTGCCGTTCGACAAGCGGGTCGGCACCATGCTGGAGGGGCTGCGCCTGTGCCGCGCGTTGTGGTCGGGCAAGCCGGTGGACTGGGACGGGCGGTGGACGATGCAGGGTGCCAGCGTCGGCCCGACACCCCACCGGCCTGGCGGGCCGCCGATCTGGATCGGCGGCAACGGCCCCGCCGCCCTGGCCCGCGTCGCCCGCCATTTCGACGGCTGGTTCCCCAACGGAGCGGATCCGGCGGTGTTCGCCGCCGGCATGGCGGAGATCGGCGCAGCGGCCCGCGGCGCCGGACGCGATCCGGCGGCCATCGCCGGTGCGATGTATCTCACTTTGGCGATCGATGATGATGCGGCCCGCGCCGGCGCCCGGATGGACGCCTTCCTCGAGCATTATTACGGGCAGCCGGCGATCGCGATGCGCAAGCGCCAGGTCACCTATGCCGGCCCGGCGGCGGGCGCCGCGGAATGGCTGGCCGGCTATGCGCGCGCCGGGGCGACGCACCTGGTGCTGCGCTTCACCGGCGAGCATGAGCGCGCCTTGGAGATGCTGGCCGGCGTGCGGGCGACCCTTGGCTGAACGGACGCCTGCGCCTATGACCGATAGGATCCGTTGATGTCGATGTAGCCATGCGTCAGGTCGCAGGTCCACACCGTGGCGCGGCCGCGCCCGAGCCCGAGGTCGATGCCGATCTCAACCTCGCGACCCTTCATGTGGGCCACCACCGGCGCCTCGTCGTAGCCCGGCACCACGCCGCCCTCGCGGGCCATCCAAACGCCGCCCACCGATACCGACAGCTTGTCGCGATCCGCTGGTTCCCCCGCCTTGCCGACCGCCATGACGATACGGCCCCAGTTGGCATCCTCGCCGGCGATCGCGGTCTTCACCAGCGGCGAGTTCGCAACCGCCATCGCGATCCGCTTGGCCGACTTCGCCGTCGCCGCCCCCGCCACGTCGATGCGCACCAGTTTCTGCGCACCCTCTCCGTCGCGCGTCACCTGCAGCGCCAGATCCAGCAGCAGGTCGTCGAGCTTGGCGGCGAAGTCCTTCAGCATGCGTCCGCGCGCATTGCCGCCATCGCCGCCCGGCACGCGCGGATGCTTCGCCTGTCCGGTGGCGAACAGCAGAACCGTGTCGGAGGTCGAGGTGTCGCTGTCCACAGTGGTGCAGTTGAAGCTGCCATCGACGCCGCGCCGCAGCAGCGTCTGCAGCGCGTCCGCCGGGAGCTTTGCGTCGGTGAACACGAAGCACAGCATCGTCGCCATGTCGGGCGCGATCATGCCACTGCCCTTGGCGAAGCCGCTGATCCTTACCGTCGTTTCACCGATCTGCGCGGTGCGGGTGGCGGCCTTGGGGAAAGTGTCGGTCGTCATGATGCCGCGCGCCGCATCCTCCCACCCGTCCTCGGAGAGCTTGGCATGGAGTGCCGGCAAAGCGGCGACCAGGCGCTCGGTCGGCAACACCTCGCCGATCACGCCGGTGGATGCCAGGAACACTTGCCGCGGCGGGCAGCCGACGAGTTTCCCCGCCGCTGCGGCGCTGGCCGCGCAGGTGTCGCGGCCGGCCTTGCCGGTAAACACGTTGGCATTGCCGGCATTGACCACCACGGCACGCGCGCGGCCGGATTTCAGCGCGCCACGGCACCAGTCCACCGGCGCGCCCGGGCACTTGCTGGAGGTGAACACGCCCGCCGCGGTGGTGCCGGCCGCCAGCTCGATCATCACCAGGTCGGTGCGCCCCTGGTAGCGGATGCCGGCCGCAGCCGCGCCCAGGCGAACGCCGGCGAGCGGCGGCAAGGCCGGCAGCGCGACAGCCAGCGGTGAGACGGGCAACGCCATGGCCTTGATCCTCCCGGAGATTTTGCCAGGCGGGTCTTTACGAGGCTCCGGGTCGCGCCGTCCAGTCGGCGCTGGTCGCTAGGGCTTGGCGGGGGCGGGCGGCGGCGGCGTCGCGTTGTCGGTCGCCTTGATCGGCGAGCCGTCCATGTTGAACTTCTCGATCGTCACACCGGTGCGCGCCTGGGCCACCGCCTGCTGCACACCTTCCTGGATCATCTTCTGGCGCAGATCGTCGCGCGCCTGAGCGAACGTAGGCTGCGGCGCGGGGCGGCGATCCTCGACCTTGATGACATGCCAGCCGAACTGGGTGTGCACCGGCGTCTGGGTGATCTGTCCGGGCTTGAGCGCGAAGGCCGCCGCGGCGAACTCCGGCACCATGTCGTCCTTCTTGAAGTAGCCCAGCTCGCCGCCGGTCTTGCCGCCGGGATCGGTGCTGTTCTGCTTGGCCAGCGTGGCGAAATCCGCACCGTTATCCAGCTCGGTGATGATCTTCTTCGCCTCCGCCTCGGTGGGCACCAGGATATGGCTGGCCTTCACCTCCTCCTCCGGCGGCTTGCCGGCGATGTCCTTCTCGTAACGCGCCTTCACCGCGGCTTCCGTGACCATCGGGCCGACCACCTTGGTCAGCATCGCGTTCTGCAGCACGTGGTCGGCGGCGGCCTGCATCTGGTGCTGGACCTGCGGGTCCTTCTGCAGCCCGTCCTTTTTGGCCTCATCGATCAGCGCCTGCCCGTCGATCAGCTGATCGAGCAGCATCGGGTAGAGCATCTGCGGCGGCAGGTTGCGCAGGTTGTCGGGCAGGCCCTGCGCCGCCGCCTGCAGGTCGGTCAGCGTGATCGGCTGGCCGTTGACCTTGGCCACCACCGGATCGGCCGGCGCAGGAGTCGCCGCGCCCGGCGCTGCCGTGGCGGACGGCGACGAGGCGGCGGGCGGCGTGGGTGACGGCGGTGCGGCGGCGGGGGCGGTCTGCGCCCAGGCCGCGGTGCCACCCACGGTCAGCAGGATCGGAAGGGCCAGATACGGCGCCTGACGCCGGATCGCCGCGCGCAAACGCAACATTATTACCTCGGTTCGATGAACGCGGGGGTTATGACCGAAGCCGGCCGGCCCCACAAGTTACGCCCGTTCAAGACGGCGGACACGTAGACGGTTCCGCCGGTGTGCTGCCGTCCCGGTGTGCGGCCCTGTCGTTGACCCTGACCACCGGGGGTCCTATCTGAACCCAGCCCGCGCCAGGATCCACACCCCGGCCGCGCACCCCGGGCGCTGGCCCGGGCAGCACCGGAAGGTTACCATGCCCAGCCGCCGCCCAACCATCCTACAAATCCGATAGGCCCATGTTCGGAAGCATCGCACGTGCCTTTTTCGGCACCGCCAACGATCGCTCGGTGAAGGCGTATCAGCGCCGGGTGCCGCAGATCAATGCGCTGGAACCGGCCATGATGGCGTTGTCGGACGATGCGCTGGCCGCCAAGACCGTCGAATTCCGCGCGCGGCTGGCAGAGGGCGCAACGCTCGACGACCTGTTGCCCGAGGCCTTCGCCGTGGTCCGAGAAGCGGCGCGCCGCACGCTCGGCCAGCGTCATTTCGACGTTCAGCTGGTCGGCGGCATGGTGCTGCATGACGGCAAGATCGCCGAGATGAAGACCGGCGAAGGCAAGACGCTGGTCGCTACCCTGCCGGTGTATTTGAATGCGCTGGCCGGCAAGGGCGTCCATGTCGTCACCGTCAACGACTATCTCGCCCAGCGCGACGCCGCCTGGATGGCAGAAGTCTATGGCTTCCTTGGGCTGACCACCGGCACCATCGTGCACGGGCTGGAGGACCAGCAGCGCCGCGACGCCTATGCCGCCGACATCACGTACGGCACCAACAACGAGTTCGGCTTCGACTACCTTCGCGACAACATGAAATTCCGGCTGGAGGACATGGTCCAGCGGGAGTTCAGCTACGCCATCGTGGACGAGGTCGACAGCATCCTGATCGACGAGGCGCGCACCCCGCTGATCATCTCGGGTCCGGCCGAGGACAGCTCCGACCTCTACCGCCATGTCGATGTCGTGGTGCGGCAACTGGTGGTCGACCCCGACACCTACGAAAAGGACGAAAAGTTCCGCACGGTGACGCTGACCGAGCCGGGGTCGGAGCAGGTCGAGGACATGCTGCGCGATGCCGGCATCATCGTCGAAGGCAATCTCTACGACATCTTCAACGTCAGCGTGGTGCACCACGTGCAGCAGAGCCTGCGTGCACATACGCTGTTCACCCGCGACGTGGATTACATCGTCCGCCAGGACAAGATCGTCATCATCGACGAGTTCACCGGCCGCATGATGGAAGGCCGGCGCTATTCGGACGGTCTGCACCAGGCGCTGGAGGCGAAGGAAGGCGTCACCGTCCAGGCCGAGAACCAGACCCTCGCCTCGATCACCTTCCAGAACTACTTCCGGCTGTTTCCGAAGCTGGCCGGCATGACCGGCACGGCGATGACCGAGGCCGACGAGTTCGGCGAAATCTACAATCTCGACGTGGTCGAGGTGCCGACCAACGTGCCGGTCGCGCGCCGCGACGAGGACGACGAGGTGTACCGCACCGCCGACGAGAAATACGAGGCGGTCGCCAAGCTGATCGCCGAGGCGCGCACGCGCGGCCAGCCGGTCCTTGTCGGCACGACCAGCATCGAGAAGAGCGAGCAGATCAGCGCGCATCTGAAAAAGAAGAAGATCCCGCACGCGGTGCTGAACGCGCGCTTCCACGAGCAGGAAGCAACCATCGTGGCACAGGCCGGCGCCCCCGGCGCGGTGACGATCGCCACCAACATGGCCGGGCGCGGCACCGACATCAAACTCGGCGGCAATCTCGAGATGCGGCTCAAGATCGAGCTAGAGGGCATCGAGGATCCCGGGCTGCGCGCCACCCGCGAAGCCGCTATTCGCGCCGAGATCGCCGCCGCGCATGAGAAGGTTCGCGAGTCCGGCGGCCTGTTCGTGATCGGCACCGAGCGGCACGAGAGCCGGCGCATCGACAACCAGCTGCGCGGCCGCTCCGGCCGGCAGGGCGATCCCGGACATTCGCGCTTCTTCCTCTCGCTCGAGGACGACCTGATGCGCATCTTCGGGTCAGAGCGCATGGGCGGGATGCTGACCCGCCTCGGCCTGAAGGAAGGCGAGGCGATCGTCCACCCCTGGATCAATCGGGCGCTGGAGAAAGCGCAGAAGAAGGTCGAGGCGCGCAATTTCGACACGCGCAAGAACGTGTTGAAGTACGATGATGTGATGAACGCCCAGCGCAAGGAGGTGTACGCCCAGCGCAAGGAGTTCATGAAGGCGACCGACGTGTCCGAGACGGTTGCCCAGATGCGCGCCGAGATCATCCAGAGCATGGTCGCCCGCCGCATCCCGGAAAAGGCATTTGCCGAGCAGTGGGAGTTGGCCGAGCTCACGGAGGACGCGGAGCGGCTGCTGAACCTGTCGTTGCCCATCGTCGAGTGGGGCCAGGAGGACGGTATCGAGGAGACCGAGATCCGTGAGCGGATCGAACGGGCTGCCGACAGCATGCTGGCCGCCAAGGCCGCCAATATTGGCCCCGACCTGATGCGCTTCATCGAGAAGTCGCTGCTGATCCAGACCATGGACGGGGTGTGGAAGGAGCACCTCTATGCGCTGGATCACCTGCGCCAGGGCATCGGCTTGCGGGCCTATGGCCAGATGGACCCGCTGAACGAATACAAGAGCGAGGCGTTCGCCCTGTTCAACGCCATGTTGGACGAGCTAAAGGAACGCGTGACGGCGATGATCGCGCGGGTTCAGGTGACCGGCGATCCAACGTCCGAGCCGATCGCCGAGCCGCGCCGCCAGGACATGATCGAGCTGCATCCCGAGCCGTTGCCAGCCTATGCGGGCGCCGCCGCGATGGGACCGGGCGATGCGGGCGAGATGACCATCGCCTATGCCGAACCGGCGGCGGTGGCCACAGTCGCGCAGCCGACCCGGCTGGAGGCGATCGATCCGCACGACCCGGCGACATGGCGCAACACGCCGCGCAATGCCCCCTGCCCCTGCGGCTCGGGCCGCAAATACAAGCAGTGCCACGGCCGGCTGGCCTAGCCTCCAGCGGAATTGTCGGCACTCCTGTTTCGCAAAGGTGCGGTGACCGCATATAACGGCGGTCATGCCTTTCGATGTTCGCGAGTTCCCTGGTGCCACCTCCGACGACCGGGCGGCCAGCTGGCCTAGCCGCCGCCTCGTCTCCGGATGGCTGTTTGTTGTCGCGGGCATGATCTGGGTGATGATCGATCTGGGCGGCGCCACGCGGCTGACCGGATCGGGCCTGTCGATCATGGAATGGGCGCCGTTCCAGGGCGTCGTGCCGCCGCTCAATCGTGCCGACTGGGAACACCTTTTCGCGCTCTACAAGCAGATTCCGCAGTTCGCGCTGGTGAACTCCGATATCGGGCTCACCGGCTTCAAGCACATTTTCTGGCTTGAATACGTCCACCGGCTGTGGGGCCGCATGATCGGCCTGGCCTTCTTCGTGCCGCTGGTGGTGTTCTGGGCAACCGGACGAATCGAGCGGCGGCTGCGGCCGCGCCTGCTGCTGCTGTTCCTGCTCGGCGGGCTGCAGGGCGCGGTCGGCTGGTTCATGGTCGCTTCAGGCTTCTTCCCCGACTCGACCGCCGTATCGCCGCCCCGCCTGGTGATCCATCTCGGCCTGGCATTGCTGCTGTATGCCGCGATCCTGTGGACCGCCCTGTCCGTGCGGACGCCGCGCCAGCCCGGCGCGGGCCGTGATGGCGGCCGCATCGGCCTGCTGCGCCGGCTTGTCGGCGCGCTTTGCATCGCCGTGCCGCTGACCATGCTGGCGGGCGGCTTCGTCGCCGGACTGCATGCCGGACTCGAGTACAACACCTTCCCGCTGATGGACGGCCATTTGGTGCCCGAGGGCTACGGGCAGCTCACGCCGTTCCTGCGCAACCTCGTCCAGAACATCGCGGCGGTGCAGTTCGATCACCGCCTGCTGGCGACGATCACCGCGCTGCTTGCGGTGGCCTGCGTGGTTGTCGGTCTGTCGGTGCGGCTGACCGCGGCGGCCCGCATGGCCGTGCTCGCGCTTGGCGGGGCGGTCGCGCTGCAATACGCGCTGGGCGTTGCCACGCTTCTGCTGGTGGTGCCGGTCGGGCTTGCCGTCACCCATCAGGCCGGCGCCGTCCTCGTGCTGACGACGGCGCTGGTGTGCCTGCACGTTCTGCGCACCGCGCCGCCAGGCTGAGCATGGACGGACGGCGCGATCGGTCGGAGCCACGAACCGCGGCCGCCACAAGCGGGACTGCAGGTGACGACAGGGGCCGCGTCGCGCTGCTCGATTCCATCCTCGACAACGTGCCCCACGGTATCTGCGTCTATGGCCCGGATCGCCGGGTGACGATGTTCAACCGCACCTATGTCGAGGTGATGGCGGGCGCGCCGGTGGCACTCGGCGACCATCTGGAGACGGTGATCCGCCGCCGTGCCGAGGCCGGCGAATACGGGCCGGGCGACATCGAGACGGTGGTCGCCGAGCAGATGGCGCATGACATCGGCCGGCCGCAGATGCGCCGCCGCCGCCGCCCCAACGGCACGGCCGTCGATGTGCGCACCGCGCCGCTGCCCGACGGCGGCCATATCAGCGTGGTCACCGATGTGACCGCCCTGACCGAGGCCGAGGACCGCGCCTCGCGCCGCGCCGCCCAACTCGACGTGATGCTGAGCAGCATCCGCCATGGCATCACGCTCTGGAGCGCGGACCACACCGTCGTGGCGAGCAACGCCAAGGCCGCCGAGTTGCTCGGCCACGCCCCGGAGGTTCTGGTGCCGGGCCGCTCGCTGCTGGAAACGATCGAGTTGCTGGTGGCACGGGGCGAGCTTGGCGATGGCGAGGCGGCCCAGGCACGCGGCGATGAGCTGGCCTCGCGCGACTGGCGGACCGCCTACCGACGCGAGGTCGTCACCGCGGCCGGGCGGGTGCTGGAGGCCCGCTCCGACCCCACCCCGGACGGCGGCTTCGTCAGCACCTTCATCGACATCACCGAGGCCCGGGCGGCCGAGCAGGAACTGCGCCGTGCCAAGGAGGCGGCGGAAGCGGCCAACCGTGCCAAGTCGCACTTCCTCGCCACCATGAGCCACGAACTGCGCACGCCGCTCAATGCCGTGATTGGCTTCTCCGACGCGCTGATGCGGGAGGCCGCGCGCCCCGACCCGGGCCGCATCGAGGATTATGCGCGGCAGGTGAACGAAGCCGGCCGGCGACTGCTAGCGCTGATCAACACCATCCTGGACGTGTCGCGGATCGAGGCGGGACGCTTCGATCTCGCGGACGACGAGGTCGATCTAGAGCGGCTGGTGTCCAATGCCGTGCGCCGCGTCGATCAGGCCGCCAATGCCGCCGAGGTGGGGCTGGTGGCCGATCTGCCTGCCGGCCTGCCGAGGCTGCGCGCCGATGAGCGGCGGCTGTCGCAGGTGGTCGATCACCTTTTGAGCAATGCCATCAAGTTCACCACCGCCGGTGGCGCGGTCACCATCGCCGCCCGACCGGGGAACGAGGCCAGCGGCGGCGTGGTCATCAGCGTCGCCGATACCGGCATCGGCATCGCCGAGCACGACCTCGAGCGGGTGTTCGAGCCGTTCACCCAGATCGACAACAGCCTGGCCCGCCGTTTCGGGGGCACCGGACTCGGCCTATATATCTCGCGCGCGCTGGTGCAGGGGCATGGCGGGCATCTGGTTCTGCGCAGCCGGCCCGGGGTGGGCACCACGGCGGAGATCCGGATGCCGGCCGATCGTCTGGTTGCCGCCGGCCCGCGCACCGCGCAGGAGGATTTCGTATGACCCCGCTCGCCGTCACCGACCGGCTTTTCTTCGATCGCGACCCTGTCGAGGGCGCGTCACTCGACAGTACGCGGACCGCGCGCACGCTGGCGAGCGCGCTGGACCGCGCCGACGACGGCGAGCTTTTCCTGGAATACCGCGAGAGCGAGTTGATCAGCCTGGATGACGGGCGCATCCGCAGCGCCGGCTTCGACACCACGCTGGGCTTCGGCCTGCGCGCGGTGGCGGGCGAGGCGACCGGCTACGCGCACGCTGCCGAATTGTCCGACGCTGCCCTGGAACGCGCTGCCGCGTCGGTTTCGGCGGTCGCCGCCGGGCATGACGGCACGATGTCGGAACCGCCGCGGCCGACCAACGCCAGGCTCTATTCGGACGCCAACCCGCTGTCCGCGATGGCGTTCGGCGAGCGTACCGCGGTGCTGGCCGAGATCGACGCCTATGCCCGAGCCAAGGATTCGCGGATCAGGCAGGTGATGGCCTCGATCAGCGGCGAGTGGCAGGCGGTGCAGATCATGCGGCGCGACGGCAGCCGGGTCGCCGATCTCCGTCCGCTGGTACGCCTCAATGTCTCGGTCATGGTGGAGCAGGACGGACGGCGCGAAACCGGCAGCTTCGGCACCGGCGGACGCTTCGACTATGCCGCCGTTACCACGCCCGAGGCTTGGCGCGCCGCGGTGGACGAGGCGCTGCGCCAGGCGCTGGTAAACCTGGACAGCCGCCCTGCCCCCGCCGGGGAGATGGAGATCGTGCTCGGCTCCGGCTGGCCCGGCATCCTGCTGCACGAGGCGATCGGGCACGGGCTGGAAGGCGACTTCAACCGCAAGCAGACCTCTGCTTTCGCCGGCCTGCTGGGCCAGCGCATCGCCTCTCCGGGCGTGACCGTGGTGGACGACGGCACCATCCCCGACCGGCGCGGCAGCCTGAGCGTCGACGACGAGGGCACGCCGACCAACCGCACGACGCTGATCGAGGATGGCATCCTCGTCGGCTTCCTGCAGGACCGGCTGAATGCTCGGCTGATGGGCATGCCGATGACCGGGAACGGCCGCCGCCAGTCCTATGCCCACACGCCGATGCCGCGCATGACCAACACCGTGATGCTCGGCGGCGAGCACACGCCGGAGGAGATGATCCGCTCGGTCAAGCACGGCCTTTACGCGGTGAATTTCGGCGGCGGCCAGGTGGACATCACCTCGGGCAAGTTCGTGTTCTCGGCCAGCGAGGCCTACATGATCGAGGATGGCCGGGTGACCGCCCCGGTGAAGGGTGCGACGCTGATCGGCAACGGACCGGACGCACTGACCAAGGTCACCATGGTTGGCAACGACATGGCGCTGGACCCGGGGATCGGCACCTGCGGCAAGAACGGCCAGGGGGTGCCGGTCGGGGTCGGCCAGCCGACGCTCAAGTTGGCCGGCCTGACGGTCGGCGGGACCGCCGCCTGACCGTCGAGGGCGACGCTGCGGCGATCCGGCCGGCCCGCCCCGACGAGGCGGAGTCCGTGCGCGCGCTGGTTCAGCAGGCCTATGCCGGCTGGGTGGACGTGATCGGCCGCCGCCCGGCGCCGATGGATGACGACTACGCCCACCACATCGCCGCCAGCGAGGTGTTCGTGCTGGAGGATACCGGCGCAATCGCTGCCCTGGTTGTCCTGATCGAGGCGCCCGACCATCTGCTGCTGGACAATGTCGCGGTCAATCCCGCGCTGCATGGCTCGGGTCTTGGACGCCGGATGATCGCCTTCGCCGAGCGGGAGGCCATCCGGCGCGGCTACGGTGAGATCCGGCTGTTCACGAACCAGCGTATGCTGAGCAACATCGCGCTCTATGAGCGCCTGGGTTTCGTCGAGACGCACCGTGCCCTGCACGGCGGGCACCCGAGGGTGTTCATGACGAAGCGGCTGCCCACGACCTGACTACACCTGAACGGCAAGCCGCGGCTTCAGCAGAGGCAGGATCAGCGCGACGCCGACACCCCAGACCAAGTTGAGCACAAGGTAGCGCAGCATCGCCGCCGGCACCCAACCGTTCGCCGCGGGCAGGCCCTTCAGCGGCAGGACGACGAACCAGCCGATCAGCGCCGTGATGAGCCCGAGGGCGAGGCCACACACCCAGCGCGGCGCACCGACCCGCGGATGGAACAGCCCGAAAAGCGCGCCGTAGACCGCGCCCCAGAAACAAAGATCAGCGATCTGCGGCACGCCGAACGGCATCACCGGCCGTGTCGGATAGGGTGCCAGCATCATCAGCCCCGTGGCGTGCATCAGTGCCCAGGCGCCCTGCTGGAACACCAGCACGGAGATGGCGCCCGCCACGCAACCGAGGAATGCCCGCATTGGCGCGGTGTTCATCCTCGTCTCCTCCCGTCTCGGCACCACTCTCCGCGCGGCATGAACCCTGCGTCAATCATCCGATCACGCTGGATCGGGCTCCGGCAGCCGCAGCATCCCGGGCGGCGACAGCGGCTGCTCGTCCTTCAGCCCGACCCCGCTCAGCCGAAGCGTGAGCATCCGGTCGGCCAGCCACAGCAACTTGGCGGCAGCGGCGGCAGGCGGCAAGCCGAGCGGGCGGATGTTGGATATGCAATTACGCTCGGCATCGGTGCGGTCGGGGCGCGGTCCCCAGGTCAGGTAGGCGCCCATGCTGTCCGCCGCCGAGAGGCCGGGCCGCTCGCCGATGAGCACGGCGACCGCCGCCGCCCCCAGCGCAGCCCCCACACGGTCCCCCAGCGCCACCCTGCCCTGCACCGCCAGCACCACCGGCGGCACCGTCAGTCCGCGCGCGCGCAGCGCCGGCACCACTGCGGCCAGCACCGACGCGGCATGGCGCTGCACCGCGACCGATGAGAGCCCGTCGCACACGACAAGCGCGAAGCAGCCCGGTACCGGTGCCAGGTCGGCTTCATCGTCGGGATGCAGGCGGCGCCCGAGGTCCGGACGCAGCAGGTAGGTCTGCCGGTCCGGGGCCATGCTGCGCACGATCCGGCTCTCGATGCCGGCCGACGCGAGCGCCGCGGCCAGCGCCGGGACATCGAGCGGCGCATGCACCGCGTCGCGTGCCGCCGCGTGCGCCGCCTGGAAATCGAGGTGCGCAGCGGTCGGCATACCGTTACCGGCCCGGCCGAGTGCCACGCGGGCATCGGTGAAGCGGCGCAGATCGCGCCATGCTGCCGGCGGCGATGTCATCCGAGGCCGATCAGCGCAGGAGACAGCGAGGGCGGGATCGCAGACATGCCGTCCTCGGCGCCGATCCCCATGCGAGCGAGCCAGTCCTCGAACTCGGGGGCCGGGCGCAGCCCAAGAGCGCCACGCACATAGAGAGCGTCGTGAAACGAGGTGCTCTGGTAGGACAGCATCACGTCGTCGGCACCGGGAATGCCCATGATGTAGGTGACGCCGGCGACACCGAGCAGCGTCAGCAGCGCGTCCATATCGTCCTGGTCGGCCTCGGCATGATTGGTGTAGCAGACATCGACGCCCATCGGCAGGCCGAGCAGCTTGCCGCAGAAATGGTCCTCAAGACCTGCGCGGGTGATCTGCTTGCCGTCGTATAGGTATTCGGGGCCGATGAAGCCGACCACGGTGTTGACCAGCAGCGGCGGAAAGGCGCGCGCCACCGCATAGGCGCGGGCTTCGATGGTCTGCTGATCGACGCCGTGATGCGCATCGGCCGACAGGGCGCTGCCCTGCCCGGTTTCGAAATACATCACATCCTGCCCAAGCGTGCCGCGGCCGAGCGACAGCGCCGCCGACCTGCGCCTCGGCCAGGAGGGCCAGCGAGACGCCGAAGCTGCGGTTCACCGCCTCGGTGCCGCCGATCGACTGGAATACCAGATCGACCGGCGCCCCCTGCGCGATGCAGCGCAACGTCGTGGTGACGTGCGCCAGCACGCAGGTCTGCGTCGGGATCGCGTAGCGATCGCGCACCGCGTCCAGCATATGCAGCAGCGTGGTGGTTGCGGCCACGCTGTCGGTCGCCGGATTGACGCCGATGACGGCATCGCCCGCACCGAGCAGCAGCCCGTCCAGCGTCGCCGCCGCGACGCCGCGCGGATCGTCGGTCGGGTGGTTGGGCTGCAGCCTGACCGAAAGGCGGCCGGGCAGGCCAAGCGTGTTGCGGAAACGGCTGGTCACGCGGCATTTCGCGGCGACCGCGACCAGATCCTGCAAGCGCATGATCTTGCTGACCGCGGCGGCCATTTCCGGTGTGATGCCGTTGCGCACCGCGACCAGCGCGGCAGGCGCGGCCCGCAGCAGCCATTCGCGGAATTCGCCCACCGTCAACGATGCCAGCGGCGCGAAGGCGGCTTCGTCGTGGCTGTCGAGGATCAGCCGCGTCACCTCGTCCTGCTCGTACGGCACCACCGGCTCAGCCAGGATCGCCGCCAGGGGCAGGTCGGCGAGCGCCAGCTGTGCTGCGACCCGTTCGGCCGCGGAGGCAGCGGCAAGACCGGCCAGCGCGTCACCCGAGCGGTGCGGACTGGCACGCGCCAGCAAGGTGCGCAGATCCGCGAAGACGTAGTGCGTGCCGCCGAGGCTGTGGGCGTATGGCAGGTGCGAGGCTCCGGTATGAAGGCGCGCCCATTAAGGCTGGACTCGCGACAGGGCATCCTATAGATGCCGCCGCTCTGTTGGAACGCGGGAGAGGCGGGCCGGCCCGGCATGGTATGGGCGGCGCCGCGTCGCATGCACCGCGGTCCCTTGGGCATGTGAAGGACCAGGGATATGGCGAAGAAGATCGTCGGCTACATCAAGCTGCAGATTCCGGCGGGCAAGGCGAACCCGTCGCCGCCGGTGGGTCCGGCGCTTGGTCAGCGCGGCCTGAACATCATGCAGTTCTGCAAGGAATTCAACGCCCAGACGCAGGCGATGGAGCCGGGCATGCCGATCCCCGTGGTGATCACCGCGTTCGGCGACCGCACCTTCAGCTTCGTGATGAAGACGCCGCCCAACACCTACTTCCTGAAGAAGGCGGCCGGCATCACCAAGGGCACCACCACGCCCGGCAAGGGCGCCCCGGTCGGCCGCGTGACGATGGCCCAGTTGCGCGAGATCGCCGAGACCAAGATGAAGGACATGAACGCCAACGACGTGGACGGCGCGGTGCGCATGTTGGCCGGGTCCGCCCGATCGATGGGCCTGACGGTGGTGGAGGGCTGACCATGGCACAGGGCAAGCGCCTCAAGGCGATCTATGAGAAGCTCGATCTGACGAAGACCTATTCGCTGCCCGAGGCGATCGCGCTGGTGAAGGCGGCGTCCAAGGCGAAGTTCGACGAGACGGTCGAGCTGTCGATGAACCTGGGCATCGACCCGCGCCATGCCGACCAGATGGTGCGCGGGCTGATCAGCCTGCCGAACGGCACCGGCAAGACGGTGCGGATCGGCGTTTTCGCCCGCGGTGCGAAGGCCGAGGAGGCGCTGGCCGCCGGCGCCGACGTGGTGGGCGCCGACGACCTGGCCGAGAAGGTGCAGGCCGGCGACATCCAGTTCGACCGCTGCATCGCGACCCCGGACATGATGGCGCTGGTCGGTCGGCTGGGCAAGATCCTTGGTCCCCGCGGCCTGATGCCGAACCCGCGCCTGGGCACCGTGACGATGGACGTGAAGGGTGCCGTGGCCGCCGCGAAGGCCGGCCAGGTGGAGTTCCGCGCCGAGAAGGCCGGCATCATCCATGCCGGCATCGGCAAGGTGAGCTTCGACGACGACAAGCTTCTGGAAAATGCGCGCGCGCTTGCCGACGCGATCCAGAAGGCGCGCCCGACGGGTGCGAAGGGCACCTACATGCAGAAGGCGTCGCTCAGTTCCTCGATGGGGCCGGGCGTGCGGGTGGACGTGGCCACCCTGGCCGGCTGACGCGATACGCCGGTCCCCGGGGTACCTCTCCGGGGGCTGGTGGGCAGGGCCGCCCCTGATCATGTCAGGGCGCGTTCCCGAACCTGTCCGAGACTGCACGTGATCCCGGGGTCCGCCCTGGGATCGTAATGGGTCGCAGGGCCCGCGCGCAGGAGACGGGGAAGCCAGGATTTCACCGCACCGGCCCCGGCCGTGGCGGCGGGCTTGGTTGTTCCGGCTGAAGGGCAGGCGAACCGGACCGGGGGATGCCCCGGCCCATGGGCAACCGGCCTGACGCGGCATTGCCGCGTCCGGCCTGAACGGAGACGAGGCATGGACCGCGAAGAAAAGCGGGAATTCGTCGCCGGGCTGGCTCAGGTGTTCGCCGAGACGTCGATGGTCGTGGTCACCCGCAATCAGGGTCTGACCGTGGCCGAAGTGACGGATCTGCGTCGCCGGATGCGAGCCGCGGGGGCGAGTTCAAGGTCGCCAAGAACCGCCTGGCCAAGCTGGCCCTGGAAGGCACCAGGTTCGACGGCATCGCGCCGCTGCTGAACGGCACGACCGCGCTTGCGTGGTCGGCGGACCCGGTGGCGGTGGCGAAGACCGCCGTCGACTTCGCCAAGTCCAACGACAAGCTGGTGCTGGTCGGCGGCGCCCTCGGCACCCAGACGCTGGATGCGGCGGGGGTGAGGGCGCTGGCCGAACTGCCGAGCCTGGATGTGCTGCGCGGCAAGCTGCTGGGGCTGCTCGCAGCCCCGGCGACGCGCATCGCCGGCGTGCTGCAGGCCCCGGCCGGACAGCTCGCCCGGGTGTTCGGCGCCTATGCCAAGGCCGGCGAGGAGACCGAGACGCCGCTCGCGGCGTGACCGATCAGCAGCGGGTCGGGAGAATTTCCCGGCTTGCATGGAACCAACCGACGTCTAGATTAAGGACACACGAAAATGGCTGACTTGCAGAAGCTGGTGGACGAGCTGTCCAGCCTCACGGTTCTGGAAGCCGCGGAGCTGTCGAAGCTGCTCGAGGACAAGTGGGGCGTCTCCGCTGCCGCGCCTGTGGCGGCGGCTGCCGCCCCGGTCGCCGCGGCCGCCGCGGCCCCGGTCGAGGAGCAGACCGAGTTCACCGTGATCCTGGCCAAGGCCGGGGACAAGAAGATCAACGTCATCAAGGAGGTGCGCACCATCACCGGTCTGGGGCTGAAGGAAGCCAAGGATCTGGTCGAGGGCGCGCCGAAGACGGTGAAGGAAGGCGTGAACAAGGACGAGGCCGCCAAGATCCGCAAGATGCTCGAAGATCAGGGCGCCGCGGTCGAGGTCAAATAACGCACACGGACATATACATCGGTGCCCGCCCCCATCTAGACTGCCATCCAGACAGGATTGGGGTCCAGACAGGGCGGGCACCCACTATGCCGGAGACCGGACAGACCGGAACCCGGGCGGGAATCGCATGATTTCCGCCCTGTTTCCCGTTTGTGGGCTCCGGTCGGGCGATGCGGTCCCCCGGCAGAAGCGCCGGACTGGACATGAGCAGGCTGGCTGGCAGGAAGCAAGGTATCAGGACGGGCAATGAACGCAATTTCCAGATCGTTTACGGCGCGCAAGCGCATCCGCAAGAGCTTCGGCCGCATCCCCGAAGTCGCGCCCATGCCGAACCTGATCGACGTGCAGCGCGCCAGCTACGAGGCGTTCCTGCAGATGAACGTCGCCCCGGACAGCCGCACCCAGACCGGACTGCAGGAAGTCTTCAAGTCGGTCTTCCCGATCGACGACTTCGCCGGCCGCGGCCGGCTGGAGTTCGTCTACTACGAGCTCGAGGAGCCGAAATACGACGTCGAGGAATGCATCCAGCGCGGCATGACCTTCGCCGCCCCGCTGAAGGTGATCCTGCGCCTGATCGTGTGGGACGTCGATGAGGATACCGGCGCGCGCTCGATCCGCGACATCAAGGAGCAGCCCGTCTACATGGGCGACATGCCCCTGATGACGGACAACGGCACCTTCATCATCAACGGCACCGAGCGCGTCATCGTCAGCCAGATGCATCGCAGCCCGGGCGTGTTCTTCGACCACGACAAGGGCAAGACGCACAGCAGCGGCAAGTACCTGTTCGCCGCGCGCGTGATCCCGTATCGCGGCTCCTGGCTCGACTTCGAGTTCGACAGCAAGGACCTCGTCTACGTCCGCATCGACCGCAAGCGGAAGCTGCCGGTGACGACGCTGCTCTACGCGCTCGAAAGTGCCGCGACCGAGGCGCTGCGCGAGGCGCGCCTGGCCAAGGGCGAGCCGCTGGAGATCGGCGAGATCCGCGGCATGGATGCCGAGGAGATCCTTTCGACCTTCTACGGCCAGGTGGTGTTCACCCGCACGCCGAAGGGCTGGGCGCGGCCGTTCGACCCCGATGCCTTCCGCGGCATGAAGCTGCTGGAGCCGCTGGTCGATGCCGATACCGGCGAGGTGGTCGCCGAGGCCGAGGCCAAGCTGACGCAGCGCATGGCGCGCAAGATCGCCGAGAAGACCAAGGAAGTGCTGGTCGGCCGCGCCGACCTGCTGGGCCGCTTCGTCGCCGAGGACCTGGTCAACGTCGAGACCGGCGAGATCTTCGCCGAGGCCGGCGAGGAACTGGCCGAGGCGCGGCTTGCCGCACTCGAGGACGCCGGGATCACCACGCTGCCGACGCTGGCGGTCGACCAGTCCGACCGGCCCGTGGATCCGCAACACGCTGGCGGTGGACAAGAACGCCAACCGCGACGACGCGCTGATCGACATCTACCGCGTGATGCGCCCGGGCGAGCCGCCGACGCCGGAAACCGCCGAGGCGCTGTTCCGCGGCCTGTTCTTCGACGCCGACCGCTACGACCTGTCGGCCGTCGGCCGGGTGAAGATGAACATGCGCCTGGGCATGGACGCGCGCCGACACGATGCGCGTGCTGCGCAAGGAAGACATCCTGCGCACCGTGAAGATCCTGTGCGAGCTGAAGGACGGGCGCGGCCAGATCGACGACATCGACAACCTTGGCAACCGCCGGGTGCGCTCGGTCGGCGAGCTGATGGAGAACCAGTACCGCGTCGGCCTGCTGCGCATGGAGCGGGCGATCCGCGAGCGCATGGGCTCGGTCGACATCGACACCGTGATGCCGCACGACCTGATCAACGCCAAGCCGGCGGCGGCGGCGGTGCGGGAGTTCTTCGGCTGCAGCCAGCTGTCGCAGTTCATGGACCAGACCAACCCGCTGTCGGAAGTGACGCACAAGCGCCGCCTGTCGGCGCTTGGCCCGGGCGGCCTGACGCGCGAGCGCGCCGGCTTCGAGGTGCGCGACGTGCACCCGACGCATTACGGCCGCATCTGCCCGATCGAGACGCCGGAAGGCCCGAATATCGGCCTGATCAACTCGCTCGCGACCTACGCCAAGGTCAACAAGTACGGCTTCATCGAGACGCCGTACATGCTGGTCAAGGACGGCGTCGTGCAGCCGGGTGCCGCACTACCTGTCCGCCATGGAGGAGGAGAAGCTGGTGGTGGCGCAGGCCGATGCGCCGATGGACGCGGACGGCCGCTTCACCGAGGAGCTGGTGTCGGTGCGCCGGCAGGGCGATTTCCGGCTGGTCAAGCCCGAGGACGTGACGGCGATCGACGTGTCGCCGAAGCAGCTGGTGTCGGTGGCCGCGGCGCTGATCCCGTTCCTGGAGAACGACGACGCCAACCGCGCGCTGATGGGCTCGAACATGCAGCGTCAGGCGGTGCCGCTGATCCGCGCCGACGCGCCGCTGGTCGGCACCGGCATGGAAGCCGCGGTGGCCCGCGACTCGGGTGCCACGATCGTCGCGCGGCGGCCCGGCGTGATCGACCAGATCGACGGCGCGCGCATCGTGGTGCGCGCCACCAGCGAGGACGGCACGACCAAGGGCGTCGATATCTACCGGCTGCGCAAGTTCATGCGCTCCAACCAGTCCACCTGCATCAACCAGCGCCCGCTGGTGAAGGTGGGCGACGTCGTGGGCGAAGGCGACATCATCGCCGACGGCCCGTCCACCGAGCTTGGCGAGCTGGCGCTGGGGCGCAACGTGCTGTGCGCGTTCATGCCCTGGAACGGCTACAACTTCGAGGACTCCATCCTGATCTCGCGAGCGCATCGCGCGCGACGACGTGTTCACCTCCATCCACATCGAGGAATTCGAGGTGATGGCGCGCGACACCAAGCTGGGCCAGGAGGAAATCACCCGCGACATCCCGAACGTGGGCGAGGAAGCGCTGAAGAACCTCGACGAGGCCGGCATCGTCTATATCGGCGCCGAGGTGAACCCGGGCGACATCCTGGTCGGCAAGGTGACGCCGAAGGGCGAAAGCCCGATGACGCCGGAAGAAAAGCTGCTGCGCGCGATCTTCGGCGAGAAGGCGTCGGACGTGCGCGACACCTCGCTGAAGCTGCCGCCGGGCGTCACCGGCACGATCGTCGATGTGCGCGTGTTCAGCCGCCGCGGCGTCGACAAGGACGAGCGCGCGATGGCGATCGAGCGCGCCGAGATCGAGCGGCTGGCCAAGGACCGCGACGACGAGCGGGCGATCCAGGAGCGCAGCTTCCTCAACCGGCTGCGCGAGAAGCTGCTGGGCCGCAAGGCGTCCGGCGGGTTCAAGGGCATCAAGGCCGGCACGCTGATCGACGAGGAGGTGCTGGCCGAGCATCCGCGCGGCGCCTGGCGCCATATCGGCGTGCAGGACGACGCCGTGATGGCCGAGATCGAGACGCTGAAGCGCGAGTTCGATGCCGCCGTGGCCCGGCTGCAGGCGCGCTTCGACAGCAAGGTGGAGAAGCTGCAGCGCGGCGACGAACTGCCGCCCGGCGTGATGAAGATGGTCAAGGTCTTCATCGCGGTGAAGCGCAAGCTGCAGCCCGGCGACAAGATGGCCGGCCGCCACGGCAACAAGGGCGTGGTGTCGCGCGTGGTGCCGGTGGAGGACATGCCGTTCCTGGAAGACGGCACCTCGGTCGATCTCGTGCTCAACCCGCTCGGCGTGCCGAGCCGGATGAATGTCGGGCAGATCCTGGAGACGCATCTGGGCTGGGCCTGCGCCACGCTCGGCAAGCAGATCGGCGAACTGGTGGACGAGTACCGGCGCACCGGCGCGCGCGCGGCAGGAACTGCTGGACCGGCTGCGCGACGTCTATGGCGAGGAGGTCTTCGCCGAGCAGATCGCCAACCTGGACACCGAACAGCTGATCGAGCTGTCGGAGAACCTGAAGAAGGGCGTGCCGATCGCGACGCCGGTGTTCGACGGCGCGCGCATGTCCGACATCGAGGGCATGCTGACGCAAGGCCGGGCTGAACACCTCCGGCCAGGTGGTGCTGACCGACGGCCGCACCGGCGAGACCGTTCGAGCGCAAGGTGACGGTCGGCTACATCTACATGCTGAAGCTGCACCACCTGGTGGACGACAAGATCCACGCGCGTTCGATCGGGCCGTACAGCCTGGTGACCCAGCAGCCGCTGGGCGGCAAGGCGCAGTTCGGCGGCCAGCGCTTCGGCGAGATGGAGGTCTGGGCGCTGGAGGCCTACGGCGCCGCCTATACGCTGCAGGAGATGCTGACGGTGAAGTCCGACGACGTGTCGGGCCGCACCAAGGTCTACGAGGCGATCGTGCGCGAGCAGGACAACTTCGAGGCCGGCATCCCGGAGAGCTTCAACGTGCTGGTGAAGGAGCTGAAGTCGCTTGGCCTGAACGTCGATCTCGACAGCCGCGCGGCGTGAGCTCCAGGCTGCCAAGGCCATCGGCCTGCCTCTCGCCGCCTGGCGGGAGCCGGCGCGCGATCCTGGTCCGGCGCGGATGGCGCTGAGACGCTCGCGATTCCGAAGGGGTGATCACGCATGAACGAACTGATGAAGATCCTCGGCCAGACCGGCCAGGCGCTGACCTTCGACCAGATCCGCATCCAGATGGCCGAGCCCGGAGCAGATCCGCTCCTGGTCGTACGGCGAGATCAAGAAGCCCGAGACGATCAACTACCGCACCTTCAAGCCGGAGCGGGACGGCCTGTTCTGCGCGCGCATCTTCGGGCCGATCAAGGACTACGAGTGCCTGTGCGGCAAGTACAAGCGGATGAAGTTCCGCGGCATCATCTGCGAGAAATGCGGCGTCGAGGTCACGCTGGCCAAGGTGCGGCGCGAGCGCATGGGCCATATCGAGCTGGCCTCGCCGGTCGCGCATATCTGGTTCCTGAAGTCGCTGCCCAGCCGGATCGGCCTGATGGTCGACCTGACGCTGAAGGAGCTTGAGAAGATCCTGTATTTCGAGAGCTACGTGGTTCTCGAGCCCGGCCTGACCGACCTGAAGCTGCACCAGCTGCTGACCGAGGATCAGCTGCATGGCCAAGCAGGACGAGTTCGGCGAGGACGAGTTCCGCGCCGGCATCGGCGCCGAGGCGATCAAGCAGGTGCTGCACGGCATCGACATCGACGCCGAGAAGGTGCAGCTGCGCGCCGACCTGAAGGAAACCACCAGCGAGGCCAAGCGCAAGAAGCTGGTCAAGCGCCTGAAGCTGATCGAGGCGTTCGCCGAAGTCGGGCGCCAAGCCCGAGTGGATGATCCTGGACGTGGTGCCGGTGATCCCGCCCGAGCTGCGCCCGCTGGTGCCGCTGGATGGCGGCCGCTTCGCGACCTCCGACCTGAACGACCTGTATCGCCGCGTCATCAACCGCAACAACCGCCTGAAGCGGCTGATCGAGCTGCGCGCGCCCGACATCATCGTGCGCAACGAGAAGCGCATGCTGCAGGAAAGCGTCGATGCGCTGTTCGACAACGGCCGCCGCGGCCGCGCCATCACGGGCGCCAACAAGCGCCCGCTGAAGTCGCTGTCCGACATGCTGAAGGGCAAGCAGGGCCGGTTCCGGCAGAACCTGCTGGGCAAGCGCGTCGACTATTCCGGCCGCTCGGTGATCGTCGTCGGGCCCGAGCTGAAGCTGCACCAGTGCGGCCTGCCGAAGAAGATGGCGCTCGAGCTGTTCAAGCCGTTCATCTACTCCAAGCTCGAGAAATACGGCCACGCCACCACCATCAAGGCCGCCAAGCGGATGGTGGAGAAGGAGCGTCCCGAGGTGTGGGACATCCTGGAAGAGGTGATCCGCGAGCATCCGGTGATGCTGAACCGCGCGCCGACGCTGCACCGCCTGGGCATCCAGGCGTTCGAGCCGGTGCTGATCGAGGGCAAGGCGATCCAGCTGCATCCGCTGGTCTGCACCGCCTTCAACGCCGACTTCGACGGCGACCAGATGGCGGTGCACGTGCCGCTGTCGCCTGGAAGCGCAGCTTGAAGCGCGCGTGCTGATGATGTCGACCAACAACATCCTCAGCCCGGCGAACGGCAAGCCGATCATCGTGCCGAGCCAGGACATCGTGCTCGGCCTGTACTACCTGTCGCTGGAGACGCCGGAGTTCCGCGACAAGGCCGACAAGGACGCGCCGGCGCTTCGGCACGATCGGCGAGATCGAGCACGCGCTGTTCGCCAAGGCGATCACGCTGCACGACAAGATCAGGGCGCGCTTCGAGACGATCGACGCCGGCGGCAACCCGGTGCGCCAGGTCGTGGTGACCACGCCGGGCCGCATGATGATCGCGCAGATCCTGCCGAAGCACCCGGCGGTGCCGTTCGCGCTGATCAACCGGCAGCTGACCAAGAAGAACGTCTCCGACGTGATCGACGCGGTGTATCGCCACTGCGGCCAGAAGGAATGCGTGATCTTCGCCGACCGGCTGATGGGCCTTGGCTTCGGCCAGGCGGCGAAGGCCGGCATTTCCTTCGGCAAGGACGACCTGATCATCCCGGACGAGAAGGCGCGAGATGATCCGCAAGACCCAGGCCGAGGTGAAGGAGTTCGAGCAGCAGTACCAGGACGGCCTGATCACCGCCGGCGAGCGCTACAACAAGGTGGTCGATGCCTGGTCGCGCTGCACCGACGAAGTCGCCGGCGCGATGATGAAGGAGATCAGCAAGCAGGAGAGTCGGCAAGCCCACCAACTCGGTGTGGATGATGTGCGCATTCCGGCGCGCGCGGGTCGCCGGCGCAGATGCGCCAGCTGGCCGGCATGCGCGGCCTGATGGCCAAGCCCTCGGGCGAGATCATCGAGCAGCCGATCATCGCCAACTTCAAGGAAGGCCTGTCGGTCCTTGAGTACTTCAACTCCACCCACGGCGCCCGCAAGGGCCTGGCGGACACCGCGCTGAAGACGGCGAACTCCGGCTACCTGACGCGGCGCCTGGTGGACGTGGCGCAGGACTGCATCATCGTCGAGGAGGATTGCGGCACCGAGCGCGGCCTGACCGTGCGCGCGGTGATGGATGGCGGCGAGGTGGTCGCCAGCCTGTCGCGAGCGCATCCTGGGCCGCACCACGGCCGAGGACGTGCTCGACCCGGCCACCAGCGCGGTGCTGCTGCCGGCCAACACGCTGATCGAGGAGGCCGAGGCCGAGCGTGATCGAGAAGGCCGGCGTCGAGGCGGTGAAGATCCGCTCGGTGCTGACCTGCGAGAGCCGCGGTCGGCGTCTGCGGCCATTGCTACGGGCGCGACCTGGCGCGCGGCACGCCGGTCAATATCGGCGAGGCGGTGGGCGTGATCGCCGCGCAGTCGATCGGCGAGCCGGGCACGCAGCTGACCATGCGCACCTTCCACATCGGCGGCGCGGCGCAGCGCGGTGCCGAGCAGTCGCAGCGTCGAGGCCAGCCATGACGGCACGGTCGCGATCAAGAACCGCAACGTCGTGATGAACAGCCAGGGCGTGCCGGTGGTGATGAGCCGCAACTGCGAAATCGTGCTGATCGACGACAAGCAGCGCGAGCGGGCGCGCTTCCGCGTGCCGTATGGCGCCCGCCTGCTGGTCGATGAGGGGCAGGCGGTGACGCGCAGCCAGAAGCTGGCGGAGTGGGACCCGTACACCCTGCCGATCATCACCGAGCGCGCCGGCAAGGTCGAATACATCGACCTGATCGAGGGCGTCACGCTGGTCGAGCGGATGGACGAGGTGACCGGCCTGACGTCGAAGGTGGTGGTCGACTACAAGCAGGGGGCCAAGAGCGTCGATCTGCGGCCGCGGCTGCAGTTGAAGGACGAGAAGGGCGAGGTGCGTGCGGCTGCCGAACGGCACCGATGCGCGCTACTTCCTGTCGCCGGACTCGATCCTTTCGGTGGACAACGGCGCGCAGGTGGCGGCGGGCGACGTGCTGGCGCGCATCCCGCGCGAGGGCAGCAAGACGCGCGACATCACCGGCGGTCTGCCGCGCGTGGCCGAGCTGTTCGAGGCGCGGCGGCCGAAGGATCACGCGGTCAT
Source organism: uncultured Pseudomonadota bacterium (assembly GCA_963778105.1). Lineage (GTDB taxonomy): Bacteria > Pseudomonadota > Alphaproteobacteria > Acetobacterales > Acetobacteraceae > JAFEFJ01. Next base: position 1,236,855 of record CAVZSZ010000004.1, on the reverse strand, counting down.
CGCCGAGACCGACGGGCGCGTGGAGTTCGGCAAGGACTACAAGGCCAAGCGCCGCGTCATCGTGAAGAACGACGAGACCGGCGAGGAGACCGAGTACCTGATCCCGAAGGGCAAGCACGTCTCGGTGCAGGAAGGCGACTTCGTGCGGCGTGGCGACCCGCTGGTCGACGGCCCGCGCGTGCCGCACGACATCCTGAAGGTGCTGGGCGTCGAGGCGCTGTCCGACTACCTGGTGAACGAGATCCAGGACGTCTATCGGCTGCAGGGCGTGAAGATCAACGACAAGCACATCGAGGTGATCGTCCGCCAGATGCTGCAGAAGGTGGAAATCCTCGATCCGGGCGACACCACCTATCCTGGCCGGCGAGCAGGTCGACCGGATGGAGTTCGACCGCGAGAACGCCAAGCTGATGAAGGACGAGCGGCCGGCGATGGCGATGCCGGTGCTGCAGGGCATCACCAAGGCCAGCCTGCAGACGCACAGCTTCATCTCGCGCCGCGTCGTTCCAGGAGACGACGCGGGTGCTGACCGAGGCGGCCACGGCCGGCAAGGTCGACAGCCTGATGGGCCTGAAGGAGAACGTGATCGTCGGGCGGCTGATCCCGGCGGGCACGGGCTGCGGTGATGAACCGGCTGCGCGCCGATCGCGGCGGGTCGCGACCAGCACACGCTGTCGCTCGGCACGCCGGCACTGACCGAGGCAAAAGCGGCGGAGTAGCCACGTCGCCTGCACGGCTGATGGCAAAGGGGCGGTCCGTGAGGGCCGCCCCTTTCGGTTTCAGTCGAAACGGGTGAATGCTCATCGGGCAATATGCGTGTGCCTCGCGCACGCAACGCGAACGAAGCCGAGCGACTCCCAGAAGGCTGGGGCATCGCGGGTGCCCGCGTTGACTGTTATCAGCGGCCGCTTGCCACGCGGGAGGGCCAGAAGTGCTCCGGCGAGGCGGCGCGCGACGCCAATCCGACGGAAATCCGCGCCAACGTAAAAGCGGCGCATGCGCAGAGCATCGGGCAGCACCGGATCGTGCGTGAGGCCGCCGATACCGGCGAGCGTGCCGTCAATGCGCGCCGCCAGCAGCGCCTCGCCATCGCGGTCGTAGCAATCCGCTCCAGACTCCCAGTCCTGGGCAAGTCGGTCGAGCATTCGGTATCCCTCCGCGCGTGCCTCGGCCAGGAGGGCGCCGAAGCCGTCCGGCAATGCCGAGACGACCCGCACGAGCGTGAGATCAGGCCCAGAAGAAGCCGACACTGTCGGTTTCCAGCACGGCGCAGGTCAGGCGGCCGCCGAAGCCAGCGCCGGTGTCGATGGCGATACGGTTGCTGCGCACCGCCGGCACCGTCACCGGCGTGTGGCCGTGCACCACCACCACGCCGAAATCCTGCTCACTCGACAGGAAGGGCTGGCGGATCCCCAGCAGGTCGGCGCGCGTCTGCCGGTCGGGTGCGACGCCGGGGCGGATGCCGGCATGGCTGAACAGGTAGCCACCTGCCCTGTGGCTCAGACAAAGGCTGCCCAGAAAGGACAGCATGGCGGGCGGCAGCGCGGTGCCCCAGGCCTCACGCGGGGAGGCCGGGTCGATGCCGAAGCTCGCAAGCGTCGCCTCGCCGCCCGAGTGCAGCCAGTCTGTCGCCGCCGCGCGGTCGCCGTCGAGCGCATCGAGGACGGTCTGCTCGTGATCGCCGAGCAGGTTCACCACCTCGGCACCCGGCACCGGCACGTCCTGTGTCAGCCGCGCCACCACCGCCCTGCTGTCCGGACCGCCATCGATGTAATCGCCCAGGTGGACGACCTGCGCCTTTCGCACCGGCCGCCGCGCAATGTCCGCGTGGATGGCGGCGTGCAGGACGCCAAGCGCGCGGTCGCAGCCGTGGATGTCGCCGACCGCGTAGATGCGCAGGCCGGCGGGCAGCCGCGCCGGTGCGGTCAGGAGCGTCATCGCTGCCGGATCGGTGGCCGGGGTGCGGGCGGCGTTCCAGCTCGGCACATCGGTCGCCGCGATCTCGGCGCGCAGGCGGCCGGGCGGCACGCGACGGATCGGGCGCCTCATGGAACGGGATGCAGCGGCATCCGCCGATCATGGCCAGTCGCCGCCGCGGCGGCAAACCCGGCCGGCGGTCTAGGCGGACCGCTGCCCGCTGCGCAGCGCCGCCCGGCGCGTCGCAATGATCGCGGCGAGCCGCTCACCCACCACCCGGTCGCGCCACAGCAACAGGACCGCTGTGAACAGGCCGCCATGCAGGAGCAGCGCGCCGAGGCGGACATGCGCCATGTCCCAGATCAGGCCGGGGCCGGCGGCCATCGCCGCACAGGCGGCAGCATAGGCGAGCAGCCATGGCCATGTCGCGGCGGCGCCGAGGCGCCAGAACACCGCTGCCGCCGCGCCCGCCGCCATCAGCAGCTTCAATCCCGCCATCGCGCGCATCAGCCGCGTCAGGTCGGCGCCCGCCGCCGCGACGGCCTGAGCGGTTGCACCGGATCCAGTCGCCAGGATCCCGGCGACCGCGGCTGAAACCACGACCACGACGAGAATCGCACGCGCCGCGCGCGGGTTGGCGGCGGCGCCAGCGGCGCGGGTCGGTGCTGCGGTTCCGGGCCCTGCAGCCGCGGAAATGGCGTTGGTCATCGCCTGTCCCCTGGCTATCGCAGACACGACATAGTGACCCCTGCGCATCTGTGTAGTCCGCAAAAAACGCGGTTGCGGCGCGGAAGTGGGCGATTCCGGCGCGGCTTCTGCGCAACCGGGTGCGGGTAGCATCGCCAGCTTGCCGCTTGTATGGTCGCCCTGCCCGGACTCGGCGGTATCGGCTATCGCGGTGGTTTCCCGGCGTCCGGCTAGAACGGGGAGACCGGCCTTTTGATCCGCATTCGCGCCGCCTTGATTGCTGCTGTCTGCCTGCTTCCCGTGCTGCTCGCCGTGCCTTCCCTGGCTCAGACCGCCGGTGCGGACGCCGCGGGCCCAACCCCCGCAAGGTCGGCAGCCGCGCGGTCAACGCTGCGACCGACCCGCGCGGCTGCGGGCACGCCACGGGCGGCTGCGACCGCGCCGGCGCGCCGCGGCCCGGCACCCGGCACGATCCAGTCGATCCGCGTGGTCGGCAACCAGCGTATCGAAGCGGGCACGATCGAATCCTACATGCTGGTCCAGGCCGGCGATCCGTTCGATCCCGACCGGCTGGATCGCACGCTGAAGACGCTGTACGCCACTGGGTTGTTTCAGGACGTAAGCCTGCAACGCCAGGGCGACACACTTGTCGTGAAAGTGGTGGAGAACCCGATCGTCAATCGGGTCGCGTTCGAGGGCAATCACAAGCTGAATGATGATCAGCTGCGCGCCGTGGTGCAGCTGCGCGCGCGCGGCGTGTACACGCCCGCATTGGCTGAGGCCGACCGCCAGCGGATCATCGCCGCCTATGCCGCGAAGGGGCGCTACAACACGCGGGTCGACCCGCAGATCATCCGACTGGATCAGAACCGCGTCGATGTGGTGTTCGAGATCCATGAAGGCTCCCCCACCCTGACTGCGCGCATCGCCTTCGTCGGCAACAAGGCGTTCAGCGAGGACCGCCTGCGCGAGGTCATCAACTCGCGCGAGGAGGCGTGGTGGCGCTTCCTCTCGACCTCCGACGAGTACGATCCCGAGAAGGTGAATTTCGACAAGGAATTGCTGCGCCGCTTCTATCTGAAGAATGGCTACGCCGATTTCCAGGTGAAAAACGCCACCGCCGAGCTGACGCCGGATCGCAAGGCCTTCTTCCTGACATTCACGATCTACGAGGGCCAACGCTACCGCACTGCGAAGGTGAGCATCGTCTCGCATCTGCCGAAAGTGCCGTCGGCGACGCTGACGCACGATCTGCAGATATCCGATGGCGACTGGTATGACGGCGATGCGGTCGGCCGCACCGCGGATGCGATCACCCAGGATATCCAGGACCGCGGCTATGCCTTCGTCGAGGTCAATCCGCGCATCACCCGCCATCCGGAAACGCACACGGTCGATGTGGTCTTCGATGTCGGGCAAGGTCCGCGCGTCTATGTCGAGCGCATCGACATCAACGGCAACACGCGCACCGAGGACAAGGTGATCCGGCGCGAATTCGTCCTCGCCGAGGGCGATGCGTTCAACGAGACGGCGGTGCGCCGCACGCGGCAGCGTCTCAATGACCTCGGCTATTTCGAGAACGTCACGATCCAGCCGCAGCCGGGCTCGGCGCCGGACAAGACGGTGCTGAACACGACGGTGACGGAGAAGGCGACCGGCGAATTGTCGTTCGGCGGCGGCTATTCGACCGATGACGGCTTCCTGCTGGACGTCGGGCTGCGGGAACGCAACCTGGTCGGCACCGGTATCAACGCCGGCATCAATGGCGTGCTTGCGCAACGCAATACCTCGGTCGATCTTTCGGTCACCGATCCATATTTCCTCGATCGCAATCTGGTCGTCGGCTCCGACGTGTTCTACGTGCAGACCAACAACCTCGACGTCTCGCAATACGAGGAAAAGCGCGTCGGCTTCTCGACCAGTGCCGGCTACAACTTCAACGATCACCTGCGCCAGAACTGGACGTACTCGCTGGTCGGCCGAACCGTCTACAACGTCGAATCGGACGCCAGCTACTACATCCAGAACCAGGCCGGGTACACGCTGCTGTCCGATATCGGCCAGGTTATTACCCTGGATTACCGCGACAGCGTGTTGACGCCGCGCACCGGCTACGTGGTGCGGCTCGGCGCGGATTTCGCGGGCATCGGCGGCAACGCGAAGTTCCTGCGCACCAAGGCGGATGCCGAGTACTACATTCCGCTCGAGAAGCTGACCGGCAGCAGCGACTGGTATGTGTCGGTCTCGGCCGGTGGCGGCTACCTCGACCCGCTCAACGAGCAGGAACAGATCATCGACCGCTTCTTCCTGGGCGGCGACAACCTGCGCGGCTTCCAGATCGGCGGCGCCGGTCCGCACGATCCGTCGAGCGGCGATGCGCTGGGTGGCCGCTTGCTGTGGACGCAGTCCACGGAACTGCATTTCCCGTTGCCGATATCCCAGGACCTTGGCATTTCGGGCCGCGTGTTCGCCGATGTCGGCGGGCTGACGCAGGCAAATTTCGAGAACAACAGTTGCCCGACCGCCACCGGGGGCGTATGTCCCCCGATCTACGACTCGCCTGCACCGCGGGTCGGCATCGGCTTTGGCGTGTCCTGGCAGACCCCGTTCGGCCTGATCAATATCGACCTGACGCCGTTCGTGGTGAAACAGAAATACGACCAGACCCAAGTTTTCCGGTTTGGCTTCGGCACGAGGTTCTAGTGTTCCAACTGCGCTCCACTGCGACCGTCCTTCTGACGGCCGCCGCCTTGCTCGCTACCGCACCGCTTGCGCTGGCACAGAATCAGGACTGGTTCGTGCCCGGCCAGGCGCATCCCGCGGCGCGTCCGGCGCCGCGGGCGGTACACCCGCCGCCCCCCCGCCGCCGAGCGCCCCGGGCGCCGATCACGCGGACGAGGCACCGCCGCCGCCGGTGCAGGTCCAGCTGCCCCCGCTGCCGCCGTTACCGCCGCTCGAGAAAGGCGTGCCGCCGCCGACCGCAGTGATGGGCGTGCTGGACGTTCCGCAGGTGCTGCACAACTCGACCGCGTATCAGGAGGTGGAGAAGATCATCGGCGCGCGCCGGCAGAAGCTGAACGAGGACGCGCAAGCCGAGCAGGCCGCCTGGCGCGATCTGCAGCAGCAGTTGGCGACGCAGCGCAGCAGCCTAAGCGCCGAGCAGATCCGTGCGAAAGAGAAGGCGCTGCAGGACCGGATCACGGAAGCGCAACGTAAATTCCGTGAGCGGAATGAGATTATCCAGGAAGCCGGTCAGTACGGCCTGGCGCAGATCGACCGGGCGTTGAACCAGGTGGTGCAGCAGGTGGCGCTGGGCCGCGGCATGAACCTGGTCATGCACCGCGCGCAGGTCGCGCTGAACATGCCCGATTTCGACATCTCCGATCAGGTGGCCTCACAGCTCAACAAGATGCTGCCGAAGGTGGTGATCCCGCCTGACGGCGTGGCGGTCACGGCGCTGCGGCCCGAGCCCGCCATCGCGTCCGACGCCAAGCCGGCAGCGGCGACCCCGGCTTCGGCCACCGGTCCGGCCAAGAAGGCGCCGGCGCCGCCGCAGCACAAGTGATGATGGCCACGCCGGTCTGACATGGCAGGCGATCCGCGGTTCTACGCCCGCACCGGGCCGCACACGCTGGCGGCGGTGGTGGATGCGGCCGACGCCGTCGCGCCGCCGCGGCGCCTGATGCTGTCAGGCATCGCGCCGTTGCAGAGCGCCGGGCCCGAGGACGTGAGCTTCCTCGACAACCGCAAATATATCGATGCGCTGGCCACCACCGGTGCCGGCGCGGTGATCGTGCGGCCGGAAATGGCGGCGAGTGTGCCGGCAACCGCCGTGGCGATCGTCACCGACGACCCCTATCCCGCGTGGGCGCGCGTCGCCGCGCTGTTCCATCCGGTGCCGCCGGTGCGGCCCGGCATCCATCCCAGCGCGGTGATCGACGCGGCGGCACGGGTCGATCCCTCGGCCGAGATCGCGCCCCTGGTCGTGGTCGGCGCGCGGGCCGAGATCGGGCCGCGCTGCCGCATCGGTGCCGGTGCGGTGATCGGGGATGGCGTTGTGCTGGGCCGCGATTGCCGGATCGGCGCACAGGTTACGCTGAGCCATGCGGTGATCGGCGACCGGGTGTGCATCCTTCCCGGTGCGCGCATCGGCCAGGACGGTTTCGGTTTCGCAATGACGCCGCAGGGATGTTGAGCGTGCCGCAGCTTGGCCGGGTGATCCTGGAAGACGACGTCGAGGTTGGCGCCAACACCACGATCGACCGTGGCTCGCTGCAGGACACCGTGATCGGCGCCGGCTCGCGGCTCGATAACCTGGTGCAGATCGGGCACAACGTCCGCCTCGGTCGCGGCTGCGTGATCGTTTCGCAGGCCGGCATTTCCGGTTCCACGATCCTGGAAGACCATGTGATGATCGGCGGCCAGGCCGGCCTGACCGGCCATCTGCGGATCGGCCGCGGGGCGCGGATCGGCGCGCAGGCTGGCGTGATGGCGGATGTGCCGGCCGGGGCCGACGTGGTCGGCAGTCCGGCACAGCCGGTGAGGGAGACGTTCCGGCAGATCGCGCTGTTGCGCAGGCTGTCGCGGGCCGGGCGGAACGACAAGGCGGCCGATGGGCGCCGCGCCTCAGGGAAGGAAAGCACGGGCTAGGTCCATGGACTCGATCGCAGCAAACACCAACGCGCCATCCGCCGCCACCGGCGAGACGCCCGCAGAGATGCCCGGCGAGACCATCGACATCGCCCGCATCATGCATGCGATCCCGCACCGCTATCCCGTTCCTGCTGATCGACCGCGTGGTCGACCTGGTGCGCAACAGGACCTGCGTCGGCATCAAGAACGTCTCGGTCAACGAGTCGTTCTTCCAGGGCCATTTCCCCAACCATCCGGTGATGCCCGGCGTGCTGATCATCGAGAGCATGGCGCAGACCGCGGCGGTGCTGGTGGTGGAGACGCTGGGGCCGGAGTCAGCCGGCAAAGTGGTCTATTTCATGTCCATCGAGGGCGCGAAGTTCCGCCGCCCGGTGGTGCCCGGCGACCAGCTGCTCGTGCACTGCGACAAGGAGCGCAACCGCGGCAATGTCTGGAAATTCCACGCCGTCGCCCGGGTCGATGGGGTGGCCTGCGCCGAAGCGACCTTTGCGGCCATGATCATGGACCGCGCCGAGCCGATCGTCTGATGCCGCCTTGATTGTGCCAAAATTCTGCGGAAACAATCAGTTACAGGCTGTTTAGCGTAATATCCGGCAACAATCATTGAGTGGTCGCGGCCGCTCGCGGCCCTTACGGTTAAATCATGGATGACCACTGGATGACTCCGCGTTTAAGCGATCACGAGGCCGTCGCCACGTTTCCGGCCCGCCGGAGGGGTGTAGCGATCCATCCCACCGCGATCGTCGCCGACGAGGCCGAGCTTGGCGCCGATGTCACGATCGGGCCGTTCTGCACGGTCGGGCCGGATTCGGTGATCGAGGACGGTGCCCGGCTGGTGTCGCATGTCGTCGTCGATGGCCACACGCGCATCGGTCCGCACGCGGTGCTGTTTCCCTTCTGCACCGTGGGACTGCCGCCGCAGGACCTGAAATACAAGGGCGAGCCGACGCGGTGCGAGATCGGCGCGCGCACCCAGATCCGCGAGCACTGCACGATCCATCGCGGCACCGTCACCGGTCTGGGTACGACCCGCGTCGGTGCCGACTGCCTGCTGATGGCGGTGGTGCATGTCGCGCACGACTGCCAGCTGGGCGAACATGTGATCGTTGCCAACAATGCGGTCATGGGCGGGCATGTGCGCATCGGCGATCACGCGGTGATCGGCGGCGCCGCGGCGCTGCATCAGTACGTGCGCATCGGACGGGCGGCGATGATCGGCGGGGTTTCCGGCGTGGAGGCCGATGTCATTCCGTTCGGCAGCGTCATCGGCAACCGGGCGCGGCTTGCCGGCCTGAATGTCATTGGCCTGAAGCGCCGTGGCTTCAACAAGACGCAGATCCAGACCTTGCGTGCGGCGTTCCGGATGTTGTTTGGCGACGGCGATGTCTTTGCGGCGCGCCTGGCGAAGGTGCGCGCCGCGCATGCTGCCGATCCGCTGGTTGCCGAAGTGCTGGCCTTCATCGACGCCCCGAGCCACCGCGGCCTGATCCGCGCCGGCCGCACTCCCGCCGCGGCATCCGAGGCTGCCTGAGCGCCCGTTGCTGCGGTCCAATGCCTCGACGCCCGGCGGGATTAGAGATCAGCGAGCCTAAAGATCAGCGACTGCGGCGAAACGAGGTGCGACCTGCGGCAGCGGCCCGGGATCATCCGCATCGACTTCGACGACGAGCATGGCGGCCCGCAACGCGAGGACGCTGCGACGCAGATTGAGCGCGAGGGCTTCTTCGGTCAGCATGCGGAGACAAAGCAGAATACCGGACGCGGTCGGTTGGCAATCCGGTGCGACGTTGTCGTTCTTGTACATTGCTCAAGGCCTCCTTGACTTTTGCCGAATGTGGCTGCCTTACCGACGGAAAGCGACGACCTCCGCTATGCAATGTCCCGCCACGCTCTGACAATTACGTAAAACTACAGTTACGAATTCCCCCTGTGCCAGGTTGGGCTCTCCGCACCTATGCCGATAGTTTTCTATGGAATTAACCTGATCGAAGCCTTGGCGCGGACCGGGCCGTGGTGAGCCCGTGAACGACGGAGCGGATCCCGATCCGCGCGGCGCGCTGGGCATCCTGGCGGGCGGTGGCGTGCTGCCCGGGCGCGTCGCCGACGCCGCCCGCGCGGCCGGACGCCGCGTGTTCATCGTCGGTCTGCTCGGTTATGCCGAGCCAGCGGTGCTGGCGCCCTTCCCCCACGCCATCATCCGCATCGGTGCTGCCGGAGCCATCCTTGCCGCGCTGCGCGACCAAGGCTGCCGCGACCTCGTGCTGGTCGGCCCGGTGCGGCGGCCGTCCCTGCTCGACCTGCGGCCCGACGTCGAGGGCGCGCGCATCCTGACGCGCATCGGCCGCGCCGCCTTCGCCGGTGACGACGGGCTGCTCGCCGCCGTGCTGCGCGTGCTGAGCGACGAAGGCTTCCGCGTCATCGGTGCGCACGAGGTGCTGGCCGAGGCGCTGGGTCCTTGCGGCCTGCTGAGCCGCACCGCACCGGACGCGCAGGCGATGGCCGATATCCGGCGCGGCGTCGCCGTGGCGCGCGCGTTGGGTGCCGTCGATGTCGGCCAGGGCTGTGTCGTGCAGCAGGGCATCGTGCTGGCGGTCGAGGCGGCCGAGGGCACCGACGCGATGCTGGCGCGGGCCGGCGGGCTGACCCGCCCGGGCCATGGCGGCGTGCTGGTGAAGCTGGTCAAACCCGGTCAGGACCGCCGCGCCGACCTGCCGACGATCGGCCCCGACACGGTGCAGGCGGCCGCCCGCGCCGGGCTGCGCGGCGTGGCGTTCGAGGCGGGAGGCACGATCCTGGCCGAGCGCGCTTCCACCGTCGCGGCAGCCGATGCCGCTGGGCTGTTCCTGATCGGGCTCGACCCGGATACTGTCGGCCCAACACCTCCGGGAGAAACCGCATGAGCCGCTTTCTGCACACCATGATCCGCGTCGGCGATCTTGATCGCAGCATCAAGTTCTACACCGAACTGCTGGGCATGAAGGAACTGCGCCGGCGCGACGTGCCGGATGGCAAATACACGCTGGCCTTCGTCGGCTACGAGGGCGATCCGGCCGAGGTCGAGCTGACCTACAACTACGGCGTCGAGAAATACGAGCTGGGCACCGCGTTCGGCCACTTGGCGGTATCGGTGCCGGATGCCGCGGCGGCGTGCGAACGCATCCGCAAATCCGGCGGCAAGGTCACGCGGGAGGCCGGGCCGGTGAAGTTCGGCACCACCGTCATCGCCTTCGTCGAGGACCCCGACGGCTACAAGATCGAGCTGATCGAGCGCCACTGAGCCGCAGCGCCGCCCCGGCCCCCGGAACCACGTTCGGGGCGACGTTCGGGACCACACTGGGGCAGCTTGCCGCGCTGCCGGTGACGCGCCGCCTGCGGATCGGCGTCACCGGCCTTGCGCGCGCCGGCAAGACCGCACTGCTCACGTCCCTCGCCGCCAACCTGCTGGCGCAGGCGGACGGCAACGACCTGCTGCCGGCACTGGCCGCGCGGCTGGCGGGACGCAGCCTGCGCGTCAGCGTCGCACCGGCGGGCGCCGAGGCACTGCCGCGCTTCGACTATCCGGCGCATCTCGCCGCCCTCGCCGCCGACCCGCCGCGCTGGCCGGCCCGCACCGATGCGGTTTCGCTGCTCGCGCTCGACCTACGCGTCGGCTGGACCGGGCTGCTCGCCCCACTGCCGCCGCGCCGGCTGCGTGCTGGAGTTCCTCGACTACCCCGGGGAGTGGCTGCTCGACCTGCCGCTGCTGACGCAGGACTTCGCGGCTTGGTCGGCGCAGACGCTGCGCCGGCTGGAGGCGCCGGAGGCAGCGACGGCGGCCCGCGACTTCCTGGGCTTCCAGCGCGGCCTGCCGGCCCGTGCGCCGGCCGACGAGGCGCTCGCCGCGACCGGCCACGGCCTGTATCGCAGGACGCTCGCCCGGCTGCGCGACGAGGTCGGGCTGAGCTTCCTGCAGCCCGGGCGCTTCCTGATGCCGGCACCGGGTCCGCCGCCGCCCTGGCAGGGTTTCTTTCCGCATACCGGCGAGGGACCGCTGGCCGGGCTGCTGCGCGCCCGCTTCGATGCCTACCGGCAGGCGGTGCGCGCCGAGTTGCAGGCGCCCGCATTCGGCCGGGTCGACCGGCTGGTGGTGCTGGCCGACGTGCTGGCCGCGCTGCACGCCGGCGCGGCGGCCTTCGCCGACACCGCCGCCGCGCTGGGCGCCGTTGCCGGGGCGCTGCGCTGGCGCCATCCGCTGATTGGCCGGCTCGCCGCGGTGCTGCCCGACTGGCTGCTGTCCGGCGGTATCCAGCGCGTCGCCTTCGCCGCCAGCAAGGCCGACCACGTGGCCGAGCGCCAGCGCGGCAACCTCGCTGCCCTGGTGCGCCGGCTCACCGACGTGCCCGACCACGCGGCGCATGCGCCGCTTCGCCATCGCGGCGGTGCGCTGCACCGAGGATTTCGTCTGGACGCTGGACGGGCGCAACGTCTCGGCCGTGCGCGGCCGCGTGCTGGGCGATGACCGCCTGACCCGCTCCTACCCCGGCGAGGTGCCCGACCGCATGCCCGAGCCGGGCTTCTGGGCGCACCCGTTCCTCGCGCCTGCCCGATATTCGAGCCGCGCCGGCTGCCGCAGGGCGGGCGCGGCGGCGTGGCGCATATCGGTCTCGATGCGCTGCTCGCCTTCCTGCTGGAGGACGTGCTGTGACCGAGGTCGCCGAGAAGCAGACGCTGCCGATGCCGCGGATCGAGCTGGAAGAAGCGCCGGCGGCGCGGCTGGATGCCGGCCTGCCGGCCGTGCTGGCCGCCCCGGCGGTGGCCGACCGCGGCACGCTGCGCCTGCTGCTGGGTGGTGCCGGCGTGCTGGCGGCAGGGTTCGCCGCCCTCGGCTCGGCCAATTTTGTCATCGACCAGTTCGCCCGCTCGGCCACCCTGGGCTGGCTGACGCTCGGCGTCGCGGTGCTCGGCTTCGGGCTGATCGGTGCGGGGGTGTGGCGCGAGCTGCGCGGCCTATTTGCGCTGCGCAGCGTCGACCGGCTGCGCGCCGCCGTCGTTGCCTCCGACATCGCTGCGCTCAAGGCCGCGATCCGACCATGGCTCGCCGCCCAGCCCGACGGCCCGGCGCTGATCGAGGCACTGGCGCCGATCACCGATCCGGCGGCGGCGCTGGCATTGCTGCGTGCCGGGCCGGTGGCGGGCCTGCGGGCGCGCGCCGATGCGCTGGGACGGACCGCTGCGGTGCAGGTCTTCGCCGCCACCGCGGCGCTGCCCGCGCCGGCCTTCGACGGACTGCTGGTGGCCTGGCGCGGCACCCGGCTGGTGCGACAGGTGGCGGAGTTGCACGGCATGCGGCCGGGCACCCTGGCAACGCTGGCACTGCTGCGCCGGACCGCGTTGTCGGCCGCCGGCGTGGTCGCCGCCGATCTGGCCACCGACACGGCGGCACGCGCCTTCCTGTCGAACCCGCTGCTGCGCCATGTCGCCGGCGACGTGGCCGGTGCCGGCGTCGCCGCGCGGCGGATGATGGTGCTGGCCCGCGCCGCCGCCGCCGCCTGCAGCCCGCTGCCGCCGGCCTGACGCCGTCACGCGCGGGCGATCATTTCCGTCGGTGCGATCAGGCCGTCCCGGAGGTTGCGGATCATGTTGGCGGATTTCTCCGCCGCGTCGTCGCCGAACAGGATGTGCAGTCCCAGCGCCGGGCGGGCCTGCGCCGCGAGCCGCGCCTGCATCGCGTGGAAGAAGTCGAGGCCGAACGCCGTGCGGTCGCGCTCGGCGATCACGCTGAAGCCGGCGGCCTCCAGCGCCGCGCGGTACGCGGCCGGTGTCGCGACGAAGCTGGTGGCTGGCCCCGCCGCCCACGGCACCGGAAACGCCAGCGGCCCATCGGCGCCGCGCATCACGTCGTAGATCGCGAAGGTGCCGCCCGGGCGGAGCACGCGGCGCACCCCGGCGAACAGCGCCGCCTTGTCTGCGATGTTCATGCCGACGTGGATCAGCGAGGCACCATCGAAGGCGCCCCCGGCGAACGGCAGGTCGAGCGCACTGCCCTGCCGGAAGGTGACCTGTCCGCCCAGGCCGACGCGCGCCGCGAGGTCGTTGGCGACCTGCACATACTCGTCCGTGAGATCGATGCCGGTGACCTGGCACCCATAGGTCAGCGCGAGATGCCGGGCCGGGCCGCCGAGGCCGCTGCCGAGATCGAGCCAGCGCGATCCGGCGGCGGGGGCGACCTGGGCGAACAGCGCCGCCGTCGCCTCGGCGCCGCCGATATGGAACTGATCGATCGGTGCCAGATCCTGCGGTGTCACTTTCGCCGGATCCTTGCCGGACCCAGCCAGCGCCTGATCGATGGCGCGTGCCAGGGCGCCATGCGTGTAGTGGCCGGCGACGTCGCGTTCGATGTCCATGACCGTCTCCTGTTCGATTCCGCACCAATAAGCAACGGACGCCGATGCGCGGGCCGGCCAAGCGCGGCCGGACGCGCCGGCTGGCTACACCTCGGCCGCCAGTGCACGCCAACCGATGTCGCGGCGGCAGAAGCCCTCGGGCCAGTCGATCGCCCGCGCCGCGGCATAGGCGGTGTCGCGCGCCTCGCGCAGCGTCCCGGCGGTGGCGCACAGCGTGAGCACCCGGCCACCCGCGGCGACGATCGTGCCGTCGGCGGCCGCAGCGGTGCCGGCGTGGAACACCATCGCGCCGGGCACCGCAGCGGCCGCCGCCAGGCCGCCGATGACGCCGCCGGTCTGCGGCGCCGCGGGATAGCCGCGCGCCGCCATCACAACGGCGATCGCGGGCGTGTCCTGCCAGCGCAGGTCGAAATAGCGCAATTCCCCCTCACAGGCAGCCAGCAGGGCCGGCAGCAGGTCCGAGCGCAGCCGCAGCAGCAGCACCTGGCACTCGGGGTCGCCGAAGCGGACATTGAACTCGATCAGCTTGGCGCCGTCGCCGGTCAGCATCAGGCCGACGAACAGGATGCCGCGGAACGGAGTGCCGCGCCGCGCCATCTCGGCGAGCGTGGGGCGCACGATCCGCTCCATCACCGATGCCTCCAGTGCCGGGGTGAAGCCGGGCGGCGGCGAATAGGCGCCCATGCCGCCGGTGTTGGGGCCGGTATCGCCCTCGCCGACCCGCTTGTGGTCCTGCGCGGCGCCCAGCAGCAAGCGCGTCGGTGCCGTCGCACAGCGCGAAGACGGACATCTCCTCGCCGTCCAGGCATTCCTCGATCACCACGCTGGCACCGGCCTCGCCGAACGCGCGCGGCCTGCATCATCGCCGTCGATCGCGGCCAGAGCCTCGGCCTCGGTGGCGGCGACGACCACGCCCTTGCCGGCGGCCAGCCCGTCGGCCTTCACCACGATCGGCGCGCCGCGCCGCCGCACGAATTCCCGCGCCGCCGCGGCGTCGGCGAAGCGTTCCCAGCGCGCCGTGGGAATGCCCGCGGCGTCGCACACCTCCTTGGCGAAGCTCTTGCTGCCCTCAAGCCGGGCCGCCGCCGCCGAGGGGCCGCAGCACAGGATGCCCGCCGCGGCCAGCGCATCGGCAAGTCCCGCGACCAGCGGCGCCTCCGGCCCCGGCACCACCAGATCGACGGCGTTGTCCTTGGCGAAGGCGACCAGGCCGGCAATGTCGCTCGGCGCCGATCGGCACCGTTCTCGGCCACCTCGGCGATGCCCGGGATTGCCGGGCGCGCACCACAGCTTGTGCAGCAGCGGGCTGGCGGCCAGCGCCCAGCACAGCGCATGTTCCCGTCCGCCCGAGCCCACCACCAGCACCCGCATCGCGCACCCCGCCCCGTGGACCCCTGTTCCATGGGACCCGTCCGACCGGCCCGCTCTAGCATAGGCTTGCCGCATGGACGAAGCAGCCGCCGCGCCGACACCGCCAGCAACGTCCCCGAATACACCGTCTCGGAAATCTCCGGCGCGGTGAAGCGCACGCTGGAGGGCACTTTCGGCCGCGTGCGGGTGCGCGGCGAGATCACCGAGCTCAAGCGCTACCCCTCGGGCCACATCTACTTCTCGCTGAAGGACGAGGGCGCGAAGCTCGTCCGGCGTCGTCTGGAAATCCGCCGTCCCCCGCCTCGGGCATGGTGCCGGAGAACGGCGTGGAGGTGATCGCCACCGGCCGCATCTCCGCCTACGGCGAGCGGTCGTCGCTACCAGCTGATCGTCGAGCGGATGGAATACGCCGGCGCCGGCGCGCTGCTGGCGCGGATCGAGACGCTGCGCCTGCGCCTGGCCGCCGAGGGGCTGTTCGACGCCGACCGCAAGCGGCGCGCTGCCGGTGCTGCCCGCGGTGATCGGCGTCGTCACCTCGCGCGCAGGGCGCGGTGATCCAGGACATCCGCACCACCATCGCTGCGCCGCTTCCCGCGCCAGATCCTGCTCTGGCCGGTGCCGGTGCAGGGCGAGGGCGCGGCCGAGCGCATCGCCGCCGCCATCGCGCGGCTTCGATGCGCTGCCGGCAGCGGCGGCCGGTGCCGCGGCCGGACGTGCTGATCGTGGCGCGCGGCGGCGGCAGCCTGGAAGACCTGATGGCCTTCAACGAGGAGGTCGTGGTGCGCGCCGCCGCCGCCTGCCGCATCCCGCTGATCTCGGCGGTCGGGCACGAGACCGACACCACGCTGATCGACTTCGTCTCCGACCGCCGCGCGCCGACGCCGACCGCGGCGGCCGAGATGGCGGTGCCGGCGCGCGCCGACCTGCTGGCCGACCTGGCGCAGAAGGCGGCGCGGCTGCTCGGCGGCGCTGAACCGCAGGCTGCAGGAGCGCCGGCTGCGCCTGTCGCGCGCCGAGCGCGGGCTGCCCGACCTGCCCGCCGCTGCTGGGCGCGGCGCGGCAGCGGCTGGACGACCGCGGCGGAGCGGCTGCGGCTGGCGCTGCCCAACCTGCTGGCCGAGCGGCGCGTCGCGCCTGACGGCGGTCGAGCGGCGGCTGCCGGACCTGCCCGCGATCGTCGCCACGAAGCGGGCAGCGCTGGGGCTGGCGGGTGCGCGGCTGGGATCGGGGCTGCGACACGCCGTCGCCGGCACGCGCCAGCGGTCCGGCCGCACGCTGGAGCGGCTCACGCCGGCCCCGCTGCGCGCGATGCTGCGCCACGCCGCCGCGCGGCTGGAGGGAAGTGCCGCCCGGCTGGAGGCGGTGTCCCCACTGGCGGTGCTGGCACGCGGCTATGCGCTGGTGCAGAACCCGGCAGGCCGCCCGTTCACCGCCGCCGCCGCGATCCCGCCCGGCCAGCGCCTGGTGCTGCGCTTCGCCGACGGCACCGTGGGGGCCACCGCCGATGGCGGCACGATGCCGTCCCGGCAGGGCACGTTGCTGTAATGCCGGCGACACGGCGGGGCGGAGGCTGGCAGGACATGCTCGGCCTGCTCGCGGCGACCGCGCCGATCTGGCTGATCCTGCTCCTGCTGGGATGGCCGCACCTTCGGGACATCCTGGACGGCCGCGACGTGGTGACGCCGCACAGCCCCGACTACCCGAATTACGTCCGCAACCTGTTCGAACTGACCAGCTTCATCGCCACGACGGCCGTGCTGATCACCGCGCTGTTCGCCTTCGTGTTCACCCGCACGCAGATCAAGGAGGCGCGGGACACCAGGCTGGCGGCGCTCTACGCCACGCTCGAAAGCCGCTGGGCGAGCGATGAGATGCTGCGCAGCAAGGCCGAGTTCGCCGCGATATCGATTGCCTATGAACGGTCCCGACGGCTGGCGCCGGCGGGGCAGCAGCCGCAGCCCCTGGCCGACTTCGCGGCCGTATACCTCGCCGATCTGCGGGAGAACGACTACGGGAAATACTCGTCCCTGATGTCGCTGATCGAATATCTGGAATATATCGGAATGCTGGAGAAGAATGAATACCTGAGCCTCGACGACATTCAGTTCATTCTCGGCACGGTCTGCATCGAGGTCTACTCGGTGATGTCCAAGCACATCGAGGAAATCCGCCGCGTCGAGCGCGAGAGGCGGGTCAGGAACCGGCTGTCCCGCGCGCCCGACGAATTCCAGTGCTTTGCCGACCTCACGCGCAAGTTCGCCGAACGCTTCGGCGACCGATGACCCGCCGCCTACTTCGGAACCGGCGTGTTCTTCTGCGGCACGACGACATCCCAGTCCGACGGGATAGGGATGGTGATTGCGGCTGAATAGGCGGCCATTGGTCGTCTCCCTGGTCTGCGGGCGCGAGGGTCTGCGGGGCACGAGACAAGTCAATCGCGGTACGGGCGTCGAATGCAATCCCTACGTCGTTATGTGGGGAACTGGAGGGCCGGTGCAACGCAAAACGGCTGGCGGGGGGATCCGTGCTCACGCCCTGGCTGCCGGCAGCTTTGCCGCCGGCGCGGCGGCACCGAGGGTGCACAGGATCTGCGCCTCGAAATCCCGCACCCAGCGTACCGTGTCGCCCAGCGCCGAGCGGCGGATGTCGTCGCGCAGGGACCGGCGCAGGGCGCGGCGGCGGGGCAGATCGCCGGCCAGCGCCACGGCCGTCTCGACATACGCCTCGGGCGTCTCCACCGCGAGATCGGGCAGGCCCGCGTTGACGAGGTTGCTGAAGCTCAGCCGCTCGAAGAAGGCCGGTCCGACCAGGCTGACGGTCGGCACCCCCATCCACAGGCACTCGCACGTCGTCGTGCCGCCGGTCTGCGGTGCCGTGTCCAGGGCGATGTCGATGTCGTTGTAATGCGCCATGTGACGGCCGCGCAGCGCCCGGTGCTCCAGCCGGTCGGCGGCGATGCCGTGGGCGGCGAAGGCGCGGGCGACGTTGTCGCGGAACGGCGCAGCGCCGCTTTCGGGGCGCACGAACAGGAAGCGGCTGCCCGGCACACGCCGCATCACCGCCGCCCAGAGTGCGAACGTCTCGGGCGCGTATTTGTAGGGGTTGTTCATCGTGCCGAAGGTGATGTGGCCGTGCCGGTCCTGCGGCACCCCGGGGGTCATGGGAAAATCGCCGAAACCGAGGCGGCCCAGGCTGACCCAGCTCGACGGCATGACGAAGGGTTGCTCGATCAGCAGCCTGGGGTCCGGCGGCTTGAGATAGGGATCGACCAGGATGTGCCGGATGCGCCCGAGCCCCGACGAATGCGGGTAGCCGAGCCAGCTGACCTGCACCGGCACCGGCTGGTGGGCCATCACCTCCAGCCGGTTGAGATGCGTGGAGCCGCCCAGCTCGAACAGGATGTCCAGGCGGTCGTCGGCGATGCGCTGCGCGATCGCCCGCTCGGGCTGGTTCGGCATCCGGCGGAACGCCGAGACGCTGGCGGCGATGCGCTGCTGGATGGCATCGGGTTCGCCGGGGTTGAAGCTGTAGGCGAACAGCTCGAAGCGGGCGCGCTCGGCGTGCTCGAAGATCGGCAATGCGAAGTAGCTGACCGGGTGGTGCCGCAGGTCGGAGGAGACGAAGCCGACGCGGATGCGTGACCCGGGCGGCGCACGGCTGGGCCGCAGCGGCGCGACCCGCGCCTCGGTCCGCTCGCCCCACTGGCGATGGCGCTCGACCAGCACCAGCCGGTCGTCCATCGAGCGGACGCGGCCGAGCTGGGCGTGCAGCGCGCCGATCACGTTGCGGCGGACCCAGAAGTCCAGCAGCACGCGGCGGTCCGGGAAGATGCGGTCGAATGCCGCCATGCCATCGAGATCGGCAACCCGCATCAGCGCGCTTTGCACCGCATGCGCGCTGGCCGGCTGCAGCGTGCCGCGGTCCACCAGCCGCCGCGCGATCGCCGCGGCCTCGGCGACGTGCGCCGCCTCGTCCTGGTAGCGGCTGTTCAGCAGGCACCAGCACAATTTGCCCAGCGGCAGCTCATCATCGGGGCGCAGTGCGGCGGCCTGGCGGTACTGCTCGTTGGCGCCGGCGCGATCCTCCGCTGCCAGCAGCGCATCCGCCAAAGCGAGGCGCGCATCCGCGTTTTCCGGCATCTGCGTCACGATGGCACGCAGTTCCGCCGTCGCCTCGGCCGCCTGCCCCGCCATGCGGCGCATCTGCGCACGCAGCAGCAGCATTTCCTGGTCCTGCGGCCGCTCGCGCAGCACGGCGGCGACGTCGGCGAGTGCGGCATCGAACCGTCCGGCGGCGAAATGCGCGCGGGCGCGGTCGCGCAGCGTCAGCCGGGCCGCCGGTGCTGCTGCCAGCGCCGCGTCGAACTGTGCCATCGCCTCGGCGTCGCGGCCGGCGCGCGACAGCGCGTTGCCGAGCAGGCGCCGCGTATCGGTGCGCGCAGGCGCCGCTTGCAGTCCGCGCATATAGGCCTCCACCGCCGCCTCGGCGTCGTCGAGGTCCAGATGCACGTTGCCGAGGTTGATCCACGCGGTTTCGCTGTCCGGGTCGAGCGCCGCCGCGCGTCCCAGGCTGGCGCGGGCTTGCAGCGGATCGCGCGAACGGCGCTGCAGCACGCCCAGCAGATTGAGCGAGGCGACGTGATCGGGATGCTGCGCGAGCAGCGCCTTCACCGCCGCCTCGGCCTCCTGCATTCGGCCGGCATGGTAAAGCTCGGCCGCCTTGTCGTAGCACGCGGACGACGCTGGCGGCTGCTGGGCGGACGCAGCGGCGGCCCACAGCGCGGCGAGCCCGTCCGCCAGCACCACGGTCGGCGCGAAGCCGGTCGCGCGCAGCCGTGTCACGTCGGCGGTGATTGCAGCGGGCTCCCCCGTCGCGGCGGGGCGTGCGCCCACGGCCAGCAGGTCGGCGCGCCCTGCCAGCCGCGCCGCGAGCGCCGCCAGTGCGCCGACAGTTACAGGGGCGCCGGAGGCGACGTTGCAGGCGCCGGCGGGACCGCTGGCCAGCAGCGACGCGAGCGCGCGGCCGGCATCGGAGACATGCATGAAATCGCGCACGACCTCGCCCGGTCCGGTTGCCACGCGCGTGCCGTCGTGCAGGGCCCGCAGGATGCCGGGCACCAGCCGCGCCGGCGCATCGTGCGGGCCGTAGAGGTGAAACAGCCGCGCCCAGATCAGCGCGATCCCAGCACCTTGCGCGAAGGG
This sequence comes from uncultured Pseudomonadota bacterium, assembly GCA_963778105.1. Lineage (GTDB taxonomy): Bacteria > Pseudomonadota > Alphaproteobacteria > Acetobacterales > Acetobacteraceae > JAFEFJ01. Next base: position 1,216,643 of record CAVZSZ010000004.1, on the reverse strand, counting down.
TGCAAGCACCTGGTGCAGCGCGTGCTTGGCGATGCCGTACAGCGTGCCCGGGATGCAGGGATCGGTTTCCTGCCAGGGCCGGGGCGGCGGGCTCGCCCAGTCGTATTCGGCGCAACTGCCGACGAACAGCATGCGCCGGGCGCCCTGTTCCGCGGCCGCCCGCGCCAGATCGAGCGACGCGGCCACCCAGTCGAGGTTGGCGGGCGAGGTCCAGAACGCGCCATGCCGGGTGACCCAGGCGCAGTGCAGCAGCGCCTGCGGCCGCACCGCCGCAACCAGGCGCCGCCGCGCTGCCTGGTCGAGCAGGTCGGCGCGGTGCCAGCATGCGCGCGCATCGACCGGCGTGGTGCCGAGGGCATGCACCTCGAACCCCAGATCCAACAGCGGCCCGATCGTATGCCGGCCGACGAAACCCGATGCGCCGGTCAGCAGGACCCGGCCCGGCGTCATCCGCCGTGATCCGGCCAGCCGGCGTCGTGCGGCGTGATGACCAGGGGCGGAAACGGCCAGGGGATGGCGAAGGCCGGATCGTTCCAGCGGACCCCCGAGGCGCATGCGGGGTCATGGTCGCGGTCGATCTGGTAGAGCATGACCGTCTCGTCCCGCAGCGTCGGTACTCCATGCGCGCAGCCCGGCGCCACCAGCACCGCCATGCCGTCGCCTGCCGCCAACTCGGTGGTTGTCACCTGCCGATAGGACGGCGAATCGGGGCGCAAATCCACCACCACGTCGAAGGCCGCGCCGGCGATGCAGGCAACCAGCTTCGTCTCCTGCGACGGCGCGACCTGCAGGTGCAGCCCGCGCAGCGTCCCGCGCAGCGCCGTATGCGACACGCTGGTCTGGCGCGGGGCGAAATCGATCCCTGCCGCCGCGAAGCTGGTTGCGCAGAAGATCCGCGTGAAACTGCCACGCGCGTCGCGCGCCGGATCGAAGCCGATGCGGCGCACGCCCGCCAGCGCCGTGACGCCTATGCGCATGGCGCGGGCTGCACCCGCAGCACTGGCGAGGGGATCACGAAGCGGCCGCCCCAGGCGCCGATGAAGGCGGTCGCCTGCATGATCTCGTCGGCGATGTTCCAGGGGAGTATGACCAGCGCGTCGGGTCGCGCCTCGTGCAGATGCCCGGGTGCGCTCACCGGGATGCGGCAGCCCGGCATCAGCCGGCCCTGCTTCAGTGGATTGGCGTCGGCGACAAAGGCGATGTCTTCGGGCCCGGCCCGCGCGGCATTGAGCAGCATCGTGCCTTTGGCCGCCGCACCATAGGCGGCGACGCGCCAGCCCTCGGCCCGCGCACCGTCCAGGAAGCTGCGTAGCCCGGCCGCGACGCGCGCCGCATCGCGGCCGATCGACCGGTAGCGTTCCGGTCGATCCAGCCCGTCCTGCTGCTCGGCCGCGATCAGTGCCGCCACCGCATGAGTGAGCGGCGCGCGGCCGGTCGCCGCGTGCTGCGCCAGCAGCCGCAGGCTGCCGCCATGCGTCGGCAGCGTCTCGATGTCGAACAGCGCAAGCCCCGCCGCGGCCAGCAGATGCCGCAGGCTCAGGACCGAGAAATACGAGACGTGCTCGTGGTAGATGGTGTCGAACTGGCCGTCCTTCAGCAGCGCCAGGACATGCGGCACCTCGATCGACAGCACCCCGCCAGGGGCGAGCACGCGTGCCAGCCCGCGCACGAAGCCGCGCAGGTCGGGCACGTGGCCGAGCACATTGTTGGCGATCAGCAGGTCGGCGCGCCTGCCCTCGGCGACCAGGTCCGCCGCCACGTCATCGCCGAAGAAGGCGGTGCGCGTCGGCACGCCGTCTTGCCGCGCCGCCGCGCCGACATTGGCCGCCGGGTCGACGCCGAGGCAGGCGATGCCGCGCGCGAGGAAGGGGCGCAGCGTGCCGCCATCGTTGCTGCCGGCCTCGATCACCAGGCTGGCCGCATTCAGGCCGAACCGCGCGGTCGCCATCGCGGCAAAGCGCGCGCCATGCGCGAGCCAGGCCGAGGACACCGACGAGAGGTAGCTGTATTCGCCGAACAGCAGGGCCGGATCGGGCACCTGTTCCAGTTGCGCCAGCAGACAGGAGACGCACACCATCAGGCGCAGCGGAAAGCGCGGCTCGGCACGCTCGATCTGATCAGATGAAACGAAATTGTTGGCCAGCGGCTGATCGCCGAAATCGCAGGCGGTGAAGGTCAGCGGCGCGCCGCAGCCGCGGCAGGCGACCGGCGCGCATACCGTGTCCACGCGGCGGCCGCTCAGGCGATGGCGCGCCGCGGCGCGGCGGCCTGTTTGCCGTTCAGCACCCGCAGTTCCAGCCAGAAGGCGCCATCCGGCACCGCGAGGCGCGCGGCGCCATCCGTCCGGCGGAACAGCGACGGCCCGGCCGTTCGCAGCGGATACCAGCCATCCGCATCGCCCAGGCGATCGAGCGGCACGTCGTGCGCCGTGCCGTCGCCGCGCAGGAAGCGCGCCGCGCCGATGGCAACACCACGGCGGCGGATGGCGCCCCTGCCTGCTGGCAAACCCGCCACCACCGCGTCACGAGAGTGGATCACCACCTGAGCGGCGCCGCGCGGCAGATGGAAGTGCATCCGACCATCGCCGCCGACGTGCGGACGCAGCAGGCAGTCGCCGGCGGCGAGGACGATTTCGGCCTCCCCGGCATCATCGTCGGCATCGCCATCCGCTTGCCGTTGCGCCAGACGCTGCCGCACGCGGCGGACCTCCTCGCCGCCGATCACCAGCCTGGCGTAGCCCAGCGCCTCCCACATCAGCAGCATGGCGTCGCCGTCGCGGGCGAAGGCGGGGTGCAGCATCACCGGCCCATCGCCGTTCGCGAAGGCACCGCGATTGCCGGTGTCGAGGAAGCTTTCCACCGGAAGGTCCTCGGCGAACAGCACGTCGTGCCGATCGAGTTCGACATGCCAGTACTCGACTTCGTCCACCGCGACCTGCGCGATGCCGTGCCCGTCGATCAGGTGCTTCACCGGGATCAGCACGCCATCGACGTAGACGGCATGGTCGGGCGAGAGCAGCAGGTCGCGCCGCGGCACGCGCTCGGCAAAGCTATCGCGGCGCACCAGGACGGGCGCCACCGTTTCCGGTGCGGGATGACGGCGCACATCGACGCGGCGCCGGCCGAGCCACACCACCGGGCGAAGTCCGCCATCGGCACAGACGACCCGGGTGCCGATGTGCAACGCCTCCACCGGAACCGTGCCTTCCGATGTGCGGATGCCGGTGCCGGCGGCGAAGCACGGCGTGACGTTCGTGGTGATGTATAGACCCGTGCCGCCGTCCTGGTGCTGCGCGAAGCTGGCCGTCGTGTAGGGGCCCGGCATCGCGAGAACGGCACCGGTGCCGCCGTTGTCGAGCACGTAGAGCGTGCTGGTCCCGGCGTCGTAGTCGAACCCATCGAAGCTGGCATAGGCGACATTCGGCAGGTCGATCGTGCCGTTCAGGCCGAAATCCTCGATCGTCGCCTGCACCGCGGACGGTGTTCCGGTGCTTGGCGCGTCGAGCCCGAGATCACCGGCCGCATCGATGACGAACTGGATCGTCTGCGCGTTGTTGGCACTGCCCTGCAGGGTTGCCGTGCCGCCGGCCCCGATCTGCAGGTCGCCCACGGCGGCGCCGCTGGCCACGGTGAGGTTGCCGGCATCAACGACGGTTGGGAAACTGCCGGGGTTCGAAATCGTCCAGGACGCACCGGCGTCGATGGTGATGGTCTGGAAATCGCTGAAATCGACGGTGGCCGAGGTCGCGGTTTCGGTCACCGTGCCGGCATCGTTGGCAAGCCCGCTGAGTGTGCCCGCGGTACCGCTGGCGAGTACCAGCGTGGTGGTTGAGCCGACGACGGTGCTACCGACCACCGTCCCGACGAAGGACCACCCGGGGTCGAGCACCAGCAACGCGGTGCCGCTGCCAAAGAGTACCGCATTTCCGCTTGCACCGCCGGTGCTCTTGATCAGGCCATCATTGACGATGGTGCCGGCGGCGGCCGTGCTGCCGGTGAGGAAATCGACGCCGACCGCGCCGATGATGGTGCCCTCGTTTTCCACCATCGCGCCGGCGCCGGGCGCGCCCGCCTCGATCCGCACGCCGTCATAGACGCCTTGGATCGTCGCCATGGAGCCGGCTGCGAGCCCGTTGTCCACGGTGCCGCCGGCTGCCAGATCGACGCCGAAGCCATAGGTCGTGCCGGACACGGCAATGGACGCCGTCGCGCTGATCGTGCCTTCGTTGTGCACGAACCCGGCCGCACCCTCGACCAGCACGCCGAAATCCACCGCCTGGATGGACGACAGCGAGCCGTAATTCTGCACGCTGCCGCCGTTTTCCAGCCAGACGCCGATCACCCGATTGATCAGGTCGCTGCCGTTCGCGGTGATCGTGGCGTAGTTGGTGACAACGCCCGCGTAGCTCGAACCGGGCTGCCCGACCAGCACGCCCTCGAACGCGCCACTGACCAGGGCGGTCGTGTCGGTGGCGGAGCCGGTGACGAGGGTGCCCCCCGCCTCGAGATAGACGCCGACGCCGCCGGAAGCCTGGATCGTGCCGAAATTGCTGACGATGCCGGTGCCGGCGCCGACCCAGACGCCGTTGACGACGCCACTGATCAGACCGGCGAACGCCGTGCTGGTGCCGTTGTCCACCGTGCCCGAGCCGACATAGACGCCGGTCGAGCCGCTGATGGTGCCCTCGTTCTGGACGAGGCCAGCGCCGAGAATCGCGGCACCGTAGGCGCCACCGATGATCTGTGCGGTGGTCGCATTGCTCGGCCCGTTCTCCACGGTGCCGGCGGCGAGTACGACGCCCGCCGCGGCGACATCGGTGGCGTCGATCGTGCCGGTATTCTGCACGCTGGTGGCACCGGAACTGGTGCCGAAGTCGATCGCGGCATCGCTGCCGCCATAGGTGATGCTGCCGGCGTTGACGACGCTGTCGCCGGTATCGCCGGCGGTGCCGACGATCTGGCCGCTGAAGATGCCGGTGATCGGTGTCGGACCGCTGGTGGTGACGGCGACGTTGTCGACAGAGCCGCCATCCAGCGTGATGGTGCCAGTGAAATTGAGGTCCGTCGTGACTGCGCCGACGACGACGAAGGCATAGCCGGTCGCGAACAGCGCATCGCCTTCCAGCGTCAGGCTGGAACCCAATTCCAGGGTCAGCGTCTCGTTCTGGACGAACGACGTCGTGGCGGTCAGCGTGATCGCGTAGTCGGTATCGGTCGCGGCATCGATGCCGCCGGTGCTGATATCGGTGAAGACCTGATCGAGGGTGGGATCCCCCATGCCGCCGACGGTGAAACTGGTCTGCACCATTAGGATCGGACCTCGCCGCCAGAGCGGCCTGATGTGCGGTTGAATGAGATGGTCATTGCCCAGGCGCCTTCGCGCCGTCCCAGTCGACGTCGCACCGTATGCCGGCCGGGATCGTGTGCTGCGGATTGGGAAGCGCCAGCCGCACGCCGAAGGTGTTGCTCGCCGCGTCGATTACGGGATCGACCACCTCGACCTTGGCAGGATAGGCGCCGCCGACCGGCGGGCGCGGAAGCACCGTTGCCACCGCGCCGACCGTGATGCTGCCGTAGCGCTCGACCGGCACCACCAGCTCGACGCTCAGCGGATCGATTTGGGCGAGGGTCATGATCGAGGTCTGCTCATAGATGTATTCACCGGCCGAGAGCTTGCGGTCAATGACGACACCGTCGATAGGGCTGCGCACGCTTTTCAGCGCCAGCTCCCGCGCCGAACGCTCGGCGGTGAGCTGCGCAACCTTGCGGTCCATCTCCGCCTGCTCCACGCGCAGCAGCCCCTCCCGCACCTTGGTCTGCAGCTCGTCGAGGGAATTGAGGTTGGCGATCTTCTGGTCCACCAGGAACTGCTTGCGCTCCATCTCGCGCCTGCTGAGGTCGAGATCGGCCTGCTCGACGCGCACCGCGGTGTCGTTCGCCGCCTTCAGCTGATCGAGTGCGAGGGTTGCCTGATCGACGCTGGATTCCAGCGTCGCCACCACCTGCCCCTTGGCGACGGTGTCACCGCGATCCACCAGCGTGGCCGACAGGGTGCCGGCGATCGGGCTGCCGAGCTGCACGGTCACGCGCGGCTTGATGATGCAGGTCGTATCGTCCGCTTCCGCCGCGGCCGCGAGCGATGGCAGCAGCGCCGTGACCAGCAGGAGCGGCATCGCGATCATCCGGACCGTCATCAGTCGGGCCTTCCCGCGAAGGCCAGCGATGCCTGCAGCCTCGCCTCGTAGCGCATCAGATCGCGCCGCACCGCACGATGCCGCCGCTCGGCCAGGGCCTGCATCGCTGCGAACATGATCCTGGCGACATGCCGGTTGGCGCCCACCGCCGCCAGCACCATGCGGCCCAGGCGATTGAAGCGCAGGGGGTCCATCAGCGCGTCCTCCAGCGACAGCACCTGCAGGAACGATCCGGCATCGCCCTGGCGCGCGCCGCGACCGGCCAGCTGGCGGTCGATGCGCGCCGCATCGTGGCGGTCGCTGAGGATCACCGCCAGCCCGCCACGCTCCGATACCCCCGGCGCCAGTTTTATGTCGGTGCCGCGCCCCGCCATGTTGGTCGCGATCGTCACGCAGCCGGCCATCCCGGCGCGCGCGATCACCGCCGCCTCCTCGGCGTCCTGTGCGGCGTTCAGCAGGCTGTGCGGCACGTCCAGGCTGCGCAGCAGCACGCTCGCCTGTTCGGATGCCGCGACCGAGCGCGTGCCGATCAGCACCGCCCGCCCCTCGGCCGCCAGCGCGGTCGCGCGCGCGACGATGGCGTGCCATTTCGCCTCGGCAGTGCGCACCACGATGGTGGGCTCGGTCCGCCGGCGGTTGCGGTGGTGCGTCGGGATGCGCGCGACGTCCATACCATAGACGGTGCGCAACTCGCGCGTGACCTCGGCCAGGGTGCCGCTCATGCCGCAAAGATGCAGATAGCGGGCGAAGAAACGCTGATAGGTGATGCGCGCGACGGAGGCGCGCAGCCGGCTGGGGGCGCAGCCTTCCTTCGCTTCGATCATCTGATGCAGCCCGTCGTTCCAAAAGCGGTCGGGCATCACGCGGCCGGTGTATTCGTCGATGATCGTCACCTTGCCCTCGCGCACCAGGTAGTGCTCGTCGCGATGGAACAGCAGCCGTGCGGTGAGTGCCTGCATCACCAGTTCCGAGCGCGACAGCGTGCTTTCCCAGGCGCCCCCCAGCGTGGCGGACAGGTCTCCCACGCGCAGCTGCCCGGCCTGGGTGACATCAATGCGGCGGGCGCTGCGATCGACGGTGAAATCCACTCCCTCCGCCAGCGTGGCGACGATCCGCAGGGCGTCGTGGCACGCATCGTGGTCGACGCCGCCGGGAGCAGTATCGCTGATGATCAGCGGGGTGCGCGCTTCGTCGATCAGCACGCTGTCGGCCTCGTCCACGATGGCGAAATCGAGGCCCCGCATCACCAACCCATCTTCGTGCCCGCCGCGTCCATTCAGCCGCGCGAGGCGCGTGTGCAGCGCGCCGGCAGAGGCACGCCGCCGCATCTGGTCGCGCAGATAGTCGAACACCAGTTCCTTGTTGCTGGTGTAGACGATGTCGCAGGCGTAGGCGGCGCGCCGCGCGGCGGGCTTCTGTCCGCTTATGACCAGGCCGCAGCTGAGGCCGAGGGCGCGGTAGAATGGCGTCAGCTGTGCGTGGTCGCGCGCCGCGAGGTAGTCGTTCACCGTCACCACATGCACCATGCGGCCGGCCAGCGCCGCGGTCGCCGCGGTGAGCGCCGCCGAGAGCGTCTTGCCTTCGCCGGTCGCCAGTTCCGCCATCCGGCCGCGCAGCATCGCGTAGGCAGCCATCAGCTGCACGTCATACGGCGTCATGCCGAGCTGGCGCGTCGCGACGACGCGCAGCAGCGCGAAGGTTCGGCCCACCGCATCCGAGGTGAAGCCGTCACGCAGCGCGGTACGCACGGCACCGGCCGCGGCCATCGGCGCATCCGCAGCGCCGGCAACCGCGCTGCCATGCCGCGCGGCCATGGCGGCGGCGCGCGCAAGGCGTCGCCGCGTCCAGGCCTGCGGTGGGCGCGGCAGCAGCGAAGCGGCATGGTGCAGCCAGTCTTCCACCGCCCCTTGCGGCTGCACCGCACGCTCGGGGTACGGCAGCGCACGCGCCAGGCGCAGAGCGCCAGCCGGCTGCGCTGCCGCGAGACTGTCGGCGAGAAGGGCGTGGGTGGCACTCACAGGTCGAACCGCCTGAGGAACATCTGGCGCACGTCGCGCGCCAGCCGCCAGCCGATCGAGCGGTCGTCATGGGCGAAGCGCACATACACCCGCTCCCCCACCCGTTCGGCCGGTACGCCGTCCGGCAGCTTCACATCCAGCTGGAACACCACCTCCAGTGACCGCTGGTGCTTGTCGTCGGAGGGATCAAGCTCGAACGGGCCGCCGCCGGTGGTGGCCAGCGCCTCGCTGGGCAGCTGCCGCGTCGCGGTCGGCACTTCCCGCTGCGCGCGGTCCACGTGCAGCACGCGCAGCGGGTCGCTGGCGAAGCGCAGGGCGATGCCGCGCGTGTCGTCGCGCACCAACGCGATGTCGGCCTGCGGCACGATCACCCGCACCACGGCATCCTTGGCGTCGAACGCGTAGCCGATCAGATCGCCGCGGCGCAGCAGCCGGCCGGGCAGATCCTCGGGCTCGCTCACCAGGAAAGTGCCGGCGACGGGCGTGGTCAGTGCCAGCGCCCCGAGCCGCGTCCGCGCGTCCTGCAGGGCGGAGGTGAAATAGGCCACCTGGCTGCGCAGCATCTCGGCCTGCACGAGGTCGTTCTGCTGCGCTGCCTGATAGCGCAGCCGCACTTCCTCCAGCTGCGCCTGGAGGAGCCTCACGCGGGCAGCCAGCACCGCATCGGACTGCTCGGCGACCGGCGCGCCGCGTGCCAGGGAGGCACCCGCCCTGGCCTCGAGCACGGTGAGTTCACCCTCGGCCCCCGCGCGGAGATCGGCGCCGGCCGGCGCCCAGACGACGCCCTGGGTCGTGGTGCCGTAGGGCAGCTTCACGGCGAACAGCAACAATGCGGCCAGCCCGATCGCGCCCCCCGTCACCAGCACCGCGCGCAGCCGCTGCGGGCGCAGCACCGGAGCGCAGGCGACGTGCCACAGCCCGCGGGCGATGGGATAGAGGATGCCGCCGGCGATGGTCCACACCGCGAGCACGGCCCCGAGGCCATGCAGCTGCACCGCGACGAACAGGGCGATCGAGGTCATCACCCAGATGCGATAGGCGAACGACGCGGGTGCGTAGAGCAGGAACCATTTGCGTTCCCCCGGCCCCTGCACGGGCGAGGCCTGGCCGCGCACCCCGAAGGCGTAGCGGTTGGCCAGATAGCCCCAGTAGCGCGTCGCGCGCGTGCCCAGGTTGGGGATCTCGATCAGATCCGACAGGATGAAATAGGCGTCGAAGCGCAGCAGCGGATTGCCGTTGAAGATCAGCGTGGACACGCCGGCGATCAGCATGACGTTGAACGCCGCGGCGCGCGCCAGCCCGGGCTCCACGTTCACCCAAACCATCATCGCGAGGCCGGCACAGAAGGTTTCCACGATCATGCCGGCCGCGCCCACCACCGCGCGCCGCCACTTGCCGGGGAACGCCGTGGCGCCGGAGACGTCCACGTACGGCACCGGCATCACGATCAGCGTCATGATTCCCGCCTCGTGCACCGCGGCCCCGCCAAGCTTGGCGGCGTAGCAATGGCCGAGCTCGTGCAGCATCTTCAGGATCGGAAAGCTGAGTGCCAGGATCAGCAGATTGTCGCGCGCCAGCACACGGTCGGCGAGGTCGCCGGTCAGCGCGGACCAGTGCAGCGAGGCCTGAACAGCGCCCCAGCCGACCACCGCCAGCCACAGCAGCAGCCCCCAGATCGAGGCCAGCGGCCGGATCATCCCCACCGTGGCGTCCAGGAAACGATCAGGGTCCAGCAGCGGGATGCGGATGTAGAGCGGGTTGGCGAAGCGCCGCCACAGCCTGCTGCGCGCGGTGCGGTGCGCGCGGTCCGTCAGTTCCGCCATGTCGGGCAGCCGTTCGGTGGCCAGCAGGCTGGCGCTGTCGAGCTGTGCCATCAGATGCAGCATCTCGTCCTGCGTCGGCCGTTCCTCGCCGAGGTCGGCCAAAGTCTGCCAGATCGCGTCCAGCGTGTGCTGCCCATCCATCAGCGCGATCGCCCGCTGCGCGGCAGGGGAAAAGCGATGCACCCGGTTTTCGGCCAGATCCTCCAGCACGAACCACCGCTCGCCCCGGAAATGGTGGCGGGTGATGCGCACATGCTCGTGCAGCCGCGGCCGCACCGCGGCGACGCGAAACCAGTTGGGGCTGAGAAGCGGCTTGCCCGATGCCATCAGGGCACCGCCATCATGGCCACCACGACCATAGCTTCAGGCGCACCGCCTCGATCAAATGATGCGTCCAGATCCAGATCAGCCGATGCCGCCCGGCGTCGATCTTCGCCACCCCTTCCATATTCGGCCGCAGCCGTTCGGAGGAAGCATCGAGGCGCGCTTCGACACGGAAGCCGTTATCGCCGTCTTCCTGCTCCGCGATCGGGGTGATGCGCGCGACGCGCAGGCCGAACGTCTCCCCGGGCAGCGCCGTCAGTGCCAGGCTGCCGGAGCGCCCTTCCTGCACATGCGCGATGTCGGCATCCGGCACGCGCACGATGACGCGGTAGGAGTCGAGCGGCGCGATCTCGAACAGCACCTGGGCGCGCTGCACCGGCATGCCGACGGACTGGCTGAGGTCGCCGTTGGTGATGATGCCGTCGAAGGGTGCCGTGATCCTGGTGCGCGCCAGCTGCTCGTCGAGCAGCGCGATTTCGGCCCCCGCCTCGGCGATCTGCGCGGCGTCGATGTTGACCTCCGACCGTTGACCGGCGGCGAGCGCCTTGTCCAGTTCCAGCTTGTGCTGCTCGCGTGTCGCCACCCAGCGCAGCCGCTGCAGCGTCAGCTCGGAATCATCGAGCCGGGCGATGACCTCGCCGCGGTGCACCACCTGCCCGGCACGAGCGAATTCGGCCGCAACGTAACCATCCAGTCCGGCCGCGATCGTGCGGCGCACCTCGCCCTCCACCACCGCCTTGCCGCCGACGCGGTAGTCGGTGCGGTACAGGGCGAAGAACGCGATCAGCGCGGCCGCCGCGACGGTGACCAGCTTGAGCACGAAATGGCGCGGGCCGATCAGGTCGCGTCCGGTGCGCAGCGCGATGTCGGCGGCGATGGTGGTCAGCCAGCGTTCGCGCTGGCGGAACTGCCATAGCACCGGCCCCACCAGCCCCGCTGCAGCCTCTGCAAGGTCGATCGCCGGCTGGTCGAAGGCCGCGGGCCGTTCGATCGTGACGGCACCGACGATGCGTCCCTGTGCGACCAGTGGCACGGTCAGGATGCAGGGCCCGGCGCCGCGCGCTGCGAAGCGGCTATGCGCCGCGAGGCTGGGCAGCGCGTCGCCCGACGCATCGGGATAGAGCAGGGAGGCGCCGTGATCGACCGCTTCCTCCATCGCGCCGGCGACGCCCAGCGTCGCTTCGGTCCGCAGGCCGACGGCGACGGCGTGCGACAGGGCGACGACGCGCACCCGGTGGCGCCGCAGCCAGCCCACCGCGACGCGCGAGGCATGCAGGCGCAGCGCAAGCTCGGTCGCCATGGCGCGCGCGGCGGCGTCGAACGTGGCCGCCGACAGCGCGCTCGCCGCAACTTCCAGCGCGCCGAAACCCTGGCGCAGCCGGCCGGCATCGGCAGCGACCTGAACCCGGCGCTGGCGCAGCTCCATCCACGACGCGCCCCACTGCAGCTGGCGCATGATCTCGCGCGTCGCCGCGTCGGTGACGCCGGCACATTCGACCGCGACGACGCCCGCCGCCACGCCATCGATGAGCAGGGGCAGGCCGAGTTGCGCCGCGCTGCGGTCCTCGGGCCGGGCACGCGGCGCGCGCGGGCGGCTGACCACGCCGCGCCGTTCCTCCAGCGCCAGTTCGGCGACATGGGAGAGGGGTGCCGATCCGGCATCGCCCTCGGGCCAGCGCGCCAGTGGCGCCAGCGTGCCGTTCTGTTCCAGCACCACGACGGCACGCTCGATCCCCGGCAGCATCCGGCACAGCAGCGCGAGCCAGGCGCGCGCGAACGGGGCGGGCGCGGGTTCGGTCGACAGCACGCTCCAGAGCACCTGATCGAGCATGGTGACGCTTGCGGCCTCGGCCGCTGCGCCGCCCTGTCCCGTCAGCCCCTCCGGCTCCATCGGCGCTGGCCCGCTACAGCGTCAGCGGGCCGAGCCGCGCTTCGTAGTCGCGCATCCGCGCCGTCAGCAGCGTGAGCAGGCGCTTCGCCGCGTAGGGCGTCAGCACGATGCGGTTGCTGAGCTGCACCGTGAGTTCCTTGGTATCCGCCATGTTCCAGGTCTGGTTCATGCCGAACAGCAGCGTCAGCTCCTCCCGCGTCACCATCACGTTCACCACGTTGGCGAAGGTCGTGGTCATCTTGCTGTCGTCCCAGTTCACCTTGGCGGTGAGCACCTGATCGCCCAGGGGCACATCGGCCGGCTTCGCCCCCGGCTGGGCCTCGCCATTGATCTCCGGTGTCAGGATGCGGTCGCTCATGCCTATGCAGTCTCCCACGTGATGCGCGAGGGCCTCGCGGCCTGGTTGGTGTCGATCAGCAGCCAGGGCTGATGCCCCGTCCGCTGTGCCGCCGCGGCGGCACGCTCGGTGTCCGATTGCCCGGTCACCGGATCGACGTAGGTGATGTGCCCCGGCGTGCCCTGGGTCAATCGTTTCGCGAGCTTTTCAAGCGCCTCGGGCAGATGTGCCATCTCCGGCGCCACCGGCAGCATCAGGGTGGCGATCTCGTCGCCGATCTTGGTAAAATCGGGCAGGGTGAAATCAGGCACCATGATCGGGTTCGGCACGGCCAGCAGGTCGAGCGCGCCTGCCATGAGATCGTCCGGCCAAGCCGCGCCCGCGTCGGAAACCGCATCGGCCGGGCCGGGCATCGGATCGTCATTGGCTGCTTGCGCATCGTCCGCGGGCGCCGCGTCGCCGTCCGAGCCGCTGATCGCGGTGAACACTATCGCGGTCGGCAGCGGCAGCGCCGGCGGCGGCGGCGGCGCGCCAACATTCGGCGTCACGGTGATCGTCACGGTAACCGGCGCGCCGGTGGCGGTGACGCCATCGACCGTGGCGCCGAGCGGCGTGTAGGTGAAGGTGTCCGTGCCGCTGAAGCCGGGATTCGGCGTGTAGAGGAACGAGCCGTTCGCCTTCAGCACCAGCGTGCCATGCGCGGTGGTGCTGTCGCCGCCCCCCGACAGCGTCGCCGTCAGCGTATCGCCGGCGGCATCGAGGTCGTTCGTCAAGACGCCCTGCGGCGCCTGCACCGTCAGCGGCACGCCGGCCCGCGTGGTGTAGGCGACGGCGACGCCGATCGGCGGCGGATCGACGACCGCGATCGTCACCGTGACCGGCGCGCTGGTCAGCCCGTCGCCACTGTCGGTGACGGTGTAGGCAAAGCTGTCGGCGCCGAGGTAGCCGGCATTCGGCGTGTAGGTGAACACGCCCGGGCTGCCCGCGACCGGCGTCAGCGTGCCGTTGGCGGGTAGCGTCGTGATGGTGAAGGTCAGCTGGCTCGCGAGCACGCCCGGGTCGATGACACCCAGCGTGACCAGTTGCGGCGTGTCGTGGAAGACGGCGACGGTCTGGGCGATGCCGGCCGGTGCGGGACGCACCTGGGCCACGCTCAGCGTCACCACCGCATCGGCCGCGTAGCCGTCGGTATCGATCGCCTGGAAGGTGAAGCTGTCGGCGCCGTAGAACCCCGCCAGCGGCGTGTAGGTGAGCGTGTTGCCGTTCGTGATCGCCGACAGCGTGCCGTCGGCCGGCGGCGCCAGGATCGTGTAGGTCAGCGGCAGGTTGTTCGATCCGTCATTGGCGGCCAGCACGATCTGCACCGAGCCGCCTTCCAGGACCGGCACGGTCTGCGCACTGGCGCTGGGTGCGCTGGTGGGCGGGGCGATGTCGAACAGATCGACATCGTCGGTGCCGGCGGTGGTGCCGTCGCCGGCCAGCTTGTTGCCGGACTGGTCGAAGATCGCCTTCGTGCCGGACACAGTGAGCTGGTAGTTGCCGGCGGCCAGCGTGCCGTCCGGCAGCAGCAGCGTGACGGTGTCGGACCCCAGCGCATAGACCGGCGTGACGGGAATGATCGTCGCGTCGTTGGCGGTGAAGGAGCCCTGAGCATCGGCCTTGATCAGGCTGTAGTTCTTCGGGCTGTTGGCGCTGACGTAGTCGAGCGCCTTGTTGAAGGTGACGACGATGCCGTTGACCGCCAGCGCGCTGCTGGCCCCGCCCGTCGGCAGGCTGTCATCGGTGGGCAGGGCGTCGATCGAGGTCACGGTCAGCAGGCTGGTGTCGGCGCTGTCCCCCTGATACTCGATCGCGCCGATATCGACGCCCGGTTGCGGCGTGAAGGTCTGCTGCGGCGCGTTCGCGAGTGCCGCGCCGCCGCTGAGCGGCGAGAGCAGGACGGCGGCGCCGTCACGACCCGCCGAGACGCCGATGATCGGATCGAGGCCGGCGTTTCCGCTGCCGTAGTCGAACACGATGCTGCCGTTGCTGTAGAGGGTGGCAGAAAAATTGACCGCCCCGCCGCCAACGTCGGCGTTGGCCTTCCATAGGAAGGTCACCGATGTGGTCCCGTTCACGGTCACGAAGACGCCATCGCCGTTGCCATTGGTGTTGATGTCGGCCAGGAACGGCGCGATGCGCGGGTTGCCGTCGAAGAAATACGCGTACTGGCTGGGTGACGGGCTGTATTCGTAAAGCTGGAAGGCGCCGAGCTGGATGAAGCCGCGCGAGGAGACCGAGACGCTGGTGTAGGACACGCCTGCCAGCGTGAAGGCGAATGGCAGGGTGTAGCCGACATAGCCGCCGTCGCTGCTGAGATTGAGCGAGGTGCCCCCGGTCGGCAGCGTGCTGGCACCGCTCGCGGTCACCACCAGCGAGGTTGTGGCGTTGGCATCCGTCGTCGCCGGATCGTCGTGTCGCGGCTGGCCGAGCTGATCGAGGTAGGGCGCGATCGCGCCATTCGCCGCGTCGATCGCGGGCGAGTTGGCGCCAAGCTCGAAATCGTCGTCCGCCCCGGCGCCGACCGGCGTGCCGACATTGCCGACGACCTGGTCGGCACCCGCGATATTGATGAAATCGGGGTTGCCGGTGCGGCTGTTCGCGTCCTGACCGCTGGCGGTCTGCCACTCGGTCAGCATTGCCGCCGCACTGCCCACCGCGACCGCGGTGCCGTTGAAGGAGCCGAGGGTCGCCAGCGTCGGGTCCGCCCCCGGGTAGAACAGGTTGTAGTTGCTCACCAGGCCCGTCGTGGTGCCGGACGCGACGCTGAAGATCGTGCCGCTGTCCACCCACAGGATGTCGTTCTCGACCGTGACGTTCGACACGCCGCCCGACAGCGACAGGGCGGTGCCGACCGACTGCCAGACGGTGTTGTTCACCAGCAGGATGGTCGAGCCGGAGGTGATCGCGATGCCGTTGGTGACGTCGTTGTAAACCAGGTTGTTGGTCGCGGTGACGGTCTGACCCTGCAGCACGATGCCGATGGCGTTGCCATAGGCGATGTTACCGATCACCTGGTCGTAGTTGCCGCCATTCAGATACAGCCCGTCTTCGGAATTGTCGTAGATCACGTTGTCGATGGCGTTGGACGATCCCGCGAGCAGCAGCCCGGTGCTGCCGCCGTAGATCGTGTTGCCGGTGATGGTCGACTGGCCGCCATCCTGGATCTGATCGTAGCTGGTGTTGACCTGGCCATAGACGACGTTGTCGGTGACGTCCGATCCGGATGCGGCGATGCCAGCATCGGCGTTCGAGAATACCGTATTGCCGGCGATGACGGGCGTCGCGCCATACTCGCGGACGGCGATGCCGTCCTGCGTGTTGCCGTGAATTTGCGCGCCCGTCACCTCGCCGGTGAAGCTGATGTCCACGCCATCGCCGGTGTTGCTGTAGATCGCGCCGCCCGAGATGGTCGCCGACCCGCCTTCCGAGTCGATGTCGATGCCGTCGCCGCCGTTGTTGTCCACCTGGTCGTTGGTGATCGTCGCAGACAGCAGATTGCCGCCCAGTTCGATCCCGACGCTGGTGTTGTTTCGGATCGTGCTGGCGGCGATCGCCAGCCCGCCGACCGTGGGTGTGCCGTTGCTCGCTCCGCCGATCGATACGCCGTAAAGCGCGTTGCCGTAGATGATGTCGTTCTGCAGCGTTACCCCGTTCGATACACCGCCAATATCGACGCCGTCATAGGCGCCGGTCAGCGTGAGGTTCTCGATCGTGATGTCGCTGGCGCCATTGACATCGATCACGTCGGCGCCGGAGCCGGGACTGGTGCCGGTCGCATTATCGCGATTGATCGTGGCAGTGCCGCCGTTGGTTGGACCGATGATCAGCGCGGGATCGACCGCCGATCCGCCATCGGCGCTGCCCAGCACCGCATTGCTGGTGGCAACATAGGTGCCGGTATCGACGAAGACCGTATCGCCCGGCCCGATCGGGTAGGCGCGCAGCAGCGCAGCGAGGCTGGCCATGGGCGCCCCTGGCGAGGTACCGCTGTTGGCGTCGCTGCCAACGGCGGTGGTGTACTGATCGCCGGTCAGGGAATTGTCATTGATGTAGAATACCGTCCCCGCGTTGCTGAGCAGGAAAGGTGCCGACTCGGCGCTGACCGTCCCGCTGGTCACCTTGATCAGCGCGGTTCCGGTTTCATCCACGGTCCAGGTGAAAGTGCCCTCGCCGAAATGGTTGAGCGGCACATCGGTGGCGATGGTTGACCAGGTCGTGCCGCCATCGGTCGAGACCTGGACGGACGCGGTCGGCGTTTCATCGACCTCGATCGCATTGATGAACGCCGGATTGCCGCCGGAGACGTTGACCAGGCTGAGCGCGATGCCGCTGACGCCGCCGACGATTTCGGTTGTCACAGGCACGTCGAGTTCATAGCCGATGTTTTCGCCGCCCGCCGCCTTCACGACGTCGAAATCGGCCACCACCGTCACGCCGTTGACGACGATGCTGAACACACGCTGGCCGGCGGTGTTTATCGACGGATCGGCGAAGAACAGCCGCAACGTGTAGGTCCCGCTGCCGACCGGCAGGAAGAAGCTCAGGGCGGTACCTGGCGTCGCATTCGCGGCGACGGCGCCCGTCGCGAACAGTGCGGCGGGAACGCCGGCCGGGGCGACCGGCGTGCCGTAGTCGGTGAAGGTGCCGCCGCTGGTCTGGAAACTCGCACCCGCCTGCCAGTTGCCCTCGGCCGCCGTGTTTACCGCGGCGCCGCCCGCATGGACCTGCAGCAACGTCTCGGTCGGCCCGAGGCCGCTGCCCACAAAGGTGATCGTCGCCTGCTCGCCCACGAGGTATTTGCCGAACTGGGTCGGGCCGATGACCTGCAGCGATGCCGCCGAGGCGCTGATCTGCGCCTGCGCGGTATCACCGTCGTAGCCGAGGTTGACGCGGCCGCCATTCGGCGACGGTTCGGCACCGTAGGCGAAGCCCGGATCGCCCGCATCGATGGTGGGCGAACCGGGGCTGACATGGAAATCGTCGTCGGAGCCCGCATTGACGCCGACCTCCTGGGCCAGCACGGCATCCGCGATGACCACGTCGTTGCCGAGCTGCGACAGCGTGACCGTGAGCGTGCTGGTATCGGCGACCACCTGCCCGATCAGCGCGAAGCCGACGCCGTCGGTTATGCCGGTGGAGGCATTGTCGTATTGATCGACGCTGCCCACCGCCAGCGTGTTGCCGTTGGCATCCTTCACGGTATAGAGCGCAGAGCCCGTCAGGAAGTTGGACGGCCAGTTGACGGCGATTTCGTAGACGCCGCTCACGGTCAGCCCGCCGATCGTCCAGGTCGCGGTTCCGCCCGACCCGGCCGCGGTCTGCAGCGCCGTGGGTCCCGCGCCGCCCGAGCCGCCGGTATAGGCGGTCCATACGCCGGTGGTGGTGAAATTCGTCACCACCTGCGGGGCGGGCGCGGTCGCCTCAAAACCCAACACGCCATCGGGGCCGGCCGGCAGCACGAAATCCGGGTTGCCGACCTGGCTGTTCTGATCCAGGCCCGTCGCATAGTACCAGCCGGCCAGCGTGGTGTAGCTGACGCCTTCCCACGATGCGATCGCGCCGCTGCCGGGCGCGAGCCCGAGGTCGAACAGGTTGTAGTCGCTGACCAGGCCGCCCTCGCTGTTCGGCGCCACCATCAGCGCGGCACCGATGCCCACGCCGATGATGTTGTTCTCGATCGATGCGTCCGAGACGTCGCCCGACAGCGAGATGCCGTAGCCGACCGGCTGATAGATCGTGTTGTTGTCGATCGCCTGCCCGGACTCCGAGGCGATGGCGAGGCCGCCGGTGGTGTTTTCGTAGATCAGGTTGCCGGTCAGCGGAGCGTCGGTGGTCGAGGAATAGGTGCCGACAACGGAGATGCCGATGGCATCGCCGTAGGCGGTGTTGGCGGTGATCGCAATGCCCGAGCCGCTGCCCTGCTCGATGCCGGCCACGCTGTCGTCATAGGCCAGATTGTCTTCGACCACACCGAACGAACCGCCCACCGCGATGCCGATGCCGTCGCCGAAGGTGGTGTTGCCGGTCGCGGTTGCGTCGCCAACGCCGATGGCGGTGCCGGACTGCTCATAGACCAAGTTGTCGGACGCCAGCCCGTATTCCCCGACATTGATGCCGTCGGTGCGGTTGCCGAACACCGTGCTGCCCGTGATCGTATCGGTGGCACCGAGGTCGATGCCATCGGTCGGGTTGCCGTTCAGCAGCCCATTGCCGTAGATCACCACGTCCTCGATCAGGGTGTTCGGGGTCTGGCCGTTGTTGATGGTGATGCCGGCCGACTGGTTGTCGGCGACGGTGCCGCCCTGCACGGTTTCGTTGCCGCCCTTCAGATAGTAGCCGAAACCGTCGTTGCCGATGGAGTCATCGTCGAACAGCGTTACACCGGCCGTGTAGTAGCCGATGAACACGCCGGCGGTATTGCTACCCGGCGACGCATTGACGAGGAACTGGCTGTTGTCGATCACCAGGCTGGTGACATAGGAGTTGTCGGGCACATTCACGCCGTCGGCCGCATTGGCGGTGAAAATGTCGTTCGCCAACGTCACCGCATTCGCCGCATTGGTGATGTCGATGCCGTCGAAGGCGCCGGTGATCGTGAGATCCTCGATCGCGATGTAATCCGTGCCAACCAGATCGAATACATCGGTGCCGCTGGCGGTGTTGCCGCGGTTCAGCACGGCATCGGTGCCCGGCAAGGTGGGGCCGATGATCAGCACCGGGGCGGCGGCGGTGCCCGAATCCGAAGCCGGCAGCACGATGTTGCCGCCCAGCGTGTACGTGCCGTTATCGACCAGGATGGTGTCGCCCGGCTGGATCGGATAGGCGCGCAGCAGCGCCGCGAGGCTGGCGAGCGGCTGGCTGGGCAGCTTCCCGGAATTGGCGTCGTTGCCAGCCGCCGAGGTGTACTGGTCGTTCGCCTGCAGCGCATCGTTGATGTAGAAGATCGTCCCGCCATTGGTTACCAGGAATGGCTGCGACGCGCCGACGGTCGCGCCGGAAGCGACCATGATCTTGGTCGCAGCACCGCTGCTGTCGTCGGTGACCGTCCAGACATACTGGCCCTGGCCGAAGGCGTTGATCGCCAACCCGGCTGCGAGTTGCGTGTAGTTCACGCCGTCGGTCAGCACGTAGACGGAGGCTGTCGGCGTGGCGCTGCCGGCGACGACGGGATCGAGCTGGATGCCGTTGACCAGGGCCCCGTAATCGGTGGAGTCGTTGACGAAGCTGAGTGTCAGGCCGCCGCTGCCGACCGTGACGGTGAAGGTCTCGCTGATCGCATCATGGCCGTTGCCGAATGCCGTCTTGGCGGCGGCGTAGATGTCGAAACTGCTTTCCAGGGTGACGCCATTGGCGATGATGTTGAACACGCGCTGGCCAATGCCGGTCACCTGGCCGTCGGCGAAATACAGCGTCAGCGTATAGGTGCCGGCAGCGATCGGCAGCGCATAGGTCATCGACTGCCCAGCCGCGTTGCTGGTGATATACGCGCCGCTATCGAACAGCCCGGCCGGCACGCTGGGCACGGTGCCCGCCACGATGCTGCCGATCTGGCTGCTGGTGAAGGTCTGGTCGGTCTGGCCGGTGCCGAACTGGTCGGCCGACCAGTTACCCTGCAAGCCCGTGGCGATGGCGGGACCGCCGGCGTGCAGCAGCAGGATCGGCTGCGTCGTCAGCAGACCCTGGGTCTGGAAATCGACGTCCACCGTCTCGCCGATCTCGTATTTCGCCAGCGCGGGCGGGGACAGAACGTCGATGGTCTGCGCCGAGGGGCTGACCTGCGCCTGGGCGGTGTCGCCATCGTAGCCAAGGTTGACCCGGCCGCCGTTCGGGCCCGGTTCCTGGAAATACGGCGATGTCGGGTTGCCCGCATCGATCGCCGGCGATCCCACCTGCACGTGGAAGTCGTCATCCAATCCCCCATTGACGGCGACCTGCTGCACCAGCACCGCGTCGGCCAGCACCGCATAGGTTTGCGTCACCGCCTCGGCGTCGGTCGAGGCGCCGGTCAGCGTGATGGTGAGCGTGGTCGTGGTGGCGGTAAAGTCGCCGATCAGCTGGAACGCCGCGCCATCGGCGCTGACGCCGGTGGATGCGCTGCTGTATTGCTGCACCAGGCCGCTGGCCAGGATCGTGCCGTTGGCGTCGCGCACGGTATAGACCGCGTTGTCGCGTCCCTGGTCGAAGCCTGCGGGGAAGTTGACGCCGACCTGATAGACACCGCCCGCCGTCAGGCCACTGACCGACCACGTCGCGGTTCCGCCCGATCCGGCGGCCGACTGCAGCGGCGTGCCCCCGCTCGCGCCGCCGCTGGTGTTGGTGTAGGCCGTCCATACCCCTGTCGTCGTGAAACCCGTGACGACATCTGGCGATGCTGTGATCGGCTCGTACCCCAGTACGGTGTCGGGGCCGGCCGGGTTGACGAAGTCCGGGTTGCCGGTCTGGCTGTGCTGGTCGAAGCCGACCTCGTAGTACCAGGTGGCGAGCGAGGTATAGGTGACGCCCTGCCACGTGGCGATCGCACCGGAGCCGGTGACGTCGAACAGATTGTAGTCGCTGCTGAAGCCGCTTTCGCTTTCCGGCGTCACCATGATCGCCGAGACGTTGGCAACCACCAGGATGTTGTTCTGGATCGCGACGTCGACCGAGCCGTTGCTGCCGCTTTCCGTCACCACGATGTCGCTGCCTTGCGACTGATCGATCGTGTTGCCGACGATGTCCTGGTTGTAGGCTTGCTGCAGCTCGATGCCCGCGCTGCCGTTCTGATAGATCAGATCGCCCTGGATCGGACCGCCGCCGTAATAGTCGCTGTCAACGATCGCGATGCCGACCGTGTTGCCGTAGACGGTATTGGCGTTGATGCCGATGGTGTAGTCGGCACCGTTCGACGAGATGCCGACGGTGTTGTCGTAGCTGAGGCTGTCCTCGACCAGCGCATAGCTGGACCCGAGGTAGATGCCGGCGCCGTCGCCGTAGGTCGTGTTGCCCGTCGCGGTCGAATGGTAGCCGACATTGATGCCGTCGCCGCTCTGATCGTAGACGAGATTGTCCGCGAAAAGCGCGTCCGACCCGTCGATGCCATAGGACTGGTTGCCGAACGCCGTGCTGCCGGTGACGGTGCTGCCGCCGCTGGCGACCTCGATGCCGGCCTGCCCGCCGTTGCCGTTACCGACCGCATTGCCATAGGCGACCACATTCTCGATCAGCGCGGCCGTGTTGGCGTAGATGCCCTGGTCGAGGTTGTCGTCGTAGGCGCCGCCTTGCACCGTCTGCTGGGTGCCGTTCAGATACAGCCCCTGCCCGCCGGTGCCGGAGACGCTGTCGTTGTTGAACGCGATGCCGGTGTTCCCGGCACCGATATAGGCACCGTAGTAGTAGTCGAGCGATCCATTGTTCTCGATCTGGGTGTTGTTGACGGCAAGGTTGGTCACGCCGGCGTTGGCGGCGACGTAGAGACCGGAATAGAAGTTGCCTTCGATCACGTCGTTGCTGAGTGTCACCGCGTTCGCGTCGGCCCCGATATCGACGCCGTCATAGGATCCGCCGATGGTGAGGTTCGCGATGGTGACGAAGCGGACCCCGTTCAGGTCGAACACGTCCTCCCCGCTCGCCTGGCTGGCGTGGATCAACACGGCACCGGTGCCGCTAGTCGGGCCGGTGATGATGAACTGGTTGCCCGTGCCGGTGCCCGAATTGGCAGCGGTGAGGATGATGTTGGTGGTGACGGCATAGGTGCCGGTGTCGACGTAGATCGTGTCGCCCGCGCCGATCGAGGGATATTCGGTCAGCAGCGCCTGGATCGAGATCTGCGGCGTGGATGGGCTGGTGCCGTCGTTGCTGCTGCTGCCGACGGCGGTGGTGTAGACATCCTGGTTCAGCGGCGTGGAGGGATCGTTGACGTAGTATTTGGTGATCTGCCCGGTGACGCCGAACACGCCGGACAGGCCGGATACGGGCGCGCTGGCGTTGCTGACACCCGATACCTCGATCACGTAATCCGCACCGCTCGTCAGACCGGACGGCACCGCCCAGGTATAGCTGCCGGTATCGGCAACGCCCGTCGCGATCTGGGTGAAGGTGCTGCCCCCATCGGCGGAGTAGGACAGCGTGACGGTGCCGCTGATCCCATCCTGCCGCCAGACGATCGCCGCGGGGTCGCCGCTTTGCAGCGTGGTGCCGCCGGCCGGTGACAGGACCAGGATATAGGCGGTCGGGCTTTCCGAAGCCTGCGCGGTGTTGCCGTAATTGCCGAGATTGATGTAGCCGCCATTCGGCGACGGCTCGTTCGCATAGCTGTCGGTCGCATCGCCACGGTCGATGGCCGGCGACTGCTGCGCCGACGTCCCGCCGACAATGGCCGGGAAGGCCGGCTTGCCGGCCATGATGATCGGCGCAAGGCTGCCGCCGGCGAAGTTCTGATACAGGCTTTGCAGGTGGAAGTCGTCGTCGTAGCCGGGTTGCGCGGGACTGACATAACCCAGCACGCCCGCCGATCCGTCCGGATCGACGAACAGCGGGTCGCCGGTGATGCTGTCGCCATCCTGCGAGGTGGTCGCGACCCAGGCCGCGAGGGTGACCCGCAGGATCGATTCCCAGGTGCCGACGCCGCCGGTGCTGGTGACATCGAACAGGTTGTAGTCGCTGGCGAACCCGGGTTCGCTGTCAAGCGAGACGTTGATCGCCGACCCGGTGCCGACCACGAGGATGTTGTTGCGCAGGTCGGCATCGATCGCGCCGTTCGTCGAACTGGTGTCCTCGAACAGCTGCACGCCGTCGCCCGCCGGCTGGTCGATCGTGTTGTTGACGATCGACACATGCGACTGGCCTTCGATGGTGATTGCCGCCGTCGTGTTGGCAAAGACCTCGTTGTTGGTGATCATCAGGCTGGTCAGAACGTATTGCGGCTCGTCGAAAATGCCGGTGGCGTTGGAGTAGATGACGTTGTCGCTGATCGTCTGGGTGGCGGTGATATAGCTGATGCTGGTGATATCGATGCCGTACTGCAGATTGTCGTAGATGAGATTCCCGGTGATCAGGCCGGTTCCCGCGGCGATGATGCCATCCTGCGAGCCATAGACCACGTTCTCGCTTGCAGTGGCCGCGCCGCTCACCTCGATGCCGTAGGTTCCGGTTTCGCCATAGACGATATTGCCGGCGACGCTCACCGAGCCTCCGGCAAGAATACCATAGGCGCCGTTGTCGTCGATGACGTTGCCATCGCCGTCGGTCAGTGTCGCGTCGCCCACCACTGCCTCGGTCGTGCCGGAATTGGAGATGTCGATTCCGCCGTAACCGTTGCCGAAGATCGTGCTGGAGGTGATGTCCACTCCGCCCGGGTTGCCGAGAAGGATGCCCCACCCGGCATTGTCGCTGAATGTGCCGCTGATCGAGCCCACCGAGCCGGTGATGTAGAGGCCGTCCGCGATGCCGCCGCTGCCGGCCTGGTAGTGCGATTCGGCGGTGCCGTTGTTGGTGATGTCGGCGCCGGTGATGCTGCCGACGCTGCCGGCGATGTAGACACCGACCAGCCCGCTGCCGCTGACCGAAAGCCCGGTCAGGCTGGTGACAACCGTGTTGGTGTCGAACCGCACGCCCTCGTCCGACATCGCGGTGACCGTCAGATCGGTGGATGCGAAACCCGTGCTGTCCTGGACATAAAGTCCGCGCCCCGCGCCGGTCAGCGTCAGGTTGTTGATGGTGACATTATTGGCGTCCTCGAGCTGGATCAGGTTCACCGTGTTGCCCGGGATCGCCGGCGTCAGGATCGCCGCCGGATAGCCGGCGGTCGGCCCCTGGATGGTGAAGCCCTGATCGAGGCCGACACTGTAGTACTGCGTGCTGCCGGAGACCTGGATCGTGTCGATCAGGTCGTAGGTGCCGGGATCGACGAAGATGGTGGATCCGGTCGAGAGCGAATAGGTGCGCAGCACGTTGTCCACATCGGGCAGCGGCTGGTCGGACGACACGCCATCGTTGCGGTTCGAGCCCGATGCCGTGGTGTATTCGTCGTTGCCGGCCGAGTAGGTGCCGTTGACGTAGAACTGGCTGCTGGGCGCGACCACGGTGAACGGCTCGGTCGAGCGGTCGAATGCGCCGGAATCGCCGACCAGCGAGATCTGCACGAACAACGCGTCCGTACCCAGCGGAACCGCGATCGTCGAATTGGACGGAATCCAGGTGTAGGAACCGGTGTTCGCGGTGCCGGCCGCGCTGGTGATGTCCTCCACGAAGGCCGGGCCGGTCGGCGTCTCGGCATAGAGCGCGATCAGCACTTCCTGGCTCGATGCGTTGGCGTCGCCGAAATTGTTCCATGTGATGGCGTGGGGCGTGTCGTCCACCCAGTTGACGTGCAGCACCGGGGACGTTAGTGCGAGGCCGGCCGTGCCCGACGTGGTGTCCGCCACGGCCGGGGCGTCATACGCACCCGCCGGCGTCGGCAGGCCGTTCGGCACGACCGAAACAAAAGCGTCGTCCAGGAAGCTTTCGTCGTAGCCCGTGCCGGTCTCGCGCGTCGCGGTAAAGGTGTAGACGACGTATTGCGCGCCGCCCGGCAGCGCCACCTGCCCGCCGACCAGCGCCCAGCGGTCGCTGACATTCGGCGCATCCACCGTGTCGCTGCCGAGCGCGGTGGTGCCGGTGCCCCCGCTGCCGTAGAAGGTCACCGTGATGGTGCCCTGGTCGGGCGGGAACGCCGCATCCGACCGCACACGCCCGCCGAACACCACATCCTGGGTGCCGGCGGTAACGGGAGCGCCGAGATCGACGGTCTGCGTCACGTAGCCCTGCGGCGTCGAGCCGGCGGCGAAGTAGTCCGAGCCGTCATAGGCCGTCGGATAGCCGCTCTGCTGTCCGGCCGAGCCGACCCCGCCGCTGGTGTTCGCCGTCCACCCGACCAGTCCATTCTCGAAGCCAGGATTGGTCAGCAGGTTGGTGATCCCAAGCGTCGCCAGGGCGGCCGGCTGGGAGTCGTATTCCACGATCGGGCTGCCGATCTGCACCGCGGCATCGCTGAAATTCTGGCCGCCCACCAGCGGCAGCAGGCCGAAATCATCGGCCTCGAGATCGACGAAATGCGGCAAGCCGTCGGTTGGATTGACCGCGGTGCTGCCGACCGAATTCAGGTCGTAGAGTGCCACGTCGTCCTGCCAGTCCAGCAGGTCGGTGAAGCTGCGGGTCCAGTAGACCAGGGCGCCGTTCGGCCCCGCATAGAGGTCGTTGTCGTCGCTGAAGAACCCGGTCTGGCTGTTGTTCGCGACATAAATGTCGGTGCCGGAGACCGCCCACAGGACCGAGTTCAGGATCTCGACATTCGAGGCCCCGCCTGAGAGCTGAACATTGTTGCCGGTCACCGCATAGAATGTGTCGTCGGAGATGCGGACATCGGTCACGCCATCGATGTCGATGCCCGCGGCGGCGTCGCGAGCGATCACATCGTGCATGACGATCAGGTTGGCGGTGGCCTCGATACCGATGCCGTTGCCCTCGATGACGCTGAACTGGACGCTGCCGGTGAAGCCGCTGATGCCGGTGGTGTTGGCAGTGATCTGGTTGGCGAGCGTCAGGCTGGCGCCCCCGATCACGCCACTGCCGCTGACGCCGACCGCGTTACCGGTGATCAGCTGGTCCTGCATCTGCCCGCTGAGCTGCACGCCGACGACGCTGCTGCCGCTGATCGTGTTCACACCGGACCCCGCGACGAAGCCGAGGCCGGTCGCGTTGCTGTTCACCGTCGCGACGATGCCGGTGCGATTGCCCTGGATGCGATTGCCGACGAGCGGGGCGGGGGCGAAGTAGTTGATGCCGACCGTGCCGCCCTCGATCAGGTTGTCGCTGATCGCGCCCAGCCAGAGGTTGGCGATGTCGATGCCGACCGATGCACCGGTGACGGTGTTGCCCGAAATCGTGCCGCCGTTGCCGGCACCGATTTCGATGCCGGTGCCGCTGGGGGCGATGGTGTTGCCGCGCAGTTGCAGGCCCGTGGCACCCTGCAGCAACACGCCCGCCAGATCATTGGTCAGCACCGACTGGCTCGCACCCGACAGCGTCACGATGCCGCCGGTCTGCGCGCTGCCGGTCAGCACGAAGCCGCCACCGCTGGCGCCGACCGCGCCCTCGATCGTCAGGCCCTGCACGGTGACGTCGGCGCCGCTGACGGTGAGCGTGCCATCCAGGATCGCGCCCAGCGCCGGCTCGCCCACGATCGTCACGCCGTTGTTGGCGGTGCCAATCGTCACGTTGCCGGTGTAGGTGCCCGCGCCGAGGTAGATCACATCGCCCGCACCGGCATTGGCGCCGGAAAGCGCGGTCTGCAGCGACTGGCTGGAGGTGACGACCGTGACATGCGCCGGCAGGGACGGCGTGCCGATGACCTGCAGCCCGTTATCGGTCTGCCCCGGGTCGATCCAGGACAGGAACGGATTGCCGTTTGGATCGACGGTCAGCGCAAGGCCATCGAGGCCCTGGGTGGTCTGCACGATTCCCTCGCCGCTGGCCTCGCCCGGCAGCGCCTGCACGAAGGCCGAGCCGTTCCATTGCTCGACATAGAGATGCGTGTCCACGCCGCCATCCAGGAAGGCGTCGGACCATGCCAGGTAGAGCTGCCCGCCATTCGCGGCCAAATGCGGCGTGACGGCGATGTCGGGTGTCGCGGAGACACCAAAGCCGCTGAGCGCGCCGGCGCCGGCCGCGACCCACTGGCCGCCAGTGTATTCGGCGGCATAGATCACCGGCGACTGCTGGAACACCGTCAGCGACGGATCGAGCGATTCGCCCGGATTGCTGACATACTGCTGCCAGGCCGCAAACAGCGTGCTGCCGTCATAGGCAACGGTTGGAGCCGACGCCGCATACTGCGCGTTGCTCAACCCGTTGCCGGAGGCCGAGCCGCCGAGAGCCGACCAAGTGCCGCCGCTGTATTGCTTGAGGTAGATCTGCGTCGGGCCGCTGGCGAAGCCCTGGGTCCAGGCGACCGCGAGGGACGTGCCATCGGTGGCGGCGGCGAATTGCGTGATTGCGAAGGACGAGGCACTGACGCCGCTGCCGGAATTGCTGCCGGTGCCCAGCGCCACCCAGGCGGCGCCGTTGAACTGTGCCACGAAGATGTTGGCGGTGCCGCCGGAACTGTCGAGCCAGACCACGACAGGCTGGTTGTTCACCAGCAGGATCTGCGGCGCGGACGCCTTGCCGGTGGCGCTGATGCCGCCGGCCGACAACGATGAGCCCAGCGCGACCCAGTTGGTGCCGTTGAAGGTCGCCGCGTATATGTCGGTGCCGGTGCGCGTCTGCTCGGCCCAGGCGACGATGGGATCGCCATTGGCCAGCAGCGCGATCGCCGGCGCGGCGGCCGCCCCGACCAGCCCGCTGATGCCGTAACCCTGCGCGCTGCCGGCAAGCTGCGACCACACACCGTCGGTGTCGGCCGCGACATAGACCGATGGCACGCCGCTGCGCGTGTCGATCCAGGCGACGTACTGGGTCGTTGCACTTGCAGCCACTGCGGTTGCGCTGTTGGGCGCGGGCGTGCCCAGAACCGAGCCGGCGCCGCCGGCCAGCGCCGTCCAGATGCCGCTGGTCGGCACCGCGACGGGCAAGGTCGCGGCGGCACTGGGGAGCGCCGGCGCCGCCTCGGCCACCGGCGTCTCGGCATAGCTTGCCGCGACCGGAACGCCCGGGTTGAACACCTGCGTTCCGGGTCCGGTGCCGGGCGTGATCGCGTTGCTGCCGGAGCCGGCATAGATCAGGTCGTTGCCGGCATTCCCGGTGATCTCGTCGTTGCCGGCGACCGATGGCGTCGTGCTGCCGGTGTCGCCGTAGATGGTGTCCTGGCCGTTGCTGGGGTTCAGCTGCGTCGGATCGCCGGCGGTGATCGTGTCGCCGCCCTCCCCGCCGACCAGCAGATCATTGCCGGCGCCGCCGGCGATCAGATTGCCGGTCAACTCGCCCTCGATCGTGTCGTTTCCGGCGCCGCCGGTGATGCTGTTGTCGCCGCCCTCGCCGAAGATCTCGACGTTGCCGGCGCCGCCGAAGATCGAGTCGCCGCCATCGGTGGAGGCCCAGATCGTGTCGTTGCCGCCGCCGCCCAGGATGGTCGTTCCGGTCCCGCTGCCGCCGTAGATCACGTCGTCGCCACCGCCACCGACAATGGAGTTGCGACCGGCACCGCCATACAGCAGGTCCGCGCCGGCGTTGCCAAAGATCGTGGTGTTGCCGCTGCCGCCGTAGATCGAATCGGGGGCGGTGCTGTTGCCGCCCTGGTCGCCGAACAGCGAGTCGCTGCCGGAGCCGCCCCAGATCAGGTCGGTGCCCGTGCCGCCCGAGATCGTGGCATCGCCGATGCCGGCGTAGATGACGTCGTTGCCGGCGCCGCCGACGATCGAATCGTCGCCGACCGAGCCGTAGATCGTGGCGTTGCCCGACCCGCCGGTGATGGTGTCGCCGACATTGCCGGGGGCGACACCATCGGACCCGTAGATCAGGTCGTTACCCGCGCCGCCCATGAGCACGTTGCCGGCCACCGCGCCGGCATACAGCGTATCGTTGCCGGCACCGGCGATGATCGTGTCCGCGGCCGCACCGCCCACCAGCAGATCGGCGCCGCTACCACCGGTGATCTGACTGGCCAGCGCACCCGCATAGATCGTTTCGTTGCCCGCATCGCCGACAATGGTGTCGGCGCCGCTTCCGCCATGGATCAGGTCGCCGCCGCCGCTGCCGCTGATGCTGTCATTGCCGGTGCCGCCCAGGATCAGGTCGAAGCCGCCACCGCCGGTGATGGTGTCGTCGCCCGATCCGCCGGTGATCTGGTCGGGGCCTGTACCGCCCACGATGCTGTCGCTGCCCTCCCCGCCGGCCAGCGTGTCGTTGCTGCCGCCGCCGAAGATGGTGGTGTTGCCGCTGCCGCCGAACACGCTGTCGTCGTTGCCCTGGACGGCGCTGATGTAGTCCGCCCCCTGGCCGCCGAAGATCGTGTCGTCGCCGGTATCGCCCGGCGTCGTATCGTTGCCGTAGATCGTGTCGTTGCCGCCGCCGCCCAGGATCGTGTCGTTGCCGGCGTCGCCGAAGATGGAGGAGCTGCCGGGGCCGCCATAGATCGTGTCGTTGCCGTCGTTGCCGTAGATCGTGTCCTGGCCGCCGGGCCCGGAGGCAGCGGTATCGCCCTGGATGCTGTCGTTGCCGTCGCCGCCAGAGATATAGTCGTTGCCGATGCCGCCGATGATGATGTCGTTGCCGGCATCGCCATAGATGTAGTCGTTGCCGCTGCCGCCGACGATGGTGTCGTTGTCGTCGCCCCCGGAAATCGTGTCGTTGCCGGTGCCGCCGATGATCGTATCGGTTCCGGCGTCGCCGAAGATGCAGTCATTGCCTGCACCACCGAGGATCGAGTCGTTCTGGTCGCCACCGTCGAGATAGCTGCCGCCGGTGCCGGTGCCGCCGTAGATCGTATCGTTGCCGGCATCGCCGTAGATGGTGTCGTTGCCGCCCCCGCCGCCCGGCGCGGTGTCGCCCTGGATCGTGTCGTTGCCCTGCTGACCGTAGATCAGCGAGTCGCCGGTGCCCCCCAGGATGGTATCGGCGCCGTCGCCGCCGAAGATCGTGTCGTTGCCGTCGCCGCCCGAGATGGAGTTGCCGGCATCGCCGCCCTGGATGAAATCGTTGCCGCCGCTGCCGCCTACCACGGTATTGCCGTAAATCAGGTTTTCCTGCGGGCCGCCGAAAATAGTGTCGTTTCCGGTGCCGCCATAGATGGTCGCGGCGCCGCGGTCGATGATGAATTCATTGCCGCCGCCGCCGGTGATCAGGTCGGTATGCGGGCCGCCGATGATGGTGTCCGGGCCGGCACCGCCATCGATCGTGTTGTCGGCACCGCCGCCGAAGATCAGGTCGCCGTTCGATCCGGCATGGACGGTGTCGTTGCCGTCACCGCTGCTGGAGGCCGTGTTCGGCAGTTTGCTCAGCGGCAAGCCGGTCGAGGCAATGAAGTTCGGGATTGCATTCGGGCTGCCGCCATCGCTGTCGAACAATGTGGTGCCGAGTTGCAGCAGGGACTGGCTCGCAGCACCGGCGAAGATGATGCTGTGGCCGCTGGCGAGCGTCGGTGGCGTGCCATAGAGCGCGATCGCTTCGGCGCTGGGCGTGGTGACAACGGGCGTCGAGGTCGGGTCGGTCGGCGGCGTCGCGTTGGTCGCCGGCGATGTGGCATTGACGGTGAAACCGGGCAGGGTACCGCCATAGATCAGGTTGACGCCGCTGCCGCCCAGCAGCAGGTTGGTGCCACCGCCGCCGATCAGCGTATCGCTGCCGCCGCCCTCGATCAGATCGTCGCCGATGCCGCCGATGAATTCGTCGCCCGGACCGCTGCCCAGGATGTAGGTGATGCCGGCCTGCGTGGGGCCGCCGAAAACGGTGTTGTCGGCATCGGGTGCCTTGATGACGTCGGCACCGCCCCCGCCATAGATCAGGTTGTCGCCCTGGCTGCCGCCGGTGATCGTGTCACCGGTGCTGGTCCCGACGCTGTTCTCGGTGCCGCCGAAGATCGTCGAGGAGCCGACGCCGGCATTGATCTCGTCATCGCCGCCGCCGCCTTCGATCAGGTCGTCGCCGCCGCCCGCGATGATGGTGTCGTTGCCAGTGCTGCCGATGATCGTCTCGGGCATGTAGGAGCCGTCGGCCTGCGTCAGCGCCTGGCCGATATTCAGCTGGTTGGTGTCGCCGCCGCCGCCGACACCCAGCGTGGCGACGATGCCGACGACGCCGTAGAACTCCTCCATCGAGCCGTCGCCGGCGGTGACCACGACATCGCCGGGCGCCTTCTGCGTCACGGTGAAGTCGTCGCCGCCTTCCTCGGTCGGCCCCTTGACCAGATCGGTGTACGGCGAACCCTGCGGCTGCGGGCCGGTGCTGTAGGGATCGTTGGACGGGTTCTGCGACGCGTTCGGATTCATATAGACGTCGCGGTCGGCGTAGAGCGGGCCGGTGTAGAGCGTCAGGATGCCCTGCTGCGACAGCGTGCCCAGCGGCTCCTCGGCGTCGTAGCAGTTTTGGCCCGCGCTGAAATCGAGCAGCGTGACGCTGACCAGTGTCTGCTTGGCGGTGACGAACAGGAATGTCTCGATCGTGTAGAGCGAAAACGAGACATTGCCGTCGAGATTGAATGGGCACAGTACGCTGCCGCCCTGCTCGTCGATCCAGGCAACGAATTCGCTGATGCGCGTCTTGTCGTCGTTGTCGTTGGCCTTGTGGTAGGCCGCATCGAATGACTGCGCGGGCGCGCTGTCCTTCAGCGAAACGGTGACGGTGAGCGAGATGGCGCCGCCGACGCCGAGGCTGATAACACCGGGCACGCCGATATCGGCGCTGATGCCGATCGAGCCGGTGATCGTGATCGAGGTGTTCGGCGTGACCGAACCCAGCGAGTCCATCGTCGGCGTGTCGTCGAAATAGAGCCCGTCCAGCAGGTCCTCGGCGATCGTCCCGGCATTCGACCCGCCGCCGGTGATGTATTGCGTGGCCTCGACGATGCCGAACGTGTCGTAGCCGCCGGCGAAGCGCACATCGATGCCGATCGAGCCGTCAATATCGACGGTGATCGGCGGCACCGGCCAGACCGGGATCGGGATGTCGAAACTGGCGCTCGCGGTCAGCTCGGGTGCGGAGAACGTCACCAGATCGACGTTCTGGCCGAACAGCAAACCGACCAGGCTTTCCGGATCATCAAGGATCGGGAAGGCTATGGAGCCCGAACCGGAGCTGCTTTCGAAGTCCGAGAAGCTCGAACTCGCGGCATCCGCCTGGGAGTCGATCCCGCCGGCGGAGGCGAAATCGAGCGCACCCGAGATGCCGCTGAGGTCGCTGATGAGTTGCGACTCGCTGCTGAAATCGGGGATCGCATTGCCGCCGCTGCCAGCTGCATCGCGCAGGTCGAACGAACCCAGGTTCAAGCTGCCCAGGCTCAGCATGAACGAATTGCTGCTGCTGTTGAAATACTGCGAGAAGTTGACGATTGTCGTGAGGAAGCTGAAGAAGCCGCTGACGCCGCTGGCATCGCCGCCGAGCAGACCGGTGATGGCGTCGATCAGGCTTTCATTGAGGATCGGCACCTTCTGCTGAAGGAAGTTCAGCTCGGGCTCGATCGGCTTCAGCGCATTGGCGATCGGCCCCAGGATTTCGCCGACATAGTGGTCGATGAAGTCGCCGAAATCGAATTCGATGTTGTTGAGCGACACGCCGGGTGCCGCGGTACCGCCGAGGTTGGTGCCGTCGAACATCCACGGCGTCTGGCCATCGCCGCCGATCAGAAGCTGCGCGGTGAAGCTGGGATAGCTGCTGTCGACGACGTAGCTGTTGCCCGATTGCTGCAGGTCGAAACCGAGATCGAGATCGAGATCGACCGCCGCCTGACCGGTGATGCTGGGCGTGAGGATGGAGAGCGCGCCCGCCAGGCCGCCCAGCGTCAGCATCTGCGCCGCACCGGCGAAGCCCAGCGAGACGTTGAGGCTGATGCTGGTCTGCTCGGCCTGGTCGGATGGATTGGCCGGGTCGTTCGGGGTCACACCGCCCACCGGCGCAAAGGCCGGCTGGGTCGCCGTCAGGGCCAGGAAGCCAAGCTGCGCCGTCAGCTCCGACCCCGCGGCCAGGCCGGCTGCCAGGCTGACTGTCAGGTCCTTGGCGTTGCCGGCGGTCTCGATATAGAAGCCGTCGCTGCGGCTGATACCGAAGCCCAGCGTCAGCGCCCAGGTGAAGCTGAGCGCCAGCGTGCTGCCATTGGTGACCGACAGGCCGAGCCCGGGCAGGCCGAGATCGCCGCCCAGCGGGATGTTGTCAACATAGGTGGTGCCGAGATTGAGCGCGAATTGCACGGCATCGATCGTTGTCGGGTCGGTCGGCAGATCAGCTGGATTATTGTCGTAGGTGGTGAAGGAACTGACGCCGACGGTTTCGTATTGGATGACCACGTCGCTCAGCGTCGCCGGCGCGTTCGGCGGGTCCGCCAGCAGATTGGCGCCGCCAGGCCCCAGCGCATCGAACAGCAGCGATTGCAGCTGCACGATCGTGCTGGTCGCGGTGTTCTGCACGATCGAACCGAGATTGGTGATCTGGTTCTCGAGCGTGGTGATGAAGCTGTCGACCGTGTTGCCGGCCGACATCAGCTCGCTGCCGACCAGCGGAATATCGAGGCTGAAGAAGTCGTTGTTGAGCAGCGACTCAAGCTGATTGAGGTAGCTGACGACGTCGTCCACGATCTCGAGATCGTTGCCCAGCAGGTCGCTGCTGCTGCTGGTGCTGGAAAGGTTGGGGGCGCTGAAGGTCGCATCGCCCGTCGTGCTGACGCTGGCCAGCAGGTCGTGGACGAAGCTGCCGAGATTGGGGATCGCGAGCGAGATGGTGCCGGCGGGGCTGCCGTTCTGGCCGGTCGCCACGGGAAGGGTCAACGTCACCTGCCCGGTGACCGTCGCCTTGAACGCGCCGCTGCTGCCGAAGCTGCCGCTGTTGACCTGCGACAGCGTCTGCGTGCTGGTCAGCGAAACATCGTAGGTAGCGGGATCGGTGGTGTCCGCCGCCGCCAGCGACAGCAGCAGGGCCGCACCGCTGCCGCTGATGTAGAGGCCGAGCGGGCCGAACGACAGCGTGGCTGTCGACAGGTTCGGATCGGTGACCAGGACGCCGAAGTCGAACGTGCTGGTGTGGTCAAGCGCGACCACGGGTGCGGTGGGCGTCGCGAGGTTGATGTCGAGAACGGCGTGGATCGTCGCACTCGGCGCGACGGTGTCATCGCTGCCCGCGAAGACGTTGCCCGGCACGTTGTCCGACGAATTGGCGAGCCCCAGCGCGTTCAGATCGACGTCGATCGGCAGGCTTCTGCTGGCGATCGCTGGCGTAAAATCGAGCGTGAGCGTCAGCACGCTGCTGGCGAAACCGACGGTGACGTAACTGCCGGAGGTGGACAGCCCGAACGCCTCGGCGATCGCGGCGTTCAGCACCGACTGCAACTGGTCCAGCGTGAAGTCGCTGCCTTGCTGCATATCGTTGGCGATGTTGGTGAAGTCCTGCGTCAGGCCGAGCAGGCTGCCGAGCGATACGTCCACCAGCGGCAGCTTCTCGGCCAGCACGCCATTCGCCGCGAGGTCGCCGAAGAAGGTGCCGAGCTGCGTGATCGCGGACTTCGCCTGGGTGAAGGTGAAGTCCTGCAGGCTGCCCAGCGCTTCCAGGTTGCTGCCGGCGGCGGACCAGGAGCCAAGCTGGAAGATGTTGGTCGCACTCAGCACCAGATCGGCGTTGGTATCGAGCCCGAGCGAGGTGCCGAGAGCACCCGGCACCGTGATTGGCAGCGTCACCGTTCCGCTGCCGCTCAGTGTCGGGGAACCGAAATAGGTCACCAGGTCGGTCGGGTCGGTCAGCAGCGTCCCCACCGACACGCTGCCGTTGAAGGACAGCGCGACGGTGCCGGTCAGGCTGACGGGGGTCGACGATCCAATGCCGATCAGCACGTCGCCGAAGTCCGCCGTGCCGGTGAAATCGCCGGCGACGGTCAGCGCGGCGTTCAGCGCGAGATGGGTCAGCGTGATCTGGTTGGCGTAGTTCTGCCCACCCGCGATCATCAGCATCGGCGCGGCGCTGGCGTCGTAGGTGCCGATGCCAAGCTCGTCGCCCGCGCTGGCCTGGACGACGATGGACGCGTTCGATCCGCTGGTGGTGAACAGCAGGTAGCCATTGCTGTCCACGCTGACATTGACGCCCGCCAGCCCCGCACTGGCCAGATCGGTGTTCACCGGCTGCAGCGCCAGCGAGATCTCGTCGGCCAGATTCTGCGCCGAGGTGTTGTTGACGGTGGCCGAGGCAGCGACCGTCACCGCGAAGGTCTGGCGCCCGTCCACGGTGATCGAGAAGGTCTCGTCCTGCGGCAGGACGTAGTCGGTCTGGTCCATCGCCGGAATGACGGTGGTCGGGCCGCTGACCGCGGGATCGGCGGCACCGACCGATACCAGCGGCGCCCCTGCCTCGATCGACTGCGCGGGCGGCAGCCCGAGTTCAGCAACCGCGTTGCTGCCCGAGACCAGCGACAACGTGCTGCCATAGCCGGTGATCGTGAAGGTGAGGTCTTCGGCGCTGCTGCCGGTCGCGGTAGTGAGGCTGGCGGTGATGGTGGAGCGTCCCGCCGCCGTCAGCGTCGCGTTCAGCGGCGTCAGTGCGGCCTGTACCTGCGCCAGCAGCGATTGCGGGCCGGTGTTGGCGGGCGTGGAGGCCGGGATGGTGATGACCGTCGGCGTGCCGCCATCGGCGGTCAACGTGAAGCTGGCGGCACTGGCGATCTGGCCGTTGCCGGGCAGCGCGGCGGTTCCGGTCAACGATGCGGACGGCATCTGCACCGGCGCCAGCCCGAGCGCGAACACCGCCGGGTCGAGCTGCGCGGCGCTGACGCTCAACGAGGTGAAGGTGCCCGCCATCAGCGTCAGCAGCAGCGCCTGGCCGCCGGTGACGCCGACGCTGCTGGCGGTGACCAGGTCGGCGTCGAGGCCGGCCGCCTCCAGCGCGCTCTCGAGCGCCTTGTTCACCTCGGCGACGAGTTGGGCGACCGTCGTGTTGCCCTGCGTGGCGGCGGCACTGACCACCACCGGCACGATGGTCGGCGTACTGTTGGTGACGGCAAGCTGAAGGTCGAAGCTGGCATCGTCGCCGGCCGGCAGGACGCCGTTGGCGGGCAGCACCTTGCCGCCCTGCACCTGCGCCGTGTACGGCGTGAGGTCGAAGCCGAATGCCACCGAGACGGTGCCGGTGCCGCTGACGGTCAGTGTTTCGGTCGTCGCCGCCACGTTCGTCAGCGCGCCGAGCACGGAACTGGCCGGGGCGGTCAGGTTGTATGTGAAACCGGGCGAGGAGGCGGGGAAGGTTTCGGCCAGCGTGAAGGCGAAATCCAGCTGGTTGTTGCCGGTGTTGTAGGTGAGCGTGTCGTTGCTGATCCCGCTGAGGCCGGAGAGGTCGGCGACGAACTGCGCCAGCGTGCCGAAGGTCGCATCGCCGCCGCTGTCGACCAACTGGCTGGTGACGTCGTCGCCGTACTGCGTGGCGAAGTCGGCGGCCTGGCTGACGCTGAGGCTCGACAGCGGCACATCGGAGGCCAGCAGGGTGGAGCTGCCGATCGCATCCAGCGTGGCGCCGATGGATTTCAGCGCACCGATAAGATCGAGCGGCTGGAGATTGGCGAATGCCGCGAAGTCGGACGCGTAGGCGCCGGTGATCGTGACAGTGGGTGCGTTGCCGCTGAGCGGGTCGCCGGTCAGTGCGATCGTCGCACTGGCCGAAGCGAGGCCGCTGAAGGACGAGGTGATCGGCAGGCTCGCCGTCAGGGTCGAGGCCTCGATCGTCGCGGTCAGCAGGTCGGCGGTGTTGGTGCCGACGAGGTCGCTGAGCGATTGCGGCTGCGGCCCGTCGGTACCGGCGCCGGGAAGCACCACGCCCGCCTCGGCGGTCAGCGCGATCTGCGCTCCGGTGGCGGTCGCGGCGAGCATGCCGATGGTGACCGGGAACGACAGCCCGGTCGCCGCCACCGTCAGTTTCACATCAAGCTGGTTGACCCGGACATAGACTTGGTTCTGCTGACCCTGGCTGTCGAGCGCCACACCGAAGGTCAGGCCCAGCAGCACTTGGCTGGTGTACGGCACGCTGCTGGTGAAGCTGATGTCGCTGTCGGCACCGCCATCGCTCAGGCTGACCGCCTGGGTGCCCGCATAATCGGCGGTCAGGGCGAGGTTGAACACGACCTGGGTGTTGCCGGTGGCAAGGCCGAGGCTCGCCGCGGCCGCGGTCGCCGTCGCTGCGATCTCGCCGGCCGAAAGCTGCGACAGGGTCAGCGTGTAGCCGGGGTGCGCGGTATCGAAGGCCGCGAGCGCGGTGGTGATCGAGGAGGCGAAGGTGGCGGTGTCCGCGCCGGTCGTGGCGTAGGACTGGATGGCCGCGGTCAGCGCCGACAGGATGGTCGAAAGCTGGCTGAGATTGCCGAGATCGTCACCGAGCAGTGGCAGCGTGGTGTTGAACGCCGTGGTCTGGCCGGCCGCGGTGGCGATGGCGGTGGACCATTGCGTAATCTGCTGCAACGCCGCCGCCGCTGAGGCATCGAGTGTCGTGTCGGTCAGCAGGCTGGCCGGCGTTACGTTGAGATTGGCTGCCTGGGTCGCACCGGTGACCGCCGGATTGAAGTTGCTGGTCGCCTGCCCGAGCGTCCAGACGAGGCCGACGGTCGCCGAGGTACTGCCGTCCTCGCTGACCAGCGGCAGGCTGGCCGCGATGCCGCCGGCGTAGACGGGAGCCGACAGCACCGTGGCGGGCGTGGCATTGATCTGCGTGAGCGTGGTGCGCCCACCCTGGGTCGCGGCGAAGCCGATCGTCGCGGTCGCCGGGCCGGCGGTGCTGACAGTGCCGCTGCTGAGGGCGCCAACCTCGAGGCTGCCGGCGTTGACCTGCACGCGGATCAGCCCGAGTGCCGCCGTTGCCATGATCGGTACGGATGTCATCGCATCGAATGACAGGCTGAGCTGGCTGCCCGACTGCACCACGGCGATGCGGTCGCTGTCGGCAAGTGCCGTGTTGAACGACAGCGCGATGTTCAAGGTCGCGGTGGCGGTGCCGCTGGCCTGCATGGTGCCGTTCAGCACGAGGCTGGACCCATCGACCGGCGTGTCGATGGTGTACGGGACAGACACGTTGCTGAACGTATTGCTGGCCGTCACCAGCATGTCCAGCTCGCCGTTCGTGGTGTTGACCGTGAAGGTCACGGCGCTGCCCAGATGCGCCTGCAGCGCGGCGGCAACCTGATCGAGGGAGGTGGCAGAGGCGGCCGCGCTGGCGGCATCGGTGAAGTCGGTGCCGAAGGTGAACAGCGTGCCCAGGCTATCGCCGACCGCCGGCAGGGTGGCGCCAAAGCCTGCGCTGCCGGCAGCGGTCTGGATCAGGCCCGGCAGCGCCGCCACCGCCTTCTGCAGCAGCGCGGGAGAGAGCGTGTCGAGCAGCGCCCAGGTGCCGAGCGAGGCGATGTTGCTGCTGCCGACTGCGGCGATGTCACCGGTCGGCGCGCCGGGCTGCGTGCCCCAGGTGAGTTGCAGCGACTGCGTGCCGCCGGTCACCAGAGTCGAGGTGATCGGCAGCGTGACCGCCGCGCTGCCGGTCAGCGTCGTCGAGACGATGGAGGCAAGCGGGATCGTGCCGGTCAGGTCGCTGGCGGTGACGTAATCGTTGGTGTCGCCGCCGACCGGGTCCTTGAGCTGCACGCTGCCGGTCGCGGTCAGGCTGGCGCTGCCGCCGGTCACCGTCGCGTCCGCCGCACCCAGCGTGGCGGTGGTGTTGAACGGCGTGCCGGTGGCGAGCGCGACCGACTCGGTGATCGAGCCCGGCTGCACGAAGAAGGCACCGGCATTGGTGTCGTAGCCGAATGTGAAGCCGGCCGGGTTGATGTTGGTCGAGGGTCCCGACAGCGCGACCGACGCGGTTCCCGGCACCGTCGTACCGGCCGCGACGGTCAGCGCGGTGCCGGCGCTGTCGGACGACAGGTTCAATGCCGGCGCGATCGGCGCACTGGTGCGGAAGGTACTGAGGGTGAGCAGGTATTCGCCATCCGCGAACTGCCCGACCGCGGCGATGGTTTCGTTCGGGTTGCTGGCATTCAGCGCCGCGGCGAGACCCTCGATCGTCGAATTTGTCGTGTTGGCCGCGAAATAAGCCTGCGCCGGCGTCACCAGATCGTTGGTGATCTGGTCGTGCACATCGACGAGATCGCCGAGCGAGGTGCTGACCACCGGCAGTTGGTGCGCAAGCTGGGTGGCCTGCGGCAGGTTGTTCTGGGTCCAGGCCGCGAACGACTGAAGGCCGGCGACGATGGCGGTTTGTCCCGCCGTCGGGATGATGTCCCCCGACAGCAGCACGCGTGGTTCCAGCGTCTCGAAAAGCAGAGGCGTGCGCTGCAAACGATCCTGCTCGTGCCGCGCGCCCGAGCCGCGCCGGCGCGGCGAGACGGCGCCGGGTTCTTCCATCCGTCCGAGCAGGGCCGGCAGGGATACCGAGCGAAGCAACCTCTGGTAGAAACCCATGGCAGCTCCGATGGGGCGACTGCCCTGGTGTTACAAATCCTCAGGGCACCGGACGTAAACTGATCGTATCAGTAAGGCTCTGTCAACGATTGCATGCAGTTCCGATAGCCCATCGAACGCACCTACCCGGCGATGTCGGTGATGGCCGCAATCAATCCGCGGCACGCTATGATCCGCAGTCTTTCAACCGGGGCGTGTTACGACGAAAACGCAAACGCTACGGCATGGCGCGGTGCAGAACGGCTTCGCCGATCAGCGAATCGATTTCCTGTTCGGCGCGCCAGACCAATCTTACGTCGGCGATATGGACGCTGTCCCGTAACGTTTTTGGCAACCGGACCGCATCCTTCGCGGTCGTCGCCAGGACACTGTCGTTCCGTCGTGCCGAGGCGATCAGATCGGCCAGCTCGGCGTCGGCATAGCGGTGGTGATCGGGGAAAGACCTGGTAGCGACGAGATCGGCGCCCGCTTCGCGCAGCGTGGCGAAGAATTTCGCCGGCCGGCCGATGCCGGCGAAACCCAGCACGCGCCGGCCGCGCAGTCCCAGCGTGGCGGGGCCGGGCACCAGCCGGGCATGCAGCACCGGCAGTGCCGGCGGCAGCAGGGCGGCGGCACCGGCCTCGTCCGGGCCGATCAGCACGGCGGCGCGACAGCGGGCGGCGCCGGCCGCGATGCTTTCGCGCAACGGACCGGCGGGCAGCACGCGGCCATTGCCGAAGCCGAAGCCGCCATCCACCACCAGCAGCGACAGGTCCTTGGCGAGCGTGGGGTTCTGCAGGCCGTCATCCATCACCAGCGCGTCCGCGCCGGCGGCAACCGCGGCGCGGGCCGACGCGGCGCGATCCGCACCGATCCAGGTCGGTGCGATGGCGGCCAGCAGCAGCGCCTCGTCGCCGGTCACCGCCGCATCGTCCGCCGGCGCGACCCGCCGCGTGCTGCGCGCCGACCCGCCATAGCCACGCAGCAGGGCGTGCGGCGACAGCCCCTGCGCCTGCAGGCGGTGCAGCAGATCGAGGGCGAGCGTGGTCTTGCCCGCGCCGCCGACCGTGACGTTGCCGCAGCACAGCACCGGCACCGACGCGCGCCAGCCGGGCCGCGCGACGCGCCGCGCGGTCGCGACTTCGGTCAGGGCGGCGAAGGGGGCCAGCAGCGCGGGGGCCAGGCGGGACCCGCCGCGCTGCCAGAACCGGGGCGCCTGCACCGGCTCAGGCCGGCACGGCGCCGGCACGCGGCCGGTTGGCGGGACGGGGCAGCAGGCCGAGGATCGCGGCAGCGGTATGACCGGGCAGGTCGGCGTCGCGGGAGGCCAGCGCGCCGGCGGCACGACCCATCGCCGCGCAGGCGACGGGGTCGCGCAGCATCGCGTCCACCCAGCGTGCCAGGGCGGCGGCATCGGCCACGCGCTGAAGCGCGCCGCCGTCTTCCAGCCCGCGCACGGCATCGAGGAAATTGCCGGTATGCGGCCCGACGGCGATGGCGCAGCCCAGACGGGCAGGCTCCAGCGGGTTCTGCCCGCCGCCGGGGGGCAGCAGGCTGCGGCCGACGAAGACGATCGGCGCCAGCCGATACCACAACCCAAGCTCGCCCAGCGTATCGGCGAGCCAGATCCCCGCCGCCGGAGGCCCCTCGCCCGCGCCGCGCCGGGCCAGCGGAAGGTCGGCCGCCTCGGTCGCCAGCCTGGCACCCCGCTCAGGGTGGCGCGGCGCCACGATGGTGAGCAGGCCGGGATGCGTCGCCGCAAGGGTGCGGTGGACGCCGAAGATCAGTGCCTCCTCCCCCGGGTGCGTGCTGGCCGCGAGCCAGACCGGCCGGTTGGCGAGGTGCCCGCGCAAGTCGGCGAGTGCCACGGCGTCCACCGGCAGCGGTGGCGCAGCGAATTTGAGGTTGCCGGGCGCCGTCACCGCGGCGGCGCCGAGGCGGCGCAGCCGGCCCGCATCGGCCTCGGACTGCGCCTGGATCAGCGCGAAGCCACCCAGCACGTGTCGCGCGAAGCCGGGCAGCCGGGACCAGCGTGCGAAGCTGCGCGCCGACAGCCTTGCGTTCACCAGCATGGTCGGGATGCCGCGGCGACGGCAGGCATCTAGCAGGTTCGGCCAAAGCTCGCTTTCCACGAACACCGCGGCGTCAGGATGCCAATGGTCGAGGAAGCGGCGCACCCAGGCCGGCACGTCGAGCGGGACGAAGCGATGCAGCACGCGCGCTCGCGGCCCGAGCCGGGATGCCAGCAACGCGGCCGAGGTGACGGTTCCGGTGGTAACCAGCAAGGTCAGGGCGGGCGCCGCCGCCTCCAGCGCCGCCAGCACCGGCAGGATCGACACCGTCTCCCCCACGCTTGCCGCATGCAGCCACAGGAGGGCACCCGGCGGACGAGGCTCATCATCGACCCCACGCCGCTCGGGCAGCCGGCCGGCGAGTTCCTTGCCGCGGCGCTGGCGCAGCCGCAGCCACAGCCGCAGCCCGGGAGCAGCGGCCGAGGCGGCACCCGACCAGAGCGCGGGGATCATGCGGGACACGCCGCGTCGGCCTGGTCGGCGGCCAGCGTCATCGCCGCCTCGATCGCCGGCAATGCCGCTTCCCACCGGGTCCGATCCACAGCGATGGAGGGCAGGCAGACCACGACGCCGCGGCCGAACGGGCGCGGTATCACCATCCGGTCCCACGTCTTGAGCTGCCAGCGGCGCG
Organism: uncultured Pseudomonadota bacterium; assembly: GCA_963778105.1. Lineage (GTDB taxonomy): Bacteria > Pseudomonadota > Alphaproteobacteria > Acetobacterales > Acetobacteraceae > JAFEFJ01. The sequence goes on along the minus strand of CAVZSZ010000004.1, from coordinate 1,174,262 downwards.
AGGTCTGGGCCGAGCAGGGCAGCACGGGCACGCCCGACAGCGCGGCGAGCTGGGCGACACCCCTGGCCGCCACCCGGCGCGGCCCACGCGGGCCATCCGGTGTCACGACGACATGATCGCCGCTTGCAAGCACGCCCAGCAACTGGCGCAGCGCCGCCGCACCGCCGCGCGAGGACGAGCCATAGATCGGCGCGATCCTGAACCATCCCACGACGGCGGCGATGAACCGCCCGTCGCGATGCCGGCTGACCAGCACATGCAGCCGCTGTCCCGGCGTGCCGCGGCGTGCGAAAAGCCATAGCATCGACATCAGCGGCAGCCGCTCATGCCAGAACGCCGCGATGGCCGGCGCACCGGCGGCATGGGGAGCGAGGTGCTCGGCGCCCAGCAGCGTCCAGCGTGTGGTGCGCAGCGCGAACCACAGATAGAGACCGAGCAGCCACGCCCCTGCCGCCAGGACCGCTGGATGCCGCAGCAGGCGCTTCAGCACAGCCTGGGCGCCCGCATGGCGGGCTCAGGCGCCGTCCCGCCGGAAGGTCGCCACCAGCACGTCGCGGTAGGCAGGCCGTGCCGGATCGATCGGCTCCACGGGGGTGACGCCGTGCATCACCCGATGGTCGTCCACCAGCGCCGCATCGAACGGCTCGGTCAGCGTGAAGCTGCCCAGCAGGCGGCCGGACAGGTCGTGCGTGGTGGTGACGCCCTCCTGGATATTCGTCCGGCCGACCAGCAGCACCAGCACGTGATCGACGCCGTCGCGGTGCATCCCCTCGGGAGTCGGCCGGCCGGCAGCGCCGGCACGCGCCTCGATGCGGAACTGATGCAGCTCCACCTGCCAGGACTGCGGCGAACTGAGACGGTCGAACAGGTCACAGCAACTGGCCAGGACCGCCTGCATCGTCGGGCCGCCGGCGACGCCGGGGAGGATCGGATCGAACCAGCGGGCGACGCCGCCATTGAGGCTGTTGTAGTCGCGGCTTTGATAGTGCGCCTGATGCGGCAGCCGCGCGATGCGGCCCGCACTGACGGCGAAGGCGGCATGCCGGCGCTTCCGGTAGCGGCCGCCATCGGCCATGTAGGTGTCGAGGCCGAGATCGTTCCAGCTCGCGGCGAATGCGTCCCAGTCGGCGAGCGACCCGTGCGCCGCCAGCACGCTGCGCATTGGACGCGCGGGCACGAAAGCGAAGCCCGCAGCGCGGACTTCCTCGGCCAAGGCTTCGGTATCGAGGGTCTCGCTCATCGTGCTGCCACCTGCGGCTGGCCCGGCGTTACCGCGGCGGCCGGAGGATGCGGCAGCGGTGCGAGCACCGGCGCATTGGGGCGGCCGGCGACGGTGATCGGCTGGTTCAGCACCAGGGCCTGGTGCGGATAGGGGATCTCGATCCCCTCGGCGTCGAAACGCAGCTTGAGGCGGCGGTTGAACTCGCGCAGCACGGACCAGCGGCCGAACGGGCCGCATTTCACGCGCGCCTTGAGCATCACCGCCGAGTCGCCGAACGCGTTCAACCCCATCACCTCCAATTCGTCGCGGATCTCACCCGCCCAGCGCGGCTCACGGCGCATCTCGCCGACGACGCCACGCATCACCTCGATGACGTGGTCATAGTCCTCCTTGTACGCCACGCCCACTTCGATAACCGCATGGCCGAAATCCCGTGTCATGTTGGTCACCGTCGTGACCGCGCTGAACGGGATGACGTGCACCGATCCGTCCTCGGCGCGCAGTCGGATGGCGCGCACCGACAGGTCCTCGACCGTCCCGGTCAGGCCGCCGAGGCTGACCACATCGCCGACCTGCATGGTGTTTTCCAGCAGCAGGAACAGGCCGGTGATGACGTCCTGGACCAGTTTCTGCGAGCCGAAGCCGATGGCGATGCCGAGCACGCCGGCGCCGGCCAGCAGCGGGGCGGTGTTGACGCCGATCTCGCTGAGGATCAGCAGGCCGACGATGGTCAGGATGGTGGCCAGCAGCATGGTGCGCAGCATCGGCAGCAAGGTGCGCAGGCGCGCCGAGCGCGCCACCTGCGCCTGCTGCGCGAGGCGCGCAAGATGCCGCTCGACCATGTGGTTGGCGGCTTCCCAGATCATCATGGCGACGGTCAGCGTGACCAGCACCGAGGTCAGCGCGCTGAGCACGTGGCGCCCGAGATCGGTGCCGGTCAGCCAGCCGATGGCGCCGAAGCCCCAGACCTGAAGAAGCTGCACCAGGGTCGCGAAATAGACCACCGTGTCCACCAGGACGTGCAGCACCGGGCGCCAGACGCGCAGCCGCCCCTGGATCGCCGGGTAGCGGGTAAGGGTGTCGGCGCTGGGCGTGATCAGCCGGTCGAGCGCCCCGTGCAGCAGGATCAGCGCAATGCGCATCGCGGTCAGCACGGCGCTGGTGACGATGAAAAGACGCAGCACGGCGCTGAAGCCGTTCGGGATCTCGATCGCCCAGACCACCCACAGGGCGGCGATATAGAACAGGGCGACCCAGTGCCAGACGGCGGCGAAGCGGTTGCGGACCTGCGCCCATACGCCGGTCTGGCCGGGTGCCGCACGCAGCCACGCACGCACCGTGCGGCGCCGCTGCACCACGATGATGGCGGCGAAGACGTGGTCGATAAGGCCGGCGCCCTTCAGCAGCGCCTGGTGGGCGATATCGGACAGGCCAAGCAGCCGCCCCGCCTCCCCCAGCGCATAGCCGAACACCGTCACCACGACGATCCGGCGCGACCAGCGCATCACGTAGGCAGCGGAGGCGTCGGAGATGTCGAACAGTCGCAGCCCGCTGGCCGATGGCGCGAAAATCGAGCGCAGGACACCCAGGATGGCGAGGCAGGCGGCGTAGGCGCCGACCAGCGCGATCAGCACGAGCCGCGGGTGCTCCTCGCCGCCGACCGGCGTGCCGAGCACGAGGTGCGCGGCGACCACGAACGCCAGCACGGGCAGAAGATCGAGCAGGAGGCGGCCGAACGTCAGCGGCAGGCGGCGAAGCATGCCGACCGTGGAGACCCGCCATTGCCGGCGCCGCGCGCCCGCGGCATGCACCGCGCCGCGCCAGTGGTCGGCCGGGCCGTCATGGTCGTGCGGGTGGGCATCGGGCGGCGAGAGGGGTTCGGCCACACCGCTGGCGGCGGTCGGGGGTGCCTCCGCCGGTTCGTCGACCAGTTCGACCTCGGTTGCCGCGGTCCGCGCGGCGAACGCCTCCAGCGTGGCGCGAGGGCGACGCAGCGCCATGCGGGCGGCGTATTCCGCGAGCAGGCCGACCCCGAACACCGCCAGCAGCCGCCATCCGGTATCCACCAGCAGCCGGCGGCCCCACGGATCGGTGGTCATCGCCACCACCCAGTCCCAGAGCGCGGGCAGGCTGTCCATCGCCGACACCGCCTGTTCGGCCTGCACCGAGGTCTCGGCGATGGCGTCCGACGCGGTGACCAGCAGCTTCGCGCCGAGGCTGTCGGGCTTGAGCGGGAGCGGCAGGTTCGCCGCCGGCGCGGCGGTGTCGCCACCGGCGGCCGGGGCAGTGGCGGGCTGGCCGGCTTCCTGGCCCCCGCCTGGATGCGGCGCGGCGGCCGCGGCCTGGGGCGCTGCCTGCGCCTTGATCATTGCCTCCAGCGTGGCGGCGAAGGCGGCACGCTTTTTCGGGTCGTTCAGCGTGTCCAGGATATCGTGCGCCTGCGCCGGCGTTATCGCCGGCGCAGGCGGTGCCACGGGTTTTCTCGCGGGCGCGGGCGCGGGCGTGGTTGGCAGGACCTGGGCAAGGCCTGGAAGGCTCTGCGCGTCGGCGAGCGGCGCAGCGGCGGTCGCGAGCATGGCGATGGCGAGCACCGCGATGGCGCGCATGGCGGCGAGCGGGATGGCGGCGCAAAGCCTGATGTTCATCCTCGTGGCTCCGACCACAATGGCGGGCAGCGGTCAACCTGGCTTTCGGCGCGAGGGTGCAAACCGGCGCGGGCGGCTCTATGTAGCATCGATGAAGGTCTTCCTCGCGATCCTGGTGGGGCTGCTGATGCTGGGCACGCTGGGCGTGCTGTTCGCCGGGCTGTTCGGCCTGGTGCGCGGCGGCGGCGACCCGCGCCGGTCGAACGCCCTGATGCGTTGGCGCGTGATCCTGCAGGGCGCGGCGCTGCTGCTGTTCGCGCTGCTGATGACGCTGCTGAAGTCCTGACCGAAGGCCTGCCTTTCGGCCTCTAGCCCCCTTCCCGGCCACCGCTTCTGCCGGACGGCCGTGCATTTGACAGGTCCTGAACCCCTGCCTAACGTCCGGCGCCTCTGTTGCAGGTGCGAACACAGGGCCGACGGCGCGGGGCGGATTGCCTTTCCGGCCGCCTGCGGATACGCACCGATTTCCAGGAAACGGCGCGAGTTCCCATGAAAATCATCGTCCCCGTCAAGCGGGTGGTGGACTACAACGTCAAGGTCCGGGTGAAGTCGGACGGCACCGGCGTCGAGACGGCCGGCGTCAAGATGTCGATGAACCCGTTCGACGAGATCGCCGTCGAGGAAGCGGTGCGCCTGAAGGAAAAGGGCATCGCCACCGAGATCGTCGCGGTGTCGATGGGGGTGGCCGCGTGCAGCGAAACGATCCGCACGGCGCTGGCGATGGGTGCCGACCGCGGCATCCTGGTCGAGACCGATGTGGCGCTGCAGCCGCTTGCGGTCGCCAAGCTGCTGCGCGCGATCGCCGCCAAGGAGGAGCCGCGGCTGATCATCCTGGGCAAGCAGGCGATCGACGACGACATGAGCGCCACCGGGCAGATGCTGGCGGCACTGCTGGGCTGGCCGCAGGGCACCTTCGCCAGCAAGATCACCGTCGAGGGCGACACGCTGACGGTGACGCGCGAGGTCGATGGCGGGCTGGAGACGCTGGCGCTGTCGCTGCCGGCGATCGTCACCACCGACCTGCGGCTGAACGAGCCGCGCTACGCGTCGCTGCCGAACATCATGAAGGCGCGCAAGAAGCCGATCGAGAACGTCAAGCCGGCCGATCTGGGCGTCGATCCGACGCCGCGGCTGACCGTGCTGGGCGTGGCCGAGCCGCCGAAGCGGCAGGCCGGCCAGAAGGTCGGCTCGGTCGCGGAACTGGTGGCCAAGCTGCGCACCGAAGCCAAAGTCATCTGAACTGGGGATCGCATCCATGACATCGCTCGTTCTGCTGGAATACGACGGCGGCGCGATCAAGCAGCCCTCGCGCAGCGCGGTGGCAGCGGCGCAAAAGCTCGGCGAGATCCATGTGCTGGTGGCCGGCACCGAGGCGGCACCGGCCGCGGCGGCGGCGGCGAAGCTGCCGGGCGTGGCAAAGGTGCTGATCGCCGACGCGCCGGCCTTCGACCACGCGCTGGCGGAGCCGCTGGCGGCGCTGCTGGTGTCGCTGGCGCCGGCCTATTCGCACCTGCTGGCCGCGACGACGGCCGTGGGCAAGAACATCATGCCCCGCGTCGCCGCCCTGCTGGACGTGCAGCCGATCAGCGACATCGCAGACGTGGTGGACGCCGACACCTTCGTGCGCCCGATCTATGCCGGCAACGCGCTGGCCACCGTGAAGTCGGCCGACGCCGATGAAGGTCATCACCGTGCGCGCCGCCAGCTTCGACCCGGTGCCGGCCGAGGGCGGCAGCGCGACCGACCGAGCCGGCGAGCCTCGCGGACGTGCCGAGCGTGTCGCGCTTCGTTTCCGCCGAACTGTCCAAGAGCGAGCGGCCCGAACTGACTGCGGCGCGTGTCGTGATCTCCGGCGGGCGCGGGATGCAGAACGGCGAGAACTTCAAGCTGATCGAGCCGATCGCGGACATGCTGGGTGCGGCCGTCGGTGCATCGCGTGCCGCGGTGGATGCGGGTTTCGTGCCGAACGACTACCAGGTCGGCCAGACCGGCAAGATCGTTGCGCCCGAGCTTTATGTCGCGGTCGGGATTTCCGGCGCGATCCAGCACCTTGCCGGCATGAAGGACAGCAAGGTGATCGTCGCGATCAACAAGGACGAGGAGGCGCCGATCTTCCAGGTCGCCGATTACGGCCTGGTCGCCGACCTGTTCACCGCCCTGCCCGAGCTGAAGGCCGAGCTGGAGAAGCCCGCCGCATGACCGCCGCCATCGCCAAGGTCGGCATCATCGGCGCCGGCCAGATGGGCAACGGCATCGCGCATGTCTGCGCGCTGGCCGGGCTGTCGGTGCATATGCTGGATGCCGAGCCGGCCGCACTGGGGCGGGCGATGACGACGATCGGCAAGAACATGGACCGCCAGGTCAGCCGCACGCTGATCACGGCCGAGGACCGGAACGCGGCGATCGGGCGCATCACCACGGGCACCGACTACGCCATGTTCGCCGACTGCGAGCTGGTGATCGAGGCGGCGACCGAGAACGAGGCGATCAAGCACAAGATCCTGGCGACGCTGATCCCGCATCTCGGCGCTGCCTGCATGTTGGCGTCGAACACGTCATCGATCTCGATCACGCGGCTGGCCGCCGCCACCGACCGGCCGGAGAAGTTCGTCGGCATGCACTTCATGAACCCGGTGCCGGTGATGAAGCTGGTCGAGGTGATCCGCGGCATCGCGACGGACGAGGCGACCTTCCAGGCGGTGATGGCGCTGGCGCACCGGCTGAACAAGATCACCTCGGTGGCGCGAGGACTTTCCCGCCTTCATCGCCAACCGCATCCTGGTGCCGATGATCAACGAGGCGATCTATGCGCTGTATGAGGGCGTCGGCTCGGTGGCCGCGATCGACACCTCGCTGAAGCTCGGCGCCAACCATCCGATGGGGCCGCTGGAGCTGGCGGATTTCGTCGGGCTGGACACCTGCCTGGCGATGATGCAGGTGATCCACGAGGGGATGGGCGACAGCAAGTACCGCCCCTGCCCGCTGCTGGTGAAATACGTCGAGGCCGGCTGGCTGGGCCGCAAGAGCGGGCGCGGCTTCTACGACTACAGCCAGACCCCGCCGGTGCCGACGCGCTGAGGGCTCAGCCGGCCACGCGGGTCTGCGCGCAGCGGTCGGCACGTCACGCCGGCGCCGGGCGCGCCAGACCGATCAGCATGACCGCGGGCAGGATGGTGGCGAGCGCGCCGGCGAACAGCACCGCCATCGTCGCCGAGGCACCGAAGCGGTCGATCAGCACGCCGCCCAGCGCAGGCGCCACCGACTGGCCGATCAGCGCCGGCATGGCCAGGCGGCCCATGATGCTGGCGTAGCCGGCCGAACCGAACAGCGCCAGCGGCACCGTCCCGCGCGCGATCGAGCGGATGCCGCTGCCGGCGCCGTAGAGCACGATCGCCGCCGGGGCGAAGCCAGGCCGGATCGCCAGCAGGCCGAGGCCCAGCGCCACCAGGACCGTCGAGGCGACCAGAGTCCATACCGGGTGATGCCGGCGCGCCACCGTCATGTCGAGCAGCCGGGCACCCACCTGGCTCGGGCCGAGCAGGGTGCCGATGCCGACCGCCACCGGCATCGCCACCCCCTGCGCCACCAGCAGGGTCAGCAGGTGCACCGAAATCACCGTCATGATCAGCTGCGCGAGGGTCAGCGTGGCCGCAAGCAGCAGGAAGGCGGACCGCAGCGAGGCCGCCGCCGCCGCGCCATCGCCGGCGGCGCGGGCGGGATGCGCCGGGGCTGCGCGGTGCGCCTCGGCCGGTACGCCGAACACGTAGAGCGGCAGCACGATCCCCAGGTTGATCGCAGCGTAGGCGAAGCAGGCGCCGCGCCAGCCCACATGGTCGACCAGCCAGGCGCTGAGCGGCCAGCAGACCGTGCTGGCGAAGCCGCCGAGCAGCGTGACCTGCGTGATGGCGCCGCGGGCGTTCTCGCCGAACAGCCGGCCGAGCGTGGCGAAGGCCGGGTCGTAGAGCCCGGCCCCCATGCCGAGCCCCAGCAGCGCCCAGCCCAGCAGGTAGACCGGCAGGCTGGGCGCCAGCCCCAGCACGACCAGCCCCGCCGCGAGCAGCACGGCGCTGGCGGCCAGCACCGGCCGCCCGCCATGCGCGTCGATCAGCCGGCCGACCCTGGGTGAAACCAGACCGGAGACCAGGAAGCCGAGCGACAGCCCACCGACGATCCAGGCAAGCGTCCATCCGGTCTGCGCCGCGATTGGGGCGGCCAGCACGGCGATCAGGTAATACGACGAGCCCCAGGCCAGGATCTGTGCGACCCCGACCGCGACGACGACGGCGGGGCGGGAGCGGAACCAGCTCATTGGCCGGTCAAATGAAGCGGCCGCGCAGGAATCCGAGTGCGGGCAGCGGCGTCCATTTGCGCGGCAGGTCGGCGCGGCGGATCGGTGCCACGCTGTAATGCGGCGCCGGCTGGCGCGCCGATTTCAGGAAGCCGGCATAGGCGCTGACCTGCTGGGCGCGCCAGTTGCGGTCGGCCAGGGCGGCGTCGCGGCTGTGGTAGATGTCGGCAACCCGGCTGACCCGACCGACCGAAGCGACCACGGCCCACAGCGTGTCGTCGCCCTGGGCCGGACGGAAAACCGCGATCTCCGTCAAAGGCGGCTCCACGCGGCGTCATGGGCCGCGGGTCGGACGGATGACGGAGCTTGCGGATCGACAGCGCGGATCATCTCGACGAAGGATCGCGCCGCGCGCCGCGCCGCGCAAGCCCCGGGTGGCAGCCCGGCGTGACACCCCCGACGTTTGCGGAGCGTTCATCCATCGCATCGACAGTGGGGCGCCGACCGCGAGGAGCGACCTTGAACCATGCGCGCACGGCGCCGGGACTGACGGAGCCGGTTCTGCTCGGGCTGGTGCTGCTGGGCGCGCTGGCGGCGCGCGTCTGGGTGGTTGCCACGCACACCTACATCCTGTTTCCCGACGAGACGTTCCAATACCTTGAGCCGGCGCACCGGCTGGTGTTCGGCTCCGGCATCGTCACCTGGGAGTTCCTGGACGGCATCCGGTCCTGGCTGCTGCCGGGAGTGCTCGCCGGGGTGATGTGGGTGGTGGTGCTGGTCGATCCCGCCCCGGCAGCCTACGTCACCGTGCTGCGGCTGCTGTGCGTGCTGGCGTCGCTGAGCGTGCCCTATGTCGGGTTCCGGATGGCGGCCCGCCGCTACGGCCCGGTGGCCGGACTATTCGTGGGCCTGCTGTGCGCTTTCGACATCCAGGCGATCTACTTCGCGCCTGCCATCATGACCGAGCCGCTGGCAACCTATGCCGCGCTGCTGGGGATCTGGCTCGGCGACCGCGGTGACGCCTGCGCCCCGAGGCGGGCGCTGGCCGCCGGGCTGCTGCTGGGGCTCGCGGTCGCGCTGCGCTACCAGTATGCGCCGTCGCTGGCGCTCGCCGCGCTGGTGCAGCATGGGGCTTCGCCGCGGCGGCTGGCCCTGGTCGGCGCCGGCGCCACCGGCTTCGTGCTGCTGGCGCTGGGCGGACTCGACTGGCTCACCTGGGGCGCGCCGTTCCAGTCGGTGTGGCTTAACTACCTGCGCAATGCGACGCAGGGCATCAGTTCCGCCATCGGCACCTCACCGTGGTTCGCCTATGCCGCCCAAGACCTTGCGGCCTGGGGCGCGGCGGCGCCGGTGCTGCTGGCCTGCGTGGCGCTGGGTGCGCTGCGGGCGCCGGTGCTGGGCGCGGTCGCGCTCTCCACGATCGGGCTGCATTCGCTGGTGCCACACAAGGAGCCGCGATTCGTCTTCCTGGCCACGGCCTGCATCCCAATGCTGGTCGGCCTGGGCCTTTGCCCCCTGGTCCGGCGCGTGGCGTTCTTGCGCCGGGCCGCAATGCCGGTACCGCTCGCAAGTGCCGCGGCGCTGGGCATCGCCGGGATCATTGCGCTGACGACTTACCAGCGGGCAACCGCCGCGGATGCATGGCATCGGGACCGCGGGACGCTGCAGGCAACGGCGGCGGCTCGCCGGGTGCCCGACGTGTGTGGCCTGGGCATCGGCGGGATCGGGGTCTATCGCTCCGGCGGATACACCTACTGGAACCGCGACCTGCCGATCTTCTATGAGAGCTGGGCGGATTCGCAGAGTCTGCCCGGTTCGGCATTCCGCCTGCGACTTCGCAACATCCTGCGTGGGCGCGACGTCCCCGCGCTGTCCGGCGCGGCGTTCGTGGCCGAGGACAACCGGTTCAACGTGCTGATCGGCTCGCCCGCGGACCGGCTGCCCGGCTTCGCCACGCGCGCCTGCTACGGCCGGGGAACGCCGGACGATCCGACCCGGTGCGTGTTCGTCCGGCCCGGCGGCTGCCGGTGACGCTAGGCGGCGGCGCCGCGCACCAGCCGGCCCGGGAGCGCGCCGGTCGCCTCCCCATGCAGTTGCACCGGCACGCCGGCGACGATGGTGGCCTCGTAGCCTTCCGTGCGCTGCACCAGGCGACGGCCGCCGCTGGGCAGATCGTACAGCACCTCCGGCGCGTGCGCCGTCAGACGGGCATGGTCGATCACGTTGATGTCGGCCTTCAGCCCGACCGCGATGCGCCCGCGATCGGCAAGCCCGAGGGCGGCGGCACCATCGCCGCTGAGGCGCTTGACGATCCATTCCAGCGGCAGGAGCCCGCCGCGCGTGCGGTCGCGCGTCCAGTGCGTGATCGTCGTCGTCGGACAGCTGGCGTCGCAGATGATCGAGACATGCGCGCCGCCGTCGCCCAGGCCCATGATGGTGTGCGGATGCTGCATCATCGTCTGCACCGCATCGAGGGTGTAGTCGGCGTAGTTGATGATGGGCCGGTAGAGAATCGTTTTGCCGTCACGCTCCAGCAGCATGTCGTAGCAGAGCGACGCGGCATCGACGCCGCGCGCCGCCGCCATCGCGGCGAGGCTGGCCTCGGGCGGCGGCTCGTAATCCGGCGGGTCGCCCAGCGGGAAGATGCGGTCCCAGGTGTTCAGCCGGTGCTTCAGGATCGGGTCGGCGGTTTCCTCGGCGAGGATACGGGCACGGAACGAGGGATCGCGGAACGCGGCGAGGCGTTCGGCGAAGGGCAGGTTCGCCACTGCGCGGTAGCTCGGGCGGCCGATGAAGGGGTTCTGCGAAATCTCGAGACCCAGCATCACGCCGATCGGACGGCTCATGACCTGGCCCAGGATGCGTGCGCCGCCGGCATTCGCCGCCTCGATATGGCCGAGCAGCTGGCGCCACAGGGCGGGGCGCGATTCGCGTTGCAGCAGCGAGATCGTCATCGGCCGGCCGGCGGCGCTGGCGACGCGCCGGAGCAGGGCAAATTCCTCGTCGGGATCATCGAAGTCGCTGATCACCTGCAGCCAGCCCGCGCCGGTTTCGCCGACCGCGCGGCCGATCTCGGCGAGTTCGGCCTCGGCGGCGTGCAGCGTGGGCGTATGCTCCCCGGCCAGCGTCTTGTGGGCGATGGTGCGGGAGGTGGAGAAACCGAGCGCGCCGGCGCGGATGCCCTCGGCGGCGAGGCGTGCCATGGCGGCGCGGTCGTCGGGCGTCGCCGGCTCCCGCTCGGCACCGCGCCGGCCCATTACGTACACGCGCACCGCGGCGTGCGGCACCTGGGTGGCGACATCCATGTCGAAGCGGCGGGCGGCGAGGGCGTCGAGAAACTGGGGGAAGGTTTCCCAGTTCCAGGGGATGCCGGCGGTCAGCACCACTTCGGGAATGTCCTCCACCCCCTCCATCAACTTGACCAGCATGTCGCGCTCACCGGGCCGGCAAGGCGCGAAGCCGACGCCGCAGTTGCCGATCAGCGCGGTGGTGACGCCGTTCCAGGAGGACGGGGTGATGTGGCTGCCCCAGGTGGCCTGCGCGTCGTAGTGGGTGTGGACGTCGACGAAGCCGGGCGTGACGATCCGGCCGCGCGCGTCGATTTCCTGCGCGCCGGCTGCGGCGATTCTGCCGATCGCGGCGATGCGGCCATCCTGCACGGCGATGTCCGCCTCGTACGGCGCGCCGCCGCTGCCATCGACGATGGTGCCGCCGCGAATGAGCAGGTCCGCCATTGGCCGCCTCCTGTTGGTCTTGTGGCGGCCAGTCTAGTCCTGCCGGACCCGCGGACAAGTCCGCCGGCCCGGCGCTTCCGTGCGGCGTCGGCGTTACTCGGCGGCGGCGCGGTGTTCCAGCACGCGCAGCACATCGAGCGGATCGGTCCGCTCGCGATAGTCCACGCGGGTGTCGGCGAACAGGATCTTGCCGTCGCTGCCAATGACATAGGTGGCCGAAAGCGGCAGCGACCAGTCATCGGGCGTGCCGTTCTTCGCCGGAATGTCGAGCTTGAAGCCGTCGTACACCGTGCGCACCGAATCGGTGAAGGCATAGACGACGCCGAAGGCCTTGCCGACGGTCTGGCCGACGTCGCTGAGCACCGGGAAGGTCAGCGCGTTCTTCTCGGCCGTCGTCACCGTGTCGTCAGGCTTCTCCGGGCTGATGGCGACGAGGCTGGCACCGGCTGCCGCGATGCGCGGCAGCACCGCCTGATACGCCTTCAGCTCGAGATTGCAGAACGGGCACCAGCCGCCGCGGTAGAACGTCACTACCACCGGTCCCTCGGCCAGCAGCGTGGCGACATCCAGCGTGCCGCCATGCGCATCCGGAAGCACGATGGACGGCGCGGTGTCGCCGACCTGCCTGGCACTGCGGCCGATGCCGGAGCGTTCAAGATGGGCGATGTGCTGCTCCATCGTCGCCTGACGGTCGGCGGGGACGCGCTGCTTCCAGCCGGCACGAAACTCCTCGAGCTGTTCCGAAAGAGTTGTGGACATGGCGGTTTCCTCCGGTTGCGGATCAGGCGGCGGCGTAGTTCTGCGGGAACAGGGCGCGTCGCGCCGCCTCGTCCATGTCGCGCTTGAAGGCGACGTCCTTGCCGATGGCGCGGGCACGGGCGACGGCGGGGCGTGCGTCGATCGCCGCGAACCAGCGTGCGACATTGGGGAATTCGTCGCGCCGGCCATCGCCCAGCACGAAGTTCGAACGATCGACCCAGCCCCAGGCGGCGATGTCGACGATGGTGTATTCGCTGCCGACGATGAAATCGCGCCCGGCGATCTGCTCGTCGAGCACGCGGTAATGCCGCTCGGCTTCCCGCAGATAGCGGTTCTGCGCGTAGGGAAGCTGCTCGGGGGCGGCGCGGCGGAAATGCACCGACTGACCGGAATACGGACCGAGGCCGCTGGCGACGAACATCAGCCATGACAGCAGGGCGCCGCGGTCGGCCGGGCGGCCGAGCAGTTTGCCCGACTTCTCGGCGAGATAGAGCAGGATGGCGTTGCTGTCGAACACCGTGACAGGGCCTTCGCCGAGGCCCTCGGTATCGACAATCGCGGGCGTTTTGCCGTTCGGGTTGATCTTGCGGAAGGCGGGGGTGTGCTGCTCGCCCTTGAGGGTATCGACCGGGATTACCTCGTAGGGCATCCCGGTTTCCTCGAGGAACAGCGCGACCTTCATCGGATTGGGCGTGTGGTGGAAATACAAGCGGATCATCGGGCGGGTTTCCTCAGGTTTTCAAGACGATCGTCTTGGCGGCTTGTCGTTATGGGCGAAGGGTGGCGAATGCCACGGCCATGAAGGCGTCGAACGGGGCGCTGCTGCGTTCGACGCGGGCGCGCAGGATGGCGCCTTCCCAGGAATTGAGCAGGAAGCCGGCCACCGCCGCGGGGTCGAGGTCGGTGCGCATTTCGCCGCCGGCCTGCGCCTCGCGCACGCAGGTTTCCAGGGCGCGGGTCCAGCCGGCGAAGTGCACCGCCAGCCGATCGCGCAGCAGGCGGCTGTGGTCGGCGACCTCCGTGGACAGATTGCCGATCATGCAGCCCCCCACATAGTCTCTTTGCGCCAGCATGGCCGCAAGCTGCTCGAAGTAGCGGCGCAGGCGGGTCATCGGCGAGAGCGCGGTGTCGCTGAGGACGCGCAGGCGCTCGCTGGTGCGTTCCTGGAAGTAGCGGTCGAGCGCGGAGGCGGCCAGTGCCTCCTTGCTGTCAAAATGGTTGTAGAACGAGCCCTTCGGCACGCCGGCGCCGGTGGCGATGTCCTGGACGCCTGTGCCGTTGAAGCCCTGCTCGTGCAGCGCCTGCATGGCGGCGTCCAGGATGCGGTCGCGCTGGGTGACCTGCGTCATGGCTGCAAGATGACCGGTCGTCTTAGACGCGTCAAGCGGCCCGCGCGAACCGCTCAGGGAGAGCGGGGCGGCAGAGCTTCGAACAGCGGGCCGAGGCCCTCGGTGACGGTGAGGTGCGCGAACACGGCGTCGCGCAGCGTGGTGCAGGGCGCCCCGGCGAGCATCGCGGCCTGGACCGTGCCCATCACCTCGCCCGCCTCGGAGCCGATCATCGCAAAGCCCAGGATGCGATCGTCACTCGCGCCGACCAGGACCTTCAGGAACCCTTCGGTTTCGTCGGTCGCCAGCGTGCGCAGCACCTTGCGCATCGGCAGCGTGGCTGCGCGGTAGGCAACGCCCTGCTGGCGCGCGCCGTTCTCGGAGAGGCCGACGCGCGCGAGCGGCGGGTCGGTGAACATCACATGCGGAACGAGCCGATCGCTCGTGCTGCGGTTCCCGCCGGCCATGTTGTCCCGCACGATGCGGAAGTCATCGACGGAGACATGCGTGAACTGCGGGCTGCCGGCGCATTCGCCGATCGCCCACGCGCCGGCGGCGGTCGTTGCGAGCCTGTCATCGACCTGGATGAAGCCATGCGTGTCCAGCGCGATTCCAGCCGTATCGAGACCGATGCCGGCGGTGTTCGGAATCCGGCCGACCGCCACCAGGAGATGGCTACCTTCGATGGTCCGTTCTCCGCCCGCCATCCGTACCGTCACGGCGACGGCTTTGCCGCTCCGGCCATCGACGCGCAGGGGACGCGCGTTCAGCGCAAACGCGATGCCTTCGCCGCCCAGGATGTCCATCATCTGCGTGGCGGTGTCGGCATCCTCACGCGCCATGATCTGCGGACCGGGCTCGATGACCGTCACGCGGCTGCCGAAACGACGATAGGCCTGCGCCATCTCGACGCCGGTATAGCCGCCGCCAAGCACGATCAGATGCGGCGGCACGTCGTCGAGTTCGAGAGCCTCGATATGGGTGAGCGGGTGGGCATCCCCGAGGCCCGGAACATCGGGCATCGCCGCGTGCGAGCCGACATTGAGCACGACGTCGCGGCCGGCAAGCACGCGCGTGCCGCCCGCATTCAGCGCGACCTCGATCGTCCTGGGGCCGATGAAGCGGCCGCTGCCCATGATGAGCTCGGCACCGGATCGCCCGTAGGCGTCGAGATGCAGCGCGACCTCGCGATCGATCATGTCCTGCTTGCGGCGCCGAACCGCCGCCATGTCGGTCCGAACACCTTCGGCGACGGTGCCGAAGCGGGCGGCGTTGCGAACCAGATGGGCGACGCGCGCGCTCCACAGCTCGTTCTTCGAGGGCAGGCACGCGACGGCGGGGCAGGAGCCGCCGACCCATTGGCGCTCCACCACCGCGACCGTTTTGCCCGCGTGCGCCAGATGCCAGGCGAGCCGCTTGCCGCCCTGGCCGCTGCCGAGGACGACGACGTCGAAGGTTTCAGGCTGAGACATGAGGTGTTTCCTGCTGGCGGGGACGAGCAATGGATGCGGCGATCCGGTCGTCAGATCGACTTGACCTCGCCACCATCCATGCGGAGGGTTGCGCCCGTCATCCAGCGGGCGCCGGGCGACACCAGGAACGCCATCAGCTCGGCGAGCTCCGCCGGCTCCCCGTAGCGGGCGATGCCGGCCTCCTGTGGGAAGCGGGCCGTCGCCTCCTCGACCGTCATGTTGTGCAACGGCGCCCAGTGCTGGAGGTACGAGCGACGCCGGCCGGTCATCACCGGACCGGGCAGGACGCTGTTGACCTGAACGCCATCGGCGATGCCGCGATCGGAGAACGCCTTGGCCAGCGCGACGATCGCGGCGTTGATGGTGCCCACCGCCGCGTACGGCGCCTTGGGAAAAAGCGCGGAGTTGCCCGACATCAGCACCACCGCACCCTTCGCCGCCTTCAATGCGGGCCATGCGGCGATGGTGAGCCGGCGCGCGCCGTGCAGCTTGAGCGCCAGCCCGCCGTCCCACTGGGCGTCCGTCATCTCGAACAGGTCGATCTGCGGCACCGCACCGGCGATGTTGAGCAGCGCGTCGATCCGACCGAAGGCTGCGAGGGCCTGATCGACCACCGCATGTGCCGCCTCGGGCCGGCCGAGGTCGGCATCGATGATCGAGGCTTCCGCGCCCGCGGCCCTGACCGCCTCGGCCGTCTGTTCGAGATTGGCACGGTCGCGCGCGACCAGGACGAGGCCCGAGAAATCGCGTGCGAGCCGTACCGCTGTGGCCTTGCCGATGCCCTGGCTTGCGCCGGTGACGATCGCGACGGAGGGGGGCATGTCCGTTCTCCTTCGTTCGATGGCTTGCGGCATCGGGCGCGTGCGAAAACGACGCGGTCAGCCGGGCAGGAATTCGCGGATGGATGCGGCGATGGCGGTGGCGTGGGTTTCCAGCGCGAAGTGGCCGGTATCGAAGAAGCGCACGATGGCGCCGGGGATGTCGCGCTTGAATGCCTCCGCACCCGCCGGCAGGAAGAACGGGTCGTTCCTGCCCCACACTGCAAGGAGGGGCGGCTTGTGGGCGCGAAAATAGGCCTGGAAGTCCGGGTAGAGCGCGACGTTGGTCCTGTAGTCGCCGAACAGGTCTAGCTGCACCTCATCGGCGCCGGGACGGGCGAGGTAGAAATTGTCCAGCGAGTAGCCATCCGGCGAGACCGAAGCGGGGTCGGGCACGCCGTGGGTGTACTGCCAGACCGTCGTCTCCGGTTTGAGGAAGGCGCGCAGGGCGTCCCGATTGGCCACGGATGCGTCCTGCCAGTAGGCGCGGATCGGGTTCCAGCCTTCGCTCAGACCTTCCTCGTAGGCGTTGCCGTTCTGCGAGATGAGGGCGGTGATCCGTTCCGGATGCTTCAACGCGAGGCGAAAGCCGGTCGGCGCGCCGTAGTCGAAGACGTAGAGGGCGTAGCGGTCGAAGCCGACGAGGCCGGTGAAGCGGTCGATCGTTTCGGCCATCCGCTCGAACGTCCAGCCACGGCCCGGCAGGTCCGAGTTGCCGAAGCCCGGAAGGTCGGGGGCGACGATGTGGAAGCGGTCCGCCAGCAGCGGGATGAGGTCCCGGAACATATGGCTGGCACTCGGGAAGCCATGCAGAAGCAGCAGCTTCGGCGCGCCCCGGCTGCCCGCCTCCCGATAGAACACCCTGAAGCCGTCGACGTCCGCATTCCGGTAGGCAATGGTCGTCATGGCGCTTTCCTTCTGGCCGTGTCTAACCTTTTAGACTTCTTTATGGAGGTTAGAGTTACAGGGCAGAACCGCCATGAATCCGAGTTGCGTGGTCAGGCGGGCCGCTCGGCGCGGACGGCGGCGACGGCCTCGCGGACCACATCGAGGACGACATCCGGGGCGGTGACGATCGGCGTGTGATCGACGGGGTGCGCACGGACCCGGGCACCCATCCGCTCGGCCATGAAGCGCTGGTTGGCCGCGAGGATCATGCGGTCCTGCTCGGCCACCAGATACCAGGCCGGGCGGTCCTTCCACAGCGGACGCGGCACCGCAACGGTGATGCAGGCGGGCGAGATGGGGCGCTGGACCGCCGCCAGCACGGCCAGTTCGGCGGCGGTGGCATTCTGCGCGAAGGCGGCGGCGAAGGCCGCCTCAGGCAGATAGATCAGCCCGTGGCTGTCCGGTGCAAGCCGGGGCGCCTGCGGGTGCGGATCGGTCCGGTAGAACATGGCCGCGACGGTCTCGCCTTCCTCCGGCGCGAGTGCCGCGATGTAGACGAGCGCCCTGACCTTCTCGCTGCGGGTCGCCGCGATCACCGCGCCGGCATACGCATGGCCGGCCAGGACGACCGGCCCGGCGGCACGCTCGAGGGTGCGATCGAGTGCCGCCACGTCATCGGCGAAGGACGTCAGCGGCAGCGGCGCCGCCGTGACACCGATGCCCTCGGCCACCAGCGGCGCGACGACTTTTGCCCAACTCGACCCGTCAGCCCAGGCGCCATGTGCAAGCACGACGTTCACATTGTTCATGGACATCGCCGGCCATCTCCCCTGAGCGGAAACGAATTTTATATAACCTTGCCGGCGGTAGTGGGACGGTTAGGGGATACGTCTATAACTTGTCAAGTCCTGTCTGAGAGGTTATCGATGCATTGCATTCACGAATTGGCGATCACGCGGACGGCCGCCTGGGGCCCGGAACAGGAGTTCTGATGGGCGGGCGCCCCCCTGCGATTTTCCTAGCCGACGCGCGCGGACTGGATTTCCTGAACTCGATCGCCACGCCGGTCGATGCCCCCGTCGACTGGATCGACGACGGCGAAGGATTGCTGGACTGGCTGGCGCAGGCGGACTTCGTGCCCGCCGATGCGCTGGCAACCATCCGGGCGAGCGCGCTGCCGGGCGAGTTCGACAAGGTTGCGGATCAGGCCAGAAGCCTGCGCGAGTGGTTCAGGGGCTTCGTGCGCCGGCATATGGGGCGCCCTCTGGCGGCGGACGCCCTGGCCGAACTGGGGCCGTTGAACCGGCTGCTGGAGCGCGACGAGACGTTCACCCGGATCGCTCCGCAGCCCGAGGGTGCGGACGGGCTTTTCCAGCTTCGCACGCTCCGCCGGTGGCGCAGCCCCGAGGCGCTGCTGCTGCCGATCGGCGAGGCACTGGCGCAACTGGTCTGTACGGAGGACTTCTCGAACGTGAAGGCATGCGAAGGCCATGTCTGCACGCTGTTCTTCGCCGACCACACGCGCGGCCGTGCGCGGCGGTGGTGCAGCATGGCGATATGCGGCAACCGGGCAAAGCAGGCGGCGCACCGCCACCGCGCGAAGGCGCAGCGGGTTCAAACCTCGGATTGAGGTCGGACCGCCGCGCCGCCGAAGCTGGATCAGTCCAGAGGCGGGCGGCGCGCGTTCCAATCCGTTGCGCGCTCATAGGCGCGGGCGGCGCGCAACACCGTGGCGTCGGCGCCGTAGCGGCCGACGAACTGCACCGACAACGGCAGGCCGTCCGATGAAAGCCCGGCCATCATCGCGACGGCCGGGTGGCCGGTGACGTTGAACGGGGTGCGTGCCTGGCGCGGGTAGGTGCGCAGGGTCTCGGCCGTGTCGTCGATGCGGCTGGCGGGATCCATCGAGCTGGCGCAGAGCAGGATGTCCGCGTCGCGGAAGGCGTCCTCGACCGCCGCGATCATCTGCGCGCGGCGGCGCTGCGCGCCGACATAGTCGCCGGCCGACATGAAGGCGCCGGCCATCAGCCGCTGGCGCGCGAGTTGGCCGTAATCGCCCGGCCGCGTGCGCAGCCAGGGCGCATGGATCGACCACGACTCCGCACCCAGGATCACGCGGTTGACGGCGGCGAATTCGTTGAGCGTCGGCAGCGCGATGTTGCGCACCTGCGCGCCCTCGGCCTGGAGCACCTCGGCCGCCGCCTCGAGCGCCTCGGCGACCTGCGGGTGGGCGGGAAGGTCCGTCTCGTGAAAGTGTCGGATGAAACCGATGCGCAGGCCCGCGATCCCTTGCTCGATCGCCGCGAGCGGGGGGAAGGTCGTGCTGCCGGGATCCGCCGCATCGTGTCCCTCGATCGCGCGCAGCAGCAGGGCTGCATCTGCGACGGTGCGCGCCAGCGGCCCGACATGATCGAGCGTGAAGGACAGCGGGAACACGCCGCGCCGCGACACCCGCCCATAGGTCGGCTTCAGCCCGAAGATGCCGCAGGCGCTGGCCGGGTTGCGCACCGAGCCGCCGGTATCGGTCCCAAGCGCCAGCGGGAACAGCCCGGCGGCGACGCCCGCACCGGAGCCGGAGGATGAGCCGCCGGGATGGTGCGCCGGGTTCCACGGATTGCGCGCCGGGGGGAACGGCAGGTCGAGGCTGGGGCCGCCGATGGCGAATTCATGTGTGGACAGCTTGCCGATCACGATCGCACCGGCCGCACGCAGCCGCGCGACGACTGCCGCGTCGGCCGACGCGACGTTGTCGAGCAGGATGCGCGAGTGGCAGGTGGTGGGCAGCCCGACGACGTCGATGATGTCCTTGATGCCGATGGGGATGCCGTGCAGCGGCCCACGGCGGCGCCCGGCGGCGATGTCGCGGTCGGCCTGCCGGGCGGCATCCATCGCGGCCTCGGCGTCGAGGCGGATGAAGGCATGCAGGGTCGGGTCGAGGCGCTCGATGCGGGCCAGCAAGGCAGCGAGGTAGGTGCTGGGCGAGAGGGTGCGGTCGGCGAAGGCGCGGGCCGCCTCGGCGGCGGAGAGCCAGTGCGGGTCGGTCATCGGGTCAGGCCGCCGGGTTGGGACGCATCGGCGGCCAGGGCTCGGCGGCCGGATCGGTGGGCACGGCGAAGCCGCCGGCGTTGGAGAGCGCCTGGCGTGCCGCGGCGGCGACGTCATCGGGGAATTCGGCAAGCGCCTTGTCCAGCCCCGCTGCGCGCGCGAGCGATGCGATCCGGTCCTGATCCAAGACGGCCCCTCCTGCCAGACGAAACAGGCCGGCACTATCGGCCGCCGCCGCTGCCGGGCACAAGACGCGGGCCGGGGCCCGGCCGTCTGGGCAGCGGCAGGTTTGCGGATTGCGGAACTGGGCTATCCTACCATGTCGAAAATCGGACGATGCCGAAAACCGCACGATCCGGGCGCCAATACCCGGACCAGCCTGGGGAAACGCCATGTGCTGCCTGTTCATGTCGCAGGATCCCGCGTCCTACGCGGCGGAGACGCGGCCGATCCGCATCCACGGCCATGCCACCTCGATCCGGCTGGAGGCGGCGTTCTGGGCGATCCTGGAACGGATCGCGGCGCGGGAGGACATGTCGGTGGCGCGGTTCGTCTCCACGCTGCATGACGAGATCCTGGCGCGCCAGGGCGAGGTGGCCAATTTCGCCTCCTTCCTGCGCGTGTCCTGCCTGCACTGGCTGACCAACCAGGATGTGCATGCCGCCCAGGTCGCCGCCCGCCGCGCCGCACTGCGGGAGGGGACGGTGCCGGGGATTCCGGCCGAGGAAAATGCGGCTGAATTAGCCTGATACTACCCGCCCCCGGCGGCAGCTTCCTACGGTCAGGACCGGAGGCAGCGTAACGAAGGGGGCGACGTGCGGCACCGGCTGGTCTTGCTGACGACGATCGTGCTGTGCGGCCTGGGCGCGGTCGGCACGCGCGCGCAGATGCCGTTCGACCTGCCGGCCGCGAAGCCTCCCGACGGGGCGAGCCTGTTCGCCAACCAGTGCGGCACCTGCCACACGGTCGAGCATGGCGCGGCGCCGCGGCAGGGGCCGAACCTGGCCGGCGTGTATGGCCGGCGGGCCGGGTCGCTGCCGGGCTTCAAGTATTCCCCGGCCTTCGCGCAGGCCGATTTCACCTGGGACGATGCGCATCTGGAGGCGTGGCTGACCAACCCGCAGGCGGTGCTGCCGGGTGCCGTGATGCTGTACCGACAGTCCAATCCCAAGACGCGCCAGACCATCATCGCGTGGCTGAAGGACCAGCACTGATGGCCAAGGTCATCCATGCGATGTTCCGCGTGCTGGACGAAGCGAAATCGGTCGATTTCTACCGCCGCGCCTTCGGCATGAGGATCGCCGACCGCTACGGCTTCGACGGATTCACGCTGGTCTATCTGCGCAACGAGGAAGCCGATTTCGAGATCGAGCTGACCGTCAACCATGGCCGCACCGAGCCCTATGCGCAGGGCGAGGGCTATGGCCATATGGCGTTCGCGGTCGAAGACCTGGATGCGGAGCACAGGCACTTCGCGGCGCAGGACCTGGCACCGGAGCCGATCAAGGAATTCCACCGCGAGGGCGCGCTGATGGCGCGCTTCTTCTTCGTGCAGGACCCCGACGGCTATCGCATCGAGGTGCTGCAGCGGCACGGCCGCTACCGCTGACCCGACAACCAGAAACAAACGTCCAGGGGAAAACGACGATGAGAGAAATCGACAGGCGCAAACAGGTGAGCCGCCGGCTGTTCCTGCAGGGCAGCGCCACTGCCGTGCCGGCCGCGGGGCTTGCCGCCGCGGGCATGGGCATCGGGCCGCACGCAGCCTGGGCACAGGCGGCGAGCAACCTCAAGCCGCACACCATGGCCACACTGGTGCTGATGGCGCGCGACATCTACCCGCACGACCGGCTGGCCGACATCTACTACATCACGGCGGTCACGCCGTACGACGCGAAGGCGGGCGGCGATCCCGCGTTCCACACGCTGATCGAGACCGGCGTGGTCACGCTGGATGCGGCGGCGCAACGCACCCACAAGACCGCGTATCTGGACGTGCCCTGGGAAGCCGATCGCGTCGCGGTGCTGGAGACCGTGCAGGACGGCGCGTTCTTCCAGAAGGTGCGCGGCGACCTGGTGGTGAGCCTGTACAACCAGCAGGAGGTATGGCCCAAGTTCGGCTACGAGGGATCATCCGCCGACAAGGGCGGCTACCTGCACCGGGGCTTCAACGATCTCGACTGGCTGCCGGCGTCGTAGGGGGAACGGGACAATGGCAACTTTCGACCTGAACGACGACAGCGTCGTGTGCATCGTCGGCTCCGGCGCCGGCGGCGGCACGCTCGGTAACGAGCTGGCGCAGAAGGGCATCAACGTGGTGATCCTGGAAGCCGGCGAGCGGCACGAGATCCCCGATTTCATCAACAACGAATGGGAGAGCTTCGCCCAGCTGGCATGGAAGGACATGCGCACCACGTCGGGCACGTGGCGGGTGGCGCACGATTTCCCGAACCTGCCGGCGTGGATCGTGAAATCGGTCGGCGGATCGACGGTGCACTGGGCCGGCGCGTCGCTGCGCTTCCAGGAGCACGAGTTCAAGGTGCGCACCACCTATGGCGCGATGCAGGGGGCGAACCTGGCGGACTGGCCGATCACGCTGGCCGAGATGGAGCCATTCTACGCCAAGGCCGAATTCAAGATGGGCACCACCGGCACGAACGGGATTCCGCGGCTGCCCGGCAACAACAACTTCAAGGTGCTGAACGCCGGCGCCCGCAAGCTGGGCTATACCGAGGTGCATACCGGCAACATGTCGATCAACAGCCAGCCGCGCGACGGGCGCGGCTCGTGCCAGCAGATCGGCTTCTGCTTCCAGGGCTGCAAATCGGGCGCGAAATGGTCGACGCTGTACACCGAGATACCGAAGGGCGAGGCGACCGGCCACATGGAGGTGCGCCCGAGTTCGATGGTGGTGACGATCGAGCACGACGCGTCCGGCAAGGTGACGGGCGTCGTGTACGTGGACGGCAGCGGCAAGACGCAGCGGCAGAAGGCGCGGGTGGTGGCGGTGGCCGGCAATTCGCTGGAAAGCCCGCGGCTGCTGCTGAACAGCGCGTCGAGCAAGTATCCCGACGGGCTGGCCAATTCGT
Organism: uncultured Pseudomonadota bacterium; assembly: GCA_963778105.1. GTDB lineage: Bacteria > Pseudomonadota > Alphaproteobacteria > Acetobacterales > Acetobacteraceae > JAFEFJ01. The sequence goes on along the minus strand of CAVZSZ010000004.1, from coordinate 1,150,974 downwards.
CCGGTCAGGTGGGACGCAACTACATGCGCCACATGACCGGCAGCGTCTATGGCGTGTTCGACAAGCCGGTGCACATGTATCGCGGCACGACGATGGCGGGCATCGTGCGCGACGAGGCGCGCAACGATCCCAAGCGCGGCTTCGTCGGCGGCTATGAGCTGGAGACGCTGTCGTTGGGCCTGCCGTTCATGGCGGCGTTCCTCGATCCCGGCGCCTGGGGCCGCAGCTTCACCAGCGGCATCGACGACTACGCCAACATGGCCGGCATGTGGATCGTCGGCGAGGACATGGCGCGCGAGACCAACCGCGTCACGCTCGATCCCAAGGTGAAGGACGCCAACGGGATGCCGGTCGCCAGCGTGCATTTCGACGACCATCCGAACGACCTCGCGATGCGCCAGCACGCCTACACGCAGGGCAGCGCGATCTACGACGCGGTCGGCGCGGTGCGCACCTTCCCCACGCCGCCCTATCCGAGCACGCACAACATGGGCACCAACCGCATGAGTGCCAACGCAAGGGACGGCGTGGTGAACAAATACGGCCAGACGCACGACATCAAGAACCTGTTCATCTCGGACGGCAGCCAGTTCACCTCGGGTGCCGCCTGCAACCCGACGCTGACGATCGTGGCGCTGGCGATCCGGCAGGCCGACACGATGGCGGGGATGATGAGCCGCAAGGAGATCTGACGCCCCTGCCCTCGCCCCTGCCCGTGCCCCGGATCCCCTCTCTCGCGGCGCGGGAGAGGGGCGTCTGCAAGGATTTGTTGCGGATTTCTCATGTCCTGGTGTAATGCGGACGCGTAACGCGCGCTAAACATTCACCTTGGCGGGTCCGCCATGCCGTGTCGTGCCATCCGGTCCTGGGTCTTGCCCGGCGTCCTGCTGGGTGCGACGGCGCTGCTTTCCGGCTGCGCTTCGGGCGGCCCGACCGGCGGTGGGGGCGCCTATATCGGGGGCACCGTCGGCCTGGAGTGCGCGCCCTTCGCGCGGGCGCTGACCGGAGTGCGGCTGAGCGGCGACGCGTATGCCTGGTGGGATGCCGCCGCCGGACGCTACCAACGCGCATCCAGTCCGGTTACCGGCAGCGTGCTGGTGCTGCGCCGCGACAGCCGACTGCCCTACGGCCATGTCGCGGTGGTGTCGCGCGTGCTATCGGGGCGCGAGATCATGGTGACGCAGGCCAACTGGGTGCATCACCGCGTTACCGAGGATCAGCCGGTGGTCGATGTTTCCGAAGCCAACGACTGGACGCTGGTGCGTGTCTGGTGGCCGCCGGCGGGACAGATGGGCAGCCACGAATACCCGGCCTATGGCTTCATTCTGCCCGAGCGCCGGCTGTCGCACGACGAGATCGCCTCGGGCACGCCGAGGGCGATCCGCGTGGCGGAGGGCGACTGATGCCGCCGTGGCTCGCCCCCGCCCTCGATTACATTCCGCGATGGCTGGGCTTTCAGATGCGCGCGCTGGAGCGCCCCGGCTGCGCCGTCGCGATCGCGCATGACGGCAAGGTGGTGCTGGATCGGGCGTTCGGCCATGCCGACCTGATTGCCGGCATCCCGCTGACGCCGCGCCACCGGTTTCGTGTCGCCTCCCATTCGAAGTCATTCACCGCCGCGGCGATCATGAAGCTGCGGGAACGCGGGCGGCTGAAACTGGACGACGCCGCCGGGGAGTATGTGGAGGGCCTGCATCCCGACATCGCGCGCGTGACGATCGCGCAGCTTCTTTCGCACAGCGCCGGCCTCTTCCGCGACGGCACGGACAGCGGCTACTGGGCGCAACGCGCCCCATTCGCCGATGAGAGGCGCATCCGCGCCGACCTGCGGATCGCGCCCACGATCGCGCCGAACACGCGGCTGAAATACTCGAACCACGGCTACGCGCTGGCCGGGATGGTGATCGCGGCGGTGACGGGCGAGGCTTATGCCGACTGGGTGCAGCGCGAAATCGTCGAACCGGCGGGGCTGACCGAAACCGTCCCCGACGTGCCGCTGCCGCGGCGGGCGAAGCTGGCGCGCGGGCATAGCGGCAAGATCCTGCTGGGCCGCCGGGTGGTATTCCAGGGCGATCAGTCCACGCACGCCCTTGCCGCCGCGACCGGCTTCGTCAGCACCGGTGCCGACCTCGTGCGCTTCTTCGGCCAGTTGGCGCCAAATGCCAGACGCAGCGTGTTGTCGGTATCGAGCCGGCGGGAGATGACACGGCCGCAGTGGCACGAGCCGTACGGCGCGCTGGCGGTGGGCTACGGCCTCGGCACGATGAGCGGCAAGTACCAGGGATGGGCCTGGTTCGGTCATTCCGGCGGGTTTCCGGGCACCCTCACCCGCACCGTCGTCGTCCCCGCACAGGGGCTGGCGGTTTCCGTGCTGACCAACTCGGTGGACGGCATGGCGCATCCGTGGCTGGACGGCGTGCTGAACATCCTGAAGCGGTTCGCGGATGGCGGACGGCCGACGCGGCGCGCGGCGGGCTGGGCCGGGCGGTGGTGGAGCCCTGGCGGTGCCATCGATCTGGTGCCGGTTGGCAACAAGGTGCTGGTGGCGACGCCCGGGTTCATCCCGCCGCTCGCCTATGCGCCGGAACTGGAGATCACCGGCCGCGACACCGCGCGGATCGCGCTGTCCGGCGGCTTCGGCAGCCACGGCGAGCCGGTGCGCCGGGTGCGCAACAAGGCAGGCCGCGTCAGCGAAGTCTGGCTGGCCAGCGGCAAGCTGCTGCCCGAGGCGCGCGTCGCGCGCGAATTGGTCGCCCGCTACGACAAGCCGCCGGCCCCGTGATTTTGGGGCTTCGGCGCGGTCCGATGTAGCCTGTCGGCGCAGTCCGAAGGGAAACCGAGCATGACCGACCACCTGCGCAGCGGCATCTTCCTGGCACCGTTCCACGACCTGCCCGAGAACCCTACGCTGGCGCTGCAGCGCGATATGGAGCTGGTCGAGCACCTCGACAGGCTGAACTACCACGAGGCGTGGATCGGCGAGCACCACTCGGGCGGGTTCGAGATCATCGGCTCGCCGGAGGTGTTCATCGCCGCCGCCGCCGAGCGCACGCGGCATATCCGGCTGGGCACCGGCGTGGTGTCGCTGCCGTACCACAACCCGTTCATCCTGGCCGACCGGATGGTGCAGCTGGACCACATGACGCGCGGGCGGACGATGTTCGGCGTGGGGCCGGGTGCGCTGGTGCACGACGCGATGAAGATCGGCATCCGGGCCGAGCAGCAGCGGCCCAGGATGAACCAGGCGCTGGATGTGCTGGTGCGGCTGCTGCGCGGGGAGACGGTGACCGAGAAGACCGACTGGTACGACCTGAACGCCGCGCGGCTGCAACTGCCCTGCTACACGCGGCCGATGATGGAGATGGCGGTCGCGGCGTCGCGTTCCCCGGCCGGGGCGCTGGCGGCCGGGCGGCACGGCATCGGCATGCTGTCGATCGGCGGCACGAGCCCGGACGCCATCAAGCACCACGCGAAGAACTGGTCGCTGTACGAGGAGCAGGCGCGCCAGGGCGGCCATGTCCCGGACCGGGCGAAATGGCGGATGGTGACGCTGTTCCACATCGCGGAGACGCGCGAGCAGGCCAAGCGCAACGTCCAGCACGGCATCCATGCCTTCCGCAACTACTTCAACGACGTCGCCACCTTCCCGATCATGCCGCCGGACGTCGAGGACCCGTACACCTTCCTGACCGAGACCGGGGCGGCCTGCATCGGCACGCCGGACGATGCGATCGCCTATATCGCGCAGCTGCAGAAGGGCACCGGCGGCTTCGGCGGCATCCTGGAGCTGGCGCACAACTGGGCGGACTGGGCCGAGACGAGGCGTCATTACGAGCTGATGGCGCGCTATGTGCACCCGCACTTCCAGGGATCGCGCACGCTGCGCATCGACAGCTATGACTTCGCGCGCGACCACCACGAGGAATACGGCAGCCAGTCGCGCGCCGCGGTGCAGACCGAGATCGACCGGCTGGCGGCGAAGCGTGCGGCCGCCGAATAGCCGGGCCGCCGTCGCCTTCGCATGATCCTGACCATTGCCATCCTGCTGGCAACGGCCGTGGTGCTGGTGCCGATCTCGCGCCGGCTCGGCTTCGGCAGCGTGCTCGGCTATCTGGTCGGCGGCGCGCTGATCGGCCCGTCCGGGCTGCGGCTGGTCACCAATGTCGACGAGATCCAGGGCGTCTCGGAACTCGGCATCATCATGCTGCTGTTCCTGATCGGGCTGGAGGTCAGGCCGCAGCGGCTATGGGTGATGCGGCGCGCGGTGTTCGGCCTGGGCAGCGCGCAGGTCGTCGCCTCGGCGGCGGTGATCGCCGGCGTGCTGCACGTGATCGGCACGCCCTGGCCGAGCGCCGTCGTGCTAGGGGCCGGGCTGGCGCTGTCGTCCACCGCCATCGTGCTGCCGATGCTGGCCGAGCGCGACCTGAAGAGCACGCCGTCGGGGCGCGACAGCTTCGCCGTGCTGCTGTTCCAGGATCTGGCGTTCATCCCGCTGGTGGCGGCGGTGCCGCTGCTGACCGGGCGGGACGTGCCGATGATGGTGCCGTGGGTGGATGTCGGCCGCGCGGTCGGCGCCATCGCGATCATCCTGATCGGCGGGCGATACCTGATCGGCCCGGCGTTCCGCGCCATCGGCGGCGCGCGCACGCCGGAGGTGTTCACCGCCTTGGCCCTGTTCGTCGTCGCAGGCACCGCCGCTCTGGCGGATGCGGCCGGGCTGTCGATGTCGCTGGGCGCCTTCATGGCCGGCGTGCTGCTGTCGGATTCGGAGTTCCGGCACGAGGTGCAGGCCGATGTCGAGCCGTTCGAGGGGCTGCTGCTGGGCTTCTTCTTCCTGTCGGTCGGCATGGCGGCGAACCTGTCGCTGCTGGTGAAGGCGCCGCGCTTCTTCGCGGTGGCGGTGCCCGGCCTGATCATCGCGAAAATCGCCGTCGCCTTCCTGCTGTCGCGCGCCACCGGCCACACCAGGCGCACCGCGATCCGCTTCGCCTTCGCTCTGCCACAGGGCAGTGAGTTCAGCTTCGTGCTGTTCGCCGCGGCAATCGGTGCGGGCGCGCTGACCCAGGCGGAGGGCGACCGCGCGACACTGGCGATCGCGCTGTCGATGGCGGCGACGCCGCTGCTGTTCGCGCTGTCGGAAAAGCTGATCGTGCCCTACACCGGGAAGCTGGCGGTGCTGCCCTACGACACCATCAACGACGACGACGTTCCGGTCATCATCTGTGGTTTCGGCCGCGTCGGGCAGATCGTCGGCCGCGTCTTGCACATGCGCGGCATCGGGTTCACGGCGCTGGAGCAGGACTCGGCGCAGGTCGAGGTGATCCGCCGCTTCGGCAGCAAGATCTACTACGGCAACCCGTCCCGCCCCGACCTGCTGCGTGCCGCGGGCGCCGAGCACGCGAAGCTGCTGGTGATCGCGCTGGATGACGTCGAGCAGGGCATCGGCGTGGTGGACATCGTCCGCCGCACCTTTCCGAACCTGAAGATCCTGGCGCGGGCGCGCAACCGGCGGCACGCGCATCTGCTGATGGACCGCGGCATCGCGATGTTCGTGCGCGAGACCTTCTATTCCAGCCTGCGCATGGGCGAGATGGCGCTCGAGGTTCTGGGCGTGCCGGAGGCCGAGGCACAGCGCGCGGTGAAGCTTTTCGAGGACTACGACGAGCGCCAGTTGCTCGAGACGCACTCGTTCTACGATGACGAGCGGCAGATCATCCAGAGCCTCAAGCAATCGGCCGATGAACTGGCCGCGCTGTTCGAGTCGGATCACGAGATGCGGGCCCAGGGCGCGCCGGTGGCGGCGCCGGTTGCGGCGTCGGTTAAGAGCGGCGAGCCGATCGCGCGGCCCGACTGAAGCCGCTCACCGAAGCCCGTGGAGGGATGTCACCGCCGCGGTTCGCCGAGGTCCCACCACAGGCCGGTGAAGGCGGCGAGGCCGTCGCGGGCGGTAGCGATCAGCAAATGCTCGTCCGGGCCGTGCTGCTTGCAGCCGTTGTAGCTGTGCGGCACCCAGACCAGCGGCACGCCGAGATTGTTCATGAACACGTCGCCCGGCAGGCCGCCCGAGGAGTTCGGAATGATCTGCACCCGCGTGCCGAGCGTGCGGCCGATGCTGTCGGCGACGCGGCGGACCCAGGGGTGCGCGGGATCGGTGCGGCTGGCGGCCATGCGGATGCCGGCCTTCTCGATCCGCACCGACTGGAACCCGTGCGCGTCGAGATGGCGGCGCAGCGCGTCCTCGAACCGCGCCGGATCGGTGTCCACGGTGTAGCGGATCTGGCAGTGCGCGCGGGCGTCGGGCGCGACGGCGTTGACCGGGTTTTCCGGCCGGCCGGAGAGCATCGCCAGCACGATGAAGCTGTTCCAGCCGTAGATCTTCTCGGCCGGGGTCAGCCCGGGTTCGCCCCAGTCGGGGTCGATGCTCGCCGCCTCGCCGCCGCCGGCGACCTCGCAGCCGTCGAGCACGCCGCGCACCGAGGCGGGCACGCCGTTCGGGCTGAGCCAGTCGCGCACCAGGATGCGGCCGTGCCGGTCCATGATGGTGGCAAGGGCATGCGCCAGCACGATCGCGGGGTCGGTGGTCAGGCCGCCCCAGTGGCCGGAATGCACGCCGCCGGGCCGCAGCGACACCACGAGGTCGAAATGGAACGTGCCCCGCGTGCCGGTGGCGATGGTCGGGGTGCCGGGCGAGACGCGCGGGCCGTCGCTGCCGATCAGCACGTCGGCGGCCAGTTCATCCTTGTGCGCGGCGACGAAGGCATCGAGGCCGCGCGAGCCGGTTTCCTCGGCGGTCTCCAGCACCAGCTTGAGGTTGAAGCCGAGCCGGCCGCCGCGCTCGGCCAGCACGGCTTCGAGGGCGGTGAGATTGATGGCGTGCTGGCCTTTGTTGTCGGCGGTGCCGCGGCCGTACCAGCGCCCGTCCTCCTCGGTCAGCGTCCAGGGCGAGAGGCCGTCGCGCCACTGGTCGTCCAGGCCGCGCACGGTGTCGCCGTGACCGTAGGTGAGCACCGTCGGGAACGCCGGGTCCTCCAGCCGCTCGGCGGTCAGGATGGGGGGCAGGCCGGGTTCGGGGTTGGCGTGGATGGCGGCGGTGAAGCCCATCCGCTCCACCCAGGGACGGATCGCCTCGTCGAGATAGCGCTGCACCTCGGCGCGATAGGCCGGGTCCTGCGAGGTGCTTGGGATGGCGACCAGGCCAGCCAGACGGTCGCGGAAAGTGCCCTGGTCGAAGCCCGAGAGGGCGCGGGCGATGGCCTGTTCGCGGCTTGCCATGATCGTCACTCCTTGCTTGCAAGATAGGCGCGCCAGCCGCCGAAGCGGCTGATGTCGGGGGCGGCCTCGGCCTGCGGGCCGCCCTCGCAGATGAAGCCGAGACTGACCGCGCCATCCTCGAGTGTCACTTTGCCGAGGCCGAGCGGCGCGCCGATGGTGGCCAGGAAGCCGGCGACGGCGGCGCTGGGCAGCGCCCAGATCTCGCCCTCGATCGCGACGCCGTCGCGGGTAGCGCCGATCACGCCGGGGCGCTCGATCCGGCCGGGCAGCGCCTTCATGCGATAGGCCGGGGCGGTGCGGCAGGGGCCGCGCAGCCGGGCGCCGAGCGCCAGCAGGTCCTTGTTCAGCGGCTGTCCGGCGAGATGCGCGCCGAACACCACGATCTCGGTCATCGGATGGACCGCGAGGGAGACGCCGGAGGCGGGGGCGGCCGGCGGCTGGGCGATGCCGGTGGCGCCGAGCGGCGTGCCGGCGCTTTCCTGCATCGCGGCGCCGAAGGCGGCGAGGACGCCGTCATGCCAGGCCGGCCCGATCAGCGTGACGCCGGCGGGGAAGCCGGAGGGGGTGAATCCGTTGGGCACCGCGATGGCCGAGAGGTCGAGCAGGTTGGTGAAGTTGGTGTAGGTGCCAAGCTCGCTGTTGCGCAGGATCGGCTCGGCCTGGACCTGGGCGATGGTGAAGGCGGTTCCGGTCGTCGGCACCAGCAGGAAGTTGATGCGGTCCCAGACCGGGCGGATCGCGCAGGCGAGTTCGGCCAGACGGTGCTGGGCGCGCAGCACGGCGGGGCCGGCGACCTCGGCGGCGCGGCCGATGATCCCGGCCACCACGGGATCGGCCGCGGCCGGATGGCCAGCGATGAAGTCGCCGACCACGGCGGCGCGTTCCGCCACGAGCGGGCCATAGAGCAAGCCGGCGGCTTCCGCCCAGGGATCGAAGTCGATCGCCTCGGCGGTGCCGCCGAGGGTTTCGGCGCGGGCGATGGCCTGGGCGAACAGCGCCTCGGCCGCGGCGTCGCCGAAGAAGCGGCGCTGGTCCGGACGGGGGACGCCGAAGCGGAAGCGGGGCGGTGCGGCGTGGCGCAGGCTGAAGCCGGGCGGGGCCGCGCGGGAATAGGCCTCGCCGGGATCGAAGCCGCCGGCGACGCCTGCCACCGCCAGCGCGTCGGCGACGGTGAGGGCGAACACTGTCATGCAGTCGTATGGCCGGCAGGCCGGCACCATGCCGCGCGGGCTGAGCAGGCCGCGCGTCGGCTTCAGCCCGACGAGGTTGTTGAACGATGCGGGCACGCGGCCCGACCCGGCGGTGTCGGTGCCGAGGGCGAAGGACACGAGGCCGGCGGCGACGGCGACGGCGGAGCCGGAACTGGAGCCGCCGGGGATCATGGCAGGATCGAAGGGGTTGCGCGGAATGCCGTAGGGCGAGCGGATGCCGACGAGGCCGGTGGCGAACTGATCGAGGTTGGTCTTGCCGACCAGGATCGCGCCGGCGTCGATCAGACGCTGCACCGCCGGCGCGTTCGCGGTCGGCCGATAGGCGAAATCCGGGCACCCGGCGGTGGTCGCGAGGCCGGCGGCATCGATGTTGTCCTTCACCGCGAAGGGCAGTCCATAGAGCGGCAGGCCGGCGGGGCCGCGCGCGGCCAGCGCCTCGGCATCGGCCAGGATGGCGGCGTCGCTGCGCCGGGAGATCCAGACATGGTCGTCGCCGGCGGCGGCGATCCGGTCCAGCACGATCCGCATGACGGCGGCAGGCGTGGCGACGCCCCCGGCATAGGCGGCGGCGAGGCGCGCGGCATCCAGGCTGAAACCGATCATGTCGTCCGTGCTGCGTGGAAGGCGAAAGGGCGGCGCGACTGTGGCGTGGCGGGGCGGCTGCCTCAAGCAGTTTGCTTGGTGATGGTCAGCGGCTACACCCAGGCGATGAACGCGTCCGGGACCGTGCCGACCGCCGAGGGGGCGACGCCTGCCATGGCGCAGTGGTTCGCCGCCAAGCAGGCGCATCCGGATGCGCTGGTGTTCTTCCGCATGGGCGACTTCTACGAACTGTTCTTCGCCGATGCCGAGGCCGCCTCGGCCGCGCTGGGCATCGCGCTGACCCATCGCGGCGAACATGCCGGCGCGCCGATCCCGATGTGCGGCGTGCCGGTGCATGCCGCCGACTCCTACCTGCCCCGGCTGATCCGCCGCGGCTTTCGCGTCGCCGTCGCCGAGCAGATGGAGGATCCGAAGGCCCGCACCGGCAAGGCGCCGATCCGCCGCGCCGTGGTGCGGCTGATCACGCCGGGCACGCTGACCGAGGATTCGCTGCTGGAAGCCGGGCGGGCGAACCTGCTGCTGGCGCTGGCGCCGACCCGCGAGGCGGTCGGTGCCGCGTGGCTGGATGTCTCGACCGGCAGCTTCGAGACCGACGCGGTGCCCGAGACCGATCTTCCGGCCCTGCTCGGCCGGCTCGATCCGGCCGAGATCGTTGCCCCGGCGACGCTGGCACTGGGCGAGTGGCAGGGCCGTGCCGCGCCCGCCGCCGAACCCTCGCCCCCGCTGGTGGCGCGGCGCCGGCTGGCGGAGGCGTTCGGCGTGGCGAGCGTCGAGGCGTTCGGCGCCTTCGGCGATGCCGAGGCGGTGGCGGCGATGCTGGCGCTGGATTACGTCCGCGCGACGCAGGCCGGGGCACAGCCGCTGCTGGCACCCCCGGTGTCGCGCGGCAAGGCGGGCGTGCTGGCGATGGATGCCGCAACGCGGGCCAGCCTGGAGATCCTGCGCGCCCGCGACGGCGGCGACCTGCACACCCTGCTGGCCACCGTCCGGCGCACGCTGACCCCCGGCGGCGCGCGCGCCCTGGCCGACTGGCTGGCCGGCCCGCTGACCGACCCGGCCGCCATCGCCGAACGCCAGGATGGCTGGTCCTGGCTGCTGGCGAACCCGCAGGCGGCGCTGGCGCTGCGCACCGCGCTGCGCGGCGCGCCCGACATGCCGCGCGCCCTGGCGCGTCTGTCGCTCGGCCGCTACGCGCCGCGCGATCTGGCCACCCTGCGCGACGGACTGGCCGCCGGGGCCGCTGCCGCCGCGGCGCTGGACGGCCCGCTGCCGGCGATCCTGTTCCTGGCGCGCGCCCATCTGGAGGAGGAGAGCGGGAGCGGGCTGGCCGAAACCCTGGCGGCAGCGCTGGCCGATCCGGCGCCGGCGCGGATCGAGGATGGCGGCGCGATCCGCCCGGGCTTCGATGCCGAACTGGATGCGCATTGCCGGCTGCGCGACGAGAGCCGCAAGCTGATCGCGGCACGGCAGAGCGACTATGCGCAGCGTTTCGGCGTCGCCAGCCTGAAGATCCGCCACCATGCCCAGCTGGGCTACATCATCGAGGCGCCGGCCGCCGCGGTGGAGAGGCTGCGCGGCTTCCCCGAGCTGACGCTGCGGCAGGGCATGGCGAACGGCGCGCGGTTCACGCTGCAGGAGCTGTCGGACCTCGACCGCCGGATCAGCGAGGCCGGCGAGCGCGCGGCGGCGCGCGAACGGCTGGTGCTGACGCATCTGGTCGAGGCGGCGCTCGGGCAGGCGGCGACGCTGGCGGCCGCGGCGGCGGCGCTGGCGTTGCTGGATGTGCTGCAATCGGCGGCATCGCGCGCCGAGGGCGGCAGCTGGTGCCGGCCGGTGGTGGCGGACGATGACGCCTTCTGCATCAAGGCCGGACGGCACCCGGTGGTGGAGGCGGCGCTGGCCGGCACCGCCGCCTTCGTGCCGAACCCCTGCGACCTGTCGCCCGATAGGCGCGTGCTGCTGCTGACCGGCCCGAACATGGCGGGCAAATCGACGTTCCTGCGGCAGAACGCGCTGCTGGTGGTGCTGGCGCAGGCCGGGTTGCCGGTACCGGCCGCCGCGGCGCGCATCGGCATCGTGGACCGGCTGTTCAGCCGCGTCGGCGCGGCCGACGACCTCGCACGCGGGCGCAGCACCTTCATGGTGGAGATGACCGAAACCGCGGCGATCCTGCACCAGGCCGGTCCGCGCAGCCTGGTGGTGGTGGACGAGATCGGCCGCGGCACCTCCACCATGGACGGGCTGGCGATCGCCTGGGCGGTGCTGGAGGCGCTGCACTCGGCGATCCGCTGCCGCTGCATCTTCGCCACGCATTTCCACGAACTTGCCGACCTGGCCGATACGCTGCCCCGGCTGCGGCCGCACACGATGCGGGTGACCCAGTGGCAGGGGAAGGTCGTGTTCCAGCACGAGGTGGCGGAAGGTGCCGCCGGGCGAAGCTGGGGCGTGCATGTGGCGCAGCTGGCCGGGGTGCCGGCGCCAGTGGTGCGCCGCGCCGCCGCCCTGCTGACGGCGCTGGAAAAGGACGGCAGGCTGGGCGGCAAGCTGGCACCGTTGCCCTTGTTTGCGGCAGCCGCCGGCAACCCTGAGCCGGCAGCGGCCGATCCGGTGCGCGCCGCGCTGGCAGCCCTGGACCCCGAGGCGATGACGCCGCTGGCAGCCATGCAGGCGCTGTTCCGGCTGAAGGCATTGCTGCCTGTTCCCGATGCAGGCGGGGCGTAATACCATTGGTCGGATGTTGACGCCCCCTCCCCCGGTCACTCCCTTGGCTGCGCCCCTCGCCGATGCCCCCGGCGACGCGGCGGCGATGCTGGCTGATGCGCTCGCAGTGCTGGCCGAGGAAGCGGGCGGCCGGGCATCGCGCGACGCCGTGCTGGGCGTGTTCCGCCGCCATCTGGCGCGCATCCAGCACGCGATCCAGGAGGCGTTCGAGCACGACCAGTACAGCGGCCTGCGCGCCGCCCGCGCGCTGTCGGCGCTGGTGGACGGGCTGGTGGCGGCGCTGCACGAGCATGCCACCGCGCCGAACGTGCTGGGCAGGCCGGAGCGGCTGAGCATCATCGCCACCGGCGGCTATGGACGCGGCGTGCTGGCGCCGTTCAGCGACGTCGACCTGCTGTTCCTGACGCCGTCGGTGCCCGACGACCACGCGCTGCGCGTCGTGGAATACATGCTGTATTTCCTGTGGGACCTGGGGCTGAAGGTCGGCCACGCGACGCGATCCATCGGCGACTGCCTGGCCGAGAGTGCGAAGGACACCACGGTCCGCACCTCGTTGCTCGATGCGCGGCTGCTCTGCGGCGATGCGCCGTTCTTCCAGACATTCCAGCAGCGCTTCCACGCCGCGTGCAAGGATGCCGGCGCGGCCGAATACATCGCGGCAAAGCAGGCCGAGCGTGACCTGCGCCATCGCCGCTACGGCGACAGCCCGTTCATGGTGGAGCCGAACATCAAGGAAGGCCGCGGCGGTCTGCGCGATCTGCAGACGCTGTACTGGATCTCGCGCTACGTCTTCGACACGCACAGCATGGACGACCTGACCGCGATCGGGGTGCCCGGCGGCACGATGCTGACGGAGACCGAGGCGAAGCACGCGCGGCGGTCCTGGGACTTCCTGTGGACGGTGCGCTTTCACCTGCACTACGTCGCCGGGCGGGCCGAGGAGCGGCTGACCTTCGACCTGCAGCCCGTCGTCGGGGCGCGCATGGGCTACACGCGGCACGGCCGGCAGGACGGCGTGGAACGTTTCATGCGGCACTATTTCCTGACGGTGCGGGAAGTGGCGCGGCTGACCCGCGTGCTGGAGCCCGAGCTGATCCGTGCGGCGCTGGGCGCGCCGGCGCTGGCGGCACAGGCCGACCGCACGCTGCTGGACGAAGGCTTCGTGCTGGCCGAGGGCAAGCTGCTGCCGGTGGTGGGCCGCGACTTTTCCGATGAGCCGATCCAGATGCTGCGCATCCTGCGCGTCGCCCGCGACCGCAGCCTGGAGCTGCATCCGCTGGCGCTGCGGTCGCTGATCCGCAACGAGCGGCGGGCGGTGATGCTGCGCGGCGACGCCGAGGCGGCCGACATTTTCATGGACCTGCTGTGCGGCCGCACGCCGGCGCTGCACGACCTGTCGCGCCCCGATGGACCGCGCCACGATGGACCGCGCCACGAGCAGGGCCGCCCCGATGGTGCGCGATGGCTGAGCATCCTGAACGAAACCGGCTTCCTGGGCCGCTTTCTGCCGGACTGGGCGCGCATCGTCGGGCAGATGCAGTTCGACACCTACCATGTGTTCACCGTGGACGAGCACACGATCGAGGCGGTGCGCATCCTGAACAGCCTTGAGCGCGGCGACCTGGCCGAGATCGCGCCGGTCGCCACCGGGCTGGTCGATCACCTGCAATCGCGGCGCGCGTTGTACCTGGCGATGCTGCTGCACGACATCGCCAAAGGCCGCGGCGGCGACCACTCGGAACTCGGCGCCGAGATCGCGCTGGATGTCGGGCCGATCCTGGGGCTGTCGGCCGAGGAAACCGAGACGGTTTCCTGGCTGGTGCTGCATCACCTGCTGATGAGCCAGACCGCGTTCAAGCGCGACATCGACGATCCCAAGACCATCCTGGACCTTGCCGATACGATCCAGTCACCCGAGCGGCTTCGGCTGCTGCTGGTGCTGACGGTGTCGGACATGCGGGCGGTGTCGTCGAAAGTGTGGAACGGCTGGAAGGCGACGCTGCTACGCGAGCTGTATCACCGTGTCGCCGAGGTGCTGGAAGGCGGGCTGGCGACGACCGAGCGCGACGTCCGTGTGTCCCGCGCCAAGCAGGCCGCCGCCGATCTGCTGGATGGCTGGTCGCAGGAGGACATCGACGCCTTCACCAGCCTGGGCTACCCCGGGTACTGGCTGTCCTTCGATCCGGAGACGCACGCGCACCATGCGCGGCTGGTGCGCGAGGCGCAGCACAGCGGCGCGCCGCTGACCGTGGATACCCAGCCGCTGCCGGCGCGCGCGGTGACCGAGGTGACGGTGTACGCCGCCGACCATGCCGGCCTATTCAGCAAGATCGCGGGCGCCCTGGCGGTTGCCGGCGCGTCCATCGTCGATGCGCGCATCCACACCATGACCAACGGCATGGCGCTGGATACGTTCTGGATCCAGGACGCCGCCGGCGGGGTGTTCGATCAGCCGCACCGGCTGGCGCGGCTGTCCGTCCTGATCGAGCAGGCGCTGTCGGGACGGCTGCAGCTGGCCTCGGAAATCCGCAAGGCATCGAAGGCGCTGATCGGCAGGCGGATGCGCGCGATCCATGTGCCACCGCGGCTGGTGATCGACAACCATGCCTCCAACACCTTCACCGTGCTGGAGGTGAATGGGCGCGACCGACCGGGCCTGCTGCATGACGTGACCGCCGCAATCAGCGAGCAGGGGCTGCAGATCGCATCGGCGCACGTCACCACCTATGGCGTGCGGGCGGTGGACGTCTTCTACGTGAAGGACATTTTCGGCCTGAAGGTGGAGAACGAGCGGCGCCTGCAGCAGCTGCGCGAGGCGCTGCTGGCGGCCCTGGCCAATCCCGACGACGCGGGAGCCGAGCCGGTTGCGCCGGTCAAGCGCCGCAGGTCTGCCGCGGGCGACTAGCGGATCGTGCGGCCGTGATCCGCGGCTTCGCCGTGCTGCTGTTTTGCCAGCTGGTGGGCGAGGCAACGACGCGCGCGCTGCGACTGCCGGTGCCCGGGCCGGTGCTGGGGCTGGCGCTGCTGGTGGCGGGGCTGGCGGCGTGGAACCGGTTCCGCCCGTACGACGATGTGCGACTGGAAGCGAGCGCGGTCGGGCAGGTGGCGGACGGGCTGCTGGGCGCGCTGGCGCTGCTGTTCGTCCCCGCCGGCGTGGGCGTGGTGCAGTATCTGGGGCTTATCGGGACCTACGGCCTGGCCCTGGGACTGGCGCTGGTGGTGTCCACCCTGGCGACGCTGCTGGCCACGGTCGGCACCTTCCTGCTGGTCAAGCGGCTGGCCGGGCGCGCTTCGTGAAAGCCTTCAGCCTTTGGGTCTATCTGTCGGCGACGCCGCTGTTCTGGCTGACGGTGACGCTCGGTGCATGGCTGGCGGCCGATGGGCTGGCGCGGGCGGCGGGGCGCAACCCGCTGGTCAATCCCGTGCTGATCGCGATCGCGCTGGTCGCGGCGCTGCTGATGGCGACCGGCACCGATTACCAGACCTATTTCAACGGCGCGCAGTTCGTGCACTTCCTGCTGGGGCCTGCAACGGTGGCGCTGGGCGTTCCGCTGTACCGCAACCTTGGCCTGGTGCGGCGCGACCTGCTGCCGATGGCGGCGTCGCTGCTGGTGGGTGCCGTGGTCGCGATCCTGTCGGCGCTGGGCATCGCCGCGGCGATGGGCGTGCCGCACACCATCCTGGTGTCGCTGGCGCCGAAATCGGTGACGGCGGGCATCGCGACGGCGGTGTCCAGGGATCTGGGCGGCATCCCATCGTTGACCGCGACGCTGGTCATCATCACCGGCATCCTGGGCGCCGTCATGGTGACGCCGCTGATGAACGCGCTGGGCATCCGCGACTACGCGGCGCGCGGCTTCGCGGTGGGGCTGGCTTCCCACGGCATCGGCACGGCGCGCGCCTTCGCGGTGAATTCCATCGCCGGAACGTTTGCCGGGATCGCAATGGGCCTGAACGCCGTGGTGACGGCGCTGCTGGTGCCGATGCTGCTGCGGCTGTTTCATTGAACGCGCGGCGATAGACAGGGCAGACCGGGAAATGTCATCGCCCTGCGATAGCCGCGCGAGCCTTGGCTGCGGCACCCGACCGGCACGACCATCGAGGATTTGCAGATGAACGCAGACGAACCCGGCCTCGACCTCAGCCGCCGCAGGCTGCTCGCGGCGGCCGGCATCGGATCAGGGGCGCTGGTGGCGGCGTCCCTCGCCGGCATCGGCGAGGCGCCGGCCGCATCGGTGCCGGCCCACGCGCCGGAGCAGGCGGCGACCCCGTCGGTGGCGGGGCTGCATCTGCAGTTCGGGGCGGATGCCGCGACCGAGGTGACGGTGTCGTGGCACACGCTGACGCCGGTGCGCCGTCCGCGCGTGCTGCTGGGCCGTCCCGACGGCCGGCTGGAGCAGACGGCGCAGGCCACGCCGGTCAGCTACACCGATGGCAAGTCGAAGCAGGTGGTCTACGCCTACCATGCGAAGCTGGTGCGACTGCGGCCCGACACCGACTACATGTATGCCGCCGTCCATGACGGCGCGGCGCCGGAGTTCGGCACGTTTCGCACCTCGCCGCGCGGGCGGGCGGCGTTCACCTTCACCAGCTTCGGCGACCAGGGCACGCCGACCGTCGGCAAGAAGTTCGTCCCGCCGGCGGGCGTGACGATGGCATTCCCGGTTTTCGTCAACGACAATCTGGGTTCCCCGGCCGCCGGCGACACGACGCTGGGGATCGAGCAGCTGCGGCCGTTGTTCCACCTGTTCAACGGCGACCTTTGCTACGCCAACCTTGCCGCCGACCGGGTGCGGACGTGGTGGGACTTCTGGGCGAACAACACGCGCAGCGCGCGCAACCGCCCGTGGATGCCCTCCCCCGGCAATCACGAGAACGAGCTGGGCAACGGGCCGATCGGCTACCAGGCGTACCAGACCTATTTCTCGGTGCCCGAGGCGGGCGGCCAGACCGAGGTGACGCGCGGGCTGTGGTACGCTTTCACCGCCGGCTCGGTGCGCGTGGTCAGCATCGCCAACGACGACATCGTCTATCAGGACGGCGGCAGTTCCTATGTGCGCGGCTATTCGGGCGGCGCCCAGAAGGCGTGGCTGGAGAAGGAGCTGGCGACGACGCGGGCGAACCGCGACATCGACTGGATCGTCGTGTGCATGCACCAGGTCGCGATCTCGTCGGTCGACAAGTTCAACGGCGCCGATCTGGGCATCCGCGAGGAATGGGTGCCGCTGTTCGACAAATACAATGTCGATCTGGTGGTGTGCGGGCACGAGCATCATTACGAACGTTCCCACCCGATCCGCGGGGCGGAGGCGAACCGTACCCTGACACCGAAGCCGGCGGCGACCGCGACCGATGTGATCGACACGACCAAGGGCACGGTGCACATGGTGATCGGCGGCGGCGGCACCTCGGCGCCGTCGAACGAGCTGTTCTTCGATCCGCCGCAGTGCCGGGTGATCGTCGCGGTCGGCGCGCCCGATCCCAAGACCGGCAAGCGGCCGCCGGTTTACGTGCACGAGGACGCGCCCTGGTCGGCGGTGCGCAACGCGGCCCACGCCTATGGCTTCGCGGCCTTCACCGTCGATCCGGGAACGGAGCGTGGCGGCGCGACCACGATGAAGGTCGTCTATTACGACGTGGTCGGACCGGGCGGCGAGCTGGCGCCGTTCGAGACCTTCACGCTGCGCCGGCCGCGGCGGGATTAGGCAGCACGGCGATACCGCCAGGGATCACCGCGCAGTGTGCGCGCACCCATGAAGCGAGCCGTACGAGGTTGGGCGTGGCGAGTTTGGGTGATCGCGCACGCGCGATCGGCGGCGGCGTATGGTGCGAAGGAGTTCCTTCTGCTGCGTTTTCCCTGCGATCTGTGCAGCGATGGCGGCCGGAAGATCGACGTCACCGAGGCGGGCTGGGAAGGGGAGCGAGGCGACCGGCCGACGCCGGCGGTGCCGGGCGGGCCGGTTCGCCGCGACCCGTGGCCGGCGTCAGGCGTTGGTGCCGCCGTCCACCGTCAGGTTCGCGCCGGTGATGTAGCCCGCTTCCGGGCCGGCGACGAACGCGACCATCGCCGCGATGTCCTCGACCTGGCCGTAGCGGTGGAGGGCGGTGTTGGCGGTCTGCGGCGTCGCCCAGTCGCTTGCGGCGGGGTTCAGATCGGTGTCGATGGGACCCGGCTGGACGTTGTTCACCGTGATGCCGCGATCGCCGACCTCACGCGCCAGACCCTGCGTGAACATCTTGATCGCACCCTTGGTGGCCGCGTAGGCGACCAGACCGGGCGTCATCATCCGCTCGCCCACGCAGGAGCCGATCATGATGATGCGCCCGCCGTCGCGCATGTGCCGCAGCGCCGCCTGCGTCGCGACCAGCGCGGCACGGAAGTTGAGTTCGATCACGCGATCCAGTTCCTCCAGCGTCGTGTCGATGAACGGCTTGGGGATCGCGGTGCCGGCATTGTTCACGAACACGTCCAGGCCGCCATAGGTCGCGACGGTCTGCTCGACCGCGGCGGTGACCGCCCTGGCGTCGGTCGCATCGGCCTGGATGGCAATGGCCCGGCCGCCAGCGCGCTCGATCTGCTGCACGACCGCGCCGGCCGCGTCGGCACCTTTCGTGTACGTAATGGCAACGCGCGCGCCGTCGGCGCCGAGCCGCCTGGCGATGCCGGCGCCGATGCCGCGCGAGCCGCCGGTGACGAGGGCGATCTTGTCGGAAAGATTTGACATGCCGGGGTTTACCTTGGGCTGGTGATGGGGCTTTCGGTCGGGATCGGGACGCCGGACCATTCCGTTGGCTGCCGGCGCGACGGTGCGACACGGCATGGCTCAGCCAGCGGACTTGCCGCCATCGACGGACACGATCTGGCCGGTGACGAACGAGGCGGCATCCGAGGCCAGGAACAGGATCGCGCGGGCGATCTCGTCGGGCCTGCCGGCGCGCCCCAGCGGGACCGTCGATGAAAGCGCCGCCTTTCGTTTCGCATCGCCGGTGAATCGGTCGAGCATGGCGGTATCGGTCGGGCCGGGCGCCACGGCATTGACCCGGACGCCGGACCCGGCGGCTTCCAGGGCGGCGGCCTTGGTGAGGCCTTCGACGGCATGCTTGCTGGCGACATAGACCGAAGCGCCGGCCGCCCCGCGATGGCCGTAGGTGGAGGAGATGTTGACGATGCTGCCATGGCCCTGCACCTGCATGACACGCAGCTCGTGCTTCAGGCAGAGCAGTGTGCCCAGCACGTTCGTCTCGAAGGTGGCCGCATAGCTCTCGGCGGTCTGCTCGACGAGCAGGCCGGGCTGGCCCTCGGTGCCGGCGTTGTTGACCGCGGCATCGACCTGCCCGAAGCGCGCCACCGTCGCCTCAAGAAGTGCCGCAACGTCGTCGTCGTGGCGGACATCGGCGCGCACGAAGAGCGCATCCGCGCCGAGGCCGAGAAGCTCGGCTTCCAGGGCCTTGCCTTCCTTTTCCCGGCGGCCGGACACCGTGACGCGAGCGCCCCGCTGGGCGAAAGCGAGCGCGGCTGCCCGGCCAATGCCCGTCAAGGCGCCCGTGATGAGCACGACCTGGCTGTCCATGCGAAAACCCCCGTCCCCTCGCCTCGCCGCTTGACGTCGCCGCGGCGCGTGCCAGGGGTTTAGCGGGCGGTGCGGCCGGAAGATTGATGCATCCGGCGATGGTTTTGCACTTTCCGGCCGTGGCGTGCGGCGTTGCGCACGGCAACGTGGCTGGCACGCCAAGACGCGCCGGAATAAGTGCGGGACACCAATAAGCGGAAGCCGCGGGTGCGCTATCCCCGCGCGTGGTTTGCCACCGGAAGACCAGGGATGCTCGACGGCGGATCCTCGACGTTTGCATTCGGCCCGTTCCGCCTGTTCGCGGCGGAACGTCGCCTGGAGAAGGACGGCAAGCCGGTGCGCCTCGGCGGACGAGCGCTCGACCTTCTCATTATTCTTGTCGAGCGTGCCGGCGAGGTCGTCGCGAACCGCGATCTTCTCGATGGCGTCTGGCACGACGTGACGGTGGATGAAAGCAGCCTGCGGTTTCACGTCAAGAATCTGCGCAGGGCGCTGGGCGACAGCCTGCCGGACACGCGCTATGTGACCAATGTTTCCGGCCGCGGCTATTGCTTTGCCGCACGCGTCGAGCGGCTTGACCGGGCGGCCCCGTCCGGGTCGGGCGCCGGGTCGGACACCGCGTCATTCGATGCCCGCCCCAACCTGCCGACGCGGGCGGGCACGATCGTCGGGCGCACCGACAATATCGAAGCCATATCGCGCGAACTGGTGCGCCGGCGCCTGGTCACCATCGCCGGCCCCGGCGGCATCGGCAAGACGACGCTGGCGATCGCAACGGCGGAAGCCTTGCGCCCGAGCTTCGGGGGCGCGGTCTTCTTCGTCGATTTCGCACCGATCGAAGACCCTGCGCTGTTGACGGGCGCGGTGGCGACGGCGCTGGGTGGCGTGCGGCGCGGCGACGATCCGATGTCGGCCATCGTCGAGCTGCTGCGCGACCGACGGCTGCTGATCGTCCTGGACAACTGCGAGCAGGTCATCGAAGCGGCCGCGGCCCTGGCCGACCGTATCGTGCGGGATACCGCGGGCACGCATGTGCTGGTCACCAGCCGTGAGGCGCTGCGCATCCAGGGCGAACGCGTGCATCGATTGCTGCCGCTGGAATGTCCGCCCGCGGCGGACGCGTTGTCGGCGGCGGAGGCGCTGAGCTATCCGGCCGCGCAGCTGTTCGCCGATCGCGCGACCGCGGGCTTCGGCGGTTTCGTACTGGACGATGCGGCCGCACCCATCGTCGGCACGATCTGCCGGCGGCTGGACGGCATTCCGCTCGCCATCGAGCTGGCGGCCGCCCGGGTCGAGTTCCTTGGCCTGTCCGGTCTCGCGCGCGGCCTGAACGACATGTTCGCGCTGCTGACGCAAGGACGCCGCTTCGCCTTGCCGCGCCATCAGACGCTGCGGGCCGCGCTCGACTGGAGTTACGACCTGCTTTCGCCGATCGAGCAGGCCGTGCTGCAGGACATTGCCATCTTCCGGTCGGGCTTCACGCTGGAATCGGCCGTGGCCGTCGTGCGGGCGTCGGTGGCCGCGGCCGGCAGCGCGGTGGACGCCCTGGCGAACCTGGTCGCCAAGTCGATGCTGACAGCCGACGCCGCGGGTGGGACCGTGCAGTACCGCCTGCTGGAGGCGACGCGCATCCATGCGAGCGAGAAGCTGGGTAGCGGCGGCGGCAGACCCGAGGCGGCGCGCCGCCACGCCGAGCACCACCTGCGGCTGATCGAGACCGCCCCGGCGAATTGGGAATCGGATGCCGGGAAGGCCTGGCTGCGGCTTTATTCCGGACGGATCGACGACATCCGGGCAGCGCTGGACTGGTGTTTTTCCGAGGCAGGCGCGCCGGCGACCGGGCTGCGGCTGATGATCGCCTCCGCCCGGCTGTGGTTTCAACTGTCACTGACGCTGGAGTGCCGGGATCGGATCGAAGCCGCCCTGCGGTTGCTGTCCGACATGTCCGACCCCGACGCGGCCATCGAGATGCATCTGCAGGCCGCGCTGGGTCACGCGCTGTGGTATTCGGCAGGCGAGGCGAACCGGCTGGAGCGCGCCTTTCGCCGCGCCCTCGCGCTCGCCGATCGGGCCGGCGACGCGCCCGTGCGGTTGCAGGCGCTGTGGGGATTATGGGCATCGCGGCGCGCACGCGGCCAGTACCGCGAGGCGCTGACGATCGCGGAAACCTACGAGAGCGTCGCCCGGGCGGCGGGGGACGAGGCGGCGATGCTGCTGGGCGACAGGATCCTGGCATTGACGCATCATCATCTTGGCAACCAGCAGACCGCGCAGCATTTATCCGTGCGGGTGCTGCATGTCGCGCGCCGGACCGGCAATGCGCTGAACACGGAATTCCAGCTCAGTCCGCAGATCGCGGCCACCGCGATGCTGACCCGCATCCTGTGGCTGCAGGGCTTTCCCGATCAGGCGGCTTCCATGCTGCAGGAAGCCATCGCGGCGGCGCGGCAGTCAGACCACTGGTATTCGATGTACTATGTGCTGTGCTTCGCGGGCTTGCCGCATGCGCTGTGGATCGGCGATCTGCCGCGCGCGCAGCAATTCCTGGAGATGACGGTGAACCGCGCCGCCGCCGACCGCTGGCGGCGCTGCTGGGCGTCGATCCTGGCGCTGCGGCACGGCGGCGAGCGCGGCGCGCTGGTCGCGGCGTCGCTGGAACCGAGGGTGGACCTGCACACGGCACAGCAGGTGGTCGCGTTGGCATCGGCCCCGACGATCCCCATGCCTGAGCCCAACGACGACGTTGGCGATGCGCTGTGGAGCCTGCCCGAAGTCCTGCGCGTCAACGCCGAAATCCTGATCTGGAAGGCGGCACCGGATGCCGATGCGGCGGCCGAACCCGTCCTGCATCGCTCGCTTGAACTGGCGCGACAGCAATCGGCCCTGGCATGGGAGCTGCGCACGGCGATGAGCCTCGGCCGGCTATGGCACCGCAGCGGGCGCGCGGTCGAGGCACGCGGCCTGCTGGCGGCGACCTATGACCGCTTCACCGAGGGCTTCGACACCGGCGACCTCGCCGCCGCACGGGGGCTGATCGCCGCGTGGTCCTGACCGGCCGCGGACTTCGCCCTCGTCGCGGCATCACAAGATATCGCAATCGCTCACGCGACCGGGCGGCCGCGGGTCTGCCAGCATCGCACCCATACCGGCATGGGGAGGCGACGATGCGCGCGATCGAGATCGAGGAGGATGTCGCCCGCACATTCGGGTTGACCGAGGCCCCGACGCTGCTGGCGCAGCGGCATCTGCCCCGGCCCCTCACCTTCAGCCGGCTGCGTGCCGCCGCCACGGACGGCGCGCGCACGACGAAAGCGACGGCGCCCGATGCCGCGTTCGTGTTTCTGGTCGCCCTGGCGCCGGTCGCGGCGGGCGAGGTCTGGATCGACGGGACGTCACGACATCCTGCCGCCGGCGAGCGCGGGCGACAGTTTCGTGTTCGATCTGGCGGCCGGCTGGGTCGCGAGGTTCCCCGGGCCGTATGATTTCGTGCGGTTCCATCTTCCCGCCGCGACGCTGCATCGGCTGGCCGACGATCACGGCCTGCCCCGCGTGCGGGGCCTGCGCACAGCGCCGCGGCAGGTGCGCGATCCGGTGTTGTGGGGGCTGGCGCAGTCGCTGCTGCCCGTGCTGGCGCACCCGCATCCGGGGGCGTCGCGTTTCCTGGATGCCGTCGCGCTGGCGTTCCACGCCCATGTCCTGCGCAGCCATGGCATCGCGCCGCCAGCGGGAGGCTACGCCGGCCCGGGGCTGGCCCCCTGGCAGCTTCGGCGCGTACGCGCCTTTGCCGACGCCCGTCTCGACGCCGATCCTTCGGTCGCCGACCTGGCGGGGGAATGCCGCCTTTCGCCCAGCCATTTCGCGCGGGCGTTTTCCGCATCGACCGGCGTGTCCCCGCACCGGTGGCTGGTCAACCGACGGATCGAGCGCGCGAAGGCGCTGCTGCTCGGCGGCCAGGCGCTGTCGCAGATCGCGCTCGCCTGCGGTTTCGTGGACCAGAGCCATTTCACCAGGGCGTTCTCGCGATCGGAAGGCGAGAGCCCCGGCCGCTGGCGCCGCCGGCACGGCAACGCGATACGGTCGCCGGCCGGGGTCGTGTCGTCGGATCGCGGAGGGCCCGCGATGCCGAGGCTGGCGTTCGGCGCGGGCCGCTCAGTCGTTGAGCGATGCGCCGAGCGCGTCGAGCAGGCCCGCGCTGCCGCGTTCGCGTGAGCCGGCGTCGTCGTAGCCATCCAGAAAGGCGCCCTGCTCGGTGATCGTGAACGTCGTTCCCCCCTTCTCGGGGGCAAGCTGAATGGTGGCGAGCGACACGGAGATCTTCCTGTCGTCCAGGTGCATGACGTAGCTGTACACGAGCCGTTCGTTGCGAACGACATCATGGTACAGGGCCTCGAAGGTCGAGACCATGCCGTTGCTGAAGCGGCCCTTCGCCAGTTCCCGCCCACCTTCGCGCACGTCCATGCGGCGTTCCAGAAGCTCCCACGCGCCGGGCGGCCCGACGAACCATTTCTGCTTGGCGGCCATGTCGGTCAGCGCCGTCCAGACCCGCTCGACCGGGGCCGCGTAGTGGCGCGAGAGATGGAAGGTGCCGTGCGCCACGGAACGCGCGGGCGTGCCGCCGGCCGCCGGGTCAATCGGTTGGGTCATTGCGATCTCCTTCGTTTTCCAGGGATTCCAGGTAGGCGCCGAGACGGTCGAGGCGGCGTTCCCATTCCTGCCGCCGGGCGTTGATCCACTGTTCCGCGAGGCTGAGCGTGCCGGTGTCGATCGAGCATGTCCGCACCCGGCCGATCTTCTCGGAGCGTACCAGTCCGGCAGCCTCCAGCACCGCCAGATGCTGCATGGCGGATGGCAACGACATCGGCAGCGGTCGCGCCAGTTCGCTGACCGGCGCGGGGCCGCGGCTCAGCCGCTCGACCATGGCGCGCCGGGCGGGGTCCGCAAGCGCGTGGAACAGGCGGTCGAGGCCAGGTAATTCGTTAGGCATATGCTTAACTATCAAAGCGACGACTGTTAGGCAATTCCTTTTGTATTGGCCGGTGCGTTGGCGGCCTGAATCCCGGGCTACGTGGTTTTCCTAGGTGTATTTTCCTTGCAGCGGACTTTCGTCCCCGGCATCCTGCCGACCGATGGATAGCAACCCTTCACCCCTGCCGAACGACGCCTTCGATCCAGCGGATGAGTCCGTGGGCGATCCGATGTGCGACGCCATGGGCGACCCTGCGGGCGAGCCCACGCGCGACCCCGCGCGGCTGCTGGGCGCCGAGGTCGTGGCGCGGCATGAGGCGCGGGTGGCGCTGCTCGGCCGCCTCGCCGCCTATGGCGAGAGGCTGGTCGAGAAGGCGATGCAGCAGGCCGAGGACGCCACCTGGCTGCGCGCCGAGGGCATGGCGATCTTCGAGAGCCTGATCAAGGCCATCCGCACCACCGTCGCCGTGCAGGCCACCCTCGACGAGCGGT
Source organism: uncultured Pseudomonadota bacterium (assembly GCA_963778105.1). Taxonomy (GTDB): domain Bacteria; phylum Pseudomonadota; class Alphaproteobacteria; order Acetobacterales; family Acetobacteraceae; genus JAFEFJ01. The sequence continues at coordinate 1,126,139 of CAVZSZ010000004.1, read as the reverse complement.
TCGAGGCCATGCTCCGCCGTGCCGCCAGGCCCGCGCCCGAGCCTGCCGGCGACCGGGGCCGCGATGCCGGTGGCCGCGCGGCGGCGCCGCGCCCGGCCGGCGTGTTCGATCCCGGATCGCGCGGGCCGATGGCGCCCGCCGCCCCGCGCGATCCGGCGGCGCGGCGCGCCATGCAGCGCGACAAGGAACGGGTGCGCGTCACCGTCGAGGGCGCGATCGACCAGGACGCGATCCAGCGCGACGCCGATCCGCGCTATGCCGCCCGGCTGCGCCGCGAGCTCTATGCGGTGCTCGCCGACCCCTCGATCGAGCAGGAACTGGCCAACCGGCCGATCGGCCATGTCATCGCCGAGATCTGCCAGGTCTTCGGCATCCGGGTGGACCTCGAGGCCTTCACCGACGAGGAGATCGGCTACGCGGAAGTGGCCAAGGCGCTGGGGCTGCCGAGCGAGGCGGAGCAGCTGGCGGCCTATGCCGGCATGCCCAAGCTGCCGACCGGGGTGATCGGAACCCCCGGCGTCCCCACCGCCGCCGCCGCGCGGCAGGCCTGGCTGGAGCAGCAGGAGGCGCTGAAGCGCAAACCGCCCGACTGAGCGCGGCGTCGGGTTCCGTTCTTCGTCATTCCCACCGTTACGTCATCGCCTGCCGCAGCCCCCACGCCCCTCTCCCGCAACCGGGAGAGGGCGCGCGGGGGCGTTTCTGCGTGGCTGCGTCCCTTTATTGCCCTCACCCGGCCCTTCCGGCAGACGGGAGGCGCCGGTCAGGACCCCGACCTGGGCGGCACCGGGTAGCTGCGCGGAAAGATGATCTTGTCCGGCGGGCCGGGCGGCGAGGGCGGACCCTTCTTGCCGCAGGCGGCAAGGCACAGCGACCCCCAGCAGCGCCGCCGCCATCAGCAGGTGCCTCATGCCAGCGCCGCCAGCCAGCGCGCCGCCTGCGCCGCGACGTTCGCCGGTGCGGTGCCGCCGTAGCTGGTGCGCGAGGCGACCGAGGCCTCGACCGTCAGCACCGAGAAGACGTCCGGCGGTGATGCGCGGCTCCTCCGCCTGCATGTCGGCGCAGCGTCAGGCCGGCAAGATCGACGCCCCTCGCCTCGGCCATCGCGACCAGCCGGCCGGTGACGTGGTGGGCGTCGCGGAACGGCAGCTTCAGCACGCGCACCAGCCAGTCCGCCAGGTCGGTCGCGGTGGCGAAGCCGGAGCCGGCGAAGGCGCGCATCCGGGCGGTGTCGGGCGTCAGGTCGCGCGACCATGCCGGCCATCGCGGCGAGCGACAGCGCCCAGGCCTCGGCGGCGTCGAACACCGGCTCCTTGTCCTCCTGCATGTCCTTGGCGTAGGCCAGCGGCAGGCCCTTCATCACCGTCAGCAGGCCGACCAGCGCGCCGGTGATGCGGCCGGTCTTGGCGCGCACCAGTTCGGCGGCGTCGGGGTTGCGCTTCTGCGGCATGATCGAGCTGCCGGTGGTGAAGGCGTCCGACAGGCGGATGAAGCCGAACGGCGCGCTGCACCAGATCACGATCTCCTCGGCCAGCCGCGACAGGTGCATCGCCGAGATCGCGGCGGCGGAGAGGAACTCCAGCGCGAAGTCGCGGTCCGAGACGGCGTCCAGCGAATTGGCGGTCGGGCGGTCGAAGCCCAGCGCCGCGGCGGTCGCCTGGCGGTCGATCGGGAACGAGGTGCCGGCCAGGGCGGCCGAGCCGAGCGGGCATTCGTTGAGGCGCCGGCGCGCATCGGCGAGGCGGCCGCGGTCGCGCTCCAGCATCTCGACATAGGCGAGCAGGTGGTGGCCGAAGGTGACCGGCTGCGCGGTCTGCAGATGGGTGAAGCCGGGCATCGGGTCGGCCGCGTGCGCGGCGGCGCGGCGCGGCGAGGGCGCGCATCACGTCGGTGATCTGGGCGTCGAGCCCGTCGATCGGCGTCGCGCACCCAGAGGCGGAAATCGGTCGCCACCTGGTCGTTGCGGCTGCGCGCGGTGTGCAGGCGCTTGCCGGCCTCGCCGATGCGCTCGGTCAGCCGCGCCTCGATGTTCATGTGGATGTCTTCGAGCGCGTCGTCGAAGGGAAAGCTGCCGGCCTCGATCTCGCGCGGCGATCGCCTCTAGACCTTGGCGCGATGGCCCGCTCATCTTCCGCGCCGATGAGCCCGATCTTCGCCAGCATCGCCGCGTGCGCGAGGGAGCCGCGGATGTCCTGCCGCCAGAGCTTGCGGTCGAAGCCGATGGAGGCGTTGATCTCCTGCATCACCACCGACGGGCCGGCGGCGAAGCGTCCGCCCCATTGGATGTTGGCCGCGGCGTTGCGCCGGTCGGGAGTTCTCGGTCAAGGAATGGGTCCGCCATGCTGCATCGTGACAGGTCGATCACCCGCCGGCACGCGCTGGCGGCGGGCGGGACCCTAGCCGCAGCCCTGGTGGCGCGCAAACCGCGCGCCGCCGAGGCGTTGGAGCCGCTGGCGGATGCCATTCAGAGAATGGATCACCCGGCGCCGCCGCCGCCGATCACCTTCCTGGGCGCCGATGGCAAGCCGCATACGCTCGCCGAGTTCCTGGGGCACGGCATGGTGGTCAACCTGTGGGCGACCTGGTGCGGCCCGTGCGTGGAGGAGATGGCGTCGCTGGATGCGGCGTCGCGCGCGCTCGCGCCCTCCGACATCGCGGTGCTGCCGCTGTCCTCGGACCGCGGCGGTGCCGAGGTGGTGCGCGCCTTCTTCAAGGCGCACGACATCGCCGGCCTGCCGGTGCTGATCGACCCGCGCAGTGCTGCGGTGCATGCCTGGGATGCGCGCGGCATCCCGACCTCGGTCATCATCGACAAGGAGGGCCGCGTGGTGGCACGGGTCGAGGGCGCGGCCGACTGGTCGAGCCCGGCGGCCATCGCGCTGATCCGCAAGCTCGCCAACGGCTGAACCCGCGGATACCATAGGAAATATCCCGATGACCGAACCACCGCAGCATCGTCCCGGCGGACGCGGCGCCTATCGGCTGCAGGGCCGCATCGCGCTGGTGACCGGCGGCAGCAGCGGCATCGGCGCGGCCACCGTGGTCCGTCTGGCCGAGGCCGGGGCGACTGTGTGGGTCGGCTACAACGCGGGGGCCGAGCGCGCCGCCGCGCTGATCGCCGGGCTGCCCGGTGCCGGGCACCGCGCGGTGGCGATGCCGATGCGCGACAGCGCCGCCATCGCGGAGGCGGCCGATGCGGTTGCCGCGGCGCATGGCCGGCTGGATGTGCTGGTCAACTCGGCGGGCACCACGACGATGATCGCGCATGGCGATCTGGATGCGCTGGACGATGCGACGTTCGACGACATCCTGATCACCAACGTGCGCGGACCGTTCGCCACGATCCGCGCCTTCCGCCGCCTGCTGGCGGCGAGCGGCGATGCGGTGATCGTCAACATCTCCTCGCTCGCCGGGGTGACCGGACAGGGCAGCAGCATCGCCTATGGCGCGTCGAAGGCGGCGCTGGACGTGATGGCGATGTCGCTGGCGCGCGTGCTGGGGCCGGAGATCCGGGTGATCGGGATTTCGCCGGCGGCGGTGAACACCGGCTTCGTGAAGGGCCGCACGCTGGAGGCGATCGAGCGGCAATCGGCGGGCGCGCCGCTGCGCATCCTGGCCGAAGCCGACGACATCGCGCTGGCCTGCATGAGCGCGATCGAGGGGCTGCGGCTGACGACGGGCACCACGATCCTGGTGGATAGCGGACGGCACCTGTAGTCCGCCCGGACATGACCCGAGGCAGGCGCGCGCCGCTGCGCCCGGCATGATCGACCGCCGGTGGAGCATCCTGGGCGTGCTGTTCGTCGCACGCACGGCGATGGGGTTCCAGTTCCAGTCGGTCGCCTCGACCGCGCCGCTGTTGATCGGCAGCCTGCATGTCGGATTCGCGACGATCGGCACGCTGATCGGACTCTATATGTTGCCCGGCGTGGTCATCGCCTTTCCCGGCGGGCTGATCAGCCGGCATTTCGGCGATCGGACGGTCTGTTCGGCCGGGCTGGCGCTGATGCTGACCGGCGGCGTCGCGATGGCACTGGGTGACGTCGGTCCCGGCAGCGGTCTGGCGCTGGTCGCAGCCGGGCGCGTGGTCAGCGGGACCGGGGCGGTGCTGTTCAATCTGGTGGTCACCAAGATGGTGACCGACTGGTTCGCCGGGCGCGAGATCGTGCTGGCGATGGCGGTGATCCTGGCGACCTGGCCGCTGGGCATCGCCATCGCACTGCTGGTCCAGCCGCTGCTGGCGGCGGCGCATGGCTGGCCGGCGGTGATGCTGCTGGCGGCGGCGCTGTGCGGCATGGCGCTGCTGCTGATCGCCACGCTGTATCGCGACCCGGCCGGCGTGGTGGCCGCGGCCGCCGCGGGCACGCCGGCGCTGCCGCCCCGACGCGAGATGCTGCCGGTGACGGTCGCCGGGGTGATCTGGGGAAGCCTCAATCTGGCGCTGGTGATCTTCTTCAGCTTCACGCCCAGCCTGCTGGCCAGGTTCGGGCTGCCGGCGGTGACGGCCGCGGCGTGGACGGGGGCCGGGCTGTGGGTGATCATGGTCAGTCTGCCGGTCGCCGGGATGGTGGTGCAGCGCAGCGGGCGGGCGCGCACGGCGATCCTGGGCGGGGCCGCGGGTGGCATGCTGGTGCTGGTGCTGTTGCAGGCCGGCGTCGTTCCGCTGGCGCTATGCGCGGTGTTCGGCCTGACGATCGGCGTGCCGGCGGGGGCGATCATGGCGCTGCCGGCGCGCGTGCTGAGCCCGGCGCACCGGGCCGGCGGGTTCGGGCTGTTCTACACGGTCTATTACGCCTTCATGTCGTTCGGGCCGGCGGTGGCCGGGCTGCTGCGCCAGACCTTCGGGACGCCGAACGCGGCGGTGCTGTTCGCCGCCGCGCTGTTCGCCGGCATAGTGCCGTTGCTGGGCGTGTTCGAGGTGCTGGCACCGCGCGCGCGGCAGCCGGCCGTGTGAGCGTCAGGCGTAGGGCAGTTTCATCAGTCCTGAGGGGGAGAGGGTGAACACCTCGCAGCCGTCCTCGGTGACGCCGACCATGTGCTCGAACTGGGCGGAGAGGCTGCGGTCGCGGGTTACCGCGGTCCAGCCGTCGTCGAGCATCTTCACCTCCGGCCGGCCGGCGTTCACCATCGGCTCGATGGTGAAGAACATGCCGGGACGCAATACCGGCCCCTCGCCCGCGCGGCCGAAATGCAGCACGTTCGGCGGCTCGTGGAAGCGCCGGCCGATGCCGTGGCCGCAGAAGTCGCGCACCACGCTGAAGCGGTGGCGACTCCACGAAGACCTGGATGGCGTGGCCGATATCGCCGAGCGTGGCCCCCGGCCGCACCATCGCGACGCCGCGCAGCAGCGAGTCGTAGGTGACGTCGATCAGGTTGCGCGCCTTGGTGGACGGCGTGCCGGCGACGTACATGCGGCGAGGTGTCGCCGTGCCAGCCGTCCAGGATGACCGTCACGTCGATGTTCAGGATGTCGCCGTTGTCCAGGCGCCGCTCGCCCGGGATGCCGTGGCAGACGACGTGGTTGATCGAGATGCAGACCGATTTCGGATAGCCGCGATAGTTGAGCGGCGCCGGGACGGCGCCGTGATCGAGGATGAACTCGTGGCACACCTTGTCGAGCGTCCCGGTGGTGACGCCGGGCTTCACGTGCGGGCCGATCATGTCCAGCGTCTCGGCGGCGAGGCGGCCGGCGGCGCGCATGCCGGCGAAGTCCTCGGGCGCGTGGATCGTGATGCGTCTTGCGTCGCCTGCTCCGTCCATCACGCCTGCTCCGCCCGCCTTCCGCGCTTCCGCCGAAGCTCCCAACATGCGCAAGCGGCAGGCCACGCGCAAGGGAAGACCGTGCCGGGTGCCGCCATCTTGCAGGCCGCGCGGGGCCGGTTCAGCCTGGGCGTATGATGATCATCGACATGCATACCCATGCCGGCCGGCCCAGCCGGAGCGGCCCGGTGGACCGCGGCGTGCTGGCCACGATGCGTCCGGGCGGCGTGACCGCCGCGGTGGTGTCGGCGATCGGCGACCTGCCGCTGATCCGCCGGAACAAGGAAACCCGGCGGCTGGAGCAGGTAGGCGAGCCGGTGCCCGGCCAATGCTGGGCGCACACCGACGGACATCTGGCGGTCTATGAGCAGGCCGGCATGAGGATCGCCCGCGAGCCCGGGGAGATCCGCGAGGACGACCCCGCGCTGGTGCTGGCGGTGGAGGGGTGCGACTTCCTGGACGGCGACCTCGATCGGCTCGACACGCTGGCGGCGCGCGGCGTGCGCAGCATCCAGCTGACGCACTACGTGGTGAACGAGACCGGCGACATCCAGACGGCGCCCCCGGTGCATGGCGGGCTGACCGCGTTCGGCGCGGCGGCGGTGCGGCGGATGAACGCGCTGGGGGTGATGGTGGACGTCGCCCACTGCTCCGAGGCGACGGTGGCCGGCGTGGTGGCGGCGACCGACCGGCCGATCCTGTGCACGCATTCCAACCTGGTGGAGCCCGGGCACCCGGACGGTGAGCACCCGCGCTTCATCAGCCTGGACTACGCGCGCATGGTGGCCGGGACCGGAGGCGTGATCGGCGCCTGGATCGCCACGCTGGCGCATGAGCGGTTTGACGGCATGGTGCGGCATGCGCTGCGGCTGATCGAGGCGGTGGGCATCGACCATGTCGGCATCGGCACGGACCTGCCGTCCAACGTCGCGGCGACCGAGATGCCGGACTTCTCGCGTCACCGGGAGTTCGCCGAAAAGCTGGCGCGGCACGGCCTGACGACGGCGGAAGTCGCGAAAGTGTGCGCCGGCAACTGGCTGCGGGTGTTCGCCGCCGCCCGCGCGGCGGTCAGGCCAGCCAACCCGGCACCGGCAGCTGCTTCGAGCGCAGGAAGTCCGGATTGAACAGCTTGGACTGATAGCGCGCGCCGCCGTCGCACAGCACCGTCACCACGGTGTGCCCCGGCCCGAGGGCGCGGGCGACGCGCACCGCGGCGGCCACGTTGACGCCGGCCGAGGTGCCGACCGACAGCCCCTCGTGGATCAGCAGGTCGTAGATATGCTCCAGCGCTTCCGCATCCGGGACGCGCTCGGCATCGTCGATCTGCACGTCCTTGAGGTTGTCGGGCACGCGCGACTGGCCGATGCCCTCGGTGATCGAGCTGCCCTGGAGCGTCAGATCGTTGCTTTTGACCCAACCGTAAAGGCCGCTGCCCTCGCAGTCGGCCAGCACGATGCGGATGGCGGGGTTGCGCGCCTTCAGCGCCAGTGAGACGCCGGCCAGCGTGCCGCCGGTGCCGCAGGCGCAGGTGAAGGCATCGATGCGGCCGTCCGTCTGCTGCCAGATCTCGGGGCCGGTGGTGGCGCGATGGCCTTCGCGGTTGGCGAGGTTGTCGAACTGGTTGGCCCAGACGGCGCCGGTTTCCTCGGCGAGACGGCGCGAGACATGGACGTAGTTGCCGGGATCGCGGTACGGCTTGGCCGGCACCAGGCGCAGATCGGCGCCGATCATGCGCAGGAAGTCGATCTTCTCCTTGCTCTGCGTCTCCGGCATCACGATGACGCAGCGGTAGCCGCGCGCATTGCCGACCAGCGTGAGGCCGATGCCGGTGTTGCCGGCGGTGCCCTCGACCACCGTGCCGCCGGGCTGCAGCACGCCGCGCCGCTCGGCGTCGGTGATGATGGCGAGGCCGGCACGATCCTTCACCGAGCCGCCTGGGTTCATGAACTCCGCCTTGCCGAGGATGGTGCAGCCGGTCGCTTCCGAGGCGCGGCGCAGCCGGATCAGCGGCGTGTTGCCGATCGCCGCCGCGAGGTCTTGCGCCATTGCCGGTGCCACGCTGGAAGCTGTGCTCATGCGTCGTACGCCCCCTCGGTTTCGGTCGCCCGGGTTCTTGTGTAGCGTGCGAGCGAAATCACGCCGCACAGTCACCGGAGTAATCAGCATGGTCGAGAATGTTCCCCCCAGGAAGGCCTGGGAGGCCCTGCAGAGCGACCCGCAGGCGCAGCTTGTGGATGTCCGCACCGATGCCGAGTGGAACTTCGTCGGCGTGCCCGATCTGGCACCGGCCGGCAAGGAGACGGCACTGATTTCATGGCAGGTCTATCCGGCAATGCAGGTGAACGGCGCGTTCGTCGAACACCTGGGGAAGGCCGGGCTGAAGCCCGACAACCATATCTATTTCATGTGCCGCAGCGGTGCCCGCAGCATGGCTGCCGCGCAGGCCGCGCAGGCCGCCGGCTTTACGCATGTCTACAACGTGGCTGACGGCTTTGAGGGGCCGCCGGACGGCGAGGGCCATCGCGGCGCGGTGGCCGGTTGGAAGGCCGAACTCGTTACCCTGGCGGCAACGCTGAACCGCGATGCCGGTCGACCAACAAATCCAGGCGCTGCTCGACAAGGGGGCCGGCGTTCCGGCGACGCATACGTTGCCGGTTACTGCGGCACGGGCGCAGGTACGAGGCCCGGATCGCGTTGATGGGCCGGCCCGCCGCGGTGGCCGGGGTGAGCGAGCGGCACATCCCCGGGCCGGACGGCCGCCTGCGGCTGCGCATCTACACGCCGATCGGGACCGGGCCGTTCCCGCTGATGGTGTTCTTCCATGGCAGCGGCTTCGTGCTGTGCAGCCTGGACACGCATGACGGCATGTGCCGCAACCTGTGCGCCGGGGGCGCCTGCGTCGTCGTTTCGGTCGATTACCGGCTGGCGCCCGAGGCGAAATTCCCGGCGGCGACCGATGACTGCCTGGCCGCCACGCGCTGGGCCGCGGCGCATGCCGGCGAGCTGAGTGCCGATCCCGCCCGCATCGTCGTCGCCGGCGACAGTGCAGGCGGCAACCTTGCCGCCGTCACCGCCCTGCGCATCCGCGACGAAGGTGGCCCGCGCCTGTGCGGGCAACTTCTGCTGTATCCCGTCACCGACTATCACACGCCCGGCACGCCATCCTATGAGCAGAACGCCGAGGGCTACGGCCTGACGCGGGCGACGATGGAATGGTTCTGGGACCATTACCTGAGCCGTGCCGAGGATGCCGGCCATCCGCACGCCTCGCCGTTGCGCGCGCCGGATGTAAGCGGGCTGCCGCCGGCCTTCGTGATGAGCGCGGAATACGACCCGCTGCGAGACGAAGCCGAAATCTACGGCGAGAGGCTGCATGCCGCCGGCGTGGCGGCCGAGATCGTCCGGGTGCCGGATGTCAACCACGGCTTCCTGTTCTGGGTCGGCGTGGTTGATGCCGCCGCCGCGCCGATGGCGCAGGCGTGCGCGTGGTTGCGCCGTGTGTTCGCCGAGGCGGCTCGCCCGTAGATCAGGAGGTCGGCGCGGCGGGGGGATAGAGCACGCGGAGCACCACCATCCAAGGATAGCGCGTATCCAGGATCGTGCCGTCGGGCGTGGCGAGCTTGCCGTCCGGCGTTACCGGCACATGCTTCATCGTCACCGCATCGTCCACGTTGCCGCCGATCACCGAAATCTGGCCAGGCGAGGTCGCCACCACGATGTCGCAATGCGCCGGGAAATGACCGGCGGGCAGGTCATCGTAGGTCAGCTTGCCGGAGCGGCCGCGCCCCTCGCAGATCAGGTCGCCGGGCTGCGGCGCATAGGCGTCGGGTCGCTCGGCGGTGATGTCCCACGCAGTCGTCAAACCGCGCGCCTGCTCGGCGGCGGCGTCGATGTAGTCGGAATGCGCCGCAGAGTAGGGAAACGCATTGCCGGCGCCGGCGATGCGAAAGACATAGGAGACGAATGCGGCGGACCACGCATAGTAGCCGTCACGATCGGCGGGAAAGACGTCGCCGTTGGCATCGTGCATGCCGGTCCAACTCGATTCCGGGCTGCCGGGGTCCAGCCCCTCCCACCAGTATTCGCCGACGCGCTGCCACAGGCCTTCCCAACGCTCGGGCTTCTCGTCGGGCAGCGGCGGCGGGCGGGTGCCGGGAGGATCGTCGTCCACCGGCTGACCGAACAGGCGCCATTCGCGCAGCGCGATCGCCACCACGGCGGCGCGCGACAGCGGCTGATAGGGCACGCGCGCGAAATCGGGCACGTGATCGTCTGCTACCTGCGCGGAACGGGCAGCACGCTGCACGACGGCCTGCCTGGGCGGCGCGGCGCAACCGGCAAGCGCGGTCACCGCCGCCAGGACCAGCGGCGAGAAAGCCGACCGCGATACCGGCATCAGCTCAGGTCGGGAAACAGGGCGGCGAGGCCGGCCGCGGTGGCCGGGCAGCGGCCGCGCTCGGTGATCAGGCCGGAGACCAGCCGCGCCGGCGTCACGTCGAAGGCCGGGTTGGCCGCTGCGCTATCCGGCGCCGCGACGCGCAGGGTCATCACCTCGCCCGCGGCGGTGCGGCCGGTGATGTCGGTGACCTCCGCGGCGTCGCGTGCCTCGATCGGGATCTCGCGCACGCCGTCGCTGACGGACCAGTCGATCGTCGAGGACGGACAGGCGACCCAGAACGGCACGCCGTTGTCGTGCGCCGCCAGCGCCTTGAGGTAGGTGCCGATCTTGTTGGCGACATCGCCGCTGCGCGTCACCCGGTCGGTGCCGACGATCACCAGATCGACCTCGCCATGCTGCATCAGATGGCCACCGGCATTGTCGGCGACGACGGTGTGGCTGACGCCGTGCTTGCCGAGTTCCCAGGCGGTCAGCGCGGCCCCCTGGTTGCGCGGCCGGGTTTCGTCCACCCAGACATGCAGCGGAATGCCGCGATCATGCGCGAGATAGATCGGCGCCAGCGCGGTGCCCCAATCGACGGTGGCGAGCCAGCCGGCATTGCAGTGGGTCAGAACGTTCACAGCGCGTTCCGGGCTTGCGCGCCTGGACCTGCGCGATCAGCGGCAGGCCATGCTCGGCCGATCGCCTCGCTCTGCGCCACGTCCTCGTCGGCGATGGCGGCGGCCTCGGCGTAGGCCACGCGCACGCGGTCGGCCTGGACGGTGTTGCGCAGCCGGGTCAGCATCCGCTCGACCGCCCAGCGCAGGTTGACCGCGGTGGGCCGCGCCTCGGCCAGCATCGCGGCATCGCGTTCCAGCGCATCGGCCGAGGCGTCGGCGCGCACCGCCAGCGCGACGCCATAGGCGGCGACCGCGCCGATCAGCGGCGCGCCGCGCACCTGCATCGAGCGGATGGCATGCGCCGCGGCGGCGACATCGGTCAGGCGCAGGACGTCGAGGTGCCAGGGTAGTTTCGTCTGGTCGAAGATGTGGACCGACCAGCCATCGGCATCCAGCCAGACACTCCGGTAAGGGGTGCCATCGATCTTCATCGCCGCCGCTCTCCGTCAGATGCGCTGGTGCAGCACGCAAACCAGGGTGAACAGGCGGCGGCCTGTCTCGAAGTCGATCTCGATCTTGCCCGCCAGCCGCTCCATCATCAGGTTCGCGCCTTCGTTGTGCAGGCCGCGCCGGCCCATGTCGATGGCCTGGATGCGCGCTTCACGTCCCTCCTCGACTGCCTTGATATGGCTGTCCACCAGAAGCTGGTAGTCCTTGATCAGCCCGCGGAACGGCCCGAGGGCGAGCACGATGGCGCACACCGCCGGCCCCTCCCCCAGATCGCCTTCCCCCCTGGCACTGTCGTAGCAGCGGATATCGAACACCAGCCGACCTTCCTGGATCGACAGATGGAGTGCGAATTGCCGGCAGGTTTCCTGGCCGGGCTTGAGGGTCAGTGGGCGGAAGCGATTCTCCACCGTAAGGTCGGCGACGGCCTGCGCACGGTCGGCCTCCAGGATCGGCGAGAGGCGGGTCAGTGCCTCGCCGTCCAGCACGACATGGGCGAGCCGGGATTCGATCGCGGCGGCCTCGGTCATCGCGGCCCGGCGCCCCCCAGCGGGCCTGCCGGCGCGACCACGGCCGGCATTTCCTCGTCCGGCTTCATCATGTTCAGCCGCAGCATCAGCCCAACCGTCGCACCCTTGATCGGCCGCAGCAGCCCCAGCACCAGCACGATGGTGAGCGGCACGAACACCGCCGTTAGCAGCAGCGTGGACGGATCGGCTTCCCGTTGCATCACCAGCATCAGTGGAACGACGATGTGGCCGACGATGAGGATGGTGAAATAGGGCGGTGCATCGTCTGCCCGGGCGGCACCCAGCGGCGCGGCGCAGTTGCCGCAGGCCGGGACCACCTTGAGGTAGCCGTTGAACAGGTGCGACTTGCCGCAGGCCGGGCAGCGGCCAAGCAGGCCGCGCCCGAGCGCCGTCCCGAGCGGCGGCATCGGCCAGGGCGTGGACGGCGCGGTGCGCTTCGGCTGCCAACGGATGTCGGGCATCGGGGGGCTCCCACAGCGAAGGGCGGCGCCGGATGCCGCCCGTGGCCTGCCAGCTTACCGCAGCGCACCACGCGGTAACAGGACGCTTTGCTCGATCAGCGGCGACAGCAGGGCCTTGGCGCACGCATGGCGGACGGTGCCGCCTACTCCTGCTTTTGCCAGACCGGCGGGGCGACGGCACCGACCTGGTCGACGATGCGTCGATAGGCTTCCGGGCGGCGGTGGCGGTCGAAGGCGAAGATCGTCGTGCGGCCGAGTTCGCACATGCCGAGGTCGCAGTCGGCGGTGATCAGCTCGTCGTCCCAGCTGGTGGCCTGCGCCATGATCTCGCCCTGCGGGTTGACGATGACCGAGTGGCCGAACAGCTCGCAGCCGTCTTCGACGCCCGCTTTCGCGGTGGCGACGGCGAAGCAGGCGTTCTGGTAGGCCCCGGCCTGGATCGACAGATGGCTGTGAAACACGCGCAGGTGATGCGCCTCGAATCCCGCCGCGTCCTGATTGATGCTGGGCGTGTTGTAGCCGAGCATGACCAGCTCCACGCCTTGCAGGCCGAGCACGCGCCACGCCTCGGGCCAGCGGCGGTCGTTGCAGATCATCATGCCCATGTTCACGCCGTCGAGGCCGCCCATGGGCGCGCGGATCACCGGGAAGCCGAGATTTCCGACCTCGAAATACCGCTTCTCCAGGTGCTGCACCTTTCGGTGCGGCGCGTATTCGGCGTGCCCCGGCAGATGCACCTTGCGGTACTTCAGCAGGATCTCGCCGGCCGGGCTGACCAGGATCGCGGTGTTGAAGCGGCGCGGGCGGACCACTCCGCTCTCGTCGGCTTCGCGCACCAGCTCGGCATAGCCGAGGTGAAAGCCGATGCCTAAACGGCGCGCCGCGTCGAAAAGCGGCGCGGTTTCGTTCGACGGCATGGCGCTTTCGAACCAGGCATCGGCCTCGGCGATCTCTTCGAGATAATGGCGTGGAAAGAACGTGGTGAGCGCGAGTTCGGGAAACACCACGAGCGCGACGCCGCGGCGATGCGCCTGTTCCAGCAGCCGCACCATGCGCGCGACCGCGACGCCGCGCGGCTCGGCGCGCTGGATCGGGCCGAGCTGCGCTGCGGCCACGGTGATGCTGCGTCGGGTCATGCGGGTCGTCCTTGTCGTGGATGCGGCGGCATCGGTTGCCGTGCGGGGCTTCGGGGCCCGCGCTTGCCGGCGGCAGCACGCACCCTTACGAAGACCCGACCGCAAGCCTAATGCGCGTGCCGGCCGCCTGCCAGTCCCGAAACGCCCCCGGCACGAAGCGCAGCAACGCCACCGGAGAGGATCCGCATGCTCCTGCACGATGTCAGAGTTCACCCGTCCAAGGACGATCTCAAACGGCCGGACCAGTTGGCCTGGAAGATCGCCGCTGTCGCCTCCGACAAGGTGGCGGTCGAGCGCGACGTCGCGGCGATGATCGTCAACCGCATCATCGACAATGCCGCGGTCGCCATCGCAGCGATCAACCGCCGCCCCGTCACGTCGGCGCGCGACATGGCGCTGGGACATGCGCGCCGCGACGGGGCGACGGTGTTCGGCGCGGCGCCTGCCAAGCGCGTCAGCCCCGAATGGGCGGCCTGGGCGAACGGCACGGCGGTGCGCGAGCTCGACATGCACGACACCTTCCTTGCCGCCGATTACTCGCATCCCGGTGACAACATCCCGCCGATCCTGGCGGTGGCGCAGACGATGGAGAAGTCGGGCCGCGACCTGATCCGCGGGCTTGCCACCGGGTACGAAATTCAGATCGACCTGGTGAAGGCGATCTGCCTGCACGAGCACAAGATCGACCACATCGCACATCTGTGCCCGGCACAGGCCGCCGGCATCGGCACGCTGTTGAAACTGCCGACCGAGACGATCTTCCAGGCGGTGCAGCAGGCAGTGCATGTCAGCTTCACCACGCGACAGTCGCGCAAGGGCGAGATCAGCAGCTGGAAGGCCTATGCGCCCGCGCATGCCGGCAAGCTGGCGGTCGAGGCGGTTGACCGCGCGATGCGTGGCGAAGGCGCGCCGAGCCCGATCTACGAAGGTGAGGATTCGGTCGTCGCCTGGATGCTCGACGGCAAGGACGCTCACTACAAGGTGCCGCTGCCCGCTCCTGGCGAGGCGAAGCGCGCGATCATGGACAGCTTCACCAAGGAGCACAGCGCCGAGTACCAGTCGCAGGCGCTGATCGACCTGGCGTTCCGCATGCGCGAGGCGATCGCCGACCTCGAGGCGATCGAGCGGATCGTCATCCATACCAGCCACCATACCCATTACGTGATCGGCACCGGGGCGGGCGATCCGCAGAAGATGGACCCCAAGGCGAGCCGCGAGACGCTGGATCATTCCATCATGTACATCTTCGCCGTCGCGTTGCAGGACGGACGCTGGCACCACGTCGACAGCTATGCGCCGCGCCGCGCCGGGCGCGCCGATACCGTGCGGCTATGGCACAAGATCGAGACCGCCGAGGACCCCGCGTGGACGCGGCGCTATCATTCCACCGATCCGGCGGAAAAGGCGTTCGGCGCGCGTGTCGAGATCATCATGCGGGATGGCAGCCGGATCGTGGACGAGATGGCGGTGGCCAACGCCCATCCGCTCGGCGCCAAACCCTTCGCGCGCGACGACTATGTACCGGAAATTCCAGATCATCACCGACGGGATCATCAGCACCCGCGAGTCCAACCGTTTCCTGGAGGCCGCGCAGGACCTGGGGCGGCTGCCAGCGGGTGAGTTGCATCGGCTGAACGTCGCCCTGCCGGCCGGCACGCTGGCATCCGGCAAGCCCGGCATCTTCTGAAGGAGCAGAACCATGAGCGAGAGCATTGCACCCATCGCCAACAAGCCAAAGAAGTCGGTCGCCCTGTCCGGCGTGCCGGCGGGCAACACCGCGCTGTGCACGGTCGGGCGCACCGGCAACGACCTGCACTACCGCGGCTACGACATCCTCGACATCGCGGAGCAATGCGAGTTCGAGGAGATCGCGCACCTGCTGGTGCATGGCGCGCTGCCGAACCGGGCGGAGTTGACCGCGTACAAGGCCAAGCTGCGCTCGCTGCGCGGCCTGCCCGGCGCGGTGCGGCAGGCACTGGAGGCGCTGCCGGCAGGATCGTCCCCGATGGACGTGATGCGCACCGGCGTTTCGGCGCTGGGTTGCGTGCTGCCGGAAAAGGACGACCACAACCATCCAGGCGCGCGCGACATCGTCGACCGGCTGATGGCGTCGTTCGGCTCCATGCTGCTCTACTGGTTCCACTACGCCCATAACGGGCGGGTGGTGGATGTGGAGACCGACGACGACACGATCGGCGGGCACTTCCTGCACGTGCTGCACGGCAAGCCGCCGGCGGCGTCGGCGGTGCGCGCAATGCACACCTCGCTCAATCTCTATGCCGAGCACGAATACAACGCCTCCACCTTCACCGCGCGCGTGGTGGCCGGAACCGGATCGGACATGTACTCGGCAATCACCGCGGCGATCGGCGCGCTGCGCGGCCCCAAGCATGGCGGTGCCAACGAAGTGAGCTTCGAGGTGCAGAAACGCTACGACTCGGCCGACGAGGCGGAGGCGGACATCCGCCGGCGCATCGCCAACAAGGAAGTGGTGATCGGTTTCGGCCATCCGGTCTACACCATCGCCGATCCACGCAATCACGTGATCAAGGCAGTGGCGAAGCGGCTGAGCGAGGAAGCCGGCGCAACCAAGATGTTCGAGATCGCCGACCGCATCGAGGCGGTGATGGCGGATGCGAAGAAGATGTTCGCCAACCTCGATTGGTTCAGCGCGGTCTCCTATCACATGATGGGCGTGCCGACGGCGATGTTCACGCCGCTGTTCGTGATCTCGCGCACATCGGGCTGGGGCGCACACGTGATCGAGCAGCGCATCGACAACAAGATCATCCGCCCGTCTGCGAACTATGTCGGGCCGGAGGATCTGCGTTTCGTGCCGATCGACCAGCGCCGCTGACACGGATTGCGCCGTCGTCATCAACCGCCGCGGCAGCGATGCCGCGGCGGTTTTTTGTTGACGTGATGCCGCACGCAAACGACACGCGGCACTATTTTTCTCGAACGTGCGCCGAAACGGTTGCTTTTTGTTGACACGCGCGACGCAGAAGCGGAATAGCGAAAAAGGTTCGCGCGCGCCCGATTCGCACCAGGCATTGCAAAGCGATCGACGTGTGCAGCCCGAAAAACAGAAGGACGGTCCATGGACCGCAGCCTCGTCGAGATGGAGCGCAGCCGATCCACCTCTGCCAGCAGAGGCGGGATCGGGACGACAGTTAGGAGGCAGGCGACAC
Organism: uncultured Pseudomonadota bacterium; assembly: GCA_963778105.1. Taxonomy (GTDB): domain Bacteria; phylum Pseudomonadota; class Alphaproteobacteria; order Acetobacterales; family Acetobacteraceae; genus JAFEFJ01. The sequence goes on along the minus strand of CAVZSZ010000004.1, from coordinate 1,109,559 downwards.
GGCCGAACAACGGCGCCGTCGTCAGGCTTCGGTATTGGCGAAACATCCTCGTGGACGCAGGCGGACATGGGACGCGGCAGCCGGCTGGCACCGCGTCTTCAGCGTCGGATGGACGGCGTATTGCGCGCCGCACCAGACCGATTGTCGTCCCGATGGAACTGGTCTGCACGCGGCGAACCATGCCGGCCGCAGACGTGACGAGGAACCGGCCGTCGCAGCGGCCGTTCGGCAACCACGGACCCACAAACCATGCCCGTTAAGGAGTTCAACGACGTGAGCAACGAAGACACCACCGACGACGTACAGTCGACGGCCGCCCAGCCGATGGCGATGCGCGCGGCCAAGAAGGTCGCCAAGAAGGCTGCACCAAAGAAGGCCGCCAAGAAGGCTGCACCAAAGAAGGCCGCACCCAAGAAGGCCGCCAAGAAGGCCGCGCCGAAGAAGGCCGCCAAAAAGGCTGCACCAAAGAAGGCTGCCAAAAAGGTCGCCAAGAAGGCCGCACCCAAGAAAGCTGCGCCGAAGAAGAAGGCCGCGGTGAAGAAGGCCGCGCCGAAGAAGGCTGCGGTAAAGAAGGCCGCCGTCAAGAAGGCCGCACCGAAGAAGGCCATGACCCGCCGGCCGCGCAAATCCGCAATGCCGCCGATGGATTCCTCGCCCGCCTCTGACGCGACCAACTGATCAGCCTCTGACGGTAAAGGCCAATGAAGGAAAGGCGCCGCGAGGCGCCTTTCTCTTTGCTCATTCCCCGTCGGCGAAAGCCTTGAGGAAGAAATCCGGCGCGCCGAAATTGCCCGACTTGAGGGCGAGCCTGAGCGGAGCGGCACCAGCGCCGCGCTCGGCATAGGTCCAAGGCACGCCAGGATCGATCTCGGCGCCGATACGCAGGCTGTGCACGCCAAGGCGGGACACCACTGCACCCGACGTCTCGCCGCCGGCTACGACCAGCCGACGCACGCCGCGCGCCACCAGTCCATCGGCGATCGCCGCTAGGGCGCACTCCACCAGCGCCCCCGCGGCGTCGCGGCCGATTCGCTGCTGTAGCGCGCCGACACGCTCGGGCGGTGCCGAGGCCGCAATCACCACCGGCGTCGCGCCCAGCAGCGGTGTTGCCCAGTCGAGCGCTTGCGTCGTCAGCACCGCCGCGTCGGGCGTGGTGAGCGGATCGAGGTCGAGCACCGGCACATGCGCGCGTGCGCGACCGATCTGCATCAGCGTCGCCCGCGAGCAGGAACCGGCAAGCACTGCCGCATGGCCATTGACGGCGGGGAGCTGCATCTCCTCGCCCGACAGGGCGCCCAGCAGCCCGGCGCGGCGGAAATTCCCGGGCAGCCCCATCGCGACGCCGGAACCGCCGGTGATCAGCGCATGCCCGTCGGCGGCCTCGCCGATGGCCACGAGATGCGCGTCGCTGACGGCATCGACGATGGCGTAGCGCCGTCCCTGTTCCTTCAGCGCGGTCATCGCACGGCGGATCGCCGGTGCGCCCTGATCGACCACCGCGAACGGCACCAACCCGACCGTGCCGTCGGTCTGCCGCGACAGCACGCGCACGAGATTGGCGTCGCGCATCGGCGTTAGCGGATGGTTCTCCATGCCGCTCTCGTTCAGCAGCGCGGCGCCGACGAACAGATGGCCCTGATAGACGCTGCGGTTGTTGGCCGGAAAGGCAGGGCAGGCGAGCGCGAAACCGCAGCCGAGGGCGTGCGCGAGAGCGTCGGCGACCGGGCCGATATTGCCCTGGTCGGTGCTGTCGAAGGTCGAGCAGTATTTGAAGAAAATCTGCTGCGCACCGGCACCGCGAAGCCATTCGAGGGCGGCGAGGCTTTCGCCGACGGCATCCTGCACCGGTGCGGTGCGCGACTTCAGCGCGACGACCACGGCATCCGCATCCGGCACTTGCAATGCGGCATCGGGCACGCCGATCACCTGCACCGTGCGCATGCCGCCGCGCACCAGCATCGAGGCAAGATCCGTGGCACCGGTGAAGTCGTCGGCAATGCAGCCCAGAAGCATGGCTAGTCCCCCGCGCGGGCGATCAGCATGTCATCTTACCGCGCGGCCGCGAAGGCCAGTACGGCGGCGAAGGCGCGCGCCTGGCTCGGCCAGTCGGGCAGCGCCTGCCCGGCACGCCAGGCCGCTTCCGTCATGTCGCGCCGCAACCCGTCTCCGAAAATGATGCGGCGCAGCGACTTCGACAGTTGATCCTGATCACCCGACGGACAGACGACGCCGCTCTCCAGCGTAACCAGCGAAGCCGCGGCGCCGCCCTGCGTGACCGCAACCGGCACGCCATGCCTGAGTGCCACTGCCGCCGCCGCGCCATCGGCTTCCCAGTGCGTTGCCACCGCGAACAGATCGGCACGCTGCCAGAGCGCGGCCAGCAAAGCACCGTCCTGCGCGTCAGCAAAAGCGATGCGGGCCGCGATGCCAAGCTCGGTGGCGAGCGCGTGAAGCGCCGACGCGTATGCCGGATCGTACGACGGCGAGCCCGCAATGGTGAGCCGCCAATCGAGATCGAACAGCCGCGCAAGAGCGCGCAACAGCAGGTCGTGGCCCTTGCGCGGCACCAGCGCACCGACCGACAGCACATGACAGCCCGGTCCGCCGGAACCCGCCGCACGCGGCACGGCGTCGGTGCCGGTCTCGACAACGGTGATGCGCTCGGATGGAACGTCGAATGCCGCAACGAGGCGCTCGGCGGTGGGTTTGCTCGTCGCGACGATGCGGGCGAAGCGCGGCAGCAGACGGTGCAGGACCTCATGGCGCGCAGCACCGCGGCCATCGTCCGCGCCGGCCATGGGCGGATCGGGGTGGTGCATCAGCGCGACCGCGGGACGCGCCGTCAGGGTATCGGCGGCGGCATCGGCCAGGGATGGGAGGACCGTGCCGTCGATGACCGGCACGGTGTCCGCCACCAGTGCCGCCAGCGCCGGCGCAGCTTCCGGCCCCGCCACTTCGCGCAGGTCGATCGCGTGCCCATCAGCGCGCAGCGCCGCCGCGAGCCGACGGTCGTATCCATCGCCGTCCTGGCCGAAGGCATCGGTGGATGGCGGCGCGAACAGGGTCGCGCGCATCAGGCGATCGGTCCCTCGAACGCCGCCCACGCGAGCTGGCTCTCGCGGATCAGCACCTTGATTGCGGCAAGCGTCTGGCCCGACGCACCCATGCGCCCCTCGCGGCAGGCCTCAGCGAGCCGGCCGTGGATGTGCCGGGCGACGAACTCGGTGGTGGTGTTGACCCCGGCAAAGGCGGGATCGTCGTCGAGGTTGCGGTAGTCGAGCGCATCGAGCACGCGGCGCAGCTCGGTGCGGGCAAGGCCGATGTCGATGAGCAGCTGGCGGTCGTCGAGGATGGCCGCACGGAATTCGGCCTCCACCGCGAAGGTGGCGCCGTGCAGGCGTTGCGCGGGGCCGAGATCGGCACCATGCAGACTATGGGCGATCATGATGTGGTCGCAGACGGTCAGACTGAACATGCGCATGCTTCCTTCGCCAATCCGCGCGGGTTGGTGGCTTCTCCAGCCCGCGGCCATCCACGGCGCGACCCACCCTACGAGTCCGATGATACGGCCGTTTTCGCGGAAACGCTGCCCTATGCAGGAGGGCTCGGGCGGCGGCGCAGCAGCGTGACGGAGGCGAAGGCACCGACCCAGGAGCCCGCCGCCGCGAACAGGACGTAGACGGCATTCTGCGTGTAGCTGATGACGGCGAAGGCGGAGAGCAAATACCAGATGCCGCTCCAGTTGGCCGCCCAGAACCGGCGGCGGGCGGACACCGCGGCGTTGAAGAACACGTAGGCCGCGTCGGTCACCGCCGTGGCGACGGCGACCCCCAGGGCGACGAGCGGATCGATGGCGATGTGCATGGAAAGTCCCCGTTGCTCAGCCACCTCATTACACCAGCGGCACGCCGGCCGCTGTCGCCTGCCCTCGTCTCCCGGGCACGTCGTCTTTGCCGGCCGGAGGGCAGCGGCGAGCACACTTGGCGTGGCAGCCATGCGCCGCTATAAGCCCGCCGCATCGAGACCCGCTTCGGCCGGCGCCGCGCCGGCGGCAGCAAAAAGGAGCAGGATCCGCTGGCATGATGGTGACTCTGCCCCCCGACTACCGGCCCTCGGAAGACGAGGCCTTCATGAACCCGATACAGGTGGAATATTTCCGCCAGAAATTGCTCCGCTGGCGTGCCGACCTGCTGAGGGATGCGGATGGCACCCTGGCAAGCCTGTCCGAAGGGGGCATCCACGAAGCCGACATCACCGATCGCGCGAGCGTGGAAACCGACCGCGCGCTTGAGTTGCGGACCCGCGATCGCGCCCGCAAGCTGATTTCCAAGATCGACCAGGCGCTGGCGCGCATCGAGAACGGCACCTATGGCTACTGCGAGGAGACCGACGAGCCGATCGGGCTGAAGCGCCTGGAGGCGCGGCCCATCGCTACCCTGTCGATCGAAGCGCAGGAGCGGCATGAGCGCATGGAGCGTGTGCACCGCGACGACTGACCCAGCGGCGCGCATCGGGGCGACGGGATGACAAGGCGCCGGCGGGTCGCACTCGTCGTTGGCGCGGTGCTTGGCGCCTTCATCGCCTACGAGGTCGTCACCAGCTTCGTCGCCTATACCAGTGACGCCTATGTCCGGTCCGATCTGGTGGCCGTCGCGCCCGAGGTCACCGGGCCCGTCATTGCGGTGCATGTCACTGACAACCAGGCGGTCCGGAAGGGCGATCCGCTGTTCACGATCGACCCGGTGCCGTTCCAACTGGCGATCGCCCAGCAGGCCGCCGACATCGAGGAGGCGCGCGCCGAGGCGGCGGCCGATGCCGACCTGACCAAGGCGGCACAGGACAAGCTGGACGCGGCGGTCTCGGCGCTTGCCTTCGCGCGCGAGACGCAGGACCGGGTGACGGCGCTCATCCGCACGTCCGACGTCTCCCGCCAGCAGCTGGATCAGGCCAACGACGAGGCCAACCGGGCCGAAGCGGCGCGTGCTGCCGCCACGGCAGCGGTGGCGCAAAGCAACCTGATGCACGCCGCCCATGTCGCCGCGGTGGCCCATGCTGAGGCTGACATGGCGCTGGCTAAATGGCGCCTGTCGCGCACCGAGGTGGTCGCACCGGTGGACGGCACGGTGAACAATCTGACGCTGCGCGTCGGCGATACGGCGACCGAGAACATGCCGCTGGTCGGCATCGTCGATGCCCACGCCTGGCGGATCATGGCGAACTACAAGCAGAGTTACCTGTCCGGTTTCCCTCAGGATGGGACCGCCTGGGTGTGGCTGGATACCGCACCCTGGCGGTTCTACCGCGCCCGCATCGCCGGTATCGCCCGCGGCATCAGCCGGATCGAGGGTGACAGCAAGCTGCTGCCCTACGTGGCACCCACCACCGACTGGATCCGCCTGCAGCGCCGTTTTCCCGTCACGCTGACGCTGGTCGATCCGCCACCCGGACTGACGCTTTACATGGGTGCGGACGCCCGCGTGGTGATCTTCCCGTGACGGCCGCACCGGGCTTTGCCCGCAGCGCAATCGAGACGTTGTTTGGCCATATCGCGACGCTCGGGCAGGAACTGGCCGACACCAGCGTGGCGGGCGAGCGCGCGCGCACTTGCACACGGACGGCGCTTGCCGTGGTGCTGGCGGTGACGATCGCGCAGGCGCTGTCGCTCGATGAGGTGTGGTGGGCGGGGATCAGCGGGCTGATGGCCTCGCAGGCGACGCAGCCGGCCTCGATCGCGCGCAGTATTCTGCGCATTGTCGGCACTTCCGTAGGCAGCATCCTGGGCTACCTGGCGGTCGGCCTGTTCGCCTACGACCACGTCGCGGTCTGCCTGTTCCTGTTCATCGCCTCGACGATCGGCGTGCTCGGGATGAGCGTCAGCCCGCACGGCTATGCCTGGATGCTGAGTGGCCTGACCGCGAACATGATCGTCATCATGACGATGAACGATCCTTCGCAGGCGCCGTTCGCGGCGGGCTACCGGGTGACGGAGGTTGCCATCGGCTGCTTCGCCGCGGTGCTGATGGCCGTCATGATGGGACCGACCGAAGGGGCCGAAGCACCGGCCGCCCCACCCGGTTGGCGCGACCTGCTGGGCAGGCACTGGTCGGCGGTGCAGCACGCCGTGCGGTCCGGCATCACCGTGGCCCTGATGCCGGTGGTGTGGAACCTGTTCAACCTGCCCAGCCTGTCGCAGATGGCGATCACCGCGACGGCGGTGATGGCGGTTCCGGTCCCCGCCGGCGGCAGCGCGGAAGTGCAGGCCATCGTGACCGGACGGTCCCTGCTGCGCATCACCGGCTGCGTGCTGGGCGGCCTGCTGGGGTTGGTGTGTCTGGGGCTGCAACTGACCGTCTATCCGCTGTGGCTGGTGCTGCTGTTCGGTGGCGTGTGGATCGCAGTCTATGTACAGGGCATCCCATCGACGGTTTCCTATGTGGGAACGCAGGCCGGGATCGTGTTCGTGATGACGCTGGTGCAAGGACCGGGGCCACCCGACAGCATCACGCCGGGCATCGAGCGTTTCGCCGGCATCCTGGGCGGCCTGGCAGTGATCCTGCTGGTCGGGTTGGCGCTGGGCCCGATGCAGACGGACGACGATCCGGCCTGACGGGTTGCCCCCGGCCGTGCAGGCCACCCTGGCCCTCGCCCCGGTTGGCGCTATGATGGTGCCGGGACGTAACGGCCCAATGGGGAGGAGAAAGCAATGATCCGTCGTCGCCGCCTGCTGCAGGCGTCGGCCGGCCTTTTGGCCGCGCCGGCGCTGGTCGAGAAAGTCGGCGCCCAGAGCGCCTTCGACTGGAAGCAGTGCAAGGGCCAGAAGATCGAGGTCAATCTGCAGAAGAACCCGCGCTCCGACGTGCTGCAGGCACGCCAGAAGGAGTTCGAGGCGATGACCGGCATCAGCGTCGGCTCCGAGCAGATCCCCGAGCAGCAGCAGCGCCCTAAAGTTGCGATGGAGATGGCGACCGGCCATCCCAGCTTCGACGTCGTGCAGGTCGCCATGCATGTGCAGAAGCGGCTGATCGAGCGGGCGCACTGGATGGAGGATCTGCGGCCCTATGTCGCCAACCCATCGCTGACCGCAGCCGATTTCGACATCGCCGATTTCAGCGCCGCCGGGATGCGCGTGGCGACCGGTCCTGACGGCAAGCTGAATGTCCTGGCGCTCAATCAGGACCTGTTCATTCTCATGTACAATAAGCAGCTGCTTGCGGCGAAGGGCCTCGCCCCGCCGCAGACGCTGGATGAGCTGATGACGGCGGCGGTGAAGCTGACCGAACCATCCAAGGGCGTGTATGGCTTCGTGGGCCGCGGGCTGAAGAACGCCAATGTCGTGCTGTACGACAACATGCTGCTGGGTTGGGACCAGGAAACGGTGACGCCGGACGGCAAGACGCTGCTGACCGACACCCCGAAGGCAATCGAGGCCGCGACGTTCTACCAGAAGATCATGCGCCAGTGTGCCCCTCCAGGGGTTGTCGGTTTCAACTGGAATGAAAGCCAGACCACGTTCAGCCAGGGCCGCGCGGCGATGTGGTGGGATGCGATCGGCTTCACGGCGCCGCTGATAGACAAGACGAAGTCGAAGGTTGCCGACATCGTCGGCTTCATGCCGCCGCCGGCCGGCCCCAAGGGACGCTGGTCGGCCACCTTCATGGACGCGATCGGCATTCCCGCCGGCAGCCGCAACAAGCAGGCGGCGTGGCTCTACACGCAATGGGCCGCTGGCAAGACGATGATGAACGCCTATCTGGGCTCCGGTGCGGGGACGCCAGCGCGCATGAGCCCCTATACGAACGCCGATGTCATCAAGGGCAGCCCGTTCAAACCCGACTGGTTCGAGACGGCGCTGGCGTGCCTGAAGATCGCGCGCTCGGGCCTGCCGGAGGTCCTGCCGGTCACCGAGTTCCGCGACATCATCGGCGTGGCGCTGACCAATGTGATTACCGGCGCGGACGTGTCCGCGCAGATGAAGCAGGCGACCGCGAGCGCGCAGCTGGTGCTGGACAAGTCGAACCAGACGTAGCAGGAAAGCAGCCGCCTGCGCCCGGCCCCGCTCAGGCGCCGGGACGGGTGGCGTCGCGGGGTATCGACAGGATGGCGGCTGCAGCCATCGCGGAGGCGAGACCGGCCATTGCGAGCGTCGCCGGGAGAGATGTCGCGACCAGCATGCCCGCAAGCGCCGAGCCCAGGGGAAATCCGGCGAGATTGAGGCTCATGGAGATCGACAGGATGCGGCCGAGCTGATGCGGCTCGGTCCGCCGCTGTCGGAGCGTCAAAAGAGCAACATCGATCGGGCCTGCAACGAGGCCTGTGAGCATCAGGCCAGCCACCAGCCCGCCGAGACCAAACCGAGCCGCGACCGGCCACGCGGCCAGGGCCGTCACCGCCATGCCGATGGCCATGACCGGCCGTTCTCGACCGGCCGTGCGCAGATGACCGGCCAGCAGCGCGCCAATCCCGCCGGCAAGACCCATCGCTCCCCACAGGACGCCGGCTACCGAGCTGCCCGCTGCCGTGCTGAAACGCGCGACCGCGACCACCGGAACGACCACGACCAGAACGCCCCATGTGACTTGGTACAGTGCGTAGGACAGAGCGAGGCCGCGGAGCGTCGGCTGGCGGGCGACCACCACGATCCCTTCGATGGTCCGGTGCAGCAACGAAGCCGCACCGCGATCGAGCGCCGGCACGGCTCCGACGCGCAGCAGGCACATCGCGGCACCGGCATACGCGGCGGCCACCAGTAGCATCGCCGACCCGGCGCCGAGCCACGCTGCGGCGAGGCCCGCCATGCCCGGTCCCAACACGTCGACCAGCGCGTGGATCGCGGTGTCCAAAGCGTTCGCTCGATCGAGCCACCGCGGCGGCACCAGGCGCGGCAGCAGGGTTCGCACGCCCGACGCGCCCAATGGGCTGGTCAGGGAGAACAGTATCGCGATGCCGAACAGCGCCGGGGCACTGGCCCAGCCGAGCCAGCCCACGATGCTCAATGCAGTAACCAACACCGCGCTGGCGACGAGGTCGATCCCGATCGCCGCGGTCGGCCCCAGGCGGTCGAGCAAGGCGCCGGCGATCGGGCTCACCAAAAGGCCGGGAGTGACCGCAGCGAAGGTCAGCCATCCGGCCAGCGCAGGGGAGGAAAAATTGGCAAGGATGAACAGGACGAGGATGAGGGCGAACATGCGCCCCGCCAGACGGGACAGCGTCGCGGCGCAGATCAACGCCGACAGTCCGGGGATACGCAGCAGAGCGCGGTAGGAGGGCGGCGGTTTCAATGCGGGCTGCGCGGACGATGCAAACGGTGAATCCTGGCCATCAGTTGATCGAAACGGCCTGACGTTAACACTTTGGAAACCAGGCCTCAGGCCTGATCGCCGCGTCGGACGCCAGCGGCCCAGAAGGGCCGCACCGCCCGGGGCCGCATCGCACCGACCGACATCAACGCCGCGCAGGTGCTGCATCCTTCCACCTTTTCAAGGAACAAGGACCATGCAGCGTCTTCTTCTTCGTGCCCTCACCGTCAGCGTCGTGCCGCTGATCGGGATGGCCGCCGTGATCGCCATGTCGGGCTGCGCCGCCATACCGGCGATCAATATGGCGACCAGCCTGATGAAGCCGGCGCCGCAGCCGGTGCAGGAAGCCGGCGCGCCAGCGCCGGCGGCGCAACCCGACATATTCACATCGCTCGCACAGCATTTCGGTATCACCCTTCCGACGCAGCCGGCAACATCCATCGCGGCCGCCACCGGGCCAGCGCACACGGCAGCCGCGACCCAGTCCGAGACGGCGAACGCGGCCGAGTAGCCCGCTATGCCATTCGTCACGATCCGCGCCCCGGCGCATCGGGGGGAACTGCCAGTCGGTCAGGCCGTTGTCTCTTTGACTGCCAACAAGGAGAACGGCAATGGATAAGGATCGTGTGGAAGGCGCCGGCCATCAGGCCAAGGGCGCCGTCAAGGAAGCCGCCGGCAAGGTGACAGGCGACTCCAAGATGCAGGCCGAGGGCAAGACCGAGAAAGCCGCCGGTAAAGTGCAGAACGCCGTTGGTGGTGCCAAGGATGCCGTCCGCGACGCGCTGAACAAGTAGTCTCGAACAACGATTTGCGGCGCCCGTGCCAAACGGCTCGGGCGCCGTTTTTGACTTACGGAATTTGTTTTTCAGCCGGCTGCCAGGCCGTGGTCGCTGAACCAGGCCATCGCCCGTGTCCAGCCATCCTTGGCGTCGGCCGGGACGTAGCTTGGCCGGTAATCGGCATGAAACCCGTGCCCCGCATCGGGGTACACGACCACGTCGATGGTCTTTCCGGCAGCCTTGGCCGTCGCCTCGGCCTGGCGAACCGCATCCTGCGGGATACTGGGGTCCTTGGCGCCGTATAGGCAGAGTTGCGGCGCGTTGATCAGGCCCGCGACGTCGAGCGCCGTTTTCGGCTGGATCGCCGTCCGCTCGCCACCAAGGGGGCCATAGAAGGCGACCGCCGCCTTCAGGTTCTTGTTGTGCGCGTTGTAGAGCCACACGTCGCGGCCGCCGCGGCAGAAGCCGATGACGCCAAGCCTTGCCCGATCGCCGCCATGCGCGAAGGCCCAGGCGGCCGACGAATCGAGGTCGCTCATCACCGTCGCGTCCGGCGCTTTCAGAATGACATCGCGGAAGATCTGTCCGGTATCGGTCATCTTAGACAGGTCGGCGAGCCGGGCATACAACTCGGGTGCGACAGCCATGTAGCCGAGCTTTGCGAGCCGCCGGCAGACATCCTTGATGTATTCGTGGACGCCGAAAATTTCTTCGATGACGAGGATAGTCGGGAAGTCCGAACCCTTCGCCGGGCGTGCGAAATAAGCAGGCAGCTTGCCGTCGGCAACCGGGATCTCCGTTGGCCCGTCATCGAGCCCAACGCTGTCGGTGTGGATAGCCTGTGCCTCCACCCGGGTCGTCGCAAGTGTGAAGCCGGCGATCAAGCTGGTCATCACGAACCCGCGGCGGGCCAGGCGGAAGTCGAGACCCTCGACCGCCCCGATGCCAGAGTTAATTCCTGCATCATCGTCCATGCGCGTCTCCCCCGGTGCTTGCGAACGTCCTGCCAAGTGGCACGTGCGCCTGCCCCGGCAAGGGGGTGGCGTGCCGACTACTTCATCGCCGCCTGCAGGTTGCTGTCGATCTTGGCAAGGAAATCCTGCGTGTTCATCCAGGCTTGGCCGGGTCCGACGAGCACGGCAAGGTCCTTGGTCATGTGGCCGCTCTCAACCGTCTGGACGCAGACCTTCTCCAGCGTCTCGGCGAAAGCGGTGACATCGGGCGTGCCGTCGAACCGGCCGCGATATGCGAGGCCGCGCGTCCAGGCGAAGATAGAGGCGATCGGATTGGTCGAGGTCTCGCGGCCCTTCTGATGCTCACGGTAATGGCGTGTGACTGTCCCGTGCGCAGCCTCGCTTTCCACGGTCTTGCCATCCGGGCTCATCAGCACGCTGGTCATCAGGCCGAGGCTGCCGAAGCCCTGGGCGACGATGTCGCTCTGCACGTCGCCGTCGTAGTTCTTGCAGGCCCAAACGTAGCCGCCGTTCCACTTCAGCGCGCTGGCCACCATGTCGTCGATCAGCCGATGCTCGTAGGTAAGCTTGAGCTCAGCGAATTTCGCCTTGAACTCGGTATCGAAAATCTCCTGAAACACATCCTTGAACATGCCGTCGTAGGCCTTCAGGATGGTGTTTTTGGTGGACAAATATACTGGATATTTCCGTGCCAACCCGTAGTTGAATGAAGCGCGGGCAAAGCCTTCGATCGACTGCCGTGTATTGTGCATCCCCATCGCGACGCCGGGGCCCTTGAATTCATGGACGAGCATTTCCTGCGGCGCGCCGCCGCCAGCCGGCTTGTAGACCAGCGTGACCGTGCCGGGACCGGGGATCTTGGTTTCCGTGGCGCGATAGATGTCGCCGTAGGCGTGGCGGCCGATCACTATGGGCTGTGTCCAGTGCGGCACCAGCCGGGGCACGTTGCTGCAGATGATCGGCTCACGGAAGATCGTGCCGTCGAGGATGTTGCGGATCGTACCGTTCGGGCTGCGCCACATGCGCTTGAGCTTAAATTCCTCGACCCGTGCCTCATCCGGCGTGATCGTCGCGCACTTCACACCCACCCCGTACTGCTTGATGGCATGGGCGGCATCGACGGTGACCTGATCGTCGGTCTGGTCGCGATACTCGATCCCGAGGTCGAAATACTTCAGCTCGATGTCGAGATACGGCAGGATCAGCTTGTCCTTGATGAAGCCCCAGATGATTCGGGTCATCTCGTCCCCGTCGAGTTCGACGACCGGGGTCTTCACCTTGAGCTTTGCCATCAACGCCTCATGCACAACTGTTGGCGGACCGATGGGTCCGGTCCGGCTTCCTGCGGCGGACCTTGGCACTCGGCCACCGCGGCGGCAAGCAGCGCAGCCGGCGATGCGTCGCTTGGCGTTTACACGAGGTGACCGGCGTGAGGCAGCGGCGTAAGGGTCGGCAATGAAACCGCGATCCGGCATCGGCGTGACCAGCCCCTGGGCAATCATCCTCGCCGCGCTGACGCTGATCGCGGTGATCTGGCTGGGCAGCTTCGCCGCGCTGCGTGCCAACCGCGGCGCGGTGGAGGCGCGGGCAGCGGCCGAGATCGCCAACGAGGCGCTGATGTTCGCCGACCGGATGAACGAGCATCTGGCGGCGATCGACCAGGTGCTGCATGTGCTGGAGCACGACTGGGAGACCAATCCCGAGGGCTTCGACCTGCCGGCCTGGCGCCAGCGGGCGCTCGTGCTGTCCGACGCGTCGCTGCAGGTTTTCGTCACCGACGCCAACGGCGTAATCCGCCAGGCCACCGACCCTGCGCAGATTGGCGAGCACGTTGGCGACGAGACCTTTTTCCGTAACCGCGCGGCGTTGCCGAGTGATGACGGGCAGATGTATGTCGGCGGCGCGGTGCCGCAGCCGCAGGGCGACGGCTGGACGCTGACCATGTCGCGCCGGCTCGATCTGCCCGATGGCAGCTTCGCCGGCGTCATCACCGTGTCCTACGACCCGATCCGGATGATCCGCTATTTCCGCCAGACCGGCCTGGGCGGGCGCGGGGTGATCGAGCTGGTCAGCGAGCGGAACGAGCGGCTGCTGGCGGCGACGGGGGCCGGAGCTGAGCCGGGCGAGAGCATCGCCGGCAGCGCGATGTGGCAGGCCATCAAGCACACCCCGGATGGCCGCTGGACCGGTCCGTCCGCCCCCGATGGAGTCGAGCGCCTGCACGCCTTCCGCCAGCTGCACGACCACAACCTGGACCTGATTTTCGCCGAGTCGGTAGCCGACGCGCTGCGCCCGGCAGCGACCTGGGAACGCGAGGCGCTGGCGTTCGTCAGCCTGACCACGGTGCTGGTCGCGATCCTCGCCGGGGCCCTGCTGCTCGAGGCGCGCGCAGCGCGCCGGCGGGTGGCAATGCTGGCCCGAGAGCGCGTCATGCTGGCCGCGGCGAAAGCGGATGCGGATGCCAAGTCGCAGCGCCTCGAGGTGACGCTAGCCGGCATGAGCGATGGCGTGATGATGATGGATGCCGGCCTGCGACTGTTGGAATGGAACAGTCGCTTCCCCGAGATGATTGGCGTGCCGGCAGCCATGCTGACCCGCGGCATGAGCCTGGCCGAGGTGCTGCGCGCCCAGGCCGAGGCTGGCGAATTCGGGCCCGTGGATGTCGTCGCCGAAGTCGCCACGCGCATCGCCAGCGTGCATACGGGGGGTGACTCCGTCACCACCGAGCGGCTGCGCCCGGATGGCCGCACCATTGCGGTCAGGCGCCGGCGGGTGGCCGATGGCAGCTTTGTGACGATCTACATGGATATAACGGAACGTAAGCACAATGAAGACATGCTGCGTCAGGCGCGGCTGCTGGCCGAGGCGACGGCCGAGGCGAAATCCCGCTTCGTTGCCATGGTCAGCCATGAGATCCGCCAGCCGCTGAATGCGCTGCTCAACAGCCTGTCGCTGCTCGGCGGCAACGAACTGGCGCCGGCGCCGCGGCGACTGGTGGAGATGGCGCAGCAATCGGGCGACGCGCTGCTGGGGCTGCTGAACGACATCCTGGAGATGTCGAAGATGGAGGCGGGGCAACTGGCGCTGCGGCCGGAGGTGTTCGTGCTGCGCCCACTGCTGCAGGGCGTTGTCGACATGTTCGTCGAGCAGGCGGCGGGGCGCGGCATGACGCTGCACCTATCGATCGCCGAGGGCACGCCCGAGCGGCTACTGGCCGACCCGGTGCGGATCCGGCAGATCCTGATGAACCTGATGAGCAATGCGGTGAAGTTCTCCGCCCCCGGCAGCATCGTGCTGGCGGCCGCGGTCGAGCACGGGGTGCCTGGGATACTGCGCCTGACCGTGCGCGACCCGGGGCCGGCGATCGATGCCGCTGGCCGGGCCCGCCTGTTCCAGCCCTTCGCCCAGCTTGGCGATCCGGCCGATGGCGGCCTCGGGGGCACCGGCCTTGGCCTGGCGATATGCCAAACTCTGGCAGGGTTGCTGGGCGGCAGCATCGGCCATGAACCCACCGGCGAGGGCGGCAATGCGTTCTGGGTGCGGCTGGCCTACGGGCTGCCGCAGGTGTCCCCGGTGCCGCGGCCGATCCATCCGCGCAGCCGCGTGCTACTGGTGGAGGACATTCGCGCCAACCAGATGGTAATCGCCACGATGCTGCGCCGCGACGGCCACATGGTGGACGTTGCCAACAGCGGCGCGGCGGCGGTCCGCGCGCTGGCCAGCCAACCCTATGACGTCGTGCTGATGGACATCCTGATGCCCGGCATGAGCGGCATCGCGGCGACGCGGCATATCCGCGCCTTGCCTGGGCCAGCCGGCAAAGTCCCGATCTGCGCGCTGACCGGCAACGCATCGGCCGAGGACCGGGCGCTGTGCGAGGCCGCCGGCATGAACGACGTGCTGATCAAGCCGGTCGAACATGGCGCGCTGATCGATGTGCTGGGCCGGCTGGTCTGGCAGTCGCCTCCGACCTTGCGCCCGGAAGACACGCTACAGGCGCCGGCCGAGAGCCCTGGGCCGCCGCTGCTGCTGGCGTCCCGACTGTCGGAACTGCGCGCCAACCTGCCGCCCGGCGCGCTGACCGAATTGGCCGACCAGTGCATCACCGAGATGACGGCGCGACTGGCGACACTGCAGGCCGCCCTGCTGGCTGGCGATACCGCCGTCATTCTGGCCGAGGCCCATGCCCTGTCCGGACTGGCCGGCAACTACGCGATGACCGGACTGGAGTCATGTCTGGACGGCATCATCGAGGCGGCACGCGGCGGCGGCGAGGCGCAAGTGGCGGCGGGGGCTCTGGACTCGATGGTTGCACGCTCGGCCGTCGCGCTGCGCCAGGCGGTGAACCCCGAGATGGCACAGTAGCGACGGACGGCGCAGCGAAGGGCGGCGCAGGAGGGGAGTGCAGGCCGCGGCCCCGGCTCAGCGGCGGTAGTCGAAGCCCTTGGCGTCCACTGTGCGCACCAGGGCTTCCCAGGCCAGCAGGCCGTAGTCGCTGGTGGCACGGATCTTCTTCATGCGCTCGGCTGCCTTGCCGATTACGTAGTCGGAGATTGGCACGATCGGCGTGTTCATGGTGCGCGCCATCAGCTCCACCTCGCAGGCGCGCTCCATGCCGTAAAGCCGCGCCAGCGTGCCGTGGATGGTTTGACCCAGCGTCATTAGGCCGTGGTTGTAGAGCACAACACACGACCCTTGCGCGCAGGACCGGCCGAGCGCCTCGCACTCCTCCTTCGACGAGGGCACGCCGTACTCGTGGTAGACGACGTCGTCGTAGACGTGCAGCGCGTCCTGGCTGATCGGGCGGATGCCCTTCTCGATCAGGGCGATGCCGCCGCCGGCGCGGGTGTGGGTGTGCATCACGCAGTTCGCGTCCGGCCGTGCCTTATAGACGCCGCTATGGATGGTAAAGCCGGCCATGTTGAACTTGCCGGGCGTCCCGATGACATTGCCGTCCATGTCCATCTTGACGAGGCTGGAGGCGGTGATCTCGTCGAACATCTCGCCATAGCGGTTGATCAGGAAGGTGTCCGGCTCCCCGGGGACGCGGGCGGACATGTGGGTGTAGATCAGGTCGGTCCAGCCGAGGTGATTGACGATGTGGTAGAGGGCTGCGAGATCGCAGCGGGTCTGCCATTCGGCTTCGGTCATTTCCGTCTTCGGCATCTGCAAGGCGGCGGACATAACGGTCTCCATCTGCTGAGCGCGCCGCGTCCGCCGGATCAAGCCCGCATTGGCTCAAGCCTGGGCGCGGCAGGATTTCCCCCATCCTGGGACCGGTTTGTGCCGCAGTGCAAGATGCGGCCTCGCCGGAGGGGACGAGCGAGGCGCCCGGCCCGGGGACCGGCACAGGGACTTGACCGTGCCTTCGCCGCGGCGAAACTGCCGCGCCCGGCGCGGATGTGTGGCCGGACCCCGGTCGACGATCACCAACCACGACAGTCAACAGCGAAGGACTTGGGACGCATGCAGTTCGTCGAGATCGAGGGCCTGAAGGTTGCGAGCCAGTTGCACGGGTTCGTGACCCATGAGGCGTTGCCGGGCACTGGTGTCGACGCGCAGGCGTTCTGGGAGGGCTTCGTCCGGTTGTTCACGACGATGGCGCCGCGCAACCAAGCCCTGCTGGACAAGCGCGATGCGCTACAGAAGCAGATCGACGCGTGGCACCTGGCCAATCGCGGCCAGCCCGTGGATACCGAGGCCTACATGCAGTTCCTGCGCGCGATCGGCTATCTGGTGCCGGAGCCCGAGGATTTCGCCGTCGGCACCGCTGGCGTCGATGCCGAGTTCGCGTCGATCGCCGGACCGCAGCTGGTGGTTCCGGTGATGAACGCGCGCTATGCGCTGAACGCAGCCAATGCGCGCTGGGGCAGCCTCTACGATGCGCTGTACGGCACCGACGCGATCCCCGAAGATAGCGGTGCGACGCGCGCCGGCGGCTACAACCCCATGCGCGGCCGGCTGGTGGTGGCCAGGGCGCGCGCCTTCCTCGACGAGGCATTCCCGTTGGCGCAGAGCAGCCATGCCGACGCGGCGCTGTATGCGCTGGAGGGTGCGGCGCTGACGGTAACGCTGGCGTCCGGGGCAAAGACGGGGCTGGCCGATACAGCACAGTTCGTTGGCTACCACGGCAGTGCGGCGGGGCTGTCGGCGGTGCTCCTGCGGCACAACAACCTGCATGCGGAAATCCGTATCGACCGCAACCATCCGATCGGGCGGGATGATCGGGCCGGTGTCGCCGATGTGGTGATGGAAGCCGCGGTCAGCACGATCATGGACTGCGAAGACTCGATCGCCGCCGTCGATGCCGAAGACAAGGTCGCCGCCTACCGCAACTGGCTGGGCCTGATGAAGGGCACGCTGGTCGAGGCCTTCGAGAAAGGCGGCAGCACGATCACCCGCCGCCTTCACACCGACCGCACCTATGACGCGCCGGGCGGCGGCACGGTCACACTGACCGGGCGGAGCATGATGCTGGTGCGCAATGTTGGCCACCACATGATGACCGACGCGGTGCAGGGCGCCGATGGGCGCGAGATGCCGGAGACGATCCTGGACGCGATCGTGACGTCGCTGATCGCGATGCACGACCTGAACGCCGCCGGGCCGCTGCGCAACAGCCGCACCGGGTCCGTCTATATCGTCAAGCCGAAGATGCACGGGCCGGAGGAGGTGACCTTCGCGTCCGACCTGTTCGCCGGCGTCGAGGACGTGCTGGGCTTGAAGCGCAACACGCTGAAAATGGGCATCATGGACGAGGAGCGCCGCACCTCGGCCAACCTGAAGGCCTGCATACGGGCGGCGAGGGAGCGCGTGGCGTTCATCAACACCGGTTTCCTGGATCGCACGGGCGATGAGATCCACACCTCGATCGAGGCCGGCCCGATGATCCGCAAGAACGACATGAAGGGCACCGCCTGGATCGCCGCGTACGAAGACCAGAACGTCGATATCGGCCTGGCCTGCGGCTTGCGCGGAAAGGCGCAGATCGGCAAGGGGATGTGGGCGGCCCCCGACCGAATGGCGGACATGCTGGCGCAGAAGATCGGACATCCGATGGCGGGTGCGAACACCGCCTGGGTTCCCTCCCCGACTGCTGCTATGTTGCATGCGCTGCACTAT
The DNA here is from genome assembly GCA_963778105.1 of uncultured Pseudomonadota bacterium. Lineage (GTDB taxonomy): Bacteria > Pseudomonadota > Alphaproteobacteria > Acetobacterales > Acetobacteraceae > JAFEFJ01. The sequence goes on along the minus strand of CAVZSZ010000004.1, from coordinate 1,091,388 downwards.
CACGCGGTGGATGTGGCGGCTCGGCAGACCGAGTTGGCTGGCCGGCCGCGCAAGCCGCTGGCCGATCTGCTGACCATTCCACTGGCGGACCGGCCAAACTGGTCGCCCGAGGATGTGCAGCAGGAACTGGACAACAACTGCCAGGGCATCCTGGGCTACGTCGTGCGCTGGATCGACCAGGGCGTGGGGTGTTCCAAGGTACCCGACATCCACGATGTCGGGCTGATGGAGGACCGCGCGACGCTGCGCATCTCGAGCCAGCACATCGCTAACTGGCTGCACCACGGCATCGTCACCGAAGCACAAGTGATGGAGACGATGCGGCGCATGGCCGCCGTGGTTGACCGGCAGAACACCGGCGATCCGCTGTACAAGCCAATGGCGCCGGGGTTTGATGGGGTGGCGTTCGCGGCGGCGTGCGATCTGGTGTTCAAGGGGCTGGCTCAGCCGAACGGCTACACCGAGTTCGTGCTGACGGCACGGCGGCGTGAGGCTAAGGCGGCGGCGGCATAGCGCCTACTGGAACGTATTGCAGGCCTTCACCGAGCCGCTATGCAGGCCGGTGGTGAGCCACTTCACGCGCTGTGCCGATGACCCGTGCGTAAAGCTGTCTGGCACGACGGCACCGCGCCCGGCTTCCTGTTGCAGCCTGTCGTCGCCGATCGCCGAGGCGGTGGCGACGGCTTGGCGAACATCGCCATCGTCGATGTTGTGATGTCGCAAGTTCATTTGATAGGCCCAGACGCCGGCCAGGCAATCGGCCATCAGTTCGGTGCGCACCGAAAGATCATTGGCGGTGCGCCTATCAGACCCCGCCTGCGCCGCCTGCACCTTGGGCAGCAATCCGATCAGGTTCTGCACGTGGTGGCCGACCTCGTGCGCGATGACATAGGCGTAGGCGAAATCGCCGCCGCCGCCGAGCGTGCGCTGCATATCCTGGAAGAACGAGGTATCGAGGTAGAGCCGCTGGTCGCGCGGGCAGTAGAACGGCCCCATCGCAGACTGAGCGGTACCACAGACCGAGCGGGTGACGCCGGAGAACAGCACGAGCGTCGGCTCGCGGTATTGCACCCCGGTCTGCTGCGGCAGGATTTGCGTCCAGACATCTTCCGTTTCGCCGAGCACACGCGCAACGAAATTGCCGGTGGCGTCAGTGGGCGTGCCCCGCCGGCCCTGCACCAACTGCGAGGGCGCGCTGCTGCCAGCGACCATCTCGGCGCCGCCGATCAACAGCCTGGGGTCGATGCCCGCGGCCCAGCTGATGAGGCCGAGGACAATAATCACACCGATGCTCAGGCCACCCTTCGTGGCACCGGCCATTCCTCGCCGGTCTTCGATGTTGCCGGACGGCCGAAGGTCATCATCCTGCATTGTCGGCTCCGCTGTGAACGGTTCTCCGGCGGGAAGGTCAGGCAGCGGACGAGCGTAGCGACATCCGACGACGTGCGCCAACGATAAGCCAACGTTTCTTGCGGCGGCTGGCGCGGCTTCGGTGACGACAGGCAGAGTAGGCGGCGTGAGGATCTCATCACCGCTGGGCTCGAACGCGCATCAGGAAGGGGGATACGGACCGATGGCGGTCAAACGCATCGTCGCCAACATCGTAGCAGCAAAAGTCGATCTCGCAGAGCGCTTTTATGGCGCGGTACTTGGCATGAACGTCGTGATGGACCTTGGCTGGATCGTAACCTTCGCGTCGGAAGGTTCGGCAACACCACAAATCAGCTTTGCCACCGAGGGTGGCTCGAGCACGCCCGTGCCAGATATATCAATCGAGGTGGATAATCTGAGCGAGGTTCATGACCGCGCCACCGCCGCAGGGTTCGCGATAGCATACGGGCCGGTTCGAGAGCCTTGGGGCGTCACCCGTTTCTACCTGCGTGATCCGTTTGGTCGTTTGATCAACGTGCTCGCGCACGACTGATCCGGATCTTCCAAACGTCGACCTCGCAATGCTGCGGGGTCGCTGGCCTCGCGTTGACGAGCTGGAGCTCGGCCCATCTCGTGATCTGGATCTGACTACGCCGCCAGCTTGTCGAGTTCGCGCAGGATCGACTCGCCCATCACCGTGGTGCCGACGCGGGCGGTGCCAGGCGCCATGATGTCGGCAGTGCGCAGGCCGCTTGCCAGCACGTTCGTACAGGCACGCTCGATCAGGCCCGCCTCGTCCCGCATGTCGAAGGAATAGCGCAGCAGCATCGCGAAACTGAGGATCTGGGCCAGAGGATTGGCGATGCCCCGGCCAGCGATGTCCGGGGCGGAGCCGTGGATCGGCTCGTAGAGCGCGAAGCGGCGGCCGCTGGCGTCCGGCGCGCCGAGCGTCGCCGAGGGCAGCATCCCGAGGCTACCGGTCAGCATGGAGGCGAGGTCGGAGAGTAGGTCGCCGAAGATGTTGGAGGTGACGATCACATCGAACTGGCGCGGATTGCGCACCAGCTGCATCGCGCAGTTGTCGGCGTACATGTGTGTCAGCTCAATGTCGGCGAATTCGCGCTGATGCAGAGCGGTGACGGTCTGACGCCAGAACAGGCCGCTCATCATCACGTTGGCCTTCTCGACACTGCACAGCCTCCCGGACCGCTTGCGTGCCAGCTCGAAGGCAAGGCGCGCGACTCGCTCAATCTCGCGCGTGGTATAGGTTTCGGTGTCAAAGCCGCGCTTCTGCCCGTCGGGCAGGGTCTCAACGCCGCGCGGTTCGCCGAAATAGATGCCGCCGGTGCTTTCACGCACGATCATCAAGTCGAGACCGCGCACCACGTCGGGCTTCAGCGTCGACGCATCGACCAGCGGGTCGAGCACGATCGCGGGCCGCAAATTGGCGAACAGGTCGAGTTCCTTGCGCAGCGTCAGGATCGCGAGCTCCGGGCGCATCTGAAAGCCGAGGTGGTCCCATTTCGGACCACCGACCGAGCCGAACAGCACGGCATCGGCTTCCTTCGCCTTCTCCACCGTCTCGGGCGTGATCGGCGTGCCGCGCGCGTCGATCGAGGCGCCACCGACCAGATCATCCGACATGTCGAAGGTGACGAGGCGCCGCCGGTCCATCCAGTCGATCACGCGGCGGACCTCGCGCATCACCTCCGGTCCGATGCCATCGCCGGGCAGGATCAGCAGCTTCTTATTGGCGGGCATGGACGGTTCCTTGGGTTGCGTCGGACCTCGGGCGGGTGCGGGGAAATGGCCCTCACCCTACCTTCTCCCGCAGGCGGGAGAGGGTGTTCAGACCGTGATGAAAGGCATCCAGGCTTGCTCGTCGCGTCGACGGGCCTCGTGCGCGTCGATATGCGCGGCATGCTGCATAGTCTGGCCAATATCGTCGAGACCCTTGAGCAGCAGATGCTTACGGAAGGCATCGATCTCGAAATGGATTTCCTCGCCATTCGGCCGCACCACCACCTGCCGCTCCAGATCTACGGTCAGCTTGGCGTTGCCGCCCATCCGCGCGTCCTCCATCAGCATGTCGCAGACGGCGCGCGGCAGGCGGATCGGCAGGATACCGTTCTTGAAGCAATTGTTGTGGAAGATGTCGGCGAAGTCGGGCGCGATCACGCAGCGTATGCCGAAGTCGAGCAGCGCCCAGGGCGCATGCTCGCGCGACGAGCCGCAGCCGAAGTTCTCGTGCGCGATCAGGATTTCCGCATGGCGGTATTGCGGCTGGTTGAGCACGAAGTCCGGCCGCTCTTTGCCGTCCGCGTCGAAGCGCAGCGTGTTGAACAGATGCTGGCCGAGGCCGGTGCGCTTGATGGTCTTGAGAAACCGGGCAGGGATGATCTTGTCGGTATCGACATTGGCCAGCGGCAGCGGCGCCGCGGTGCCGGTCAGCGTGGTGAATTTTTCCATCGTCGCCTCCCCTTCCCTCAGGCCAGTTCGCGGACGTCGGCGAGATGCCCGGTGACGGCGGCGGCAGCGGCCATTGCGGGAGAAACAAGATGCGTGCGCCCGCCCGGACCCTGACGGCCTTCGAAGTTGCGATTCGAGGTGCTGGCGCTGCGCTGGCCCGGCTTCAGTTTGTCGGGGTTCATGCCCAGGCACATCGAGCAGCACGGCTCGCGCCACTCGAAACCAGCTTCGAGGAGGATCCGGTCGAGGCCCTCGGCCTCGGCCTGCTCCTTCACGAGGCCGGAGCCGGGAACGACCATCGCCTGCACGCCGGGGGCGACCTTGCGGCCCTGCACGACTTTTGCGGCAGCGCGGATGTCCTCGATGCGGCCGTTGGTGCAGCTGCCGATGAACACCACGTCGATGGGGACCTCGGCGAGCTTCTGCCCCGGGGCCAACGCCATGTATTCGACCATGCGCTGCAGGCGCACGCGCTTGCCCTCGTCAGGTTCGTCGGCCGGGTCGGGGACCACGCCGGTGATCGGCACGACGGCTTCGGGGTTGGTGCCCCAGGTGACCATCGGCGCGATCGTCGCGGCGTCCAGCACGACGGTCTGGTCATAGACTGCGCCGGGGTCGCTCGGCAGCGTGCGCCAGTATTCGACGGCGCGGTCGAACATCTCCCCTTGCGGGGCGAATTCGCGGCCCCGGACATAGGCGAAGGTGGTTTCATCCGGTGCGATCAGCCCGGCGCGAGCGCCCGCCTCGATCGACATGTTGCACACCGTCATACGCCCGGCCATGTCGAGCGCGCGGATCGCCTCGCCGGCATACTCGATGACATGGCCAGTGCCGCCGGCGGTGCCGATCCGGCCGATGATCGCCAGCACCATGTCCTTGGCCGAGGTGCCGAAGGGCAGCGCGCCATCGACGCGCACGAGCATGTTCTTCGCTGGCTTCTGCAGAAGACTTTGGGTTGCGAGAACGTGCTCGACTTCCGAGGTGCCAATTCCGAAGGCAAGTGCGCCGAGCGCGCCATGCGTGGAGGTGTGGCTATCGCCGCAGACGATGGTCATACCGGGCAGGCTCAGGCCGAGTTCCGGCCCGATGATATGGACGATGCCCTGGCGCCGGTCGAGGATCGGGATGTAGGGCACGCCGAAGGCGGCGACGTTGGCTTCCAGGGTTTCGACCTGGATGCGGCTGTCCTCCTCCTTGATGCCGGCGGGATCACGGCGGCCAACCGTAGGGATGTTGTGGTCGGCAACGGCGATGGTGGCGTCAGGCCGGCGCACCGGGCGGCCGGCAATGCGCAGTCCCTCGAACGCTTGGGGGCTGGTGACCTCGTGCACGAGGTGGCGGTCGATATAGAGGATGCAGGTGCCGTCCGGAAGCTGCCGCACCACATGGCTGTCCCATATCTTGTCGAACAGCGTACGCGGTCTGGTTCCGGACATGGCGTTCTCCTCTGGCTTCTTCTCGTCAGTGTTGTCGATCACTCCGCCGTGGCGGCTTGAGCGGGAGCTTCCGGCTCGGCTGGCGTGCCAGGGACGATCACCCGGGCCTTCTCGGCAATGCGGGCCGACTTGCCGCTGCGGCCGCGCAGGTAATAGAGCTTAGCGCGGCGCACGGCGCCGCGGCGCACCACGGTGATCTCGGCGATGGTCGGCGCATACAGCGAGAATACGCGCTCCACGCCCTCGCCGTAGCTGATCTTGCGCACGGTGAAGTTGCTGTTCAGGCCCTTGTTCGAGCGCGCAATGCAGACACCTTCGAAGTTCTGCAAGCGCAAGCGTTCGCCTTCGACAACCTTCACCGCTACACGCAGCGTGTCGCCAGGCGCGAAGACGGGCACCTTGCGGGTTTCGGTCAGGCGAGCGATCTGCTCTGCCTCATAGGCCTGGATGATGTTCATGGTTCTGTCCTTCTCGTGAGTGACTAGGACCGCGCGCGATCGGTGACAACCGGCACGGCGGCAAGATCTGCCCCAAGTTCCGTTGCGGCATAGGCCGCCCAGAGATCGGGCCGTCGGGTACGTGTCAGGCACTCGGACTGCTGCTGGCGCCACGCAGCGACAGCGGCGTGATGGCCGGAAAGCAGCACTGGTGGCACCGCGCGCCCCCGCCACTCGGCCGGGCGCGTGTAGTGCGGATATTCCAGCAGGTTCTGGCTGAAGCTTTCCTCGGCGGCACTTTCCGCCGTGCCCATGACGCCGGGCAGCAGTCGCACGACGGCATCGAGCAGCACCATTGCGGCAAGCTCGCCGCCCGAGAGCACGTAGTCGCCGATGCTGACCTCGTGCAGGCCGCGCGCCTCGATCACCCGTTCGTCGATGCCCTCGTAACGGCCGGCGAGCAGCACGACGCCGGGTCCGGCGGCAAGGGCGCGGATATCCGCCTGAACCAGCCTCCGGCCACGCGGCGAAAGGCAAAGCAGCGGTCGATCGCCCGTCTTGCCATCAGGCGCAACGGCATCGAGGGCCGCGTCCACCACGTCGGGGCGGAGCACCATGCCCGCACCGCCGCCGAAGGGCGTGTCGTCGACGCCGCGATGGCGGTCGGTGGCGAAGTCGCGGATGTTAATCGCGTCAAGCGACCAGCGGCCGGCGGCGAGCGCGCGGCCGGCAAGAGAGTGGCCCAGCGGGCCCGGAAACATCTCGGGGAACAGCGTCAGCACGCTGGCGCACCAGTGTCGGGTGACGGGCTGGGTCATTCGGCCGCCTCCGCCTGAGGGCCAGCGGCGATCTCGTCGGGCGGGGCGATCGTGATGCGGCCGGCGGCGATGTCGACCTCCGGGACGGCGGCGCGGGTGAACGGCACCAGCAGCGGCGATGCGCCGGACCGGGCGATCTCGAGGCTGACGCCGGCGCCGTAGTCGTGCACCTGGGCAACCGTGCCAAGTAGCGCGCCTGCGGTGTCCTGTGCCGAAAGCCCGAGCAGGTCGGCGAGGTAGAACTCGTCCTCATCCGGCGGCGGCAGGCGGTCGCGGTCGATGGTGAGGCGGGTGTTGGTGAGGCGCGCCGCCGCATCGCGATCGGTGACCGGCACTTCGCGGCCGTCCACCAGCTCGGCGATCGCGGCAACGCCGCCATCCTCCCCAGGGGTGCGCCAGCGCAGCACGAAGCGACGCCCGGCGCCGTCCTCGAGCGGACCGTATTCGGCCAGCGCGGTGGGGTCAGCGGTATGGCTGATGACATGCACCAGCCCCCGCACCCCATGCGGGCGGCCAATCACGCCAAGCAGGATGCGCTGTTGCGGCAAGTCAGCCCGCCGCCGCGCCCTTGGCGCGTTCCTGCGCCTTCTTCTTTGGCATCGACTTCACCGGCTGCTCGCGCCACGCCGGCATCGGCGCCAGCCCGGCCTTGCCGAGGAAGCGTGCGACGCGGTCGGTGGCGACCGCACCCTGGCTCACCCAATGCTGGATGCGCTCGTCCTGCAGGCGGACGCGCTCGGCGTGCTCGGCGGGCAGCATCGGGTTGTAGCTGCCCAGCTTCTCGATGAAGCGGCCGTCGCGCGGGCTGCGGCTGTCGGCCACGACGATGTGGTAGTAGGGACGCTTCTTGGCGCCGGCGCGGGCAAGGCGGATTTTGAGGCCCATGGTCTGAAAGTCTCCTATCGGTATCGGTGTGGATTCGGTACGGCGGCGGTCAGAACGGCCGGCGTCCGCCAGGCATCGGCGGACGGCCACCGCCGGCGCCAGCGCCGGGCAGCAGCGCCTGCATGCCGTGGCGCATCAGCCCCTTCTGACCCATCTTGTTCATTCGTTTCATCATCGTGGACATGTCGTCGAACTGCTTGAGCAGCTTGTTCACTTCCTGCACCGAGGTGCCCGAGCCGGCGGCGATGCGCTTTTTGCGGCTGGCCTTTATAAGGTCGGGGGTGCGGCGTTCCTTCACCGTCATCGACGAGATGATCGCCGCCTGGCGCTTGAGGATCGATGTATCGAGGTTGGCGTCCTTGAGCTGCGCCTTCACCTTGTTGATGCCCGGCAGCATGCCCAGGATGCCGCTCAGGCTGCCCATCTTGGTGATTTGCTTGAGCTGGCTGGCGTAGTCCTCGAGGTCGAACGTGCCCTTCGCCATCTTGGCGGCGAGCTTCTCGGCCTCGTCCTTGTCGATGGTTTCGGCGGCGCGCTCCACCAGGCCGACGATGTCGCCCATGCCCAGGATGCGACCGGCGACGCGCTCGGGATGGAAGTCCTCTAGCGCATCAAGCTTCTCGCCCGAGCCGGTCAGCTTGATCGGCGCGCCCGTGACCGCACGCATCGATAGCGCCGCGCCGCCGCGGGCGTCGCCGTCCATGCGGGTCATCACGATGCCGGTGACGCCGAGCGCCTGGTTGAAGGCACGCGCGGTGTTGACCGCGTCCTGACCGGTCATCGCATCGACCACCAGCAGCGTCTCGGCAGGCTGCGTCGCGTCGCGGACGACGCGCACCTCCTCCATCAGCGCCTCGTCGATGGAGAGGCGACCGGCGGTGTCGAGGATGACGACGTCGAACACTTCCCGTCGCGCCGTCTCCATGGCGCGATAGGCGATCTGCACCGGGGTCTGGCCGGCGACGATGGGCAGGCTGGGCACGCCGGCGCGTTCGGCCAGCTGCGCGAGCTGGAGCTGCGCGGCTGGGCGCTGAGTATCGAGACTGGCAAGCAGCACGCGCTTGCGCAGCCTCTCGCGCAGGCGCAGGGCAAGCTTGCCGGAGGTGGTGGTCTTGCCAGAGCCCTGCAGACCAACCATCAGGAAGGGGATCGGCGCCGGCGCGTTGAGATTGAGCGGCACCGCGCCCTCGCCGCCCAGCGCCTCGATCAGGGCGTCGTTGACGAGCTTGACCACCATCTGGCCGGGCGAGACGGATTTCAGCACCGCCGCGCCGACCGCCCCTTCGCGGACCTTGGCGATGAAGTCGCGGACGACTTCCAGAGCGACGTCGGCGTCGAGCAAAGCGAGACGCACTTCGCGCAGCGCCTCGGTCACATCGGCCTCGCTCAGCGCGCCACGGCGGCGAAGGCGGTCGAATACCCCGGATAGCCTGTCGGACAGAGCGTCGAACAAACCGGTCTCTCCAATGGCGAAAACGCCGCTGCGCGAACCCTCGCGGAGCGGCGGTCCCCCGTGCCGGACGGAGGCCGGGTCGCCAGCGGGCCCGGATGTGGCGGCGGTATGGGGGATCGGGCGGTTTTCGTCAAGAAACCGGCACGGTAGCGGACTTAAAGGCGGGACTGAGCGGCGACTTGCCACGGCATAAGGGCGAGAGCACCCAGGCAGCGGGCAGACGCGACCCGTTGCGCGAGCCTCGCCGACCCCATACCGCCGGCGGCCCCGGGGGAACCATCAGCGGCGCCGCCCGTCATTCCCTGACATGATCGCCCGGCTGCGCAAGCTGCTCGAAGACGTCCGCCAGACCTTCTGGGTGCTGCCGGGACTGCTGGTGCTGGCCGGCATTCTGGGCGCCATCGGCAGCGTGGCGCTCGACCGCAGCGGCTTTATACCGCGCGTACTGGTCGAGCATGCCTGGCTCTACAACGGTGGCGCCACCGGCGCCCGCACGCTGCTGGGCACCGTCGCCGCGTCCACCATCACCGTCGCCGGCACCGTGTTCTCCATCACCATCGCGGCACTCTCTCTCGCCGCCGGACAGATGGGACCGCGCCTGCTGCGCAACTTCGTCCGCGACCGCGGCAACCAGCTCACGCTGGGGATCTTTCTCGGCACCTTTTCCTACGCCCTGATGGTGCTGCGCACCGTGCGCACCGAGAGTGAGGGCGCCTTCGTGCCGCACCTGTCGCTCAGCATCGCCATGCTGCTGGCGTTCCTTTGTGTCGCTACCCTGGTGTTCTTCGTCGGCCACATGTCCGGGCGGATCAACGTCGACACGGTGATCGACCTGGTTGCCGAGGACGTGCGTGGAGCGATCGGCCGGCTGACCAGTAGCGAGGCACCGCCTCCGCTGCCGCCAACCGCATGCTGGCGCCACGGCACGACGGTAGCCGACCCCCGCCGCGGCTATTTGCAGCAACTGGACGAGGATGGGCTCGCCGACTGGGCGGCTAGCCACGGCACGGCGGTCCGGCTACTGGTGCGTCCAGGCGACTATGTCTTCCCGGGGGCCCCGATCGCGGTGCTGACGCAGGCATCCGAAGGCGCCGCCGGGGCGATCACCATGGCAACCGCGCTGGGCGCGCAGCGCGTCAGCTCGATGGACCTCGAATTCGCGGTCCGGCAACTGGTTGAGGTCGCGGTGCGCGCGCTCTCGCCCGGCATCAATGACCCGCACACGGCGATGAGCGTGCTCGACCGCCTGGGTGCGGCACTATGCGACCTAGTGCCGCTGCATCTGCCGACCGGCGTGTCACTGCGGGAGGAGCGGGTGGCGCTGGTGGTTCCCGCCGTCAGCTATGACGGGCTGCTGGACGTCATGCTCCACATGATCCGGCAGAACGCAGCCGGCAGCCCCGCAGTGCTGATCCGGATGCTGGAGGTGCTGGCGATCGTGGCGTCGTGCGAAGCGGCGCCCGACCGCGCCGCGGCGCTGCAGCGCCATGCCGATCTCGTGCGCAGCGACGCCGAGCGGTCGATAGGTAACCCGGCCGATCTCGCGGTTTTGCGCGAGCGGCATGCGCGGTTCGAGGCGGCGCGGCGGGCCGGCGCGCTCGGCATCCTCTGCAGCGCGGTCTGACCGTGCGGCGCGCGTCCGACGGGTTGGGATGGCCTGCTGCGGCTGGCCGGCGGCCGGGCTACGGGACTATGCTTGGGTGATAACACTCTCGGGGGACCCGGCCATGCATGTCGGCGCGTCGATGTTCTTCACCGACTACGCCATCGCCGCACAGGAGATCGGGCCGGCGCTGGAGCAGCGCGGCTTCGAGTTCGATCTGGGCGCCCGAGCACTCGCATATCCCGCTGTCGCGTCGCTCGCCATGGCCGGGCGGCGGCGGAGCTTCCAAAACGCTACTACGACGCGATGGACCCGTTCGTTACACTGACCGCGATCGCGGCCGTGACGCGCACGCTTGAAGCTCGGCACGGGCGTCTGCCTGGTGATCCAGCGCGACACGATCCAGACCGCGAAGCTGGTCGCCTCGCTCGATCAGGTCAGCGCCGGGCGCTTCCTGTTCGGCATCGGCGGCGGCTGGAACGCCGAGGAGATGGAGGACCACGGCACCGCCTTCAAAACCCGCTTCAAGAAGATGCGCGAGCAGATCGAGGCGATGAAGGCGATCTGGACCGAGACCAAGCCGGAATATCACGGCGAACTGGTGTCGTTCCCACCGATGATGGCGTGGCCGAAGCCGGTGCAAAAGCCGCACCCGCCGGTGATCCTGGGCGGCGCCTTTCCGCACGCCGCGCGCCGCGCGGTCGCCTATGGCGACGGCTGGATTCCGATCGCCGGTCGCGGCGATGCCGATCTTGCCGAGCAGATCAAGCAGTTCCACGCGATGGCGAAGGCGGCCGGGCGCGATGCCGCGGCGCTGCCGATCACCATTTTCGGCGCGCCCGAGAACCTGGATACGCTGAAGAAATACCGCGACCTGGGTGTCGCGCGGGTGCTGGTCGGACTCCCCTCGGCGGGGTCGGACGAGATCATGCCCATCATCGACCGCTGGGCGGAGCTGATGCGGAAGATCTAGGCAGCGCGATGACTCCAGGCCGAATCGCCGCAGGTCTGAATAATACGATCAAACAAGGAGCTAGCATCCCTCACCCGGCCCTCACCCGCACGCGGGAGAGGGATTCGCGATGGTGCGCTTCGGTTTTGGGATGACCCTGCCGACGAACCCGTCAATCGTCGGCACCCTCGCCGCGTTGGTGGGCCGGGCCGTGGCGGGTGAGGTTCAGCGCCGTGTCGATCAATGCAAGGTGGGAGAACGCCTGCGGGAAGTTGCCGACTTGGCGCTGCGCCTTCGGGTCGTATTCCTCGGCCAGCAGCCCGACATCGTTGGCCAGGCCCAGGAGCCGCTCGAACATCGCGCGCGCCTCGTCTTGCCGGCCCAGCAGCACGAGATTATCGGCGTACCAGAAGCTGCAGGCCAGGAACTTGCCCTCGCCCGGCGGCAACCCATCGACGCCCTCGTGGGTACGGTAGCGCAGGATCAGGCCGTCCTGCATCAGATCCTTCTCGATCGCCGCGACCGTGCCGGCGATGCGCGGGTCCTCGGCCGGCAGGAAGCCTACCAACGGGATCAGCAGCAGGCTGGCATCGAGCGACTTGCTGCCGTAGCTCTGCACGAAGCAGCTGCGCTCGGCATCCACGCCGTTGGCGCAGACCGAGGCATGGATCGCGTCGCGCAGCCGGCGCCAGGCCTCGAGCGGACCGTGCAGGGAGAATTCCTCGGCGGTGCGGATCGCGCGGTCGACCGCGACCCAGGCCATCACCTTGGAGAAGGTGAAGTGTTTCGCGCCGCCGCGAACCTCCCAGATCCCTTCATCGGGCTGCTGCCAGATGCGTTCGAGATGCACCACCAGCAGCCGCTGCAGTTGCCACGCGCTGTCGGGTGGCACCAAGCCCGAATGTGCGGCCTGATAAAGTGCGTCCATCAGCTCGCCATAGACATCGATCTGCAGCTGCTCAGAAGCGGCATTGCCGACGCGCACCGGTGCCGCCCCCTGATAGCCGGGCAGGTTGCCGACCGTCCATTCGACCAGCCGGCGCTCGCCGGCGATTCCGTACATCGTCTGGATCTGATCAGGACTGCCCGCCACGGCGCGCCGCAGCCAGCCGCCCCAGGCGCGCGCCTCATCCTCATAGCCGGCATGCAGCATCGCCAGCAGGGTAAAGGTAGCATCGCGCAGCCAGCAGAACCGATAGTCCCAGTTACGCTGGCCGCCCAGTTGCTCGGGCAGCGACGTGGTGGGGGCGGCGACGATGCCGCCGGTCGGCACGTAGGTCAGCGCCTTCAGCGTGATCAGGGAACGCTGGACCGCGTCCCGCCAGGCGCCGCGATAGGTGCAGCGCGCACTCCATTCGGTCCAGTGCGCTTCGGTGTCGGCGAGTGCGGCCTCGGCGTCGAGCGCGGCCGGAGGCGGCAGTTGCGAGGGGCCGTGGCTGAGCACGAAAGCGACCCGCTCGCCCGCCGCGACCGTGAAATCGGCGACTGTCGCCATCCCCTGCCCGCGCAGATCGACGGGAGTACGCAGCACGGCCATGTCCGGCCCGGCGACGGCCTGCAAGCCGGATTTGTCCTCAAGCCGGGTCACCCAGGGAATCGCCTGGCCGTAATCGAAGCGCAGGGCGAAATGCAGGCGCATCGCCACGCTGCCATGGCGGCCTTCGACGATGCGGACCACCGATGGCGGCTTGGCGGCAAAATCGCCGTGCATTGCCATGAAGTCGATCAGCGCGACGCTGCCGGCAGCGGTGTCGAACACCGTCTCCAGCACCAGCGTTCCGGGGCGGTAGCGGCGGCTGATGCCAACCGGTTCGGCGTCCGGTGCAATGCTCCACCGGCCATGCTCGGCGCGCCCCAGCAGGGCGGCGAAGCAGGCCGGGCTGTCGAAACGCGGCCAGCAGAGCCAGTCGATCGAGCCGTGCAGGCTCACCAAGGCTGCACTGCGGCAATCGCCGATCAGCGCATAATCTTCGATAGCGGGGGCAAACCCGGACATGTCTGTTGTCATCGGCGACATATGCCGCCTTGGGGCCGCGAATCCTAGCGCCGCGTACGGGCTAGCGCCGCTTGCCGAGTAGCGAAGAGGCGCGGAATACTTGACTTTTCGGTGATTCCTCCGGATATGCCGCACCATAAAGGTGGCCGCGCATGTCGCGCACTGCCGGCATGACGCAGGCGGCCGCGGGCCGCTGGCCCCAACCTTGTGACCGAGATCAGAACTTGAGCGAGACGACGACTGCCCAGGCGGCGACGCCCGACGATGCGCAACATGACGACTTTGCGCCGGATGCCGACCTGCCGCCGGCCTTGCTGGAGGGTGCCACGACGGACGAGCCGCCGCGCAAGACCTTCGCCGATCTCGGCCTGTCCGACGCCGTGCTGCGCGCCATCGCGGACATGGGCTACCGCCACCCGACGCCGATCCAGGAGCAGGCGATCCCGGTCGTGCTGATGGGCCGCGACGTATTGGGCGCGGCGCAGACCGGCACCGGCAAGACGGCCGGGTTCACCCTGCCGATGCTGGACATCCTGTCGGGATCGCGGGCGCGGGCGCGGATGCCACGCAGCCTGATCCTGGAGCCGACGCGAGAGTTGGCGCTGCAGGTCGCTGAGAACTTCGTCCAGTACGGCAAATACCTGAAGCTGACCCATGCGCTGATCATCGGCGGCGAGAGCATGGCGGATCAGAAAGAGGTGCTGATGCGCGGCGTCGATGTGCTTATCGCCACGCCCGGCCGGCTAATCGACATGTTCGAGCGCGGCAGCATCCTGCTGACCGACGCGAAGCTGCTGGTGATCGACGAAGCCGACCGCATGCTGGACATGGGCTTCATTCCCGACGTCGAGCGCATCGTCTCCCTGCTGCCCCGCTCGCGCCAGACGCTATTCTTCAGCGCGACCCTGGCGCCCGAGATCAAGCGGCTGGCGGACGCCTTCCTGCAGAACCCCAAGGAGATCACCGTGTCCCGCCCGGCGTCGGTGGCGACGACGATCACCGAGGGGCTGGCGCTGGTAGCCGAGCACGACAAGCGCGAGGCGCTGCGGCGGCTGATCCGCACACGCAACGTGCAGAACGCGCTGATCTTCTGCAACCGCAAGGTCGAGGTTGATGTGCTGAACAAGTCGCTGACGCGGCACAAGTTCAGCGTCGGCGCGTTGCATGGCGACATGGCGCAGACCGTGCGGTTCACGACGCTGGAGAAGTTCAAGGCGGGCGAGCTGAAGCTGTTGGTATGCAGCGACGTCGCTGCGCGTGGCATCGACATCGGCGGCCTGTCCCACGTCTTTAACTTCGACGTGCCGCATCACGCCGAGGATTACGTCCACCGCATCGGCCGCACCGGCCGTGCTGGCCTGGAGGGTCAGGCCTTCACCATCGCATCACCAGACGACCGCTACAACGTCGAGCAGATCGAGAAGCTGATCGGCCACCCGATCCCGCCGATCGTGGTCGAGGGCCTCGATCCCGTTGACTGGTCCGAGGATGGGGGGCGCAAGCGCGGCCGCGGTCGCGGCAAGGCGCCGGCCCCCAAGCCCGCATCGGGCAAGGTGGCATCGGGGAAACCAAAGGCCGAGCGGACGCGCGCTCCGAAAGGCGAAACCCCCGCCCCCGTCGTGCCCCCTGGCTCCGCCCCGGCTGCGGCGGCCGAGCCCGCGCCGCAGCCGCGACGCGCGCCCGCACCGGCGCGTGACCGCGCTCCACGGCGCGGCGAACGGCGGCCTGCCGAGTACGTGCGCGAGGCAGACGGCGACGACCAGCCGGTGCGGGGTTTTGGCATGGATATCCCTGCCTTCATGCTGCTGGCAAAGTCGCGTGTGGTGGCGCCGCCCGACGCGAACACCGAGACCCAGAGGGAGCCCGAGGAGAGCGAGCCATGAACGTCGTCACGCCGGTTGCGCGCAAGTCGCAGTTCACGCCGTTCAAGTGGGACGATGCGCTGCGTCTGGATGACCAGTTCACCGAGGACGAACGCGCGATCCGCGACGCCGCCCATGCCTACTGCCAGGACAAGCTGATGCCCCGCGTGCTGGAAGCCAACCGGCACGAGCACTTCCATCGCGAGATCATGAACGAGATGGGCGAGATGGGCTTTCTCGGCGCCACGTTGGACGGCTACGGCT
This sequence comes from uncultured Pseudomonadota bacterium, assembly GCA_963778105.1. Lineage (GTDB taxonomy): Bacteria > Pseudomonadota > Alphaproteobacteria > Acetobacterales > Acetobacteraceae > JAFEFJ01. Next base: position 1,075,842 of record CAVZSZ010000004.1, on the reverse strand, counting down.
GTGCAGGTGTGAACTACGTCAGCTACGGGCTGATCGCGCGCGAGGTGGAGCGGGTCGACTTCAGGCTACCGCAGCGCCTTCTCGGTTCAGTCCAGTCTGGTGATGTATCCGATCCACGCCTTCGGCTCAGATGCGCAGAAAGAGAGATTTTTGCCGAAACTGCGGGCCGGGGAGTTTGTCGGCTGCTTTGGCCTGACCGAGCCGGATGCCGGATCCGACCCTGCCTCGATGCGCACGCGAGCGAAGGCGGTGGATGGCGGCTTCGTGATGAACGGCTCGAAGACCTGGATCACCAACTCCCCCCTGGCGGACGTGATGGTGGTATGGGCGAAGGACGATGCCGACGACATCCGCGGCTTCATCCTTGAAAAGGGCATGAAGGGCCTGACGGCGCCAAAAATTGAAGGCAAATTCAGCCTGCGCGCGAGCACCACCGGCATGATAATGATGCAGGACGTGTTCGTGCCGGCCGAGAACGTGTTGCCCGGCGTGAAGGGCCTGCGCGGCCCGTTCTCCTGCCTGAACAATGCGCGGTACGGGATTTCCTGGGGTGCCTTGGGGGCCGCCGAGTTCTGCTGGATGGCGGCGCGCGAGTACACCTTGCAGCGCATGATGTTCGGGCGGCCGCTGGCGGCGACCCAGTTGATTCAGAAGAAGCTCGCGGACATGCAGACCGAGATCACGCTCGGGCTGCAAAGCGTGCTGCGGCTGGGCCGGCTGATGGACGCACACGACGCCGCGCCCGAGATGATCAGCCTGTGCAAACGCAATTCGTGCGGCAAGGCGCTGGATATCGCGCGCACCGCGCGCGACATGCACGGCGGCAATGGCGTGGCCGACGAGTACCACGTCATCCGCCACGTGATGAACCTGGAAGCGGTCAACACGTATGAGGGCACGCACGATGTGCATGCGTTGATCCTCGGCCGTGCGCAGACCGGGCTCAACGCCTTCGGCGGCTGACCCGGTCGTCATCCGTATCGCGCGGATCGGGGCGGACGGAGACGGCGTTGGCAGCGCGGCGGATGGTGCTGCGCTGTACGTGCCGCTGACGCTACCTGGTGAGCTGGTATCGGCGATTCCGGCCCAGAAGCGTGGCGAGGGGAGCGCCGCCATCCTGGACCGCATCATCGAGGCGAGCCCCGAACGCGTTTCCCCGCCCTGCCCGCATTTCGGCGCCTGCGGCGGCTGTGTGGCACAGCACTGGGCGGACGCGCCATATCTCGCGTGGAAGACAGACCTGCTAACGGTCGCACTGCGCCGCGCCGGCTATCCAGATGTGGCCCTGGCACCGGCCGCGCGGACGCCGCCCGGGACGCGGCGGCGCATGGACCTCGCGCTGCGCCGTACGCCGGCGGGCGTGCTGGTGGGCCTGCACCGCGCCCGGTCCGACGCAGTCGCGGATCTGTCCGCCTGCCCGGTGCTGCACCCCGCACTGACCGGGCTGATTGCGCCGCTGCGCCGGCTGCTGGGCGGACTGGCCGCGCTGCGCCGCCGCGGTTCGGCGATCGCAAACATGCTGAACGACGGACCCGATCTGCTGCTGCGGCTGGACGACACGCCCGACCTGGCCGACCGGACGAAGCTGATCGCCTTCGCCCGCGCCCTTGGCCTGCCGCGGATCCACTGCGCGCTGAACCAGGACGCGCCGGAGCCGATCTGCGTGCTGCGCCCAGCTACGCTGTCGCTGTCAGGTGCCACCGTGGCACCACCGCCGGGCGGATTCCTGCAAGCCTCGGCCGCCGGAGAGGCGGCACTGGTGCAGGCCGTGCTGGCCGGCCTGCCCGACCGGCTGCCGCCGCGCGCGCGCATCGCCGAGCTGTACGCCGGCAGCGGCACGTTCACCTTCGCATTGGCCGAGCGTGCCCGTATCGCGGCCTTTGAGGGCGACGCCGCGGCGCTGGGCAGCCTGCGCGAGGCGGCGAACCGGGCGGGGCTTGCCGGGCGGATCGAGGCGACGCAGCGCGACCTGGCGCGCCAACCGCTAGGAGCGCGCGAGCTGTCGGGGTTCGCCGCGGTGGTGCTGGATCCACCCCATGCGGGGGCCGCTGAGCAGATCGCCGCCATAGCGCAGGCGAAGCCGCCCCGCGTGATCTACGTGGGCTGCAACCCGGTGACGCTGGCGCGCGACGCGGCCGTGCTAAAGTCCGCGGGATACGATGTGGTCAGTGCTCTGCCCGTCGATCAGTTCCTGTGGTCGGCGCGGCTGGAAAGCGTGGTGACATTCGCCCTTTCGGCAAAGGGAGCAGGCGCGACATGACCAGTCTTGCTGGTGGGTGCGCGTGCGGCCAGCTGCGCTATCGCCTCGGCTCGGCTCCGATGTTCATGCATTGCTGCCACTGCCTCGACTGCCAGCGGCAGACAGGCAGTGCCTTCGTGCTCAACGCGCTGATCGAGACGGACAGGGTCATCCTCGATGCGGGCAGGACGCGCCCGGTCGGCGTTCCAACGGACAGCGGCGCGCCACACATCATCCATCGCTGCCCCGACTGCGGCACAGCGGTATGGAGCCATTATGGCGGCCGCGACCGCCTTTGCTTCGTGCGGGTCGGAACGCTCGACGATCCTGCGGCGCTTACGCCGGACGTGCACATCTATACGCGGTCCAAGCTGCCCTGGGTCGCGTTGCCGCCTGACGCCCCGGCGTTCGATATCTACTATGACTTGTCGAAGCTGTGGCCCGCGGAGAGCCTGGCGCGGCGCAAGGCGATCCTGGGATAAGGACCGACACTCACGATGCCGGCGAACGCGCCGATCCTGAACAACAAGGCCTTCGACGCGCCCTCCGTGTTCCAGGCGGAGAACCTGCTGCGCGAGGCGCGGCGGCAGAAGGGGTTGCCGGACGAGCCGGTGCCGGAGATCTGCGTGCTCGACCCCGACGGCGATCTGGTGCGCCAGTTGCGGGCCGACGGACGCGCAAAGGCCTGCGCGGGGTGGGCGTGCTACCACACCGATCTCGTTACCGTAACGCTGGACGGGATAGCGGTCGGGATTGTCGGTTGCGCCGTCGGCGCATCATTCGCCGTGTTGGTCGGGGAACAGCTTTTCGCATCCGGTTGTCGGCTTCTGCTCAGCATCACTTCGGCTGGGCAGATTGTGGCGAGCGGGCCGACCCCCTATTTCGTACTGATCGATCGGGCGATCCGCGACGAGGGCACCAGCTACCACTACCTGCCGCCAGCACGCTTCGCCGAGGTGGATGCGGCGCTGGCCGACCGCATCATGCCGGCTTTGGAGGAGACTGGGTTGACAGTGTATCGCGGCGCGACGTGGACCACCGATGCACCCTATCGCGAGACGGAGGCAGCGATTGCGGCAGCGCGCGGTCAGGGCGCGCTGGCCGTGGAGATGGAGGCGGCCGCGCTTTATTCCTTCGCGGCGGCGCGCTGCCGGCCGGTGCTCTGCTTCGCACATGTGACGAACCGGATGGCGCAGATCGAGGGTGACTTCGAGAAGGGGGATGCCAATGGCGCCCATGATGCGCTGGCTCTGCTCGTCGCGACGGCACGAGCATGGCGCGGGCACGACGGCGCGGGGAGCTGACCGTTCAGCCCTGCGCCAGGCCGTCCAGCACGGCCAGCGTATGGCGCGCGATCATCGCCTCCTCGTCGGTAGGGATAACGAAAACCCGGACGCGGGACCGATCGGCTGAGATCACCTGCGCGTTGGCCCGGTTGGCGGCGCGGTCCAGTTCGATGCCAATCCACTCCATGCCTTCCATCACCTGCTCGCGCACGCGCCATGCTTTTTCCCCGATGCCGCCGCAGAAGACGAAGGCGTCGATCCCCTTGAGGGCGGCGGCCAGACCGCCGAGCTCCCGGCGGATGCGGAAGACGAAATATTCGATCGCCTGCTGCGCCTCGGGCCGCTCGGATGCCTCCAGCTCGCGCATGTCGTGCGAGACGCCGGACAGGCCCTTAAGGCCGGACTCGCGATACAGCAGGTCAGTGATCGCCGCCGCGCTCATGCCCTTGGTCTGCATGAGGTAGAGCACGACGCCGGGATCGAGCTGGCCGCAGCGCGTGCCCATCGGCAGGCCGTCGAGGGCGGTGAATCCCATCGAACTCGCGATCGAGTGTCCGTCGCGGATCGCGCACATCGAGGCGCCGTTGCCCAGATGCGCCACCACGACCCGCCCGGCGGCGTGCAGCGGGGCGATCTCGCCCAGCCGGCTAGTGATGTACTCGTAGGAGAGGCCGTGAAAGCCGTAGCGGCGGACGCCTTCGTCGTAGAAATGGCGGGGCAGCGCGAATGTGTCATTGACGAAGGGGTGCGCCCGGTGAAAGGCGGTGTCGAAGCAGGCGACCTGGCGGACATGGGGCCATGCCTCCTGCGCCGCCTGGATGCCGGCGATGTTGTATGGCTCGTGCAGAGGCGCCAGCGGAACCAGCGCCTCGAGGTCACGCAGCACGGCATCGTCGATCAGCACCGGTGCGGCGTAAAGGAGGCCGCCATGCACGACGCGGTGACCAGCGGCCACGACATTCGCCTCAGGGAATGTGGTGCGGCGCCAAGCCAGGACGTGGTGCAGCGCATCGGTGTGAAACGAGAGGGCGCCGCTCTCCTCCCAAGTCTCCTCGTGCGTCGTCTTTCCCTCACCGTCGCGCACGCTGATCCGCCGCCGCTTGCCCAGCATCTCGACGCTGCCGATGGAGACCACCGAGGGTTCGGCCTCCGCCGCCTCGAACAGAGCGAACTTGATCGACGACGAGCCGGCATTGAGCGTGACGACATGGCGGCTCATTGACGTGTTCTCCCGACTGGGTGCCGGCGTTCAGGCGACGTTGTGCAACCCGGCACAGACGTAGATGGTATCACCGGTCATGCTGGACGCGGCGCCGCTTACCAGGAATGCGGCTACCCGTCCGACTTCGCCGATGTCCTCGACGCGGCGCTCCGGCGCGCGCGCCACGGCGGCGTCGATCAGCTCATCGAAGGCGGCTATGCCGCTGGCCGCGCGCGTCCTGAGCGGACCGGGGGGGACGGCGAAGGCGCGGATGCCCTGGCCGGCGAGCTCAGCAGCAATGTAGCGCACGCTCGCCTCCAGCGCCGCCTTAACTGGCCCCATGATGTTGTAGTTGGTCACAACATTGTCGGCGCCATAGTAGCCCACGGTGAGCAGCGTTCGGCCGTGATCGAACACCGCTTCCATCTGACCCGGGACCTCGACATGCAGCGGCAGGATCGGATCGGCCCCGAGTTGTTCGGCAAGCGGGCGGACGTAGGACTCGGCGCTGGCGTTGAGGTAGGTCAAGGCAAGATCCGCGCGGCAAGCGCGCAGCGCCGCGGCGCAACCATAGGCGATGCTGTCCTAGTTGGCGATGCCGACGACCAGACCGCGCCGGCCGCGCAACATGTCGCCCACGCGCCTGTCCGGGTCCCAGACACTGGGACCGCGGTGCTGGATGGGGCGGCGATATAGGGGATGGCAGATCGACCAATCAGGTCAGACATGAAGGGAATCGGGCTGCAGCGCGATAGTAGCAGAACCCGGCGGGATGACCTACTGCCAATCGATGACGCTTTGCCGGAGGCAATCCTCCCGACTGAACCCGGCGCGGGTCGCCGTCCCTTTGCAGGGGCGGCGTTGCGGCTCGGAGCGAGATCAGGCGGCAGCCGGGGCGTGCGCCGCGGCGTAGGCCTTGCCGGCTTCCTCGGCGTGGTGTGCGGCGTGGAGATGGTGGCCGTGGGCGGCGTGCGCATGCTCCGCCGCCTCGGCGTGGCTGGCCTCGCGATGGTGTTCCGCAGCGTGGCGATGATGCGTCGCGGCCATCTCGTGATGTTCCGCCGCCTTCTGGTGATGATCGCCGATACTTTCTCCGTGTGCCATCTTTCGCTCCTGGTTGGCGGACCATCCGTCCGCTCGGCAGCCTTAGGTGACTGCCGCCGTGCACCGCCAGCCACGAGCGGTTACGGTTGCATGACGGTTCGTGCGGTAAGCGGCCCACCTTGGCCGGTGCGCTACTTCGCCGCGGCCTTCGACGGCATCTCGACCAGCAGGCGAACCACCGTGGCGGGATCCGGCAGCCCGGTCTGCGGCAGGTTCTGCGCCTTTTGGAACGACTTCAGCGCGGCTTCCGTCGCCACACCGAAATTGCCGTCCGCCGGCTCCCTCGTCAGCTTGTTCTTCAGCAGCGCGGTCTGCACGGCGATCAGCGTCGCCTTGCGGATCGGCACCACACGGTCGTCGGCGCTGGTCTCGATCACCGGCGACTCGTGCAGCACCCTGGCAGTGGCGAGCTGCCCCAGCACCGTGTTGGCGACGGTCTCAACCCTTGCGTCGGGGTATTTCTGGCAGACCCCGATGATCATGGCGGTCAGCGCCTCGGGCGACATCACCGGTGTCGCGTCGAACGTGTCCTTCACCAACCGGTCGGACGCAGTGAGGTAGCCAAGGATCCATGACGTGAGGATCGGCCGCATTGTGGCGGACAGGCCGAACGGACCGGCATCCGGCGATGGTGCCGGAGCGGCCGGGCTCGTGGGCGCAGCGGTGCCGGCTGCGGTTGCGACATGGGGCCCCGGCACGCCGGCGGCGGTCGCCACGGGGGCGCCAGGCGCGGCGGGGAGAACGTGAGCAGGGGCGTCGAAAGCCGGCGCGGCGGCTGGCATGCCTGCTGACTGCGGACGCATCTCCCGCAGCATCTGCTGGCAGGTCTGCGCACCGATGCCGTGCAGGGCGAAGCCTCCTTGCGAGTCCGACGCCACGGCTGGCCCGGCGAGCATGGTCAGGTTGATGGCGGATAGCAAGAGGGCTGTGGCACCTTGCATCTTCGTTTCTCCTTTTGATCTACTTTGCAGGCGGACATCTCCGCTTGCGCCAGGCGGTCCGGGGGGATGGCCCGGACCGCGATTGGGTCAGCGGCTGGTGATGGCGTTGGTCACGACGTTGCCGTAGGCGGCGGCTGCGAGCTGGTTGTTGCCAACGCGACCGACCGTGCCCTGCGTCGTGGCATAGCCGACGGTTACGTTGTTGACGCTGGCGGTGATCGACGCGCTGTTGTGCTGCACGCTGTTAATCGAGGCCGAGGCCGCCCCCACGTTCAGCGCCACCAGGGTCAATGCATTGTCCGCACGATTGCCGATAGCCTGACTGGTCACAGTGTTGCCGGAGACATTGACGACGTTGCCAGCGCCACTAGCGGTATTCAGCGCCACGCCGTAGCCGCCCTGGCCGGATCCGGTCGAGATGATGCCGTCCAGCAGCAGCGGCGGTGACGTTCCGTACACCGCGGCGGTTACCGACGCAGTGTTATTCTGTGTGTTCAGCACGGTGAAGGTGGCGCTGGTTTGCGGATTGCCGCCGGTATTGACGTTGCTGCCTGGAGTTATCCCGGTGCTGCCGTAGGCGCCGGCCGAGACGTTCAGCGCGTTGCTGGCCTGGTTGCCGGTCGCCAGCGCCTGTGTGGTGTTGTTGGTGACGGCATAGGTCGCATTCGTGCTGGCGGAGCCGATCGTCGCCGCGGGCGACTGCCCCAGCCCCAGCACCATCTCGATCGTCGCCGTTGCCGTGACGCTAGCTGCACTGTTCTGGTTGTTCACGACGGCCCCTTCCACGCCCGAGGTTCCGGGCGTGGTGATGGTCAGCGTATTGCTGGCGCGGTTCGCCAGCGCCTGGGCGAGCGTGGCATTGCCGTCCACCGTCACGCTGGTATTGGAGATTGCAGACGGATCGGCGTAGAGGTCGCTGTTGACGATCGTGGTTGTCGCCGTGCTCTGGACGGAACCGCCGGTGACGATCTGCCCATTGATCAGCGCGTAGTCGGCGTAGGCATACATCGATGGCTGCTCGTAGAGCGCCTGTGCGTACCCGATCTGAGCGGGGTTAATCCCGGGCAGGCTGGCGGTGCCATCGACGCTGAGTGAGTTCGTCACGTCGTTGGCGATGGCACTCGTGGTGTTGCGGTTGCCCGAGATCGCCAGCGTCGAGCCGGACAGTGCGAGCGGCGCGGTGACCAGCATGTTGGAAGACGCCGTCACCGGTGTGCCCGCCGCGCTGTCGACGGTCTGCAGCGACAGCAGCGCCGCGGTCTGGGGTGGCGCAGCGGTCACGGTGAGGCCCGGCGAGAGCGTCAGGCTGTTGGTAGCTTCGTTGCCGAGCGCATTGGCCTGCTGCGTATTGCCGTTGATCGTCAGCGTCGAGCCGGTATAGGTCGGCGTGGCGGCCGCGTTGCTGATCCCGAACGAGCCATTGGCGGTTGCAGTGGACACCCCATCGCCGCCGATGGCTTGGTCGTTGAACAGTCCGATGTCGGCGAACACGACCGCGCCGTAGGTCGGATCGGTGAAAGCGCCCGGCCCGGTGAAGGTTTGGATCGGCATGTTGGTGAAGGCGAGAGAGCTCGAGGAGATCGCCGCGGTCGAGGACACGGTGTTGGTCGCCGCATTTGCCGTCGATGCCGCCGTCACCTGGTTGCTCGAGACGGCCAGCACCGAATCGGTGACGTTGCCGTCGAGCGCGATGACGAAGGAGGGGGTGCCGAAGGCCGCCGGAGTGTCCGGGGACGGTACCGTGCCAGGCTCACCGAGCGTTGCGCCGACCCCGCTGTTGCCGACCTGATAGTTGAGCAGACCAGCGGAGGCCGACAGGTTGGCGGCATTCAGGGTGAGCGTGTTGGCGGCCGTGTTGGCAGCCGCCGTCGACGCGACGATGTTGCCAAGCGGCGCGGTCACACCGCCGACCTGCACGCTACTGTCCGACACCACGCCGGTGATTGCGGCCTCGACGCCCGTGCCGTCCTGTGCCGCGGTGATGGTGCCGTCGCCGGCGTATTGCAGGTTGTGCACTACGAAGGCATTGTCCGCCGTCACTGTCGTGTACGGTGGCGAGGCGTTGGCGTACGGCAGGACGATCAGGTTGGCCGGCTGCGACAGCGCCGGTTCGGTCACGGTCCCGGCGTTCGAGAGCGTCAGGGCATTGGTAGCGTCGTCGCCTTCGGCCAGGGCCTGGAACTGATTGGCTGTCATAGTCACCGTCGCACCGCTGAGCCCACCCGTCAGGATATCCGTGAAGATCGAGGGAGCAACGCCGCCGGTCATGACTGCGCCGACATTGGTGCCGTCTGTCAGTTGTTGGACGTTGGCGACGACGGCGAATGGCGAGTAGGTGGTGTCGAGGGGATTGGCGTTGTTGCCGTTGTAGAGGCTAAGGCTCCCGGTCGGCGCGAGCGTGAGCTGCGTGGTCGCATCGTTGCCGCGCGCTGCTGCCGCTATGGCGTTCGCGCTGTTGTCGGCCGAGGTTCCGACCAGCGCGCCGTTGGTGCCGAGCAGCATGCCGGGGATCGTCGACTCGACAGTGGCGGTGATGGATGCGGTGGTCGCCTGGTCGTTGTAGGCGATGAAGCCGGCGAAGAGTTCATCGTCGCCCACCAGGTCGGAGGAAACCGGGAAAGCCTGACCGGGTGTCACGTAGAATACCGACGCCGGGCCGCCAGAGTTCGCGACGGTAACGATGGGAGCGCTGACGCTGACCGTGCTGGCCGCATCGTTGCCGGTAGCGATGGCACGCTCGAGGTTTCCGTTCAGGGTCATGATGCTGTCTGTCTCCGCTCCGGCGCCGGCCACAACGCCGGTCACCGCGTCGATGAGCGTCGCGGTGACGGTGCCGTAGCTGCTCTGCGCGGCGGTCAGGGCAGCCGACGTGCTAACATTGGCGGCGGTCAGGACCAGCGCATTGCTGGCGGCGTTGCCCTCGGCCAGAGCCGCGGTCGCGGTGCCGGTCACGGTGAGGGTCGAGTCGTTGATCCCGCTGCCGACGCCGGCGGCGATGCCGACGAGGCCGAGTTCGTTGGTCGCGGTGACCGGGCTGGCGGCGTCGTTCTGCTGCAAGCTGGTCAGCATCACGTCAGCATAGCTCTCGAAGTCGTCAGTGTAGGTCTGGCTGTCATAGACGAAGGGATTGCGCTCGCCATAGGCGCTGGCCCCGACGCCGTTGTAGCTCTGCAGCGAAGTCGTGTTCAGATCCACGCTGTTGGCAACCGAGTTGCCGGTGGCCGACGCGGTCACGGTATTGCCATTGGCGGTGAGCGACGCGCCGGTCGCTGGCCCCGTGCCGATGGCGCTTCCTGCGAGCTCGACGGTCGCGGTGACCGGGCTCGACATGTTGACCTGCAGGCTGTTCGAGGCGAGCGTGCCGACAATCGGCGCTCCGCTCGCATCGCTGCCGAGGCCGGGGGCGAGCAGCGCGTTGTAGGCCTCGTTGCCGATGCTCTTCGCAGCGATCGCGTTGTCGGAAACCGCCACGGACCCGCCGGTAACGGCTTCGATGACCGCCAGGGCCGCCGCATCCTTCACTTCGGAATCAAGCGGTGCCTCGTAGTTAACCTGAGTGTTGTTGACCAGTACGTCACCGGTCACGTAGGTGCCGGGCTCGCCGCCGACGAGGTAGGAGTCGGACTGCTGGCTGGTGCCGATGCCCGACAACCCGATACCGCCGGACAGCGTCAGGATGTTGCCGGTCGGATTGCTGCCCGACAGGCCGGCGGCCTCATTGCCGATCGCCGTCGCCGTGATGGCGTTGCCGGTCACCGAGGCGGCACCGGTCAGTGCGATAGTGCCGTCGCTTCCAGGCAGCACAATCATTCCGAGATAAGAGTATTTGACGATCGCCGATGGATTGCCGGACGTGCCGCTGTCGTAGCCGTTAAACTGCGCGTTGGTTAGCGTGGCGCTGCCGTAGAAGGTCGGCGCGTCCCCTGCCTGCAGCGTGAGCGCATTGGCCGCATTGTTACCGGTGAAGGCGGCGGTCAGGCTGTTGTCGGTGACCGCTGGGCTGCCTGACAGCGTGTCTGCGACTTCAGCCACGCCGGTGATCTCCTCGCCGAGATAGCTCTCGGTTACCATGGCGCCAGACCCGGCAAGCTCGCCGCTGGTGGTGTTCTGCTGGACGTTGGTATCCAGCACGCTACCGATCGACTGGTAGTAATAGGGCGGGCTGTTGGTCGTCGAGTAAGCCGACGACCCGTAGGTCGGATCATAGGCCGGTGCGGTGTAATTGACCGGAACTTGGCCCTGCAGGGTCGTTGTGGCGTTGTTCAGCGTTGTGGCCGCCGACATGATGTTGTCGGAAACCGTTGCGGAGGTGGCCGCGCTGGCGGTGAGTTGCTGGGCCAGATAGTTGTTGGCGATCAGGCTGGTCGCAACCAAGCCGGTGTTGTCCGACTCACCCAGCATGGTCACGCCATCCGGGCTGGGGGCCGGCGCGTTCGGCAGAGGCAGCACGGTCATCGAAAGCGTATTGGTCAGCTGATTGCCGCCGACTGCGGCAGTGATGCTGTTGGCGGTGATCGTTGCCGTCGCGGTCGGTGTTCCGCCGCCCGATGTCGAGGTGCCGATTACGCCGTCGATGACCGAGGCGGATAGGGTCAGCGGGCCAATGTTGACCGGGTTGAGCAGGCTGGTCGTGTAGCCCGTGACGGTCGGCCCGTTGGTAACGTCGTTGTAGGCCTCGGGATAAGGCGGATACACGATCGCCCGTGCCGGCGCGGTGACAGCCAGCACCAGCGCGCTGGCCGTACCGAGCAGCCACGCCCGGCGCCGGCTCACGGCGAGACCGCGGTAGGGGACAGAGTTTCGGTTGGCGGCGTTGATCATTGGAAGGGACCCCGTTGGTTCTGAAGCGACACGCATGCGCGCAGCACGAAATTCCGTAATTCCTATGGCGGCATTTTGCCGCTTCGCCGCCAGCCGGTCGGCCGGGGCGCACGTGTCACTGGTTTGACCGTCGGAAGGCTCGTCTTACGGCGGCGCCACGCGCCGCCGGCGTCAATCAGGCTGGGATGGTCATGACCGACGCCTCCGCTCTTATGGTCATCGGACCTTGCCGGGTGCGATGTTGGTCAACGTTGAACATGCAGCCTCGCGATCTGCTGGAATCCCGCACCGTCGCGGACGATGCCCGTGTCGCTCGGCGCCGGCCGCCAATCGACCACGATAGCGCTGGACGGCACGCCACGCTGTGCGAGCGCGCGGCTGACCGCGTCGATGCGCGCGGCGATCAGCCGATCGCGCTTGCCTGGGTCCCAATTTTCGGTATCGCGCGCCAGCAGAGTGATGGGCACCGGCCCCTTAACCGAAAGTGCCGCGATGCGGTCCATGTTGGTGAGGCTGGCGCCAGGCAGTTCCGACGAGCCGAAGTCGAATGCCACGGAGAAGCCGCGCTGCCGTCCATCGGCATCGCCGGTGTTCTGCGGCGTGCCAACCGCCTGGGCGCCGGGCACGGCGGGGGCGACCGCAGTTAGCGGTGGCGTGGCGGGCACGACCGGGCCACTGGCATCGTGATGCATCCTGAGATCGGCGGCCGACTTGGCGGGGATGGCGTAGGCGAGGCCGTCGATGCAGGGCTGCGCGGGCACACTCTCGACTGCGCCCATCAGCACCAGCGTCGCTTCCTCGAGTGCCGTGCGGACGCCAAGCTGCGCCGCTTCCTGTCCCTTGCTACCGATATCGACGTCGTAGAGGCTGCTACCGAAGAAGCGGAAGATGTTGAAACCGACTTCATAGCCGGTGAGCTGCTTTTCGAAGCTGACCGTCTTCATGACGGTCAGGTTGCGGGAATTGACGATGCGCAGATCGACCGCGATGCTTTCGGTATATACGCGCGCCTTGGGACCGAGCTGATTGATCTGGAACAGCCCGCCGCCCGACTGGATGTCGTAGTTGAGCTCGGTGATGCCGCCGACGATGTAGTAGTCGGACTTCATGATGCTGCCTCCGAAATAGGGCAGCCACGGAACCACCTTCTGGCCGGCCGCATCGAGGGCATGGATAAAGCCGTCGCCGAGCTGCCGGCGGTCTATATAGCCGAGCTCCATTTCACCGATATGCGTGTCGAAACGCTCGGCGATCTGCACGGTCGATCCGAGCTTGCCGAGTGCCGAATAGACCATCAGCGCGCCGCCTTGCGAGATCGCATTGCCTTCGTTGATGTCGTATTTGCCGGTATAATCGCGGACGTCGCCGACGGCGACCGTCAGGCGTGGCTTGTTATCCTCGACCAGCTTGTCGGCGAGGCAGGCGAAGGCGCCTTCCATCGGCGTGCGGTTGGAACGGACCTGGGGGCCCATCACGACGGGCGCCTCACCCGGCGAAGCCTGCTGCAACGCGATGCGCGCGCAGCCCGGCAATCCCAACAGCGCGAACGCGACGGCAACCTTCAGTGAACGATGCAACGACCTTCTCCTTCATTTTGAAGATGACCACCGGGATGCGATCCTGGGTGCCGGTCAGTTCAACGCGCCATAGGCGCAGGCCGTGCTGCCCTTGATGGTCGCGGTCTGTGTGGCGGTATTGCTCTGAGTTGAGTTCAGCGCCTGATAGTTGGAACCGCCGGCGGTCACGTTGGTGGAGCCATTGACGGTGGAGCCGAGCATCCCCGAATTGCTCTGGCTGCCGGAGAGCGTGGACGTACCGACGCCGGGCTGGCTGGTGTTGGTGGTGCTGTTGGCGAGCGAGGTGGCAGCAGCACCCGAGGTCGAGGGCGAGCTTGCGAGCGCCGACGCGCTGCCGCTGTTGCCGACCGCGCTGGCCGACACAGTGCAGTTCGTTTGATGCCCGATGCTCGTACTGCTCGTGGTCGAGTTGTTGGTGGTGTAGTAGTTGGTGGTGTACGAGGGCGGGCTGTAATAGCCTGATTGTTTCTTCTGGATCATATCTTGGACAACCGCGAGATTTGCCTGATCCTCTGGGGTCTCGAACTGCCAGCCACCGCTCTCGCCATAGTTGTTCGCCCGCGATGGCGCGAAACGGGCGGACCCGGTCAGCAGGATCAAGCCGGTTAGGCCGACACGCAGGACGGCACGCCCGAGCCGTGGACGCATGGGCCTGCGCAATGCCGTCGGTGGCGCAATGGGATGGACGACCATGGAATTTTTCCTCGGCGAAGGGGGCCTGTCGGGCGATATCGACTGGGTCAGGACGGCCGGCGCGAAGCGAACGCCGTCGCAACCGAGAATGGGTAGCACCGCTTACCGGTTGGTTAAGTTAAGCCCTGGAATTCATCCCAACTGACATTTTTTTCATGACCTACCGATCCGGAACGGATCACAGTCGCAATGGGATTTTCCAAAACTAATTGGCGGAAAATTACGTCTGAATACGTAGTTGTCTGTGATGGTCGACGCTAATAGGGTGGTGCGATCATCCGGCGGCGCAACGACGTGGCTACGATGTTGCCGGATCATGATGGCCTGTCGGCCCAAGCTGTTAACCAATGCGGTCAAGACCGGTAGCGGCGCGTCGTAAGTAGCGACGCCGGCAGGTCCGGACGGAACGCGATGCGGTGTTCAGGCCTGCAGCGGAAACCAGGCAACGCCCGGCGTCGCGGTGGGCAGGATAGCGCCGCCGACCGCGCCGTGCGTGTTGCCGGTTACTTCATGCCCCACGGCATGCCCCACTGCGGCCGCCAGGGTAACGGTGAAGGCGTCGATGGCTGTCATGCGAAGGCTGTCCGTCGCGATGACCTCGAGCCCGACCGTCCCGGTTGCTCCGGCGGGGACCGTGCCGTACAGCATGTCGGGCGTCACATTGAAATGAAGCCAGGATGTCACGCTGGGTCCGCTCGTCTGGTGGGCGGCAAAGGTCATGCGCTGGCCCGGCGCATCGGCGAACGTACCGACGGGCAACGTGAACGCGACGGTCTGGCCATCGGTCCAGGTCTGGTTCGGGGTCGGCTCGGCCAGCACGAGCGCGGGCTGGACGGTCGCGGTGAAGCTCTCTGATGCGGAGAGACCGCTGGTATCGGTCGCGGTTACCTTGATGGCGAGCGATTGCGTGGAGGCCGGCGCCGTGCCGCTGAAGGTTCGCGTCACGGCATTGAAGGACAGCCAGCCTGGCAACGGCTGTCCGCCCGCGAGCGTCGCGGTGTAGGCCAGCGTCTGACCCTGTGGATCGGTGAAAGTACCGGCAGGCAGGGTGAGCGAGACAGCTCTACCCTCGAACCAGCTCTGGTTGGCCGTCTGCGCGGTGAGCGTCGGCGTGCCGATGACGGTTGCCGAGAACGTGTCGGTCGCTTCTAGCCCGCTGGTATCGTGGGCGGTCACGGTGATGCGCAGGGTCTGCGCGGTCGTGGGGGCAGTCCCGCCAAACGTGTCGGTCACAGGATTAAAGCTGAGCCAGCCCGGCAGCTGCTGCCCGTTCGACAGCGCGGCGCTGTAGGTAAGGGTCTCGCTCTGCGGATCGACAAAGGTGCCGACGGGAATGGTCAGTGGGACGGTCCTGCCGCCGAGCCAGGTCTGGCCCTGCGTTTGCGACTGGAGGATAGGCGCGGCCGGTGCCGGGGTGGGGGGCGGGGTGGGGGGCGGGGTCGGACCCGGCGGCAGGCTTGGGGGGGTGGCGGCGATGTTGACCGTTAGCGTCTGCCAGTCCCCCCAATAGCTGCTGTTGTAGGCGCGCACGTCCAATGTATCGGTGGTGGCCTTGCTGCCGGCGAGCAGGAAGACGGCGCCGAGCGAGCCGACCGTAAGCGCCGAGCCCGCCGCATGGTCGGATGATGCGGTGTCGTCGTACAATAGTTGGTCGCTGACGGCGGTGTCGTAGACCTGCCATTCGGTGATCGGCTTGTTCGCCGGATCGGCCACGGCGAACAGTGGTCCGAGGCCCTGCGAGGCGTCGCAGGCGAGCGAGTCGGACGCCACGGTGGTTGTGACGATCGGCGTATCGAGTTCGTAAATCACCACCGAGGAGGCCTGCACGCCCGCCCATTCCTGCGAGGCCAGATGCGGTGGAGCGATAATGACGTCGTTGGGGGAGCCGTCGCCGGCTCCGTTCACCACCTGGCCCAGCCCGTTCACGTAGGTGATGTTGTCCACCAACATCGCAGTACTGCCGGAGCCAGAGACCACCGTCGTGATGTGCCCGCCGCCGCCGGGCGTGCCAATCACCACGATTTCCCCGGCCGTAAGCATGGACTGCCAGTTGCCGGTCTGCCCGGCCGGTCCGTCGAACGCGACGATCCATTCCCCGTTGGGCTGGCCATCAAGCCCGATCAGCGTGCTCTGCACCGGCAGGGACGCTCCGGCCTCGGCGGCAATGGTGCTGGCCAGGACCCAGCACCCGTCCATGTTCCAGGCCTTGCCGACAAAGCTGTCGGCGACGGCGGCGATCGAATCGGGCGTGGCCTGAGCCGGCACCGTGGCGGCGAAGCTTGGTTCTGTGACGATTGTGGCGCTGCCCAGATAGCCGGCAGCATCGACCTGCATGAGATCGTAGGCGTCGCCGGCATAGGCATCGGCGAGGCTCAGACTGCTGGTGCCGAACAGCGACAGGCTGGTGACGTCGTCCAGGCTGGACGAGCTGGTGTACACGAGTTGGTTCAGGTAACCGTACGTGCTGTTGTAATATAGACCGGTCGAGGGCTGGTATGTGAAGACGATACCGACGCCTCGGCCGTCGCCGCCCAGGCTGGCGAAGGTCGCGGTATGGCGGTTGCCGGTGAGACTTCCCGTCGCGCCGCTCGCGCCCGCTGTGTATTCGTCGCGGTCGAGTGCGGTGAGCACCAGGTACGTCGGGTTGCTGCTCGAACTCGGTGACGGTGAAGATCTGCGAGACGTCGATCGTGGTTGCCGCAGCATCGACGAAGGCGCTGGTTTGTTCGTAAGCGTCCGGCCTCCCCGTAGCCTCAAGTTGGTGTCACGGCTTTCCACGGCATCAGATCATCGACCCGATTGATGGGATGTCCCTCGGCAATCTTGGTCAGAGTGTCGCGGAGGTATGCCTCTGGGTTCACACCATTGAGCTTCGCCGTCTGGACGAGGGTATAGATGGATGCGGCCCTGTCGCCGCCTGCGTCCGAACCTGCGAAGAGATAATTCTTCCTGCCCACGGCGATGCAGCGCATGGCGTTCTCGGCAATGTTGTTGTCCATCTCCAGCCGCCCGTCGGCGATGAACCTGGACAGAGCCTCGCGGCGGTTGATGGCATAGCGGAATGCGTCCGCCAGCGTCGACTTCGCCGACAGCTTGGTGACTGTCGCGTCGGCCCAGTCGAAGAAGGCATCAAGCAGGGGTGCTGCCTCGCGCCGCAGTTCCACGCGCTCGGACAGAGGGGCAAAGGCGGCACGCGCCTCGACGGCATAGATGGCGGCGATGCGATCCAGCGCCTGCTTGGCGGTTGGGGATTTGTGGTGCTCCCACTCGTCGAAGAAGCCGCGGCGGGTGTGCGCCCAGCACGCCACCTCGGTGATCGGACCGGGTTTGGTGCGGGCTGGACCATAGAGCTTCTCGAACCCCGCGTAGCCGTCCGCCTGCAGCAGGCCGGTGAAGGTCGCCATATGGGCCGCAGGGTGCGCGCCGCCGCGATCGGGGCTGTAGAAGTAGGCGGCCGCCGGCGGGGTGCCCCCACAATACGGTCGATCGTCGCGCACATAGACCCAGAGCCGCCCGGTCTTGGTGCGGCCGAGGCCGGGTGCCAGCACAGGCACCGTCGTGTCGTCGCCATGGATCTTCTCGGCGGCGAAGACATGCGCGCGAACGGCGGCCACGATCGGGTCCAGCAACCAGGCAGCCTGTCCGACCCAGTCGCACAGTGTCGAGCGATCGAGTTCCAGACCCTCCCGGGCGTAGATGTCGCACTGCCGATAAAGCGGCAGGTGATCGCAGTATTTCGCGACCAGCAGATGGGCCAGCATGGCGGGCGTGGCGCGGCCGCGCGGCGTCGGCATGGCCGGAGCGGGCGCCTGGGTGATGGCATCGCATGCGCGGCAGGCAAATTTTGGCCGAACGTGGCGGATCACCTGGAAGTGCCCGGGCACGTAGTCCAGCACCTCGGTCACGTCCTCCCCGAGCTGCCCCATGCCGCCGCCACAGGCGGGACAGATGCACGCACCGTCACCGGCGGGCCGATGCACGACCTCCTGCCGGGGCAGGTGATCGGGCAGCGGTTTGCGTTTCGGTTTCGCCCGCACCGGGATCGGGACCGCGGGTTCGCTGGCTTCCGCACGGGCGATATCCTCGGCCTCGCCGGTCTCCAGCTCCTCCAGTTGCAGCTCCAGTTGCTCGATCTGGCGCGTGATCCGCTCCGACGACCGGCCGAACTGCATCCGGCGCAGCTTGGCGATCTGAAAGCGGAGCTTCTCGATCTCCAGCGCCTTCACCTGCACGGCCATCTGCGCGGCCCTCAGTTCGCCCTGGCAAGCCCGCGCGAAGGCGCGGAGGGCGTCGGGATCGGTAGGCAGTTCAGCCGTGGCGAGCGACATGGCCAACTGTACCAAGACCAAATGCGCCGAACCAGAATCGAGGGGGAATCGGTGTCCTGTCAGACCAGCATTGGCTGGGCCGGCGGCGGCGGTGCTATGGTGCGCCGCCAATCCATTGCCTCGATCAGTATCGAGAACTGCGCCGGCGTGAGTGTTATCGCGCCATCGACAATCGGCGGCCAGATGACATGGCCTTGGCTGACCCTGTGGCGGCATGCTGCAGGCGACCGGAAGGGATCCGGTCTAGTCAGGGAGGTATCGTCATGAGTGAGGTCCACGCTTTCGTCGGCCTTGACGTGCACAAAGCAACCATATCCATCGCGGTGGCTGACGCCGGGCGCCAGAGCGAGGTCAGGTTTGTTGGAACGATTGAAAATTCGCCGACGGCAATCGGGAAACTTGCGCGCCGCATCGCCCGTCAGCACGGCGAATGCGAATTCGTCTACGAAGCCGGTAGCTGCGGCTACAGCGTGCAGCGCCAGCTCGCTGCACTGGGCTTTACGTGCCGCATCTGCGCACCTTCACTAACACCGCAGAAGCCCGGGGACAGGATCAAGAACGACCGACGAGACGCGATCGCGCTGGCACGGCTTCATCGTGCTGGCGAACTCACCTACATCTGGGTGCCCGACACATTGCACGAGGCACTTAGAGACTTGGTTCGGGCGCGTCATGCTGCTTGCCAAGACGTCAGACGTGCGCGCATCCGCATCCAGGCCTTCCTGCTGCGCTGCGACCTTCGGTTTGAGGGCAAGTCCTGGAGCTACCGCCATCGGATGTGGCTCTGCAACCGGCAATTCGGCCATCCTGCCCAGCAGATCGCGTTCCAGACCTACCTGAACGCGCTCGAGTACGAGGAGCGCCGCAAAGTCGAGCTCGAGAAGCAGATCTCGCAGGTTCTGGAAAATTCGCCCTGGTCGAAGCTAATGACTGCCCTGCAGGCGCTGAAAGGCGTTGGGGCGGTAGTTGCCGCGACGATCATCGCCGAGGTCGGCGACTTCGCGCGGTTTGCCCATCCGCGCCAACTTGTAGCCTATTTTGGGCTGGCACCGGGGGAACACAGCAGTGGCAGCACTATCCGGCCCAGAGGAATTACCAAAGCCGGTAGTTCACTCGCGCGCACAGTGCTGTGCGAGGCCGCCTGGAATTACAGGACGACACCCAAGGTCGGACAGTGGATGAAGCAGCACCGACCAGCAGCTCCACAAGAGATCGTTGACATCGCCTGGAAGGCCCAACTGCGTCTTCACAAGACCTACAAGAAGCTGACCACCCGTGGAAAACGCTCCGTGGTAGCAACAGCCGCTGTCGCGCGCGAACTGCTCTGCTTCGTCTGGTCGATCGGACATCGAATCCCGCTCGGCTGCTGAGTGGTCGAACATCTTCACGTTCCGCACCAGCGAGGACGCCGGCGCGGTAGAGGGGATCCTCGAATTCGTGTTGGACAGGCAACTCCTGCCCATGTCCGTGGCCAGAGCGAGGCAGCCCTCCGACGCACCGTCATCATGGGGTAACCAATCCCCGCATAGGAGTCTGAGCGACCGTCAATTCTATCCGGCGTCCTCACCTGTGCGGATCGTGTTCATCCGGTGTATTGCCGCCCCGGGACGGGCGATCGATGTCGCACGTTTAAAACCGTTGACAAAGGCCATAGGAGACGAAGCGGCCCTTCTCAAGACGCTTTGCAATCAGCCACAGACCGCTGCCGTCCCAGTAGAGACCCTTGAAATAATCACCGCGTTTGCCGCGGAAGATGAACAGATGTCCGCTGAAGGGATCAGCGCCGATCATCTGCTGGGCCTTGGCCGCCAGGCCATCGAACCCGTTGCGCAGGTCGACAGGACGACACGCGAGAAACACCTTCGTGCCGGGCGCCAGGCTGATCACGTGGCGCCCTTCATCGCACGCAATACCCGGGACAGCGCCTTCTCACTGACGAAGGCATCCACGCTGACCCGAACGCCGTTCGGCAGCACTATCTCGATCGATCCGGATTTGCATGCCGCGGCAGCGGGCTGCTGCACCGGCTCCGGATCCGGCGTCACCGCCGCCGACGGCCCCTCGATCAGGCCGATCGGGATGAACTGGACGGTCTCCGTCGCTCCCATCGCCAACGCGGCCGCCTTGCGCGCCGACCGCCAATTGTAGAGCAGGCTCTCCGATATCCCGTGCCGCCGCGCCACCAGCCGCACCTTGCCCCCCTCGGCATCGACCTCAGCCAGCAATGCCGCCTTCTCCTCGGCGCTCCAGATACGCCGCCGATCCGACGGCCCGAGGATATCGACTTCGGCCAAATCCACCTCCTTCTGGAGTCCAGAAGGAGGCTCCAGAGATCAGCAAGATCACCGCATGCCGCATGCGCCGCTACACGCCGGAGACCGGACGCTTACGTTTGTTCGGTAATGGCCATCGGCCGGTCGCGTGCTCCCTCCCGCGGCGCCGTGCCGGAGGCGGGACCGCAGGAGTGGATTGTCGCAACGAGAAGTTAACCTGCGTTGAACCGGACGAGACGCGCCGCATTCCGCGAGGCGGCGCGCGGCGGGGCGAGATCAGTCAGAATGACCGCGGGTAGCTGACGGCCGGATCGCAGGAGCGCGGGGCCCTTCCAGTGGGTTTTAGCCGTAATACAGCATCACCGTGTGGGTCGCCTCGGCGAAGAACAGCCAGCGTTCCACGAGCAGGCCGGCAAGCGCGAGCAGCGCCGCGAGCACCGTCGTCACCTGTCGGATCGGCGGCGGCAGGGCAAGGGTGGCGAGCAGCAGGACGATCGGGATCACAAAGCCGGCCGCAAGCGCGATGGCGCGCAGGCGGGACGCATGCCTGCGTGCGATCCGATACCCCATTTCACGCAGCAGGTAGTTCTCCTCGGTGTGCGGCGGGTCGAGCGGGCGGACTTTGCCGATGCGGCCCAGCCCGGTCGCACTCTCCCGCGTGGACAATACAGGCTTGGTATCGATCGACCGCCAGTAAAGGAGCTTCGCGGCCACCGCTAGCAGGCCGAGCACGACGGCGAGCGCGGTGGTCGCGCCGCCGGGGCGCCAGAAGCTAGCAATCGCGGCAAGAAGTGCGCCGCCGCTGAACAGCGAGAAGATCAGGTAACAGGGCAGCGTCCAGTCGTCGCGCCATTGCCGGATCGGCTTCAGGGAGGCGTAGATCATGGCAGTGCAGGCGACGGTGGCGACCGCACCGACTGCGGCGAGCAGGCCGAGCAGGGTAATCGCGGGCCCTGGCACACCCGCGATCAGCCAGAACAGGATATAGAGGCCGGCTGGAATGTAGGTGAGAAGCGAGACGAGCCCCTCGCGCGACAGCCAGGACGTGCGCCATTGCGAGAGTGCGCGCCAAGCGCGTTCCGGGTGGCCGAGATGGAGCGTCGAGGACAGCAGCCCGGCGCTGATGAGCACGAGCGCGAGGCCGATCGCGGCGAGGCCGAACCAGCGCCCCTGCGGCAGCAGGTCGAGCGGGGTGAGCAGGGCGGCGAGGGTGAGCACGCCGTATCCGGCGCCCGAGGCAGTGGTGAAGAAGATTACCGAAAGGGCTGGGTTCATCGCGTCAGCGCCCGGTCTACCCAGCGTAGCAGCGCATTGCCGATACCGCCGACGGCGGGTGCCGTGTCGGCCGCGGCCTGTGTCACGGCGGCCGGCTTGCGGCGTGGCGGCAGATAGCGGTTGACCGGCCGGTAGCCGAGTTCCGGCATAAGCTCCATGCCGCCGCGCTCGGCAACGAGGTGCGACACTGCGCTGTCGGGATCGCCGAGATCGCCGAAATGGCGCGCCCTGGACGGGCAGGTCGCGACGCATGCGGGCACGCGGTCCGGCTCGGCCAGATTGTCATTGTAGATACGGTCGACGCAGAGGGTGCATTTCTTCATGACTCCCTCGTCCTCGTCGAACTCGCGCGCGCCGTATGGGCAGGCCCAGGAGCAAAGCTTGCAGCCGATGCAGATCTCCGCGTTGACCAGAACGATGCCGTCCTCGGCACGCTTATAGCTGGCACCGGTCGGGCAGACGGTGACGCAGGCCGGCTCCTCGCAGTGCAGGCAGGAGCGGGGAAAGTGGACCGTGCGGCCCGTCTCGCCTTCGCCTGCCTCATAGCTGTGGATGCGGTTGAACCAGACGCCATCCGGCTTTGCCTGATAGGGCTCGAAATCCGACAGCGGGCCGGAATGGCCGGACGCATTCCATTCCTTGCAGTTCACGGCGCAGGCATGGCAGCCGACGCAGGTGTCGAGATCGATGACGAGGCCGAGCTTCTTCGGGCCCGCGGGGGGGATTGCGGTCATCCGGCGGTCCCTGCGTCGAAACGGAGAATGGTGGGCGGGCGCGGCAGGAAGGGTTCCGGCGGCAGCGCCTCAGGCCGCGGCACGACGGCATCGGCCTCAGGCTCGGCGGGCTCGATCCGCACGCGGGCATCGAACCAAGCGGCCTGGCCGGTCACCGGATCCGCGTTGGCGACGCGGCGGTCGCCGTCACGCGGCAGCTCCACCGAGAGGACGTGATTGAGGAGGAAGCCGCGTTTCGCCTCCGGAGCATCCTCGGAGAGATTCCACGCGCCGCGCCGCTTGCCGATCGCGTTCCAAGTCCAGACCGTGTCCGCATTGACCCCATCGACCAGCCGGACCTGGCATTTGAGCCGCCCGGCGCGGCTGCTGACCCATACCCAGCCATCCTCGCCGACCCCGAGGCGTGCGGCCGTTTCGCGGTGCATGTAAAGCCGGTTGGACGCGATGATCTGCCGGAGCCAGGCATTCTGCGAGTGCCAGGAATGGTACATCTGCATTGGCCGCTGTGTAATCGCGTGCAGCGGGAAAGCAGCATTGGCCGCGTCGTCGTCCTCGAAGGGCGGGTACCAGGACGGCAGGGGGTCGCAGAACCGGCGGATCCGGGCGCGCAGCCGGTCCGGCGGCTGCGTCTTACCATGCCCTTCGGCGGCGAGGCGAAACTTCTGCAACGGCTCGCTCCACAGGCTGAGTACGATCTGCCCGGTGGCGGCGACCAGGCCCATGCGGTGGGCGGTCTCGAGATAGTCCTTGTTTGAATGCTTGAAGTAGAGCTGTTCGGGCGGCAACTCGTAACGCCAGAAGCACTGGTTGTTCAGGTATTCATCGAGTTGGTGCGGATTAGGCGCGCCGAGGCCGGCCTCGGTCCCGGTCGCGCCGCGCCAACCTGCCAGCGGGCCGTTGCCGGGCTTGCGCTCATGATTGACGATGTAGTCGGGGTAGTCTCGGTAGCGCGGGCTGCCGTCCTCACTGGTCAGGCCGGGCAGGCCGAGCCGTGCGCCGAGGTCGAGCAGCACGTCCTGGAACGGCCGCACGTCGCGGTCGGGCTTCAGCACGGGCTGGCGGATCGCGTCGGCCGGACCGTGCGCGCTGCCAATCGGCCGGTCCAGGATAGAGATGCAGTCCCAGCGTTCGAAATAGGTCGTGTCGGGCAGCACAAGATCGGCATAGGCGACCGTCTCGGAGAAATAGGCATCGGCGTAGATGACATGCGGGATGCGGTATTCGCCGTCCTCGCCGCGTGCGGTCAGCGCCGCCGTCGCCTCGCCGGGGTTCATCGACGAGTTCCAGGCCATGTTGGCCATGTACATGAACAGCGTGTCGATTGGATACGGATCTCCGGCGAGCGCATTGCCGAGCACGGTGTGCATCATCCCATGGAGGCCGAGCGGCGCTTCCCAGGAGAACGACTTGTCGAGACGGAGCGGGTTGCCAGCCTCGTTGACCATCAGATCGTCGGGCCCGTGCGGGAATCCGAGGATATTGCCGGCGATCGGCGTCATCGGTTTCGTCCCCTTGCCGGCGGGTGCCGGGCCGACCGGCATGGGCCGTGGGTAAGGGGATTTGTACCGCCAGGAACCGGGCGTATCGACCGCGCCCAGCAGCATCTGCAGTACATGAATGTCGCGGCAGGTATGGAAGCCATTGGAATGGGCCGAGATGCCGCGCATCGCGTGCATCGCCACCGGGCGACCGATCATGCGCTCATGCCGGCGGCCGGCGGTGTCGGTCCAAGGCTGCTCGATCACCACATGGTCGCGCGAGGCGGCGGCGATCTCTCCCGCAATGCGGCGGATGGTGTCCGCGGCAATGCCGCAGCGCGCGGCGACCGCGTCGGGTGCATATTCGGGAGAGAGCAGGCGCTCGGCGATGCGCGCGAAGACAGGCACGGCTGCGCCGCCATCGGGCAGGGTGAAGCGGCCGACGACGGCGGGCGCGATGCCGGCGCGCGCGGCCGGTGCCGGCGCCTTGGCGTTGCGGTCCCAGGCAAGCGGGGCACCCGATTCGTCGCGCACGAAAAGCCCGTCCGTCGCGGTCCCCGGCGCGTCCCGCACGAGATAGGCCGCATCGGTGTGCTGCACGAGGAAATCGAGATCGATCAGGTCACGCCGCAGCAGCTCATGCGCTAGTGACAGCACGAACAGTCCGTCCGTGCCGGGCGTGATGCCGATCCATTCATCGGCGATCGCCGAATAGCCGGTTCGCGCCGGATTGACCGAAACGATCTTCGCCCCCCGCGCGCGCAGCTTCGCCATGCCGAGCTTGATCGGGTTGCTGTCGTGATCCTCGGCGACGCCGAACATCAGGAAATATCGCGCATGGTCCCAGTCGGGCTCGCCGAATTCCCAGAAGCTGCCGCCAATAGAATAGAGGCCGCCCGCCGCCATGTTGACCGAGCAGAAACCGCCATGTGCCGCGAAATTCGGCGTGCCGAACTGCGCCGCCCACCAGCCGGTCAGCGACTGGCTCTGATCGCGTCCGGTAAAGAAGGCAAGACGCTTCGGATCGCTGCGGCGGATCGCGTCGAGCCAGCCCGTGGCGATCGAGAGCGCTTCGTCCCACTCGATTTCGCGGAACTCACCCGCGCCGCGCTCCCCGACACGCAGCAGCGGCTTGGTCAGCTTGGCTGGCGAATACTGCTGCATGATGCCGGCGGAGCCCTTGCCGCAGAGCACGCCACGATTGACGGGATGGCGCGGATTGCCGTCGATGTAGCGGATGCGACCGTCCTTAAGGTGTACGCGGATGCCGCAGCGGCAGGCGCACATATAGCAGGTGGTGTATTTGACCTCGTCGGCGACAACGGGGGAGGTATCGACCGTTTCCCGTGGCGAGAAATAGCCGCTGGTTCTCGGCGACCCCCCGGGGTGGTCGCCGACGACGTCCCTGGGTGACATCAGCCGATCTCCAAGTTGCCGCGCTCAGCGCAGCGCGGCCGGAACGCGGCATCATGATAGAGCCGGAGGCGGCGGCGGCAAGAGGCGGGCTTGCACCGCTCGAGTTGCCAGTGGCCATTCGGTCGGCAATGCTCTCCGCCGCCAGCCCGCCCCTACATCCCGCCGTTCGAATCGCTCGGCTTGGGATGCAGCAGATCGCCAGGCGGCGTGGTCAGCGACGTGGCCGGGGAGCAGCTTGCAAGCAAGACGATGAGAACAAGCCACGACGCAATTTTGATCATGGTGACCTCCGCCGGATGGTAGCGGCCAGATCGCGGCGGCCGAATCATCGAAATGGCGGGCCCCCGATCGGGGCGCGGCGTCTCGTCAGATCTCGCGACCAGAGGGTTTGGGATTGTGGAACAGCCAGGCGCCGGGAAGCAGGTCCTCGCGCGTCCCAACGATTCGGGTGACCTGTTGGCCCTCTCGCCAGAGCTCAAGGCTGACACCGCGCTCGGTGAGCGCCGCAGCGTAGCGGACGGCGGCACGGTCGCTTGGAAGCAGATAAACACCGCAGGCGCCGTCGGGTTGCCTGAATTCGTAGGTCGGCATGAGCCTCGCCCCCTGCCCTTGCGCTGCAGGGTAGCGCCAGCTTCTCTTGGCGCGGATGAAAAACCGGGAACGAAGATCACAGGGCTGCGAGTTGTCCGGGCGTCTGGGTCCAGCGCCCGATCCGAGTGGGAAAAAAGCGGCGGCAAGCCCGATCTCGCCATTTGGATGGGCTCGGGAAAATTTATCCGACGCGCGTCCCCAGGATGCATCCGCACCCAGTTCTGCCCGTATAAATTGACGTCGGATCCGACACCGGCTGATTTGACGAGGGTAACAGCGTATTTCACGTAGCGTTTCGCAATGGGTCGCCCGGGTAATCCCCGCCTGGGCGGTCACTTTTCGTCGGCGCATGATGGCTACGATCAGAATGTCCAAAAGCAGGAATCGCTAGGGACGGCGGATCAGCGACCATTGAGATAAACGACTTCGTGGTGGAGCCAATCGGAATCGAACCGACGACCTCCTGAATGCCATTCAGGCGCTCTCCCAACTGAGCTATGGCCCCGCCGATGGGAGGCGGCTTATAGCCCCGGCAAAGCAGGCCAATCAAGGCCCGCCCGCTGCCGAGCCCTGGAGCTTGTCGCCGCCGGCATGGCTGCCGCAGGCATCCCGCGCGGCGCCGCGTTTGCAAAGCCGCCTCTCCGGCGCCATCTGCTGGGAATGCGACGCCGAACCGTGCTGTCCCTTTTGACCGTTCCTATTGTGGCCGTTCCCCTCCTCTCCCTGTCAGTCGCGGGGCAGGCTCAGGTGACGGGCTTCCAGCCTGATGCCCAGGACCAGGCAGACCTGAAGCGGATCGAGGCCTATCTGAACGGCCTCAAATCGCTCAAGGCACACTTCCTGCAGGTCGCACCCAACGGCGCCGTGACCCAGGGAACGGCCTGGCTCGAGCGGCCCGGGCGGATGCGGTTCCAGTACGACCCGCCCTCGCCGCTCTTGCTGGTGGCCGGCCATGGCATGTTGATCTTCCACGACGCCCAGCTCAATCAGACCACAAATATCCCTCTGGGGGAGACCCCGCTGGGCATTCTGCTGTCCGACCATGTAGTGCTGTCGGGCAATGTGACAGTGACCGGAATGCAGCATCTACCGGGTCAGATCCTGGTCAGCCTGGTGCGCACGGGAAGCCCTGGCGACGGCACGTTGACCCTGGTGTTCAGCGACGATCCGCTGACGCTCAAGCAGTGGATCGTGACGGACGCGCAGCGGCAGGAGACACGGGTGACGCTCTACAATGCGCAGTTGGGTGGCGCCTTCGACCCCAAGCTTTTCGATTTCGTCGATCCGCGCTTCTTCCAAAGCCACGACAGCGGCGGTTGACCCGATATTTGGACTTCATATTGCCATGAATATCCCTGATAATGCGTTCGTGAGAAGATTGCGGGAACCGTGAAGCCGCTGGTCGGCATCAGCTGCTGCAGCATGCAGTTCGGCGTGTTCGGGATGCCGAAGCACGCTGCATCCGACACTTACATCCGGGCGACCGATACTGTGGTTGGGGCCGTGCCGGTGCTGATACCCGCGAACGGCGAGAAAGCCGATGTCGAGACCCTCCTGATGCGGCTCGACGGTATCATCCTGACAGGCAGCCGCTCCAATGTGCATCCCAGCCTGTATGGCGGGCCGCCGCACGCGGAGGGCACCAGCGAGGATCTGATGCGCGACAACGTCACGCTGCCGCTGATCCGCGGCGCGATCGCGCAGGGTGTGCCGGTGCTGGCAATCTGCCGTGGCTTTCAGGAACTGAACGCCGCGCTGGGAGGCACCCTGCATCAGCGGCTGCAGGAACTGCCTGGCCGGATCGACCACTCGACGCCGATGCAGCCCTCGGCCCGGGTTCGTCAGGGCAAGGCTCATGCGATCCGCCTGACGCCCGGGTGCTGGCTGCACCGACTCGCTGGCGCCACCGAGATAGCGGTGAACTCGCTGCACAATCAGGGGATCGACCAACTGGCGCCGCGGCTGGCGGCCGACGGGATCGCACCCGACAGCACCATCGAGGCTGTGCATGTCGTGGACGCGCCTGGCTTCGCAGTGGGCGTGCAGTGGCATCCTGAATACGATTTCGAGACTGATCCGGTGTCGCGCGGTATCTTCGAACTGTTTGCTGACGCATTGCGCGGGCGAGTCAACACCGTAGGCGCGGCAGCGGACTAGGTTTCCGGTCAGTCCATAGCCCCGTGAAGCTCGGCCGGAGCCCCGGCGGCGGTCGTCTTGGCGGGGCGGCGCAGCAGGAGCAGCAGCAGCAGGGCCGGCAGCGACGTGAAAATCAGCAGTTTGAAGTCGTCCAAATAGGCTATGATCTGAGCTTGGCGTTGCACGATCTGGTCAAGCGCCGCGGCGCCGTGATGGGTGCTTGGGTCCCACGCCTTGTAGTGCTGCAGCATGCGGTTGAACGGCGTAACATAGCCGCCGATCTGCTCATGCAGGATCTGTGAGTTGCGGGTCAGCAGGGCCGACGTCACCGACACACCGATGGCGCTGCCGACATTGCGCGAAAGGCTGAGCAGCGAGGTCCCGTCGGTGCGCAGGGCAGGTGTCAGGGTGGCGAAGGCAAGCACCTGCAGCGGGATGAAGACGAAACCGAGGCCGAACCCCTGGACGATGATGTTGATCACCATGGCGCCCTGCGACACGTCGGGGGTCCAATGCGTCATCGACCACAGAGATCCGCACAGCAGCAGCACGCCGAGAGCGATGAAAAGCCGGGGATCGTAGCGCGAGGACAGGCGCCCGCCGATCAGCATGGCGGCCATGGTACCCACACCCCGCGGGGCAAGCACGAGGCCTGCGGTCTCGACCGGGAAGTTCGAGAGGTTTTGCAACCATGGCGCCAGCAGCGCCGAACTGGCCAACAGGACCATGCCGACCGCAAACATCAACACCACGCTGACGACGAAGTTCCTGTCCCTAAAGATCGCCGGCGGCAGGAATGGCTTGGGCGCGGTGAACATGTGCACGACGAACAGGTACACTCCCAACCCCGCCAGCACCGCCTCGACGATGATTTCCGTGGAGTTGAACCAGTCCTGGTCCTGGCCGCGATCGAGCATCATCTGCAGCGCCCCGATGCCCATCGCCAGGACGGAAAATCCGATCCAGTCGAACCGCATACCCTGCGTCGGCTGGGTCTTCGGCATGAAGGTCATCAGCCCGGCAACGGCTAGGATACCGAATGGCAGGTTAACGTAGAACACCCAGCGCCAGTTGTAGATTTCCGTCAAATAGCCGCCCAGCGTCGGCCCAAGAATCGGCCCGACCATGACGCCCATGCCCCAGATCGCCATCGCCGAGCCGCGCATTTCCGGCGGATAGATGTCGAGCATGGTCGACTGGGAGAGCGGTACCAGGGCGGCGCCGAATACGCCCTGCAAAAGCCGGAACAGTACCATCTGCGGCAAGGACTGGGCAGCGCCGCAGAGCATTGAGGCAACTGTGAAGCCGACCAGACAAGTCAGAAACAGCCGCTTCCGGCCGAAACGCATGGCCATCCAGCCGACCGGCGCCGTCATGATCGCAGCGGCGGTAACGTAGGAGGTCAGGACCCAGGTAATCTCGTCATAGGTCGCCGACAGGCTGCCCTGCATGTAGGGCAGCGCGACATTAGCAATCGTCGAATTGAGGGCCTGCATCAACGTGGCGATCATCAGGCAGACGGTGATGATCGCCCGGTGGGGCACCTTTTCGAAAGCCGCCGAAGGGCCCGTCATGGCAGGAACGACCTACCTGCCGCCGCTGCGGGCCTCAGAAAAGATCTGCCAGGGTACGATGGTGCCTGGTGTCGATGCTGGCCTCAACGCTCATGCCGGCACGCAGCGGCGGGTCGTCGGCGCCGGCCTGCAGGGCGATGCGGACCGGGATGCGCTGCACCACTTTCACCCAGTTGCCGGAGGTGTTCTGCGCCGGGAGGACCGAGAATTCAGAACCGCTGTTCGGGCTGATGCTCTGGACCCGACCGTGCCAAACATGGTCCGGATAGGTATCGACGGTCACGTCGACCGGGTCGCCCGGCTTCACGTACGTCAACTCGGTTTCCTTCGGATCGGCCTCTACCCAGACGTCATCGGACGAAACCAAGCCAAACGCCGCGGTCGCGGCGGCCAGGTACATGCCTGGCTGGACCGTGTCCACCTCGGTCACGGTGCCGGCGAATGGCGCCTTGATCACCGTGTGGTCGAGTTCGCGCTGCGCCTCGTCCACCTTGGCCTTGGCTGCAAGATATTGCGGCGTAGCGGTCACCGCGACGTCGGGATCGCCGCCGAGCTTGGCGAGTTGCACCTGCGCCTGCACACGCAGGGCCTCGACCGCCTGCTTATCGGCGGCGAGGGCGAAGCGCGCGTTGTCGTAGTCCGCCCGCGTAACACCGCCCGATTTCACCAGATTGGCATAGCGATCAAAGCTGGCCTGATCGGCCTGGACCTGCGCCGACTTGGCATCGACATCGTGCAGCATGCGCTGATAGTCCTGCTTCATCGCCTCCATCATCAACCCGGTTTCGGCAAGGTTGGCGCGCGCTCCCTCGAGCGCGATCTGGAATTGCCGCGGATCCAGCCGCAGCAGCACCTGCCCGGCCTGGACGTGCGCTCCTTCCGTCACCATGACCTGGGAAACGATCCCCGAGACGTCGGTTGACAGACTCTCCTTGGCGGCCTGGACATAGGAATCATCGATATCCACGTAACGGCCACCAGTCATCCAATAGTAGCCGGCGCCAACCACCACCACGGCGATGCCGCCCAGCATCAGCAGCGGGCGCAGGACTCGTTTGCGCGCGCGCGCGCGCGACGGCGCGACATCAGTGACGCGCTGCGCGGCACCCGCGGTGGCGGCTTGGGACATTCAGACCAGCTCCCTCGCCGGGTCGGCGACGTTGGTGACTTGTGACGGTTCAGAGGCAGATAGGGCACGGCGCTGCGAGCGGGGTTCATGGACCAGCGTGGACTTCATAGTCAGCAGCGTGTCCGAGAGTGTCTCGATGGCGTTTCGGTCCAGCCCGCAGGTGATCATCCGCGCCAGGGCAGTCCGCGCCTGGTGCAGTTCACCCAGCAGGGGCTGCGCGGACGGGCAGAGATGGACACGCCAGACGCGGCGATCCTTGGGGTCGGGCCGCCGCTCGACGATTCCGCGCCGCTCCATGCGATCGATCAGACGGGCCACGGTGATGGGCTCAACCTCCATAACCTCGGCCAGTTCCTTCTGCGACAGCCCCGGTTGCCGTTCGACGCGGACCAGGATCACCCATTGCGCCCGGGTCATCCCATGGGCGCGCGCGCGCTTGTCCGCCTCCACGCGGATCAGCCGTGCGACGTCGTGCAGCAGGAACAGCACGTCCCGACGCGCATCATCGTCGCTCATCGAGGGAGCCGCGCAGACACCATGGGGGTGAGACCTTGTTTGCGTCTGGCTGATAATAAGCAGCGTTATGATAAGGCGGCTAGAGCGCGCGGCATGTGCCCTGTGCATTGCGGCATGGCGTTGCGCGCATCGAGGCCAACGGCGTGCAACCCGCACGGCCGTGGTTAGGTCGGCGGTGGACGGAAAGGGAATTGGACGTTTGGCAAGCTACGCATGGCTGGCTACCTACGCCTGGGTCGCCGCGGGCGGTGCGATAGGCAGCATAGCCCGGTTCTGGCTGGGCATTGCGGTCACCGAGGTCACCGGCGCGCGGTTTCCCTGGGGAACTCTGCTTGTCAACATCGTCGGCAGCTTCATCATCGGGTGGTTCGATGTGCTAACCGGCGAGTTCGGCAGTTGGTCGGTGCCCCCGGATGCCCGCGCTTTCGTGCTGGTCGGGATCTGCGGGGGCTTCACGACATTTTCCTCGTTCAGCCTGCAGACGATGCAGTTGCTGCAGGGTGGCGAGGCGCTGCGTGCCGGCGGTTATATCGTCGGCTCGGTTGCTCTATGCTTGGTTTCCGTCTGGGCAGGCATGGTGCTGGCCCGGGCGTGAAAGGGCGAGGCCGATGACGGGGCCGACGGTCCTGGTGGTGCTCAGCACGACAGAGGATGTGGAAGCTTGCTTGCGGGCCGGAGCCGATGCCGCGGCCGCGCTGCCGTCTCCGAGGATCGAGGTGCTGCATATCCGGCTAGACCCGGCCGGCAGCCTTGTTTTCCCCGAGGTGCTCACCAGCCGCTACGAGCAAGCGATCAGGCAGCGCTCCGCCGGCGAAAGCACGGCGATCAGAGCTGCCTTCGACGAATGGCAGGCCGGTCCAAATCCGGCTAATGCGACCTGGGCCGAGGTCGAAGCGGTTCCGGCCACCACCATCCGCGAGCGCGGCGCGCTTGCAGCGTTGGTGGTTGTGGCGCGCCCTTCCCCCGCCACGCATCCGGCCGACCTTGCCGGTTTCGACGCCGCGGTGTTCGACACCGGGAAGCCGACCCTGGTAGTGCCGCCGGGCGCGGGGCGCCCTTTTGGCCACCATCTGGCACTCGGCTGGCGCGATGTGCCGGCTACTCGCCGGGCCCTGGCAGCGCTGCGGCCATGGCTGATGGCGGCGCGGACCGTTTCGGTGATCGGCGTAGGTGACCATGCCCAGGCCCCACCAGCGGACTGGATGGCCGCGAATCTGCCGGCTGATGGGAGCTTCCATCCGGTCGCTGCGGCCGGCCGCAGCGACGGAGAGGCGTTACTGCATGCAGCCGGCGAACTCGGCGCCGACGGGGTGGCAATCGGCGCCTACCGGCATGGCCGACTGGTCGAGCGGCTGATGGGCGGGGTGACCGCGGACGCGCTGCGGGACGCCCCGATCCCCGTCCTGATGCAAGTGTGACGGTTGCAGACTCGCGAAACCATTGCACCGCTGCGCGGTCCGTGGGATTTGGCACAAGGTAAACGACGGGACCTATTGGCCTATGAAGGTTTTGTTGACCGGGGGCTGTGGCTTCATCGGCTCCGCCGTAGTCCGCCATATGCTGCGCCACACCGACCATCTGATTGTCAACGTCGACAAGATGACCTACGCGGCGTCCGAGGACGCGCTAGAGGAAGCACGCCGGCATCCACGCCATCTGCTAGTGCGCGCGGATATCGCCGATCCGGCGGCAATGAATGCCACCTTCGCCGGCCACGATCCGGACGTGGTCATGCATCTTGCGGCAGAAAGCCATGTGGACCGCTCCATCGATGGCCCCGCCGATTTCATCCAGAGCAACATCGTAGGCACCTTCGTGCTGCTGCAGGCCGCTCGGGCACACTGGCAAAGCCTTGACCCGACCCGGCGCGCCGCCTTCCGATTTCATCACGTTTCCACCGACGAAGTTTTCGGCGCACTGGGCGAAGACGACGCGCCCTTCACGGAGACGACCGCATATGACCCGCGCAGCCCGTATTCGGCGAGCAAGGCCGCGTCGGATCATCTGGTGCGGGCATGGTTCCACACCTACGGACTGCCAGCCTTTGTATCAAACACCGTCAACAATTACGGGCCCTGGCAATTCCCCGAAAAGTTGATACCGCTGGTTATCATCAACGCCCTGGAGGGCAAGCCCCTCCCGGTCTACGGTGACGGATCCAACAAGCGCGACTGGCTGTTCGTCGAGGATCACGCCGAGGCGTTGACGCAGGTGCTGCGGCAGGGTGCGCCGGGTGCAACTTATGCGATCGGTGCCCGCCAGCCGCGCAGCAACATCGAGGTCGTGCGCGCCATCTGCAGCGAGTTGGACTTGCGCCTTCCCGATCCCGCTGGCCCGCGCGAGCGGCTGATCCATTTCGTTTCCGATCGGCCGGGCCACGATTTTCGCTACGAGATCGACCCGAGCCGAACCGAGGCCGCGTTGGGCTGGACAGCGGCGCACGATTTTCAAACCGGCATGTCACGGACTATCGACTGGTATCTGGCCAACCGCGAATGGTGGACGACACTGCGCGCGGCCCGCTACGCCGGCCAAAGACTGGGGACCGCAAGCAAGAAGGATGCGGCGTGAAGGGTATCATTCTGGCCGGGGGATCCGGCACGCGACTTCACCCGATGACACTGGCGGCATCGAAGCAGCTCCTGCCGGTCTACGACAAGCCGATGGTCTACTATCCGCTTTCGACCCTGATGCTGGCAGGCATCCGCGACATCCTGCTGATCTCGACACCCGACGACTTGCCGCAGTTCCGCCGGCTGCTGGGCGATGGTTCGCGATTTGGCGTCCGTTTCACCTACGCCGAGCAACCCCGTCCCGAGGGCATCGCCCAGGCATTCCTGATCGGACGGGACTGGCTGGAGGGTCAGGCCTGCGCGCTTGCGCTCGGCGACAACCTGATCCATGCCGATCATCTGTCGACGCTGCTGCGCGCCGCCGCGCACCGCCCAGAGGGTGCGTCGGTATTCGCCTATCGCGTACGCGACCCCGAACGCTATGGCGTGGTTTCATTCGATGAGGCGGGACGAGCGGTGGAGATCGTCGAGAAGCCCGCGGCGCCGATCTCCAACTGGGCGGTCACAGGGCTATATTTCTACGACAGGCGGGTTAGCGAGATCGCGGCCAACATCAAGCCATCTGCACGCGGCGAACTGGAGATCACCGACCTCAACAGCGTCTATCTCGCACTGGGGTCGCTGCATGTGGAGCGGCTGAGTCGGGGCTGCTCTTGGCTCGACGCGGGCACGCCGGACAGCCTGCTGCAGGCCGCCACCTTCGTGCAGACCATCCAGTCGCGCACCGGCATGCTGGTGGGCTGCCCGGAGGAAGTCGCTTTCCGCATGGGGTTCATCGACGCCGCCCTGCTGCGCGAGCACGCATTGCAAC
The DNA here is from genome assembly GCA_963778105.1 of uncultured Pseudomonadota bacterium. Taxonomy (GTDB): domain Bacteria; phylum Pseudomonadota; class Alphaproteobacteria; order Acetobacterales; family Acetobacteraceae; genus JAFEFJ01. The sequence goes on along the minus strand of CAVZSZ010000004.1, from coordinate 1,041,146 downwards.
TGGGGAAAACCGATCTGGGCCGCGTCCTGCTGGAGCTGGCGGAAGGCGAGAACGAATGAAGGTCGAGGCGCTCGCTATACCTGAGGTCAAGCTGCTGACACCTGCGCGCTACGCTGACAGCCGTGGCCTCTTTTCAGAAACCTGGAGCGCCGCACGCTTCGCGGAGGCCGGCGTCCCCGGACCGTTTGTGCAGGACAATCACAGCGTCTCGGTCAGGCCGGGCACCATCCGCGGTCTGCATTGCCAGGTGGCACCCGCGGTCCAAGGCAAGTTGGTGCGCGTCGTACGCGGCGCGGTATGGGACGTCGCTGTGGATATCCGCCAAGGGTCACCGACATTCGGGAAGCATGCCGCGGCGACGCTCAGCGCCGAGAACTGGTGCCAGCTCTGGATCCCCGGGGGCTTCCTGCATGGCTTCTGCACGCTGGAGCCTGATACCGAGGTGATCTATAAAGTCACCGCGCCGTACGACCGTGCGGCTGAGCGGGCCGTGATCTGGAATGACCCGAGCCTGGGGCTGCCCTGGCCGGTCAAGGCTGCGGACGTGGTGCTGTCGGATAAGGATCAGTCCGCTTCCCCGCTTGCATTGGGAACCGACTGGTTCCGCTATGGCGAAGGGGTGTGATGGGGCCGCTTCTCGTCACAGGTGGCGCCGGGCAACTCGCGGTCGCGCTAGAGGCTGTAGCCTCCCTGCCCGTGTTGCGCGTCGGGCGGCCGGATTTCGATTTCGACCGGCCCGATTCAATTGATGCGATCTTTGATGCGGCGAAACCGGCACTCGTCGTGAATGCGGCTGCCTACACCGCCGTTGACGCGGCGGAAACCGATGCGGAGGCGGCGGATCGAGCAAATCACGCGGGGCCCGCACGCCTCTCCGCGCTATGCGCATCGGCAGGCGTCCCGCTGATCCATGTCTCGACCGATTATGTCTTCGACGGCGCCAAGGGTGCACCCTACACCGAGGCCGACGCGACCGCCCCGCAGGGCGTGTACGGCGCTACCAAGCTCGCCGGCGAACGTGCGGTGCTCGCCAGCGGTGCTCAGGCCATGGTCCTGCGCACCTCTTGGGTCTATGCCCCGACCGGGCGCAACTTCGTGCGTACGATGCTCAATGCCGGGCGATCGCGCGACGTGCTGCGGGTGGTCGCCGATCAGACAGGCTGTCCAACCGCGGCACTTGATCTCGCCGATGCCATCATGGCGATAGCGCAGCGCATCCTGACCGATGGATGGCAGGACCGCTTCGGCGGCGTCTACCACGCCGCCGGAACGGGGTGGACCACGTGGCATGGCCTGGCACGCGAGACGTTCGGGGCCGCTGTTGCCCGCGTGCCTGGCCTCAAGGTCCCGACGATTGAGCCGATCACCACCGCTGAATGGCCAACCCCGGCGCGGCGCCCCGCCGATTCGCGGCTGGATTGCGCAAAACTGTGGAGTGTTTTCGGTCTTCGCCTTCCGGCCTGGGAGGATGGCTTGGCGCGAACCCTGGCAGCGATGGACTTGTCGGCCTGAGGTGCGAGCAACCCGCCACCGTTTCCTGCATCGCCACGACGCACTAAGATGGAGTTGGTCGCAGGCCACTCCCGTCTGTCGGCCGTGCGGGAGGTTCACAGCGAATTGACAGGGGTCCATCGGACGCGCCCGGCCGCGGAGCGCCGGCCCGGTCCGCACAGGCGTAGAATGGGGTCAGCGACCGGGGACGGAATCGCCGCCCCGGCAGTATTTGAACTATGGCAAATCGGCTGAACCGGGGCCGATGACGATGGACAAGGCTTTCACGCCGACACTGCCGATGCTGTTCGCGCATCCTGGCGGTTCACCCTGGCACGACCGGCTACGCGGCGCTGAGAGCGTGTCCGTTCTCATGCGAACGAGGAACCGACCGCTGATGCTGCCGCGTGCGCTGAACAGCGTCGTGTCGCAGAGCCTTCAGGACTGGCACCTTATCGTGGTTAACGACGGCGGGGATCCCGCCACGGTTGAGCGCGTTCTCGCGGAGCATGAAGGTGCGCTGGGGGGCCGGATTACGCTGATTCACCATCCCGAGACGATGGGTATGGAAGCCGCCTCCAATCGCGCGTTAGAGGCCGCACAAGGTGACTACGTCGTTGTTCACGACGACGACGACACCTGGCATCCGGCATTCCTGGAGAAGACCGTCGGCTTTTTGTCTGCCTCGGCAAATGCTGCCTATATCGGTGTCGTGACGGACTGCCAGATCGTGTGGGAGCGAATCCTCGGCGGACAGATCATCTGCGAAGAACGGGCACCGTTTCCCTCGTCCGGCAGAAACATCGAATTGCGCCGGGTGCTCGCGGGCAACAGCTTTCCGCCGATAAGCCTGCTGCTGCGTCGCGCTGCGGTGCTGCAGGTTGGCGCGTTCAACATCGACATGCCAGTGCTGGGTGACTGGGAGTTCAATCTGCGTGCTCTGGCGCTGGGTGATTTTGGTTTCATTACAGAAACACTTGCGTACTACCATCAGCGACGGGATTCGAGCGATCCGGTCTATGGCAACTCGGTGATTGCCGGAACTGCCGATCACCAGCGTTACGACGTTCTGCTGCGCAACAGCGTCATCCGTCTTGCACTCCGCGACAATCCGGCCTTGATCGGCGTGCTGCAGCCTTTGCTGCATGCGATGCAGGAACAGACCGAAGCATTTAACCAGTTGCGCAAGACCATGGACGAGCGGGTCAACGATCTTCGCATCAGGCTCGACCGCGTCGAGGAGCACCTGGACGAGATCCGCATGGTATCGACGTGGCAACGCAAGATGTTAGACCCGGTGAGATTTGTCTGGACGAGCCTGATGCCTGCGCGGCGGCTGCTGGCCAATCTGTTCGGTCGCCAGGTCCCATAGGGGTTTCCAGCCAGCAAAGGCGCGAGACGGACACAGGCAACCATATACCTTCACAACCGTTTGCTGGCCGCAGAAGGCAGGTTTGTCTTGCCCTGCTGACAGAAAACGAGGATCGAGATGCTCAGACTACCCATGCTGACGGCTTCGGCCATACTGCTCGCCGCTGCCTTTGCAATACCGATGGCACATGCGGCAACCGAGCAGCAGAACCTTGTCGATCGCGCCCGCATCACCATCGACGACGTGCGCAAGGACAAGGCTTTCGGTGACGCGCCCAGCCTCATGCGGAAAGCGCGCGCGATCCTGATCGTTCCTCGTCTTTACAAGGGCGGGTTTTTCGTCGGCGGCGAGGGTGGTGATGGCGTTTTGGTCGCCCGCACCGCTCACGGCTGGAGTGAGCCAGCCTTCTACGCGCTCGGTTCCGCCTCGTTCGGCCTGCAGATCGGGCTCGAGCAATCGGAAGTCGTCATGTTCATCATGAGCCAGAAAGCATTGAACGCGGTGCTGCAGAATGAATTCAAGATCGGTGCTAATGCCGGCCTTGCGGTCGTGACGCTCGGCTCCGGCGTGGGTGCCGCAACAACCAGTGCGGCCGGCGCCGATATTGTCGTCTGGGCATCCAGCAGCGGCGCTTATGCGGGCATTACGCTGAACGGTTCGATCATCAAGCCACGCCCGAACTGGGACCGCGATTACTATGGCCGGACCATGACAACCCGCCAGGTGCTGTATGATGCTCCCAACGTTCAGGGCGCGCTTGGCCTTCGCGAGGCGCTCGGCTAATCGGCCCGCACCGCGGCCCACCGTGCACCGGTCATCCGTTGCAGGTCGGCCGCGGTGGTGCGGAATACGTGTGTGGGTGAGCCGGCAGCAGCCCAGATCGGGTCAAGCGTCTGCAGGTCCTCGTCCAGCAGCAGTAAGGGCGGCACAAGGTGTCCGAGAGGTGCCACGCCCCCGATCGCGAATCCGGTAACTTCCCTAACCCAGTCGGCATCGGCCCGCACGAGGCTTGTACCGAGGATGGCGGCCGCCCTCGTCTGGTCCACGCGGTTGGGGCCGGAGGCGACAATGACCGCAGCACGCGCGCCGGCGCGAAAGACAATCGATTTGGCGATCTGCGCCACGGTACAGCCAACCGCCGCCGCCGCGTCGGCGGCAGTTCGCGTTCCGGCGGGAAACACCGAGATCGTGTCGGGATGGCCGGCCCGCAGAAGTGCCGCACGTACGCGCTCGACCGATCCGCCACCCCCGCCACCCGACATGCTCTATATCTCCGCCCATGGACCCTATCGCGCTCTATATCCACTGGCCGTTCTGTCTGGCCAAGTGCCCGTATTGCGACTTCAACTCGCATGTACGAGACACGCTGCCGCAGCAGCGATTCCGCGACGCGCTGCGGACCGAACTGGCGTGGGAAGGTGCCCGACTCGGGCAGCGGCCGCTCGCCTCGGTATTCTTCGGCGGCGGCACACCGAGCCTGATGGAAGCCGAGACGGTCGCGGTGCTGCTCGATGACGCCATAAGGCTTTTTCCCCCGCTGCCGGACATCGAGATCACGCTGGAGGCGAACCCCACCAGTGTTGAGGCGGCACGACTGGCCGCATTCCGCGCGGCTGGTGTCAACCGGCTCTCGCTCGGCGTACAAAGCCTTGATGAGAGGGCGCTCGTGGGACTCGGCCGGCAGCATACGCCCGGGCAGGCCCTGGTGGCGCTGGAGACGGCGCGCGCGATCTTCCCGCGCCTGTCCTTTGATCTGATCTATGCCCGGCCTGGCCAGACCATCGCAAACTGGCGCGCCGAATTGCGCACGGCTCTCGCGCTCGCCGCCGACCATCTGTCACTGTACCAGCTGACGATCGAACCGGGCACCGTGTTCGAGGTGCTGCATCGACGCGGGGATATCGTGCTGCCGGATGACGACACCTCCGCCGCACTTTATGAGGCGACGTCGGAGGAAGCCGCCGGCTTCGGTTTGTTGCCTTACGAGGTGTCGAACTACGCGCAGCCCGGCGCCGAGAGCCGGCACAATCTGGCCTACTGGCGCTACCGAGACTATGCCGGGATCGGTCCGGGGGCGCATGGTCGCGTCGCTCTGGACGGCGCGCTGCTGGCGACCCGAAGACACCGCGCGCCCGAACGCTGGGCGGAGTTGGTCGAGCGCCGTGGCCACGGCACCGCGCAACAGGAGGAGATAACACCGCCTGAGCGTGCCCGGGAGATGCTGCTGATGGGGCTGCGGCTGACCGAGGGTGTGGATGCCAACCGCTTCGCCGCGCGAACCGGAATTGCGCTGGACGACGCCCTCGACGCGTCGGTGCGCTCGCAGGCGCTGGATGCTGGCTACCTGCTCTGGGACGGCCAGGTCCTCGCCGCCTCTATGGCCGGCCGCTTGCGTCTCGATGCCCTTGTGGGGGCATTGTTGAGGTAACAGGATACCTTACGAATCAAGATGGGGGACCCTGATTGACATGTACTGCGCGTGCATTGGCGGGTTTGCACGACCAACCGGTTCAGGAAGACTGGCAGGGGCATGGTTGCGCGAGTTGGTGCTGACGCAGCTAGGCCATTATTTCGACCATGCGTCGCCCGCGATTCTGGTCGAAAGCCCGCGACCTCGCATCCAGCCGCAGGCGGCGCAGCATATCTGTCTCGCACTGCATGGGCTGGCGACCAATGCAGCGAAATACGGCGCCTTGTCACTCCCCGAAGGGACGGGTCCAAATAACGTGGGATATCGAGGAAAATGACTGAGCCAGCGCATTTTGTAGGATGCGCTGGGAAGAAGCCGGCGAAACGATTGTGCGCCCACCGACGCGCCGCGGATTCGGGCACGTCGTCGGCGAGCGCACCGTCGCGCGCGTCTGGCGGCGCAGTAGCGCAGGAGTTCGCGACCGAAGGGTTGCGCTGGTGCTGAAGTGCCCCGCGGAATTGGCTACCGCCACTGCATCAACAAATGCGGCGTGATCGAGATCAGGCACGTGCGCGGGCAACCAAGCCGCCCCTCCAACGTTGCTATCCGTTACCAGCACCTGGAAGAAACGAGCGAAGTCCGCAATGAGTCCGACATCCCGCGACCTGATCTGGAAACACATAAAGGCCATCGGCACATGCATGATGGTGACGACGAAGCCCGACGGTGGTGTCCGGGCCAGACCAATGCGCGGAGTAGCCGACGACTCGGCCAATGCGGTGTGGTTCTTCACGGATCGGGACACTGACAAGGATGAGGATGTTCAGCGCGACGGCCGCGCGTGCCTCACATTCGCCGACACCCACGACCAAACCTACGTATCGGTTTCAGGCCGTCTAAGCCTCATTCATGACCGCGATGAGATCGCAGCGCACTGGAACGAAGGCGCGGAGGTGTATTATCCGAATGGAAAAGACGACAACGCCATTGTCCTTATGAAGTTTACTGCCGAAAGTGGTGAGTACCTGGGATGCGCCCTCCAGTCCGATTGTTATCGCGATCAAGTTCTTGCAGGCAAAAGTGAGCGGGGAAAGGCCGGAACTCGGCACGCAGGGCGCAGCGCGACTATCCTGACGCGCGATTGTCCTCACGCGCGGGGCCGAATTAACACGCAACCGTTTGGCGGTTCGTGCATTATAGTCGCGAGTTGGGGTCCGATCGGATTGCGCGATTTGTTGGCCCGCGCATCACGGTCGTAGGAGGGCAGACATGAGCCGAACGATCGTGGTTTCGAACCGTGTGCCCGTTCCTGCACGGTCGGGATCGGACCACGCGCAAGCGGGCGGGCTGTCCGTGGTAATGCGGGAAAGCCTGGAGGAACGGGGCGGTGTCTGGTTCGGCTGGAGTGGCGAAGTGCTATCACATCCCTCGGCCGCACCTCGTATCGTCACACGGGACAATGTCACGTTTGCAACAATTGATTTGAGTAGGTCGGAACACGAAGGCTATTATAGCAGCTTCGCGAACGGTGTACTTTGGCCTCTGATGCACGTCATGCCGCATCTGGTGCAATACCGGCGGCAGGATGCCGACATCTATCGCCAAGTCAATGCGAGGATGGCGGAAGCTCTGGTGCCACTCATCAAGACGGACGACGTTTTGTGGATACAGGATTATCATCTTTTGCCTCTGCCCGCCGAGTTGCGGACACGCGGGGTGCGTAACCCGATCGGATTTTTCCTGCACATTCCGTTTCCGTCCGCCGATCTCATGAGCACCGTTCCTGGTATGGACCGCCTGATCCGCGGCATGCTGGACGCTGACCTCATTGGGATGCAGACGGCGCGGGATGTTGCCAACTTCGTTGACGCCGCCTGCCAGCTTGGTCAGGCCCGACTGGTTGCGCCGGGCATCCTGAGGGTGGGTGGCAACTTGGTAAGGGTGGGTGCCTTTCCGGTGGAAATCGAACCGGAGCCTTTTGCCGCCCTGGCTGCAAAGGCCGTCAACGCCGACCCGGCGCGGCGCATGAAGGCCAGTCTGATCGGCCAGAGCCTCGTCCTTGGCGTTGATCGGCTTGATCCGGCAAAGGGATTGGCAGAACGGCTCGAGGCATTTGGCCGCCTGCTTGAACGCAAGCCGGAATGGCGCGGTCGCGCCTCGCTGTTGCAGATTGCCGCCGCATCGCGCCAGGATGTCTCGTCCTATCGTAACCTCCGTCGCGAGATCGAGGCGATCGCCGGGCGGATCAATGCTGCTTACGGCGAACCCGACTGGACCCCGGTGCGTCTGGTCACGCGTGCGGTCAAGCGCGACGCCATCGCGGGCTTCATGCGGATGGCGCGAGTGTGCTTGGTAACCTCATTGCGCGACGGGATGAATGTGGTGGCGAAGGAGTTTGTCGCGGCACAAAATCCGGCCGACCCCGGCGTGCTCGTGCTGTCACGCTTCGCCGGCGCCGCCGAGCAGTTGAAGGACGCCGTGCTGGTCAACCCGAACGACCCCGAGGCGCTGACCGATGTACTGGATGCTGCGCTGCGCATGGACCAGATGGCCAGAAAGCAGCAATGGGGCCGCCTATGGCGGCAACTCCAGCTTCGCTCGGCTCATGACTGGGGAGTGGAGTTCCTAAGTGCTTTGGAAGATGCCGTCGCGGAGCGAGACGGCCCGGTGCGCAAGCAGGTCGTGGCTGGCCTCGACCTGACCAGCACCCCTTTGCGCCTTCCTGGGCCGCCAATCAGCGTACCGCCCCACCTGCGGCAGCACTGATATCTGACGACGTGTTTCCGCACTAACGCGGCGGTTCGACCGGGGCGGCATGGTGCTGGGCATGCAGGAACCGCCGCGCCAAGGCGCCGTAAAGCGGGCGCCGGCAGATCAAGCGTGAGATCGCAAATGCCAGGAACGCCGTGGCCATCAGCGGCACTGTGACCCGCTGATCATCGGTCATTTCCATCACGATAATCGTCGAAGTGATCGGCGCCTGGACGACGCCAGAGAAATAGGCGGCCATACCCAACAGGACGATGGCCCCGGACGGAGCCGCCGGCAGCAGATAGGACACCCAGGAACCGATGCCGGCACCCACCGCCAGCGACGGTGCAAAGATGCCGCCAGGGATCCCGCTGACATACGATACGACGGTAGCGAGCAGCTTCAGCAACGGGAACACCATTGGAAGTGCGGCGTGGCCTTCAACCAAGCCGCGCGCTTGGGCGTAACCCGTGCCGTACGTGGTGCCACCCGATAATGTGCCCAGGATGGCAAGCGCGAGGCCACAGAGTGCGGCGAACAGAACCGGCTGCCGCATCAGGAACAACCCAGTACGGCCAGGCAGACCATCAGCAGCCCGTACAAGAGCCAGGCTGAACAGGCCGCCAAGGACGCCACCGAGCACGCTGCACATGACAACGGCAATCCAGCCGGCGCTGATGGACACCTCGGCGCTGGTGTGACCAAAATAGGTATAATTTCCTGCCAACGCCATTGTCGTGGCACCGCCGATGATGACCGCGGTGAATACCGTGCCGGAGGTCCGCGATTCGAATGAGTGACTGAGTTCCTCGATCGCGAATACCACGCCGGCGAGCGGGGTATTGAAGGCCGCCGATATGCCGGCCGCGCCACCCGCAAGCACGAGCGCATGCTGCAACTGCAGGCGGGGAAGGCGCAGCCGCTGGCCGAGCGCATGCATGATGGCGGAGGCGACCTGGACGGTGGGGCCTTCCCGACCGATCGATGCCCCACTGGCAAGACCCAACAGCGTGAGAAGTATCTTGCCGACAGCGATGCGAAGCGACAGGACACGGTCGATCATCCGCTGATCAGTCATGTGAAGCGCCGCGATCACCTGCGGGATGCCGCTTCCCTGCGCGCCAGGAAACACGGTACGGGTGAGCAGCACCGACACGGCCAGGCCGGCTGGCGCAAGAATGAAGCCGATCCACGGACGCGGCCCCATGACGGTCAGAAACACTTGCCCGGCCTTGTCGGCGGCGCTCGCAAACAGAATCGCGATCACGGCAACCAGCAGTGCACCAACCCAGAAGACCACTCGCCTGAGCCACTGGCGCGGTGAGATCAACGGCATGCGGGCCATGCGCCGCAGCCGCGAGACGCGGTGTTTCGTTAATATCTCCATGGGGTTGGCAAGCTAGACCAAACGCTGGCCGTGTCCACATCGGAAAGCACGTGCAGCATTGCTATGCGTCGGTTGCCGAAATTGGCGAGCGTGTCGGCGAGCGCATCACGGCTGGACCAGCGAACACCGTCAAAAGGCCGAGCCGGACGGCGTGGCCCAAGTCCGATAAGCCAATAGCCACCATCCTCAGCCGGGCCGAAGGCGGCGTCCGCACGCCCCAGGGCACGGAATGCCGCGACAATATCCTCGGGACCCGCCGCAGGAATGTCGCAGCCGATGACAGCGGCACGTCCTGAGGGAAACCGCCTGAACACGCGAGCCATCCGGCTGCCGAGGTCGCCGCGCCCCTGATCGATCCGACCGAGGCGTGCCGGCAGCCTCAGCTTTGCCGCATCGGGTGTCACCGCGACCACGGTCCTGAACCGGCGTTCCGCGGCAAGGCGACGTAACAGCCGGAACAGTGTTCCGCGATGAAAGCGTAAGGCGGCGCGGTCGCCGATTCCGCCGGCCAGGCGGCGCTTCACTGCCCCCAAGCGGGGGGCACGCGCAAACACGATCGCCGTGTCCTTCATTCGTAGAAGCGGCCGATCACGGTCGGCTTCACGCCGAGACAATAGAGCAACAGGCAAAATAGGTTGCGCGCCGACCGCCGGGTCCAGCCATCGCGCTTCCACCGATCTGCAGCGGTCACGGCCACGGCTTCCAGGCAGACCAGACGGCGGCGGCCCAGGCGGCGAACGAGGTCGACATCCTCCATCAGCGGTATGTCCCGCATCCCTCCGACCGCAGCGAGCAGCGTGCGGTGGATCAGCAGCCCCTGGTCACCATAGGGTAGCGCGAACACGCGACACCGCAGCGCAACGGCCCGACGCAGGAGCCCTGCGCGCCAATGACTGCTATCGAGACCAAAGCGGAAATAGGCCGCCTTTCCACATTCGCTCATGTGGTCTCGGACGGCCGATAGCCAGCCATCCTGCAGTCTGGTGTCGGCGTGCAGCACCAGCACCCACGGATGGCGCGCTGCCGTGATACCAGCGCTGATCTGGCCACCACGGCCGGGTGGCAGTGTCATCACCCGTGCGCCGTGATCGGCTGCAATGCGTCGCGTCGCATCCACGCTACCGCCATCCGCTACCACGACATCGTCGACGCCAGCCAGACTTCTCAGCGTCACCGGCAGCGTCGCGGCAGCGTTCAAGGTCGGGATCACAACGGAAACTCGCATCGTCGACTATCCCAGGTGTTCTTTTATTGTTCTTGACCGGCCGACATCCGAGAGCCACGATGGAGACGAACATAGAGCGAACATCTGGTCATGTTGTCAGTCCCGTTCCCGGCGGGACGATGCGGGAGAGACCGATCATGAGCAACCTTGAGGACGACGCTGGCGGCAGGATCGGAAGGGATGCCGAGGCAATCGCGGCGCTGACGTTGTCGGATCGACCCGATCCCGTGCCTGAAACGCGGATGCCATCCCTGGCGCGGCGGGGACGGGGAGCCACACTCAATCCTAAGGTGCGGTTCGACCTCCAGGCGGCCTCGCCATTCGATGACGGGTGGGAGACGCTGGAGGCATTCGCCGAACTGCCGAAGCTGGCCACGACCCTGAGCCGCGACGCATCACGAACGGCGATCAGCTGGAACACGTCCCCGGACATCGGGTTCGACCGCGCCGTCAATCCCTATCGTGGTTGCGAGCATGGCTGCATCTATTGCTATGCGCGGCCGACGCACGCTTATCTCGGCCTGTCGCCAGGCCTCGATTTCGAGACTAGGCTCGTGTTCAAGCCCGACATTGCCGAGTTGCTGGAGAAGGAGCTGCGCAAGCCGGGCTATTCGGTGCGTACCGATGACGCTGGGTTCCAACACCGATCCCTATCAGCCGATCGAGCGAACGCTGAAGCTGACCCGGTCGATCCTGGAGGTGCTAGACCGCTGCAACCACCCGGTCGGGATCGTTACCAAGTCGGCAGGCGTGCTGCGCGACCTCGACATCCTTGCATCCATGGCGACCCGCAAACTGGTTCGCGTCTATCTGTCGGTGACCACTCTGGACGACAAGCTGGCACGCATCATGGAGCCGCGTGCGGCGGCACCGCAGCGGCGGTTGCAGGCGATCAGCGAACTGACCCGGGCCGGCGTGCCCACCGGCGTGCTCGCGGCGCCGATGATTCCCGGCCTCAACGATGCCGAAATGGAGCGTATCCTGGAAGCCTCGGCGCGGGCCGGAGCGCGCCATGCCGGTTACGTGCTGCTGCGTCTGCCGCACGAGTTGCGCGCGATGTTCGAGGACTGGCTGCAGACCCACCTGCCCGACCGGGCCCGGCATGTGCTCAGCCTGATCAGGGACACACGGTCCGGCGCTCTCAGCGATGCGCGCTTCCACCACCGCTTCGCAGGACAAGGCGTCTATGCCGATCTTCTGTTGCGTCGATTTTCGCGTGCCGCGCGGCAGTGGGGGCTGGATGAAGCAAGGGAGGGGCTGGACTGTAGCCGCTTCGCCCCTCCGCACCAGCCGACGCGCGGCATGTCAGAGGCTCAATTGTCCCTGTTTTAAGACTTTCAGGTCGCGTCCCCGGACGTGGTGTAGGAGCTGTGGGTAAGTCGCCCGCCCTAGCGACCAGTGCGAGTTCGGGCGTAGGCGGGCGGCTTATCCACAGCGGCGGCCATCGCGGCGTTCCTGGGTAGGGTTGGGTTGCCACACGCAACCCCAACCCGAGGATCACCACGATGACCGACGACAAGATTGCCCTCTGCGAGCTGCTGGAGAAGGGCTCTGACGCGACCTTCCTGCGCGAGATGATCGGCTTTGCCGCGCAGCGTCTGATGGAACTCGAGACCGACACTCTGTGTGGCGCCGGGCACGGCGAACGCAGCCCCGAGCGGGCGAACCAGCGCAACGGCTTCCGTGACCGCGACTGGCAAACCCGTGTCGGCACGGTCGAGTTGCGCATCCCGAAGCTGCGCAAGGGCAGCTACTTCCCGGCATTTCTGGAACCGCGGCGGACGGCGGAGAAGGCGCTGACCGCGGTCATCCAGGAGGCGTATGTCCAAGGCATATCGACCCGCTCGGTGGACGACCTCGTCCGTGCCATGGGCATGGAGGGGATCAGCAAGAGCCAAGTGTCCCGGCTTTGCGGCGAGATCGACGAGCGGGTGCAGACCTTCCTCACCCGGCCGATCGAGGGCGAATGGCCCTATCTGTGGCTGGATGCCACATACGTCCGCGCCCGTCGCGCCAGTCATATCGTCTCGGTGGCCGTCATCGTCGCCGTCGGCGTCAACACCGATGGTCGCCGCGAGGTGCTCGGCATGACGGTCGGCCACAGCGAGGCCGAGCCGTTCTGGGTCGAGTTCCTGCGCACGCTGACCCGGCGCGGCCTGCGCGGCGTGAAGCTGGTGACCTCGGATGCCCACGAGGGGCTGAAGGCGGCGATCGCCAAGGTGCTTGGCGCCACCTGGCAGCGCTGCCGCGTCCACTTCATGCGCAACGCCCTGGCCTATGCGGGCAAGACGCAGCGCCGCATCGTCTCGGCCTGGATCGGCACCGCCTTCGCCCAGGATGATGCGGCCGCCGCCCGCACCCAGTGGCGCCAGGTCGCCGACCAGGCACGGGCGCGCGTGCCGAAGCTCGCCGCCCTGATGGACGAGGCTGAGGCCGACGTACTTGCCTACATGAACTTCCCGGTCCAGCACCGCGCCAAGCTGCACAGCACCAATCCGCTCGAACGGCTCAACGGCGAGATCAAGCGGCGCAGCGACGTCGTCGGCATCTTCCCCAACGAGGCGGCAGTCGTCCGCCTGGTCGGCGCGCTGCTGCTCGAACAGAACGATGAGTGGGCGGTCCAGCGCGCACGCTACATGACGCTGGAAACCATCGCGCCACTCAGCGATGATCCTCTCGTCGCGCTGCCGCCACTGGCAGCATGACGCGGCGGCTCAGCCCGCCCAGGAGCACCGCTCCTACACCACGCGATGGGACACGATCGACTTTCAGCCTCCGGGCGGGAAGTCCTATCCAGACTCGTCTTGGGGCGGATATGCGTAGGCCATGCCAAATCTGGTCCTGGAACGAGCAGCGGGCCGCCGCGTCGCAGGTGTGGATGAGGTCGGGCGCGGCCCGCTGGCCGGCCCCGTCCTGGCGGCCGCCGTGGTTTTCACCGGGCGCGTCCCGGTTCGCCTTGCCCGAATGATCGATGATTCCAAGAAGCTGACACCCGAGCAGCGATATCTCGCCTGTCAGGCTTTGATCACCAGTCCGGTGGTCCAGATCGCGATCGGCGCCGCTTCTGTGGACGAGATCACGCGGCTGAACATCCTGCAGGCGGCGATGCTGGCGATGTGCCGCGCCGTGGGTCGATTGCCCGAACAGCCGGATCTTGCCCTGATCGACGGGAACCGACCGCCCGCATTGCCCTGCCCGACGCAATGCGTGGTCGGTGGCGATGCGATCAGCTTATCTATCGCCGCCGCCTCGATCGTCGCCAAGGTGGTTCGCGACCGCACGATGATGCGCCTCGCGTCACGGTTCCCCGGATACGGCTGGGAGGCCAATGCAGGGTATGGCACCGCCCATCACCGCGCGGCGCTTTTGCGGCTCGGGCCGACGCCGCATCATCGTCGCGATTTTGGCACGGTGCGCATGATGGCCGCGGCGAACACCGCAATCGGCAGCGATTGACGCGGCATCGGCCGGCCCGTCACGATACGTTCCAGACCCCGCGCCTCATTATTCGCCCCCTTAAATCGCCTGGAGAAACGTGGAGATCACGCGCGAACTGCCGCTTGATCAGGTGCTGCTGGGCGATTGCATCGCGTTGATGCGGATGCTGCCTGCGGCTTCGATCCACTGCGTCTTCGCTGACCCGCCCTACAATCTCCAGTTGCGAGGCGAGCTGCGCCGCCCGGATGACAGCTTGGTGGACGGCGTTGACGACGACTGGGACAGGTTCACCGACTTCGCCGCCTATGACGCTTTCACGCGGGCCTGGCTGACCGAGTGCCGGCGCTTGCTGCGCAAGGACGGCACGCTCTGGGTAATCGGCAGCTATCACAACGTCTTCCGCATCGGGGCGATCTTGCAGGATCTCGGCTTCTGGGTGCTGAACGACATCATTTGGCGCAAATCCAACCCGATGCCCAATTTCCGCGGACGACGCTTCACGAACGCGCACGAGACGATGATCTGGGCGGCACGTGGGCGGGATTCGAGGCACCGCTTCAACTACCAGGCGATGAAGGCCCTGAACGACGACATCCAGATGCGCAGCGATTGGCTGATGCCTCTTTGCACCGGGCCCGAACGCCTGCGCAACCAGCATGGTCTGAAGCTGCATCCGACCCAAAAGCCCGAGGGTTTGTTGCACCGCGTTCTGCTGGCGAGCACCGCGCCGGGCGACATTGTGCTGGACCCGTTCCTCGGTACCGGCACGACTGCTTCGGTTGCCAAAAGGCTGCAGCGCCACTTCATCGGCATCGAACGCCACCCGGCCTATGCCGAGGCGGCCATCGGCCGCATCCGCCGAACGCGACCGGCACCGCCGGAGGGCATCGCGACGACGCCGTCCAAGCGGGAGGCGCCACGCATCCCTTTCGGCACTCTGGTCGAAAGCGGCTTGGTGCCGCCCGGCACTGTGCTGCACGATCGCGGCCGGCGCGTCCGTGCGACCGTCATGGCCGACGGCAGCGTGACGGGGGCGAGCACCCAGGGCTCGATCCACAAGATCGGGGCGCTGGTGCAGAACGCGCCGTCCTGCAACGGATGGACCTTCTGGCACATCGAGCGGAAGGGCGTCCTGGTGGCGCTTGACCTGTTGCGGGCACAGCATCTCGCCACACTGGCGCGGACGTAGTGCGGCCGCCCTCAGGAACCAAACTTGTCGGCCAAGCGTGCAACCGCCGCCTCGAACGCTGCCAACCAGTCGGTATTGGCGAACACCGCACCACCGGCGAATTCGATGGTGATCTCGGTCATGGCGTTCTGCACGCACCCCTCGGAATGGACCAGCATCCCGTGTGGATCCCGCAGCAGGCCGGACGTGCCCCCTTTTGCCCCGGCTCCGGCCGCGACCAGCGACATGCCCATCTCAACCTCAAAATAATGCTTCACTTTCTGGGGATAATGGCGGGGATCGCGGGTCCAGCCAACGATTGGCTTGCCTAGGGCGGCCATATAGCCGATCTCGAATGCCGTGCCGGCATCCATTTCCGGCAGGCCCCGGAAACCATCCAGGCAGAAAACGCCGCCATCCAAGCGCTGCATCAATGCAATGTCGGCCGCCACGATCCGCCGCATCAGTTCCCGACCGGGGACCCGCCCCTCGAGCCCAATCTGGTTGTCCAGAGGGCTCACCCCGTTGAGCCCATGATCGGCGCAGATCGCCTTCATCGTATCGAAGCTCGACTCAGGATCCGGCTCGAACACCGTTGGACCCGCAAGGTAGACGCTGGGGCGGGGCCGGCCGGTCACGCCGTCCCCCGATCGGGCGCTGGCAATCCGCGCTGCCTATATCCTGATTTTGGCCCGACCGTTCCGACGTAGATGGTCGGCCGTGACCATGATCTGGAGGAGAGAGACCCATGGCGGCACCGTTTGCCGGGTGCATGGCGCCGGCCGCTGTCTTCAACCACCAGCCACCCATCGGGCTGCTGCAGAGGGTGCCAGTGCTCGCCAAATCCACCGGCTGGACCGAGACGGCCGTTCGCATTCACCTGATGTTCGACCCTTGCTTCAACATCGCCGCCGCGGGCGCAATCCTGCTCCAGCATCTGCGCGAGGCGCATGGCGACCTGCGTTGGGCGCTTGCATTCTATCACTCGCACAAACCATCGCTGAACCAGAGGTTCCGGACGCGCGGGACGATGCCCCGGGGGTCGGGATGTTCACGCGTCCTGATCCCGATCTGCCGCCGCTTCCCACGCTTCCGCCCTGAGACCCGACAGCCTTCCTTGCACCCGGCGCGATTGCTACACTAGTACGCGATTCGGCCGCCTGAAACGCGCCTCCCGGCCGGCCGGACGCCGGCACCCCCGTCCCGAGGTGAGATGCGATGAAGTTGAAGGCCGACCGCGCCACGCTGCTGAAGGCGCTGGCCCATGTGCAAAGCGTGGTGGAGCGGCGCAACACCATCCCGATCCTCGCCAACGTTATGCTCGCGGTTCGTGATGGTGGCTTGACCCTGACAGCCACCGACATGGAGATCGCGATCGTCGAGGATGTCGCCGCCAGCACCACACGCAACGGCGCCTGCACGGCGCCGGCGGCTACGCTTTATGAAATCGTGCGCAAGTTGCCGGATAATGCGGTCATTGAACTCGACCACGGCGGCGGCGATGGCCAACTGGCGTTGCGCGCCGGGCGCTACGCGACCAGCCTGGTAGTGCTTCCGACCGACGACTTTCCATCCATGACCGCCGGCACGCTGCCAACCAAGTTCGGCCTGTCCGCTGCGGTATTGCGGGGGCTCATCGACCGTACGCGCTTCGCGATCAGCACCGAGGAGACGCGCTACTATCTGAATGGGATTTACCTTCATGCCGCCGAGAGCGACGGGGTGAAGGTGCTGCGTGCCGTCGCGACCGACGGTCACCGCCTCGCCCGCGTGGAGGAGCCGCTGCCGGACGGTGCGGGCGCAATGCCGGGAGTGATCGTGCCCCGCAAGACTGTCACTGAGCTACGGAAACTGATCGACGAGCTCACCGGCGAGGTCGAGATTGCGCTGTCCGACACACGGATCCAGTTCCACGCGGGCACCGTGAAGCTCACGAGCAAGCTAATCGATGGCACCTTTCCGGAATACGAGCGCGTGATACCGCGCGACAACGATAAGGTTCTGCGCGTCCATGTGAAGGACTTCTCTGATGCAGTGGGCCGGGTTTCGGCGATCTCGTCGGAGCGGTCGCGCCCGGTGAAGCTGTCGTTGGCTCGTGACCTGCTGGTGCTATCGGCATCCAGCCCCGAGCAGGGCACCGCGACCGAGGAGCTGGACGGTGATCATGTGAAGTACGAAGCGGGACCGTTGGAGATCGGCTTCCAGGCGCGCTACCTGAATGACATCACCGACCAGATCGGCGGCGAGGTCGAGTTTCGCTTTTCCGACGGCTCGGCGCCCACCGTGGTGCGCGATGCCGCTGACGCCAGCGCGCTGTACGTGCTGATGCCGATGCGGGTCTGACTGCAAGGACGCCACCGAACACGGGATGCGCCTGACCCGCCTTAGCCTCACGCAGTTCCGCAACTACCCGTCTCTGACCTGGCGCCCGGCCGCCCCTATCAGCGTGTTGTTTGGCCCTAATGGTTCGGGCAAGACCAACCTGCTGGAAGCGGTGTCACTGCTGTTGCCGGGCCGCGGCCTGCGTGGTGCGCGCCTGATGGACCTGGCGCGGCGCGGCGACGGAGCGGATGGAACCTGGGCGGTAGCCGGACGCTTCGACACCGTCCAGGGGCCTTGTGACATCGGCACAGGCACCCTTTCTGGTGGCGCACCGGACCGGCGCATCTTCCGCCTCGACGGTGCCGCGCCCCGAAGCCAGGCCGACCTGGCCGAACGCGTTGCGGCAGTATGGTTGACGCCCCAGATGGACCGCCTGTTCAGCGAAGCGGCGTCGTCTCGCCGGCGCTTCCTGGACCGGCTCGTCTGGGCGTTGGAACCGGCACATGCTCGCCAGGTCGCAGCCCACGACACAGCGATGGCCAGCCGAAACCGCTTGCTCGCACAGGGCGGTCGAGACCGGGCATGGCTTGACGGCCTCGAGGATGCCATGGCCCGCCATGCGGTCGCCGCCACCGCCGCGCGCATTGCCTTGGTGGCCCGGCTGAACGCCGCGCTTGTGGATGGGCTTGCCGGCACGTTTCCCACCGGTCACGTAGCATTGGTCAGTCCGATTGCCGACCGGCTCGCCGCGGCCTCCGCCCTGGTGACCGAGGATTGGATCCGTGACGGCCTTGCGGCAGCCAGGGCGCAGGACGCGGCGGCCGGCACAGCCTCGCTGGGCGCACACCGGGCCGACATTATGGTGACCGATGCCACCGGCACGCCAGCGAGCTTCGCCAGCACCGGTGAGCAGAAGGCACTGCTGATCGGTCTCATTCTGGGCCACGCCACGCTGATCGGACAGGCCAGGGGCGCAGCCCCCATGCTGTTGCTGGATGAACCGGCGGTGCATCTCGACACGGATCGGCGCGCCGCTCTGTTCAACGCGCTCGCGCGGCTGCCAGCCCAGTCGCTGGTCACCGGGACCGACGCCGAGACGTTCCTGCCGCTGGCGGGGCGCGCCGAGGCCCTGCTGACGGGGGGCGGGAAACTGCGGCCAGACGCACGCTTTCCCGCGCCGATTTCTGTTCCTGGCGCGCCGCTGCCCCCTGGGCCGTCGGTGCTGTAGGCGCTATATATATATCGTACACCACCAACATTCCGGAGCGCCTCGACGGCATGTCTGATAACGCCGCCAATCAGCCTGAGTCCGAAGCCTACGACGCCGCCTCCATCTCGGTTCTGAAAGGGCTGGAAGCGGTCCGCAAACGCCCCGGCATGTACATCGGTGACACCGATGACGGCTCGGGCCTGCACCACATGGCATTCGAGATCATCGACAACGCAGTGGATGAGGCGCAGGCGGGTTTTGCCGACCGCGTCTCCCTGACCCTCAACGGCGACGGCAGCGTGACGGTGCGGGACAACGGCCGCGGCATCCCGACCGACATGCACATTGAAGAAGGCATCTCGGCCGCCGAGGTCGTGCTCACCCGCCTGCACGCCGGCGGCAAGTTCAACCAGAACTCCTATAAGGTCTCCGGCGGACTGCATGGCGTCGGCGCCGCAGTGGTGAACGCATTGTCCGAGACCATGGAGGTGCGTATCTGGCGCCAGGGCATCGAACATCTCATCCGCTTCCGCCACGGCGAAACCGAGCAACCGCTGACCATTGTCGGGCCGTCAAATGAGGCAACAGGCACCGAGGTGACGTTCAAGCCGAGCAACGGCACTTTCACCAAGACGGAATTCGATTTTGCCACTCTGGAGCGCCGCCTTCGCGAACTCGCGTTCCTGAATTCGGGGCTGACCATCATCCTGCGGGATGAGCGCCATGCGCCCCCGGTCGAGGCGGTGATGCGCTACGACGGCGGCCTGATCGCCTTCGCACAATGGCTCGATCGCGGCAAGGCGGCCGTCCTGCAGAACCCTATCAGCCTCAGCACTGCCGATGACCAGCTGGGCATTCGGGTCGAATTCGCGCTGACCTGGAACGACAGCTTTCATGAGACGATGCTGTGCTTCACCAACAACATACCGCAGCGGGACGGCGGATCCCATCTCGCCGGCTTTCGCCAGGCGCTCACGCGGGTCGTGACGAAATACGCCGAAGGCATGGGGAAGAAGGACTCGCTGTCCCTGGTCGGCGAGGACATGCGCGAAGGCATGACGGCGGTCCTGTCGGTGAAGGTCCCCGATCCCAAATTCTCCTCGCAGACCAAGGACAAGCTGGTTAGCTCCGAGGTGCAGCCGGTGGTGCAGGCGGCGGTGGCGGATGCCGTTGGCCATTGGTTCGAGACACATCCGAAGGAAGCGCGACTTATCATCCAGAAGGTTATGGACGCAGCCTCGGCTCGGGAAGCCGCACGCAAGGCACGCGAACTGACTCGGCGCAAGGGCGTGCTGGACGTATCCACCCTTCCCGGCAAGCTGGCGGACTGCCAGGAGCGGGATCCGCGTCGGTCGGAAATCTTCATCGTTGAGGGCGATAGCGCCGGCGGCTCGGCGAAACAGGGACGTGACAGGAAGTTTCAGGCAATCCTGCCGCTGAAAGGCAAGATTCTGAATGTCGAGCGCGCGCGTTTCGATCGCATGTTGAGCAGCGCCGAGATCGGCACCTTAATTACCGCTCTTGGAACCGGGATTGGGCGCGGTGAGCCCGAGCAGGGCGGGTTTGATATCAGCAAGCTGCGCTACCACCGCATCGTCATCATGACCGACGCCGACGTAGACGGCAGCCATATCCGCACATTGCTGTTGACGTTTTTCTTCCGCCAGATGCCGGAACTCATAGCGCGGGGCAACCTCTACATCGCGCAACCGCCGCTGTATCGCGCCAAGCGTGGCAACGACGAACGCTACCTGAAGGACGATAAGGCGCTGGAGCAGTTCCTGCTGGACAAGGTTCTGGCCGAGACCCGAATCGCGTATGCCGACGGCCGCTCCTTCGAAGGCCAGGAACTGGCCGACGAGGCGACATGGCTGCGCGAAGCAACCCAGCGCCTGCGACAGCTATCGGCGACGGCCCCCATTTCCCTGCTGGAACAGGCGGCGATCTCCGGCGCGCTGACCACGGACCCGACGCGCGCTACGGCGGCGGGGCAGGTCCTGGCCGGCCGGCTGGACGCAGTATCGCTGCCCGCTGAACGCGGCTGGAAGGTGGCTGCGGACGGCGATGTGCTGACCGCCGCACGCATGGTGCGGGGCGTGGCCGAGAAGCACGTGCTGGATCACGCGACGCTGCGTAGCGTGGATGCTCGTTGGCTTGCCGACCGCGCCGACGCGCTGACCGGCCGCTTCGCGAACCCGGCAGTCCTGCGTATAGATGGGCAGGAAGCATCGGTGGCCGGTCCGGCCAGTCTCTACGACCGAATTCTGGCGCATGGGCGGCGCGGGCTGACGATCCAGCGATTCAAGGGGCTGGGCGAGATGAACCCCGATCAGCTTTGGAAGACGACACTCGATCCAATGGTGCGAACGCTGCTTCAAGTGCGCGTCGGAGACGTGGCCGATGCGGCAGAAGTGTTCAGCACGCTGATGGGTGACGTCGTCGAGCCCAGGCGCGATTTCATCGTCGGCAACGCACTCAAGGTCGCCAATCTCGACGTCTGACGGGCCCCAGGCCATTCCACTGACCGGGATAAAGCGATGAGCGACGATCTGCGAGAAGCCGCGAAGGAATACCTTGTTCGCTACGGCGGCGACATATTCCCGAACCTGTTCCGCTCTGCCAAGGGCACTGTCGTCACCGACAGCGAAGGCCGGGAGTATCTCGATTTCACGTCCGGTCAGATGTGCGCGACCATCGGCCATAATCACCCCGCCATCGTCGATGCGGTCAACCGGGCAGGTCGAAAAGCCTTCCATTTGTTCAGCGGTATGATCCCCGAGGTCGTCGTCGAGCTTGCGCAGACCCTGGCCCGCGACTGGCTGCCGGGAGACATCAAGCGGACCATCTTCATCAACACCGGCTCGGAGGCGACGGAAGTCGCCCTGCGCATGGCGAAGATGTACACCGACGGCTACGAGGTTCTGGCACTAGGCGGCTCGTGGCACGGCATCACCGGCGGCGCGAGTTCCGTTTCGATGGCAAGCGACCGGAAGGGCTACGGCGTGTCTGCGCCTGGCATCTTCGTCATTCCCGAACCGAACGCGTACCGGCCGTACATCGAGGGTGCAAACGATGAGCGCGCGGCGCTGTCCACGCTGGATATCGCGCTGAAGATGTTCGACATGCAGTCGGCCGGACGGGGCGCGGCCATCATCGTCGAGCCGGTGATCAGCGCGGGCGGGGTGCTGGTGCCGCCCAAATCCTTCATGCAGGCGCTGCGCAAGGCAGCCGACGACCGCGGCATGCTGCTGATCTTCGACGAGGCGCAAACCGCCTTCGGGCGCATCGGCACCCGCACAGGATCGGAGTATTTCGGCGTCGTGCCCGATATCATGACGATGTCGAAAACTCTTGGTGGCGGCCTGCCGCTCGCTGCCGTTGCCACCACGGCGAAGATCGAGGACCTGCTGCACGAGAGACACTTCACCTTCTACACGAGCCATGTGTCCGATCCGCTGATGGCGGAAGTTGGTCTTGCCGTCCTTAGGGTGATTGACGAGGAACAGCTGGTGGCGCGGGCAAACGCGATGGGTGCCTATCTGCGCAGCCGCCTGGACGAGTTGCAGCAGCGTTACGAGGTGATCGGCGACGTACGCGGACTGGGTCTGCTGCTCGGCGTCGAGCTGGTTCGCGACCGCGCATCGCGTGCCCCGGCGCATGAGCTTGGTGCGTTGACTACGGCCAAATGCTTTGCAAACGGTCTGAGTATGAACATCCGCCGTCGGCCCGAGCGCGGGTCGGTTTGGCGCATCGCGCCGCCGCTCACCGTCTCCGCGGACGAGATCGACCGCGCAGTGGCCATTCTCGAACGGTCATTGCGCGACAGCCTCGACGAGATGGCCCAGGCGCGGGCCTGACCATCTTCGGCCGACGACCGTTCAATCCGACGTCGGCACGTCGCGGAAATACGCCTCGACAGAGCCGCTGAATTTCATCGTCAATGGCGCCCCGTGCCGATCTAGGGTCTTGCCGACAGCGACGCGGACCCACGACTCGCTTATGCAGTATTCCTCGACGTTGTTTTTTTCCACGCCTTTGAAGCGAATCCCCACGCCACGTTCCAGAAGAGCGGCGTCGTAGAACGGGCTTCTGGGATTGCTGGACAGGCGGTCGGGTGGGACGTCGGACATCGGCAACTGGCCTCTGGGCATCATCATATGATCGCGGGTCGGCAGCGTGATACAGGCATGGCGCACCAATTCCAATCAGGGAGCCTATGCTGAAGCTACAAGCTGCGCATCGCTCTATATTCGCGCCGAACGATATCCATCAGCTCGCTGACCGATGTGGTCGCTGCATCGCTTTCGTAGGTCACAGTTCCGCGCTGCATGAGCATGATCCGATCGGCAACATCGAGCGTCTGCGCGTAGTTGTGCATGATCATCGCGATCGACAGGCCCCCTTTGGCCTTCAACCGCTGGATCAGGTCCAGAATCAACCCGGCCTCGCGCGCGCCCATGGCCGCCAGCGGCTCATCCAGCAACAGGACACGCGCGTTCGAGTTCACGGCGCGTGCTACCGCGATGGCCTGACGCTGGCCACCTGAGAGCCGCTCCACCGGAACATCGACCGACGGAATATGGACCCCGATCTCTTCCAGCAGTTCTGCCGCCCGTCGCCGCATCGCGCCGTTGTTCAGCAGCCGTATGGGTCCAGGATAGACGATCTCGCGGTTTAGAAAGAGATTGTGGAAGACACTCAGGGAGTTGGCGAGCGCCAGATCCTGGTAGACGCATTCGATGCCCAGCGTGCGTGCGTGATCCACTGATCGCAGCAGCGTCTCCTCGCCATGCACGAACAGCCGTCCTTCGGTCTGCTGGTGAAACCCGGTCAGTATCTTGATAAGCGTCGATTTGCCCGCGCCATTGTCGCCCAGGATGCCGAGTATCTCGCCCTGCCGCAGATGCAACGACACGCCGTCCAATGCGGTGACGGGACCGAACCGCTTGACGATGGCCTCGGCACGCAGGGCATCCTCGTCTGTGGTCACGAACGGGCTCCGAATCGCGCCATCCTGGTCATGTGGATGTTGAAGATCATCGCAACGAGGATGGCGCCGCCAAGGATGATGTTGAAGACGAAGGCGTTGATGCCGATCAGGGTGAAGCCATCGCTGAGCACGCCCAGCACGGCAGCGCCAATCAGGCCGCCGATGATGGTGCCCGAGCCGCCAGCCAGTGGCGTGCCGCCGATCACCCCGGCGGCGACGGCCAGGAACATGATCTGATTGCCCCCGGCCTGCGGGTCGAAGGAGGATATGCGAATACCCTCCAGCACGCCGGTGAAGCCCGCGAGCATGGCAACGATGACGAAGTTACCGATCTTCAGACGATTGACGTTGATGCCGGCCTCGCTCGCACCAAGCGGGTTGGCGCCTGCGGCAATGGTGTGCAGGCCCCAGCGTGTATGGCGCAGCACGACATGCATGATCAGGCCAATGCTCACCGCCCAAAGGATTTCGCTGTATCCCCAGCCACCGAACACCAGGGCGAACCAGCCCGTGTCGGGAGCGATGACAGGGGTGCCGCGCGAGATCGTGAGTGTCACGCCGTTCACCAGGAACAGCGTGCCCAGCGTGGTGACGAAGGAAGGCACCTGCAGCAGAACCGTCACCACACCGTTCGCGAGACCGATCGCACCGCTTGCCGCGAGTGCGATCAC
The DNA here is from genome assembly GCA_963778105.1 of uncultured Pseudomonadota bacterium. Lineage (GTDB taxonomy): Bacteria > Pseudomonadota > Alphaproteobacteria > Acetobacterales > Acetobacteraceae > JAFEFJ01. The sequence continues at coordinate 1,016,711 of CAVZSZ010000004.1, read as the reverse complement.
CAGCGCGACCGGCAAAGGCAGTCCTGCCACATGGGCGAAATAGAGTACGAAAGGGGCAAAGGCGAAGATCATGCCGGCGGACAGATCAATCTCGCCGCCGATCATCAGCATGATCTCGCCATAGGCGATGATGGCGGCGGGTGCGATGAACTGCGACAGATTCTCCAGGCTCGCGCCGGTGAGCAGAAAGTCGCTATTGGCAACCTCGAAGTAGCCGATGAGAACGAGGGCGACGACGAGGATGCTGGCCTCGCGCCAGCGCAGAAATGCCTTCAGCACGGGTGGCTCAGCCCTGGATCGGGCCGGACCGTGGCGTGATTTGCGGCTTGTCGGACTTGCCTTCGTAGCGCGTGGAGGTGGTCAGGTAGGGCTGCACATTGTCCTTGGTGACGAATTTCAGTCCCGTGTTGATGGTCGCCGGGCCCACCAGCCCACCCGAGACCATGAACGTGAACATCTCCATCACGGTGTAGAAGCCTTGCAAATACGGCTGCTGGTCGATGGTGAAATCGAGGAAGCCGTCATGGATCAGCTGCACCGTAGTAGGCAGCAGGTCAAAGCCGCCGCCGTGCACGCCCTTGGCCGGGAGACCGTTCTCCTTCATCACCTCGGCGACGCCCTGAGTGCTGCCGGCGTCGACGGCGAACATGCCCTTCAGATCCTGGTGTCCCAGGTAGAACGCCTTGATCTTCGACAGCTCTTCATTGACCGTCGCACCAGTGGCGATCGTCTGGACGTCGATTTGCTTGCCCGATTTCTTTATCGCGGCCTGGGCGCCGTCGAGCCGTGGCTGGATGTTGAGCTGTCCGGGTGTCGCGATGAACAGCCCCACCAGGCCGCTGTCGACGAGCTTGGCAATCCGTTCGCCCATCTGATAGCCGGACTGATAAAGGTCCTGCCCGATATAGGCGAGCCGCTTGTTATCGCTGCCCGGAGGTGCATCGGCATTGTAGGCGAAAACCGGGATGCCGGCCTCCAAGGCCCGTTCGACGGGCTTGTCGAATGCCTTGGGATCGACGATCGGCACCGCGATCGCGTCCGCCTTGGCGGCGATGGCGGCATTCATGGCATTCACCATTTGCGCGACATCGGCGGTCGCTGAGCCGGTCCACTGGTAGTCGCAGCCAAGCAGCCCGCAGGCATCCTGGATGCCGTATTGGGTAGGCACGAAGAATGGATTGGTTGTCACATGATTGACGAAGACAAATTTCCATCGCGGATGCGGCGGGAAGGGCGCGGCTTCGGCAGCCGCGGCGGGCGGTGCCAAAGCACCGAGCAGTCCGAGCGCACCCACCAGGCCGGCGCTCCGCATAGCCGCGCGGCGTGCGACGTCGGCGCGCGGCAGGCCGTTCCCATCCGTCTTTTCGGTCATTTCTCATCCCCCGCATTTCCAGCTTTGGTGGCGCGACAGCAAGGGCGGTGTCAAGGCTTCGGATGGGGCGACGTCCCGCAATCCGCCGCACCCAATCATTCCGAATGCCCCAGCCGATCGGGCAGACGGCCGCACCGCGCGGGAGTTCGGTCCATTATAGTGTCATCCGCAACGGACCGGCTGAGAGATTGTGGGTTCACCACCACGAGGCAGGAGAAAACGCTACGCTCCCGTTGGTGATTCTCTCACCGAGCGGGGGCAACCGAGCAGTTCAAGGCGCCAGACGGCCTGTAAGCCGGGTTCTGTCCACACCCTCGCGGGCATGGGACGGCCATTCCTCTGGGACGCGCCTTGCGGCGCGCCTCACGCGACCAACCCGGGCGACAGGGCTGGAACACCCTTGCGTCACGGCGATCGGGTTGCCCCGGACGCCGCCGCCGGCCGCCCCTATTCGGTCTTGCTCCCGGTGGGGTTTGCCCTGCCGCCCCCGTTGCCGGGGGCGCGGTGCGCTCTTGCCGCACCGTTTCACCCTTGCCGGCGGGGGGTTGCCCCCTTGCGCCGGCGGTCTGTTCTCTGTGGCACTGTCCCTGGGGTCGCCCCCGCCGGCCGTTAGCCGGCACCGCATTCCCGTGGAGCCCGGACTTTCCTCCAACGCCTCAGGGCACCCCGCGACGTCAGCGGCCGTCCGGCCGTCTGGCGCGTTGCCCATGCGCGCCGTGGCCCCTCGGGTCAAGCCCGATCATGCGAGGGTACGCGCCAGCGCGAGGAGTCGGCCCAAGGTGCCGGCATCCGCCTGGCCGGTGACCGCCTCGCCGCGCCAGTGACGTTGAAAAGCACGCAGCACCGCCGACAACGCGGGATCGAGCATCCCTTCTGGCGCCACCCGATAGCCAATCTCCGCCAGCGCCCGGCGCACATCGCGTAAACCCGTAGCTTCGCGCACTGCTCCGACGGTGCCAAGATCGGGCGCGTCCTGCGGAAACAGCCCAACTCCGTTTCGCGCCAGTCCAGGCCAGTCGAACAATGCGGTGGGGTCGCGCCTGCGGTCGCGGGCGATGTCGGTATCGGCCACCACGTTGCGCGGTGGCACGGCATGGCGGGAAAGGATCGCGAGACACAGATCGCAGAGCGAAGCCATCTGCAATGCGGCGAAGCCTCTGTCGCCGGTCCCGCCGGCGGGATCGACGACCTCGATCGCGATCGAACGATCGTCGAGACCGCCCTCACCGCGCCACAACGCGGCGCCCGCGTGCCAGGCGCGGCGCTGTTCCGGCACCAGGTGCAGCACGACTTCGTCTTCATCGACGACGTAGTGTGCGGAGACGCGCCCGTGCGCATCGCACAGGCGCGCGAGCGCCTCCGCACCGGATCTGATGCCGGTGCAACGCAGCACCAGCATATCGATCGCCGCTCCATCGGGCCTGTCGTCTTGATTTGGACTGCAACCCTCGCGAATCGCGAGCGTCAAAGATTGCGCTCCCGCTTGATGCTGTCCCAGGCAGCGTTGATTTCAGCCACCCTGGTCGTTGCGCGCGCGATGAAATCCGCGGTGACCCCGCGCGAGGCGAGACTGTCGGGGTGATTTTCCCGCACCAGACGCTTCCAGGCGCTGCGGATATCGTCGTTCGAGGCCGTCCGACTAAGGCCGAGGACGGTGTAAGGGTCGGGACTGTCGCTCGTGGGCCGGCGCGGCGTCGCGCCGCGGGCCTGATCCCACGCCGCCTGGTCCAGGCCGAACGCAGCGTATACGCGGCGCAAGAAAGCCAGTTCGGCCTGATTGATGGGCCCATCGGCCCGCGCGATGGTGAACAGGGCGCCAAGCACTTCAGTCAAGGTGCCAGGAGTATCAGCGAAGGCTTGGCCCAGCTGGGCGGCGTACGTCTCGAACCCATCAATGCTATCGCGCGCCTGATCGAACAGGCGACCGACATCGCGCACCTGTTCGGGCGGGATGCGGAATTGCCGTTTGAAGGCGTCGATTTCGCTTCGGGTTACCGCACCGTCGCACTTCGCCAGTTTGGCCGACAACACGACCACGCTGATCGCAAAAACCTGGTCCCGACGGCCGAGCATCGCGGCGATCTGGGCAGGATTCCATGGCGCTGAGGACGCGCGAAATGGCAGACGCTTGCGGCTCACGGCGCCGTGGTCGGCGGCATGGCCCAAGGTCGCGCCGACGACGGCGCCGACAGGCCCCCCCATGGCGAAGCCTGCCATGCCGCCGATGATCTTGCCCCAATACCCCATGAACGGGCGTTTATGCACCAACCATGGCTCGGGATTAGCATGTCGGGCCTCACATCCGCAAAATGGATGTGCTCAATGGCGATATGGAGAAGCATGACATGACAGCCGCCTCCTGGCAGTTCTGGATCGACCGCGGCGGCACCTTCACCGACATCGTGGCACGCGACCCGGCTGGGCGCCTGAGCACGCACAAGCTGTTGAGTGAGAATCCAGAGCGTTACCGGGATGCCGCGATCGCCGGTATCCGCTCGATCCTTGGTCTCGAGCCGAGCGAGCCTATCCCGGCAGGTGTCGTCGATGCCGTCAAAATGGGCACCACCGTTGCAACCAATGCGCTGTTGGAGCGCAAGGGCGAGCGCGTGCTGCTGGTGACGAATCGGGGCTTGGCGATGCGCTGCGAATCGGCAATCAGGCCCGCCCGCGGCTGTTCGACCTGAACGTTCGGCTTCCTACCATGCTCTATGAGGCCGTCGTCGAACTTGCCGGACGCATCAGCGTCGATGGCCAGGAAGTCGAGCCATTGGACGAGGCGGCGGCCCGGGACGCGTTCGCCGCCGCCCGGGGCCGGGGCATCGCCGCCTGCGCGATCGTGCTGATGCATGCCTGGAAATACCCCGCGCACGAACAGCGCCTGACGGCCCTGGCCCAGGAGGCCGGCTTCACTCAGATTTCGGCCAGCCACGCGGTTAGCCCTTTGTTGCGCCTCGTGCCGCGCGGCGACACTGCGGTGGTGGACGCCTACCTGTCGCCGATCCTTCGGCGCTATGTCGATCAGGTCGCGGCCGAACTGGGCGGCACGCGGCTGTATTTCATGCAATCGAACGGCGGCCTCGCCGAGGCGGCAGGATTTCAGGGCAAGGACGCCATTCTGTCGGGGCCGGCGGGCGGCATCGTCGGCGCGGCACGGACGGCCGCGATGGCTGGTTTCGAGCGGATCATCGGCTTCGACATGGGGGGAACCTCGACCGACGTCGCCCTCTACGCCGGCGCCTTCGAGCGCGCCTTCGAGACCGAGGTAGCCGGGGTGCGCGTGCGCGCCCCGATGATGTCGATCAACACTGTGGCGGCAGGCGGCGGGTCGATCCTGCATTTCGATGGCGCCCGGATGCGCGTCGGCCCGGACAGCGCTGGCGCCGATCCCGGACCGGCCTGCTACCGGCGCGGTGGCGGGTTGACCGTGACCGACGCGAATGTCTGCGTGGGCAAGGTGCAGCCGAAGCACTTCCCGGCGATCTTCGGACCCAATGCGGACCTCCCGCTCGATGGCGAAATCGTGGCGGCGAAATTCATCGCGCTGGCAGATGAAATCACGGCCGCGACCGGCACCAGGCGGACCGCCGAACAGGTCGCCGAGGGCTTCCTGCGGATCGCTGTCGCCAACATGGCCAACGCGATCAAGCAGGTCTCGGTTCAGAAAGGGCATGATGCGACGCGCTTCGCGCTGGCCTGCTTCGGCGGCGCCGGCGGGCAGCACGCGTGTCTAGTGGCGGATGCGCTGGGCATGGAGACGGTGCTGATCCATCCGTTCGCAGGCGTATTGTCGGCCTATGGCATGGGCCTTGCGGATCAGGCCGTGCTGCGCGAGCAGGCGGTCGAGCGGCCGCTGCAGCCGGCGGCGATGGAAGAACTGATAGCCATCGCGGACCGGCTCGCCAGCGATGCCGCCGCTGCACTCGCGAGCCAGGGTGCCGACCCGGCGCGCATCGAAACGCGCCGTGCTGTCCAGTTGCGCTATACCGGCACGGAAGCCGCCCTTCCCGTCGCGCTCGCCGATGCAGACGCCATGGCTGACGCATTCACCCGGGCGCACCGCACGCGCTTCGGCTTCGCCACACCGGAACGTGCGCTGATGATCGAGGCAATTACGGTCGAAGCGATCGCAGCGGGCGAGGCAATCATCGAGCCAAATCTGCCGGTACGGCTCGCGGGTGCACCGGAAACCATCGACACCGTCCGTATCTTCACTGCCGATAGGGCACATGATGCTCCCGTGTTTGATCGTGAAGCGCTTCTTGCCGATGATCGCATCGGCGGTCCCGCGCTGATCCGCGAGGCCAACGCCACGACAGTGGTGGAACCGGGCTGGACAGCGGAAGTCACACCCCGCAACCACCTGATCCTGCGCCGCACCGAGGCACTTCCGTCGCGCGTTCCGGCGGGTAGCGACCGGCCCGATCCGGTGCTGCTGGAGATGTTCAACAACCTGTTCATGAACGTTGCCGAGCAGACCGGTGCCGTACTGCAGAACACGTCGATGAGCGTGAACATCAAGGAGAGGTTAGATTTCTCCTGCGCGATCTTTGACGCGCGTGGCGCGCTGGTTGCCAACGCCCCCCATGTGCCGGTGCATCTCGGCGCGATGGGCGAAAGCGTACGCACGGTGCTGAAGCAGCGCGGCACCACACTGAAGCCCGGCGATGTCGTGGCACTGAACAATCCGTTCAACGGCGGCACGCACCTGCCCGACGTCACTGTCATCACACCGGTGTTTGCCGACGATGGCAGAACGATCCGTTTCTTCGTCGGCAGCCGCGGTCATCACGCCGATATCGGCGGCCTGACACCCGGTTCGACGCCGCCAAACTCCCGCACCCTGGAGGACGAAGGCGTCGTGATCGATGACTTCCTGCTGGTCGATGGTGGCACGTTTCGCGAAACCGAGTTCCGTGCAGTGCTGGCGGATGCGCGGTATCCTGCGCGCAGCCCGGATGTCAATGTCGCCGACATCAAGGCCCAGGTCGCGGCAAACGAAAAGGGCGTTCAGGAGCTTCAGCGTGTCGTCGCCGATTATGGGTGGCAGACCGTCAGCGCCTACATGGGCCACGTCATGGACAATGCCGAGGAGAGCGTCCGGCGCGTGCTGTCGCGCATCAGCGATGGCCAGTACGACTACACGATGGATGATGGCGCGCCGCTTCGCGTGTCGGTTCGCGTCGATCGCAAGGCCCGCAGCGCAGTTGTGGACTTCACGGGTACTGCGCCAGCGCGAACCAACAATTTCAATGCGCCCCCGGCGGTCACGCGTGCCGTCGTGCTGTATGTCTTCCGCTGCATGGTGGGCGAGGATATTCCGCTCAACGACGGCTGCCTCAAGCCAATCCAGCTGGTGATCCCACCGGGGACGTTTTTGTCTCCGCCACCTGGCACGGCGGTCGTTGCCGGAAATACCGAAGTGTCGCAGGCAACATGCAATGCCGTCTTCGGGGCTCTGGGAGCACTGGCCTGCAGCCAAGCGACGATGAACAACACGCTATTCGGCGACGACCGGCTGCAGTATTATGAAACGATCTGCGGTGGCTGCGGCGCCGGCCCTACATTTGACGGCGCTTCGGCGGTGCAAACACACATGACCAACACCCGCATGACCGACCCCGAAGTCCTCGAGTTGCGCTATCCCGTGCGGCTCGACGGCTTCGCCATCCGCCGCGGCTCGGGCGGTGCCGGTCGGTTCGCCGGCGGCGACGGCGCGGTTCGACGCATCCGCTTCCTGGCCCCAATGACAGCAGTCGTCGTCGCTTCGCGTCGGAACGTGGCACCATTCGGACTGGCCGGCGGCAACGATGGCGCGGCCGGCCGACAGTGGGTCGAACGCGGCGACGGCTCGCGCGTCGCACTCTCAGGCACCGACAGCGCCACCATGGCGGCTGGCGACGTGCTGGTCATCGAGACGCCTGGGGGCGGCGGCTTCGGACGAGCGCCAGCCGCGCCGTGACGGAATGAGACGCGTACGGCTCCTGCTGGCGACGCTCACCGTCGTCATCGTTGCGATCGCGGTCGCGGCGCTCGTCGTGCCGCAGATGCTCGACTGGAATCGCTACCGGGGGGCCATTGCAGCAGTGGCCAGCGGCCGGCTTGGCCGGCCGGTCACGATCGCCGGGCCGGTCGGCCTGACTTTGTGGCCGGCCCCGCAGCTGACGGCGGAACAGATTGATGTCGGCGGTGAGGGGCATAGCGGGTTCCATGTTGCCGCTCTCCGGCTTCGCGTCGGGCTGTGGCCGCTGCTTGCAGGGCACGTCGAAGCCCGCGAACTGGTTTTGCACGGGCTCGACTTGCGACTCCCCTGGCCGCTTCCGCAAGCGGTGCTGGCCAGCCGCCCCCCACACTGGCTGGGCGCTTTCGCCGCGCGCATCGAGGGCGGGACGCTGCACCTGGGCAATCTCATGGTGACGGGGGTCGACGCCACCGTAACCCAGGCTGACGACGGCCTGCTCGCCGCCGCCGGCACAGCACATTTCGGCAGCGCTACCGAGCGATTCACGATGCGCCTCGCGGCGCCCGACCGTGCGGGGACCGCTGGACTGAGCGTGTCTTTCGACGGCGGCGATCAGCTTTCGGGCACGCAAGCCAGTTTCACAGGAACGGTGGCGGGTGACGGTTCGCTGGCAGGACACGTCATGGCGCGCTGCAACGACCTGGCTTTGATCATTGGCGCACCCTCCTTGCCGTTTCACCTGGAGGGAAGGTTGACTGTTGGCGATGGTCTTGCGGCCATCGACGAGGCCACTTTTGGACTGGGTGGTGCGCCCGCGTCAGGCGCCCTGGCGCTCCGCTGGACGCCGCTGATGCGGCTCGACATTGCCATGAGCGCGACACGGCTCGACCTCGACCCATGGATCGCTGCGCTGCTGCCAGTACCAGGTCGAAGCACGATAAGGACCGATCTGCCAGTCGGACTCGACCTAGCCGTGGAGGCGGCGCGCCTTGGCGGCGGGACGCTGCAACACCTGCGGGCGCGCGCCGACATGGCGGGAGGTAGTGTGCATCTGAGAGAGGTCAGCGCCATCCTGCCAGGCGATGCGAAGCTGGGCTTCGATGGCGCCATCGACACTGCAGCGGGCGCGACACCGAGGCTGACCGGCGCGCTCCGGCTCGACGCGCCGGCGCTGCGCACGACACTGCGATGGCTCAACATGTCGGGCATGGCAACCTTGCCGCTGCCTCCAGGGCCGGTGCTGAGAACAGCGCGTTTCGCTGCTAACCTTAAGGCCGAACGGAACAGCTTTGAGCTGGACGGACTGGCAGGCCGCGTCGATGGCGCCGCCGTCAGCGGCAGCCTGCGGATCGATGGTCCGCCTCGTCCCCGCTTTGCCCTGAGTATTGCAGCCGAAGACCTAGCCCTTGATCCCTGGCTCTCGGGGGTGGATCTGCAAAGGGCGGCGACTGACCCGGCGGCCTGGCTGGAGCATGGCGGACCGGCTGCGCTGGTCGGTGGCGAGACGGCGCGAATCGCGGTGCACGCCGAACACGCCTCACTCGGAGGAGTTCCGATCACCGGCCTCATTCTCGACGCTAACATCGCGCCGGAGGACGGACTTGCGTTGCGGGGTCTGGGCGGCACCGTCGATGGAACGACCGTGAGCGCTAGCGGACGTATCACGAATAGCGGGACTCTGAGCGATGCCAGGTTCAAGTTGAGCGGCTCGAACGGCCAACTCCTGGCATCGCTCGCTCCCGCAGGCGTCGCGACGCTCTTGCTTTGGAAGCAGCCAGTTGCCCTGACGATTGCCGGAGGAGGGCCACCCTCCGCACTCGCACTCAACGTCGCGCTCGATCTCGGGGACGCGCGCCTGGAAGCACAGCCGGTCATCAATCTGAACGCGGGTACGTGGCGCGCATCGGGGTGGCTGCGCCATCCCGAGGCAGCAAGGCTGCTCGGGATGCTGGGTCTCGCACCCCCGCCAGACATGACCGGCAGAAGCGGCTGGCTCGGCGAGGGCTCGCTGTCGCTGATGGGCGAATTTTCTGGGGCGGCCGGGGGGGCACCGTGGGGGCGGCTGACCGCCGACAGGTTCGAACTGACGGCCGGCGACCTCCGTGCCAGTGGCGAATTGAGATTGGACGGCCGCCAAGTGACCGGCACTGTCGACGCCGACAGCCTTCCTCTGCCATTACCCGATCCGTCGAGCGAGGCGCCGCTTCCAACCTCATCATTGCAAGGTTGGAAGGGTGACGTGCGCGTCCGAGCAGCACAGGTGGTTGCCGGCCCGGTGGTTGTGCTCACCCATGCCGCGCTGGAGGTTTCCCTCGCCGACGGCATGCTGACGGCTGACGGGCTGAGCGGACAGATCGACGACGGCGAACTGTCCGCCAGCGCATCGCTGAACTTGGCCGCGACGCCGCCGGCCCTGACCGCCGCGGTAACGCTTCACGATGTCGCGATCCATGGACCAGATGACGAAATCGCGGTGGGACCGCTTTCAGGCACCCTCGACGGGGCGGCCAATCTCACCGCAAGCGGTTACAGTGAAGCAGCCCTGCTAGCGACTCTGGGTGGCAAGATTCACCTTTCGGCTCGCGACGGCGCCTTTGCCGGCTTCGACTTGTTCGAGGCCGCCAGGGCGATCGGCTCCGCCGACGCCCATGCCGCGGACGAAACCGAACAGTCCTTGCGCGCCGCACTGCAGCGAGGAACCACCAGCTTCGACGCGCTCGATATGACGGGAGAGGCGGCACATGGGCTGCTTCATCTCACGGCCGCACACTTGCAGGGGCCCGCCGGCACCGCCCAGGCGCAAGGCACCATTGGATTGACCGACGGGACCGTTGATGTCCGGGTAACGCTTGCTCCTTCGGTCAAGAGCGCTCCCGTCGTCGGCTTGCGGCTCGACGGGTTCCTCAATGCGCCAATCCGCCAGCCGGAATTGGCCGCGGCCTCACGCTGGCTAGCCGAGCGCCAAGCGAGCCACTGAAGCGTCGACGGAAGAACCAGGAAATGAGCTATACGACTGCAGCCCTGATCGTCCTCGTCACCGGCTGCTGCGCTGCGCTTCTGACATGGGTGGTGCGCCGCAAAGTGCAGATGGATTCACTGCGTCGGCATCACGAAATCGGCAGCGCGGTGTTTCTGCAGATGGGTGTCGTCTTTGCCGTACTTCTGGCCTTCGTGTTTAACGAGGTATGGGGCGAATACAACGCCGCTGCCGAGGCCGTTGCTCGGGAAAGCGGCAATCTTCACATCGCCGCACTGCTGACCGACAACCTGCCCCGGCCGTTGCAGGAGAGCATCAAAAGCCTGATCATGTCCTACGTCTCCGCCGTGATTCAGGATGAGTGGCCCGACATGGCGCTGCGCCGGGAAAGCGGCCGGGCCGAGGCCAGATTGCGCCAGTTGGCGCTCGCTATAGCGACCCTTCCTGTTGCCGATCCAGCGGTCGCACAGACCCGCGCCGAGATCACGGCACTGCTGCGCGCGGCCGAAGAGCAGCGACAGACGCGCCTTTACCAGATGACGTCCGCCATTCCGCCGATGCTCTGGTTCATGCTGTTCGCGTTCTCCGTAGCCCTCGTGGGGTTCCTGTTCTTTTTCGGCATAGACAATATCATTTCGCAGATGGTTTTCACCGGTGTCTTTGCTGGCTCGCTCGCGCTGTTATTGGCCATACTCAGCATGCTCAATTACCCATTCGAGGGCGCGATGCGCCTCACGCCTGCCCCGTTCCAGCAGACTCTCGTCCACCTCCAGGCAATGATGTAGGCCGGCTCACACCAGCGGACGCGCGATATTCTCGCGATAGATCGGATTCGCCAGCAGCCGGTCGTACCAAGCCCGAAGACGCGGCATATCCGGCCGCTCCATCGGCATCGCGAACCAGCGGTGCACATGCACACCCCAAGCGATATCGGCCAGCGTCAGATGTTCGCCGGTTATGTAGGGATGTTCGGCCAGACGCGGCTCCAGATGGCCATAGGCGCGCGCCAAATCAGCCGTTGCGGCCTGGATCGCCGCCGTATTGCGTTCGGCTGGGGGCGTACGGACCAAACCAAGAAAGACCACGCCGGCCGGCCTGTTATGGATCGTCTGTTGGGCATCGAGCCACTGATCGACCTCGGCGCGCAGATGCGGCGCCGGCGGCCATAGCGTTTGGGACGCTGCCGGGTTCGTGCTGCAAAGATACCGCATGATCGCGTTGCTTTCCCACAGCGTGAATGCGTCTTCCTGCAGCGTCGGCACCAGCCCTGTCGGGTTCATCGAGCGGTATTCCGGGGTATCGGTCTTGCCGAACGGCCCTCCGACATCCAGCCGCTCGTACGGCAGCTTCATCGTCTCAAGCGCCCAGATCACCTTCATCACGTTGCTCGACGTCGAGCGGCCCCACAGTATCCGGCGCATGCTGTCCCCCTGCATGTAAGGCGTTCATGCTAGGCCGCTTGCGCTCTGCGAGAAAGGCGGGCACATCGCCGACATGACCCTGACGAGCAGCCGAACCGTCGCCGCTGTAAGTACCCTGGCCGCCTTGGCGGCACTGCTGGTCGCACTGGGCTCCGAACGATTCATGGGTCTGGTGCCGTGCGCGCTGTGCCTGCTGGAGCGTTGGCCCTATCGCATCGCGATCGCGCTTGGCGTGGTCGGCTTTATGTTGCCCGGGACGGCCCGCATCCTGCTGCTATGGCTGCTGCTGCTGACCGTGCTGGCGGCGGCCATCCTCGCCTTCGTCCATGTCGGCGTCGAACAGGGCTTCTGGCCCAGTCCGCTGCCCGAATGCGCCGCGCCGCACTTCTCGGCCGGCAGCATCGCCGAGCGGCTGGCGTCCATGCCCGCGCGGCCATCCAAGCCATGCGACGATCCGACCTTCCTGATACCGGGCCTGCCGGTCTCCATGGCAGTCATGAACCTGCTGTTCGCCCTGGCCTTCTCGGTCTTGCTCGCCATTTATCTCGTGCGCAGCATGGGCCGACGGACATGAGCATGACGGAACTGCCGGGTGATCTTACCCCGGATGCGGATACGGCGCGCATGATCCGGGTGGATCATGCAGGAGAATTCGGAGCGACGCGCATCTATGCCGGGCAACTCGCGGTTCTGGGCAAGACCGACAAGGCGGATCTGCTGCGCCATATGCAGGAGCAGGAAAAGGTCCATTTCGCCACATTCTCGGACCTGATCGCCAAGCGCCGGGTGCGTCCGACAGTCATGCTGCCGTTCTGGCACGTGGCCGGGTTTGCGCTTGGCGCCGCGACTGCGGCTATGGGTACTCGTGCCGCGATGGCCTGCACCGTGGCCGTCGAGGAAGCCATCGACGAGCACTACACCGCCCAGCTGACGGCGCTTGCGGGCCGTGAGCCGGAATTGGCGGGAACCATCGCCCGCTTTCGCGCCGAGGAACTGGAGCACCGCGACATCGGGCTGCAGAACGAGGCGGAGAAGACGACGGGCTACCGGCTGCTATCAGCCGCGATCAAGGCGGGCTGCAAGGTCGCGATCCGAATCAGTGAGCGCGTTTAGCCGTCAGCTCTCCAGTTCGCTGTCCCAATACAGGTAGTCGCGCCAGCTTTCGTGCAGGTAGTTGGGAGGGAAAGCACGGCCGTTGTCCTGCAACTCCCAGGTCGTCGGTTGACGCGGACTCATGCGCGGGAACATCGCGCACTCGCGCGGCAGGCGCGACCCCTTGCGCAGATTGCAGTCGCCGCAGGCGGTCACGACATTCTCCCATGTCGTACGGCCGCCCCGACTGCGTGGAATGACATGATCGAAGGTCAGATCGGGCGCGGGCAGCCGCTCGCCGCAGTACTGGCAGCCGAACGCATCGCGCAGAAAGACGTTGAATCGGGTGAAGGCCGGACGCCGCGCCGACGGGATATAGTCCTTCAAGGCAATGACGCTTGGAAGGCGCATCGTCAGGCTGGGCGATCGGACCTCGGTATCGTACTCATTCAGCACCGAGACGCGGTCGAGGAAGACCGCCTTCACTGCATCCTGCCAAGCCCACAGCGACAGCGGAAAATAGGAAAGAGGGCGGAAATCCGCATTCAGGACCAGCGCGGGGAAGTGTTGGCCGCCGTCGGGCAAAAACCGCTCCCTAGCCTGAGGCGACCCATATCTGGGTTCGTTCGCCGCCTCGTTCAGCAAGTGGTTGTGTTCAGCCGGTTAACCTATGCGGTTATCGCAGAGCCACGAGGGTGCTGCAAGCACAGGCGCATGCGGATTCACGGCGTTGTCATACCTTGCTGATCGCTGACAGCGAACGCCCGCTGCAGAAACAGTGCGCCAGCAGTCAGGCCGGCGTCGTCGATGCCATGGCCGAGGTTCGGTACATACGTTTCCTCAACCGCAATCCCTGCCGCGCGCAGCGTTGCTGCGGCGTCGCGCGAGCGGGTGACAGGCACGACCTCATCCCCCTCGCCATGCACGAGCAATACCGGTGCGCTGTTGGTGTGCTCCGCGGCCAAGCGCTCGGGCGCAATCAATGCTCCCGAGAAGGCCAGGATGGCACGCGGCGCCGTGCGGCGGCGCAATCCGGCAAATAGCGCCATCATGGCGCCCTGACTGAAACCCATCAGCGCGTAGGCCGTCACCGGGAGCGACAGCCGGGCCAGTTCGGAGTCGATGAACCGGTCGAGCAGCGGTCCGGCACGCCTGGCACCGGCCTCGAGAAGCGCCGGTGCGCGGTCGGCGACGCTGAACCATTGGCGTCCGGTCGGCCCCATATCGCAAGCGAAAGGTGCGTCAGGGGCCGCAAATGCAGCATCGGGCAGGGCGGCGGCCCAGGTCGGCGCAATGTCGATCAGATCGTGCCCGTCCGCACCCAGGCCATGGCACAGCACCACGAGTTGACGGGGTGTGCTGCGTGAGGCCGGTCCGAAGCGTGGTCCGTCGAGGTCTTCCATGGCCTTCACCAATCTGTCCAATCCGCAGGTACTCTGCCTACTCTAGGTATGTCCATCGTCACGCGCTTCGCACCCAGCCCGACTGGGCTCCTGCATATTGGCCACGTGCATGCTGCGCTGGTGGCCTTCCGCCACGCGCGCGATGGCGGCGGACGGTTTCTGCTGCGGCTCGAGGATATCGATCCGACACGCTGCAGGCCGCAGTTCGCCGTCGCAATCGAAGAAGATCTGCATTGGCTCGGCCTGGCATGGGACGGGCCGGTGCGGGTGCAGTCCGCGCACTTGGCCGACTATCGGGCAGTGCTGACCGCTTTGGCGGCGCGAGGTTTGGTGTACCCCTGTTTCTGCACCCGTGCCGACATCGCGCGCGAGATCGGCGAGTCCGCGGCGGCGCCGCACGCACCGGACGGCAGCACCGTCTATCCCGGCATCTGCCGTGTACTGCCCGAAGCGGTGCGAGCAGCCCGCCTCGCCGCGGGAGAGCCGCACGCAATGCGACTCGACATGGGGCATGCGCTGTCCGCCGTCCCGCACATGCTGACCTTCACCGAGCGGGACGAGGGCGTGATACGCTGCGATCCCGCGCCATTCGGGGATGTGGTGCTGGCCCGCAAGGATGCCCCAGCCAGCTATCATCTGTGCGTCACCCATGACGATGCTGTGCAGGGCGTCACCCTGGTCACGCGCGCCATCGACCTAAAGCCTTCAACGCATCTGCACCGGCTGCTTCAGGCACTGATGGGCTGGCCGGTCCCGCACTATCGGCACCATGCACTGCTGACCGACGCACACGGCCGGCGACTTGCCAAACGCGACGGTGCGAAGACGCTGCGGGCGCTGCGCGAACGCGGCGTGACCGCGAAGGCGGTGCGTGAGATGGCGGGATTTCCCGATCAGCCGGGCTTGCCGGGATAATCAGGCTCAGTGACGAACGGGAACGGACCAGGGAATTTCTCGACGAAGACGGTGTGCGAGACGATGCCATCCGCCGCCGTCCAGCGATGCAGCTGAAAAGCGGGCGGCTCGAGCACCATCGCCCCGGGGTCGCTGGCGTCGAGCGTCATTTCGACCTGATGCGAGACTGAAGGCGCGATCGTCGCAATCGCGTGCGCAACCCGGGCGACGACGGGACGATGATGGTGCCCGCACAGGATTCGCTCGACCTGGCGGTGCCGCCCAATGACGGCGGCGAAGGCATCTGCATCGCGCAGGTTGATGTTATCCATGTGCCCGATGCCACAGACGAAAGGCGGGTGGTGCAGCGCGACGATTGTCGGCTTGTTGGGCTGCGCCGCGAGAGTCCGATCGAGAAAGCTAAGCCTCTCCTCGCACAGCAGGCCATGGCCGGCGCCGGGAACGACACTGTCCATCATCACCAGACGAACGGGATGGTCATCGACCGCATATTGGACAAAATGTGGATCGTCGTTGATGCCGGGAAGATGCGCCAGCTTGGCGCGGAATGCGCTGCGGCGATCATGATTTCCAGGGATCGCAAAGACCGGCATGTCGAGGTTCCGGCGCAGCATATCCGCGACCATGTCGTATTCGTCGTCGCGTCCGCATTCGGTCAGGTCACCGGTGATCAGCACCACGTCCGGTGCCGGACGAAACGCCGCGACGACACGCAATGCACGCTCGGTCATCATGTTGGTTTCGGACACGCGGCTGCAGGCCATGCCGAAGGGCCGGACATGCAGGTCGGTGAGCTGGCAGATCAGCACGGGTCGTTCCTTACGAGAGCGATGTTCAGAAGCCGTAGAGCGCGGCCGGGTTGTCCACGAAGATGCGCTGGCGCAGTCCGGCTTCCGGCACCCAGTGGAGGAACTGCGTGAGCAACTGCGGCGTATCGGGCGTCGCGTCCATGTTCGTGTGCGGCCAGTCGGTTCCCCAGAGGCAGCGCTCCGGTGCCGCCTTCACCAGGGCACGCACGTTCTCCGCCATGTCATCCCATGGCAGCGCGGTCGACGATGCACGGTAGCTACAGGTCTTGACCCAGACATGTCCGGTGTCGAGCAGGCGCAGCAGCGCGACGAACTCCGGATGCGCTGTGCCGAGAGCCGCGCGGACGCCGCCACAATGATCGATCACCACCGGAACCGGCAGACTTGCCGCGACCGGCGCCAGTGCCAGCAGCTTCGCGCCATCGGCATAGATCTGCATATGCCAGCCCAGCGGCGCGATGCGTCTGGCGAGCGCGATGATCTGGTCCTCGGGCGTCCCATTGCCAGACACGAGGTTGAAGCGCGCGCCGCACACCCCCGCATCGGTGAGGGCGCGCAGCGCCGCATCATCGAAACGTTCATCCACCACAGCGACGGCGCGGGCATGTTCATGGCCGAACAGGCGCACCGCTTCCAGGGTGGCGCGGTTGTCGGTGCCGTATGGACTGGCCTGCACGACGACCATTCGCTGCAGGCCGAGGGGTTCCGCGATTGCTCGATAGGCGTCCACCGACGCCTCAGGCGGCGTGTAATGGCGGCCGGGATCCAGCGGGAATCGCGCGAATGGCCCGAAGATATGAAAATGACAGTCGCAGGACAGCTGCGGCAAAATCTCCGCGCTCATGCAAATCCCACGCGCTTGGCTGCCGCACGATAGCCGGCGCGCCGCTGGACCGGCACGGGATGCCGCCCCGAAACGCGTTCCAGACTCAGATTGATATCATCATCGAGACCCGCCTGCATGGCGGCATCCAGGTACAACTGCTCCAGCACGTCCTGCTGCGCATGGCTGCCGCCAAGCCGGGCCATCCCCCCCACGGCTGGGCGCATCAGCGCGACGGCCCTCGCCGGCTCGCCGCGCGCGTGTGCCAGGACCGCCTCGCTGATCGGCAGCGCGTAGGTTCCGACCAGGGCCTGCGTGAAGCCAGGCGAGCGTGCGAAGTCACCCATGGCCGACAACATCCGCGCCGCCGCCGCGTCCCGGCCGGTTGCGGCGAGCGCCATCATCCAGTGCGGCAGGGTAAACGCCGACAAACAGTCGCCAATGCGAGCCTCGGCGTGCGCGCCCAACTCCTCCCAGCGTCCACCGACGTCGACGTCGTGCAGGCCCAGGCGGAACAACATTGACGCGGCGTTCTGCACGTCGATGTACAGGTCGGGCATCGCGTTGGTGAGCGGGGATGCAAGATCACGAAACCCACCGTCGTAAAGTCTCAAGACAGAATCCGTATCACCCAGCTCCAGATAATACATTGCGGCATGCCACCAGAGATGGTGCCGTAAGTTGTTGGCATCCTGCCAGCCACCCTGCAGCGCCGCGATCCATTCAAGTCCTTCGCGGCGCCGCCCCTGCATTTCCATGACATGGGCGACGCCGTGCGCGGCCCACAGATTTTCGGGATCAGCGTCGATGGCGGCCCGTCCAATGGCTTCGGCCTTGGTGTAGTCGCCACATTCTTCGTAGGCGAAGCAAAGGCTTGCCAATAGCGCGCCATGACCGGGAACCGCGCCGCTCCACCGCGGCGCAACGCGAAGGGCGGAACCCAGCATCTCGACCGGTCGCCCGCACCAGAAATACAGGAAGTGCGCAAGCCGGAAAGCAACGACGTCGCACGGATGCTCGGCCATGATCGCTTCCCAGATCGCCACCGTGGCGTCGATGTCACCGCCGATCCACGTTTCCAGCGCATCCAGGTGCCGATGTTCTCGCGGCGTCGCTCCAATGGACATGCAGCGGCGTGCTTGCGCCGCGGATGCCGCGGCCAGCGCGACATTCGCCTGCTTGTAGGTCAGCATCAGCAGGCAACCCTTCAGGCAGTGCGCGAGACCAAATTCAGGATCGGCCGCCAGCGCGCCCTCCATCATGACCGCTGTGTCTGCCCGGTAAGCGAGGTAGCTATCCACCGCTCGGTCGAAGGCAACGACAGCCGCTGCCGAGCCGGCCGATAAAGTCAAGCCCCGAACGTCGCGCTCCATGCCTCGATCTCCCCCGCAGCACTATGGCACGGCAGGCGCGGGCGGCCAGCCAGGGCGGGTTAGCCCGGGTGCAATGTCACCATAGCGACACCCTGTCGCAGAATGCCGAGCCGTTCGGCCGCCTCCCGCGACAGATCGATGATCCGTCGGCGTGAGGGCAGCCGATCAGTGATGGTCACCAGAACGGCGCGCCCGGTGCTCTGAACGGTCACGAGGACCTTTGTGCCGAAGGGCAGCCACGGATGGGCGGCGGTCATTGCGTCCTTGTCGAACCGCGTCCCGCTCGCCGTACGTTTGCCCTGGTGCGCCTGTCCGTAGAACGACGCCAGGCCCCGTTCACCGACAAACTCGCCGCTATCCAATCGCCGCTGTGCGCGTGCCGGCCCATGGCTCAGTGTCACAAAAACGAGGACCATGAGAACTCGACATCAACAAAGTTCGTCCCACGCCATAATATCGCCGCATTCTGCGGTGGGAGGCGGGTCGCCGTCGCAGTAAAGATTGCGGGATTTCATCGTAACAACCGGCCTTTGTTGGCCGTTGCTCACCAGAATAATGAATACCCAGTCGCCCCGATGGGACACTGGTTCCAATGATCCTGTTCATGGGGAGGATAATGCTGGCGCTGGGTCCGGAAGGCAAGCGAAGAGCGCCGGAACCAGCGGTTCGTTCCGCCCGTCAACCAGGCTCCCGTGGCGACCGCCGCTGCCGCTTCAGACCGCTACGATGGGCTTTTGCTTCCAGCCGGCGCTCCCGCTCCGCCCTTGGCATCCGCGTCTTGAAACGCGGAGAAGGCGCCTCGGCCGCTCGGCGGACCAGATCGATCAACGCAGCGAGGGCGTCCACCCGATTACGCTCGCGGGTGCGGTGACGGCGCGACAGGATGACGACGGTGCCGCTCTGGGTGAGCCGCCGTCCGGCGAGGGCGGCCAACCGCGCACGGACATCCGCAGGCACCGCCGAGGCGCCGTCCAAAACGAATCGCAGTTGAACCGCGGTGGCTACTTTGTTGACATTCTGCCCACCAGGACCACCGGCATGGATGAACTGCTCTTCGATATCGCGTGGATCCAGCGCGATACTATTGGTGATCGGGATCATGGTGGCGTCATGTAATCACGTCCCTGGCGATAGTTACGGCTCGCTGGCAAAGCGGCGCGCCGTCCTTAGCAGGATCTGCCGGTCTTCGGGACTGCAAGTACGAAACAGGCGAAGCAATGCCGCCTCCTCGGCGTTGATCGCCTGAACCGGGGCGCGCCTGTCCTCCCCGTGCATGAGGTGTTCGACGCCCACATCCAGCACGGCGGCTATCCGTGACAGATTGGCGGTCACCTGACCGGCCCGGCCAGTTTCCCATTGCGCGACCGCGCTCCGCGACACGCCGACCTGCAATGCCAATTCGCCTTGGGTCCATCCACGCTGCCGCCTGGCCGCGGCGATTCGGGCGCCAATTGCCTCCAACTGATCCATTCCCATCCCCCTCATCCGAACATCGAGCCGATGATGTTAGTTTTATTGACAAACACCCGCAAGTTCGCCTAACGTCCGCGTGTTCGTGTTTTGTTCTTAAACTCGGTCTCCTTCGATCCTTAGGACCCTATGCCCCACAAATTAGTCTGGACCCCGGCGCAGGACGCGAAGATCAAACGGATGCGCTCGGAGGGTGCGACCTGGGACAGTATCGCCGCCGCACTGTCCGTCTCGCGCTTCACCGTCATCGATCGCGGCCGCCGCATCGGTGCCCGACGCCCGCAGCCAGAGTTGACACCGCCATCGGACGATCCCAGCCGCCCACCGTTGCCCGCCGGCCATCCGCGGACATGGCGTGCACTCACCGAGGGCACGGTGCTGGAGGGCAGCGACTATCCATTACCCGTTTTTGGCTAGTCATCATGACCGGAACGACACGAAATCGCAATGTGGAGAATGACCCGATGCCGGTCACGGCCCGCCGTTCCGTCTCAGCAGCCAGTCGCCGATCCGATCACGCCATCGACCCTGCCTTCGTGACCTATCGGCTGGAGGAGGCGGGCGAGACGTTGCTCGCCTTGCCGGGCACCGGGTATTCCACGCGACTCCGCACTTCGTCGCTCGACATCGTGCGAACGGCGTTGGAAAACTATGGCTGGACCGAAGCGCGCGTGCGTCCACCGGTGCCGTCCTCGGCCAAGATCACCCGCATGGATGAAGCACTGGCATGGATCCTGTTGATCCCGCGGGAGAACTACGTGCTTCGCCGGATCGTCGGGGCACGCTGCCTGGTCAGCCCGGTAACGGAGCGGCATCTATTTCCGTGGCGCCGCCTGGGTGCAGCCCTGGGTGCGGACCACAAAGCGGTGCAGCGCTGGCACGCGCAGGGAATCGCGATCATCGTTGCCGCACTGAATTGGCCGCCCAGCTGTTGACGCCGTCGATCGTCGACGCTCGGCCCGAACCATTTGGTTGCTCATGACATGGCTTTCTTCAGGATTGAGGCGAGCTGGTCAGCGGTGCCATCGGCAGGAATCGGTCTGATGAATTGTCCGTCGCGACCCATGAGATAGATGATCGAGCTGTGGTCCATGGAGTAGTCGTTCGGGCCTGGGCCGGTGCGATGCTCGGAGTAGTAGACGCGATATTCCTTGGCGACGGCCGCAATCTGTTGCGGTGTTCCAGTCAGGCCCAGCAACTTCGGGCTGAACGAGGCCGTGTACTGCTTCATCACTGCCGGCGTGTCACGCTTCGGATCCACCGTGATGAAAATGGGCTGCATCTGCGCGGCACTCGGGCCAAGCTTGTCCATCGCGTCCGCAATTTCGGTCAGCGTGGTCGGGCAGACATCCGGACAGAACGTGTAGCCGAAATAGACCAGCATGAACTTGCCGTGGAAGTCGGTGTTGGTGATGGTCTGGCCGTCGCCGTCTATCAGCGCGAAGGGACCACCGATAGTGGGAGCGTCATGGCTGTGACCGGTCATCAGCAGCACCGAAGCCGCAGCGATGAGCAGCGCCGTCGCCACCAGACCACCGATGGCGAGCCTCGAGACGCGGGCAGCCGGTGCTGGGGTTTGCGGCGCCGGATTGGACGACGGCTCAGACGGTGGCATGCATTCCTCCTGCGTAAGCGGTCGAAAACGGGTCGCCGATGATCTTGTCCACCCGCGGGGCAGCAAGGCGCTCCGCATCGGTTTCTCGGCGGGATGATACGCGGGATGAGGATATCCGGCACCAACGCTGGTGGCATCGGGAACGGCCGGGCCGAGACCTTGGCAGCGCTCCGGCGAGCAATCGCCGTGAGAATCACGCAGGGATGGGTAATCGCTAGGATGCGCTGCACGGTGCGGCGGCGGAGGCGGCATTATGATGCACGGGATGGGAATCGGAACGGCCATCCGCCAGTCCGTGGGGTGGGGAAGTGTCGGCCCCTCACCGCGCATTGCAGCTGCAGATGTGTAGCCGCGCAATGGTGGCAACACAGACAGTCGAGGGAATCAAGAAGTGACGGTTTCTGGTCGACACCGGCACCATCGTGGCAGACCCGGTTCGGACCGGCCAGAAGAACAGGCAGAACCGCAGCGGAAATCGTATCGATCGTGACGTCCTGCAGCGCAATGCGACCAGGAGTTGCGCTGCAGGACGATCAAGGCCACGAGAAGATCTGCACGCGGGAGATCCGCCGCTTGCTCACGGCACGATTCCACTCTCTCCGCACCGTGGCACAAAGGCTCGATGCGTTGCTTTCAGGCGGCAGCGTATGGGCATGCGGCTTTGCGGCGTTTGCGGGCAGCAACGGCATAGACACCATACGGCCGGTCCGGATCATCATTCGGCTCGACGATGCTCGTCCGGTAATCCTCCCAGTCCGCCTGCTGCATGGCGTCGAGGTCAGGCACCAGCGTCATCGCATCCAGCGTCGCGTCCGCATAGGCAACCCGCGGCAACGGCTGCAACTGCGCCAGCGGGAAATCCCCCCGCAGCCTCACGGGCTTGTGGCTACGGGTGAATCGCAGGTTGGTGAAGACGGGCCCGAACCACCGATCGGTCTCAACAATGCCCTCAAACAGAGCGACTCCGCCGGGTGCCGGTAGGTTTGCAGGCGCGCGAATCAGCAGACTCCAGTCGTCGGCGGTGCGCGCCATCAGACCGGTCCAGATCTGCAGCAGTCCCGGCTCCGGCAGGGCGGTGAGGAATGGCGGCGAACAGCCCCGGAGTTCTTCGGGTGCTGCCGCATCGAAGCGCCGCATCATGCCGGGGAACTGCGCAGACGGCAGGAGAACGAGCCAGTCTTCGGAGCCTGGGCGCTGCCAGTAGATGTCGGTTCCATCCCAGAGCAGCTGCAGGTCGATCGGCGGGAACACCCACCAGCCAAAGCCTGACGCGCTGGTGATCGCATCGCAATATCGGGCGGCGCGCATTGGCAGCGTGCCAATGGCTGAGCGGTCGGCACGTTGTGGCGGTCTCGCTTCCTCGATGAGGCGGTAAAGGGAGACGATCGGCTGGGTGGGCTGCGTCATGCCGGGCGGTCCATGCTTGGGTCGTCGATGAACAGCAGTGTGCGGAGACGAGTCGGCCCGCGACCACCCACCGTGGGGAAAGTGTCGGCCGCGGGCCCGGCAGGTCAGCCGCGGGAGGCGGGCAGACGAAGACCACCGCCGAGACGGATGCGACCACTGTCGGCAATGTCGCGCGGGGTGCTGGCGGAAGGAATGGTCATGTTTTGTTCCTAGGTTTGACGGATTGAATGGAAACCTTCACCGCCGACCAACGCAAACCGCCCGCTCGCCGAACCGACGAGCGGAGTGGTCGTCACTGATCAGGGGTGGTCAGCAGACGCAATACGGCCGTTGACAAGAACCGAGTAGCGGTCAGTGAGGCATCTGTCAAGCTAATTTTCCCATTTTAATGGCATTTGTGGATCTTGGTCTCATTGCGCGCCGAAAGATGGCGCCGTGCCAGGAATCCAAAGATGGTTGCGCGCCACCCAAATGGTGTAGCAGTGCAATTCGGAATTCTCCTATTGCGTTAGCGTGATATGAAAAGCTATCTCACAGGTTGATAACGCTGCGCTCACACTGATGAGGCAATACGCCACATGCCGTCAGCGCTTCAGGCCGCTGCAATTCGGGCCAAACCGGTGATGCCGCCACAGGCCACCGGCCACCCAGGCATGCGGCTGCATTTGGTCGGCATGATGGAGGCAGCTGACCAGTTCGGCGCATCAGTGCTTCCGCGGGCCCGCAAGACACGGGCCGTGCTGGCGGTCCTCGCCCTCGCCGCGCCGCGGCCGGTTTTGCGCAAACAGCTGACGGCCCTTTTGTGGAGCAGCCGAGAAAGCGAACAGGCACGCGCCTCCCTCCGGCAAGCGTTGCACGAGTTGCAGGAGAGTTCTGGGCGAATTGGCTGGCACGGTGTTGCGGACCGATCGCCACTATCTCGCACTGCGTGATGAGGAACTGTGGATTGATGCCAAGGCGTTGGCGGGTGCGTCGGCTGAAGCGCCCCAGGCGTTCGGACTGCTACACGGTGAACTGCTGGAGGGTTTGGACGGCCTCGATCCCGCCTTCGATCGCTGGCTCGGCATCGAGCGCGCCAGGCTGCGCACCCTCCGGCGCGACCTGGGCGACAGCATTCTGGCCGTCTGCAACACACCCGACGCGACCGTCGCGGCAGCCGAGCGGCTGCTGACCATCGACCCCGGCCACGAAGGCGCGTGGCGGGGGCTGATCGGCGCGCAGTTGCAGCGGGGCGATCGCGCGGCTGCGGTGGCAGCCTTCGACCGATGCCGCAACGCACTCGCCTCAAGCGGCGGAACCGCTCCGCCGGCGGACCTTGTGGCGCGGATCGCCGAGATCCAGCGACCGGGCGGACCGGCAGTCGATCCGTCATCCACGGTCCCGGCTCTGTCCGAGACACCGGCTCCGGTCAGACCCGCGGGAATCCGGCTGGGCGTCATGCCAATGCGGATGTTGGATGGTTCGGGCGAGGATCCTCTCTCCCTCGGCCTCGCAGAGGAGATGACCACGGCCCTGTCGCGCTTCCGCTGGATTTCCTGCGTGGCCAGCACCTCGGTTGCCGCTCTTGCCGTCGAACCCTCGGATACAGGGCTTTGGAAGCGGCTCGACCTCGACTTCATGCTCGACGGTACGGTTCAACGCAGTGCCGGACGGGTCAGGATCACCTCCCGGCTTCTCGACATGCACGAGAACGGCGCGGTTATATGGGCTCGCCGATTTGACCGCGAGACCACCGACATCCTGACATTGCAGGACGAGATCGCTGCCGAGACGGTGGCCCAGGTCGACCCTGAACTGCTGCTGCGCGAAGGCGAGCGCGCCGGCAATCGGCCGTCGCCGCCCGATCCGACAGCATACGAACTGATGCTGCGGGCCATACCTGCGGTGTACAGGCTGGAGCAGGGCGGATTCCTCGAAGCCGGCGACTTGCTGCGTGCGGCGATTGCCATCGACCCGGGGCATGCAGCGTCACATGCCTGGCTCGCCTACTGGTATCTTTTCCTGGTGGGCCAGGGCTGGGCGGAAGACCCGCAAGCCGCCGCCGCAGAGGGCGCCCAACTCGCCGATCGTGCCGTCACGCTGGATCCCGGCGACGCGCGCGGCCTGACGCTGTCAGGTCATGTCCGTGCGTTCCTTGGGAAGCGATCGGAGGAGAGCATCACGCTGCATCAACGGGCACTATCGCTCAATCCCAACCTGCCAATGGCATGGGCATTCTACGGCTTGGCCCAAAGCTATCAGGGCCGGCATGACGAAGCGATACGCTCCATCACCCAGGCGCACCGCCTGTCGCCATTCGACCCGCATGGCTTCTTTTTCGACATGGCGCTCATGGTGCCGCATCTGCTCAAGCAAGACTACGAACCCGCGCTGCAAATCGGGCGCCGTGCGATCGAACTCAATCCAGGGTTCTCGTCGAGCTACAAGGGCGTCCTGGCAGTCCTTGGGCATCTGGGACGTAAGGCGGAGGCTGACGAGATGCGCGCCCGACTGCTCCTGTTGGAGCCCCGCTTGACGCT
Source organism: uncultured Pseudomonadota bacterium (assembly GCA_963778105.1). Taxonomy (GTDB): domain Bacteria; phylum Pseudomonadota; class Alphaproteobacteria; order Acetobacterales; family Acetobacteraceae; genus JAFEFJ01. The sequence continues at coordinate 991,556 of CAVZSZ010000004.1, read as the reverse complement.
GGAGGAAGCGGTGAGCCGATCGCCCATCCGCCGGCCGGCGGACCTGGCACATTACGCAGAGGGGTTGCGGCTGGCCGGATTGCGATAGCACGGGGCGTGGCCGCGGGGTGCCATCAACGCACGGCCTGGGCGATGTCATGAAACAACCTGGCGGGCAGTCCGCCACCATCGACCTCGCGCATCGGATGATCGTCATCATTGCCCATCCAGACGCCGATCATCGTCTCCCCGACACAGCCGATAAACCACGCGTCGCGGAAATCCTGGGTCGTTCCGGTCTTGCCAGCAACGAAGTGGCCCGGCACTGCCGCAGCGCGACCGGTGCCACTGGCAACGACGGAACCCAGCATCCGGGCCATCATACCGGCCAAGTCTGGTGCGATTACCGGGGCGGGCGCCGGATGCGCAATCGACGTCACGTGCCCATCGGTTCGCAACGCATCGATTCCGTAAGGCGTCACCCGCATCCCGCCATTGAAGAATGCGGCATAGGCGGCCGTCATTTCCAGCAGTCCGACCTCCCCCGTACCGAGTGCGATCGAGGCATTGTCGGGCAGCTTGTCGGTGATGCCGAGAGCGCGCGCAGTAGCAATGACGGCTCGCGCTCCGCCAGCCTGCAGCAGAAGGCGCACCGCGGCAGTATTGATGGATTCGGCCAGCGCCCGCTCCACGGTGATCGGGCCGAGGAAACGGTGCTCGAAATCCGACGGGCTCCAGGCGCCGATCCGGATCGGCGCATCGAGCACCATGTCGTCCGGACGGACCCCCTTGCGCAGGGCAGCGAGCCACACGAAGGGCTTGAACGTAGAACCTGGCTGACGGCGCGCGAGCACCGCGCGGTTGTACGGGCTCTGGCGATAATCGCGCCCACCTACCATCGCCCGCACCGCTCCAGTAGTCGCATCGACGACGACCACAGCACCCTGGGTGACACCGGCCGCCGCGCCGGGTCCATCCAGCAACGCCATCAGCCGCGCCTCGGCCACCGCCTGCAGGCGTAGGTCAAGCGTGGTCCGCAGCGTCGCGTCGGCATTGGCCGGCAAAATGGACTGAGCCTGATCGGCGGCCCAATCGGCGAACCAGCCCGGGGCTACCGGCGGACTGCTCGGCAGGCGAATGGACGCCACCGCCGCCTGGGCCTGGGCGGCGGTGATGGCGCCATTATCCACCATCGCCGCCAGCACCTGCCCCGTGCGTGCGATCGCGGCTTGCGGATCGCTGCGCGGATTGAAGCGCGAGGGCGCGCGAGGCAATCCTGCCAGCATTGCCGCTTGCCAGAGACTGATGTGGCGCGCCGAGATGCCAAAATAGATCCTGGCCGCGGCATCCACGCCCCACGCGCCCGAGCCCAGGTAGGCTCGGTTAAGCCATATTTCAAGAATCTGCCGCTTGGTGAAGTGGTATTCTAACCAGAAGGTCAGCAGCAGTTCCTGCACCTTGCGCTGCAGCGTCCGCGCATTGCTCAGGAACAATGTCTTGGCAACCTGCTGGGTGATCGTCGAGCCCCCCTGCACGACATGCCCCGCGGTCAGATCGACCCAGGCGGCACGCGCGAGCCCGACGGGGTCGATGCCGGGGTGTTCCCAGAACCGCCGGTCCTCCACCGCGACAGCGGCCGCCGGCAGATAGGTGGGGACCTCGGACAGCAGCAGCTTGTCACCGACGATGTCACCGAAGCGGGCGAAGGTCTGCCCGGAGCGATCCTCGAGCGACAGACTCGGGCGTCGCACCGCGGCAACCGCATCGTCGGGACGGGGCAGATCGCGGACGAACCACAGCAACACGACCACGCAGGCGAGTGCACCCCAGATCGTCGCCATCAGGCCCCAGCGCACCAGGCGAAGCCATCGCCGACGCGGTACGGTCGTCGGCCGGGCGGGCGGCACTGGGCCACGGCGCGCACCGGGCAGGACATCGGTGCGTGCCGCCGGCGCGGCAAGTCGGGACGAACGCGGCATCAGAGCGGGGCCGTCACGCGAATCGGATCACGGATTCGGTCATTCGGGATGTTGCTGCCAGCCTCGCACCTTGCCCTCCTGGCGCCGCGTGCCCAGGATCGAGCGCCCCTTCCCTTTGACATCTGAGGAGATTCGATGAAAGGCCTGTTCATTGACGCGAGCGACGCGCTGGCCGAGGTGTTCCACCGGATGCGCCGTGCCGATGATCCCCCCATCACCGTCAACGAACAGCAGCAGGTCACCGAGTTCGGAACTCCCGGGCCTGCTGGCCGGCTACGATTTCGTTCTCGACGATCATACCCACATGCCCGTGACAGCGTTGAAACTGGTTCCGACGCTCAAGCATATCATTTTCCTGGGCACCGGGGCACGCAGCTACATGGACCCCGATGCGCTGGCCGGCATCGGCGTCACCGTCCACACGATCAAGGGCTACGGTGACATCGCGGTTGCCGAGCATACCATAGCGCTCATGTGGGCAGCGGCACGCGGGCTCGCACGGATGGACGGCGGGATGCGGCGTGGCGAATGGATCCGCACCGAAGGCATGCAACTGCACGGAAAGACCATCGGTCTGCTGGGCTTCGGCGGAATCGCCAGCGAGGCGGCGCGGATCGCGGCCGGCAGCGGGATGCGGGTACTGGCCTGGAACCGCACGCCGCGCACGGCGCCGAATGTGACCTTCGTCGATCTGGATACGCTGCTGGCGGAAAGCCATGTGCTGTCGGTGCATCTGCTGCTGACCGACGAGACGCGCGGCTTTCTGAATGCCTCACGGCTTTTGAAGCTGCGGCACGGCGCGATCCTGGTGAACACCGCCCGCGGAGCCGTGGTGGACGAGTCGGCAATGATCGCCGCGCTTGAAAGTGGCGCGATCAGCCACGCAGCCCTGGATGTTTTCGACGTGGAGCCGATGCCGCCCGGCCACCGGCTGAGCACGCTGCCGAATGTCACGCTGTCGGCGCACAGCGCCTTCCGGACGCCCGAAGCGAGCGATACACTGCTTCGCCGGGCTCAGGACATTGCGAAATCCCTGGTCGCAGCCTGACCGGAGCCCAGCTTGCCCGGCAGCGTCTGGAGCCCGCCTGGCGGAACGGTAGACGCAGCGGACTTAAAATCCGCAGCCAACTAGGCGTGGGGGTTCAAGTCCCCCGGCGGGCATACGAACATGGTTGTAGACTTAAGACCCGCGAAAGCGTGGGCAGGCACCGGAGCTGCGGGGAGCTCTATACTGGAGCTTTCCGAACCAAACTGTCGCTTCTGCTATCCAACACAATGGCATATTGTCGATCGAGCCTGGGATCTGCGGACAATTCGTGGAATGCTTGCAAGAATTGACTTTCCGGCGACTTGCGTGCTGATGCAGCAAGATGCAAACAAGAGAGCGTTGGTAAGCATGCGCTCGGCGCCCGACCTTCCAGTCAGATTCGGGGCCGTGTGGATCTGGACATCGCCGGTTGGCATTGTAGAAATAATGATTTGCTTGTGGGAATTTAAAAGCGGACTTGTCGACGCGCACGCTACCGAAACACGCACGTGACTTCTGCGATCAAGGCGGCTGGATGACATATGGCGTATTTTTTATCTCGCACCTAGCAGCGCAGTGAACTAATCCCTGTCGGCATCGCGATTATTGTTGTTGTCTAATAGACAGCTTTTCTTCAGAGGAAAACGCTACACATGTCTATCATGCTCCGGCGCAACACGACATCAGACCCGTCTGCGACCGAGGGGCAGCCAACTGAAGCCGAAACCCAGATGCGTCGCGCGCTCGGCCTGTTGCCGGGCGCCGGGCCACGAGGCCGGACACGCAATGGCGATGGCCCGCTGGTCGAGCACCGGGGCGACCGGCAAGCGGGCTCTTCCGTCAACCGCATAGCCGCGGCCGAGGCAGCGCTTGCGGCGGAGCGTCAGGCCCGCGAGCAACTCGCCCGCCAGTTGCGGGACGCCGAGGGCGCGTTGCATGAGGCGCAGACACAGCGGGGTCACGCCGAATTGGCCCGCGACGAAGCGGTCGCTGCTCTGGCCGCCGAACGTACTGCGCGTGAGGCCGCGGAGGAGCAGGCACGGCAGCTTGCGGCGGCCGCTCCGGTGCCAAGGCTCGAGCCCGCTGCGCCGCCGGTAGCACCGCCGCCTCCCGGCAAGAAGAGCAGCCGAAAACCCCCAGCGGCGCCTACCCCTTCCGCGCCCGCAAAGCGGCGGGGACGTCCGCCCGGTAACGGGGGGAAGGCCGCACACACGGAGACACGCGCACCGAAGGGAGACGCCGAGCAGAGCGAGGCGGTGGAGTGGTGGGTGCCCGGCTGGCAGGAACGCTACTGAGAGGCAGCCCGGCGGACTACTCCAGCCGCATGATCCAGCACTGCCCGGGCGAATTCGCCCCACGAGGTCGCCGGGTCAGGTGTCACAGGAAGTGTGGTCGGAACGTTCGATCGCTGATTCAGCAGGGCTTCGAGCGCTGCCGCCAAGCTGCGCGGCTCGGGGTCGCAGAGACGCGCCAGCGGATAATCCGAGACCTGCTCGGTCAGGCCGCCCACCCGGGTCGCCACGATGTAGCGACCGGCGGCAATCGCCGCGGCGGCCGCGCCACTTTGGCTCGCTTCCCGGTATGGCAGTACCAGGGCATCGGCCCACGCCACGATCGCACCGACCTCGTGTTCGGGCACCCAGCGATTTTCCACCATGACGCCGTCCGACCTGCGCAGCGCTGCCAGCGCGGCGCCTTCAGGACCGCTGCCGACAATCCGTATCTCGAGGCCCGCTGAGGGACCCATCATGCACAGCGCTTCGGCCAACAGATCGAGGCCCTTATAGGGTAGCAGCCGGCCGAAAAAGAGCATTCGCAAGGGCCCGTCATGGGCCAAGGGCGGCGGCGGCGGAGCGCCGAAATGGCGTGGCGGATGCGCAATCACGGCGAGTTGCGAATCGCGGCGGATCACACCCTGCTGGCGCAGCCGGTCGGCGACGTGGGCGCTGAGTGTGATGACCAGATCCGCACGGCGCACGATCAGGCGCTGCAACCTGAGCATAATCGGGAAGATATCGCCCGGATGCGGGTCGGCGTCGTGGACCACGATCGCCACTGGAATACGGCGGATGCGCAAGGCGATCAGCAGCAGCGGATCCAGGGGACCCGGCATCGCGCAAACCGCGAGGTCCGGAACTCAGCATGCGGAGCCGCCGGACGAGGCCGCAGACGATCGCCGGGGCACGCGCCAGCCGTCCCAAGAATCCGGCCATGCCATCGTAGGTCGCGATCGGCAGATCACAGAACGGCGGTGATGCGCCTTGCAGGATTTCCGCCCGGTCGGACAGCGATAGCTGGCCCGTCACACCAGGGAGACGCCGCATCGCATCGGCCAGTTCGACAGCGATGCGGGGCCCCCCACCGCGCCGGCCCCACTGCCAGACCAGAACATTCACGCCGGTATTCGCAGACCGATCGAGCTAACCGCCGCGGCGAGCGATGCCGCGCCCAGCCGCTGCCGCGCCATCGCCTGGCCGCGGGCGCCGAGCGCCTGGCGTTCGGCCGCGTCATCGGCGAGACGGCGCAGCTGTGCGACGGCATCGGACTGCAGTGGATCCGCCCACGCGGCGCCGGGCGCTTCGAACACGCCACGCGGATCGCTCGCCGGGATGAGGCGATAGGCGACCAAGGCGGCCGATGTGTCGTCCATGAAGTCCATGTTGCCCGACCATGCGGTTGCGATGACCGGGCGGCCGAGCAGCATCGCCTCGGCCGGTACGAGGCCAAACCCCTCGCTGCGGTGAAGGGATAAAACGATATCGGCGGCCCGGGTCAAGGCATGCCGGTCGCGCCGCGGCAACTCGGTGGTATCCAACCGGATATTCCCGACCCCCGACACCACCGCCCGCAGCCGGGCGAAGTCGGCCGGAAAGTGGCCTGGATGTCCCACCCTGAGCAGCAGCAGACGGTCGGTACGGTCGCCGAAGGCGGCGCGAAAGGCGGCAATCGCACCGAGCGGATTCTTCCGCTCGAAGGAGGAGGCGAGGTTGAAGGACACCAATACGACGACCGCGTCATCCGGCAGGCCGAACGCCGCACGGTCGAGCGGCGCCGGTTCGGGCGGCACGGCGGCGACCGGATGGGGCACCACCCGGACCCGGCCTGGCAGCAGAGGCTCCAGCGCGGCCGCCGTGAACCGCGATGGCGCCCAGACCTCGTGCACCAGCCGGACGCTGTGCCGCCAGTCAGGCGGCAACGTCGGCAGTTCCCAAGCCCAGTAGCCGACCACGCGCCGTCCCTGAACGAGACTGCGCGGCAGATAGCGCAACACGAGCGGCAGTAGCGGTGCGTTGACGTGCAGCACCAGGGGTGCCGCATGCGGTACGGTCGTGGGCAGCGGAAGAGGGCCGTCGGCGTTGGCCGGCAAAGCCGCGCCGACATCGACCGGCCAGTTGGCCACGCCGAGCCCATCCAGCGCCGCGAGCATCAGCCGCGCGCCTTCGCCCAGCCCGGATGGCCGCGAGAGTTCTCCTGCTACCGCCAGACCCTGTGCCGCGGCGGGCGGCGGCCACGTGATCGACGGCGCCACGAGTGCAGCGGCTCGTGCCAGCAGCGCCCGGCGCTGGGCCGCCGGAAACAGACGCCAGAGCCGGTGCGGCCAGGACAGCGCAGGGGTTGCGGAGAGGTCAGACGAAGCTGCCATGGCGCGGACCGTGACGACGCGCGACCCGGCGCGCAAGGGCGCGACCGGCGTTGACGTCCCCGCGGATCGGTCCAAGCGGGCGCGGCAAAGGCCCCCGTTGCCCGCTGCCCGCAGCCGTATACACTGCCTGCATGGCAGACACGCGTCCGTCCATTCCGCCCGGCAAGTCCGCGCTCGCGCTCGGTTTCTGACCGAACCGAACGAGCCCGTCGGCGCACATGAGCCAGTCCGTCACCCAACCGCCACTGCCCGCATTCGAGGTCCAGCTAAACGCGCCCGACCTGCATCCATGGCTTTCGGCTGCCAATACCGGAATCGACGGTTTCCTGATGCGTGAGGCTGCCGCGCCAGGTCCCCATGTTGCGATCCTGGCGCTCATGCACGGCAACGAGATCGCCGGAGCCATTGCACTCGATCGGCTGCTGCGCGCGGGCGTACGACCCACGCGCGGCCGGCTGACCCTCGGCTTCGTCAATCTGGAGGCGTTCGCCCGCTTCGACCCGCGCCAACCAACGGCCTCCCGCTTCGTCGACGAGGACATGAACCGGCTGTGGGAGCCCGGCGTCCTGGATGGGCCGCGAGTGTCCTGCGAACTGGAGCGCGCACGGGTGATCCGTCCGCTGATCGATACGGTGGACGTTCTGCTCGACCTGCACTCGATGCTGTGGCCGTCGGATCCGCTGACCCTGTGCGGAACCGCACCCCAGGGCCGGACGCTGGCGGCGGGCATCGGTGTGCCGGCCTTCGTCGTCGCCGATCATGGACACGTGGGCGGCAGGCGGATCATCGACTATCCGCGTTTTGCCGAACCCGCGCATGCCGCAAACCTGATGGAGGCGGGGCAACATTGGCACCCCGACACCGTCGCCATGTCCCTGGCAGGCATCGCCGGTCTGCTGCACCATCTGCACATGGTCGCCGACCATCCGGCGCTGCCCAGGCCGGTCCGAACCGGCCAGCGCTTCGCCACGGTGACGGAAGTCGTGACAGCAGCAACGTCATCCTTCGCGTTCGTCCAGAAGTTCCGCGGCGGCGACGTGGTGCCACGGCGCAACACGCTGATTGCCTTCGACGGAGAGCGCGAAGTGCGCACGCCGCACGACGACTGCCTGCTGGTCATGCCCAGCCTGCGGCCCAGCCGAGGCCACACTGCGGTGCGGCTGGCCCGCTTCGACGCGGATTGATCGTCCGGCTATTTGGCAGCGCGGCGCCCCGGCAGCATGATGCGGCACCGACCAACGGCAGGGATGAGGCGGCATGAGCGGCGAGCAGCGCCAGATGGCGTTGGTGGGTTTCCTTCAGGCGCAAAACTGCACCAACATGGCCAGTTCCTGGCGCCACCCCGAGGGACGGACCGATTTTCTGTCGGCCGACTACTACCGCACGATCGGGCGTATCCTCGAAGCCGGAAAGTTCGATCTCGGCTTCTTCGACGATCGGCTCGCGATGCCCGATCGCTACGGCAACGATCATGGCCACACGGTGGCGAACGGCATCCGTGCCGTGAAGCTGGATCCCATGGCGGTGTTGATGGCAATGGGCATGGCCACCGAACGGCTTGGGCTCGGCGCCACCTGCTCGACGACCTACTACGAACCATTTCATGTGGCCCGCATGTTCGCCACGATCGACCTGATGACGGATGCGCGCGCAGGCTGGAATATTGTTACATCCGTCAACGACGGCGAGGCCTGGAACATGGGCCGCGACGAGGTGACCGAACACGACGCGCGCTACGACCGTGCCGACGAGTTCCTGGAAGTCGTTCTCGGCCACTGGGATTCGTGGCAGGACGACGCACTGGTGGTCGACAAGGCAAGCGGCCTTTTCGCCCACCCGGACAAGGTCGCCCGGCTCGATCATGTCGGCCAGTATTTCCGCTCGCGCGGGCCGTTCACCGTGCCACGCTCGGCACAGGGTCATCCGGTGCTGATCCAGGCCGGCTCGAGCGGTCGCGGCAAGCGCTTCGCGGCGCGTTGGGCCGAACTGGTGTTTGTCACCTATCGCGACATCGCATCGGGACGACGCGCCTATGCCGAATTCAAGGACGCTGTCGCGCAGCACGGTCGGGACCCCGATCACGCGAAAGTGGCGACGCTTGTGTTCCCGATCGCGGCAGCGACGAAAGCCGAGGCCGAGGACCGCATGGCGGTGATCGAGGACGGCTTCCGGGAGATCGACGCGTTGTCATTGCTGTCCGAGGCGCTCAATTTCGACTTCGCCAGCAAAGGTCTCGATGAGAGCTTTACCACCGAGGAGTTGAACGGCATCACCGGCATGCATGCGATGCGCGACCAGGTGTTGCAGGCGAGCGGCAAGGCCAATCCGACCGTGCGCGACTTCATCCGCTACACCGCACGGGGGCGCGCATCGCATCCGGTCGTCGGCGGGCCCAAGGAAATTGCCGACCAGATGGAAGCCTGGTTTGTGGGGCAAGCCTGCGACGGCTTCGTCATCGGCGCGACCCACATCCCCGGAAGCTTTGAGGATTTCGTGCGCTTCGTCGTCCCGGAACTTCAGCGGCGCGGATTGTTCCGCACGGACTACACGGGCACGACATTGCGGGAGAATCTCGGCTTGCCGCGTCCGGAGATCGGCGCCTGGCGGAGAGCCGGCATTGGCCTGGCCGCGAGCACGCCAGCGGCTTGAACGCCTTGCGCATGATCAGGTCAGGCGATATCCCGCGTATTCCGCCAGTCTGCCGACATGGGGAATGGTCAATTCGCGCCCGACGATCTCCATCAGCCGCTGCTCGCGCAGTTCCCGCAGGCCGCGCAGGACATGCACCTTGGAGAGACCGACGGCGTCCGCCAGGTCGGCCCGGCGTAGAGGAAACGGGCAGCCGGTGCCGCTCGTCAGGCGGCGCTGGCGCAGGCGGTCATAGATCTCGATGGCAAAGTGGCCGATTTTCTCTGACGCAGTCATGCGCCCGAGCATGGTTAGCCGCGCGTCTGAGCGGCTCTCCTCCTCGACGCGGGATCGCAGCACGCCGAACGCAAAATCGGGATCGCTTTTCAGCAGGCCGAGGATTTGCCGGCCATTGATGCCGCAGACGTTCATCGAGGTAACGGCCCGTACCGAATGCCCTACGGCGCCCGACACGATGGAGGACAGCGCGATGGTATCGCCCGACAGCAGCACATCCAGGATCTGGCGGCCCCCATCGACCTGCCGGTAGCGAACGGCCCAGCCATCGCAAATGGTGTAGATGCGGCTGCTGCGGTCACCCTCGGTGATGATATCCATGCCGGGCGGCACGATGATGTGCTGCTGCCTCACACTGTCTGACAGGCTGTAGCCCCGTCCAGGCGATGCGCGGCTAACTTTGTGTTGCCGCACCGCACAGTCCTTGCAGAGGGCCGCGATTGGACTGAGCCGCTGTGATGCCAAAACCTGTCCGTTCGAGTCTGGGCCCGGTCCGTGGACAGGCCTCCGTCCAGCGTAGCCGCGGGCGGTGCAATGACCGAACATGCGGCGATCCTGGTCTCTCTGCGCGACGAGCAACCCGACGCTGCGACGGCACAAAAGACACGAATGGAATGTACCATACTGTGTAAGGTAGATTACGCAAGAGAAACACGCGCTTCGCTGCGCCGGCGGTTACAAAGGCGGCGGAAGGGTCTCGTTCATTGCCGTGCGGACCATTTGGTAGCATTCGCACGCCGCATCCTCGAGCCCTTGCCGGTCGGTGATGGCGATCAGGCCCCGGCTGTAGCGGATCAGTCCGGCTTTCTGGAGCGTGCGCGCCACGATCGTGACGCTGGGCCGCTGGATGCCCAGCAGTTCCGCCAGGAATTCCTGGGTTAACTGGAAGCTGTCGGAGCCGGCACGATCATGCGCCATCAATAGCCATCGCGCGCATCGCTCCTGCACCGAGTGCAGGCCGTTGCAAGCAACCGACTGCAGGACCTGGATCATGAAATAGCGGACGTAGAACAGCAGCATGTCGCGCAGCGGCGGATGCTTCGCGGACAGGGCAGCCAACGTGTCGATCGGCATCCGGGATGCCATGCCGGCAACCTGGACCAGAACCCGCTGACTTGCCGCCTGGCCGCCAAGCAACACCTCGAAGCCGACAAACCCCTCCGGCCCGATGGTCGCCGTCTCCGCACCCCCCTTTCGGAGCGCTGCCATCAGACAAATCACGCCGGCATGGGGGAAATAGGCATACCGCAACGGCGCTCCGGACTCGGCGAGAACGGTTCGTGGCACCAGCGCGACAACCTCCAGATGCGGCTCGAGCAATGCCCGCATATCGTCGGGCATAGCCGCAATCAATCGGTTGGCCCGATGTGGATCCGCCTCGGCCATTCCGGCACACACCACCTTTGGTTTCAAGAGAGTGACCCCGCAGCCGTCCCAGCGGCCTGCCTGAGTATCATTTGATATATGCTCCCATGGGGCGTATCAAATGACGCGGTGGCTTGGCAAGGCGCCGACCACGCAGGGATGCCGTCGGTAAGATAGGACGAGCCAGCCCGGCAGCGGGTGTGTCGGCCGACCGGCGCGATGGCACCGGACGGGCAACGCCTGATCCATCAAATTCTCTGGATAGCTTTTCCCGGACGATAGGCGGACGGATCACGTCCTGGCCAAGCACGTTGGAAGATCGATATGGCTTCAGCCGCGAACAGGCTCTGGGACAGCTGTCGCATCGGCTGCTCAGAACCGTCTTCCCCCGGCCGCTCCGCGATATCGAGGCGACCCTTCTTGCCGAGCGTCATTGGCATGGCGGCCTCATTCATCGCCGCGCCGACGGCCACGCGCTTGCGGTTATGAGCCATTGGAGCCTGGTGGACAGCGCCGGGGACGCCAGCAGCCCGATCGTCATCGAGGCCCATACCGATACGATCAGCATCCAGCTGTCTGATCTGCTGACGATTTTAGCAAATGAGTTGAGCCAGTCGCTTACCGCCATCGGCAATTACGTCAATGGCGCGAGGCGCAGCCTGGAGTGCGAGCGGCCCGATCAGGACATGGCGCGCATCGCCGTGGCGCTGGCCGCCGACCAGATCGTGCGTAGCACCGAACAGGTAAAGATGCTGCGCAGCATGGCCCGCGATCTGCATCCGCTGCGCTGAGGCGCCGTCAGGGCAGACGCGCCCGATCCGCCAGGGCGCGCAACTCCGCCGCCAGCCGTTCGGGTGCCGGGTCGGCAATCCAGCGCGCCGGCGCCTCCAGCGCCACCGCTAGCCGGGCCTTGTATTCGTCCCGCGGCACATCGCAGGTGCCGAACTGGGCCAGATGTGCGGTAACGAACTGCGTGTCGAGGAGAGTGAAGCCGGACAGGCGCAGCCGCGCTACCAGATGCGCCAGCGCGACCTTCGAGGCATCGCGCACGCGGCTGAACATGCTCTCTCCGAAAAACGCGCCGCCGATCGCCACCCCGTAAAGGCCGCCAACAAGCCGATCGTCCTGCCAGCACTCGATCGAATGCGCGAAGCCCATCTTGTGCAGCTCGGTGAACAGGCGCTCGATCTGCGCATTGATCCAGGTGTCTTCCCGCCCTGGCGCCGCCTCAGCACAGCTGGCGATGGCCGCGGGGAAGTCCTCGTCGGCTGTCACCACGAAGGCGTCCGACAATACCGTGCGCAGAAGCCGGCGCGGCAGATGGAACCGATCGAGCGGCAGCACGCCTCGCCGCTCCGGATCGAGCCAGTAAAGCCGTTCGCCATGCCGCGTCTCCGCCATCGGGAAAAGCCCGTGACGGTAGGCGCGCAGCATCAGGTCCGTCGTGATCTCGATCGTGCGTCGCGACATGGCGGCAGCTTGCCGTTGTTAGGCGAACCGCACCAGCTTCCCCAGCGGCGCTCCCAACACCGTGTCATCGCGCATCACCGCCTGCCCGCGCACAATGGTCGCCACCGGCCAGCCGGTCACCTGCATGCCATCGAACGGCGTCCACCCGCACGGCGAGACGATCCAGCTATTTTCGATCCGCCGGCGGCGCGCCATGTCGACCAGGGTGAAGTCGGCATCATAGCCGGCGGCGAGGCGGCCCTTGCCGACCACGCCGTACACCCGCGCCGGGCCCGCGCACATCAGGTCGACCATACGCGACAGCGACAGCCGCCCGGCGTTCACATGGTCCAGCATCACCGGCACCAGCGTCTGCACGCCGGTCAGCCCGGCCGGGCAGTCGGGCCAGGGCAGCAGCTTCTTCTCACGCGGGTGCGGCGCATGGTCCGACCCGATGGTGTCGACCGTGCCGTCGCGCACCGCGGCCCACGCCGCCTCGTAATGCGCACGCCCGCGGATCGGCGGGTTCATCACGCCGAAGCCGCGCAGGGTCTCGTAAACCTCGGGCGCGTGCTGGGTCAGGTGGTTGACCAGCACCTCCAGCGTCGCGATGTCGCGGAAATCCTTCAGGTAATCGAGTTCCTGCGCAGTCGAGACGTGCAGGATATGCGCCGGCCGCCCGGTCATCCGTGCCAGGGCCATCAAACGGCGGGTGCCGAGAAACGCGGTCTCCTCGTCACGCCACAGCATGTGGCTGGCATACGGATCGCCCGACTTGAACATCGGACGGCGCTCCTGAAGCCGGTACTCGTCCTCGCTGTGATAGGCGATGCGGCGCCGCCCCGACCGCATCACCCGCTCCAGGCTCGCGTCGTCTTCGACCAGCAGGTCGCCCGTCGAGCTGCCGGCGAAGATCTTCACGGCGCAGACACCACGACCGGTTTCCAGCCCCGCCAGCGATGCGATGTTGGTCTTGGTGCCTCCCACATAAAGGCCGATGTCGCACCAGGACGCCTCCTCGACGTAGGCCTGCTTCCAGGCAAGCCGTTCGGCATCGACGATGGCGGGGGTGGTGTTGGGCATGTCGAACACCACCGCCAGACCGCCCAGGACGGCGGCCCTGGTGCCGGTCGGGATCGTCTCGATCGTCGCGTCGCCCGGATCGCGCAGATGCACGTGCGGATCGATCAGGCCGGGCAGGACGTGCAGGCCGGAGGCGTCGATGACCGCATCGGCGGTCGCATCGCCGGGTACTCCGAGAGCGGCGATCCGCCCGTCGCGGACGCCCACGTCGGTCGCCTCGGGCCCCCAGGGCAGCACGCAGGTGCCGCGGCGGATCAACAGATCGAAATGGGTCGGCATGCCGTCGCTCCTGCTTCGCCGGGCCAGCATAGTCCGGCGCGACGGCGCCATGAACAGCGCCTTCGTCGCGGGATCGGACCCCGCCCGCGCAGCGATGGGTTGCCTCCCTGGCCGACAAAGCCCAGCGTGACGCAATGAGCGTCGCCTACCTCAACCCTCGCACCGGCGAGACATTTCCCCTGGATGAGCCACGCTGGCAGGCGCCGGACCGCGGCCCGCTGCTGCTCACGCCGCTACCAGGCATGACGCGCGATGACATTGTCACCGCGGACAACAGCCTGTGGCGCTACCGCGCCGCCCTGCCGATGCCGGTGGCAAGGCCGATCAGCATGGGCGAGGGCCGCACCCCTCTGGTCAGCCGCAGCCTGCATGGGGCGGACGTCCTGCTGAAATGCGAATTCCAGATGCCGACGGGCAGCTTCAAGGATCGCGGCGCCAGCGTGATGCTGTCGCTGTTGCGCCAGCAGGGCATCGACGCGGTGCTGGAGGACAGCTCCGGCAACGGGGGCGCCGCCGTCGCCGGGTATGCGGCGGCCGGCGGCCTGCGGGCCACCATCATGACGCCGGCCTCCACCAGCCCGGCCAAGACGGTGCAGATGCGCGCCTATGGCGCCGAGGTCGAACTGGTGCCCGGCACGCGCCAGGACACTGCCGACGCGGCGGAACAACGCGCCGCCTCCATTTTCTACGCCAGCCATAACTGGCACCCCTTCTTCCTGCACGGCACCAAGACGCTGGCCTATGAGCTGTGGGAGGATCTGGACTTCATCGCGCCCGACAATGTCATCGTGCCCTGCGGCGCGGGATCCAACGTGCTGGGCTGCGGCATCGGCTTCGGCGAGCTGCTCCGTGCCGGCGCCATCGACACCATGCCGCGCATCTTCGCCGCCCAGCCCGCCAACTGCGCGCCGATCGCCGCCGCCTTCCAGGCCGGCGAAATGACGCCGGTCGCCGTGTCCATCACGCCCACCATTGCCGAGGGCACCGCGATCGCCAGGCCGATCCGCCTCACCGAGGTGCTGGGCACGTTGCGCGAAACCGAGGGCGGCGCGGTGATGCTGTCCGAGACCGAGATCGCCGCCGCCGTTTTTACCCTGGCTCGCGTCGGCCTTTATGTGGAGCCGACCTGCGCACAGGTCGTGCCCGCCTTCGCCAAGCTGCTGGAAAGCGGCGCGATCACCCCCGAACAGCGCACCGTGCTGGTGCTCACCGGTTCGGGGCTCAAGGCGAACTCCGCGCATCGGCGAACTGCTCGACGCCGGCCCGTGACCTCCGACGCCCTGCCGCCATGAACATCGCCGACCTGCCGACCCCCTGCCTCGTGCTCCACCGGCCGATCCTGCAGCGCAATATCGCCCGGATGGCCGGGCATCTTTCCGCCGTCGGGGTGCCGCTGCGGCCGCACATGAAGACGGCGAAGTCGATGGATGTCGCGCGGCTGGTGCTGCACGGACAGCCTGGCGGGATCACCGTCTCGACCCTGGCCGAGGCGGAGTATTTCGCGGCCCACGGCATCGCCGACATCCTGTATGCCGTTGGCATCACGCCGCAGAAGCTGCCCCAGGTCGCCAAGATCGACGCCGCCGGCGCGCGCATGACGGTCATCACCGACGATGCCGAGACGGCCTCTTTGATCGCCGCCCATCCCGGTGCGCCGCGCGTCCTGATCGAGATCGACACCGGGGAGGCGCGCGGCGGCATCGGCCCGGACGATGCGGCGCTGCTCGACATCGCACAGCGGCTCGGCCCGCTGCTCGCCGGCGTGATGACCCATGCCGGCCACAGCTATGCCGGGCGCACGCCGCAGGACATGGCCAGGATCGCCGAGCAGGAACGCGGCGGCGTGGTGCGCGCCGCCCAACGGCTGCGGGACGCCGGGCATACGGTGCCGATCGTCTCGATGGGCAGCTCCCCCACCGCTCTGCACGCGCAGACTCTTCCGGGCGTCACCGAAATACGGGCCGGCGTCTACATGTTCGGCGACCTGTTCCAGGCCGAGATCGCGACGCACGACATCGCCGACATCGCCGTCACGGTGCTTGCCAGCGTGATCGGACGCCGCTCCGGGCAGGTCCTGATCGATGCCGGCGGCATCGCGCTGTCAAAGGATCGCAGCACCCAGGCGACGGCCAACGACTACGAATACGGGCTGGTGCTCGACGTCGAGGGCAGGCCGACGCTGGGCCGCAGCCTCGTGATCCGCGCCTACCAGGAACACGGGGTCGTCGCCCTCGACCCTTCGGTGACCGCCGACCTGCCGATCGGCGCCAAGCTGCGCGTCGCCCCCAACCACACCTGCATGACGGTTGCGGCGCATGACCGCTATTTCGTCACCGATGGCGCGCAGGAGGTTGTCGCGGTCTGGCCCCGCGTCAACGGCTGGTAGACGATTCAGGCGGCCGTTTCGGGCAACCGCATCCAGGCCGGGATGCGCGGGATCAGCACCGCGGCGCCGCAATCCAGCCGCTCGGCCAACAATGCCTCCAGCCGCAGCACCGCCAGGCCGGCGCCATCGCGCGACGAGCGCATGGTGCCCACCTCGGCGCCGCCGCGCAGCACCGGGGTGCCCGCGGCAGGCGCCGCCCCCTCGATCGCCACCGGCACAAGGCGACGCTTGAGCAGGCCGCGGTAGCGGGTGCGGGCCGTCAATTCCTGGCCCATGTAGCAGCCCTTGGTCCAGGAGACGCCGCCGAGTTCGTCGAACCCAGCCTCCAGCAGCACGGTCTTCTCGGCCTCCATGTCGCGCGACCCGTCAGGCAGGCCGAGGGCGAGACGGTGCCGGTCGTAGTCCGCTTCGTCGGCATTGGTCGGCAGCGTCGTCGCAGACAGCACGCGCCAGCCGGCACCCGGCAGCCTGGGGTCGCGCGCCACCATCGGGCCGGCCCCGGGTTCGCCATCCCAGGCAGCGAACACGGCGAGGTCGGCCGGCGCGACCGCGACCCTGGACCGCAACCGGAACCGCGACAGTTTCGCGGCCAGCATGTCCATCTGCCCCCGCTCGCAATCCAGCAGCAGCCGCTCACCGTCCGACAGGACGAAGAAATCCGCGAGCCACTTGCCCTGCGGCGTCAGCAGCGCCGCCCAGACCGCATGGCCAGGGCGCGCCGCATCGACATCGTTCGACACCAGCCCCTGCAGGAAAGCCACCCGGTCCTCGCCGGTGACCGCGAGAACCCCCCGGTCGGACAGTTCAGCCAGCTTCGTCATGCAGCAGACCCCTGGGTCATGCAGCAGACCTGGGCGCTCGCCCGCCGCAAGACAAGCAGGCTATAGGCAGTCGCGATGCCGTTCTCCCCCGCCCCGCCCGACCGCGCGCCCGTGAAGGTGGCGCAGATCATGGCCGGTGCCCGCGCCGGCGGCGCCGAACTGTTCTTCGAGCGGCTGTGCATCGCCCTGCACCACGCCGGCGACCTCGTGCTGCCGGCCATCCGGAAGGAACCCGAACGCGCGGCAAGGCTGCGCGCGGCAGGTCTGGCGCCGCTCGAGCTGCGCTTCGGCAATCCGCTCGACCCGTTCACCGGCCTGCGCCTCGGCGCGGCGCTGCGTCGATTCGCACCGCGGGTGGCCGTGGCGTGGATGAACCGGGCCGCCCGCTTCGCGCCAGCCGGCGACTGGGTGCTGTGCGGCCGGCTGGGCGGCTATTACGACCTGCGGAACTTCCGCCGCTGCGACCACCTGATCGGTAACACGCGCGGGCTGGTCACGTGGATCACCGGTCAGGGCTGGCCCGCCGGGCGGGTGCGCTACCTGCCCAATTTCGTCGCCGAGATGGCCGGGGCCGCGCCCGCCGATCTGGGCATCCCATCCGGTGCCAGGCTGCTGCTGGGTCTCGGCCGGCTGCACCGCAACAAGGCGTTCGACGTGCTGATCCGTGCCCTGCCCCGCCTGCCCGCCGCCCACGCCGTGATCGCCGGGGAAGGCCCCGAGCGGGACGCACTCGCCGCGCTCGCCCGCGCCGAGGGGGTGGCCGACCGTGTCCGGCTGGTCGGGTGGCGGAGCGACGCGGCGAACCTGCTGGCGGCCTGCGAGGTGTTCGTCTGCTCCTCCCGCCAGGAGCCGCTCGGCAACATGGTGATCGAGGCCTGGTCGGCCGGCCGCCCCGTCGTCGCCGCCGCCGTCGGCGGCCCGGCCGAGCTGATCGCCGACGGCCGCGACGGCCTGTTGGTCCCGGCCGAGGACCCTTCGGCGCTGGCCAGTGCGATCCAGCGGGCGCTCGACGACCGTGCGCTGTCGGCGGCTCTGGTCGAAGCCGGCCGCGCCCGCTACGAAGCCGACTTCGCTGAAGCCCCGGTCCTGTCGCGGTGGCGCGACTTCCTGGCGACCGTGGAGAAAGCCTGAATGTGCGGCATCGCCGGCCTGATCCTCGCCCCCGGCGCCGCGCCGCCGGAACCGGCCGTGCTCGGCCGCCTGATCGACGCGCTGGCCCATCGCGGGCCGGATGGCACGGGGCACACCGTCGTGGGCCGCGTCGCCCTGGTGCACAACCGCCTCGCGATCATCGACCTCGTGACCGGCGACCAGCCGCTGTTCGCGGGCTCGGCGACGCTGGTCGCCAACGGCGAGATCTACAACTACCGCGAACTGCGCGCCGCGATGCCGGATGCGCGCTTCGCCACCAACTCCGACTGCGAGCCGCCGCTGCTGCTGTGGCTGCGCGACGGCGCCGACTACGCCCGCCATCTGCGCGGCATGTACGCCATCGCCATCCATGAACGCGACCGCACGCACCGTCACCCTCACGCGCGACCCGTTCGGCATCAAGCCGCTCTACACCGCCCAGATCGACGAGGGGCTGGCCTTCGCCTCCGAGCCGCAGGCGCTGATCGCCGCCGGCCTGGTGCAGCCCGTGGTGCGGCCGGCGGCGCGCGAGGAACTGCTGCAACTGCAGTTCACCACCGGCTCCGAAACCATCTTCGAGGGCATCCACCGCGTGCTGCCCGGCGAGACGCTGACCTGCGCCGACGGCCACGTGATCGAGCGCCGGCGCCTCTCGGCGCTGCCCGAGGGCGGCCCCGAGACGATCACCGAGGACGCCGCCCTCGCCCGCCTCGACCGGGCGCTGGAGGAGAGCGTCGATCTGCATCAGCGCAGCGACGTGCCGTACGGCATGTTCCTCTCCGGCGGCATCGACAGCGCCTCCCTGCTGACGCTGATGGCGCGGCTGAACAGCCAGCCGGTGCTGGCCTTCACCGCCGGCTTCGAGGCACCCGGCGTGGCGCGACGAGCGCGCCCACGCAGCCGAGGTGGCGCGGGCGCTGGGCGCGCGGCACGAAACCATCGCAGATCACCGAGCGCGATGGTCTGGCAGCATTTGCCCGAGATCGTCGCCTGCATGGACGATCCGGCGGCGGACT
This sequence comes from uncultured Pseudomonadota bacterium, assembly GCA_963778105.1. Taxonomy (GTDB): domain Bacteria; phylum Pseudomonadota; class Alphaproteobacteria; order Acetobacterales; family Acetobacteraceae; genus JAFEFJ01. Next base: position 972,473 of record CAVZSZ010000004.1, on the reverse strand, counting down.
ACGCCATCATCCCCACCTGGTTCCTGGCGCGCCGCGCCCGCCAGGAGGTGAAGGTGGTGCTGTGCGGCGAGGGCGGCGACGAGCTGTTCGCCGGCTATGGCCGCTACCGCAAGGCGATGCGGCCGTGGTGGCGCGGCGGGCGGGTGATGCATGCGCGCGGCAGCTTCGACCGGGTGGACGTCCTGCGCACGCGCCCGATGGGCTGGCGCGACGGGATCGCCGCGGCCGAGGCGGCGCTCGCTGGATGGCGGACGCTCCCGCCTCGCGGCAGCGCAGGCGACCGACTGCGCCGACTGGCTGCCGCACGACCTGCTGCTCAAGCTCGACCGCTGCCTGATGGCGCATGCGGTGGAGGGCCGCACGCCGTTCCTCGATCGCCGGCGTCGCGGCGGCCGCGTTCCGGCTTCCCGATGCGCTGAAGCTGCAACGGCCGCATGGGCAAGTGGCTGCTGCGCCGCTGGCTCGAAAAGCAGCTGCCGATGGCCCGTCCGTTCGCGCCCAAGCAGGGTTTCACCGTGCCGATCGGGCACTGGATCAAGGGCCGCGGCGCGCAGCTCGGCCCGCTGGTGGCGGCGCAGCCGGGCATCGCGGAGATCGCCGATCCAGCCAAGGTGATCGCGCTGTTCGCCCACATCGATCAGCCGCGCGACGGGTTCGCCGCCTGGAAGCTGCTGTTCTACGCGCTATGGCACCGCCGCCACATCCTCGGCCTGCCGCCCGCCGGCGACGTGTTCGAGACGCTGGCGCAGACCTGACCGCGCGGCCGAACGGAGGGTCAGCCGAGAACCTCCTTGTTCACCACGTTCTCGGCGATCGGGGCGCCATCGAGCACCGACAGGATGTTGCGCGCCGTGGCCACGCCCATGCCGATCACCGACTCGGTCGTGACACCCGCCATGTGCGGCGCCATCAGCACTTGCTCCAGCGTGAACAGCTTGTTGCCGGGCTTCGCCGGTTCGGAGTCGAACACATCGAGCCCGGCGCCGCGCAGATGGCCCGCGACAAGCGCGTCGTACAGCGCCGCCTCGTCCACGATGCCGCCGCGCGCGGTGTTGACCAGGCCCGCGCCCGGCTTCATCCGGGCGAGCCGCGCCTCGCCGAACATCCCGACGGTCTCGGGCGTCTTGGGGCAGTGGATGGTCACGAAATCCGCTCCCGCCAGCGCCGCATCCAGATCGGCGGCGGGCTGATACCCGGCCGCGGCAATCGTCGCGGCCGGCACATAGGGATCATGGACCTGCACCTGCATGTCCAGCGCCGCGCATTTTTTGGCGGTGCGCGTGCCGATCCGGCCGAAACCCACCACCAGCACCGTCTTGCCGGCGATCTCGCCCGGCAGGTTGGCCATCCGCTCGGTCCAGCGGTTGTGCCGCACCAGCGCATCCAGCGTCGCGGCGCGCTTGGCCAGCGCCATGATGAAGAACACCGCCTGCTCGGCGACGCTGGTGGAGTTGGCGATGCCGGTCACCATCAGCGGCACGCCGCGCGCCGACAGCGCGGGCACCTCCACCGCGTCGAAGCCGACGCCGATGCGCGCCACCACCTGCATGCGCGGCGAGGCCTCCAGCTCCGCCTTGCGATAGGGCGTGAAGGACAGCGCGATCCCGGCCGCCTCCCCCAGCATCGCGTGCAGCTCGGCGGCGCCGAGCGCCGGCGGATAGACGACGACTTCGACATCCTCGCGCGCCTTGAGGATGTCGATGCCGCGCGGGCTCATCGAGTTGGGCACCAGCACGATCTTGCTGTTCGGGGCCATCGGATGCGTCCTTCCGTTATAGCCGCGCGCGCGCCGCGATGTAGCCGCGGTTCCAGGCCGGCGTGATCATCACCTCGTTGATGCAGACATGCGGCGGCAGCGTCGCGATGTAGCGCACCAGGTCGCCGCAATCCTCGGGCTGCACCAGCCGCGCGCGTTCCTCCGGCGTTACCGGGATGGGTCGTTGATCCAGGATCGGAGTCGCCACCTCGCCCGGCAGCATCGCCGTGGAGCGGATGCCGTGGTGGCATTCCTCCATGTTGATCGTGTGGCTCATCGCCACCACGCCGTGCTTGGCGGCGGTGTAGATCGGTCCGCTCAAGCCGCCGATGAAGCGCCCGGCCATCGAGGCGGTGTGGATGATCACGCCGTCCTTCTGCGCGCGCATGAACGGCAGCGCCACGGTCACGCAATACAGCGTGCTTGACAGGTTGCCGTGCACGATCTGGTCGATGCCCTGCGGCGTCAGCTTGTCCCAGTGGCGTTCACGGATGTTCAGCCCGGCATTGTTCACCAGTATGTCGAGCCGGCCGAGCGTGTCCTTGATGAACGCGCCGATCCGCTGCGGCACGGCGGAGTCGGTCAGGTCACCGGCCTGCACATGCGCGGTGCCGCCCGCCTGCTGGATGCGCTTGGCCAGCCGCTCCAGCGGCTCGGCACGGCGGCCGGTCAGTACGACGGTGGCGCCTTCGTCCGCCAGGGCCAGCGCCGCGGCCTCGCCGATGCCGGTGCCCGCGCCGGTTACCCACGCGACCTTGCCCGCCAGACGTTTCGCCATCCCCGATCCCCCATTCGCGTGATGCGAACATTGAACGGGTTTGCCGAAGGCCCGGCAAGGGCGGCCGCCGGGCGCGGCCTATTGCGGCGGGTTGGCCGCGCGGTTGTGCTGCCCGGCGTAGTAGCCCTGCTGGTACGACGCCGCCTCGTTCCTCTTGACACTGTCGTAGATCAGCCCGCCCGCGAGGCCCGCCGCCGCGCCGGCCGCGGCACCCAGGCCGGCATTGCCGCCGATGGCACCCAGGATCGCTCCCACGCCGGCACCGCCGACCGTTCCGGTCAGCGCACGCTGCTGCGTCGTCGAGAGGTCGGAACAACCGGCCACCGGCACCGCGAGGGCCGCGGCCAGAATCAGCATCCGCATCTTGGCTCTCCTTCCCGTCCTACTTGCCGCCCGCCCTATTTTCCGCACGGAAAACGCTGGCGCAGGAAACTGAACAGACCGTCGGCCGCCCGATCGTTCAGATGGGCTGGATTGGCTTTCGCCCAGGCGACGAACTCGGCCAGCGTCGCGGTGCGCGTCGGCGCCGGCGTGGGAAAGCAGAACAGCCGGTCGCGCTTGTCCGCCATCGCCTGCTCGATCTCCACCGACACCGCGCCCTGGGCGAAGCCGTGACAGAAATTCAGCGCCGCGGTGCCCATCGGCTCCTTCGGATCGGCGGAGCACAGATTGACCAGATCGCCGGTCGTCTTGGCGGCGAAGTCGGCTTCGGTGACGGCGAAGGCGACGGACGGCGCCAGCGCGAACAGTGCCGCGGCGGCAAGGCGTGTGAGCTGCATGCTCGTTCCCCAATGCGGCCCTAACCGACCCAGCATCGCCGCCACGGGGCCATGACGTGGCGGCAACATCTATTCCGGCAACCGCGGCGCCGGAGCAAGCCCCTTCGCCCAGCCACCCCCGCGCCCTATCTTCCTGGCATGGACCTCGATCTCGACGAAGCCGACATCCAGCGTTACGCGCGGCACATCCTGCTGGCCGAGGTCGGCGGCATCGGCCAGGCCAAGCTCAAGGCGGCCCGCGTGCTCGTGGTCGGCGCCGGCGGGCTGGGCTGTCCGCTGATCCTCTATCTCGCCGCCGCCGGCGTCGGCACCATCGGCATCGTCGACGACGACCGGGTGGAGCTGTCCAACCTGCAACGGCAGGTGGCGCACACCACCGCCCGGATCGGCACCGGCAAGGCCGCCTCGGCCGCCGCGGCGGCGCGCGCAATCAACCCCGGCGTCACCGTCGTGCCCTATCCGGTCCGCCTCACCGCGGCGAACGTCGAAGCCCTGGTCGCGGAGCATGACATCGTCTGCGACGGCACCGACAATTTCGACACCCGCTTCCTGCTCGCCGATGCCTGCGTGCTGGGGCGGCGCACGCTGGTCTCGGCCGCCGTGCTGCGCTTCGAGGGGCAGCTTTCGGTGTTCGCCCCCCACGGCGCGCCCTGCTATCGCTGCCTGTACGCCGAGAAGCCGCCCGCCGGCATGGTGCCGAACTGCGCCGAAGCCGGCGTGCTGGGTGCCGTGACCGGCGTGATGGGGACGTTGCAGGCGACCGAGACGCTGAAGGAGATCATGGGCATCGGCGACACCCTCGCCGGCCGGCTGCTGATCTGGGACGCGCTGGGAGCCCGGGTGCGCACCATCGCGCTGGCGGCCGATCCCGCCTGCGCGTTGTGCGGGCCGAACGCGACGATCCGCGACCTCTCGGCGCATCGTGGCAGCTGACACGATCGGCATCCTGCTGCTGAGCGGCACGCACGACCGCGCGCACTACGCCTTCGTGCTTGCCGCCGGCGCCGCCGCCCTCGGCCGGCGCGTGGTGCTGTTCGCCACCAACGCCGGCTGCCGCGCGCTGCTCGCCGACTGGTCGGGCCTCGCGGATGCGGCGCGCGACGCCCGCATCGTCGCGAACGGCGTCGCCGGCTTCGCCACGCTGCGCGACGCGGCGGCCGATCTCGGCGTGCGGCTGATCGCCTGCGAGGCCGGCCTGCGCGCCGAGGCGATCGACCCTGCCGGCCTGCTGCCGGGGGTCGAGGTCGCCGGCGTCGCGACGTTCCTCGCAGCCGTGGGCACCGCTCAGGTGATGACGCTTTGACACGGCGCACCGCAGATTCTCGTTTCGCCAGACGGTCAGTGGCTTGACCCGATTCGCCCGGTATTGGCACGCATCCCCCATGCGGATTTCCTTCCCCGTCGCCGGGCTTCCCCTTCTGCTGCTGCTCGGGCTTCCGGCCGAGTCCGCCCATGCCCAGACGACCAGCCCGCCCGCCGGCAACCTCGCCACCGAACACCACGACACCACCAGATCGAAGCCCGTCACGCCGCCGAAGGCCGCCCCGCGGGAGCCGGTGCACCAGCACCCCCGGTGATCCGGCCGCACGGCGAGACGCATGCGGTGAAGCCGGCTGGCCGGAAGGAGCCGCACGCCGCCGCCAAGCCGACGCCGCCGCCGGTGATGCCCACGCCCACCCCGACACCCGAGGCCGCCGTGCCGGCCACGCCCGAGGCCGCCGCCAAGGGATCGGTCACCGGCCTCCCGATTCCGCGCTTCGTCTCGCTGCGCACCGACGAAGTGAATCTGCGCCGCGGTCCCGGCACGCGCTACCCGATCGACTGGGTCTACAAGCGCCGCGACCTGCCGGTGGAAATCGATCCGCGAGTTCGAGGTCTGGCGCCTGATCGTCGATCCGGACGGCACCAAGGGCTGGGTGCACGAGGCGACGCTGACCGGGCGGCGCAGCTTCATGGTGACCGGCGCCGAGCGCGTGCTGCGCCGCGACCCCTCCGACACCTCGGCACCCGTAGCCAGGCTGAAGCCCGGCGTCATCGGCCATATCCGCTCCTGCGCGGCGGGCTCCGACTGGTGCCAGGTGCAGGTCGGCGAGTATCGCGGCTAGCTCAGGCGCGACGCGTTCTGGGGGGCCCTGCCGGACGAGGCGATCGGCAACTGACAGCATTGCGCGGCGACGCTACAGTGACGCGATGGACAGCAACGGAAGCCCCGCGCGCACCACGACCTCGGCGGCGTCTCGAAATTCCTCTGCGAGACGGTCGACATCGAGCCGCATGCGCTGACCGACTTCGACAAGGAAGTCGATGCGCTGCGCCAGATCCTGGGCATGAAGCGGATCGTCACGGTGGACGAACTGCGCCGCGGGATCGAGGCGATGCCCGAGGCAGACCTATCACCGGCTCAGCTACTACCGCCGCTGGATCCGCTCGATTACGGACAACCTGCTGCGCAAGGGCGTGATGACCGAGGCCGAGCTGCAAGCCGCCCTCGGCGCGCGAATGAGCATGGTCTTCGCTCCCGGCAGCGCGTGTGCGGGTGCGCAACGACTGGCCGGAGACGCGCGGCCCGGTGCATATCCGCACGCCGCATTACCTGCGCGGCAAGCCGGGCACCGTGGTGCGCCAGCTCGGCGCCTTCCCCAACCCCGAGGACGCTTGCCTTCGCGCGGCCGGCGCCGACATGCGGCTGCTGTATCATGTCGCGCTTCGCCGCAGGACGCGCTGTGGCCCGAAGGTCGCAGCCGGCGACGACGCTGCTGGTCGAGATCTACGAACATTGGCTGGAGCCCGCGCCATGACGCCCTGCTGGAAACCGACGGCGAGAAGCTGCTGGCCGCGCTGCGCGCGGTGCTGGAGGCCAAGGGCATCGCATCGTCGCCGAGATCGCCGAGCGCATCGCCATCACCGACGCCGGCTCGCCGGCGCAGGGCGCCCGCATGGTGGCGCGCGCCTGGACCGATCCGGCCTATCGGACGCGCTGATGCTGGAGGACGGCACGGCGGCGGCCGAGGCGCTGGGCATCCCGATGCGTGGCGTGCCGCCGCTCGGCGTGCTGGAGAACAGCGCCCGGGCTGCATCAACCTCGTCGTCTGCACGCTGTGCAGTTGCTATCCGCGCGCGGTGCTGGGCTATCCGCCGTTCTGGTTCAAGTCGGCCGCCTATCGCGCCCGCGCGGTGCGCGATCCACGCGGCCTGCTTGCCGAATGGGGCACCGTGCTGCCCGCCGACACCCGCGTGCAGGTGGTCGACTCGACCGCCGACTATCGCTGGATGGTGCTGCCGCTGCGCCCGGCCGGCACCGAAGGCTGGACCGAGGCCGCGCTGGCGGCGATCGTGCGCGAAGGCGACATGATCGGCGTCACGCTGCCCACCGCGGCCGCGGCCGCGGCCGCCTGAAGCCCGGGCGGCGGCCCGCTATACCGCCAGCGCGATCAGGGTTTTCGCCAGGACCCGCGCGCCCTTCGCCAGTTGGTCCGGAGCGGTGTACTCGGCCGGGTTGTGGCTGACGCCGCGACGGCTCGGTACGAAAATCATCCCCGCCGGCGCGACGGGAATGACGAACTGAGCGTCGTGGAACGCCCCGGACGGCATCCGCACGTGGCGGTAGCCGAGCGCGGTCGCCGCCTGCTCCACCGCATCGATCACCAGCGGATCGAAGTCGGCCGGTGCGGCGGCGAAGGTCTCCTCGACCGTCACGCTGGTCGTCCGCGCCGCCGCCCGCGCCGTGCCGGGAATGGCGTCGGCACGTGCCGCCAGCACCGCGGCATCGGGATGGCGCAGGTCGATCGAGAAACGCACCGTCTCGGCCACGCTGTTCGATGCGTTGGGCAGCACCGTGATGCGGCCCACCGTGTAGCGCAGCACGTCGGCCGGATCGCGCATCAGATCGTTCAGCGCGTTCAGCACGCGCAGCATGTCCTGCACCGCGTCGCGGCGCATCGACACCGGCGCGGTCCCGGCATGCGCGCTCTCGCCCTGCAGCGTGACGGTGAACCAGCGGCTGCCCTGGATGCCGGTGACCACGCCGATGTCCAGGCCCTCGGCCTCAAGCCGCGGCCCCTGCTCGATATGCGCCTCGACATAGGCGTGCGGACGATGCCCCAGGCCTCGGCGCGGGATATGCCGTTCGGCCGCCAGGTGCCCGGCCAGCGCATCGCCGAAGCGAACGCCGTCGGGATCGGTGATGTCGGCAAACGCGCTGATCGGCTTGACGCCGCTCCAGGCCATGCTGCCCATGCAGCCGGGCGCGAAGCGCGATCCCTCCTCGTTGGTCCAGGCCACGACCTCGATCGCCCGGCGCGTGCGCAGGCCCGCATCGTGCAGCGCGCTCAGCGCCTCGAGCCCGGCGACCACGCCCCAGATGCCGTCGAACCGGCCGCCGCTGGGCTGGCTGTCCATGTGGCTGCCGGTCAGCACCGGTGCCGCGCCGGGGTCGGTGCCCTCACGCCGAAGCCACAGATTGGCCGCCTCGTCGACGGTGGCGACGGCACCCGCCGCCGCGGCCCAGGCGATCACCAGCGCACGGGCCTCGCGATCCAGCGGCGTCAGCGCCTGCCGGTTCACCCCATCGCCCGGGATGGCGCCGAGCCGCGCCAGCGCCATCAGCCGGTCCCACTGCCGCGCCTCGTCGATCGCCCCGACCGCATCGGTGCCAGCCCGATCCATGCCAGCCTGATCCATCGGTGCCTCCGTCTTGCCGCGTGGAGACTGCCAGAGGAGGCCCGCGGCGGACCAGAGTCGCCCTACAACAGGCGGGCGAGGCCGACCCGGCCGGGCGCGGTCGCCGGATGGGTGATGACCACCCGATCGCCCGCGCGCAGCCCGGCGGCGTTGGACTGGACGATCGAAACGATTGCCCCGGCATCCTCGCGGACGATGAATTCGGCGAGCGATGCCGGCGCTTGCGGCACCGGCCCGGCCGGATCGGATGCGCCATCCAGCAACGCGGCGCGCCACGCCGCGTCGTCGATGGCAGCGCCATCGATCGGCCGCACCGCGAGCACCCTGCCCACGCCCCCGGCCGACGCCGAGGCCGGCGGTGGCGGCACGGGCGCGACCGTGGCGCATCCGGCGACGGCGAGCAGCAACGCCAGCGCAACGAGATGCCCTGGAACCATGCGGGGCGAAGCCGGGAAAGGACGCATCAAGAACTCCAGCGCGCGGCAGGTGATGAAATCCGATCAATTCGCTGTTGGCGAGTGCATTACGCAAACCTTACTCGACAGTCGAAGGCTAAATTTCGACGTGATTTGTTCACTCATTGTTCAGAATTATCCGTTTTGCTTGCTGCTTACTTCCGTGCCCTGCCGTCCGGGTGTTGCAGCGAAGTTGCGGTCGGCGAATTTTTCGCTCCTCCGCGGCCGGTCCCGCTTGTATGGATCGGGTCGGTCGGATAAGGACTTAGAAGCAATTCCTGACTACCTACCTGAGCGACGGCCCCTAGCCGTCGTGCCCCTCGGCCATGTCCTTCCGGCCGCGCCACGACGGAGGTTGCCTGCGAATGTTGCGCCTTTTCACCCGGTCCAGGCAGGCCGTCCGCATCTTTTGCTTTGCTGCCGGAAAATCCGTCATCCGGGGCGAGCGCGCGGCAGCGATCCGGCTGCTCTCCTGCTTCTGCCTGATGGCGCTGCTTGCCGCGTGCGCGAGCCAGGGGCCGCAGGTGAACGGTGCGGCCGAGGCCGCCCGCTACGCCGCCCGCGCGCGCGGCAACTACACCCCGCCCGGCCCGCCCGAGGATCCGTGGGGGCCCTATATCAACGAGGCTTCGCAACGCTTCGATGTGCCGACCACCTGGATCCGCTCGGTCATGCGGGTTGAATCCGGCGGCCACGAATACGCTTCGAACGGCACCCTCATGACCTCGCCGGTCGGCGCGATGGGCCTGATGCAGGTCATGCCCGAGACCTACGACGAACTGCAGTCGCGCTACGACCTCGGCGACGATCCGTATGACCCGCACAACAACATCCTCGCCGGCACGGCCTACCTGCGGGAGATGTACGACATCTACGGCTCGCCGGGTTTCCTCGCCGCCTACAACGCCGGGCCGAAGCGGCTCGATGATTACCTCAGCAACAATCGGCCGCTGCCCGACGAGACGCGCCGCTACGTTGCGATGATCGGCCCCAATATCGTCGACAGCTTCCCGCACAACCGTTCGCCGGCCGAGAACTACGCGATGAACGCGCTGCCGATCGACATTCCCCCGGGGCCGCGTTACGGCCGGACGATCCAGCTCGCCAGCGGGCGCACCCCCGGCGGCCGCGCGCCGGCGCATGGCCGGGTCGAGGTGGCGCAACTGCGGGAGCCGCGGCACGAGGAAGCGCCGGCACGCGCCGAACTCGCCGCCTACATCCCGCCGCCGCCCCCCCCGCCACCGCGGCGCGGCTTCCGGCTGATCCCGGTCGCCAATGCCGAGCCGATCCCGATGCGCCACGGCGGCCCCGCGCCCGGCCGATGGGCGATCCAGGTCGGTGCGTTCGGCGCCGAGGGTCAGGCGCACGCGGCCGTCGCCGCGGCGCGCGCAGAAGCGCGTGAGATGCTGGGCGAGGCCCGGCCTTCGGTCGCCAGCGTACGCGAACCGCACGGCGTGCTGTACCGCGCCCGGCTCGTCGGCATGTCCCGCGACACCGCGATGCAGGCCTGCCAGCGGCTGAGCCGCAGCCGCACCAGCTGCATCGTGCTTTCGCCCGAAGCCCAAAGCTGACGGCCGATACGCTGACGGCCGATACGCTGACGGTTTGGGCACTGACCGCCCGCGACCGACAGACGCGGGCGCAGCGGGATCAGCCACCCGCGCAGTAGGTGCAGCCCGCCTCCTGCGCGCGGTTCACGCCCCAGGTGCCCGATGGCAGGATGCTGACGCCCGCGACGATGTTGGCCGTCCACTCCGTCGCCGCCTCGGCCGCGCTGACGCCGGCGTTGCCGGCGAGCTTCCTGCTGAGCCCGTGCAGCGCGATGTTGCAGACCCCGACGATGGTGCCGACCGCGAGCAGACGGCCGAGTGCCATGGCATCGGCCTGCAGCACCCCCGGCTTGGGCTGCAGGAAGGGGTTCTTGACTGCCGGCTGACCGGTCTCGGGGTCGGTCACCTTGAGCGCTTCTCCGATCCTGTATTTGGCCCACATCGCGCTGGACAGGCCGATCGGCATGGCGCCGCCGCGCAGCACCAGCACCCCGCTCGCCATGCCCGATCCGGGATTGGTGATCAGGAAGGTGTGCACGTAATCCAGCGGGAAGCCCCCATTGATGGCGACGGCGTCCACCACCTGGCGGTGCCGGGCCGTCAGCTTCCCGGGCCAGTCCGATCCGTCGCCCACCGGCATCCCCGCCACGGCGCACCGCGGCGCGGCACCCCATCCGGCCAGGCCCATCGCGACCGCCCCGGCGAGGCGGGCGAAGGTGCTGCGGCGCGATTCGGCGCCGCACGCGCCGGCAGGTTGATCGGCCATAGGCGTCTCCATCGGATCAGCGGTGTCGGTCGGTTGCTGCACGGTCTCAGCGAAGCCTGCGAGCCGGGCGCCGGCCCAGCCCTCCAATCGATGCTACCCACGTCGTTTCAACCGCACAACGGGCGCCCGTTACGCACCATTGTCCCTGCCCTCAAGGGCCGCCGAACCCTCTGCACGCAGAGGATTGTCCGCGGAAGCCCACGCAGGATCGCCCCCTGCCGCATGCGGCAGAGGGTGATGTCAGGCTCCGGACCGCCGGCCCGCGAACCTACCCGCTTCCGGGCGGCGCCAGCCGCGGGGCATCCGCCCGGCCTGCCGGCCCTGCCGAATTAGATTCGGCCGGTTCGGGTTCGGCGGGCACATGGCACCGCAGGGCGGAGGCCGGCGTTTCGGGCTCCCAGCCATCCGCCGGCACGCCCAGCATGGCCAATGCCGCCGTGGCGATCGTGCCGATCCGGCCGGCCATCTCGGCGCTGTTCAGCAGCCGCGCCGCTTCGTGCAGGTCAAGACAGATCTGCATGACGATCTCGGTCGTCGGCGTGTCCTCGAGCCCCGGCTCGATGGGCCGCTTGCGCTTGCGCCGGCGGCGCTCCCGGTCGGGGATCTCGTCCCAGGCGGCATACGCCATCTGCAGTTCACGCCGCACCGCCCGCATCTCGTCGCGATCGCGCTGGATGCGGTCGCGCTCGAGGGGGCCGCCCTTGGCCGCGGCCGCGGCCGCCTTCAGCCGCGCCTGCAATGTCCAGGTCCAGCGCACCGCGCGCGACACCAGCGCCCAGACCAGGTCGAGCTCGGCCTCGCTCGGGTTGGTGCCGTCGTGGCGGGGGGATTGTCCCATGGCGCTCATCCGGCCCAACAGCCCGCAGCCGATGTCGATCAGCCGCCCCAGCCACCGCCCCAGCCGCCGCCGGCCGGCCGCATCGTCCGTCCCCGCCGCTCCGGCCACCGGGGCCGGCGAAGCGCAGGCGGCGTTGCCCAGGGGGGCCTTCACCAAGGGAGGTCTGCCCGGGTGGGTCCTGCTGCCTTGGGCGTTGCGGCGTTGGGCTTGGCTCATGCAGAACGAATAGAGAACGCGAAAACCCGGTGCAACCGCAAAACACCCGTTCGAGTACTTGTACGGATGGCGCGTTGGGAAATCCCGCTAGGCGTTGGCCCGCAACTGGCTTGGCTGGCGCTCGGCCTCGGCGATGTAGTCGCGGGTCAGCGGCGCCGCAGTCGACGCCATGCGTCAGCTGGATCTGGAAAACCATCTGCCCCTCATGGCGGAACGCCACCTCGGAGCCCGCGAGGTAGCACTCGAACATCCGGCAGAACCGCTCGTCGTAGATCGCGGCGATGGCATCGCGGTTGGCGGCGAAGCGGCGGCGCCAGTGGCGTAGCGTCTCGGCATAGTGCAGCCGAAGGATCTCGATGTCGGTGACCATCAGGCGGCTGCGCTCGATGGGCGGGATCACCTCGCTCAACGCCGGGCAATAGCCACCGGGGAAGATGTATTTGGCGATCCAGGGATTGGTGCTGCCGGGTCCGTCGCTGCGCCCGATGGCGTGCAGCAGGGCCACGCCATCGGGCTGCAGGCAGCGTGCGACGGTGTTGAAGAAGTCGCCGTAGTAGCCGACGCCGACATGCTCGAACATGCCGACCGAGACGATGCGGTCGAAGCTGCTGCTGCAGCGCGCGGTAGTCCAGCAACTCGAAGGTGACGCGGTCCGCCAGCCCCTCGGCGGCGGCGCGGGCGCGCGCCTCGGTCAGCTGCTCGCGCGACAGCGTGATGCCGGTGACGCGGGCGCCGTACTCGCGCGCCAGGGTCAGCGCCATGCCGCCCCAGCCGCAGCCGATATCCAGCACCTCAAGTCCCGGGCGCGTCGAGGCACAGCTTGGCGGCGATGTGGCGCTTCTTGGCGAGCTGCGCGTCCTCCAGCGTCTCGTCGCCACGCGGGAAATAGGCGCAGGAGTATTGCCGGTCGCGGTCCAGGAACAGGCTGTACAGCCGGCCGTTGAGATCGTAATGATGCGCCACGTTGCGCTGTGCGCGCGGGGCCGGGTTGTACTGGTCGAAGCGGCGGCGCAGATGCGCCATCGCGGCGCGCAGCCGGGCGATCGGGTGGCTGTTCGGCTGCGCCATCATGTTGATGGCAACCGCCTCCAGCAGCTCGTAGATCGAGCAGCCGATCGGCACCAGCGTGCCGTCCATGTAGCTTTCCGCGAAATAGCAGCGCCGGGTTGAGGACCAGCCGGCGCACCGTCGCGCTGTCCATCAGCGCCATGCCGGCAACCGGCCCGTCCTCGGTTCCGGCATACACCGTCTCGCGCCGATCGGGCCATCGCACGGTCAGCCGGCCGCAACGGACGAAACGCTTCAGGATAGCATCGAGTGCCGCTTGCATTGCCCCGTCGTCATCGTTGACACAACGATGACGTTACTCTGGCGCAGGCCGGCCGCTTTCGTCAAAGCGTGTGTCCGCTACCCTGCATAGGCCCTGCCATGCGGGACGCGAAACTACACGAACCGGCGATCAGGCCGGCGGCAGATCCAGTTCGGCGGCCGGGTCGAACAGCTCCAGCGCCTCGGCCGCGTCCTCCTCGGCAGCCAGCCCCACGGCCTCGCCGCGCGCCTGCTTTTCCGCCTCTTCGGGGCTGCGGGCGACGTTGACGGTCACCGGAATGGACACTTCCGGGTGCAGCACCACGCGGACCTTCGACAGGCCCAGCGTCTTGATCGGGTGCTCCAGCACCACCTGCTGGCGGGTGATGCCGAGCCCCGCCTCGGTGCAGGCGTCGGCCACGTCGCGCGCCGGTGACGGAGCCGTACAGGCTGCCCGATTCGCCGGCCTGGCGGATGATGACGACCGCAAGGCCGACCACCCGCTCGGCGACCCGCTCGGCCTCCTCGCGGCGCTTGATGTTCTGCGCCTCCAGCTGCGCACGCTCCGTCTCGAACCGTTCCAGGTTCGCCTTGCTGGCGCGGATCGCCTTGCTTCTGCGGCAGCAGGAAGTTGCGGGCATAGCCCGGCTTGACCTTCACCTTGTCGCCCATCTGCCCGAGCTTATCGACCCGTTGCAGCAGGATCAGTTCGACGGCGGCCATGTCCGGCTCCTCAGCTCAGGATGTAGGGCAGCAGGGCGAGGAAGCGGGCGCGCTTGATCGCGACTGCCAGCTCACGCTGCTTCTTGGCCGACACCGCGGTGATGCGGCTGGGCACGATCTTGCCGCGCTCCGACAGGAAGCGCGACAGCAGGCGCACGTCCTTGTAGTCGATCTTCGGCGCGTTCGGGCCGGAGAACGGGCAGGACTTGCGGCGCCGGTAGAACGGCCGGCGGGCGCCGACCGCGGTGCGGCGGGCGGCGGGATTGACGTCGGTTGTGTCGGACATGCCGCCTTACTCCTCGATGCCGGCGCGGAAGTCGTCGCGGCCGCCGCGGAAGCCGCCGTCACGCTCGCCGCCGCCGAAATCCTCGCGCGCACGGAATTCCTCGCGGTCGTCGAAGCCGCGGCGCCGCCCGCTCTCGAAACGGCCAGCGGGCTTGGGTCCGCGGAAGCCGCGCTCGCGGTCGTCCGACTTGCGCGACAGGATCGCCGAGGGCGCCTCGTCGATCGCCTCGATACGAACCGTCATGAAGCGCAGGATGTCCTCGTTCAGCCGCAGCTGGCGTTCCATCTCGGTGACGAAGGCGGGCTTCGCCTCCAGCCCGAGGAGCATGTAATGGCCCTTGCGGTTCTTCTTGATGCGATACGCAAGGCCGCGCAGGCCCCAGTATTCGCGCTTCTTCGACCGCGCCGCCATCGGCCTCGAGGCTGGTGCCGATCTCGTCGGCCACCGTCTCGACCTGCTGCTGCGTCACGTCGTTGCGTGCGATGAGCACGCATTCATAGAGCGGCATGGTTGCTCCCTCTGGCTGGTGTTCGGCCCTGGACCGGGATCGGTCGGCACCCGTCGGGGTGGGGCATAGCCGGGGCGGATGCCGCCGTCCCGGCAGGGAAGCGGCGGTGTGAACCACAAACCGGGGCCGCTCGCAAGCCGCGCGTGGAGCACGGCGGCCGTGCGGGGCGCGCCTACGCGGCCGCGGCCTGCCGTCCCGGGATGACCGGGTCGAACGGCAGGATCTCCATCGCCCGCCCCGGCGCGGCAATCAGCATGCTGGCCTGGGGCACGGCATGCCAGGTCGCGTGATCCTCGTCGGTCGGCTCGGAGACGACCACGAGGCCAGCCTCGACCGAGCGGTAGTACAGCGTCGGCGGCCGCGCGTCGCAGGCCCAGCGGAACGCCCACAACGTCTGGCCATCGGTCAGCGCGGCGGCGAAACGCAGCGCCTGGCGGATGCCGGCGCGGTCCATCTCGGCGTGTACGGCGCCAAGCATCGCCGAAATGGCGCCGGGCGGGTCAGCCTCCAGGCCAAACCCCATCGCCGCCAGGAAAAGCGCCTCGGAATCGGTGGTGCCGGAGCGCAGCGAGTAGCATGCGTCGGGGATCAGCGCCTCGATCTGCCGGCGCACCTTCTGGAAGCCGCCGACCTGGCCATTGTGCATGAACAGGAAGCGGCCGGCGGCGAAAGGGTGGCAGTTGGCACGGGTCGTGGCGCTGCCGGTGGCGGCGCGGACATGGGCGAAGAACAGCCGCGCCCGCACCTGCTGGCAGATCGCGCGCAGGTTCTCGTCCGACCAAGCCGGGCGCAGGTCGCGGAACAGACCCGGATAGTCGCGCTCGCCGTACCAGCCCAGGCCGAAGCCGTCGCCGTTGATTTCCGTCTTGCCTTCGGTGCTGTGCAGCGACTGCGCGATCAGACTGTGGCTCGGCGAGGCGATCATGTCTTCCAGGTAGATCGGTGCCCCCTGATAGGCGAGAAAGCGGCACATCGGCCGAGGCCTCCTGCTGCGCCCGGCGGCGCGCCGGGACCTCTGCTCACATCATTCCGTCACATACCGCCGGGGCACGGAGATTGACAGTGCCGTGAGCGGGGGCTACGCCGCCGCGCCATTGTCCCGCCTTCTTTACAGGCGCCGCCTCGACAGGCGCTGCCGAAGGACTGCACAGCCGATGTCCGCGCACGCCTTCATCTTCCCCGGCCAGGGCAGCCAGTCCGTCGGCATGGGACGCGACCTCGCCGCCGCCTTCGCCGCCGCGCGCGAGGTGTTCGAGGAAGTCGACGAGACGCTGAAGCAGAAGCTCTCCAAGCTGATGTTCGAGGGACCGGGCGACGAGCTGACGCTGACCGAGAACACCCAGCCGGCCCTGATGGCGATCTCGCTCGCCGTGCTGCGGGTGCTGGAGACCGAGGGCGGCTTCGCGCTGCGCCGACAAGGCGGCGCTGGTCGCCGGCCACTCGCTCGGCGAATACAGCGCGCTCGCCGCCGCCGGCAGCTTCAGCGTCGCCAACGCCGCCCGCCTGCTGCGCCTGCGCGGTCAGGCGATGCAGCACGCCGTGCCCGCCGGCACCGGCGCGATGGCTGCGCTGATCGGCGTCGAGATGGCGGATGCGGCGGCGATCTGCGACGAAGCGGCACCGGTGCCCGACAGCCCGACGGATGAGCGGGAGGTGGTGGAGCCGGCCAACGACAATGGCGGCGGCCAGGTGGTGATTTCGGGCCACAAGGCGGCGATCGAGCGCGCCGTGGAGATCGCCCGTGCGCGCGGCGTGCGTCGGGCCATGCTGCTGCCGGTCTCGGCGCCGTTCCACTGCGCGCTGATGGCGCCGGCCGCCGAGGTGATGCGCGATGCGCTGGCCGCGACCGCGCCGCTGGCGCCCGCGGTGCCGCTGATCGCCAATGTCTCCGCCGCCAAGGAAACCGACCCGGCGCGCATCGGCGCCCTGCTGGTCGAGCAGGTGACGGCGACGGTGCGCTGGCGCGAAAGCGTCGCTGCGATGACCGCCATGGGCGTCGACAGCTTCGTCGAACTCGGCGCCGGCAAGGTGCTGGCCGGCCTGGTGCGGCGCATCGCGCCGGACGCGGCCGCCATCTCGGCCGGCTCGCCCGCCGAGATCGAAGCCGTGCTGAAGCTGCTCTGAAGATGTTCCGGCTGGACGGCAAGGCGGCGCTGGTCACCGGCGCCTCGGGCGGCATCGGCGCCGCGATCGCCCGCACGCTGCACGCGCAGGGCGCCAGCGTGGTGCTGTCCGGCACCCGGCGCGCCGCGCTCGGTGAACTCGCGGCCGCGCTCGGCGAGCGCGCCTTCGTCTGCCCGGCCGACCTGCGCGATGCCCGAGGCGGCGGATGCGCTGGTGGCGGCGGCCGAGGCGGCGGCCGGGCCGCTCGCCATCCTGGTCAACAATGCCGGGCTGACGCGCGACATGCTGGCGCTGCGCATGCAGCGACGAGGACTGGCAGGCGGTGCTGGACGTCGATCTCGCCGCCCCGTTCCGCCTGGCGCGCGCGGCGCTGCGCGGCATGCTGCGCCGGCGCGCGGGACGGATCGATCGCGATCTCCTCCATCGTCGGCGCCACCGGCAATGCCGGGCAGGCCAACTACGCCGCCGCCAAGGCCGGGCTGATCGGCATGACCAAGGCGCTGGCGCAGGAAGTCGCCTCGCGCGGCATCACCGTGAATGCCGTCGCCCCCGGCTTCATCGAGACGCCGATGACCGACGAGCTTGGCGAGGCGCAGCGGGCGAAACTGATCGGGCGCCATCCCGCTCGGCCGGCTCGGCCAGCCGGCAGGATGTCGCAGCCGCGGTCGCCTATCTCGCGTCGGACGAGGCCGCCTGGGTCACCGGCGCCACGCTGCATGTCAATGGCGGCATGGCCATGCTCTAAGGAATGGTCTGCTGCGGGTGGCATTGGTCCGGGGCCGTGTTGGCGCATGTGACGAAACCATGCTATCCGGCCCGCGCTTCGTCCGGGGCGGGTTTGCGGCGACAGGAGTCGATTCGGCGCATCACGGCGCCCGTCCGACTGCCCGCCGGGCCCGTAACCGGAAGGTGCAATCGGACACGACGGCCGCTGGCCCTTCGCGGGGGCATGCGCCCGCATATCAGGAACCGATGCCCCGGTCGGGCATCAGACTTTCAGCGACCAGCACAGTCAGGAGTTGCAGAGCCGATGAGCGAGATTGCCGACAAGGTTAAGAAGATCGTCGTCGAGCACCTGGGCGTCGAGGAAGCCAAGGTGACGCCGGAAGCGTCCTTCATCGACGATCTCGGTGCCGACAGCCTCGACACGGTCGAGCTGGTCATGGCGTTCGAGGAGGCATTCAGCGTGGAAATCCCCGAGGACGCGGCCGAGAAGATCAGCACCGTCAAGGACGCGATCGACTACATCGAGAAGCAGAAAGCCGCCTGAGCCGGATCGGCACCCGATCGGGTCGAGGAAGGAGCGGCGACAATGCGGCGTGTGGTGGTGACGGGCATGGGCATCGCGTGCCCGCTGGGGATCGGGGTGCGAGCATGTGTGGCGCCGGCTGATCGACAGCGAATCGGGCATCGGCGCGATCCAGTCCTTCGACGCGAAGGACCTGCCCTGCAAGGTCGCCGGCCAGTTGCCGCACGGCACGAAGGCCGATGGCAACCTCGACATCGCCGAATGGATCCCGGTCAAGGACCAGAAGAAGATGGACCGCTTCATCCATCTCGCGCTGGTCGCCGGCGACCGAGGCGGTCGAGGATTCCGGCTGGCTGCCCGAGCACGAGGAAGACCGCTGCGCCGACCGGCGTGATGATCGGCTCGGGCATCGGCGGCCTGCAGACCATCTACGAAGGCTCGGTGCTGGTGCACGCAGGGCAAGGCGCGGCGGCTCTCGCCGTTCTTCATCCCCTCGGCGCTGATCAACCTCGCCTCGGGCCACGTCTCGATCAAATACGGCTTCAAGGGGCCCAACCACTCGGTCGTCACCGCCTGCGCCACCGGCGTGCATGCGCATCGGCGACGCGGCGCGGCTGATCACGCTCGGCGATGCCGACGTGATGGTCGCCGGCGGCGCCGAAGCCGCGGTCTGCGAACTCGGCATCGCCGGGTTCTGCGCCTCCCGCGCGCTGTCCACCGGCTTCAACGACGAGCCGGCGCGCGCCTCGCGTCCCTGGGACAAGGATCGCGACGGCTTCGTGATGGGCGAGGGCGCCGGCGTCGTGGTGCTCGAGGAATACGAGCACGCCAAGAAGCGCGGCGCGAAGATCTACGCCGAGGTCGGCGGCTACGGCATGTCCGGCGACGCGCACCACATCACCGCGCCGGCCGAGGGCCATGAGGGCGCCTTCCGCGCGATGGCGGCGGCGCTGCGCAACGGCGGCGTCTCGCCCGGCGACATCCAGTACGTGAACGCGCACGGCACCTCCACGCCGCTCGGCGACGACCTGGAGCTCGAGGCGGTGGAGCGGCTGTTCGGCGATGCCGCGCGCGGCGTGGCGATGTCGTCCACCAAATCCGCGACCGGCCACCTGCTCGGCGCGGCCGGCGCGGTCGAGGCGATCTTCTCCATCCTGGCGGTGCGCGACGGCGTCGCCCCGCCGACGCTCAATCTCGACGAGCCGAGCCGCGACAGCGTCATCGACCGGGTGGCGCACACGGCGCAGGAGCGGCGGATCGACCGTCGCGCTGTCCAACAGCTTCGGCTTCGGCGGCACCAACGCCAGCATCCTGTTCAAGGCGGCTGCCTGATCGCGATGCGCCGCGTCCTGCCGGCGCTGCGCTGGCTTGCACTGGCGGCGATCGTGCTCAGCCTGGCCCACAGCGTCGGCCGCATGGCCTGGCTGCGTCTGCTGGATGATCCCGGACCGCTGGCGGCGACGCGCGACGTGGTGGTGCCGCGCGGCACGCTGGCCGAGGTCGGCCTCGCACTCGAACAGGCCGGCGTGATCGGCGCTGACATGGATGACAGCCACTGGCGGTTCCGCCTGGTCGGCTACCTGACGCGCAACGATGGGGAGGTGCATGCCGGGGAGTTCGCCTTTCCCGCCCATGCCAGCCTGCGCATGGTGTTCGCCGTGCTGCGCACCGGCCAGCCGGTGCAGCACCGCGTCACCATCCCCGAGGGCCTGAGCGCGCCGCAGGTGATGGCGGTGCTGGCCCATGCCGGGGCGCTGTCCGGCCCGGACGTGCCGGTGGCCGAGGGCAGCGTGCTGCCGCAGACCTATGCCTACACCTACGGCACGCCGCGCGGGGCGATCCTGGCGCGCGCCGCGGCGGCCCTCGACCACGCCCTCGCCGCAGCCTGGGCGCAGCGGGCGCCGGATCTGCCGCTGGCCTCGCCGCGCGACGCCCTGATCCTGGCCAGCATCGTCGAGCGCGAGACGGCCAAGCCCGAGGAAAGGCCGCTGGTCGCGGCGGTGTTCCTCAACCGGCTGCGCCTGGGGATGCGGCTGCAATCCGACCCGACGGTGATCTATGCCGTCAGCCGCGGCGCCGGCGCGCTGGACCATCCGCTGACCCGCGCCGACCTCGACGCGGACGACGCCTACAACACCTATCGCTACGGCGGCCTGCCGCCCGGGCCGATCTGCGCGCCGGGCCTGGCCAGCCTGCAGGCGGTGCTGCACCCGGCCGACACCGACGCGCTGTATTTCGTCGCCGACGGCTCGGGCGGCCACGCCTTCGCCCGCACCCTCGCCCAGCACGACCGCAACGTGCAGAACGCCCGGGCGCGGTCGGCGCGCTGAGCGTCAGCCGATGGCGAACGCGGCGCCCAGCGCCAGCAGCAGCGCCGGCGGCATCACCAGCGCACCCAGCCGCAGGAACTGCCACGCGCTGACCCGCAGCCCCTCGCGCCGCAGCGCAGTGAGCCACAGGATGGTGGCGAGCGAGCCGGTGACCGACAGGTTGGGGCCGAGATCGACGCCGATCAGCACGGCGCTGCGTACCGCATCCGGCACGCGCGCGATCTGCACCACGCGGCCGGCGACCAGCCCGGCCGGCAGGTTGTTCACCAGGTTGCAGACCACGGCCAGGCCGATGCCGGACGCCCACGCGGTCAGCATCGCCGCCCGGCCGACGGCGGCGGCCACCAGATGCGCCAGGGCGTCGGTGACGCCGGTTGTCTGCAGCGCCTCCACCAGCACGAAAAGCCCGGCGACCAGCGGCAGCACGCCCCAGGAGATGTCGCGGATCAGCAGCAGCGGGCCGCGCCGGGTCGTCAGCAGCACCAGGACGGTGGTGACGAGGCCCGCCAGGAAGGTCGGCAGGCCGAGTTGCACGCCGAACGCCGAGGCGGTCAGCAACACCAGCGCCGTCGCGCCGATGCCGACCGCCGCCAGCCTGCCGCCGGCGGCCAGGCCGGGGATGTCGACCGCGTGCGACACCGCCCGGCGCAGCGCGGCGCGCTGCGTCCAGCGCAGCACGGCATAGGTCGCCAGGATCGCCAGGACCGAGGGCAGCCCATAGCGCGGCAGCCATTGCAGCAGCGGCGGCATGTGGCTGGCGTAGATCACCAGATTGGCCGGGTTGGAGATCGGCAGCACGAAGCTCGCGGCGTTCGCGATGAAGGCGCAGACCAGCAGGTAGGGCAGCGGCGCCTCGGCCTCGGCCGTGCGCACCACCGCGGCGACGGCCGGCGTCAGCACCACCGCGGTCGCGTCGTTGGACAGGAACACCGTCACCACGGTGCCGACGGCGAAAACCAGGGTGAACAGGCGCGGCGCCGATCCCCCGGCGCCGCGTGCCGCCATCCCGGCCAGCCAGTCGAACAGGCCTTCCTGCCGCGCCAGCTCGGCCAGCAGCATCATGCCGGTCAGGAACAGATAGACGTCGCCACCTTTGGCGATCCCGGCCAGTGCGGCCGAGGCGGGCAGCAGGCCCAGCACGACCAGCAGCACGGCACCGGCCACCGCCCAGACATATTCGGGCAGCGCGAAGGGCCGCACGATCACGCCGGCGGTGGCCATGCCGGCGATCCCCCAGGTCGCCCAGGATGCCGCGGCGAACCCGCTCACGGACGCCGCTTGGCAGCGGCAACGGGTTGCCGCAGCGCATAGCGCGTCACGTTACAAAATGACGGCGTCAGACAAATTATAATGATCCTGTCTGCAGGTTTTACGTCGGCTGTCGGGAAACCATCATCGCTCGGGGGCCATTGAGCACCCATCATCGGGGCCATGCCGCAGGGCATGCACCGGTGATAACCAGAAGGAGAACGCGACATGACCCAGCACAGCGGCAATCCCGGCAACTTCGCCGAAGATCGCGAAAAGGCAGCCGAAGCCGGACGCAAGGGCGGCCAGCAAAGCGGCGGAAACTTCGCCAATGACCGCGAACGCGCTGCCGAAGCGGGCCGCACGGGCGGCCAGCACAGCACGGGTGGCCAACACGGCACGGGCGGCCAGCACGGCACGGGCGGCAACTTCGCCAGCGACCGCGACCGCGCGGCACAGGCCGGCCAGAAGGGCGGCCAGCGGTAGGCGCAGTTCTTTGCTTGGGCCAATGGCCAAGGGCCAAGGGCCAAGGGCCAAGGGCCACGATAACGGATACCGGGGGCGTCGCGCCGAGCGGCGCCCCCTTTCCTTTCGGCTTTCACCATCAGGCCAGCCAGGCCCGGACAGCTTGCCTGACGAATTCGGCGTCTGCCGGGATGACCGCGGGATTGCCCGCGCGATGGCCCCAGATGCTGGGGATCGGCCGCAGCTCGGCATGGCGCAGATGCGGCAGCTCGGCGGCATTGTCGGCGACGCGGAAATAGAGGTCGGTCTCGCCCGGCATCAGCAGCACGCGCGCCTCGATCGCGCCCAGCGCCTTCGCCAGATCGCCGCCGTAGCGCGGATCGCGGCTGATGTCGCCGGCATCCCAGGTCTGAAGCTGCGCATACAGGTCGGCGGCCGGGCGGCGGGCGAACCGCTCCTCCCAGTCGGTGCGCAGGAAAGTGTCGAGGTCGGGCGCACCCAGCACACTCTCGTGCAGCCCGGCGCGGTAGAAGTCCTGGCTCAGCCCCCAGCCGGCATAGATGCGCCCGAACGCGCGCAGCGCGGCGGCGGGTTCGACGGCGAAGCGGCCGTCGCCGCGGTATTCGGGTGCCGCTTCCAGCACCGCCATCAGCCCCTTCAGGAAAACCCGGTTATGCGTCGCGGTGCGCGCGCTGCCGCAGTTCACGATGGCGCGGGCGACCCGGTCGGGGAACAGCGCCGCCCAGTGATAGGCCTGCTGCGCACCCATCGACCAGCCATAGACGGCATGCAGACGCTCGATCCCCCATTGCTCGGCCAGCAGCCGGCGCTGCGCATGGACATTGTCCCACGCCGTCACCAGGCCGGGCCAGTCCGGCGTGTTGGACGGGCTGGACGACAGGCCGTTGGCGAACATGTCGGGGATGACGATGAACCAGCGGCCGGGATCCAGCACCCCGTCCGGCCCGATCAGCCATTCCAGGTCCGGGTGCCGCGCCGAATAACTGGTCGGATACAGCACGACGTTGTCGCGCGCCGCCGACAGCGTGCCATGCGTCTTCCAGCTCAGCACCGCACCCGGCAGCGTCGCCCCCGACTGCAGCACGAGGTCGCCGAGCGCGAACCGCCCGGCTGCGCTGGGCCACTCCGTCATGCGCGCAAGTGGCGAACCAGCGCCACATGCCAGCGCGCATAGCCATCCTGCAGCACGCCCAGCCGGTCGCGGATCGCGCGATGCGCGTCGGGCAGCCGATGGAACGGTATCGAGGGATAGAGGTGGTGCTCGGCGTGGTAGCTCATGTTCCACATCAACAGCCGCACCGCCGCGTTGGTCAATGTCGTGCGCGTGTTGGTCAGGCCGTTGGCGTCCATCGAGCACAGCGTGTGCTCGGTGAGCAAGTACAGCCGTAGCAGCGGCTGACCGAGCAGCTGCGGGCCGATCCAGAACACCAGCGGCGCCCACCACCCGACCAGCACCATCGACAGGGCCGCGCAGGCCAGTACGAACAGCGTCATCAGCCGCAGCGACAGGATAACCCTGGAGGCGGCGCGCGGCGCGATGAAGGGATAGGCGGACATGTCGCCGCGTAACCCGTCCCACACCACGCGCAGCCGCATGCGCCAATACGGCAGCCCGCTGACGCGCCAGACATACGCATCCATGGCGTCGGGCGGCCGTGTCATCAGCTCCGGGTCACGCTCGGGGTCCTGCGTGTGGCGGTGATGTGCCAGGTGGAAGGCGGTGTAGAAATCGCGGTTGAGCAGCGACGGGCAGGCCGCCAGCCAGCCCACCACCGCGTTGGCGCGGCGGGACGCGAAGGCGGTCATGTGCATCGTCTCGTGTACCGGGGCGAACAGCGCCGCCTCGGTGATGCCCAGCAGCAGCATCGCCGGCAGGAGCGTCCAGGCATCGGCGCGCGCCACCAGCCATCCGGCGCCGCCGATCAGCAGCAGGTGGATGCCCAGACGGACCGCACCGCGCCGGTCGGAGCGGACCGACAGGCTGCGCAGATCCGCACCGGTCAGAACCTTCTCCGTCGCGCCGTTCATCGCCTGCTCCGTCGGTGAGCCGCCAGCATAGGGTCTGGATAGCCGCCAGTCAGCCGCCTATTGTGCGGTGCATCGTAGCAATCGCGCAGGAGTTCCGATGCAGACCGTCGGCTTCACCGAGATGAAGGATGGCACGCGGGAGGATTACCTGCTGCTGCGCGAGGCCGAGGAGCGCCATCACACCGGCACCGCCGACCGCCTGCTGCGCGAACTCGCGCGCCAGGACGAGGAGACGATCGAGGGCTACCGGATCTCCCGCCTCGGCCATGCGCTGCAATCGGCGACGCGGGCACGGCGCGACGGCGCCGATGCCGACTGGATCGTCTCGGCGCTGCTGCACGACATCGGCGACGGGCTGGCGCCGCGCAACCATGACCGCATGGCGGCGGAGATTCTGCGGCCCTTCGTGCGCGAGGAGTGCAGCTGGGTGGTCGCGCATCACGGCGCCTTCCAGATGATCTACTACGCGCACCATTACGGCTGGGACCCGCATGAGCGGGACCGCTACCGCGACAGCCCGCACTACCAGGCCTGCGCCGACTTCTGCGAACGCTGGGACCAGTCCTGCTTCGATCCGGCCTATCCGAACGACACGCTGGACAGTTTCGCGCCGCTGGTGCGCGCGGTGTTCGCCCGCAAGGCCTATGCACCCGACGTCGTGCAGCCCGGCATCGCCATCGGCCTGCCGCGCGGCTGAACCGCGCGCCTGCCGCCGTCACGGCTCGCGATCGGTCCCCAGCAGTTCGGCGTTGTGTTCGCCGAGATTGGGGGCGAGGCGGCGGATCGAAGCAGGCGAGCGGCTGAACCTGACCGGCGGGCGGGTGACCGTCACCGTGCCCTCGGTCGGATGCTCGGCGGGCTGGAAGAAATCCACGGCCTTGAGATGCGGGTCCTCGGCCAGGGCCTGAATGGTGTTGACCGGACAGGCCGGGATGTCGATGGCGTGCAGCGCCTCCAGCCACGCCGCGTTGGTCAGGGCGGGAAGCTGCCCGGCGAGGAAGCGGCCGACATCCTCGGCGTGGCGCGTGCGGCTTTCCTGCGACCCGAAGCGCGAATCGGTGTCCAGCAGGTCGGGGCGGCCGACCAGCGCGGTGAAGGCTCGCCAGTGGCGGTCGGTATAGACCACGATCGCCAGGTGGCCGTCCTGCGTCGCGTAGGGGCCGCGCGTGCGCGACAGCAGCCGCCGGTAGCCCATCTCACCCTCGGGCGGCTGGAAGGCGCCGCCGCCCATGTGATCGCCCAGCACGAACTGCGCCATCGTCTCGAACATCGGGACCTCGACGAACTGGCCTTCGCCCGTCGCCGCGCGGTGATACAGCGCGGCCATGACGGCGTTGGCGACATACAGGCCGACGACGCGGTCGCAGACATTGATCGGCGCATAGCGCGGCGCGCCATCCACCGCACCGAACAGCCCGGCGAGGCCCGACGCCGCCTGCATCAGGTCGTCGTACACCGCCTTGCCCGCGTCGGGACCGCCGCTGCCATAGCCGACGGCGGCGCAGTAGATGATGCGCGGGTTGCCGGCGCGCACGCCGTCATAGTCGAGGCCGAGGCGCTGGAGCCCCTGCGGACGCACGTTGGAAACCAGCACATCGGCGCGCGCCGCCAGCGCCAGCGCCGCCGCCTTCCCCTCTGGGCGCTTGAGGTCGAGCATCACGCTGCGCTTGTTGCGGTTGGACTGCAGGAACAGCGGCCCCATGCCGGGATGCCGCCACGGCCCGATCCAGCGCATGCCGTCGCCGGCCGGCGATTCCACCTTCACCACGTCTGCACCGAAATCGCCGAGCAGCTGCGTCGCCGACGGGCCCATCACCACCGTCGTCAGATCGAGCACGCGGACCCCGCGCAGCGGCCCGCTGGCTGGTGTAGGGTCGTCGGGCCAGACGCCGCGCGGAGGATTTGTCATGGCGTGGCTGCTCCCTGATAGTATTCGCCCGAGCGAAGAATCGTCCGCTCGGGCGGAGGCGTCAATCGAGCTGTCGCGGACGAACGCGGGATCGGAGGCAAGGCTGGGGGTCAACGGCAGGCTGTTCCTGAGCGAGGACGCGGATCGCAACCGGCTGCCGGTGGTGCTGCTGAGCGGCTTCCTGGGCAGCGGCAAGACCACGCTGGTCAACGCGCTGCTGCGTGACCCGAGGCTGGCCGACACCGCCGTCGCGGTCAACGAGTTCGGCGCGGTGTCGCTGGATCGCGACCTGATCGACCATGGCGCCGACCGCACCGTTGTGATGGCCAATGGTTGCCTGTGCTGCAATCTGTCGGGCGACATGGAAACCGCGGTCATGCGCCTGTTCAGCCGGCGCGAGGCAGGCGACCTGCCGCGCTTCAAGCGGCTGATCATCGAGCCGTCGGGGCTGGCCGATCCGGCACCGATCGCGCAGGCGATCCTGCGCAACCCTCCGATGGCGCGCGCGCTGCGGTTGGAGGCGATCGTTGCCTGCGTGGATGCGGTGTTCGCCGAGGCGCAGTTGGCGCGCCACGCCGAGACGCGCAAGCAGGCGGCCCTGGCGGATGCGCTGGTGCTGACCAAGACCGATCTGGCGGACGCTGCGGCGGTCGCGCGCGTGCGCGCGGCGCTGGGCGCGCTGAACCCGCTGGCGCCGATCCACGTCGCGTCCCACGGCGCGGTGGATGCGGGCGCGCTGCTGCCGGCGGGCTTCCTCGATCCGTCCGCGCCAGCGGCGCCGCCACGCTCGGGCCTGTTCGCCGAGGCCATCGCGGCCGATCCCGGCCATACCGCGCCCATCGCCGCGGTGTCGCTCGGTACGCAGGGCGGCTTGCGCTGGTCGGCGTTCGAGACCTGGCTGCGCGGCGTGCGGCTGGGCCATGCCGAGCAGTTGCTGCGCGTGAAGGGCATGCTTGACATCGACGGGCTCGACGGGCCGGTGGTGATCCATGGCGTGCATCACGTGCTGCACGCGCCGGTGGCGCTGGACCGCTGGCCGGGCGCCGGGCGCGGCAGCCGGCTGGTGATGATCGCGGATGCCGCCACGGCGGATGCGATCCGTGCCAGCTGGGAGCAGGCGCTTCCGGACATGCTGGCAACGTCGGGCGAGTGAAGCGGAAGGGAGAAGCCGATGCGGGCGATCGACGTTCATGTCCATCCGATGGACGACGCCTACGTGGCGGCGAGCGGGCCGTTCATCCCGGCGGCGAACCGGATGTTCAACGGCAAGTTCAGCGCCCGCCCCGATGCGCAGATCGCCGATGATTTCCGCCGAGACGATGCGCTGGCGATCCCGATCGCCTGGGACGCCGAGAATGGCGCGGCGGGCGGCGTCTATGGCAACGAGCGGCTGGCGGCGCTGACCCGCGACTATCCCGATGTGTTCCTGCCCGGCTGGGCGATGGTCGATCCCTGGCGCGGCCGCAAGGGCCTCGAGGAGATCGAGCACGCGATCAAGGGCCTCGGGCTGCTCGGCGTGAAATACCAGCCGCCGGTACAGGGCTTTTCGCCGAACGACCGGCAATTCTATCCGATCTGGGACCTGCTGCAGTCGCTGGGCGTGCCGGTGCTGATCCATTGCGGCACCACCGCGATCGGTGCGGGCGAGCCGGGCGGGCTTGGCTTCAAGCTCGGCCACGCGCGCCCGATCCCCAACATCGACGACGTGGCGGCGGATTTCCCGCGGCTGAACATCGTCGCGGCGCATCCCGGCTGGCCGTGGACCGAGGAGCTGATCGCCGTCGCGATCCACAAGCAGAACGTCTCGATCGACATTTCCGGCTGGGGTCCCAAATACGTCCCTGCCCCGCTGAAACACGACATGCAGCGGCGGCTGCAGGACAAGGTGCTGTTCGGTTCGGACTATCCGGGCTGGAGTCCCGGCCAATGCTGCGACGAGTGGGAGATGGAGAAATTCCGGCCCGGCGTCATCGACAAGCTGTTCCACCAGAATGCGATCCGCATCCTGAACCTCGAAGCCGCGGTGGCGGCCGCGACGAAGGCCGCCGAAGCGCCCGTGAAGGAGGGCTGACGATGACCGGGACATCCCCCTATGTGATCCGCGCCTCCGAAGTCACGCCCTACAGCCCGGCCAACCACACCGGCACGAAGAATTATCGCCTCGTCGGCCCGGCCGTGAACGGCGCGCGATACCTCGAGATCGTGCTGGGCGACATCGAGCGCAACGAAGGCGCTCAGGCGCACGCGCACCCCGATCTGGAGCAGGCGGTCTACATCCTGGAGGGCGAGGCGATCGCCGGCATCGACGGCGTGGACCATCACGTGCGCGCCGGCGACATGCTGTTCTTCCCCGCCCGCGTCTATCACTCGATCAAGGTTCTGACCGAGCGGATGAAGCTGCTGGTGATCTACGCGCCGCCCTATGGCGAGGACCCGGCGAAGGTCATGCGCTGACGACGGAGGGACGGGCGGTGCGCACACAGGTCGGCATCATCGGCGCGGGACCGGCCGGGCTGTTCCTCGCGCACCTGCTGCAACGCGACGGGATCGCGGCGGTGAACCTCGAGCAGCGCAGCCGTGCCGATGTCGAGGGCACCGTCCGCGCCGGCGTGCTGGAGCATTGGGTGACGGCGCTGATGCACGACCTCGGGATGGGCGAGCGGATGGCGCGCGACGGCCATTTCCATGACGGCATCACGCTGCAATGGAACCGCCAGCGCCACCACGTTGCCATCGCCGAGCTGACCGGCGGCAAGACGGTGACGGTGTATCCGCAGCACGAGGTGCTGAAGGACCTGATCGCCAAACGCCTTCGGGATGGTGGGGAAATCGTCTTCGGCGTCGGCGGCACGACGATCCGCGATGCCGACACCGACCATCCCTGCATCGCCTTCCGCCGCGACGGCAGCGGGCCGGAGGAACTGCTCCGCTGCGACTACATCGTAGGCGCGGACGGCTTTCACGGCCCCGGCCGGCAGGCGATCCCGGCCGCGCTGCGGACCGAATACCAGAAGGTCTATCCGTTCGGCTGGCTCGGCATCCTCACGCGCGCCCCGCTGTCCTGGCCCGAGCTGATCTATGCCAACCAGGACCAGGGATTCGCGCTGCTGAGTACCCGCTCGCCGGACGTGCAGCGCATGTACATCCAGTGCGATCCGCACGACGACATCGCCAACTGGCCGGATGCGCGCATCTGGGGGGAATTGCATGCACGGCTGGAAACCGGCGACGGCTGGCGGCTGACCGAGGGGGAGATCTTCCAGAAGGGCATCATTCCGCTGCGCTCGTTCGTCTGCGAGCCGATGCAGCACGGCCGGCTGTTCATCGCCGGCGACGCCGCGCACATCGTGCCGCCGACCGGCGCGAAGGGGCTGAACCTGGCGGTCGCCGACGTCCTGGTGCTGGCGCGCGCGCTGGCGGCGAAATACCGGCAGAACCGCCAGGACCTGCTGGACCGCTACAGCGAGACCTGCCTGCGCCGCGTCTGGAAGGGCGAGCGGTTTTCCTGGTACATGACGACGATGCTGCACCGGAACGAAGCGGAAACCGACTTCGAGCGGCGCATCCATTTCGCCGACCTCGACCTGGTGCGCACCTCGCACGCCTCGGCACTGTCGCTCGCGGAAAACTACGTCGGCCTGCCGTTCGACTGAACGGCACGGGCCTACAGCCACCCGCGGCGCTTGAACCACCATGGCGCCGATGCCGGGCAGCGTGTCCCGCACCCGCGAGACCAGATCGCCGCAGCGGCCGACCGGAAGACCTGGCCGCCGCCGACGCAGGCGCCGGCGCCGCGCGACACGGTTTCGCCATAGGTGTCGAAGGCCGGCAGACGGCGGCGAGCGGCAGACTGAGAAAAATTGCCTCGGCCTGGGTGTAGAGACGGCTCGCGTTCTCGATCTCGGACAGGTCGGCGCGGGGGCGTAGCGCGAGGCCGGTCGCCTGCGCGACATCGACGCGTCGCCGGGAGCCAGGGGTCAGGCGACGGCGACCTGTGCGATGCCGTCGATGCCGACGATCCGGCCGCGGCGGATCGTGGTGCGGGCGGGCGGATGCTGGGCGATCGCCTCGCCCAGCGTCTCGGCGGCGACCAGCACCAGATCGGCATGGCAGCCGGGGGCGAGGCCGTAATCGGTCAGGCCGATTGCCGCCGCCGCACCGGTGGTGCAGGCGGCGAGCGCGAGCGGCAGCTCATCGTCCCGGCGCAGGTTGTTGCGCATGCCCAGCAGCGTCGCGCGCTCCAGCATGTCGGCGTTGCCGTACGGCCCCCAGGTGTCGCGGATGCCGTCGGACCCTGCGCAGACCACGACGCCCGCCTCGGCGAGCCGCTTGAGCGGCGGCACCGGCCGGGACGGCGTGCCGGTCGTCATGATCGCGACCCCGGCCTGCGCCAAGGCGGCGATCAGCGGCTCCACCAGCGCCGGATCCGGCGCGCCGAGGCAGAAGGCGTGGCTGATGACGACGCGCCCCGCCATGCCCAGCGCCCGCGTCCGCTCGATGATCAGCTCCATCGAAAACGCGCCCATCTCCCCCGGCTCGTGCAGATGGATATCGACACCGCGGCCGAAACGCTCGGCCAGGCCGAAGATCGCGTCGAGATGGCCCTTCGGGTCGCGGTCGATGGCACAGGGATCGAGGCCGCCGACGGTCTCCGCACCCAGGCGCAGCGCCTGCTCCAGCAGCGCCAGCGTGCCCGGCCGCACCAGTAGGCCGCTTTGCGGGAAAGCGACGAGGTCGATGCCGACCGCATCGGCCAGGTTTTCCCGCGTCGCCAGCAGCCCCTCGATGCCGCGCACGCCGATCTCCGTATCGACATCGACATGGCTGCGGATATGCGTGACGCCGTGGCTGATGGCGAGCACGGCCTGCCGGGCGGACTGGCGGCGCGCGTCGATCGGCATGTCGCGGCGCGCGGCGCGCTCATTGTCGATGCGGTCGATCAGGCGGGGGCCGACCGCGTTGCGATACCACGGCATGCCGAGCAGCGACTTGTCGAGATGCGTGTGCGCCTCGACCAGCCCGGGCAGCGCGATGCGTCCGGCGCCGTCCAGCACGGGCATGCCGGGTTGCCCCACCTGCGGCCCGATGGCGGCAATGCGGCCGGCGCGGATGGCGATGCAGGTGGCAGGACCATCGAGCGGGCGGATATTCTGGATCAGCAGGTCGGGCATGGGCGAAAGACTACCACAACCAACCGACCACACGGACGCCAAGCGTGCCGGCGCAGCGGCCTATCGCGTGCTGGCGGCACCGACATAGGTGCTGACCTGTCCGCCCATGCGCACCGTAACGCTGCCCGGGGTCGGCGGCCCGCCGGACGGCGCGGCACAGGCGGCCAACGCGAGCGAGAACACGATGACGCGCAGCAGCATCGGCAAAGGTGCGCCCTTCCTGAACGGCAGTCGGCGATTGCCTATAGCGCATCCATACGGTGACGGAGAGGGGGCCGCATTCCGGGCCGTGCAACGACGGATGCCCCGATGCCGAACCCTGCTCAGGCGGCGGAGGCGCCATCGGCGCGCATCTCCAGCATGGTGCAGACATTGGTGATCAGGCCCGTCGCCTGTTCCAGCCGCGGCCCGAGCCGCGCCGACGGGCCGGCGACCGTTACGATATAGACCGCGCCGCTCCAGCGGAACGGTGCCGAAACGGTGGTCACGCCATCCTGGCTCTCGCCGTCATTGACGTACCAGCCGCGCGCGCGCGCCTGCTCGATTTCTGCGCGCAGCGCGGGCCGCGACGTGATGGTGCGGGCCGTCATGGGGACAAGGTTGGCGCCGCGCAGCACGGCGGTCAGCTCGCGGTCGGGCAGGCTGCCCAGCAGCGCCTTGCCGCCCGAGGTGGCGTGCAGGCTGCGCACCCGGTCGCCGACCTTCATCAGGAAGCGCAGCGGGTGCGTCGGCTCGAACACCAGGAGATAGGTCGCCTGCAGCCCGCTGACCTTGGCCAGCAGCACCGACTCGTCCAGCGTGTCGCGCAGCGACCGCAGCAGCAGGTCGGCGCGCGCCACCACCGGATCGTGGTCGGCGATGTCCTTGCCCAGTTTCTGCAGCCGCAGCGTCGGGTAATAGCCCGCACGCGGCGCCACCTCGTACAGGTAGCCGCGCGCCTGCATCGCCTGCAGCACGTCGTGGCAGGACGAGACGGGGATTTTCAGCAGCCGCGCGATGTCGGACAGCGACAGCGGCCGCTTTTCCTCGGCGAACAGTTCCAGCAGGTCCAGCGTGCGTTCGACGATCTTCGACATGGGCTGCCCGTTCTTTTCGCCCTGTCGAAATAGGCTGCGGCGCGATCGGCCGTCAATCAGCCGTTTGCCGTTGCCTTCCTGGGCATCAGCGGGTCGGGTTGACGCCCCGTAGTGACCTGCTTAGACGTCGAAAGGCGAATTTAGTTTCGCGGAGGCGTGAGACAGGGCGCCTCGAGGGAGGCCGTCATGAAGCTGTTCGAGCCGCTGGCCAGCACCCCCGAGCGCGCCGCCATCCGCGATGCCATCCGCGCCATCTGCGATCGCTTCGACGATGCCTACTGGGCCGAAAAGGACCGCAGCCACGCCTTCCCCTTCGAATTCGCCAGGGCCATCGCCGAGGGCGGCTGGCTCGGCATCGCCATGCCGGCCGAATACGGCGGCGCCGGCCTCGGCGTCACCGAAGCCTGCATCATGATGCAGGAGATCGGCCATTCCGCCGGCGCCTTCGCCGCCTGCTCGACGGTCCACATCAACATCTTCGGCCTGCATTCCATCGTCCGTCACGGCACCGAGCGGCAGAAGGCGGACTGGCTGCCTGCGATCATCGACGGGTCGTCGCGCGCCTGCTTCGGCGTCACCGAACCCGATGCCGGGCTGGAAACGGCGAAGATCAAGACCCGCGCGGTGCGCCGCGGCGATCATTACGTGGTCAGCGGCCAGAAGATCTGGACCAGCACCGCGCAGCACGCCGACAAGGTCGTGCTGCTCGCCCGCACCACGCCGATCGAGGAATGCGCGCGCCCGGTCGATGGGCTGACGCTGTTCTACGCCGATCTCGACCGCAGCGCCGCCGAGATCCGCGAAATCCCGAAGATGGGCCGCCACGCCGTCGAACTCGAACCAGGTCTTCTACGACAACATGATCGTGCCGGTGGAATGCCGCATCGGCGAGGAAGGCCGCGGCTTCCGCTACATCCTCGACAGCCTGAACCCCGAGCGCCTGCTCAACGCCGCCGAGATCGTCGGCATGGGCCGCCGTGCCCTGGAAAAGGCCGTCGCCTACGCCGATGAGCGCGTGGTGTTCGGCCGCAAGATCGGCCAGAACCAGTCTATCCAGCACCCGCTCGCCGAGTGCTGGTCCGAACTCTACGCCGCCGAACTGATGACGCTGCATGCCGCGGAGCTTTACGATTCGGGCCAGCCCTGCGGCGCCCAGGCGAACGCCGCGAAATACCTCGCCGCCGACGCCGGCTTCCGCGCCTGCGACCGCGCGATCCGCACGCATGGCGGCATGGGCTATGCCGCCGAATACCACGTGGAACGCTATTTCCGTGAAATGATGGCGGTGCAGCTTGCCCCGGTTTCGCGCGAAATGATCCTGTGCTTCATCGCCGAGCGTGAACTCGGGTTGCCGAAATCATACTGAAGGGGGCGCTGCGATGGCGGACGAGACGCTGGAGATCCGCACCGAGCAGCGCGGCCGCGCGCTGTGGATCTGGATCGAGCGGGAGACGAAGCGCAACGCGATGAACAAGCGCGTCGTCGCCGGGATCGAGGCGGCGGTGACGGCCGCGCAGGCCGATCCCGCGATCCGCGCCATCGTGCTGACCGGTGCGGGCCGCCGCGCATTCTGCGCCGGGGCCGACCTGTCGGGTGGCACCGGCACGTTCATCCTCGGCCTCGACGAACCGATGACCGATTTCGGCAGGCTCGCCCGCGTGATGCGCGGCATCGGCATCCCCACCATCGCCCGCGTCAACGGCGACTGCATCGCCGGCGGCATGGGGCTGATGGCGATGTGCGACCTCGCCATCGCTGCCGATCACGCCCGCTTCGGCCTGCCGGAAGCCCGGGTCGGCGTGTTTCCGATGCAGGTGCTGGTGTATCTGCGCAGCCTGATCGGCGCGCGCGCGATCAACGAGCTTTGCCTGACCGGGGCGTTCATCGACGCCGCCCGCGCGCAGCAGATCGGCCTCGTCAACCACGTCGTCCCGTTCGACGATCTCGATGCCCGCGTCGATGCGCTGGTGGCCAAATTGGGGGAGATGTCGCCGGTCGCGCTCCGTCGCGGCAAATACGCCATCGCCGCGATGGAAAGCATGGCCTTCCCCGAGGCGCTGGCCTTCGCCGAGACGCTGATCTCGGTCACCTCGCTGACCGGCGACGCGACCGAGGGCCTCGCCGCCTTCAACGAACGCCGCAAGCCGCGCTGGACCGGGGAATAGGGCGGCCGGGACGCTTCCGCGCCGGCCGCCCGATCGCCTCAGTTCTTCGACTTGTCCACCAGCGCGTTCTTGGCGATCCACGGCATCATCGCGCGCAGCCGCTCGCCGACCTGCTCGATCGGGTGTTCCGACAGGCGGCGCCGGGTCGCCTTGAAGCTCGACTGGTTCACCTTGTTCTCCAGCATCCAGTCGCGCGCGAACCGGCCCGACTGGATGTCGGCCAGGACGCGCTTCATCTCGGCGCTTGCGTCGCGTCGTTGATGATGCGCGGGCCGGAGATGTATTCGCCGTACTCGGCGGTGTTGCTGATCGAGTAGTTCATGTTGGCGATGCCGCCCTCGTAGATCAGGTCGACGATCAGCTTCACCTCGTGCAGGCATTCGAAATACGCCATCTCGGGCGCGTAGCCCGCCTCCACCAGCGTCTCGTAGCCGCCCTTGATCAGCTCCACCAGGCCGCCGCACAGCACCACCTGTTCGCCGAACAGGTCGGTCTCGCATTCCTCCTTGAACGTCGTCTCGATGATGCCGGCGCGCCCGCCGCCGATCGCCGAGGCATAGGACAGCGCGATCTCCAGCGCGTTGCCCGACGGGTTCTGCGCCACCGCCACCAGGCAGGGCACGCCGCCGCCGCGCTGATACTCGCTGCGCACGGTGTGGCCGGGGCCCTTCGGCGCGATCATGAACACGTCGATGTCGGGGCGCGGATCGAGCAGGTTGAAATGCACGTTCAGCCCATGCGCGAACGCCAGTGCCGCGCCCGGCTTCATGTTGGGGCCGAGCTTCTCGCGATACAGGTCGCCCTGCCCCTCGTCGGGTGTCAGCACCATGACGACGTCGGCCCACTTCGCCGCATCGGCCGGGTCCATCACCTTCAGCCCCGCCGCCTCGGCCTTCGCCACGCCGGCCGAGCCGGGGCGCAGGCCGACCGCAAGCTCGGCGACGCCGCTGTCCTTGAGGTTGTTGGCATGGGCGTGGCCCTGGCTGCCATAGCCGATGATGGCGACGCTTCTTGCCCTTGATCAGGTCCACGTCGGCATCGCGGTCGTAGTAAACGCGCATCTCTCTCTTGCTCCGGTACCTAGATTGTTCGTGGACCACGTGCGATGGCGGCGACGCCGGTGCGGGAGACCTCCGCAAGGCCCAGCGGCCGCATCAGCGCGATGAAGGCGTCCAGCTTCTCGGTCGCCGCCCGTCATCTCGAAGACGAAGCTGCTCGGCGGTGGCATCGACGACGCGGGCGCGGAATGCATCGGCCAGGCGCAGCGCCTCGGCGCGTTTCTCGCCGGCGCCGACCACCTTCACCAGCGCCATCTCGCGCGCGATATGCGGCCCCGTCGCGCGTCAGGTCGGACACCCGGTGCACCGGCACCAGCCGGTCGAGCTGCGCCTTGATCTGCTCGATCACCATTTCGCGTGCCCGAGGTGACGATGTTGATGCGGCTGCGGCTGCGCGCCGTCATCGACCGGGGCGACGGTCAGGCTGTCGATGTTGTAGCCGCGGCCGGAGAACAGGCCGATGACGCGCGCCAGGACGCCGGCCTCGTTCTCCACCAGCACGGAAATCGTGGCGCGGCGCAAAGTCGGATCGGCGGACGTCGGCATCGGATGCAAGCCCGTTTCACGGCAGGAGGGGTCGGCGCGGCAAGCCGGATCGGATCGGACCCGGATCGGATCAGGCCCGGATCGGATCAGACCAGCACCAGGCCCTCGTCGGTGATGCCGGCGGCGCGGTCCTCGTGCTCGGGGCCCAGGATCATCTCGTTGTGCGCGGCCCCGCTCGGGATCATCGGGAAGCAGTTTTCCTTCTGGTCCACGGCGATGTCGGCGATCACCGGCCCCTCGATCGCCAGCATCTCGTGGATCACGTCGTCGAGCTCATCGACGCTTTCGCGCGCGCAGGCCGTGCGCATGGAAGCTCTCCGCCAGCTTGACGAAATCCGGCAGCGCCGCCGAGTAGCTTTCGGAATAGCGGCTGCCATGCAGCAGTTCCTGCCACTGGCGGACCATGCCCATGTACTGGTTGTTCAGGATGAACACCTTCACCGGCAGGCGGTACTGCGCCAGCGTGCCCATCTCCTGGATGTTCATCAGGATGCTCGCCTCGCCGGCGATGTCGATGACCAGCGCGTCGGGATGCGCGATCTGCACGCCCATCGCCGCCGGCAGGCCGTAGCCCATGGTGCCGAGCCCGCCCGAGGTCATCCAGTGGTTCGGCTGGTCGAAGCGGAAATGCTGCGCGGCCCACATCTGGTGCTGGCCGACCTCGGTGGTGATGAAGGTCTCGCGGCCCTGCGCGCGGGTGATCTCGTACAGCCGCTGCACGGCGTATTGCGGCTTGATGACCGCGCCCTTGCGCGTGTCCTGGGTGAAGCGCAGGCAGTCCTTGCCGCGCCACGCCTCGATCTGCTGCCACCACTCGGCCAGCGCGGCGGTCGTGCTGGCGCTGCTCGTCGTGCTTCCCAGGCGTCGATCAGTGCCGCCAGCACGGCACCGGCGTCGCCGACGATCGGGATGTCCACCGGCACGTTCTTGTTGATCGAGGAGGGGT
Organism: uncultured Pseudomonadota bacterium; assembly: GCA_963778105.1. Lineage (GTDB taxonomy): Bacteria > Pseudomonadota > Alphaproteobacteria > Acetobacterales > Acetobacteraceae > JAFEFJ01. The sequence continues at coordinate 935,494 of CAVZSZ010000004.1, read as the reverse complement.
CGATGTCGGCGTGGATCTTGCGCGAGCCCGGGCTGAACGCATTCAGCCGCCCGGTCACGCGGTCGTCGAAGCGGGCGCCGATGGCGAGCATCACGTCGCAGCCGTGCATGGCCAGGTTGGCCTCGTAGGTGCCGTGCATCCCCAGCATGCCGAGGAACTGCGGGTCGTTTGACGGGATAGGCGCCCAGGCCCATCAGCGTGTTGGTGCAGGGAAACCCGGTCACGCGCACGAACCGCGTCAGCGCCGCGGCCGCGGCCGGCATTGATCACGCCGCCGCCGGCATAGATCGACCGGGCGCTTCGCCCCCTTCAGCAGCGCGACCGCCTTGGCGATCTGCGCCGGCATCGGGCTCGGTCTGCGGGCGGTAGCTGCGATGCGGCGCGGTCGGCGGCGGCGCATAGGGCGCGCGGCCGATCAGGATGTCCTTCGGCAGGTCGATCACCACCGGGCCGGGCCGGCCGCTGCGCGCGACGTAGAACGCCTCGTGCACCACGCGGGCCAGGTCGCTCGGCCTTCTTCACCAGGTAATTGTGCTTGGTCGCGGGCCGGGTGATGCCGGTGGTGTCGGCTTCCTGGAAGGCATCGTTGCCGATCAGATGGGTCGGCACCTGGCCGGTCAGGCAGACCACCGGGATGCTGTCCATCAGCGCATCGACCAGGCCGGTCACCGCGTTGGTGGCGCCCGGCCCGCTGGTCACCAGCACCACGCCGACGCGCCCGGTGCTGCGCGCATAGCCCTCGGCGGCGTGCACCGCGGCCTGCTCGTGGCGCACCAGGATGTGGCGGATCGCGTTCTGCTGGAACAGCGCGTCGTAGATCGGCAGGACCGCGCCGCCGGGATAGCCGAAAATGACCTCGACGCCCTGATCCTTCAGGGCGCGCAGAAGAACTTCCGCTCCGGACTGCTGCGTATCGGCCGACATGATTCATCGCTCGGGCGCGCGGCTCTCCCCGCGCCTGCGGGAAGACGGCGGCGCAGCGCACGGATAGGCCCGGTCGTGCCGGCCGCGTCAACCGCCCTCACGAATAAAAGTGACCAAATCAGCGATGCATCGTTCTGAAAATTGCGCCATGATCTGCGATGCGCGCATGGATCGTATGCGTTCGCGCTTCCGGCGCCAGATCGTGATGGCGGAACCAGGTCGCCTGGCGCTTGGTGTACTGCCCGGTCACCAGCGTCGCGCGGCGTGCCGCCTCGTCCAGCGCGATCGCGCCGCGCAGATGGGCGGCCAGTTCCGGCACGCCATGCGCCCGCATCGCCGGCAACGCCGGGTCCAGGCCCAGTGCCAGCAGCGCCGCGCACCTCCTCCAGCGCGCCGGCCGCCAGCATCGCGGCGAAGCGGGATGCGATCGCGGCGCGCAGCGCGTCGCGCGGCGGATCGAGCAGGATCGCCGTGAACCGCCACGGCGCCGGCGGCGCGCCCTGCGCCTGCCAGGCCGCGAGGCCGCGTCCGGTGCCGCGCCACACCTCCCAGGCGCGGGCGATGCGCTGGCTGTCGGCCGGGCGCAGGCGCGCCGCCGTTGTCGGGATCGACTGGCCGCGAGCCGCGCGTGCAGCGCCGGCGGGCCCGAGCTCCGCCAGCAGCGCGCCGCGCCTCCGCCCGCGCCGCGGCGCCGGGCGGCGGAATGTCGGCGATGCCCTGCGGTGAGCGACGGGAAATAGAGGCCGGTGCCGCCGCACAGGATCGGCAGCCGCCCGGCCGCGCGCGCCGCCTGCCATCGCCGCCAGCGCGGCATCGCGCCACCACGCCACGCTGCCCGCCTCGGCGGCCGCGCGCGCACGCCGTACAGCGCGTGCGGCACCTGCGCCTCCTCCGCCGGGGTCGGGCGGGCGGTGAGGATGCGCAGCTCCCGATAGACCTGCATCGAGTCGGCGTTGATGATCGTGCCGCCGAGCCGCGCGGCCAGCGCCAGCGCCAGCGCCGACTTCCCGCTGCAGGTCGGGCCGGCCACGATCAGCGCGCTGGCGGGCTATGCCGTCACGCCTGTCCGCTCCGCATGGAGCCTGCCATGACCGCATGTCCTCACCCTCGTCGCCGCCCGCGAGGCGACCACGCTCGACCGCGCGGTGATCGACCGGTGTGCGCGGCGCCATTCGGCGGCGGCGAGCCGGCGATACTGTCGCCCGGCGAGGCCGTGGACATCCCCGCCGACACGCCGCCCGACCTCGACCGCGTCGCGCGCGGCGCTGCGACGACGCGCCCGATCGACGCCATCGCGACCAGCAGCGCGCGGCCGCCGCAAGGGGCTGCTGATCGCCGACATGGACAGCACCATCGTCACCGGCGAGACGCTGGACGAGCTGGCCGACTTCGCCGGACTGAAGGACCGGATCGCCGCCATCACGCGGCGCAGCATGAACGGCGAGATCGATTTCGCCGAGGCGCTGCGCGAACGGGTCGGCATGCTGAAGGGCCTTGGTGCTCAGCGCGCTCGAACGCACCTGGCGAGCGACGCAGCTGACCCCCGGCGCGCAGGAACTGGTGCGCACCATGCGCGGCGCACAACGCGACGACGGCGCTGGTCTCCGGCGGCTTCACCTTCTTCACCGGCCGGGTCGCCGCACTGGTTGGCTTCGACGTCCACCGCGCGAACACGCTGCTGGACGACGGCGACATGCTGACCGGGGAGGTCGGCGAGCCGATCCTCGATCGCGACGCCAAGCTGACGCTGCTGCGCGAAGCTGGCGGCCGAGCGCGGGCTGCAGATGTCGGCAACGCTGGCGGTGGGCGACGGCGCCAACGATCTGGCGATGCTGCGGGAAGCCGGGCTCGGCGTGGCGTTTCACGCCAAGCCGATCGTCGCGGCCGAAGCCCGCGCCCGCGTCGACCACGCCGACCTGCGCGCCCTGCTGTTCGCGCAGGGCTACCGCGCCACCCAGTTCGTGCGGCCGTAGTGGCCCTGCCCTGAAGGGCGCGCGCTACAGCGGCAGCCCGACCGCTTCCCAGCCCGACAGCGTCTCGACCGCGCGGGCGATGCGCAACAGGCCGGCCTCGTCGAAATTGCGGCCGACCAGCTGCACCGCCAGCGGCAGCCCGTCCGGGGCCAGCCCGACCGGCACGCTGATCGCCGGATGGCCGGTCGCGTTGAACGGCGCGGTCTGCACCGGAGAGGTCGAGGAGATCGAGTCCACCGGCGCATCGAAGCGCGGCGCCGTGGCCAGCGTCGTCGCGGTCAGCAGCGCGTCGCAGCCATCCAGCGCGGCATCCACCGCATCGGTCAGATGGCGGCGCACGCGCAGCGCCTGGACGTAGTCCGCCGCCGTCATCGCCGCCCCGAGCACGAAGCGCCCCATGGTGATCGCGCCATACTGGTCGATGCGCGCCCGCATGTCCGCCTCGTGGATCGCGAAGGCCTCCGACAGCATGATGACGCGGTTGACCACCGCGAACAGCGCATAGTCGGGAAGCGCGATGTCGACGACCGTGGCCCCGGCATCGCGCAGCTGCGCCGCGGTGCGGTCGATCGCCGCCAGCATCGGCGCGGTACGGGCCGGCGCCTCGGCGAAGAAGGCGCGCGGGACGCCGATGCGCAGGCCGGCCACCCCCTTCTCCAACGCCGCGCAATAGTCGGGCACCGGCACATCGGCGCTGGCGGCGTCGGCCGGGTCGTGCCCGGCCAGGATCTGCATGGCGATCGCCGTGTCCTCGACGCTGCGGGTCAGCGGGCCGCAATGGTCCAGCGTCCAGGACAGCGGGAACACGCCACGCCGGCTGACCCGGCCATAGGTCGGCTTCAGCCCCACCGTGCCGCACCACGCGGCCGGGCCGCGGATCGACCCGCCGGTGTCGCTGCCCATCGCCAGCCGCACCATCCCCGCCGCCACCGCCGCCCCCGAGCCCGAGGACGATCCGCCGGTGATGTGCTCGGTGTTCCACGGATTGCGGGCGGGTGGGAACGGCAGGTCGAAGCTGGGGCCGCCGATGGCGAACTCATGCGTCGCAAGCTTGCCCAGCAGCACGCCGCCTGCCGCCGCGAGACGGGCCGCCGCCGTGCTGTCCTGCGCCGGCACGTTGTCCATGCGCAGCCGGGAATGGCAGGTCGTGCGGATGCCGGCGGTGTCGTAGATGTCCTTCAGTGCATAGGGGATGCCATGCAGCGGGCCGCGATCGGTGCCGGCGGCGCGCTCGGTGTCGGCGCGGGCGGCATCCTGCATCGCACGCGCTTCGGTCAGCAGGACGAAGGCATGCAGGCCGCCGTCCAGTGCCGCGATCCGGTCCAATGCGGCGCGGGTCAGCGCCTGCGACGTCGTCGTGCCGGCGCGCAGCCGGCGGCCCATCTCGGCGATGGACAGGTCGCTCAGGCCGCTCATCGGAGCGCCGCGCGGAACACGTGGGCGGGCTCGGCGGTATGGGACATCGGCGCGTGCAGCAACGCCAACTGGCCACGCAGATCGGCGAAGGCCGCCAGGATGGAGGCGCGCGACGCCGCCGGCACGGCGATCCCGGCGCGCGCCATCAGCGTGTCGAACTCGGCCTCCAACGCGGTGCCGGATCCGGCATCCGTGGGCGGGGTATCCGGCATCGGCGTGCGCTCCTGCAGCATGGGTTGGCGCACTATACTTAACCGGCCGCCTGCCGCCACCGCACGCGCGAGCCTTGTTTACGCTCTGTTAAGGCATCGCCGCTCTATTAACGTCCGCGCCGGGACGAGATGCCGTGTCACGGTGTTAACCCCTGCCGATCGGATGGAGACCGCCGATGACCAACACGCCGGATGCCGCCTGGCCCACCCAGCGTGCCCTGGGCGACCGGCTCGGCCGCAAGGTGGTGGGCAAGGGCCTGATCGCGGTCAGCACGCTCGGCATGCTGATCGTCCTGGCCGCTCTATGGCACGGCGCACCGGTGCAAGCGGGCGTCGTGCTGCTGCTGACCGTCGCGACGCTGGAGGTGATGCTGCGCCGCGCCGTGTCGCTGTTCCACGCCATGCCTCAACCGCGACCAGCCAGCCTCGCGCGCAGCGTTAGCCGAATCGCCCAACCGGCCGCCGCGGACTGACACGCGCCGGCCAGAAGGCCCCCTGTCGGACTCCGCCCCCCTGCCCGCATCCGACGGCGGCGAAGGCAGTTTCATTTCATCGGGCAATCGTGTACAAAAAATTTAGGTGAGAGCCGCTTAGAATCTCATCCGGCTTGGTATATACGAGAAATTAGCAGTTCACCCGGTCGAACGTCTCAATTCCGTTGCCGATGCGCATGGATACAGCGGTTCGATCGCGCGAGGAAAGAGCGTGGACCATGTCCGTTCGTGATACGATCATAGCTCAGATCATTGAAGTGGCGGAACAACAGCGCAAGACGCTCGCCCCCATCAGGGACGACCTGCCGCTGATGGAGTCCGGCCTCGACTCCCTCTGCATCGCAATCCTCGTGGCCCGGCTCGACGATGCGCTTGGCCTCGACCCGTTTGCACGGGAGGACGAGATCACCTTCCCGGTCACCGTGGGCGACTTCATCGGTCTCTACGAAAATGCGGCGGCCTGACCGCCGATCGCTCTGGGACCTCATCGCCGCCAGCCGGCTGCCCGACCGCCGGGCCATCGGAGACGCCGGCGGCCGCGTCCGCCTGCGTGAGCTGGAGGGCGGCACCAGCCTCGCCGACGACCCCGCGGCGCTGCGCGGCCGTTCGGTGCTGATCTCCTCGTCGCGCCAACTGCCCGCAGCCCTCGCGCTGGCCGAACTGGACGGGATCGCCGGGCGCCTCGTGCTGTGCCCGCCGGACGCCGACCCGGCGCACATGGCATCGGTCATCGCCGATGCCGGCGTCGATGCCATCGTCACCGACGGCACCGGCCCGGCCGCCGACATCCGGCACGGACTGACGGTGCGCAGCCTGGGCGGCGCAGTCCGACCGGGTGCGGGACCCGCCGTCCGCGACGCTGACACGGCCTGGCTGCTGTTCACCTCCGGCACCACCGGCGCGCCGAAGCTGGTCGTCCACTCGCTGCCAAGCCTCACCGGGCCGCTCGACGACGGGCTCGGTCGTTGCGCCCGACGCGGTCTGGAGCACGTTCTACGACGTGCGCCGCTATGGCGGCCTGCAGATCCTGCTGCGCGCCCTGCTCGGCGGCGGCTCGATGGTGCTGTCGCAGGCCGGACGAGGCCGTCGGCGGCTTTCCTCGCCCGCGCCGGCGCGTGCCGGGGTGACGCATATCTCCGGCACGCCGTCGCACTGGCGGCGCGCGCTGATGAGCCCGGCGATCGCCCGCCTGTCGCCCGCGCTACGTCCGCCTGTCGGGCGAGGTCGCGGACCAGGCGATCCTCGACAGCCTCGCGCGCTGCCTTTCCCGCAGGCCGGCGTCGCGCACGCCTTCGCCTCACCGAGGCCGGCGTCGCCTTCGACGTGCGCGACGGCCTCGCCGGCTTTCCCGCCGCGCTGATCGGCCAATCGCGCGGCGACGTGGAGCTGCGGTGTCGAGGACGGCTCGCTGCGCATCCGCTCGGCGCGCACCGCCGCGGCTATCTCGGCGCAGGCCGGCGCCGCTGGCCGACGCCGATGGCTTCGTCGACACCGGCGACATGGTCGAGCTGCGCGACGGGCGCTACCACTTCGTCGGCCGCCGCGAGGGCGTCATCAATGTCGGCGGCCAGAAGGTGCACCCCGAGGAAGTCGAGGCGGTGATCAACCGGCACCCCGGCGTGCGGATGGCGCGGGTGCGCGCCGCCGCAGCCCGATCACCGGCGCCCTGGTGGTCGCCGACGTCGTGCCGCGCCGCGGCAGACCCGGCCGGCGCGGCAGACGATCGCGAATGAGGTCATCTCGCGTCTGCCGGGCACCTCTGCCGGCGCACAAGGTGCCGGCGACGCGTGCAGGTCGTGGCGGCGCTCGACATCGCGGCGTCGGGGAAGCTCGCGCGTCGCGATGCGTAACGTCCTCGTCACCGGCGGCAGCCGCGGCCTCGGCCTCGGCATCGCCCAGCAGCTTGCGGCATCCGGCTTTCGGGTCATCGCGATCGCGCGCAAGCCGACCGACGAGCTGCAATCGGCGATGCGGCAGGCCGCAGCCGACGGGCATGGCGCACTGCATTTCCACGCCTTCGATCTGGCCGACTTCGCCGGCATCGCCGGCCTGGTCAGGATCGCTGCGCGGCAAGTTTGGCGCGTTCTATGGCCTGGTCAACAACGCCGGCCTCGGCACAGCCGGCATGCTGGCCAACATGCCCGACAGCGCCGATCGAGCGGCTGATCCGCTCAACACCATCTCGCCGATCCTGCTGACGAAATATGTCGCGCGCTCGATGATGACCGGCGAGGGCGGGCGCATCGTCAACATCTCCTCGATCGTCGGCATCGACCGGCTACAGCGGCCTGTCGGTCTACAGCGCGACCAAGGCCTCGCTGGTCGGCTTCACGCGCTCGCTGGCGCGCGAGCTCGGCCCGCTCGGCATCACCGTCAACGCCGTGGCGCCGGGCTTCATCGATACCGAGATGACCCACGAGCTGACCGCCGGCGCAGCGCGCGCAGATCGCGCGGCGCAGCGCGCTGAAGCGCATGGCGGAGGTCGCCGATGTCGCCGGCGGCGGTCGATTTCCTGTTCAGCGAGCGGCCCGCAACATCACCGGCACGGTGATGACGGTGGATGCCGGCAACACGGCCTGACCGCCGCGTTCAGAGACGCAGCGCGCCCGCCTCGATCCGTTCCCGCAGCGCATCGTCGCAGGGCGACGAAGCCGCCGCGCGCGCGGTCGTCGAACCAGACCGGTTCGGGAGGCTCGGGCGGCGCGTAGCCCTCGCGCGCGAGCTGCCCTTGACCGGCTTGAATGTGCCGGTGGCGTCGATCCGCGCGCAGCAGCCGCACGAACACCGGGCGCGCGTAGGCCGGCAGCCGCGCCGCCACATGCGCGCGCAGCACCGCCAGATCGAAGTCCGGCCCGGTGACGATCGCGGCCATGCCGGCGCGCCCCTCGTGCCCCGGCACGTCACGCCATAGACGACGGCGTCGAGCACGCCCGGACAGGCGCGCGACCACGCCGGCGACCTCGGCGGTCGAGACGTTCTCGCCCTTCCAGCGAAAGGTGTCGCCGAGGCGGTCGACGAAATAGTAGAAGCCGGCGGCATCCCTGCGCATCAGGTCGCCGGTGCGGAACCAGCGATCGCCGCTTGCGAAGACGTCGCGCAGCACCTTGCGCTCGGAGGCGGCGGCATCGGTGTAGCCGTCGAACCGTCGGCCGGCGTCGCCTCGGCAGCGGCGATCCGCCCGATCGCCTCGCCGATCTCGTCCGCTCCGCAGCGCGATGCAGAAGCCCTGCGGCGTCGCGCAGCGGCTCGCCCGTCTCGGCATCGCACCGGATCAGCGCGACCGGGAAACGATGCGCCAGGAACGGCGGCACGCGGCCGATCGCAGCCCGGCTTGCCCTCGCAGTTGTAGAGCGAGAAGCTGCCTTCGGTCGCGGCGTAGAATTCGAGGATATGCGGAATGCCGAAGCGCCGCTGGAACGGCTCCCAGACATCGCCGCGCAGCCCGTTGCCGCAGGCCAGCCGCAGCCGGTGCTGCGTCTCGCGCGGATGCGGCGGGCTGCGCAACAGATAGCGGCACAGCTCGCCGATGTACTGGAAGATGGTGCAGTCGCCGTCGGCCACGTCGTCCCAGAACCGGCTGGCCGAGAAGCGCTCGCGGATCAGCACCGATCCGCCGCTGACCAGCATCGCGCCGATCGCGACGACGCCGCCGATGCTGTGATAGAGCGGCAGACAGTCGTACATCCGGTCCTCGGGCTGCGCGTCCATCATGCCGGCGAACCATGAAGCTCCATTCCACCAGCCGCCATGGCTCACGTGGGCGGCCTTCGGCAGGCCGGTGGTGCCGGAGGTGTAGATCAGCAGCGCGCGGTCCCGCGCCGTCGGCCGCTGCTCGGCCGGCACATCCAGAGGTGCGGGATCCTCGCCGATCGCGGTGTCGATGCGCGGCAGCCGCGAATTCGCCGGCCTGGCCATGCACCCAGCATTGCAAGGATCCGGAAAGCCGCTGCATGACCGGCGCGACCGGGCCCAGCAGTCCAGCGGCAACGATCAGATGCGCCGGCGCCGCGGCGCCGAGGCAGTGCACCAGCGCATCGCCGGACAGGTTCGTGTTCAGCAGCGCGACGGTTCCGCCGACACGGGTGATGCCGAACCAGATCGCGACGTAGTCGGGGCAATTCGGCATCAGCAGCCCGACGACATCGCCCTTCGCCACCCCTTGCGCCATCGCCCAGCGCGCATAGCCATCTGCGCGCACTTGCAAGCCGCTATAGGTCAGGTGTTCACGTTCGCCGATCAGCGCGAGGCGCTCGCCGAAGCCATCCGCCCTCTCGCTGAAAAGTGAAGGCAGGATCGCATCGGGGCGCTCGTCGATGACCTTCACGGCGTCGAGTGCACGTATCCAGGCTTGCAGCGCCGCCCCGCCGACGCGCGACTTACGATCCATCAGGCAAAGGAGCCCTTCCTGACAAGCAGCAGGCCGATGCTTCTCTTCGGCTGCCTGCAATGAAGGCTATCATACGCTGCCAGCCCGGAAAGCAACGAACAGCCGCCGATGGGCCCAGATGGCAGGCCAAAGCCAGCGGACGATGCGCAGCCCAGCACCCAGCGATATGGATCCACGGCCGAGCCACAACCGTTGGTTGGTTGAGGCAAAATGACTAATTTCGTAGACGAAGTTCATTGTTGAGGTGAGGCCGTTCAGTTCCGGATGACAGCCACGTTGTGCGCTGTCGGCAGAACGTTCCGGCTCAGATTTTAGCAGACGTTGCACAGGCTGCAACGGGGGAAACGTATTCGAGTGGGAGTCGGCGCGGGTGCCATACGACCTGATCGGCGGACCCGAGACCCGGGAGCACGTCAAAACCCTGCCGATGCGAGCGGTGACGTTCGACGGTTGCGTTGGCTGGCTGCATATGCCGAACGCGGTCTGTGCCAGCGACACCGCCGTCGTGCTCTGCACGGGCCTCGCGGTCGACAAGCTGACAGGGCATCGCAGCTTCCTCCATCTCGCCGAAGCCCTTGCCGGCAATCTCTACCCGACCCTGCGCTTCGACTACCCTGCCACCGGCGATGCGTGCGACGACGACTGTGCAGAACACTGGACGCTCTGGCAGCACAGCATCGAGCACGCAATCGGGTGGTTGCGCACCCATAGTGGCGCGCGGCGGGTGGTGCTGATCGGTCTGCGGATCGGCGCCGTGCTGGCAAGCCTTGTGGCGGAGCGGCGCGACGATGTCGCGGCCGTCGTCCTGCTGGATCCGGTGCTGCGTGGCCGGTCCTACATCCGCCAACTGTCGATCGGCCTGTTGCTGAGCGGCGCCACCGCGCACGACCGGGACTGCGGTCTGGACGGTTACGGCCTGATGCTGTCGCACGAAACCGTCGATCATATCGGCCGTGTGGCGCTGCGCGACATCCGTCTTCCCGCCGAATGCCAGGCCGCGGTCTTTGCCCAATCGACCCAGGGTGCCTTGGCCGAGGTGGTAACGACATGGCGCGCCCGCGGCACGCGCGTGGCCTGCGAGGATTTCAGCGGGCTCGATGCTTTCGTGCGCCTGACATTCCTCAATCACGAGGGCGCCGCCGATGTCGGGCGGATCGTCCGCTGGCTGGCGGCCGCGGTCCCGGCCAATCCCTTGCCGTCCCGCCGCCCGCCCGCATCGCCCTCGGTCCCGCTGCACGGCAAGGACTGGATCGAGACGCCGCTGTTTTTCGGGCCGCAGGGACGGCTTTTCGGCATCCTTTGCCGACCACGACGAGGCACGCCGGCTCCGCTCGCGACGCTCATCGTGAACGCGAGCGCCGATCCGCATTACGGGTTCAGCCGACAGCCGGTTGCGCTGGCGCGGCACCTCGCCTCGCTGGGAATGTCATCGCTCCGTATGGACTTCGCCGGGATCGGCGACAGCATCGGCACCGACGACGACATCGCCAAACCGAGCCATATCGTCGAAACCGATCGCACGCCCGACATCACCGCCGCGCTGGATGCGCTCGAACGGCTCGGCTACCGGCGCTTCGCGGTACAAGGCCTTTGCACTGGCGCCTACCACGCCTTGCGCGGCGCCTTCACCGACCACCGCATCAGCATTCTGCTGATGGTCAATCTTGCGTTCTTTCAGTGGAAAGACGGCGACCGCGTGGAGAACATCGGTGCACGCAGCCCATACGGATATCTCCGTCTTGCCGGCAAGGCGACCACCTGGAGGGCGCTGGCGAAGCGCGAACTGAGCCTTGATCGACCCCTGCACAGTCTGCGAAGCACCTTTGGAGACGCACCGGCAAGAGCGCGGGCGGCACTGCGCAGGCTGTTGAAACTCCCGCCGCCCGAGACCGTCGCGCAGACCATCATGGCAGCGTTGGAGCGGCGTCGCGTACGTGTCCTGTTAGTCTATGCCTCGTCCGACCCCGGACTCGATATACTTGCCCACGAATTCGGGCCGAGCGGCGCAAGACTGCCTGCCGCCACCATCACGATCCTTCCCAGTATCGATCACAACCTGTCAAGCAGCGCCATGCGTCACGTCGTCACCGAACGGCTGGCCAGCTTTCTGAAGGCCGCAGCAGCCGATCAGTGAACCCAGGGCGGGCAGACGCCGGCCCTATCGCATCGGCAGCGGCCGGCCGATGCCGTGATAGGCGAAGCCGGCCTGCCGCATCGCCGGCGGATCATAGACATTGCGCAGATCGACCAGCACGCGCCCGCGCATCGCCGCGGCAAGCCGCTCGGGCGCCAGCGCACGGAACTCGTTCCATTCGGTGACGACCACCAGCGCATCCGCGCCCGAGGCGGCGTCGATCGCATCCTGGCAGTAGATCACGCCCGCCGGCAGCATCGGCCGCGCCTGGTCCATGCCCTGCGGATCAAACGCGCGCACCGTCGCGCCGTCCTCGGCCAGCCGCGCAACGATCGGCAGCGACGGCGCTTCCCGCATGTCGTCGGTCTCGGGCTTGAAGGTCAGGCCGAGCACGCCGATCGCCTTGTTGCGCACCGATCCGCCGCACGCCGCGATCACCCGCATCGCCATGGTGGCCTTGCGCGCATCATTGACGCCGACCACGGTTTCCACCAGGCGCGACGGCGCCCCGGCATCCTGCGCGATGCGCATCAGCGCCAGCGTGTCCTTCGGGAAGCACGACCCGCCAAAGCCCGGGCCAGGATGCAGGAACTTCCGCCCGATGCGTCCGTCGAGGCCGATGCCGCGCGCCACGTCGTGCACATCGGCGCCGACACGCTCGCACAGATCGGCCATTTCGTTGATGAAGGTGACCTTCATCGCCAGGAAGGCGTTGGCGGCGTATTTCGTCAGCTCCGCCGTCTCGATCGCGGTGAACACGATCGGCGCCTCGATCAGGTACAGCGGCCGATAAAGCCTGCGCAGCACCTCCCGCGCGCGCTCGCTCTCGACGCCGATCACCACGCGGTCGGGCCGCATGAAATCGCCGATCGCGTTGCCCTCGCGCAGGAATTCGGGGTTGGAGGCGACGTCGAATTCCAGGTCGGGGCGCACGTCGCGCATGATCTCCGCGATGCGCCGCCCGGTGCCGACCGGCACGGTCGATTTGGTGACGATGACGGCATAGCCGGTCAGCGCCAGCGCGACCTGCTCGGCCGCGGCATAGACGTAGGAGAGGTCGGCATGGCCATCGCCGCGCCGCGTCGGCGTGCCGACGGCGATGAACACCGCCTCCGCCCCGTCCAGGGCGCCGGGCAGATCGCCGTCGAAGCGCAACCGACCGGCGGCGGCGTTCTCGGCAACCAGACGATCCAGCCCCGGCTCGTAGATCGGGATGCGGCCATCGCGCAGCGCCGCCAGCTTGTCCGGATCGGTTTCGACGACAACGACCTCGGAGCCGAACTCGGCGAAGCAGGCGCCGGACACCAGCCCGACATAGCCGCCGCCGATCATTGCAATGCGCAAAAATAGCCTCCTGTCAGGGGTTCTCGTATTTGTCGACCAGCCAAGCAGCGGGTTCCCCGGCTGCGCCATCATACCACGCCGTGACCAGCGGATGGGCGCGGACGGCATCGCAATAGGCACGGCTGGCAGCGGTCAGGTCGGGGCGGTAGGTCAGGAAGCGCGCCACCACCGGCGCATACATCGCGTCGGCCGCGGTGAAGGCGTCACCGAACAGGAAAGGCCCGCCAGCCCCGAAACGCCCGCGCGTCGCGGCCCACAGCGCCTCGATCCGCGCGATGTCGGCCAGCGCCCCCGCGGTGCGCCCGCGCCCGGCGAAGTCGCGCCCCAGATTCATCGGCATCGCCATCCGCAGCTCGCGGAACCCGCCATGCATCTCGGCTGCTATCACTCTGGCGTGCACGCGTGCATCCTGCGCTGCCGGCCACACGGCGGGCGTTATCTCGGCGCAATATTCGCATATCGCCAGCGTTTCCCAGATCCGGTGGCCATCATGCTCCAGGTAAGGGACCAGCCCGCTGGGGGAGACCGCCTTGACCGCCGGCGTGTCGCCGCCCGCCAGCGGGGTCATCACCTCCTCCACATCGAGGCCCGCAAGCTGCACCGCCAGCCACCCCCGCAACGACCAGGAGGAATAGCGGCGGTTGCCAATGAAAAGACGTCCACGCGGCATCGGATGTCCAGTCCTTTATGCTGCTGTGCAGCATGCCATATCCTGGCGCCGGACGCGACGCCTCAATTCCGCCGGGAAATCCGTCAGAGCCAGCCGAGCAGGAGGCACGATGGCGCCGCGATCCGTTGGGTATAGGATGACGCTCCCGCCTGCGAAGCGGGCCGAAAAGGGAGGGCGCAGCAATGACCGACGACGTCTACAAGGTGATCGAACTGGTCGGAACGTCCGAAACCAGCATCAGCAAGGCCATCGACGGCGCCATCGCCAAAGCCGGCGCTTCGGTCCGCCACCTGGGCTGGTTCGAGGTGACGCAGATCCGCGGCCGCGTCGACTCCGGGAAGGTGGACAGCTACCAGGTGACGCTGAAGGCCGGCTTCAAGCTGGAGGACTGACGCGCCGGGCGATGGCCTCGCGCCGCCGCCGTCACCCGCCGGCGATGGCGCCGATCACCAGGAAAGGCTCCGCCCCCGCCGCCACCGCTTCGGGCAATGGCGCGTCCGCCGGCGTGTGCGACAGGTCCTGCTGGCAGGCGAAGAAGCGGATGAACGGGCGCCGCCGCCGGGTGGCGTGGTCGCGGATCGTGCCGCGCAGCGTCGGATACCGCGCTTCCAGCGCATCGAGCAGCGTCCGCTGCGTCACCGCTCCCTCCAGCGGCACCACGACATCGCGCCCGGTGCCGGCCAGCACGCACAGGCTCGGCGGAAGCTCGACCCGGACCAGGGCGCTCATGGCAAGGGTGTCATGGCAAGGTCTGCACCTCCACCGACAGCACCGCCGGCAGGTCGCGCACGATCGCCTGCCAGGTGTCGCCGGCATCGGCCGAGGCATAGACCTGCCCGCCCGTGGTGCCGAAATAGACGCCGCAATCGTCCAGCGCATCGACCGCCATGGCGTCGCGCAGCACGTTCACGTAGCAGTTCTGCTGCGGCAGCCCTCTGGTCAGCGGCTCCCACGCATTGCCGCCGCTGCGGCTGCGATAGACCCGCAGCTGCCCCGTCGATCGGGAAGTGCTCGGCATCGCTCTTGATCGGCACCACGTACAGCGTCTCCGGCTCGTGCGCGTGCACATCGATCACGAAGCCGAAATCCGTCGGCAGATCGCCGCTGATCTCGTGCCAGGTTGATCCCCGCATCGTCCGATCGCATCACGTCCCAGTGCTTCTGCATGAACAGCGTGCCGGGTCGCGACGGATGCATCGCGATGTGATGGACGCAGTGGCCGACCTCCGCGGTCGGGTTGGGCATGTACGGCGAGTGCAGACCGCGGTTGATCGGCTGCCAGGTCTCGCCCGCCGTCGTCGGTGCGGAACGCTCCCGCCGCCGAGATGGCGATGAACATCCGCTGCGCATCGGTCGGGTCCAGGATGATCGTGTGCAGGCACAGCCCGCCCGCGCCCGGCTGCCAGGCCGGCCCGGTGCCGTGCCCGCGCAGGCCCGGCAGCTCCTGCCAGCTCTGCCCGCCGTCATCCGAGCGGAACAGCGCCGCGTCCTCGACCCCGGCGTACACCGTATCGGGGTACGCCAGCGACGGCTCGATGTGCCAGACGCGCTTGAACTCCCACGGATGCGGCGTGCCGTCGTACCATTGATGCGTGCCCGGCACGCCGTCGTAGAGCGAACTCGTTGCCCACCGCGGTCCACGTCGCCCCGCCGTCGTCGGAACGCTGCACCACCTGGCCGAACCAGCCCGAGGACTGCGACGCATAGATCCGGCTCGGGATCGACCGGCGAGCCCTTCATGTGATAACACCTCCCAGCCGGCGAAAATGCGGGCCGGTCACCGACCAGTCCCTGCGCGCGCCATCCGCGGTCAGGATGAACGCGCCCTTGCGCGTGCCGACAAGAACCCGCACCCGGCTCATTGGCCGCCTCCTTCCCTGGTTACGTCTCCCGCGAGTAGTCGATGGCGCAGTACCCCCGCCCATGTACCGTTCGGTCACCGGGTCGTCGGTCACTTTGCCGGCAAGCTGGCCGGCGAACGGGTCGGCGCTGTCCCGCGGCGTCCAGCCGACCACGTCGCGGTCGTCGCGGCCCCACCACGTCATGCGCTGGTTGGCCGAGGCGCCCCAGACCGCCGAGCATCCCACCCGCGCGGCCAGCACGCAGCGCGCCACCAGCCGGGCCAGGTCGTCATACGACAGCCAGGTCGCCAGCATCCGCGCATCGACCGGCTCGGGGAAGCTGGATCCGATGCGGATCGACACGCTCTCCACCCCGTGCTTCTGCCAGTAGAGTCGCCCCATCAGCTCGCCATAGGCCTTCGACAGCCCATAGAACCCGTCCGGCATGAAGGGTGCGGTGGTGTCGATCGTCTCGGTCCGCTCATGGAACCCGATGGCGTGGTTCGAGGAGGCGAAAACCACCCGCGCCTTTTCTCGCCGCGCCGCCTCGTAGACGTGGTGCAGCCCCCGGATGTTGGGGCCCAGCACCTCCTCGAACGGCCGCTCCACCGAGACGCCGCCGAAATGCAGGATCGCGCCGCACCCCTCGGCCAGCCGCAGCAGCGTCATCCCGTCATTGAGGTCGGCGCGGGTGAAACGCGCGCCGGCCGGCAGCGTATCGGGGAACGGGGCGATGTCGGTCAACCGCAGCGTCCAGCCCTGCGCCGCCAGGGTTCGCGTCAGCGCCCGGCCGAGATTGCCGGAAGCGCCCGTCATCAGCACCGGCTTGGCTGGGGTGTCGGTCATCGGCGATCCTCCTTGTCCTGGCGCGGGCCGCGCGGCAGGGTGCCAGCATGCACACGATCGCGGACCACGCCCAGGCCCTGGCCGGCGGAACCACCACCAGCCGCGCGCTGGTCGAAGACTGCCTCGCCCGCATCGCCGACCCGGCCGGCGAGGGTGCGCGCGCCTTCACCGTCGTGCACGCCGCGGCGGCCCGCGCGATGGCGGACGCGGCGGACGCGCTGCGCCGTGCCGGCCGCGCGCCCGGCCCTTATGCCGGCATCCCGATCGGCGTGAAGGATCTGTTCGACATCGCGGGCGAGACGACGCCGCGCCGGCTCGCGCGTGCTGGCCGACGCGCCGCCCGCCATCAGCACACGCCCCGGTCGTCGCCCGCATGCTCGCCGCCGGCTTCGTGCCGGTCGGTCGCACCAACATGACCGAGTTCGCCTTCTCCGGCCTCGGCATCAACCCGCATTACGGCACGCCGCTGTCGCCCTGGGACCGCGCAGGCGGGCCGCATCCCCGGCGGCAGTTCCTCCGGCACCGCGGTTGCCGTCGCGGACGGCATGGCGGCGGCCGGGCTCGGCACCGACACCGGCGGGTCGTGCCGCATCCCGGCGGCATTCTGCGGCATCGTCGGCTACAAGCCGACGGCGCGGCGTGTGCCGATCGCCGGCGTGCTGCCGCTGTCGCCCAGCCTCGACTCCGATCGGACCGCTCGCCCCCTCGGTCGCCTGCTGCGCAGCGATCGACGCGATCCTGGCCGGCGAGCCGCCAACCCCACTGGCCCCGGCTGCCGCTCGCCGGCCTGCGCCTCGCGGTGCCGGAGGCGCTGCTGGACGGCCTGGACGCCGACGTCGCCACCGCCTTCGCCCGCGCGCTCTCGCTGCTGTCGGTGGCGGGTGCCCGCATCAGCCACGCCACCTTCGCCGCCTTCGAAGAGATCAACGACGGCGAACGCCAGCGGCGGCTTCGCGGCGGCCGAGGCCTATGCGTGGCACCGCCGGCTGCTCGCCGAGAAGGCGGCCGGCTACGACCCGCGCATCCGCCTGCGTATCGAGCGCGGCGCCCGGGTCAGTGCCGCCGACTACCTCGACCTGCTGGCGGCGCGCGCGCGCATCATCGCCGGCTTCGAGGCCGCGACGCGCGACTTCGATGCGCTGGTGCTGCCCACGTCCCCGATCGTGCCGCCGCGCATCGCCGAACTGGACGACGAGGCCGACTACAACCGGCTGAACCTGCTGATCCTGCGCAACACCGTGCCGGCGAACTTCCTCGATCGCTGCGCCATCAGCCTGCCCTGCCACCGCGCGGGGCGAGCCGCCGGTGGGCCTGATGCTGATGGGCGAGACGATGGGCGATGCGCGGCTGTTCGCCATCGCAGCCGCGGTGGAGGCGGCGCTCGGCTGAAGCCGCCGTGCTGACCCCGGGCTCGCCGCTGGCCGCCCTTCTGGGCGCGCCGATGCGGCCCGGCGTGGTGACCTGGATCGGGCTGCGGCCGGCGCGGCGGGCGCCGGTGGTTCCTGTCGCATCGGCGGTGCTGGACACGGACCAGGGCCTGCATGGCGATCACCACGCGAAAGGACCCGGCGCGCGGCGGCAGGTGACGCTGATCCAGGCCGAGCACCTGGCCGCGATCGCGCGCTACCTCGGCGTCGATGCGCTCGCACCCGGTCTGCTGCGCCGTAACCTCGTCGTCTCCGGCATCAACCTGCTGGCGCTGAAGGAGCGGGACTTCACGGTCGGCACCGCGCGGCTGGCGGCGACCGGGGAATGCCATCCCTGCTCGCGCATGGAGGAGGTGTTGGGCGCCGGCGGCTACAATGCCGTGCGCGGGCATGGCGGGATCACGGCGCGGGTGGTGGCCGGCGGCATCGTGTCCGTGGGCGACGCGCTCACCCGCGTCGAGGCGGGGTGACCTGGCCCCTCAATGCGCCGGGCGGCCGAAGCGCAGCGGCAGCAGCATCGGCACGCTGCGGCAATAGGCGTCGTAGGCCTGCGGCCCCAGCTCCTGCACCAGGAAGCGTTCCTCGAGCCGCGCCTTGAGCCAGAACCCCAGGACCATCGCGCCGATCCCCAGCAACGAGATGATGGTTCCGACCGCGATCGCCGAGACCAGCGTCGCCCAGATCAGCCCGGTGTAGATCGGGTGGCGTACGATGGCATACGGGCCGGTATCGATGATCCGGTGATTCGGCTTGCGCGTCACCGATCCGGACCACAGCTTGCCCAGGTGGATGCGTGCCCACCACGCGAAGGCGAAACCGGGCAGCGTGAGGAACGCGAGCGCTGCCCCAGCCCGCTGGCCGACGTTCCACAGCTGCGGCACGCCCAGGAAATGCGAGGTCTGTCCTATGATCAGGACGATCCCCAGGCCCAGCATGATGCGGTACGGCCAGATCTCGCTGCCGGGCGGCCGCTGCACGGCGGGCGTGGACCATGCCGCAGCGGCGATCCAGGAAAGCGCCCAGACGATCCAGAACAGCGGAAACAGAAAGTCCGGGTTCACCCGCTCCATCCGGCGGTACATTGCACCGCCGGTTGTAGCACAGTCCGCCGCCATTCGCGATCAGGTCCGCACCAGCGCCGCGTGCGGTGCCGACACCAGGCGCAGAAAGACGCGGTCCTCGGTTCGGATGAACTGCTCGCGCTTGGCGAAGGCGTAGTTGTCCCGCCCCCGCCGGTCGTTCTTCAGCCTTGCGCGATACGCCTCGTAGGCCGCCAGGCTCTCGATCGAATAGACGCCATAGGCCGTCGTCGCAGAACCCTCGTGGGGTGCGTAATAGCCGATCAGGTCGGCGCCGCAGTCCGGGATCGCCTGCCCCCAGGCGCGGGCATACGCCTCGAAGGCATCGACCTTGAACGGGTCGATTTCATAGCGGATGAAACAGGTTATCATCGTCGTCCTCCATGGCTGCTCGTCGCGGCGCAGCTATAGCGGCCCGGCCGCGGGTGATGTCTCGGCGCGGATCGAAGCATCGACATCCGGCGTTCGCGGTGCGCGTGAAGCGGCGCTTGCACGGCGGCGGCGCGCGCGCCATCATCCGGTCCATTCGGTATATGGACGATATGCTGACACCCCGCGCAGGCTGCCGCTGACGTGCCGCTCACGGATGCTGCTACGGCCCCGGATCCCGACCTGCTGGTGGTCGGCGCGGGGGCTGCCGGGATCGGTGCGGCCACGGCCGCCGCGGCCCAGGGCCTGAGCGTCGTGCTGCTGACGGAAGCCGGCGGTGTTGCGCCGGCCGACCCCATCGCCGGCGTCATGGTTCGCCCCGGCGAAACCGTCTGGAGCGTCGCCGGCGGCTTTCGCATCGACACCATCGGGCCGCAGGGTCCGCGCCACCTGCACGCCGCGGCGCTTGTCGATGCGTCCGGCGCGCAAGACTGGATCATTCCCTTCCCGGGCTGGGACCTGCCTGGCGTCCTCGGGCTGCACGAAGCCGAACGCCTGATGGCGGCGCAACGCACACCGCCGGGGCGGCGCGTTCTGGTCGCGGGATGCGGCGACAGGCTGATCGACGTCGCGGCGGCCGTGCTGGCTGTGGGCGGCACGGTGGCGGCGATTGTCGATCTGGGCGCCACCACCCCGCGCGGCTGGAACGGCGTCGCGGTCCTGCACCAAGCCACGCTCGGCGGCGCGACGGCCGAGGACGGCGCGCTGCAGGTGGCGGTCCGCGGCCTCGACGGCGACGACACGGTCCGCATGATCGTCGCGGACGCCATAGCGGTCGCCCATGCCGCGGTGCCGTCCACGGCGATCACCCGCCTGATGCGCGCCGCGCACGCCTACGATGCGGCGCGCGGCGCATGGCATCCGGTCATCGACCACGATGGCCGGACCAGCGTCCGCTGCCTGTATGTCGCCGGCGAGACCGCGGCGCAGGGCACGCGCACCGGCCTCGCCGTCGCACGCGACCTGGGCCGCCCGCCCGCCTCGGTTATCCGCGCCAGCGCCGCTGCAGCAGCCGCGGCCGGGCGACGATCCCGAGGCCGCCTTGCGGCAGCGCCTTCTCGCCGCCATGGACGGCGAGACGGTGGTGTGCCGCTGCGAGGGCGTGCGTCGCGCCGCCATCGACGCGGCGGCAGCGGCGGGGGCCGCCGATCTGAACCAGCTCAAGGCCTGGACGCGCTGCGGCATGGGACACTGCCAGGGGCGCTTCTGCGCCGACACGGCCGCGTCTCTGCTGGCCGAACAGGGCATCCCTCGCCCCCGCTCCGGGCAGTTCACCGGCCGCACCCCGCTGCACCCGGTGCCGCTGGCCCCGCTCACCGGTACCTACGCCTATGCCGACATCGCGCTGCCACCGGCCGCGCCGCTGTGACCGGCCGCGTCGATGTCGCGGTGATCGGTGCCGGGGTGATGGGGGCCACGACCGCGCTGCACCTCGCGCGCGCCGGCATGCGGGTCGCCCTGATCGACCGCGGCCCGATCTGCCGGGAGGCATCCGGCGTCAACGCAGGCACGCTGACGCTGCACATGACGCGCGCGGCGCTGATCCCCTATGCCATCCGTGGGCGCGACCTGTGGCTCGACGCGGCCCGCTGGCTCGGCCGGGACGCGGGTGCGACGGCGACCCCCGGCCTCTGCCTTGCCTTCACCGCGGCGGAGGAAACGCTGCTGGAGGCGCGGGTCGCGGCCCGGCGCGCAGCGGGCGCGCCGATCGCGCTGGTCACCACGGCGGAGGCGCGCGCAATCGAGCCCGGCCTGACCGAAGCGGTGCGCGCGGCGGCGCATTGCCCGCTGGACGGGCACGTGACCGCCTACCTGACGGGCCGCGTCTTCCGCCAGGCGCTGGTCGGCGCCGGGGCGGCGATGCTGGAATCCTGGCCGGTCGCCGGTATCGACACGGCGTCCGGCGGTTTCACCATCCGCAGCGCCGACGGCGGCCGCGTGCAGGCACGGCGGCTGGTGCTGGCGGGCGGCGTGTGGCTGGAACGGATGCTCGCCTGGTTCGGTCTGCACATCCCCGTCAAATGCCTGGTCAACCAGCTCATCGTCACCGCGCCGATGCGCCCCGTCATGCAGAGCGTCGTCAGCATCGCGAACGGGCTGCTGTCGCTGAAACAGTTCGCTCACGGATCGGTACTGATCGGCGGCGGCTGGCAGGGCATCGGCGATCCGGACCGCGGCGGCGTCGAGGCGGTGCCGGAGAATCTTATCGGCAATGTGCGCCTCGCCCGCCACGCCATCCCGGCGCTGGCCGCGGGCAGCGTCGTGCGCATCTGGCTCGGCCTCGAATTGGAAACCGCGGATGCGATGCCGATGATCGGGCCGGTGCCCGGCGTGCCCGACGCGTTTGTGATCGGCTGCGTCCATTCGGGCTACACCAGCGGTCCGTTCATGGGCAAGCTGCTCGCCGATCGCATCCTCGACCAGGAGCCGGAAATGCCGCTGTTCGATCCCGCCCGCCTGCTCGCGGACGACGCCGCGTGATCCCCGACGGCGCGCATCCCTATCACGGCATCTACGCCGCCACGCTGACCCCGCTGGATGCGGCCGGACGCATCGACGAGGACCGCCTCGCACGGCATTTCGACAGCGTGACGTCGGTGGACGGCATCGTCGGCGTGCTGTGCAACGGCCACGCCGGCGAGAACTACCTTCTGGACCGCGACGACCGCCGCCGCGTCACGCGCATCGCTGCCGAAACGATCGGCCGGCGCGCCATCGTGGTGAGCGGCGTGGTCAGCGAAAGCCCGGCCGAGGCGCGGCAGCATGCGCTGGATGCGCAGCAGGCCGGGGCGGATGCACTGTTGGTGTTTCCGCCGTTCTCCTGGGCGCTGTCGCAGGACGATGCGATGGCCGAACGCCATCACCGGACGATCGCCGAGGCCGCCGGGATGCCGATCGTGCTGTACCAGGCCGGCGCGCGGGCCGGCGCCTGGGCCTACACGTCCGACACGCTGGCACGCCTGGCAAGGCTGCCCGACGTGGTGGCCGTCAAGGAAGGCAGCTGGGAAACCGCCGCCTACGACGCCAATCGCCGCCTGCTGCGCGCGGTGGCGCCGCATGTCGCGTGCATGGCCTCCGGCGACGAGCACCTGCTGCCCTGCTTCGCCATCGGCAGCGCCGGCAGCATGGTCAGCCTGGCCGCGATCATGCCGGCCGAGATCGTGGCACTCGACCGCGCGGTGCGGCGATGCGACCTCGATGCGGCGCGCGCCATCCATGAGCGCATCCAGCCGCTGGCGAGCGCGATCTACGGCACGCCACCGGCCGGTCATGCGACCGCGCGGCTGAAGCTGTGCATGGAACTGCTCGGGCGCTGGCCGGACGGACGGCCGCTGCCGCCGCAGGGCCCGCTGCCCGCCGAGGAGCGCGCCCGCATCCGCGCCGCACTGGCGCGCGCCGGCCTGCTGGAGGCTGACGCGGCGTGACCGCGCGCATGGCGCCGCCGAAACTGGTCGAGCGGATGCAGAGCGAGCTGAACCTGGCCGACCAGGCGCACGCCAAGCTGACGCGGCTGATCCTGCAGAAACAGCTGCCGGGCGGCACGACGGTGGTGGAGGCGCGGCTCGCCGAACAGTTGCAGATTTCCCGCACGCCGATGCGCGAGGCGATGCTGCGCCTCGCCGCCGAGCGGCTGCTGGTCAAGCACGGCACGCGGTCATTTGCAGTGCGCATCGTCACGCCCGCCGAGTTCTTCCAGAGCATGAAGGTGCGCGAACTGCTGGAATTGGAGGCGATCGCCGGCTCGGCGGGCAAGGTTACCGCCGCGCGCATCGCCGCCATCGAGCGCGACGTGGCGCACCTGGCGACCGCGCGGACGCAGGAACGCGCACACTGGGACGCCGACGACCGGCTGCACCAGCTGTTCGCCGATGCCTGCGGCAACGAGGTGCTGGCCCGCATGATCCGCGACGCGCGCGTCAGCACGCGGCTGTTCGAGATCACGCGGCCCTTCGCGCGCGTTCAGGCCGACGGGGCGGAGCATCTGGCAATCCTGGCGGCCTTCGCCGCCGACGACGTCAAGGGCGCGCGGCGGGCGATGCAGAAGCACCTGCGCAACCTGATCGACGAGGCGATGGCCTTCCTGTCCGGCGGCTAGCGCACGTCCCGCGCCGTTTGGCGCGGATGTCGTGCGCTGGTCTGTTGATGAGCGGCGACGATGTCGGCCCAACGGTATACGAAAAGCATACCGCTGGCATATAAACTGCATGTCCACACTTGCTTTTCCTGTCTCGGGACAAGGGGATCTGCGGTGCGGCGGTCGGCGGTGATCGGGGCGGCGGCGGCGCTGTGGGGCTAGGCGGGGAGCATGTCCTACACGCTGCAATGGGGCCAGGTGACGCCCTACATCCCCTACCTGCTGGGCGGCGCCCTGGTGACGCTGCAGCTTGCCTTCCTCGGCTTCCTGGGCGGACTTGGCATCGGCTTGGTGAACGCCTCGGCGATCCGCATGTTTCCAGGCTCCTTCGGGCGGCTGGCGCGCGGCTACGTGGTGTTCTTCCTCAACACGCCGTTGCTGGTGCAGATCTTCTTCATCTTCTTCGGCCTGCCCGATCTCGGGCTGGTGCTGCCGCCCTATGCGGCGGTACTCATCGGCATCGCATTGAACGAGGGCGCCTATCTGACCCAGACGCTGCTGGGCGGCTTCAACAGCGTGCGTCCCGAGGAACTGGATGCCGCCGAGACGCTCGGCCTGACTCGCCTGCAGTCGCTGCTCTACGTCATCCTCCCGCAGGTCTGCCGCAGCGTGTACCCCGCGCTCTCCAACCAGTACATCCTGGTGACCATGACCACCTCGATCGCCGCGATCTTCGGGATCGAGGAACTGACCGGCCGCGCCTACAACATCGACGCCGAGACGTTCCGCTCGTTCGAGATCTTCTCGATCACCGCGGTCTTCTATGTCGGGCTGACCATCATCGCCAGCCTGCTGCTGGCGCTGGGCGGGCGCTGGTTGTTCGGGCTCCGCATCAAGGTGATCCAGTGATGCCGGGCGGGATCGCCGCCACGCTGCACGGGCTGCTGCTGCAGCTGCCGCGATTCTTCTCCTATTACAACGTCCTGCTGCTGGGTCGGGCGATGCTTAACACCGTCACGCTGTCGGTTGTCGGCGGCGCGATCGGCTTCCTGGCGGGCGGCGTGCTGGCGGTGCTGCGCATCCGCCGCATCGTCGATTTCGCGCCGCTGCGCCTGCTGGCCATCGCCTATGTCGAGGTGTTCCGCCGCATCCCCTTCCTGGTCAAGCTGCTCTGCATCTTCTTCGGCTTCCAGTATTTCGGCCTGCCCGCATCGCTGTTCGTGGTGGCGCTTGTGACGGTGTCCCTGTCGGCCACCGCCTTCGCCTCCGAGCTGATCCGGGGCGGCCTGCTGTCGGTCCACGCCAACCAGATCGACGCCGCCCAGGCGATGAATTTCGGCCGGATGCAGCTGCTGTTCCTGGTGATGCTGCCGCAGTCCTGGCGCGTCATCCTGCCGCCCGCCGTCGCCTATCTCGCCGGCTTCATCAAATCGACCTCGATCGCCTCTCAGGTCGGCGTGCTGGAGCTGACCTATGCTGCGAAGCTGCTGAACACCAAGGGCTTCTCCGCCCTGCTGTGCTTCGGCACCGTACTGATCCTGTATTTCGCCATCTGCTATCCGCTGAGCCGGCTGGGTGACTGGCTGGAACAGCGCCTGGACCATCGGCGCCGCCCCTTCCTGTTGGTCCAGACCCCCTGATCCTTGCCTTGCCGTGCCGCAACGCTGCCCGTCCCCAACCTGGAGAGTATCATGACGTCAACAAAACGAGCGCCGGCCTGGCTGGCGGTGCTGACCTGCCTCGGACTGCTTGCCGCCCTGCCCGGCCATGCCCGGGCACAGGTCCATACGCTCGATCAGGTGCTGTCGGCGAAGAAGCTGGTGGTCGGCGTCAACCCGACGCTGCCGCCGCTCGCCTCGATGGACGACAAGAACCAGATCGTCGGCTACGACGTCGACATCGCCAACAAGCTCGGCGCGATGCTCGGCGTCGATGTGCAGCTGGTCACCGTCGGCTCGCCCGACCGCGTGCCCTTCGTCGCCACCGGCAAGGTGGACATCGTCATGGGCGCGCTGACCCGCACGCCCGACCGCGCCAAGGTGGTCGACTTCACCGTGCCGATCCAGACCGAGGCGCTGAGCGTGCTGACCCTGGCAAGCAAGCCTTTCGCCAGCTGGCAGGACCTGAACAAGCCGGACGTGACGCTGGTGCAGGTGCGCGGCACCACGCCGATCGACTTCATCAAGCAGAACGTGCCGCAGGCCAAGCTGCTGCTGCTCGACAACTACCCGGACGCGGTGCGCGCGCTGGCGCAAGGGCGGGGCGACGCGATGATCGACGTCGTCGACTACCTGGGCAACTTCACCAAGAACTATCCGGTGCAGTGGAAGATCCTGAAGCAGCCGATCCAGGGCGTGGACTATGACTGCATCGGCGTCGCCAAGGGCAACGACACGCTGCGCCGCTGGTTGAACGTCGCGCTGTTCTCGCTGAGCGAGTTGGGCTTCATGGCCGCGACCTACAAGAAGTGGTTCGGCATCGACATGGTCGTGCCGGTGGTGGCGAACCCCTACTTCTGACCGCCGGAAGCCAACGTCCGCCCGCGATGGACCATGTCCGGCTGCAGGATGTCTCCGCCAGCTACGGCGCGCATCCGGTGCTGCACGGCGTGTCCATCGCGGTGCCGCGCGGCGCGGTGCTCGGGCTGATCGGTGCGTCGGGATCGGGCAAGTCCACCGTGCTGCGCCTGCTCGCCGGGCTGCTGCGGCCGAGCGCCGGCGCGGTCTTCGTGGGCGGCGATGCGGTGGACTACGCCAGCCGCGCGAGCATCCGCGCGTTGCGTGGGCGGCTCGCCATCGTGTTCCAGCAGTACAACCTGTTCCAGAACATGACCGTGCTGCGCAACGTGATGATCGCGCCGCTGAAAGTGCAGCACCGCCCCCGCCGGGAGGTGGAGGCGGAGGCGATCGCCCTGCTGGAAAAGGTCGGGCTGGGCGCCAAGCTGGACGCCTATCCCGACCAGCTTTCCGGCGGGCAGCAGCAGCGCGTCGCCATCGCCCGCGCGCTGGCGCTGCGGCCGGAGATCCTGCTGCTCGACGAGATCACCTCGGCCCTCGACCCCGAGCTGGTGGGCGAGGTGCTGGACACCATCCAGCTGCTGGCGCAGGAGGGGATGACCATGCTTCTGGTTTCACATGAAATGGCCTTCGTCCGCGAGGTGGCGACGCTGGTGACGCTGATGGACGCGGGCCGCGTGGTCGAGACGGGGCCGCCGGATGCGATTTTCTCCAATCCCCGCCAGGAACGGACGCGCGCCTTCGTCAGCCGCGTCCGCCGCTGAGCGCGCAATCGGAAGGGGCACGGCATGGACTGGCGAGCGGCGGCGGCGGCGCAGGGCCTGCGTGTGCACGACCTGTCGGAGCATGTCGGCACCGCGGTCGAGGGCATCGACCTCGGCACGGCGCCGGACGCGGCAACGGTCGCGCTGCTGCGCGCCGCCTGCGCCGAACGGGTGCTGCTGCTGTTCCCCGGCCAGACCAGCCTGGCCCCGGCCGCCTACCTGGACTTCGCCCGCCGCTTCGGCGGCCGGCCCGACCTGCATTCGCAGCGGCATTACTGCCTGCCCCAGCATCACGAGATCTTCGTCGTCGGCAACGTGGAGGAGGGCGGCAAGCGCGTCGGGGCCACCCGCGTCGGGCTGAACTGGCACACCGACCACTACCATCTTCCGGAGCCCGGGCTGTTCACCTTCCTGCACGCGCTCGTGGTGCCCTCGGTCGCCGGCGAGACGACCTATGCCAGCGGCATTGCCGCCTTCGCCGCTCTGCCCGAGGAGGACCGTAGCCGGATCGAGGGGATGCAGGTGCTGCACAGCCGGGCGCGGCTGTTCCAGGCACTGTTCCCCGAAGCCAGCGCCGCCGCGCTGGAGGCCGAGCGCCGGCAGATACCGGACGTGGTGCATCCGCTGGTCCGCACGCACCCTGACTTGCGGCGGAAGGGCCTGTATCTCGGTGGCGAATGGGGTTCCTGCATCCTCGGCCTCGAGGAGGACGCCGCGCAGGCGCTGTTCGCGGACCTGCTGGCGCACCAGACGCAGCCACGCTTCTGCTACCGCCACACTTGGCGGCCGGGCGATGTGCTGATGTCGGACAACCGTTGCAGCCTGCACCGCGCGAGCGAGTGGGACGAGGCGGCCGAGCGGCGGCGCCTGCACCGCATCATCCTGATCGACGATCAGCGGCCGTTCTGATCGGCCTGCCCGGCGGCCGTCGCGGCGCTGGGCGCAGGCTCGTCGCAGCCCAGGATGCGGTCGGTCTCCTGGCGCAGGATGCGCATCCGCTCGGGCAATCCGTCGGCGCGGGCGCGCAGCACCTGGCGGATAAAGCGCGCGTTGGACGCGTTGATCAGCTCCGTGCTCTGCAGCACCACGTGCGGGCGCAGCCAGTCGTTCGCGCGCAGGATGTCGTGCAGCAGATCCTGGTCGTTGCGTACCAGCGCCCAGTCGGCGTCGCCGCGCAGCGCATCGTCGGTGATCGCCATGAAGGCGTCGTGCCAGCGCGCAACCAGCCAGCGTCCCTCGGCCGAGGCGAGGTTGAACAGCGCCACCCCGGCGTTGATGTCCCACCATGCGGCCCCCGGCGCCACCGGCGTGAGGATCGCCGCCGCTGCCGGCTTGTCGGCCAGGTAGCCGCGCAGGTCGAAATCGAGGTCGGCGACATAGGCATCGGCATCCACGTACAGCACCCAGCCGGCAAAACGCGCCGCCACCAGCTCGTGCAGCATCGGGATGCGGTTGAACGTCGCCTGCCAGGGATGAAAGCCGCGCTTGATGCCGATGAACGCCTGATAGGCGATGCCGTGGCGGCGGCAGAATGCGCGGTTGGTGCGCGCGGACAGGCACAGCATGTCGAAATAGACATGCGGATCGCTGGTCTGCAGCAGCAGCACGTCGTTGGTCAGGGCCAAGGGCCGCGCCAGCCGTCGTCCCGCGGCGCGGCGGCGCGGGCGGTGCATCAGCCGGTCCGCCAGCCGCGCCAGCAGGCTGCGGCCCACCGGACGCGCCGGGTGGGTTATGCCGCCACCCGGATCGCCGCTGCCTTGACCGCGTCGCTGACGCCGGCCTCGAAGCCGGCGAAATTCGCCTCGAACCGGGTAATCAGCTCGCGCGCCGTGCGGTCGTAGTCCGCCTTGTCGGCCCAGGAGTTGCGCGGGTCCAGCACCTCGGCCGGCACGCCGGGCACCGCGTCGGGGATCAGCAGGCCGAAATACGGCTCGGTGCGGAAGCTGGCGCGGGCCAGGCTGCCGTCCAGCGCGGCGGCGAGCAGGGCGCGGGTGTGACGGATGCTCATGCGGTGGCCGACGCCGTATTTGCCGCCGGTCCAGCCGGTGTTGACCAGCCAGCAATCGGCGCCGTGCCGCTCGATCAACGCGGCCAGCATGCGGCCATAGACCTCGGGCCGCCGCGGCAGGAACGGCGCGCCGAAGCAGGCGCTGAAGGTCGCCACCGGCGCGCCGGCCAGCCCCTTCTCGGTGCCGGCGACCAGCGCCGTGTAGCCCGACAGGAAATGGTACATCGCCTGCGCCGGCGTCAGCCGGGCGATCGGCGGCAGCACGCCGAAGGCGTCGGCGGTCAGCATCACCACGTTGCGCGGCTGCCCGCCGCGGCCGGATGGCACGCAGTTCGGAATATACTCGACCGGGTAGCAGGACCGGGTGTTCTCGGTGAGGGTCTGGTCGGACAGATCGAGCCGGCCGCGCGTGTCGGCGACCACGTTCTCCAGCACGCTGGCGAACCGGTGGGTCGCCGCCCAGATCTCCGGCTCGGCCTCGGCCGACAGGTCGATCACCTTGGCGTAGCAGCCGCCCTCGACGTTGAAGACCCCGTCGGGTCCCCAGCCATGCTCGTCATCGCCGATCAGCGGGCGCGCGGGGTCGGAGGACAGCGTCGTCTTGCCCGTCCCGGACAGGCCGAAGAACAGCGCCACATTGCCGTCGCGGCCGACATTGGCGCTGCAATGCATCGGCAGCACGTTCTCGGCGGGCAGCTTCCAGTTCATCACCGTGAAGATCGACTTCTTGATCTCGCCGGCATACTCGGTTCCGGCAATCACGATCAGCCGCTGGGCGAAGGACAGCGCGATCGCCGTGCCGCTGCGCACGCCATCGGTCGCGGGGTCGGCCTGGAACAGCGGAGCGTGCAGGATCGTGTAGTCGGGCTCGAAGGAGTCGAGATCCTCGCACGAGCGGGCGAATGAACATGTTGCGCGCGAACAAGGCCGCCCAGGCCGCCGTGGTGATCAGCCGCACGCGCACCCGCCGCGCCGGATCGGCGCCGGCATACAGGTCCTGGGTGAACAGGTCCTGGCCCTGCAGATAGGCCTTCACCCGGCCGGCCAGCGTGGCGAATTTCTCGGGCGAGAGGCGCTGGTTGATGCTGCCCCACCAGACATCGGCGGTGGTTTCGGGCTCGTCCACCACGAACTTGTCGCGCACCGAGCGCCCGGTATGCACGCCGGTCGCAACGATCAGCGCGCCGTCCTCGGAGAGCCGTCCCTCGTGCCGGCGCAGCGCCTCGGCGACCAGGCCGGGGGCGGTGAGGTTGGCGAGCACGCTGCGGGCGCCATGCGGCTCCAGGGTCGGGTCGGCGGCAAGGGACACGGTCTCGGCTCCTCCGGGCGCAGCATGGAATGGTTCGCGCGAAACCGTTCTAGGGGGCGGGGCGGAACCGGTCCAGATCAGGCGGCGGCGGCGGCCAGCCGCACCAGCGCCGCGCGGATCGCCGCCGGATCGGCCGCCGGCGCGCTCCAGGGAATGCGGATCACCGTCTCCCCCTGTGCGAGGTCGCAGCCGTCGGTGTCCGCCCCCACCATCGTCCAGTCGCCCCGGCCACCGGCGATCGCGGCCAGCGCGGCGGCGTGGTCGCGGTTGCAATGCGCCAGGATGCCGGCCTCGGCGGCGGCGATGGCGGCGATGGCAGCGGGATCGGGGCGCAGCGCCTCCCCCCGCAGCCGCACGGCGCGGGCGAAGCCGCCGACGAACAGCCCGGCGAGCGGGCGGACGCGCCAGACCGCGAAATCGGCGAAATCGGCATAGAGCTGCGCGTAGGGGTGTACCGCCAGGAAGCGCGCCTTCAACGCCGGATCGGGGTCCGGTTCGGCGAGGCCGGTGATGGTCAGGCGCGGTGCCGTCTGCGGATTGACGCCGGCCGGCGCGCCGGTGACCAGCACCGCGCAGCGCGGATCGGCGCGCAGGTGGCGGGTGTGCTCGGACAGGCTGGACAGCAGCAGCACGACCGAAAGGTCGGGCGCGGTGGCGGGCGTCACCAGGGAGGCGAAAGGCTGGCCCTGCGCGCTGGTCGCCAGCGTCGCCGCCCGCGCCGCCCGCAGCAGCAGCCGCGCCTCCCACGCCGCATCGTCCCCGGTGGGAAGGGCCGGGGAAGCGGCCGGCGGAACGTCCTCTGCCATATTCCGTTCACTCTCCATCCGCAAAGTGCCACAATTCGTGGGCACGGTCGGTGACGCCAGCATCACGGAGCACGGCCATGAGCGTAGTACCCCGCGACCCCCCGAGGGAGGCAACCGGCAAGGACGCGCCGGGCCGCGACCCGGGTGCGAAGCAGACCATCGCCCTGGTGGACGACGACCGCAACATCCTGACCAGCGTCTCCATGACGCTGGAGCAGGAGGGCTTCCTGGTGCGCACCTACACCGACGGCGAAAGCGCGCTGCAGGGCCTGTCCGCCAGCCCGGTCGATCTCGCGGTGCTCGACATCAAGATGCCGCGCATGGACGGGATGGAGCTGCTGCAGCGGCTGCGCACCGCGCAGCTCGATGCCGGTGATCTTCCTCACCTCCAAGGACGAGGAGGTGGACGAGCTGATGGGTCTGCGGCTGGGCGCCGACGACTACATCACCAAGCCGTTCAGCCAGCGCCTGCTGATCGAGCGCATCCGCGCCCTGCTGCGCCGCAACGAGGTCGGCCGCGCCGAGGGCTCCGGCGCCTCGCCCAGCGGGCGTGATGGTGCGCGGCGACCTGGTGCTGGACGACACCAAGCACCAGTGCCTGTGGCGCGGCCAGGACATCCAGCTCACGGTCACCGAGTTCCTGCTGGTCAAGGCGCTGGCGGCGCGGCCGGGCATGGTGAAGTCGCGCGACCAGCTGATCGACGCGGCCTATGGCGAGAACATCTATGTCGACGACCGCACCATCGACAGCCACGTCAAGCGGGTGCGCAAGAAGTTCCGCACCGTCGACGACAGCTTCAACCAGATCGAGACGCTGTACGGCATCGGCTACCGCTACAAGGAGCACTGAATTGGCGTCATCGCCGGTCCTGGCCCGCGCCGCGCCGGAATCCCTGACGGGCGGCCGGCGGCGGAGGCGCTGGCGCCGGCCAAGGCCGGGCGGCCGCCGGCGGCGCCCCGCGCGCGCTGGGTTTCGCCGCTGCTGCGCCGCATCCTGCTGGTCAACGCGCTGCCGCTGGCGCTGCTGGTCGCCGCGCTGCTCTATCTCGACCAGTACCAGAACGGGCTGCTGCAGGCCGAGGTGCTGGCGCTGCGCGAACAGGCGCAGATCTTCGCCGGCGCGCTGGGCGAGAGCGCCGTCACGCGGCGACCGCCGACAATCCCAGGATGGTCGCCGGACATCGCGCGGCCGCTGCTGCGCCGGCTGACCGAGCCGACGCCGGATGCGCAGGCCAAGCTGTATGCGCCGGACGGCACGGTGATCGCCGACAGCCGGGTGCGCGATGGGCCGGGCGGCGCGGTGTCGACCGAGCCGCTGCCCCCGCCGGTCGATCGCGGCCGGCTGCTGGGCATGATCGGCTGGCTCTACGACTCGATCGCTGGCGACTGCTGCCGCACCAGACGCCGACCCCGCGTCGGTGATCGACGACGGGCCAGCGCGCCGCCGGCCTCGACTGGCAGCCCGACGTGAAGGAGGAGCTGCGCCTCGACAACACCGACCAGAGCCGCGAGATGCCGCCCTATATCCGCCGCACCAAGCGACAACCGGCTGCTGGTGACGGTGGCCGAGCCGGTCGAGCGCGACCGCCACACCGTCGGCATCGTCCTGCTGACGCGCGAGGCGCGCGAGGTCGACAGCAGCCTGTTCACCGTGCGCATGTCGATCCTGGCGCTGTTCGGCCTCGCGCTGGCGCTGACCGTGCTGCTGTCCTGGTATCTGTCGCTGACCATCGCGCGGCCGATCCTGCGTCTGGCCGCGCGCCGCGGCCGAGATGCGCGAGGGCAAGGGCCGCGCCGGCAGCGTGCCGCCGCAGTCTGCTGCTGCGACGCGACGAGGTCGGCGCGCTGGCCGCCGCGCTGTCCGAGACGGCGCAGCGCGCTGTGGGCGCGCATGGACGCGATCGAGCACTTCGCCGCCGACGTCGCGCACGAGATCAAGAACCCGCTGTCCTCGATCCGCAGCGCCATCGAGACGCTGCGCCGCGTCGAGGACCCGGCAGCAGCAGCAGCGGCTGCTGACCATCATCGCCGAGGACGTGATGCGCCTCGACCGGCTGATCAGCGACATCAGCGACGCCTCGCGGCGTGGATGCCGAGCTGTCGCGCATGGCCACCGAGCAGGTGGACGTGGCGCCGATCCTGGCGACGCTGGCCGAGATCTGACGAGGCGACGCGCAAGCCGGGCGACCCGCCGGTGGCGCTGGACGCCCCGGCATCGGGGCTGGTGGTGCAGGCGGTCGAGGACCGGCTGGTGCAGGTGCTGCGCAACCTGATCGCCAACGCCGCAGTCGTTCAGCCCGCCGAGCGGTCGCATCGGCCTGATCGGCGCGCGAGACCGGCGGCATCGTCGAGATCAGCGTCGAGGACGACGGCCCGGGCATCCCGGAGGCCAAGCTGGAGCACGTGTTCGACCGCTTCTATTCCGAGCGGCCGAAGGGCGAGCATTTCGGCCAGCATTCCGGGCTCGGGCTGTCGATCAGCCGGCAGATCGTCGAGGCGCTGCGCGGGCGGATCGCGGCCGAGAACCGGCGCGACATCTTCGGCAACATCATCGGCGCGCGCTTCGTGGTGCGACTGCCGCGCGGCTGAGCGGCCGGGGTGTTGCCCGGCCATGCGCGGCGACGGTTCGGGCAGCCCAACCGTTAACCAAACCAATCCACGACGTTCAACATAGGGCGGTAACTGCCCAATAATAACGATATATAATTCAGTTTTGCTGAGATTTTTTTAATGAATTGACGGAAATATGCGGATCGTTATTTGAGATACCGCGTAACGTTCGAATCACGCGACAAAACATCTCAGTACATCCTCCCAATCCAACTGGCGGTTATGCTGTTCAACTCATAAGCGTAATTCGCGGGATATTTTCGCGATTTCAGTTATCGGTCCGGCCGGTACACCATTTCTGATGGTCGGCCGAAGGGCGGCCTGAGGAGCGTGCATGACCGTCAAGCCGTCGACCGCCGACACCCTGGTGCTGCTGCTGTCGGAGCAGCCATATCTGGGCAATGCCGAGTTCGTCATCACCGTCGACGGTGTGCAGGTCGGCGGCATCCAGACGGTCACCGCGGTCGGGGCCTACGGTCAGACCCAGGCCTTCACCGTGACCGGCGATTTCGGCGCGGGCCAGCATGTCATCGGGATCAAGCTGGTGGACCCGGCGACCGGCGGCACGGCGGCGACGACCCGCGAAATCAATCTCGACTCCGTCAGCCTGGACGGCACGGCAGTGCAGCCGGATGCGACCGTCTCGACAACGTCGACGACGACGGTCACCGCCGCGG
Organism: uncultured Pseudomonadota bacterium; assembly: GCA_963778105.1. Lineage (GTDB taxonomy): Bacteria > Pseudomonadota > Alphaproteobacteria > Acetobacterales > Acetobacteraceae > JAFEFJ01. Next base: position 901,553 of record CAVZSZ010000004.1, on the reverse strand, counting down.
CACCGCCAGCGAAGACCAATACCCTGACGGTCAACGTCGCGGAGAACGCCTATCAGGGCAATGCGCAGTTCGTCGTGCTGGTGGACGGCGTTCAGGTCGGCGGCACGCAGACCGTCACGGCACTCCATGCAAACGGCCAGTCGCAGAACATAACGCTGACCGGCGATTTCGGCGCCGGATCGCACACCGTCGCGATCAAGTTCCTCAACTACGCCAGCGGCGGTCGGGACCTCTACGTCAATTCGGTGACGTATGATGGCACCGTCACGACGGTCGGGACCGAGCTGAAATCGGACACCACGACCACACCCGTCACCGTGTCCGACACATCGCTCGTGGTCCCCGGCCCGGTGCAGGCGACCGACACCCTGACCCTCTACATGTCCGAGGATTACTACCTCGGGAACGCCGAGTTCACGGTGGACGTCAACGGCCAGCAGGTCGGCGGCATCATGACCGCCACCACGCTGCAATCGACCGGCTATGAGCAGCCCTTCACGCTGTACGGCAACTGGGGACCAGGGCCGGTTGCCGTCTCCGTCGACTACCTGAACGACACCAGCGGCAGCACCGGCTCGCGCGACCTGTATGTGGATCAGATCGCCTATGACGGCGTCCTGCAGCCGGGCCAGTACGCGGCGCTGTTCTCGGATGGGGCGAAGACCTTCAACGTGCAGGCCGATACGGTGGTGCTGTACATGGCCGAGGACGCCTATCTCGGCGATGCCGAATTCACCGTCAGCATCAATGGCCAGCAGGTCGGCGGCACGATGACGGCGACGGCCTCGCACGCCCTGGGCCAGGAAGAACCCTTCACCTTCAGCGGCAATTGGGGCGCTGGGCCGCTTTCCATCGTCGTCACTTTCCTCAACGACACCAGCAGCAGCGCCGGCGACCGCAACCTGTACGTCGATGGCGTCACCTATGACGGGGTGGTCCAGACCGGCCAGAGCGCGCCGCTCTATTCGAACGGCTCGGCGACCCTGAGCGCATCGGTCGACAGCGTCGTGCTGTACATGGCCGAGGACGCCTACAACGGCGACGCCGCGTTCACCGTCGCCATCGACGGCCGGCAGGTCGGCGGCGTGATGACGACGACCGCGTTGCACAGTCAGGGGCAGGAGGAGCCGTTCACGTTCACCGGGAATTGGGGCACCGGACCGGTTTCCGTGGCCGTCACCTATTTGAACGATGCCAACAACGGCGGCTCGGGCGACCGCAACCTGTATGTTGACCAGATCGCCTATAACGGCGTTCTGCAACCCGGCGACAGCGCGCCGCTCTACTCGGACGGAACGGCGAACTTCACGCTGCAGCCCGTGACCACGCCGCCGACCACGCCCGGCGCCGATACGCTGGTCCTCGACATGGCCGAGGATGCCTACAACGGCAACGCCGAATTCACCGTCGCCGTCAACGGCATCTATGTCGGCGGCATCATGACGGTCACTGCCCTGCGCGACCTCGGCGAGGAGGAGCCGTTCACACTCAACGGCAACTGGGGCGCCGGGCCGCTCACCGTCACCGTCAGCTTCATCAACGACGCCAACAACGGCAGCACCGGCGACCGCAACCTCTATGTCGACTCGATCAGCTACAACGGCACGGTGCAGGCCGGCGCCAGCGCCTCGCTGTTCTCGGACGGATCGCAGAACTTCACGGTGCAGGGCGCACCCGTCGCGATCCCTACATCGGGATCGGACACGCTCATCGTCTACGTCTCGGAAGACGCATACGAGGGCGATGCGGAGTTTTCGGTTACGGTCGATGGCAAGCAGATCGGCGGCATCCAGACCGCGACCGCGTCCAACGCCGATCAGGACGTCCAGGGCATAACCCTGAACGGGGCCTTCGGGTCCGGTCAGCACACCGTCGTCGTCACCTATCTGAACGACGCCAGCGGCCCGACCGGTGACCGCAACCTCTATGTCTCCGGCATCGACTACAACGGGACGTTCACCCCGACTTACACGCCGCTCTACAGCACCGGCGCCACCAGCACCACGGTGGTCGGCGGAGGCGCGGCGCCGCCGACACTGAAGGACTTGTCGCCGCCCGGCACGTTCCAGTATGTCGGCGTCAATCTCTCGGGCCTGGAATTCGGCACCGATGTCTATCCGGGCGTGCTGAATTACGACTATGTCGCGCCGACCGATGCCGAGATGGACTACTACGCATCGCAGGGCATGAACATCATCCGCATCCCGTTCGACTGGGAACGCGTGCAGCCGGTGATGAACGGTCCGCTGGATCAGAACTACCTCTCGCTGATCCAGAACATCGTCACCTACGCCGCGCAGGACGGCCTCAAGGTCGACCTCGACCTCAACAATTTCGGCCTCTACTACGGCAACGAGATCGGCAGTTCCGCGGTACCGAACTCGGCCTTCGCCAATGTCTGGTCGCAGCTTGCAACCACCTTCGCGAACAGCCCGAACGTGATCTTCGGCCTGATGGGCGAGCCCCACGAGCAGACGCCGACGCAATGGGTCACTTCGGCCAACGACGCCATCGCGGCAATCCGCGCAGCCGGTGCGGACCAGGAAATTCTGGTGCCCGGAACCGACTACACCGGTGGCGAGACCTGGGTTTCATCGGGCAATGCCGCCGCGATGACCGGCATCGTCGATCCGAAGATGAATTTCGCCTACGAGATCCACCAGTATCTCAACTCGAACAGCAGCGGCGACAGCACGTCGGTGGTCTCGCCCGACATCGGCGTGGACCGGCTGACCGAGGTGACCGAGTGGGCGCAAACCGTTGGCGCCAAGCTGTTCCTGGCGGAATTCGGCGCCAGCGCCGATAGCGCGAGCCTGACCGCCAACCAGAACATGCTCGCCTACATGGCGCAGAACACCAATGTCTGGCAGGGCGCCGAGGAATGGGGCGGCGGCCCCTGGTGGGGCAGCTACGGCTTCGCGACCGATCCGGTGAACGGCGTGACCACGCCGCAGATCAACATGCTCAAGCAGTTCGTTTAGGGCGGGCTCCGGCGCGTCAGGAAACCGCCGTCGCCACCCGCCGCGACGGTGCCGCGCAGCAGCCGCAGCCGCCCGGATGGCGCTTGAAGGGATTTGCCGCGTTGCCCGGCTCGACCGCGCCGCCGCCCAGCGCAGGCGCGGTCAGCGTGCGCGGTGCCGCCTCGCCGCACTCCGGACACGGGCAGGGATCCGCGAAAGCCGCGATCGGCCGGGATTCGGTGAACGGGCCGCACGCGGCGCAGGCATAGTCGTAGAACGGCATCGAAGGCTCCTGTTGCGGCTCCGCCAGCTATTCGGACGACAAGATTACCCCTTGGCCAGCCGGGCCGGAAGTCAGTAGGCGCCGGCCCAGCCGTCGCGCCGTGGTGTCCGAGCCGGCCATCCGCACGCCGTTCGGCATCACCCGGATCGCCTGCATCGCGCACGGCCCCTCGAGATGCGCGACCGCTGTTCAGCCGCGTGGCCGCAGCCGCGCCAGGCCCGCAAGCACCTCCTCGCCGCATCCCGCTCGATGGTCAGTGCTGCCATCGCCCTCGTGCGGCCAGTTTGCCCCCTGCCCGGGCTGGCTGCTGCTCCAGCGCGGCAGCTCACAGCGCGTCTGCGGGTCGGCGCCCAGGTCGATCATCGCGGTCAGCACCTGCAGGTTCACCTGCACCTGATTGTCGGCACCCGGCGTGCCCAGCACCGCCCACAGCGCCCCGTCGCGGAAAACCATCGGCGCGTTCATCGTGTGGCGCACGCGCTTGCCGGGCGCCAGCCGGTTGGCATGGCCGCGGAGCCAGGTGCCAGTAGGCCATGCGGTTGTTCAGCAGAACGCCGGTATCGCCCGCGGTCACGCCCGAGCCGAAGGCGGAATTGAGGCTCTGGATGCCGGACACCGCGTTGCCCTCGGCATCGACGACGCAGAAATAGGTGGTGTCGCCGTCCGCCGCCTGCGGCAGGCGCAGCGGCACCTCGGCGGCGCGATCGAGCACGATCGCCGCGGCATGGGCGATCGGCATCCGCGTCGGACAGCAGGCGCTCGAGCGGCACCGCCCCGAACCGCGGATCGGTGCCGTAGCGCTCGCGGTCGAGGAAGGCGCGCTTCTTCGCCTCGACCAGCACATGGATCGCGCTCGACCGGCGACAGGGCCGCCAGGTCGAAACGCTCGGCGATGCTGCAGCATCTGCAGCATCGTGAAGCCGGTGGAGTTCGGCGGCGTCTGGCGCGACCTCGAAAGCCGCGATAGGTGATGGCGATCGGCGCCTGCACCTCGGCCTCGCAGGCGGCGAGATCGGCGGCCGATGATCAGCGTGCCGGCCGCTTCGCAGTCCGGCGGCCAGCCGCGCGCGCGAGGCGCGCCGCGGTAGAACGTTCCGGCCCCGTCGGCCGCGATCTCCTCCAGCGTGCGCGCCAGCGTCGGGCTGCCGGACCAGGCCAGCGAGCGGCGGCGGCCCGCCGGCATCCAGGAACGCCGCCCGGCTGCGGGGGTCGGCAGCCAGCTGCGGCCGGTTCTCCGCCGCGAAGTGGCGGTAGCCGTGGGTGGCGGCGAAGCCGTCCCGCGCATGCTCGATCGCCGGCGCCGGCCAGCGTCGCCCAGGCAAGCCGCCCGTGCGCCGCGTGCATCGCGCCAAGCGCCGGCGAGCGATCCCGGGCACCGAGACGCTGAGCGGGCCATGCACCGCCATGCCGTCGGGGAAGGCGCTCCGGTGTCGCCGCCTGCGGCGCGGGGCCGGTGCCGTTATAGACCAGCGCCGCGCCGCCTGCGGCGATGTGGACGTGATAGAACCCGTCGCCGCCGAGGCCCGACATCATCGGCTCGACCACCCCGAGCGCCAGCGCGATCGCCACCGCCGCATCGATCGCGTTGCCGCCGGCGCGCAGCGTGTCCAGCCCCGCCTGCGTCGCCAGCGGATGGTTGGCGCCGACCGCGCCGTTGCGGCCCATGATCAGCGGGCGATGGCTGCGGGGGGTGGGATACATCAGGCGTCTCCGCGCAGATGGGTGGCGAAATGCTCGGCCACCGCCGTCCAGACGCGGCGGCGGTGGTCGGGCCGGATGAAGCCGTGGCCGGCATAGTCGAAGCGTTCGTAGCGCACCTTCTTCTGTGCCGCTCCATCGCCGCGACGAACTGCTCGCTCTCGGTCATCGGCACGCGCGGGTCGCGGTTGCCATGGCAGACCAGCAGCGGCGCGGTGACGCGCCCGACATGATGGATCGGCGAGATGCGGGCGAACAAGCTCCGCATCGCGTGTCAGGGAACGCCGTATTCGCGCGCGCGGTGGTCGCGGCGCCAGGGCCCGGTATCGCGCAGCAGGGTGACGAAATCGGCGATGCCATAATAGTCGACCGCGGCGCGCCACAGCTCCGGGTGCTGGGTGATCGCGGCCAGCACCATCCAGCCGCCGTAGGACTGCCCCATGATGCCGATGCGCGAGGCATCGATGCCGGGCTGCGCGGCGAGCCAGGCATGGCCCGCAACCAGATCGGCGAGCGCGGTCGGGGCGCCGGTCGAAATCGTCGCTTTCCATGAAGGCGCGGCCATAGCCGGTGCTGCCGCGCACGTTCGGCATCAGCACCGCGAAGCCCTGCGCCAGCAGCATCTGGATGTCGGGCCGCAAGTTGGGCCGGGTCTGGGAGGCCGGGCCGCCATGCACCCAGACGACCGCGGGATGGCCGGCATCCTGCCGCGTCATGCCGGGACGGGCGAACCAGCCCTCGATCCGCGTGCCGTCGAAGGACGTCCAGGACACCAGCTCCGGCGTGACCAGCGCGCCGGGCTGCACCCCCGCCTCGGCGTGCGGATCGGGGCGCCAGACCGGCGCGGCGCGTCCGCCGGACGCGTCCCACAGCCAGATGCCCGGCGGTTCGGCTGGACCTTGCGCGGTGAACGCCAGCGCCCGCCCGTCGGGCGCCCAGGCGAGGTCGCCGACCAGCGCCGGCAGCCCCGCGACCACTGGCCGGTCGGCATCCGGCGGCCCGACCCGCAGCACCGACCAGCCGCGATCGTTCTCCACCGTGGCGAGCAGCGCGCCGCCGTCGGGCGACAACGACCATGCCTCCACGTCGCGGCCGGCCGGGGCGAACACCGGCTCGGCTGCCCCGGTATCGGGGTCGATGCGGCATAGGCGCATGAAATCGGCGCCGCCCTGGTCGGTCAGACCCATCAGCGCCGTGCCGTCGCTCGTCCAGCGCACCGAGGCGAAGCGGGCGAGGCCGGCGTGCGGCACCGCGCGCGCGGCGCCGCCGGCCGCCTCGATGATCCACAGTGCCTGGTCGCTGCTGCTGCGCTCGACCGTCGCCACCAGCCGGTCGGCGGTGCTGCTCCAGCCGGATACGGAAATGCCGCCCGCCGTCTCGTAGAGGCGGGTCACCGCGCCGGTCGCCAGGTCCTGGCACAGCACATCGAAGCAGCATTCGTCGCGGTCGTTGGCGGTGTAGGCGATGCGGCTGCCGTCCGGGGAGAAGGCGCCGAAATCGTGGATCGCACCGGGCGCATCGGTCAGCGCGGCGGGCGCGGCGCCGGGTGCCAGGGTCCAGAGCTGCTGGCGCTCGTCGCCGCCGGCGTCGATGCCCCAGATCAGCCGGTCGTCGGCAGGGGAGCGGCGCAGGAAGCCCACTTTCTCGTCATGGCGGGTCAATGCCCGCGCATTGCCGCCGGTGCGGTCCATCGCCCAGACCTGCGGCAGACCCGCGCCGCGCAGGTGGAAGATCGTCCCGCCGTCTTTGGAGAAGCCGGGCGTGGTCGCGGCCCCGATGGCAACCCAGGCGGACGGCGTTGGCGGCATGCAGGCTATTCCGGAAATTTGCTGCCGCCACTCTGGTTGAATGCGCTTCGCTTTTCCACCCCGCGGCTTTTAGGCTGGCGCTGCTCTTGCATCGGCCGCCCCCATGATCCGCTACCTCCTGCGCTCCATTCTGCTGGCCGCACTGGTCTGCCTGACCGTGCTGATCATCAGCTTCACGCTTGCCCGCTTCGGCGGGAATTTGGCGATCAACCTGGCGGGGCCCGACGCCACCGCCGAGTTGATCGCGAAGATCGAGCACCAGCTGGGCCTCGACCGGCCGCTGCCGGTGCAGTTCCTCGACTGGGGCGACCGGGCGCTGCACGGCGACCTGGGCGACTCCTACCTGTTCCACACCCCCGTCTCCCAGCTGATCGCGGAACACCTGCCGGTGACGCTGACGCTGGGCCTGTGGGCGATCGCCATCGCCATCGTGGTGTCGCTGCCGTTGGGGATCGTCGCAGCACTGAACGAGGGCACGGCGATCGATGTCGCCATCGGGATGCTGACGCTGGCGGGCCAGGCGATCCCCAGCTTCTGGCTGGGATTGATGCTGATAATCTGGTTCGGCGTGGACCTGGGCTGGCTGCCGATTTCGGGGGTGGACGACTGGACCGGCTACATCATGCCGTCCTTCGTGCTGGCCTTCGTCGCCATCCCGGTGATGCTGCGCCTGACGCGCGGCGGCATGGTCGATGCGCTGCGCGCCGACTATGTGCGTACCGCGCGGGCGAAGGGCCTGAGCCGCGCCTCCATCGTGCTCAAGCACGCGCTGCGCAACGCCGCGATGCCGATCGTCGCCGTCTCGGCCGTGCAGCTCGGCTTCATCCTCGGCGGGTCGGTGGTGACCGAGGTGGTGTTCAACGTTCGCGGCCTGGGCTACCTGGCGTGGGAGTCGATCCAGAAGGGCGACTTCCCGGTGATCCAGGCGGTGGTGCTGCTGTTCGCTTTGCTGTTCGTCGTGCTGACCATGCTGTCCGACCTGCTGAACGCGGTGCTCGATCCGCGGCTGCGGACCGCCTGATGCGGCACCGCCTGCCGCTTGCCGTGGGGGGCGTGATCGTCGCGCTCGCCGCGATCATCGCCATCATCGCGCCGCTGATCGGTACCGCACGATCCGTTCGCGCAGAACCTGTCGGCCCGGTTCGTGCCGCCCGCCTGGCTGCCGGGCGGGTCGTCCGCACACTTGTTCGGCACCGACCAGCTGGGGCGCGACTACTTCTCCCGCCTGATCCTGGGGACGCGGATCTCGATGATGATCGGCGTCTCGACCATCATCGTCTCGGGCATCATCGGCACCACGCTGGGGATGCTGGGCGGCTACTACGGCGGCTGGATCGACCGCGTGGTGATGTTCGTGGTGTCCTGCCGGCTGGCGATCCCGCTGATCCTGGTGGCGCTGACCGTGGTGTCGATGGTCGGCAGCTCGCTGCTGGTGGTGATGATGACGCTGGGGCTGCTGCTGTGGGAACGCTTCGCGGTGGTTTCCCGCGCCGCGACCCGGCAGGTGGCCAGCCTGGACTACGTCGCCGCCGCCTGGGCCGCGGGATGTTCCCGCTCGTGGATCATCCTGCGCGAGATCCTGCCCAACATCACGCACCACCTGATCGTCATCGCCACCATCGACATGGCCATCGCCATCCTGCTCGAGGCCGCGCTGTCGTTCCTGGGCCTGGGCGTCCCGCCGCCGCTGCCATCCTGGGGACTGATGATCTCCGAGGCCAAGGACTACATGTTCTTCAAGCCGTGGGTGATCGAGATCCCCGGCATCGCCCTGCTGATCCTGGTGTTGGGCATCAACCTGCTGGGCGATGGGTTGCGCGACGCGCTGGGCGCCGAGACCGAGCGATGAGCACCGTGCTCGACATTGCCGGGCTGCATGTGCGCTTCCCCAGTCTGCACGCGGTGCGCGGCATCGCCTTGCGGGTCGAGCAGGGGCAGACGCACTGCCTGGTGGGCGAGTCGGGCAGCGGCAAGTCGCTGTCGGCCCTGGCGGTGATGGGCCTGCTGCCGCGCGGTGCGACGCGCGCCGCCGAGCACATTCTGTTTGACGGCTCGCATATCGAACCGCTGGGCGAGCGCGCGATGGCGAAGCTGCGCGGCGACCGCATGGCGATGATTTTCCAGGAGCCGATGACCAGCCTGAACCCGGCCTACACCATCGGCTCGCAGATGACCGAGGTGCTGCGCCGGCATCGCGGCCTGCGGCAGGCCGAGGCGGTGGAACGTGCCGCGGCGATGCTGGCGCGGGTCGGCATCAGTGCCGCCTCGATGCGGCTCGGCCAGTTCCCGCATCAGCTTTCGGGCGGGCTGCGCCAGCGCGTGATGATCGCCATGGCGCTGCTGTGCGAACCCAAGCTGCTGATCGCCGACGAGCCGACGACGGCGCTGGACGTGACGGTGCAGGCGCAGATACTGCGGCTGCTGGCCACGCTGCAGCGCGACCTGGGGCTCGCGGTGCTGCTCATCACCCACGACCTTGGCGTGGTGGCGCGCGTCGCGCACCAGGTGTCGGTGATGTACGCGGGCGAGATCGTCGAGCAGGCGCCTGCCGCCGACCTGTTTGCGCACCCCACGCATCCCTACACGCGCGGGCTGCTCGGCTCGATCCCGGTGCCGGGCAAGGTGAAGCGTGGCGACCGGCTGGGCAGCATCCGCGGCACCGTGCCGCACATCGCGCCGGGTTTCGTCGGCTGCGCCTTCCGCGACCGCTGCGACTACGCCGTGCCCGCCTGCGCCGAGGCGGCGCCGCTGCGTAGCGCCGGGCCCGCGCACGGCTATCGCTGCCGCCTCGACCCGCTGTGGCAAAGTGCCGCCGCATGACGGTTGCGATCGAGGCGAGCGGCCTGACGCGGACCTTCGAGCAGGCCGGCGGCACCATCGCCGCGCCGCGTCGCGTGGTGGCGGTGGACGACATATCGCTGTCGCTGAAGGCCGGCCGCGCGCTGGCGATCGTCGGGGAGTCGGGCTGCGGCAAATCGACTCTGGCGCGCATCATGCTGGGTCTGCTGGCGCCGTCCGCCGGCAGCGTGCGGATCGACGGCCGCTCGCTGGCGGCAATGGACCGCCGCGAACGCGCGCGGCTCATCCAGCCGGTGTTCCAGGACCCGATGAGCTCGCTCAACCCGCGCCGACGGGTGCAGGACATCGTCGCTCTGCCGCTGATCGCCGCCGGCGATGTCGGTCGCGCCGAACGGCGGGATCGCGTCGCCGCGATGCTGACGCAGGTCGGGCTGGGCCCCGACATGGCAACGCGCTTTCCCGCGCAACTGTCGGGCGGCCAGCGCCAGCGTGTCGCAATCGCGCGCGCGCTGGTGGTGCAACCGCGCATCCTTATCTGCGACGAACCCACCTCGGCGCTGGATGTGTCGGTGCAGGCGCAGATCCTCAATCTGCTCGCCGACCTGCGCGCCGCACTCGATCTGACGCTGGTGTTCATCAGCCACAACCTGGCGGTGGTCGAGCACGTCGCCGACGAGATCGCGGTGATGTATCTTGGTCGCATCGTGGAACATGGCGATGCCGACGCCGTGTTTGCGGCACCGCGCCATCCCTATACCAAGGCGCTGCTGGCGTCGGTGCTGACGCCGGAGCCGGGTCTGGGACTGCCCGACGTGTCGCTGGGCGACGACTACCCCGATCCGGCGCATATTCCGCCGGGTTGCCGCTTCCACACGCGCTGCCCGGTGGCGATCCCGCGTTGCCGCACCGACCCACCGGCGCGGCGGGCGGTGGAATGCCATCTCGTGCCGGCCTAGGCTTCATCCAACGCGAATACAGGAGACTTTGATGAGACGTCGGACTTTCCTCGGCACGGTCGCGGCCGGCGCGATGCTCGGCCAGACCGCCTATGCGCAGAAATCGGCCGATACGCTGCGCGTCACCTGGCGCGATGCGGTGCCCGACGTCGATCCGTACCGCAACAGCCTGCGCACAGGCATCATCGTGTCGCACGAGGCATGGGACATGCTGGTCTATCGCGATCCGACCAACTTCAAGATCGTGCCGGCGCTGGCCACCGCATGGGAATTTCCCGACCCGACGACGATCGACTTCACGCTGCGGCCCGGCGTGAAGTTCCACAATGGCGATCCGTTCAGCGCCGACGACGTGGTCTATACCTTCACCACGATCATGAACGATCCGAAGGTCTCGGTGCCCAGCAACTTCGCCTGGATCGCCAGCGCCGAGAAGCTCGGCGACCTGAAGGTCCGGATCAAGCTGAAGGCGATCTTCCCCGCGGCACTCGAATACTTCGCCATGGCGCTGCCGATCTACCCGAAGGCCTACCGGGAGAAGGTGGGGCCGGAGATGTACTCGCAGAAGCCGGTCGGCACCGGGCCGTACAAGATCACCCGCGTCAACGGCTCCAGCGCGATCGATTTCGAGCGGTTCGAGGACTACTACAAGGACAGCCCGAAGGGCCGCCCCGCAATCAAGTATCTGAAGATCAACGAGGTGCTGGATGCCGCCGGCGAGTTGACCGCCTTCATCAGCGGCCAGGCCGACTGGATATGGCAGTACAACCCCGACCAGTTCGACAATCTGAAGTCGCTGCCTGGCAAGACGGCGATCCGCGCGGGCTCGATGCGGATCGGCTACATGCAGTTCGACGCGGCGGGCCGCACCGGCAAGGGCAATCCGCTGACCAACCAGAAGGTGCGGCAGGCGATCTGCCACGCGGTCGACCGCAAAGCCATCGCGCATGATCTGATGCAGGGCGATTCGCATCCGATCGACGCGCCCTGCTATCCGACTCAGTTCGGCTGCAACGCATCGGCCGCGGTGGCCTACGACTACGATCCGAAGAAGGCAAAGCAGCTGCTGACGGAAGCCGGGTTTCCGAACGGGTTTTCAACCACGCTGGTCACCTACATGCTGTCGTCCTTCGGCGCGGCGGTGCAGAACTACCTGAAGGTCATCGGCATCAATGCCGACATCCAGCAGCTTCAGGTCGGCGCCGAGGTGCAGAAGGTGATGGCGGGTGAGACGCCGATGAATTTCGGCACCTGGGGCAGCTACTCGATCAACGACGTGGCGGCGATCCTGCCGTATTTCTTCGCCGGTGGGCCGAACGACTATGCGCGCGACCCGCAGGTGATCGAGGACGTCAAGCAGGGCGGCCTGTCGATGGACCCGGCGACGCGGGAGAAGCATTACACCGCGGCGATCAAGCGGATCACCGAACAGGCCTACTGGCTGTCGATGTTCACCTCGGTGACGCAGTACGCGTTCGACAAGAACCTCAAATTCACGCCGTTCCCTGACGAGCTGCCGCGTTTCTACATGTGCAGCTGGGTCTGATCCGATCGTGTCCGGCGTGGCATTACGCCACGCCGGATGCCCCCCTATCGAAACAGGGCCAGGGCGTTGCGGATCGTCTCGATCACGCCCCAGGCGAGCGGGATGCCCACGAAGCCCCAGGCCAGAACAAGGTGAAACGTCGTCGTCGCTTCGCGTTGCGTCGGGTCCGTCATCGCGGTCTCCTCATGCCACGCCCACGTCGTCCAGCAGTTCCTCTTTCATGTAGTGCCGTTCGTGCACCGCCCGGATCATGAAGTTGCAGCCGAAGCCGACGACCAGCAGCGCCGCCATGATGTACATCGTGATGTTGTAGGATTGCGCCTCTGGCACGCCGTGGTCGATCTCGTATTGCCGGATGTAGTTGACCAGCACCGGGCCGAACACGCCGGCCGCCGACCAGGCGGTGATCAGCCAGCCGTGGATCGCACCGACATAGCGCGTGCCGAACATGTCCTTGAGATAGGCCGGCACGGTGGCGAAGCCGCCGCCGTACATGCTGATGATGACCAGGAAGCACAGGATGAACAGCGTCAGGTTGCCGCCCTGCCCGGTGCTCGGCACCAGCGCATACAGCACCGTGCCCAGCACGAAGAAGGCGAAATAGGTGTTCTTGCGGCCGACGATGTCGGAGATCGAGGCCCAGAAGAAGCGCCCGCCCATGTTGAACAGGCTCATCAGCCCGACGAAGCCGGCCGCGGCCACCGGCGTGACGCGGCCGGGGAACATTTGCTGGCTCATCGCCGAGGCCTGGCCGAGCACGCCGATTCCGGCGGTGACGTTCAGGCACAGCACCCACCAGATCAGCCAGAACTGCGGCGTCTTCAGCGCGTCGTAGACATAGACATCGTCCTGCGTGACCAGCTTCTTCGGCATCACGGGCGGTACATAGCCGGCCGGCTGCCAGCCGGCTGCCGGCACGCGCACGATCGCCGCTCCCACCAGCATGAACACGAGATAGACCACGCCCATGACGACGAAGGCCTCGGCGACGCCGACATGGGTTGGCGTGGAGAAGGTCTTCATCAACCAGACCGAGAGCGGGGAGGCGATGAAGGCGCCGCCTCCGAAGCCCATGATCGCCATGCCGGTCGCCATGCCCGGACGGTCCGGAAACCACTTGATCAGCGTCGATACGGGCGAAATGTAGCCGAGGCCGAGCCCGATCCCTCCGAACACGCCGTAGCCCAGATAGACCACCCATAGGCGGTGCATCGAAACGCCGAGGGCGGCGACCAGGAAGCCGCCGCCGAAGCACAGGCCGGCCGCGACCATCGCCCGGCGTGGGCCGCCTTCCTCCACCCAGCGTCCCATCAGGGCCGCTGACAGGCCGAGGCAGACGATGGCGATGCTGAAGATCCAGCCCAGCCCGGTCAGTTTCCAGTCGCCCGGTGCGGAATGGGTGATGCCGATCAGCCGCGTCATCGGCAGGTTGAACACGCTCAGCGCATAAACTTGGCCGATGCAAAGATGGATGCACAGTGCGGCCGGCGGGACCATCCACCGGCTGAAGCCCGGTCCGGCAACCGTTCGACTGCGGTGCAGCAACGACGGCATCGTCTCGACCCCTCCCCCTGATCTTCTTGTCGCCGGCGCGCACTCTGCGGTGCGCTCTACGCCGCATGAAAAGAACGAATCACTAAATCAAGTGAGGACGATGCTTCGATTGCAAACCCCGATGCAAGGCCGATGATTGCCGGGGTGCCGAAATCCGTTTCGTCCGGACCATGCGCCGGGACCGCCGGGCGCGCTCGTCCGCATGGCGATGATCGATCCGGGGGAGTGCAGCGGCATCCCGGTCAGGCGGGCCTGCCCAGGGCCGCCATCATCTCGGCCCATTCCCGCTTGTTCAGCCCGCTTTCGGGCTGGCGCACCGCCTCCCCGTCCAGCATCCGGCGCAGCGCCGCCAGCATCCCCGCCGAGAACGTCGCCGCCCCCAGCCGGTAGTCGCGGAACGCGGCGAAGGCAGCCGGCACCCAGGCCTCGACGGTGGCCAGCATCGCCTCGGCATAGGCGCGGATCTCGTACTGGGCATGCGGGTCGGCCCGCAGCGACAGGAAATGGAAAAGGTTGTGCAGGTCCGACTTCCAGTACCACTGGGTGTAGGTGTTCAGCGTCAGGTTCATCCGGGCGAGTTCCCGCGCCAGCCCCTGCCGGGCCGGGTCGGCCTCGATCCTCGTTCAGCATCTCGGCATAATGATCGTAGCTGCGCGTGGCGTCCTGCCGCAGCAGATCGAGGACGTGCGACGCCTCCGCGCCCTGCAGCACGGCGCCCCGCCCCTGCCGGTTGTCGGCGGATTGCGCGGCCAGGTGCTCGGCTGCCGGGATGTAGAATTCGCGGTCGAGGATGGAGTAGCGGGCCGAGTATTCGTTCACGTTCGCGGTGCGGTGCCGGATCCACTGGCGCGCCACGAAGATCGGCAGCTTCACGTGGTATTTGATCTCGCACATCTCGAACGGCGTGCTGTGGCGGTGGCGCATCAGGTAGCGGATCAGCCCGGCATCCTCGCGACACCCGCCTGGTGCCCCGGCCATAGGAGACGCGCGCCGCCTGCACGATGGCGGCGTCGTCGCCCATGTAATCGATCACCCGGACGAAGCCGTGGTCCAGCACCGGCAGCGCCTGGAACAGCAGGGCCTCCAGCGCCGGCACGGTCGGGCGGCGCGTCTCTGCGCTGGCGGCGCGGGCGGCGGCGATCTCGGTCGGTCTGGGCCGGGGTGAGCGGCATCGGCGACTCCGTCGGGTGCCGAACACGGGTAGGGCAAACACGGACTTACATTACGCTTGCAAGTCGCCTATATCGCCGCTGCTGGTTCGCCAGCTATGGCGATAAACGGTGCGTGGAATAAGCGTTGTGGACCCGGGGGCAGTGCCCGGCGCCTCCACCATTCCATGGGGGGCGATACAGGCTCGACACGCGTGGTAAAGACTTATCTTTTGCTCGGCATGGTTCCGCCGTTATCGGGCCATATCACAAGTGCCAATGACAATCATGAGGCGCTCGCTGTCGCTGCATAAGCGATAAGCGCGGTTCGGGGGGCACCGGGCAACAGAAGCCCCCCACTTCGCCACCGCGAATCCGCCTCCGCACAAGCCGGCGCGCCGACCGGGCGCGACGCCCCTGTGTATTCTCCGTGCTTCCAAGGTGGCGCCGGCCCCGCTATGGGATAGCCTGTTTCGCGCCGGGATATGGAAGATCATGATGGAAGACGATGCGGGCGCAGCGGCCCGACAGCCTGCTGCCCTACGACGAATGGACCGAGGACGGCGCTGCGCCATGTGGTGGCGCGGGCGGTCGCCCACGCCGCGGCGCATGGGCTGCCCGGCGAGCACCATTTCTACATCACCTTCCGCACCGACCATCCCGGCGTGGTCATGCCGCCGCGGCTGCGGGCGCAGTACCCGCAGGAGATGACCATCGTCCTGCAGCACCAGTTCTGGGATCTGAGGATGGACGAGGAAGCCGGGCTGATTCAGCGTCGGCCTGTCGTTCGGCGGCATGCCGCCGACGCTGGTGATCCCGCTCGCCGCGCGTGACCGCCTTCGCCGACCCGCAGGTGCGCTTCGGCCTGCGCTTCCAGGCCGCGCTGCCCGGCGAGACGGCCGAGGACGCGTCGGCCGATCCGGAGCCGCAGCCGGCGGCCGACGACGCAGGAGCCGGCGCCACGTCCGAGCCGCCGCCGACGCCGCGCCGCAGGTGGTCAGCCTCGATGCCTTCCGCCGCCGCACCGCCGCCGAAGGACTGACAGACGACTGCCCAAGGACCCGCCCGATGAACGCCCCGATGCCGCGGCCGTCCGGCTTTCCTCTATGCGCCGATGTTCCCGCTGGGCCCGGACCAGACGCCGTGGCAGCAAGCTGCCGATCGCCGGCGTCTCGCACCGCCACCTGCGACGGGCGGACGCGTGCTGCGCATCGCGCCCGAGGCGCTGACCGAACTGGCCTTCCAGGCGTTCCACGACGTGTCGCACCTGCTGCGGCCCGGCCATCTGGCGCAGCTGCGCGCCATCCTCGACGACCCCGAGGCGTCGGCCAACGACCGGTTCGTCGCGCTCGACCTGCTGAAGAACGCCAACATCGCCGCCGGCGGCGTGCTGCCGATGTGCCAGGACACCGGCACCGCGATCGTGTTCGGCAAGAAGGGCCAGCGCGTCTGGGTCGAGGGCGACGAGGAGGAGGCGCTGGCCTACGGCGTCCACCGCACCTACACCGAAACCAACCTGCGCTATTCGCAGATGGCGCCGCTGTCGATGTTCGAGGAGGTGAACACCGGCAACAACCTGCCGGTGCAGTTCGACATCATGGCGGCCCCCGGCGAGCACCACGCCGACGAGTTCCACCTGATGTTCGTCGCCAAGGGCGGCGGCTCGGCCAACAAGACGCTTCCTGTTCCAGGAAACCCGCGCGATCCTGACGCCCGGAGAAGCTGCTGGGCTTCCTCGAGACGAAGATGAAGACGCTCGGCACCTCGGCCTGCCCGCCCTATCACCTGGCGATCGTCATCGGCGGCACCTCGGCGGAGACCACGCTGAAGACGGTCAAGCTGGCCTCGACGCGCTGGCTGGATACGCTGCCGACCACCGGCAGCAAGGCCGGGCACGCGTTCCGCGACCTGGAGATGGAGCAGAAGGTGCTGGAGCTGTCGCGCCGCATCGGCATCGGCGCGCAGTTCGGCGGCAAGTATTTCTGCCACGACGTGCGGGTGATCCGCCTGCCGCGGCACGGCGCGTCGCTGCCGGTCGGCATCGGCGTCTCCTGCAGCGCCGACCGGCAGATCCTGGCGAAGATCACGCCGGAGGGCGTGTTCCTGGAGCAGCTGGAAACCGACCCGGCGAAGTACCTGCCCGAGACGACCGACGAGCATCTGGGCGGCGAGGCGGTGCGCGGTCGACCTGAACCGGCCGATGGCCGAGATCCGCGCGCAGCTGTCGGCATATCCGGTGAAGACGCGGCTGATGCTGACCGGCACCATGGTGGTGGCGCGCGACATCGCCCATGCCAAGCTGAAGGAGCGGCTGGACCGCGGCGAGGGCCTGCCCGACTACATCAAGGACCATCCGGTCTATTACGCCGGCCCCGCCAAGACGCCGGCGGGCTATGCCACCGGCAGCTTCGGCCCGACCACGGCGGGACGCATGGACAGCTATGTCGCCGAGTTCCAGGCGGCCGGCGGCTCGCTGGTGATGCTGGCGAAGGGCAACCGCTCGCGGGCGGTGAGGGATGCCTGCCAGGCGAACGGCGGCTTCTATCTGGGCAGCGTCGGCGGCCCGGCGGCGCGGCTGGCGCAGGACTGCATCCGCAAGGTCGAGGTGCTGGAATATCCCGAGCTCGGCATGGAAGCGGTCTGGCGGATCGAGGTGGAGAATTTCCCCGCGTTCATCGTGATCGACGACAAGGGCAACGATTTCTACGACGGACTGGACTGAATGCGCTTCACCGTCGACCGGCTGGACCACATCGTGCTGAACGTGCAGGACGTGGAGATCACCGCGTCCTGGTATCAGCGCGTGCTGGGCATGGAGCGCGAGGATTTCGGCGCCGACCTGCGCACCGCGCTGAAATTCGGCGGCCAGAAGATCAATCTCCGGCCGGCCGATGCCGACCTGCGGCAGCTGGGCCACCGGCGTCAACGCCGACCCGGGGGCCGGCGACATGTGCTTCATCTCCGCCGTCGGGCCGGAGGAGGTGGTGGCCCATCTGCATGATTGCGGCGTGGCGATCCTGGCCGGCCCGGTGGACGCGCACCGGCGCGCTGGGGCCGATCAGCTCGGTCTATTGCCGCGACCCGGACGGCAACCTGGTGGAGATTGCTTCCTATCTGTCGCGGTAAGGTTCGTGCGGCTGCACAGCGACCCCGCCTTCCCCCGTCGAGGGGCAGGAAGAAGACGAGCAGACGCCTTTCGTCATTGCGCCGCCCGCCCGCCCCTGTCGGGGGCGGTTCGCAGTTGGTTCAGCACAAGCCTCATCCCTATACAGAACATCGGGTCCGGCACGGGTTCGTCGGGTTGCGCCGTTAAATGCAACTCCAGGTATTCGCCCATCTGCCGGAACAGCGCGCCACGTGTTGTTCCATTACCGTACGCATGGAGGAAACTGCGGCAGGCGAAGGTCAGCATCTCATTTTTTCCTCGCTCTTTTTGGAGGGACATATTCAGAACAGCGATCATTTCGGCCGTACCTTTCGTTATCTCAGTTGTTAGGACAAGCTGTTCCTCAAGTGCGCTGACGCGCCGTTTCAGTTCACCATTGAACATCTCGCTCTGCCCTCTCCACTGTCAGGTTTCCCTAATCCTGTCGGGTCGACAGGAGCGCGGCAACGAGGCTGCCTAAATGCGCCCTTTCAGCCACCGGGCAACAGGCTCCCTTCTCTCTCCCCCTTGTGGGGAGGGCTGGGGTGGGGGGCTGTCGCGATGCGCCTGTCCGATTTCGATTTCGCCCTGCCGCCGCGACGCATCGCGCAACAGCCGGCTCGGCCGCGGGATGCGGCGCGGCTGCTGCATGTGGCGGCGAGCGGCTGGCGGATCATCTGGTGCGCGATCTGCCGGGGCTGCTGCGGCCGGGCGATATGCTGGTCGCCAACGATACGCGGGTGATCCCTGCCCAGCTTGCCGCACGGCGCGGCGCGGCGCGCATCGGCATCACGCTGGACCGCCCGCTGCCGGACGGCACGTGGCACGCGCTGGCGCGCAACGCGCGGCGCCTGCGGCCGGGCGACCGGCTGGATTTCGAAGGCGCCAGCGAACTCGTTGCCACGGTGATCGAGCGCGCACGACGACGGCGGCCTGGCGCTCCGGTTCGACCGCGACGGGCCGGCCCTGTCGGCCGCGCTGCGCAGCGACGGGGCGTTGGCGCTGCCGCCCTATATCGACCGGCCTGACGGTCCCGGCCGGCGACGATGCTGCGGATTACCAGACGATGTTCGCGCGGGCGGACGGGGCGGTGGCCGCGCCGACGGCGGGGCTGCATTTCACGCCCGCACTGCTGGCCGCACTCGCGGCACGTGGCGTTGCGCACGCCACGGTGACGCTGCATGTCGGCGCGGGCACGTTCCTGCCGGTGCGCGTCGAGGATCTGTCGCACACACCGCATGCACGCCGAACGCGGCGACGGTTACGGCCGAAACCGCCGATGCCATCGCGGCGGCACGCGCCGCCGGCGGGCGGGTCGTTGCGGTCGGCACCACCAGCCTGCGCGCTGCTGGAGACCGCCGCGCGGACGGCGCGTCAGCCGTTCGCCGGCGAGACCGACCTTTTCATCCTGCCCGGCTACCGCTTCCGCACGGTCGATGTGCTGCTGACCAACTTCCATCTGCCGCGCTCGACGCTGTTCATGCTGGTCTGCGCCTTCGCCGGCACCGCGCGCATGCGTGCCGCCTATGCCCATGCCATCGCCGCCGGCTACCGCTTCTACTCCTACGGCGATGCCTGCCTGCTGGAGCGCGCGGCATGACGCCGGTTCGGGCACAGCGTGACCGCGCGGGACGGCGCCGCGCGCGCCGGCGTGCTGCACACCGCGCACGGCGACGTGGAGACGCCGGCGTTCATGCCGGTCGGCACCGCCGGCACGGTCAAGGCGATGACGGCGGACGCGGTGCGCGCGACCGGCGCCGCCATCGTGCTCGGCAATACCTACCACCTGATGCTGCGGCCGGGGGCGGAGCGGATCGCGCGGCTGGGCGGCCTGCACCGCTTCATGGACTGGCCCGGCCCGATCCTGACCGATTCCGGCGGCTTCCAGGTGATGTCGCTGGCCAAGCTGCGCAAGCTCGACGCCGAGGGGGTCACGTTCCAGTCGCATCTCGACGGCAGCCGCGCACCGGCTGACGCCGGAGCGCTCGATCGCGATCCAGCACAGCCTGGATGCCACGATCACCATGGCGCTCGACGAGTGCACCCCGTTTCCGGCGACCGAGGAGCAGGCGCGTGCATCGATGGAGCTGTCGATGCGCTGGGCGGCGCTGTCGAAGCGCGGCATTCGTGGAACGGCCGGGCTACGCGCTGTTCGGCATCGTGCAGGGCAGCGTCTATGCCGGGCTTCGCGCGCCGCTCGGCCGAGGCGCTGCGCGGCATCGGCTTCGACGGCTACGCGATCGGCGGCCTCGCGGTGGGCGAGGGCCAGGCGACGATGTTCGACACGCTCGACGCCACCGTGCCGCATCTGCCGCCGGACGCGCCGCGCTACCTGATGGGCGTGGGCACGCCCGACGACCTGATCGGCGCGGTGGCGCGCGGGCATCGACATGTTCGACTGCGTGATCCCGACCCGGGCGGGACGCACCGCGCGCGCCTACACCCGCCAGCGGCACGTTCAACCTGCGCAACGCCCGCTTCGCCGACGATGCCGCGCCGCTCGATCCCGGCTGCGCATGCCCGGCCTGCACGCGCTACAGCCGCGCCTATCTGCACCATCTGTTCCGCGCCGAGGAAATGCTCGGGCCGATGCTGCTGACCTGGCACAACCTGACCTACTATCAGGCGCTGATGCGGGGCCTGCGCGCAGCCATCGCTGGAGGGACGGCTGGACAGCCACGCCGCCGGCCTGCGCGCCGGCTGGAAGGAAGCGACATGACCGCCACGGACGCCTACGCCGGGCTGACGCAACTCGGCGCAGCCACGACGCTCCCGGCAAACCCGGATGCCGCGGTCCTTGAGCGCGTGCCGAACCCCGCCGCCGGCAAGCACTACCTGGTGCGCTTCACCTGCCCCGAGTTCACCACGCTGTGCCCGCTGACCGGCCAGCCCGACTTCGCGCATATCGTGATCGACACCGTCCCGCGCGACTGGATCGTGGAGAGCAAGTCGCTGAAGCTGTTCCTGGCCAGCTTCCGCAACGAGGGCACCTTCCACGAGGCCTGCACCATGCGGATCGCCGATCGGCTGATCGGTCTGCTCGATCCGGTCTGGCTGCGGATCGGCGGCTACTGGTATCCGCGCGGCGGCATCCCGATCGACGTGTTCTGGCAGACCGGCACGCCGCCCGAGGGCACCTGGATCCCACCCCAGGACGTTGCGCCCTATCGTGGCCGGGGGTGACCAGACGGGCGATCGTGACCCGAAGGCGCTGATCCGCGACCGGGCGCTGCGCCTGGGGTTCGATGCCGTGGGTTTCTGCCGCGCCGCGCTGGGGCCCGAGGCGCGCGCCCGGCTGGTCGATTTCCTGGCCGCCGGCCAGCACGGCGACATGGGATGGCTGGCCGAGCGGACCGAACAGCGGAGCCAGCCCACCGCGCTGTGGCCGGAGGCGCGCAGCGTCATCGCCCTCGGCCTCTCCTACGCGCCCGAGGGCGATCCGCTGGCGACCCTGGCGCATTCGGACCGCGGCAACGTGTCGGTGTACGCCCGCAACCGCGACTATCACGCGGTGGTGAAAGGCCGGCTGAAGCATCTGGCGCAATATGTCGCGGCACGGTTCGGGAAGGGGGTGAAGGTGTTCGTGGACACCGCCCCGGTCATGGAGAAGCCGCTGGCGCAGCGCGCCGGGCTGGGATGGCAGGGCAAGCACACCAATCTCGTGTCCCGCGCCCACGGCTCCTGGCTGTTTCTCGGCGAAGTGTATACATCGCTGGAGTTGGAGCCGGACGCGCCGCATGCCGACCGCTGCGGCACCTGCACGCGGTGCCTCGCGGCGTGCCCGACCGACGCCTTCCCGGCGCCTTACCGCCTCGATGCGACGCGCTGCATTTCCTACCTCACCATCGAGCATCGTGGGCCGATCCCCCCGGCACTGCGGCCGGCGATGGGCAACCGGATCTATGGTTGCGACGACTGTCTGGCGGTGTGTCCGTGGAACCGCTTCGCAGCGGCCAGCGGCGAAGCCTCGCTGCGCGCGCGAGCCGATCTGACGGCCCCGCGCCTGGCCGATCTCGCCGCCCTGGATGACACCGCGTTCCGCGCGCTGTTCAGCGGCTCCCCCGTCAAGCGCATCGGACGGAACCGCTTCGTCCGCAATGTGTTGATTGCGATGGGCAATGCGCGCGACCCGGGCCTGATCGGCCCAGCCGCCCGTCTGCTCGACGATCCCGACCCGGTGGTGGCAGAAGCCGCTGCCTGGGCGGTGGCGCAACTGGCCGGGCGCGACGGGCCGGCAGGCTGAGAGCAGGACATGGCACGGATCGACACCCGCAGCAGGACTGGCCGCTTGGCCGGAATGACGGACGGCATCAATATCCCGGTGGGAGACGGCGCCTGAGCCGGCTCATCAAGCGCAGCTTCTCGCTGGCCGGGCATCGAACCTCAGTCGCGCTGGAGCCGGAATTCTGGTCGGCACTGACGCGGATAGCGGCCGAGCGCGGACAGACGCTCTCGGCCCTGGTGTCCGCGGCCGATGGGGTGCGCGAACCGCTGCAGCCGCTCGCGTCCGCACTGCGCGTGTTCGCGCTGCGCGCATTCGAGCCCGGGGGAGCGGATGGCGCGGCCGCCGGGGATTCCCCTGATGCGCCTCCGGAGGGATCCGGCTCCGAACCGGAAACCCTCTAATCCTCACTGAATAGTGAGTAAGGAAGCCGCCATCCGTTCTCCGCGTTAACCTTCGATTAACTACTCGATCCCATTCTGTTCCTGCCTTCGACGGGTCGCACAGGCGGGTGTCGCTGCTGATCCTTGGTGGCACCCAAGGCCTCGGCCCTGATCAGGGTCATGATCGGCCCTGATCAGGGTCATGAAAGGGAACTCGGATGTACAATCGCCAAGACTTGCACGAGGATCAGGGACCGATCAGCAAGCTGGTCATGTCCGACCGCCTTATCGCCCTGGCGCAGGAGGCCGAGCGCGCCGGCTACACCAGCACCGCGCATGATCTGGTGAACCTCGCCTGCGCGGTGTTCGACGAGGCGCCCCGCCTGCTGCACTGACCGCCGCTACGCGGCGGCGGCTTCGGCGTCCGTGGAGCCGGTCCGGTCCGTTGTGCCGTCGCCAGGGTGGGGCGGCCCGCCCTTGGCAATTCCGTCCTCGGCCGGCCCGGCATCGGTCAACCCGTCTGCAGCGGGAGCATCAGACGGCGCGGCAGGCGCCGATGCCCGGTTCGTCGCCGCGGCCGCCCGGGATGCCTCGTCCTTCGCGGCATCCTTCGCCGCGTTGGGCAAGCGGACGCGCAGGCGCCGGATATGGCGGGGATCGCTGTCCAGCACGCGGAACTCGATGCCCGAGGGATGGCTGATCACCTCGCCCGCGCGCCGGCACGCGGCCGGCCAGCGTGAACACCAGCCCGCCCACCGTGTCGATGTCGGCCTCGCGCTCGTCCTCGGTCAGCACCTGGCCCAGCCGTGCCTCGAAGTCCTCGACCGGCAGGCGGGCGTCGATGTCCAGCGTGCCGTCGGCCGTTCGGTCACCATCGGGCCCTCGACCTCGTCGTGCTCGTCGGCGATGTCGCCGATGATGGTCTCGACCAGGTCCTCGATCGTCACCAGCCCGTCGATGCCGCCGTATTCGTCCACCACCAGCGCCAGGTGCATGCGCGCCTGGCGCATCTGCAGCAGCAGGTCGAGCACCGGGATCTGCGGCGCCACCATCAGCGGCCGGCGCAGGATCGCCTCGCAGCGAGAACGTCTCGGGGCTGCCGACATAGGCGAACACGTCCTTGATGTGGACCATGCCCAGGATGTCGTCCAGTTGCTCGCGATAGACCGGCAGGCGGGAATGGCCCTCGGCGCGGATCGCCTGCAGCGCCGCCTCCAGCGTCAGGTCGGCCTGGATCGCGACGATGTCGGCGCGCGGCACCATGACGTCGTCGGCGGTGGTGCCGCGCAGCCGCAGGACGTTGGCGATCAGCACCCGCTCCTGGCGGTCCAGTTCCTCCATCACGCCCGGCGTCTGCGGCGCGTCGGCGGCCTCCTGCACCAGCTCGGCGATGTGCTCGCGCACGCTGTGCTCCGGCGCGCGCAGGCCGCAGCAGCCCGCGCAGCCGCGATGCCAGCCCGGGGCGGCCTAGCCCGCCGCTCATGCGCGCCGCCACGGGTTCGGGACGCGCAGCCGGTGCAGGATGCGCGTCTCGGCCATCTCCATCCGCCGCGCCTCGCCGGCGTGGTGGTGGTCGTGGCCGGCCAGATGCAGCGCGCCATGCACCACCAGATGCGCCAGATGGTGCGCCGGGCGGCGGCCGGCGCTGGCCGCCTCCCGCCGGACCGTGCCGAGCGCCAGGATGATCTCCCCCGGCAGCCCGGGCGCCGGCGGATCGTAGGTCAGCACGTTGGTCGGCTTGTTGCGGCCGCGATGGCGCGCGTTCAGGCGCCGCACGGCGCGGTCGGCCGCCAGGACGACCGTGGCGGCGGCCGCCGGCGGCGCGGGCGGCGCGGCTGGCCAGCACATCGGCCCGCGGCACGAGCCGGCGCCAGGCCGGCTCGGCGATGATGACGCTGATCGGCGCCCGGAACCCCGCTCGCGCGGGGCGGCTACTTGCCGACGGGTCCATCACTCGATCCGAGCAGACCCGGCGGCCTCGCGTCCACCTCGACGACCGCCCGGCCGCGGCGCGCGCCGTCCCGCCGCTTGTCGCTCACCGCAGCCTCGCGCTGGTCGTAGGCATCGACGATGCGCGCCACCAGCGGGTGGCGCACCACGTCGCGCTTGTCGAAGCGCACGACAGCGATGCCCGGCACCCCTTCCAGCGTGTCCAGCGCGTCGCGCAGGCCGGAGCGCGTGCCCGGCGGCAGGTCGATCTGGCGTCAGGTCGCCGGTGATCACCATCCGGGTGCCCTCGCCCATGCGGGTGAGGAACATCTTCATCTGCACCGGCGTGGTGTTCTGCGCCTCGTCCAGGATGACGAAGGCGTGCGCCAGCGTGCGGCCGCGCATGAACGCCAGCGGCGCCACCTCGATCTCGCCGTTGCCCAGCCGGCGCATCACCTGATCGCCCGGCATCATGTCGTGCAGCGCGTCGTACAGCGGGCGCAGATAGGGATCGACCTTCTCCTTCATGTCGCCGGGCAGGAAGCCCAGCCGCTCGCCCGCCTCGACCGCCGGGCGCGACAGCACGATGCGGTCCACCTTGCCGGCCTGCAGCATCGCCACCGCCTGGGCGACCGCGAGATAGGTCTTGCCGGTGCCGGCCGGGCCGATGCCGAACACCATCTCGTGCGCCGCCAGCGCCTCCATGTAGGCGGCCTGGCCGCCGGGCTGCGCGGCGCCGACCGCGCCGCGCCGGGTGCGGATCGCCGGCAGGTCGGACAGCGGCAGCCGCGGATCGGCTTCGGTATCGGCCAGCCGGATCGCCGCCTCCACCTCGGCTTGCCCGACGCTCTCGCCGCGTTCCAGCCTTCGCCACAGCCCCTGCAGCGCGGTCTGCGCCGCGTCCACGCGGGCCGGCTCGCCGGCGATCGCGACCCGGTTGCCGCGGCACGACAGGCGCACGCCCAGCGCCTGCTCGATGCGCACCAGATGCCGGTCGTGGTCGCCGAGCAGCAGCGGCAGCAGCGTGTTGTCGTTGAATTGCAGGGTGACGGCCTTGCCCGGTGTCCCCGACGGGGGCGTTACGGCAGCAGGGTCAGCGGAGATGTGGGTCAAGCGGCGGCATACTCCCATGGCAGCAGGGTTGCGGAGAGGGAATTGGTGTGCGCGGCGGCGATCCGCACCGGTGCGACGGTGCCGATCAGACGTGCAGGCCCGGACAGGTGCACCGGCTGCAGGTACGGCGAGCGCCCGGCGATCTGGCCGGGATGGCGGCCGGGGCCGGTGAACAGCACGGCCATCGTGCGCCCGACGCAGGCGGCGTTGAAGCGCGGCCTGCTGCTCGCGCAGCAGCGCCTGCAATGCCTGCAGGCGGCGATCCTTTTCCGCCTCCGGCACCTGGTCGGTCGTCGCCGGCGGCCGGCGTGCCGGGCCGTGGCGAATACTTGAAGCTGTAGCCTGGGCGAAGCCGACATCGCGCGATCAGCGCCAGCGTCGCCGCGAAATCGGCCTCGGTCTCGCCCGGATGGCCGACGATGAAGTCGATGGACAGCGCGATGTCGGGCCGCGCCGCGCGCAGCCGGTCGACCAGTCGGCAGGTAGTCGTCGGCGTTGTGCCGCCGGTTCATCGCCGCCAGCATGCGGTCGGACCCGGACTGCACCGGCAGATGCAGGAACGGCATCAGCGCCGGCACGTCGCCATGCGCCGCGATCAGCTCGTCGTCCATGTCGCGCGGATGGGAGGTGGTGTAGCGCAGCCGCGCGACGCCGGGGATCTCGGCCAGCGCCGCGCAGCAGCCGCGCCAGCGACCATGTGCCGCCGTCGGGCGCCTCGCCGTGCCAGGCATTCACGTTCTGGCCCAGCAGCACGATCTCCCGCGCGCCCAGCGCGACCATGCGGCGCGCCTCCGCCAGCACGGCGGCGGCCGGGCGGCTGGCTTCCGCGCCGCGCGTGTAGGGCACCACGCAGAACGAGCAGAACTTGTCGCAGCCTTCCTGGATGGTCAGGAAGCCGACCGGACGCCTGCCGGCGCCGCGCGGCGTCGGGCAGGTGGTCGAACTTGTCCTCGGCCGGGAACTCGGTGTCGATCACCGCGCCGGCGGCCCGCGCGGCGCGGGCCACCATCTCGGGCAGGCGGTGATAGGTCTGCGGGCCGAGCACGATGTCGACGAAGGGCGCGCGCGCCAGGATCTCGGCGCCCTCGGCCTGCGCCACGCAGCCGGCCACCGCCAGCATCATGCGCCCGCCCGCCGCCGCCCGCGCCTGCTTCAGCACGCGCAGCCGGCCGAGTTCGGAAAACACCTTCT
Organism: uncultured Pseudomonadota bacterium; assembly: GCA_963778105.1. GTDB lineage: Bacteria > Pseudomonadota > Alphaproteobacteria > Acetobacterales > Acetobacteraceae > JAFEFJ01. The sequence continues at coordinate 874,818 of CAVZSZ010000004.1, read as the reverse complement.
CGGCCGCCTTGTCGCGGATATGGCAGGTGTTGAGGATCACCATGTCGGCGCCCTCGGGCGCGGCCACCGGCGCGTAGCCCAGCGGCGCCAGCACGTCGGCCATGCGCGCGCTGTCGTACACGTTCATCTGGCAGCCCCAGGTGATGACGTGCAGCGACTTGGTGGTCCGGGATTCGCGCAAAAGTGAGGAAACGGGGCTGTCCCCGGCGCTGACGTCCTGGCCTGCCTGCATCAAATTCCGTGCTCCGCCCTGCCATACCGGACCATCCCGGCACAGGCGGGCGAAGGAAGTATCGGCAAGGACGGCCGGGTCAAGCGCAACTGCGCGGTTTTCCCCCCATACGGAACCGGCTCATCTGGCCGGAATTGCCGGCGCCGTGTCAACACGCGCGCCGCGACAGGCTCATGCGAAAGCCGGCGTCGCGTCGCCGGCGGCTGCGTCCGCCTGCGGCGCGGCGGTGAGCGGCCGGGCGGCGCGGTTCTGCCGCAGCGTCGCCGCACCTTCGGCGACCGCCCGCCACGTCGCCTGCGACAGCGCCTTGCGGTCCGCGAAGGCGGCAGGGTCGAGCGGCGCATGCATCACGACAGTGGCGCGCAGCCCGCGATGCTGCGCAAGGCGCCAGAAATGCGAGGCGATGTCCATGTCGCCGTACCAGGCGAACAACGGCCGCGTCGCCCGCCCGGTCGGCAGGCCGGCCAGCCGGTCATAGACCACCGAAACGGGCTGGATCAGGGGCGGCGTCTCGCCGGGCATGGCGTCGGCGATGGCGAAGAAGGCCGAGCGGAACGGCAGCACGCGCGACCCGTCCGAGGTGGTGCCTTCCGGAAACAGGATCAGGTTGTCGCCGCCGGCAAGTCGCAGGCGCATCTCGTCGCGCTCATGCGCGGTGGAACGGCGGCGGCGGCTGACGAAGACCGAGCGGCCGAGGCGGGCGATGGTTGCCACCAGCGGCCAGCGGCCGACCTCGTCCTTGGCGACGAAGCAGCCTTCCAGCCGGCCCCCGAGCACGGTTATGTCGAGCCACGAGGAGTGGTTGGAGACGAAGACGACCGGCCGCCCCTGCCCACCGCGGCTGGCCGCGCTGCGGCCGATCACCCGCACGCTCAGGCCCAGCAGCCGACAGAATCCCGACCAGTAGAGTCGCGCGAACACCACCTTCGCCCGGCCCGGCAGCAGGACGCAGACGGTCTGGATCACCATCGCGAGCAGCGTCCAGAGCAGGACCATCACGCCACGGCGGATCGCGCGGGCACGCCGGCCGAAGCGACGGCCGGCCCAGGTCGGCCAGCCCATGCTCTCGCCCAGCGTCTGCCCCGACCCCCTGGCAGGCTGCTGCAGCCAGCCGGTCCGGTTGGCAGCGAGCCTGCGCAGGCGATTCGGGCGGGCCTCCATCGGTGCGGGATACTCCCGGCCGCACAGCGGAACAATGGCGCAGCTGTGACCGTTGCGCGACCATGGCAGCCCGTGCGGCACGCGGCGCGCAAGGCTATAGGCTGTAGTGAATGCGTCGTCACCACTGGCTGTTCCCGCTGTTCGCTGCACTGTTTTTTCTGCCGTCGAGCCGCGTGTCGCGGGCCGCGGACCCGCAGCCGTACGAGGTCACGCTGAAGCCCACCGGCAATGCCGCGCTGGACACGGCATTGCACGATTCATCGACGTTGGTGAGCCTGCAGGCCAATGGCCCGGTCGGTCCCTTCGGCCTGATCGCCCGCGCGCAGCAGGATGTCGGCAGGCTGCAGGCGGTGCTGGGCAGTTTCGGCTACTACGACGGCAAGGTGATGCTGCGCATCGACGGCCATGCGGCCGACGACCCGGCCCTGCCCGACCTGCTGGCCGCGGCACCGGCCAAGCCGCCGGTCAAGGTCACGCTCGGCTTCGCCGCCGGTCCGCAGTTCCATCTCGGCAAGGTTGCCATCGAGGGCAGCGTGCCGCAGGTGGCGCGCGATGCGATGAAGCTGGCGCCCGGTGATCCAGCCGTGGCGTCGGACGTCCTGGACGCGCAGGGCCGCATCCTGACCGCGCTGCGCAACGACGGCTATGCGCTGGCCAAGAGCGGCGCGCCGATCGCCATTCTGCACACCGCCAGCCGGACGCTGGACGTGACCTATCCGGTCACCGCCGGTCCGCGCGTCGATATTGGCCCGATCAGCATCACCGGCCTGCACGAGGTCAACGCCGGCTTCGCCGAGCGGCAGATCACGGTGCACCAGGGCGAACAATTCAGCCCGGCCGTGGTCGAGCGCGGACGGCAGGATCTCGCCTCGCTCGGCGTGTTCGGCTCGGTCCGCGCCATCGCGGCGACCAAGCTGGATGCCGACGGGCAGTTGCCGATCACCTACCAGGTGTCTGAGCGGCCGCGCCACCAGGTCAGCGCCACGGTGGGCTATTCCACCGATCTCGGCGCCGAGGCTTCGGCGAGTTGGCTCGACCGCAACGTGTTCGGCAATGCCGAGCAGCTGCGCCTGACCGCCAGCGCCACCGCCGGCGGCAGCGCGCAGAAGCAGCCCGGCTACTCGGTGGCCGCGCAGTTCATCAAGCCCGCCTATCCCTGGCGCCAGACCTCGGTGCAGGCCGATCTCGGCGCGGTGGACCAGTATCTGCAAGCCTATGACCGTAAGGCCGTCACCGGCGATCTGCTGCTGAACTGGCGGATCTCGCCGCACTGGACGGCGAGCGGCGGCATCAACGGCGAGCAGGCGCGCATCACGCAGGAGGGGATGACCGACAACTACACGCTGGCGGGCATTCCCCTGACGCTGAAATTCGACGACACCGACAACGTGTTCAACCCGACGCGCGGGGTGCGGATGCTGGCGCAGGTGACGCCGACGCAATCCTTCACCGGCAAGCCGGGCACTTTCGTGCTGTCGCAGATAACGGCTTCCACCTATCTCGACATGTCGCAGCTGTGGAACAAGCCGGGGAGCACGGTGCTGGCGCTGCGCGGCCTGGTGGGCAAGGCGTTCGGCGTCAGCCAGTTCGGCCTTCCGCCAGACCAGCGTTTCTATGCGGGCGGCAGCGCCACGGTGCGCGGCTACAAATACCAGAGCGTCGGTCCGCAATTCCCCGATGGCACGCCCGAGGGCGGCACCGCGATCAGCGCCGGCACCGTGGAAATCCGCCAGCGGCTGCCCGCCAATTTCGGCGTCGTCGCCTTCGCCGATGCCGGCCAGGTGACCGCGGACGGCGCGCCGTTCGCGGGCAACTATCACGTGGGCGTCGGCGTCGGCGCGCGCTACTACACCTCCTTCGGACCGATTCGCCTCGACGTTGCGGTGCCGGTCAACAAGGAGCCGGGCGGCGATTCCTTCGAACTCTATATCGGCATAGGCCAGGCCTTCTGATGCGCCGCGTCGCGAAAATCCTTGGCTGGATCGTGGGCATCCTGATCGCCATTCCGGTGCTGCTGGTCGTCGCGGTGTTGATCACCGCCAATACCGATCCCGGCCGGCGCCTGATCGAGCGGCTGACCCCGCAGCTGACCGGCGACACGGTCCGGCTGTCGGGCATCGCCGGCCGCTTTCCCGACGCGCTGCGCATCGCGCACATCGAAGTGCGGGACAAGCGCGGCGCCTACGTGACCGTCTCCGACGCGGTGCTCGACTGGTCGCCGCTGGCGCTGCTGCATGGCGTCGCCTCGGTCGATCTGCTGTCGGCGGTCAACGTGACGCTGGCACGGCTGCCGGTGTCGTCGGGGCCGAGCACAGGCAGCAGCACGTTCTCCGTGCCGCTGCGCGTGACCGTCCGGAAGCTGCATATCGGCGCGCTGGGCGTTGCACGGCCGGTGGCCGGCGTGGCCGCCGCGCTGGCGGTGGATGGCCATGCGCGCATCGACGTGCTGCGCGACCTGCCCGCGATCGCACCGGCGGACGACGCCTCGGCGACGCTGGCGATCACCGACCGCGATGGTTCCGGACGCTACGATATCGACGCCACTATCGCGCCCGGCGCCAATCGGGCCGTTGTCAGCGTGAACGAGAAGCAGGGCGGACTGATTGCGCGGCTTGCCGCTCTGCCGGCACTCGGCGCGATCGCCGCACACGTCACGGTCGAGGGGCCACGCGACGCGCTGGCGACGAAGCTCGCGATCACCGCCGGTGGGCTGAAGGCGGACGCGGGCGGCACCATCGACGCCGTCCACCAGTCGGCCGACCTGACGCTGTCGGCGAGCGCCCCGGCGATGGCGCCCTCGCCCGAAATCGCTTGGCAGTCGGTGGCGGTCAACGCCGCGATCCAGGGGCCGTTCACCAAGCCGCATGCACGGGCGAAGCTGCGGATCGACAGCCTGAAGGCGGCTGGCGCGGCGATCCGCGCCATCGACGCCACCGTGCAGGGCGACGCGGGCGCGGTGCAGATGCAGGGCAGCATCGACGGCCTGCGGCTGCCCGGGCCGAAGCCGGATCTGTTCCAGTCGGCACCGATCGCGCTTGAGGCCGACGCGACGCTCGACACGCCGGAGCGGCCAGTGCGCTTCAGCGTCCACCATCCCCTGCTGACGGTCGCAGGCACCGCGCAGACCGGCGGCACGCCGTCGGTGAATGCGACGCTGACGCTGCCCGACCTGGCACCGTTCGCCGCCGCCGGCGGGATAGCGCTCGCCGGCCATACCACGCTCACGCTGCAGGCGACGCAGGCCAACGGCGAGACGCAAGTGCAGGCGGACGGCACGGTCGGCATCACGGGCGGCCTCGCGCCGGTGCCGGGCCTGATTGGCGACAACGCGACGATCGGCGCTGCCGCGGTGCTGCACGGCAGCGACATAACGCTCAGCCGGCTCGCGCTGAATGGGCGGACCCTGCAGGTCTCGGCAAGCGGCGCGCTGGCCGACAACAGGGCGAACGCCGATGCCGTGGTGTCGCTGTCGGACCTGGCGGTGCTGACGCCGCAGCTGGCGGGTGCGCTGACGGTGAAGGCACATGCCGCCGGGCCGGTGGATGCGCTGGCGGCGCATGCGGTGCTGACCGGGCACGTAGCGGCGCGCGGCACGGATTCCGGCCCGCTGACCGCGACGCTTGATGCGACCGGGCTGCCCAACGCGCCGGTGGCGACGCTGACGGCGCAGGGCAGCCTGCTGGGCGCGCCCGTCGACCTTGCCCTGGCCGGCAAGCGGCAGGCGGGCACGCTGTCCGTCACCATCGACCGCGCGACCTGGAAGAGCCTGACCGCGGGCGGCGCCGTCACCCTGCCCGCCGGTTCGACCATCCCGCAGGGTCAGCTGCGCCTGACGATGACCCGCCTCGCGGACCTGGCACCGTTGGTCGGCCAGAAGCTCGCGGGCAGCCTGACCGCCGCGCTGGACGCCAATGCCGAACGGGCGAAGCTGGATGTGGACGCCCGCGGCGCGGGGATCCGGGGCACCGCCAATGCCGGCCACGCCGTGCTGGCGATGACGGTGACGCAGCCGGCGACGCATCCGGTGGTGGATGCGACGCTGTCGATCGACGGGTTCGCGGCCTCGGGTGTCGCCGGCTCGGCCAAAATGCAGGTGCGCGGGCCGCAGGACGCGTTGGCGATCCGGGTCGATGCGAACCTGCCGGTGCTGGACGGCGGCCCAGCCAGCCTGTCGGGTACCGCGACCGTGGACGCCGCCGGCCAGAACGCGACGCTGTCGGCGCTGCAGGCGGCGTGGAAGGGTCAGACGCTGCGCCTGCTCGGACCCGCGCATATCGGCTTTGCCGGCGGCGTCTCGGTGGACCGCTTGCGCATGGGGCTCGGCCAGGCGGTGCTGGACGTGTCCGGCAAGGTCTCGCCGACGCTCGACCTGACCGCCTCGCTGCGCAACCTGCCGGCCGACATCGCCGCGGTGATATCGCCGCAACTGGCAGCCGACGGCACGCTGCGCGCCGAGGCGCGGCTGACCGGCCCCACAGCGAAGCCCTCCGGCACCGTCTCGCTGGCCGCCACCGGGCTGCGGCTGCGCAGCGGCCCCGGCAGGACGCTGCCGCCCGCGTCGATCACCGCCCGGGCGACGCTGGCGGGCGGGTCGGCCGAGGTGAACGCGGCGGCGACCGCAGGCGCCACCCGCCTGACCATCGCCGGGCGGGCGCCGATGGGGGCGGGCGCGCTCGATCTGCGCGCGGGCGGCGCGGTGGACCTCGCGATGCTTGACCCGCTGCTCAGCGCCAATGCCCAGCGCGTCCAGGGCCGCGTGGCGCTGGATGCCACCATCGGCGGCACGCTGGCCGCCCCGGCGCTGGCGGGCACCGCCCGTCTGACCGGCGGTGACGTGCGCGACTTCGCACAGGGGCTTCATCTATCGAACATGACCGCGCTGCTGCGCGCCCAGGGCGACACCGTGCATATCGAGCAGTTCCATGCCGCCGCCGGCCCGGGGACGATCACCGCCGCCGGCACGGTCGGCGTGCTGGCGCCGCAGATCCCCATCGACCTGACGCTGACCGCGCACAATGCGCGGCCGCTGTCGAGCGACCTGCTGACCGCGCAGCTCAATGCCGACCTGACGCTGCGCGGCGAGGCGCTGGGCGCCATGACGATCGGCGGCACGGTGTTAATCGAGCGTGCCGATATCCGGATCCCCGAGCGGCTGCCGGCCAGCGTGCCGGTGCTGAACGTGCGGCTGCCCAACGCCAAGCCGCCGCCACCGCCCGCGCCGCCGCCGGCCATCCAGATGAACGTGACGGTGAATGCGCCCGAGCAGATCTTCGTGCGCGGGCGCGGGCTGGACGCCGAGCTAGGCGGGCGCATCCACCTCGGCGGCACGCTCGCCGACCTGCAGCCCTCGGGCGGGTTCAATCTGCGGCGCGGCACCTTCAGCCTCGCCGGCCAGACGCTGAACTTCACCAAGGGCGAGGTCAGCTTCGTGGGCGACGGCATCGCCGACCCCTCGATCGACTTCGTTGCCAATGCAACCAACGGCTCGGTGCTCGCCACGCTGGAGATCACCGGCACCGCGAAGGCGCCGAAGATCATCCTGTCGTCCTCGCCCGAGCTGCCGCAGGACGAGGTGCTGGCCGAGTTGCTGTTCGGCAAGAGCGCCAGTTCGCTCGGGCCATTCGAGCTGGCGCAGATCGCCGCCGCGCTGGCGAGCCTGACCGGCGTCGCGCCGGGGGGCGCCGATCCGCTGGGCGGCGTGCGCCAGGCACTCGGCCTCGACCGGCTGTCGATCGGCAGCACGGCCAGCGGCAGTCCCGCCCTGCAGGCGGGGCGCTATATCTCCCGCCGCGTCTATGTCGGCGTGCAGCAGGGCGTGTCGGGCAACTCGCAGGCGCAGGTGCAGGTCGATCTGCTGAAGGGCCTGAAACTGCAAGGCACCGTGGGCACCGGCGGGGCGCCGACGGGATCGCAGACCATCGACCCAAGCAACGACCCGGGCAGCAGCGTGGGATTGACCTATCAGTTCGAGTATTGAGCGCCCCGAACTTGGATTGCGGGCGGCCGCGTAGCCGCCTCATGCGGCGCTGATCGAAAGGGTGCCGGGACCGCGCGGGTGACGTTCCAGCTGTCCATGAAAGCGGCGCTGCCCGGCATCCTGACGGGCTTCCTGCCGGCGCTGGCGATCTCGGTCGGCGAGACGGCGCCGCTGATCTATCCGGCCCCCGAACCGGCGGCGATCTTGGCCTCGATGCTGTCCCATATCGCCTTTTCCAGAAAAGCGCCGTCGAAACGGGCGACTTCCTGCAGGCCTGTCGGCGAGGTGACGTTGATCTCCGTCAGCCAGTCGCCGATCACGTCGATGCCGACAAAGATCAGCCCCTGCGCGCGCAGCGTCGGGCCGATGGCGGCGCAGATCTCCTGCTCGCGCGGTGTCAGCACGGTCTTTTCGGGCCGGCCGCCGACATGCATGTTCGACCGCGCCTCCCCCTGCGCGGGAACGCGGTTGATGGCACCCATCGCCACGCCGTCGATCAGGATGATGCGCTTGTCGCCGCGGCGGACCGCCGGCTCGTAGCGCTGGAACATCAGCGGCTCGCGCGAGCGGGCGAAATGCATCTCCAGCAGCGAACTCAGGTTCTCGTCGTCCGGCTTGATGCGGAACACGCCGGCGCCGCCGTTGCCGAACAGCGGCTTGACGATGATGTCCCGGTGCTCGGCCCGGAAGGCGCGGATGGCTTCCAGGTCCCAGGCGATCAGGGTGGGCGGCATCAGTTCGGGGAAGTGGGTCACCAGCAGCTTCTCGGGCGCGTTGCGCACCGAGGCGGGGTCGTTGACCACCAGCGTCGCCGGATGGATGTGCTCCAGCATGTGCGTGGCGGTGATATAGGCCATGTCGAAGGGCGGGTCCTGGCGCATCAGCACCACGTCCATGCCGCCGAGGTCGATCAACGCCATCGGGCCGAAGCTGTAATGCGCGCCGGCGACGCGCTGCACCGTGACAGGCCGCGCCCGCGCGAACAGCCGCTGCGGACGGCGCGAGCCGCCATAGGCGTTGGGCGCGGCGCCGGGCGTCGGCACGCCCTCGCGCAGCGACATATGGCGCACCTCGTAGTGCCACAGCGTGTGGCCGCGGGCCTGCGCCTCCAGCATCAGGGCGAAGGTGGAATCGCCGTCGATGCTGATCGACTCGATCGGGTCCATCTGGACGGCGACCGTCAGCTTGTGCCTCATCCCGGACTCCTGGCTTTACGGCAGGAGTTTGTAATCGGTCGCACCGGATCGGACCAGAGGGGCGCCCCACAGGAGAACCCACCCTGGCGAACCCACCCAGGCGGCCCAAGCGGACGGCCGTCTGGGAGCCGCCTGGTCAGGCGAGCGCGCCGTCGGACAGCTTGGCGACCTTGCGCTGCAACGCCGCGGTCAGCGCGGGCGCGCCGCCGCCGGACAGCAGGCGGCTGAAATCGGCGCGCTGCACGGCGACGCGGCTGATTCCGCCCCCGGTCAGCACGTCCACCGCCTTCCACCCATCGGGATCGTGCCGCATCACGTAGTCGATCGCCTCGCTGCTGCCGTTGGCGCGGACGATCCTGGTATCGACGATCTGCTCGCCGTTGCCGACCGCACGCACCGTGGGCAAGACGTCGAAATGCTGGCCATTGTAGCTGTTGAAGTTCGCCGCGTAGGTAGCGACGGTGTAGCGCCGGAAGGCCAGGGCGAGCGCCTGCTTCTGCTCGGCCGGCAGGGCCGCCCAGGGCGGCCCGACGGAGTACGCCAGAACGGTGCCCAGGTCGAAGGTCCGCTCGATCACCGGCGCGAGCATATCGAACCGTCGGCGGAACGAGGCGCCCTGCCCCGCCTTCATCGCGGCCAGCAACGCGGCCACCAGCCGCTGGACCGACGCCACCGGGCCTCCCGCATCGGCATCCTGCGCCGACGCGGCCGTGGCCGCCACGAACCCTGCCCCGAGGGCGGCGAGCCCGAGCACGCGGCGGCGGCCGACCGCAGCGGACCTGCCGCAAAACAGCGGCGCGAGCCCGGGGTCCCCGGCGTGTCGGCCCGCGTCATGCGGGCGAAAGCGGGCGATGATTTCCCGAACGACGTGGGGCATTGCGACGGTCCTCGTCGATGGCGCTTCGGCTGCGTCCACCAGACCGCGATATAGGCACGCACCGCGACCGAAGCATGCGGTGCCGGGCCTGCCGGACATGCCCGATCAGCGTGGCTTGGCGTGCGTGCCGACCACTACCGCCGCAGGAGCCACAGCACGAAGGACAAGACGATGCTGACGATCAGGCAGGTGACGATCGGAAAGTAGATGCGCGCATGCCTGGTGGTGATGAGGATGTCGCCGGGCAGCCGGCCGAGGCCGATCCGGCCGAGCCACGGCCAGAGCAGGCCGACCACGACCAGGACAGCGCCGATGGTGATGAGCGCGCGCGGCATGGCAGCACCGGCGCCCCGATCACCGTTCGGCCTCGGCGGCGATGGCCGCGCGCCGCTGCGCAACCGCACGGTGCTCGCGCAGGCGCAGCCACGCCGTCCTGAAGGATGCGGCGCAGATGATCGCCACGATTGCGGCGAAGATGTCGAACACCTGGCCGAAGCGGATCAGCGCGGCACCAACGAGGAGCATGAAGAAAACCCCATGCGCCGCCCAGCCGATGGCAGCGCGAAGCAGCCCCCTCTCGGCCTCGCCCCCGGCCTGCGCATCCGCCGGCTGTGCGGCAGGGGCCGCGTCGCGATCGCCCCTGTGCCGCGGCCGCCCGTTACGCGCGCGGGGCGGGGAAGCCGTGAGCAGGTCCGTCATTCATCGCCCCGAGATCGTGATCCGCGTGTCGGAGATGTGGCGCGGGCCGGGTCGCGCCAATGGCGCGCGGCGCACTCGTCGCATGACAAAGCGTCCACAACCACGCTCGACGGCCAGCGTCGGCTGGCATCGCCGGCGTGTCAGCCCGCGGATACGCGGAGTTGCCGGGTGGTCGCGCGGCCGCACCACAGCAGGACGAGGCCCACGACCGGCACCACGACGTCCGCGTATAGCACGAAGCCGCCATTGCCCGGGGCGTAGTCCTGCGTCGCGATGATCTGCTGGATGTGCCCGACGGCGGCGCCGAGCAGGAAAACGGCTGGCGCGATCACCGCCGCCAGCCGCAGGTCGAAGCTGCCGCGGAAGGCTAGGAAGCCGACGACCGCGAAGCCGAGGCTGGCATAGCCCACCTCGGCCTGGAATGGGCTGTCGGCCCAGCCGATGAAGCGCGCCGACAGCGCGCCGAAGAACACGTGGAAGACGAAGTTGACGAGATTGGTGATGCCGACGGTGAACAGGACGTAATAGGCGAGCAGCGTATCGACGACGGTGCCGGCGGTAAGCGGCCTGCGCACGAACGCCAGCACGAACAGGGCGACGATCAGCCCCAGCACCGGGACGGATACCAGATAGGAACTGACGGCAAGGGTGATGAAATTGGCCATTGGAATCGTTTCCCTGAAAAAGCCGTGCGGCGATGCTACCCCCCGCCGGAGCGCGCCTCGCCGGCGGGTGCCGCAAATCCCGCCGTGCTGGCATAACCGCCGGCGATGGCGGCCAGCTCGTCGCGGCTGATCACGTCCTCGATCCGCTTGAAACCATCCGGCGCACGGGCCGAGACCACGTCGACGACGCGCTCCGGCCCGCCCAGGCGGTTGAGGCGGACGATCTCGGCGGTCTTCGGCCGGCGCTCGGCGTCATAGGCTGCCAGCGCATCGGGCGCAGGATGCGCGGCGAACAGGCTCGCGAGCAGCCGCGCATCCAGGATCGCCTGGGAGGCACCATTTGACCCGACCGGGTACATCGGATGCGCCGCGTCGCCGAGCAGCGTGACGCGCCCCTGAGTCCACCACGGCAGCGGGTCGCGGTCGCACATCGGGTACTCGTAGAACTCCCCGGTCGCGCGAACCAGCGCCTCGAGGTCGAGGAACGGCAGGTGGAAGCGCCGGATCGCCGGCAGGATCGCGTCAAGCTGGCCGACGCGGCTCCAGTCCTGGCGTTCGGGCGGCGGCTGTCCCTCGCCCTGGCGCAGGCACACCACCCAGTTGGTCAGGCGCCGGCCGCCCTGCTCGGGCGCGATCGGGTACAGCACCAGCTTTTCCTGCATGTCGCCGGCGATCACCATGGTCTCGCCGTCGAGGTAGGGCGGCCAGTCGGCGGCACCGCGCCACATGTTGATGCCCTGCCAGCGAATGCCCGGATCGTCCGGATGCAGGATCGCGCGCGCCGCCGAGTGGATGCCGTCGGCCGCCACCAGGGCCGCACCCGGCTCGGTCGCGACAACGCGGCCGGTGCGATCGGCGAAGTTGGCGATGACGCCGTCCGCGTCCTGGGTGAAGCCGGCAAGACGGTGGCCGGTGCGGATGCTGCCGGCCGGCAGCCGCGCCAGGGCGGCATCATGCAGCACGCCCTGCAGCCGGCCGCGATGGATCGAGTATTGCGGCACCTTGTGACCCGCATGCAGGCCGCGTTTCTCGCGCCAGACCTCCTGGCCAAAGCGGTTCACATAGATCAGCTCGTGCGTGCGCACGCCGACCGCATCCAGCGCCGGCAGCAGCCCCAGCGTATCCAGTTCGCCGATCGCGTGCGGCAGCGTGTTGATGCCCACGCCCAGCGGACGCACCTGCTCGGCCTGCTCGAACACGACGCAGGGGATGCCGCGCTCGTGCAGCGACAGCGCGAGGGTGAGCCCGCCGACGCCGGCGCCTGCGATCAGAATGGTCATGCCGGCATGGTGACGAGAGGCAGCGCGCATCGCAACAGCGGCGAAAAAACCAGGGCGGCTGTGAGACATCTCACAGCGGCGGGCGGGGTCCGCGTGGTCCGATGCGTCATCGCAGCCGACCTGGAGCAACCCCGATGAGCACCCTGACCGCCCTGAAACTGCACCGCGAGCTGAAGATCACCCGCGTCGCCATGGCCACCGTGACCAAGCGCCCCGCGCTGGTCCTGGTTTGGGCGGTCGACCCGGAGACGCGCCGTGCGGTCGCCACCTGGACGGCGCAGGCGGCGATCGAAATGTGCCCCACGGGGGACCGCGCCGTCACGCGCGACGCCGACCAGGCCTGAGCGCTGGCGCTGTTCACGCGGGCCGCCAAAGCGGCTAGCCTTCGGCGAATCGAACCCGGAGGAAACCGCGTGTCATCCAACGAAACCAGCGCCCCGATCACCCGGCGCAAGACGCTGCGCGGCGCCGGTATGGCGCTCGCCGCACCGCTGCTCGCTGCACCCGCGATCCTGCGCCCCGAGCCGGCCTGGGCGGAGAAGCCCAGCGCCACGCTGACCCTGCACCGCGTCGACGTCGCCCTTCTGCTGAATGCCGGCTGGGGCGGCGGGACGCTGTATTACCACGGCCGGCACGCCTTCAAGATCAAGGGACTGGGTGTGGGCGGCATCGGTGTCTCCAAGCTGGAGGCACATGGCAATGTGTTCCGGCTGAAGCAGCTGTCCGATTTCGGTGGCGTCTATGGCTCGGTACAGGCCGGGGCGGTGGCGGGCGATGCGCAACTGCATGGCGGGCTGTGGATGCAGAATCCGGCGGGCGTGCAGATCCATCTGGTCGCATCCCGGCAAGGCGTGGCACTCAACCTCGGCGCCGACGGCGTGCTGATCACCTTCGATACCTGACGCGATCCGCCGTGACGGACAAGGGGATCGCGCCGCGCCCGATCGGGACGATCGGGTTTATCGGCCTCGGCGTGATGGGCGAGCCGATGTGCGGCCACCTTGCCCGCCGCGGCGGCCGGCCGGTGCTGGCGCATGACCGCCGGCCCGAACAGGTCGTGCGGCTCGCCGAGGCCGGCGTGACCGCCGCCGATCCGGGGGAGATCGGGCGGCGCTGCGACCTGATCCTGCTGTCGCTGCCCGACGGGGCGGCGGTCGATGCGGTGCTGACGCAGATCGAGCCCCTGCTGCAGCCCGGCCAGTGCGTGGTGGACACCTCGACCTCGCCCGTCGCGATGACCCGCGCGGTGGGCGGCCGGCTGGCCGGCAAGGGGGTTGCCTTCGCCGATGCGCCGATCGCGCGAACGCGGGAGGCCGCGGCGCGCGGCGAGCTGAGCATCATGGTCGGTGCCAGCGACGCGGTATTCGCGCATATCGCGCCCGTACTGCACACGATGGGCACGGACGTGACGCATTGCGGGCCGGTGGGCAGCGGCCAGGTGGTGAAGATCCTCAACAACATGCTGCTGTTCCAGAACGTCGCCGCGCTGGCCGAGGCGATCGCGATCGCGCGGCGCAACGGCGTGGCGCCTGAGATGCTGCTCTCGACGGTCGCCAAGGGCTCGGGCGACAGTTTCGCGCTGCGCAACCACGGCATGAAGACGATGCTGCCGCGGCAATTTCCGCGGCTGGCGTTCTCCACGCGCTATGCGATGAAGGACCTGTCCTACGCGCTGGACATGGCGGCATCCGGCGGCTTCGATGCCGAGGGCGCGAAGCTGACCATGCGCCGCCTGCAGGAGAGCGACCGGCAGGGCCACGGCGACGAATACTTCCCCGCGATGCTGCAGGCAATCGACCCGGAGACAGAATGACCGTGAAGACCCAGATGGGGCAGACCCAGATCGGGCTGACGCAGCTTACCGCCCAGGCGATCGTTGCCGCCGCGCTCGCGCATGGCCGGGACAAGGCATTTCTGCCGCTGGCGGTGTCCGTGCTGGACGCGCGCGGTGCGCTGAAGGCATTCGTGGCGGAGGACGGCACCAGCCTTCGGCGCGGCGAGATCGCGATCGGCAAGGCGCATGGCGCGCTGGCGCTGGGCATGGGCTCCCGGGCGCTGATGAAGCGCGCGGCGGACCAGCCGAGCTTCATCGCCGCGATGTCGCACATCGCCGGCGGCTCGCTGGTCCCGGTGCCCGGCGGCGTGCTGATCCGCGATGCCGGCGGGGCGGTGATCGGGGCGGTGGGGATATCCGGCGACACGTCCGACAACGACGAGGCGGCGGCGCTCGCCGGCATCGCCGCGGCGGGCCTGACCGCCGATCCGGGTGCCGGTTAGACGAACTTCGCGGCAAAGCTGGCGATCTGCACCACGTAGCCAAGGATCTGCGCCGCGAGCTGAACCGCCTGCGTCACGGTGACGATCTGTTGGGCAGCCGTGTTGATGCTGGCCGTCAGCGCGCCGATCTGCGTGATCGCGTCCTGGATGTCCTGCGTGGTCATGGCGTTCTGCACGAAGTTGCCTTGCAGCTGCGCCTTCTTGACCTGCAGCGAGATGATTTCGGACTGAACGAACTGGCTCTGGTTGGACGTGGCGCCGGTCAGGCTGTTGGCGAGGGCGTTGATCGAGGCGTCGATCGCATTGCACGATACCTGAAGTTGCGCCGAGAGATCGTCCAGCGTCGCCATGGCCGTTCACTCCTGTGATCGTTGCTTACGATGCCGGTTTCGCCTTGGCGGGCGGTGCCGCCGGTTTGGCGGGGGCGGCGGGTGTGGCGACCGCGAAGGCCTGCTGCAGCTTCTGTGCGTCCGCCGCGAACGACTCGACCTGCGTGACGAATGCGGCGAACTGGCCCTGGTTGGATTGCAGCGCCTGCGCCAGCGCGTTATGCGCCCTGACCATGCCGTTGACGGTCGCCTTCGGATCGGTCGCAACAAGCTGATTGAGCGCCGTCAGGTCCGTCTGGAACTTGTCGTACGCCGCCGTGTATTGCGGCACCGACAGCCGCCCGGCCTTGCCCGGCGACAGGGCACCGGTATCGAGCTGGATCTGCGCCTCGAAGTTCGCGATGCGTGCGGTCCTGATCGCGGACAGCGCGGCGGCGATCGGCTGCGCCAGTTTCGCCATCAGCGGATCGGCGGTGGTGACCGCACTTTTCAGCGCGGAATACCGTTTGGATTCGAGATAGTAGCCGGCGATATCGCCCAGCACCGTCGCGGCCGTCGAGGCCCCGGACGACGCGCTTTTGTCGACGGCGCCGGCAATCCCGCCGACCGCGCTGGCGAGCGATGCGGCCGCGGCGTTGAATGCCGTCTGGTCGCCCGCATTGGTCACGGCCACCAGCCCATCGGCATATTTCTGGAGCGCCCGGAAGATCGGGTCGGCCGCGGCGACCTGGGTCTGCAGGGCGCGCAGCTCCTGCTCGGTCTGCGGCAGCATGCCCACGCCCTTCGTCGCCGCAGCGGCGGCCTGGGCATCGAACGCGACGATGGTGCAGGGCGGCGCCGTCGTGCCGGTGCCGGTGATGCAGCCGGGCGGGCTGAAGGTCACGGGCACGCGGTCCTGCGCGAAGACGAAGGCCTGATCCGCCTGCGCATCCGCCGCGAGCTGCGCCTTGCCCGCGGTGTCGGCCGACACGACGCTGGTGAGTGCCGCGCCGAAGCTGGTGACGCCGTCCTTGTAGACGTAAGGCGAGCAACAGGACAGGCCCGCCAGAACGGCGACCGCACCGTATCGGAACAGCAACTTTCTGTTCGGGGCCATCAGATTGCACCACGTGACTGTGTCGCAACGATAAGCCGGTATCCGGCGACCGCGCAACCGCCATACGTGTCATTTATGAAACCATTTTCGTGGGCCGCGCGCCATCGCCGGTGACCGACCGCCATGCCGGGCGGCCGGCGCGCAACGCCATCATCATCCTGTCGAGGAACGAGTCGGGAATCGCGGACCAGTCCACCAGACCGGTGCCGCTCCAGTGGCCGAAGCTGGTCAGGTCCATCTTCGGCCGTGCAATGCCGCGCCAGATCGCCAGCATGCTCATCAGGCGGATATCGTCGAACACCACGATCGGCGCGCGGCGGAACGCCACCGCGGCGAGATGGCCAAGGAACAGCGTCTCGGTCGTGCCGTCCTTCGGGCCATCGACGAAGATCAGCCCCGCCTCGGCGATCGACGCGCCATGCGCCGCGAACAGCGCAGGCGAGGCCATGTCGCCGATGATCTGCGTCACCCGGCCAGAGGCGATATCCGCCTCGGCGAGCCAGGCTTCCGGCCTCGTCCGCCATGGCGCGATATCGACGGTGAACACCCGCGCGCCGCGCCCCAGCCCTTCGCGCAGGGCGAGCGCGCTCATGCCGGTGTCGGTGCCGAATTCCCATACGATGCGGGGCCGCAACAGACGGCCGAGTGCGGTGAGCAGGTGATAGTGCTCGCCGGGAAACTGTTCGTACCAGCGCGGCCCGCCGCCGGTGCGCGCCGCCAGCAGCGGATGGGACACGGCCGGCGCCACCGCCGCCAAATGCGCCGCCAGGCGCAACAGGCGGGGCGACGGCTGCCAGGGTTCATCGTCCAGGCTGAGCACGGCACTCGGCTCGCCGTGGCGAACCCGCGGGATGGCGGGCGCCCCGGCCGGAGCGGTCGCGTCCTGCCGGGGCGGACCCGCGAGCGTCACACCCAGGGCGTCCAGACCTCGGGGACATGGGCGTAGCCGTCGCCCTGACGGACGACATGGCCGAACACCGGGAAATCGAGGTGCATCCCGGCGATCAGCAGCCGGTCGGTCGCCGCCATGTCCATCAGCCGCGCACGCGTCGCGATCGCGGCGGCGCCGTCGGCATCGAACATCACGCCGGCCCCTGGACGGGCGAATTGCACGCCGGGCAGGTGCACCACGTCGCCCCAGACCAGCAGCGTCTCGCCGGCCGAGGCAATCTGATAGGCGGTGTGGCCCGGCGTATGGCCATAGGCCGGGACGGCAGTGATGCCGGGCAGCACCTCCCCCGCCTCGATCAAGCGGGTGCGATCGGCAAAGGCGCCGAGTGCTGCACGGGCGCCGCGGAAGGGGGGTTTCGAATCCTCGGGCACGCTCGCCATGATCGCGTCGTCCTGCCAGAACGCCGCCTCCTTCGCACTGACCAGCAGCTCGGCGTTCGGGAAGACTGCCGCGCCCGCGCCGTCGATCAGGCCGTTGGCATGGTCGGGATGCGCGTGGGTCAGCAGGATGGTGCCGACGGTCTCGGGCGGCACACCCATCGCCGCGAGGTTGGCGGCCATCGCGCCGACTGTCGGCCCCATCGTCGCACCGCAGCCGCCGTCGATCAGGATGCGCCGACCGCCCATGGTCAGCAGGAACGCGTTGACCGTCAGGCGCGGCGGCAGCGGCCGGAAGGTGCCGGTCAGCAGTGCCTCGGCCTCGGCGGCCGCGATGTTGGTTAGCAGGGCGGTCATGCCCTCGAACATGCCATCGTTGACGGCGGTGACGACGGCGTCGCCCAGGCGGCGGTGATAGACGCCAGGGGTCTGGACGGCAGGCAGGGGATGGTCGGCCATGGTGCGGCTCCGCTGCAATGGAGGTCAGAGATCGGTGGCATCCGGTCGGGCGACAAACAGCGTGGCGGCCCGGTGGTGGCGCCGCAACCCGGTCAGACGGGCGAGCGTGGGATGAGACAGTGTGAACGAAACCGCGCTAAAAGACCGCCGCCGAAGGGAACCTGCCGATGCCGCTCGCCTCGATGACCGGATTCGCCCATAGCGAGGGGACCGATGCCGGGCTGGACTGGTCGTGGGAGTTGCGCAGCGTCAATGGTCGCGGCCTCGATCTGCGGGTGCGGCTGCCGGCCGGCTGGGACGCGCTGGAGCCAACGCTGCGCGACGCCGCCGCAAAGGCGCTGAAGCGCGGCAACGTGACCGCCAACCTGACCCTGAAGCGCGAGGCGACGGCGCGGCTGGTGGCCGATCCGGCCGTATTGGACCAGCTCCTGGCGCTGGCGATGGCGCTGCGCGAACGCCTGCCCGGCAGCGAGATGCCGCGCGCCGACATGCTACTGGCGCTGCCAGGCGTGCTGCGCCCCGCCACGGTCGAGGAGGCGGAACGCCCGCTGACCGCGGTGCAGGCAGGCTTTGCCGAAGCCCTGGCCGGGCTGGTGTCGGCACGCGGCACCGAGGGTGCCCGGCTTGAGGCGGTGCTGAGCGGCCTGCTGGCGGAGATCGCGGCGCTGTGCGTGCAGGCCAAGATGCAGGCCGCCGAGCAGCCCGCCGCCCAGCGCGCCCGGCTGACCGAGGCGCTGGCCGCGCTGCTGCGCGACCATCCCGGCCTGCCCGAGGAACGGATCGCGCAGGAGGTCGCGCTGCTGGCCACACGGTCGGATGTGCGCGAGGAGCTGGACCGGCTCGACAGCCATATCCGCGCCGCGCACGACCTGCTGGGCGAAGGCGCGGCGATCGGGCGGCGGCTCGATTTCCTGGTGCAGGAATTCAACCGGGAGGCCAACACGCTGTGCAGCAAGTCGGCCTCGGCGGCGCTGACCGCCACCGGGCTGCGGCTGAAGGCGGCGATCGAGCAGCTGCGCGAGCAGGTGCAGAACATCGAATGAGCGTCATCCCGCGCCGCGGCGTGTGCCTGGTGATCGCCGCGCCATCCGGTGCGGGCAAGACGGCGATCACGCGGGCGCTGCTGGCGCAGGAGCATGCGTTGATGGTGTCGGTCAGCGCCACCACGCGCCCGCCGCGACCGGGGGAGCGTGACGGCGTGGATTACCATTTCCGCGACAGGCCGGCGTTCGATGCGATGGTGGCGCAAGGCGCGCTGCTGGAATGGGCCGAGGTGTTCGGCCGCTTCTACGGCACGCCACGCGCGCCGGTGGAACAGGCGCTGGCGGCCGGGCGCGACATGGTGTTCGACATCGACTGGCAGGGCTACCGGCAGCTGCGCGCCGCCCTGCCGGGCGACGTGACCGGCGTGTTCGTGCTGCCGCCCTCGCTGCCTGCGCTCGAGCGCCGGCTGCGCGCGCGCGGCGGCGACGATGCGGCGGAAATCGCGCGGCGCATGGCCAAGGCGCGCGACGAGATCGGCCACTGGGACGAATTCGACCACGTGATCGTCAACGACGATTTCGAGCCGGCGGTGGCGGCGGTACGCGCCGTTCTGCATGCGGCACGGGTTGCCACGGCGCGCCAGCCGGGTCTGGCGGCGTTCGTCGCCGGGCTGGTGGGCTAGCCACCTTATTCCGCCGGCGCCTGGCCCCGCCTGCCGCGCCGCAGCCATCGCACGACGCGCTCGGACGCCAGCTCGAAGCCGGCGAACAGCGGCGGCACGAACAGCACGCCGACGAGGCTGGCCAGCACCATGCCGCCCCATACTGTGGTCCCGATCGACAGCCGCGCGCCCGCGCCCGCGCCGCTCGCGAACAGCAGCGGCAGCACGCCGATGATGAACGCCAGCGCCGTCATCATCACCGGGCGATAGCGCACCCGCGCGCCTTCCTCGGCCGCCTGACGCGGCGGGATGCGCTCGGCCAGCATGCGGTCGCGGGCGAACTCGACGATCAGGATCGCGTTCTTCGCCGCCACCCCGATCAGCAGCACCAGCCCGATCTGCCCGTAGATGTCGAGCGACATCCCCCGCAGGTACAGCGCCGCAAGCCCGCCCAGCAGCGCGAACCCCACCGGCAGGATCACCGACAGCGGCAGCGTCCAGCTTTCATACAGCGCCACCAGGAACAGATAGGCAAAGATCACCGCATACAGGAACGCCGAACTCTCCTGCCCTGCCGATTGCAGTTCCTGGTACGACATCTGCGTCCAGTCATATCCGTAACCCTTCGGCAGATGCTGCGCCGACACCTTGTCCATCGCCGCGATCGCCTGGCCGGAACTGTGTCCGCTCGCTGCGCTGCCGTTGATCAGCACCGCCGGATACTCGTCATAGGCGTTGACGGAATTCGGACCGGTTACGTACGAAACCGTCACCAGGCTGTCCAGCGGCACCATCTTGCCGCTCGAACTCTGGACATAAAGCCGGCCGATGTCGCTGACCTTGCCCCGGAATTGCGGCTGGTCCTGCACCAGCACCTCGAAACTGAAATCCTTGTAGTTGAGCAGATTGACGAACTCGCCGCCCAGATTGGCCTGCAACGTCGAATAGATCGCCGCCGGGGTCACGCCCAGCAGCGCCGCCTTCGCCTCGTTCACCTTCACACGCAGCTGCGGCTGGTCGTCCGAGAACGTGGTGAACACGCCGCCAAGCGTCTTGTCCTGGTTGGCCTGGTAGATCAGCGACCGGGCCACCGATGCCAGTTGCGCATACGACTGCCCGCCGCGCGCCTCCAGCACGTAGTTGATGCCGCCGGCGTTGCCGAGCCCGCTGATCGCCGGGGGGTTGAAGCTGTTGATGCTCGCCGCCGGCATCGCCGCGAACACCGGCGCCAGCTTCGCGATCACCGCCGTCGTCGTCTCGCTGGCATCCCGCTCTCCCCACGGCTTCATGATGGCGATCACCGAGCCGGCACTGGGTTCCTGCGATCCGGAAACCAGGTCGAAGCCGGCAAGATCGATCGTGTGCGCGACGCCCGGCGTCTTGCGCAGCCGCGCGCCCACCGCATTCACCACCGTCTGCGTGCGTTGCAGCGATGCCCCGGCCGGCATCTGGATGTTGACGAAGAAATAGCCGCGGTCCTCGCTCGGCAGGAAGGACGGCGGCACCACCTGCAACACGAGCCACGCGCCCGCCAGGCACAGCGCCACACCCGCGAAAGCCAGCGGCAGCCGGCGGGACAGGACGCCGACCGCGCCGACATAGCGGTCGCGCGCGTAATCGAAGCCGCGATTGAACCAGCGGAAGGCGACAAACGTCCGCCCCGTCGGCGGCCGCAGCAGCAGCGCGCACAAGGCCGGGCTCAAGGTCAGCGCGTTGATCGCCGAGATCACCAGCGAGACCGAGATGGTCACGGCGAACTGGCGGTACAGCGCCCCGGTGACGCCGGCGATGAAGCCGACCGGCGCGAACACCGCCACCAGCACCAGGGTCGTCGCGATCACCGGACCGGTGATCTCGCGCATCGCCCGCGCGGTCGCCTCGTCGGCCGGCATCTGCGGATTCTCTTCCAGCGTGCGGGTGACGTTCTCCACCACCACGATCGCGTCATCCACCACCAGCGTGATCGCCAGCACGATCGCGAACAGATCCACCGTGTTCGCCGAATAGCCGAGCACGTAGAGCACGGCGAACACGCCGATCAGGGAGACCGGAATGGCGATCGTCGGGATCAGCGTCGCCCGCCAGTCCTGCAGGAAGACAAACACCACCGCCACCACCAGGGCCAGCGTGATCGCCAGCGTGCGCATGATCTCGTTGATGTTGGCACGCACGAAGCTCGAGGCGTTGTAGACGATCTTGTAATGCAGGCCCGGCGGAAACTTCTTCGACAGCGCCTGCATCTGCGTCTCGACCGCGTTCGACACCGCCAGCGCGTTCGCCGTCGGGTCCTGATAGACCGCCAGTGTCGCCGACGGCTGCCCGTCCAGCGCGGAGCCCGACGTGTATTGCTGCGCGCCCAGCTGCACCTGCGCGATGTCGCGGATGCGCACCACGCCGCCATCCGGGTTGGTGCG
Source organism: uncultured Pseudomonadota bacterium (assembly GCA_963778105.1). Lineage (GTDB taxonomy): Bacteria > Pseudomonadota > Alphaproteobacteria > Acetobacterales > Acetobacteraceae > JAFEFJ01. Next base: position 853,182 of record CAVZSZ010000004.1, on the reverse strand, counting down.
CAGGATGATGTCGCCGAACTGCGCCGGCGTACTCAGACGCCCGGGCGCCAGCACCGTCAGCTCCTGCACCTGCTTGCCCGCCGTCGGCGGTTCGCCGATGTCGCCCGCCGCCGCGTCGAGGTTGTAGGCGGAGATCGCCGCGATCACCTGGCTCGACGAGATGCCCAGCGCGGTCATCTTCACCGGATCGAGCCAGACCCGCATGGCGTATTCGCGCTCGCCGAAGATCTGCGTGTTGCCCACCCCCTTTATGCGCGCGATCTGCTGCTGCAACTGCATGTAGGCGTAGTTGGAGATGAAGACCTGGCTGTATTTGCCGTGATCTGAATACAGGTTCACCGCAAGCACGAAGTTGGCGCTTGCCGCCCGCACCGTCAGGCCCTCCTGCGTCACTTCGGACGGCAGCTTCGATTCCGCCAACTGCAACCGGTTCTGCACGTTCACCTGGTCGATGTTGGGATCGGTGCCGATCGCGAACGTCACCACCAGCGTGTAGGTGCCTGAACTCGACGACGTGCTTTGCATGTACAGCATGTTCGGCGCGCCGTTGATCTGCTCCTCGATCGGCTGGCCGATGGTCTTTTCGATGGTGGCGGCACTCGCCCCCGGATAGTTTGCACTGACGGTCACCGAAGGCGGCGTCACGTTCGGATATTCGGCGATCGGCAGCACGCGCAGCGCCGTATAGCCGGCCACCACGATCGCCACCGCGATGACGATCGCGAAGTTCGGCCGGCGGATGAAGAACGACGACAGCACCGCCTCAGCCCCCGCTGCTCGCGGTCTGCGCCTCGCCCGGCTGCGTGCCGCCGCCGGACGCCTGCGCCGCCTCCGGGCGGGCAGTCACCACCTCGCCGGGATGCACTTTCTGCGTGCCCTCCACGATCACGCGCTCGCCGCCGGTCAGCCCTTTCTCGACGATGTCGTTCTCCGCGATCTGCCGGCCGATCGTGATGTCCTGCCGCGCCACCTTGTTCTGCGGCGTGACCAGCAGCACGTAGTGCGTGCTCTGGTCGGTCTGCACAGCGGCCACCGGCACCGTCGGCTTCTCCTGCGGTTTGCTGCGCCGCAGCTGCACAGTGACGTAGGCACCGGGTATGAGCAGTTCGTCCGGATTGGCGAAGTAGGCGTAGAGCGCGATCGTTCCGGTCTGCGGATCGACCTGGTTGTCGAGGAACGCGATCTTGCCGGCGATCGGATACGGCTTCCCGTCCGGCAGCACCAGGCGCACCGCTACGCGCTTCGCCAGTTGCTGCGGCGTCGCTCCGGTGCGCTGTTCGATCGCGGCGAGCGTGCTGTCGGAGAGGCTGAACACCACCTCGATCGGGTCCATCTGCTGCACCGTGGTCAGCGCCGGCGTGCTTGGCGTCACCAGGTTGCCGGGTGTCAGCGTATAGGCGCCGACACGCCCGTCGATCGGCGCGACGATCGTGCAGTATCCCAGATTGAGCGATGCCTGCGCCACCGCCGCCTCCGCCGCTTTCACGTTGGCCTTGTCCTGGTCGCGGGTCGCAGTGGCCGAGTCGAGATCGGACGTCGCCTCGAAGCCCTGCGTGTGCAGCTTCGCCGCGCGCGCATACTGCAGCTGCGCGTTCTCCAGCGCCGCATTCGCCGACGCCAGTTGTGCCTGCGCCGACAGCAGCGCCGCCGCATATTGCGACTTCTGCAGCAGGATCAGCACCTGCCCCTTGTGCACCGCGCTGCCTTGGGGGGTCGGCTCGCTGTCGATGAAGGCGGTCACCCTCGGCACCACCTGCACCGACTGGATCGCCTGCACGTGGCCGATATAGGTGTACACGGGGGAAACGTCCTGCACGCGCACCGGCGCCACCAGCACCGTCGGCGGCGGCGCGCCGGCTGCTTGCGCGGGGGCCACAGGTGCCATGCTAGCTATCGCAATCGCCCACCATGTCCAACGTGCAGCCTTCATCGAGCCTCCGTGCCCCGCGCACGACAGCGCGACTGCGCGCCGTCGCCCCCAGCGGGATCAGGCTGCGGTTCCATCCGCGTCATGGCCGGGCGCGGCCCAGTAATCCATGCGTTTGCCGTGTCTGCGGCAGATCAGCACGCCGGCCGCCCATGAGGGGTGGCGCCGGTCTGGACGAAAGCGCCATCCGCATCGCAATGCCCGACCCCTGCACGGGTTCCCGCCACGGGCGTGCCCGCGGGTCACGTGCTTGATCGGCGCCTTTGCACGGCTTCGATCAGTGCCGCATCACCCCTCGGCGCCGGGCGCCGGCCAGCCCAGCGAGCCTTCCGGGCCGGGGCGGTTGCGCAGCCACCAGGCCCAGTCCTGCGGGATCAGCGAGAACGGGTCGTTGTGCGCCAGCTCCCGCGCCGCCCAGACCGGCCAGTGCGGATTGGACAGCGCCGGGCGCCCAAGCAGCACGAGGTCGATCAGCTCCTGCCGGATCACCCGGTCGGCGACCGCGGGCAGGCCGAGATTCCAGCTGACGCCGACCGGAATCCCAACCTCCCGCCGCACCCGCGCACCCCGCTCGACCATGAACGCCACCTCGTTGAAGGGCACGTCCTTGATGGCGTCGGTGTTCATCCCGAGGCTGAGATCCGCCAGATCGAGGCCGTGCTGCTTCAGCACGCCCACCGCCCACACCGCATCGTCGAACTGCACGCCCTGCGCGTTGAAGTCGTCCGAGCCCAGCCGCATGGTCAGCGGCAGGCGCTCGGGCCACACCGCGCGGACGGCGTCCAGCGCCTCCCGGTGGAAGCGCAGGCGGTTGTCGAGGCTCCCGCCGTACTCGTCGGTACGCTGGTTGGCCAGCGGCGAGAAGAAGCTGGCACCGAGGTAGCCGTGGGCGAAATGCATCTCCAGCCACTCGAACCCGGCGGCCAGCGCACGCCGGGCGGCATCGGCATAGGCGCGGTGGATGTCCCTGATTTCCGGCACCGTCAGCGCCTGGACGGGATAGGTGTAGCGCCCGCCGTAGGAAATCGCGGATGGGCCGCGCACCTGCCAGCCCTCGGGGTGGTCGGGCGGCAGCTGGAGCTTGCCGTCCCAGGGCTTCATCTCGCTGCCTTTGCGGCCGGTGTGGCCGAGCTGGATGGCCGGCACCGCGCCCATGTCCTTGATGATGGCGGTGACGCGGGCCAGGCCCTCGATCTGAGCGTCGTCGTAGATGCCGGCGCAATGCACGCCGGTGCGGCCATCGGGCGTGATGGCAATCTGCTCGGGGAACACAAGGCCGAAGCCGCCGGCGGCACGCGAACCCATCAGCATGACGTGGAAATCCGTCATCCTGCCGTCCACCGAGCGATACATCGTCATCGGCGACATTGCGATGCGGTTGCGCAGGGTCACGCCCTTGAGCGTGTAGGGGCTGAATAGGTCGGGCATCGGCGCACTCACCTGTCCGCGAGCAGAGGATGGAGGCGGGCACGCAACCCGCGTGCCATGGCACGGCGCATCGCGCCATCACAGGTCAGGCTGAAGAAACCGGTGGCGCCGGACAAGCCGTGGATCGCCGACGGGCCTGTCACGAATGCTGCGTCAGCCCGCCCATGGCGGCAACGAGGAACAGGCCGAGCACCCAACCGATGACGACGAAGGAGGAGAAGACGAAAACGTGCCAGCCGCGCAGGCGCTCGCGCTTCGGATCATCGAAGAAATCGGTGAATTCCTTGTTCAGCTCGATGCCCGGCAGCAGCCGCGTCAGACTGGCGCCGACCTGCCACCACAGGCCGTGCGTCGCCGCTGCCGGCGAGCGGCGCAGCAGGAAAACGCCGATCCCGGTCAACAGAACGATCCAGCCCAGCGCGTAGAAGGTGTAGGTGCCAATACCGAACCCGGTGAAGACGTCGAGCGCCGCGAGCAGCATCCATCGCAGGTAATGGCCGCCTGCCCAGGCGGTCTGGGTTTCGCGAAGGCGGCCGAAATACAGGATCTTCGCCGCGCTGTCCTGATCGCCGTGCGCGGCCATGACGGCGGCCAGCTCCACATAGGGCTGGCTGCTGAACACCGGGGTGCGGTCGAGCCACCAGCGCCACCAGCAGGCATCGCGATGCTGCATGTCGCCCTCGCCGAAATGGCTGGCGCCCAGATGGCCGTAGGTGAAGCCGTCCAGCTCGATGGTCTGCCAGGTTGGCCAGCCGTTGCGATTCTCCGGCGGCCGCTTGTGCGTCGGGCACGGCTCGTCACGGACGATCGCATCGTCGAGCCCGCCCACCCGGGCGTTCGCCAGCGATAGCTGGGGCAGCGCCACCGTGGCGACCTTCCCGTCCGCGCCCGGAATCTGCCGCGTTTCCGGCGAACGCCACGCGGTGCCGGCATCGACCGACAGCGTGCCGTCGATGCCCGCGCCGGTGAGATCGAGCGCACCAAGACGCGCGCCGCCCAGCGTCAGGTCGCCGCCGATGCGCACGCCTGACAGCACGACATCCGCGCCGAACGTCGAATGGCTCATCAGCAGATCGCCGCCGACCTGAAGGTTCGCCGCCATCAGTTGCCGGTCGAAAACGGCATTTTCCATGTGCACGGAATTGGCGATGTGCGAGCCGAACAGCGTGGCGTCGCCACGGACGGTCGCGCCATCGTTCAGCACGAGATCGTGCCTGACCTGCATGTCCGATGCGGTGAGCGCGCCGGTGATGCTGGCGCCGCCGAGATCGAGGTCGCCGTCGGCGTGGATCGCGCCGAGCGTCAGGGCATCCGCAAAGACCGTGTGGTCGAGATGCATGTCGCCGATGACATGGGTGCTCGAGAGGTCGACCGGACCCTGGAAGGTGACGTGGGACAATGCGAGCGCCCCGTCGATGCGCGCGCCGATCAGCCGGAATGCACCGCCGAGCCGCGCCTTCTGATCCAGGCTGAGATGGCCGGTGATCTGCGTGCCAATGCCGATCACCGGCCCCTGGATCGCCGCACCGTCCATTTCCAGCGACCCGCCGACATGCGTGCCGGAGAGGACGACCTGGTTCGCACCGCGCAGGTTCACCAGGAACAGATCGCCGGCGATGCGCGTCTCGGCAAGGTTGAGCCCGGCGCCGCCGAAGGTGGAGTTGGAGGTATCGACCAGGTTGTCCACCACCGAGCCGAACAGCGCTGCACCGACATCGAACGCCGCCGCGTTGATCGAGAGCACACCGACCCGCATGTTGCCGGCAAGCAGCAGGCCGCCGAAATGCGCGCCGCTGGTCTCGATCTGCTCGTCGATGCGCGCGCTTCGCAGATCGACGATCTTGCGGAACTGCCCGCCGTTCAGCGAGAGGCCGCCCCTGATGCGCACGTTGCGCAGCGTGAGCCGGTCCTGCACCACGGTGCCGCCGGTGGGACCGATGTCGGCGGTCAGGGTGCGGCCGTCCGCCATGGAGACGTCGCTGTCGCTTTGCAGGCCGCTGGCGTCGATGGTGCCGACCACGCGCGAGCCGTCGAGCATCAGCAGGCTGTCCAGCTTCGCATGGGCGAGGACGAGATTGCCGTCGATGCGGCTGCGCAGCAGGCTGACAGGATCGACGATATGGGCATCGGCGAGATCGAGCCCGCCGATGATCCTGGCACCGGCGATGCGCAGCCCCCGATGCTGCATCGAATCGCGCCATGGCTCCCAGGTCAGCATCTGTTCGACGACCGTGCCGCGGACCGCCCGGCACGGATCGTTCCAGACGGCATCATCGGCGACGATGCCGGCTGCGGTATGGCTGGCCCCCTGACAGAACGCGTCGAAATCGGCGACGCGGCCGGCGGCGGTCTGCGACCAGGCCCAGGCTTCGCCCGGCGTCCATGGATCATCGGCGGGCCCGGCGGCGCGGGTCGCCGGCGGCCACAGAAGCAGGCCCATGAGTGCCGCCAGGATCGTGCGCATCGGCCCACCGCTTCCGATTGTCGGATTTTCGTGTCGGAACGGTAACGCACCTGCGGCCCCACGCAAGGTGCCATCCGGCGCTCGTGGTCGGAACCGAGCCGCGCCATGCGGCTTGCTATGTGGAGACGCCGCCTACGCCGCTTCCGAAGGAGCCCCACGATGCCGCCCGACTGGCTCCGCGCATTCGCCGCGATCTATGGTCCGCTGTCGATCCTGACGGCGTTGCTGGTCCTGATGGACATCATGCTGCTGGGCCGGCGCCAGCACATGGCGATCATGGATGCGGTGTGGCCCCTGACCATGCTGTACTGGGGCCCGGTGGGTTTGCTGTTCTACGCCTGGTTCGGCCGGGCGATGCCAGCCGCGCAGGCCCACGGCGGGCATCATCATCATGGGAGCAGCGAGGACGGTCAGGCGGAGACGCCGATGTGGCAGGCCACGTTCAAGGGGGCGACGCATTGCGGCGCCGGCTGCGCGCTGGGCGATTTCATCGGCGACTGGCTGGCGTTCGCCACCGGCTTCACGCTGCTCGGCTCGGTGCTCGGCGGCAAATACGTGCTGGCATTCGCGCTGGCCTACCTGTTCGGCATCGTGTTCCAGTATTTCGCCATCGCACCGATGCGCGGGCTCGGGCTGGCGGCCGGTCTGACCGAAGCGGTGCGGGTCGATACGCTGTCGCTGCTCGCCTACCAGGTGGGCATGTTCGCCTGGATGGGGGTCCAGGCATGGCTTTTTCCGCAGCTGCGTCCGACCGACTGGAGCTACTGGACGATGATGCAGGTCGCCATGGTGCTCGGCTTCGCCACCGCCTACCCGGTGAATTGGTGGCTGATCCGCAGCGGCATCAAGGAACGCATGTAGGACGGCGGGTCAACCATCGATGCCTTGGTGGCGGCTGCGGCGCAGGATGTAGATCGACACCACCATCACCAGGATCAGGAAGCCGAGCACGCCCAGTTCCAGCATCGTCGCGTTGAACTGGCCCTGGATGTCGGTGGTCCATTTGCCGGGCTGGCTGTCCTGCGAGGATTCGAGCGTGATCACCAGGATCCGCCGGATCGAGGCGACCAGACCGACGATCAGGAACGGCTCGCACACCAGCACGCCGGATCGAAAGGAGACACGGACGGTGTGCAGGATCTCGACGACCATCAGCACGAACAGCAGGTGGTCGATCGTGACGACCAGCGTATCGGCGTCGCCGTGCTGCACCGCCGCGGCCCATAGTGAGATGATCGTGATGCCGATGCCGATGACGGCGGCCAGCGCCAGCAGCGCGCCGAGCACGATGTAGGCGTAGATCTCGACGCGCAGGAACACCCGGCCGGCGAGCGCGCCGATCCGGGTGGTGTCCTTTTCTGCGTGTTCCTCGACGTCCATGCGTCAGACGTAGACCGCGCGCATCCCACCCGCCGGGTAGCGCGTGCCAGCGGCGGCACCGGGCGGGATCGCCGCGCTCAGGCCCGCGACCTCCTCGGGCGTCAGCGTGACGTTCAGCGCGCCGGCGTTCTCGTCCAGCCGTGCCGGATAGCGCGTGCCGGGGATCGCGACCACATCGGGCCCCTGCGCCAGCAGCCAGGCGAGCGTTACCTGGGCGGGGGTGCAGCCCTTGCGCGCGGCCAGTTCCTCGACATGCGCCACGAGTTTGCGGTTGGCGTCGAAGTTCTCGGCCTGGAAGCGCGGGTGCTGGGCGCGCCGGCCATCGACGTCGGCGAGCGACTGGATCGCGCCGGTAAGGAAGCCGCGGCCGAGCGGCGAGTAGGCGACGAAGCTGATGCCAAGCTCCCGCGTGGTGCGGCGCGTCTCCTCGGCCTCCTGCCGGTAGAGCAGCGAGTATTCGGTCTGCACCGCGGCGATGGGATGCACCGCGTGGGCGCGCCGGATGCGGTCGGGATGCGCTTCGGACAGGCCGAGGAAGCGCACCTTGCCCTGCGCCACCAGCTTGGCCATGGCACCGACCGTGTCCTCGACCGGGACCGCCGGATCGACGCGGTGCTGGTAATAGAGGTCGATCACGTCGACGCCGAGCCGTGCCAGGCTCGCCTCGCATGCCTCGATCACGTATTCGGGCCGGCCGTTCACGCCGTTCGGGCCGCCCGGGTTCTGGGTCTGGCCGAACTTGGTCGCCAGCATGACTTCGTGCCGCCGGCCCTTGATGGCGCGGCCCACCACCGTCTCGCTGTGGCCCCAGCCGTACATGTCCGAGCTGTCGAGATGGTTGATGCCGCAATCGAGCGCGTGCCGGATCAGGTCCTCGGACTGCGTGTCGTCGGCCGCGCCATAGACCCCCGACAACGACATGCAGCCCAGCCCGACGGGCAGCACCATCAGGTCGCTGTGTCCCAGACGACGACGCAAGCTTTCAGCGTATCTGGCCACGATCTGCCTCCTTCACGTTTCTGCCGACCAGCATAGCATAGGACGCCATGCCGATCTTCCAGCCCCGCCGCCGAGCGGTTAGGCTGCCCGTATGAAAGAAATCGACCCCGAGGCGTTCCTTCGCGACCTCCACGAATTGCGCCAGATCGGCAAGTTCCGCACCGGTGTGCACCGCCCGACCTACTCGCCCCAGGACATGCAGTCGCGCCACTGGCTGATCGAGCGGATGCAAGCCTGCGGGCTGGACGCCTCGATCGACGGCATCGGCAACGTGTATGGGCGGCACCCCGGCAACGGGCCGCATCTGCTGGTGGGCAGCCATATCGAGACGCAGCACGAAGCGGGCTGGCTGGACGGCGCGCTGGGGGTGATGGCGGGCATCGCGCTGGCCCGTGCCGGGCTGCCCGTGGACGTGATCGCCTTCGCCGACGAGGAAGGGCATTTCGAGGGCGGCTTCCTGGGCAGCCGCTCGGCTGCTCGGCGAACTGACCGAGGCGGAGATCGACCGCAGCCGCAACCGCACCGACGGCACGCCGCTGCGCGATGCGCTGCGTGCCGCGGGGCTGGCCGGGAAGCCGCGCATGACGCTCGAGCCCGGTCGCTACAAGGGCTACTACGAGATGCATATCGAGCAGGGCACGCAGCTGGAGCAGGCGGGCCTGCGCATCGGCGTGGTGACCGGGATCGTCGCGATCTGGCAATGGCACCTCCGGATCGAGGGCATGCAGGATCACGCCGGGGGCACCACGATGGCCGAGCGGCGGGATGCCGGGCTTGCGGCGGTGCGGCTGCTGGCGGCGATCGACGCCGAGTTCCCGCGCATCTGCGGCGAGCGCAGCACCTGGACCACCGGGCGCATCACGCTCGATCCGGGCGCGCCGAGCATCATCCCGGGAACCGCCGACGTTCTGTTCCAGTTCCGCGACGTTTTGGTGCCGGTGCTGGAGCGGATGGAGGCGGGGCTGCGGATGCTGGTGCGCGAGAGCAACCGCCGGGAACGCTGCACCACGACGCTGTCGGCGGTATCGAAGGCGATCCCGGCGGTGTGCGATCCAGCGATGATGGCCGCGCTGGAGGCGGCGGCCGAGCAGCTGGCACCGGGCCTGTGGCAGCGCATGCCCTCGGGGGCCGGGCACGATGCGCAGGTGATGGCGCGGCTGATGCCGTCCTCGATGATCTTCGTGCCCTCGATCGGCGGCATCAGCCACCACTGGGCCGAGGACACCAAGGACGAGGACCTCGCCCTTGGCATCACCGTGATGGGCGAGGCGGTGCGGCGCTTCCTGGCCGGATAGCGTCCGGGATCAGGCCGGCGGGACCCGGCCCGCTGGAACGCGGCCTGACGGTCGGCGGTATAGCGTCGCCGGATCGACACCAGTCCCGATCCGGCTACCGCACCGTGGCGCGAGGCGCGGCGGGGGAGGGCTTGGCGGCGGCCATGAGCCAGTCGCGGAAGCGGGCGATCCTTGGGGCATCGGCGCTGGCCGCCGGGGCAACGACATAGTAGCCGGCGTCCTGCGGCAGCACCGTATCGAATGGCGCCACCAGCCGGCCGGCGGCGATATCGGTCTCGACCAGATGCGTGCGGCCCAGCGCCACGCCCAGCCCCTCCATCGCCGCCTGCACCGCCATGAAGCCCTGGTCGAACATCAGGCCGCGCCGGCTGGCGATGTCGACCGGCATGCCGGCGGCGGTCAGCCAGAGCTGCCAGTCCTCCCGCGAGACGGTGGTGTGGAGGAGGGTGTGCCGATCGAGGTCTTCCGGTCGGCGCAGGTCGGCCGCGAGGGCGGGGCTGCATACCGGGAACAGGTCCTCGGCCATCAGCCAGTCGGCGCGCAGGCCGGGCCACGCGCCGTGGCCGAAGCGAACCGCCATGTCCACGTCCTCCCGCTGGAAGTCCACGAGATGCGTCGAGGTGGTGATGCGCACCTCGATGCGCGGGTTGGCGTCCTGGAAGGCGGCGACGCGCGTGACCAGCCATTTCGTCGCCAGCGAGGCGGTGGTGCTGACGGTCAGCACGCCGTCATTCTCGGGTCGCCGCAGCCGGGCGGTCGCGCGGCGCAGATCCTCGAACGCCGAGCGGACCTGCGGGAGGTAGTCCTGCGCCTCCCGCGTCAGGGCCAGGGCACGGTTGCGGCGGACGAACAACGCGACGCCGAGCTGTTCCTCCAGCCTGCGGATCTGGTGGCTGACCGCCGTCTGGGTGACGTTCAGCTCCTCGGCCGCCCGGGTGAAGCTCATGTGCCGGGCGGCTGCCTCGAACGCGCGCAGGCCGTTGAGCGAGGGCAGCATGGATACAGCTTAGCATGAGACGATCTCATGCGAAGCGTGACAATTCATCGTTTGTCCGAACGAACCGGCGGGGCCACCTTACGGCTGTTCTCTTCGGCCTTTTGGAGACACATGATGCACACCCTGGCACACGGCGCGCTGACAAATTCTCATCCCCGGTCGCGTTCGGCACTGGCCGGCGCGGCGGCTTGGCTCGACCGCGCATACCGGCGCTGGCAGGAGCAGGCGGCCGACCGGCGGGCGCTGGCGCTGATGAGCGACCGCGACCTGCGCGACGCCCGACTGTCGCGCTGGGAGGTGGAGCGGGAGCTCTCCCGGCCGTTCTGGCGCGGCTGACACCAAAACCCGAACCGCACAAGGAGCCGATCATGTCCGCTCATGCCGCCCTGCTCGATGACGCCGCCCTGGCCCCGCCGCATGTGCGCGCGGCGCTGAACTACCTGGGCGATACCGGCGCGGCGCCGTACTCCTACACCTTCGATCCCCCGGCTGGCGTGGCGCGGACCAATATCGTGAGCGCACCGCAGGTGGTGACGATCTACGATGCCCGCGTCGCGGCACCGGATGCCTCGCTGGACCGCGAAGGCTTCGCGGTTCTGCAGCAGGCGAGCGCGGTGCGCGACTTCTACGACGAGGACGAGTTGCGCCGCGTCTATTACCCCGAGACCGCGCGGGCGATCGCGGCGGCGACCGGGGCCGAGCGGGTGTTCGTGTTCGACCATACGGTGCGCCGGCGCATCCAGGGTGCCGGGGACCGCGTGGTCGGGCTGCCGCGCCAGCCGGTGCCGCGGGTGCATGTGGACCAGACCGAGAAATCGGGGCCGCAGCGGGTACGCGACCTGATGGGGGATGAGGCGGCCGCGCTGCTGAACGGCCGCGTGCAGGTGGTGAATCTCTGGCGCCCGATCCGCGGCCCGCTGCGCGATGCGCCGCTGGCGGTGGCCGACGCGCGGACCGTGGCACCCGACGACCTGGTTGGCTCGGCCCTGATCTATCCGGACCGCACCGGCGAGACGTATTCGGTGCGCTACAATCCCGCGCATCGCTGGTTCTATGTGCCGGCGATGCAGCCCGACGAGGCGCTGCTGCTGAAGTGCTACGACTCCGCGACGGACGGCCGCGCCCGCTTTGCCCCGCACACCGCCTTCGACGACCCCACGGCGCCGAAGGACATGCTACCGCGCGAAAGCATCGAGATGCGGGCTCTGGTTTTCGGCGGCTGAGCCGTTCCGATAGCGTCCTGGGTTCCCTCACCCTGCCCTCTCCCGCACGCGGGAGAGGGTTTCTTTTGTGCGCGGCCCGTCAGCTTCGCAGGTTCTCGCGCAGGGTGCGTCCGCTGTATGCGGTGCGGAAGATGCCGCGGCGTTGCAGCTCGGGCACCAGGGCGCGGCTCACCTGCTCGAAATTGCCGGGAAAGGTGGTGGGGGTGAGGATGAAGCCGTCGCAGCCGCCGGCCTCGAACAGGTCCTGCATCCGGTCGGCCACGCTGGCCGGCGTGCCGACAAGCTGCGGCGCCATCACGCTGGTGCCGTAACGCTGCGCCGCTTGACGGAGGGTCAGGCCGCCGCTGGCATGGGTCGCCTGCATCAGGATGTCGAGCGCGCCGCTGACGGTCTGGTCGCGCGCCAGGACCTGCAGCGGCTCGTCGAGCGCGAACCCCGCAAGGTCGATGCCGATGTGGCACGACGTGATGGCCAGCGCCAGTTCAGGATCCACCAGGCTGTCGAGGTAGTCGCGCTTCTCGGCCGCCATCGCCTCGGTCTCGCCCAGGATGGTATCGAGGGCCGGCAGGATCACGCAGTCCGCGGGATCGCGTCCGGCGGCGCGCATCCGCTCGTGCATGTCTTCCCGGAAGGCGATCATGTCGGATTTCTGGTGCTGGAAGGTGAAGATCACCTCGGCGAAGCGCGCGGCGAAGGCGCGGCCGCGCGGCGAGGAGCCGGCCTGCATGATGACGGGATGGCCCTGCGGGCAGCGCGGCGTGGGCAGCGGGCCGCGCGTCGCGACATGCTTGCCGGCATAGGCGGCGTAGTGGACGCGCGATGGATCGGCGAAAATGCCTCTCGCCTTGTCCAGCACCAGCGCGCCGTCCTCCCACGTGTTCCACAGCGCCATGCAGGCTTCGACGGTTTCCTCGGCGCGGTCGTAGCGGGTGACACGATCGGGGATCGCGTCCATGCCGAAATTCCGCGCCTCCATGTCCGAGGCCGAGGTCACGACGTTCCACGCGACCCGGCCGCCGCTGAGGTGGTCGAGCGAGGCCAGCATCCGCGCCAGGTGGAACGGATGGTAGAAGCTGGTGGACAGCGTGATCCCGAGGCCGAGATGGCTGGTGGCGCGGGCGATGTAGGGCAGCACCATCAGCGGATCGAGCAAATTGAGCTGTCCGCCGCGCCCGAGGATCGCCTCGTAGCTGCCCTGGTAGGTGTCATAGACGCCCGAGAGGTCCTCGAAGAAGCAGGCGTCGAAGCACCCTTCCTCCAGCACCCGGCCGATATGCTCGTAGCGTTCCGGGCGCAGCATATCGTGCAGCGGCGCTTCCGGATGACGCCAGGCGCCGTGGTGATGGAAGGTCGGGCCGGTCTTGAGGAACGCGACCAGATGCATCCGGCGGCGCGACATCGACGGCTCTCCTGCTGCAGTCCCTCGCGGGCATCGCGATGCGGAGGCAAGCACTATGCCACATGCCGCCCGCTCGGCTACTGATCGTGCCACCGGATGAAGGAGAACGCAGATGCGGGCGGCGGTGCGCGACACGGAGATCTACTTCGACATCGAGGGTATGGGTCTGGTGCCGGACGGCCATGCGCTGCGCGAGCGGCCGGTCGGGTTCCTCATTCATGGCGGCCCAGGCGGCGACCACTCGGGGTTCAAGCCGGCCTTCACGCCGCTGTCGGAACGGATGCAGCTGGTCTATTTCGACCATCGCGGCCACGGCCGTTCAGCCGAAGGCGATCCGGCGAAATACACGCTGGACGAGAACGTCGAGGACATGGAGGCGCTGCGCCGGTATCTCGGCCTCGGCCCTATCGTCAGCATCGGCACCAGCTATGGCGGCATGGTCGCGATGGCGCATGCGGCGCGCTACCCCGAGAGCGTGTCGCATCTGGTGCTGATCGTCACCGCGTCGCACGGCGGCTTCATCGAACGTGCCAGGCAGATCGTGCACGAGCGTGGCACGCCGGAGCAGCAGCAGGTCTGCGAGATGCTGTGGGCGGGCAAGCTCGATACCGTCGAGCGGGTGCAGCACTATTTCACCGTGATGGGTCCGCTCTATTCGCTCAAGTTCGATGCCGCGGCGCATGCCCGCACCCGCAGCCGCGGCATTTCCTCACCCGAGCCGCTGAACCGCGCCTTTGCCCCAGGCGGCTTCCTGCGCACCTACGACGTGCGCCCGGAGCTTCAGCGGATTACCGCGCCGACGCTGATCCTGGCGGGGCGGCACGACTGGATCTGCCCGCCCGAGTTCTCGGAGGAGATCCACCGCCTGATCCCGGGGTCGGATCTGCGCATCTTCGAGAACAGCAGCCATTCGATCCGCGCCGACGAGCCGCAGGCGATGATCGACGCGATTGCCGGGTTCGTGGTGTACCGCAAGCGGTAGAGGGTTTGCTTCAGCCGTCCAGGGCGCGCCGGAGCGCGGCCCAGGTGTCGAGGATCGGCAGAATCTTTTCGGCGGGCTCGGCGGGCAGGCTGAACACCACGCGGTCGATGCCGAGGTCGCGGCAGTAGCGCAGCTGGTCGATGTCCTCGGGCACGCGGAACAGGTTGATCGACAGCGAAGCCGGATCGCGGCCGGCCTCGCGCGCCATCGCACGGAACTGCGCGACCTGCGCGCCAAGGTCGTCGCGGTCGAGGCGATCGACGCGCGGGATCCAGCCGTTGCCGTAACGGATCGCCCGCGGCCCCGCATAGTCGAGCATTCCGCCCACGATGATCGGCGGATGCGGTTTCTGCACCGGCTTGGGCCATTGGTTGAGGCGGCCGAAATCGACGTATTTGCCGTGGTATTCGGGCGCATCCTGCGTCCAGATCGCCACCATCGCCTCGATCCGTTCGCGCGCGACCTGATGGCGCGTGGCGAATTTTGTGCCGTGGTTCTCGATCTCCTCGCGCAACCAGCCATTGCCGACGCCGAACAGGAAGCGCCCGCCCGAGAGCACGTCGATGGTGGACACCAGCTTGGCGGTGATGATCGGGTCGCGCTGGTTGACCAGGCAGACGCCGGTGCCGACCTTGAGCGTCGTCGTCGCGCCGGCGGCGGCGTTCAGCACCAGGAACGGGTCCATGATCTCGTAATAGGGCCGGATCAACGCGCCGTAGGGACCGCCGATGCTGCCCTCCAGCACCGGGATATGCGTGTGCTCGGGCACCCACAGCGACTCGAAGCCGCGTTCCTCGAGCGCGCGACCCAGCGCGGCCGGGCGCATCGCCTGTTCGGTGAAGAACATCACCGCGCCGATATGCATTCTGTCGCCTCCGATCGGCAGACCGTATCCTGCCCGCCTGGATGCGGAAAGGTGCGGGATGGCAGAGACATACGGCAACCCGGCATGGCTGGACTGGGCAAAACGGCTGCGTACGATGGCGCAGACGGGGCTGACCTATGCGCGCGATCCCTACGACATCGGTCGCTACCACGAGATTGCGGAAATCGCCGCCGCGATGATGGCCCGCGCCACCGACACGCCGATCGAGATCGTGCGGGACGCTTTCACACCCGAGACCCGGCACGCCACGCCGAAGGTGGATGTGCGA
Source organism: uncultured Pseudomonadota bacterium (assembly GCA_963778105.1). Classification (GTDB taxonomy): domain Bacteria; phylum Pseudomonadota; class Alphaproteobacteria; order Acetobacterales; family Acetobacteraceae; genus JAFEFJ01. The sequence continues at coordinate 837,934 of CAVZSZ010000004.1, read as the reverse complement.
ACCGCGGTGTTCCGCGCCGGCGCGCAGGGCTGTGAAATCCTGCTGGTGCGGGAGAAGAGCGACGGGCTGTGGACGCTGCCGGGCGGCTGGGCCGATGTCGGCGAAAGCCCGAGCGAGGCGGCGGCGCGCGAGGTGGCGGAGGAGTTGGGCTATGTCGTGCGCATCACCCGCGTGCTGGCCGTGCTGGACAAGCGCCGGCATCCGCACCCGCCGGATGTTCATTACATTTACAAGCTGTTTTTCGAGGGCATGATAACCGGGTCCGACGGCAGCGGCGGCGACGGCAAGGAAACCGACGGCGTCGGCTTCTTCACGCGCAACGCCCTGCCGCCGCTGTCGGTCAAGCGTGCGCTGCCGAGCCAGATCGCGGCCTTGTTCGCGCTGCACGACGCGGGGCCGAGTGCCCCGGCGCTGTTCGACTGAGCGCGGCCGGCGCGGCGGAGCGCGGACGCCCTACGCCAGAACCGCTTTCATCCAGGCGCCGGCTTCGGCGATGGCGGCGCGGGCGTCGCTCAGTTGCGAATGGAACAGATGCCAGACATGGATCATGTGCGGCCAGGTCGAGAGCGTGGCCCGCACATCCGCCGCCCCGGCCCGCGCGGCGAGCCGTGTGGCGTCGTCGAGCAGCGTCTCGGCGGTGCCGACCTGGATCAGCAGCGGCGGCAGGCCGTGAAGATCGGCGTACAAGGGCGAGGCGCGCGGCGAGCGCGGATCGGCGCCGCCGAGATACTGGCTGGCCAGATCGTCGAGATAGGCCTTGCCGATCATCGGATCGACATCCGCCTTGCCGGCGATGCTGCCGCCGGTGTTGAGCAGATCGACCCAGGGCGAAATCACGAACCCGCCCGCCGGCAGCCTGGCACCGGCATCGCGCAGCGAGAGCAGCGTCGCCATCACAAGGCCGCCGCCCGCACTGTCGCCGGCAAGCACGATCCGCTCGGGGGCGATGCCGCTGTCCACCAGAAAGCGATAGCCGGTCATGGCGTCGGCGGCGGCGGCGGGGAATGGCGATTCGGGCGCGCGCCGGTAATGCAGTGCCAGCGTCCTCGCACCGGCGGCGACGCCAAGGTGGCTGACCATGCTGCGATGGCTGGCAATCGAGCCTGACACGTAGCCGCCGCCATGCAGATACAGGATCACGCGCGAAGGGTCGGCGGACGACGTGGCGGTCCATTCGGCGGGAACGCCGCCGGCATCCACCGGGGTCGCTTTCACCCCGTCGGCGAGCGGGAAGTTGCCGAACACCTCGTCGAGGCGCCTGCGGCGGCCGGCGAGATCGGGCGGCCTCGGGCTGGCGGCAAGGACGGCGCGGATCGCAGCGATTTCGCTTTGCGTCATGGTCCGGTCTGCCGCCTTCGCGCTACGACCCGAGCAGGCCGGCGACCCAGTGGAAGATGCCAAGATGGGTCAGGTCGTTCCAGGTGGCGAACACGAACAGACAGGCAAGCAGTGCGAGGCCGGCGCGGAAGCCGTATTCCTGGGCGCGCGGCGGGATCGGCCGGCCGCGGATCGCCTCGGCGGCATAGAACAGCAGATGGCCGCCATCCAGGATCGGGATCGGGAACAGGTTGATCAGGCCGAGATTGACCGACAGCACGGCGATGAACGAGACGAGGCTGGCAAGGCCAAGCTCCACCACCTGGCCTGACAGCTGGGCGATGCGCAGGGGGCCGCCGAGTTCGTCGGTGCCGCGACGCCCGCTGAGCATCTGCGCGAGCCCCTGGAAGGTCTGTGCGGTGACGTCCCAGGTCTGCGTGACGCCGCCCACGATCGCCGCCGGCAACGACACACGCTGATAGGTCACAAGGCCGCCCTGGATGCCGAGCATGCCGACCGCGACGCCGTCCTTGCCGGTGCGGCTCTCGGTGGTCACGGACAGGGTCTTGTCGGCGCCGTCGCGTTGCACCTCGATGGGCATCGTCTGGCCGGGACGCACCGAAATGATCTTCTGGATGTCCTCGAAGGTGGCGATCGGCTTGCCGTCGATCGCGACGATGCGGTCCTTGGCCTGCAACCCTGCCTGCGCGGCGGCGGAACCGGCGATGACGTCGCCGATCACCGGCTGCACCACCGGGCGGCCGGCGGTGGCGAACAGGGCGGCGAACAGCACCATCGCCAGCAGGAAGTTCGCAATCGGCCCGGCCGCCACCACGATGGCGCGCGAGCCGACCGATTTCTCGTGAAAGGTCCGGCCTGGAATCCATTTGGCGCGGTCTTCGGGGGTGACATCCTCGGGCCGCTCCTGACCGTGCAGCTTGACGTAGCCGCCGAGCGGTATCCAGGCGACCTTCCACACCGTCCCGAGCCGGTCCGTGCGGCTGAACAGCGGCTGGCCGAAGCCGATCGAGAACGCCTCGACATGCACGCCGCGCCAGCGCGCCGCGAGGTAGTGGCCGAGTTCGTGGACGAACACCAGCACGCCCAGGACGACGATGAAGGACAGGACGGAACGCAGGAAGTCGGGCATCGTCTGGCTATCGTCTCCGCTCAGGCGGCCCGGGCGGCCGCGAAACGCTCGGCGACGCCACGCGCGTCGCGGTCGAGCGCGATCACGTCCTCGAGCGTGTCGGCCGCCACCGTGCCGATGCTGTCGAGCACCCGCGCGACCGTTCCCGCAATGTCGAGGAAGCCGATCCGCCGCTTCAGGAAGGCGGCGACCGCGACCTCGTTCGCGGCATTCAGAATGGTGGGCGCGCCGCCGCCCGCGCGCAAGGCATCGCGCGCCAGGCCGAGGGCCGGAAACTGCGAAAGATCGGGTTCGGCGAACTCCAGCCGTGCGAGGGCGGCAAGGTCCAGCCGCGGCGAGGGCGTGGCGATGCGCGATGGCCACGCCAGGGCATGCGCGATCGGGATACGCATGTCGGGGGAGCCGAGCTGCGCCAGCATGCTGCCGTCGTGGTAGCAGACGATGCCGTGGATCACCGACTGCGGATGGATGAGCACGCCGATCCGATCCTCGGTCATGTCGAACAGACGGGCCGCCTCGATCACCTCCAGCCCCTTGTTCATCATGGTGGCCGAATCGATGCTGATCTTGGCCCCCATCGACCAGACCGGATGGCGCAGCGCGGCCTCGGGCGTGGCGGCTTCCATGTCCTCCCGGCTTTTCGTCAGGAACGGGCCGCCGGAGGCGGTGAGCACGATGCGCTCCACCGCGTCGGGGTGGTTCCCGGCCATCGCCTGGAAGATCGCGTTGTGCTCGGAATCGACCGGCAGCAGCGTGGCGCCGGCGGTCCGCACGGCCGCAAGCATGACGTGGCCGGCGCAGACCAGGGCTTCCTTGTTGGCCAGCGCGACGGCGCTGCCGCGGCGGATGGCGGCAAGGGTCGGCGCGAGGCCGGCGGCGCCGGTGATCGCCGCCATGGTCCAGTCGGCCGACAGCGCAGCGGCGTCCTCGACAGCCTGCGCGCCGCAGGCGGCCTCGATGCCGCTGCCGGCCAGCGCCTCCCGCAGCGCCGGGTAGGCGGTGGGATCGCTGACCACCGCCCGCTCGGCGCGCAGCGCCAGCGCCTGCTCGGCCAGGCGCGCGGCGTTGCTGCCGCCGACCAGGGCGACGACGCGGTAACGCTCCGGCGCCGCCTTCAGCAGGTCGATGGTCTGGGTGCCGACGCTGCCGGTGCTGCCCAGGATGGTGATGCTGCGTGTGCCTGATTCTTCGATCATTACCAGAGTACTACTCCACGTCCGGCAGCGAGCGCCAGCAGCGCGGCGACCGGTCCAGCGGTGAGCAAGCCGTCCATCCGGTCGAGCAGGCCGCCATGGCCAGGGATGGTGCGCCCGGAGTCCTTCACGCCGAAATGCCGCTTGATCATGCTTTCGAGCAGGTCGCCGGCCTGCGCGGACACGCCGAGCACGGCGGCGACGGCAACGACGTGCCACGACCGGGGGGTGCCGAAGCCCCATGCCACCGCCAGCCCGCAGAGGCAGCCGCCGACCAGGCCACCCGCCGCGCCGCTCCAGGTCTTGCCGGGGGAAATACGCGGCGCGAGGCGCGGGCCGCCGATCCAGCGGCCGACCAGATAGGCGCCGATGTCGCTGGCCCAGACGACGAGCACCAGGAACACCAGGTCGGCGCGGCCGGTCACCGGATCGGCGCGCAGCCAGACCAGCGCGATGGCGGCAAGGCCGATATAGGGCACGCCGGCGGCAACGATGCCGCGGCGCCCGGCGGTGCGCGCAAGCGCATAGGCGAGGGCCGCGGCAACAGCCAGGAGGGCGATGCCGGCGGCGGCATGGGCATCGACGCCCGCCGCCATCGCGAGAAGGATGCCGGCCACGACCGTGAGGGCGGCGGGATCACGCGCGCGTTCGCCGCACATGCGCAGCCATTCCAGCACCATGCCGACTGCGCCGACGCCGATCAGCAGCACGAAGGCGGTGCCGCCGGCCCAGAGGCACAGCAACGCAAGCGGACCCAGGATCGCCGCAGAGACCACCCGCTGCCGCAGATCCGCCCAGCGGATCGCCCTCGCGCCGCCGTCAGCCAGGGCGTGCGCCAAACCGCCGCTCCCGCCGGGCATATTCGCCAAGCGCCAGCGCAAAATGCTCAAGACCGAAATCCGGCCAGAGCACGTCGAGGAACACCAGCTCGGCATAGGCGGCCTGCCAGAGCAGGAAATTAGACAGCCGCTGCTCGCCGGAGGTGCGGATCACAAGGTCGGGATCGGGCATTCCCGGGGTGGCGAGGAAGCGGGCGAACGCCGCCTCGTCCAGCGTGGCCGGATCGAGCCGGCCGGCCAGCGCGGCCTCGGCCACCGCGCGGGCGGCCGCCAGGATCTCGTCGCGCGCGCCGTAGGACAGCGCGACCGTAAGGTTGAGCCGGGTGTTTCCGGCGGTCGTCCGTTCGGCCTCCGCGAGGTCGTTGCGGATGTCGTCGTCGAACCGCTGACGCTCGCCGATGATGCGCAGGCGCACGCCCTGCGCGGTCAGCTCGGCGATCTCCGAGCGCAGGTACTGGCGCAGCAGGCCGGTGAGGTCGATGATCTCGCCGGCCGGACGGCGCCAGTTCTCGCTGCTGAAGGCATAGAGCGTGAGCCATTCGACGCCGTTGCGCATCGCCGCTTCGATGGCACGGCGGACGGCGCGGGCGCCTTCGCGGTGGCCGGCGACGCGCGGCAGGCGGCGTGCGGCGGCCCAGCGGCCGTTGCCGTCCATGATGATGGCGACGTGACGCGCCGAGGTCGCCGGCGGCGGCGATTCCTCGATAGCGTCCGCTTCAAGTCGGTTGGTGACGGACATGCCTTCGCTCAGACCTGCCGGATGTCCTTTTCCTTGTCCACCAGACTTTCATCGACCCGCTTGATGAACTGGTCGGTCAGCTTCTGCACCTCGTCCTGCCAGGTTTTGGCAACGTCCTCGCCAATGTCGTGCTTCTTCTCGTGCGCCTTGATCTGCTCCATGCCGTCGCGGCGGACGCCGCGCACCGCGATGCGCGCGCCCTCGGCGTAGCGGGCGGCGGCACGGGCCAACTCGTTGCGGCGCTCCTCGGTCAGCTGCGGGATCGGCACGCGCACAAGCTGGCCGTCGGAGGACGGGTTCAGACCCAGGCCCCAGTCGCGGATCGCCTTCTCGACCGCGCCGACCAGGGCGCGATCCCAAACCTGCACGGTCAGCATCCGCGGCTCCGGCACGCCGATGGTGCCGACCTGGGATAGCGGCATCTCGGTGCCATAGGCCTCGACGCGGACGGGTTCAAGCAGGGCAGGGCTGGCGCGGCCGGTGCGCAGGCCGGCGAATTCCCGCTTGAGCGTTTCCAGCGCGCTGTCCATGCGGCGCGACAGGTCCTGTTTCAGCGTATTGAGGTCGGCTGCCATGGCAATTCTCCTGCCCGCATCGGCGGCGCGCCTCGCGCGGCTGCGGGTCGCCTCATGCGGGCTGCTCGATGATCTTGGTGAAGCGGCCCTCGCCGCGCATCACCTGCGCAAAGGCGCCGGCGGCGTGAATGTTGAAAACGATGATGGGCAAGCCGTTCTCGCGCGCCAGGCTGATCGCGGCGGCATCCATCACCGAGAGGTCGCGCGCCAGCACGTCGAGATAGGTGAGCTGCTCGTATCGTTCTGCCGTGGGCACGCGGCGCGGATCGGCGGCATAGACGCCATCGACCTGGGTGCCCTTCAGCAGCGCATCGCAACCCATCTCGGCGGCGCGGAGGGCGGCGGCGGTATCGGTGGTGAAGAACGGGTTGCCGGTGCCGGCGGCGAAGATGACCACCCGCCCCTTCTCCATGTGCCGCTCCGCCCGGCGCCGGATATAGGGCTCGCAGACGCTGGCCATCGGGATGGCGGACTGCACCCGCGTCGGCACCTCGAGTCGTTCGAGGGCGCTCTGCATCGCCAGCGCGTTCATCACGGTGGCCAGCATTCCCATGTAGTCGGCCTGGGCACGGTCCATGCCGCCGGCCGCGCCGGAGACGCCGCGGAAGATGTTGCCGCCGCCGATCACCAGGCAGACCTGCACGCCCATTGCGACGACATCGCCGACATCCGCCGCGATCGCCTTCACCGTGGTATTGTCGAGGCCGAATTCGCGCTTCCCCATCAGCGCCTCGCCGGACACTTTCAGCAGGACACGCTTGTAGGCAGGCGGGTGCTGTAAGGTCATTTGTCGCGCCGGATTGGGGGGCAGAGTGGGGCGCGCAACGTAATAGAGGCACCGCCTGCACCCGACAAGCGCCAGCACACCGGGATCGGGAAACTGCGTATGCGTGCGGACGACCCGGCCCCTCCCCCTGCTTGCGGAGGCGGGCCGGACGATCGCGTCGGGCAGCGGCCTCAGGCGGGGGTGGGGATGCCCGCGGCGGCGGCGACCTCGGCGGCGAAATCACCGCCGGTCGGCTTGTCGATGCCGTCGCCGAGCAGGAAGCGGGCGAAGCCGGTCAGCGTGACGCCGGCCTTCTTCATCACCGCGCGCACCCGGCTTTCGCCGTCATGCACCCAGACCTGCTCGAGCAGGACGACCTCCTCGTAATATTTGCGGATGCGACCATCGACCATCTTCTCGATGATGGCCTCGGGCTTGCCGGAGGCACGGGCCTGCTCGCTGAGCACGGCGCGCTCGCGCTCGAGCGCCGCGGGATCGACCGAGTCGATGTCGAGCGCCTCGGGCCGCGTGGCGGCAACATGCATGCCGACCTGGCGGCCGAGCTGTTCCAGCGCTGACAGCTCATCGGTGCCGGCGACGCCGACCAGCACGCCGATCTTGCCGAGGCCCGGGCGCAGCGGCGCATGCACGTAGGTCGCGACCACGCCGTTCTCGACGCGCATCACGCGAACGCGACGGATCGACATGTGCTCGCCGATGGTGGCGACGAGGTTGGTCAGCTCCTCGCCGACACTGCGGTCGGTGCCGGGGAACGGCGCGGCCTTCAGCGCCTCGATATCCTCGCCCACGGTCAGGGCCAGTCTGGCCACCGCCTCTACGAAAGCCTGGAAGGTTTCGTTGCGGGCGACGAAGTCGGTTTCGGCATTCACTTCAACCATCGCCGCGACCTGCGGGGCCGAGGCGACGCCGACCAGCCCCTCGGCGGCGACGCGGCCGGACTTCTTGGCGGCCGCCGAAAGGCCTTTCTTGCGCAGCCAATCGACCGCGGCTTCGAGATCGCCGCCGGCCTCGGTCAGTGCTTTCTTGCAGTCGAGGATGCCGGCGCCGGTCTTCTCGCGAAGATCCTTGACCAGGGTGGCGGTTATCTCGGCCATGGGCGCGTCTCCAGTCGTCGCGTTGGTGGTCAGGCGGCCGGCTGGTCGGCCGGCAGCTCGATCTCGGGCAGGGCTTCCACCGGCAGGTCCTCGACCGCGCCGAGATCCTGGCCGGAAGCGGCCAGCTCGGCGCTGATGCCGTCCAGCACCGCGCCGGCGACCAGGTCGCAGTACAGCGTGATGGCGCGGATCGCGTCGTCGTTGCCGGGCACCGGGTAGGTGACACCCGCCGGATCGGAGTTGCTGTCCAGGATGGCGACCACCGGGATGTTCAGCTTGTTCGCCTCCTCGACGGCCAGCTTCTCCTTGTTGGTGTCGATGATGAACAGGATGTCCGGCAGGCCGCCCATTTCCTTGATGCCGCCCAGCGCCCGCTCCAGCTTCTCGCGGTCGCGGGTGATGTCGAGGATTTCCTTCTTCGTCAGGCCCTGGATGTCGCCGGCCAGCATCTCGTCGATCTGGCGCAGCCGCTTGATGCTGCCGGTGATCGTCTTCCAGTTGGTCAGCATGCCGCCGAGCCAGCGGTGATTGACGTAATACTGCCCGCAGCGCTTGGCCGAATCGGCGACATAGTCGGCGGCCGCGCGCTTGGTGCCGACGAACAGCACGCGCCCACCGGCGGCGGTGACGTCGCGCACCGCGCGCAACGCGCGGTCGAGCATCGGCACGGTCTGCTGCAGGTCGATGATGTGGACCTGGTTGCGGATGCCGAACAGGTACGGCGCCATGCGCGGGTTCCAGCGCCGCGTATGGTGGCCGAAATGCACGCCGGCTTCGAGCAGCTGACGCATGGTGAAATCAGGCATCGCCATGGGGGATGACCCTTTCCTGTATCCGGTTGAACCTCCGCGGGGCCGAGCCCTGCGGCACCGGACCGGATCCTTTGGACAGGATCGGAAAGGCGCCCCGCGTGTGAATTACCGGCGGCGGTCCGCCGGCGCGCGGGATATGGCGCAGATGGGCTGGGAACACAAGGCCGTGGCTATCGACAGGCCGGGGTCAACCGGGCGGGCCGCTGGCTGGCAAGCCGTTCCCGGAAGGTCGTCGCCGGCCGGTCGTCGCCGGTCAGGCGTCGATGGTCGGGTGGCGCAGGTGCCACAGCCGCTCATGCGCAGCGACCAGGCTTTCCATGTTGCGCCGGCGCGTTCCGTCCGGCGTCAGCGGGCGGCGGGTGAGCATCATCTCGAGCACATGGAGCAGCTGCTCGGCAACCTCGAAGTCGGACTGGTCGCAGGCATGGTGGAAGGCGATCAGGATCTTGTCGGAAAGACGGCGACTGTAGCGCGGCGCGCCAACCGGGCCGCTTTCACGGCCGCTGTCGTCGTCCCGGCGGACCATCGCGATACCAAGTGTCGTTCCCATCACATGCGTACTCTCAATGTCACGGCGCCGGAAGCGCAGGCACCCTAGGTGATAAGATGATCGATCCGGCCGGGCGCAGGTTCCAGGATATGCCTAGCCGTCTACGAAACAATCCGCATTTATACTAGGTCGATGTCTCTTTTTGGGGATTCCTTCAAATTTCGAATCTGACCCAGCGTTTATGCATACGTCCCTAATTCGGGTTCTCACGGGCAGAATGACGATTTTCGTATCTCCAATCCGCCAATATTTCGTTAAGTCGGCATCAATTTCATTCGAAAATTGACGGCTCGTTAAACATTTTGTGCGTTCGGAACGGTTTGGCCGATCAGATGCCGGGGGCTGTCTCCCCGGCGGCGAAGGACGCGTCGGAAAAAGCTTCCTCCCACGTGCCCGACGGTGGACGCCTTGCTGTATTCCGTGGCGCGGTTCTCGAAGAAATTCGTGTGCTCCACGGCGTTCAGCATCTCGTCCAGCCAGGGCAGCGGGTTGCGCGACACGTGATACAGCGTGTTGAGACCGAGCTGGATCAGCCGCCGGTCGGCGATGTAGCGGATGTATTCCTTCACCTCCGCGCGCCGTCAGGCCCTCGACCGCGCCCTGCTCGAAGGCGAGGTCGATGAAGGCATCCTCGTGATCGACGATGGTGGCGCAGGTGATGTAGATCTCGCGCCTCAGGTCCTCGGTCCAGATCTCGGGGTTTTCCTGCACGAAGGTGCGGAACAGCCGGATCACCGACAGGCAGTGCAGGCGTCTCGTCGCGCACCGACCAGGAGATGATCTGGCCCATGCCCTTCATCTTCCCGAAGCGCGGGAAGTTCAGCAGGATCGCGAAGGAGGCGAACAGCTGCAGCCCCTCGGTGAAGGCGCCGAACGCCGCCAGCGTCTTGGCGATCTCGTGCTTCGAGTCGACCGTGAAGGTCTGCATGTAGTCGAACTTGTCCTTCATCTCCTTGTATTTCAGGAAGGCCTGGTACTCGAGTTCCGGCATGCCGATGGTGTCGAGCAGGTGGCTGTAGGCGGCGATGTGGATGGTCTCGATGTTGGAGAAAGCCGACAGCATCATCAGCACTTCGGTCGGTTTGAACACCTGGCTGTAGTGCTTCATGTAGCAGTTGTTCACCTCGACATCCGCCTGGGTGAAGAAGCGGAAAATCTGGGTCAGCAGGTTGCGCTCGCCGTCGGTCAGGTTGCGGTGCCAGTCCTTCACGTCGTCGGCGAGCGGCACTTCCTCGGGCAGCCAGTGCACGCGCTGCTGGGTCAGCCACGCCTCGTAGGCCCAGGGATAGCGGAACGGCTTGTAGACCGGGTTCTCGGTCAGCAGGTCGAAGCGGACGGGGTGTTCGTCGGGCGAGATCGGCAGGTCCATGGGGCGGGTCCGTTCGGTGGCGGAGGGCGGCGACGATCGAGGCGGCGAAACTAGCAAAGGCCGGCGCGACGAGCGACCGGTTTTATCGGGCTCTGCACCACATATAGTAGCTTACGGCCAGATCATCACAGTATATGGTGATCTTCCGTGGTGCTCCCCATGCGGGAGGAAGCCGGCCGCGCAGAACGATCAGCGCCTCCGGCCGGCGCCTGCTGGCCAGCGCCTACTGGCAGGCGAGACACTCCTCGTAATCCGTCGCTGGCGCGCGCGGCGGCGACCAGCGGCAGCGGCGCGGCGTCGTCGTTGCTCGCCGGCGTGCCGGTGAACGCGAGCGGGCGCACCGCCTTCTCGCTCACGTTGTCGGCGCGCTGGATCGACAGGCTGCGGCAGTAATACAGCGACTTCACGCCGCGCTTCCACGCCATGCAAGTGGATCTGGTGCAGGTCGCGCTTGTGCACGTTGGCCGGCAGGAAAACGTTCACCGACTGGCTCTGGCAGATGAACGGCGCGCGGTCCGCGGCGTGCTCGATCACCCAGCGCTGGTCCAGTTCGAACGCGGTCTTGTACACCGCCTTCTCGTGCTCGGTCAGGAAATCCAGGTGCTGCACGCTGCCCTTGGTGCAGCGTGATCGAGGACCACACCTCGTCGGTGTCCTGCCGCGCTCGGCCAGCAGCTTCTGCAGGTGCCGGTTGCGCACGGTGAAGCTGCCGGACAGCGTCTTCTGCAGGAACACGTTGGCGGCGATCGGCTCGATGCCCGGGGCTGGAATTGCCGGCGATGATCGAGATCGAGGCGGTCGGCGCGATCGCCATCTTGTTGCGAGAAACGCTCCATGATGCCGTATTCGGCGGCGTCCGGGCACGGCCCGCGCTCGCTCGGCCAGCAGGCGCGAGGCGGCATCGGCCTGGGCGCGGATGTGCTTGAACATGCGCTTGTTCCACACCTTCGCGATGACGCTCTCGAACGGCACCTTCTGCGCCTGCAGGAAGCGAGTGGAAGCCCATCACGCCGAGGCCGACCGAGCGCTCGCGCATCGCGGAGTAGCGCGCCCGCTCCATGCCCGGCCGGCGCGCGGTCGATGAAGTCCTGCAGCACGTTGTCGAGGAAGCGCATCACGTCCTCGATGAACAGCCGGGTGCGTCCTTCCACTCGAACCAGTTTTCCAGGTTGAGCGAGGACAGGCAGCACACCGCGGTGCGCTGCTTGCCGTGCTGGTCGATGCCGGTCGGCAGGGTGATCTCGCTGCACAGGTTGGAGGTCTTGACCTCCAGCCCGGCCAGCTTCTGGTGCTCGGGCAGCGCGCGGTTCACGTGGTCGGTGAACATCGAGGTACGGCTCGCCGGTCTCGATGCGCGCGGTCAGGATGCGGATCCACAGGCTGCGCGCGCCGAGATGCTGCGGACGACGCGCGCCGTCCTTCGGCGAGATCAGCGCCCAGTGCTCGTCGGCCTCGACCGCGCGCATGAACGCGTCCGACACCAGGATGCCGTGGTGCAGGTTCAGCGCCTTGCGGTTCGGGTCGCCGCCGGTGGGGCGGCGGATTTCGACGAATTCCTCGATCTCCGGGTGCGCAGACCGGCAGGTAGACGGCCGCCGAGCCGCGGCGCAGCGAGCCCTGGCTGATCGCCAGCGTCAGGCTGTCCATCACGCGGATGAACGGGATGACGCCGGAGGTCTTGCCGTTCTGCCCGACCTTCTCGCCGATCGAGCGCAGGTTGCCCCAGTAGCTGCCGATGCCGCCGCCCTTGGAGGCGAGCCAGACATTCTCGTTCCACAGGCCGACGATGCCGTCCAGGCTGTCGGACGCCTCGTTGAGGAAGCAGGAGATCGGCAGGCCGCGCTTGGTGCCGCCGTTGGACAGCACCGGGGTCGCCGGCATGAACCACAGCCGGCTGATGTAGTCGTAGATGCGCTGGGCGTGCGCCGGCGTCGTCGCCGTAGTAGCTGGCGACGCGGGCGAACAGGTCCTGGTAGCCTTCGCCGGGCATCAGGTAGCGGTCGTCGAGGGTGGCGCGGCCGAAATCGGTCAGCAGGGCATCGCGGGAGCGGTCCACACGCACCTGGTGGCGACCCTGCATCTGCACCGCATCGAGCACTTCTGGAACCCCCTGTGGAATCGCTGACCCCCATATCCTGACGTCTGACCGGGGAATGTAAACAAGATATAGACCCCGCCGCGGGGCCTAATTTGGGTTTCTTTTAAGATGTGGCGGTTACGTCACGACTCCATCCTAAGGCGGCTAGGGAGCAGTTCGCCCTGGCTTTCCAGCAGCGGATAGGCCGCCGCGGCGACCAGGTGGCTGTTCACCCGCTGCAGGTCGCGCAGCAGATCGAGATGAAGCTGGCTGTCCTCGCCGCTGCCGCTGTTGCTTCGCAGAGCATTGAAATGGGCGGTCGTGGCAGTCGCTTCCAGGTCCCGGAACGCCTCCTTCTCGGTCACCAGCAGTTTCGCCGCCCGTACATCCTCGGTCATGAATACCGCCGAGGCGGCCCGCAGATTGGCAGCCAACCGCGTCAGCAGCCGACGCATCTCGTCACGCTCGGTTTCCGGCAGCGGCAGCCCCCGCTTCAAGCGGCGCTGGAGGTGCCCCATGATGTTGCGGTCGATCACGTCGCCGGCGGACTCGATATTGGTCGTGAAGGTCAGGATCTCCGATAGCCGCTGGTGATCCTGATCGGCCAGCGCCTCGGGGTCGAGGTCGCTGAGATAGCTCTTGATGGCGCCATTCAGCCGATCGATCACGTCGTCCAGCCGACGCGTCTCGGCGATGCGCTTGCGGTCGGTCTGCGCCAGCGAGTCGGCTGCGCCGTTCAGCAGCGCTTCCAGCCCATCGGCCATGCGCAGCGCCTCGCGCGCTGCACCGGCAAGCGCGACCGGCGGCGTTTCCAGCGCGGAGCGGTCGAGATACCGTGGCCTGGATGGATCGTCGGGTTCGACCCGTGCCGGAAGCAGCAGCGTCAGCAGGCGCGCGAAGGGCGCCAGGGCCGGCAGGAACAGCGCCGCCATGATGATGTTGAACAGCGTGTGGAAATCGGCGACCGCCCGCGCGGCATTCGGCTCGATCTGCACCATGACCCGACCGATCGGTCCCATCAGTGCCAGCGCTGCGACGCAGCCGAGAAGCCGGTTGAGCAGGTTGCCCATCGGCAGGCGCCGAGCGCGGGGGTCGTCGCCTGGTGCGCCTTCCAGCAGCGGGTTGATCGCGGAGCCGAGATTGGCACCCAGCACCATCGCGAATGCGGCGTCGGGCGGCAGTGTCCCCTTCGACGCCAGCGACATGACCAGCAGCACGACGACCACCGAGGAGTGCGCCGCCCAGGTCAGCACGGCCGCCACCATCAGGCCCACCACCGGGTCGGTCACGACGCTGCCCAACACCAGACGCAGGCTGGGCGCGTCCTCGTACGGGGTGATCACATCGACGATCTGATGCAGCGCCAGCAACATCAGCCCGAGCCCGATCGCCACCCGGCCGAGGTCGCGCGTGCGGGTGGCGCTCGCCCGGCGGAACAGGACGACGCCGATCAGGATCAGCGCCGGATAGACGGTGGCGACGTCGAAGGACAGCACCTGGACGATCAGCGTCGTCCCGACATTGGCACCCAGCATGGCGGCCAGCGCCGGCACCAGGTCCACCACGCCGGCCGCCGCGAAGCCGGCCAGCATCAGCCCGGTCGCGGTGCTGCTCTGCAGGATGGCGGTGACGCCGGCACCCGCGGCAAGGGCGGCGATGCGGTTGTGCAGCGTGGTGCCGAGCAGCCGGTGCAGGTCGGGACCGAAGGCGCGCTGAATGCCGGTCTGCACCATGCGCACGCCCCACAGCAGCAGCGCCACGGTGCCGGCCAGGTCGAGCAGGGTCCAGGTGGCGGTCATCAGACCGACGAGTGTAGCCGGTTTGCTTGCAGAACGCTCGCCGGCGCATCCCGACCGCCGCTTGCCCCGTGGTGCGGAGCGCCCTCTCCCGCCCTGCGGGAGAGGGGCAGCGGGCTCAAAGCCGCGGTCAGGCGGCGGCGGTCTCGGTCAGGTAGTCGAGCGCGGCGGCGACGCCGCCAGGGCCGTGCGGGACGCCGTTCAGGCGCAGGCTCATCTCCACCGCCCCGAGGGCGCCGAGCAGCATCGGCTCGTTCAGGTCGCCGAGATGGCCGATGCGGAACACCTTGCCCGACAGCGGGCCGAGGCCGCCGCCGAGCGAGACGTTGAACCGCTGGCGGGCCGTCGTGCGCAGCGCGTCGGCGCTCTGGCCCTCGGGCATCAGGATCGCCGTCACCGAATCGGAGTAGCGCGACGGGTCCATGCAGAACAGTTGCGGGCCGTTGTTGCCCGACCAGGCGCGCACCGCGCGGCGGGTCGCCTCGCCCAACCGATGATGGCGCACGACGAGGTTGTCGAGCCCTTCCTCCTCGATGAGCCGAATCGACTCCTGGAAGCCGTAGAAGAAGCTGACCGGCACGGTGCCGACGAAGCTCGTGTGGCGGCGCTTCTGCATCACCGACCAGTCGAAATAGTGCCGCGGCAGGCGCGCGGTGGCGTGCGCCTCCAGCGCCTTGTCGCTGGCCGCGCTGAAGCTGACGCCGGTGGGCAGCATCAGCCCCTTCTGGCTGCCGCCCACCACGCCGTCGATCCGCCAGTCGTCCATGCGGAACTCGAGCGAGCCGAGCGAGGAGATGGTGTCGACCAGGAACAGCGCCGGATGGCCGGCCGCGTCGATGGCATCGCGGATCGCCGGAAGCGGCAGAGTCAGGCCGGTGGCCGTCTCGTTGTGTACCACGCAGACCGCCTTGATGGCGTGCGCCTTGTCCTGCTTGAGCGCCGCGGTGACGTCCGCGATATCGACGCCGCGGCGCCAGTCGGCATGGACGGTGCGCGGCTTGAGGCCGAGCTTGGCCGCCATCACGCCCCATTCGTCGGAGAAGTAGCCGCTCTCCAGGATCAGAATCTCGTCGCCCGGCGACAGCAGGTTGGTCAGCGTTGCTTCCCAGGCGCCGTGGCCCGAGGCGGCATACATGAACAGATGCTGGCTGGTGCGCAGCACGCGCTTGATGCCTTGGTACGCGACCTCGTGCACCGCGATGAAGTCGGGATCGTTGAAGTCGATGCTGGCGCGGTCCATCGCCCGCAGGATGCTGTCGGGGATGTTGGTCGGGCCGGGATTGGCAAAGAACTGCCGGCCGCGTGGCTTCTTCTGGGTCATCGGACGCTGCTGCCTCGGGGGTGAACGAGGGGCCCAATGTGCGCGGCGGGCGGCGCCGCCTCAACCCGGAACTTCACGCCGCGGGCGCGGGGCAGCCCGGCGTGGCGCCGCCCGAGCGGTCATTCCGGCCGATTGGTCATTCCAGCCTTTCGTTGATTACCGCCCCGCCGCCGCCTAGCTTCCTGCCATGAGCGAAACCCTGACGATCGCGCTGGCGCAGATCAACCTGCATGTCGGCGCGATCGATGCGAACCTTGCCGCCATCCGCCGCGCCCGTGCCGAGGCCACCCGGTTGGGGGCCGATATCGTCGTCACCCCTGAATTCTCGATTGGCGGCTACCCGACCGAGGACCTGGTGCGCAAGCCCGCCTTCGTCGCCGCCTGCGAGGAGGCGATCGAGGCGCTGGCGGCCGACACCGCCGATGGCGGGCCGGCAGTGCTGGTGGGCGGGCCGTGGCAGGATGCCGAGAAGCTGTACAACGCCGCCTTCATCCTGGATGGCGGGCGGATCGTCGCGCGCCGCGCCAAGCATGAGCTGCCCAATTACGGCGTGTTCGACGAGAAGCGGGTTTTCGACGCCGGCCCGGCGCCAGGCCCGGTCGCGTTCCGCGGCTTCCGCCTGGGTGTGCTGGTCTGCGAGGACTGGTGGTTTCCGGCGGTGCCCGAGACCCTGCAGGAAACCGGTGCGGAAATCCTGCTGTCGATCAACGGCTCGCCCTACGAGCACGGCAAGCAGGCGACGCGCATCAACCTGGCGGTGGCACGCGTGGTCGAGACCGGTCTGCCCTTCGTGTTCCTGGGCCAGGTCTGCGGTCAGGACGAGTTGGTGTTCGAGGGCGCCAGCTTCGTGCTGAACGGCGACCGCAGCCTGGCGGTGCAGATGCCGTTCTTCGAGGAGCAGGTGCGGCTGACCACCTGGCGGCGCGACGGCGACCGGCTGGTCTGCGCGCCGCAGCCGCTGCCGCCCGAGCCCGACCCGCTGGAACTGATCTACCGCAGCATGATGCTGGGGCTGGCCGACTACGTGCGGAAGAACCGCTTCCCGGGCGTGATCCTGGGCCTGTCGGGCGGCATCGACAGCGCGCTGTCCGCCGCCGTCGCGGTCGATGCGCTGGGGGCGGACAAGGTGCTCACCTTCATGATGCCCAGCCCCTATACCAGCCGCGAAAGCCTGGAGGACGCCGCCGCCTGCGCCGCCATGCTGGGCATACGCTGCGACACGGTGCCGATCGCGCGGGCGATGGCCGCCTTCGGCACCGCCCTGGCGCCGCTGTTCGAAGGCCGCCAGGCGGACATCACCGAGGAGAACATCCAGTCGCGCTCGCGCGGGTTGATCCTGATGGCGGCATCGAACAAGTTCGGCCACATGGTGCTGACCACCGGCAACAAGAGCGAGATGTCGGTCGGCTACGCCACGCTGTACGGGGATATGTGCGGCGGCTACTCGGTGCTGAAGGACGTCTACAAGATGACGGTCTTTGCGCTGTGCCGCTGGCGCAACGCCAACCGGCCGTCGGGCGCGCTGGGACCGGAGGGGATGGTGATGCCCGAGCGCATCATCACCAAGCCGCCTTCGGCCGAGCTGAAACCGAACCAGACCGACCAGGACACGCTGCCGCCCTATGAGGAACTGGACGCCATCCTGGAAGGGCTGGTGGAGGACGAGAAGTCGGTGGACGTCATGGTGACCGAGGGCTTCGACCGCGCCACCGTGCTGCGCGTCTGGCGGATGCTGGACCGCGCCGAATACAAGCGCCGGCAGGCGCCGCCGGGGGTGAAGATCACCCGCCGCGCCTTCGGCCGCGACCGCCGCTACCCGATCACCAACGGGTTCACCGGCCTGATCCGATGAGCTTGGTCCGATGAGTGACGACCTGTTCGCACCCGAGGGCGGCTGGAAGGTCCGCATCCTCGATCTGTCGGGTGGTGCCGAGGACAACATCGTCGAGGACATCGGCGGCTTCGAGACGATCATGCACGCCAACGCCTTCGCCCGCCGCTACGTGCGCGATATCGGTGGAACGCTGCCGGGCGCCCGGGATGTCGACGAAGGATGTGCTGGACACCTGGTTCGCCTTCGGCGAGGACGCCGAAGTGCTGGACGCCGTGACCATGAACACCGCCGATGCCGGCTGGCGCAGCGGCACCGAGCTCGGCGACTTCGTCGATCGCCCGGCCGGGGCGGAGGAGCGCGACTGGCGTGCCCTCGACCCCCGCCGTATCGGCGAGGATGCGGACGACGAACCCCACCGCCAGGGCGGCACGGACGACGATCCTGCCGCATGATCGCCGTCCGGTTCGCGCCCAGCCCCACCGGCTACCTGCATGTCGGCAACACACGGCAGGCGCTGGCCAACTATCTGTTCGCGCGCCAGCAAGGCGGCCGCTTCCTGCTGCGCCTGGACGACACCGACCACGAGCGGAACCGCCCCGAATATGCCGAGGCGATCACGCACGACCTTCGATGGCTCGGCCTCGACTGGGACGAGATGATCCGCCAGTCCGACCGGCTCGATCGCTACGCCGCGGCGGCGGAGCGGCTGAAGGCGACGGGGCGGCTGTATCCCTGCTTCGAGTTCGGCCGAGGAGCTGAAGGCCAAGCGCGCGCTGCAGCTCAAGCGCCGGATGGCGCCGGTCTATGACCGCGCGATGCTCCGCCTCACGCCCGAGCAGCGCGCCTCGGCCGAAGCCAACGGCAAGCGGCCGTATTGGCGCTTCCGCCTGTCCGACCGGGCGGTGGGCTGGCGCGACCTGGTGCTGGGCGACCGCGAGGTGAAGCTGACGGCGGTGTCCGACCCGGTGGTGATCCGCGCCGACGGCACACCCCTCTATACCTTTACCTCGGTGGTGGACGACATCGAGACCGCGATCACCCACATCATCCGCGGCGAGGACCACGTCACCAACACCGGCGTGCAGATCGACCTGTTCGCCGCGCTGGATGCCGACCCCGCGCGCCTCGCCTTCGCGCACCTGCCGCTGCTGACCGACAGCGATGGCGGGAAGCTGTCGAAGCGGCTGGACAGCCTGTCGCTGCGCTCGCTGCGCCATGACGGGGTGGAGGCGTCGGCGATCGCTGCCTATCTGGCGCGGCTCGGCACCTCCGACGATCCGGCGCCGGCGTCGATGGCGACGCTGACCGCGGGCTTCGACTTCGGCCGCACCAGCCGCTCGGCGGCGCGTTTCGACATCACCCAGCTGCTGGCGCTGAACCGCAAGGTGCTGCACGGCCTGCCCTATGCGGCGGTGGCCGAGCGGCTGCCGCAGGGTGCGACCGAGGCGTTCTGGCTGGCGGTGCGCGGCAACCTCGATCTGCTGAACGAGGCGCGCGGCTGGTGGGACGTGGTGGCCGGCACCATCGTGCCGCCGCTGATCGAGGGTGAGCACGACTTCCTGCGCACCGCGCTCGAGACTCTGCCGCCGGAACCGTGGCAGGCGACGGTGTGGGGCGAATGGACCGAGGCGCTGAAGGCGGCAACGGGACGTCGCGGGCGGGCGCTGTTCCTGCCGCTGCGGCTGGCGCTGACCGGCGAAGACCACGGCCCGGAGCTGCGCGACCTGCTGCCGCTGATGGGGCGTGCGCGGGCCGCGACACGGCTGGCGGTGGCGTCGGCATGACCGCGTCGCCATCCCATGGCAAAGATCCGGGCGCGGTTCGTCGCGCGCCCCGCCGCGCGGCGTCGCCTGCGGGCTTTTCGCCGCTGAAGACCGAGCGGCTGACGCTGCGCCCGCTGGGTGCGGCCGACGCCCCTGCCCTGCACCGGCTGATCAACGATTGGGAGGTGACGCGCACCCTGGCCGCCGTGCCCTTCCCCTATCCGCGCGAGTTGGCCGACGAATGGATCGGGCTGGCCGGCGCACAGATTGCCGCCGGCAGCGCCTATCACCTCGCGGTGACCGGCACCGAGGGCGAGCAGGAACTGCTGGTCGGCGGCGTCGGGCTGCGCATCGCCGCGGATGGCCGCAGCGGCGCGCTGGGCTACTGGGTCGGGCGGCGCTTCTGGGGCCACGGCGTCGCCACCGAGGCGGCCAGCCGGCTGGCGCGCTGGGCGCTGGCCAACCTCGACCTGGACCTGCTGACCGCCAGCGTGGCGACCGATAACCCGGCCTCGGCGGCGGTGCTACGGCGGATCGGCTTCCGCCAGGTGGGCGAAGGCCAGCAGACCTTCGCCTCGCGCGGCGGCAGGCAGGCGGTGCTGCACTTCGAGGCGACCCGCGACGACCTGTTCGATGCGCCGCCGGCCGTGGCCGCCACGCCGCTCGAGGCCGCGCCGATGGGCGCCGGACCGGCTGCGCCGGTCGCGATGGCGGGCGGCAAGCCCCTGGTGCTGGTGGCCGCATGCGCGCTGATCGACACCGATGGCCGCGTGCTGCTGGCGCGCCGGCCCGAGGGCAAGACGATGGCCGGGCTGTGGGAGTTCCCCGGCGGCAAGCTGCAGCCGGGCGAGACGCCGGAGGTGGCGCTGATCCGTGAACTGCACGAGGAGCTGGGCATCGACGTCGCGGCCGCGTGCCTCGCCCCTTTCGCCTTCGCCTCGCACGCCTATGATCGCTTCCACCTCCTGATGCCGCTGTACCTGTGCCGACGCTGGAAGGGCCGGGTCCGTGCGCAGGAAGGGCAGACGCTGGCCTGGGTGAAGCCGCCCCAGTTGACCGACTACCCGATGCCGCCCGCCGACCGGCCGCTGGTACCGCTGCTGCGCGACTTCCTGTGAGGGTGTGAGACGATGACCGGGACCAATCCCACGGCCTGCCTGCTGGTGATCGGCAACGAGGTGCTGTCCGGCCGTACCCAGGACGCCAACATCAACTACATCGCGAAACGCCTGGGCGATATCGGCATGCCGTTGCGCGAGGTGCGGGTGATCCCCGACGTGGCCGAGACGATCATCGACACGGTGAACGAGGTGCGCGCCAAGTTCGACCACGTCTTCACCACGGGCGGAATCGGCCCAACGCATGACGACATCACCAGCGAATGCGTCGCGGCAGCCTTCGGCGTGCCATGGGAGCCGCATCCCGAGGCGTGGCGGCGGATGGAGGCGAGCTACAAGCCCGGCGACTTCAACGCCGCCCGCCAGCGCATGGCAACCATGCCGCGCGGTGCCAGCCTGATCGAGAATGCGATCTCGGTCGCGCCCGGCTTCACCATCGGCAACGTGCATGTGATGGCCGGCGTGCCGCGCATCATGCAGGCGATGATGGACGTGCTGGTGCCGACGCTGAAGGGCGGGCCGCCGATCGCGTCCCGCTCGGTGCACGTCATCGGGCTGCCCGAGGGCACCATCGCCGAAGGTCTGGGCCGCATCCAGGCGCATTTCCCGGATGTGGACATCGGCAGCTATCCGTTCTACCGGCCCGGCGGCAACGGTGTGGCGATCGTCGCCAAGGGTCCCGATGCGGGTGCGGCGGAAGCCGCGATCGTGGAAGTCACGGAGTTGATTTCCGGCTTTGGCAGGTTGCCAATTCCGGGCGAGCCGCCGATGTGACAGTCTGGTGGACGTGAGCGGGGCGTGCGTGCCGGGAGCTTTCGGGATCGCGCCCAACGTGCCGACAGGAGGCTTCTGGTGACGATCATCCGGTCTTCGCTTCGGCTGGCGGATGCCATGGCGGCGCGGTTCGGCATCCTGCAGCGCGGGCTTTCGGCGGATGCGATCATTCAGACCGCCGCGCAGCGCGCCCGCAGCGACGATTTCGGTGCGACGGACTTCCTGCCGGGACTGCGGACGTTTCTGGATGCCTGCGTGGCCGAGGCCGAACTCAGTCTGGTCGGGCGCGTTGCGACGCGCTGGGACACGCTGCGCTTCCTGACCAACCTGCTGCGCCTGCGCGCCGCCGAGCGCGCCGATCCCTCGATCCTGGACGAACCGATCACCGCACCGGTGTTCATCACCGGCCTGCCACGCAGCGGCACGACCTTCCTGCACCGGCTTATGATGGAGGATCCGGGGGATCGCTGCGCCGCTGGTCTGGCAGACCATCTACCCCTATCCGCTGGCCGCCGACGGCGCGCGGGACAGCCGGGTCGGGCGGGTCGGCCACCAGTTGCGCGCCTTCGAGCGGCTGGCGCCCGAGTTCCACGCGCTGCATCCGCTGGACGCGGTGTCGCCGCAGGAATGCAGCGAGATCACCGCGCACGTGTTCCGCAGCCTGCGCTTCGACACAACGTATCGCGTATCCCGTCGTACCGTAGCTGGCTGGACAGCGAGGGGCACGCGCCGGCCTACCGCTTCCACAAACGGTTTCTGCAGCATCTGCAGCACCAGACCCCGTGGCGCCGCCCGGCCGGGAAAGCGGCGCCACGCTGGGTGGTGAAGTGCCCGGACCACCTGTTCGCGCTGGATGCGATCCGCGCCGTCTATCCGGACGCGCGGCTGGTGTTCGTGCACCGCGACCCGGTGAAGGTTCTGCTGTCGGTGGCGAAGCTGACCGAGGTGCTGCGCGACCCCTTCACCCGCAGCGTCGACCGCGCGGCGATCGGCCGGCAGGAAAGCGCCCGCTGGTTCGAGGGCACCGCCCACATGATGGCCGCGGGCGAGACCGGCGGTTTCGCCGACCCGATCTGCCATGTGCATTACCTCGACCTGATCGCCGACCCGCTGGCGACGATGCAGTCGGTTTACGGCCATCTCGGCATGGCGATGACGAAGGCGACGGCGGAGCGGATCGAGGCCTTCGTGCTGGCGCGGCCGCGCGGCGGATACGCGCCGCACAGCTACCGGTTCTCCGATCACGGCCTGGATGCCGGCATCGAGCGCGAGAAGTTCCGCAGCTACATGCTGCATTTCGGCGTGCAGCCCGAGCATGAGCGGCGCCCGCGCGCCGGAGCGGCCAATGTGCCCGGGGCGCCGTCCAACGGCGCCTCGCTGCGGTCCAGGGCGGGTTAGGCTGCCTTCACCCGGCCCTCTCCCGCTTGCAGGAGAGGGCTTTGTCCGGGTGGAGCGGTCAGCGCTGCCAGAAGGCCTTGTTGGCCTCACGCTCGGCCTCGGCGTAGGTCACGCCGATGTCGCGCAGGGCGTGCTGGTCGAGGTCGCTGATGCGCTGGCGGGTCCGCCAGCGGCGCAGCGCCGAACGGAACGAGGTGCCCAGCGCGGCGAGCTTGCCCCCGGTATGGCCAGAACTGGTGCTGCGGCCATTGCCGCCGCCCCGCCGCACCGGCCCGACATCCCAGGGCGCGCGCCCTGCCTCGGTCAGCGCCTCGCGCGCCGTGATGCCGATATCCGCGAGCAGCCGCGGATCAAGGTCCGCGAGATCGCGCCGGCTGATATGCACCGCGTGGAAGCGTGCGACCCGGCGGACCACATCGCGCAGACCGGCGGCGGCCTGGCCCGCGCCATAGGTTGCGGGCGTCATCACAAAACGGGTCGACATGGCACAACTCCTTCGTCGGCAGGGCCGCCCGCCGAACCCCTTCGGCGCCGATCGTGCCCTCCGACAAGAATATGGGCGCCGGCCATCAATTACGGAAACGAATTGCCTTCATCGGCGTAATCAATTAGCTTGATACCCATGGATGCGCTGCTTTCCCTTGAACCGGACCTGCTGCGGGCCTTCGTGCTGATCGCCGAGGGCCGCAGCTTTACCCAGGCGGCGGCGCTGATCGGGCGCACGCAGTCGGCGGTGTCGATGCAGATGAAGCGGCTGGAGGAGGTGCTGGGCCAGCCGGTGCTGAGCCGCAGCAAGGGCGGCAGCATCGAGCTGACGCCGCACGGGCAGTATTTGCTGGGCCGTGCCCGCCAGATCCTGGCGCTGAACGACGAGGTGATCGCCACCTTCCGCGCGCCCGCCGTCGCCGGCACGGTGCGGCTGGGCACGCCCGACGACTATGCCTTCGGGTATCTGCCGCCGGTTCTGAAGCGGTTTGCCGAGAGCCATCCGGCGGTTCAGGTGGACGTAACCTGCGCGGCGTCCGAGGAGTTGATGGGACGGCTGAAGCAGGGCGCCCTGGACCTGGCGCTGGTTTCGGCCGGGGCCGAGCCGCGCGGCTGGCCGGTGGTGCCGCTGTGGCGCGGCCCCCTGGTCTGGGTGACCGCGGCCCGGCAGTCGCCGCACCGGCAGGACCCGCTGCCGCTCGCGCTGGCGCACCAGGAGCCGCACGCGGTGACGCGGGAGGATTGCTGCTGGAGCCGGGCGGCGGTCGAGGCGCTGGAGCGTGCCGGCCGGCGCTACCGCATCGCCTATACCTCAAGCTCGCTGGTCGGCACGCATGCGCCGGTGCTGGCCGGGCTGGCGGTGACGGTATCGGCGCTGTCCTGGCTGCCGGACGGGCTGCGCGTGCTGGGGCCGGACGATGGGATGCCGAAACTCCCGGATTTCGGCATTCTGCTGGTCAAGGGTCCGACGGCGCGTCAGCCGGTGACGGACGCGCTGGCCGCGCATATCGAGGGCAGCTTCCGCCAGGACACCACGGGCCGGCGCGTCCAGGCGGCCTAGGGCTACAGCGCGCCTCCCTTGCGGCCGGCGGCGGCGCCGAGGCGCAGGCGCAGCGCATTCAGCTTGATGAAGCCCTGAGCGTCCACCTGGTCGTAGGCGCCCTGGTCTTCCTCGAACGTCACCACCTTCATCGAATACAGGCTGTGCGGCGACTCGCGCCCGATCACCGAGACGTTGCCCTTATACAGCTTGAGGCGCACCCGCCCGGTCACCGAGTGCTGGCTGGTGTCGATCAGCGCCTGCAGCATCCGCCGCTCGGGGCTGAACCAGAAGCCGTTGTAGATGATCTCGGCATAGCGCGGCATCAGGCTGTCCTTGAGATGCGCGGCCTCCCGGTCCAGCGTGATGCTCTCGATGCCACGATGGGCGGCGTGCAGGATGGTGCCGCCCGGGGTTTCATAGACGCCGCGCGACTTCATGCCCACGAAACGGTTCTCCACCAGATCGAGCCGGCCGATGCCGTTGGCGCGCCCCAGCGCATTCAGCTTGGTCAGCAGCGCGGCCGGCGACAGCGCCTGCCCGTCGATCGCCACCGGATCGCCCTGGACGAAGTCGATGGCAATGACCGTTGCCTGGTCCGGCGCATCCTCCGGCCGGATGGTGCGCTGATAGACCAGTTCGTCGGCCTCGATCGCCGGGTCCTCGAGGATCTTTCCCTCGGAGGAGGAATGCAGGAGGTTGGCATCGACCGAGAACGGTGCTTCCCCGCGCTTGTCGCGGGCGATCGGGATCTGATGCGCTTCGGCGAATTCCAGCAGCCTGGTCCGGCTGGTGAGGTCCCATTCCCGCCAGGGCGCGATCACCGTGACGTCGGGCTTCAGCGCGTAATAGGCGAGCTCGAACCGCACCTGGTCGTTGCCCTTGCCGGTCGCGCCATGCGCCACGGCGTCCGCCCCCACTTCCTCGGCGATCTCGATCTGGCGCTGGGCGATCAGCGGGCGCGCGATCGAGGTGCCCAGCAAATACTGGCCCTCATACAGCGCGTTGGCGCGGAACATCGGAAAGACGAAGTCGCGGACGAAAGTCTCGCGCAAGTCGTCCATGAAGATCTGCTTCACGCCGAACATTTCCGCCTTGCGGCGGGCGGGTTCGAGTTCCTCGCCCTGGCCAAGGTCGGCGGTGAAGGTGACGACCTCGCAGCCATAGGTCGTTTGCAGCCATTTCAGGATGACGCTGGTATCGAGCCCCCCGGAATAGGCGAGCACGACTTTCTTGACGGAACGGACGGGCATGGCGGCTTCCCTCGGCTGACGGCGATGCGGCGTAACCGCTGCAAGCCGGGTCCGCAAGACGGTGCCGCGGGAGCGACCGGCCGGCGACGGTCGATCAGACGGTCTGGACGGTGGCCGCGTGGCGGTGCATCAGGCCCCAGAGCCAGCAGCCGAGCAGGAACATGGCGCCGGCGGCGGCGGTGAAGGCCAGGCGGTAGCCGAGGGCGGCGATGGCGGCGCCGAAGCCGAGCGCACCCAGCGCCTGGCCGAGAAACAGCATGAACACGAAGATCGAGACGGCGGTGGCGCGGGCATCGGGCGCCAGTTCGGTTGCCCGCGACTGCAGCACGGTGTGCATCATGAAATAGCCGAAGCCGACCGCCGCCTGCACCGGGACGAACACACCCCAGTGCCCGCTGGAGAAGCCGCCGAAGTAGACGGCGGCGATCAGCGCGGCACCGGCCAGCACCAGCGTCGCTTCATGGGCGCGCGGCACGATGAAGCGGGCGACGCGGGTGTAGACGAAGGTGCCGACGCCGAAACAGGCCAGGACCAGCCCGATCACCGCATAGGACAGCTGGAACTTGGCGTGCAGATAAGGGGCGACAAAGGGGAAAACGCCGCCGGTGAGCGCGCCTTCGACGGCCGTGGCTGCCAGCAGCATGCGCGCACCCGGCCGGTTGAACAGCGTGGCGTAAGTCGAGACGGGCACCGATCGCTTGTTGCGCCGATCCGCCAGCTTGCGGATGCGCAGGCTGAGCGTGACGGTGACGACGAAGCCGCAGGCGCCGAGCAGAAGGAACACGGCGCGCCAGCCGACATACTCTCCGATCGCGCCGCCCAGCGGCCCGGCCATGATCTGCGCCATGACGATTCCGGTGGCGAAGCGGCTGAGCGTGACCTGCCGCAATTCGTAGGGCACGGCGTCGCCGATATAGGCGAGGCAGACGGGGATCAGCCCGGCACTGGAGGCGCCGGCGCAAGCGCGCAGGACGGTCAGCGACGACAGGCCGGAGGCGGCGGCGCAGGCGCTGGTGAAAACGGTGTAGCCAATCAGCGCGCCGAGCATCACGCGCAGCTTGCCGTAGCGGTCGCCGAGCGGTCCGAGCAGCAGCTGATTGAGGCCATAGGGCAGCGTGAAGGCCGCGATGATGACCGACATCGCCGGCACGGATGTGGAGAAATCATGCGCGATCTGCGACAGCAGCGGATCGACGATTCGGGCACCCCCGGCCGAGAGGAACCCCGCCGCGGCCAGCAGTCCAAGGGGCAATACTGCCTTTGCCTCAGCGAGGTCGACGGCGGTTTCGGACATGATGGCGTTATCGCCGAGGCCGCGGCGCGCTGCAAGCACTGGTTGCATACCGGGGCAGTTCATCTCCACATAGGTGTCGACACCGCTGTCCCCGCGGCCCCGCCGACATGCGGCCCCGCCTTCGCGAGGGCGCCGGTTGCCGCGGCATCGCCGAGGCTGCGGAAGAAGGTGTAGGACAGGGTGACGACATGAACATCGCTTGTCTCGGGGTCCGAGGCGATCGCGGGATCGACCCAGAACGTCACCGGGAACTGCATCTCCTGTCCAGGGTTCAACGTCTGCTGATTGAAGCAGAAGCAGGCGGTCTTGTGAAAATACTTCCCGACCTTGTCAGGGGTGACGTTATAGAGAGCGATCCCGGTTACCGGCACAACCGCACGGCTGCGGGCGTGATAGAAGGCAACCGCCTCCTCTCCCAGACTGAGACGCACCGTCGGCTGCTCGGCGCTGAAGTCCCAGGGCAGCCCGGGATTGGTATCGGCGTCCATCCGCACCAGGATGGTTGGCGCCGCGTGGCCCGCCGGCGCGATCACGCCGGGAGCCGAGGCGCCGCCGATCACCGGCGTGCCGCCATAGCCGGTGACGGCGCAGAAGACCCGATACAGCGGCACCGCCGCGAAGCTGGCACCCACCATCCCGAGCACGAGGCAGGCCAGCGCGATACCGGAGGCCGCGTTGCCGCGGCGCGGCGGCGCGGCGTCCGGGGACGGGGTCACGGGTGGTGCGCCATCTTGACCACCGTGATGGCGTAGAACAGCACGCACAGGCCCACCAGCACGATCAGCATCGCCCAGTTGCGGCCACGCCGGCGGCGCGCGGTCCGGTCGGACTCGGCGCGGTTCAGATGGTCGGACATCGGTGTTATCCCAATCCTGTTCGCAGCGTCCGGCGGCCGATATCGGCCGCGCGGCGTCAGCCGACCAGCCGATCGACCGCCAGGGCGGCGAACAGCACGAACAGATACAGGATGGAATACCGGAACGCCGCCTTGGCCGGGGCGTCCTTGGTCAGGCTGACGCCGGCGGCGTCCTGGCGGTCGCGCAGCACCCGCCAGGCATGCAGCACGAAGCCGAGACCCAGCGCCAGCGGCGGACAGCGCATAGACCGGGCCGCTGAAGCCGACCGCCCAGGGCAGCAGCGACAGCGGCACCAGCAGCAGCGTGTAGCAGCATGATGTGCCGCCGCGTCGTGCGCGCACCGGCGACCACCGGCAGCATCGGCACGCCGGCGCGGCGCGTAGTCGTCGTTGGCCCACAGCGCCAGCGACCAGAAATGCGGCGGCGTCCAGAAGAACACGATGGCGAACAGCATCATCGGCACGCAGGCCGACCGAGCCGGTCACGGCGGCCCAGCCGATCAGCGGCGGGAAGGCGCCGGCAGCGCCGCCGATGACGATGTTCTGCGGCGTCCGCCGCTTCAGCCAGATCGTGTAGACGAACACGTAGAACGCGATCGACAGCGCCAGCAGCACCGCCGCCAGCAGGTTGGTCGCCAGCCCCATCACCATGCACCGAGCCGACCGCCAGCGTGACGCCGAAGGCCAGCGCCGCGTCCGGCGCGATGCGCCCGGCCGGGATCGGCCGGCTGCGGGTGCGCCGCATCAGCGCGTCGATGTCGCGGTCGTACCACATGTTGATGGCGCCCGCGGCGCCGGCGGCGACGGCGATGCACAGCACCGCGGCGAAGCCAGCACCGGATGCAGGTGCCCGGGCGCCACCAGCAGGCCGACCACGCCGGTGAACACCACCAGCGTGACCACGCGCGGCTTCAGCAGCACGAACCAGTCGCGCAACGTGCCTTCCGGCTGCCCGGTATCCGCCGCCGGGGCGGCGATCACCGGATCAGGCAGGGCCGTCCGCTCGGTCATGCGGGGTGCATCATGCCGTGATGGCCTCGCTGCCGCTTCAGACGGATGCGCGGCAGTTCCTCGAAGGTGTGGAACGGCGGCGGCGAGCTGACGGTCCATTCCAGCGTCGTCGCACCCTCGCCCCAGTAATTGTCGGCGCAGCTGCTCCTTCGAGGTGAAGGTGCGGATACAGCACGTAGAGGAACACCAGCAGTGCCGGCGCCGGAGATGTAGGCGCCGATCGAGGAGACGAAGTTCCAGCCGGCGAACGCCTCCGGATAGTCGGGATAGCGGCGCGGCATGCCGGCGAGGCCGAGGAAGTGCATGCGGGAAGAAGGTCAGGTTCACGCCGATGAAGGTCAGCCAGAAATGCACCTTGCCCCAGAACTTCCGGATACTGGTGGCCCGACATCTTGCCGATCCAGTAGTAGAAGCCGGCGAAGATCGAGAACACCGCGCCCAGCGACAGCACGTAGTGGAAATGCGCCACGACGTAGTAGGTGTTGTGCAGCACCTCGTCGATGCCGGCATTGGCCAGCACCACGCCGGTGACGCCGCCGATGGTGAACAGGAAGATGAAGCCGATCGCCCACAGCATCGGCGTCTTCAGCTCGATCGAGCCGCCCCACATCGTGGCGATCCAGGAGAACACCTTGATGCCCGTCGGCACCGCGATGACCAGCGTCGCGGCCATGAAATAGGCGCGGGTGTCGACGCCGATGCCGGAGACGAACATGTGGTGCGCCCACACCACGAAGCCGACCACGCCGATCGCCACCATGGCGTAGACCATGCCGAGATAGCCGAAGATCGGCTTCCTGGCTGAAGGTCGAGATGACGTGGCTGATGATGCCGAAGCCGGGCAGGATCATGATGTAGACTTCGGGATGGCCGAAGAACCAGAACAGGTGCTGGAACAGCACCGGGTCGCCGCCGCCGGCGGGTCGAAGAACGCGGTGCCGAAGTTGCGGTCGGTGATCAGCATGGTGATGGCGCCGGCCAGCACCGGGATCGACAGCAGCAGCAGGAACGCCGTCACCAGCATCGACCAGACGAACAGCGGCATCTTGTGCAGCGTCATGCCCGGCGCGCGCATGTTGAAGATCGTGGTGATGAAGTTGATCGCGCCCAGCAGCGAGCTGATGCCGGCGAGGTGCAGCGCGAACAGCGTGCAGTCCATCGCCGGGGCCGGGCTCGTAGGTCGAGTTCGACAGCGGCGGATACAGCGTCCAGCCGGTGCCCGACTCGCCCAGCAGCAGGCCGGTGATGATCAGGCGAAGGCCGGCGGCAGCAGCCAGAAGCTGATGTTGTTCAGGCGCGGGAACGCCATGTCGGGCGCGCCGATCATCAGCGGGATGAACCAGTTGCCGAAGCCGCCGATCAGCGCCGGCATGACCGTGAAGAAGATCATGATCAGCCCGTGCGCCGTGACGATGGTGTTCCACTCCTGGCCGGTGGTGACGATGTCATTGCCGGGGTGCTGCAGCTGCGCGCGCATGATCTCAGACAGCACGCCGCCGACGAGGCCCGCGCAGACCGCGAAGATCAGGTAGAGCGTGCCGATATCCTTGTGGTTGGTGCTGAACAACCAGCGCGCGACGAAGCCCGGCTAGTGTCCATGCCCGTCGTGCTCGCCGTGGCCGTGGGCCTCGTCATGGGTGGTGGACGACATCTGCTCTGCTCCTTCGTGCCCCGGCCGGCGAACCGGACGTTGCCTTGTCCATCATAACTGGGCCGGTCTAGCGCGCCGTGAAGGGCGCGGCCAGCGCCGCCTGCAGGTTGCCCGCCGGCGTGCTGTTCGAGGGCACGGCCGGCGACGCCTCGGCGAACTTGGTCTTGGCCTGCACCAGCCAGGCGTCGAATTCCTTGTCGGAGACGACGTGGACGACGATCGGCATGCGGCTGTGGTTGGTGCCGCAGATCTGGTTGCACTCGCCGTAGTAGGTGCCGGCCTTGGTCGGCGCGGAACCAGGTCTCGATGGTGCGGCCGGGGATGGCGTAGCGCTGCACGCCGAGCGAGGGGATGAACAAGCTGTGGATCACGTCGCCGCTGGTGGTCAGCATGCGGATGTTCTTGTCCACCGGCACCACGAGGTCGTTGTCCACCGTGAGCAGCCGCATCTGGCCGGGCTTCAGCTGGTCGTCGGGCACGATGTAGCTGGAAAAGTCGATGTTGCCGTTATCGGGATAGGTGTATTCCCAGTACCACTGATGCCCGGTGACCTTCACCGTCAGGTCGGCGTCCTGGGTGCGGTCCTCGTAATAGACCAGCCGGAACGATGGGATCGCGATGATCACCAGGATCAGCACCGGAATAAGCGTCCAGGCGACTTCCAGCACGGTGTTGTGGCTGGTCCGGCTGGGCACCGGGTTGCGCTTGGCATTGAAGCGCACCATCACCACGACCAGCAGAACGCCGACCAGCACGGTGATGCCGGTGATGATCACCAGCACCAGGTCGTGCAGCGCGATGATGTCCTTCTTCACCGGGCTGAATGCCGGCTGCATGTCCATTTCCCAGGGCGTCGGCGCCTGGGCATGGGCGGGCCGGCCGATGCCTGCGAGGAACGGGATGGCGAGCAATGCCGCAACCACCGCGCGGTGCCATGCCCGCTTCATCCGAGCCATGCCGACCACACCGAACCGCACTGATTGAAACGCTGCAAACCACCAACTCCTTCGGGCCGGCCTGCGCCGTTCGTCCGCGCCCCCGGATGTCGCCTAAAGTACCCCGCCCCCGAGATCAAGCACCGCACCGCAACATACGGAGGATCCGTGCGAATTTAACCCCGGACCCAATGGTGCGCCGGCGACGCCCCTTCGCGCTGGCGGGCGCGCGGTCCTGCCGGTAGCGTCCGGCGTCATGCGCATCCTGGTGGTCGATTCGGCTCTGGCACGCTGCACCGCGGCCGTGGTGGAGGACGAGACCGTGCGCGCCCACCGCCAGGCCGCCGCGGCGCAGGGGCAGGCCGGCGTCCTGCCGGTGCTGGTCGACGCGGTGCTGCGCGAGAGCGGGCTGGAGGCGACGGCGCTCGATCTGGTGGCGGCGACGGTGGGGCCGGGCAGCTTCACCGGGGTACGCGGCGCGCTGGCGCTGGCGCACGGCATCGGCGCGGGGGCCGGCATTCCGGTGATCGGCGTAACGGTAGGCGAGGCCCTGGCCGAGGCGCTGCCGCGGCTGGGTCACCGGGCGCTATGGGTGGCGATCGGCACCGGCGCCCGGCGTGGCCGGGTGTTCCTGGGACGGGACGGCAGCTATGCCTCGGTGCCGCTGGAGGGGCTGCCGCGGCCTGATTCCGGTGTGGCCGTGGCGGTGGCGGGCGACGCGGCGATCGCCGTGGCGGGGTTCCTGGCGGCGCTCGACTGCGACGTGATGCTGACCGATGCACGGCTGCCGGCGGCGCGGCAGGTGGCACTGGTGGCGGCGCGGCGGTTCGCCGGGGCGCTGCCGCCGCTGGCGGCCCAGCCCCTGTATGTCGATCCCCCGGCAGTGACACTGCCCCGCGGCGGGCTGCGCCCCCCGCCAGAGAAATGATGCCATCGCCGGGTCCGCTTGCGGTCGGGGTGCCGCATGCCGCAGCACTCGCGGCGGTGCATGCCTTGGCGTTCCGGGAGGACGAGGCCTGGGACACGACGGTGATCGCGGAACAGTTGGCGCAGCCGGGCTGCTTCGCGCTGCTCGATCCGGCCGGCGGGATGGTGCTGGCGCGGGTGGCGGCCGACGAAGCGGAGGTCCTGACGCTGGGGGTCGCACCGGCGGCGCGGCGCGCCGGCATCGGGCGGCGCCTGCTGGCCGCGGCCATGGACCGTGCCCGGTACGGCGGGTGCGGTGACGATGTTCCTGGAGGTCGCCTCGACCAACACCCCGGCGCGGGCGCTGTACGCCGCGGCCGGCTTCGTCCGGGTCGGCCGCCGCGCGCACTACTACGCGCATGGCGGCGACGCGCTGGTGCTGCGCGCCGACCTTATCCCCCCCGGCGCAGCAGGAGGCGGCTGACGCCATCGGGCGCGGACCGCAACGACAGCACCGCATGGCCCTGTTCCAGCGCGGTGCGCGGGACGTTGCGCAACGGTTCTTCCCCGCGCAGCACGACAAGCAACGTCTGGCCGGGTTTCAGACGGTCGAGTGCCAGCCGCGTGCGCACGAATGTCATCGGGCAGAGCTCGGCCGTGATGTCAACAGTAGCGTCCGGCAGCCGTTCAGCGGCTTGCGCCTCGATATGCTCGGCCTGTGAAGATCTTTTCTCTGCGTGCATTGAATT
Organism: uncultured Pseudomonadota bacterium; assembly: GCA_963778105.1. Taxonomy (GTDB): domain Bacteria; phylum Pseudomonadota; class Alphaproteobacteria; order Acetobacterales; family Acetobacteraceae; genus JAFEFJ01. Next base: position 805,248 of record CAVZSZ010000004.1, on the reverse strand, counting down.
GCTGACAGTCAGTCTTGGATATCCATTGCGAAACGGCCGGACGCTACACTATATGCCTTGTTGGCGTGAAGCGTTCGATTACAGGGGCAATGGAATGGCCGAGCATCCGGTAAGTGCAAATGTTCTTGGCCTGACGGCGCAAATCGTCTCGGCGCACGTTTCCAACAATTCGGTTTCGCCGGACGCGCTGCCTTCGCTGATCCAGGAGGTCTACAAGACGCTGGCCGGCGTCGGCAAGGAACCGGTGGCCCCGGACCGGCCGCAGCCCGCGGTGCCGGTGAAGAAGTCGGTGTTTCAGGACCATATCGTGTGCCTGGAGGACGGCAAGAAGCTGAAGATGCTGAAGCGCCACCTCAAGACCGCCTACGACATGACGCCCGAGCAGTACCGGGAACGCTGGGGCCTGCCGCCGGAATATCCGATGGTCGCGCCGAATTACGCGCGCCACCGTTCTTCGCTGGCCAAGAAGATCGGCCTTGGCACCAAGCCGCGCCCGGCGGGGCGCAAGTAGCGCCGGGGCGGATCGCCCGTCCCACCGCGGATTCGACACGGCGGCCCAGGATCGGCTACGCCGCTTGGGCGCGGCGGGGCGCGCGATGCCGCCATGGAAGGATCGGCGGCGGCGGTCCCGCTCGCATGGCGTGGCTGACTGATCGCGTGGCTGACTGATCGCATCCGACTGGCAGCCGTGACCGCAAGGGATCCGATGGAATCGCGCATCGAGCGCCTGTGCGTCGAACGGGGCCTCAAAATGACCGGCCAGCGCCGCGTCATCGCCCGCGTGCTGTCCGAAGCGGGCGACCATCCGGATGTCGAGGAGCTTTACCGCCGCGCCAGCGCGCTCGACCAGCATATCTCGATCGCCACCGTCTACCGCACCGTGCGCCTGCTGGAGGAGAAGGGCATCCTCGAGCGCCGCGACTTCGGCGGCGGCCGGGCACGCTACGAGCCGACCGAGCACGGCCACCACTACCACCTGATCGACGTCGAAACCGGCAAGGTGATCGAGTTCGAGGACGCCGAGCACGAACGGATGATGCGCGCGATCGCCGAGCGGCTTGGCTTCGACCTGGTTTCGCTGCGCCTGGAACTGTTCGGCCGCAGGCGCGAGACGGCCGCCGCACGGGAGCGGGCGCCGCGGCCGCGGCCAGCGGCGGCGCGGGGCGGCGGGGAGACGCCATCCCGCGAACCGGCGGCCCGCGAGGCGGCGGGCGGCGATCCTGGCAGGCCGGCGCGGTGACGGCTGCGGCGAGGCTGGCGCCCGCCGATCCGCCAGGGCGGGGTTTCGGGGAAATCCGCGCCGGCGCTCTGGGCGTGCGGCTGGCGACGACTGCGGCCGAGGTCGACGCCGGCGCAGGCGCTGCGCTACCGCGTGTTCTACGGCGAGATGGGTGCCAGGCCCGACCCCGCGCCCTGGCCGCGCTGGGGCGCGACCGCGACGCCCACGACGCGGTGGCCGATCATCTGCTGGTCGTCGACCACGCACGCGGCACCGGGCCGGACGGCGTCGTCGGCACCTACCGGCTGATCCAGCGCGAAGCGGCGGCGCGGGTCGGCCGGTTCTATTCAGCCGACGAATACGACATCGCGCCGATCCTGGCGTTTCCCGGGCGCATCCTGGAACTCGGCCGATCCTGCGTCGAGGCGGCGTATCGCAGCCGCGCGGCGATGCAGCTGCTCTGGCGCGGCATCGCGGCCTATGTGTTCCAGCACCGCATCGACCTCATGTTCGGCTGCGCCAGCCTGCCCGGCACCGACCCCGACGCGCTGGCAGCCGAGCTGACCTATCTGTACGACCACCATCTCGCGCCCCCCGCATTGCGGCCGCGCGCGCTTGCCGTCGCGCTATGTCGAGATGCGCCGCGCCGCGCCTGGCGGGATCGAGGCCCGGCGCGTCGCTGGCGCAGCTGCCGCCGCTGATCAAGGGCTATCTGCGGCTGGGCGGCTTCGTCGGCGACGGCGCGGTGATCGACCACGCGTTCAACACCACCGATGTCGCCGTGGTGGTCAAGACCGACCTGGTGACCGACAAATACTACCGCCATTACGAGCGCCAGCTGCGCGACGCGCTGGACTGACGCCGCGCAGCCTCGGCCGCACATGACACCACCGAGCAGGATCGCCATGGACGGCACCGATCCGGCGGTCGTCCGCACGACCGGCAGGCCGGGCCGCGCCATCGGGCGCATCCTGTCGGGCCAGGAGCGCGGCTGGCGGGCCGACCTGACGGCGCTGCTGCTGGGGATGCTGTCGGCGGCAGCGCTGCCCCCGGTGCACGCCATTCCGGTATTGCTGGTGACGATCCCCGGACTGCTGACGCTGATCGGTGCGGGGCCGGAGCAGGGCCACACCCGCGCACTGCGGATGGCGGCGCGGCGCGGCTGGTGGTTCGGCTTCGGGCTCAACCTGATCGGCCTCTACTGGATCACCGAGGCGATCCTGGTCGAGGCGGCGGACTTCTGGTGGCTGGTGCCGCTGGCGGTGCCGGCGGTTTCGGCGGCGCTGGCGGTGTTCGTCGCGGCGCCTGCGGCGATGGCCCGCCTGGCGCGGCCGGGCTGGCGGCGGGCGGTGGCGCTGGCCGGCGCCTGGATGCTGGCGGATCTCGCGCGGCAATTCGCCGTGACGGGCTTTCCATGGAATCCGCTGGGCAGCGTCTGGGCGGTGCCCGGCCGCTTCGGCGACGTGTTCATCCAGCCGGCCGCCTGGATAGGCGTGCACGGCCTGACGCTGGCGACGCTGCTGCTGGCGGCGGCACCGCTGCTGGGCTGGCGGTGGCGGCTCGGCGCGGTGGCGCTGCTGGCCGCCTGGGCCGGCAGCGGCTTACTGCGCCTGGCGCAGCCCCTGCCGGCCGCACCGGGCGGCCAGAACGGCATCCGGGTGATCCTGGTGCAGGGCGACATCGCCGAGGGACAGAAATGGGACGAGGCGTTGGCGCTGCGAATCTTCGCCCATTACCTGACGCTGACCCGGCAGGCGGTGGCGCGGCTGCCGCCTGGTGGGAAGGCGGTGGTGGTCTGGCCGGAGACGGCCAGCCCGTTCCTGCTGGCCACCGACACCGCGGCCCGCGCGGCGATCGCACAGGCGGCAGGCGGCGCGGTCTCGCTGATCGGAGCGGTGCGCTTCGACGCCGCGGGGCGGCCGCGCAACAGCCTGTTCGTCGTGCTGCCCGATGGAAGCATCGGCGGGGTCTACGACAAGTGGCACCTGGTGCCGTTCGGCGAATACATCCCCGACTGGCTGCCGCTGGCGGTGCGGGTGATGCCGGGCGGCGGCTTTGCCTCCGGGCCGGGGCCGACGACGCTGACGCTTCCAGGCCTGCCGTCGGTCGGGCCGCTGATCTGCTACGAGGCGATCTTCACCGGCCAGATCATCGACCCGGCGAAGCGACCCGGCTGGCTGGTGAACATCACCAACGACGCCTGGTTCGGCAACTCCTCGGGTCCGCGGCAGCATCTGGCGGCGGCGCGCATGCGCGCGGTCGAGGAGGGCCTGCCGCTGATGCGCGCGGCCAACACCGGGATCAGCGCCGGCTTCGACGCGCGCGGCCATGCACTAGGGCGACTCGGCATGAACCGCAGCGGGACGCTGACGCTGGCGCTGCCGGGCGCCGAACCGCCAACACCCTATGCGCGTTACGGGCTGGCGCTGCCCTTTCTGCTCGCGGCCGGGATTCTCGGTCTTGGGGTGATTGGTGGCCGTGACGCAGCGTCAGGTTGCCGGCTTTCGTGAGTGATTATGTATTTATTAAGAGACGGTCCCCATCATGATACGATTGGACAAGTTTTAACTATTCCGTTGACCAATCTCGGTTGCGGGGCTAAGAGCGAGTCACGTCCTGAGCGCACTAATATCGGTGCCGGAGCGCCCGGGTTCGCGGAGGATGCGAGATGTTTGGTCAGGCGAGCGTGAAAGCCGATAGTGTGATGGCAACAAGCGGGGAGACTATGATGCCGCGTGCGGAATCAGCCGCAGGGGCCGACAAGGAATCCCGTCCAAGCCCGATCGATGTGCATGTGGGTTCGCGTATCCGGCTGCGCCGGACGTTACTTGGAATGTCCCAGGAACGACTGGGCGAGGCGCTCGGTCTGACCTTCCAGCAGGTGCAGAAATACGAGCGCGGCGTGAACCGGGTCGGCGCCTCACGCTTGTTTGATCTGTCGCGCGTGCTGGACGTGCCGATCAGCTTCTTCTTCGATGACATGCCCGACGCGCTGGCGGGTGCCTATGGTGTGCAGGCCAACAAGCGGGTCGCGGGTTTTGCCGACACGCAGGAAGGCTTCGCCGACGACACGCTGAACCGGCGCGAGACGCTGGAACTGGTGCGCGCCTACTACCGCATCACCGACCCCTCGGTGCGCAAGCGGGTGTTCGAGTTGATCAAGTCGATGGGGCCCGTCGAGGGCTGAGACACCGCGCCGGCCGGCCGAGCCGGCCGCGCCGTGCCGATGGCGGCGACCGGTTTCAGTCGCGCAGTTGCGGATTGTCGAAGTCGGGCTGGCGCGCGCGCGCAAGCGCCACCTGAATCGCGGCGGCGAGGTCGCGCTTCTGCTCCTCCCCCAGCGTCGCCGCGATTTCCTCCTCCTCCGGGCGCGACAGCACGACCAGCCGAGAGACGCGGCCAGGCCGGTCTTCCAGCCGCACGCGCAGCCACGCGGCCGGCAGCCGCCGCTCGGCCCGGCGGCCGCGCCAGTCCGTGCGCACGATGCGCAGCTCGGCCTCCGAGAGCAGCAGCATCTCGCTCTGCCGGGCGTGGCGGACGTTCATTCGCAGCAGGAAGACGAACAGCCCGACCTCGATGACCGAGAAGCCGGCGACCGGCCAGGCACCGATGAACCAGAAGCGGAGCGCGAGCGCCCCGCTGAGGCCGGCCACCGACAGCGAAAGGATCAGGATGCCGCGGCGCGACAGGCTGCGATGCGGCACGATGACCGCCTCGAACAGCGGAGCGGCACCGGGGGCGGCCGAGGGAACGGACATGGTCATCCATCCGATATGCGCCCGGCACGCCAGATTGTCAGGCGGGCGGCGAGACCCGTTCGTAGTGGATCACCGAGCCGTCGGCGACGGAGAATTCCATCCCCGCCCAGGTGCGGCTGTCGTCGTACCAGAGATCGAGCGCCAGGGCGCCGCGCAGGCTGTAGCGGATCGCCGGAATGGTGCCGTCGGCGGCACGCACCGGATTGGGCCCCAGGTCGCGCACCACCGGGCGCACCAGCATGCCATCCTGCGTGCCGATCATCGGCGATTGCAGCAGGCGCTTCATCCAGTAGGTGGTGGGCAGCGCGTCCTCGGGCGCGATGTAGGTGGATGCGTTGCTGCCGGTAACCGACAGGCCGGCCGGCGTGCGGTGCGCCGAGACGAACAGGTGCGTGCCGTTCTTGTCCGTGGTCGATTCGATGCCGTCCAGCCGGTTGTCGCGCCACGTCTCGGTGGTGTGGTGGGTGTAGCGCACCAGCGGGATCGGGCCGAACTTAACCAGCACAGCGACATCGACATGCACCGCGAGCGTGTCACCCTGCTGATCGAAGCGGATGGTGTGGGTGCCGATGGGACTGTCGTGCCGGATCAGCCGGAACGACAGCAAGCCGCTGCCGGGCACCGGCAAGGGCTCAGCCGCGGCCGCGGCCGCGGCCGGACGCGCCAGCGCGGCGCCGGCGACCGACAGCCCCGGCAGTCCAAGGCAAAGGGCCCGGCGGCCGATCATTCCTGACGTGCTCCCATGGCTTTCATGGTCCCTCCGGATCGATTCGCCCTATCTTCGTTTCAGACAATAATAGACTAGGCGGCGTCTTGTGTCAGTCCCGTGACGGCGTTGCAAGCTGGGGCATTCCGCCATCGGCGCCGCCGTGGCAGGATCGGTGTTCGATTCCTCCCTCAGCCACCGGACCTATCGCCCGAAGCCGATGCGCCAGCTGCTGCTCCTGCGTCACGCGAAGTCGTCCTGGGACGACCCCCGGCTGGCCGATCACGCCCGGCCGCTGAACGCGCGCGGCCGCGCCGCGGCGGCCCTGATGGGCGGGGCGATGCGTCGGCTGGGGCTGTCGCCCGATGTCGTGCTGGTGTCGTCCGCCCGGCGCACGCTGCAGACGCTGGAGGCACTGAAGCCGTGGGACGATACGCCGCTGATCGAGCCGATGGACAGCCTGTACCTGGCCAGCGGCACCGAGCTTCTGGCGGTGCTGCACGGCGTCGCCGAGACGGCACGCAGCGTGCTGCTGATCGCGCATAATCCCGGCCTGCACGAGCTGGCGGTCACGCTGGCCGGCGCGCAGGCGATGCGCCAGGACACTCTGGCGGTGCGCCGGCTGGCCGAGGGCTACCCCACCGGCGCGCTGGCCGAGTTCAGCATCCCGGGGCCCTGGTGGCAGTTGGAGGAAGGCGGCGCGCGGCTGCTGCGATTCCTGGCACCGCGCGACCTGCCGGAGGTGGCGGCCTGAAACTGGAGCTCAGTCTCCCGCACGCGGATGCGGGACGCCTGCCGCGCCTGAAGCCGCTCGCCACCCTGAAGACGGGCCGTATGCGCAGCCAGCCCTGGCGGGTGGTATGGCACGACAGCGCCGATCACGCGCTGGCGCATGACGGCTTGGCGCTGTCCGAGCAGCATGGCCGGTGGCGGCTGGAGGCGCTGACGCCGGCAGCCGACGCACGCGCCGCCGCGTGGCCGCCAGGCGCGCCGGCGCCGGTGCTGGCCGAGGCCGCCGACCTTGCGGAACTCGCCGGCGGCCGGACGGTGCGCGCGGTTGCGTCCTGCGCCGGCAGCCTGCGCACCCTGACACTGGCGGTCGGCGAGGCCGGCGTGACTCTGGCCGTGCTGGACGCGGTGCTGCGTGGCGTGACGCTGGCCGTGCCGGTCGCCCGGGTGTGGCTTGAGGGCGAGGATGCGGCCTGCACCGCGCTGGCCGTGACGCTGGCCGGGCAGAGCGGGCTGGGTGTGCCGACAGCCAGCCTGGCTGCGACGGCGCTATCGGCCGTGATGGGCGTGCCGCCTGGGCCGCGTCGGTTGGGTGCCCCGGCGCTGCCAGCCGATCAGGCGCCCGGTGAGGCCTTCGCCCGGGCGATCGGCCATCTGACCGATGTGGTGCTGTACTGGGCACCGCGCGCTGCGGCGCGCGATGGTACCGAACCGGTGCATCAGATGCGCGTCGCGCTGCGCCGGATGCGCGCCTGCCTGTCGGTGTTTCGCCGCGCCACCGGGAGCCCCGTCGTGGACGCGGTCGCAGCCGAGGCGCGGCATCTGGCGGTGCTGCTGGGACCGGCGCGCGACTGGGATGTGTTTTGCGCCGAGACCGGCGCTGCGGTCGTGGAGGCCTTCACCGAGGACCGCGCGGTGAACCGGCTGCTGGCCGCCGCCGAGCGCCGCCGCAAGGACGCCTATGCGGCGCTGAGCGCCTATCTGGGTGGCGCCGCGTTCCGCTGCTTCACCATCCGGCTCGCTGCGTTGGCCGGCGGCACCGCATGGCAGGACGCGCTGCCGCCCGAGCAGCGGGCGATGCTGTCGGGCGAGCTGGCCGGATTCGCATCGCACGTGCTGCAACGACGGCTGAAGCGGCTGCTGCAGACCGGTGAGGACATCGGGCATCTGGATCCCGAATCGCTGCACCGCGTGCGGCTGGACGGCAAGCGGCTGCGCTACGCCGCCGAGATGTTCGCGCCCCTGTTCGACCGCAAGCACACGCGCCGGTTCCTGCGCCGGCTGACCGAATTGCAGGAGTGCCTGGGCGCGCTGAACGACGGCGCCGTCGCCTCGACGCTGATGGCCGAACTGGCCGGCGCGCGGCCTGGCGCCGAGCGTGCCTTTGCCGCCGGCGTGGTGCGCGGCTTCGTCGCGGCCAAAGGCGGCGCGGCACGCAAGGAGATCGTGCACGCCTGGGACAAGTTCCGCCGCCTGGAGCCGTTCTGGTAGCGCGCCCGACGGCGGCTCAGGTCCGCTGTGCGGCACGCAGGCTTTTGCCGACGCCGTAGAGGCTGATCGCCGACCAGAACGCCTCGATGACGATCGAGGGCAGGTTGGGGTGAAACACGAGCGAGGCGATGATCAGCAGCGAGCCGCCGAGGTTCATCGCGGGAAAGCGTGGATCGGCGGAGGCCAGTCGGCCTCTCTGATTGAGAAAATAGGCGACCACCACGACCGCGGCGCCGGCATAGCCCGCGAGGTCGGCCGCCAGGCCCGCCTGTTCCCATCCACCCATGCGCCGCCCGCCCCGCTGCTGTTGCGCCGCGGGACATAGCCGAAAACCGGCGGCACCGCCGCGCGAAAAGCCTTGCGGCGCAGGAGTTTCGATATACTCTGAGATATATCTAAATTGGATCGAACAGGACGCCGGATGAGTGTTGCCAATCTGCTGGTCTTCGCCGGCGCCTATCTCGCGGCCGTCCTGCTGCCCGGACCCGCCGTCACCGCCCTGGTGGCGCGCGTGCTGGCGCGTGGGGCGCGGGGCGCGCCGGCCTATATCGCCGGATGCGCGGCGGGGTCGCTGCTGTGGTTCGCCGTGGCGGCGACCGGGATGGCGGCACTGGCGGCGAGCTTCGCCACCGTCTTCGTCGCGGTACGCTTCGCGGCCGCCGGCTACCTGCTGTATCTCGCGTGGAAACTGTGGACCGCGCCGCCGCGCGCGATGGCGCAGGCGGATACGTCGCCCGAGGGCTGGGGGCGGGTTTTCCTGTCGGGGCTGGGGATCAACCTCGGCAATCCGAAGGCGGTGGTGTTCTTCCTGGCCCTGCTGCCCGCGGTGGTGAACATCGGCACGCTGACGCTGCCCGGCTTCGCCGCGATCGCGGCGACGATCGCGGCCATCGTGGCGGGGGTGTTCGCCGGCTACACCGTCCTGGCGGCGCGGGCGCGGCGGCTGTTCACCTCGGGGCGGGCGCAGCGCGTCGCCAACCGGACCAGTGCCACCGTGCTGGCGGGGGCGGCGGCGATGATCGTGACGCGCTGACGGTCAGCCTTCCGCGCCTCAGCGTCCGCGGAACACCGGCTTCCGTTTGGCGATGAAAGCCTGGCAGGCGTTGCGGAAATCCTCGGTCTGCATGAAGTCGCTGGCCGCGCGCTCGTCCTCCTCGGTGATCGGCAGCGCGCCGCGCAGGCGGCGGATCGCGGCCTTGTGGAAGCGGGCCGAGAGCGGCGCGCCCTCGCTGATCCGCTGCGCCAGCGCCATCGCCTCGCGCTCGACCTCGGCATCCGGCACGACGCGCGAGAGCAGCCCCTTTTCATAGGCCTCCCGGCCCGAGAAGACGCGGCCCTCGATCAGCATTTCCGAGGCGACCCCGGTGCCGACGAGGCGGATGATCGGGTCGATCTCGGCGTAGGGGTAATAGAGGCCGATGTTGCGGGCGGTGATGCCCATGCGGATCCCCTCCCCGCCCACGCGGAAGTCGCACATCGTGGCGATGCCCGCGCCGCCGCCGAGGCAATGGCCCATGATCATCGCCACCACCGGGTGCCGGCACAGCGCGATCGACTGCATCCCCTCGTCGAGCCAGTGGGCGTATTCGGCCTCCCGCTCCGGCGTGCCGCGCTCCTGGGGGAAGGCGGCGATGTCGGCGCCGGCGCTGAAGGCGCGGTTGCCGGCGCCGCGCAGCACCACGCAGCGCAGGTCCTCCTCCTCCGACAGCGAGCGCATGGTGGCGTCGAGCGCCTGCCACATCGCCAGGTCGAAGGCGTTGAGCGCCTCGGGGCGGTCGAACGTGAGGATGGCGATCGAGCCCTGCCGTTCGATGCGCAATCGTGGGTCCTGCATGATGGCGTCTCCTGTCCGCCTGCGTATCTGTCACGCGGCCGGGATGTCGTCCATCGCCGGGCGGCCGGTGACGTGGCGCCAATGGTGCCAGAGCAGGCGGGCGGCGAGCGCCGCGCGCGGGGCGCCACGCCTCGGCCAGCGCGCGCAGCGCGGCGGGTGCCGGCCGGGCCGGCAGCCCTTTCAGGTGGGCGGCGGACGCGGCCAGCGCGAGATCGCCGGCCGGGAACATGTCGGGCCGGCCGAGCGCAAACAGCAGGTAGACTTCGGCGGTCCAGGGGCCGAGGCCGCGCACCGCCGCGATCGTGGCGATGGCGGCATCGTCGTCCATCAGCGCAATGACGTCGGGATCGAGCCGGCCGTCGAGGAAGGCGGCGGCGAGCGAGCGCGCGTGCGCGACCTTGGGACGCGACAGGCCGGCGCCCCGCAGCGCCTCGTCGGACAGCGCCATGAGGCCCGCCGGGGTGGTGGCGCCGGGCAGCGCCCGCAGCCGGCCCCAGATGGCGGCGGCGGCCTGGTTGCTGATCTGCTGGCCCATGATGGCCTGCAACAGGCCGGGGAAACCGGCGGCACGGCTGCGCCAGGGCAGCGGGCCGGCCGCCGCCTCGATCCCGGCGAGGCATGGGTCCTGTGCCACCAGACGGTCGAGCGCGGCGCGGGCGGCGGCGGGCGGATGGGGAAAGCTCACGCACGGCAGGCTACACGCAAACACCCTCCCCCGCCGCGCGGGAGAGGGTTGCGAGCGGCGCCGGTCAGCCGACGCGCTGGAGGCGCCCGGTGCGGCTGTCCATGGTGAAGCGGGCGATCACGCCACCATCGGCGGTGGCGAAGGCGAACCCGATCTTGCCGTCGGGGCCGGCGGCAACCTGCGTGACCTTCCAGTCGCGGTTGCCTTGCCAGAGCAGGAACGCCTCGGCGATCTTCTGCACGTCGGCCGGCGTGAGTTGCTTGTCTTCCTTGTGGAAGAACAGGCCGAACATCTGGGCATGGTGCCACATCCGCCCGTGCCAGCCCCAGCCGGGATGCATCGAGCCGTGCATCCAGCCGCCCGCCTCCGGCATACCGGGGCGAGGCATCGCGGGCCCGGGCATGCCGGGCCGCCCGGCCATCGGCGGCGGTGGGGGCGGCATCGCAGGACCGGTGCCGGGTGGCGGGCCGGCCTGGGCCAGCAGCATGTCGTCGCCATCGTCGGTGGTGATCGGCGGCGCGTGCACCGGGCCGGCGGGCGTGGCCTGGTCGTGCAGCGCGAGCATCAGCGCCGCGGGATCGGAATGGGCGCCGGCGCGGGTGACGGCGACCCCGCCGGCGGCGGCACCGATCGCCAGCACCGCCGCGCCGGTCAGCAGGACTTTACGCATGTGAATGGCTCCTCAATCAATTTAGGCGACCAAGCAGGCCGTCCCGGGTGCAGATGCCCCCCCGACGTTGCGCCGGTGCGCCGGCGCGGTGACGAAATGATGCGGATTGCAACACCCGCTGCGAACCGCCTCGCAAGCGCCTATTGTAACAGGCCATGGATACCACGCCGCACATCCTGGTCGTCGACGACGACCGCGAGATCCGCGACCTGCTGGCGCGCTTCCTGGAAAAGCACCGGATGCGCGTCACCGCGGTGCGCGACGCGCGGGAGGCGCGGCGCGCCTGGACCGCCGGGCACTACCACCTCGTCGTGCTGGACCTGATGCTGCCCGGCGAGATCGGGCTCGACCTGGCGCGCTGGATGCGCACCCAGTCGGACGTGCCGATCGTGATGCTGACCGCGATGGGCGAGGAGACCGACCGCATCATCGGGCTGGAACTGGGCGCCGACGACTACGTGCCCAAGCCGTTCAACCCGCGCGAACTGCTGGCGCGCATCCGCGCCGTGCTGCGCCGCGCCGGCGAGAGCATGCCGCGCGCCGCCGATGCCGCGGACGCGCAGCCTGCGCTTCGGCGGCTGGACGCTGGAACCGGCGCGCCGCCGGCTGCTCAACCCCGACGCGGTCGAGGTGCGCGCTGACCGGCGGCGAATACGACCTGCTGGTGGCGCTGGTGGAGCGCGCCAACCGGGTGCTGACGCGCGACATGCTGCTCGACCTGCTGCGCGGGCGGCAGGCCGGCCCGTTCGACCGCGCGATCGACGTCGCGATCAGCCGGCTGCGGCGCAAGCTGGAGGACGACGGCCGCAACGCGCAGCTGATCAAGACGGTGCGCGGCGGCGGCTATGTGCTGGCCGCCACGGTCGAACGCGTGTGACCGGGCGCGCATGGACCTGCGAGCGCTGCGATTCCGCCTGTTGCCGCGCAGCCTGGCGGCGCGCACCGCGCTGGTGCTGCTGCTCGGGCTGGCGGTGGTGCAGGCGGGCGGCCTGACGATCCATGCGCTCGACCGCATGGACATCCAGCGGCTGGCGCAGATGCGCGACCTGGCGGTGCGCGTCATGGTGATCTACCGCAACGTCATGCATGGCGCCGCCTGACCAGCGCGAGGCGGTGCTGGCGCGAGATGAATCGCGCGCCCGGGCTGGTCACGCTCGATCGGCACCGCGCCCGACCACAGCGACCTGCCGCGAGACCCCGCCGATGCTCGCAACGGATCGTGCGGGTCAACCTGAAGCTGGTGCCGATGCAGCAGGCGCTGCGGCCGCACGAGTTCAGCATGCAGGGCGACCCCGGCTGGGGGCGGATGCTGGTCGGGCTGCGCATGCCCGACGGCGACTGGCTGAACTTCCACGCCGAGATCGAGCCGCCGACGCCCATGGCACTCGCCGACCTTCCTGATCGCCTTCCTGCTGATGACCGCCGCCGCCGCGCTTCTGACGCTGTGGGCGGTGCGGCGCCTGACCGCGCCGGTGCGCACGCTGGCGGCGCGGCGGAGCGGCTGGGCCGCGACGTCAACGCGCCGCCGTTGCCCGAGGACGGCCCGACCGAGGTCGCCACGGCCGCCGCCGCGTTCAACACCATGGCCGCGCGCATCCGCCGCTTCGTGCAGGACCGCACCGAGCTGCTGACCGCGATCGGCCACGACCTGCGCACGCCGATCACCCGGCTGAAGCTGCGCGCCGAATTCGTCGAGGACGACGAGCTGCGGCGCAAGATGCTGTCCGACCTCGAGGAGCTGGAGGCGATGGTCTCGGCCACGCTGGCATTCGGCCGCGACGCCACGGCGACCGAGCCGGTGTCGCCGATCGACCTCGCCGAACTGCTGCGCACGGTGCTGGACGAGGCCGGCGATGCGCGGCCCGAGGCGGCCGAGGCGTTGAGCTACGCAGGGCCGCCGCACTCTGACGGTGCGGGCGCGCCCGCTGGCGCTGAAGCGGGCGCTGGCCAACCTGATCGCCAACGCCGTCAGCTATGGCGGCTCGGCGCGGGTGATGCTGGTCGGCGCCGCAGTGCCGGCACGGTGGGCGTGGCGATCGAGGATGACGGCCCCGGCATCCCGCCGCAGGAGCTGGAGCGGGTGTTCGAGCCGTTCCACCGCGTGGAGACCAGCCGCAACCGCGAGACCGGCGGCGTGGGGCTCGGGCTGCCGATCGCGCGCAACATCCTGCGCGCGCATGGCGGCGACGTGACGCTTGCCAACCGCCCCGGCGGCGGCGCGCGCGCGATGGTGACGCTGCCCGCCTGATACGCCGGCGCCCGCACTGGCGTTGGACGCCGGCGCCGTTACACTCCCGTGCAGAAGAACAATCCGTCCCGGGAGGACCCGCCATGCCAACGCCGTCGCGCCGCCGCATCCTGTCGCAGCATCCCATGCTGTCGCGCCGAAGCGCGCTGGCGCTGCCGCTTGCCGGCCTGCTCGCCCGGCCCGCTCTGGCGCAGACGCGGCAGGCACCCGGCGTCACCGCCAGCGAAATCCTGATCGGCCAGACCATGCCTTACAGCGGGCCGGCGGTGTCCTATGCCGTGATCGGCAAGTCGGAAGCCGCATATTTCCAGATGATCAACGACCAGGGCGGCGTGAATGGGCGAAAGATCAAATTCCTCTCGCTCGATGACGGCTACGTGCCGCCCAAGACGGTGGAGCAGACGAGAAGGCTGGTCGAGCAGGACGAGGTCGCGTTCGTGTTCGGTCCGCTGGGCACGCCGACCAACAACGCGACGCGCAAATACCTGAACGACAAGAAGGTGCCGACGCTGTTCCTTGCCACCGGCGCCACGCAGTTCGGCGACTACAAGCACTATCCCTGGACGATGGGCTGGCAGCCGACCTATCAGATCGAAGGCCACGCCTACGCCAAATACGTCCTGGCGACGAAGCCGGGCGCGAAGGTGGCGGTGCTTTATCAGGACGACGATTCCGGCAAGGACTATCTGAAAGGGATGAAGGACGGGCTGGGCGAGGCCAATGCGAAGATGCTGGTCGCCACCGCCAGCTACGAGGTGACCGACCCCACCGTCGATTCGCAGATCGTTTCGTTGCAAAACAGCGGAGCCGATGTGCTGTTCATGACCGGCATCCCGAAATTCACGGCGATGGGCATGCGCAAGGTCGCCGATGTGGGCTGGCACCCGATGTTCTTCATCTCCTCGACCGGGTCGTCGGTGGCGACCGCGGTGGTGCCGGCCGGACCGGAGAAGTGCGTCGGCATCATGACCTGCGCCTATCTGAAGGACCCCACCGACAAGCAGTGGGCGAACGATCCGGGCTATCTCGGCTGGCTGGCGTTCATGAAGAAGTTCTACCCCGACGGCGACCTGACCGACTTCAACAACGCCTATGGCTATTCGCTCGGCGCAGACGCTGATCGACGTGCTGCAGCGCGCCGGGAACGATCTGTCGCGGGAAAACATCATGGCGAAGGCCAAGAGCCTCGATCTGCCGCTGCCGATGCTGCAGCCCGGCATCCGCCTGACCACCAGCCCGACCGATTACTACCCGGTCAAGCAGGTTCGCCTGGTGCGTTTCGACGGCCACGCCTGGGTGCCCTTCGGCGGCGTGATCGGCGGCTGAAGGGGTCCCCTTCGGCCCGGCAGAGCCCGCTCCCGCAGGCGGGCAAGGACAAGCGGGCGAGGGCAGGCGGGCGAGGGCGTTTCACCCTATTGACGATAAACCAATAGGGTGAATTTCTTTGACAACTCATCGCGCATTTGTTAAAAACAGCGCGATGGATGCAACCGCCTCACCCGCTGGCGCCGCAGCGCCGCTCGACCTCGCCGCCGCCGCCGCGCGCATGGCGCAGCTGGCGCAGGAGGCGATCGAGCGCGCCGCCCGCCAATCCGACCGGCTGGAGAAAATGGCGGAGATGGGCATGCGGGTGCTCGAGGCGCTGGCCGCCCAGGCCGCCGGCGATCCGTCGACCGAGCCCGAGCCGGCGAAGCGCCGCTTCGTCTCTCACGACGACGCGATGCTGTTCATGCGCGTGGCCAACTCGATCCGCCACGTGATCGCCCTGCAGTTCCGCATCGACGGGAACGCGCGCGACCAAGCGCACCGCGCCATCGCCGAGGAGGTGCGCCGCGCCAAGGCCGCGCGCGATCCGCTGCGCGGCGAGAAGGACCTGGTTTGCCGCATCGTCGAAGGCTCGCTCACCACCGTCGAGCGGGGCGCCGCCGAGAGGGCGATGCGCGCGATCGAGACGCGGCTGGATGACCCCGAGATCGAGGCGCAGTTCGGCGCCCGCAGCATCGCCGGCATCGTCGCCGAGCTGTGCCACGAGCAGGGTATCGTGCCCAACCTGGAGCCCTGGTCGAGCGAGGTGCTGGGGCTGCACGGCGAGCTGCGCCCGATGGGCACGCCACGGATGGCCAACGGAGTGCAGCCGCCGCCCCAGGGACCGCCGTAAAGGCGTTGCCCTCTCCCGCTTTGCGGGAGGAGGTTGGCGAGGGCGCGGACAGGCGGGTTGCCATCCCCCGTGCGCTCTCCGGCAGGCGGGAGCAGGGGCGCCGACCGGTCGCGGCCGGCAGCCCGGGCACCTGGGATGCACCGTTTGGGCTCGCATCCGGCCAGGGTTCGCCCTATGTGTGCGCCGCAACATCCCCACACCCGCGCCGCCAGGACCCACGATGGACATCCGCAACATCGCCATCATCGCCCATGTCGACCATGGCAAGACCACGCTGGTCGACCAGCTGCTTGCGCCAGTCGGGCTCGTTCCGCGAGCACCAGCAGGTGGCCGAGCGCGCGCTCGACCGCAACGACCTGGAGCGCGAGCGCGGCATCACCATCCTGGCCAAGTGCACCTCGGTGCGTCTGGCACGACACCCGCATCAACATCGTCGACACCCCCGGCCACGCCGATTTCGGCGGCGAGGTGGAGCGCATCCTGAACATGGTGGACGGCGCCATCGTGCTGGTGGACGCCGCCGAGGGCGTGCTGCCGCAGACCAAGTTCGTGGTCGGCAAGGCGCTGGCGCCGCGGCCTGCAGCCCGATCGTGGTGGTCAACAAGGTCGACCGCGGCGACGCCCGCCCCGACGAGGTGCATACCGAGGTGTTCGACCTGTTCGCCGCCCTGGGCGCCGACGACGAGCAGCTCGATTTCCCGATGCTCTACGCCTCCGGCCGGCAGGGCTGGGCCGACGACGACGCTGGACGGCCCGCGCAAGGACCTGTCGGCGCTGTTCGACCTGGTGCTGCGCCACGTGCCCGCCGCCGACGGTGGACGCCGACGCGCCGTTCGCGCATGGTCGCCTCGATCCTGGAATACGACAACTTCCTCGGCCGCGTGCTGACCGGCCGCGTCGAGCAGGGCCGCGCCCGCGTCAACATGCCGGTGAAGGTGCTGCGCGCCGACGGCACGCGTCGGTCGAGACCGGCCGGCTGACCAAGCTGCTGTCGTTCCGCGGCCTGGACCGCGTGCCGGTGGAGGAAGCCGAGGCCGGCGACATCATCGCCGTCGCCGGCCTGTCCGAGGCCACCGTCCCCGACACCATCGGCGCCCCGGAACTGGCCGGCGCCGCTGCACGCCGATCCCGGTCGATCCGCCGACGCTGGCGATGACCTTCCGCATCAACGACGGCCCGCTGGCCGGCCGCGAGGGCAAGAAGGTCACCTCGCCGCCAGATCCGCGACCGGCTGTTCCGCGAGGCCGAGGGCAACGTCGCCATCAAGGTCACCGACAGCAACGAGACCGAGGCGTTCGAGGTCGCCGGCCGCGGCGAATTGCAGCTCGGCGTGCTGATCGAGCAGATGCGCCGCGAGGGCTTCGAGCTGACCATCGGCCGCCCGCGCGTGCTGACCCGCGCAGAACCCGGAGACCGGCGAGCGCGAGGAGCCGATGGAGGAGGTGCTGGTCGACGTCGACGAGCCCTATTCCGGCGTCGTGGTGGAGAAGCTGAGCCGCCGCAAGGGCGAGCTGCGCGACATGCGCCCGTCCGGCGGCGGCAAGCTGCGCCTGACCTTCCTGATCCCGAGCCGCGGCCTGATCGGCTACCACGGCGAGTTCCTGACCGACACGCGCGGCACCGGCATCATGAACCGCCTGTTCGCCGGCTACGGGCCCTGGAAGGGCCCGATCGAGGGCCGCCGCAACGGCACGCTGATCTCCACTCCGACGGCGAGGCGGTGCACTACGCGCTGTTCTACATCCAGGAGCGCGGCACGCTGTTCGTCAACCCCGGCGAGAAGGTCTACGTGGGCATGATCCTCGGCGAGCACAGCCGGGGCAGCGACCTCGACGTGAACCCGATCAAGGAAAAGAAGCTCACCAACATCCGCGCCGCCGGCAAGGACGACGCGATGCTGCTGATCCCGCCGCGCCGGATGAGCCTGGAACAGGCGATCGCCTATATCGAGGACGACGAACTGGTGGAGGTGACGCCGGGCGCGATCCGCCTGCGCAAGCGGTACCTGGACCCGCAACGCGCGCAAGCGCGCCGAGCGCCGCGCCGAGACCGAGGCGGCGTAGTCACGCCAGCGCCGCCCGGTCCGCCGGCACCGGCGCGGGCGTCTCGCCGACGGCACGGTCGACCACCGCCGCCATCAGCTCGATCTGGCGCGCGATACGCAGCAGCGCCTCGGCGCGCGGCCCGGCGGCAAGTGGCGGGCGCGACGCGAGGCTGGCCTGCCCGGCGGCCAGAGCCCGCATCGAGCCGCCGATCCAGGCGCGCCATAGCCGCAGCGTGTCGGCACCGAATGCCTCGCGCAGGCCGGGATCGAGCTGCATCGCCGACAGCCGCCCGGCGAAGCGGCGCAGTGCCGCGTCGATGACCATCGCCGCCTCCACCCGGTCCTGCGCGGCGTGGCCGGGCTCCAGCATGGCGCGCGAGACCGAGGCCTCGATATTGTTGGTCGCGAGCCCGGCGGCGCGGCGCGCCCGGTCGACCGCATCGGCGTCGGCCTCGTCGAGCAGGAAGGCCAGCTCGGCCTCGGCGTAGCTGCCGTGGGCGGCGATCCCGGCGGCGACTTCCTGGCGCAGGCGCGCCGGCTCCCAGCTTGGCCAAAGCAGATAGCAGCCGGCCAGGGCCAGGGCGCCGCCGGCAACGGTGAAGCCGGTGCGCAGGCCGGCCACCACCCATTCGCTTTGGCCCGGCTCGCTGATTTCGACCAGCAACACGACGAGCGGGGTCAGGCCGACCATGAACAGGCCGTAGCTGGCGGTGCGCATCGCCATCGCCAGCATGCAGAACGGGAACAGCGCGACCAGCATGGCGAGCGGGGTGTGGCACATCAGGCCGACCAGGGCGGCGATGACGCCGCCGAGCACGGTGCCGCCGACGCGCTCCAGCGCACGGGCGAAGGTGGCGGCGAAGTAGGGCTGCATGGTCACGACGATGGTGATCGTCAGCCAGTGGGCATACGGGTTGAACCAGATCAGCGTGTAGGCCAGCGCCGGAGCGGCGACGGTGACCGCCCGCAGCGCGTGGCGCAGCGGCAGCGACTGCCAGGACAGGTTGGCCTTCAGCGGCCCCAGGACCCGCCGGCGCAGGTCCGGGCGCTGGCCGTCGAGCCCGGCGCCAGGGACGTAGTCGGCCGGCACCGCCAGCGTCGCCGCGACGCGCAGCCGCTCGGTCACCGCCTGCAGGATGGCGGCCTCGGGCGCGCCGGCAGGCAGGGCTGCGATGTCGTCGGCGAGCAGCGCGAGCGAGCGGCGCAGCGGGTCCGGCTTGATGGCGTCGTCCACCACCGAGCGGCCGAGCACGACCAGCAGCGGGCGCAGGCGGCGCAGCACCCGGTCGCAGCCCGGCCGGGCAGCCGCGATTCTGCTCGAGGTGCTCCGAAAGGGCGATCAGGCCGCCGAAGATCTGGTCGGCCGCCTCCAGCCGGATCAGGCTCTGGGCGGAGCGGTTGTTGGCCGCGCCCATCGCGCGGACGGCGTCGAACGTCTCGGTCCGCGCCGTCTCGATCGCCTCCCGCACCGTGCGGCGGTGGGCGCGGGCATGGCGTTCCCAGGCCGCCTCGTCGGTCGTGCCGGTGGCGATCAGGGTTCGCAGGTCGGCGACGAGCCCGGCGAGGGCGGCGTAGGCGCGGCCGACGGCGCGGCGGGCCGGCAGGAAGGGATGGGTGCGCCAGATCGCCATGGTCAGCAGCACCGCCCACAGCCCGCCGGCCAGGAACAGCAGGCCGAGTTCGGCGGCGAGCGCCGGCGGCAGCGGCCGGTCCAGCGACAACACCAGCACAGCGCTGAGCAGGCCGCCCATCTGCAACCCGGCCTGACCGTAGATGCGCGCCATCGCCAGGGCGAACAGGCCGATGACGCCGACCGGCAGCGCCACCCAGAAGCCGCCGCCGCGGGCGATGCCGATGACCGCGGTGGTCAGCGCGCCCAGCACCGCGAAACCCAGCAGCACGGGCAGGCGCCGCCGGATCGGGCCGCCGATGTCGGCCATGCAGGTGAGCAGGGCGCCGAGCGCCGCGGCCAGCAGCAGCGGCTGTCCCAGCCAGTCGCCGAGGCCGATGATGACCGCCACCGACAGCGCCGCGCGCACGCCCTCGGCGATGCTGACGGCGCGCAGGTTGAGCACGATCGGCAGCCGGCCGAGGTCGCCGCTGGGCCGGGTGCGGAGCATGCGCTGCAGGACGCCGGTGGCGCCGCTCAAGCGGACGGTCCGAAGGTGCCTTCCTCTCCCGCCTGCCGGAGAGGGCCGGGGTGAAGGTGCCACGGCACGCAACGCGTCAGCATGGTGGCTTTGCGCCCCCTCACCCAACCCTCTCCCGCGGGCGGGAGAGGGCTTCTTCGCCTCAGGCGGCCTTCGCCATGCCGCGCAGCACGTAGTGCAGGATGCCGCCGTGGCGGTAGTAGGCGACCTCGTCCAGCGTATCGACGCGGCACAGCACCGGCACGGTGTCGGTCGTGCCGTTCGGCCGGTGGATCACCAGCGTCAGGTCCATCCGCGGGCTGAGGTTCTCCAGGCCCAGGATGTCGATGGTCTCGGCCCCGGTGATGCCCAGCGTCTTGCGGTCCATGCCGTCCTTGAAGGTCAGCGGCAGCACGCCCATGCCGACGAGGTTGGAGCGATGGATGCGCTCGAAGCTCTCGACGATCACCGCGCGTGACGCCCAGCAGCATGGTGCCCTTGGCCGCCCAGTCGCGCGAGCTGCCGGTGCCGTATTCCTTGCCGCCGAAGATCACCGTGCGGCACGCCCTCGGCCTTGTAGCGCATCGCCGCGTCGTAGATCGGCAGCACATCGCCCGAGGGGTAGTGCGTCGTGAAGCCGCCCTCGGTGCCAGGCGCCATCTCGTTCTTGATGCGGATGTTGGCGAAGGTGCCGCGCATCATGACTTCGTGGTTGCCGCGGCGTGCGCCGTAGCTGTTGAAATCGCCCTGTCGGATCTGCCGCTCCAGCAGGTACTCGCCGGCCGGCGAGGTCTTGCGGATCGAGCCGGCGGGGCTGATGTGGTCGGTGGTGATGGAGTCGCCCAGCTCGGCCAGGATGCGCGCCCCGACGACGTCGCCGACCGGCACGGGCTCCATCGTGATGCCGTCGAAATAGGGCGGGTTCTTCACGTAGGTCGAGCCGTCGTTCCACTTGTAGGTCGCGCTGCCGGCATCGACGGCGATCGCCTGCCACTGCTTCGGCCCCTTGAACACCTCGCCGTAGCGCTTGAGGAACTGGTCGCGCGAGAGCGAGGTCCCGATCAGTTCGGCGATTTCGTGGTTGGTCGGCCAGACGTCCTTCAGATAGACCGGCTTGCCGTCGCGACCGGTGCCGAGCGGGACGGTGGTGATATCGTCCGTCATCTTGCCGAGCAGCGCGTAGGCCACCACCAGCGGCGGGCTGGCGAGGTAGTTGGCGCGCACGTTGGGATGCACGCGGCCCTCGAAGTTGCGGTTGCCCGACAGCACCGAGACGGCGACCAGCTTGTGGTCCTCGATCGCATCGGCGATCGGCTCGTCGAGCGGCCCGGAGTTGCCGATGCAGGTGGTGCAGCCATAGCCGACGGTCTGGAAGCCGAGCGCATCGAGATCCGCCGTCAGGCCGGCCTTGTCGAGATACTCGGTGACCACCTGCGAGCCGGGAGCCAGCGAGGTTTTGACCCAGGGCTTGACGGTGAGACCGGCGGCGCGCGCCTTGCGGGCCACCAGCCCGGCGGCGACCAGGACCGACGGATTGGAGGTGTTGGTGCAGCTGGTGATCGCCGCGATCACCACGTCGCCGTGGCCGATCTCGTAGTTGCGGCCTTCGACCTTCACCTTGGTGCCCACGTCGTTGGCGGGCACGCCGAGGCTCTTGGTCAACTCGGTCTTGAAGGCGGCAGCGGCGTCCTTCAGCAGCACGCGGTCCTGCGGGCGCTTCGGCCCGGCGATGCTCGGCAGCACGCGTGCCCAGATCCAGCTCCAGCGTGTCGGTGAACACCGGGTCGGGGGTATCGGTGTCGCGCCACATGCCCTGCGCGCTGGGTATAGGCTTCCACGAGCGCGATGCGGGCCTCGTCGCGGCCGGTCAGACGCAGGTAATCGAGCGCGATCTTGTCGACCGGGAAGAAGCCGCAGGTGGCACCGTATTCGGGCGCCATGTTGCCGATCGTCGCTCGGTCGGCCAGCGGCAGGTTGTCGAGGCCCGCGCCGAAGAACTCGACGAACTTGCCGACCACGCCCTTGCGGCGGAGCATCTGGGTGACGGTCAGCACGAGGTCGGTTGCGGTCGCACCCTCGGGCAGCTTGCCGGTCAGGCGGAAGCCGATGACGTCGGGGATCAGCATCGCGATCGGCTGGCCGAGCATCGCCGCCTCGGCCTCGATGCCGCCGACGCCCCAGCCCAGGATGCCGAGGCCGTTGACCATCGTGGTGTGGCTGTCGGTGCCGTACAGCGTGTCGGGATAGGCGATGGTCTTGCCGTCGGCGTCGGCAGTCCAGACGCACTGGCCGAGATATTCGAGGTTCACCTGGTGGCAGATGCCGGTGCCGGGCGGCACCACGCGGAAGTTGTCGAACGCCTCCTGGCCCCAGCGCAGGAAGGTGTAGCGCTCGCCGTTGCGCTCGAACTCGATATCGACGTTCTTGGTCAACGCGTCGGCAGTGCCGAAGGTGTCGACCATGACCGAGTGGTCGATCACCAGATCGACCGGCACCAGCGGGTTGACCTTGTCGGGGCTGCCGCCGAGGCGGGTGATGCCGTCGCGCATCGCGGCCAGATCGACCACGGCGGGCACGCCGGTGAAGTCCTGCATCAGGATGCGGGCCGGGCGGAACGGCACTTCCTTGGGCGAGGTGCCGGCCGGCAGCCAGCCGGCGATGGCACGGGCGTCGTCCACGGTGTAGCTGTGACCGTCCTCGAACCGCAGGATGTTTTCCAGCAGCACCTTGAGGCTGACCGGCAGGCGGGAGATGTCGCCAATCGCTTTCCCCGCCTCGGGCAGGGAGAAGTAGTCGTAGGACTTGCCGGCCGCGGTCAGCGTGCGGCGCGTCTTGAGAGTGTCCTGCCCGATCGCTTTCATGCGGTTGTCGCCCCCTGCTGTGACTGGTGGCGCGGCGCAGGGGCGAAGCCTCCGGTCGGCGCCAGGTCGTGCCGCTTGCGCAAGCGGCGGATGCCAGGGCTTAAATCACACAAGCCGCCCAGCGTCCACAGCGCTGCGGCGCAACAATCGGCGGAGTGGACGGTGGCTGGACCCCTTTTGCAGGCCGACGGGCTGGCGGCATTTCGCGGCGACGTCCTGGTGTTCCGCGACCTGTCGTTCAGCGTGCCGGCGGGGGGCGCGCTGCTACTGGCCGGGCCGAACGGTGCCGGCAAGTCCACCCTGTTGCGGCTGCTGGCGGGGCTTCTGCCGCCGGATGCCGGGCGGCTGCTGTGGGATGGGCAGGATGCCTTGGCCGACCCGATGATGCACGCGGTGCGCGTCGCCTTCCTCGGTCATCGCGATGCGGTCAAGCCGGGACTGACGGTGATGGAGAACATGCGCTTCGCCGCGCGGCTCGGGGGGTTCGACGCCGAGGCGGCGCTGGAGGCGATGGCGCTGCAGGACCTGGCGGCGCTGCCGGCGCGGATGCTCTCGGCGGGCCAGAGCCGGCGCCTGGCGCTGGCCCGGGTGGTGCTGTCGCCGACCCTGCTGTGGCTGCTGGACGAGCCGACGCTGGGGCTCGACACCGCCTCGGTGGTGCGGCTCGGCACGCTGCTGGCGTTGCACCGCCGGCGCGGCGGTATGGTCGTGGCGGCCACGCACCTGCCGCTGCCCCTGCCGGATGCAGCGACGCTGCGCCTGCCGGGCCGGACGCGGGCGGAGGTGCTGACCGATCCGGCGGATGCCTGACGGCGCCCGCGTAGGATTGCCTGTTACCCAGTAGGCACCCTGTCTAACTCGGCGTGCCGGACGCCGCACCACCCTGCGACGAGGCTCCGAGCGCGCGGCGCCGATACCAGGGCGGAAAGTAGACTGTAAAGATCACGGCGGGAATTGCGAAAACGACCCAGGCATTGTGGATCAGGAATCCCGATGCGCCGGTGGCCTGGTGGATGACAGTGACGACCGTCGACAGTAGGAAGTCGATCCCCCAGACGGCCGTGATATATTGGTTGATCCTGAGAAAGATTGGCGAGTCCCAGTGCTCGCGTGGCACCTCGTCCCTTGCATACTGGATTGTGAAGGGAGACCCCAGGGCCAGCGAGCCCCAGGCGATCGCGGTGAGCGTCAGGTTGACGAGCAGCGACATGTAGATCGCGAGTACCCACCAACGGAAAATGACGATACCGACGACCATGATGGCGAAGAAGCCGACGGTCACCGTATCCAAAACCTTCGGGTTTCCCCGAAGCCATTGTCGTACACTGGTTGCGGCTGCGACAATAAAGGCGACAACGAGCGCAGGAAGCAGATGGCTTTCGCCAAACACGCCAAGAATGATCCAAGGCAGGAAACCGATCACCAGACGCAGCACGACATTTCCTCAGTCTTTTTGACTTTTCGACCGCCGTCACCCGGCCTCACGGGGCGGGCCGGGGACAGGCCTTACGCCGGATACCAGTTTCCGTGCAGCCCGAGCGGGACCCGGCGCGGCAGCTTCACGACGGCCACGGGCTCGCCTTCGAAATCCGACACGTCGATGATGACGAAGACGGATTCAAGCGTCGTCACATGGGTGGCGAAGGTCAGTGCATAGCCCGCCTCCTCCTCGGTGCAGCCGGATTTCGGTGCGAAAACGGCCTCGCCGATGGCCCAGCCTGGGAAGCGGTGGACCTGAACCGTGCCGCGCGCAAGATCGTAGCGACGCAGCTCATCGAAGCTTCCCGAGGGCAGCAGGGGCGATGTTCGGTGGGAGACCATGACGTAGCGGCTGGCATGGCCTTGGCGGCGGTCATCGATACGCGGAAACTCTGTCGCCCGATCATCGACCGTTTCGCTTGTAAATGACCCCCGCGCCGGGTTGATACGGGCACGGACCAGCGAGCCCTCGTGGGGCGCCAGGCCACCCAGGCCGGTACCCGGATGGTTCCAATGCGGAAAGCAGGTGACGATCTCCTCACCCTCCTGCCAGGCATTGGCGTAGTGCCAGCACCAGAAGGCGTCGGTCTGAATCCAACGCACGCGACGGTGCTCGCCCCTGCGTGGAATGATGGCTATGCGGCTGCCGAGATCGGGCTCCCAGGCCAGGACTCCCTCCCCCCGGGCAGCGCGGGAAAGATCGAAGGTCGCAGGGTTGATGACGAGCAGCACATGATCCTGCGTGACCAAGAAATCATGGATCATGTAGCCGCGGTCGATCTCGGCGATTATTTCCGGCGGCTGCGGGAGTGTCCCGTCCCGCCCAATGGCCGCCCAATAAAGATACGGTTCTTCCAACCCATAGCGGAAGACGATCATCTCGCCGGTCAGCGGATCGATCTTCGGGTGAGCGCAGATCCCCAACGGCAAGGCGCCGGCGAAGTCGTAGCGGCCTTTCGTCGCGAGATCGGCGGACAACTCGTAGGGCGCGGTTCCCTCGGCCAAAGCCAGGAAGCGATGGGCGTGGCGGACGATATTGATGCCCGGCAAAAGTTTGTAGCCCTCCGGGTCCTGGTCCGACCCGGCAATCTCGTCCGGGGGAGTCGCCATGGTCATCACACCGCCCCATAGCGCGCGTCCGGCGCGGATTTCGGCCTCCAGTCCCTTGGTCATCACGTAGCGATTTCGGTACCGCGCCGTGCCGTCCTGCAGCCAGATCCCATGGACCATCCCGTCCCCATCGAGCGGATAGGTGTAGCTTCCCAGGGGCGGGAATTTTGGATTGGGCCCGTTGCGGAGGTAAACGCCGGCGAGATCATCCGGAAGACGCCCGACGACGGGAAGTGCCGGAACATCGATCTCGTCGTCGACTGGTGCCATGATCCCGGTCAGGGCCGGGCAGCTGGCGGGATCGATTACGGGAAGGGTCTGTGCCATGGGATGGACCGCTGACAGAGAACGAGAAAACCACGCGGGCAACATCTTATAGTTGTCCAGGGGCGTCTGAGCACCCCACGCCGAGATATCGGTTCGCGCTCCGTGAAATGTGATCTCGGCTTGCGGCGCGAGATGCGAGGCAAGGAGACGGCGCAGCCCATCGACGGCCCTACGCAGTTCCAGCCGCGCTTGCGTTCCGCGCCATCATATCCTGGCCGCGCGCCGCTCAACGGCCTGCCGATCCGGCACCAGGGCCTCGCACGCCGCGGTCGCAAGCAGGCGCTGCGACCGCCGGCAAACTACGAACAACACTGGCGGATCAGGCAACGAAATCCGTTGAAGGGTTCGCGCAGGACGCGTTGCCGTTCCGGCGCGCTCTCGGTCGTCGGCCTCAGCTGTGGTGGCGCCAACAACCGTTGGTCATCAGCGACGGCCAACCGACAGGGCCTTGCGGGAGACAGGCATCCGGCTGCATTACCCTACCCCGCACGAAGTTACTCAACCCCAGCTCTAGGCGCCCGGTATCCGGGCATCCTCGGCCCCCGGCACCGCGCCCTGATGTGCGGACAGGACGGCGAGCAGGTGGCGCAGCGTGTCGTGCTTGGCGGCCAGGCCCTCGACATAGGCCATGGGAAAATGCCGGTAGGCGCGCTGCATGATCGGCTTGAACTCGATCACTTCGATCTCCTCGTGGCGTTGATCGCAGGCGATGGCTTCATAGACGCTCTCGACCCGGTCTATATCGCCCTCGATCGCCTGCACGAAGCTGGTGCCGTCGAACAGCAGCACGCCGGTCAGTCCGGTGGCGGTGTTGTTTCGCCGGGCCACGCGCAGGATTTCGCCGACCGCGGGGGTGCGCTCCTCTGCGGCGTCGGGCAGCCGGCTGTGGCTGCGGTAGATTACCCTGGCCAGCCGCTCATCGCGATCGGGTCGCTCAGGCTCGGACATCGGTTTGCAGCTCCTTGCCAATCGTGTTCGGGTCGCCACCGGCGCCGAGATGCCGCACTGCCTCGGCGGCCGGCGCGGGGCGGCCGATCAGATAGCCTTGCACCATGTCGCACCCTTCCTCGCAGAGCCGGCCCATCTGCTCCGGTGTCTCAACGCCCTCGGCGGTGGTGGTGATGCCGAGGCGACGGCCGATGCCGATGACGGCGTCGATGATTGTCGCGCATTCCTCGTTGCTGAGCATCTCCTGCACGAAGGACCGATCGATCTTGATCTTGTCGAAAGGAAACGACCGCAGATACCGCAGCGACGAATAGCCCGTGCCGAAGTCGTCCATCGAGATCCGCACGCCGAGATCGCGGAGATCGTGCAGAATCGTCAGGGTCGCGGTGCTGTCGCGCAGCAGCACGCTCTCGGTGATCTCGAGCTCCAGGCGATGCGGCTCCAGCCCCGATTCCTCCAGCGCGTTGCGCACGGTGTCGATGATGTTGCCGTCGGCGAACTGCACCGCCGAGAGATTGACGGCGATGCTCACATTGTCGCCCCACGCCACCGCCTGGCGCGTCGCTATCGCCAGCACGCGGGCGCCAATCGGCACGATCAGCCCGGTTTCCTCGGCGACGCCGATGAACGCGGCGGGCAGCAGCAGTCCGCGTTCGGGATGGCGCCAGCGGACCAGCGCCTCGAAACCTTGCACGCTCTGAGTCCGGATATCGAACAGCGGCTGGTAGAACACATCCAGCTCGTCCTGCCGAAGCGCCCGCCGCAATTCCTTCTCCACGACGCGGCGCTGCTGCACCAGCATGTCGGTGCCCGGCTCGAAAAAGCGCACGGTGTTGCCGCCCTCGACCTTCGCCCGATACAGCGCCAGGTCGGCGCTCTTCATCAGCGCAACCGGGCTGCGGCCGTCCTGCGGCGCCAGCGCCACGCCGACGCTGGCACCGATGGTGATCACCTCGCCGTCCAGGATGAAGGGACGGCGCACCATCTCCACCACGCGGCTGGCGAGGGCACCCGCGGCGTCGGGCGTCACCGGGCCGGCCAGCAGGATCGAGAACTCGTCGCCGCCGATGCGGGCGACCGTGTCGGTGGCGCGCACCGCGGCACGCAACCGGTGCGCCACCCGCTTCAACAGCTTGTCACCCACCGGATGGCCGAGCGTGTCGTTCACCGCCTTGAAGCGATCGAGATCGACGCCCAGCAGCGCGAATGGCACCGGCTCCCTCGTCTGCTCGCCGAGGTGCCGGCCCAGCGCGAGGGCGAAGGCGGCGCGGTTGCTCAGCCCGGTCAGCGCATCGTGATGCGCCAGGAAGCGGATCTCCGCCTCGGCCTTGCGGCGCTCGCGCAGGTCGCGGAACGCCACCACCTCGCGCGGCCTTCCGTCGTACAGGATCGGCTTGCGTATCACCTCGACCGGCACGCGCTCGCCGGAACCGGCGACCAGTATGCACTCCCCGGCCTTCTCCTGCAGCATCGCGGCCCCGACGGTGGCGGGTGCGCAGTCCAACAGTGCTTCGACGTCAGTGCCCTGCAGCGCGGCGCCGGCGTGGCCGGTGATCTGTTCGAGGCTTCGGTTGACTGCGACGATCCGCCCGTCGTCGCAGACGGCGAGGCCCTCCACCGCAATGTCGGCGAGGCTGCGCAGCGTCGCCCGCTCCACGGCACGGCGGATCTCCTGGCGGCGTTCGAGGTCGAGCGCCACCAGGCTGGTGACCAGGATGACAAAGCAGACGGCGGCGACATCGACGCCGAGTGCCGCGGACGACACGGTCGCGTCCATCGGCACCGAACCACCGGTCAGATGCAGCACCGCGGCCGCCATGCCGATGAAATGTGTCGCGCAGATCGCTCCTGCCAGCAGGAAGGCGGCCAGCGGTGCGTCCCAGGATCGCGTCTGGTCGAGCGCGATCACCACCGCAGCGGCTGCGAGCACGCAGCCGATCACCACCGATGCGCCGACCAGGGAAGCATCCCACGTCAGGTAGCCGGGCACCTCCAGGGCGCTCATGCCCAGGTAGTGCATGACGGCAATGCCTACGCCCACCACCGCGCCGCCAGCGGCATGGTGCCACCGCTCGGGCCGCTCCAGCGCCAGCATCATCCCGGCGCCCGTGACCAGCATCGCGACCAGCAGGGAGGCAACCGTCGGCCCAAGGTCGAAGCTCAGCGGGGCCCCGGCCCGGAAGGCGATCATGGCGACGAAATGAGTGGCCCAGATCGACGACCCCGCGGCGACCGCCGCCACCACGAGCCAGGGGCGGCGCGCTTCCGCCGGCAGTGCCGCGACCCGCATCAGCAGCCGGATCGTCGTGTGCGCGCCGAAAAGCGCGATCAGGACGGCCAGGACCGCCAATCGCGGATCGTGCTGATGGACCACGCAGTCATAGACCCGGAGCATCGCGGGGCAGTCCTCGACGAGGCTTCACACCCCAGCTTTGCGTCGGGAATCTTACCGATCCCTCAAAGGGCCGGTTCGGCCCCGCATCGTCCGTCCCCGAGACGATGGCTCGGGCAGCGACGGGTCGGGCGGTCCCGGGTCACGGCGCGGCGGCTGCCTCCGCACTGGCGTGCGCGGCCAGCGCGTCGCGCAGCGCCTGCTCCCTGGTATGGTCGAAAGACGTGCGCAGCACCGTGCCGCCGGCGCCCTGCAGGTCCTCCAGCACCTTGTCGGTCGTCATCTTGCGGATCAGCAGGAACAGCGCGGCGTTGCCCGGCTGCAGCACGCCGGCGACCTCCTTCATGAAATGGTCGTTGATGCCGACGTCCGACAGCGCGCCACTGATCGCCCCGGCGCCGGCACCGATCGCGGCGCCGACCACGGGCACCAGGAACAGGCAACCGATCAGCAGGCCCCAGAAGCCGCCCGACACCGCGCCGGCCGCCGTCGTGTTCATCAGCTGATTGAGCTTGACCTTGCCGTCGGCGTGCTTCACCGCAATCACCGCGTCGCTCAGTTCGATCAGGTAGCTCTGCTGCATTGCCAACAGCTTGTGGCGCACCTCCTCGGCCTTCTCCTCCGATGGGAACGCGATGACGACGAGATCGCTCATGGGACGGATGCCTTGGCGCTACAGAACGGGCAGCCTTTATAGGCGCGGTGCCGGATGCCGGCCAGCGCGCCGCGTCCGGCGCCTTGATCGCAGCCGGCGACGGCGACACAGTACCGCAACAGGGTTCGGGTGCAGAGCATGGATTTCGACCTTTTCGTCATCGGTGGCGGCTCGGCGGGCGTGCGCTGCGGGCGCATTGCGGCGGGGCATGGTGCCCGTGTCGGCGTCGCCGAGGCACGGTTCTGGGGCGGCACCTGCGTCAATGTCGGCTGCGTGCCGAAGAAATTGCTGGTGCAGGCCGCCGAATACGGCGCCTGGGCCGACGACGCCGCCGGCTTCGGCTGGGACATCCGCAAGGGGCCGCATGACTGGGCAGCCCTGATCGCCGCCAAGGACCGCGAGATCGGCCGGCTCAACGGCATCTACCGCAAGCTCCTGGACGGTGCCGGCGTTACGCTGTTCGACGCCCATGCGCGCTTCATCGACGCCCATACGCTGGAGGTCGGCGGCCAGCGCATCACGGCCGAGCGCATCGTCATCGCCACCGGCGGCCATCCGGTGCGCCCCGACATCCCGGGCGCCGCGCTTGGCATCGTCTCCGACGCCGCGTTCTTCCTGCCCGCGATGCCGAGGCGCGTCGTCATCGTGGGCGGCGGCTACATCGCCGTAGAGTTCGCCGGCATCTTTGCCGGCCTGGGCGCCGAAACCCACCTCGTCTATCGCCAGCCGCTGCCGCTGCGCGGCTTCGACCAGGATCTGCGGACCGGGCTGGCGGAGGCGCTGGCCGCTGGCGGCATCACGCTGCATCCGGGTAGCGTCCCGGTATCGGTCGAGGCGGATGGCGAGGCGCGGGTGCTGCACCTGGGCCAAGGCCGCAGCCTTGCCGCCGATCTGGTGTTCTTCGCCACCGGACGCGCACCCGCCACCACGGGCCTCGGCCTCGATGCGGCGGGCGTCGCCACGGCAAGCGGCGGCGCCATCCCTGTCGATGGGCAGCTTCGCACCAACGTGCCCCACATCTACGCCATCGGCGACGTCACCGACCGGCTGAACCTGACGCCGGTCGCCACCGCCGAAGGGCACGCTTTGGCCGACAGCCTGTTCGGTCCGCGCCGGCGGGAGGTGTCGTTGCGCAACGTCCCGACCGCCGTATTCTCCAGCCCGCCGATCGGCACGGTAGGACTGACCGAGGAGGAAGCGGCCGCCGAGGGTCCCGCCGACATCTACCTCGCCCGCTTCACCCCGATGCGCCACAACCTGAGCGGCCGCGCCCGCCGGACCACGATGAAGCTGGTGGTGGATCAGGCCAGCCAGAAGGTCGTGGGCGCCCATATGCTGGGCGAGGACGCCGGAGAGATCATGCAAGGCCTGGCGATCGCGGTGATCTGCGGCGCGACCAAGCTGGACTTCGACCGCACCATCGGCATCCATCCGACCTCCGCCGAGGAGTTCGTCACGCTGCGCACGCGGACCCGGGTTGCCGGGGTCGCACGCGCGGCCGAGTAGCCCCGCCGGGGATTTCGGGCGATAAATCCATCCTGGGGCGCTATTGTTTCCCCTCGGAGAGCGTAATGACCGCGATTTCCAATGCCCGCTGGAGCCCTGAGACATGGCGCTCCCGCCCAATCCGCCAGGTGCCGGCCTATCCCGACCCGGCGAAGCTCGCACAGATGGAGGCGCGCCTGCGCCGCTATCCGCCGCTGGTCTTCGCCGGCGAGGCGCGCCGCCTGAAGGCGGCGCTGGCCACCGCCGCCGAAGGCCGCGCCTTCGTGCTGCAGGGCGGCGACTGTGCCGAGAGCTTCGCCGACTTCACCGCCGACAGCATCCGCGACACGTTCCGCGTGCTGCTCCAGATGGCGGTGGTGCTGACCTTCGGCGCGTCGGTGCCGGTGGTGAAGATCGGCCGCATGGCCGGTCAGTTCGCCAAGCCGCGCAGCTCCGACACCGAAACGGTGGGCACCGAGACGCTGCCCAGCTATCGCGGCGACATCATCAATGCCCCGGCCTTCACCCCCGAAGATCGCGTGCCCGATCCTCAGCGCATGGAGTTCGCCTATTTCCAGTCGGCCGGCACGCTGAACCTGCTGCGCGCCTTCGCCTCGGGCGGCTATGCCGACCTGCACGAGGTGCATCGCTGGAACCTGGGTTTCGTCGAACGCTCCCCGCTCGCCGAACGCTACCGTGACCTGTCGGGGCGGATCGACGAGACGCTGCGCTTCATGGCCGCCTGCGGCATGAGCAGCGAGAACACCCGCGACCTGCGCGAGACCGATTTCTACACCAGCCATGAGGCGCTGCTGCTGCCCTACGAGCAGGCGCTGACCCGCGTCGATTCCACATCGGGCGACTGGTATGCCTGCTCGGCGCATTTCCTGTGGGTCGGCGACCGCACGCGCCAGCCGGACGGCGCGCATGTCGAGTTCCTGCGCGGCGTGAAGAACCCGATCGGCATGAAGGCCGGCCCGAGCAGCGATCCCGAGGAGATGGTGCGCATCATCGAGACGTTGAACCCGGCAAACGAGGCTGGGCGCATCACGCTGATCGTGCGGATGGGCGCGGAGAAGGTTGCGGCGAAGCTGCCGCCGCTGCTGCGCGCAGTGAAGCGCGCGGGCCTGAACGTCCTGTGGCTCTGCGACCCGATGCACGGCAACACGGTGTCCACTGCCGCCAACATCAAAACCCGCAGCTTCGATGCCATCCTTTCGGAGGTGCGCGGCTTTTTCGATGCCCACGCCGCGGAGGGCACCTGGGCTGGCGGGGTGCATGTGGAGATGACCGGGCAGAACGTCACCGAATGCGTCGGCGGCGCGCATCGGCTGACCGAGGCCAACCTGACCGAACGCTACGAAAGCTTCTGCGACCCGCGGCTGAACGCCGAGCAGTCGCTGGAGCTGGCGTTCCAGGTGGCCGAGGAGCTGAAGACCCGCCGCCTGCCGGGCGGCCGATTGCCCGCCGTCGCCGCGCAGTAAGAGCAGCATCGGGGAGGATAAGGGCGGATGAACGCGGAGACAGGAGGCCCCGGTCGCGCGCTCATCGCCGATATCGCGGCGCGCACCGACACCTACTTCAACCGCACGCGCGAAATCGTCCGCGCCTTCGGCGACAAGCGCGTCACCTACGCGGTATTCCTGCGCCGGCCGGTGATTTCCGCGCCGCGCCTGATGGTCGACTGGTTGCGCGCCGTGGCCGCCGAGCGTCGCACCGAGATCGCCATCGACGTGATCCATCCCGAGGGCGAATGGGTCGGTGCCGGTGAGCCGATCGTCTACATCGCGGGCAGCCTGATGGAATTGTCCGACCTCGAGACGATCCTGCTGCAGAAGCTCGGCCCGTCCTGCGTCGCGGCACATCATGCCTACCAGATGTGCCTCGCTCTGCCCGAGGTCGGCGTTCCTCGCGATGGAGGCGCGGCACTGCGCCGGCGCCGAGATGCAGGAGATGATGGCCTACGCCGCCAGCGTCGGCAGCAACGCCGCCCGGCGGGAGGGTGCGAAGGGCTTCATCGGCAACGCCAACGACGGCACGGCGCACTGGTTCGGCGTGCCGCGCGGCCTTGGCACCATGCCGCATGCGCTGATCGGCTACGCCGGCTCGACGGTGCGTGCGGCCGAGATGTTCCACGAAACCTTCCCCGACGATGCGCTGACCGTGCTGGTCGATTATTTCGGCCGCGAGGTCACCGACGCGCTGGCGGTCTGCGCGCCGCTTCCCCGTCATCGCCGCCGCCGGCCGGCTGTCGGTGCGGCTCGATACGCATGGCGGCCGGTTCCTGGAGGGGCTGGATCCGCCAAGCAGCTACGCCGTGCTGGACCGCCGCGCGCCCGGCGCGATCCGCCGCTACCGCAGCGATACCGAGCTGCGCTACCTCGTCGGCACCGGCGTCTCCGCCGCCGCCATCTGGCGCATGCGGGAGGCGCTGGACGAGGCCGGCTACCCGACGGTGCGGATCGTCGTCTCCTCCGGCTTCGGCGTCGACAAGTGCCGCGTGATGGCCGATGCGCGCGCGCCGATCGACGTGGTGGGCACCGGCAGCTTCATTCCCGACCTGTGGACCGAGACCTATGCCACCGCCGACATCGTCGATTACGACGGCGCGCCGATGGTGAAGGTCGGCCGCGAGTTCCTGCTGCGCAAGAACGGCGAGCGCAAGCAGAACGGCGCGTAGCTGTCCGGGGTCAGCCGGCGGCGCCTTCCAGGCGCGCGATGAAGGCATCCACCGGTTCGCGCAACAGCGCCGGCATCTCGGCATCCACCCGCGCCTTCGGCCAGTCCCACCAGGCGATCGCCAGCAGCCGCCCGATCTGATCGTCGGTGAAACGCTTCCCGACGATGCGCGCCGGGTTGCCGGCGGCGATGCCGTAGGGCGGCACGTCATGCGTCACCACCGCGCGCGCCGCGATAACCGCACCATGGCCGATCGTCACCCCCTGCATGATGGTCGCGCCGAAGCCTATCCACACATCGTGGCCGATCGTCACCGGCCGGCCCGGCACCGGCGTCACGCGATCGCCGGTCGCGGTCGGGAAGGTTTCCGGAAAGGCCTGGAACGGAAACGTGCTGACGGCCTGCAGGTTGTGGTCGCCGCCGGAGAATATCAGCACCCCGTCCGCGATTGAACAGTATCGTCCGATACTGATGCGGGCCGAGTACCAGGACGGGAAGATCTCAGGCGTACCATAGGTGTATTCGCCCACCTCGCAAAGCCCGGCATCGATCTGCGCGGCCAGCGCCTGCCTGGTCAGAGCCACCATCCTGTCGCCCCTCCCCGCCGGTGACGTGCCGATCCTGGGGCGCCCCGAGCGGAGCCGCAAGCCGCGTTCCCCGGAATAGCCGCGGGTTCAGGCCACCGCATCATGACTGCGCCGCATGGGCGTACTGATCTCGATCAATGCCGGCTGCGCGGACCGCCAGCAGAGTGGCCGATGTCCGGACGAACCGGACCAACCGATATCGAGGTCGCGCTTGCCGGCGACACGCTCACGATCAAGGGCGAAAAGCGCCCGGAGAAGGAGGAGAAGAACAAGGACTATCGGCTAACGGAGCGCAGCTACGGCGAATTCCGGCGCTCCTTCGTCCTGCCCGAGAACGTGGACGGCGGGAAGATCGACGCCACCTTCGCCAACGGTGTGCTGACGATCACGGTACCGAAGAACGCCAAGGCGGCACCGAAGAAGATCGAGGTGAAGGCAGCCGCCTGAACGGGCCGGCCCACCGCGCAGGTCCGGGCGGGACACCCATCCCGCCCGTCTCTCGTCGGGCTCGGATCTCCGCGCGAAGCCGTCCTTATCCCGCACCGTCGCCGGGATCGGCCGCGCCATCGTGGCAACGCCCGGTCGGGCGTCCGCGCCGCACCCTGGGCTGCCTGCTAGTAGTCCACCGTGTCGCGGATCAGCGGACAGGTCATGCAATGACCGCCGCCGCGGCCGCGGCCGAGTTCCGCTCCGACGATCTCGATGACCTCGATCCCCTGCTTGCGCAAGGCGGTGTTGACCACCGTGTTGCGGTCGTAGGCGTACACGACGCCGGGCGCGGCCGCGACGAGGTTGTTGCCGCTGTCCCATTGCTGGCGCTCACTGGCGTAGGCGTTGCCGCCCGTCGGCACGACGCGCAGTTGCTTGAGGTTCAACGCCTCGGCGACAACCTCGAGAAGATGCTTCTTCTCGAGCGTGACCTCGATCCCCGTAGGTCCGGTGCCTGGGCGAAGCGAAATCGGATGGATCCGGTCGACGATCTCGGGGAAGACCGTCACCAGGTCGCGGTCGGCAAATGTGAAGACCGTGTCGAGATGCATGGCCGCGCGCAATTTGGGCATGGCCGCGGCAATGACCCGCGTCGCGGCTCCCTTGGCGAACAAAGCGGCGGCGACCTGCGTGATGGCCTGACGCGAGGTGCGCTCGCTCATGCCGATGAGCACGACGCCGTTGCCGGGGACCAGCACATCGCCGCCCTCAAGCGTGGCCGAGCCGTGGTTCACGTCCGCATCGCCCCACCAGATCGGGAAACCCGCTGCTTTGAAGCTGGGATGAAAGCGATAGATCGCCGCCATAAGCAGCGTCTCCTCCCGCCGGGCCGGCCAGAAAAGCGGGTTGACGGTGACGCCGCCATAGATCCAGCACGTCGTATCCCGCGTGTAGAGCGTGTTGGGCAGCGGCGGCAGCAGGTACTCGGTCATCCCTGTCGCCTCGCGCACCATGGTCAGGTATTGCGACGGATCCTTGTCGGGGAGTTCGTCCGCCGAAAGACCGCCGATCATCGCCTCGGCCAGTTCGCGAGGCGCGAGGCTGTCGAGGTAGGCGCGGGTGTCGGCTACGAGGCCAAGGCCCACCTCGTTGACGGTGATCTGGCGATCGAGCAGCCAGGCACGCGCGGCTGGATCTGACACCGTCTCGGCGAGCAGATTGTGCATCTCCACGACCTCGATGCCCCGGTCGCGCATCCTGCTCATGAAATCGAAATGGTCCCGCTTGGCACGCTCGACCCACAAAACGTCATCGAACAGCAGCGCATCGCAGTTGCTGGGCGTGAGGCGCGTGTGCGCGCGTCCGGGCGCGCAGACCAACACCTTGCGCAACGTGCCGACTTCTGAATGGACACCATAGGCGGGCATGGCCTGACCCATATCGGAGACTCCCCTCAGATCGTGAAGATGCCGGTAGCAAGGCCGTAGATGCCGAAGACCGCAGCGGCGACCACGGCGAGGAAGATCAACCATTCGAAGGGCGCAAACACCTGCGCGCGCTGCTCGCGGCGCGCAAGGACGAACAGAATGCTGCCAGGCGCGAAAAATATCGCCGAGAGCAGGATGTATTTGGTGCCGCCGGCGATCAGCATGAACACCGTGTAGGCGGTCGCCAGCCCGGTGCGAACAAGGTCGGTGCTGCGCTGGCCGGGTTGGCCGGCATAGGTCTCGCCGCGCGCCGCCAGCCTGAAGGCGAACGCGGCAGCAAGGAAATACGGGATCAGCGTCTTGGCGCTGGTCAGCGCCAGCGCGAGGTTGAAGGCCTCCCGCGCGAACATGGTGAAGATCAGCAGGCCCTGTATGACCGATGCGGTGAGCCACAGCGCGGCGACCGGAACCTTGCTGGCACTTTCGCGCGACAGCACTCGCGGCATGGTGCCGTCCTTGGCCGCCATGAACAGCACTTCCGCCGCAAGCAGGGACCACGCGAGATAGGCGCCGAGCACCGAGACCAGCAGGCCCAGGCTGATGAAGATCGCTCCCCACCAGCCGACCGCAGCTTCCAGCACACCCGCCATCGAGGGTTGCCGCATCGCAGCAAGCTCCGCGCGATCGAGCATGCCGTAGGGCAGCAGCGTAACCAGCACGAGCAGGCAGAGCACGCCGAGAAAGCCGAACACGGTGGCCAACCCGACGTCCTTGCGGCGGCGGGCATAGCGCGAATAGACGCTGGCGCCCTCAATGCCGATGAAGACGAACACGGTGACCAGCATCGTGCCGCGTACCTGCCCGAACAGGTCTCCCATCGAATAGCCCTGGCCGCCCCAGAAATTGGCGGCGAATTTCGCCGGATCGAAATACAGCGCCATGCACAGGATGAAGATTGCGATCGGAACGATCTTGGCGATCGTGACGATGGTGTTGATGGCAGCGGCTTCCTTCACGCCGCGCAGCACCATGACGTGCACCGACCACAGAATCAGCGACGAAAGGACGGTCGCAACCAGCGTGTTGCCGTCGCCGAGCACGGGAAAGAATCGCCCCAGCGTGGACATGATGAGGATGAAGTAGGTGGTATTGCCGAGGCAGGTACCGAACCAGAACCCGAACGCTGCGGCAAAGCCGAGATAGTTGCCGAACCCGGCCTTCGCATAGGCGAATATCCCGGCGTCCAGATCGGGTTTGCGCTGAGCAAGTATCTGGAAGACGAAGGCAAGCATCAGCATGCCTGCGCCCGCGATGACCCAGGCGATGATCGCCCCAAAGGGGCCGGTTGCCCGGCCGAACGTGGCCGGCAGGGAGAAAATGCCAGCCCCCACCATGGAACCGACGACCATGGCGGTGAGGGTCAGGAGTGAGAACGTTTGTGCGGCCTGCGGTGTCGCCCGGTCGGCACGCGACTGGGCGCGGTCTTCGACGCCCGATGTCATGAAGCGTTCCCCAAAAGCGCTTTTTTATATCTAATGCCGATACAGTAACGCTCCTGCTTTGGCAATGCCTGAAA
Source organism: uncultured Pseudomonadota bacterium (assembly GCA_963778105.1). GTDB lineage: Bacteria > Pseudomonadota > Alphaproteobacteria > Acetobacterales > Acetobacteraceae > JAFEFJ01. The sequence continues at coordinate 767,622 of CAVZSZ010000004.1, read as the reverse complement.
AAGACATGCCTGAAAAAGACATCCTATGACATGCAGATTGTCCTTGAAGATTGCCCACGTATTAAGCTGCCGTCTGAAACAAATCCGTCTCGCCTGTCTCTGTCGGATTCCACCTGCCTTCAGCGACTGTCCTCGTCCTCCTGCGCCGCCTGCGGCATCAGGCGCAGCATCGCCGCCACCGCCTTGTCAGGATTGCGCCTCACCGGCTTGACGGCGGCGCGGTCGATCATCGCCTGCGTGCGCGACGGCGCGCTGCGGATCAGCTGCGGGATCGCCGCCGCCTCCGGCATGTTGTGCCAGTATTTCTTCGCCATCTCTGCCCGCATCGCCGCGGGATTGACGCGGGCCGGATTGAACACGCTCTCGTAATAGCCGCACCACGCCGCCTCGAACCCGTCCGCCGCCGGTTGCGCGCCGCGTGGCACCGCCGGCCCGATGACCAGACGCTCGCGATCCCAGTGCAGCGAGCCGACCGGCGTCAGGATCGACCAGACCATGCCGCGGAAGCGCGCGACGAAGAAGTCCGCCGTCTCCTCCACGATGAAATGGCCCGGCTCAAACCAGGCGACGAAGCGCTCCGCTCCAGCGGCGTCGTCGATGCGGCGGAAACGCAGGAAGGCGTGCATCTTGTGCAGGTCGCGGCCGACTGCCTTGCGCAGTGCGGCGATGCGATGAACCAGGCGGTCACTGTGGATCGCCGGCAGAGCGCGCTCGCCGTGCAGCACGCGCCAGATCAACGTGTAGAGCAGCGCGTAACGCTGCGGATCGCGATGGCAGACCACAAGCGCAATGGTATCTGCCAGATCGCGCGGCAGTACCACCGGCGGCGCATCGCCGTCCATTGCTACGCCCGGCAGGTCGTCGCCGAGCAGTCCCGGCGTGTCGCCGCTGCTCCAGGCCGCCTCCTGCGGCGGCACGTCGGCCGCGACCAGCCGCCGCACGGCGCAGCGGAACCCGGCGGCATCGGCGCCATCCCGCAGCGCGATGCGCCGCAGCGGCATCAGAACAGCGCCATCTGGCGTGCCGGGGCGGTCAGGGTCTCGCGCAGGTTCAGCCGGTCCGTCAGGGCCACCGGCCGGTGATCCAGCGCGATGAGGAACGGCCGCGCCCGCCGCATCCCGCCGCTCATCCGCGCCACGTCCTCGAGCCGCAAGCCGGTATGCCGCCGCGCGCTGACGATGCGATCCACCGCCCGCCTGCCCAGGCCCGGCACGCGCAGCAGCAGCGCACGGTCCGCGCTGTTCACATCCACCGGGAAGCGATCGCGGTGCTTCAACGCCCAGGCGAGCTTGGGGTCGATGTCAAGGTCCAGCATCCCCCCCTCGCCGCCGGCGGCGATCTCGTCCACCCCGAAGCCGTAATAGCGCAGCAGCCAGTCGGCCTGGTACAGCCGGTTCTCACGGAGCAGCGGCGGCGGCTTCACCGGCAGCATGGTGCTCGCCTCCGGGATCGGGCTGAAGGCCGAGTAGTAGACCCGCTTCAGCTGATAGCGGTCGTACAGCGCGGCACTGCTGCGCAGCACCGCGTGATCGGTTGTGTCGTCGGCGCCGACGATCACCTGCGTGCTCTGCCCGGACGGCGAGAAGCGCCGCCGCTCCGCCCGCGCCTCGGTGATGCGCTCGCGCATCTGCCCCATTGCAGCGCGGATCGTCGCACCGCGCTTCTCCGGCGCCAGCGCCCGCAGGCTGCGCTCCGAGGCAAGTTCGAGGTTGATCGAAAGCCGGTCCGCCCACAGCCCCGCCTGGGCGACCAGATCGGGACTCGCCTCGGGAATTGTCTTGAGGTGGATGTAGCCGGCGAAGCCTTGCTCCTCGCGCAGCGACCGCGCGACCCGCACCAGCTGCTCCATCGTGTGGTCGGGGGAGCGGATGATGCCGGACGACAGGAACAGGCCTTCGATGTAGTTGCGCTTGTAGAACGCAACCGTCAGCGCCACGACCTCCGCGACGGTGAAGCGCGCGCGGCGGACGTTGGAGGACCGGCGGTTAATGCAATAGGCGCAGTCGAACAGGCAGTAATTGGTCAGCAGGATCTTCAGCAGCGACACGCAGCGCCCATCGGGCGTGTACGAATGGCAGATGCCGCACCCAGTCGTCGAACCCAGGCCGTCCCGGTCGGCAGCCCGCCGCGGAGCGCCCGAGGACGCGCAGGACGCATCGTATTTCGCGGCATCCGCCAGGATCCGCAGCTTGGCCTCGAGCCTTTCGTCCACGGCATCCGCCCCCTTGTGTTCACCATATGTTCCGAAAGGTGAGCCTCGCAAGAGGTCGGCACGTCACGTCATCGCAGGTCGCGGAAGAAGGCGCGCACCTCGCCCGCCAGCAGGTCCGGCTGCTCCAGCGCGGCGAAATGCCCACCCTTCGGCATGACGCTCCAGCGCCGCAGATCGGTGAACACGCGCTCCGCCGCCGAGCGCGGCGTCTTGACGATCTCGCAGGGAAATTCCGCATAGCCCGCGGGGACGTCGATGGTCTTGCCCGCCGGCATGAACGGCGGTTCGTGCAGCCGGGCGTAATAGGGCCAGAAGGACGAACCGATCGCGCCGGTGAACCAGTACAGCGCGATGTTGCCCAGCATCCGGTCGCGGCCGATGGCACTCTCCACGTCGCCGCCGCAATCGGACCAGGCACGGAACTTCTCGACGATCCAGGCAGCGAGCCCCGCCGGCGAGTCGGTCAGCCCGAAAGCCAGCGTCTGCGGCCGGGTGCCCTGGATCCACTGGTAGCCGGTCTCCTCGCGCATCCAGTGCGCCAACGCGGCCAGGAAGCGGCGCTCATCCTCGGTCGGGTTGGGGAAGGCGGCTGGATCGCGCGCCACCGCCATCAGCAGGTTGACATGGATGCCGATCATCTTGTCGGCATGGGCGTAGCCGAGCCGGCTGGTCACCGCCGCGCCCCAGTCGCCGCCCTGGGCCGCGAAGCGCCGGTGGCCCAGCACGTCGTGCATCAGCGCCGCGACGCAATCGGCCATCTCGTTCACGCCGAAGCGCGGCTGTCCCGGGTGGAACGACAGGCCGTAGCCCGGCAGCGACGGCGCGATCACCGTGAAGGCGTCGCGCGGATCGCCGCCGAAACGGGCCGGATCGGTCAGGCGCGGGATGATGTCGAGGAACTCGAACACGGATCCGGGCCAGCCATGCAGCAGCAGCAGCGGCATCGGGTCCGGCCCGACGCCGGGCACCTCCAGATAGTGCAGGTCGATGCCGTGCAGCGGCACGCGGAACTGGGGGAAACTGTTCAGCGCGGCTTCCTCGGCCCGCCAGTCGAAGCCGGTGCGCCAGTAATCCAGCAGCCCGTGCAGATAGGCCACGTCGGTGCCATAGGCCCAGGGCGCGCCCGGTGCCTGGTCAGGCAACCTGGTGCGGGCCAGCCGCGCCTGCAGGTCCACGACGTCGGCATCGGGGACATGCAGGATGAAGGGGACGGGATCGGCGGCCATGCGCAGTCTCCTTCGCCGTGGGTGGGCGCGATTATGGGCAGGTCCGGTCAGTGCGCGTCCAGCGGCACGGCCGTGACACTGTTGAACGGGCTGCCGCCGGGGCCGAGTGCGATGGTGGACCAGACGACATAGACCAGCACATGCTTTTCCTTGTCGTAGAGCCTGGAGACGCGCAATTCCTTGAAGAACAGGCTGGTCGAGGCGCCAAACACCACCTCCTGCTCAGGCAGCTTGTCGGGCACGGTGATCGGGCCAACGGCGCGGCACGCAATGGAGAAACGGTTGGGATCGGTCGCCAGGCCCAACGAGCCCTTCACGCCGCCGGTTTCGGCGCGTGAGACGTAGCACGACACGCCCTGGATGCGCGGGTCGTCGTAGCGTTCGACCAGGATGCGATCGTTGCGGCCGAGCAGGCGGAACGTGGTGTCCACCGTGCCGATTTTCGTCGGCTCGGCCGCGGAAGCGACAAGCGGCGCCAGCGCCAACCCGACGGCGAGAAAGAGCGGAACGAAGCGCCGGATTGTCATGCGAGGCCCCATCGGACAGGCCGGCCCGGATCGGCCGGTCCGGCACCACTACCCCGCGCCCGCAGCGCGCTCAATCGCCCCCGTTTTAGGATTGGCGCAACACTCTGGACGCTAACCTACGCGGAAGGGCGTTATTGCCCGTTGCGCAAACCCGGCCGACAGGCGGACCAGCATGACCCGAAACAGCGCGCTTCTTCGACCGGCGCTTGTCCTTTTCGTCCTGGCACTGCCTGCGGCGGCGGCCGGAACGGCCCGCGCCGACAGCCTCGCTGCCAAGACCTGCGCAGCAGCTCTACCGCCCGATGGGCAGACGATCTTCGCCGCTACGCTCCCCAGGCTGCAACCCGGCACCGACCTGCGCGAGGTCGTGACGGCGACCACGCGGGATCTGGCGCGCGCTGGCAGGATCGATCGCGGCGACGCCCGCTCTTCGGCCGTCGCGGCAGCAAAATGCCTGGGCATGGCCGGCCACTGACCATACGTGCCCCTGCGACGGCCAGCGGCCCGCCCGGGCGCCATCGCCGTGACGATCGTCCTGGTCCTGCTGGCGAGTGGCGGCATCCTTGCCGCACGGCGTGGCGGCAGCGCGCAGGACTGGGCCGGCACCTGGGATACGCGCTGGCCGGACGGCAGCGCCCGCATCGTGCTGCGCCAGCGCGGCGCGCAGGTGGATGGCACCTACCGCCTCTATGACGGTCGCCTGACCGGTACGGTGACCGGCGATACCCTGCAGGGCACGTGGTCGGAAGGCCCGCGTCACGGCCGGTTCGTCTTCGTGCGCGGCCCGTTCGGGCAAGGTTTCAGCGGGCGGTTCGACGGCGACGCATGGTGGACGGGCATGCGCGCCGATCCGCGTCGGGCACCTGCCGTCATCCTCGACGACACACCCCAGCATGCCCTGCGCAGCTTCCTCATCGCCGCCAACCGCGCGGCGGCCGGCGATCCCGACAGCATGGCGGACGCGCGGGGGCTGGTGGATTTCGGGCCAGACGCCGCTGCAGCGGATGCCCGACAGCGTCTGGCGCGCACCAGGGCGCTGTTCGCCGCGCTCGACATGACGACGTTCCGCACATCCGCGCTGCCCGATCCCCCGCCACGCACGGGCCTCGTGACCTATACGCTGCATCAGGCCGGCACCGACGCGACGCTGGCGCTGACCCTGCGGCGGCAGCCCGACGGCCACTGGCGACTTGCCGCTCCGGACGAGGCGGCGCTGGCGGCGGCCATCCGGATGCTGGATCAGCGGGACGCCGACCGGCCGGCCGGCCAGGAAGGCTTGCGGGACGATCCGCGCGCCACGATGCGGCGCTTCGTCGATGCGATGCTGCACTGGGACGGCGCGGACTCTCAGGCGGTGCTGGACACCATGGATCTTTCGCAGATCCGCGCCGCCTACCGGGCCGAGCAGGGGATGGTCCAGGCGCAGTACATGATCCAGATGATCAACCGCGTCGGTGCCTGGCAATGGCAGGCGATCCCGGATGACCCCGCCAGCCGCCAGCCCTATGTCTTCTTCACGCATCCCGCCGGCCGGATCGTCATCGCCCCGCAGGGCAGCGGCGCCGCGCGGCGCTGGCGCTTCACAGCCGGCACGGTTGCCTCCCAACTGCGGCTCTACATCGCGACACGCGGGATGCCGGCCGATCCCGGCATCCCTGCCATGGCGCCCCCGGCCGGCCTGTTCGCGTTCCGCGCACACCTCGCCGCGATATCGCCATTGCTCCTGCGCACCGGGATCGTTCCGGGCCTCGAGAATTGGCAGATCGCCGCTGTGATGATCGCGTTGATCGTCTCCGCACTCATCCTGCTGGTCGCGGTGCCGCTCCTGATCCGGTTGTTCGCCGTTGTGGCGGGTCTGCTCGGCCAGGATCTGGACGCCGCGATCCAGCGGCGCCTCGTGTGGCCGCTGCGGCTCATGGCCATCGCACTGATCTGGTACAAGCTGTCGCGCCGGCTGGGTCTGGCCGGCCCGGGGCTTCCGGTGATCGATTCGATCATGGGCGTGGTCGCGGCGATCGGCGTCGCCTGGGCTGGCCTGCCGATCGTCGACGTCGTTGCCGGCGGCGTGCGCGGGCAAATCAGCCGCCCGCAAGGCACGATGGACGACATCCTAGTGTCGCTGACCGCGGGGCTGTTCAAACTGGCGCTGATGGTCACCGTCGCGGTCGCGGCGGCCGAGGCGCTCGACCTGCCGGTCGAGGGCATGATAACCGGCCTCGGCATCGGCGGTCTCGCCGTCGCCTTCGCCTCGAAGGAGACACTGTCCAACCTGTTCGGCGCAGGCATCCTGTTGGCCGACCAGCCGTTCCGCAAAGGCGATACGATCGCGATGGGCGACATGCAGGGCACGGTGGAGGATGTCGGCATACGCTCGACCCGCATTCGCACCATGGACGATACCGTCATCATCGTTCCGAACGGCAAGCTGACGGACGCAATGATCAACAATTTCGGCGCACGGCGGTATCGCCTGTTTCGCACACGCTTCACCGTCGGCTATGGGGCGACGCCCGAACAGCTCGGGCGCTTCACACAGAAGCTGCGCGAACTGGTGGACGGCCAGCCCGCCGTCGCGGAGGAGCGCACACAGGTCGGCTTGTCGGAATTGTCGAGCGATGGGATCGGGATCGACCTGCTGTGCTACTTCCGGGCCCGCGACGCCGCTGAGGAACGCGCCGCCCGCCACGATCTGCTGCTCCAGGTGATGATGCTGGCCAAGCAGGAAGGCGTCGGCCTCACCGGCGCGGCGAGCGCCGTGGCGTGAGTCGCTTGCGGCCTGACGCGGGCTCGCCGGTGCCCTCCAGGTGCGCGATCAGCGTCATCGCCGCCGCAGGATTGCGGACCTTGGCGCCGCTGATGACATACAGAAACACATCGCGCGCCACCCCGTCCGCTTTGGCGGGCGACGCCGTCTGCAGCCCTTCCGGCACCTCGCCCGAGGCCATGGCGCGGGCGCGAGTGATCCAGTCGCCCAGTGCGCTGTCGGGATAACCCTGCGGCTCCTGCTCGCTCGTGCCCATGATCCGCGCATAGACGAACGGTGCCGTCACGTCGGCGATCTGCGGGTAGGCGGCGTCGCCGGCCATCACGATCGCCACGCCATAGGCACGCGCCAGCGCGACGAAATCGGAACACTTGAAACTGTCGTGCCGCACCTCGACCGCATGCCGGATGGGTTGTCCCTCGACGGTCTTGGGCAGCAGCTTCAGGAAGCCCTCAAAATCCGCCGGGTCGAACGCCTTGGTCGCCATGAACTGCCAGTTGATCGGCCCCAGCTTGGCCTTGAGGGCCATCACGCCGCCGGTGAAGAAACGCTCGACCGAGGCACCGCCTTCGGCCAGCACGCGGCGGTTGGTGGCGAAGCGCGGGGCCTTGAGCGCGAACACGAAATCATCCGGCGTCTCGTCGTGCCAGCGCGCGAAGCTCTGCGGCTTCTGCGCGCCGTAATAGGTGCCGTTGACCTCGATCGAGGTCAGATGGCGGCTCGCGTATTCCAGTTCGCGCTTCTGCGGCAGGTCCGCGGGATAAAACACGCCGCGCCACGGCGCGAAGGTCCAGCCGCCGATGCCGATGCGGATCGCCGCCCGGTTCCCAGGCGTTGCAGGGCGCGCCATGCCTCCCCCGAAAAATGCCTGCCGAACCGGCGACGCGCATGACGCAACGGCCGCCGCGGCCGTGTGGACATTACCGGTCCGGCCGGCGCAGCACCACTGGCATGCCCGGCCGATCCGATCAGTTCAGCGTTCGATCGCCCGACGCCACCCACTGCGCCAGCGCGTCTGCACCGGCCTCGGCGCTGGACTTGCGCGCGCGGGGCGCCTGCCGCTCCTGGTGCAAGGCCTCTAGACGCATCGACAGCGCCAGGGTTTGGCGCACCGAACGCGCGACTGCGGCATACGCCGCCGCACACCTGACCGCGTCGGCCCCGTCCGCCAATCGCCCCTCGGCCACCCGCATGGTCGCCTGCCGCCGCAGCGCATCTGCAAGGTCGGCGCCCATATTGGCAAGTCGCTCCAGCAGCTGCTGGCGCCTTTCGTGTCGCGCCCGTTCGACGGTCCGGTCGGTATCCGGGCCGGCGGCGGCAGGCTCGGAAAGGGCGCTGGAGGCTGCGTTGCTGCTCATGAACAGAACATGAACAACGTGCGCGGCCGCGTCAAGCAGTGTGGCGCGGCGCGGCGTGCTTTCCCTGTGCGATGTGTGCGTCCAGCGTGGCGTGCGCCAAGGAATGGCGCGAAGCGCGGGTGCCGCCGCAACCGCCCCCCTTGCCTACTCGGGCATCAGGTCAGGCCGGCCCTTCGGAAACTTCGCCACCACATCCGGATCGAGGTTGAACGTTGCCGCGACCATTTCGGGCGGCGAGTGCGCCAGCCAGTCGGCCAGGGCGACCTCCTCATACCGGTCCGAACGGAACACGGCCAGGAACACGAGGTCGGTCGTTCCGGTGTTCTCGATGTAATGCCCCAGCCCCTTCTTCACGTAACCGACGTCGCCTGGGCGGAAGTTGCCGGTCGTCGCCTCCGGCCCGGCATTGAAGACCGTCATCCGACCGGTGCCCTTCATGTAGTACTGCCACTCGTCGGCATTGGGATGCCAATGCATCGTCCGAAGCCCGCCGGGCTTGACCGTGACGAGCCCCGCCGCGACGGTCTTGGAGACGTGGAAGTTTCGGCTGTCAGCGATCTGCACAAACCCGCCTTTGGTGACATTGCTCGGTGTGACGCCGGACAACGAGAAGACGAAGGGAAATGCGGGCGCACCCGCCTTCGATGCCATCGCGGCCTCTACCTCGGCCAGTGGCCCCGGCACCTTGCCTTGAAAGATCCAGCGGTTCTGCAGCGGGATGTTGCGAAACGCCTCGGCCGGGACGCCGAAGTTCTTGGCCAGGATCTCGGGCGGCGTGTGCGCCAGCCAGTCGGTCGCCGGCAGCGTATTGAACTCCGACGACATGCCGTTGTCGAAGGCCAGAACGAACTGCGCCCCATCCGGCCCCAGTCCCTGCAGCGAATGCGGCAGGCCGGCGGGAAAATACCACAGGTCGCCAGCCTTCACGTCGTTGACGGCGGGGCGCCCCTGGGCGTCCAGCACGGTGATGCGGCAGTTGCCGTAGGTCATGATCGCCCACTCGGCCTGCTGGTGCCAATGCAGTTCACGGATGCCGCCGGCCGCAAGCCGCATGTCCACGCCGGCGATCTCGCTCGAGATCGCGAAGTCGGCCTGCGTCACCTGGCGGCCCCAACCGCCGTCCTGGATGCGCCGCGGTGCCAAATTGAACGACGCCCAGAACTCCGGCATGCTGCCCACGTCCGTGGGTGGCGGATCGGTGAAGGTCGGCATCATGTCGGCCAGCCCGCCATCGTGCGGCCCGGGTATTGCCAGCGCATTCGGATTGGTGACGTTGACCGCGCCCTCGGGCGGCAGGTCGGGATCGCCGAACGAGGCGGCGCGCGCCGCGGTCGCCGCCAAGGCGACCCCGCCCGCCGCGGTGCTTGCAAGAACGCGACGGCGAGACAGTGGCTTCATCCATTCCCCCAACGCCAAGGCGGCGCCGACGCGCCGATGGTTCGGCGTGTAACCGCTTCGCGGCAGACCGTCCAGAACCCGTGCCGGAGCCGGCGCCTGGTCCTGGACGGCCGCGTCTGCTCGCGCGCCGCGATCGCCTTCAGGAGGTGATGAACGCCAGCAGGTCTGCGTTGATGGTTTCGGCCTGCGTCGTCGGCATGCCGTGCGGATAGCCGGGATAGGTCTGCAGGGTGCCGTTCTTCAGCAGCTTCGCCGACAGCGGCCCCGAATCGGCATAGGGAACGATCTGGTCGTCGTCGCCATGCATCACCAGCACCGGAACCGTGATCTTCTTGAGATCCTCGGTGAAGTCGGTCTGGGAGAACGCGACGATACCGTCATAATGCGCCTTCGCACCGCCCATCATCCCTTGTCGCCACCAGTTCCATATCACCGCCGGCGACGCAGTGACGCCGGGCCGGTTGTAGCCGTAGAACGGTCCGGCGGGCAGGTCGTAGTAGAACTGTGCACGGCTCGCCGCCAGCTGCGCCTGAAGACCGTCGAACACCGCCTTCGGCAGACCGCCCGGATTGGCCGCGGTCTGCACCATCAGCGGGGGCACCGCGCTGATGATCGCCGCCTTGGCGACCCGGCCTTCGCCATGGCGCGCGATGTAGCGCACCACCTCGCCGCCGCCGGTGGAGTGGCCGACATGCACCGCGTCGTGCAGATCAAGGTGCGCGGTCAGCGCCGCCAAGTCGTCGGCGTAATGGTCCATGTCATGGCCGTCGGCCACCTGCGTGGAGCGGCCATGGCCGCGCCGGTCGTGCGCGATCACGCGGAAGCCGTGCCCGAGGAAGAACAGCATCTGTGCGTCCCAGTCATCGGCCGACAGCGGCCAGCCATGGCTGAACACGATTGGCTGGCCCCTGCCCCAGTCCTTGTAGAAGATCTCGACGCCGTCCTTGGTGGTGATGGTTGGCATGTTCCTGATCCCTCGCTTGACGGAAGGATCACCGCGACGCGCCCGCACTGGCAGGCTCGATCCCATCGCAGCTTGCGGCAAGGCGTCAGTTGCGTCCATCCGGCGGCGCTAGTAATCCGCTGTCGGCCGGGATCAGGAGACCACCATGCTCAGACTGGACAAGTTCGAACGCTACCCGTTGACTTTCGGGCCGACGCCCATCGAGCATCTGCCGCGCATGACGGCGGCGCTTGGCGGCAAGGTGCAGATCTATGCCAAGCGCGACGACTGCAATTCCGGCCTCGCCATGGGCGGCAACAAGCTGCGCAAGCTCGAATACATCGTGCCCGACGCGATCGCCTCGAATGCCGATACACTGGTCTCGATCGGCGGCGTTCAATCCAACCACACGCGCATGGTGGCGGCGACCGCGGCGAAGATCGGGATGAAATGCGTCGTCATTCAGGAAAGCTGGGTGCCGCACGAGGACGCCGTCTATGATCGCGTCGGCAACATCCTGTTGACCCGCCTGATGGGTGCCGACAGCCGGATCGTCGCGGACGGCTTCGACATCGGCATCCGCAAAAGCTGGGAGGACGCGATCCAGTCCGTCAAGGATGCCGGCGGCAAACCGTATGGCATCCCGGCCGGCGCATCGGTGCACAAGTTCGGCGGCCTCGGCTACGTTGGCTTCGCCGAGGAGGTTCGCGCACAGGAAGCCCAGATGGGCGTGCGGTTCGACTACATCATCGTCTGCGTCGTCACCGGCTCGACGCAGGCCGGGATGATCGTCGGCTTCGCCGCCGACGACCGGGCCGGCCGTGTGATCGGCATCGATGCGTCGGGCACGCCGGCGCAGACGCGGGCGCAGGTCCGTCAGATCGTCGACCAGACCGCCGAGTTGGTGGAACTGGGCCGCCCGGTCCGCGACGACGAGATCGTCATCCTGAACGACTACGCCTATCCCGCCTATGGCGTGCCGAGCAAGGAAACCAGCGACGCCATCCGCTTCGCGGCGCGCACCGAGGCGATGATCACCGACCCGGTGTACGAGGGCAAGTCGATGCAGGGCATGATGGATCTCGTCGCCAAGGGCTATTTCCCCGAAGGCTCGAATGTTCTCTACGCCCATCTCGGCGGCGCCCCGGCCTTGAATGGTTACAGCTACACCTACCGGAACGGATGACGCGGCGGCCAGGGAGATCGTGACCGAGGTGCCTGTGGTGCGAGACACCTCTACCCGGCTCCGACCGCGGCGCCGGCCTTCCTTGCCGCTGGGTGGCATGGTCAGCCAAATGTCTGGCCAGGAACCCCAGGATCAGCCTTGCGACCGCATCGCTCTGTTCGTCGAGCGCGAAATGCCCGGCATCGAGCAGATGAAGTTCTGCCTGTGGAAGGTCGCGCTTGAACGCTTGGGCCCCCGCCGCGATGAATGACGGATCGTTGGCGCCCCAGACGATCAACGTCGGCGGCTGGCGGGCCGCGAGCACCAGCGACGGCAAGGGCCGTTCGTTCAGCCCGCTTGAAATCGCCCGCTGCCATCTGAGTCAACGCCGCCGGCCGGCGCGAATCTCGTCCGGGTCCTATTCCCACTCGATCGTCCCAGGCGGCTTGCTGGTGATGTCGTAGGTGACGCGATTGATCCCCCGCACCTCGTTCACGATGCGGTTCGACACTCGCGTCAGGAACGCCATCTCGAACGGGTAGACATCCGCCGTCATCCCGTCCGTGCTGGTCACGGCGCGCAGGGCGCATGCCATGTCATAGGTGCGCCCATCGCCCATCACGCCGACGCTGCGCACCGGCAGCAGCACGGCGAACGCCTGCCAGATCGCGTCGTACAAGCCGGCAGCGCGGATTTCCTCCAGGTAGATCGCATCGGCGCGGCGCAACAGGTCCAGCTTCTCGCGCGTGATCGCGCCGGGAATGCGGATCGCCAGCCCCGGCCCCGGGAACGGGTGCCGCCCCACGATCGCCTCGGGCAGACCGAGCGTGCGGCCCAGGGCGCGCACCTCGTCCTTGAACAGCTCGCGCAGCGGCTCGACCAGCTTCATCCGCATCCGCTCGGGCAGGCCGCCCACGTTGTGATGCGACTTGATCGTCACGCTCGGGCCGCCCGTCACGCTCACGCTTTCGATGACGTCCGGATACAGCGTGCCTTGCGCCAGGAAGTCCGCGCCCCCCAGCTTCGCCGCCTCCTCCTCGAACACCTCGATGAACAGCCGGCCGATGGTCTTGCGCTTGGTCTCGGGGTCGGTCACGCCCTCCAGCGCGTCGATGAACAGCGTGCTCGCGTCGCGGTGCACCAGGCGGATGTTGAAGCGGTCGCGGAAGGTCTTGACCACCTCCTCCGCCTCGCCGGCCCGCAGCAGGCCGTGATCGACGAAGATGCAGGTGAGCTGGTCGCCGATCGCCTCGTGGATCAGCACCGCCGCGACCGAGGAATCGACGCCGCCCGACAGGCCGCAGATCACGCGGCCTGAACCCACCTGCGCGCGGATGCGGGCGATCTCGGCATCGCGGAACCCCGCCATCGTCCAGTCGCCTGACAGGCCCACGACGCCGTGCGTAAAATTGCGCAGCAGCTGCGTGCCGTGCGGGGTGTGCGCGACCTCGACATGGAACTGCACGCCGTAGAAGTGCCGGGCATCGTCGGCGATCGCGGCGAACGGGGCACCCTCGCTGACGCCAACGGCACGGAAACCCGGCGGCAGGCGCGTCACCCGGTCGCCATGGCTCATCCACACCTGTTCCCGCGCGCCTTTCGCCCAGACACCGTGGAACAGCGCGCAGTCGTCGGTCACCTCCACAACGGCCCGCCCGAACTCGCGATGGTCGGATCCCTGCACCTCGCCGCCCAGCTCGGCGCACATCAGCTGCTGGCCATAGCAGATGCCCAGCACCGGAACGCCCGCCTGCCACACCCAGGGTGGCGTGCGCGGGGATGCAGGATCGGTGACGGACGCAGGCCCACCCGACAGGATGATGCCGCGCGGCCGCCATGCGGCGATGCGCGCAGGGTCGGTGTCGAACGGCCAGATCTCGCAGAACACGCCACTCTCGCGCAGGCGCCGGGCGATCAGCTGCGTCACCTGGCTGCCGAAATCCAGGATCAGGATGCGCTCGGCGGTCAGGGCCGCGGCGGCGGGGCTGTGATCAGGCAAGGAATTGGGCATGGCGACACCGCTCTTCCGTGATCCGCCGCCTTGCAGCATGGCGCCGCTGGCTTGGCAAGCGTCCGCGGCGCGGAGCTGCCAGAAGCCGACCCGGCCGCCGCCCTGCGTCAATAAGCCCGGTCCTGATCGAGCGGCAGCAGCAGCGTCCGCAGGCAGATCGCCAGGTCGCCAGCGAACGTCCAGTGCCGGGCATAAATCCGGTCCAGCCGCACCCTGGCGGCCATCTGCGACAGCGTCTCGGTCTCGCCGCGCAGCCCGTGGATCTGCGCCAACCCGGTGATGCCGGGCCGTACCGCCAGCCGCTCGTAGTAGCCCTCGATCCGCGCGGCATAGCAGGCACTCAGCTCCGGCACGTGCGGACGCGGCCCGACCACGGACAGGCTGCCGCACAGCACATTGAACAGCTGCGGCAGCTCATCCAGGCTCGCGGCGCGCAGATAGGCGCCGACGCCCGTCACCCGTGGATCGTTCGGCCGTGCCTGCCGGAACCCGCCGGCGGCGCCATCGACCATGGTGCGGAACTTCAGCAGCGTGAATGTTGACAGGCGGTAACCCTCCCGCCGCTGGCGGAACAGGATCGGTCCGTCGCTGTCGCGCCGGATCGCCAGCGCGATCACCAGCAGCAGCGGCAGCAGCAGCACCGGCGTGACCAGGGCAACCAACAGATCGAAGGCCCGCTTGGCCGCGCGCTGCGCCACCGGGGCGGACAGCAGCGGACCCGACGGTTCGGCGTCGGCCAGGTCGTCACGCACGATCCCTGCACGTCCCTGCATGACGCTGTGGCACACCCATCTCCCGCGAAACCGTGATCCTGGCGTGAAAGCCCTGACACGCCGTTAACCCGCGGCCGACCTTGCCCCCCGGCCGGCTCGCCGCGATGATCGCCGCCGTACCGCCGCCGGCCAGGGGATCGACACGACATGGACAGCGTCAGCGACGCCTGGGACGAGGAGCGGTTCGCCGTCGGTCAGCCGGTGCCACGCCACGAGGACCCCACCCTGCTGCGCGGCCAGGGCCGCTACACCGACGACCTCAATCTCGACGGCCAGGCTTTCATGGTCGTGCTGCGCAGCCCGCACGCGCACGGCATCCTGCGCGGGATCGACGGCACGGCGGCGCTGGCCATCCCCGGCGTGCTCGCCGTCGTCACCGGCACCGACCTCGCGGCCGCCGGCATCCGTCCGCTGGCCTGCGGCGCCAACCTGACCAACGCCGACGGCACCCCGATGCGCAAGCCGCCGCGCCCGGCCCTGGCGACGGACAAGGTGCGCTTCGTCGGCGACGCCGTCGCCGCGGTGGTCGCCGAGACGACCGCCATCGCCAAGGCGGGGTCCGAGGCGCTGGTCGTCGACATCGACCCGCTGCCGGCGGTCACCACGCCGCGGCAGGCGGTCGCGGACGGCGCTCCGCTGCTGCACGACGCAGCGCCGGGCAACCTCGCTGTCGCCTTCCAGTACGGCGACCCGGCCAAGGTCGATGCCGCGTTCGCACAGGCGGCGCATATCACCCGGGTGACGGCGGTGAACAACCGCGTGGTGATCTGTCCGATGGAGCCGCGCGCCGCCATCGCCTCCTATGACGCCGAGGCCGGCCGCTATACGCTCCGCGTCTGCTCGCAGGGCGTCTATCGGATGCAGGGGCTGCTCGCCGCCGCCCTGGGCGTGGAACGCAAGGACATGCACGTGCTGACCCAGAATGTCGGCGGCTCGTTCGGCCTGAAAGGTGCGCCGTTCCCGGAATACCTGCCGGCCCTGCTCGCGGCGCGCCGGCTCGGGCGCCCGGTGAAATGGACCGACGAACGCTCGGGCAGTTTCGTCTCCGACCATCACGGCCGAGACACGGAATTCACCGGCGAACTGGCGCTGGACGCCGATGGCCGCATCCTCGCGCTGCGCGTCACCGGCTACGCCAATATCGGCGCGGTGCTGCTCGCCAATGGACCGGGCATGTCCACCACCAACGTCGTCAAGAACGTCACCAGCGTCTACCGGACGCCGCTGCTGCATGTGCTGACGCACAACGTCTTCACCAACACCACGCCGATCGGCGCCTATCGCGGCGCCGGGCGCCCGGAATTGAACTACCTGATGGAACGGCTGATCGAGACCGCGGCGGCCGAAACCGGACGCGACGCCGTCTCCCTGCGCCGACTCAATCACGTCCGCCCCGAGGAACTGCCGTACAAGGCCGCCTCGGGCAACGTCTACGACAGCGGCAACTTTACCGCCGTGCTGGACCGCGCCCTGCAGGTCGCCGACTGGGACGGTTACGCCGCGCGCCGCGCCGACAGCCGGGCGCGCGGCCGGCTGCGCGGGCGCGGCATCGGCCAGTATCTGGAAGGCACCGCACCGCCGAACAAGGAAATGGGCGGCATCCGCTTCGAGCCCGACGGCGGCGTCACGCTGATCTCCGGCACGCTCGACTACGGCCAGGGGCACGCCACGCCGTTCGCCCAGGTCCTCAGCGCCCGCCTCGGCATCCCGTTCGGCCGTATCCGTCTGCTACAGGGCGACAGCGACGCGATCGTGTTCGGCGGCGGCACCGGCGGATCGCGCTCCATCACCGCCTCCGGCACGGCGATCCTGGAGGCGAGCGAACTGGTGATCGACCGCGGCCGGCAGATCGCCTCCGCCATCCTGGAAGCCGCCGTCGCCGACATCGAATTCGCCCGCGGCCGCTTCACCATCGCCGGCACCGATCGCGGCGTCGGCCTTATGGAGCTGGCGGCGATGCTGCGTGAGCAGGCGCTGGCACTGCCGCCGGACACACCCCGCTCACTCGACGTCACGCATGTCACGAAGGAAATCGTCTCGTCCTGGCCGAACGGCTGCCACGTGGCGGAGCTGGAAGTCGATCCCGAAACCGGCGTCGTGACCATCGTCCGCTATGCCGCGGTCAACGATTTCGGCGTGCTGGTCAATCCGATGCTGGTTGACGGGCAGGTGCATGGCGGGATCGCGCAGGGCATCGGCCAGGCGCTGCTGGAAGCCACGGTCTATGATCGGGACGGCCAGTTCCTGACCGGCTCCTACATGGACTATGCCCTGCCGCGCGCCGACCACCTGCCCGGCTTCGTCACCGCCAGCGAGCCCTTCCCCGCCAAGACCAATCCCCTCGGCACCAAGGGCTGCGGGGAGGCCGGCTGCGCCGGCTCGCTGCCGGCGGTGATGAACGCCCTGGTCGATGCCCTCGCACCCTGCGGCGTGCGTCACGTCGACATGCCGGCGACGCCCGAAAAACTCTGGCGCCTGATCCAGGCGGCCGGCGGCCCGGCACAGGTCCTGCGCGCATGACCCCCGACGATTTCCGCCGCTACGGCCACCGGCTCATCGATTGGCTCGCCGACTACCAGGCCGGTCTGGCCGACCGGCCGGTGATGGCCGCCACCCGTCCCGGCGAGGTGCGTGACGCCCTGCCGGCAGCACCTCCCGACGCGCCCGAGGACTTCGCCGCGGTCATCGCCGACCTCGACCGCATCGTGCTGCCCGGCCTGTCGCTGTGGCAGCATCCGCGCTTCTTCGGCTACTTCCCGGCCAACGCCCTGCCGGCGGGCATCCTGGGCGATCTGGTCAGCACCGGCCTCGGCGTCATCGGCCTGTCCTGGCAGTCGAGCCCGGCGGTCACCGAGATCGAGGAAGTGGTCACCGACTGGCTCCGCCAGATGCTCGGCCTCTCGCCGGCCTGGAGCGGCGTGATCCAGGACACCGCTTCCACCAGCACGCTCGTCGCGCTGATCTGCGCGCGGGAACGGGCGACCGGCTATGCGCTCGCCCGCGGCGGCCTGCAGGCGGAGGCCCGCACGCCCTGCGTCTACGTCTCGGCGCACGCCCACAGTTCGGTGGACAAAGGGGCACTCCTGGCGGGGTTCGGCCGCGACAACCTCAGACTGGTTCCGTTCGATACGGAATTCGGCATGCGCGCCGACGCGCTCGCCGACATGGTGGCCGAGGATCTTGCGCGCGGCCACCTGCCCTGCGCCATCGTCGCCAGCGTCGGCACCACGGCAACCACGGCGATCGACCCGATCGCCGGCATCGCAGCGGTGGCGCGCCGGCACGGCATCTGGCTGCATGTCGATGCGGCCATGGCAGGCAGTGCGATGATCCTGCCGGAATGCCGCTGGATGTGGGACGGCATCGAGGGCGCGGACAGCCTCGTGGTCAACGCGCACAAATGGCTCGGTGCGCCGTTCGACTGCTCGCTCTACTACGTGCGCGATCCGCAGCACCTGATGCGGGTGATGTCCACCAACCCGAGCTTCCTGCAATCCTCGGTCGATGGAGAGGTGAAGAACCTGCGCGACTGGGGCATTCCGCTCGGCCGCCGTTTCCGCGCGCTCAAGCTGTGGTTCCTGATCCGCGAGCAGGGCGTGCACGCGCTGCAGGCGCGGCTGCGGCGGGACATGGAAAACGCACGCCATCTCGCGGCGCGTGTCGCGGCGGCGCCCGACTGGCGCGTGCTGGCACCGGTTCATCTGCAGACCGTGTGCCTCCGCCACGAGCCACCCGGACTGTCCGGACAGGCGCTCGACGCCCACACCACCGGCTGGGCCGAGGCGGTGAACCGCTCGGGTGCCGCCTATCTTACGCCCGCGGTGATCGACGGGCGGTGGATGGTGCGCGTCTCGATCGGCGCGCTGGGCACGCAACGCGCCGACGTCGATGCCGTATGGGCGGCGATGCAGGCGGCAGCCGCCCGGACCGCACCCTAACCCGCCCGGAACGCCGCGATCGCCGCCTCGTCGAACGCCAGGCCCAGACCGGGCGCGTCGGGCAGCACCAGGTGTCCGTCCACGATCGGCGGCGTCTCCTGATACAGCTTCAGCATCCACGGCATGTATTCCACCGTCAGCCCGTTCGGCACGGCGGCGATCAGGTGCAGATGCATCTCGGGCACCACGTGGCTGACGACCGGCAGGTTGAACGCCTCGGCCATGCCGGCGACCTTCAGCCATTGCGTGATGCCGCCGACCCGCGCCAGATCGATCATCACCAGGTCGACCGAGCGCGCCTCGATCATCTGGCGGAACGGCACGATCCCCCAGACATACTCGCCGCCGGCGATCGGCGTCGACAGCGCCGCGGTCACCCGTGCCAGTCCCGCATAGTCGTCGTGGGTCGTGACATCCTCGAGCCAGAACAGGCCGACATCCTCGATGCGCTTGCCCATGTCGATGGCCTGCTCGGGGCGCCAACGCTGATTGATGTCGCACATCAGCTTGATATCCGGCCCGATCGCCTCGCGTATCAGCCGCGCCCGCCGGATCTCCGCGGTGGGCGAGGTGTTTCCCGGCAGGGCAAGCTGCATCTTCATCTCGACGAAGCCCTTGGCCACCAGCCGCCCGGCCGCCGTCACCGCCTGATCGTCCGTCAGGCCGCGGCGCAGCGCTCCGCTGGCATAGGTCGGCACCCGGTCGCGGTGGCCGCCCAACAGCTTCCACAGAGGCTGCTCCAGCAGCTTGCCCTTGATGTCCCAAAGCGCCACGTCGATCGCCGCCAGCGCCAGCAGGAAGATGCCGCCCGGGCCGCAGTTGTCGCCCGCGGCAACCCGCAACGTCTCGACGATCGCCTCGATGCGCAGCGGATCGTGCCCGATCGTCAGCGCCGCCAGTTCGTCGATGGCAACCCGCAGCGAGCCGGTCATGGCATCGCCGTACAGCGTCAGCCCGATGCCCTCGATGCCCTGATCGGTCCGCAGGCGCAGGATGACGATGGGCCGAAGCCGTGCCGCGTCCTCCGGCATGTCTGCGAGCGGATCGTCCTCGGGAATGCGCAGGATGTCCGTCTTGAACCCGGTGATCTTCATTGTGCCGCAACCTCCGCGGGATGCTTTTCAGCCAGATCGAAGCGGCCATCGGGGTGGCCGAAGCGGCGCATCATCACCTCGGAGAAGGGTAGCCCCGCCGGGGTGACGATGGCGCCCGATCGCACGCGGTACGCGGCGGGGAGATGCGCCGCCGCCGGCGGCTGCCCGGCGGCCAGATCGCGCGCCGCCTCCAGCATCAGCAGGCGGAACCGCACGACGCCGAGATCGGTCGGCCCCAGCACCTCCCGCGTGCGGTCATGGACGCGGCCCTGGCTGTCCTGGATCGCCTGGTCCTGCTCGGAAATCCCCTTGATGCCGCTGAAATTGACGCGCTTCTGCATGTCGCGGTCGATCAGGTAGTCGTTGCTGCGGCGGCGGATCGGCACGTAGTGGTCATCGACCTCGGCATGGATCGACGCGCCCCCGGCATACGCCGCGCGCTCCTGCGCCGACAGCGGACGGTCCGGGTTCCAGGTGTAGGTGTAGATCCAGCAGCTTTCATCGTCGATCGGCACCCAGGTCTGGCCGTGATAGGCCTCGCCCTTCGCCGTGCCGGGCGTGAAGCTGTGGCAGGGCAGCAGATACTGCGCGATCCGCCAGTAGAGATCGTCGTTGTCGGCATGACGCGCACCGGCAAGGATCAGCCCGGCGTCATGCTTCTCGACCGTGTAGCGGGGCGCGCCGTCGCTCACCATCCACCGGATCTGGTCCTGCCCCATGGTGCGCGGCGAATAGCCGCGGGTCATCGTGCCGATCGCGTCCTCGTCGCGTCCGACCGGCGCGTGGAGGAAGGAGAAATGCGCGGTGTCGATGCCGCCCTCGGCGGCCTGCGCCCAGTTGCACTCCTGCAGCTTCTTCGACACGAACCGGTGCTCGGGTGCGACCATCGCGAATTCCATCTCGGGCAGCGGCGGCATCGCCTCGCGCGGACCGAGATAGGCCCAGACGTAATCACCCCACTCGCGCGTCGGATAGGACGCGATCTTCACCCGGTTGAGCAGGCTGTCATACGTCGGCGCATCCCGCGGCATGGTCGGAATGTCCAGGCAGTTGCCATCCACGTCGAACTTCCAGCCGTGATAGGCGCAGCGGATGCCGCAGTCCTCGTTGCGGCCAAAGAACAGGTTGGCGCCGCGGTGCGGACAGCGCGCCTCCACCAGCCCGACCCGGTTCTCGCTGTCACGGAACGCGATCAACTCCTCGCCGAGCAGCCTGACGCGGACCGGCGGGCCGTCCGGCTCGGCAACCTCGCGCGACAGCAGGGCGGGTATCCAGAAGCGCCGGAACAGCGCGCCCATCGGCGTGCCCGGTCCGGTGCGTGTCAGCGTCTCGTTCTGCTCCTTCGTCAGCACGGCGATCCCTCCCCCGATCGGCCGTCCCGTCTGGCGGCCCGTTGACCGAGCCTAGCCTGCCGGGCGAGGGACGCAACCGCGGGCCGGTCTACCGCCCGTGCTGCTTGCGCCACGCGGCGAAGGCCGCGAGGTTCGCCTCGTCGGTGGGCGGATAGAGGCCGAAGGTCTGCTGGCCGCCGCGGACCCGTTCGATGGCGAAATCCTCATAGGCTGTCATCTCCACCGCCTCGTCGGCTATAGCATCGGCAATCTCGGCCGGCACGATGATGACGCCGTCATCGTCGCCCACCACGACATCGCCCGGAAACACCGGCGCGTCGCCGCAGCCGATCGGCACGTTGATATCGACCGCCTGATGCAGCGTCAGGTTGGTCGGTGCGGACGCGCGCTGGTGGTATGACGGCATCGCCAGTGCCGCGATCTCCGTCGAGTCACGAAACCCCCCGTCGGTGACCAAGCCGGCCACGCCGCGCACCATCAGCCGCGTCGCCAGGATGCCGCCGGCCGAGGCGGCGCGCGCGTCCTTGCGGCTGTCGATCACCAGCACGAAACCCGGCGGACACTCCTCGATCGCGCGGCGCTGCGGATGACTGTGATCGCGGAACACGGTCATCGGATTGAGGTCTTCGCGCGCCGGCATGTAGCGCAGCGTGTAGGCCTCCCCCACCATGCTGCCGCCCCTGGGCGCGCTCAGCGGGCGCACGTCCTGCACCATCTGGTGGCGCAGCCCGCGCTTGTACAGCGCGGTTGCCAGCGTCGCCGTGCTGACGCCGCGCAGCTTCGCGCGGGTCGCCTCGCTCAGATTGCCCATGGCGTGATCCCCTTGCCCGGCGCGGGTCAGTAGATGACAGGCTCGGCGACCGGCGCGCCGAACTCGGTGCGCAGGAAGTCGAAGTCGCAGCCCTCGTTCGCCTGCTGGATGTGCTTGGTGAACACCCAGCCGTAGCCGCGCTCGAAGCGCGCGGGCGGCGGCGTCCAGGCCGCGCGGCGCCGGGCGAGTTCCTCGTCCGACACCTCCATGCGGATGGTGCGGGCATCGACGTCGATGCTGACGATGTCGCCGGTCTGCAGCAGCGCCAGCGGGCCGCCGATGAAGCTCTCCGGGGCGACATGCAGCACGCAGGCGCCATAGCTGGTGCCGCTCATGCGCGCATCGGACAGGCGCAGCATGTCGCGGTGCCCCTCCTTCAGCAGCTTCTTCGGCATCGGCAGCATGCCCCATTCCGGCATCCCCGGCCCGCCCTGCGGCCCGGCATTGCGCAGCACCAGCACATGGTCGGCGGTAATGTCCCAGCTCTCGTCCTCGACCGCCTTCTTCATGCTGGGATAGTCGTCGAACACCACCGCCGGACCGGAATGCTTGAGGAAGCGCTGGTCCATCGCCGCCGGCTTGATCACGCAGCCATCGGGGGCGAGGTTGCCGGTCAGCACCGCCAGCGAGCCCTCGCCGTAGATCGGCTTGTCGGTCGTGCGGATCACGTCGTCGTTGTAGACGCGCGCGCCTTCGATGTTCTCGCCCAGCGTGCGGCCCGAGACCGTCAGGCAGCTCAGGTCCAGGTGCTGCCTGATCTGGCCCATCAGCGCACGGATGCCGCCGGCGTAGAAGAAATCCTCCATCAGATAGGTGCTGCCGCTCGGGCGGACGTTGCCGATCACCGGCACGCGGCGGCTGAACCGCTCGAAATCGGCCAGCCCGATGTCCTGGCCGGCGCGCCGCGCCATGGCGATCAGGTGGATGATGGCGTTGGTCGAGCAGCCCATCGCCATGGCGACGGCGATCGCGTTCTCGAACGCCGCGCGCGTCTGGATGCGCTGCGGCGTCAGGTCCTCCCACACCATCTCCACGATGCGCCGGCCGGATTCCGACGCCAGCCGGATATGCCCGGCATCGGCGGCGGGGACGCTGCTGCCGCCCGGCAGGACCATGCCGACCGCCTCGGCGATGGCGGTCATGGTGCTCGCCGTGCCCATGGTCATGCAGGTGCCGTAGCTGCGGGCGATGCCGCCTTCGACGCCCAGCCAGTCCTGCTCGGTGATCTTGCCGGCGCGCAGCTCGTCCCAGTATTTCCAGCTGTCCGAGCCGCTGCCCAGCACCTTGCCCTGCCAGTTGCCGCGCAGCATCGGTCCCGCCGGCAGGAAGATCGCCGGAATGTTCATGCTGGTCGCACCCAGCAGCAGGCCGGGCGTGGTCTTGTCGCAGCCGCCCATCAGCACCGCGCCGTCAACGGGATGCGAGCGCAGCAGCTCCTCGGTCTCCATCGCCAGCATGTTGCGGTACATCATCGTGGTCGGCTTGACGAAGCTCTCCGACACCGACAGCGCGGGCAGCTCCACCGGAAAACCGCCGGCCATCAGGATGCCGCGCTTCACGTCGTCGACGCGCTGCTTGAAGTGGCTGTGGCAGGGCTGCAGGTCCGACCAGGTGTTGACGATGGCGATGACCGGCTTGCCCTGCCACTCCTCGGGCGCGTAGCCCATCTGCATGGCACGCGAGCGATGGCCGAAGCTGCGCAGGTCGGCCGGCCCGAACCAGCGCGCCGAGCGCAGTTCGGCCGGCGTCTTGCGATGCACGGCTTCGTCGTTGGGGATCGCACGTGCCTCGGATGATGGCGGGGGCAGGTTATCCGGCATGGTCGCTCCTCTGACGATGGCTGGGCCGCGTGCGTCCAGGCTTACACCGATTCCGCCGCGAAGCCGAAAATCGGCCGCGCCGCACACCCGGCCACCTGACAGGCCTCGCTCGATCGCGCATCATCGGCTGTTCGATGAGGGCAAGGCAGGCATGGGCCGATACGTCGCGTTTCCCGGCGCTCAGGGGGCCTGATGGCCAACGGGACGGTCGTCATCGTGGGCGGCGCCATCGTCGGCAGCATGACCGCCTATTTCCTCCGCCAGGAAGGCTACGCCGGCCGGATCGTCGTGCTGGAGCGCGACCCCAGCTACCAGTGCTGCTCCACCGCGCTGTCGGCGGCCTCGATCCGCACCCAGTTCGCCTGCCCCGTCAACGTCCGCATGAGCCTGTTCGGCGCCGGCTTCTTCCGCGACCTCAAGCAGCGCTTCGGCGCCGATGCCGATATCGGCTTTCGCGAGCGCGGCTACCTGATCCTGGGCAGCGCGGCGACGGCGGCGGCGCGCCGGTCGATGGTGGACATGCAGGCCGCGCAGGGTGCGACCATCGCCGTGCTGCCCCCGGCGGAGATCGCCGCGCGCTTCCCATGGCTGAACCTCGACGGCATCGCCCTGGCGACGCTGGGCACCATGAACGAGGGATGGTTCGACGCCTGGGCGCTGCTGCAACTGGTGCGCAATGCCGCGCGGCGCCTGGACGTCGAGTATCGCCACGCCGAAGCCAGCGGCTTCACGGCGACGGCCACGCGGGTCGATGCCGTCCATACCGCGTCCGGCGAGCGCATCGCGGCCGACTGGGTGGTGAACGCCGCGGGCCCGGCCTCGGGCCGCGTGGCATCCTGGCTCGGCATCCCGCTGGCCGTATCGCCGCGCAAGCGCACGGTTTTCCACGTCAAGGCGCCGCTCGACGGCAGTGCGATGCCGATGCTGTTCGACGAGAGCGGCATCTGGATGCGGCCCGAAGGCGAGGGCTTCATCTGCGGCTGCGGCCCGCAGGGCGACGACCCCGATGCCGAGGGCGACTTCACCCCCGACCACCACCTGTTCGAGGCCGCCGTCTGGCCGGCCCTCGCGCACCGTGTCCCCGCGCTGGAGAGCCTGCGCGTGCTGCGCGCCTGGGCCGGACATTACGAGGTGCATCACCTCGACCACAACGGCGTCGTCGGCCGGCATCCGATGCTCGACAACTTCATCCTGGCCACCGGCTTCTCGGGGCATGGCGTCATGCACTCCCCGGCCACCGGAAGGGGCGTCGCGGAACTGATCGTGCATGGCGGCTACCGTGCACTGGACCTGTCGCCGCTGGGCTATGAGCGGGTGCGCGACGGCCGGCCGATGACCGAAACCGTCGTCTACTAGGAACCGCGCCGATGCACGCCCACTTCGTCCTGGCCCACCCGGAGCCGCAATCCTTCAACGCCCATCTCGTCCGCGCCGGATCGGACACATTGACCCGGGCAGGCTGGACCGTCTCGGTCTCCGACCTCTACGCCATGGACTTCGATCCCTGCGAGCGCGCCGGGCACTACACGGACCGCGTTTCCCCCGACCGGTTCGACGTGCAGTCCGAGCAGCGCCACGCCTCCGAACGCGGCGGCCTGCCGAAAGTCGTGATGGAGGAGGTGACGCTGCTGGATCGTGCCGATCTGGTGGTGCTGCAGTACCCGATGTGGTGGCACCTGCCGCCGGCGATGCTGAAGGGCTGGTTCGACCGCGTCTTCGTCTACGGCGAGGTCTACACCAGCCGCAAGCGGTTCGAGAATGGCCGCTTCGTCGGCAAGCGCGCGATGGTGTCGGTGACGCTCGGCACCAGCCGGGAAACCTACGCCCACGATGGCCGGAGCGGCGACATCGACCTGATGCTATGGCCGGTGAACTTCTCCCTGGCCTATGGCGGGTTCCATGTGCTGGCGCCGTTCTGCGCCTACGGCGTGGAAGCCGGGCTGCGCTACTCGGACGCTGCCACGATCACCGCGCGGCTGCAGGCGATCGAGGCCGATTTTCGCGCGGCCCTGCTCGGTGCCGAGCAGGGCGCGGTCGTGCCGTTCAACCGCATGGACGAATGGGGCACTGACGGCCGCATCGTGCCGAACGCTCCGGTCTATTCACCCTTCATCCGCCACCGGCAGCATCTCGACCTGGGGTGACGCTCCCGCTCACGACGCGGCTGACGGCGCCCAGCCATAGACGCGCTCCAGCGTGCCCCCCATCAGCCTGGCGCGCTCGTCGTCGGACAGCCGGTCCGTCACACGGAACGCCTCGACCCCCTGCGCATAGCTCAGCAGTGCCACCGCGCGCGTCCAGTCCGTCCCCCACATGCAGCGATCCAGCCCGAACGCATCGAAGATCCGCCAAAGCGGATCCCAGATGTCGCGGTACGGGAACGCCTCGTGCGACAGCGTGCAGGCGCCGGTGATCTTGACGACGACGTTCGGTCGCGCCGCCAGGGCGAGCAGTTTCGGCAGGTCGGCAAACGCCGCGGGCGGGGCCGGCGGCTCGTAGGGCTGCTGCAGTCCCAGATGGTCGATCACCAGCACCGTGTCGGGATGGCGCGCCGCCATCGCGCTGACCTGCTCCAGCCGCCCCCAGCACAGCAGGTTGACGGGCAGCCGATGCTTGGCTGCCGCCGTCAAGATGCGCGCTATCCCGGGATCGGCGGCATCCGTCGAAACCCCGCGGTTCAGCATGATGCGGATGGCGACCGTGCCCTCGGTCGCCGCCCAGTCGGCGATCGTCTCCGCCACCGCGGCATCGGCCGGGTCGACCGGCTTGATCAGCGCGAACCGGCCGGGATGCGCCGCCCGTACCGCCAGGGCGTAGCTGGCGTCGAACCGGTACATGGTGAACGGCGAAACCAGCAGCGCGCCATTTACGCCGGCCGCATCCATCGCCGCCACCATGTCGTCGCCCGTCACCTCCGGCGGCCCATGCAGCACCGCCGCCCAGGGCCGCCCCGGATGGTCGCGCTCATAGGCGTGGACCTGTGCGTCGATCGTCGGCATTGCCGTCTCCCTTGCCCCGTCTCGCCCGGGGTCCGCAATCCGAGGCTCGCGATGCAAACCCCTGATTCAAAATCGACACCGGCTCGATCACGTTGGTGGCCTGCTCCTCCCTGACATTCGCATCCGGATTCAGGGGCAGGGCACCAACAGTCCACGCCGCGCGGCCCGAGGCAAGGGCGTCAGCCATTCCGAAAATCCGTCTTTTGTCCCGATATTCGGGCCTCTATGGTCCCGCACGCGAGCCGGGGGAGCGCGACGTGCATTTTCAATGGCAACCGCCCGACGGCATACGCCGGGCCGCACGCGCCGTGACCGCTGCCGCCGCATCGCATGGACAAGCACGACCAACGCCGGGATGGGGGCAATCATGACAAGGACGTCCAAGACATGGCTGCGCGGCTGCGCCGCCGCGCTGCTGCTGGCCGGGCTGGGTGCGGCGGCACCGGCGCGCGCGGCCGATCCGGTGGTGGTGACGGTGTGGTCCTGGAGCCCGGTCACGCCCACCATGAACGCGATGATCGCGGCGATCGAGAAGGCGCATCCCGACATCCAGATCAAGGCGACGATCCAGCCGCATCCGACCTACTCGGTCTCGCTGCAGGCGGCCGCCGGGTCCGGCAACATGCCCGATATCGTCGGCCTGTCCCCCGGCGCTGAAACCCAGCAGTACCGCCCGCATCTGATGAAGCTGGCGGCCGTCGCGGCGGCGCTCTGGGGGCCTGACTGGCAGAAGAACTTCGCGCCCACGCTGCTGACCGAGGCCCGGTTCGGCAATCCCAAGGGTGATGCGGATTTCTACGCGCTGCCGCAGGAAGCGCAGATCAACAACCTCTGGTACAACATCCCCGCCTTCAAGAAGGCCGGGATCGCCGCTCCCCCCACCACGCTCGATGAGTTGGTGGCCGATGCCTCCAAGCTGCGCGACGCCGGCTTCATCGCCTTCTACCAGGGCGCCGCGACCGGCACCTTCGACGTCTGGACCTATCTGCAGATCGCCGTGCAGACCGATCTGCCCGGCGTGCTCGCCGGCGAGCAGGGCGCGCCGATCTGGACCAAGCCCGGCATGATCGAGGCGGCGCATGTCTGGCAGCGCCTGTTCACCGACCACGTATTTCAGCCCGGCGCCCTGAGCGCGCTGCAATACCCGACCGGTGCGAACCTGTTCGCGGCTGGGCGCGTCGGCATCATCTCGCTCGGCTCGTGGTGGCTGCAGCAGACCGGGCTGTCCGACGTCCCCGGCCTCAAGACGATGTCCGACTACGGCAAGTTCGCCTTCCCCGCGGTGCGCGCCGGCGGCCAGCCCAGCGAGCCGATCGGCGGCGTCGATGTCGGCTGGGGCATCACCGACAACGCCGCCAAGTCGCCGGCGGTGCTCGCCGCGTCCAAGGTCGTGCTGCAGGAGTTCATCAGCGGTGTGGGTGAACAGGAGGCGCTGGACCAGCTCAACGACCTGCCGGCGTTCAACGGCATGAAGCCACGCCAGCAGATGTCGCCGCATCTGACCGAGCTGTATGACAGCTACATCAAGCAGCTTGCCGTGGCGCACACGCACGTCATCGGCAACCCGGTGATCAACCAGAGCCTGATCAGCGGGCTGCAGGCGATCGGCGCCGGCTCCATGACGCCGGAGGCGGCAATGCAGGCGGTGCAGAAGACCGCACTCGCTCAGCAGAAGGCACAATAAGCCGATGGAAGTCCGGTAGATGGAGGCTGGCGCGACCGGCCTGCCGGCACGCCAGCCCGTCCCGGGCCACGTCGCCCGGCGTCGGGCGTCCCGGCGCCGGGACGCCGGCGCGGCCGCATGGCTCTACGTGCTGCCCGCGTTGCTGGTGTTCGCCGTGTTCATCGCCTACCCGATCGTCGGCAACGTGGTCACGAGCCTGGTCGGCCCGCATGGCGGCACGACCCTCGCGAACTACCGTCAGGCCGGCACGGACACGGTGTTCTGGACAGCCCTGCGCAACTCCGCGATCTGGGTGGTGCTCTGCGCGATCTTCGAGATCGCGATCGGCTTCGCCCTGGCTCTGGCGATCGAGATGCACATACCGCGCGGGCAGGTGGTGTTTCGCACGCTGCTGTTCCTGCCGATGGTCATCACGCCCTCCGTCATCGCGCTGGTGTTCACCACGATCTACGCGCCGGATTACGGCCTGCTGTCGGGCATCTTCAACAGCCTGGGAATCGGCCAGTATTTCCCGGTCATCCTCGGCGACCCCGCCACCGCGACCTATGGCGTGATCGCCGTGAATGTCTGGCAATGGTGCGGCTTCTTCGTGCTGATGTATTGCGTCGGCCTGGCGCAGATCGACCGCGAATTGCTCGCCGCGGCGGCGATCGACGGCGCCGTGGGCTTCGCACGGGTGCGCTACGTCATCTGGCCGCTGCTCGCCTCGACCACCATGTCGCTGGCCGTGCTCGGCACCATCCAGGCGCTACAGCAATTCCCGCTGATCTTCCTGATGACCGAGGGCGGCCCAGCCGATTCGACGCAGACCCTGGCCACCTACATCTTCCAGACCGCCTTCGTGCTGGACGAGGTGCACTACGCCTCGGCGGTGGCGGTGGTGCTGTTCGTGCTGGCGCTGGCGCTGATCGTCCTGCAGTACCGCATGGGCCGCGCGACGCGGACCGCCAATGCCTAGATCGAGCAGATCGGCGACGTTGATCGCCTGGCTGGTGCTGCTGGTCGCGGCGGTGGTCAGTCTGGTGCCCACCATCTACATGGTGGACATCTCGCTCCGCAATTCCGCCGACAGCTTCTCCCCGGCACTGATCGTGCCGCGCGTGACTTTCGAGAACTGGTCGTCGATCCTCTCGCAAGGCAACCTGCCGGGCTTCTTCCTCAACAGCGCGCTGGTCAGCCTCGCGACGGTCGTTCTGACGCTCGTGTGCGTTATCGGGCTGTCCTACGCGATCTCCCGCCTGAAGATCCGCGGCGGTCAGATCATCCTGCTGGTGGTGGTGTCGGCGCTGCTGCTGCCGCTCGCCTCGCTGCTGATCCCGATCACCCGGTTGCTGGAGATGCTCGGCCTCACCAACAACTATCTCGGCCTGATCGGTCCGGAGACGGCGCTGGGCATCCCGTTCGGCACGGTGATCGTCAAGGCGGCGATGGACGACATCCCGGTGGCGCTCGAGGAAGCGGCGCGGATCGACGGTGCCGGCAGCTTTTCCGTGCTGCTGCGCATCGTCGTGCCGCTGATCCGGCCCTCGCTGCTCGTCGTCGCCATCTGGCAGTTCCTGTATTCGTGGAACGAGTTCTTCCTCGCCCTGGTGATCATGACGAAGGACCCGGTGAAGACCCTGCCGCTCGCGCCGCTCTACTACCAGGGTCCGTTCATGACCGACCCGGGCAAGCTGTTCGCCATCCTGACGCTGATCGCGATCGTGCCGATGCTCGCCTACATCGTGCTGCAACGCTGGTTCGTGGCCGGCCTGATGGAGGGCAGTGTCAAAGGTTGAGGTGCCGGCCTCAGGGCCGCCCGTTGAGACAGGCAACCGCCCGCCATCGCCCACGCGGCGACGCCCCCTGCCGCACGCGGCAGAGGGTGATTGCAGGCACCGGACCGCCAGCCCGTCACCCGCTGTCGGGCGGCCGCGGCGAGGGGACGACGGCCGGACGGCCGTAGCCGGCGGGCACCGATCGGAGGGTCGGCCCGGCCGCCGACGCGGCCGGCGGTTTTGCCGCCGGCTCGGGCAACGGCTTGGGCAGTTGCTCGGGCTGCCAGCCCTCCGCCGGATCGCCCAGCAGGGCACGCGCCGCCTCGGCGATCTCGCCGATGCAGCGCCCCGCCGCGGCACTCTCCAGCAGCCGCGCCGCGCCATCCAGGTCGCGACAGATCTGTGCGACGATCTCGATCACCGACCGGCCCTTGATGCACCGGTGGGGACGCCGCCGCGCCGGCCGGCGGCGCTCCTCCCTGCTGGGCAACGGCACGCCGTCCACCCAGAGCACGCCGTCCACCCAGTCGTAGCGGTGGAACACCGGCGTGGGCCGGGGCCGCGGGCTGCGGCGCGACCGCGGCCCCGCCGGCCGCTCGCGCCGGCCGGAGACGAAGGCGCGCAGATTGGTCCTCAGCGCGGCCACCGCCGCAAAGCCCTCGAGCACCAGCCGGTCGTTCAGCGCGTAGGTCCAGCGCATCGCCCGCGCCACCAGCGCCCGGGCCAGATTGCGCTCGGCCGCGCCCGGCGCCGTGGTCGCGCTGCCCGGCGCCTCCGTCGCGGAGCCTGGCGCCTCCGTCGCGGCGCCCGCCCCGGCATTCGCCATCTCCAGCAGGGCGGTGCCGACCCCGGCCAGCCGCTCCAGCCACCCCATCACCCGCCAGCGGACGGCGGTGGAGTCCATCACGGCCCGAGCAGCGACAAGGTACGGCGACAACGGCGCAGCACTGGCGGCGCTGCCGCCGGGCCGCGGGCCCGGGGGGACATGGCTCGGCGGACGATCGCTCGGGGATAGCTGGGTTTGGGCTTGGCTCCAGCCCCGGCTTGTGGAAATGCTACGCCTGTCGCAAGCAGTTCACCGTCCGTGTCGGGACCATCTCGAGTCCAGCCACGTCCCGCTGCATATCTGGCTTCAGGTCATCTACCTGATGTGCTCGTCCAAGAAGGGCTTCAGCACCCGCCAGATCCAGCGGACCATCGGCGGCAGCAGAAGACGCCAGGTTCCTCGGCCATCGCATCCGCGAGGCCATGAAGGAAGCGAAGGCATAGAGTTCACCCGATGGGCGGCGCCGGTCGCACCGTCGAGGCGGACGAAACCTATGTCGGGCGCGAGGAAGGCTGAAAAAAGCACGCTCCGCCCCGCCCACAAGCAGGCCGTCATGGCCTTGGTGGAGCGGGACGGCAAGGTGCGTAGCTTCCAGTCCCGAACGTCACCGTAGACACCCTTCGTCCTATCATCGGGCGGCATATCCACCGCGACAGCCGGTTCCAGAGCGACGAAAATTACATCCGAACGAATAGAGAACACAGATCGCGAATTCAACCTCTAATTGAATGCCTGCGTAGTTTTACGGAGGCTGCGACGGCGGCCCGCCATGGGCGGGGCTGGACCACGGCGGCGGCGCCGATCGGGAACCCTGGCGGTCCGGGCGGGTTCGCAAACCGGCCCAGCCCATCCTGGAAAGCGATCACATGACAGCCGATGAAACCTACATCCGCCGCGCCCTCGCGCTGGCGTCCCGCGGCGAGCGTCGCGGCGGCTGCGCGCCGATCGGCTGCGTCATCGTCCTGGACGGCGAGGTGATCGGCGAAGCCTGCAACGAAGTCTTCGCCCGCTGTGACGCGACGGCGCACGCCGAAATCATCGCCATGCGCAACGCCGGGGCGCGGCTGAGGCGGCCCCTGTTCCGCGGCGCCTCGCTCTACTCCACGCTGCAGCCCTGCGGCATGTGTACCATGGCGTCGATCTGGGCCAACGTCTCGCGCATCGTCTACGGCGCGGAACGCCATCAGGTCCATGCGATGTATTTCGAGGACCGTCACTTCGACACCATGGACTTCATCCGCGATGCCTTCCGCGACGACATCAGCATCACGGGGGGCGTACTCGCCGATGCCTGCGCAGCCCACTACTACGGGCCGGACGACGATCCCCCGCGTGACGAACAGACGAACATCTGACGCCGTGCCTATCGGCGCTTCGGCCCCACGGGTGGCGGCGGAACCTGCCGCTCGACCACGGGCGAAGGCGGCACCGGCGATGGCGCGTTGGCAGGCGGATCGCGCTGCTCGTCGCCCTGCGGCCCGAGAAAGGGCTTCGGCAGACTGCCTTCGGGCAAAGCGGCGCTGCCGCCCGGCATCGTCCGCGCCGGCCGCGCGGCGGGCATCCGTCCGGCGATGTCGGGCTTGGTCGGCGTCTTAGGGGTCTCCACCATCGTTGCGTCTCCTCACGCCATGGCCAGCCGGTCGGGCGTCATCGGCAGATGCCGCAGGCGCTTTCCGGTGGCATGAAACACCGCATTGGCGATCGCGGGCGCGACGCCGACCATCGCGATCTCGCCCAGCCCCTTCGTCCCCAACCCGCCGATGTTGCCGTCGTCCTCCGCCACGAACATCACGTCGAGCTCCGGCGTATCGGCCATCACCGGCACCAGATATTCAGCCAGATTGGCGTTGACGAACCGGCCGGAGCGGGCGTCGATTTCGGTCTGCTCCAGCAGCGCCATCCCTATCCCGCCGATCATGCCGCCGATCGACTGGCTGCGCGCCAGCCTGGGATTGACCACGCGGCCGATGCCATAGGCGCCGGTCAGCCGGCGGACGCGGATTTCCATGGTGTCGGGGTCCACCGCCACTTCGGCGAACACTGCGCCGAACCCCTCCGTCGAGAAGCGTTCGGCCAGATCGCCCGGATCGTGCGCACCCACCGCCTCGAACGCGCGGCCGAGCCGGCGCGCAATCTCGGCGATCCTTCCGCCGTTCACCTCGGCCGTCCGGTACACGTCCCGCCGCAGCGTCTCGCACGCCTCCCGCACCGCCGGCCCGACCGAGCTCATGGTCATCGACCCGCCATGCACCGGCGCCATCGGCAGCGTGCTGTCGCCGATCAGCAGCCGCACATCGCCCAGCGGCACGTCGAGCGCGTCGGCCGCGACCTGCGCCAGCGACGTCCGCGTCCCGGGCCCCATGTCGGACGTTGCGGTCGCGACCTCGATTGCGCCGTCGGCGCCGACGCGGGCACGCGCTGTCGCCTTCATCTGTTCAGCGGGATAGTTGGCCGTGGCCATGCCCCACCCCAACAGCATCCGTCCATCGGTCATCGACCCCGGCCGATGGTCGCGCCGCGCCCAACCGAAGCGCGCCGCTGCCTGATGGTAGCATTCCGCCAGCGAAATCGAGCTGAACGGCAGGTTCTTCATCTGGTCGCGATCGGGGACGTTGCGCAGGCGCAGCGCCAGCGGATCCATCTCCAGCGCGCAGGCCAGCTCGTCCATCGCCAGCTCCAGCGCATAGACCCCGGTGCACAGGCCGGGTGCGCGCATCGCGTTCACGCTGTTCACGTCGCGCTGCGCCACGTCGTAGCGCAACGCGACGTTCGGGCAGCGATACAGGATCGGCGTCGCCTTCAGCGTGTTCTCGGTATAGACCTCGTAGGTCGAGTTCTCCCCGATCACCTCGTGGCGGATCGCGGTCAGCGCGCCATCACGGCCGGCGCCGAGTTGCACGCGCTGCCGTGTCCACGGCCGGGCACCGGTGCCGCCGTAATACTCCCGCCGCGTCAGCACCAGCTTGACCGGGCGCCCCACGACCTTCGCCGCCATGGCGGCGATCAGGGTATGCGGCCAGACCCGCAGGCTGGAACCGAACGCGCCGCCAATGAACGGGGCGATCACATGCACCCGCTCCGGCGTCAGGCCGAACGCGGCCCCCACATGCCGGGCGCAGTTCTGCACCCATTGCGTCTTGTCCCACACCGTCAGCCGGTCGCCCTCCGCGTCACGCTCCCAGGCCGCGGTGGTGGCGTGCAGCTCCATCGCATTGTGGTTCTGCCGTTCCTGCACCGACACGCTGTCGATGCGGACAGCGGACGCCGCCAGCGCCGCGTCCGCATCGCCGCGCTCCATGTCCGTGATCCTGGCACCCAGTTCCTGCTCGGTGGCGGGCCGCGCGCGCTCCGCCGCCAGCGTGATATCGGCCGCGGCAGGTTCCGCCTCGTATGCCACCCGCACCAATCCGGCCGCCCAACGCGCCTGCTCCAGCGTCTCGGCGACCACGACGGCAATGTGCTGCCCCTGGTGCAGGATGCGGTCGTCCTGCAGCGGCCGCTCGGGCGTGCCGGCCTGGGCGTCCACCGGCGGCGTCTCCGAGATCTCACCCAGACGCGGCGCGTTGCGGTGCGACAACACGGCCAGCACGCCGGCCGCCCGCTCGGCGTCCCCAGTGTCGATGCGGGTCATCCGGCCGCGCGCGATGGTGCTTTGCACCAGTGCTGCATATGCCATGCGCTCGACAGGAAAATCCGCAGAATACCGGGCGCGGCCGGTTACTTTCTCGGGTCCGTCGAGCCGTGGAACCGGCTGTCCGATCACGCTCATGCCGCACCCCCTGCAACCATCAGCGCCCGCGTCAGGAACTTGGGCATCAGCGTGGTCTTGAACGCATTTTTTCCCCACGTCTCGGCCCCTTCCGTGGCCAGCGCCGCCGCGGTGGCGAAATGCGCCACATCGGCCGGCCGGCCGATCAGCGCGCCCTCAACGTTGCGCATCCGCCACGGCTTCGACGCCACGCCGCCCATCGCGACGCGCGCGCCACGCACCACGCCGTCGTCGATCTCCAATGCGACCGCGGCCGACAGCAGCGCCCATTCGAACGATGCCCGATCGCGCGTCTTCAGATAGCGTGCCTGCTTCGACAGCGGTCCGAGCGGTACCTCCACCGCCACGATGATGTCGCCTGCACCGAGAGTCGTGTCCCGATCCGGCGCCTCGTCCCAGCTGCGATACAGCGCCTCGACCGCCATGCGGCGCTCGCCGCCGGGTCCGATCAGGTGCAACGAGGCATCCAGCGCCACCAGCGCCACCGCCAGATCGGACGGATGCGTGGCGATGCAGGCCGCGGATGCGCCCAGGACGGCATGGATACGGTTCTCGCCGCCGATGGCCGCACAGCCCGCGCCGGGATGGCGCTTGTTGCACCGGGGCTCGCCGGCATCACGAAAATATCCGCAGCGCGTGCGCTGCAAAAGATTGCCGCCGATCGTCGCCAGATTCCGCACTTGCGGGCTGGCACTTTCCAACAGCGCCTCGGCGATGACCGGCGCAAGATGCGCCACGTCGGGGTTGGTCGCTGCCTGCTCCATGCGCACGCCTGCCCCGATGCGCAGGGACCGCGGCGACACCGTGATCTCGGCGTCAAGCACGGCTTCGAGGTCGATCAACTGCGGTGGCGCCTGCACGCCCTCCTTGATGAGCTGGAGAAGGTCGGTGCCGCCGGCGATGAACATCGCGTCCCCGGCACCCAGCCGCGCCGCCTCCGCCAAACTCGTGGGGCGGTCGATCGAGAATGTTCGCACGTCAGATGCCTCCAGCTGCCTGGCGGATCGCCGCGATGATGTTGGCGTAGGCGCCGCAACGGCACAGATTGCCGCTCATGTGCCTGCGGATCTCGGCTTCGTCCTTGCCCCGTCCCTCGGCGATCAGGGCAATGCCGCTCATGATCTGGCCCGGGGTGCAGTAGCCGCACTGGAAGCCGTCATGGTCGATGAAGGCCTGCTGCAGCGGATGCAGCGCACCGTCCGGCGCGATGCCTTCGATCGTGGTGATCGCGCGACCTTCGACGCGCACCGCCAGCACGAGGCACGCGTTGACCCGTTTGCCGTCCAGCAGCACCGTGCAGGCGCCGCACTGCCCCAGGTCGCAACCCTTCTTCGTCCCGGTCAGGCCGAGCCGCTCGCGCAGCAGGTCGAGCAGCGTCACGTTGGCAGGAACGTCCAGCACGTGCTGCTCACCGTTCACCAACAGTGTCACCCGCTGTGTCTGGTCGATGCCGATTTTGTCCACACGAGGTCCTTTCCGCTTTCACCATTGTCCGCGACCGTACGGATACCGGCGCCTATCGCGGCTAATCTGCGGCCAGGGTCTTGGTTGCGCGGAAAAGTGCCAGGCGGCGCATTGATGAACGCAACCGCCTGCCTTCCGGGTCGTTCACGACGTGCTGCCACGCATCGGCCAATCGCACGAGGCCGTCACACCAAGCCGTCACACCAAGGGGCGCAGATGAACAGGATCGCCGTCATCACGGGGGCTGGCGCCGGCGTCGGCCGCGCCACGGCCACCGAATTTGCACGGAACGGCTGCGATCTGGCCCTGCTGTCGCGGGACAGCGACAGGCTGGACCACGCCGCCGCCGAACTGCGCCGCTTCGGCGTGCGCGTGCTGCCGATCCCGACCGACGTCGCCGATGCCGCCGCCGTGGATCGCGCGGCCGAGCGCGTGGAAAGCGAACTCGGTCCGATCGATGTCTGGGTCAACGTCGCGATGGCCACCGTGTTTGCGCCGGTGCACAAGCTAACCGCCGAGGAATTCCAGCGCGGCACCGCGGTGACCTATCTCGGTCAGGTCCATGGCACCATGGCGGCGTTGCGGCACATGCGCCCGCGCAACCGCGGCGCCATCGTCTGCGTCGGCTCCGCCCTCGCCTACCGCTCGGTGCCGCTGCAATCGATCTACTGCGGCGCGAAGTTCGCCATTCGCGGCTTCATCAACTCGCTGCGCTCGGAGCTCTATCACGACGGCATCGCAGTAACCCTGACCGAGGTCGATCTGCCAGCGGTCAACACGCCGCAATTCGACTGGGCGCGCAACAAGATGGGCGTCAAGGCGCAGCCGGTGCCCCCGGTCTACCAGCCGGAGGTCGCCGCCCGCGCCATCTATTTCGGCGCGTTCCATCCGCGCCGGCAGATCTGGGTGGGCTTCCCCACGGTCAAGGCGATCCTGGCCAATCGCATCGCCCCTGGCCTGATCGACCGCTATCTCGCCAAATCGGGGTACACCGGCCAGCTCACCGACACACCGTCGGATGCGGACGCGCCGGGCAATCTCGTCGATCCCGTGCCGGGCGCCTTCGGCGCGCATGGCCGCTTCGACGCGCAGGCCCGCAGCGGCAGCTGGGAGGTGTTCACGAGCCGCCACCGCACGGCCGCATGGGCGGCCGCGTTCGCCGGGGTCGCCGTCGCCGCGCATCTGCTGGCCCGGCGCCTGAAGATCTGACGCGACGCCGTCACGGCCGCGCCGCACCGGGCCGGCTCACGTGAAGTGGCAGGCCTCATGGATCGGCGGAACGTGCAGCTGCACGGTCATCAGGTACCGCGGGCTCCTCGCCGATCGTGCCCGAACGGTGACCCTTGCGCCCTGCCTTCTCGATGCAGCCCTGGTCCTCGCCCAGGGAGAAATCGCCGGGCCCCTGCTCGACGACCGTGCCGTCCATCGCCTCGATCCACCACCGTCCCGAAAGCACCACGATCCATTGCGGCGCGGGGTTCTCGTGCCAGTCGCCGACCCAGCCGACGGGCTGCACGGTATAGACGACGGTCGCATCGGTACGCGGCTGCTTGTTGTTCCATTGCGGCGCGGCGTTCCCGACCTGGGCGAGTTCGAAGGCGGTCAGCGCGCAGCGTGTCTGGTGACTGACCCCCTCGGCATCCACCCACAGATGCCAGTAGTGCAGGGCGGGTCGCGGGCCGGCATCGCTGGTCATGGCGTCTCTCCATCGGCGGCGTGATGCGGGACTGAACTTTGCGGCGCCGTCGGCGTTCCCTCGGCGCGCAGCGGAAGAACGCGCGCGGCGGAACAACGGGCGGGACGATGGCAATGTCGCTGATCAATGCGCTGGCACCGTTGCTGCTGCGCATCTGCCTCGTCGTGCTGTTTCCCTTCAGCGCCCTCGACAAGATCGTCAACTGGCAGTCGGCGGTGAAGCAGGCCGGCAGCCTGCCATTCAAGCCCGCCATGCTCGCCGCCTCCATCATCGTGGAAGTGGTAACGCCGGCCTGCATCGTGACCGGATGGCACGACCGGCTCGCGGCCTTCATCCTGGCGGGCTTTTGCGTGGTGACGGCGATCCTGTTCCATCAGTTCTGGCGCTTCCCCGATTTCTGGCACTTCCGTGAGGGCGAGGGCCTCCAGCACTTCTGGGAATTCCTCAAGAATTTCGGCCTGGTCGGCGGCCTCGGGCTGATCATGCTGGCACCGCGCACGCTGCCGGTCAGTCGGGCGCTGCAGCACCCGCTCGCCTCGA
Organism: uncultured Pseudomonadota bacterium; assembly: GCA_963778105.1. GTDB lineage: Bacteria > Pseudomonadota > Alphaproteobacteria > Acetobacterales > Acetobacteraceae > JAFEFJ01. Next base: position 729,495 of record CAVZSZ010000004.1, on the reverse strand, counting down.
CACACGTCATCGGCGCTCAGGCGGGCAGCCCGGTGGCGCCGCCGCCGCCTTCTCCCTGATTGACCAGCAACAGAAGATGGCCGTCAGGATCGCGCACCGTGCGCGGCAAGGCAGCGTCGCCGGGTCCGACGGCCAGCGTGGTCCAGTCGGTCGCCGCATCGTTGGGCCGGCATGGTCCCGCCGGTCGGCCGGGAGGCCGATAGGCCAGAAGCTCCAGGCCCGCTCCGCCCGACGCGGCGGGACGCAGGCTGGTCACTTCCACCAATGCCTCGGGCAGACCATCCAGCCGCGCCTGCGCCGAGCCGACGTTCAAGGAACGCTTTTCGACATGCAGACCCAGGCCGGCGTAGAAACCAACGCTCCGCCCGGTCGCCGCTACCGCCAGGGCGCTGTGGTCGATGCCAAGAAACGGCCATTCGGGACCATGTCGGTCCGGCCGGCGCGGAAACCGGATCAGCTCCAGCGGATGGCCATCCGGATCGCGAAACTTGAAGGCCTGGACACCGCCGTTTTCCGGCGGCAGCGTCTGCGGGCCACCCAGGCTGATCGGCCGCCACCCCGCATGCCTGCACAGCCGCGCGTAGCCCGACTCCATGTCGCCCACCACGATGGCGAGGTGCTGGAACCACAGATCGTCGCTCCGGCTGTCGGCCGGATAGGGGCGGCCAGCCGCGGCGAAGCGCACCAGCGCGATCTCCTGCAGCCCCAGCCGCATGACCGCCATCTCCGCGCGGTTGTCGTCCAGGCCCAGCGCCGTCAGCGTCGCCGCATCCAACGGCTCGCGCGTCAATTCGCGAAATCCCAGCGCCTCCCGGTAGAACGCGGTCGCCCTCGCGATGTCGGACACCACGCGGCTGATGCGCCGGACCTGCCCCGCACCGCCGCTGGCGGCGGGTGTCATCCGCACAGCCTCTGCTTGATACGATCGGCCACGCGCAGCGCATTGGCGATGATTGTCAGCGTCGGATTGACCGCCCCGATCGAAGGAAAGAAACCTGCATCGACGACATAAAGGTTGTCGATCTCGTGCGCCTTGCAATCGAGATCGAGGACCGAGCTTCCCGGATCGGTGCCGAAGCGGCAGGTGCCGGCCTGATGCGCGGTGCCGCCGATCGGGATGTCCTTGCCCAGATACAGGCGGCGCTCGATCAGCCGCGGCCAGGCGCCCAGCGGCTCCAGCAACCCTTCCAGGCGGGCACGCAGGCGCCGGGCCGCTTCGCCGGCCGTTTCGTCGAGCTCGAGTACAACGCGGTCGCCGTCGTAGCGGATGCGGTTCTCGGGCCGCGGCAGATCCTCGCTCTGCAGCCAGAAGTCGATGGAGTGCTCGGCCATCTTCTCGAACGGCATCTCCGGAAGCCAGGCCAGGAAGCCTGGCACCGCCTCGCCGCGGATCTGCTCGCCATGCGACGTCGCGCACATCTGGATCAGCCCCAGCGGGTAGTCCCAGTCCTTGGCGCCGAAATAGAAATCGCTCAGCGCCAGAGTCTTCTGGAAGACGGTGCGGTTCGGCTCCTTCAGCAATGCCATCACCACGGACATGTCGTGGCGCATGTAGTTGCGGCCGACCTGATCGGAGCCGTTCGCCAGTCCGCGCGGATGCGCCTCGCTCGCCGAGCGCAGCAGCAGGAGCGCGGAGCTCAGTGCCCCGCATGCCACTACGACGAGGTCCGCCGAATACTGCTCGAACTGGTTGTCGCGGATCACGTGGACACGGCCGACGCTGCGGCCCGCCTCGTCGGTTTCCAGGCGCGTGACATACGCATTGGTCAGCAGTGTGAAGGTGTCGTGCGCCGCCCGCGTCGGATCGATGCAGATCACCTGCGCGTCGGCTTTTGCGTTGACGGCACAGGGAAAGCCGTCGAACGCATCGCAACGGATGCAGGGGCTGTAGGTGGTCGCGGTGCCATCCGCATTCTGGTCGAGCTTGATCCCCAGCGGCAGATGGAACGGCCGCAACCCCTCGCTGCGCAGGTTGCCGGCCAGTTGCTCGATGCGCGGTTCGTGCTGCACGGGCGGGTAGGCATAGGGCGCGCTGCACCACGGCTCGGTTGGGTCCTCGCCGCGCTGGCCGTGTACATGATACAGCGCCTCGGCCTGCGTGTAATACGGCTCGAACACGTCATACCCGAGCGGCCAGGCAGGCGAGACGCCATTATGGTGGCGCACCTCGCCGAAGTCCCGCTCGCGCAGCCGCAGCAGCGCTGCGCCGTAGACCTTGGAGTTGCCGCCTACGAAGTAATGCAGCCCGGGATGGAAGGTCCGGCCCCCGCTGCCGTACCAGGTCTCGGGCGCCTGATAGATGCCGTCCACGAACACCGCCTTGGCATCCCAGTTCCGGCGGGAGCGCGGCAGGTAGTCGCCGCGTTCCAGCATCAGGATGCGCTTGCCGGTGGGCGCGAGGCGATGCGCGAGCGAGGCGCCGCCCGGGCCGCTGCCGATGACGATGATGTCGTAGTGGTCCGAAGCTGGCTTCATGCGTCGCCAACGCCGAATGGCGGTCGGCGTTCCGACGGCATCCGGGTGGGATCGAACGAAACGGTCGGCAAGGCTCAACCAATTTGTGATCGGCGCCATCCCCCGCAGCGCACGCGCCTGCCATAGGGTGGGGGGATGACCGCCAAACGAGCGACGCCGCCCGCGCAGCGCCGAAGCGACGCCGATGTGCCGCCTGCCCTGGCGCTGGTGCTGGCAGGCGGCATCGCCCTCGACTGGCTGTGCCTCGGGTATCCGGCACGGCTGCCGGCCTGGGCGCCGTGGGATTTCTCCTGGCCGGAATACCTGGCGGCCGTATTGGCACTATGGCTGTATGGCCGCGGCCTCCTGCGCAGCCCGCGGGCGGCGCGTCCGTCGAACGCACGCCGCCTCTGCTTCCTGGCGGGTGTCGCGCTCACCTACGCGGTGCTGCAGACCCGCTTCGATTATCTCGCGCAGCACATGTTCACGCTGACCCGCGTGCAGCACCTGGTCACCCACCATCTCGGGCCGTTCCTGATCGCGCTCGGCTGGCCCGGCGCCACGCTGGCGCGCGGCCTGCCCGCCCCGCTGCGGCGCCTGTGCGCCGCGCCGGCGCTCGATCGGGCGATCGCGCGCGTGCAGCAGCCGCTGATCGCTGGCGGGCTTTTCGTCGGCCTGATCGTGCTCTCGCTGATCCCGCCGGTGCTGTTCCGCACCATGCTCGATCCGCGGCTCTATGCGATCATGAACTGGAGCATGGTGGCGGACGGTCTGCTGTTCTGGATGCTGGTGCTCGATCCGCGGCCGGGGCCGCCCGCCCGGCTGCCGCGCAGCCTTCGGCTGCTGCTGGTGTTCGCCACGCAGTTTCCGCAGATCATGCTGGGCGCGGCCATCGGCTTCGCGGATGGCGTGCTGTACCCCTACTACGACCTGTGCGGACGGCTTTATCCCGCCATCGACGCGCAGACCGATCAGCAGATCGGCGGCTTCGTCATCTGGTTCGGCGGCGGGATGATGGGCGCCATCGCCGCCATGATGCTGCTGCGCGCGATGTGGCAGGAAGAACAGGCGCTGCACCCGGCCGCTGCGCGCCTCACAGTCCCGGAATCGGGCCCAGCGCCAGATGCCTGGGGTCGAAGCTCGCCATCATGATCAGCCCATCGATGTCCAGCACCTGAACCCGGTTGCCGTCCAGCGCCAGCAGCCGGTCCTGGCGCAGCTTGCGCAGGGTGCGGTTGACATGCGGGGTGCTCAGCCCGACGGCGTCGGCGACCAGTTCCTGGGTGATCGGAAAGCAGAAACACGCGCCGTCCCCCACACGGCCGATGCCGTGCAGCGCCAGCAGTTCCAGGAAGAAATACGCGACCCGCTCCTCCGCGCCCCGCCGGCCGACAGCGACCAGCCGCTCGGCACAGATCGCGGCCTCGCGCGCGGCGCTCCAATACAGTGCCGCGCCAAGCCGGGGGAACCGCATGAAAAGCGTGGTCAGCGCCTCGAGCGGCACCGGCGCTACGACGGTGTCCGTCAGGCAGCAGGCCGAAGCCGTTGCACGCGGAAACAGGCTGGCGGGAAAGCCGATCAGGTCGCCCGGGACGCCGAACTGCAGCACCTGGCGGCGACCATCCGGCAGTACACGGTATCTTGCGACAAGGCCGCTGCACAGGATGTTCACCCCGCCATGCGCCTGCCCTTCGCGCACAAGGTCGCGGCGGCGCGCAACCCGCTGGGTGGCGCCGTGCAGCCGGGCGATGAAGGCGTATTCGTCGTCGGTCAGCGCCAAGTATCTGGAAAGTCTCGCCGCCAGCGCGTCGGTCGGGCGCGGCGGCGGCACCGACCGGGGCATTTCGCGCAGCGTTGCGGCGTGATCCATCCCGTCTGCCCCCTTGCTTTCGGCAGAGCCGCCGGCACCGGATGCGCCGGCGCACGCGGTTACCTCAATGTATGATCTGCATCATTGTTCCCCAGCATCGCGCGCCCACCCCGAAGCATGCGGGACTGCGGCGTGGAGACAGAACAGGATCGTAACGCCCCGCCAGCCCCGGACGGCGAGCCCGCCGGCGCCGCGACGGATGGGCCCCGAACGGGTGCGCGCCAGCTGTTCACGCCGGCGGCGGACGCGTATCTGCGGCTCACGGTGTTCGGCATCATGGCCTGCATCGTCGGCTTCTTCCTCCTCGTCGGCGCATTGCCCAATTCCAGCTATGCGACCGGCGTCGGGACGGCGCTCGATCAGCCGGTGCCGTTCAGCCACAAGCACCATGTGGGTGAGCTCGGCATCGACTGCCGCTACTGCCACACCACGGTGACGACGCAGGCTTCGGCCGGCATGCCGCCCACCCATACCTGCATGACCTGCCATTCGCAGATCTGGACCAAGGCGCCGATGCTGGCGCCGGTGCGCGCCAGTTTCGCCGACAACCAGCCGCTCGACTGGAAGCGCGTCAACCAGCTGCCCGACTATGTGTATTTCAACCACGCGATCCATGTCGCCAAGGGCATCGGCTGCTCCAGCTGCCACGGCCCGGTGACGACAATGCAGCTCACCTGGCGGGCGCACGCCTTCACCATGGGCTTCTGCCTGTCCTGCCACCGCAATCCCGCAGCCGCGCTGCGTCCGGCCAAGCAGGTCTGGAACATGGAATGGACGCCGCCCGCGGATCAGGCGGCGATCGGCCGCAAGCTGATGGTGGCGTATCACATCATGGCCGGCCCGCGGCTGACCGACTGCGCGATCTGTCACCGATGACGCAGCACCCACCCGATCCCGATGCGCGGCCGGCCATGTGGCGCAGCCTGAACGAGGCTGCCGACCAGGCCGAATTCCGCCGTCGGCTGCGCTCCGAGTTTCCGACGCTCGACGCCGGTGCGCCGCGCAGCGGCAGTCGCCGGCGGTTCCTGTCGCTGTTCGCGGCCTCGATGGCGCTGAGCGGCCTCGCCGGCTGCAGCCCGCCGAAGGAAGCCACCGACGACCACGGCCGGATCGTGCCCTACGTCCGCCAGCCCACCAACGTCACGGCCTCGGCGCTGATGACCTACAGCTCGGCCGTGGTGCAGGACGGGCTGGCGAACGGTGCGTGGGTCACCACCACCAACGGCCGCCCTATCAAGGTCGAGGGCAATCCCGACCATCCCTTCAGCCGCGGCGGCACGGACATCTTCGGCCAGGCATCGGTGCTCGGGCTCTACGACCCGGATCGCTCGCAGGCGGTGCGTAAGCACGACCGCATCAGCGACTGGCCGACTGCCCAGACGGCGCTGCGCGACCAGATGACGGCGCTGCACGCGCGCGGCGGAGCGGGGATTCGGCTGCTGACCGGCCCGATCAGCGCGCCCTCGGTGCTGGCGCAGATCGCGGCGATGCAGAACGCGTTTCCCGAGATGCAGTGGCACAGCTACGCGCCGCTCGGGCGCGACGCCGTCTATCAGGGCACGCGCCTCGCGTTCGGCGCGCCGCTCGAGCCGCGCTGGCGCTTCGATCAGGCGCAGGTGGTCGTCGCCATCGACGGCGGTTTTCTGGACAACGGGCCACAGCAGGCCGGCACCGCGCGGGCCTGGGCCGAGGCGCGCGCCAAGGCGGCCGACGACGGCCGGCTGCTGGCGCTGCACAGCGCCGCCGCGAGCCCCGGGCCTGACCAGCGCCAAGGCCGACTACCCCGCCGTGGTGCCGGCCGCCGACATGGCCGCGCTGGTGGATGGGCTGGCGCGGATCGTCCGCGGCGACTCGCTGGAAGCGAACACGCCCGACGCGATCTGGATGCGGCGGGCTGGAAAGGCGCTGCACGACGCCGGCGGCGCCGGCATCGTCACCGTCGGCGCCTGGCAACCGCCGGCGGTGCAGTCCGCCGTGCACCGGCTGAACGACATGCTCGGCCATACCGGCCGCACGGTGTTCTACACCCAGCCGGCACTCGCCCAGACGGCGGGGATCGGTCCGCTTCTGGCCGACATGCAGGCGGGCCGGGTTCAGACGCTGGTGATGCTGGACACCAACCCGGCCTACACCGTGCCGGGCTTCGCCGAGGCACTGACGCGCGTGCCACTCAAGGTCCATGCCGGCCTGCATGGCGATGAGACGGCGCTGCGCTCGGACTGGCACCTGCCGCTGCTGCACCCGCTGGAAAGCTGGGGCGATCCACGCGCGCTGGACGGCACGGTGACGCTGATGCAGCCGACGATCATGCCGCTTTATGACGGCCGCTCGGTCGCCGAGATCTCTCGCTGCTGAACGAGGCGAAGCCGCGCGACGGCCTGACCCTCCTGCGCACCGCCTGGCAGGACCACGACGACGCACGGTGGCAGCAGGCGCTGCTTGCCGGTTTCGTCGCCGACACCGCCTTCGCACCGGCGTCGGTGACTGCCGTGGCCCCTGCTGCGCCGCCCGCGGCTCAGGCGCCCGCCGCTGCCCAGCCGACCGCTGCCCAGCCGACCGCCGCCCAGCCGACCGCCGCCCAGCCGACCGCGGCCCAATCCGGCCTGCGCGTGCTGCTGCGGCCCGATCCGACCGTCTGGGACGGCAGCGTCGCCAACAACGGATGGCTGCAGGAACTGCCCAAGCCGCTGACCAAGGTGACCTGGGAAAACATCATCGCCATCGGTCCCGGGCTCGCGGCGCGGGAGCATCTGGCGAACGGCGACATCGCCACGCTCGCCACCCAGGGGCGCCGCGTCACCGGCCCGGTCTGGGTGCTGCCGGGGCAGGCCGACGATGCGGCAACGGTGACGCTGGGCTATGGCCGCACCGCCGGCGGCGCGGTGGCCGAGGGCCTCGGCTTCGACGCCTACGTGCTGCAACAGCATCCGGCGGTATGGGAGGTGCCGGGCGCCACCCTGCACCGCACCGGCGGCCATGTGACGCTGGCGACGACGCAGGAACACCACGCCATCGACGGCACCGGCCTGGTTCGCGTGCAGCCCATCGGCGCCGAACCGGCAGGCGACTCGGCGGCCGCGGCGCAGCCCAGCTTCTATCCGAAGCTGGCAACCGACGGTCGGTCCTGGGGCATGGCGATCGACCTTGATGCCTGCATCGGCTGCAACGCCTGCGTGGTTGCATGCCAGGCCGAGAACAACATCCCCGTGGTCGGCCGCGACCAGGTCGTCGTCGGGCGCGACATGCACTGGCTGCGCATCGACCGCTACTACGCCGGGCCGCCCGATGACCCGCGCACGCATTTCATGCCGGTCCCCTGCATGCAGTGCGAGGACGCCCCCTGCGAAGTGGGGTGCCCGGTGGAGGCAACGCTGCACGATCACGAGGGCCTGAACCTCATGGTCTACAACCGCTGCATCGGCACCCGTGCCTGCTCCGGCTACTGCCCCTACAAGGTGCGGCGCTTCAACTACCTCGACTACAGCGGGGACGCGCCGCCGACGATCGAGGCGCAGCGCAACCCCGAAGTCACCGTGCGCTCGCGCGGGGTGATGGAAAAATGCACCTACTGCGTGCAGCGCATCGCCGCGGCGCGCATCACCTCGGACAAGACCAACCAGCCGATCCCCGACGGGTCGGTGCAGACCGCCTGCCAGCAGGCCTGCCCGGCGCGCGCGATCAGCTTCGGTGACATGGCGCAGGCCGCCAGCGCGGTCACGGCCGCCAAGCGCGATCCGCGCAATTATGCGCTGCTGGCCGAGTTGAACACGCGCCCGCACACCACCTACCTCGCCGAGCGTGCGCCCGCCGCACCGGCCGCCGAACCCGTGAAGAGCTGAGCGGTGTCGGGGCGCAGCATCGCCGCGGGTCCGGCGGCATCGGCCGCAATCGGCGCGCGCGTCGCCGACGTCACCCTCGGCCATCCCTGGCAGCGGCGCTGGCTGATGGCCTTCCTCGCGGCGGCGGCACTGGTCGGGGTCCTCGTTCTCTGCCTGATCATGCTGCTGCTGAACGGCGTCGGAGTCTGGGGCAACAACATCCCCGTCACCTGGGCGCTCGACATCATCAGCTACGACTGGTGGATCGGCATCGCCAGTGGCGGACTGATCGTCAGCGCCTGGCTGCTGCTGGCCAACCAGCCGGCACGCGGCGCGCTGAACCGACTGGGCGAGACGGTGTCGCTGTTCGCCGCCGCCGCCGCGGCGATCTACCCGATTATCCATCTCGGTCGGCCCTGGTTCTTCTACTGGACGCTGCCCTACCCGAACACGCTGTTGCTGTGGCCGCAGTTCCGCAGCCCGCTGGTGTGGGACGCTGTGGCCATCATCGCCTATCTCGGCATCGCCGGCAGCTTCTGGCTCATCGGCATGCTGCCCGACATGGCGGTGCTGCGCGATCGCGCCGATGGCTGGTGGCGGCCGCGCATCTATGCCGTGGCCGCGCTGGGCTGGCGCGGCTCGGCGCTGCACTGGGAACGCTGGACGCAGGCGCAGCGGCTGCAGGCGATGTTCGGCATCGTGCTGGTGTTCTCGCTGCAGTCGGGGGCCGCGGTGATGTTCGCCGGCACCGTCGAGCCGGGCTGGCACGACACGCTGCTGCCGGTGTTCTTCCTCGCCGGCGCGGTGTTTTCCGGCATCGCCGGGATGGCGCTGGTGACGGTGCTCGTCCGCTACGTCTTCGACCTGCCGATGCTGATCGAGCAACGCCATCTGGCCCTGCTCGGCTGGATGCTGCTGGGTGCCGGTCTGGCCACGACCTATTGCTACATGATCGACTTCTTCACCTCGGCCTATGGCGGCGACCGTTTCGATCTGACCGTGATGGCGGCGCGCACCACCGGCATTTACGCCTGGAGCTTCTGGCTGATCGTCGCCTGCGCGCTGCTGCCGATCCACCTGCTGTGGTTCGCACGCCTGCGCCGCAACGGCACCGCACTGGCGCTGATCGCATTCCTGGTCCTGGTCGGCATGTGGATGGACCGCTTCATGATCATCGTGGTGACGCTGCACCACGACTTCATGCCCTCGGCGATCCACTTCTACACCACCACCGCCATCGCCGTCGGCACCTTCCTCGGCAGCATCGGCCTGTTCGCGATGCTCCTGCTGCTGTTCCTGCGCTATCTGCCGGCGATCTCGGTGGTGGAGATGCGGCGCGTCACCGCGCGGGAGATGCCCGCCGCATGACCGAGACCGCGCCCAAGCTGTTCGGCATCGCCGCCACCTTCGCAACCGAGCCGCAGGTGACGCAGGCGGTCGTGGCGGCACGCCGCGAGGGCTTCGGGCGGATCGACGTCTACACGCCGGTGCCGATCCTTGGCCTGGCCGAGGCGGCAGGCGTGCGGCGCGGCGTGCTGGGTCCCGTCAGCATCGCCGTCGCGGCGGCCGGCGCCCTCGGCTTCTTCGGCATGTCGGTCTATGCGACCATGGTCGGATACCCTTTCATCATCGGCAACCGGCCGGCCTTCAGCTGGCCCTACTACGTCATCCCCAGCATCTCCTTCGGCATGCTGGCCGGCGCGGTGGCGGCGACGCTGGGCATGCTTTTCCTCTGCCGACTGCCCAGGCTCAATCACCCCGCCTTCAACATCGACGGGTTCGACCGCGTCAGCGCCGACCGCTACGTCATGACGATCGAGGCGCTGGACGAGCGTTTCGATGCCGAGGCCGTGGCGGCGTTTCTCCAGGCCCTGAGGCCGGGGCCGGTCAGCATCCAGCGCGTGCCGCGATGAGGCGGGGTGTTCTGCTCATGTCGGCCGTCGTCCTGCCAGCCGCCCTGCTTGCGGGATGCGGCAAGGCCAACATGTCGGATCAGGCCAAGGATCAGACCTGGGATCGCAACAGTTTCTTCGCCAACGGTACCGTCATGCGGGACGCACCGCCCGGGACCGTGGCGCACGGCACGCCGGGGGCCGCCGTGCCGCAGCCCGCGCGCATCGACGCCGCCATGCTGGACCGTGGACAGCAGCAGTTCGACATCAACTGCACGCCCTGCCACGGCCTGTCGGGCGACGGCCTGGGAATGATCGTGCAGCGCGGCTTCCCGCGCCCGCCGCCGCTCTATGGCGACAAGCTGATCGCCGCGAAGGCGAGTGACCTCTACGACGTGATCACCAACGGTCACGGCAAGATGTACAGCTACGCCGACCGTGTGGCGCCGGCCGATCGCTGGGCGATCATCGCCTATATCCGCGCCTTGCAGATGGGCACGGCAGCCCCGGCAGCACTGCTCGACAAGCAGGATCTCGCGGCGCTCGCGCAGCCGGGCGGCGGGTCATGAACCGGCGCCGGCTCGCACCCTTCCTGCTGGGCGTCGCGGCCATCGCGGTGGCGGCGCTATGGGCCCTCGCCGCCGGCCTGCCGCTGATGCCGTCCTACCTTGCGGCGTGGCTGTTCTGGGCGGCGCTGCCCATCGGCGCCGTGCTGGTCCTGCTGGTCCTCGCGGTGGGCGATGGACGCGGCGCCCGGCTGCTGGCCCCGCTGTTCCGTCCGCTCGCTCTCACCATGCCGCTGGCCGCGCTGCTGTTCCTGCCGGTGCTGTTCGGGCTGCACGGGGTCTATGCCTGGACGCACGGCCACGGCCCGGGCGCGCCCTTCGGCCAGGCATGGCTGCAGCCTGGCGTCTTCGTGGCGCGCGCCATCGCGTATCTGCTCCTGCTGGTGCTGCTGGCGCTGCTCGCCGCCCCAGGCGGACGGGCGCCGCTGCGGCGCGGCAGCGCGCTGCTCGCGCTGTTCGTCTTTGCCCTCGTCGGCACGCTTGCCGCGATCGACTGGACGATGTCGCTCGATCCGACCTTCCATTCCGGGACGTTCGGCGTGCTGCTGATGGCATCCCAGGCCGCCGCCGCGACGGCCGGCGTGATCCTGATGGCCTGGGCGGCGGGCGCGCCGCTGCCCCGCCAGGCAGCCTCGCTGCTGGCGACAGCGAGTGCGGCGTGGCTCGGGCTGCATTTCCTGCAATACCTCGTGGTGTGGTCGGCCGACCTGCCGGCCGAGGCGGCATGGTATTTGACCCGTGACGCTGGTGCCGGCGCGCTGTTCGGCTGGCTGGCGCTGCTGTTGGGCTTCGCCGCCCCCGTCGCGGTCGCGACACTGCCCTTTACGCTGCGCATGCGGGCGTTGCCTGCGGCGGCGATCCTGGTGCTGCTGGCGCACGCCGCCGAGGCGCTGTGGCTCGTCGCACCCGCCTTCCATCAGGACGCGGCGCTGGCCTGCATCGACCTGCTCATGCTGCTGGGACTGGGCGGCATCGGCATCGGCGTGCCGTGGTGGCTGCTGGCCTCCGCCTCCGCCTACCGCGAGAGCGTGGCCTGAGATGACCCTGCGCGACACCGTGCGGCGATGGTTCTCCGGCCCCACCGGACCCGCCCCGGTCAGCGATGGGCCCGGCGTCGGGCCCAGCGCGGCCGCGTTGGAAGACGGCTACGAGGTGAAGGACCTCAACGCCGGCGGCCTCGGCATCATCCTGGCGGTGATGGGCGGCACGGCGGCCGCGATGATCGGCGTGGTATTCCTGTTGATCGCGCTGTTCGGTGGCTGGGACCACCAGCAATCCGTCGGACTGACCGCCCAGCAACTGAGCCGTCCCGTCGTGCCCGCCCCGCATCTGCAGACCGATCCGGTGGCCGATCTGCGCCGCGAGCAGGCGCGCGAGCGGCATGTGCTGGACGGCTACGCCTGGAACGATGCGGCGCACACGCGCGCCCACATCCCGATCGCGCGCGCCATGACGCTGGTTATCGGCCGCAGCCTGGATCAGCCGCCATGAGTACGCCCTCGCCGTTCGATCTCTGGCCGACCGCGGCCTCGGCCAATGCCGTCGAAGTGGACCACGTGATCATCGCCTTCACCGCCCTTCTGGTGGTGCTGACGCTGCCGATCTTTGTGTTCATGACCTATTGCGCGGCGAAGTACCGCGTCGGCAGCAACGCGGATCGCACCCATCGGGAAGCACGCAATCTCCGCATCGAACTCAGCTGGATGCTGATCCCGTTCTTCCTGTCGCTGATCTTCTTCGTCTGGGCGGCGCGGATCTACGACCGCGAGATGCATCCGCCGCCGAACGCGCTGCCGATCGAGGCGGTCGGGCGGATGTGGATGTGGAAATTCCAGCATCCCGGCGGCCAGGCGGAGATCAACGACCTGCATGTGCCCGAAGGCCAAGCGGTGCGCATCAACCTGACCTCGCAGGATGTTATCCACGCACTCTATATTCCCGCCCTGCGCATCCAGATGGACGCCATCCCGGGGCGCTGGACCGAGCTGTGGTTCAAGGCCGACAAGGTCGGCGAGTACCTGCTGTTCTGCTCGGAATTCTGCGGCACCGATCACTCCAAGATGGCGGGCACGCTGTACGTGATGAAGCCGGCCGACTACGCGCGCTGGCTGGCCGCACAGCGCACCGCCCCCGGCCCCGCCCCCGCAACCGTGGCACAGCAGGAGAAGCGGCCATGAGCCCGAGCGACATCGCGCTGCGCGACCCCAGCCCGCCGCGCGCCACCCTGGCACGGCCGGACACCTACCTGAACGATGGCCAGACCATCCGTTCCTGGCTGCTGACCACCGATCACAAGCGCATCGGCGTGCTGTACCTGATCTCGATCACCGGCTTCTTCGTGCTCGGCGCCATCGCGGCCGGGCTGATCCGGCTGGCGTTGATCGTGCCCAACGGCTCGATCTTCACCAACGACACCTACAACAAGCTGTTCACGCTGCATGGCGTGATCATGGTGTGGTTCTTCCTGGTCCCGTCGATCCCCAACACGCTCGGCAACTTCCTGCTGCCGCTGATGATCGGCGCGAAGGACGTCGCCTTTCCCAAGCTCAACCTGTTGAGCTGGTACGTGTTCATGGCGGCATCGCTGTTCACGCTGTTCACCATGGTCGTGGGCGGTGTCGATACCGGCTGGACGTTCTACACGCCGCTCAGCACGATCTACGCCAACGGCTACGTCGTGCCGGCCGTGATGGGCATCATCGTGGTGGGATTCTCCTCCATCCTCACCGGGGTGAACTTCATCACCACCGTGCACACGATGCGCGCGCCGGGCATGACCTGGTTCCGCATGCCGCTGTTCGTCTGGGCGCTGTATGCCACCAGCCTGATCCTGGTGCTGGCGACACCGGTGCTGACCATGGCGCTGGTAATGCTGTTCTATGAACGCGCCCTGGGGATCGGCGTTTTCAATCCAGCGGCCGGCGGCGACCCGGTGATGTTCCAGCACCTGTTCTGGTTCTACTCGCACCCCGTCGTCTACGTGATGGTGCTGCCCGGCATGGGGGTCATGAGCGAGCTGATCTCCTGCTTCTCGCGCAAGCGGGTGTTCGGCTACCGCTTCATCGCCTATTCCAGCATGGGCATCGCTGCCATCGGCTTCTTCGTCTGGGGCCACCACATGTTCTTCAATGGCATCAGCGAGTATTCCGCGATGTCGTTCTCGCTGCTGAGCTTCGCGGTCGCGGTGCCGTCGGCGATCAAGGTCTACAACTGGGCGGCGACGATCCACAAAGGCGAGATCAGCCTCGACACGCCGATGCTCTACGCGATGGGCTGGATCGGCCTGTTCGTGGTCGGCGGCATCACCGGGCTGTTCCTGGCCTCGCTCGGCGTCGACGCCCATCTGCACGACACCTACTTCGTCGTGGCGCATTTCCACTACATCATGGTGGGGGCGACGGTGCTGGCCTTCCTGGGCGGCATCCATTTCTGGTGGCCCAAGATCACCGGCCGCCTCTATCCGGAATTCTGGGGCCGCGTCTCGGCGCTGTTCATGTTCTTCGGGTTCAACATGACCTTCCTGCCGCAGTTCCTGCTCGGCTATCTCGGCATGCCGCGGCGCTATCACGTCTACCCGCCGCAGTTCCAGTTCCTCAACATCCTCTCCTCGGCAGGCGCCACCATCCTGGCCGCCGCCTACCTGTTCCCGCTGGGCTATCTGCTGTGGTCGCTGCGCTACGGCGCGCGCGCGCCGGACAATCCCTGGGACGCCAAGGGGCTGGAATGGACCGTCCCGTCCCCGCCGCCGCCGCACAATTTCGACACCGTGCCGATCGTGGACTTCGAGCCGTACGACTACCGCAACAAGATCCCCGAGGCCTGAAGCAATGAGCGAGAGCGTCGGCATCGAGGTTCAGCACCATTTCGCCAGTGCCCGCCAGCAGCTGGAGACCAGCGAGCTTGGCATGTGGGTGTTCCTGGTGACCGAACTCCTGCTGTTCTCGACGCTGTTCGTCTCGGCGCTGATCCTGCGCATCCTGCACCCGCAGGCCGTCACCGCCGCGGCGCTGCACCTCAAGATGTGGATCGGTGGCCTCAACACCGCGGTGCTGATCACCTCCAGCTTCTTCATGTCGGCGGCGATCGCACTGTCCCGCATGGGGCGTCAGCGGCCGATGGTGCGCTGCATGCACATCACCGCCGCACTCGGCGCCGTGTTCCTGTGCCTGAAGGGCTACGAATACTACCGCGACTATGTCGAGCACATGATGCCCTTCCTGCCGGGGCGGCCGTTCGCGACGGCCGCCGATCCGGCAAGCCGGCTGTTCGTCGACCTCTACTACATCATCACCAGCCTGCACGCGGTGCATCTGACCATCGGCATCGGCCTGATGCTGGTTATGGCGCACATGGCGGGCAAGCCCGGCTTCCTCAGCCGCCATTCCAACCGCATCGTCATCACCGGGCTCTACTGGCACTTCATCGACCTGATCTGGATCGTCGTCTATCCCACGCTCTACGTGCTGAACCGATGATGCGCCTGGACGAGGAACTGCGCGCCCAGCTGCGCACGCCGGCCCTGATCTGGGTCGCGCTGATGGCCCTGCTCTGCGTCATCTCGGCGGTCGGCGTGCTGGCGCCGCGCTGGTGGGAACTCGAGTTGGCCTGCATGGGGCTGATGGTCGGCATCGTCATCATCTTCTCGATGGAGATGCTGCGCCATCAGCCGATCGTTCGGCTGTTCTCGGTGCTGGGCTTCTTCTGGGTCGCCATCCTGTTCGGCCTGACGATGCTGGACTACCTCACGCGGTAGGTCCGGTCACTCGTCGTCGAACAGGATGCGGTTCGCCGCGCCGTCGAGATCATCGTATTGGCCTGACCGCAACGACCACAGGAAGATGCACAGCCCGGTTGCCCCGAACGCCAGCCCCAGGCCGAGCAGGACCAGGATGATCGTCATCGGGTCAGACGCAGGCTGTTGACCATGACCAGCAGCGACGAACTCGACATCGCCGCCGCGGCCAGCCATGGCGTGATCCAGCCGCCGGCCGCAAGCGGCACCATCACCGCGTTGTAGCCGAAGGCCAGCATCAGGTTCTGCCGCATCATCCCGCGCGCCCTTCGCGCGGTCCGCAGGGCGATCGCGACCGGCGCCAGCCTGGCGCCCTGGAACACCAGATCGGCGACCGTCTGACTGACATCGGCTGCCGTCGCCGGAGAGGCCGAGACCGATGCCGCCGCCAGCGCGGGCCCGTCGTTGAGGCCATCGCCCACCATCAAGACGCGCCGGCCCTCGGCCGCCCAGCCCTCGATCAGCGCGACCTTCTCCGCCGGCGTGCAGCCGGCCCTCCAGTCCTCGATGCCGAGTTGGCCCGCGATACGCGCGACCTGGGCCGGCCGGTCCCCCGACACGATCCGCAGGCCCATCCCCATGCCGCGCAGCCGGCACACGATATCCCGCGCGTCCACGCGCAGCCGCTCCTCGAAGCCGAAGCGCACCGGCGGCATTCCCGGCCGCGCCAGCCAGATCTCGGCGCCGGCCGGATCGACGCACGACGCCCCGCAATAGGCGCGGCTGCCCAGCCGCACCTCTCCGGCAGCCGTCATCCGGCTCAGGCCCCGGCCAGGATGTTCGGTCACGCCATCGGCCGGCACCGCACGGCCGACTGCCGCGACCAGGGCGCGGGCGAGTGGGTGGCGGCTCGATGCCGCCATGCCCGCGGCGTCGAGAAGCGCCGCCTCGTCCTGCTCGCCAGCCAGCGTCAGCGATGGCTCGGTCAGCGTTCCGGTCTTGTCGAACACCACGGTATCGACGTCCGCCAGCCGTTCCAGCGCGGTCGGCGACTTCAGCAGCATGCCCGCGCGAAACAGCCGTGAGGTGGCGATCACCTGCACCGCCGGCACCGCCAGCGCCGAGTGCGCAGGGACAGGTGATGATCAGCACCGCGCTGGCGGTCAGCAGCGCCTGCCCGAGCGGCGCCCCGGCCACCAGGAACCACCACAGGAACGTCGCCAGCGCGCACAGATGCACCGCCGGCGCGTAGCGCCGCGCCACGCGGTCGGCCAGCACCACGATAGCGGCCGCGGCGCGCCTCGGCGGCCTCGATCAGCCGCACGCATTCGGCCAGCAGCGTCGCGCTGCCGGTCGGCCGTCGCGCGGATGGTCAGTGCGCTCGCCCAGGTTCAGCGTGCCGGCGAACACGGCAGCGCCGGGCTCGGCCGTCACCGGCAGGCTCTCGCCGGTGACGAGGCTGGCGTCCAGCGTCGCTGTCGCCGCGTTCCAGCACGCCATCGACGCCGATCCGCTCGCCCAGGCCGCGACCAGAACGCAATCGCCCGGGGCGACCTGCTCCTGGCTGCGCCGGCGCACGGTGCCGTCGGCCTGCAGCACGGCGACCTCGGCCGTGCGCAGCGCAAGCAACTGCTCGGCCGTCGCCCGCGCCTGCCCGCGCGCGCGATGGTCCAGCACGCGGCCGACCAGCAGGAAGAACAGCAGCGTCACTGCGCTGTCGAAATAGGTGTGCGCGCCGCCGGCCATGGTCTGCGCAAGGCTCATGCCGGTGACCAGCAGGACGCCGACGCTGATCGGCACGTCCATGTTGGTGCGGCCGTGGCGCAGCGCCGACAGCGCCGAGGCGAAGAACGGCCGGCCGGCATAGGCGATCGCCGGCATGGCGATCAGGGCGGAAACCCAATGCAGCATCGCGACCGTCTGTGCGCCGATCGGGTCCATGCACCTTTCGCCTGGCCGGCCCAGATGCCGATCGAAATCAGCATCACGTTGCCGGCGGCGAAGCCGGCGACCGCAAGGGCGCGCATCAGCGTCCGCACGGTCCTGTCCTGCGCCGCGGCGAGGGCCGAGGCCTCGAACGGCACCAGCCGGTAGCCGAGCGCCTCGATCGCCGCGACGAGGCGCCCGGCGTCGGCTGCCGCGCCGTGCCAGCCAAGGCGCAGGCGGCGCGTGGTCATGTTGACGCGGCCGACCGTTACGGCGGGCTCCCTCGCCAGAACGGACTCGATCAGCCAGACGCAGGCGCCGCATTGCAGCCCATCGACCGCCAGCGTCAGTTCGTGTGTGCCGTCCGAACGGCTCACGACATGGCGGGGCAGGTCCCACCGCTCGGCCGGTTCGGGCCGCGGCGCCCGCATCTCCGCCGTCAGCACGCGGCGGCGGTAGTATTGGCCAAGGCCCAGGCCCTGAATGATGTCGAACGCGGCCGCGCAGCCCGGGCAGCAGAAGCGCCGCCCGGGCGCCACGGGCAGGCTGCAATGGACGCACGCCGCGGCCGCTGCTTCGCGCCGTACGGGCGGCTCGGCGAGCGTTGCGCTCACAGGGGCATCAGTGCGCGATCAGGCGCTGCGTCGTGCTGTAGGACCGGCCTGCGGAATGCACCGTCAGCAGGACATCCCACTGCCCTGCAGCCAGTGTTGCGTCCGCGCGATAACGGTCGGACCCGGCCGGACGGAAGGTCAGAATGGTATCGTCGGTCGGCCCTATCGGCCGCTCGGCACGCGCCTCGATCACCGCCGCCTGCAGCGGTGCGCCGCTGCGGTCCACGACGCGCAGCACGGGATGCGCCGCATCGTCCAGGGTGGCTTCGACATGCCATCCCAGCGCGGCCTGCGCCGCCGCCGCCGCCAGGACCCGGTCATACCCGTTGCTGAGATCGAACCCGTCCGTTCCGGCAGCACCCGGGAAGCTGCGCAGCGAAACGACGACGAACCATGCGTTGACGGCGAACACCAGAAGCATCGACAGGATCAGCCCATGCGGAAACCAGCGCCACGCCGACTTGTCCATGGTTCCGCCTCTTCCGCTCATGGCGGGCCACCGGCATAGGCGGCGGGCCCGATGAAAACCGATTTGTAGGTCGCCTGTTCACCGCTGGCGGCGGCCCGCGCGATGAAGGCGACGTTCTGCGTGCCGTCCCGCAGGCCGCTCGGGCGTGCCGTCACCAGGATGCGGAACGTCCCGATCCGGTCGGCCGGCACCGGCAGGGTCAGCAACGGCGCGGGCTTGGCCTGATCCTCGGCGACCGACAGTTCCGCGCCTGCCAGCCCGTCCAGCCGCAGCGTGAATGTCGCAGGCAGAGGCGTCTTGTTTGCAATCTTCACCGTATAGCCGTTGCGCAACGCACCGTCGCCCAGAAGCACGAACAGCGGCGCGCGGTCGCGTTGCACGGACAGCCCCAGCGTCGACCGGGCGGCCAGCGCGGTGACCAGCGCCAGCATGGCGACGACAAGCACGCAGACGTAGATGATCGAGCGCGGCCGGATCAGGCGGATCGGCTCGCGGCGCCCCGCCTTCCTGGCGGCCTGCCGCGCCAGCGTGTCCCAGGTGATCAGCCACCTGTCCTGTCCGGTGCGCTCCATCACGTGGTTGCAGGCATCGATGCACAGACCGCAGTTGATGCATTCCAGCTGGATGCCGTCGCGGATGTCGATGCCGGTCGGGCAGGCCGTGACGCAGGCGCCGCAATCGACGCAATCGCCCGCCCTGGGCGCGCCTTCGTGGCGTTTGCCGCGGCTGCGCGGTTCGCCGCGCCAGGCCTGGTAGGTGACGGTGAAGCTCTGGTCGTCCAGCATCGCCGACTGGAAGCGCGGCCACGGACACATGTAGGTGCAGACCTGCTCGCGCGCCCAGCCGGCGAGCACGTAGGTGGTCAGCGTGAACAGGGCGGTGAAGAAATAGACCTGCACCGAGGCCGTGCCGGTCCAGAACTGCACGGTCACCGTTGGCGCATCGACGTAATACATGATCCACGCGCCGCCGGTCCAGAACGCGATGCCAAGCCAGATCGCGTGCTTGGTGGCCTTGCGCCATGCGGTGTCGAACGTGAGCGGCGCGGCGTCGCGATGCATCCGTTCGTTGCGGTCGCCCTCGATCAGCCGCTCGACCCACATGAACAGGTCCGTCCACACCGTCTGCGGACAGGTATAGCCGCACCACACCCGACCGATCAGGCTGGTGACCAGAAACAGGCTGACCGCGCCCATGATCAGCAGGCCGGCAAGCAGCCAGATGTCCTGCGGCCACAGTTCCAGGCTGAAGAAATAGAACCGCTCGTTGGCAACGTCGAGAAGGACTGCCTGATCGGGCTGCCCCGGTGCGCGGGTCCAGCGCAGCCACGGCAGCAGGTAGTACAGCGCCAGGCAGGCGATCAGGATCGCCCATTTCAGCCTGCGCACCGGCCCATGCACCGCCTTCGGATAGACCCGCACGCGATTGGCATAGAGGTGATCGCCCGCCGCCTCGCTCAGCAGTTGCAGTTGGCGATCGGCCTTGCTGATGCGCGACATCGGCGCCTATTCACCGCCGCCGAGCGAGTGCACGTACAGCGTCACGGCCTTGATCGTCGCGGGGTCCAGCCTGGCATTCCAGTTCGGCATCACGCCCATCCGCGGCGCTGTGACCTGGCCGACGATCGCCGCCAGGCTGTCGCCGTAGAGATGGACGCGGCTGTGCAGTCGGGGCGCCCCGACCTGTCGGCCGCCCTGCCCGTCGGCCCCATGACAGACGGCGCAGTTGTCCGCGAATATCTTCGCTCCGGCCGCAACATCCGTCGGGTCCGCAGGATGGCCGTAGAACGCGGACCAGACGTAGTTGGCCACCGCCTGGATTTCGGCCGGCTGCAGGATCCCATCGGCGCCGAAGCGCGGCATCGCACTCTGTCGCGCAGCCGGATCGCTGCTGCGGATGCCGTGCGTGACGGTCTGCTGGATGTCGGCCAGCGTGCCGCCCCAGATCCACGCACCCGCCGCCAGCGCCGGGTAACCCGGCCGCCCGCCGCCACCGGCGCCGTGACAGGGCTGGCAGTTCTCCGCGAAGGTGATGCGCCCGTCGGTCATCGCGACTTCCAGCACGGCAGGATCCTTGCGGATCTCCGCGAACGGCATCGCCGCGACCTTGCTCATCTCCATCTGTCGCTGCGTGGCGATCTGCGCGACCGCCGCATCGACCGCCTCACGCTGCGAATAACCGAGCAGCCCGTGGAAGTAGCCCGTCCCATAGGGTATCGACGGATACAGGATGAACATCACGACGGCCGATGCAATGCAGGCGTAGAAGACATACAGCCACCATTTCGGCAGCGGCGTGTTCAGCTCCCGGATGCCGTCCCATTCATGACCGGTGGTTTCATGGCCGGTGACAGCGTCCTTTTCGATCTTGGTCGGCATCACACGTCATCCCTGAGCGGGATCTGGCCCTGGTCCTCGATTTCCGACCGCCGCCCCGGCCAGTACGTCCTGACAACGATGGCGACGAACACCAGCGTCATGACGACGACCGAGTAGTGCGACAGCCAGGGCATGATCGACAGCAACCATGTCATTGCTGCAGCCTTTCGGTATTGGTGTCGGCAAAGTTGACAAGCGTTCCGAGCATCTGGAGATACGCGACCAGGGCATCCATCTCGGTCGGCCCGCCGTCATGGGCGGGCACGATGTTGGCCTTCGGATAGCGTTTGAGCAGACTGGCGCTGTCCGCCGTCGGATCGCCCTGGGCGGCGAAGTCGGCCTGTGCATTGGCGATCTCGTCGTCCGTATAGGGCACGCCGACGGCGCGCAATGTCCGCATCCGGGTCGCCAGATCGCTCGGGTCGATCGGATTGTCCGCCAGGAAGGCATAGTGCGGCATCAGCGACTCGGGCACCATTTCCTGCGGGTTCTTCAGATGCGCGTAATGCCAGTCGTTCGAGTACTTGCCGCCGACGCGTGCCAGATCCGGGCCGATGCGCTTCGATCCCCACTGGAACGGATGGTCGTACATGCTCTCCGCGGCGATCGAATAATGGCCGTAGCGCTCCACCTCGTCGCGCAGCGCGCGGATCTGCTGGCTGTGGCACAGGTAGCAGCCTTCCCGCACATAGACGTCGCGGCCCCGCAGCTCGAGCGGCGAGTAGGGCCGCACGCCCTGCACATGCTCCACCGTCGTCTCGATGGTGAACAACGGCACGATCTCGACGATGCCGCCCACGGCGACCGTCAGCAGGGCGCCGATCAGCAGAAGGATAGCATTTTTCTCGAACAGTTCGTGACGGATGAACACGGCCTCAATCCCCCGCCACGGCCAGCCCGGCCGGATAGATCGGTGCGACGGCGCTTGGCCTCGGCGCCTCGGTCTCGGCGCTGGTGATCGTGCGGTAGAAGTTATAGACCATGATCAGCCCGCCGATCAGGAACAGCACGCCGCCCATCATCCGCAGCACGTAGAACGGATGCACGGCGATGACCGATTCCACGAACGAGTACTGCAGGAAGCCATACTGGTCGTAGGCCCGCCACATCAGCCCTTCCATGATGCCTGCAACCCACATCGAAACGATGTAGAGGACGATGCCGAGCGTGGCGATCCAGTAGTGCCAGGACGCCAGCCGGACGGAATACAGCCGGCTGCGGCCCCACAACACCGGAACCAGGTAGTACAGCGCGCCGAAGGTGATGAACCCGACCCAGCCCAGCGTGCCCGAATGCACGTGGCCGATGACCCAGTCCGTGTAGTGTGCCAGCGCGTTCACATCGCGCACCGACATCACCGGTCCCTCGAAGGTGGACATGCCGTAGAAGCCGACGGCGGTGACCGAGAAGCGCAGTCCCGGATCGGTACGCAGTTTGTCCCAGGCACCCGACAGCGTCATGATGCCATTGATCATGCCGCCCCATGAGGGCATCCACAGCATCACCGAAAACGCCATCCCCAGCGTCTGCGTCCAGTCGGGCAGCGCCGTCCAGTGCAGGTGATGCGGCCCGGCCCAGATGTAGATGAAGATCAGCGTCCAGAAATGCACGATCGACAGCCGGTAGGAATAGACCGGCCGGTTCGCCGCCTTCGGGATGAAGTAGTACATCATCCCCAGGAAGCCCGCAGTCAGGAAGAAGCCGACGGCATTGTGTCCGTACCACCATTGCACCAGCGCGTCCTGCACGCCCGAGAACAGGGAGTAGCTCTTGGCCGCGAAGGGCGAGATCGGCAGCGTCAGGTTGTTGACGATGTGCAGCATCGCCACGGTGACGATGAAGGCAAGATAGAACCAGTTGGCTACGTAGATGTGCGGCTCGGTGCGCTTGATCAGCGTGCCGATGAAGATGAGCAGGTAGGCGACCCACACGACGGTCAGCCACAGGTCGATATGCCATTCGGGTTCGGCGTATTCGCGGCTCTTGCTGAAGCCCATCACGTAGCTCAGCGCCGCCATGACGATGAAGAACTGGTAGCCCCAGAAGACGAAGTTGGCGAGCGCCTCGCCGCCCCAGAGCCGCGCCCGGCAGGTTCGCTGCACGACATAGAACGAGGTGCCAAGCAGCGCCGAACCGCCGAAGGCGAAAACGCCGGCCGATGTATGCACCGGCCGAAGCCGCCCGAAGTTCAGCCAGGGCAGGCCGAAATTCAGCGACGGCCAGGCCAGCTCCGCCGCGATGTAGACCCCGACGGCGAACGCGACGATCGCCCAGAACAGCGTGGCGATGACGAACTTCTTGACGATGACGTCGTTGTAGACGACCGGTCGGGCGGCCACGGCGAGGTCAGGCATCGACCATCACCCTGGCCGCGGCGCGCGCCTCGTCGACCCTGTCGTAGTGGCGGCGGACCATGCCGAACAGGAACAGCCCGGCAAATACCGCGAGCGACAGTCCGAAGACGTACATCTCGTCGTCCAGTGCCCGGGACGCCAGATAAAGGCCGAGCAGGCCGAACACGCCCATCATGATGCCGATCACCAGGTCGCCTGGTTCGATGTCCATTCGATTTCTCCCGCACCCGTTCCCAGCAGTTTTGGTTACGGCGCGCAGATGCGGAATGATCTGGATCAAGGCCGTCGGCGGGCGCTGGCAGCAGCAGTCGTCCGTGATGGAACACCTCCTCTGGCTCGGTTCGCTCTGCACCTCCGGCGCGGCGGTCCACGGCGGACTGCTGGTCGGCCTGTTTGCCGCCGGTGCCGTCGGCAGCGTGATGCACTGCGCACCCATGTGCGGGGGTTTCGTGCTGGCGCAGGTTTCGGACCGCATGGCGCGCCTGCCGGTGGCGCGGCTGTGCGAGCGCCAGCGAATCGCCAGCGGCATGCTGCCCGCCTATCACCTCGGCCGGCTGACGACCTATGCGCTGCTCGGCACGCTTGCCGCCGGCTCCGCGGCGCTGCTGCGGCAGGCGGCATGGTTCGGACGGCTCGCAGCCATGCTGCTGGTACTGGCAGCGGTTCTGTTCCTTGCCCAGGCATTGCGTCGGATCTTGCCCGGCAGCGGTCGCTTGACGGGCTGGCTCGACCGCGCGCCGCCGGCATGGGGGCGTTGGATCGCCCGGCTGACGCGGCGGGTTCGCGGCGGCTCGGCCGGCGGAGAATTCCTGCTCGGCCTGCTCCTGGGCTTCCTGCCCTGCGGCTTTCTCTACGCGGCACTTCTGGTGGCCGCCGCGACGGCGCAGCCGGCGGCCGGTGCAGCCGCCATGCTGGCCTTTGGGCTGGGCACGGCACCTGCCCTCATCGCCGTGGGGATCGCTGGACAGGCGGCCGGGCGGCGATGGCATCGCGGCATCGCGCTGGCCGCGCCCGCGCTCCTGGCAATCAACGCCAGCCTGCTGTTCCTGTCCGCCTGGCGGCTGCTGACCCTCTCATAGGGCCGGCGCCGCCCGTCCGCGATCCCTCAGTGGGTCATCAGGACCGGCAGAAGACTGGTGCCCACGATGGTTCTGGTCGCACCGCCGAACACCGTCTCCCGCCAGCGGGTGTGGCCGAAGGCGCCCATCGCCAGCAGATCGGCGCCGGCATCGCGTGCGGCACTCAGCAGCTGTTCGCCGCGTCCTACGCCCGGCACGGCGGGCACCGTCTGGCACTCGCTGACCACGCCGTGCCACCGCAGGTATTCGGCGGCCGCCGCAACCTCGGCTTCAGGCTTGTCGCCGACGGACAGCACGACGGCTTTCTGCGCCGTGCGCAGCAACGGCAGCGCCGCGACCATCGCATGAACCGACGGCGCGGACCCGTCCCAGCCGATCGCCACGACGGTGCCCACGGCATCCGGTGGAATTGCAGGCGCGAGCAGCACCGGCCGCCCGGACGCCAGCAGGGTTTCTTCGATCGCGTCGGTCGAAGGCTGGTCGATCAGCCGGTCGGACCTGCCCAGGATCACCATGTCGAAGAACCGCGCCCGCTTGGCGACCCGCGTTGCGGCATCGCCGACGCCCTCACGCCAGCCCGCCGTGGCGCGCCCCTGCTGCGGCTCGTCCGCCAGCGTCAGGCCATGCCGACCCGCAACATCGAGGAAGGCGGCCCTGACCCGCGCCGCCTGCCCGTCCGCCTGCTCGGTCAGTTCGTCCACCCAGGCGCTGTCCATCACGCTGCCGGGCCCTGCGGCCGATGCGGCAACCAGGATCGCGTTGGGGTCTATCTTGACGTGATAGGCCTCCAGATGGGCGCCGAACCGCACCGCGAGCTGACAGGCCAGCGTGATCGCACCATCGCTCGCCGTACCACCGCTTGCGCCCACGAGCAGAGTTCTGATCGGCATGGCCACCTCCATCCCTGATACGCGCCCGGATGCGCGGCTCGCGCGCGTCCCGCTGGCTTATATGACCCCATTGGCAACGGCCGCGATTGATCCTGGTCAATGCGTCTGCACCTGCCCCCACGATTGCGGCTAGGATACCGCCCGATGCACGGCACCATCGGGAAACCCAACAGCCTCACCCAGGCCCAGGCGGCGCGTATATGGCTCCGGGCCCAGCGGCTCGACGCCGCCGAGCCCTTTGGCGACGGTCCGCAGGCGACGGCGCAAGCGGTTGCGCATCTGGGTTACGTGCAGATCGATACCATCAACGTCATCGAGCGGTGCCATCACCACATCCTGTGGACCCGCATCCCGGGCTACCGGCGGGCGGATCTGCATCAGGCGCAGAGCATCGACAAGAGCGTGTTCGAATATTGGACGCACGCCCTGTCCTACATCCCGACGAGCGATCTGCGCTTCTTCCTCGGTGCCATGCGGCGCCACCGCCGGGAACCGCGCGGCAGTTTCGCCGCCGTGACCAAGGCCGATCTGCGCCGGGTCATGGCCATGGTCAGGGCGGCAGGCGGTCTGACGATCCGCGACATCGACGACGACGTGCTGGAGGAGAAGGAACACCTCTGGGCCAGCCGCAAGCCATCAAAGCGCGTGCTTCAGCTCGGCTTCTACAACGGCCTGCTGACGATCGGCGAACGCAACGGCATGTTGAAGACCTACACGCCGATGGACCGGCATTTCGGCTGGGACACTCCGCCTAAGCCCGCTTCGGCCACGGAAACGACGGCCTATGTTCTCGATCGCGCCCTGCGCTCCCAGGGGATCGTGAGCCTCGACTCGATCTGCCACCTCGATGCCGGGAACAAGCCGGCGATACGCCGGATGATCGACGCCAGGGTGCGCCGCAGGGAACTGGTGCCTATCGCTATCGACGGCGCGGAGAAGCTGGAGCACTGGATGCCGCCCGACGCCTTCCAGACCGCCGCCGAAGGGCCGTCCCCGATGCTCCACATCCTCTCGCCCTTTGATCCGCTCATCATCCAGCGCAAGCGGCTGCGGCTCCTGCTGGGCTACGATCACCGGTTCGAGGCCTATGTCACGCCGGCAAAGCGGCAATTCGGCTATTTCGCCCTCCCGGTCCTGGATGGTGAGCGGATCGTCGCGGCGATCGACCTCAAGACGGATCGCCAGAAGCAGGCCTTGCTGATGCAGCAATGGACCTGGATCGGGGATGGCCCGCGCCGCGGCCTGAAGCGCCGCATCGAGGACGAATTGCATCGCTTCGAGCGGTTTCAGCTCGCCCCGGCGGCCGGCTGATCCCGTCGCCCGCAGGATGCCTGCGGAGGAGGCTACGGAACAGGCTGGCCTCGTTGGCCCGCATCCTGCACGATCGGCATACACTGGCGGGCTACCTCGCCGGCGCCGGCAAAAACCGCCGATCTGGGACCGCTCATCTCTTGGAGAGTGACATGGACGACGCGCTTCTGTTCACACGCCGTTCCGCCCTCGGGTTGGCGGCCGGTGCCGCCCTCGCCATCAATCTGCCCGGAAAGGCGGCAGCGGCGCCGGTCCGTGGCGGCAAGCTCGTCTATGGGCGCTACGCCGACAGCCTGTTCCTGGACGGCGTGCAGACCGAGTTGAATGTCGATATCTGGGTGCTGGCCAGCATCTACGACACCCTGCTGCTGCCCACCCGCGACGGCCTCGGCCTGCAGCCCGGGCTGGCGACCAAATGGGCGTTCGGGGACGGCGGGAAAACCCTCACCGTCACGCTGCGGCAGGGCGTGAAATTCTCGGACGGCACGCCGATGACGGCGGAAGACGTGCAGTGGTCGCTGAACCGTGCGCGCGATCCGAAGGAAGGCGCGTGGAACTCCCTGCTCTCGTCGGTCGATGCCGTCGACATCGCCGACCCCTCGACCATCGTGCTGAAACTGAAACACCCCGACCCGACGCTGCTGCCGGTGCTGGCCACCTTCAACACCGGCATCCTGCCCTCGAAGAAGTTCATGGCCGCCCCCGGCGCCACGCTTGACGAAAAGGCCAAGGCCTTCGCCGAAAAGCCGATCGGCACAGGCCCCTTCATGCTCGTCGAATGGCAGCGCGGCGTGGTGATGAAGCTGGCACGCAACCCCTATCACTGGCGCCTCGCCCCGGACGGCAAGCCCTTCCCCTACATCGACGCGCTGGAATTCCCGGTCATCCCCGACGACGCCACGCGGCTCCTGAAGCTGAAGGCCGGCGAACTCGGCGGCAGCGAGTTCATTCCCTACGCGCGGGTGGCCGAGCTGAAGGCCGATCCCAACCTCGACATGCAGCTCTGGCCTTCGACCAAGATCAACTACATGACGATGAACGTGCGGCCCAAGCTGAAGGACGGCTCGTTCAATCCGCTCAGCAACGTCAAGGTGCGCCAGGCGCTCAACTACGCGACCAACAAGGACGCGCTGATCGCGATCACCACGCGCGGCCTGGGCAAGCCAATGAAGTCGATGATGTCGGCGGCGACGCCGCTGATGGACGGCAACGCGCCGCCCTACCCCTACGACCTCGCCAAGGCCAAGCAGCTGCTGGCGGAATCGGGTGTGGCACCGGGCTTCGAGCTGACCTGCATCACCCTTGCCGGAAGTGCCGACGAAATCAGCGACGTCACCGCCCTGCAGCAGATGTTCGCCGCGATCGGCGTGAAGCTGAAGATCGAACTCCTGGACAACGCCACGCGCAACGCCCGCTACAAGTCGGCGGACTTCCAGATGCGCCATTCGCTGTGGACCGACGACCTGTCCGACCCCAGCGAGATCGGCTCGTACATCCTGTATTCGCCGACCGTCGACTCGCTGCATTCCGGCTGGAAGGACGATCGCGTCGATGCGCTGTTCCTGGCCAGCCAGCAGGAGATCGACGTCGCCAAGCGGCGCGCGCAATACAAGGAAATGCAGGATATCTACAAGGCGGCGGCACCGATGATCTTCATGTACGAGTCGCCCTACCCGGTGGCATTCCGCAAGAACGTCAAAGGCTTCCTGCAGATCCCCCTTGGCAACAACTACTTCAACGAGGTGACCGTCGAGGCGTGAGCCGCGGCAGCTGGCTGGTCGGCCGCCTGCTGCAGATCATCCCGACCTTCCTGATGATCGGGGTGGCCACCTTCTTCCTGGCCCGCGCGCTGCCCGGCAATGTCGTCTCGGCCATGCTGGGCGACCGCGCGAGCGATGCGACGATCGCCCGACTGAGCCACCAGCTCGGCCTCGACCGCTCGCTCGCCGCGCAGCTCTGGAGCTATGCGCTGGCCGTGGCGCATGGCGACTTCGGCACGTCCTTCGCGTTCCAGATCCCGGTGACGCGGCTGATCGCCGAGCGTCTGCCGGTGACGCTGCTGCTGACCGGCATGGCGATGGTGATCGCGCTGGTCATGGCGCTGCCGCTGGCCTTCGTCGCCGCCATCAACGTCAACCGCTGGCCCGACCTGCTGATCCGCGCGGTTTTCCAGGTCGGGCTGTCCTCGCCGATCTTCTATGTCGGCCTCGTGCTGCTGACGGTGTTCGCCGGCTGGCTGCGCTGGTTCCCGGTGGGCGGCTATGGCGATGACTGGGGCGCGCGGCTGTATCACCTGTTCCTGCCGGCCTTCGCCCTCGCACTCAGTCTCTCGGCGGTGGTGATGCGCAGCCTGCGCGCCGCGATCCTGAAGGTCTTGCAGGCCGAGTTCGTGGATTTCGCGACGGCCAAGGGACTGGCGCCGCGCCTCGTGCTGTTCCGCCATGTGCTGCGCAATGCGCTGATCGCCACCGTCACGCTGCTCGGGCTGAACATCGGCTCGCTGCTCGGCGGCGCGGTGATCACCGAAAGCGTGTTCGCCGTGCCCGGCGTCGGACGGCTGATGGTGGACAGTATTTTCGCGCGCGACTACCCGGTGATCCAGGGTCTGACGCTGGTGCTGGCGGTGCTGGTCTCGCTGGCGTTCCTGGCGACCGATCTGCTGCAGATGTGGCTCGATCCGCGGGTCGGCCGATGACCGGGCGCCTGCGCACGCTGGCGCGCAACCCCTCGCTGCTGGTCGGCCTGGTGCTGATCGCGCTGCTGCTGGTCTGCGCCTTCCTGCCGGGCCTGGTGGCGCCCTACGATCCGATCGCCTTCGACTACAACGCGCTGCTCAAGCCGCCCAGCTGGGCGCACCCGTTCGGCACCGACCAGTACGGCCGCGACATGCTGTCGCGCACCGTCTATGCGGCGGCGGTGGACCTGCAGATCGCGGTGTTCGCAACCATCTTCCCACTGCTGCTCGGCGGCCTGATCGGCCTGCTGGTCGGCTATTTCGGCGGCATCGCCGACGCGGTGTTCGGCCGGCTGGTCGATCTGGTCGTCACCTTTCCCTTCCTGGTGCTGGTGATCGCCATCGTCGCCATCCTCGGCCCCGGCCTAGTCAACATGTACATCGCCATCACATGCGTCGGCTGGGTGTTCTATGCCCGGCTGATGCGCGGCGAGGTGATGGTGCAGCGAAGCGGCGACTATGTCGCCGCAGCACAGGTGCTCGGATACGGCACCGGCCGGATCGTGTTCCGCCACGTTCTGCCGAACGCGGTGCGCCCGGTGCTGATCTACCTCGTCACCGACATGGCGCTGGCGATCCTGCTCGGCTCCAGCCTCGGCTATCTCGGCCTCGGCGCGCAGCCGCCGACTGCGGAATGGGGCGTGTTGATCGCCGACGGCAAGAACTTCTTCACCGAGGCGCCGTGGATCAGCCTGTTCCCGGGTGCGGCCATCGTGCTGTGCGGCCTCGGCTTCAGTTTGACCGGCGACGGGCTGGCCGATCTGATGGAGATCCGCCGGTGACCGGCCCAGTGCTTTCGGTCGAAGGGCTGGGTGTGACGTTCCACACCGCGCGCGGCACCACCCGCGCGGTCGACGGCGTCTCGCTCTCGATCGCGGCCGGTGAAGTGCTGGGCCTCGTGGGCGAATCCGGATCCGGCAAAAGCGTCACGCTGCGCGCCATCGGCCGGCTGCTGCGCGCCAATGCAACGGTCACCGGCCGGATCGCCTGGCGCGGCGAGGACCTGCTGGCGGCCCCGCCCGCGCGGCTGCGCGCGATCCGCGGCGCGGGCATCGGCATGATCTTCCAGGAGCCGATGGCCGCACTCAACCCGGTGCTGTCGATCGGCCTGCAGATCGAGGAGTTGCTGATCGCGCATACCGCTCTCGACCGTGGGCAGCGGCGCCAGCGCGCCGTCGAGCTGCTGGGCCTGGTTGGCATCCCCGCCGCTGCCGAGCGCCTCGGACAATACCCGCACGAGTTTTCGGGCGGGATGCGTCAGCGCGCGATGATCGCCATCGCGCTGGCGGCGCAGCCGTCCTTGCTGCTCGCCGACGAACCGACCACGGCGCTCGACGTGACCATCCAGGACCAGATCCTGAAGCTGCTGCTGCGGCTGGTGGACGAACTCGGCATGGCGCTTCTGCTGGTCACGCACGACCTTGGCGTGATCGCCGAGACCTGCGACCGGGTCGCGGTGATGTATGCCGGGCGCATCTGTGAAACCGGCCCGGTCGGCGCCATCTTCGGCCATCCGCGGCACGCCTACACCGATGCGCTGCTGCGCGCGATGCCCGGGCAGGGCCGCGCGCGGGAGATGCTGCTCAGCATCCCCGGCCAGCCGCCACGGCTGGATCGCCCCGTACCAGGCTGCGCCTTCGCGCCCCGCTGCGGCCACGCCGAAACACGCTGCGGCACCGAACGGCCGGCGCTGACGGCGTGGGGCGAGCGCCACGACAGCGCGTGTTTCGCCGCGCCCCGCCTGCCCGCCCGCACGACCGCCGGCATGGCAACGGCGTGAGCGATCTGCTCGCCGTCTCGCATCTCTCGAAACGGTTCACCGTTCGCCGCTCGGTGCTCGACACGCTGCGCGGGCGCGGTGCCCGGCGGCTCCATGCGGTCGAGGATGTTTCGCTGACCGTGGCCCGCGGGGAGACGCTGGGGATCGTCGGCGAATCCGGTTGCGGCAAGTCGACGCTGGCGCGCTGCCTGGTGCGCCTCTACCAGCCCGACGGCGGCGAAATCCGCTACGAAGGCACCGACGTTGCCAGCCTGCGCGGCACGGCGCGGCGCGCCTATCACCGGCAGGTCCAGATGGTGTTCCAGGACCCGTTCGGATCGCTCAATCCGCGCATGACGGTTGGCGATTGCCTGACCGAGGCGCTGTCGGTTCACGGCGTCGTTCCTCGCGCGGACATCGCGCGCCGCGTCGCCGAGCTGCTCGATCTCGTGCATCTGCCGCCCGACGCGGCGGCGCGGCGGCCGCACGAATTCTCCGGCGGGCAGCGCCAACGCATCGGCATCGCGCGCGCGCTGGCCGTGGAGCCCTCGTTGATCATCGCCGACGAGCCGGTCTCGGCGCTGGATGTCTCGGTGCAGGCGCAGATCGTCAACCTGCTGATCGAGCTGCAGCAGCGCCTCGGCCTGGCGCTGGTGTTCATCACGCATGACCTGCGGCTGGTCCGCCACATGGCCCACCGCGTCGCCGTGATGTACCTTGGCCGCATCGTTGAAGTCGGGCCGACCGAGGCGCTGTTCGCCGCCCCGCGCCATCCCTACACCCGCGCGCTGCTGGAAGCCGCGCCGCGGCTGATCCCCGGCCGCCCCGAACGGGCCGATGCCGCGGGCGGGGAACTCCCCAGCCCGCTCGCCCCGCCCAGCGGCTGTGCCTTCCATCCGCGCTGCCGCCTCGCCGAGCCGCGCTGCGCGCAGCAGCGTCCGGAACTGGCGATGCGCGGCGGCGACTGGCCGATGGCCTGCCTTTTGCAGTCCTGAGTATCGGACCGATCCAGACCGCCCTGGATGCCCGATTCTGGACGGTGACCCGCCTATTCCGCGTTCGAACCCACAACCGGAGCGACCGATGCGACGCCCGACACGCGCCCGCCTGTTCTTCGCCCTGCTCACCGGCTCGCTCATCGCTTTGCATCCCGGCATATCCGATGCGGCCGGATGCACGCCGCTCGTCGCCGTGCCGTCGGACCAGCTGATCACGCCCGGCAAGCTGCAGATGTCGATCAACCCCACGCTCCCGCCCCAGCAATACGTCGATAACGACGGCAACCTGCAGGGGCTCAACGTCGAGCTGGGCAACGAGATCGCGCATCGCCTGTGCCTCGAGATGGTGCATGTGCGCATGGACTTCCCGCCCATGGTGCCTGCACTGCAGGCTGGGCGTTTCGACGGCATCAATACCGGCTTCTTCTGGACCGAGGCGCGCTCGAAGCTGTTCTACCTCGTGCCGTACGCATTGCAGTCGATCAGCGTCGTCGTGCCTGCCAAAAGCGGATTGAAACTGACCGGCATCGACGACCTCGCGGGCAAGACCGTGGTGATCGAAGTCAATACCTACCAGGAACGCTGGCTCAAGGGTCAGAGCGATGCGATGGTCGCTCGCGGCAAGGCGCCGATCGTCATCCACGGCTTCACCACGGCGACCGACGCGATGGCGGCGCTGCGCGCAGGGCAGGGCGATGCCGCGGCGCTGCTTGACTACATGGCGGCCGACCTCACCAAGCGTGGCGTCGTCGAGACCGAACTTTTCCACCTCGGCGATGCGCCGACGGCCATGGCATTCCGTAGCAAGGCGCTGGCGCAAGCCGTCGTGGCGGTGCTGACCGCGATGCGCGCCGACGGCTCATACGCGAAACTGTTCGACAAGTTCGGGCTGACGCCGCAGCCGGCGGATCAGCTCTTCGCCATCCGCGGCCCGGGCCCCACGTAGCGCGTCACGCCCGCAGGCCGAGGTCCCGCACGATCTGTTGCGCCGTCGCGTCGTCCGCTATTGGCAGCGGCAGGCGCGGCGGGCGCGGTCCACCGACGCCGCGGCCCATGTGGCCCAGCAGCGCCTTGGTTCCGGCGACATAGCGCTGCCCGCCGACGAAGGCGATCAGCCTTGCGTACTGACGATACAGCCGGCGTCCTTCGGCGAGCCTTTCTTCATCCGCGACCAGCGTGAACAGCCGCGCGAGCGGGCCGGGTGCGACGTTGGACGCCACGGCGACCCAGCCGCAGGCACCCTCGGCAAAGGATTTCGAACCCCAGTATGCCGCCGAAGACGCCCATCCGGTCGCCGCACAGGTCGATGATGTCGCGCACGCGCGTCACCTCCAGCGTCGACTCCTTGACGTAGCGGCAGTTGTCGATCGCCGATAGCCGCGCGATCACTGGCGGCGTCATGTCCACGTTCGCCGTGGCGGGATTGTTGTAGACCATGATCGGAAGCCCGATGGCCTCGCCGATCGTGCGGTAGTGGTGGAACAGCTCGTCCTCGGTCGGCGTGCAGTAGAATGGCGGAATGATCATCACCCCATCGGCGCCCAACCGTTCCGCCCGGCGACTGAGGCGCACCGCCTCGCGCGTATCCTCCGCCCCGGTCCCGATCAGCACCGGCACGCGGCCGGCGGCCTGCGTGATCACCGTCGCCGCGACCGCCTCGCGCTCCGCGTCGGACAGCGACAGAAACTCGCCGGTCGAGCCGAGCGCCACCAGCCCGTGTATGCCTGCTGCGATCTGCCAGTCCACGAAGCGACGCAGCGTCGGCAGGTCGACGGCACCCGCATCGTCGAACGGCGTGATCATCACGGTGTAGGTGCCACGGAAGCTTTTCACCGGACCATTCCGCGCGATCCATGGCGATGCTGTCAACATCATCGCATCGCGCTCGGGGCATGGTTCTTGCTAACCCGACACCGAATTACAGCCATGGAGCCCAAGGGATGCAACTCCGGTCGTTGCTGTACGGTGCAGTCGGCAGCTTGCTTTTCGTCAGCGCGTCATGGGCACAGGGCTGCACCCCGCGGGTCGCGGCCGATCACCTGCTGACGCCGGGCACCTGGCAACTGGCGATCAACCCTACCCTGCCGCCGCAGCAATTCGTCGACAGCAACGGCGATCTGGAGGGGCTGAACGTGGAGCTTGCGCGGGCGATGGCGGCGAAGATGTGCCTCGATGCGCATTTTCTGCGCATGGATTTCCCGCCGATGATCCCGGGCCTGCGCGCTGGCCGTTTCGATACGATCGATACCGGCCTGTTCTGGACCGAGGAACGGTCGCACCTGATGTACCTCGTGCCGTACGCGCAGCAGGCGATCAGCATCTACACGCTGCCCGACAGCAAGCTCGTCATCAGCGGCTTCGACGATCTGGCCGGCCGGGTCGTCGGCATCGAAAGTGCGACGTATCAGGAGCGCAAGTCGCGTGAGGTCAACGCCGCGATGGTGGCGCGCGGCCTGAAGCCGGTGGATTTCCGTACCTTCTCGACCGCCAGCGAAACGGTGGCGGCCCTGCGCGCCGGACAGCTGGACGCCGCCGTCAACATCGACGAGACCGCGGCCGACCTGGCGCGGAAGGGCATCGCCAAGGTGCAGGTGCATGGGTTGTTCGGCACCGACATCACCTTCGCCTTCCGCGACCGCGCGCTGGCGCAGGCTGCGGCCGAGGCGCTCACCGCACTGAAGGCCGATGGGACCTACGACAAGCTGTTCGACAAGTTCGGTATGACGCGGCTGACCGCGCCGGTCTTTGCAATACGCGGACCTGGTCCGACCTGACCGCGGCCGCGTCATGTTCGACGTTCACGCCTTCCTCGAATTCCTCACCAACCGCTATCTGCTGTACGGCGTGCTGGTCACCGTCTGGCTGACGGCGGCGACCATGGCGATCGGCCTCGTGCTCGGCACCCTGGTCGCCCTTGCCAGGATGTCGGGCAAGCGGTTCCTGTCCGCGCCCGCGGGGTTCTACGTCTGGATCTTCCGTGGCACACCGCTGCTGGTGCAACTTGTGATCATCTACACTGGCCTGCCTCAGATCGGCATCAAGTTCGGCGTGGTCGTCTCCGCCCTGCTGGCATTGAGCCTCAATGAAGCGGCCTATCTGTCCGAGACGGTGCGCGCGGGGTTCCTCGGCGTGCCGGTTGGCCAGACCGAGGCCGCAAAGGCGCTCGGCCTGTCGCGCTGGAAGACGTTGCGTCTCGTGCAGATGCCGCAGGTGACGCGGCTGATCATTCCCCCGGTCGGAAACTCGCTCAACGCGCTGTTGAAATCCACCTCGCTCGCCTCGGTGATCTCGCTGGAGGAACTGATGCGGCGCGCCCAGGTGCTGATGCAGGAGAACTTCCAGGTGCTGGAGCTGTACTGCGTCGCGGGCGTCTACTATCTGTTGCTGACGACGCTCTGGAACCTCGTGCAGGTGCGGCTCGAGCAGCATTACGGCCGGGGCTACGCACCGACCTCGGGCCGCTCCCGCATCAACGCGCTGGCACCGGCGGAAAACTGACATCGCCGCGGCCGCATCCAGCCATGCAGCCCCGGCGCGCCCCTTGGTCTGGCTGTGCGGCACCGATTGCAGGCCAGCCCTCCAGGCAATCATCGACCCGCTCCGGCCGGCCCGGCGGGACCGGGACGACGTCCTACGGCCATGCCGGCGCTTTGACCAGGGCCGCGAAATGCCAAGCAGTGGCATGATCGGCGAAGGCACGAAAAAGTAGACGACGACGATCAAACCGATTGGTGGGCTGTGTCTTGGTCGTGGCACTCATTGCCTTTGCCGCCCTTTGGGGGCGCCAGATCCGCGTCTCGCACCGGTCATGCTGGCGGTGCTGAAGCGACTTGCCGTTCTCCTCAATCCAATCGGCGTCTCCGCCGACGGGGCTGACACACGTGCCACCGTTTCGGCCCGCACATGGCAGGTCAGCCGGACGGGAGCAGGGGCGCGGTGCAAGTCACCGCGCGCGACCATGTCGGCGGCGGTCGGCCTCTCCGGCGCCCCGGTCGCCTCCGCGCGGGCGTGAGTAGTTCCCGATCCTGCCCAGGGCGAAGTCGCCAATCTATAAGGGAAGCGGCCGCATACCGGCGTTCAGGCATCGCAAGAGATTCCGGCGTGAGTTCGCCACGGGTCGGTTGCCCTCAATGGAGATCCCGTGACCCTGCTCCTGATTGTTCTCGTCGTTTTCCTCTTGTTTGGCGGCGGCGGCTATTACGGTCACCGCGCCGGCTGGTATGGCCGAAGCGGCAGCGGGGGCAGTGGCGGACTTGGATTGATTGTGGCCGTCCTGGTCGTGCTGCTGTTGCTTGGCGGCTTCGGCGGCACATTCATGGGCGGCTATTGGCACCATTAGCCCGCCGAGCATGATGGCCCTGCAAGCCAGCCCGCATCGACAAAGTCGATGCGATCCGGCGCGTCCGTTCAATGGGGCGGTTGAACGGGCTGGTCGGTGGAAATTGACGTCGTGATTGACCCTCGTCCTGGCGCCGAGATGATGTTTACCACCCCCAGTCCGACCGCCAGCGCGCAATACAACAGCGTCATCGGCAACCATTTCGGCATTCCCGCAAGCCCTGGCGGCAAGGCGCGCACGGCCGATCCGGGAACATGGGCGTTGACCGGCAGCAGAAGGATCAGCCGCGTGGCGGTGGCGTGCGCCTCGGCAAGCGCCTGCGGCGAGAGCGGCATCCGCGCGATGTTACCGGCAAGGCAGGCGATCGCCGCACTCTTGGGAAGCGTGACCCATCGCGCCGCCTCGGCCCAAGGATCGAGCCCGAGTCGCGCCAGCAGCGACAGCACCGTGAGGCCCATCCCGCTCTGCTGATCGCCAACCTCCGCGAAGAGAAGCGGTTCTAGGCCCGATCTCCTCAATGCGAATACGTCCGTTTGCGCCATGCCAAACTCCTGTGCCCGTGCAGCCGTGCCGCTCGTTCCCCAGCCGGGGCGTGCCGCCTACAACTTGAAGCCCGGCCACGAATAATGGCTATGCAGCCTTGCTTCATAAGCCCGGTCGACAAGATCTGCCGGGTCCCACGGAGGACTCTCCCGAACCTGGTTGCACGAAACGTTGAGTTCGATCCGGCGCTCCGACCAGCTGACATGGGTCAAGGCAGCCGGTGCGATCAGGACATGACGTCCCGGCCACCAGTTCCGGGTGTCGATGACGAGATATCGGACGTCCCAGCTCTCGCCATCGACAAGGAAGTCCTCGGCGTGGCCGATGAATCCGTCCTTGGCGTGGATGTGATAGCCGGTCACGGCATCGACGCTGCGCAGATGAGGATCGCCATCCTCCCGGCGTTCTGCGGCGAGCGCAGGCTCCCGCACCGCCAGGCCGGCCCCATACGGCGCGCCGAAGGCCTGTGTCATCGTGCCGGCACCGAAGATGCTGCCGCCCCAAACCGGATCCCAGCCGTAATAGTCGTAGAGGCTCGATTCCATCTGCTGCGACACCGGGCGGTCCTGCTCGATAGAGGGACTGTCCTTCACTTGCGCCCGCGTCAGGGCTACGGGCAGCGTCTGGCCGGCATAATCCGCCTTCAGGACGCAGGATGGGTGAATGAGGACCATGCGCCCCGTCAGCCACGTCCCGGCATCGACGACCAGCCAACGCACCCGCCACGTCCGGTCGTCGAACAAGACATCCTTAACGGTGCCGATGCGACCGTCCTGCGCCTCGATACCATAGCCCTTGAGAGCCGAGCCGGCCATCAACATGGTGAAACCCCTTTCCGGAGAGCCGAAAGCGGTGGCGATCGCATCTCGCTCCCGCGTGTCGCGCTCGTATCTCGCGCGAGTCTGTCCCTCATGTGGGAGCCGTATGCCGCCCGATCAAAGGGTCGGAAACTACTCATCGGACGGCCACGCGGCCGGTGGCCTTTTGTCCCGACGCTGGCGTGAGTAGTTTCCGATCCTGACCCTCGTTCAACGGCTGCGCTAAACGCGGATGCCGTGCGGCGTGGTATGCGCTGTTGGAAGGTCCAAATGACAGTGCCGATCAAGAGTTCCGAACCCGCCAACCCTGGCCGAGCCGGCGCGCCGGCGCGCCCGGCACCGTCAAAGCCCGATCCGAATGACGGGCTGAAATCCCTGTCCATGCCGGATCTGCAAGCGAAGCTGGGGTCCTCCGCCGACGGGCTCGCCCAGGACGTCGCCGCGAAACGGCTGACGCAGTACGGCGCCAATGAGATCGCCGAGAAGAAGACCAATGAGCTGCTGAAGTTCCTGTCCTACTTCTGGGGCCCGATCCCCTGGATGATCGAGGCCGCGGTCGCGCTGTCGGCGGTGGCGCGGCATTGGCCGGATTTCGGCATCATCCTTCTTCTGCTGCTCGCCAACGCCGTCGTTGGATTCTGGGAAGAGCACCAGGCAGGCAACGCCATCGCGGCGCTGCGCGCCAAGCTGGCGATCAAGGCGCGGGTCGAGCGCGACGGCAAATGGATCAGCCTGGCGGCACGCGAGCTGGTTCCGGGCGATATGATCCGCATGCGTCTTGGCGACATCGTGCCGGCCGATGCGCGGCTGCTTGACGGCGATTCGATCGAGGTCGATCAGTCCGCCCTCACCGGCGAGTCGCTGCCGGCCACGCGCAAGCCTGGCGATGCAGTGTATTCCGGCTCCATCGTCCGGCAGGGCGAAATCGGTGCGCTGGTCTATGCGACCGGTCAGGACACGTATTTCGGCAAGACGGCCGAACTGGTGCAGCAGGCGCACACCGTCAGCCACTTCCAGCGTGCCGTCCTGAAGATCGGCAACTACCTGATCGTCCTGGCCGTCACGTTGGTGGCGATCATCATCGCCGTCGCGATTTTCCGTGGCGACCCGCTGCTGACCACGCTGCAATTCGCCCTGGTTTTGACCGTCGCCGCGATCCCCGTCGCGATGCCGACGGTGCTGTCCGTCACGATGGCGGTGGGCGCCCGCCTGCTGGCCAGGAAGGAAGCCGTCGTCACGCGGTTGGCGGCAATCGAGGAACTGGCCGGCGTGGACATACTATGCGCCGACAAGACCGGCACGCTGACCCAGAACAAGCTCACGCTGGGCGATCCGTTCACCGTCGATGACATGCCGCCCGCGCAGGTCATCCTGAATGCCGCGCTGGCGTCGCGTACCGACAATGACGACACCATCGATCAGGCCGTCTTGGGCGGACTGAAGGGCGCCGATGCCTTGAAGCATTTCGAGATCCTGCATTTCCAGCCCTTCGACCCCGTGAGCAAGCGGACCGAGGCGGCGGTAAAGGGCGCCGACGGCAAAACCTTCAAGGTGGCGAAAGGTGCGCCGCAGGTCATCATGGCGCTGTCGGCCAATGCGGCGCAGGTGAAGCACGCGGTCGACAAGGCCATCGACGACTTCGCCGCCCGCGGGTTCCGCGCGCTTGGGGTGGCGCGGTCCGACGGCGACGGACCGTGGCGCTTCCTCGGTGTGCTGCCGCTGTTCGACCCGCCGCGCGACGACGCCCGCGCCACCATTGCGACCGCGCTCCAGATGGGCGTCGCGGTGAAAATGGTGACCGGCGACGCCCTCGCCATCGCGCAGGAGACCGCGCGGAAGCTTGGCATGGGCGCCGACATCCTGGACGCGGCCAGTCTCGGTGATGTCGCAAACCAGCAGACGCCTGCGGTCGGTGCTTCCATCGAGAAGGCAGACGGCTTCGCCCAGGTCTTCCCCGAGCACAAGTTCCACATCGTCGACGATCTGCAGAAACGCGGCCACATCGTCGGCATGACGGGCGACGGCGTGAACGACGCGCCGGCCCTGAAGAAGGCCGACTGCGGCATCGCGGTCTCCGGCGCCACGGATGCAGCGCGCGCGGCGGCATCCATCGTGCTGATGACAAGCGGGCTGTCGGTGATCGTGGATGCGATCAAGGAAAGCCGGAAGATCTTTCAGCGGATGAACAGCTACGCGATCTACCGCATCGCGGAGACGCTGCGTGTTCTGCTGTTCATGACGCTGGCGATCCTGATCTTCAACTTCTACCCGCTGACGGCGGTGATGATCGTGATGCTGGCGTTGCTCAACGACGGCGCGATCCTGTCCATCGCCTACGACAACGTGCTGTACAAGAACCAGCCGGAGGCGTGGAACATGCGCATCGTGCTGGGCGTCGCCACGGTCCTGGGCATCGTCGGGCCGATCGCGGCATTCGGCCTGTTCTACCTGGGCGACCGCGTCTTTCAGCTGGACCGGCCGCATCTGCAGACGATGATGTATCTGATGCTGTCGGTCGCCGGGCATCTGACGATCTTCCAGACCCGCACGCGCGGCCCCTTCTGGTCCATCCGCCCGGCGCGCATCCTGTTCGTGGCGGTCCTGGGCACGCAGACGCTGGCCACGTTGATCGCCGTCTACGGCCTGTTCATGACGCCGCTGGGCTGGGGCTGGGCGGCGTTCGTGTGGGGCTATGCCGCGGTCTGGTTCCTGGCAACCGACCGCGTGAAGCTGCTGGCGTATCGCCTTCTGGATCCGGCGGGGGGACAGCACGGGAAGCCACGCGCGGCGCCGCCGGCTCCGGCGCCCAGTGCCGTGCCGCAGCCGGCCGCCTCATAGGGCGGCGGCTACGGCGCCATGTTCAGGCGGTTCCGGTCGCCGCCAACACGCGCTGCATGGCGTGCGCCAGCTGCCGTTCAAGGAAGGGCTTCTGAAGGACAACGACATCGGTTGAGTCGGCCTCGACATCGCCGCCGCTGATGAACAGGTGCGGCATCGGGCCATTCAGCAGGATGGCCCGCATCGCCGCGACACCGCTGCCGTTGCCCAGACGCGCATCGACGATCATCATGTCCGGTCTGCATCGCAGTGCCGCTGCGACCGCCGCGGCCTCGGTGGTCTCGATGCCGCAGACGTCATAGCCCATCTCGGCAAGCATGTCGCCGAGCAGCATGCCGATGATCGCGTTGTCCTCGACAACCAACACGCGCAGCGCCTTCATGGATTGCCTCTCGCATTCCCGGGCTTGTTCATTCACTATCCCGGCATCATATGATACCTGCCTGGGAATCTCGGACGATAGGGCCGGAAACTACCTACGTCCGTGCCTGGATACCACGACAGACTGACGACGGAGGCGCCTGACCGCAGGCCTCTCGCCGGGACACACCCGTCCCGATAGGCAACGCAATGCAGGCGACAAGCTCGCCTCAGGCTTCCACCCGCAAGCACGCCCCCGACGATTTCATGATCGTCGGCATTGGCGCATCCGCGGGCGGCCTCGATGCGTGCAGCAAGCTGATGGATGCGCTGCCGCGCCGATAGCGGCATGGCCTTCATCCTGGTCCAGCACCTCGATCCGACCCATGAGAGCATGATGGTCGGACTGCTGGCCGAGCACACGTCGATGACCGTGCGTGCAGGCCACCGACGGGATGCCGCTGGCAGCCCGACCATCTCTATGTCATTCCGCCCGGCGCTTATCTGTCGGTCGCAAATGGCAGCCTCGTGCTGTCGCAGCCGCCGGCGCGGCACGGCGCGCGCCTGCCGTTCGATTTCCTGCTGCACTCGCTGGCCGAGGAATACGGCGCCCGCGCCGTCTGCGTGGTCCTGTCGGGCACCGGCGCCGACGGCAGCCTGGGCCTGCAGGCGGTCAAGGCGAAGGGCGGCCTGGTCATCGCGCAGGACCCGGAGGAAGCTGGATTACGGCGGCATGCCGCGCAGCGCCATCAAGACCGGCGCCGTGGACCTCGTTCTGCCGGTGGCCGACATCCCCGCCGCCCTCGCACGCCACGACCGGCGCCCGCCACCCGCCCGAACCGCCGCCGGCCCAGGCATCGGCGAGCAGACGCCCGACTGGCTGCCTGTCATCATCGACTTCTG
This sequence comes from uncultured Pseudomonadota bacterium, assembly GCA_963778105.1. Lineage (GTDB taxonomy): Bacteria > Pseudomonadota > Alphaproteobacteria > Acetobacterales > Acetobacteraceae > JAFEFJ01. The sequence goes on along the minus strand of CAVZSZ010000004.1, from coordinate 687,850 downwards.
CGCACCAGGACCGCGCATGATTTCACGCTCTACAAGCCCGGCACGCTGCAGCGCCGGATCGAGCGGCGCATGGCGCTGGCCGCCGTGCAGACCGACGGCATCGGCGACTATCTGGAAATGCTGCGTGACGACCCGAACGAACTCGACCTGCTGGCCAAGGATCTGCTGATCAATGTCACCAGCTTCTTCCGCGATCCCGCGGTGTTTCGATCTGCTGGCGGAGACGATCATTCCGGACCTGGTGCGCAGCCATGCCGCCGATCAGCCGCTCCGCATCTGGATCGCCGGGTGCAGCACGGGCGAGGAGACCTATTCCCTGGCCATGCTGTTCCGCGAGGCGATCGCCAGCCAGAAGTCAGCATGCAAGACTGCAGTTCTTCGCCTCCGACGTCGATCCGGATGCGGTCGCGACCGCGCGGGAAGGGCTGTATCCGACAGCGATCGAGGCCGACGTGTCGGCCGAGCGGCTGGCCCGCTTCTTCGTCAAGGAAGACGACGGCTACCGCGTGTCTGCCGGAACTGCGCGCGCTCGGTGGTGTTCACCGTGCAGGATGTGCTGGCCGATCCGCCGTTCTCGCGCCTCGACCTGGTTTCCTGCCGCAATCTGCTGATCTATCTGCGGCCCGAGGCGCAGGCGAAGGTCATCTCGCTGTTCCATTTCGCGCTGCGACCGGGCGGCATCCTGCTGCTGGGCAGCGCCGAGACGGTCGGCGACGTCGAGGGCCGCTTCGAGGTGATCTCGAAGCCGCAGCGCATATATCGGCACATCGGCCGCAGCCGGCCCGGGGAGTTCGGCTTCCTGACGGGCATCGGCGACGGCGGTGCGCGGCCGGGCGGCGGCCGCGCAAGGGCGCGCCCCGGCGCGCGCAGACCGATCTGGCCGACCTTGTGCCGCCGCCTGGTGCTGGAGAGCTATGCGCCGGCGGCGGTCCTGATCAACCAGCAAGCACGAATGCCTGTTCTCTGTTCGGGCCGACCGACCGCTATCTGCGCGTGGCGCCCGGGCAGCCCACGCACGACCTGCTGGCGATGGTGCGGCAGGACATGCGGACCAAGCTGCGGTCGGCGATCCAGCGGGCCAGGCAAGAGAAGGCGCGCATCGCCGTCGCCGGGCGGCCGGATGGTGCGCGACGGCCAGTCGTTCGCCTTCGGCATCGAGGTGCAGCCGGTGTCCGGCGACGGGCGAGACCTGCTGCTGGTCTGCTTCGTCGATGAGCCGAAGCCCGATGCCGGCCGGCCAGAACGCGGACGCCACCGCCGCGACACGCCGCGCGTCGCCGAACTGGAGCACGAACTGGACGCGACGCGCAGCGGAACTGCAAGGCGCCATCCACAACCTGGAAATCTCCGAGCGAAGAGCAGAAGGCGATCAACGAGGAAGCGCTTGTCGGTCAACGAGGAATACCAGTCGACGAACGAGGAACTGCTGACCTCGAAGGAAGAACTGCAGTCGCTGAACGAGGAGCTGACGGCGCTCAACAGCCAGCTGCAGGAGACGCTGGAGCGGCAGCGCACGACCTCCAACGATCTGCAGAACGTGCTGTACAGCACCGATGTCGCGACGCTGTTCCTCGACGCCGATCTGAAGATCCGCTTCTTCACGCCCGCCACGCAGGTCGCTGTTCAGCGTCATCCCGGCCGATGTCGGCCGGCCGCTTGCGGACCTGCATTCGCTGGCGCGCCGATGCCGAGCTGCTGGCCGATGCGAGGTCGGTGCTGCAGAACCACGCGCCGATCGAGCGCGAGATCGAGACGCCGGACGGCGCTTGGTTTCGCCGTCGCATCCTGCCCTATCGCACGCAGGACAACGGCGTCGAAGGTGTGGTCATCACCTTCACCGACATCACCGAGCGCGAAGGCAGGTCGCCGAGGCGCTGGAGGCGGCCAAGCGGCAGGCCGAACTGGCCAACGCTGGCGAAGTCGCGCTTCCTCGCCGCCGCCAGCCACGATCTGCGCCAGCCGCTGCAGACGCTGGCCCTGCTGCAGGGCTTGCTGGCGAAGACGGTCGAAGGCGAGCGGGCGCAGAAGCTGGTGGCGCGGCTCGACGAGACGCTGGGCGCGATGTCCGGCATGCTGAACACGCTGCTCGACATCAACCAGATCGAGGCCGGCACGGTCCGTCCCGAGATCGTCGACTTTCCGGATCGACGACCTGCTCGACAGGCTGCGCGACGAGTTCACCTATCACGCGCAGGCGAAGGGGCTTGCCTTGCGCGTGGTGCCCTGCGGCCTGTCGATCCGCAGCGATCCGCGCCTGCTCGAGCAGATGATCCGCAACCTGCTGTCCAACGCGCTGAAATACACCAAGCAGGGCAAGGTGCTGCTGGGCTGCCGCCGGCACGGCGACATGCTGAGCATCGAGGTCTGGGACACCGGCATCGGCATCCCCGACGACGAACTTCAGGCGATCTTCGAGGAATACCATCAGCTCGACAATGCGGCGCGCGAACGCAGCCGCGGCCTCGGCCTCGGGCTGTCGATCGTGCAGCGCCTGGGCAACTGCTCGGCCACCGCGTCCGCGTCCGCTCGCGCCCCGGCAAGGGCTCGGTCTTCGCGATCGAGGTCGCGCGCGCCCCAGGCGATGCGTCACCCAAGCGCGCGGAAGCGCCGCTGCCCGAGCCAGGGCACGGGACGGCGCGCGGCACAGCCGCGCCGGCACGATCCTGGTGGTCGAGGACGATCCCGAGGTGCGCGACTTCTGGAGCTGTTCCTCACGGACGAAGGCCATCGCCCGGTGGCCGCGCCCGACGGCGCCGACGGCGCTGGAGCTGGTGGCGCGCGGCACCGTCGCGCCCGACCTCGTCCTCGCCGACTTCAATCTGCCGAACGGCATGAACGGGCTGCAGTTCGCCGATCTGTGCCGCGCCAAGATCCGACGCGCGATCCCCGTCGATCATCCTGACCGGCGACATATCGACCGACACGCTGCGCGAGGCGGCGCGGCAGAACTGCGTGCAGCTCAACAAGCCGGTGAAGCTGCAGGAACTGACCGAGGCGATCCAGCGCCTGCTGCCGACGCGCACAGGCCGCGATGCCTGCGCCGGACAAGCCGACGAATGACGGTCCGCCCACCGTCTTCGTCGTCGACGACGACGCGCATGTGCGCGATGCGATCGGCGCCGTGCTCGAGGCGGACGGCGGCACGCCGAGGACCTTCCGCCAGCGGCGAGGCGTTCCTGGCGGCCTATCGTCCCGGTCACGGCGATTGCCTGCTGATCGACGCCTACCTGCCGGGCATGAGCGGGCTCGCGCTGCTGAGCCATCTGCGCGAGTGCGGGGCATCGGCTGCCGGCCATCATGATCACCGGCAACAGCGACGTGGCGATGGCGGTGCAGGCGATGAAGGCGGGCGCCGCCGATTTCATCGAGAAGCCGATCGGCGCGGCCGAACTGCTCGCCAGCATCGACCGCGCGCTGGAACTGTCGCGCGATTCAAGGAAGATCGTCGCCTGGCAGGCGGACGCCGCTGCCCATCTGGCCACCCTGACGCCGCGGCAGCGCCAGATCATGGAGCTGGTGCTGGCCGGCCATCCCAGCAAGAACATCGCCGCCGATCTCGGCATCAGCCAGCGCACGGTCGAGAACCACCGCGCCTCGATCATGAAGAAGACCGGCTCGATTTCCTTGCCGGCGCTGGCGCGCCTGGCCCTGGCGGCGTCCTGGACCGGCGACGGAGAACCCGTCGCCGCCGCATGATCTGGAGCGGGCGGCGGCCCGCCGCGTCCTCCCTGCGTTGGATGGGTAGTTTCCGAGGCTGCCGCCGCCGCGTCCTATCGCGATAGAACCCAGCCCGCCATCGCGTGCCTGCTCAAAGCCAGGCAGAAAGGTTCAACGCAATGCCATTCATCGGCCTCTCCATCATACCGTTCGCGATCATCGTCGCCTTCATCCTGGTCAAGGCCACCGTCCGGGTGTTGCGCGAATACGAGCGAGCGGTCGTCTTCAACCTGGGCCGCTTCGACAAGGTCAAAGGTCCCGGTCTGGTGCTGCTGATCCCGTTCATCCAGGAAATGGTGCGCGTCGATCTGCGCATTCAGGTGATCGAGATACCGAGTCAGGACGTGATCTCGCACGACAACGTCTCGATGAAGGTCGATGCAGTGCTCTACTTCAACGTCGTCGATCCCGAGCGGGCCATCATCAAGGTGCAGAACTACCTGCCTGCGACGAACATGCTGGCGCAGACCACGCTGCGCGCCGTGCTGGGCCAGCACGAGCTGGACGAGATGCTCTCCGAGCGCAAGAAACTCAGCACCGACATCCAGAGCATCCTCGACACGGCAACCGAAACCTGGGGCATCAAGGTCAGCAATGTCGAGATACGGACGGTGGAGCTGACCGACAACATGGTCCGCGCCATCGCCAAGCAGGCCGAGGCCGAGCGCGACCGGCGCGCCAAGATCATCCACGCCGACGCCGAGTTCCAGGCCTCTCAGACCCTCGTCAACGCCGCCAAGATCCTGGGCAGCGTGCCGGCCGCCATGCAGTTGCGCTATCTGCAGACCCTGACGGAAATCGGCGCCGAGCAGAACTCCACCGTCGTCTTCCCGATGCCGATCGACATCGTCAGGCCGTTCCTCGACATCCTGGAGAAAGCCGGCAAGCCGGCCGGCGCGAACGGGATACTGCAGCATGGCGCGCGGCCGGCCGAGGTGCCCTTGGGCGCATGATGGGGCCGACGCCGCGCGTCACGGCGGCGGCGAACCCCACTTCCAGTCCCGAATTTCCGGCAGGTCCTGGCCGTGCTGGTCGATGTAGCGCTTGTGCTCGATCAGCTTGTCCTGGACCATCTGCTTGAGGTAGTCGCCCTTGCTGCCCAGATGGGGCAGCCGGTCCACCACATCCTGCACCAGATGGAAACGGTCCAGGCCGTTCTGCACCCGGATGTCGAAGGCCGTGGTGATGGTGCCTTCCTCGACATAGCCGCGCACATGCAGGTTGCGGTTGGTGCGCCGATAGGTCAGCCGGTGCACCAGCGACGGGTAGCCGTGGAAGCCGAACACGATGTGCTTGTCGGTGGTGAACAGCGCGTCATAGTCGGCCTCGGTCAGCCCGTGCGGATGCTCGCTGGCCGATTGCAGCTTCATCAGATCGACCACGTTGACGACCCGGATCTTCAGCGCCGGCAGATGCTCGCGCAGGATCGACACCGCGGCCAGGATCTCCAGCGTCGGCGTATCGCCGCAGCAGGCCATCACCACGTCGGGCTCGGAGTCCTGGTCGTTGCTCGCCCAGTGCCAGATGCCCACGCCTTCCGTGCAATGCACCACCGCCGCGTCCATGCTCAACCATTGCGGCAGCGCGTGTTTGCCGGCGACCACGACGTTCACGTAATGCCGGCTGCGCAGGCAGTGGTCGAACACCGACAGCAGGCAGTTGGCATCGGGCGGCAGGTAGGCGCGCACGATGTCCGCCTTCTTGTTGATGACGTGATCCAGGAAGCCGGGGTCCTGGTGCGTGAAGCCGTTGTGATCCTGCTGCCAGACATGCGAGGCGAGCAGGTAGTTCAGCGACGCGATCTTGCGCCGCCAGGGCAGTTCCGACGTGACCTTCAGCCATTTGGCGTGCTGGCTGAACATCGAGTCGACGATGCGGATGAAGGCCTCGTAGCTGTTGAACAGACCGTGCCGCCCGGTCAGCAGATAGCCTTCCAGCCAGCCCTCGCACTGATGCTCGCTCAGCATCGAGTCCAGCACGTGGCCCTCGCGGGCAAGGAACTCGTCGCCCGGCACCTTGCCGGCTTCCCACTGGCGGTTGGTGACCTCGAACACGGCACCGAGCAGATTGGACAGAGTCTCGTCCGGTCCGAACACCCGGAAGTTGCGCTCGTCCGCGTTCAACGTCACGACGTCGCGCAGGAATTTGCCCAGCACCATGGTATCCTGCGCCTCCACCGCCCCCGGTGACGGCACCGTGACGGCGTGCAGGTGAAAATCTGGCATCCGCAGATCGCGCAGCAGCAGCCCGCCATTGGCGTGCGGATTGGCACCCATCCGCCTGGCCCCTTTCGGCGCCAGATCGGCCAGTTCGTCGATCAGGCGGCCGCTGTCATCGAACAGTTCCTCGGCGCGGTAGCTTTTCATCCAGCATTCCAGCTGCGCGACATGCTCGGGATGCTTGGCGTCCACGATCAGCGGCACCTGGTGGGCGCGGAACGTGCCCTCGATCGGCAAGCCGTCCACCACTTTTGGCCCGGTCCATCCTTTCGGCGAACGCAGCACGATCATCGGCCAGCGCGGCCTGATCTTCGCGTTGCGGTCACGGGCATCGGCCTGGATTGTGCGGATGTCGGCGATGGCGCGCTCCATCGTCGCGGCCATCAGCCTGTGCATCGTGTCCGGATCGTCGCCTTCGACGAAATACGGCGTCCAGCCGCAGCCGCGGAAGAACTGCTCCAGTTCCTCGTGCTCGATGCGCGCCAGGACCGTGGGGTTGCTGATCTTGAAGCCGTTCAGATGCAGGATCGGCAGCACCGCCCCATCGGTCACCGGACTCAGGAACTTGTTGGAATGCCAGGCGGTCGCCAGCGGACCGGTTTCCGCCTCCCCGTCGCCAACGATGCAGGCGACGATCAGATCCGGGTTGTCGAACGCCGCGCCGAATGCGTGGCTTAGGGAATAGCCCAGTTCCCCGCCTTCATGGATCGAGCCCGGCGTCGTCGGCGCGACGTGGCTGGAAATGCCGCCAGGAAACGAGAACTGCTTGAACAGCACCTTCAAACCGGCTTCGTCCTGCGTGACGTTCGGGTAAACCTCGCTCCAGGTGCCTTCCAGATACACGTTGCCTACCAGCGCGGGACCGCCGTGGCCAGGACCGGCGATGTAGATCATGTCCAGGTCGTGCTTCTTGATGACCCGGTTCAGATGCACGTAGATGAAGTTCTGGCCGGGCGTCGTGCCCCAGTGCCCGACCACCAGCGGCTTCACATGTGCCAGCGTCAAAGGCTCGCGCAGCAGCGGGTTGTCGTACAGGTAGAGCTGCCCGACCGAGACGTAATTGGCGGCCCGCCAATAGGCGTCCATCCGGCGCAATTCATCCGCGCCGACCCCGCTGCGGTCCGGCATGGCGGGCTCGCGCGTGATGACAGGTACATCCATGTCTGTGGTCCCCTTGGCGCCGACGGCCCGATCGTGGCGTGCGGCTTTGCGACACTAGGCCCTGGCCCACTTCCCGCGCAGGTTCGGAAAACACTCACGGGCGGAGCGTTGGTGAGTAGATTCCGATGCTGACGCGGTGGCTCTGCCGGCTGCTACGAGACGCGTCTGATGAACACCGCACCCGAAGTGCCGCTCTACCCGCTCCGCTTCGAGCCGATCTTCCAGTACCGACTATGGGGTGGCCGGCACCTCGCCGAGTGGGTGGGCACGCTGCCCGGCGACGGTCCGATCGGCGAAGCCTGGCTGCTGAGCGACCGCACGGATCATCCGAGCCGCGTCGCCAATGGACCGCTCGAGGGCAGCACGATCGCGGAGCTGATCGCGCGGGCGCCGGCTGCGGTTCTGGGAAATCTGGCAAGCCGCTTCCAGCGCTTTCCGCTGCTGCTGAAATTCCTCGACGTGCAGCGGATGCTGTCCGTCCAGGTGCATCCGCGCGACGATCAGACCGCGCTGCTCCCGCCTGGGGATACCGGCAAGACCGAAGCCTGGGTCGTGCTTGCGGCGGCGCCGGGCGCGCGCGTCTATGCCGGCCTCAAGCCGGGCACGAAGGCAGCGGACCTCCGCGCCCTGACGGCGCGCACCGCCGACAGCCACCTGGCGAGTTTTGCCCCGCATCGGGGACAGAGCGTGCTGATCGAGGCCGGCACGGTCCACTCGGTAGGCGATGGCCTCGTGGTGTTCGAGGTGCAGGAGAACAGCGACGCGACGTTCCGGCTCTATGACTGGGATCATATGGACGCGACGACCGGAAAGATGCGGCCCCTGCAAGTGGAACTGGCACTGGCTTGCGTCGATTTCGCGCGCGGCCCCGTTTCGCCTACTGTGTCGTCAATCAAGTCGACGCAACCCGCACTGCGCGAATATCTGCTGGGATGCGCGCATTTCGATGTATGGCGGCTCAGCGGCACGGCGCCCTTCGTCGTCGGCGCCGCGCACACCCCGCGTGTGCTTGTGTGCGTTGAAGGCGGCGGCCATGTCGAACACGACGGCGCCGATGTCGCGGTGGAAAAAGGTGCGGTCGTGCTGTTGCCTGCCGCACTCGGCGCCTGTCGCTTTCGTCCGGGTGGGGATGTCGTCCTGCTGGAACTCGGCGTGCCGGAGCAATCATGAAAAGTCTCATCGTCTTCGATCTCGACGGCACGCTGGCCGAGAGCAAGGCGCCGATCGATGCCGAGATGGCGACGCTTCTTGGTCAACTGCTTGCGCTTGTCAGGGTGGCCGTGATCTCCGGCGGTGCATGGCCGCAATTCCAGCAGCAGGTGCTGGCGCAGCTGCAGGACAACGACGGCTTGAAGAATCTGTCGCTGCTGCCGACCTGCGGCACCAAGTTCTATCGCCGGCACGACAGCGCGTGGGAGAATGAATATTCCGAAGATTTCAGCGGCGAGGACCGCGATAGGATCATCGACGCCCTGAACAAATCGCTCGATGCGTCGGGCTTCCGGTCCACGCGCCATTGGGGAGATGTGATCGAGGATCGCGGCAGCCAGATTACGCTCTCAGCCCTTGGGCAGGATGCCCCGCTCACCGACAAGAAGGTCTGGGACCCGGACTTCAGGAAGCGCGAGAAGATCAAGGCGATCCTCGAATCCCGCGTGCCGGGGTTCTCGGTTCACCTCGGCGGGGCGACGTCGATCGACATAACGCGGCCGGGGATCGACAAGGCTTACGGGATAGGAAAGTTGCGCGACATGTTGGGCGTCGCGATCGCAGACATGGTGTTCGTGGGCGACGCGCTTTTTCCGGGTGGCAATGACTATCCAGCCAAACAGGCCGGCGTCGCGTCCATCGCGGTACGCGATCCACACGAGACGAAACGGGTCATCGAGGCGATCGTCGCGTGCCGATCATGACGCAGTTGCGCCATCTCGCGATCATCGGCAATTCGCTGCCGCGCCGCTGCGGCATCGCCACCTACTCGACCGACCTGCAGAGGACGATTGCCGCGTCCTTTCCCGGCCTGAGCCCGTCCATCGTGGCCATGACCGACCGCGGCAGCACCTATGATTATCCCGCCACCGTATGCTTCGAGATCGGCGACGAGCGGATCGAGGATTACGCCAAGGCCGCCGATTACCTCAATGCCGGCGCGTTCGACGTGGTTTCCCTGCAGCACGAATTCGGCATCTTCGGGGGGGAGGCCGGCAGCCACATCCTGACACTGCTCGCGCGGTTGACGATGCCGGTCGTCACCACGCTGCACACCGTGCTGGCCGAGCCATCGCCGGCACAGCGCCGCGTCATGAACAGCATCATCGCTGCGTCGTCGCTCGTCGTCGTCATGGCCGAGCGGGCGCGCAATCTGTTACGCACCGTCTACGACGTGCCGGGGGACAGGATCGAGGTCATACCGCACGGCATTCCCGATGCACCATTCGCCGAGCCGGACGGGGCGAAGGCCGATCTGGGCTTCAGCGGCCGCGACGTGATCCTGACCTTCGGCCTGCTGTCGCCCAACAAGGGCATCGAAGTGATGATCGATGCCATGCCGACAGTCCTGCGGACCCATCCTGACGCGGTCTACGTTGTTCTCGGTGCGACCCATCCGAACCTCGTGCGTGAGCAGGGGGAAGCCTATCGCGAAAGCCTCGTCATGCGCGCGCACGAACGCGGCGTGGCACCGCATGTCGTTTTCCTCGACAGGTTCGTCGATCAACCGACTCTGCTCCGCTTCATCTCGATGTGCGACGTCTATGCGACGCCCTACCTCAACGAAGCGCAGATGACGTCCGGCACGCTGGCCTTCAGCTTCGGACTTGGCAAAGCGGTTGTCTCGACACCCTACTGGCACGCGCGGGAATTGCTGGCGGAAGGACGCGGCGTTCTGGTGCCGTTCGGTGATGCAGACGCCATCGGCGATGCCGTCTGCGGACTTCTGCGCGAACCGTCCCGCAGGCACGCGATGCGCCAGCGTGCCTATTCACTGAGCCGCTCCATGACATGGCCGCGAACGGCGGAGCGTTATGTCGGTGCCTTCGAGGCGGCGCGGCGTGGTCACGGCCTGCGGGTCATCGCGCGTCAGGATGAACCAGCCGGCCCGCGCGACCGGCGGGTCCCGCCCGCCATGCAGATCGGCCATTTCCTGGCGATGTGCGATGACACCGGGATTCTGCAGCATGCCGTTCATTCGGTTCCGGATCGGTCTCACGGCTATTGCGTCGACGACAACGCCCGCGCGCTGCTGGTCGCGTGCGCGCTGAACAATCAGGGCGAGCAGCGTCTGCCCGAGCCGCTGACGGCACGGCTCGCGGCCTTCGTTCAGCATGCCTGGAACCCGGACACACGCCGCTTCCGCAACTTCATGAGCTTCGACAGGCGCTGGCTGGAGGATATCGGTTCGGAGGACAGTCACGGGCGAACGCTCTGGGCCTTGGGCGAATGCGCCCGCAGCGACGCCAACCCCTCACGTCGCCGCTGGGCGGCCGGACTGTTCGCCGAGGCGCTGCCCGCAACCGAAGGGTTCAGTTCACCGCGGGCCTGGGCATTCACGCTGCTCGGGCTGGACGGCTACTGCGCCGCCGTCGCCGTGGACGATACGGCCGAGGATGCGCGGCACCGGCTCGCGAACCGGCTCATCGTCAACATGTCGATGGTGCAGACAACGGATTGGATCTGGTTCGAAGAAGGGCTTGCGTACGACAACGCGCGGCTGTCCCAGGCGCTGATCGTGACCGGCATGGCGACCGGCTCCGCGGCCTGCGTCGATGCCGGACTGCGGTCGTTGCGCTGGCTGATGACGATGCAGACCACCGCCGCGGGCCTGTTCAGGCCCGTCGGTACAGCAGGCTTCAGCGACACGCGGGCGGCGCCACGCGCCTTTGATCAACAGCCCCTGGAAGCCACCGCCACGATCTCGGCCTGCATCGCGGCATGGCGGGCGGACGGGGATCTGGCCTGGCGGGAGGAGGCGGCGCGCGTCTTCGCGTGGTTCCTCGGCGACAACGACCTCTCGGTGCCGCTGGCCGACCTCGAAACCGGCAGCTGCCGCGACGGTCTGCACCCTGACCGGGCGAACGAGAACCGCGGTGCGGAATCCGTGCTATCGTATCTGCTTGGTCTGGCCGAGATCCGCCAGCTCGCGCGGATGAGCGGCGAGGCAGCCGTGCCGGCGGCGATGCGCGCGTCCGCCTGACGGCGCCCAGCTTCCTTTCACACAATTCGAGGTTGTTTTGGCACAAGCCACGTTCCTGAACCGGCAGGCCCTTTATCTGCGCCCCGATCCGGCGCGGGTGATCGTGCGGCCCTTCAAGCCGGCGACCGAGCCGCGTGACGCCAACCCGACCGACGGACCGCGGGCAAATCGCATCGTCGCGCGCGTGCTGTCGCTCGATCCCGCCGTGGCGATACAGCTGCTGGGCGACGTTCTGGAGAACTTCCAGGGGCGTCATCGCAATCTGCTGGCGACGTTCGAGGCACGAGCCGCCGAGATGGAGGATACCTTCGTCGTCCACGATGCCTTTACCGACGTGCAGCGCCAATTGGTGGGCGCCTACTTCCTCCACGAATATTCCTTCGAGGCCGCGGCTCTGTTCAATCCGAGCATCGTCGCCCATCCGGATCAGGCGGGGGCTCCGGCTGGCGGCATTCGCTTCATCCTGAGCCTGCGCGCGGTCGGCGAAGGACATATTTCGTCCCTGACCTTCCGCTCGGGTTTGATCGCCGCCGATGGCAGCGTGACCGTCGATCCGACGGCGCGTCTGGCGTCGCTGCCGAAGATAAGGAACCGGACCGCAGGACCAATGGGGGATGTGGTCGAAGTGGGTTTCCCGCCGACCGAGGACATCAGCGAGCGGGTGATCTATCCGGTGACGCTGTCGCAGTCGAACGGCATCGAGGATGCCCGCTTCGTGGCGTTCAAGGATGCCGGAAGCACCACCTTCTATGCGACATACACGGCCTATAGCGGTACCGCGATCCGGTCCGAACTGATCGAGACGACCGACTTCAGTACTTTCCGGATGTCGCCGATGCAGGGCGACGCCGCGCAGAACAAGGGGATGGCCCTGTTCCCACGCAAGATCGACGGGCGCTACGCGATGATCGCGCGGCAGGACAACGAGAATCTGTATCTGATCTATTCCGACGACCTGCACGTCTGGAACGGCGGGAAGGAGATATTGCGGCCGCGCTATCCGTGGGAGTTCGTGCAGATCGGCAATTGCGGATCGCCGATCGAACTCGACGAGGGCTGGCTGCTGCTGACGCACGGCGTCGGCGCGGTGCGGCGGTATTCGATCGGGGCCACGCTGCTCGACAAGCGCGACCCATCCAAGGTCATCGCCCGCTGCAGCGAACCTTTGGTGCGGCCCGAACAATCGGAGCGTGAGGGCTACGTTCCCAATGTCGTCTACACCTGTGGCGCGATCCGGCATGGCGCGCAGATCGTGCTTCCCTACGCCGTATCCGACACCTTCTCCAATTTCGCGACGATCGAGATCGCGGCGCTGCTCCGTGCAATGGAGCCGTGCTGACCGATGCTACACCTCTGTTGCAGGCTGAGGTCGAAAGCGGCTGCCACGCACGGATGGCCGTTCCTCTGTCCACGGAACACGAACCTTTTGGATTAGCTTTCCAATCTTGCGAGGACAGCTGGCCAAGTCGCGCCAAATCATTGAAACCATTGGCGTGCCGGCGCCGACGATGATGAGCACTATGTCTACGCCATAGCCCTATGAATCTGGGCGTTAGGCTCCCGGCGGTTGGGGTGGCCCGAGGCCGCATATTGCAGAAAATGCATAGTACCCAAGCGCAGGGCATTCGGCTCTTCCGGACGGACACGTTCCATTGTCATTGCTAATCCGATGACACCTGGGACAATAGAGCGCTCCGCACGTTTTTCCCTGCAGGCTTGGGATCGCCTGCCCAAACAACTCTTCAACCGGGTGTGAGCACTGAACCCACGCCCCTCCACAATTGGGACAGCTTTGCGGAACACTCGGCATTGATGCGCTCCCCGATTCGACAGAGAAATCTTGATACCAACATTCGTCCATCTAACAAGCTAACGGTGTTCCCGAAAATTCTGTTCAGTTTCCGTTGCCGAAGTCTCGATCCGCATTAAGGTCGTAAAAGAAAACGTAAGCGGTTCCGTCCGCCGCGTAAGTCTGAAACCGCCAGCGTTCCGTCTGGATCATCGGCATCTCAGGAACGTTAATCTCTGTGTTACACACATTCCGACCAGTGATTGTCGGGTGCACCCAGACCGGTGCCATATCCACTTTGTTGAACATCTGACCAAAGCCGCCGGAACTGGAGACGCCTCGGAATAGCCGATTGAATACCTCAAGTATGCCGTCGCGTACTGTGGCGATGACATTGAGATCATCACACGACGGAACGGTTGCCGTCCCGTCCGTGGGTTGCAGGTCCATCACCTTCTCCCATTCGGGTTGCGGCTCATTGATCTTGGGCAAGTCGGATTTGGCTGCATCGCCGTATGTGTGAATTGAGCGTGCCCAGCCAGATTGGGCCTGCGCAGCCGCTGTGTAGCAACACAGTATGACAGCAGTCGCCAGCAAGATCGCACGCATCGTCGATTCCCTCACTTCCCGCAGTCAAACGGCAGCCTTTCGACCCGCGTCAGTCAATTCAAAGTGGCCGATGCCAACCACCACGATCCATCCCATTTGCTGTGCGCAGTCGATCCCAGCCTGATAATCACTGCCGATATGCGGCGCAATGTTGATAGCGAAACAGGGGCCGGTCGTCTGCACGGCGATCTCCAAGATTTTCTTTGCGGCGGCAAGCGGTGACATGAGGACCTCCATCGGACGATTGCGCAAGTCATGCTAAGCTTCGGCCTTCCGCGGGTTAATCGACTGTCGCATGTCGACGTTCCTCGGTGGCTGTGCCATGGCAAGCCATCCTGCCAGTGGCGGTGCACCAGGCAAAGTTACTGCATTCTGGCCGCTGTTCGGAGGCTGGGGTTACCGCAGACTCAGTGCTGTCGAAACCACTCTCGCACCCGCTCCGGAGGCGGCCGGCCAACGTTCAGCGCGACCGCCGTCGACGTGGCGGTGAGCTTGTAGCATGGTGAGCCAAAGAGCGCTCCGAGACTGTTACCAATCGCGACACCGCACGCCCGAACACGCTGATCGCCACGCCGGCGTTGGACGACAAAGCGCGGTGGAGGTGGAGCCATCGTCCCCACCTGCCTCTGCCAATCCTGCCATTCCGGTGCAGTGGCTGTGCGGAAGCCAAGCGTCGCGGCGACAAACATTATGCTGAACAGCGAGACGCAGGCCGCGTCCTGGGGGCATAGATTCCGCATCTCCGCTGCCTCTTTCTCACCCGCGATGGCGCGCGTCTCATCGCCATGCTTGCGCCAATACGCGGCGTTCTGGTCGCAGAAATTCGCGTAACCCTGGAGCCAGGCGAGCGCATCGGTCGCGACGGGATGGCTGAACCTATCCGTTTTCCGGTAGTTCTCACGAGCGCGCTTTCTTATCTCAATCCACACCGGCCGCATGCGCGCGTCACGAACAAGGCGCTCGATCACGATGCGATCGGCAGGCATGCTCGCGTCGTGAAGTCGTGCGGCAACGTTGGCCACCGGCTTCGGGACCCAGGCTGGGGCTATGAAACTCATAACTGAATAATCGTACTGTACCGTAGGACCGCCGACGAGGGACCGGACGGCAAGATAAAAGCGAATATGGCTGGTGGGTGATTTGCTTCGTCAGGTCAATAGTTTAGAGGATGGTGTCGAAAGTGACCAATCTGGCGGTTTTCCGGAAAGCGCAACGAAATCAACGCCATTTGCGCCATCCATCAGCTGACTTGGCCCAGTTCGGATCGGCGGGAGCAGGACGGCAAGGGAAAAGCGACAGCCATCCGGCGCGCGCAAGTGGCTGGTAGGGTCGAGGATTTCTTGCCATCCGCTGCCAACCGGCGGATGGCGGTAAAGGCGCTTTTTTCAAGGAATTCAACGGTCCAACCGCCATCCACCATCTTGGCGGGCCGACGCGCTTGCTCGTGTTGCTTCAATCTGATAACTATCTGCCGTGACGGAGCCACGCGACCCGACCCTCGATGTGCTGCTCGACCTCGACGGGCAGGTTCTCGTGGTGGACCCGGAGGGCGGCCACTGGGTCCGGTTCGTGGTGACGCGGGTGCCGGTGTCGCCGGAGAAGCCGCACGGGCTGGACTATTCGCTGACGCTGCACGGGCCGGACGGCGAGCGGCTGGTCGGGTTCGACAATGCCCATCCGGTGGCGCGGCAGAAGCGCGGCGAGCCGCAGGACCATCGCCACCGGCTGCGGACGATCAGGCCTTACGAGTACCAGGACGCGGCAACCCTGCTCGCCGATTTCTGGGAGACGGTGGACGCGGTGTTGCGAGAGAGAGGAGTGATCCCATGACGACGTTGAAGGTGGGCATCGCCAGCTACGAGGACATGAAGGCCCGCACCATGGCGGTGGCGCGCGGCGAGCAGCGCATCGCGCCGGAGGAACCGAAGGTCTGGTTCACTTCGACGGAATCCTTCGCCAAGGTTCTTTCGGCGGGCAACCGCGACCTGTTGCGGGTGATCGTGGAGCAGGCGCCCGGCTCGCTCGACGAACTGGCGCGGATCACCGGCAAGGCGAAGTCGAACCTGTCGCGCACGCTGAAGACGATGGCCGGCTACGGCCTGGTCCGCCTGGAACGCGGCGAGCGGGGCCGGATCACGCCCAAGGTCACGCATGACCGGGTGGAACTCGACCTGCCGCTGACTTGGTCGCGGAAGGCGAGCTGAGCCATGACCGCTTGGCGGCCAGAGGACCGGACCGTCGCCAGGCCGTCAAGGCTGGCGCGTTCCGCGCCACCGCTGCGCGGCTACGGCCTTGACCGCCTGTCGCCGGCCCGGCAAGTGGCCTGCAAGCGATCGCGGTTCGAAATGAGCGTGGCCGCTCCCTTCCTCACGGTCTTGCCGGGAGGGAGAAGGGCGCCGCCGGATAGACATGGGTTGTTCGCCTGGAAGTCGCCCGGCGCGATGCTGCCGAGATGCCCCGCCCACGCGTCACCCTCGGCATCTTGCCCGACGATGTCTACATCCAGACCGAACCTTGGCCTCGCATCGGCCGGCCGTCCGAAGCACGATCTCTCGGCCTGGACCGTCACGGACGATTGGCCCGAGCGCGTCCCGGTTACGCAGGCCGAGCTGGACGTGTTCGAGGCGTGGTTCGGCGACCTCTTCGACGAATTGTTCGGGTCCGGCCGATAATCTGAGCGGAGTTTTGCCATGACCGTGCCGCTACGCGCCGCCCTCTACCTGCGCGTCTCGACGGCGCGGCAGGCCGAGCACGATATCTCCATCCCAGACCAGCGCCGCCAGGGCGAAGCCTATTGCGCCGCGCGAGGCCACCAACTCGTCGAGACCTATGTCGAGCCGGGTTCGACCGCGACGAACGACCGCCGCCCCGAATTCCAGCGGATGATCGAAGCCGGATCGGCGAAGCCCGCCCCGTTCGATATTGTGCTCGTCCATTCGTTCAGCCGCTTCTTCCGCGACCATTTCGAACTCGAGTTTTATGTCCGCAAGCTCGCGAAGAATGGCATCAAGCTGGTCTCGATCACCCAGGAAATCGGCGACGACCCGATGCACGTCATGATGCGCCAGATGATGGCGCTGTTCGACGAGTACCAGTCCAAAGAGAACGGCAAGCACACGCTGAGGGCCATGAAGGAGAATGCCCGTCAGGGCTTCTGGAATGGTTCCCGTCCGCCGATCGGCTATCGCATCGTCGCGGCCGAGCAGCGCGGCGCGAAGGTCAAGAAGAAGCTGGAGATCGACCCGCTTCACGCCGAAACGGTGCGGCTGATCTATCGGCTTGCCCTGGAAGGGGACGGCACTTCCGGCCCCATGGGTGTCAAGAACATCACGACCTATCTCAACGCCCGCCGCATCTTCACACGTGACGGCGGGCGCTGGGGCATCGGGCAGCTACATCGCGTACTGACCCGGACGACCTATGTCGGGTGCCACGAGTTCAACAGGAGCAGCCCCAAGAGCGGACTGAAACCGGCCGGCGAAGTCGTGACGGCCGAGGTGCCGCCGCTGATCGACCAGGCGACCTTCGACGCCGTGCAGGCGCATCTTCGCGCTCGCAACCCGAAGGTCACGCCGGCGCGTGTCGTCAGCGGCCCTACCCTCCTTACCGGCATCTGCTTCTGCGCCGCTTGCGGCGGCGCCATGACGCTCAGGACCGGAAAGGGCGGGCGCTACCGCTACTACACCTGCTCCATCAACGCGCGTCAGGGCGAGACCGGCTGCAAAGGCCGCTCGATCCCGATGGAGAAGCTGGATGACCTTGTTGCCGGCCATATCGAAGACAGGCTGCTTCAACCGGAGCGGCTCGAAGAGGTGCTTGCTTCGGTGCTCGATCGCCGGCAGGAGCGAGCCGAGCGCCGTCGCGAGCATCTTACCGAGCTGAACCAGCGGGCCGCAGAGGCCGATTTGCGGCTCAAGCGGCTCTATGACGCCATCGAGAGCGGTGTGGCCGACCTGGACGACCCGGCGCTCAAGGGTCGCCTCGCCAGCCTGAAATCGACCCGCGATCAGGCGCAGGCTGATGCGGAACGGACGGCCGCCGCCCTCGAAAGCACCGGGCAACAGATCATCACGCCGGCCATGGTGCGGAAGCTTCGCTGCGACAGCCCGCAAGCGGATACGGATCGCCGGCAGCGGCTACCGCCGCGATCATCTTCGCGCTCTCGCCCAACGCGTCGAGGTCGCAGACGCCGAGGTCCGCATCATGGGATCGAAGAGCGATCTATTGAGGACTCTCGCAGCCGCCTCGGGCGTAAAATCGGCTACGCTCGGCGTTCGCAGTTCTGTTCCGAAGTGGCGTCCCGTACGGGATTCGAACCCGTGTTACCGCCGTGAAAGAGACGCAGGACCGTCCATAGACGTCTAGGTGCGTCCACCCTAACCGTCTGATAATACGAAAACTGTAGCGTTTCTGTTTATCGCTGTGAATGCATGTCCAACGGTGTATATTGGACAGGCGTTGGACAGGGCGGAGGCAGCGATGGCGCGGACGGTTCGGGATGCCAGCCTTGAGAACAGGACGGCCCGTGGCCGGCTCAAGCCCGCGGGAAAGCCATATTACCGGGCGATCGACGAGGGCCTGCACCTGGGTTACCGAAAGGGCCAGACCGCCGGAAAGTGGGTGATGCGCTGGTATGTCGGCGATCAGGAATACCGCGTCGAGACGATCGGCACCGCGGATGACACGATCGACCCGGACGGCGACACCATTCTCAGCTTCGGTCAGGCCCAGGCGATCGCACGGGATCGGTTCGTGCAGATCAAGCGCACCGCGGCCGGCCTTTCCCCGAAGGTGGGTCCCTATACCGTGCGGGCGTGCCTCGCGGATTACGTCACGTGGCTGGAGCAGAACCGGAAGACTGCCCGGGACGCCCGCTGGCGGGCTGATGCGCTGATCCTGCCCCATCTGGGCGACACCGAGTGCGCGAAGCTGACGACCAAGGCCTTGCGCGACTGGCGCGACGCCGTCGCAAAGGCTCCTCCGCGGCGCCGGACTAAAAAGGGCAAACCACAGCAGTTCCGGAGCGCTGACGAGGAGGAGGACCCCGAAGAGGCGCTCCGGCGCCGCCATGCCTCCGCGAATCGCGTGCTGACTATCTTGAAGGCTGCGCTCAACCACGCCTGGCGGGAGAAGAAGATCCCGTCGGATGAGGCGTGGCGGGCGCTCAAGCCATACAAGGGCGCCGACGCCGCCCGGGTGCGCTATCTCACGATCGAGGAGGCCAAGCGGCTCATCAACGCAGCCGAGCCCGATTTCCGCAAGCTAGTTCAGGTCGCTCTGCTGACCGGCGCTCGCTTTGGCGAGCTTGGGGCGCTCCTCGTGAGCGACTTCAACCCGGACAGCGGTACGCTGCATATCCGCACCAGTAAGTCCGGCAAGGGGCGGCACGTGGTGCTGACCGACGAGGGGGTCGCCTACGTCAAGACGCTCTGCGCGGGCCGCGCCAGCCGCGATCGGTTGCTACCGAAGGACAGCGGCGGCCGGTGGCTGAAAAGCCACCAGGCGCGGCCGATGCGGGACGCATGCACGAACGCGAGAATCCAGCCACCTGCGGGGTTCCACACCCTGCGGCACACTTTCGCCAGCCTGTCGGTGATGAATGGCGCGCCGCTGCTCGTGGTGGCGCGCAACCTCGGGCACACCGACACCCGTATGGTCGAGAAGCACTACGGGCACCTGAGCGCGACGTATCTAGCCGAGGCGATCAGAGCCGCGGCGCCGCGGTTTGGGCTCGTAGACGATGGCAAGGTCGCAACTCTTCGAGCCGCACCATGACGGGCCAAGCCAGCGATGGAAGCGACAAGTTGCCACCATCGCCCGATGACCTCCTGCAGGCCTGGGAGACGCTCCAGGATGCGGACGACGCGCCATCATTCTATCAAAGCCTCTCGATGCTGGTCGCGAACGCAAAGATGCTGCCCGACGACTGGCTCGCACATATCTCGACCCTAGCCGGTCGGCCCTGGAAGCGAGCAAGGGGTCGGCCGCGCGACGCAGATCGGCATGCCGAGATCGAGTGGCTATTCTTTCATCAGCCGGCCTGCGCCGCCGGCGTGAACCGTCTCCGGCGCGCGGATGCTGTCAGGAGCATCATCGATCTATACCAGGGGCGCGGAACCGCGATGACGGAGGATGCCGCAAAGGCCCTCTATGATGCCGTAGCAAGAGATTACCGGTCGAAGCCATATGCGATTTCCGGTTTCGTGGTGACGGAGACCGACGACGGGTAGGTGAAAAAATTCGCCGATTTGTTTCCCTAGCGCGGCTCCCGAAGACTTGGACATGTTCTGCCCTGTCCATAAGTGACGAGGGCGAATCATGGAAGTTCAGGCGCAGACCGTCGACGAGTTCTGCCAGTCCCACCGGATCAGCCGCGGGACGTTCTACAATCTCCTCAAGGATGGCCGCGGTCCGCGCGTGATGAAGATCGGCAGTCGGACCCTGATCAGCGCGGAGGCGGCCGTCGATTGGCGCAGGCGCATGGAGCAGCCCTCGGCTCAGGCCGTAGCAGCCTGAAATGCGAGGCCCCGGGGGACCGGGGCGGGTCTCCTCGGGGCTCGCGGCGTCTTTGCTCGGCAGCAGCGACACGCGGGTTGTAGTAGATCAGCCCTGGCATAGGCAAGCGCGTCCCAACGGGCGCACCGCCACGATTGCGCGCCTCATCGAGCGCCTCACCGCCGAGCGCGGCCGGCCGCCCGGCGATGACGAACTTGCCGCACTGCTCGCCATCAGCGTCGCCGCGGTCCGGCGCCATATCGACATGATCAAGCGCGGACGATGATCGTCCTGCCAGACCAGGACGCTGCCCGCCTCGGCTCAATGCTCGCGTTGGCCGAAGGCGCCTCGAACCCGGCCGACGGCGAGCGGCTTGCGGCACTGGCGGCGGCTGAAAGGCTGCTGTCGAAGCACGGGCTCCGGTTGCGTGATCTCGTTTCACCCGAGACCGAGCGCTCGCGGCCTGACCCGGCATCACTTCCGAAGTGGCGCTTGCTCGTCGACGAGTGCCTACGGCACCCGGGCAGCCTGCGCCCGTGGGAGGGAAATTTCCTGCGGGGCCTGCGCGGCTTCCCGAAGATCTCTCCGAAACAGATCGCCACGTTACGCGGCATCGCCGAGCGGATCGGGATCCTGGAAACAGCATGAGCCCCCGTGACCTCGACAACGATCTGCTCGACGACGATGCGGTGCTCATGCCCGACGATCTGGCAGCAAAGTTCGACGCCATCGGTCCCGAAGGTGCGCTTTTCTCGTCGGTCACACTGCGCCCGGACCTTGTTGTTCGAGACCACGTCAGAAATCTGTTGTCGCTGCTGAAGGGCCGCCCGGACTGGTCCGTCGAGGACGCGGTTCGGCTCGCAGGGGTCTTCCCCCGCGGCTTCGGGATACTCGGCTCGCAGACCGAAAAAATCATCCGCCAGCTCTGGGAAGAACTGGAGCGCAGCCGGTCAGGCGACGGGCCAGGGCTGGGCGCACTGCTCTCCATTGAAGCGTGGGCAGACCGCGACATTCCCGAGCCCGATTATCTGCTAGGCGCCCTGATCACCAGAACGTCTCGGCTCTTCATCGTCGGCACCACAGGGCTCGGTAAGACCATGCTCGGCCTGGCCATGGCCAGCGGAATGGCGGCCGGAACAGGGTTCCTGCGCTGGCGGTCGAACCGTCCGGTGCGCGTTCTATACGTCGATGGCGAGATGCCCGCCGAGCTCATCAAAGCGCGATCCATCGATGCGCTGCGTCGCGCGGGAGACCGCGTTCCGCCCCCGGGCAACCTCATGATTTATGCCCGGGACGTGGAGGAGCAGGTCGCCGCCGATTTCCCCTCCGTCGGCAGGATGGAGGCACTCAACACCGATCCAGGTCACAACTTCGTCCTTGCGCTGATCGACGCCCTGGGCGGCGTGGATGTCGTGATCTTCGACAACGTAATGAGCTTGGTGGCCGGAGATCAGAAGGACGAGCTTTCCTGGTCCGAAACGCTTCCCCTGGTGCAAAGCTTGACCGCGCGGCGCATCGGCCAGGTCTGGCTGGATCATACCGGCCATAACAGCGACCGGCAGTATGGCAGCAGTACCAAGGCCTGGCGCTTCGACACGGTGGGCGTGATGAAGCCGCTACCCGACGACAAGCGCCAGCCACGGGAGGTCGCGTTCACCCTATCGTTTGACTACCCGGGAAAAGCGCGGCGCCGAACGCCCGATAACTGGGCCGAATTCGAGCCATGCACGATCCGGCTCGCCGACGATCGGTGGTCGGTCGATGCGGATCAGGCGCAGGAGCCGGGCGCAACCCGGCCGAACGAGAGCCGCCTGCGCGACAAGCCGGCGATGCTGTTGCGCGAGCTTCGCAGCCTGATCGCGGCCCATGGATCGAACGAATTCCCTGTGGCCGGCGGCCCCATGGTGACGGCCATTGGCAGGCAGGTGCTTCGCACCGCACTCGTATCGAATGGATGGTTTCCAGAGACTATGCTTCGCATTGCTTCGGATGGCACCCCAGAACTCGGCAGAAGCGGATATCCGGCTGAGAACCATGCTCTAACTACCTTGAAGCGCAACGGGTTTCTGGCTTTCACCCGCGACTTGGTGTGGCTTCTATGAGCGGTCTGCTTCGGATTGCTTCCCATTGCTTCGAGGCAGTTTCCCTAAGCATTGCTTCCCGCTTCGCATGCTTCGCGGGTGTGTATAGACACCCCCGAGATGCGAAGCAGAAGCAGCGGGGCCGGTCGGCCTCCCCCATAGGGGGCCTGCAATCGAAAACGGATGGTCGCGTTGACCGTCCGGGAACCCGAAAAGCGCGTGTGCAAAATCGTAGGAAAAAGGAAAATCCGATGGGGCGGCCCAGGATCCCGACTGCGCTGAAAGACCTGCGCGGAACGTTACAGCCCTGCCGCACAAACGGCGCCGAGCCACGGCCGGCGATCGGCATACCGGATCCGCCGCCTGGTCTTAGCGACGCGGCGCTTGCGATCTGGCCGGCAGTCGCTGAAGCCCTTGCTGGGATGCGAGTTGTCGCCGTGTCCGATGCGATTGCGCTGGCCGGGTTATGCGAGACGCTCGGCGACCTGGCGGCCGCCCGCGCAGCGTTGGCACGGCCGGTGCGCGTCGGGCGCCGCGTTGTCGCGAAAGCGGGCGCGCGGACCTACACGACGGTGAGCCGATCGGGCACGCCGATCATCAGAAACCGCCCCGAGGTTGCGCAGATCGCCGACGCAGACAGGCGACTGCTCGTCTGGCTTTCGCGCTTCGGTCTTTCACCCGCGGATCGGAGCCGGGTCGCCGAAGCCGCGCTGCCAGCTTCGGACAACCCGTTCTCGAAATTCAAACGCCCGTCCGATTTCGACCTTTTCCTCGCGCGATCCCCGGGAGTGGGGCGATGATTACCCCCGACCCGCCCGGAGAGGTCGAAAGCGGTCTCGCTCGCGCCGCCTGGGTAAACGCGTACCGGGGCTGCATCCAGAAGACCGATTGGGATGACGGCTTCATTTCCGGCCTGGCTGTAATTGCGAGTAGCGCGGCGCAGTACGTCCAGATCGTCCGCGCGGCGACTGAGCACGATGGTCAGCCGGTGGCCGAGGAGCTGCGCGAGACGGCGCGGGAATGGCGCATCATCGTGCGCGAGTGGATGGCCGAATACCTACTGCTCGCGCATGCCGATGTTCATGGCGGCGAGCTGCGGCCGGACGGCCTGGACGCCGACATCGCCGCCCTCTGCGACGTCCCGGCAGTGCAGTAGTCGGCCAATGCCCAGCGTCGTCGCCACCGTCGAACGAATCCAGCGCGCCGTGACGCTCCTCCGCGCAGTCGATGACGTCGACGCGGGATGGTTGGCCGAATGCGTCGAGACCTGGCTTGCTGGCGCGCCATGGGATGCAGCGGTTGGCCTTTCTGAAGGCTGGCGTGATCACGTCCTTCGACGGCGGCAAGACACTGCCCTTGCGGCGCTGGCGGCGGCGCTGGGAGCGATGTCTGGGCGGGCTGCGGCGTGTACGATTTCGGCCCGGCTCACGCGCTACGAAAGCACCGCGTGGCCGCGGGACCGAGCAGCTGGCCGACGGCCCACCGGCCCCGACGGCCCGGCTTACGACTACTTAGCCGCGAAGGGCCCGACCAGCCCGGCCAGCGTCCGCAGAAAACTTTCGGACATGGAATGGCTCACCGCCGCGCTCGGCTTGAGCCACGGGGCCAAGTAGACCCCGTTCATGGCATTCAAACCGCGCCCCGCTCCGATCGACCCGACCGACATCGCGCCGCTCGATCAGGACCCCGAATTCGCGAAACTGGCGACCTTGCGCCGCGCACTGATCGACGCGAAGGACGCGCGGCAGCGCGCGATCGACATGCTAGCGATTGAATCAGAGCTGCGCCGACCGCTGTCAGGCAGCGGCAAAGGGCCGCGTGCCGAAATGCTTCGCGGCCGCCTCGAGATTCTGCGAGCAGAGACGACCACCGCGGAGGCGCCGACCGCTGATTCTACCGGGTTGCCGCCCGCAGTTGCGCAGGCGCTGCGACTGACGCAAGGGGCGCAAATCGACCCAGCGCCCGATCGCGACGAACATCTGAAGCGGCTGCGCGACGAACACCGGATGCTGCACGACGGCCAGATGGCGGTGGAACAGCTCCTCGACGACCGGCGCGCCGATTTGAGCCTCGAGGTCGCGAAACGGCTACAGCCTCAGCACCAAGCCATCCTGCGCACAATTTTCGAGACGGCCGCCGCGCTTTCGGCGGCGATCGAGGCGGAGCGGGCGCTTTTCGCCGCCCCTCTCATCGCCGGCTACGAAGGACGCCCTGACGTCCTCGCCAGGCCGGCGCTTGATGGCGCTTCACGCCTCGGCAACCTCGGGGAGCCGGAAAGCCAAATCAGGCTCTTCAGGCGCCGGCTCGAGACGCTGGGAGTCCTTTGATGCAGGATCTGCCATACCTCGCCGCATGGCGCGCTGAAATCGAAGCCGAACTTCAGACCCTGCGCGCCACCATCGCGCTGGCTGATGCCGACCGTGCCGAGGCGGTCGAGGCGGTCCGCACCGCGCGCACTGACCGGGATTCGCTGGCGGAGTTGATGGGTCGTCTCGCAAAGCGAGGCCCGGTCGCATCGGCATTGCAAAATCGTTTCATCCCGTACGATGAAGCTGTCCGCGACGCCGAGGGGCGCCTCGCCCGCGCCCGGAATGCAATTCGGTCGCTGCTCGCACAAGTCTCGGACCTTGAAATGGCTCTGAGCCAGCTCGCGGACCTGGGTGTCCACTCGGCAATGAGCGCCGGTTCCTTCGAGGCCATCGCCCCGGTGGCCGCGGACAAGGCGGAGGCTGGGACATGACCTTCAACGAAACGATGCGCGCTGCTCCATCGCGCGCATCGCCAGGCCGCCGGCTCGGGTGTGCTCCCCAGCCGGCGGCCGCCCTTCAAATGCGAGGATGCGTGAATGGCAGTAACGGCACCGGCGGCTGGCGCGATCAAGTCCGCCGTCGCGCATGCGACAACGGCGACCGCTGGGCGCCTCATTGGCTATGGCCGGCAGCTTCCGGGAATTCAAACTCATGAGGACGAACGCGGAATTCGTCGACCAGGATCGATTTCGGGCCGCGGTCAGGTCGGGCCGCAGCGCCGGCCTCGGCGTCGAGCGTGCCGGTCGGGTCCTGCGGGCGCCGACCGACGATTCTCGTGTCGTCCGCTTCGTCTTCAGCGACGGCTCGGTCGATCGCATGGGCGATAGGATCGACCCGAATGGATGGCAGACGGCCGACTACATGCGGAATGCGGTCGCACTGTTCGCGCACGACAGCTCCGCACCCCCGATCGGGCGGACGATCGCGGTTTGGTCGGATGGGCAGCGGCTGATGGGCGACATCGAGTTCATGTCGGCCGACGTCTATCCCTTCGCCGAGACGATCTTCCGCATGGTCCAGGAGAAATACCTGAACGCCGTGTCGGTGGGCTTCATCCCAACCGAGTACAAGTGGGCGGACGACGAAGACGGCCGCGAGTGGGGCATCAACTTCCTGCGCCAGGAGCTCGTCGAGATTTCCATCGTCCCAGTGCCGGCGAACGCGAACGCGCTGATCGACGCTCGCGCGAAGGGCATCATTTCGCCAGGCGACTTTCGGCGGCTCCGCGCTGCGGCACCGTCCGGCTGGGGGCACATGTCGGCCACCGAGCGCGAGGCCGCCCTGCGCCGCGTCCACGCGCTGCGCCACCGCCTGGAGGGCGCGCCGGTCCGCGCCGAAGTCGGGAACGTCGAGGAGCGCGACGCCGTCGAGATGCTGGCGCTTTGCAAGCGGCTGCGCCGGCGGCACGGGCTTGTCCGGCCCGACCCGCGGGCCGTGGCCGCCGAGGCCGCGTTCCGGCTTCGCGCGAATTACTAGGCGACCGGTGCCACTTATCTATTCCGGAGCCTCAGAGCTGCTCGCCCGCGGGCGCACCATCGCGTCTTCGTCGGCGCACATGTTGAAGGGAAACGCCAGATGAGCGACGCCACCAAGCAGGCGATCACTAGCTTCCAGGGCGGCGCATCAAATCCGGCGGGGTCTGCCGGCTCCAACATCGCGACTGTGACAATCGGCTCATCGACTTACACCGGATGGACGTCGATCTCGATCACCCGCAGCGTCGAGGCCTGTCCGAACGCTTTCACGTTCGCAGGCACGGAGTTGTTCCCCGGCACGGACGCTCCGATCGTCCAACCAGGCAGTCCATGCACCGTGAAAATCGGCAGCGACGTAGTCGTAACCGGCTACATCGATTCGTACCAGATCGATGTCGCCCCCGAGCAGCATGGCATCGTGCTCCAGGGCCGCGGCCTTTGCGAGGACCTTGTTGATTGCAGCGCCGACATCGCGAGCCCAGCCAGCGGCGTCCTCGGCGGCTTCATAAACGCGACGTCGACGCTCGACCTGGCGCAGCGGCTTTCGAAGCCGTTCGGGGTCGCATGCCGGTCGGCGGTGTCTGACCTTGGCCCCCCGCTGAACGGGATGCAGATCGCGCTCGGCGAGACGCCTTACGAAGTGATCGAAAGAGCAGCGCGATACTGTGGATATTTGGTGTACGAAGACGAGAACGGCGCCCTCGTGCTCGACCGGGTTGGCACTGCCAAGATGGCATCGGGCTTCACGGTCGGCGGCGATGCGGCAAACGTTGAAAGCGCGGTCGTCGACATGTCGCTGCAGGGGCGCTTCTCGATCTATACCGTGGTCTGGGTGCACTGTCGCTCAGCTCGGCGACCTCAGCCCCCTCGGAAACCAGCGCGCGCAGGCCGTCGACACGACGATGCCGCGCTACCGGCCGCTCATCCGCATTTCGGAACAGGTAGATCAGACCGGCGCATTCGACGTAGCGCAGCGCCGGGCGGACTGGGAGCTGGCCCGCCGTTATGGGCGGTCACAGGCGATCCGGCTGACCTGCGATTCCTGGCGGGACTCTGCCGGAAAGCTCTGGCAGCCGAACGCGCTCGCGACAATCAACGCTCCCGTGCTGAAGCTGGTAAATCAGCAGTGGCTGATTGGAACAGTTACATTCCGCCAGGATGCGTCGGGGACGCACGCTGATTTAATTTTGATGCCGCCGGCGGCGTTCAATCCCGAACCGGACATTCTGCAGCTCTTCGACGCCCAGTTGACGCGGTCTGTTCCCGCTTCGCAGGACCCGGCGCCGCCGGGCAGCAGCGGTTCCGGCCAGGGCTGAGCGTGAGCGGCGTGGTGCGGGAAGGATAGCCAGTGGCGGGTAGTGCAGGTTTCTCGGTCCGGATCGCGGCGGTCGACCAGGCGACGCCGATCCTCGACAAGCTGAACCGTCGCATCGCGGCCCTGACCGCGCCTGCCGCCCGGTTCAACAAGTCGCTGGAAAAATTCGGCGACGTGTCCGGCATAAGCCGCATGTCCGAGAGCGCGGCAACGCTCAGCCGAAATTTCCTCGATGCATTTCGTGCGACCGACCGGCTCGGGGGTTCCGTGGCCGCCCTCACCAGTGCCGGATCGGTGGCGGGTGTGACCGCGCTGGTGGCGCGATATTCCGAGCTCGGCACGGCGATTGAGAAGATTTCCTACCGGACCAACATGGGCGCGGGGCGCCTGACGAATTTCGAAAACGCCGCGCGCCTTGGCGGTTCGTCGGCCGCGGCGATGGATAGCAGCCTTGTCGGCCTGGGGAAGGCCCTGTCAAAAGCGACGTATGACGGCGACGCAAACACAGTCCGGACCTTCAATGCCCTCGGCGTCTCGTTTCGCGATGCCTCGGGCTACGCCCGCCAGGCCGCCGACGTGCTGCCCGAGGTCGCTGATGCGCTGAAGAAATATCCCGACGCAAGGTCCAAAGAGAGGGCGCTGAGCAACCTCGGGATCGACCCTGATCTGCTGCTCGTGCTGAAGGATGGCAGCAAGGGACTGCAAGACCTCCAATCGCGCGCCAGGAGCCTCGGCGGCGGCATGACCGACCAGATGGCCCGCGATGCGGACAAGACGCGGGAACTCGTTCGTCGGGCTGCAAGAGGCGGTCGAAGGCGTCGAAAACCGACTTGCCGACGCGGCCTCCGGCCCCGTCACGAAGTGGATGGACAAGACGTCCGACTGGATTTCGAAGAACAAGGCGACGGCGGATTCGATAGCCGAAATCGGCACCGCGCTCAGCGGTCTCATGCTGGTAAAGCCCGCGGCTTGGTTTCTGCGCCTCATCGGCCTCGGCGCTCTGACCGGCGCAACGGGGACGATCGCTGGCGCCGAAGGCGTCGGCGCATATGCGTCCTACCGCGACGGGCAGGACTCGGCCGCCGCGCAGGCTGCCGCTCAGGCGCAGGGCTACACCCAGGTCGCATCTGCCGACGACATGGGCCTGCCCACAGCTTTTCGGAACCCGACCACCGGAGACGTCAAATCGACGATGTCCTTCGATCCGCGGTATCGCGGCGTGATGAATCCCGGCGGCGCAACCATTGCCTCGGCCGCTCCATCCACTCCCGCCGCCAGCGTCACGATGGACCCGACGAAGCGGGCGTTTCTCGATACGATCGCCGGCCCCGAATTGCGCGGCGATTACCAGATCAAGAACGGCGGCTCGCACTTCAGCGACATGAGCCAGTTCCCGGACTATGTCGGGCCGGGTGGCACGAGCACCGCTTCGGGTCGTTACCAGTTCACCGCCGGAACCTGGAAATCGGTGTCGCGCTCGCTCGGCCTGCACGATTTCAAGCCGGAAAGCCAGGACAAGGGCGGCTGGTATCTTGCGGCGACGGCCTACCGGGCAAAGACGGGCCGCGACCTCGAGGCGGACCTGAAGGCGGGCGGCCACGATGCCCAGATCGCCGACGCGCTGAAAGAACAGTGGCCGAGCCTGCCGGGCGGCACGCAGTCGCAGGAATTGCAGGCACAGTTTGCGGCCGCTCTGCGCAGGAACATGGGCGTCGAGACGGCGACAGCAGGCACCGGCACAGGGGCGCCCGTATCGCCCCCTGTCATCGGTGCCGCAGAGACGCCAGCCCAGGCGCAGGCTCACCTGAAGGTAACGTTCGAGAACGCGCCGGCGGGAACGAGGGCGGCGATCGAGACGACCGGGCCGATGACCGCGTCCGCGCCGCACATCAACATGCCCATGACCGGCGCCTGGTAGGAACCCCCGGCCGGATGAAACTCGATGCGTCGCCGCGCATGAGGTGCCTTGACCCGTTCGAGCCGGCGGCGCTGTCGAAGGTCGCGCTCGAATTCGAGCAGGATGGAAACCCCGGATTTGCGGCCCTCGTCCGCGCAGCCATCGCGCGCGAAGTGCTGATCGTGTTTCCGCCTACCCGCGACGCGACAGCGGATCCGGCCGGACTCCTCGAAACCAGCTGGCCTGCGGTGGCGTTCATCGAGGACGATGACGGCCACGCGACCGGTCCAGGCGGCTGGGCAGCGGCCGGGGCGCTATCAGCTTGGGCCCGCGCGGCCATCGTTCACGCCGCCGGCAGTGACCCGCTGCCGTTCGACGAGGCCGTGGTAGCCGCTCGGCTTATAGGGCGGTCGCTCCTCGTTTATTCAGACGCGGCGCACCATGACGCCTGGACGCATTTCCTCGACCACGTCGTTGTCCTCAGCGCCCTGCCGGCCGAGCCGCGGGGTGGCCGCCCGCGCTGACGGGCGATCGGTCACCCGTCAGGGGGCGCCCTTCCGCAGCCGCACGCCCGGGCCGCCGCCGTTCTCGGCGATGAACTCGACGCCGGCCGCCTCGAGCGCGGCGCGGATGGCGGCGATCGTGCGCCTCTGAGGGGTTCCTTGATCAAGCTCGAACCGGACCAGCGTCCGTTTCGGGATGCCACCAGCCTCGGCAAGGCGATCCTGCGACCAGCCTACCAGGGCGCGGGCTGCTTTCACCTGCGCTGGCAGTATGGCGACTCTAGTGCCGTTTCCGCTTGCGTCCATGGTGGAAAGTGGCAATTTTAGCGCCGCTTCGCAACCGCGAAGCTGCCAGCCCGGCGCGAAAGCCGGCGGCATAGTCTGGGAACGGAGAAACCGATGCCTGATACCACCCCATCGCCCCGGCCTTCCCGCCGTGGCGTCATGTCGCTTGCCGCAGTCCTCCCGCTCGCTGTGCTGCCTGTGGCGCCGGTAATGGCCGGCCGGCCGGACCCTGATGCGGAGCTCATCGCCCTTTGCGCCGAGTTCGATCGCCTCGAAGCGGAATGGGAGGACACCGACACCGACGCGCCCGTTGGCGACGCTGCCCGTGAGGCAGCCCGCGACGCGCACCAGGACCGCCTGGGCACCACTCAGCGGGAGATCGCCGAGCGGATGCACGCCATCCGCGCCACGACGGCCGCCGGGCAAGCCGCTCGCGCTCGCAGCCTTGTCCGGTGGGCGCCGGACCTGATGGAGACCAGCGACACTATCGAGGCAATGTTGCGGTCTGCCATCTACCGCGACCTGACCGGCATCCCGACCACCGCCGCGCCGCCGATCCAGTTCTCCGAGCCAGTGGTTCCTCCCGAGGATGTGGACCACGACAAGGCGCTGATGGCGGTGTGCAGGCAGCATATTGAGTATTTCGAGGCCCTCGAAGCGGACCCAAGGGACGCCGATGACACGGGCCCTCTGTGGGATGCCTATCTGCAAACCAAGCGCGCCATCGACGTCGCAAAGCCCCGCACGCTCGCCGGCATCTACGCGAAGGCCCGCGTGACCAAGATGCAAGAGGTGGCTGGAGCCGACCCGGGGTGGGCCGCGGACATCGTCGACGACCTGCTCAGGCTAGCGGGGGAGGCCTGAGCCATGGCACAGAAACCTTCCCGCCGCGGCTTGCTGTCCTTGGCTGCAGTCGCGCCGCTGGCGGCCCTGGGCGCCCCGGTCCCGACCGCTGCTGCGGACGGTGATCAGGAGCTGATCGATGCGTGCGACCGCCTGGTCGCGGCCCGCGCCGAGATGCTGCATCTCTATGCCGGACCCGGTTCGCCGGCCGATCCCGACAACCATCCCATAGTCGGCCCGAAGCTCGATGCGCTCGATGCCGTCGAGGACGAGCTCCTGCCGCGTCTGACCGGCATGCGCGCGAACAGTGTAGCGTGCGCCGAGGCAATGGCGCGCGTCGCTTTGATCTTCGCCGACTGTGATCGGGACTATCAGGTGCCCGAGCGCGGCCGAGAGTGGCCGATAACGGTAGCTGCAAGATGGCTCGCCGGTGTCGAGTTCTCTCGATGGGCGACCACAAGCCCTCAGTTCCGCGACCGGACGCCCCCTCCGCCAGTGCGGAGGATCTGACAATGAGCCAGCACGAGCAGAACGCCAGCACGATCACCGGCGCCCAGCCGCCGGGCGCCGTTATTGATCTTGCTGAGTGGAAGCAAGCCGCCCTGCAAAAAGCGGTTCGCGCTCGCCGGTCCCGATCCAGCTGCCATGCAGGACGCGGTCCGGCCGATTGCGACGATCCGCCCGGAGGAACGGACATGAGGTCCGATCCATCCCGCCGGCAGATGGTCGCCGCCAGCGGCGCGCTGCTACTCACGGCCGCGGCAGTCGGCGTGCAGTCACCTCCTGCCGAGGTGGATGCCAAGCTGATCCGGCTTTGTGCCGGGCTCGCAGCATGTAAAGCGGAAATCGACCGCATCGACAGGGAAGGGTCCCCCGACGACCTTGCGACTCAGACGCTGGCGCAATGGCGCCGTCTGGCCGATGAGATCATCGATGCTCCTGCCACGACGCCGGCGGGGCTTCGGGCAAAGGCGACGGCACTCCGGCACGTGCTGCGGTTCAACGTGTGTCAGGGGCCGGGATACACAGTCGGGCAGGATGGTGAGCAGGAAGACATCATGGCATGGAGCTTCCTGCACGACGTGCTGGGCGAGGAGGCCGACTGGTCATGAGCACTCGCTCGTTCCGCGCGGCTGGCGATCCCGCCGAAGTCGGCGCCGGGCGTCCTGGGGGAGAATCGGACAGGAGTGGGTCGACCGCGTCCCGATCTGTTCCTCGGGTCCCGCCGCGGATGTTCCCCGATCTTGCCGCACTAGCTGCGAAGCATGTCGCCGAGATCAATGCCATGTCAGCCCGAGCCGCCCCGCAGGACCGTGTAGCGATCGGCCGGATGGTGGCCTTGCTTGCCATGGAGCCGTTCGTCGATCCAGGCGTCGGGCGCCTCTTACGTCTCTGCTGGCCGCCCGTGACCGGCAGACCGAGGCCGTCCCGGGCGAAGGGGACAGCAGCCGGCGAACCCCTGCGGGCGAAGCCGCCCAAGTTTCCTCACAAGCCGCCGCCGAACAAGTCGTCCCGCGGTCGGCCACCGCGGAAGCTGCCGGACAAGGGAGCCTGATCATGCGCCGGCGCCACCCCAACGACCCAGTCCCGAAAGAGCCGCCGATCTGGATCACCGTGCCGCCGCCGAGGATGCCGCAGCCGCCGCGCAGATCAAAGCAGGGCTATATGCATATTCTGCCACGATCGCCGAAACGTATTGACATTCCGCGATGGGGAAGAGAATATGCATACATAACGGCCGGTGTATGGATATGCCTCGGATTACCGTCTACGTGCCCGACGATCTGAAGGCCCGCATGGACAGCGCGGGCGACGATTTGAACTGGTCGGCCCTGGCGCAACTCGCGTTTAGGGGCGCGATCGCAACCCACGCACTGAAAAGGGATCCAACCGACATGACGAGTGTGATTGAGCGCCTGCGTGCGAGTAAGGAACGGGCAGAGGAGGTCGATTTTGCCCACGGCCAGCGGAGCGGGGCCGAATGGGCAAAGGCGTCAGCAGAATATGACGAGCTGCGTCGACTTTCGGATTTCCACGGAACCGACAACGAGGAAAACCTCGACGCCCTTTGCCACCTCATCGATCCAGAGAAAGAGATGGATCGGAGGGACTGGGGCGCCTTCTGGGCTGATTGCGGCCTGAACAGCGACCCGAATGACGCCTTCGCGCGCGGCTTCATTGAAGGGGCCGCAGCCGTCTTCGAAGAGGTCGAGGACCAATTATAGGCCGCAGCGCCCCGCCGAGCCTACCCGCCGCCCCGGTCCCCGCCGGGGCGGTTTCGCTATGGCAGCAGCTCCACCTCGATCACCGGCGTGATCATGCCATGGTTGACGTTCGCCAGCCTGACCCTGGCTGGCGGCTGCCGGCACCCGGAGCACCGCAGCCGAGGCACGACCTCGGCCAGGGTCCGACCCGGAAGGCGCCCGATGCTCACCTGCCGGATGAACCTGCAGCGGTCGCAGTGCACGGACAGGTGCCACGTGGCGAACCTGGCGATCGGCGTGGAGAGGGCTTCGGTACGGTCCATGGCCGCATGATAGTGGAGAACGCGAGCGGAACAGAGGGCGCCGCGTGGCCCTCTCGGTGCTACCGGCCGTCGGCCCCCTATCGCAGGCCGGCGTTCGTGATAGTCCACCAGTAATCAGGGCCGTATATTGTCCAAACATTGGACATCCAGTGATTGCGGGCGGCTAACTTGTTGAATTCACTGGCGTCCCGTACGGGATTCGAACCCGTGTTACCGCCGTGAAAGGGCGGTGTCCTGGGCCTCTAGACGAACGGGACAGCGGCTCCCCCGCGATGACGGAGCGTGAGGCCGACGGTGGGTAGCCGAGCGGTTGCCCATGGTCAAGCAATCAGGGGTCAAGCATCATCGGTTGGGCCATCGGGACAACCCATCCCTCAGCCCGCTGCCCCGCTCACTGCCGCCACATCGGATATTACGAAGCATACGCCGCTCGTGCCGTTCCACTCCTCGACGCGCAGGTGCCCCGCCAGATGAAGCGGAACCCCGTCGCGCGCCAGAAGCGCGTCCGCTGCCGTCCCCGCGTGCGCCCGGAAGAACATCGCCTTCAGGCGGCCGCCGCCCTCGCCCTCGACGAAGGCACGGACCGTTCCGGCGTCGCGGCCGACGCGGTCGGCACGGGTCACGCGGGCACGCGGCACCGCGAACACCGGCTCCTCGTTGCCGTTCCCGAATGGCGCCAGCCGCGCCACCGCACCGGCCATCTCCGGCGTTGCCCCGCCGACCGCCAGGGCACCCTCGATCAGCAGATCGGCCGCTCCCGGCAGCGACGCGGCTGCGGCCAGCCGTTCGTCCAGGAAGGCATGGAACGCGGCGATCTGTGACGGTTGCAGCACAAAGCCCGCCGCCATTGCATGGCCGCCGCCGGTCTCCAGAATGCCCAGCTGCCGCGCGGCGATGACCGCGGCGCCCAGGTCCAGCCCGACCACCGACCGGCCCGACCCGCGCGCGCGCCCATCGGCGATCCCGGCCACGCAGGCGGGGCGGTTGAAGCGTTCCTTGACCCGGCCGGCAATGATGCCGACGACGCCCGGATGCCACGCGGGGCCGGCAATCAGCAGCGCCGCATGGCCGGCCTCCACCTGCCGGCCGGCCTCTTCCATCGCCGCCTCCAGCACCGCCGCCTCGACCTCCTGGCGCTGGCGGTTGACGGCATCCAACATCCCGGCCAGGGAGCGCGCCTGCACCGGATCCTCCTCCAGCAACAGGCGCAGCCCCATATCCGCCTCGCCGATTCGCCCGCCGGCATTGATGCGCGGGCCGAGCACGAAGCCGCAGGTCATCGCCGTCGGCGGATCGCGCGCCGTTGCCACCTCCATCAGCGCGACGATGCCTGGCCGCGCCCGCCGCGCCATCACCTTCAGGCCCTGGCAGACCAGGGCGCGATTGAAGCCCCGCAGCGGCATCACGTCGCACACCGTGGCCAGCGCCACCAGGTCCAGCAGGTCGCGCAGGTCGGGCTCGGCGCGCACCGTGAAGATGCCCTGCCGCCGCAGCACGCGCAGCGTGGCGGCGCAGGCCAGGAAGGCGACGCCCGCCGCGCACAACATGCCCAGGCCCGAATCATCGTCCAGCCGATTCGGGTTGACGGTTGCCCAGACCGGCGGCGGCGGCCCCTCGGACTTGTGATGGTCCAGGACGATCACGTCGGCCGCGCCGGCGACGGCACTCAGCGCCTCGGCGGCGGCGGTGCCGCAGTCGACGCATACGATCAGCGTCACCGCACGCCGCAGCAGTGTCCGCAGTGCCGGCGCGTTGGGGCCATAGCCCTCGGTCGTCCTGTCGGGCACGTGGAAATGCACCGTGCAGCCAAGGCCGCGCAGGAAGCGTACCAGCAGCGCGCTGCTGGCCGCACCGTCCACGTCGTAGTCGCCGAACACCCCCACCGTCTCTTGCTGCGTCACTGCGCGCGCCAGCCGCTCCGCGGCGGCGTCCATGTCGCGCAGCCGCGACGGGTCGGGCATCAGGGCGCGCAGCGTCGGTTCCAGGAAATCCGCGGCAGCCTCGATATCGATTCCGCGGCCGGCCAGCAGGCGGCCGACGATCTCCGGTAGCGCAAGGCGCTGGGCGATCGCCAGGCCGGCCCGGTCCTGCACGGCGTCGTCCGGCGCGTGCCGCCACAGCCAGCGGCGTCCGCTGAGGCTGCGGGCGACGCCGAGCGCCGTCGCGCTCACCGGCGCATCAGACCGGCGCCCAGGTCTTCGTCGCGAAGTTGTGGTGCGCCTCGATGAAGCGGACGGTGCCGGACTTGCTGCGCATCACCATCGAATGGGTCACCGCGGCGGTGCCCGAGCGGCGCACGCCGCGCAGCATCGCGCCGTCGGTGACGCCGGTGGCGGCGAACATGACGTCGCCCTTCGCCATCTCCTCCAGCCGATATTTGTGGCTCGGGTCGGTAATGCCCATCTCGCGAGCGCGTGCGATCTGCCCGTCATCCTCGTACAGCAGCCGGCCCTGCATCTGGCCGCCGATCGAGCGCAGCGCCGCCGCCGCCAGGACGCCCTCCGGCGCGCCGCCCGATCCCATGTAGATGTCCACCCCGGTATCGGGGGTGGCGGTGGCGATCACGCCGGCCACGTCGCCATCGCTGATCAGCATGATGCGCGCGCCGGCCTCCCGGCACTTCGCCATCAGCTCCTTGTGGCGGTCGCGGTCCAGCATGCAGACGATCAGGTCCGACACGTCCCGCTTGCGGGCGCGTGCGAGGTTGCGCAGGTTCTCGGCCACGGGCGCGTCCAGATCGACGACGTCAGGCGGCAGGCCGCCGCCGACCGCGATCTTGTCCATGTAGATGTCCGGCGCATGCAGGAAGTTGCCATGCTCGGCCAGCGCCACCACCGCCAGCGCGTTGGGGCCCCCCTTTGCCGTCAGCGTGGTGCCTTCCAGCGGGTCCACCGCGATATCCATCGCCGGGCCGCCATAACCGACCTTCTCGCCGATGTACAGCATCGGCGCCTCGTCCATCTCGCCTTCGCCGATCACCACGGTGCCGTCGATCGCGACGTGGTCGAAGGCCTTGCGCATCGCCTCGACCGCGGCGCCGTCGGCGTCGTTCTTCTGCCCGCGGCCGATCCAGCGCGCCGCCGAGATGGCGGCCGCCTCGGTCACCCGCACCAGTTCCAGTGCGAGGTTGCGGTCGGTGATCTGGCCCAGGCGCCCGGCGGCATCGCTGGCGGTGTCAGACATGCACGGTCCCTTCCATCGGTCGAAGCGGCAGTCGCGCCCGGTCAGCCCGGCTCGATGCGGATCATCGTCGGCGGCTCCATCACCGCATCCAGCGCGTCGATGCGGGCAAGCGCGGTGCGCATCGCTGTCTCCCCGGTTTCGTGCGTGACCAATACCACGGGGACTGCCTCGCCGGGGCTGCGGCCACGCTGCAGCATCGATTCCAGCGACACCCCATGGTCGCGCAGCACCGCCGTCACATCAGCGATCACGCCGGGCCGGTCCACCACCATCAGGCGCAGATAGTAGGCGCCGACATGGGTGGACATCGGTCGCGACGGCACATCGGACAGCGCGCCCGATGCCGCCCCCCAGACCGGCGTGAAGCGGCCGCGGGCGATGTCGATCAGGTCGGCAACAACCGCCGATGCCGTGGGACCGGCGCCGGCGCCACGGCCCTCCAGCATCACGCGCCCGACGAAATCACCCTCCGCCACCACTGCGTTGAACACGCCATCGACGGTGGCGATGGGCGAGGATTGCGGCACCATGCAGGGATGCACGCGTGCGGCGATCCCGCCGTCAGCCTCGCGGGCGATGCCCAGCAGCTTGATGCGGTAGCCAAGCTCGGTAGCGAAGGCGATATCCAGCGCCGAGACCGCGCGGATGCCCTCGACATGCACGTCGTCGAACGCGACCGGCCGGCCGAACGCCAGGGCCGCCAGGATTGCCAGCTTGTGCGCGGCAT
Source organism: uncultured Pseudomonadota bacterium (assembly GCA_963778105.1). Taxonomy (GTDB): domain Bacteria; phylum Pseudomonadota; class Alphaproteobacteria; order Acetobacterales; family Acetobacteraceae; genus JAFEFJ01. Next base: position 650,523 of record CAVZSZ010000004.1, on the reverse strand, counting down.
CGATGCCGTCGATGTCGAAGCTCGGATCGGCCTCGGCGTAGCCCAGGCGCTGCGCATCGGCGAGCACCTCGGCGAATTCCCGCCCGCGCTCGCGCATCACCGTCAGGATATAGTTGCAGGTGCCATTGAGGATGCCGGCGATGCGGGAGACGCGGTTGGCCGCCAGCCCCTCGCGCAACGCCTTGATGATCGGGATGCCGCCTGCGACGGCGGCTTCGAATGCCAGCGGCACGCCGGCCCGCTCGGCGTCCGCGGCGAGTTCCGCGCCATGCACCGCCAGCAGCGCCTTGTTGGCCGTGACGACCGGCTTGCCCGCCATGATCGCCGCCCGCACCAGCGCCCGCGCCGGGCCTTCGGAACCGCCGATCAGCTCGACGACGACATCGGCGGACGCCTCGGCCGCAAGCGCCACGGGATCGTCGTACCAACGCAGACCCGCCAGCGACACGCCGCGATCGCGCGCCCGGTCACGGGCGGACACCGCCGTCACGGCGATCGGCCGCCCGGCACGAGCGGCGATGATATCGGCATTCTGCCGCAGCAGCGTCAGAACCCCGGCGCCGACGGTGCCCAGGCCGGCGATGGCGACCGAGAGGGGACGCGCGGTCATGCCGACACGGCGTCGAGCGCCGGTTCAGCCTCGTTCGACCCGGCCTGCAGGAAGCCGCGGATGTTGCGGACCGCCTGACGCAGGCGCTGGGTGTTCTCGACCAGTGCGATTCGCACATGGCCATCGCCATGCTCGCCGAACCCGATGCCCGGGGCGACCGCCACCTTGGCGCGCGCCAGCAGCAGCTTGCTGAACGCGACGCTGCCCAGGTGCGCGTAGGCCGGCGGAATCGGCGCCCAGGCGAACATCGAGGCCTCCGGGTTCGGCATCTCCCATCCCGCCGCTGCCAGGCCGCGGATCAACACGTCCCGTCGCTCCCGGTACAGCACCCGAAGCTCCTGCACGCAGTCCTGCGGGCCGTTCAGTGCGGCGGTCGCGGCGACCTGGATCGGCGTGAAGGCGCCATAGTCCAGGTAGGACTTCATCCGCGTCAACGCGGTGATCAGGCGCGGATTGCCGGCGGCGAAGCCCATCCGCCAGCCCGGCATCGAGTAGGTCTTGGACAGGCTTGTGAACTCCACCGCGATGTCCTTCGCCCCCGGCACCTGCAGCACCGAAGGCGGCACCGTTTCGCCGAAATAGATCTCGGCATAGGCGAGGTCGGACAGGATCCACAGCTCGTGGCGGCGAGCGAAGGCGACCAATTCGCGATAGAAATCGAGGTCGGCCAGATAGGCGGTCGGGTTCGACGGGAAATTCACGATCAGCGCGGTCGGCTTGGGCACCGAGTGACGCACCGCGCGATCCAGCGCCCGCAGCATCTCCTCGTCCGGCGAGGCCGGCACGCTACGGACCGAGGCGCCGGCGATGATGAAACCGAACTGGTGGATCGGATAGGACGGGTTGGGCACCAGGATGGTGTCGCCCGGGCTGGTGATCGCGGCGGCCAGGTTGGCCAGCCCCTCCTTGGACCCAAGGGTGGCGATCACCTCGGTCTCTGGGTCAAGCGCCACGCCGAAGCGCCGTGCATAATAGCCGGCCAGCGCGCGCCGCAGCCCCGGAATGCCCTTGCTCGTCGAATAGCGGTGGGTGCGCGGGTCCTGCACCGCCTCCACCAGCTTGGCAACGATGTGCGGCGGCGTCGGGCTGTCCGGATTGCCCATGCCGAGGTCGATGATGTCCTCGCCGCCGGCCCGGGCCTGGGCCTTCGCCTGGTTGACCTCGGCGAACACATAGGGCGGCAGGCGGCGGATGCGGTGAAACTCACCGGAATCGGGCGGGGTCATGGCGCTGGCTTTCTTGGCGACTCGGCACTTCTAGCAGAGTTGGCGGCTCGGCAGATTTACTGGACCAGTCGGGCACTGCCACCGTGGCCGATGGCCTGCGCATCGATCTGAACATCGTTCGCCGGCACGCCGGAAGCGGTCAGCACCGCGGCCATGGCCTGGGCACGCGCAAGGCCCAGGGTCAGCGCCGTCGATTGCGCATCGGGCGTCGCGGCATCCGCTTCGCCATAGCCGACCACGGCGATCGTAGCCGCGCCTCGCTTGGCGGCAAGCTGCTTCAACGGCGCCGAGGCGGATGCCGGCAGCAGCGCCGAGCCGCTGGCGAACGGAACCAGCACGGCGTTCCCGGCCATGGTCGCAGGCGGCAGCTTTGGTGTCGGGGCGGCGGCCTGCGTGGGCACCGCGAAGCCCGGCACGCTGGGCGCTGGCGGCGGCGCGGCGGGGATCGGCGGCAGCGGGCCGGTCTCGGCCGAGGTCGAGCCGGGCGGCGCGAGTGCAACGCTGGCGACCGAGCCGACCGGCGCCTTGGCCGGCGGCGCAGCGGGCGGCGGCGGCGGTGCCGGGGCTGCCGGCATCGAGGCCGATGCAACCGGCGCTGGCGGCGTCTGCCCTGGCCCTGCCGGCCCGGCAGCGGCCCCGGTCGTCGACGCCGTTCGGGCAGGCACGGGTGCGGCGCCAGCCGATCCGCTGGCCGGCGGCGCGGCACCCGGCTTTCCGGGCGGACCGGGCGGCGGCGTGCTGCCGCTGCCGAACAGCGCAGGCGATGCGGTGGGCGAGGACGGATCTGGCAGCGGCGCGGCCGCCGCCTCGTGCTGCGCGTTGGTGCGGTCGGCAATCAGGCTGTCGGTGATCTGGTTCAGCGCCACCCTGTCGGGTTGCGCCGGGGCCGGCGGCACGCTGGCCAGGTTGGGATACGGGTCGGTGGCACCCGGCGGCGGCGGCCGCTGCTGGGCGATAGCACCACCCTGCAGCGAGTGCCACCAGCTGACGGGATTGATGGTCGAAGGCACGGAAGAACAGGCCGATAGCGTCAGGGCCGCGGCCACGGCGAACCAGGCCGGCCGACGGTGCGCACTGCATGGCAGCCCGCGACGCTGCACGCGGACGTTGCCTTGAACCTGCCCCTGCCGCACCGTAGTTTGCCTGTCTCGATCGCCCATCATGCGTCAGCCTCATCCCGCCCCGGTCGCGTCAGGGGGCAGATGTAGCCGGTGGTGGTGCCGACGGAAAGGACGCCCGCAATGCCCATAACCGAGAACCCCGAAGGGGCCGCGTTCAAGATGCCAGACCCTGCCGCGATCGGCCGCTCCATGGCCGACATCGCCGAACGCTCGCAGCGCATCGTCAGCGAATGGCTGAAACGCCAGCCGCCGGGGGAGCACGCCGCCGATCCGCTGAACATCGGCAGCGCCTTCCTGGAAATGACCACCCGGCTGATGGCCAACCCTGCCAAGCTGATGCAGGCGCAGCTGGGCTTCTGGCAGGACTACATGACGCTGTGGCAGAACACGGCGCGGCGAATGATGGGCATCGAGCACGAGCCGGTGATCGACGCCGCCAATGGCGACCGGCGCTTCCGCGACGAGATGTGGAAGGAAAACGAGGTCTTCGACTTCATCAAGCAGTCCTACCTGCTTTCGGCTCGCTTCGTGCAGGACGTGGTCAAGCACGTCGATGGTCTCGACCCGAAGACCGCGCAGAAGGTGGATTTCTACTCCCGCCAATTCGTCGATGCGATGAGCCCGAGCAACTTCCTGCTGACCAATCCCGAAGTGCTGCGCAAGACCGCCGAAACCGGCGGCGAGAATCTGCTGAAGGGCCTCAGCAACCTGCTGTCCGACCTCGAGCGCGGCAAGGGCAAGCTGTCGATCAAGATGACCGACATGGACGCCTTCAGGCTGGGCGAGAACATCGGCGTCTCGCCCGGCAAGGTGGTCTATCAGAACGACCTGATGCAGTTGATCCAGTACGCGCCGGCCACCGAGACGGTGCTGAAGCGGCCGCTGCTGATCGCGCCGCCGTGGATCAACAAGTTCTACATCCTGGACCTGCGGCCGAAGAACAGCTTCGTGCGCTGGGCGATCGCCCAGGGCCACACGGTGTTCATGATCAGCTGGGTCAATCCGGACGAGCGGCTGTCCGAGAAGGGCTTCGAGGACTACATGCGGGAAGGCATCCTGGCCGCCCTGGACGCCATCGAGGCGGCGACCGGGGAGAGCGAGGTCGACGCCATCGGCTACTGCCTGGGCGGGACGCTGCTGGCGTCCACCCTGGCCTACATGGCCGCCAAGGACGACGAGCGGATCAAGTCGGCGACGTTCTTCGTCACCATGATGGACTTCCACGAAGCCGGCGAGCTTGGCGTCTTCATCGACGAGGAACAGCTGAAAGGCCTCGAGGAGAAGATGAACAAGCGGGGCTATCTCGATGGTAGCGAGATGGCGACGACGTTCAACATGCTGCGCGCCAACGACCTGATCTGGTCGTTCGTCGTCAACAACTACCTAATGGGCAACGAGCCGTTCCCCTTCGACCTGCTCTACTGGAACAGCGATTCCACTCGCATGCCCGCGCGGATGCACAGCTTCTATCTGCGCCGGATGTATCAGGAGAATCTGCTGGCCAAGCAGGGCGGCATCACGCTCGACGGCGTCCCGATCGACCTGCACAAGATCCAGACACCGGCCTACTTCCTCTCGACGCGGGAGGATCACATCGCCCCGTGGAAATCCACCTACCGCGGCACCCAGTTGCTGGGCGGACCGAAGCGGTTCGTGCTGGCGGCGTCCGGCCATATCGCCGGCGTGGTGAACCCGCCGGACGGCGGCAAATACAGCCACTGGATCAACCCGGATCTGCCACCCGATGCGGAGACATGGTTCCACGGCGCCACCGAGATCGCCGGGTCATGGTGGCCTGACTGGCACCGCTGGGTGACCGGCTTCGGCAAGAAGAAGGTGCCCGCGCGCCAGCCGGGCGACCATGCGCTGAAGCCGATCGAAGACGCCCCGGGCAGCTACGTGCAGGTCCGCGCGACCGTCTGACGGCGGCCCGACACGCCATCGCCGGATTCGCCGCGGCTGCCCGAATTGCGCTTGCTCAGGCCGCATTCGTTCTAGTATTGTTCCTGTGTCAGCAGGCGACCTGTGTCCGGCAGCCGGCGCCGACCGGCGGCGTCGAGCCGTCGGCGTCCACCGGCGGCGTCCACGGCCCCGGCCGGCCACCCTGACCCGACTGTGCCAGACACCCTTCCAGCCGCGACGCCGGCCATCGCTGCGATGGCCGCCGCATCGCGGCATCGCGTTCTCGAACCATCGATCAACAGGACAGAAATGCGCAACGATCTGCTGCATGTGGTGACGGCTGTCGCCAACCCGATTCGCTGGGAAAGCCGCGTGCGGCTGTATCGCGCCTTCGAGCGCCACATGCTGGACAGCGGCGTGCGCCTTACTGTCGTGGAATGTGCCTATGGCGACCGGCCCTTCCAATGCGCCGGCATGCCGGGCGTCACGCATGTCCCGGTCCGCGCGAAGACCCTGGTCTGGACCAAGGAGAACCTGCTCAACATCGGCATCGCCCGGACCGACGCCCGCTACATCGCCACGATCGACGCCGATATCAGGTTCCGGCGGCCGGACTGGGCGGCCGAGACGGTTCACGCGCTGCAGCAATACGACGTCGTGCAGCCCTGGAGCGACTGCTACGACCTCGGGCCCAACGACGAACACATGCACGCGCACCGCTCGTTCTGCCGCCTGTGGGCGGACCGGCAGCCGATCATGCAGGGCCCGAACGCCACCGGCAGCTACAAATTCGGCCATCCGGGCTACGCCTGGGCCTACACACGGCAGGCACTGGAATGGGTGGGAGGCCTGGTCGACACCGCCTCGCTCGGCTCGGCCGATCATCATATGGCGCTGGCGCTAATCGGGCGGGTCGCCGAATTGGTTCCGGGCAACCTCAAGGACGCCTACAAGGCGCCCCTGTTCCGCTGGCAACGCCACGCGATGCGGCACATCGCGGGCAATATCAGCTACGTCCCGGGCACCATCGAACACCAATGGCACGGCGCCAAGGCGAAACGGAACTATGTCGGCCGCTGGGACATCCTGGCGCGCAACGATTTCGATCCGGTGACCGACCTCAAGCGCAACACCTGGGGCGTCTTCGAACTGGCCGGCAACAAGCCGGCGCTGCGCCGCGACATCGACAGCTATTTCCGCGCCCGTGATGAGGACAGCAACTCGCTCGACGGGTGAGGCGCTCGCGGATGCAAGGCGAACGCGCTACCGCAAGTGCTGTCAAAATATAGGGGCTCTCACCGATGGGCCAGACCGCACTCGGCATGTCCCTGGAGGCGGACCTGTGCGCCACCCTGCTGACCCGAGCAACCGCCTGAGCGCTACGACATCGGCGGCGATTGGGCCGTCATGGCGGTCGCGATATTGGCCGCCTGCACATACGGCAAGTCACCCAACAGCGTGAGCGTGCGCTCCGGTCCCAGGGTGAAGATCGGTGCGGACAGGTAGTGCAGCGCCAGCGCATGGTTCCCGATCACCAGTGCCGCGCGCGTCGCCAGCATCGCATCGACCACCGCCTGTGACGACGCGTCCGGCGCGATGCCGAGCACCCGGCGGATATCGGCGCGGGCCTGCAGCATCCGCAGCTTGGCGAACGGCGACAGATTGGCCCACTGTGGATTGCTCGAGAGATCGCCTGCCAGGTAATCGACTTCGGCAACGGCGAGTGCTCCCTGGGCGGGCAGCCCGTGCGTCCGCGACGGATCGGCCCAGGCCCATTGCGCATGCAGAATGGCGACGGTCTCGCCCTGCCAGCCTGGCGCCGCCCATGCCGGGATCTGCGCGGTGTCCGGCAGCGGCTTGACCGAAGCGCAGCCGGCCAACAGGGCGGCGAGGCACGCGACGCCAATCCGGCCGGCGACCATCAGGCCGGACGCAGCCCCGCGCGATAGCGTTGCGCCAGTTCGGCGTAGTGGATTGCGGTCTGGTCCCAGCCGATGCGCTCCTCCGCAGTCATGACACGCCGCAGCGTGGCGGGCGCGCCAGTCCACAGCTCGTTCGGTCCGATCACCTTGCCCGGTGTCAGCAGGCCGCAGGCACCCAGCATCCCGCCTTCCTCGATCACCGCGCCATCCAGGACGGTCGCGCCCATCCCGACAAAGGCACGCCGGCGCAGCGTGCAGGCATGCACGATCGCCGCGTGACCGACGCTGACATCGTCCTCGATGATCGTCGGATAGCTGCCGCGATTGACGTGGATGATTGTGCCGTCCTGGATGTTGCAGCGTGCGCCGATGCGGATGAAGTTTGTATCGCCGCGCAGCACGCAGCCGAACCAGATGCCCGAGCCGGCACCGATCTCCACATTCCCGATCAGTACCGCGTTGGGTGCGATGAAGGCATCGGGCGCGATCTTCGGCGCCGTGCCCTCCAGCGCATAGATCATGCTGTGGTCAGGCATGCGCGACTTCCCTACCGACCGTCGTCGTCAGGCCGAGCATCAGGCCCATGTTCTGCACCGCCGCGCCCGAAGCACCCTTGCCGAGATTGTCGAGCCGCGCCACCAGCACCGCCTGCCGATGCGCCGCGTTGTGATGCACGCGCAGCTCCATGATGTCGGTATCGTTGAGCGCCTCCGGCTCGAGCTTGCCGGAGGCCTCGGGCGGCAGCACGCGCACCTGCCCGTCGCTGCGGTAATGCGCCGCCAGCGCCGCATGCAGGTCCTCGCCCGACGGCGCACCCGGCAGCATGTCCAGATGCAGCGGGATCGACACCAGCATCCCATGGTGGAAATGCCCGACCGAGGGAACGAAGATCGGCCGGCGGGTCAGCCCGCCATAGGCCTGGATCTCCGGCAGGTGCTTGTGCTCGAGGCCGAGCGCGTAAAGCTCGAAGGCCGGGCCGCCGGTTTCCTCGTGCGCCAGGATCATCGCCTTGCCGCCGCCGGAATAGCCGCTGACCGCGTTGATGGTCAGGGGGTGGTCGGCCGGCAGCAGCCCGGCCTCGACCAGCGGACGGGTCAGGCCGATCGCGCCGGTGGGGTAGCAGCCCGGATTGGCGACCTTGCGCGCCGCCGCGATGCGCGCCGCCTGGCCCGGAAGCAGTTCGGCGAAACCATAGGTCCAGTCCGGATGCACGCGATGCGCGGTGCTGGCGTCAAGCAGCCGCGGCGCGTCTGCTCCCAGGCTGTCCGCGAGCGCCGTCGACTCGCGGGCCGCCGCATCCGGCAGGCACAGCACGACCAGATCGACCGCCGCCATGATCTCGCGGCGTGCCGCGGGATCCTTGCGGTGCGCCTCGGGCAGGCTGCGCAGCGTTACGCCGGGCAGGCCGCGCAGGCGCTCGCGGATGCCCAGCCCCGTCGCCCCGGCTTCGCCGTCGATGAACACGCTGCCATTGCTGCTCATGTGCTGCCCGCTCCTGGGTTCGCCGCCGAGGTGATACGCAAGCGACCGGAAAAACAAGAGGGGCGGGCCCGCCGGACCCGCCCCTCTGATCTGCACGAAGGTTGGACGGATCAGCGCTTGCTGAACTGGAAGCTGCGGCGCGCCTTGGCACGGCCGTACTTCTTGCGCTCGACGACGCGCGGATCGCGGGTCAGGAAGCCCGCGACCTTCAGGATGCCGCGCAGGTCCGGTTCGTAGTTGGTCAGCGCGCGGCTGATGCCATGCCGCAGCGCGCCGGCCTGGCCGGAAAGCCCGCCGCCGTTCACGGTGCAATAGACATCGAACTGGTTGTAACGGTCGGCGACCAGGAAGGGCTGAGTGATCAGCATGCGCAGCACCGGTCTCGCGAAATACTGGCCGACGCGCTTGCCGTTCACCATAATCTCGCCCTTGCCGGGCTTGATCCACACACGCGCAACGGCATTCTTGCGCCGGCCGGTGGCATAGGAACGGCCCTGCGCGTCACGCTTCGGCTCGCGCTTCGGGGCGGCGTCCGTGGCGGTTGCGGCCGTGGCCACCGCGAGGTCCTTCAGATCGGCCAGGGTACGGGTCTGGGTTGCGGACATGCTCTCAGCCCCTCCGGTTCTTCGCGTTCATCGCACCGACATCCAGCGCGCGCGGCGCCTGGCCGGCATGCGGATGCTCGGCGCCGGCATAGACATGCAGGTGCTTCATCTGCGCGCGTTGCAGCGGGCCGCGGGTGATCATCCGCTCGACCGCCTTCTCCAGCACCCGCTCGGGATAGCGGCTTTCCAGCCGGCTGCGGATCGAGCGGCCCTTGATGCCCCCGGCGTAGCCTGTGTGGTAGTAAAGGATGGACTGCTCGGCCTTGTTGCCGGTCACCCGCACCTTCGCGGCATTAACCACCACCACGTTGTCCCCGCAATCGACATGCGGGGTGAACTGCGGCTTGTGCTTGCCACGCAGCATGTTGGCGATGACGACGGCGAGACGGCCGAGCACGACGCCCTCGGCGTCGATCAGAACCCAGTCCTTCTTCACCTCCGCCGGCTTCAGCGAGAGGGTGGTCTTCAACATGGAGGTCATTCCCCGAAACAGGCGGCGGCTTATCGTCGGAAACCTAGGTGCCGTCAAGGCTTGGTGTCTGTGGTATCATAATACCACAAGTACGGAGGGCGCCGGTTGCGGGCCGGCTGCCGCGCACCTAGCATTATCCGCATGAGCAAGACGCCATCGACCGCCCATGGCCTCGGCCGCAAAAGTGCCAATTACGGCGATCGCGAGTTCGCGCTGTACCTGCGGCGATCCTTCGCCAAATCGATGGGGTATTCGCAGGCGATGCTGGACCGGCCCGTGGTCGGCATCGTCGATACCGGCTCGGGCTTCAACAACTGTCACCGCACCACCCCCGACCTGATCGAGGCGGTGAAGCGCGGCGTCCTCGCAGCCGGTGGCCTGCCGCTGCCCTTCCCTACCGTGTCGCTGTGCGAGCCATCGCTGTTCCCGACCTCGATGCACTACCGCAACCTCGCGGCGCTGGATACCGAGGCGATGCTGTCGGCCCAGCCGATGGACGCGGCTGTGCTGATCGGCGGCTGCGACAAGACGGTGCCGGCGCAGCTGATGGCGGCGGCATCGGCCGACATACCCTGCGTGCAGGTCGTGACCGGCCCGATGCTGGCGACGCGCTTCCAGGGCGAGCGGTTGGCCGCCTGCACCGATTGCCGGCGCTACTGGGCCGCCTACCGCGCCGGTCGCGTCACCGCCGAGCGGATCGCCGAGATCGAGGGGCGCCTGGCCACCACCGCCGGCACCTGCGGCGTGATGGGCACCGCCAGCACGATGGCCTGCATCGCCGAGGCGCTGGGCTTCATGCCGGCCGGCCATGCCAGCATCCCCGCCGTCCACGCCGAACGCCTGCGCGCGGCCGAGGAAGCCGGCGCGCTGGCGATGCAGCTCATCGCCAGGCCGATCCTGCCGTCCGCGCTGATCACCGCGGCGTCGGTCGAGAACGCGCTGCGCGTTCTCCTCGCGCTCGGCGGCTCGACCAATGCGCTGATCCACCTGACGGCGATCGCCGGGCGGCGCGGCGTGAAGATCGACCTCGACCGGCTGAACGCGCTGTCCGACGACACGCCGGTGCTGGTAGACCTCAAGCCCACCGGCGAGGGCTACATGGAGGACTTCCATGCCGCCGGCGGAATGCCGGCGCTGCTGTGGGAACTGCGCGACTCGCTGCACAAGAGCACCCTCGACGTCACCGGCCGAACCCTTGCGGAACGGTTGGTCGAACCGGCCTTCGTCGATCGCCAGTATATCAAGCCGCACGGCGCGCCGGTCTCACCGGTCGGCGGGCTGGTCGCGCTGTTCGGCAGTCTCGCCCCGCGCGGCGCAATCCTCAAGCGCAGCGCCGCGACCGAAACCCTGTTCGAGAAGCAGGCCCGCGTGGTGGTATTCGACGGGCTGGAGGATCTCGCCAACCGCATCGACGATCCCGCGCTGGCGGTGACCGAGGACGATGCGCTCGTGCTGAAGAACGCCGGGCCGCTGACGCCGGCGGGCATGCCGGAGGCCGGCTACCTGCCGATCCCCTCCAGGTTGGCGCGCGCCGGGGTGAAGGACATGCTGCGCATCAGCGACTGCCGCATGTCCGGCACCGCCTTCGGCACCATCGTGCTGCATGTGGCACCCGAGGCAGCGGCGGGCGGCCCGCTCGGGCTGGTGGAGACCGGCGACACCATCCGCCTGTCGGTGCGCGAACGCCGCATCGACCTGCTGGTGGACGAGGCGACGCTGCAGGCCCGCCGCGCCGCTTGGCGCAAGCCGCCGTTGCCGGGACGCGGCTGGGACCGCATCGTCGCCGAGCAGGTGCTGCAGGCTGACGAGGGCTGCGACCTCGCGGTGTTGCGCCCAGCCGCCGTTTGACCGCGGGGCCGGTTCATGTGATCGGCGCGTCGGGACGCTCCGGCGCGCTGCTCTGCCGCGCTCTGGCGGGGGACGCCGTGGCGGTGGTGCGCAACCCGGCGCGCTGGGCGGCGACGGGGTTGCCGGGGTCTGCGCGCGTCGCCGATCTGGATGACGCGGCGGCGCTGCGCTCGGCGCTGTCGGACGCGCTCCGAGTCGTCAGCTGTGCCCATGCGCGGCACGCCGCCGCGGTCATCGCCGCCGCGCCGCCCTCCGCGACGCTGGTGTTCCTGGGCAGCACCCGCAAGTTCACCCGCTGGCCCGACGCGCACGGCGAGGGCGTGAGTCAGGGCGAGGCCGCGTTCCTCGGCTCCGGCCGACCCGGCGTGATGCTGCACCCCACGATGATCTATGGCGCAGCCGGGGAGAACAACGTGCAGCGCCTCGCCGCCCTGTTGCACCGCCTGCCCCTCATCCCGCTGCCGGGTGGCGGCCGGGCTCTCGTGCAGCCGATCCATCAGGACGACGTGACCGCCGCGATCCGTGCCGCGCTGGCGGTCTCCTGGGACGGGCCGAGCAGTCTGGTAATCGCCGGCCCTGCCGCGCTTTCCTACGCCGATTTCGTCCGGGCGATCGCCACCGCGACCGGCCTGCCGCGGCCGCGCATCGTCGCGGTGCCGGCGCTGCCGCTGCTGCTCGGCGTCGGGCTGACGCGGCTCCTGCCCGGCGTGCCGAGGGTCGAGGCGGCGGAGGTTCGGCGCCTGCTGGAGGACAAGGCGTTCGACATCGCGCCGATGCGGCGACTCCTGGGCATCGAGCCCCGGCCGCTCGCGGAAGGGCTTGCACGGACCTTTGCCGCGTCGCAAAACCATCACGCGACCGAAGGAGAGCGCGCATGGCCGTGATCAACCGCATCGCCGAATTCCACGACGACATGACCGCGTGGCGCCGCGACCTGCATGCCCATCCCGAGCTCGGCCTGTCCGAGACGCGCACCAGCGCGGCGGTGCAGGAGCACCTGAAATCCTTCGGCGTGGACGAGATCATCACCGGCATGGCGACGACCGGCGTGGTCGGCGTCATTCGCGGCAACACCGACAGCGGGCGCGCCATCGGCCTGCGCGCCGACATGGACGCGCTGCCGATCCACGAGGAAACCGGGCTGCCCTATGCCTCGCAGAACCCGGGCGTGATGCACGCCTGCGGCCATGACGGCCACACGACGATGCTGCTGGGCGCTGCCAAATACCTGGCGGAGACACGCAATTTCGATGGCACGGTGTACGTCATCTTCCAGCCCGCCGAGGAGAATTTCGGCGGCGGCCAGATCATGGTGAAGGAAGGATTGTTCGAGCGTTGCCCGATGGAAAAGGTGTTCGGCATCCATAACTGGCCGACCGCGCCGGCCGGGACGTTCCTGTGGCGGGTCGGCCCGATGATGGCGGCGGTCGCGCAGATCGAGATCACCATCACCGGCAAGGGCTCCCACGGCGCACACCCCGAACACGGCATCGATCCCATCGTCATCGCCGGGCAGATCGTCACCGCGCTGCAGACCGTCGTGTCGCGCGGCATCGACGCGACCGAGAGCGGCATCGTCACCATCGGCCACATCAACGGCGGCTTCACCCACAACGTGATCCCCGAGACGGTGCACATGAAGGGCACCGCACGCTGGTTCTCCCCGAAAGTCGGCGACCGGCTGGAGGCGGGGGTCCGCAGGCTGGCGACCGGCATCGCCGAAAGCTTCGGCGCGAAGGCCGAGGTGCGCTACGACCGCGTCTATCCGGCGACGGTGAACGACGAGGAAGCCACCGAGCTAGCCTGCAACGCGGCACGCGCGGTGGTAGGGGAAGCCCGGGTCGAACCACTGGCGCGACCCACCATGGGGGGCGAGGATTTCAGCTTCATGCTGAACGCCAAGCAGGGCGCCTATCTCTTCCTGGGGGGCGCCAAGGGCAAGGACGACTTCATGGTCCATCACCCGCGCTACGACTTCAACGACGATATCCTGCCCATCGGCGCGAGCTACTGGGCAAGCCTTGCGGAGCAGTTGCTGCCCCGCAAGGGCTGATCCCGCGACGTTGTCCCGGCCGCCGCGTGGGCGGCCGGCGTCGTCAGATGCCGCCTACCGCCATGTACTTGATCTCCAGATAGTCCTCGATGCCGTATTTCGACCCTTCGCGGCCGAGGCCCGAGGATTTCACGCCGCCGAACGGCGCGACCTCGGTCGAGATGATGCCCTCGTTGATCCCGATGATGCCGTATTCCAGCGCCTCGGCGACCCGGAAGATGCGGCCCACGTCGCGCGCGTAGAAATACGACGCAAGCCCGAACTCGGTGTCGTTCGCGAGCCGGATCGCCTCCGCCTCGGTCTTGAATCGGAACAGCGGGGCCACGGGGCCGAAGGTCTCCTCGCGGAAGATCATCGCATCGGCCGGCACGCCGGCGAGCACCGTCGGCTCGAAGAAGTTGCCCCCGAGCGCACTCCTCCTGCCGCCGGTCACGACCGAGGCGCCGCGGTTCAGCGCGTCGGCGATGTGCTCCTCCACCTTCTTCACCGCGTCGGCATTGATCAGCGGGCCCTGCGTCACGCCGGGCTCCATTCCGTTGCCCACCTTGAGCGCCTCGACCGCGGCCTTCAGCTTGGCGGCGAACGCGTCATAGACGCCGTCCTGCACCAGGATGCGGTTAGCGCATACGCAGGTCTGCCCGGTGTTGCGATACTTGCTGGCGATCGCGCCGACGACGGCAGCATCGAGGTCGGCATCGTCGAAGACGATGAACGGCGCGTTCCCCCCCAACTCCATGCTGGTTTTCTTGATGGTCGGCGCGCATTGGGCCAGGAGCTTTGCGCCCACCTCGGTGCTGCCGGTGAAGCTCAGCTTGCGAACGATCGGGTTGGAGGTCAGCTCACCGCCGACCTCGCCCGAGGGGCCGGTGATGACGTTGCACACCCCGGGCGGCATCCCGGCCCGCTCGGCGAGCACCGCGAGTGCCAGGGCCGAGAAGGGCGTCTGGCTCGCCGGGCGGATCACGCCGGTGCAACCGGCGGCCCAGCCGGGACCGGCCTTGCGGGTGATCATGGCGGCCGGAAAATTCCATGGCGTGATCGCGGCGAACACCCCGATCGGCTGCTTCATGACGATGATGCGCCGCCCCTTGGCATTCTGCGGGATGGTATCGCCATAGACGCGCTTGGCTTCCTCGGCGAACCACTCGATGAAGCTGGCGGCATAGGCGATCTCGCCCTTCGAATTCCGCCAGCGGCTTGCCCTGTTCGGCCGTCATGATCGTGGCCAGGTCGTCGGTGTTCTCGAGCATCAGGTCGAACAGCCGCCGCAGGATGGCGGCCCGCTCCTTGGCCAGCATGGCACTCCAGGCCGGCAGCGCGCGGTTGGCGGCCTCGATGGCGCGGCGGGTTTCGGCCGCGCCCAGCGCCGGCACCTCGCCCACCACCTCCCCGGTCGCCGGGTTCTTCACCGCAATGGTCTTGCCGCTGTCGGCCTCGATCCACTTGCCGTCGATGCAGTTCGCCTGCCGGAACAATGTGGGATCTTTCAGCGCCAGCTTGGTGGCTTGGTTGAGCATGCCTGTTCTCCTGTGACGGATAAGGTGGGAAATACTCTCCCGCCGGGGAAATATGAGGTCAATCCGGCCAGCACGACCTCCGTGCCGATCACGACGCAGCCATCGCCGCGCGGCACGACCGGCTGATCAGGCCGCCCGGGTCAGCTTTTTCACGAACGCCGAAAGCCGGTGTCGCCGAAGTTCGGACCGCGCCTTGTCGTCGGTGGTCATGTAGTTCAGCTGCACCGCATAGCGCCGGCCGACGAACGTCTTGTGGCCGTGCCAGGTGGTCGGTCCGTTCGGGAAAACCAGCAGCGTGCCGTCCACCGGGGGCACCTCGACCGCGTAGTCCTCGATGTCGTCCGGCCCACGAAGCAGGCGAAGGCACCCGTCATGGGAAGCCCAGGCCTCGGTCGCCGGATTAAGGTACAATAATATCGTCACCCGCTTGGCGGTTGAGTCGCAGTGGATGCGGCCATCCTTCTCCCGCGTCCGCCCGCGCAGCGTGACCATGGTCGGGGCGTCCGACAGATCGAGGCCGAAGCGCGCCGCGACGGCATTACGCAGTTGGGGGCCCTCCATCGCCCGCATCAGGGCCTGTGCCGCCGGGCCGAGCCGCACCGCCTCGGGCGGGTATGACCCGCCATTGGCGATCGGCGGCAGGTCGGCCACCACGCGGGCGAGAGCTTCTGGTGGCACGAAATGCGGCACCACGATGTGCGGGAACGGGTCGGTCGCGACCGGCGCAGCCTCCAGCGCGGCAAAGTCGAGTTCGATCATGTCTGCCTCCGGACCAGTGTGTAGCACGCCGCCACCTGCGGCGGGCGGATGGCTTCCATGCGGCCGGATTGAACCTGCCTCCGGTCCGCGCTATTGCGCGGCGCAGCATGGACGCCCCCGCTCCCGCCGCGCTGCTGCCGGACCAGGTCCGCCTCGGGCCGCTGCCCGCCTATCGTGCCCTGGTCGCCGGCGGCGCCCTCGCACCCGACCCCGCCCAGGCGCTGGCGGCCGAGCGCCTGCACATGCTGTGGACGCGCCTGCGCGGCTACGACCCCACGCCGCGGTCCAGCGGTGCCAACGGCAACGGCCTGCTGTCGCGCTTCCTGCGCCGCAAGCCGGTGGACGAGTCGGCCGACTACCCTCACGGCCTCTATCTCGTTGGCGAGGTCGGGCGCGGCAAGTCGATGCTGATGGACCTGTTCTTCGCCGCCGCCGAAGTGCCGCGCAAGCGACGCATCCACTTCCACCAGTTCATGCAGGACGCGCACGCCCGCATCTTCGCCTTCAAACAGCGCAACCCGCAGACCAGCGATCCCATTCCACCGCTCGCCGATGCCTTTGCCGCCGAGGCCGCGCTGCTCTGCTTCGACGAATTCCAGGTCAACGACATCGCCGACGCGATGATTTTGGGCCGGTTGTTCCAGGCCCTGTTCGACCGGCAGGTGGTGGTGGTGGCGACCTCCAACATCATCCCCGACGACCTGTTCAAGGGCCAGCCGGGACGCGACGCCTTCCTGCCCTTCATCGCGCTGATCAAGCAGCGCCTGGACGTGCTGGTGCTGGACGCCGGACGGGATTTTCGCCGCGCCCGGCTGCGCGGCATGCCCACCTGGCATGTCCCGGCCGACGCCCGGGCCGACGCCGCCCTCGATCGCGCCTTCGCCGATCTGACCGGCGGTGCCCCCGCGCGGGCCGAGCGGCTGACGGTGATGGGCCGCACCCTGGTCGTGCCGCAAGCCGCCGAAGGCGTCGCACGCTTCGATTTCGCCACGTTGTGCGCCACCGCGCTCGGCGCCGGCGACTACCTGGCGCTGGCGACGCATTTCCACACCCTGGTGCTGGACGGCATTCCACGCCTGTCGCCCGACAACTACGACGAGGCGCGGCGCTTCATCACCCTGGTCGACGCACTCTATGACCATCGGGTGAAGCTGGTCGCCTCGGCCGCGGCGCAGCCTGACCAACTCTACCAGCGCGGCGAGGGCGCCCGTGCCTTCGAGCGTACGGCCTCCCGCCTCGAGGAAATGCAGAGCCAGGACTGGCTCGCCCTGCCGCACCTGACGTGACCGCTCGGGCGCGCCGCCGCCATGCTGCATCGCACCCACTGGTCATCGCCCCCGTGATCGGCTAGCTGTGGCGCCCATGCGAGCGGCCGTGCGGCCGCCCCGGCGTCTCCTTCGCCCGCTTTGTCTCTCCCAGGTCGAGGATCCCCATGGCCCGCAACAAGATCGCCCTCATCGGCGCCGGCAACATCGGCGGCACGCTCGCCCACCTGATCGGCCTGAAGGAACTGGGCGACGTCGCTCTGTTCGACGTGTTCGGCGGCGTCGCCGCCGGCAAGGCGCTCGATATCATGCAGTCGGGCCCGGTGGATGGCTTCGACGCCGACATGGCGGGCGGCTCCGACTACGCCGCCATCGCGGGTTCGGACGTGGTGATCGTAACCGCCGGCTTCCCGCGCACGCCGGGCATGTCGCGCGACGACCTGATCGGCAAGAATGCCGGCGTCATCGCCACCGGTCGCCGAGGGCATCAAGACCTATTGCCCGGACGCCTTCGTCATCGTCATCACCAACCCGCTCGATGCGATGGTCTGGGTGATGCAGCAGAAATCCGGCCTGCCAGCCGGAAAAGGTCGTCGGCATGGCCGGCGTGCTCGACAGCTCCCGCTTCCGCCTGTTCCTGGCACAGGAATTCGGCGTGTCGGTGGAGGACGTCACCGCCTTCGTGCTGGGCGGCCACGGCGACACCATGGTGCCGCTGACCCGCTACTCCACCGTCGCCGGCATCCCGGTGCCCGACCTGATCAAGATGGGCTGGACGCACGCAGGAGAAGATCGACGCGATCTGCGCCCGCACGGCCAACGGCGGCGGCGAGATCGTCAAGCTGCTGGAGCGCGGCAGCGCTTTCTACGCCCCGGCCGCCAGCGCCATCGCGATGGCCGAGGCGTATCTCAAGGACAAGAAGCGCGTGCTGCCGTGCCGCCGCCTACCTGACCGGGCAGTACGGCATCGATGGTCTCTATGTCGGCGTGCCGGTGGTGATCGGCGCCGGCGGCGTGGAGCGGATCGTCGAGATCGCGCTCGACCCGGCCGAGAAGGCGGCGTTCGACAAGTCCTGCGACGCCGTGCGGGACCTGATCGCGGCGTCCAAGCAAGCTGGTCGGCTGATGCCGCAAGCCGTCACCGCGTCGGAGGTGCTGCCATGAACATTCACGAATACCAGGCCAAGGAACTGCTGAAAGGCTACGGTGTCGCCGTGCTCGGTGGCCACGTCGCCTGGACCCCGGACGAAGCGGCCGCCGCCGCGGCCAAGCTGCCCGGACCCGTTTATGTGGTGAAGGCGCAGATCCACGCCGGCGGCCGCGGTGCCGGCCATTTCGCCGACGATCCCGGACGGCAAGGGCGGCGTCCGCATCGCCAGGTCGGCGGACGAGGTCAGGGCGGCAGCCGAGGCGATGCTCGGCCACACGCTCGTCACCAAGCAGACCGGCCCGGCCGGCCGCAAGGTCCGGCGCGTCTATGTCGAGGCCGGCTGCGACATCGCCCGCGAACTGTATCTTTCGCTGCTGGTCGATCGCGCCACTGCCCGCGTCACCGTGATGGCCTCGACCGAGGGCGGCATGGAAATCGAGGAGGTGGCGGAACACCACCCCGAGAAGATCCTCCGCGTCGCCATCGATCCCGCCTCGGGCATCTCGCCCTTCCACGCTCGCCGCCTCGCCTTCGCGCTCGGCCTGACCGGCAAGCAAGTCGCCGCCTTCACCAAATTCGTGCTCGCCATGTATGCCGCCTTCACGGCACTCGACTGCGCGATCGTGGAAATCAATCCGCTGGTGGTCACCGGCGCGGGCGAGGTCGTGGCGCTGGATGCGAAGGTGAGCTTCGACGACAACGCGCTGTTCCGTCACCCCGAACTCGAGAAGCTGCACGACGAGGCCGAGGAGGACCCCAAGGAACTCGAGGCCGCCAAATACGCGCTGAATTATGTCGCGCTCGACGGGCAGATCGGCTGCATGGTCAACGGTGCCGGGCTCGCGATGGCGACGATGGACATCATCAAGCTCTACGGCAGCGCGCCCGCCAACTTCCTCGATGTCGGCGGCGGCGCGACCAAGGAGCGCGTGACGGCGGCGTTCAAGATCATCCTGTCGGACCCGAACGTGGAAGGCATCCTGGTCAACATCTTCGGCGGCATCATGCGCTGCGACGTGATCGCCGAGGGCGTCGTCGCGGCCGCGCGCGAAGTGCAGCTGTCGGTGCCGCTGGTGGTGCGGCTGGAAGGCACCAACGTCGATCTCGGCAAGCAGATCATGGC
This sequence comes from uncultured Pseudomonadota bacterium, assembly GCA_963778105.1. Taxonomy (GTDB): domain Bacteria; phylum Pseudomonadota; class Alphaproteobacteria; order Acetobacterales; family Acetobacteraceae; genus JAFEFJ01. The sequence goes on along the minus strand of CAVZSZ010000004.1, from coordinate 631,468 downwards.
GCAGTCCGGACTGCCGATCATTTCCGCCGACAACCTGGCCGATGCCGCTGAAAAAGTGGTCAAGGCCGTGCAGGAGGCCGCGTAATGGCCGTTCTCGTCAACGCCGAGACGCGAGTCATCACCCAGGGGTTCACCGGCGCCCAGGGCACCTTCCACTCCGAGCAGGCCATCGCCTACGGCACCAAGGTCATGGGTGGCGTCACGCCCGGCAAGGGCGGCACCACGCATATCGGCCTGCCGGTGTTCGACACGGTGTGGGAAGCCAAGGAGAAGACCGGGGCGACCGCCAGCGCGATCTACGTCCCGCCCCCCTTTGCCGCCGACGCGATCCTGGAAGCCATCGACGCCGAGATCCCGCTGATCGTCTGCATCACCGAAGGCATCCCCGTGCTCGACATGGTGAAGGTCAAGCGCGCCCTCTCGGGCTCGAAATCGGTGCTGGTCGGCCCGAACTGCCCCGGCGTCATAACCCCCGACGCCTGCAAGATCGGCATCATGCCCGGCCACATCCACCGCCGCGGCTCGGTCGGCATCGTCAGCCGCTCCGGCACCCTGACCTATGAGGCGGTGGCCCAGACCACCGCGGCGGGCCTCGGGCAGAGCAGCTGCGTGGGCATCGGCGGCGACCCGGTGAAGGGACTCGATTTCATCGAGGTGCTGGAAATGTTCCTCGCCGATGACGAAACCAAGCAGATCATCATGATCGGCGAGATCGGCGGCCAGAGCGAAATCGACGCCGCCGAGTTCCTGGCGAAGAACAAGGTGAAAAAGACCACCGTCGGTTTCATCGCCGGTGCCACCGCCCCGCCCGGCCGCCGCATGGGTCACGCGGGTGCCGTGATTTCCGGCGGCAAGGACACCGCGGCGGCGAAGTTCGAGGCGATGCGTCTCGCAGGCATCCATATCGCCGAGAGCCCCGCGGCGCTCGGCAGCACGATGGTGAAGGCCCTGGGAGCCTAGCGGGACACCGGTCCACCATGCGGCGCTGGCAACCCTGCCGCCTCTCTGCCGGCCTGCCGGCAGGCTCCGTCGCGGCCTACCTGCTGCTTGCCTCTTAGTCGGGAGATATGCGGATGGCTGGCGTCGACATTCTTGCAACCGCCTTCAACGGCGCCAACGCGGCGTTCATCGCGGACCTCTATGCAAGATGGACGGCCAGCCCTGCCTCGGTGGATCCAAGCTTCGACGAGCTGTTCCGCACCCTGAACGACGAAAGCCGGGCGGTCCTGGAAGATGCTTCCGGCGCATCCTGGGCGCCGCGCCACTTCTCGGTGGCCGATCCGGAACAAGCCCGTCCCGCCGAGGGACGCCGCGCCGCCGATGGCCGTGCCGGGGCAGCGACGCTCGATCCGGCATCGATCCGGGCTGCGGTCATCGATTCGATCCGCGCGCTGATGCTGATCCGTACCTACCGGGTTCGCGGGCACCTCGAAGCGCGGCTCGATCCGCTCGGCCTGCAGGTGCCCAAGCCGCATCCCGAACTCGATCCGAAAAGCTACGGCTTCACTGACGCCGATCTGGACCGGCCGATCTTCATCGACAACGTGCTGGGCCGCGAGACGGCGACGCTGCGCGAGATCGTCGCGATCCTGCGCGAGACCTATTGCGGCTCGATCGGTGTCGAGTTCATGCACATCCAGGATCCCGACCAGAAAGCCTGGATCCAGCGCAAGATCGAGGGCACCGACTGGCGCGCCGGTTTCGATGCGGCCGTCAAGCGCCGCATCCTCGAGCAGCTCACCGAAGCGGAAGGGTTCGAGGCGTTCTGCCAGAAGCGCTACGTCACCACCAAGCGCTTCGGCCTGGAAGGCGGCGAGGTGACGATCCCGGCGATCCACACCATCATCGAAACCGCCGCCGCCGGCGGGGTGAACGAGGTGGCGATCGGCATGCCGCATCGCGGTCGGCTCAATACCCTCGTCAACATCGTCAAGAAGCCGCTGACGGCGCTGTTCAGCGAATTCGGTGGCGAGAGCTTCAAGCCCGACGACGTACAGGGTTCGGGTGACGTGAAATACCATCTCGGCACCTCGACCGACGTGGAGATCGCCGGCCACAGCGTGCACCTGTCGCTGCAGCCGAACCCTTCGCACCTCGAAGCGGTCGATCCGGTCGTGGTCGGCAAGGTGCGTGCGCGCCAGGATCAGGCGGGCGATACCCAGGCGCGGCGCAGCGTCATGGGCATCCTGATGCACGGCGACGCCGCCTTCGCCGGCCAGGGTCTGGTGTACGAGACGCTGGCGATGAGCCAACTCATCGGCTACCGCACCGGCGGCACGGTGCATCTGATCGTCAACAACCAGATCGGCTTCACCACGGTCCCGGCGCACGCCTATTCGGGCCTGTATTGCACCGACGTCGCCAAGTCGATCCAGGTGCCGATCCTGCACGTCAATGGCGACGACCCCGAAGCGGTGGTGTTCTGCGCCCGCTTCGCCGCCGAATACCGGATGGCGTTCGGCACCGACTTCGTGCTCGACATCGTCTGCTACCGCCGGCACGGCCACAACGAAACCGATGAGCCCGCCTTCACCCAGCCGCTGATGTATCGCGCCATCAACGCGATGAAGACCACGCGCACGCTGTATGCGGACAAGCTCGCCGCGGAGGGCGTGGTGCCGGCAGCCGAGGCGCAGGCGATGGCCGACGCCTACGCCGCCACGCTGGACGACGCCAACAAGGCGGCCAAATCCTACAAGCCCAACAAGGCGGACTGGCTGGAAGGCCACTGGTCCGGCATGCGCCAGTCCGGCCAGGATGTCGAACAGGTCGAGCACGGCACCGAAGTTTCGCTCGATATTCTCAAGGCGGTGGGCGGTGCGCTGGCGCGCGTCCCGGCGAATTTCGCGGTCAACCCGAAAATCGCCCGCCAGCTCGACGCCAAGCAGGCGATGATCGACAGCGGCGAGGGGATCGACTGGGCGACCGGCGAGGCCCTCGCGTTCGGCTCGCTGCTGCTCGATGGTCACCGGGTGCGGCTATCCGGCGAGGACTGTCAGCGCGGCACATTCAGCCAGCGGCACGCCGTTCTCGTCGATCAGACCAATCAGAACGAATACGTCCCGCTCAACAACATCGCGCGCGGCCAGGCGAAGATCGAGATCTACAACTCGCTGCTGTCGGAAGCCGGCGTGCTCGGCTTCGAGTATGGCTACACCCTGGCCGATCCGCAGACACTGGTGCTGTGGGAAGCGCAGTTCGGCGATTTCGCCAATGGCGCCCAGGTCATCATCGACCAGTTCCTGGCAAGCGGCGAAACCAAGTGGCTGCGCATGTCGGGCCTGACGCTGCTGCTGCCGCACGGCTACGAGGGCCAGGGGCCGGAACATTCCTCCGCCCGGCCCGAGCGTTACCTGCAGCTCTGCGCAGAGCGCAACATGACGGTCTGCAATCTGACGACCCCTGCCAACTACTTCCACGCGCTGCGCCGACAGTTCAAGCGCAACTACCGCAAGCCGCTGGTGATCTTCACGCCGAAATCGCTGCTGCGCCATAAGCTGGCGGTCTCGCCGCTCGCCGAGATGGCGACCGGCAGCACCTTCCGCATGGTGATTCCCGAAATCGACGAGATCGCCGCCACCCGAGTAGGTGAAGCGCGTCGTGCTGTGCAGCGGCAAAGTCTATTACGACCTGCTCGCGACGCGACGTGAGCGCGGCATCACCGACGTCGCGATCCTGCGGCTTGAGCAGTTCTATCCGTTCCCGCAGCACACGCTCGCGCGGCTGCTGGCCCCTTACGTCAACGCCGATCTGGTCTGGTGCCAGGAGGAGCCCGCCAATATGGGCGGCTGGAACTTCGTCGACCGGCGGATCGAAGCCGTATTGAGCGAGGTCAAGATCAATGCCCGCCGGCCGGCCTATGCTGGTCGTATCGATGCCGCAAGCCCGGCTACCGGTCTCGCCCGCACCCACGCCGCCGAGCAGGTCGCGCTGGTCGCGGACGCGCTGGGGATCCGATGAGGTTTTCACGCCCGCCAACGGGTTGATGAAGGACGCATGATGTCGACCGATATTCTGGTTCCGACGCTGGGCGAGAGCGTCACCTCCGCCACCGTCGCACGGTGGATCAAGCAGGCCGGCGAGGCGGTGGCGGCCGACGAACCGCTGGTCGAGCTCGAAACCGACAAGGTGACGGTCGAGGTCAATGCGCCGGCCGCAGGTGTCCTGTCCGCGATCAGCGTGCAGGAAGGGAGCGAGGTCGATGTCGGCGCCGTTCTCGGCACGATCGACGGCGCAGGCGCGGCCGCCGCGCCGATGCCCAAGCCTGCCGCCAGCCCGCAGGCCGGGGTGAACGCACCGCCGCGTCCGCTCGGCCCGGTCGCCCGGCCGGCGACGCCGCCCTCCGACGTGCTGGCCGCGAAGGCGCCCGCCGCAGTCGCGCCCTTGCCGGCGGCCGCAAAGATGATGGCCGAGAAAAGCGTCGCGGCGGACGCGATGGGCGTCGGCACCGGCAAGGACGGGCGAATCACCAAGGGCGACGTTTTGGCGTTCCTGGATCGGCCGGCTCCGGCGCCCGCTCCCGCGCCTGCCGCGAAGGCGCCGCGCCCGGCCGAAGCGCGGGAGGAGCGGGTGAAGATGACCCGCCTGCGCCGCACCATCGCCGCGCGACTGAAGGAAGCGCAGAACACCGCGGCCATGCTGACCACCTTCAACGAGGTGGACATGACCGCGGCGATGGCGCTGCGCTCCGAGTACCGCGAGGCGTTCGAGAAGAAGCATGGCGGCGTGCGGCTAGGCTTCATGAGCCTGTTCGTCAGCGCCTGCATCAGCGCGCTGAAGGAATTCCCGGCGGTCAATGCCGAGATCGACGGCGACGAGATCGTCTACAAGAACTTCGTCCACATGGGCATTGCCGTGGGCGGCGCGAACGGCTTGGTCGTCCCGGTCATCCGCGATGCGGATGCCATGAGCTTCGTCGAGATCGAACGCACCATCGCCGATTTCGGCCGCCGTGCGCGCGACGGTCAGCTCAAGCTCGAGGAACTGACCGGCGGCTCGTTCAGCATCACCAACGGCGGCGTCTATGGCAGCCTGATGTCCACGCCGATCCTCAACCCGCCGCAATCGGCCATCCTCGGGATGCACAAGATGCAGGAACGCCCCATCGCCGTCGCCGGCAAGATCGAGATCCGGCCGATGATGTATCTGGCCCTCTCCTACGATCATCGCATCGTCGACGGACGGGAAGCGGTGCAGTTCCTGGTCCGCGTGAAGGAAGGCGTCGAGGATCCGCGCCGCCTGCTGCTGGGCCTGTAAGTGCCATGAGCGACAGCTTCGACGTCATCGTCATCGGCGGCGGTCCCGGCGGCTATGTCTGCGCCATCCGCGCGGCACAGCTCGGCATGAAGGTCGCCTGCGTCGAGAAGCGCGCCACCCTCGGCGGCACCTGCCTCAACATCGGCTGCATCCCCTCCAAGGCGCTGCTGCAGTCGTCCGAGAACTTCCACGCCGCGAGCCACGACTTCGCGGACCACGGCGTGATGGTCGAGGGCGTGAAGCTCGATCTGGCGAAGATGCAGGCGCGCAAGGCCGAGGTGGTGACCGCCAACGTCAAGGGCGTCGAATTCCTGTTCCGCAAGAACAAGGTCACCTGGCTCAAGGGCAGCGGCCGCATCGCCGCGCCCGGCAAGGTCGAGGTGGATGGCACCGACATACGAGACGAAGCACATCGTCATCGCCACCGGCAGCGAGAGCGTGCCACTGTCCGGCGTGGACGTGGACGAGCAGCAGATCGTCACCTCCACCGGTGGGCTGGAGCTCGACGCGGTGCCTGGCCACCTCGTGGTGATCGGCGGCGGCTATATCGGCCTGGAGCTCGGCAGCGTGTGGCGCCGCCTGGGCGCCGAGGTGACGGTGGTGGAATTCCTCGACCGCCTCGTGCCGACGATGGACGGCGAGGTGGCCAAGACCTTCGAGCGCATGCTGGCCAAGCAGGGGCATGAAGTTCCGGCTCGGCACCAAGGTGACCGGCGCGCGCAAGGGCAATGACGGCGTCACCCTGACGCTCGAGCCGGCCAAGGGCGGCGCGGCGGAGGAGCTGAAATGCCGACGTCGTCCTGCTGTCGATCGGCCGTCGCGCCTTCACCGCCGGGCTCGGGCTGGAGGACGCGGGCGTCGCACTCGATGAGCGCGGGCGCGTGAAGACCGAGCGGCCATTACGCGACGAACGTCGACGGCATCTGGGCGATCGGCGACGTGATCGCCGGCCCGATGCTGGCGCACAAGGCCGAGGAGGAGGGCGTCGCCCTGGCGGAGCTGCTCGCCGGCCAGGCCGGCCACGTGAACTACGATGCCATCCCGGGCGTGGTCTATACGTGGCCCGAGGTCGCCGCGGTCGGCAGGACCGAGGAGGAGCTGAAGGCCGCGGGCATCGCCTACTCGGTGGGGAAATTTCCGTTCACCGCCAACGGCCGTGCGCGCGCGATGGGCTACACCGACGGCTTCGTGAAGATCCTTGCCGACAAGACCACCGACCGGGTCCTGGGCGCCCACATCATCGGCCCCGACGCCGGCACGGTGCTGCCCGAACTGGCCACGGCGATGGAGTTCGGCGCCTCGGCCGAGGATGTCGCCCGCACCTGCCACGCGCACCCCAGCCTGAGCGAAGCGGTCAAGGAAGCCGCGCATGGCCGTCGACGGCCGGGCGATCCACATCTAAGAGGCGAGATCATGCCGCCGCTCGCGCTCACCATGGGCGATCCGGCCGGCATCGGCGGCGAATTGACGCTGCGCGCCTGGGCGTCGCGGGTGACGCACCCTTTCTTCGCGCTCGACGATCCGGACCGCCTGTCGGCATCTCGCGGCGGACATCGGGCCTCGCGATCCCGATCCGCGAGATCGCCGACGCCGGCCGAGGCCGCGGCGCTTTTCCCCGATTGCCTGCCCGTGCTGCCGGTTCGCCTCGCCGCCGCCGCCCCGCCGGGCCGCCCGGACCCGGCCAACGCGGCCGCCGTCATCGCCGCCATCGAACGTGCCGTCGCGCTGTGTCTGCGCGGCGACGCGGGCGCCGTCGTCACCAACCCGATCAACAAGGCGGCGCTCTATCAGGCCGGCTTCGCCCATCCCGGCCACACCGAATTCCTCGCCGCGCTGACCGGCGTGCCCGGGCAGGAGATGATGATGCTCGCCGCACCGGCGCTGCGCGTGGTTCCCGTCACCGTCCACGTCTCGCTTCGCGCCGCACTGGCCATGCTCGACACGAACCGCATCGTCGCCGCCGCGCGCACCACCGCGGCAGCCCTGCGGAGGGATTTCGGCATCGCGCAACCGCGCCTGGCGGTCGCCGGCCTCAATCCCCATGCCGGGGAGCAGGGCGCGCTCGGCGAGGAGGACGCGGCGATCGTGCGCCCGGCCGTGGCTGCGCTGCGCGCCGAGGGCATCGACGCCAGCGGCCCCTATCCGCCGGACACGATGTTCACCGAACAGGCGCGGGCCGGCTACGACGTGGCGATCTGCATGTATCACGACCAGGCGCTGATCCCGCTGAAGACGCTGGACATGCACCACGGCGTCAACGTCACGCTCGGGCTGCCGATCGTGCGCACGTCGCCGGATCATGGCACGGCTTACGACATCGCCGGCAGCGGCCGGGCGGACGCGACCAGCCTGATCGCGGCGCTTGGAATGGCGGGGGCGATGGTGGCGCAACGGGCGCGGGGATGACGGCGATGGAACGGCTGCGGCTTGGCGTGAACATCGACCATGTGGCGACGGTGCGGAACGCACGCGGCGGCGACCACCCGGACCCGGTGACGGTCGCACTCGCCGCACTCGCGGCCGGTGCCGACGGCATCACCATGCATCTGCGGGAGGACCGCCGGCATATCCGCGACGCCGACGTCCACCGCATGCTCGCCGCGATCAAGGCGCCGCTGAACCTGGAGATGGCGGCAACCGATGAGATGGTCGCGATCGCAACCGCGCTTCGCCCGCATGCCGTCTGCCTTGTGCCCGAGCGTCGTCAGGAAGTGACCACGGAAGGCGGTCTCGACGTCGCCGGCCAGCGGAGCAGCCTGACCCCGGTGGTCGCGGCACTCGCCGGCGCCGGCTGTCGCGTGTCGCTGTTCATCGACCCCGATCCGGCGCAGTTGCGCGCCGCCGCGGCCATTGGCGCGCCGGTGGTGGAACTGCACACCGGCAGCTACGCCGAGGGCAAGCCCGGCGAACTTGAGCGCCTGCGCTCCGCCGCCGCGCTGACGGCCGAGCTCGGCCTGGAATGCCATGCCGGCCACGGCCTGACCTATGCGAACACACCGCCGGTTGCCGCCCTGCCGCAGGTGCGGGAGCTGAACATTGGCCATTTCCTGATCGGCGAGGCGATCCTGGACGGCATGGCGCTGGTCATCGGCCGAATGCGCGAGGTCATGGACGCCGCGCGCGTGTAAGCCGCCCCGCCGGCCCTATCGCGGCACCCCGGCGCGTTCCAGGCCCTGGCCGTAGTAGTCTCGGTCCTTCGGTCTAAACGGCGCACGGGACACGATCTGATCCACGGTCACGTTGGGATTGATCTGCCGGAGCAATGCCAGGCAGCGCGCAGCCTCGTCTCGCCGGCCGAGGTGCCCGAGTATCCCAAGTCGGATGTTCAGCGCTGCCGCATGACCAGGGTTTCGCTCGAACACCACCTCCGCCAACATCTCGGCTTCCTCCAAGATTCCGGTTGAAGAAATTGAGCAGTCATGAGCTGATGCTCGACGAAGAAAATATGCGGATCGCGCGGTGATAGCGATTGCGACATCATCGCGTGCCGGATCGCCGTCTCGTGTTCGCCATTGTAAATGCGCGAGCAGCTGCTCAGGGTCCAGGCAATCGGAAGATTGGGATTGAGTTCGATCGCGCGCGCATGCAGCCGCAGAGCGCTGGGCACGTCATGCATCAGGTATCCCTTGACGTGCCCGGCAATCGCGAGAGCCCGCGCATCCAGCGGGTCCAGGTGAACGGCGCGTTCGGCCGACGTGCCGGCGAGCGTCGTGACGTCACGTGGGTTCTGCACCCAGCCCTGGCCGACCGCCATGATGCTCCAATAGGCCATCCACGCATGGGCCGGCGCATAGTCGGGATCGAGTTCGATGGCACGAGCCAGAAGATCCCGTCCTAGCATGAAGTTCGGCCGGTCCAATCGGAATATGCCCTGGATCGCGGTCAGGACACAGCGATGCGCAGCAGCAATCTCGGTCCGGACGAGAGCCGCAGACCCGGCTCCCCGCTGAAACAGTTCAGGATCGACCTGGGCCACAGTCTCGGCTGCGATCCGATGCTGCAGAGAAAACAGGTCATCGAGAGGCCCGTCGAACCGGCCGCTCCAGATCACCTCGAAATCGAAAACGACGTCCAGCAGGCTGACATGCACTTCGACCCGGTTCTCGATCACCTGGATCGTGCCGTCGATGATGTAGTCCAACTGGTAGGCGCGGCACCGCGCTAGAGCATCCGCCGCCGGGCCGGAGCCGTCCCAGAACGTCGCCGTCGCAATCAGCCGCGGGGCGCGAAACCGCGAAAGCGCGGCAGACACCTCCTCGGCCATGCCAAGCGCAATTCCGAAGCCGACAGGTGCACCGATGCTGCGGAACGGCAGCACTGCCATCCGCCAGCCCAGGCGTTCGCGCGGAAGCTCAGCGATTGCCAGCACGAACACGTCGCTCCACGACAGCCTTGCTGCGGCAGAAAGTCATCTACGGTGTCCCATGCCCAAGGGATGCTAGATCAATTCCAGCTGTGGAGCGTGAGTTGTCGAACGAACTCGATCGACCGGGGATAGTCTTACGTCATTGATCATCTCTAGCCGTCACGAAATCCAGGTTTTGTTGGCGATGAACCGGTTACCGCGGACCACAACTATATGGCTGCGCGAGGCACCAGATTATCGGTTCCCGCAGCCAAACGTCATCAAATATTAGCTGCATCGAAACCATCGCATGGTCTCATGCGACTGGCCCGGGCGTTAGGTCGACTTACCGGTCTTGAGTGACATCGGATCGACAGGGCACATCCTGCGCTTGCGCACCATGACGGCGTAGTGACCCTGCCGGGCAGCGTGGTCCGGATCAGGATCTGGCAGCAATACGTCTCCAAGCGCAGTCCATTCGTCTGGCGTAATGTCCATCGCCTCCGAGCAGCGAAACGCCCCGAGAACGTCTTCGCTATACGCTAGCTGGGGCACCGGCTGGATCTGGATGAACGGAACCTGGGAGCGGATATGCACCGGCATATCCGTCTTCGTGATCCTGAAATTCGTGAATAGCGGGCCGAACCAGAGATCGGTTTCAATGATGCCTTCCCAGGCAATGACGCCCGGTGTCGTCGGCAGATTGACGGGGGACCGCACGGAAAGGCTCCAGCCTGGCCGTGTCTTCGCCAACAGACCGGTCCACATCTGCACGCCGCCAGCCTCGGGCAGCGCGGTCAGAAACGGCGGCGAGTAGCCGCGGAACCCATCGGGAACAAGCTCGTCAAAGGCCGCGGCAAAATCTGGAAATTGTATGGCGCCGCTGTCTGTGCCCGACAGAGGCATCCAGGTCTCATCCTGGCCGAAGGACCAGAACACCTGCTCTCCGTCCCACAGCAGACGGAAGTCCATCGGCGGGAATAGCCAGTATCCGTATCCCGTAGCCGATGTCAGGGCATCGCAGTAACGCATACCCCGACCGGGAAGGTATCCCGCTGCCGATCTCTCCGCCCGCTTGGGCGGACGGCCATGCTTTGATTAGGCGAAAAAACTCGACAGTCAGCCCGTCACGCATCGTCTGAGCCACCCCGGCGCAAGGCGGCATCCCGCCCGAAGCGGGTATGCCGTTTGCGCCTGCGTGGTTCTAACTCCAGATCAACTCAGAAACGCATCGCGGAGCCGCCAACCTTCACGCGGCCGGCATCCTTCGTCGCCGGCTTGGCAACGGTCGTGCTGATCTTGGAAACGGGGGTCTTGATTGCCTGGGACATGGTAGGACCTTTCAGGTTGCGACAACGCAGAATTGCTATCAGACGAGTAAGGCCGATGTAAAGAAGAAAAATGCCCCTGACCAAAAGTGTAGTCCGGCCACCCATCCGGAATGTAGGTTGTTCAGACGAAAGACCAACTCGCGCCGTTCCTCATCTGAAAATGGGTAAATATTTCGATAATTCTCTCTCAGAGAGAAATCCGCGATCTCGATAGTTAGCTTCACGACCGTAATACCATGTAATGCTGTGGGGCAGCATCGGATGCAACGCACGGCGGCTGATTTGTCGAGACGCCTCCGGCCCGTGACCCAGGCCGCAGCCACAGATATTACGAACGCTGCTCACGCTAACCAGATTGGTGTTGGGGCGTGCAGACTGTTAGTAAAGCCGATTGCGCCGTCAGACGGAGTGTGAAAAGCGGGTGTCTACCAACATCGGCCTGCTGCTCGAGCATTTTTGCCGCATCGCCGCCAACGACGCCGGCACGTCTGCGGCGGTTGTAGCGGTCTTTGGTCACCGCAACGGTCGCGGGACACGGCAGGCGGCACACGGGCTCTCGCGCGAACAGTGCGAAGCGGTTGCCGAAATCGATAGGATTTTGACCCCTCATACCGGCCTCTCCGTCATACCGGACATGTCGCAGGACCCCCGGTTCATCGTCGGATCCCCAGGCCTCAACGGCTTAGGCTTCCGATTCCTCGTTCATATCAACTTAATGTCATCCGGCGATCAGCGCGTGGGGTTCATCTGCCTGCTCGATGAAGCGGCCCGACCCGGCCTTACCCCGGCCCAGCACGCCTCGCTCGATCACATCGCGGCCATGGTGATGGCGGATCGCCGGCGCGAGCAGCGGCATCTGCACCTGATGCACGTCGCCGACCGGGCCCTGCGGTTCGACCGAATGCTGCGGATGGTCTCGGACGCGGCGACATGCGCCGACGCCCTGTCCCGGCTGCTGGAGGAGCTTTGCGTCTTCCACGGCGCGGCAAGCGGCCGGGTCTGGCAGCTGATGCGTCCAGACGACGCGATGATCGAGATCGGCCGCTATCCCCTGAGGCTCCCCGCCGACGACGAGCTCGGTTCATTTTTCGCTCCCGCTGCGGTGCAGCAGGCGACAATCGAGGCGATCCGCCGCAACTTGCCAAAGGCGATCCACGCCGCACCCAACGAATCCGGCAAAGCCGACACCGATGACTCGGCTGCCGGCGCCGTGGGGCATGTCTGCATCCCGATCTGGGTTCGTCAGCAGCGTTTCGGCATTGCCCTCACCTTCACCGCCGAGGACTGGGATCTCGACCTCGTCGTCGCCGACATCTCCTCCCTCGCAGACACCATTCGTCCCATCCTGTTCCGCAAGGTCGCCGAGGAGCGCATCCGCTTCGCCGCCCACCATGACGATCTGACGCAGCTGTCAAACCGCCTGATGTTCCAGGAGCGCCTGCATCAGGCACTGGATGAGGCCCGCGCCGGCAGCCACGGCTTCGCCCTGCTCTATCTCGATCTTGACGGGTTCAAGCAGATCAACGACACGCATGGTCACGAGATGGGCGACCGGCTGCTGGTCAGCGTGGCAGAGCGGTTGCGCAGCAGCGTGCGGGAAACCGATACCGTCGCCCGTATGGGCGGCGACGAATTCGCCATCATCCAGCATTTCGGCAGCGAGCCGTCGGCCGCCTCCTCACTCGCCGAGCGGCTGCTCGAGTCGATCTCCGCACCCTTCGACCTGGCCGGCCGGCCGTCCCAGATCGGCGTCTCCATCGGCATCGCCTTCTATCCACAGCATGGCGACACCTCGGACCTGTTGATCCGCCACGCCGATATCGCGCTGTACCGGGCCAAGCGAACCGGCCGCAACACCTTCCGGCTCTATGCCTCGGAGATGCAGGCAGGCAAGCAGGAGCGGATGCCCGTCGCGCAGGACCTGCGCGATGCGCTCGACGGCAACAACCTGACGCTCGCCTTCCAGCCGGTCTGCGCCTGCAATTCCCTCCGCATCGTCGGCTTCGAAGCTCTGCTGCGCTGGAACAGCGCCGTGATGGGGCCGGTTCCTCCCGAACGGTTCATTCAGTTGGCCGAGCATAGTGGCCTCATCGTGCCGCTCGGCCGATGGGCGCTGGAAGCTGCCTGCGTGGAAGCAGCCACCTGGGATCCGCCCGTCACGCTCTCGGTCAATCTCTCCCCGGTGCAGTTCCGCCAGCGCGATCTGCCCGAGCAGATCGCCGAAACGCTCCGTCGCACCGGCCTTCCCGCGACGCGGCTCGAGTTGGAGGTAACCGAAGGCGTACTGCTGGACGAGACCGAGCTGGTGCTTCGCACGATGCGCGGCCTGCAGGCCCAGGGCATCCGCATCACGCTCGACGATTTCGGAACCGCCTATGCCAGCCTGAGCTATCTGCGCCGCTTCCCCTTCGATGGCATCAAGATCGACAAGTCCTTCATCCGCGATCTGTGCGACGACGCCACCACGCTCATGATCGTGCAGTCGATCCTGTCGCTGGGCGAGCGACTCGAGCTGGCGGTCGTGGCCGAGGGCGTCGAGACCGAGCGGGTGCTGGGGGTGCTGCGCGAACTGGGCTGCCGCTACGTCCAGGGCTATCTGTCAGGTCGCCCCTGCGAAAGCGACAAGGCGCGCGCGCTGCTCCGGACGTCGCTCGACCACGAACACGTGCAACACGCCAGGCTTGGTGGCAGATACGGCGACTGATGCGCCGCATGCCGCGCCATACGGCGCTCCATTGTCGGCTCTCGATCCGTCGTCATCACGTGCGCCGCAGCGTCATCGCGTAACGGAACCGATCGGCCGGATGGAGGCTGGTCGACACCTCGATCAGCCGGCGCCCCGGTCCGAAATACCGCCGCTTGATGGACAGCCCGGCGTCGCCTGGCGCGGCGCGCAGGCGAAGCGCATCGGTCGCATCCAGCAGCACCGCCTCGATCTCCTGCGCGACCTCGACGATCGTCTCGCCATGCGCCTGCTCGATCTGCGAGAACAGCGCGGTCGTGTGGGTCCGAGGCTCGGCCAGAAGGGCCGCGAATCGGTGATCTATGAGAACCGTCATCCAGCACAGCGGCACCGCTCGCCCAGGCTCCTCCCGGGGACCCATCAGTCGCAGCCAGGGACGACCGGCGCGACACCCCAACTCCGCCGCCAGCTTCCCGGTCGCCGCGATCATCGCCAACTCCACGACACGGAACGCGGTTCGCTCGGCATACTGGAACAACTCCGGCAGCGACTGCAGTTCCAGGCGGTAAGCCCGCTGCGCCTGCGCTGCCTCCACGCGGGTACCGACGCCCTTGCGCGCGGACAGCAATCTGGACTGCCGCAGATGCCCGATCGCCTGCCGCACCGTCTGGCGGCTGACGGCGAAATGCGCGGCCAACTCCGTCTCCGTCGGGATCAGGGATCCGACCGGATAGCTGCCGCTGCCGATCGCCTCCTCCAGTGCGCGCGCCACCTGCAGATAAAGCGCGACGCCCGGCGACCGGGATGCTTCCGCTCGGGCGGTCCGTGCGATCATCGCTTGGCGGACGGTCACACGATCTTGCGGGCGCGCAGGTCGGCCAGCATGTCCTCGCTGACGCCGACGCCGCCCAGCACCGCTGCGGTGTCGGCGCCCAGGACCGGCGCGGCGCGGCATGGCGGCCCCTCGCCGTCCACCCGGATCGCCCCGGTCAGCATGGTTACCGGCGTCCCTCCTTCCCGGCGCCCAAACTCGGCCACGCGGCCCGTGCCGCTGACGAAGTCGCTGCTCAGCGCCTGCCCAACGTCATAGACCGGCGCAGCAGGAACCGTGCCGCCGAAAATCTCCAGCCAATCCGCGGTCGTGCGCTCCATCAGGACGCCGTCTAGCTCCGCGGTCAGCGCCGCACGGTTAGCCAGACGATCCCTGAACTCGGCGAACCGGACATCGGCCGCAAGATCGGGGCGTCCCAGGCACCGGGCCAGGATCGGCCAGAATTTCTGCTTGTTGCACATCAGGAATATCCATCCGTCCCGTGTGCGATACAACTGGCTCGGCGTCAGAGACGGATGCGCCGAGCGTGGCTCTCGCCCCTGGACGTGCCCGCCGTTCAGGAACCACGTCGCCAGATAGTTAAGGTTCTGCAGCGCGGTGTCGAACAGGCTGACATCCACATCCCTCCCCTGCCCGGTCTTGCGCGCACCGCACGACACCGGCTAGCAGCGCCAAGGCGCAGGTCAGTCCCGGTCATCATGTCCACGATGGACAGACCGAAACGGCTCGGCGGTCCGTCCGGCTCGCCGGTCAGCGACAGATAGCCGGCCTCGGCCTGCATCAGGTAGTCGTAGCCGGGCCAGCGCTCGCGCGGCTCCGTCGCGGCCATAGGCGGACAGATGCGCGCAGACGATGCGCGGGTTCGCGTCGCGCAGCGCCGTCATAGGTCACGCCGAGCTTCGCGGGCAGATCGCCGCGCAGATTGTCCAGACACGCGTCGGCGTCGCGCACCAGTTCGCGCAGCAGCCGCATGCCTTCCGCGGTTCTGCATGTTCAGCGTGATGCTGCGCTTGTTGCGGTTGAACGCTTGGAAGAAATGGCTGTCGCCTCGGCGCGAAGGCAATACGGGCCGACCTGCGCGGCCCACGTCGCCGCCCTCGGCCGGGTTCTCGATCTTGATGACCTCCGCGCCCAAGATCGGCGAGGATGCATCGAGCCGAACGGCCCTGCGCCATACTGCTCCACCGCCAGCACGCGCACGCCAGCCAGCGGCAGGGGTTTCACGCTCATATCCGGTTCCGCTCGATCAAGCTGCCGGGCGATGATGATGCGCTGCATCTCGTTGGTGCCTTCGCCGATCACCAGCAGCGGCGCATCGCGATACAGCCGCTCGACCGGGAATTCCTTGCGATAGCCGTAGCCGCCGTGGATGCGCATCGCCTCGGTGCATTCTCCAGTGCGGCCTCGGTGGCGAAGAGCTTCGCCATACCGGCCTCCATATCGCAGCGCTCGCCGCGGTCGTATTCTGCGCGCCGCGCGTCTCGGTCAGCAGCCGCGCGGCTTGACGCGCGTCGCCATGTCGCCGAGCTTCAACTGGATCGCCTGGTGCTCGGCGATCGGCTTGCCGAAGGTCTTGCGCTGCTGCGCAGTAGCGCACCGACTCATCCAGCGCCGCCTGCGCGATGCCGACGCCGCGCGCCGCGACATTGATGCGGCCGAGCTCCAGGCCGGCAATGGCGCTGCATATCCCGCGCCCCTCGACGCCGCCGATCAGCCGATCGGCCGGCACGTGGTAGTCGCTCGAACACCAGTTCGGCGCTGTCGATGCCCTTGTAGCCGAGCTTCTCCAGCTTGCGGCCGACCGCGAAAGCCCGGCCCCTTCTCGGCCAGCAGCATGCTCATGCCCGTGGCGCGGCTCGGCGGCGGGATCGGTCTTCACCAGCAGCGCGAAGCAGCCGCCCTCGATGCCGTTTGATGATCCAGGTCTTGGTGCCGTTCATCACGTAATGATCGCCCTCGCGGCGCGCCACGGTGCGGATCGCCTGCAGATCGGTGCCGCAATCCGGCTCGGTCAATGCCAGGCCGCCGCGCATTGCGCCGGTTGCGAAGCGCGGCAGGAACGCCTGCTTCTGCGCGGGCGTGCCCATCGCGGTCGACGATGCGCGCCATGATCAGGTGCGAATTGACGATGCCCGATCACCGACATCCAGACGCGCGAAATGCGCTCGATGATCTTGGCGTAGGTCACGGCAGACAGCCCGAGACCGCCATACTCGGCAGGGATGACGGCGCCGAACAGGCCAAGCTCCTTCATTCGCTCGACGATCTCCGCGGGATAGGTGTCGTCGTGTTCCAACTTCATCGCGAAGGGACGCACGTGGCGTTCCAGGAAGCGATCGACGGAGTCGAGGATCAGCCGGTCATCGTCGTTCACCGGCCGGCCTCCACCTGGGGCCGCCGCGGGATCAGGCTGCTGCGCTCGAAAGTCATGAACAGCGTACCGTCCTGCTTGAACGCCTCGGTACGCGTCGTGACGATGCCCTGACCGGGACGCGACTTGCTTTCGCGCACGTCGAGGACTTCCGAGCGCGCATAGACTGTATCACCGGGAAACACCGGTGCGGTCAGGCGGATTTCCTTCCAGCCCAGATTGGCGATGGCGTTCAGGCTGACGTCGTCCACCGTCATGCCGACCACGATCGCCACGGTCAGACCGCTGTTGACCAGCGGTTTGCCGAACTCCGAGCGCGCCGCGAAGGCGGCGTCGCAGTGCATCGGGTGGCGGTTCATCGTCATCAGGCTGAACTGGATGTTGTCCGCCTCGGTGATGGTGCGCCCAGGCCAGTGACGATAGACGTCGCCGACACGAAAATCATCGAGGAAGCGGCCATGACCGCCGGCTGCCGCTGCGATCGAGTCCATCGAATGTTCCTCCGGTATCAGGCGTCAGGCGGCGCCAGCGTGATGCCGAAATGCCGCTTCAGAATATAGGCGATGTCGGGAAAGCAGGAGCCGTAACGCACCACCTGCAGCGTCTCCACATCAAGCAGCGTCGAGGACGCGGCATAGGGATGATATCGCTGCAGGCCGTGGTCGATCACCAGATCGGCGATGCCGAGGATTTCGGGCTGAATGTCCTCCACGCGGAACTTCGTGCCGCTGAGGCTGAGATTCGCCGAGGAGCCGAACAGCATCACGCCTGCCGTGAAACTCAGTGCCGTCAGGGCTGCATGGAAGCGTCCGGCGTTGAGCAGCATCACCAGCGTGCCGCCCACCGAGCTGTCGCCCAGCGTCTCCGGCGGGCAGGCGCGGATGGCGGGCGCATCGGCGCGATAGGGTGCGATGCAGCCCAGCGGCAGGCCGTATTCCACGGTGATCGCTTCGACGATCTCCCGCCCGCGCGGCGTGCAGTCGTGCACAGCGTGGTGCCAATCGGCGTTGGCGACCATGGCGTTGCGCTTCGACGCCTGCCGCCCCTTGGTGCGGAAGATCGTGGAAAGGGCTTCGGGAGAGCCGCCCAGGATGGAATAGCCGATGTCGTTCGGTACGATCACGATGCCGCCCGATTGCAGCACCGCGAAGGCACGCGCCGCGTCGCCGGCGACGTCGAAGAACGGTGCCATGTGCCTAGTCGGCAGCGTTGACACGCGCCACGGCCAGCAGGTCTGTCTCGCTGTTCGGCGCCAGCGCCTCGAGCGGCTTGCGGCGGGTTTCGATACCGAACGCGCCAACCACGACCGCCTGCAGGATCAGCAGTGCGCTGACCATCGCGATGACGGCATTCACTCCGAACGCGGCGAACACCGGCACGATGATCTGCGGCGTGATGATTGTCATCAGCCGCCCCGCCGTGTTGCAGAACCCGGCGCCTCGCATGCGAATTTCAGTTGGGAACAACTCGGGGACATACAGCGCCCAGGCGATCGCGACCAGCACGTAGACGGCGGTGACCAGCAGGAAGCCAGTCAGCGTGATCAGCGTCGGATCGGTCATCTGCGGATAGGCCGCGCCGAACACGACGGAGAGCAGCGAGAACCAAACGATGCACGCCTTGCGGCCCATGCGGTCCGATAGCAGGAGGCCGATCAGCGCGCCCACCGGACCGCCGAACATCATCAGCGTGCTGTAGTTCAGGCTGGTCACGATGCTCATGCCCTGCTTGACCATGAAGGTCGGCATGAAGGCGATGAAGCCATACACCGCCGTGTTCATCGCGATCAGGACGATGCTGCCGATGATCGTGCGCGACAGCATCCCCGGCGCGAACAGCGCCTTCACCGACCCCTGCGATGGCGGCACGGCCGCAACGGATGCGGGCGGCGGCAGGTTGCCATCCGGCGCGACGCGGCGCTCGATCGCCGCCATCGCCGCTTCGGCTTCCGCCATGCGGCCCTTCGATTCCAGCCAGCGCGGCGATTCCGGCATCGAGCGGCGCAGGAACCAGACGATCAGCGCACCGACGCCGACGATCACGAACATCCACCGCCAGCCATATTGCGGGATGACCACACGCGCCACCAGCGCCGAGATGAACAGCGCCGAGTTGGTGATCATCGCCAGCGTCGCCCCCCAGCGGCCGCGGCTGAGCGGGGGGACGAATTCGCTGATGGTGACGTAGCCCACGACGATCTCGGCGCCCAGCCCTAGGCCCATGACGAAGCGCGCGCCGATCAGCCATTCCATCGACGGCGCCGCAGCGCCCGCAAGTGCGGCGAGGCCGAACACCAGCAGATTGACCTGATAGGCAAAGCGGCGCCCGTAGCGGTCGCCGTAGATGCCGGCCAACCAGGCGCCCACCACCATGCCCGCGAAGGTAGAGGAGATGAAGTTGGCGTTCAGCGCCGGCGTGGACCAGTGCGACGCAACCAACGTCGCCAGGACGCCGCCTTGCAGATAGATCTCGAACGCATCCAGAAACATGCCCGCCGCGATCAGGCTGAGCAGGCCATAGTGGAAGCCAGAAACCGGAAGCCGGTCCAGCCGGGCGCCCGCGTTGACGGCTGTAGCCATTGGTATTGCCCCCCAGAGTGCCGGCGCGCCGGCGTCAGTCGATCGACCAGCGTCAGTCGGTCAGCGTGATGCCGAAACGGTCCGCGAAGATCGCGACCAGCCGGTCGCAGCACACGCCGCGCCGGATCAAGCGAAAGCTGCGGAAATCGACGATCGTGCTGGATTTTCCCTCGTCGTTGGCATAGCGCGAAGTGCCGCCGTCGATGGCGATGGCGGCCGCCGCGCGCACCTGCGGGTCGATATCGGCCAGCCGATATTTGCTGCCGGTCAGCGAGCGGTTCGCCGACGAGCCGAACACCGCCATCCCGCGCGCCATCGCGCGCCGCGCCACCACATCGTGCCAATCACCGGCGTTGATCAGCATATCCAGGGTGCCCGCCTTGCTCGAATGCTCCAATACGAACGGATCGACCGCCCGCAACAACGGATGATCCAAGCGGAACGGCGCGACGATGGAAAATGGCAGGTCGTATTCCTCGACGATCACCTGCGCGATGGCGTGGCGGTCCGCGTCCATCCGATGGATTTCGTGCGACATCTGCCATGTCGCGAACATACCGGACGGCTTTTCGTAGCTGCGGCCCTTGGCGGCGAAGATGGTGCGGATCGCCTGTGCCGTGGTGCCGATCACGGCATAGGCCACGTCCAGCGGCAGGATCGCGACGCCGCCCGCCTGCATTGCGTCCAGCACGGCATCAGCACCCGCCGCGGACGCGATCTGCGCGCCATCGGCATCGGCCGCCGTCTCGGCTACCCCGGACATGCTTCCCCTCACGCCTTTGTCGTTTGTACGCACATTGCAGGGGGGCGGCCATGTCGTCAAGCAGGCTGGCACAATCCGGCGCGGCGGTGGAAGCTGATCCGCGATTGCGACATGCGGGGAGGCAAGTCATGAGAAGTCCCGTGCTGACGCGTGCCAACTGGCGGGCAGGCGACATCGACCCGAACGGCGCATGGCAGCGCCCGCTCGCGTCGCCCGAGCGCGACGATCTGCTGCGGATGTTCGATGCGGTGCGCAACACCGGCAAGCCGATGCTGCAGGTTACCCGCGATGACGCGCCGCTCGGGCGCTTCGGCGCCGTACTCGACGAAATGGTCCGTAGCCTCGAACACGGCCCGGGCTTCATGCTGATCCGCGGCCTGCCGACGGACCGGTTTTCGGTGGAGGAGAACCGCCTGCTGCTGTGGGCGATCGGGACGCATCTCGGCGTTGCCAGGCCACAGGGCAAGGCCAGTCAGTTGATGTCGGACGTGCGTGATACCGGTGGCCAGTACCGCGGCGTCGGCGGGCGCGGCTACAACACCAGTGCCGAGTTGGATTATCACGTGGACGGCAGCGATATCGTCGGACTGCTGTGCCTGAAGACCGCCCGAAGCGGCGGCAAGAGCAGGCTGTCGAGTTCCGCTGCTATCCACAACGAAATCCTGCGCCGTGACCCGGGCCTTGTGGATCTGCTCTACGAGAGCTTCCCGCAGAACCGCCAGAACGAGCATGCGCCCGACGAAGCACCCTGGTACATGGCCCCCATCTACAGCCTTCGGGACGGCCACTTCGCGGCACGCTATACGCGCAACCACATTCGTTCGAGCCAGCTTCTTCAAGACCCGCCGCGCCTGACCGAGCGGCAGCACGCTGCTCTCGACCTCATACAGGCACTGGCCGAGAGTCCGGAATTCAGCTTCGACATGTGGCTTGAGCCGGGTGATCTGCAATTCGTGAACAACCATGTTCTGGTTCACTCTCGGACGCACTACCAGGACCACGAGGCGCCGGAGGACAAGCGGCATCTGCTGCGGCTGTGGCTCGCCGTGCCCTGGGGACCTCCGCTGTGCGAAGCGATGCGCGATGCCTACAAGGCAGTGGAGCCCGGCACGGTACGCGGCGGCGTCAAAGGGCAGAACGTGGGGCCGGAGCTGCTGGCGTACCAGGCCCGTGCTGCTGCCGCCTTGGGGATGCGCAACATCCCCTATTGAGCCGGCATCCTGGCGCTGGCAGGCGCCCCGTGCTGGAATATGCTGCAAGGCAGGATCGGTGGAGGAACTGATGTCGGACGCCAAGGCGAAACTGCGCGCGCTTCTGGCGCGACCCCAGATGGTGGTCGCGCCAGGGTCCTATGATGCCATCAGCGCTCGGGCGATCGCCCATGCCGGGTTCGACGCGGTCTACATGACCGGCGCCGGCACCGCGGCCTCGCTCGGCTTTCCCGATTTCGGGCTGGTCACGATGACCGAAATGGTCGCCAACGCGCAGCGCATCGCGCGCAGCGTGGACCTGCCGCTGATCGCCGACGCCGATACCGGCTATGGCAACGAGCTGAACGTCTGGCGTACCGTGCAGGAATACGAACGCGCCGGCGTCGCCGGCATCCATATCGAGGACCAGGACTTCCCCAAGAAGTGCGGCCATCTGGACAGCAAGCAGGTCATTGCGCGCGACGACTACATCGCCAAGATCCGCGCCGCCGCGGATGCCAGAACC
This sequence comes from uncultured Pseudomonadota bacterium, assembly GCA_963778105.1. Taxonomy (GTDB): domain Bacteria; phylum Pseudomonadota; class Alphaproteobacteria; order Acetobacterales; family Acetobacteraceae; genus JAFEFJ01. Next base: position 609,592 of record CAVZSZ010000004.1, on the reverse strand, counting down.
AGCGCCGATTTCCTGCTGATCGCCCGCACCGACGCGCGCGCGATGCTCGGCATGGACGAAGCGGTCGCACGCGCCAACGCGGCACTCGACGCAGGTGCCGACATGGCTTTCGTCGAGGCACCGCAGACGCTGGAGGAAATCGCCGCAGTGCCGCAGCTGGTGCGAGGGCCATGCCTGCTGAACATGGTCTGGGGCGGCAAGACACCGCTGGTTTCATTGCCGGACGCCGAAAGGATGGGCTACCGGCTGTCGATCCTTCCAGGCATCCTGCTGAAGGAAGCCCTGGGTGCATTTGACAGGATGCTGACCGAGCTGAAGGCCGCGCAGCGCCATCCGGCACCGCAGGCCGATCTGCCGGTCGCCGACGTATTCCGCCGCTTCGGCGCCGATGTGTGGGACGAGCGCCGCACCAAGTTCCGCGATCCCGTCAAGCCCCGCGCGGCAGCGGAGTAGACGCCGTGCCGGCAACACTGTTCGACAGGATTTGGGACCGGCACGCCATCCTCACGCGACCCGATGGCGCAACGCTGCTGCATGTTGGCCGCCACCTCGTGCATGACGGCTCGGCGCAGGCGTTCCGCACACTTGCCGGCAAGGGCCTGAAGGTGCGCCGCCCGGACCGCACCTTCGCCACCGCCGACCATTACGTCGCGACCACCGCGCCCAATGGCGCGCGCAGCCTGGACGACATCGCCGTCCCGGAACGCCGCGGCATGGTGGCGGCGTTGTCCGAGCACGCTGCCGAGCACGGCATCACCCTGTTCGGCCTCGACGACCGCCGGCAGGGGATCGTGCATATCATCGGACCAGAGCAAGGCATCACCCAACCGGGCCTGCTGATGGTCTGCGGCGATAGCCATACCGCGACGCACGGCGCGCTTGGCGCTCTCGCCTTCGGGATCGGTTCGTCGGAGGTCGCGCATGTGCTGGCGACACAGACGCTGTGGCAGACGCGGCCGCGTACGATGCGCGTCACGGTGGACGGCCGGCTTGGCCCCGGTGTGACGGCAAAGGACGTCATCCTGGCGATCATCGCCCAGATCGGCGCCGCCGGTGGCACCGGCCATGTTATCGAATATGCTGGCAGCGCCATCCGGAATCTGTCGATCGAAGGGCGGCTCACGCTCTGCAACATGTCGATCGAGGCTGGCGCCCGCGCCGGAATGGTCGCACCGGATGAAACCACCTTTGCCTATCTCTACGGTCGTCCATTTTCACCGAAAGGCGCGGCGTGGGACCAGGCGGTGGCGTACTGGCGCAGCCTGCCCAGCGATCCGGACGCCCTGTTCGATACCGAAGTCACTCTGGACGCCGCCGCCATCGCGCCGATGGTGACCTGGGGCACCAGCCCCGAGGACGCGCTGCCCGTGACCGGCCGCGTGCCCGATCCGAACGGCATCCCGGCCGGCGAGGTGCGCGACGCCATGCTGCGCAAGCTCGACTACATGGGCCTCAAACCCGGCACATTGCTCGATGGCATCGCGGTCGATCGGGTGTTCATCGGCTCCTGCACCAACGGGCGGATCGAAGACCTGCGCGCGGCCGCCGCGGTGGCGCGCGGACGCCGGGCCATGGTGCCGGCGATGGTGGTGCCCGGCTCGGGCCCGGTGCGCGCGCAGGCAGAGGCGGAAAGTCTGGATACGGTGTTCCTCGCCGCCGGCTTCGAATGGCGCCATGCAGGCTGCTCGATGTGCGTCGGGATGAACGGCGACACGGTGGCGCCGGGGCATCGCTCCGCCTCCACATCCAACCGCAACTTCGTCGGCCGGCAGGGACAGGGCGCGCGCACCCATCTGGTCAGTCCCGGCGATGGCGGCGGCTGCGGCGGTCACCGGACACTTTACCGATGTGCGCCGATTGATGGAGGCCTGAAGCGATGGAAAAATTTCGCGCGCTCGATGCGGTGGCGGCGCCTATGGGCGTCGCCAATGTCGATACCGACCAGATCATCCCGGCGCGTTACCTCTGGCGCTCGCGCGCCGATGGCTACGGCATGCACCTGTTCCACGACCTGCGCTTCGAGAAGGACGGCACGCCGCGCACCGATTTCGTGCTCAACCAGCCGGCCTTCGCGGGTGCGGGCATCATCGTCGCCGACCGCAACTTCGGCTGCGGCTCATCGCGCGAAGCGGCCGTCTGGGCGCTGGCCGATTACGGCGTGCGCTGCGTCATCGCCTCCAGCTTCGGCGACATCTTCTTCAACAACAGCTTTAAGAACGGCCTGCTGCCGATCGTCCTGCCCGAGGAGCGGGTCGCGGCCCTGCGCGCGGCGCTGGAGCGGCGGCAGGATCTGCGGATCGAGATTGATCTGCAGAATCAGACCGTCGTCGGACCGGGCGGCACGGTCGATCATTTCGTGGTCGATCCGCTGCGCAAACAGCTTCTGCTGGAGGGAATGGACGATATCACCTTCACGCTGCGCCACGCCGACGCCATCGCCGCTTTCGACCAGTCCTACGATCGCGCGATGCCCTGGCTTGTCGCCCCGGGGACGTGATGCATCCGCCGGTCCAGCGCCAATAGCGCGCCGTTCGCAACGACCGCGAACACCACGATGATGAAGGTCACCGACGTCGTCATCGGCACGTTGTTCGAATTGATGCCGTTGATGATCAGGAACCCGAGGCCGCGCTGGGATGCGAACATCTCGCCGATCAGAACCCCCAGCAGCGTCAATGCGAAACCGATCCGCAGCCCGCTGACGATCTCCGGCACCAGTGCGGGAATGACGATGCGCAGCGCCATCTGCCCCGGCGACAGCCGCAGCGCCCGTCGCCGCGCGCAGATAGACCGGCGGCAGGTTCTTCACCGCCGTCAGCGTGAACAGCAGCACCGGCACCATGCCGTGGATCACGCCGAACGCCACCTTCGCCGACAGGCCCAAGGCCGAACAGCAGCAGCATCACCGGATACAGCGTCACCTTGGGGATCGTGTAGAAGCCAGCGATCAGGGGCTCGGCCACGTCGCCGGCGAAGCGCCGCAGACCCAGCACGAGGCCCAAGCGCGATCGCCCAGCACCGCCGAGATCACCAACGCCATCCCGAAGGCCAGCATCGTCGCCCAGACATGCGGCCAGATGAAGCCGCCGCGCAGCAACCCCGCCGCATAGACGCAGCGTAGCGACCGGCGGCGTGATGGCGACGATGCCGGCATATTCGAACAACCCCTGCCACACCAGCAACGCCGCCGCGAGCACCACCAGCATGTCGATGCGGTTCATCCGGCTCATCATGTCCGTGCCCGGCGGCGCGCGCAGCCGCGTCTCCCACACATACAGGATGCCGTTCAGCACGATCGCCAGCAGCAGCACGAACAACAGCAGGCCGTACATCCGCCGTGCCTCGAAGCTCTCGTAGGCATAGCCGATCGCATAACCCAAGCCGCCACCCGACAGGATGAACTCCCCGGCGATCACGCCGATGAAGGCATAGGCGAAGGCAAGGCGGATGCCGTTGAACAGGCTGGGCATCGCAGAGGGCAGCACCACGTGCCAGACGGTACCGAGCGCGTCCCAGCCGGTGCATCCGCGCGCATTTGCGCAGCACCGGCGGCACGCGATCCAGGCCCAGCAGCGTCGCGATCACCATGGCCGGGGCCGCGAACAACAGTCCGATGGCGATCAGCGGCAGCACATTGAGGCCGAACAGCGCCACCAGCAGCGGATAGAAGATGAAGCCCGGCACGGCATACCAGGCCGCCAGCAGCGGATCGGCTGCACGGCGCAACCGCGGCGCGGCGTGCAGCCCGACGCCAGCGGCAAAGCCCAGGATGACGGCACCGGCGAAGGCGGTCCCGACCGTCATTGCGGTACGCACGATGTCGTCGGTGATGTCGCCCGCACCAAGCAGGTCGATCATCGACACCACCATGGCACTCGGCGCAATCATCACCAGCGGACTGATGATTCCGACGCAGCACAGCACCTCCAGCATTGCGAATGCGCCAACGACGACCCCGATCCGCGTCATCAGCACAGCCCGCGCGCGGGTCATCAGTCGCGCCCAAGCGCCTTGAGCGATTCGGCCCGCAGGCAGGACCACAGCCGGGCGGTGATCGCGCCGAAGCCAGGGTCGGCAACCAGCGTGCTGTCGCGCTCGCGCGGCCAGGCGGTCGGCACCAGGTCGATGAACCGCCCCGGCCGCGCCGACATCACGCCGACGCGGTCGGACAGCATCGCCGCCTCGTCGAGCGCATGCGTGATCAGCAGCACCGTTGCCCCGGTCTCGCGCCACAGCCGCAGCAACTCGTCGCCCATCAGCAGCCGGGTCTGCTGGTCCAGCGCGCCGAACGGCTCGTCGAGCAGGATCAGGCGCGGGCGCATCACCAGCGTGCGCGCGATGCAGACGCGCTGGCGCATGCCGCCGGACAGCTGTGCGGGATAGGCGTGCGCGAATTCGCGCAACCCCATGAAGTCGACCGCGTAGGCGACCCGTCGCGCCACCTCTGCCGCATCGACGCCGTCGCGACGCAGCCCGAAGGCGACGTTGTCCGCCACCGTCAGCCAGGGAAAGCTGGCGTCCTCCTGGAACACCACGCCCATGCCGTCGGGCACCGTGCCGGACACCGTTGCACCCTCGAACGTGACCGTCCCACCGGTGGGCGCGCTGAGGCCCGCCAGCACATCCAGCAGCGTCGATTTGCCGCAGCCGGATGGGCCGACGACCGAGAAAAACTCGCCACGCATGATTGCAAGGTCGATCGGCCCCAGCGCGTGCAGCGGCGGCGTGCCCGGGTAGTGCCGCGTCACCGCGCTCAACGTCGCGTGCGCGCCGGAATTGACCGGCTGAGAAGCCGGCGGCGCGGCCTGCGCGGCGGGACCGTCGGGCATTCCGCCGCTTCTTACTTCGACGCCGCCTTCATGTCGGCCGGCAGGAACGACGTATCGACGATGTTCGGCCAATCGACCGCGCCTTTCTGCTGGCCGACGATCTGCAGACCCTCGACCATGCGGTTCATCCCCGCGTAATCAAGCTTGCCGGGCGACCAGTAATGGATGGCAACGAAATTGTGAAAGACCCGGCGATACAGCGCCTTGTCGCCGTGATAGGCCTCGGCGGTGATGTCGGCCGCTTCGTCGGGGTGCGCCTCGATATATGCGACGCCCTCGGCTCGTCCCGCCAGCAGCGCACGAAGCTTGGCAGGGTCGGACTTGGCGAAGTCCGTCGTGGTGATCGTCACCGTCTGCATCATGTTCGGGGGCAGCACGTCCTTTACCCAGAACACCGGCTGCACCTTGCTCTCGTTCTCCGACCAGGTCGGCTCACCGGTCATGCCGGCATCGAGCGCCCCATTCAGCACCGCCGACAGGTTTGCGCCGATTCCGCCCGCCGCCACCAGATGCACGTCGGACGCGGTCATCCCCTTCGCCTTCAGCGCCATCAGGATCAGCATGTTGGTCACCGACCCGGGCGACGTGAAGCCGACCTTCTTACCCTTCAGATCCTGCACCGAGTGCAACGGCGATCCCGGCTTGGCGATCCACAATATGTCGGCGACCGTATCGACCCCGGCGCCGATGATGCGGATGGGCTCGCCATGGTTGATCGCCTCGACAGCCGCCGCCAGCGCCACTTCGCCGAACGGCAGATCGCCCGCCAGCGTATTGCGCACGGACGTGCCGCCCCCGGTCGATGTCAGGATGCCGGTCACGTCCACGCCGCGTGACTTGAAGAAACCCTTCGCCATCGCAACGGCATACGGCGCGCCGTAGAAAGCGGCACCCCAATGTGTGACGGTTATGGTGTCCGCCCGCGCCGGCGCCACGGTCCCCATGACCACAACGGCAGCACCCAGCAGCAAAGCGGCGACGCCAGTCTTGGACCTGCGACCAGTCATCCAAGCCTCCCGGTGTTTATTGCTCGTGTTGCGGCCATCCTTACCGGCGGCTGGGCGGTGGCGCAACCGGGACAGCCGGGATTGCGGCGGCGTGCTTCCGATCAGGACACCCGCGTCAGATCACCGAGGCCGCCCGCAGCGCCGCCACCTCCGCCGGCGCATAGCCGGCCTCTGCCAGCACCGCGTCGGTGTGCGCGCCGACGGCAGGGGAAGCGTGATCGAGCCGCCCGCCGCCATGCGCCATCTGGAACCCGCTACCCATCAAGCGCAGGCGGCCGTACGGTGTCTCGATCTCCTGCAGCGCCTGGCGGGCGACGATCTGCGGATGGTCGATCACGTCCTCGACCCGCCAGATGCTGGCGCTCGGCGCGCCTGCCGGATTGAGCCGGGTCTCCCACGTCCTGGCATCCGCCGCCGCCAGCGCGTCCTCGATGATGGCGCGCAGCGCGGGCTCGTTCTCCCGGCGCAGGAACCAGTCGGCGAAGCGCGGATCGTCGAGCACGTCGGCACGGCCCAGCGCGGTCATCAGGCAGCGATACTGGTCCTCGCTGTTGACCGCCAGCAGCAGGTAGCCATCGCCCGCCTTGAACAGGTTGGCGGTCGGCTTGCGGCTCACCGCCTGGTTGCCCGACTGCATCTGGCGATGCCCCGCAACCGTGTAGTCGGCGATCTGGCCCGACAGGAAGGCCAGCGTCGCCTCCAGCATCGACACGTCCACGAGTTGTCCGCGCCCGGTATGGGTGCGCTGGAACAGCGCGCTGGATACCGCGAAGGCCGCTGTCATGCCGGAGAGGATGTCGCAGACGGCGAAGCCGGCGCGCGTCGGGCCCATCTCGGCATGGCCGGTGATCGCCATGATGCCTGACATCGCCTGGATCTTGCCGTCATAGCCGGCCCCCAGGCGCTCCGGCCCGGTCTGGCCGAAGCCGCTGATGGCGCAATAGATCAGTTTCGGATGGCGCTCCGACAGCGCGGCGTAGCCGATGCCCAGCTTGTCCATCACGCCGGGGCGAAAATTCTCCATGACCACATCGGCGTTGGCGACCAGACGCCGCACGATCTCCAGCGCCTCCGGCTTCTGCAGATCGAGCGTCAGGCTGCGCTTGTTGCCGTTCACCGCCTGAAACGCCGGCGCCATGTCGCGCTCGGCCCATTCGCGGCTGAGCGGCGTACGGCGCATGTCCTCGCCGCCGCGCCGCTCCACCTTGATGACGTCCGCACCCAGCAGCGCCAGCTGATAGCTCGCGAACGGTCCGGCGAGGACCTGGGTGAAGTCCAGGATACGCACGCCCTCGAACGGTCTGGTCATGGCGTGTCAGGCGGCGTTCACGCGGTTGACCCTGGCCAGTTCCTTCTGGCGATCGAATTCCTGGCGCCGTCGCGCCAGCTCCGCCGCGCCGATCTTTTCCAGGTTGAGGTAGTCCAGCTTCCACGCACCCTCCGCCGCCCATCGCAGCGACGACTGCACCGTCGTCCGGGCGGCCGGTGCGCTCTCCAGCACGCGCAGAGCAAGCTCCAGCGTCGCGGCCTGCGAGGCGGGGTCGTGCGGCCGGCCCGCCGAATTGCCCAGCGGGAAGTCACTGAACAGGAAGCGCGGCACGCCGGCATGCTCGACGATGTCCTTCGCGCAGCCCATCACCACGGTCGCGACGCCATTCGCTTCCAGGTGGCGCGCGACCAGGCTCGTGGTCTGGTGGCACACGGGGCAGTTCGGCACCAGCACCACGGCGTCGACATCGTCCTGCTGGCAGCGCGCCAGGATATCGGGCGCATCGGTGTCGATGGTCACGCGATGGCTGCGGTTGGTCGGCGCGCCGAAGAAGCGTGGCGCGACCGCGCCGATGCGGCCCGCGGCGGCCGCGCGCCGCAGCTGCGCCAGCGGGAACCAGGTGTTGCTGTCGGTCGCCGTGGTGTGGATGCGGTCGTAGCCGATATGGGAAATGCGCAGATCGTGATCGGTCGCGCTGTCGCCGTCATAAACCTGATAGAACTTGGCCGAGCCGTTATAGGGCGCACCCGGTCCCTGATCGCCTTTGCCCGGATCGAACCGCGCGGCGGTGGTGACGATGGCGACGCGTGCCGCCGAAAGCGGCTTGCGCAGCGGCTGCCACGGCACGTCCAGGTAATGCGCCCAGCGGTACGGCGTGGTGTAGCCGATCGCCTTGTAGTACTCGCGGGTGCGCAGCATGTAGGGGATCGGCGAATCCTCGTCGGGCGCGAAGCCCAGCGCCGCGTCGATCATGTCGTTCATGGCATCCCTCCTGGCAGTTCCAACAGTCCAGACGCGCCTTCGTCCAAGGTCAAGCCGTTGGGATTTCCGCGCCCTCAGTCGACCAATGCGCGGTCAGCGGCCGGTAAAGCGGGGCCGGCGCTTCTCCTTGTGCGCAGCGATGCCTTCCTGCAGGTCGGAACTGTTGCGCACCGCCGCCAGGTCGATGCTGGTGGCGACCATCCGCTCCACCGGCCCGATCGGCAGAATCATGTCGTTGACGAAGCGCTTCAGCGTGGCGATCACCAGCGGTGCGGAGTCGACCAGCGTATCGGCCATCGCCAGCGCCTCCGCCTCGTGGGTGCCGTTCGCCACGACTTTGTTGACGAAGCCAACGTCATAGGCGCGCCGCGCGCCGACCTTGGTGCCGAGCAGCATCACCTCCATCGCCAGCTTGTGCGGCATTCGCGTCACCAGCGAGCTGATCATCCCGCCGGTCAAGCCCAGCTTCGCCTCGGGGTAGTAGAACTGCGTATCCTCGGTGGAGACCATCAGGTCGCACATCATCACCATTACGATGCCGCCGCCGACGCACCAGCCGGTCGTGGCGGCGATGATCGGCTTGTCGGTTTTGAAACCGACATTCGGAATGCAGCGCCACAATTCGGGCAGATCGCTGACATCCGCACCCGATGAAAAGGCCCGTTCGCCCGCGCTGCTCAGGATCGCGACGCGCTGGGCGGAGGCATCGAAGGCACGGAACGCTTGCTGCAGTTCGACCGCGACCGCCGCGCTTATCGCGTTCAGCCGCTCCGGTCGGTTGATGCGGATGATCGAAACCGGCCCCTTTTCCTCGACGGTGACCACGGACATCGGCGCGCTTCCTTCCCCGCGTTGGCGTCGCCGCCGGCAGATCGTGCCGGCGGCTTGCACGGGGATCATAGGACCGGGTGGCGCAGCAGGCCAACTCGGTGGCGCCAGCCAACGCGTATTGTCAGGACGCCCAGTACCAGACGCGGATGTTCCAGCAGTTGGAACGCACGTTCACGTTCGGCTCGTAGCCGATCAGGTTCGCCTTGGTGCCCTCGACCATGGTGTACTGGAAGATCGGAAGGAACGGCAGGTCGTGACGCACGTCGGCCTGGATCTTCTGATAGATCGGCTTGCGGGCGGCCTGGTCCAGCGTGGTGCCGCCCTGCTTCAGCAGCTCATCCACGGCAGGCGACACGTACTGGAACGTGTTCTGGCCCGACCCGCCCTTCGCCGGCGTGGACTTGCTGTCGAAGTAGTCGGACGCCTCCGGATCGGCGCCGGTCATGAAATCGATGCCGGCAACGCCTGTCTGGAACTGCGACTTCATCCAGTAGTCGCCCCACATCACCGCCGGCGGCAGGTCCTTGATGGTCAGCTTCACGCCGATCTCCTGCCAGCCCTGCTGCAACACCTGCTGGACCTGTTCGCGCAGGTGGTTGCCCGCGGTGGTGGAGTTGGTGAACTCCAGCCTTACACCGCCCTTTTCGCGTACGCCGTCGGACCCGGGCTTCCATCCGGCATCGTCGAGGACCTTCTTCGCCTTGTCGGGATCGTAAACCTGCTTCGGCAGGTCCGGATTGAACGCCCAGGACTGCACGGGCAGATAGGATTCCGCCGGCGTAGGCAGGCCGTAGTAGATGTCGTGGATGATGCTGCCCTTGTCCATCGACATGTACAGCGCCTGCCGCACCGCCAGTTCCTTGAACTGCGGATCCCCGAGATTGAAGCTGAATGTCTCGATGAAAGGCTGCGGCGCCTTGACCACGGTGCGGCCGGGCAGCTTCGCCGCCTCGGCATAGTGGTCGGCGGAAATCCCCTGCAGACCGATATAGTCGATATCGCCGGTCTGGAACTGCGTGTAGAGCACCGTCAGGTCCGGGATGTATTTGATGATGACCTTCTCCAGATACGGCCCGGGACCGTAGAACTTGTCGTTCGCCAGCAGCGTGATGTGGTCGCCCGGCACGCGCTCGCTCCATTTGAACGGGCCTGTGCCGATCGGCGCATTGGCGAAGGATGACGTGCGCGGATCCTTGCTTTTCCCCAGGATGTGCGCCGGCACGATGAAGGTCCAGGACAGGATCGACGGATAGGGCGCGAAGGCGTGCTCCATCTGCCAGGTGATCTCGGTCGGGCTGACCACCTTGATGTCCTTCACCAGGCTGTGCCCGGCGCGGCTGTAGGCGGGAAAGTTCGGGTCATTGAGCAGATCGATCGTGTATTTCACGTCGTCGGCGCTGAACGGCGTACCGTCGTGCCAGGTGACGCCGCTGCGCAGCTTGATCCGCCACGTCTTGCCGTCGGCCGAGATGCCGCCATTCGCGATGGTTGGGATCTCAGCCGCCAGCTCTGGAACGAACTGGCCCTTCGGATCGACCGACCACAGCGGGCTGAACAGGTTCATGTAGACGCCTTCGTCCACCTCGATGTGCAGCAGCAGCGGGTTGAAGACGGTTGGCTCCTGCGAGATGCCGACGACGACCTGCCCGGTCGGCTTCGACGGCGGCTTCGATTGGGCGCGCGCCGCGCGGCCCAGCAGTGGCACCGTTCCGCTCGCCATGGCGAGTTGCAGCATCGACCGGCGCGACAACGGAAATTGCGGCATGGGAACTCCTGTTCTGATGGATCGGCGGACGGGTCGGGAGCCGTGGGCGCATGTTGGTGCGGTTGCGCCGGCGGGAGAAGCGGAATCAGACGGCTTTCACCGCCTGCACCGCGGTGGCGCGCAGGACGGGCGGCGAAAGCTCCAGGTCGTCGCGGATGCAGGCCTTCCAGTGCCGGCTCGCCACGGGCCGCAGCGCGGGTCGCTCGTCGGCGCAGGCAGGCAGGGCGTAACGGCAACGCGTGCGAAACGGACAGCCGGAGGGCGGCGCGACCGGGCTCGGCATATCCCCGGTCAGGATGATGCGGGTGCGGCGCCCCTCGGCCTCGATCTGCGGCACGGCGGAGAACAGGGCTTCGGTATAGGGATGGCGCGGGGCGGTGAACAGGTCGATCGTGTCCGCCATCTCGACGATACGGCCGAGATACATCACCGCCACCCGGTCGGAAATGGTGCCGACCACGGCGAGATCGTGCGCGATGAAAAGGATCGCCAGCGCCAGCCGGTCGCGCAGGTCGAGCATCAGGTTCACCACCTGCGCCTGCACCGACACGTCCAGCGCTGAAACCGGCTCGTCGGCGACCAGCAGATCGGGGCCGGGCATCAGCGCGCGGGCGATTGCGATGCGCTGGCGCTGGCCGCCCGAGAATTCGTGCGGATAGCGGTCCGCTGCGGCCGGGAACAGGCCGACCAGTTCCAGCGCCTCCTCGACGCGGCGGCGCTGCTGTGCGCGGTCCAGCTCCGGATTGTGGACGATCAGCGGCGTCGTGAGCAGCCGCCCCACCGTCATGCGCGGATTGAGCGATGCGAAGGGATCCTGGAAGACCAGCTGCATGTGGCGGCGGATCGGCCGCAGCAGGGCACGCGGCAGGTGCGTGATGTCCTGCCCGCGAAACCGGATCGCGCCGTCCGTCGGCTCGATCAGGCGCAGCAGCGCCCGCCCCACAGTGGTCTTGCCGGAGCCTGACTCGCCGACCAGCCCCAACACCTCGCCGCGAGCGATGTCGAAGGAAACGCCGTCGATGGCACGGACGGCTTCCTTCGAGCGGGAGAACACGCCGCCGAGCGGATACATCTTGCGCAGATCCTGCACTTCGGCGAGCACAGCGGCCTTGCTCACGCCGCGATCTCCCGCCAGCGCGCGCATCGGACGTTGTGCCCATCGTCGGCCGCCTCAAGCGCCGGCCGTGCCGCTTCGCAGATCGTGGCGACGGCATGCTCGCAGCGCGGATGGAAGGTGCAGCCGCCGGGCTTGTGCGCGGGGTCGGGAACATTGCCCTGGATCGCGCGCAGGCGGACGCCCTTGCGCAGCACCGCATCCAGGCGCGGCACCGATTGCAGCAGGCCCGTGCTGTATGGCATCAGGGGATGGTGCAGCAGGGCCGCGACCGGCGCTTCCTCGACCACTTGGCCTGCGTACATCACCAGCACCCGGTCGGCGAGTTCGGCGACCACGCCCAGGTTGTGGGTGATGAAGATCACCGCCATGCCGGTCTCCCGCTGCAGGCGGCGCAGCAGGTCCAGTATCTGCGCCTGGATCGTGACATCCAGTGCGGTGGTCGGCTCATCGGCGATCAGTACCCGCGGCCGGCACGCCAGCGCCATCGCAATCATCACGCGCTGGCGCATCCCGCCCGACAGATGATGCGGGTAGCTGGCAAGACGCCGGCCGGGCTCGGTGATGCCGACCAGATCCAGCAACTCGACCGCCCGCGCCGTTGCCGCCGCAGCGCCAAGGTGTTCGTGGCAGACCAGCGTCTCCACGATCTGCGCACCAACCGTGTGGACAGGATTGAGGCTGGTCATCGGCTCCTGGAAGATCATCGCGATCTGGCGGCCGCGCACGTCCTGCATCGCCGCGTCCGGCATGGCCAGCAGATCGAGGGCCTGCTCCCCCGCGCGCAGCAAGGCGCTGCCGCCGATACGGCAGGTCGGGGGCGGTGCGAGCAGACGCATGAGCGCCAGCGCCGTGACGCTCTTGCCCGAGCTGCTTTCGCCCACGATGGCCAGCGTCTCGCCCTCATGCAGCCGGAACGACACGCCCTCCACCGCCGGTACCGGGCCGCCTTGGCCGCGGAACGTCACCGCCAGGTCGCGTACATCCAGCACCGGCCCGCTCATCGTTCCAGGTCCATGCGCGGATCGAGCGCATCGCGCAGTCCGTCACCCACGAAGTTGAAGCCGGTGACGGCGACCGTGATGATCGCCCCCGGCAAAAGCGCCAGCCATGGCGCGGTCGTCAGATATTCCTGGGCATTGTTGAGCATGTTGCCCCAGCTCGGCGTCGGCGGCTGGATGCCGTAGCCAAGGTAGCTCACATAGGATTCCAGCAGGATCGCGCGTGCCACGTTCAGCGTCGCGGCGACCACGATCGGTGCGATGGCGTTGGGCAGCAATTCGCGGAACATCAGGTAGCCATCGGACGCGCCCATCGCCTCCACCGCCACCGCGAAGTCGCGTTCGCGCAGGGCGCGTATCTGCGCCTCGACGACGCGCGCCACCTCCATCCACGCCGTCAGCGCGATGATCAGCGTGATGGTGATCAGGTCGGGGCTGATCATCGCGGCCAGCGTCAGCAGCAGGAAAATCGTCGGGAAGCACAGCACAGCATCGACGAACCGCATCAGCACGCTGCTCACCCAGCCGCCATAGAAGCCGGCGACCGTGCCGACGACGGCGCCGACCGCAGTGCTCAGGATCATCGCCACGAAACCGACGGTCAGGGAGATGCGGCCCGCCATCAGCAGCCGTGCCAACAGGTCGCGGCCCAGCTGATCGCTGCCCAGCAGATGCGGCCCCTCGAACGGCGCCTGGAAGCGGTGCCGCAGGTCGATGTGGATGTCGTTGTAGGGCAGCAGCCGCGGCCCGAAAGCGCAGGCCAGCACCAGCACCACGATGCTGACCAGCCCGATCACCGCCAGCCGGTGGCGGGCAAAGCGCCGCAGGCTGCGATAGCGGTGGCGCGCGGCGACGGGCGCTATGACGCTCGCAGCCTCGCCGGCGGCGGCACTCATCGGATGCGGATCCTCGGGTCGGCGACGAGGTAAAGCAGATCGGCCAGGAAGTTCCCCAGCAACACCAGCACGGCGGTGAACATCAGCAGTCCCATGACCATCGGATAGTCGCGATAGCCCAGGGAATCGAGGAACAGCCGGCCCATCCCAGGCCAGGTGAACACCGTCTCGGTAACCAGCGCGCCGCTCAGCAGAGTCGGCAATTGCAAGCCCGCCACGGTGATCATCGGCAGCAGGGCGTTGCGCAGCGCATGGTGGATCAGCACGCGGCGGCGCGACAGGCCCTTGGCCCGTGCCGTGCGCACATAGTCCTGGCTGATCACCTCCATCATGGAGGCACGCATGTAGCGGCTCCAGGTCGCGATAGTGACCAGCGCGAGGACCGTCGCGGGCAGGATCAGGTGGATCGCGCGATCCGGCAGGGTGTCGATGCCTGCCGTCTCGATATTGCCGGCCGGCAGCCAAGCAAGGCGGACGGCAAAAATGTAGATCACCACGAGACCGAACCAGAATGTCGGGATCGACAGCGCGATCATCGCACCGATCGTGGCAAGATAATCGGCCATCGAGTAGCGGCGCACCGCCCCGAGCACGCCGATCCAGGTCCCCAGGAACAGGGCGATCAGCGTGGAAGCCACCATAAGCTCCAGTGTGGCGCCGAGGTGGGAGGCGATTATGCTCAGCACCGGCTGGTTGTCGCGATAGGACCGTCCCCAGTCGCCCACCAGGATGTGCCCCGCCCAGACGCCGTACTGGATCGGCAAAGGCTGATCCAGCCCCATCTGGTGCGCGATCCGTTGCATCTGGGCGACGCTCATGCCGGGCGACATCGCGAACTGCGCCAGCGGGCCGCCGGGTGCCAGGTGCAGCACGGCGAAACCGATCATCGACACCAGCACCAGCAGAATCGCGCTCTGCCCCAGCCGGCGGAGTGTGTAGGTCAGCACCGCTCAGCCGTGCAGGGTGATCGGCTCGGCGATGCCGTTCCAACCGTCGAAACGCTGGATGCGGAAGGGATCGAGCGGTAGCCCGCTATCCCGGCCCTGCACCAGTGCCGCCGCGATCCGACCGGTGATGGGCCCCAGGCAGAAGCCATGGCCGGAAAAGCCCATGGCCACAACTAGGCCTTCCGGCTCGGTCATCGCCTGCAACACCGGCAGCGCATCCGGTGTCTGATCGATCAACCCCGCCCAGATCTCGTCCACCGGGGCGTCGTCGACCGCGGGAATGACCGCCCCGAACCTGCTGATCGTACCGGCGATGTTGCGCGCCGCGGGCCGCACGCGCGGCCGCGCGCCGTCCTCCATCAGGCCGTGCCATGGCTCGATCCCGCTGGTATAGCGGAACCGGCCAGTCACCTCCTGGCGCCCGGCGCAGCCGCCGTCTGCCACGCCGATCACCTGATCCAGCATCGGCGCCATTGGGATGCTCCGCAGCACCGTCACCATCTTCACGTCGAGCGGGACCCGCAGCCCGAGCGGCTGGAGCAATTCGTTGCCGAAGATACCGGCGGCCAGCACCACGCGGCCAGCCGCAATTTTCTCCTTGTCGGTGGTCACGCCGGCGACGCGGTGTCCGACGCGGTCGATCGAGAGCACGCGCTCGCCGAAGCGGGTCCGGGCTCCGGCCCGCACGGCGGCGTCCACGAAGGCCTGCACGGTGGCTTTCGGGTCAGCATGCCCATCGCTGGGGCAGAAAGATGCGCCAAAGACGTGCGGGGCGACGGCGGACGCGATGCTACGCACCGCCTCCGCCCCATTCAGCAGCGTGATCGGCAGGCCCGCGGCGGACTGCTCGTCCACCATTGCCTTCAGGGTGGCCATGTCCGCCTCGCTCAGCGCGAGGCGCAGATTGCCGTTGCGACGGTAATGCGTTGGCGCATCCAGGCGTTCGGCCAGCGTTCCCCAGATCGCGACGGCGGCCCGCGCAAGCGGCAGTTCGGCCGGGTCCCGGCCCGATTGGCGCACGCCCGCCAGTGTCCAGCCCGAGGCCATCGCCGCCGGGGCGTAGCGATCCAGCAGGACCACATCGAGCCCGGCCGTCGCCAGTTCATAGGCGGTCGCCGCGCCGCTGATACCGGCACCGATGACAACGACATCCGCCATTCCGATGGCTCCTGTGCTCGCTCGACGATGAACATAAGACAAGAATCGTGCCACGTCCCGCGAACAACCCCGACTTCGGCGACCCCGCCCGGCATCGGCGTCGAGATCAGAGTCGAGGATTGACGCGGAAAGTTATTATGACTAACTGTCTAACTAACGTTGACACCCGGCGCACCCGTGCCTGGGACGGCCCATATCCGGCAGAGGGACCCGACATGGCTTCGAAGCGCCGCACGGCGACCACCACCGCGACCGCCGGCATTGCCGGTTGGCTCCCCACGATGGGCCGCGCTGTACCTGGCGACGGCAGCATTTCTCTCTCCCTGCGCCGCGACTGCGCAGACGCCGGGCACGCTCAGCATCGTCACCAACACGTCGGGCAACCAGGGCACGGGCACCGTCACCGGTTCGGTCGCGATCTCCAATCTCCCGGCGATGCAGGCAGTTTCCGATGCATCGGTCGTCGCCGCGATCAACGCGGCCGCGCTCCCGTTGCCGATGCCCGTCACCGGAAATGCCACGACGGACGGCAGCACCACGATCGCCGATGGAGGCACCGCGCAGCTGCTGTTCAACGGGGCCGCGCCGGCCGATGGGTTCGAAATCTGCAATCCCGGCACGAGGGACGACCTGTGGATCTCGGACACGGCGACCGCAACCGTCAATGGCGCAGGCAGCGTGCGGGTCCCGTCCAACGGGGGCTGCTACACCACGCCGCCAGGCCGCAAGCCGCTCCAGGCCATCAGCGTCGTCGCCGCCACGACGGGCGACCCGATCACGGCGCGGGGTTGGTGATATGAACCACCTGTTGCGTGCGGCCATCCTGGTCGGGCTTATGGTCGCACCGGCTTACGCCGGGACCAGCTTTCCCCCGGCCCTGCCGCATGGCGTTTCGTTCACCACGAGCGGAACCTTCACGGTACCCGCTGGCGTCACGCAGTTGCTGATCACCAAGGCGGTGGGGGGCGGCGGCGGCGGCGGCGGCGGCCAGACCACCGCCAGCACAGCAGCCGGCGGCGGCGGGGGCGGCGGCGGAGCGATCCTCGATTACTGGGTCGCGGTGACACCGGGCAGCACGCTCACGATCACCATCGGCGCCGGCGGTGCCGGCGGCGCGCCGGGTGCCACCGGCAGCGCCGGCGGGGCGACAACCCTTGCCGGCCTGAATACGCTTTGGCCCACCAAGGGAACGGACGGCGGCGTGGCCGGCGCCCCGGGCGCTGGCGGAACCGGCGGCGGTGGCGGCGCCGGGGGTGGCTTCGGCGGCGGCGCGGGCGCAAGCGCCGGCGCATCGGGCGGCGGGGTCGGCGCGTTCGGGACTGGGATCGGCTGCCCGGGCGGCGGCGGTGGCGGCGGCGGCAGGTACCGGGGCGTCCGGCGGCTATGGCGGCTCGACGGCGCTCTTCTGGTCGAAGGATCCCGGCGCGGGCGCCGGGTCCGGTGGGGCGGGGGGGAACTCCTGCCTCGGCGGCGGCGGTGCAGCCGGCAGCAAAGGGGTTGCCGGCAGCATCCCCGGCGTGGGCAACTATGGCGGCGGCGGCGGTGGCGGCGGGACCGATGCCGCAGGCGGGTCGGGGCAGTCCGGCTATCTGGAGCTGCAATACTGGCAATGAGAACGTTTCATATTAAACTCCTCATCTCGGTATTTCTCCTGGCCGCCTGGTATACCGGCGCAACCGCACAAACCATCACGCCCACGACTTTCGGCATGAACTATATCTATCCCACGACCGTATCGTCGCGCATTCCCGCGACCATCCAGCGGATGTGGGATAGCACCGTCAACGGACAGTCGGTGCATTGGCGGGACATCGAAACGGCACGCGGCGTCTACGACTGGGCATCGTTCGATGCCATACTGGCATCCGACATCGCCAAGGGACAGGACGTCATCTACACTTTTGGCCTGGTTCCCTCGTGGGCGAATGGCGGCTCGGGGCCCCAGGTCCCGCCGACGAACATGCAGGACCTCTATGATTTCGTGACCGCAGTGGTCGCGCGGGCGGCCGGGCGGATCAAATATTACGGCATCTGGAACGAGGCCAACGACCCGAATACCTATTGGTCGGGCAGCGTCGCGCAGCTGATCACCGCCGCCAGCCGGATCTACGGCATAATACACACACTTGCCCCGGCGGCGGTCGTGCTCTCGCCATCGGGGTCGGTCTACGGGCCAGGCCCCCATTCGGGAACCCTCTGGCTGCAGACCTATCTTGCAGCGGGCGGGGGCGCCTACGCCGACGCCATCGACATGCATCTCTATTTTCTCAGCGCAGCGCCCTTCAATCCGATGCCGCCCACCACCCCACCCGAGCAATACTGGCTCGCCCTGCAGAACATCCGATCGGCGATGATCCTGAATGGCGTGGCTGCGCTTCCGCTGTTCGTCGACGAGGGCGGTTGGGCAACCCAGTCGCAAGTGCCGACGGTTGCAGCACAGACCGAATTCGCGTCGATCTGGACGATCCTCCTGGCCAGTGGCGGCGTCTCGCGGATGCTGTGGTACGCTTACGACGCCGGGAACAGTGCCGGGGGCTGGGGTCCTCTCTGGAACGGCGGATCCGGGCTCGATCCGCAGGGCACCGCTCTGCGTGAGGCGGAGAAATGGCTGGTTGGCAGCACGTTCATCGCGGACGTGCAGCGTGTCGCCGCCGTCAACGCCATACGCAACCCGGCGGCCAGCGGGGCTTCGCCTGGCGCGCCTGGCACTCCGCCGACGTATTGGGGGATCTACAATCCCGACGCCGCGATGGGGGTTGCGACGCAGATCGTCGGATCGGGAACCGAGGGCGGCATCCCCTATGTCGACGTCCGGATCTTCGGAACGGCTGCCGCGGGCGCGTTCGGGCAGGTACAGATCTTCTTCGAGGGCAGCCGACAGATCGCCGCAACGGCAGGCCAGAAATGGACGCTGACGCTCTATGCCAAGGTAGCCGGCGGCTCCATGGCCAACTGCAGCGCCGACCTGGCGTTCAATGAGAACGACAATCAGGGAAATTACCTCGGAACCGCCCTGCTCTACCCTTTCTATCCGATCGCGGCTCCACTCCAGACGGATGTGCAATCCTGGCCCGCGCCGGCCACCCACGCGACAGTCGCTTTCGTGCAGCCTTATATGAGCATCGGCTATGCCACCGGTACGCCGTTCGACGTGACCATGCGGATCGGCAGCCCGACCATGGATCTGGGCTCGCTCTGGTCGGGCGTAATAACGAAGCCTGGTGGCTATCAGGGACAGATCATCTGGGACGCAAACGGTGGACCGACGCCGTACACAGCGTCGGACGCGTATGCTTTCGAGCGCACCGCGACCGGCGGTTCGGCGCCGATCATCGGGCATGTTGTGACGCTGACCGGACAGCCGGTACTGCTGGAAAATCAGCGGTGGAAAGGCTGGGCGCAGGCGAAATGAGGCCGTTGGCTACAGGATCGATCGCGGCACGCCTGCATCGCCGGCGTCGATGGGGTTGGAAAGGTCGCCCCGCGACCGGCCGCCTTTGTGCCGCAGAATCAAAATGACGCCGGTTGCGGCTCGCACGCCGTTGACGACGATCAGACCGATACCTGCGGCGAGAAGCCCGATCCAGTAGGTCAGCGGAAGAGCGATCAGGGCCGCAGCCGCCGCACCGAAAAGCTGGATGACAAACAGCGAGCGTGGACGGCGCAGGCCGCCGAGCACGGCCATTGCCAGCAGGGCGATGACCTCGAATACCCACGCGGCGGCAAAGACGCGGATGACCGGCGCGTAGGGCAGATAGGGCGAGAATCTGCCATAGAGCCAGCGCATCAACGTTGGACCGGCACCGGCCAGGAGCAACAGGTAGCAGGCCATGATGCCGCAGGTGACGAACAGATAAGTCCGCACCGACTTGCTTCTGTAGTCGCCCCCTCTGGCCACCGTCGCGGTGATCAGGCTGCCCAGGCTGAAAAGCAGCGGATTGCTGAACGCGAGGAACTGGAACAACGCACCGAACGCCGCAACCTCGATGCGGCCGTGCCCCATCAGTATCAGCCACGGGAAGGCTTGGAGAGTAAAAAAGCCCAGCAGCGAGGCGACGACGTTCCAATACCCAAGGTTCCAGAAGTGCCAGGCCAGCGGCCGCAGCATCCGCCGCGGCGGCGGCGTGGGCGACAACTGCCAAGTCTGCACGAGGGACGCCAGAAGCGAGGTTCCGGCGATGATCGAAAAGATTACCAAAAGGGACGGTCTGCCGCGCAGGCATGCGAGGCCAAGCACAAGCGCCTGTCCGCCATAGCTGATCGCATCGCCCGTCAGCGCCCGGCGCTGATCGAGTATGGCAATGAAGCCCGAGCGCAGCGTGCTCTGAAGCTGCCACAGCCACATGGCCAGAACAGACGCGCCTATGGCGACCGCAGGCCCCAGGGACAGCCCCACGGCAATCAATGGCGGTCCCAGCACCGTGCATAGGAGGACGGTCGTTCCGAGCAGCGCGAATGCCAGAATACGCCTGAACAGCACCAGACGCACGCCCGCGCCACGAACGCAGAGCGGATAGGAAATGAGCGCCTGCTGGATGCTGTTGCAGAAGATGATCGAGTTCAGGACCAGTGCGTAGGTGCCGTACTCGATCGGCAGCAGCACTCGGAGCAGGATCAGATTCGTCGCGAAATTGCCCCCGCTGACCGCACATTGATCGGCTACGGCCCACAGGGTGCGCCGGGCCTCGGGAGAGTTACGCCAACGCGACGAGAGGAGCATACGGTCAGCGGCCCCGACGAGGTGACGTTGGGGGAATTGGCGCGGCTGACCAGCGCGAATGCTCGGCATTACGGTGCTTGGGCGTGGCCCGGGTCACGCTCGCCGCCTATCTTCGAAAATAGGCACTGAGGGGAACCGTGAGCATTGCACGGCATCGGAAATACAACCCGCAGAGCCGATGCGCGATCGTCGCCTGCGGGCGCAGCGCATGGGTCCACCGTCTGCGCCCCAGCTCAAGGCGACGCCGCTGGCGCGGGGTCAGGCCTCCATCGCCGGCCATCTTGTCCAGGGCGGCGAGTATCCCGGCCAGCAATGCAGGCTTGTCACGCCCACGATTCGAAGAATGGATCCTGTAGTCCACGACACAGGTCGTATGACGCACGGCTGGCGCGCGGCGGGTCATCCGAAGGTAAAGGTCGTAGTCCTCGCCATAATCGCCAGGCAGCGTGTCATCGAAGCAGCCGGCCTCGATGAAGGCATCTCGTCTGATCAACGCAGCCGCCGGACACACGATGGGGCAGCTCTCGAGGAACATCAGAAAGTAATCACGCCTCGGCCTGCATATATGTGGCGGCCCCGTCACGTCGCCATGCTCGTCGATCAGGCGCACGGCGCCGAATGCGAGCGCAGCATCGGGACGGCGCATAAGTGCGCGAACGCCAGCCTCCACCCCATCAGGCAGCAACCGATCGTCGCCATCCAAAAAGAGAAGGTAGGTTCCCCTGCTGGCGCGAACGCCGGCGTTCCGCGCAGCGGAGCAGCCCGCGTTCGCGGTCCGGAACATGCGGATATCAGGCAGGTCGGCAAGCAGCGGCGCCACGGGGTTGGTCGAGCCATCGTCGACGACGATCACCTCGACGTTGGCGTAGGACTGCGATGCCGCACTCAGGACGGCCTCACGGATGTACGCCTCATGGTTAAAGTACGGGATGATGATCGAGACGAGCGGCTGCATGCTTCTCATACCCCCCACGACGGGCGGTCAGCCAGCGGACGGGTGCTGGCGCTCTTGATCTCGTATCCTCACGATGTGGCCGCACGACGTGCCGGCGGAGCTTCTGCGGTTCGGAACTGCGGCAACGTCGCGGACAGCCAGCGAACCGTCTCGTCGATACCCTCTTGCAATGTTGAGCGGGGCTGGCCCAGCAACGCGAAGGTCGGCGTCATCGGCGGGGTATAGGACTCGGTCATGCTGCGCAGCCGCGATGATGTCAGCGGCGCCGGCCGGCCGGTGGCCGCCTGCACCGCGTCCCCGGCGACAGCGATCAGCCGCAATACGCCGAGCGGCACCTGACGGACCGGACGACCGGTCAGGGCCAACGAAAATCCGTTGGTCCACTCGATCAGGCGTAGCGGCGGGTCGCCAAGATAGACCATCTTCCGATCGACCGCCGCGATCGGCATGGCCAGGATCGTCATGATCTGGTCCGCAACCGTGCCGACATAGCCATAGCAGCGGATGACGTCGGGACCTTTCGGATGCATGTAAAGGCCCCGCTTCAACACCCGCCAGAACTCATGCGGGTAGCGCGGGTGCCACGGTCCCCAGATGTTGGTCGGGCGAACGATTGTCCAGCAGCAGTCAAGGTTCGCATTCCGCAGATGGCGTTCGCTCGCGGCCTTGCTCTCGCCATAGACCGTGTGCGGGAGAAAATCCTCATCGTGCTGCGGGACGCCGGAAGGGCCATAGACGAACTGCGAGGAGGTGAACACCAGCCGCTTGGCCATCGGGTGGTCGCGGCACGCATCCACGACGTTGGCGGATCCCTCGATGTTGACCCGGTAGTCCGACAGCGTCTCGCTCAGTGTATCGGTCCGTGCCGCAAGGTGGATGACCGCTTCAGGCGTGGCACGGTCGAACGCGGCGGCCAAGGCGGCGCGGTCAAGGATGTCGCCTGCGATCCAATGGCGCGCGTGATGGGCGACGCGTGGCGCCTTCAGATCGAAGTTGAAGACGTCCCAGCCGGCATCGAGAAGCCGACCGACCATCGTCGTGCCGATGAAGCCGCTGCCGCCCGTGACCAGGACTTTACGCCGCGTGTCGTCCATTTCGCTCTCCCGATGTCTCAGCCCAACGCACGGAGGAATACCTCGCCCATCTCCAAACAGAACCGCTCGGCAGTAAAGCAGGCAAGGAAACGATCACGGCCGGCGCGGCCGAATGCCTCGCGCAGACCAGGATCGGCAATGAGCCGCTCCAGTGCATCCGCCAGCGGTTCCGGCAGATGGGGCGGAACGATCAACCCTGTCCGGCCATGGTCCACCACCTCTGGAATGCCGCGCCAGTCGGTGGCAACCACCGGAAGGCTCGCGCGCATCGCCTCGACGCAGACCAGGCCAAAGCTTTCCGCAGCGAAGAACGATGGGAAACAGAATATGTCCGCATCGGCATAGGCCTGCAGCAGCGGTTCGCCCTGCACCTCCCCCGGAAAAGCCACTTCGGCGTCGAGACCGACGCGCGCCATCAGCCTGCCGGCGCGCTGCTCGATTTCCCTGTCGTGGAATTTGCCGATGAGATACGCCTCGAACGGCACCCCGCGCGCCTTCAGCAGCCCGAGAGCTTCAAGCAGAACGAGCACTCCCTTGTCCTCGACCAGCAAGCCAACGAACAGCAAACGCACCACCGGTGGCGGCGATGGACGCCGGCGCACGAGTCCACCCGGCAAATCCGATACGCCGTTATGCACAACCAGATTGAGCCTGCCGTTTTGGCTCTGGCCATCGATCAGACCCGACCGCGCGGTGGCGACCGTCACGTCGGGCGAACGGTAGGCCAGATCAAAGATCGGCCGCAGCGCAAGTGGCAGCTTCGCACGGAAACCCGCAAGGCCCGCGGCATGAAAATGAAAGATCGTCCGCGCGAACAACGGCCGCGTCATCGTGAGGATCACCAGATCGCGCAGAACCGGCGTCAGATTTGGGCCGGCC
Source organism: uncultured Pseudomonadota bacterium (assembly GCA_963778105.1). Classification (GTDB taxonomy): domain Bacteria; phylum Pseudomonadota; class Alphaproteobacteria; order Acetobacterales; family Acetobacteraceae; genus JAFEFJ01. The sequence continues at coordinate 586,145 of CAVZSZ010000004.1, read as the reverse complement.
GGCGGGAAATACAGGATCGGTCGCACACCCCGTATCCTCAGCCCGAGCGCGACCCGTCCGATCGCCACAACGACACCCAGCAGATGCCAGATCTTGGCGACGCTCGGTTTTCCCATCTCGCTCGTCTCCGAGGAGAAGGTCATCGGGACATGAATAAGGCGGACGTTATCGAACCGGTGCCGCAGCAGACAGCCGATCATCTTCGCCTGGCCGCTGGCGAGGTCGGGCGATTGGCCGACCACGACGATCGCATGGCGCAACCGGCCGAGGGAACCCGCCCGGCTGGATGCGAACAGGGCTGTCTGATCGGCCACTACGGGTTTGCTGGCTGCGTTCGGTCAGGGGCAGGGTATTGTTCCGAAACCATCGGCGATACCTTTGTCGTCAAGGTGCCTGCAGTGTTCGGCGCAACTTGTTGTAGGTCGTGGTGAAGATTAGTGTCAAGCCGTCAGGCGCGTTGCAGTGCTAGCGCATTCCAATGCTATGGAGACGGCGATGGGCCGGCGCCGGCCCGCCCAGTTGCCGCCCTCTCCGCACGGAGAATGCGGCATCGGCCCGTTCTTCACGCTAGACCGGTTCGCTACGCTAGAATGGTCGGCCGAAGCCGACGGCCAGGCGCGCAGCGCGCACGACCGCGCATCCGTCGGGTGCGCCGAGAGGAAAGTTTCGTGAAGATAGCGGTCTTCGACTACAGCGTTACCACATCGAACGCGATCGGCGGTTGTCACAGGCACCTGATCGCAGCGCTCTGCGAAGAGCACGAGTTCGTGGTGTTCGCCGCGGAGTTCGACAACCCGCATCCCGAGCGCATCGTCCATGTTCCGGTGATGTCGCCGTTGCGGCCGTTGGCACTGCTGTTCGTGACATTCCATATCCTGGCGCGCCGTGCCTGGCGCCGATACAGCCGCGCCGACAGCCGACCGCCTGATCTGCTGCAAGGCGTCGAGAGCAACTTCCTGGGCAGCGACATTGTTTATGCGCAGTTCTGTCATCGGGCGTACTTGAAAGGTGCCGGAAGATTTTCAGCCGATACACTTGCCCTGCGGCCCTTCCTTCGCTGGCTGGACCACCAGTTGCGGGCGCTGATGGAGCCCGTCGTCTATCGCGACGCGCGCGACATCGTTGTGCCATCGCACGGGCTTGCGGACGAACTGGTGCGTGAGTACCCCCGGCTGGCGGGCCGGATCACCGTCATCGCCAACCCGATCGACACTGAATCACTGCGCATGCCGGCCGATTTCGACCGTTCTGGCCTGCGTCGCGGCCTCGGCTTTGGGGCTAACGATGTCGTCCTGGTGTTCACCGCGCTCGGACATTTCGAGCGCAAAGGGCTGCCGATCGTCATGGAGGCCATGGCCGCGATCAGGCAGAGCAATCTGAAACTGCTGGTCGTCGGCGGCGAACCCGCGCTCGTGCGGTCCTATACCGCACGCGCCGTGCAGCAGGGAATCGCCAACCGGGTCGTCTTCGTGGGCCGTCAGAAGCAGGTGCGACGGTTCCTGTGGCTTGCCGATGCATTCGTCTTCCCTTCTGCCTACGAGACCTTCTCGCTCTCCACCTACGAGGCTGCCGCGGCAGCACTGCCGATCGTCGTCACCCGGCTGCACGGCGTGGATGACTTCACCCGCGATGGGGAGAACGCTTTCGTCGTGGACCGGACGCCTGCAGCCGTCGGCCGCGCGCTCGAGGATCTGCTGGCGCTGTCGGCGGAAGGCCGGTATCGGATGGGCCAAGCGGCGCAGCAAGCGGTTGCCGGCTTCACCGTTGCGCGCTTCACGACGGCGTGGCGCGGCTTCTATCGCCGCATCGCGGGGAACGAGGTGACGGCAGTGGACGCCGCATGAGCACAATCGAATGGGGCCCGGACGCCGAAAAGCCGAGCGATGGTCTCATCTCAGCGGCTGCCGGGCGCGACGTGTCTCGCCCTGGCGCGGCGCCGAGGCTGTCCGTGCCGCGGCCGCGGGTCCTGGTGCCGGCTGTCGCCGCGACCACGTTCGTGCTGCTCGCCTACATGCCCTTCCTGGGGCGCGGCGGCGCGCTCTCCGATGATGCATCAGGATCACGGGTGGTGGAGATCGCGTTTCTGCTGGCTGCAACTCTGTGCGCCGTTGTGCTGCGCGGTCGCCGGCGACATCTGCCCACGTCGGCCGGTGCCTTCTGGCTCGCTGCCGTGGTCGCCACATTCTCGCTCTGGGCGCTGATCACCAGCCTGCAGGGGCCTTTGATGGTCATCGGACTGGCCAAGGCCGGCGAGCTTCTCGCTCTATGCTTCATCGCATTCCAGGTCACCCGTGACGCACGCGCCGCGGTTCCGACGGAGCGTCGCCGCATCGCGGGGATCGCCCTCACGGGCATTGTCCTGATGACGGGCGTGCTCATTCTGTCCAACATCCACCTATACGGCAGGCTCCTTCCGCTGGAGAACGTCACCATCGTCGGGGCGCAACAGCCGCTGTTCAGCACCGATGACTGGCTGGGGATCGATCAGCGCCCGCGCCTGCTGCTCGGCATGAACCATCCGCTGGCGAGTGCCCTGGTGCTGGCTTTCGGCGTGATTTGTTGCATCGACGCGTCGCCGCCATGGGCCATCAAACTTCCCGTTCTGATCGGTCTGAGCTGGCTGCTTCACCTGTGCGACGCGCGCGGGATCGAGGCTGGTACAGTGCTCGGCGTCGCATTCGCCCTGTTCCAAAAGATCCGGCCCTCGCCATTTCGCGGATTGCTGGCCATCCTTGCCATCGCCGCCATCGTGTTTGTTGCGGCGGAGTTGGTCCTGTCGGGCGATCTTCATGACCTGATCGTCGGCTTCGCCGGCAGCGATGCGCTGACACTGAACAGTCGCATTCCCCTATGGACATACGCGCTCGCGCTGGTCCCCAAACATCCCCTGATGGGGGTGGGTTACTTCAGCACCCGATTCTATCTGCTGCAGACATTCCCATTCGCCGGTCACGCCCACAACTCGTTCATCGAGGTACTGGTATCGACCGGCATGATCGGCGCGGTTCTTTTTCTAATGTTCCTGATCCTGTGGGTCTATGCACTGGTCAGGACCGCTGATCCGCTGCTGATCGGCATATCGCCGATCGTGGCCTTCGAGGGTTCTCTCGACCCGATCCTGTTCACCCCCGGCCCCGGCATGTTCCTGATGATGCTGGTGATGTTCAACGCCCTGATGAGCCGACCCTCTCGCGCTTACGCCCGCGAAGGCCGCAGTCTGTAACCGGTCTTGTAGGGCGCGCTGGTGCCATCGACCTGGACGAAGATGGGCCCCACCACTTTGCCACCGGACTGGCGAAGCATTTCCAGGCCGAGTTTCGCGAACCTTCGCGGCGTCGAACCCCAGCGCACGACGTAGATCGTCTGGCTCGCGAGCGCCGTCAGCACGCGCGCGTCGGCGACGGCGAGTACCGGCGCGGCATCGATCACAACACGTTCGAAACGGTGTTCGGCCTCGCGCAGCAATTGCTGCATCGCCTCGCCCGCCAACAGATCGATGGGCGACGCGCAGGGTTTGCCTGCGGCGATATAGGCCATTCCACTTGCCTGATCCTTCTGGATCACCTCGTCGAGCGTCCTGTTCCCGAGCAGCATTTCCGACAGGCCGACCCGGCTGCCGCCGAACAGGGTGTGCAGGCTCGGCCGGCGCATATCCGCATCGATCATCAAAACGGCGACACCGGATAGCGCTTCCTGGCGCGCGAATGCGACGGCGGTGGCGGTCTTTCCCTCATTGGCCAGCGCCGACGAAAAAAGCACGGTGGTGCCGCCCGTATCGTGCATCCGCATTTGCACGCGCAGGGAATGGATCGCTTCTGCGAAGGGTCCCAGCGGCTGCTTCACCACCGCGTCCACGTGCCCAGGATGGCCGATCAGACGAAGCCGGCTCGCGGGCAGCCGCGGTATCAGTTCGACAGGTCGGTCTCCAAAGACCTGCGCCACCTGATTGAGCGAGCGGAAGCCCTTCGCGAACAGTTCGGCACAGACCACGCAGAAAGCCGCGATTGCCATGCTGACCAGAAGGATGGCCGGAAGCAGCAACCGCAGTTCGGGCCATGACGGGGTCTGCGGCGGCTCGGCCGCACTGATCACTTCCGCATAGGGTTGCGCAGTGCCGACCTGCTGGGAAATTTCCTGGATGCGCCTCAGATAGCTCTCGTACAGCGTCCGCTGCACGCTTGCCTCCAGCTGCAGTTGGCGCAGGTGAATGTCGGCGGCCCCATTGTTGCCAGCCTGTTTCCAACTATCCGCAAGCCTGGATTTCAGCAGATCAACGCGAACCTGCGCCGATTCGACCGTGGCGCGCTGTGCGCGGATGATGTTGCCCATTTCGGCAACGATCTGCTGATGCAAAGCGGCGAGGGTCGATTTTTCGGCAAGCACGGTCGGATATTCCAAGCCTTGCCTGCTCTGGTCATGCGCGAGAGCGGCAGCCTGTTTGGCCTCGTCTTCCCGCAGTTGCTGGATGACGGGGGAGGCAAGCACGGCCGGCGCCGCCTCCGGATTACCTTTGACGGCCTCGATCTGAGAGAGTTCTGGCCTTCGCGGCAGCGAGGTCAGCCTCTGCCTGAACCAACTCGCTATTGAACGCGCTGATCTGCGCCGACACGACGTTCCCGCCGCTGCCTTCCACCAGATGCGCGGCGATCCGGTAATCCTCGACGGCACGGTCGGCAGCGACCGTCTGGTCACGCAATTCCACTGAACGCGCCATCATGGTCTTCAGCGCGTTGTTCACCGCGGTCGCCTTGTCGTTCACCGACAGCGCGACGTAATTGGCGGCAATCGCGTTCGCGATCTGCGCCGCCTTCTCGGGATCCTCCGACGTGAAGGAAATGCCGATCGCGGTCGAGTGGCCATCGACCCCGACATCGAGACGTTTGGCGAACGTCTTGAGAACGGCCGCCCGAATTTCGGCGGTGGATTCGGCGCTTCTTTGGCCGGTTCTGTCCGGCACAGGATTGCCGATCAGCCTGCCAGCCAGCGATGAAAACCAAGCACCCGCGGTGTCGAGCACCGTCTTGAGCAGACCCGGTCGGGTCCCATTGAATTCGGGATCATCCGCCAGCTTGAATGCGGCGATCACGGGGTCGGTGACTCGGCGCGATAGGATCAGTTGGAGTTCGGTGGCCACCTCGACCTCGAGCGTCTGGCTGTCCTCGCTGAAGCCCTCCACGACCGGCGTGAAATTGACGATCTGGCGGTTTCTCGGATCGAAAAGCACCGTCGTCCGGGCGGTGTATTCCTTCGGCTGACGCAGGATGAACGCGGTCCCCGCGCCGAACAGCAGCAGAAGAACCAACGTGAATAAAATCCAGTGACGGCCGAAGATGGCCACCAGTTCGCCCGCCTGCGACTGCGCTGTGGTATCAGCGGAACCTACGTCGGGGGAATCGGCGACATAGTATGCGCCGATATCCACCTCGCGCTTGCCGGTGGCGCTCGGGGGCGGTGCGATGATGGGTATGCCGGACCGGTGATCCACCGTTCATCCTAATCCACGTTATGGTCGCTTGGCCCGGTAGGATGGCTCGTGACGCCAGCATAACCCACGATCTGCGCCGACACACGCGTGCCGCCCCGGGGCAATGCACCTGATCGCCTAACGGGAACCCATACTAGCCGACCGCCCATCGCGCAAACTCAAAGTCCGCATAGCCCGACGGGGCCATACGGTTATCGCCGTCCGTTGACCGCCTCTAACCAGGGGATCGCACCAGCGTGACACAGCCGCGCACGCGGTATGATCATGCTTGCGGAACCATTGTGATGGCGGTCCCTATACGCGCCGTTCTATGGCCATCCGGCGGACGCAGGGTTCATGGTCTTCAGCGAAAACATGATCGCTAGACAAGCATGCCCCAACCGGCACCGCCAAGGTTGGTGTTTGGTGCCTCGCATACATCGCAGCACTTGCGTTACAGATATGAACGCCGCTAGAAAATAATTACGTGCGCGCGGAATGACGCACTCCAACTCCTGCAAGGAGTCGCCATGGATAAGCGCGACCGGGTCGTCGTGACAGGTGCGGGCGGCTTCATAGGAGGCCAAATTGTCTCGGACCTCCTGGCGCAAGGCTATGCCAATGTCCGCGCCATCGATTGCAAGCCACTGGACGCGTGGCATCAACGCTTCGCCGCGTCGGAGCAAGTGTGCCTGGACCTGAGCGAACTGACCGCATGTCGCGCTGCGGTTGACGGCGCGGCATCGATATACAACCTGGCGGCGGATATGGGCGGAATGGGTTTCATCGAAACCCACCGGGCCGAGTGCATGCTTTCGGTCCTCATCAACACCCACCTCCTCATGGCGGCGCGCGAGGCTGGGGTTGGACGCTATTTCTTCAGCTCCTCCGCCTGTGTTTATGCGGCGGGCAAACAGACCAGCACCGATGTCGTGGCGCTGCGGGAGAGTGACGCCTATCCCGCGATGCCCGAGGACGGCTACGGCTGGGAGAAGCTGTTCAGCGAGCGGATGTGCCGCCACTTCCGCGAGGATTATGGCCTGGCTACCCGCATCGCGCGATATCACAATGTCTACGGGCCCAACGGTACCTATCATGGCGGCCGGGAAAAAGCGCCGGCGGCGATCTGCCGCAAGGTGGCCGAGTGCGCCCTCTCGGGCAGCCGTGACATCGAGATCTGGGGCGACGGCGAGCAAACCCGCAGCTTCATGTACATTTCGGACTGCGTTTACGGCTCGATGCTCCTGATGGCGAGCGACTGCGCCGAACCAATCAACATCGGCAGCGACGAGCTCGTCTCCATCAACCAACTGGTGGACCTTGTCGAACGGATCGGCGGCGTAAGGCTGAACCGCCGCTACAAGCTGGACGCGCCGCAGGGCGTGCGCGGCCGCAACAGCGACAATACGAAGATCAGGCAGGTCCTGGGATGGGCACCCTCGACGCCGCTGCAGGTGGGCCTCGAGGCGACCTATCGCTGGGTCTACGGCCAACTGGCAAAGGGCCGTGGACTTCGCAGGGCCTCCTGACCGGAACCGGCCGTCCGGGCTGTCGTGAGGGGCGACCCAACAATGCTGGAGTGCGGCGCCGGCTGGACCAACATCCTGGGCGTCAAGGTCAGCGCGATCACCATCGCGGCAGCCCAACACGCGGTGGCCGACTGGATCGGCAGCGGCGCGCGTGAATACGTATGCGTAACGGGTGTGCACGGCATCATGGAGAGCCGGCGCGACCCGGGCTTACGGTCGATCCACAACCGGGCGGGCATGGTCACCCCCGATGGCGTCCCACTGGTCTGGCTGTCGCGGCTTGCCGGCCAGAGCCACGTGACGCGCGTCTATGGCCCGGACCTAATGCTGCATCTCTTCGAGGTATCGCTCGATACGGGCTGGCGGCACTTTCTGTACGGCGCCGCGCGGCCCACGCTCGACCGCCTGTCGCGACGGCTCGCGGCGCGTTTCCCGGGCGCGCAGATCGTCGGCTGCCATTCGCCACCATTCCGGCCCACGACCGCCGAGGAAGACGCAGCGGAGATCGCCATGATCGAGGCCGCCCGGCCCGATATCGTCTGGGTCGGACTTGGCACGCCGAAGCAGGAGCGATGGATGGCTGCGCACCGCGCCACGCTGAGCGCCCCGGTATTGATCGGCGTAGGCGCGGCTTTCGACATCCATGCGGGTACGCTGCGGCAGGCGCCGCGCGCCCTGCAGCGCGCCGGAACTCGAATGGGCGTTTCGCATGGCCATCGAGCCACGACGGTTGTGGCGCCGATACGCCCGCAACAATCCGGCGTTTGTCGCCGCGGTACTGTTGCAGGCATGCGCCCTGCGTCGCTATCCGATCGAGACCGGCTGAGCCGCCATCGCCGCAAAAGGCAAGGCACAGGACTCGCGCTGCTCTGGCACGGCCACTAGAAGATAACGGGCCAGGATCGGAACTCGGGAGCAGGCGTGATCGGCACGCGGGTCGTTGTCACAGGTGCGGGCGGCTTCATCGGCGGTGTCGTCGCACGGACTCTCGTCCGGGAACCCGACCTTACCATTCGGGGCACCAGTCGCGATGGGCGCCCGGTCGGCGATGGCGTGGAAGCATGCCGGCTCGACGTCTGCAACCCGGACGAACTGACCGTCGCGCTGGAAGGCGCCGACATCGTTGTGCACTGCGCCGTCGGTCCCCGCGCGACCACGGTTGGCGGCACGCGCCTGCTGCTGGATGCGGCGCGCGTGGCCGGAGTTCGCCGGGTCATCCATTTCAGTTCGATAGCAGTCTATGGCGGGCGATCGGGATCGGTGAACGAGGCGGCCCCCGTCATATCGGCCTCCGGTCGCGGCTACGGGCATTGGAAGGTCGCTGCCGAAGCCCTCTGCCACGATGCGGCCCGCGCGGGTGCCGATGTGATCATCCTGCGACCGGCGATCGTGTACGGTCCTGGCTCGGATTTCTGGATCGTGCTGCCAGCGCGGCGCTTGCTGAGTGGCGCCTGGGGGGCGCTCGGCGACATCGGTTCGGGCACCTGCAATCCGATCCATGTCCGCGACGTCGCATCGGCCTGCATCGCGGCGATCCGCGCGCCGGCCCGGGCCGGCGCCGCGGCCGCATTCAACATCTCAAGCGACGAAACCATCAGCTGGAGCGGATGGTATGCACGGCTCGCCGCGGCACTCGGCTGTGCCGCCCTCCCCGCGGTGTCGCCGTCAGGGTGGCGTCGCCGCACGGCGACCGCGCTCGCGTGCAAGATCCTGCAGCGGTGGCTCCCCTTTACCGGCGGGCTAACCGGACCGCGGGCGCTCGCCGGCCCATCGCGCAGTGAGCTCGCCCTCTTTGGTCTGGCCGCCACCTATCCCGCGCAGAAAGCGTCGCTCGAACTGGGCTGGAAGGCCGGCGTTGGCCTCGATGAGGGATTGGCGGAGTCGGTCGCCTGGCTACGGGCCAGCGGACTGGGCTAATGAGCGGACCGGCTGCAAAGGCCACATCACGGTAGATCCGGATAGATCGGCCCGGTCCAACCCGGCCGCGGTCATCCATACGACCAAAAACCGGCACGCGGGCGACGATTTCTCGTTTTGTGGATTAGTTTTATGATATAAAGCCGCTGACATTTGACGACGCCGGATTAGAAAACCGCAACGCCATTTCCATTGGCCTTGATCCAAGGTTCGAAAATGAATATCGCAACCGCTCCGAACGTTAATACGACCATCGGAATAGCGCGCCCGCCGGTGACCGTTCGGCGCTATACCACGCGCGATCTGATTACCGTGATATTCTACTATCGGCGCAGCATGATCCTTGCTTTCGTCGTGCCCGTCCTGCTCGGCTTCATGGCCGCGGCGGTCACGAAGCCGGCCTTCGTGGCCCAGGCACGCCTGGTGGTACTGTACGGTGGGGAATACTTCTACCAACCGACCGCCGGACAGCCCGGATCAACGGTTGCGCTCGATCGCAACGAGATCATGACCAGCGAGATCGAGGTTCTCAAGAACACGGATCTGGCCAAGCAAACGCTGCTGACCGTTGGTTTGGACAAGGTCTATCCGGGTACCAAGACCGATGATCCGCAGGTGCTGCAGGCGGCTGTGGGACGGTTCGAGGCTGATCTCACAGCATCCAGCATCGCCCAATCGAATATCCTGGAACTGAGCTTCCGCAGCCATGCGGCGGCCGTCGGGACGGAGGTGTTGCGCACGCTGATCGCGGGATACATGGCGGATCGTGGAAAAATCTTCCAGCGGGCACCTGCCGCGGTGGTCGTGGCCGAGCAGGATGGGCTGCTGACCCGGCTCAGAGCGGCCGAGGCAGCGTTAGCCGGCTTTGCCGAACAACACGGTATCGTCAATCTCGACCAGCAAACGGCACTGCTGCTGCAGCGCCAGTCCGGCAACCGACAGGCGCGCGACGATACGGCGCAAGCCGTCAGCGAAGCCGAAGCCAAGCTTTCGGTGCTCCAGGAACAGCTCCGCGCCATGCCCCCCGTCATTCAGTCGTATGCGGACAGTGACCGCTCGCATGCGACGCAGGTGCTGACCGACAGTCTGCTGCGTCTGCAGGTGAAGCGCCGGGAATTGGCCTCGCGCTACAGCAATTCGTTCCCGGACATCCAAAGTCTCGATCGCGAGATCCAATGGCTGCAGGAACAGATCGCCAATGTGCCGCACCGCGAAGGAACAGCCGTCCGCGATACACCGAACCCGCTGTACCAGGACATGCAGCAGCAAGCGGCCATGTTGCAGGCGCAGATCAAAGGCCTTCAGGCCAAACAGGGGGAACTCGCCAGGGACGCGGACACGATCGACCAGCGGATCCGCAGCCTCACCGGCACCGCCAGCGCGTATCGTGACCTGCAACGAAGCCGCGACGTGCTTGACGAGACCTATCGGGCGCTGGTCCGAAGCAACGAGGCGACGCAGGCTTCCAGCGGCGCCGATGGCAGCCGGGCCGCCAACATACGCGTGGTTCAGCCCCCGGAATCCTCCAATGCACGTCTCAATTTGAGGATCGTCCTGCCCGCCGCGGGCGTCGTCCTCGGCGCTGTAGCGGCGGTCGCGATGATGGTGTTGCTCAACGCGCTGCGACAAGTCTTCATTACCTCCCGTGACGTCAACCTCGCACTCGACCTTCCTGTCCTCGCCTCGGTCGAGAGGCGGAGCCGTCGCTGGCAGCGCCGCGCTGCGGCCGGTTCCCTGGCGTTCCGTCCCGGCGTCCAGGGAGCATGACCGCCATGGCCCGTGGTATGCCGGCCGGAAGTGATCGGCTCCTTCCCATGTTCCTCGGAACCAACGAGGGGACGCGGCTGGTCCACATGCTGCGGCACGATCGCAGCACCGGCATCATCGTGCAGTTGATCGCGGCCAATGCGGGGGAGGGTACATCCTCCATGGCGCGCGACCTTGCGATGCTGGCGGCCCGGACACCGAGCGTCCGGGTTCTTCTGCTCGACCTCGTTGGATCGGGGAACGGCCAAATCACCGCCCTGCGCGACACGTTCGGGATTGCGATTTCGGCAACCAAGCCATTGATCGCTCCGCCCGCCGAGGTCTTGGTGCACCAGATGGCGCTCGGTGATCTGCATGTGAACGAGACGTTCCGGGCCCCCGCGGCAGGCCTACTGGGCTGGATCAGCCAGTTCCCGGCGCTGCGCACTAGCTACGACATTGTCCTGATCGATAGCCCCTCGGCCGAGCAGTCCTATGACGGGATCGTGCTTGGCGCAGACGTGGATACCACCCTGCTGGTCGTGGAGGCGGAAAGAACGCGCTCCGCTCAGGCGCAGACCCTGCGCGACCAGATCACCGACATGGGGGGTCAGATCGGTGGCGTGCTGCTCAACAAGCGACGGTCGCACATTCCAGGCTTTATCGACCGCCGCATCTGAATTACTGCAGGCCAATCCAAACCATCGGCGTCAAGCTCAAGCCTGGAAGATCAGCCGCGGGCCAGCCGCGACCTTTCCATCCTGATTTCCATAGCGCCCCGGGGTTGTCGCGCGGGATCGGCCGGCTGCGAAGCGATGGTCGATGGGGGATCGTGACGCGGAACGAGCGTCGGCCAGCCAGCACCCGGCGGCATGAAGCGACAGGACGCCTGTCAGAACACCTCCGGGCCGCTCATTGCCCGGGTGACGGTGCGTACCATGATCTTCAGATCGAGCCACAACGACCAGTTGGTAATGTAGTCCATGTCCATCTCGACGCTGCGTTCAGCGTTGGTCATGCTGCGCAACGCATTGCTGCGCATGCCACTGGCCTGAGCGAGCCCGGTAATACCCGGCTTGAGGCGATGCCGGGCAGCAAAATTCTGGACCGAAGATTGGAAGGTCTGATCTTCTACCTGCATATTCCGCACATAGGGCCGGGGGCCGACGATCGACATGTCGCCGACCAACACATTCAGCAACTGCGGCAACTCATCCAGGCTCAGCGATCGCAACACCCGTCCTACACGCGTGATCCGGGGGTTTTGCCGGCTGTTGGTCCCTTTCGATCCGTCATCGGTCGGATCGACGGTCATGGTTCGGAACTTGTAGATGCGGAACGTGCGATTGTACAGGCCGACGCGATCTTGGCGGAACAATGCGGGGCCCGGGCTGTCGAGTTGGATGGCAAGCGCCAGCAACAGCAGCAACGGGCTTCCCACCACCAGGACCAGCGCCGCGATCACCCTGTCTTCGATCAGCTTGACCAGAGACTGCGAGCCCTTCAACGGACGGTACAGCAGGGGCAGCACCGGTTGGCCAGCGACCTGAGCAGAACCGCGATGCCCCGGAGTGGACACCGGGGCATCCAGCCGCAGCACGACATCAGCGGAGAGCCACTGCAGGGAATTCACGATGTGCGGCAGGCGCGTGCTGTCCGCCGGTGGCGTCGCGATCACCACGAGGTCGACGGCGTCCCGTTGTGGCACCGCTGCGAGATCAGCCAGGCCACCGAGCAAAGGTCGGCCGGCGAACAGGCCCGGCGCCGCCTGATCGGCATCACTAACGACCCCGATGATGTTATAGGCGGATGCCTGTTCCGGATCGGCCAAGTGCCGGACGATCGCGTCCGCCTCCTCGCCGCAGCCGATAATGATCGTGTTGCGGCGCATCAGCGCCAGACGGTCGATCCGACCGAAAGCGACACGGGCGACGATCCGCAGTCCCGTGAAAACCGCCAACTGGAGCAGCGGAAAGATGATAAAAAGTTCAGTTGAAGCATACAGCGGGTCGATAAAGTTGGCTACGAAACCGGCTCCTATCAGCCACGAACAGACCAGTCCGAAGCCGACGCCGCCCAGCGACAGCCAGAGCCGCCCATACTTCTCCAACCGATAGGCGGCGATGGCACGCAACGCGGTCACGAATACGGCGGCCTGGATAGCCGCCAGCAGAAGTCCTTGCATCGTCGTGAGGCGGTGGCCGTGGCCCTCCGCTAGCCAGGGAGAAACCAGGCCGGTGACTATGAAGCCGAAGATGTCACCGGCCATAACCAGACGGTTGATGAAACCATATGTCCAACGGAACAGCGATGCAGTTGCCCGCCCCCCCTGTTGCCACATGACCATGTCGCGATGATGGGCGGTTGATGCGGACATTGGCTTTAATTTCCGTTGGTCAGATGGTCGGTTAGATCAGTCAGGTCTTGCTAATGGCTTTAGGAAGCAAATGTCTCACTCGATCGAGGCAATCATCTCGGCGGGATTCCAAACGGGAAGCATGAGGGGCATATCGTGAAGCGGCGTCTGAATGCAACCTCGATTTGAGACCATTAACCATTTTTGCGCCACGCGAGCTGTCCCGGTTTGATGACTTGTTGAATTATGCGGGCTGCATGTGGCGTGACCGATCGCATCGCCCGAAAGCTTCCTTGGGCTCGCCGCGGATGCAGCGGGATGCTGGCCGGCCGTGGTTCTGGGTGCCGCTCTGCCTAATGCTGGCGTTGCGGCCGCAGCCGACCTACGCCGCGACCGCCATCGTCGTCGATCCGGCGGCTGCAGGACCCATCCTGTCCAGCAAGATCCTTGGCATGAACATGGCTAACTGGTTCGACCAGACGCGCCCCGGCATCGCCGATGCGCTCAAGGCGGCTGGCATCCGCTCGGCGCGCTGGCCCGGCGGATCCGCATCCGACAGATTCCACTGGCAGAGCAACACGGCGTGCAAGGGCGCCTACATCCACAGCAACGCCAGCTTCGATGACTTCATGACGCATGTGGCGCAGCCGGCCGGCCTCGATGTCGCTGTGACGGTCAATTATGGCTCCAACGTAACCTGTACAGCCGGCGGCGACCCTGCCGAGGCGGCTGCATGGGTTGCATACGCAAGGACACATGGCGACCGAATCAGCCGCTGGACCGTCGGCAACGAGGTCTATGGCGACTGGGAGTATGACCTGCATTCCAAGCCGCATGATGCCGCCACCTATGCCCGGGCGGTCGCGACCGGATTCTATCCGGCAATGAAGGCGGCGGATCCAAACGCCCAAATCGGCATCGTCGTTGCCCCGGACGCACGCCCCGCCTGGGACCCGACCGTCTTGGAACACGCCAGGTACGATTTCGTAGAGTTGCATTGGTATGCGCAGGCGCCAGGCAAGGAGGATGACCGCTATCTTTTGACCAGGGCACCTCAGGCGCTCGTCGCGCAGCTGGCCGCATTGCACGATGAGTTGCGCCGTGCGGGGCACGCCAACACACCGATCTATCTGGGTGAACTGGGATCGGTCGCCTTCAATCCGGGGAAGCAGACGACGTCGATCACGCAGGCTCTGTTCGCCGGAGAGATCCTTGGCGAGCTGATGGACGCGGGGCTGGAGCGCGCCACCTGGTGGCTGGGTTTCGGCGGCTGCTCCGATGCAACAACAGGCAACTTCTCCAGCCGCCTTTACGGACTGCAGGATTTCGCCGGCTATATGGTGTTTTCCGATGGCACGCCGGAATACGGTTGTCCTTCGGCGCAGCCCGTGCCCTTCGGCACGCTGCTGCCGACCGCCCGGGCCTTCCAGCTTTTCGCCCTGGTGGCCCACGACGGCGAACACGTCATCGGCGTCACACTGCATGGCGACTCCGAGCTGTTGCGCGCCTATGCGGCCACCCATGACAGCGGGATGGCGGTCGTCCTATTCAATCTTGATCCGATGCGGGCGATGCCCGTGAGTTTGGCGGTCAAAGGCCGGAGAACTGCAGCATCCGTCGCAATAAACACCTATGACAAGGCGATCTACGACGAGTTGGCACGGGGTGTGTGGGCAGAACCGACGGAGGCCACGCTTGGGCCCACCACGCTTCCGATGGCAATGACCTTGCCGCCATGGAGCATCAGTGTGGTACGGCTGTCGCCGTAGGGACCGGTTCGAGGTGAACAGGGTCCGGCTACGCCGCCGGCTGCGGCATGGCCGACCGCCACCGGGGACCACGCAGACTTTCGGCCAGGACGATCGCCATTGCGACGATCTGAATCGTCTGGCCGATCAGCATCGCGACAATGCTGCTTGCGTAGTCGAAATGCATCAGAAACAGCAAAGTGCATCCTGCGCAGATCCCCGCCGCGACCAGATCGAGGTAGCACAGCGCCCGGTATTTCCCCATGGTCTGAAGGACGACATTCAACGGCGCGGCGACTGCGCCCAACACCACGTTGGCACCCCATAGCGCGACCACCCCGGCAGCATCGGCGTATCGCCCATGATACAACGTCGATGCGATGAACGGCCACGCCGCCACGGCGACCACACTCCATGCCAGGCTACTCGCCGTCGTCAGCAGGACGCCCTGCCACATCGTCCCCAGCAGAGCGGCGCGGTCCTGCTTGCCGCAGTGGATTGCGAGATTGGGGCGCCCCACCGACATCCAGGCACCTGACAGCATCCATGCCGGGCGGATCACAACCGCTGCCGCCGACAACCGGCCCAACGCCAGCGGCCCGAACCACGCGACGACGACGAAGCTATAGAAGCGGATGATCGCCTCGCTTGACCCTGCGCCGAGAAAAATCCAGCGCGAGCCATCCAAGTACGGCAGGAAGCCGCGCAGGAGCGAAAGCCGGAAGCTGAAGCCGAATCGGGCCGACAGCCAAGCAAGAACGACGCTGCCGGGGATCCCGTAGGCAAGGCCGATAATCAGCATCGCCGTGCCGGCATCCGGCGCATTGCCCGACACCCGGTTCACGCCGAAGCCCAGGACAGCAAGTGCGACAATGACGGCGGAAAGCCCCGCCGCGAGTGTCACGCGGCCCCGTGAAATCGCCAGCGCCCGCGCATACTGATACACGAGGAAGCCGGGCAGGAAGATCACCGACGCAATCTGGTCAAGGCCGCCCGACAATAGCTGACAGGCCGCCGCGGCGGCCACGGCCGAGAAAATCAGAAGCAGAAGGGTGACCGACAGAAGAATACGCTCAGGTTCACGTCGGGCAGGCAGATTGGCCGCGCCCGGAAGCAAAGGGAACAGGTGAACGGCGGTGATCGCGCCCATCGCCGTGGTCGACAGCAGGGCGACCGAGTACCAAAAGACGTAAATGCCGTAGGACGCCCCGGGAGCCCTGTGGATCAGCCACAGGCTGACGCCGAATGTCAGCGCCGAGCCGAGTCCCTGTTCGATGAGGGAAATGACGAGTTGCATGCACGGCTCCTGGTCCGGTAGCCGCGCCTCACGCTACCGCCGCGGCAGGCAGCGTCCGGCCCGGCGGGATCAGGAAAGTGTTTGACGTCTCGCTCGGTTCGGTCAGAAGACGGTGCCCATCAAATGAATAAGGCACATAGCCCAACGAGGACACGAGTTCGGTCACCCGGTTGTCGGTACCGAACTGCTCGACCATCAGGATCGGGCTGCTGCGCTTCAGGGTTTCCATGCCGCCCCTGAGCACGTCGTATTCCAGCCCCTGAACGTCGATCTTGATGAAACCGGGCGAGCAGTTCTGGGCGTCCAGGGTCCGCACCTCGCAGACGCATTCCTCGACCTGCAGTAATTTCGGGCGATAAGCATAAATCCGGTCCGGGTTGATCCAGTTTGCGGCCTCGTCACGATCGAACGAGGCGAGACCATCGTAGACCCAACCATTATAGACCGGAATGAACAGCCGAAAGGTGCCGGTCTCAGCACCAAGGCCGTACGACCTGATGTCGAGATCGGGATCGCTCTTGGCGCGCTTCGTCAGCTTGCCTGCAAGTATCGGGTTTGGCTCGAAAGCGATCATCGGTGCGTGCGGCCGGAACAGGCGCATCGACGCAATCGACTGCCCATGATTTGCGCCGATATCGAGGAGAAGCTCGTCCTCGGCGACCGGCAGCACCTTCAGGGCTGCGAAATCGCGGTCATGGGGGGTCCTGGTCACCCAGTGCAGCTGATGCCGGACCCATTCCTTCGGTGCCTGCAGGACCGGTAACTCGGTCTGGATCGTCCGCACCAATTTTTTCGTATCAAACATCATTCAGCCCTAATGAATTCGCGAAAAAAACTATATGCCTGATCAAACACGACCGGCCAGCACCCAGACTCGGGCGCGGCTTCCTCAGGCGGCGTATGGGATACCGCAGCCTCAAAAACCAGTCAAGGTTGCAAAAGTTATCTGCCAATTAATCAAAAACGTCTTGAATTTGGGGCGATTGCAATATATTGACGCTCCATAGCGACGTACACTTTTTGAGTGCATGTGCATTTTTGGAGCTTCGCCTATTCCGCAGGTTCGCTGTCGCCGAATTTCCCAGTGGCGCTCGTCGGCGGGTTCCGGCCCGACCTAGGCGAGCGCCACGCTATTACAGGCAACCAACATGTCGATTATTAATCGATCGCCTCTGCCCCTGGCAGCCGTCAGCCAGCTCACCGGCATCTCCCTGCAGCGCGAAAGTGGTATCGAGCGAATACCCGAGCACGATCTGCTTGGGATTCCGTTCTCAACCATGCGTTTCGAAGAGGTCGCCGGAATTCTCGCTGATCGGCCGCGGACGGAGCGGTTCGTCTACCTCGCAACGCCGAACGCGCATCATCTTGTCCTGCTGCGTCGAGGCGTGGACGGGTTCGATCTCGGGCTGTCCCGGGCGTGGTTCCTGACCTGCGACAGCCAGATTTCTGAAGCATATTGGGCGCCTGTTGTTGGGCACTGCGCTCCCGCTGGTCACTGGCAGCGATCTAACCGTCCATCTGTTGCGTCATGTGATCCGGCCCGACGACCCGATCACGGTCATCGGCGGTGACGAAAATCTTCGGCAGGATCTCGCCGACCAGTTCGGCCTGCGCCGGATCGCACTCTACAGTCCGCCCTTCGGCTTCAGCCGCAATGAGGCAGAACTGCAACGCTGCATAGCCTTCGTCCGCAACAACCCCGCACGTTTCGTCTTCCTGGCCTGCGGCGCGCCACAATCCGAGGTGCTGGCCGCCCGAATCGTCGAAGAAGGGGACGCAAGCGGTATCGGACTCTGCATCGGTGCTTCCCTGCTGTTCGCCACCGGGCAACTGAAGCGCGCACCCCGCGCCTGGCAGAAACTCAGCCTGGAATGGCTCTATCGTCTGAAACAGGATCGGCGCCGGATGGCTCGGCGTTTTTGGCATGCCCAGTTGCCAGTGCTGCAAATCGCTGCCTCCGCGTGGCTTTCGCGACGGCCCGAGCAGGCCCATTCCAGTAGGCTGCAGCGTCCGGCATATCGCCTGCCTGTCACGGCCGAACCCTTCGCCGCGAACGACCGCGGCAGCAACAGCCAACTTGGCGCGATGGCAGTGAGCTCCGGTCATGAGTGAGCTTCCCTTCCCGCCCTACCCCGTCACTCGAGGTACGACCGTGCGCGATACCCAACTGACGGCAGCCGCCCTCCCTGACATCAGCGTTGTCATCGTCTGCTTCGATCGCATGGCGCTGCTGGAGCGTACCCTGCGCGCCTGCTTCGCCCAGGTCGTGCCCGCCGGCACATCGTGGGAGATCGTTGTCGCCGACAACCACCCCGAGGAGCTTTCCGCCGCGCTGATCGCCAGACTCGAGCCGCCGGTGCCGCTGCGCCGCATCCCGGCGCGCCCGGTGCGCAACATCGCCCGCGCCCGCAATGTCGGCGTCGCCGCCGCGCGCGGCCGCCTTGTCGCCTTCGTCGACGACGACGAGGCGCCCGAGCCGGACTGGCTCGCGAACCATATGGCCTGCCTGGACCGCACCGGCGCCGATGCCTCCTTCGGGCCGAAGTTCCCGATCTTCGAGGATGGCGCGGCACCCGACTGGGATCCGACGGGCTGGTTCTTCACCGTCGACTTCGGCATGGCGCAGGATGCGGAAATCCGCCCTCTGGACTGGTCGCCGCGCAGCGGGCGAGGCCTGGGCACAGGAAACTCGATGCTGCGCGCCGCAACCTGTCTTGCCGGCGAGGCAACCTTCGATGAGCACTACGGCCGCACCGGGGGCGAAGATACGCGGCTGTTCTTCGATCTCGCGAAGAAGGGCCGGCGCTTCGTGTGGTGCCCCTCGGCCCGTGTCATCGAGTTCAACATGCGTGAACGTGCGTCGCCCGAATACATGTTGGCCCGGCTGCGCCGCAGCGCGCAGCACTCCGCGACGTGCCGGGTTGCGGTCAGCGACAACCGGCTGGCATCGCTTGTCGGGATTTATGGCATCGGGATGGCCCAGGTCGCCGTGCACGGGCTTCTTCGGGCGGTTTCATGGCGTGCCGGCACCCCGCGACGGGTCAAACATCAGCTGGGCGTCGCAAAAGGACTTGGCAAACTCGGCTTCGCGCCGCCGCTCGATTTCATTCCCGAAAAGGGCTAGGTAACGAGCCAGCGCGCTCTCCGGGCACGGATCGTCACAGCGACGTGTGAGCGTGACATATTTGATCATGGCCATGACCCGCGGCTCCGGACGATGATGCGGATGACCGCTAGCGCGATGCAATTAGGCAGGATCGTCGATCAATCATGTTGGACAGCCCAATCCTGGCATCGGAAGCCCCAGGCACGCTGACATCGAACGATGTCGGCCTGAGCGTCGTCTGCGTCCTCGCCGAGCGGACCTACTTCCACGGCGTGACGGTGCTGCTCAACTCGCTGATCCGTGGCGGCTTCAGCGGGGAGATGGTTGTCGGGTATCGCGGAACCCTGCCGCCCTACGCCGCGGCACTCCGCGGCGCGTCGGACGGCGTTCCCCTCGTCGTCGCGCCTGGAGTGTCGGTGCGCTTCCACACCGTGGATACCGCCTGGCATCTGACCAACGCCAAGGCCAGCTTCATGCAGCGGATCTTCGAGGAGATCTGCCCGAGCCTGCGGCGTCTGTTCTATTTCGACGCCGACCTGCTGCTGCGCTGCGACTGGAAACACTTCGAGCGCTGGGCGCAGCACGGCGTGGTGCTGGCACTCGATATGGCGGAGACCTACATGCCGCCGGATCACGTGTTCCGACGCGAGTGGGCGGCCCTCGCCGCCCGCTGCGGCCTGACCTGCCGTCCGGCGACCGGCTACGTGAACGGCGGCTGCGTCGGCGTTCCGGTGGAGCAAATCGAGTTCGTGCGCGTCTGGGCACGCCTGATGCGCCAGCTGGAAGCCGACGGCCATGACATGACCAAGGCGGTCGCGGTCGGAGGCATGCCGGAATTCGCCAAGATGGACCAGGACGTGCTGAACGCGACCGTGATGGCGACCGACGTGCCGCTGGCAGTTCTGGGGCAGGAGGCGATGGACATCTTCCCCTCCGCCGCCGTCATGACCCACTACATGTTCCACACGAAACCCTGGCTGCGCGACTATGTGAAGGACGCGCTGAAGGGCTTCCCGCCCGAGCGGAACGAATATTTCTTCTGGGAGCTGGTCAACAATCCTGTGCAATCGTTCACCCCGGCGGAGCTGCGCGCCAAGCAGCGGCGGATGAAGCTGGCCAGGTTGATCGGTTATCTGCGTCGCCGTGGCGGGATCCGGGAATAGGCGATGACAGCAGCGCTGGGGCGCCGGGTTTCAGCCCCGGACATGCACCATTGGGACGCCCCCGAAACTGCGGCCGTGTCGGCGTCGGGTGCGGACACCGCCGATCGCTGGGTCGAACTGCTCTCGGTCATCATCCTGACGCTCACCCTGCTCTATACCGTACTGGGCGGCCTGACCGACGACGTGACCGATCCGACCCAGACAAACTACGTCAATCCCTGGAACAGCCGGATCTGGCTCCTGCTGCTCGCGATGTCGCTGCCGGTGCTGATCCGGCGCTGGCACGAGGCGCTGGCGCTCGCCAAGGCGAGCTGGTCCCTGCTGGTGCTGTTCGGCTACTTCGCAATCAGCGTCGCCTGGGCGCTCGACCCGGCGACATCTCTGCGCCGCTTCCTGTTCTCGGTCGTCCAGCTGGTATTGTTCGTCATTCTGCTTAGCGGCATCAGGCGGGCGCCGATGGTGCATGTCGCGATCGCGACGGTCTGCATCGCCGCGGCGAGCGCCGATCTGGTCACATGGATCGTCGCCCCCGGCTACGCCATGGCGGATGATGGCTTCGCCGGTCTGCAGAGTCAGAAGAACCAGACGGGGCTGCTCATGATGTACGGCTGCCTGTCGGCCGTGCCCTGCATCTTCCTGCTGCGGCGGCGGCTGTGGAAGCTCGCGGTCGCCTGCGCCTCGGTGATGATGGCAATATTGCTGGTAGCCACCCGTTCGACGACCAGCCAGTCCGTCGTCGCCAGCGCCGCCGTCATCATGCCGGTCCTGCTGTTGATCGGTCGGCTGCCACGCCGGACGATTCTTGCCATCGCCGGAATCTTCGTGCTGTTCGTGGTCGCCCTTCCCTTCGCCTATCTGGTCTGGAGCGGCGTCACTAGCGCCGATCCACTGGCCCCCATTCGGCACGCCACATTTACCGGTCGGACCGACATCTGGAACTTTGTCGTCGGACAGATCCAAAAGCGGCCCTGGTTCGGTTCCGGCTACAGTTCCTTCTGGAGCATCGATCCTTCGGTGCAGCCCAGCCTTCAGACCGATGGCTGGTTCGGCACCTATGTCATCATCAACGAGGGCCATGACGGCTATCTCGACCAGCTGGCGACCGGCGGGATCGTCGGGCTTGTCGGGTCGCTGTTCGTCCTGCTCCGCGGCATCATCATGGCTGGATCGGCCGTCGGCCGCGCGGCCCCGACCGCGCAGGCCTGGAGGGACGGCACGCTCGCCCGCGCCACCGCCGTATTCTACCTCGCCCTGCTGCTCGGCCTCATCGTGCACAACGTCACGGAATCCAACCTCTTCAACAACAACAGCGTGCTCGCCGTCGCCCTGTTGCTATGCCTGCTCGATCTCGAGAAATGGCGGATCGGATTGCACGCGCCCGGGCGCCGCGGATGATGGGATGCGCCGGTCCCGCTGAACGGGTCGGGCGATATCCGTAGCCGTGGACGGCGCGCTCGCCTGGTTGCCACCGCTGCTTGCGGCGCCATTCATCGGCAGCGTCCTCGGCGTGCTGATCCGGCGGCTGCCGGCCGGGCAGCCCGTCGTCGTGGCGCGCTCGGTCTGCGAAGCCTGCAGGCAGCCGCTGTCGCCATTCGAGTTGGTGCCCATTCTCAGCTTCGTTCTGCAGCGAGGCCGATGCCGGACCTGCGGTGCTCCCATCGCGCCGATGCATCTGGCCATTGAACTGGCCGCTTTTGCGATTGCGGCCATCGCTGCGGCGGCACTGGCTGACCCGGTCGCACTGTGGTTGGGCTGCGCACTGGGCTGGACCACACTCACGCTGGCCTGGATTGATGTCGAGCATTTGCGGCTGCCCGACGTACTGATCCTTCCGCTGATTCCGGCCGGCCTTGCCGCCACGTGGATCCTCGAGCCTGACATGCTGACCGGGCACGCGCTCGGCGCCGTCATCGGCTACGGTGCGATGCGCGGGTTGGCGGCAGGCTATCATATGTTGCGTGGGCGCGACGGGCTGGGACAAGGCGATGCAAAGCTGATGGCGGCAGCCGGCGCCTGGGCCGGTCTGACGGCGTTGCCCTCGATACTGACAGGTGCTGCGATGTTGACCCTGGGCTGGGCTGCGGTCGAGCGCCTGCGCGGCGCCACCGCCAATGCACAAAGCGCATTTCCGCTGGGCCCCGGGATAAGCGTGGCGCTATGGGCCGTATGGCTTTGGCAAGTGAGCAACCCGTCGGCGCTCATCGCGGCCAGTGGCTGGGGCCTATGACGGCCGCCCTTTGCGGCCATCGTCGCGCATCCCGGTCGTCTAATCGCCGGTCGCCGGCACCGCCTCAAGGAAATCAGGTCCGGCCTGGTGCATTTCCACGTTGCGCGTCTCTGGCCCCATCGCACCGCCCAGGATGATCAGAACGCCCGAAAGTCCGATCAGCACGACCGGGGTATATGCGTACGGCATTGATCCCTGCAGCAAAAGCATATAGGCGCCACTGAACGCAGGGATAACGACGGCAAGGCTGTAGCCGATGCCGTAGCCCGATGCTCGTATATGCGTTGGGAAGCGCTCGCAGATATAGGTGCTCACGATCCCCCACGGCGAAACGACCAGCAGATAGCAAAGGCAGGCGATGGCAGTCGTGCCGATCAGGCTGCCGCCCGAAAGCGCATGTGAAACGGCGAGCGCGTAAAGGCCGGTCCCACCGATCAGGATCAGGAACCCGCTGAGAATGATGGCAGGCCGGCGGCCGATCATCTGGCCGAGCAAGCCAAACGCGACGAACAGGAAGAACTGCACGAAGCTGGTGATCAGCAGGCCATTCGTCATCAGTTCGCCGGGCACGTGCAACTGATGGATCAAAACGCCCGGCATCACGCCAATGAGCGACTGTGCGCCAAACCAGAAGCCGAGCATCATGACGAATATCTGCGTCAGGCTTCGCAGATGTGGGCCGGACACCACATCCTTGAGCGGCGCGCTGCTCTTTTCGCTTTCCATCCACAGCGACGATTCGGGCACGCGGACGTAGTACAGCAGGAACAGAAACGCGAGGATGGCGCCAACGACGAAGGCGATGCGCCAGCCCCAGAGAAGATACTCGGCAGGCGTCGTCACGCTGAGCAGGATACTGGTAACGACCGATACGAAGAAGAAGCCGATCGGATAGGCGCCCTGGAGCACGCCGCCAACGAAGCCGCGCCTTTCCTTGGGTGCCGACTCAAGAGCAAGGGTGTTGTTCGATGTGTATTCGCCTCCCATGAAGACACCGCCGATGAAGCGGAACGCGATCAACAGGATCAGCGACGCGATGCCGATGGCATGGTAGCCTGGCAGACAGGCGATCAGGAATGTGAAACTCCCGAAGCCGACGATGCTGATCATCGTCATCCGCCGCCGACCGATCCTGTCCGCCCAGTGTCCAAAAATCACCGCGCCGACCGGCCGTCCAAGCAACGTGGAGGCAAAGACGAAGAAGTAGATCGTGGTCGTTGCCGCCGAACTCAGGCCCGGCGGCTGAAAATAGGGTGTGACGGATGCGAGCGCGAGGACCGGCAGGTATATGTCGAAGAAGTCGACCGCAAATCCGATGCAGCCGGCTATCAGCGCCTTCCTTGCGGCAGGCGACAACGGTTCGCTGCCAATGAGGCCGGATCTCATGGTTTCGCTCCCTGCCGTTCTCTGCCGGCATTTCGGTCCATGGCCCGATCGCCGCCACTTTCTGCGGCACGCGTACGCCACCGAGCCCTATTTTTGGCAAACTTGGGACCGAGGACATTTGGCCCGAGTGTCCAAGACATGAACAAAAGCACATGTTTCCCCGTTGCCCACGTGTCATCGCCCCTCGTGCGGCGCGCTCCTTGCCTCGGGCATTTGACCACGCGGCCATGCTTACCGTTCGGAAACCGGCTGTATTCTAAGGCCGTGCCCTCATGGACGGAGCACCCCGGCCGGGGAAACCCTTGGGCACGGTTTTCAGACCGGGATCATTCGGCCGGTTTCTGCTTGTCGGGGGCGTCAACACCGCTGTCGGCTTTGGCTGTTTCCCCCTGCTGTATGTGCTTCTGGGCAGCAGGGTGGGCTACCTGCCGATCCTGGTCTTCTGCACGGTCTTCAATCCGTGCTTCGCGTTCCTCACGCACAAATACCTGACGTTCCAAGCCACCGGACCAGGGGAACGGGAACTGGCCCGCTACCTGCTGTTCGCCGTGGCGTCATTCCTGGTGAGCTGGGCATTCCTTGCGTCCATCGACGGCTGGACCAGGGGCTGGTTCCTGCTCGCTCAGTTTGGTTTCAACGCGGCGCTGACCGCGACCAGCTTCGTGGTGGCGCGGTACTTCGTCTTTGCAGCATCCGCGGTCACGATTGGCCCGGTGGCGCCCGTCGGCACGCTGCAGGAGCCCGCCGGACGCTCGGGCCACCACCCGCGACAAGGTTCCGACTGAAAGCATTGGGCGCCGGTGCGGATGTCGGAAGCGCCGGCTCCTCGTCGGAGACACGCCGTCATCCGCGACTCCTGCGGGGTTGCCGGAGCAACCGGGACTGCATAGCCGCACCGCCACACACTGCCTTGGTGAGCGGTGCGTCCCACAGGAAACAGATGATGATGCTCAGGAGCATGCTGATCAGCCACCACCAGCAGGCTTCCCGCAACAGCCAGACGCCGAGAACGCCGAGCATGCCCTCGGGCCATCGGGTCAGCGACATCGCCAGCCCGAACTGGACAAACAATGCGCACAGCAAGCCGGTCACGACCCACGAGGCCAGTCGGAGGCGCGCGCCCACCGCCGGATCGCGGGCATTGCGCGCCATTTCCCATAGACCGGGTAGAGCCATGATCAGGAAGATCTCGCGGTACATGATATTGCGCGCCGCGAAAAAACAGAAAGTGATCGTCATCGCGCCGGCGAGCAGAAGCATCCGGGGCCTCGGCGTCAGCATGCGGAACCCCGGCAGCATGGCCGGGACGAAGCGGGCGATCGCGATGGGGCACCAGGCGGCCAGCGCCGCCGTCGTCCCGATGGCGACGATACGTCCAATGGCAGCCCGGCCGGTCAGGGTCGCCGCCACGAATGCGAGACCGAGCGGCAGGTTGCTGGCGGCAAAAATGCCTGTCAGCGGGCCGTCATGCGGCAATCGCGGCAGCACCTGCCCAAGCTGACTGCGGAACGACACCGTGAACAGGATGGCGCCGGCCAGCGAACCGAGCGCAATCGCGATGACCACGCGAGGCCGCTCCCGTGCGGCCAGCAGCATCAGACATGCCGGATAGAACTTGATGGCGCCGCCGAGCAGCACAGCCGCATAGCCCGTCAGCCGCGCCCCGCGACCGCGGAGCAGCAGATGCGCTGCACCCAACACCAGTAGATACAATGCGATATCAAGATTGGCCCGCTCGACGGCATAGATCGTGCTGCTGGACAGGGCCGCCAGAAGAAGGCACCAGAACTCGGTCCAACGGCGCGGCCGGGGCAGCGCAAACAGCGACAGCAGGAACAGCAGGTCGAGGCTCAGTGCCAATGGCACAAGCAACCCGGGGCCCAGCGGCAATACGGAAGTACGCAGCAGCAAGGGATTGTACTGGAACAGCCCTCCGCCCATGCAGGCGTTGGGCAGCGTGACGTCTATCCCCTGGCGTGCGCAGGAGATTGCCGTCAATACCGATGCGAGGTCGGCAAACGGCCGGTCCAGCACGGGAACACCTGCACGGTGCAACAGGATGACATAGGTTTCCGGCGCGTTCCGATACAGAAACCAGCAGGACAGATATGCCAGGATGGCAAGAACTTGTGCGCCGTAGCCGATGATGATCATTGGAGAGGGAACTACTTTCGCCGGTGCGGCGGCGCTCATGCCGATACCCTGAGGAATGTCGCCGTATCGATGATCTGCTCGTCGAGCGTCCTCAGCCTGATAGCGGCCGCCGCCGCAAGCGCCGCGAGCCGTCTACCGTCCCCGACATAGACGTCCGGCATACCCTCGGCGAAAGGCGGGCGCCCTATGTCCGGCTCGCCGACCCCCAGCAGCCGGGCCGCTCGGCGCGCAAGGTCGCCTATTTCGATCGCCTCGCCCCCGGTATCAAGCGGGCCGGCTCCCTTGCCCCCGAGCAGGAGCGAGAGACCGAGCATGAGCACATCACCGACATGGGCAAAGGCACGTATCACGGGATGATCGGCATGGATGGTGACCCGTCGCGTCGCGCCGAGATCGCACAGGATGGAGCCCAGCGCGTAGTGGCGCGCATGGTTCATGAAGGGACCAGACATATTGAAGATGCGGATCGCCACGAGCGGAAAGCCGCACCGCGCCGCCAGATCGGCAAAGCGCCCTTCGTCCTCCAGCTTCAATGCGCCATACGGGTTCGCGATGAGATCGTGGTCGAGTGTCCGGCCCCTGCCATAGACCGCACCCGAGGACGGCAGAAACAGCCCGCGCGCCCCGCACCGTCTCGCCAGCGCGGCAACCGCCGAGGAAAGGCTCCGATTGATCGCAACATAGGCGTCTGGCGGCATCGCGGCGGCGTAGCCGCGCGTGAGGTAGGCAAAGTGCAGGATGATCGGGTCCGCCGGCTTCACAGTCGCCATCTCCGCGAACGCACGGGACTCGATGGTCCGTCCCGAGCGCAGCATCAACATCCTGCCTGTCGAGCCGAAGACCGTGACGCGGTAAGGCAGATCGGCTCCATAGACGCCATCCAGGATCTCGAGCGCGGCGCGCCCGAGCCAGCCGCTGCCACCCGTCACCACGACACACCGGTCCGGCTCGTGCAGGGCAGCGGCGATGGTCGGCGAAGCCCGCAGCCTCACGCGCCGGAGCCTCGGCAGAAGGCGCGGACGCGGTCGATCATGAACCCGATTTGCGGATGGCCGAGACCGGGATAGACGCCTATCCAGAAGGTCCGATGCATCACCGCGTCGCTGGCGGGAAGCTCGCCGACGACACGGACCGGGCGCCCCTGCATGAAGGGCTGGCGCAGCAGATTGCCGCCGAACAGGTTGCGCGTGCCGATACCGTGACGGTTCAGGTCGGCGACCAGCGCCTCGCGGCTGAACGGCGCGTCGTGCCGCAGCGTCAGCGGGAACCCGAACCACGACGGCTCCGCACGCGGCGTGGCCGCCGGCAGGATCAGCACATCTTCCAGATCCGCCAACCCGTCCCGCAGCAAGGCGAAATTGTGCCGCCGCGCCGCCACGAAACCACCGAGCCGGTCAAGCTGGGCGAGCCCGACCGACGCCTGCATGTCGGTCATCTTCAGGTTGTACCCGAGATGGCTGTAGGTGTATTTGTGGTCGTAGCCATGCGGCAGGTCGCCGAGCTGCCAGCCGAATCGTTTCCGGCAGGTATCTTCCTCACCCGGCGCGCACCAGCAGTCGCGCCCCCAGTCGCGGATCGATTCCACGGCGCGCTTCATCAGACCGCGGTTCACCAGAACTGCGCCCCCCTCCCCGGTGGTGATGTGATGGGCCGGATAGAAGCTGAGCGTCGCGGCATCGCCGAAGCCGCCGACCGGACGCCCGTCATAGGTGGCGCCAAGGGCATCACAGCAATCCTCGACCATCACAAGGTCGTGGCGCGCCGCAATCGCTGCGACCGTGGCAAGATCGAAGGGGTTGCCGAGCGCATGAGCGAGCACGATCGCGCGCGTGCGGGGACCGATGGCCGCTTCGATAAGGTCCGCTCGGATGTTGTAGGTCGGGATATCCACATCGACGAAGACGGGCACCAGACCATTCTGCAGGATCGGGTTCACCGTCGTCGGAAAACCGGTCGCGCAGGTGATGACCTCATCGCCTGCGCGCAGCGCGGCGTCGCCGAATAGCGGGCTGGCCAGGGCCGACACTGCGAGCAGGTTCGCCGAGGAGCCGGAATTGCAGGTGAGCGCCCAGCGCGCTCCGGCGACGCGCGCCAGGGCGGTCTCGAATGCCGCATTGAAGCGGCCGGCCGTCAGCCAAAAATCGAGGGCGGAGTCGACAAGAAGGCGCATCTCCGGTGCCCCGTACACCTTGCCCGAGACCGGGATGGAGGACCGGCCGGCCGCGAAGGTCGGCGGCGCATGCGCGAGTTCGGCATAGCGCCCGACCAGTTGGAGGATTTGCGCGCGCAACGCCGCGGCCTCCGTCTCCGGCTCGCGCGAGTCCATGACCTTGCCGCACGGTGCGATCACGTCGCCGACCATCCCGTCGCGGCCATCATGTCCAGGGGTCGTCCGGCCAGACTTTCCACGGCGCCTGGCCGTGCTGCCACAGCGTGTCGAGCCCGACCCGGTCGCTGAGCGTGTCCATCGGTCGCCAGAAACCGTCATGGCGGAACGCCATCAGCTCGCCCTGCCGGGCCAGCGCCTCCATCGGTTCACGCTCCCACGGCGTCGCATCGCCGTCGATCAGATCGAGCACTGTGGGAGAAAGCACAAAGAAACCGCCGTTGATCGAGGCACCCTCATTGTTCGGCTTTTCCTCGAAGGCATCGACCCTGGAACCGCGCGTCGTCAGGGCACCGAACCGCGCCAAAGGCCGCATTGCGCCCACCGTCGCGAGCTTGCCATGATCGCGGTGGAAGGCGATCTCGTTGGTGATATCGAGATCGGTGACAGCATCGCCGTACGTCATGCAGAACAGGGGGTCGTCGCCAAGGTAGCGCCGGATGCGCCGCAGCCTTCCACCGGTCTGCGTCTCGATCCCGGTTTCGACCAGCGTAACGCGCCAATCTTCGGCCAAGGTCTGATGCACCGTCATGCCGTGATGGATGTCGATGGTGACGTCGCTCGAATACAGGCTGTAGTGAAAGAAGTATTCCTTGATTCGGTATCCCTTGTAGCCAAGACAGATGATGAAATCTTTCACGCCATGGTGCGCGTAGATCTTCATGATATGCCACAGGATAGGGCGACCGCCGATCTCGACCATCGGTTTCGGTTTGGAGTCCGTCTCTTCCGACAGGCGTGAACCACGGCCGCCGGCCAGGATGACGGCCTTGATCGGGCGGGCGGGATCGGGCGCGACGGCGCTCATGCGTGCGCCTCGCTCAGCGCCGTGACAGAGGGCTGGGCCGGATCGTATTCGAAGTTCACCCGTTCACGCTCGATCGCGTAGGGCCGATGCTGCAAATGGGTGTGGATCGCGCCGATATACTCACCGAGAATCCCGAGGAACACGAGTTGCAGCGAGGTGCCGAACGAGACGCCGATGATGAGCGGTGCCTGTCCCACCGAGAAGCTGTTCCAGTAAAGCATCTTGTAGAAGAGATAGAGCGTGCCGACGGATGTCGAGAGCAGCGCGCCGGCGAAGCCGACGAAGGTGGTGAGACGCAGCGGAACCTTCGAGTGGTTGACGATCCCCAGCACGGCCATGTCGTAAAGTGTATAGAAATTGTTTTTCGTCACGCCGCGCGCCCGCACCGGCTGGTCGTAGTAGAGCTTTTTGTGCGGCAAGCCGATTTCGGCGATCATGCCGCGGAAATACGGATAGGGATCGCCGAAGCCGATGACGAGGTCGATCACCTTGCGGTCGTACAGGCCAAATCCCGTGAAATCCTCGAAGGTTTCCAGGGACGACAATCGGTTGATCAGGCGGTAGTAGCCATGCCGCAGGCGGAACATCATCCGGTTCTCGGCGCTGGACCGCTTGATGCAAAGGACCATCGCGAAGCCAGAACTCCCAAGCTGCGATCAGGTCGGGGATCAGTTCCGGTGGATCCTGCAGGTCCGCGACCATGCCGATGACGGCGTCGCCCCGCGCCTGGGTCAATGCGTGGATCGGCGAGCGGATATGGCCAAAATTGCGCGAATTCACGATGATCTTCACGTTGCGGTCACCGGCGGCGAGCCGCCTGAGAACCGCTACCGTTGCGTCGGTCGATGCGTTGTCGATGAAGATATGCTCGTAGCGATAGCGCCGCAGCGAACAGAACTGATCGCGCACGCGCCGATACAGCGCCGCGACATTGTCCTCCTCGTTGAAGCAGGGCGTCACGACGCTGATGGTCTTCACCATACCCTCATTCTGCCAGCGGTGCGACGATCATATTCGACAGGAACTCCTCGCGGTCCAGGAACGGAAACAGGTCCTCCAGCGGCTTGGAGACCAGCGATCCGTCCGGCCTCTGCATCGACGCGAGTTCGCGGCTCACGCGATTCCTCGGGGATCACGCGAACGTCGCAGACCACCGGCCCTTCGGTTTCCAGCACCGTCCGTATCGCCGCAGGAAGATCCCTCTGATCCGCGATCACTATGCTCGGCAAGCCGAAGGCCGCCGCGACGCGCGACAGGTCGGGCACGGTGAGACCCGTCGGTGGATCGCAGCCGAGCCGAGCCGCCCCGAACCAGCCGCGTTGCGATGCGCGGATCGAGGCATAGCCATTGTTGTTGAGCACGAAGAACTTGATCGGCAGGCGCAGCCGCGCCACGGTTTCGAGTTCCTGGATGTTGAACTGGAAACCGCCGTCGCCGTCGACGCAGACCGTGCGGCGGCGCCCGCCCGCGAGGCAGACGCCGATGGCGGCGGGCAGCCCGAAGCCCATCGCACCAAGGCCGGCCGTATGATAGATGCGCTGGCCGTTTCGCACCGGGCAGGCGAGCAGAAAGATCTCGATTCCGCTGCCGGAACTGCCTGAGACAAGAAGATCGTCCGGCGCCGTTTCCGTGCCGATCACCTCGGCCAGCCGATAGACGCTGACCGGACCATCGGCCCGATGCGCTTGCGTGACCACCGGATAGCGCGTCTTCCAGGCGGCGCAACGATCGGTCCAGGCGCTGCGGTCGGGCTGGGGAACGCCCTCGATACGATGCAGGAACGCCTCGATGAACTGCCGGGCGTCGGCATTGACCGGCTGGTCGATGTGGGGATGCAGCTTCGCCAGTTCGGCCGGGTCGATATCCACCACCACCTTGTGGGCCGCACGCGCCAGCCGCTCGGGCGCGTAGCCGGTGATGGCGAAGTCGAGGCGCACGCCGATGCCCAGCAGGAAGTCGCAGTTCTGCAGGGCGAAATTGGCCCCGCGCGCCGCCACCGAACCGGGACGGCCGACGAACAGCGTGTCGTCGCTGGGCATCAGGTCCGCCGCGCACCAGGTCGCCGCGACCGGAATTCTCAGGGTTTCGCGAAGCCGCCGGAACTCTGCTTCGGCGCGGGCCAGACGGACACCGTTGCCGACGAAGATCAGCGGCCGCTCGGCCCTGGTCAGCGCGGCAACGGCCGAGGCCACCTGCATGTCCAGTGCTGCCCCATCCTCCGCCGGCGAGAGTTCCGCGGGATCAAACCGGCGCAGCGCGCCAGGGTCGGGAAGCGGGGCGGCCTGCACGTCGAGCGGGATGTCGAGCCAGACCGGTCCCGGACGGCCACCGCGCGCCAGATGCAGCGCCTTTTCCAGGCAGTAGCGGATATCCGCCGGATTCATGATCGTCACCGCGTATTTGGTGATCGGGCCGACGATCGAAACGATGTCCACTTCCTGAACGCCGCGCTGGCGGAGCCCGAGCGAACGACCGCGCGCGTCGACCATGCGGTCCGAACGCTTCACCTGTCCGGAGATGAACAGCACGGGCGTGGAGTCGAGCCATGCCCCGGCAACGCCGGTGATCGCGTTGGTTCCGCCGGGGCCGGTGGTGACCATGGCGACGCCGATATCCCCGACCGCCTTGGCATAGGCCTCGGCGGCGATGGCGCTGGCCTGCTCATGCGCGTTGCACACCGGCTCGATCCCGTCGGCCCGGGACAGCGCGTCGTTCAGGTACATCGCGCCACCCCCGGTCACCAGAAAGACATGCCGCACCCGTTCGCGGCCGAGGAACTGGATGACGTAATCGGACAGCCGCATCGGGCGGCGCTACGGCAGCGTTGCGGGAATGGTCGCGACGCGGGCGGCGAGCAGGTGGTCGATCGCTTCGCGCACGGCGCCATTGCCGCCGCGGCCCTGGGTGACGAGATCGACACGTGCCCTGACCGCGGGATGCGCGTCGGCGGGCGATGCCGACCAGCCCGCCATCTCGATCGCGCCGAGATCGTTCACGTCATCGCCCATGAAGCCGATATCCTCCAGCCGGAAGCCGCGCGTATCGGCGAAAGCGCACAAAGCCGTAGCCTTGTCCTTGCATCCCTTGACGACGCCCGTGAGGCCGAATTTCGCGGCGAAACGATCGACCAGCGCACTGTCCTCCCCCGAGATCAGCGTGATGACCATGCCGGCGCGGCAAGCGCGTGAGACGCCCATGATGTCGGCGAAATGGAACCGCTTCCATTCCTGCCCGTCCGGGCCCCACCACACGCCGCCATCGGTAAGCACGCCATCCACGTCGAGCACCAGGGCGCGCAGGAGGCCCGGCGTCATGCCGCCGCAGCGGGAATTCGCCGAAGCTTCTTCAGGATCGGAACCTCGCGCTCCAGCACGCGCTTGACCCCATCGCCCATGGCCTGCTCGACAAGACGGATGTCGCGCACCAGACGGGTCATGCCGTTCGGTTCCAGCGAGGCGGCCTGATCGCTGCCCCACAGAGCGCGGTCGATGGTGATGTGGCGTTCGACGCAGCAGGCGCCGAGCGCCACTGCCGCGACACTCGATGGAATGCCGGTCTCGTGCCCGGAATAGCCGACCGGAACGCCATAGCGGTCTGCCAGGGTCTGCACGCAGCGCAGGTTCAGTTCGGCATAGTGCGCGGGATAGGTGCTGACGGCGTGCAGCAGGATCAGATCGTGGGTGCCGAGCACGTCGACGGCGTGGTCGATCTCGGCAAGCGTGCTCATGCCGGTCGAGAGAATGATGGGCCGCCCGATGGCGCGCGTGTGGCGCAGCAGGCCGTCGTCCGCCAGCGAGGGCGAGGCAATCTTGTAGCAGGGCACATCGAACCGCGCGATGAAATCGACCGAAGCCTCGTCCCAGCACGACGCGAACCATGGCATCCGAACCGCACGGCAATGGGCGGCGATCTCGGCGTACTGGTCCCGATCGAACTCCAGACCCCGCTTCAGGTCGCCATTGGTCTCCCCGAACGGGCTTTCGCGCGGCCGGGCGAGTTCGTCCTGCGTGTAGACGACGTCGATCGTCCGCTTCTGGAATTTCACCGCATCGCAGCCGGCGGCATGGGCGACGCTGATGAGGCGCTTGGCGAGGTCGATGTCGCCGTTGTGATTGATTCCGATTTCGGCGACCACGTAGGTCGGCTGGTCCCGCCCGACGAATTTGTCGCCGACTCTCACGACCTGCTGCACCACGAGGCTGCTCCTTCCCTCACCCCCGCGGAATACGCCGGGGCCGGCTGAGGAAGGTCGAGCCTATGCCGGAAGGCTTAATCCGAACCTAACGCCGATCCGGCCGGAGGTACGGGCAGCGGGCGACGACCGGGCGGGCGCGATCAGCGCGGCGGCCTGGGACGCACCCCGGCCAGCAGGGCGGGGATGAAGATCAGACTGGCGATAAGCGTGCAGATCAGGCTGATCAACAGAATATCGCCGAGGCTGGCGGTGCCAGGATGGTGCGAGAGTGCGAGGGAGCCGAAGGCCGTGCCGGTCGTCAGCGCCGAGAACAGGATCGCGCGCGCCGTGGCGCTGCCCAGCGGCCCGACCAGCCCGGCCCGCCAGTTCATCACGAAATAAATATTGAATGACACGCCCACGCCCAGCAGCAGCGGCAGCGCGATGATGTTGGCGAAGTTGATCGGCATCCCGAGCGCGATCACCACCAGCAGCGTCAGCAGTGCCGACATCAGCAGCGGCGCAAGCACCAGCGCGACATCGAGCGGCCGGCGCAGGGCGATGAAAAGGATGATGGTGATGGCCACCACCGCCCCGACCGCGGCGTCGCGGAAGGCCTGGATGATGGTTCGGCTGGTGGCGACGATCGTCACCGCCGAGCCGCCGGCATCGGGGGCAACCGTCTCCACGTTGCTGACGAATTCCCGCAGCCCGGCGCTGCTCTGGAACGCCGGCTTGGCCTGGACCTGGATGCGCGCCTGTCCATCCGGCAAAATCCAATCCCGCGCGATGTCGGGCGGCACGTCGGCGGCGGTCACCGGCACGGCGCTCAGTGCCGTGCGCAGCTGATCGAGTTCCTCGGGCAGGAAGTGCGTCAGCGCCGCGTTGGTGGCCATCACGACTGCGTCGGGTGCGGATTGCAGCGCCGACAGATCCCCGGCGATCGCCGCCAGCGGATGGTCCTTGGGCAGCTTCGAAAGCGCCGACCGGATGTGCTCGTCGGCGGTCTTGGCAGCCAGCCTGATCTGGTTCGGCGTGACCGGCGCCGCCGGCTCCTGCGGCGCCAGGGTTGGTGCGAGGATGGAGTCCGCGTCGGCGATGATCGCGAGCTTCGCCGCCTGGTCCTTCGGCACGAAGCTGTCGAGCGTGAGCACGCCCGAGACGGTGTGCAGCGTCTTGAGCTTCGCCGCCAGCGCCGTGGCCGCCGCCTGGTTCGGTGTCAGGATGTCGATCGTGTAGGGGTTGGTCAGCGGCGAAGACATCAGGTCGCGCAGCGTACGCATCGCCTCGGTGTTCGGATTCTTGGTGTCGAGCGGATCGCCATCGAAGGTCAACCGCGGACTGACCGCCACCCCCAGCACGGCCAGGCCCAGGAACACCGCCAGGATGGGCACACGTCGGCGCGCCACGATCGGATCGAGACGGGCGGCCCAGCCGAAGCCCACCTCGGCCGCCTCGGCCCGCGGCCGCAGCAGCGTGATCATCGCCGGCAGGAACGTGATCGTGCAGACGAACGCGATCAGCATGCCGACGCCGGCGATCAATCCAAGCTCGGCGACACCCGAGAACGCGGTCGGCACGAACGCCAGAAACCCCGACGCCGTCGCCGCCGAGGCGACCAGGATCTGCGCGCCCGACCGACGCCCGGTCTCGACCAGCGCCCGGCCGAGATCCTGCAGCTCGAACCGCCATTCCCGGTAGCGCACGCTGAACTGGATGGCGAAGTCGACGGCGATGCCGACGAACAGGATGGCAAAGGCGACCGATACCAGGTTCAGCGTCCCCACGGCGAGCGAGGCGAACAGCAGCGTCATCATCAGGCCCAAGATCAGCGTCGACAGCGCCGGCACGATCAAGCGCCAGGAATGCAGGGCGAAGAACAGCCAGGCGGTGATCAGCACGACGGAAATCACCAGGCCGGCCACCGCGCCCTGCGCGACGCTCGCGAATTCCTCGTCCGACAGCGCGACCTGCCCGGTGATGCGCACCCGAGCCTCACCCGACTTGACGTAGGGGAGATCGGCGGCCGCGGCCCGCAGCGCGGCCGTGGCGGCCCCGCCGGGCTGCAGGTCGCCGTAGTCGAGCTTCGGCTGCACCAGCACGAACTTGTACTTGCCGGCAAGCTCGGTGGTGCTGCCGCCGAGCAGGCGCTGCCACGACAGCGGCTCGGGGTGGCCGGCGAGGGATGCCGCCATCGCCTTGTGGAACGCTTCGAGTGCGGCGTTGTAGGGGGTCAGGTCGGCCTGCCCCTTTTCCACACCGATGCCGATCAGCGCCAGCGCGGCAAACAGACCCCGCGCCGAGGGATCGGCGACCAGCTGGCCCAGGAAGGGCTGCGCATCGATGGTGCTGTCCATCAGCGACTGCAGCTTGTCCTTGTCGAGGAACAGCAGGCCTTCCTTCCGCAGATATGGCGAGGCATCGGGCCGGCGCACAGTGCGGAAATGTACGTGGTCCTCCGATAGCTTGGCAGCGAGGGCGGCGGCGGTCGCCTCGGCTTCCTCGGGCTCATGGGCGTCGATCACCGCGACCAGCAGGTCGTTGAACTGCGGGAAGGCCTTGTCGAAAGCGATTTTCTCCTTCCGCCAGGGCAGCGCGGCGGAAAACATCAGATCGGTATCGGTCGTGACGCCGAGCCGCGTGGAGGCGACATAGGCGGCGAGCGCGGCAAGGAGAATGCCGGCCAGGACCACCAGGATGGCATGGCGCCGGCAGCGGTCGACGATGCCGGCAAGCAGGTTCTGCAGCGTCATTCGGTTCGCTTCGCCGGGCCGTTGCGCGAGGGATGGCGGGCGCGGCTGACGGCCCGTCGGGATGGGCGCCCGTGATAGTCGCTTCGCACCGCAGGGTCCATGCCGACTGGGTTCACCGCGCCGTCACGACCTCACGCGAGGTAGTCATGCACCACCCGTCCGAGACCCAGCGTGAGGTCGGCAATGATGTGCGTGGCGCCGACGACCTCCAGCACCGGCAGCTCGGCCAGCGGGGCCAAAGCGTGCGAGTTGAGCGTGAGCGAGGCCGGTCCGGTCCAGCAGCCCTTCAACGCCACGTCCTGAAGGTGGTACTCCACCAGCTCGCAGATGCGCGCCGTGCCGTCGACATGCGGGATGATCTTCAGCAGGAAGTTGGGCGCCAGCAGCGAGGCCAGCACCGCGTCGTGATCGGCGACCTTGTGCTTGTAGCCCATGGTGCCCGCGGCAATGCGCACCGAGCCATAGTCGAGCGTGCCGATCAGCGTGTCGATCTCGGCGCGCAAATGCGGTTCGGCCAGCTTCTTCGGAAAGCCCCACAGCTCCCGGCCGCCGGCGATCGGCGGGTGGTCGTTGAGAAACATGCAATGGGTGTAGCCGCCCTTGCGGCCCTGATAGGTGACCGGAATGACCTGGCCGCTTTCGGTGTAATCGCCGAAGCCCGTGCTGTCCGGCATACGGATGAACTCGAACTTCACCAGCGGCTCCTCCACCTGCAGCGGCTCGGGCACCAGGGCCCGCAACACCTGCATGTCGGTGCGGTAGGTAATGATCAGGAATTCGCGATGAAAGAAGCGATAGGGACCGACCGGATAGGCCGGCGCGGTCAGCGGCATGGCGAAGGCGCGGCGGCGGACATCGTCCTCGGTCATCGGGGGCTTTCCTCGTATGCGGCGGGGCGGCGTCAGCCCTCGGCCTGGGACAGGTCGAAGATCTTCAGGCCTTCCGGGTTGTCGGGACGGTGCAGCACCTCCGGATGGCGCAGCGTGCGCACCGCGTCGTTGTAGCCCGACTGCCAGTGCTCCAGCATGGTCCGGCGGGAGAACTCATAGTCCTTCGAGGTGCCCTCGTACGACCGCGCGCGGTAGATCAGGTGGACGATGTTGTAGACCTTCTCGTCCGACTCCTCGGCCAGCAGCCGGACTTCCCTGGTGTCGCGCAGCGTATCGGGCAGGCCTTGCAGAAGCTTGAAGGCGGCACGGCGGACCGCCTGGCGACGGCGGAATTCGTCGGTGGCGGCACGGGTGCGGCTGGAGAACTGGATCTCCTTCTGCCGGACCGCCGTGTCCGTCAGGTTGCGCGGGAACTCCCCCCGCGCGCTCCACAGGTCGATCTGGAATGCCAGCGTGTCCCGCCTCGGCGTCTGGCCGAGCACCCATTGCAGCGGCGTGTTGGAGACCAGCCCGCCGTCCCAGTATTGCTCACCCTCGATCTCCACCGCGGGGAAACCGGGCGGCAGGGCGCCGCTGGCCATCACGTGCAGCGGCGTGATGGTGTCGAGGGTGTTGTCGAAATAGGCGAAATTGCCGCTCCGCACATTCACCGCGCCGACCGAGAAGCGCGTCACCCTGGCGTTGATGCGGTCGAAGTCCACCAGCTCCTCCAGCGTCGCGCGCAGCGGCCGGACGTCGTAGAAACTCGTCGCCTCGGGGCTGCCGGGCGGTTGCAGGAAGGGCGGCGGAAACCGCGGCACGAAGAACTGCGGCGCACCGGCCACCAGGGCCCCGTAGGCGGACACCTGGTTGACCAGACCGTGAGCCCAGTCGCCCCTGATCAGGTCGGGCGGCACATGGCCGAGACCAAGCGGCGCGGACGTGACCCGCTCCCAGAAGCTGCGCAGGCGGTCGACGCGATTTTCCGGGGCGTTGCCGGCGATGAGCGCCGCGTTGAT
This sequence comes from uncultured Pseudomonadota bacterium, assembly GCA_963778105.1. GTDB lineage: Bacteria > Pseudomonadota > Alphaproteobacteria > Acetobacterales > Acetobacteraceae > JAFEFJ01. The sequence goes on along the minus strand of CAVZSZ010000004.1, from coordinate 548,043 downwards.
AGCGCCGATCGAGATGCCGGCGACCCAGTCGGGATGGATGTTGGCCTCGGCCAGCGCCTGATAGACGCCGCCCTGGTACGACCCCAGCGCACCGCCGCCCTGAAGCAGCAGGCTGACGCACTCGAAGTCCGGCCGGGGAAGGTTGTGGTGGGAGCGCAGCTTGGCGGCGGTTTCGGCAATGGCCAAGGCGACGGACCCCTGCGGCAAGGGCGGCGTTGTATCACGCGCCCAACATCTGCGAACAGGCGCCCCGGCCCCGCTCAGCGCGGTGCGCTGAGCGCCAGCGCGCGGGCATAGACCAGCTTGCGCGGCAGCCCGGTGGCGGCGGCGACCAGGGCGGCGGCATCCTTCACGCTGTGCGCCGCCAGCGCCTCGGCCAGCCTGCCGTCCAGGTCCTCGGGGTCGTCGGCCTCGGGCGGCCCGAGCAGCAGCGTGATCTCGCCGCGCGGCGCGGTCGCGGCGAAATGCGCGGCAAGGTCGGCGGCCGTCCCGCGCCGTACCTCCTCGAACCGTTTGGTAAGTTCGCGCGCCACCGCCGCCGGACGCGCGCCGAACGCGGCGTCGATGTCCGCCAGTGTCTCGACCAAGCGGTGCGGCGCCTCGTGCCAGATCAGCGTGGCAGCCAAGCCGGCCCGTTCGGCGGCGCGCAGCCGGCCGAACGCAGCGCGCCGGGCCGCCGAACGCGGCGGCGGAAAGCCCAGGAACAGGAAAGGCTGCGGCGGCAGACCCGACAGCACCAGGGCGGTCAGCGCGGCATTCGCTCCGGGTGCGGCGCCGACCGGCAACCCGGCGGCGATGGCGGCGCGCACCAGCCGGTAGCCGGGGTCGGAGACCAGCGGCGTCCCGGCATCGGACACCAGGGCGATCCGCCTGCCCTGGCGCAGCAGGTCGAGCAGCCCGGGGATGCGGGCGTCCTCGTTATGGTCGTGCAGCGCCTGCACCTTCGCCGCGATGCCGAGTCCGGACAGCAGCCGGGCGGTGTGGCGGGTGTCCTCGGCCAGCACCAGGTCGGCCGCCGCCAGCGCAGCGCGCCCGCGCGGTGTCATGTCGCCAAGGTTGCCGATCGGGGTGGAAACCAGCACAAGACCGGGTTGCGGGGCCACACCGGCGTGGTCGGGGAAGGCTTCTTGCGGGGGGATATCAGCGCATGCTTCGTCGGGCATTCGTACTCCTGGCGGCCAGCCTAGCACTGGCGTCCTGCGCCGGCGTGGGTGTCGGCGGCGCGCCATACTATGGCGGACCTGTGGCGATGCCGCTGGCCGGCGGCGGCGGTGCGGGCGGCGCGCGCCCGGTGGCGATCCTGCTGCCCCTGACCGGCAGCTTCGCCGATATCGGCCAGGCGATGCGCAACGCGGCCCAGCTGGCCCTCGCCGCACCGGGCGGCCCCATCCTGAACGTCTACGACACCGGCGGCACGCCGCAGGGTGCGGCCACCGCTGCCCACACCGCCATCGCGGCGGGTGCCGTGCTGATCCTGGGTCCGCTGACCTCGGGCGAAACCGCCGCGGTCGCCCCCATCGCGCACGGCGCGGGCGTGCCGGTGCTGGCCTTCACCAACGATCCGGCCCAGGCACAGCCAGGCGTGTGGCCGCTTGGCATAACCCCCGTCCAGCAGGTCCGCCGGCTGGTCGCGGCCGCGCAGGACCAGGGCAAGTCGAACTTCGCCGGGCTGCTGCCCGACAGCGATTTCGGCCACGCCATGGGCAACGCGCTGCAGCAGGCCGTGACGAACGCCACCGTGCGCTACTACGGCGCCGGCATGGCAGCGATCAATTCCGCGGCACGCGACATCTCCGGTTACGCCAACCGCCGCGGTCCGCTCGAAGCGCAGATCCGCGCGGCGCGGGCGCTCGACACGCCGGAGGGCCGCAGGCAGGCCCAGGACCTGGCGCGTCAGCCGATCCCGCCGCCGCCCTTCGATGCGTTGCTGCTGGCCGATACCGGCACACCGCTGGCCGAGATCGCGTCGCTGCTGCCGTATTACGACATCTACCCGAGCGCCGTACGCGTGCTGGGGCCGGCGCAATGGAGCCTGCCGGGCAGCGGCTCGGGACAGTTTCCCGGCGCCTGGTACGCCGCGCCCGACCCGGCGGCGCGAACCGCCTTCGACCAGTCCTATACGGCGAAATACGGCAGCAGCGCGCCGCCGGTGGCCGACCTCGCGTTCGATGCCGCGGCGATCGCCCGTGCGCTCGACACGCGGGAAGGCGTATCCGTGGCGGCGCTCACCCAGCCGCAGGGCTTCGCCGGATCCGACGGGCTGCTGATCCTCTCGCCGGACGGACATGTGCGGCGGGGCCTGGCGGTGTTCGAGATCCAGCGCGGTGGCCCGCAGATGATCGAGCCGGCACCCGCGTCGCCGAGCGCGCCGGGCGTCTAGGACGCGATGCGGGCCGCCGCTGTGCTGCCGGCCCTGTTGATGATCGCGGCAGCACCGGTGGCCGTGCTGCTGGTCATGGCGGCCAGCGGATCGGCCGGTCCCGGCGCGGCGCTTCTCGGGGCGGGCGTCGTCGTGCTGGTCTCGCTCGGTGTCGCGCTGCTCTGGGCGCGTGACGTGGCGGTGCTGGCCGAGGCGGCGCGCGGCGCCGTCGCCGATCCGCCCGTCCCGGTGAGCGAACAGCCCGTCATGCCGAGCATCGAGCGCATCGTCCGGGAGATCGAGCGGCTGACGCGGATGGCAGCGCAACGCGTCGACCTGGCCGAACGCCAGCGCCGGGCCGATGAGGCAATCGTCGAGCGGCTCCCCGACCCGGTAGTACTGCTGGGTGCCGACCACGCGGTGCGCCGCGCCAACGCCATGGCGCGCAGCACGTTCGGCACCGAGATGCAGGCGGTGCTGCGCCATCCCGGCCTGCGCGGCGCGATCGACCGCGCACTGTCGCGCGACGAGGCGCAGACCGCCGAGCTGGTTCTGCCGGTTCCCGTCCCGCGCGAGGTCGATGCCCGGGTCATCCCGATGGACCCGCCGCTTGTCGATGGCGGGCGGGTACTCGTGGTGCTGGCCGACCGCACCCGCGAGCGCGCGGTCGAGCGGATGCGCGCCGACTTCGTCGCCAACGCCAGCCACGAGTTGCGCACGCCGCTCGCCTCGCTGATCGGCTTCATCGACACGCTGCGTGGTCCGGCCGCCGACGACGTGCCGGCGCAACAGCGTTTCCTGGCGATCATGGCCGAGCAGGCGGCGCGGATGAACCGGCTGATCGACGACCTGCTCAGCCTGTCGCGCATCGAGCTGATCGAGCATCAGCCGCCCTCGGCGGTGGTCGATCTGGGGCTGCTGCTGCCGCGCCTGATGGCCGGGTTCGAACCGCGGCTGGCGGCGCGCCGGGTTACGCTGGACCTCGCCATGGCGCCCGATCTGCCGGCGGTGACGGGCGACTCGGACCAGTTGGCTCAGGTCGTGCAGAACCTCGTGGAGAATGCGGTCAAATACGGCCGCGAGGGCGGCACCGTGCGGCTGGGGGCGGCACGCGCACCGCGACAGGGGCCCGGTGAGGCACCGGCGGACCGCCGCTGGCCGTCGCGCCCCGGCGTGGTGCTGACCGTGGCCGACCAGGGCCCCGGCATTCCGCGCCAGCACCTGCCGCGCCTGACCGAGCGCTTCTACCGCGTCGATACCGGCCGCTCGCGTGCCGCGGGCGGCACCGGGCTCGGCCTCGCCATCGTCAAGCATGTGGTCAACCGCCATCGCGGGCAGCTGATGATCGAGAGCGAGGAGGGTGTCGGGACCACCGTCAGCGTCTGGCTGCCGCAGGCGGGGTAGGGCAAGCTACACCTTCAGCGGCCCGGGCCGATTGGTGGTGAACACCTTGGAACGGAGATAGAGGTATTCCATCCCCTCGTCGTGGCCGTGCAGCGACTGCGCAACGAGATTGGACATACGGCGCGCATTGTCGTCGAGCGAATCGAAGACGCGGCCGACATAGCCCATCAGGTCGGTCAGGATCGTCGCGGGAAGCGGGAACGGATCGTCGGCGCCGAACAGCGTGATGCCGCGCTTCGATGCCAGTCGCTCGCACAGCTGGCCGACCAGCCGCGCGCGATTCAGGAACTGCCCGTCGATCTCCCACTTGGTGTCGTGATCGACATGCGGCATGGGGGCTATGTCGGTGAAATCGACACGCTCGGCCGGCCCCGCGGCCCACAGCGCCGCTGTCGCCGTGGCCGACGCCGCGGCTGTGTACATTGCCGAATAGGCTGCGAAGGCAAAGGCGATGGCACGCAATGCGAACGCCTCGCCAACGCGGCCGCCATACTGGCGCAGGCAGCCGATGACGGCATAGGCGTCGCACTGGAACTCCAGCACGAACGCGCCCGGATGCTTCGCGACGACGGTCGCGTAAAGCGCGCCGATCGTGTCCGGTTCGGCCTGCGTCAGCTCGTTCCACTGCGCCGGCTTCGTTTCCATGTAGTAGTGCCCGAGCTCGTGCATCGACAGCGCGAAGGACATCAGCCCTGCGGCGGCATCGGCGTCGGCGGCCAGCTTCGGGTCGGCCTCCTTCGCGGCGAACACCGGCACCATCATCGCCTGCTCGAACAGCAGCGTTTCCAGCAGCAGTGCGCGCGAGGGGATGCAGTTGACGCGGCGATAGGCCTGTTCGGCGTAGAACTTCTTGAAGTTGTGCGCCAGCAGTGCGTCGAGCATCGGCGCGGCCGCCGGGCTGCGATGCGCGTGCAGCCAGCACAGGAACAGATTATAGGCGAACGAGGCGATGTAGGTGTTCTGGATCATCACCCGCCCGCGGCCGGTGACGATCATGTTGGCGTCGATACGCTCGTCGTAGAGATTGGCGGTGAAGAACCCCTCGCCGATCTCGGCCTCCGGCAGCATGAAATCGCTGGTGTGTGAAACCGCGATGAACTTCGCGAACGGCCGGTCGAGTCGGATCGTGCGCTCTATCGCCGCCGGGATCTTCATCACGCCCGGACGGCTTGGACGGCCTTCTGAAAACCGTCGGAGGCGAGGAACGTCTCGAGGTCCTGCGGGCTGAAGCCATCGACCTGCAGCGTCGCCTTGCCGATCTTGAACTTCGTTTTGCTGGCGTCGGTCTTGGATTTGGCGAAGTAGTCGATCAGCTTGCCGATCGTCGCCTTGCCGATGGCCGTTATGATCGAGACGGTGTCGATCCCGCCGAAGGCGTGGGAGAACACGACGTCCTCGTCCTCGCCGTCGAACAGCTTGCGCAGCGCGGCGGCCTCCGCCTCGGTGCCGCCTTCCAGCTCAACCACGATGGGCAGACCCTCGAGCCCTGGCGGGATGTCCGTCATCGGCGCCGTCCTTCTGCACAACTCTGAAACGGACCATAATCTACGGCAACGTGCCAACCAATGCGAACCAATAACGACAAGAGGAAACGGCCATGGCAGACGCAAGGCGGGTGGCGATCGTCACCGGGGCGGCCCGCGGCATCGGGCGGGCGATGGCGCTGGGATTGCTGGAGGCCGGGATCGACGTCGCCGCCCTCGACAAGGATCCCGAGCCGCTCGCCGCGATGAGCGCCGACGGCACGCAGGGCGCCGGCACGCTGGAGAAGATGACAGCCGACCTCGCCCGGCCGGGCGCGGCCGAGGAAGCCGTCGCCGCGGTCATGCGGCGCTTCGGTCGCGTGGACATCCTGGTGAACAACGCCGGCATCGGCCAGGGCCTGATCCGTCGCGCCTATCGCGACCAGCCGATCCGCTTCTGGGAAGTGACGCCCGAGACGTGGCGCCTCTTTCTGGAAGTCAACGCGACCGCGCCCTTCCTGTTGGCCCGCGCCGTGGTGCCGCACATGCTGGCCAACCGATGGGGCCGGATCGTCACCGTCACCACCAGCCTCGGCACCATGCTGCGGCCCGGCTACCTGCCCTACGGCCCCACCAAGGCCAGCGCCGAGGCGGCGGCGGCGGTGATGGCGGGGGAACTTGCGGGCACCGGCATCACGGTGAACGTGCTGGTGCCCGGGGGCACCACCAACACCGATATCGTGCCCCCCGAATCCGGCGCCAACCGGGAAGCGATGCTGCAGCCGCCGGTCATGGTGCCGCCGCTGCTGCATCTGGTATCGGACGCCGCGTCGGGAATAACCGGACGGCGGTTCCTGGCGGTGCACTGGAACACCGCGCTGCCGGCCGAGGCCGCGGCCGAGGGGGCCGGAGCGCCGATCGCCTGGAGCAGCATCGCGACGCTGCCGATCGAGCCGAAGGAATAGGGCGCCCGACCCTGCCGCTCGGGCCGTCCGGGCGGTGACCCGGCGCTGGACCGCCGGACCCCCTTTTGGGGTCGGGCGGCCCGGCGCCAGTGGTCAAGCGGGTGGCCAGGCAGCGGTCAGCGGCGGTAGACGCCCTCGACGATCGCCGGGAAGTCGGCACGGCTGATGCCAAGGTCGCGCAGATCGCGCTCGCCCATCATGCGCAGCGTGCGCACGAGTTCGGCGCGCTCACGCCGCTGCATCATCCAGCCATCGAACTTCGCCACCAGCCGACCGATCACGGCGCTCACCGGCGTCATCGGGCGGGCGGTGGAGATACTCTGGGTCATGGGCACAGGTCTTACTCCCGATATTGCAGTGCACCAAAATTGTGCGCCGCAACAACTTGGGCAGTCAAGCTGCCATTCCAAGAGGGCGACAAACCTGCCATGCAAGCCGTTGCTGGCTCAGCACGGGCGTCTCAATCGGCTGATTTCAGTGCAAAATACGGCGTGTCGATCAATTCCGGCTCGGCGAAGGCCACCAGCCGGTCGCGGATGTCCGCGTAATCCTCGCGGAACAGGTGGCGCACGATCCGTGCCGCCAATCGCTCCGCACCCGCGTTCACGCCCGGTATGTCGGAAGCGATCGCCCCCAGGCTGAGCGTCGCGGCATGGTTGAACAGATGGATGCGCTGCAACCCGATGCAAGTGCCCGCGGCGCGCTCGGTCAGCTCGAACCCGCCGTCCAGCCAGGGAAAGCGGCCGAGGTCGGGGCGCCGCAGCCCCTCCGGCGGCTCATAGCGGTCGGCCCAGGTGGCGACCGCCGGCGCCAGCGACCCGAGCAAGGCGTCTCCGGCAAGGTCGATCCGGAAGCCGGTGCCCAGAATGACGAAATCCGCCCGGGCCGCCCCGCCGGGCAGGTCCAGCGCCACCGCCCCCTCCTGCCGCCGCACGCCCAGGACCGGGGTGCCAAGATGCAGCGTGAAGCCGGCATGGCGGATGGTGCGCAGCACCGTCTCGTGCGGCGGCGGCGCCTGCACTTCGTGCATGTAGGCGAACAGCGCCCAGCGCTGCTCGGGATCGAGCGCGCCCCAACCCTCGAAATACCCCGGCGTGGCCGAGCCGCGGCCCTTGTTGACCTGCGGCAGCACCGGGCGGCGGACATACTGGTCCACCCTCGCGGCCCCCGCCTCGAGTGCGGTCGCGGCGTTGTCCCACGCCGAGGCGCCGCCGCCGATCACCGCCACCCGCGCACCGCGCAGCCGGGCGAAGTCGATCGGCTCGGCGGTATGCGCGGCCCGGTCCGGCCACAGCGCGGGCGAAACCCAGTCCGGGACGTGCGGCCCGCCGGTGCCCCCGCGCCCCGTCGCCACCACCACGCGCCGGGCATGCACCGTCGCGCCGTCGGACAGCATCACGCCGACATGCCCGGGCGCCGGCAGCAGCCGCAGCGCGGCCACGCCGTTGCGCACCGGCAGCGCCAGCACATGCTTCAGCCAGGTCAGGTAGTCCTGCCAGACGTCATTGGGGATCTTGTACAGCGCCTCCCACGCCGCTCGGCCGCGCGTCGCCTCGTACCAGGCGCGGAACGTCAGCGACGGGATGCCCAGCGCCGGCCCCGGCAGATGCTTGGGCGAGCGCAGCGTCTGCATCCGCGCATACGTCACCCAGGGCCCTTCCCGGCCGTCCGGGTTCGCGTCGATCACGGCGACGTTGCGCACGCCCTTGAAGATCAGCGCCGCCGCCGCCGCGATGCCGCACATTCCGGCACCGATCACCAGCACATCGGTCATCGGGCGCCCGTCCGGCCCCGCCACCTGCGCCGGCCAGTTGGCGGGCGGCAGGCCGAGGCACGCCAGATCGGCGGCGACGCGCTGCGCCAGCGCCTCCCCGGCCTCGTGAATGGCGGCGTCCATGGTCAGCGGCGACAGGCTTGGGCGTGGCTCATGGGCCGCCATGCTGCCGTGCAGCACGCCGCGCGTCCACGCCAAACGGCGCGGCCGGCGGTTGCGCTCAGACCAGGCCGCGCAGCATCTGCATCACATGCGTCATCAGCCCGGGTGCGGGGCTGCCCGCGACCAGCCGGCGCAAATCGGCCACGGTGCCCTCGATGTCGGGCTTCTGCGAGGCCATCGAGGGGATCAGCAGCCGCGCCGCGCCGGTGCGCGTCGAAGACGTAGATCGCCGAGCTGTGCGTCACCTCGTACGGATGCCCGTCCGACGGCTTGGTGACCGAGTAGGCGATGCGGTAGCGCCGCGCCAGCGCGGTCAGCGCGTCCTGGCTGCCGCGCAGTCCGACGATCTGCGGGCCGAACGCCGCGGTGTACTGCTTCAGGATCGGCAGCGTGTCGCGGTCGGGATCGACGGTGACGAACAGCACCCGCACCTTCGCCGCATCCGGCTTGCCAAGCTTGTCGAGCACCGTGTCCAGGTTCGCCAGCGTCAGCGGGCAGACATCCGGGCAGTAGGTGTAGCCGAAATACAGCAGCACCACGTCGGCCCTTGAAGTCGGCCTGCGTCACCGGCTTGCCGTCGGTCGCGCGCGTCATCGCCAACTCCAGCCGGGGCGAGGAGCCGGAGACGTCGATGTTGTGCCAGCCATCATCGGCGCGGGCGATGCCGGGCCGAAGCGCCGCCGCCTCCAGGCCCAGCGCCGCCAGACCCAGCGCCACCGGCCCGAGCAGGGCGCCGCCGGCCAGCCGCCGCCGGGTCAGCCCCCGCCGCGATGACCGTTGCGGCGGCGCGATCATTTGCCGCCCGCTCCCCGCACCGGGAAGTCGGCCTGCAGCGTGCCGCCATCGGCGAAGGTCAGCGTCACCGGGACGCTCTTCCCGACCGCCACCGCCTCGCCGCGGCTGCATGCACATCAGATGGTAGCCGCCTGGCGAGAAGCTGACCGCGCCATGCGCCGGCACCGTCACCTGCTTGACCATCATCATCAGCTCCTGGCCGCCCTTCTGCATGCTCTGGTGCAGCATCAGCTGCGCCGCAGGCGGGGGAACTGGCGCCGGTCAGCTGGCGCGGAGTCGCCGTGGCGTTCTGCAGCGTGAAGTAACCGGCGGCGGGGCGCGCACGGATCAGCAGCCGCATCCAGGGCTGGGTGATCGTGACGCCCGCTTCGTCCGCCCGCGCCGGTCCCGCCAGCAACAACGCCGCGCCCAGCAAGGCGGCCGGCAGCAGCAGCCCGCATGCCCGCCGCATCGCCTAGCGCCCCGTCCAGCGGCTGGCCATCGCGGCCATGCGAAGGGCGGCGGGATCGGTCTCGGTCACGGCCATGGCGTCCTCGTGCAGTCGCAGGTTGTTCAGGGTGAGCATGAATGCCGCCGAACTCATCATCGCACTCGGCATCCACAGGATGATGCCGCCGATATGCTGGTCCAGCAGTGCGCCGATGCTGGGAAACAGCCGTCCGCACAGATCGTAGTATGCATACAGCGACGTCGTGCTGAAGGTGATCCAGGAGCCCAGCAGGATCTGCGGGAACATCACCAGCACGGTCACCAGCAGGCGCGCGGCATAGCCGATGAAGCGCGGGCGGCGCGGGCCGCGGGTCCAGCACGAGGCACCAGAACAGCAGCCCGTCGACCACCATGCGTCCAGTTCATCACGTCGTACAGCGTGGGGTCGATCATCGCGCGGAAATGCACCGCCGGGATCAGCCAGAAATAGATCAACCCGACGAACAGCAAGCCGGCGACCAGCGGATACTGCACGACGCGCATCAGCCGGCCGACCGCCCGGCTCTGCAGCAGCCGGCGCAGCGGCGCCGGCATGCCGCGCAGCAGCGGCTTGCCCGGCCAGGCCAGCGCGACCAGGAACGGGCCGAGATGGTGCATCACCAGATGCTGCACCCGGTTCAGGAAGAACATGTGCTGCGCGATGTATTCGAAATGCGTCAGCAGCACGGTGTAGATCGCCGCCCATGCCCAGCAGGAACAGCGCCTGCCGCCACAGCGCCGGCCGCTCCGCCTCCTCCAGCAGCAGCACGCCGCGCACGTACCACGCCACCGCCAGCACGATGGCGATGAACTGCGTCCAGGAAAATTCCCACGGCGCCCAGGGCGGCAGCGCCGCCGGATAGGTGGCGCTCAGGAACCACGCCACCGCCGCCGCGGCCACCACCGCACCCAGCACGGCAAGGTCGCCACGCTCCACTCCGCCGAAGCTGCGCGGCAGGGCTCGCAGTCCGGGCTCGATCGACGTCGAAACGCGCAAAGGGGGGTATCCTTCCGCGTCCTCTTTCCACCCGCCCGGCGGGGGCGTCAAGCCGTCAATCGTCCACGCGGCTCCTTGCCCGCGCGGCAAACATGCCGGCACCGACTGCATCTTTGGTGATCCGCAACGTCGGCGCCCGGGCCGCGGCCGGCGCCGGGCATTACCGATCGGTCATAAATCGCTTGCACGCCCGCGCCGCCGCCATTCTGATCGCGGCCCGCCCCGAACCTTCCACCGCGCGGCATCCGGAGTCCTCGCCTTGGCAATTCCCTCCCCGACCGCGGCCCCGGCCGCGCCGCATCCCCGCCCGATCACCCGCGCACAGATCCGCACCGTGGCCGGCGCGACGATTGGCGCGGTGCTCGAATGGTTCGATCTCATCGTCTACGCGATGTTCGCCGTGGTGCTGGCCAAGCAGTTCTTTCCGACCGCCGATCATTCGGTGTCGCTGCTGCTCAGCCTGGGCACCTTCGCGCTGGCCTGGCTGGTGCGCCCCATCGGCGCGGTGGTGATCGGCGCCTACGCGGACCGCGCCGGACGCAAGCCCGCACTGATCCTCTCGGCCGGGCTGATGATGGCCGGCACGCTGCTGACCGGCGCGCTGCCGCCCTATTCCGCGATCGGCCTCGCCGCACCGCTGCTGATGATGCTGGCCCGCCTGCTGCAGGGCTTCTCGGCGGGCGGGGAGTTCGGCAGCGCCACCGCGCTGCTGGCCGAGCAGGACCCGGCGCGGCGCGGCTTCTATGCCAGCCTGCAATGGTCCGCCTCGGGGCTCGCGGTGTTTCTCGCCGCCACCTCGGCCTATGCCATCAATGCCCTGCTGACGCCCGAGCAGGTCGCGGCCTGGGGCTGGCGGGTGCCGTTCCTGTTCGGCCTGCTGATCGGCCCGGCCGCCTGGTATATCCGCAGCCGCGCCGAGGAGACGCCGGAGTTCCTCGCCACCGCGATGGCGCGCCACCCGGTCGCCGAGGTCGCCGCCGAGGACAAGCTGCGCGTGCTGCTGGGGGCCGGCGTGGTCGCCGCCGGGGCGGCGGGCAGCTACACGATCAACTACATGCCGACCTTCGCCGCGACCCAGCTGCACATGGGGCCGGCCACGGCGCTGATCGGCACCATGGCGGCGGGCGTGGTGAACGTCATCTTCCCGCCGGTGTTCGGCCACCTGTCGGACCGCTACGGCCGGTTCACGGTGATGGGCCTGTTCGGCACGTTGGGACTGCTGCTGATCTACCCGCTGTTCCTGTGGGTGCTGGCCAGCCCGACGCTCGCCACGCTGATCCTGATCCAGGTCATCGTCGCCCTGGTGTTCTATTGCGGCTACTACGCCACGGTGCCGGCCTTCCTGGCCGAGCTGTTCCCGACGCGGCGGCGCACCACCGGCATCTCGATCGCCTATGTGCTGGCGCAACTGGTGTTCGGCGGCATCACGCCGCTGGTGGTCGCCGCCCTGATCGCCGCATCGGGCAACCGCGCCGCTCCAGGGCTCTACCTCGCGGCGGTGACGCTGCTCAGCCTGGGCTGCCTATGGGCAAGCTGGCGGGTCAAGGCCGCCGAGGAACTAGGCGCCGCCCCCGCCCTCTCCCGCGCGGGAAAGGGCGAGGCGCGTCCCGATCCAGCCTGAAGAACCCGGCCACGCAGAAACGCCCCCGCGCGCCCTCTCCCGGTTGCGGGAGAGGGGCGTGGGGGCTGCGGCAGGCGATGAAAAAACGGTGGGAATGACGAAGAACGGAACCCGACGCCGCGCTCAGTCGGGCGGTTTGCGCTTCAGCGCCTCCTGCTGCTCCAGCCAGGCCTGCCGCGCGGCGGCGGCGGTGGGGACGCCGGGGGTTCCGATCACCCCGGTCGGCAGCTTGGGCATGCCGGCATAGGCCGCCAGCTGCTCCGCCTCGCTCGGCAGCCCCAGCGCCTTGGCCACTTCCGCGTAGCCGATCTCCTCGTCGGTGAAGGCGTCGAGGTCCACCCGGATGCCGAAGACCTGGCAGATCTCGGCGATGACATGGCCGATCGGCCGGTTGGCCAGTTCCTGCTCGATCGAGGGGTCGGCGAGCACCGCATAGAGCTCGCGGCGCAGCCGGGCGGCATAGCGCGGATCGGCGTCGCGCTGCAGCGCGTCCTGGTCGATCGCGCCCTCGACGGTGACGCGCACCCGCTCCTTGTCGCGCTGCATGGCGCGCCGCGCCGCCGGATCGCGCGGGGCGGCGGGCGCCATCGGCCCCCGCGCGCCGGGATCGAACACGCCGGCCGGGCGCGGCCCTGCCGCGCGGCCACCGGCATCGCGGCCCCGGTCGCCGGCAGGCTCGGGGGCGGGCCTGGCGGCGCGGCGGAGCATGGCCTCGAACCGCTCGTCGAGGGTGGCCTGCACGGCGACGGTGGTGCGGATGGCCTTGATCAGGCTCTCGAAGATCGCCATGCCCTCGGCGCGCAGCCAGGTGGCGTCCTCGGCCTGCTGCATCGCCTTCTCGACCAGCCTCTCGCCATAGGCGGCGAGGCGGCCGAGCAGCGCCACCCGCGCCTCATGCCGCGCCACGACCTCGGCGCCGAGCAGGCGTGCCGGATCGCGCGTGGCGTCGCCCATGGCGTCGCCCATGGCGTCGCACATCGGATCGCCCGCGGACTCATCCGCTGGATCGAAGGCGTCGTTCGGCAGGGGTGAAGGGTTGGTATCCATCGGGCGGCAGGATGCCGGGGACGAAAGTCCGCTGCAAGGAAAATAGGCCTAGGAAAACCACGTAGCCGGCCTTCGGACCGGCACGGCAACTGTCTCGCCATCGCCACCATCCGCCGTCCCGGGCCGCGTCCACCGCTCCGGCGACGGGAAGGTGAGGGCCCGCCCCAGGAACGCATTGACGGCCGCCGGCATTGCAGGCCAATCGCATTCGTAACGTCGCCGAAGGGATCGGATCGTGTCGTTCTTCTCGCTCCACGCGCTTCAGCACCTGCTGCACGAATACGGTGTCGTTACGATCTTCGCCGGCATCATGCTGGAAAGCCTCGGCGTGCCGCTGCCCGCCGAAAGCCTGCTGATCGCCGCCGCGATCTACGCCGCGACGACGCACAAGCTCAGCATCCTGGCGCTGATCGGCGCCGCCGCGCTCGGCGCGATCGCGGGCGACCAGATTGGCTATTTCATCGGCCGCTGGATCGGCTATCCCGCCCTCAAGCGGTTCGGCAAACGGCTGGGCCTGACCGAGGAGCGGTGCGATCTCGGCCGCTACCTGTTCCACCGCTACGGCGGGCGCATCGTCTTCTTCGGCCGCTTCGTCGCCTTCCTGCGCACCTTCGCCGCCCTGCTGGCCGGTGCGAACCGGATGGGGTGGCGCAGCTTCCTGGTCTGGAACGCCGCCGGCGGGATCTGCTGGACCTGCCTCTACGGCTTCGGCGCCTACCTGCTGGGCGATGCCGCCAAGCGGATCAGCGGCCCGGTGGGCGTGACGCTGGCCATCATCGGGGGCGCCGGCCTGATCGCTGCCCTCGTGTTCGTCAAGCGCAACCAGAAGCGGTTGATGGAGGAAGCGAAGAAAGACATGGAGCGTTCGCCGCCCCCCAGCCCCCACCGCTCCACCCAGCCGGCCTGACCGGATACGTCCGGGCCACCTTCACAGATCCGCCCCCACCCCGAACAGACAATCGCCGCGCATCGTGCGCGCCGGCACGCGCTTGCACAGCACGAAGCCGCCGGTCGGGAACGTCAGCGCCACCGGCGGCGCCCAGGGCGTCTCGGGGAAATGGATGCACCCCGCCGGCTGTCCCGCCGTCACCATGTCGCCCGGCCCGGCCAAGGGCTCGAACACGCCGTTCTCCGGCGCATACAGGAACCCGTCCGGCACCACGCCCAGCAGCCGCGTCGGCGACGGCGGCGCCAGCCGCGCGCTCTCCGGCATGATGCCCATATGCACCAGCAGATTGCGCAGGCCGCGCCGCGCCATCTCCAGCGCCGCCGGCGTCACCATGCCGGCGCCACCCAACTCCGTGCCGAGCGCCAGCACGCCCTGCCGCGCCGCTGCACCGCCCAGCGTCTGGTCCGCCCCCTGCCCCTGCGCCGGCGCCGCCAGATAGGCCAGCGGCGCGCCGAACGCGATCAGCGCCTCCCGCAGCTTCGCCGTCCGCGCCGCGTCGGCGAACTGTGTCGCCAGCGCGCAGGGCGCATACATCAGCGACGACCCGCCCGAGTGCAGGTCGCAGATCAGGTCGGCACGCGGGATCAGCTCCTGCGTGATGAACCACGCGATCTGCCGCGTCACGCTGCCATCGGGGTCGCCCGGAAAGATGCGATTGAGGTTGGCATCGTCGATCGGCGAAACCCGTCGCCCGGCCAGCGCCGCCGGGAAGTTCGCCATCGGCAGGATGATGACGCGCCCCGCGATGTCCTCGGCCCGCAGGCTGCGCGCCAGCTCGCACAACGCGACCTGTCCCTCGTACTCGTCGCCATGGTTGCCGGACACGAACAGCGCGGTCGGTCCGCTGCCGTTCTTCGCCACCACGATCGGTATCGGAATGAACCCGTAGGCCGAGGCGTGCGTCGAGTGGAACAGCCGGACGAAACCGTGCTGCAGCCCGTCGCGGTCGAAATCCACCTCGGGCACCAGGCGGGAGCGACGGGTCTCGGTCATGGTTTCGTCTCCATCGTCAGCAAATGGCAGGCGGCGGCGTGGCCGGGGGCGACCTCCCGCAGCGGCGGGTCCTGTTCGCTGCACACCGGCATCGCATGCGGGCAGCGCGTGTGGAAGCGGCAGCCGCTCGGCGGATGCAGCGCGCTCGGGATGTCGCCGGCCAGCCGGGTGCGCCGCGCCCGCGCCGCCGTGCGCTCCGACGGATGCGACACCGGCACCGCGGCGATCAGCGCCTGGGTGTAGGGATGCCGCGGCGCCGCGTACAGCGACCGCTTCTCCGCGATCTCGACGATGCGGCCCAGATACATCACCGCCACGCGCGTGGAGATGTGCTTCACCACGCCCAGGTCGTGCGCGATGAACAGATAGGTCAGCCCCAGCTCCCGCTGCAGATCCTGCAGCAGGTTCACGATCTGCGCCTGCACCGACACGTCCAGCGCCGAAACCGGCTCGTCGCAGACCACGAATTTCGGATGCAGCACCAGCGCCCGCGCGATGCCGATGCGCTGGCGCTGGCCGCCGGAGAACTCGTGCGGATAGCGGTCGCGCACCCGTGCCGGCAGCCCGACGCGATCCAGCATCGCCGCCACCGTCGCCCGCGTCGCCGCATCGGCGCGCGCGCCGTGGATCAGCAGCGGCTCCATGATGATGTCTTCAACCGACATGCGCGGATTGAGCGCGCCGAACGGGTCCTGGAAGATGATCTGCATCCCGCGCCGCGCCGCGCGCAGCCGCGCCCCGGACAGGGCGATGATGTCCTCGCCATCGAACAGGATGCGCCCGCCGGTCGGCTCGGCAAGGCGGATCAGCACGCGCCCCAGCGTGGATTTGCCGCAGCCCGACTCGCCCACCAGCCCCAGCGTCTCGCCCGCCTCGATCGCCAGCGACACGTCGTCCACCGCGCGCACCGCCCCCACGTCGCGCCGCAGGAAGGCGCCGCCGCGCAGCGCGTAATGCTTGGTCACGCCCGTCGCCGACAGCAGCAACGCTCACGCGCGGATGCAGGCCACGTCATGCGCCGGCGCCAGCCCGCGCAACGGCGGCAGCGCCGTGGTGCAGGCCTCGATGCACAGCCCGCAGCGCGGCGCGAAGCGGCAGCCGGGCGGGCGGCGCGCCGGCTCGGGCAGCGTGCCGGGAATCGCCGTCAGGCGCTCGGTCTCCTGCTCCAGCGACGGCACGCAGGACAGCAGGCCGCGCGTGTAGGGATGCAGCGGCGCATCGAAGATGCCGGCGACCGGGGCCTGCTCGACCACCCGGCCGGCATACATCACCATCACCCGGTCCGCGGTCTCGGCCACCACGCCCATGTTGTGGGTGATGACGATGACCGCCATGCGGAACTCGTCGCGCAGGTCCAGCAGCAGGTCCAGGATCTGCGCCTGGATGGTGACGTCCAGCGCCGTCGTCGGCTCGTCGGCGATCAGCAGGCGCGGGTTGCAGCACAGCGCGATCGCGATCATCACGCGCTGACGCTGCCCGCCGGAAAGCTGGTGCGGATAGTCGTCCAGCCGCCGCGACGCCGATGGGATGCCGACCTTGTCCAGCATCGCGATCGCCCGCTCCCGCTGCAGGCGCGGCGGCAACCGCTCATGCGCGCGCAGCGTCTCGGTGATCTGGTCGCCGATGGTGAACACCGGGTTCAGGCGGGTCATCGGCTCCTGGAACACCATGGCGATGCCGGGGCCGCGGATCTTCCGCATCGCCGCCTCGGGCAGCCGCGTGATGTCCTGCCCGTCGAAATGCACCGACCCCGCGGCGACCCGCGCCGGCGGCTGCGGCAGCAGCCCCATGATGGTCAGCGCCGTCACGCTCTTGCCGCTGCCGCTCTCGCCGACGATGCCCAGCACTTCGCCCGCCGCGACCGAGAAGCTGACATCCTCGATCGCGTTGATCTCGCCGCGCGCGGTGCGGAACGCGGTGGTCAGCCCGCGCACGTCGAGAAGCGGCGTCGGCAGGCTCATTGCTGGATGCGCAGCCTGGGATCGAGCACGTCGCGCAACCCGTCGCCCAGCAGGTTCAGCCCCAGCACGGTGATCGCCAGCGCCAGGCCCGGGATGCCGATGATCCAGGGCGCGTCGGTCATGTATTGCCGGCCCTCGGCCATGATGTTGCCCCAGGTCGGCGTCGGCGGCACCGCACCCAGCCCCAGGAAGCTCAGCGTCGCCTCCGACAGCACAGTGTAGGCGAACAGGAAGCTCAGCTGCACGATCAGCGGCGCCATCGCGTTGGGCAGGATGTGGCGGCGCAGGATGCGCCAGTGCCCGCCGCCGGCGGCGACCACCGCCTGCACATACTCCATCTCGCGCAGCACGATCACGCTGGCGCGCACGATGCGCGCGGTGCGCGGGATGTAGACGATGGCCAGCGCGATCACGACATTGCCGGTCGAGGCGCCCAGGATGGCGGTGACGGCGATCGCCAGCAGGATCGCGGGAAACGCCATCAGCGCGTCGTTGATGCGCATCAGCACGTTGTCCAGACTGCGGAAATACCCGGCCAGCGCGCCGATCAGCGTGCCGAACACCGCGTTCAGCGCCACGACCGACACGCCCATCACCACCGACAGCTGCGCCCCCCAGATCACCCGGCTCCACAGGCTGCGGCCGAAATTGTCGGTGCCGAACCAGTGCGCCGCACTCGGCGGGTCGAAGCGCTCGCGCATCGCCAGCTTGTCGGGATCGACGCCGGCGATCCACGGCGCCAGCACCGCCGCCAGCACCACGATGCCGAACAGGATAAGCCCACTGACGAACATCCGGTTGTGCAGCAACCGGACCAGCGTGGTCATCGCCGGCCCGCGTCGCCGTCCCGCCTCGTCCGTTGCTGGTGCCCCCTCAGGCGGTTTCATAGCGCACCCGCGGGTCGAGCAGCGCGTAGCTGACATCGACCAGGATGTTCACCAGCACCAGCACGGCGGTGACGATCAGCAGCCCGCCCTGCACCATCGGATAGTCGCGGTTCAGCACCGCCTGGGTCAGCAGCTGCCCGATCCCGGGCACCGAGAACAGGCTCTCGGTCACCACCGAGCCCGAGATCAGCAGGCTGATGATGATGCCCACCACGGTGGTGATCGGGATCAGCGCGTTGGCCAGCGCGTGCTTCATCACCACCTGCCGGTGCGGCAGGCCCTTGGCGCGCGCGGTGCGGATATAGTCCTGGCGCAGCACCTCCAGCATCGTCGATCGCGTGATGCGCGCCAGCAGCCCGACCTGCAGCAGCGCCAGCGAGATCGCCGGCATGGTCGATGTGCGCAGCCAGCCGATCGGATCGTCGGTGAAGGCGATGTAGCCGCCGGTCGGCAGCCAGCCCAGCCAGACCGCGAAGAACAGGATCATCAGCAGCCCGAGCCAGAAATTCGGCATCGAGATGCCGACCATCGCCAGCATCATCGCCGCTGATCGACGATGGTGTTGTGCCGAAGTGCCGCGAACACGCCGCTGGCCAGCCCCAGCAGCAGCGTCAGCACCAGCGCATAGGCCGACAGCGCCAGCGTCACCGGCAGCCGCTCGAACGTCACCTGCGCCACCGGCTGGCCCATCAGCAGCGAGCGGCCAAGGTCGCCGTGCAGCAGCGCCCAGTACCAGTGCACCAGCTGCGACAGCAGCGGCTGATCGAGCCCGAGTTCCTGGCGCAGCACGGCGATCTGCTCGGGCGTGGCACTCAGCCCCGCCATCGCCGCCGCCGGATCGCCCGGGATCAGGTGGATCATCGCGAAGGTGATCAGGCTGACGATCAGCAGGATCGGCACGGCGCTCAGAAGTCGCCGCAGGATGATCCCCAGCACGCGGCGACGATCAGTTGGCGAACCACACGTTGGACACGCGCGGAATGCGGAACGGCACGAACCCCTTCACGTTGGCGCGCACCGCCTGCACCTTGGTGAACGAGCCGAACGGCAGCGCATAGACCTTGTCCAGGATCAGCTTCTGCATCTTGGCAAAGGCCTCCTGCCGTCCCGCCGCGGTCGGCAGCGTGTTCATGTCGGTCCAGTCCTGCGCGAGCTGGGGATCGGGCTTGCCGTCCTTCGGCATGTAGTCGCTGGACGGCGGTGCCAGGAACTGCATCGTATCCAGCGCGCCCAGCGCCGGCTGCGTGCCCCAGCCGGTGAAGAAGAAGTTCCAGCCGCTGTCGGCCTTCAGCGACATCTGCACCGATGTCGGCCAGTCCGTCACCTTCAGCTGCGCGTTGATCCCGACCGCCTGCAGCTGCTGCTGCATCACCAGCGCCGAGTTGTACATCGGCTGATAGTCCTTGTCGGTCAGCAGCACCACCGGCTCGCCCCTTGTAGCCCGATGCCGCCAGATACTTCTTCGCCAGCGCCGGGTCGTGCAGATTGTAGGTGTCCTTGCCCGCGTCGGTGTAGTCGGGCTGGTTGGGATACTGGAAGCCGACATTCAGCACGTAGTTGCCGTCCGACGCGGCATCCATGATGTCGTCCATGTTCAGCGCCGCCTGCACCGCGCTGGCGGAAATCCAGGTTGTCCGTCGGCGGCTGCGAGGTGTTCACCTGCGCGATCTGGATCCACCAGTTCTTCAGCGGCAGCAGCGTGATATCCTTGTCGTTCTTCAGCTCGGGCACCGACTTGGCCGGCACGTCCTCCACGCCCTGCAGCTCGCCGGTCTTCAGCCCGGCCACGCGCGCGCCGGGCTCGGTCACGATGCGGAAGGTGACCGTGTCGAAGCATGCCACCTTGTAGCCGCCGAAACCGGTGCGTTCGGTGAAGCTGGTGTTCGGCTTGTAATCCGCATAGCGCTTCAGCTTCACGAAGCTGCCGGGCACGAACTGCACCAGCTGCCACGGGCCGGTGCCGATGGTGTGCAGCTGCTGCGGCGGATCGTTCTTGTCCTCGCGCGGGAAAGATCACGATCGGGATGCTGAAGCTGCTCAGCTGGTCGATGAAGGTCGGCTGCACCCGCTTCATGTGGATCACGAAGGTCATCGGATCCGGCGCGTCCCAGTGATCCACGTTGGTCAGGATCGACCGCGCCAGGCCCACCTTGCTGTAGCGGTCGAAGGATGCCGCGACATCGGCCGAGGTCATCGGCTGGCCGTTGTGGAACTTGATGCCCGGCCGCAGCTTGAACGTGTAGGTCATGTGATCCGGGCTCTCGTCCATCGAGGCCGCCAGATCCAGGATCGGCTTGTTGTTCTCGTCGCGCGTCATCAGCGTCTCGAAGATGTTCATCGCGATGTTGCGCGTCGAGATCGTGCTGGACGTCATCTGATCCAGGCTGTTGACGTTCGCCTCCTGCCCGAAGACGAAGTCGCCGCCGGTGTGGGGGCATTTGAACGGCTCGGCCGCAAGCGCCCGGCTGCCCGCCAGCAGCGGGCTCGCCGCCAGAAGCGCGCCGGCGATCAGGCCGTACAAGGTGGGTCGTCGCATCACGAAATCTCCCAAACTGCCGGCACTGTCCGCTGGAAATGCAACTTGAGTGCCATGCCCTTGATGCGTCAAGCCGCAAACCGGCTTGACGCCGCCCGCGGCGCACCGCCAGCCTTCAACTCCCCTGCGAAGGAGCCGGACCATGGCCGCGATCGTCCATACCCTGACCGACAGCGAAGCCGAGCGGCAGGAATGGCAGCTGCGCTGCGACATGGCCGCGGTATTCCGCGTCGCCGCCCGGCACGGCTGGAACGAGCAGATCGGCAACCACAACTCCCTGGTGCTGCCGTCGCGCCGGCCGGACGATCCGCCGCAGTTCCTCATCAACCCGCGCGGCTACCTGTTCCAGGAACTCACCGCCGGCAGCCTGATCGTCTGCGACCTCGACGGCCGCGTGCTGCGCGGCAAGGGTGAACTGCGCAAGGTCGCCTTCCACATCCACGCCCGCATCCACCTGCACAACCCCGCGGCCGTCTGCGTACTGCACGTGCACCCGCAGTACCTCACGGCCCTCGCACTGCTGGAAAAGCCCGATCTGGCGCTGGCGCATCACAACAACCTGCTGCTGAACGACCGCGTCGCGATCGACGAAGGCGGTGACAAGCCCGCCGACAGCAACGAGGAAGGCGACCGCCTCGCCGCCGCCCTCGGCGACAAGACCATCCTGGTGATGGGCGGCCACGGCGTCACCGTGGTCGGCCCCACCGTGCACGACGCCTTCGACGAGCTGTTCATCGCCGAGCGCACCTGCATGTACCAGATGACCGCGATGGCGACGGGCCGGAAGCTGCGCGAGCTGCCCGATACCTCCCGCCGCCGCTGGTCGGGACCCTGGAGCGGCAAGCTCGACGCCCGCCTGCACCTCGATGCCTGGCGCCGCGTGCTGGACCGGGAGGAGCCGGACTACGCACGATGAGGGTCGCCGTCACCGGCGCCTCGGGCCTGCTCGGCGGCTTCGTCGTCGCGGCCCTCGCCGGCCACGACGTCGTCGCGCTGGATCGCGTGGCCTGCCCGGCGCACCGCACGGTGCTGGTGGACATGCTGGACCGCGCCGGCCTCGCCGCCGCGATGGCGGACTGCGAGGCGGTGATCCACCTCGCCGCCATCGACGGCGCGCGCACGGCGAGCGAGGACGACTTCTACCAGGTCAACGTCATGGGCACCTGGAATGTGCTCGCCACGGCCGAGCGGCTCGGCCTGCGGCGGGCGGTCGTGTGCTCCAGCGTCGCCGCCCTCGGCCTGCGTCCCGGCGCGCCGCCGCAGGCGCTGCCCATCGGCATCGACCATCCGATGCGCCCCACCGGCGCCTACGGCCTCAGCAAGCAGGCGGTGGAAACCCTCGCCGCCGGCTTCGCCGCGCGCGGCCGGCTCGGCATCGCCTGCCTGCGTCCCGCGCTGATCCCGTTTCCGCACCAGATGGCCGAGTGGGCGCATGTCGCCGCCGAGGCCGACGGCCAGCCTCCGCCCCCGGGCGTGCCGCCGGTCGCCGCGCGGGTGCTGGAACCGCTGCCCCTCACCCGCGCCTATGTCGGCCCGCACGACGCCGCCCGCGCCTTCGCCGCGGCACTGGACGCCCGGATCGACGGCCTCTGCCGCTGCTACCTGACCGCCGCCGACACCATGAGCGTGCAGCCCACCACCGCGATCATTGCCGCCGCCTTCGGCGCGCAGCCGCCGCTCGCCCAACCCGACATTTTCGCACAGGCGCCGAACGCCACCCCGTTCGACCTGGCACCGGCCCGCCTCGCCCTCGGCTGGCAGCCGCGCGACCGCTGGCCCGACCTCGTCGCCCGCCACGCGGTCCCGCAAAGGCTGCCCGCCTGAGCAGCACGCCGCCTAACGCAGACGGCGGTTCGTCACGGAGGCCCAAGAAACCGCAAGTAGAATGCTGTAAAAATCAGAACGACGCCGACATTCGCCATCAGCCGTTCCCAGAACCTGCTTCTGAAAAACAACACATCCAGGCCGACGATGACGGCCACCATCGCCGCCACGTAGAGCACGATGGCGACCTGTCTGTTCATTCCGGTGAGGTTCGCCATGTCGAGGCCGCCACCACGAAATCCGCAGTTCCACAAACGCGCTATAGAGACACAGGCCGCTACCACGACGATTGTAAAGCACCAGCATGCCCGATAGTGATCGGATCGGTCCCTCCGCTCAGCGCGTCAACCTTGCACGGTGGTGCATCCTGGGGTGAAACATCGCTCAGTCCTGTCCGATCGATGCTAGGCGGCAGCCGACGGCTGGTGCCGCGCACATACCGCCGCGACACGCTGGCGTGGCCGGTCCTGCTTTCGCTGGCGCTGCATCTGAGCCTGTTTCTTGCCTTGCTGATGATGCCACCGACCGAGCCGCCACCGGAGCCGCTCACGATGGATGTCGTTGTGGCGCAAGGGCCGGCATCACCGCCACCGGGGCCACCCGCCCCGACCGAGGCAACCGCCGCACCGGTTCCACCCGCGGACATAGCGCCACCCCCGCCGCCGCCTCCGCCGGTGCAGCATGTCGAGACACCGGCGCCTCCGCCGCCCGTGCCGCCGCCCCCGCCGGTGCAGCATGTCGAGACGCCGGCACCTCCGCCGCCCGTGCCGCCGCCCCCGCCGGTTCAGCATGTCGAGGCACCGGCACCTCCGCCGCCCGTGCCGCCGCCCCCGCCGGTTCAGCATGTCGAGGCACCGGCGCCTCCGCCGCCCGTGCCGCCGCCCCCGCCGGTTCAGCATGTCGAGGCACCGGCACCCCCGCCGCCCGTGCCGCCGCCCCCGCCGGTTCAGCATGTCGAGACGCCGGCACCCCCGCCGCCCGTGCCGCCGCCTCCGCCGGTCCAGCAAGCTGAAATCCCGCCGGACGTGCCGGCACCCGAGCCATTGCCGGTTCCGCCGATTCCCCCGCCGGAAGCGCAGGTCCCGCCGCCGCGGGCGCCCGTGAAACGGGCCGTCGCCCGCACGCCGGTCAACCCGCGGGGGCCGCCTGCACGCGCGCCGGCCGGCGAAGATGCCGCGAGCCGCGCGAGCGCCGCGAGCAACGGCGCCGCCTGGATGGGGGAGCTGAAGCAATGGTGGGATCAGCACTCCTTCTATCCCAAGGAAGCGTCGCAGACGAATGAGGGCGGCAATGTAAAGGTCCGCATCGTCATTGCCCCCGACGGGCAGGTGATGTCGATCGAAGTGGTGCAAAGCTCGGGATTGAGCGTGCTCGACGCGGCGGCGCTGGCGGTGTTTCGCAACGCCCATCTGCCGCCATTCCCGCCGGGCGCGACCGCC
Organism: uncultured Pseudomonadota bacterium; assembly: GCA_963778105.1. GTDB lineage: Bacteria > Pseudomonadota > Alphaproteobacteria > Acetobacterales > Acetobacteraceae > JAFEFJ01. The sequence goes on along the minus strand of CAVZSZ010000004.1, from coordinate 524,399 downwards.
AATCCGGCTGATGTGGTGGTGACGCTGCACTACCGCCCTGCGGACAGCGGCGGCTGATCCGATGCAACCGCAGGGCGTTGTGATAAACGACACCGCTCCGGACTCGCATTATGGAATAGTCGCGCCGGATAATTTGCTCGGGCGGAAGATGTCGGACATGCCGGAAATCGTGGACATGCAACCGGCAGCGGCGAATTCTTCTGCCGCTTGCCTCGCTTCAGCAAAAGGCTCTTGCTGATCGAAATGATGGAGGACTGCCCGATGCGGTTGTGGCTCGCTTCATCTGCCCGCGCGGCTGCTCTGATTGCTGCTTTCGGTCTTGCACCCGTAGCCGCGGGCTATGCCCCCGCATGGTGCCAGGACTTCAGCATCACGAACCAGATGGAGCCGGCGAACCGGGGGCACCCCGACGTGATGCGGCAGCTGCAGGCATGGTGGAACACCCATGCCTACTATCCCAGACGCGCGTCGGACAGCGATGAGAGTGGCACTGTCAAAATCCATTTGGTGATCCTCCCGGACGGCCGGATCTGGACGATCGATCTGGTGCAGAGCTCGGGATCGCGCTGGCTCGACACCGCGGGCGTCGCGGTGTTCGGCGGCGCGTCGGTGCGGCCATTTCCGCCGGGCGAGCAAACGGCCTATGTCAATCTTTGGCTGCACTACGTCCTGACCGACCAGCCCGGTCAGCCGGCGGCAGCCGGCTACACGCCGGTGTCTTCCCAGCGCCCTTTCACGATCACGAACGCACCGGCCAAGTCGCCTATCCTTGATACGATGCTGCAACGGGTATGCACGGGAACGATCGTGCTGGGCGGCGTGCCGGATCACCCGGTGTTCGGAGTCCGCTCCTGGGCCCAGGCCGTCTTCTTTCGCAAGCCCGATGGCACGCCATGGGTCAAGTTCTATGAAAGAGGCCACGCGAGCCTCGCTCCGGTGACACAAATAGGCCAGATGGTGACGTGGCCCGGCCGCCACGAACATACCAGAAATACCGATACATGGCTTCAGTACACCGTGTGGCCCGACGGCGCAGACCATCTCAGCGGCGCCATCGGCAGCCGAATGATCAGTACGACCGGCGTCCCGTACAACGACAATCTTGCAGGAAACACGGTCGATCTCACATGCACGAAAACGGCGTTGCCCACGGTTACCTGGAATGATCTGCTCGAAGAACAGAACACCAGCACGGTTTTCTCCCCCACCGACCTTTCGTCCGTTGATCCACCCTGACGGCGCCGTCGGGATGGTCGATGCGGTGGAAACTCCGGACCCCCACCCACGCGGGACGATGCGCCGCCGGCGCCACGCCTCACCAGCCTGATCGCGTTCACCGACATCGATCCGAAACCCCATGTCAGGCTCGGCGGATGCCGCTACGATCGCGGCGCACCCCACCGCCAAGGACACCCCAACCTTGACCGCGCCCAACCGATCGCTGATCCGCAGCCGTACGATGATCACGCATGTCATCGACCGCCATTCCTGGAACGAGGTCGCGGACGGCGCCGTGCTGCAGGAAGACGGCACCATCGCCGCCATCGGCACCTATGCCGATCTCGCGCGCCGCCACCCCGACGTGCCGGTGATCGGATCCGGGCAGGAAATCCTCCTGCCCGGCTTCGTCAACGGCCATCACCATGTCGGGCTCACGCCGCTGCAACTCGGCTCGCCGGACATGCCGCTCGAACTCTGGTTCGTCACCCGCATGGTGGCGCGCAACGTCAACCCCTATCTCGACACGCTCTATTCGGCGTTCGAGATGATCGCCTCCGGCGTGACCACGGTACAGCACATCCATGGCTGGGCGCCGGGAGGGCTGAAGGACGTCGAGGCGCGCGCCGGCGAACTGCTCCGCGCCTATGACGATGTCGGGATGCGCGTCTCCTACTGCTACGCGGTGCGCGAGCAGAACCGGCTGGTCTATCAGCGCGACGAGGATTTCACCGCCAGCCTGCCGGCCGATCTGCGCGGCCCGATGCAGCGCTGGTACGACCGCTTCCAACTCTCGCTGGAGGACCACATCGCGCTGTTCGCCTCGCTGCACGGCACCTATCAGAGCCGCAGCCGCGCGAAGATCCAGCTTGCACCGGCCAATCTGCACTGGTGCTCGGACGCCGCCCTGGCGCGGCTGGCCGAAACCTCCGCGCAATACGACGCCAAGCTGCACATGCACCTGGTGGAAACCGCCTACCAGAAGGAATACGCCCGCCGGCGCAGCGGCGGCGGCACGGCCGTCGACTACCTCGAACGCTTCGGCCTGCTCGGCCCGCAGATGACGCTGGGACACGGCACCTGGCTGAACGAGGCCGATATCGAGCGCCTCGCCGAAACCGGCACCTGCGTCTGCCACAACTGCTCCTCCAACTTCCGCCTGCGCTCGGGCGTCGCGGCGCTGAACGCGCTCGAAGCCCGCGGCGTCACCACCGCGATCGGCATGGACGAAGCCGGCATCAACGACGATCGCGACATGCTGCAGGAAATGCGGATGGTGCTGCGCGCCCACCGCGTGCCCGGGATGACCGACAGCGAGGTGCCGACGCCCGCCCAGGTGCTGCGCATGGCAACGGTCGGGGGTGCCGCCACCACGCCCTTCGACGGACGCATCGGCGCCCTCGCACCGGGCATGGCCGCCGACATGGTGCTGCTCGACTGGCAGCAGATCGCGTGGCCCTATCTCGATGCGGAAACGCCGCTGCTCGACGCGGTGATCCAGCGCGCCAAGACCGCGGGCGTGCGCACCGTTATCTGCGACGGCGCGGTGATCTATGCCGACGGCCGCTTCCCGCGCGTCGACCGCGATGCCGCCCTGCGCACCCTGCACGAGGAGCTTTCGCACGCCCTCGCCGATGACGAGGTGGAGCGCCGCAAGCTGTCGAAGGCCCTGTTGCCCCATGTGAAGGCGTTCTATGACGGCTACTACGACCCCGGCCAGCACATCCCCTTCTATCGCCCCAGCTCGCGTGTCTGAACACCAACTCGCCACCCTCACCGCCCAGGTCCAGGAAGATCTCGCCCGCATCGCCCACCCCGCGATGCCCTGGCTTGAACCGCGGCTGGGGCCCGATGCGGCAGCCGCGCTCGATGTGCTGATCGTCGGCGGCGGCCAGAGCGGGGTCGCCATCGCCTTCGGCCTGATGCGCGCGCAGGTGCGCAACATCCTGGTGGTGGACCGCGCCCCGCGCCGCTTCGAAGGCCCGTGGCGCACCCATGCGCGGATGCCCACGCTGCGCAGCCCGAAGGACTACACCGGCCCCGACCTCAACATCCCCAGCCTGACCTACCGCTCCTGGCACGAAGCCCGCTTCGGCCGCGACGACTGGGATGCGCTGCCGATCATCCCGCGCGAGCTATGGGCGCAATACCTGCTCTGGGTGCGTGATGCCACCGGCGTTGCCGTATCCAACGAAACCGAAGTGGTTGACATCGCGCCGGCGGCTGGCCTGCTCGCCGTCACGCTGCGCCGGCGCGACGGCGGCGACACGCTCCGCTACGCGCGCAAGGTGGTGCTGGCGACCGGCCAGGAAGGCACCGGCGCCTGGTGGATGCCCGGCTTCATCGCCGCCCTGCCCGCGCATCTGCGCGCCAACACGCCCGACCCGATCGACTTCGCGGCGCTTCGCGGCCGGCATGTCGCGGTGCTCGGCGCCGGCGCCTCAGCCTTCGACAATGCCGCGACCGCGCTCGAAGCCGGGGCGGCCAGCGTTTCGCTGCATTGCCGGCGCGCCGAGCCGCAGACCATCCAGCCCTATCGCTGGCTCACCTTCGCCGGCTTCCTGCGCCATCTGTCCGACCTCGACGATGCGTGGCGCTGGCGGTTCATGAGCCGCATCCTCGGGATGCGCGAAGGCTTCCCCCAGGCCACATGGGACCGCTGCGCGCGGCACGCCAATTTCCGCCTCTGCGCGGGCAGCGTCTGGACCGACGCCAGCGCCCTGCCCGGGGGCGGCATCACGATTGCCACCACCGCCGGCCCGTTCCGCACCGACTTCGTCATCTGCGCCACCGGCATCGACATGGATTTCGCCGCGCGTGCGGAACTCGCCCGCTGCGCCTGCAACATCGCCACCTGGGCCGACCGCTACACGCCGCCCGAGGCCGAGCGCAACGACCGCCTGGCGCGCTTCCCCTACCTCGCCGACGACTACGCCTTCACCGAGCGCGTGCCCGGCCGCACGCCCTGGATCGCCGACATGCACCTGTTCGCCATCGCCTCGTCGATGAGCTTCGGCGCCTCGGGTTCCTCGATCAACGCGATGACGACGGCCGTGCCGAAACTGGTGGACGGGATCACCCGCGGCCTGTTCCGCGCCGACCTCGACCGCCACTGGGCGGCGCTGCAGGCCTACGACGTGAAGCAGGCGATCATCGGAGAATAGGCGAGGGCCAGGGCGATGAAGTACGGCGGAAAAGCGCAGCGCCTTGCCTTCCGCCGCTCTATGGCAGCTTGTCCGGCAGCCAGGCGTTGGTCCAGCCGGTGCGCTGCGGTGTGGCGGACACCCTGACCTCCTCGCGGCTCTGGCCGTCGCGCTGCACGATGCTGACCGGCGTGCGCTCCAGGATGCGCGCGCAGCCGGTCGGCAGCCTCGGCGGCGCATCCGCGGTCGCATCCGCCAGCGCCTCCTGATACTCGGTCAGCGAGTCCTTCGTCTGGCAAAGCAGGGCGCCTGGATCCAGGCGCGGCCATTCCTCCGGCTGGATCTTCAGCGGTGGCACCGTCGGCGCCGCCTGCCGGCGTCCCTGGCCGCTGCCGCCGCGTGCGTGCGCCTCGCCCGGCTCGCCGCTGCCCAGCCCGCCGTTCAGCTGCGCCACCGCCGGCAACGCGGCCGTCCCGATCAGCAGCAACGCGCCCGCCGCCAGGACGGCACGCAGGCGGCGCCGGCCAGCCTCCCGCCGTCGCGCGCTTCGCCGCACCCCGGACTACGCCCTCACGCCATGACCAACAGCGACCACCCGCAACCGGCGGCCCGGTCGGCGCGCCGCCGTGTCGCGATGCCGTCCGATGGCCGAACGGGCGTCGATCGCCCGCTGCGCGGTCTGCATCACCGCAACGAACGCCGCTTCCGTGACGCCGTCGCTGGCCATCACGAGCCGCACCAGCGGGTCGCGCGCCAGATCGAGAAGCTCGGGGCGGTTGGTCGCTTCGGTGGCCATCATCTCGTATCCCTCCGACAGACGCTCTGACGCCTCTATAGGCCCCGCCATGTCCGGCGTGGTTTTCCAACTGTGTCCATCTGTTGCGGCAGCTTTGTGGCGCTTGACGCTTGGCGCCGGCCCTTGACGCCGCAGCGCGAAGCGGCACTGATCGGTCGAACGGCCCCGGTCGAACAGCATCGGGCCGGATGGGAGGGCGCAATGCAACCCAGGCACGCCACGGCCGCGGTGATCGGCGCCGGCGACTTCATCGGCGCCGCCATCGCCCGGAAATTCGCCGCCGAGGGCTTCACCGTGGTCGCCGGCCGGCGCAACGGCGACAAACTCGCCCCGCTGGTGGCGGCGGTCGAGCGGGACGGCGGCCGCATCGTCGCCCGTTCGCTCGACGCCCGCCAGGAAGACGCGATCACGGGCTTCCTGCAGGACGCCGACCGCATCGCACCGCTTGAAGTCTGCATCTTCAACGTCGGCGCCAACGTGAATTTCCCGCTGACCGAGACGACCGAGCGGGTATTCCGCAAGGTCTGGGAAATGGCCTGCTACGCCGGCTTCCTCGCCGGGCGGGAAGCGGCCCGGCTGATGCTGCCGCGCGGCCAGGGCGCCATCTTCTTCACCGGCGCGACCGCCAGCATGCGCGGCGGCGCCGGCTTCTCCGCCTTCGCCGCGGCCAAGTTCGGACTGCGCGCCGTCGCCCAGAGTGCCGCCCGCGAACTTGGCCCGCGCAACATCCATGTCGCCCATCTGGTGATCGACTCCGGCGTCGATACCGCCTGGGTGCGCGAGCGCATCCGCTCGACCGAGGGCGATGCCGCGCTGGACAGCCTCGACCCCAACCGGCTGATGCGTCCCGAAGCGGTGGCGGACGCCTACTGGACCCTCTACTGCCAGCCGCGCGACGCCTGGACGGCGGAGATGGAAATCCGCCCCTTCGGCGAGAAATGGTGAACGCCATGGCCGCACCCGCACCCGGCCCGGAATTCCACTTCGATTTCGGCAGCCCGAACGCCTATCTCAGCCATCTGGTGATCCCCGGGATCGAGCAGCGGACCGGCGCCGCTTTCGTCTATGTCCCGGTGCTGCTGGGCGGCGTCTTCAAGCTAACCAACAACCGCTCGCCGGCGGAAAGCATGGCCGGCATCCTCAACAAGCCCGACTATGCGCGCCTGGAAACGCAGCGCTTCATCGCCCGGCACGGCATCACCCGCTTCCAGCCCAACCCGTTCTTTCCGGTGAACACGCTGACGCTGATGCGCGCGGCCGTCGCAGCGCAGCGCCTGGGCGTGTTCGACCGGTACGTGGATGAAATATTCCGCCACATGTGGGCCGAGCCGAAGAAAATGGACGATCCCGACGTGCTGCGCGCGGCCCTCGCCGAATCCCGGCTCGACGCCGCGGCGCTGCTCGAGCTTGCGCAGCGCCAGGACGTGAAGGACGAGCTGCTGGCCAACACCCAGGCCTCGGTCGCCCGCGGCACCTTCGGCTCGCCCACCTTCTTCGTCGGGCCGGAGATCTACTTCGGCAAGGACAGCCTGCGTGATGTGGAGGCCGCCCTCCGCCCGGCGGCACCCGGCTGAGCGAACCGACTGGCGCGGTTTCCGGCGTGCCGTTACGATACGCACGTAATCGTGAGCCAACAACACAACCCTGGGGACCACGCATGTCGCGCTTCGCCGCCCGCGCCTACGCCGCCGGCCTCGCCTTCGCCCTTGCCCTGGCGGCGGTGCCCGCCGCGTCGCCGGCCTTCGCCGCCGATCCGCCGCCGGCCGGCTACGGCCCGCTGGTCGCCAAGCTGCTGCCCACCGTGGTCAGCGTCTATGTCCGCACCGCGGTCGAGAAGAAGGCCGACGACGCCAAGGGCATGGCCGCCTTCGTCAACCAGCAGTCGCAGGGCTCGGGCTTCATCGTCGATCCCTCGGGCTACATCGTCACCAACCGCCACGTCATCGAAGGCGCCTTCGACATCACCGTGGTGCTGCAGGACCAGCGTTTCCTCAAGGCGCACCTCGTCGGCAAGATGAAGCGCATGGACCTCGCCTTGCTGAAGGTGGACAGCTCGGTTCCGCTGGAAGCCGTCACCTTCGGTGACAGCAGCAAGCTGCAGCCCGGCGATGCGGTGATCGCCATCGGCAATCCGCTCGGCCTCGGCGGCACCGTCACCACCGGCGTGGTCAGTGCGCTCAACCGCAACATCAGCGAGACGCCGTTCGACGACTACATCCAGACCGACGCCGCCATCAATCACGGCAACTCGGGCGGCCCGCTGTTCAATGCCGAGGGCAAGCTGGTCGGCGTCAACACCGCTTTCTTCTCTCCCGGCGGCGGCTCGGTCGGCCTCAGCTTCGCCATCCCTGCCAATGACGTCGCCTGGATCTTCGACCAGATGCGCAAGTATCACGCCGTCAGGGCCGGTTGGGTCGACATGCAGGTGCAGGACGTCTCAAACGAAATCGGCGCCGCGTTCGGCCATAACGATCCGGGCGGGGCGATCGTGGTGTCGCTCAAGCCGGACAGCATCGCGGCCAAGGCCGGCCTGAAGCGCGGCGACATCATCCTGACGTTCAACAACACGCCGATCACCGACGTGCGTGCGCTGGCCCGCGCGGTCGGCATGTCGAAGATCGGCGAAAGTGCGCCCGCCCAGGTCTGGCGCGGTCACCAGACGATCACGCTGTCGGTGCCGGTCGTCGAATACACTGGCCCCGGCGGCGTCAACGGCATCATGGCCCCGCCGGTCGACACCAGCCTCGCCGCGGCGATGAAGGCGCCGCATCTGGGGCTCGACCTCGTGCCGCTGACGCCCGCGCTGCGCCAGAAATGGGGCATCTCGCCCACCCAGACCGGGCTGCTGATCAACAGCGTGGTACCGTTCAGCATCGCCGACAATCACGAACTGCGCGCCGGGGAGGTGATCGCCTCGGTGAACGACATGCCGGTGACCTCGATCGATGAGGCGGTGGGAATGGTCAAGGGTATGATGGAAAAGAAGGAGCCATACATCGCCCTGCTGGTCGCCAACGACAACGGCACGCGCTGGGTGCCGGTGCCGATCGTCCAGGGCGTGCCGTAGCCCCGCGCGCCTGGTGTCCCGCCCGTCCGTCCCGATCTTTCCGGGCGGACGGGTGAGGCTGCCGCCCTAAACCGTCGCCCAGCCGCGCATCACCGTCACGCAGTCGCCGGCGATCGTGGCCTCCACCGGGCCTTCGGCGGTCTTTCGCGCACTCGCCAGCAGCCGGCTCGGCCGGCCCATCTCGATGCCCTGGGTGATGTCGTAGTGCAGATCGACATTCTCCCCCGGCGCCACCGAGGTGAGCAGCGCCGCCAGCGCCGCGTTGGCGCTGCCGGTGGCGGGGTCCTCGATGATGCCGCCCAGTGGCGCGAACATCCGCGTCGCCAGCCGCGTTGCGTCGCCGCCGACCCGCACGTACAGCAGCAGGGCGAAGCGGCCCGCCAGGTCCGGGAACCGCTCGGCCGCATCGCGGAACGCGGCCAGATCGGGTTCCGCCGCCGCCAGCAGCCCCTCGTCCTCCAATTCGGCGATCACGAACGGCACGCCGACGGACGCCACTACCGGCCCGTGCAGCGCCATCGCGATCCCGGCCTCCGGCAGCCCGATACAGTCGGCGACCGTCATCGCCGGGATGGTGGAGCCGATCTGCAGCGAATGGGGTGCGGCGATCCGTGCGCCCGAAATCGCCCCATCGGCACCGCGCTGCAGGTGCACGCGCACCAGCCCGGCGATCTCCTCGAACACCAGATGCTCGGGCGGCTGCTCCATCCGCCAGCCCAGCACGGTGCCGGTGCCGACATTGGGGTGCCCGGCGAAGGGAAGTTCGTGGCGCGGCGTGAAGATGCGGACGCGGGCGGTGTGCTGCGGGTTGTCGGGCGGCAGCACGAAGCTCGTCTCGGACAGGTTGAACTCGCGCGCCAGGGCCTGCATCTGCACGTCGGTCAGGCCGCGCGCATCGGGAAACACCGCCAGCGGGTTGCCGCCGAAGCGCCGGTCGGTGAACACATCGACCGTGACGAACTCGTATTCGGGCATGGCGCGATCCTTTCCAGGCCGGCAGCAGGGCGCGCACCCTACATCCGCCTGCCGCGCAAGGGCCATGCCCCGCACGCCTGTCTGCCCGGCCCGATCCGGGCTAGAACCCGCCGATGCGCTACATCTCCACCCGCGGGCGGGCGCCCGTCCGTGATTTCGCCGGCGTCCTGCTCGCCGGCCTCGCCGAGGATGGCGGGCTCTATCGTGCCCGAAACCTGGCCGCATCTGGACGCCGGCGAGTGGCGCGCCCTCCGCGGCCTGCCCTACCCCGAGCTCGCCGCCCGCCTGATCCAGCCCTTCGTCGGCGACGCCATCGCCCCCGCCGCCCTCGCCGCCCTCTGCCGCGACGCCTATGCCGGCTTCGCCCATCCCGCCATCGTCCCGCTGGTGCAGCTCGACCACGCACCTGTTCGTGCAGGAGCTGTTCCACGGCCCGACGCTCGCCTTCAAGGACATGGCGATGCAGCTGCTCGGCCGGCTGTTCGACCACGTGCTGCAGGCCCGCGACGCCCACGTCACCATCGTCGGCGCGACCTCGGGCGACACCGGCTCGGCGGCGATCGAGGCCTGCGCCGGCCGCGAACGCATCCGCATCGCCATCCTGCACCCGCATGGCCGCACCAGCGAGGTGCAGCGCCGGCAGATGACCACCGTGCAGCGCGCCCAACGTCGCCAACATCGCGATCGAGGGCACGTTCGACGACTGCCAGGACCTGGTGAAGGCGATGTTCGCCGACGCGCCGTTCCGCCAGGACATGCACCTCTCGGCGGTCAACTCGATCAACTGGGCGCGCATCGCCGCGCAGATCCCCTACTACGCCGCCGCCGCGCTGGCCCTCGGCGCGCCGGACCGGCGAGGTCGCGTTCGCCGTCCCCACCGGCAATTTCGGCAACGTGCTGGCCGCCTGGGTGGCGCGGCGCATGGGCCTGCCGATCGCGCCGCCTGATCGTCGGCGTCCAACCGCAACGACATCCTGGCCCGCTTCCTCGCCGCCAACGACATGTCGATCGCGCGGCGTGGAGCCCAGCCTGTCGCCCAGCATGGACATCCAGGTCAGCTCCAACTTCGAGCGCCTGCTGTTCGAACTGCTGGACCGCGACCCGCAGGCGACCGAGGCCGCCGATCCTGCGGCTTCCGCGCGCAGCGGCCGCATGGCGGTGCCGGATGCCGCCTGGCGGCGGGCGCGCGACGCTGTTCCACGGCTTTCGGCTCGACGATGCCGGGAACCGAGGCCGAGATCCGCCGCCTGCACGCCGCGACCGGCTACCTGGCCGACCCGCACACCGCGATCGGCATCGCCGCCGGCGCCGCGCGCCGACATGCCGCCGTGCCGCACGGCATGCCGATCGGTGGCGATGGCCACCGCGCATCCGGCGAAGTTCCCCGACGCGATGCAGCGCGCCACCGGCCGGACGCCCGCCCTGCCGCCGCGCCTGGCCGACCTGTATGACCGGCCGGAGCGCTTCACCGTGCTGCCCAACGACCTCGGCGCCGTGCGAGGCGGCAGGTGCGCGCCCTGGCCGGAGCAACGCCGCCTGACCCCGGAAGCCGCACTCGAAAGCCCCATTGGCACCCCATATGCAGGGCCGATAAACTGGCCGATCCGCACCAAAGGAACATCCCCATCGTGAACGAAGCCATCCGCGTCACCCGCCTGCCCTCCGGCCTGACCGTCGTCACCGAGCGCATGGACCGCGTCGAGACCGTCTCGCTCGGCGCCTATGTCGCCACCGGCACGCGCAACGAGACCGCGGCGGAGAACGGCGTCTCCCATTTCCTCGAACACATGGCGTTCAAGGGCACCGAGCGCCGCATCGCCGCCGCGATCGCCGAGGAGATCGAGGCGGTCGGCGGCCACATCAACGCCTACACCGCGCGCGAGCAGACCGCCTACTACGTCAAGGTGCTGAAGGAGGACACGGCGCTCGGCGCCGACATCATCGGCGACATCCTGACCCACTCCACCTTCGAGCCCGAGGAGCTGGAGCGCGAGCGCGGCGTGATCCTGCAGGAGATCGGCCAGGCCAACGACACGCCGGACGACATCATCTTCGACCACTTCCAGGAAACCGCCTATCCCGGCCAGCCGATGGGCCGCCCGGTGCTGGGCACCGAGGAGCAGCATCCGCGGCCATGCCGCGCGAGCGCGCTGACCGGCTACATGCGCCGCCACTACGCCGCCGGCAACGTCGTGGTCGCCGCCGCCGGCACCTGGAGCACGAGCGCGTGCTCGACCTGGTGAGCGCGCATTTCGCCGACCTGCCGGCCGATCCGCCGCCGGCCGTCGGCGCCGGCCGCTACGCGGGCGGCGAGTTCCGCGAGGCCCGCGACCTCGACCAGGTGCACATCGTGCTGGGCTTCCCCTCGGTCGGCTACGGCGATCCCGACTACTACCCGACGCTGCTGCTCTCCACCCTGCTCGGCGGCGGCATGTCGTCGCGGCTGTTCCAGGAGATCCGCGAGAAGCGCGGGCTGGTCTATTCGATCTACTCGTTCACCGCGCCCGTTCATGGATGGCGGCCTGTTCGGCATCTATGCCGGCACCGGCGAGAGCGAGGCGGAGGAGCTGGTGCCGGTCACGCTGGAGGAGCTGCGCAAGGTGCAGACCGGCGTGACCGAGGCGGAACTGGCGCGCGCGCGCGCGCAGGTGAAGGCCGCGCTGCTGATGTCGCTGGAAAGCACCGGCAGCCGCTGCGAGCAGCTGGCGCGGCAGTTGCAGGTGTTCGGCCGCGTCATCCCGACCGCCGAGACGGTCGCCAAGCTCAACGCGGTCACCACCGACCGACGTGTCAGCGCGCCGCCGAGCGTCTGTTCCGCGCCGCCCCGACGCTGGCGACGCTGGGACCGGCCGACCGCGTGCCCGCGCTCGACCTGATCGCCGACCGGCTGGCGGCCTGATCGGGATGGAGCCGACAACGCTGCTGGGCGACCTGATCGCGCAGGCCCGCGCGGCCGGGGCGGATGCCGCCGACGCGGTGCTGATCCGCGGCACCTCGGTTTCGGTGGAATGCCGCCACGGCCAGCCCGAGCATGTCGAGCGGTCGGAGGGTCAGGACCTCGGCCTGCGCGTGTTCCTCGGCAAGCAGGTGGCGATCGTCTCGGCGACCAGCCTCGATCCCGGCGGGCTTCAAGGCGCTGGCCGAGCGCGCCGTGGCGATGGCCCGCGTGGTGCCGGAAGACCCCTATGCCGGCCTTGCCGAGACCGCCGCCCCGCCCGAGCAAATCGACCTCGACCTCGAGGACACCACGTCCGAGCCGGATGCCGCGGCGCTGCTCGCCCGCGCCCGCACCGCCGAGGAAGCCGCCCGCGCGGTGCCCGGCGTCACCAACTCCGAGGGCGGCGAGGCGGGTTTCAGCCGCAGCGAGGCGCTCCTGGTCACGTCCGCCGGCTTCGTCGGGCGCACGTCGCGCACGGGCCACTCGATCTCGGCAGCGCGGTTGCCGGCAGCGGCACCGACATGCAGCGCGACTACGATTATCATTCGACGATCCATCTGGCGGACCTCGACGACCCGACGCTGATCGGCCGGCAGCGCGGGTGAAAAGGCGGTGGCCCGGCTCAACCCGGTGCGGCCCGCGACGGCGCGCCTGCCGGTGGTCTACGACCCGCGCGTGGCCGGCGGCCTGATCGGCCACTTCGCCGGCGCGATCAATGGCAGCGGCATCGCGCGCGGCACCTCTTTCCTGAAGGACCGCATGGGCGAGCGCATCTTCGCGCCCGGCGTGTTCATCCACGACGACCCGCGCCGGGTGCGCGGCCTGCGCTCCCGCGCCTTCGACGGCGAGGGCACGCCGACCCGGCCGCGCGCCTTCATCGAGGACGGCGTGCTGACCAGCTGGGTGCTCGACAGCCGCTCCGCCCGCCAGCTTGGCCTGGTGTCCACCGGCCACGCCGCGCGCGGCACCGGCGGTCCGCCATCGCCCTCGCCCTCCAACCTCTACATGGCCGCCGGCAGCCTGACCCCGCAGGCGCTGATGGCCGACATCACGCTGGGGCTCTACGTCACCGAGCTGATCGGCATGGGCATCAACGGCGTGACCGGCGATTACAGCCGCGGCGCCGCCGGCTTCATGATCCGCAACGGCGCGCTCGCCGAGCCGGTGGCCGAGATCACCATCGCCGGCAACCTGATCGAGATGTTCGCCAACATGACACCGGCCAGCGACCTCGTGTTCCGCCGCGGCACCGATGCCCCCACGATACGGGTCGAGGGCCTCACCATGGCGGGCGCCTGAGCGGCAGGACGCTCCTCCGAAACAACGAAGGCCCCGGTTTCCCGGGGCCTTCACATTGTCAGGCAACGCATGCCGAGCGCCTTGGCGCTTAGGCCGCGGAACTCCAAGCCGGAGCCGGAGATCCAGACCGCATCGACACAGCGGCACCAAGAACAATGAGACACTGGATCACCTCCTTTCAGCATGTTGACGGGAACGCCAGCATGCAGCCTCGCCGCCGCGTCGCACAAGCGGCAATTGCACGATCGCCGCGATCGCCGGACCGCCGCCGGCGGCGCCGCCCCGCCCCCTATTGCGCGGGCAGCAGGTCGAAGAAGCCGGTCACGCTCCGAAGCCGGCGGTCGGCACCCAGCACGGCGAAGTCGGTGCCGACGACCAGCGGGGCGGCGTCGCCGGCCACCAGTTCCCACTGGAAGCGCAGTCGGTCGTTGTGCTGATCGACCTTGCCGACATGGCGGAACCGATGCCCGGGGAAGCGCGCCTGTACGCCGGCCACCATGGCGTCGATCCCGTCGATGCCCTCCGCACCCATCACCGGGTCGAGATAGGTCGCCGAAGGCGCGAATGTCTCGGCCACCAGTGCGCGCCGCTCGTGGGGATCGGATTCGTTCCACATCGCGATATAACGTCCGATCAGCTGGCCGGCATCGTTGCCGGCTTCGGTCGTGGTCATCGTCTGTCTCCTTGCGTTGCGGCATCGGACGCGATGCCGTGCCGCAGACAAGCGCGGCGCGCGGTGCGGCGTCGATTACGTCCGGGGTAATTGGAACGCCTCGGTCGCCGCGGCTAACCTCCCCGCATGATGGGATCGATCCAGCCGGTCGGCGATCAGCTGCGGGCATGGCGCCAACGGCGTCGGCTCAGCCAGCTCGACCTCGCCTGCGAGGCCGAAATCTCCACGCGGCATCTCAGCTTTCTCGAAACCGGCCGATCGCTTCCAAGCCGCGAGATGCTGCTGCATCTGGCCGAGCAGCTCGCCGTTCCGCTGCGCGAGAGGAACGCGCTGCTGATCGCCGCGGGATACGCGCCGGTCTATCCGGAACGCACGCTCGACGATCCCGCCTTGCGCGCGGCGCGGCAAGCGATCGACTTCGTGCTGGCCGGGCACGAGCCCTACCCCGCGCTCGCCATCGACCGCCACTGGACGCTGGTGGCCGCCAATCGCGCGCTGGCGCCGCTGCTGGAAGGCGTCGCCGAGGCGCTGCTGCGCCCCCCGGTCAATGTGCTGCGCGTCAGCCTGCATCCGGACGGGCTCGCGCCGCGCATCGTCAACCTAGCCGAGTGGCGCGCGCACGTCCTGGCCAAGCTGCGCCACCAGATCGCGGTCAGCGCCGATCCCATCCTGGCCGCCCTGATGAACGAGCTGGCCGGCTATCCCGCGCCGGGGACCGAGGGCGCCGCGCACGCGGCCGGATCGCATGACGGCATCGCTGTTCCGTTCCGCCTCGCGACCGCCGCCGGAACGCTGAGTTTCCTGAGCACGACGACGATCTTCGGCACGCCGGTCGATATCACCCTCTCGGAACTCGCGGTCGAGTTGTTCTTTCCGGCGGATGCCGCGACCGGGGCGATCCTGCGCGCCGGTTTGCCGGCGGCCCGATCGGCGGTCTAGCCTTCCCCGCCGGGGGGACGTTCCAACATGTCCGATGCGTTGATGTTCGAGGGCCTGCTGGTGATCGACTGCGCCAGCTACATCGCCGGCCCGGCCGCGGCCACCGCGATGTCGGATTTCGGCGCGTCCGTCATCAAGATCGAGCCGCCGGGCGCCGGCGATCCATACCGCACGCGCGCCGGCCGCCCGGCGCTGACGGTGGCCAAGCGCAACCCGAACTGGCTGGTCGATGCGCGCAACAAGCGCAGCCTCGCCCTCGACCTGACGCGGCCCGAGGGCCAGGCCGTGCTGCACCGCCTCGCCGCCCGCGCCGATGTGTTCATCACCAACTATCCGCCGCCGGTGCGGCGCAAGCTGCGCGTCGCGCATCAGGACATCGCACCGCTCAATCCGCGCCTGATCTACGCCTCCTTCACCGGCTACGGCGAAGCCGGGGAGGAAGCCGACAAGCCCGGCTTCGACGTCACCGCCTGGTGGGCGCGCTCGGGGCTGATGCACCTGGTGCGCGCGGGTGAGGCGGCAGCACCGGCGCGCTCGCTGGCCGGCATGGGCGACCACCCCTCCGCGATGGCGCTGTTCGGCGCGATCGTCGCGGCCCTCTACCAGCGCGAGCGCACCGGCCGCGGCGGCCTCGTCGGGTCCTCGCTGCTCGCCAACGGGCTGTGGGCGAATGCCTGCCAGGTGCAGTCCTCCCTGTGCGGAGAGCCGGTGGCGGTGCAGCCGCCGCCCGAGGCCGCGCACCACGCGCTGCGCAACCACTATGGCTGCCGCGACGGCCGCTTCCTGATCCTGGCCATCGTGCCGACCGAGGCGCGCTGGCAGGTGTTCGCCCGCGTCATGGGCGGCGGCCTGACCGACGATCCGCGCTTCGCCACCGAGGCCGACCGGGTCGCCAACGGCGCCGCCCTGATCGACGCGGTCGCCGAGATCTTTTTGACGCGGGATCAGGCGGAATGGCGCCGCATCCTCGACGCGGCGGGGCTGGTGTTCAGCATCGTCGCCGCACCCGAGGAGATCGTCACCGACCGGCAGGCCCGCGCCGCCGGGGCCGTGGTGCCCTTCGCCGACGGCAGCATGGAAACCGTCAGCAGCCCGTTCTGGATCGCCGGCCAGGACAAGCCGCCGCCGCGCCACGCCCCCGAGGTGGGGGAGCACAGCACCGCCGTGCTGCGCGACGCCGGCTTCCCGGCGGCCGAGATCGACGGCCTGCTCGCCGCGGGCATCATCGCCCAGGGGACGCCCGCATGACCGACCATCAATACTGCACCGTGGTGGACGAGGGCCGGCTGCGCATCGTCACCCTGAACCGGCCGGACGTGATGAACGCGCTGCACAGCGAGGCGCATCACGAACTGGAAAAGGTCTGGGACGAATTCGCCGCGCGCGACGACCTGTGGGTGGGCATCGTCACCGGCGCGGGGGATCGCGCCTTCTCGGCCGGCAACGACCTGAAGGTGCAGGCCGCCGGCAAGCGGGGCCCGCGGGCACGCACCGGCTTTGCCGGGCTGACGCATCGCTTCGACCTCGACAAGCCGCTGATCGCCGCGGTGAACGGCATCGCCATGGGCGGCGGGTTCGAAATCGCGCTGGCCTGCGACATTGTCGTGGCGGCCGAGAACGCGATCTTCGCCCTGCCCGAGCCGCGCGTCGGCTTGATCGCCGGCGCGGGCGGCGTGCATCGCCTGCCGCGCATGATCCCGCAGAAGCAGGCGCTGGGCATGATCCTCACCGGCCGCCGCGTCCCCGCCCAGGAGGGCCGCGCGCTCGGCTTCGTCAACGAGGTCGTGCCGGCAGGCCAGGCGCTGGAGGGTGCGAAACGCTGGGCCGCGCTGATCCTGGAATGCTCGCCGATGGCGGTCCGCGCCTCCAAGCAGGCGGCCTACCGGGGCCTCGACGCCGCCGATCTCGCCACTGCGATGGAGACGGTCTATCCGGCGCAGCAGGCCAACCTCGCCAGCCAGGACTACATCGAAGGCCCGCGCGCCTTCGCGGCAAAGCGCAAGCCCGACTGGCAGAACCGATAGCACCGGAGGGCGTCCGGGCGCGTTAGCGCGCCGGTAAGGAAATCGGTGCTTCAAAGCCCGTTGGTTCGACAACGGTCCAGGCTCCCATGCGTCTCGCGCGATCAGGCAGCTTGCTTCGTCAGCGGCGCGGCGCCGTCGCGGCGATGACGGCGCTGATGCTGCCGGCGCTGATGGGTGCGGCCGCACTGGCGATCGACGTCGGCGTGTGGCTGCGGCAGGACGAGCTTCTGCAGCTTGCCGCCGATGCCGGGGCGATGGGTGCCGCGCGCCTGCTGCCCGCCGACACCACCGGCACCACCGCCTATCAGGCGGCCGCGCTGATCGAGGTGAACGGCGTGCTCGGCGGCGCCAATGTCGGCACGCTGCAAACCCCGGTCACCGTCAACGTCGCATCCGACTGGTCGACCGTCACGGTGACGCTGACCAGCACCTCCACCGCCTTCTTCTCGCGCGTGCTGCACCTTCGTGCGCCGACGATCACGGTCTCCGCCAAGGCCGGCGCCACCGTCTCGCCGCCGGCCGCCTGCGTGCTGGCGCTGTCCAAGACCGCCTCGCCGGCCATCCACATCGACAACCAGGGCAGCATCGTCGCCAGCGGCTGTCCGATCTTCTCCAATTCGACCGCGTCCGAATCGATCTACCTGAACAGCGGCACGCTCGAAGGCACCAGCATCGCCGCCGCCGGCGGGGTGGTGAAGTCCAACAGCGGCAGCAACGTCATGGACACCAGGACCACGGTCAACGGCCAGACCGTGCTGACACCGACATCCGGCACCAGCTATGCCGCGTCGGAAAGCGATCCGTTCTCCACCCTCAGCGTACCCAGCTATGGCAGCTGCAACTATACCAATGCCAGCTACACGGCCTACCAGTCCACGCCGTACAATCTCCAGCCGGGAGTGTACTGCGGCAACACGACGATCGGCGGCAACGGCAGCTCCGATACTTTCGCCGCCGGAACCTACTACATCGTCAACGGATCGCTCACCTTCAACAACGCCGACGTCACCTCGGCCACCGGCGTGACCTTCGTGCTCACCGGCTCCTCGCCCGGATCGTTCAACTGGACCAACTATTCGAACACGACGACGATGACCGCGCCGACCAGCGGCTCGCTCGCCGGCATCCTGGTCTGGCAGGCCTGCAATTCATCGGGATCAGACCCGGCCAACACCTTCAACGGCGGCGGCACGCTGCAGATGACGGGCTCGATCTACACGCCCTGCGGCGCGCTCGATCTGAACAACAACGCCCAGCTCAAGGCGAATGCCGGCGCCAATTTCGGCGTCGTCGCGCAGACCATCTACGCCACCGGCTCGGCCGGCCTCGCGACCAATTCATCTTCGAGCGGCAGTTCGTCCACCACCACCGCCTACACGCTGCTGCAATGACGCCGCACCGCCGCCGCTGCCTGGCGCGCGACCGGGGCGGCGTCGCCGCGGTCGAGGCGGCCCTGGCGCTGGGCCTCGTGCTGATCCCGCTCTGCCTCGCGCTGGTCGATTACGGCATGGCGCTGGCCGATGCCATGCGCCTCGACCGCGCGCTCCAGGCGGCGGCGTTCTATGTCTGGAGCAATCCCTCGGGCTTCACCGCCGCCGGCATCACCAGCGCTGGCACGGCCGGGTTCGGCACCGCCACGCCGGCGGTGAGCGTGACCTCCTCCTCGGCGTGCTTCTGCGTCAGCAGCGGCTACAGCAAGGGCGCGTCGGTATCCTGCACCGGCAGCTGCTCGGGCGGCGGAGCGGTCGGTTCGTACGTAACGATCACCGCCAGCCACACCTTCACCCTGCCGGTGCGGGTGCCGCATCTCGCCTCGTCGCTGGCGCTGTCGATCAGTGGGACCATCCGCACGCAATGAGGAAGGGTCTGGACAGGCGTGGCGGCGTGGCGATCGAATTCGTGGTGGCGATGGCGGTCGTGCTGACGGCGGTTTTCGCGATCTTCGATCTCGGCCTGCTGCTGTCGGCGCAGCACGCGCTGGATTTCGGCGTTGTGAAGGCCTCGCGCTACGCCGTGGTGAACAGCACCGCCAGCACCGCCACGATCAAAAGCCAGTTCGTCACGGCGGTCACGCCGGTGCTCGGCTCCAGCCGCGCCAACGCGGCCGCCGTCTCGGTCAGTTTCGCACCGTCCGAAAAAGTCGGCGGCACCGTCACCGTCAGCGCCACCCTGGCCTGGTCGCCCACCACGGCGATCGACCGGCTGGTCGCCGTCACGCTCAGCAGCAGCCAGACGCTGACCATCCAGCACTGAGTGCATTAGCCGTTCGTTCAAGATTACGGCCGCATGTTCGCACGACGATGTACCGCACATGGCTCGCGCTGTCCTTCGCCGTCGCATGGCTGTTCGCGCCACGGCCCGGCCACGCGATGGCGGCGGCAGATGCGGCGTCCCGGTCCTGTGAGCAGGCGGCCGCGGCGGCGGAGCAGGATCATCATTTGCCCTCCGGCATCCTGGCCGCGATCGGCCGCGTCGAAAGCGGGCGGGGGGACGCCGCGGGCCGCGTCATCGCCTGGCCCTGGACCATCGACGCCGCCGGCGCCGGCGCCTTCCTGCCCTCGCAGGATGCCGCGGTCGCCGCGGTGCAGGCGCTGCAGCAGGGCGGCTGGCGCAACATCGATGTCGGCTGCTTCCAGGTGAACCTCGCATGGCACCCCGATGCCTTCGCCTCGCTGGCGGCGGCGTTCGATCCCCGCGTCAACGCCGACTACGCCGCCGGCTTCCTCGCCGCCCTGCGCCAGCGCACCGGCAGCTGGGATGCGGCGGTGGCGGCCTACCACTCCGGCCAGCCGGCGCTCGGGATTCGCCTATCGCGGCCAGGTTTTCGCCGCATGGGCCGGCGCCACGCCCCCTCCGGCGATGCCGTGGCGGCGGGCGCCCGGGCCGGCGGCGCGGTCGTCATCGCCGGCGTGCGCATCTGGACGCCCGGGCCTCCCGGCACCGCCCCCCGGGTGATCCACCTGACGCCAAATGCCGAATCTCCGAGTCTCGGAAGCAAGTCTCACGAAATGAGGAGCGCGTCGGAAAGCGGGTGCGTGGTTAGGGTTTGTTTACGAGGTGGCCGCAGTTTGCACGCCGGGGTTCACCGGAACTCCGACGACGGCGAAGGCCGGCTTCTGACCTCGAAAGGAACGCACGATGCTCTCGATTGTGATGATCTGTCTCAGGACTTTCCTCGCCGACAAGCGCGGCGTGACCGCGGTGGAATACGTGGTCATCGCGGCGGCGATCATCCTTGCGGTGGCAGCCGGATTCTCGACCCTCGGCACCGACATGTCCACCGAGCTCACGTCGATCCAAGGCGACGTCTGATCCTGCGGCAAGCCCGCTGGGCTTGCCGATGGTCGGGCTGTCTGGATCAGGGCGTTCGGGCCGGGGTGTCGAACACGGCGGCGGCAAGCGTGGCGGCAGCGTCGCGCTTGCCGCTCGTCGTTGCAGGGCGGCGGTAGCGCGATGTCCCCGGAGCCAGGCACCGTCATCACCATCGCCGTTCCGGCGCTCTGCCTCGCGCTGCTCTGCTTCGGCGCCCTGCATGATCTGATCGCGCGCACCATCCCCGATGTCGTCCCGGCGTCGCTGGCGCTGCTCGGGCTGGCGGCCGCGCTGCACGCCCGCACGGCGGTCGAAAGCCTTGCAGGGACGGCGCTGGTGTTCGGCGGCGCGTTGCTGTGCTGGTGGCGCGGCTGGCTGGGCGGCGGCGACGCCAAGCTGCTCGGCGCCGTGGCGCTGCTGGTGCCGCCGGCACGGCTCGGCGGCGTGGTCACCGCGATCGCCGCGGCCGGCGTCGTCCTCGCACTCCCCTACATCGCCTGCCGCGGCCGGATCGCCCGCCCCGCGCCGGCACCGCGCTCCGCCTCGCTCGCGGCGCGCGCCTGGCGGGCCGAACGGTTCCGGCTGCGCCGCGGCGGACCGCTGCCCTACGGCATCGCCATCGCCGTCGGCGCCGCGTTCGGCCTGCTCGGCGGCCCGCGATGATCCTGCGCATCGCGCTGCTCGGCCTGATGGCGTTCGGCCTGCTCGGCTTCGGCGTCGTCGCCTGGGTCTATACCCATCCGACGGCGCCCGGCACAGCAAAGCCGGTCCAGGTCGCCGTCATCACCGCCGCCCATGCCGTGCGCGCCGGCAATCTGCTCCAATCGGGCGACCTCGCCAGCAAGATGGTGCCGCCGGCGCAGGTGCCGCCCGGCGCGCTCACCGACACGCCCGAGACCCGGCGGGACCTGGTGGGCGGCATGGTGCGCCACAGCCTGTCGGTCGGCGACGTGCTGCGCGGCGTGGACGTGATGCGCCCCGGCGATCACGGCTTCCTCGCCGCCGTGCTGCAACCCGGCATGCGCGCCGTCACCGTCGGCGTGGACGTGGTCAGCGGCACCGCCGGCCTGATCTGGCCGGGCGACCGGGTCGACGTGATCCTCACGCAGTCGATGGACGACGCCCACCTGCCGCCCGGCCGGCGCGTCGCCGCCGAGACAGTGCTGCAGAACGTCCGCGTCATCGCCATCGACCGGCTGCTGGTCGAAGGGCGCCGTCTCCGGCGCGCCGGAGCCGCAGGGCGCCCGCACCGTCACGCTGGAAGTCACCGAGGAACAGGCCGAACGCGTGCAGGTGGCCGAGCGGATCGGCCGGCTGTCGCTGACCGTGCGCGCGGCGGACCAGCCGGCAAGCCAGCTGCGCCATGACAACGCCCCGCCGATCTGGGCGAGCGACGTCTCGCACGCCCTGACCGGGGAACGCGCGGCGACGACCAGCGTGGTGCGCGTCTATCAGGGCGTCGCCGACGGCAAGGATTTCCGCTTCTGATGGCCCGGCACGCACCCCCTGTCGCGCATCGCTGCGCGTCGTGCGCACTGGTGCATCGCCGCGATGATCGGTGCGGCGGGCCTGCCCGCGCCGGCCCGTGCCGCCGACGCAGCGCGGACGATCGAACTGCAGGTCGGCGCCGGGCGCATGATGACGCTGTCCGGTCAGGCGGCGAACGTCTTCGTCGCCGACCCCAAGGTGGCCGAGGTGCGGCCGGCCACCGCCGATACGCTGTTCGTCTTCGGCGTCGGGCCGGGACGCACCACGGTCGCCGCACTCGACGCCGGGGGCCACGCACTCGGCACCTACACCGTCGTCGTGCATCCCTCGACCTTCGCCGCCGACCAGGCGCAGGCCGCGGCAGCCGCGGCGGTGCCCGGTGCCCACATCACCGTCCGGCCGGAACCCAAGGGGCTGCTTGTCAGCGGCGAGGCGGCCACGCCCGAGGACGCCGCCCGGGTGCTGGCGATCGTCAACAGCTTCGCCTCCTCCGGGCAGACGGTGGAGGATCAGATCGGCGTCCGCTCCTCGGTGCAGGTGTCGCTGCAGGTGCGCATCGCCGAGATGTCGCGCTCGGTTACCAACAATCTCGGCGTCAACTGGCAGGCATTGGGCACCATCGGCATGATCGGCGCCCTGCCGGCCCTCAATCTCGTCGCCAATACGCCCAACACCGTGGTCTGCGCGGCCGGCGCGCTGCTCAGCACCAACTGCCAGGGCGGCAACTTCTCGGGGATCATCACGGCCCTGGTGCAGGAGAACATGGCCCGCATCCTGGCCGAGCCGAACCTAACGGCCATGAGCGGTCAGGCCGCCAGCTTTCTCGCCGGCGGGGAATTCCCGATCCCGGTCGGCCAGCAGAACGGCTCGATCACCATCCAGTTCAAGCAGTACGGCGTGCGGCTGACCTTCGTGCCCACCGTGCTGTCGTCGGGACGGATCAGCCTGCATGTCAGCCCCGAAGTCAGCCAGCTCACCGATCAGGGGGCGGTGCAGCTCACCGCCGGCAACTCCACCATCCAGGTCCCGGCGCTCACCGTGCGCCGCGCCGAAACCACGATCGAGGTCGGCAGCGGCCAAAGCTTCGCCATTGCCGGCCTGCTGCTCGACACCATCCAGGACAGCCCAAGCGGCCTGCCCTTCCTCAGCAAGGTGCCGATCCTGGGCGCGCTGTTCCGCTCGGACAGCTACCAGCGCCAGGAAACCGAGCTGGTGGTCCTGGTGACGCCCTACATCGTGCGCCCGGTCGATGATCCGAACGCGCTGCACGCCCCGGGCGAGCACTACCAAGCGCCGTCCGACCTGCAGCGCATCCTGCTGCTGCGCCAGCCCGCCGGCCAGCCGGTGCAGACCGTGTCGATCCCCAGCGAAGCCGGGTTCATCGTGCAATGACCGCCCGGTTCCCCTCTCCCTGCGCGACACCCGGCCGGCCGCCGATCCGCCTCGGCGTCATCCTGCTGCTGCCGCTCGCCCTGACCGCCTGCGACCCGGGCCTGCTCGACACCAGCCGCGCCACCGGCCCCTGGGCGCCGCAGGGCCTGAACGCCGCCAATCTCGCCGCGATGGTGCAGAACCCGGCCGACCTCACCCACGGCCACGGTGACGGGGGCCCCGACCGCAAGCTCGCGGCACACGCTGTCACCGACCTGTGGGCGGCGCCCAGCGCCACCGCCCGCCTCGCCGGATCGTCCGGCGGCGGCTCCGGCGAATCGGGCGGCAGCAGCGGCGCCGACGGTGGCTCGGGCAGCAGCGGATCGGGTGGCGGCGGCTCGGGTGCCAGCGGCTCTGGTGGTGGCGGCTCGGGTGGCAGCGGGGCATCCGCCGGAACCGGCAACTGATGGCCAGCGATGCCGCAACCGCGGCGGCGCCCCCGCGCACCGAGGCGCCGCCGGCACCGGCGTCATCCTCGCCATCCTCGCTGCCGCGCCACGACCGCGCCGCGGCGATGTCCTTCGTCACCGATGCGGCCACCGAAACCGCGTTGCGCGACGGCCTTGCCGAGGATCTGCCCGAGGGGCTCGACACCCATCGCGGCGATCTCGGCGCCGCCATCGCCACGCTGCAGAAGATCGCCAGCCCGCAAATCCTGATCGTCGACATCAGCGGTGAAGACCAGCCGCTCTCCGCACTCGGCAGGCTGGCGATGTGCGTCGAGCCGGACACCTGCGTCCTCGTCGTCGGCGACGTGCGCGATCTCGGCCTCTACCGCGAACTGACGCGCGGGCTGGGCGTCGGCGAATACCTGCCCAAGCCCGTCACCCGCGACATGGTGGGCCGGCATTTCGCGCCGCTGGTGCGCGGCCAATGGCCGGAAGCCGAGCGCCAGACCGGCGGGCGGCTGATCACCATCACCGGCGCGCGCGGCGGCGTCGGCGCCAGCGCCATCGCCGCCAGCCTCGCCTGGTATTTCGGCATGACCGCGCGCCGCCACACCATGCTGCTCGACGCCGACCTGCATCGCGGCACCGCCGCCCTGCTGCTCGACGCCGAGCCGGGTGAGGGCCTGCGTATCGCGCTCGAAGCGCCGGAGCGGATCGACGCCCTGCTCGCCGAGCGGGTGGCCCATCCGGTCGCCGACCGCCTGCACGTGCTCTCCACGCTGGAACCGCCGACCCGCGACATCGAATACGTTCCGGGTGCGGCCGACAACCTGCTCGCCGCGCTGTGCCGCCGCTACAACTGCGTCGTCGCCGACGTGCCCTGGGTCGCAGCGCCGTTCTGCCGCGACCTCTACGCCAGCTCGCATCACCGCGTCCTGGTGCTCACGCCGACGCTGCCGGCGATCCGCGACACCGCTGCGCATGCTGACCCAGCACGGCCGCGACACCTCCAAGCAGTTCACCGTCGTCGTGCTCAACCGCGCCGGGATGCCCGGCGGCCTCAAGCGCGCCGCAGGTGCAGGAAGCGCTGCGGGTGCCGATCGACATCGCCATCCCCGACCTGCCCCGCCAGGTCTCCAGCGCCGTCACCCTGGGCGAGCCGGCGGCGATGCGCTCCGGCGCCTTCCGCAGCGGCATCGTCGAGCTGGCGCGCCAGGTCGGGCCGCTGCGGCTCAACGACACGCCGGCGACCGCCGCCGCCGGACGCACCGGCAAGACCAGCCTGTTCGCCGCTCTCTGGCCCCGCAAGGCGGCGAAATAGCACATGAGCGGCATCGGCAGACCCTCGTTCGGACGCCGCACCTCGGCCAGCTTCGGCACCGCCCCCGAGGCCGAGGACGCCGTCACCGCCGATGCCGTCCGGCCGGCCGCGCGCGACGCCGATATCGACGAACTGCGCGCGCTCTGCCTCGCCCGGCTCGATCCCGCCGCCGTCGCCGCGCTGCCGCCCGAACGGCTGGCCGCCGATGTCGAGCGACTGATCGCCGAGATCGCCACCGAGCGCCGCATCCAGCTCAACGCACGCGAGCAGCGCGAGCTCGCCGGCGAGCTGGTGCACGACATGCTCGGCCTCGGCCCGCTCGAGCCGCTGCTCGAAGACGACAGCATCGCCGACATCATGGTGAACGGGCCGAACCGCATCTTCATCGAACGCCACGGCAAGCGTCTCGCTGTCCGACGTCGCGGTTCCGCGACACCGCGCATCTCGCCAACATCTGCCAGCGCATCGCCGCCGCGGTCGGCCGGCGCATCGACGAATCGAGCCCGATGGTCGATGCCCGGCTGAAGGACGGCTCGCGCGTCAACATCGTGTTCCCGCCGCTGGCGCTCGACGGCCCCTACGTCTCGATCCGCAAGTTCCGCAAGAAAGGCATCGACTTCGCCAAGCTGGTCGAATACGGCGCGCTGACGCCGCAGGTCGCGCGGCGTGCTGGAAATCGCCGGCCGGCGCGCGGCTCAACGTCGATCATCTCGGGCGGCACCGGCTCCGGCAAGACCACGCTGCTGAACGCCATGTCGCGGCTGATCGACCACGGCGAGCGCGTCGTCACGGTCGAGGACGCGGCCGAGCTGCAGCTGCAGCAGCCGCATGTGGTGCGCCTGGAAACCCGGCCGGCCAGCCTGGAAGGCAAGCGGCGAGGTCACCCAGCGCGACCTGGTGCGCAACGCGCTGCGCATGCGCCCCGACCGCATCATCATCGGCGAGGTGCGCGGCGCCGAGGCGTTCGACATGCTGCAGGCGATGAACACCGGCCATGACGGCAGCATGTCCACCATCCACGCCAACACCACCCGCGACGCGCTGACCCGCATCGAGAACATGGTGCAGATGGGCAACATGGGCCTGCCCTCGCGCGCCATCCGCACGCAGATCGTCGGCGCCGTCGACCTGATCGTGCAGGTCGAGCGCCATCGCGACGGCGGCCGCCGCGTCACGCAGGTCACCGAGGTCTGCGGCATGGAAGGCGACACCGTGATGCTCAACGACATCGCGCAGTTCGAGGTGCTGGGCATCGGGCCGGACGGCCGGCTGCGCGGCCATTACAACATCAGCCGCGCCCGCCCGCGCTCGCAGCGCCGGCTCGCCTATTTCGGCCTCGACGGCGCCTGGATGGCCGCCCTCGGACAGGACGAAACCGCATGAGTGCGGCCACCGTCACGGTGCTGTTCCTGGTCTCCTTCGTGCTGCTGATGGGGCTGGCGGGGGCGGCGCTGCTGATCGACAGCGCCAACCGCGAGCGCGCCAGGGTGGATGGCCGCCTCGCCGCCATCCTGCCGGCGGCGCGCAGCGTCGCCGCCGCAAGCTCGGTGCGGCTGCCGGTCGAACAGCCGGGCGGCATGGCCCGGCTCGCCCGGCTGATCGGCTGCGACTACCCGCGCCGCCAGCACTATCCGGTCAGCTGGTGGCTGGTCCCGGTGGTGGCGATCGTGCCGGCACGCCTTTCCGGCATCCTTGCAGCCACGCTGATCGACGCCGCCTCCTGGGTGGTCGTCGGCGTGGTCTGGGTGCTGGCCTGCCGCGCGATCTACAATTACTGGGGCAGCCGCCGGCGCGACCTGCTGCTCAAGCAGTTCCCCGACGCCCTCGGCATGATCGTGCGTACCGTGCGCGTCGGCGTCCCGGCGCTCGAAGGCATCCGCATGGTCGGGCGGGAGGCGGACGAGCCCACCGGCGCCGAGTTCCGCCAGCTGGTCGAGGAAGTCTCGATCGGCACGACGCTCGATGCCGCGTTGCGCGCCGCGGCCGAGCGCACCGGCATCGCCGAGTACCGCTTCTTCGCCACCGCGGTCGCGCTGCAGATGCAGACCGGCGGCGGGCTTTCCGACGCACTCGAAATCCTCGCCGACGTGGTGCGCAAGCGCCTCGCCCTGCGCGACCGCGGCTTCGCCCTGACGTCGGAGGCGCGCAGCAGCGCGATGGTGCTGGGCGTTATGCCCTTCGTCGTCGCCATCGGCCTCGCCTTCGCGTCGCCCGGCTATCTCGACCCGCTGTTCTCGACCCCGTTCGGCAACAAGCTGCTCGCCATCGGGGTGATCTCGCTGTGCATGGGCATCGCCTCGATGCGCGCCCTGATCAGGCGGACCTTGGCGTGACCACCCCGATGATCCTCGCGATCTGTGCGCTGGTGGGCATCGCCGGAGTGGCGGGCAGCCTCGCGATGCTGGCCCAGCTGCGCCACGAACGCCGGGTGTCGCAGCGGCTGCAGGGCCTGCGCGGCAAGGTGGCGCGCGCGCAGCCCGCCGGCGCAGAAGGCACGCCGCTGCTCAGGATTGTCGCCGCCCTGGGCGGCGCGGTGGCGCGCAGCGGCGTGCTGTCGGCCCGCACGATCGAGGAGCTGGAGCAGACGCTGACCTCCTCCGGCCTGCGCGGGCGCCAGGGCATCGGCCTGTTCATCGGCTCCAAGCTGCTGCTGCTGGCCGGCCTGCCCGTGGTGGCCTTCGTGACGCTGTCCGAGTTCGGCGCGTCGTCCGGCACCACCCGGCTCGTGACGGTCATCGCCGCCGTCGTCGGGCTGCTGCTGCCCGACTCGATCGTGCGCCGCAACCACAAGAGCTACCTCGACCGCGTGGATCAGGGCGTCGCCGATACGCTCGACATGCTGGTCATCTGCTCGCAGGCCGGGCTCGGGCTGGAAACCGCCCTGCACCGCGTCGCCGCCGAAATCCGCCTCGCCCGCCCCGAAATCGCCGGCGAACTGGACGCCACGCTAAAGGAAATGCGGATCTCCGTCGACAACCAGCGCGCGCTGATCAATCTCGGCACGCGAACCGGCCTGCTCAGCCTCAAGCGGGTCACGGCGACGCTGGCGCAGACCCTGCAGTTCGGCACGCCGCTCACCGATGCGCTGCGCGTGCTCTCGGCCGAAATGCGCCAGGACGTGCTGACCAAGTTTGAGGAACGCGCGGCGCGCCTGCCGGTGCTGCTGACCATGCCGATGATCATCTTCATCTTTCCTTGCATCTTTATCGTTATCGCAGGACCCGCCGCGATGGAGATCGGCAAGGCGTTCACTCACTGACAAGACTTCCCGGCGTTCAGGACTTCAGCCTCGGCGTGGAGCCTCATGCAAAAAAGCGTGCCAGGCCTTCTGATCCTTTCCTTCTGCTGGCTGCTGGCCGGCTGCACCGGGCAGTCCCCGCAGATGCTCAGCACCGCGATGCCCAGCGCCGGCTTCGCTCGCACCGCCCTGGCGGACGGCGCCCCGCAGGTGGCGCTCAACGTCAGCACGCATCTCCTCGCCGCCAATCCCGGCGATGAGGCCGCCCTGCTGGTGCAGGGCGATGCGCTCGCCAGCCTCGGCCGCACCGCCGAGGCCGAAGCGGTGTTCCGCCGCGTGATCGCGCGCGATCCCGGCTCGCCCGCGGCCTGCCGCGGACTCGGCCGCATCCTGCTCGCCACCGATCCCGCCGCCGCCCAGGGCCTGTTCCAGCGCGCCCTGGCCGGCGCGCCGCGCGATGCCGCCGCCCTCAACGACCTCGGCATCGCCTTCGACCTGCAGGGCCAGCAGACCGAGGCCCAGGCCGCCTATCGCCGCGCGCTCGCGGTCTCGCCCGACATGGTGGCGGCCACCGCCAACCTGGCACTGTCGCTGTCGCTCGGCGGCGATCCGGCCCAGGGCTTGAAGATGCTGCGGCCCCTCGCCGCATCGGCGGACGCGCCGCCGCGGCTGCGCTACGATCTCGCCGCCGTCGCCACCATGGCCGGGGACCGCCAGGAAGCCGCCGACGTGCTGAAGAACGACATGCCGTCCGACAAGCTGCAAGCTGCGCTCGACGGATTCGCCGCGCTGTCGCCGCCGCCCTGACCGACCCCGTCAGTGACCGAGCGCGTCGGCGCCCTGCCTCAGCACTCCAATCCGGCGGCGATGAAGATCCGCACCGCTTCCGACAGGCTGCGCACGCCCAGTTTCTCCATCATGTTGGCGCGATGGATCTCCACCGTGCGCGGGCTGATGCTCAGCGCGTGCGCAACCAGCTTGTTCGGCCGTCCCGCCACCAGTTCGCGCAGCACATCGTGCTCGCGCGCCGACAGCCGGGCGACGCGCGCCCGCGCATCGCTCATCCGCCGCGCGCGCGTCAGGTCCAGCCGCCCGGACGCCAGGGCCGCCGTCACCGCCTCCAGCATCCGCTCGTTGGTGTAGGGCTTCTCGATGAAGTCGCGGGCGCCCGCCTTCATCGCCCGCACCGCCAGCGCGATGTCGGCGTGGCCGGTGACCACCACCACCGGAAGGTGGAGGCCCCGTGCCGCCAGGTGCGCCTGCAGCTGCAGCCCGTCCATCCCGGGCATCCGCACATCCACCACCACGCAGCCATCCAGCGCCCGCGTTCGGTTCAGCACCGTCAGAAAGCTCTCGGCCGAGTCGTAAGTGCGCACCGTGTGCCCGGCGGAGAACAGCAGCAGCGCGAGCGACCGCCGCACCGCCTCGTCGTCGTCGATCACATGCACCGCCTCGTCGAGCGACGCCGCCGTCGCCGTCACGACATCGGCGTCAGGCATCGGCGTCCTCCATCGACAGCACCGCCGGCAGCACCAGCGTCAGGATCGCGCCGCCGTCGGGGTCGTTGGACGCGGACAGCGTGCCGCCATGCGCCGCCACGATCATGCGCGCGATCGCGAGCCCCATGCCCAAACCATCCGGCCGCGTCGTGACGAACGGCTCGAACAGCGTCGCCAGCACCGGCTCGGGTATGCCCTGTCCGGTATCGGCAACCTGAATATACGTGTCGCCGCCGGCGTCGCGCCCGGCGGTGATGCTCAACGCCTGGCGCGGCGCCCCCTCCATCGCCTGCACGGCATTGAGCAGCAGGTTCACCAGGACCTGGTGGATCTGCAGCCGGTCCACGAACACCGCCTCGAGCTCGGGATCGACCGAGACATGCAGGCTGACCCGGCTGCGGATGTCCTGCGGCAGCGCCAGCGCACAGGCGTCGGCGATCAGGTCGCCGATCGACTCGATCCGCATCGAGGCGACGCCGCGGCCGATGAAGTCGCGCAGCCGGCTCACGATCTCTCCCGCCCGCATCGCCTGCGTGCAGGCATCCTCGATGGCGCCGCTGGCCACGCCCAGCGGCATCGTCGCCTCCCCCGCCGGCGGCATTGCCGGCACGGACCGCATCCCGGGCGTCTGGGCGATCAGCCGGCGCGCCGCACCCAGGTAGTTGGTGATCGCCGCCAGCGGCTGGTTCAGCTCGTGCGCCAGCCCGTTGGCCATCGCCCCCATCGCCGACAGCCTCCCGGTGCGGATCAGCTCGGCCTGGATCGTGCGCAGCCGGCTCTCGGAGCGTTTCCACTCGGTGATGTCGTGGATCACGCCCACCACCCCCAGCACCTCGCCCGCGGCGCTGCGCCAGGGCGACTTGGCCCCCAGGAACATCCGGCGCTCGCCGTCGATGTCAAAGCTCCGCTCGATCAGCAGCGCCTGGCCACAGGTGGTGACGTGGCGGTCCTCGGCCCGGCATGCCTCCGGCGTCAGCGTGTAGCCGGAAACGCAGTGGGTGCTTCCCAGGGCCTCGTTGGCCGGCAGGTTGAGGATCGCCAGCGCGGCCCCGTTGGCCAGCACCAGCCGCCCCTCGGTGTCACGCACGAAGGTCGGGTCGGACGTGCCATTGACCACCGAATGCAGCAGGTTCCGCTCCCGCCGGGCGCTGGCGAAGGCGACGCGGATCGCCTCGGCGCGGCCGTCCATCACCTGGGCCGCTTCGTTCAGGCTGACCCGCAGCGTCTCGAACTCGGAAACCCGGCTGGTCTGGTGGGCCGCCGGCAGCCGCTCGCGGCGGCCGCGCGCCACGATCCGCGCGTTCCGCGTCAGCGCCTTCAGCGGCCGCACCAGCCACAGCGCGAACCGGTCCACCAGCAGCAGCAGCGTCGCCAGCAGCACCAGCCCGCCGCCGCCCAGCACCATCAGGGGGCGGAACCATTCCTGGTAGTAGCCGCCGATCGGCTGGGCCACGACCACCGTCCAGGACGGCGCCTCGGACGGATGCGCCGTCGCCACGATCACCGGGCCGCCATCGATCAGATTGCCGGTCGCCACCGCCGGACCGGGCGCCGTTGCGGCCTTGCGCAGCCATTCGGGCGCGCGCAGCCCGATATACTGCTCGTGCTTGCGGGTGCGGGCGATGATGATGCCGTTGCCGTCCAGCAGGCACAGCACCCCGTCGCTGGTGAACAGCCCCTCGGCCAGCCGCAGGCCGAGCTGGGCGTAGCCGAAGGGAATGCTGATCGTGGCGACGACGCGGCCATTGCGCATCACCGGCCCGACGACCGAGACGAACGGCGTGGGCAGGCCGGGCGCCCGCATGATGTTGGTGACGCGATACTGGGCTGCCTGGACCGGGTCCCACGGATCGACCCGCGGCGGCACCGTGCTGCCATAGGGCACCCGCGTGTTCAGCACCGGACGCTCGGCCGTCTTCATCGTCACCCAGGCGCCCAGACCGATGCCGATCTGCCGCGCGTAGTTGTAAAGATCCCGGCCCTCCGGCGCATCGACCAGCGGCGAGTCCGCCAGCGCCATGATCGCCGTCTTGCGCATCTGGATCTCGCTGTCGAGCGCGATCCCCAGCAGCCGCGCATTGCCGCGCAGCCGTTCCTGGTAGGCGTGCTGATACTCCATCACGACCTGGTCGATCCCGAAGGCGCCCAGCGCCCCCATGGGCAGCAGCACGGCCAGCGCCATGGCAATCAGGTAGGCGCGCAGCGTGACCGTTCGGACGGTGTTGGCCCCGGGGCTCCCGTCGGCGGCCTGCTGCGGGCGCGCTTCCTCGGACGCGAAGGCATCGTTGCCGTCGAACGGCGATGGACCTGCCGATTGCGGGAGCGATTGCTCCTCCACATCCGCGCGGTGGTTCACTGCATGATTCATGGGATCCCGCTCGCGGTCCCAGCCATGACCGAACGTAACCATCGCAACCCGATCATGGCAGCGCCAGTAGGTATTCTCCCTTAAGACAGGTTTAACGGAAGTCGGTTCGGCGGAACCGGCCGGATGTCCCGCCGTTCCCCCTGCCCTGCCGCCTCTCGCCCATCCTGAAGGAGCATCCGCATGGCCGACCGATCCGTCTCGCGCGCCATGGCCCAGTTGCCGGTCGTGCTGCTGGCCGGCACCGCCGGCTTCCTGCTCGGCTGCGCCACCGGGCGGCCCAGCGGCAACCGCGCGGTGCCCGAGCCCGCCAAGCCGGTCGACCTCGACCGCTATCTCGGCCGCTGGTACGAGATGGCGCGCTACGAGGCCGGGTTCGAGCAGGACTGCGAGGCGGCGACGGCCGAGTATTCGCTGCTCGCCGACGGGCTGGTCGGCGTCGTCAATTCCTGCCGCCAGGACGCGCCGGACGGCCCGCTGCGCGTCGCCCGCGCACGCGCCCGCGTCGTGCCCGGCTCCGGCAACGCCAAGCTGAAGGTCTCGTTCTTCGGCCCGTTCTTCGTCGGCAACTACTGGGTGATGGACCACGCCGACGACTACGGCTGGACCATCGTCGGCGAGCCGACCGGCAAATACCTGTGGATCCTGACGCGCGACCCCACCCCCGCCCAGGCCGAGAAGGACGCCCTCGTCGCCCGCGCCGCAAGCCTCGGCTACGACACGCGGATGCTGCGCTTCACCCGCCAGCCGCCGGCCTGAGCGCCGGCCCGGCTCAGATCACCAGCCCGCCATCGACATGCAGCGCCTGGCCGGTGATATAGCCGGCCTGCGGCGACAGCAGGAAGGCGATGGCCGCGGCCACTTCCTCGGGCAGGCCGATGCGGCCCAGCGGGATGTGCTGGTCGCGCCGGGCCGAGGCCGCGGCATCCAGCGCCACATGCGCGCCGGCGTCCTTGCGGATGAAACCGGGCACCACGGCGTTCACCGTCACGCCCGAGGGGGCGGCTTCCAGCGCCAGCGCGCGCACCAGCGCCTCCAGCCCCGCCTTTGCGGCGGCCGAGGCCGGGAAGCTCGGCAGCCCGACCCGGAAGGCGTGCGCCACGAAGCTGCTGACCGCGACCACGCGCGGGTTTCGCCCTTGCCTGAGGTGCGGCAGCGCGGCGCGCGCGAGGCGGAAGAACCCGCCCTGGATCGCCTCGACCGAGCGTGTCATGGCGGCGTCGTCCAACTCGGTGATCGGCGTGCGGTCGGCGAACCCGGCATTCGCGACCAGCGCATCGAGCCCCCCGAACGCCGCCACCGCCGCGTCCACCAGCCCGCCCGCCACGCCCGGCTCCGCCAGGTCCCCCAGCGCGACGGCGGCGACGCCGCCGGCCTGCCGCACCTCCGCCGCCACCGCCTCGGCGCCCGCCTGGTTGCGTCGCGCATGCACCAGCACCGCCACCCCCGGCCCCGCCACCGCCCGGCACACCGCGGCCCCCACGCCGCTGCTGCCGCCGGTCACCACCACGCTCCAGGGTCGTTCCATGCGGCGATGTTACGCGGGTCGTGGGCCGGTTGGTAATGCCCATTGGGAGACGTTGCCCGCGTCCCGCCCAGGCGATGCGGGATCACGGGTCAGAGCGGCGAATGCGACGGCCGTGCCGCTGCCGGTCGAGCACCGGTCGTGGCGCCTTCCCCGCGTCGCCCACGCGCGATGGTGTGGCTATCCTTGTTCGTTTGAGGAAGGAGGCATCACAGGCGACTCACTCCACGATCTACCTGCGCCCGCCGCCGTCATCCTGCCGTCCTGGTTCCATTCCCGTAAGCGTACGCATTATCGAAATCAGGTTGATGACCGAGATGGGTGAGTTTGCGACGGTCCGGTTTGAGGCAACGAGCGGGAAAGAGCGGACATTCGGCGTAGGGTGGGTTGCGCTCTGCAACCCATCATTCGCATCTGACATGCAAGGTGGGGCCAGCAGCGCGCCCCACCCTAAGCGGGCTAACCCCTCGAGATCACATACTCCACTCCGCTGCCTGTCCGCTTCCGGCCGCTATCGCGGAAACGGGACATGCCGTTCGCGGCTGATGTGGCCGAACGGGGAGTCCCGGCTGTCCGCGAGCAACTCGTCGAACCAGGCGACGCCGCCGGGCGGATAGCTCGCGCGAGTGCCTCTAGCGTTCCGTCGCTAAAGCGAAACGGACCTCTGGCAAAGGATCGGTCAGTACCTGTCATCAGCCATGCCGTGATATCCGGGCTCGAAGTGCCAGCTTTTTCGCAGACTGCATCGGCTAGTCGGACGCATTCTGCACGAACCAGAGATATGGACACGGCCTTTCGACTG
The DNA here is from genome assembly GCA_963778105.1 of uncultured Pseudomonadota bacterium. Classification (GTDB taxonomy): domain Bacteria; phylum Pseudomonadota; class Alphaproteobacteria; order Acetobacterales; family Acetobacteraceae; genus JAFEFJ01. The sequence continues at coordinate 489,957 of CAVZSZ010000004.1, read as the reverse complement.
TCCGGGTCGATTTGCGTACTGTTGCTCGATCAATAGCTCGCCGAGCACTAACGCAACTCGCGACCGATCATCTTCAGACAGGATGCCTCTGACAACTAACCGGCGCACGCCATTCATGATCAGCGTTATCCCAATTTCGCGGCGGCTTTCAAGAGCCGAGATCAGACGATCTACGAGTTGCGGGGGAAGCGGCAGTGTGGCACCGCTTGCCACTCCGTGCTGCCCACTCGACGATAGCCGCGACGCCGCCGGCGACTTCTTCTACCCGTCCGTCCCGAATAGCTTGCTGAATCCCCCCGACAATCTCCGCTCGCAGATCATCGCCTGCCCCAAGGAAATACGGCAGCGCGGCCGCGGCTGCCGTGCCCGGCACTTCGCGGAGGAACGTAAGTAGGGCGCGGGCGCGTGCGATGTCTGGTCGTCAGAACGCAGGAATGGGGCTGCCCCGCTTCGCAGGATCTCTCCGAGAGGGCGCCTCGCATTTTCGCGCAGTCGTCTCAGGAGAACGGGACCCGATCGGGTCACTCGGTTCAGAAGCCGAGAGGCGCCAGCGGACTATGGTGTTAAACATCCGTGCGGCCTGATCCGCAGTCGGTCGAAGTGGCCCCTGTGCGGCAGCGGCAATAGCCAGAAGGTGATTGAATTCATTGCCGATGTCGCGTGAACTGAGGGGCCCTCTAGGTGAGAGGATTTCGTCGATATCGGAGTCGAACAAGTACGCGCCAACCCGACCGTCCTTGTCGATCGTCTCCGGTGCCGGTAACTGCGCGAACATCGATGCAAGCAAATTCGCGTTTGCGGGCAGGTCACCACTCGTCGGATCGGTTTCTGACCAGAGAACCTGCCCGAAGGTCTCGGTTTCTTCCGCAGTCAGCGCATTGTGTTTAGCTAGGTAGGCAAGTCTCACGGTCGCTTCACGCCGTTGCGGCGATCCTGCCCTCCCTCGCTCGATAAGCTGTGCCACACATTGGCTCCACCGAACATCGCCCATGACTTTGCCCGGACTGATCATCCACAAGGATTCAATGGGATTTGGCCAATGAAACGGATGATCGCCTCGATCCTCCGTAAGGGGAAATTCTAGCATCGGCAGCACAACGGCTTGGCGTTCAGCCGGGGGGATCGCTTCGATGCAATAGGCCACGAGGTGCTTGAGCGGCTCATACAGCCAGAAATGGCCAAGCGACCTACCTCGCACCAAATCGGAAGCGAGATCGGCAGCAAGGTCCAAATTCGCGCGCGCGGCCGGCGGCTGCTGGCGGACCGTTATCCGTGCAAGCACCTCCACAAGTAAGCGCAGTTGATCAAATGCGAAGAGACGGTGGGGTGGCGCCACCCTTGCGGCCTTTTCTCGCCAATACGAGATTGCAGCCCGCGCCCTCTCAGCAAGCGCAACAGCAACCTCGGTTGGGAGCTGCGCAATGGCGATGCGTCCAAAATAGCGTCCGAATGGCGCATCGAGGGGACTGCCGATCGCCCGGAGAAACCATACGTACCATCGCAGCGAAGGTTCGAACGCAAGTTCGGCGGCGTCGCGAGCCGCAGCCCCTACAAATGTAAGGCGGTCAAGCCGCATCGGCAAACCCGCTGTTTCCATCAAGGATTTCAGCGCTTCGAGCGGCTCTACGACTGCGGCGCTTCGGAGATGAACGGTTTGTGATGCATCCTTGTAGTGCCCTGCCTCAAAAAGCGGAATTGTCGGCTTTGAGTTCCTCCAGTCGCTCACGCACAGCTGCAGCAGCCTTGTTTCGTATCCAATCCGTCTCTTCTTCCGGGTCACAGTGTGCGTCACGGAATTCCAAGGTCCACTGGGGTTCCTCGACGCCACTGAGTTGATCTCGCCTTACCGCTCGGACAAGCCACTCGGCCCACGCCCGACGTGAACGCAGCCAAAGAGAATTCTTATCTGTCTTTTGCCGGCGATTGAGTTCCGCAGCTGCCTCAGTGACAAGTTTGTGGACTGATTCGAATTCACCAAGTTCAGCCAGCAAAGCTGCGCGCTTAAGTGGCCAAACCGGATCAGCGCCTTCGATGGCGAGCGCCTCTACGGCTGTGCCGCTAAAGTCTAGACGATCACGCGCGTAGAGCGCCTTCTGATATGCAAGCTCAGCCCGAAGATCGGTGTCCGGATCGCTGTGCGCTTCAAGAATTCTGGCCCAGCGTCCGAACGCGTCTTCGTCATCAGCGCGCCGCGCCTCCCGCAGAAGCAAGGTCGCGATTTCGCAGCGCCGCTCCTTAGCAAGTCCACTGGCCGTCGCCGGGTCCGCAAATTTTGAAAACAACTCCGCAAGCTGCGTGTCGATTTGTCCGAAGGAGGTCCTGTATCGCCAGAATATCTCGTAGACGATTGCCTCCCTGCGTTCTTCTGGGATCGCATGAACGGCTTCGTCCGTTATCGGAATGTGCGTCGTCTCGAACAGCAAGTCCTGTCGCCGAGAGGCCGGACAAATGAGCCATCCGGGATAGGTTTCACGATCCTCCTGCCAAATTTTGGCCGCTTGTTGGAGCACCGCCGCCCCGTAGCTTGTATCTCGACGCAAGCGTTGCCAATCCTCCAACGTACTCGGCAGAAACGTACATGTTGCGAGCGAGGTTGGGCGCCAATCGTGCCGAGGCTTTGGCTTGGCCGCTGCTAGAAAATCCAGAAAGAGCCGCGTCGCCACCGTATGCCGATCCGTTGTTTCCTTTTCAACGATTGTACCCAGATCAATCGGTGCTATGTTCCGCGCTTCCAGGAATTTGCGTTTGGCCGTTGACAAATTTAGTGCCCCGACAAGATAGATTTGGCGCGCGCTTCCGCCCAGATTATCGCGTACCCATCCCGACCATTGAAGGAAATTCGGGTCATCGCCACTAAATCCCAAAAGGCAAAGCTCATTCTCGATGAATATTTGGCGAGCTAGATTTACAAATGCGGCGAACTTCACTGGGTAGGCTCGATAGTCTTCTTCAGCAACGATGAAACGCTCGGTTGTACCAAGAGAGCCGTGGAGTTTAACAATGCGCGGCGCGGTCGTATGAGCAAGGTCTGCAGTGCCGAGCACCCGGTCATAGTGTCGATGGCTGCCCTTGTCGGCTGACCGTTCCAGTAAGGTATCCCAATTCGTGGTCAATACATCCGACCACTGAAGGTTAAGCAATGCATGGTGGAGCGGTCCTGGCTGCCAAGCGCTATCGCAAATCCGGATTCGGATGAATTCATCCAGCCCTGCTTGCCCAAAATATGTCCGATACTCTTCGGCAAGCCTCAATGGGTCAGACGGAACATCCTGGGGGCTATGGGGATAAAGCTGATCCGCCATGTCGCGAGCAAAGTCGCTCCAAAGCGGTGGCGTGGGGGTATCGTGAGCGGGGAGGTCCGCGTTTTTGCTAAAACCCGCCCCGACGAGGACTGCAGCCCCTCGCGCTGTTCCTCTGTGCCAGAGGGCACGGGCAAGCTGCTGCAACGCGGGGTAGTCGGGAAGATTTGCAATTTCCAAAGATTGGCCCCTCGGTATGGATGGCGCCGGCGCGATGTGGCTGCAGCTTTACGCGCCGGCGTACAACCTCTTAACAGCAACAGAGCGGCAGGACAGTTGGAGCCACTTCATGGTGTGGTATGTCCGTTCTCGGCATGACTTTCAATCCCTCGTCCGCCGACCGCGGTGGATCGTTATCACCCGCGGCAGTTTCCAACCTCAGCGCCCGCGTCCCGCGTCGGGCGGCCGACAAGAGACGGGTAGTTCTCCACCGATCATCGCCCACCCACCCGTGTCCATTCACACGTTCGCATGATGGCAACCGCGCACAACGCACCCCGAGCCCCGCCGGTTGACACGCCGCCGCGCAAACCGCCCCCGCGCCACCCCAGACCCGAGAACCAATAGCGCGGCCCACACGCCCGGGCCGGCGGCCCGCATCGCGCTCGGGGGATGCAGGAACAGCCCATCGGCCTCCTGCGCCTGCCAGCACTCGCCCTTTTACATTACTATTCCATATGGAACTATGTACTAAAGACTTGCCGCTGCCGGGTCTCCGGTCATGATCCCGTACTTGCTTCGATGTCGATCGAGAGTTTGCCGCGCGCCCGGCCCTCTGCGATCACGCGGTAGGCCTCGTCCACCCCGTCCAGCGTGAACCGCCGCGGGTCCAGCGATGGCGAAATCTGCCCGGCCTCCGCCATGCGCGCCGCCTCGGACAAGATCTCGCCATGGTGCCGCCGCCCCTCGCCCGTCAGCAACGGCAGGAGCGTGAAGACGCCCGAGTAACTGGCGGCGCGAAACGACAGCGGAGCGAGCGCATGCGTGCCCCAACCGAGCGCACTCACGGCATGGCCGAAACGGCGCACGGCCGTGAAAGCGCCATCCAGCGACCGAACCGCCAACGGTGTCATAGACGAGGTCGAAACCGCGATCCCCGGTCACACGCGCCACAAGCGCCTCGACAGGCTCCGAACGGTCGATGAAAGTGGCGCCAAGACTTTCGATCGTCTCCTTGCTGGATGCCGACCCGGTCGCGAAGACTGTGGCGCCGCGGGCGCGCGCGATCTGGATCACCATCTGGCCGACGCCCCCCGCGCCGCCCAGAACCAGCAGGGTCTGCCCGGCCCGCACCGCCATGCGGTCGACCAGGCCCTCCCACGCCGTGATGAACACGAGCGGCACGACACTGGCTTCCCGCATGCTGAGATTGGCAGGCTTGAGAGCCAGAAGATCCGCATTCACGGCGGCAAATTGGGCGAGCGAACCCTGATGGCCGCCAACGCCGCCGGTCATGCCGAACACGTCATCACCGATCCGGAAGCGCGTTACCCCGGGGCCGGTCGCCACGACCGTTCCTGCGAGATCGAGGCCGAGGATAGCCGGCGGCTTCTGTCGCGCATGCTCGGCGGCGCCTTCGCGGATTTTGAGGTCGAGCGGGTTCACGCCACTCGCCGCGACCCGAACCAGCACTTCGCCTGCGCCGGCGACCGGGCGCGCGACCGCGGCAAGGCGGAAGGGCGCGCCATGCGCTTCGAGAACGGCCGCTTGCATCGTGGGATGCTCGTTCATCACGGTGACTCCTGGTGACGGCCGCACCATCGGCCTGTAGATTCCGCATGGCCATCATCAATACTGCACGAATTCCATGCAGTTATGTTTGGATCGGATGCCATGCTGGAGTGGGGCGATCTGCGGGTCTTCCTGGCGATTGCGCGCAACGGCACGCTCGGGGCAGCCGCGCGGCAGCTCGGTCAGAGTCAGCCGACGATGGGGCGGCGCCTGCGTGCGCTGGAAGCGGCGGTCGGGCAAACGCTGTTTCAACGAACGGGAGAGGGCTTCATACTGACCAGCGAAGGAACGTCCGTGCTCGGCCATGCGGAGCGTGTGGAGGAAGAAGTCCTCGCGTTCCAGCGGCAGTTGGCCGGTCAGGAAGCACAGTTGCAGGGAATGCTGCGGCTTTCTTCCTCGGATTGGTTCGGCACTTTCATGCTGGCGCCCGTGCTCGCCGCGTTCGGCCGTTGCCATCCGCTCGTCTGCGTCGAATTGCTGACCGATGCGCGGCTTTACAGCCTGCCGCGGCGAGAGGCTGACATGGTCTTCCGGATCAGGCCGTTCGATGAGCCCGAAGTCATGTCGCGCCGACTGATGCGTATCCCGTACGGGCTTTATGGTTTGGCGGGGACCGATTTGCCGCGTCTGGGTGACGGCGCCGGTTCGCAGGTGATCACCATGAACCTCGACTATTCGGAGATGCCGGATGCGGTCTGGCTCAAGCGCCTCCTGCCGAACGCGACCGTTGCGCATCGCAGCAACAATCGACAGGTGCAGGCGCAACTCTGCGCCCATGGGGCGGGTCTGGCGGTTCTGCCACGCCCCTTGGGCGATGCGACGCCCAATATAGCCGCATTCGACCTCGCCGAGCCGCCCCCAGGACGGGACACCTTCGTCGGCTATCATCGTGATCTGAAGCGACTGGCCAGAATGCGGGCGTTACTTGACCTGATCGTGGAAAGGCTCGCCGGCTGAGGCACTTCACATGATTCATCGCGATCCCCGACACCACCGCTCCTTGCCCGAGCGGTCCGTCCCCGGCCAAGCACCGCCCGCCTGCTCCGCTTCACCGCCCGCCGGTTGACACCCCGCCACGCCCACGCCCAATTTCCCGGCCGAAAGCCGCCCCAAAGCCACACCCGGGAACCCGCAGCATGACCGCCAGGCTGGCCAGCAAGACCGCGTTCGTCACCGCCGCGGGCCAGGGCATCGGGCGCGCCACCGCCCTCGCCTTCGCCGCCGAAGGGGCCCGCGTCATCGCCACCGACGTCAATCCCGCGCTGCTGGAAAGCCTCACCGCCGAGCGCATCACGACCGCCCGGCTCGATGCCACCGACGCCGATGCCATCGCCGCCGCCGCCGCCCAGGCCGGCCCGGTCGACATCCTGTTCAACTGCGCCGGCATCGTCCATCACGGCAGCATCCTCGATGCCACCGAGGCCGAGTGGGACTTCGCCTTCGCCCTCAACGTCCGGTCGATCTTCCGCACCATCCGCGCCTTCCTGCCGGGCATGCTGGAAAATGGCGGCGGGTCGATCGTCAACATCGCCTCGGCCGCCAGCAGCATCAAAGGCGCGCCGAACCGCTGCATCTACGGCACCACCAAGGCCGCCATCATCGGCCTGTCGCGCTCGGTCGCCGCCGACTACGTAACGCGGGGCATCCGCTCCAACTGCATCTGCCCCGGCACCATCCAGACCCCCAGCCTCGACCAGCGGATCGCCTCGCAGGCCGCCGCCGCCGGATCGATGGAGGCAGCGCGCGCCGCCTTCGTCGCCCGCCAGGCGATGGGTCGGCTGGGCACGCCCGAGGAAATCGCCGCGCTGGCCGTCTATCTCGCCAGCGACGAGGCGCAATTCGTCACCGGCCAGGCCATCGTCATCGATGGCGGCTGGACGCTGTAGGACAAGGGAAACACGCCATGAAGCTGCTGCGCTACGGGCCGGTCGGGGCCGAGAAACCCGGCCTTGCTGGATGCCGACGGGCATATCCGCGACCTCTCGGCCGTGGTGCGCGACATCGACGGCTTCGCGCTGTCGCCGGCGGCGCTGAAGATGATCGCCGCCTGCGACGTCGAAGACCCTGCCGAAGGTCGAGGGCACGCCGCGCATCGGCGCCTGCGTCGCGCGTCCGGTCAACTTCGTCTGCATCGGCCTGAACTACGCCGACCATGCCGCCGAAACCGGTGCCGCGATCCCGAAGGAGCCGATCGTGTTCCTCAAGTCGCTCGGCGCCTATGCCGGCCCCAACGATCCGGTGGTGATCCCGCGCGGCTCGAAGAAGACCGACTGGGAAGTCGAGCTTGGGCGTCGTGATCGGCACGCCGCGCCAGCTACGTGCCCGAGAACGCCGCGATGGACCACGTCGCCGGTTATTGCGTCTGCAACGATGTCAGCGAGCGCGAATTCCAGAGCGAGCGCGGCGGCACCTGGGACAAGGGCAAGGGCTGCGACACCTTCGGCCCGACCGGCCCGTGGATGGTGACCAAGGACGAGGTCGCCGACCCGCAGAACCTCGCGATGTGGCTGGATGTCGATGGCAAGCGGATGCAGAACGGCAGCACCAAGACCATGATCTTCGGCGTCAAGACGCTGGTCAGCTATGTCAGCCACTTCATCACGCTGCATCCGGGCGACATCATCAGCACCGGCACGCCGCCGGGCGTCGGCCTCGGGCATGAAGCCCGAGCCGGTGTTCCTCAAGCCGGGGCAGACCATGCGCCTCGGCGTGCATGGCCTGGGTGAGCAGACGCAGCACGTGGTCGCCGCCGCCTGATCGCCGGCGCCTCGCCTGCCCCCACCCGCCGGACGGAGGAGGGCAGGCTCGTCCTGCTGCTGATCCTCGCCACGCTTGCGTTGCGCGTGGGCGCGGCGTGGGCGATCGGCCTCGGCATCGACGAAAGCTACATGGTTGCGGCGGGGCGCACGCTGCGGCTGGGCTATTTCGACCATCCCCCGGCGTCGTGGTGGCTGTCCTGGGCGGCCGCGCAACTGGCCGGCACCGAGGCGCCGGTGGTGGTCCGCCTGCCCTTCATCCTGCTGTTCGCGCTTTCCACCTGGCTGATGTATCGCATCGGCACCAGGCTGGCGGACCGCCGGGCCGGGCTGTGGGCCGCCGTGCTGCTCAATCTCTCGCCGGTGTTCACCCTGACCACCGGCGGCTGGGTGCTGCCCGACGGGCCGCTCGACTGCGCGCTGCTGGGCGCCGTGCTGTGCCTGATGCACGCCCTGCCGCGCACCGGCCCGAAGCCCATCGCATGGTGGTCGGGTGCCGGCCTGTGCGCCGGGCTGGCGCTGTTCTCGAAATACTCCGCGGTGCTGACCATCGGTGGCGCCGGGCTCTATCTGCTCACCCAGCCCAGCCACCGGCGCTGGCTGCGCCGCCCGCATCCCTACTTCGCCGGCGCCATCGCCGGGCTGGTGTTCTCGCCCGTGGTACTGTGGAACGCGACGCATGGCTGGGCATCCTTCGCCTTCCAGGGTGCCCGGGCCGAGGCGGCACGGCTGCACCCGCTCGCACCCTTCGCCACGCTGGGCGGAGAGGCGCTGTTCGTGCTGCCGTGGATCTGGCTGCCGATGATGGTGCTGCTGGTCGCGGCGCTGCGGCGCGGCCCGCTGCACTGGCGGCACTGGCTGCTGTGCTGGCTGGCACTCCCGCCGATCGTCGGCTTCGCCCTGGTCGCCGCGTGGTCCAGCCAGCGCGTGCTGTACCACTGGGCGGCGCCCGGCTACCTGATGCTGTTTCCGCTGCTCGGCGAATGGGTGGCGCGACACATCGGCAACGGCCATGTCCGCCGCACCGTGATCGGCACCGCCGCCGCCCTGGTCGCCATCGTCGTCCTGGTCGGCGTGCAGGTGCGTACCGATTGGCTGCACCCCATCGTCGCCGCCTTCGCCCACGGCCAGGACCCCGACCTGCAGGGCATCGACTGGACCTCGCTGCGCCCCGAGCTTGCGGCGCGCGGCCTGTTGGACCGCCCCGGCCTCGTGGTCGCCGCCACCAACTGGCGCGATGCCGGCAAGATCGCCTACGCGCTCGGACCGGACGTGCCGGTCATCTGCCTCAACACCGACGCGCGCGAATTCGGCTTCGGCCTCACGCCCTCCGACGTCATCGGCAAGGACGTGCTGATCCTGGCCCCGGAGCATGCCGACCGCGTCCCCGCCGACTACGGCGGCATCTTCGCCGCCATCGCGCCGCTGCCGCCCATGGTCATCCGCCACGCCGGCCATGCCATCGGGACGGTCGCCGTGTTCCTCGGCCACCACCTCCTGGCCTGGCCGCCGCCGGCCGCCTGATCAGCCCTGCGACAGCTCGGCAAGTGCCCCCCGCAAGGCGGCGGGGTCGGCGGCACTCAGCCGCCCTTCAACCTCCTCATGCGTCCGCCGCCAGATCGGCACTGCGGCCGCCAGCGTCTCACGCCCCGCCGCGGTGAGGATCAGCATCCGCCTGCGCGCGTCACCGGGCGCTGCTTCGACGCCCACCAGACCGCGCCGCTCGAGCGTCTTGACCGCGGCGGTCAGGGTCGTGCGGTCCATCGCCAGCAGCCTGGCAACCGGCCCCATCGCCGGCGGCTCGGGCCGGTTCAGCGCCATCAGCAGGGAAAATTGCTGGTTGGTCAGCCCCACCGGCCGCAACGCCGCATCGAAACGCCGCGCCAGGGCGCGCGCCGCGCGCTGCGCATGCAGGCACAGGCAGGTATCGCGCACCTGTAACGTGATTGCGAACGGAACCGTCTTTGACATCGGCTCTATATGTTGATATCAACTCATACCGTCAATGCCGGGGGGAACGTGCGATGGCGCAAGGCGATTTCATCTGGCACGAGCTATGCACCACCGATCCCGTCGCCGCGGCGGACTTCTATGCGCGGATCGTCGGCTGGACGGCCGGGGCCTCCCCGGTTCCCGGCATGGATTACCGGCTCCTCTGCCTCGGTGAGCGGCCGGTGGCCGGCGTCATGACGTTGCCGCCCGAGCAGATGCCGCCACGTCCGGTCTGGTTCGGTTACATCGCGGTGGACGATATCGATGCCAAGGCGGCCGAGATCGCGGCGGCTGGCGGCACCATCCACAAGCCGCCTCAGGACATTCCCTCGATCGGCCGCTTCGCCGTGGTCGCGGACCCGCAGGGCGCCGTGTTCATGCTGTTCAAGGGCCTCGGCGAGCCGCCGCCGCCGCTGGCGATGATGCAGACCGGCACGGTCGGCTGGAACGAGCTTCATGCCGCCGACCGGGAAAGCGCCTGGACATTCTACGCCCGGGCTTTCGGCTGGACGAAGGACACGGCGCACGACATGGGTGCCATGGGCACCTACCACACCTTCAAGGCCGGCGCGGGCTCGATGGGCGGCATGATGACCGATGGGCAGGCCCCGCATCCCTACTGGCTCTACTACTTCGCGGTGGATGACATCGATGCCGCCGTGGCGCGCGTGCAGGCCAATGGCGGCACGCTGCTGTTCGGCCCGCAGGAAGTTCCGGGCGGCGCCTGGATCATCAACGCGCAGGACCCGCAGGGCGGCAGCTTCGCGCTGGTCGGGATGCGCAAAAGCTTAGCGTGACGCGGGAGACGCACATGACCGGGCTCGTCACCTGCCTGTGGTTCGATGGACGGGAGGCCGCCCACGCGGCGGCGTTCTATGCCGCGACCTTTCCCGACAGCCATGTCGGGCCGGCGCATCCGGCGGCGTCGGACTATCCCGCCGGCAAACAGGGCGACGCGTTGATCGTCGAGTTCACCGTGCTCGGCCGGTCCTTCCTCGGCCTGAACGGCGGCCCCAATTTCCGGCCGAATGAGGCGGTGAGCTTCGTGGTACTGACCGACGACCAGGCCGAGACGGATCGTTACTGGAACGCCATCATCGACGGCGGCGGCACCGAGAGCCAGTGCGGCTGGTGCAAGGACCGTTGGGGCTTTTCCTGGCAGATCACGCCGCGCGCGCTGATGGCCGCGCTGGCGGACAGCGATCGCGCGGCGGCGAAGCGGGCCATGGACGCCATGATGACCATGCGGCGCATCGACATCGCCCGCATCGAGGCGGCGCGCGCAGGCGAAACGACCGCCTGAGCCGCACGCCCGGCCCGGGTGACCCGTTGGCGTGACTCGCTCGCGGTTTGCGTCATCATGGCGCCGGCCGCAGAAGGATCGCCGCCATGACCCCGCTCGACGCCGCCGTGCTGCCCGCCGGCATCCGTGCCCGCTTCGTGGAGAACATCAACGGCCTGCGGATGCACGTGCTGGAAGCCGGCTTCGAGACGCCGGGCCGTCCCTGCCTCCTGCTGCTGCACGGCTTCCCCGAGCTCGCCTATTCCTGGCGCAAGGTGATGCTGCCGCTCGCCGAGGCCGGCTACCACGTCATCGCCCCCGACCAGCGCGGCTACGGCCGCACCACCGGCTGGGATGCCGATTACGACGGCGACCTCGCCTCGGCCCGCATGATGAACCTCGTGCGCGACACGATGGGCCTGATCTACGCGCTGGGTTATCGCTCCGTCGCCGCCGTCATCGGCCACGATTTCGGCTCCCCGGTCGCCGCGCACTGCGCGCTGATCCGCCCCGACATCTTCCGCTCCGTCGCGCTGATGAGCGCGCCGTTCGGCGGCGTCCCGCCCATTCCCTTCGACACCGACCGCAACACGCCCGCACCGGCTGCCGACATCCACGCCGCACTCGCAGCACTCGACCGGCCGCGCAAGCACTACCAGCACTACTACGCCACGCGCCCGGCCAACGCCGACATGATGGGCGCGCCGCAGGGGCTGCACGCTTTCCTGCGCGCCTACTACCACCACAAGAGTGCCGACTGGCCCGGCAACAAGCCCTATCCGCTGGCCGGCTGGACCGCCGCGGAACTCGCGAAGATGCCGACCTACTACATCATGGACCTGCACCGCACGATGCCCGAGACGGTGGCCGAGGTAATGCCGTCGGAAGCCGACATCGCCGCCAATTTTTGGCTCCCAGACCGCGAACTCGCGGTCTATGCTGCCGAGTACGGCCGCACCGGCTTCCAGGGCGGGCTGCAATGGTATCGCATCCGCATCGACGGACGGTACGCCGCCGAGCTGGAAGTCTTCGCCGGCCGCACCATCGACGTGCCCTCGATCTTCATCTCCGGCAGCAGCGACTGGGGCGTGTATCAGGTGCCCGGCAGCGTCGAGCGCATGCAGGGCACGGCCTGCACGAACATGAGGGGCTGCCACCTCATTGACGGTGCCGGTCACTGGGTCCAGCAGGAGCAGCCGGAGAAAGTCACCGGCCTGCTTCTGGATTTCCTGCGGGATCAGGCGCAGGCGTGATGGCCTGGGTCTATCAGCAATCCACCGGCCGGCTGACGCGCGACGGGGTGCTGATCGCCACCGGCCATGCCGGCCATGGCGAGGGCCGCAACAACCCCTCTCTGCAGCACGTGCGCGACACCGGGCCTCTGCCGCAGGGCACCTGGCGCATCCTGCCCCCGCAGGACCCGGTGCGCCGCCTCGGTCCCCTCGCGATGCCGCTGGAACCCATCACGGGCGACATGTTCGGCCGCGACGACTTCCTCATCCACGGCGACGCGGTGCCCTCGACAGGCTGCATCGTCCTGCCGGTGGACGTGCGCCGCCTGATCGCAGAAAGCAGCGACGACATCCTGCACGTCATCCCGTAGGGCAAATCAGCGAAGCGCCATCCGCCGCCGTCGCCTGACGACGAAAGGCGTCAGGCCGCAACCTCGCCCGCGGCCTTGCGTGCGACACCGACCTGCTCCTTCGCCGCCTTCGCCATCAGGCCGCTGTCATTGGCGATGGTGACGAAACGGAAGCCCATGCCGATCATCTTCGCCGCATAGGCGCCGGTCGCGTTGTGCAGCCCGGCGAAGATGCCGCGCTTCTTCGTCTCACGGATCAGCAACTCGTAGATCGACAGGATCTTCGGCTCCTCGCGGTCCAGCGTCGGGATCATGCCCAGCGAAAGACCCAGATCGCTCGGCCCGACATAGATGCCGCTGATCCCCGGCACATCCAGGATCGCCTCGATGTTGTCGATGGCTTCCTGCGTCTCGATCATCGGGATGATCAGGATCTCGTCGTTCGCCGTCGCCTGGTAGCTGCTCGCCTCGCCGTACATCGCGGCACGGATCGGGCCGTTGCTGCGCTTGCCCAGCGGCGGATATTTCGCATACGAAACTAGCGCCTCGGCTTCGGCCTTGGTGTTGACCATCGGGCAGATCACGCCCATCGCGCCGCCGTCCAGAACCTTGCCGACGATGCCGGGCTCGTTCCACGGCACGCGCACCAGTGGCGTCACCGGATGCGCCTGCATCGCCTGGAAGCACTGCACCATCGACAGGTAGTCCTGCACGCCGTGCTGCATGTCCACGGTCACGCTGTCCCAGCCGCACTGCGCCATGACCTCGGCCGAGAAGCCGGACGGAATCGCCAGCCATCCGTTCACGCAGGCCTTGCCCTGCATAAGCCGCTGCTTCACCCGCGTCGCCATGGTAACCCCCGTTGATGCCGGCCAACGCTAGGCGCGGGCCCTGCGGCCGTCAACGCAAGCGCCGGGCGGCGGCTACGCGAACATCGCCTCGATGGCGGCCGGATCGACCGCCTCGATGGTGCCCGGCTGCCAGTCCGGCTTGCGGTCCTTGTCCACCACCATCGCGCGCACGCCCTCGATGAATTCGTGGTGGCGCGTCGTCACGCGGGTCAGCGCCAGCTCGGCTTCCAGGCACTGCGCCAGCGTGCGGTCGGCACCCGCGCGCACGATCGCCAGGCTCCAGAACAATGAAGAAGGCGACAGGCCGCGCAGCGTCGTCACGGTCTCTTTCGCCCACTCGCCGCCTTCCGCCTCCAGCCGGCGCAGGATCGCGGGCACCGTATCGGGCGCGAAGCAGCGATCGAGCGCCGGCCGCGCCCCGGCCAGCGAAAACGCCGGCAGCCGCGCGGCAAAAGCCGCCAGCGCCGCCACCCCGTCGGCGGCGAGCGCGTCCGACAGCGCGCTCATCTGCGCGCGCGGAACGTAATGCGTGGCCAGCCCCGCATGCACCGCATCGGCGCCCGTCATCCGCGCGCCGGTCAGTGCCAGGTAATAGCCGATCCGCCCCGGCAGCCGCGGCAGGAAATGGGTGGCACCCACGTCGGGGAAGAAGCCGATCGCGGTCTCCGGCATGGCGAACATCGCGTGCTCGCTTGCCACGATCGCCGCGCCATGCACCGACACGCCGATGCCGCCGCCCATGCAGATGCCATCGACCAGCGCGACATACGGCTTGGGATACTCGGCGATCAGGCGGTTCAGCGCGTATTCCTCGGCGAAGAACGCCTCCACCGTCGCAGTGTCGCCCGCCATCGCATGCGCGCGCACCGCGCGGATGTCGCCGCCCGCACAGAAGGCCCGGTCGCCCGCCCCCTCGATGACCACTGCATGCACGTGCGGGTCGTCGCGCCAGTCCAGCAGCGCCCGCGTCAGCGCCCGGATCATCTCGAGGTCGAGCGCGTTCAGCGCCTTCGGACGATTGAGCAGCAGGCGGCCGACGCGCCCGTCCCTGGTCGCCGTAACGCTGTCCTCGCCGCCCATTGCCGGCCCTCCCGCTGCGATCGGACTGCTATACAACCCACGGCCGACGGTCGCGACCCCCGGGCCTTGATCCGGGCGATCCCTCCGGCCGACCCATCGGCGCCATGCGTTGCCCCGGCAGGGCTGGGGGGCTAGCGTCCGCCGGCAATACCAGGGTCCGGGAGACGCCTTCACCGATGCACGCCCGCTCGCTACTGGCCGCCGCGGCATTGGCCGCGCTTGCGCTCCGTCCGGCGCTGGCGCGCGACCTGAATGTCCTGGCCAACGACCAGATGCGCGATGCCATGCAGCAGACCTTCGTGGCACCCTTCGCCAGCGCCACCGGCCTGCCGGCGCAGACCGAAGGCTGGGGCGGCGGCCTCGACGCCCTGCGCGCCCGACTCCAGGCGCCCAACCCCACCACCGATGTCGTGCAGCTGAGCAGCGACGACCTTCAGCCGGCCTGCGATGCCGGGCTGCTGGAGAAGCTGGACTTCAGCCAGATCGGCGGCAAGGACCATTACCTGCCGCTGGCGGTCACCGATTGCGGCGTCGGCGCGGTGATCACCGCCCTGGTGCTCGCCTGGGACAAGGACAAGTTTCCCGCCACGCCAACCTGGGCCGATTTCTGGGACGTGGCGAAATATCCCGGCAAGCGCGGCCTGCACGACGGCGTGCGCGGCAGCCTCGAGATCGCGCTGATGGCCGACGGCGTGGCGCCGGGCGACGTCTACAAGACGCTGGCGACCAGCGACGGCGTCGACCGCGCGTTCCGCAAGCTCGATCAGCTGCGCCCCTACATCGTCTGGTGGAAGAACGGCGCCGACGCGGCGCATCTGCTGGTGTCCAACGATGCGCTGATGACCAGCGCGCCGAGCGAGGCGGTGGTCGCCGCCCAGCACGCTGCGCACCGCAATTTTGCGATCCAGTGGGCCGGCAATCTCTCCGCCCTGCAGTACCTGGGGCATCGCCAAGGGCAGCACCAATCTGCGCGCGGCCATTCAGTTCCTGTATTTCGCCGGCACCCCCGCCATCCAGGCGCGGCTCCTGTCGCGGCTGGCGGTGGGCAGCACAGCCAAGGGGGCGACGGATTTCCTCAAACCCGAGGAACGCGCATTGTCTCCGGCCAATCCGGCGAACCTCGCCGCCGGGGTGCATCTGGACACGGCATTCTGGCACGACAACCTCGACAAATTGCGGCAGCGCTTCGCCGCCTGGAAGGCGCATTGACCGCGCGAGCGTCGCCACGCCGCCAGGGTGGCGCGGCGTGACGTTCGACAAGGTGCTCGATCTGTTGCGCGACTACCGCGCCCCGGGCGGCGGCCAGGTGCTTTTCCTGATCCAGCCGATCACGATGCGGGCGATCTACGACTGCGTCCTGCGCAACGGTGCCCGCGACTGCCTCGAGCTTGGGACCGGCTACGGCGCAACGACCTGCGTCATCGCCGCGGCGCTGGAGGAGCGCGGCGGCGGCACGGTCACCACCGTCGACATCATGTCGCGCGACCCGATCGGCGTGCAGGTGCTGGCCCGGCATACCGGCCTTGCCGACTACATCACCGTCGTCACCGATCGTGCCGGCTACAACTGGTATTTGCAGGATCTGATCGCACGGCAGACCACGCGGGGCCGCTGCGAACCATGCTTCGACTTCTGCTTCCTGGACGGCGCGCATGAATGGGGGCCGGACGCGCTGGCGACCTTCCTCGTGGCCAAGCTGCTGCGTCCCGGCACCTGGATGGCGCTCGACGATCTCGATTTCAGGCTGCGCGGCTGTCAGCCGGGCTGGGAAACCACCTTCGCCGACCGCTCGGCCAAGGAACTGGACGCGCTGCAGATGCGGCTCGTGTACGACCTGGTGCTGCGCCAGCATCCCGATTTCACGCACTTCACCACCACCGACGGTGGCCGCACCGGCTGGGCGCGCCGTAGGCCGGCCCAGGACGCCGCCACGGTCCCGGAATGGCAGCCCTGCGGCCTCGTGCTCGGCGCCGAGCCGGTCGCCTGGCAGCAGACCTTCAAGGCCGCCGACATCGTCCGCAAGCTGTCGCATCCGGCCGGCATCTCCTTCGTGCGCCGGGGCGCCGAGGTCGCGGTGCGCGCCGCCGCCGGTGACCCGCGCTTTACTCTCTCGGATCCGGCGATCCTGGGCCGGCCGATCGACGTCATCGCGCTGCGCCTTCGCCTGCTGCGGCCCGAGACCGAAACGCTCCAGCTGTTCTGGAGCGACCATGCGGACGGCGCTTTCACCGAAGACGAGAGCATCCGCGTCGCCGTCTCGGCCGCCGATGACTGGCAAACCCTCACCCTGCGCATCAACGCCACGCGGGAGCCGCGTGTAGTCCACGCGTTGCGTTTTGACCTGACGGACGGACCCAGCGCGGTGCTGTGGGACAGCCTCACCATCGCCGGCCGCGACCCGCGGGCCGCCATGATGATGCAGGGCGCGGCGCGGTAGCTCGACCCCGGCGTACGGGGTGCTTGGCGCGCGGCGTCGGCCGGCTATTTCATTTCGATTTCGACAAAGACGAACTCGCCGTCGTTGTCGTTGATGACATCGTGCTCGACGCCGGCCTGCCGGGCATAGCTTACGCCCGCGGTCAGCTCGGCGTGATGCATCGCTCCGCCCGGCCCCTCCAGCAGCAATCGGCCCGTGGTCATCGGCACGACGACATAATCCATGCCGTGGCGGTGCCATCCCGTCGCCGCGCCGGGGGCGAAGCGCCATTCCGTCACGCGGACCCGGTCGTTGTCGATCTGCACGGTGGGGACCGCGGCGGGCCGGGTCATGGCGGTGTCCTCTGCTGCAATCGGCCTGTCAGGCGGCTCGCCACGCCACCGGGAACGCGTCGCTGTCCATCGGCGCCCCGGGCGGCGGCGCATCGGCGGGCGGCGGGGGGGACATGTAGCCCTGGCGCAGCACGAAGCGCGCATCGTCGCCGCACCAGCGCGACGCGAAGGCCCGCCGCCGCTGCTGCTGGCGGTTGCCCGGCGCGCCGTGCAGCGTCAGCGCGTGGAACACCACGCAGTCTCCGGGCGCCAGGTCCCAGCCCAGCAAGTCGTATTCGTCGCGCGCCGCGGCGATGTCGGGCACCGGCTCGAAGCCGGTCGCCTCGTGCGGCCTCGAATTGGTGAAGCGCGCCGGCGTGTACCACTTGCCCCAGCGATGCGATCCGGCGACGAACTCAACCGCTGTGTCGCGCGGCACCGGATCGAGCGACAGCCAGATGCTGCACACCTGGGTGCCGTCCACCGTCCAGTACGGCTGGTCGTGGTGCCAGGGCGTCGGCTCCAGCGTTCCCGGCTCCTTCACCAGCACGTGCTCGTGGAACAGGTTGACCTTGCTCGCCCCCATCAGCCGGCCGGCGATCTCGGCCGCTGGCGAATGCAGCAGGAAGTCGCCATAGGCGCCGATGCGCCGCCAGTTGCAGTAATCGCCGAAGAAGCGGCCCGGCTTGCCGTCCGGCGTGTAGCTCTTGGCCATCGGCCCCGGCCTCGCCAGATTCTCCTCGATGCCGGCGTCGAGCGTCTCCAGCCAGTGCGGCGCGAAGGCCTGGCGCACGCAGACCGCGCCATCCTGCGCGAATTGCGGCCGCAGCGTCTCGAGCTGCTCGGCAAGCGCGCGGTCGAGGCCGGTTTGAACCGTCATGGCGGTGTCTCCTGCTGCATCGCCAAAAAAACGCGGTTGGCCCCGCACGTCAATCGTCGGGCACGTCAATCGTTGGGCGCCGTCAATCGTCGAACAGGTTCTCGCGCAGGGTCGTGCCGCGGTATTCGCGGCGAAAGCGTCCGCGCCGTTGCAGTTCCGGCACCAGCAGATCGACCAGGGCGATCAGGTCGCCCGGCATCGACACCACATGGCCCAGCATGAAGCCGCCGCGGCTGCCGGTCGCCTCGAACGCCTCCTCCAGCCGGTCGGCGATCTGCGCCGCGGTGCCCGCGATGGTCGTCTCGTAGCCGGTGGCGAACCGCATGCCGTGCTCGAAGAACTCGCGCCGCGTCATCTCCGCCTCCGGTCCGAAGCGGTGCGCCAGGTCGCGCACGAAGCCGACCGGGGATGCCTGGCTCGCGACGATCCTAGCGTGCAGCTCGCCCAGCGTGAAACGCTCCGGCAGGGTGGAAAAGTCATATCCGGAATTGTGCGACAGATAGACGCCGGCACCCTCCAGCGGGATCGCGGTCAGCAGGCGCTCGCGCTGCGCCACCGCCTCGCGCTCGGTCTCTGCCACCACCACCGGCTGCTGCCAGACGATGCCGACCGACTGCGGATCGCGCCCCAGCGCGGTCAGCGCCCGGTCGAGCTCGGCACGCTGGCGCACCTGCAGATCGAGCGCCATGTCCGCGCCGAAAGCCATGTCCGCGACATAGGCGGCGGCCCTGATGCCGCGCGGCGATCCGCCAGCCTGGACCAGCACCGGGCGGCCCTGCGGCGAGGGCGGCGTGTTCAGCGCCCCGCGCACCTTGAAGTGCGTCCCCGCATGTTCGACCGACCGCACCTTCGCCGGATCGCCGACCACGCCGGTCGCATGGTCCCACACCATCGCATCCGGCTCGACGCTGTCCCACAGCATCCGGCAGACATCGATGAACTCCTCCATGCGGTCATAGCGCGCGTCATGCGCCATCAGCTCGTCGAAGCCGTAATTCTCGAAATCCGAACGCCGGGTGGAGGTGATGACGTTGAACGCGATGCGCCCGCCGGTGACGTGATCGAGCGAATTGAGCAGGCGCGCGAGGTAGTAGGGGTGCATGAAGGTGGTGGAGTAGGTGACGCCGAAGCCCAGGTGCTTCGTCACCCGCGCCATCGCGGTCATCAGCGGGCTCATTTCCTGGCGCGGCCAGCTGACACCCCAGCGGATCGCCGCATCGCGCGACCCCTGCCAGGTGCTGGGGATTCCGGTGCCGTCGCCCGAGAACAGCAGGTCGAAGCAGCCCCGCTCGGCGATGCGCGCGATCTCCTCGTACATCGTTACGTCGGGATAGGTGACACCCGGCCACGCACCGGGCATACGCCAGCGCCCTTCCATGTGGATGTAGGAAAGATCGAAGGCGAGGTGCATCCTTTTCGTCACGCGCCGATCCCTTGCCGCATCAGCCGGGTACGCAGCAAGAAGGATGCCAGGGAACCGCTGTCGGCCAGCGGTCAGGCGGCGCCCTCGTAGCCGCCGAGCACGGCCGCCAGGTTCGGCCCGAGTGCCGGCGACAGGTAGCCGCCCTCCTGCACGAACAGGGTCGGCAGCCCGATCCGCGCGATGGCCGCGCCGGCATCGCGAAACCCCTCAGTCGTCACCTTCGCGCCGCCGAACGGATCATCGGCCCCGGCATCCAGCCCCAACGCCACCACCAGCACGCCCGGCGCGAAGGCCGCGATGGTCGGCACCGACTGCCGGATCGCCGCCAGGAACACCGCGTCAGGCGCGCCGCGCGGGATCGGCAGATTGAGGTTGCAGCCCTCGCCCGCCGCCTCGCCGCGCTCATGCGCATAGCCCCAGAAATACGGGTAGAAGACCGAAGGATCGGCATGTACCGACACGGTCAGCACATCGCCGCGGTCATAGAAGATTGCCTGCGTGCCGTTGCCGTGATGGATGTCGATGTCCAGGATCGCGACCCGATCGTGGCGGGCGCGCAGGTGCTGCGCGGCGATCGCGGTGTTGTTCAGGAAACAGTGGCCGCCGGCGATGTCGCGGTAGGCATGGTGCCCGGGCGGGCGGCACAGCGCATAGGCGGCGCGTTCGCCGCCGGCGACCAGTTCGGCGGCAGTCACCGCGACATCGGTGGCCGAGGCGACTGCCGTCCAGGTTTCCGGCCCGATGCCGCAGGCCATGTCCTGCATGAACCAGCCCGCCCGCCCGATGATCGAGGCCGGCATGGTGCCGCTACGCCGCACCGGATGGACATTCCCCAGCACCTCGTCCGAGGCATCGGCCAGGGTCCGCCACTCGGTCGCCGCCTCCTCGAGGAAGCGGAGGTAGTCGACCGCGTGCACCGCAAGACGCGGCCCCTGCCCGAACGCCTCGGCGGCGACCAGCGCATGCCCCCCCGAACGGAGGCCTTCCATCAGCCGCTCGGCCCGCTCGGGCCGTTCCTCACCCGGCGCGAACCTGCCGCGCAGCACGAACCGTTTCGGGTCATGGCCGCGGGCGAGGTCTGAATAGACTGCTTTCATAGGAAATCATCCATGACAGGTCCGCGGCGGCGGCGCGCATTGGCGGGATGGTGCCGGGTGAGGGATTTGAACCCCCGACCTTCGGTTTACAAAACCGCTGCACTACCACTGTGCTAACCCGGCTTCAGGCGAAACGATCGGCCGATCCCGGTGCGCGCCGGGCGCGCGGGACAGGCGGTCCGCCAGCCGCGGCCGGCGCCCGGGGGCCGTTGTAGCCGCCCCTTCCCGCGCTTTGCAAACCCGGCACAACCGGACCGCATGACCGCAGTTTAATGCAGATGACGAGGGTTTAATTGCTGCATCAGGCGAACAGTCAGGCGGGCAACTGCATTAAGGGGCCGTCGCATCGCAACCCCGGCGCTCCGGGTTCACACAACGCAGATCGAAGGACGGACCATGACCGAAGCAGCCAAGACCCCGACCCCTCCCGCAACCGGCCCGTCCGGCGGCCAGTCCCGCAGCCGGGTGCGCAGGACCGCCCTCGCCATCGCCCTGCTGGCAGGGACCACCCTGGGCGGTTTCACCGCCGGCCATGTCGCGTTTGCCGCCAACGGCAACGACGTCGCCAACCCGCCGGCCGCCACCGCCACCCCCCCGGTCAACGAAGGCGCCAGCACGACCCCGGCCCAGCTGCCAAACTTTGTCGATCTGGTGAAGCAGGTGAAGCCGGCCGTGGTGTCGATCACCACCAAGCTGGAGGTGAACCAGACGGCCGATGAAGGCCCGCAGCAGATGGTGCCGATGCCGTTTCCCTTCGGCGGCATGATGCCCGAAGGCGGTATGCAGCAGCCCGAGGCCATCGAGGCACGCGGCTCGGGCTTCATCATCAATGCCAACGGCACCATCGTCACCAACAATCACGTGGTGAAGGACGCCCGCAGCGTTTCGGTGACGCTGTCCGACGGCACCACCCTGCCGGCCCAAATCATCGGCCGCGATCCGCGCACCGATCTCGCGGTGCTGAAGGTCGATGCCAAGAAGCCGCTGCCCTACATTCAGCTCGGCGACTCCGCGAAGGTCCAGGTCGGCCAGTGGGTCGTGGCGATGGGCAATCCCTATGGCCTGGGCGGCACGGTGACCGCCGGCATCGTCTCGGCGAAGGGGCGTGACATCGGCGAGGGCCCCTACGACCAGTTCATCCAGATCGACGCGCCGATCAACAAGGGCAACTCGGGCGGCCCGCTGTTCACCCAGGACGGCAAGGTGATCGGCGTCAACTCCGCCATCCTGTCGCCGACCGGCGGCTCGATCGGCATCGGCTTCGCCATCCCCTCCAACATGGTCAAGACCGTGGTGGCGCAGATCGAGGCGACCGGACACGTCACGCGCGGCTATCTGGGCCTCGCCTCGCAGCCGATCAGCGCACAGATGGCCAAGGCGCTGAACCTGTCCAGCGACAGCGGCGCCCTGGTGGCGAGCGTCGTACCCGGCGGCCCGGCCGCCAAGGCGGGCGTTCAGCCGGGCGACGTGATCCAGTCGATCAACAACGAGAAGATCGCCACGCCGCGCGAACTGGCGATGGACGTGGCCGCCGTGAAGCCCGGCGACACCGCGACACTGGACCTGCTGCGCGACGGCCAGTCGAAGACCCTGTCCTTCGCGGTGGCGCAGATGCCCAGCGAGCAGACTGCCGACAACGGCAGCGAAAGCGCCCCGCAGGGCAAGGTGGGCGTCGCACTGGCCCAGCTCACGCCGGAGATGCGCTCCAAGCTGAACCTGCCGGACGGCACCCAGGGCGCGGTGGTTGCCCAGGTGCAGCCCAACTCCCCGGCCGAGGCGGCGGGCATCCAGGCCGGTGACGTCATCATCGGTGTCGGGTCCCACACCGTCACCTCCCCCGAGCAGGCCGTGCACGCGATCCACGAGGCGACCCGGAACAAGGATGGCGCGCTGGCGCTGCGCATCATCCGCGACGGTCAGGCGGCATTCGTGGCGGTGACGCTGAACCAGCACAACGGCGACAACAGCAGCACCGGCTGAACCGCGGGCACCGTGCCCGAATGACGACCGAAGCGGCGGCGGGCCAGTCCCGCCGCCGTTTCGCCTTCCGGGCCCCGCCGACCGTCGCGTCGCAGGGGTTGGTTACCGCCGCGCTCCGACCAGCACCGCGCCGGCCTGGCCGGCGGCACTCCCAGTTTCCCCGGACAAGCGCGCGACGATGGCAAGCAGGCGCAGCGCCTCGGGGCCGCCGCGATCCTCCATCCGGCCGGCTTCCATCTCGCGCGCCAAAGTCTCGGCCTGGCGCGCGATGCTGGCCGCAGCACGGCGCAGTGCAGCCTCGGCCAGCGCCAACTGCAACGGTTCGTCGAGCAATTCCCACGCGGGAGCGGCGGCAAGGCTGGCAGTCCCGTCGGAAAAGATGGCAGTCCCGTCAAACATGGTAGTCCTTGGGGGTCGCGCCATTTTCGGCATTGCGTCGGCCGGGAACGGATTAGCAACACGGCCCGCGTAGACTGCGCCCGCTTGGTTAAGCGAACCTTTGCAAAAGCCTCAAAATCAGCGATTAACGGTTCGTCTCAAAACCTGATACAGACGAGGCGGCTAAACGAACCGGACCGTCACGGGCGGCAGGGGCGGGAAGTCGATCGCGACCATGCACGGTCCCTTCAGCCACAGCGGCGGCACCACGCTGCCCAGCATCACCGTCTGGCCGGCGCGCAGGCCGCCGAAGCGATGGGCCAGGGCGGAGGACGCCAGCCAGCACAGGCTGTTGAGCGGATGGCCCAGCAGGTCGCCCCCGACACCGCCGCCCAGCCGCTCGCCGTCGATGGTGATGCTGCCCGCCAGGCCGACGAGATCCAGGGCGCGCCAGTCCACCTCCCCCTGCTCGCCCAGCACGGCGGCGGCGTGGAACATCTGGTCGGCCACCATGGTCGGCACGCCGACCGCCTGCACGTCGGCATAGCGGCCTTCCACCGACCTCGATGCCGCACACCAGCGCGCCAACGGCGGCCTCGGCCTGCGCCAGGGTACAGGGCCCCGGCGGCAGGTCGGCGGCAAGCCGCACGACGAGCTCGCACTCCACGCCCGGTCTTTGAAAGTCGGCAAAGGTCAGCACGGCGCCGCTGCGATGCAGGTCGGCCCGCACCATGAAGCCGCCAACCGGCGCATCGACGCCCAGGTAATCCTGCATCCGCCGGGACGTCGCGCCGATCTTGAAGCCGGCCGGCCGCGCCGCCCCGACCAACCGGGCCAGCGCGTGCTGGATCGCCACGCCGTCCGCCTCGTCGCGCGGCGCCAGCCCTTCGGGCAGCGCGCCGATCGGCCGGCGGGCATGGCGGGCCGCCAGCAGAAAGGCGGCAGCAGCCTCGGGGTCCGGCGCCGTCATGCCGGGCGGGTCAGCTCGTACAGCGCAATGGCGGTGGCGGCCGAGACGTTCAGGCTCTCCATCACGCCGGGCGTCGCCAGGCCGGCGACCTCGTCGCAGGTCTCCCGCGTCAGCCGCCGCAGGCCGCTGCCCTCGGCGCCCAGCACCAGCGCGACCCGTCGCCCCCTCAGCCCCGCACCGGACAGCGGTGCAGGCGCGGCGGCATCCAGCCCCACCACCCAGAACTCGGCCGCCTTCAGGGCGATCAGCGTGCGGGCGATGTTGACCGCCCGCAACAGCGGCATGGTCTCCAGCGCGCCGGACGCGGCCTTGGCGAGCGCGCCGGTCTCCTCCGGCGCGTTGCGGTCCTGGGTCACCACGCCGGCGACCCCGAAGGCGGCGGCCGAGCGCAGGATGGCGCCGACATTGCGCGGATCGCTGACCTGGTCCAGCACCAGGATCGGGCCGGGCCGCTGCAGCGTCTGCGCGAGGCCCGCGGGCGGCAGCAGGTCGGCGAGCAGCGCCAGGCCCTGGTGCACCACGTCGCGGCCCAGCAGTTGATCCAGCCGCGCGCGGTCGGTGCGTTCATGCGGCAGCGCCCAGGGCGGCGGCACGCGCTCGACCAGCGCCGCTTCCGCCTCCTCGGTCAGCAGCAGGCGCCGCAGGCGGCGGCCCGGGTTGGTCAGCGCGGCCGCAACGGCATGCACCCCATACAGCCACACCGTGCCGCGCGGCGCATCCGGGGCGCCGCGGGGCGGTGTTGGCACATGGTCGCGCCGGGCCTGCTGCGGCGTGCCGAAAGCCTGCGGGCGGGGCGCGTGCTGGCTGCGGTCGTTGTGTCCGTGGCCCTGCCCATGGCTCTGGCCGTACCCCTGGCCGTTCCCCTGACCGTAGTTGGAAGCCGGCCGCGCATCGCCCTGTCGCGTCGGGTTTCCCTTGGCGTGGGCGCCTTTGCCGTGGGCCGCCTGCCCATGCTCCGCCTTGCCGTAGGCAGGCTTGCCGGCGCCGTGGCGGGACGGCGCCTGGCCGGACGAATGCTGACCGCCGCGCGGCGGTCCACGGTCGGGTGCGGGGCGTCCCTGGCCGCCGGGGCGGGACGAGTGAGGGGGCTTCATTGCGCCGGTATAGCCGCCGCAAACCACAGTGCCCAGCCATGCCGCCAGACCAGCCCTCCCGGACTGGCCCAGTGGCCGGGCAGCGGTTTGACAATCAGCGGCGAAGTAGCATAACCCGCCTCCCTCGCGGAGGGGTGCCCGAGTGGCTAAAGGGGACGGACTGTAAATCCGTTGGCGCACGCCTACGTTGGTTCAAATCCAACCCCCTCCACCAACCCCTTCCAACGCAGGTCAGGCGGATTTCGCCGCACTTTGCCGTCCGATGATCGCGGCGCGCAGGCGCTGCGATATGACGTCGATGGCGGCGACGGTGACCAGCACCATCAGGATCAGATACAGCACCTGCTGCCACTCCAGCACGCGGATCTGCTCATAGAGGTGCAGGCCGATGCCGCCGGCGCCGACGATGCCGATGATCGTCGCAGATCGCGTGTTGGATTCGAAGAAATACAGCAGCTGGCTGGCATAGACCGGCAGGATCTGCGGCACGATGCCGAAGCGGATCACCATCAGCGGCGCGCCGCCGCTGGCCAGCACGCCGTCGATCGGCTTGCGGTCCGCCGTCTCGATCGCCTCCGACATCAGCTTGGCGAGCGCGCCGAAATCCGACGACGCGATCGCCAGCGCCCCGGCGAACGGCCCCAGCCCGACCACGTTGATCCAGATCAGCGCCCAGATCAGCGTGTCGATGCTGCGCACCGTGTCCAGGCTGCGCCGCGTCAGCAGATGCAGCAGCCGGTTTGCCACCACGTTGCGCGCCGCAAGGAACCCGAACGGCAGCGACAGCAGGGACGCCAGGAAGGTGCCGAAGAAAGCGATCGACAGCGTCTGCCCCAGCGCATCCAGATAGAGCCAGAAATGCGTCTTCGGCGTCGGCGGGAACATCAGCACGACGATGTTGCCCAGCTGCCCGATGCCGTTCCAGATGCGCAGCGGCGAGATGTCGAGCACGACGAGCCCGGCGAAATAGACCGCAAGCGACCCGACGATCAGCGCGATCGTCACCGCCCGTCCGCCGGCATTGCCCGCGAGCAGCGCACCGTGCCGCGCCTCCACCGCGTCCCGGCGTGCCAGGAATTCCGCGCGCAGGCCGCTCATCGCGGGCGCTCCATCGCCAACAGGCGGTGGCGCAGCCGCTCCGATCCCGCATCCAGCAGCATCACGCAGACCAGCAGCATCAGCAGGATGGCGCTGACGTCGGAGTAGTAGAATTTGCGGATCGCGGTGATCAGTTCCTGGCCGATGCCGCCGGCGCCGACGAAGCCGATCACCGCGGCGCCGCGGACGTTGATCTCGAAGCGCAGCAGCGTGTAGCTGGCGATGTTGGAGATCACCTGCGGCAGCACGCCGAAGCGCACCTGTGCGAACCAGCTGCCGCCGGTGGCCGCCACGCCCTCGACCGGCTTCATGTCGATGTTCTCGACCACCTCGGCGAACAGCTTGCCCAGCGTGCCGGTGGTGTGCAGCGTGATCGCCAGCACGCCCGGCAGCGATCCCAGGCCGAAGGCGAAGACGAAGATCAGCGCGAAGACGATGTCGGGCACGGTGCGGCAGAACTCCAGCACCCGCCGCGTGACGAACAGCAGCAGGCGCGAACGCACCAGATTGCGGCTCGCCAGCACGCCGCCGGCGATGCCCAGCGTGGCACCCGTCGCGGTGCCGACATAGGCGATCAGCACGGTCTGCAGCAGTTGCAGGCTCCAGCGCCGCAGGCCCCAGAACCAGTAGACCGGATCGGTCCAGACCCGCTTGCCGGTGTCCAGCAGGGTCAGCCGCTCGAAATAGCTGCCGAAATTGCCGATCTGGTCCCAGAACGTCTGGGGCCGCACCTCGGCGCCGATCCAGGACAGCACCAGCGCGACGCCGAACACCGCGACACCGACGATGACCGTCCGCCGCCGCGCGCCCACCGCCTGCGCATAGCGCGCCAGCAGCGGGCGGACCTGGTCATCGGGCGGGATGGCGAGGGTCTGCGTCATCGCGGCACGTCGCCCTCGCCAGCCCTCCGCAATCAGCCGTTCTGCTTGCGCAGATGATCGACGAACGTGATCAGCTTGATCGTGTCGTTGTAGGCGGCGTTGTCCACCGGCTGCCAGGGCCGGTTCTTGCCGTCGGAAAGCCGGTCGAACGCCGGCTTGTCGTTCTTCGCCGCGTCCAGGAACGCGGTGCGGATCGCCGCCTTCAGGTCGGGCGGCAGGCTGTCCAGATAGGCGGTCGGCGAGTTGATGATCAGCGGTGACTTCAGGATGATGCGGAAATCGCTCACCTTGGCGGGCGAGCCGTCGGGCTTCTTGATCATGCCCTTGTCCAGCATCCGGGTCAGGTTGCTGTCGTCCATCGCGTTCCACCAGTTCGCACAGGTCTGCACCGTGCCCTGCCACACCGCCAGAACCGCATTCTCGTGGCTGCCCGTCACCAGCACCTTGCCGAAATACTTCTCGGCATCGATGTCCATCTTGGCCAGCGCGTAGAGCGGCATGTTGTAGCCGGACGTCGAGTTCGGATCGACCAGCCCCAGATCCTTGCCCTTCAGGTCCGCGATGCTGTGGTAGGGGCTGTCCGCCTTCACGTAGAACACCGAGTAGTAGCCCTTGGTGCCGTCGCTGTTCACGTCGATGACGAAGGCGGTGGTCTTCACCCCGGTCACCAGCGCGCGGGAAAACGATGCCGGGCCGTAATAGCCGATATGGATGTTGCCGGCGCGCTGGCCCTCGATCACCGCGGCGTAGTCGTTGGCGATCCGCAGCGTCACCTTGGTGCCGAGCTGCTTGGACAGATAGGCCGTGAACGGCGTGAACCGGTCGGTGACGCCCGAGGCATTCTCGGCCGGCACCACCGCATAGACCAGTTCGGGATAGTCCGACTTCCAGCTCTGCGCGCGCGCCGTGGCGGCGGTGGAGGCGGCGCCGGCGGCGAGGCCGGCCAGCAGGGTGCGGCGGTCGATCATGGTGACTCCTTGGGGGCGGGTGAAGCGGGTGGTCGGGTCAGGCGATCGCGGCCAGTCCGGTGGTGACCGCATCGGGCAGGGCCGGCGCATCGGGCTGCGCCATGACTTCGTCGGCCTCCAGGCCGTAAAGCTCGCGCGCCACCGCATCGGTCAGCGCGGCCGGCGCGCCGTCGAACACCAGGCGCCCGGACGCCATGCCGATCAGTCGGTCGCAGTAGGTCCGCGCCAGATCGAGCGAGTGCAGGTTGCACAGCACCGTCAGCCCGAAATGCCGGTTGATGCGCTGCAGGGCGTCCATGACGATCTTGGCGTTGCGCGGATCGAGCGAAGCCACCGGCTCATCCGCCAGCACGATGTCCGGCTCCTGCACCAGCGCGCGGCAGATCGCGACGCGCTGCTGCTGGCCGCCCGACAGGTGGTCCGCCCGCCGCGTCGCCAGCGGTGCTATGTCCAACTGGTCCAGCGCGGCCATCGCGATGGCGCGGTCGTCGCGGCTCCACAGCTTGGTCATCGCGCGCCAGGCCGGCGCATGGGTCAGCCGGCCCATCAGCACGTTGTCCAGCACATCCAGCCGGCCGATCAGGTTGAACTGCTGGAAGATCATCGCGCAGCGGCGCCGCCAGTCGCGCAAAGGGGCGCCCGACAGGGCGGTGACGTCGGTGCCGTCCCAGGTGATGCGCCCGCCGGTCGGATCGGTCAGGCGGTTGAGCATGCGCAGGAAGGTGGATTTGCCGGCGCCGGACCGCCCGATGACACCGACGAACTGGCCGCTCGGGATGGTCACCGACAGGTCGGCGACCGCCATCGACTTGCCATACGCCTTTGACACGCCCTCAAGAACGAGCACCCGTCGGCCTCAATTTCGGTTTCCGCCTGTCTACACGGGCGCCCG
The DNA here is from genome assembly GCA_963778105.1 of uncultured Pseudomonadota bacterium. Classification (GTDB taxonomy): domain Bacteria; phylum Pseudomonadota; class Alphaproteobacteria; order Acetobacterales; family Acetobacteraceae; genus JAFEFJ01. Next base: position 460,975 of record CAVZSZ010000004.1, on the reverse strand, counting down.
AACGGACCGGCATGAAGCTTTGATGACTCGGAATCGGAACCGTATGCTGCTGAAAAGCCTTGCCTATTCGGCCGCCGCGTCGCCGCGCCGCGCCGCTCGGAGCATCCGGCGGCGGCGGCCGTTGCCAGCGCGAAAGCCGACCTGCTAATCAACCCATCGCTTCCGGCGCCGGCGGCGCCGGTATCCGTGCGGTGCGCCGCACGCGTGGCGGGTGTAGCTCAATGGTAGAGCCCCAGCCTTCCAAGCTGGTTGTGCGGGTTCGATTCCCGTCACCCGCTCCAGCCGGCCGCGCGCCCCTGCCGCGGGTCCCGGCACTTGACACCGGCCCCGCCACCCTCTTTCTACGCCCCCTGCACGATTGGCGGCGGCTGGGTTCGCGGTTGCCGATCTGCCGTGCAGGGGTGTAGCTCAATTGGCTAGAGCGCCGGTCTCCAAAACCGGAGGCTGGGGGTTCGAGACCCTCCACCCCTGCCAGGCGGGGCCCTGCCAGGCGGCCCTTGCGGGGCGGCCGCCCGGGTGGGGCGGCGTGGTTCCGAACCGATTTCTCTTGATGGAGGCATGACTGGCGTGGCGGTCGATCCGGTGAAATTCATCCGCGAAGTGCGGTCCGAGGTGACGAGGGTCACCTGGCCGACGCGCAAGGAAACCATGGTGACGACCGGGCTGGTCTTTGCCATGGGTGCGCTCGCGGCGCTCTTCTTCTTTGTAATCGATCAGCTCGTCGGCCTGGGCATGGGTTTCCTGTTCCGCGGCGGAATCTGAAGGGACCGGACCAATGGCCAAGCGCTGGTATGTCGTGCACGTCTACTCGGGCTTCGAGAAGAAGATCGCCCAGCAGATCAAGGAACAGGCGGCGCAGAAGGGTCTTGCCGACCACTTCGACGAAGTGCTGGTCCCCTCCGAGGAAGTCGTGGAACTGCGCCGCGGCCAGAAGGTGAACGCCGAACGCAAATTCTTCCCCGGCTACGTGCTGGTGAAGATGGAGCTGACCGACGACGCTTGGCATCTGGTGAAGGACACCCCGAAGGTGACCGGCTTTCTGGGCACCAAGACGCGCCCGAGCCCGATCACCGAGGCCGAAGCCGAGCGCATCATGAAGCAGACGCAGGAGGGGGTGGAGCGTCCGCGCCCCTCGGTGCTGTTCGAGATCGGCGAGCAGGTGCGCGTGGCCGAAGGCCCGTTCACCAGCTTCAACGGCACGGTCGAGGAAGTGGACGAGGAAAAGGGCCGCGTGAAGGTCAGCGTCTCCATCTTCGGCCGCTCCACCCCGGTCGAGCTGGAATACGGCCAGGTGGAGAAGGTCTGAGCCGCGCGCCTGTCGTAGTCGAGTAGCCCGCATCGCAATCGAGCGATGCGGGCTAGTTCCCCCGCTTGTCCACCACCCGACGCGCCTTGCCGACCGAGCGTTCCAGCGTGCCGGGCGGCTCGACCACCACCGTCAGCGTCAGCCCGATCGTGTTCTTGATCTGCGTCACCACCGCCTGCGCCTCGGCGCGCAGCCCGGCACCGTCCCAGGCGTCGGGGCGGGCCTCGACGCGTACCGTCATCTCGTCCATCCGGCCCTCGCGCGTCAGCACCAGCTGGAAATGTCCGCTGCTCCAGGGATGCGCCAGCAGCGCCGCCTCGATCTGCGTGGGGAACAGGTTCACCCCGCGCAGGATCAGCATGTCGTCCGACCGGCCGGTCACCTTCTGCATCCGCCGCATCGACGGCCGCGCCGTGCCCGGCAGCAGCCGCGTCAGGTCGCGGGTGCGGTAGCGCACCATCGGCATCGCCTGCTTGGTCAGCGTGGTGAACACCAGCTCACCCTCCTCGCCATCCGGCAGCACCGCCCCCGTCTCCGGGTCGATGATCTCGGGCAGGAAGTGATCCTCCCAGATGTGCAGCCCATCCTTGGTCTCCACGCATTCCTGTGCCACCCCGGGTCCCATCACCTCCGACAGTCCGTAGATGTCCACCGCGTGCATCGCGAAACGGCTCTCGATCTCGGTGCGCATCGCGTTGGTCCAGGGCTCGGCGCCGAAGATGCCGACCTGCAACGACGTCGCCCGCGGGTCGATCCCTTGGCGGATGAACTCGTCCAGGATCGCCAGCATGTAGCTCGGCGTCACCATGATGACCTCGGGGCGGAAATCCATGATCAGCTGCACCTGCCGCTCGGTCATCCCGCCCGAGACCGGGATCACCGTCATCCCCAGCCGCTCGGCGCCGTAATGCGCACCCAGGCCCCCGGTGAACAGCCCATAGCCGTACGCGTTGTGCAGCTTCATCCCCGGCCGTCCGCCGGCGGCGCGAATCGACCGCGCCACCAGCCCGGCCCAGGTATCCACATCCTCCCGGGTGTAGCCCACCACGATCGGCTTGCCCGTGGTGCCGGACGACGCATGCAGCCGCACCACCTGGTCCATCGGCACCGCGAACAGCCCGAACGGATAGGTGTCGCGCAGCGCCGCCTTCGTGGTGAATGGGAAACTGGCAATGTCCTCCAGGCGCTTGAAGTCGTCAGGGTGCACGCCTTGGGCGACGCAGCGCTCGCGGAAATGCGCGACATTGGCGTAGGTGTGGCGCAGCGTCTCCGCCGCGCGCCGCGTCTGCAGGGCCACGATCTCGTCGCGCGACGCCCGCTCGGCGGCATCGAACATAGCCTGGTCGGACATCCTCTCTCGCCCCCCCGTCGCGCCGGCCGTTTTGCGCAGGCCGCGCTGCCGGTTCATCATCGCAGCAAGCCAGGCGACGGCAAAGGAGGAACGCTGCCATGAACAGCCCGCGCAACGCACCCTACCGCCATATCGAGGCGACCAGGATCGCCGGCGCCATGGGTGCCGAGATCACCGGCGTCGATCTCTCGCAGGATCTCGCCGAGGACGTGCTGGCCGAGATCCGCGCCGCCCTGCTCGACCACCAGGTGATCTTCTTTCGCGACCAGACCCTCACGCCCGACACGCAGCTCGCCTTCGCCCGCCGCTGGGGGCCGATCCACCTGCACCCGTTCATGGAGGGGATGCCCGACCACCCCGAGGTTCTGGAGATCGTCAAGACACCGGCCGACAAGAAGAACTTCGGCGGCAGCTGGCATTCCGACCAGATGTTCGCCCCGCAGCCGGCGATGGGCACGATCCTCTACGCCAAGGAAGTGCCCTCGGCTGGCGGCGACACGCTGTTCGCCAACCTCTACCTCGCCTACGAGAGCCTGTCGGAGGGGATGCGCCGGATGCTGGACGGCCTGCGCGCGGTCAGCATCGGCGACCACTTCAAGGGCCACGACGGCAAGTCGCGGAAGGAATACTACGCCGACAAGCTGGGCATGAAGGTGCGCGACCCCGGCAACGTGCAGACCACGTCGGTGCATCCCCTGGTCCGCACCCATCCCGAAACCGGGCGCAAGGCGCTGTACATCGGCGGCCACGTCCATGCTTTCGAGGACATGACGGAGGCCGAAAGCCGCCCGCTGATCGACTTCCTGATGGACCACGCGACGCGCCCTGAATTCACCTGCCGCTTCCGCTGGCAGACCGGGTCGCTGGCGTTCTGGGACAACCGCTGCACCCAGCACTTCGCCATCAACGACTACCCGGCCGAGACCCGGATCATGCACCGCATCACCATCTGCGGCGACACGCCGTTCTGATGCCGCACAGCTTATTTCACTACTATACTTAGTGAAATTATCGGCTGTTGTCTGCGAACGCACGATCCCATATGGTGATTTCGGCGGCCACTGCCGCGCCGCAGCGGACGGAGGACAGAATGGGCGTCGACTTCATCGGCTACATCGCGACCCGCGAGTTCTCCGAGATCCATGCGCCGCATGGGCCGGTTCTGCATCCCGACTACATCGAGGCTTCCGCCAAGGCGCATGAGCTGTCGGGCTTCGACCGTGCGCTGGTGGCGTTTCACTCCACCAGCCCCGAGAGCATCCTGATCGCCGCGCAGGCCGCCGCCGTGACGCGTCGGCTGGGGCTGATGATCGCGCACCGGCCCGGCTTCACCGCGCCCACGCTCGCGGCGCGGCAGTTCGCGACACTCGATCAGCTGTCGCAGGGCCGCATGGCGGTCCACATCATCACCGGCGGCGACGATGCCGAGATGCGCCAGGACGGCGACTTCCTGAGCAAGGATGAACGCTACGCCCGCACCGACGAATACCTCGATGTGCTGCGTCGCATATGGACCAGCGACAAGCCATTCGATTTCTCGGGAAAGTATTATCGTTTCGAGCGCGGCTTCTCGGCGGTGAAGTGCGTGCGGGAACCCTATATCCCGATCTACTTCGGCGGCACCTCCGACGCGGCGATCCCCGTGGCCGGGAAGCACGCCGACATCTACGCGCTCTGGGGCGAAACCCACGCCCAGGTGCGCGAGCTCACCGCCCGCGTCCGCGCCGCCGCGGCGAAACATAACCGCACGATGCGCTTCAGCCTCTCGTTCCGCCCGATCCTCGCCGATACCGAGGAAAAAGCCTGGAAGCGCGCCGAGGATATGCTCGACCGCGCCCGCGCGCTGGCCGACAGGACCGGCTACAAGCGCGTCGGAGAGCCGCCCAATTCCGGCTCCCAGCGCCTGCTGGCGGCGGCGGCGCAGGGCACGCGGCTGGACAAGCGGCTATGGACGGCAATGGCCGCGCTGACCGGGGCAAAGGGAAACTCCACCGCGCTGGTCGGCACGCCCGAGCAGGTCGCCGATGCGCTGATGGACTACTACGACCTCGGCGTCACCACGTTCCTCATCCGCGGCTTCGACCCGCTGGAGGACGCCATCGACTACGGCAAGGCGCTGATCCCGCTGACCCGTCAGCTGGTCGCCGCGCGCGACGCGCAACGTCCCGCCAAGGCAGGCTGAAACTTCCAGATCCCACCTTCAAGAACCCTCTCCCGCCTGCGGGAGAGGGCAGGGTGAGGGCGGCCCCGTGACATGCCCGCCCCCTCCCCCTACGCTGTCGGCAGGGACGCGGAGGAAACCGTCATGGACTTCGGCATCGGGGTGGCCACGTCGGCCAACTCGTGGAAACTCGTGCAGCGCGCCGAGGACCTGGGCTTCACCCATGCCTGGTTCTACGACACCCAGATGATTACCGCCGACTGCTTCGTCGCGATGGGTGCCGCGGCGATGAAGACCTCCCGCATCCGTCTCGGCACCGGCGTGCTGGTGCCGTCAAACCGCCTCGCCGCCGTCACCGCCAACGCCTTCGCGACACTGAACAAGCTGGCTCCCGGCCGCATCGATTTCGGCGTCGGCACCGGCTTCTCCGCCCGTCGCGCGATGGGGCTCGGCGCGATGAAGCTCGCCGACATGGAAGAGTATATCCGCGTCGTCTACGCGCTGCTCAACAACGAAACGGTCGAAACCGTGATCGAGGGCAAGCGCCGCAAGATCCGTTTCCTCAACCCGGAAATCGGCCTGATCGACACACGCGATCCGGTGCGGCTGCACGTCTCGGCCTATGGCCCGAAGTCGCAACACCTCGTCGCGCGCCTCAATGCCGGCTGGAAGACCTTCTTCTCCGATGTCCCGGGCGCGCTCGCACAGATCGAAAACGTGCGGGCGAGCTGGCAGGCCGGCGGCCGCACCACCGCCGACCTTTACGCCACCGCCTGGACCTGCGGCTGCGTGCTGGCGGATGGCGAGACCGCCGCCAGCCCCCGCGCCATGGCCCAGGCCGGCCCGCGCGCCGCGGTAGCCCTTCACCGCGCCGCCGACGAGGACATGGAGGGATGGCAGAACACCTCCCCCATGCCGACGGGCCTGGAGGCCGAGATGCAGGGCTATGTCGCGATGGCGCGCGGCTTCCAGCCGGCCGACGCGCGCTACCTGATGAACCACCGCGGGCACTTCGTGTTCGTCAAGCCCGAGGAACAGCGCTTCGTCTCCCCCGAACTGATCCGCCGCTTCACCTTCACCGCGACCGAGCAGGAGCTGAAGCAGCGCGTCGAGGCGTTGCGCGCCGGCGGTTATTCCCAACTCGTCATCGGCATCACGCCGGGCGAGGAAGCCGCCATCGAGGACTGGGCGCGCATCAAGCGCGCCTTCGACTGACCGCCCTCACTTGCGCAGCTGCAGCGTCCACGCCTTCAGCGCCACCAGCAGCCCGGCGATGGCCTGCTTCGTCGGCTCGTCGGTCAGGTTGCCCTCGGCGTCGAACTTGCCCATCGCGCCGGCGATCATCACCTCCGGCCGGTTCATCACCTTGCCGTCCATGAAGATGAACACCTGGCGCAGGTGATACTGCGCCCGCGCGCTGCCCAGCATCCCGGGGCTCGCCCCCATGATGGCGATCGGCTTGCCGGCGAAGGGGTGCTCGGGCGGGCGCGACGCCCAGTCGATCGCGTTCTTCAGCACGCCCGGGATCGAGTAGTTGTATTCCGGCGTGCTGAACAGCAGCGCGTCGGCGGCCTTGATCTCCGCACGCAGCGCCTGCACCGCGGCCGGCAGCCCCTGCGCCTCCACATCGCCGTGATACAGCGGGATGTCGCTCAGGTCGGCCAGCTTGAGCGTGACCCCTTCGGGCACCAGCCCGACCGCCGCGCGCAGCGCCGCAGCGTTCAGCGACTTGGCGCGCAGGCTGCCGCTGATGCCAAGGAAGGTCAGCGCGGTCGGGTCGGCCATGGCGGCGGTTTCCTTGTTCCGGTGTCGATCGGCCGCGATGTCTAATCCGCAGCGGCCAGCGACGCCACCTTCTCCTGCGCCTCCGGCTCCTCCTCGATCTGCAGCGCATCGTTGAAGCGGTTGAAGAACCCGCACAGCGTGATGCGCAGCGTCAGCTCGACGATCTGCGCCTCGGTGAAATGCGCGCGCAACTGCCGGAACAGGCTCTCCGGCACCCGGTTCGGCGTCTCCCACGCGATCCGCGCGTAATCGATCACCAGCCGGTCCACCGCATCCAGCTCGGGATGGTCGGCGGCATCGAGCAGCCGGTCGATGCCGGCGGGCGAGATGCCCTCGACCGCCAGGAACGGCTTGTGGTGCGCCACGCAGTAATGGCACTCGTTCAGCTTGGAGACGACGACGATGGCGATTTCCAGATACCGCTTCGGCAGCGTCGCGGCCTCCCGCAGTTCCATCAGCATCGCCATCAGGTGGCGCAGTGCCGCCGGCACATGCGCGAACACCGCGACCTGGTTGCGGAACGGGCCATAGCCGGCGGCGAAGCGTTCGTAGATGGCGGCAAGGTCCTCGGGAAGCTCGGTCGAGGGAATGCTGCGCACGCGGGCCATCGGATTTCTCCTCGACGTTCAGGTCGGACTGTCGGCGAAGCCGGCGAAGCGCACCACCTCGCGGCCTGGAATGCGGGTGGTCGCCAGCGTGTTCTCCGGCGCCCCGGGGTCGGCATGGCCCAGCGCCATGCCGCACACCACCACCTCCTCGGGCGTCAGGCCCAGCACCGGGCGGATGATCCGGTGATAGCGCGCCCAGGCAGCCTGCGCGCAGGTATCCAGCCCCCTGCCCCGTGCCGCGGTCATGATGTTGCCCAGGAACATGCCGTAATCGAGCCATGACCCGGTGGCCAGCCGCCGGTCGATGGTCAAGATCAGGCCCACCGGCGCATCGAAGAACTGGTAGTTGCGGCGATGCTGCGCCTTCATCTTCGCCGCCTGGCCGCGCCCGATGCCAAGCAGACCGTACAAGGCCCAGCCCACCTCCCGGCGGCGCGACAGATACGGCTCGAAGAACGCCTCGGGGTAGTACGGCACTTCCTGCTCATGCCCCGGCTCGTCCGCATCGAACGCCGCCTGCACCGCCTCGCACAGTGCCGCGCGTGCGGCGCCGGCGACGGCGTAGCCCTGCCAGGGCTGCATGTTCGTCCCGCTCGGCGCCCGGGTGGCCACATCCAGGATCGCCGCCACCGTGGCGGCCGGCACCGGCGTCGGCAGGAAGCGGCGGATCGAGCGGCGGGACGCGATGGCGGCGTCGACGATGCTGGCGTCCATCAGGCCGACGCGCGCGCCAGGATCTCCTGCGGCGTGGAGGAGACGACCTTGACGTATTTCGGGACGAAGCTGCGGCCCTCGATCAGCGTGATGAACGCGGGCTTCAGCTCGTTCGCCAGGATCTTGCGGATCTTGGCGTGCTCCTCGATGTCGGACCACTCGGCGATCAGGAAGAAGCGGGACGGGTCCTCGGTGTCGCGGCACAGCACGCCGTCCTTCACCTGGGCGGCGGATTTGTGCATCGGGTTGCCGTCGGAATAGTCGAACGCCTCGAACAGGCGGATGAATTCCTCCTCCCGCCCCGGCAGCACCCTGAAATCGTAGATGTGAAGATAGTTGCCGGACGTCGCCAGCGGTTCCTGGGCCATCGCGCGCTCGCCTGTTGCAGTGGATGCAGCAGGCTAGGATGCGGCCGGCCCGGCGGGCAAGGGCAGCCGCGTTGCGCGCCGCAGAAACTCTCGGCATGCTCGGTGCACCGAAGCGGGTGCGCCATGGACATCTCCCCTGACCTGCCGCGCCATCACGCATGGCCGGGCGACGACTTCAACCGCATCCCGGACTGGGTCTATACCGACCCCTGGGTGTACCAGCGGGAGGTCGAGCGCATCTTCCACGGCCGCACCTGGAACTACGTCGCGCTGGAAGCCGAAATCCCCGCTCCCGGCGACTTCATCCGCAGCAATGTCGGCCCGACGCCGGTGGTGGTTTCGCGCGCCGAGGACGGCAGCATCGCGGTGTTCGAGAACCGCTGCGTCCACCGCGCCGCCGAGTTCTGCCGGGAACTGACAGGCAACGCGAAAGCCTTCGTCTGCCCCTACCACCAATGGACCTACGACCTGAGGGGCAACCTCCAGGCCGTGCCGTTCCGCCGCGGCGTCGCCGGCCAGGGCGGCATGGGTGCCGATTTCCGCATGTCGGATCACAACCCCCGCCAACTCGCCGTCACCACGCATCGCGGCGTGGTGTTCGCCAGCTACGCCGCCGGGATGGAAAGCATCGCCGACTATCTCGGCCCCGCGGTGCTGCGCGAGTTCGAGGCGACGTTCGACGGCCGCAGGCTGGTGGTGCTCGGCCATTACCGGCACAGCCTGCCGGGCAACTGGAAGCTGTACCATGAGAACCTGAAGGACCCGTATCACGCCACCCTGCTGCACACGTTCCTGGTGACGTTCGGGCTGCTGGTCGCCGGCAACAAGTCGCTGATGCTGGCCGATGCCAGCGGGCGGCACGGCGTGATGTGCAGCGCCAAGAGCGATGCCAGCAGGATCTCCGCCGAAAGCAAGGCGGAGATGCGCGCCTACAAGGAAGGCATGCGCCTCGCTGATCCGCGCATGATGGATTTCATCGACGAGTTCGACAGTCCCTGGTCGGTCACCATGGCGACGATCTGGCCCAACCTGATCGTGCAGCGGGAGATGAACACGCTGGGCATCCGCCAGCTTGTCCCGACCGGCCCGAACGAGTTCATCATGAAATGGACGATGTTCGGCTTCGAGGGCGACAGCGAGGAAATGACACGCCATCGGCTGCGCCAGGGCAATCTCATGGGTCCGGCCGGCTTCCTCGGGCTGGAGGACAACGAGGCGATCAAGTTCGTGCAGGACGGCATGCTGCGCGTCCCCGACGGCGAACACCTCGTCGCCCTCGATCCCGCCACCCCGTTCGGCACGTCGGAGACGCTGATCTCCGAATCCGCCATCCGCGCGATGTATCGCCATTGGCGGGAGGTGATGGCGCTGTGACGCCGGACCCGCGGCTCGAGTCCCTGCTGCTGCGGGCGGAGATCGAGGCGTTCAACGCGGACTACGCGGCGAGGCTCGACCGGCAGGACCTCACCGCGTGGGTCGATTGCTTCACCGAGGACGCGTTCTATGTCGTCATCAGCCGCGAGAACTTCGAACGCGACCAGCCGGTCGGCCTGATCTACTGCGAGGGCCGCGCGATGATCGCCGACCGCGCCTTCGCGCTGCTCAAGACCGCGATGTTCGGGCCGCGCTATCTGCGGCACATGATTTCAAATCTGGTGGTCGAGCCGCAGCCCGACGGCGGCGTGCGGGCGCGCGCCAACTTCGCGGTGTTCGAGGTGCTGACCGACCGCCCCGACGCCCGCATCCTGCAGATCGGCGAATACCGCGACGTTTTCGTGCGGGACGGCGCGGTGCTGAAGCTCAGGGAGCGGCGCTGCATCTACGACAACCTGCTGATCCCGACCGCGCTCTGCATCCCGGTGTAGATGGACGGTCCCGCGCCACCAGGCGAAGGCATCGGCGCCCGTGTGCGCCGCAAGGAAGATGCGCGCCACCTCGCCGGTCGCGGCCAGTTCGTCGGCGACATCCGCATCACCGGCATGCGCGACGTCGCGTTCGTGCGCAGCCCGGTCGCCCATGCGCGCATCGTCGCGCGAAGCAAGCCGCAGGACGCACAGGACAGCGTGTTCTTCCTCGCCGACCTCGCCGGCGTGAAGCCGATGGTCACGCGCTCCGCCATCCCCGGCTACAAGCTGTCGGAATGGCCGGCGATGGCCGATCAGCGCGTCCGTTTCGTGGGCGAGATCGTCGCGATGTGCGTGGCCGATACCCGCGCCCGCGCCGAGGACCTCGCCGAGCAGGTATCCATCGACTTCGACGAACTCCCCGCGATCACCAGCTGCCGCGACGGCATGGCAACCGATGCGGCACTGCTGCATGAGCACTGGGGCGACAATCTGTTCCTGCACACCAGCTTCGATTTCGGGCATCGCGCCGGCGATTGCGCAGGCGCCGGTCAAGGTCGAGCTGGAACTCTCCTGTGCGCGTCAGGCGATGCACCCGATGGAGGGCAAGGGCGTGGTGGCGTGGTGGGACCACCGCGCCGCGCAACTCGTGGTGCACAGCTCGACCCAGGTGCCGCATCTGATCCGCGCCGGCATCGCCGAGATGCTGGACATCCCGCAGGCGATGGTGCGTGTCGCGCCGCCCGACGTGGGCGGCGGCTTCGGCTACAAATGCCTCCTGCAACCCGAGGAGATCTGCGTCGCCTGGCTCGCGCTGACGCGCAAGGCGGCGTTCCGCTGGACCGAGGACCGGCGTGAGCACCTGACCGCCGGCGCCAATGCGCGCCAGCACCAGTACCGCATCGCCGCCTACGCCGACGCAACCGGCCGGCTGCTCGGCCTGGATGCCGAGATCGCCGTCGATACCGGCGCCTATTCGGTCTGGCCGTTCACCGCCGTGCTGGAAGCCGCACAGGCCGGCGGCAATCTGCCCGGCCCGTACGACCTGCCCGCCTATCGCTGCAAGGTGTTCTCGGTCGCCACCAACAAGCCGCCTTTCGCGCCCTATCGCGGCGTCGCCCGCCCCGGCGTGTGTTTCGCGATCGAGCTGACAATGGATGCCATCGCCCGCGCCGTGGGGCGCGAAGCCGCCGATGTCCGCGCGCTCAATCTCGTGCCGGGCGCGGCGATGCCCTACGTCAACATCACCAACAAGCATTACGACACCGGCGACTACCCGGCCTCGCTCGCGCAGGTGCGCGGCATGATCGGCCTCGATGCGCTCCGCGCCGGCGCGCGCCGCGATGCTCGGGGCCGCCATCTGGGCATCGGCTTCGCCACCTACACCGAACAATCGGCGCACGGAACGAAGGTGTTCGCCGCCTGGGGCCTGCCGCTGGTGCCGGGCTACGACCAGGCGCATGTGAAGCTCACGCCCGACGGCGCGCTGGAGGTGAAGGCCGGCATCCACACCATCGGCCAGGGCCTGGAAACCACGCTCGCTCAGATCGCCCATCAAATGACCGGCGTGCCCTTCGCCGACATCCGCGTCACCCTCGGCGATACCGCGACGACGCCGTTCTCCACCGGCGCCTATGCCTCGCGCGGCATCGTCATGGCGGGCGGCGCCGTGTCGCGTGCCGCGGATGTCGTGGCCGCACGCATCAAGGCGATCGCCGCGCACCTGATGCAGACGGATCCCGCCGCCATCACCCTGGCCGGCGGCCGCATCCACGCCGGCGCCGCCAGCATCGGCTTCGCCGATGTCGGCCGCGCCTGGTACATCCGGCCCGACCAGCTTCCCGATGGCGTCGATTCCGGCGGGCTGGAAGCGACCGAGGGCTACAAGCCCGCCACCGACAACGGCGTGTTCTCCTTCGCCAGCCACGCCGCGAAGGTCGCGGTGGACGCCGATACGGGACTGGTGGAAATCCTCGACTACTGCATCGCCGAGGATTGCGGCCGGATGGTCAACCCGATGATCGTCGAAGGCCAGACCTTCGGCGGCGCCGCACAGGGCGTCGGCACCGCGCTGTTCGAGGAAAGCCCCTACGACGCCAACGGCCAGCCGCTCGCCGCCACCCTGGCCGACTACCTGCTGCCGGGACCCGCGGAACTGCCGCGCTTTCGCATCAGCCACACCGAGACGCTGTCGCCGCACACCGCGCACGGCATCAAGGGCGTGGGCGAAGGCGGCGCCATCGCGCCGTCGGCGGCCATCGTCAATGCCATCAACGACGCGCTGGCGCCGCTCGGGGCACGCCTTACCGATATACCGGCCTCGCCCGCGCGCATCCTGGCCGCCCTGGCGAAGGCCCGCGCAGCGTGAAGCCCGCGGCCTTCGACTATGTGCGCGCGGACAGCGTCGCCCACGCCGCGGCGCTGCTGGCGGAGGGCGCGGGTGCCGCGCGCCTGCTCTCCGGCGGCCAGTCGCTCGGGCCGATGCTCAACCTGCGTCTGGCGCGTCCGCACCGCCTTGTTGACCTCAAGCGCGCCGAGGGCATCCGCACGCTGGCCGCCGATGACGCGATTGTCAGCCTGGGCGCCGGCTGGACCCATGCCGAGATCGAGGACGGCGCGATCGAGGACCCGGCCCGCGGCCTGCTGCGCCATGTCGCGCGGGGCATCGCGTACCGCGCCGTGCGCAACCGCGGCACCATCGGCGGCAGCCTCGCCCACGCCGATCCTGCAGCGGACTGGGTCTCCACGGTCTTCGCCCTCGGTGCGGCGCTGGTCGCCGAAGGTCCGGGTGGCACGCGCCGCCGCATCGCCGCCGAGGCATTCTTCCAGGGCGCCTTCACCACCGCACTCGCCGCCAATGAGGTCCTCGTCTCGGTCGAACTGCCGCGCCTGAGCGCGCAGGCGCGCTGGGGCTATCACAAGCTCTGCCGCAAGACCGGCGAATTCGCCAAGGCGATCGGCGTCGCCGTGCTCGATCCCGCGCGCGGCCTCTCGCGCGTGCTCGCAGGCGCGGTGGAAGCGGCACCCGTTCTGCTGCCGCAGACCGCCGAACGCCTGCGCGATGGCGGCGTGCGCGCCGCCCTTGCGGTGCTCGATGCCGAGGCTGCCGGCCGCCTGCTGCATCTGCCCCCGGCCGAGCAAAGCCTGCGCGCCGTCTGCGTGCGCCGCGCGCTGCTGCAACTGGATGGCGCCTGACCGATGGACGGCATGGCCTCGCCCGCCCAGCGCGCCGTCACCCTGTCGGTCAATGGCCGGACGCACACGATCCTGGTCGAGCCGCGCACGCATCTGGCGGATGCGCTGCGCGAGCACCTCAACCTGACCGGCACGCATCTCGGCTGCGAGCAGGGCGTCTGCGGCGCCTGCACGGTGCTGATCGATGGCATCCCGCAGCGGTCCTGCATCGCCTACGCACCGGATTGCGAGGGCACGCGCATCACCACGATCGAGGGCTTCGATGACGACCCCACGATGGCGGCGCTGCGGGAGGCGTTTGCCGCGCACCACGCGCTGCAATGCGGCTTCTGCACCCCGGGAATGCTGGTCACGGCGCGCGACATCGTCCTCCGCCTGGGCGCAGTGCCGGAGGCGCGCATCCGGGAGGAACTGGCCGGCAACCTGTGCCGCTGCACCGGCTATGTCGGCATCGTGGACGCGATCGCGGCGGTGGCGGAAGGCCGCACGCCGCAGCCGCTGACGCCGGCCGCAACGGCCGCGCCGCTCGCCGAAGCGGCGCCGGTGGCGACAGCCCCCGCGTCGGCCGCGCCCGAGACCGCCATGGCGGCGGCCGATGGCCCGGCGCTGGAGGAACGCGTGCCTCTGGCCGCCTCGCCCGAAGCCGCCTGGGCCGCGCTGTCCGATCTCCGCCGCGTCGCCGCGTGCCTGCCGGGCGCCGAACTCGACACGCTGGACGATGGGCACGTCACCGGCCACGTCGGCATCGCGCTGGGGCCGGTGAAGGCCCGCTTCGCCGGCGAGGGCCGGGTGATGCTGGACGACGCGGCCCGCAGCGGCCGGCTGCTGGGTGGCGGCCGCGACGGCGCCAGCCGGGCTCAGGGCGAGGTCACATGGTCGGTGCTGCCGGCCGCGACCGGCGGCAGCGAACTTCTGGTGCGCCTGTCCTGGCGCCTGACCGGGCCGCTGGCACAGTTCGGCCGGGCCGCGCTGGTGCAGGATCTCGTCCGCCGCCTCGCCCGGGACTTCGCCCGCAACCTCGATGCGCTGGCGGCCGGCGCCGCGCCGCCGCCAGCCCGACCCGTTGGGGTGCTCGCCCTGCTGTGGGGGCTGCTGAAGGCCCGGCTGTTCCGGCGGTAGCCTACGCGACGGGCCGCAGGCAGGCGGCGACGGCGGGTGCGAAATGGTCGAAGCCCGGCGTGGGCAGGCCCTTCACCTTCGCCGCCTCGTCCCAGCGCCGCAGCCGCACCGCCGCGCGGTGCTCCGCCAGCGCCTCGAACGCCGCGACTTCCGCGGGCGACATCGGACCGCCCTGCAGCGCGAGGCTCGTCACCGAATCCTGCGACAGCTTGTCGAAATAGCCCGGGTCCACGGCGCACAGATAGCGTTTCGCGGCGACGTGCAGCCGCACCGGCTCGGTCACCTCGGGGCCGAACCAGCGCACCAGCCACGCATGACCCAACTCCTCGTGCCGATCGTCGATCCCCGCGTCGGCCGGGTTGTGCCCCAGGTCATGCACCATGTGACCGATGTCGTGCAGCAGCGCCGCGGTGATCAGGGCCGGACCAGCCGCCTCGCCCTCGGCGAGCAGCGCCGCCTGCAGGGCGTGCTGGCGCTGGTTGATGTCGGACAGGCCATACTGGCCGTGCCCTTTGCCGTCGATGATCGCGGCCAGTTCACTCAGGCGCGGGTCTGTCGTGCTCATGGGGTCGCATTTCCTGTGGCGTGGCGCCGCGGCCTTCGACTATCCGAAGCATCGCCGCCCTGTCTATCGCGGCGCCAAAGGAAGCGAACGGCTCCGGTGACCCCGTCTGTCAACCGTCCCGACTACGACCTCGCCATCATCGGCGGCGGCATCAACGGCAGCGGCATCGCGCGCGACGCGGCCGGGCGCGGCTGGCGCGTGCTGCTGTGCGAGCGCGCCGACCTCGGCGGCGGCACCTCCTCCGCCTCCACCAAGCTGATCCACGGCGGCCTGCGCTACCTCGAGCACTACGAGTTCCGCCTGGTGCGCGAGGCGCTGATGGAGCGCGAGGTGCTGTGGGGCATCGCGCCGCACATCATCTGGCCGCTGCGCTTCGTGCTGCCGCACCACCGCGCGCTGCGCGCCGCCTGGATGCTGCGGCTCGGCCTGTTCCTCTACGACCATCTGGGCGGCCGCAAGCGCCTGCCGCCGACCCGCACGCTGCGGCTGCGCGACGATCCCGCCGGTGCCGTGCTGAAGCCGGACTACACGCTCGGCTTCGACTACTCCGATTGCTGGGTCGAGGATTCGCGCCTTGTCGTGCTGAACGCGCGCGACGCTGCCGACCGCGGTGCGGTGATCGCGCCGCGCACCGCATGCGTCTCGGCCGCCCGGCAGGGCGAGGCCTGGACCATCGACATTGCGCGATCGAGGCGAGCGGTGCGCGGCGCACGGTCGCGCGCGCGCGCGCTGGTCAACGCCGCCGGCCCTTGGGTGGGCGAGGTCGCCGGCAGCGTCATCCGCGCCAATGCACCGGCCTCGGTGCGACTGGTGCAAGGCAGCCACATCGTGGTGCCCCGCCTCTACGACCATGACCGCTGCTACATCTTCCAGAACGCCGACGGCCGCATCTTCTTCGTCATTCCGTACGAGCGCGATTTCACGCTGATCGGCACCACCGATCAGGACTTCACCGGCGATCCGACCGGCGTGCGCGCCAGCGCGGAGGAAATCGCCTATCTCTGCCGCTCCACCAGCGCCTATCTGCGCGACTCCGGTGACGCCGGACATGGTCGTCTGGTCCTATGCCGGCGTGCGCTCGCTGTTCGACGACGGGCACAGCGCGGCGCAGGACGCCACGCGGGACTACGTGCTGAAGCTCGATGCCCCCGGCGGCGCGCCGGCGCTGCTGTCGGTGTTCGGCGGCAAGATCACCACCTACCGGCGGCTCGCCGAAAGCGCGCTGGCGCTGTTGCAGCCGCATCTGCCGTCGGCCTCCGGCGAGGCGCCCGGGTGGACCGGCCGCACCGCGCTGCCCGGCGGCGACTTCGCGATGGACGGGTTCGACGCCCTCCTTGCCGCCACCGCCGCCCGCTACCCGTTCGTCGCCGAACCGATGCTGCGCCGCCTGCTGCGCGCCTACGGCACGCGCATCCGCGACGTGCTCGGGGATGCCGCCACCATGGCCGATCTCGGCTGCACCTACGGCGCCGACCTGACCGAGGCGGAGCTGCGCTATCTGGTGCGCGCCGAATGGGTGCGAACGGCCGACGATGCGGTATGGCGCCGCACCAAGCTCGGGCTGCGCCTGTCCGCCGCCGAGATTGCTGCCATCGACGATGCGCTGCACCGTATCGGCCGGGAGGAAATGGCCGCCGCATGATCCTCGTGATCGACCAGGGCACGACCTCCACGCGCAGCATCGTCTTCGATGCCGCTGCCGCCCCGGTCGCGACCGCACAGCAGGAATTTCCCCAGCACTATCCGCGCCCCGGCTGGGTCGAGCACGACCCGGAGGAGATCTGGCAAAGCGTCGTGGCGACCGCGCGGCAGGCGCTGGATGCTGCCGGACTGGCAGTCGCGGACCTCGCCGCGCTCGGCATCGCCAACCAGCGGGAGACCGTCGTGGTATGGGACCGGCGCACCGGACGGGCGATCCACAACGCCATCGTCTGGCAGGACCGCCGCACCGCACCGGCCTGCGAGCGCGCTGGAACAGGCGGGACACGGCGCGCTGGTCGCGGCGCGGACCGGGCTGCGGCTCGACCCCTATTTCTCGGCGACCAAGATCGCCTGGCTGCTCGAAACCGTGGATGGGGCGCGCGCCGCGGCCGAGGCCGGGGCGCTGGCCTTCGGCACGGTGGACAGCTTCCTGCTGTGGCGCCTGACCGACGGCGCGGTGCACGCGACGGACGCCACCAACGCCTCGCGCACCCTGCTGTTCGACATCGGCCGCGGCACCTGGGACGACGAATTGCTCGCACTGTTCCGCATCCCGCGCGCGATGCTGCCGGCGGTGCACGACAGCGCCAGCGCATTTGGCAGCACCTCTGATGCTCGGCGCGCCGGTCGCGATCCGCGGCATCGCCGGGGACCAGCAGGCGGCGCTGATCGGGCAGGGGTGCTTCCGTCCCGGCATGGTGAAGTCCACCTACGGCACCGGCTGCTTCGCGCTGCTCAACACCGGGTCCACCCCGGTCGCCAGCCGCCATCGCCTGCTCACCACCATCGGCTACCAGCTGGACGGCGTGCGCAGCTACGCGCTGGAAGGCGCGATCTTCGTCGCCGGCGCGGCCGTGCAGTGGCTGCGCGACGGCTTGGGTCTGATCGGCGCCGCGGCCGAGACCGGCGTGCTCGCCGCCGCCGCCGACCCGGCCCAGCCGGTCTACCTGGTGCCCGCCTTCGTCGGCCTTGGCGCGCCGCACTGGGACAGTGACGCGCAGGGCCTGCTGACCGGGCTGACGCGCGGCACGACCCGGCGGGAGATCGCGCGCGCCGCCCTGGAATCCGTCGGCTACCAGACCCGCGACCTGCTGGACGCGATGCGCGCCGACCTCGGTGCCGCGTGGCCGGCCGACACCGTGATCCGCGTCGATGGCGGCATGAGCGCCAGCGACTGGACGATGCAGTTCCTGGCAGACATCCTGGGCGCCCCGGTCGACCGGCCGGCCGGCCTGGAAACCACCGCGCTGGGTGCCGCCTACCTCGCCGGCATGGCGTCGGGCGTCTATCCCGATCCCGCAACCTTCGCCGCGGGCTGGACCGCCGAACGGCGCTTCGCACCCGCGATGCCCCAGGACGAGCGGGCACGGAAATACGAAGGTTGGCGCCAGGCGGTGGCGCGGACGCTGCTGCGGCCCTGATGCCTCACCGCAGGTTGTTGATGTCGATGGCGTCCGCAAGCTGCCGCAGCACCGACGTGGTCAGCGCCACCACGTCCTGATCGGTCGCCACCGGTCCCTTCGCCGTGAAGTGCCCGCGCGCGCGGTGCACCGGCTGCGCCGGATCGCGCGGCACGATCGTCCAATCCGCATCCAGCGTCGCCGCGCCGGCGCTGGTCACGTCCAGCGTACTGATCGTCACGAACAGGCGGTAGGTCGGCGGCTCGACCTGTGGCTCGTCGGTGACCAGCGCATCCGGCCGCCGCTCCGCCAGCCGGCCCGTCAGGTAGTAGGTCACGCCCAGCGAAACCCGCGTCGCCCAGCGTCCCTGCGCGCTGCGCACCAGCGTGGTGCCGTTGCGCACCAGGATGTCCTGGCTGTCGAGGTAGTCGGGCACCGAAACCCGCCGGACCTCGATCACCAGCGACTTGCGGCCGAGCGGGGTCGCGTCGGTTGCGCGCGCCGGCGCGCCCAGCGTGTAGAGCGTCAACGGCGGCGCCGCGCAGGATGCCGCCAGCACCGGGACCAGCAACGCCAGCACCATCATCGTCGCACGGCGCCATGCGGCGGACGCGCTCCTCATGGCTGACGTCCCGTCAGCAGCAGTTGCGGATTATGCTCGATGTCGCTCGCGAAGCCGCGCAGCGAGGCCGCCGCCGCGGCCAGGTCGCGCAACGTCGCATCGAGATTGGCGCGCGTATCGCTGCGGGGCGAGGTGACGTCCTTCAGGTCGTTGAGCAGGCCGCGCGTCTGCAGCACCGTCTGGTTGGTGGAAACGATCAGCGCATGCAGATCCGCGCTACGCTGATCCAGCTGCTGATTGGAACTCGTTGCCAGGTGGTCGATGCTGGCGAGCGTCGTGTCCAGCCTGCCCTCCAGATCGGTGATCGCCTTGGTCGCGGCATCCAGCGTGTGCGAAGCGTCGTCGGATGCTCCCTTCAGACTGGCCACCAGCGGCGGCAGGTCCACATCCAGCCGATCCGACAGCACCCGCACGCTCGTCAGCATCGCGTTGGTGTTCGCGACCAGCTCGTGCAGCGGCAGCTGACTGAGCTGTTCGGTCACGCGCTGAAAGCGGGATTGCCGCGTCGGGATCTCGATCAGGCTGGTCACATCGGGGTGCAGTTTGGCCGGCGTGCCCGGCGCCAGATCGAGGTCGATCTGCGACTGGCCGGTGACGAAGCTCTGCGTCACCAGCTCGGCGCGCAGCCCGCGTGCGATCAGCCGCGACAGATCCACGCCGGCATCGTGTGCCGTTTGGCCGGCGACCCGCACGCGGTCGGGCTCCAGGCGCACGGTGACGGGAATATAGGCCGTGTGGTCGTTCGGCTCGTACTGGATGACGATGCGCTCCACGGTGCCGACGCGCACGCCGCGGAACGTCACCGGCGCACCGACCGACAGGCCGCTGATCGAGCCCTCGAAGACCACCGCGGCCTGGCTGGTCGGCTGGAACAGGCGGAAGCTGCCGAACAGGATGATGGCGCCGAGACCGAGCGCGATCCCGCCAAGCACGAAGGCGCCGATGGCCGCCTGCCTTTCAGCCATTGCATTCAAACCTTTCTGTCGGCGGCATCTTCGTGATGCTCGCGGCGCATGAAGGACTGCACTTGCGGATCGGTGCAGGTGTCGCGCAGCTGGGCGGGCGAGCCGTGCGCGATCGCGGTCTTGGTCTGTGCGTCCAGGAACACCCCGTCATCGGCGATGGCGAACAGGCTCGGCAGCTCATGACTGACGATGACGACCGTGGCGCCCAGGCCGTCGCGCAGATTGACGATCAGGTCGTCGAGCCGGCTTGAGGTGATCGGATCGAGGCCGGCCGAGGGCTCGTCGAAGAACAGCACGTCGGGGTCCAGCGCAAGGGCGCGCGCCAGGCCGGCCCGCTTGCGCATCCCGCCGCTGAGCTCCGCCGGCAGCTGATCGACCGCATGCTCCATCCCGACCAGCGCCAGCTTCAGCATCACCAGCCGCTGGATCGTCGCTGCGTCCAGCTTGGTGAACATCTCCATCGGCAGCGCCACGTTCATCCCGACGGTCATCGCACTCCACAGCGCCGCGTTCTGGAACAGCACGCCGAAACGCTGCCGGCCGATCTCGGTGCGGCGTTCCTCGGTGGCGGCCCAGTAATCCTCGCCGTCGACGCGAAACGTCCCGGTGCGGGGGCGCAGCAGCCCGATCATCGCCTTCAGCACCGTGCTCTTGCCGCCGCCGCTGCCACCCATCACCGCGAAGATGCTGCCCCGGCGGATGTCGAACGAGAGGTTCTGCTGGATCACCTTCGGTCCGAAAGCCAGCGTGATGCCGCGCAGCGACAGCAGCGGCGCCTCCTGCGGGTTGCCGGCACCGGGGGCGGCCATCCCTCAGATCCCGATCACGGTGGCGATGACGGCGAAAATCGCGTCCATCACGATCACGCCGACGATGCCCACCACCACCGCGCGCGTCGCGGCGATGCCGACATCGGCGGCGCTGCGTCCGGCCAGCAGCCCGATGCGGCAGCTGGTCAGGCCGATCATCACGGCGAAGGCGAAGGTCTTGATGAAGCCGAACACGAACTGATCGAGCGTGACCGCGGCGATGGTCTGATGCAAATACCCCAGCACGGTGACGTTCAGCATTGCCATCGCCACGACGAAGCCGCCGAACATCCCCAGCAGCGCGCCGTAGAGATACAGCAGCGGCATGGTGATCGCGAGCGCCAGCACCGATGGCAGGATGATGTAGTCGGACACCGGGATGCCAACGACTTCCAGCGCATCCAGCTCCTCGTTGCCGCGCATGGTGGCGATGCGCGCGGCATAGGCGCCCCCGGTGCGGCCGGCCATGATGATCGCGGTCATCACCGCCGCCATCTCGCGCACCACGGCAAGCCCCACCAGATCCGCCACGAAGATGTCGGCGGCGAATTTGCGCAGCTGCACCGCGCCGACGAAGGCCAGGATGGCGCCGACCAGGAAATTGACCACGCCCACGATGGTCAGCGCCTCGGGTCCGGCATCGCGGATATTGGCCAGCAGATCGACCGCCCGGACGCGCGCCCGCGCGGCGAGTGCGAGGGCCGTTCCCTCGACCGTGGTCGCCAGCAACTGGCTGACGGTGCCGACTTCCGTCAGCACGCCAAGGACGATGCCGCCGGCCCAGGTGAACGGCTGGAAGCCGGTGCGCGGCGGTGGCGCGGGGCGGGCCAGCCTGTCCGGCAGCAGGCCCAGCAGCTTGCGGGCCGCTTCGGGCAGGCTGGCAAAGTCCACGGCTATGCCCTTGGCCGCGGCGGCCATCTTGGCATCCCACAGGAACTCGATCAGGCCGGAATCCCAGCGCCCGAGCGCCGCGGTATCGAAGGCCACCGCCCGGCCGGCCATGGCGTCGGCCGGAAAGTCCGGAATGGCGCCGGCCTGGGCGATCCAGTCGCCGGAAAGCACGTAGATGTCGCGATCGTGCCCAGCCCGGCACGTCCAGCTCGGCGGCGTCCCCGCGGCCGTCGCCAGGCCAGCGGCTTCATGGTGATCCGGACCGGGCATTCAGCCAGCGAAACCCGGGCCATGGGCAGGGCGAAATACGCGCATCCGGCTCGGTTCCCTCGATCCGCCAGTCCGCCGCAACCGCACCGTGCGGCGGGGTCAGTGCATTGCCGGCATCCGGCACCGGATGCAAGCGGGCGCACGCCGCGCGGGGAGGCCAGCCGGCGCCTCAGGCCCCCGTCCCCGCCCGGATTGCCTCCGCCAGGCTGCCCAGGGCGGGTAGGATGTCGTTGTCCAGCGTCAGGTCGCGGCCATACAGCGCCGAGAACAGCTGCACCCCGGCGTCGTGCAGCGGCAGCGCGACCCCGCGCGCACGGCCGAGGCAGCTCGTCGGCCAGAGACCGAACGGCACGTCCTCGATGACGTAGCGGCTTTCGAGCGTGCGCGGGCCATCGGGGTCGGCCCCCCGGGTCGCCAGGTCGTGCGCCATGTCGCCCATCGTCGCGCCCTCGGCACCGAAGGACAAACGGAAATGCTCATGCAGCGTCCGCACCGCCACGCCACAGGCCGCCGCCAGCGCCAGCCGCTCGCGGTCCAGCGCCTCCATCAGCCGGCCGACCGCGTGGGTGGTGTTGGCGTACTGCTTCCACGCCTCGGCCTTCTCCATACGTGTCAGGTTGCACAGCGCGATCGCCAGATGGTTCTGCGGATTGAGGTTGCTGAGCGCGATCGCCAGCACGCCATCGCGCCGGGCGAACCGGTCCCCGAACAGCGTCCGGCAAAGATCGAGGCCCGGGTCGGTCGCACTGTCGGGCAGCACGGCGGCATCGACGCGGCTGCGGATATTGGTCACCCATACCGCCGCCTCGCCGGTCTGCCGGCCGGTCACCACGGTGGTGCCCCAGACCACGATCGCCGGAAGCGGGCACAGCCGGCGCAGCAGCAGCGCGCTGAACGACATGTGGGAGCTGAAAACCACGGTCTGGTGGGCGCGCAGGTGCGGGGCGGCCGCCTCGATCACCGCCCGATGGGCATATCCGGGCGCGGCGATCAGCGTGCAGTCCGCGCCATCCAGCGCGGTGGCACAATCCGCCGCGACCTCGGGGCGGAAGCTGCCCTCGACGGCACCGCTGGCGATCAGGGGCACGCCATCGGCGAGCACCCTCGTCCGCCGGCCGGACGGCGACCAGAGCACCGGCACGTGGCCGCGCGCGCACAGCAGCGCCGCGCTGGCGAAGCCGATCGCCCCGGCGCCCAGGATGGCGACCCGCATCGCGCTCAGGCCGCCATGCGCACCGGCTCGCCCAGCGTGTGCATCAGCCGGTTGGCCCAACCGAACACCGCGACCGACAGCACCAGGTCGAGGATCTCCGCATCGCTCATCCCCGCCGCGTGCAGCGCCTGGACGTCCGCCTCCGTCGCCTGCGGCGGACAGGCCGAAAGCTTGGCCGAAAAGTGGATGACCGCCTGCTCCCGCGGCGACAGCCCCGTTGCGTCGCCGGCGAACACCTGGAAGATCACCTCCGGCTGCCGCGTCAGCATGATGTAGCGCGCGGCGTGAACCGAGGCGCAGTAGACGCAGTGGTTGACCACCGAGGCCTCGGTGGCGCCCAGCTCCCGCTCGGCCCGCGACAGGCCGCCCCGGCCATACATGATGCCGTTGAACAGCGGAGTCCGCTCGCCCAGCGATTGCGGGTCGTGGGCCAGCACCAGCACATAGTCGGAAATCTTGGTGTTGGACGGCGTCTCCTTCAGCGCCTCGCGCTGCGCCGCCGTCGCCTCATTCAGCACGACGGGCGTGACATAGGGCCGCCAGGCCAGCGTCTCGGCGGTGAAGCCGTGCACCACATCGCTCATACCGCCGCTCCGATCAGCCGCAGACCGGCAATCACGCGCACCTGGTAGTTCACGAAGGCGACCAGTTGGGACAGGCGCACGATGTCGGGCTCGCTGACGCCCGCCGCCCGGAGCGCCGCGATGTCGCCGCGCGTCGCGTCCTTCGGCCGCTGCGTCAACAGATCGACATGGCGCAGGATCGCCGTCCCGCGCGCATCGCCGAAGCCCGCATCCTCAGGCCCGTAATGCGCGGCCAGCGCCGCATCGCCGTTCAGGCGGGCGATCCGCGCGGCGATGGCGCGGCGCTCGGCGTGGGGCAGCCCGCCGGGGTCGTTGGGTGCCACGACCGCGCGCTCGCTGCGCTGGCTCGCCGCCATCAGGTCAGCCCGGTGCGCCATGACGGACGCCGCCGCCGGTCCCGCCAGCATCGCGAT
Source organism: uncultured Pseudomonadota bacterium (assembly GCA_963778105.1). Lineage (GTDB taxonomy): Bacteria > Pseudomonadota > Alphaproteobacteria > Acetobacterales > Acetobacteraceae > JAFEFJ01. Next base: position 437,091 of record CAVZSZ010000004.1, on the reverse strand, counting down.
CGTATCGGTCTGCATGTCCGGATCCCTCCTGCTCCTTTGCTGCTGTATTGCTTTTTCTGATGATAGTCGAGCTATGATGCGTTTCATGGATGATCTACCGGATGTTCGACAGCTGGAGGCCTTCACCGCCGTGATGTCGGCCGGCAGCATCACCGGCGCGGCGCGGCTGACCGGCCGGTCGCAGCCGGCGGTCACCCGGCTCATTCAGGAACTGGAGGCCGCGCTGGGCTTCAGCCTGCTGCATCGCAGCGGACCGCGCATCTTCCCGACCGCGCAGGGCGTGCGGTTCCACCAGGAGGCCGAACGGGTGCTGGTGTCGCTGCGCCAGATCGGCGCGCGCGCCGCCGCCATCGCGCAGGCGGCGCCGGGACCGATCGAGATCGCCGCGATCCCGGCCCTCGCCGCCGGGCTGGTGCCGGCGGCCCTCGCGCGCCTCACGCTGCCGCTGCCGGCCGAGCTGCATCTGCACAGCCTATCGGCCGAGCAGGTGGTGCAGGCGGTGCTGTCGCGCCGCGCCGAACTCGGGCTCGCCAGCCTGCCGGTCGATCACCCCGGGCTGGAGACGCATTGGGTGGGCGAGGCGCCATGCGTCGTCGTGCTGGCGTCGGACGATGCGCTGGCGGGCGATTCCGTTGTGCCGCTGCGTGCGCTCGCGTCGCGCCGGCTGCTGACGGTGGCCAACCCGTTCCGCCTGCGTCGCCGCGTCGCCCAGGCGCTGGACGCGATCGGGGTCGCGCCGCCCGCGATCATGGCGATGAACGCTTCGCTCACGGCGATGGCGGCGGTGCGGGCCGGCCTGGGCGTGGCCGTGGTCGAGCCGGTGACCGCGTACGGCGCGCCGATCGAGGGCGTCACCGTGCGGCAGCTGGACGTATCCATCCCGTTCCTGTGGGGCGTCGTGACGCCCTTCGGCCAGCCGCTGGACGGCACGGTCACGGCATTGGTCGAGACCCTACGGGATGCCGCCGCGGCAATCCTGCCCGGCTTCCGCCTGCACGATCTGGCCGACCGGGACGCGATCGCCGCCGCGGTGTATGGCGACACACCGCAGGGCGTCGCGGCATGAGCGGCCAGCCCGTCGGCCTCGCGGCGCTGGAGGCACGACTGCGGCAGGACCTCGCGTGGCTCGAGCTGCCGGGCAAGGCCTGGGTGCCGCCCCGCCTCGTCGATGGCCGGGCTGTGCGCGACGTGGTGGTGGTCGGCGCCGGCATGTGCGGCCTGACCGCCTGCGCGGCGCTGATGCGCCTCGGCATCCGCAATATCGTCGCCTACGACCGCGCGCCGGCCGGGCTGGAAGGCCCGTGGCTGACCTTCGCGCGGATGCGCAACCTGCGCTCGCCCAAGCAGCTCACCGGACCGGCGCTGGGGCTTCCGGCGCTGACGTTTCGCGCCTATCACGAGGCCCGCTTCGGCACTGCCGCCTGGGACGCGCTCGGCAAGATCCCGCGCGCGCTGTGGATGGACTACCTGATCTGGTATCGCCGCGTGCTCGCGCTGCCGGTGCGGAACGAGACGGACGTGACGGCGGTCCGCGAATTCGGGTCGGACCTGCTGGAACTCGACGTCGCCGGTCCCGACGGCACCGGGCAGGTGCTGACCCGTCACCTCGTGCTGGCAACCGGGCGCGACGGCCTCGGCGGCCCGACCGTCCCGCCGATCGCGCAGACGATCGACCGGCGCTTCTGGGCGCACTCGGCCGAGGACATCGATTTCGCCGCCCTGCGCGGCCGGCGCGTCGGCGTGGTGGGTGCGGGCGCATCCGCGATGGACAACGCCGCGACCGCGCTGGAGGCAGGGGCCGCACGGCTCGACCTGTTCATCCGGCGCCCCGACATCCCGCGCGTCAACAAGTTCACCGGCATCGGCAGCCCCGGTGTCGTGCACGGTTTCGCCGCCCTGCCCGATGCCTGGAAATGGCGCTTCCTGCACACCGTCCTGCGCGAGCAGACGCCGCCGCCGCGCGACAGCACCCTGCGCGTCTCGTCCCACGAAAACGCGCATTTCCACCTCGGCAGCCCGATCCTGGCGCTGGCGCAGGACGATGAAACGCTGCGCGCCACGACGCCGAAAGGCACCTACAGGCTGGACTTCATGATCTTCGCCACCGGCTTCGGCTTCGACCTGTCGCGTCGTCCGGAACTCGCCGCCTTTGCGCCGCACATCCGGCTGTGGCGCGACCGCTTCGATGCCCCCGCCGACCTGCCCAGCGAGGAGCTGGCGAGCGCGCCCGATCTCGCCCCCGATTACGCGTTCCAGGAAAACCGGGTGGGCGCCTGCCCCGGAGTCGCGCGCATCCATTGCTTCAACCACCACGCGACGCTGAGCCACGGCAAGCTCTCCGGCGACATCCCCGCGGTCAGCGAGGGCGCCGAGCGGCTGGCGCGCGGACTGGCGCAACGCCTGTTCACCGAGGACGCCGCGCAGCACTACGCGGCGCTGCTCGTCTTCGACACGGCCGAGCTGCAGGGCGATGAATGGACCGATGCCGACGCCGTGGCACACGCATGAAGACACACCTGAGAGGCAACAGAATGGCGATCTATTCCAGACTCTTCCTGACGATGGCGCTGCTGGCGGCCGGCGCCGCCGGCGCGCGCGCGCAGGACATCGATTCGGTCGTCAAGAAGCTGCAGGCGACGCACACGCTCACCATCGGCTACCGCGACACCTCGGTGCCGCTGTCCTATCTGGGGCAGGACAACAAGCCGACCGGCTACGCCGTCGAGTGGTGCCGGGACATCGGCGAAGCGGCCAAGCGCGACCTCAACCTCCCCGAGATCAAGTTCGCCTATGTCCCCGTCACCATCCAGACGCGGCAGGCACTGGTTGCGAACGGAACGGTCGATATCGTCTGCGACGGCACGGTGGTGACATGGACGCGGATGAAGCAGGTCGATTTCACCCCGATCCACTGGGTATCGGCCGAGCAACTGCTGGTGCTGAAGGACAGCGGCATCCACGACCTGAAAGACCTCAACGGCAAGATCGTGATGGTGGCGACCGGCGGCACCAGCGAGCCGACGGTGCAGCGGCTGATCAAGGACGACCACCTGAATATCCGGGTGATGCACGTGGCCGACCATCCGGCCGCGCTGGTGGCGCTGGAGAGCCACCGCGCCGATGCCTATCTCAGCGACAACGCCGCGTTCTACGCGCTCATCAAGTCGTCGCACCATCCCGAGAATCTCGCCGTCGTCGGGCCGGAGCTCAGCTACCAGCCCGAGGCGCTGATCATCCCGAAGAACAACCCGACCTTCGCCTGGATCGCCGGCCACACCATGTCCGACATGTTCAAGTCGGGCGAGGCGGCCAAGCTGGTCGACAAATGGTTCGGGCCCTTCCACATCGGCGTGAGCCCGAAGCTGCAGGCGGCCTGGAACACCTACTCCTTCCCGGAATAGGCGCCGCGTGAACTACACCTGGGACTGGGGCATCCTGCTCCAGTCTCCCTATCTCGGCTGGCTGATCGCCGGTGCCGGCTGGACCCTCGCTGTCACCGCGGCATCGTGGACCATCGCCCTGCTCGTCGGCACCATCGTCGGCACGGCACGCGGCCTGGGCTCCCTGCCGCTCAGGATCGCGGCGAGCGCCTATGTCGATGTGTTCCGCAACGTGCCGCCGCTGGTGCAGCTCTTCCTGTGGTATTTCGTGTTCCCCGAGGTCGTGCCGAAGGATTTCGGCATGTGGATCAAGCGCGACATGCCGCTACCCGACTTCACCACTGCCTCGCTCGCCATCGGCCTGTTCGCGGCGGCGCGCGTCGCCGAGCAGGTGCGCGCCGGCATCGACACGGTTCGCGCGCGGCTGCTGCCGGCCGCGCTGGCCACCGGCCTGCGACCGCTGCAGGCCTACCGGCTGGTGCTGCTGCCGGTATCGTTCCGCACCATCCTGGGGCCGCTGACCTCGGAGTTCCTCGTCACTTTCAAGATGTCCTCGGTGGCGCTGACGATCGGCGTGGTCGAGTTGTCGGCCGCCAGCGAGCAGATCGCCGAAACCACCTTCCACGGGTTCGAGGCGTACGGCGCCGCCACGGTGTTCTACCTGGCCGTCGGCCTCGCGATCACCGGGCTGATGCACCGGATCGAACGGCGTTTCGGCGCGGGGGCGGGCTGAGCATGGGCTTCGATCTCGGTGCCATCACCGGCTCGGCCGACCTGCTCGCCCAGGGATTGATGCTGAGCTTTCTGCTGGTGCTGGCGGGATCGGTGGGCGGCGGCATCGCGGGCATGGCGCTGGCGCTGCTGCGCAACGCGCACACCCGCGTGCTGTCCGCGCCAGCGGCCGCCTATGTGACGGTGATGCGATCGGTGCCGCTCATCCTCGTGCTGTTCTGGTTCTACTTCATGGCGCCGCTCGCGCTCGGCCATCCCGTCGGGGCATTGCCCGCGGCCCTGCTCGCCTTCGTGCTGTTCGAGGCGGCGTTCTACTGCGAGATCATCCGCGCCGGCCTCGCCGCGGTGCCGCCCGGGCAGGCAATGGCGGCGGCGGCGTCCGGGCTGCGGCGCTGGCAGGTGCTGCGCCTGGTGCTCCTGCCACAGATGCTGGCCGCGATGGTGCCGCTGCTGGTCAACCAGGTGGTGATCCTGTTCCAGGACACCTCTCTGGTCTACGTCGTGTCGCTGCGCGACTTCCTGACCGCGGCGAGCGTGGTGGCCGGGCGCGACGACCGGCCGGTGGAGATGTACTGCTTCGTCGCCGTGGTCTATTTCGTCGTCTGCTTCGCCGGATCGCGGCTGGCCGGGCGCGGCCGACGACCGGTGTATCGATGAACGGCGACGCGATCCTCGTGTTGCGGGCCGTCGGCAAATCCTATGGTGCGACGCCGGTGCTGCGCGACTGCTCGGCAAGCGTCGCGCGCGGCGAGGTCGTGGTGGTCTGCGGCCCCTCGGGCTCGGGCAAGAGCACGCTGGTCAAGTGCATCAACGGCCTCGAGACCTTCGATACCGGCGCGATCACGGTTGACGGCATCTCGGTCGGCGACAGGCGCACCGATCTGCCGGCGCTGCGCGCGCATATCGGCATGGTGTTCCAGCACTTCGAACTGTACCCGCACATGACGGCGCGGCAGAACGTGTGCCTCGCCCCGATCCACGTCCTCAAGCGCCCCCGCGCCGAGGCCGAGCGGCGCGCCGCCGACCTGCTCGCCCGCGTCGGCCTGTCGGACAAGCTCGACAGCCGCCCGGCCCAGCTGTCCGGCGGCCAGCAGCAGCGCGTCGCGATCGCCCGCGCGCTGGCGATGGACCCGAAGATCATGCTGTTCGATGAGCCGACCTCGGCCCTCGACCCCGAAATGGTCAGTGAGGTGCTGGACGTGATGCGCGCCCTGGCACGCGATGGCATGACGATGGTCGTCGTCACGCACGAGATGGGCTTCGCACGCGGCGTGGCGAATCGCGTGCTGTTCCTCGATCAGGGCCGTATCCTGGAGGACACGCCGACCGAGGCGTTCTTCACCGAACCGCGCACCGAACGGGCGCGGCTGTTCCTGTCAAAGGTGCTGCAGCACTAGCATCGCCGGCCGATGTTCACCATCCGGGGCCGTGCACGCATTGGCTGTGGTCAAGTGTGTCATCGGCATCACAAAAGCGTCAATACGCGACCGGAATCTCATCGGCGGCGGCGGCGGCGCTACCCGCATGCGTTACGCTGTGGTACGGACATGCCGTTAACGTGTGATATACTGTTGTTCGGCAGCCGGGCCGCATCCGGATGCGGGCGAATGCGGCTGTGTGTGGTTGCGATGGGGGGCTCGTGCAGGACCAATCCCGGCTGTGCCTTCGGACCCTGGCGCCGGCTTCCGCTTTCCCCCGCCGGACCTAGCCGCCGTGCCGATGGACGCCACTGCCGCGATCGAACCCGCGCCTGCGGCGCTGCCGGACCCGGTCGTGGCCAGCCCGGCCCCATCGGCAGGTGCCGCCGCCCCCCCGCAATCGGCGCCGGAAAACAAGGGCCCCTATCCGCCGCCGGCCGAGGCGCCAACGCAGCTCGGCGCCGAGGGCATCCGGTTCGATTTCAACTACGGGGCGCGCGTCGTTCTGCCCGCCCGCACCGCGGGCAAGTGGCGCGTGCGGCTGCGCGACCTCGACACCGGGAACATCCTGTTCCAGAGCGAGAACCAGGGCGCCTTCGTCAGCTCCTCCAAGCGCTACTTCGTCCGCTTCGGTCTCGACGTCTGGTCGCTGGACGATGCCGGCGCGGCCACCCTGGTGCTGTCGCACGAATACGATGCGCGCGACCGGGAAATCCTGATCCAGTTCCCCATCGGCACGCTGGGCGACATCCTGGCCTGGTTCCCCTACGCCGTTCGGTTCGGAGAGGTGCATGGCTGCCGCCTGACCTGCGCGATGTCGGGCGTGCTGACCGCGCTGCTGCGCGATGCCTATCCCGCCATCCGCTTCGTCACGCACGAGGAACTGGCAGCGCAGAAGCTGGCCGAGGCGGCCTATGCCACCTACTGCCTGGGCCTGTTCTTCGACGACAAGGACAACATCTTCCAGCCGACCGACTTCCGCCATGTCGGGCTGCACCGCACCGCCGGCTACATCCTGGGCGTCGACCCGACCGAGCAGGCGCCGCGCCTCGTGCTGCCCGACGAAAGCCGCCCGATCGCCGAGCCCTATGTCTGCATCGCGGTGCAAAGCTCCACGCAGTGCAAGCACTGGAACAACCCGACCGGCTGGCATGAGGTGGTCGCCTTCCTCAAGAGCAGCGGCTACCGCGTCATCTGCATCGACCAGAAGCCGGTGCATGGGACCGGCATCGTCTGGAACCATATCCCGCACGGCGCCGAGGATGAGACCGGCGACCGCCCGCTCGCCGAACGCGCCCGCTGGCTGCGCCACGCCGCCGCTTTCGTCGGACTGAGCAGCGGGCTGTCCTGGCTGGCCTGGGCGGCGGGCACGCCGGTGGTGATGATCAGCGGCTTCACCCATCCCACCAACGAATTCACCACGCCGTACCGCGTCATCAACTGGCACGCCTGCAACAGCTGCTGGAACGACGTGCGGCATCGTTTCGACCACAAGGACTTCCTGTGGTGCCCGCGCCACGCGGGCACGCCGCGCCAGTTCGAATGCACGCGGCTGATCACCGCGGCGCAGGTCATCGCCACCGTGAAACGCATACCCGGACTGATCCCCGGCGCCTGAGGCCACACATCACGCCGACGTCTGATCGCGCCATCCGAAGGAAGCCTTCGCCATGACCGACACCACGATCTCCGCCGGTACCTCCTCCAGCGTCATCACGCTGAACAGCGGCGACAACCTCTATATCTACGGCACCGCGACAAGCATCACGGTCAACAGCGGCGGCAGCGAGTTCGTCTATTCCGGCGGATCGGCGGTCAGCACCACGGTATTCAACGACGGGTTTGCGACGATCTCTGGCGGGACCGCCAGCTTCACCGTCGTCAGCAGCGGCGGCAACGCGATCGTCGGTCCTGGCGGGTTCGCGATCAGCACCACGCTGTTCAACGACGGATTTGCAACGGTCTCCGGCGGGACCGCCAGCTTCACCGCCATCAGCAGCGGCGGCATCGCCTTCGTCTATTCCAGCGGCACCACCACCGGCAGCATCCTGACCAACGACGGCACCGAAGACGTCTATTCCGGTGGCGCCGCGGTCAGCACCACGATCAGCAACGGCGCCCACCAGTTCGTCGGCCCGGGCGGCACCGCGAGCTACACCCAGGTCAGCAGCGGCGGCTATAACGAAGTGTCGGGCGGCATCGCCAGCTATACCCAGGTCAGCAGCGGCGGCTTCGAATACGTCTCCTCCGGCGGCTCGGCGATCAGCACCACGGTGAGCGACGGAAACCAGACCGTGATCTCCGGCGGCACCTCGATCGACACGGTGGTCCTCGGCGGCGGCCAGCAATACGACGACCCGGGCGGAATCACGATCAGCACTGTCCTGAGCAACGGAAGCCAGGAGTTCGTCAACACCGGCACTGCCAGCTTCACCACGGTCAGCAACGGTGGCACCGAGAACATCGGCTATCTCGGCACCGCGACCGGCACACTGATCCTCGACGGCGGCAACGAATATGTCTACTCGGGCGGCTCGGCGATCAGCACCACCGCCAGGGGCGGCACCGAGACGGTCAGCTCGGGCGGCACCGCCATCTATACCACGCTTAGCAACGGCGGCGTCGACAACGTCTTTTCGGGAACGATCAGCGACACCACCGTCAGCAGCGGCGGCAACGACTACATCTACTCCGGCGGCTCCGCTGTCAGCACCACCGTCCTCGACGGCGGCACCGAAACGGTGAATTCCTCCGGTGTTGCCAGCTACACCACGGTCAGTGCCGGCGGCTACCAGTATATCTACGGCGGCGGGGTCGCCAGCGATACGACGGTCAGCGCGGCCGGGCGGCAGAATGTCAATGGCGGCAGCACCAGCTTCACCACGCTTAGCAGCGGCGGCACCGAAAACCTCGGATCGGGCGGCTTTGCGTTCAGCACCACCGTCAGCAGCGGCGGCGACCTGAACGTTTTCAGCAGCGGCGTCGCCAGCGACACATCGGTGTCCTCGGGCGGCTTCGTCGTCGTCTCCAGCGGCGGCACCACCAGCGATACGATGGTCTCCTCCGGCGGGTTCGAGACGGTATCGAACGGCGGCACCACCGATTTCACCACGGTCAGCAGCGCCGGCGCGCAGTTCATCTCCAACGGCGGCTCGGCCATCAGCACCACGATCGACGCGGGCGGCGGCGCCTTCGTCTATTCCGGCGGCTCCGCCGCGTTCGCGACGGTCAGCGCCGGCGGCGTGCTAGCCGTCCTGCCCGGCGGATCGGCGACCGGCGCCACCGGAGGGGGCGAGGTCGTCTCCACCGGTGTCGTGCTCTATTCACCGCTCTCCGGCACGTTCGACGAGGGCGACACCCCGGGGCCCATCACCGTCAGCAGCGGCGGGATCCTGTTCGTGCTGCCGGACGGGGTGACCAGCGGCGACGCCGTCCTCGCCGGCGGCACCGAGGCGATCTACGCCGGCGGCACCGCCAGCGCCACGACCATCGACGACGGCGGGACCCAGAACGTCTCGTCGGGTGGCATCGCAAGCGCCACATCGATCACGTTCGGGGGCACCGAGAACGTGAGCGTGGGCGGCAGCGCGGTCAGCGCCACCCTCGACGCCGGGTTCCAGCAGGTGTCGTCCGGCGGAACGGCGATCAGCACGACGGTCAGCAACGGCGGTCAGGAGATCGTCAACTTCGGCGGCGTCGCCAGCTTCAGCACGATCAGCGGCTTCGGCATCGACGTCATCTACAGCGGCGGCAGCGGCGGCAGCGCGCAGCTCGACGATGCGCGCGAATACGTGGAGTTCGGCGGCACCACCGAGTTCACCTCGGTCAATCTCGGCGGCGAGGAATACGTCCTCAACGGCGGCAGCGCCGTCAGCGCCACGGTCGGCAGCGGCGGCGCCGAATTCGTCTTCTCGGGCGGATCGGCCGTCAGCACGACACTCGATGCGGGCGGCTACCTGATCGTCCTCCCCGGCGGCCAGCAGATCGGCACGATCCCGGACGGCGGCCAGATCGTATCCACCGGCGTATTCGTCCACCTGTCCGCAGGCGTCGTCGAATACTATCCGGTTTCCACTTCGGCGATCAGCGTCGGCTATGCAGCCACCGAGTATGTGCTGCCCGGCGGCGTCGCGGTCAGCACCACGGTCGGCAGCGGCGGTTTCGTCAACGTCTATACCGGCGGCTCCGCGACCTTCAACACCGTCAGCAGCGGCGGCAACGAGTACATTTTCTCCGGCGGCTCGGCAATCAGCGCCACGGTCGAGGCCACCGGCTTCCTGACCGTCAGCTCCGGCGGGCAGACCACCGACACACTCGTCATCCGCAACGGCACCGAATACGTGGGCAGCGGCGGCACCGCGCTCAGCACGACGCTCGGCAGCCAGGGCTTCCAGAATATTTCCGGCATCGGCGCGACCGCCAGCGACACCACGGTCGACGGCGGTTCGGAAACCGTCCTGTCCGCCGGCCACAGCATCAGCGCCACGGTCACCGACGGCTACGAAACCGCCCTTTTCGGCGGCACCGTCGACGCCGCAACAGTCAGCAGCGGCGGCATCCTCAACGTCCTTGTCGGCGGCGCCACCAGCTTCACCACCGTCAGCAACAGCGGCGGGGAGTTCGTCAATTCCGGCGCCTCGGCCTACCAAACCACGGTGGATAGCGGCGGCTTCCAGGTCGTCTCCGGCAGTTTCGCCACCACGACCGGCACCATGCTCAGCGGCGGCACGGAAACCGAATCCGCCGGCGGTCTGGCGATCGGCGCCGTGGCTTTCAGCGGCGCGCACGAGACCGCCTATTCCGGCGGCACCACCAGCTTCACCACGGTCAGCCGGGGCGGCGCCGAGTATGTCGAGCCCGGCGGCAGCGCCGTCGCCACCACACTGAGCGCCTTCGGCTTTCAGATCCTCGTCGGCGGCACCGCCAGCTACACCACCATCAGCGGGGGCGGCTTCGAACTGGTGTCCGCCGGCGGCATGACCAGCTTCACCACGGTCAGCAGCGCCGGCATCGAGGTGGTGTACTCGGGCGGCGTCACCAACGACGCCACCATCGATGTCGGCGGCGCCGAGTTCCTCTATCCGAACGGGTCGGCGGCATTCACCACGGTGAGCGCGGGCGGTTACCTCGTCGTGGCGCCGGGGGCGGATGTCACCGGCACCACCGGCCCCGGAAGCGTCGTTTCAACCGGCGTCGCGCTCTACACGCCCGAGTCCGGCGCGTCCGATTACGGCACGACGCTGTACGACACGCCTGTCGGCCTCGTGGTCAGCGGCCAGGGAATCGAATTCGGTACTCTCGGGCGGCGTTACCACCAGCACGACGGTGATGCAGTACGGCGTCGAAGATGTCTTTTCCAGTGGCATCGCCGTCTCCACCACCGTCAGCAGTGGCGGCGAGGAGGCGGTCTATTCCGGCGGCGTCACCAGCTTCACCACGCTGAGCGCCGGCGCCAACCAGGACATCTTCGCAGGCGGCATCGCGAGCGTCACGACCGGTACTGGGTGGTGCCTTCGAAATCGTCTCGTCCGGCGGCTTCACCATCAGCTCCCAGGTCGGCGGCGGCGGTGCCGAGTTCATCGACAACGGCGGCGTCGCCAGCGTCACCACCGTCAGCGGTTACGGCGCCGACTACGTCTTCGCCGGCGGCAGCACCGTCAGCACGCAGATCGGCACCAACGGCTACGAACACATCTACGGCGGCACCACCACCGATACGACGATCGAGAATACCGGCACCCAGGACATTGAATACGGCGGCGTCGCGAGCTTCACGATGGTCGGCAGCGGCGGCGGCGAATTCGTCGGTGCAAGCGGCATCACCAGCGACACCACGGTCAGCGCCGGCGGGGCGGAATTCGTCTCCTCCGGCGGCTCCGCGGTCGATACCACGGTCGATGCCGGCGGCCTGCTGGTCGTGCTGCCGGGCGGCAGCGCCACCGGAACGACGGGTCCCGGCGCCGTCGTCAGTACCGGCGTGGTGGTCTATCAGCCCGCTTCCGGCTTCACCGACGATCCAGTGTCCAGCTTCCAGGTTTCGCTGGGCGCCGGTGCGACGGAATGGGTGCTCCCGGACGGCACGACCGTCAGCACCCAGATCCTGAGCGACGGCCAGGAATTCGTCTTCTCGGGCGGCGTCGCCAGCTTCACCACCGTCAGCCTCGGCGGAACCGAGACCGTCTCTTCCGGCGGTGCGGCGGTCAGCACCACGATCAGCAGCGGCGGCTTCGAATTCGTCTCCCAGGGCGGCAACGGCAGCTTCACCACCGTCAGTGCCGGCGGTACCGAGTACGTCTTCGACGGTGGCTCGGCGACCAGCGACACGATCAGCGCGCTGGGCAACGTCAGGGTCATCGCTGGCGGCACCGAAATCGATGCGACGGCGAAGGGCGGCCTCGCGCAGATCACGATCACGCTGGACGGGATCGCCAGCGGCACGACCGTCAGTGCGGGTGCTTTCGAGGTGGTGTCCTCGGGCGGCTCAGCCGTCGCTACGACCGTCAGCGCCAACGGCAATGTCATCGTCGATGGCGGCACGATCATCAGTACCACCGACATCGGTGGGCTGGCGCAGGACACCGTGTCCTCCGGCGGCGTCGCCAGCTTCACCACGGTCAGCGCCGGGGCCATCGAGTTGGTACGGCTGGGCGGCGTGGCCTCCGACACCAGGCTGACCGGCTTCGGCGCGTGGCAGCAGATTTCCGCCGGCGGGTCCGCCGTCAGCACAACGGTCAGCGCCTACGCCACGCAATACGTCTCGTCCGGCGGCGTCGCCAGCTTCACCGTCGTCAGCAACGCCGGCGATCAGATCGTCTACGCCAGCGGCACGGCGGTCAGCACGACGCTGGCCTATTTCGGCGCCGAAACCGTGTCGATGGGCGGCAGCGCCAGCTTCACCGTCGTCAGCAACAGTGCCACCGAGAACCTGTACGGCAGCGCCTTCGGCGACACGGTGCTCAGCGGCGGCACCGAGAACGTCCTGTCGGCCGGCGTGGCCAGCGACACCACGGTCTCCAGCGGCGGGTTGCAGATCATCGACCGCTACGGCACCGCGATCGGCACCGTCGTCAGCAATGGCGGCGTCGTGTTCGTGGTCGATCCGCCTTCCGGCACGCCCAGCACCAGCGACAGCACGATCGACAGCGGGGGCGCCGAGATCGTCTCCTCCGGCGGCGCTGCCTACGACACGACCGTCAACGCGGGCGGCTACCTGGTCATCCTGCCGGGCGGCACGCAGACCGGCACCATCTCGGCTGGCGGCGAGGTCGTCTCGACCGGCGTCGTGCTGTATCAGCCGGGCTCGGGCGTCACTTATTTCGGCAGCTCCGCCACCGACATCCAGGTCGGTTCCGGCAGCCCGTTCACCACGGCGACCGAATACGTGCTGTCGGGCGGCACCGCGATCAGCAACACGGTGATCCGCGGCGGCGCGCAGTATCTGTATTCCGGCGGCATCGCCAGCGACACGCTGCTCTCCGGCAACACCTTCGGCGGCGGCTTCCAGTATGTCTCCTCGGGCGGGGTGGTGATCAGCACCAGTGTGACCGCCGAGGCCACCGAGGACGTCTATTCCGGCGGCGCTACAACCGCGACGAACGTCTATGGCGGTGAGGAGGAAGTGTTCGCCGGCGGCTCCTCGCTCGATACCACGCTGACCACCAATCCGTCCGGCAGCATCGAGGTGGTCGAGGGCAACTTCAATCTCGGCGTCACCTCGAGCGGCACCGCGACCTCCACCACGGTCTCCAGCGGCGGCCATCTGGAGGTTGCGGCCTATGGTTTCGCCAGCGCCACCACCGTCTCCAGCGGCGGGTTCGAGGTGGTGTCCGCCTTCGCTTCCGCGACCAGCACGACGCTGGAGCTTGGCGGCTCGATCGACCTGACGGATGTCCGCTTCGTCAGCGGCGGCGCGGTGGTCGCCAGCCTGAACAGCGCCACCGACGTGCTGTCGGTCACCAGTTCGGGCAGCGTCGTCTACACGCAGCAGCTGGAAGGCAACTACACCGGCTTCTACTTCAACACCGCAGCGGGGCCGATCACCGGGCTCGACACGCTGATCACCGCCAGCGAAACGCCCTGCTACTGCCGCGGCACGCTGATCCTGACCGACCGGGGCGAGGTTCCGGTCGAGGATCTGCGCATCGGCGACCGGCTGGTCACGCTGTCCGGCGCGATCCGTCCGATCCGCTGGATCGGGCGGCGCAGCTACGACGGCCGCTTCGCCGCCGGCAACCGCAAGGTGCTGCCGGTGCTGTTCCGCCGCGCCTCGCTGACGGACGACTCGCCAAGGCGCGATCTGCTTGTCTCCCCGCTGCACGCGATGTTCCTCGACGGCATGCTCATCCCGGCCTCGGCGCTGGTGAACGGCACCTCGATCGTGCAGCTCGAAGCGATCGACCGGGTCGAATACATCCATATCGAGCTCGACACGCACGACGTGATCCTGGCCGAGGGTGCCGCATCCGAAACCTTCATCGACGACGACAGCCGCGGGATGTTCCACAACGCGGCCGAGTTCCACCTTCTCTATCCCGACGCGCCCCGCCGGCCCGCCCGGTTCTGCGCGCCACGCGTCGAGGATGGTGCCGCGCTGGAGGCGGTGCGCAACCGTCTGATCGCACGGGCCAACGGCGCGGCGGTCGTGGAGGAACCGGTTTCTTCGGAAACCTTGCGCGGCTATCTCGACCATGTCGCCGCCGACCGCATCCAGGGCTGGGCGCACGATCCGGCCTCGCCCGGACAGCCAGTGCGGCTGCGCATCCTCGACAATGATGTGGTCATCGGCGAGGTGCTCGCCGACCGCTACCGCTTCGACCTGGCGCGCAACGGCATTGGCGACGGCCGGCACGGCTTCGCCTTTGACATCCCCGGCGGCCTCTCGCCACTGGTGCGTCACGTGATCCGGGTGCAGCGCGTCACCGACGGCGCCGAGCTCACCGACTCGCCCTGGCTGGTGTCGGCGGCCCCGATGGTGCTGACCGCCCCGGCGACGCAGCAAGGCGACCTGCGCGGTCACGTCGATCTGGCGGCGCGCGATCGCATCGTCGGCTGGGCGCAGAGTGCGGCGGACCCGAAGGCGCCGGTGGCTCTGCAGATCCTGGACAACGGGGTCCCGGTCACGCGGGTTGTGGCGAACGTCGCCCGCGACGACCTCGCCGCCGCCGGGATCGGCGACGGCCGGCACGGCTTCGACCTGCTGATCCCCGGCGGGCTGTCGCCCCTGGTGCGCCACGTCATCCAGATCCGGCGCGATACCGACGGCGCCGAGCTGCCCGGATCGCCCGCGGTGATCGAGGCGGCCGGCACCTTCGATGCCGGCCTGCAGCGGGCCGTCGCCGGCGCCGTGGCCGCGACCGCCTCGGACGACGATCGGCAGCGCGTGCTGTCCTTCATGCTCGAACAGACCGAGCGGCTGCTCCAGCAGCGCGCCGACGCCGATGCCCGGCGCGCCGAGCGGATGATCCACCAGCGCCTCGCCCGCCGCCTCGGCCCGCAGGCGGAAGCGCCGGCAGCGCCACCGCAGCCGCGTGCGCTGGTGATCGACGCGCGTGTGCCGATGGCCGGGCGCGATGCCGGGTCGCAGGCGATCCTGTCGCATATGCAGGGCCTGCAAGCCCTGGGCTACGCGGTCAGCTTCATCGCCGCTGACCAGATGGCAGCGTCCGGACCCGGTGTTGCGGCGCTTGGCACCGCTGGCATCGCGTGGTGCGGTGCGCCGTTCTACGCCTCGGCCGAGGAGGTGCTGCAACGCCAGGCCGGCTGCTTCGACCTCGTCTATCTGCACCGCGCGGCGATCGCGACGCGCTACCTCGGGCTGGCGCGACGCTACGTGCCCAAGGCGCGCATCCTCTACAGCGTGGCGGACCTGCATCATGTCCGGCTGGAGCGCCAGGCGGCGGTGGAGGACCGGCCCGAACTGCTCGCCGCTTCCCGCCGCCAGCTTCTGGAGGAATGCGTCGCCGCTTGGTCGGCCGACGCCGTGCTGGCGCACGCACCCGAGGAGGTCGCCCGGCTGCGGACCCTGGTGCCCGAGGCCCGCGTCCATCACGTGCCCTGGGCAGTCACGCAACGGATCGCGGCACCTTGTGGGACTCAGCGCCACGGGATCGCCTTCGTCGGCGGCTACGCCCACGCGCCGAACGTCGATGCCGCGGTCTGGCTGATCGAGGCGGTAATGCCGCTGGTCTGGCGCCACGACCCGGCGCTGACCTGCCTGCTGGCCGGCAGCGACATGCCCGAAGCGGTGCGGCGCCTTGCGCGGCCCGGCGTGGAAGTCTTGGGCGAGGTCGCCGACCTGGGCCGCGTGTTCGACCGGGTCCGCTTGAGCGTCGCGCCGCTGCGCTATGGCGCGGGCGTCAAGGGCAAGGTACTCGACAGCCTGGCCAGCGGCGTGCCCTGCGTGATGACGCCCGTGGCGGCCGAGGGCCTGGCACTGCCGCCCGAACTGCGTGCGCTGGTGGGCGCCGACCCCGCCGAACTGGCCGCCCTGATCCTGACGCTGCACGGCGACGCGGACGCGCGTCTCATGGCGGCACAGGCCGGCCGGGCCATGCTCCACACCCACCATACCGAGGCGACAGTGTTTGCAGCACTTCGGGCGGCGGTCGAGGCATGCGGCCTTCCCGTCGCGGCGCACGGACCGGCGGCGATCGCCGCGGGGTTGTGATCGCGACGCTTCGGCAGCGCCGTTCCGCCTGCTAGCCTGCGTCGCAGGAGGGGCGGCAGGCGATGACGGCACCGGCAGCACCAGCAAGCTGGATCGCGCAGCAGGAGGCGCTGCTTCGGCTTGCGCACATGCAGCTGTTCTTCGTCGGCGGCGCGCCGCGCTCCGGCACCACATGGCTGCAGTCGCTCCTCGACAGCCACCCCGAGATATCCTGTCGCGGCGAGGCGCTGTTCATGAAGCACCTTGCCGAGCCGCTCGAAGGGGTCGTGAAGGGGCGCCGCGATGCCCTCGCCGCGAAGAACAACGCGATATTTCGCCACAACGGCGGCTACCCGCTGCCGGAGGCCGAAGATGCCGAGGTCCTGCTGGGTACCGGCATCCTGCGGGAACTGGCGCGGCAGAGTGCCGGTAAGCCGTGCCGGGCGGTCGGCGAAAAGACGCCCGAGAACGTGTTTTCCTTCCCCCGCCTGCAACGGCTGTTCCCGCAGGCGAAATTCATCGGCATCGCGCGGGACCCGCGCGATGTGCTGGCCTCGGCTTGGCATTTCTTCCACAAGCCGGCGCCAGGGACCGACGACACCGCTGCCAAGACCGCCTTCATCGCCAGTGCGCTGCCCTCGCTCGATAGCGGTGCGCGCACCATGCTGGCGCTGCTGCAGCAGGCGCCGTCGGCCTGCATGGTCGTTACGTATGAAGGGATGCGGAGAGCGCCGGCGCCGGTGGCCGCCCGGCTGTTCGGCTTCCTCGGCGTCGCCGCGGGCGACGATGTTGTCGCCGATTGCGTCGCCCGGACGTCCTTCGCGGCAATGTCCGGGGGCCGTGCCCCGGGCGTGGTGCAGGAAGGCTCGTTCTTCCGCAAGGGCGTTGTCGGCGAAGGCCGCGCCACCTTCACGCCGGCGATGAACGCGACGATCCTCCAAGCCCTGGGCTGGATGTTTCCACACTTCGGCTGGCAGCCCTAGTACGCCGACGGCGGCCGCAAGGCGCACCGTTGATCCATGTCAATGCCGTGACGACCCGCTACCGGAAGGGTAGCGGTCGCAGACCGGCCATTCGGGCCGGGCTGTCGCGCAGGCCGGTCCGCAGAATGCGCACCCTTGTCATGGCATGGCCGGAATCAATCCGGCCGCACGGAGGAATACACATGAAACTCGCCAATCCGGCGCCGCTCGGCCTGGCCGGCTTTGCGTTGACGACGTGGATGCTCAGCATGGTCAATGCCGGCTGGTACACCGGCGCCTCGGTCCCGCTGGTGCTGGCCAGCGCGTTCGCCTTCGGCGGCACCGCGCAGTTCGCCGCCGGATTGCTGGAAATGCCGCGCGGCAACACCTTCGGCTTCGTCGCGTTCTGCGCCTATGGCGCCTTCTGGTGGAGCTTCGCCCTGCTGGTACAGTTCTACGCCGCGAGCGTGCCGGCCGGCTTCGTCGGCTGGTGGCTGGTGATGTGGGGTGTCTTCACGTTCTACATGTGGCTGGGTAGTCTCGCACTCAATCGCGTGGTGCAGATGGTGTTCCTGGCGCTGTGGATCACCTTCTTCCTGCTCGGCGCCGCCGATCTGTTCGGCATCCCGGTGCTTCACGCGGCGGGCGGCTACATGGGGCTCGTGACCGCGGCTCTGGCCTTCTACCTGTCTGCCGCCGAAGTCATCAACGAGACCCATGGTCGCGCCGTGCTGCCGGTCGGTGCTCCCGAAGCGCGCGGTGAAGTGGCCTCAAGCGGGCTGCATCTGCCAGCCTGAGTGCACCTGCCGCTGACCGACCGAAAGACAAACCCTCTCCCGCATGCGGGAGAGGGTTTCCTTTGCAACCGGATTGGCACGGCGGGTCAAAAGCCTCCGGGCGTTCAGAGGATTTCCCAGAACCCCGTCTGCTCATCGAAGCGTGCCTGCTCCAGGCCGCTGAAGTCGCCAGTGGACACGATCCCGACGATGCGCCGCCCCTCGACCAGCGGCAGATGGCGGTAGCCGCCATCGCGCATCGCCCATAGCGCGTCCGTCGCACGCGCCTTCGGCTCCATCGTGTCGGGATGCCGCGTCATCACCTCGTCCAGTCGGGTCGTCGCCGGGTCGCGCGCCTCGGCGCCGATCCGGCACACCGCGTCGCGACCGGTGAATAGGCCCACGAGGCCGCCATCCTCCCCGGTCACCAGGATCGCGCCGATCCGCTTGTCGCGCATCAGCGTGCAGGCCGCCTGCACCGTCGCCGTCGCGGGCAACGTCTCCGGGCGCCGACGCCGGACG
This sequence comes from uncultured Pseudomonadota bacterium, assembly GCA_963778105.1. Classification (GTDB taxonomy): domain Bacteria; phylum Pseudomonadota; class Alphaproteobacteria; order Acetobacterales; family Acetobacteraceae; genus JAFEFJ01. The sequence goes on along the minus strand of CAVZSZ010000004.1, from coordinate 418,656 downwards.
ATCTCGCCCAGGACCCGTTCGGTCATGTTATTGCTCCCCTCCCGCCATTGGTTTATATGAAACTTTACACCAGCATGGCCGGTGCCTTCGCCAGCGCCGCCACCATGTCGGACCGGCTGACGACGCCCGCCAGCCGCCCCTCGCGCAGGATCGGGATCCGCTTCACCCCGTGCGTGACCATCAGCTCCGCCAGCATCGGCAGCGTCGCCGTGACGTCTGCCGTGAAGACATGTCGCGACATGATCTCCGATGCCGTGCGGGTGTCCCGCCGGATATAATCCAGGAACTCCTGCGGCAGATCCTCGCCCTCGGCGAGCACGCCAAGCCACCAGTCGCGCTTCTGTCGGATCGACTCGCGGAACGGCTTGAGGATGTCGCCTTCGCTGACGATGCCGATCGGCACGCCGTCGTCCCGGCAGACCGGGACCGCGCTGATGTGGCGACCGGCCAGCAGGGTGGCGATCTCCGCCACGCTGGCCTCGGGCGCGACGGTGATAGGCGGCGATGACATGATGTCGGCTGCGGTCGTTGCCATGACTGACCTCCAGGATTGCCGGCGCATGGTGCCCGGGCCAGGGCGGGCCATCCTTGATCCACGTCAACGCCCGGCGCCGGCGACCAGCCTATCGACTGGCTGCGTCAGTGCAGCGCAGGCCGAGGCATCCACCATGGACCAGATCGATCAGCAGACCTTGCCCCCCGGCCCTGCGGCCCCGGCAGCGGGCAGCGCGACGCGACCCGCCGCCGGCCCGTCGGCGCACGATGACGCGTTCCTCGCCATGGACCGGCTGCTGCACGCGGCGCAGGGCCGCGCAACCCTCGGAATTTCCCCGGTCGGCCCCGCGCTCGCCTTCATGGACTGGGCCGCGCATCTGGCCAACGCGCCGTTCCGTCGGATGGCGCTGCGCCAGGAGGCGCTCGAGCAGTGGCGCCGGCTGTTCGCAATGGCCGTCGATCCCCAGCATCGGCCGGCGATCCTGCCCGCGCCCGGCGATCACCGCTTCGCCGATCCGGCCTGGCACACTCCGCCGTACAACTTGATCCACCAATCCTTCCTGCTGGCCGAGGAATGGCTGGCGGACGTCGCCCGCGGCAGCGGCGGCGTCAACGTCGCCAGCGAGCGCATCGTCGCCTTTGCGATGCGCCAATGGCTGGATGTGTTCTCACCGTCCAACGTGCCCTGGCTGAACCCCGAGGTGATCGCGGCGACGCGCGCGACCGGCGGCCGCAATCTGGTCGCCGGCATGCACAACCTGTTGACGGATCTGCAACGTATCGTGGAAGGCGAGCCGAACGCCGATGCGGGTCTGCAGATCGGCCGCGACCTCGCGGCGACGCCGGGCAAGATCGTGCTGCGCAACGGGCTGATGGAACTGATCCAGTACACGCCGTCAACCCCGACGACGCGGCCCGAGCCGGTCCTGATCGTGCCGGCATGGATCATGAAATACTACATTCTCGACCTGTCGGCGCAGAACTCGTTGATCCGCCACCTCGTCGCCCAGGGGCACACGGTGTTCGCGATCTCCTGGCGCAATCCCGGGGACGATGCGCGCGATACCACGCTCGAGGATTATCGCACCCATGGCGTGATGGCCGCCCTCGATGCGGTGCAGGCGATATGCGGAACGGCGGGCGTGCATGGCTGCGGCTATTGCCTGGGCGGCACACTGCTCGCCGTGGCGGCGGCGGCGATGGCGCGGGACAGCGACGCGCGGCTGGCGAGCCTGACCTTGCTTGCCGCGCAGACCGACTTCACCGAGGCCGGTGAGTTGCAGCTGTTCATCAACGAGGACGAACTGGCATTCCTCGACGACACGATGGAGACGCACGGCTATCTGGACAGCCGGCAGATGGCCGGCGCGTTCCAGATGTTGCGCTCCAACGACCTGATATGGTCGCGCGCGGTGCGCAGCTACCTGCTGGGCGAGCCGCCGACGGCAAGCGACCTTATGCAGTGGAACGCCGACGGCACCCGGATGCCGGCCCGCATGCATGCCGAATACCTGCGCCGGATGTTCATGGACAACGACTTGGCCGAGGGCCGCTTTCCGGCTGGCGGCCGGCCGGTCGCGCTCGGCGACATCAAGGTGCCGCTGTTCGTTGTTGCGACCGAAACGGACCACATCGCGCCGTGGCGCTCGGTCTACAAGATCCATCTTCTGAACAGCGGCGACCTGACCTTCGTGCTGACATCCGGCGGTCATAATGCCGGCATCGTCAGTGAGCCAGGGCATCCGCACCGACGCTTCCGCATTCGCGAGCGTGAAGCCGGCGCGCATTACGAGGACCCGAAAACCTGGCTGGGGCTGGCCGACCAGCATGACGGATCGTGGTGGACCGCCTGGTTCGCGTGGCTCGATCGCCATTCCGGCAAGGCCGCCTCGCCGCCGCCGCTCGGCGCTGCGAAGTACCCGCCGCTGGACGATGCGCCCGGCCGTTATGTCATGGAACGCTGAACGCGCGCCGATGTATATGTCACAGATGGAACACGCTGCCCCCGACGCGATGATCGAGAACCGCGTGTTCGCCGACCTCGCCATCGGCGACACGGCCAGCATTACACGCATCGTGACCGCCGACGATATCGCGCTGTTCGCCGTGGTATCGGGCGACGTCAATCCCGCGCATGTCGATGCCGCCTACGCCCGCGCCGGCATGTTCCACCATATCATCGCGCACGGCATGTTCGGCGGCGCGCTGATTTCCAGCGTGCTGGGCACGAAACTGCCAGGACCGGGCACCATCTACCTGGGCCAGGATCTCCGCTTTCACCGCCCTGTCGCCATCGGCGATACGATCACCGCGACGGTGACGGTGCGCGAGAAGCGGCCCGAGCACGGCAACGTGCTGCTGGACTGCGTGTGCACCAACCAGGACGGAACCGCGGTCATCACGGGTACTGCCGAGGTGAGGGCACCCACCGAAAAAGTCAGCATGGCGCGGGTGGCCCTGCCGGATGTCAGGCTCGAACGGCACCTTCAATATGCCGCGATCCTGGCGCGCGTGGCCGATGGGGCGCCGGTTCCGACCGCGGTGGTTCATCCCTGCGATGCGGCCACGCTGACCACAGTGGTGGACGCCGCGGCGCTGGGATTGATCGTGCCGATCCTGGTGGGGCCATCGGCGAAAATCGCAGCGGCCGCGGCGGCGAACCGGCTGGATATCGGCGGCTTCCGTCAGATCGACACGCCGCACAGCCACGCCGCCGCCGCCGCCGCGGTGGCCCTGGTGCGCTCCGGCGGCGCCGCCCTGCTGATGAAAGGCGCGCTCCATACCGATGAGCTGATGGCCGAAGTCGTGCACCCCGAGCACGGGCTGCGCACTGACCGGCGCATGAGCCACGCCTACCTGATGGACGTGCCAGCCTATGCGCGTCCGATGATCGTCACAGATGCGGCGATCAACATCGCGCCGACGCTGGATGAAAAGCGTGACATCGTTCAGAACGCGATCGATCTCGCGCATGTCATCGGTACCGATCAGCCGCGCGTCGCGATCCTGTCCGCCGTCGAGACGGTCACGGAAAAGCTGCGCTCCACCCTGGACGCCGCGGCGCTGTGCAAGATGGCCGAGCGCGGGCAGATCACCGGCGGCATCGTCGATGGCCCACTGGCATTCGACAACGCGATCAGCGCGCAGGCGGCCGCCGACAAGGGCATCGTCTCGCCGGTGGCCGGCGTTGCCGACATCCTCGTCGTGCCCGACCTAGAAGCCGGCAACATGCTGGCCAAGCAGCTCACATTCCTCGCCGACGCGGATGCCGCGGGCGTGGTCCTGGGCGCGCGCGTTCCGATCGTTCTGACCAGCCGCGCCGACAGTCCGCGCGCGCGCATCGCGTCCTGCGCGGTAGCGGTACTGATGACGCACCGGCGCGATTCCGCACTGCTGCCGGCTGGCACAGTTTCCCTACAAAGGAGCCCGTCATGAACGACACAGTCGCAGCGGAAGCCAGCGCGAAACCGTTATCGGCGGACCTGCTTGCACGCATGGACGCGTGGTGGCGCGCCGCAAACTACCTCTCCGTGGGACAGGTCTATCTGCTCGACAATCCGCTGCTGCAGGAGAAGCTGACCAGGGCACATGTCAAGCCACGGCTGCTCGGCCATTGGGGCACCACGCCGGGCCTGAACTTCATGTATGTCCACCTCAACCGGCTGATCCGGCGGGAGCAGTGCTCGGTGCTGTTTATCGCCGGTCCCGGACACGGCGCGCCCGGCGTCGTCGCGAATGCGTGGCTGGAAGGCACCTACAGCGAACACTACCCCGAGGTATCGCAGGACGCGGCGGGGATGCGGCACCTGTTCCGCCAGTTCTCCTTCCCCGGCGGCATCCCCAGCCACGCCGCGCCGGAAACCCCCGGCTCGATCCACGAGGGCGGCGAACTCGGCTACTCGCTCTCGCACGCCTACGGCGCCGTGCTCGACAACCCGGATCTGATCGTCGCCTGCGCAGTCGGCGACGGCGAGGCTGAAACCGGCCCGCTCGCCACGTCCTGGCACAGCAACAAATTCCTCAACCCCGCCACCGACGGCGCGGTACTGCCGATCCTCCACCTCAACGGCTTCAAAATCGCCAATCCCACGGTGCTGGCACGCATCGGCAGACAGGAACTGGAAAGCCTGCTGATCGGCTACGGCTACGACCCCTATTTCGTCGAGGGCAGCGAGCACGCGGCAATGCACCAGGCGATGGCCGCCGCGCTGGATCGCGCCTACGCCGCCATACGCGCGATCCAGATCGCGGCGCGCAGCGGCCGCGAGGCGGGCCGGCCGCGCTGGCCGATGATCGTGCTGCGCAGCCCGAAGGGCTGGACCGGGCCCAAGACGGTGGACGGACACGCATCGGAAGGCTCGTGGCGGTCGCATCAGGTGCCATTCTCCGACATGTCGAAGCCGGAACATCTTGCGCTGCTGGAGGAATGGCTGCACAGCTACCAGCCCGAGGCGCTGTTCGGCGCCGACGGACGGTTACGCCCCGACATCGCGGCGCTGGCGCCACCGGGCGCCTTGCGCATGAGCGCCAATCCCCACGCCAACGGCGGGGAACTCATGCGGCCGCTCCGCATGCCCGATTTCACCACCTACGCGGTTCCGGTGCACGCCCCGGGGGCATCCGACGCCGAAGCGACCCGCATCATGGGCACGTTCCTGCGCGACGTGATGCGGGCCAATGCCGACACCCGCAACTTCCGCGTCTTCGGCCCCGACGAGACGGCGTCCAACCGGTTGCAGGCGGTGCTGGAAGTGACCGGACGCGCCTGGATGGCGGAAACCGGGCCGAACGACGACCACCTTTCGCCGGATGGCCGGGTGATGGAAATCCTCAGCGAGCACACCTGCCAGGGCTGGCTCGAAGGCTATCTGCTGACCGGCCGGCACGGCCTGTTCTCGTGCTACGAGGCGTTCATCCACATCATCGATTCGATGTTCAACCAGCACGCCAAATGGCTGAAGACCAGCCGCGCCGTGGAATGGCGCCGGCCGATCGCGTCGCTGAACTATCTGCTCACGTCACATGTCTGGCGGCAGGACCACAACGGCTTCAGCCACCAGGACCCGGGCTTCATCGACCACGTGGTGAACAAGAAGGCCGATATCGTCCGCGTCTATCTGCCGCCCGACGCCAACACCCTGCTGTTCATCACCGATCACTGCCTGCGCAGCTGGAATCGCATCAACGTCATCGTCGCGGGCAAGCAGCCCTCGCCGCAATGGCTGACCATGCAGCAGGCGGTGCGGCACTGCACCGCCGGCATCGGCATCTGGGACTGGGCGAGCAACGACCAGACCGGAGAGCCCGACGTGGTGATGGCGTGTGCCGGCGACGTGCCGACGCTGGAGACGCTGGCCGCCGTCGATCTGATCCGCCAGCATATGCCGGCGTTGCGGGTCCGCGTCATCAACGTCGTCGACCTGATGACGCTGCAGCCGCACGAGCAGCACCCGCATGGGCTGAGCGACGCCGATTTCGACGCGCTGTTCACCACGAACAAGCCGGTGATCTTCGCCTATCACGGCTATCCATGGCTGATCCACCGCCTCGCCTACAAGCGGGCCAATCACGACAACATGCACGTGCGCGGCTACCAGGAGGAAGGCTCCACCACGACGCCGTTCGACATGGTTGTACGCAATCGCCTCGACCGTTTCCATCTGGTGATGGACGTGATCGACAGGGTGCCCGGGCTGCCCGCCTCGGCCGTCTATGCCAAGCAGGCGATGCGCGACGCGCTGGTGGATCACCAGAACTACATCGTCCAGCACGGTATCGACATGCCGGCGATCAAGGACTGGCGCTGGCCGCATCAGACGGCTTGACCTGGGTCAAGACACCGCCGCCCGGGCGGATCATCCTGGTCCCATGCAACAGGAGGCAGCGATGCAAGCCCAGGAAATCATGACCAAGGATGTCGCCACGGTGCGGCCCGAAACCAAGCTGGCCGACGCCATCGGCATCATGCTCGATCGCCATGTCAGCGGCCTGCCGGTGACGGACGCCGACGGTCGCCTGTTGGGCGTGCTGACCGAGGGCGACCTGCTCCGCCGCACTGAAACCGGCACCGAGCCGACGCGCCCCCGCTGGCTGGACTTCCTCATGGGGCCGGGACGGCTTGCCGCCGACTATGTCCGCACCCACAGCCGGCAGGTCGGCGACCTGATGACCGGCGACGTTGTCACGGTCGCGCCGGACGCCTCCCTGGCCGAGGTCGTGGGCCTGATGGAAAGCCGGCACATCAAGCGCGTGCCGGTGGTGCGGGACGGATTGCTGCTCGGCCTGGTCAGCCGCGCCGACCTGTTGCGCGTACTGGGCCGCGTGCTGGCGCAGGTGTCGCAGCCGAAGGTGATGACGGACCTTGAAATCCGCGACGCGATCCTGGCCGAATTCGCGCGCCAGCGGTGGGCGCCCGCCGACAGTGTGCAGGTGCACGTGGACGAGGGCGTCGTCACCCTGGAGGGCGTGATCTTCGACGACCGGGACCGCACCGCGATGCTGGTGGTCGCGCGCAACGTGCCGGGCGTGAAGAGCGTGCAGGACGAGATGACCTGGGTGGAACCCGTCACCGGCTCCACGCTCGGCCCGATCTGAGGCGGAGGCACGAAAAGCAGGCCTTGCCGGGCATACGCGGAAAGCGCAACCCTTGCCCGATTGGTAACAGGGTCGGGCAGGGCCGATGACGCTCGACATGCCTCTGGCCCGCTTCGCCATCCTGCTGGGCCTGAGCTTCTTCTTCGGCCTCGCCTACGAGGAATACAACGCACGCGCGCAGCAGGCGCGGCCCGGCGGGATCCGCAGCTTTCCGCTGCTGGCGCTGACCGGCGCCCTGCTCTACCGGCTCGATCCGGCGCACTGCCTGCCCTTGAGCGTCGGCCTGCTCGTCCTGGGCGCGTGGCTTGCCGGGGACTACTGGCGCCAGACCGGTGCGGTGGGGCCGAAGGATGCGCCGAGTGCCAGCCTCATGGCGCCGATCTGCAACGCGCTGGCCTATCTGCTGGGACCGGCCACGCTGGCCGAGCCGCCTTGGGTCGCCGTTGGCGTCACCGTGGCGGCCGTCCTGCTGCTGACCGCGCGCGAGAGGCTGCACGGCCTGGCGCGGCGCGTCGAGACCGGAGAGATCATCACCGCCGGCAAGTTCCTCATCCTGACCGGCCTCGTGCTGCCGCTGCTGCCCGACCAGCCGGTGACGGCACTGACCGACATCACACCGCACCAGGTGTGGCTGGCCGTACTGGCGGTATGTACGGTTTCCTACGCAAGCTATCTGCTGCAGCGGTATATCGCGCCTTCCGGTGCCGGGCTGTGGGTGGCGCTGCTGGGCGGCTTCTATTCATCAACCGCCACGACCGTCGTCCTGGCACGGCGAGCGCGGGCGGAACCGGCGACGCTGGTGCAGGCCCAGGCCGGCATCATCCTGGCAACCGCGGTGATGTACATCAGGCTGCTGGCCATCATCCTGGTCTTCGACCAGCCACTGGCGGTCGGGCTGGCGCCATGGCTGGTGGCCCTATCCGCCTGCGGCCTCGTGATGGCGGGGCTTCGCTACCGGCTGGCCGCCGCCGACACCACCGCGACGCCGGACGCCCAGGCCCCCGGAAACCCGCTGGAACTCGGTGCGGCGGCGGTGTTCGCCGTCCTGTTCGTCGTGATCTCGCTGGCTTCGACCTGGGCGCGGTCGCATTACGGCGCGTCCGGCATCTATCTGCTGGCCGGGATCGTCGGCGTCTCGGACATCGATCCCTTCGTGCTCAGTCTCGCCGAGCATGGGGCGGGTGACATCCCCGTGGCCGTCGGGGTTGTTGCGATCCTGATCGCGATTTCGTCCAACAACGTGCTGAAGGCCGGCTACACCGCGGCCTTCGCCGGCGTCCGCGCCAGCCTGATCCCGATCGCCGCCCTCGCCGGGCTGGCGGCAGCCGGTGGCGGTGTCGCCGCGTGGCTGGCCGTCTCGCCGCGATGAGGCGCCAACCGAAAACCGCCGACCACACCGCCACGGCGAACCTCCTGGCCGCCATCGTGCAGGCGTCCGACGCCGCCATCATCAGCAAGACGCTGGACGGGATCGTCACCAGTTGGAATCCGAGCGCCGAACGGATCTTCGGCTACACGCGGGAGGAGATGATCGGCCAACCGATCGGCGTGATCGCCTCCCCCAACCGTCCCGAGGAGATGCGCGACATTCTCGATCGTGTCCGGCGCGGCATCCCGGTCGAGCCGCACGAGACCGAGCGGCGGCGCAAGGACGGTACGCTGGTGCCGATCTCGTTGACCGTCTCGCCGGTCATCGACGAAGGCGGCCGTATCGTCGGCGCGTCGAAAATCGCGGTCGACATCTCCTCGCGCAAATCCATCGAGGCGCAGCTTCGCGCCAAGACCGACCAGTTGGAGACACTGTCGCAGCAGCAGCGCTGGGCCTTGTCGATGCTGGAGGAGCGCGAGGCGCGGCTCCGTTCCGTTCTCGAAACTGCGCCCGACGCGATCGTCACCATCGACGAGCACGGCATGATCCAGTCCTTCAGCCACGCTGCGGAGAAACTGTTCGGCTATGGCGCGGGCGAGATCGTCGGGCGCAACGTCAGCCTTCTGATGGCGCCCGGCCATCGCGGCAGGCATGACGGCTATATCCGACGCTACCGGCGCACCGGGGAGCGTCGGATCATCGGCATCGGGCGCGAAGTCGAAGCACAGCGCAAGGACGGTTCGGTCTTCCCCATGGAACTCGCGGTGGGGGAGGCGGTGGTCGGCGAGACGCGCATCTTCACCGGCTTCATCCGCGACATCACCGCGCGTGCAAGGCTGGAGCAGGACCTGCGCCAAGCGCAGCGGATGGAGGCGATCGGCCAGCTGACCGGCGGCATCGCGCATGATTTCAACAATCTGCTCACCGTCATCCAGGGCAATCTCGAAATGCTCCAGGGTCGCGTTCACGGCGCCGACACGCAGGATCTCGTGACCGATGCGCTCGAGGCAACCGGCCTCGGTGCGCAGTTGTCGCGCCGGCTGCTGGCCTTCGGGCGGCGTCAATCGCTGGTGGCGCAGCCGGTCGACCTCAATGCACTGGTCTCCGGCATGACCGATCTTCTCCGGCGTACCCTGGGCGACGTGGTGCGGGTCGAGACCCGGTTGGCGCCGCGATTGCCGATCACCAGGGCCGATCCGGGTCAGATCGAGAACGCGCTGCTGAACCTGGCGATCAACGCGCGCGATGCGATGCCTGGGGGTGGTGCGGTGCTGATCGCGACCGGACGCTCCCGGATCGACGCCGCCGACGCGGCATCCGGCGCCGAGCTCGAACCCGGCACCTATGTCACCCTTTCGGTCAGCGACACCGGCACGGGCATGTCCGCAGAGGTGCGGCAGCGCGCGTTCGAGCCGTATTTCACGACCAAGCCGCCCGGCGCCGGCAGCGGCCTGGGCCTGAGCATGGTTTACGGCTTCGTCAAGCAGTCGGGCGGCCATATCCAGCTGCTCAGCGAGCCCGGCCAGGGAACCACGGTGCGCATCTTCCTCAAGGCGGCCGGCACCCGGCACACCACCCCTAAACCGCTGGATGCCGCGCCGCATGCATCGCCGGCCAAGCGCCACCGGATACTGGTGGTCGAGGATGATCCCCGCGTCCGCCGGATCGCCGTGCGCCGCCTGGAGCGGCTGGGCTACACGGTGGTCGAGGCCGCAGACGCGGCGTCGGCGCTGAAAGCCATCGAGCGCGAGCCGCCCTTCGATGCGATGTTCACCGATATCGCCATGCCCGGCGGGATGACCGGCCTGGAACTCGCACGCGACGCACGCGCCAGGCGCCCCGGCCTGCGCGTCCTGCTCACCTCGGGCTTCGCCGAGCCCGAGGCGATCAAGGGCGGCCTGATGGCGGCGCGAACCGCGTGGATCGGCAAGCCTTACGCGACGGCCGAACTCGTGGCGAAGCTGAACGCGCTGCTCGCCACCTGAAGCTGGGACTATGCCTCAGCCCCTGCGCACCGATGCAGCGAAGATGTAACCCGCACCCCGCACCGTCTTGATCAGCGCCGGCGCCGCGGGATTCTCCTCGATCTTGCGGCGCAGGCGCACGATCTGGGTGTCCACGGTGCGGTCGTAGGCCGCCCAGTCGCGCCCCTTCATCAGATCCATCAACTGATCGCGGCTGAGCACGCGGTTCGGGTGCCGTGCGAAGGCCAGCAGCAGGTCGAATTCGCCCGTGGTCAGCGGCACACCGCCCCCGTCCGCACGGTGCAGTTGCCGCCGCAGCACGTCCAGACGCCAGTTATCGAAAACCAGCACATCGCCCGCCTCCTCACGCTCAGGTTGCGGCGATGCAGGTTCCGACGCCGCCGAGGCCGGGCCCGCCCGGCGCAAGACCGTGCGGATGCGCGCCAGGACCTCCCGCAAATGGAACGGCTTGGCGATGTAGTCGTCGGCCCCCGTCTCCAGACCGACGACCCGGTCGATGATGTCGCCCTTGCCGGTCAGGATGATGACCGGCACGTCGGATGTCTGGCGGATCCCCCGGGCCAGCGACAGCCCATCCTCCCCTGGCATCATCAGGTCGAGCAGCACCAGGGAAACCGGCGCCGTTGCAAGCGCCGCGCGCAGCTGTGCACCGTCCTCGGCCTCGGTCACACGGAAGCCCTCGTCCACCAGATAGCGTCGCAGCATGCTGCGGATGCGCCGGTCGTCGTCGACCACCAGGATGTGCGCCGGAGCACTCATTCAACGATCATGATCCGGCGGAAGGCAGCCGGAAAGGTGCCGGACGAGGGCCTGTCACAAACCGTCACATACCGCCATCAGGATTCACGTACCGGTGCACCGACTGCCATACCCCGCCGACATGGCCCCCCTAGCCTGTCCTGACCGGACAGACCAGGGACAGGGAGTAATCGGGCCATGCAGTTGCAAGCCGCTTCGGCCATCCGCCAGACCCTGCCACCGAACCCCGTGCTATGCGGCGGTTTCGAGCGGCCGGCCGCCAGCAGGATCACCGCCGTGAGCTCCACGCATCGCAAGGCGGCTGGGGAATTGCTGTTTTCCGAAGGCGATCCGCTCGACAACGTCTACGAAGTCGTGCGCGGCATCCTGTGCCTCTACAAGCTGTTGCCCGACGGTCGCCGGCAGGTCACCGGCTTCCTCTCCACCGGCCAGATGCTCCTGGCGTCAGGCCCGGGTGCTGTGTGCGCCGCGACGGCGGAAGCCATCACCGATGTGACCGTGTGCCGCTATCCGCGCGCCGCCTTCGACCGGCTGATCGAAGAGGTTCCCGGCTTCGCACGCCACCTGCTGACAATGACCTCTCACGAGTTGCGCGCGGCACAGGAGCAGATGCTGCTTCTGGGCCGCAAGGCCGCGACCGAGAAGGTGGCAAGCTTCCTGTTGCTGATGGCGCGACGGCAGGAAGCCGATGGACCATGCAGCGATGTCAGCGTGCCGATGACGCGCACCGACATTGCCGATTATCTCGGCCTGACGGTGGAGACGGTGTCGCGGACCTTCAGTCGCTTGAAGCGCGAGGGGCTGATCGGACTGCCGACCCCCAATCTCGTCCGCATCCGCGACCGCGAGCGGCTGGAGGAACTGGCAGCAGGCGACGCGGACGCCGATCCGTGACGACGACGCCAAGACGGCGTACGCCCGGACGGGGTGGCGGCCGCCCGGTATGGCGGGTGCTGGTCATCACGGCCGATCCCATCTTCCGCCAGCTTTGCGTCCCGACCCTGGAGCAGGCCGGCTTCGTCGTCTTTTTGGTGGACTCGGGAATTACTGCCGTCGCCGCGGCGCGCGACCGGCCGCCTGACGCAATCATCATGGATTTCCTGTTGCCCGATGTTCCGTGGCGTGTCGCGCTGTGCTGGCTGCGCTCGAACCCGGCGCTGCGGGCGACGCCCGTCGCCCTTCTGACGACAAACGACGCCGGTGCCGCCGATGGCATGGAGGGTCACATGCTTTTGCACCTCCCAAGGCCGGCTTCGGCCGAGACGATCCTGCACGGCATGGCGTTGCTCCAGGCACAGGCCGTCAGGCCGGCACGAGCGCATCTCTCAGGGTGCCACTGAAGGCGCGCGTGCCGATGTGATCCAGAACGATGTCCGGGTCGACCCAGATCTGGCCGCCGGCAGCGCGCCAGCGGGCGCAGAAGGTCCAGTCCTCGCCGCATAGTTCGCCGTCGATCATGCTGGTGTCGAACAGCGCGTGATGCGGTGCGTCGCTGCGTCCGTCATGCACGTAGCGTAGCTCGGGGTGCAGCGCCACCATCCGTTCCAGCGCGTCGCGACGCAGCCGCAGGAATCCCGCACCGACGCGGCTTGCCTCCAGCAGGCCGGTTGCGCGCTGGCGCCGTACCACCTGCCCCTCGGGGAAGACGACGACGAAGCTCAACGCCTCGGTCTTGCGGCGATAGACGCCGGCCGCCACCGCCACGTCGTGGTTCAGCAGGCGCAGCACATCGGGCGCCTGCCAGCCGATGTCGCTGTCGATGAAAAGCAGGTCGGTAGCGTCGGAACGCAGGAAATCGGCGACGATCTCATTCCGCGCGTGCATCACCAGGCTGCTCTGCACGGTGAAATGCAGACTGAGCGGAATGCCGGCATCGCGCAGCGCGCGCTCGGTCTCGATCAGTGCGCGGACATAGGAAACGCCGAGCTTGCCATCGTAGCACGGCGTACCGATCATCAGCTTGCGCGGCATGATGGCGCGTCCTGATCGGCTGTTTGGCTCCCGGCGGCCAGCCTTTCGTCCGTTCGCTCTGCCGGCTCATACGGGTTCGCAACACCCGCAATCATCGAGGCAGCCACGTACGGTCTACGCAGAATGAGCATCGCGATGTTATCACACGATGAAACTAACGAACAACGAAGGTTTGCGCTGAAAACGACACCGGTGCGACGCCAAGGAAATCCAGCGACCCCGCGCCCACCGGCAGCAACGCGCCGCCCTGGCCGTCCGACACGATCGCGGCGGCGGCCTGGGCGGCCGTTGCGTAGCTTCCGATCAGGTCGATCTGGTCGGCCGTGGGGTTGAAATCGCTCAGCGTCGCCGAGCCGCCGGCGACCTGGAGCGTGAAGCCGCTGGCGTCGATCTCGATGGCATGCGCGCCGCCGGCCATGAACACCATCTGGTTGGACTGCGTCACCACCGCCGATGCGGTGTCGCTGCCGAGATCGATCGTGCCGTTGTTGAGCAGGCTGGGTCCGGCAATGGTGTAGTCCTGGTCGGCCGTTCCACCGGGGTTCGTCTGCGAGACGCTTTGAAGCGCGCCATCATAGTCGATGGCATCGACCTGAATGCTGTTGGCGCCCGATACCGGGGCGGTGCCGTCGCCGTTCAGTTGCTCGATGTCGATGACGTGCGGACCGGGCCCCAGATCGGCGCTGAATGAGAAGGTCTGCACGGTGTTGGCAATGGTCTGCGCGGTCAGGGTCTCGGTGCCGCCGATCTCGCTGCCGTCGGCATAGACCGCGAACAGGTCGCCGCTGGTGGTCCCCGTGTTTGCCATCTGCAGGATCAGCGTATCGGGCGCGACGGCGGCGGTGACCGTGCCCGGAGCATTGACCGCGAAAGACTGCGAGCCGTCGGTATAGATCGCGCCGTTGCTGACCGGCTGCGTCGTGCCGTCGAAGCTGATGCCCTTGACGTAGAGGTTGCGGTCCTGCCCCGTGGCGGTATCGAACGCATCGTTCAGGAAGGTGACCGTGACGGTATGGCTGCCGGTGCCGAAATTGCCGTCGATGTAGAACGGCTGCACCTGATCCTCGCCGTTGATCGCGGTCACCGTCTGCACCCCGCCCGCCGCGACGCCGTCCACCATCACCTGGAACTGCGCGTTGCCGGCGTAGTAGTCCTCGGCCATGTACAGCACGAGGCTGTTGGTCACGGTCGTGGTCACCGCGGTCGCCGTGGTTTGCAGCGGATAGGTCTGCTGCGCGATGGCGAACTGATCCTGCTTGATGTCGACGTCGCCGGCTGCAAGGAGACCGTCGAGCGCGGCGCCCTGGAAATTGCCCCAATACCACCAGTCGCCGGACACCCCCTGCTGGCCGCCGGTCGGGCTGGGGCCGCCCTCCGCGGCGTAGTCGCCGTTCATGTAGCTGACCAGCGTCTGCGCCCAGAGCTGGTCGGACGCTGTCGCCAGCGACGATCCCATCTCGCCGATCCAGACGGGTGCGACGTCGTTGGTGATCAGGTAGCCCCAGGCGTTGTTCATCTGCGCGATGTATTGCGCCGGATTGCCGCTGAAGGTCGAAGGATCGACGCTCTGCGGATATTCGTGGACCGAGTAGACGACCTTGTCCGGGTCGGTCAGCACCACCGGATCGCTGGCGACATCCGACAAATCGCCTTCCGGCGCCTGCGCGGTCGCCGGCCCCTCGACGATGATGAGCGCGCCCGGGTCGATGGACTGGATGGCGTCGCCGACGCTGGTGGCCATGGTCTGGACGCTGGTGGTGCTGGGTCCCGCCCAGGTGCCCGCGTTGGGTTCGTTCGCCAGATCGAAACCGATCACGGTGGAGTTGCCGGCCCAGAGCTGCGCGAAGGTCTGCCAGTCGGAGGCGAAGGTCTGCTGCGATACGGTCCCGGCCTGGCCGGCGCCATCCGTGCCGTCCGACGCCCCGCCGACATCGTACCACAGGCCGTTCGGCTGCGCGCCGCCCTCGCCCTCGTTGTTGTGATGGTCGAAGATCACCTTCAGGCCGATCTGCCCGGCATAAGACACGATCTTCTGCAGAACCTGGATCGAGGTCAGGCCCTGCAGGTCGGGATTGAGCGTGTAGTTGATCGACCCGGCCGTGGGCGAGGCCGCCAGCAGCGCATCCGACCAGGGGATGCGGATGGTATTGAAGCCCGCAGCCACCATCTCCTTCATGGTCGCTTCGTAATTGACCAGATTGAGGTCGTCGGGTGCGAACGTGCTGCTGTCGGTGCCACCCCACCCGACCGAGACGATGCGCACGATCTGCCCGGCGGCATTGATGATCTGGCTGCCCTGGGTCGATAGGTAGCCGTTCCCCAGCAGGTCCGAGACATTCGGCGGATTGCCGGTGATGGTCACGGTCACCGTGCCGGTCGAGGTGCCCCCGTGCCCATCGGAAACGGTGTAGCCGAAGGTGTCGGTTGCACTCTCGCCGTAGGCAAGCGACGCATCGGCGCCCTCGGGCGTGTAGGTCACGTTCCCATTGGCATCGATGGTTACCGCGCCTTCGGTGCCGGTCGTGTTCACCGAGGTGACGGTCAGCGTATCGTCGCGGTTGACGTCGGTCGCGCCGTTCAGCACGTCGAGCGCGACGGACTGATTGGTTAGGGTGGCAGTAGAGAAGTTCTGCACCACCGGCGGGACATTGACGCCGGTGACGGTGATGGTGACGGTTCCGACGCTGGTGCCGCCGTTGCCGTTCGAGAGGGTGTATTGCAGCGTGTCGGTCGCGGTTTCGCCGGCGCTGAGGTAGTCGAACGCGCCGTTCGGCGAATACTCGAACCCGTTGGGTGCGGACGGGTTCAGCGTCGCCGTGCCCTTGGTGCCGGTCAGGTTCAGCGCGATCACCGACAGCGTGTCGCCGGCATTGATCTCGGTGTCGTTGTTCGCCGCCCCGACCCAGATCGCCGAGTAGGCACCGACGGTCGCGGTATCGGGGTTCGCCACCGGCGGCTCGTTCACGCCGGTGATGGTGACGGTCACCGTCGCCGTGCTGCTGCCGCCATGGCCATCGCTGACGGTGTATTTGAACGTATCCGTCGCCGACTGACCCGCACGCAGGTAATCGAACGCGCCGTTCGGCGAATAGTCGATCTGCCCGGTCGCCGGGTCGATCGTCGCGCTGCCCTTGGTGCCGGTCAGGTTGAGCGCGGTGATCGTCTCCACATCGTCGCGGTTGACGTCGGTGACACCCGCCAGCGCGTTGATGGCGATGTTGGTGTAGGCCCCGGTGGTCGCCGTCTCGTTCGTCGCGACCGGCGCCACATTCACCCCGGTGACGGTGATGGTGACGGTCGCCGTGCTGGTGCCCCCATGCCCGTCGCTGATCGTGTATTGCAGCGTGTCGGTCGCGGTCTCGCCGGCACTCAGGTAGTCGAAGGCGCCGTTCGGCGCATAGGTGAACCCGTTGGTCGCCGAAGGGTTGAGCGTCGCGGTGCCCTTCGTGCCGCTCAGATTGAGCGACACCACCGACAGATGGTCGGCCAGGTTGACGTCGGTGTCGGCGTTGGCCGCACCGACCCAGACCGATGAATAGGCGCCGACGGTGGCGCTGTCGGGTTTTGCCACAGGCGGGACATTGACCCCGGTGACGGTGACGGTGAGGGTCGCGGTGCTGGTGCCGCCATGGCCGTCGCTGACGGTGTATTTCAGCGTGTCGGTCGCCGATTGTCCGGCGCTGAGATAATCGAAGGCGCCGTTCGGCGAGTAGTCGATCTGCCCGGTCGCCGGATCGATCGTCGCGGTGCCCTTGGTGCCGGTCAGGTTGAGCGCCGTTATCGTCTCGACATCGTCGCGGTTGACGTCGGTGACACCGGCCAGCGCATTGATCGCGATGTTGGTGTAGGCCCCGGTGGTGGCGGTCTCGTTCGTCGCCACCGGCGGCTCGTTGACGCCGGTGACGGTGATGGTGACGGTGCCGACGCTGGTCCCGCCATTGCCGTTGGACACCGTGTATTGAAGGGTATCGGTCGCGGTCTCGCCGGCGCTGAGATAGTCGAAGGCACCATTTGGCGAATAGACGAACCCGTTGGTCGCCGAGGGATTAAGCGTCGCCGTGCCCTTGGTGCCGGCCAGGTTCAGCGCAATCACCGACAGCGTATCGCCGGCATTGGCTTCGGTGTCGTTGTTCGCCGCCCCGACCCACACCGCCGAATAGGCGCCGACGGTCGCGAAATCCGGATTTGCGACCGGCGGCACATTGACGCCGGTGACGGTGATGGTGACGGTTCCGACGCTGGTGCCGCCGTTGCCGTTGGAGACGGTGTATTGCAGCGTGTCGGTTGCGGTCTGCCCCGCGCGCAGGTAGTCGAACGCGCCGTTCGGCGAATACTCGAACCCGTTGGGTGCGGACGGGTTCAGCGTCGCCGTGCCCTTGGTGCCGGTCAGGTTCAGCGCGATCACCGACAGCGTATCGCCGGCATTGGCCTCGGTATCGTTGTTGGCCGCGCCGACCCAGACGGACGAGTAGGCACCCACGGTCACGGTATCGGGATTCGCCACCGGGGGGACGTTGACCCCGGTCACGGTGACGGTCAGGGTTGCCGTGCTGCTGCCGCCATGGCCGTCGCTGACGGTGTATTGCAGCGTGTCGGTCGCCGATTGTCCGGCGCTGAGATAATCGAAGGCGCCGTTCGGAGAGTAGTCGATCTGCCCGGTCGCCGGATCGATCGTCGCGGTGCCTTTGATGCCGGTCAGGTTGAGCGCCGTTATCGTCTCGACATCGTCGCGGTTGACGTCGGTGACACCGGCCAGCGCATTGATCGCGATGTTGGTGTAGGCCCCGGTGGTCGCCGTCTCGTTCGTCGCCACCGGCGGCTCGTTGACGCCGGTGACGGTGATGGTGACGGTCCCGACGCTGGTCCCGCCATTGCCGTTGGACACCGTGTACTGCAGCGTGTCGGTCGCGGTTTCACCGGCGCTCAGATAGTCGAAGGCACCGTTCGGCGAATACTCGAACCCGTTGGTCGCCGAGGGATTAAGTGTCGCCGTGCCCTTGGTGCCGGTCAGGTTCAGCGCAATCACCGACAGCGTATCGCCGGCATTGGCTTCGGTGTCGTTGTTGGCCGCTCCGACCCATACGGACGAATAGGCGCCGACGGTCGCGAAATCCGGATTTGCGACCGGCGGGACATTGACGCCGGTGACGGTGATGGTGACGGTTCCGACGCTGGTGCCGCCGTTGCCGTTCGAGAGGGTGTACTGCAGCGTGTCGGTCGCGGTTTCGCCGGCGCTGAGGTAGTCGAACGCGCCGTTCGGCGAATACTCGAACCCGTTGGGTGCGGACGGGTTCAGCGTCGCCGTGCCCTTGGTGCCGGTCAGGTTCAGCGCGATCACCGACAGCGTGTCGCCGGCATTGATCTCGGTGTCGTTGTTCGCCGCCCCGACCCAGATCGCCGAGTAGGCACCGACGGTCGCGGTATCGGGGTTCGCCACCGGCGGCTCGTTCACGCCCGTGATGGTGACGGTCACCGTCGCCGTGCTGCTGCCGCCGTGGCCATCGCTGACGGTGTATTTGAACGTATCCGTCGCCGACTGACCCGCACGCAGGTAATCGAACGCGCCGTTCGGCGAATAGTCGATCTGCCCGGTCGCCGGGTCGATCGTCGCGCTGCCCTTGGTGCCGGTCAGGTTGAGCGCGGTGATCGTCTCCACATCGTCGCGGTTGACATCGGTGACACCCGCCAGCGCGTTGATCGCGATGTTGGTGTAGGCCCCGGTGGTCGCCGTCTCGTTCGTCGCGACCGGCGCCACATTCACCCCGGTGACGGTGATGGTGACGGTCGCCGTGCTGGTGCCCCCATGCCCGTCGCTGATCGTGTATTGCAGCGTGTCGGTCGCGGTCTCGCCGGCACTCAGGTAGTCGAAGGCACCGTTCGGCACATAGGTGAACCCGTTGGTCGCCGAAGGGTTGAGCGTCGCGGTGCCCTTCGTGCCGGTCAGATTGAGCGACACCACCGACAGATGGTCGGCCAGGTTGATGTCGGTGTCGGCGTTGGCCGCACCGACCCAGACCGACGAATAGGCGCCGACGGTGGCGCTGTCGGGTTTTGCCACAGGCGGGACATTGACCCCGGTGACGGTGATAGTGAGGGTCGCGGTGCTGCTGCCGCCATGGCCGTCGCTGACGGTGTATTTCAGCGTGTCGGTCGCCGATTGTCCGGCGCTGAGATAATCGAAGGCGCCGTTCGGCGAGTAGTCGATCTGCCCGGTCGCCGGATCGATCGTCGCGGTGCCCTTGGTGCCGGTCAGGTTGAGCGCCGTTATCGTCTCGACATCGTCGCGGTTGACGTCGGTGACACCGGCCAGCGCATTGACCGCGATATTGGTGTAGGCCCCGGTGGTGGCGGTCTCGTTCGTCGCCACCGGCGCGAAGTTCACCCCGGTGATGGTGACCGTCACCGTGGCCGTGCTGGTATCGCCCAGGCCGTCGCTCACCGTGTAAACCAGCGTCTCGGTCGCGGTCTCGCCCGCGCTGAGATAGTCGAAGGCACCGTTTGGCGAATAGACGAAACCGTTGGGCGCGGACGGGTTGAGGGTGACCGTCCCCATCCCGCCGGTCACGTCGACCGAGAGGATCGACAGCGGTGCGCCGGTGCTGTCCGTGTCGTTATTCGCGGCGCCGATCCATATCGCTGCGGTCGCACTTGTCGCAGCGGTATCGTCCACCGCAACAATGGTATCGCTGCCTGCCATCAGAGCCACCGCGCGATGGTAACTGGGCGCCCATCAACGCAGCCCCAATCATCGCGTACACACGTGATCATTTGTCTGCTCCGCATTCGCTAATGCCGGCGCGAACTTGGCCGTCCTGGCTGCGCGCGATGGTCGATGGACGCATGACCGAATCAACAACGCGTTAATCGGCACGTGGATTATTGTGATTTCGTTGCGAGATTTTGCGGCGCTGCGTGCAGGCGCATGCGGCATCGCGATGGCGTGACCATCTCCGCTGTTATTTTGATGTAATATAGTAACGGATAGAAGATCGCTTTTCTAACCTAAGGGTTGAGAATCGTACCCAAAGATCTGCTCGATCGGCGGGAATGCCGCCATCCGGTGCGCGCTGATACGCGCGAGGATATCCTCTGCCAGCGTCCATGCGGCGTCGTCATGCACAATATGATGTGTCATGATACCAATTGGCTCCGATCGTGGCACGATGCCGAAACGGCGCAGCCGCAGCGCGGCGATCAGCGGACGAACCGCCTCAACCGTCGCGCGCGCGGTGTGCGCATGCCAGTCGATGATGTCGGCATGCACGTTGCGTGACGGCAGCGGAAACGCGAAGAAATCGCCATCGGCGGACACATGGCTGATCCCCGCTGCGGCAACGGCGCGATGCAGTTCCGGCGCGATGCGATTGAACGGCGGCACCAGCACGGGCGGCACCGGCCGGCCGAGCAGCCGGGCGAGGCGGGCGCGCCCGGCGCGCAGCTGCGCCGACACCTCCCGCGGCGGCCGTCCGGTGCAGAATTCGGATGGATGCCGGCCGGACGCGGCATGATCGCGATGATCCCAGCCATGCATCAGCACGGTCACCGCCGGGTCGGCGCCAACCGCCTGGGCCAGCGACGCCCCGGCGCGTGCTGGGATCGCGGCCAGGGCCAGCGGCACGCCAAGCCGCGTACGCAGCGCCAGCAGGCGCCGCAACGCCGGCGTGTCGGCTACCGCATCGTCGTCGCGCCACCAGAACGCCGCCGGCGCAGCCTGCCAGCGATCGAGCTCGGCCTGCAGCGTGGTCCACGCCGGGTCGGCGACATGGATGGCGCCGGACCAGCGTCGGATCAGCCCGCGCACCAGGCGCTTGTGGGCCAGCCTCACTCGCCGCCCACGCCCTCGCGGTCGGCCAGCACAGCGGCGCGCGGCAGCGCAGCCTGCACCCCGGCCGCGCCATCCGCCGCACCGCACAGCCGGCGGATCAGCGTGCGGTAGGCATCGGCGATGGCGGTCGCCGAGAAATCCATCGCCCGGCCACGCAGCAGCGCCGCATCCGGCGGATGATCCAGCGTCTGCGCGATCGCCTCGGCGAAGCTCTCTGGCGTGGGGGAGCGCACCAGGATGCCCCAGCGACCTTGGCCCAGGATGTCTGCCGGCCCGTGCGGACAGTCGGTGCTGACCACTGGCGTGCCGGTGGCCATCGCCTCGACCAGCACGTTGCCGAAACCCTCGTAGTCGGAGGACATGGCGACGGCAGCGGCCCGCGCCATGTAGCGCCACGGGTTGGGATCGGCCGGCAGCAACGTCGCCCGCTCGGCCAGACCCTGCGCGAGGATGCGGGCGGCAAGCGCGTCGCGCAGCGGCCCATCGCCCAGGATCGCCAGACGCACCGGCCGCGTGCGCGACAGCAGTGCGAAGGCGTCTATCAGCAGGTCAAAGTTCTTCTGCGGCACCAGGCGCCCGACGCCCAGGATCACCGGCTCGGCGCCGGGTGCGAACCAGGGATGATCGAGCGGCCGCTGCAACTCGGCGATCAGGCGCGGCGAGACGATCGGGTTGCTGATGACGCTGACCGGGGGGTGCCGGCGCATGCAGGCGGCCAGATCGTCGGCAACCCCCTGGGACACGGCGATGACATGGTCGGCCAGCGGCAGGCTGAACCGGTAGAGCATCGGCACCAGCCGGTGCTTGAGCGCGTCGCGCACGGTTTCCTTCGACAGCGTGTTGTGCAGCGAGGCGACAATGCGCGTCGGGCGCAGCGCCATGCGGTTGGCCCAGATGGCAAGCAGGTTGTTGAACGACAGCGAGGCGATCAGCACATCCGGTTGCTCGCGCAGCAGGAAGCGCAGCAGGCCGGGAAACGCCAACAGGGTCCGGCTGGCACCCAGGCTGACCAGCCGCACGCCCGGCGCCACCGCCCCCGCCAGCGGCCCGCTGGCGCGGTTGACCAGCAGCGTGACCCGCAGGTCCGGGGCCGCCAGCACGCCGGCCAGGTTGACGGCGACGCGTTCCGCACCGCCCGCGCTGAAATCGGGGATGTAGAGCACCGCATGGCGCATGGTCGATCCGCTCCTTACCGCCGCCGCACCAGCAGCCGTGCATGCAGCGACGCCAGTTTCGCCGCCAACATGTCGATGTCGAGCTTTTCGACGAACACCTCATGCCCGGCGGCGGCGATGCGGCTGCGGCTTTCGGGATCGTCGATCAGCGCGCACAGCGTGTCGGCCAGGGCATCCGCATCGCCCACCGGCACGAAGCGCACCGACCGATCCTGCGTCAACAGCTCGGGCGTGGCGCCGATCGGGGTGGTGACCACGGCGACACGGTTGGCCAGCGCCTCGATGACGGAGATCGGGAAATTCTCCGCATGGGACGGCAGCACCAGGATGTCGGCGTCGGCGATCAGTGCCGCCGCCTGCGGTGCGTCCAGCCAGCCGGTGAACACCACCCGGCCCGCCAGGCCCCGCGTGGCCGCCTCCCGCGCATAGGTATCGACCTCGCCGTCGCCGGCCAGCGTCGCCCGCCAGCGGCGCTGCCGAAGCGCGTCGCTGGATAGCGCGGCCAGCAGTTCCGGCACGCCTTTGCGCGCGCCGATGCGGCCCAGCAGCACGATGTGGCAAGCCGCACCGGCGACGCCCGGGCGCGGTGCGGGATCGGGCGCCCGGACACCATTGTACAGGACGGTGATCTTGCTGCGCGGCACGGACAGGGCGGCGGATACCCAGTCCGCCCAGGACTCGCCAAGCACGATCACCTGCTCGGCCTGCCCGAACAGCGCCCGCACCCGGCGCTGGAAGAAACCCGGCAGGCCCTCGTAGAACGTCGCGTAGCTGCTGCCGTGAAGATGCAGGACCAGCGGCACCCCCATCAGCCGCGCCAGCACGCCGATCCCGTATTTGCGCACCGTGCTGCCGCGCACCGAGAGGTTGGCATGGATCACCCCCAACCTGCCGCCGAGCCCCAGCACGATGAGCCGCGCCAAGGCCTTCAGGAACGACCAGGCCGCCACACCCGCGTTGCCGAAGCCGCGCGTGTCGATGATCTCCAGCGGCGGCTGCAGGTCCTGATCGCGCCATGCCAGGGTGACATAGCCGGCCCAGCGGCCGATGCCGCCGGAATGCTCGAGCCCACCCGGAACCATCATGGCGATGCGCTTAGGCGCGTGCCGGCGGCTGCGACGGCCGAGCAGCGTGGCCGGGCGCTCGGCCGCCAGGCTGCCGGTCCGGGCGTGCGGATCAGACCCCATGCGTCGCCCCCACACCGGCGCGCGACATGAGCAGCCTGGCGTAGAGAGACGCGAGCCGTGGTGCCATCACCGCCACGTCGAGGCGCGACGTGAAGACCTCGTGCCCGTTCTCGGCGATGCGGGCACGCTCATGCGGGTCGTCGATCAGCCGGATCAGCGCGGCGGACAGCGCGCCAGGATCGCGCGGCGGGATCAGTATGGCCGAGACGCCGTCGGTCACCAGTTCGGGTGTCGCACCCACCGGCGTGGTCACCACGGCGACCCGATGCGCCAGCGCCTCGATCACCGACACCGGCAGGTTCTCGGAATGCGACGGCAGCACCAGGATGTCGGCGCCTTGCAGCAGCACCGAGACGGCTTCGGCATCGAGCCAGCCGGGGCATTGCACACGCTCGCCGATGCCGAGCCGTGCCGCAGACGACAGCGCGCCCTCGATATCGCCGTCGCCGGCCAGCGTGGCGCGCCAGCGCCGCCCGCGCAGGCGGTCATCCGCCAATGCCTCCAGCAGCTCCGGCACGCCCTTCGGCGGCCCGAGCCGGCCCAGCATCACGATGTGGCACACGCCGTCCGCCGCCTCACGGGCAGCCAGACGGACCGGCATCCGCACGCCGCTGTAGAGCAAGGTGATCTTGGTGCGCGGCACGCCAAGCACCGTCACCACCTGCTCCTCCCACACCCGGCCGAGCACGATCACATGCGCCGCCGAAGCGAACAGCAGCCGCAGCGCCAGCCGGGCGGGAAAGGGCAGGCCGCGATAGAACTCGAAGAAGCGACCCGAATGCAGGTGCACCACGAGCTTGACGCCGGTCATTGCCGCGAACACGCCGATGATGCACTTGCGCACCGAGCTGCCGCGCACCGAAAGATTGGCGTGGATCAGGCCGAGTTTGCCGGCGGCGCGCAGCCGCCCGAGCCGCACCAGGGCGCCCGTGAAGGCGACCGCCGCCGCGATCCAGCCGCCGACGCCGCGCGTATCGACGATTTCGAGGCGCGGGTGCAACGCCTCATCCTGCCAGGCGTCGCGCACGTACCCGGCCCAGCGGCCGATGCCGCCGGAATGTTCGGTGCCGCCCGGACACAGCATGCAGACGACGACGCCATCGTCGTCGAGATGCCGCCGCATCGGCGCGCTCGCCTGCTCGAGCCCTACCGCCGGCGGCACGCTATCCATCAGCGGGGTCCGAAACACGGTTTGCCCGGCATGGCACTGATGACAGCCACGCGCGATTCATGCTGAATGTGCGCCATGTCGATCATCACCATGGCCCGGCCGTCCCGCGGTCACCGCGGCAAACGCGCCGCTAGCCTCGGTGCCATGTTTGCGTTGGGCCTGTCGCTGGGCACCCCCGCGAAGGCAGCGCAGATTCAGGACTACCTCGCACACGGCTTCCGCATCGAGCGCATGACCTTCGTTCCCGGCACCTTCACCGGCTGCGTCAAGGATCAGGCCTACAGTTTCGCCGATGGCTCGCTGTTCACCTGCAAGACGAAACGGTCGGCCTTTGCGCTGCGCCCGCGCGTGCAGGTTCTGATAAGCGACGACCGTGCGATCACCGTTCTGCTGATCGGCGGTCGCGCCTACAAAGGCGGGTTGACCATGGTGCGAAACGGCGTCCGGACCAACCCGATCCCGACCGTGACCGACATGCCCTTCGGCGATGCCGCGGCGCGCCCGCCCTCCGCTGTCGCCGCGATCGTTCCAGTGGAGGCGATCGACCCGTTGGAACCGCTGCCCGACGAGCAGAAGCTGCGCAGCATGGCGGTGCAATCCTACCCCCAGCCGCGGCCTGGGCCATAGCGGACTGCCCGCCCCCTCCGTCATCCGGTTCATCGCCGACCTAAAACGCGTTCTTGTCGTCGATGATGCGAACCATCGTCAGCAGGATGATGCGGAAATCGAACAGCAGCGACCAATTCTCTATGTAGTGGTTGTCCAGGCGAAGCCGGCCCTCGACCTGCTCGCGCGTCGTCGTCGCACCCCTATAGCCGTTGATCTGCGCCCAGCCGGTGATGCCCGGGCGAACACGGTGGCGACTGTCGTAATCCTCGACGATCTGCCGGCACAGCAGACCTTCCGTCCGCATGTCGACCGGATGCGGGCGGGGTCCGACGATGGACATCTCGCCGCGGATCACGTTCAGCAGCTGCGGCAGTTCATCGAGGCTGCTGTTGCGCAGGAACCGGCCCAATCGGGTGATGCGGGGATCGCCACGGCGCGTCTGCGTCCGCCCGCCATGATCCGTCATGTCGGTCCGCATCGTGCGGAACTTGTAGACCATCACTTCCTGACCGCGAAACCCATGCCGCATCTGCCGGAACAGCGCCGGGCCCGGGCTGGTCAAACGCACCAGCGCGGCGATCACCAGCATGACGGGCGCACACAGGACAAGCAGCAACAGACCCAGCACGCGGTCCTCGATATCCTTGGCCACCATCCGCCAGCCCGAGAGCGGGGAGCGGATCACGCGGGCGGGTTCCACCACGGCACTCTCGTCCGCCATCCCGATCGCGTCGGAGTCGAATATGCAAATATCAACCGCTAATGGAGAAAGCCGGTCCACCAGCCGTGCGACCGCCTGCTCGTCGCTGGACGGCAGCACAACCGCGACCCGGTCGACACTGCCCAGTCCGATTGCCCGCATCAGCGCGCTGTCTGCGCCGTCTCCAGCCATGCCGCTTCCCGGCCCGAAGACCCCGAGCAGCGAACCCGACCCGGTGCGGCTGAGCCGAGCCGCGAGATCGTCGGCCGCGGAGCCCTCGCCGATGACGGCGACCTGCGGACGAAGAATGCTGCGCGTGCCCTGCCAGCGATACGCGAGGTCATATGCCTCGAGCAGACCAAGGCCAATGAGGCATGCCGGCAAGACAGACATCAACATCGACACGAAAGGGTGTGTGCCGATCTGGGCGACCCCCAACGCCAGCGGAACGGCAAGCGCGCAAGCGATCCCGAAGCCGAGCAGAGCCTGCTGGATGCGACGAACGAATCTCTTCGGCTGACGGTGCGGCACGAAAGACGACGGTTCCAGCATGGATGTTTGGGATGATGCCATTCCGTCCGCGCCCTATATGAAATTGAATCGTCTGGACTCTTGAATCGCCCGGCAGCGGGCGCAAAACCATTCAGTGACGCTCGTTCAAAAAGCTTATCACGAGCGAAAATCATCATTTTCTGCTGGTCGGGACGCGCCATCTCCCGTGCCGTCACATATGGCAATATGCGAACATTCGCAACCAGATTCTGACCGGAACAGTGTTCTCTCGATCTGGTCCGGGCCGAGTTTTTATGGCGGATCCTCACCGGCTCGCTACGGGTCACGCAGTCCCTCGAAAGCCCACCGGCCAACACATTAATGGGAAAGGAACGCAAAATTACCGGACGGCGGGATCTGCGGGCTGCGCAGAACCTCCGCCATAAGGTTGAAAATCCGGCGCCGGCACCTCGCAGTATCGGCTCATATCAAAAACACGTCGCACCGCCTTATCGCCGCAAGTTCTGCCTCACAGACAGCTTTTCGTCCCGAAATTGATGCGACTGAGCGGAACCGAGCTTGTCAATTTTAACTGCATCGGCGAAATTTTCGTCGTCTCATTCTCGCAGACACGACGCCCTGGATCGCGGCGCCCCTGGCCATTCGCGGCCATTCCTATTAACGAACGTATTGTGGACAATTACATCGACACCCAATTTGCTGCCATGCAACATGGTTCCGCCTGATGTATGTTCGGTGAACGCGACGCATATGGTTTCTCATGTATCGGTTGGCCGGATTCTGCCATGATCGGGCAGCACGTTCCGCACCAAGCGGATCTCGGGCGCAGGTCTCTGCTGAAAGTTGCTGGCGCAACTGCCTTGCTTCATGCGTCGCCGGCGGCAGCGCAGATGGCGGCTTTGCCAAGCCTGGGACGTCTGGGCGCCGCGGCCGGCCTGGCCTATGGTTCCGATAGCGACACCACTGTACAAAAAGGCGCCCCCAGCCTATCCGGCGCTGTTCATCGAGCAATGCCGATTGTTCGCCCCGAACCTGCCCTGGTCCTACCTGGCACCGACCCGGGACGCCCCCGACCCGGTGGACCCAGATCCCAACATCGCTTTTGCCCGCCAGCACGGGATGCGGCTGACCGGCGCTCATTTCCTTTGGCATCAGCGCGTGCCTGCGTGGTTCGCGGATCTCGGCTCCCGCCGCGCGGCCGAACAGGCGATCGTCCGCCACGTCACGGCGCTGGCGACCCGTTATCGCGGTCAGGTGTTTTCCTGGAACGTGGTGAACGAGGCGCTCGACCCGCGTGAGGGTCAGGCCGGGGGACTGCGCCGCTCGCCGTTGGTCGCGCAACTCGGCGCCGACTTTTTCGAGCCCGCCTTCCACGCGGCCCGTCAGGCCGACCCGGGAGCGCTGCTGATCTATAACGACTATGGGATGGAAATGGCGACCCCCGACAGCGCCGCGCGACGCAAGGCGCTGCTGGCGCTGGTCGACCGGCTGCTCGGGCGGTCGGTGCCGATCGACGGCGTGGGGCTGCAGTCCCATCTAAGGCTCGACGGCAGCCGCTTCGACACCCGCGCCTACAGCGCCTTCCTCGATGAAATCGCCGCCCGCAAGCTGAAAATCCTGATCACCGAGCTCGACGTGCTCGACCTCCAGCCCAGTACCATTCCAGCCCGGGACGCCGCGGTGGCGTCGATGTACCGGGCGTTCCTGCAGACCGCGCTCGATGAGCGTGCGGTCAAGGCAGTCGTCACCTGGGGACTGAGCGACCGTTACACGTGGCTGAACACCGAGAAGGATCCGCAGTTCCGGCGGCCCGACGGCTTGCCCGCAAGGCCGTTGCCCTTCGACGACGCGTTCCGGCCCAAGCAGGCCTTCGCCGCCATCGTCGATGCGTTCAAGGCAGCACCCAGGCGACCGGACGCATGATGCGTGGGGCACGCATGACGGCATCGACACGGCTCGCGGCATACGGGCCCACGACGGCATGGGATCGGAACAACGCGGCCCGCTGAGGGGCGTGCAACACTTTTGAATGAAGGTCGGGAAATGGCGCTATCGCGCAAGAGAGTGTTGGTAACCGGCGGCGCCGGGTTCCTGGGTTCGCATCTGTGCGAGCGCCTGGTCGAAATGGGCCACGAGGTACTGTGCGTGGACAACTATTTCACCGGCAGGCGGCAGAACATCGAACACCTGCTGGACCATGCGAATTTCGAGGCGATGCGCCACGACATCACGTTTCCGCTCTATGTCGAGGTCGATGAAATCTTCAACCTGGCGTGCCCGGCCTCGCCGGTGCATTACCAGTTCGACCCGGTGCAGACGACCAAGACCAGCGTTCTGGGGGCGATCAACACGCTGGGACTTGCCAAGCGCGTCAAGGCGAAGATCTTTCAGGCCTCGACCAGCGAGGTCTACGGCGACCCCACCGAGCATCCGCAGACCGAGGACTACCGCGGGCACGTCAACCCGATCGGGCCGCGGGCGTGCTACGACGAGGGCAAGCGCGCGGCCGAGACGCTGTTCTTCGACTACCATCGTCAGCACAGGCTGCGCATCAAGGTGGTTCGCATCTTCAATACATACGGACCGCGGATGCACCCGCAGGACGGTCGCGTCGTCTCCAACTTCATCATGCAGGCCCTGCGCGGCGAAGACATCACCGTGTTCGGCACCGGCAGCCAGACCCGCGCCTTCTGCTTCGTCAGCGACCTGATCAGCGGTTTTCTGCGGATGATGGCGACCCCGGACAATGTGACCGGGCCGATCAACCTCGGCAATCCGCACGAGATCACGGTGCGCGAACTGGCCGAGCGCGTGCTGTCGAAGGTCGGATCGCGCTCCCGGCTGATCTTCAAGAAGCTTCCGGTCGACGATCCGATGCAGCGTTGCCCCGATATCACCCGGGCCAAGCAGATCCTCGACTGGGAGCCGAAAGTGGATCTGGACGAGGGCCTCGACGCAACGATCGCGTTCTTCGAGGCGCTGCTGCGCAACAACGCTGCGGCGGCCGCGGCTGCGGCCTGATGCGATGGCGCGCGGGCCGATCGGCCCGCCGCCGCAACACGATGTTAGCGAGAGGTAGAAGGTGCGCGTAGCGGTTTTCGGAATAGGGTATGTCGGCGCGGTGGTCGCCGGCTGCATGGCCGGGCAGGGGCACGACGTGCTCGCGGTCGATGTCAGCATCGACAAGGTCGAAGCGGTGAATGCGGGACGCTCCCCCCTGGCCGAGCCCGGCCTGCCGGAGCTGATAAAAACCGGCGTGGACGGCAACCGGCTGCGCGCCACGCAGGATGCGCACGCGGCATTCCTGGCGTCGGAGCTGTTCTTCATTTGCGTCGGCACGCCGAGCATGGCGAGCGGCCGCCCTGACCTGAGCTACATCACCAGCGTCTCCGAACAGCTCGGGCATTACATGGCGATCGCCGCACGCGGGGCGGTTCGGCGGACCTTCGTCTATCGTTCAACCCTGCTTCCCGGCACGATGGAGGAAATCGTGACCCCGCTGCTGGAGCGGGCGTCCGGCCTGAAGGCCGGCAAGGATTTCGGCCTCGGCTACATGCCGGAATTTCTACGCGAGGGTCAGGGCATCGACGATTTCCAGCGCCCGGCGACGGTGGTTTACGGCAGCGACGATGCGGCGACGCTGGCACTGCTGCGCGAGCTGAACGAGGGCAACGGCGGCACCATCTTCGAAACCGACTGCCGCACAGCCGAGGCGATCAAGTTCACCAACAACGCCTGGCATGCGGCGAAGATCAGCTTCGCCAACGAGATTGGCGCGATCTGCCGCGCCTCAGGCGTCGATGGCCGCAAGGTGATGGACATTCTCTGCGCGGACACCAAGCTCAACGTATCACGGGCCTATATGCGCCCGGGCTTCGCCTTCGGCGGCTCCTGTCTGCCGAAGGATGTCAAGGCGCTCGTCCACCACAGCAGCACTCACGATGTCCGAACCGGGCTGCTCGCCTCGCTGATGGCGTCGAACGAGCTGCATATCGGCCGCGCCGTGGACATGATCGCCGCCGGCAAAAGCCGCAACGTCCTGCTGCTGGGGCTTACCTTCAAGCCCGACACCGATGACCTGCGCGACAGCCCGCTGGTGGAGCTGGCGGAACGGCTGATCGGCAAAGGCTACCGATTGCGCGTTTTCGATCCCAGCTTCAGCTACGAGTTGCTGACCGGACGCAACCGGCAATTCATCCAGACCGCCCTGCCGCATGTCGCGTCCCTGCTGGTGTCCTCGCTGCAGGAAGGCCTCCAGCACGCCGACGTCGTCGTGGTCGGGCACAAGACCGACGCCTTTGCACCGCTCAGCATTCAGGCCGAACCCCGGCATCGCGTGATCGATCTCGTCGGCGTGCCCGAATTGGCCAGCCTGCCGAACTACCAGGGCATCTGCTGGTGACCGAATGCCTCGCTTGGCCGGCACCATCCCACCGTTGGGCTGCATGGCTTGTCATTCCGCTGACCCTGCTCGGTCTGGCGTCATGCGGCCCTGTGCTGCAGAACGGCACACCGCTCTCGACCGTGCTGGCGCAGGAAGGCGCCATGGAAGCCGGCGGCTACCGCCTCCAGCCGGGCGACCAGATCGAGATCACGCATATCCTGGACCCCGACTACAACGCCGTGGTGGTCGTCGGTCCCGATGGCCATATCAGCGTGCCGGGCATCACCCAGCCGGTGGACGCGCAGGGGCTGACGATCGCGCAGCTCGGCCACGCGCTCGACGTCCGCTTCGCGCAGGGTCACACGCTCGCGCATCCCTTCTTCTCCCTCAACCTGCGCAGCTTCGGCAATCTGCAGGTCTTCGTCGGTGGCGAGGTGCAACGCCCTGGCTACCTCGACCTGTCCGGCGGCAAGCGGAACATCATGCAGATACTGATGGCGGCGGGCGGGTTCCTGCCGACCGCGCGGCGCAACGAGGTGCTGGTGCTGCGCCCGATGCAGGACGGCAAGCAGGAGATCTTCTCGGTCGATCTGGACAAGGTGCTGCATGGCACTGACCTCGCGCAGGACGTGGCGATCCATCCGCTGGATACGGTCTTCGTCCCACGCTCCGACATCGCGGACTTCGACCTCTGGATCGATCAGTACATCCGCCAGGCGCTGCCCGTGCAGACCAACGGCAACCTCACCTACACCAACAACCCCAACAGCGCGGTGATCAAGTGATCGCCACGCTGCCCGTTCCCAAGGAATCCAGCGCATGACGGTGCTTTCCGGCCGCACCCGGGGACTCGACCGCATGACGAGCACCTCGCGGCGAACCACGGCGTTCCAGCAGCAGATGAACGGATTGGTCGGCATCCTGCTGCGGCTGATCGACGATCAGGGTCCGATCGTGCTGCATGTCACGGCGGCCAATGCCGGTGAAGGGACCACCACGATCGCGCGCGGCCTGGCGGTTGCTGCGGCGCAGTCCTCGTGGTGCAAGGTGGCGCTGCTCGATGCCAGCCAGCAGGACGATCCCCTGCTGCTCGGGGACACCATCCCCAATGTGCTGCAAGGGTTCGATCCCACGAAGAAGAAGCTCGCACTCGCGGCAGAGAATTTCGGCGATACCCAGATCGGCGTCGGCGCGTTGCGGGTCTGCGGAACGGCGGCGCCGAAGATGGACCAGATGCGGGAGATCTACGCCGGCCTGCGTGCCGGCTTCACCCTGACCATCATCGACTGCCCGCCGGTCAGCACGATGCGCACGGCGGTGGCGTATTCCAATCTGGCGGACGGCGTGCTGCTCGTGGTCTCGGCCGAGCGAACGCAGGTGGCGCAGATCGAGCGGGCGCAGCGCATGCTTGGGCAGATCGGTGCGACGGTCCTGGGCGTGGTGATGAACCACCGGCGTTCGCGCGTGCCCCGCCTGCTCGACCGGCTGCTCTAGCCCAGCAAGGACCTCGTTCATGCAGATGTCCGATACCATCCCGGCAGCACCGCTGAAGGAACTTGCAGCGACTGTCTTCAGCCGCAAGAAATCCATCGTCGCCGCATTGGTCATTCCGCCGATCCTGGCGGCAGGTTTGGTGTTCATCTGGCCACCGACCTACCGTGCGGATACCGAACTGATGGTGCGCACCGGGCACGAGTATCTCCCGACCAGCGAGGGCGATGGCCAGCCCACCGGTCCCACCGCGACCAAGCAGGAGGCGATCAACTCGGAAGTCGAGCTGCTGATGAGCCGCGCGGTCGCGCAGGAAGTCATCGACAAGATCGGACTGAAGAACCTCTATCCCGGAATCATCGACGATCCACCGTGGTTCGGCTCCATCCAGGATGCGGCGATCAAGAAGTTCCAGAAGAGCGTGCATGTCGAGCCGGTCAAGCTGTCCAACGTCATCGACGTGACCTATGACGCCGACGACCCGCAAACCGCATCGAAAGTGCTGGACACCTTGATCGGCGTCTATCTGGCAAAGCACACGCAAGTCTATGCGACCGGTCAGCAGCAGGGCTACCGGGAGACGATGGCGCACGATCTCGCCGATCTGCAGGGGCTGGAGCAGCAACGCTCCCGCATCAAGCTGGAGAACCACATCTACGATATCGCACCCCAGCGCGCGGCTCTGATTCAGCAGCGCGTGGACGCCGAGACGCATCTGCAGGATGCGATCGACCGCCGCGATACGCTGCAGCAGCGCATCGCCGCACTGTCGAAGGCAGCTGCCACGGTGCCGGCCACCGTGAAGTCGACCGAGACCGATCACAGCTTCCAGATGGACCACGCCAGGGACGCGCTGACCGACCTCAAGGAGACCGAGGCGTCGATGGCCAATCGCTACGCCCCCGAAAACCCCGAACTGGTGCAGATCCGCAAGCAGATAGCCGCGATCCAGGCGCAATCCAGGGGACTGGGCGGCGGGTTGAAGGTGATCGTCCAGCCAACCCAGCTTTCCGAGCAGGTGCAGCAGGAACTGGTGATGGATCGGGTCGAGTTGGCGCCGCTGAACGACGAGGTCGCGCGCTACCAGCAGCTGATCGCCGGTTACGGCCGGCAGCTCGATCAGCTCGAGCGCGGCGATACCGCACTGCGCGTCAATCAGGCGCAGATCGACAGCCTCGAGGGCGACGCGCAGTCGCTGCGCCAGCGGCTTGATCAGGCGCGTACGCAGGACGAGATCGACAAGGCGCGCATGACCAGCGTGGTGCAGATCGCGCCGGCGATGACGCCGGACAAGCCGGAAATGCCGAAGCCCCTGCTGTTCGTCGCGGCGGGCGTGATCCTGGGCATTCTATCCGCGAGCGGCATCGTGTTGCTGACGCTGATGACGCGCCGTACCTTCTACACCGAGATCGGGCTGGAGCGGCGACTGGGGCTGCCGGTCCTCGCCTCGCTCGATCACGTCACGCTGCGGCGCGGACAGAAGGCGCTGATCGCCGAATGAACCTGACGTGGTACTGGCAGCGGCTGCGGCGCATGTCGCCCGGCGAGATCGCCGGCCGTGCGGTGGCGCTGCGGGTGCAGCGGCGCTGGCGTCGCCCCGAGCGGCGCGGCACCGCGCCCGCACTCACCGGCGCCACCGCCGCGATCCGGCTACCGCCAGCCACGAGCGAACCCGGGCTTGCGGCCTCAGCGGCGGCACGCGACCTGATCGCGGTCGCCGACCGGATTCTGGCCGGCGAGATGACCGTGCTGGGACGGCGCATCACCGGGGTGGGGACCGAGCCCGACTGGTTCATCGATCCGCTGACCGGGCGGCGCAGCGCACCCACGCAATACTGCTTTGACGTTCCCTATCGGGATGAGGCGCGGACCGGCAACATCAAGTTTCTTTGGGAACCGTCACGCCACCAGGCGACGATGCAGCTGGCCACCGCCTGGTGGCTCACCGGCGACACGGCGTATGCCGAGCGTGCTGCGAGCCATCTGCGTTCCTGGTGGCGCGACAACCTCTTCCTGCAGGGCGTGCACTGGGTCAGCGGGATCGAGGTCGGACTGCGGTTGCTGTCGTGGACGTGGATCCGCGCGCTGCTCGACGGCTGGGATGGCTGCCGGTCCCTGTTCGATGAAAACGCCGCCTTCCATACGCAGCTTTACGACCACCAGCGCTACGTCGCGGCGCTGCCCAGCCGGGGCTCCTCGGCCAACAATCACCTGATCGCCGAATTGGCGGGCCTGGCGACGGCGGCCGTGGCATTCCCCTGGTTCGCCGAGTCGCAAGGCTGGGCGGAGCACGCGCGCAGCACCCTGGCCAGGGAGGCGGTCCGGCAGACCGGCGCCGACGGCTTCAACCGCGAGCAGGCGTCCGACTACCACCTTTTCGTTTTCGAGATGCTGCTGGCCGCGCATCTGGCGGCGCGGCTGGCCGGCAACCCGCTCGCGGGACAGGTGGATACCGTGCTGAGGGCGATGACGGATGCGCTGGCGGCCAGCCTGGATGCGGCCGGGCAGCCGCCGCGCTACGGCGACGGCGACGATGGACGTGGACTGCTGCTCGACGCCGAGCCGGCGGACGCGGCGGCGCACGTGGCATGCGTGGTCGGCGCCGCGGCAGTCGTGGTGGGCGCACCCGATTGGTGCCCGCAGGCGGCCCTGCAGTCCAGCGTTACGGCAGGCGTGGCACGCCTGGCGATGGGTGCGCCGGCGCCGGTGAGGCGCCCTCCCCTGCCGCACCTGTTCGCCGATACAGGCCAGGCTTTCATCCGCGCCCATGCCGGCACCGACCAGGTCTGGCTGCGCTGCGATCACGGGCCGCTCGGCTATCTCTCGATCGCGGCGCACGGTCACGCCGACGCGCTGTCGATCGAACTGCGCCACGGCGGCACGGAGGTGCTGACCGATCCCGGCACCTACTGCTACCACGGCGAACCCGCGTGGCGCCGCTATTTCAAGGGCACCGCCGGCCACAACACCCTGACGGTCGATGGCGTCGACCAGGCGGTCAACGGCGGCCCTTTCATGTGGTTGACCAGACCGGCCGCTGCGCTGGAAGAATTCAAGGCCGGCGACGATGCGGCACCCTGGGTCTGGCAGGCCCGGCATGACGGCTACCGGCGCCTGAAGGACCCGGTCGTGCATCACCGGCGGATGACGCTGGACCCCACGATCAACGAAGTCACGATCGAGGACTGGATCGACGCGGCGAAGCCGCATCCGGTCCTGCTGTCGTTCCATCTCGGCCCTGCGCTGAAGGTGGCACGCGACGGAACGACGGCGCGGCTTGGCTGGCGTGACCGCGACGCCGTGTGGCAATCGGCGGTTCTCGCTCTGCCCGCGCAACTGGCCTGGACGCTCCACCAGGGCGAGACCGAACCACCGCTGGGCTGGTATTCGCCCGGGTTCGGCCATCGCGTGCCGGCGCCGACGCTGACCGGACGCGGTGTGCTCGCGCCGGCGACGAGACTGATCACACGGATGACGCTGCCCCGACCGCCTCGTGCAGCTCTGACAGAGGAAACAGCATGCGCCAGCGCAAACGCGTTCTGATCGTCGTCGAGAATCTGCCCGTCCCGTTCGACCGCCGCGTCTGGCTGGAGGCGACGACGCTGACACGCAACGGGTACGACGTCAGCGTGATCTGTCCGAAGGCCAAGGGCTTCACCAAAGGCTTCGAGCAGCTTGAGGGCATCGACATCTATCGCTACGGCATCCCGATCGATGCCAGCGGCGCCGTGGGCTTCGCGCTCGAGTTCCTGTGGTGCCTCGTCGCAACCACGATCCTCAGTCTGCGGATCGCGCTGTTCGGGCGCGGGTTCGATGTGCTGCACGCCTGCAATCCGCCCGACACGTTTTGGATGCTCGCCTTGCTGTGGCGACCGTTCGGCGTGCGCTTCATCTTCGATCATCACGACCTCTCGCCCGAGATGTTCGCGGCCAAGTTCGAGCGCCGCAGCGGCCTGCTATGGAAGGGTTTGCTATGGCTCGAACGTTGCAGCTTCCGCGCCGCCGACGTGGTCATCACGACCAACGAAAGTCACAAGGCGATCGCCGTCGCCCGCGGCGGCAAGCTGCCCGAGGATGTTCATGTCGTACGCTCCGGCCCCGACCTGAAGCGCTTCACCGTCCATCCGCCCGATGAAACCTACTTCGCCGGCAAGCAGCATCTGCTTGTCTATCTGGGGGAGATCTGCAAGCAGGACGGCGTCGATTACCTGGTACGCACTGTCAAATTGCTCCGCGATGAGCTCGGGCGATCGGATTTTCGTTGCCTGTTCGTCGGTGGCGGCCCGCACCAGCCGGCGATCCGCGCCTACGCCAAGGAGCAGGGCATCGGCGACATCGCCGCATTCACCGGCCGCGTCAGCGACGACGACCTGTGCCGGATCCTGTCCTCGGCAACGCTCGGTATCGACCCCGACCCGAAGAACGACTGGTCCGACAAAAGCACGATGAACAAGGTGATCGAGTACATGTATTTCGGGCTGCCGGTGGTGGCGTTCGCGCTGCACGAGACGCGCATCTCGGCGGGCGATGCCGGCACCTATGCCGAGGCCAACTCGGAAATCGCGATGGCGCGTGCCATCGACGACCTGCTGAACGAGCCGGCCCGCCGCGCTGCGATGGCCGCGGCGGGTAAGGCACGCGTGCGCGGTTTCCTGGCGTGGGATTATTCCGAACCCGTGCTGCTGGCGGCCTATGCGCAGGCGCTGGCACCCAGGAACCGCCGCGTGCTCACGCCAGCCGCGCCGTCCGGCCTTCCGGCGGACACGGCGCGGTGACTCACCGGCGTGCCCGCGCCAGGACGCGACGCGTGCGGACCGCGACCTGGCGCAGCAGCGGCGCGGGGTCCGCACCCCAACGCTTGCCGTCGATCAGCGTCACCGGCCCGGCGGGACACAGCGTGTGAAGCCCATGCGGATAGGCGGCGTCGCGCGGTTCGATCCGCCGGATCGTGCGCTCGTCATAGGCGTCGGGGGTCAGGCACGTGATCGCGTGCAGAACGACGGCACCGCCATAGGTGCGGCTGCAATCCTGCGCGGGACGGATCAGCGCATCGCCGGCGGCAAACACCGGACCCGCCGGTCGCGCGCCGGCGGGATCGATCCGCACCGGATTGCCGGCATGCGGCAGCCACGGACCGCACGGGTCCGGCGCATGGAATATGTGCAAACGCGAGTCGGCACCCGCTGCCTGAAACGTGCAGAACAGCCACCAGCGTCCCTGCCATTCGAGCAGGGTGGGATCGACCACCTTCCGTCCTTGCAGCAATGGCGGCCGTTCGTGCCAAGTCTCGCCAATCCGCTCCCACATCGGAATGCCGCCGGATTGCCAGCTCTCGCAGATCAGGAAGGTGCGTCCGGCGTGGCGGAACGGGCGCGGGTAGGACATGTGGTGCGCGGTGGCCAGCAGCGGCCTGAAAACCGCCTCCGTCATGTCCTGGCCGGGCGCCAGGTCGGCGGTCCAGATTTCACCGCGCGGTGCACGGTAGTCGAGATATTCGGCGAACAGCGTGCGACCACCCCCCTCGCCATCAAGGCAGCCGGGATCGGCGATCAGCACGCCCTCGGACGGCGGCGGAAGCCAGCGGACCGGAGCGGTGATGCCGCGTGCGGCAATGTCGCCCGCGCTCTGCTCGACCACGCCGATATTCCAGTATTCGCGGCGCAGAAAACGCCTGCCACGTTCCGCGATGCCGTGCTTGTGGTCCTTCACGCCCGTCCGTTCCACGTTGGTACCGCGTTCGCGTTATGATCATGACCGCCGATCGGGTCAGATGTGGCCCAGGACATAATCCATGAAATCTCCGGCGCAAAGGCGTGTGGCGTGCCCGGCGCTCCGGTGCTCGGCAAAAGCGGCCCTCGTCGGCGCCGTGCTCTGCGCCGCGATGTTTGGCCATGGCCGCGCCCTCGCCGCCACCAAAGACGCCCTGCCGCCGAAAGCGCCCCTGCCGCTAAAGGCGGCGCTGATCGAGGTGACGCGTGCCAGTTATGGCGCACCCTATGACCAGACGCCCTGCGACGTATCGGCGCGCGTCAAATCGGATTGCGACGAACGGTTCAGCTGCGCGATCGTGGCCCGCGACAGCCTGTGCACCAATACCGGCACGCCGCCACCGCTGATCCCGACATTGCGGGTCACCTACCGATGCTCGGACAGCGAGACGACGCGCAGCCAGTCGGTCGAGAAGCCGTTCACGCTGCGAATCTCCTGCACACCGCTGCATCATTGACATGACAGCCGCGATCGCAGCGACCGGGGCACCGCTGGTCTCGGTCATCATCCCGACGATACGCCGGCCCCGGCTGGTGCTGCGGGCGGTCGAGAGCGTGCGGCGCCAGACCCACGACGCGCTCGAGATCATCGTCATCGTCGATGGCCCGGACGATGCGACGATCGCGGCCCTCCAGGGCATCGACGATCCGCGGTTGACCGTGCTGCAGAATGCGGTCTCCGAGGGACCCGGGCCGGCGCGCAACCGCGCCGCCTTGCAGGCACGTGGCGACTGGATCGCCTTTCTGGACGACGACGACGAATGGCTGCCCGAGAAGCTCGGCCGCCAGCTTGCGGGCCGGACTGCCGATCAGGACATTCTGCTCAGCTGCCGGTGCCGGGTTGAAACGCCACGGGCGACCTATGTCTGGCCGACCCGACTGTGCGAGCCGCAGGAGCCGGTGGACGAATATCTGTTCGCGCGACGGTCGTTGCAGCGTGGCGATGCGTACCTCGCCACGCCGACTTTCCTGCTGCCGCGGCGGCTGTTTGCCGCAAGCACCTTCGGCGCAACGCAACAGAACGAGGACACCACCCTGCTGCTGCGCGTCACCAAGCAACTGGGTGCGACGCTGGTCATGCTGCCCGATGTGCTGGTGGTGATCCACACCGAGGAAGCGCGCTGGTCGTTCGGATCGGTATTCGATTGGCGCGAAGCGCTGCGCTGGCTGGACGACATGGGCGCGCTGTTCACCCGGCGCGCGTATAGCGGGTTCGCGCTGGTTACCCTGGGGTCCCAGGCGGCGGACCAGGGCGACCATGCGGCCATCCCGGTCCTGCTGCGCGCGGCCATCCGGCGCGGCGCGCCGACACCGGTGCAACTGGCGCTGTTCGCCGCCTTCTGGGCCGTGCCGCAAAGCCTGCGCCAGCGCCTGCGGGCGGCGCGGGCGCGGTTCCGCCGAAGCCGAGGGGACACCCGCTACGCCCTGCAGACGGCCCCGGGAAGCGACCTGCCGTGCTGATACGCCACAGCATGATCTACGTGTTCGCCAAGCTGGTTCCCGGGCTGATGGGCATGGTGACGACCGCCCTGCTGACCCGGCTGCTCGATCCGACGAATTACGGCCTGTACGGCATCTCCCTGCTGGTGATGACGTTCGGCTCGACGATGGTGTTCGACTGGCTGGGCGTGTCCTTCCTGCGCTTCTACGAAGCACGACGCGACGACCCGGTGGTGATCACGACGTTCATCCAGCTGTTCCTTATGCTGGTCGCGGGCAGCGCGCTGGTTGCCGTGCTGGCCTGGGCATGCGGCCTGTTCGACGGCCGCCAGGCGGTGATGATCGCGGCCGGCCTGCTGATGATGTGGGCATTCTCGTGGTTCGAGCTGGCGGGCCGGCTGGAGATCGCTAATTTCCGACCGCGCCGCTACATGACGATGAATTTTGGCCGTGGCGCCTTCGTCGTGGTTGGCGCCGGGGTGGCGGCGTGGCTGACACACAGCCCCGTCTGGACCGCCCTCGGCACCGCCATCGGCACTGCCTGCGGCGCGCTGCTGGGCGGCTTCCAGCGCTGGCATGTCGGACCCCGGCATTTCGACCGCAGGCTGGCCCGGGCGGTGCTGGCATTCGGGCTGCCGATGGCGGCGAGCATGGCGCTGGCGAGCATGGTCAACAGCGGCACGCGGACGCTGCTGGAAGTGCTGGATTCGCCGCAGGCGCTGGGCCTCTACACCGCCGCCTTCATGCTGGTGCAGAACACCATCAACATCGCCGCCGGCGGGGTCTCCTCGGCCGGGTACCAGCTCGCGGTCCGCGCGGTGGAGAGCGGTGATCCTGACGCCGCCCACCGGCAGCTGACCGAGAACGGAACGCTGCTGCTGGCGATGCTCGCACCCTGCGCGCTCGGAATGGCGCTGACCGCGCACAGCATCGCGACCACCATGGTCGGTGCCAAGTTCGTCGGTGCCGTGACGGTGCTGACGCCGTGGATGGCCGCGTCGGCACTGTTGTCCTGCATGCGGGCGCATCACCTCGACCATGCCTTCCAGCTCGGCCGCCGACCGTCGCTGCAGGTGACCGTGACCGCCGTCGCCGCCGTCGTCGGCATCGCATTGAGCGTGGTGCTGATCCCGCGCATGGGGCCGGTCGGCGCCGCCATCGCGACCACGGTCGCGATGGGGGTGTCCTGCGTGCATGCTGTGTTTGCCGGGCGCAAGGCGTTCGCCCTGCCGCTGCCACTCGGGCCATGGACCCGGGTGGCGCTGGCCTGTCTGGCGATGGCTGGCGTGGTGATCTGCATTCCCGAAGCAGGCCTGCTCAGCTTCGCACTG
Source organism: uncultured Pseudomonadota bacterium (assembly GCA_963778105.1). GTDB lineage: Bacteria > Pseudomonadota > Alphaproteobacteria > Acetobacterales > Acetobacteraceae > JAFEFJ01. Next base: position 377,889 of record CAVZSZ010000004.1, on the reverse strand, counting down.
CGCGTCGCCGCCGGCGCCTTCAGCTACGCCGCCGCGGCCCTGGCGCTGGACGTGCTGGGGCTGCGCGAAGTGGCCTGGCGCACGACGCAGCGCACGATCCTCGGGTGGTGGCGGACGCGGCCGTCGCGCCAGGGAAGCTGAACAGGAAGGCCGAGATGGCGAGCGGACATGTGACAGCAAAGCCGAGCCCGTTCCCGCTGATGTGGGACACGCCCGAGCGGCGACGCACCGCGCGGGGGCCCGCCGGCAAGGCCGCGCTCCGTCTGTGGCAGCAGGCCTTCATCATGTTCGGCTTCGGCATCCTGTCTGGCGCGATAACGCCGGCGCTGCGCTACGCGCGCGGCGAGGAGCAGTTGATCCCGGGCGAAACCGATATCGGCAACACGATCAGCCAGATCATAATCCTCGGCGGCGTCGTCATCTACTTCGCCCGCAACCGGCATGTGATCGTCGACAACCTGCGCGCGCTGATGCCGTACATCGTGATCATGGCACTGTGCCTGGCATCGACGGTGTGGTCGCAGTTTCCGGCGCTGACCGCGCGCCGCTGGGTGACGCTGACAAACTGCATCCTCTTCGGTCTGTTGTGCGCGGAGGAGGCCGGTTTCGACCAGACGATCCGACTTTACGGCCGCACGACGATCATCCTGATGATGCTGTCCATCGTCGCCTATTTTGGCGTGCCGAAGGTCGGGCACGACGTCGCACTCGGCTACAGCGACGCCATGCGCGGCGTCTATGCCCAAAAGAACACGCTGGGTGAGGGTGCCGTTCTGGCGATCGCCTGCTCGGGCTACGCGCTGCTCAACCGGCCTCGCTGGCCCGCAGTGACGATCCTGTCGATGTTCTTCCTGATGGGCTGCATCTTCCTGGCCAAGTCGGCCACCTCGCTGGGTATCGCGGCCGTGCTGATCATCACGATCATCGCGATCTACGTCTCGCGCATGCGCGCCGGGCCGCTCCTGCTGTTCGGCATGGGTTCGGTTGCGGTGATCTTCGCGTTCGTGGTGGTGATCGATCCCGACATCCTGTTCGCGATCGCGAACCGCGACTCGTCGCTGACCGGCCGTGTGCCGCTATGGCAGATGTCCCTGAAGGCGATATGGCAGCGTCCCCTGCTGGGCTACGGCTACGCCGCCTTCTGGAACGAGGGCTCGATCAACACCCAGTACATCTGGCAGATGATCGACTGGGACGCCCCCTCGGCCCATAACGGCTATATTGACGTGGCGCTGCAGCTCGGGATCGTCGGGCTGGGGATCTACGTCATGCTCTGGGGCAGGATCATCTACGACGCGGCACGGGCCGCGGCGAAAGGCAATGCGCCGGAAGCAGTCTGGGTGTTGCTTTACATGCTCGTCAACATGCTGCTGAACATGGACGAGGGACCACTGCCCTATCCGGACCAGTTCACCGCGCTGATGCCGGCAACACTGATATTCCTGTGGAAATGGCGCCAAACGCAGGCTCGTGCCGCCGTCGATGCCATCCCGCCCGTAGCGTGGCTACCCGAGCGCCCTGCGCGGAGCGGCATCGGCTCGGCCGTTCCGCGATAGGTCGCATCACGAAAACATCAGGACAACCAGCGGAATAGCCACGCAGACGGCCAGCGCGATCAGTCCGATCGGCACCGGCCGCGATGGCGCACGCAGGCCTCGGCGGGAGACACGCCGAGAATCGCCGCGTTGAATCAGGTCGTCGTCCATAACCGTCGCTCCAACACTGTCCGTGGCATCCACACGCGAGGACCGAAAAGGCGGTCGCTAGCCCCGCCATGCCCATGAGCACCTTGTGTTGCGCATAACACGTTTCGGATGCGAGTACGGTTTTAATTTTGAGAAAATGCCTATTATTGACGGGGCGCCGCCTAGCGCCAGAGGGTTATATTGTAACAGCGACTGGACGGATAGAGAGTTACGTTATATCGTTATCTGCTTGCCACTGCAGCCTGTCGGAGCAGAAAGTATGCGGATCCTTCCCACCCTCACGCTGGCCCTCGGGCTGGCGGCCCTCGCTGTCCCGACATGGGCGGCCGCGCCGGTCAATCTGGTGGCAGCCGAGAATTTCTACGGCGACGTGGCGCACCAGATCGGCGGGCCCGAGGTGCACGTCACGAGCATCCTGAATAATCCGGACGAGGACCCTCATCTGTTCGAGGCGAGCGCGTCGGTGGCGCGGGCCGTTTCGGCGGCGCGGATCGTCGTCTACAGCGGCATCGACTACGATCCATGGATGAAGAAGCTGCTCGGCGCCGCCAAGTCGCCCGACCGCACGACGATCGTCGTTGCCGATCTCGTGGGCCGCAAGAGCGGCGACAATCCGCATATCTGGTACGATCCCGCCACGATGCTGGCCTTCGCCAAGGCACTGACAGAAGACTTGGCCACAACGGATCCGATCCACGCCGCCGACTATCGCAAGCGGCTCGGTCGGTTCGAAGCATCCATGCAGTCGGTCGAAGACAAAATCGCTGCGCTGCGGGCGCGCCTCGGCGGGACGTCCGCCACCGCGACCGAACCGGTGTTCGGCTACATGTTCGCCGCCCTGGGCATGACGGTCCGCAACATGCCCTTCCAGATCGCAGTGATGAACAACACCGAACCCAGCGCCTCCGACGTCGCGGCCTTCGAGGATGACCTGAAGGCGCACAAGGTGCGCCTGCTGGTCTACAATGCTCAGGCCTCCGACCCGATTGCCGAGCGCATGGAGAAGCTGGCGCGGGCTGCCCATGTGCCGATTGTTGGCGCCACGGAGACCGAACCCGCGGGGAAGACGTATCAGGCATGGATGATGAGCGAGCTCGATTCGGTCGATCGCGCACTGCCGAAGTAGCACCATGACCGCAATCGCCCTCGACGACGTCCGTCTGGCGTTGGGCGGCCGCGACGTCCTCTCGGGCGTCAGCCTGCACGTTGGCGCTCGGGAGTTCGTCGGCGTGCTCGGCCCCAACGGTGCCGGCAAGACGACACTGATGCGCGCCGTGCTGGGTCTCGTGACGCCACGCCAGGGTACCATCGTGGTGCTGGGAAGACCGGCCGCGCGCGGCAATCCCGCCGTCGGCTACATGCCCCAGTCGCGCAGCGCCATCGCAAGCCTGCGGCTGAGCGGCCTGGACTTCGTCGCGAGCGCGGTCAATGGACACCGTCCGGGGCTCGCCTGGCTCGACCGGGCGGCGCGGATCGAAGTGGATCGTGTGCTGGACCTGGTCGGTGCGGGCACTCTCGCCCGGCGCCCGCTGGTCGAAACCTCGGGCGGCGAACGCCAGCGTCTTCTGCTGGCGCAGGCGCTGATCGGCAGCCCGCGGCTGCTGCTGCTGGATGAGCCACTGATCAGCCTTGACCCGAACCACCAGCGCGGCGTGGTCGAACTCGTGAAGGCGCTGCAGACCGAACTCGGGATCACCGTGCTGTTCAGCGCGCACGAGCTCAATCCGCTGCTCGGCGCGATCGACCGGGTGCTGTACCTGGGCAACGGGCGGGCGGCGCTGGGGACGGTGGACGAGGTCATCACCGGGCCGGTGCTCTCGCGTCTTTATGGCTCGGAAATCGACGTGGTGCGGCTGAAAGGCCGTATCTTCGTCATGTCGGGCGCCCAGGACATGGAGCGCGACGCGCATGGGCACGAACCAAATGGGCACCATGCGCACGCGGCAGCGCTGGTTGCGCACCGTGCTTGACTACGACTTCATGCGCAACGCCTTCGCGGCGGCGACGGTGGTGGCCCTGGTGTCCGGCGTCGTCGGATATTTCCTGGTGCTGCGCGGGCAGACCTTCGCCGGACACGCACTGTCGCATGTCGGGTTCACCGGGGCGACGGGCGCGTCGCTGCTGGGCGTCGCTCCACTCTGGGGTCTGGTGCTGATGACCGTCGCGGCCGCCATCGGGATGGGTTTGATGGGCGAGCGGCTGGCGCAGCGCGACGTGGCGATCGGCATCGTGCTCGCCTTGTCGCTGGGCTTCGGATTGCTGTTCCTGCACTTTTACACCGCGTTCGCCACCCAGGCGACGGCGCTGCTGTTCGGCAACGTCCTGGCGGTGGATACCAGCACGGTGTGGGCGCTGACGGGCCTGGGCGTCGTCAGCCTGATCGGGCTCGCGGCAATTTCCCGTCCCCTGCTTTTCGCGAGCCTGCAGCCCGAACTGGCCGAGGCAAGGGGCGTCTCCCTACGCCTCTATGGTGCTCTGTTCCTGGCGGTTGTCGCGCTGGCCACGGCCGAATGCGCGGTGATCGTCGGGGTGCTTCTGGTGTTCACGCTGATGGTCTGTCCGGCGGCGACGGCGCAGCGGCTGACCAGCCGGGTCGCCAAGGGGGTGATGATCGCGGCACTCCTCGCGCTGTTGGAATGCTGGGCCGGGCTGACCCTGGCGTTCTACACCGACTGGCCGACCAGCTTCTGGATCACCGCGCTGAGTGCGGGCGCGTATCTGCTGGCCGCCGTGCCCCGTCCGCGCCGGTTGGCATAAGCTTGGCCCGCCGGCGCACTCTGGCGCGCAGGCCAGTAATGACGTTGACCAGCATTGCCTCCACGCCCTCGGGCCGTCCTGAAACCAGCCACAGTGCCAGCAGCGCCGTGCCGTAGCTCGCCGCACCCAGGCCAGCCACCACGGCAAGGTTCAACGCACCCTGCAATCCGCCAAGCGTCGCGCCCTGCCCGGTAGCCGGCCAACGCAGGGCTGCAATCACCACAGGAACCATCACCATGGTGGCGACGAAGCAGCGCCACGAGCCCAACAGCTGTGCCGCGACGGACAGTCCGACCAGCCGCCGGACCGCGCGCATGCAGAACAGCGCGGCCACCGTTTCGGACACGGCGCGCGCCGCCACCACTCCCATGAAGCCGTATGCGATGCCTCCGACGATCAGGATCGGGAACTTAACACAGAATTCGATCGCGTTGCGTTCCAGGAATATGCGAGTCTCGCCCACGGACATCACCAGTGGGATCGCTGCGAGCGCGAACAGCGCCGGGATGACGCTCAACGAGAGCCATTGCAGCAGCGGCCCCGCACCCAGCCATGCCGGGCCAAGCACCAACCGGATCACCGGTTCGGCCACCAGGCACTCGCCGACCAGGATCGGCAGCCCGACCGTCATGATGGCGGCAGACACGTGCTGGTAGCTTCTCGCCAACCGCGCCCGGTCGTTCCGTACCAGCGAAAACGCCGCCAGCAGCGGGCGGATCATCGGACCGAAAAAGGCCATGACGGGGATCAGCGAGATGTCGCTCGCGGTGGTGAACAGACCCAGGCTGGCCTTGGGCTGCAGCTTGCCAAGCAGCAGGCGCTCGGACTGCCAGTTGACGGCGCTGATGACCTGGGCCGCACTCGCCCAGCCGACGAAGCCCGAGAAGCTGGACAGTTCCGCAAGGCTGAACCGCGGGCGATAGGGCGCGAAGCAGTAGGATGAGGTGACGATGGTCAGTGGCCAGGTGATCGCGCCGGCCGCGATGGCCCAGTAGCTGTGCGTGACGACGGCAGTCGTAGCGCCGACGACGAAGCCAAGACACTTGCTGCCCAGCAGCAGCACGCAATCGCGCCAGAAACTCATGTCACGCTGGTATTCGGCCATGCGGGGACTGGTCAGGCCGCGAGCGCTGGCGCCGATCGCAAGCACGCAGACCAGAGCAAACAGCCGAGGGTCTTCATAGAACTGCGCGAACGGCGCAGCGCCCAGCAATATGACCGCGTCCACCGCCAGAACACGCAGCACCGCCAGCGTGAAGGCCGTATCGTATTGCGCCCGCGACACCAGGGGCAGCCGCACCAACGCCTGATTGAGCGGCAGCTCCAGCGCCGATTTGACGATGGCCACCGCACTCATGGCAATGGCCACCAGGCCGAAATCCGTCGGCACCAGGAGCCGGGCAAGAACCAGCATCGTCGCCAGGTCGATGACGCGCGTGATCAGGCGCGCGCCGACCAGCAGCATGCCGCCCATGGCCGTTCGGTGGCCGATCATGTGGGCGGCGCGGGCCATCCTAAGCCTCGTGCGCCATCCCGGGTTCGACCGGATCGGTGATGGCGTCGCGCCGTTGCGGCGCGGCGGCGGCAGGAGTCCCACGCCTCGTCATCGGCACGCGCGATGCGTCAGGCTCGGCCAAGACGGATCGCCATACGGACGGTCGCATGAGGCCCGTGCCCCATGATCATTCGGGAAAAGGTCATCGCCGACGATTGCTTGATACGGTTGGGTTGCAGGGCACCGCAGCATCACCCCCGATGGGATCGGCAGCACCATGCGGATAGCATGAGCAAGTTGATGCAATCTCAAGCTCGGGCGCGATTGGACCAGCGGTTGGTACCGAACACGGCCCCGCCCTCATGGTCCGCTGTAGCTGTAGCCGAACAGCGCGATATCGCGCGCATAGACCGCGGCGACGGCATCGATTATGCGCGGCGTCAGTTTCGTTGCGCGATGCGGACCGTCGATCGATGCGTTCAGGTGGGGCAGCGGCTTGGACAGGCCGAGCGACGCGAGGAACGTGCTCATCGCATCCAGATCCTCGGTATGGAAGATCCGATCGACGATGATGGTCCCGTGCCGGTCGCAGACATAGTCGTGCTGATGGTGCAGTGTCGGGTCCAGCAGATGGAGCCTCGCCGCATTGGGCACCAGATGATCGAATACGAGATGCTCAAGCGACGCGATGCCGTGCATGAACCGCATTGACTGCGGATCTGGCTTCGCCAGCATGGTTCCATTGGCCCGGAGGAAGCCGTAGGCGGAGAGCAGCCGATCCCAGGGATTGCGCACGACCGCGATCTTGATCGCGCGATCGAAGAAGTCCGGATCGCTTCGCAAATAGAACGTGGCGCGACGGTGAGGAATGCTGCGCACGCGGCCGTAGATCTGCATTGAGGTGCTGACGCTACCGGTGCGCGGGACCCGGATCAGCAGAATCGGATTTGACCGGACGTAGTGCGTGATCGGGAAGTCGAGCAACTGCTCCCCGGCACGCTGGATCGTGCGGGGCGCGATCGATACGAAAGCGTCGCCGATGCGGGTCCGCGCACGCTGCGAAAGCAGCGGGCCGACGGCCTCCCGCACCCGCATCAACAGGCCACCGGGCCGCGGATACGGCGGCGGACCGCCGTCCGAAAACATCGGGACACCTGGATCAATGCCGAGTTGCTCGGCAGGTTTCGCCGGCCACAGCTGAATACCACCATCGCCCGCGCTTGCACCATGCCGGCGGGCTCGAAGATCGGACATCGCCTGCAGCATACAACCACCGAGCAGCGACCGAGCGTGTACGCCGCCGCCAAACGGCGCGCAACCGCGACCTGCGTTAAAGCGACCACGGACCAGCCCGTGGACAAGGGAAAAACTGTATGCGGACGATTTTGAAGTGCCGGTTAACCGCACGCTTGACGAGCTGCGGCGGCGAGGCGATCGAAATTAACCCATTGGCAGCAACAGGAACTGCAAGCTGCATCTGTTGGCGGGCAACGCGGCAGCAGGGAAGGTAACGCATGGTTCGCCCTGCAGGCGACTTGGCACCGCATCCTGCCCTCGAGGATAACCGTGGCCCGGTTGACGGATCGGGCTTGGAAAACACCTGCCGAATGACCGAATGGCCGTCGTCCCGCATCCTTGCCGATGCCGCAGGGTGGACAGAGCCGGCTTCGGCACGCACGACGGTGCCGCACAACCGGACTCTCTATGTGAACGGACGGTTCCTTACGCAACCATTGAGTGGGGTTCAGCGGTTCGCGACCGAGATTACCGCGGCGCTGTGGCGCCTCGATCCGACACGCGTTGTCGTGCTTCGGCCAGGGGGCACCGTGCGGGCGGCAACGCCGACTTGGTCGGTCGGGAGGCGGCGGGGCCATTTCTGGGAACAGCTCGAGCTCCCCGGCCACGCCACCGACGGGCTCCTGATCAACCTGGGCAACACGGCACCGCTGGGGCTGCGCTCGCAGATCGTCGTGATCCACGATGCCGGCGTCCATGCCACGCCCGAAGCCTACTCGCTAGCATTCCGCAACTGTTACAAGCTGGCACAGCGGCAGCTCCAGCGGCGGGGTGCATGCATCGTCACGGTCTCGGAATTCGCCCGTGCCGAACTGGCCCGCTGGCTCGGCGCTGAGCCCGGCCGGATCGGCGTGGTCTCGGAAGGCGCCGACCACATGGAAGCAATCGTTGCCGACCATAGCATACGGGACCAGTTGCCCGACGGACGGTTCGTGCTGGCGGTCGGCAATCTGGCCGCACACAAGAATCTCGGCGCGCTGCAGGAACTGGCGCGCCGGCTGGCCGAGCGCAAGGTCGCGCTCGTCATCGCCGGCGGCCTTGCGGCCGGCGCATTCTGCAAAACCGCGCCCGATGGCCTGCCGCAGCCGGCGCACTACACCGGGCGAGTGAGCGACTGCGCGCTGAAGGCACTCTACGAGCGGGCCGCATGTCTGGTATTTCCGTCGCGCTACGAGGGCTTCGGGCTGCCGGCGATCGAGGCGATGGCCTGCGGCTGTCCGGTCGCCGCATCCCGCATCCCCGCGCTGCAAGAGACCTGCGGCGACGCCGCGTTGTTCTTCGATCCGGCCTCCCCAGCCGATATCGCCGAGCGCGTGTGCCAGCTGCTGGACAGCGAGACGCTGACGGACACGCTGCGTGCCGCCGCCCGGGCCCGGATACCGCGTTTCACATGGGCGCGCGCGGCGCGGCGGCTGGCGGTGATCGCCGATCGTTTTGCGGCGGGCGACGATGTCTGACGCCACCGACGCCGTTCGGCTGCGCGATGCGCCGCCGGCCCTTGCGACGGGTCCGCCGAACTGCTGCATCGCATACACCACCGACGAGGCGTATCTGTTCCCCACCCTGGTCAGTGCGATGCAGGCTCGCCGCCACGCGAGTGCGGCGAAAGCCGATGTGGTGATCTTTCATTTCAGCATCAGCGACCGGGCAGAGCGCGACTTCACGGCCATCGGTGCGATGGAGCAGGTGCGGCTCATCGCCGTCGATCCGCGCACCATCGAAGGCGCCTCGCCAATGCTGGCACGGCTGTTCCTGAACCGCTTCGTGCCGGCGCAGTACGACCAGTTTCTCTATCTGGACGGCGACGTGCAGATCCAGCACCCGATCGACCCGCTCATCGCCGCCGACGTGCCGCCGGGGCGGTTCCTGGCGGCCAACGATCCGATGACTTTCATGCTTGGCGACCGGGATGGGCCGAGCCGCGACCTCGCCGCCCACCTGCACATGATCGGCCTCGATCACAGGCACGCCGAGGGCTACTTCAACACCGGCGTGCTTCGTATTGCCCGCGCCGGGTGGGACGTGACCGGCGCGCGCGCGTGGAAACTGGTGCGCGACAGCGGCCGGCCGTACCGCTTTCCTGATCAGGATCCGCTCAATCTGGTGGCCGCCGACGCTCGTCTGGCGCTGTCGCTGGCGTGGAATTTCCCGATCTTCATGCGCAACGCCCGGGTCGAGCCGTGCATCCGCCCCAGGATCCTTCACTACATGTCGAACCCGAAGCCCTGGCAGGGCGTGTTCGCTCCCTGGGGGGCGGCAGCGTTCGCGGCCTATGCCCGGGCGGTCAGCGACCATCCTGCGCTTGCGCCCTACAGCGCGGGACTGCCGCTGCAGCGGCGCGTCCGCTATCACGTGCAGCAGCGCTATAAGCAGATGCTTGAAGCATGGACATGGGGCCACGGTCACCGACGCAAGCGCATCCTGCGGTACGAGGCGGGCGCATTGCGATTCGACCATGGCTAGGAGCGTGTGGCCAAGGAGAAGATGGCACCTTCCACTTGTCCGTCACGCCACCTCGCCCTGATGGCGTTGAAGCGATCGGCCGGTGCTCGGATGGCTGCCGCGCAGGGGCGCGACTCTCACGGCGATCCAGGGCCTGGAACCCGGGCTGCCACAAGCACGGAAACGTCGGTCGCACCAGCCGCACCCAGGGCAATGGCACATTCATGTGCGGTCGCGCCGGACGTCATCACGTCGTCTATCAACACCACCCGCCGGCCTTCGATAGCCCCTGTGCGGTTCGACGAGACGGCGAACGCGCCTGCCAGCGCGTTTCGTCGGTCGGCCGCAGCCTTGTGACCAAGCGATGGTGTAGGGCGGCGCCGCACCAGACCATCGAGCAGTACCGGAATCCCACTCGTCCTGGACAAGGCGCGCGCTAGAAGGGCGGCCTGGTTATAGCGGCGCTGAAACAGGCGCCGCCGATGCAGGGGCACTGGGACCAGGACATCGGCCTGCTTCAGCAACGGCGCTCCTGCCCGGGCCATATGCGCAGCAAGGATCGGGGCGAGCTCGGTGCGATCGCCATGCTTGAACGGCAGGATCAGCCGGCGCGTGCCAGGGTCGTAGCGAAATGCGGCACGGGCGCGCGTGAACGCGGGTGGTTTCAGCTGGCAGGAATGGCAAAGGCGTTCCAGTCCCCCTTGGCCGACAAAGCCAAACATAACGCCGCATCGGTTGCAGCAGGGTTCTGTGACGAAGGCCACCCGCGTGAAACACTCGGCACAAAATAGGCGATGGTCTGAAATGTTCTGATCGCAACTCGGACAACGCGGAGGTAGCAAGATACCCAGTGCAGCTTCAATCAAGGTTGTCGTGATACGGCAAGCTGTAACTAATCTCCGTCCTTTCGCCAAATGGTTCTCCGAACGCTGTAAGCCTGTCTTTGGGGATCGACTCACTCGGGATCAACGGCGCGACGGCGTCGCCGAATGGCGGACGCAACGCTCGCTTTGGTTGGGATGCGAGGAGACGGCACGATCCGCGATGTCCTGCTCTCGTGGGTCGATGCTGACGATCACGGATCGCAAAATGTCCAAGGTCACTGTCGCGCGCATGATCGATCGTTCGAGAAACCGGGCAGACAATGTTCTCGACAGGCGCGGCAGCGCCCATCGGCCCCCAGACGTCTACGACGGAAAGAATAAACCAATTCTTAATTCGCTTAAGATTTGGCAAATCCGCTGGCGCTTCTGAAGGTTGCCCTGGCGCGTCGGGCGGTGCGTGCCGATCGGTCGAGCAGCGCGGTCGCCATCCTGGCGCCACCGACCACGCCGCGCCATTCCCGCGTGCCCACGCCCTGAGCGGCTAAGGCGGCCGCATCCCATCGATGAAGATGTCCAGCAGGCGCACCACATTGCTCTTCCAACCCGGCTTGTCGTGCGTGTAGCAAAGACCGACGATCGTGCGCAGGATGTCCTCGGCGCTGACGTCATCGCGGATTGCCTTGGCTTCAACCGCGCGGCGCAGCAACCTGTCCACGGCGCGGCCCAGCCGGTCCATTGAATAGACCGTCAGGTCGGAAGATGCATGCACGGCGACAGCCAGGGCCGCCGACATGCCCTTCTTCGTCGCCACGAATTCCACGTTGGCGTGCATCCAGGCGCGCAGCGCCTCGAGCGGCGGCAGATCCGTCGCGAACTGCTCGCCCAGTTGCACCAACTGCTCGACCTCTCGGCGATACACCGCCTCGAACAGGCTCTGGCGGGTTGGGAAGTGCCGGTATAGCGTGCCCACGCCGACACCTGCGTGACGCGCCACGGCCTCCAAACTGCCGGACGGGCCACCCGCCGCAAACAGCGTTCTCGCCGCCGTGAGCAGGCGCTCTCGGTTGCGGAGGCTGTCCGCCCGTGGTTTGCGCTCCCGCTTCGCGGCAATCACACTTTCCATGCCGGCCGAGCTTCCCTCCTCTTGTAAACCGGAGGGTACCTCCGTATTTGCCGCTGCATCGCAGCTCTGATCGGAGTCCCGCATGAGTCTGTCAATCACCCTCACGATCAACGGCGCCCAGCACGCCATCGCGCTGGACGACCCACGGGTCACGCTGCTGGACCTGCTGCGCGAGCGGCTGGGGCTGACGGGCACCAAGAAGGGGTGCGACCGTGGCCAATGCGGGGCATGCACCGTACTCGTCGATGGTCGCCGCGTAAATTCCTGCCTTGCACTGGCGCTCAGCCATGACGGTGCCGACGTCCTCACCATCGAGGGGGTGGCGCAAGGCGGTCACCTTCACCCTGTCCAGGCGGCATTCATCGCGCATGACGGCTTTCAGTGCGGGTTCTGCACGCCGGGCCAAATCATGAGCGCCATCGGGATGATGCAGGAAGGCCAGGCCGGCGACGACCCCGAGCGGGTGCGCGAGGCGATGAGCGGCAATCTTTGCCGCTGCGGCGCCTATATCGGGATCACCGAGGCCATCCTGGAGGCGCAGCGGGCCATGGCGGCGTCTGATCGGAGGGACGCGGCATGAACCGCTTCGAATATGCCCGTCCGGCGACGCTTGCCGATGCCGTCGCGGCGGCAGCCGCGCCGGGTGCGGCCTACCTGGCGGCCGGCACCAATCTGCTCGACCTCATGAAGGGCGGCGTCATGCGCCCCGGCACGCTGGTCGATATCGGCCGACTGCCGGGCCTGGACCTGATCGAGCGAGGGAGCGACGGCGGCGTGCGGATCGGCGCGCTCGTGCGCAATGCCGACTTGGCGCATGATACGGACTTCGCACGGCAGTTCCCCGCGGTGGCCGAGGCGCTTTTGTCGGGCGCATCGGCGCAGCTGCGCAACGCCGCCACAGTGGGCGGCAACGTGCTGCAGCGGACGCGGTGCGCGTATTTCTATGATGCGGTCAGCGCCTGCAACAAACGCGACCCCGGTACGGGCTGCGATGCGATGGGCGGCGAGAACCGGCTGCATGCGATCATGGGATGGAGCGAGCACTGCATCGCCACCCATCCTTCCGATTTCTGCGTCCCGCTCGTGGCGCTCGACGCGGTCGTCGAGATCGAGGGCGCCGGCGGCCGGCGGGACGTTCCACTCGAGAGCTTTCATCTGCTGCCAGGAGACACGCCCGAGCGCGAGACCGTGCTCGAACCAGGCGAACTGATCACCGCGGTTCGCCTTCCCGCCGACGCGGCTGCGTTCGCGGCCAACGCCCGCTATCTGAAGGTTCGTGAGCGTACATCATACGCCTTTGCCGTCGTCTCGGCTGCGGCGGCGCTTCGGCTGGATGGCGACATGGTCGCCGAGGCACGCATCGCGCTAGGCGGGGTCGCGCTGAAGCCGTGGCGTGCCCGCGCGGCGGAGGCGGTGCTGGCAGGGGCCCGGCCGGATGAGGCAGCGTTTCGGCGCGCGGCCGAGGCGGCACTGGCTGATGCCAGGCCATCCGGCAACAACGCCTTCAAGATCGAACTCGCCCGGCGCATCGTCGTGCGCGCGCTGACGATGGCCGCCGCCGGCACCCCCGCCCGCGTGCCTGCGCTGCCGGCCTCCCCCTTTTCCGGAGTGACGACGCATGCCTGAAACCACGATGACGCACGCCTCCACGCATGTCCGGATGGGATCGAGCATCGGCCAGCCGCTGACCCGGCGCGAAGGCGTGCTGAAGACCACCGGCGCCGCCCGTTATGCCGCCGACAACCATCCGCCTGGCATGGTCTATGCCGTGCTCGCCGTCAGCAGCATCGCGCGCGGCCGCGTCGCCACGCTGGACGTGGCGGCGGCAAGGGCGCATCCCGGGGTGATCGAGGTCATGACGCCCGCCAATGCTCCGAAGCTGGCGCTGGACCCGGATGCCAAGCTGCATCCCTTCATGTTCTGCATGGACCTGCTGCAGAACGATCACGTCCGCTACGCCAATCAGCCGATCGCCGTCGTGGTTGCCGACACGCTGGAGGCGGCGACCGAGGGCGCCACCTTGCTGGCACCGCGCTACGAGACCCAGCCGGCGCGCGTCGATCTCGACTCGAACGACGGCTTCACGCCGCAGGTCGTCGGCCCCGGCATGCCGGCCGAGGAAAGCCACGGCGACGTCGCGGCCGGACTGGCAGGGGCGGCGGTGCGGGTCGAGGCGGTGTACGAAACGCCGCCGCAATATCACAACGCGATGGAGCCGCATGCCATCGTGGCGGCCTGGACCGGCGATACGCTGTCAATCGACACGCCGAGCCAGGGCATGGCGATGGCGAAGGACCGCATCGCCGGACTGTTCGGCATCCCGGCGGAGAATATTCACATCCGCAGTCCCTTCCTGGGCGGCGGCTTCGGCTCGAAGGGCCTGGTCAAGGGGCCGCAGGTGCTGGGTATCATGGCCGCGCGCATGGTCGGGCGACCGGTCAAGCTGGTGTTGCGGCGCGAGCAGATGTTCGGCCCGGTCGGGCATCGCGCGCCGACGCGCCAGACCCTGCGGCTGGGTGCCGACGCGGGCGGGGCGCTGACGGCGCTGAGCCACCAGGCGCTTGCCGCCACCAGCACGTTCGACGACTTTCTGGAGCCGGCGGCCAACGCATCCCACGCGCTTTACGCGAGTCCGGCGATCGCCACCGCGCATCAGGGCGTTCGCATCGACACCGGCACGCCGATGTTCATGCGCGCGCCAGGGGAAGCGCCCGGCAGCGCTGCGCTGGAGAGCGCCATCGACGAGATCGCGCTGGCCTGCGGGATGGATCCGCTGGCGTTCCGGCTGAAGAACTACGCCGAGGTCGAGCCGATGACCGGCAAGCCGTTCTCCTCCAAGGCGCTGCGGCAATGCTACGAGCAGGGTGCCGCGCGGTTTGGCTGGGGCGGCCGGCCATTGGCGCCGCGGCAGATGCGCGACGATGCCGGTATGCTGGTCGGCTGGGGAATGGGCACCGCGCTGTTCCCGGTGGTGATGTTCCAGGGCCACGCACGGGCCGTCCTGCGACAGGACGGCACCGGCGTCGTCGAGATCGGCGCGCACGACATGGGCCAGGGCGCCTGGACCGCGCTGGCGCAGATTTCGGCCGATGCGCTGGGCCTGGATCCGGAGCAGCTGGAGTTCCGCTCCGGTACGTCCGATTTGCCGGATGCCGGGATCGCCGGCGGCTCGGGGCACACCGCGACCGCCGGCACGGCGATCCACGGCGCCGGCGCCGACGTGATCGCCAAGCTGGCGGACCTGGCATCGGCTGACCGGCGTTCGCCGCTGTTCGGAGCAGGCAATGCCGGCCTGATCGCGCGCGGCGGCCGGCTGTATCGCCGCGATGACGAGACGCGCAGCGAGAGCTATGCCGATATCCTTACCCGCGCGGGGCAGCACGAGATTGCGGGTCACGGCACAGGCGCTGCGGACCCGGCAGCGCAATCCGCATACGCGATGTACGCGCATGGCGCGGTGTTCGCCGAGGTGAAGGTGGACCCGGATTTCGGCCAGGTCCGGGCCACGCGGCTGGTGGGTGCCTTCGCGGCCGGCCGGATCGTCAATCCGCGCATGGTCCGCAGCCAGTATCAGGGCGGCATGATCTGGGGCGTGTCATTCGCCCTGCACGAGCATGCGATCATGGACAGGCGCTCGGGTCGGCCGATGAACGCGAACCTTGGCGAATACCACGTGCCGGTCAACGCGGACGTGCCGAGCGTCGACGCAATCCTGGTCGAGGAGAGCGATGACCATGTCAATCCGCTCGGCATCAAGGGCGTGGGGGAGATCGGGATCACCGGCACGGCCGGCGCCATTGCCAATGCGGTCTGGCACGCGACCGGCCTGCGAGTCCGCCGCTTCCCGATCACGCTCGATCGGCTGCTCGACGCCTGAGGACTCTGTCCCGCAAGGAATTGCGGGTTGGTTGCCGACTCTGGCAAGTGCGGCCCGCGGCGCGTAGGCTTTCTTCGATCGACACGATCCGAAGGAGCACGCGATGAGGCGCATCGATGCGGCCATGCTGCGCGCGTGGCTGGACGACGGCGAGGAACTCGCCCTGCTCGATGCGCGGGAAGAGGGTGAATTCGCGACGTCCCACCTGTTCTGGGCAACGCCGTGTCCCCTGTCCCGGCGGGAGTTGCGGGCGCGGGCGTTGCTGCCCCGGATGACGGCACGCATCGTCTGCATCGACGACGGGCGCGGCGTCGCCGAGTCGCTCGCGCAATGGCTGGAGAGCGTTGGCGCCGACGACGTGGCGGTGCTTGATGGCGGAACGCCGGCGTGGTCGGCCGCGGGCCATGTGCTGTTCAGCGGCGTCAACGTGCCGTCCAAGGCGTTCGGCGAATGGGTCGAGCATCATTACGGCACGGTCAGCATCGATCCGCTGCAGCTGCGCGACTGGCAGGCAACCGGCCGACGCATGGTGGTGCTGGACAGCCGCACCCATGAGGAGTTCAGGCGCATGAGCATCCCCGGCGCAATCAGCGTGCCGGGCGGCGAGTTGGCCTATCGCATCGGCGACCTCGCACCCGATCCAGAGACGCTGGTGGTGGTGAACTGCGCGGGGCGCACGCGCAGCATCCTGGGGGCGGAAAGCCTGCGTCGGGCGGGCATTCCGAACGAAGTCGTTGCGCTGCGCAACGGCACGATGGGCTGGACCCTGGCCGGGTTGCGCTGCGACACCGGGCGGACCGAGCGCCACGTGCCTGGAACGCCGCAATCGGCCAGGCTTGCCCTGGAACGCGCCACGCGCTTCGCCAGCCAATCGGGGGTGCGGGTGATCGACGAGGCGACGCTCGCCGCGATGCGCCAGGATCCCAGCCGTACGCTGTATCTGCTGGATGTGCGCGATCCCGTCGAATACCGCGACGGCCACCGCGCGGGCGCCGCCAGCGCGCCGGGCGGCCAACTCGTTCAGGCGACCGATCAATGGGTGGGCGTACGCGGGGCGCGCATCGTGCTGCTGGACGATAGTGGCGTGCGGGCGCGCATGACGGGCGCGTGGCTGCGCCAGATGGGCCATCGCGACGTGTTCGTGCTTGCTGGCGGCCCGATGGATGCGCGCGATGCCGGCCCGGTCGCGCCGGAGCTTGCCGCATCGGTGCGTCAGATGGGCGTCGCCGATCTGATGGCGCTGCTCGATGCCGGTGCGCGCACCGTGATCGTCGATCTCGCCCGCAGCCTGGAGTTCCGCGATGGGCATATCCCCGGTGCGCTCTGGGCGATCCGCTCGCGACTGAATGCCATAGGCGACGTGCTGGCACACGCCGACCATGTGGTGCTGACATCGCCGGACGGCAGTTTTGCGCGGCTGGCGGTGGCCGAGGCGGCGGCACTGACGCGGGGCGAGGTGCGCGTGCTGGAGGGAGGCACGGCGGCCTGGCACGCCTACGGACGCCCGCTGGTGAAGGACCGCCGGAACCCGCCGGACGCCGCGTGCGTCGATGTCTCATTGCGCCCCTACGATCGTAACGAGGGCGTGGAGGAGGCGATGAACGCCTACCTGGCGTGGGAAATCGCCCTCGTCGATCAGATCATGCAGGATGGGACAGTATCGTTCGGCGCCCTGACCGACGTGTCGGGATAGCAGCCTGCGACGAAGGCCGTATCGCACTCGGCTGCGCGGTTCACCTGATCTGATCGTCCACCGAGCGCGGAACCGCGATCATCACCCAGATGAGGTTCGCGACCAGCACGGCGGCGGTGATCAGGAATACCCAGCGCAGGCCAAGGAAAGCCGCCACCGCACCGCCGGTCAGCGGCCCCAGCGAATTGCCGAGAAAAGTTGCCGAAGCCGTCAGGCCGAACACCGTGCCGCGCTGGTCCGCCGGCGCCAGCCGACCGACCAGGGCGTTCGCCGTGGGCAGAATCCCCCCGATGAACATGCCGACACCGAAACGCTCAGCCAGGAAGACCCAGTAATTGTCGGTGAATGCCTGCGGCAGACTGAACAGGGCGGCGCCGAACAGGCTGATCAGCAGGACCCGTCGGTAGCCAAGGACATCGCTGCGCTTGCCCAGGAAGGGCGACGCGACGACGTCGCCCAGCCCGGTGACGGAGAAGGCGATACCGCCCAGCGTCGCAAGATTGGGCACGTTGCCCATCATTTGCTGCACATAGAGCGTGACGACGGGCTGAACGGTGCGAACGCTGAACTGCGCGAACAGCAGCACCAGGAACAGCGGAAGCATCCCGGCCGAGGCGGCCAGGATGCGCAAAGCCATGAACATCGAATGCCGCTGCCGTCCGGCCTTTGGCGGCGTGAAACTCTCCCTCACCAGCAGCCAGGACAGCAGGCAGGCCATCGCGGTGAGGCAGGCGGTGACGAAGAAGGGAACGCGATAGCTGCCGGCGATGTCGGCGACGGAACCCCCGACGATCGGCCCCGCGAGGCCACCGACCAACTGGCCGGTGCTGAGCCAGCCCAGCGCGAAGCCCAGCCGCGATTCCGGGACCTGACTTGCCACCAGCGTGATGGCTGCTGCGGTGAAGCCGGCAAAGGCACCCATCAACGCTCGGAAGGCGAAGAACTGCCAGACATTCCGCGACAGTCCCATCAAGATCGTGAAGACAGTGATCGCAATGCCCGAGCGCAGCAGCATCAGCTTGCGCCCCTTGCTGTCCGACAACCTTCCCCACAGCGGCGAGACAAAGGCCGCGACGAAGGGCGTGGTGCCGGTCAGCACACCGGTCCACATGTCGATCGCCGCAGGCGCGTGCACACCCAGGTCCGGCAGGAACAGCGGCATGATCGGGCTGAGCACCGTAAACGACAGCGTCATGACGAACTGGATGCCCATCATCACCCAGAGCGTGCGCTGCCAGCCCGGCGCGCCCAGCTTTGCATTGCGGGTCTGGGCTGCTTCCGATTCCGTATCCATCAGCCGCGCGCGACGATCAGGGCCGGGCTCGTCGCCTGCCGCACCGACAGCGCTAGCTGACCGGCTCCAGCATCACGACGGGGATCTCGCGTTCGGTTTTCTTCTGATAGTCGGCATAGGGTGGCCAGAATTTCACGGCGAGATCCCAGAGCCGCGCACGCTCTTCGCCGCTGACGGTCCTGGCCTTGGCTTTGAGGTGCCTGGTGCCGACCTGCACTTCCACCTCGGGATTGGCGACGAGGTTGCGGTACCAGCCTGGATGTTCGGGTGCGCCACCCTTCGACGCGACGATGACGTAGCCGCCTGCGGCCTCGCCGTAGAACAGCGGGAAGATGAACTTCTCCCCGGACTTCCGGCCGGTTGTCGTCAGCAGCAGCGACGGGACCGTCATCTCAGGGTAGCCGGGCGGGGTCACGGTGTACATGTGCCCATCGACGCCGCCGCTCGACAGATAGCGGTTGGCATGCTGCAGCATCCATCCGGGAAGATTGGGGGCGAGCTTGGCGTCGGACATCCTGGTTCTCCTGTTGCATGACGTCGCCGGTTCCCGCAGGCGATCAACGATGGGTCGCGCTTCTAACCGTCCGTGATAAGCGCCTTGATGCGGATCGCAAGGTGGTCGAGCGCGAAGGGCTTGGTCAGCACCTGCATGCCCGGGGCGAGATGCCCGTGACTGACCACGGCATTCTCGGCGTAGCCGGTGATGAACAGCACCTTGAGCGCCGGCCGCGCCGCCCGGCCCGCATCGGCGACCTGGCGTCCGTTCATCCCGCCCGGCAGGCCGACATCGGTGATCAGCAAGTCAATGCGGGCATCCGATTGCAGGATCCGCAGCCCTTCGGCGCCATCCGATGCCTGAATCGCGCGATAGCCGAGATCGTCGAGCACCTCGACCATCAGCATCCGTACCGTCGCCTCGTCGTCGACGATCAGCACAGTCTCGCCCTGCTCGGCACGCGGCGGCGCCGTCGGATCGGCTGCATCCACGGCGTCGATCGAACCGCCGGCATGGCGGGGCAGGTAAAGGCAGACCGTGGTGCCCTGGCCCACTTCTGAATAGATGCGCACCTGGCCGCCCGATTGCTGCACGAAGCCGTAGATCATCGACAGGCCAAGGCCGGTGCCCTGGCCGATCGGCTTGGTGGTGAAAAACGGATCGAAGGCGCGTGCCATCACTTCCGCGGACATGCCGGTGCCGGTATCGGTGACGCAGAGCGAGACATAGTCGCCGGATGGCAGGTCGCGTTCGCGCGCCGTGCGGTGGTCCAGCGAGCGGTTGGCCGTCTCGATGGTCAGCCGGCCGCCATTCGGCATGGCGTCGCGCGCATTGATGCAGAGATTGAGCAAGGCGTTTTCCAGCTGGTTTTGATCGACCAGGGTGTGCCACAGGCCGGTGGCGGGGAAGATGCCCACCGCGATCTCCGGTCCCACCGTGCGGCGGATCAGTTCCTCCATGCCGCCGACGAGCCGGTCCATATCGGTCGGCTGGGGCGTCAATGTCTGGCGGCGCGAGAAGGCGAGGAGCCGATGCGTCAGGGCGGCAGCACGCTTCGATGCGTCCTGAGCGGCGTTGAGATAGCGGTCCAGGTCGCCGGTGCGTCCTTGTGCGATGCGCATCTGCAGCAGTTCCAGACCGCCAATGATGCCGGTGAGCAGGTTGTTGAAGTCGTGCGCGAGACCGCCGGTGAGCTGACCCACCGCTTCCATCTTCTGCGACTGCCGCAGCTGGTCTTCGAGCCCCTTGCGCTCGGTGATGTCGCGGCCGGCCGCGTACACGCCGTCGTCCTCGGGGATGCAGTGCCAGTTGAACAGCCGGTAGGAGCCGTCCTTGGCCCGCATCCGCGTGTCGAAGTCACGGACGACGAGGCCCTGCATCAGCCGCTCGTGCGCGGCGTGCACGGCCGGAATGTCGTCGGGATGCGGCAACGTATCAAAACGCAGGCCGATCAGCTCCGACGGGGCATAACCGAGTGCCTCGGTCCAGGCCGGATTGACGCTGCGGTAGATCCCGTCGAAGTCCAGGATCACGAACAAGTCCTGACTGGTGCGCCAGACGCGGTCGCGCTCGCGGGTGCGCGCCGCGACCTGCTGTTCCAGCGTGGCGTTCAGATGGGCGAGCTCCTCGGCCGCCGTTTTCTGATCCTGGATATCGGTGTTGGTACCGACCCACCGGGTGATCGCGCCGCCGGCATCACGGATTGGGAGCGCCCTGCCGATGTGCCAGCGATAGGCACCGTCGGCGCGGCGGAGCCGGAACTCCGTCTCGTAGGTATCGCCCGACGCCAGTGCTGCCGCCCAGCGCGCTGTCGTACTTGGCAGATCCTCGGGATGAACGATCCTGGCCCAGGACTGGCCGTCGAGCTGTCCCGGAACGGTTCCGGTGTATTCATAGACGCGATTGTTGAACCAATCGAGCAACCCGTCCGCCGGGGCGGTCCAGACGTGGTTCGGCACGGCCTGTGCGAAGGTGCGGAATTGCGCCTCGCTCGCGCGCAACGCATACTCTGCACGTTTTGCATCTGTAACATCAGCCCCCTGCACGAAGATGCCGCTGACCGCACCAGCGGCGTCCCGGATCGGCTGATAGACGAAATCGACGAAGAGTTCCTCGATCGGGCCACCGGGTGAGCGTTGTACGCGCAGGCTGGCACTCTGGCCGGTGAACGCGGTGCCGGTGCGGTAGGCGGCGTCGATCAGATCCAGTACGCCCTGTTCGCCGACCTCGGGCAGCGCGTCGCGGAAAGCACGGCCAATGAGCTCGCGATTGCCGACCAGGCGCATGAACGCGGCGTTCGCCATCTCGAAGACATGCTCCGGCCCGCGCAACGTGCACATGAAGCCGGGTGCCTGTTCGAACAGCTGGCGCAGCCGCTCCTCGTTGCGCACCGCGGTCTGCATGGCTTCCTGCCGAAGCTGCGCCATTGCGAGGTTGGCGCCGATGCGTGCCAGCAGCTCGCGCGCCGAGAAGGGCTTGGTGAGGTAATCGTCGGCGCCGGCATCCATGCCTTCGGATTTCGATTCCTCACCCGCCCGTGCCGAAAGCAGGATTACCGGCAGGTCCCGCAGGGCGGGATCGGCACGGATGGCGCCGAGCAGGCCGAAGCCGTCCAGCCGGGGCATCATCACGTCGGACAGCACCAGATCGGGTCGCTGCAGCCGGATGGCCTCCAGCGCCGCTTGACCGTCCGCCACCACGGCGGTTTCGTAGCGTTCGGCCAGCAACCGGCTCAGGTAGTCGCGCATGTCGGCGTTGTCGTCGGCCAGCAACACCCGCGGCCGCGCCGTGCCCGACGCATCCGCAACGTTGCTGGAAGGCGCGGGCGGCACACCTGCATCGCCGGGGCCTATGTCGGGCAGCCAGTGCAGCGCCTCCTGCACGAAGCTTTCGACCCGCGCTGCGGTGGAAGGGCCGGCGGGTTCCACCGCCCCCGCATCGGCACCGGCCGGCGCACCCAGGGGGATCGCGACGGTGAAAGTGGTCCCATGTCCCGGTGCGCTCTCCACCGCGATCGTCCCGGCATGCAGCCGGACCAGTTCCTGCACGAGTGCCAAGCCGATTCCGCTGCCCTCGAAGCTGCGGCTGGGCTGATCGGCAATGCGGTGGAACCGCTCGAACACACGTTGCAGCTCGTCCGCAGGGATGCCAACGCCGCTGTCCTTGACGGTCAGCACGACGGTGTCGCCTGAAAGCATAAGTGTGACCTTGATGCCGCCCTCGAAGGTGAACTTGAAGGCGTTGGACATCAGGTTGAGGACGATCTTCTCCCACATGTCGCGGTCGACCTGCACGGGCTGCGGCAGCGTCGGGCAGTCGATCTCCAGCGACAGGCCGGCGCGGTCGATGGCCGAGCGGAAGCCGGAGGCAAGGTCGATCGTGAGTGCGGCAAGGTCGGTCGGCTGGTAGTCGGCGCGGGTGCGCCGCGCCTCGATCCGCGCGAAATCAAGCAGCGTGTTCACCAGCCGCAGCAGCCGCAGGCTGTTGCGGTGTGCGACATCGAGGCGCGCACGCTGAACCTCCGGCAGAGTATCGGCGGAGGCATCGTTGAGCGCGTCCTCCAACGGTGCGAGCATCAGCGTGAGCGGCGTGCGGAACTCGTGCGACACGTTGGAGAAGAAGGCGGTCTTGGCGCGGTCGATCTCGGCCAGGGCTTCGGCGCGCTTGCGCTCGGCCTCGTAGGCCTCGGCATTGGCGATGCCCGCGGCGATCTGGCCGGCGACGAGGCCAAGGAAGCCGGCATAGGCTTCGTCATAAAGCCGGTAGGGATTGAGGCCGGCAACCAGCACCCCTGCCTGGCCGGTCTCACCCTGCGGCGCCAGCGGGATGACGGCGATGCGGTCGGGCGGGTGGTCCCAGTCGCCAGACGGTAGGTCGAAAGGAAGTCCCGCGCGCTCGATCACACGCCCTTCGCCGCTCTGCAGGACGGATGGGAAGGGCCAGACCGGGGTGGTGTCGAGATCCACGGTTTCTGGCGCGGCCGGATGACCGGGTGGGATCCCGGCGGCGCCCGCCAGCAGAAGGTGGCGGCGGTCCGCTGCGAGCAGATAGACCAGCGCGAAGGGCAGGTCCCGCCGATTGGTAGCCAGCCCGATCGCAGCGAGACGGCAGGCCTCTTCGGCGCGCCTGGCTTCCGCCGTGCGGCTGCCGAGTTCGCGCAGCAAGGCCAGCTGGCGCTGGCCGATGATGCGCAGCGTATCGTCGGTATTGGCGCAGATGATGCCGCCGGTGCCGCCCTGGTCGTTGGGTACCGGGCTGTAGGAAAACGTGTAGTAGGTCTCCTCGGGATAGCCGTGCCGCTCCATGATCAGCAGCAGGGCCTCGTCGTAGGTCCCCTCGTTCTGCCGCATCGCGGTCTCCGCGCGCGGGCGGATCTGGTCCCAGATCTCGCGCCAGACGATTGAGGCCGGCTGGCCCAGCGCATCGGGATGCTTGCCGCCGACGATCGCCTTGTAGGCATCGTTGTAGATGTTGATGAGCTGGTCGCCCCACCAGACGAACATCGCCTGGCGCGAGGTGAGGACGATGCGCACGCAGGTCTTCAGGCTCTCCGGCCACAGCTCCGGCGGACCGAGGGGTGAGCGGCTCCAGTCCCGGGCACGCATCAGCGCGCTCAGGTCGCTGTCGCCGGCGAACAGGTCCGGCGCGGCTGCGGGGAGGCGGGCCGTCATCTCGGGCAGGAAACGCGGCAGCCGGCCCGGTCGTTCCCCCGCCAGAGCGTCGTCACGGACTGCGTCGAGCGGGGCATCGGCGTTATCCGGCGCATTGTGCTTTCCATGGTGGGGGCGATCGGCACACCGGCGCCGCAGTGTGGCGGTGGCGTCAGCCCCTGCCAATAGCGCCGTGCGCCGCACGTGGCCGACCGGTCGGCCGCTCGCGCCCAGACGGGCCGGCGGCGCTGGGTTGGGCCTGCCGCCGAAGCGCCTTGCGGTCGCGCCCAACGGTCACCATGGCGCTGGCCGCCTGCGTGCCGATCTGGCGAAGCCGGTGCGGCAGGTGTCCGGGGAACTGCGCGCAGTCACCCTTGTCCAGCACGAAGCCGCGATCGGCAAAGCGGAGTTCGATGGTGCCGTCCAGCACCAGCAACACTTCCTCGCCGTCGTGCTCGAGCAGTTCCTCGTAGTGGCCGGCGCCATCCAGATGCACGATGAAGGCCTCGACCGCACTGCCGGCGTGGGTCAGCAACTCGAAACTGACACCGTGGTCGGCGCTGCTGACGGTGCGCTGGCGCTGCTCGGCGCGGTCGATGCGCACGGCATCGTTCGACAGTTCCTCGCCGAACAGCTGGCTGACCGGGGTTTGCAGCGCGGCCGACAGCTTCAACACCGTCGCGATCGACGGGCCCTTGAGCCCGCGTTCGAGACGCGAGAGGTAGCCCTTGTCGAGGCCGGTCGCGGCCGCCAGTGCGTCGAGCGTCAGCGCCGCGCGCAGCCGCAACGCGCGCAGCCGCGCTCCCGGCAAGGCCGAGGGTGCCGGCGACGGTGCGGTCGGACCCGACCTGGCAGGACACATGCCTACAGGTCCAGCAGGAGACGTGGACCGGCGCAACCGGCGACGCAGGCCATCAGAAAGGTGCGGCGTTCGTCGGGCCCCAGAATCAGGTCGCGGTGCACCGGCTGTCCCTCGTTCCAGCGCACCCGGCACGCACCGCAGATGCCGCCTTCGCAGCTTGTTTCGATCGCGACGCCGAGCCTGCGCAATCCGCTGAGAACCGTCTCACCGGCGGCAACCTCGGTGCTGCGTCCGGACCGAGCGAGAACCAGGCGGAAGGCGCGAGCGTCGGGGTCGGGCACCGGCACAGGCGGCACGAAGTGCTCGAAATGGCAGTGCGATGGCGGCCAGCCCGCGCCGAGGGCCGCCTCCATCATTCCGGCCGGCCCACAGACGTAGAGATGGACGTCCGGTGCGAACGGGCCCGGCAGCGTCGCAAGGTCCGGGCGTCCCGCGGTGGTGTCGTGCAGCGTGGCGTGACCCGACGCGAGAAATCGCGCGAGCAGCCCGGGGACCGGCGGGTCGGAACGAAACAGCACATGCAGGTGAAAGTCGCGCCGCTGCCGCTGCAGAACTGCTGCCATCGACAGGAATGGCGTGACGCCGATGCCGCCGGCGATGAAGACATGCCGGGCGGCATCGCTCGCCAGCGGGAAGGTGTTGCGCGGCAGGGACACCTCAACCGGATCCCCGGGCACCAGCGCGTCGTGCAGGTAGCGTGAGCCGCCACGGCCCTCGTCCTGCCGTTTGACCGCGATCAGGTATCGATCGTCCTCGGCCGGATCGTTGCTTAGCGAGTAGGACCTGCTTCCCCCTGCCGGTAGATGCACATCGATATGCGCGCCAGGCTGGAACGGTGGCAGCACCCAGCCATCCGGATCCTGCAGACACAGCAGACGGATGCCCGGGCCGGCCGGCTCGGCCCGCCGGACGACAAGGCGTGGCCCGCGCATGGTCAGGCTGGTTGCACCGTATCGCCGACCCTGACCTCGCCGCCTTCCAGAATGCGGCAGTTGAGGCCCGAACGATGCACCATCGGATTGAACACGGGCTTGCCCAGAATTTCCTCGATGTGCTTGCAGGGCAGCGACAGCCGGGTGGCTTCGAG
Source organism: uncultured Pseudomonadota bacterium (assembly GCA_963778105.1). Taxonomy (GTDB): domain Bacteria; phylum Pseudomonadota; class Alphaproteobacteria; order Acetobacterales; family Acetobacteraceae; genus JAFEFJ01. Next base: position 352,288 of record CAVZSZ010000004.1, on the reverse strand, counting down.
CAGCGTGCAGCCCAACCGGATGCGCCGCCCGACAAGGTGATTGAGCGGCACGCCCTGCACGGTGACGTTGCGGCGATGCTCGTCAGGCGACAACGAAATCCCGTAGTCGCGGGCGATGGCTTCCAAAGCTTCGATCTCGAACAACGTGACCTGACGGCCGTCTTCGGGTTTGGCGGAGTAGAAGCCGGTTTCGATACCGATCATGTAACGGTCGCCGACGATGCCCGCGCCCGCCACCAGTTCGAGTGCTGCCGTGCCGCGCATCGGCAGAAAGGCGCGCGGGCAGAAGTGCAGGTGCGTGACCAGTCCCGTCCAGCCAGGCATCGCCGCCATGTTTTCGTTCCCTGGGACAACAAGTTGCCTGATGCGCAATGTCCCACTTGCGCACCCTCGATGCAAGCGGTGCTCGCCGCATCGACGAGCCAAGCGACTCTTTTGCCCTTGTGCAACGGCGATCGCTGACGCAGGCTGCATCGGACAACTTGTTGTCCAGCATGTCCGGGCCGGTCGGCCCGCCAACACAAGACCCGTCGGCGCCGCATGGCGGCGTCAGGGTCATCAGGGGACCACGCCAGAACGCATCGGCCCGCACGTGACCAACAGGGGCAGAGGTTCTGACATGACGGATGTGGCGGGAATGGCGGCGGACGCCGCCGTGGATGCGGTGGAGCCGGGTGCCGGAATGCGGCGCGTGGTATTCGCCAGCATCGTCGGCAGCATGATCGAATGGTACGATTTCACCATCTACGGAACTGCTGCCACGCTGGTCTTCAACCGCGTGTTCTTTCCAACCATGACGCCGCTGCTGGGCACGCTGGTCGCGGTTTCGACCTACGGTGTCGGCTTCCTCGCGCGCCCGCTGGGCGGCGCGCTGTTCGGCCACCTTGGCGACAAATACGGCCGCAAGAAGATGCTCGCCGCCACGGTCGTGCTGATGGGTGCCGGAACATTCCTGGTCGGCTGCCTGCCGAGTTATGCGCAGTGGGGAACCCTGGCGCCGGTGCTGCTGATCGTGCTGCGGCTGATCCAGGGCATCGGTCTGGGTGGCGAATGGGGCGGCGCCGTGCTGCTGATGGTCGAAAACGCGCACCCGAAGCAGCGCGGCTTGTTCGGCAGCCTGGTGCAGAGCGGCGCGCCGTTCGGAGTACTGGTCTCGATCGCCGCCTTCGGCATCGTCTCGGCCAGCATGTCGAACGACGCGTTCCTGTCCTGGGGCTGGCGGCTGCCGTTCCTGATCAGCATCGTCCTGGTGGTCGTCGGCCTTTGGATCCGGCTGAAAGTGGCCGAGACGCCGGTGTTCCGCGATTTCGCGCGCCAGGCCGAAGCCCAGCGTACGCCGCTCCGCGAAGTCCTCACGCGAAACACCCGCATGGTGGTGATCGCCGTAGCGCTCAAGGTGTCGGAGATTTCCTGGGCGATCATCGGCGCGGTGTTCTCGATCGTCTATGTCACGCAGAAGCTGCACCTGCCGCGCGGCGTGGCGCTGGAGGCGATCCAGATCGCCGCTTTCGTGCAGATGCTGATAACACCGCTGTACGGCCACCTGTCCGACCGCATCGGCCGCAAGCCGGTCTACATCTTCGCCTGCCTGTTCTCGATGGCATACGCGTTCCCGATGTTCTGGCTGATGGATGTGGGCACCCAGTGGGCAGTGACGGCGGCGGTGCTGATCGCCATCGGCATAGGCCAGGGCATCATGTTCGGCGTCGGAGCCGCGCTGATGCCGGAACTGTTCCCGACCGGGGTCCGCTACACCGGGGCGTCGCTCGGCTTTCAGGTCGGCGCGGCATTGAGCGGCGGGTTCAGCCCGCTGATCATGGCCTCGCTGTTCAGCGCCTCGGGCGGCGGCACGACCGGCATCTCGATCTACTTGATCGTGCTGGCGCTGGTGACGCTGATCGCCACGCTGAGCGTGCCGGAAACGGCGCACGCGCCGCTGCGATAGACGCCGCGCATGGCACGATGTTTGCTGTTCGGCGACAATGAAGCTGATCAGCGCCACACCCAGCCCCTATGCCAGGAAGGTCCGCATCGCGCTGGCTGAAAAAGGCATCGCGTTCGAACTGCTGACCGAGGTGCCATGGAACGACGACACGTCCCTGCCGCGCTACAACCCGCTGGAGAAACTGCCGGTCCTGCTGACCGACGATGGCGGCAGCGTCTATGAATCCAGCCACATCCTCGACTGGCTCGAGCGCCGGTTTCCGCAGCCGCCGCTGCTGCCCGCCGACGATGACGGCTACCTGGAGGCCAAGCGGGTGCAGGTTGTCGCCGACGGCATCTGCGACGCCCTGGTATTGAGCTTTTTCGAGCGGTCGCGGCCGGCGCCAAGCGAGCCATGGCTCGCCCGGCAGATGCGCAAGGTGCATGGCGGGCTGGCGAACCTTGCCCAGACGCTGGGTGAGCGGCCATGGATGGTGGGCGACGTCTTTGGGCTGGGCGACATCGCGACTGGATGCGTGCTTGGCTACCTCGGCGTGCGGTTCCCCGATATCGCCTGGCGCGGGACACATCCCCTACTGGCAGCCTATGCCAACCGGCTGGAGCAGCGCCCGTCCTTTCGCGACACGGTGCCCTATCCGCAGCCGATCCGCGACGCGGTCGTCTAGCCGGGGGTCGTGACGCGGATCTCGCTACGGCCCGCGCCGGTCAGACGCGGGGGTGGCGGTAATAGTCGTAAAGCTGGCGGCCATAGGTGGGATCCTCCCACGCCGAAATATCCTCGGGGTCGTAGGACGGTGCACCTTCCAGTACGGCGCGATCGACATCGACGACATAGGCGCCCTGGGCGGGATCGTAAGCCAGCGTGTGCCACGGCAGCGGGTGGTGGCGGCTGCCGATACCGAGGAAGCCGCCGAAGCTCAGGATCGCGTATTGCGCCTGGCCCGAGAGCTTGTCGATCATGATGTCATGCACGACCCCAAGCTTCTCTCCGGCCGTATCATGCACGGGCGTGCCGTTGATCTGGCTGGCGGCGATCAGGCGGTCCGCGACGTCTTCGGGGTCGCTCGTGTCGGTCACGGTCCTCTCCTTCTGCTGGCGGCGGGGTGGTGAAACCAGTGCGGCATACCATCGCAGAGACTGGCGCGGCGAGCCCCGCGAGCGCAAGGGGGCGGCTGGTGACATCCGCTCGCTTCAAAGATCGAGAATCTTTTCCGGGGCGAGGCAGCCGTTCAGCAGATCCCTGATGGCCAGCATGTTGCCGCTGAGGCGGCCGCGCCGGTCGATGTACGGCTCGGGCAGCAGCGAGCGAGCGATGTTCATCGTCATGTTGCGCGCGATATGGGTGATGGCCCGGTTGACCGGATAGCCGCATCGCTTGGCGGACAGATAAAGCGGGTTGGCAACCTGGGAGTATCCGAGCCGGATACCCGAGCCACGGCCCGACTTGACGCCGAGATGCACGCCGCGCGCGGCGCCGATCCGCACAATATCGCCGAAGGCCCCGAGACGGCGTGAGAGATCCACATCCTCCTGCCAGCCATACAGGGCGAGGCGCTCATCGAAGCGCAGCCCATGGTTCCGCATCGGCGCCAGCCGCACCGCCATATTGCAGCCATAGCCGCTGAACACCGGCGTCACGCTGTGATCTTGCGTGGTCTCACGGGCCAGGATCGCGCGGCCCTGGGCGGGGGACAGGCCTGGCCCGTTGATGCCGTCGGCGAGAACCACGCCGGTGGCGACCACAATGCGCGGATCGGCCGCCATATGGTGCGCGATGGCCGCCAGGTAGTCGTGCCGCGGCAGGAAGTCGTCGTCGAAGAACAGCACGATATCGGCGGGTCCGGCCGAATCGAGGATGGCGTTGCGCTGCCGGGGAAGCCCTGCCTTCGCGAGAAGTACCAATGCGTCCGGCGCCACGGCGGCGACCCCGGACACGTCCTCGGGCTGGGCGCCGCAGATGGCGATGCGGTACGGCAGGTGGGTCTGGCGCGCCAGTTCCCTTACCGTCTCGCAGACGATGGCGGGCCGCCCGACGGTCGGAATGCCGACGACGATGCTGATGTCCAAGCGCGCGCGCTTCCCTTTGAAGGATGCGATGCCGGCGCGAATGGGTCGAACCATCGCACCCTTTGCACCGCTTAAGCCGGAAAAATGTTGAGAGACCCTCTACACGGCGGGCGCACCTGCGTGATACCAGCGGACGGCTATCGCGGCGCATACGCGCGGATATAGGCGATGTCCATGAAGGATGGGTTCGGCGTCTTGTCGATCGGCCAGCCCGAGCCGAGGCCAAGATCGACCAGGATCATCAGCCCGTGCCTGTGCTCCGGCGGCGTCGCGACGCGCCAGGTCTCATCGCCGTCGCGGTAGAAGATGGTCCAGTCGGGGCGGACCATGACGCCGTACGTGTGGAAGCTGGCCGAGAGCGATCCTTCGGGCACGTGGTTGATCTTCATCTCCCAACGCCGTTTCGACTTGTCGATCTTCGGCCAGACGGTGACGGTGGAGTTGTAGGTGCCGGGGAACTTGCCGTAGTGCTCGAAGACGTCGATCTCAAGGCTGGGATCCGTGGACGTCTTGGGGACCATGCTGTCGAGCCAGAACGCCGGCCAGACGCCTGGCCCGGCCGGCAGCCGGGTGCGGATCTCGAAGTATCCATATTGCAGGGTGAAGCCGTCACCTTGCGGATCGACGGAGGCAAGCAGCCCGGACTGCCAATGCCCATTCGGCAGCTTGCGCATCTCGATCCGGCCGATGCCGTCGACGACGCTGAAGGGAAAGCCCGGCTGCGGATCGGTGAAGCGTGCGTCGCCGAAATCACCTCCCCAGGGCGTATGCGCAATCCAGGTGGTGCCCGGGCCCCAGGCCGACACGCTCAGATGGGCGAAATGCTCATCAAGCACCAGGCTGTAGTGGCTGAGATCCAGCGTGCCGGCGCGGCCGGGATGGGTGAGCAGCAGCAGCAGGAGCGCGGCGGCGATCCAGGTGCGCCGGCCTCGGGCGGCCCTCGGGGCACATTGCAGGCTGTTGCGATTGTTCATGCGATTTGCTCCGGCGCGCGGTCGGTGGCCGCACGTGGCATGGGAAGCCGCTGTTCGCGCTGCCAATACGAAGTCCCCCTTAAGATCATCTTCAGCGGTCGACCCGCATTCTGCGCGGCGGACGATGACCGCAACCGAACCACAGCACGGGCCGGCGCGAGGCCCCGATGAAGGCCTCGCCGAGACCGGCATGCCAAGGCGCGGACGATGGAGCGTTCTGTGCCGCTTCGGGCCGATCCTGCTGCTGATGGGGATCGCGGGCTCGGCGACAGCGGCACCCTCGGCGCCCTCGGCGCCCGCCGCGGATGCGCTGGCCTGCACCGCCGCGAGTGCTGCGGTGCAGCGCGGCGCTGGCCTGCCGCCGCGGCTGCTGGATGCGATCGGGATCGTCGAGACCGGACGGATCGACCCGGTGCGCCATGTGCTGGCGCCCTGGCCGTGGTCCGTCAACGCCGAAGGCGAGGGCCATTTCTACGCCACCAAGGCCGAAGCCATCGCGGCGGTACGTCAGTTCGAGGCGGCCGGCATCGAGTTCGATCGATGTCGGCTGCATGCAGATCAATCTCCAGCACCATCCCGACGCCTTCGCTTCCCTCGACGCCGCATTCGATCCCGCAACCAACACGGCCTATGCGGGGCGTTTCCTCTGGCGGCTGTTCGCACGCACCGGCACATGGCCGCACGCTGCCGCGGCCTACCACTCGCAGACGCCGCAACTTGCCGCGCCCTATGCCGCCCGTGTGATGGCGCTCTGGGCAGGTGCCGGCCGGTATGGCGACATGGCGTCCGGCGCTGTGGATCTTGATCGCGTGTACACGCCCAGCTTCCGCGCGAAGCTGGCAGCGGACGAGGCATTTCATGCGGCCCACGTCGCCGCGATGTACGGCCGCAAGCCGGCGCCCACGATGGCACTGGCCGGCCATCCGGGCGTGATCGGCGGCCCGCGTCTCACGGGCCTTCGCATCGCCGGGTTGCGCGAGCCCGGCCATTGATCGCGATCAGAACCGCCGTTCATAGACCCGCACGACGTCGCCTGGGGCAAGGAAGGACTCCGGCGTGACGTTGCCCTGGCTGACCTTGCCGTGCTGTGTGCGGACGTCGTCGGCGTAATCCTGCACGGCGCGATAGGTGAAGCCGCCCGCGACAGCGACGGCGGTGAGCATCGTCATGCCGGGCTGATACGGATACTGCCCGGGCTTCGCGACCTCCCCTAGAACGAAGATCGGCCGATACGCGATGACCTGCACCGCGACACTCGCATCGCGCATCACGCCGGTATGATCGAGGCTCTGAGCGATCCTTGACCCAAGTTCCTGCGGGCTCAGCCCGGCGGCCATGACGCTGCCCAGCAGCGGCAGATCGATCTTGCCCTGGTCGTCGACCGAGAACTCGCCGGTCAGCTGGTCTTCGCCGAAGGTAATGATGCGCAGCTGGTCGCCGCTGCCCAGCAGATAGCTGTTGGCCGTGTATGGCGGCATCGGCGGGGCGTCCCGGCCCGGCGCGCAGGCTGTCTGCAGTGCCAGAGCCAGCACGCAGCCGATCGTTCGAACCGTGGTAAGATCTCGGAAACGCGCAGCCATGGCTGATCCTTTCGGGCTGGAAGAGTGACCGGATCACAATCCGATCTTGAACTGCAGAAGGAAGCGGTTGTCATTGTAACTACCACCATAGATCTGCGCATTGGTCAGGCCGCCGGTACTCACGGCCGAACTCGGCGACTGCCGGCTGGAAAAATCGTAGCGGGCCTCCAGCCGCATGTGCCGGTTGATCAACCAGGTGATGCCCGCGCCGACGCTGACATAGGACTGTGCGCCAGCCCCTTGGGTGTAGGCGTCGTTGGAAACGGCCGCGCTGGCGTTGAACAGCACGTTCGGCAGATATTCATGGTCTACCGAAAGGCGGAACGAGGTCTGCACATAGCCGCCACTGTTCTCGGACGACGAGTCCTGGATGTAGCGCGACAGCGTTGCGGTGACGGTGGTAAGGCCGGTGGGCGTCCACACCGCGGAACCCTCGACGATGGGTGCGGAAATCGTCTGGTACAGGGGGCTGGTGAACAACCGAGTTTCATACCCGACCAGAAGGCGCAGCCGGATCAGACCACCCGGGTCGTAATTGATGCCGGCAAGAAAGCCGATGTCGTTGAAGTCCTGCGAGCCCGCGCAGGGTTGCGGCTTGTAGTAGTTCGCATAGGCATAGCGGGCGACGAATACGAGACTACGCAGCGGGTCCAGCTGATAGGTCGCAATCAGGTTGGGGGCCGTGACGACGCGATCGCGGAACGCCTGGGTATACGGCTGGCCCTGAACAGTGCCGTTGTCATAGCTGTAATTCGTCACCTCGATGCCGGGCGTCAGCGTGGTGCGGCCGAACACCGCCTTGTAGTTGAGCCGCACGGTGTCGACGCGGTAGGCGATCGGACTGTCGAGCTGCGGCACGCCGAGACCGCTCGGTGTCTGATACAGATTGAGATGCGTGTACCCGACATAAAGCGTGTCTTCACCGAAGTCGTGCGTGCCGCCGGTGGTTGCGGTCCAGTCGGTGTAGTCCTGCCGGGGCTGGGCCGAGTAGACGTTGTTGTCGATCGTCACCACCGCGCCGTAGGTGCCGGTGCTCCAGTCCGACAGGGCCGACAGCGTGCCCGCGGTTTCGATGAACGGGCTGCCCTGCGCCGGTTTGGTGGCGGTGACGTTGGTTTCGTAGCCCGCCGATTCTGCCAGCTCAGAATGAAGCATGAAGGTGCCGAGTTTGAGGCCCGGATACTCATACTCGGGCCGCAGGCGCGACAGCACGGTGACACCCGGGTCGACATTGAACCCTGGGACCGCGGGATTGAGATAGTCGTCGATGTGCTGCGCCCAGGCGGGGCCCCCGGATCCGAGCAGAGCCAGCGCTGCGAGTGACGAACCCAACGCGGTGCGTAGGACGAGTTGCGCGATCGATGTTAACCTGCGCGATCCGACGGCTGCGCTATCGTGGCTGCGACGAAGTTGGGCCAAGGAGGTCAAGAGATGACGGGGATGGTCAGGCGCATGGGCCGTATGATCGGGATTGTGCTGTGCATCGGTTTGGCAGGCGGCATGACCGCCGTCGCGCAGGACGCACCAGCCGCACCGGACGCGCCTGATGCCACGCTGGCGCAGCCCGCGATCACACCGAGCGCCGCTTACAAAGAGGTGGCGAAGTTCTGCGTCGCCGACGCTGCCCGCTTCTGCGCGCCGGTCGATCAATCGCCTGACTTTCCTCGCGGACAGGCGATCTGCCTGCGCCCGTACAGGGTGGACCTGACCCGTAGCTGCCGTCTCGCGCTGGACGCCGTGAAGGCGGCGACCGAGGCACCCCAGTAGCCACTGGGCACGCCAGCCTGCCTTGCACCCGACCGAGCCATGCTCGCAGTCAGACGATGCGACATCGTTCCAGATCAGTCCTTCTTTGGTTTGATTTGCAAACGAGTTACGCCAAAACTGATTTGGCGCTGCTCCGGTGGTGATGCTCCATCAAGCGGTTCCAATCGTCAGATCCCGCAAAGCCCGCATCGGAGCGGCAACCCTGCTTTACCCGCTGTCGGGCGACCGGCGGGGATGCGGTCTTGGCGGCTCCACCCGGCGGTTCGTCGGTGACGTCCCGTCCGTGTCTGGTCGTCACCATCTCGGTACTCGGCAATCGCTCATGCCGGTGCCGATGGCGCGTGTGGGTTGGCGAAGTGGAACAGTGCGGTGGCGCGGATATTGCCCATGTCGCAGGGTTCGTTGGTGTGAATTGAGCGGTAACCCCAGAAGACATACGCATTGCCCGGGACCATCCTGATCCTGGTCGGCCTGAGGATGTTGCGCGTCGTCAGCCCCTTGAGCACGGCCTGTGTCACGGGATTGTCGAGCACGACCTTGTCCATCGCGTTGAACAAATACGCCGACCTGATACGCCTTGTGTTCGGCAGCATCAGCAGATCGCCGGTCCGTCCCACGGTCGGGATCTCGATCGGGATGAGCAGCGTGACCACGTAGGAATCGTAGTGAAACAGATAGGAATGCTGACCCGCGCTGCGCCCGGTGAGGCATCGCAGCGTCTGATACAGCTCCTGCCGCGGCGGCGGTCGTCCCGTGCCAAGCCGATAGATCTGCTCCATCAGGCTGCGGAAGGAAGGCGACCGCGCCAACTCGTCGAGTCCCGATCCGGCCATTGAATTGGGACCGATGAAGCCGGCATAGCCGCCATTGGCATCCGCGATTGCCTTGGCGACGAAGCGCCGCATTCGCTCCAGGTCGGCGTCGCCGACGAAGTTCGGTATGACGCCGTAGCCGACATCGTCGATCGCGGCCACCAGGGTGGCGATGCGGTCGTGACCGCCTTCGACGGCCGACGGCTGACGTCGCGGCGCTGCGGTGCCGGCGATCCCGCCGGTATGATGTTCGTCGCCCAGCGTGATCGACACGTTTGTTGCCCTCCTGCAGTCAAGGCGAAGGCGACGCGACCCGGACCCATCCCAGACAGGCCGCCGAAGACTTCGTGACCCCGCCTCCCGGCGCGAACGTGCGGCGCATGCCGTCCGGACCGCGCGGCCGGTGACCAGCACCTCTGCCCGCACGCCACATTCTGGGCGGCGGGTGCTTACAATCGGTTAAACGCGCGACGCCACGGGGAGTTGGACTGCCTCACGCCGTGCGATGCCGATTAACCGGGCGTTCAATTTGGTGGCCTAGTTTTCCGGCGTCGGTGGCGGTGTTGCCGGCCAGCGGCAAGATAGGGCTATCCGGGCGCGCGCTGCGCCGGGACGATTTGATTGCCTGTTCGGGCGTTGCCGTTGTGGTCCGCGCATGGGCGGTGGCCCCCGCCGGGTCGTTCCTCGTCAAGCAGGCTGACCGCCGGCCTCGTCCAGGACTCTGTGCGCGCTGGGCATTGTGGCGGCGCCGCGAAAAAATCGGCTTGAGGAAAGAACTCATCTTGCAGAACCCAGGCGACATCACCGACCAACCAACGCAGGCTGCCGCTTCGGACGACAAGGACGTGTCGTCTCTGCTGGTGTTCGGCATCATGTGGCGCCGCCGCTACAGTATCGTGCTGACCACCATCGTGCTGTCGATCCTGGCGGCAGCGGGGGCGATGCAACTGCGGCCGAGTTTCATGGCGACCGCGTCCGTGCTGGTGCAGGAGCGCAAGACCAGCGTGACTGATTCGCCGACGACGGCGGGCGTCATCGCGACCGATGCGGTGGCGGTGCAGACGCAAGTCGACATCCTGCGCTCGCCGGATCTGGCGCGCGTCGTGGTGCGACGCCTCGACCTGGTGGACATGCCGGACTTCATGCCGCACCCGGGGCTGCTGACCCGGCTGCTGGACAGCCTGCACGGGCTCGACAGGACCGGAGTGATGGAGCGCCTGGGGCTGGTCGACAGCGAAGCGCGGCCGCCGCTCACCGCCGCCGAGCGCGAGGAGTATGCGACCAAGGTCCTGCTCGAAAAGATCAGCGTGGTCAACGACGGACGCTCCTACCTCATCGAGATCCGCGCCAAGATCGCGGAGAACGCCAACCTCGATGCCACCCAGGCGGCGGCCTTGAGTGCCGATCTGGCGAATGCCTATGCCGACGCCTATGTGCAATTCACTGGCAGGATCAAATCGGACAATATCCGCCAGGCCAACCGCCTGTTCGACGATCGCATCGCGGTCCTGCGCAACAACATGCAGACGGCCGAGCACGCGGTGCAGGCTTACCGCACGCAGAACGGCTTGGTAGAGGACCGGGCGGCAAGCACCGATGGCCGATCGGTCACCATCGCCGGCCAGCAGATGGCGCGGCTCAATCTCGATCTGACGGCGGCGATCGCCGAGCGGGCGCGCAAGGAGGCGAGTCTTAACCAGATCACCGCGGCACACGCGGGCATCGGCAATCTGCAATCGGTGCCCGAGGTCGTTGCCTCGCCGCTGATCCAGAGGCTGCGCGAGCAGCAGGCCGAACTCGGCGCCCGCGAGGCCGCGCTGTCGATGAGCCACGGCCCGCGCAGCCCGGAGCTGGTGGCGGTGCACGCGTCCCAGCGCGACGTGGAGGTGCAGATCGCGCAGGAGACCGCGAAGATCGCCGCCAGCCTGAGCAGCGGCGTCGCCGCCGCGCGCAACACCGAAATGGCGCTGCGCGCGCAGCTGGCCGAACTGCAGGGCCAGGTCGGCGCGCAGGGACAGACCGAGGTGAAGCTGCACGAGCTGCAGAACGAGGCGGACGTCGCCAAGATGCTCTACGCCGCCTATCTGCGGGGATCCGAGGAGACCGCCAACCAGATCGACGTTCAGGAGCCCGACGCGGTCCTGGTATCGAAGGCGGGCATCCCGTTGGGCGAGGCGCCGCCGACACGCCGCCAGCTGGCGATGGTCGGCGCCATCGTCTCCTTCATCCTTGCCGTACTCATGGCGCTCGCGCGCGAACGGGCGCAATCGGGGTTCAGCAGCGCGGAGGACCTCGAGGCACGCACCGGCATCACGTCGCTGGGCTTTGTGCCGCAGGTGCGACACCTGCGCGACGCGCTGCGGTTCCGCAATGCCAAATCGGCTTTTTCCGAAGCGATCTTTTCGATACGAGCCTTGTTGCGCCTGAATGCACGCAATGCGCCGAAGGTTATCATGGTCACGTCGGCGGTACCGCAGGAGGGGAAGACCGTCTTTTCCTCCTCGCTGGCGCGCAATGCGGCGCTGGCAGGACAGCGCGCGCTGCTGATCGATTGCGATCTGCGCCGTCCCGCGGTCGCGCAACACATCACGACCACCGATGCGGTCGCGACGGATGCCGTGATGATGGACGGCGCCCCGATGGAAGGGGTGACGATCCGGCGCGACACCAACTCCCCGCTTGATGTCATCATTCTTTCGGCGGGGGCATGCAGCCCGCAGGACTTCTTCGCCTCGACCAGCATGGCGACGCTGATGGCAACGGTGCGGGCGCGCTACGACCTGGTGGTGCTCGACACGCCGCCCGTCCTGGCGGTGACCGATGCGCGGGTGCTGTCGGTGCTGTCGGACGTGACCATACTGGTGGTGCGCCACAAGACCACACCGTACAAGCTGGTCAGCAGATCGGTCAGTGAACTGCGCAGCAGCGGCGCGCGGCTGGTGGGGACGGTGATCAGTCAGATCAATCTTCAGGAAGTCGAGGCGTCGGATTCGGCGCAGGCCTATATCCGCCGGCACTACGCGAAATATGTCCCCAGCTGACCAGCGCGCAGGGGTTGGCATCATCCGGGGGCACTGCGTAGTGCCACATCACGGTGCCGCGAATACTCTGCGCCCGGCTGTCTCGCCGTCTCCCGTCTGACATTTCATGTCGCAGCAAAGCCGCGTGACCGAACTGATGGCGCCTCCGCTGAGCTTGTATGCCCCTGCATCGGATCGCCGTTTGGCGCCCCCGACCGGATCGGCCCATGCCGCGCGCAGCCTGTCCCGACTGCTTCCGCCGGACCCGTCCGGTCTGAAGGTCGCGTTGGTGCACGAGTGGCTGGACAGCTATGCCGGCTCGGAACGCGTGGTCGAGCAGATCCTGCGATGCTTCCCTCAGGCCGCCGTTTTCACCGTAGTCGATTTCATGCCTTCATCCGAGCGGGCCTTTCTGCGCGGCCGTCCGGTGACCACATCGTTCATCCAGAAACTGCCGCTCGCGAGGCGCCATTTCCGATCCTATCTCGGCCTGATGCCATTCGCGGTCGAGCAGTTTGATCTGGCTGGCTTCGACCTTGTCATCTCCAGCAGCCATGCGGTCGCAAAGGGCGTCATCACCGGGCCGGATCAGACGCATGTCAGTTATGTACACTCGCCTATGCGCTATGCCTGGGACCTGCAGCACCAGTATCTGCGCCAGGCCGGACTTAGCCGGGGGCTGAAGGCCATCTACGCGCGCTGGCTGTTGTCGCGCCTGCGCCAGTGGGATGTGCGGACCGCGCCCGGCGTTGACGTTTTTGTTGCCAATTCAAGCTACATTGCCCGCCGCATATGCAAGACATATCGGCGACAGGCGGCGGTGATCCATCCGCCGGTCGATATCGACCGATTCCGCTTCTCGGGCAGCAAAGGCGCCACCTATCTCGTGGTCTCCCGGCTGGTGCCCTACAAAAGAGTCGACCTTGTGGCGGCCGCCTTTGCCGCGATGCCAGACCGGACGCTGGTCATCGTCGGTGACGGGCCGGAGCGGGCGCGCGTGTTGGCAGCGGCCCGCGGTGCGGCCAATGTCGTGCTGCGCCAGCCGGTCAAGCACGACGCCCTGGTCGGGCTGATGCAGTCGGCGCGCGCGCTGGTGATCGCCGCCGAGGAGGATTTCGGCATCACCCTGGTCGAGTTGCAGGCCTGCGGCACGCCCGTCATCGCGTTCGGCCGCGGCGGCGCACTGGACATCGTCGTCACCGAGGAGGGGGCATCGCCGACCGGCGTGTTGTTCCACGAGCAGACCCCGGAGGCGATCATCGATGCGGTGCGGCGCTTCGAGCGGCTCGGCCAGGTCATAACCCCGACGGCCTGCCGGGATAACGCGGCGCGGTTCAGCGAGGAGGCGTTTCGCTCCCGCTTTCGCAATCTGGTCGTCCAGGCAATGGCCGGCCGCACGGCCGAAGGCGTGGATGACATGATTGCCGCAATGGGAGCTGTGCCTCGTGCGGTCGCCCCGCGCTGACGCCCATCGGGTGGCGCCCCCGCGACCGCTCGGGTGCGGACCTCTGCTGTGATTGGGCTTTCATGGTTGCCCGAACTGCCCGACTGGCGCGTGAGGATGCGGGCCCTGCGCGGTCTCGACCCGCCCGCGGCCTGGGCGGAGATTGTAGCGCTCGCCAATGCCAGACTTGATCTCGTCCGCACCAGCCAACTCGATGCCATGCTGTGCCGAGCGTTCCCCGATGCGGCTCCGCCGGGGCTCGGCACCCGGCCGGTCAAGCTGGCCATGCTGGGCACCTCCACGCTCGCCCATCTGCATGCTGGTATCCGCGTCGGCGCGGCCCGACGCGGCCTGTTCGTCAGGCTCCACGACGTCGCCTATGGTCAGTGCATCCAGCAACTCGCCGACCCGGATTCGGCGCTGCACCGCTTTCGGCCCGACGTGGTGCTGATTGCGTCGGATGCCCCCCGCTGCGCTGCCGGGCTGTCGGTTGCCGCCGACGCCGCCGAGGCCGACGCCGTGCTGGCGGAGGCCAAGGCGCAGATGATCGGGGTCTGGCGCGCGGCGCGGGCAGCGTTCGGTTGCCGCGTGATCCAGCAGACCCTGCTGCCTGTATTTCCCGCCCTGCTCGGGGACAACGAGCACCGCCTGCCCGGCTCGGCGGCCTGGATGGTCGCGCGACTGAACCACGACCTGCGGGGCATGGCCGATGCCGAAGGGGTCGATCTGCTGGCGCTGGATGCGCGGGCGGCACGCGACGGGCTCGCGCAATGGCACGATCCGGTGCTTTGGCACCGTGCCAAGCAGGCAGTCTCACCCGCCGCCGCGCCGGTCTATGGCGATCTGGTCGGGCGGCACCTGGCGGCGGCGCAGGGGCGGTCGGCCAAGTGCCTGGTGCTCGACCTCGACAACACCTTGTGGGGCGGCGTGGTGGGCGATGACGGGCCCGAAGGGCTGGTGCTGGGACAGGGCAGCGCGCTGGGGGAGGCTTTCGCCGCGTTCCAGACCTATGCGCGGGACCTGTCGCGCCGTGGGGTGATCCTGGCCGTCTGCTCCAAGAACGACCTCGCGCCCGTGTTGGCAGTCTTCGAGCAGCACCCCGAGATGGTGCTGCACCGAGACGACATCGCCTTCTTCGTCGCCAACTGGGATGACAAGGCGGCCAATCTTCGGGCCATCGCGCGGCAGCTCGGTATCGGGCTCGAGAGCCTCGTGTTCGTCGATGACAATCCCTTCGAGCGCGGCCTGGTACGCCGGATCCTGCCGATGGTGGCAGTGCCGGAACTGCCCGACGATCCTGCCCTCTATGCCGACACCATTGCCGACGCCGGCTACTTCGAGACACTGATGGTTACGACCGAGGACCGCGCGCGCACCCGCCATTACCAGGGCAACCAGGGCCGGGGGGCACTCCAGGCGGCAACCAGTGACCTTGATGCCTACCTGCGCGGGCTGGAGATGGAGCTGATCTGGCGTCACTTCGATCGTATCGGGTTGCCCCGGATCGTGCAGCTGATCAACAAGACGAACCAGTTCAACCTGACCACGCGCCGCTATACCGAGGCCGAGGTCGAGGCGGTGATGAGCGATCCCCGCGCCTTGGGGCTGCAGCTGCGGCTGCTGGACCGCTTCGGCGACAACGGCGTGATCGCCGTGGTGATCGGGCGGTTGCAGGATAGGAGGGACCTGCTGATCGACACCTGGCTGATGAGCTGCCGCGTCCTGGGTCGGCAGGTCGAGAAGGCAACGCTGACCGTGCTCGCGGCGGAGGCTCGGCGGTTGGGCGCCGATCGGCTGGTCGGTGTATTCGTGCCGAGCGGCAAGAACGCCATGGTGAAGGACCA
Source organism: uncultured Pseudomonadota bacterium (assembly GCA_963778105.1). GTDB lineage: Bacteria > Pseudomonadota > Alphaproteobacteria > Acetobacterales > Acetobacteraceae > JAFEFJ01. Next base: position 336,836 of record CAVZSZ010000004.1, on the reverse strand, counting down.
TTATGCCAGCCTTGGTTTCGCAGCGGCCGGCCTGGACGGGTCGGGCGGCAGCCGTGCCGTGCTGACGCTCGCCGATCACCGGCCGTCCGACACCCTCATCGAGGTGCATCAGGGCTGACGCCGGGACGACCGGCGAACCGGCACTGGCGGTACCCGCCGCCGTTGCGTATCAAGCGCCCGTTTCCGCGTCGCGGCCGAAATCCGGAGTCCGCCTTTGTCCTACACCGTGAAGGAGATCTTCCTGACCCAGCAGGGCGAGGGCGCCAATATCGGGCGAACCGCCGTCTTCATCCGCTTCGCCGGGTGCAATCTCTGGTCGGGTCGCGAGGACGATCGTGCAACGGCGACATGTCGCTTCTGCGATACCGATTTCCTCGGCGGCGTGCGCTATGGGGCGGCCGAGTTGGCCGAGGCGGCGGCCGCGCTCTGGCCGGCCGAGCACGGTCGCTTCTGCGTGCTGACCGGCGGCGAGCCCATGCTGCAGCTCGACGCCGAGTTGGCGGCGGCTCTGCGCAGGCGTGGCTTCTCCCTGGCTGTCGAGACCAACGGCACCCAGCCGATCCGGTGTCACCTCGATTGGGTCTGCTGCTCGCCCAAGGCGGGCGCACCGCTGGTGCTGCACGAAGCGGACGAGGTGAAGCTCGTCTATCCCCAGGACGGCATCGCTCCGGGGGATCTTCAGAGGTTCCGGGCAACGCATCGGTGGCTGTCGCCGATGGATGCCCCGGGCCGCCTCGATGAAAACACGCGGGCTGCCGTGGCCTATTGCCTCGCCAACCCCGAGTGGCGGCTGGCTATCCAGGCGCACAAATTCTGGCGCGTCCGCTAAAGCGGGTTCAAGCCGACTGGCGACGGGCGCTTCCGAAGCGGGTGGTGTCGTATGTCTCGGAGGTGGTGACCGGAGATCGGCGTACACGCGAGACCGTGGCGCGGCTGCAACGATGTCATGTGCCGCTGAAGCTTATCGGGTTGCATGACGGGTGATCGGCGTCAGGTCGAGCATGCCGGATTGGGTAGGCGGCAGCCGCTCCCAAGTGACATTCAGCACGATCTCACTGAACGAACCCGCGTAGCCCGTCAGGTCCCTGATCGTGAAGGTCGGGGCCGGCCTTATCGAATTGGTCTCCGCGCGACCCAAAGTGCACGCAGCACGCAGGCGATCATTGGACCGCGTTTGGCGTCGATGCCAGTCCAGTTCGCGGTGGGACCGCCATCAGGGAGATGGACGTTCCGGCGTCCCGGTGCCGTGGATGAGCATGACGGCGCCACGAATCATGCTCGCGAAGGCATCGTCGAATCCCACGCCGCTGATCTTCCAGTCGTGCTCGACGCCGTCCTTGCGCATCTGCCAAGTGCCGACCCAGCCGACGGCCTGCAGATCCCAATTCAGCGACCCAGTCACCAGGACTTGCCCAGCGGGCGGGGCGCCAAGCGGCGCGGGCGGCCCGATCAGCTGGATGCCCCAGGCGGCCAGGTCGTCCTCGGTGGGGAAGTGGACGCCGAGCCCGTTCTCGGCCGCGATCCGCACAATGGTCTCCCGCATCGCCACACCGCGCGGCGTGTCGATCGACAACAGATAAGGTGTCTCGTTGAGGCGGACGATAATCACCGGCGTGAGCAATGGGCGTGGGCCGCGCCAGGGCGCCGCGCCGAGCGTCGCCAACGCGGCGTCGATCTTCGCGGGCTTGAATCGCACCGTCAGCTCGTAAGACCTGTCGTAGGTGCCCTGGTCGTCCTTGTGCCGGATCCAGGCACGGGGATCGACGTAGCTGAACGTGTCGATCAGCGTGTCGGCGTGCTCGGCAAGTGCCGCCACGCGCGGGTCGTCGCGCAGGCGCGGCGCACCGGAGACCTTGACCAGCACCTCGGTCAGGCACTCGGCGAAGCCCAGCGGACGCTGGCGCATGTCCGTGCCGGTGACGACGGCGGTGGCCTGGTAGAGCGCCGGGTTGTCCTGCGCGCGGACAGGCGCCGACAGAGCGACGAGCAGCAGCCCGACAAGGCATAGCGCAGTCGACGGACGCGCGACTTTCATGACGTTGGTTACTCCCGATGGCTGCCAGCTTTGCACCGCCCACTTCGGAGGCGAAACACGGCTTCACCAGGCACCATTGCACGGGCAGCCGATGAGCGCGCACCCCCACGGTATCAGGAGACAATGGTCGTCGGCGTGGAAATCGCAGCGATGGTCTGGTCGATCTGCTCGCGCAGCGCGATGAGCATCGCGAGCAGCAGGAACCTGCGCACGCGAAACAAATGCTTTGTTCCCCACTTCGTTGAAACCGCCATCACGGCCCGGTTTGCCGCCGACCAGACAGCGCGCAGCGACGACGGCGGCAGGCTGCGCTTTCAAGCACGCGGAACCGGTGCCGCGTCATGCAGTGCGCCCAACGCCGCGCGAGCAGCAGACAATCGAACCTGCAGGTCGCGACCGATGAGCCGAAACATTCGCACCAGCCATGGCCTTTATGGTTCCGACTATCGACCCTTGCGGTGCTACGCGCGGAGCACGGCGATAAGCCGGCTATAGCCATTCGCCACGTGCGCACGCATGGCCGCGCCTGCGCGCTCCCGGTCCCGGGTCGAAAGCGCCTCTACGATCGCGTGATGCTCGACCTGCGATGCCGCACTGCCCAGTGCCACGGAGAAGTTCTGTCGGCGCATCAGATGCATCCGGTCGATCACCTTGCGGTAGAATTCGAGGAGCGTTGCATTGCCGACCATTTGCACGATCCTGTCGTGAAAGGCGATGTTCATCGGGAAATACTGCGCCATGTCGCCGCGCGATGCGGCATCGGCCAGCCGGCGCAGATGGTCGCCCAGCTCCGCAAGCTCGGCGTCGGTGATCCGCGGCGCCAGTTGCCGGCCGGCCATTTCGTCGAGGGTGGCGCGAAGCTCATAAAGTTCCCGCGCTTCGGGCTCGGCGACCTCGCGAACGTAAACACCACGATTCTTCTCGAGCTTCACCATGCCAGCCTCTTCCAGCGCCCGGAACGCCTCACGGATCGGCGCGCGGCTGATCCGGAAGTGCTGGGCGAAGGCGAGCTCGTTCAGCTTGTCCCCGCCAGTCAGCTGGCCGGTGGTGATCAGACGGAGAATCTCCTGGCGCACGAGGTCGGCGACCGAACGGGTCTGCAGGATCTCGAGCTGGGTCAGGGGAGCGTCCACGAATTGCCTTGTAAAGCACGCGTCGGCGTCGCAGGGAATTTTTGCATATTGCAGGATTGCCGACAATCGGCAATCCTTGGGCTCAACCGCCCACAGCGGACGAGGGAGCAGAATGGACCAGGAGCCGAGCGGCGCGATCCCCGAGATGGTGACCGAGGCGCTGGCGTCTTATGTCGCCGCCGCAACACCCGAGGCCCTCGACGCCCCGGTGCGCAAGGAGGCGACACGCACCTTCCTGAACTGGGTCGGCTGTGCCGTGGGGGGCGCCAGGCATGAGACGGTGGACATCGCGCTCGCCGCGCTGACGCCTTTCTCGGGCCCGGGTCACGCCAGTGTACTCGGCCGCGGTGATCGGCTCGACGCGCTCCACGCCGCCCTGATCAACGGCATCAGCTCGCACGTCTTCGATTTCGACGACACGCATTTGCGCACGGTAATTCACCCGGCAGGGCCGGTGGCCAGCGCACTTCTGGCGTTCGCCGAGCACCGCCCGGTGCGTGGGGCGGACTTCATCAATGCGCTCGTGCTGGGGGTGGAAGTCGAATGCCGGATCGGCAATGCGGTCTTTCCGGCTCATTACGATATCGGCTGGCACATCACCGGCACGGCCGGCGTTTTCGGGGCGGCGGCCGCGGTCGCCAAGCTGCTCAGACTCGACCCCCAACGCATGGCCTGGGCGTTCGGGCTGGCGGCCAGCCAGCCGGTCGGCCTGCGCGAGATGTTCGGCAGCATGACCAAGAGCTTCCATCCCGGCCGCGCCGCACAGAACGGCATGACGGCCGCCCTGCTTGCGGAGCGCGGCTACACCAGCTCAGCCAGGGGGCTAGAGGCTAAGCGTGGCTGGCTGAACGTGCTGAGCACGCATCACGACACGGCGGAGATCACGGACGGCCTTGGCGCGCACTACGAGATTCTGGCCAACACCTAGAAGCCCTTCGCCTGCGGCATCGTGATCCATCCGGTGATCGACGCCTGCGTGCAACTGCGCCGGCACGACGGGGTCGAGGCCACGTCGATCGAATTGGTGGCGCTGCGCGTGCATCCGCTCGTGCTCGAGCTGACCGGCAAGCCCGCGCCGCAGACAGGGCTGGAAGGCAAGTTCAGCGTCTTCCATGCTGCCGCCATCGCGCTGATCGAAGGCGACGGCGGCGAGCAGCAGTTCAGCGATGCGGCGGTGCGCAACCCGGCGGTAGTGGACCTGCGCGGGCGCGTTGCGGCCACTGTGGACCCGGCGCTCGCGCCCGATGCGGCAATCGTGACGGTGATGTTGACCGATGGCCGCGTGTTCGAGAAGCGGATCGAGCATGCGATCGGCAGCCTGGCACGCCCGATGACGGATGCGGATCTGGACGCAAAATTCCGCGGTCTCGCCGAGCCGAATCTGGGTCAAGCCGGCACGCGGCACCTGTTGGAATTGTGCTGGCGAATCGACGAACTCGACGATGTCGCGACGGTCGCGGCGGCGGGCCGTGCGTAGCAGCTGACCGTCGCCCAGACACCGCAACAACGGCGCCATACTGCAGACGAAACAACAAAAAAGACGAGGGAACCGATCTTGGAACAGCATGTGGGTGAAACCCAGGAATCGCGCCACACGATCCTGTCGCGCGTCGACCGCTTGCCGCCCTCCCGCTATCTGGTCGGGCTGGTCGCACGCATCGCCTCCGGCGGGTGGTTCGAGTTCTATGAACTGTTCATGCCCGGTTTCATCGTGCTCGGCCTGGTCAAGGCGGGCGTCTATTCCCTGGGATCCGGAAGCCTGTTCGACCCGCATCTGTTCGCAAGTTTCCTGGCCTCGTTCTTCCTCGGTATGTTCATCAGCGCCACGGTGTTCAGCTTCATCTCCGACCGGCTGGGCCGCCGTGCGATCTTCGTTCAGTCCATGGTCGTCTATTCGCTGGCGCAACTGTCGATCGCATTCCTGAGCGACCCGTTGGCGATCAACGTAGCCCGATTCATCGCTGGTCTAGCGGTGGGCATGCAGCTGATCAACAATGACAGCTACATCACCGAGTTGACGCCACGCGCGACGCGCGGCCGCTACATGGCCGGGGCTTTCATCTTCATCCTGTCGGCCATTCCGATCGCCGCGTTTCTTGCCGCCGCGCTGGTACCCATCGCGCCGTTCGGGATCGACGGCTGGCGCATCGTCGTCGCGATCGGCGCGATCGGCGGTGTTCTCGTGCTGTGGATCCAGCGCGGCCTGCCGGAGTCGCCGCGCTGGCTGGAAACCCAGGGACGCTTCGTGGAGGCGGACGCCGTGGTTTCGGCCATCGAAGATCGCGTGGTCGCCGAGCTTGGCCGCCCGCTGCCGCCGCCGGCCGGCAGCGTACCGGATCCGGCCGCGAACACCGGGCGCTGGGCGGAGATGTTCTCCGCCTTCTACCTGCCGCGCACTATCGTCATCTCGATCTTCCAATTCTGCCAGACGATCGCGGTGTTTGGGTTCACCAGTTTCGTGCCGGTGCTGCTGGTCAAGCAGGGCTTCACCGTCGTTCACTCGCTGTACTACACGGCGACCATCGTGCTGCTGGCGCCGGTGGGTGCGGCCTGCGCCGCGTTCTTCGCCGAGAAAATCGAACGGAAATGGCAGCTCGTCGGATCCGCGCTGGCGATCGCGGCGGCCGGCACGGTATTCGCCAACGCACACAGCGCCGCTGCGGTGGTGGTGAGCGGCGCGGTCATTGCGCTCTCCAACAACTGGATGATCGCGATCTTCCACCCCTACGCGGCGGAGCTTTTCCCGACGCGGATCCGCGCGCGCGCGGTCGGCTTCACGTTTTCCTGGAGCCGGATCAGCTCGATCTTCGTCGGCTACTGGGTCGCCAGCCTGCTGGCGACGTTCGGGCCGCCCGGCGTGTTCGTGATGATCGCGGCGGCGATGCTGGCGATCGTCATCGGCGTCGGCGGCTTCGGTCCGCGGACCAACGGCCAGAGTTTGGAAATCCTGTCGCCATGATGCATCGGTAGTGCGCAACTGGAGAGTCTCGACATGAAGATCGGCGTTCTGAATGGCGATGATATTGGCCACGAGGTCGTCCCCGAAGCCGTGAAGGTGCTACGCGCCGCGGCGGTGGCGGCGGATGTCGCGATCGAGTGGGTGCCGGTGCCGATCGGCCGTCAGGCGCTGGATACTCTGGGCACCACGATGCCAGCCGACACGCTGGAACGGCTGCACGCGCTGGATGGCTGGATTCTTGGGCCGATCGGCCACATGGCCTATCCGAAGCGGCCGGAGGCGGTCAATCCGCACCCGATCCTGCGCAAGCATTTCGACCTGTTCGCCAATATTCGGCCGGTGAAGTCATACCCGACGCTGCCTTCAGTGCACCAGGGCGTCGATCTCGTCATCGTGCGGGAGAACAACGAGGGCTTCCAGCCGGACCGCAACGTGGTGGCCGGCTGCGGCGAATTTCGGCCGACCGAGGATGTCACGATCTCGGTGCGAGTCATCACGCGGAAAGGCTCATCGAAAGTGGCGCGTGCCGCATTTGAGTTGGCGCGCACGCGCCGGAAGCATCTGACGGCGATACACAAGGACACCGTGTTCAAGCTCGGCTGCGGGATGTTCGCCGAGGAATGCCGCAAGCTGGCACAGGAATACCCCGACGTGACCTATGACGAGGCGATCGTGGACACCTTCGCGATGCGCCTGGTCATGACACCGCAACGCTACGACGTCGTGGTCACGACGAACATGTTTGGCGACATCCTGAGCGACGAGGCGGCCGGCCTGGTCGGCGGCCTTGGCCTTGCGCCGGGACTGTCGGCGGGACCGGATCATGCGATGGCGCAAGCGACGCACGGCTCGGCGCCCGACATCGCGGGGCGCGGCATCGCCAATCCCTACGCGATGGTCGTATCGGGCCAGATGCTGCTCGACTGGCTGGGTCGGCGGCAGCAGAACCATGCCGCTGTCAGGGCCGCGTCGCTTATTGGGGCAGCAATGGATCGCGTGATCGCGGACGGTCGCACTCTGACTCCTGATCTCGGGGGCAATGCCACCACCAGCGCGATGGGTGATGCGATAGCAGGCGCCGTGGCCGCCCTCGCCTGATGCCGCCGTAGCAGTCATCTCCCCTATCCGCCTACTCGACGACGCACCGGATCCTTACGCCCCAGCCAATGCGGTGGCCGGCGTACGGGTTCTCATCCGCATGAGCAAGGATGCGCTGGTGCCATGAGGCTGGCGCATTCCCTTCCTGACCGGCGTCGGTTTGTTCGTCCGCATCAACACGACGGATGCGCAAACGACTTCACCGCCACCGGATACGAGACAGAGCGATCGTATCGTGCGTTAGCCGCGCTACCGGATCAGGCACGCCCTATCCGCATAGCGCGTCGCGGTACACCTGCTCATAGTCCCGCACCAGCCGACCGGCATCAAATATCTCCGCGCCGTGCAATGCCGCCGCCCGCAACGAGGCCCTGGCTGCAGGGTCCTGCATCAGTGCGCACAGCGCCTCGGCCAACTGCTGCGGCGCGCCGGGCGCCACCAGTCGGCCGGCGGCGCCGTGGTCGAGCATTTCCGTCGTGCCCCCCACCGCCGTCCCGATGATGGCACAGCCGGCGGCCCGCGCCTCGCCGATCGACAAGCTGCCGGGGTCTGCATAGGACGCCAGCACGAAGATGTCGGACTGCTGATAGAGCGGCCAGGGATCCGGCACGAAGCCCAGGAACGTCACCCTGTCGGCGACGCCAAGGGCGGCACTGCGGGCCTGAAGCGACGCCTCGTCGGGGCCCTCTCCGGCGATGTACAGTCGCCATTCGGGAAAATCGGTCCGCAACGTTGCGAAGGCGTCGATCAGGTCGAAGACGCCTTTGCGCCGATGCAGCGCGCATGCTGCCACGACGCAGGGCCGTTTCAGCGCGACGTCGTGGCCGTTGCGCATGAAGCTCCCGCGAGGTGAGTTCGCGGGAGCGTTCCACACCACCGAAAGTCGCGCGGGCTTGTAGCCGCGCTCGATCAGATGGGACCTCTCGGCGCGACTGACGGAGACCGCACGGTGGCCGAGCCGCATCAGGAATGAGTGCGGATCGAACGAGTTGTGCACGGTGGTCACCAGCTTCGCGCCCGTTAGAAGCGATGCCAGGTAGCCGATCACTGCGCCGCCCATCATATGGGCATGGAAGATCGCTGGCCGAAGCTCCCGGCTGAGGCGCAGCAGGCCGATCAGGGCGGTCACGAAGGTCAGCGGCCGACGCTGATCCTGTCGGAGCGTGACATGCCGCACGCCATGCTGCTGGAGCATCTCAACGAAGGTGCCACCGCCGCTGACGAAGGCCACCGTGTAGCCCGCGCGCGCCTGCATGCAGGCCAAATCGACTGCTACATGAACATTGCCGTTGGCGTAGCTGCAATGCTTGGCGATGTGGATCACACGCATCGGCGTGTCATCGGTCCCCGCCTGCAACGGGCGTCGCGCCAGGTCGGCGCCATATCGCCCCGCGTCGCCTATGCCTAACGCGCTGCTTTGCGACTGCAACGGCCCGTCACCATCCGCCCGAGGGCACGGCGGCCGGCATTATCCGGCTCCCACCGTGACGCGCCGGGCCGTGACGCATCGGGCCGCGACGCATCAGGACGACGGTCTGCCCGCCGCGTGCGTTACCGGGCGCCCTGTTGGCGCAGGACGACGAGGACGGTGCGGAGCAGGATGCGTGCATCGAGGACCGGGGAGGCATCGCGGACATAGGCGGTGTCGAGTGCGACGCGCCTTGCGTAGTCGAGGTCGCTGCGGCCGCTGACCTGCCATAGTCCGGTGATGCCGGGGCGGACCGAGAGATAGGCGGCGGCGGCGCGCGGGTGATAGAAGCGATCGAGTTCGGCCTGCACGACGGGCCGCGGTCCGACCAGGCTCATTTCGCCGCGCAGGACGTTGAAAAGCTGCGGCAGCTCGTCGAGGCTGGAGGCGCGCAGGAAGCGGCCGAGCGGGGTGATGCGGGGATCGTCGGCGAGCTTGCGGGTTGCCTGCCACTCGGCGTGGGCCTGCGGGTTGGCGGCGAGGTGGCGGGCCAGCACGGCGTCGGCGCTGGTGGTCATGCTGCGGAACTTGAGGCAGCGGAACGGCCGTCCGTGCCGGCCGATGCGCGGATGGCCATAGATGGCGGGCCCGCCGTCGCGACGGCAGAGCAGCGCGAGGGCGAGCAGCAGCGGGGCGAGGGCGAGCAGCAGGGGAATGGCGAGGAGGGCGTCGATCAGGCGCTTGGCGCCGTGGTAGAGGTCGAGCGCGGGCGGTCCGGCGAACAGGGCGACGGCGCCGCTGCCGCCGGCATGATCGAGCGCCTGCGCTTCGGTGGTCTCCGGCATGTCGGGACTGCTCCGGCGCCAGGGGAATGGATCGCGTCGAAGGATTTTCCATCGGGCCGCCCTGCGGCATCGCGTGAGATGATCCGGGGCGTGTTTGCCCCGGGAAGGGAAAGGCGCCGGAGGCGCACGCTGCCCGCGGGCGACACCGCAGCCGGCAACCCGATCATCACGCCACCAACACTGACAATCCGTTAAAGCCGGGTCGCTGGCGCCGCTCGGCTCCGATCGGTTCCGGTCAGAACGATCGCATCACGGCGGCGTTCGTCACGAAAGCAAGCGAACTGCACCGCGCGCCAGCGCGTACGGCGGGAATACGGCGCCCCCCGACGCAACCATATTTGCGTGCGCGCCCAGCGCGTCGAGATCGCGGAAGGCGAGGTTCGGATCACGGGATCGAAGTCCCGGCTGCTCCGGATGCTGGTGGCGAACGGGGCGTAGGCAGCATGCCCAACGCAGGGACTGAAGTGGCGGAGGGAGTGGGATTCGAACCCACGGTACGCGTTAACGCACACACGCTTTCCAAGCGTGCGCCTTAAACCACTCGGCCATCCCTCCCGAGGGGCAAACGTCTTAGCGCAAGCCCTACGACCTGGGAACCCTGTCTCAGGCGGACCGCAAGCGCTTGTTCACCCGCAGGCGTCCGCCCTTCCTCCTCTGCAAATGCCGCCGATTTCCAGAGAGCGGCCTTGTCTCGACCTCGCAGGACGCGTCGCCCACCAGGGACGATAACGGTGACGCGCTGGATCAGGTCGGTGCGCTGGTAGCGCAGGTCGCCCAGTATCGCCTGATGGTCGAGAACGCGGCCGACGTCATCATTCGAGGTGGTGCCCCCGCCGCCGGACCTGCGTCTCACGCGCCGCCGCCCGCGAGACGCTCGGCTACGCGCCCGCCGACCTGCTTGGCAGGGGCGCCCTCGAACTGGTTCATCCCAACGATCGCGGCCGCGTCAGGGCCAGTTTTGCCAGATTGGCCGGACGGAACCGGGTGCAGGCGGCACTTGCCACCACCAGGGCCTGATCCCTGGGGGACGGCCGAAGCGGCACTTCGTGCTAAGACGGCGCCTCGCGCACCCATCCGGAAGGTCAGCATCATGCCCTCCTCGATCATCGACTCCGCCATCTTCGGCAACATCTTCAGCACCGACGCGATGCGCGCCATCTGGTCGGACGAGAACCGCACCCGCCACTATCTCGCGTTCGAGGCTGCGCTGGCGCGAGTGCAGGGACGCCTGGGAATCATCCCACAGGAAGCGGCCGATGAGATCGTCGCGAACTGCGTGCTCGACAAGATCGACATGGCCAAGCTGCGCACCCAGACCGAGCGTATCGGCTACCCCGTCCTGGGCGTGGTGTCGCAGATCAACGCGCTGTGCCGCGACAAGCTGGGCGAGTACTGCCACTGGGGTGCGACCACGCAGGACATCACCGACACCGCCACGGTGCTGCAGATCCGTGAGGCGCTGGCACTGGTCGAGGCCGACCTGATCGGAATCTCGGTCGCACTTGCAACACTCGCCAAGCGCCACCGGGACACGCCGATGGTCGGGCGCAGCAACCTGCAGCAGGCGGTGCCGGTGACCTTCGGCTACAAGATGGCGGGCCTCCTCGCCGCCATCGAGCGCCACCGCGAACGGCTGGCGCAACTGCGTCCGCGGGTGCTGATGGGCGAATTCGCCGGGGCGGCCGGCACCCTCGCCTCGCTCGAACGCGGGGCGATGGAAACCCAGGCCGGGTTGATGGAGGAGCTGGGCCTCGCGCAGCCGCTGATCGCCTGGCACACGGTGCGCGACACGATCGCCGAGGTCGGCTGCTTCCTGGGTCTGGTCGGCGGCACGCTGGGCAAGGTCTCGATGGACATCAAGCTGATGATGCAGACCGAGGTGGCCGAGGTTTATGAGCCCTTCGCACCCGGCCGCGGGTCCAGCAGCACCATGCCGCAGAAGCGCAACCCGATTTCCAGCTGCTACATCCATGCCGGCATCTCGGTGCTGCGCCAGCACGCCGCGGCGCTGATGGATGCGATGGTCGCCGACCATGAACGCTCCACCGGCCCGTGGGAGATCGAGTGGATCGTGCTGCCGGAAGCCTTCTGCCTGCTCGCCGGTGCCTTGAAGCAGACCCGCTTCGTGCTGGAGGGCATCGAGGTCGATGCCGCACGGATGCGCGCCAATCTCGACATCACCAACGGGCTGGTTATGTCCGAGGCGGTGATGATGGGGCTGGGGCCCCATATCGGCCGCGAGTACGCGCACGACTTGGTCTATGACATCTGCCGCATGGCACTGCAGCAGAACCGACCGCTGCTCGACCTGCTGTCCGAGACGCCCGAGATCACCCGGCACCTGGATCGCGCGGCGCTCGCCAAACTCTGCGATCCAGCAAACTATCTCGGCCAGTCGGGGGTGATGGTGGACCGCGTGCTCGCCAGCCTGGCTTGACCCAGCATCGTTTCGACTAAACCATTTGAACGAGCGACCCTCTCCGGCCTGCGGGCAGCGGGTCGGGGCGCCGGCTGCGGCCGATCGTCCGCTACGGCTTCGCCACGCGTCCCATCATGTAGAACGCCTCGTTCGGCCGCAGGCTTACCATGTTGGCGAATCGGTTGGACAGCGCGAAGAAGGCGCTGATGGCACCGATGTCCCAGGCGTCCTCCCGGTCGAAGCCGTGCTGCGCCAGCACGGCAAGATCGGCTTCCTCGACCGTCTCGGCACTGCGCGAGACCTTCATAGCGAAGTCCAGCATGGCACGCTGGCGGTCGGTGATGTCCGCCTTGCGGTAATTGGTCGCCACCTGGTCGGCGATCAGTGGATCACGCGCCCGGATGCGCAGGATGGCGCCATGCGCCACCACGCAATACTGGCACTGGTTGGCAGCGCTGGTCGCCACCACGATCATCTCCCGTTCCGCCTTCGTCAGCCCGCTGTCGCGCTCCATCAGCGCGTCGTGATAGGCGAAGAAGGCGCGGAACTCGTCGGGCCGATGCGCCAGCGCCAGAAAGACGTTGGGCACGAAGCCGGCCTTCTCCTGCACGCCCAGAAGCCGGGTGCGGATATCCTCGGGCAGGTCGCCCAGTTCGGGTACAGGAAAGCGGCTGATCGGTTTGGCGGTCATGTCCATGCCTCCAGCTTAGCAGGGCCGATCAGGCCTGCTCCAGCACGCCTTCGAACGTCATCAGCACCGAGTTGTCGCCCGCCGACAGCCGGCCTTCGCCGATCGTGCCATGCAGATCGACGATCGCGATATCGAGCGCGGTCGCCGCGCCGGCGGTATCCCGGCAACGCACCGCACCCCGCCGGACCAGCATCTCGGTCGCAAAGCCCGGCACCGGCGGCGCATCCACGAAGCGGGCGCCCACTACGCTTGCCACCCCGCCCCGGACCACCGCGCGGGCGAATCCCGCGGCCCGGCCGGTTGCTTCCAGCGCGCCGATCAGGTCCTGGTCCGGCGCCAGCCGGATCGCCAGCGCCGGATGGGCCGCGGCAGGCGGGGCGGTGCCGGTCGCCTGCGGCATGAACAGGCTGAATCCCGTTTCGGCATCCGGGCAGACCACGAAGCGCGCGCCCACGACAGCCGCACCATGCGCGCGGATCGGCCGCTGGATCATGGTTTCATCCGGAAGCACATGGCCGCAGCCACGTCTGCCATCCGCCTCGGTCCACAGCGCGTGACAATGGAAGAAGGGCTTGCCGTCACGCAGCCCGAGCGTGACCGCGCCGGCCTCGACCCGCGTCGCGCCGGGCGGGCGGAACGTCCCGCTGTAGAACGCCGCGTGGGAGGCGTCGGGCGCCAGCGCGGGGATGACGTAGGCGAACGGTCCGAAGGCCCCGCCCTCCAGCGTCAGGCAGGCCGCCTCGGCCGGTACCGCCGCCAGCAAGGCCGCCAGCGCATCCAGCAGCCGCCCGCCCGCCGGCAGCATCGCATCGACCGGGAGCGCACCGGCCGGTACCGCCATCACACGTTCCGGGCGCGGCGGTCCAGGCTGGCGGACGACAGGTGCGGCGCCGGTCACGGCCCGAGGCAGCCGCGCTGCTCCAACTCGGCGCGGATGATCTTCTTGGTGATCTTGCCGTAGCCCGATTTCGGCAACTCCTCCCAGAAGAAAACGCGTCTGGGCATCTTGTAGCGTGGCACCTGTCCTTCGAGCCATGCGAGCAAAGCACTTTCGTCCAGCCCATCGCCCCGCCGGACGCAGACGGCGACACCGACCTCGCCCCAGACACGGTCGGGCACGCCCAGGATCGCCACCTCGGCCACATCCGGGTGCCTGAGCACCTTCTCCTCGATCTCGCGCGGATACACGTTCGATCCGCCGGAGATGTACATGTCCGACGCACGCCCGGTGATGTAGAGAAAACCCTCGGCGTCCATGTGTCCAAGGTCGCCGGTGCGGAACCAGCCGTCGCGGAACGCCTTCGCGTTGGCCTCGGGGTTGTCGTAGTAACCGGCGAAAACCGCCACGCCGCAGACGCAGATTTCTCCGGTTTCGCCCGGCCCCAACTCCCGCCCGGTGTCGTCCTGGATCGAAACCTGCATGCCGGTCCGCTCATAGCCGCAGGTGCCGATGCGGGCGCCCGGGCCGTCCTCGGGGTCATGCAGATCGGGCGGCAGGACGGTGATGTTGCCGGTGACCTCGCCCAGTCCGAAATACTGGACCATCACCTGCCCCAGCTTCGCCAACGCGAATTTCTGGTCTTCCCGATACATCGGTGCGCCGGCGTAGATCACGTAGCGCAGTGACGAATGGTCGTGCTGGTCGATGGCCGGATGCTCGGTCATCAGCTTCACGATTGTCGGCACGGTGAAGATGTTGGTCACGCGCCAGGCTTCGATCAGCGACCAGGCCTCGTCGATGTCGAAGCGGTCGCTGGCGAGCAGGATCGTCTTGACCCCGCGTGCCACCTGCACGAGCTGGTGGATGCCCGCGCCGTGCGACAGCGGCGCCACAACCAGCGACGCATCGCGATGCGTCGTGCCGGGCATCAGGTCGGCCAGATGGTTGTTCACGACGAACGCCATCTGCCCATGCGTCAGCACCGCCGCCTTCGGCCGCCCCGTGGTGCCGGAGGTGAAGAAGAACCAGCACGGGTCGTCGTGCTCGACCGCCCGCGTCGCCATCGCCTGACCATCGTGCCGGGCGACCACGGCGTCGTAGTCCTCGCCAAAATCGGATGCGCCGATGGACAGGACGAAGCGGATACCCGGCACCGTCGCTCGCACCGCGGCGGCGTGCCCTGGGAAGGCCCGGTGGCAGATCATGGCGCTCGCCCCGCTCGCCTGTCCCAGATAGGCGACTTCGTCGGGGGTCTGGCGGAAATTCGTCGGCACATACACCGCACCCAGGCGGAAGCAGGCGAACATCGCCTCGAACATCTGGTTGCAGTTCTTCGACTGCACCAGCACGCGGTCGCCCTTGCCGACACCGCGGGCAGCCAGCGCCGCCGCCATCGCATCGACACGCCGGTCCAGCGTTGCCCATGTCCAGTGCGCATCGCCCCAGACCACCCCGATCTCATCCGGAAAGCGGCGCGCGCATTGGCGCATCAGATGCGCCAGGTTCATCACCCGCTTCGATATCGGCACGATGCCGCCCTTGGGTGCCGCGTCCATGTGCTGCCTCCGCGCGCGTCGGCGCTGCCGGGTCAGGTCAGCGTGCCGACCGACTTCTCCAGCAGTGCCCACGCCTCATCGCCGTATTTGCCTTTCCACTCGGTGTAGAACTTTGCCTGACGGAGCTTGTCACGGAACGGCTTGGGATCCGGCTGATTGAACACCATGCCCTTTGCCGCCAGTGACTGTTGCAGGTTGGAATTGAGCTTTTCGGTATCCACCCGCTCCTTCAACCCGGCGGCGTTGATGTTCTTCGCCACGATCGTGCGGATATCCTCGGGCAGCGCCTCCCACGCGCGGCGGTTCACCAGGAACCAGAACCCGTCCCACATGTGGTTGGTCAGCGAGCAGTATTTCTGCACCTCGTACAGCTTCGCGACCGAGATGACCGCCAGCGGGTTCTCCTGGCCGTCCACCAGCTTCGTCTGCAGCGCCGAATAGACCTCGTTGAAATTGATCGAGGTCGGCGCCGCGCCCAGAGCCTCGAACATCGAGGTCCAGAGCGGCGAAGGCGGCACGCGAAGCTTCATGCCGGACAGGTCGGCGGGGACGACGATCGGTTTCGTGGACGTGGTCATCTGGCGGAAGCCGTTGTCCCAGATCTTCTCCATCGCAACCAGATTGGCCTTCGCGATCTTCTGCCGCACATAGGCGCCGAGCTCGCCGTCCATCGCCTTCCAGACCGTCGGGTAATCGGGGAAGGCGAAGCCGATGCCATTGATCGAGGCGGCCGGCACCAGCGTGGACAGGATCAGTCCCGACAGGGTGAACATCTGGACGCCGCCCGACCGCAGCTGGCTGAGCGTGTCGGTGTCCGACCCGAGCTGGCTGTTGGGGAAGATCGTGAGCACGAAGCGCCCGTCGGTTTCGCTTTTGATCGCCGCCGCCATCTCCCGCGCGCGGATGTTCATCGGGTGCGTGTCGGGCAGGTTGTTGGCGTATTTGTAGCTGAACTGCGGCTGCTGCGCCCGCGCGACACGCGGTGCCGAAACCAGGCCGCCAGCGATGGCGACGGAGCCGCCGGTCAGCAGGCGGCGACGTGACACGTTCATTCCTGGAACTCCCCCGGCGCCGCGCGGGCGGCGGTTTCCCCATCGATCGGCGATCGCCTTGCGATCCTTGTTTGCCGTCTCGGCAGAAGCCGGTACACCCCCGGCTTTGTCAAGGCGATGGAGAACGTGCCATGCTCCGCCGCCTGCGGCACAGGGCACGGCCCGGCGAAGTCGCCATGGCCAGACAGGAGACAACCCGCATGGATCAGCTTCCCGCCACGGCAACGCCCGGCGTGCCGCCCCGCCTGCGCTCCCGCGCATGGTTCGACAATCCGCACAATCCGGACATGACGGCGCTCTATCTGGAGCGCTACATGAATTTCGGACTGAGCCAGGAGGAGCTGCAGAGCGACCGGCCGATCATCGGCATCGCGCAGACCGGTTCCGACCTCTCGCCCTGCAACCGCCACCATCTGGAGCTGGCCAAGCGCCTGCGGGAGGGCATCCGCGACGCCGGCGGCCTGGCCATCGAATTCCCCGTCCACCCGATCCAGGAAACCGGCAAGCGCCCCACCGCCGGCCTCGATCGCAACCTTGCGTATCTGTGCCTCGTGGAGGTGCTGTATGGCTATCCACTTGACGGCGTGGTGCTGACCATCGGCTGCGACAAGACCACGCCCGCCTGCCTGATGGGGGCGGCCACCGTCAACATCCCTGCCATCGCGCTGTCGGTCGGTCCGATGCTGAACGGCTGGTTCCGCGGGGAGCGAACCGGTTCGGGCACCATCGTCTGGAAGGCGCGCGAGCTGATGGCGGCGGGCGAGATCGACTATGCCGGCTTCGTCAAGCTCGTCGCCTCCTCCGCCCCCTCGACCGGCTACTGCAACACCATGGGCACGGCGACGACGATGAACTCCCTGGCCGAGGCGCTGGGGATGCAGCTGCCCGGTTCGGCGGCGATTCCCGCACCGTATCGCGACCGGCAGGAAATGGCCTATCGCACCGGGCTGCGCATCGTCGACATGGTGCGCGAGGACCTCAAGCCGTCCGACATCCTCACGCGCGATGCCTTCATCAATGCCATCCGGGTCAATTCCGCCATCGGCGGCTCCACCAACGCCCCCATCCACCTGAACGCGCTGGCCCGCCATATCGGCGTCGAACTCAGCATCGACGACTGGCAGACTTATGGCGAGGACGTGCCGCTGCTGGTCAACCTCCAGCCCGCCGGCGAGTATCTTGGCGAGGACTACTACCACGCCGGCGGCGTGCCGGCCGTGGTGGGCCAGCTCATCAGGCACGGCCTGATCGCCGAGAACGCGATCACGGCGAACGGCCGCACGATTGGCGACAACTGCCGCGACGCGGTGATCGACAACGAGGCGGTGATCCGCCCGTTCGAGAAGCCGCTGAAGGAGAAAGCCGGGTTCCGCGTGCTGCGGGGCAACCTGTTCTCCTCGGCGATCATGAAGATGAGCGTGATCTCACCCGACTTCCGCGCCCGCTACCTGTCCAACCCCGACGACCCGGATGCGTTCGAGGGCCGCGCCGTGGTGTTCGATGGGCCGGAGGACTACCACGCGCGCATCGACGATCCGGCGCTGGCGATCGACGAGGCGACCGTGCTGTTCATGCGGGGTGCCGGGCCGGTCGGCTACCCGGGTGCGGCGGAGGTCGTGAACATGCGCGCGCCGGTCTACATGATCCGCGCCGGCATCACGTCCCTGCCCTGCATCGGCGATGGCCGGCAGTCGGGCACCTCAGGCTCGCCCTCCATCTTGAACGCCTCGCCGGAGGCGGCGGTGGGCGGCGGGCTCGCGCTGCTGCGCACCGATGACCGCGTGCGCATCGACCTGCGGCGCGGCACGGCCGACATTCTGGTATCGGATGAGGTGCTCGCCGAGCGCCGGCGCGCGCTGGAAGCGGCGGGCGGCTATGCCTATCCGGCACACCAGACGCCGTGGCAGGAAATCCAGCGCGGCGTGGTCGGGCAATTGGAAACCGGTGCCGTGCTGGAACCCGCCGTCCACTACCAGCGCATCGCGCAGACCAAGGGCACGCCGCGCGACAACCATTGATCAAGAGGCACTGAGCCGAGCCGGCAACGGCTACAGCAGCGCCATCCGGATCGCCAGGTCGTCGCTGGGGCGAAGCTGCGCCTGTGCAGCCATGCGCACCCCCGCATTTGCTGCGCCAAAGCCACGATAGCCGCGGCGCTCCACGATCTCGAAGAAGAAGCGGTCGTGGAAGCTGTCGGTGTAGGCATGCCGGAACGTGCCCTCGGGGTCCACGTCGTAGAGCAGGTTCAGCGCCTGCAGCGCCGCCAATTCCTCATCCGTCACGCCGTAGCGCGCTGCGAGGTCGTCGTAGTAGTTCGCCGGGATCGGCAGGATGCGCGCGCCCTGCGCTGAGATATCCTGCACCGCGCGGACGATGTCCGGCGTGCCGAACGCGATATGGTGCACGCCGGCGCCGGCATACGCGGAGATGAAACGGCCGGTCTGCGTCTCGCGGCTTTCGCTGATGTTCAAAGGCAGGCGGATGCTGCCTTCACGGCTCACCATCGCGCGACTGCGGATCAGCCCGTAAGGATCGGGCAGTTCCACCAACGCCTCGGCAGTGAAGCCGAAAACGGCGCGCCAGAACAGCAAAGTCCCATCCATGCGCCCGCGCGGCAGAGCATACGCGATGTGATCCACCGTCGTTAGGTCCGCGGCCGCATCCGCAGATTCGGTTACGTTGAAATCATCGTCGTAGATGGTGCGCCCGCTGGGGTCCGGCTCGACCAGGAAGATCAGCGTCCCGTCGGGTGCGCGGATCGCCGGGATGGTGCGCTCCCCCGGACCCACCGGCTCCTGCCAGCGCGGGCAGAGCAGCGCGTCTGCACGTGCCAGCGCGCGCGCCGTGTCGTCGATGCGCAGCGCCACGGCGCAGACCGACGGACCGTGCAGCTGGAAATGCTCGGCCGCCGCGCTGTCCTCCTCGGTGTTCAGCACGAGGTTGATCCGCCCCTGCCGGTAGAGCGACACGGCCTTCGATCGGTGCTCGCCGGCCGCGTGGAAACCCAGATGCCCGAGCCGTGCAGCCAGGGTCGCGCCGACCTGGGCATCGACGGCGAACTCGATGAACTCCACGCCATCGAAGACAGGCGGTGCTGGCAGCGGCCGCCCGCCCGCCTCGGCTTCCGCCAGGATCAGGGACCGCAGCCCGTCCCGCGCAGTCAGCCGGGAGGGCGCGGCACGGAACTCATCGTTGAAGATCTCCAGCGACAGCGGGCCTGCATAGCCCGATGCGAGCACTGCACGCAGGAAACCGGTTACGTCCAGTGCGCCTTGGAACGGGAAGTTACGGAAATGCCGGCTCCAGTTGAGCACGTCGCCGGTCATCAGCGGCGCGTCGGCGAGCTGCGTGAAGAAGATGCGCTCACCGGGCAGATCGGCGATGCCGGCGAAATCATCGCCCAGCGACAGCGTGTGGAAGCTGTCCACGATCAGCCCGAGCGCCGGATGATCCGCCGCCTGCACGATGGCCCAGGCGTCGCGCCATCGCCTGACGTGCCGCCCCCAGGCCAGCGCCTCGTAGCCGACGCGCAGGCCGCGCCTGGCCGCGCGTTCAGCCATCTCGTGCAGGTCGGCAGCGGCACGCGCCGGATCGTCGAGCGCCGCCGGCTGCACGTTGCTGCACGCCAGCACCAGATCGGTGCCGAGGGCCGCCATCAGGTCGAACTTGCGCTCGGCACGATCGAGATTGCGGGTGCGCTGCGGCTCCGGCATCGCCTCGAAATCGCGGAACGGCTGGAACAGGCTGATCGCCAGCCCGAGATCCTCGGCGATGCGGCGTACCTCGGCGGGTGTGCCGTCATGGGTCAGCAGATCGTTCTCGAAGATCTCCACCCCGTCGAACCCCACCGTTGCGGCGGCTTCCAGCTTTTCGGGCAGTGTGCCCGACAGCGACACGGTGGCGATGCAACGCGGGCGTGGCGTGACGTCCGACATGATCCGCTCTCCCTCGGCCTGGGCCTTCAGTGGGCCATCGCCATCGCCGGAATGCCTTCCGACGCCTTCCAGAACCGCCCGATCGAATTGGCGTGCGCGGCCCGCGCGGCCTCGTCGTCGTCGGCCACCGGCGCCGGCTCGTGGTCGAAATGGCCATACTCGTCCTGACCACGCACCAGCGTCGCAGAAAGCCGCGTCGGGCCAACATGGCGCACCCGCGTCGGGATGTAGCTGATGCCGATGCCGATGCGCCGCCCGGCGCTGCGGTTGATCCCCGAGCGATGATAGGCGAGCGTGTGGTGGAACGACACCTCGCCGGCCGCCAGCGGCAGATCGACGGCGCCGGCATCGTCGATCGGATCGGCCAGGGTCTGCCCGCGCGACAGCATCGCCTTCGGATCGGGCTGGTCGAAGTGCGGCCGCTGCCCGGCCGTGTGGCTGCGCGGCAGGATCTGCACGCAGCCGTTCTCAGGCGTCGAATTGGTCAGCGCCACCCAGGCCGTCACGTGCTCGAACGGCGCCAGCCCGAAATACGTCGCGTCCTGATGCCAGGGCACGAAGGTCTCGCTGCGGGGCTCCTTCAGCCAGACGGTGGTGTGGAACACCATGATGTCAGGGCCGATCAGCGCGGCCACGCAATCGAGGATGCGCGGATGGCGCACCAGCGCGGCCGCCCAGGGGAACAGCAGATAGGGCTTGACCCGGTTGCTGGACTGGCGGCGCGCGCCATCAACGATCACCGGCCCGCAATGCCGCTCGCAACCCGCGCGGAAGAACGCAGTTTCGGCGGCGCTGAGCATGGGCCGCCCGGGCAGGTAGCCCAATTCGGCGTAGCGCCGCACGTCGTCGGCATCCAGCATCGCGTTGGCTCCTTCGCCGGTGGCGCACGTCCACGGCCGCAGGGAAACGAGTGAGCGACGAATAGGGCTTTGACCCGTCGATAACAACGGTCTTAGGGTCCGGGACACCGGTTCAAACATGCCAGCGCAGCAGAAGGATCGCCGAATTTGGGTGCCCCTAGGCAGATGCGGCTTGGGCTCAACATCGTCGCCAACGGCGCCCATGCCGCCGGCTGGCGGATGCCGCAGGCGCAGGCCGACGCGCTCGATATCCGGCTGTGGAAGCAGATGGCGCAGGCGGCCGAGCGGGCGAGCATCCACTTCATGTTCTGGGCCGACGGCATCGCCGTGCGCCACTCCGCCCAGGACGAGGACGAGCTGAGCTACAACGCCCGCATCGACGTGTTCGAGCCGCTGACCCTGATCGGCGCGCTCGCTGCGGTGACCGACCGGATGGGCTTCGTCGCCAGCGCATCCACCACCTACAACGAGCCGTATCACATAGCGCGGAAGTTCGCCTCGCTGGACCATATCAGCCTGGGCCGCGTCGGCTGGAACGTGGTCACGTCGTGGAGCGAGCAGGAAGCCTATAATTTCGGCCGCGAGGCACACATGGCGCACGATGTGCGCTACCGCCGCGCCGAGGAATTCGTCGATGTCGTCTTCGGCCTGTGGGACAGCTGGGAGGATGACGCCTTCATCCGCGACAAGGCGAGCGGCCGGTATTTCGACCCGGCCCGCCTGCACACGCCCAACCATCGCGGCGAGATCTTCGCGGTCAAGGGGCCGCTGAACATCTCCCGCCCGCTGCAGGGCTACCCCGTGATCGCGCAGGCCGGATCGTCCGGGCCGGGCCAGGACCTCGGCGCGCGCATCGCCGACCTGATCTACACCGCGCAAAAGACCCGGGAAGATGCCGTCGCCTTCTACAGCAGCGTCAAGGCGCATGGCGAAGCGGCGGGGCGATCGCCGGATTCGATGCTGGTGATGCCGGGCATCCTGCCGATCATGGGCCGCACCAGACAGGAAGCGCAGGACCGCTTCGAACAGTTGCAGGACCTGGTTCACCCGCGCCTGGGACTGCCGATGCTCGCGGCCTCCTTCGGTGATCTGTCGGCGCTGCCGCTGGACGGTCCGCTGCCCCCGCCGGCCGCCGGCCACAACGCGGTCAAGAGCGCGCATGACGTGCTCGCACGGCTCGCACGCCAGCCGGGGATGACCATCCGCGGACTCTACAAGATCATGGCCGGCGCGTCGGGCCACAACGTCGTGGTCGGCACGCCGGCGGATGTCGCCGATCTGATGCAGGACTGGTTCACCGCCTATGCCTGCGACGGCTTCAACATCATGCCGCCATTCCTCCCCGAACCTGCCCACGAGGCGTTCGAGTGGCTGGTGCCCGAGTTGCAGCGGCGCGGCCTGTTCCAGACCGAGTACCAGGGCGACGGTACACTGCGCGCCAGTCTCGGCCTCGCGCGGCCGCCGCACAACGCGTATCGGCGCAAACCCGCGCCCGCCAAGGTGTCAACATGAGCCATCTGTCGCGCGCCCTCGCCTGCCTCGCCGTGCTGGCGACCCTCGGCCTCGCCGCGCCCGCTTTGGCCCAGGCGCCGGACACGCCCATACCGACCGAAGCGCCGCAGCCCGACCTGATCAAGCTGCTGCCCCCCGACATCGCCAAGTCGAAGACGCTGACCGTCGCGGTGGCGCTGGGCTCGCCGCCCGACGATTTCCGCAACGAAAAGGGTGAGATCGTCGGCTGGGAGATCGACATCCTGCGCGCCGCGACGCAGGTGCTGGGGCTCAATCTCGATCTTCGCCCGACCACCTTCGATACGCTGATCCCCGGGCTGCAGGCCAAGCGGTTCGATGCCGCGGTCGGCCAGATGGGTATCACCGACGTGCGCGAGAAAGTGCTGACCATGCTCGGCACGCTGCTCGCGAACGAGCAATTTGCCGCCCTCGCGTCCTCCGATATCCAGGTGCACACGTTGGCCGATATCTGCGGCCTGACCGTCGGCACCACACGGGGATCGCGGGAGTTCGTGTTCGCCCAGGCCTACGACCCGAAATGCGTCGCCGCCGGGAAGAAGCCGATCAATGCGCTGGCATTCAGTGATGGCAACGGCGCGGCCGAGGCGCTGATGAGCCGTCGCGTGGATCTGTTCTGGCTGGGCTCCACCGCGGTCAGCTACTTCGTCAACCAGTCGGGCGGCAAGACGAAGGTGGTCGGCAGCTATACCGACACCAGCTATATCGGCATCGGCATGCCGAAGGATTCGGACATGGCGAAGCCGCTGCAGGCTGCCGTGCAGCATCTGATCGACGATGGCACCTACGGCAAGATCGTCAGCAAATGGGGGCTGGAAAAGGGCGCCATCAAGACTGCGCCGTTGAACCCCACGGGCACCCCGTCCTGACATGCCCGTCGTGACATGCCCGTCGTGACATGACCGAGGCGTCCTCCGCGCCCGCGGACGCGGCGACGCCCGATGTCATCGTGCCGCTGCGCCACCCTTGGACCTGGGTGGCGAGCGCCGTCGTCGCGTTGATCGCCGCGCTGGCATTGTTCAGCGTCGCAACGAATCCGGCCTTCGAATGGCCGGTCGTGGCCCAATACATGCTCAACGGCCAGATCCTTCTCGGCCTGTCGCGCACGCTGGAACTGACCCTCATCGCCATGGCCATGGGCCTTGGCATCGGCACCGTGCTCGCGGTGATGCGGCTATCCAGCAACCTGCTGCTTTCCACCGTAAGCTGGCTCTACATCTGGTTCTTTCGCAGCGTGCCCGTGCTGGTGCAGCTGATCTTCTGGTACAATTTCGGCGCGCTCTACGCGCATATCACGCTGCGCATCCCGTTCGGGCCGGTGCTGTACTCCGCAAACACCAACACACTCATCACGCCGATGTTCGCCGCCCTCGCGGGCCTCGGGCTCGCCCAGGCCGCCTATACGGCCGAGGTCATTCGCGGCGGCATCGTTTCGGTGCCGCGCGGCCAGACCAGGGCGGCGCTCGCGCTGGGCATGCGCCCGGCGACGATCTTCGTGCGCATCGTCTTTCCCCAGGCCATGCAGGTCATCATCCCGCCCGTCGGAAACGAGGTGATCTCGATGGTCAAGAACACCTCCCTGGTCAGCGTCATCGCGTTGTCGGAGCTGCTATACACCGCACAGCTGATCTACGCGCGCACCTATGAGACGATCCCGCTGCTCATCGTCGCGTCGCTGTGGTACCTGGCGATCGTGTCGATCCTGTCGGTCGGGCAGCACTTCCTTGAACGCCGCTACCGCCAGCGGGCCTGATCGCGCGCATGAGCGAGCCGATGGTCAAGATCCGCGGGTTGACCAAGCGTTACGGCCATCGGGAGATCCTGCGCGGCATCGACCTCGATGTCCCGACGGGCAGCGTCATGTGCATCATCGGCCCATCCGGGTCGGGCAAAAGCACCCTCCTGGCCTGCATCAATCACCTGGAGCGCATCGACGGCGGCCGGCTATGGGTCGGCGGCGAGCTGGTCGGCTACCGGGAACACAGGGGCCGGCTGCACGAGCTGCCGGAACGCCACGTGGCGCGGATGCGCGCCAAGGTCGGCATGGTGTTCCAGCAGTTCAATCTGTTCCCCCACATGACCGCGCTGCAGAACATTACGGAGGCGCCGGTCCGCGTGAAGCGCGTGCGCCCCGATCAGGCGAGGCGCCGCGCGATGGAGCTGCTGGAGCGCGTCGGCCTCGGCGCCAAGCACGCGAATTTCCCCACCCAGCTTTCCGGCGGCGAGCAGCAACGCGTCGCCATCGCCCGCGCCCTGGCGATGGACCCGCAGCTGATGCTGTTCGATGAGCCGACCTCGGCGCTCGATCCCGAGCTGGTGGGCGAGGTCCTCGCGGTGATGAAGGACCTTGCACGCTCGGGCATGACGATGATGGTGGTGACGCACGAGCTTGCCTTCGCGCGGGAAGTCGGCGACGAGCTGACCTTCATGGATGCCGGTCTGGTCGTCGAGCGCGGCCATCCCCGCCGCGTGCTCAGCGCGCCGACCGAGCGGCGCACCAAGGATTTTCTCGCCCGGGTGCTGTAGGGCCGGCTACCGGCCCGCGGTGCGCAACATCCCGCCACCGATGGCGCGTCCGGCATCGCGCGGCAGGCGCGCGTATCCCACGACGGAAAACAGGGTCAGAAGCGCGGCGGCGGCGAAAGCCCAGCGGAAATCGCCGATCACGAAGACCCCGCCCTGGCCATGCAGCGACGCCGACAGGCGCAGGCACAGCGCGCCGAAGGCGATGCCCATGCCGATGGTCATCTGCTGTGCGACGCTCCACAGCGTCGCGGCCGGTCCTTTCTGGGCGTCGCTGACATCGGCATAGGCCAGCGTTCCCAGCGTGGTGAATTGCAGCGACCGCGCCAGGCCATAGACGAACAGCACGGCGAGGATGACCGCCAGCGGCGTCGATGGCGCCAGCCATCCGCAACCCAGGGTGAACACCGCCGCGACGGTGCTGGTGACGATGGTCACCGTGCGAAAGCCGCAGGTACGCAGGATGCGCGTGGTGAAGGCCTTCATGCCAAGGTTGCCGATCGCGCTCGCCAGCAGCAGCAGGCCGGAGGTGAAGGCGGAGACGCCGAAGCCGATCTGGAACAGCAGGGGCAACAGGTATGGCACGGCCTCGATGCCGATGCGCGTGGCCGATCCCCACAGCACGGTGACGGCGAAGGTCGGCACGCGCAGAGCGGACGGATCAAGCAGCGGATGCCGCGCCGCGCGCATGTGGCGCAGCGCGACCGCCCCCAGCACCGTGCCCGCCAGGATCAGCGCCACGGCCAGGGCCACGCTGGCGTCGCGGTGGCTGGCCATTTCCGTTCCGTACAGCAGCATGGTCAGCGCCGCACCGCTCAGCAGGAAACCGGCCACATCCAGCGGGCGCCGGCGGCTGTCACGCTGGTTCGGCACGATCGCCACGATCGCGATGAACGCGGCGACCGCGAAGGGGATGTTCATGAAGAACACCCAGTGCCAGGACGCGTATGTGGTAATGAAGCCGCCGACCGACGGCCCGAGCACCGGCGCCACGATCGCCGGCCAGGTGATCGTCGCGATTGCCTGCATCAGTCGCGCCTTGTCGGTGTTGCGCACCACGATCATGCGCCCGACCGGAACCATCATCGCGCCGCCCACGCCCTGCAGCACGCGCGCGGCGGTGAACGAGGCGATGCCGACCGAGAATCCGCACAGCACCGAGGCGCCGGTGAAGATCACCAGTGCGCCGGCGAAAACCGTGCGCGATCCGAAGCCGTCGGCGATCCAGCCGCTGATCGGGATGAACACCGCCAGGGTCAGCATGTAGGCGGTCATGCCAAGGCTGACCTCGTTCGGTCCGACGCCGAAGGAGTGCGCCATCTGCGGCAGCGCGGTCGCGATGATGGTGGTGTCGAGGTATTCCATGAAGAACGTCGCCGCCACGATGAATGGCAGAGCGGCACTGATGGCGGCGCCGGCGGCCGGCGTGGCGGCAGCGGCGAGTGGGCCCGTGTCGGGCGGGTTCATGTTGGATGGGTTCATGTTGGGTGGGCTGGGCATCGCTTTCCCTGCGGGCTCGGCTAGGCTGCGTCCTCATCGCGACTAAGCGCGACAGGCCGTGACCGCGCAACGACCAAGCTGCGATGCCGGGTCTGCCCGGCGCGCCCGGTCGAGGGAGAATAGGCATGAAGAAGCTCATCAACGATCCCCGCCACGTGGTGCGCGAGATGCTGGAGGGGCTGGTGGCCCTCGCCCCAGGCCAGGCGCTGCTGGCGGCGGAGAACGTCGTGGTGCGCGCAGCACTGCCGCCGCCGGCCGAACGGCCCGTCGCGGTGCTGTCCGGCGGCGGCAGCGGGCACGAGCCCGCACATGCGGGCTATGTCGGTCCGGGCCTGCTGACGGCCGCTATCGCGGGGGATGTGTTCACCTCGCCCAGCGTCGACGCGATCCTGGCAGCGATCCGCGTCGCCGCGGGGCCGGCGGGGGCGGTACTGATCGTCAAGAACTACACCGGCGACCGCCTCAATTTCGCTCTCGCCGCCGAATTGGCGCAGCGGGAGGGTATCCCCGGCGAAATCATCGTGGTCGCCGACGATGTCGCGCTGCGGGACACCGTCGACCCGGCCCGACGTCGCGGCATCGCGGGGACGGTGCTGATCCATAAGATCGCCGGTGCGGCCGCTGCGGCCGGTCACACGCTGCACGACGTGGCCGGCCTGGCCCGCGCGGCCGCCGGGGCGCTTGGCAGCATGGGCGTCGCGCTCGGCCCCTGCACGGTGCCTGCCGCCGGCAAGCCCGGCTTCACTCTTGGCGACGACGAGATCGAGCTGGGCCTGGGCATCCATGGTGAAAAGGGCGTCGCACGCTCGGCCCTGCGTCCGGCCGACGCGCTGGTCGACACCGTTCTGGATGCGATCCTGCTGGACCTCGGCCTTGGCGTTGGCGCGCGCGTCGCCCTGCTGGTCAACGGGCTTGGCGGCACCCCGCCGATGGAGCTGGCGATCGTCTCCCGCCACGCGCTGGGTGCCTTGCGGGGCCTCGGACTGACCGTCGAGCGCGCCTGGTGCGGCAACTACCTGACCGCGCTCGAGATGCCGGGCTTCTCGCTTTCGCTCCTGGACGTCGACGACGCGCGCCTGGCGCTTCTGGACGCTCCCGCGCAGGCACCGGCCTGGACGACGACGGGGCTGATCGGCGGCGGGCCCACCATCCTGACCGCCCTCGCCGCGCCGACCGAGGAGCGGTTGGCGGTCGCGGCCGGCCCGCTGGCGGCTGTTCTGCGGGACGCGGCGCTGGCCGTCGCCGCCGCGCTGGAGCAAGCGGAGGAACAGCTTACCGCCCTCGACTCGCATGCCGGGGACGGCGACCTTGGCGCCAGCATGGCCCGCGGTGCGGCCGCCATCCGGGCCTTGCCGGATGCCGCCTGGGCGACGCCCGAAACCGCGCTGGACGCGCTCGGCAATGCGCTGCGCCGGGCGATCGCCGGCAGTTCCGGCCCGTTCTACGCAACCGCGCTGCTGCGTGCCGCCCGCCGCCTGCGTGGTCTGCCGCAGCCCGACGCCGCGGCCTGGCGCGCCGCCTTCGCCGAGGCGGCCGCGGCAGTGGCGGAGATCGGCGGTGCCCAGCCCGGCGACCGCACGATGGTCGATGCGCTGCAGCCCGCAGCGGACGCCTGGGCACGGTCGGCTCACCTGGACGCACCGCAGGCCTGGGCCCAGGCGGTCGCCGCCGCCGAAGCCGGAACGCAGCAGACCGCCGCGATGACCCCACGCCTCGGCCGCGCCAGCTACCTGGGGGCGCGCGCGCTTGGCGTGCCCGATGCCGGGGCGGTCGCGGTCACCATCTGGATGCAGGCCTTGACGCCGTTCGTACGGTAGGGCGGCCCAGCCGTCAGAACTGGCCGGGCCGGATACGGTACACATCCGGGTGCTGCGGATCGGCGATGTAGTAAACGCCCAGGATGCGGGCGGCGAAGCTGCGCTGGCCATTCGTTTCGGTACCTGGTGCCCCGCAGGATCACCGCCGTCTGGCGTCCCTGCTGGTCCTCGCCGCGGAACAGGATCACGCCGTCGCTGATCGGCACATTGGTGGCGACGGTCCCGGGCTTGTAGCCTTTGCCCTGGAAGTAGGCGACCAGCAGCTCGGCGTTGGCAAGCAGGCGTTGCGGCGTGAGCGACGGGTCGGCGATGTTCGACCAGACGATGCCCACCTGGATCAGCCGGTGCGTCTTGTAGCCGAACACGTAGCTGATCTCGGCCGGGCCGCCTTGCGGTATCAGGTCGGCGACCTTGATCGTCAGCAGCCGGGTCTGCTCACCCAACTGCTCGCGATCCTTGACGACGGTGTCCTTGCCGAAATCCTTGGCGATCGCCTCGCGGACCTCCTGCTCGGTCATGCCAAAATGTGCCGAGCGGTAGCCATCGACACTGGCAACCGGCGCCTCCGGTGCCGGCTGCACCGGCGCCGAGCCGGGCGGCGCGGCCTGTGCCCAGGCCGGCGCGGCCGGCATCCCGGCCAGAAGCGCAAGCACCACGCCCAGGCAATATCTCAGCTGCGGCATCCGCGACCCATTCCTTCCCGATGCACGGCCGCCGCCGCGCCCCGGCCGCCCCCGAAGCGCGGGGCAGCCGCGTGCAGCGTTACAGCACATGCACCGCGGAGCGAAAATAGAGCGCGCTTCCGCCGTCGCGGGTTGGATCGATCAGGCCGGAGGCGTCGGCGCCGGCAGCCCCGCCTGGCGCGCCACCAGGCACAGGAAGCTCACCCATTCGTGCTGCGTCGGGTCGATTTCCAGGGCCGTGACGGTCGCTTCCATGCTGTTGTGAAGGCGCCCCTGCTTCCAGTAGCCGAATGCCAGGTTCTGGATGATCATCGCCGCCGTGGGGCGCCGCGCCCGTGCCTGCTCCAGCACCGCCACCGCGCCATCGACATCATTGCCGCTGTGCAGATCAAAGATCGCGCGCGTCAGGGTGTCGTCGTGATCGAAGCGGACAAACCGGCAGGCGAATTCATGGGCAGTGAACGCGCCTTCCGGCATGGCGATATAGCGGTAGTCCGGGTCGGCCCATTCGATACCGAAGTGGCGGACGATGCTGGGATGCAGCGGCGTATGGGCGAAGCCGAACGGCTCCTTGATCCCCGCAAGCCCCGCATCGATCGCGTCGCGGCCCAGGCCCAGGCGCAGTTCCCTGAGCCCATGCCGGCAAAGATCGCGCATCAGCGCGCCGTTGGGATGCAGATACGTCCAGAACATCGGCGCGTCACGAAAGCCGCGCGCGACCTTCCGCCACAGATCGAGCCCGGCCGCGGCGCCGATCCGCTCCATCTTCATGCGGTTCATGTCGTAGAGGCGATCGAGGTCGATCATGCCGGCGTAGTCGAGCGCAAGGTATCGCTCGACGATCGCCTCGACGGGTTCGTCGCGGTGAGCCTCCATCAGCCTGATCAGGTTCGAGTCGCTCAGCTGCTCCTCGTAGTAGCCGCTGGGACAGTAGGCGCTGCGCGTGCTCGCCGCCAAAGGATGCGGCTTGCCGGCATACGGATAGAGGAAGTTGCACGCGATGAGGGGAAACAATCCGACCCGGTCGGAGCGCTGTTGCAAATCCCCCGCCACGCCATCCCTGCGCTTGAAATCGGTCACCTGCGCAAGCACGCGATCGGCCTGCTCGACGAAAGCGCGGTCGGCCTCGCTGGACTGTTCGTAGCTGACGATATGGCGGCAATCGAGAGCCGGAACGTCGCGCAGGGCGGCCCGTATCGCCTGCGCGATGGTGCCCCCGTGGCAGTTGCCGACGACTGCGATTCGCATCCGGCGCGCTACGCTCGCGCGGTCGTCGTGGAACGCAGGGTAGCGGACACGCTGTCGATCAGCTCGCCGACATTTTCCATGCTCCAGACGGCATCGTAGTCAAGCCGGATGCCGAAATGCCGTTCGATCGCCAGCAGAAGAACCGAGTGCGACAGCGAATCCCATCCGTCGATATCCTCGGCCTCGGAAGCCCGAGTCACGAGCGAGCGCCGACAGCCGAAGGTGGTCGCTATCAGATCGAAAATATCGCCGGCAACGTCGTTCATGCCGCAATCTCCTGAAATGGTCGCCGCTGGCAGAAATGTGATTTCATCATAGACGCATACTGAAAACCCGACCTACCCAGTCTGCCATGCCGGCGCTACGAAAGAAAGCGAAGCATGAAGGTCGGATGTCCATGGAAACACCGATGCCGGATGTCGTCGGGTTCAGTGAATCCTGCGCGCCCGGGCCCACGTTTGGGCTACGTGAAACGGTCCTGCACAGCGTGCTGTCCCAATGTGCCGCCAATCCCGCCAAGCCGTGCCTGATCTTTCACGGCCGCGACCAGACGGTCTCCTACGGCGCGTTCGAGGACGCGTGTCTACGCATCGCCGGGCTGCTCAGCGCATCGGGTGTCCGGCGCCGGGATATCGTCATGATCTTCCTGCCGACGCACCGCGATGCCTATGCCGGTTTCTTCGCGGCGATGATGCTGGGCGCCATACCAACCTATATGCCCAGCCCATCGCCCAAGCAGGAGCCAGGCAAATACTGGCGCGACCACGCGGCCCTGCTCGCCCGGACGCAGCCGCGCGCGATCTTGACCGACGACGACACTGCAGCGGCAATGCGTGCAAGCGGTCTGCCCGATGCTGCGGCGGTGGCGCTGTTGACCATCGCCGCCGCTACCGATCCGCTGCCGATAACCGGCATCGCGGCCGCGCATCCCGACGATACCGCGTTGCTGCAGCACAGCTCGGGCACCACAGGACTTAAGAAGGGCGTGATGCTCAGCCACGCTGCCGTCGTGACGCAGGTTGCCGCCTATGCCGCAGCGATCACGGCAACGTCCCAGGACGTCATCGCCACGTGGCTCCCGGTCTATCACGACATGGGGCTGATCGCCTGCACCCTGCTGCCCCTGATGCTGGGGCAGACGATCGTCGTGCTCGATCCCTTCGCGTGGGCGGCAAAGCCGGGCTTGCTGCTGGAGGCAATCGACCGTCACCGCGCCACTCTGGTATGGCAGCCCAATTTCGCGTTCGAACATTTGGTGCGAACCACGCGCGCGGATGAACTCTCGATGGACCTGAGCAGTGTCCGGGCATTCGTGAACTGCTCGGAACCATGCCGTCCGGCCACCTTCGACCGGTTCGCTGCCCACTTTGCCGGAATTGGGATCAGTCCCCGACAACTCCAGGCAAGCTATGCGATGGCCGAGACGGTGTTCGCGGTGACTCAGACACCTCTTGGCAGGACACCGGCAAGACTGACCGTCAGCGCGCGTGCGCTGCGGGAGGAGCGGCGCGCCCGGTCAGCCAGGCCCGGTGAAGAAACGGTGACCCTGTTGAGCAATGGTCCGCCGATCGCGGGCATGACGGCATCTGCGCTGCGCGCCGACGGTGCCATCTGCGCCGAGGGCGAGGTCGGTGAACTGGTGGTGCGCGGCGACAGCCTGTTCAGCGGCTATTTCCGCTTGCCGGAGCAGACCACCGAGCGGCTGAGCGCGAGCGGCCTGCGGACCCGGGACATGGGCTTCGTCGTCGGTGGCGAGGTGTACGTGCTGGGCCGCATGGATGACATGATCATCGTCCACGGCCGCAACTACTACGCCGGAGAGGTGGAGCACGCCGTGAACCGCGTTGTGGGCGTAAAGCCCGGTCGCGCCGTCGCATTTTCGCAGTTCAACGCCGAAGCCGGCTCCGACGACGTCGTGGTCGTGGCCGAATTGGCGGCGGAGCTCGATGCTCCGGGCGCGGCCGCGCTGTCGAAGCGGATCAAGCGGATGATCCTGCAGGAGGTCGGGCTTGCGGTGCACGAGGTCCGGGTCGTGCGGTCGGGCTGGCTGCGCAAGACCACCAGCGGGAAGATCAGCCGGGATCAGAACCGAGCCGCTTTCATCGCGGAAAAGGCCGCGTCCATCGCCGCGACTGGCTGATCGGACGCGACCGCCGATGCCGGCACACGGAGAGGTCGGGAGCGTCTTGAATTCACATCCGACAAGCGATAGCCTGCATCGTTGGATTTTCGTGGAAGATGGATTCTGGCGGAACGATGGTTCGCTGGTATCGTTCTGCGGCAGATCAGGCGCATCGACGCTGTTGCATTTTAGTATTCAGGTTGGCAGCCCATGAACGCTTTCGAGAAGTTCAGCCCCATGCCCCCCCAGGCCCTGCGCGAGCGGGTCAGCGGGACGGCGGACGAGAGCTGGTTCGATACGTCCGGTCTGCTGACCGTCGGCGAATGGGCGCGGGCCCTGGCAAGCCAGGGGCGCAGCTTCCGCGAGTTCGAAACCATCATCGATTTCGGCTGCGGTTGCGGCCGCGCATTGCGACACTTGAAGCCGACACTCGATCCGGAACAGCAGCTGATCGGCCTCGATCCCGATCAGGAGGCGATCGGCTGGCTATCGAATGCATTGCCCGATGTCACGGTTCACGCGATCGCGGAGTTGCCGCCGGTCGATGCGATCCGCCCGGCCTGCGCGGACCTGATCCTGTCGCACAGCGTGTTCACGCACTTGCCAGAGGACGTGCAGTTCGCATGGCTTGGGGAACTGGCGCGGATGCTGAAGCCGGGTGGCCTGCTGATTGCGTCGATCCATGGACCGAAGGTGGTCGAGGAATATGCCCAGTCGCTGATCCGGCTGGAGATGCCCGGCGAGTTCGGCACATTTCACCGCCAGCATGGCCAGGGACCGCTTCTACCACGTCGTTGGCAAGAACGCGTTCGAGGCTGCGCTGCCTAGCTACTATGGAGCCGCGTTCCACGACATCAGCTACATCCAGGACCGGTGGACGAAGGATTTCGAGATCGGCGCGTGGTTTCCGACGTATGCCCTGAAGCATCAGGACGTCCTGGTCCTGCGTCGCCGATAAGGCCCTTATCCGCCACTGCATAGATTGCCGGAGCGGCGTAAAGGGCGGCAGTCATTCGACTGCTGCCCTGTTCGCGTCACGTCGCCTCTGCGAAGTCCAAACCGTTGCGGGTCAGGTTCGGGTTGTAATACGGATCGCGGGCCAGTACGGACGACCAGCGTTCCCTGAACCGACTGACTTCATCCGGGTTCTGCTCGGTCCGCCGGATCGAGATTGATTCGAAGTGATACAGCTCGGCATACGGCGTATAGGCGATCCGATAGCCCGCCTTCCTGATCTTCAGGCAAAGGTCGACGTCGTTATAGTCGGTGGCGAAGGTCTCATCGAAGCCACCGATCTCGGTAACGATGGAGCGGCGGGTTGCAAGACAGGCAGCGGTCACCGCAGAGTAATTGCGGATGATATGAGTGAACCCGTTATAGCCGACAAAGTCGCGCGCATAGCCATGGTAGATGTGGGTAGCACCGCC
Source organism: uncultured Pseudomonadota bacterium (assembly GCA_963778105.1). Lineage (GTDB taxonomy): Bacteria > Pseudomonadota > Alphaproteobacteria > Acetobacterales > Acetobacteraceae > JAFEFJ01. The sequence goes on along the minus strand of CAVZSZ010000004.1, from coordinate 303,055 downwards.
GTTGACGCCAAGGACGGTTCCCGCGTGCTGCACCGACCCGTCGGCGTGAAGCAGCCGCGCGCCGACCGCGCCGATCTCGGGATCCGTCGACAGTTCCAAGAGGCTGGTCAGCCAGTCGCCACGGATCACTTCCATGTCGTCGTTCAGAATGACGATGTTTTCCCGCTGGGCACGAGATATGGCGAAGTTGGCCTTCGCCGCATAGTTGAACATGCCGCCGGTGTGCGGATAGTTCTCGATCCGCGCCCCCAGCGACCGGAAGCGTTCGATCTGCTCGGACGTCAGCGTCGAATTGTCGACGATGACGATCTCATAGTTGGCATGCGTCGTGTGAGCGATGATCGAGTCGACGAAATTTTCGACGAGGCAGATGTTGCCGCGATCGGGATGATCCATTCGCCGGTTGCCGGTGAGAATGAGCAGAGAGACGAAGACGTGGTCGACCGGGCGCCGCCGCAGCCTGAAGGTCCCGGGAAGAAGGCCCTTTTCGGCGAAGGCCTGTGACCCGTATTTGATCTTTGCATGATCGTTCAGCGCGGCCAGGCCGTTGACCAGCGCCGTGGGCTTGGCGTCGACCTCGCTGGCGGCCGATCCGGGGATCGCCCGCCAGCGATACAGCTGCTTTGCCACGTGGCTGATCCGGTCGGTTTCCCGCGACAGGCGCAGCATCAGGTCGTAGTCCTGCGCACCGTCATAGGTACCCCGCAGACCGCCGATCTTCAGGAACAGCGCTTTGCGGATGACCAGCATGTGCAGGACATACATCACGGATTCGAGGTGTTCGGGCGACCAATCGGGCTTGCAGAAATGGTCGATCCGATTGCCCTCGGCGTCGATCTTGTCCTCGTCGGTATAGAGGACATCGAGGTGCGGGTCCTGATTGAGCGCCGCCACGATCTCCTCCAGCGCGTTCGGCTGGAGCGTATCGTCGTTGTCCAGCAGCACGACGAACGGGCCGGTCGCAACCTCGACCGCACGGTTGGTCGCGGTTGCGATGCCGCTGTTGCGGTTCGTGCTGACCACCTTGATCCGAATGTCGGTCCCGCGCAGGCGGGCCAGACACGCGGTCGTCTCCGGTCGGGTGGATCCGTCGTCGCACAGGCAGAGTTCCCAGAACGGATAGCTCTGGTCCAGGACCGACTGGACGCAGGCCGACAGGTACCGTTCGGGCACATTGTAGACTGGTACGACGACGCTCATCAAAGGCTGGTACGACATCGCCCGCGGCGCCCGCTTCAGCGGGGTCCGATTCTGCGACAGGCTCCGGATCGTCGTGCTGGTCGCCCCCAGGGTCTTGAGGAACTGCGGCGGCTCGGCGATGAGGTTGAGATCCTCGAGGCGCCGCGCGATCGCACCGCCGACGGCCTCGAGGCTGAGCATGGACCGGATCAGCGCGGCCGCCGCCTCGGCCTTCGACTGCCGGGTCTGCGGATCGTCGAGGACGCTTCGCATCTGGCGCAGGATCGAGTTGGGGCAGGGATCGGCCCAGACGAAACCCTTGCGATACGGTCCGACGGTGTCTTCGACCTCCACGAGCCGATAGTCGATGGGATAACCGACCGTCTCGTTGAAAAAATCGGTGTTCCCCGAATACATCGTTGCAATGACCGGTTTGCCCAGGCTCATGAACTCGGCGATGTTCAGCCCGAAACCCTCGCTGCGATGCGCGGAAATCAGGCAGTCGCAGGTAGCGCGCAGGCGGTCCATTCCCTCGATGTCGAGCTTGTCGGAAATCACGGTCACGTGGGCGACGCCGCGCAGTGCCTTGCGCAGGTCGGTCAGGGTGGTCGAGGAGTTCATCCCGCCGTGATATTTCAGGACCAGATGGATGTGCTCGTGTGTCGTGGTCAGGCGTCGGAAGGCATCGATCACCGCGAACGGGTTCTTCCTTTCGGCTGTACTGCCGACATCGAAGGCGCACAGAAAGACGAAATCGTCGTCGGGTATGCTGTAGAATTGCCGCAGGCCGATGAAGGTCTTGGACGAAGCCGAGATCGGAAGCGGAATATTGATGACAGGTGCCGATACCAACGAGCCGATCGACTCCCTCTGGAACCGGCTGTTCGTCCAGATCTCGTCGATGCCCTCGGTCGAGAAGATCCAGTCGGCACGGAAGCTGGCCAGTTCCCACTGCCAGACGGCGATGTTGTAGGCATCGTCGAAATGGCCTTCGGGGTAGGCCGCAAACAGATGATGCAGAAGATCAGCGTTGGCCAGCAGCAGGTTCACACGATATCTCGGCTTGCGACCGGCGTGGTGCGCGGCGGGCAGAACCCGGCTGTCCTTGTTCTTGAACATCCACAGGTCGAATGGGATGCCGGACGCCTTAACCGCCTTCGCCATGGCACGGGCAGCGGTACCCAGGCCGCTCGTCGTCTCGAAAGGACCGAAGACGTTGATGCCCATCGGGCGGGAGAACAGCCTCGCAAGATCGATCGACCGGCGCGGTGGCATCGGCAAACCCGGTCCGATCCGGCCCTCGGCGCAACCGTGGTTGAGCCAGTGATCCTTCGCGCTGTCCGCGTTGCCGCCAAGGGCGTCAAGGACGTCGGGATTGAGCAGCAAATAGGCCAGCCCGTCGAATGCCTCCAGATCGCTGGCCCATAGCTCCTGGTGCAGCGTCTCCGATGCTCGGGCCGCCCGTCCGAATTTGGCGGCCGGGGGGTTGCCGGCGACCACCTGGGAACGGCGGAGCACGTCGGAGATGTCCGCTGACGCATCGCCTGCCTTTGCAATGGCGGCCTTCGCAACGTCGGGATAGCATTCGGCGAAGAGTTCCGGAAAGAACGCGTCGCCGACTTCGTCAAAGCGCCGGTCGCTGACAATCTCTGACAGTTCGATTGTAGCAGACTGCTCTTCGGCGCGTTCTGCTTCGATCCTGCGCCGGCGGCCCTTCCGGATTTCTTCGTGGCCATACTCGAGATAGTGAGCATAGCCATCCGGAAACCGACCGTCTTTGACGGCTTTGGCCACGTCGGGAAATGATTCGAGATAGAGCTGCTCTGGGAAATACGCACGCTCGATAAGGCCGCCGTCCGTATGGGTATGCCCGGCCGACTGTGCCGCCCGGCCATCGACGTCGACCACATCAGACTCGGAAAGTTCCGTCTGAGACGGAATCATGCCTTTTGTCGTGAAATTCATTGCCTCACACTCAAATTTCGGCAGAGAAAGTAGTATCGAAGAATTCCAGGCAAGTACGTCAGTCTAAGATCAACAGAGCGTCAACGCGGGCGTCACGCGCACCCTAAATGGTGCGCTCAAATTCGTCTCGTTCTGGTGCTATCACAGGCTACCAGTGATTGCTAGGGGATTGTACAAGTCACGTCAGGGTAGCGAGACACTCACTAAATCGCGAGATGTCATCAAGTCCACCGTGCGAAACGCCACGTGGATCAACCGGCAGACACTCGCGGAATTGGAGGACGTCAGGGCCACCCGACCCATCAACCGCACGGCGAACTGCCGGCGATGCTTCGGCCTCCTGGCGCCGCAAATAGTATGGCTTCACGAGGAAATTCCGACGGCGGCCATCTACCAATCAGCGATACGGCGGTTCCCGGACGAACACCCGAACGGGCCTGCGGCACAAGCGTGACAATACAAAGACCGCCACGGGCATCCCGCCTGGCGGTTTGTGCAGGCGCCATGGAACCCTTGTGCCGAGTCGCAAAAGGCGACATGATTAGTACCATTCGAAACACCCGAGATCCGATGCCGGCCTATATTGATCGACCCGATCTTGAAATATCCGATCTGTCCGTTGCCGTTGCAGGTTGGGTTGCTGGGCATGATCCGGAATTGCCAATCCGTCTGCTGGTGAACAAGAAACTCGTTGCGTTCCGCCGATACGAACGCCCCGATGTAAGCCACGCCCTTCCGCAATATCCCTTCGCGACGGGAATCTCCTCCATCTTCAACCTCAACGATTTTCTGGCATCCGACGGGATCGAGATCGAGCTGATCTACGGCCAGGAAACCGAGAAGAAGAGGTGCGAGGTTGTTCCAACGTTGCGTGTCCAGGTCGCCGAGGAGACCGCGCGGGCTGTCGAGAATCGCCGCTTCTGCGAAATGCACCTGCGGTGCCCGGTATGCGGCGCCCGCCGGAAAGCACTGTCCTTCAATGGCAAGTCCATCAGGTGCAAGGCCTGCAAGGCGTCCTTCGATCAGGATTCCCGCGCCCTGAACATGATCTCGACCGGCCTTAGGTTGGAAGCCAACCTCGCCGGAACCGAGAACGTGTCTTCCAATCCTTATACCCCGGTAGTCATCGATCTGATCGAAAGAACAACCGCTGCGGGGGGATGGGTGCTCGATTGCGGGGCCGGCAGCAGACCGTCCCGGACCCGGCAGGTCGTCAATGTCGAGATCGCCGATTACGGTTCTACCGATGTGCTGGCAGTCGGTGAATCACTGCCGTTCGAGGATGGGATTTTCGATGCGGTCCTGTCGATGGCAGTGCTCGAGCACGTGCGTGACCCATTCCGCTGCGCAAAGGAACTCTCCCGGGTCCTGAAGCCTGGGGGCGTCCTTATCGCCGATGTGCCGTTCATGCAGCCGATGCACGGCTACCCGCATCACTACTACAACATGACCGAACAGGGGCTGCGCAACCTGTTCGCCGAGGACTTGGTGATCGATAGTTGCTCCACGCCGCCGCATGGCCATCCGATATTCGGGATTGCCTGGATGCTCAGCCAGGTACAGGCAGGGCTTGCCCGCGGGGTTGCGGAACAGCTTCGATGCCATGACGCTTGGCGAACTGACCGCCCTCGATATCCGGCAATTCCTGCCGACCCCGCTGGCAACCGAGCTGTCCGAAGAGGCGCGGCAGATCATCTCCTGCCTCAACACCATCATCGCCCACAAAGCCGCCTGACCGGCTATCACCCCTCGCGCGCGTGCAGGCTTGCCCAATGGCGGGCAATGTCGATGCGGCGGCACACCCATATATCGGCGAAACCACTGATATAGGTCAGGAATGAACGCAGTGCCTCGGCCCGTCCGGGACGGCCGGCCAGACGCATGTGCAGACCGACGGACATCATCGCGGGCTGCGTAGCGCCTTCCCGATACAGGCAGTCGAAACTGTCGCGCAGGTATTGCAGGAAGTCCCCGCCGCTGGCAAAGCCCGCGGGATTGGCGAATTTCGAATCGTTTACGTCCATGGTGTAGGGCACCACCAGATGCCGCTGGCCGGCGACGTCCGCGTAATAGGGCAGTTCGTCGTTATAGGCGTCGCTGTCGTACAGGAAGCCGCCTTCCTCCACCAGCAGCCGGCGCGTGTTGACGCTGGGGCCGGTGCGGCAATACCAGCCCAACGGCCGGCTGCCGGTCGTGCGCTGCAGCGACTCCACGGCACGCGCGATGTGCGCGCGCTCCTGGTCCTCGGTCAGCAGCCAGTGCTTCTCCCAGCGCCAGCCATGGCAGCAGATATCGTGGCCGGCCGCGACAATCGCGGCGGCAGCGGCGGGATTACGCTCCAGCGCCAGCGCACAAGCGAACACCGTTACCGGCAGCCTGAACTCGGCGAACAACCGCAGCAGGCGCCAGAAGCCGACGCGGCTGTCGAACTCGTAGATCGATTCCGCGTTCAGGTCGCGCATCCCCGGCGGCACGCCGGTCACGCCCTCGATCAACCCGGAGTCGGTCGCCGGGTCGCCATCGAGGATGCTATTCTCCGATCCCTCCTCGTAGTTGAATACGAAGTTGATCGCCAGCCGTGCGCCGCCTGGCCATCACGGATCAGGACGCTGGCTTCCATACCCTACAAGATCGCGGGGCGGATCGGTCATGGCGCACTCTCCATCATCCGGGTCGCTGGTGACAGGCTTAGCCGATGAGGCCGCCAGAGGCGATGAGCGCGAACCCCAGCAGCGACGGCCCGGAATCGTGGCCGCCATGCGCGCGTGGCGCAACCGGTGAGGCCGCGATCGGGCGCCGCGGCTTGCGGGCGCCGGCAAAGCCGCTTTACCTGCGGATGCAGCAAACGTGGCTGCGGGCGGCGGACGCCCTTTCGAACGACAGGTGAGCGGCATGAGCGGTACGGTAATCAGCGGTACGGTAATCACGGGCGGCCGGGTGGTTGACCCGGCCAGCGGACTGGATGCGGTGTGCGATGTCGCGCTGCAGGATGGGCGGGTCGCCGCTGTAGGGACCGGCCTGGGTGGTGCCGACCGCGTGATCGACGCCGCCGGGCTGGTGGTGGCACCCGGCTTCATAGACCTGCACGCCCACGGCCAGTCGATCCCCGCCGATCGCATGCAGGCGTTCGATGGCGTCACCACGACGCTGGACCTGGAGGCCGGCGTGATGCCCGTCGCGTCATGGTACAAACGCCAGGCGACACAGGGGCGGGTGCTGAACTACGGCGCGTCGACCAACTGGGCCTTCGCGCGCATCGGCGCGATGACGGGCGGCAACGAGGAGTCTTCGCTGGAAGCCTTCGGCCGCGCCATGCGCGACCGGCGCTGGGTGGACAACGTCGCCTCGGAACCCGAGCTGACCGGCATCCTGGAGCGCCTCTCGCGCGGGCTGGACGAGGGCGGCATCGGCATCGGCATCCTGAACGCCTACGCGCCCGGCGCGGGGGTGCAGGAACTCAGTGCCGTCTGTCAGTTGGCCGCCGCGCGCGGCGTGCCAACCTTCACCCACATCGCCTTCATGTCACGCATCGACCCCGAAAGCTCGGCCGAGGCCGTGGTCCGGCTGATCGGCTATGCCGGCGCCACCGGCGCGCACATGCACATCTGCCACTTCAACAGCTCGACCAAGACCGACGTCGAGCGGTGCGCGCGGCTGGTTGCGAAGGCGCAGGCGCAGGGCCTGCCGATCACGGTGGAGGCGTATCCCTATGGCGCCGGGTCCACTGTGCTGGGGGCAACGTTCCTGAACGAGGACGACTTCGAGGCACGCACCGGCACCGGCTACGACGCCGTGCAGCGCGTCTCCGACGGCCGCCGCTTTCGCAACCGGGAGGAAATCCTGAAGGGCCAGGCCGAGGAACCGTCGACGCTGATCCTGTGGCACTTCCTCGACCCCGATGGCAACGAGCGCCACCGTGAGCTACTGGATATGTCGGTGCTGTTCCCCGGCGGCGCGATCGCCTCGGACGGCATGCCCTGGTCGCTGGCGGACGGCTCGACCTATACGGGCGACGCCTGGCCGCTACCCGACGACGCGACGGCGCATCCCCGCTCGGCCGGCAACTTCACCCGCTTCATCCGCCACTGGGTGCGCGAGCGCGAGGCGGTGTCGTTGCTTGAGGGCGTGCGGAAATGCACATTGATCCCCGCCGAGATCCTGCAGGCCAGCACGCCCGCCATGGCCGCCAAGGGCCGGCTGACGGTGGGCGCGGATGCCGACGTGGTGATATTCGACTACGCCACGCTGACCGACCGCGCGGAATTCTCGGCGATGAACCGGCCGTCGGAGGGCGTGCGGCACCTGCTGATCGGCGGGCACCCGGTGATCACCGACGGGATCATGGACGTGACCGCGCGCCCAGGCCGCCCCGTCCGGCGACCCGTGGGATCCCCGGCAGCCTGACCGGCGTGCCGGTTCCCATCCTGCTGGTTGCCGGATTTCTGGGGGCCGGCAAAACCACGGTGCTCAATCATGTGCTGGCCGAGGCCGGCGGCCGGCGCATCGCCGCGGTGGTGAACGACTTCGGCGCCATCAACATCGACGCCGAGCTCATTGCCGGCGCGACTGACGGCGTGGTCAGCCTTTCGAACGGCTGCATCTGCTGTTCGCTGGAAGGCGACCTGCTGCGCACGCTCGCGGCAATTCTGCGGCGCAGCCCGCGACCCGAGGCGATCGTGATCGAGACCAGCGGCATTGCAGATCCGGCCGACATCGTGCGCAACCTGATGGACCCGGTGATCTGGCGAGAGGCCCCGCTGGAGACGGTGCTGTGCGTGCTGGACGCGACCGAGGGGAACAGGCTGGACGACACGCTGCTGCGCAGCCAATTGCGCGCGGCGGACATCATCGCGCTGAGCAAGCTGGATCTGGCGGACGCCGCCGCCCGCGATCGCGTCCGGGCCGCAGCGTCGGCGATCAATCCGCGGGCGATCGTTGTCGAGGCTGCGCAGGGCCGGGTCCCGACCGACCTGCTGTTCCCCGCCGATCCCGACGCGCCGCTGGCGCCGCGCGATCCCGGCCGCGCGCGACCGGTCACCGATCGGTTCGAGTCGATTGCCTGGACCTCGGATCGCCCGGTTGCGCTGCGGCAGCTTCAGGCGGCAATCGGCCGCCTGTCGCCAAAGCTGGCCCGCGCCAAGGGTTTTTTCGAAACCATCGAGCGGCCCGGCCGCCAGATGCTGCTGCAGCTCGCCGGCGGGCGTGCGATGCTGGCGCCGGCCGGCCCGGTGCCGCCCGGCCTTCCCCCGGTCCGCATCGTTTTCATTGCCGAGATCGGCCGCCTGTCGGCGAGCGAGATCGCGGTGGCGATGGAGGCGAGCGCACCGCCTTGAGGTCAGACGGTTTCCGCCAGCCGCTTCGTATACATGTCGATGAAGGCTGGCCGCGCGTGGCACGCGGCCAGCCAGGCTTTCAGGTTGGGCATGGCATCGAACAGGTCCGTGGCCGTCATCGCGTAGCGGATGACTTCCGCCAGGTTGATGTCGGCCACGGTGAAGCGGCCGCCGACCGGATGGCCATGCGCCTTCAGATGCGAGTCAAGCACGGCGAAGGGTCCGCGCATGGTGTCCACTGCCGCCTCCACCGCGGCGGGATCACGCCGGTCGGGCGGATTCGAGTCGTTGTGCAGCAACACCTGCAGCGAATACGGCTCCACCTCGGTCGCCGCCCAGAGCGTCCACATACCGATCTGCGCATCCTCGGTCGCGTCGGCCGCCGCAAGCGGACCGCCATACTTTTTTGCCAGATAGAGGTTGATCGCGAGCGATTCGTGCAGCACCAAGCCATCATCGTCGATCGAGGGGATCTTGCCGTTCGGATTGATCTCCAGGAAGCCGGCCGACTTCGTGTGCATCGGCGCATCGACCGCATTCGGTTCGGCAAGCCGCCCGGACTGGATCACCGGGACGTGACGGAACGGCACGTCCAGTTCGTTGACGAGCCAGATGATGCGTGAGGCGCGCGAGTGATAAACGCCATAGATCGTCAACATCAGACAAGACCCTCGGCTGCCAGGAAGTCAGCCAGTTCCGCGTGATCCGTTACACGGTCGATCGGGCCGCGGCGGAAGGCCCGGCCATCGGCCACGGCCGCCCGGAACTGCACGAGATTTTCGTCCGAACGCAGGATTTCCAGCAGGCGGCGGCGCGCGGTCGCGACGGCGACATCGCTGGCGACCAGACGTTCCCGCGAGCGGTCCACCAGCGCGCCCATACCTTCCTGCACCGCGCGGTCCTGGTCGTTCACGCCGTGGATGCCGGTCATGCTGTGGCTGCGCTGCGCGTCACGATCGATCAGGTAATCGTTTTCCCAGCGGCGCCGAGGCACCCATGTATCCACCGTTGCGCCGTTATGCAGGCGGTGGACGCGCCGCTCGCCTTGGGGCGGGAAGAACAGGCCCTGACCGGCAAAGTCCAGGTATTCCTGGCCGATGTCGCGTTCCGGGTCGTAGGTGAAGTCCCAGGTGTAGGTATTGTGGTCGTCGATGGGCACCCAGGCGCGGCCCCCGATCGGGATGGTGGCGCTGGGGATGAGGGAAAACATCGGCGCCATCCATTGCGTGACCCGCCAGTAGAAGCGGTCCTCGGCACAGCGGCGCGCCACCGCCATGAAGCCGATCTCGGTCGGTTCGATGAACAGCTTCGGCGACGGATCGAGGAATGTCCACTTCTGGTGCGCACCGCCGGTGGCATTGCTTCGCGTATCCAGATGCAGGATCGACACGTGGGAACTGTCGATCTCGCCCTCCGCGCCCTGGAACCAGTTCGACTCCTGCAGCCAGACCGAGACGCGGAGCCGCGAGGGTGGCAAGTCGATCCATGGAAACGCGGGCAGCGCCGGCGGAGTGCCGTCGCCCATGTAGATCCAGACGATGCCCGCCTTCTCCTGCACGCGGTAGGCGCAAAGCTGGACGTTGACGCAAAGCCGTCCGGTCGCGTCGCTGGGGATGTCCCGGCAGCGTCCGCTGTAGTCGAACAGCCAGCCGTGATAGGCGCAGCGCAGACCGCCATCTTCGGTCTTGCCGAAGAACAGCGGCGCGCGGCGATGCGCGCAGAACGCCTCGATGATCCCCACGTCGCCGTGCCCGTCGCGGAATACCAGCAGATCCTCACCCAGCAACCGTAGCCGTACCGGCGCACCGGCCACCGCATCCAGTTGCGCCGACGGTATCGCCGGCAACCAGATCGAGCGGAAAATTCGCCCGGCGGGCGCGTCGCCTTCGACAAGACACATGCGTTCATTGTTTTCACGGGAAAGCATGAGTCGCGTCCTCTCGTTCGTTCGATCAGGCGGCGGCGGCCATGTCCGGCAACGGTTCGCGGGTGGCGTCGTGGGCGTACAGCCAATCGGTCTCGAAACCCTTGTCGCGGCTGGTGACGTTGCGGATGGCGAATTTCACGTCGCGGCGCAGCCGTGCCCAGGGCGAGGCGAGGTGAAACGTCTGCCCCTGCGCGCGGGACGCCAGCTGCACCCGGGCGGCGCGCGGGCGGCGCATCGCCTCGTAGGCCAGCAAGGCCTCACGCGGTGCGTCGCCGCGCGCCAGCAAGCGGGCGAGCACATAGCCGTCCTCGATCGACATGCCCGCGCCCTGCGACAGATAGGGCAGCATCGGATGGGCGGCGTCGCCCAGCAGGGTGGCGCGCCCGCGCGTCCATTGCGGCAGCGGATCGCGATCGAACAGCCCCCACTTGAACACTGTGGGCGCCATCACGAACAGCCGGTGCAGGCGCGGATGCCAGCCCTCGAACGCCGCGATCATGGCTTCGCGGGAGCTTGGGGTCGTCCAGGATTCCTCGACCCAGTCTGGAGCTTCGAGGATGGCGATGAGGTTGATCGCGCGCCCGGCATGCACGTAGTAGGTCACGACATGGCCGTTCGGTCCGAGCCAGAGTGTGGTTTCCGGCAGCGCCAGATCGGGTTGCGGCCCGTCGACGGGGACGGTGCTGCGCCAGCAGACATGGCCGGTGAAGCTCGCCGGCTGGTCGCCGAACAGCGCACCCCGCACCGTCGAGTGGATGCCGTCCGCACCAATCACAACATCGGCCGACGCAAGCCGCCCATCAGCCAGCGTCAGTGTGGCATGCTCGGCATCCAGCGCCACGCAGCCATTGCCGAGTTCGATGAACCGGTCCGGCACCAGGGCGCGCAGGATGCGGTGTAGGTCGGCGCGATGGATGTGGAAATAGTCGGCGCCGTAGCGGTCGCGGCAGATCCCGATCAGCGGCTTGCGGAAGATCATGCGTCCGCTGCGCCAGTCCAGCGCCGTGATGCCATGTGGGCGGAAGCCGTATTCCTCCAGCCCCGGCCCGCAACCCAGTGCGTTCAGCACCTTCACCGCGTTCGGCGTCAGCTGGATGCCGGCGCCGATCTCCGACAGCTGCGCAGCGCGTTCGTGCAGGCGGACGGTGAAGCCGTGCCGCAGGAGCGCGGCGGCCGTCGCGAGGCCACCTATACCCGCGCCAACCACGGCCACGTGCCGTTCCGCCATCCGATCTCCTCTGTCCGCCCGCATGCTTGCCGCCAATTCATTGTTCATTGCACAGTAAAGGTGTCAATGCGCTGCGGGGACTTTCATGGCGGTCAGCGATTCCCAACTTTTCGGCGCCTGGAAGACGGTTCTGCAGCTTTGCAACCTCCGCCCTGGCGAGTTCGTCACGCTGCTGACCAGCGAGGATTCGCATCGCCAGACACGCGCCGCCGCGAAGCTTGCCGCCGCCGACCTTGGTGGGATCGTCACGACGCTGACGCTGCCGGCGATGAACGCGGAGCTTTCCATGAGCCGCGACAAGACCGCCTATGTCGGGCGGACCGCCCTGGCGGGCAACGCCCCGGCAATGGCCTGCCTCAAGCACAGCAATCTCGTCATCGACCTGATGCTGCTGCTGTTCTCGCCGGAGCAGGGGGAAATCCTGGCCGTTGGCACGCGGATGCTGCTGGCGGTCGAACCGCCGGAGGTGCTGGTCCGCCTGCTGCCGACGCTGGACGACAAGCGGCGTGTGTTGGCGGCGGCGCGCCGGCTGGGGGCGGCGCGCACCATGCACGTAACCAGCGCCGCCGGCACGAGGCTTGAGTGCGCGCTGGGCGCCTATCCGTTGCTGACCGAATACGGCTTTGCCGATGAACCCGGACGCTGGGACCATTGGCCGAGCGGCTTCCTGGCGACCTGGCCGAACGAACGCAGCGCACGGGGAACCATCGTGATCGACCGCGGGGACGTCATCATCCCCTTCAAGTCGTACGTGCAGTCGCCGGTCGTTCTGACCGTACGCGATGGCTATGTCACCGACATCGCCGGCGGCTTCGACGCCGACCTGCTGCGCGACTATATGGCGAGCTTTCGCGACCCCGAGGTTTACGCGATCTCCCATATCGGCTGGGGCCTGCAGCCGCGCGCATCCTGGACCGCGCTCGGCCTGTTCGACCGGGAAGCGACGCTGGCGATGGACGCCCGGGCCTTCGCCGGCAATTTCCTGTTCTCGACCGGCCCGAACACCGAAGCCGGCGGCAGCCGGAACACGCCCTGCCATATCGACATTCCGCTCCGCCGCTGCTCGGTGTTCCTCGACGACGAGCCTATGGTGTGCGACGGAGTCGTGATCCCGGCCGACCAGACCGCCTGACCGACACCCCCACCGGCCGGCCGCACACCGCACGCGCGGGCCTGCGCCCGGCCGGTGCGACAGGGCGGCGGGCACGGGGGAGGATGCCGGGCATGACCAGCACCGACCGCCAAAGACAGCCGCAGATCGAGGGCCACGCGCCATGACCAAGCCATCCTTCCTCGTCGGGCTGATCGGGCTGGGCATCCAGGCTTCGCTCACGCCGGCGATGCATGAGCACGAGGGCGACGCGCAGGGCCTGCGCTACCTGTACCGCAACCTCGATCTCGGCCCGATGGGCCTGGGGCCGGAGGCGCTGCCCGACCTGCTGCTGGCGGCGCAGCGCCTGGGCTTCGCCGGGCTCAACATCACGCACCCCTGCAAGCAGCTGGTGATCCCGCTGCTGGATGAGCTGTCGACCGATGCGCGCGCCCTGGGCGCGGTCAACACCGTGGTGCTGCACGACGGCAGGCGGCGTGGCGAGAACACCGACTGGTGGGGTTTCGCCGAGGCATTCCGCCGCAACATGGCGGGCGCCCGGCTGGACCGGGTGGTGCAGCTTGGCGCGGGCGGTGCCGGCGCGGCGGTTGCCCATGCGCTGCTGACCCTGGGCGTGCAGCGCCTGACCATCCAGGACGTCGATGCCGCCCGCGCCGCCGTCCTGGCCGACAGTCTGAGCGGACGGTTCGGCGCGGGGCGGGCGGTGCGCTGCGCGGACCTTGGCGCCGCGGTCGCCGAAGCAGATGGGCTGGTGCATTGCACCCCCACCGGCATGACCGGCCACCCCGGCCTGCCGCTGCCCGCCGAAATCCTGCATGCCGCGCTCTGGGTCGCCGACATCGTCTATTTCCCGCTGGAGACGGAGTTGCTTGCCGCCGCCCGCAGGCTTGGCTGCCGAACCATGAACGGCGGTGCGATGGCGGTGTTTCAAGCGGTCGAGGCGTTCCGCCTGTTCACCGACATCGCCCCGGACGCCGAGCGGATGCTGGGTCACTTCGCCACGCTGGTGTAAGCGGGCACCGCCGCCTGCCGCCGCCGACAGGGAACCGGACGCGATCGGTGCGCGAAAGGCAGGAGGACGCTGAGATGGAACCGACCGGCCCGGCCGAACTGCCGATCACCGGCTACCTCGACCGGCTGTCCTGCCGGCCCGGCGAAAGCCTGGATGTGAAGGTCAGCGTTCGCGATGGCAGCCCGTATCGCGTGACGCTGGAGCGGCTGATCTGTGCCGATCCCAACCCGGACGGCCCCGGACAGCGCATCGAGGACCTGTCCGCGCTTTACAGCCGCGACCTGCAGGGGCGGCGGCAGGCCGTCCCGCTGGGCTCCTACGCCGCAATACCGGATGGGCCGCGGCGGACCGCCGACGCCGCCTGCACCTGGTCGGCCCTGGTGGCGCCCGGACGGCTGGACCGGGAGCAGGCGGTCCTGTCCGAGCCCGGCATCACCCTCGGCGTCGGGCCGGACGGCGCCTTCGCGCGCATCGGGGACACCGTCGTCACCGCGGGGACCATGCTGCGGGCGAAGCACTGGCACCGGCTCTGGCTCAGTGTCGATCCCGCCAGCGGCCGCGCCCTGCTGGGCCAGATGCGGCTCGACGACGCCGCGCCGGTGCTGCGCGAGATTGCCGTGCCCGGCGTCGTCGTGCCGAGCGGTGACGCCGTGCTGATCGGCGCCGAGGAGGCCGCCGATCCGAAGCTGCACCTGACCGGGAAGATCGAGGATGCCTGCATCCTGGGCGGCTTCGTCAGGGCGTGGCCGGCCGATAAGCGCGCGGCCGCGCTGGGGCCGGCCGTGCTGGCGAACTGGGATTTCAGCCAGGGGATCGGGGGCACCGCGATAACCGATACCGGGCCGCAGGCGTGCCACGGCACGCTGGTGAACCTGCCGTGCCGTGGCATGGTCGGCGCCGCCTGGAGCGGCACCGAGACGTGCTGGCGCCACGCGCCGCAGGACTATGCGGCGATCCATTTCCACGCCGACGACCTGAACGATTGCCGCTGGCAGACGGACACCGTCTTCACCCCGCCCGCCGGGCTGCGCAGCGGCTGCTACATGCTGCATCTGACCTGCGCCGCCGGCGAGGACTGGCTGCCCTTCTACCTGCTGCCGCCCCGCCAGGGCCCCCATGCGCGGATCGCCTTCCTGGCCTCGACCTTCACCACCATCGCCTATGCCAACCATGCTCGTGGCAACACGGATGCCGCATTCCGCGCGCGCATGGCGGCCTGGGGCACCTACCCCTACAATGCCGACGATTTCCCAGTCTATGGCCGCTCCACCTACAACCGACACGACGACGGCAGCGGCATCTCCCTCTCGTCGCGCCTGCGTCCGATCCTGACGATGCGGCCCGGCTACATCACCTTCAACGACGCCAAGGGCTCGGGCCTGCGGCATTTCGTCGCCGACACGCATTTGCTGGCATGGCTGGAGGACAAGGGCTTCGCCTTCGACATCATCACCGACGAGGACCTGGACAACGAGGGTCTGGCGCTGCTGTCGCCATACCGCGTGCTGCTGACCGGCTCGCACCCCGAGTACCACACGCCGCGCATGCTGGACGCGATCGAGGCGTATACACACCAGGGCGGCCGGCTGTGCTACCTGGGCGGCAACGGCTTCTACTGGCGGATCGCGCGCGATCCTGCGCTGCCGCACACCATCGAAATCCGCCGGGCCGAGGGCGGCATCCGTGCCTGGCAGGCAGAGCCCGGCGAGTACTTCAACCAGCTGGACGGCGCGCTGGGCGGCATGTGGCGGCGCAGCCGCCGACCACCGCAGCGGCTGGTCGGCGTGGGCTTTTCCGGCCAGGGCCTGTTCGAAGGCACGCATTACCGGCGCCTGCCGGCGTCCTACCACCCTGACCACGTCTGGATGTTCGATGGCATCGACGACGATGTGATCGGCGATTACGGCCTGTCCGGCGGCGGCGCGGCCGGCTTCGAGTTCGACCGCGCCGACCCGGATCTGGGCACGCCCGAAAACGCGGTGATCCTCGCGCGGTCCGAGAACCCGCCGGCGCACGTCACCGTGGTGCCCGAGGAGTTGCTGTCGCATCTGGCGACCGTGAACGGGGAGCCGCCGGACGCGCTGAAGCGCGCGGAGATCGTGTATTTCCGTACGCCATCGGGCGGCGAGGTATTTTCCACCGGCTCCATCACCTTCTGCGGCAGCCTGTGGCGCAACGGCTTCGAGGGCCCGGTTTCACGCCTCCTCGAAAATGTCGTGCGGCGGTTTGCGCGCGACTGAGGCCGGCTACGGGCTGCCGTCTGCCGGGGCCCCGTCGGGGTCATCGCCGTTCAGGGCCGCCAGCAGCGGCCCCAGGTGACGCTGGTATTGGCGCCAGCGCCCGACCGAGTGCGCGTAGAGCGGTTGACGCACCTGCCAGCCGCTTGCGGTGCTGACGGCGCGCTCGGTGCGGTGGAAGTCGAGGCAGGCGGGTTCCCACTCCAGGCCCAGGAACGCGATCAGCCTTCGGCTTTCGGCTTCGAGATTGGCCACCAGCGCCTCGTATCCGACATCGAGCATGGCGAGCGGGAGTACCCGCTGCCAGTGCTCCATCAGCCGCGCGGTTTCGCGGCATCGGGTGCCGCAGTCGGCAAGATCGTAGGAAAACATCAGCTGCCCGGGCGAGAACTTCTGGAAGAAGCAGGACAGGCCGATGTCGCGGGCATCGCGCTGGCAGAAAATGACACGCGCCCTGGGGAACAGCGTCGCGATCACGCCCAGCATGAAGACGTTGTCAGGCAGCTTGTCCACCACCCGGTCCGCGCCGCCGCCGCGGGTCCGCAACTGGCCGAGATGCGCGTCCGCAAGCCGGCGGACGGTGTCGGGCTGCCACATCGCGGGCACGGCGCCGAGATGTGCGGCGGCCTCTCCGATCTGCCTGAGTTCGCCCGCGCCGAACACCCGTGAGTGGCTGGCGGCGATCTGCTCGACGAGACTGGTGCCAGATCGCGGCATGCCGACGATGAACACTGGCGTTTCCGACGGATTGCCGCACCCCGCGACCGAGGCGAAGAAGGCCCGGTCGAACGTGGCGATCGTCGCATCGACCTGCCGGCGCAGCGCCGCGGCGTCGAAAGGCGCGCGCATCGCTTCCGGCGTCGCGCGATAGACCGCATTTGCGCGGCTGTAGGCGATGAACGCCTGATCGAAGCGGTCCGCGGCATCGAGCGCGTTGCCGAGCGCGAAGCCGGCGATCGCCCGCTCCTCGGCGGGTAGGTCCGGGTTGTCGGCCAGCGCGGCAATACGGATCAGGTCCGGCGTGTCGGCGGCGATCCGGCGGCAGGTAGCGAGGTTGCGATAGGCATCGGCGAAGGCCGAGTCGATATCGAGCGCGCGGCGGAACGACTCGGCTGCCGGCTCGAACCGGCCCAGCGCGCGCTGCGCGCGGCCCAGGTCGTTCCAGAACACCGCCTTTCGCGGATCGAGTGCGACCGCCTTCTCGTGGCACGCCAGCGCGCCCGCGCTGTCGCCTGTCAGGCTCAGGCTGGTGCCCAGGCCATGATGCGCGCGCGCCAGCCGCGGCTCGGCCGCAATGGCGGCGCGGTAGCAGGCTGCGGCATCCTCGGGACGCTTCATTTCGATCAGGAGATTGCCGAGATTGGCCAGCAGGCCGCCATTGTCGGGCCGCAACCGTGCCGCCTGGCGCAGCGCCAGTTCGGCGCGCTCGAAACGGCCGAGCGCACGCAGCACGTTGCCGAGCGCGGTCAGTGCATCCGGCTGGCGCGGGTCGAGGTCAACGGCGCGCTGGCAGCTTGCCAATGCGGCGACAAGGTCGCCTCGCTCGTGCAGCACGAGGCCGAGATTGGCGTGCGCCGCGGCGAAATCCGGTCGCAACGCAATGGCGCGACGATAGCTGGCGCAGGCGTCCGCAGGCCGGCCGACCGCGCGCAGCGCATTGCCGAGATTGGCATGGGCGTCGGCGTGATAGGGTGTGCGTTGGAGGGCGCGTTCGATCAGCCGGATGCCGCGCTCCGGCTGGCCGCGATCGACGGCGACGACGCCCAGGAAATGCAGCGCGTCGGCGTCATCGGGTCGGCCTTGCAGCACCTTGCGATACAGCGCCTCGGCTTCGCCCAGCCTGCCGGCCCGGTGATGCTCGATCGCCGAGAGCAGCACCGTGGGGAGTCCGCCCTGCTGCCGCGGCCGGGCTGCGCGCTCGCCGCCTTGGGTCATGCCGTGTCGCCGTTTTACCGGAACGAATATCCCTCCCCCTGTGGTGGGCCGCAATCCAGGGAAGGGCAGCACCAAACGCGAAGGGGCGACTGCGCGGCAGCCGCCCCCATGTCGGATCGTAACTGAGACAGCGTTACGACGTCTTGCGGCGGCGGCGCAGCAGCCCGAGGCCGGCAACGCCAGCACCCAGAAGCAGCATGCTCGCCGGCTCCGGCGCCGGCGTCACGTTCGGCGGCGCGTTGATGTCGATCGGCTCTTCCAGCGAGAAGTAGTCGAATCCGCCATTGCCGGCGATCCCGGGTGAGAAATTCACGGTGCCGCTGTCGCCGACGATGTTGGTGAAGTAGCCGTCAGGGCCGCCATAGCCATCACTCAGGCTGTCATTAGCGTTGACGGTCTGGCTGAGCCAAATCTGAATGCCATCCCCATCGAAACCGAAGATATCGACGCCGGGGTTGCTGATGTTGAAGCTGGTGATGGTGTGGCTGGTGTCGTTCACCACGCCGATCAGCGCGTCGTCCGAGCCATCATAGCTTGTGAACGTCTGACCCGTAGGCACCGTCGTCGTAATGGCGCCATTCGCCTCAAAGGTGATGACCAGGTTGCACCCAGGATTGGTGGAGCTGCCGCGGGTTGTCGTGGACGGGCAACCGCCGAGACCGGCGTGCGCCGGCGTCGGCGCAAGCGAGACGAGGGCGGCCCCGGCCACCATCGTCGTCGCCATCAGGATAGACTTCATCTTCATGACCTTGTCCCCTCTGCCGTGAAATCTTGCGACGACCGCCCGGCCGCCGATCGCGTGCGCAACCAACAACAGCAATGTCCATGCCAAGTCGGAATAGTGTTGTTATTGAATGAGTTACGGAGACGCGGTCGCTCCGTTCGCATCGAGTTGTAAGAAACCCCGACACCTCCACCGGGACGGCGATAAATCGTGATCGACGTAACGGTATTCTTTTGCGATCGGACCGTCGCTATAACGATCGCATGCAGGGTCACCAGGCAGCGCCGCAGGTCGCCGAGCGTGAGAAGTCCGCCCGCAACAAGCCATGCCCTTGCGGCAGCGGCCGCAAATACAAGCAATGCTGCGAGCGCATCGCGGCGACCGTCCGCGCGGATGCCACCCGCCCCGCCATCGGCGTATCCTCCGCGCTGCCGTCGGTGGGACCGATGACCGAGATGGGCCGCCTTTTCGAAGCGTTCTCGCCGCTGCGGCAGGCCGTCGCGCAAAGCACGCCGACACCGGCAGCGGGCAACGGCCAAGCGGAGGCGGATGGCGCGAAGCGGTCGCGGCAATCGGCACAGGCCTGGCTGAACCAGGCGGCGCGCCACGACGCGGCCGGCAATAGGCAGGATGCCATCGCCGCGCTGCAACGGGCCGTGCAACTCGCGCCGGACAATCCTGTGGCGCATTACAATCTTGGCCTGACCCTGGCCAAGGCCAACCGTGCCGCCCCCGCGATCGCCAGCCTGCAACGGGCCATCAGCCTGCAGCCCGATTTCGGTCGGGCGCATTTTCGGCTGGGCGTCGTGCTGCAGGGCACCGGCCGCGCCGAGGACGCGATCGCCGCCTACCGCCGGGCGATAGCCCTCGGTGCGGATCGCCGCCGGGCCTACGCGGCGCTGGGCACGCTGCTGCTGGCGCGGGGCGACATCGCCGAGGCGGCGGAGTGCCATCGCAGGGCCGCCGATGACTCACCGTGGGGGCAGCGACAGGCCGCCAAGGCATTGTTGACACTGGACCGCTTCGACGATGCCGCGGCCGTGCTGCGACGCGCCTTGGCGCGCGATCCGAACGACGCTCAGGCCGAACAGCTGCTGGGCAGCACCCTTGTCGTCACGGGCCACCTGGACGAGGCCGTGCGCCATTTCGATCGGGCGATCGCACTCCAGCCCGGCGCGATCGACGCGTATATCGGCCGGTTCGCGGCGCGCCGCGTCACCGAGGCCGACCGCCCGCTGGTGCAACGCATGACCGCGCTGACCGAAACCGATCTGCTCACCGACATCGTCCGCATGAAGCTGGACTACGCGCTTGGAAAGGCGCTGGACGACGTGGGCGACTACGCAGCCGCAATCCGCCACTTCGACGCGGCAAACCGCACCGAGAAGGCGCTCACGCCGTATGACCGCGCCGCACAGGCGGCGCGCGTGGACCAGCTGATTGCACGCTGCACCCCGGCGTATTTCGCACGCCACGCGGCCTTGGGTTGCGAGGACGAGACGCCGGTTTTCGTGCTCGGCATGCCGCGCTCCGGCACCACGCTGGTCGAACAGATCGTCTCGAGCCACCAGGAGGTCGCCGGCGGCGGCGAGCTGGAATACTGGATACGCCAGGGACCGGCCTGGGAGCAGGAGGGGCAGGCCGCCGCGACCCCGGCGGCGATCGGCCGGCTGGCCGAGGATTACGGCGCGGAACTGCGCCGCATCGCGCCATCAGCGCGGCATGTCACCGACAAGCTGCCACATAATTTCATGTGGATCGGTCTGATCCACCTGGTGTTCCCGCGCGCCCGGATCATCCATTGCCGGCGCAACCCGGTGGATACGTGCCTGTCGATCTACTTCACCGACTTCCTGCGCAAGATGGGCTTCGCCAGCGACCGCGACGATCTTGTCTGGGAATACCGCCAGTATGAGCGGCTGATGGCGCATTGGCGCGCCGTGCTGCCGCCGGACCGCTTCATCGATGTCGATTACGAATCACTTGTCGCCGACCGCGATTCGGGGGCGCGCCGCCTGATCGCGTTCTGCGGCCTGGAATGGGACGATGCCTGCCTGCGTCCCGAACGCAATGCACGCTCGGTGACGACGGCGAGCGTGTGGCAGGTGCGCCAGCCGGTCTATCGCAGTTCGGTCGAACGCTGGCGCAACTACGCGCCATGGCTGGGCGAGCTGCGCAGCCTGCTGCCCCAGAGTGACTCGCACGGCGACGCCGCGACCCACCATCGCCAGCAACAGGCATCGGTATCATGAGCGAGCAGGACGTCATGCCATCGAGCGCCCAGGAAGCCTTCGAGCGGGCCGCGGCGCTGCATGAGGAAGGCCGGCTGGACGAAGCACGCGTGCTTTACGACAGCGTGCTGTCGCTCGATCCCGGACACGCGGACGCGCTGTGCTACCTGGGTCTTTTGCATCTTCAGAAGAACGAGCCGCAGGCCGCCGCCACGCTGTGCCGCCAGGCGATCGCGCGCGATCCCGACTCGGCCGAGGCGCACCAGCACCTTGGCGCGGCCCTGCAACATCTCGGCAGCCATGCCGAGGCGCTGATCCATCACGACCGGGCGCTTGCGCTGGCGCCGGATTACACCGAGGCGCTGCGCCATCGCGGGTCCGCGCTGCAGGCGCTCGGGCGCTTTGCGGACGCGATCGCCAGCTACGAGGCGTGCGCGGCAGAAACGCCGGAGGATGCCGGGCTGCAGCTTGCGCTGGCGAGCGCGCTTGGCGCGTCAGGCCGCTACGAGGAAGCGTTCGTCCGCTACCGCAATGCGGCGGCCATCGCGCCGACCCTCGCCGAGCATATGTCGAAGGCGCTGGCGGATTACGGGCAGCGTCATCCGCATGTCGCGCAGGTCGGGATGCAGCGCCTCAACCGCTACATCGGCACCTTCCTGACCAACCAAGGCAGCCCGCGCATGGGCGAATATCCGGGGCTGACATCCGCCCCGTTCCACGACCCGGCACGCCTGCCGGGGGCGCTGGCGCTGGAGCGCGAGTACGCCGCGATCCGCGCGGAAATCGAGGCGCTGGCCGCGGCCGAGTTCCAGTCCGAGGCCGAGGGCCTGATGGAACGCGGCGCCTGGGACGTCTTCCTGTTCTACGAACGCAGCCGCAAGAACGAGGAGAACTGCGCGCGCTGCCCGGCCATTACGCGCATCATCGAAAGCCATAACACCGTCCGCACCCAGGCGGGGCTGCTCTATGTCTCCAAGCTCAGCCCCGGCACCCACATCAAGCCGCATCGCGGCCCGACGAACATGCGGCTGCGGTGCCATCTGGGCATCGACATCCCGGATGGCGATTGCGGCCTGAAGGTCGCGGGCGAGACGCGGCGCTGGCGGGAAGGCGGCTGCCTCGTGTTCGACGATTCGCTCGAGCACGAGGCCTGGAATCACACCTCGCAGCCGCGGATCGTGCTCATCATCGATTTCTGGCATCCGGACCTGACGCCTGCCGAAATCGCCTATCTGGAGGGGTTGCACAGGTTTGCCGCGTTCCAGGCGGTCAGCCTGAACCGCTACTGGTCCGCCAACGCCGAATCGCGGCTCAAGGCCCGCAAGCACTACGACTGAGCGGACCGCCCGCTATTCGTTGCAGTAAGGCCGCAGCACGGCGCTGCGCTGCACGACGGCGCGGATCCGCTGCTGCTCGTCCGGCTGCAATTCGCTGCGCCAACGCGCGGCGACTTCGTGGGTGTTCTTGGTGACCTGGTAATAGCGTTCCTGGCCTTCGTACTGGGAGCTCGCGGCAACGAAATCCTCGGTCTGGCGGGGCCAGCCAAGGCCGCTGAAGGCGAACAGGTCGCGCGTCACCGCCGGGGGGTCATCGCACAGATCCTCGTAGCGAACGATCCGCACGGCGTCGCGATAGCGCAGCTCGTCGATCGCCTTCTCGTTCATGATCACCCAGTACCACGCCAGCAGTTCGAGCGGCTCCATTGCCAGCAGCGCCGGCGTGGTAAGGCCGTGCGACCGCGCCTGATCGAGCCGTACGAAATCGTCCATGCCCGCCGGCTCGACCGGCATGCGCATCTTGCCCAGCGCGATCCCGCGCAGCCTGGACGCGATCTGGCCATAGGGATTGCGGATCAGGAACAGGATCCGGCTTTCGGGCATCGCTTCGGCGAACAGGCCGACGCGGCCGTCCGCGCTGACCGACTTCACCACGACGCGCAACCGCCCGGCGTCGCGCGCCGAGACGTAATCGGGAATCGCGATCTGCTGGAACCGTCGCGGCGCGCCGCTGGCCTTGGCCGCCGCGCTGAGCGCGAAAGCCGTGGCGTTGCGCACCATGGCGAAGGGCGCGGACCGGTAGCTCTTGGCGAAATAGGGCAGCGGACCGGCTGCGCGAAAGCTGCGCAGCCGCATGAGCCGCTGAAGATAATCGCGGGCGGGCACGCGGTAGCGGGACCAGTCCTGGGGCGGGCACGATGTCGGTACGTTCCGGTCGCGCAGCACGATGTCCGGCTCGTGCCGGTACAGCGTGTCGGGGTGGCTGTCGAACAACTTGGCAAGCCAAGTCGTACCGGAGCGCGGCAGCCCGAGGATCAGGATCGGTCCCGAGGGATCGACGGCCGCGACGCGAGTCCGTTCGAGTTCATCGGTCAGCACCGCCGGTCCCCCGTTCCGTCGCAGGCTGAAGCCATCCGCCATGTCCTGGATCCAGCAAAAGTCATGCTACCGGAATAACATCGCACCTTCAAAGTCCCCATCGGGGGTCAATCGGCGCGGGGCCCGTCCGTGAGGCTGGCCGGCACGCCTTCGAGATGTCGCGACGGCTTCCCGACGGCGCGATCCTCGAGCGCGTGCGCGACCACGCGTCTGGCATTTCCAGCCCAGGTATGGTGGGCGAATGCCTGGGCGCGGGCCGCGCGGCCCAGCCGCTCCCGCAATGCGGCATCGCCGGCCAGCCGGCGCACCGCCTGCCACAAGGCCCCTGGCTGCGCCGGATCGAACAGCAACGCGGTCGTGCCGTCCGCGAGGATTTCCCGGATGTTGGGCTGATCGGGCGCGACGATGGCGCAGGCCGCCGCCATGTACTCGAACAGTTTCAGCGGCGAGGAATAGGACGTCACCTGCGGCTGCAGCGCGATGGCGAACGAGGAGACGAGGGCCGGCACGTGCTCATGCGGCACCAGGCCGAGGAACTGCACCCGCGCACCGAGCCCGAGGGCGGTCGCCTGGCGCTCCAGCGCCGGCCGTGCCGGCCCCTCGCCGGCAACGACGAGATCGAGCGGCAGGGGATCGGCAGCCATCGCCGCCAGCACCGAGTCGAGCCCGTGCCAGTCGCGCACGAACCCGACGAAGCCGAGGCGCGGGGATGCCCCCTCCGACGCGGGCCGGCGCAGGCCGGCTGGAAAACGGTCGGGAACGACCGCATTGTGGATCACCGTCAGCCGGGCCGGATCGATGCCGCCGTCCGCGACCATCTGCGCCAGCACGCCCGTGACGGGGAGTATCCGGCTCGCCGACCGCCAGGTGATCCGCTCGACACGCCCTGCCAGACGACGCAGGCCGAGCCCCCCATGCCGCGCGCGCTCGGCGACCAGCGGCGCGTTCACCTCGAGGTAGAGCAACGCACCGCGCCGGCGCGCCAGCCAGGTTCCGGCCAGATGAAACAGGTTGTAGCGTTCGTAGACCAGGTCGGGCCGGAACTCGCGCCACGCCCGGTCCAGCCGCCGGATCGCGAGCATGTTGTAGGCAAGCTCTGCCACCTCTCCCGCGGCACGGGGCAGATGGTGGCGCAGACCGTCGGTCCACGCGCTGCTGTTGCCGAAGCCCGCCGTCTCGAACGATGGCGGCCCGACGACGCGCACCTCATGCCCGGCCTCGCGCAGCGCGGCGACCATCTCGGTGACGTGCACACCCTGACCGTCGTGCGAGTGGATGCGGTGACTGTAGAGGATGCGCATCGGACCCCTAACGCAGCCCGTCCGGCGTGCGGCGGCGCAGCGCCCCGCCCGCGGCCTGGCGCAGCAGCGCCATGGCGCCGCGGGGCCGCCAGGGACGCGCGAGGATCAGGCCCTTGCGCTGCCGGCGCGCGTCGGCCCAGAGCCGCTTGTAGGGATCGTCGCCGCGGCCGAAATCCAACTGCGTCACGCCCTCGGCCAGCAGCGCCCGCACCATCCAGGCGGTCAGGACCGTGCCGGGCGAGAGCGTCCGTGGCACGCTCGTCATGCGCAAGTTTGTGCAAGGTCGCGACGTGATCCTCGATGGTCCAGTACTGCGCCGCGATCGGTTCATCGCCACGGCGCAGCACGCCGATGCGCAGAACGCCGGCCGCCGCCGCCGCGGCGACGAAACGCGCGGCGAAGCCGGGAAATGGCTCGGGCTGTTTCCAGCTGCCGCGATGCACCGCCTGGTATGCGGTGAGTTCTGCTGGCCGCGTCGACGGGATCGCGGGCAATGGTGAAGGAGATGGTGGCATCGCGCTCGACCCGCCGCAGTTTGCGGCGGATCGTCTCGCGGAGTTCGCCCGGCCGCGCCGCCAGGTAGGCCTCCATCCCGCCCGAGGCGTCGGCATGCCAGTTGCCGAACGCATCGAACCAGGTTCCACGCCAACCGGCGCCGGCGAAACCGGCCAGCAAGGGGCGCCACCCGGGCCAGTCGGCATCCAGCGCGTCCAGCCGCAGGACGGGCCACGCGGCGCAGGCGCGGCCAAAGGCGCGGCCGAGCGCGGCTGCATCGGTATCGGGGGACAGCACCGGCTGGAACAGGCAGGTGTAGGGCGTCACCAGCCCGGCCAACGGCTCCCGGCCCTGGTTCGCGGGCATGCACAATGCCAGCATCCCCGCCGGCCGGCCGGCAGCGTGTGCGAGGAGCAGATGAGGCGCGGCACCCGGCGGCATCGCGGCTTCGATCACGGAGCGCCACCATGCCGCGCCCGACTGGAACGGCACATGTCGCAGCAGGCCGTGGGGCACGGCGTCCAGCGGCACCGGCTCGGCCACCAATCCCGGCATCATGCCCGGCATCGGGGGGGCGCCCTCACAGCGCGGCCCGCAGGGTGTAGTAGCCCAGGCCAATCCACTCGTGCAGCGCGTAGTAGCTGCGCAGCCAGGCGCTGACCTGGGGAACCAAATCGTCGATTTCGAAGCCGCCACCGGCCGAGGATGGCACGGGTGCAGGGATCGCGTGCAGACCGGCGGCGCGAAACGCCAGCATGGCACGGCGCATATGCCACTGGTTCGTGACCAGCAGGACCGTGGTGATCCCGGCCGGCAACAGGATGGCGGCACTGTCGCGTGCATTCGCGAACGTGTCCGCCGAACGATCCTCGATCCAGCGCGGTGCCAGGTTGAAATCCGTCCGCAGGCTGTCGGCCATGGCGACGGCGATCGACGCAGCGCCGTGATACACGCCGCCGCCCGATATGAGCACCGGAAGGCCGGTTTGCCGCGCCAGTTCCGCCGCGGTGCGAAGCCGCTGCAGCGAAAGCAGCCCGGGCATGGTGCGCCCATGCGCGAGGTGCTCCACCTCGGCCCCCAGCACCACGATCGCCTGGGCACCGGCCGGACTGCCGGCGCCCTCACCGACCTCCAGCGTCGACAGCAGCCCGTCGGCCACCAGGGGAAGGGCCAGCAGCAGCAACCCCACCAGCGCCGCGCCCGCGAGCCGCCGGCGGCCGGTCGCCAGCGCCAAGGCCGCAAGCACCGCCAGGTTGACGGGAGGCACCAGGAACGGAGTGACAAGGCCGCCAAGCGTCACGATCTGTCCATTGCTGCCATGGTCCGATTCCGGGTCCAGAACATAACGCTTGGACCCCGCGCCGTCCCCTGCAATGACTCGCACGGGCGCATGGGGGCGCGCGGTCGGCGTCAGGCGATGAACATCGAACTCATTCACCCGCAGTCCGACCGCGACTGGGCGGCCCTGGAAAGCGAGTGGCGCGACCTGGAGGCACGGGCGGACGGCTCGTTCTTCCAGTCCTGGACCTGGGTCGGCTGTCGCGCGCGGGAGCGGTTCACCGACCCCTGCCTGTTCCGCGCCGTCGATGCCGGGGTGGTAGCCGGGCTGGCATTGTTCAACCGTGGCGTGCGCCCCCTGTTGGGGCTGGGCCGCCCGACCCTGAGCCTGCACGAAACCGGGCGCGCCCGGGACGACGCCGTTTTCATCGAACACAACGGCCCCCTGATCGCCCGCGGTCGGAACGACCTGCGGCAGCCGATCCTGGCAGCCGCGCTGCGTCATGGGCGGCTGATCCTGAGTGGCGTCGGCGACGAGGTCCTTGCGGCCGCCGGCGCGGTCGGCCGGTGCCAGGCGACCGCCAGCCGCCCTGCCCCCTTCGCCGATCTCACGGGGATGGACGAGACGCGCTGGCTGGCGCGGCTCGGGCGGTCGACACGCTACCAGCTTCGCCGGTCGCTGCGGCACTACGAGGCAGCAGGACGCCTGACGACGCGGCGGGCTGCGGACTTGGCCGAGGCCCTGGCCTTCCTGGGCGAGCTTCGGGCCCTCCACCAGGCACGCTGGGTTGCCCGCGGCGCCCGTGGCGCCTTCGCCCATCCGGCGTTCATGACCTTCCATACCGCGCTGATCGAGCGCGGCCTGCCGCGGGGGGAAGTAGACCTGCTGCGCGTCTCGGCGGCAGGGCCGCAGGGCGCCAAGCCAGTCGGTTACCTTTACAACTTCCGCTGGCGCGATCGGGTTTACGCCTATCAGGGCGGCTTCGACTACGCCGATGCCGGGCCGCACCAGACACCGGGACTGACTTGCCATCACGCCGCGATTGTCGCTGCGATAACGGCTGGCTACGGAATTTATGACTTTCTGGCAGGCGAGGCACGCTACAAGACCAGCCTGGGAACCGCCGAAGCGCCCATGTACTGGCTCACATTGACAGGCGGTCAAAACGAACAACGTCGGGTTGAGACTGGCGTTGCGTCATGAGACTCGGACAGCTAAAAGGCGGCGCTGTCGGGTCGGAGAAGCAGGGAGAGGGTTTGACCGGCGATCATCCATCCCACGAGCGCGAGCCCGTACTCGGCGAATCGCACTTTGCCGAAATCCCGCGCCAGCGGTGGCGCGGCGTGATTGCCAAACGATTGCCGTGGCCGATGGCTGCGGCGATCATTTTCATCCTCGCGCTGGCGGCCTGGATAGCGATCGGCTACTTCCTTCGCAGCATGTTCTGACGCTGATCCGGCAGATGCCGGCATCGGCAGACGACCGCGCCGACCAACCCTGTCGCGATCGAGTGCCCCAGTCGCGTGCGCAATCTGCTGTTCATCAGCCATCGCTTCCCCTATCCGCCGGACCGGGGCGAGAAAATTCACGTGTGGCACGTGCTGCGCCACCTTGCGCAGTCGTATCGCGTGTTTCTGGGCTGCCTGTCGGATGACGAGCGCGATTGGCGCTACCTGCCCGATGTTCAGGCGATCTGCGCGAATGTCGGCTGCTTCGGGATCGACAAGCTGGCGCAGAAACGGCGGGCGCTGCTGCGGCTGCGGCCCGGGCGGCCATTAATGCTCGACTACTACGATCACCCGCCGCTGCGGCGCTGGGTCGATCGTGTCGCCCGGTCCGAGGCGCTCGATCTCGTCTACGTCGTCTCGACGGCCATGGCACCCTATGTCGCGGACCTCGGGCCAATGCCCACGGTGCTCGACATGGTCGATGTCGATTCGCGCAAATGGGCCGACTACGCGCTCCATGGCAACTGGCTGGCGCGGTTGGTCTGGGCGCGGGAGGCACGAACGCTGCTCGCCTGCGAACGCAGCGCCGCCCGGGCATGCGCGCGCACATTGCTGGTTACCGATGCGGAGCGGCGGTATTTCTCGGATCAGGTGCCCGACATCCGCGACCGCGTGGTGACAATCGAGAACGGCGTCGATCTGGATTACTTCTCGCCGCCGGCGACGCCATCGCCATGCCCCTATCCCGTCGGGTCGCCGGGCGAAGGTCCGTGGGTCACCATGGTCGGCAACCTGGATTACCGGCCAAACGCGGATGCGGCTGTGTGGTTCGCGCGGCATGTCCTGCCGTTGCTGCGGCATCGGACACCGTCACCGCAGATGGCGATCGTCGGCGCCAACCCCGACCGCCGGCTGCTCCGCCTGACGGAACGGCCGGGCATCCTGGTAACCGGCAGAGTGGCCGATGTGCGCCCCTATCTCGAGCACGCCTCGGCCGTCATCGCTCCGCTGCAGATCGCCCGGGGCGTCCAGAACAAGGTTCTGGAGGGCATGGCGATGGCGCGCCCGGTGGTCGCCTCTCCGGAGGCCTTTCTGGGCATCCGCGCCGAGCCGGGGCGCGACCTGCTGGTCGCGGACGGGCCGGAGGCGATGGCCGGTGCGATCGCCGAGGTGCTCGACGGCCGCCATCCGGCGATCGGGCGCGCCGCGCGCCGGGCGATGGAGGCCGGCTATTCCTGGCCCAGCCAGATGGCTCGGCTTGACGCGGTGCTGGCAGACCTGCCGGGCGGCTGATCCCGCAGACGTCGCCCCGGCGCCATCAGTTGAACAGCACGGCGCTGAGCTGCGAGGTTTGGATGCCCTGCAACGTGACGGCGTGGTTGGACGAAAGTGCGAGCACGGCATCGCCGCTGCCATCACTGGTGGCCCCCGCCAGCAACGTGTTGATGGCGGTGCCGCTGATCGGATTGCCGTTCGAAGTCCACGACATGCAGGTGATCGGTGCCGATCTTGAACTTGGCGATCACGTCATTGCCGATATCGCTGGTCGCCAGGACGAATTGGGCCGAGCCGATGCCGGCTTCCTCGTAGTCGTTGCCGCTACCGCCCATGAGCGTGTCGTTACCGGCCCCCGCGAACAGGTAATCGGAACCCGATCCGCCGATCAGCAGGTCGTTGCCGCCGTTGGCGAACAGCAGGTTCATGCCGCTGCCGCCCTGCAGCGTGTCATTGCCCATGCCCGCATAGAGCAGGTTGTCGCCGCTGCCGCCGATCAGCCGCATGCCGCCACCTGCCACGGAATGAGAGATCTGGATCTCGTTCGATGCCAGCGTATTGCCGTCAGGCAGGCGCGGCGCAATGTCCCATAGAGGGTTCGATTGCTCGAACGCGACTGTGACTTGGGTATGGGCGACCAGCCACCCATACGCTTTCATCGCGTCGGTCGAGCCGGTGACGGTGATGTCGCCGGCAAGCACGGCTTCGGCCTCGGCCTGATAGGCGCCGTAGGCGAGCGGCGCCCAGGCGCCCGGCGTGACGTATTGCGCCCCGCCATTCAGTTGCGTCTCCGTCTCGATCTGCGCCCAGGTCTGGTAGTTGTTGCCGGGTGAGCTGAACGCCCAGAGCTGGTACGTCGCCCCGGTGTAGGGGTCGAACCCCTGCGCGCCAGAGATGAAAAGGCCGGCGAGGAAGTTGGTCTCCCAGCCAAGGAGTTGCTGCGCCGGCTGGTCACCCATCTCGGCCGCCAGCACCACCGTCGTCGCGAAGTAGTCCTGCTGCCAGGGCGCCACGGTCTGGCCGCTGTTGCCGGGAATCCACCCGTAGGCTTGGCCCTCGTTGGAGGACTGCGCCTCGGCCAGCAGGTAGGTGAAGGTGTTGTCCATCACCTGCGTGAAGTAGGCCTTCTCGGCCGAACCGTCGGGATTGATGGCGGCGGCCTCGACCACCTCGCGCAGCGACCAGGCCTGCTCACGCACCTGGATCTGGTCATTTGCCACGACACCCGCGCTGTCGTCGCGGGCGCTGGGGGTGATGTCCAGCACGTCCCAGGACGCCTGGGCGTTGAGCTGATCGAGGTAGTAGCGATCGCCCGTCATCAGATAGGCGATGTAATCGGCATCAGGCTGATGAGCCGCGTCCGGTGACCAGCCATTGCCCGGCGAAGCCTGGTTGACGAAGTCGTCGGCCTGCTGGGTCAGACCTGTGGTGCCGTTGCTTGTACCGCCGCGCGAATCGACCCAGAGGGTCGGATAGGTGGTGCTTTCCAGGTATGCCCCGGTCTGTGGGTCGAACATGTGCCAGGGAATGCTGCCGGCGGCGTTCGCCATGTCCAGCGCATAGGTCGCCGCTGCTTGGTTGCCCGTCAGCAGCCAAGCCACGTCCCAGGCGGGCGCCGGCCCGATATCAGGACGGCCGCCAGTGGTATCCATGTACTGGACGATGTTACCCGGCCCGAGGATGCCGAACGCCGCGGCATTGGTCGTCAGGCTTGCGGTTTCGTTGGCAATCAATGCCGCACTGACGCCGGTTGACAGATCGTAGTTCTGGATCATCCCCGTGGCTTCGAGTGCCGCCACGTCGTGCTGGATGTTTACCTGTGGCGTGCCGTTCGAGTACAGCGTGTCGTCCCAGGTCTGGTACTGGTAATGTGTGATATTGCTCTGCTGCAGAGCGACCTGGCCGTTCTGCGTCATGGTGACGTCATACGAAATCGTGCCGCCTGTCGGCTGCATCGCAAGATCGTTGTTGAATTCAACGTCGTCGGAGGTCTGGCCGTCGGCGAATTCGGTCAGGTCCATGGTGATGTGCAGCGAGCCGGTGACCGGCACGTCGATGCGGACCTGGGTTGCGAGCGGCCCCTGCTGCCAGTACGAAACCGCACCGGTCGCCAGCGCATTTTTCAGTGCCTGGTCCACATTGATGGCGAATGGCGTGTTGCCGTTGGTGCCGTGGACAGTCAGGTCGATCGTCGTGTTGAACACGGCGTTGGCGATATTGACGTCCGGCAGCGGTGCAGCGCTCGGCGTCAGGCTAAGCATGACGCCGGTCGAGGAATTCGGCGCCAGCACCGGCTGTTGCAGCGTTATCAGTGCGGTTGCCACCGATCCGTCGGGATTGGTCGTCTGCACGTCCATCTGGACGGCAACAAGCTGGCCATTGATGGTGGCGACGAGTTGCTGGCCGGCGGGAACCTGCCCGGTGGCGAATTCCTCCTCGAATGTCACGTAGCGCGCGGCCAGCGCCGTGGATTGCGTGTTCTGCAGGACCAGGCCGACGACATCCCCGGGGTTTGTCGGATGGGGAATGACCGGGGCAGGGATGATCGCCGTCGAGGTGCTGCTGTTGCCGCTTGGGCTCGTTGCTATGGTGACCGGCTGGTCGGTCACGGACACGGCAATGGAGGCGCTGCCGGCCACATTGCCAAACGTGTCCTGGGCACTGATCGTGATGGTATCGGGCGCTTGCGTGTTGTCCAGGTCAGTCAACGTGGACAAGGCGCCGTCCACCTGCGCGAGTGAACCGCTGATCGTGAGGCTGGTGGTCCCGGCACCCAATACGCCCGCGCCGGTCGCCGACAACAGGCCGGTGGTGTCGGACACCGTGACCGTGAAGCTGTCGCCGGAGGGATTGCCGCTTTCCGTCACGCCAACGCCATTGAGCGGTGAAGCTTGGCTCAAGGCGGTGGTCCAGATGCTCGGCGCGGTGATCGCTGGCGCGCCGTTCACCGTCACCGCGATCGCCTTGCCGGCCGCGGCATTGCCGAAACTGTCGACGGCACTGATCGTTATAGGATCGCTGCCGGCGGTGCCGTTGACGTCAGTCAGCGTCGCAAGGTCCGCGTTTACCTGCGCCAGCGAACCGGTGACGGTAAGGTCTGTCGTTCCCGCCCCCGACACGCCTGTGCCAGTGGCCGACAGCAGGCCGTTGGCATCGGTGAGAGCGACGGTAAAGGTTTCACCCGCCGCGATGCCGGCTTCGGCGATGCTGACGCCGCCGAACAGCGCAGGATCGCCGATGCCTATCGTCTTCGCGGCGGGCGCCGAGAGGGTCGGCAATCCCGCAACCGACAGCGACACGCTCTTGGTCGCTGAGACATTCCCGAAGCTGTCGACGACGCTGATCGAGACCGAGTTCGGAGTTGATGATGCTATCGGTGTCCGACAGCGTCGCCAAGGCCGCATTCACTTGGGCGAGTGATCCGGCAACGGTCAGTTTCGTCGTGCCCGCGCCGGCGACGTTGCTGCCGGTGGCCGACAACAGACCCCGATTATCCAATATCGTGACGGTGAAGGTTTCGCCTGCGGCCGGATTAACCACCCCGACGCTGACCCCGGCGATGGCCGTGGCCTGTCCAACGCCAAGCACCTTGGCGCCGGTGGGAACGGCGACAACCGGCACACCGCTGACCGACACCGCAACGGTTTTGGCGATTGCCGAGTTACCGAAGCTGTCATGGGCGTTGACGGTGATCGTGTCGGTTCCCGCCGTGCTGTCGGTGTCCTTCAGCGTTGCCAGATCGGCGTTGATCTGGGTCAGCGAGCCGGTGATCGTAAGATTGCGCGTCCCCGACCCCGATACACCCGTGCCCGTAGCCGACAGCAGGCCAGCGGTGTCGGACAGAGTGACCGTGAACGTCTCACCTGCCGTATTGTCGGTCTCTGCGAGACCGATGCCGGCGACGGCAACCGCCTTGCCGGCTCCTGCCAGCTTTGCTTGAGGCACGCTGATAACCGGCAATCCGGCCGCCATCACGGCGACGGTCTGCGTTGCTGCCTTGTTGCCGAGACTGTCCGTCGCCTTGACCGTGATGGTGTCGGCGCCGACGCCCGTGTCGGTGTCCTTCAGCGTCGCCAGATCGGCGTTCACCTGGGCCAGCGACCCGGTGATCGTCAGCGTCCTCGTGCCGGAGCCCGAGACACCGGTGCCCGTAGCGGTCAGCAGGCCCACCGTGTCGGATAGGGTAACGGTGAAGGTCTCGCCGGTAACGCTGCCGGCCTCCGCCAGGCTGAGACCGGCAATCGCAGCTGTCCGGTCGGTGCCGAGCGGCGTTGCCCCGGGCACGCCAAGGGTCGGCAGCAAGGAGGTCGTCATTTCGCTTGTCTCCTAATAGCGTCAATCATGATGGCAGCATTAATGACAAATCAGAGTATTGATCTGGCTATAACGTGAATAGTTTCTTGAAATATGCAACCATAACGTCCGTTTAACAGATAAATATCGTTGTAGGTTGTGAATATGTTCATCAACATTGTCGGATACCCATCGCATGCTGCGGAGTGTGCCGTCCAGCTTTATCGACAGGCAATGAAGCGAAGATTAAGCAAGAATCTCACTATTTTCGTGATCCAATCGACCTTGCAAATCCGGATTACCTCGGTCACATACTGGGAACATCATGCTGAATACATGCATATCGAATATGTCGGCTGTACGCCGAATTCCACGGGGCCTGAGCCCATGACGCAGGTGCCGCTGCGCCGACCAGAGCGGGATGGCTTCGCTTTCGCGACGCCGCCCACTCCCGGTTTCTGCTTGATCGCGTGATTCAGACCTTCGGCGATTCCGCCTACGGTCATCACGCCCTAAGGAGTCGCTCGCGCCGTCGCTACCCGGTCCTGCCGGTTAACTCCTGACCCGCGGGGACTACCGAGAGAGCTCGGTACAGTCCCAGCGGCGTGGAGAACGCCCCGCCCAGCTCTTCACGGAAGAAGGTCAGATACCGGTCGATGCTGTCGAGCAGGGCGCGCACGTCATCCGCCGTGCGCGTATACGGCGTGTTACCTGCCTGCAGCGTGGGACTGTGCAGACTGAGCGTGAAGACCCGCAGCCCGTTGCGGTACTGCAGCCGGGTGAGTTGCTGCATCTCCTCCAGGCTGTTTCCCTCGGGTGACAGCCTGCGCTGATACAGCAGATTTGCTCGCGCCGCGATCCGGTCGAGCCGCAGCCGCCGACCGGTATCGCTCGATACGACACGCGCAAGGCTGCCGAAGGATCGCAGCAGGCCGAGCCAGCCCGCGGTGGTCGGCAGCGAGATCAGGCGCTGCGAGGGACCGAACCAACCGGGCTGTGCGGTGAAGCGGGAGAAGTCCGGGCCGCCGATCGACGAGAAGTCGTAATGGGGGCACACGCTGAGATCAATCAGGAAACCCAGCTCCTCCAGCGCCTCGATGGTGTCGGCGCTGATGCCGTAGCGACCCGCCTTGAACATCACCGGGCGCTCGCCGATGATGCCCTCGACCTGACGCGCCAACGCCGACAGCTTCGCGAGTTGCAGTTTGGGTCCAAGGTTTCCGGCGAACGAGTGCCAGTCGTCGCGCGGCTCCACGGCTGGCGGCGTGCTCCAGATATGCGGGTGCACGCCGATCTCGCAGCCTTCGCGATGCAGTGCCTGAATGATCGTCCGGCTGCGCTCCTGGGTGGCGATCGGGAAGTCGATTACGATGGCGGGCAGCAGGCCATGGCGCTGAAACAGCGCGAGGGCGCGCGGCAGCGCACCGATCGACGACACCTGGCCCTTGTCGGTCCAGGTCCCCTTGTCCCATTCGAATTCCGACTCGGTGTCGATCACGACCTGCAGAATGGGCTGCCAGCTGCGGGGCGTCTCGATCACCTTCAGGCCGATGGCGCGCGGCCCGCTCGCCATGAAATTGGCGAAGCGGACGGGAAAGTCCGGAAACGACGGACGCGCCGGTGTTGCCGGGCCGGCGACCGTATTGCGATACAGATTGGCGTAGGCCTGCGCCATCGACTGCATGTCGAACTGGCGCTCGACGAAGCGACGACTCTCCCGACCCATCGCCGAGCAGAGCAGCGGGTCCTGCTGCAAGGCGCGGATGCCATCGACGAACTGTTCCGGCGTCCGCGCGAGGAATCCGGTACGCCCATGATCGATGATGAAGTCGACGATGCCGGGCAGGAACAGCGTGACGATGGGCAGGCTCCAGCTCATCGCCTCGAGAAAGACGTTGCCGAACCCTTCCGACAGCGACGAGAACACGAACACGTCGCACGCTGCATAGAACAGGTCGGGGTTGTCCTGGAACCCCGTCAGGATGACACGATCGGACAGGCCGTGCCGGGCGATGCAGGCGGTGACTTCCCGCAGATAGTCGTCCTCCAGCGCCGGGCCGACGATGACCAGCTTCATCGCCGGGTCGGGAATGCGCGCCAGCGTTTCCACCAGGAACGCGACGTTCTTGCGGCGGATGATCGAGCCCACGTTGAGCAGAAGGAAATCCGCCGGATCGAGACCGAGCGCGCGGCGCGCCGCGAGGCGTCCCTCCGGCTGGACCGGCGGCGCGGTCATCATGACGCCTTGCGGAATGAAGCTGATGCGCCGCTCGGTCGTCAATTCCAGGGACAAGCGAAGCAAATGCGGGCTGATCACGACAAAGACGTCGATCGATCGGCTGAGCGCCGCGGCGATGCGGCGATAACGCTTCTGGTAGCTGGCAAGCAGCTGCGTCGGACTGTCGTCGAGCGAGCAGGAGAATACCACTCGACAGCCGTGCAGACGGGCGGCGATGTAGGCGAGGAACCAGCGATCGGTGTGCGAATGGACGTGCAGCACGTCGAATGCCCGAACATGACGGCGGAGCCAGGCGAGAACGGAGGCGACACCACGGCTGGCACCCCAACTCGACAGATAATGGATGCGCAGTCCGTCCTGCACGCAGCTCTCGACGCCGGAAGCAGGGCGCGTTTCCAGAACCAGCACCTCGCTTTCGATCCCCAGGCGCGCGAGCAACGGGATCAGCTTCATGTAGTAGATGCCGTCGCCGGTATAGTCGGGATGGAACCGGCGATAGACGTGAAGCACACGCAGCGGCCGGCCCGCTGCGGCGAGGGCGATGGACTGAGGGATCGGGACCACATCATCCACCGGCGCTGACCTCCATCGCTGCCGCCGGAGCCGATGGCGCATATGCCAGCAAGCCACCGAACCCATGTGCAAGGATGGTCCGGTAATCGTCGGCGAGGCGAGCGGGCATGCGCGCGTCCCGCGCCCGCCGCATCGCCGCGACCTGACGGGCGTAGCGGTCGGGATCAGGCCTGTCCAGCAGGGCCTCGATCACCGCAACCATCTCCTCAGCATCATCGACGAGATGCCCGATCTCGCCAAACCGGCTGAAATTGTCTTCGACGATCGGTATGCGGCAGGCGATCACCGGGATCAGCCAGGTGATTGCATCGATCATCGCACCGCTTGCGGACAGTGCATAATAGCCCGGTTGGAACGGCAGGCAGACGTAATGGAGCTGGGCCAGGTGCGCGCAGAACACCGCGCGCGGAAGGTGCTCCCGCGTGATCGGCTCATCGAGCACGGCGAAGCGCGAGAGGTCGCTGGCCGGGGGCGCCCGACCGACGACCTCGAACCTGACCCTGTCGCCATGCCGGGCCTTGACGGTCCGGGCCAGGGACAGGAACGGCGTGATGCCCTTGGCCTCGGTCGCCTGCCCCACAAGGCCGATGCGAAGCGGCAGCGCGAGCGGCGGGGGCACGCTGCGCGTGACTTCCGAGATGTTGACCGGCAGCGAAAGCACATCCGTCACGGCGGCGGCTTCCGGCGCGCGTTTTCGCAGTTCGCGGCGGATCGCTTCCTCCAGCACCAGGAACCGCAGCCGCCCCGCATGACGGCGGCCCAGTACCGCAGGCAGATCGAAAAGCCGCAGGATGGGGTTGCGTGACCGCCACGCCGTGATGTCGTTCAGGTCGCCATGCAGACCCACCTGAACGCCCGCGATGCGTCGGTCCAAACGGAGGAGCAGGGATGCGGCGGCGATGGCCGTCGGCGTGGCGGATATCAGGAACAGCAGGCAGGGTTCGTCGCGCGGGACGCCGCGCAGCGCCGCCCGGATCGTCGCAAGCTCCCGCCAGCCGCGCCGGAGCGAGACGATATGCGTCTTGAAGCGATGATGCGGGGACAGCGCAATCGGCCGCAGCGCGATCCGGGGGACGGCGGACAATGCGCCATCGCGCGCCAGTTCGGCCAAGTGGGAGGCGTCGGCGAAAACCCGGATATCCTGTTCCGGTGCTGCGCGGGCGACGGTCTGTATGGTCACGCTGTTGCCCGGTGCGTGATGCGTTCCCGTCCAGACCATCTCGAATACAAGGATCATGCTACCGCACGGTCAGTGCCGGGGCGCAATGCTGAACTGCGGGTCCCGACGGGCGAAATCCGGTGGCGGCCCGTTGGCCCGGAGCCAGGCGTAGGCCCGCCGGGCGGCATCATCGTCGGTGATGGCGATGGCGGTAGCGAGCGACGCCAGGGCTTCCTGCTGCGAGGCCGGAAACGTCCATTTCGTCCATTGCCCGTGCGTCGCATAGCCCATCGCATCGGTGCCACGCGCGATTTCGCCCCAGGTCTTGAACAGTTGCTCGGCGGTCGCCTGCTCGGACGGTGCGACCCGGATCTGGTAGGTGACGGCATCGTGCGGATCGAAACCGCTGTCCGGCACCAGGAAGCGGGTCGCAAGGAAGTGTGTCATCCACTGCATCGCTCGCCTGGCAGGCGGGTATCCCTGGGCTGCGGCCTGCCCGACGGCGAGGGCCAGAAACTCCTGCTGCCAGGGCGCGATCGCGCCGTCCTTGCCCAGAGTGGCATCGTAGCCGTACGCCTCGCCCTCCTGCACCGTGAGCTGCGTGATCCTGTCTTCGAACGCGGCATAGTTGCTGTCGCGCAGCCGCACGAAATAGGCCTTCAGGGGATGCTCATCGGGCAGGATATAGGCGGCGTTGTCGATCGTGCGCAGCGACCAGGCATGGGCGCGGACCTGCCCGATGCCGATGGTCACCACGATGCCTTTGCCGTTCTGCCGCACCCCGGGGGCTACGCCCGTGGCGTTCCACGCCGCCTGGAACACCAGCTGGTCTAGGTAATAACGGCGGCCCGTCATCAGGTAGGGCAGGAAGGACAGGTCCGGCTGATGCGCGGCGTCGAGGCTGAAGCAGTTGCATTTGGTGAAAAGCTCGATCTGTCCGCCCTTGCTGTCGAACGGATAGACGGGCTGCGGCAGTCCCACCCTGGCGCCGATGGTCAGGCCGCGCGGATCGGTCCAGATCGTCGGGTAATCATCGAGATTGACGGCGCGGCCATGCGCCACGTCGTCGTAGTGCCAGGGGATCGAGCCGGCCGCGTCCGCCTGCGCCAGTGCATACTTCTCGGCCCGCGCATCCTGGCTGAGCAGCCAGGCCGCGTTGGCCCCCGTGATCGGCCCGATATCCGGCCGCCCGCCCGTGGTCCCCATGTAGAGGGAGAGGCCGGCGTTGCCCAGGATGCCGAAGCCGCTGCCCTGCATCTGTCGCACCTCGCCCGCGATGACGCTGCCGTCCACGCCGGACGCGAGGTCGTAGCCGAGTACGGCACCGCTGCGCAGCACATAGGCGGGATCGCGCACGATATGCGGCCCGGTCGCGCCATCGCTGCGCAGTGCCAGGTGCCATGTGGTGTATTGCAGCTGCCGGATGTTCGCCTGCTGCAACACTGATGTGCCGTTCTGCGAAACGGAGACGTCGTAGTTGACCGTGCCGCCGACCGGCTGCATCGCGTAGTCATTGCAGATCTCGACATCCGTCGTGATCGCGCCAGCAGCTTCGGCGGCGATGTCGAACACCACGTGCAGCGATCCCTGGACGGGCACATCGACGCGGGCTTCCGTCGCGACCGGTCCCTCGCGCCAGATGCTTGCCTTGCCCGCGGCGATCGCCTGCGCCATCGCCGGGCCGACCGCGATGTGGTGCACGGCGCCGTCATGCAGCGCGATATCCACGGCCACGGTATCGGCGCTCAGACGCGAGGACGGCACCGGCGCCGAGACGGGCGGCGCGCCCCGCGTCAGCATCAGCGGCATGGTGCCGCCGGCGGGCATCGCGGCGGAGCCGACGCTGATGACGGCGAAGCGAAGCGATCCGTCGGGGTTGGTGGTCTTGACGTCGAGCTGCGTCGGCACGGCCCCGTGGGGACCAACCGCGACGATCGCGGAGCCGGATGGCACGGTGCCGGGGACGAACACCTGCCCGAATCGCACGGCGCGCGGCGGCATGGCGCGGCCGCTGTCATTCTCGATGATCAGACCGACGATCTGGTCGCTGCCTTTCGGCTGCGGTACCGCGGGTGCGGTAAGGATCCCAGCGCCGCCACGCAGCCCCTGCGCGAAGGCGGCGCCCGACCCGAACCTCACGGCATCGTCGCAGCCCATGAGCAGCGTGCATCCGATCGCCAGAATGAGGATCATCCAGCGTTTCATGGTGGTGCTTATCGGTCCCGGTCGGCGCGAACGAACAGAAAGTTCGATACGTAGGGATCGGACGTCATGGGCTGCCTGAGGGCGTTCAGCGCCGCGGCCGGCTGATGCAATCGCGCATCGAACTGCTCGACCGGACAGGTTCTTCCGCGGAACGAAAACGAGCCCGAATAGCCGAGGTCCCGAAGCAACGCGGCGACAGGCCGCATCGTGTCTGCACCGATTTCGATCCACAGCGCGGGCATGTGGACCTGCAGCGTCCGCATGGCGCCATGAAGGACCGCCAGTTCGTGCCCCTCGACGTCGATTTTGATGAATCCGATGTGTCCGGCAAGGTTCATATCGTCGAGACGATTAAGGCGAATACGGATCTGACGGACCGCGAGATCAGACAGCCTGTCGCCCCCGGCCAGTGTCGCCAGACCGGTTACGGGTGCGCCACGATGGAGGGGGATCCGCAGGGTCGCGCGGCCGGGACGATCCGAGAGGGCGAGATTATGAACATGCACGGTCCGATCGCCGAGGAAGGCGCACCGCAGACCAAATGCCAGGCCCGGTATCGGCTCGAACGCATGAACCGCGGCGGCGAGGCCGCGCAGATGCCAGGTATAGCCACCGGCATTGGCGCCGACATCCAATGCCACGCATCCGGCTGGGCAGTGGTCCCGGATAACCTGTGTTTCCTCAGGCGACAGCCTTGCCGCAGCCTGCCCGGCGCGATGGTGTGCCCGGTAGGTCTCCACGACGGGGGTCGGCATCACTCTGCGGACGATACGGCGGATGCCAAGGCCAGCGGCCTGGGGCCGCGTCGAGCGAGCGGAGGGCGGCGGCGCCGTCATGCAGCCTGCGCCTGGGCACCGGCCATCCCGGCAATCAGTTCACGGCCGCGCCGGGCAAAGTAGCCGTCGACAAAGCGATAGGCACCGATGAAGTGAAAGCACTTGCATCGCTCGCGGTCCGTCATCCCGGGGGCGAAGCTGCCATAGGCGGGATACGGCAGCGCCACGGCACCGGGCGAATTGGCGACCGCGAAGTTGGAGCCGCATTGCTCCGAACCCCATTCGTGCCACCGATCGGGCAGCAGGCGCTGCATGGTGGCATGAAAAGTCTCGATCTGGACCCGCGTGAAGCCGCCGCGCGCGAATCCCACCAGGCCGGATGAGCCGCGGATGTAGCGCAAGCTGTCGCAGTCAGGGTATCGGTCGAAGCACTGCTCGATCGCGATGCCGACATAGCGGTCGTCCGGATCGGCCTGGGCGATCTCCGCGCATTCGCGCATGCTGCGGAACCGATCGCCGTCGGCAATCGTGAAGGCGGCGTTGCGCGCGATGCAGTCGCGGACTTCGTCCAGGTCCGGCCCGACCGCCAGGACATCGGCATCGACCTGGATGACGTATTGCTGCTGCGAACGGTCCAGCAGAAAGACCAGCCTTTCCCACGTTCCGCCGCGTTGGCAGGCCCCTGTGTCAATATCCTCCAGCACAACCAGTTCGATGCCGTCGACGTGCCTGCGCAACGTGTCGCGCAACGCCGACGGCATGTCCCGGTCGATGATGCCGATGATGCGGCCGGCGCCGAGGTGACGGTAGAACGCCTTGATGCTGAGCACGTACATCGGCACGTCGCGGTTGCGGATCATGCTGACGATGGACCAGCCGGCATCGACGACGCGCAGCGGGGCGGTATCCATCACCGCGCCGATCTGGCGGTCGAAGTTCCAGGTCTTCAGTTTGCGCCGCCACTTGTAGAGCACGAAGCGCTCCTCCCTTTGCGTATTGGCATCCCGATGCGGTCAGGCCGTATGCACAGGGTCTTGCCGAAACGCCCACAGCATCCCGTATGACCCATGATCGAACATCTGCAGTGTTTCGTAGCTCAGGGCCGCGAAGCGCGAGAGGCATCGGTCGCGATCGCCCGGTCCGCCATGCCATTCCATCACCAGATATGGCACCTGAAGGCGGGCAAAGCGGGGATCGTCGAGAATGGCGTATTCACCGCCCTCGATGTCCAGCTTCATGATGTCGACCGGCCGGCCGGCCAACAGGGTGAAGATATCGACCATGGGCGCCGCGATCCCACAGTCTCCATCCGCGACGACGCTGGATGACGTGCCGGCGTCACTCAGCATGATCTGGCGGGAAGCCGTACCGGCGGCAGCCTGATGCAGTTCCACGCGCGGCAGCAGGCCGTTGACGGACAGGTTCGTCCGGCATTGCGCGAAGTGGCCCGGATGCGGCTCCAGCGCCACGACCTCGGCGCCAGGAAACTGCGTCAGCCAATGGAGGCAGGAAAAGCCGACATTCGCGCCGAGATCGACGATGCGGCGGATCGACTGCGTCGGTATGAGCCTAGGCAGTGCGTAGTGCCGATGGAGGAAAATCTCGTAGGCAACGCCATAGTCGTTGTTGCCCGCACCAGGCGGGCGCAGGAGGATGGTCGGGCCGCCAGCGAGCCGAAGCGCCACGGTCCCGCGTCGCCCGGTCAACCGCCAAATCGCGTAACGGGGCACGCTGCGGGGTGCAAGTAACCCGGAGAAGGACGCGCCCGCGGTCATGGCAGCTGCACGCGTCCGGTCCGTGCACGGAACGCCGCCAGCCGGCGCACTTGAGCGCGCAGATAGTGCCACGCGCGCATCTCCGGCCCGTCGCGGGCACCGCTGAGCTGCCATAGCACCATCTGGACTGCGATGTATGTCGATCCCCCCACGAGGACCGCGATCGCAAGCCGCCCGGCGATCGTCGGCGTCGTTATGCCGTTCGTCGTGAGGGGAACGAACGCCCACAGCACGCCGGCCATCACCACGCAACCGGCCGCCGTGCGCCACAGCGCCCCGATAACCTCGCCCATACGCATCCGCAGGATCGGCAACAGGGCGACGGTCCAGATACAGGCGTTGACGATGGCGGTTATGGTCAACACCCAGACCGCCGCCGCCATGCCCCAGGTGAGGCCAGCCCATATCGCGAGGCCGAAGCGAAGCACGACGCTGGGTGCGTAGGTGACCACAAGCCGACGCTGACGATTAAGAACCACGAAGACGTTGTGGGTGAAGTGCCCGATCGAGTCGAAAAGGGCATAGAAGGCGCACAGGCGGATCAGTTCGGTGGCGGCACTCCATTGCGGACCGAGCAGCAGGCGGCAGGCGAGGTCGGCGCACAAGGCAATACCGACCGACAGAGGAAAGACGACCATGCTGATCAATGCCAGCCCGTCGATGAAATGCCGGCGCAGGACGTCGATATTCCCAAGCAGCCGCGCATAACCGGCATAGATCGGTTCGCGGATCGGGGCCGCGATCTCCCCGGTCGGCAGGCTGCCGACCTGCCAGGACAGCTGATAGAGACCAACCGCGGTCGGGCCGCCGATCCGGCTGAACAGCAGCGTGGCCGTATAGGACTCGATCATGGTCAGCATGTTCGTCGCCATGAACCATTTCGAGAAATGGAACAGCTCGCCGAATGCCGCAAAGGACAGGCGGGGCCGGTAGGGTTGGATGACGTAGCCGTACCACACCATGAAGACGCGCGATGTCGCGATGCCCGCCACCAGCGCCCAGTAGGACCGGAACAGCACGGCACCCGTGATGGTAATGGCCGCGGCAGCGAGCTTCGCGTAGAGCTGGTATTCGAATATCTTGCGAAACATCATGGCGCGGCGGAAATGCGCCATGCCGATGTTCTCGAAGCCCTGCACGGCGGCGAGCACCGCTAGTACCCAGAGAATGGGCGTCACGCGCGCGTCCCGCATCCAGCCCGAGACGATCCCGGCGGAGAGCGCGAGCAGAGCGCCGACGATGATCCCGCGGCAGATGTTCATCGTCCAGGCGGTGTCCATGACCCGGCGATCCATGTCCGCCATGCGGATCAGCGCCGCCTGCATCGACATCTCGGTCATCAGATCGAAAACGCCGAAGATCGCGGTGGCAAGGCCGACGAGACCGAAATCGTCCGGCCGGAGCAGGCGCGCCAGGAACAGGGTGCTGATGAAGCCGACCGACCGGAAGGCGATCCGCAGCCCGATCATCGTGAACGATGCCGCCGCGACCTTCCCGCCCAGGCCAGGAGTTGCGGTTTGCGACATGCCTGCAGCATCCCGGGATTCAGGCGTCGACAAAGGCGTCAAAGTTTCGGAACCGTCAAGATACATCATCGTGTGCGGCGGTCTGCGAAGGCCGCGCCGGCGCGGGCTCGCGCATCGGTCTCATGCCGCGGGTCCCTGTGCGCGGCTGGCCACCGCGTCGCCGATAAACGTGGGACTTAGGCTGGCCCGCCAGCCAGTCTGCGCTCTCTGCGTC
This sequence comes from uncultured Pseudomonadota bacterium, assembly GCA_963778105.1. GTDB lineage: Bacteria > Pseudomonadota > Alphaproteobacteria > Acetobacterales > Acetobacteraceae > JAFEFJ01. The sequence continues at coordinate 259,240 of CAVZSZ010000004.1, read as the reverse complement.
GCCTCGATCCTACGGACATATTCGCGGAGGCTGACCGATATCGCGATGAAGTACCAGAAGGTCGGCTGGAATGCGATACCGACAAAGGCGCCGCTGGTCATGAAGACCGCGAGTCCGCACTGCAGCGCATCCGACATGTCGGCGCACCAGGCGAGGCCGGGGGTGCGTCGCGCGCGGCGCGTCAGGCGCCGCAGTCCGAAGAAGGTCATGCCGGCGATGGCGATGAACAGACCGAACCCGATCCAGCCCTGTTCGCCCAGCACTTCGAAATAGCTGCTGTGGAAGGCACGCGCGAAACCGATGCGGCCGCCAGGGTATTCGATGCGATCGACGAGGTAAGCCATGAAGCCACCGCCGAACGGGTGCTGCAGCGCGTACTGGAAGGTCCATTGCCAGACCAGCAGCCGCGTCAGCGCGGAATCCTCCTTCGTGGGGTCGGCGATTGTTGCGATGCGGCTCTCATACCCTGCCGCCATCGTATAGATCAGCACGATCGCGATCGCCGCCAGGCACAGCGCGAACAGCACCTTGTGACGTGAGCGCGTAAACATGTAGCAGCCCATGGCCAGCAGCCCGATCAGCGCGCTGCGCTCGAACGTGCCCAGCGCCGTGATCAGCGCCAGGGCGGCGAGCCCGAAATAGCCGAGCGCGACCAAGCGCGTCCGGGGCACGAGCTGGCTGTGCCTCGCGAGATATAGGGCAAGCGGGATCGACATCAGACAGACGGTCGAGAGCAGCCCCCCTTCGGACAAATTGGAATTGCCGTTCTCAAGCCCGAGATTGTGGCCGTAGCCGCCGCCCGATATCAGCGTCTTGACGCCGAACGGTATGAAATTCCCGGCCAACGAAAATACGTAGATCTGAATGAAGGCCTCGATCTGGACTCGCGAACGGATCGTGAAGGGGATGAACGCCGAGAAGATCACAGTCTTGAAGGCCCAGTTCCACTTCGCCCATGCGGCGTCCGGGGCGACCGCCCATGTCAGGGACACCGTGACCCAGAGCGCCATCAGGAGAATGAGAATGATGGTGAGCGTCAGACGAGGCGGCGAGCGGCGGTCGATCACGAGATAGCCGACGATCGCCGCCGCACCCATGATAACGGCGAGAGGAGCCTGGTTCAGGATGATCATCGCGACGGCCTGTGGGCGGAATGTGTCCACCCAGGCATAGCCGAGGGTCAGCACGAACGGCGCCGCCGCCCCCAGCGTCAGGAAGACCAAAAAAACGACTGTCAGGAACACGCTGCGGATCACGCGGGCCGCTCCATCGTCCGCTGCAGGCGCCTGCCGCGCGGTTACCGACGCGAGCCGCGCGGACGAGCCGGCGGCGCGGCCGTTGCCCGGGCGTGCGCCGGTCGGACCGCGCCGGCGGGATCAGGCGTCGCCGATCCTGGCTCGGCATCGGGGGTCGCGAACCAGGGCAGCGTTCGATCGAGCCTGACTGCCCTGATGAGGATGAAGACGATCATCGACGAGGTGACCAGGATGCTCAGAACGTCCAGCACGATCCCGCCCCATACCTATTGCTTTCGCGTACCGACGACCGGCTTAGCGCAAGCATCGCGCAGTGTCACGGTGGAATCGGGCATCGCGTTGCGGCGTCGGTCCGTTCAGGTAGAACGTATCGGGCGTTCCTATTCGGCATACCGGTGGCGCGTCGCCCCGAACGGCGCGGCGCAGCTGCCCGCGCGGGCCGGAATCGTGATGATGACGATGGTTGAAGCATCCGATGCTACGCCCGAGGGCGATCAGCAGAACGTTCATGTCAAAAAAGTGATGATCGGACATCATGAGTTCGCAAAGGGCGCCTGAGAATCTGTAAGAAATTCCGACGCGCGGGCCGCACGGGGAGCAGCCCCGGACCCGATGAGTCGGCCCCACGCTGCGAACATTTGCGCCTGATCGTAGGTCTCGGCGGCCCTGACCCTGTTGGCGGCGCCGACGCTGCGCCGCAGCCCTGCATCGGCGGCCAGCCGCGTCAGCGTGGCGGCGAGCGCGGTGTCGCTGCGTTCGGTCAGGTAAGGCCGGTTTTCCGCCGACACCATGTCGCGCACGTCGCCCACATCGGTGGCGGCGATCGGCAGCCCCGCCGCCATCGCCTCCAGCACCGATAGCGGCATCTGCTCGGTATCCGAGGACAGCGCAAAGATATCCATATGCCGGTATGCGTCGGCAGGGTCCGCCACGTGACCGACGAACGCCGTACGCGCAGCGATACCGAGCGATTCAGCCAGTGCCGTGAGCGCCGGCCGTTCGGGGCCGTCGCCGATGACCATCAGCCGCATCCCGGGCGACGTCGCCAGCGCGTGCAGCAGACGGGCGATGTTCTTTTCCGCCCGCAGGCCTGCGACCGTGCCGACGATCGGACCGCAGCCGGTCGGAAACCACGGCGGGGGAGTCGCCACGTCCCCCGTAAAGCGCGCGAGATCGACGCCGTTGGGTACGTAGCGCAAACGGTGCTCGTCCAGCCGCCATACCGTCCGGGCGATTTGCAGCAGCACGCGCGACGGCAGGACGACGGTGGCCCGGCGCAGCGCCAGCCGACGCAGCCGGATGCGACGCGGCAACTGCCGATCGCGCTCCTCGGGGCCGAAGCCGTCCTCGACGTGCACGTGGCGAACGCGATGTCCAGGCAGCAGGGCGGCGAGCGCCCACTCGATCGAGCCGAAATTATGCGTCAGCAGCACATCCGGCCGTTGCTCGCGCAAAACGGCAAGGAAGCGGCGCAGATTGCCGATCCAGTCGCCGCGGCGCACCGCCACGACGGGAAACGTCGCGTCGAGGCTGCCGTCCAACCGTTCCCGGCAATCGGTTCTGCCGTCCATCGCGACGATGGCGTGACGCAGCGCCCGACCGTGGTGGTTGGCGACCGCGCAGAACCGCGCCTGCGCACCACCCATCACGAAGCTGGGAAAGACAGACAGCACGAAGCTCAGGCGGCCTCCTCGCGGCGCGCGGCCGCCATCTCGCCGACCAGAAATCCTTGAAACACCAGCAGCGACCAGAGCAGCTGGGCGTGGTCGAAACGACCCGATGCATGCTCATCCAGCAAGCGGGCGACACCGGTCGGCTGGAACAATCCCGAGTTCAGCACGGCGGCACCCAGCAGCCGGGAGCGCACGCGGTCGATCTCCTGGCGCAGCACGCCGCCCAACGGCATGGCGAAGCCTTGCTTCGGTCGGTACAGCACGGCGCGCGGCAACCAGGGCTCCAGTGCGCGCTTGAGCACCAGCTTGCCTTCGCCACCGCGAATCTTCAGCCCGGCTGGCAGCGACAGGCCCCAGTCGACCAGCCGGTAATCCAGCAGCGGCGCCCTCACTTCCAGCCCGCTCGCCATGCTGGTGCGGTCGACTTTAGTGAGCATCATTCCGGGCAGCCAGGTTGCCAGGTCCACGTATTGCGCCTGCGCCAGCGGATCGTCGCTGCCGCTTTCGGCCATCAATGTCACTGATTCGTGAAGCAGGGTCGCGGCCATCGATCGCCGCTGCGATTGTGGGCGACAGCAGCGCATGACGCTGCGCAGACTGGGCGCGTGCCATCGTGCGCCAGTAACCCAGGGCGGAATCGAGGCTGAGTTCGGTCAGCGTGTGCTTGGCCCGCAGGAAGCGCGGGGCGCGGTCCAGCTTTGGATAGACCTCGGCCAACGCCGCGACGAAACCCTTGCGGACACCAGCCGGCAGCGCGCGCCGCGCTGCCTCGATAAGAACATGCCAGCGATGCCGGCGGTAGCCGCCGAACACCTCGTCACCGCCATCGCCCGACAGCGCGACGGTGACGTGCCGCCGCGCCAGCCGCGCCACCGCGAGCGCGGGTACGGCGGAGGTATCGGCGAAGGGTTCACCGAACACCGCGCCCTGCGAACCGGCAGCGGCGATCCAGTCGATCGCTTCAGCGGTTTCGGCGTGCTGGTTCGTTGCGCAGCGCCGCGCCACCATCGCGGCGAAGCCAGTCTCGTCATGCGCGCCCGTAAAGCCGATCGTGAACGTGTCGAGCGGCGCCTCCCCCGCCTCGGCACGGGCGGCGGCGGCGGCGGCCACTACCCCGCTGCTGTCGATCCCACCCGAGAGAAAGGCGCCTAGCGGTACGTCCGCGATCAGCCGTGCGCGTGTCGCATCGACCAGACGCTGCCGCAATACGGGCGCCGCCTGCTCCATGTCCAGGCGCAGCGGTGCGATCAAGGGACGCCAATAGCGCACCGGGGCCGGCACGGCGCCGCCCGACAGACGGTGCGGCGCGACCAGCAGGGTATGCGCGGGCGGCAGTTTCATGATGCCGGCGAAGATGGTCGCCGGGTCGGGTACATAGCCGTGCGCGAAATAGTCGTCCACGGCGACCGGGTCGATGCGGCGCGACAGGCCGGGGACATGCGCGAAGGCCCGCAATTCGGAGGCGAAGGCAAGGCCGGTCGGTGTCGTCGCATAATGCAGGGGCTTCTTGCCCAGCCGGTCGCGGGCGAGGAACAGCACCTGCCGCCGGCGGTCCCACAGCGCGAAGGCGAACATGCCGTCCAGCCGCTCGACGCAGCCGGGGCCCCACTCCTCCCAGGCGTGAACGACACTCTCGGTGTCGCAGTGGTTGGCGAAGACGTGCCCCAGGGCTTGCAACTGCAGCCGCAGCGCGGGGAAGTTGTAGATCTCGCCATTGAACACGATGAGGATGCTGCCATCCTCGTTCGTCATCGGCTGGGCGCCGCCGGCGACGTCGATGACCGACAGTCGGCGATGGCCGAGCCCGACACCAGGTTCGATGTGAAAACCATCGCCATCCGGACCACGATGCGCCAGCGCCCCGGTCATGCGCCGCAGCGCCCCGGCATCGATCGGGCCGCGATCCTGGCGCAACAGGCCGGTGATGGCGCACATCGCCGGCCTACACCGCAACCATCGCGGCGCGCGGTCCCGTCATGGCCACCCCAGCAGCCGCCGGAAAACGGCAATCTGCCCAGCGGTCGTCTGCTTCCAGTCGAATTGCTCGGCATAGGCGCGGGTGGCGTCGCGCGATGGCGGATCGGCGAGCAGTGCGCGGATGCCGGCCGCGATGCCCGGTGCGTTGTTTTCAGTTGCTATCAACCCGGCGTCGGGATGCCGCACGACCTCGGTGTTGCCCGGGATCGGACTGGCCACGACCGGCGTGCCGCAGGCCATTGCCTCGAGCAGCACATTCGCCCAGCCCTCTCGGCTGGATGCCAGCACCAGTGCGTCCGCCGCACCATACACCGCGGGCAGGTCGCCATGCGGCAGCGCGCCCAGGAACCGCACGCGCCCGTCAAGTCCAAGCCGCGACGCGAGGCTGCGCAGCGCAGCATCCTCCGGCCCCTCGCCCACGATGATCAGGTGTACCGATCCGGCAGCCCCGACAGCGCGGTGATGACGCGGTCATGGCCCTTGCGCGGAATCAGGTGGCCGACCGACAGCAGCGTCGGTCCGTTCAGCCCCAGGGCCGCGCGCACCACCGCGCGATCCGGCGGCGGGCGGAACTGCGCCAGATCGACGCCGTTGCGCAGCACGCTGACCCGGGCCGGATCGGCGCCCAGCGCGACCAGCCGTGCGCCCAGCGACGCGCTGACCGCGATCAGCGCGTCGGCATGGCGGATCGTCCAGGCGATCATGCGCCGCGGCAGCGTGTAGTCGGGCAACAGCGTGACGTCCGAGCCGCGCGCAGTCACCACCACAGGGACATGCAAGGCGCGTCCAAGGCAGACCGCGGCCACGCCGTCGGGATAGACGTAATGCGCATCGATCGCGTCGATCTGCACGCCGGCCGCGAGTAGCCGGCGCGCCGCCCGCAGCGCGGCGACGTAAAGCAACGCCGGGGCCGCCGACATGCCGATGCGCGGAATTGCGGGATAGCGCGGATGGTGAACCGCGATGCCGTTGCGCTGCTCGAAAACCGGGACGCCCGCCAGGCGCGACCAGGCAGGCGGTCCGGGCATGTCGACGGGGATACCAGGCGACCGGCGCCATCACCGTGCTGGTCGCCGCACCGCTGGCGACCAGATGGCGCAGCCGGTTTTCCACGAAGACGCCGTGATTGGGCTGGCTGGGATTGGGATAGAGCCGCCCGAACGTCAGCAACCGCGGGATCGCGGCATCACGGCCCGGCGCCGGCGCATCGTCCGGCGGCGCCATCAGCCACCGCTCCGGTCCAGCATGGTCAATGGGTCAGATCCGCAAGAAGCTTTGCCGCCTGCGGTTGTTCGGCAAAGCCGGGGTTGGGCTTGTCGAGCAGCGGCTTGAGGATGGTCACCGCAGCGCCCTTGTCGCCATCCCGCGCCAGCGCCGCGGCGAGGTGGTACTGGATCGCCGGATCCTGCGGCATTCCGGCCGCGGCTTCCCGCAGCAGCGCCACCGCGCCGGCCGACTGTCCCTGCGCTAGGATGATCCATCCCAGGGTGTCGGCCGATTGCGGCGCCGCCCGCAGCAGGTAGGCGCGCGACGCCAGGGCCCGGGCACGCGCCAGGTCGCCCTGCTTCTGCATCACCCAGGCGAGATTGTTCAGCGCAGCGACATTGTTGGGCTGCAGCGCGAGCACGGTGTCCAACCGCTCCTGCGCCTCTGGCAGGCGGTTGGCGGCGATGTCGAACGAGGCGAGCGCGAAGGCGGCGTTGGCATCCTTCGGATGGGCCGCGAGCCAGTCGCGCAGCATCGCGGCGCCCCGATCGGCGCCGCCGCTGGCGGCCAAGGCGCGCGCCACCCGCACCTCCAACACCGCCGCTTCCGGCGAGTCCTTCGGCTGCTTGGCCTGTAGCGCCTGATAGACCGCGATGGCCTCGGCGAAATGGCCTTCCGAAGCCAGCAGATCGCCGCGCAACACCGCCGCGGCGGGATTGGCCGGGTCGCGCGCCAGAGCGTCGGCCCGCGCCATCGCCGCCGACGGGCCACCCGCGCGCTGTGCAACGCCGATCTCGGCCGCCATCAGCGCCGGATCGCCGGGCTGAAGCACCAGGCCTTCCTGCAGGACGACCTGGGCGTCATCGTATTTCTGGTCCGCCGCAAGCAGGTCCGCGATCTGCCGGCGCAGAAGGTCATCCCGCGGCGTCTGGGCCAGCAGCGTGCGCATCGTCTGCACGGCGGCGCCGCGCTGTCCGAGCCCCAGTTCGGCCTCGGCGCGCAGCCGCAGCATGGCCGCCGCGGCGCCCCCCGATGCGGGCTTGGACTTCGCCAGCAGATCCAGCGTTTCCTGCGGCTGGCCGGTACGCAGATACAGCGTGGCGAGCCCGATGGTGATGGCGGAATTGTCCGGCGCCGCCCTGTGCGCCGCCTCGGTGGCAGCCAGGGCCGCATCCTTCCGCCCGGCGGCCAGTTGCAGGTTGACCATGGCCGCCAGGATCTGCGCGTTGCCGGGGTCGGCCGCGAGCATCGCCTGCAGCCGTGCGATCGCCTCATCGCCATGGCCCTGGAGCGCCATTACGCGCGCAAGACTGATGCGCGGCGCCACGGCCTTGGGGTCCAGCCTTATGGCGTCCTCATAGGCCGCGCGGGCGCCGTCGAGGTCAACTGCGGCGAGCCTGATCGCGCCCTGCAGGGTCGCCACCTCGGCGGGCGATCCGCCGGCGTGCCGAAGCTGGTCGAGCGCCGCAGTGGCACCCGCAAGGTCACCGGCCCGCAGGGCTGCCAGCACCAGGGCGGCGGCCGTCTGCGCCTCGCTCGGGCCCGCTTTCGCCGCCTGGGCGGTGGGCGCCTCGGCCGAGGCGGGGACAACCGGACCGGGGGCGGACGCCTGAGGCATTGCCGCCAGCGCCCGCTGCAGTGCCTGTTCCGCCTGCGGGGCGTCACCGTTGCGCATTTCCATCGCGGCAAGACGGGTCAGCAGCCGCGCATCGTCCGGCTTGAGCGCGATCGCCTGTTGCAGGGCTGCGACCGCCTGACCCGGCTGGCCGGCGCCGGCATAGGCTGCGCCCAGCAGATCGAGCGCCTGCGCATCGAGCGTATGGCCATTGCCCAGGGTCGTGGCGAGCAAATCGGCGGCCCGGCCCGGTTCATGCTTCGACATCTCCAGCATCGCCAGCAGCTTGACCGCGCCGAGATTGCCCGGAGTCTGAGCGACCTGCTGCTCGGCGGCCGCCACCGCCTGCTCGGGCTCCCCGAGATTCGCCTTCACCACCGCCAGCGTAAGCTCACCGTCCGGCAGGCGCGGCAGCAGCGGCGCGATCTCCGACAGCGCGGCGTCGGCAGCCTTCCAGTCGCCGGCGCGGGTGTAGAGCAGGGCGGAAAGGTACTGCGCCTGCGGCTGCCGCGGCTGCGTCTTCAGCACTGTGTCGACATCGGAGCGGGCGCGCAGATAGGCGCCCGTGGCGTAGAGCGCCCGCGCACGCCCCAGCCGCAGCATGTCGGCCACACCCGGCGCGGCCGCCGCCTGGGCCTGGTCGATCGCCGTCCCGTAGGTGGTGACGGCGCCGGAGAAGTCGCCGCGCGCGGCCTGCAATTCGGCCTGCAGGCTGAGGGCCTGCAGATCGTGCGGGTCGATCGCCAGCGCCTCGGCGACATGACGCGCCGCTGCGTCGAGATCCTTGCCCGCGATGGCGACGCGCGCGCTGGCCAGCGCGACCGCGGCCGATTTCGGTGCCAGGCGTTGCGCTTCGGCGACCGAGGCTGCGGCGGCCTCGGGCTGGTCCAGCCCCAACTGCGCCTGCGCGCGCGCCACCAGCACGGTGGCGGCGTCGGCGGGCGGCAAGCCATCCGCCGGATAGTCCTTCAGCACCTCGGCGTAGCGGCCCTGCGCCACCACCGCCTGGGCCAGCAGCGGGCGCAGCGCCGCGGCATCCCAGTGCAGCGCGGCGGCCTGGCGGAATTCATGCTCGGCCGCCGCCGGGTCGCTGAGCAGCAGTTGCACCTTGCCGAGCCGGACATGTGCCTCGGCAAGGCCCGGGTTCGCCAGCACGGCGCTGCGCAGCACCAGCTGGGCACCGCGGATGTTGCCTTGGTCCATCATCTGGCGGGCCTGCGCGAGCGGGTCGCGCGGGCGCAGGTAGTGCCACCCCGCCAGCGCCGCGCCGGCGGTGACCAGGACGATCATGGCGGCAAACAGCAAGCGACGGATCATGATGTCATTCCCGATCAAGGGTGGAAGGGGGGTCGTCATCGCCGTCGGCGCCGGCATGCGACCGCGCCAGCGCCGGCGGTTGCAGGCCGTGCGTTTCAAGCAGGTCGTACAGCGTGGGCCGGCTGACGCCGAGCAGGCGCGCGACGCGCGACATGGTGCCGCCGGCCTGCGCGAGCGCCTGGCCCAGCACCTCCCGCTCGGCGCGCAGGCGTGCGGCCCGCAGGTCGAGCGGCAGGCCCGGTGCGGTGCCGGCCTCGAAGTCCAGATCGGCGGCGTCGATCAGGCGTGCCTTCGGCCATGACCACGCCACGCTTCACACGGTTTTCCAACTCCCGCACGTTGCCCGGCCAATCATGCGCGGCGATCGCAGTCGCCGCCGCCTCGGTGAAGCCGCGGATCGAGCGGGCGAATTCGCGGTTGAAACGGGCGAGGAACCAGCGCGCCAGCAACAGCGCATCGCCCGGCCGCTCCCGCAGCGGCGGGATGCGCACGGTCACCGGGTTCAGCCGGTAGAACAGGTCGGCGCGGAACCGCCCCTCGGCGACCAGCCGATCCAACCCCTGATTTGTCGCCGAGACGACGCGCACATCGACCGGGATCGAGCCGCGACCGCCGATCCGCTCGATCACCTGCTCCTGCAGGAAGCGCAGCAGCTTGACCTGCAGCGGCAGCGGCAGGTCGCCGATCTCGTCGAGGAACAGCGTGCCCTTCTGCGCCTGCTCGATCTTGCCGATGTTGCGTGCGACGGCGCCGGTGAAGGCACCGCGCTCGTGTCCGAACAGCTCGCTCTCCAGCAGATTTTCGGGGATGGCGCCGCAGTTGATGGCGACGAACGGCCCTCGCGCGCGCGGACCCAGTTCGTGCAACGCGTGCGCCAGCGCCTCCTTGCCGGTGCCGCTCTCGCCGGCCAGCAGCACGGTCACGTTGGTCGCCGCCAGCCGCTCGATGCTGCGGCAGACCTTCAGCATCGGCTCGCTGGCGGTGATGATGCGCCGGATCGGACTGGCCGGCACGGCATCGGCCAGGCGGCGGTTCTCCTCCTCCAGCTCGGCCAGCCGGTGAGCGCGCGCGACGATGCCGCGCAGCAGGTCGATCTCGACCGGCTTTTCGCAGAAATCGTAGGCGCCAGCGGCGATCGCGCGCAGCGCGTGGGCGCGATCGCCGTGGCTGGTCGCGACGATCACCTTGGTCGGCCGGCGCCTGCCGCAGGACGGCTCGACGAGCGTCGCGAACCCCTCGGTCACCCCGTCCGGATCGGGCGGCAGACCGAGATCCATGATGACGACCGAGCGGCCGGTCGCGCGCGAGCAGTGTCAGAGCAGCTTCCCGCGCCGGTGCCACCAGCACGGTGCAGCCCGGAAAGGCCCAGCGGTACTGGCCCGACAGACCGGGGTCGTCCTCGACGATCAGCAGTTTGGGGTTGGCCATGCTCAGGCCCCCGCGGTCGCGAGCGCGGCCCCGAACGTCGGCTCGGCGGCCAGGCGCGGCAGTGTGATGCGCATCGTCGTGCCGCGACCGGGCGCGCTGCGCACCGCGAGGTCGCCGCCCGCGGCCTGCACCAGCGCCCGGCCTGGAAGGCGCCGAGGCCGCTGCCGCCCTCGGTCCGGGTGGAGAACGGCCGGAACAGCTCGTCGCGGATGAACTCGGGCGTCATGCCGAGCCCGTCATCGGCGATCGCGACCACGCGCGCGCGCCGGCGTGGCGTGCAGCCCGATGCGCACGGTGCCGGCGGGACCGGCGGCGGCCAAAGCGTTGTCGAGCAGATGTGTGACCGCCGCATCGAAGGCGGCTGGCTCCATCGCGGTCAGCAGCGCGCCCGGGGGGAAGCCATCAAAGTCGCGCTCCAGGATCGGACCGGCGGAGTGGGGCCGGGCGTCCAGGAGGGCGGTGAGCTGTGCCACGATGTCGAGAGGTTGCGGCGCGATCAGGCCAACCAGGGGTGCTGCCGGCTCGCGCGCCGGCTCCAGCCGGCGGATCAGGCCGCTGATGCGCGCCACGGAGGCGCGCACGGTTGCCAGCATGTCGAGTTGGAATGCCGGATCGGCGAGATGCGTCTCGGCGTTGGCCAGCAGCAGCGACAACTGGCTCGACACGTTCTTGATGTCGTGCGCAACGAAGGCGAAACGCTCGCCGTAGGCCCGCAGCTCCTGGGTCTGCAGCACGCTGGCGGCGGCCTGTTGCTGGGAGAGATGGATCGCCACCTCGTGCGCCAGGACGCGCAGCAGGTCGAACACCTCGGCATCGAGCGCGAAGCCGGTGCGCGATCGCGCGAGCAGAATGCAGCCCATCGCCGCGGCCGGCGGGGCATCTGAATCTGCCGCATCGGGGCGGAACAGCGGCACGGCGAGCCAGGGATCGAAGCCGGCGCCGCGCGGCTCGGTCAGCCAGGCCGGCGACAGCGACACGCCCGACAGCACCAGCGGGCCGCCGGCGGTGACGAGACGGGCATCGGCATCCGCAAGCGGTGCGCACGGCGAGGTTTTCCAGGAGCCGGCCCATGCCATGCCCGCCTGCCCCGGCTCACGCACGAACAGCAGGCCGGACGGGCTGTCGACCACGGTGGCAAGCACCTGGATGAGCCGCTCCGGCAGCGGGCCGGCTGCCGAAAGCATGGCGATGCAGTTCTGCCATTCGCGCCGGTAGTCGTAGCGGTGCGTGAAGAAGTGATCGACGAAGCCGCGGCGCAGGACGGCGCGCGCCGTGCCGGACGTGAGCAGGACCGCCACGGTCAGGATGCCGGCGCACACCAGATAGATCTCGGCCAGTCCGCCCCAGCCCGGGCCGAGGATCGCGCCGAACTGGCGCGCCAGCTCGCCCACCGCCGCAAGCGCCATCAGGAAGATGCCGCTGACCACCAGCGTCGCGCTGTGGAAGGCGGCGGTGCGCGAGACATGGATATCGACGCGCCAGTGCCGGTTGCGCGCCGCGGCCAGCGCCAGCAGCGGGGCTATCAGAACCGACACGAGCGGGCGTCCCGCGAGCAGCACCGGCGAGGCGACGCGCAGCATCACCGCATCCGCGCAGACCACGGCATCGTAGGCCGCCAGGACGCCGAGCGTGCAGCAGGCCAGGCCGACATGCCAACGCTGCTCGGGCGCGGCGCCGCGGTAGATGTTCTCCAGCAGCAGCAGCTGGCCGATGGCGAGGGCCAGGCGCACGATGATCGCCGGTGTGGCGATCGAAACGACGCCATCGAGGCCGACCTGACCGAACGCGGCAATCGCTACCACGCAAAGGCCGCAGGCGATCCCGATGGTGGTGAAGAGCCGGTCGGCGTTGTTGATCGCCCGCCTGTACAGATGGAGGCAGAAGCCATACCACGCGAGCAGGCGGAGCAGGTCGAGTTCCGCCACCAGGCGCGGTGAGGCCGCAAGGGCGCCGGCACCGGCCCAGAGCGCGGTCATGATGGCGGCGGCGGCGAGCCACAGGCCGGTGGCGCTGCGCCGCGCCTGCCCGACGATCAGCAAAGCAAGGACCGTGTAAGCCACGGCGCAGGCGACGTTCGACGCAAATACGGGCAGCGCGGTCGGGGTCATCACGGCGGCCTCAGCGCGCGCCTTCCTGGAACAGGATGACCCGCACCGTCGAGATCAGGATCATCAGATCGAACAGCAGGCTGCGATGCTTCACGTAGTAGAGGTCGTAGGAGAGCTTCTTCCGCGCGTCCTCGACCGAGGCGCCGTAGGGAAAGCTGACCTGCGCCCATCCAGTCAAGCCTGGTTTCACGCGGGACCGTTGCCGGTAGACCGGAATCTCGCGGGCCAGCTGCTCGACGAAATGCGGACGCTCGGGACGCGGTCCGACCAAACTCATGTCGCCCACCAGGATGTTGACCAGCTGCGGCAGCTCATCGATCCGCACCATGCGGATGAAGCGGCCAACCGTGGTGACGCGGGGATCGCGGAGGACCGCCCAGGCCGGTCCCGCGCGCTCGGCGTCGCACCGCATGCTGCGGAACTTCCACAGGGTGAAGACGCGGCCACCAAGTCCGACGCGTTCCTGGCGATAGATCACCGGCCCTGGGCTTTCGATCCGGATCAGCAGGGCGGTGACGAACAGCAGCGGAGCGGTCAGAAGCAGCAGAAGCGAGGCGAGCACGATGTCCAGCAGCCGGCGAACGCCTGCTGCGAGCATCGACCCCTCGGATGCGCCGGCCGCGGCGACGTCGGCGCCCCCGCTGCGGGCCGCCGGCGCGGCCTCCTCGCCCCCGGCTGCCGAGGCGACATCGACCCGGCCCAGCTGATCTTCCCAGAATGTGTCGAGGTCGAATTGCCTCGCACTGACCGGTATATCGATGGCGGGGTCCTGGCCGGCGACGACCACACCCCACAGGCGGCGTGGCAGCGGCAGGCCGCTTCCGTCCTGGCGGGGATCCGGCCGCGGCGGGTCGACGACTTCGATGCGGTACAGCAGGCGGTTCATCTCGCCGATCGCGTCGATCATGCGCGCCACCTTCTGCGGCGCGCCCAGCACCGCGACATGGCGCACGAAGAGGTTCATCCGCAAAGCCGCGCGATACAGGAAGCGGGTGACCAGGAGGAGCAGGATCCACGCGATGACGACGCCGAGCGGCCAGTTTTGGGCGATGGCGGAGAGGTTGATGTGCGCGAGCTTGGCCACCAGCCAGACGGCCGGCAGGGACAGCGCCACGGATACCGCCGCCTGCAGGACCATCAGCCGCGTCTCCATGACGACGTTCAGTCGATAGAGCCCGGTCGCGACGCCCACCAGGCCCACGGTGAAGGCGAGCACGACGGCATCGACGATCGCGAACGCGTCAATATGGAACGGGACCGGTTCGTTGCTGGTAGAGTATGAGAGGCCATGCAACAGGTGATAGAAGGCGAGAGAAACCACGCTCGTTTCGATCACCCAGAGCGCCAACATTTCCGGCAGGATATTCAGCCCCATGATGCGCTTCATTATCGCTCCCCAGCCAGAAGTACTCGCTGCCTGTCGGACATTTTTCTCGACCACAGCACACATTTCTTAAATCAGCAGGGTGACTGCCTTTGCCTGCGTGCCGCGTTTCCTTATGCGCCTGTCGACGTTTGACAGACACCTAACACTTAGATAACAATTCCACAAGCGATGCCTTAACGAAGTCTAAGAAGCGTTCCTGAAAAGCGCGCAGTCGATTGCGGATTTAGGCATACTGCCGGATCGTTTCATTTGGAATGCGCTCTGCAACCCCAGCGAGCAAAGGCGCTCGTGTATATGACCGCAGGACGTAACAATGCAGGCGCGTAGCTCAGTGGCAGAGCACTGTCCTCACACGACAGGGGTCGGAGGTTCGATTCCTTCAGCGCCTAGGTCCATCGGATATTGCGCCGCAGCATTGCTGCTTCTGGTAACCGGCTGCGCATCGCCGCAAGCGATGGTCGCACCATCCGAAACCAATGCCGCGGCGCGGGCGAGCATGGCATCGGACTACGTCATCGGTCCGGGTGATACCCTGAGTGTGTTCGTCTACGAACGGCCCGAACTGAGCGTCACCGATCTGCCGGTACGGCCGGACGGGCGGATCTCTATCCCGCTCGTTCCCGACGTCGTGGCGGCCGGCCTGACCCCGTCCCAGCTGGCCGATACGATTTCGAAAAAGCTAGATAAATACGAGAAGGACCCGAACGTTACGGTTATGGTTCGGAACTTTCTGGGTCCGTTCGACCGGCAGATCCGGGTGATCGGCGAAGCCACGGATCCGATGGCAATTCCCTACCGCGAGCACATGACGGTGCTGGATGTCATGATCCAGACCAAGGGCCTGACGCGCTTTGCCGCCGGCAACCGGGCGGTGCTGATCCGGCGGGTGCCCGGCGGACCACCGATCCGCATGGACCTGCGGTTGTCCGACCTGCTCAAGAACGGCGATCTTTCGCAGAACGTCGAGATGCAGCCGGGCGATACGCTGATCATTCCACAGACCTGGTTCTAGGGCAGCATGACCGATCTGCTTCCACAACTGCGTCGTTACGCCTCCTCGGCCTGGCGGTATCGCTGGATCGCGGTTGCGGTGGCGTGGCTCGTCTGCATCCTGGGTTGGGTCGGCGTGGCCGCCATCCCCAATACCTACGAGGCCAACGCACGATTGTATGTCGATGCGGACAACGTGCTGACTCCGTTATTGAAGGGCCTCGCACTCGATGACTCTGTGGCCAACGAAATCGAGGTGCTGCAGCGCACGTTGCTCAGCCGACCCAATCTCGAAAAATTGATTTCGAAAACGGATCTTGAGCTGTCCATCCGGAGCCCGACCGACCTCCAGGAAATGGTGGCCGACCTCGGCACCCGGATCCGCATAACCCCGCAGACGCGCAGCCTGTTCACGATCAGCTACACCGACCGCAATCCGCAGTTGGCGCACGACGTGGTCAATACCATCCTGAACATCTTCATCGAGAGCAAGGCCGGCAACGACCGCAGCGACATGGAAAATGCGCGCAAGTTTCTGGAGCAACAGATCACCGGCTACGAGGCCAAGCTGCGGGAGGCGGAGAACAAGCGGGCCGAGTTCCGCGCCAAATATGTCGACCTTCTGCCGAGCGACACCGGCACCTCGAATCTCGACAAGGCGCGCAGCACGGAAGTCGCGTTGCAGGGCCAGCTGACGGACGCGATCGGACGGCGTGATCGGCTGAAGCAGGAGTTGGCGGCAACGGCGCCCACCCTGGTGGTGGAGACCGATCCGGCGACGGCGGGTAGCGGCGGTGGTGGGGGCGAGCTGGCAACGGCCCGACGGCACCTGACCGAGTTGCTTGCCAACGAAACCGACGCCAATCCCGATGTGATCCGCCAGCGCCGACTGATCGAGCAGCTGAGCCACAGCGGCGGAGGCGGCGGGGCGGTGGCGGGCGGCCATCCGGCACGCAGCAGGGTGCAGCCCAACGCGGTCTATACCCAGCTCAAGGTGCTTGCGGTGCAGGCGGATTCCGATGTCGCTTCGCTGCAGCGCCAGGTCGCCGACGCGACGCGCGAACGTGACCGGCTGGAGGAGATCGCCCGCAACGCACCGGGGGTGCAGGCACAGTTCCTCAATCTCGACCGCGACTACGACGTGCTGCGCAAGGCCTACGATGAACTGCTGGCGCGGCGTGAAGCGATGCGGCTGTCGGCGGCAGCGGATGGCGGTGCCGACAAGGTGAAGCTGCAGATCATCGACCCGCCGCAGGTGCCGCAGGTTCCCTCGGGGCCGAAGCGGGTGCTGCTGCTGTCAGGCGTGCTGCTGGCCGGCCTGGGCGCTGGCGTGGCGTCGGCGATCCTGCTCGGCCAGTTCGACCGATCGTTCCAGAGCGAGGGCGACCTGCGCGACTTCGGCCTGCCCGTCGCCGGCGCCATTTCGTTGCTGGCCACGCTGCAGAAGCGCAGTTCGCTGGTAGCCCAGTCTTCGGCCATTGCCGCGGCCGTCCTTGTTCTGGTCATCGTCTACGGCGGTCTGCTTGTCACGGTCCTGAGCGGCGGTTCGGCATGAACGAAGTACGGATGCCCCATCTTGTCGAGCGCGCGGTCGAGCGCATGGCGGAGCTTGGCATCGCGGGCGACCACGCCGTGTTTCCGCCCGGCCCGCCTCCGCCGCCCATACCGTCGCACCTGCCGGCGCGTGGCGAGCCCGCCGAGCCGCCTCTGCCCGCAGCCGCGCCGAACGGCGCGCCGACCGAGCCGGAGCCAGGGGTCGACATGGCGACGCTGGAGGCGGCCGGAATGGTGGTCGGCGGTTCACAGCGATCGCAGATCGCCGAGGAGTGGAGCGTAACTGCGGGTCGCCTGTTCCGCACGCAGCGATCGATCAGCGGCCGGAGCTTCGCCGATCCGCCCGCCAACCTGCTGCTGATCACCAGCGCCAAGCCGAACGAGGGCAAGAGCTTCGCCGCAATCAACCTGGCGGGAAGCCTGGCCCTGGGCAAGATATCGGACGTTCTGCTGGTCGATCTGGACAGCAAGTCGGGCGCGCTGACCGGCATCCTTGGGCTGACCGAACGGCCGGGACTGTTCGACATGGTAGCGGAGCCGGGGCTGCGGCCCGAGGGGCTTCTGGTCGGCACGGACGTGCGGGGCCTGTCGATCCTGCCGATCGGGCGCCCGGCACTGGGCGGCCCCGGATCGACGCAGCGGGCGATCACGCGCCCCGTCGTCGTTGCGGTCGAACAGCTCGCGCGGCGCTTCGCCAACCGCGTGGTCATCCTCGACTGCACGCCGTGCCTGGCCACCAGCGACGCATCCGCCCTGGCCGGCACCGTCGGACAGATCGCCATCGTCGTCGAGGCGGAGCGGACTCAGCGCGACGATCTGGACGCCAGCATCGAGCTTCTGCGGCCCTGCGCCAATATCAGCTTGATCCTCAACAAGGTGAAGCTCGCCACCGCGCAAGCGTTCGGTGGTTACAAATACTACAATGGATGACCAGCGCCGCCGGCGCGCTGCTTCGATCGCCCTGGTGTGGCTCGGCATCGCGACCGCGATGCATGGCGCGCGGGCGCAGGATGCCGCGGTCGGCACCGGTGCCGGGCCGGCCCAACCTGCGGGGCCGGGCCCTGGCGGATTCGGCCCCGGCAGCACCAACGGCCCGACCGCCACGGGCGGCACCGGACCGATCGGCGCGCTGCCGACCGTGCTGCCAGCAACCGGTGTCGGCGCCGGTCAGCCGGATGTGCGCATCGGCAACCTCGACAACCAGCTTTCCGACAAACCGCTGGAACGCGGTGGACGGGCATGGACGATCACCCCCTCGATCGGGCTGACCGAGGAATACGTCACCGACTCCCAGCACAACGGCGGGGTCGGCAACCAGTGGATCTCGGTGCTGCAGCCGGCGCTGCTGGCCACCGGCGACACCGCGCGGCTGCAGGGCACGCTGTCCTACCGGCCGCAGATCTCGTTCTACGTGCCCGACGGCAACCAGAACCGCACGGCGCAGGACTTCGAAGGCAGGCTGCTGGCGACGCTGGTGCCGGAGACGCTGTTCCTCGACGTGCGCGGCTCCGGCTTCGAGCAGGCGATTACCGCGGGCCAGGCGCCCAACCAGACCAATACGCTTGCGCGCGGCAACGCCACGCAGAGCTACAACTTCTCGGCCAGCCCCTATGCGCTGCACCGCTTCGGAGATTTCGGCACCGGCGAGATTGGCGGCACGATCGCGCGCACCGACCAGAATGCCCTGCAAACGGCGACCAGCGCGCCGATCGCCGCGAACCTGGCCGCCACATCGAACCAGAATGTCACCATCACCAGCGGACACGCCGCCTTCGAAACCGGCGAGGCGTTCATCCGCTACAACGGCACCGGCCTTGCCCAGACCACCAACTTCCAGGGCACCGGCGTTCTGGACGGTGCGTATCGCGACTCAGTGACGCTCGACAACGGCTATGCCGTGACGCACATGATCACGTTGCTGGCCACGGTGGGCTGGGAGGATATCCACTATGCCGGCACCAACCCCGTCCATATCGACGATGCGGTGTGGAATTTCGGGATCCGGCTGCTGCCGAATGCCGACAGCACGATTACCATCCGTTACGGCCATCAGGATGGATTCAATTCCTTCATGCTGGACGCGGTCTATCAGCCGACCGCGCGCACCAAGATCTTCGCCCGATCCTCGACCGGGCTGACGACACAGGCGGAGCAGCTGCAGAATGCACTCGCGACGTCGGACCTCGATTCGCTGGGCAATCCCGTGGACCACACGACGGGCGCGCCGTTGGTGCCGGTCGGCAATTTCTTCGGTGCCCAGAACAACCTGTACAAGACCACCCTCAACTCGCTGACCGGGGTGGTGCAGTTCGACCGCGACGACCTGACGGCCACAGTGACGAGCCAGGTTCAGTCGCTGGTCTCGGCCAGCAGCACGGCCGGCCAGGCGATGGGCGATACGAAGGGTATCTACGGCACGTTCACCTGGGCCCACCAGCTGCGCCCCGACCTGCAGAGCACGCTGTACCTGCAATACGGCAAGACCCGCGACGAGGGCGTGATCACCACCACCCAGCAGCTGGTCTTCGTCCTTGCATCGCTCTCCTGGGCACTCAGCCCGACCCTGTCGGCCAGAGTGCAATACAGCTACAGCCAGAACTTCGGCGGAGCGCAGATCCCGGGTAGCGGGACCGGCACGCAAAACCTGTTCCTGCTGACCGTCACCAAATCGTTCTGAAATCACGCGGCCTGCGGCCACCCGGCAACGAAGGCATCCGATGTACGAAGCATTCTACCGGTTTTCCGCCCCGCCCTTCCAACTGACGCCCGATGCACGCTTCTACTACGGCAGCCGGGCGCATAGCCGGGCGATCGCGCACCTGACATTCGGCCTGTCGCAGGGCGAGGGCTTCGTGATCGTCACCGGAGAGGTGGGCGCGGGCAAGACCACGCTGGTCGAGCGGCTTTGGTCGCAGCTGCGGCAGGACAACTACACGCTGGTACGGATCAAGACGACCCAGCTAACGGGCGACGATCTGCTGCGCCTTGCGATGGCAGGGTTCGGTGTCGAGACGCGCGCCACCGACAAGGCATCGATGCTGCTGGGTTTCGAGCAGATCATGCGCCAGCACCGCGAAACCGGGCGACGCTGCCTGCTGGTGGTCGACGAGGCCCAGAACCTGTCGCTGCAGGCGCTCGAGGAACTGCGGATGCTGTCCAATGTCGGCGAGGCCGACGGTGCGGTGCTGCAGACCATCCTGCTGGGCCAACCGCAGTTCCGGCGGATGCTCGCCAGCCCCGATCTCGATCAGCTGCGCCAGCGCGTGCTGGCGTCCTACCATCTCGGTCCGCTCGATGCGGAGGAGACGCGCGCCTATGTCGAGCACCGCCTGACCACGGTGGGCTGGAGCGGCACACCGCAGATCGAGGACGCCGCCTTCGCCGCGCTGTATCGCCACAGCGGCGGCATACCGCGCCGGATCAACCGGCTGTGCGCGCGCGTGCTGCTGTACGGCGCGCTGGAGGAGGCGGTGACGCTGACGGATGCAATGGTGGACGGCACCGCACTGGAACTGAGCCGGGATCTGGAGGGCGCGGCGCCGGGACTGTCGCGCGGCGATGACGATACGGTGTACCGGCAAAGTGCCGACCAGACGGCCGGGCTGCTGGGCGCCAACGTCCTGGAACGGATCGCGGCGCTCGAGGCGAACGTCGCGCGGCGGGAGAAAACGTTTCAGCGCCTGATCGAGACGTTCCAGCGACTGATCGACATGCTGGGTCCGCACACATGACGCCGGCAACGAGCTTGCCGCCGAGCGGCGCAGCGCCCCGCGCCATGACGGTGGACGTGGAGGACTGGTTCCAGGTGCAGGCTTATGCCGGCGCGATCGCGCGCAGCGAGTGGGACGATCTGCCGCGCCGTGTCGAGCCGGCGACACGGCGGCTGCTGGATCTACTGGAGGCCGCCGGGGCGCAAGCGACGTTCTTCACGCTGGGCTGGGTCGCCGAGCGCCATCCCGGCCTGATCCGCCACATCGTCGCGGGCGGCCACGAACTGGCCAGCCACGGCTACGGACACGCCCTGGTCGATACGCTCGGGGAGGCGGGATTCCGTGCCGATGTCGGCCGCGCACGGCGACTGCTGGAGGATATCGGCGGCGTCGCCGTGCGCGGCTACCGGGCACCAACGTTCTCGATGGGCCCGCGCACGCCCTGGGCCTGGGACGTTTTGGCCGAGGCGGGCCATGTCTACAGCTCCAGCATATACCCAGTGCGCCATGATCTGTACGGAGAGCCGGGCGCGCCGCGCCGGCCGCATAGGCGCGCCGGAATGTGGGAAGTCCCGATGACCACGCTGACGCTGCTGGGACGCCGCCTGCCGGTGGCCGGCGGGGGCTGGTTCCGTCTCGTCCCCTATCCGCTGTTCCGCAGCGCGCTGCGCAGGGTCGGCCGCAGCGGCGAGACCAGCCTGTTCTATATCCATCCTTGGGAGATCGACCCCGGCCAGCCCCGTGTGGCGTCGGCCCGACTGTCCTCGCGCCTGCGGCACCGGGTCAACCTGTCGGCCACGGAGGCCCGGCTGGCGCGGCTGCTTGGTGATTTCGTCTGGAACCGTATGGACCGGGTGTTTCCGGAGCTTGCCGCATGATCCGTATCGTTGCGCTGGATGCGGCGTCGGCGCCGGCCTGGGACCGGTTCGTGGCAGCGCGGCCGGAGGCGACCTTCATGCACCGTGCGGCGTGGCCACAACTCATTGCACGGGTCTTCGGCCATCGCGACCGCTCGATCCTGGCGACGCAGGACGGTGCGGTCGTCGGCATCCTGCCGCTGGTCGAGATGCGCACGACACTGTTCGGGCACGCGCTGTGTTCGTTGCCGTTCTGTGTGTATGGCGGCCCGGTCGCCGCGAGTGCAGAGGCGGGCCGCGCGATGCTGGACGCTGCCGCGGCGCTGCTGCGCTCGTGCGGGGCAGCGGCGCTCGAACTGCGCAACCGCGAGGCGTTGCCGGCGGAGTGGCTGGACGATGCCGAAGGCTGGCCGGCCCGCGATGGCCTGTACGTGACGTTCCGCAAGTCGATCGCGGATGACGACGACGCCAACCTGAAGGCGATTCCGCGCAAGCAGCGCGCGATGGTCCGCAAGGCGGTCGAGCATGGCCTGTCGGCGGATGTCGGGCGCGATATAGCGACCCTGCACCGGGTCTATGCGGAGAGCGTCCGCAACCTCGGAACGCCGGTGTTTCCGCGCAAATGGTTTGCCGCCCTGGCCGAAGCCTTCACCGAGGCGAGCGACGTGGTGATCGTGCGCGATGGCGAGCGCCCGGTCGCGGCAGTGCTGAACTTCTACTGGCGCGACGAGGTCATGCCTTATTACGGCGGCGGCACGGCAGCGGCACGCACCTGTCATGCCAACGACTTCTTGTATTGGGCGACGATGCGGCACGCCGTTCGGCGCGGCGCGCGGCTGTTCGACTTCGGCCGCAGCAAGATCGGCACCGGCGCCTTCGCGTTCAAGAAGAACTGGGGCTTCGATCCCGAGCCCTTGGCCTACCGGTTCCACTTGCGAGCGGGTGCGGCCATACCGGAGCAAAATCCGTTGAACCCGAAATACCGACTCATGATCGCGGTCTGGAAGCGGCTGCCGCTGCCGGTCGCGGGGGTGCTCGGGCCCAGGCTGGTGCGGGGCCTGGGATGACCGCCCCCGGGACCGCCCTCGCCGACCGCGGGCTGGCGCTGCCGGCGTCCGGCCGCCGCGCATGGACGCGGGCGCTGATTGTGCTTGGCCTCGGGCTCGCCGGCCTGTTCGCCCTGTTCCATGAGGAGGCGGCGGCGGCCCTGAAGGTGTGGCTGGCATCCACGGCGTTCGGTCATTGCTTCCTTGTTGCACCGATCGCGGTCTGGCTGGCGTGGGAGCGGCGCGGCGCGCTGGCCGGCCTGACCCCTGCGCCGGTGCCGGCACTGGCGCTGCTGGGGGTGCTGCCCGTGGGCGCATGGTTCCTGGCCGAGCGGCTGGGCATCATGGAAGGGCGGCAGTTCGCGGCGCTGTTCCTGGCCTGGCTGCTGACGCTGTCGGTGCTGGGCCTGGCGATCGGCCGGGCGATGGCGGTGCCGTTGCTCTACACGATTTTCCTGGTGCCGTTCGGCGCCTTTCTGGTGCCCGCACTGCAGGACTTCACCGTCCGGTTCATCGATGTCGGGCTGACGCTGCTCGACGTACCCCATATGGTCACGGCGACGCTGATCGAGATTCCCGAAGGCGACTTCCGGGTCGTGGAGGCCTGTGCGGGGCTGCGTTTCCTGATCGCCGCGATCGCGTTCGGCACGCTGTATGCCTGCGTCATCTACCGCAGCGCATGGCGGCGCGCGGCATTCATCGCCGTTTGCATCGTGGTTCCGGTGCTGGCGAACGGCGTGCGGGCGCTGGGCATCGTGATGCTGGGTCACATTGAAGGCAGCGCGGAGGCAGGCGCCGTCGATCATGTGCTGTATGGCTGGATCTTCTTCACGATGGTCATGCTGCTGCTGATCCTGCTCGGCCTGCCGTTCCGCGAGGATCAGGCGGCAGCGCCCGCACCGCGCGCGGCGCCGCCGCCGCGCCGATCCCCTGCACTGGTGGCCATGATGGCGGTGCTGGCGGTCGCGGCGGCGGGACCCGCCGCATCGTCATGGCTGGACCGGCGTGCCGATGCGGATACCGCCGATGCGATGGGGCTGGCGGCCCGGCTGGCCGCCCGCCTGATGGCCCCACCCGGCTGCGTCGCGGGACCGGTCGAACAGGACGCACGTGATTTCGACTGCAACGGGATCCGCATTGCCATGCGCATCCGGGTGTTCAGCGAACGCGCGGGCCCGGCCGTGATGCGTGCCTGGCGCGCCGCAACCGATCCGGGCTCCGCCGAGGACAGCGAGGCGACCTGGCACGAGACGACGGATGCCCGCTGGCGCGTGGTCGAGACACGCGACCCGGCCTCCATCCTGGCGGCGGCGCTATGGCTGGACGGGGCGCCTGCACCGCAAGGGCTGGCGCTGAGGTTGCGCCTCGCGCGCGGCGCCTTTGCACCGGAAGGCGGACGGCCGGTCGGTACTGGCCGAGATGGCGAGCAGTTCGCCCGATGCCATCGCCGCGGTGGCTGCCCTGATCCGAACGCAGACGGGATTGCTCGCCGGCGCGATGTAGTCACGGCCGCACGTCGCGCATTCGTGCGTGCCGCGCCGCACGACGTGCGCGGCGGCGGCAGCCGACGTCCTTGACAGCCGGAACCGGCCGGGCCGGTACTTCGGCGCATGAGTGCCGAGCCGATCCCGTTCGAGCCCCGCCGCTTCCGCACCGCGGCGACGCATTACCTGGCAGGGCGCCCGGCCTATGCGCCCCGCGTCATCACCCGGGTCGTCGCGCTGTGCGGGCTGAGTGCGCCGCACCGGTTGCTCGATCTGGGCTGCGGGCCTGGCCAGTTGGCGCGCGCCTTCGCACCCTTCGTCGCCGAGGTTCTGGGGATCGACCCGGAGCCCGAGATGCTGCGGATCGCGCAGCAGGACGCGCCGGCCAATGTGCGCTGGTTGGAAGCGAGTTCCTACGACCTGTCCGGGCAGTTGGGCATGTTCCGCCTGGCGACCATGGGCCGGTCCTTCCACTGGATGGACCGGGCGGACACGCTGCGGCGGCTGGATGCGATCATCTGGCCGGACGGTGCCGTGGTGCTGTTCCGCGACAGCCACCCCGACTTGCCGGACAACGCTTGGCGCGAACCCTATCGCGCGCTGATCGACGGCTATGGCGGCGGCGACCGGCCGGGCCGCATGCGCGGCCCCGGCTGGGTGCCGCATACCGCAATCCTGCTCGACTCGGCCTTCAGCGAGCTCGAGGAAATCAGCGCGATCGAGCGGCGCACTGTGACGACCGACATCCTGGTGGAGCGCGCACTGTCGATGTCATCGACCTCGCGGGCCAAGCTGGGCGATCGCGCCGATGCGCTGGCCGGGGCGATCCGCGACCTGATGCGGCCCATCGCGCCGGATGGCCGCCTGACAGAAGTCGTCGCGACAACGGCGCTGATCGCGCGCCGGCCCTAGGCTACGGGCCGCATCGCTACCAGCCGCCCAGCCAGACGCCGATGCCGTGCACGACCCCGATCGGAAAAAAAGCCGCCGATGCCACCAGCAGGGACCGCTGATCGTTGGCCGAGCAGAACACGATCGAGGTAAGCCACGCCGAATAGGCGATCAGCCCAACCGAGATCAGCGCCATTGCCGTAGCCAGATCCATCGGCGTATTTCGAAGCCGCTTCATCGCGTTTCCGTCCGTCTTCGGATGTGGGGTTTGTAGCGCACCGCGGTGCCGATCACCACAACGGCGAAAACGCTCAACGCCTATGGTGGTTCCACCCTGGGCTCGACCCGCGCCACATCCACCTCGTCGCCCGTCGCATCCAGCTTCTGCTGCAGGCGGGCGAAGAAGGTCGCGGTGTTGATATCGCCGGCGCCGATGGTGCCGCGACTGGACACAGTGAAGGTGTAGCCATCGACCGTCGCCCCGGCCGCCGTGACGCCCTTGACCGGGTGGATGGCCACGGTCTGGCGGGAGGTATCGAAGGCCGATCGGGTGCCGGCGGAGAACCCGGCGGGCGGTCCCGGATCGGCCTCGATCGTGCTGTCGGGAAAGCTTTCGGCGATGGCGTCGTGCGCGATGGCCAACGCGGCTTGGCGGCTCAGGGCATAGATGCGCGTGCGGCCGGTCGCGGTGTCGGTCTGTGTGGTGTAGCCGGTGGTGCAGGCGCTGGCGAGAAGGCCGAGCAGCGGTGCGAGGACGACGAGCCGGCGCCGCATCGTCATGCCGATGGCGCGCTACCGGCGGCGGCGTGCTCGACCGGCAGGGGGATGAACTCCTCCGTGTCGCCGGGGACAGTGCCGAAGCGGCCGGCCCGCCAGTCGGCCTTCGCCTGCTCGATGCGCTCGCGCGAGGAGGACACGAAGTTCCAGAACAGGTGGCGCGGCCCGTCCATCACCGCGCCGCCCAGCAACAGCACGCGGGCACCGCGCGGGCCGGCGCGGAGGGCGAGGCTGTCCCCGGCGCGGAACAGCAGCATCCGGCCCGCGTCGAACGCCACGCCGGCGACGTCGATGCCGCCGTCCACGACGTAGGCGCCGCGCTCCTCGTGCGTGTCCGGCAGCGGCAGCGCCACGCCGGGCGCCAGTACGGCATCCGCGTAGAACAGGTCCGACAATGTGCCCACCGGTGAGCGGGCACCCCAGCCCGTGCCGGCGATCAGGCGCAGGCGCAGGCCGGCCCGTTCGATCAGCGGCAGCGTCGCGCCCGGGTGGTGGACGAAGGCGGGTGCGGCTTCCTCCTGCGCGCGCGGCAGGGCCACCCAGGACTGGATGCCGAACAGCCGGTTAGGGTGACTACGCTGCGCCCGGTCTGTGCGCTCGGAATGCGCGATCCCGCGCCCGGCGGTCATCCAGTTGACGTCGCCGGGCACGATCGCCTGGTCGGAGCCGAGGCTGTCGCGATGCTGGATCGCGCCGTCGAAAAGGTAGGTGACCGTGGCGAGGCCGATATGCGGGTGCGGGCGCACATCGAGCCCCTGCCCGGTCAAAAATTCGCCCGGCCCCATCTGGTCGAAGAAGACGAAGGGGCCAATCATCTGCAGCGTCGCGGCCGGCAGCGCGCGGCGCACCTCGAACCCGCCGATGTCGTGCGCGCGCGGCACGATCACCTGTTCGACGCCGGGCGGTGCGGCAGGATCGGCCTGTGCAGTCATGCGCGTTCTCCCTCGCTGCACCGTCATACGCTGATGGCGGCACCGATGGCGACCCGTCCGTGCGGTTGCCGTCTCGCTTGCCGCTCCGGCAGCCGGATGGCATCGTCGCCGCTCCGACCTGCATGCACACTGCCGCCGCGTGCGCGGCATCCCCCGAGGTATCGCATGGTTCCGCAGCGCCCCACCTGGTGCGAGATCGACCTCTCTGCGGTCGCCGACAATGTCGCGATGCTGCGGGACATGGTCGGGCCGGAGGTATCGGTGTTCGTCTGCCTGAAGGGCGACGCCAATGGCTGCGGCGACATCGAAGTCGGGCGTACGGTGGAGGCGGCGGGTGCCGCAGGTATCGCATTCGGCAACCTTGATCGCGCGGTCGCGGTGCGGCAGGCGGGGGTGAGCCTGCCGATCCTGCTGTATCCCACCTGCCTGCCCGACGATGCGCCATCCCTGGAGCGGCTGGAGCTGATGCCGACGCTGTCGACGCTGGAGGACGTGGCAGCGTGGTCGGCGCGAGCACGCTCGCTGCGGGTCTTCCTGAAGCTGGACGGCGGCGGCTTCCGTGCAGGCGCGTTGCCGCATCACGCCGTGGCGGTGGCGCGGGCGATCGCGGAAAGCCCGACGCTGCATCTGGCCGGCGTCTATGGCCACCCGATGACGTCCTATGGCCCGGTGGATGCGGGCTTCAGCAACGCGCAGATCGCATCCTGCGTGACCGCCATCGACGCCATCGCCCGTGCCGGCATCGCCGTGCCGATCCGCATGGTGTCGAGCTCCGCCATCATCCTGAGCAACCCCGAGGCCGACCTGAACGCGGTCGATCCCGGCCGGCTGGTGCTGGGCACCGGGTTTCCCGCCGTGCCGGGGCGGGAGCGGACGTGGCGGCCCGCCATGGTCGGCCTGCGCAGCCGCCTGGTAATGGTGAAGTCGCTGGCCGATCCGGGCACGGTGATGCCCGCGCCGTTCCTGATGCTGCGGCCGGGGATGCGCCTGGGGCTGATCCCCTATGGCTGGACCGACGGGTTTCCCCGCCGCATGCCGCCCGAGGCCACCGCGCTGGTGCGCGGCCGGCGCGTGCGGCTGCTCGGCCCGACGCATTCGGAAATGATCCGGGTGGACCTGACCGACGTGCCCGATGCCACGGTCGGTGACGAGGTGGTGCTGCTCGGCCGCAGCGGCGACGCCGAGATCACGCTTGAGGACCTGGCCGGTCAATGGGACCTGGAAATTGCCGAGCTGTACCCGGCGATCGGCAAGACCATCCATCGCCGCTATTGCCACGGGGACGGCTTCGCCTGACGGGAGGGTTCGTCAGGCCGCGCGCTCACCTGTGCTGCACGAGCCAGGCATTGGCGGACGCAAGGGATTGGTTGATGACCTGGTGCATGTCGAGGTACTGGTAGGTGCCGCACCGGCCGATGAACGTCATTGCCAATTCCGTCGCAGCATGCTCTCGATAACGCTGATAGGTGGCGATGTTGCGGCCATCGCTTCGCTTCACCGGATAGTAGCGTTCCAGGTTGTTGTCCCGATAGTCGCACGGCCGCTCCAGCGTGATCGTCTTGCGGGTCATGGCGGCGGCGTGATGGGGGAGCCTGCTCCAATCCGTCTGTCGCGTGTAGGGTCGCTGGTCGGTGAAATTCACGACCGCCGCCGATCCGCAAGCAAAATCCAACAATTCCTCGCGGTGCGCGAACCGGATGGAGCGGTAGTCAAGCGGCCCGAATTTCCCATCGAAATATTCGTCGATGGCCATGCTGTTGAAGCAGTGGCGGTAGCCCAACAGCATGCCGCGATCGAATGGCGTGTCGAGGGATATTCGTATGCCCGGATGATCGAGCATATTCGCGAAGACAGCGACATAACCGTGCCTGGGTAGCATCTGATGGACATCGTTCGGAAAGTACCGGTCTTCATCGTCGTGGCGAAGCGGCACTCGCTTGACAATGGCGGCGTCCAGATCCTCAAGCTCCAGGCCCCACATTTTCCTGTTGTAGGGCCGAAAGAACAAATCGGTGAGGGTCCGGCCGATCTGCCCGTGTAGATATTCAGCCGCATTCCGGGGCGCCGCGACCGGGACGGCCTGCTTTGCCAGAAAGGCCCGCACCTCGTCTTCAGTGCTGAGCGACATGTCGAAAACGGCATTGATCGTTTGCCGGTTGATCGGCATCGGCGCGTGCCGTTGATCCGGCAGCTGCACCTGAGTTCGGTGTTCGTAACGGACAAACGGGCCGAAGCGGCGGATCCAGTCGGCAACGGCGGTTGAGCTCGTGTGAAATAAATGCGGTCCGTATCGGTGCACCCTTACGCCGGTCGGAGAAACCTCGTCGTATGCGTTGCCGGCGATGTGGGACCGGCGGTCTATCACGTCCACCTGCCAGCCATGCTCGGCGAGAGTGCGCGCATGGACGGCACCGGCGAATCCCGCTCCCACGACAAGAACGGCGCGCATGCCTAGGCGCTTCCGGCCGGTTGAAGGAACCGGGAGGGAGGGTCAGCCGCCACCGGTGATCCGGATAGCCACCTGCTGGTGGCTCGGTACAAGCGCTATGTACTCGTATGTCAGTTTTCGTCTCTCCCTGAGTTCCTGAAACGCCTTGAACTCATGCAGCCGCCATCCTGGATAATTGAAATACTCGTCGAACACGACGATGGTGTCCCGAACGATGCCGTCGGCAAGAAAGTCGAAAACTGTTCTGGTGGACGAATACAGATCGCAGTCGATGTGCAGGAGCGCCACCCTTTGCCCGTGATGCGACGCGACAAATGCGGGCAGCGTCCGATCGAACCAGCCAGTCACCAGCTCGACATTGTCGCGAACATCCGGCGGGGCTGAGCGTGCAAACATGCCCTGGCCGAAACCGGGACGCCACAACTCGGGCAATCCCCTGAATGAATCGAAGCCGACAATCCGGCGGCCTGGCAGCAATGTTGCGAGCCGGTTGATCGAGACACCCAACTCGACGCCGAATTCCAGGATCAACCCATCCGAGGGGGCGCATTCGGCGGCGAAGCCGTGCAGCGCTGCCGCATCGGCGAAGCGCCGCGCGTCGGACATCCGTTCCGTAGCGTATAGACTAAACTCAACGCCCGCCGCGAGGAACGCCAGCGCATCCACGTCGTAGGAGTCGGTCCGGCGCCCGAATACGCGATGGTGGATGATCGAGGCCAGGGTGGCGGTGAAAAGCTCGCTGTCGCCTGGTCCAGCCAGCATCAACTCAAGCCTTACAAGGGTCGGCGCGGGCGGCAAGGCCTGGACACCTGCTCGGTCGGGCGGGAACCCGAGCAGGCGAATGCGGCGCAGGTGCAGGATGCCATGACCCAGCTGGGTGATCCGCACATGGCGTACCGACACGGGACGATCCAGCATGAAACGGGCTGGACGATCAGGATCGTCGGAAACCTCCGCTTGATCCGACTTGGTGTAGAGCGTCCGCCACTGAATGCCGTCTGGAGAGCCGTCAACGCGAAACTCCCGGAACCGGGTGCCGGCAGGACCGAAGCGGTTCAAGATCTCCACGCATTCCAACCGGGATTCCTCAAGAAGGTCCACCTGCCACCAGGGCTCATCTTCGCCGGAAGTGTGAAACGCGTAGTCATCGGGCAACGGACCGGTGACGGCGAAGCCAGCATCCTCTGTCGGCGACACCCCTTTGGACCAGTCCGACAGGCTGCTTTGCGTCGCGGGCTTGTCGCGCGCGAAGTCGGTCCATGCGCGGAATACGAAGTGCGGTGCGCCATCCTGGCGTGGTGCGATGCCGACCTGGTTGCCAAGCGCGGCATGCAACGTCGCGAAATCCTCGGTCTGCAGCTCCTCGCGCAGCGGGCCGTCCTGCATGGCTCTCGACCGAGGATACTCGTAAGCGAGAAACGCGTCGACGAAGCGCCGCCCTGCGAGGACCGGATGGGCGATCAGCCCGGACGTCTGCAGCCGCCGGTCCCTGGTGCTCAGGAAAGGCCGGTGCCGGTGCAGATCCACGCCGGTGAAATGGCCTAGCGAACGCCAGGAAAGCTGGGCTTGCTGCGCTGCCGTCGGCAGGAAGGGTTCGCAGTATGGCCACGCGGTCATCCGTCCCTGGGCGAACCGTTCGGCCAATGACTGACGGCTTTGCAACAGGGCGTCGGCTGCGCGTCCCGAAACGATAATGAACGGAATGAACGCCCACCAGGCGTCCTGCGTCATCTCCTTGACGCTGTCGAACGACCAGTGCTCGCCGGCGGCGATCCTGCGGATGTCGTGTGCGACGAAGTCGATGCCCTGTTCGGCGCACTGCGCCACGATGCGACCGACATCGCAATGCAGGTAAACATCGTATTCGAGCATCACGTAATAGTCGTAACCCGGCAGCTGGCGTCGTGCCGCGTAGAGACCGTAATCGGCGTTCCACCACAAAGCGTTGTGGGCCGGTATGCTCGGCAGGCCGTAGGCGGAAAAGTCGCTGGTGAGCGCCATCTTGCGAAACGGCTCCACCGCGATTTCGCTCCGGGTTTCGTCGGCCCCGACCACGAAGTCGCCCGATTCGCAGCAGGCACGTGCACGCATCGCCATTTCGGCGATCGCACCGTCCCACATGTGGACGCGAAAGCAGGTGACGTAGGGCGGCACAGCGGGGTGTTTCATAAGGGCCCGTCGGGGGTTCGCCAGTGACGATAGCGGAACGGGCGCCGCCTGATCACGCCGATTCGCGACATCGGCCCGCGTTGGGCCCGCGTCGCCAGCAAGCTGAACGCATCAGCCGCGGTAGCGTAGCGCGTTGACCAGCAGGGCGAAGGCGGGCGTGGGTTGGCGGCGGCTGGGGTAATAGAGGTGATAGCCCGGGTATGGCGGGCACCAGTCGGCCAGCACGCGGATCAGGCGGCCATCGGCGAGATGCGCCTGCACGCCGTCCTCGGGCAGATAGGCGAGGCCGAAGCCCGCCAGCGCGGCAGCCAACATCGGGCCGGTGCCGTTGAACACGAGCTGGCCCTCGACCCGCACGCGCAGTTCCCGGCCCGACTTGGCGAACTCCCACGCATAGAGCCCACCATGCGTCGGTAGGCGGAGGTTGATGCAGCGGTGGGAGGTGAGGTCCTGCGGCATCTTCGGCTTTGCATGGGCAGCGAAATAGGACGGTGCGCCGACCACCGCCGAGCGCATGTCGGGGCCGATCCGCACCGCGATCATGTCCTTGGCCACCATCTCGCCAGTGCGGATGCCGGCGTCATAGCGTTCGGCAACAATGTCGGTCAGGCCGTAGTCGATGACGACCTCGACCCTGATGTCCGGATAGTCGGGCAGCAACTGCTCCAGCACCGGCCACAGGACGGAGCGCACCGCATGGTCGTGTGCGGTGATACGGATAGTGCCGGAGGGCTTGTCGCGAAGCTCGCTGAGCGCCGCCAACTCGGCGTCGAGCTCGTCGAGACGCGGGCCGGCGGCGCGGAGCAGCCGCTCCCCCGCCTCGGTGGGCGCGACGCTGCGCGTGGTGCGGGTGAGCAGGCGCAGTCCGAGCCGCGCTTCCAGGCCGCGCAGCGTCTGGCTGAGCGCCGACTGCGACACCCCCAGCTGTGCTGCGGCGCGGGTGAAGCTGCGCTCGCGCGCGACCGCAAGAAAGGCCACGATGTCGTTGAGGTCCGTGCGGGGCATTCAGAAGGCCGGCTTATGAGTTCATGCCGACCTTAGCGCCTAATCGTCACGGACCGCAGCCGCTAAATGTTCAACCGCAATCGAGGGAGAGGCACGATGGAAATCAAGCGCGTGGGGTCGGAGCCGTCCGGCAAGGGGTCGGCGGACTGGTTCACCGGGATGGTCCGGGTCGATCCGCTGTTCAGCCGGCCCGATCCGGCGCGGGTGGCCGGTGCGCATGTGACGTTCGAGCCTGGTGCGCGCACCGCCTGGCACACGCATCCGCTGGGCCAGACACTGATCGTGACCGCCGGGTGTGGCCGGGTGCAGCGCGAGGGCGGCCCGATCGAGGAAATCCGGCCGGGCGACGTGGTGTGGTTCCCGCCCGGGGAAAAGCACTGGCATGGTGCTGGGCCCACCACAGGAATGAGCCACATCGCCATTCAGGAAAGGCTGGATGGCAAGGTGGTCGACTGGATGGAGAAGGTCACCGACGCGCAGTATGCCGGCTGACGGCGCGGGTCGGAACGAAAGCGGAGGGATGCGACGATGCCGCATGTGATCGTGAAGCTGCAGTCGGGTCGATCGGAGCGTCAGAAGGCGACGATCGCCGAAGCGGTGACGCAGGCTGTCATGGCCGGCGCGACCTGTGCGGAGGCGGCGGTGTCCGTCAGCATCGAGGATGTGGAAGCCGGCGCGTGGGTTGAGACCGTCTACAAGCCCGACATCCTCGGCAAGCCCGGCACGCTCTACAAGAAGCCCGGCTATGATCCGCTCTGACGGCGGATCGGCCACGGCATACCGCGTCGGCGACGCGCGCCTGGAACGGCTGTATGAGGAGGTCGAACTGGTGCGCGGCGCCGGTCGGCGCGGCCCTCGGCGACTGTGCGTCATGTCGTTCGTCGCATTGCTGTCCGGCGAGGGTCACGGCGACTGCCCAGACGCTGCCTCCCGCGTGATCCGCGCGCTGGTGATACCGATCAACGACGGACTGCCGGCTACGATGCGGCAGAGCCTGAAGGCGTTCGTGCCATGCATCGTCGGGACCGCCGACGGCCGTGACGCGCTGCGCGGCCGGCTGCTGCTGGACCTGGCCCGAGACGAGGTGTTGCCGAGGATCGGCCGGGACTTCGCCAATACCCCTGTCAGTCGGGTGCGCCGCTGGCCGCTGTTGTTCCGCGGGCCGGACCTGCCGCACCTGCATCGCACCGTGGCGGCGCTGTGCGACAATGTCGGGGCGGTCGAGCGGCAGGATGCCTGGGAGGGTGCCGCGCATGCGGTGGGCCTGCTGATCTGCGCGAGCGCGCGCACCGCCCGCAATCCCGACATCGCCGCCTGGTACTGGCTGAAGGCAATCGATCTCGTCGACCGTGTCTGCGGCATCGACGCCGGCGCGCAGGGGCATCGGATCATGGTTGACTGGACGGCGATGGCCGAGCGGCGCTTCAACGCACGGGCGGCGACGCGCGCCGCAACCGTTTCGGCCGGTCAGGCCGCGCCGGCGATCTCGGCTGGCGCGAACCAATGGTCGCCGTAGGCAGCAAGCTGCGGCGGAGTGCGGCCCGACGGCGAGCCCGACATAGCCGTCCGGCCGCACCAGATACACGCTGGACCGGCCGAGCACGGCCTCCCCGCGCTGTTGGTCCGTCGCGTCGGCGGGCGGCGCCAACTCGATTATGGCGATGTCCGTGCCATACGCGGCAGGTGGTTCTCATCGCCGATCAGGCCGGTCAGGTTCTCACGTCGCGCATCACCGGCCGACGGTCCTGCTCGTAGGTGTCGGGCGAGGCCATGGGCGCCGTGCCGTGGATAACGCAGACCAGCTTCCAGCCAAGGTTGATCATGTCCCGGATGCCGGTGTTCATGCCCTGCGCGAGCGTGCTCAGGCGCCGGTCACCGCTGGAGGCGGTCGCCATTGGACAGGATGGTCTGCGCGAGCGCCGCTGCCGGCCCGCGGGTCACGCCGCGCGCGGTCTGCACGACGAAAGCCACGTCGCCGGGATCGGGCAGGCCCGCGGTGGGGGATACCTCCTCCAGGCCGTCAGGCATCAGACCGCGGGCATGCAGTGTGATGCCGAGCTCGGCCAGCGCGGCGGCGCGCAGGCCGCTCAGGCTGCCGCTGGTACAAACGATCCGCCACGGACGGCCGGCGCGCTCCAGCGCCTCCTGCGCAACGGCCCGCGTCAGGCTGGGCGGGTTGTAGAGGATCAACGGCACCGGCTGCACCGGATCGATACGCAGGCCGGGGGCGCCGACCCAGGCGAGGCGGTCGCGCCAGACCAGTCGGCCGCCCTCGTCCCCGGCGCGGCGCTTGGCCAGCACGAGGTCGAGCTCCCCCGCATCAAGCTGCGTGTGCAGGGTGGCACTCAGGCCGACGGTCAGCTCCAGATCGACCAGTGCGTGCCGGCGGATGAACGCGCGCAGCAGTTCCGGCAGGCGGGAGGTGACGAAATCCTCCGAGGTGCCGAAGCGCACGCGGCCGCGCACCTGGGAGCCCTCGAAATAGTCGCGCGCGCGGGCGTTCGCCTCGAGGATAGAGCGGGCGAAGCCGGTCATCGCCTCGCCGTCCGCGGTCAGCAGCACCGAATGCGTGTCGCGCACGAACAGGCGGCGGCCGGCGGCCTGCTCCAGCTTGCGGATGTGCTGGCTGACCGTGGATTGCTGGAGGCCCAGGCGGCGGCCGGCCTCGGTGAAGTTCCGGGTCTGCGCCACCGCAAGGAACGATTCCAGCTGAATAGGGTCGAGCACGGCGTGTCCTGCAATCACGATTCGTGATAACAATAACGCCAGGCAAGACGGTTCACAATGAACCGTCCGGCGCGCACGTTCTCGGCCAGCGCCCAAGGGCGGCGCCTGGAAAGGTAGGGCCATCATGTCCCCCCGCACTCTGCTCGAACGGCTGCGCATCGACCCCTACATCCTGGCGATCGTTGGGATGGTGGTTCTGGCAACGGTGCTGCCGGTGCGCGGCGGCGGTCAGGTGGCGGCCGATATGGCGACCAAAGTCGCGATCGGACTGCTGTTCTTCCTGCACGGTGCGAAGCTGGCGCCGCGGGAGGCGTTGGCGGGCGCGCGGCACTGGCGGCTGCACATCGTGGTGCTGCTATCGACCTTCGCGCTGTTCCCGCTGCTGGCGCTGGCCGCACACGCGCTGGCGCCCTGGCTGCTGCCACCGGTGCTGTGGACCGGGTTGACGCTGCTGTGCATCCTGCCTTCGACCGTGCAGTCCTCGATCGCCTTCACCTCGATCGCGCGCGGCAATGTGTCGGCCGCGCTCTGTGCGGCGACGGCGTCGAACCTGCTGGGAATGGTGCTGACGCCGCTGCTGGCTGGGCTGGTGCTGCACACGCAGGGCGGGTTTTCGGCGGATGCGGCGCTCGACATCGCTGCACAGCTGCTGCTGCCGTTCGTGGCGGGCCAGGCGTTGCGGCCGCTGATCGGCGGCTGGATCGAGCGGCACCGGATGATGGTCGGGCTGGTCGATCGCGGCTCGATCCTTCTGGTGGTGTATGCCGCGTTCAGCGACGGCGTGGCGCACGGCATCTGGCATCAGGTCGATGTCGCGCAGCTTGCCGTGCTGCTGGCGGTGAATGCAGCGCTGCTGGCGACGGTGTTGTGCGCGACGACGCTGGGCAGCCGCGCCCTGGGCTTCAGCCGCGCCGACGAGATCACCATCGTCTTCTGCGGCTCCAAGAAGAGCCTGTCGAGCGGGCTGCCGATGGCGGCCGTGCTGTTCGCCGGCCAGCCGGTTGGGCTGCTGGTGCTGCCGCTGATGCTGTTCCACCAGATCCAGCTGATGGCGTGCGCGGCCCTGGCCCGGCGCTACGCCGCCGCACCGGCACGGCCCGAGGCGGCGCGCCACGCCAGTGCGATGGCGAGGGCACATTCGGCGGGATAGCGGTTGGCCTGCCGCCGGCGGGTGGTCTATCGAAGAGGATCGCCGCCAGGGGAGACCGCCACCGCCGTGCCCAGAACCCGCCGACCGATGCCATGAGCGACGCCCAGACGCTGCGCGCGCCGGCCGGACTCATCGCGGCCGGACTGGCGCCGGAGGCGGCGCGGGCGGGGCTGGAGGCGGTCGCGCGGCGCTATGCCGTCGCGATCACCCCGGCAATGCAGCGACTGATCGCCGCCGAGGGCGCTCCGATCGCGCGCCAGTTCGTGCCCGACGCGGCGGAGTTGCTGACCGCGCCGCACGAGCGCGCCGATCCGATCGGCGATGACGCGCTGTCGCCGGTGAAGGGCATCGTGCACCGCTATGCGGATCGCGCGTTGCTCAAGCCGTTGCTGGTCTGTCCGGTGTATTGCCGCTTCTGCTTCCGCCGCGAGCATGTCGGCCCCGACGGCGGGCTGCTGACCGAGGCCGAGCTGGAGGCCGCCTATGCGTGGCTGGCCGAACGGCCGGCGATCCGGGA
Source organism: uncultured Pseudomonadota bacterium (assembly GCA_963778105.1). Classification (GTDB taxonomy): domain Bacteria; phylum Pseudomonadota; class Alphaproteobacteria; order Acetobacterales; family Acetobacteraceae; genus JAFEFJ01. The sequence continues at coordinate 223,015 of CAVZSZ010000004.1, read as the reverse complement.
GGTGATCCTGACCGGCGGCGACCCGCTGATGCTGTCGCCGCGCCGGCTGGCGGCCATCATCGCGGCACTGGGCGCGATCCCGCATGTCGAGATCGTCCGCATCCACACCCGCGTGCCGACGACCGCACCCGAGCGGGTGACGGCGGCGCTGTCAGCGGCGCTGGCCACCGAGCGGGCGCTGTGGCTGGTGCTGCACGCCAACCATGCCGGGGAGTTCACGGCCGAGGCGCGCGCTGCGATCCGGCGCATCCAGGCAGAGGCGGTGCCGGTGCTGGGCCAGTCGGTGCTGCTGCGCGGCGTCAACGACAGCGAGGCGGCGCTGGAAGCGCTGTTCCGCGCGATGATCGCGGCGCGGGTGAAGCCCTATTACCTGCACCAGCTTGATGCGGCACCCGGCACCGCGCGGTTCCATGTGCCGATCGCCGAGGGGCAGCGCCTGCTGGCCGGGCTGCGCGGGCGCGTCAGCGGGCTGGCCTGGCCGACCTACGTGCTGGACATTCCGGGCGGGCACGGCAAGGTGCCGGTCGGTCCAGGCTACCTCGATCCGGACGACCATGTGCGCGATCCCCAGGGGAACCGCCACCGCATCCGCCCCGGCATCCGGCCTCGGCTTGCCGCCGTTCCCCCTTCGGTCTAGACAGCCGCAGCCCCTTTGGCGCACCCCATTCCCGAGACGAGACCGCGATGAAGCAGCAGGCAAACCTGATCCGCGCCGGCCAGGTGATCGAGCACGATGGCCGACGCTGGACCGTGATCAAGCAGCAGATCATCACCCCCGGCAAAGGCGGCGCCTTCATCCAGGTGGAGATGCGCGACCTGAAAAGCGGCAACAAGACCAACGAACGCTGGCGCACCGCCGATACCGTCGAGCGGCTGATGACCGACGAGAAGGAGTACACCTACTCCTACACCGACGGCACCAACATGGTGCTGATGGACCCCGAGAGCTTCGAGCAGACGATCGTATCGCTCGACCTGCTGGGCGACGCCGCACCGTTCCTGCAGGACAACATGCAGCTGACCGTCGACCTGGTCGAAGGCGATCCGGTGGCCGTTCACCTGCCGGCGACCGTGGTGCTGGAGATCGTCGAGGCCGACCCGGTGGCAAAGGGACAGACCGCGTCGTCGTCCTACAAGCCGGCGCGGCTGTCGAACGGCGTGAAGACGTCGGTGCCGCCGTTCATCGAGGCGGGCGAGAAGATCGTCGTGCGCACCGAGGACGCGAGCTACGTGGAGCGGGCGAAGGGCTGAGGAACAAAGCCCCGTGGCCTTCCGCCTGTCGCCGGTCATGACGATCATGGCCAATGCCGCCCAGAAGGCCTCGAAGCGCCTGTTGCGTGACTTCAACGAGGTGGAGCAGCTGCAGGTTTCGGTGAAGGGGCCTGGGGATTTCGTTTCGCAGGCCGATCTGCGAGCCGAGGCGACGCTGCGCGAGGAGCTCAACAAGGCGCGCCCCGGCTACGGCTTCCTGATGGAAGAGTCGGGCGCGTCGGGGTCCGACAACTGGGCATGGCGCTGGGTGATCGATCCGCTGGACGGCACCACCAACTTCCTGCACGGCATTCCGCAATGGGCGATCAGCATCGGGCTGGAGAAGCGGCTGCCCGACGGCGGATCGGAGATCGTCGCAGGCTTGGTTTACGCGCCGGTGGTGGACGAGATGTTCTGGGCCGAGAAAGGCGCCGGCGCCTTCGTCAACGAGCGGCGGCTGCGCGTCTCGGCACGGCGCGAGATGAAGGAAACCGTGTTCGCAACCGGCATACCCTTCGCCGTGGTGTCGCCACGCAACCGCATGGCCTTCGCCCGCACGCTGGGCGCGCTGATGCCGCAGGTGGCAGGCATCCGTCGCTTCGGTGCGGCGGCGCTGGACCTCGCCTGGGTCGCCGCCGGGCGGTATGACGGGTATCTGGGAATTCGGCGTGCATCCCTGGGACGTCTGTGCGGGGATGCTGCTGGTGCGCGAGGCGGGTGGTTTCGCGACCGACACGGCGGGCGGCGACCCGCGCGACAGCGCCGACATCGTCGCCGCCAATCCGCACCTGCATGCGCGGCTGCTGGAGATCGCGTCGGCGGCACTGGCGCCGAAGCCGGAAGAATGATGCGGCAGCGCCGCCGCTGCTGTCATCCGCCGCCGCGCGACGGTATCGTGCCGGCCATGGCGAAGCCGGGTTTGCGTCTGTTGCTGCTGCTGGGACTGGGTGCGCCGTGCATGGCGGCGGTGCTGGCCCTACCGGCCCGCGCACAGGTCACCGTGGATCTGCACGCGCTGGATGCGCCGCCCGGCGGCGGCCCGTCCGCCAACCCGCCGCAGGCGCCGGCGCCCGCGCCCGTGCACCGGCCGGTCCCCCGCAGGCTTCCGCCGCGCCGGACCGAGGCGAAGCCGGTGGAGAAACCGACCGAGCACCATGAGCCGACGCACGAAACGCGCCCCGCCGAAGCAAAGCCACCCCGGACCGAGGCCCCCGCCGTCGCCGCGTCGCCCCCAGCAGCACCCAAGCCAATTCCGCAAGCTGCGCCGACGCCGCCCGAGCCGCCCGCCGCGGTGATCGGCAACGGGCCGCCGCCGGCGCCGATCATCCCGCCACCGGCCCCGGCCGACGCGCCGATGGCGCCGGCACAGCCGCCCACGATCTCGGCGACCGCCGGCACTACCGTGGCACCGCTGCCGCCGAAGGATGGCGACGGGGTGCGCCTGGATTTCGAGACCGGCCAGTCCGACCTGACGCAGCGCACGGTGGATGCCGTCAAGGCGCTGGTGGCAGCGGCACCGAAGGCCGACACGACGACCTACAACGTGATGGCCTATGCAGCCGGGGTGCCACAGGACCCCTCGACCGCGCGCCGGCTGTCGCTGTCGCGCGCGTTGTCGGTGCGCAGCGCGCTGATGGCATCCGGTGTGCCGTCCGCGCAGATCTATGTCCGCGCCATGGGCGCCGAGGGCGGCAAGGGTCCACCGGATCGGGTGGACGTGCTGGTGATGGGCGCCAACGCAGCCGCCCCGCCCCCCGGCGCCCCATCGGGGACCAAGCCGGGCGACAGCGGCACCCGCACCCCATGAGCGGAACGCGATGACCCGACCGACGGTCTATCTGATCCGCATGCTGGTATTCCTGGTGGCCGTCGCGATCGTCGCAGCGCTGCTGTTCGGCCCCCTGTATGGTGCCTTCCAGGGCAATCCGCTGCTCAACACGCTCATTCTCTTCATCCTCGCCCTCGGGATCGCCTGGAACCTGCGCCAGGTGCAGCGGCTGTCGTCTGAAGTGACCTGGATGGAAACCTTGCAGAACACCCGCGCGCGCGTCGCGGCGCTGCCGACGCCGAAGCTGCTGGCGCCGATGGCCAGCATGCTGGCGGCACGGGAGACCAGCGCGCGCGAGAGCGGCCGGAGCGATGCGAGCGGGCGCGCCCGGCTGACGCTGTCCACCACAGCGATGCGGTCGCTGCTGGATGGCCTCGGCTCCCGCCTGGACGAGAGCCGGGAGCTGTCGCGCTACATGACCGGGCTGCTGATCTTCCTGGGCCTGCTCGGCACGTTCTGGGGCTTGCTGCAAGACGGTCGGCGCGGTGTCGGAGGTGATCGGCGGCATGTCGGTGGGCTCGGGCGACGTGAACGCGCTGTTCGAGCAGTTGAAATCCGGCCTGACCAGGCCGCTGGCCGGCATGAGCACAGCGTTTTCCGCCTGCATGTTCGGCCTGTCGGGCGCTCTGGTGCTGGGCTTCCTCGATCTGACCGCGGGCCAGGCGCAGAACCGCTTCTTCAACGAGTTGGAGGAATGGCTCGCCGGCCTGACGCGCCTGTCGTCGGGCGTGCTGGCCGAGGGCGAGGGCGGCTCGGTTCCGGTCTATGTGCAGGCGCTGCTGGAGCAGACGGCCGAGAACATGGAGGGGCTGCAGCGCATCCTGAGCCGCGGGGAGGAGCGCAGCGGGCAGGCCAACCAGGCGGTGCTGGGACTGACCGAGCGGATCGGCGTGCTGACCGATGCGATGCGCGCCAACCAGCAGCTGATGCTGCGCATTGCCGAAACGCAGGCGCAGCTGGGCCCAGCGCTGGCGCGGCTGGCGGATGCGCGCAGCGATCCGCCGCAGGACGAGGTGTCGCGCGCGCATCTGCGCAACATCGAACTGTATTTGCAGCGCCTGCTGGCGGATGCCGAGCAGGGCCGCGCGCAGAGCACTGCCGAGCTGCGCAACGACCTGCGCATCCTGACCCGCACCGTGGCGGCGCTGGCCGAGGAGCAGCCGCGCTGATGGCCTACAACGCGCGACGGCGCGGCGGCGAGAACGGGCTGGACGCCTGGCCCGGCTACGTCGATGCGCTGTCGACGCTGCTGATGGTCATCATCTTCGTGCTGCTGGTGTTCGTGCTGGCGCAGGCCTTCCTGTCCGTCACGCTGTCGGGGCAGGACAAGGCGCTGGACAAGGCGAAGAGCCAGCTTGCCGAGATGTCGGACATGCTGTCGCTGGAGCGCGGCCGCGCGCAGGACCTGCAGCTGTCGCTGGCCGACCTGAACAAGGCGCTGGCCAGCAGCAACACGGCGCGCGAGGACCTGGCCAAGCAGCTTGCCGGCATCACCGCGCAGGCGGCGCAGACCACGGCGGACCGCAACGCGCTGCTGAGCGAGCGCGACAAGCTTTCCGCCGAGCTGGCAGACCAGCAGGCGCAGACCACGTCGGCCGTGGCGCGGACCGATCAGTTGCAGAAGCAACTGTCTGAGGCCGCGGGCCGCACCGATGCGGCCGGGCAGGAAAGTGCGCGGCTGGCCGGCGACCTGGAACAGGCGCGCCAGCAGCTGGCCGACATGCGCAATCAGATGCAGACGCTGGATCAGACCGTCACGGCCGACAAGGCGACGATCCAGGCCAGGCTTTCCGATCTCGCCAAGCTTGCCGAGCAGACTCGGGCGCTGACCGCGCTGCGCGACCAGCTGGAGCAGCAGGCACAGGATGCCGCGGCGCGCGCCACCACCGAGCAGCAGCGCCGCGAGGCGGTCGAAGCGCAGCTGGGCGACGAGAAGAAGTTCAGCGATTCCGCTCGTGCGCAGATCGCGCTGATGACGCAGCAGGTCGAGCAGCTGCGTGAACAGCTCGGCTCAGTCGCCAAGGCGCTGTCGATCGCCGAGGCAAGCGGGCGCGACAAGGACACGCAGATCGCCAACCTGGGCCAGCGGCTGAACGCCGCGCTGGCGGCGAAGGTGGAGGAACTGCAGCAGTACCGCAGCGAATTCTTCGGCAAGCTGCGCACCGTGCTGGCCAACCGGCCGGGCATCCAGATCGTCGGCGACCGCTTCGTGTTCCAGAGCGAGGTGCTTTTCCCGGTCGGCAGCGCCGACCTGTCGGCCGCGGGCACCGACCAGATCACCGCGCTGGCAACCACGATCAAGCAGATCGCCACCGAGATCCCGCCCGGCATCCGCTGGATCCTTCAGGTCGACGGGCACGCCGACAAGCAGAAGGTGGCGGGGGGACCCTTCACCTCCAACTGGGAATTGTCGGCGGCGCGGGCGATCAGCGTGGTCAAGCTGCTGATCGCCCAGGGCGTGCCGCCGGACCATCTGGCCGCTGCCGCATTCGGCGACACCCAGCCGATCGACACCGCCGACACGCCCGAGGCCTATGCCAAGAACCGCCGCATCGAGCTGCGGCTGACCGACTGATGAGCGCGCCCCCGTGATGGCGCAGGCGGGCGTGCATGTGCTGGATCATCCGCTGGCGGCCGAGGCGCTGTGCGGCCTGCGCGACCGGGCGACGACCGCCACCGGGTTCCGCGCCGCAATGCGGGTTCTGGGCGCGCTGCTGATGGTGGAGGCGACACGCGACCTGCCGATGAGCCGCCGAAGCGTGACGACGCCGCTGGCGGAGACCGAGATCGGCGTGCCGGCGCGGCCCCTGCCCTGCCTGGTGTCGGTCCTGCGCGCGGGTGACGGGCTGATCGACGGCATGCTGGACCTGCTGCCCGATGCGCCGGTAGGGTTGATCGGCATCTGGCGCGACCACGCGACGCTGCGGCCGGTCGAGTATTATGCCAAGCTGCCGCCCGACATTGCGCGGCGCGGCGCTATCCTGGCCGACCCGATGCTGGCGACCGCCGGCACCGCGATCGCGGCGATCGGCCAGGTAAAGCAGGCCGGCGTGACGCGGCTGTGCATGGTGGCGGCCCTGGCCGCGCCGGAAGGCATCGCGGCGCTGCGGGCGGCCCACCCGGACGTGGCCCTGCATGTCGCCGCCGTGGACGAGCGATTGGACGCGCGCGGCTACATCGTCCCCGGGCTGGGCGATGCGGGCGACCGGCTGTTCGGCACCGATGGCCGCGGTGCGTAGCCGCAGGCGGCTCGCGGCAGGGCTGACCGCGGCTCTCGCGCTGTGCCTGGGGTTGTCCGTGGGGCTGGGCGCCGGGACGGGCCACGCGGCGGCGGCGTGGAGCGATCCGGTCGCCTATTGCCGGGCGGTCGGCACCATCGACGCGCCGGATGCCCGCTACACCGGGCCCGCGCTGCCCGACTGGATCCCCCGCGCGCTTATGCGTGACGTGCATGCGCCGCCCGATGCGCCGCTATCGCCGTTCCGCCACGCCGCCTGGCGCTGCATGGGCGGCGCGGTGACGGCGTGCTTCGTGGGTGCCAACATTCCCTGCCGCAGCAAGGCCGACGCCAGCCGCACGCCGTCCGCGGGCGCGGTGCGCTTCTGTGCCGCGAACCCGGCGGCCGCGCTGATACCGGCCTACGCGGCGGGCCGGGCGACGGTGTTCGAGTGGCGCTGCACGAGCGGCGCGCCGGCGATCGTGCGGCAGGTGCTGAGGGTGGACGCGGCCGGCTACGCCACGGAATTCTGGCACCGCGTGGCGCCGTAGCACCGCGGCCGGCGCGGCGGCGGCGGTTCAGGTCTCGTCGCCGAGGGCGCGGCGTTCCAGATCCTTGAGCTTCGCCTCGCCGCCGGGAGTCATCGGGTCGATCGCCATCAGCTTCTGCTGGGCGGCGTAGGCGCTCTTCCAGTCCTCCTGCTGCTCGGCGATTTCCTCCAGCGTGCGGAAGGCGCCGAAGTCGCGCGGCTCGCGCTCGAGCGTCGCGTGCAGGTCGGCGACGGCGCCGGAGAGGTCGCCCGCGGCGAACCGGGCGATGGCGCGCTGGTGGTAGGCCTCGGCGAAGTTGGGATCGAGGGTGATGGCGGCGCCCAGATCCTCGACCGCGTCGCCGGGCGTGTCGGCGTTCAGCTCGCGCAGGCCGCGCGCCATCAGCAGAGTCACGGCGGGCGATCCCTGATGCAGCCAGAGTTCGGTGATCTGCGCCTCCAGCGGCGCTGCGACCTGTTCGCTCGGCGCGTTCTTGAGCGCGTCGAGCATATGGTCGATGGCGGTCTTGCGATCGACGACGGCAGGGGGTGCGCCGGGCATCCGCAACGCCGGCGGCGGGGCGGCCGGCGGCGCCGCCGGCAGCGGGACGTCGGGGGCTTGGCCGTAGGCCGGCACGCTTGCCGCGATGCACAACAGGAAAAACCAACGCATAGGCCATGCTGGCGCGAATCGTGCAACGGGATCAAGCGTTGCCGCATTGGTCGGGCTGTGATGCGTGAGACACAAACCCACACGCCCTGGCTGGCAAATCCTTTGACATCGTTTACGATCGGCGCGGAACAACGTTCTTGACACCTGCTGTGCGGCGTTGCCTTCTTTCACCAACCGGGAGGAACGATCCATCGCAAAAGCTGCGGATTCCTGCACGCTCATTCTTTCGTGGGGGCCACTTTTCTCGCATTTTCCGGCTGGCCCACGAACTGCGGCCCTGCCCGGATATTTGATGTTGCCATTCATTCAAGCCAACCAATGTCGCTGACAGAATCCATGACAAAGCACGACGCTGTTGCGGACCACATCAATCTGGGCATGCTGACGCTGCGCGTGCCGGCGGACGATGTGGAGGCGCGCGAAGGCCCGATGACCGTGATCGTCTCCGGTGTCGGTCGGTCGGGCACCAGCATGATCGCCAAGGTGCTCGATGCGATCGGCGTGCCTATGGGCAAGACCGACGGGCTCGCGGTATTCGAGGACCGCGACTTCAACACCGCCCTGTTCGAGTTCGATTACAATCGCACGCGGCAACTGATCAAGGCGAAGGACGAGGCGCATCGACGCTGGGGCTTCAAGTTCGCCTCGTTACAGAATCATATCTTTGCCCCGCAGCTGGAGTTCTTCCGCAAGCCGCGGCTGGTGATCGTAACCCGCGACATCGTTGCAACCGCGAGCCGGTCCTTCGAGTCGGATCCAGAGATGAACGACCTGGAGGAGACGCTGCTGAACGTGACGAAGCAGGTCTCCGACATGATGTATTTCGTCAAATACGCCCCGTGCCCGACCCTGCTGATCAGCTACGAGAAGTTCATCACCTTCCCCGAGAAGGCGTTGCAATCGCTCGCCGGCTTCTGCGGGGTGACGCTGACCGACGAGAGCCGGCGGCGCGCACGGCACGCGATCGAGCCGAACAACCCGAAATACATTGAGCTGTTCCATCCCAATCACCGCGGCAATTTCGATTCGGTAAAGCAGGGCGCGGTGATCGGCTGGTGCGCGCAGAATGGCAGCGACCAGCCGGTGGAGGTCGAGTTGCTGGTCGATGGCGTGCCAGTCGCAGCGGCGAAGGCCGACATCTACCGCAACGACCTGCAAGCCGCGGGCATCGGCGCGGGCTGCCACGGCTTCCGCTTCGACTTAGCAGGCTTTGGGGTGAAGGATGAGGCGGTGCTGCAGGTGCGCACCGTGGGCGGCGCCTACATGGTGTTCGGCAGCGGACGGAAGCTGAAGGACTTTCCCGGACGCTGAGCCGGCAGCCGCCGCATCATGCGGCGGCGCGGCGCCCCAGCGGCGCCGGCGCAGGGCCACCGGCCATCCAGTCGAGCAGTTCGATCGTGTGCACCACCGGCACCGCGCCGCCGGAAAGCTGGGTGATGCAGCCGATATTGCCGGCGGCGATCAGGTCCGGCGCGGTGGCGCCGAGTGCGGCGAGCTTGCGGCTGCGCAGCCGATCGGCGATCTCCGGTTGCAGCAGGTTGTAGGTGCCGGCGGAGCCGCAGCAGATATGCGCCTCGGCCGGCTCGACCACGGTGAAGCCGGCACTGCGCAGCAGCGCCTTCGGCTCGGTCAGTCACGCGTTGGCCGTGCTGCAGGCTGCACGCCGCGTGATAGGCGACGGTCAGCCCGGGTGCGGGCCGGCGTCGGGGCATAGCCGATGCCGGTCAGGAATTCGCTGATGTCCTTCGCCATGGCCGAGACGGCGGCGGCGCGCGCGGCCCAGGGCGCGGGTTCGCTGCGGAACATGAAGCCGTAATCCTTGACCGTGGTGCCGCAGCCCGAGGTGTTGATGACGACGGCGTCGAGGCCGGCGCCCTCGATTTCCCGGCTCCAGGCGGCGATGTTGGCGCGGGCCGCCGCCATCGCGGCGTCGTGCTTGCCCATGTGATGCGTCAGCGCGCCGCAGCAGCCGGCGCCGGGGGCGACCACCACCTCGATGCCCAGCCGCGTGAGCAGGCGGATCGTCGCGGCGTTGATCTGCGGCGCCAGCACCTGCTGGGCGCAGCCGGCGAGCAGCGCGACGCGGCCGCGTCGCACGCCCTGGGCCGGATGGACGCGGGCGCCCTGCAGCGGCCCGGCGGCGGGCAGGGATGCCGGCGCAAGCGCCAGCATCGCGCGCAGCCGGCGCGCCAGCGCACCCTCCTGCGGCAGCAGGCCGGCGAAGGGGCGGCCGAGGCGGGCGCCGAGCAGTGCCAGCCGCAGCACCGCCGGGCGCGGCAGCACGGCGGCCAGCATGGCGCGCAGCGCGCGGTCGTGCCACGGGCGGCGATAGGTGCGCTCGATATGCGTGCGGGCGTGATCGACCAGGTGCATGTAGTTCACGCCCGAGGGGCAGGTGGTCATGCAGGACAGGCAGGAGAGGCAGCGGTCGACATGGCGCACCACCTCCTCGGTGGCGTCGCGGCCCGACTCCAGCATGTCCTTGATCAGGTAGATGCGCCCGCGCGGGCTATCCAGCTCGTCGCCGAGCAGCAGGAAGGTCGGGCAGGTCGCGGTGCAGAAGCCGCAATGCACGCAGGTGCGCAGCACCTGGTTGGACGAGGCGGTGTCGGGGTCGCGCAGCTGCTCGGCGGTGAAGTTGGTCTGCATTCAATGCTGCCTTGTGCGGAATTCGCGGGGCGGGCGGCTCCAGACCATCCAAACCGCCCCGATCAGCAGGCCCCAGGCCCCCAGGCAGATCAGCATCGACACGATCGGCCAGTGGTAGCCCTGGATCAAAATGAACATCTGGGCAAACACCACGGCGCAGCAAGCGATGCCGAGCAGGAAGCGCTGGTCGGTGACCCGGTTGTTGGGATTGAACTCCCAGTAGAGCAGCATGAAAACGATCAGCGCGGCCAGCGCCGGGGGGATGATCACCCAGGTGGGTATCAGCATGGTGCGCGCTCACAGTCCGGCATAGAGCCGGCCGGGATTGAGGATGCCGCGCGGGTCGAAGGCGGCCTTCACCCGCCGCGTGATGGCGGCGAGCGGCGCCGGCTCGGGCGGCACCACATCGACGGCGGCGCGCAACGGGTCGAGCGCCCGCAGCAGCGTCCAGGTGCCGCCGGCGTCGCGGGCCGCACGCATCACCGCGTCATGCGTCACCGTTCCGAGGCGCCGGCGAGCCAGACCAGGCCGCCGCCCCAATCGAGGAAGCCGCGCACCCCTGCGGACGCCAGCCCTGCCAGCACGCCGGGGCCGGCGGAAGGCCGGACCGAGACGCGCCACACCGCGTCGTCCGGCGCGGCGGGCAGCGGCACGGCGTCGCGCACCGCGCGCCAGGCGTCGCGGCTGTCCGGCGTCGTCCAGCAGCACGCCCGCCGCCGAGTTCGCCGCGCAGCCGGTCGAGGCGGTAGGCGACGGAGGCGGCGAAATCCTCGATCCGGACCAGCGTGGCCGAGGCGCCTGAACCGGCCAGAGCAGACACCAGGGCGGGCACCCGCGCTGCTGCCTCGGCCGGCAGCCAGGCGGCACCCGAGACGCCGTAGGGCGAGCCGAGCGCGGCCGACAGCGCCGCGACGCCGCGCGCCGGCATCGAGGCCGGGGATCAGCAGGCTGCCGGTGGTCTCCGGCGCCGGCAGCACCTTCAGCGTGATCTCGGTGATCACGGCGAGCGTGCCGTGGCTGCCGGCCAGCAGCTTGCACAGATCGAGGCCGGTGACGTTCTTCAGCACGCGCCCGCCGGAGCGGATGACTCGCCGGCGCCGTTGACGGCGCGCACGCCCATCACGTGGTCGCGCATCGCCCCCCAGGCCACGCGGCGCGGGCCGGACAGGTTGGCGGCGACGACGCCGCCGAGGGTCTGCGGCGCGGCACCGTTCGCCGTACCCAGCAGCGCGGTCAGGTCGGGCGGCTCGGCGATCAGATGCTGGCCGTCGGCGGCGACCGCGCGCCTCGATCTCGGACAGCGGGGTGCCGGCGCGGGCGGAGATCACCAGTTCCTTGGGCGCATACAGCGTGATGCCGGTCAGGTTGCGCCGTGGACAGGCTGCGCGCCGCCTGCACCGGACGCAGCATGCCGAGCTTGGTGCCGTTGCCGCAGACCACCAGCGGCTCGCCGGCGGCGGCGGCATCGGCCACGACCGCGGCGATCGCCGGCTTCGTCGGCCGGCGCGATGCGCCTCGGCCGCCAGTGTCATGCGGCGACGGGGTCGAGCAGCGGGAACACCTTGCTGGGGTTCAGCAGCCAGCCGGGGTCGAAGGCCGACTTGATGCGGCGCTGCTGGTCGAGTTCGACCGCGCTGAACTGCACGCCCATCAGGTCGCGCTTCTCCACGCCGACGCCGTGCTCGCCGGTCAGGCAGCCGCCGACCTCGACGCACAGCTTCAGGATGTCGGCGCCGAACTTTTCGGCGCGCGTGGAAGCTGGCCGGGTCGTTGGCGTCGAACATGATCAGCGGATGCAGGTTGCCGTCGCCGGCATGGAAGATGTTGGCGACCTTCAGCCCGTAGGCGTCGCTCATCTCGCCGATGCGGCCGCAGCACGTCGGGCAGGCGGGAGGTGGGGATGGTGCCGTCCATGCAGAGATAGTCCGGGCTGATCCGGCCGACGGCGCCGAACGCGCCCTTGCGGCCCTTCCAGATCGCCGCAGATTCCTCGGCCGACGGCGAGACCCGCAGGCTGATCGGGTCGAACTGCTCGCAGATCGCCCTGATGCGGTCGAGCAGCCCGTCCTGCTCGGCGACGCTGCCCTCGACCTCGATGATCAGCATCGCCTCGGCGTCCAGCGGATAGCCGGCATGGGCGAACGCCTCGCAGGCATGGATCGCCGGGCGGTCCATGAATTCCAGCGCCACCGGGATGATGCCGGAGCCGATGATGGCATCGACGCAGGCGCCGGCGATCTCGTTGGCGCGGAACGCGGCGAGCATGGCGCGCGCGCCCTCCGGGCCGCGCAGGATGCGCACGGTGACCTCGGTGACGATGCCGAGCTGGCCCTCGCTGCCGGTCAGCAGGCCGAGCCAGTCGTAGCCGGCGGCGTCGAGATGGGCGCCGCCGATGTCGATGATCTCGCCGTCGATCGTGACCATGCTGCAGGCCGAGCAGGTTGTTGGCGGTGACGCCGTATTTCAGGCAATGCGCGCCGCCCGAGTTCATGTCGACGTTGCCGCCGATCATGCAGGCGAGCTGGCTGGACGGGTCGGGGGCGTAGAAGAAGCCGCGATCCTGCACCGCCTGGGTGATGCCGATATTGGTGACGCCCGCCTGCACCACGGCGAGCCGATCGGCATAGTCGATGTCCAGGATGCGGTTCATCCGCATCATGCCGACCACCACGGCGTCCGCCATCGGCAACGCGCCGCCGGACAGGCTGGTGCCGGCGCCGCGCGGGATGACGCGCACGCCCTGCTGCGTGGCAGAAGCGCAGCACGGCGGCGACCTGCTCGGTGGTCTCGGGCAGCACCACGGCCAGCGGCGGCTGGCGGTAGGCGGACAGCCCGTCCGTCTCGTAGGGTTTCAGGCGCAGCGGCTCGGCGATGACGCCGTCGGCGGGCACCAGCGCGCGCAGCCCGGCGACGATCTGGTCGCGCCGGGCGAGGACATCGGCCTTCGGTTCGGGTTGGCGGATCATCCGACGCACTCCCTGAAGCGGCACGCCCATGGGCGCGACGGCTGACTACAGGATGGCGATTGGGGGAACCGCAGGCAACAGGAGGCGTGGCGCGAGAGGCGCGACGGACCAGCGCGCGGAGGTCAGCCCTGGCGGGCCTTCATCCGGGGGTTCTTCTTGTTGATGACGTAGACGCGGCCGTGACGGCGCACGACGCGACAGTTCTTGTCGCGGGCCTTGGCCGAGCGGAGGCTGTTGCGGACTTTCATAGCACGGGCCTTGCGACGCTTTGGGCTGGAACGGAGGCGGGGGGATAGGCGTCTGCCGCGCCGGAGTCAAGCAAACCCGCGCAGCAAACCCGCGCAGCGGCCCCACATGAGCCCTACCGGCATTGGGCGGGGCGTGCTTTGTGCGGCCCGCACTCACGGGCGAGGACTGGCAGTCATGGCGGCAGGCGGGCGGAGCGGATGGATGCTGTTCGCGGCACTGGCAGTGGGGCTGGTCGGGCTGACCGGGGTTTTCGCGACCTATGCCACGCCGCTGCCGCTGCAGCGGGAAATGGCACGCGAGGCGGCGCTGGACGCGGCGTTGGCGGCGGCGCGTGCGCCCGACCCGCAGGCCGCACTGACGGCGCTGGCGCCGCGGCTGGGCGACAGCGCCGAGGCGCTGGCCGGCGCCCCTGCAGGACTGGCCGAGCGGGTCGAGAAGGAGCGGCTGGCGATGCGCGCACGCTTCGGCGCCCAGGCTGGCGCACTGGCCGAACAGCTTCGCCTGCTGATCGCGGTGATGACGCTGACGGCCGCGGTGTTCGTGGCAGTGATCGTGGGCGGTTTCAGCCGGCGTAACTGACGGCAAGGGAGAGTGCGGCTATGAGCGAGGCGTGGGCCCACCAGATCCGGGTTTATCTGTCCGAGCCGTTCGCAAGGCTGGCGCGCGACGCCCCCGACGATCCGGCGCTGGCACCGCTGACGGCGCTGCTGGCGGCGCATGGGGCGCGGCTGGTCTGCCAGGCCGATGCCTTCGCCGCCTATGTCGCCGAAGCGGAGCGGGCATTGGCCGAGCAGAAGGGCGTGGAGGCATTTCCGCTCTACAAATGGACGAAGGCGACCCTGGCCGATCCGGAGAAGCTGGCGAAGCACCAGTTAGCGTTCGCAGTGCGCGTGGGCGGTGCGGAGGTCTACCCCAAGCCGGTCGCGGATAATCTGGTAGCGGCGCTGCAGCCTCTGGTGGACGGCACGGTGATCACCCGGCTGTCCCGCCACGACACCAACCCGGCGACCGCAATACCGGTGCCCGCCGAGCATCGGTGAGCGACGCCGCCTCCCCCCTCCCGCTGCCCTCTCCCGCGAGCGGGAGAGGGTTTTTCGGAGGAGAATCCGGGAGAGGTCAGTGCGCCCCGGATTTGCCGCGATGCCGGCCGGGGGCGCTGCGTTCGTCCGAAGGGTTCACCGGCGCGGGAGGCATGCTGCCCTTGGGCTGCGGGTTCGCCACGTACTCGAAGTCGGGCCCGTCGTTCCACGGGCCGCGCACGTCCTCGCCCTGCGACAGGTTGAACACGACCTTCACGGTGTCGTCCGGCGGGATCGTGCCGAACATCGGGTCATCGAGCTTGCCCATCGAATCCAGCGCCTTCATGAACATGTTGGCGTGCGTGATCTCCCGCGTCAGCAGATGCGTCAGCGTCTTCCTCGTGCCGTCGTCATCGCAGGCCTTGATCAGGGCTTCGTAGGTCTGCCGCGCGCCGGCTTCGGACGCGATGTTGGCGCGCAGGTCGCGCACCACATTGCCGCCCTCGTTGATGTAGGACGCGGTCCAGGCGCTGCCCTGACTGTCCACGAAGTGCGGCCCCGGGCCCTTCAGGCGGAACAGCGGTGCATCATAAACCGCCGTCTGGTCGATCTTGCTGGTGTGCTGCGCGATCAACTTGCCGACCATCTCGAGATGACCGAATTCCTCGATCGCGATGTCCTGGAGCATGTCGCGCATGCCGGCATCCTCGACATGGAAGGACTGCACCCAGTACTGCAGCGCGGCGGTGAGTTCGCCGGTGGCGCCGCCGAACTGTTCGAGGAGATAGGTGCCGAAGCGCGCATCGGGCTTACCGACATTCACCGGCTGAATGAGTTCCTTGCGGTGAAAGAACATGATGATTTCCTTTTTAAGTTACGGATCGGGATCAGGCGGCCTTCGCCATCGCGGATGCGCTGCGGTTGATCTGCTTGACCGCGAGATCGTTGAGCAGGCGGTCGGCCTTCTTCTCCTCCTCCAGCGTCTGCTGCAGCAGGCTGACGATGTCCTTGTGGCCGGCGGCCTGCGCCCAGGCGATCAGTGCGCCGTAGCGAGCCATCTCGTAATGCTCCACGGCCTGGCCGCAGGCGACGAGACCGGCATCGCGGACCGCGCCGGCATCGCTTTCGTCGAGCACCTCCTCGGCTTCCTCGATCAGGCCCTTGATCGCCTCGCAGGGGATTGCGCGGGGACGCTTGCCGATATGCTCGAATACCTGCTCGATTCGTTCGATCTGATGCACCGTCTCCTCACGATGCGCGGTGAAGGCCTGCTTCAAGGCGGGCTCCTGCGCGTTCTTCGCCATCTTTGGCAGCGCCTTCAGCAACTGCCGCTCGGCGTAGTAGACGTCCTGCAGAAAGTGCAGGAACAGATCATCAAGTGTCTTCATGGGAAGTTTCCCTTGCCGCTGATCGTCGTTGTGGCGGGTATGCCGTTACCTGCGCGCTCGCATCGGATGCGATGCAGGTCGCGCCTTTAACGCCCCCTGCCAAAGTAGTTTCACGGCTGACCGCTTCACGCCGGCGTCAGGCGCGCGAACGTCAGGCGGGAATCGCCGCCATCGCCGCGTTGCAGGCTTCGGCCAGCACCGGCGCCATTGCGCGGTAGTCGGCGGCACGCGGCGCGTTGGGGCGCCAGGCGAGACCGAGCGTGCGCCATGCCCCCGCACCCGCGAGCGGACGCAGCACAAGGCCGGCGTCGGCGGCGATGCCGGCGGCGGCGGCGAGCCGGGGCAGCAGCGTCACGCCGAAGCCACCTGCCACCATCTGCGTCAGCGTGTGCAGGCTGGTCGCGGCATAGCGTTCATGGTCCTCCCCCGACTCACCGCCGGCCTGGTCGCTGCCTTCATGGTCGTTTCGCAGGAAAGCGCAGGCGCTGAGCGCCTGGTCGCGCAGACAGTGCCCGTCCTCGAGCAGCAGCAGTCGCTCGGCGGCGAGCGCCGCGGCCGGCACGCGATCGCGCGCCGCCAGCCGGTGGCCCGGCGGCATCGCCACCAGGAACTCGTCGCGGCTGACCCCCAGCGTCTCGGCGCCGGCGCAGGCGCAGGGCAGCGCCAACAGCAGCAGATCGAGCCGGTTGCTGGTCAGGCGGGAGACCAGCTGCCCGGTCAGATCCTCGCGCAGGAACAGGCGCAGCTTGGGGAAGGCGGCGCGCAGCGCCGGCATCAGATGCGGCAGCAGGAACGGACCGATGGTGGGGATCACGCCGAGCCGAAGCGGGCCGCTCATGGGCGAGCGGGCCGAGGCCGCCAGCTCGTTCACCGCCTCGAGCGCCGCGAGTGCCGCCCGCGCCCGGTCGAGCATGGCCAGCCCGAGGGCGGTGAACATCACCCGCTTGCCGCCGGCGCGGTCGAGGATGGCGGCATCCATCTGCCGCTCCAGCGTCAGGATGCCGGCGGAAAGGGTGGATTGGGTGACGCCGCAGATCCGCGCTGCCCGGCCGAAATGCTGGGTTTCGGCGAGGGCGAGCAGATAGCGGAGCTGTTGCGGACTGGGCAGCGGGATCATCGACGCGCTCGATTGAAATCGACGGCATCATCTAGTGGCATCGGAAATGGGGCCTGCCAATCCGCGGGGCGCCGCATAGCTGGTTCCCCGGCCCGCTGCCCCTCGACGGCTCCCCTCGACGGCTCCCCTTGGCGGCTCTCCCACCGTTTGCGGCAGCAGGGTCGGAACCGGGCGTGGGCCCCCGAGCGATGATGCTGCTAAGCGCCTGATGCGTTAGCATCACGTCGGCGTGGACCGGGGCTGGGAATGGCGGGAGACGTGGCGGCAGGCATTGGATCGGCGGCGATGGCGCCCAGGCTGGGTGCCTCGGCGGCGGGCGGCGTGATCCTGGGGCTGATGACCGTCATCAACGCCCTGGCGTTCGCCGGCCTGATCTATCACGACGCGACGCCCGGTGCGCTGTTGCCGGGAATTTCCGCGGTGCTGCTGGGGGCCGGCGTGGCGGCGGCGGTCACCGCGCTGACCAGCGGTGAAGGCGGCGTGATCGCCGCCCCGCTGGGCAGCACCGCGGTGGGCTACATCCTGATCGCCAGCCTGCCCGGCCATCTGCCAGGCTTCGCCGACGATCCACTGCTGCGCGCGAAGATGGCGGTGGTGCTGTGCGGCATGGCGACGCTGCTGGCCGGCACCGCCTTCTTTCTGATGGGCGCGCTCCGGCTGGGGTCGCTGGCGCGCTTCCTGCCGTATCCCGTGGTCAGCGGCTTCAATGCCGGCGCCGGCTATCTGTTCCTGATCGGCGGCGTGTCGCTGGCCAATGCCAATTCGGTGGGCGGGCCGGAGCTGGCGGCGCTGCAGGACCCGGCCACGCTGTATCAGGCGGTCGCCTGCGTGGCGCTGGGCGCCCTGATGATGTGGGTATCGCGCCGCATGGCCGGAAGCCCGTTCAACTGGGCGGTGCTGCCGGTGCTGCTCGGCCTGGGCATCGTCGGGTTCAACGTCGCCCGCATCGCGCTGGGCTACGACATGGCGGAGGCCGGCGCACATGGCTGGCTGCTCGGCCCCTTCCCGGCCGGGCATATCTGGGAGCCGCCGAGCTGGGACGCCGTCACCGGCATACCGTGGCATCGGCTGCGGCCGGGCATTTCTGCGGTCATCTCCATCCTGCTGGTCGGCGCCACCACGGTGATCATGCTGATCAGCGGACTGGAGGTGGAGATCAACAGCAGCCTGGATTTCAACCGCGAGATGGTCTCGGCCGGGCTGGCCAACATCGCGTCCGGGCTGGCCGGCGGCGTGCTGGCGGGTCCGGCGGTGAGCAACACGCTGCTGGCCCGCCGGATGGGCGGCATGAAACGCAGCGTCGGCCTGATCGCGGGTCTTGCCTGCGTCGCCGTGCTGGTGACCGGAACCGGGCTGCTGAACAACATCCCCCGCTTCGCCATCGGCGCGCTGCTGGTCTGCTCGGGCGCCGAGCGGCTGATCGAGCGGATCTGGCTGGAGCGCGGCCGGATGCCGATGCACGAGCGCGCAGCCGTTCTGCTGGTGCTGATCGCAGTGATCTGGTTCGGCTATGTCGAGGGCGTCGTTGCCGGGCTGGCGATCACGCTGGTGATCTTCGCCTGGAATTACCGGCGCATCCCGGTGGTGCGCTCGACCGCCACCGGGGCGACCCATCGCAGCACCGTGGTGCGGCCCGCCGCGGCACAGGCGGCGCTGATGCGGTCGGGCGACGCCATCCGGGTGTGCCGGCTGCAGGGCTACCTGTTCTTCCTCAACGCCACCGGCCTGCTGCGCCCGCTGGAGGAGCCGGGAGTGCGGTTCGTGATCCTGGACTGCGCCGGTGTGACCGGGCTCGACAGCTCCGCCTGCCTGATCCTGCGGCGGATGGGCCAGCTGGCGGAGGATAAGGGGATCGCGCTGGTGCTGACCGACCTGCCGCCGGCGATCGCGGCGACGCTGCACCGCCAGGACCTGCCGACGGCGTGGCCGGAATCGCTGCCGCCCCTGGCGACCAGCGATCAGGCGCTGCACTACGCCGAGGACATGCTGCTGGCCGAAGCGGGGCTGGCCGGCGCGGCGGCGCCGCAGACCCTGGCCGCGCTGATGGCCGAGACGTTGAACCAGCCTGTGTCGGCGACGTCGCTGGCGCACTACCTCGAGCGCGTGACGCTGGACGGCGGCGCGGTGCTGATGCGCCAGGGCGCGCCGGCGGACGCGATGTACTACATCGAGCAGGGCAGCGTGTCGGCCCGTATCGAGCGGCCGGATGGTGCGAGCTTCCGCATCCGCACGACGACAGCGGGAACCATCGTGGGCGAGCTTGGACTGTTCGTCGGCGGCAAGCGCACGGCGAGCGTGGTCGCCGAGGCGCCCTGCGTGGCGCAGCGCTTGTCCGCCGATGCGCTCGCCCGCATGGAGCGCGAGGATGTGCAGCTCGCCAACCAGTTCAACCGCTTCCTGGCCACGCTGATGGCGGACAAGCTGGCCGACAACAGTCGTCTGCTCGAGCAGATGATGATCTGAGCCCGATCCGCATTCCATGCTGCCAGCCTGCACCTGGGTGAGCGATGCCGGCGACATAAGCACGGTGCAGCGCCTGCCGCCCTGCGCGCGGCTGGGCTCGGGTGCCGATCCGCTGGGCAGCGCCGCCGGCTGAGCCGCGGGTGGCCCTGGCGGCAGACCCGGAGGGCAGGTAGTGCCGTCGTAGCACTTTGTCGGGTAACATGGACCCCGCCGGTGCGGCACGCGGCCGCGCCATCGATGCACCCGAGGCTGGAGACCGCCCATGGATCGGGCCACCGAGGAACGCTGGCGCGCCGCGCTCAAGGCGAAGGGCATGGATGTCGTGCAGGTGGAGCTCGACCTTCGCCCGGGCCGCCCAGAGGACCTAGTCTACAACGTGGTGGACGAGCCGCCCTATCCGACGCGCGCGTTCTGCCAGAACTGGTGCCGCGGGGCGCCGCCACCCAAGTTCGGCCCCTCCGGGCCGACGGCCATGATCGTGATCATGTCGGTGCTGATCGTGGTCTGCGTGATCAGGGCAATCACCAGCTATTCGCCGAAGGAGGCGGATTGGCTGTCGGCCGACCAGGGCACCTATCACCGGCAGGAGGCGCCGGCGATGCGGGGCGTCCTGGGCGGCTCGGACGACACGATCCAGAACACGACGATGGACAACCAGGGCACCGATGCAGCGACGCAGATGCACACGCTGATGCCCGGTTGCAGCGCTGTCAGCAGCGCAGGCGACACCAGGACCGTGCATGCCGCCAAGCCGTGCTCGAAGCTGACCACGACCGGGACGCAGCAGGGCCAGTAGGTCGATGACGTCGCGACCCGCCGATTAGACCGGCCGTCGAGCGGGCGATAGGCTTCCCCGGCAACGGGGGAGACGGCAGGCCATGAGCGCACCGCTGGCGGGGATCAGGGTCATCGAGGTCGGACAGGCCTATGCGGGGCCGCTCGCCGGGGCGATCCTGGGCGACATGGGCGCCGACGTCATCAAGGTGGAAAAGCCCGATGGCGGCGACGACGCGCGGCAATGGGGACCGCCCTTCGTCGGCCAGGATGCGGTCTTCTTCCATGCCAACAACCGCAACAAACGCTCGGTCACCATCGACATCAAGCAGGCCGCCGACGTCGAACGGCTGAAGGCATTGGTGGCCGATGCCGACATCCTGATCCAGAACCTGCGACCCGGCATCGTCGATCAGGTCGGCATCGGGCCCGAGGCCATGCTCGCGGTCAATCCGCGGCTGATCTACTGCTCGATCTGGGCGTTCGGCTACCAGGGCCCGCTGAAGCTGGCACCGGGCTTCGATCCGCTGCTGCAGGCGTTCGGGGGCGTGATGGCGCTGACCGGGCGGCCACAGGACCCGCCGACGTTCTGCGCCCCGGCGATCAACGACAAGGCGACCGGCATGTGGTGCGTGATCGGCGCGCTGGCCGCGCTGCAACAGCGCCAGACGACCGGCCGCGGCTGCGTGATCGATACCTCGCTGTTCGAGAGCGCGGTGGCCTGGGTTTCCAATCCGCTGAATTCGTACCGCACCACCGGCAAGCCGCCGCAGCGCATCGACGGCGCCAGCGCGCTGCTGGTGCCCTATCAGACGTTCGAGACGGCGGACCGGCCGATCTGCATCGCCGCGGGCAACGACCGGCTGTTCGTGAAATGTGCGGCGACGCTGGGCCATCCGGAATGGGCCAAGGACCCACGGTTCTGCGACGGGCCGACGCGGGCGGCCAACCGGGCGGCGCTGATCCCGCTGCTGGTGACGGTGCTGCTGACCCGGACGCGCGCCGAATGGATGGCGGCGTTGGAGGCGGCGGGCGTGCCGTGCGCGCCGGTGAACGACATTCCCGAACTGTCGGAATCCGCGCAGCTTGCCGCCGTCGATCTGATGCGCGAGTTGCCGGGCAGCGGAATGTCGGTGGTCGGGCTGCCGATTTCCTTCGACCGCGAGCGACCGCATCCGTACCGCGATTCGCCCAAGGTGGGGGAGCACAATGCCGAGGTATTCGGCGAGACGTAGCCAACCGTGCAAAGCGGGCAGCGCAGGCGCCAGGATCCCTCGCGCCCCTGGCATCGGGTTTGCTACATTGGTCCGATGATCGATCCACAGCATTTCGACCCAGCCGCCTACGTGGCCGCCGTGGCGCCCGCGCTTGGCCTGCATTTCACCGCCGAGCGCGCCCACGCGGTCAGCGAGGCGTTGGCGCTGGTGGTGCGGGTCGCCGCCCCTGCCCTGACCCATGCGGTGCCCGCCGAGGCCGAGCCGGCCCCGATATTCGCGCCATGACCGATCTGCATCTGGCCGATGCCGCGCACCTGGCGGCGATGGTCCGCGCGCGCGACATCACGGCGGCCGCGGTGGCCGAGGCCACCATCGCGCGCATCCGCGCCCGCAACCCGGCCATCAACGCCTTCACCGAGATTACCGAGGCGCGCGCCCTGGCCGATGCGGCGGCGGTGGATGCGACCATCGCGGCGGGCGGCGATCCCGGGCCGCTGGCCGGCGTGCCGTTCGCGGCGAAGAACCTGTTCGACATCGCCGGCGTGACCACGCTGGCCGGCAGCATCATCGAGCGCCGCCGCGCGCCCGCCGCCGCCGATGCGTTCTGCGTCGCCCGACTGCGGGCCGCCGGCGCGGTCTGCGTCGGCGCGCTGAACATGGACGAATACGCCTACGGCTTCACCACCGAGAACGCGCATTACGGGCCCTGCCGCAATCCGCACGACGCGGGGCGGATCGCCGGCGGCTCATCCGGCGGGTCCGGCGCAGCGGTGGCGGCGGGGCTTGTGCCGATCAGCCTGGGCACCGACACCAACGGCTCGATCAGGGTACCCGCCAGCCTGAACGGAATCTTCGGCATCAAGCCGACCTACGGCAACCTCTCGCGCGCCGGCGGGGTGATGTTCGTCCCCAGCCTGGACCATATCGGCCCGTTCGCCCGCAGCGTCGCCGACCTCGCCCGCGCCTACGACGCGCTGCTGGGGCATGATCCCAACGATCCAGCGCAGGCGCGGCGCACGCCGGCCCCGGTCTCGGGCGTGCTGGGGGACGGCACCGCCGGGCTGCGTGTCGCGCGGTTGGGCGGGCATTTCGCCCGGCACGGTCTGGCCGAGGCGCAGGCGGCGGCGGATGCGGTGGCGCGCGCACTGGGGGCGGCGGAGACGGTGGACCTGCCGGACGCCGCGGCGGCGCGGGCGGCGGCCTTTCTGATCACCGCGTCCGAGGGCGCCAACCAGCACATCGAGGACCTGCGCACCCGCATCGACGATTTCGAGCCGCTGACGCAGAACCGGCTGCTGGCCGGGGCGCTGATCCCGGCGCAATGGGTGATCCATGCGCAGCGCCTGCGCGCGCTGTTCCGCGACCAGGCGGCGGCGCTGTTCGCCGACTGGGACATCCTGATCGCCCCCGCCACGCCCACGCCGGCGACGCCGATCGGCCAGGAGACGCTGGAGGCGGACGGCGCGAGCCTGCCGCTGCGCCCCAACCTGGGCGTCTATACCCAGCCGATCAGTTGCATCGGGCTGCCGGTGCTGGCGGTGCCGGTGCAGCACGCCGCCGGTGCGCTGCCGATCGGCGTGCAGCTGATCGCCGCGCCCTGGGCCGAGGCGACGCTGTTCCGTGCCGCCGCACGGCTGGAGCGCGACGGCGTCTGCGCCGCCCCTGTCGCGCCGGCGTTCCGGGTCTGACCGGCATGGTGCCCGCATGGTGATCGACGATCCCGCCGTGGTGGCCGAGGTGCGCGCCGCCTTCGACCGCTACGAGGCGGCGCTGATGGCCAACGACACCGCGACGCTGGACGCGCTTTTCTGGGACAGCCCGCACACGGTGCGCTACGGCAACGCCGAAAACCTTTACGGCATCGAGGAGATCCGCGCGTTCCGCAGCGCACGCTCGACCGTGGATCTGGCGCGCGAACTGGCGCGGACCGTGATCCACACCTACGGGCGGGACTTCGCCACCGCCAGCACGCTGTACCGGCGGCTGGGCAGCGGACGGACCGGGCGGCAGATGCAGACCTGGCTGCGTACGCCGGAAGGATGGCGCGTTGTGGCCGCGCACGTCTCGTTCGTGGATTTCGAGTTTCCGGCATCATCTTAACTTGCAACGGGCACGGCATGGGCGTAAATCCTCCCGTTTGAGGAGTGGTGATCCATGATCGGCGTCGATTGGGGCCCCAACCTTTTCAGGGCATGGCGGCTGGGCAAGGACGGTGCGATCCGCGACCGGCGCACCAGCGGGCGCGGCCTGGGTGCCGTGCCGGATCTGCGGTTCGCCGACACGCTGCGCGAGGAGCTGGGGCGCTGGATCGCCGGCGGCGAGGACCGCGTTCTGATCTGCGGCCCGGTCGGCGGCAGCGAGGGCTGGCGGGCGGCGCGGGCCGAACCCTGCGCGTGCCCGTGCGGCGCGGCCGAGCTGGCCGCGGGTTTGGCGGACGTGCCGTTCGACTGGGCGCAGGTGAAACTTGTGCCGGGCGTCCGCCACGCCGACCCCGATGCCGGCGTCAGCGTGACCGCCAGCGGCGAGGAGACGTATCTGCTGGGCGCCGCGGCGGCCATCGGCGGCGCGGGCCTGCTGTGCATGCCAGGTCCGGTCAGCTGCTGGGCGCGGCTGGAGGCGGGGCGCATCGTCGCGCTGTCCACCTACTTGACCGGTGAAAGCTTCACCGCGCTGCGTGGACCGCTGCTGGGCCGGGCGGCGCGGGATGCGGCGCTCGACTCGCCCGGCTTCGACCGCGGCGTAGCGCGCGCCGGCCGGCCCGGCGGGCTACCGCGCCACCTGGCGGAGCTGCGCGCCGAGGCTGCGCAGCCGGATGCGGCCGCCTGCCTGTTCGGCCTGCTGGTCGGGCACGAGCTGCGCGCCGCGCTGTGCGTGCAGGAGGAGGTGCATCTGGTTGGGCTGGGCGACCATGCCGCGCTGTACGCTCGGGCTATCGCGGCCCGTGCCGGCACCGCGCTGCCGCCGCTGCCCGAGACGGTGGCGGCGGGGCTGGCGCTGATCGGCGGCCTTGCCGAGTGGCGCTGATTGCGTGCACCCGTTCGGTGTGAGACCGTCCGCGCCGCGCCAGGAGGAACCGACATGAGCGAAACAGTGCCGTTCGCCCCTTACGCGGCGGGAACGCAGCCCGCGCTCAACTCGCCCGACTATGTCGGCACGCGCAAGCGCCATCCGCTGCAACCGCCGATCCCGATGCCGCAGACGGTGACCGAAACGAGCGGACCGGTGTTCCGCGCCGAGCACTTCCCGCCGATCGCCGATCTGTCGCGACGCGACGGCCACGCAGCACTCGGCGAGCGCATCGTCGTCGCCGGCACCGTGACCGACGGCGACGGCAGGCCGGTCCCGCACACCATGCTGGAGATCTGGCAGGCGAATGCCTGCGGCCGCTACGACCATCCGGGCGACCAGCACGACGCGCCGCTCGACCCCAATTTCCACGGCAACGGCCGCATCTTCACCGACGCCGAGGGCCGCTACCGCTTCATGACGATCAAGCCGGGCGCCTATCCGTGGCCCAACCACCACAATGCATGGCGGCCGAACCACATCCATTTCTCGCTGTTCGGGCCGGCCTTTGCGACGCGGATGATCACCCAGATGTATTTCCCCGGCGACCCGCTGCTGGCGCTCGACCCGATCTATCATTCGATCCCCGACGCCGCGGCGCGCGAGCGGCTGATCAGCCGCTTCGACATCGGCCTGACCGAGCCCGACTACGCGCTGGGATACCGCTTCGACATCGTGCTGCGCGGCCGCTCGGCGGCGCCGATGGAGAATTGAGGCATGAGCGACCTGTATGATGCCGACATCCTGGAATGGTCGGAACAACAGGCGGACCTGTTGCGCCGCGTCGCCGCCGGCGACCGATCAAACGACGACGCACCCGACTGGCCCAACATCATCGAGGAGATCGAGAGCGTGGGACGCAGCCAGCTCTCGGCGGTGCGCTCGCTGCTGACGCAGGCCCTCGTCCACATGCTCAAAGCGCAGGCTTGGCCGAACGCAACCGCCGTGCCCGGCTGGCGGTCGGAAGCAACGCGGTTCCGGCTCGACGCCGCCGACGCCTTCACGCCGTCGATGCGCCAGCACATCGACGTGGCGAAGCTCTACGCCCGCGCCCTGCGCATCCTGCCGGAGACGATTGACGGCCTGAAGCCGCTGCCGGTGCCGCCGGCTTGCGCGCTGACGCTTGATGAACTCCTCGCCGATGAACCGGAGCACTAGGATGGCGACTCCCACCAGCAACCAGACGATCGGTCCCTACTGGCACCTGCTCGAGGACAAGAGCTGGGCCGACCTGACGCGTTTCGGTGCCGAGGGGGAAACCATCGTGCTGACCGGCACGCTGTTCGACGGCGACGGCCCGATGCCCGAAGGCTGCATCGAGATCTGGCAGTCCGATCCGCCATCGGATGCGCGGTTCCCCGGCTTCGGCCGGAGCGGCACGGACAAAAGCGGGACATTCCGCTTCACAACGCTGAAGCCGGGTCCCGAGCGCGGCCGCGGCAACAGCCAGCAGGCGCCGCATATCGACATCTGCATCCATGCGCGCGGCCTGCTGCGCCCGCTGATGACCCGCGCCTATTTCGAAGGCGAGGCGCTGAACGCGACCGATCCGCTGCTGTCCTCGATCGAGGATGCCGGGCGCCGTGGCACGCTGATCGCGCAGCCCGACGGTCCAGGCACCTGGCGGCTGGATCTGCGCCTGCAGGGTGCCGGCGAAACCGTGTTCCTGGACGTCTGATGCCGGTCAATCCCGCCGACAGCGTGGTGATGGGCACGCTGTACGGCAGCGACGCCATGCGGGCGGTGTTCGACGAGACGGCGCAGACGCAGCGGATGCTGGATGTCGAGGCCGCGCTGGCGAAAGTGCAGGCCGGGCTTGGCATCATCCCCCCCGCCGCCGCCGAGGCCATCCAAAAGGCGGCGCGGATCGAGAACCTGCGCACCGACGAACTGGCCGCCAGCGCGCGCAATGTCGGCTACCCGGTGGTCGGCCTGGTGCGCGGCCTGTCGCGCGCCGCCGGGGAGGCCGGCGGCTGGACGCATTGGGGCGCGACGACGCAGGACATCATGGACAGCGCCACGGTGCTGCAGGTGCGCGATGGGCTGACGCTGATCCGCGCCGAATTGGTCGCCATCGTCGATGCGCTGGCAACGCAGGCGGCGCGGCACCGCCACACGGTGATGGCCGGGCGCACCCATCTGCAGCACGCGCTGCCGGTGACGTTCGGGCTGAAATGCGCGGTCTGGGCGCAGCCGCTGGCGGCGCATGTCACGCGGCTGGACCAGGTGCGCCCGCGGGTCGAACTGGTGAGCTTCGCCGGGGCCGCGGGCACGCTGGCCTCGCTCGGCGACGCAGGGCATCGCGGTGATGGAGGGGCTGGCGGCGGCGCTGGGGCTGGGCGCGCCGGCCGCCCCCTGGCATGTCGCACGCGACGGACTGGCCGAAGCGGTCGGCTTCCTGGGACTGGTCTGCGGCAGCCTGGCCAAGATCGCCACCGACATCATCCTGCTGGCGCAGACCGAGGTGGCGGAGGTGACCGAGCCCTATGTCGCCGGGCGCGGCAGTTCCTCCACCATGCCGCAGAAGCGCAACCCGATCGCGTCCGAGTACATCCTGGCCGCGGCACGCACCGTGCAGGCGCTGGTGCCGGTGATGCAGGGTGCGATGGCACAGGACCACGAGCGCGCGACCGGGCCGTGGCAGGCCGAGATGCTGGCGCTGCCGCAATGCTTCGTGCTGACGCACGGCGCGCTGCTGCACGCCCGTGCCATCGCCGAGGGGATGGTGGTGGACGCGGCGCGGATGCGGCGCAACCTGGACGCCACCGGCGGGCTGATCGTTGCCGAGGCGGTGATGATGGGGCTGGCGCCGCATCTGGGTCGCGGCGAGGCGCATCACGTCGTCAAGCACGCCTGCGACGCGGCGCTGGCCGAGGGCATCCCGCTCGCCGAGGCGCTGGGGCGCGAGGCATCGGTGACCGCCGTGCTGGACGCTGCGGCGATCGCGCGGCTGGTCGATCCGTCGGCGTATCTGGGCAGCACCGATGCCTTCATCGACCGCGTGCTGGCGGCGATCCGACGGGATTGCTGATTTCGCCACCGCGGATGCCGCGCCGCAGCGTCGCAGGACGCGTTGCATGGCGGCGCTCACCCCGTAACGTGCGGGCGAAGTCGCTCGACGACTGGCTGAGAACAAGCAGGCGCCCGGCCCTGCCGGACGCGCATTAGGGAGACGTGCATGAAGACCCTCCATCCGGTCAGCCGCCGGAATGCCCTCAAGCTGGGTGCGGCCGCCGCCGCCCTTCCGCTGGTCCATATCCGCACCGCCGGCGCCGCCGGCAAGGTGTCGATCGGCTTCTGGGACCACTGGGTGCCCGCCGGCAACGACGTGATGAAGAAGCAGGTCGCCGAGTGGTCCGACAAGAACAAGGTCGAGGTGCAGGCCGACTTCATCACCTCCAACAACAACAAACTGCTGCTGACCGCCGCCGCCGAGGCGCAGGCCGGCACCGGCCACGATGCCATCGCCCTGCAGACCTGGGAGGTGCAGAACCACATCGACAAGCTGGAGCCGATGGACGACGTGGTCGGCAGGCTGACCGCGAAATACGGCCCCGCCAACAAGGTCTGCGAGTATCTCGGTCAAGTCGAAGGGACACTGGATGGCGGTGCCGACCAGCTCGGGCACGCAGATCAAGGGTCCGTGCGGCCGCATCAGCGTGTTGAAGGACAAGGCTGGCCTCGATGTGCGTCGAGATGTACCCGGACAAGCCGGGGCACACCGCCGCGTCCGACAACTGGACGTATGACACGATGCTGAAGGCGGCCAGCGCCTGCAAGGCCGCGGGAATGCCGTTCGGCCTGGGCCTGGGCACCACCACCGATTCGGTCGACATGATCGGCGCCCTGTTCCACGCCTACGGCGCCGTGCTGGTCGACGGGACGGCAACATCAAGGTGAAGTCCGACGAGGTCAGGGCAGGTGCTGGAATACGGCCAGAAGCTGGTCAAATTGCTGCCGGACGACGCCGTCAGCTATGACGACGCGTCCAACAACCGCGCGCTGATTTCCGGCAAGAGCGCGCTGATCTTCAACCCGCCCTCGGCCTGGGCGGTGGCGATGCGCGATGCGCCGAATGTCGCCAAGGATTGCTGGACCTTCCCCTCGCCATCCGGGCCGAAGGGACGCTTCACATCGTATCTGCCGTATTTCTGGGGCGTGTGGCAGTTCAGCCAGAACAAGGCGGCGGCAAAGGACCTGATCGAGTACCTGATGCAGCGTCCGCAGGTCGAGGCGCGCTGCACCGCCGTCATGGGCTACGACCTGCCGCCCTTCGAGAAGCTCCAGGACTTCAAGGTCTGGGCGGAAGTCGGACCGCCGAAAGGCACCGTCTACAACTATCCGCTGCGCCCGTGGCCAACTGCGGAACCCAGCATCGCCGCATCGGACGCTCGCCCGACGTCGCCGTGCAGATCTACAACCGCGGCACCATGCCGACGATGTTCGCCAAGCTGCTGAGCGGCCAGAGCATCGACCAGGTGATCGCCTGGGCAGCCGACGAACTGGAAGGCTTCACCCGCTAGGACGACCCGGCCAATATCAGGAGACGTGAATGGCCGACGGCACCAGCATACCGGCCGATGTGATCGCTCCCGCGCGCGGCAGGACCGCACGCGGGAGCGGCATGCAGCGGATGATGCGGCGGCGATCGACCATCGGCTTCCTGATGTGCCTGCCGCTGATCCTGCTGATCGCCTGCCTTGTGGTCTATCCGGCGTTCTACGCGATCTACCTGTCGATGCTGAACAAGAAGATGACGGCAGTTCGTCGGGCCTGAGCAATTTCACCTTCCTGCTCAGGCGCGACACGTTCCAGCTGGTGATCTTCCAAAGCTGCCTGTTCGCCATCACGGCGGTGGTGTGCAAGGCGCTGATCGGCTTCGTGCTGGCGCATCTGATGCACAATATCCACGGCGGCAAGCAACGCATCTGGCGCGGCCTGCTGCTGGTGCCGTGGGTGATCCCGCTGGCGCTGTCCACGCTGACCTGGTGGTGGATGTTCGATCCGTCCTACTCGGCGTTCAACTGGGCGCTCAACCAGTTCGGCCTGCACAGCGTCGCCTGGCTGGCGAACGGCTAGTGGCGCGGGCTCTGCATCATCGCGGTGAATGTCTGGTTCGGCACGCCGTTCTTCATGATCATGTATCTCGCCGCGCTGAAATCGGTGCCCGAGCAGCTGTACGAGGCGGCGGCGATCGACGGCGCCAGCGCCTGCCAGAAGCTGTTCTTCGTCACGCTGCCGATGATGCGCAACATCATCGCCATCACCGTGCTGTTCAGCCTGATCGTCACCTTCGCCGACTTCGACATCGTGCGCATCCTGACCGCCGGCGGCCCGCAGGACATGACGCATATCTTCGCCACCTATGCGTTCCAGGTCGGCATCCAGTCCGGCGACATTCCGCTGGGCGCCGCGATCAGCCTGTTCATGTTCCCGATCCTGGCCGTCGCCGCATTCTTCGTGCTGCGCGGCGTGACGCGAGCGCACCAAGGAGATCGCGGCATGAGCACCTCGGTCGCCGTCGGCGGCACCGCGCGCGCAGCGCGAGGCGGACGAGCCTGCACCGCCAGCGCGCCTGGGCGCTGTGGGGCAGCTATGCCGCGCTGATGGTGTTCGTGGTGATGTTCCTGGTGCCGCCGTTCTACATGATGATCACCAGCCTGAAGTCGGCGGCCGAGATTTCCGCGCAGAACGGCAGCCCCTGGCTGATCCGCCACCCGACGCTGGAGAATTTCTGGTACCTGATCACCTATCCGAACTTCCAGACCTACTTCATGAACTCGGTCAACGTGACGATCGCGGTCGTCGTCGTGACGATGGTGATCTCCGTGCTCGCGGCGTTCAGCCTGGCGCGGATGGGATTCTGGGGCAGCCAGACGCTGGCGACCGGCGTGTTCCTGACCTACCTGGTGCCGGCGTCGCTGCTGTTCATCCCGCTGTTCCAGATCATCGGCAAGCTCGGACTGATCAACAATTTCTGGTGCCTGGTGCTGCTGTATCCGACGCTGGCGGTGCCGTTCTGCACCTGGATCATGATCGGCTATTTCAGCTCGATCCCGAAGGAACTGGACGAGGCGGCGCTGATCGACGGCGCGGGCTACCTGCAGATGCTGTGGAAGATCTTCATCCCCGTGGCGATGCCGGGCATCATCGCGGCGACGATCTTCGCCTTCACCGTCAGCTGGGGCAGCCTGCTGTATCCGCTGGCGTATCTCTACACCTCCAGCCAGATGGTGCTGACCGTCGGCATCGTCAGCGACCTGATCCGCGGCGACGTGTTCCAGTGGGGCAAGATCATGGCCGCCTGCGTGATCGCGGCGGCCCCGCCGATCATGATCTACGCGTTCCTGATGGACTACTACGTCGCCGGCCTGACGGCCGGCGCAACGAAAGGCTGAGAAGTACATGGCCGAAGTCTCGGTTCGCAAAGTGGTCAAGATCTACGACGGCGACGTGCAGGCGGTGAAGGGCATCGACCTGGAGATCGCCGACCAGGAATTCGTGGTGCTGGTCGGGCCCTCCGGGCTGCGGCAAGTCCACCACGCTGCGCATGATCGCGGGGCTGGAGGAAATCACCGCCGGCGAGATCTGGATCGGCGGCGACGTGGTGAACGACGTGCCGCCGCGCGACCGCGACATCGCCATGGTGTTCCAGAACTACGCGCTGTATCCGCACATGAGCGTGTTCGACAACATGGCGTTCGGCCTGAAGCTGCGGAAATTTCCCAAGGCCGAGATCAAGCGCCGCGTGGACGAGGCGGCGCGCATCCTGGACATCGAGCCGCTGCTGATGCGCAAGCCGAAGGCGCTGTCCGGCGGCCAGCGGCAGCGCGTGGCGATGGGCCGCGCCATCGTGCGCAACCCCAAGGTGTTCCTGTTCGACGAGCCGCTGTCCAACCTCGACGCCAAGCTGCGCGTGCAGATGCGCACCGAGATCAAGAAGGTGCACCAGACCGTCCCGCACCACGACGGTCTACGTCACGCACGACCAGGTCGAGGCGATGACGCTGGCCGACCGCGTGGTGGTGATGAACCACGGCGTGCATCGAGCAGGTCGGCCCGCCGCAGGAGCTCTACCACAACCCGGCGACGCGCTTCGTCGCCGGCTTCATCGGCTCGCCCGGCGATGAACTTCCTGCCCTGCAGGGTGGAGGACGAGTGGCGGCGCCGTGGCGATCCGGGTCAACCCCGCCACCGTGCTGCCGGTGCCGCCCGCCCGGGTGGACGCGCTACGGCCGTACAAGGGCCGCGAGATGGTGCTCGGGCTGCGCCCCGAGCACCTGTTCGAGACATCACGACAACGCCAAGCCCGGCGTCGCCCGAGTGGACGCTCCGGTGGACGTGGTGGAGCCGATGGGCATGGAGACCCTGGTCCACTTCTTCATCGACGGCACGCCGGTCTGCGCGCGCGTCGATCCCGCCACCCATGCCGCACCGGGCGAGATGCTGCCGCTGTCGGCGGACATGAACCACATGCACCTGATGGAGCCCGGCGAACGGCCGCGTGGTCTGACGCGACATGGCAGAGCAGAAGGACGCGACCACCACCGTTCCGGTGGATGTGCTGCGGGGCTTCATCGCCGAGATCTTCACCCGGGCCGGCTGTGCCGCCGACGAGGGCGCGCGCATCGCGCATCATCTGCTGTCGGCCAACCTGACCGGGCATGACAGCCACGGCGTGATCCGCACGCCGCGCTACGTGCAGTGGCTGCAGGAAGGCAAGGTCGTCGCCGGCCAGACCATCAGCGTGCTGCACGAGACGCCGACGCACGCGATCGTGGATGGCAACTGGGGCTTCGGTCAGACCGTGGCGCCGCAGGCAGTCGATCTCGGCATCGCCAAGGCGAAGGCGCACGGGCTGGCGGTGATCGGGCTGCGCTTCGCCGGGCATATCGGACGCATCGGCGACTGGGGCGAGCGCGCCGCCGAGGCGGGGCTGATCTCCATCCACTTCGTCAACGTCGCGGGCGGCGAGCTGGTCGCCCCGTTCGGCGGCGTGGACCGGCGCTTCTCCACCAACCCGGTCTGCATCGCGGCCCCCACGGCCGAGGGGCCGCTGGTGCTGGATTTCGCGACATCCCTGGTCGCCGAGGGCAAGGTGCTGGTCGCCTCCAACGGCGGCAAGCCGGTGCCGGCGGGCGCGCTGATCGAGCCCGACGGCACGCTGTCGTCCGACCCACGCACGCTGTACGGGCCGATCGAGGGCACGCATGTGCGCGACTCGGCGCAGGGCGCCGGGGCGCTGCGGACCTTCGGCGAGCACAAGGGCTCGGGCCTGGCGTTCATGTGCGAAATCCTGGCCGGCTGCCTGACCGGCGGCGGCACGTCCGGCCCGATCCCGGGCGGCAAGCGGACGCGGATCGCCAACGGGATGTTGTCGATCTACCTGCAGCCCGGCAGCTTCGGCGCCGAGCATTTCCAGGCGGCGGCGCGCGAGTACACCGACTACGTCAAGGCGTCGCGGCCGGCGACGCCGGGGGGCGAAGTGCTGGTGCCCGGCGAGCAGGAGGCGCGCACCAGGGCGGTGCGCCTGCGCGAGGGCGTGCCGTTGCAGGCGACCACCTGGGCGGCGATCTGCGCGACCGCGAGCGGGCTGGGGCTGGCGCCGCCGGCGGTGGGCGTGCCCAACGCGGGTTAGGCAGCACGGGGACGGCCGATGCAGCGCGAGGACCTAGTTTTCGTCGCCACCTGCGACCTGTCGGGACTGGTGCGCGGCAAGGCGTTCCCGGCCGCCGACAGCGACAAGCGGTTGCGCCGCGGCGTGGGGTTCACCCACAGCAACCTGATGATGTCGGCGTTCGGGCCGATCTACGCGACCCCGTTCGGCACCGAGGGCGACCTGATGCTGGTGCCCGACGAGACCGCGATGGTGCAGGTGCCGTTCGACGACGGGCCGTCCGAGCGGTTCTACCTGGGCGACCTGTGCACCACGGACGGCGCCTTCTGGGACCATTGCCCGCGCCACTTTCTGCGCCGCGCACTGGCCGCCCTGCACGCCGCGACCGGGCTGCAGCTGCGCGCCGCGTTCGAGCAGGAGTTCGTCTATACCGGCGTCGAGGACAGGCCGGGCTCGCCCTATTCGCTGGACGCCTTCCGTCGCCAGGGCGGCTTCGGCGAGGCGTTCATGAGCGCCATCCGCCAGGCCGGGGCGACGCCAGACAGCTTCATGCCCGAATACGGGCCGCGCCAGTTCGAGGTGACGGTGGCACCGACCATCGGGCTGCGCGCCGCCGACGAGGCGGTGATCGTGCGCGAGATGGCGCGCGGCGTGGCGGCGCGGCTGGGTGCCCGGGCGGTGTTCGCGCCGATGCCGCAGCCGAAGGGCATCGGCAACGGCACGCATATCCATTTCAGCCTGTGCGACGCCGAGGGCGCGCCCGCGACCCATGATCCGGACGCGCCTTACGGCCTGTCGCAGGTGGCAGCGCAGTTCGCCGCCGGCGTGCTGCACCACATGCCGGCGTTGGCGGCGGTGACGGCGCCGTCCGTTGCGTCCTACTACCGGCTGACGCCGAACCGCTGGGCGCCGACCTGGACCAACCTCGGCGAGCGCGACCGGGGCGCCAGCCTGCGCGTCTGCCCGACCTTCGCCCCCGAGAGCGCGGCCGACGCGGCGGCGCAGTTCAACCTGGAATACCGGGTCTGCGATGCGGCGGCGTCGCCCTACATGGCGCTGGGCGCGCTGGTGTGGGCCGGGGTGGACGGCATCCGCCGTGGCCTGGGATTGCCGGCGCGGCCGGCGGAGAATTTCTGGTCGATGAGCGAGGCGGCACGGGCCGAGGCGGGCGCGCACCCGCTGCCGCGCAGCCTGGCGGCGGCACTGGCGGCGCTGGAGGCCACGCCGCAGGCGAAGGACTGGTTCGGCGACCGCTTCCTGGACGCCTACCTGATGTTCAAGCGGTCGGAGATCGCCGCCCTGGACGGCCTGGGCGAGGACGCGATCTGCGCGCGCTACGCCGAGGTCTATTGACCGTGACCCTGTCGCGCGACGTGCCGATCGACCCCGCCCATGCGGCGCTGCTGATCATCGACATGCAGAACTACTGTTCCCGCCCCGACGGCGGCGAATACAAGGCGATGACCGCGGCCGCGCGGGAGGAACGCTACGGGTCCTTCTTCCGCCGGCTGGAAGCGAGCGTGATCCCCAACCTGCAGCGGCTGCAGAGCGCCTGCCGCGCGGCGCGGATCGAGGTGATCTACACCGTCATCGAGAGCCTGACGCGCGACGGCCGCGACCGCAGCCTGGACTACAAGATCAGCGGGCTCGATGTGCCGCGCGGATCCTGGGACGCGCAGGTGCTGGACGCGATCGCGCCGGGCGAGGACGAGATCGTGCTGCCGAAGACCTCGTCCTCGGTCTTCATCTCAACCAACATCGATTACGTCCTGCGCAATCTCGGTGTGCGGTCCCTGATGATCGCAGGCGGGCTGACCGACCAGTGCGTCGACTCGGCGGTGCGGGATGCCTGCGACCTGGGCTACCTGGTGACCTGCGTGACCGACGCATGCGCGACGCTGACGCAGGATCGGCACGACTGGGCGCTGCGCAACAACGCCGGCTATTGCCGCCAGTGCACGACCGAGGATCTGCTGGCCGAGATCGCGCGGCTGACCGCCTGACCGCGGCTATCCGTAGGTGCGGTAGAAGATCGCCGCCGTGATGAGGAAGTTGAACACGGTGATCGCGGCGCGCAGCCGGTCGGGGTCGGCGCGGCGGGCGAGGCGGGCGCCGCCGTAGCCGCCGGCGACCGCGGCGACCAGCATCAGCAGCGCTTGCGGCCACCAGATCAGGCCCGCGACCAGGAAGCAGACCACGGCCATGCCGTTGGTGGCACCGACGAGCAGCGTGCGCGCGGCGCTCATGGTCAGCACGTCGGACATGCCGAACAGGCTCCAGGCGGCCATCATCATGATGCCGACGGCACCGCCGAAATAGCCGCCATAGACGCCGAGGGCGAACTGCGCGCCCAGCAGCGCGGCGGGGCCGAGGCGGACGACGCGGCGCAGCAGGGTGCCGGCCTGGCGACCGACGGCGAACACCGTGGCACCGAACAGCAGCAGCCAGGGCACCAGGAGGTCGAAGATCCTGGCAGGCGAGAAGATCAGCAGCAGCGCGCCCGCAACGCCGCCCGCCATGCTGACGGCCAGCATGGCGCGCAGCGACACCGTGCCGAAGGAGCGGAAGTCGTGGCGGTAGGCATAGGCGCTGGCGAAGATGCCGGGGAACAGTGCGACCGTGCTGGTGGCGTTGGCGATGACCGAGGGCACGCCGGCCGAGATCAGCGCCGAGAAGGTGACGAACGACCCGCCGCCGGCCGCGGCGTTCATGGCACCGGCCAGCAGCCCGGCGCCGAACAGCAGCACGATGTGCAACACGCGGCGGTCAGGCGGACTGCGCGGCGCGCTCCTTCGCGGCCATGCGCTGCTTCAGCTGTTCGGGCGTCAGCCGCACGATGTCCTCGTTCTGGTGCGCGTAGAGGTCGTAGCCCGAGGTGTCCAGTTCCTCCAGCACGATGCGGCCGGCCAGCACATCGGCTTTCCACGCGTCCTGCTGCGGCTGGCGGGCGTGGAACTCGGGCATCACCTCGCGCGCGAACAGCTCGAGGCTGTCGCAGATAGCGCGGTGGCTGGTCTTGCCCGCCTGATTGAGCAGGATCACCTGATCGACATGCGCGTCCTCGAACTGTCGCAGCCGCTTGCGGATGGTTTCGGGCGATCCGATCAGGCCGTTGCGCAGCGCCTGTTTGGCCTTGTCGGTTTCCCGCCATGCCTGGTAGTCGCGCCACAGGTCACCGGTGCCGGGAGCGTCGATGCCTTTGCGCCCGTAATAGCCAAGGGCGAAGATGAAGAAGGTCCAGCCGGAGGCTGCCTCGATCGCTTCCTCGTCGGTGGGCGCGCACATGAAGCCGTTGACGATGGCGACGTTGGGATTGATCGCGTAGTCGGTCAGCCAGTTCGGCCGGTGCAGCAGGTTGTTGTAGTAGCGATGCACCCAGGCGCGCGCCGCGTCGGGTGAGACGAAGGAGAAGCCGAGCGCGCCCATCCCCCATTCGCCGGCGCTGCCGATGGTCTGGATGTTGGAGCAGGCGACCCAGAGCGGCGGATGCGGCTTCTGCATCGGCTTGGGGATCACGTTGCGGGCCGGGAAATCGTAGTACTGGCCATGAAATTCCCAGTCCGTCCGGGTGAACATCGGAATGATGGCCTTGACCGCTTCTTCCCAGCGGTCGCGCTTGTCGCGCACGCGCACGCCGAACGGATGCAGCTCGGCCGGACCCGCCGCCTCCCCCATGCCGAGATCGACGCGGCCGCCCGACAGCAGGTCGAGGGTGGCGACCTTCTCGGCCACGCGGTGCGGCTGGTTGGTGGTGAGCTGGATCACACCATGGCCGAGCCGGATGTGCTTGGTTCGCTGCGTGGCGGCGCCCAGGAACACCTCGGGCGCCGAGGCATGGGAATATTCCTCGAGGAAGTGATGCTCGACCACCCAGACATGATCGTAGCCGAGCCGGTCGGCGACTTCGAGCTGGTCGAGCGACTGCGCCAGCAGGTCGTGCTCGCTGGTATCGGTCCACGGGCGCGGCAACTGATGCTCGTAGAACACCCCGAACTTCATGTGTCTGTCCTTCCCCGGCACGTTGGCCGAGGCTAGCCTAGAGACGAAAACCGGATCAGGCGAGAGCCCGGCCGGAACGCAGCAGAGCAGCCAGAAAGGTGCCACCGATGCCGATCGCGCATGTCGTCGTGCTGATGCTGGAAAACCGCTCGTTCGACTGCATGCTGGGCCGGCTGTATCCGGGCCGCGCGGACTTCGACGGGCTGACCGGTCGCGAAACGAACACCTGGCACACGAGCGGCGGCAGTCAGACGGTGCAGGTCTGGACCAGCGAGACGCTGAACGCGCACGACGTGTGCATCCCCGATCCAGATCCGGGCGAGCTGTTCACCGACATCCACATGCAGATCCACGGCATCGGCAACGTCGCCGGCCCGGATGGCCCGACGATGAGCGGTTTCGTCGACAACTACATGCGCCAGCCGAAGACCACGCCGCCGGCCGATCCGCGGGCGGTGATGCACTATTTCACGCCGGCGCAGATGCCGGTGCTGAGCACGCTGGCGGCGGCATTCGGCGTGTCCGACCGCTGGTTCGCCTCGGCGCCGTGCCAGACCTGGCCGAACCGCTTCTTCGCGCATTGCTGCACCGCCGGCGGCTATGTGAACAACATGCCGCCGCATTTCCCCTATGACATGCCGACGGTGTTCAACCGGCTGGACGACCTGAAGAACCCGGCGATCGGCTGGCGCGTCTACTTCCACGACTTCCCGCAGGCCGCCACGCTGTCGCAGCTGTGGGAGAGCGCGTTCACCCGGTTCCAGCTGTTCGACGCGTTCCTGACCGACGCCGCGCAGGGTCGGCTGCCGAGCTACAGCTTCATCGAGCCGCGCTACTTCCCCGACCTGACGCAGACGCTGCTGCCCAACGACGCGCACCCGCCGCACAACGTCGCGTATGCCGAGCAGCTGATCGCGCAGGTCTACAACGCGCTGCGCGCCGGCCCGGGCTGGGAGCAGACGCTGCTGCTGATCACCTGCGACGAGCATGGCGGTTGCTACGACCATGTGCCGCCGCCGCCGGCGAAATCCCCCGACTCGCATTATCCGGACGGTTTCGATTTCGGCTATTACGGCGTGCGGGTGCCCGCGGTGATCGTCTCTCCCCATGTGCGCAAGGGCAGCATCATCCGCCCGCCCGCGCCGGGATTGACCCCGTTCGACCACACCAGCATCAGCGCGACACTGCACCGGCTGTTCGGCACCGCGTTCCTGACCGCGCGCGACGCGGTCGCACCCGACCTGCTATCGGCGCTGACCGACGGGCCGGACAATCCGGGACCGGATCACATCGTGGCGCCGCCCGTGCCGCCGCCGACGGCGGACGACGTGCTGACCGCCGCGAACAAGGCGCCCAACAGCTACCAGACCGCGCTGGCCGCCGCCGCGTCCTCGCTGCCGGGCGGGACGGGGGCGACGGCGGCGGCGCATCCCACCGCGGCGGGTGCGGCCACCGCGGTGATGGTGGCGATGCGCGGCTTCCTGGCGACGCCGCCGGCGCCGCGGCCGCCGGCCGACACGGCGGGCTGACGCCGCGGCGGGAAATTGCGCGCCGGGCCGGCTGCGCTATCGTGATCGCCGGCACGCCGTGCCAGGGGAGCACGCCATGGATTTCGAGATGTCGGCCGAGCAGGTGCAGATCCGCGAGGAGGTGCTGCGCCTGTGCGCGCGGTTCGATGA
Source organism: uncultured Pseudomonadota bacterium (assembly GCA_963778105.1). Taxonomy (GTDB): domain Bacteria; phylum Pseudomonadota; class Alphaproteobacteria; order Acetobacterales; family Acetobacteraceae; genus JAFEFJ01. The sequence continues at coordinate 184,314 of CAVZSZ010000004.1, read as the reverse complement.
AACCTACTGGCTGGAGCACGACCGCAGCGGCGTCTTTCCCGAGGACTTCTATTCCGCCATCGCCGAGGGCAACTGGCTGGGCATCGCGATGCCCGAGGAATACGGCGGGGCGGGGCTGGGGATCACCGAAGCCGCGATCATGATGCAGGCGGTAGCGGAATCGGGGGCGTGCCTGAGCGGCGCCTCGGCGATCCACATCAACATCTTCGGCCTGCATCCGGTGGTGGTGCACGGCACCGCCGAACAGAAGCGCCGGATGCTGCCGCCGCTGATCGCCGGGCGCGACAAGGCGTGCTTCGGCGTGACCGAGCCGAATGCCGGGCTGAACACCACCGAGATCGCGGTGCGCGCCGACAAGCGCGGCGACCGCTACGTCATCAACGGGCAGAAGATCTGGACCTCCACCGCGCAGGAGGCGACGAAAATCCTGCTGCTGGCGCGCACCACGCCGAAGGACCAGGTGACGAAGCGGACCGGCGGCCTGACGCTGTTCTACACCGACCTCGACCGCGGCCGGGCCGAGGTGCGGCGCATCCCGAAGATGGGGCGCCACGCGGTCGATTCGAACATGGTGTTCTTCGAGGACATGGAGGTGCCCGAGGAAAACCGCATCGGCGCCGAGGGCGAGGGCTTCCGCGCCATCCTGCACGGGCTGAACCCCGAGCGCGTGCTGATCGCAGCCGAAGCCGTGGGCATCGGGCGCGCCGCACTGGCGCGGGCGACGCGCTATGCCCGCGAGCGCGTGGTGTTCGGCCGGCCGATCGGGCAGAACCAGGGCATCCAGCACCCGCTGGCGAAGAACTGGGCGGAGCTGGAGGCGGCCAACCTGATGATGCTGAAGGCGGCGTCGCTGTACGACGCGGGGCGGGAATGCGGAGCGGAGGCGAACGCCGCCAAATACCTGGCGGCCGAGGCCGGGTTCCATGCCTGCGAGCAGGCGGTGATGACGCATGGCGGCATGGGCTATGCGCAAGAATATCATGTGGAACGGTATTTCCGAGAGTCGATGATCCCGCGCATCGCCCCGGTCAGCCCACAGCTGATCCTCAGCTATCTGGCCGAGCGCGTGCTGGGTCTGCCGAAATCGTATTAGCCATTCGCGCTGTGCCGAAACAAAATCAGGAGATGCGCTGATGGCCGGACTTTATTTCGAGGAGTTTTCCGTCGGTCAGGTGTTCGAGCACGCCATGAGCCGCACCGTGACCGAGATGGACAACGTGCTGTTCAGCACGCTGACGATGAACCCGCAGCCGCTGCACCTGGACGAGGAGTTCGCCAAGACGACCGAGTTCGGCCAGCGGCTGGTCAATTCGCTGTTCACGCTGGGGCTGCTGATCGGCATGACGGTGGGCGAGACCACGCTGGGCACCACCATCGCCAACCTGGGCATGGACAAGGTGGCGTTCCCCAAGCCGGTGTTCCACGGCGACACGATCCGTGCACGCAGCATCGTGCGCAGCGTGCGGCCCAGCAAATCCCGGCCCGAGGCGGGCGTGGTGGAGATCGAGCACCAGGGCATCAACCAGCGCGGCGAGCTGGTGGCGACCTGCCTGCGCAGCGCCTTCATGAAGCGCCGGCCCGCCGCGCAATGATCCCGCGCATCGCCTTCGACCCCGAAGCACCGGTCCCGCTGGCCGGCATCCGCGTGCTGGACCTGTCGCGGCTGGTGGCGGGCAACATGCTGAGCCTGCAACTGGCCGACCAGGGCGCCGAGGTCATCAAGATCGAGGACCCGGTGCGCGGCGACCCGCTGCGGGCGTGGCGCGTGCAGGGGCTGAGCCTGCACTGGAAGGTGTATGCGCGGAACAAGAAAAGCCTCGCCCTCGACCTGCGCGCCGCCGAGGGCATGGCGGCGCTGCGCGACCTCGCTGCCCAGTCGCATGTGCTGGTCGAGAACTACCGCCCAGGCACGCTGGAGCAGATGGGGATCGGCCCTGCCGCGCTGCAGGCGCGCAACCCGAAGCTGATCGTGGTGCGCATCAGCGGCTTCGGGCAGGACGGGCCGTATCGCGACCGGCCGGGCTTCGGCACGCTCGTGGAGGCGATGTCCGGCTTCGCCGCCAAGAACGGCTTCGCCGACCGACCGCCGGTGCTGCCGCCGCTGGCGCTGGCCGACATGATCGCCGGGCTATACGGCGCCTATGGCGTGATGGTGGCGCTGCGCCACGCCGAGCAGACCGGGCATGGGCAAGTGATCGACCTGCCGCTGCTCGATCCGATCATCTCGGTGCTGGGGCCCGATGCGGCGACGTTCCGCCAGAGCGGGGAGAAGCCGGCGCGCACCGGCAGCCGGTCGCTGACCACGTCCCCGCGCAACACGTTCCGCACGAAGGATGGGCGGTGGATCGCGATTTCGGCCTCGATCCAGGCGATGGCGGAGCGGCTGTTCCGCTGCGTCGGCCGGCCCGACATGATCGACGATCCGCGTTTCCGCACCAACACCGACCGGGTGCGCAACGCCGAGGCGTGCGAGGCGCCGATCGTGGCGTTCATCGGCGAGCGCACGCTGGAGGAGGCGATGGCGGCCTTCGCGGCGGCCGAGATCACCGCCACCCCGGTCTATGAGATCGACCAACTGATCGACGATCCGCACGTGCAGGCGCGCGGCATCCTGGTGGAGGCACCGGACGCCGAGGCGGGGTCGGTGCTGATGCACGCCATCATCCCGCGCCTGTCGGACACCCCCGGCGCGCTGCGCCTGCCCGCCCCGGCGCTGGGCGAGCACAGCCGCGCGGTGCTGGAAACGATCGGCTGGGACGCGGCGCGCATCGACGCGCTGGCCAGCGCCGGCGTCATCAAGGAGGCTGCATGATGAGCAGGGAATTACCGGTCTGGCGCTCGCTGCTCTATGTGCCGACGAATGTCGCGAAATTCGTCGCCAGTGCGGCGGATCGCGGCGCGGACGGGGTGATCCTGGATCTGGAGGATGCCGTCGCCCCGGCGCAGAAGCCTGCCGCGCGCGGGATGCTGGCAGATGCCGTCAAGCAGGCCGGGCGGCGCGGCGGCGACGTGCTGGTGCGCGTCAACCGGCCGTGGCGGCTGCTGGTGGCCGACCTGGAGGCGGCGGTGATCCCGGGTGTGGCTGCGCTGGCGCTGCCGAAGATCGAGAGTGCCGAGCATGTCCAGGCGATCGCCGAGATCGTCGACGAACTGGAAAGCGAGCGCGGCCTGCCGCCCGGCGGCGTGCGCTTCGTCCCGATGGTGGAAACCGCGAGCGGCTTCTTTCGCACCGAGGCGATCGCGCGGGCGCATCCCCGCGTCGTCGCCATCACCATCGGCGCCGAGGACCTCGCACTCTCGGTGGGGATGCTGCCGGAGGCCGAGGGGCTGTTCTATCCCAAGCAGCAATCGGTGTTCGCCGCGCGGGCGGCGGGCATCCTGCCGCTGGGCTTCGTCGGCACCGTCGCCGACTACAAGGACCCGGCGAAGTTCCGGGCCACCATCCAGCGGTCGCGCAAGCTGGGGTTCCTGGGGGCGGCCTGCATCCATCCCACCCAGGTGCCGATCCTGAACGAGGAGTACGCACCGAGCGAGGCCGAGGTGGCGATGGCCGAGCGCATGGTCGCGGCCTATGACGCGGCGATGGCGGCGGGCAAGGGAGCGGTTGAGTTCGAGGGACGGATGATCGACATTCCCGTGGTGGACCGCGCGAAGGGCGTGCTGGCGCGGGCCGCGGCGGTGCGCAGCCGGACGGCAGCGTCGTAGGCCGTCGCGGCGCGTTACAAACGGTTAACGTCATCGTTTCTTCACGCGCGGCGGCGGGATGCCGCCATAGGAAGCCCCTGTTTCACTCTTGCCCGGGATCGGTCATGCCACGACGCAGAACGCTGCTTCGCTCCGCCACGTCCATGCTGGCGGCCACCGCCATCGCCTTCGCCCCGGCGATCGCCCCGGCCTTCGCCGCCGGCGCGGCGCCGGAGGGCGCGGACGCGCTGAAAACCGCGACACCGATCAAGCACCTGGTGGTGCTGTTCAACGAGAACGTCTCGTTCGACCACTACTTCGCGACCTATCCCAAGGCCGCCAACCCGCCGGGCGAGCCGGCCTTCACCGCCGCGCACGGACACGCCCCGGGTGAACAACCTGGCGCAGCGCCGACCTGCTGACGAACAACCCGAATTCACCAACCCCGCGAACGGCGCCGACGCCGCGGAGCCGTTCCGGCTCGACCGCACCCAGGCCAACACCGCCGACCAGAACCACGCCTATACGGCCGAGCAGCAGGCCTACAACGACGGCAAGGCCGACCTGTTTCCGAAATACACCGGCAAGGGCACGCCGGGCGGCGCCGGCGCGTTCGGCACCAAGGGCCAGGTGATGGGCTATTTCGACGGCAACACCGTCACCGCGATGTGGCACTACGCCCAGCATTTCGCGATGAGCGACAACGCCTATACCGACACCTACGGGCCGTCGACGCCGGGCGCGCTGGAAGTGGTCGCCGGCCAGACCAACGGCATGAAGATCGTCGCCACGACGAAGAAGCCGTCCACGCTCGCCGCCGTGTCCTACTACATCGACGACGGCCAGGGCGGCTTCACGATGATCAACGACGTCGATCCCGGCTACGACGTGTGCTCCGTCGCCGAAGGACCAGGCGATGATGGACGGGCAAGAACATCGGCGACCTGCTGAATGCCGCCGACATCACCTGGGGCGGCTTCATGGGCGGCTTCGACCTGGAGGCCAAGAACGCCAACGGCACCACCGGCTGCAAGCGCAGCACGCATGTCCGCCGTGGTCGGCAAGGCGATCGTCGACTACATCCCGCACCACAACTGGTTCCAGTATTTCGCCTCGACCGCGAACCCGACGCATGCGCGCCCGAGCTCGCGTGGCCGCGATCGGCTACAGCTATGGAAGCATGACGGCAAGACCCGCGACCCGGCGAACCACGAATATGACCTGCAGGATTTCTATGCCGCGGTGAAGGCCGGCAACTTCCCGCCGTGTCGTTCATCAAGCTGCCGGCCTACCAGGACGGCCATGCCGGCTACTCCGATCCGCTGGATGAGCAGGACGGCACGCGTCGCGCTGATCAACTTCCTGCAGCAGCAGCCGGACTGGAAGAACACCGCCGTGATCATCACCTGGGACGATTCGGACGGCTGGTACGACCATGCCTTCGCCAAGCCGACCAGCGCCTCGTTCGACCCGCAGGCGGATCAGCTCGACGGGCCGGGCAAGTGCGGCAGCGGCACGCCGACGACGGGCGTGGACGGCAAGCCGGTCAACGGCCGCTGCGGCCCGGGCACGCGCATCCCGTTCCTGGTGATCTCGCCCTGGGCCAGGCCGAACTATGTCGACCACCACCTGATCTCGCAGGCCTCGGTCGTGCGCTTCATCGAGGACAACTGGCTGCACGGCGAGCGGCTTGGCGGCGGCTCGTTCGATGCGTCCGCCGGCTCGATCACTGGACATGTTCGACTTCAAGCTGCGCAAGCCGGATGCGCCGCTGTTCCTCGATCCGCAGACCGGCGAGCCGACCATGACGACGGCGACGAACTGAGGGCATGCGGACAGCGCGGACGGCGGCGCGGCTCGCCGCCGTCCTGATGCTGGCGGCGCCGGCGCTCGGCGCCGGCGGTTGCCACGATGCCGGGGCCGGCGGCCGGCGCCGGCAATGGACGCGGCGGCGCAGGCCAGGCTGGCGCAGGGGGAGAACCCGTAGCCGGTGCATCTGGTGCGCCCGGCCGCGGCGCCGCTGTCGGCGATGGCGCAGCTGGGCGAGCGGATCTTCTACGACGCCAGCCTGTCGGCCTCGGGCAAGCATGTCCTGCGCCTCCTGCCACGACCCGGCGCATGCCTACGGCCCGGCGGACGCGGGACCGGCGGTGCTCGGCGGGCCGAAGCTGGACCGGCAGGGCGTGCGGGCGGTGCCGTCGCTGATGTATCTGCGAGCGCCAGCCGGCATTCAGCGTCGGGCCCGGACAACGAGGAGAACGAGACCGTCACGCTGGCGCAGATGGTGGCGCTGACGCGCGGGGTGCCGCGGGCGCAGAAGACCGCCAACGACACCGCGCAGAGCGCGGCCAACGCTGGTGCCGCAGGGCGGGCTGTTCTGGGACGGGCGGGTCGACACGCTGCAGCAGCAGGCGATCGTGCCGCTGCTCAACCCGCTGGAGATGGACGGCGGCAGCGCCGAGGCGGTGGCGGCGAAGCTGCGCGCAGGCCCCCTATGCGCAGGATTTCGTGCAGCTGTTCGGCCCGGCGATCCTGGACCGGCCCGACCTGCTGGTGGCCGAGGCGCATGTTCGCGGTGGCGCGCTACCAGATCGAGGACCCGTCCTTCCACCCCTACACCAGCAAGTTCGATTTCTGGCTGGAGGGACGCGCCCGGCTGACCCCGGCGGAGCTGCGCGGCTACGTGCTGTTCAACGACCCGAGTCGCGCCGACTGCGCCGGCTGCCACCTGGACAAGGCGACGCGCGGACGGATTGCCGCCGCAATTCACCGACGACCAGTTCGAGGCGCTGGGCGCACCGCGCAACATGAAGCTGCAGGCCAACGCCGACCCGGCGTACTTCGACCTGGGCATCTGCGGCCCGATACCGCACCGACATGAAGGGCCAGACGCAGTATTGCGGCATGTTCCTGACGCCGACGCTGCGCAATGTCGCGATGCGCCATGTTTTCTTCCACAACGGCGTGTTCACCTCGCTGCAGCAGGTGATGGATTTCTACGACTTCCGCGACGTGGACCCGGCGCGCGGTCTATCCGCGCAACAAGGACGGCAGCGTGGCGAAATACGACGACCTGCCGCGGCAGTACCTGGGCCAACATCGACGTGACCGACCCGCCCTTCGACCGGCATCCGGGCGAGAAGCCGGCGATGACCGCAAGCCGAGGAGCAGGACATCATCGCCTTCCTGGGCACGCTGACGGATGGCTACGCGGCGCGGAAGCAGTAGCACTCATCCCGACCGCCGCGCGGCTATCCCGGCAGGCCCAATACGTTCTTGGCGATGATGTTGCGCTGGATCTCGTTCGAGCCGCCGTAGATCGTGCTTGGCCGCGCCTGCAGGAACAGGCCGGACGGGTGCAGCTCGCGGTTGCCCTCCATCGGCTCCAGCAAGGCGCCGTTCTCGCCGGCGATCTCCATGGTCAGGTCGGTGATGCGCTGAAACAGCTCGGTCTGCCAGATCTTCAGCATCGACACGTCGGGGCCAAGCGTTTCGCCGCGCCGCACCTGTTCCACGAATGTCGCGTGCAGCACGCGCAGATCGGCGAGGTCAAGGCGCAGTCGGGTATACCGCTCCTGGAACGTTGCATCGTCCCAGGCGCCCATCCGCTCGGCAACGAGCTTCAGTCGGCCGAGCGCGTAGGACGACAGCTTCGGCGCGCCGATAAAGATGCGCTCGAACCCGAGCAGGGCCTTCGCCATCGTCCAGCCCTTGTTGGGGGCACCGACCAGGTTCGCCTTGGGCACGCGGACGTTGTCGAAGAAGGTCTCGCAGAACTCGTCGTGCAGATCGAGCGTGATGATCGGGCGCACGGTGATGCCCGGCGTGTCCATCGGGATCAGCAGGAAACTGATGCCGTCCTGCTTCTTCGCGGTCTTGTCGGTGCGCACCAGACAGAAGATCCAGTTGGCGTCCTGCGCCAACGTGGTCCAGATCTTCTGGCCGTTCACCACGTAGAAATCGCCGTCCTCCACCGCCTCGGTGCGCAGCGCGGCGAGGTCCGAACCGGCGTTGGGCTCGCTGTAGCCCTGGCACCAGATGTGCTCGCCGCTGAGCACCTTCGGCAGGAAGGTCTGCTTCTGCGCGTCGGTGCCATGCGCGATCAGCAGCGGGCCGACCATGACGATGCCGTGGTCGTTGGTGCGGGCGCAGCCGTGCCGCTCGAACTCCTCGATCATGATGATCTGCTTGGCGGCCGACAGGCCCATGCCGCCGTATTCGCGCGGCCAGGATGGCGCCAGCCAGCCCTTTGCCGCCAGCTTCATGTACCAGGGCTTGTTATCCGCCCAGTGCAGCCGCTTCGGCGGGTTGCGGATTTCGGGCGGGTAGTTCGCCTCCACCCAGCGACGCACCACCATGCGGAAGCTGTCATCGTCGAGCAGGTTGAGGTCTTCCGGCTCGGGGCTGGTGATGACGGTCATGGCGTCACTCCTCCTCATCCTCGGGCGAAACCGCGGCAAAGCGCGCGCGGTGCAGCGCGGCCGGGCCATAGAGGCTGCTCAGGACCATCGCCTTCCTCAGGAACAGCCCCACGTCGTAGGCGTCGGTGTAGCCGATGCCCCCGTGCAGCTGGATGCACTGCTTGGTGACCAGCATCGCCGCCTCGGACGCCCGGGCCTTGGCACGGGACACCACCGCCTGCCGCAGCGACGGCGCGGCACCGCCGTCCAGCGTGGCGGCCGCGGCCTCGACACTCGCGCGGGTCAGCGCCACCTGGATCTGCAAATCGACGGCGCGGTGCTGCAGTGCCTGAAAGCTGCCGATCAGCTTGCCGAACTGCTGGCGGGTCTTGAGGTAGTCGAGCGTCATCGCGAAGGCGCGGTCCATCACGCCCAGCAGATAGGCGGCGGTGGCGAGCGCCGCCTCATCGAGCGCCTCGGCCGGATCGCCCGGGATCGCTTCGGCCGGCGTATCGGTGAGCGTGAGCGTGCCGAAATGGCCGCCATCCTGGGTCTGGTCGGTGGCCAATTCCAGGCCCGGCGCGTCGCGCGCCACCAGCGCGAGACCACCTGCCACGGTGACGAGGAAGGCATCGGCGCCGGCGGCCATCGGCACGAACACCTTCTTTCCGGTCAGCCTGCCATCGCGCAGGGTGGTGGCGCCGGTGGCGTCCACGCTGTTGGGCCGCTCCTGCCAGGCCGGGATGACGATGCGCTCGCCCGACAGCACGGCCGGGAGATGGTCGAGGGGCAGCAGCCTGGCCGCCATAGCGGCGGGGATCAGCGGCTCGGGAACCAGGCCGGCGCCGAGTTCCTCGGCCAGCGCGGAGAACGCCGCCATGCCGAGACCGGAGCCGCCGGAGTCCTCGGGCAGCCGCAGTCCAGGCCAGCCCATCTCGGCCATGTCGCGCCAGATCGCTCGGTCGAACCCGGTTTCGGTGAAGCGCAGGTCACGGATGCGCTTGAGGTCGCCGCCACGCGGCGCCACCGCCGCCGCGCTGTCGCGGATCATGCGCAGGCTTTCGTCCCGCTCCTCGGCCGCGTCCATGATTTCCCCCTGCCGTGTGCCAGGTGATGCTTGATCGCGCCGTCTGATGGGTCAAGCCTGGGGAAATCGGATGGCCCACACATGAATAACCGGCAGCGCCAAATGGCAACCGCCGGTTTTCAAGGTAGCTCGGTGTGCGGCTCTTGCGGCCACACGCAACCGTAACTAGCAGACGCGATCGGTTTGCGCCAGCCCCTTCGAAACAGCCTTTTGGTTAGCGCCGGTCCGATCATGGCAGTGCGTGCCAACGGGTCCGCACCGCGATCCATCCGTCGCGCCCTGGCCTTATCCGGCAGCGAGCTTCAGGCACGGATCAGGCCGGCTTTCTGCGCCTCGGTGCTGCTGCCGGGGAACACTTGCGCCAGCGCGGCGGCGGAAAGGCCCAGATGCTGCGACAGCAGCCCCTTCGCCACCGCCCGCAGGTCGGTCGTCGGCTGCAGGTCGCGGTCCTCCAGCAGGCGGCCGGCGCCCAGGCCCGGCCAGTCCGCCATCACCCGCCCGCCGCGCACCGCGCCGCCGAGCACGAAGGCCACCGTGCCGGTGCCGTGGTCGGTGCCGTGGGTGCCGTTCTCCCGCGCGGTGCGGCCGAACTCGGTCATCGCCAGCACCGCGGTCTGCTGCCACGCCGCACCCAGCCCCGCCTTCAGCGCGACCAGGCCGGCATCGAGCTGGCGCAGCACCGCGTCCAGCCGGCCGATCTGTGCCTGATGGGTGTCCCAACCGCCGATTTCCATGGCGGCGATACGAGGGCCGTTCGCCGCCGCCAGCATCGCCCCGGCATCGCGCGCCATCGCCGGGAAGCTGTAGCGGCCTTTCGCATTGGCCGAGTCGTCGCCCGCGGCGGCCAGCGCCCGGGTGCTGAAGCCACGCTCGCGCAGGCCCTCGGCGATCGCCGGGCCGGTCGTCCGGTCGCCGGCATTCAGCGCCGCGATCTGGGCATAGAGGTCCGGGGCCGGGGTGGCGAAGCCATGCGGCGCCCAGCTTCCCACCATCACCGGGCCGCGCAGCAGCAGCGGCACGCCGGTGCCGATCGCCAGCGCCGGGCCGCCGCTGCCCGAGGCCGCCGGGTCGGGCGGCATCGCCGCCACGGCACGGTTGAGCCAGCCGCTCGTCATGCGGTGGTCGGCGCCGGATTCCAGGTAGTCCTGCGCCTCGAAGTGGCTGCGGCTGCGATACGGACCGGCGACGGCATGTACCAGCAGAAGCTCGTTCGCCGCATACATCGCGTGCAGCCCGGCGAGCGAGGGGTGCAGCCCGTAGAACCCGCCGAGGTCGAGCATACCGCCCGGCTGGCCCACAGGCGGCGGCAGCAGCCCGCCGCGCAGCCCGGCAAGCGCGGCGTCGCCATAGGGGGGCACCGCCGCCATGCCGTCGAGCGCGCCGCGCAGGATCACGACGACGAAGCGCCGGTCCGTCGGGACCGCGGCCATCGCCAGGGTCATCCGGCCGCTCAGGCCGGCGAACGCCAGTCCGCCGAGACCCAGCAGGCTGGTCCGCCGGGTGATCGTCATGGGCGAGACTGTCCGGTCTGCGGTCATCGGCGCTGGAACTCCGGCGAGGTGAGCAGAAGCGTGATGGCGTCGCGCCGCGACCCGGCATGCTGGATCGCCTGCGCGGTCTGCGGGCGGAGCAGCGGGCCCAGGCTGGCCTCGGCGATCAGCATCGGATCGCCCTGCTCGGCGCGCCCGGCCACCGAATAGGCCCAGTCGATCCGCCGCAGCAGCGCCTCGGGCGCGGCCCAGTCGACGGCCCGGTCGGGCCAGCCGTTCGGCTGCGGGGCGGCGAACATCGGCTGGCCGAGCCCGGCCAGGATGCCCAGCAGCGGCGGCTGCTTGTCCGGTGGCAGATCAAGGCTGCGCAGGCTGGCAATCATGAAATCCTGCGGGCTGCGCAGCTTGGCATCGGCGGTCCAGGCGTCCGGCAGCGCGATCAAGGCGAGCGATGCCGCGCCGAGGTCGCCGCCGGTATCGCGCAGCACGCCCTCGATACGCCGCACCGCGGCCGGCGGCGGGTCGTCCGCGACAAAATGCCGCACCAGCTTGGTGGCGAGGAAGCGGTGCGTCGAAGGATGCGCCGCTAGGAAGTCCAGCGCCATCAGCCCACCCGCCTCCCCCGCAGGAAAGCGGCGGCCCATCAGGGTCTGCTCGCCGGGCTGGTGCGCGTTCGGGCGGAACAGGAAGCCGGGCGGATCGGCGCGGATGTCGATCGACCAGCCGGTCAGCAGCATCGCGAAGCTGGTCACGTCGGCCTGGGTGTAGCCGGCGGCCGGGCTGACGGTGTGCAGCTCCATGCACTCGCGCGCCAGGTTCTCGTTCAGCCCCAGCCTGCGGCGCTGGCCGACCACGCTGTCCGGCCCGACCGACTGTGCGTTGTTCAGATAGAGCAGCATCGCCGGATGCCGCATCACCGCCAGCAGCATGTCGGAGAAGCGCCCGGTGACGTGCGGGCGGATGGCTTCCTGCACGAAGGCGCCGGCGACCGCTGCGCAGCCGCCCTGGCGGATGCTGATGGTGAAGTGGTTGGTCCAGAACCACACAAGCCGTTCCCGGAATGGCGCCGGCGTGGTCAGGGAATTGTTCAGCAGCTGCAGGATCTCGGCGCGGACCAGCGGACCGACCTGCCGCTGGTCGGGCGGCGGCTTGGTCTGGCGGTCATTGCGCAAGGCCGTCAGTCCGGCGGCGGTGGACGGCGGCGGATCGAAGCGCGTGGGATCGGGCGCGGTGATCTGCCCGTGCAGCCACTGCGCCGGGTCGTCCGGCGGCGCCTCGTTCGCCCTGGCGCCAAGTCCGAAGCGGACCATCGCCTGCATTGCCTGGGTGTCCATGGCCGCAACCTAGATCCGGCCGGCGTGTCTGTCTGTTACGAACCGTGAAGTAGCAAGAAACGAGCGGCCAGCGGCAAATACACCCGCGTTTGGTTATGTAACGAATGGTTGTTTTTCTTGCGGACCATTTAGCCAGCCGGTTGAATCAGGGCGCGCAAAACGCCGCGCCCGGATCGCCGGCGTGCGCTATACGAAAGCTTCGTCCCGCCCCAGACTGTCGCTCATGCCGCCGCCCGACCCCGATCACCGAAGAACTGTTCCGCAACGCCGTCGCCGCGCTCGGCGACGAGATGGTGCTGACGATCTACCGCACCGCCTATTCCGGCGTGCTGAAGAACATCATGGACTACAGCGCCGCGCTCTGCGACGCGCAGGGCCGGCTGGTGGCGCAGGGCCTGAGCCTGCCCGGCCATCTCTGCTCGCATCCCGGTGGCGTTGCAGGCGGCGCTGCGCCATTTCGGCGAGCGACATCGCCGACGGGCGACATTCTGATCAACTAACGATCCCTACGACGGCGGCATGCACCTGCCCGACATCTTCATCTTCAAGCCGCTGTTCGCCGACGGCACGCCCATCGCCTATGCCGCGACGATCTGCCACCACACCGATGTCGGCGGCCGCGTGCCCGGCTCGAACGCGTCCGACAGCACCGAGATCTACGCCGAGGGCCTGCGCATTCCGCCGCTGAAACTCTACGAACGCGGCGAGCCCAACACCACGCTGTTCCGCATGATCGAGCGCAACGTCCGCCTGCCCGGCCGGGTGTTCGGCGACCTGCGCGCGCAGCTTGCCGCCTGCGAGATCGCCGCGCGCGGCATGGCCGACCTGCGTCGCCCGCTACGGCGCGGACGGCGTGCGCACGCTGATGGACGCGACGATGGACTACTCGCGAGCGCCTGACGCGGCACTGCCTGTCGGAACTGCCGGACGGCGAGGCCAGCTTCACCGACTGGATCGACGACGACCAGATCGACGTCGGCGTGCCGATCCCGCTGGTCTGCACGGTGCGCAAGCGCGGCGAGGCGATGGAGGTGGACTGGACCGGCAGCGCGCCGCAGGTGAAGGGCGCGATCAACAACACCTGGAGCTACACCGCCGCGGCCAGCTTCACCGCGGTGAAGTCGGTGCTGTCGGTCAACATGCCGAACAACGACGGCGTGTTCCGCGCCGATCGAGGTGATCGCGCCCGCAGGGCACCATCATGCACGGCAAGCTGCCCCGGCGGCCTGCGCGGCGCGCGGCCTGACCGGGTTCCGCGCCGCCGATTGCTGCTTCGGCGCGCTGGCGCAGCTGTATCCGGACCGGGTGTTCGCCGCGTCGGACGGCGGCAATACCGGCATCACCATCGGCGGCTACGACAAGGACGCTGCAGCCGTTCATCTATGTCGACTTCATCTCCGGCGCCTGGGGCGGCGCGGCCCTGGGCCGACGGGCTGGACGGCAACACCTGCATGTTCGCCAACATGGCCAGCTTCTCGGTCGAGGTGATCGAGGCGGAGAACCCGCTGGAAGTCCTGGACTACGAATTCGTCCCCGACACCGGCGGCGCGGGCAAATTCCGCGGCGGCATGGCGCAGCGCAAGACCTGGCGCATGCTGGCCGACGAGGGCATCCTGCAGGTCCGCGCCGACCGCCAGACGCACCGCCCGTATGGCCTGCAAGGCGGCGGGCCGGGCGCGCCGGGCCGCAACGTCCTCGATCCCGGAACGGCCGACCGAAGCAGACGCTGCACGCCAAGCTCACGATGACGCTGCGGCAGGGCGAGGTGTTCCGCCACGATCTGCCCGGCGCCGGCGGCTGGGGCGATCCGCTGGAGCGCGATCTGCTGCTGGTGGCGAAGGACCTGCGCGACGGGCTGGTGACGATCGAGGGCGCCGCGCGCGACTACGGCGTGGTGGCCACCGGCGATCCGCCGGTGATCGACGAGGCAGCCACCGCCGCGCTGCGCGGCCGGATGCGCGCGGCGTGACCATTCGCGTCGGCATCGATATCGGCGGCACCTTCACCGACCTGGTCGCCATCGCCGGCGGACGGGCGCGTGCCGACGCGCAAGGCCGCCTCCACGCCGCACGACTATGGCGAGGGCATCATCGCCGGCCTGCGCGCCCTGCTGGCGCGACGGCGTCGCCGGTCGCCGACGTGCTGCACGCCACCACGGTCGGCTCCAACACCGTGCTGGAGGGCAAGGGCGCGCGCACCGCGCTGATCACCACGCGCGGCTTCCGCGACATCCTGGAAATCCGCGACCTGCGGATGCCGGTGCTGTACGACATGCACTGGACCAAGCCGCGCGCGCTGGTCGAGCGCCGGCTGCGGCTGGAGGTGACGGAGAAGCTGCGGCCCGACGGCAGCGTGGCCATGCCGCTCGACCCCGCCAGCGTCGACGCCGCGATCGCGATGCTGCGCGCCGAGCAGGTCGAGAGCGTGGCGATCTGCCTGCTGCACAGCTACGCCAATCCGGCGCACGAGCGCGCGGTCGCCGCGGCGGTGCGGGCGGCGCTGCCCGACGTTGCCGATTTCGGTCAGCCACGAGATCCTGCCGGAGATCAAGGAATACCCGCGCACCAGCACGACGGTGATCAACGCCTATGTGCAACCGGTGGTGCGCGCCTACCTCACGGCGCTGGACTGCGCGGCTGCGCGCGCTCGGCATCGACGCGCCGCTGCAGCTGATGCAGTCCAACGGCGGCCTGGCCGCCGCCGCGTTCGCCGCCGCCGCAGCCGGCGCACATCATCGAAAGCGGGCCGGCGGCGGGCGTGGTCGGCGGCGCGGCGCTGGCGCGGCGGCTGGATGAGCCGCGCATCATCACCTTCGACATGGGCGGCACCACGGCGAAGGCCGGGCTGGTCGAGAACGGCGAGGTGCTGCGCAGCGAGGCGATCGAGGTCGGCGGCGGCGTCATGGCTGGTGCGCGGCTGCTGGTCGGTGCCGGCTACATGCTGAAGCTGCCGGCGATCGACCTGGCCGAGGTCGGCGCCGGCGGCGGCTCGATCTGCCGGCTGGACGCGGCGGGCGCGCCGAAGGTGGGGCCGGAGAGCGCGGGCGCCGATCCGGGGCCGGTTTGCTACGGCCGCGGCGGCACGGCGCCGACCATCACCGATTGCAACCTGGTGCTGGGCTATCTCGATCCGGGCGGGCTGGTGGGCGGCGCGATGCAGCTGGATGCCGAGGCGGCGCGCGCGGCGATCGCGCGCGATCTGGCGGGGCCGCTGGGCATGCTCGGTCGAGCAGGCGGCGCACGGGATGCTGCGGCTGGCGGCGGCGACGATGATGCGGGCGATCCGCGCGGTCTCGGTGGAGCGCGGGCGCGACCCGCGGCGACTTCGCCCTGCTGGCGTTCGGCGGCAACGGGCCGCTGTTCGCCGCCGCCATCGCCGCGGATACTTGGGATCGCGCGGGTGATCGTGCCGCCGATGCCGGGCCTGTTCAGCGCCTTCGGGCTGCTGGTCGCGGATACCGAGCATCATGCCAGCCGGAGCCTGCGCATGCGGCTCGACGATGCCGATGCCGACACTGCTGGGCGACGTGCTGGCCGGGCTGGCCGCGCAGGGGCGCGCGCGGCTGACGCAGGACGGCTTTCCGCCGGAGCGGCAGGCGCTGCGCCGCACGGCGATGGCGCGCTATGTCGGCCAGTCCTCCGACATTGCCGTCGCGCTGCCGGATGGCGACGCCGCCGACCTGCTGGACCGGTTACCGGACCTGTTCGCGGCCGAGCACGACCGCGCCTACGGCTTCCGCGCGCCGATTGGGGAGCCGATCGAGATCACCGCCGTCTCGGTCATCGCCGCGGGCATCCCCGAGCGCCCTCGCCTGCCCGAAGCGATCCCGCCGATCGCCGGGCCGCCGCTCATGCCGCGACGTGCCTGGTTTCCCGAGACCGGTTGGACCCGGGTGCCGGTGCTGCGCCGCGCCGAACTGTCGTCGGTACCGCGCCACGGCCCGCTGATCGTGCAGGAATACGATGCCGCCTGCCTGGTGCCACTCGGCCGGCAGGTCACGCTCGACCGCTTCGGCAATATCGTGATGACTGGCTGACCGGCGACGTTGAAGAGGCGGGGCGCCTGCCGCCCGACCCCCGCTTGGAATCAGGTCGGCGCGTTCGCCGCGGCCAGCAGCGTGGGCGGCAGCCAGACGCGGGTCACCTTCCAGGAGAACCCGTGCAATTCCATCTCGACCCTGACCGGCGGCGCACCCGCCGCCATTCCTGGCGGCCGCAGCTCGGCCTCGAACTGCGTCGGGCTTTCGAAGAAGGCCCATCTCACGCCGCTGATCGCACCCAGCGTCAGGTTGGCCGGATCGAAGTGCCGCAGGGCTGCCAGGATGCCGTGAGGGGAGACCCGGGCGTCCACCACGTTGGCCGCCACGCCGCGCACGAAGGAAAAGCCGAACGGCCGCAGTCCGGTGTCGTTGGCCGGAACGTCGGTCACGTCGTCGCTGATGTCTTCCTTGATGCCCTCGCGCACCGGGCCCCAGGCCACCAGCGATTCCAGTGTTCCGGCGTCGCCGCTGCCCAGCGCCGCACCCAGCCGGGCAAGCGTGACATAGGGGTAGGCCACATACGCAAACATCGCGAGAGCGGCGAGGATCAGGACGCGCCTTCTGCGAATCATCCGCCATCCCCCGCCCGACTGCGATACCCGCCCCGTCATACGACCCAGACGTTGACGAATTCCATATTCGGATGGCGTCTGCCGAGCGGGTGCTGCATCCATGGGCGACGATACCCTCCGGGGCTTATGGTTCCTGGCCGCAGCGACAATGCGCGCGGCCGCCATGCGGTTCCGTCGGGCTATATTTGCAAAACTGGCATGGCGCGACAAGCGTTCGAAAGGGATTCAGGGCGATGCGGATCAGCATTCTCGGCGGCGGCGGCTTCCTCGGACGGCGCATCGCGGCACGCCTCGGCGAACAGGGGCGCTTGGGTCCGCACCCGGTCACCGCGCTCACACTGTTCGACATCGCCCCGCCGCCCGTCCCCCGCGCCGCCTTCCCCATCGAGGCGGTCGGAGGTGACGTCGCGGACCTGCCGCCGGCTGCGATCCCGCCCGGCACCGATGTCGTCCTGCATCTCGCCGCCGTGGTAAGCGCGCAGGCTGAAGCCGACTACGACCTCGGCCGCCGGGTGAACCTGCGCGGCACCGACGCGGTGGTCGATGCCTGCCGCGCCCTGGTTGCGGCCGGCGCCGCGCCACCGCGCGTGGTGTTCACCTCCTCGGTCGCCAGCTTCAGCGGCGGGCAGACGGCCGTGCTCGGCGATGACGCGCGCCAGACCCCGGCCAACAGCTACGGCGCGCAGAAGGCGGCGGCCGAGCTGATCCTGGCGGATGCCAGCCGGCGCGGCTTTCTCGATGCCGTTTCAATCCGCCTGCCGACCATCATCGTTCGCCCCGGCCGGCCCAACAAGGCGGCCAGCAGCTTCCTGTCCGCCATCATCCGCGAGCCGCTGCTGGGGCTGCCGACCGAACTGCCGGTGCCGGAGGGGTTCGCCGCCTGGATCGCCAGCCCGCGCCGCGCCGTGGAATGGCTGCTGCACGCCGCGGCCATGGATACTGCCGCGATGGGAGCCGATCGCAGCATCACGCCGCCCGGCATGAGTGTGACGGTCGCCGAATTGCTGGCCGCGCTCGACCGGGTGCGGCCGGGCGCGGCGGATCTGGTGCGCCGTGTGGACGACCCCGCGATCGCCGCCATCGTCGGCTCATGGCCGGCCGCCTTCGTCCCGGCCCGCGCCGAGGCGCTGGGCTTCGCGCCGCACGAGACGATGGATACGGTGATCCGCGACTTCATCGCCGACGACCTGGAAGCGACGCGGCGGGATCGCGCAACCGCGCCGTAATCGGCCGGCCGCGGCCGCCGGGTGGCCGACACTCTTCCCGGCAATCGTCCAACGGCCGCCGCCATCCGTTTCGTTACCGACTTTTGTTGCTGAAAGTCCTTCTGCGCGGTTGATCCTGCCGCCGGCAGGTTCCATGAATGGCCGTGGCGGCCGGTCCTGGCCGCCTCAGCTGTCCGGACGTCCCTTATGCCGACGAGTTCCTGGCGAATCCGTTTTGGCGGGCACCGATGCCGCCCCGCCCACCGCCAGAACTGCGTCCGATGCGCCCGAACAGGCTCGCCGCGATGGCAAGCCGGTCCGCCGTCACCGCCCGTTCGGCGACATGGTGCTGCACGCGCCGCAGACGCTGCGCGCCCTGGTCCGCACCGACGAGTTGTGGCTGGTCGTGCTGGCCGCCTTCATCGGCTGCGGCGGCGGCGTGCTGGTCTGGGCGATGACCGAAACGACCCAGCTCATCCACGAGGCGCTGTTCGGCCTGACCAGCACGCAGCGGCTGTCGGCGATGGTCGAGCTGAACCCGATCGCCACCGTCGTGGTGCCATGCGTGGGCGGGCTGGCGCTTGGCCTCGTCGGGCTGCTGATCGCACGCTGGTGGCCGCGCCCGGTGGTGGACCCGATCGAGGCCAACGCGCTGTATGGCGGGCGCATGTCGTTCGGCGACAGCCTGCTGGTGGTGCTGCAGACCGTGATGTCGAACGGGGTCGGCGCCTCGGTCGGGCTGGAGGCCGGCTACACGCAGATCGGCTCGGCGCTCGGCTCGCGCGTCGGCACAGCTTCCGGGTGCGGCGCAACGATCTGCGCGTGCTGGTGGGCTGCGGCGCCGCCGCCGCCATCGGCGGCGCCTTCAACGCGCCGCTGACCGGCGCCTTCTATGCCTTCGAGCTGGTGATCGGCACCTATTCGCTGGCGACGCTGGCACCGGTCGCCGTCGCCTCGATGGTCGCGGTGGGCGTGATCCACGGCCTCAGCCGCGATCCGTTCGAGCTGGAGCTGCTGATCCCGCCGCGCATCGACGCGGTGGACTACGTGCCGATCCTGGCGCTGGGCGCGATCTGCGCGCTGATCGGCATCGCCATCATGCGCGGCGTGACGCTGACCGAGCAGCTGTTCCGCCGCAGCGGCGTGCCCGGTTGGCTGCGCCCGATGATCGGGGGTGCTGCCATCGGCACGCTGGCACTGGTCTCGCCCATGGTGCTGTCCTCCGGGCACGGCGCGCTGGAGCCGGTGATCACCACGCCCTATCCGCTGAGCCATATCGGACTGCTGATCGTGCTGAAGGCGATGGCCTCGGCGATCTCGCATCGGCTCGGGCTTTCGCGGCGGCCTGTTCTTCGCGTCGCTGTTCCTGGGCGTCGATGGTCGGCAAGTTCTTCGCCGGCGCCTTCGCCCTCGCCGCCGCGACGCACGCCATCTCGCCCACCGTCTGCGCCCTGGTGGCGATGAGCAGCATGGCTGTCGCCATCGTCGGCGGTCCGCTGACCATGGGATTCCTGGCGCTGGAATCGACCGGCAGCCTGCCGCTGACGATCGCCGTGCTGGCCGCCTGCGTCGTCTCCACGCTGACCGTGCGGCGCACCTTCGGCTACTCCTTCGCCACATGGCGCTTCCATCTGCGCGGCGAGGCGATCCGCAGCGCCGTCGATATCGGCTGGATGCGCAACCTGACGGTCGGGCGGATGATGCGGCGGGAGGTGCGCACGGTGCGGGTCGCCACCCCGCTGACCGCGTTCCGCCGCGACTTCCCGCTGGGGGCGACGCAGCGGGTCATCGCGCTGGGCGAGGACGACGCGTACGCTGGCATCGTGCTGGTCGGCCGAGGCGCATGCCGAGGATGCCGGCGCACGCACCGTTGCCGACGTGGTGCACTATCCCGACACCGTGCTGCTGCCGCAGATGTCGGTGAAGGAGGCGATCAGCCTGTTCGAGCAGGCGGAAAGCGACGCGCTGGCCGTGGTCGACGGGCCCGACACGCGGCATGTGATCGGCCTGCTGACCGAACATTACGCGCTGCGCCGCTACAGCGAGGAACTCGACCGCCGCCGCCGCGAACTGTCCGGCGGCGAGTAGGCGATCCGGCGCAATCAGGCCGGGGATCAGGCCCCTGGGATCAGGCCCCTGGGTCAGGCCCCTGTCATCAGGCCCCTGGGATCAGCGGCGGCAGCACTGCGCCCGAGGCGTCGAACGCGGCGAACAGTTGGGCGCTCTGCGCCTCGGTCAGCTTGAGGTGTGGCGGGCGGATGGTGCGCCAGGCATCGTCGCCGGCATGGCGGGCCATGAGCGTCTTGAGACCGGGGATCAGCGGCACGCCGGTCACCGCCTTGCGCGTCGCGGTCAGCGTAATCTGCGCCGCCTCGCCCTCGGCGTCCTGCCAGTGCGCCACCACGCGCGCACCGTAGCTGCTGTTGACATTGGCCGCGGCGGTGATGCAGCCGGCGCCGCCGATCTGCAGAAGCCGGTGCAGCAGGCTGTCGTCGCCGGCATACACCTCGAAGCCATGGCGGGCGAAATGCTCGACATAGCCGAAGGTGTTCGCGGCATCGCCGCTGCTGTCCTTGATGCCGCGCACCACGCCGGGGAACGCCTGCAGCAGCCGGCCGACCAGATCCAGGCCGAACGGCACGGCGGACTGTGCTGGGAAGTGATACAGGAAGATGCCGATGCCGCCGCCGACCCGGCCGATGACCTCGCTGAAATAGGCGAACAGCCCGTCGTCGCTCGGGTTCTTGTAGAAGAACGGCGGCAGCAGCAGCGCACCCCGGCAGCCCAGCGCGGCGGCGCGACGGGTCAGCGTCACGGTGTCGGGGATCGCCGTCGTGCCGGTGCCGGGCAGCATCCGGGCAGCCGGGATGCCGCGCTCCACCAGCCCCTCCATCACCGCGATGCGCTCCTGCACGCCCAGGCTGTTCGCTTCCCCGGTGGTGCCCAGGATCGCCAGCCCGTCGCAGCCATTCGCCAGCAGCCAGCGGCAATGTGCGGCCATGCGGTCCAGATCGACCGAAAGGTCGGCGCGCATCGGTGTCAGCACCGCCGCGTTCACGCCGCCATAGAGGGTGTTTTGCATCATCGTCCGGATCCTTCCTGACCGCCCGCCTTGCCTGACCGCGTCTTGCCTAACCGCCCGTCCTGCGTTTCCTGACATGCGTCGCGGGCGGCGGATCGGTCGGTGCCTCGCGCGAGCGACGGCCGCGCGGCATCCGGCCGGGCCACGCGACGATGTAGTTCTCGGTGCGCCGCGCATCGCGCTCGCTGACCGCGCGCCCACGCACCGACACCCCCGCCGTGTGCACCGTCTCGGGGTCGCCCGAGACCAGCGGATGCCACCACGAGAGCGGCTCGCCCCGCGCCACACGCACGTAAGCGCAGGACGGCGGCAGCCAGTCGATCTCGCGCAGCGCCTCGGTGGTCAGGCTGACGCAATCCGGCACGCGCCGGCTGCGGTGCGCGTAATCGGTGCAGGTGCAGGCGTGCAGGTCGAGCAGCCGGCAGGCGACCGAGGTGAAGCTCAGCGCGCCGGTGTCATCGTCGCGCAGCTTGTGCAGGCAGCAGCGGCCGCACCCGTCGCACAGCGATTCCCACTCCTCGCGGGACATCGTCTCCAAGGTCTTGGTCTTCCAGAACGGCGCCTGCCCGGACATGCGGCAATCAGACTACCCCGGCCGTTGCCGGGCGCCAATCGCCGTGGTCAGTATGCCGGCCCGACCACCGCCGCAGGAGGCGCGCCATGCCCGCAGCTACAGCCAGCCCGTCGCAGGTCGCGTTGCCCGACGATCCGGGTGCGGCGCTGATGGGCCGCGCCTGGCGGCCCGACCTTGGCGGCCCTTCGGTGATCGCCATTCGCCCCGACGGGGCCTTCGACATCACCGCCGCGTTTCCCACGTCCTGCCACCTCGCCGCCGCCGCCGATCCCGCCGCCGCCCTGCGTGCCGCCGACGGGGAGCGGCTGGGTAGCGTCGCCGACCTGCTGGCCAACACGCCGCCCGACACGCGCGACCCGGCGAAGCCCTGGCTGCTGGCGCCGATCGACCTGCAGGCGATCAAGGCGGCGGGCGTCACCTTCGCCGTCTCGATGCTCGAGCGGGTGATCGAGGAGCGCGCGCGCGGCAATCCCGACTCGGCCGCCACCATTCGCGCCGAGGTCGTGGCCCTGGTGGGCGACGACCTGTCCCGGCTGAAACCGGGTTCGGCCGAGGCAATGCGGCTGAAGGAGGTGCTGATCGCGCAGAACGCCTGGAGCCAGTATCTTGAAGTCGGCATCGGCAAGGATGCCGAAATCTTCACCAAGGCCCCGGTGCTGTCCGCCGTCGGCACCGGCATGGATGCCGGGCTGCATCCGATCTCGGTGTGGAACAATCCGGAACCCGAGGTCGTGCTGGTGGTCGCGGCCGACGGGCGGATTGTCGGCGCGACCCTGGGCAACGACGTCAACCTGCGCGACGTCGAGGGGCGGTCCGCCCTTCTGCTGTCCAAGGCCAAGGACAACAATGCGTCCTGCGCGGTCGGGCCGTTCATCCGCTGCTTCGATGCCGGCTTCACGCTGGACGACGTGCGCGCGATGGAGGTGACGCTGGATGTCGAGGGGCCGGACGGGTTTCATCTGCGCGGCACGTCGTCGCTGTCGCGGATCAGCCGCGACCCGGCCGACCTCGTGGCGCAGACGATCAATGCCAATCACCAGTATCCGGACGGTTTCGTGCTGTTCCTGGGCACGATGTTCGCGCCGACGCAGGACCGGCTGGCGCCGGGCCAGGGCTTTACGCATGTCGAGGGCGACCGCGTCACCGTCGCGACCCCGAAGCTGGGCAGCCTGGTGAACCGCATGCGCCCGAGCCACGCCTGCGAACCCTGGACCTTCGGCATCGCCGCGCTGATGGCCAACCTCGCGCGCCGCGGCGTGCTGCGCGACCCGTCCCGGGGTTGATGCCTGCATTGCAAACATGCAGCCGCGGCGTCGCGCCTCTTGTGAAGCGCGGGGCCGGGCGCCGCGGGTGCAGGCAGGGGCGCAGGAGGGCGGTATCTGGATGCGTTGCGCCGCCGCAGCCCGCCACCGCAGCGAGGGCGCCCGCAGCGATCTGACGGCCCACGAGCGGGGGCGGATGTTCGCCGGGCGGCGGCGTCAGAAACCGAGCACGATGTCAGCGCTGATGGTGAAGGCGCCGGTCGCGGTGCCACCGTTGTAGGGCTTGGTGCCGTTCAACGAACTGTCGTAGCGGATTTCCGGGCGGAGCAGCAGGTTGGAGACCGGCGCCGGCACGGTGGGCTTGTAGGTGAAGCCCAGCGTAATCTCGCTGTAGGTGGTCGCCTTCGCCGCGGTCACCAGGGTCGCCGGAAAGCCGAGCTGCGCGTTGACCGGGCCGAGGCTGTTGGGATAGGCGGCGACGAAGAAGTTGTTCTGATCCCGGTATATCTCGCCGCGCGCGTTCAGCGTGATGTGGTCATTCAGTGCATACGACACGTATTGCGCGGCGCCGTAGGCGTCGGCCTTGTAGTAATCGTCGTGGATCCAGTTGCCTTCGGTCACGAAGGTGAGCTTGGGCGTCGCCTTCCAGGTCACCACGGCGTCGTTCTCGTAGCGCCCGTAGCCGTCGGCATTGGGCACCACCCGAGTCGGGTTCTCGGGGCCGAAATGCGACAGAATCAGCGCCGTCAGGTTGCCGTCGAGCAGCGTCAGGTTGATGCCGAGCATGCCGGCGACGGCGCTGTTGTTGTCGCCGTTGTAGGGGCCGATCGTCGTGTTCTCCCCGGTGTCGATGCCGGTGTAGATGTCGAGCGTGCTGTTGAGATGGGTGACCGCGTAGGCGCCGGTCTGCTTGAAGGGCAGGCCGAAGTTGAAGATGTAGGAATGCGTGTAGAACGGATTCTGCGACGCATCGATCACCTCGTAGCCGAGCGGCGTCGGGAACATGCCGAGCTTGAAGTCGATGCCGCCCTCGGTCAGCCAGGGCGTGTGCACTGATACGTTCGCCTCCACGATGTCGAACTGCATGCGCTGCGACGTGACGAAATCCAGCACGCCGAGGTAATGCGTATAGCGCGCGTCGGTGCCGTACATGCCCTGCAGCTTGAAGCCGACATCGTAGTCGGTGGCCTTCGGATCGAGCGGGCGCTGCGCAGTCAGCAGCAGCTGGTTGAGCAGCACGCTGTTCGAGCGGTCGGTGAACAGTTGGCCGAAGTTCAGGCCGTTCGCCTCGGGATTCGCCGCATTGTCGGAGGAGGCGGGGTAACCGACGATGCCGGCCTCGATCTGCGCGCCGATGGTGATGGTGCTTTGCCACGTTGCCGGTGTGGCGGGCGCCGCCGTGGCGGCCGCCGCCGGTGCGGTGCCCGACGGGGAGGTGCCCGACTGGGAGGTGGCCGGCGCGGCGACCCCGGGTGAAGCGGCGACAGGCGGCGCTGTCTGCGCCAGGGCGGCACGGCCGGCGGCGAAGATACAAAACGTTACAATCACTGCCGCAGCGATCGGTGTCAGGACGCGGCCTGAGGCGGTCTTGCGCATTGTCGTTTGGACTCCGGACCATCGCGCCCGAGCAGGGCATTCCGCCCCGCTCATTGCGATATTTCAGTTATTGTTTTTAGGCAACCATAAGAACGATACTCAACTCGGCAGTTCCGTCGACGGCTTCCGTCTGGTCGATGTCAGGCGTGGCGATGTCCGGCCGGTCCCCGCCGCGGCTGGGGACCGGCCGGTGCTTCAGAGGCTCAGAACAGCTGCTCGCCGTGCAGCGCGATGTCGAGGCCCTCGCGCTCCTCCTCGGTGCCGACCCGCAGGCCGACGATGGCATCGGTGATCTTCAGCAGGATGAAGCTCATCACGCCGCTGTAGACCAGCGTGGTCAGCACGGCGATGCACTGGCTTTCGAACTGCGGCACGCCGCCGATGTTGACGCCTTGCGGCGCGTCCTTCGTCGCGGTGAAGGGGCCGAAGGCGAACACGCCGGTCAGCAGCGCGCCGACGATGCCGCCGGTGCAGTGCACGCCGAACACGTCCAGGCTGTCGTCGTAGCCCAGCATGTGCTTGAGGCTGGTGGAGGCCCAGAAGCAGATCACCCCGGCGGCGATGCCGATGATGAGCGACGGCCCGGGCAGGACGAAGCCGCAGGCCGGGGTGATGGCAACCAGGCCGGCGACGGCGCCCGAGATCGCGCCGAGCACGCTGGGCTTGCCCTTGACCGCCCATTCGGCGAACATCCAGGCGAGAGCGGCAGCGGCGGTGGCGATCTGCGTTGCCGTCATCGCCATCCCGGCGCGGCCGTCGGCCGCGACCGCGGAACCGGCGTTGAAGCCGAACCAGCCGACCCACAGCAGCGAGGCGCCGATCACCGCATAGGCGAGATTGTACGGCGCCATGTTCTCCTGCCCGTAGCCGACACGCTTGCCCATCACCAGGCAGGCGACGAAGCCGGCGATGCCGGCGTTGATGTGCACCACGGTGCCGCCGGCGAAGTCGGCCGCGCCGGGCAGGCCGAACACGCCCCCGCCGATCCAGCCGGTCGGCGCCCAGACCCAGTGCGCGATCGGCGAATAGACCAGGATCGACCACAGCGACATGAAGATGCACAGCGCGCTGAACTTCATGCGATCGGCGAAGGCGCCGCAGATCAGCGCCGGGGTGATGATCGCGAAGGTCATCTGGAACATCATGTAGACGGATTCGGGGATCGTCTGCGGATCCGGCGAGGCGGAACCCGCGCCGAGCACGAACGCCTTGTCCCAGTTGTCGCCGAAACCGTTCAGGAAGAACCGCGACATGTCGCCGATATAGGCGTTGCCGTTGGTGAAGGCGAGGCTGTAGCCGATGACCATCCAGATCACCGTCACCAGGCAACAGATCACGAAGGACTGCATCAGAGTGGCCAGGATGTTCTTCTTGCGAACCATGCCGCCATAGAACAGAGCCAGTCCCGGGATGGTCATCATCAGCACCAGCGCGGTCGAGGCGAGCATCCAGGCGGTGTCGCCGCTGTCCAACTTCGGCGCATCATCGGCAAAGGCGGGCCCGGCCGCCAGCAAGAGCGGCAGAAGTACAGCCGTGCCGGGCAAGGCACGCCGCAAGGGGCGGATTGGGTTCATCGCGTCATTTCCCTTTGGTCGGTCAGAGGAGTCGGTTGGATGCTCCGGCCCGCGAGGGCCCCGGCCTGCGGCGCGGGCCGGGAGGAGGCCGGGGATGGGTGGGGTGTCGGCGCGCCGGTCAGAGCGCCTCGGCATCCACTTCGCCGGTGCGGATGCGCACGGCGCGTTCGAGATCGAGCACGAAGATCTTGCCGTCGCCGATCTTGCCGGTGTGCGCGGCCTTGGTGATCGCCTCGATCACCTGATCGGCGAGGTCGCTGGCGACCGCCACCTCGATCTTCACCTTGGGCAGGAAGCTGACGTGATACTCCGCCCCGCGATAGATCTCGGTCTGGCCCTTCTGGCGGCCGAAACCCTTTCACCTCCGACACCGTCAGGCCCTGCACGCCGAGTGGCGTCAAAGCCTCGCGAACGTCGTCGAGCTTGAAGGGCTTGATGATGGCCATGATGAGCTTCATGTCGCTGCCCTGTCTTCCATTGCCTGTGTACGTTCCACCGTGCCGCCGCGCCTGGTTGGGCACCGGATGCGCGCTCGTGGACGGTTGTTAATCAAGAACCGTGCCGCGGCGGCGCCTGGGGCGCTTTATCGCCGCTTTATGCGGGGGCGCCGGTCCGAACCGTTTGCAACCTGCGGCTGACGAAGCGGTGCTGCCCATGCGCTGGGCATGTGCCTATATTTTGCTGTGGTTCGAAGGGGATCGCGGCGGTGCCATCATTCGGCCCGGCGGCTCGTGCCCGATACCGGCGGGCGCGACAACCCCGGCGCGCAACGAGGCGCAACGATCCGACGCCGCGTCCCGCAAAAAAACGCCCCGTCCGCCGGTATGGCGGACGGGGCGGGCCGGTTCGACGGCGAGACCGTGTACGGTCAGACCGAGTAGTACATCTCGAACTCGACCGGGTGCGGCGTGTGTTCGAAGCGATACACCTCGTTCCACTTCAGCTCGATATAGCTTTCGATCTGATCGGTGCTGAACACGCCGCCTTCCAGCAGGAAGTCGTGGTCGGCGGCGAGCGCGCCGAGCGCCTCGCGCAGGCTGCCGCACACCGTCGGGATACCCTTCAGCTCCTCCGGCGGCAGGTCGTAGAGGTCCTTGTCCATCGGATCGCCCGGATGGATCTTGTTCTTGATGCCGTCCATCGCCGCCATCGCGAGCGCCGAGAAGGACAGGTAGGGATTGCAGGTCGGGTCGGGGAAGCGAACCTCGACGCGCTTGGCCTTCGGGTTGGTGGTGTAGGGGATGCGGCAGGACGCCGAGCGGTTGCGCGCCGAGTAGGCGAGCAGCACCGGCGCCTCGAAGCCCGGGATCAGGCGCTTGTAGCTGTTCGTGGACGGATTGCTGAATGCATTGATCGCCTTGGCATGCTTGATGATGCCGCCGATCGCAGTACAGGCAGATCTCCGAGAGGTCGGCGTACCCGTTGCCCGCGAACAGCGGCTTGCCGCCCTTCCAGATCGACAGGTGCGTGTGCATGCCCGAGCCGTTGTCGCCATAGATCGGCTTCGGCATGAACGTCGCGGTCTTGCCGTAGCTGTGGGCGACGTTCTGGACGCAGTACTTATAGATCTGCATCTGGTCGGCCATCGTCGTCAGCGTGTTGAAGCGCGTGCCGAGTTCGTGCTGCGACTGCGCCACCTCGTGATGGTGCTTCTCGATCGGCATGCCCATCTCGCCCATCGTCGAGAGCATCTCGGCGCGCAAGTCGCTGTCGCCGTCGACCGGGGGCACCGGGAAGTAGCCGCCCTTGACCGCGGGACGGTGGCCCATGTTGCCCTCCGGATACTCCTTCAGCGAGGAGCCGGGGCCTTCGATGCTTTCGATCTTGTAGCATGCCGTAGTTGCCGCCGGTGCCGAAGGTCACGCTGTCGAAAATGAAGAACTCGGCCTCGGCGCCGAGGAACACGGTGTCGCCGACGCCGCTCGACTTCACGTAGGCTTCGCACAGCTTGGCGGTGGCGCGCGGGTCGCGGGCGTAGAACTGGCCGGTCGAGGGTTCGATGATGTCGCAGAACAGCACGAGGCTGGGCTTGGCGGCGAACGGGATCCATCGTCGCGGTTGCCGGATCGGGCATCAGGATCATGTCGCTTTCGTTGATCGCCTTCCAGCCGGCGATCGAGGAGCCGTCGAACATGATGCCGTCGCGGAACGCGTCCTCGCCCATGGTGGAGACGTGCTGCGCGGTATGCTGCCACTTGCCCCGCGGGTCGGTGAACCGCAGGTCCACGTATTCGACGGAATGCTCCTTGAGCATCTCCAGCACTTTGCCGATATCGCCGGTCGAGCCGGTCGCGGCCTTCTTCGCCATCCTGTGTCCCTTATCCTCGGTTTGGTCCGGCGCGCCGCCCCGACCGGCTGTGGTGCGGAGCGTACGCGTCAGTGGTCCGGCGCCGCCCAGCGCGGCACCGTGATGGATCGGCCCAGACAGGATCGCGCCGTGGGCCGGAAACAGCGTTGGTCACGTCAAACGGCATCCCGTCCGCCCCGGCCCACGCCGGATGAGACGAGATCGAAACGGTTATCGTCAGATGGCGTCCTCACCGCGTTCGCCGGTGCGGATGCGGATGACTTCCTCGACGGTGGAGACGAATATCTTGCCGTCGCCGATGCGCCCGGTGCGCGCCGCGGCGATGATCGCCTCGACCGCGCGCTCGACGACGCCGTCCTCGCAGACGACCTCGATCTTCACCTTGGGCAGAAAGTCCACGACGTATTCGGCGCCGCGATACAGTTCCGTGTGGCCCTTCTGCCGGCCGAAGCCCTTGGCCTCGACGACGGTGATGCCCTGCAGGCCGACTTCGTGCAGCGCCTCCTTCACCTCGTCGAGCTTGAACGGTTTGATGACCGCTTCGATCTTCTTCATTTGGCGTCCAAAGCCCGGGGCTGGCCGGGCCTCCCTTGCAGGCTGCCCGGTGGATAGATCGATACGCGGCAGCGCCGGAGGTTTGCACGCGCCGTGCCAAGCGGCAATGCGGCAGAGGGCTGCGGCGGCAGCGGGTTAGCGGTTTTCGGCGGGCCGTTGCGGGTCTGCCTTCATCCTGGGCGCCCAACGGTCCGGGCTGGACTCGAAATAGGCATGGCGGCCCGGCGGCGGAGAGGCCCTGATGGCGGTTGCGGGGCGGGCGATTTGCGCCTATGACCCCCGCCCCATTTTCTGCCGGTTCGCCGAGATGCTCGGCTGACAGGAGACGTGCGATGAAGCCCATGAACCGCCTGCTGGCCGCCACGGGAACCACCATCTTCACGGTGATGTCCGCGCTCGCGCAGCAGCACCAGGCGATCAATCTCGGCCAGGGCTTCCCCGACACCGAGGGGCCGGCCGACGTGCTGGCGGCCGCCGCCGCGGCGCTGTTCGACGGGCGCAACCAGTATCCGCCGCTGACCGGCGTGCCCGAGCTGCGCCAGGCGGTCGCGGCCGCAAACGCCCGCTTCTACGGCATCGAGGCCGATCCCGATGCCGAGGTGGTGGTCACCTCCGGCGCCACGGAGGCGATCACCGCCTGCCTGATGGCGGTGCTGGACCCTGGCGACGAGGTGGTGCTGATCGAGCCGCTGTACGACACCTACCTGCCGGTGGTGCGGATGCTGGGCGCGGTGCCGCGCCTGGTGCGGCTGTCGCCGCCGGGCTGGGAGCTGCCGCGCGCCGAGCTGGCCGCGGCGTTCGGGCCGAAAACCAAGGCGATCCTGCTCAATTCGCCGATGAACCCGACGGGCAAGGTGTTCACCACCGCCGAGCTGGCGTTCATCGCCGACCTGCTGGCCCGGCACGACGCCTATGCGATCTGCGACGAGGTGTACGAGCACCTGACCTTCGATGGCTGGCGGCACATTCCGCTGATGACGCTGCCCGGCCTGCGCGAGCGCTGCATGCGTATCGGCAGCGCGGGCAAGACGTTCTCGCTGACCGGCTGGAAAGTCGGCTATGTCACCGCGCCGCGCGCGCTGGCGGCGATCGTCGCCAAGGCGCACCAGAACCTGACGTTCACCACGCCGCCCAACCTGCAGCGCGCGGTGGCGGTGGGGCTGGCCAAGGACGATGCCTATTTCGAGGGCTTGGCCAGCGCCTTGCAGGCCAAGCGCGACCGGCTGGCCGACGCGCTGGCGGCGATCGGCTTCGGCGTGCTGCCGACGCATGGCAGCTACTTCGTCACCGCCGATTTCGCGCCGCTGGGCTTCGCCGGCGACGACGTGGCGTTCTGCCGCGCACATCACCGAGCAGGCCCGGGTGACCGCGATCCCGGTCAGCGCCTTCTACGAGACCGACCCGCCGAGGCATTACGCGCGCTTCGCCTTCTGCAAGCAGGACGCCGTGCTGGACGAGGCTGCGGCGCGGTTGGGAAGGCATTTCCAGGCGGCCGCGGCGTTGACGCCCACCGGCTGAACGTCCTAAACCGCGCGCCTGCTGGAAATCGGTGGCGGCCGTAGCTCAGTTGGTAGAGCGCCAGGTTGTGGTCTTGGATGCCGTGGGTTCGAGCCCCATCGGTCGCCCCAGCAGGCTCCCCGGAGGCGGGTTGCAGGCACCATGACGCGGGTCGCCGGCCTGGTGCTGGCGGGCGGTGCGGCACGCCGGCTGGGCGGCGGCGACAAGCCGCTGATGGCCGTGGGTGGGCGGCCGATGCTGGCCCGCATCCTGCAGACTCTTTCGGCCGACCTGACCGAGATCGCGATCAGCGCGAACGGCGACCCGGCACGCTTCGCGGCTTTCGGCCGTCCCGTGCTGGACGACGGGGAATTCGCCGGCGAGGGCCCGCTGGCCGGCATCCTGGCGGGGCTGGACTGGGCCGCCGGCCTGGGCTGCGAGGCGGTCCTCAGCGTGCCGGGCGATACGCCTTTCATTCCGTGCGGCTTGGCGGCGGCGCTGGTCCCTGCACCGGCGTGTGTCGAATGCAACGGAATGTTGCACTTTCTGGTTGCAGCCTGGCCGGTTCTTGCACGTTCACGATTGCGCGCGATATTGCAATCGCCTGGGGCGCGGAACGTTGCTTGCTTCGCGGCCGCCATCGGGGCGCGCCATGTCGTCATGGCGGCGGGGCGTGCCGATCCGTTTATCAATGTGAACACCGCCGGCGATCTGGCAGCCGCGCGGGCGCTGGCGGAGGGGATGGATGACGCTGACGGTGGCGATCGGGGGGCTGGGGGCGATCGGCCTGCCGCTGGCCCGCGCGCTTGACGATGGCGTGGACGGCCTGCGGCTGATTGCGGTCGCCGCGCGCGATGCCGCGAAGGCCACGGCCAACCTGTCCCGCTTTCGCCGTCCCCCCGCGCTGGTGCCGCTGCAAGGGCTTGCGGAGGCCGACATCGTGGTGGAGGCGGCGCCCGCCTCGGTGTTCGAGGCGATCGCCATGCCGGCCATCGAGGCCGGACGGATCTTCGTGCCCTGCTCGGTTGGCGCGCTGCTGCCGCGCATGCACCTGACGCGGCTGGCGCTGACCACGCGGGCGCGCATCGTGGTGCCGACCGGGGCGCTGCTGGGCCTGGACGTGGTGCGCGCGCTGGCCGAGGGGCGGGTGGACCGGGTGGCGCTGGAGACGCGCAAGCCGCCCGGAGGCTTGGCGGGCGCGCCTTATCTGAAGGCGAACGGCATCGACCTGAGCGGCATCGTCGTGCCGATGAGAGTATTCGCCGGCAACGCGATCGATGCGGCGGCGGGTTTTCCCGCCAATGTCAACGTCGCCGCCGCCCTCGCCCTGGCAGGCATCGGGCCGATGCGCACCGAGGTGGAGATCTGGGCCGATCCCTACGTCACGCGCAACATCCACACCATCACGGTGGAGGCGCCGGCTGCGCGGGTTTCGATGCGTATCGAGAACGTACCGAGCGAGGACAATCCGCGCACCGGACGGATCACGCCGCTGTCGCTGCTGGCCTGTCTGCGCGGGCTGGTGGCGCCGCTGAAGGTGGGCAGCTGAGGGCGACCGACCGACCGGGCGGCTGATTGCGCGTCCGGTGCAACGATTCCCATGGGCTGGCACATGGCGTGCTAGAGACCCTACGCCCCTGACGGGTCGCGACAGACCCCACCATGACAAGGAATCGCCATGCTTCGACTGGCCTCGGCGCTGGTAGCGATCACGCTGCTGTTCGGCGTCCCGCAAAGCCGTGCCGCTCAGGACATCCTGATCGGCGCGGTCTATCCGATGACCGGCAACGCCGCCCCGATCGGCGCCGACGCCAAGGCGGCGGTGGATACGATCTGCGACATCATCAACGGCCAGCACGCGCCGATTCCGATCCTGATGGGCAAGGGCGGCGGCCTGCCCGCGCTGGGCGGCGCCAAGATCAAGGTGATCTTCGCCGACCACCAGAACGATCCGCAGAAGGCGCGCGCCGAGGCGGAGCGCCTGATCACGCAG
The DNA here is from genome assembly GCA_963778105.1 of uncultured Pseudomonadota bacterium. GTDB lineage: Bacteria > Pseudomonadota > Alphaproteobacteria > Acetobacterales > Acetobacteraceae > JAFEFJ01. The sequence goes on along the minus strand of CAVZSZ010000004.1, from coordinate 152,062 downwards.
GATCACGTGGTGGCGCTGATCGGCAGCTACACCTCGGCCACCGCGGTGACGATCAGCCAGGTCGCCGAACGCTACCAGGTGCCGTACATCTCGATGGACAACTCGGCCCCCGACCTGAGCCGGCGCGGGCTGAAATGGTTCTTCCGCACCTCGCCCACCGACGAGAACTTCACCCAGGCGATGTTCGACTTCTACAAGGCGATCGGCGACAAGACCGGCCAGCACGGTGAAGTCGGTCGCGCTGATCTATGAGGATTCGATCTTCGGCACGGGTTCCGCGGCGGTGCAGAAAAAGCTGGCCGCACAGGACGGCATCACGGTGGCAGCCGATCTGCGTTACCGCGCCAATTCGCCGTCGCTGTCGGCCGAGGCCGAGCGGCTGAAGGCGGCGAATGCCGACGTGGTGATGCCGTCGAGCTATACCAACGACGCGATCCTGCTGGTCAAGTCGATGGACGAGATCGGCTACAAGCCGAAGGCGATCATGGCGCAGGCGGCGGGCTTCCAGGAGCAGGCCTTCATCACCGCCGTGGGCAAGCTGGCCGAGGGCGTGATGAGCCGCTCGTCCTTCGCGCTCGATGCCGTGAAGTCGCGCCCGGCGATCCCGACGGTGAATGCGCTGTTCAAGGCCAAGGCCGGCAAGGACCTGAACGACAACACCGCGCGGCAGGTGACGGCGGTGGAGGTGCTGGCGGACGCGATCAACCGCGCCGGCTCGACCGACCCGAGCAGGCGATCCGCAAGGCGCTGGTCGCGACCGACGTGCCGGGCGATCAGCTGATCGTGCCATGGAAGGGCGTGAAGTTCGACGCGACCGGCCAGAACATCGAGGCGACGCCGGTGATCCAGCAGATCCAGGGCGGCCACTACGTGACGATCTATCCGTTCGACGTCGCCGCCGCGCCGGCGATCTGGAATCTGGGGCACTGAGAGCCCTCGCTTGGCTCGCCCTCACCCCGGCCCTTTCCCGCACGCGGGCAAGGGAGCAGCGCCGCTCGGCCTGACCAGACCCGCTCCCGCCGGCGGCGGGGGCGGGTCGGGTAAGGGCGGCGTGGCGCGATGAGCGTCGCGCTGTTCGCGCAGGTCGCGGTGGGCGGCCTGCTGATGGGGCTGATCTACGCGCTGGTCGCCGCCGGGCTGTCGCTGATCTTCGGGCTGATGGACGTGGTGAACTTCGCGCATGGCGAGATGCTGATGCTCGCGATGTACGCGGCGTTCGTGCTGTGGCAGGCGACCGGCCTCGATCCGCTGCTGCTGATCCCGGTGGTGGCGCTGCTGCTGTTCGGGCTGGGGGTCGTGGTTTACCGGCTGCTGATCCAGCGCGCGCTGTCGGTGCGGTTCAACCGCGGCATGGTGCAGATCTTCGTCACCTTCGGCCTGGCGATCCTGATCCGCGGTGCTGCGCAGTTCGTGTTTTCCGGCCAGTTCAAGAGCATCAACGCCTCGTGGCTGAGCAGCCGCAAGCTGGAGATCGCCGGCGTGTTCCTGCCCGCCGCCGCAGCTCGCCGCCGCGCTGGTGTGCCTGCTGGCCTTCGGCGGCCTGCTGGCAATCGCGCGCACCGAGTTCGGCCGCGCGTTGGAGGCGACGCGCGAGGATCGCGACGCGGTGGCGCTGATCGGCATCGACCGCGACCGCATCTTCGCGCTGGGCTGGGGCCTGGGCACCGCGACCGTGGGCGTGGCCGGCACGATGCTGGCGAGCTTCTACTACGTCTCGCCCAATGTCGGCGCCAACTTCGCGCTGATCGCCTATGTCACCGTCGCGCTGGGCGGATTCGGCAGCCTGCTGGGCGCGCTGGTGGCGGGGCTGCTGATCGGTGAGACCGAGGCACTGACGGCGCTGTTCTTCGATCCCTCGCTGAAGCAGGTCGGCGTGTTCGGCATCTATCTGCTGGTGCTGATGTTCCGCCCGCGCGGCCTGTTCGGGAAGCTCTAGTCATGCAGACGAGCGAGACCGGGATCGTCCGCCGCCGCCGCCGCGAGCTGCTGATCGGCGCCGTGGTGCTTGCAGTCCTGTGCGTGCTGCCGCTGCCGATCCACGATGTTTACACCCGCAACCTGATCATCATCACCATCCTGTACGCGGGCCTGGCCCAGGCATGGAACGTCATCGGACGGGTATTGCGGGCAGATCTCGCTGGGCCATGGTCTGTATTTCGGCGTCGGCGCCTATGTCAGCGCGATGCTGCTGACGCGGCTGAATATACCACCGGGCATCGGGATGCTGGCGGGCGGGGCGGTGGCGGCCCTGGTGTCGCTGCTGGTCGGCTGGCCGTGCTTCCGCCTGTCGGGCCATTATTACGCCATCGCCACGGTGGTGGTGGGCGAGATCGGCTACCTGCTTTTTCTGAACTGGGACTTCGTCGGCGCCGATACCGGCATCACCATCCCGTTCAACAGTGCGCTGGGCGATTCCTGGCTGTGACATGCAGTTCCGCACCGCCAAGCTGCCGTTCCATTTCCTGGTGCTGGGCTTCGCCGCGGTGGCGTGGCTGGTGGCGTGGCTGGTCGAGGGCTCACGCTGGGGTTTCGTGTGGCGCGCCGTGAAGGACGACCCGCTGGCGGCGCGCAGCCTGGCGGTGCGCATCTTCCCATCGAAGATGGCGGCGGCGGCGATCAGCGGATTCCTGACCGGCATCGGCGGCGCGATCTATGCCCAGTATGTCGGCTATATCGATCCCGACAGCGTGATGAGCAGCCAGCTTTCCATCCTGATCCCGCTGCCCGCGGTGCTCGGCGGCGTGGGCACGCTGTGGGGACCGCTGGTCGGCGCGGCGGTGCTGATCCCGCTGTCGGAGGTGTCGCGGTCCTATCTCGGCGGCTCGGGCAGCGGCGTCGATCTGATGATCTATGGCGGGCTGATCGTGCTGGTCGCCCTGCTGCGCCCGCAGGGGCTGTCCAGCCTGCTCCGCCTGCCGGGGAGGCGGAGCGATGTCCCAACGGCGTGAGGTCGCCAAGCCTGGGGTCGCCCGCCTGGAGGTCGACCGGGTCAGCAAGGCGTTCGGCGGCGTGGCCGCCAATGTCGAGATCAGCTTCGATGTGCACGACGGCGAGATCCTGGGCCTGATCGGACCGAACGGTGCGGGCAAGACCAGCCTGTTCAACAGCATCGCCGGGGCGGTGGTGCCGGATGCCGGGGAGATCCGATTGGACGGCGAGCGGATTTCCGGCCTGCCGCCCGAGGCCTGCGCGCTGCGCGGCATCGCCCGCACCTTCCAGGTGGTGCGCAGCTTCGATTCGATGAGCGTGCTGGAGAACGTCATGGTCGGCGCCTTCGCCCGCCACGGCCGCGCCCGCGTGGCGATGGCGCGTGCGATGGACGTGCTGGAATTCACCGGCCTGGCGTCGCGCGCCGACACCCAGGCGGCGTCGCTGTCGCCGGCCGAGAAGCGCCGGCTGGAGGTGGCGCGCGCGCTGGCGACCGAGCCCCGCCTGCTGCTGCTGGACGAGATGCTGACCGGCCTGACGCCCACCGAGGCGCAGAGCGGCGTCGCGCTGATCCGCGCGGTGCGCGACCGCGGCATCACCGTGATCATGGTCGAGCACGTGATGGAGGTGCTGCTGCCGCTGATCGACCGCGCCGTGGTGCTCAATCTGGGCCGCGTGCTGACCGTCGGCCTGCCCAGCGAGGTGGTACGCAACCCCGAGGTGATCCGGGCCTATCTGGGCGACCGCTATGCTGCGGCTTGAGGCGGTTTCCGCCGCCTATCGCGGCCTGAAGGCGCTGCAGGGCGTCACGATGGAGGTGGCGGCCGGCGAGATCGTCGCCGTGGTCGGCGCCAACGGCGCCGGCAAGAGCACGCTGCTGAAAAGCATCGCCGGGCAGGTGCCGAGCCAGGGGGCGATCAGCCTTGAGGGCGCCAGCCTGGCGCGCCTGCCGCCGCACCGGATCTGCCGCATGGGGGTGGGGCTGGTGCCGGAGGGGCGGCGGCTGTTCCCGCGCCTGTCGGTGGAGGACAATCTGCGCCTGGGCGCCTATGCGCGGCGCGGCGAGGCGGACCGCTTCGCGCCGCTCGATCTGGTGTTCACCCTGTTCCCGCGGCTGCAGGAGCGACTGCCGCAGCGCGCCGAGACGCTGTCGGGCGGCGAGCAGCAGATGCTGGCGATCGGGCGGGCGCTGATGACCAAGCCGCGGCTGCTGATGCTGGACGAGCCGAGCCAGGGCATCATGCCCAAGCTGGTGGACGACATCCTGGAGGCGATCACGCGCATCCGCGACCTGGGCACGACGATCCTGCTGGTCGAGCAGCGGCTGGTCGGAGGCGCTGGCGATCGCCGACCGCGCGTATGTGCTGCAGACCGGCCGGATCGTGCTGTCGGGTGCCGCCGCCGACATCCTGGCCGATGCGGGGGTGCGGCGCGCGTATCTGGGGATGTAGGGTGGCGCCGCATCGTTGGCGCGCAATGAGGAGGGACACACGATGACGAATACACTGGGCCGGCGCGGCCTGGCCGGTATTGGCGCCGGGATCGGCGCCGCACTGCTTCCGGTGGCGGCGATGACGCCGTCGGCGCATGCCCAGGGTGCGGGCGAGAGCACCTACGACCGCATCACCCGCACCAAGACGCTGCGCATCGCCGCACTGCCCGGGGAGTTGCCGTATTTCCAGAAGGACATCACCACCGGCGCCTGGAGCGGTGCCGCCATCGACATGGCCAAGGACCTGGCGAAGTTCTTCAACGCCGATCTTGCATATGTCGAATCGACCTACGGCAACTCGGTGCTGGACCTGCAGTCGAACAAGGTGGACCTGGCGTTCGCGCTGAACCCGACGCCGGCGCGGGCGCTGGCGATCGGCTTCACCCATCCGATGATCATCCATCCCTTCGGCTGCCTGGCGAAGCCCGGGCTGGAGCCGAAGACCTGGGCCGACATCGACAAGCCCGACCTGCGCGTCGCCTACGACATCGGCTCGCTGCACGAGACCGTGGCGAAGCGGTTCGCGCCGAAGGCCCAGCATGTCGGCTTCAAGACGCGCGACGACTGCATCCTGGCGCTGCAATCGGGCCGAGTGGACGTGGTGATCCAGGCGGCGATCCTGGGGCTGTCCTCGATCGGCAAGAACCCGAGCCTGGGATCGTACCACCTGCTGAGCAATCCGCTGGTGGCGCTGCCGAGTTGCCTTGGCATCCAGCGTGAGCCCGACACGAAGTTCGCCGACGTCCTGAACGCATGGCTCGACTACAACCGCGGCATCGGCCAGATCCGCGACTGGCTGCTGGGCGGCCTGGCACTGGTCGGCGTGAAGCCCGACCAGGTACCCCCGGAGCTGACCTTCTAGATCGGGTCGCGATGACGGAAACGTTGGTATTGAAACCAGTCTGAATGCACTACCAGTGGGACTTCAGCTTCCTGCTGCGCTACGTCGTGCTGTTCGAGCGCGGCGTGGTGGTCACGCTGGCCTACACCGTCGGCTCGATCTTCTTCGGCCTGATCATCGGGCTGACGGTGGGCATGGGCAGGCTGTCGAAGTCGTGGCTGGTGAACGTGCCGCTGGTGGCGTTGATCGAGGCGTTCCGCTGCACGCCGCTGCTGGTGCAGATCATCTGGTTCTACTACGCGCTGCCGGTGATCGTGAACATCCAGATCCCGGCGACGGTGGCGGCGATGGCGGTGCTGTCGCTGTACACCGGCGCGTTCTATGCCGAGATATTCCGTGGTGGAATCGTATCGATCGAGGCCGGCCAATGGGACGCTGCGCGCGCGCTGGGCCTGCGCCGCTGGCACATGATGCGCTTCGTGATCCTGCCGCAGGCGATCCGGCGGATGGTGCCGCCCTTCGTCAACCAGTCGATCACGCAGCTGAAGAACACATCCCTGGTCTCCACCATCGCGGTGCCGGACCTGCTGTACCAGGGCACGCTGATCACCGCCGACACGTATCGGCCGCTGGAGGTGTACACGGTGGTGGCGCTGGTCTATTTCGCCATGCTGTTCCCCAGCACGATGCTGGCGCAGGCGTACGAACGGCGGCAGCAGCGCGGGCGCTGAGTGTTGACACTGACGGGCGCTTCGGCTTTATCGCGCCGATGCGCGCGATCCTGCCCCGCACCGGACTGTATTATCCCGCCTTCGCATAGCGGCGGGATGGGCTTGTCATCTTTCAACCGCTGCGTCGCCGGCGGTTGAACCACTGAAGGCAGGCCGTCGTCCTTCGCAGCGCCTTCGGAGTGTCTGCGAAATGCCCGATCTCGGAATAGTCGGCTTCGGCGCCTTCGGGCGGCTGATGGCCACGCATCTTGCGCCGCATTTCGCGCTGTATGCCTACGACCCCGGCACGGCGGCGCCGGCGCCCGGCGTCACGCTGACCGACATCGCCACCGTGGCGCGCTGCCCGATCGTGGTGCTGGCGATGCCGGTCGATCGGATCGCCGAGGTGATCGCCGCGATCCGCCCGCATCTGCTGCCGGGCGCGCTGGTGCTGGATGTCGGCTCGGTGAAAGTGCGGCCGGCCGAGGCGATGCGGCGGCTGCTGCCCGACCATGTCGACATCGTCGGCACGCATCCGCTGTTCGGCCCGCAGAGTGCCCGCGACGGCATCGCCGGGCTGAAGATCGCGGTCTGCCCGATCCGTGGCCGCGTCGCCTACCGCGTCGCCGCCTTCCTGCGCCGGGCGCTGCGCCTGCAGGTCTATGTCACCACGCCCGAGACGCATGACCAGGAGGCGGCGACGGTGCAGGGGCTGACGCACCTGATCGCCAAGGTGCTGGTGAGCATGGAGCCGCTGCCGACGCGGCTGACCACGGCGAGCTTCGATGCGCTGATGCGCGGGGTGGAGATGGTGCGCTACGACGCCCCGGAGGTGTTCATGGCGATCGAGCGCGCGAACCCATACTCGGCCGAGGTCCGCCGCCGTTTTTTTCGTCTGGCGGCTGAACTGGACCGGGAATTGGCAGAGCATTAGGGCGGCGGGGTGAGGCAGCGAGGCGCAGCCTGCGATCGCGATGCGACCTGGGTGGCCCGATCAAGTCAGGCCATGCCGAGACCAGCATGGATCGGGCTGCCCGATACGTCGCCTTGCAAGCGGAGAAAGGAAATCCGTCCGGTCTGTTATGAACGGATGGGTTGAAATTCCTTGACGTGTGTTCTTGTTTCGTTCATATCGACGCCATGGACGCAACCGCTTCACCCCAGGCCGGTCCGACGGCAGCCCCGACTGCCGCGGACGAGGCCGCCGACCCGGACGCCGCCGCCGCGGCGGCGGACGCGGCGCGGGAGGCCGAGCAGCTGCAGGATCTGCGCGATCTGCTGCGCGGTGGGGCGCGGTTCGGCCGGGCGCTGGTCGCGCAGGCCTTCAGCGATCCGCCCGCGCCGGCGCAGGCAGGGACCGGGGACGGGACAGGGGCCGGGGCGCCCGTGAAGCCGCCGGGCTTCGTCGCCGCCAAGGACGTCGCGCTGTTCCTGCAGGTGCTCAATGCCGTGCGGCAAGGCATCGCGATCGAGGTCCGCATCGCCGCCGAGGCGCGCAAGCGGCGGGGGCTCGCCAGGATCGAACGGGAGCGCCGCGAGAAGGCCGCGACCGATCCGCTGCGCCCCGAGAAGGACCTGGTCCGCCGCATCGTCAAGGGCTCGCTGGCCAGCGTCGAGGCGCACCGCGCCGACAAGGCGCTGAGCGCGATCGAGGAGCGGCTGGATGACCCCGAGATCGAGGCGCAGTTCGGCGCCCGCACGATCGCCGGCATCGTCGCCGAGCTGTGCCACGACCAGGGCATCGTGCCGAACCTGGCACCCTGGTCGAGCGAGGTGCTGGGGCTGCATGCCGAGTTGCGCCCGGCCGGCGCGTCGCGGCCGCCCAACGGGCAACCGCCGCCCCTGGGACCGCCCCTGGGGCCGCCCCTGGGACCGCCGCAGGGGACGCTCCAGGGCAAGCCCTGAGGTTTCCGGCCGTTTCCCTCCGCTGGCGGTTCGCCGTTCCTTTCCACCCTCACCCCGGCCCTCTCCCGCAAGCGGGAGAGGGAGAAGCAAGCGCCCTCCCCCGCGAGCGGGAGAGGGGGCGCTGCGCGGGTTGGACGAGGGGCGCGAAGGCGGGCTGGGTCAGACGATCAGGCGAGGTGCTTTGCGAAGAAGGCCAGCGTGCGCTCCTGCGCCAGGTCGTAGTCCGGCTGGCTGAAGCTGCCGCGCTCATTGCAGCCGAAACCATGGCCGGCGCCGTTGTAGACGTAGATTTCCGCCTTCGGCTGCGCGCCGCGGATCGCATCCACGTCGCTCATTGGGATCGAGGCATCCTTTTCGCCGAAATGCAGCTGCACCGGGCAGTTCGGCTTCTCATCGCGGGTGCCGGCGATGCCTCCGCCGTACCAGCCCGATGCGGCAGCGAAGCTGTGCGTCCGCGTCGCCCCCCAGAATGCCACGGTGCCGCCGAAGCAATAGCCAACGATGCCCAGCTTCTTCGCACCCAGGTGCTTGGCCGCCGCCTCGACATCCGCCATCACGCCCTTGTCGTCCAGCTTCATGCGATAGTCGCGGCCGCGGGCGACGTCGTCCTGCGTGTAGCCCAGCTCCACACCGCGCTCGGCGCGGTCGAACAGGGCCGGCGCGATCACTGCGTAGCCCGCCGCGGCGTAGCGGTCCGCCATGTCGCGGATGTGATGGTTCACGCCGAAGATTTCCTGGATCACCACGATCCCCGCCTTCGCGTCCGGGCTGCCGGCGGTATAGGCCGAAAGCGTGTGGCCGTCGGCGGCCTTCAGTTCGATCGTCTTGCCCATGGCATCCTCCCCGCGTTGCGTGTCGCTGTTTCGGCCTTCAGGATGGCGACATGGGCGAGATCGTCAACCTCAGGCGCGTGAAGAAGGCGAGGCAGCGGGCCGAAGCGGCCGATGCGGCGCAGCAGAACCGCGTGCGCCATGGCCGCACTGCGGCCGAGAAGGCCAACGACGCCCGCGCCCAGGCCCGCGCCACGGCGGCGACCGAGGGTGCCAGACTGCCGGAGAAGCCGGGCCGGGCGGAGAACGCGGCTAGCCGGCCATCTCCTCGCGCAGCCGGCGCGACTGATCGACCAGAAAGTCGATGACCACGCGGGTGCGCGGGGCGAGGTTGCGTCGCGAGGGATAGACCAGGAAGGCCGGGATGCGAGGTGCCGCCCAGTCCTTCAGCACCGGCACCAGCCGGCCGTGACGCACATCGTCCCAGACCTGGATTTCCGGCACCATGGCGATACCCTGGCCTGACAGCGCGGCAAGGTGGACCGCGGCGCTGTCATTGGCGCTGAAGGCGCCCGCCACCGTCACGGTGAACGGGCCGTCCGGTCCCGCGAAGGGCCAGTCGGCGGCATCCGGGACGCGCGCATGCACCAGGCATTCATGCCCGGTCAGGGCGGCCGGGTGGTCAGGCTCCCCGCGCAGGGCGAGATAGGCCGGAGAAGCGACCGCGATACGCCCATACATGCCGACCTGCCGGCCGACGAGGCTCAGGTCCGGCGGCGGCCCGGGCTGCGTTGCCAGATCCAGCCGCTCCTCGATCATGTCGATTGGCCCGTCGCGCATGACCAGCTCGACCGACAGGCCCGGATGGCGCGCGAACAGCGCCGGCAGACGTGGGGCGATGAACAGCCCGAACGCGACCGAGGTGCCGAAGCGGACATGCCCGACAGGGGCGCTGCTGTGCCGCCCCAGCGCCGCCTCCATCCCCTGCGCCGTCTCCAGCAGGTGGCGCGCATGGACCAGCAGGTCCTGCCCGTCATGCGTCAGGCTCAGCCGTCGCGTCGTGCGGTGCAGCAGGCGGACGCCGAAATGGTCCTCCAGCTGGCCCACCTGGCGGGTGATGGTGGACTGGCTGGTGCGTGCCTCCCGCGCCACGGCAGAGAATGACCCGGTATCGACCACGCGCACGAAGCTCTGCAGCGCGGTCAGGAGGTCCAACGGATGCGTCCCGATCTCACCGTTTTACGCAAATGTCCTATCGACCATGCCGACATTAAATCCAGGTATGGGGAAGATCATGTTCCGGTCACCACAGGTCAAGGTCCGCACTCAAGCGGCCACCGTGGACACGGAGACTGAAGATGCGTCATTTCATTGTGGCATTGGCGGCGATGACCATACTCGGCCTGGGTGCCGCGCAGGCGTCGCAGGCGGCGGTCAAGGGACATCAGCCTGGCTCGCGCGAGCACCTGCAGCCTACCGCGCACCGCATCCTGGCCGACGCCGAGGGTGCCGGTGCCGACGTGGTCGCCAATCACTCCCGCGCCGTCTGACCGGTCGCCCCATGCCCCCTCTCCCGCAATGCGCCGCGCGGCGCGGGTGAGGGTTGGCGGCGGCCGATCAGCCCTTCACGGTGCCGCGAAGCGCGCGAATGACAGCGCCAGCTCGACATAGATCGCCCGCTTGAACGGCACCGCCAGCGCCGGCAGTTCCTCGAGCCGTGCCCAGCGCCAGGCATCGAATTCGGGATGCGGGTCGGCATCCAGCCGGATATCTGCGTCGGTGCCGGTGAAGCGCAGCGCGAACCAACGCTGGCGCTGGCCGCGGTAGCGGCCTTTGAGTGCGACGCCGAGCAGCTCGGGCGGCAGGTCATATGTGAGCCAGTCCGGGTGCTCGCCGATGATGACGGCGCGGTCGGTGCCGATTTCCTCGGCCAGTTCGCGCAGCACCGCGCCCTGCGGGTCCTCGTCAGCGTCGATGCCGCCCTGCGGCAGCTGCCAGCCGCCGGCGGGACCTTCGGCATTGGGGAAGTTGGCTCGGCGCGCGACGAAGATCAGCCCGTCGGCGTTGAACAGCACCGCGCCGACATTCGGACGGTAGGGCAGATCCGCATGGCGCGGATTGATCGGGGTTTTCACTTGCTCGCTCCCGTGACGGCGGCGCGCCCGGCGGCGCCCGGCTGCAGCGTCATCAGCGCACTGGCCGGCGCCAATACAAGGCCCTTCGCCGCCAGCGTGTTGGCCCAATCGGCGATGCGACCGACCGTGACGGCCCGCGGCATGTCCGCCAGCCCGAGCGACGCGCCGTGCTGGCGGGCGAGATCTTCAAGCCGGGCCAGCTTGGCGTCGATCTCGCTGCGCACGGCCGGCTCATCCACCACGAGGTCCACGTCGGCCGCCCACAGGCCGGGCGGCAGCGGCGCGCCCGGCCGGGCCTCGACATAGAACAGGCCGCGCGCGGCGAGGGTGTGCACGACCGGCGCCATCAGCGCGGCATTGGCGGCGAAGCGGTCGCCGCGCAGCCGTCCGAACGCGTCGGTGACTCCCGCATAGCCCTGCAGGCGCGACAGCAGCCAGTCCAGCCGGTCGGCGTTCTGCGCGGGTGGTGCCGCCGGTGGTCAGCGCATGGTCGCCGGCATCGCTGCCGTTGTCGTTGCTGGATTCCATCGGCAGCGACAGCAGGTATTCATGGCCGGCGATGCGCGCCGCCTCCAGCAGCCGGGTCGGCCGCAGCGCGTAGGGTGAGATCGCCAGAGTCACCGCACCGGGCAGCGTGCGGACCGCGTCCTGGCTGTCGGCCTCGGTGGCGCCAATGCCGGCGACGATCAGGCCGATGCGCGGCCGCAGCGTCGTCGGGTCGAAGCCGCGCGCATAGGCCTGCATCGGTCCGCGGCCGGTCTCGTCCAGCCGCGGCAGCATCGCTCCGCCACCGGCGCGCGCGGGCTCGAGCAGCGACGGATCGGGATCGGCGATCGGGCCGGGCGTGCCGCGCCCCGGGGCCAGCGCCGCCAGCGCGGCATCCTTCGGCGCGGCGGCGGCGGCCGCTGGGTTCGGTGCCGGCGACGCGGCGGGGGACGCGGCGGACTGGGGCGGTGGGACCGCCTTGCCGCGCGGCGGCCCAAGCGATTGCAGGGTGGCGGCGCCGACGGCGACGAACAGCAGGATGACGGTCCAGAAGACCGCCAGCCCGCGCCAGCCGGAGCCGCGCATCCGGCGTCAGTTCGCTTGCGCGTCCTTCTTCTGCGCTGCCATCGCCTTGGCCAGCACCAGCGCCTCCTGCAACTGGAAGTCGGTGGTGTCCGGCTTGGCCGGATCGAAGGCCGGGAAGTCCGCCGGGCGGCTTGTCCGGGATCTCCTTGGCGATCGGCGGCAGATCGGTGCGCGGCGGCGGCGCCGATTGCGGCGTGCCGCCGCTCGTTGGTGCAGCACGTGGTTCAGGTCGGCCTCGCGCTCCGGCCCGAAATGCGGCTGGCTCGTCGCGCGAGCTCGCGCACCTTGACGTCCGGCGTGATGCCGAGGCCCTGGATCGAGCGGCCCGGACGGCGTGTAGTAGCGCGCCGTGGTCAGCCGCATCGCGCCGTTGCCGGGCAGCGGGATGACGGTCTGCACCGAGCCCTTGCCGAAGCTGCGGCGTGCCCAGCAGCACCGCGCGGCGGTGGTCCTGCAGGGCGCCGGCGACGATCTCGCTGGCCGAGGCCGAGCCGCCGTTGATCAGCACCACCATGCGGCACGCCCGGCGATGATGTCGTCGCCCTTGGCGTCCCAGCGCTGGCTGTCCTCGGGGTGGCGGGCGCGGGTGGAGACGATCTCGCCCTGCGTCGATGAAGTCGCTCGGCCACCGCGACCGCCTGGTCGAGCAGGCCGCCCGGATTGTTGCGCAGGTCGAGGATCAGCGCCGTGCAGCTTGCCGCCGGCCTGCTGCTTGAGCTGCGCGATCGCCTTGCGCAGTCCGCTGTCGGCCTGCTCGGTGAACTGCGTCAGCCGGATATAGCCGATATCGTCGCGGCTCCAGCCGGTCCTTGACCACCTGGATCTTGATGACCTCGCGCAGTCATCGTCAGCTCGATCGGCTTGTCGATGCCGTCGCGCTTGATGGTCAGCGTGATCTTGGAGTTCGGCGGGCCGCGCATCTGGTCGACCGCGTCGTTCAGCGACAGGCCCTGCACCGTCTTGCCGTCGAGCGCGGTGATCAGGTCGCCCGACTTGATGCCGGCCTTGGCCGCCGGCGTGTCGTCGATCGGGCTGATCACCTTGATGAAGCCGTTCTCCTGCGTGACCTCGATGCCGAGGCCGCCGAACTCGCCCTTGGTCTGCACCTGCATGTCGCGGAACGCCTTGGCGTTCATGTAGGTGCTGTGCGGATCGAGGCCGGTCAGCATGCCGTTGATGGCGTTCTCGACCAGCTCCTTGTCGTTCACCGGCTCGACGTATTCGGCGCGCACCCGCTCGAACACGTCGCCGAACAGGGTCAGCAGCCGGTAGGTCTCCGCCCGGCTGTTGGCGCCGTTCGCCCCGGCGTCCTGCGCCAGCGCGGCGTCGATGCCGAAGGGCATCCTGGCATGCTGGCCGATCAGGCCGGTGACGGGGCCGGCCAGGATGCCGGCCACGAAGGCCGTGCCGAGCAGCAGGCCGGTGCGGTAACGCCTTGGGCGGAAGTCCATTCGATTTTATTCCTCTCGCGCCGGTCCGGCCGGCAATGTCATCGGGCCCGGTCGTGCTTGGTGATCCGGGGCACGCGCGCCCTGGGGACCAGTCTGCCCGAAAATGGTTCATGCATCATCTCGGGGCGATGGGGGTCCGTCCAGTGCTCAATTCTTACGCCTTCGTCAGCCGGGCGAAACCTCATGCACTGGCTTGCGGCCGAAACCTCATCCGCTGGCCTTCAGCCAGGGCGCCGGATTGATCGGCTCGCCGCCCTTTCGCAGCTCGACATAGAGGGCCGGACGCTTGCCCGGGATCGCGGGGTCCCAGCCCGGCATCACGCCCACCGGCTCGCCCATCGCCACGCGGCTGCCCGACCGCGGTGTCGAGGCGATCCATGCCCGCCAGCACGGCGTGGTAGCCGCCGCCGCAATCGACGATCATCAGGTTGCCGTAGCTGCGGAAGGGTGCGGCGAACACCACGCGCCCGCCGCAGGGCGACACCACCCGGGCATTCGGCGCCGCCTGGTAGGAGATGCCGGTTGCCGGCCCGGCATCCGTCGGCTCGCCCCAGGCGCGGACGATCGTGCCGGCCACCGGGGCGGTCAGCTGGCCGCCCGGGCGGGCCGCCGCCGGGATCGTCCCCGCGCCGGTCGGCCGCGCCAGCGCCTCCTGCCGCTGCTGCGCCGCCACGGCGGCCGTCGCCTGCCGGTCGCGCGCCGCCTTTGCCTCGTCCCGCCGCGCCTGCGCCTCGGCGGCACGGCGGGCGGCTTCGATGCTCCGCGATCGCGCCGCGCAGCGAATTCGGCGCGCGCCGCATCCTCGGCCGCGCGCCGCGCCGCCGCCGTCGCCTCATCCGAGGCCACGCGCCGATCGGCCTGTGCCGCGGCGATCTGCCGGTCGAGCTCGGCCGCGAGACCGGCCTGCACAGTTTCGGCCGCCGCCAGTTTCGGCGCCTCGGCCCGCAGCGCCGCCGTCGCGGCGTCGCAGCGCCGCCTGCTCGGCGCCGCAGCGCCTCCGCCTCGGTCTCCAGCTGGTGCGCGATGCCCTGCAGCACCAGCATCCCGCGCAGCGTCTCTTCGGGGCTGGCGGGGACCGCCAGCAGGGTCTCGGCGGGATACAGCGACATCCGCTCGATCAACGGCAGCAGCGGCGCCATCGCTTCGGCCCGCTCGGCGCAGCTTCGCCTCGGCATCCGCGCGGCGCTGTGCGAGGGCCGCCATGCGGGTCGCCACCGCTTCCGTAGCGTCCTCGGCCTGGCGCAGCCGCTGCAGCCGCGGCGACACGCTGGGCGCTCAGGCGCTGCTCCTCGGCCACCGCCGCCGCCGCGCGTGCTGCCGCCCCCTTCTGCCGCGCCAGCTCGGCGGCGCGGGCACGCTCGGCGTCCTGCATCTGCTGGCGGGCCGCGTCGGGGTCCGGCGCCGCGGCGAGCGGCAACAAGGCGAGCAGGGCGAGGACGGCGCGGCGGAGCCGCCGGCGAATGGCCCCTGGCCGTTCCGTCTTACGCGGCAGCGTGCGCCGCATCCGGTCGCCTTGCGGCGCCGTGCAGCAGGGGAGTGCCGGTCATCTCCGTCGGGCTGCGGCAGGCCCATCAGCGCAAGCAGCGTCGGCGCGACATCGGCCAGCCGCCCGTCGTCCAGGGCGGCACCCGGGCCGCCCATCAGCAGCACCGGCACCGGGTTGAGCGTGTGCGCGGTGTGCGGGCCGCCGGTTTCCGGGTCGCGCATCATCTCGCAATTGCCGTGATCGGCGGTGACCAGCAGGGCGCCGCCCTGCGCGGCGACCGCATCGGCGATGCGGCCGAGGCAGGCATCCACGGTCTCCACCGCCCGGATCGCCGCCGGCAGGCTGCCGGTATGGCCGACCATGTCGGGGTTGGCGAAATTCAGCACGATCAGGTCGTAGGTGCCCGAGCCGATCGCCGCCACCGCCTTGTCGGTCAGCTCCGGCGCCGACATTTCCGGTTGCAGGTCGTAGGTGGCGACCTTCGGCGATGGCACCATGATGCGGTCCTCGCCGGGCAGCACCGCTTCCTCGCCCGCCGTTGAGGAAGTAGGTGACGTGCGGATATTTCTCGGTCTCCGCCATGCGCAGCTGCGTGCGCCCGGCCGCGGCGACCACCTCGCCCAGCATGCTGGATCATGGTCTGCGGCGGAAACAGCGCGTCCAGGAAGCGGTCGAGCTCGTCGCTGTAGCTGCGTCATCCCGACCGCGGCGGCGAACTTCGGGGATCGCGCGCGCGGGAAGCCGTCGAAGTCCGGGTCGAGCAGGGCGGCCAGGATCTCCCGCACCCGGTCGGCGCGGAAGTTGAAGCACAGCAGCGCGTCGCCGTCCTGCATGCCGCGATAGCCGTTGACGCAGGATGGCACGACGAATTCGTCGGTCACGCCGCTGCCATAGGCGTCGTCGACGACGGACGCGGCATCGGCGTAATGCGGTCCCTCGGCATCGACGATGGCGTGGTAGGCCTTCGCCACACGGTCCCAGCGCCTGTCGCGGTCCATCGCGTAGTAGCGGCCGCAGACGCTCATGATGCGGACCTGCTCGGGCAGCGCGCGGCGCAGCCGGGCAAGGTCCTCGCCACCCGAGCGTGGCGGCGTGTCGCGCCCGTCGGTGAAGGCATGCACCATCACGCGGATGTCCGCCGCCGTCAGGATGCGCGCGAGTGCCACCGCATGATCCTGATGGGAGTGCACCCCGCCGGGGGAGACGAGGCCGATCAGATGGCAGACGCCGCCGCTGCGGCGCAGGGTGTCGATCAGCGCCACCAGTGCGGGCGCCTGCGCGATGCTGCCGTCGGCGATCGCATTGCCGATGCGCGGCAGGTCCTGCATCACGACGCGCCCGGCGCCGATGTTGAGGTGCCCGACCTCGGAATTGCCCATCTGGCCGTCGGGCAGACCGACATCCTGGCCGCATGTGCGTAGGAAGGCGTGCGGGCAGCTCTCCCAAAGCCGGGTGAAATTTGGCGTGCTGGCTAGGCGGACGGCGTTGTCTGCACTGTCCTCCCGCCATCCCCAGCCATCCAGGATGGCCAGCATGACCGGCCTTCGCGCCTGCGACTCCGCCATCCGTCCGCCTCCGGCATCCACCCCGGGTGCGTAACGCCGCAATTCGCCCGGGGCAAGCATTGCCGCGACCTACGGCTTGCGGGCGAGGGCCAGCCCCACGCCGGCGCCGACCAGCAGGCCGCCGGACAGCCGGTTGCGCAGCCTGGGCAGCGCCGCCAGCGCGCCGCGCGCGCGCCCCGCCAGCAGCGCCCACACGCTGTCCAGCCCGACCGCGATTGCCAGGAAGGTCGCGCAGAGCAGCGCCACCTGCGCCCCCAGCGGTCGGTCGATGCTAACGAACTGCGGGAAAAACGCTCCGTAGAACAGCAGCGTCTTCGGATTGGTCAGCGACACCAGGAAACCGCGCACGGCGATGGCGCGCAGCGAGCGGGGCTGCGGGCGCGTCTGCGTCAGATCGATGGCGGGCGCCCGCCACTGCCGCACGCCGAGCCAGACCAGATAGGCCACGCCTATCCAGCGCAGCACGTCGAACCACGCGGCCAGCACGCCGAGCACCGCGGTCATCCCGAGGGCCGTCAAGCCGAGTTGCACGCAGATCGCGGCACTGGTCCCGGCCACCGTCAGCAGTCCGTAACGAGTGCCATACGCGACCGCGTTGGAGACGATCAGGGCCACGTTCGGCCCCGGGATCAAGATGAGCACCGCGGTGGCGAGCATGAACGCGAGATAGAGGTGCAGGTCGATCATCCGCGTCTTCCGATCCGATCATCCGGCGATGCGAGAATGCCCCGATTGCGCCGGAGCCGCGCTTTCTTATCATGGAGATCGGAGCAAGGGATCCCGTCATGCTGACCATTCATCACCTCGGCCATTCGCAATCCGAGCGCATAGTCTGGCTGTGCGAGGAATTGGGCATCCCGTATGCGCTGAAGCACTACACGCGCGATCCGGTCACCATGCTGTCGCCGCCCGATCTGCGCGCGCTGCATCCGCTGGGTGCCGCGCCGGTGATCACCGACGGCGACCTGATGCTGGCGGAGTTTGGCGCCATCATGGAGTACATCATCGCCCGGCACGGCGGCGGTCGTCTGGCGCCGGGACCGGACCATCCGGACTTTGCCCCATACCTCTACTGGTTCCACTTCGCCAACGGCAACCTGCAGCCGAACATGGGCCGCAACATGATCCTGCGTCGGCTCGACCTGCCGGCGGACAATCCCGTGGTGGTGGCGATGAAGGGGCGCCTCGATCGCGTGCTCGCGCTGATCGAGGCACGGCTGAGCGAGGTGCCGTATTTCGCCGGGACGGCGTTCACCGCCGCCGACATCATCATGGTGTTCTCGCTGACCACGATGCGGCTGTTCCTGCCGCTCGATCTGGCACCCTATCCCGCAATCCTGGCCTATCTGCAGCGCATCGGCGCGCGCGACGCCTACCGGCGGGCGATGCGGGCCTCGGACCCCGACCTGACGCCGATGCTCACCTAAGGGGGGCCGCCGCGACCGGCGACGACGAGGCCCCCGCTGCGGTTGACGGCGCGGCGGATTGGGCGCTATTCCCCCGGCCTCTCCGAAGACGGCGGCGTAGCTCAGCGGTAGAGCAGGGGAATCATAATCCCTTGGTCGGCGGTTCAAATCCGTCCGCCGCTACCATCGAAACCACCTTTGCGTGGGGCGCGATGGAACCGGCCGAGATCATGGGCGCTCGCCCCGGATCCGGATGGCAAGATCCTCGTTGATCTGTTGTGCCATGTCCCAGGCCTCGGCCGCTTGCGCGCCGGCGGTCCACCAGCGCACGCAGACGCTGCCGACGATCAGCCGCGGCCCGTCGATCCCCTGCTCGACATAGGCGAATGGCCGATCCGCGTCCCGGTCGGCCGAGGCCGCTTCGCGCCGATCCTCGGCCGCGAGAAATTCCAGTTTCGCCGTCACGGCGAGCGCGCTCTTACCCATCAGGACCTCCTTCGCGCGCCTCGGGCGCGGCGTGTTCTTGAATGGGCGGCAATCTGGCGGAGCCGCGGGCGTCCGCCTGTGAACGCGTTCACAGGCGTATGCGCATTCCGCGACCGGCCCGCCGGCGGCGCTCAACAGTGCCTGACGCCAGCAGCCGGCAGCGGCCCGTCAGACACCAGCAGTTTGCGGGTCTGCGTGGCTGCCGTGTAGTCCGATACCAGAAGCGGGCGGTCCCCGGTTGTGAGCATCGCCATCCGGACCGGACATGCCATGCCGGCGGCCACGATCCGGCCGGACGCAACCGGTCGGCCGGGCGCGCCGGTCGCGACGGCCAGAAGTGCGAGAGCCGCCACGCCACCAAGAACGGTCTTGTGCATCCTGACCTCCTGCCAATGCCGCGTTTGCGGCGCCGTCGAGGCCGACACCATGCCGGGGCGCATCAGCGCCCGCAGTGATGCCGTTCACAGGGCGCTGCGGATTTCACCCGGCAATGGAGGCGGTCAGTGCGACCGGCGCCACCGCCTCAGGCGTTCGACGCCGACGCCAGGGGCGCCGGCACGTTCCAGGCGGGCGCCCGCCGAGCCGCTCATGACAGACGGGGGCCCTCCAGGGTGATGCGGTGCATCAGCCGCCGCTCGCCCTGGTAGTCGTTGAGCGCGTAATGCCAGGTCGCGCGGTTGTCCCAGAATGCCACCGATCCGTTCTTCCAGCGGAAACGGCAGGTGAACTCGGGCCGGCTCGCATGGGAATAGAGAAACGCCAGCAGCGACTTCGATTCCTCATCGGTCCAGCCCTCGAAGCGCAGCGTGAAGCCGGGATTGACGTAGAGCAGTTTCCGCCCGCTGTCGGGATGGCGCACCACGACCGGATGGATGGCGTCCTGCGTCGCCTGGTCGGCATTGAGGAAGCGGTCCTTCAGGTCGCTGGTCTGAAACCGTTTTGCCTCCGCTCCGAACACATGCCGGCTGGAATGCACGGCGCGCAGCCCTTCCAGCGTTCGCTTCAATCCAGCCGAAAGCGCGTCGTAGGCGGCATACATGCTGGCGAACAGCGTATCGCCGCCCGAGGTCGGCACGTCGCGGGCATAGAGGATGGAGCCGAGTGCCGGCGCCTCGTCGTAACTATGGTCGGTATGCCAGCCGCCGCCGATGTTGGACGTGTGGCCAGGTTCCTTGCGCACCTCGGCGATCGTCGGATAGCCGGGCACATGCGCGAAGAAGCGGTTGACGTTGACCGGCGCGAATTGCTCGGCAAATGCGATGTGCTGCTCGGGGGTCAGGCTCTGCCCGCGGAAGAACACCACGCCGTATTCGGCGAGTGCCGCGCGGACCGCCGCGAGCGCATCGCCACGCAGCGGCACGGACAGGTCGAGACCGTCGATTTCCGCGCCGACCGCGCCGCCGAGCGGCCGGATGCTGGCGGTTCCAGTATCGTATGATACGGTATCGTTCATCTGCACCTCTCCGGCCGATCCAGTTCAGCCTGGATCTGCGCCCATGCTACCGCCGGGTTCATGGCAGGGTCCACCCCTCGCCAGGCGGCACAGCCTGCTACACAAGCCCCAATGACGGCAGGGGGAGACAGGTGCGTCAGAACGACGTAACGGCTCGCCGCCGGCGTGTCGTGGCGATGGTGTTCGCCGTCATGCTGATCGACCTCGCCGCCGAGACGGTGGTCCGCCTCGGCCCGCGGGTGGTGATCCGGGTGCTGGCTCGGGCTGGCCGATGGGGCCGCCCGTCCCGTCGCCCTCCATGGAGCGGTTTCCGACTGTGCGCCGCCTGCTGCCCGCCAGGGGATGTCATCGTCTCGTCACCTGTTCCTGGCGCGCCGCCTTCGGGCCGCCGGGTGTGACGGGCTGGCGCGGCGCGTCGCCGGCCTGCGGATAGGGCGCGAGGGCACGCTGACCGAAGAAGCAGCAACTCCGGGTGCCGCCTGAGCGTCGTGGCCCACGCTCGCCTTGGCGGCGCACCCTGCGATCCGCCCGGACGCCCCGCTTGGCATGCGGTTTGCTGGCCATTGGACCGGGCTGTTTCGCCGGCGCGTCGTGGCGCGCTGGCGGCCCCGCGTTTCACGATGACGACTTGGAAAGGGTCCGGAATGTTTCGCCAAACCATCAGCGGCGCCGTGCTGGCCGCAGGCGTGCTGCTCGCCGGCACGCCGGCATGGGCGCAGGGAGTTCTGAAGGTCGGCATGACCGCCGCCGATCTGCCGATCACCACGGGCAATCCCGACCAGGGCTTCGAAGGCTACCGCTTTGTCGGCTACAACCTGTACGACTCGCTGATCGAATGGGACCTGTCCAGCGCCACCAAGGCATCCGACCTGGTGCCGGGGCTGGCGACATCGTGGCATGTCGATCCGAAGGACCAGCACCGCTGGATCTTCGATCTGCGCCAGGGCGTGAAATGGGACGACGGCTGTCCTTTCGTCGCCAGCGACGTGGTGTGGAACCTCGAGCACTTGGCGGACCCGAAATCACCGGCCTATTACGCCGCCGAGGCGGCGCAGGCAGGCCCCTACCTGACCAACTACAAAAGCGCCGAGGCGATCGACGACCATACGCTGGCGATCACCACCAATTCGGTCGACTCGCTGTTTCCGTATGAGATCAGCTACGTCCTGATGATCAGCCCCTGCCGCGCAAAGGAACTGAAATACGACTGGAACGCCTATGCCGCGAAGCCGTCCGGCACCGGCCCCTATCTGTTCGCCAAGGAAGTGCCGCATCAGGAAATGGACCTGGTGCCGAACCCGAACTACTGGAACAAGAAGCGCATCCCCAAGCAGGACCGGCTGGAACTGTTCCCGATGCCCGATCCGTCGACGCGGACCGCGGCGCTGCTGTCGGGTCAGGTAAACTGGATCGAGGCGCCGGATCCCGACGCGATCAAGCGCCTGCGCTCGGCCGGCATGCAGATCATCACCAATGTCTATCCACATATCTGGTCGTACCAGCTCAATTTCGTCAAAGGCCCCTTCACCGATCTGAAGGTGCGGCAGGCCGCCAACTATGCGATCGATCGCAAGGACATGAAGGAATTGCTGGACGGCATGATGATCGAGGCGAACTCGACCGTCCCGCCCGGCACGCCCTATCGCGGCAACCCGATCCCCTACCATCATGACGCCGCGAAGGCGACCGCGCTGCTGAAGGAAGCCAAGTGCTACCCGTGCGCCATCACGCTCGCCATATCCACCTCCGGATCGGGGCAGATGCAGTCGCTGTCGATGAACGAGTTGGTCAAGCAGCAGCTCGATGCGGTCGGCTTCCGCACCACGCTGGACACGATGGACTGGAACGCGCTGCTCGCCGTCGGGCGCGCCGGCGTTGACAAGTATCCGAACATCAATGGCATCAATATCAGCCGCCAGACGCAGGATCCGTTCAATGCGCTGATCCGGCACGTCGCGACCAGCCAGTGGGCACCCAAGGGCAGCAACTGGGGGCATTACTCGAACCCGGAGGTCGACTCGCTGGTCAACCAGATCTACCAGGAATTCGATCCGGCGAAGCGCATCGTCCTGCTGACCAAGCTGAACGAACTGATGAACGCGCAGGCGGTGATGATCTGGGTGGCGCATGACGTCAATCCGCGCGCCCTGGCGCCCGACGTGAAGGGCTTCGTGCAGGCGCAAAGCTGGTTCCAGGACCTCACGCCCGTCTATATCGCCAAGTGATGCGGCGGGATGGGCAACGCCTTCCGCCGCGCGCTGCTGGCCCTGCCGATCGCGCTCGGGGTCAGCATCGTGTGCTTCCTGCTGGTCTACATCGCGCCGGGCGACCCGCTGGAAACAGTGGTGCCGCCCGACGCGACGGCGGCGACCATCGCGGCTATCAAGCATGCCTACGGCTTCGACCGCCCGCTGGTCGTGCAATACGCGATCTGGCTGAGGCATGTCCTGTCGGGGGATCTCGGCACCTCGATCTCCACCGGCCGGCCGGTGTCGCTCGAAGTCGGGCTGGCGCTGGTCAACACGCTGCGGCTGGTGGCGCTGGCGGTGCCGGCGGCACTGCTGGCCGGCTATGCGATGGGGGTGGCGGCGGCGCGCTACCCGGGGGCGCTGCTGGACCGCTTCGTCTCGGGCAGCGCGGTTGTGGGCATCAGCCTGCCGAACTACTGGGTCGGCGTGGTGCTGGTGATCCTGTTCGCCGTGCAGTGGTCGCTGCTGCCGGCCACCGGCATGGGGCCGGCCGGCGCCGGCGCCTTCGGGATCTTCGCCTGGAGCGACCTGCGTTTCATGCTGCTGCCCGCCCTCAGCCTGGCGCTCATCCCGACCGGCATCATCGCGCGCAGCACGCGCGCCGCGGTGCTTGATCTGCTGTCACATGATTTCGTGCTGACCTTGCGCGCCAACGGGCTGAGCGAGGGCGCCGTTACGCGCCACGTGCTGCGCAACGCGCTGCCGCAGGTGATCGCCGTGGTCGGGCTGCAATTCGGCTATCTGATGGGCGGCTCGATCCTGGTGGAGACGGTGTTCAGCTGGCCGGGTAGCGGCTTCCTTCTGGGCCGCGCTATCCAGAACCGCGACGTGCCGCTGCTGCAGGGCACCGTGCTGTTGCTGGCGATGATCTTCGTCGCCAGCAACCTTGCGGTCGACCTGGTGCAGGTCGCGGTGGACCCAAGGCTGCGGCGTGGCTGACCGCGACGTCACTGCAGCGGCCGGAGGGCTCGCTGTTTCGCGGCCGCGTCGAGCAGTGCGTCGCCGCGGCGGCTATTGGCGCGGCGTATGGCGCAAGCTGCGGCGCCGACCCGCGGCCATGCTGGGGGCGGCTATCCTGGCGGTAATCGTGCTGGCCGCCATCTTCGCGCCTTGGGTGGCGCCGTTCGACCCGGACCAGGGCAGCATCCTGTCGCGGCTGAAGCCGTTCGGCTATCGCGGCCACCTGCTGGGTGCCGATGAACTCGGCCGCGACATGCTCAGCCGGTTGATCTAGGGCGGCCGCGTGTCACTGCTGATGGGCGTCGTCCCTGTGGTGCTGGCCACGCTGATCGGCGGCGCCTTCGGCGTTGCCGCGGGATATGGCGGCCGCATCGCCAACGCGGTGATCATGCGGTTGATGGACGTGTTCTATGCCTTTCCATCCGTGCTGCTGGCGGTCGCCATCGCCGGCGCCATGGGCGGCGGTATCGTCGATGGCATGATTGCGCTTACCCTCGTTTTCATCCCGCCGATGTGCCGGGTCACCGAAACCGCGACCGCGCAGGTGCGTGGCCTCGACTACATCGAGGCGGCGCGTGCCACCGGCGCCAGCGGACTGGCGATCGTGCGCCATCATGTCCTCGGCAACGTGCTGGGGCCGGTGCTGGTCTATGCCTCCAGCCTGATCAGCGTCAGCATCCTGCTTTCCGCCGGCCTGTCCTTCCTGGGCCTGAGCGTGCAGCCGCCGACGGCCGACTGGGGCCTGATGCTCAGCACGCTTGTGCCGTCGATCTACGTCGTGCCGTGGGTCTGCGCGCTCCCCGGGGCGGCGATCTTCCTCACCTCGGTCGCCTTCGGCCTGCTCAGCGACGGTTTGCGTGCGGCGATGGACGTGCGTGGCTGAGATGGACACGCCAGCCCTCGATCGCGGCGGACCGGCGCAGCCGCTGCTGATCGCCCGCGACCTGCGCAAGCATTTCCTGCTGCGCGGCAAGGGCGGCAAGGGCGGCCGGCTGGGTGCGCGGGTGCACGCGGTGGACGGCATCAGCTTCGCCGTCGGCAAGGGCGAGACGCTGGGGATCGTCGGCGAATCCGGCTGCGGCAAGTCCACGCTGGCGCGGCTGCTGATGCACCTGGTGCCGCGCGACGCCGGCGAACTGATCCTGGACGGCGAGTCGGTGGAGGGCCCCAGCGGCATCAGCCTGGGCGACTTCCGCCGCCAGGTTCAGATGGTTTTCCAGGACAGCAACGCCTCGCTCAATCCGCGCCTGCCGATCCGCGACAGCATCGCCTTCGGGCCGCTGATCCAGGGCCAGCCCCGCCGCGCAGCCGAGCAGCGTGCCGAGGAGGCGCTGCGCCACGTCAGCCTCGACCCCGACCTGATGGGCGACCGCTATCCGCACGAGCTGTCCGGCGGCCAGAAGCAGCGCGTCAACATCGCCCGCGCGCTGGCCATCGGGCCGCGCATGGTGATCCTCGATGAGCCGGTCTCGGCACTCGATAAATCGGTGCAGGCGCAGGTGCTGAACCTGCTGAGCCGGCTGCGGCGGGAGCTCGGCCTGACCTACGTGTTCATCAGCCACGACCTCTCGGTGGTGCGCCATATCAGCCACCGCGTGCTGGTGATGTATCTCGGCCAGGTGGTCGAGCTGGGTCCGGCCGGCGCGGTGTTCGGCCGGCCGATGCATCCCTACACGCAGGCGCTGCTGGCATCCCGTCCGTCGATGGACCCGGCCCGGCGGATCGAGCAGTTGCCGGTCAGCGGCGATCCGCCGAACCCGGTCGACCTGCCGCCGGGCTGCCGCTTCGCGCCGCGCTGCCGCTATGCCGAAGGCGTCTGCACAGCCTCGGCACCGCCCCTGGTCACCGAGGCCGGGAAAGCCGCGGCCGGTGACGCAGTCGGTGCGCATGCCGGTGCCTGCTTCATCCATGTGCCGGACTCCGGCCACAGCCTCGCCGGGCGCGGCCTGCCGGCAGACCTGCTTGCGGCGGTCGCGCGATGACCGATGTCGCATCACCCATCGCCGAACTGCGCGACCTGACGGTGCGCTTCCAAGCCGGCGGCGTGGTGGTGCACGCCGTCAACGGCGTTTCCCTCACGCTCGCGGCGGGCGAGGTGCTGTGCATCATCGGCGAGTCCGGCAGCGGCAAGAGCGTGACGCTGCGCGCCCTGATGCGCCTGCTGCCGGAGCGCCGCACGCGGATCACCGGCGCGGTGGAGATCGATGGACGCGATGTTCTGGCGCTGTCGCCGCGCGCGCTGCGCGATATGCGGGGCGCGCTGGTGTCGATGATCTTCCAGGAGCCGATGACCGCGCTCGATCCGGTTTACACCATCGGATCGCTGATCACCGAGACGGTGCGACGCCATACCCGCTGCAACGCGGCCGCTGCACGCGCGCGCGCCCTGGAATTGCTGGAACTGGTCGGCGTGCCCTCGGCCGCGCGCCGGCTTGACGCCTATCCGCACGAACTGTCGGGCGGGCTGCGCCAGCGCGCGATGATCGCGCTCGCGCTGTCCTGTGGGCCGCGCCTGCTGCTGGCCGACGAACCGACCACGGCGCTGGACGCCACGGTGCAGATCCAGGTGCTGCTGCTGCTGCGCCGGCTGCGCGCCGAACTCGGCATGGCGGTGATCTTCGTCACCCACGACCTTGGCGTGGCGGCCGAGATCGCCGACCGGGTCGCGGTGATGTATGCCGGCCGCATCGTCGAGGAGGGTCCGGTCGCCGCGGTACTGCAACGCCCGCTGCACCCCTACACGATGGGGCTGCTCGCCTCCAGCGTCGAGAACGTCGCTCCTGGCGAGGATATCGAAACGATCGCCGGCGCGCCGCCCGACCTGCGCGCGCTGCCGCCGGGCTGCGCCTTCGCGCCGCGCTGCCGTTACGCCATCGGCGCCTGCGGCGCCGCGACCCCGCCGGAGTGGCGCCCGGCACCAGACCGCATGGCACGCTGTCTGCGTGCCGAGGAACTGGCGGCTGCGGGACGAGGCGTGTCGGTGCTCGCCTGATCCGCCGCCGCTACGGATTGCAGATCTGCTGGCTCTGCGTCGCGTCGCCGTTCGGCCCGTTCGAGCACAGGTCGAAATCCTTCCCGGGCCGCTCGGACGGGCGGCGATAGACGTAAGGATGACTCCAGGGGTCGAGCGGGACGGTGTCGCCCTTCACGTAGGGCCCGTTCCAGTTGGTCGCACCAGGCGGCTTCTGCACCAGCGCCATCAGCCCCTGCTCGGTGCTCGGGTACGATCCCATGTCGAGGTTGTACAGATCGAGCACGGTCGACAGGCGCTCGATCGACTGCTTGGCGACCGAGTTCCGGGCGCCGCCGAGCTGTCTTAGCGACGCGGGCGCCACCAGCCCGATCAACAGGCCGATGATGGTGATGACGACCAGGATTTCCAGAATGGTGAAGCCCGCATCGGACCGCACGCGGCGATGTCCGGCCAGCATCCGGCGCAATCGGATTGCCATCACAGTGACCCTCGTTCTAGGCTCGTTTCTTGGACGCAAACCGCTGACCCGGCTGCCGGCATGGCACTTCCCTACCTGGCGTGCATAGCACTCGTTTCCGCCTATTACCACTTGCCGCCGCGGGTCCTGCCCTCGATCGAAGCGGTCGAAGGCGGTCGAGCGGGCCTGGTCGAAATCAACACCGACGGCTCGGCCGATCTCGGGGTGATGCAGGTCAATACACGGTGGATCGCGCCACTGGCTCAACACACCCGTCTGCCCGAAGCGCTGGTGCGCGACCGGCTGATCAACCAGCCCTGCTTCAATATCGCGACCGCCGGTGCGATCATGCGGATCTATCTGCAGGAGGAAGGCGGCAACCTGCTGCGTGCCGTCGGCGATTATCATTCGCACACCCCGTGGCGAAACCAGTCGTATCAGATGAAAGTTCTGAGCGCAGCCGCGCGCCTGTTCGGCGGCGCGGGCGGCAGCCGCAGGTAGCGCGGCTCAATCCCAGCGGTAGATCAGCAGCGGCGCGCGCGGCTGCCCGGTCAGGCGAATGACCGCCGTCCGAACGACACGCGCCGTGGCCGTGCCCACCGCCGCAATGATCGTGAAGGCGTGCCCCACCGCCACCCCAGGATTGGGATCCGGCGGCCGCAGCCCGGCGCGCTGCTCCTCCAGCCGGCGCCATGCCGCATCGGCACTGGGGTCGAGCGGGCGGAACACGTTCAGAACGCGCAGCCCGGCAAAGGCGGGGTCGATGCCCGCGGTCTGCGAATAGACCGTCAGCAGCGGCGCGATGCGGTCATACAGCGCGGGCGTGATCCCTGGGATCAGCTGGGCTTCCTCGACCGACTGGAACAGCTGGCGGTGCACCGCCGCCCCGGGCGCGCCCGGTTCGGACTGCACCGCCGGATCGGTACCCCGCCAGGCGATGATCCTGGCGGCGATCTCCGCCGCCGATGCGCCGTCAAGACCGGCATCCAGCAGAAGCTGGCGCAGCACCGCATCGCTGGCCCGGTTCAAGTCGATCTTGCCCGCCTCGTCCTGCACGGTGACTCGCGCGGTATAACCCGCGAACGGTACATCGACGGGTACCCGGTTCAGCGGCGGCTGCGTCGCGCGCGGCCCGAGCATGGACAGGATGGTGATGTTGACCGCGGCATCCGCCACTGCATTCAGCGCCGCGACGTCCAGGCTGCCACGGCCCACGCGGGCATCGGCGCGGACGATCTGCAGCACGCTCAGGCTCATGATGGCAAGCATGGCGGAGGCCCAGAGGGCCGCCACGATGGCGATGCCGCGATCGGATGCGGCCCGCCGCTGCGCCATCAGCGCTGGCGGGCGACGACCGGGACCGCCAGCCGCAGCTTGTCGCGCAGCTCCTGCGTGACGGCATCGCCCTGTTCGCGCGAGCGGATCACATGCGGGGTGATCAGCACGATCAGCTCGGTCCGGGTCGTTGCCTGCGTCTTGTACCCGAACAGGAAACCCAGGACCGGAAGATCCTTCAGCAGGGGCAGGCCGGACGTGCCGTTCTGCCGATTCTCCTGGATCAGGCCCGCCAGGCCGATGGTTTGGCCGTCCGATACCGCGAGCGAACTGGTCACGCGACGCTGCGAGATGGTCGGCGAATTGAGCGTGGACGAGGTCGTGGTAATCGGCGCGCTGACCTCCTCGGACATGTCGAGCAGCACGAGACCGCTGGCGTTGACGCGCGGCGTGATATTGAGGATCACGCCGGTGTCCTTGTAGGCAATCGAATTGACCGTCTGCGCGGTGTTGGTCAGGTTGCTGGTCGCCGACTGTGTCTCGATTGGCACCTGGCTGCCCACTTCCAGGCGTGCGGTGCCGTTGTTCAGCACCAGCAGGTTGGGCGAGGCCAGCACGCGCGTCGTGCTCACCTGCGACAGCGCTTGAAGGATGATGTTGGTGCCGCCGGACGAATAGCCGAAATTGAAGCCGTTCAGGAAGCCGATGCCGGGAAAGGTCGAGTTGATCGTCTGGTTGGCGGCGGTGGCGGCGGTCGCGAACGGCGTGACACCGGGCGCAAAGATCCCGCTGAACGCGCCGGAATTGAAGTAGTACTGCAGCCCCAGCTTGAGCGCACCGGTCAGGTCGACCTCGGCCACCGTGGCGTCGATCAGCACCTGCAGCGGCGGGATGTCGAGTTTCTCCAGCGCGGCCTCGATCGGCGCGTATTCCTGCGGCGTCGCGGTGATGATCAGCGCGTTGTTCGCGCGGTCGGCGGTGACCCGCACATCGCTGCCCGGCTGCTCGTTGGTGCCACCCGCCAGCGTAGCGGCCGCGCCCACACTTGCCAGCGGGTCGCTGCGGAGTTGCGGCGACCCCGGCGGCGGTGGCGTCGCTGACGTCGCGGGCGGCGTTGCGCCGCCGGACAGCGTGCTCTGGATCGTGTTGAACCCGCTTTGCGCTGAGGCGGCGGCTTGCGATGCTGCATTGCCTTCGGCGTTGTCAGGTCCCTCCTGTGGGCCGCCCGACGCTTCCGTGGTTTCGATGCCCAGCGCCCGGCGCAGCACCCGCGCGATATCCGTGGCCCTGCCATTCTGCACGCGATAGACGAAAAGCTGCTGCTCCGACCCGCCCTCGTCGCGGTCGAATCGTTCAACCCAGCCGCGCACCCGCTGCAGATAGGCCGGCTGCGAGGATGTCACCAGAACCGCGTTCATCCGCTCGATCGGAATGACCTTGACGATGTCGCTCATCGCTCGGCCGGAGGCCTTCAGAAGATTGGTCACGTCGTTGGCAACGTTACGTGCCTTCCCGTTGGTCAACGGCAGCAGCGCGAAGGACATGCCGCGCAGATTGTCGACGTCGAAGGCGGCGATGTTGTCGAGGATGCCGCCGACTTCCCGCGCCGGGCCCGACACGATCAGGATGTTGCGGGAGGTGTCCGCCTTCACTGCGGCACCGGGCGGCACCAGCGGCTCCAGCGCCGGCTGCAGATCGGCGGCCGAGACGTATTGCAGCGGCACGATGCGTGTGACGAAGCCGGTGGTCGCACCAAGCGGCGCCTGGCGCACCGCGCTGGCGATCGGCACCGCGAGATAGAGGCCGTCGCGATCGACCAAGGCGACGCCGTTCAGCCCGAGCGCGCTGTTCAGCACATCCAGCACGGACGAGCGCGGGATCGGGGCGCCAGTCTGCAGGGTGACATTGCCCTGCACCGTGGGATCGACCGTGTAGGAGAGTTTGAGCAGATCGCCGAGCACGCTTTTCAGCACGTCGCGGATATCGACATTCCTGAAATCGAGCGAGACGTCGCTGCCGGTCAGCGTGATCGGCGATCCGACGGCAACCGCACCCGTCTGGCCCACGAAACGACCGGTGCCCATGACGATCTCGGGCGGTCCCGACGGCCGATTGAGCGACGCGCTGCTGTTCAGCCGGATCGGTCCGCCCGCCGCAGCGCCGCCGAGTTGAGTGGGTTCCAGCGACTGGCTGACGATGGTTGGCGACTCCGCCCCGGCGATCGGCGATGGCGGCTGTGCCGTGTTGTTGCACCCGGCCAGCAGCCCGCCACCCACGAGCGGCACAAGCAAGGCTGCAAGACCACGACGACCACGCCCCGCAAGCCAGGACGGCATCACCGCTTGCTCTCGGATGGCTTGGGGAACGTCATGTCGTAACTGTTGTCGCCGGCGCTGAATCGCAGCCGTGCGCGGGAGATTTCCTGTAGCCGCCACCCTTCAAGGTTTTGCCCCTCCTCCAGCGTGATGACCTCGGCGGCACCGGGGGGCCGGATCAGGGCGCTACGCGACTGTCCGCTCAGGATTACTCCCACGAGGACGTATTTGGTCAAGGGGGGCGGCGCCTTGACCACCGGCGGCGGTGTCGGCGCGGGCGGCGGCGCCCATGGCTTGCGCGATGGATAGAACAGCGGTTGCTGTGCGATCGCGGCATAGGCGGTCTTTTCCGGCTGCGCCGTTCCGTCGGACGGGAGTGCCGGCGGCGGTGATCCCGCCACGGCCAGTCCGTCGCTGCCTGGATCAGATCGTGTCGGCTGCGTGGTCCACGCGACATACAGCGCCGCCGCCGCCGCCAGCACCAGGACCAGCCGCCAGGCCAGCGCGACCGCTGCCTGCGCGACGCCCGATTGCGGGTTCACGGCGATGTGGTCCGCATATAGCCGACGACCTCCAGATCGAGGCCGAGCAGCGGCGGCTTGTCGATGCTGAAGCTCGCGGGCGCGGTGATCGTCATGCCGTCGACGAACATCGCCGGCCGGGCAGTCTGGATCGCCGCCAGCGTCTGCTGCACGGTCGCCAGCGTGCCCTCGATGGTGAAGCGAATCCGCACCGCCCGCAGGTCCTTCTCGGTCTGACCGGCGAGGCTCGACGCGCTCTTGACGATGCCGTTGCTGCTGGCAACCGCCTGGCGCAGCCGGTCCTGCATGGTGGCGGCGATCGCGGCCTCGCTGGTCGCAGTCCAGATCCCCCCGGCGGACGCCAGCCGGTCCTTGTTCGCGGCCTCGCGCTCGCGCAGCGTCGGGATGCGCCGGATCGCCGCCTGCAGCCGCTCCAGCCGGTTCGCAACGGTGTCGATCTCGGCCTGTCGATCGACCACCAGCCCGATCAGCGGGTGAGCCACGACGAGCCACACCAGCAGCGGAAGCGCAAGCAGGATCAGGAGCGCGAACACCCGGCGCAGCGAGGCCGCGAACTGATCCGTCACGGCGTGCCCTTCTCGACCCAGACGGAGAACGACACGTCGAAGCGTTCGCCTTTGCCGTCGTTGGACCGGGTGATCGGCGAACGGAATGTCGGGTCGTAGAAGATGTCGTTGCTCTCGATGCGCGCGATCAGGTCGCTGACCTTGGGCGAATAGCCGACCAGCTCCACGGAGCGGCCGCGCACCGTCAGCTGGCTGATCCACATCGAGTCCGGAACCAGCTTCGTCAGTTCATCGAGCAGCTTCAGCGGATCCAACTCGCGCTGCCGGTCCAGCAGCAACGTCAGCGCGCTTTCCGTCTGTGCGTTGCGGGCGGCCAGATCGCGCGCCGCGACCGAGGCTTTCGTTGCAGCCGCAACCTGCTGCTCCAGCTCGTCGCGATAGCTGCCCAGCCTGTGCACGTAGGTGACGTAGGCACCGATCAGAAGCGCCACCGTCGTCGCCTCGAGCATGCGTCGCAGCCGCCGCTGCCGCGGCGAGGCGACATAGACGCTCCTGGCGCGCCACAGCGTGACCGGCGGCCCGCGCCCCTCGCCGGACGCGATCGCGGTGCCCGCATCGAGGCCGGCCGCGCGCAACAGCCCCGTCGCGCGCTCGATTGCCGCGCGTGTCGCGACGATCAGCTCCACCCCGATGGTCCGGTTCGCCGTCGACCGCTCGGTGACCCGGTGCGCGAACACCACCTCGTCCGCCGGCAGCGGGACAAGCCGGTCGAGCTGGTTCAGCAGGATCGGTCGCAGCGCGCGTTCGGCGTTCATCGGCAGGGTAACGGCGGCTTCCATCAGCAGCGACGGACCGAGGCGGATGACGGCGGTTCGGCCGATGCCGCGACGCAGCGCGGCCTGCACACGGATGCGGTCCTGCAGCGGATCGCCGCCCAGCGGCACCATGACGGGCTTGGCACCGCGGCGGCCCTCGACCTGCAGCGTCGCGCCGCCAGCCGACACATCTAGCACTAGCGGGGCATTCTCCGGGCGGCGGGCGAAACGGCCGGGCAGCAGGCCCGCCAGCTCATTCAGCCACCAGGACAGGCCTTGCCGGATCAGCGCGAGGAGATCGGCCCACAGGGCACCCAGCGGACGCATCGCTAGCGTCCTCGCCGGCAGGTCGCGGCCAGCGCATCGAAGACGCAGCCGGCATTGGCGGTGATGCGCGTGGCGACGATCAGGTCGGGCCACGCCCCCAGCTTCGGATCGTCGCGCGCAATGGCAACGCGGACCAGCTGCGGCAGGCGGCTGCCGGCGGTCCAGTCATCCCGCCAGGCGGCCGGCTCGCCGGTGCCGGGCGCACCGAAATACGCGAACCCGAGACGTGCGACGTGATCGAGCAACCTGACGCGCTCAGCGGCAGCGCCGGGCCGCGCGAGATCGACGAACAGCGCCCGCGATGCGCCGTCGCGGGCCAAGTAGAAGCGCTCGGCGACCCAGGGGCCGCCATACTGCGTGCCCGGCTGCGGCGCCATCAGGCTCAGCGTCTCCGGTGCGCCGGCAAAGGCAATGGCCATGTCGCGCGGATCGGCCGAGGCGAAGGCCGGGCGGGCCCGCGACAGCGTGCGGCGGAACAGCGCCTGCACCTGCATCATTGCGTCACTGTTGGCGGTGCGCTGCTCGGCCCCGGTCCATGCCCGCCCGCCGAGGCGCATCCCGCCGGCGATCAGCGTTCCCAGCATCGCCAGCAGGGTGATGCCCACCAGGACTTCCACCAGCGTGAACCCCGCATCGGCGCGGCCGCGCGGCGCCATCAGCCCGGCCCCTTGCGTGCCAGACGAACCGTCGACAGCAATACCTGGCGGGGCCGTCCGCGATCCTTCCAGGCCACCGTCACGCGCACGACGTAACCAACCAGGACTCCGGCGGCGGGGGTGTTGACCGAGGCATACGGCGCCGTCTCCACCGCCCAGGTGAGCCCCGCCGGCGTGCTGCCGGTGACCTCGCCACGGTCGAGCGCGATGTCGGCCCCGACCCGGTCCAACGTCGATTGCGCGAGCGACAGGGCCGCCGATGCCTGATGGTCCACGCCGAGCCGGTCCAGGGCACCCGACAGGCTGCGGAAGCCATAGCCGAAGGCCAGCGCCACGATCGCCAGCGCCACCACCACCTCGATCAGCAGGAAGCCGGCCGAGCGGCGCTCGCGAGACGCGTCGTCAGTCATCGCGGTGCACCGCGCCGGTCAGCCAGTCGATGCCAATGGCAAGGGCGCTGCCGCCGTTGCGCAGGGTGATCCGCGCCGCCGTCGCCGTGCCGTCGGCCAGGAAGCGGATCCGCACCACGCCGTCCGCGCGCAGCAGCGCCGCCGGCGCCACCGCCACCGCATCGACGCCCGCCGGCAGCGGACGCAGGGCGCCCCCCGCCGCATCGGCAAAGCGCAGCCGCGGCAGGTCGAGCACGAACTCGGTCGCCTCGCCACGGCGCAGTGCGGCGTTGCGGGTCTCGCGCAGCAGCGCGATCAGCTGGTCGGACGCGCCGCGCAGCCGGCTGCCCTGCAGCCCCGCCATGATGGAGGGGGCCAGCGACATCGCCATTGCCAGGATCGCCAGCACCACCAGCATCTCGATCATCGTGAAGCCGGCTTGGCCACGCATCGCCGCCCCTAGCCGGCCAGCTCGTTGATGCTGACCATCGCAGTCATCACCGCCGCCACGATGAAGGCGACCAGGACGCCCATCACGATGGTTATGCCCGGCACCAGCAGCGCCAGCAGGCGTTCCAGCGCACGCTCCACCTCCTGATCGTAGATATCGGCGATCTCGCCCAGCATATCCTGCAGCTTCCCCGTCTCCTCGCCGATCTGCACCAGCTGGATCGCCAGGTTCGGAAAGCGCCCGGTCTGTTCCAGCGCCGCGGCCAACCCCTCCCCTTCCTTGAAGCGCGCCGCCAGCATCTCGATGGCATCGGCGAAAACCCGGCTGCCCACGGTGTTGCCGGCCAGCGCCAGCGCGCGCGACGCCGGCACGCCGTTGGTCAGCAGCACGCCCAGGCTGCGGCTGAAGCGGCCGACCTCGAAGCGCGTCACCAGGCTCCCCACCAGCGGCAGGCGCAGCACGAGCCGGTCGAGCAGGCCGCGCACGCTCTCGCGCTGCATCAGCCGCTGCACCACGATCGCCGCAATGGCGATACCCAGCAGCAGCATCCACCAGTCGCGACGCAGGAACCGGCTTGCCTGCATCACCAGCCGCGTCGAGGTCGGCAGTTTCGCGCCGGCATCCTGGAACATCGATTCGAACTGCGGCAGGACGAAAGTCAGGATCAGCGTGATCGCCCCGCTGGCGACGACCAGCAGCACG
This sequence comes from uncultured Pseudomonadota bacterium, assembly GCA_963778105.1. Lineage (GTDB taxonomy): Bacteria > Pseudomonadota > Alphaproteobacteria > Acetobacterales > Acetobacteraceae > JAFEFJ01. The sequence goes on along the minus strand of CAVZSZ010000004.1, from coordinate 117,745 downwards.
ACCGGATAGATCAAGGCCGAGACGACCTTCTGGCGAATCGCATCCGACCGCACCAGGAAGTCTGCGACGCGCGCCAGCACCGCACGCAGGGCGCCACCTTCCTCGCCGGCGCGCACCATGCTGATGCAGACGCGGGGAAAGGCCTGCTCGTCCGCCGCCATTGCGTCGCCCAGGCTGGCGCCGTCGCGCACCCGCTCCAGCAGGCGCTGCACGATGCGCTGGGAGCGCCTGTCCTCCAGCAGCGAGGTCAGGATGTCGAGCGCACGGTCGAGCGGCAGGCTGGCGTTCATCAGCCGGGTCAGCTGCTGCACGAACAGCGCGAGGCCGCGGGCGCCGAACTGGTTCGCCCTGGCGAAGGAGAGCGTGATGGAAAAGCCGGAGGCGTCGCGCTTCTCGGTCGCCTGGATCGGCAGCAACGCCTGGTCGTTGAGGCGTGCGATCACGGTCTTGACGTCGGGGCCATCGATCTCGCCATCGACGATGTCGCCGGAAACGGACAGGGCGCGGTAGGCGAAGCGGGCCATCCCGGTCAGATGTCACGCGTGGCGCGAAAGACTTCCTCGGTCGTCGTGATGCCGGCGAGCGCCTTGCGCATCCCATGCACGTACATCGTCTGCATCCCGGCGCGGATCGCCTCCAGCTGGATCTCGCGTGCTTCGGCGCGGGCCAGCACCAGCGAGCGAATCGCGTCGTTCATCACCAGCAGCTCAAGGATCATGGTACGTCCCACATAGCCCGATCCGCCACAGGCCGGACAGCCCTTCGGCCGGTAGAGGGTCAGCGGTCCGTCATGGCCGATCGAGCCGAGATCGAGGCTGCGCACGAGTTCCGTGCTCGGCTCGTAAGGTTCATGACACTTGTCGCACAGCCGCCGCACCAGGCGCTGCGCCAGCACCGCATTGACCGTCGAGTTCAGCAGGTAATTCTCGATCCCCATGTCCAGAAGTCGCGTCATCGCGCTGCCGGCATCGTTGGTGTGCACTGTGGACAGCACGAGATGGCCGGTCAGCGCCGCCTGCACCGCGATCTGGGCGGTTTCCAGATTGCGGATCTCGCCGATCATCATGATGTCGGGATCCTGACGCAGGAAGCTCTGCAGCGCGGTGGCAAAGGTGAGTCCGATATCGGGATTCATCTGCACCTGATTGATTCCGGCCAGCATGTATTCGACCGGGTTCTCGGCAGTGAGGATCTTCACGTCCGGCGTATTGAGCCTGGTCAGCGCGGCATAGAGCGTGGTGGTCTTGCCACTGCCGGTCGGGCCGGTGACCAGGACGATGCCGTGCGGGCGCATAAGGCTTTCGAGGAACTTCGGCAGTTGCGCGTCGTCGAAGCCCAGCGCCGTGAAATCGAGCGCCAGTGAGCCGCGATCCAGGATGCGCATGACGACGCTCTCGCCGTGGATCGCCGGGGTGGTGGAGACGCGCAGGTCGATTTCCTTGCCGCGGACCGCAAGACGGATGCGGCCGTCCTGCGGCAGCCGGCGCTCGGCGATGTTCAGCTTGGCCATGATCTTGACGCGCGAGATGACCGCACTGCGCAGCCGGGCGGGCGGCTGCTCCATCTCGCGCAGCATGCCGTCGATGCGGTAGCGCACGCGCAGATCGGTCTCGGTCGACTCGAGATGAACGTCCGAGGCGAGCATCTCGACGGCCCGTGTGATCAGGGTGTTGACCAGGCGGATGACCGGCGCCTCGCTGGCCAGATCCTTCAATCGCTCGAGGTCGGATTCGCGGTCCGAATCGTCGCGTTCGCCGGCGGCATCATAGATGGCGTCGATCGCCGAACGGCCCTCGCCGTACAGCCGCTCATGCGCCGCGTCGATATCGGTGGGCACGGCGGCGCGGGGCTCGACCGACTTGCCGGTGGCAAAGGCGACGGCGCGGCGCGCCGCAGCGTCCAGCGGATCGGCCATGGCGACAACGACCGTTGCCTCGGTCTCGGCGATGGGAATGATCCGCGTGCGCTTGAGAAAGGCGGCGCGCAGCCGGTCGGGCGCAACAGCATCGGGGGGGAAGTCGGCCGGCGCCAGCACTGGCGAGCCGAGCATCGAAGCGTAGGCCTCGGCCAAGTCGCGGTCGGTGACGAGGCCGAGCTTGGCGGCGATCAGGTCGATCCGCTCGCCGCTCTCAGCCTCCAACCCGCGCACACGTTCCAGCGCGGCGCCGGACAGAAGCCCGCGCGCGGCAAGCACCGACTGGATATCGACCTGGCCGTTGAGATGCGGGGCCATCCCCATTGATCGGTCCGTTCGAGGCCTGGGGTTACGATCCGGCTCCAGGCAGGATGTGGTCGGGCCGGAATGATGCGGCAGCGATCGCCGCCGCCATCCGGCGATTGATGAATGACCCTGAAAGCCGGAAAATGATAGAGGGGAGCGTGATAAATTCAAGCATTCTCCCAGGCCGCCGCCGCGCCGCGCGATTTGTCCTGGCCGGCGCGGCGGCGGCGCTGGTGACGGCCTGGGCGGCCACCAGGGATACCGATCCAAGCTGGATCCTGTTCAGCACCCTGCTTGGCTGGAACCTGCTCGCGCTGGGTTGGATCGACTTGAAGACGCTGCGCCTGCCCGACGCCCTGACGCTGCCGCTGATCGGGCTCGGCCTCGCTGCCGGGTGGCTCGATTCGCCGTCAGCCCTGATGTCGGGCGCGCTCGGGGCGGCAGCCGGGTACGCCGCCCTCGCCGCTATCGGGGTGGCCTACCGGCTGGCGCGCGGACGTGACGGGCTAGGACGGGGCGACGCCAAGCTGCTGGCCGCGGGTGGCGCTTGGCTGGGCTGGCAGGCGCTGCCCTGGATCATGCTGCTGGCGGCACTGTTGGGGCTGCTGACGGCGCTGATTTAGTGCGCGCGCGGCAGGCGCCTGACGCGCGACACTGCGCTGCCCTTCGGGCCGCCGCTGGCCTTCGCGATCTGGGTCATCTGGCTCTATGGATTGCCCGGGTCGTAGGAACACGTGCAACGGCGGTCGCTTGCGCAGGCGCGGCGATCCTTGCAAGATGACAATTCTGGCGTCAGGGCTGGTCGAACATGCGTCTGGCTGGGTTTGCGGCTCTGCTTGTTCTGCTGGCGGCCTGCGCCAAATCGTCGCCCGCCTACCTGGCCAGTGGCCAGCCGGTGGTGCAGATCACCTGCAACCTCGCGATCGACGGGATGACGAGCTGCTACAGGGCGGCCGGCGCGCTGTGCGGCGCGCGCGGCTTCATCCTGTATGACTGGAATGGCCAGCCCTGGGCGAAGCCCTATCCCAACCCCGACGCGTTGCAGGACGATCCGGCGTTCGCGACGAGCGGGCTGCTGGTTGCCTGCCGTTCCTGAGCGTCGCGGCGGCCACGCTTCGCAGCCAGGAAACGATCAACGATACTATCCGCGCACCACACGCCAAGGAGGCTTCAGTTGAGCGGTCCGACGACGAGTTCGACCCTGGCACGGGTGTTTCAGATCCTGGTGGTGCTGCAGTTGGTCATTCTGATCGGGCTGTCGCCGATCTATGGCGCCTTCCTTGACATGGCGCATCGCGGCGACACACCGATCGACGTCGCCGGCAACGACGCCGCCTTCCTGCAGCACGAAGCCTTCGTGCTGATCCTTCTGGTGGTCTATGTCGTCGCCTATGTCGGCCTGCTGCGCTTCAAGCCGTGGGCGCGGGTGCTGCTGCCGATCGCGATGCTGCTGAGCGTGCTGGAGCCGGTGCTTTATAAGAGCGACTTCGCCTCCAACGGGATCGAGGACACGATCGGGTCGGTTTCCGACTATATCGACGGCGCCTTATTCACGCTGGCATGGGCGTCGGAAGTAAGGCTGCGCTTCATGCGCTCTGCCGTCACACGTTTGGGCACATCCGCCGGCGCCTGATGCAAGGCAAGGGAAGCCCAGTTTTCTCTATGCAGGCAGACGCGACGCGTCGTTGATCCGGTGGCTCCTCAGTTGGCTACCTTACAGGTCCCTTTCAGGTCGTTGGGGATCTGCGCGTCGGTATAGTGGCAGCCTCCCGGGTTCACATCCTTGTCGGGCAACGTCCCGGTCCTGATGAAGGAGATCGCATCCCACGGATCGGCCGGATAGGGAGTTGGCGCGGGCCGCTCGAACTGGTCCTTCGCCACGAAGTCGCCCGGCAGTGTGAACTTGAAGCCCAGGCAGCCGCCCTCCGGGCAATCGAGGTCCTTGACCGCCCAGTGCGTGCAGATGTTGTCGCAGATGTTCTCGTATTTCGGATCGAGCAGGCCGAGAATTCCGAGCTTCTTCTTGTCGCAGCCGCAGGTGGTCGTGTTCCCGCTGGTGATCTTGGAGCAGTAGGTGTGCGGCTGGCACGTCTCGTCCATATCGTCCGCACCCGATGTCAAGTGCTTGGGGTCGAGCAGGTCCTTCGGCAGCTTGTTCATGTCGATGGTGACGTCCATCACCCCCGGCCGTGTCGGGTCGGGAATCGCGGTCCAGAACTTCGCCCCTTTCCATTCCTTGACCGCCGTCGCGGGCAGCGGCATGTCCTTCACATCGACCTGTACGCCGGAGATGCTGGCGTCAGTGAATCCCGTGCCGCCGTAGATCTGGTAGGTCTGTTTCGTTGTCGGTTTGGCGAACAGCAGGAACACCAGATAGCTCTTGGTGCCCTGGAACACGCTGACATTGCGCCCGGGCCCCTTGTTCCGCGGCTCCAGATCCCAAGTGTTTTGCTGGTGGTCTTTGCTGACCGTCGTGTCGATGTAGTAGCTGCCATTGTTCACGGTCAGCACGCTGCGCTGATAAAGGCTCATGCCGGCCATCCGCACGAACGGCGACGGGCACTGAACGGCGAACTTCCAAAACGGATCGGCAGGCGTCAACGGCACGAACGGAATATTTTTGTCGACGGGCGTCGCGGCAGCCACATATGGGTCGGTCGCCGGCACCGTGCGGGTCTTGCCCCAGAGCGCGGCGATCTGGGCATCGCAGCCGTTCTTCATCCATGTCGCCCACTCGCGCGATGACGTGGCCGCGTCCTTGCCCTTGGTCCCCGTCAGGTATTGCCGGTAGATCGGCACGCCCGTGCAGGTCTCGTTGGCGCAGTCGATTTTCCAGTTTTCCGGATCCAGCGTCGCCGGATCGGGATACACGACGGTACTGATATGATCGTACGGGCTGGTCCGCGCCGTCGGGGTGTTCGGCGGGTCCTGGCCTGCACAGGCATTGCTCCCGTCCACCCCGACGCCCGAGCGGCATTCGGCCGTCTGCACGGGAGCGGCAAAGAAGGGATCCTCATTCACCGAGATCGTGTTGTCGAACCCTGTCAGCGACCCGTCGTCGTCACTCAGCTCGGTCTGCCGGTCCACGTCGGTGTAGTTGCTCATATCCGCGCCTGTGTAGCGAAACTCCTTGTTCATCGCCTCCTTGTTGGTGCGATAGGTGCCGGGAAAGTAGGCCGGCTCGATCACGTAATGCCGGATGTCCACCCCGCCGAAGAACAGATTCCGGGAATGGAATGCCGGCGGGTAGTAGAACCCGTTGGGCTGCTTCCAGCCGATCGCGGCATCGGGGATGTAGGGCGCTCCCGGACTGACGCCCGGCACGTCCTTGCCGGCGATGCGCACGCCTGCAGTCGAGAAATACATACAGTCCTCACGTGAACTGCATGGTTCCGGATGAACATCCAGAAACGCGTCCGCGTCCTGGTAGGCCGGCCCGTCATAAACGTTGTCGAGCCGCTCGCCCACGCCCCACTGGGTCAACGGGAACGCCACGCCGGAAGCCTTGTCGACGCAGAAATTATCTTTGTTGTCGCAGATTTTCGTCACGCCGGCCACGTCGGTGTACTCGCCGTGGGGCTGTGCCGACCCGACAAAGACCGAATTGCTGATCACGCCCCAGTATCCGACCGGCAGGTTGGAACGCGAGTAGTCGCCGCCGGTAACCATCGTCACGCCAGGACCCAGCACGTCGCTGAGGAAAGTGTGATCGAGCAGCAGATACCCACCGCGCAGCCATATGGCGGAAAAGTTGGTTTGCGCCCAGTTGAACGACGACGTGTAGTGCGAAAAAACTGACGGGTCGCAGTATTTCGGATCCGGGTAGGAGCATGTTACGGTTTCGTAACATGTTGCACCGTCCTTGGTGGGATCGCAAACCGCCGGCTTGCGGATGCCGGAATAGCGCGGATAGTACATTCTGCTGGTTTCCGACTCCGCGCCGTCACCCTGCGGATTGGTAGAGTCGGGAGCTGGCGGGGCGCGCAGGTTGGGCACCGGCTTCACGACCTGCGGCGCCGGTATGAGCCTCGTCACCTGTGTGCACGGCGAGCCATCCGTTATGGACAGCGAATGCTGAGCGCTGGAGCAGTAGTTCTTGTAGAAGAGCTGAACCGGCGAAATCCCCGCCCGGCCATTGTATCCGGGGCCCCTTGGATCCGCCTGGATCGCCGAGTAGCCGGACCATTTCATCGGCGTCATCATCTTGCCGTCCGGCGGCACGTCCATCATGTCGTGGTTGCCGGCCGGCACATACCAGTAACAGGCACCGCAAGTGCCCGCACCCGCAGCCATGTTGCCGGCCAGGGCGTTCCAGCCATTGGTGATCCAAAACACCGATGGATACTGGGAATCCGAGTGGTATTTCAGCGGCAGGAAGTTCAACTCGTTCTGCGCGTCGAGCAGACCGGGGATGTTGCGCGGGTTGTCCCCATCCTGCACCGAGGCGCGGGCATAGACGCCGAGATCGGCATAGAACTTGTTGTCGGTCTCGGTGCCATCCTCCAGGAAGTACCCGTGGCCGATCGACTTCCAGCCGACATCGCGCGCGATGGTGACGCCGAGCGTGGAGTGGATCACCACCCAGCGCGTCATCGACTCATTGATCGACGAGTCGATGACATAGGTATCGGCCGGCACTTGGCGCGCCAGATGGAAATGCACCGGGTAGCGGCCCATCAGACCGCCCTGCCCCAACTGCCTGAACTCGACGCCCTGGATCTGCAGCTTCTCGAAGCCCTGACGGAACACCACGTGGCCGCCATACATGTAATGGCTGTCACGCGCGGTCGCCTGAGCCAACGTCTCGTTGACGGTGTCGCCTTCCGAAACGATGCGGATGCTGCGCGTCAGCAGCCCGACCGCAGCGCGCGTTTCGGCCTTGTCGAGGATAGGGGGCGCGGTGGTGCCATCGGCTTTCTCGACCGCGGTGCGGAACGCGGTCGGGGTGGTGCCGACCTTGGCGCCCACATTGTACTCGGTGGCGTTGTGAGGGTAGGTCAGCGCCTCGGTCAGCGTGACCGTATCGCCGCTGGCACTGGCAATCTCCCGTACCTCCGCGTGCTCGGGCAGGAAGTCGGTCGACGTCACGACGATCTCGGCGCCCGGCTTCCAGTCCTTGCCGACCGCCCGGTCCAGCGTAAGCGTGGTGCCGTTGACCCCGGCCAACCTGCCCCAGTCGGTGCCGGAGTTGGTGATCGTCGCGGTATCGGCATCGGTCAGGGCGGAAGCCGGCTTGAGCAACGTCGTGATGTCAGTCGTCGAGGTTCCCGATGTACCCATAAGGCCATGAAGCTGCAGTGTGCCGCCGTAGGACAGCGCCAGAACCTTATAGCCGAAATGGCCTGCCTGCCCGGTCTCCGATCTGTCGCTGTCACCGTGCATATTGCCGTACTGGTAGAAGAAATCCTTGACGCCGCCGGGCAGGCTCCACGGATCGCCCTTGTCGTTGCTTGGCTTGCCGTTGCTTTCCCATACGTCCTTCGGAATCCCGCAATCGGCGAACTTGGCCGGATCGGCCACCTTCACGCAGGACACCCCCGGTCCCTCGGTCTTCGTGGGATCGTCGCCGCGCGGGTCAGCGCCGTACAGGTGGATGGTTAACGTCTTGCCATTGGTGCCGTAGGCCTCCTGGTCGCCGACGCCAGCCAGAAGCGCACCACCGTTCTCGATGATGATAGAGGTCGCCCAGAAGTCCTGGCCCTTAACATCCCTCGGTTCGATCGGTGGCTCGACGAAGATCAGCTTGCCGCCGGCCACGATATTGACGTGCCCGAAATAGAACGGGGACGAGCCGACGACTTTGCATGTGCCGTTGACCAAAAGGTCGGGCTGGGGCTCGTTGTTGAGCATCTTGCCCTGGACGTGCAGCTCGCCGTCGCCGCACGTCTCGGCCCGCACCGACCCACACATTCCCGTGAGCAGAACGACAATACCAAGAACGATTGCAGATCTGATGAGGTACAAGGAGGGGAACAGGCGGCGTGAACCCGCGGCGGTCGTCTTTGGCATCCTGTATCGTCCCCCCGTGCCCGGCCACGGCGGCCGAACCGTCTGCGCACCGCACCAGACAGGGCGGCGTTGCAACGACGCTAGCACCCGAATAATTACGTCGCATAGGGTCTGACGCAACTTTATGCAGAATAATCGTCATCGTGGAGGCCGGCGCATGGGCCGTGTAGCCTGTCTCGGCGAATGCATGATCGAACTGGTCGAGCAGCCCGACGGATCGCTCTCGCGCGGGTTTGGTGGCGACACACTCAATACCGCCCTGTATCTCACCCGCCTCGGGGTGCCGACGGATTATGTGACTGCGCTTGGCGACGACCCGTTCAGCGACGCGCTGCTGAATGCGTGGCGTGCCGAAGGGATAGGCGTCGATCAGGTCCTGCGCCTACCCGGCCGGCTGCCGGGCCTGTATATGATTCAGACCGATCCGGCCGGGGAGCGGCGCTTTCACTACTGGCGCGACAGCGCGCCGGTGCGGCAACTGTTCAGCCTGCCCCAGACGTCGGCGATCGAGGCCGCGTTGCTGCAGTGCGATCTCATCTATCTCTCCGGCGTCACGCTATCGCTGTTCGGCGACGCCGGACGGCAGCGTCTGTTCGACACGCTGGCGCGGGCCCGCGAGGAAGGCGTGCTCGTCGCATTCGATACCAATTTCCGCCCGCGCGGCTGGCCCGAGCAGCAGGTGGCGCGCGCGGTCTATGACCGCATGATTCGCAGCGCCGACATCGTGCTGGCGAGCGTGGAGGACTATGCGCTGCTCACCGATTGCAGCGATGCGGATGTGCTGGCAGACATGCTGCGCGCCGCCGCGGTGCCGGAAATCGTGGTCAAGCTGGCCGAGCCCGCTTGCCGCGTCCTGGCCAAGGGCGTCGACAGTGTCATGCGCGGCGCACCGGTCCTTGCGGCTGTGGACACCACCGCCGCCGGCGATAGTTTCTCCGCCGGCTATATCGCCGCACGCCGAGCCGGCGCGGGGCCGGCCGCCGCCGCCGTCGCCGGCCATCGCCTGGCCGGTGTCGTCGTGGGCCACCGTGGCGCCATCATACCGCGGGCGGCAATGCCTACCGCCGCGTCCGTGCTGGAGGGCCTGTGAGCACATCGTCCATCGAAGCACTGCTGCGCGCGGCACGGCTGGTTGCCGTCCTGACGATCGACGATGCCGAAAGGGCGGTGCCGCTGGCGCGGGCGCTCCTCGCCGGCGGCGTGCGCACGCTGGAGATCACGCTGCGCACCCGCGCCGGCGCCGAGGCGGCGGCGGCCGTGCGGCAGGCGGTGCCCGAGGCCGCGGTCGGACTCGGCACTGTGCTGACGCCCGATGACCTGTCGCTGGTGCGGCGGCTCGACCTGCAATTCGCCTTCAGCCCCGGTGCGACACCCGCGCTGCTGGAAGCGGCCCGCGCGCAGGGCGTGCCCTTCGTGCCCGGCATCGGCACGGCGTCGGAACTGGTGGCGGCGCTCGCGCACGGTTTCAGCGTGGTAAAGCTGTTCCCGGCCGAGCAGGTCGGCGGCATTGGCATGCTGCGGGCGCTCGCGGGCCCGTTTCCCACGGCCCTGTTCAACCCGACCGGCGGCGTGACCGAGGACAATGCCGGCGCCTATCTGGCGCAGCCCAACGTCGTCGCCGTTGGCGGGTCGTGGCTGGCTCCGCCCGCCGATATCAGGTCGGGGAACTGGGATGCGATCACCGCACGTGCCCGGCAGGCAATGGACAGGATCGCCAGCGCCGCCAATCCCGGCCTTTGACGCGCCGGTGCAACAGCACATACTCCCGATCCATCATCGCCCCCAATCGATGACACTGCTGAGGAGCAGGAAGTGCGAGATAATCCGATCCACACGTTCCTTCAGTTCCTCAGCGGGAGGATCCCTGACCAGCTCAGTCTAGGTGCCTTCGGCTGGCTGACGGCGCTGCTCTACTGGCTGTTGCTGGCGGCGGGAATTGCCATTGCCGTCGTTAACTGGCGCCGCGATCCGATGCAAAGAACCGCGCAGCATGTCAGCATCTGTGCGATGCGCTTCCTGATGGCCGGCATGTGGTTCCTCGGCACGCTGTGGAAGTTGCCATGGCCGGTTTCCGACGGCTTCAAATACTGGCTCGGCAACACGGTCAAATACAGCTCGTTCCAGTGGCATGCCGATATCATGCAAGTCTTTCTTGCTCACATAGCGATCGTCCAACCGCTGGTCTATCTGCTGGAACTGTCCTTCGCGGTGTCCCTGATGCTGGGGGTCATGGTCCGCCTGACCGGGATCGTCGGCGCGCTGTTCCTGCTCAATCTGCTCATCGGCCTCTACAACGATCCGACCGAATGGCCATGGACCTATGTCGGACTGTTCTGCTCGCAGGGCACGTTCGCCGCAACACAGGCGGGCCGCAGCCTGGGCCTGGACAATCTGATCGCAAAGCGGCTGATCCCCTTCCTTGGTGACGACGGCTTCCTTGCCCGCGCCTATCGGCTCGCATCGTAAAGGCAACGCGACGACACCACCGCGGCGGGTGGGCTGGTCACACTGAAGCAGTCAGCATCGGCACGCTTACATGTCCGTTCAGATACTTCCGGTTTGGAATTCGTGTCTAAGTTGGGACAATGCAAACGGCCCGGATCGGCCACGCGAGTCCAATTTCCGGAGGACCCGGCAGTCACCAGAGCGGCCAAATCGGCACAATTCGGCATTGCAGGGGATGTCAGTCCCAGACGACCTCCCGATAGCCCATGTTGGCCGCCATCTGCTCGACCCACATCTTCACGCCGTCCCGACTGGTGCCGATATGCGAGTCCGGGATGGACACGGCATCGACGGCCCCGTATTCGCGGTCTCCCTCGACATATTCAGCCTTGAATAGACCCGGCTCCACCTCGGCGATGCGCGCATGCAGGCTCCCGAGGTTGCGTGCTGTCTCCATGACCAATCCTCCCTACCAAAGTGGATTGAAAAGCGGTGGCAGTAGCAGCCAGTTGCATCAAGGGGACGTTATCAACCACCGTGGCACGGGTTTCCGGGCACGCCGCCGGTACCGACGGGCGACTCGCCGCGTGATGGCGTCGGGCTGGCCCGCTTCGCGCTGCGATCCAATCACGCTGCGACGCACCGCAGGCCTGCCCGCGCCACCTCGACGCCCGATCCGCCGTCATGCGGCTACGCACTTGAGAGCGGAGCAGTCGTCGGCTTCGTCATCCGGTTCTTTCAGGGCAGGTGCCTGTGCCTTGGCTAGCCTGGAAATATCGCTGCGGGTCCGCGCGCGCTAATATGGAAGACGAATTCGGATAGGTATTCGGGGCTGCTGACCAGGCCCGATGGTTGCCCAGCGGGACGTAGCCGACCTTCTGCATCGGCGTGCACGTCCATATCTGGTTGCTTCTGTTGCCCTTTCCGTCGCTGTCCTGGAAGGGCACGTTGACGGTCGCCGTGACCGTGCCCTTCTTCGCGTCCCTAATGGTCTTGAAACTGGGGCACCCGATCGTGGCGGGCTTTACGTCATGACGTTCTTTCGGCGCGTCCTCCTGCGTTATCGGCATGAAGCGTAGTGCGGCCCAGTGACGCTGGCGGGAAGCTGGGTCCAGCAAAACCCAGCCTTTGATTGGCGAGGCTGGTATCGACCACGGGCAATGGTCCTCGGAGGCGCTGTCCAGGCAATGTCTGCTCGGTTCGAACAAGCGCCGGTGCTGACGGTCGGAATGAAATCGATCAATATTGTCATGGACGTCAACGAAGTGGGCTCCTCGCCGCCGTCGATTGCGTCAATTACAGGAATGTCGCGTCTCATACCGTTTGGTCTGCGCAGCGGCGGACGTTGGAACTATATCCCACGCTCCGGGCGCGCCCAGGGCGCCGGAAACCCCTGGCAGCGGCGACGTGACCGAGGACGAGCGGCGAACCTTACTGGACGATTCGATTTTGTGGTCTGGCGTGGCAGCGAGTGGAATTTCGGGGTCAGCCCATCAGCAGAAAATCATGCTGGCTGCTCACCCGCAATCGGCTTTGCCGAACTCTCGAACAACCCGCGTCGGCGTTCGGCGCCGCCGCCTCATCATCCCATAACGCTCACGTAGGAACGATTTTCGTTTGTTGCCAAATCGCAGCCTTGCCCCTCTGATATTTCTGTGCAAACTCTTAACGAAGATGCCGGCCCCGCGAAACGTCGCCGGCAGTCGCATGCGATGGAGGGGCGCGTCATGGCGGTGCTCACGATCCTGATCGCCTCGGATGTGCGGTTCCTGCGCGAAAGTCTGGCTGACGTGCTTGGCCGTGACGCCGGCGTCCGCGTGCTGGGTCAATCCACCGGCGCTGCCGCGACGCTGGAAATGAGCCGCGCATTGCGACCCGACATCGTTTTGTTGGATGCCGCTTCATATGACGGGCTAGCGGTTGCGCGCCGTCTGCGCACCTACGGGATCGGCGTACGCGTGATCGCCTTCGCCGTGACCGACGCCGTCGACGCCGTCATGGCATGGGCCGAGGCCGGCGTGGCCGGCTACATCGCGACCACCGCCGCCCTGGCCGACTTGGCGGCGATGATCGCCGACATCGCCGCCGGACGGCAGGCCTGCTCGGGCGCGATCGCGGCCGCGCTGTTGCAGCGCATCGGCGGCGGCCACGCGCCGGCGCCGGCGGCCCAGGACGCGCCAATGCTGACGCCGCGCGAATTCGAGATCGTGCATCTGATCAGCAGCGGCCTAAGCAACAAGGAAATTGCCCGCCGGCTGAATATCGGCCTCGCCACCACCAAGTCGCATGTCCACAACGCGCTCGGAAAGCTGAACCTGCAACGGCGCGGCCAGGCGGCCACGTGGATGCACGCGCACTCCCGCATCGGCTGACGCCGTCCCCCATCCCCTTGTCGTTCTTCGGATTGATACCCGCAGCGTTCGGCCGCCGGCATCATGGCTGCCCCAGCGGGAGACGGGATCGTCACGTGTCGGGTTTGCGCATCCTCAAAGTGACGATCTCGCCGCTGCTGGGGGAGCTAATGGTGGCCGTGTTGGCGCCGCATCTTCTGCTCGACGTCGTGGGCATCGTCGAGACGCGCGACGCCTTGGCGACCGCCGTAGGCGCCTGGGCGCCTGACCTGCTGCTGCTCGGCCTGCGCGATGACGAGGATTGCTCTGCAGCACGCGCGATGCTGGCGATGCGGCCCGGAATGCGCGTGCTGGCGGTCGCCGCGACCGGGGGCCGTGCATGGCTGCTGGAATGCCAAACGCCGACACTGTCACTGCCCGGGTTGTCGATGGCCGCGCTGATCGCCGCACTGACCGCGCGCTTCGCCCTCCAGCACCTGAAAGGATGAGGTGAGGGGCCGCGCGGTCTAGATCCTTTTCTCCATCCCGCCTGCGTCCGTCGATGGATGGATACGCCGCGCACCGGCGCGCTAAGTGCATGCAAGTCAGAAGTCGCGCGGAGGCGCTATCTTTTTGAGCACGTATGCAGCGGTGCAGGGCGTGATGGCGGCGATCGAAGGAATGCTGGCCGAGCGGTTCCCGCCCGAGCTGAAGGCGACGCCGGTGAACGCCACTGTGCAGCTGTTCGGCAGCCAGTCGTTCAAACAGGCGAGCATTCCGAACACGCTGGCGCTATGGTTGTATCGTATCGGCATCGACCCCACAGTACCAGGCGGCTATGTGCGCGCGCTGCCCGGTGCACCGGGTGGCCGCGTGGCGGAAGTGCCATTGATGCTGCACTTCCTGATGATCGCGATCGCCGATACCGCACTTGCCGAAAACTCTTTGATGGGCTGGGGATTCCAGCAGCTTGCGATCACCCCGATCATCGGCGCAGACCGGCTTGCCGCACAGGCGTTGGCGTTGCCCGGGCAGACGCTGGACTGGGACGACGCCGACGACGTGCAGGTGGCAACCGAGGAATTGACCCGCGAAGAACTGATGCGGATCTGGGACACGCTGCCGCTGAAATACAGTCTGACGGCTCCTTATGTGGCGCGCGGCCTCCGCGTCGCCTTGCTGCCAGACATGCGCCAATACGCGCCGGTGACCGATCGGACGCTTGGTTTCGAGAGGACCGGATGACGCAGGAAGCCATCCGCATCCCCTCGGCGGGAGCGATCTTCTGGGCCGAGGCGATGCCCGACGGATCGGCCGGTCAGCGAGCCATTGCCGGCGCGGCACCAACCATGAAGGTGACGTTGACCGCGGCATTGCCGAGCGGCCTGCATGCCGAAACCGGCAACCGCGGACTCGTGATCCTTCGGCCACCGACGTTCTACGATCATCTGCCAGCGAAACCCGATCTTACGACGCCACCGGCAATTGCGGCCTTCACGGTCAGCGGCATCGCCGCCTCCCTGGATGGGCGGTTTCATCCGCGACGGTTCAGCGTGAGCCCGAGCCCCGCCGCGCCAAGCTACGTGCCGCTGCGGCCCAGCCTGCAGGCGACGCGGATCAGCGAGGCAGGGGCCGTGGTGCTCAATCTGCGCTGGCAGAGCGGAACCGCGGCTTCCTGGACGGTCCTGCAGATGTCATGCACGCGCAACGGCGTCGCGCTCGGGTTTTCCGGGCAGGCCGATGTCAACGGCGACGTCATCGTGCCTTTGACCGGTCTGCCGCCGCTGCCGGCGTCGCAGACCAGCGACAGCATGACAGTGTCGGTATTTGGCGACGCGACGCAATCGGGGCTGCCGGTGGGCGATCCCGACGCGCTGAAGCCCGTGCAGTTCGCCATCGGCGGCGCATTCGCCGTTCAGCAGACCATCGCCGTCGTGCGCGGCCAGATCAGCACGCTCGCCGCTCTCGCTTTGTCAAGCGTGACGCTGCAGCCCAACTAAGAGGACGCGCTCCATGCCCGAGTATCTCGCCCCCGGTGTCTTCGTGGAGGAAATCAGCTTCCAGCCCTCGGCCATCCAGCCGGCCAGCACCAGTGTTGCGGCGATCGTCGGGCCGACCCGCACCGGCCCGATCCGGGGCCTGCCGCAGTTGCTGACCAGCTTCGCGGCCTACCAGGCGATCTTTGGCGATGCGCTGAATCTGA
Source organism: uncultured Pseudomonadota bacterium (assembly GCA_963778105.1). Classification (GTDB taxonomy): domain Bacteria; phylum Pseudomonadota; class Alphaproteobacteria; order Acetobacterales; family Acetobacteraceae; genus JAFEFJ01. The sequence continues at coordinate 102,537 of CAVZSZ010000004.1, read as the reverse complement.
CGTTCGGCGACGTGGGCAGCACACTCAACTACACGGCGTATGCCGTTTGGGCCTTCTTCAACAATGGGGGGCAACAGCTCTATCTGTCTCGCATCGTCAACGACGTGCTGGCCGAGGGACCGGCAAGCTCGCGGGCGACGACGGCGGCATTGGCGATCACTTCAGGCGGCACGCAGCTTGTCGATTTGGTCGCGCGCTTCCCAGGATCCGGCGGCAATGTCGATGTGCTATTCCAACCGCGCCGGTCGCAGCGGCTGCTGCAGCTGGCGACCGCACCAGCGACCGACACGACGGATACGGTGGTGCTGCGCCTTGCCAACGTGGCGTTGGCAAGCCTGCTTGGGTCCACCGTGGCGGCGGGCGCTTTCCCGTTGAGCAGCGTGATCGGAGTCGCCAAGCTGGTACCCGCCTCGGGCGGTGCGCCGGCACAATACGATTTCGTTTCCGGCGAACCGGTCATCTATGTCGATCAGAGTGGCGTCACACATGTCGCGCCGGTCGCCGCTTTTGCGACGGGCGTTCTGGCGACGGCGGTGGCCGGGGTCTCGACCGCGCAGGTGGCGACGCTGCAGGCGCCCACCGACGCCGGTGCCGAGCCGCTCTATGCAATTCCAGTGGGCGCCAACATGCGCCTGATCTTCAGCCTGCCCGCCACGGTGACGACGTTGTACGGCACCGTTGCCAGCGGCGTCGTGACGCTGACCAAGGCCGTAAACCCGGCTCTCGGGGCCGACACAACGGCCCCGCTCGCCGTGCTGGCCATGGGTAGCCGTACAGGCGACGGCAACATCTATCACGACAGCTACGACATCGCAGTGCAGATGAACGGACTTTCCATCTACAGCTTTGCCGATGTGGACCTGGAACAGGACGCTGCCAACAGCCTCGCGGCCGCGATGTCCAATTCGCCGGCCACCGGCAGCGCGGTCGCCGCACAGCCGATCTACGCGACCTACGCGGGCGCGGTCGGAACCCCTGCTTTGTGGACCGCACTGCTGGCCGCGTTCGACCCGGCGATGCTGCACCCGACCAATCCCGCGATAGCACCGAGCTACGTGCTCCACTTAACCGGGGGTACCGACGGCTTCACGCCACAGACCGCCGACTACGCAGGTGAGGTGGATGAGGTGAACGGCAGTTTCGGCCTCGCTTCGATGGAGGCGGTCGATCAGATTTCCATCGTGCTCTGTCCGGCGGCTTCCGCCGACCCGGCGAACCACCAGTCCGTCGTATCGGCGATCGAGGCGCATTGTACGCGGATGCTTTATCGCGTCGGCGTGGTGGATTCGCCGAAGGGTGCGGCGGTGGCAGACGTGCAGCAATTCGCCGGGCAGTTTTCCGACAGCAGGATGGCGATCTACTACCCTTGGATCGCCGCCGCGACGCTAGGGCCGGGGGGCGGGACCGTGCTGCTGCCGCCGAGCGGCTTCATCGCGGGCCTGTACGCCTATACCGACATTACGCGCGGCGTTTTCAAGGCGCCCGCGAACGAGGTGGTGCAGGGCGCGGTCGGCCTCGAAACCTACATCAACACCGCGCAGCAGGGTGTGCTCAATCCGCTTGGTATCAACTGCATCCGCTTCTTTCCCGGCCGCGGCTATCGCGTATGGGGCGCCCGCACGCTATCGGACGATCCGCAGTGGCAGTATGTGAATGTGCGCCGGTACTTCCTGTATCTGGAGCACTCGATCGCCGATTCGACCAGCTGGGTGGTCTTCGAACCTAACGGACAGGCTCTGTGGTCGAGTGTCGCCGGCTCGGTTGGTGATTTTCTCTATAACGAATGGACCAGCGGCAACCTGCTCGGCGCGCGGCCGACCGACGCCTATTTCGTACGCTGCGACCAGACCACGATGACGCAGGCCGATCTGGAGAATGGCCGCCTGATCTGCATGATCGGCGTCGCCCCGCTGGAGCCGGCCGAATTCGTGATCTTCCGCATCGGCCAATGGACGGCGACGAGCTGACGCCGCTAACGCCACGCGCTCTGACGACAGTAGAGGTTCATCATGTCCGACCGCACCACGCCTTATCTCGGCTTCAACTTCATCGTCGCGCTGCAATCCGGCGGCGGCACCAACTTCATCGGGGGCTTCTCCGACGTGAGCGGCCTGCACACCGAGTTCACGGTCGCGGAATACCGCAACGGCAACGCGGCCGAGAACCATGCCGACAAGCTGCCCAGCATCTATAAAAGCGGAGACGTCACGCTGAAGCGTGGCGTCGTCAAGAACACCGACATTTCCGACTGGATCACCGCGGTGCAGAACACCGGCGTCGCGGCCAAGCGTGATTCCGTCACCGTTACGCTGCTGGATGAGATGCGCCAGCCGGTCGTGACCTGGACGCTGCGATCCGTGATGCCGCTAAAATGGACCGGCCCGACAATGGCCGCGAAGGGGGGTGCCGATGTCGCGATGGAGGAGCTGGTGCTGTCGGTCGAGAAGGTCGAGGTATCCTACAACTAGGCAGTCCGATGCTCATCATGCCAGACCGTCGGGTGCGTCTGTCCGTTCCATCCTCCGTCGTGACGGCGCCGGAGCTGGAGGCGGTGTTTGTCGGCGCTGCGGCGGCAGCCACCGATCCCGGCGCGGCGGCGACGGCGCTGGCTGCCGCGGCGCAGCTTGGTTTTCCGCAGCCTGACGGCGATGACAGCCTGAATGACCTGCCGCTGGCTTTCGCCAACGCGGCGGATTTTGCCGCGGCGTTCCCCGGCGACGACGGCTGGCTGGCGCGCGCCGTTGCCGACTATTTTGCGGCGGGCGGCCTACGCGCCTGGGTGGTGCGGACCACAATCGATCCTGTGGCGCCGCTCGATACCTTCGCGCTGTCGGGGCCGTTGGTCGTCGCTGGTGCTGGATTCTCCGGCGTGCAGGTTGCGTTGCAAATTCCTAGTGCTGGTCTTCTGGTTCTGCCGGCGCTCGAATATCTCAGCCTGCGCGCCGTCGAACCGCCGCCGGCCGTGCCGGCGCCCCCTGCCATCGCGCCCGGCTTCCGGCCGATCACCGATTTCGTGCCTCCGGTGCCGCCGCCACCCCCGCCGTTGCCGGCGGGAGTCGTCATCAATCCGAGCGACGTGCTTGGCCGGGTGAGTGCGCTGCTGGCGGCGCGGAGGCCCGACATGCTGTGCCTGTTCGCGCTTCCAGTCGGCGCCGATGAGACACAGACGGCCTCGGCGCTGGTGGTGCGGGCCGCCGCCTATCTGCATGGCGCGACGCCGCCGGGCGCCGACATGCCGCAGGTACAGGCTTTCACGCCCCTGATGCGCGATCCGTCCGGCGTGATCGTCAGCCCGAGCGGCTTGATCGCCGGCATGCTGTGCGCCGCCGCGCAAACCGACGGCGTGTGGCGCTCGGTTGCCGGTCGTACGCTGCCGACGCTGGCGACGCCGTTACGCAAGATCGAGAGCGCGGCGCTGGACAAATTGCGGCGTAGCGGCATCACCGCGCTGCGATTCGCGCCCGGCGGCACCGTGCTCGATGACGACATCCTGGGCTGCCGCGACGCGCCCGGCGCCGCCACACGCCGGTCGGGCGGCGCGCGTCGGCTGATGGGTTGGCTGCTGCGCAACCTGGAAGGCTTCGGCGAGCAACTGGTGTTCGAGAACGTACTCGATGACGGGCGGGTGGAGCTTGCGCTGACCACCCTGTTTGCAACACTGCTCAAGCGGGGTGCGCTGAGCGGCAAGCAGGTGACCGATGCGGTGACCATCACGCGCTTGACTGACGCACAGCCCAGCGCCGTCGCCTTCGAGATCGGCGTTGCCACCGCGGTTGCCGTCGAGACCATCCGGTTGAGCTTCCTGGACGGTACAGTGACGGCCACGCTGGGGCAGGCGGCATGAGCACCGACGTCTTCGTCCCGTTCCGCTTCCAGGTGAGCCTGACCGGCAGCAACCTGCCGGAGGGCCTTGGCCCCGGACCGCTCTGCGGCGGCAGCTTCAGCGAAATGAGCGGGGTGGAGGCGACGATGAGCCCGCGCGCCATCCGCGAGGGCGGCAACAATTTCGGCCAAATCCAGCGCCCCGGAACCACCGCCTTCAGTACGCTGTCGCTGAAGCGCGGCGTGACCTCGGTGCAGGATCTGTGGACCTGGTTCGATCTGGTCGCCAACCGCGAGCGCTTCGGCCGGCTGCTCAACGGCCAGATCGACATCTACTCCGGCCCCGACGTTGCGTTCAGCTGGATGCTGGTCAATGTCCTGCCGGTAAAGTTCAAGGGGCCAGACCTATCGGCGGTCGCTTCCCAAGTGGCGATCGAGGAACTGCAGCTGGCGTTCGAGCAGTTGTCGATGGAGGTGGCTTGATGTCGGGCACAGCTCTGCAGAAGGCCCAGCTTGTGCCGATCGATCCCGGCAGCAAACAGGCGCTGATGGATCAGGCCATCACGGTCCATTTCAACCCTGAGACGCTGAAGCTGAGCTACACGGTGACGGTCAAGGCCGACACGGGCAGCAAGAACAGCTCTGACCAGTCGGCGCAACAATCCAGCAGCAGCAGCGCCAAGCTCGCCGTCGATCTAGTGTTCGACACGACCGATCTGTTCGAGGATCAGCAGGACGCGGCAGACGTGCGCGCAATGGTGACGAGCAAGATCGTGGCCGCATTCGTGGCCCCCGCCGATCCGGACACGGCGACGGCCGGCAAGCCGGTCCCCGCCAATCCGTGCCTGTTCCTGTGGGGCACGTATCAGTTCGTCGGGCTGGTGGACAGTTACAACGAGACACTGGAGTTTTTCTCGGCAAGCGGCGTGCCGCTGCGCGCGGCCGTCAGCATCTCGTTGACCGAGAACCGCTACAAGCTGACCAACGTCCCGCAGCGCGTGCCCGGCCAGGCGCAGCCGTTGCCGCAGGGCAGCCAGATCGGACCGGCGCTGTCGGCGGCCGGCATGGACCCGACCGACTGGCGAGGCACCGCGTTGGGCAACGGCATGGAGACTCCGCGCTTCTCGGCCTCGGGCAGCATCGATGTGGGCATCGGAGCGAGCGTGTCGGCCGTCGCCGGGGCATCGGCCGGGGCTGGGTTCTCGGTCGGTGCGTCCGCCTCGCTGGGGACGGCGATCCCGGGTGCCTACCCCAACGACGCGGTCGCCGGCACCAGCGTCAGCGTCGGCTTCGGATGATGCCATGCCGATCCTGATCGACGAATTGCTGATCGAGGCCGAACCGCCGCGCGCCCCTGCATCCCAGTCGGGCGGGCAGAGCGGCGGCCAGGGCGGGAGCGCGCAGGTCCCGGTCGCGAAGCTTCCCGGACAGGCCGATCGGATGCTGGAGCTGTCGATCGTCGCCGACCGGCATCGCCGGTTGCAGGTGGATTGAGCGATGCCTGACGGTGCACCCTATGTTTCATCGCGGCCGGCGATCCTGGTGAACGGGGCGGCGAACGACGACATGGTGAAGTCGCTTCTGGACATCGCCGTGCGCCAGCCTGAAGCCGGCATGGCGTCCGCCGAGTTGCGCATGGTCAACTGGGGCGACCAACCGAGCGGGCCGACGAACTTCCTTTTCAATACGGTTGCACTCGGCGACAGGGTCGAGATCAAGTTCGGCCTGGCGCAACAGAAGACCGTCTTCACGGGCGAGGTCACGGCAATCGAGGAACGCTACGGCGATGGCGTGCCCCAGATCGTGCTGCTGGCGGAGGACGCGCTGCAGCGGCTTGCGCGCCACCGCGCGAGCCGCCCGTTCGAGCAGGTCAGCCCCAACGCCATCGTCAGCCAGCTTGCCTCGGATGCCGGCTTGCAGGCGGATGCCAAACTGTCCGACACGCCGGGCGACTACTACCAAGTCAACGAAAGCGACCTGCACTTCCTGCGCCGCCTGGCTGCGCGCTATGCCGCCGCACCGCGCGTGGCCGACACCACGCTGACCTGCCGCAAGCGGGAGCGGCTGCCGGCGCCGGTGACACTGGATGCGGGCGACACGATGAAACGGCTGCGCGTGATCGCCGACCTAACGCGCCAGCCCGTCAAGGCGACCGTCGCCGGCATCGATCTGACGGCGGGGCAGGCAATCACCGCGGACGGCACCACGCTGCTGGTGCCGGCCACAGGCCCCACGGCGGCAGCCTTGTTGCGGAAGATCGGCTGGGATGGCGATGAGACCTTCGTCTTTCCCGCGCCTGCGACCCACGCGCAACGCTACGCGATCAAGACGCCGTCCGGCACGACCATGCTGTTCGACGATTCCGCGCCGTCCTTCAGCGTCACGACGAAGGATCAGAATTCGATCACGCTGACCGATGCGGGCGATACCTGTACGATCCAGATTGGCGGCACGACGATCCAGGCGACGACGAGCAGCGTGACGATCACAACCAGCACGTCCGTCACCGTGCAAACGGCGGCGCTGACGGTCAGCGCGCCGACGGTGACAGTGAATTCCGCAATGTCGCAGTTCAGTGGCGTCGTACAATGCGACACTCTGATCGCCAATACGGTCGTCGGCACCAGCTACACGCCGGGGGCAGGCAACATATGGTGACCGCACCCGAAGCACATCGCGTCGCGGTGCTCGCACCGTGGTACGCGACGGCGCAGAACAACGTGGCGATCCATCGCTATTTTGATCCCGGATTCATCACGCAGTTCCAGGCGGATGTCGCCAACGCCCCGCTCACCAATGCGGCGCTGTTCGCTTGGCAGACCGAAGATCGCATGGGACCGGATCAGAACAACTGCCTCAAGCTTCGCCGGCCGGTGCATCGCACCTTCCATGTCGTCGCCTGGGAAGCCTCTTGCGTGCTGCCGACCGCGCCGGCGGGCCAGCCGCCCATCGCGCCCGAGAAGATCGAGTCCGCCGGCTTCGTCATCCGCTTCAATGATCCGACCAGCGGAGCGCTGCAGGGCTTTCAGATCGCGCAGGGCAAGCCGCAGGGCTGGGCGACGGTAGAGGCAGGTGACGATCCCGATGCGGCGCGACAGGTCAAAGCACTCGGGCTGGTGCCGCGCAGCGCCGTGCAGACCCCGGGCTACACCGGCGAGGAGACTTTTCCGCTGCATCCGCTGGCGGTGCCGGACGGCAACATGCAGCACACGCTGCTCTACGGCTACCTGCCGATCGGCGGCGGCACGTTCCAGGCGGTCACCGCGCCGGCGCCCGATACCGGTAACGCGTTGCCCGAGGATCTGCCCTGGCCGTTCGGCAGCGCGGACCGCAGCGGCGGTACGCCGCCGCCCTACACTTACGACCAGCAGATCACGATGGGGCAGATCGACTCGCGCTTCGCCGCCGTCCTGCGCGTGCTGCTGGGCCGCTACCAGCTTGCCGACACGCTAGCCTGGAACAATCCGCAGAACGCAGCGCTTGTCGCCATTCTGGATGCGCTGAATTTCTATTTGGCGCCCTCGAGTGTGCTGACCGGCCAATCGCTGCGCGACTGGGCTGCCGCCCATCCGGTTCCGGGCATGACTCTCGGCACCGCGCTGCGCGATACCGCGACGGCGCAAGCTGTGCTGTCCGCACTGGTGGAGGCCGATCCTACGGCGACGGTGGCGATGCCCGCGGGCACGCCGAACGTTCTGGTCGTCGAGAGCGTCGCCGCACAACTGCGCGCCGCGCTGCGGCTGCGGCTGGCGCAGGCGATCGCTACCAGTTCAGGCGACATGCCGATCCCGAAACTGGCATCAGGGCCAGGTGGGCGCTACTTCGTGGTGCCGTTCGTGCGCACCATCTGTCCGAATGGCTGCGAACGGATCAACTGGGGATCGCCGAGCGATCAGTTCGCGGTCGCCGCCGCGTTCGATCCCGACGCCGCGCGGCCCGCGCTGATCGAGATGCCGGACCTGTCGGACGCCAAGCGCGGGCTTTCGCGCGGCGCGAGCTTCGACATGCCACCGGCGCTGGCCAATCTGGTGAACGGGCTGAACAGCAGCGCTGCGACGCAGGCGATGATGAGCGGCAGCGGCAGCTCTTCCGGCGGCCTCGGTATAAGGTTCATCTGTTCCTTCAGCCTTCCGGCTATTTCGATTTGTGCGATGATCATGCTGTCGATCACGCTCAGTCTGCTGAACATTTTTCTGGGCTGGATGGCGTGGGTGAAGATCTGCCTTCCTCTGCCGGTGAAGAAATGAGCGGCTCGCTGTTCGTCGGCTGGCCGCTGGAGGCGCCCGACGCAACGGGGCATCTGGAATACACGGCCGACGCGCAGTCGCTGCGTGAGGCGCTGTGGAACGTGCTCATGACGACGCCGGGTGAGCGGCTGATGCGTCCCGCATTCGGCGCCGGAATGAACCAGTTCATCGGTCAGCCGAACACGCAGACGACGCGCCAACTGATCGCCTCCACCATCACCGCGGCGATCGGCAAGTGGGAGCAGCGCGTGACGCTATCGGGCGTGACAGTCTCTGCCGATCCCGCCGACGCGGCGCGCGCGGTGGTCGTGGTGTCCTATACGCCGCGCGGCCAAGCTGCCGCGCCGCCGCAGCAACTGTCGCTGTCGCTCTCGTTGGGGGGCGCGTGATGCCGTTGCCGATCCCCAACCTCGATGACCGGCGCTTCGACGATCTGGTGACCGAAGCGGTGACGCGCGTCGAGGCGTACACGCCGGAATGGAGCAACGTCGCGCCCGGCGATCCCGGCTTGGCGCTGATCGACCTGTTCGCCTGGCTGACCGAGACGATCCTGTACCGGCAGAACCTGATTCCGCTGCGCCAGCGCCGCGCCTTCCTGAACCTCCTGGCCCAACCCCTGCGACCGCCAGCACCGGCTAGCGGCGTAGTCTGCGTCGATGCGACGCAGTTGCCGCTGCCGGCGGCGATCCCTGCCGGCCAGGCGCAATTCCATGTCGGCGCAGTCACATTCACCTCGACGACCGATCTGCAGCCGGCACCGCTGCAACTCGTGCCGCTGATCAAGGCACGCTACCAGGACCCCGACACGGTGGCGCAGGCGCGGCTCATCAGCCTGCTGCGCACGCTATACAGCTACGACCAGCCGGTTCCGTTCGTCGCACAGCCCGCCTTCGGCGCCGATGGCACGATGGGTCTGGGCGCCGCCATCGACGGTCAGGTCTGGCTCGCCCTGGTGACCCCGAAGGGCTTCGCCTCGAGCGCGGCGAGCGTTGGTACGGCGCTGGCGGGCAGTACCGATCTCAGTGGGACTGGCGCCCGTCGCGGATGTTCCCGGCACCGCCGCCTACGACCAGGCGACGGATTTACCAGCGCGCACGCTGAATTGGGCGGTGGTAACGAGCGATACAACCGGAGCGCTGCGCTCGGTACCGCTGGGTGTGCAGGCCGATACCTCGAACGGCGCGCGCATCCCCGGCGTCGCCCTTCTACGGCTGCCGAGCAACGCCGCACTGCTGACGCCGCCCATGCCGCTGAACGGCGGCGATCCGATGTTCGCCGGCACCGGCGGGATGCCGCCCGAGTTGCCCGTTGATGTCGCCTCCGACCGCGTGGTGATGTGGCTGACGATGAGCACGGCGGACGCGCCGCAGCTGACGCTGTCCTACCTTGCCATCAACGCCGTCGGCATCATCGCGCAGGCGAGTGCGGCGAACGAGCCGCTGGGCACCGCGACGGGCGACGGCGATGCGATCTTCACCCTGTCGGGCACGCCGGTCGATCCGGCGAGCCTTGTGGTCCAGGTCTGGCAGGGAAACCAGGCAGCGATCTGGACGCCGGTGGATAGTTTCGGCCGCGCCGGGCGCAACGACACGGTCTATGTGCTCGATCCGACCGCAGGGACGGTGACGTTCGGCGACGGGATGCGCGGAATGCGGCCGCCGCAGGGTTCGGTGATCGTCGCGCAATCCTACCGCTATGGCGGCGGTGCGGCGGGCAACCTGGCACCCGGAACGATCAAGGCGGTGTTGCCCGCCGCCGGGATGGTGCGGCACGAGTTGGCGACCGCCGGCGGGAGCGACGGTGAGACGGTGGCGCAGGCCGAGAGGCGCATCCCGTCGTTCCTGTCCAACCGCGACCGCGCAGTGACACTGGCTGATTTTCAGGCGCTCGCGCTCGCGACACCCGGCCTGACATTGGGCCGTGCGGAGGTCGTGCAGGGCCTGATGCCTGGCGTCGATGCGGGTGCGACGCGCACCGGCGTGCCCGGCGTGGTCAGCGTGTTCGTCTTTCCGGACGGGCCGCTCGGGTTGGGTGGCGGGCCGGTGGCGACGCTGGCGCAGCTGCAGGACGTGTTCGCCTATCTGCGCCAGCGCATCCTGATCGGCACGCAGCTTTTCGTGCTCGCTGCCGAGCCTGTGCAGGTCTACGTGAGCGTCAGCATCGAGGTCCTAAACGGTGCCGATGCGCTGACCACGACGCGCGGCGTGCAGCAGGCGCTGACGGCCTACCTGTGGCCGCTGCCGCCGGGGGGACCAGATCAGGGCGGATGGCCGCTGGGACGCACGGTCATGTCTGACGAATTGCTGACCCAGGCGGCGCGCGTCACCGGGGTGCTGGCGACGGACCGGATCACGCTGTTTACGCAAAGCGGGACGGGCTGGCGCGCCGCGACCTTGATCCCCCTCAAACCCTGGCAGGTGCCGGCGTTGCAGGGTGTGTCGGTCGTCGCCGACGGGTCTGCGCCGCCGGCGCCGCCCGGTCCCGCCAGCGTCAGCGAGTTCGGGCGGGAAATTCGTCCCCGTCGTCCCGAAGCTGTGCTGAGGCGGTCATGCAGGACGTGAATGGCAGCAGCTTCCACCTTCTCGCCGACCGGACCGATTGGACGCTGGCGGATGGCATCACATGGAGCGGCACGACTTGCTCGCTGGCCGGCAAGCAGACGTGGCGTCTGCCGCCGGCGATGGCACGCGAGACCGCGTTGGCCGCACGCGCGGCGACGTCTCCGACGGTGGTGGACGGCACCGGCGCGGTGGCGCGCATCGCCGCCGACGGATCGACGGTGGAGTCGCTCGACGGTGCGGCATGGGTGCCAGTAACGGACATCAATGGGGTCAGGCTCGCACCGAAGGCCGGCCGCTTCGTCGGCATGGCGCTGGGCGTCGCGCGCCTCGGGCTGTTGGCGAGCGACGGGACGAACAGCTTCCTGCAACTGTTCGATCTGCGTGCACGCTGGCCGCTCGATACGCCGGGGAACCCGTCGCTGTCCGTCACGCTCGACCCCGCGGCCGAGGCGCCCTGTATCGCGGTTGCGCCGGACGGACCGATCTTCGTGCTGGTCAGCGTCGGGCTGGCGATCTTCGAGGGCAGCCCGCTTTTGCAATTCGTCGCGATGCCCAGCGCGCAGTTCATGCCGGTCGCGGCCAACCCCGATCCGCTGCGCCGCACAGCGCTGCTGGCCACGCGGCCCGCAGGGGCCGCCATCGGCATGGCGGCCGACGCAAAGCGGGTCGCGATCCTGTACGACCAGGGCAGCGAGGCGCAGACGCTGGCGCTGCTCGACCGCGCGACCGGCGCGTGGATCAGCGCACCGATCACCGCGACCAACGGCACGGCCCTGCCCTACATGACCGACCTCGCGCTGCTTGGACACGGACTGATCGCCCTGATGGCGCCGAGTGCGACACCCAGCCGCCCAATCGACTGCGCGGTGGTGCAGGCCGTGCCCGCCCAGGGTGTCACGCTGGCGACAAGCCGCTATCCGATGCTGAACCAGGGCGCGCCGCGCTTCGCTGCGATCCCAGGACCGGAGGTGTATTACCTCGGCGCCGACGCGCCGCGGCTTTTGGTGCCGCTGCCGTACCCCGCCTACCTGACGGCGGGGGCGCTGGCGCGGTTCGGTATCTGCGGCAACGATCCCGACCGCGTATGGCACCGGCTTTATGCCGAGGCGTCGCTGCCGGGGGGTACGGCGCTGGCGGTCTGGGCGCGTGCTGCGGATCAGCCGGTCGCGGCCACGGACCAGGTAGCGCTGGTCGCCACCATCCTGGCGGCACCGTCGCAAACCACTCTGATCGACGCGACGGCTGCGGCGGCGATCGCTGCGGCCAGCAATGGAGCAATCCCCGCGCCGAGCCCAACTCTGACGGATTCACTGGTTACGGCACCATTCCATCTGCAACCGATCCCGGCACCGGCATCGATTGCGTCAGAGCTACCGTTCCATCCCGGCCTCGGCGGCACGCTGTTTGAGCTGCTGCTGCAGCGAACCAATGGTGCGAACCGACGGCTGACGGGCGTAAGCCTCGATCTAGTGGTCACGGCGGCGGGCGACGGGCGGCACAGCCCCTGCCTCTACGCGATCCGCGTCTACACGCCGCGCTTCTGCTACCAGGATCAGTACCTGCCATCGTTGTTTCACCATACGGCGGTTTCTGATGAAACCGATACCACCGTGATCACGACGCCGCCTGATTTCCGTGAACGCCTACTGGCCAACCTGGAAGGCATCCTAACGCCGATCGAGAACCGCGTGGCGGCGGCGGAATACCTCCTCGATCCCTATGCGGCGCCTGTGGCGATGCTGCCCTGGCTCGGCAGCTATCTCGGTCTGTCGCTCGATCCCGGCTGGCCAGAGGCGCGGATGCGCCGCGCGCTGGCCTCGGCCGGGCGGCAGCTCCGCGAGCGGGGAACGTATCGCGGCGTGTGCCTGGCACTGGACATCGCGACGGACGGCGCGGTGGCACGCGGCGAGATAGCGCTGCTGGAAACGCACCGGCTGCGGCGCACCGACGCGACCATCCTGGGCATCCCGATGAGCGGGCTGAACGTGCTGACCGATGGCGGCGTGGACAGCGGCAACAGCATCGTCGGCGACACGCTGGTGCTGTCGGCGGAACGCGCGATCGACGTTCTGTCGCTGCTTTCGCCGCAGGCCGTTCAGGGTGCGGATGCAACGACAGTGTCTCAATTCCTGGATGAATACGCCGACCGCGTGCAGGTCGCGGCGATTCTGCAAAGCAGCGACGCGGCCGCGCTGCGCCCGGTGGTGCAGTCGGTGCTACAGGCCGAGCTGCCGGCGCAGCTTTGTTTCCAGATCGTGGTGTCGGAGAACCGCTTTGTCCTTGGGCTTTCGCCGCTGCTCGACATCGACACATTCCTTGAACCGCCCCTCGTGCCGGCACCTCTGATACTGGACGCAAGCACGATCGGCCGCGACGCGGTGATCCGCGACCCCGCCGCGCTGCGACAGTAAAGGATCTGCGGCCATGAGCGACAGCAGCACGACCCTGGATCAAACCGAACTCGCCACCGACGCGCAGTTCGGCGATGCCCTGGCGCGGGTGTCCTTCCAGCCCGGCATCATGCTGGGCGCGGAGGCGCTGAATGCCGAGCAGACCTATCATTTGCGCCGCCTGACCCGGCATCAGCGCTGGCTGGTGGGACCCGGCACGGTGTTCGGCCTGCGCGTCGATGTGCTTATTCCGGCGGAAGACGCGACCGATGTACGCCTGACCGTGGCACCCGGCTACGCGATCGACGCGCTGGGGCGGGAGGTGCTGCTGACGGAGGCCTACGCGATTTCGCTGCGCGATTGGTTGGCGGTGGAGAACGCGGCAGCCGGCGTCACCGGCGCCTATGTCAGCGGTACGCTGTTCTTGCGCGTCACGGTGCGATCGCGCGCCGTGGCCGAGTCGCTACAGCCGGTGGTGGCCGAGCTGTTCGATGCCGGCCTCGATCCCGTGGTGCCGGCGCGCGTTGCCGACGGGTTTCTGCTGGAAGTGACGGGCGACGTGGGCCAGACCGGCGATGCGCCACCGCGCCCACTGGACTGGTGGGCGCCCGGCCGCGCGACGCCGGCGGCGGCCGACGTGCCGGGCACGCTGACGGCGCGCGAGCAAACGACGGTTTCAGGAGAGACCAACACGGCCCATGCCGACACGCTGAAGCTGCAGGCCTGGCTGCTGCGCCAGCCCCTGCCAGCATACGACGACAGCCCCGGCTCGGCTGCTGGCTACGAGGAGGCGGCGCGGCTGCTGCTGGCGAGCGTGCATGTGGCGCTGCCGTCGCTGACCGCCGCGCCGACGGCGGCCGAAACATCGGTGAACAATCTGGTGCGGCCATTCGTCACCCCGAACGCGCTGCTCGCCGCCTTGTCGCTGCCCTGACGGGAGGCATTAATGTCCGGTTCCTCGATCCAGTTCACCCCGTTGCAGGGCGCCGTCGCCGCCACGGCCAGTGCGGCGGTGCTGAAAGTCGTGCAGCCCGAGCCGCAACTGGCGCGCACCTACTACCAGGACGGGCGGCTGCTGACCGCCGAGGATCTCAATCGCGACTACGCCTATCTGGACCGCCGGCTCCTCGATCTCGGGCTGGCGCTGGGCGACGGCGTGGTGCACGGCTTGGTTGCCAGCATGGCGGACGGCCACACCATCAGCGTCACGCCAGGGCGCGGTGTCGCACCCAGCGGGCGGGTGATCGCCTATGCGCCGAGCGACGGCAGTGGGACGCCGCTAACCGCGGACCTGACGAATGCTGGGCTGGTGGCGACGCTGAACGGCATCGGCTTCAGCGGCTACAGCGACGGGCTCTATGCGGTGGTGCTGCTACACGCCGAGCAGCCGAGCGGCATCGCGGAGGTGTTCCCGCGCAGCCTGGGCAGCGGGCGCATTTCCTATGAGTTGATCGTCGATACGGTCGAGATTGCGCTGGTCGGCATAACGCAGCCGATTCCGGGCGGCACGCAATTTCAGGCGCGTGCGCAGCTTGCGGCGCAATTCGCCGGCGCCAGCAATCTGCCGCCGTTGCCCTCCGACAGCGTGGCGTTGGGCATGGTGGCGATCAAGGGCGGTTTTCCGGTGTGGTTCGACCCGGCTCTGCTGAGCCATCCGCTGCGCACCGCCGACGATCCGACGGGGCCGATCGCCGATCTGACGCGGCATTATGCGCAGTTGTACGGCGAGCTGATGGCGAGCTTGGGCGCGCAATCCACGCCGAGCCTCGCTGCCGCCAACGTCTTCGCGCTCCTGCCCCCCACGGGATTGCTGCCGAGTGCAACGATCGACGTGACCAACGGCGCGCAGAGCTTCTTTCCCGACTCGATCGAGGTCGCGCTGGTGCCGGCGCGCAGCGACGAGATCGCGGCGCTGGCGGCGCAGACGGCGGGCGAGCCGGCGATCGACTTGATCGGCGGCACCCCGGCGCAGGTGATCGTCCTGGTGCCGCTGGCGCCCACCGACTATGCGACCCTGGCGCCCGCTCTGGCGGGCAGCACGGCAACGACCGGGACCACGGCCTTCAGGCCGTATCCCAGCGTGGCGCTGCCGCGCATCGACCCGCTGATCCTGCGGCTGCCGGGCCGCCAGCCCTTGCCGCCAACACAGCCCGCGGTGTGGCAGCAGATCTGGACACACGCGCCGACGAGCCTGCCCTGGATGGTGCGCCCGGCGAACGGCGCGATGGGCGGCACCACGGCGGCCATCCTGGCGGCCGGCTTCATCGTGCCGAATGCCAGTCCCGCCCCAGTCACGCAGCCGCCGGTGAGCCTGACGGCCGCCCCGGTCGTGACCCCACAGCTGTCGCCGACACCCACGCCAACGCCTACGCCCACCCCAACCCCCACGCCTACCCCCACGCCGACGCCGACACCCACGCCGACACCGACACCGACACCGACACCGACGCCGCCCCCGACGCCAACGCCAACGCCAACGCCCACCCCAACCCCCACGCCGGTACCTGGCACCACGCCTGTCCTGACGGTGCGGCCGCCACTGACGCTGGTGACGATCGCGCCTACCGCGACGCTGCGGCCTTTGCCGTCGTGAGGAGGGCAGCATGGGCGTGCTGATCCACCTCACGACGCCGGCCCCGGCCGGGGCGGATGCGGGCCGCGTCTATTACGCGGTGGGGCGTAGCCTGACGGCGTCGGATCTCGCGCTGCAGGGGCGCTATGTCGAGGCGCGGCTGCTGGACATGGCCCCGGCAACCTGGGGCGTGCTGAGCGGGCTTGGCGTGACGCCACCGCGCTACGACAGTCCGGACGGCACCACCGGCCTGGCGTCCTTCACCATCGGCATTGGCACGGGCATCGGCAGCGACGGACGGCTAGTGCGGGTTAGCGCGCCGATCACCATTGTCTTCGCCGATCTGGCAACCGCGATTGACCAGGCGACGACACCGGCGGGACACATCGCCGACGGCGCGTATATGCTGCTGGCGCGGACCGTGACGTTCGATGGGCTGGACGGGCCGCCGCCCGATCCCGCCGATCGCGGAGCCACCGATCCGCTGCTGGACATCCAGCAGGTCAGCTTCGTCGAGATCTGGCTGTCCTCGTCGATCGGCGCACTGCCCGCGGCCGTAACGCCCGCCGCGACGGCCCTCGCGCTGAACTCGCTGGTCGCCAGCCTGACACAGTCAGGCCTGTCCGCCGCCATAGGCAACGGCGTGCCGCTGGCCCTGGCACTGGTGCGCAGCCAAAAGCTTATTCTGCTGAGCCAGGCGGCGGGACGCCTGCCGGCCGAGCCGGTGCCGCTTGACGCGATGCTGCTGGCGCAGACGCGCGAGGCCTTCGCGATGGCGTTGGCCGAGACCGGGGCTAACGCAGCCTCGGCTTCGTGGCAGACACAGATGCGGTCGCGCTTTCTCGTGCTGCCGGCCGGCGGCGAATTGCCGCTGCCCATGCTGCTGACGCCTGCGTCGGTAACGACGAACTGCCCATTCTTCCCGCCTGGCATGGCGGTGTTCCTGGAGACGATCCGCACCAGCCAGGCGGCCAATCTGTTGGCCGGCGCGCTGAATGGCCCGCGACTCGACCTCGACAGCGGCACGGCCGAGGCGGTCACGCTCGTGCTGGCGGTGCCGGATGCGGCGTGGAGGCCCGATCTGCTGAGCATCGCGCGCGGCGACCCGGTGCTCGCGGCCGATCTGCATCTGGCCTATGCGCGGGCGCGCACCGCACAGGTGAAGCTGCGCGAGGCATGGATCGCGTTGTACGGTGGCATGAGCGCGATCACCGCCGCCGACCCGCAGCCGCTGGGATTCCTGGCGGCCGGGGACGCCGCCGCGCAAGACCTTGATTATCTGCTTGCCAACGGGACCATTACTGGTAGCGACGTAATCGCCGCCGCCGACACGGCGACCGCGCCCGCCAGCCTGCTGGCCTGGATCGCAGCGCGCATCGCATCGCTGACCGCGGCGCAATCCGCCGCATCGCCGCCGCCCATCGCGGTGCCAGCGACAACGGCGGCGCAGGCGGCGCAGCTGCTCGGCACGCTCGGCTACCAGATCGCCGACCGCGAGCCGGCACAGGCCGATCCGTCGGCCGCGACGCATGCGCCGGTGGCCTCCGACGTGCTGCTCGCCCCCCTGTTGCCGGCGCTGCCGGCCGGGTCGGCGTTCGCGAACTGGAGTGGCGCGATCACCGCGACACCGCCAGACCCCGCGCTGCTGCAGCCGCTGATCGACGCCGGCATCGTCGATTCCAGCACGGATGCGGCGACGCAGGCCGCTGCCGTCGCGGCCCTGCTGGCGCTGCCCGCGCAGGGCGACTCGTCGAACGACGACACGCAGCCCGGTGCGCTGCTGACCTTGATGGTGCTGCAACTATTCTACGCCGTGCTGGTGCGCGTAGCGCGGGCGCAGGAATACCGGCTGTCGGCGCATATGCGGCTGATCGCACTGCAGCGTCAGCACCTGGACATCATGTCCACCTCGGTCTCGGCCCTGGCGGGTGGCGTACCGTCGGACGGCAGCGGGCTGAGCTTCACGCGCATGATCCCGTTCTTCACGCTGAGCACGGCTGCGGCGACGTCCGACGTCAGCACCAGCACGCCGCAGCGGCTGGTGCTCACGCGGTCGCTCAATCTCGCAAGCTCCGCGGCGCCCGCCGCCAAGCCGGCTGGTGCTGCGCCGGCCGCGCGGTCCCTGGTGCGTACGACTCCGGCGACGGCGAAGGTGGCGGCGACGCCCACCTATAGTCTGGCAGCGGCGGTCTTGGGCAGCGATGCGGACGTGGCGCAGACCGTCGCGATCGACGCCGGCGCGCTGTCGCAGTCGCCGCCGTTCGCCTTCACGCCGATCCAGGTCGGCAGTGCGGCGCACATCACGCCGGGCGCGACGCTGCTGCAGATCGCCAGCGACGGGCTGACCAACCTGCGGACGCTCATGGCCGGCAAGCCGATCAACCTGAACCCGTCCAACGCCGACCAGCCGGCGCCGCTTCCGGCCACCACCGACACAGAGGCGATTTCCTACAGCAAGCTGCTCGAGGCGAACCGCCAGTTGCTTGGCGACATCACGGTGGTCGAGAACCAGGCGATCCAGATCGAGGCCGCCTACCTGCAGATGCGGGACCGCATCCAGACGCTGGCGACGCACATCGCGCAGGTGACGGTGGCGCTGGCGGCGGCGCGCGATGCGCTGCGCAGCGCGCAGACGGCGGCGGCGACGGCAGGCGGCGATTACGCCGCCGCGCAGCAACTGGTGCAGGAGGAAGTGACACGAGTCGCGGCGGCCACCGCGGCGCGCAATGCGGCGATCGGCGCCTCCACCGGCTTGTTCTACGTGCGCGCTCTGCAGACCGCGATCTTGCGCCCGCTGCCGGCGCCGCTAGCGCTGACCGCCGACACGCCCGACGATCTCGTCCCCGGCTGTCCCGCCGACCATCCCGGGCCGCCCGCCGCGCTGCAATCCTTCCTCGATCAGTTGCTGGAAGTGCCGCTGTCGGACTGGTCAGGACTGGCCGGGCGCTGGACGGACCTTCCGGATATTGCCGGCCTGCAACGGCTGGGCGCTTTGCGGGCCGCGCGCGTCGGCACTCTGGCGCCGCCGCAGGATTTCGGCTCAGGCGCCGCGGCGAGCGATCTGGCGGCGCTGGCAAGCACCGCTACCAGCGTGTTCGCGCCGGTCTTGCGGGCAAGCGTGGCCTACGGCGCGTCGCTGGCGGTCAGCCAGCAATCGGCGTTCGCGGTCCTCGCGCTGCCCGACATCGTCACGCTGCCGGCCAGCCTGCTGCGCACGCAGACAGAGGCTCTGCGCGCCCGGCTGGAGAGTGCAGCAGGCTGCCTGTTCGAGACGGTGACCGCGCTGCCGCCTTCGGCGCGGTTCGCCTGGGCTGATCAGGCGCGGGCGGGGACGCTGCATCCGCTGGATTTCGCGCAATGGCCCATCCCGCCGGCTCTGGGCACTGCCAGCACTGCCACGCTGCGCCGGCTGGCGGCCCTGGCCAACTGGATGGCAGGGCAGCTGCATGACGGGTCCAGCGCCGCGGCGCAAACTGCGCTGAGCAACCTGGTGTCGGCCGCGGTGATCGCGGCGGCCTATGGCGACCCAGACGATAGCGTCACCGGCACGGTCGCCAGCACCGGAGGAGTGCCGCGCGCGGGCGTGCCGATCCGCGTCATCCTCAATCGCCGCCCACCGATCGGCACGGTGATGAACCTGCTGGACGCTGGCCAGTCCGTCGTCGGCACGGTCCGGGTGCAGGACCACGATGCGCAGGGCACCACTGCGACGGTGATGACGAGCAAGGCGACGACATCGCCGACCGCTGGCTGGACCGTCGCGGTTCCGGGCAGCCGGGCGCCATGGCTGCCGTCATGAGGCCTATCGAATGAAAGTGGCCGACGATACCGTCGCGGTGCGGATGGCACGGGCGCGCGGCGTGACCGAGACGGCGCTGCGGCGGCAGTTGGCAGGCGTGCCGACGCCGCACCTGCGCCGCTTCCTCTTTGTCCGCCGAGTGCGCATCCGCGCCGGTCCCAACCGGATCGGCCGGGCGATAGAAGCGGCGCTGGACCGCCTCACGGCCGAGGACGGTCAGGATGTGCTGGCCTTTCCCGATCTGCCCTCGCTGGCGGTGGCCTGCGCGCGGGCCGCGGCCGCGGGCGGCCTGAGCGGCTGGCACTGGCGCACCCTGGGACTGCCGCGCCTCGCGACGCCGGGGGAGGCGGTGGCAGCGCTGCTGACCGCGCATCCGCAGGAGGCCGGTTCGGCGGTCGCCGCGCTGGCGGCGCAGGGTCTGCTGGCGGCGGCGTGGCGGACGATGCCTGATGCTGCGGCGGCTCGGCTGGGGCAGGCGCTGGCGCAGGCGGCAGGTGTGGCGTTGCCGGCTTGGCCGGTCGGCGTCACGCCGGTAGCCGTGCCGTCAGAGGCCGGCTTGGTCGTGCTGCTGGCGCGGGCGGCCGTCTTCTGGGCGCCGGCCCTGGCCACGCTGGCGCCGGGCGCCGAGGCGGTGCGGACGGCAGCGGTGCTGGCGCTTTTGCGCTGGTCGCCCGTGACGCTGCGCGCGCCCGCCAGTCCGGCGTGGCCTGCGCTGCTGGCACGGATAGCCGGCGTTAGCGCTGCCCACGATAGGCTGCCGCCCACGCTGCCGCCGGCGCACGAGCCGCCTGGGTCGGGCAAAACGCGGGGCGTACTGTCCGTGTCCGGCGGATCCGACGTCGCGGACGCGCCAGGGGTCATGGCGGACGATGATGGCCCGGGTCGCCGCGTCGAACCGCATGGACGGATGGTGGCGACCGGCTGGGGCGGAGTGCTGTTCCTGATCAACGCGCTGCAGCGGGTGGACATCGAGGCCCTGCTGACGGCGATGGGCGACGCGGCGCCGACCGGATGGCGCGTGCTGCTGGAGGTCGGCTCGGCGCTGGGCCTGCCGGCGAATGAGCCGCTGGCGCAATATCTCGCTGAACAGGACCTGGAGACGGCGATGCCGCCCTTATTGCTGGGCGTGCTGCTGGCCGGCATCGAGGCGCTGTATGCGGCAGACGGACCCCGGCCGCTACCGCTGGTACAGCTCGGTCGGCTGCGCGCGACGGAGACGCATCTCGACCTCGATATGGAGGCAGGCGGCGTCGATCTTGCGGTGCGGCTGGCGGGCCTGGACCTTGATCCGGGGTGGGTGGCATGGCTGGGGCGGGTGGTGGCGTTCCACTACCCCTCCATGCCCACGCATCAGCGGCGGGCGCTGTGAGCGCGTCCGCGCCGGCAGCGCTGCCGATGATCCTGGACGTGACGGCGCGGTTGGGGCTGTCACGCTATTTATGCGCGATCGACGACGCCGAGCCCGCGCTGTTGCTGGCACGGCGCGACGGCGAGGCAGCGGCGCGGAAGGCGGGGCTGGCGGGGTTCGACTGGCCGGCGCAGCGCGCGGCGCTGGACCGCGGCTGGGCCTCGGGCAACGGCCCGCTGCGCCGGCTATCGGCGTTGGGTGATCCGGCCGAACGTTTCCTGCTGGCACTGGCGGTCGCCTGCGAACGGCGGCGCGAGGTGGCGCTGGCGGTGGCGGCCCTGCAGGCGCCACAGACCGCGTCGCGCCCAACGGTGCATCTGGCGCTCGACATGGCTGAGGCGCTGTTCGGAGATGAACTCGGCGATGCGTTGGGGGACGCGCTGGCGCTGGCCACCGGCCCGCTGATCGATTGCGGCCTGCTGACCCTGGAGGGCGAGGATGCGCTGCCCCAGCGCGTGCTGGCGCTGCGCCTGCCGCTGTGGCGCGTACTCAGCGGGGGGCCCGGCGGCCTGGCCGGGCTGTGTGGGTCTTTCCCTCAGCGAGGCTCGTCCGGCGCCCGCGGTCGCGGCGGCGGCGCAGGCCATCGCGGCGGGGCAAGCGGGCGGGGTGGTGCTGCGCGGACCGCCCGGATCGGACCGCTCCGCAACGGCGGTGGCGCTGGCGCGCGCGCTGCACTTGACCGCCATCGAGACCCCGCCCGCGGTGCTGCGCGACGATCGCGGCTTCGCCACCGCCTGTCGCGCGGCGGGATGGCTGCCGGTGCTGCGTCTGTCCCCGATCGCGGGCGAGGCGGCGGCGGTGGGCGCCGGGCTGCCAGTCGCCGTGCTGGCGGGGACGCACACTGCCGTCGAGGGTGACCGGCTGATCGAGCTTGCGATGGTCCCGCCGGTGCTGTCCGAGCGGCTGCTGCTGTGGCGGACGGCTTTGGGCGACGCCGTGGACTCGATCGGCGACGCCACGTTGGCGGCCGCCGTGCTGTATCCCGCCGCCATCGCCGTGGTTGGCCGCGCGGCCCGGCTGCGGGCGAAGGCGGAGGCGCGGCTGCCCGCCGACGCCGATCTCGCCGCAGCACGGCTGGCGCTGGCTCCCGACGGGCTGGGGCGGCTGGCGCATCCGGTCGCACGGAGGGTCGGCGCACAGGCACTGGTGACGGGGCCGGCGCTGGCGGCAGATTTGGCCGCCGTCATCGCCCGCTGCCGTCAGCGGGAGACGGTGTGGGACGGACTGGGGCCCTCGCTCGAAGCCAGCGCGACGCGCGGCGTGCGCGTCCTGTTCGCGGGCGAAAGCGGCACCGGCAAGACGATGGCGGCCGCCTATGTGGCGACGGCGCTGGGCGCGCCGCTGTATCGCTGCGACCTGGCTGCGGTGATGAACAAATACATCGGCGAGTCCGAAAGAATCTTGGGCTTCTGCTGGATCATGCCGAGGCCGCCGATGTGGTGTTGCTGTTCGACGAGGCCGACGCGCTGTTCGGCCGCCGCAGCGACGGAGGGGAGACCGGCGAGCGCTACGCCAACATGCTGACCAACTACCTGCTGACCCGGCTGGAGGCGCATAACGGCATCGTCGTGCTGACCGCCAACAGCAAGGCGCGCATCGATTCCGCGTTCTGGCGACGGCTGGATCACGTCGTCGATTTCCCGATGCCGGGCCATCAGGAGCGGTTGGCGCTGTGGCGCAGCCATCTGGGCGCTCGTGCGCCGTGCGAGGCGGTGCTGGAACGGCTTGCGACCTATTGCGACCTGGCCGGCGGCGGCGTGCGCAACGCGGTACTGGCCGCCGCGGCTACCGCACCGGGCGATGGGCTGATCGGGCTCGATGCGCTGGCGCCGGCCCTGCAGCGCGAATATGCCAAGCTGCGTCGCACCCTGCCCGCCGGCCTGGCACTGGCGATGCGCGCGGCGGAATGAGCGGCGCATCCAAGGTGCGCCCGAAGGCCGCGCCGGAAACGGCGGAGGTGCGGCGCAGCGCCGCCCCGCCGATGCGCAAGGCGGCCGCAGGTGCGCCGCGCTATCTGAAGGCGAGCCTTGCCATCGGCGGCGTCAACGATCCCGAGGAACGCGAGGCCGAGCGCGCGGGCCGCGTCGTCGCATCCGGCGGCCAGTATCGGGTGCGCGATCCGGGGGGTGGTGCGCATCTGCGCGCCGCCGTGGCGGCCCCCGTCGCGGACCCCGGCGGCGAGGTGCGCGTGCGCCGCATGGCCGCGCCGGAGGTGGTCGATCCGGGTGCCGCGGGACGCGTCCGCCGCGCGGCCACGCCGACGGGCTTGGCCGAACCGTCGGGCGCCGAGGCGGCGCGGCGGATCGAGACTGCGCGATCCGCCGTGGCGCGGCCGCTGCCGACGGCCATAAAGGCGCGGTTGGAGCGCGGCTTCGGGCAGAAGCTGGACGGGGTGCGCGTACACACCGGCCCCGCCGCCCGCTCGGCTGCCGCGGCAATCGGCGCCAGGGCGTACACCGAGGGAAACCGCATCACGCTGGGCCACGGTGAGAGCGAGCATGATCTGCATCTGATGGCGCACGAGACGACGCATGTAATGCAGAACCGCGCCGCCACGCGTGCATCCGAGACCATTGGTGCCGATACTGGGCGTGCGGATCCCGTGCGTGGCGGGCCGGTAGGCGGCGGCCGCCCGATCCGTCGCTTCGGTGTCGATACGATCCTGGATTTCCTCGCCGACAAGGCGAACCTGATCCCGGGGTTCCGGATGTTCACCATCGTGCTCGGAGTGAACCCGGTTAACATGTCGAGCGTGGATCGCAGCGCCGCCAACATCCTGCGCGCGGTGGTCGAGCTGATGCCAGGTGGCGGTCTGATCGTACAGGCGCTAGACAAGTACGGTGTGTTCGACAAAGCGGGCAACTGGATCAGCCAGCAAATCGACAGCCTGGGCATCACCGGCGCCGCCATTGGCCATGCCGTGTCGGAGTTCGTGGATTCGCTGCATTGGAGGGACGCGCTGCATCCGGGCGACGTATGGGACCGCGCCAAGCGCATCTTCTCCGAGCCGATCGACCGGATCATCGCGTTCATTCACACCCTGGTCGACGGCGTAATCCAGTTCGTCAAGAACGCGGTGATCCGCCCGCTCGCGGTGCTCGCATCGAAGACGCGCGCCTGGAACCTGCTGATCGCGCTGCTGGGCAAGAACCCGATCACCGGCGATCCAGTGCCGCAGACCGCCGAGGCGCTGATCGGCGGCTTCATGAAGCTGATCGCTCAGGAAGACGTCTGGGAGAAGATTCAGAAATCGGGCGTGATCGCGCGCACCTTCGCGTGGTTCAAGGGTGCCATGGCGACGCTGGTATCGTTCGCCGCTGCGCTGCCGGGCGTGTTCCTGGATGCGCTGAAGTCCTTCTCGATCAGCGATCTTCTGGACCTGCCCGGTGCCGTCGGCCGCGTCCTGGGCACCTTCGGCAATTTCGTCGGAAAGTTCATTTCCTGGGCGGCCGATGCGGTCTGGAAGCTGTTGCAGATCGTGTTCGATGCCGTGAGCCCCGGCGCGTGGGGCTACATCCAGAAGACCGGTGCCGCGCTGAAGAGCATCCTGAAGAACCCGCTGCCCTTCGTCGGCCATCTGGTCAAGGCGGCGAAGCTCGGTCTGTCGAATTTCGCCGACAACGTCGCGGTGCACTTGAAGACAGGGCTGCTCGAGTGGCTAACCGGCGCGCTACCCGGCGTCTACATCCCAAAGGCCTTCTCCCTGTCCGAGATGGGCATGTTCGCGCTGAGTGTGCTGAGCGTCACCTGGGGGCAGATCCGCGGCAGGATCGTCAAGGCCCTCGGGCCGACCGGCGAGAAGATCATGTCGGGCCTGGAGACGACGTTGGATGTCGTGGTGGCACTGGTGAAGGGCGGCCCGGCCGCGGCGTGGGAGATCGTCAAGGACAAGCTGATCGGCCTGAAGGACATGGTGGTCGGCGGCATCATCGGCTTCGTCGTGGACACCATCGTCAAGAAGGCGATCCCGAAGCTGCTGGCGATGTTCATCCCGGGCGCCGGGTTCATCTCGGCCATCATTTCGATCTACGACACGATCAAGGCCTTCATCGAGCGGCTATCGAAGATCGTCGCGGCGGTGACGGCGTTCATCGACTCGATCGTGGCGATCGCGGCCGGCCAGGTCGCCGGCGCGGCGGCGCGGGTGGAGCGCGCGCTGGCCAGCGTGCTGTCCCTGGCGATCGGCCTTCTGGCCGGCTTCCTTGGCCTGGGCGGCATTGCCGATAAGATCAAGGCGGTGGTCGAGAAGGTTCGCGGCGTGATCGACAAGGCGCTGGACGCGGCGGTCGCATGGATCGTGGGCAAGGCGAAGGCGCTGCTCGGCAGATTGTTCCGTACAGAAGACAAGAAGGACGAGCGAACGCCTCAGCAGAAGGAGACGGCGGTCGCGGCGGCCCAGAGCGATGCCCAGCAGTTGATCGATGACCCGTCTGCAACCGTTGCGGCCATTCAAGCGGGCCTGCCGGCAATCAAGAACAAGTATCAGCTGACTCGCATTGGTCTGGAGCATGACGGCGACGACTACGACATCATTGTCGTCATCAATCCCGAGCGCGCCACGAAGAAGCGCAAATTCGACCCCTCGCAACTGGCCGTCGGCGACGTCGTGCTGGGAAAATACAAGGATCCGCGCTGGCTGGATCTGGATAAGGAAAAATGGGTGCCGGGCAGCGTCGCGGCGCTGGATGCGTCAAAAGGCTCCTTCACTTGGAAATCCTCTAATCTGGCGGTCCCGCGCATCGGCACGTTCAGGATCGCCGATCACGAGAAGACCTGGAAGAAGGGGAACGTATCGCAGGTCAAGATACCGGAGGACGAGATCATAGAGTACAACAAAGAACAGAGCTGGGCGTCCTTTGACGTCGCGCGGATCGTGCTCAATTACCGGCACCACAAGGCGCAATTCAACGCGCCGGGATTTCAGTGGGAGCATATCATCGAACAGTCGGCTGGGGGCGCCAATTCCTCGGGCAACTTGGCTCTGACCGCGGCTACGGTCAACAACCGGCTTGGCGTGCTCTTCGGCAAGCAGTACGCCTCACACGATGCGCCGGACGGGCTTCCGGGGACCGACGGACTGCCGCTGCGACAGTATCTTGCCGGTAAGCCGCTCTATATTCAGAATAAATGGAAGCAGCATTTCTACGCGGAGATGGGCATAAGCCTGACATGGAGTAGCTCGGATCGCGGCATCTGGCGAGAGCTAGGCTGAAGGCGCGCGGCGCCTACCGGACTGGCAACAGGCAGCCTGGACCGATGCTCCCGACCGTTTTTTCGAACCATTCGCCGTCGCCGCCGACCGGCCAGATGGTCCATGATACGGGTTGCCGCACGCTGCGGAATTGCCGGTCGATAACCAGGCCGGGCGCTGCCAGCAGCCGATCCAGCTCCGCTCCCGTCGCATCGTCGCGATGGATTTCCGTATCGTCCGAGTCGTGGAAGCCGACATACCAGAATTGCGGCTGCGCGTAGGCCGCCGGAGGGAGTGTGGCGCGGTCGAGGGCGATGCGCACGCGCCATTCGCGCAGCCGCGTCGGCCAGTCGGGTGGGGCCGACGGGTTCGGTGGCTCCTCGCCGCGCAGCGTCGCGTCCTGCGCGGCCTTGTGGCGGAAACTGAGGCCGGCGTGGGCCTCGTAATCCGCGAAACTGCGGACGGTGCCGCAGCCATGCGGGCCAACCGCGGCCCCGGCGAGGAAGCGCACGATCTTGGCGCGGCTGATCGCGTCGCAGACATGCCATTCGCGGGCAACGCCCTGCGCGACCACATGATCGTCCCAGTGCTTCGCGCGATTGGCACGTGTGTATTCGTGCCAGAGAATATGCACCGACGGGTGTAGCAGCGTGTAACCGTGCGTGAAGGCACGGATCGACAGCGTGATTTCCTCGCCATGGAAATAAAGCTCGGGATCGTACGGCACGTCGGCGACGAAGCGGCCAGGTGCGAACAGAAAATGGCCGGAAACAAAGCGCGCCTGCAACGGCCGTGCACGGTCCTTCCAGCGCGCGATGGGGCACGGGCGGAAAAGCGGGATCGCATCCGCAGTGAACCGGTCGAAATCCATCTGCATGGGCTCGCCGGGTGGCAGCGGCGCGGCGGGATCAAAGGGGGCGGCGTAGCTGGTGAGCAGCGGCAAAGCCGCGCCGCTGCACTCGGCCTGGGCGAGCAGGCGGGTATCCCAGTCGGGCGCGAAGCGGTGGTGCGAGTCGATCTGCAGGAAGAAATCTTCGCCGTCGAACAGCGCCATGACAGCGGCGCGCGCCCAGCAGGCGCCGCCGCTGTCGCGCCAGGGCACCTCGCGAACGCGAATGCGCGGATCGTCGAACGCGGCCGGCCGCGTCTCGTCTTCGGCGTGCTGCCAGCAGATGCCGAAGCGCAAATCCTGCGGCCAACGCGCGCGTGCGAGGCAGTCGCGCAGCGTCGGCAGGAGCTGTGGGTCGCGATAGGCGGCGATCGAGACGAAGATTGTCATCTGAGGCCGCCGCGGAATAGGACGCGTAAACGCCAGCGCAGGAGCAGGCGGAACAGGACGGCCAGCAGCACGAGGCCGGAGCCCGCGAGCACGAGCCATTGCGACAACAACAGATGCAGCCATTGCACGCGCTCGGCGGTGAGCATAGTGCGTAATGTGGCAAGTACACCAGCGAGCGCTCCGCCAAGCATGACCAGCCGTGTCGCAAGGCGCTCCATCGCAAGCGCAGCCGCGAAGCCCCCCATTGCGGCGGCGACCGATTCGAAATGCGCCTGCGTTGCCTGTTCGAGCGCGGCGGGCCGCGTTTCTGCGAGCCAGCCGCGCAGTATGTCGGTCTGCGTGTCCCCAATCAGACGGATGCGCGTGCGCAGCACCGTCTGCTTCGTGCCCGCAGTCATGGCGGCGGTCTCGATCATGATACGGCGTTGATGAATCAGCTGCCGCGCATCGCTGCGCGCCGCCGCCCAGCCGCCGCGCACAGTCTGCCAGCTTGCATGCAGCGCGCGGATGTCGGTCAGGGCAGTGTTGATCGGCGCGATCATGGCTTGTGCGCAACGCCCAGCAGCGTGCCGATCGCTGGCCCCACAGCTTTCTTCATCGCGCCGCGCCGATCCTTCCAGGGGCCGACCGACCACAGCAGGAGCGCATACAACCCCACGATATCGAGCAGGGTGTGCGGCACCGGCAGCATCTGCTTGCCGGTCATATGGTCGCGGACGATGGTGTCGACTTTGATGGTGAGGACGCTGCGCGCCGTGTGCGCCAGATCGAAGCCAGCCACGGGCAATGGCCGCTGCTAGGCCTGCTGCTGTTGCTGCGGCGATGGTGCGGCGGTGACTGGTACCGAGGGCTCCGCGCGGTTGGCGACGACGCGGACCGGGCCGGTCGTCGGTGCCGGCAGCGCACCGAGCTGGTGGCCGATCTCCTTCACCAGGGACACCAGGATGTTGATGTTGCGCTCCACGATGTCCTGCGCCTGCTTCACCGAGTTCCTGATGCGCGGTGCGCAGATCGGCGTAGTCCGCGCCGAGCAGCTTGTCGCTGACTATACGCGTGATGTCGCCGCCCGCCAGGTTGATGTCCGTCACCAGCGCGCCGGCCGAGGCAACGGGAGCGCCGACCTCCAGCCGTTCAAGCGTGCCGCTTACGACGGCATCGCCGACCAGCGTGACCACGCGCAAGTTGACCGCGCGATGGATTGTATCGCTGAGCGCCTGCCAGAAATCGGATTCGGCCATTCGCACTCCCCCCACGGCCGGCATCACCTACGGCCGCATTGAAAACCGTTGCCATATTAGATGTGTTGTAACAGCGGCACAATCCCGATCCGGTCGCACGACATTCACGCGCGCAGCGTCTCATGCAGGGCCCGATCTAGAGGCCGGCTGCGGCGCGCGGCGGGACCCGTGCTGGAACATCCGGGCATCGACTTCGCGCCGATATCGCTGCCGAGCTTGCCAAACGTTCGCCCGTGCTGGGCGTCACGGTACAGACCGACGCAGAGAGCAGCCCGCTAGTCCGTCGCGTCGAGGATCCGCTGGTTGCCCGCATCAACGGTGCCCGCACCGCCAACCACACCTGCCCACTGGCTTTCCCTATGTTGCGATCCCAACCACGTGTGCCGGATCCGAGATGACGCCAATTCTTGGCAAGGCAGCGCATGGGGTCAAGAAAGCGACGCGGTATGATCGGGTTTTGCCGGATACGGTGATTTACGTCATCGTTGTTCGGGACGCGGGCAACCGGGAGGCGCGCAAGCGGACAGGCTTTCGTCGCTGGGCGGTAGCCTCAGGACAAGCAGATTGCGAACGTCGGCGATTCCGCGAAAGTTGACAAAGCCATCAGTCACCGCCACACGCGCTCACACATCATGTCGCTTCACTCGAGACTTATCTGGACCGAGACGATCGTCGTCGCAACGCTGGCACATTCGTTTGCTGCCGGATCTGGCCAGCGCCGTCGCCGTTCTGCCAAAGTCAGAATTCGAGCGTGGGCAGAAATCCTGCGGTCACGGCGAAGATCGTGGTTTATCAGATGGCTGCTGTCCGATGATCCCAGGCTGCCAACGCTGCGCGAGGTTTTGCATGCGGCCGGCCAACCGCAGCTGGACGACACCGCCGCGCACCGAAGGAAGTGCAGCGTTGCCGTTCGTCCACCGGCACGGTCCGTAATGGCGGCGCTCGGGTTATCGAGCCGCAAGGGACTCACCGCGCGCTTCCATGCCGTGAACCCGCGCTGCAGTTGCGAGGCCGAGACGCTGCACAGGTGGATGCAGGGTCGCGCGTTGCCGCGGCACGCAACGGTCTATGCCGACTGGGCACAGGTCCTCGGCCTGCGGCGCTCTGGTGAATGGATCGCCGCGTGTACCTTGCACGCGTTTATCGAGGAGGTGTCCACAACCACCGGCATTGGGGTGCCCTCGCTCGTGCGCGCCGCCGCGACGGCATCCCCACGTCAGCCCGTATCGCCGGCGGTTCACGGGCTGGTCGGTGGGCTCGCCAGCCTGTGCGGTGGCTATTGCCGCTCGTTCTCGCCCGAGTTCCCCGAGCACATCCTCAGCGGTGTGCTCAGGCTGGAACTCGGCCGAAGCGGGACGCTGCGGGCCGAATATTCCGAGAACACGCGCCTAGGGCCTAGCAAGCTGGCCGGAAATGCGTCCTTGAGCGGTTGGGCGCTGAACATGGTTGTCGTCGATGCGATCAGCGGGATCACGCTGTTCATCAACCTGCACCTGCCCGGTCATCCCGTGACAGTCATTTGCGGCCTGATGAGAGGCCATGCCGTTGTTTCGAGCGCACCGCTGGTGTCGAGCTCGCCGTTTCTGGCCGTCAAGCTTCCAGGCACCGCTTCCGGCGACCGGTCGCGATATTTGATACCGACCCCCGGGGCAGTTGCTGCCGATCATTGCTCGGTCGGCATTTCAGTGCGCGACCTGACGGCATTCGACACCCGAGTCAGGGCATTCCCGGCGCCCGAGCCTCAGCGGGTCGAGCAAAAATGGCAGGTGGACTTCGCCGCAGATTTCTTCGCGGCGGATCGCGCGAAGCCACGTTGATTGTAGATGCGGCGCCTCCGGTCAGAATGCCTCCCACCTGATTATTGGCGCCACTTCGCCTCTGCCTCGTTCCACGCCGCGAGGGGTTGCAGGTCGGGAACCCAGGCCAGTCCCGTCTTGGCGTCCGACGACACGGCCTGCGGAGAAACCACGACGTCCAGCAGCGCAGGACGGTTGGCGAGCGCTCGCGCGATCGCCGGCGCCAGTGCCGCCTCGGTTTCGACGCGCTCGCCATGCATGCCGAAAGCGCGCGCCATCGCGGCGTGGTCACTCGATTGCAGCCGCGTGCCGACCACCTTGCCGTGCGTGACGGTCTGGTCATGCACTTCGATCTGCCAGGCGGCGTTGTTGGCCACCACGATCAGCACCGGCGCCTTGTGCCGAACGGCGGTGTCGATCTCGATCCCATTGAAGCCGAACGCGCCATCGCCCGTCGCCACGATCACGTTCCGGTCCGGAAACGCCAAGGCGGCGGCGATGCCGTACGGCACGCCGATCCCGATGCAACCGAACGGTCCGGGATCGAGCATCGTCGGCGCGGACAGTCCGATGCGGGCGAAACTCAGAAAATCGCCACCATCGGTGATCACGATCGCATCCATGCCCATCGCCTCTTGCAGCGCCGCGAGCACCCGGTTCGGATGCAGTTTGCCATCGCTGCCCGGCTTCGCTTGGGCCATCGCATGGCGCAGCTTTCGCGCCCGTTCCTCATGTCCGGCGCGCAACCTCGCCGCCCAGTCGCGGTCCACCGCCGAGGGGCGGTTGCCGGCGACCTCGACCAGCGCCCGCAGGGTCTCCCGGGGCGAGGCCAGGATTTCGGCCGTGCCGCGCCGATTGTCGCGCAGCTCCGGCCCGACATCGGCGATGCGGACGAACTGTGCCGCACCAAAGATGGCCGGTGAGCCATAGGCGAGCTGGAAGTCGAGCCGGCGCCCGACCGTGAGCACGACATCTGCATCGCCCATCACCGCGCCGCGCATCGCGCCGACGACCGAGGGGTGCGAATCCGGCACCAGCCCGCGGCTTTCCCCGGTGTCGAGATACACCGCACCCAGGCGGTCCAGCAGCGTCACCAACTCCGGCCCCGCGCCACGCGCGCCGCGCCCGGAAATCACCAGAACCCGCCGCGCCGACCACAGCAGATCGACCGCGGCCGCGACCTGTGCGGGATCCGCCAGCTGCACCAGCCGCGGCTTGGCCCGGAAATGCTCATCAAGCTGCAGCGGTTTCGGCACCGGGCTGCGCAGCGTATCGACCGGAAAGTCGATATAGGACGGGCCGGGTTCGCCGCCTTCGCCGAAGGCGCGCGCGATCGCCTCATCGAGTTCGGCCAGCGCCAGCGCAGGATCGCGTACCGTCCGCGCATAGCGGGTGATGGTGCGCACCAGATGGGTATGATCGAGATCCTGCAGGCCGCCGCGGTTTTCCTGCGGCCGCGGATTGGTCCCCGCCATGACCAGCACCGGCGCGCGCGAGACATGCGCGTTGGCGATCCCCGTCATCGCGTTGGTGACGCCCGGCCCCGCCGTGACCAGCGCCACGCCGAGTTCGCCGGTGAGCTCGGCGTGGGCCTGCGCCATATGCACGGCCGCACGCTCGTCGCGCACGTCGACGATGCCGATACCGTGCGCGTCGAGCCGCATCCAGATCGGCATGATGTGGCCGCCGCACAGCGCGAAGACACGGGCCACCCCGCGCGCCCGGAGCAGCCGTGCGACGACATCGGCGACGCTGTCAGGATCCGCTTTCATCCGCTACCCCCCTGCTTTTCGTCTCATCCACGAATGGCGGCGATAGCCGCAACGGGCGCCATGAGGATCGGCCCGAAGATCGGCGGCGCCGCGTTCGGGACCGCGCTCAAGGCGCGCGGTGGCGTTGCGCCGTCACCCCCGCAGTTTCGCCTTCAGCGCGCGGTGAAGGATCTTTCCCGTCGCGTTGCGCGGCATCTCGTCCTCCGCCAGGAAGCTGAAGGCGCGCGGCCGCTTGAAGCCGGCCAGCCGCTCCCTGCACCATGCCGACAGCTCTGCTTCGCCGGCTGTGGCGTCGTGGTGCAGCACGACGGCCGCATGCACGCTCTCGCCCCACTTCTCGTCCGGCAAGCCGACGACCGCGACATCCTTCACGCGGGGGTGGGCGCCGATCACGGCCTCGACTTCCGAGGGATAGATGTTTTCGCCTCCCGAGATGATCATGTTGCTCTTGCGATCGACCAGGTGGATGTAGCCGTCCGCATCCCGCCGCGCCATGTCGCCGACCGAGCAATGCACACCGTTGAAGGCCGCCGCGGTCTTTTCGGGAAGGTTCCAGTATCGATCGAAAGTATAGGGTGTGCTGCAATAAAGCTCGCCGGCTTCGCCGTCGGCGACCTCGGCCCCGCTCTCGTCGAGCAGCCGGATCGGCGCCGAGCCGACGCATTCCCGCCCGACCGAACCGAGCTTGGTTTCCTGCTCGTGCGGATGCAGCATGGTGGCCCAGCCAACCTCGGTCGCGCCGTAGAGTTCATACAGACCGGAGTTGCGGAACATCTCCATGATGGCGCGCTTGGTGTCCTGTCGCGCCGGCGCGGACGAGATCATCAGCTTGGTGACGCGGTCAAGTTCGTAACGCTCGCGCACGGCGGCCGTCAGCCCGAGCATCATAATGTAGTGGGTCGGCACCAGCGAGGTGAAGCTCGCGCCGCCCTCCGCCAGAGTGCGCACGCAATGTTCCGGATCAAAGGTCTTGCGCGAATAGACCGTGATCGTACCGCCATAATAGGCGAACGTGCCATAGAAGTTCAGCGAGTTCGCGTGGCACATCGGCATGACGAGCAGGGCGCCGTCGGTGCGTTGGACGCCAAGCTCGATCTCGGTGACCATTGACAGCAGTGCGCCGCTGCGATTATCGCGCAGCACGCCCTTCGGATTGCCGGTGGTGCCCGAGGTGTACATCAGGGTCCAGGGATCGGATGGCAGCACGTTCTGGTCGGGCTCGCGGTCGGTTGCGCGGGACAGCAGCGTTTCGTAGTCGCTGCATCCGGCCGGACCGGGCCGCTCGCCGAAATGGATGATTTTGACTGACGGGATCGGCAGTTCGGCACGGATTTCGTCGACCACGCCGGCTAGTTCGTCTTGCACGATCAGCGCCGTCACGCCGGCATTGTCGAGGATGAAGCGGATTTCCGCACCGATCAGGCGGAAATTGATCGGCACGATAATCAGCCCGGATTTCGCCGCGGCGGCATAGAACTCCAGCCATTCGACGCAGTTGTAGGCCAGCACCGCGAAGCGGTCGCCCTTCGACAGCCCAAGGCCGAGCAGCGCGTGGGCCAGACGGCAGGCCCTCCCGTTCCACTGACGGAACGTCATCTGCCGGCTGAGATCGCGAGCGCCCACCTTGTCGGGCGATAGCCTGGCATGCACCGACAGCATCTGCCCGAGGTTTAGCAGATCCTTCATTTTCATGGCTCCCCAGCCTGCCTGCCTATTCGGAGTGTTCCCCCGAGACCGCCAACAAGGCAATGACATTTCGCCTCGGCTGGTCGCCTCGGCCGGATGGTAACGGGCTCGCGAGGTGGCGCGCCTCACCGGGGTATGGCCCGGACGGCAATGCCGGCGCAGAATGGCGAAAATCGGGAGAGATGAACCCATGCCGTGCATGGCCGAGCAAAAGAACGCCATTAGGGAAGTCCTGTCGGAATACTGCTTCTGCCTGGACAACGACCGCTTCGCCGACATGGCCGCGCTGTTCACCGAGGACGGCGTCTGGGACACGGCGTTCGGCAAGGGCGTCGGGCGGGACGGGATCGAGGCGCTGGTGCGAAAGCTCCGCGGCACCCGCCCGCCGGGGCAAAGCCATCGCGGCGTCCACCTGGTCACCAACGTCGTCATCAAGCTCGACGGAGCCAGCGCGCGGGTGCTGTCCAACTGGATGGTGGCACAGAACAGCCCGACGGGTCCGATCGTCAGCGCCGCCGGCGGCTACGAGGACGACATGGTGGAGCAGGACGGGACTTGGCGGTTCCGCCGACGCACGATCGACCGTTTCATCGCGGCCGACCTGCACCCGCCGCAGCTGACTTGAAGCGGATGATGAAGCGCATGATGCTGCAGATCGGCATGGGCACCGACATCCGCGGCGCCGACTACACCAAGGCGGTGGTGTGCGCCCTGCGCGACGCGCTGCGGCACATTTCGCTGACCGTTGCCGACGCGCTCGGCCAGGACGTCGATGCGATGCGGGT
The DNA here is from genome assembly GCA_963778105.1 of uncultured Pseudomonadota bacterium. GTDB lineage: Bacteria > Pseudomonadota > Alphaproteobacteria > Acetobacterales > Acetobacteraceae > JAFEFJ01. Next base: position 67,991 of record CAVZSZ010000004.1, on the reverse strand, counting down.
CGCCGTGACGATCGGCGTGCCGCAGCCGGACCAGGTCGACCGCAACGCGGTGCTGGCAACACTGGCGCATGCCACCCGAACGGTCAGCGTGGTGCAAGGCGGGCTGGAGATATGGACCGATGCCGGCACGGGTTCGACGGTGATCGCCAACGCGGCGGCGGTCGTGCTGCTGGGCGTGCCATGAGCGGTGCGAAGCCCAAGCGGGTCATCCTGGAACTCGGCACGGGCAACGACCTGCATGGCGGCGATTACACCAAGGCGGCGGTGGCGCGGTCCAGGACGCGATCCATCACAGCTCGCTCAGCATCATCCGCACGCTGGGGCTCGGTTCCCGCAAGATGCTGGTAGAGGTCACCATCGGTGTGCAGCGGCCGGACGAGGTCGATGCGGCGGCGGTGCGGGCTAGCCTGACGCATGGGCAGGTCAGCGTCAGCGTGGTGAAGGGCGGCCTCGACGTGCCGGACGAAACCTCCGGCGACATCGCGATGATTGCCAGCGCTGCCGTCGCGGTGCGGCTCGATCTGACAAGGAGACAGACATGACGACAGCCGGAATGCGCCCCTTCGAAGGCGTCCGCATCCTCGATATCACGCATGTGCTCGCCGGGCCTTTCGCGGCCTACCAGCTGGCGCTCTACGGCGCGGACGTCATCAAGATCGAGCATCCGCAGGAGCCGGACCAGAGCCGCGAGTCGGGCAGCGACCACGCCCTCAATCGCCAACTGATGGGCACCGGCTTCCTGACCCAGGCCTCCAACAAGCGGTCGATGACGCTGAACCTGAAGACCGAGCCGGGAAAGGCCGTGCTGAAGCGGCTGGTGACGACCGCCGACATCCTGGTGGAGAACTACCGCCCCGGTGCCTTCGACTCGCTCGGCATGGGTTACGACGTGCTTTCGGCGATCAATCCACGGCTGATCTACGCGTCCATGTCCGCCTTCGGCCAGCACGGCCCGCGCGGCGGCATGACGGCCTATGACCACGTGATCCAGGCCACCTCCGGCATCATGGCGATGACCGGGACCGAGGAGGTCAATCCGGTCAAGTTCGGCTCTCCGGTGATCGACTACGCAACCGGAACGATGGGCGCGTTCGCGCTGGCCACCGCGCTATTCCAGCGCGAGAAGACCAGCTTGGGTCAGCGCGTGGACATGGCGATGCTGGATGTCGCGGTCATCATGATGAGCTCGCATGTCGCGGATTTCACGCGCACCGGCAAGCATCCCAGGCCGCACGGCAACAAGCAGCATTACGCCACCAGCAGCGCCTATCAGACCAGGGACGGGATGGTGATGCTGGGCGCCAGCAACGTGCGCCAGCAGAAGCGCTTCTGGGCGGCGGTCGGGCGCGAGGACATGGCGAAGAACACCAATGCCGAGCGCGACGCCGACGAGGCGCGCGAGTTCGCGCTGATCGCCGAGATCATGCTGACCAGGACCGCGGCTGAGTGGGAGGACTACCTGCAGTCCCGCCACGTTCCCGCCGGCCGCGTCCGCCAGATGCGCGAGGCGCTCGCTGATGCGCAGTTGCAGTCCCGCAACGTGCTGCATCGCCACGACGGCGCGCCCGGCGTGGAGGGCGGCTTCACCGTTCCGGTCTCAGCGTTCAAGCTGGCGCATGGCGGCGCCCGCGTCGATGCGCCGCCGCCGGGCTTCGGCCAGCACACCGACGTCATCCTGGCCGAGCTTGGCTACGCCGAGGCGGAGGTCGCGGATTTGCGCCGCGCCGGCGCGGTGTAGGCATCGGCGCGCCGCTTGGCCCGACACCGGTGCCACCGATCCGGCAAACGCGGTCGGAGCTGGCTGACGTAAAGTTGCGACTGCAACTGCTGCGCCGTCACCAACGGAGGGCCGACGCTCCGCGCATGATCATCAGACGTCATCCGGGCTAAGGGTGACGATCAGTTCTGCCGACCGCTGATGAACCTCCGCTTCCCGTTCCAGATTTTTGGGGAACCGGCTGCGCCTCGCCTGGATCATCGTCTGTTTTGCTTGGGCCTCATGCCAGGAGCGCGCCGCCGCGAGCGCAGCGTCCCACCCACGCTGGAAGTCGGGCGTTATCTCGCGCGTGGGCTCGGTCATTCGGCGCTCCCCTTTCCCTTTGTCTTGGGACGCTCTCACCCGCTGAGCAGAGATGCCCGGGTCATAGAGGTACCAGAGCACTTACATTGGCACCAATCTCCGGACCATGCGGAACAGAGAAGTTTGGTAGGATCAGTTGAGGCCTGAATTCCGGGAATCATTCCAAGCATTTGAGTTGGCTGACCTTTCCGCATCGTGACGCCGATAGGACCAGATTCAGCTTCCGTGCGCCGAAAATGTTCACTATACGTTCGCGCCTTCGGAAGTGCCGATGCGGTAGGGAGCATGGAGCAAGCCAAGGCGACAATCGCCCTCCTCGATGACCTGAAGGTTCGGATTTCCCGCCTGGGTCAGCCGGCAAAAGGTGCGGGCCGCGCGGTGATCCCGTTCGGGATCGCAGCGATCGACGCATGCCTACCGACCGACGGTTTGGCCCTGGGGGCGCTGCACGAGGTCTCGGGTGATGGCCCTGACTTGGAGCACGGGGCTTCTGCGGCGCTGCTGACCGCCGGGATTCTCGCGCGGCACCCCGGCCAGGTGCTGTGGGTCGTGGAGCGAGCGGACCTGTTCGCACCGGCGCTTGATGCCGTCGGGTTGTCTCCTGACCGCGTCATTTACGCCGAGGCGAGCAAGGCCAGGACCGTGCTGATGGCGATGGAGGAGGGTCTGCGGCATGCCGGGCTGGCAGGTGTAGTGGGCGAACTAAGCGGCCGGCTGACGCTGACCGCGTCCCGCCGGCTGCAACTGGCAGCGGAACAATCGGGGGTGATCTGCTTCGCGCTCCGGCGCAGCCGCAATTACAGTGATCCGGTGCTTTCCGAGCCGACCGCGGCCGTGACCCGTTGGCGCGTCTCACCCCTGCCCTCACCGCCACCACTGCCGCACGCACCCGAGACGCCCGGCTTGGCCCGCGTGCGGTGGCGACTGGAACTTCTGCGCTGCCGCGGCGGTGAGTCAGCAACCTGGATCGTGGAGGCAAGCGATGCGACGGGTCATCTCGATCTTCCTGCCGACCTGGCCGACCGACCGGTTGCGGCGCCAGTCGGGCTCAATCTTGCCGCCGCCGGATAGGCCGCTGGTCACATCAATCTATGACGGGCGGCGGCAAAGCGTCGCGGCGGTGGATGCGGCGTCCGGAGCAAAGGGCCTGCGTCCCGGCATGCCGCTCGCGCAGGCCCAGGCGATGGTGCAGGGCCTTGCCGTCGTGCCGGCCGATCCGGCGGGCGACAGCCGGGCGCTGGACGCCCTGGCGGCCTGGGGCCTGCGCTATGCGCCACTCACGTCGGCGGACGCACCGGACGGCCTCTGGATTGACGCCACGGGTGCGGCCCATCTGTTCGGCGGCGAGACCGCGCTGCTGACCGACGTCGTCGCCCGTCTGGCGTGCAGGGACGTTGCGGCGCGTGCGGCCGTCGCCGACACGCCCGGTGCCGCCTGGGCGGCAGCGCGCCATGCAGAAGCGCCCGCCACGGTGGTGCCGACCGGCGAGGCCGGCGCGTGGCTGGCGCCGCTGCCGATTGCGGCCTTGCGGTTGCCGGCAGACACGGTGGACGGTCTTTCCAAGCTGGGTTTCGACCGCGTCGCGCAACTGATGACGGCGCCTCGCGCACCGATCGCCTTGCGGTTCGGCGGCACCGTCCACCGCCGTCTCGACCAAGCCCTGGGACTCGTCTTCGAACCGATTGAGCCGGTGGTGCCGCCCGAGACCCTCACTTGCCGCCTGGCCTTCCCCGAGCCGCTGCTGACGCCGGAATCCTTGGCCAGTGTCATCGGTCGGCTGGCCGATGGGGTCTGCGCCGAACTCGAACGCCGGGGGCAGGGTGCGCGCCGCCTCGACCTGACCTTCGAGCGCGTCGATCGCACGCGCCAGACGGTCTGCATCGGCACGGCGCGACCCAGCCGCCGCGCCGCCCATCTCGCGCGGCTGCTCGACGAGCAGCTTGAACGGGCCGATCCTGGCCTTGGCGTAGAGGCCATGAGCCTCGCCGTGCCGCTGGCGGAACCGTTGACCTTCGCGCAACCGAAGGTCGGGGTGATCGACAGCAGCGCCGCCAACGCGGACGTCTCGGTGCTGGTCGACCGGCTGGTGAACCGGCTCGGCGTCCGGCGGGTCTACCGCGCGATGCCGGTGGAGAGCGACGTGCCGGAGCGGAGCGTGCGGAAAACCGGCCCGCTCGCGCCGGTGTCGAAATCGGCGTGGCCGCGCAGCCTGCCCCGCCCGGCGCGGCTGCTGAAGCCGCCGCAACCGATCGAGTCGATGTCGATGCTGCCCGACGCCCCACCGGCGCAGTTCACCTGGCGGCGCAAGCGTCACCGCGTCCACCGCGCCGACGGCCCGGAGCGGATTGGCGGCGAATGGTGGAAATCCGATCGTGAGCGGATCGCCACGCGCGACTATTGGCAGGTCGAGGACGATGAGGGACGCCGGTTCTGGCTCTACCGCAACGGCGATGCCGTCGACGCCGCGACCGGCGACCTGCGCTGGTTCCTGCATGGGATTTTCTGAGCGCCATGCCAGGTGATCGATGACTAACAATTCCAAGTTCCGCCCCGCGACGGCGGAGGAGATCGCCGAAGCCCTGTCCTTCGCCTTGCGCTTCGACGGCAAGCGTCCCTTCCCGCAGTCCAGCAGTCTGATGGCGCAGATCACTGCGGTGCATCTCGTCCGGCATCTGCAACGCTGCGGTTTTCAGCTCATGAAAATCCCGGACGCCATCGCGCCAAACGCCAGTGAACATGGCGGCCCGGATAAGCCGTAAAGATGCCGTGACCGGTTACGCCGAACTGCAGATCACCTCGAACTACTCGTTCCTGCGTGGCGCGTCGCATGTCGAGGAACTGCTCGCGGCCGCGAAGCTGCTGGGCCTGCCGGCGGTCGCGATCACCGACCGCAACACGTTCGCGGGTCTCGTGCGCGCACATCACCGCGCCGAGGAAGCCGGCATCCGCCTCGTCGTCGGGTGCCGGCTCGATCTGCGCGACAGCCTGCCGATGCTGGTCTATCCGATCGATCGGAACGGCTACGCACGGCTCTGCCGTCTGCTGACGCTCGGCAAGGGACGCGCGGGGAAAGGCGCCTGCCATCTCGACTGGCAGGACCTTGTCCAGCATGGCGAGGGCCTGATCGCCGTGCTCCTGCCGGACGCCCCGGATGATGCACTCGCCGAAAGCTTGGCGCGCCTCCGCACCGTCTTTTTGGATCGCTGCTATCTGGCGCTGACACTGCGCCGCCGGCCCGGCGATGCCGTCCGCCTGCGCCAACTGGCCGACATGGCGCAGGCCGCGTGCGTGCCCACCGTCGCGACCGGCGACGTGCTCTACCATGTACCGGAGCGGCGCATTCTGCAGGACGTCGTCACCTGCATCCGCGAAGGCTGCACGATCGATCAAGCCGGCTTTCGGCGCGAACGCACGATCGACCGAAGCCTGAAATCCGCCGCTGAAATGGCCCGGCTGTTCGCACGCCATCCCGAGGCGGTGGCGCGGACGCTGGAGATCGTCGCACGCTGCCAATTCTCGCTCGCCGATCTGCGCTACCAGTATCCCAACGAGGTGTCCGACCCGGCTCTGACCCCACAACAGACATTAGAGAAGCTGGTCTGGGAGGATGTGCCGCGCCGCTACTCCGGCGGGCTGCCGGCGGATGTCGAGCGGCAGTTGCGGCACGAATTGCGGCTGATTGGAGAGCTCGACTACGCGCCGTATTTCCTGACGGTGAACAGCATCGTTCGCTTCGCACGGTCGAAGGGCATTCTCTGCCAGGGCCGAGGCAGCGCCGCAAACAGCGCGGTCTGCTTCGTACTCGGCATCACCAGCATCGATCCCGTACGCTCCGGCCTGCTGTTCGAACGCTTCGTCTCAGCCGAGCGCCGCGAGCCGCCCGACATCGACGTCGACTTCGAGCATGAGCGCCGCGAGGAAGTGATCCAGTGGGTCTACGAACGTTACGGCCGCGACCGGGCCGCCCTGTGCGCGACGGTGACCCGCTATCGCGCCCGCGGTGCGGTGCGCGAGGTCGGCAAGGCGATGGGCCTGACCGAGGACGTGACCAGCGCCCTGGCGTCCCAGCTATGGGAATGGTCGAAAGATGGCGTCACCGACGATCGAGCGACCGAGCTGAATCTCAACCTGCAGGACCGTCGGCTACGCCTCACTCTGGAGCTTGCGCGGGAGCTGATCGGGTTTCCTCGCCATCTCAGCCAGCATCCGGGCGGCTTCGTGCTGACGCGCGACCGGCTCGACGACCTCGTACCGATCGAGCCGGCCGCGATGAAGGACCGGCAGGTCATCGAGTGGGACAAGGACGACATCGACATCCTGCGCTGGATGAAGGTCGACGTTCTCGGCCTCGGGATGCTCGGCTGCATGCGACGCGCCTTCGATCTGCTTGATGAGCACCGCGGCGAGCGGCTGGAACTGGCGACCATTCCGACTGAGGATCAAACGACTTACGCGATGATCCAGAAAGCCGACACGATCGGCGTGTTCCAGATCGAGAGCCGGGCGCAGATGGCGATGCTGCCCCGGCTCAAGCCGCGCACCTTCTACGACCTGGTGATCGAAGTGGCGCTCATCCGCCCCGGCCCGATCCAGGGCGACATGGTGCATCCCTATCTGCGCCGCCGGGAAGGCAAGGAGAAGGCGGACTACCCGACGCCGGAACTGGAGCGGGTGCTGGGCAAGACGCTGGGCGTGCCGCTGTTCCAGGAGCAGGCGATGCAGGTGGCGATCGTCTGCGCCGGCTTCTCGCCGGGCGAGGCCGATCAGCTGCGCCGGTCGATGGCGACCTTCAAGGTCACCGGCGGCATCGCGCATTTCAAGGACCGGCTGATCAGCGGCATGGTCGAACGCCACTACAGCCGCGACTACGCCGAGCACACGGTTTCGCAGATCGAGGGTTTCGGGAGCTACGGCTTTCCCGAGAGCCATGCGGCGTCGTTCGCGCTGATCGCCTACGCCTCGAGCTGGATGAAATGCCATCATCCCGATGTGTTCTGCGCCGCCCTGCTGAACGCGCAGCCGATGGGGTTCTACGCGCCGGCGCAGATCGTGCGGGACGCGCGCGAGCATGGCGTCGAGGTCCGGCCGGTCTGCGTCAATGCCAGCCGCTGGGATTCCACCCTGGAGCCGGCGACCGGCCGGTTCCTCGCCGTGCGGCTTGGCCTGCGCATGGTCAAGGGGCTGTCGAACGCCCAGGCCGCCAACATCGTTGCAGGGCGCGGCGACCGGCCATTCGGCTCAATCGACGAAGTCTGGCGTCGGACCAGCGTCCCGCCGGCAGCCCTGCAGCTTGTGGCCGAGGCGGATGGGTTTCTGGGCATGGGGCTGGACCGGCGGTCGGCGTTGTGGGCCATCCGGGGTCTGCGCGAGGAGGTGCTGCCGCTGTTCGCCGCGGCCGACACCGGACGGGCGCCGCGGCCCGAAATTGTCGAACCGCCGGTTTCAATCGTCCCGATGATAGCCGGGCGCAATGTGGTGGAGGACTACGCGACGGTCGGCCTGACGCTGCGCCAGCATCCGGTGGCTTTCCTGCGTGACGATCTAGCACGGCGGCGGATCGTTCCTTGCCGCGATCTGTTGGCGGCACGGGACGGTCAGCGTCTCACCGTGGCCGGCTTGGTTCTCGTCCGGCAGCGGCCAGGAACGGCGACAGGGGTCGTCTTCATCACCATCGAGGACGAAACCGGCATCGCCAACCTCGTCGTCTGGTCCAGCCTGTTCGAACAGCAGCGACGCGTCGTTCTCTCCGCAAGCATGCTCGCCTGCCATGGCCGCGTGCAGCGCGAGGGCGATGTCATCCATGTCGTGACAGAGCGGCTCGATGATCTGTCCAGGTTGCTCAAAAGCGTCGGTGGGCGAGGCACTCCTTTCCTGCTTCGCCACGGCCGGGGCGACGAGGCTACCCATCCGAACGGTCCCGATCCGCGAGAGGTCGGCCCCCATGTGATAGGCACGCAAGGAAGGACAAGCACGGCGATGGAAAATCCAAAAGAGATTAGAATACGGACAAGAGATTTCCGATGACAGATGGCATTGGAACGCCCATGGATGCCCTCGACAGGCCAGTCACGAGCTCGTCGTCATATGCCTTTACCCGCTGGTCCAGCTCGGCCCACTCCTCGCGAAGGTCCGCCAGTAGGCGCTTGGCACGTTGGCTCGCCGACAGCACGTCCATAATCTCCTGAAAGCGCTTCATCAGGATGATCCGGCCCTTCGGCAAGGCCACCCCCCCTTTCCAGAAACACTGCGCGCAGCTGGTTGATCAGAGCGGTACGGGCGGCCACCAGCCGCTGGCGCACGCGATGCAGAACCTGCAGGTCGAGTTGCGCTTCGCTTTTCAGCGATACGAACCGCATGAGGTCCTTGTTCGCGGCGAGCCGCGCCGGGCTTGGACACGGGAGCAGAAGCGCAACATCGTGGGCGAGAGTTTAGGGCCTGACCTTACGCCGAGCGAGGTGGCGCGGAAGTATAGGATCAGCAGCGGGCTACTCTACACATGGCGTCAGCAGATCATGGGCCGGCCGGGAGATTCGTTGATACGATCGGCACCCAGCTTTGCGCAGGTGGAGATAGCGACGGATCTGCCCCAGCCACAGGCGCCGACACCGCCTCCGCATTGCACGCTGCAGACGCGGTCGGAGGGGCTGATCGAGATCATTTTGCCCGACGGGGTTTCATTGCGGGTCGATGCCCAGGTGAACGTCAAGGCATTGCGTCGCGTGCTGGACGCGCTGCGGGGCCAATGATCGCGCTTTCGCCCGCTGCCCGTGTCTATCTGGCCTGTGGTGTGACCGACATGCGCAAAGGCATGGTAGGGCTTGCCATGATGGTGCAACAGGGTCTGGCGGAGGATCCGTCCGGGGGATCGATCTTTGCGTTTCGTGGTCGCCGGGCTGGACTGATCAAATTGATTTGGCACGACGGTGTTGGGCTTTGCATGCTGACGAAACGGCTTGAACAGGGCCAGTTTGCCTGGCCGTCAGCGACGACGACGACGGGGCGTATTTCTCTGTCACCCTCGCAGTTGGTGGCACTGTTGGACGGCTGTGAATGGCGTGCTCCGCAGCCACGCAGCAGACCGGAGCTGGCGGGTTAAAAACGGCGTAAAACGGCCAAAAACACTGGATTCGACGCGAAGGGAGTTGCGGCTGCTGATCCAGCGGCTTTTGCGCAATCGTTTTGGCCGCCGGTCCGAACAATTGACTCCTGATCAGCTTCAATTTGGGCTGGAGGACCTCGAGCAGACAATCGCGGAGGGGAAAGCGGCGCAGGACGCTGCGGCACAATCAAACCAGCAGCGGCAGAAGCGTCGTGCGGCTCGGCCGCAGCGTAATCACGGCGCCCTGCCAGCGCATCTGCCGCGTGATGAAGTTGTCATCGACATCGCTCACGATGCCTGCCCATGCTGCGGTGGCGTGTTGCACGCCATCGGCGAGTTGCGAACTGAGCAACTCGATATCATCCCGCCGCAATTGCGGGTTCGGGTGATGCGCCGCCCTCGTTATGCCTGCCGCGCCTGTGAGGGCGCCGTTGTCGTAGCACCGGCCCCGGAGCGGCCGATTGATGGCGGCATGGCGACCGAGGCGCTGATCATCCATGTGGTGGTGAGCAAGTTCTGCGACTCCCTGCCGCTGTATCGACGGTCGCAGATGCTGGCGCACCAGGGTATTACCCTGGATCGTTCAACCCTTGGCAATTGGGTCGGTCGCGCCTGCTGGTGGCTGACGCCGCTCTACGATCTGGTGGTCACCACGGTGCTCAGTTCCACCAAGGCCTTTGCCAATGACACGACGCTGCCGGTGCTTGATCCAGGCCGTAGACGCACGAAGATGGGCGCCTAATGCCGTGGATGACCGGCCGTGGTGTGGCCCGAACCCTCCGGCGGCAGCTTACGTCTACACGGCAGACCGCAAGAACGAACGCCCGGCCGGGCATCTGTCAGGATTCCATGGCGTGTTGCAGGTCGACGGCTTTGATGGATTCAAGCGACTGGCCGAGGGGCGGATGGATGGCAATGTGCGTCTGGCATTCTGTTGGGCGCACAACCCCAGTCTGCTCACAGCTGCCGAACGGATCCAGTATGAGGGGTATTTGCGCCGCGAGGAGGATAACGCTGCCATTCTCGGCCTGCCCAAAGAGGGGGCTGCGATCAAGGAGGGCGTGCGCCGGACGGGGCACAGCCGAGGCCTCGTCCGGCGGATCTTGCGTGGCCAGCGGTCCGACGTTTTCCGCGCACGGGAAAGCTCGCTCGAGCTTTATTTGCCCTGGCTCAACTCGCGATGGGCCGCTGGCGAGCGCAATGCAAGCGCGCTTTGGCGCCATCTCCAGAAATAAGGTTTCCGGGGTTGCCTGCGCATCGTGAGCGAATGGGCGACGCGTCGTCGTTGGGCCGACCAGACCGACAACCCGCTGAGCCGGGCCGCTGCGGCACGGACGTAAGCGTCAGGCCTGCACCGTTGAGGGGTTACAATGGAATTTCTGAGAACGGCAGGGGGATTTCGTGTTCTCCAAGCACGGCTTTGTAGTGGGAGAGGTAGCTCCATAACGCGTTTCGGAGATTGTTAGCTTCTTGATAGTGATCAGTGTCGGAGAGCGCTTTCATTTCGGCGCAGATTGCGTCGGCCCGTCGGCAAAGCGAGTGTAGGGTATCGCCCTGGATAAGCACGCCGGGAAAGCGCCGACCTGGATGCCGCATCACTGCTGCGTTGGTGGTATCGGAGTAAATCTCAACTGGCTCAACACGCATTCAGAGGTCCCTCATATTTCCAGGGCATCAATTCATCAATCCGGTTGATGGCATGCCCGGCAGCTATTTTCGCCAGCGTGTCGCACAGATAGGCTTCCGGATTATCTCCGTTGAGCTTCGCGGTCTGGACAATAGTGTAGATCGAAGCGGCTCTTTCTCCGCCCGAATTGGAACCGGCGAACAGGTAATTCTTCCGGCCGACGGCAATGCAACGCATGGCGTTCTCGGCAATGTTGTTGTCGATCTCCAACCGTCCGTCGGTGACAAACCTCGACAATGCCTCCCGCCGATTGAGCGCGTAGCGGAATGCCTCGGCCAAGTTAGACTTCGCTGACAGCTTTGCGACCGTGGCATTGGCCCAGGTGAAGAAGGCGTCCAGCAGAGGGGCGAGTTCGCGGCGCCGTTCTACGCGCTCGGCGATGGGAGCAAAGGCCGCGCGCGCTTCGATGGCATAAATCGCGGCAATCCGATCCAGCGCCTGCTTGGCCGTTGGAGATTTATGCTGCTCCCAGTCGTCGAAAAATCCGCGGCGCGTGTGCGCCGCCCAGCACGCCACCTCGGTGATCGGGCCCGGCTTGGTGCGCGCTGGGCCATATAATTTTTCAAACCCCGCATCGGCATCTGCTTGGAGCAGACCCGTGAAGCCCGCCAAGTGCGCCGCAGGATGCGCGCCGGTGCGATCGGGACTGTAGAAGTAGGCGACCGCCGGAGGCGCTCCGCCGCAAAACAGCCGGTCATCGCGCACATACGCCCAGAGCCTGCCGGTCCTGGTCCGGCCGAGGCCCGGCTCCAGCACGGGGACCGTCGTGTCGTCACCATGGATCTTCTCGGCGGCAAACACATGCGACCGGATCGCAGCTACGATCGGATCGAGCAGCCAGGCTGGTCGTGATCAGCTATCAAGGTCCGAAACGGTTATGGTCGCAGCGATTGAGGATGGGGTGCCGTCTCTGGTCGAGGCACGCGAGATCGTCGGCGCTTTCCAGGCCATGGTGCGCAAGCGATCCCTGGACGTTTCCGATCCATGGCTGGAGCGGGCGCGATCCAGTCTTGTCGCCTCGTTCGCTAACGGCGTGCTCAAAGACCGAGCGGCAGTGGCCGCCGCCATCACGTCACCCTGGTCGAACGGTCAGACCGAGGGGCAGATCACGAAACTCAAGCTCGTCAAACGCCAGATGTATGGCCGCGGAAATCTCGATCTTCTCCAAGCCCGCGTTATCGGCGCCGTGTAGACCCGACACCACCAAAAGTGAGTCAGAGCCCCTTTTGCGCGCCGATTGACAGGCCGACCGTCGTGAGTCCGATCGCCAGCGCCGTTTCCGGTCTGCTGGACGGTCATTCCGACACTCCCGTCCGCCCTCGAATACGACCGGAAACAGCAGGCCGCCGATCAGCTCGGCCAGACGCAGGGCCGACAGCGGCACCGGTCCGGCAGCTTGACGATCGCGCTGTTGCCGGCTGCCAGAGGTGCGCCAGACCGCCCATATCGAAGTATGGGCCGCCCCGTCTAGCAGAAATTTCTACTCGATGAATTGATCAGTCTGCGTCGCCATATCCGGCCTCGGAACATGCTCCCTGCCGAGATGGAGATGGCGCGGCCGGAGCTAGATGGCGGCGCCTGCCAGCCGGTCCCGAAGACGCGGAACGACGAAATCGACGAAGGCGCGCAGCTTGAGCGGTAGGCGGTCTCGCTTGTCGTAGACCAGATGCACCGGCCGTGGAGGGGGCTCGAATCCCTCCAGCAGCAGCTGCAACAGGTTGTCGCGCATATGGTTGGCGACCTGATACGACAAGGTCCTAATCACCCCCGCGCCTGCCACGCCCGCATCGATCGCCGCATCGGTGGTGTTGACGCTCAGGCGCGATCTGAGAGGTACGGCGACCTCATTTCCTTCCGACCAATAACGCCAGGTTGTGGGGGACGACACGCTCTCGAACGAGATCACATCGTGATCGACGAGATCCTGCGGAACGGCCGGGGCCGCGCGCAGGGCGAGATAGGCCGGGCTTGCGCACGTCACCCGGCGGACTACGCCCAGGCGGGTGGCGATCAGGCTGCTGTCGGGCAGGTCACCGATACGCAGAGCGACGTCGACCTGGTCGTCGAGAAAGCGGGTCACGCGGTCGGTCAGCATCAGCTCGACGGACACTTCGGGGAAAGCGGTGAGGAAGGTGGCGACGACGGGCAGGACATGCAGCCGGCCAAACATGGTAGGGGCGGTAACAACCAGGTCGCCCTTGGGCTCAGTGTACTCACCCGTGGCGGCTCGCTCAGCCTCGTTTAGCTGCTCTAGGACGGTCTTGGCCGCCGTGATGAAGGTGCGGCCGGCGGGCGTCAGTTCGAGACCCTTTGACGAGCGGATCAGGAGGTCCGCTTTCAGGTGGCTCTCAAGCTCGGACACCTTGCGGCTCACGGTGGCGAGCGGCTGGCCGAGCCTGCGACTCGCCTTGGAGAGGCTGCCGCACTCCACCGCCGTGAGCATCACCTGCATCGCGTCCAAACGGTCCATGAGCCTACCAGAATATGAAATGCCGCCTCCCGATCCTAGTGAACGCTCGCAGAAATTGGAAAGGGCCAAGCGGGGGATTTGCGAGGGACAAGCTTCCCTCGTCGTCGATCTTCAGCCCAGGACGTGTTGCCGGTTTTTGCCGTAATCAGTCAGCGCGCACCCGTGGCGCAGCGCCGAACGATCCGCCACCGCGAGGCCGGCGGCGTCTTTGCCCCGACGGTCCCGCTGTCGCACGTCGTCCGCGTCCAGACCGAGATCAATCGTCGTCGACCGAGGGCCCTTTAACCGAGCTCAGCCTGAGCCGCCTTTGAAACCCGACGCTGCCTTGCGATCCGAGCGGCAAGGGCGGATGCACCGGCCAGCGCGATAGCTGCAGCCATAGAAGCCCAATTCGCTCCTGCCGCGGTGGCCGATCCTCCGACCAGCGCACCCAGCAATGCGACACCAATGACGCCCCCGGTCTGCCGGGCGCTGTTCAAGATGCCGGACGCCAAACCGCTGCGGTCGCGCTCGACCGAGTCTAGGGCGGAGAGATTCATTGAAGGTACTGTGACGCCGGCGCCCAAGCCGATGACACAGAGGGGCATGGCGATCGTGATCAAGCCATGATCAAACCCTATCATGGCCAATGCGATGGCACCCAACGCTGAAGTCGCGTGTCCCCAAATCTGGGGTCGGAATGGATCCGATTTGTGCAGAAACTTCGCCCCCACCCTCGTTCCGGCGACAAGGGTCAGCGTCAGGGGAAGAAATAGCAATCCAGCCCCGACTGGGGTCATTGCGCGTAGCTCCTGAAACGTCAGGCTCAGGGCGAAAATGAGGCCATAGACCCCAACGTTGTGCAGAAGGCCGACAAGCGCCACCGGCCCTAGAGCAGGCCGAAAGAGAAGATCGAGTGGCAGCATCGGGTTCGCTTGCCGGGACTCAACCCAGAGGAACGCGGCACCAAGTCCGACGACGCTCGCGCCCGATATGATCATGGAGGCAGAGAACGCATGCGACCGGCCCAAACCGATCATCCAGTACGTCAGGGCTGCGAGGGTAGCGACAGCCAGCAGCTGGCCGATTGGATCGAACTCTCTTTGCGTCTGGCGAGGACCGACGGCGACGTGTCGTCGCGCAAGCCAAAAGCCCACCAGCCCGACCGGGATGTTCACAAGAAAGATGCTCCGCCAGTCGAGATACTGAACGAGCACACCTCCGACTAATGGCCCCAGGGCAACGCCGAAGGCTCCTGCGCTGGACCACGCTGACACAGCGATCTTCCTGCGTTCCGGATCTTGCACCGTATGATTCAGGGCGGCGAGCGAGTTCGGCAGCAGTAGGGCAGCGCCAATACCCTGCATTGCCCGAGCGCACTGCAAGCCCGCCATGTCGGGGGCCAGGCCACACGCGGCCGAAGCGGCACAGAAAATGAGTAAGCCCGCTGAGAATATGCGCTTGGGGCCATAGCGATCGCCCAGCGCTCCCGCGTTCAGCAGCAGGCTGGCAAAAACCAGCGCATATCCATCGACGAGCCACTGAAGAGCGGTGAGGTCCGCATGAAAGACGTCTTTGATCCGAGGGAGAGCCAAATTCACGATCGACGTGTCAAGAACGATCATGAAGAAGGCCACACCTGTCGCCACTATCGCCGCAGATTCGGAGCGGGGCGTATCTTTCGGTTTACCTGACAACGTGGATCTTCTCCGCCGGATTGAAGCTGCCGGACCTTCGACAAGCCTTTCCGCCCCTGAGCGCGCTGGCAGCGTTGCGTTCTTGGTTTCGACGCTCCCAATGACGCGACACCGTATTCGATGCTCGCAACCCCGGCTCTCATCCGGGATGCTTGGCCATGAACTGGAGGATCAGGTCTGCAATCTCGTCCGTCTTTTCGTCCAGCGCGAAGTGCCCGGCGTCGAGCAGGTGGATTTCCGCATTCGAAAGATCCCGCTTGAATGCTTCTGCACCCGGTGCGACGAAGGAAGGGTCGTGCTCGCCCCAGACCACGAGGGTCGGGGGCTGATGGTCGCGGAGCCAGGCCTGCCATTTTGGGTAGGACGCGACGTTGGTCTGGTAGTCGTAGAGCAAGTTCCCTTGGATCTCGCGCTGACCGGGCTGCAACAGGTGGGCGTACTCGTCGATCCAGCTATCCGGGTCGTAGCGATCCGGATGGAATGTGCCCGCGATGTGGCGCTCCTTCGTGGCGTCGAACGAGAGAAAGGCGTTGAGCACGTCAGGATGGGCCTTCGGGGCTGCCCAGTATTCCGCGATCTTGGTCCAATTGGCTCCGAGGCCCACTTTGTAAATGTTGCCGTTTTGAATGATAAGCGCATGCAGTTGATCGGGGTGCGCCAGAATGATGCGGAAGCCGATCGGCGCGCCGTAGTCGTGAAGGTACATCGTATAGTCCTTGACCTCCAGTTTCTCGAGAAAGTCAGCTATCGTTTGGGCAAGATGATCGAACGTATAATCATATCTTGTCGGCAATGGTGCATCGCTCAGACCGAAGCCGGGATAGTCCGGAGCGATCAGATGATATTTCGTCGCGAGAAAGGGAATGAGCGTGTCGAATTCGCGCGAGGACGACGGGAAGCCATGCATAAGCACGATGGTCGGGGCGTTTTCGGGGCCGGCTTCCCGGTAGAAAATCCCAACACCATCGACCTGCACGCGATGATAGGTCGTCGAGGCGTTGGTCGAAGGTAGAGGCGCCGCTTGTGCCGCGCTGAAAGAAAGGGCTACGGCAATAGCGTATTTTGAAAGGCGGTTCACTGCGATTTCCCTTGTGAATCGAGAAGCTGGTTCCCCGCCTCAGATGAGACGAATCCGTCGGACACTTCTTGCTGATCATCCCGCAAGGAAAAATTTGTATCTGGCTGCAGACGACCAGGGCTGAGAACTTCCGCATAGATCCCGCAATCTCCGTGGCCGCGATAGCCGAGTATGCTCCGTGGGATGTTGAGGTCACGCACCCCTTTCTCGAGATCGACGCTCGTCGCCGGACATCGGCGGGTGCGCCGCACGATCCTGAGCAGGACGCTGCCTGACTGAAGCGTTTTGCCTACCCAATCCAGTTCGGACCATGGCGCCGCACCATCGAAATAGATATTGGCACGAAAGCGGCGCGGATCGAGATACCGGCTGACATGATCGCCGAGATCGCGCAGCGTCGCGAGGTTTATCAGCGAAATACTCCGCATCAGAGCAGGGGAGTGGACGCTGATATCGGTGAACTGATGCCCTTCCGCTTGGACGACTTCTGCCTCTCCCCGTAGGGGCTCGGCAAGAAACCGCGTTAAGAAAGCAGCTAGCGCCTTACGTCCCTCGGCTCCTTTCAGAGAGAAAATATGCTGAGAATCAGAAGTCCGAACTTCCAGATGATGGTTATCGATATTGAACCTGGTTCTCAGCAACGCGAGTCGCTCGAAGCGAGCAAGCATTAGGAAGTGTGTCTTCGGCATGGGAACAGGATTGGCTTTATCAAAGACGAACGAACCATCCGTAATCGCATAGAGACGGTCGAACGCGAAGCCATAACCTGTCTCTACGTCAGCATATGCAAGAGCCTCCGGTGAGAGCCCTTTGACGGGATAGCGATAGAGATTGACGAGTTTCATCGAGACCACCTGTGAGCGCCGAGAAAGCCGGTGTTTCGCAGCATGGGCATCAGCGCGAGGCGACCATGATGCCATCGATGTAATCTCGAAAAGCCGAGGAAAACCCGAACGGATTGTCCTTCCACCAGTCACATGCGCTCTGTGACGCAAAGATCTGCCTAATGCCGTTCTCTTCCGCCGTGACGATCCCGTCGTCGCCGGCGCCAAGAACCGCCTGCACAAACATTGTCTCGCAGACATGCAGATAGCTGCGTAAGATGGAGTCGAAACGCCAACGCTCCTCGAGCGACAGCGCGTTTCTATCACTCAGTCCCGCGAGCCATATTCTCGTCACCTCGGCATCGCCCGCCCAGAACATGTTCAGGGTATTCAGCGAAGCAGTGATGGCATGGTGGGACGCCGCCCGCGTCACCCTGGTGTTCCTTCGAAGCTCGAGGCTGACAAAAACGATAGACGTGACGACCGCCGTCGATCCGATAATCTGAGCGAGTTCATAGATCGCAATCAATGAGGGCAAACGAAGCTCCTTGCACCAAAGCGTGCCAAGGCATGTTCGAATCGAGCAGGCCGCAGAGCGATCGCTGTCGAGACCGTTGCGCGGGGCGAAGCGGCGCCGGTCCTTGCGATGGCGCCGAACGTGCGTCCATGGGGTGCGACCGATGATGTGCGGCCGTGCAGCGGCGGCGCGGCGGCATCATCGGTTGAGCATCATCGGGCTGGCATGACCGCGAAGGTTGCCCGGGCAACGGATCTTCCTTTCCCCTCAAGATCGCGCTCACCTGTCTCGACCCTGTCGCTTGGCCGGTGCGGGCGCGGGCAGGTGCTTGCCCATGAAGGTCAGGATCAGCGCGGCGGTCTCGTCGTTCTTTTCATCGAGGGGGAAATGGCCGGCGTCCAGCAGGTGGATCTCCGCATCCGGCAGGTCGGCGCGGAAGGCCGTCGCGCCCGCCGCGATGAAGGACGGATCATTGGCGCCCCAGGCCACCAGGGTCGGCGGCCGATGCTGTCGGAGCCACGCCTGCCACTCGGGATAGGCGGCGACATTGGTCCGGTAATCGTAGAGCAGCGCCGCCTGGATCTCGCGCTGGCCGGGCTTGGACAGGTGCGCGATTTCGTCCGTCCAGGTGTCGGGATTGTAGCGCTCCGGGTGCGAGGTTCCCAACGTGTGGCGCTGCTCGGTCGCCGCCGGCGACAGGAAGGCGTCGATCACCTCCGGGTGCGCGGCTGGGTCGGCCCAATACTCGGCGATCTTGCTCCACTTCGCGCCCAGGCCGGCCTGGTAGACATTGCCGTTCTGGGTGATCAGCGCCTGCAGGCGCTCGGGGTGGGCCAGGATCAGCCGCATTCCCGACCGGCGCGCCGTAGTCGTGGATGTAAAGGCTGTATTGCTCGATCTTCAGCGCCTGCGAGGAGATGGTCCGTGGTCTGCGCCAGATGGTCGAAGGTGTAGGCGTAGGCCGACGGCGGCGGCGCGTCGCTCTGACCGAAGCCCGGGAAATCCGGCGCGATCACGTGATAGCGCGTCGCCAGCAGCGGGATCAGCGTGTCGAAGGCGCGTGACGAAGACGGGAAGCCGTGCAGCAGCACGATGGTGGGCGCATCCTTGGGGCCCGCCTCCCGATAGAAGATCCCGACCCCGTCGACCTGAGTGCGGTGATAGGTGGTCGTGGCCGTGGTCGAAGGCATGGGACCCGCCGCCGCTGCCGGGCCCGCGAGCGCGGCCGCGTCGAAGGATCGCGGCTCCACGATTTCCAGTGGTTCATGGCTTCACTCCTTTCTGCTGGCGTCAGACGCGCCCGTGCGCCTTGGCGAGATCAACTGCGGCCCGTTTGGCCTGCTCGAGGCCGCCTTGCGGGTTAGCCGTCAGGAGCGTCGGCTGGAACCGTAGGTCGTCGATGGCGGTGACGCCGGCCTGGTTGAGCCAGGACTTGAGGTAGGTGGATTGGTGGTCGACCCCGAAGGCCGGCGACGGGCGGCTCGTCGGCATAGGCGCCGGCGGTCAGCACCAGGGTGGCGTGCTTGTTCTCCAGCAGGCCGAAATAGCCGGTATCGGGCTTCAGGCCCCACAGGAGACCCGGCTGGTGGATGATGTCGATGTAGTGCTTCAGCCGGTACGGAATCGCGCCGTTCCACATCGGCACCGCGAACAAATAGCGGTCCGCGCTGATGAAGCGGGAGGCGATCCCCACGACCTGATCCCAGGCAGTCTTCTGCACGGCGTTCTGTTCCTGGCCGAGCATCACATTGACCTTGGCGGCGGCCTTGTCGCCGTCGAACGCCGGCAACTCGGTCTCCCAAAGGGCGAGCACGTCCACCTCC
This sequence comes from uncultured Pseudomonadota bacterium, assembly GCA_963778105.1. GTDB lineage: Bacteria > Pseudomonadota > Alphaproteobacteria > Acetobacterales > Acetobacteraceae > JAFEFJ01. Next base: position 48,737 of record CAVZSZ010000004.1, on the reverse strand, counting down.
AGCGTCGGGTTCGTCGTCTTCAGGGCATCGAGGTAGGTTTGGCGACCTGGATCGACCTGGACTGTTCCCTGCGAGGGGAAGCCTGGACGAAGAGCAGCTTGGTCATGGCAGGATACCTTTCGGTTGCGGTTGGAAATCGTCGGCGCGCCGTCGAGCCCGGCATCAGAGGCCGAGGTCGCTAAGGCCCGGGTGGTCGTCCGGGCGGCGACCCAGGGGCCAGCGGAAATACCGCTCGGCCTCCGCAATGGGGTGTTCGTTGATGCTGGCGAAGCGCGCGGCCATGAGGCCGTCGGCGTCGAAGCGCCAGTTCTCGTTGCCGTAGGCGCGGAACCAGTGACCGCTGTCGTCACGGTACTCGTAGGCGAATCGCACTGCGATGCGGTCGGCTGCGAAGGTCCACAACTCTTTGATCAGGCGATAGTCCAGCTCCCGGCCCCACTTACGGGTTAGGAATGCCTGGATTTCTTCGCGGCCGTTGGGAAATTCGGCCCGGTTCCGCCAGCGGCTGTCAGGAGTGTAGGCCATGACCACCCGCGCCGGATCGCGCGTATTCCAGGCGTCCTCCGCGGCCCGCACCTTCTGGATCGCGGTCTCTTCGGTGAACGGGGGCACCGGCGGACCACTCATGACGTGGTTCTCAGGCAAGTAAGCGGATGAGGGAACCGGCTGGACATGGGCGGAGTGGCCGGGCGGCGGCAGATCACGGACGCTGAGCTTCCGCAACCGCCAAGGTATCGATGTACTGCCGGAACCGGGTGATCTTCCCGTCCTTCACCGTCCAAACGTGGGCATAGCGCGCCTCGGAGGTCTTGCCAGTGACGCCGTGAACTCCTTTGAAATCGCCCAGCGACACCACGGTCTCGCCTTCTGCGATGAACTCCGTGGGCACGAGCGAGAATCTAGCCCACTCTGCCGTCAAGGGCTTGAACAGGCCCTCGGCGACGGCCCCCGGGCCGCGGCCTTTAACCTTGTAATGCCACATGGTGATCCACTCGATGTCCGGGTCCATCAGGCCCAGGGCGCCGGGGCCGTCGCCGCCAGAGAGCTTGTCGTAGAAGTCACGGACGGTATCCGTCGGGATGGAGGTCATGCTCAGTCTCCGTCGGCTCTCAGTAGCCTCGAAGGTCAGGGAAGCCGAGCGGCGCGAGTGGCGCCCGACGGCGATCGAAGGTCAGCGCATGTGCTTGGCGAGGAAGCCGCGCACGGCCGCGCCGATCTCGCTGGCGTGGGTCTCCAGGGCGAAATGGCCGCTGTCGACAAAGCGGACCTCCGCATCCGGGACGTCCCGCTTGAAGGCTTCGGCACCCGGTGGGATGAAGAAAGGGTCGTTCTTGCCCCAGATGGCCAACACCGGGGGGCGCTTGTCGCGCAGATAGGCCTGGATATCGCTGTAGAGGGCTACGTTGGTCTTGTAATCGCCGAGCAGGTCTAGCTGAATCTCGTCGTTGCCCGGGCGCGCCAGGTAGAAGTCGTCGAGGTTACGGCTATCGGGCGACACCAGCGCCGGGTCGCTCACGCCGTGGGTGTATTGGAACAGGGTGGTCTCCGGGGACAGGAAACCGCGCAGGGCGTCACGGTTGGTCTGGGTCGGGTCTTTCCAATAGGCCTGGACCGGGGCGAAGGCCTCGGAAACGCCTTCCAGGTAGGTGTTGCCGTTCTGAGAGACGATCGCGGTGATACGATCAGGATGCGCCAGCGCGAGACGGAAGCCAACCGGTGCACCGTAGTCGAAAACGTAGATAGCGAACTTCTCCAAGCCGAGCATCTCAGTGAAGCGGCCGACCACCCTGGCGATATTCTCGAAGGTATAGTCGAAGGCGTCGCGGGCGGGCTGCTCGGTCATGCCGAAGCCGGGCAGGTCCGGAGCGACCACGTAGTACTTGCCGGCCAGCTCTGGAATCAAGTCGCGGAACATGTGGCTTGCGCTTGGAAAGCCGTGCAGCAGAAGCACGACCGAAGCGCCAGGGTCGCCGGCGGAACGATAGAACATCTTTAGACCATCAACGTCGACGGTGCTGAAACGGACAGTCATCACTGGACCCTTTGAATTAGCGGCACCAACCGCCCTGATTGACAACCAGTGTGGGTGGTTCTGGCGTGGCCAGGTAGCGGTCGAGTTTGGGAGGCAGTCTCCCATTCAATGGAAGGACTATAGCTCCGTTTTCTAGGTGGAACGGCCAGGAGACGGTCAAAACGGCGGTTTGATCTCGTCCACCCGCAGGGGTGCACTCCAGATCGGGAGTCAGGATTCGACACTGTATGGCACACACGTTTGTCCTGCCGCCACTGATCCCGGCCACACCTCCGCAGGTCCACATCTTTGCCATCGATCGCGAGGTGGATCCCAGCGGCCGGCGACCGCCCATGGTCAAGCTGGCAGTAGCTCTCAACGCTGCAGACCATCCAGCCGCTCACGCAAACGTACCGTTCCAAGATACTCATTTCAACGATGCTGGGGTCGGAGGTTGGCTGTCTGGCGGTTTCTTGGACCAGGCGAAGTCGGGTCCCTCCAGCAGCAACGCAGTGATTGGGAACCCCACTGATCGTTAGCTGTCCCACTCACCCAGATTATCGCGCGGTATTTTGCCCGCCTCCTGGTGAACGCGGGAGCGCCGGGCCATCGCTAGGGCGCCAAGCGGATGTCCTCACACCTAGTCTCGGTAACGCGCGATGGGCGGTCTCTGTAGGTATCGCCGCAATCACGTTGCGCAATCATTCCAGACATAGATGACCGGCGAGCGTGTCCTGGTTATCGAGACCATTCAGAGAGGGTATTGGACGGCGGTGCATGGCTTGGGCGACTTTGGTCAGCGACAAATCTTCTTCTTTTCGAAGAGTGACCATGGACATTGCGACCGAGACGTCCAATCCGCTGAAGACCTTCGAACAGTTCGGCCAGTCCCCGTGGCTCGACTTCATCGAACGGGAGTTCTTCGCCAAAGGCAAGCTGCCGTCGGTGATTGAGCAGGATGGGTTAAAGGGCACGACCGCCAGCGCGTCTATCACTTCGTAAGGTAAAAGTTATGCCTGACAATCCGATCCATACGTTTTTCCAATTCTTGACCGGAGGGATCCCGGATCAATACCACCTCGGGGAACTCCGGTGGTTCACCGTCGTGCTCTATTGGGCAATCCTGCTCGGCAGTCTCTCTGTTTTCTCCGTCAACTGGAAACGCGATCCAAGTCAACGTACCATCACTCATGTCAGCATATACGGTATGCGCGTGCTGATCGCGGGTATGTGGTATCTGGGCACGCTGTGGAAACTGCCGTTCCCGGTCTCGGCAGGCTTCCGTTACTGGCTCGGTGCGAGTGTCAAATACAGCTCGTTTTCATGGCATGCCGCCATCATGGAAGTCTTCTACAACCACATCGCGTTGGTTCAACCCGCCGTCTATTTGCTTGAAATTTTCTTTACCGCGTCCCTTATGCTGGGCTTCATGGTGAGGCTGTCGGGCACGGTCGCCGCACTCTTCACACTTAATCTGTTGATCGGTCTCTACAACGACCCGACCGAGTGGCCCTGGACCTACGTTGGCATTATCTGCGCGCATGGGATGTTCGCCGCAACCCAGGCCGGCCGAAGCTTTGGCATTGACAACCTGCTTACCAAGCAGCTCATTACAGGTATTCCCTACGACAGCCCTGTGGCCCGCGCCCTCGCGCTCGCGTCCTGACTCGTGATCAGCTTCGGCCCATCAAGGCAGCCACTCGGTCCGCCGGACGCTCTCGGGGCGGCCTTCCGGTCCATCGCAGCGGCGCGGAGCGTCCTGCCATCCCTGGGGAGCCATCTCGCGCGCGGCATGCGCCGGATAGTATCCTCGGGTTCCGTCGCCGAGGCCGGACTGCTCCTTGCAGCCCGCTTCTGGCTCAGTCAGACAATCTTCGTGCATGGCTTCATGATGATGATGCAAGCGGAAGGCCTTGCGCGGATGCCCTCCGTCTGGGGCACGATATTGCAGGGCATTCCGCCCTCTTTGCTCGCAGCCGGTTTGCTGACACGCCCGGTGGCGCTGATCCTTCTTTTTGCCAGCAGCCTTTCGGGGCTTGAGCCGGATTTATCCTGGTCGCATCGCCTGCTGCTGATCTGGCTTTTGGCACAAGGCGCAGGTCCTCTTTCGCTCGATTCCCTTTTGCGGGGAGGTATGGCCCGGATCCCCATATGGGGCATTCGCGCGATGCGGCGGCTGTACGGCGCCGTGGACGCTTTCACGGCCGCGATACTACCGTTCGGTATGCGCGTATGTCTGGCATTTGCCATTGCCGCAGGTTCAGGAGTTGCGCGGTGGCCTCAACCTGTCTCTGGCGATCCGTTGACAGCGCCTTGGTGGCTGATCGCTCTTGCCTGGACTTTTATAGCAGGCCTGCTCACGCGACCCGTAGCTTTGCTGTTCTGCAGTTTGGCGCTCTGGGCCTCTATCGCCGGCACCGGCCCCGATTCCGCCGGTGTCACACTTCTCCTTTTGCTCATGGCGGCGAAGGGAGCAGGTCCGCTGTCTCTCGACTCGCTCGTCGCGAACGCAATTGCCGGCAGTTCGGCTACGGCGCGCATCATCGCGGATGAGCTGCCGCACGTGGTGGTTGTCGGTGGCGGGTTCGGCGGCATCGCAACCGTCCGGGCGCTCCGGTCTACCGCATGTCGCATCACATTGATCGACCGTCGGAACCACTTCCTGTTTCAGCCGCTGCTCTATCAGGTCGCGACCGCGGCCCTTTCGCCCGCGGACATCGCCGTGCCAATTCGCAGCTTGTTCCGGAGGCAGGAGAACGTCCAAGTCCGTCTCGATGAAGTGATGGGACTGGATCTCGAACGGCGTGAGGTGATCCTGCCCGGCACACGCATTTCTTTCGATTTTGCCGTCCTCGCGACCGGCGCTCAGCATAGCTATTTCGGCAACAGCGATTGGGCGCCGTTGGCGCCGGGTCTGAAGAGCATCGAAGACGCGACGGCCATGCGAGGGCGCATGCTGCGCGCATTTGAGCAGGCCGAGAACGTCGACAATCCCGAGGTCCGAAAAGCCTGTCTCACCTTTGTCGTGGTCGGTGGCGGCCCCACGGGGGTGGAGCTGGCCGGCGCACTGGCAGAACTCGCGCGAACCGGCATGGAGCGGGATTATCGCCGCATCGACCCGGCTACCGCACGGGTGATCCTGGTCCAGTCCGCGCCACACCTGTTGCCAACATTCTCTGCAAGGTCGTCGATGCGAGCTGAGCAATCTCTCATTCGCCTCGGCGTCGAGATACTGAAAGGCGCGACGGTCACCAAAATCGATGCCGAAGGGGTTGAAATTGGCAGAGGAAGAATTCATGCGCGGACAACATTTTGGGCCGCCGGCGTCACAGCCTCGTCCGCAGCGAGATGGCTTGGCAATGCCGGTGATCGGTCGGGTCGGGTCGTCGTCGGCGAAGACCTCGCCGTTGCGGGCTGTCCGGGCGTCTTCGCGATCGGAGATACGGCGGCGAGCAACGCGTGGGCCGGCAATCCGGTCCCGGGACTCGCTCCCGCGGCCAAGCAGCAAGGGCATTACGCCGCTCGCGTGATACGGGCGGCCGTTGCCGGTAGAGCCGCGCCGCCACCCTTTCGCTACCGCCATTACGGCAATCTGGCGACGATCGGCCGCCTCGCGGCCGTGGCGGAGGTGGGGAGGTTCAATCTTTGGGGCGCCCCCGCGTGGTGGTTCTGGGGCCTGATGCATGTGCTTTTTCTGGCGGGCGGCCGTAACCGCGTTGCTGTCACACTCAATTGGCTCTGGGCTTATGCTAGCTATCGTCGCGCCACCCGGCTGATCGTAGGCTCATCACGTGACATGTAGGCGACAGGTGATGCTCTCACTAAGGTCCTGAAGGTAATACCGTCCGGAACGTCCCTTCCATCCTCCGGCCTTCCGTTACCAAGTCCGACCAGCGGCAGAGCCGCCATAGTTAAGGTCAAAAGAAGCAATGCAGACACAAGCGAGCGCCGGAAAAGATCGGAGACAGCGGCCTCTGGGTCCCCGCTTGCATCCGGTGCCAGTGAGAATAATGCACTGGATCAACGCGGCCGTCATGATGGTCATGATCACCTCCGGATGGGGAATCTACGACGACGACGTGATCATCCACGGGCTGCATTTCAGCGGGTTCTGGCGGTTGGGCGATTGGGCCGCCTGGAGCTTGAACTGGCATTTCGCCGGTATGTGGTTCTTCGGGATTAACGGTTTGACCTACCTAATCTACGGGTTCGTGACAGGCCGTTTCCGCGAGCGGTTATTGCCGATCCGGCCTCGCGACCTCATTCACACGGTGGCAGATACACTCCACTTCAAGATCGCGCATGAGGACTTGACCGTGTACAACGCGGTGCAAAAGGTCCTCTATATCCTCGTTATTCTCGCCGGAATCAATCAAGTAGTGACGGGCCTCGCCATTTGGAAGCCGGTCCAGTTCTCGGGCCTTGTCACCTTGTTCGGCGGCTTTCAGTCCGCCCGGGTCTTCCATTTTGCGGGCATGGGCGTGATCGTCGGCTTTCTCATCATCCACGTCCTTCTCGCACTCCTTGTGCCCAAGACCATCTGGGCGATGATCGGCGGCGGCCCGCGTCTTGCGCCAAATGCTCAGTCTCCGACGGTCCCCAAGTCATGAAGTCTCTTTTCCGTCCCGGCGCTGCGCCTGATGCATCGGTCCTCGATCTCCATCGTCCGCTGATAAAATCGCTGGAAAGACGCGGACTGCTTCGCGGCGGCCTGTCGCTTGGTGCTCTCGTCATGCTGACGGGATGCGATGTGAAGCGGCCCGAATCCGTGGAGGCCGCACTTCTGGCGATCTCGCGCCTGAACGACAAGGTACAGGCCGCTTTTTTCAATCCCGACAAGCTGGCGCCGACTTACCCCGCATCCCTGATCCTCAGGCCGCCGAAGTTCAACGCGTATTACCCCGTGACGGATATCAAACCGGTCAACGGGATGAGCTGGCGACTTGAGCTCGCAGGCCTGATCCAGGACAAACGGCCCTGGACATTGCAGGACCTACAGGCGCTTCCGCAACGCTCTATCGTCATCAAGCATATCTGTGTCGAAGGCTGGAGCTACATCGGGGGATGGACCGGGGTTCCGCTCCGCACATTCCTGGAGCGAGTGGGCGCGGACCTGAGAGCGCCCTATGTCGCATTCAAAACTGCCGACAACTACCCCGGCAGCATCGACATGGCGTCAGCACTTCACCCGCAGACACTGCTCGCACTCCAATATGGTGGCCAGATGCTTGCCGACCCATTTGGCTTTCCGATGCGCCTGCGGACGGCCGTGAAGCTCGGCTACAAGAATCCAAAATGGGTCACGGCAATTGAGGTCACCAATACCTATCCGGGGGGCTTCTGGGAATCGAAGGGCTTCCCATGGTTCGCGGGGCTATAGGCGCCATGAGACCCTGGCGACGAGCAGGCATTGCTTTCCTGAGCTGGCTGATGGCTGCGCCGGTGGCGGCGCAGAGCCCGATGCCTGGCGGGATGCCCCCGCCTGACGGCATGAAGTCTCGCTCAATCCACTGCGATGCGATTTCCCCAACCCGTGCGTGTCGGCGATCTGCTGCAGCGGCTGGTTCTGCGCCCAGTCGAAAGCCAAAACATCCTCGGCAGGGTTCGAGCCGTCGTTCGCGACTCCAAGGGCGAAATAATGGTCGCGATGAATTTCGGAGGCTTCTATGGCTACGGCGGAAGGCTGATCGCCGTTCCGATCGATGCCATGGTATTGCTTGGCAAGGACATGGAAGTCGTCGCCTATACGCCGAAGCAACTCAGAAGCTTCCCAACGTTCGTTCCGAGGGGGACGACCGAGGTGTCCAACGGCACGGTGCTTCGGGTAGGATTAGCGAAACCTTCGCATTAACAGTTTGGTCTCGTTCAGAATGGCAAAAGCTCGGGTTCTCGTCGTCGTAATTTTCCAACAGTCATCCGCTAGAGCCCCACTACTTGTGGGTATTGCGTTCCTCGAGTGAATGTTTCTTTACCGATGGCCAGAGATGGCGCTGGACGGCGCTGACGAAGGCCTTGACCGGCGGCGATTGGTGTCGGCCCGACACCGTAACAAGACAGACACTGCGCGAGACGGAAGGGCGGACGATGGGGCATCCGATTACCCCTGGGAATATTGCAGTATATTCCGGCAGAAAACAGACCCCCAGCCCTGCTGCTACCATCGTCAATATCCAGTCTTCTCTCTCGCTCTGATAGGACTTGATTAGATTGGCACCTTGACTGCGACACAAATCGTCAAGCACGTCATAAAATTCGCAGTTGATGCGGGAGAGATAGAACTCTCCATCCAGCTCGGCCATTGGAATCTCTTGCTTCGTCGCCATTCGATGGCCCGCAGCACATGCGACGACGAACCGCTCCGTATACAGTTCGAATGCCTCGAGCGGCACCGGAAATCCTCCAGGGCGCGCCATGAGCGCAACATCCAACTCTCCGCGCAACAGCAAATCGCACAGCCGGTCGGGAACGTGCTCTAGCAGGGTGACCTCAATCCCAGGGTTTTCCAATCTGAAGCGGCCGAGGAAGCTCACAAACTGCACCGGCGCAATGGTGCACATAACGCCAATCGCGAGACTTGCCTTGTCGAGTTTTAGAAAGCGGGCAGCGGCGTGTTTCGCCTCCTTTGCCTGCTCCATAACCTCGATTAGATGGGGCTCTATCAGCCGGCCGAGCTCAGTAAGGCGCGTATTGGTCCGCTCGCGGGCGAAGAGCAGACCGCCGAGTTCATCCTCCATTTTCTGGATCGCGCGCGTCAGTGCCGGCTGGCTGACATGGCAGGACTCGGCTGCCTTCGTGAAGTTAAGCGTCTGGCTTAGCGCAAGAAAATAGCGGATCTCGTGGAGCTCCATGTCGGTGGCCCATCGCGGTTGCTGGTAGAGCCGGCGTCGGCCAACACAATATAAAGCGCCAAGTGCGAGTGGCAACGCCGTCACCGGCACCACAATGGGCCCTGTACCGCCGTCGCATAAGCCGTGCCGCTACCCGATACTCCCGTGAACCGGTCCAGCCTCGCTATTCCCAATACCCCAGGGTATAAGTATCGATCACCTCAATCGCGGCGCCCCATTTCGGGTTCTTGAAGCCCAGCTTGGTCGATGTGTGCAGCGCAGTGAGTAGCCGAACGGCGTCGGCGGCGTCTCCCTGGCATAATGCGTCGCGAGCGCCGTCTGCAGATGCAGCGCACTCGCCACAAAATCGCTCCGGGCGCCACCCCTTCCTCTCACTCGTCACGGCCTGTTATTTGCGCCGCCTCAATGGGACGGGCACGCGAGTCAGACGTGATTGATGCTTGCCGGCAATATTGCCGTCGCATTGATGCCATCGAATGTCTTGAACTTCTCCAACTGCGCCGAATTGAAATCCGTAATCTCCATGGCTTGGCCGAGTAGAACCCTGTCATGCATCGGAACCACAATCAGGTTGGCTGACTTTCGTTCTGCTAAAGCATTCGCAGGTCAACCAGTCGCCAACACGAAGCGGCTGGGGCAAGCGCTTGTTGGCCGCCTCAGCAGGGCTCAATCCAGGCGGTGCACGCTGCTGCAGCCGCGCACCGGACGGAACCCCAGCAGACCTAAGACCATGGCAGGAATGGGCCACGCGTCGTGGTGCTCGCGACCCTATTCCATGAACCAACCATGGCTTACGACGAGCGACTGCCCGGTCAACGCATTAGTCGAGGCACCGGCGAAATATAACACCGCGTCGGCGATGTCCGACGATGCGGTAAATTCGCCATCGACCGTCTCCCGAAGCATGACGTCGTGGATGACGGCCGCCTCGGATATCCCGAGGGCCTTCGCCTGTTCGGGAATTTGCTTGTCAACCAGTGGCGTGCGGACATAGCCGGGGCACACCACGTTGGCCCGCACATTAAACGCGGCACCTTCCTTGGCGACAACTCTGCAAAGCCCAACAAGTCCATGCTTTGCGGTGACGTATGGCGCCTTCAGCTTGGAGGCCTCCTTCGAATGCACCGAACCGATGTAGACGATGCTGCCGGCGCGCGCACCGTACATGTGTTTCAGGCAAGCGCGGGTCGTCAGAAAAGCCCCATCGAGATGGATTGCCAGCAGCTTCTTCCAATCCGCAAACGAGAACTCGTGGACTGGCTTTACGATCTGAATGCCGGCATTGCTCACCAGGATGTCGATGCGTCCGAAGGCCTCAGCCACCCCATCAACGCCCTTCTGTACCTGCGCCTCGTCGCTAACGTCCATCGAGACGGGCATCGTCCTGACGCCATGGTTCGTGCCGATTTCCGCAGCCACCTGCCGCGCGGCCGCAAGATTGAGGTCAGCGATCGCGACGCCAGCCCCGTCCCGCGCGAACGCCGCGGCGATCTCCCTACCGATTCCGCTTGCCGCTCCAGTGACGAGTGCCACCTTTCCGTCAAACCGCGCCATCTTCCACTCCTCCGTTCTCTATGTTGCCTCAGCTGCGGTAGTCATGCACCACGGTACCAAGGCCAAGCGTCAGGTCGGCGATCAGGTGGGTAGCAGAGACTACTTCACGGACCGGTAGGTCGGCGACCGGCGCCAGAGCGTGCGGATGTAACTCCAGGGATCCTGGCCCGGTCCAGGCACCCGTCAGCGTGATATCTTCCAGGTAGTAGCGAACAAGCTCGCAAACCCGCGCCGTGCCGTCGACGTGTGGGATGATCTTCAGCAGAAAGCTAGGTGTCTTCAACGAAGCTAGGACGCCAGCGTGATCAAGGCTACGGTGCTTGTAGCCCATCGTCGCGATGGCAATACGGATCTTCCCATAGTCGAGTGTCCCGACCAGCGTATCGAGATCGATGGCGAGTGACGGATTGGCAAGCTTCTTCGGGAACCCCCACAGCTCCCGTCCCCCGGCAATCGGCGGCTCATCGTTCAAATACATCGAGTGGACGTAGCCCCCGGTCTCACCGCCGAAGCGGACGGGTATAACCTGCCCCAACTCGGTGTAGTCACCAAAACCGGTACTGTCGGGCATGCGGATGAATTCATAGTTCACCGTGTCGTCCACGATTTCCAGCGGTGGCGGTACAACGCGGTCCAACGCGGCACGATCCGTGCGATACTTTATGATGACGTATTCACGGCGAACGAAGCGATAAGGTCCACAAGGGAACGCAGGACTGCGCCACGGCATCGCGAAAGCAGTCTGGCTTACAGTCGAGACATCCATCGGCTTACTTCCTTCCTATCACGCAAGGTGCGGCCGCTACCGGCGAGCGTTGTGCCTGAGCACGTCGAAGACCCGAACCCCGACGTCGGGGGGTGGTGGCTCCAACCAAGGCGCCAGATCGAGCGTCGCCCTGGCGTCTTTGAAGCCCTCTTCCCAACGCTGCAACGCCGATCCGCGCCCGAAGTCGTAGTCCTTCGATGGTCCAAGCTGCGTGTCCGGCCGGAAGATAAGATGGACGATATCCATCGTGGTCAGACACGCGGCCTTGCGTAGCTCTCGCACAAGGGGATCGTCGACCAAGCCCTCTGGCAGCTTCTCAATAAGAAGGCCGACTTGACGACGTAGGTCGTGTTTCTCGCGAAAAGCGTCAGTCCCGGCACGCGTCCGACTGGAGTAGCGAATGTCCTTTTCTCGCTCGTTGACCTCTTCCATTGATTGTGGAAATCGGCCGTACGACGGAAACAGATCGACCTGAAATGCGATTGTACTGTGGCGTGGTATTGAGTCGAGAACATATTGCAGGGGCGTATTCGACACCAGGCCGCCGTCCCAGTAGCGCGCGCCGTCGATCTCCACAGCGGGAAACCCTGGGGGCAACGCGCCGCTTGCCATCACGTGTTCAGGGCGGATGTGCGTGCGCGAATTATCAAAGTAAGCAAGGTTTCCGGTCTCGACATCAACGGCGCCTAGGCTCAAACGGACCTCCCCCGCATTGATCCTGTCGAAATCGACCAAACGCTCCAGCGTCAGCTTCAGACCAGCTGTGTCGTAATAGCTGGTAGGCGCTCGTCCCTGTAGCCAAGCGTCATACAGGCTGGGACGGAAGAACCCGGGCGCACCGAAGAGCAGCGCTGCGGCCGATCCGGCCTGCCGCATAACGCCACGTATCGCTTCGACGTTGAAGTCAGGCCAAACGGCAGAGGTCTCCGAGATCCCTTCCCAGAACGTCCGCAATTTGGTGACACGTTCAGCTGGAGCATTTCCCGCTATAATGGCTGCGTTGATGGCACCGATTGAAATACCGGCGATCCACTGAGGAGCATACGGCGTCTGCGACAGGCACTCATACACGCCAGCTTGGTAGGCACCCAACGCCCCGCCGCCCTGAAGAACCAAGGCAACTTGCTTTTCTGGGATGGCTCTCACGGCGCCATGTTCCTTTGCAGGCATCGATGCGATGGGCGGCTGGCGGCCGCTCGTCGCTTTACTAGACATGATGGTCATCGCGTGGGTCGAAGCCTTCGGGATAAGGTTTAAGGAGTGGACGGCATTGTTCGGAAATCCGTTGACTACAGAATTGAGTGGCGAGCCCATCCAGCCGTAATGATTCTGCAGTCGGAGCGACCCTATGGCCTTCGGCGCGATGTGGGAAATACCAAGAACGTATCGTCCCGATGCACTGCCGATATTCCGCGCTCTAATCCATCCAGGAATAAATGGCGTAACCCTCGGGTCCGCTCAGACCGCGGCGGTGGTCGGTCGCGGCGGCACGTTTGACATAAGCGCAATTAGCCCTTCCGCCATCGTCGGATGCACGAAGATAATGTCGCGCATGGCGGTATAGGGGAGTCCCGCCATCATGGCAGTCTGTATCACGGCCGCAACCTCGCCGGCTTCGGAGCCGATTATGGTGAAGCCGAGAATACAATCAGTTGCCATATCGACGACCAATTTCATGAATCCAGTCGTCTCACCAGTTGTCTTCGCCCGGAGCACCGACGCAATCGGCAACCTGGCGACCCGGACGGAGATGCCCCGCGATTGCGCCTCGGACTCGTTCAGGCCAACCCGCACGATCGGAGGGTCCGTAAAGACGCAGTACGGGACCAAGCGGTCGCGTGTCGTACGACTGCCTCCAGCCAGATTGTCACGGAGGACGCGGAAGTCGTCGAACGAAACATGCGTAAACTGGGGACCTCCGGCACACTCGCCTATCGCCCACACGTCCGTCGCGCTCGTCTCCAGCCGTTCGCCTACGGCGACGTAGCCATGATCATCGAGGTTAACACCGGCGATCTCGAGGCCGATTCCAGTGGTATTCGGAATGCGCCCAGAAGCAACAAGAAGATCGCTTGCCACGATGGCCCGCATTCCGGAAGGGCATCGGACGTCGATTTGCACGCCCGGTCCCGACCGGCCACCCACAAGCACAGTTTCGGCCATGGTTACAACGTCAACGCCTTCCTCTGTCAGGACATTGGCAATCTCGGCACCCACGTCTGGGTCCTCGTGACCGACAAGCTGAGGCCCCTGCTCCAGCAGCGTCACGCCGCTACCGAAACGCCGAAATGCCTGGGCGAGTTCGAGTCCGACATAGCCGCCGCCGAGCACCACAAGATGTGATGGTAGGTAGCCAAGATCAAGCGCGTCGATATTCGTCATTGGGCCTGCCGCCGCCAAGCCGGGGACGTCCGGGATCGCCGCGCGGGTTCCGAGATTGAGGAAAACGCGATCCGCGGTGACGGTGCGCGATCCACCGGCGTTGAGTGCGATTTCGACGGTTCTGGTCGCGATGAAGCGGCCGTGCCCCATTATCAACGTCACATCGCTCGCCTTGAATGCACCGACGACCGCCGCGTTAAGTTCTGCGACCATCGAGCGCTTGCGGTGCCGCACCTGCCCCATGTCGACGGCAATCGACATCCCTCCTGGCCGGAGGCTTTCGGCATACTGGCGAGCCAAACTTACAATCTTCGCACTCCAGATCTCGTTCTTGCTCGGCAGACAGTTGGTATTGGGACACGCGCCGCCTACCCAACGCCGCTCAACGATAGCAACCCGCTGGCCGACATCTGCCAAGTGTAGCGCGAGCGACGTGCCGCCCGTTCCGCTACCGAGGATCAGGACATCGAAGCGCTCCTGGTTGACCATGACAAACCTTTGCCCATAGCTGGTGCAGTAATCGGAGGGGCTCGACGTGTGGCTCCCTGCCCACCGACTTTAGCCCACTGCCGCAATCAATACTTGAGTGGTATGGAACGATAAGGGGCCGGGGAAATGCTATTCGGCTATCGTTCCAATGTGCGCTCGGCATCACGCGTTCCTCTAAGGGATACCGTCGGCGATAGGAACGGGAACCCTTCGCAGCCCGTTCTCGCTAGCTACAGTGAGAGAGTGACATATAGAGCCCCCTCGCCTTTCATGGACGTGAGGAGACTTGGTGCCTGGTCGGGAGAAATGACCTGGGTGTCCATCACCGCCGCAACGACAGCGACAGGTCGTAGTCCGTGATCGTCGGCGATGGTGAGCGGCGCGGCGCTGCAAATCAGCAGGTCCGCTTGGCTCGCCCTGAAATTCCATTTATGGCGCAGTTCCGGCGACAGCGGAACGAGATGAAGGCCGAGATGCGGCACCCGCATTCCCTTGTCGACCTCCCCGCGCTCATCGGTACGGCCATGTCCGCCATGTCGTCGCCACCGTCGGATTCCACCGTCGGCACTGGCAGTGTCGTCGCGTGCCCATGGCGCCCAATATGCATCGTGGCGATTTTGCCAGGCGGGATCTTGGCGACTTCCCACGCCCGGGCTCCAACATCCGTTACTGGTCGCGTATCGATGCCCAACACGATATCGTCGGGCAGCAAACCGGGCTTCGCGGCAACACTTCCGGGCTTAAGAGCCACGATGATCGCACCGCCGAGCTCCGTACGCCCATAGGCTTGCACGAACTCGCGGGGGACAGTCTGCACTTGCATGTCGATAGAGCCCGGATTGACACCGTGCGACCTACGGATCTGATCAACCATCCAAACGACGTCAGTTGACGGAATGGCAAACCCAAGGCGAACCCAGCCCCCCGCACCATCGGGCGCAAAGAACGCTGTTTTGACGCTGATGACCTGGCCCACGGCATCGAACAACAGACCGCCAGAATTGCCATGGTTGATCGCCGCATCAACCTGCATGTAGTCGTCGGCGAGCGTCCTAGGCTCAGGACCCTTTACGCGGCTCGGCGCGGTGTGATTCTAAGCGGATCGGAGGTGTCCAATGTCCGATCTGATCTTGCTTTCGCGCGCCCACATGCGTCGCATCGAACCGTTTTTCCCACGTTCTCGGGGCCTGGTGCGAGTGGATGATCGCCGAGTGATCAGCGGGATTATCTATGTCATCCGACACGGTCTGCAATGGAAGGACGCACCACGCGGCTACGGGCCACACAAGACGCTCTACAATCGCTTTATTCGCTGGAGCCGGCTTGGAGTGTTCTCACGTATCTTCGCGGCCCTCGCCGCCGAGGCGGGCTTACCCGAGAGGCTGATGATCGATAGCACCCACCTCAAGGCGCACCGCACCGCTGCCAGCCTGCTGCAAAAGGGGGTCCTGTTCGCTGTATCGGCCGCACCAAAGGCGGCCTGAACTCCAAACTCCATGCCGTTTGCGACGGACAGGGCCGCCCGGTGGCGCTATTGCTGACCGAAGGCCAGATGAGCGACCACAAAGGAGCAGCCTTGCTCCTGCCCACCTTGCCTCCTGCGCGTGAACTGCTCGGCGACCGCGGCTACGACAGCAACCGCTTCCGAGCTGCGCTGACCGAACGCGGCATCACCCCCTGCATTCCGTCAACCAAAAGCCGCAAGATCGCCTTGCCCTACGACAAGATGCTGTATCGCCAGCGCCATCGAATTGAAAACGCCTTCTGTCGCATCAAGGACTGGCGCCGCATCGCGACACGCTACGACCGATGCGCACACGCCTTCTTCTCAGCCATTTGCATCGCCGCTACCGTCATCTTCTGGCTCTGATACAGAGTCCTGAGCCTAGTGCCCGCCTCTGTCACTTTGCCGGTGTACCCGGCTAGCATCAGATTGCCGTCGAACCCAAGCAAGGTGGCGCCGCCCGTGGCATGACGGACTTCAAGCGTTTGAATGTGGCGATGCTCGTCACTATGCACGTGAGTGACTTCACCAAATCGTAACTTGAAGGCCACCTCCTCTGGTTGCTCTTTATTCAGATAGAACCGGAACGTCCGCCAAAAAGATAGAAATCGCAGACGTTGATTCTCGGACCCTCCGGGGCGGTCGAGGGATCGAAATGGTGGGACACGCAGCGGCCTTGCAAAGTTAATCAAGGCACTAGGCGGTTGCGCCCAGCGGCTGGAAATAAGGAAAGGATTGGCTCAACGGGAAGCGCGTGGCTCTCGCTCGGAACGTGACGGCATCTGTCGTCACGGTTGTCACGACGGACGCCGTGTCGTCAGCCGGATGACGCCCATTCTGGCTCGCGACGTTGAAGCCGACCGGCAGGTCGTGGCGATATGGAATGACGTCGGGCAGCAGCCGCGCGGCGAGGCGCCGCGCGTAGGACACGGAATCGGCAATGCGGCCGCCGGCCGCTGCAAGGGTGGCGATACGCCGCTCGAGAGGTGCGGCGAGCAAAGCGCGGTCCTGCGCGGGAGATGCAGCGTTATAGGCGTCTGATAAAGCCGTATCACCGGCAAGAAGGTTTGCGACGAAGGGACTTCCGATCCTTATGCGCGATCCGTCTGGCCGCCAAGCTTCCGCCCAAACCCCCAGGCTGTGCCCGGTAGACAGCAGTCCCAGGGGGAGTTCGACCACCGCTGCACTGAACCGCTCAACGACAGATGCTCGGTGACCGAACACCTCGCCAGAGAAAAGGCGCGCGTTCAGGATCTCTGTCGCCTGATCGGCGAGCGCCGAGCGGTTGCCGCCGGCTGACCAGCTCATCTCGCCAGCATGAAAGCGCACATCCAGCATAGACGATGGCGGCGATAGGGAGCACGTCATGATTGCAGGGAACAGTGCGGCAAATACGGGCCGGCCGCTGCACGGCGCCTGGAACACAAACATTTCCGGCCGGCGCACTATCTCTGCATCGCCGGAAGCATCCGGATGAAGCCGCAAGAAGAGCAAGCCGGCACCAGAACCGAGGACACTGCGCCGAGTAAGGCCGACGAGCATTTCCAACCCCAAAAACGGATCGCCGCTACCGGTACTGCAGCTCCATCTTTGATCTTCCCGGACGGCTGCGTTGAAACGAACATTCTTCTCGTGCCGCTCATCAAGCAAGAGGACACCGACCGCCTCGCCGCCGCCAATACCTTTCCTGCATGGTTTTGATGCCTTTCCCATTCACCGGCCGCAGCTCACACCACAGCACCGTGCCATCCCAAGCAAGACACCTACCTAGGGCAAAGATCGCAGCTCGGGTCTCGTCCGGTGGCGTCTCCCATCCTGGGGATGATTTCCGCTGCTGAATTCGACGTAGAAAGTGGATTGGATGGCTTTGAGGTCTTAGCACAGTTTGAGGAGGTAGCGGCACCCAGCGCCGCCGTCTCAGCCCCGTGCGCGAGAACGTCCACGACATGAAGCTGGTCGCCGCTGCAGTCCCATTGATAGTGCCGGGATCGCTGCTACCCAGGTGTTCGCGGCGAACGCCCGCAGCGCCATGACAGATGCGTCGTCGATATTCACCACCGAGCCGAAGGAGGCGAGCTGACCATCTCTATAGTCCCGGCCACGGAGGGGCCTTCAGGTCGGGCGACCACGTCTATGTGAAGAGCGCTCTCGCGGTGTACTTTATCTATCGGCATGCGACGATCACGCTGCCGCTGTTCTGCGGACCGTCTCCAATTGAAAACGACGTGTTCTATGTTATTTCTGATACGTCGGATTTCAAGATTGCTCATCGGACGATAGGTTGTGCTCGAGAAGAGCGTCTTCGCGCCGCGTCTCGCAATGATCCCCAGATTCGGTTAGTCGCTGCCAAGTGATGCGTCGGCGCTCCTAGGCTTTTTGCCCGTGCTGAACGGACCGACCGACGAAGGGTCGGGCGAGGAGCAAGGCTTCTCAACCGCGCTTGCGAATGGCGGAATTGACCCCATAAACGTCTTTCCGATCGGGCGGCGGAATGACGTTGCCTCCCGCGACAACACCTACAGTCCGCTATGGGATTCTCATGTCAATATCTAGACGCAAGCCGCGGTCAGCGCCGACAAGGTCCATCAAATTCTTTCGATGGATGAGCAGAGGCCTAAGCCGTGAAGGGCTTTTTGATGAGCGTGAACATCGATCCGCCCGGTCTGGGTAACCCCTACTTAGGTGGCTGGCGTCCGACCACCACAGTCATCAACTGCTCGGTCATTCCCCATCCGGATCCGCCACCCTAACAGGACGGCTGGGCGGGTGGACGCAATGCGACTCTGCAGCATCGGGGTCCCATAGCTGCCTTTACGCGTCGGACGCGAACTCATATCCTGGCGACGCCAACGGGCCTGTCGCAGCAGCTGCTGAGCTGCCGGTCAAGAGTGCTAGCGGACGAAGCACCCTGCCATAGCGCGTTTTGGTTGCCATTGCGGAGCGCCAGCGTCAACTAGCATAGTGACTCCCTATCACTAGAAACCTTCGGACTCTTTCAGCCTCAAAATGCAAGCTCGAATGTTCTCTTTAAGCAAGATGAGCCCCTCCTCTCAACTGATCTTAAATATCGTCCGAGGCCCATTGCCCGTCCGTCTCAGTACGCTAGGTTATTGAGGGTTAGGCTCAGGACTCTGTATCAGAGCCAGAAGATGACGGTAGCGGCGATGCAAATGGCTGAGAAGAAGGCGTGTGCGCATCGGTCGTAGCGTGTCGCGATGCGGCGCCAGTCCTTGATGCGACAGAAGGCGTTTTCGATTCGATGGCGCTGGCGATACAGCATCTTGTCGTAGGGCAAGGCGATCTTGCGGCTTTTGGTTGACGGAATGCAGGGGGTGATGCCGCGTTCGGTCAGCGCAGCTCGGAAGCGGTTGCTGTCGTAGCCGCGGTCGCCGAGCAGTTCACGCGCAGGAGGCAAGGTGGGCAGGAGCAAGGCTGCTCCTTTGTGGTCGCTCATCTGGCCTTCGGTCAGCAATAGCGCCACCGGGCGGCCCTGTCCGTCGCAAACGGCATGGAGTTTGGAGTTCAGGCCGCCTTTGGTGCGGCCGATACAGCGAACAGGACCCCCTTTTGCAGCAGGCTGGCAGCGGTGCGGTGCGCCTTGAGGTGGGTGCTATCGATCATCAGCCTCTCGGGTAAGCCCGCCTCGGCGGCGAGGGCCGCGAAGATACGTGAGAACACTCCAAGCCGGCTCCAGCGAATAAAGCGATTGTAGAGCGTCTTGTGTGGCCCGTAGCCGCGTGGTGCGTCCTTCCATTGCAGACCGTGTCGGATGACATAGATAATCCCGCTGATCACTCGGCGATCATCCACTCGCACCAGGCCCCGAGAACGTGGGAAAAACGGTTCGATGCGACGCATGTGGGCGCGCGAAAGCAAGATCAGATCGGACATTGGACACCTCCGATCCGCTTAGAATCACACCGCGCCGAGCCGCGTAAAGGGTCCTGAGCCTAGGTGTGGTCCGGATCTGGGCCCTAATAGTCCCAGCTAGAAATCAATGAGGGACTTTCGAAGCGCTCAGCACATATGATTTGAGCTAAAGGGGACCGCGCTGCTTGATCCGGATCCCGACGGCGAAGGGGGCGGAGGCGGCTTGGCTCGGCGATGGTCCTGTGGATGCCGGGCGAACGGGAGAGAGACACCGCTCGCATCGAGACAGCGGTGAGGAAGCTGCGAGAAATTGCCGCCGCCTCCGTCGACGCCCCCGCACATTGGTCGCATTTGCACGACAATCTGGGCAATGCATTAATGGCGCTCGGGCAGACGGAGCTGGCCATCGCGGCGTATTGGGCAGCACTGGACGGCCACCAGATCGCGAGGAGCGCGGCCGGTCTCTCAACAACCTTGGCACTGCCTTCGCCGAGCTCGGGCGCCACGCCGAGGCCGGTTGGGTCTATCGCGAGGCGCTCGCTTTGCAGCCGCGCGACGTGGCTCCGCTCGCATGGGCCCGGACCCAGCACAACCTGGCCACCACGTTGCTGCGCGAAGCCAACGGCCGTGCGCAACCCGCCTTGATCGGCAATCGGGTCACCAAGGCGACCAGAGTATTCGAGCTTGCACGGGAACTGCGGCATCGTCTGGGACCGCGATTGGATTGGGCTGTCTTAACCGCCAGTCTGGCTAGTGCTACTGTGAGCCTCGGGTACCAACTGCACACTGGCGAGAACGGGCGCGATGATCCCGCGCGGCTAACCATATCCGCCGCGCCATCGCGCTATACGCAGAGGCGGCACCGGTATTGGATGGCACCGACCTGCGCCAGACGATAGGAAACGTCGCTGCTGCTATGCAGATCTTGCGACGGATTGTTGGCACCGCCGCGATCGGTGGTGAAACGCGCGATCGCCTCAATGCACTTGCGTCGCTGGCGATGCGGCACGGGCCGCCGGGCCTGCCCGCGGCGCTTCGGGAAGGCCCGCTCAAACCGCCCCCCGCGCGAACGGCCAAAACGGCCACTCAGCGCCGCCCCGCACTGCCAGACGGCCTGGATTGGCCGAGCGAGACATACTCGCAAGCCCACAGGACACGCGGTGAAGACATTGTTACGCTTCCGTCACGCGTCTGGCTGCCGCTCATTGAGGCCGGTGCCGTTGACATGCGAGTCTTGCGGGCAACGGACCCGTCGGCGGCCAAAGGCGTCGACAATTTTACACAGAAAATCGATCCGGCGACCGGCAAGCGCCGACGCTTGCCGGCGTATCTGCACCTGCCGACCAAACGGGAAGTTAATGACGGGCTGGCGGCGAGCATTGCCGTGCCCGGTGATAGGTCCGCGCGTCTTGACTGGGCGCTGCGATCGAGAGCGCGGCGTGCGTCAAGAATTTAGCATTAGCGTTATCATTTCACTTTGGCGCTCCGTCGAGGATGTTGGAGCAGGACCAAGCCAGACTCAGGTCAACGACTGAACCGCACCGGATTTGCCGGAGGCTTTGAACCTTAACAGGGCGGCCACAATGTGTGTGAAGACAAGAGCATGGACCGTGTCGGTGGACGAACTGCAACGCCGCACTGCCTTCGATGCGCGGCAGTGCCGTCGAGGAGCGGTGGGCCGGCCGCATGCAGTAGCTCCCGCAGCATTGGTAGCCCGACAATTATCAGGCAGCCGCCATCTCGTGAGCGATGATCTGCTTCCAGATGGAAACCTCGTCTACGATGATCCATTCGAATGCGATCCGTCCGTCGATGATGTGCGCGTGGCTGAACCCCATGACATAGACCGGCGCCCCGGTGGGGGGTCCGAAATGGCCGAAGCCGCAGTGGCTTCCGCGCAGCGCCCATCGCAAGGCAATACGGATTGGCTTCCCGTGGTCGCGGTTGATGGTGGCGCTCGCGATACTGAATGCCGCATCGGGAAAGGACGCAAGATAACCAAGGTAAAAGCGGTCGATGTCCAGGTGGCCGCAGAACGTCTCGCCGCCCGGACCGAACAGGTTGGCGCCATGGAAATACAGATCGCGGACGGCCGCCGTCTCCTTCTCCTGCCAGAGCCGCCGGTAGCCGGTGAAATATGACGCGATCTCGGGCGCAGCCTGGATGACGGGAATATAGCGGCCGGGGCGGTCGTGCTCGGGCAGGAAAAAGCCGATCGGCGCGCCCCGGCGCAGATCGTCGTCCACCATCTGCTGCGCGAGTTGGCGCGGCTCCAGCCCCAGACAGCGCGCGAAGGCGGCCTGGTCGCGGGCCAGCCATTCCTCGGTCACCACGGTATCGACCACCCAGCAATCGGCGATGATGCGCGTCTTGACCAGGCGGCCGGTCGCACGGCCGTAGCTGCCGTCGCCCTGATGACGCATCACCGAGATCAGGCGGTGCGACGACAGGAAGGACCCGTCCCCGCCATCGGCCCAGATGACGTCCTCGCCCACCAGTTGGCGATCGGGGAACTGGTGCAGCGTCTGCAGGGTTTGTGCCGTGACGCCGGCATTGTCGGTCGTGAGGCCGGTGGCGGCGCGCAGCAGGATGTCGGGCGCATAGTAGCGGTCGAGCTTGCCGCCGATGCCGCGGTCTTCCCAGATCTCCCGCGTGATCCCGTAGATGAAATCGGGGACGTCCGCGTAATTCCCGACACTCGGCTGCATCACGGCTGCTCCTTGGCGACACGGCCATGATAGGCTATGCATTCGAATGCGCAATCCATCGGAGCCGGAAATGCAGATCGACGGCCTCAACCCATCCGCCTACGCGCCCTACGACGATCCGCGCGACTACATCATGAGCTGGACGGACCGCATCTGGATTGCCCGCGGCCTAGGGCAGATTCACGCGCATTACGCACCGGATGTGAAGGTCCACACGGCGTATGGCGAGACCTATTACCTGGACGACGTGATCCGCAATTCGCTGCAGAAGATGGTGGCCTTCCCTAACCGTGGCGGCGGCCATGACGACGTGATCTGGGAACCGCGCGGACCCGACGGGTTCGTCAGCTTCCACCGCGTTTTCAACAATGCCACGCATCTCGGCCATTGGACATACGGGCCGCCGACCGGCAAGGAGTGGGCCAATCGCGGCGTGGCGCATTGCCTGGTGCAGGACAACAAGGTCGTTGAGGAATGGGTGATCCGCGACGAATATGCCGTGCTCGAGCATCTGGGCATCGACCCGCACCGCATCGCTGCCGAGCTTGCCGATCGTTCGCCGGTGCTGGGTGTCGCGATGCAGACCGATATGGAGACCGGCCCGCTGGCCGCCCGCATCGAGGACCCACTGGTCCGGGGCATCAGCGGCACCCGCCCGGCCAGTCACATCGAGGAATGCCGCTGGATCGCCCGCATGTTCGAGGAGGTTTGGAACCAGCGCCTGTTCGACCGGGCCGCCGAATACTGCGCCGACACCATCGCCTGCCAGACGGTGCGCATGCGCCGCGTGATGCAGTTGGCTCCCTACCAGCTGGAGCTGATGACGCTGCTGTCGGCGTTTCCCGACGCGCAGGTGGAAATCCGCGACTTCGCTGTGAACCGTTCGGCCGATCTTGGCCTGCGCATCGGCGTGATCTGGCTGCTACGCGGCACCTATGGCGGATCGCCGATGTATGGGAAGGTGAACCGCGCGCCGGTCCGCATCCTGGGCGGCTCGTCCTTTGAAATCCGTCGCGGCAAGATCATCCGCGAATGGCGCATCTACGACGAGATCGCCGTGATGGCGCAAATCCTGAAGCACGCATCAGGCTGAAATATGCGTCAGGCCGAAGCGCGGGCGGCCATGATCTGCGCGAGCACGGCGATCTCGTCGAACACGCGCCACTCGCGTAGCACCTTGCCCTCGTGCAGTTCGAACTGCGTGCAGCCCAGGACATGCACTCTCGTGCCCGTCACCGGCCCGTAGGTCGGGACGCCGCTATAAGTGCCGCGCAGCACCCACATCGCGGCGATGCGGGTGCCAAGCTCCATCGACTCGTTCACCGCGATGTCGCGCACCTCGACCGTGGCGTCAGGAAAGGTGGCGAGCAGGTTGATGATCTCCATCTGGTAGGGCGTGATGTTCTGCACGCGCTTCATTCGTACGCTATGGCAGACGATCCGCTCGCTGACATAGCGGCCGACGAGGTCGAAGCGGCGGCGGTTCCAGACATCCTCGAACAGCCCCATGACCAGTTCGCATTCGGCGCGATGGCGCGGCGGGCGGGCGCCCGATATGCCGGCTTCATAGGGATCGGCGACGTGCCCGGCGAAGGCGCCGATCTCGGGTGCGGTCCCCGTCGACGCGCCGGTGACTGGGCTGCGTTTCGCAAGGTCCGCCGCAACCGCATAGGGGTCGAGACCCAGCGCCTCGAGCACCGCGAATTCATCGCGCACCAGCCATTCCTCGACGATGCGGTTGTCCTGCACCAGGCAGTGCGCGAAGGTGCGGGAGACGAAATTGCGGCCGGTCGGCGGCCCATAGGTCCAGTATCCGGTGTGCGTTCCGGTTTTCAGCACGCGATGCGAGCTGATGAAGCCGTTCTCGCCGCGCTGCTCCCAGACCACGTCCTCGCCATGGCCGCCGCCGCCATCGGGGAAGGCCGAGAACTTCTGCACGGAATTGGCGATCACGGCATCGAAATCATAGGTCTCGCCGTAGGCGGTGTGGACCAGGACGTCCGGCCCGTAATGATCAGCCAGCCGGCCGATGGCGCGGTCGATCCAGATGGTGTCCGTCCAGCTCAGGATGTAGTCGCGCGGGTCGCGGTAGGGCGCGAAGGCGGAGGGCAGCAGGGGGTCCATCGGCGGCGGCGTCCCATTGGGCTGGCGATGCATTCGAATGCATGCTAATGGCTTCGGAGGTTCGGCTCAAGCGGCATTATGAGGATATCGAGATGGAAGCCAGGGACCGGCTGATCCGGCGTAGCGACATGGTGGCCTGCAAGGTCGCCTTCATCGACTGCAAGATGCCGGGCTCGACGGCAAAGGAGAATTATTCGCTGATCGGGCCGGGCGTGACGCAGTCAGCGGACCAGGTGGTGAATATCACCGAGCCTCATGGGTTTAGCCTGGGCGTCGCCGCCATGCCCGCCGGCACCACCAACAACCTGCACATCCACTACACGGCCGAGGTGTTCATGGTGTTCAGCGGCACCTGGCTGTTCCGCTGGGGCGCCGAGGGAATGGACGGCGAGATCATCGGCAAGGCCGGCGACGTGGTGAGCATTCCCACCTGGATCTTCAGGGGGTTTTCCAATGTGGGGAATGATGATGGGTGGATCTTCACCGCCTTGGGCGGGGACGACACCGGCGGCATCATCTGGCATCCCTCGATCCTGAAGAAAGCTGCCGAGCACGGGCTGTACCTCACCCGCGACAACATGCTGGTGGACACCGAGGCCGGCAGTCCGAAGCCGGCGCCGGCAGACCTGATCGAGCCGCTGGACGAGGCCACTGTGCATGGCCTGCGCCGCTTCGACACCGAGGCGATGCGGCGCCGCGTGGTGACGCGCGACGAGCGCGCCTGGTCGTCCCGCGCGCTGCTGGACAGCGTGCTGGCGGGCCATGCGAGCGAGATGGCGCCGGCGATCGGCCATGGCATGACCCAGGACTTGGAGAGCGCGCCGAAGATCACCAACCCGCACGGGTTTTCGATGGAATGGCTGCGCATCCCGCCGGCCAATCGCGTGGGCGCGTTCCGGCTCGCGGAGAAGCAGGTGCTGCTGATCTTCGCAGGGGCGCTGGACATCACGCTGGATGGCGGTGCCGCGGTGCGTGCCGATGCGCGGGAGGTGTTCTCGGTGCCGGCCGGGGCGTGGCGCACCCTCGTTTCGGTGGGCGACGTGGCGGCCGAGATCGCGGTGCTGACCGCCGGCGACCATCAGAAGCATCCCGAGTGGACGGCGGATATCCGCGCCCGGGCGGCGGCGGCCGATTTTGGGCTGGATCATGCCGGTTATATCGCGCCGCTGCGGCTGCTGCCGCCCGCGACCCAGCCCCAATCGGCTCAACCCCGCGCGGCCTGACGATGACGGCGGCCGCCCAGGCACCGCTGCGCCGCGCCACGTCCTACGACGTCGCGCGCGCGGCGGGGGTTTCGCAATCCACCGTCTCGCGCTGCTTTCAGGACGACAGCAACATCTCCCCGGCGACGCGCAACCGGGTGATGGAGACGGCGCATCGCCTGGGCTACATCCCGAACGCCCTTGCCCGCAGTCTGATCACGCAGCAATCCAACATGGTGGGCGTGGTGGTCACGCGCTACACGCAGCGCGGCAACCCCGACGTGATCTATGCGATCGGCGCCTCGCTCGCCGCCGCCGGCAAGCAGCTGCTGCTGATCGTCGTCGACAGCGACTGGCCGCCCCCCGGTGCGCTGCGCGGCGCGCTGGAATATCCGCTCGACGGCCTGATTTCCTGCGTGCTGATCGCCGATGACGACATGAAGGAGATGCTTCGCCGTCGCATCCCGCTTGTGTTCTACAACCGCGATCCCGAACGCTTTGCGGTCGATAGTGTCACGGCGAACCATTTTCTGGCCGCCGCCGACGTCGCGGGCGCGCTGCATGCGGCGGGCCACCGGCGCTTCGTCTGTGTCGGCGGCCCGGCAGCGGCGCCTGTGAGCCGCCAGCGGACCCAGGGCTTCATCGCGCGTCTCAACACGCTGGGCCTCGGGACCACGCCGCTGCTGGAAACCGACTACACCTACGAGGCCGGGCGCGCGGTGTTTTGCGACCACGCCGCGCATCGGCCACGCCCGGATGCGGTGTTCTGTGCCAACGACCAGATCGCGCTCGGTGTGATGGACGCTTGCCGATTCGATCTGGGCTGGTCGGTCCCCGACGACATCTCCATCGTCGGCTTCGACGATGTCGCCGAGGCCGGTCGGCCCAGCTACGAACTGACGACGATGCATCAGGACTCGGACGAGATGGCCCGTCAGGCCGTGCGCCTGCTGCTGCTTCGGCTCGCCGAGCCGGATGGCGCCCCTGTCAACGTCCTGGTGCCCGCCGTATTTGTGCCGCGGCGCTCCGCCCGGCTTCAGGTGTTGGAGTAGGCGATCTCGCGTCGACCCTGTCGAGATGCTTGCACGCTGAGAGGGACACGGTTATGCATTCGAATGCACACTTCTGAGGGAACTGCGATGCCCCAGGATGCGGATTGTTCACCGGCCCTCGGCTCCTCCCCGGCGATCCTGGAGGCGCGCAGCATCGTCAAGCGGTTCGGCCACGTGGATGCATTGCGCGGCGTCGACTTTGCGGCGCATGCCGGGGAGGTGACGGCCCTGATCGGCGATAACGGCGCGGGCAAGAGTACGCTGGTGAAAATCCTGTCAGGCGTGTTCCGGCCCACCTCCGGCACCATCGTGTTGGATGGCACGCCGGTGACGTTCGCTTCGCCCTCGGACGCGCACGCCAAGGGCATCGAGACCGTGTATCAGGACCTGTCCGTGGCCCCCGACCTGAGCCCGGCCGCCAATATGTTCATGGGGCGCGAAGCGGTGCGGCCGGGATGGTTGGGCCGGCTCGGTTTTCTCGACAACCCGACGATGCGGCGCGAGAGCGCGGCGGCATTCCGGCGCCTGAAGGTGAACCTCAAGGATATGGACACGCCGATCGCCAGCCTGTCCGGCGGCCAGCGGCAAAGCGTGGCGATCTGCCGATCCATCATGTGGGCCAAGCGTGTGGTGTTCATGGACGAGCCGACGGCGGCGCTGGGCGTGGTGCAGACCGGACGCACGCTGGAACTGATCCGCCGCATCCGCGATACCGGTGTCGCGATCGTGCTGATCAGCCACAACATGCGCGAC
Source organism: uncultured Pseudomonadota bacterium (assembly GCA_963778105.1). GTDB lineage: Bacteria > Pseudomonadota > Alphaproteobacteria > Acetobacterales > Acetobacteraceae > JAFEFJ01. Next base: position 21,474 of record CAVZSZ010000004.1, on the reverse strand, counting down.
GTGCTGGAAGTGGCTGACACGATCGAGGTGCTGAGGCTGGGTAGGCGCATCGCGCGGCTGCGCAACGACAGCATCAGCGTGCAGGATCTGGTCGGTGCCATGACCGGCGCGCTCGACGATGCCGCCGAACCGGGAGCCGCAGCATGATCACCAGCGCGGCGACCGCGGCCGAGCCGGACCTGACGCCGCCGGAGGCGGGCGCTAGCCGCAAGCTGCGCGCGGCGCTGTCGTCCTCGCCCGCGTATATGGGCCTGATCCTGCTGCTGCTGGTGGTGTTCTTCTCGGTGCTGCGGCCCGCCACCTTCGCCAGCGCGTTCAATGTGCGCAACATCTTTCTGGATGCCTCGACGTTGCTGATTCTGTCGGTGGGTATGACCTACGTGATGATCGCGGGCGGCTTCGACCTGTCGATCGGATCGGTGCTGGTATTCGCCGGCGTCGCCGCAGCCAAGACGATGGAGGCGATGGGCACCGATAATGTGTTCACGGTGCTGGTCGGCCTCGCGATCGCGCTGCTGGCCGGCCTGGCGTGGGGACTGTTCAACGGCTTCTGCATCGCGCGCCTGCGGGTCTCTGCGCTGATCACCACGCTGGGCACGATGGGCGCAGCGCTCGGCATCGCCTATCTGGTGACCGACGGCAACGACGTGCGCACGGTGCCGGACACGCTGACCGTGATCGGCACGGGCGTCCTTTTCGGCGTGCCCTGGCTGATCATCATTACCACCGTCGTTTCGGTGATCGGCGCGGTGTGGTTGCACATGACACGGTTCGGCCGGCACACCTACCTGGTCGGCTCCAATCCGGAAGCCTCGCGCCGGGCCGGCATCGACGTCGGTCGTCACCTGCTTTTCCTGTATGCCCTGTCCGGCCTGCTGGCGGGATTCGCGGCGATGCTGTCGCTGGCGCGCTTTTCGACCACCACGCTTGAGGGCCACAGCACCGACCCGCTGGAGGCGATTACCGCGGTGGTGCTGGGCGGCACCAGCCTGGCCGGCGGCCGCGGCACGGTAATCGGCACCGTCGTGGGCGTGTTCATCCCAGCGGTGCTGGCCAACGGCTTCATCATCCTGGGCGTGCAGCCATTCTGGCAGATGGTGGTGATCGGCTTCGTGGTCATCGCCGCCGTCTATGTCGATCAGCTCAAGCGCCAGAGCCGCGAACGCAGCTAACCATAACACCACAAAGGAACGTTGCCATGCGCTGCAAACTCGCCCCCGCCATCGCCATCTCGCTGGCGGCCCTCCTGCTGACCGGGGCGGCGCCGACCAAGCCGTGGAAGATCACCTACATCCAGGGCGTGACCGGCAATCCGTTCTACACCTCCGTCGCCTGTGGGGGGGCGGAAGCCGCGAAACGGCTGGGCGTGCAATTCGACAGCCAGGGACCGCAGCAATACCAGCCACAGTTGCAGATGCGTGTGCTCGACGCGGTGATCGCCTCCCATCCCGACGGCATCCTGTTCACCGCCGACGACCCGGTGGCGATGACGCCGACCTTGCATCAGGCCAAGGCGCTCGGCATCAAGATCCTGTCCATCGATGGCGATCTGAAGGATATGAGCGTCGCCATCGCCAATATTCAGTCCGACAACATCGACGGCGGCACGCAGGCCGCGAAGTATCTGGCGCAGTTGATCGGCGACAAGGGCGTGGTTATGGCGATGATGAACTCGCCGGCCGCGGCGGTGTCGCAGCAGCGCCTGCACGGGTTCGAGGCGGAGATCGCCAAGCATCCCGGTATCACCTATCTCGGCGTGCAGTACAGCAATAACGAGACGGCGAAGGCGGCGGCGATCATCACCTCGACGGTGGCGGCGCATCCCGATCTGTCGGGCGTGTTCACCATCACGACGAACAACACGGAGGGTGCGGCGACCGGCGTGCGGGAAGCGCAGGGCGTCGGCAAGATCAAGATTGTCGGCTTCGATACCTCCGATCCCATCGTGCAGGACATCCGCAGCGGGATCGTCTCGGCCGATATTGTGCAGTATCCGTATCGCGTCGGTCAGTTGGGTGTTGAGATGATGGTGGATGCGCTGGAGGGCAAGCCGATCGACCGCGAGGTTCATACCCCGTTCGTCATCGCCACACCGAAGAACATCGACACCCCCGAAGTACAGAAGTTCATCTACAAGACGCATTGCTGAGCTGGGCCGCCGGACTCGTCCGGGCAGCTCCCTTTAACCCAGGCGGGACAACGCGAACGCATCAAGCGGGATGCGGCTTCCGCCATCGGCGATCTGCTCGGCGATTGCCTCGCCGAGCGCCGCCGAGTGCTTGAAGCCGTGCCCCGAACAGGCGGAAACGACGGAGACCCGATCCATTCCGGGAGCCTGGTCGACGATGAAGCCGGCATCCGGCGTCACCGTATAGAGGCAGGCTTTCGCATCGACGATCCGATCCGACACGCCGCGCAGTCGGCCTTCCACGTGACGGCCGTAGATCGCCGCTGATTCCTCAGTCGATACGCCGCGGTCCACCGTTTCGGGATCCGACGCGACCGAGTATTGCTCGCTCGCCACCTTCACACCTGCGCCAGGCGCCGTTTCGGGGAAGCCGTACAGGTAGTCTTCCTGCGTTTTCCCGTGCATCCAGATGAAGATCGGGAAACGGCCCGGTGCGTAGGTCGCCGGATCATTGACGGCGAACCAGTGCAGCGTCTGCCGATAAACAGCCGTCTTCTGCGCCATAACGCCGCTCAGCAACTGGCCGATCCACGGGCCCGCCGCAACAATACAACGCGACGCGCGCAGCGTTTCGCGGTTCGTGCGCACGGATACGCCGCCTGCATCCTGGGTGATGGAGAGAACCTGCTCATCAACGCGGATTGTGGCGCCGCGTGACCGTGCTGCGGCAAGCTGGACGCGCACGCAGGCCTCGGGCGCCAGCATGCCGGCTTCAGGCTCGAAATAGGCGATCTCATTGCCGCGCAGCGCGAATTGCGGATAGCGCGAGGCGATCTCGTGCGGCTCCAGAACCTCGTGCGCGATGCCGGTTCGTTCAGCTAGTGCAATCGTGCGATCCACGAAAGCGTCTTTGCCGTGATGGACCGGCGCGTCGTCGCGAGGGCCCATGATCAGGCCGCCCGTGCGCGTCATCAGTCTGGCGCCTTCACTGGCTTCGAGCGCACGCCATATCTCGTGCGAACGCCGCACGAGCGGCGCATAACTGTCGCCTTCGCCCACCGACAGTCGGGTGATGCGGGTCTCGCCGTGCGAAGACCCCATATCGTGTGGCGGCGCATAACGGTCGATACCGATCGCTGCGACCCTACGGCTGGCTAGCTGATAGAGGACTGCGGAGCCGACGGCGCCGAGACCGACCACTATAACATCTTTCATCACGCAGACATTGTCCTCATTCAGCACCCAATTGCAATTGCCAAGAAAGGCCCAAAAGGGCATCCGACGCTGGTGTCGAGCAAAGACCTCGCTGGCATCCTTTCTGGTGGCGCCGGCGCTTAGTAGCGGCTCGCACTCGGTCGGGTTGCGCTACCTGACTGACTTTGTCCATGGCCACATTCGAGCGCATGGCGAAGATGCGCGTGAAGGGCTGTTAGCGCGTGTTTTGAAGCGGGCTAAAAAACGGCCTGCCTGAACGCCCGTAATCAGCGCCGGCCGGAGGGCATTGACCAGTAGCCATGCGAAGCGCTATCGAGCGGTGCCATCTCAGCACCCCCGCCCGCGCCCCCTCCGCCTCTCCTACCACGTAACTTGTCGGACCCGCTTTTCGGTCCGGCGCGGTTCGCATAACAGGCATCGTGTCGAGTTCGATAATCGTGGACAGCTCTTTCATGGCTCACGGTATAGGTGGACAAGCCTTTTTCAAGCCGCGGCGGTCATGCTGGTACAGGTGCATGAGCGGCGCATAGCCGAACCGGATCACCCTGAAACTTGGCACCGGCAATAAGTATCGCGGGAGCGACGACACCAAGGTAGCGACGGTGCGGGATCCGATCCGTCACAACTCGCTTAGGGTCATCCGCCTGCTGGGTCTAGACGCCCGCAAGATGCTGGTATCTATAATCGTCGGTGCGAAGCAGCCGGACACCGTCGATGCAGCGGCGGTCCACGCCAGCCTGCTGTCCGGCATGTCAGCGTCACGCTCTATAGGTCGGCTTTTCAGCACTGCTCGACCAAATGTTGCCCATGAGGACATTGCTCGGAGCCGTCTTGTCAATGGCTTTTCGTGCCGTTTCAGCACCCGCAACCGGCAGACCGGAAGGGTCGAGTTTGCCGATTTGGACCAAAACGGATGCTTGGTCCCAGTAGATGTGCTCGTGCACTAGCTTATCGCCTTCGAATTGCACGATGGCAACTGTCGGGATGCTCACCTCGCGGCCGGTTGGCGAAATTCCGGGCAGCATCCAATCGATCTCGGTCGTATGGGTAAAATGCACTACGAACTCATCGACGATGCGGTCGGTTCCGATAGTGCGGCTAATCAGGCTCAGCCGAAAGTCTGGCGGGTTCACGCCGATAAAGTGATATTTATAAAAACGTTTGAGCTCGTCATGACCCACGCCGCCAGTCATGGTCGGGATATGATTCACATAGGGCTCGGCCACCATCGTGGCCATCGTCGCGTCCACATCCCGCGTTTCGAACTCGTAGCGGGTGTGCGCTTCCCAGAGAGCGACAAGGTCATGTGGTGCCAATTCTGAGCCACCTCCCCGCCGGCTTCCCCGCTGCGCAAGCACTGCCAGAAGTGCCTCGTGCTGTGGGCTGCTTCCGCTCCGTGCTAGAAATTCGTCCAGAGATGCCTCAGTCGCTTGGCCGCCGGATGCCGAATTGGGCTCGTGTCGCACGATGTCGCGGCCGGTGGCGTCGTCATGGATCAATTGCCACCGGTCTCCGTTCGAGCTGCGATAGAGTTCAGTCGTGATGGTAACCATGGCTCATGCCCTCACTGTCGTGGGTCAATAATGCGCTCGCCGACGCAAGACCCGATCATGATGCATTGCAGACCGCTACGCCATCCTTCGACGATCTCGCCGGGCCTGGTTGACCGAGGACGGCAACGGCGTCGCACGCATCGCGCCATGTGGGAACGGCCTGTACGGAGCCATCGTCGTCATCCGCCAGATGGCGGCCGATTCCGTCTCGACGGATGCCGCCGGCCGGTCGCGGTGCGGATTGCCGATCCTGACGGGCTCGGCGCCATCGGTGCCGGTCAATCGTTCGCTCACCGCCCTGGTCATGCTGACGGAAGCCAAGACCAGCCTAACGTAATGGATCTGGCACTTCTGGTTCAGTAAGTGGGCGGCCGCGATCTCCACGCCCGCGATCTTTACGTGTTTCGCAGCACTGCAGGGGCTCTGATAAAATCAGCTACCGCGATGGCGTCGACATGTCGCTCTACGCCAAGCGACCGGAGAAGAGCCGCTTCACCTGACCCTCGCCGGCCGACAGGGTGATGGGAAGGTAGCTCGACTTCCGCGATACTTAGCTGCAGCCAAGCACGTCCGTGGTACGTGAGTAGGGCCATTCGCGCGTGTTATCATGCTCGCCAGTTGGTAGCGGTGGAGCCCGACCCAAAGTGGAAGCGGTTTGTGCTCTACCGGGCGGCCAAGGGGCTAGGAGGAATACTCGGCCGCGAGTTCCGTCGCCAACCATGTGCGAAAACGCTGGAGGGCGATCGACGGAGCGCGCGCCTTCGGGCGGACGAGGTAGTAGGCATCCTTCAATGCATGGGCACGCGGGAATGGGGCGACCAGGGTTCCTGCCTGCAGGTCGCGCTCGACGAGAACCTTGATACCCATGGCGACACCCAAGCCCCGCAGTGCCGCTTCGTAGGCAAGTGCTGAACTTTCGAACCTGATTTCTTGCGCTGGTTGAAGGCCGCTGCAACGGTTTGCGGTAAGCCACTCAGCCCAGTCCCGCTCCCTGATCAACGAGTAAAGCAGCGTGCAGTGGCGTAGGTCGCGGGGCTGCCGCAGTGCCAGGTCGCGTGCGAGCGAAGTCGCACAAACTGGCAGCAGCTCAATGGCGGCAAGGCGCTCAGCCTCTAGGCTCAGGACTCTGTATCAGAGCCAGAAGATGACGGTAGCGGCGATGCAAATGGCTGAGAAGAAGGCGTGTGCGCATCGGTCGTAGCGTGTCGCGATGCGGCGCCAGTCCTTGATGCGACAGAAGGCGTTTTCGATTCGATGGCGCTGGCGATACAGCATCTTGTCGTAGGGCAAGGCGATCTTGCGGCTTTTGGTTGACGGAATGCAGGGGGTGATGCCGCGTTCGGTCAGCGCAGCTCGGAAGCGGTTGCTGTCGTAGCCGCGGTCGCCGAGCAGTTCACGCGCAGGAGGCAAGGTGGGCAGGAGCAAGGCTGCTCCTTTGTGGTCGCTCATCTGGCCTTCGGTCAGCAATAGCGCCACCGGGCGGCCCTGTCCGTCGCAAACGGCATGGAGTTTGGAGTTCAGGCCGCCTTTGGTGCGGCCGATACAGCGAACAGGACCCCCTTTTGCAGCAGGCTGGCAGCGGTGCGGTGCGCCTTGAGGTGGGTGCTATCGATCATCAGCCTCTCGGGTAAGCCCGCCTCGGCGGCGAGGGCCGCGAAGATACGTGAGAACACTCCAAGCCGGCTCCAGCGAATAAAGCGATTGTAGAGCGTCTTGTGTGGCCCGTAGCCGCGTGGTGCGTCCTTCCATTGCAGACCGTGTCGGATGACATAGATAATCCCGCTGATCACTCGGCGATCATCCACTCGCACCAGGCCCCGAGAACGTGGGAAAAACGGTTCGATGCGACGCATGTGGGCGCGCGAAAGCAAGATCAGATCGGACATTGGACACCTCCGATCCGCTTAGAATCACACCGCGCCGAGCCGCGTAAAGGGTCCTGAGCCTAGCTCGGGGCTCACCTGCAGGCCCGATCGGATCGCGGCGTCGATCTGACCCGATCCGAGATCGACAGGCGCCGTAGACGACGTCAGCCGGATCTCGACGCTGGGAAATTTGCGTTGAAAGTCAGGCAGCCGCGGGATCAGCCAACGCTGGGAGAACGTCGTATAGGACTGTATTGACAGGACATCCTGCCGCCCTCGCCGGGAAATCCGCCGCATCGAAGCGGCGATCGTCTCGAAGGCGGAACTCGCGCCATCCCGCAATTCGCGCCCCGCGCGTGTCAGCTCGATTGCCCGATGCGACCGGCGGAACAATTCGACACCGAGGTATTGCTCCAGGACGCGGACCTGCCGGCTGATCGCGACCTGGGATACGCCAATTTCTTCCGCCGCGCGCGTGAGGCTTCCGAGCCGGGCCGCAGCCTCGAACGCACGCAGCGGATTGAGCGGCGGAAGCCTGTGGCTCATTGGCCAAGCCTAACACCAGGTTAGGCAAGCGCTACCGAAAAGTTGGTTGTCTGCCGGTCTGACGGGAGCGAAGAGTGCTCCCGAACGAAAACAGGCGGCACGCCCCGAATGCCCGCCGCGGAGGTGAATATGTCCCATCAATTCGAATCCATACGTCTCGACGTCGATCAAGGCGTGGCCACGCTGACGCTGCATCGGCCGGAAAAGCGCAATGCGATCAACGATGCGATGCGCGGCGAACTGACTACGGCCCTCGAGGCCGCCGGGCGCGACGCTGCAGTTCGCGCGCTGGTGGTAACCGGCAGCGGTCGCGGCTTTTGCGCCGGCGGCGACCTCCAAGCCATGATGCTGCGCATGGCCGAACCGGCCACGGCTCTGGCCTTCAATGGATGGAGCCGCCAGCAGCGCACGCATCACGCGGTTGCTGCGCTGCACGCGTTCCCCAAGCCGACGATCGCCGCGGTGAACGGCGCGGCTACCGGGCTCGGCTGCGATGTCGCGCTGTGCTGTGACTTCATCGTCGCGTCCACCACGGCGACGTTCGCCATGAGCTATATCCATCGCGGCCTGATCCCGGATGGCGGCGGCCTGTATTTCCTGCCGCGCCGCGTCGGCCTGCCCCGCGCGAAGGAGCTGATCTTCTCGGGCCGCCGCGTCGAGCCGGACGAGGCGTTGCGCATCGGGATGATCGATCGCATTGCCGCGCCCGAGACACTGCTGGCAGATGCCCGGGCATGGGCCACGGAACTGTCCCAGGGGTCGGCCGCCGCGCTGGCACTTGGGAAGTCTATCCTCGACCAGACCTTCGAGCTGACAGCCGCTCAGGTCTTCGCGATGGGCAGCCAGGCGCAGGCGGTCTGCTACACGACGGGAGAACACCATCAATCCGTCGCCGCCTTCCTCGACAAGACCAGCAACAAGGGGGGTTGAGCCATGCGATCCATAGACCAATTGATCCGTCCGCGTTCGGTCGCCGTCATCGGGGCGTCCGCTGACCCGACCAAACTGACCGGACGCCCGGTCGGATATTTGCGCAGGCACGGCTTCGCCGGCGCGATCTATCCGGTCAATCCGAGGGTCAATGAGATCGACGGGCTGCGCTGCTATCCCGACGTCGCGTCATTGCCCGAGGCGCCGGACGTGGCGATCGTCCTGGTGGGGCAGGACCGTGCTCAGCCGGCAATCGAGGCATTGGCCGCGCGCGGCACTGGCGCCGCGATCGTGCTGGCCGGCGGCTATGGCGAGTCCGGCGAAGCAGGGCGACGACGCCAGGCTGCGCTACGGGCGGCGGCGGGAGAGATGCGCCTGCTTGGCCCCAACACGATTGGCCTTGTGAACCTGACGGATCACGTCACGCTATCGGCCACCGGCGCACTGGAGTTGCAAGGCCTGCAGGCGGGTGGGGTCGCCTTCGTGTCGCAGAGCGGCGGCATCATGGGCGCCCTGCTGTCGCGCGCGGCCGACCGAGGCATCGGCTTGAGCAAGCTGATCGCGACCGGCAACGAGGTCGATGTGGATGTGGCTGACTGCATCGATTACCTCGTCGACGACGACGCGTCCTCGGTGATCGCGATCTACATGGAAGCGGTGCGCGATCCCGCCAAGTTCCGCGCGGCGGCTCGCCGGGCGGCCGGGGCGGGCAAGCCGATCGTCGTCTTCAAGGTCGGCCGCTCGGAATCCGGCGCGCGCTCTGCCGTGTCGCATACCGGCGCCCTGTCCGGTGCGGATCGGATGTACGACGCCTTGTTTTGCCAACTTGGCATCATCCGCGCCAACACGTTTGCCGATCTGCTCGACATTCCCGCGGCCCTCGCGGCGGGGCGCCGGTCGGCGGGCAAGCGCGTGGCGATCCTGACGTCGACCGGCGGGGCCGGGACGCTCGTGGCTGACGCATGCGGCGTGAGCGGCTTGGATGTGCCACTCCCCGATGCGACCACTGCCGCGAAGATCGCGGCACTGCTGCCCGATGACGACGGCTCGGCCGGACGCAATCCTATCGACGTGACCCTGGCGGGGCTGCTGCCGGCCCTGTTCCGCGACGCCATCTCCGCCTTGCTCGCCAGTCCCGCATTCGACGCGCTGGTCGTCGTGGTCGGCTCATCGGCGCTGGCGAACCCCAACCTTGTCGCCGACGCCGTGCTCGAGAGCATGCAAGGCAGCGACAAACCGGTAATCGCATTCGTCAGTCCGCACGCCCCTCATATCGTGGCGCTGCTGAACCGGCAGGGCGTTCCCGCCTTCACGGCACCGGAGAGCTGCGCCGCTGCGTTGGTTGCGTTGCAGCCCCTGCCGGCGTCGGCCGCACAGGCGCAGCCGCCATCCGTGTTCGATCTCAACGAGCTTCCGCGCGGCCCGCTGGATGAGCGGGAGAGCAAGCAGCTGTTCGCGCGCTTCGGCGTGCCGTCAGTTCGCGAGACGGTCGGGAAGACCCCGGCCGAGGCCGCAGCGGCGGCACAGCTTCTCGGCGAACGTGTCGTTGTAAAGCTGCTGTCGCGCGCGGTGGCCCACAAGAGCGAGGTGGGCGGTGTGAAGGTGGGCGTCGAGCAGACCAATATCGAAGCGGCGTGCGCGGCGATTACGGCCGACCTCCGCGATCACGGTATCGTCCCCGACGGCTTCCTGGTCCAGGAGATGGTTCGCGGCGGTATCGAGATGATCCTTGGCTTCGTTCGCGATCCGCAGCTCGGTCCGGCGGTACTGCTCGGCCTGGGTGGCGTTACAGCGGAGCTGTTCGAGGATGTATCCATGCGCCTTCTGCCAATCGCACGAGAGGACGCAGAGGCGATGATCGCCGAGCTGAAGGCACGCAGGCTCCTGGAGGGCTTCCGTGGTGCACCACCGGGTGACATTCCAGCACTGGTGGATGCTGTGCTTGCGTTCGCAAGGATGGCCGAAGCGCTCGGCGAGCGGCTCAAGGAAGCTGAGATCAACCCGCTGTTCGTGCTTCCGCATGGTGTGAAGGCAGCCGATGGCCTGGTCCTGCTGACCTAGACGCGGCATTCGGCCCCGCTTCGCGCGGGTTAAATCAATAGTCAGAAAGGGAACGACATGCAAACGTCGGTGGAAAAGCACGACCCGACCGCAACGGCGCCGGAACGCGTCACACAGGTGCGCCGCGCGATCATCGCCAGCACCATCGGCTCGGCCATCGAATGGTATGACTTCATTCTCTACAGCATCGCGACGATACTGGTTTTCCCGACGGCATTTTTCCCCGGATCGGATCTGATAACCGGCGAACTGAAGTCGACTGTCGTCTTTGCCATAGGCTTCCTCGCCCGCCCGGTCGGAGCGGTCATCTTCGGTCACTGCGGCGACAAGCTAGGGCGGAAATCATCGCTCGTGGCAACGCTGCTGTTGATGGGCATCGGCACGTTCACGGTGGCTCTGCTACCGAGTTATGCGCAGGCCGGCATCTGGGGCGGCGTTGCCTTGGTGATCCTCCGCTTCGTGCAGGGTGTCGGCGTCGGCGGCGAGTGGAGCGGCGCCGTGCTCGTGGCCCTGGAATGGGCGCCGCCCGGACGCCGCGGCTTCTTCGCGAGCTGGCCGCAAGTCGGCGTACCGCTTGGGCTGATCCTGGCAAATCTGGCGTTCGGTGCGGCGACGGCGATCAGCGGGGACGCTTTTCTCACCTGGGGTTGGCGGGTGCCCTTCCTGTTGAGCAGCATTCTTGTGATCATCGGCCTATTGATCCGCATCGGCCTGGAAGAGACACCAGTGTTCAAGGCCTTGGCGGAACACCGCCAATTGCAGAAGCGCCCGGTGCTGGCCGCGTTACGCAGCGAATGGCCCAAGATCGGCAAGACAGCCTTACTGCGCGTCTCCGAATTGTCGAACTACCAGGTGATGACCGTCTTCGTTTATACCTTCGTGACGCAGACCCTGCATCTGCAGCGACAGTTCACCTTCGCGGCGATCCTGTGCGCGGCGGTGTTGGCGGTGATCTTCGTGCCGATCTTCGGCGCCGCGTCGGATCGGTTCGGGCGCAAGCGCACTTTCATGACTGGCGTGGCGTTGACCGGCGTGTTCGGGTTTGCCTATTTCGCTCTTCTCGGCACCGGAGCGCCGATGGTCGTGTTCATTACCATTGCCGTTTCCCTCATCCCGCACGCCATGCAGTATGGGCCAGAGGCCGCCTTCATCACGGAATCGTTCGCTGCCGGAACGCGATATAGCGGCTCCGCTGTCGGTTATCAGCTTGCATCGATCGTCGCAGGCCCTGTGCCGGCCATCACGATTGCGCTGTTCGCATTCGATCCGAGCGGATATGCGATCGCCTTCTATCTCGGGGTGTGTGCCATCATCAGCCTGACCTCCGCATATTTCGTGCCGGGCAGTCTGTCCCGACCTCGTCCGCTTAGGCAGGCCGAAATCGCCTGACACCGGATCGCCTTGCACCAATGGCCTCTTCTTTGGCAAGCCACCTGGAGAAGCCGATGTTCATGACGACGACCGCGGGAGGCTCGCGAAGTTTCTCCGAGCCCAGCGCCGCGGCAGCGGGATTTCAGGCGGCTCTGGCCGACCGCCGGGAGCCGTCGGTGATCGCGTTCGTGATAGTCCGGAGAAACTAACTCTATGCGAACCAATGGTCGGCGGCCGCGCACCAGACGCGGTAACGGCCCTTCGCGCGTAAGACTATTGCCCGACTGGGGCTCCGGGGCCAACGCCATCACTCCGTTCTCAGCCGGGGTAGTGGAACTGTCTTGACGTGTGGGTCAGAGAAATCAGCGTCACTGCCATTGGACGAGGAGTTCCGATTACCTCTCTCCACGTATTGGGCCGAGGACGGGAGAAATGGCCAGTGGCCCCAAGGACCTCACTCTGCTCGACTGAAAGAGCAGCCAAGTCCGCTGGCACGTCCGAACTCCCGACCTGATGGCCAATCGCTGGCAGGAATCAATCTTATCCGATCCGATCGTAGAACAGCACATGCAGCCCAGGCAGCAGTTGCGACAAGACATCAAAATCTGTGTCCTCTGTTACGACGGAATACCGCGCGCTGCGCGCCAGGATCGCAATCAGCGCATCGCTGATGAGCTCCACGCGGTCGAATGCCGTCGCTACCCTGGTGCCACCACCCGCTATGGCGCGGGCTGCGCGTCCCGCCAGCTCGCCAGCCGCGAGCCAGTCGGCATCGTGCGGTACCAGCACCCTGGATGGATCGATGCGTGAGAGCAGACCCTTGTAGACGGACAGCACCTTAGCTGTACCGGGATGATCAGGGCTCAACCGACCCTGCACCCATGCCAGCTCCGCGCGGGTCGGCGCCGCGACGAATAGACGAGGCAGGACTTCAAGGAGGCTGCGCAGCACGGCCGGCCCGCGGCCAGCCAGCGCGTTGATGAAGACATTGGTGTCGAGCAGCACCGGCCCGTTTGGCACCGTGGCTCCCAGTTTCGGCAATGCCGCTCGCTCGCGACGAAGTGCGTCTGCCATCACCCGGCCCGAGGAACAGGCTTAGAGGTCGATCTGCTCGAGCAGCTCGGGCGGCGTGTCGCCCAGCACGCCCCAATTCCTGGCCAGCCAAGGCCCCAATTCGTCCTCGGTCGCGAGTGAGGCGAGTGCAGCATTGATCACGGCCGCCGGAGACGTGGTACCAATCCGCTTCGCCGCTGCTTGGAACAGCTTTGGCGAGACCTTGGCGTTGAAATGCTTGGTCTTCGGCCCGGCAAGTAGACCCATGCCCTCGGCGATCCGGAGGGCTACCGTGCTCTTTGCTCCCCCTGACGCCACCCGGGCCGAGCGTGCGCGTGGTGAGACGGAGACATGCTCGGGATTCTTCGGAGCCATCGGCGACGTCCTTAGCGGTATTACTGACTATCTAGTATGGTAACACCTAACGCGCCGGCGCGCCAGCGATTTCAGAGGCCAAGCTTGCCTGCTGGGCTTTCCTTGCCGAGCTTTCCGCGCCGGATATAGCCGCGCATGGTCGGGAGGCTCCGATGGCGGGTGTGCCCCATGATCTCCTCGTCGGGCACGCCGTTGCGGTAAGCCGTCGTGATGAAACCCGCCCGCATGCCGTGTGGGGTGATCGGCTCGAGCACGGTTCCCTCGATCCCGGCCGCGGCGGCGCGCTTCAGCAGGATCTGGCGGACGGCGTCGGGGTGCAGTCGGTATTTTCCAACGGTGCCCCATTGGGTAACCCGCCGAAAGATCGGGCCGTCAGTGATCTCCGCGGCCTTTAGCCAGGCGCGCACGGCGCGTACGGGGCAAGTTTCCGGCGTCCTGCCGCGGGCAATCCCAATCTCCACGCCTTCGCCCGCCTTGTCGGTTTTCGAACGGGCGATGAGCAGCCGCATGCCGACCGGAGTAGGGCGGAGGTGCGCAGCATCCAGACCGACGAGTTCCGAACGTCGCAGCGCGCCGGCAAAGCCGAGCAACAGCAGCGCGCGGTCGCGGAGACCGCTGAGGTCCGTGCCGCAGCTTGCGATCAGGCGCTTGATGTCCTCGGTCGCAAGCGCCGCCGATCGCCGCGCGGGCTCGCCATGTGTCCGCGCAATACCTCGCAAGGTCTCGCGGATCGCCGGATGCCGCGTATCGAGCGGCTCCTTGGCCATGCGGTGTGCGCGTGCGATGGCGGCTACGCGACGCCGCAGCGTCGACAGCGCGTAGCCCAGGCCGGCGGCGGCGAGATAAGCACCGACCGTTTCTGGCGCGGCCGGCAACGATTGGAAGCTGTGCGTTTCACACCAGGCGCGGAAGTTCTCGAAGTCGGCCTTGTAGGCACGCAGGGTCTCAGGCGCGTCGGCGGCCGACTGGTAGGTTTTGGATTTGGCCAGCGCCAGAGCTGCGCGGGGGGCAGGGGGCTTCTCGCCTTCGGCGAGGCGCGCCCGTTGCCGTGACCTGGCTACTTGGTCGATCTCGTTCATGGAGGAAGTTTGGCACGGACTATGACACGCGGGAAGGGCTGTTATCGCGTGTTATGCTATTTTGCTAATTGTGGCTCATCATTGTCAGCGGGTCGTTGAGACGACATCCCGATAAATCTCCAAGAATCTCTCAGCATGTCTTGACATTGGACGTCCAGGCCGCCGGACGACGCGCGACCGAAGCTTGAGTTCCGGTGCGAAAGGCCGCACCACCATTCGCCGCGCCATCTCGGCAGTCAACGCAGCGGACTCGATCAGTCCGACTCCTGTACCCAGCCGCACGACCTCGATCAGCGCAGGCGACGCCGAGACTTCAATGGTCGTGCGCAGCCCGATGCCGGCTTGTGCGAATGCGTCCTCCAGCCAGCGGTTGAAGGCCGAATGCCGACCGTATGAGACATAGGTTTCGCCCAGCATGTCGGCGCCACTGACGGCGCGCAGACGGGCGAAGCGATGCCCTCGCGGCGCGATGCACATGACAGCCTGCTCCCCATAATCGTCCACCCGCAGTTCGGGTGCGGCCGTGATCGAATGGACCAGTCCGAAATCCACTTGACCCGACGCGACCTGTTCGATGATCGCCCGGTTCGACAGCACTTGCAGCTTGATCACCGTAGCCGGCGAGTCCGCCTTAAAGCGGGCGATCGCCGGGGAGGCAAACCGCGCCGCCTGCGTCGGGATGGCGGCGATCGCGACGAGGCCGGCCTCGTCCTCGCGCAGCGAGGACGCAAGACGCTGCAAGCCGTCATAGGCGCCGAACAGCGCGTCGAGGCCGCTCCGGATCGCGTCGGCCTCCAGCGTCGGCGTGACCCGATTGCCGTCCCGCACCATCAGCGACAAGCCCAGTCCGCGCTCGGCCTGCCGGAGCAGCTTGCTGACCGCAGGCTGGGAGATGCCCATCACCCGGGCCGCCTCGCCCACCCCGCTGGTGGCGATCACGGTGCGCAGCGCATCGAGCTGCGCCAGCGTCAGGCGGGGATAGGGCGCGTCGAGCTTCATAACTCTTGGTTATATCTTACGGCTATCGAAAGGTGAACATTATAGAGGCCAGATGAAAATCGTCTGCGCCGTCATCGCCCATGAGACGAACACGTTCTCCCCGATCCCGACCCGGCTGACCGACTTCTTCAATGGCGGTCCGCTGTACGGCGATGAGGCCGATGCCTTCCTGAAGGGAAGCGGGCGTGCCGTGGCCGGCATGATCGCGGCGGCGGAGGCGGCCGGCGACGTGGTTCGCGTCGCGGTCGCCGGCAGCGCGCAACCCGCCCGCGCCGTCGATGCCGACGCGTTCGAGACGATGAGCAGCGCGCTGTGTGACGCGGTCCGCGACGGCTGCGACGCCGTGTTCCTGGAAATGCACGGCGCCATGGTCACGACGCACCTGGACGACGGCGAGGGCGAATTGTTGGCCCGGGTCCGTGCCGTCGCGCCGGGCATCCCGATCGCCGTCGCGCTCGACCTGCACGGCAACATCTCGCCCCGCACCATCGAGAACTGCACCACACTGGTGGGGTACAAGACCTATCCGCACATCGACATCGTGGAGACCGGCCGCCACGCGGCGCAAAGCCTGCTGGACGCAATGCAGGGCCGGCGCCGGCCGACTTTGGCCTATGCCCATTGCGGCATCATGCCGAACATGTTGCGCATGGCGACCGACAGCGGGCCGATGGCCGAGCTGATCGCCATGGCGCGGGCGGAGGAGGAGCGCGGCGCGCTGGCCGTCAGCGTCTTCGGCGGCTTCCCGCTGGCCGACTGTCCGTTCACCGGCATGAGCGTCGTCGCCATGACCGACGGCGACCAAGCCAGGGCGCGGGCGATCTGCGACACCATCCGCCGTGCCGCCTGGGACCGGCGGGATGCGTTCCAGATGGCGTTCGAGCCGCTCGATGTGACGATGCGCCGCGCCGCCGCTCTCGCAGCGGGGCCGGTGCTGCTGGTAGATCACGCCGACAACTGCAATTCCGGCGGCACCCAGGACTCGATGGACGTGATCGCGGCGGCCCTGCGGCATGGGCTGGACAGCATCACTGCCGGCCCCATCGCCGACCCGGAAGCCGCCAGGCACCTCGTCGAAGCCGGTGTCGGCGCCGAGGTGGAACTGCCGGTCGGCGGCTGCACAGACCTGACCGAAGTCGGCGGCAGTTGCGGCCCGCTGGTGCTGCGTGGGCGCGTGACCCGCGTTTCGGACGGGCGGTTTACGGTCCGTGGTCCGGTGTTCACCGGGCAGCAGGTGGCGCTCGGGCGGACCGCGGTGCTCGATACCGGCCGCCTCAAGCTCGTGGTCAGCGAGGGACGCTGCGAACCGCTCGATCTCGCCATGTTCCGCTTCGTCGGCATCGAGCCAGCCGACCAGCGATACCTCATCATCAAATCCAAGATCCAGTACCGCCCGACCTTCGGCGCCATCGCCAGCCATGTCCTTGACTGCAACGGCGCCGGCTTCGCGAGCCTGGACCACACGCGCTTCCGCTACCAGAAGATCACGCGCCCGCTCCACCCATTCGACCCATGAGGGGCACCATGCACCGCAGAACATTCACGGCCGGCGCCGCGGCCCTTGCGTTGGGCGCCACCCGCCTCGCCAAACCCGCCATCGCCCAGGGGGCCGCGCGCGTGCTGCGCTTCGTGCCGCAGTCGAACCTGGCCAGCCCGGACCCGGTGTGGACCACGGCGACTATTGCCACGATCCACGGCTACATGGTCTGGGATTCGCTCTACGGTGTTGACACGACGCTGACGCCCAGGCCGCAGATGCTGGCCGGGCACGACATCGCCGCCGACGGACTGACCTGGACGCTGCATTTGCGCGACGGCCTGCTGTTCCATGATGGCGAGTCCGTGCGCGCCGCCGATTGCGTCGCCTCGCTGCGGCGCTGGGCGGAACGCAATCCGTTCGGTCAACTTTTGAATGCGCGGCTGGCCGGGATGCGGGCCGTGGATGACCAGCGGATCGAAGTGCGGCTGACAAAGCCCTATCCGCTCCTGCCATACGCTCTGGGCGCCACGAGCTGCTTCATGATGCCGGAGCGCATCGCCAGCACCCCCGCGACAACGCAGATCAAGGAATTCATCGGTAGCGGACCGTTCCGCTTCCTGCCCGACCAATGGGTCTCCGGCGTTCGCGCCGAGTATGCACGATTCGACCGCTACAAGCCGCGCGACGAAGCCCCGGACGGCTATGCCGGTGGGAAGGTGGTGAATTTCGACCGCGTGCAATGGCTGATCCAGCCCGATCCGGCCACGGCCATCGCCGCGTTGCAGACCAACGAGGTCGATTGGGTCGAGCAGCCTTTGATCGACCTGCTGCCGATGCTGCAAGGCAAGCCGGACGTCCGCGTGCAGACGAACGATCCGCTGGGCACGATGGAGATGCTCGTGTTCAACCAGCTGCAACCGCCGTTCGACAATCCGAAGCTGCGCCAAGCCTTGCTGCCGGCGATCGCACAGGCGGATTTCATCGGCGCCATCGTCGGCGCGCAGACCGATCTGGGCCGCACCGGCATCGGCTTCTTCCCCGAGGGATCGCCCTACGCCAGCAGCGTCGGCATGGACGCGCTGACCGGGCCGCGCGACTTGGGTGTGGCGAAGCGGCTGATCGCGGAGTCCGGCTATAAGGGCGAGCCGGTCGTGCTGCTGCAGCCGACGGACGCCGCTCCGCTGCTCGCGGTGTCCGAGATCGCGGCCGACCTGTTCAAGAAGCTCGGCCTGAATGTCCGGCTCGAGAGCATGGATCTGGGCACGCTAACGGCGCGCCGCAACAAGCAGGATGCGGTCGAGCAGGGCGGCTGGAGTTGCATACCGGTCAACTGGAACGGACTTTACGTGGCGACGCCGATGAGCAGTCCCTTGTCGGCCAACGGCAAGGATGGCTGGATCGGCTGGGCTAAGTCGGACCGGCGCGAGCAGCTTCGCGCTGCGTGGCTGGATGCGAACAGCGATGCGCAGCGCAAGCAGATCGCGATTGAGGTGCAACAGGAGGCATTTCAGTCGATTCCGTTCATGCCGGTCGGCCAGTATTTTCAGCCTGCCGCGTTCCGGAGCGATTTGACCGGTTTCGTCAGGGCGCCGTTCTCGGTCTTCTGGGGCGTGCGTCGTAGCTAGAGAACAACCGGCGGCATCAGCCAACGAACCCGAACTGGCGCGCTAGATGTTTGATCCCGGGCTTTGATGGAGCAGTCTTTTCGCGCGAGTGGAAGGAAGCGCTATGGGCCAAGTTCTGCATGGGAGCGCCACAACGACAGAGGCGGTCCGTCGAGCGATACAACATAGTCAAGAGAGCCTAAGGTCTCTGGCAAAGCGCTACGGGATCAACCAGAAAACGGTCGCCAAGTGGAAGCGCCGGACCTCGGTGGCCGACATCCCGACCGGGCCAAAGGATGCAAGGTCGACGGTCCTATCCCTCGCGGAAGAGGCCATCGTCGTCGCCTTCCGCAAGCATACGCTGCTGCCGCTCGACGACTGCCTCTATGCCCTGCAGCCGACCATCCCCGATCTGACCCGTTCGTCGTTGCATCGCTGCCTTCAGCGCCATGGCGTCTCGCAGCTGCCGCAGGTCGAAGGCGAGGCATCCGCAAAGCGGAAGTTCAAAAGCTACCCGATCGGCTACTTCCATATCGACATCGCCGAGGTCCGAACCGCCCAGGGCAAGCTCTACTTGCTCGTGGCGATCGACCGCATATCCAAGTTTGCCTTCATCGAACTGCACGAGAAGGTCGCCAGAAGGACTGCGGCCGACTTCCTCCGCCACCTCATCGCAGCGGTCCCATACAAAGTCCACACAGTGCTGACCGACAACGGCACGCACTTCACATCGCCAGGCAACACCGCATCAGCCGCACCTGACATCAAGGCCGCGATCGAGGCCGGAGAACGCTTCTGGGCGCATGCCTTCGAATACGCATGCGCCCAGCATGACATCGATCATCGCCTGACCAAACCAAAGCACCCGTGGACCAACGGTCAAGTCGAGCGAATGAACCGAACTCTCAAGGACGCCACCGTCAAACGCTACTTCTATGAAACCCACGATGAGCTGAAACGCCATCTCGCCGACTTCATCGCAGCCTACAATTTCGCCCGGCGCCTGAAGACGCTGAAAGGCCTCACCCCTTATGAATTCATCTGCAAAACCTGGACGAACGAGCCGCGCGGATTCATCCTCAATCCGCTCCATCAAATGCCGGGACTAAACACCTAGAGCGGTTTCCACCGGTTTGGAATCGGTCTTCCGGCGCGAGCATGAAGTGTGATTCATAGGTCTCCGGCATTGGTCGGAGGAACTGATGGCTTGGCAGCGTGGTCGGTCCTACTCGCAGGATCTTCGGGAGCGGGTTCTGGCCGCTGACACTTTGTCGTCGCGTGAGGCGGCGGCACGGTTCTCGGTAAGCGTCTCGTATGTCATCAAGGCTCGGCAGCGCCGAGACCGCACCGGCAGATTGACGACGAAGCCGCGCGGCTATCGCAGGCCGCCGCGCCTAGCGGGCTTGGAAGCGGCGATCGTTCGGGAAGTCGAACGCCGCCCTTCGGCGACACTGGCCGACCTGCGCGCGTGGCTGAGCGGCACGCATGGCGTGTCGGTCAGCACCGGCACGATGTGGCGGACGGTGCGCCAACTCGGGTTGACGCTGAAAAAAAGTCGATCCGGGCCACCGAGCAGACGCGACCGGACGTCGCTGCCGCCCGGCAACTCTGGCGTCGTCTGCAGCGCCGGCTGAAGCCGGAGCGTTTGGTTTTCCTCGACGAGACCTGGACCAAGACCAACATGACGCCATTGCGAGGCCGTGCTCGCCGCGGTCAGCGCGTGCTGGGTGCCACCCCGTTCGGACATTGGAACACCAGCACTTTCATGGCCGGGTTGCGCCATGACCGGCTCATTGCCCCGCTGGTGCTGGATGGCCCGATCAATGGCCGCAGCTTCCGCGCCTATATCGAGCAATTCCTCGCGCCAACGCTCACATCGGGCGACATCGTCATCGCCGACAACCTGGGCAGCCACAAGGTGGCAGGCGTCCGAGAGGCGATCGAGGCAAAGGGGGCAAGCCTGATGTTTCTGCCCGCTTACTCACCTGACCTCAACCCAATCGAGCAGGTTTTCAGCAAGCTCAAAACCTTTCTGCGACGCGCCGAGCCGCGCACAAGAACTTCCCTCTGGCAGACCATCGGACAGACACTCGATCGCTTCACCCCAACCGAATGTCTCAACTACCTCGCAAACTGCGGATACGGACAATCAAGTTGAAAACGCTCTAGGTGTTTAGTCCCGGCATTTGATGGAGCGGATTGAGGATGAATCCGCGCGGCTCGTTCGTCCAGGTTTTGCAGATGAATTCATAAGGGGTGAGGCCTTTCAGCGTCTTCAGGCGCCGGGCGAAATTGTAGGCTGCGATGAAGTCGGCGAGATGGCGTTTCAGCTCATCGTGGGTTTCATAGAAGTAGCGTTTGACGGTGGCGTCCTTGAGAGTTCGGTTCATTCGCTCGACTTGACCGTTGGTCCACGGGTGCTTTGGTTTGGTCAGGCGATGATCGATGTCATGCTGGGCGCATGCGTATTCGAAGGCATGCGCCCAGAAGCGTTCTCCGGCCTCGATCGCGGCCTTGATGTCAGGTGCGGCTGATGCGGTGTTGCCTGGCGATGTGAAGTGCGTGCCGTTGTCGGTCAGCACTGTGTGGACTTTGTATGGGACCGCTGCGATGAGGTGGCGGAGGAAGTCGGCCGCAGTCCTTCTGGCGACCTTCTCGTGCAGTTCGATGAAGGCAAACTTGGATATGCGGTCGATCGCCACGAGCAAGTAGAGCTTGCCCTGGGCGGTTCGGACCTCGGCGATGTCGATATGGAAGTAGCCGATCGGGTAGCTTTTGAACTTCCGCTTTGCGGATGCCTCGCCTTCGACCTGCGGCAGCTGCGAGACGCCATGGCGCTGAAGGCAGCGATGCAACGACGAACGGGTCAGATCGGGGATGGTCGGCTGCAGGGCATAGAGGCAGTCGTCGAGCGGCAGCAGCGTATGCTTGCGGAAGGCGACGACGATGGCCTCTTCCGCGAGGGATAGGACCGTCGACCTTGCATCCTTTGGCCCGGTCGGGATGTCGGCCACCGAGGTCCGGCGCTTCCACTTGGCGACCGTTTTCTGGTTGATCCCGTAGCGCTTTGCCAGAGACCTTAGGCTCTCTTGACTATGTTGTATCGCTCGACGGACCGCCTCTGTCGTTGTGGCGCTCCCATGCAGAACTTGGCCCATAGCGCTTCCTTCCACTCGCGCGAAAAGACTGCTCCATCAAAGCCCGGGATCAAACAT
>CAVZSZ010000003.1:932500-1010998 GCA_963778105.1 uncultured Pseudomonadota bacterium | reverse complement strand
CTAGGTATTGGGAATGGATAAGTCGTCGCCATTTTCAGATCGATTTGGATTTCGGCCGCCCGACGCCGAGATCACTATCCGGGAAGACGCGCCTGACGTTGTGCGCGATGGCGTATTAATGCTTGGCTATGCCTGCGGTCTCGGCCCAGGCGCAATGCGAGACGCCGTCTGCGAGGCTCTGCTCAAGCGACCGGACCCGAACAACTGGTCGCCTGGGAACGTCGAGAACGAGGTTTCTCGCCTGATCGATGGGGCGCCCTGGTATAAGGTCTATGACATCGCCGAACGCCTCTACCACGCCGTTGGCGAGGGCGACTACACCGACTCCAGGCGGCCGGAATTTGAGCGTCGCCTGAACCTGCTGTTTCGCGAACATGGCGTTGGCTGGCAGATGAAAGCGGGCGTCATCGTCACCCGCGGATCTGAGCCGTTCGAACTGGCCACCGGCGACGCGGCTCAAATCATGCGGGACGCTGGGACGCCGACCGCCGCCAACGAACTGCATGAGGCGCTGAAGGACATCTCGCGCCGGCCGACGGCTGACGTGACGGGTGCCATCCAGCATGCCATGGCGGCCTTGGAATGCGTGGCGCGCGAAGTCGACGTAAGCACTGATACCCTCGGAAAGATCATTGGCCGGCTTAGCTTTCCTCCCCCGCTTGACACCGCTCTGCACAAGCTATGGGGTTTTGCCTCTGAGCAGGGCCGTCACATCCAAGAAGGTCGCGAGCCCCGGTTCGAAGAAGCCGAGCTCGTGGTCACCGTGGCATCTGCGGTGAGCGTCTATCTTCTGCGCGCTGCAGGTCGGGCGAAATAGCGTTGGCCGAAGACGACAAACCCGATGGAGACGGCCCCGACGGTGCACCCAAATGGGTCTTGCCCACGGAGCTTCCGTTCAGTGAGCTCAAAGGCAGGGCGTTGGAAGAATGCTTGTTTTGGCTGCTCGATGGGATCGGCGCGCGTGACCTGGAGTGGCGACTTGGAGGTACTGGCGGCGGCGCTGCCGACGGCGGCCGCGATCTGGAAGGCCGTTTCTATACGCCGGGCGCGGACGGCCAGGTCGAGGCCAAGCGCTGGTGGATTGAATGTAAAGGTCGGGCCGGGACGGTCGAGAAAGATGCGGTTACGTCGGCCTGCAACAACGTCCTGGCCGATAAGACCGTCGATTGCCTAGGCTCAGGACTCTGTATCAGAGCCAGAAGATGACGGTAGCGGCGATGCAAATGGCTGAGAAGAAGGCGTGTGCGCATCGGTCGTAGCGTGTCGCGATGCGGCGCCAGTCCTTGATGCGACAGAAGGCGTTTTCGATTCGATGGCGCTGGCGATACAGCATCTTGTCGTAGGGCAAGGCGATCTTGCGGCTTTTGGTTGACGGAATGCAGGGGGTGATGCCGCGTTCGGTCAGCGCAGCTCGGAAGCGGTTGCTGTCGTAGCCGCGGTCGCCGAGCAGTTCACGCGCAGGAGGCAAGGTGGGCAGGAGCAAGGCTGCTCCTTTGTGGTCGCTCATCTGGCCTTCGGTCAGCAATAGCGCCACCGGGCGGCCCTGTCCGTCGCAAACGGCATGGAGTTTGGAGTTCAGGCCGCCTTTGGTGCGGCCGATACAGCGAACAGGACCCCCTTTTGCAGCAGGCTGGCAGCGGTGCGGTGCGCCTTGAGGTGAGTGCTATCGATCATCAGCCTCTCGGGTAAAGCCCGCCTCGGCGGCGAGGGCCGCGAAGATACGTGAGAACACTCCAAGCCGGCTCCAGCGAA
Organism: uncultured Pseudomonadota bacterium; assembly: GCA_963778105.1. Lineage (GTDB taxonomy): Bacteria > Pseudomonadota > Alphaproteobacteria > Acetobacterales > Acetobacteraceae > JAFEFJ01. Next base: position 1,009,246 of record CAVZSZ010000003.1, on the reverse strand, counting down.
TAAAGCGATTGTAGAGCGTCTTGTGTGGCCCGTAGCCGCGTGGTGCGTCCTTCCATTGCAGACCGTGTCGGATGACATAGATGATCCCGCTGATCACTCGGCGATCATCCACTCGCACCAGGCCCCGAGAACGTGGGAAAAACGGTTCGATGCGACGCATGTGGGCGCGCGAAAGCAAGATCAGATCGGACATTGGACACCTCCGATCCGCTTAGAATCACACCGCGCCGAGCCGCGTAAAGGGTCCTGAGCCTAGTGATCGCAACTAACACGACATTTTCAAACCCGACCCGCGACTGGGTGAAGACATGGCAGGGGCGCTTTCCCAAACCGCAGATCCTCCTGTGGGACCAGCCGGTCTTGGAGCGTATGCTGACTGACCAGCCTTCGACCGTGTTACGACTGTTCGAGAGCGGCCTGAGTTCGGCCGGATACCTGCAAGCCATCACAGAACGCTTCTGGAGCCTGTTGGAATATAGCTCAATCGAGTGGGCCCGGCGGATCTGGGCGGAGCGCGAAACGCTTGAGATCGGTCCGATGGAGCGAATCGCGCTTACCGCCAACGAATTCGCCCACGGTAGCATCGATGAGCGGCCCTGGGGCGCATATTGTACAGCCGAAGAGGCTCTGGCGGCCTGCTCGATGGCGATTTTCAATCTACTGTTCCTCTATACCCGACTGATGCAGCCTGGCGTGCAACAGGGCCCGATCGTCGAAGCGATCGCCTACCTTATTCTGGCAACCCTCCGTCACGGCCTGTCCGACCGATTGCAGGAGGTGATGGAGATCGCCCTCCGAACCGAGGGCGGTGAGCCCTTCCCGGCGAAGGTTGTGGATCTGCTCCTGGGTCCAGTCCTCGACAGTCTTCGTGGTGAACTACAGCTAGCGTGTAGTAGTGATTGCGATCGCTTCTCCAGAGACGACAGTCTGAAACACTGGGAACGCAGACATCCGATCGAGACCTATTGGTCTCGCTTCGGCCGACACGGCACGCCGTCCAACGCGCGCGACCAGTCATACGCCCGCCTTGAGCGGACGACGGAGCCTTGCAGGGTTGGCTTTCAGGTCGACGAGGAGCGGTCCTGCCCTCTGTATCAGACCGACATTTCGATCGAGAAACTCGAGGACTTCTTCGCCATAGCAACGCGCGTCCTCAAGTTCCGGACGCCGGCACCGTCGCGGCGCCAGACTGCCACGCCGGATTGATCGTTCCCATCGTCGCCTTAGATAGTATCTAGGTAAGCGCTGCCACATGGTCGATCTCTCAGAAGAATGCCTGGACGTACTGAACAGCGGCCACTTTGCAGTTGTCGAACCAGGGCCTCTACACACGCCGATTCAGAGCTTCTCAATCCGCCGTGACGAGAAGCTTCGCCTGATCTTGGAAACGGAAGTTCCGCCAAACGCGACTTCGGCGGCGGTTGAGCATCCCCCTGGGACTGTGCGGATGAGCACTGAGCGTGTCTCGTTGCGCAACATCGGCGGGGTCGATGCCGAGTTCATGGGCGTCATCCCCTTTAGCCTCAAATCGAACACGGTCGGTCTCACCGAGAAGTCGCGCCAGGAATCGGCGCAAGTGCATATTGCGAGAACGAACTATGCCGGGGGCGGGCCGGCGACCTACATCATCGACTGGCTGGAAAACCTGCCCTCCAGCCCCTTCGTGTGGCCGGCTTCCTCACGTGTCGTGAGCACCACCCAATCGAGCCGCGCTATCGCCCTCGATGACGGGATCACAATTACGCGGGAGAGTGAAAGGTTCCGGACCTCCAAAAACGCCGCGAAGCTGATCGTCGAGGGCTGGACATTCTACATCTGTGCGCTTGATCGCGAGGACCAGGCCGGGGCGATCAAGCCCGGATGCATCGTGTTCGACGGCACGCCAGATGACGCCTTCCGCAAGAAGGTACGAACGGCGCTGTCGTTCGCGCTTGGCCTTTTCCTGGTGGACCTTGGAACCACCCACTACGACAAAAATTGGTACATCGTCTCAACGCTGGCGCGGAGCGCCTACACCTTGGGGCGACGCGCCTTCGACATAGGACCGGAGCAACTCGCCCCCCTCGGGCCGCGCTATCTGAATGAGCTGAACCCCGCCCAGCTCACCCGGGCGATCACCGCGCTTGTCCGGGCCTTCGAGGAATTGGATCTTGTGAATCTCAGCTGGGCCTATTGGCATGCATGCGCGGCGACACCGCACATCGCGCCGGCCCACTTCGGCGCGGCGATCGAGGCGCTGCAGAACGCCTACATCAAGAGCCATCCCGGCGTAGTCGCAGAAACCTGGGCACCCCAAATCGTCTGGAAGAAGCTTCGCACAAACATGGCCGCGGCGATCGATGACGCGGAGATCTCCGACCAGGCCAAAGCGGCTTTGAAGGTGAAGCTCGCGACGTTCAACACCGTGGATCAACGGCCGCGTCTTAAGGCCGTGATGGCGGCGATCGGCCTCCAGCTTGGAGATGATGAGGACGCGGCCTGGCGGCGGCGCAACAAGGCGGCGCACGGCACGCCCGTCCCCGAGGGTGAGGAGCTGGCGGCTATTCGCGACATGAAACTGCTGAAGGGCTTGTTCGTCCGCCTGCTGCTGCGGATCACCAACGCCGCAGACCAGTACATCGACTACACGTCGCCCCGCTTCGAGTACCGCTGCTTAGCCAATGCCCCGCCGAACAGACCGACAGATTGAATTGACCTTGAGCAGTTGCGCTCGTCGCCGTCACGGCAACGCTGCGGTCAACCCACGACGTCGATCAGCACATGGTCCGAAGGACCGCGCGGTTGCCCGGCGACATAGTCAGAACTCTCCGAAGCTCGTCGCTTCGGAGGCGGTTCGTGTCGACCATTAACCTCATGGGGCACGGCCGATCCCAAAGCGGCCAAGCGCATCGATCAAGCCTACCTCATCGGTCGTGGGTGCCGTCAGGACCTGAACGATTGTTCCGTCCGCGCAGGCCTCGCGGAAATCGAACCCGAGCTGCAGACTGGGCGGAAACTCCATCTCCCGACCGTCGGCGAGGACAAACCGGCCCATCCCCAGAGCCGACAGGCTGACGCGCAACTCGCGTTCGTCGCCATAGGTGCGGTCCTTGAGATAGGCATATTGGATGGGGTTGGCGGCGCGGTCGAGATTGGCGCGGTGGGACGCCCGATCGACGTATAAGACTTCACCGTAGTTGATCGAAAAGATCTGGCGGCATCGCGCATCGCCGCACATCAAGGCGGCCTCACCCGACAAGGTGGCATTCAGGCGGTGACGCAATTTCTCGAGATCGAACTCCAGGCCGGCCTGGCCCATCGCGCTGCCCAGGCCGTAATGCGCCCACATGTGCGACGTATTCTCGAGCGAGAAGCAGTAGGCGTAGGTTCGCGCTCTGGACTGGGCATAGTAGTCCGACAGGGCGAAGTTCGGCGCCTTCTCGAAACGCGCCGCCTGATTGGCGGGCTGATCCAGCGGCAACTCGGCGCCATCATGGGCGGCCGCCAGCGGAAAGTCGGTATAGGCGTCGACCCGGTTGAAATGGAGATATCCGCCCTCGATCGACGAGACGAGGTGCTCCGCCTTCATGATCTTGAAGAGACGCTGGCCCGGCGCCGGCTGGGTGAGGAGCAGCGCATGCGGTTCGATGAAGCCAAGCGGCGCCAATGCCGCTTCGGACTGCGATGAGAATGAATCCGTCATTGTCCCCCCACGATGGAGCGGCGTAGCGCCGCCCGTTGCGCCTTTGTCAGGAGAAGCTCGTCGCGCAAATCACCGATGATCGCGCGGGTGATCGGCAGACGAAAGCTGACAGGCGCGTCAACGGCCACCGGCACAGCTCCCGTCATAATCAGACCAGAGGCGCTGACGTCGGAAGGTCTTGTCGGGTGTTCCAGCCGCTCGTGGAAGAGCGCACCGGCCGCCAGACAGTCCGTGGCTTGCAGCGCCACCCGGTCCGCCTTGCTGACGAAGCTCAAGGCTCCGAACCAGTCCGGCAAGTCGGCGCGCTGGAAGCCCCCATGAATCGACCGAAGCCCGCCTTCTCTCGGCCCGCGCTCATAGACGAAGCCGACCTGGTCGAGATTGCCCGGCGGGTGCTCTTCCAGAAACGCCGCGAAGAACGACAAGCACGCGCGGTAGAGCACGCCCAAGGGGCTGCGCTTCTCGCCGCTGACCTGCTGGGTCGGCTTGTAGATCTGGTCATAATCGTCCTTTCGCATCACGCCCACCACGGACACGGGGGCATGGCGAAGGATGATCGCTTCGACGTCACTCATGAGCTGCGCCAGCCGCGCCTCGTCGTAGCCGAGTTGGTGACGCAGCTCGCTGCAGTGGATCGTGCTGAGGCCATGGCGCTCCAGCATCGCCCGCCACGCCGTTTCGAGTTGCGTCCAACGCAGATCGACCGCCAGCAGAGCCGCCATCGTCAGGACCGAGGACTGGCCATCCGTCCCGCTTTCGTCGATCATCACTGTCCAGGGCATGGCCCGATCACCCATTCGGCTCGGCGTGAGAGCCCGCCGCGCGCTGCAGGTCGCTCAGGCTGGAAAGAGCGGGACATAGGCGGACCCGCGGCCCCAATAGCGGCTGACGAACGCCATCTGGCTGTCGTCGACGCCGTAGACGTAGTCGATCTTATGCTGGACCACGTATTTGTTGATCCCCTCGACGAACACGCCCGTGCGGATATTCGCCTCGATCGACCGGACCATGTCGATGGCGCCGCGGTTGAAGATCGCGAGGAATTCATCACCCGATAACGGCAGCAGTATGAGGCCGTCGTCATCGGCGAGGCCCCGGTATCGGATCAGGGGAGCGTCGGAGGTGAGGATGGGGACTGAGTTCGTCACCTTCACCACTTGCCAGTCCATGAGCGACAGCTTGCGGCGCACGTCCTCATTGAAGACGACATGGCGGATGCACCGGGCGCCGTGTTCCGAAAGCCCAGGCTGAGTCAACGCCGCCTTGAACTCTTCGAGCGTCGCCGGTTCATGGGGACGGCGATGCCGGTCGTAGTCGTCGACCAGGCAGCTCTGCAGGACATGCCGGTGCGCCTGCTGCTCGATCTCCGCCACACGCAAGGGGTTCCTGACTTCCAGGGCGAGCAGATAGAGGGCCATGCGCTGCAGGTTGAACTTCGTCCGAGCCGCCGGGTCGTTGGAGCGCAGGAGGGTCAGCCCGTCGTGGCCCCATTGGTCGATGCGCCGCCAGAACTCGTCTTCCATGTAGTTCCTGAGGTCCGGCGGAGCCATCGGCGTGTAGTAGAGGCCCGATCGACCGCCCGTGGCGCGCGTGGACTTCGGATCGCAGACGAGGCGGTCGTGACGCCACCGCTAGACGTGTTCCCGTCCCGAGGTGTCTGCCCATCCCCGTTGGTAGCTCTGCGGCAGGTAGTGGTGATTTTGCTCTGCGGACATTAGCGAGGTCGAAGTGGTCGAGGTAGGACGCGGCCGCCAGGAGGTCGCCTTCCCCACCGCCCGCGTTGAGGCGCCAACGGCGCCTCTGCCAGGGTAGATGGCGACGTTAGAAAAGTTCGACAAGATGATCGAACGAGCCGAATGCCCGGCAGGGAGCCTGCCGACAGCCAAGGTTGGTCAGCTGACTTGTATGCCTTCCCTCGGAAGCCATGTCCGGTGTCCTGCCACTCGGCGCGGCGGCGGACTGCAAAGTAGAGCAAGCCCATCCCAAAAAAGAGCATACCTGTATTCCGTCCACCCCGACGAGGGCACGCCTTCTCAGAATCGTAATCGTTGTGTAAACAGGATATTGTGGCGTCGGCTGGGCTCGACGCCTGCAGCGAGCGATGGAAGGCGGCTTGGTCATGCATATCGAGGCGCTGAAGATCAGAAATTTTCGCCGGCTGCGCGATGTGACCGTCGACCTTGCTCGGGACATCTCGATCTTTGTCGGCGCCAACAATAGTGGGAAGACATCGGCTTCTCACGCACTCCAGCTGTTCGCGGCGGCGGCGCGCGACAAATTTACCGTTCACGATTTCAGCATGGAATGCTGGCCCGCTATCGACGCTTTTGGTGAGCGGGAGGAGGGGACTCTTCTGCCGACGATCGCTCTCGACATCTGGTTCCACGTCGAGGCAGCGGACCTTCACCGCGTTATCGACCTTCTTCCCAGCCTGACGTGGCAAGGCACCCTTGTCGGGATGCGTGTTGAGTTTGCTGCATCGGACCCAGCGAAGTTGCTGGCTAACTTCCATGAAGCGCGTGACAGGGCGCGCGCGAACGTCCGGGTCCACACTGAAGGTGTCGCAGATTACCACCCTTGGCCCCGCAATTTGCGGGAGTATCTCGACAACAATCTGCGGCGTGAGTTCGATCTGCGCTATTACGTCCTCGATCGCGCGCGGTTCGATGCTTCCTTTGAGGCGCAGCACGGTTACTTACCGCTGCTACTCGCGCCAAGCAGGGGCCACTCCGGGAGGGAAGTTCTCGCCTCTCTTCTGCGCGTCGATTTTCTGCATGCCCAGCGACACCTGTCTGATAGCGCGGGTGGCAGCCGGGCCGAAGATCTGTCGCGATGCCTAAGCCGCTTCTACGAGCGTAATCTGGAGAAGCGAGCTAGCGATTATGATGTACTTTGGGCGCTCGCCGATTCCGAGATGATGCTGAACGACCACCTTCAGAGAGTCTTCGCCCCCACGCTTTTACGGCTTGCTGCTATCGGCTATCCTGGGCTTTCGAACCCGCGCCTCCTTATTAAGTCGGCGCTTAACCCGGCGTCGATCATGAGCAGTCAGGACGGAGCGCGGGTTCATTACGCGCTAGGCGACCCGTCGGAAGGGCCCGAACCGCCAACGCTCCCCGACCGATACAATGGTCTCGGCTTTAAGAATTTGATCTACATGGTCGTCGAACTGCTCGATCTCCACACCCAATGGATGGACATTGAGGAAAATCGACCGCCACTACACCTTATTTTCATCGAGGAACCGGAGGCGCATTTGCATGCGCAGCTTCAGCAGGTCTTTATCCGCAAGGTGATCGACATTCTGGCGATCGAAGGGGACGACCGCACTCACTATTCAAGTCAGATCGTCGTCACGACACACTCCCCGCATATCCTTTATGAGCGCGGCTTTCGTCCAATCCGCTATTTCCGGCGCACGCTGGGTTCGTCCGGCCAAACATCCGACGTGCTCAACCTCTCTGCTTTCTACAAACAGACTGCAAATCCGACGCGGGATTTTCTCGAGCGATATCTCAAGTTGACTCATTGCGACCTTTTTTTCGCGGACGCCGCGGTCCTGGTCGAAGGAAACGTGGAGCGGCTGTTGCTCCCGCAGATGATCGAGAAAGCGGCACCGCGCCTACAATCCGCGTATCTTAGTATTTTGGAGATTGGGGGTGCGTTCGGACATCGCTTCCGATCACTCATCGAATTCCTCGGCATCACGGCACTCATAATCACCGACATTGACAGCGTGATCGCGGCGGCTGAACGGGCCGGCAACGATCAGCCGACGGACGGAACTGAGGCCGAACTCGATGCAGGTTCTGAGGAGGAGGCGGCACCCGGCACGGCCTGCATGGTACACAGCGCCGGTGCCGTCACGTCGAACCAGACGTTAATCCAATGGCTGCCCGGTATGAAGTCAATCGCAGATCTGCTCGGCGCCACAACGGCCCAGCGAACCCAGTCTCGAGGTGAGGCGAAGGAAGCGCTGATTCGAGTGGTCTATCAGACACGAATTGAATCAGTCTGGGGTGGTAGGAACCTTCTGCTCGCCGGTCGAACGCTTGAGGAAGCGTTTGCACTCGAGAACCTCGCTCGCTGCCAGGAACCCGAATGCGCTGAACTTAGGTTGCGCATCCGGGAGAGTGAGAAGCTAGCGTTGGAGGATCTGGCGTCGAGGATCCACAATCGCGTTAAGTCGTCAGGGTTCAACAAGACCGACTTTGCGCTTGCGCTCCTAGCACAGGATCCTGCGACGTGGCGTGTGCCGGCCTACATTCTGGATGGTCTCCGTTGGCTCGAACAAGAGATAACCCCTCCACTCGCGGCGGTCCCGGAAGCGGGACCTGCTGAAGCGAATAGCAGAGAAGCGGCATGACCAGCCGGATCAGGCAGCCGGACACGGATGCGGATCGCGAGCTCCGGCTCTGCCTTGATCAGCAGCCGGTCCGCAGCTTCGTAATGGTCGCAGGGGCGGGATCCGGCAAAACGACATCGCTGGTCAACGCTCTCGATCATCTGGTGCGTACGAAAGGCGATGACCTTCGGCGCCGCGGGCAGCGGATCGCGTGCATAACTTATACCGAGGTTGCGGTCGGGGAAATCTGGGGTGATGTCGGCAATGTGCCGCTGTTCCACGTTTCCACGATTCACAGTTTCCTTTGGACGGTGGTCAGTCCATTTCAGACAGACTTAGCGCAATGGGTGAGAGCCCGAATCGAAGGGAAGATCGCCGACGCTGAGGCGAAAATCGCCCGGCCGAGAACCCAGGCTCGGACACGCGAAGGGCTCGCAAGAAAGATCGAGCGGTACCGTGAGCAGCTCGCGTCGATCGGGCAAGTTTGCCGCTTCACGTACGAGGCAGGTAGCGACTACGCCAAGGGCATCCTTGGTCACGACGATATTCTGAGGGTCGGGCCGGAATTGATCGAAACGCGTCCTTTGCTGCGCTCCCTCGTCGCCAGCCGATTTCCATTCGTGTTCGTGGATGAAAGCCAGGATACGAGACCAGATCTCATAACTGCGCTCCGCAGTGTCGAGAAGTCCGTGGGGGCAGGCTTCTGCCTGGGGTTTTTCGGCGACCCGATGCAGAAGATTTATACGACTGGCGTCGGGCCGATAGCAGCCGAGGTCGGGTGGACCGAGATCACGAAGCCGGAAAACTTTCGCTGTCCGACGCGTGTACTCAGCGTCGTGAACAAAATTCGGGCTGAGGATGACGGCCTCGAGCAGGTTTCCGGACGAACTATCATGCCGAATGGATCTGCCGCGGACATCGAAGGAACTGCGCGACTTTTCATTCTTCCGACCGATGATCACCGAACCGCGCGGCTAGGTCAGGTCCGACGGTGGTTGGCGGTAAAAAACGGCGATCAACTTTGGGAACGTGATGTCGACGACGCGGATGTCCGCATGCTTGTCCTTGTGCACCGGATGGCCGCCACCAGGTTAGGCTTCCCCAACCTTTTCGCTGCGCTGAATGACAGCGCTCCAGCCAGCCTCAAGGGCGGATTGCGGGACGGCACCGCGTGGGTGCTGCGGCCCTTCCTGAATTACCTACTACCACTTGTCATCGCTTCCCGGGCCGGAGCCGATTTCGACGTGATCACGGCACTTCGTGTCAGTTGTCCGCTGCTGGCCAAAGATCGGCCGGCTGCTGTGGATGCCGCTGGCGTCCTCACTCGGCTCGGCGAGGCGGTTCGCCGGCTCACGTCCATGTTCGATGATTGCTCCGCGGCGACGGTAAGGGATGTGGTCTCCTTGGTTCACGATCAGGAGTTGGCGGCGCTCGATGATCGGTTCATACCGTATCTGCTGGGCCGGGCCATTGAAGACGACGACGACGAGGACGGCTCAGCACAGACTGCGGTGCGTGCCTTCCTTGACTCTCAAGCAGTCGAGCTTTGGGGATATCGTAAATACATCGAAGGTCATTCCCCCTTTGCGACCCAGCAAGACGTGAAGGGTGCCGAGTTCCAGCGCGTTCTCGTTGTCCTGGACGATGAAGAGAGCGACTACAACCTTTTTTCTTATGGGAAATACTTCGGCATTACACCGCTGTCCGACAGGGACGAGGAGAACTTGGCCGCCGGTGTAAACTCGGTCCTCGGCCGTACGCGACGGCTCTTCTATGTTTGTTGTTCCCGGGCCGCCCATGATCTCGCGGTCGTATTCTTCGCGCCGGATGTCGCAAAGGCGAAAGCGGCCATCGCGGCAAAGGCTCTCTTTCCGGCCGCCGATGTCCACGACCACAGCGTCTTGGATGCCGTGTCGGCATGATGAATTTCGTCGCGCTTTGAACAAAGTTGGAAAAACGCTAAGCGGGGATTGACGCGCCGCCGACAAACGCACTGATCGAGTTGTCGGTGTCAGCGACCAGCCATAAGCGTTATCCCATCTTGGGCGCACGGCCTTTGCGAACCGCGGCGACGGCTTCGGCGATAAGCGATTCCAGTTCCGCCGGAGGAATGTCGGCGAACTTGCTTCCGACCTCGCTCATCGTCCGGTCAAGCATGCGCCACTTGACGGCTTCCTCGATGAATTTCGATAGGTCGCCCTTCTTCATGCCGCGCTGCGCCAGAAAGGTGCGCACAGCGATGTCGGTCTCCTTGGAGACGGAGACCGTCCAGCGGGTCGTGTCGGGCATGAGGGCCCCTGATAGGCGTTTATGTGCTTAGCAACATATCATGAGACGCGGCAACTCTCAACCTTGGGTGTCGGATTATAGTGCAATATAAAGGACGTTCCTGAACGTCGTAGCCGGTTGAAAAGACACACTTCTGTGTTTATGCGCGGCCGGTTGGGGATGTCTCAAGGGCCCGCGGCATGCTATATTTGTGAACGGGATCACGAAGTGACCGACCGCGCTTGAACCAGTGCGTTCAATGGGACCCTGGAATAACCGAAGTTGGCCGGGAACAGACCGGCCGCTTTGAAGTGCGCAACGGCAACAAGCAGACATCCGGTAGAGGGAATTGCCGCCACCGCTGTCTCGGCCACTAGGCGTTGGCCGGCATTTGGCCCAACATCCTGTTGGCGGTCCAAAAAGGGGTCTCCCGGCAATCTGACCCACAACAGTCGCCCAGCCTTCTGACCATCGGATCGAGACTTTTTACCATACCGAGCGATGCAACTTTCATACGAACAGGTCGTCGCTGACGTAGCAGGGACGGCAGACTGCTTTCGTATCGCCCCTGGCTGCGCGGAGACCTCGCGGAGTTGGGCCGATAGCTTTCGCTGCCTCCCGTCTATTTTTCTAAGCCTTTTAAGCAAGGACCTTCCCACTGAATGTCGCGTGGAGTTTTGCCTACGAGTTGACAACACTGGAACCTGTGTCATCCAACTCTTCCGAGATGGCTCAAGGATATGCACCGCCGAACGCGAATTTGATCTTCATGCTCGCACGATCAGACACAGCGGCATACGAGTCCTGCCGATCCAACAGAACTTGGGGATAGGCAAGCTGCTGTTGCGAAACTCGATGCGCCTATACCGGAAACTGGGAATTCACCTTATCACATTATCGGCCGGCCTGGATGCCGGTGGGTACGCCTGGGCTCGGTTTGGCTTCCGTCCCTCCAACGCGGACTGGAGCACGCTCAAAATCGGCCTTCGGGCACGGATGAGTTTGCTGCACAACCAAGTCTCGCCGGACGCTAGGAAAGTGCTCAGCGCAGCGTTGGATGATGACGAAGGCAGCGCGATATGGGAGGTTTCTGACCTCTCGGAGCCCCTTGGCGCCACCAGGTTAGGGTATCATCTTCTAGCAGGGACCAATTGGAATGGCCACCTGGACCTGCGGGATGACGATGCCATGGAGCGTTTTTTGCGATATGTTGGGGAGCAGAACGCTGGGGGTGCCCCGTGAACATGGTTAAGCTTGGTCACGAGCTCGCCGACGAGATCGCGAAGGCAGACGATCGGCCAAGCGAGGCCGTGTACCATGCAAAACTGACCTCTGTTCGGCGACTCCAAGGCAAGGGCTTGAAGGATGCGACGATAGGTCGCGCATTGGGGATCCGGCTAGACGACGCTGATCACTTGAGAATTCAGCTTGGCTCTCCTGATCGCCTGAACCTCACTATTGAATGGGATCGCCCGACGCGACGAGGGCGATCGGCCCGCGACGTTGGAGGCAAGCTTGAGATCATGCTTGGCCGCGAAGCAAGCGGGCCACGTTCCGGACGCCGTTCGGCTTGGCGCTTTAGCCCAGCCGCACTACTCCTTCGAATTGCAGAGGGCTGGAGATCCCTGGTGCTCGAAGGCACTAGCAACAATGATAAAATGGACGTTGGTTCGCTTGGCGCTCTCTCATTGAAAGATGTCCTTGAGCCCCAAAGTCATACTCAACTTTTGACGCTTACCCGTGAAGGACGGCAGCTAAACATCACAGATGGACGGAAGGAGTGGACGGTAGATTTCCTACCCGCTCTTTTGGCTCTGGAGCGATTGGGGCAGCTCTTGTTCAATCGACTCCATGACCCGAATATGCCAGATGTTGAATTAGATTCCTGGGCGATGCGCGATCAGGTAGCGACTGAAGAAGCAGTTTCCGCCGCGTCCGGAACGCCTGATGCGCCTGTCTTACGCCACCTGATCGAATTATTGAAGTCGTCCAACGAACGTTTTGATTTTATGAATCTTGTCAAGGAACCGCCGGAACTGGTGGTTTTGGCGCGCATGTTGCCTAGCGGGCTGTCAAATCAGGCAATGAATGGTTTGCTCGACATGATCGACGCTGTGCCAAAAACACCGTCAAGCGCCCGGCTCGATGAATTGAGCAGGCAGGCACTTGAGGTGATCAACTCTAGATCCGAACAAAAACATTACCGGCAAGGATACGAGCTTGCCGCATGGTTACGAGGGATACTATCTAAATCTCCCGATGTACGAGTGGATTCCGAGGAATTGCTCCGTAGTTGGGACGTGGCGGTCAGCGAGGATGATTTCATTAAACAAGTAGACGCGATAGCTGTATGGGGACCCTCACACGGTCCATCCGTTATCGTAAATAAGTCTGGTGTACATGCACAGACTCGGCGAGGCCGCAGGGCGACGGTAGCCCACGAATTATGTCACGTTCTGATCGACAGGCAGACTGCGCTCCCTGCCGTCGAGGTCCTCGGAGGAAGGGTTTCGAATAGGGTCGAAGCGAGGGCACGCGCATTTGCCGCCGAATTTCTAGCTCCGCGAGATTCGGTGGCACATATCGTCCGTAGATCTGCGTCCATCGTTACGGCCTTGGAGGAAGCGCAGGAGGTCTACGACGTGAGCGTGCCGCTTACCGCCTGGCAGATAACCAACTCAGGTGTCGCCTTATCTGCAAGAGATCGCAACTTACTCCGACGGCTTGCCGAACAGGTAGCGAATATCCCCCCCAATTAGAACGCACCGCGGAGGTCTACGTCAGCCAAAAAGCAGGATAGATTTCAGATGAGCCCTTTTTTCTAGCATTCCCGTCGTGCAGTTTCGCGTCCCGCGCGAATGACCTTGCAAACTACAAGGCTTGGTGTGGGAGACATGGATTCGATCCAATGCCAGCGACACCAGAGATCGTCGGCGCGTATTTCGCAGCCGCCGGTGAAGGATATGCTCTTCCGACATTGCGCCGCCGCGTCGCCGCGATTGCACGAGCCTGCGGAGTGGCAGGGCATCCCTTGGACACCAAACACCCTGCGATCCGAGAAACCCTCCGTGGCATCGGCCGGAAGCACGGAACACCAGCCCGTCGATCGGTTGCACTGACCACAGCAGAGATCAGGAAGCTGAGCCGAGCATGTGGGCACCGACCTCCCCGGGGCACGTGACCGCGCCATGTTCCTGGTCGGCTATGCCGGCGCGTTGCGGCGATCCGAGGTGGCGGCCCTCGACGTGGAGCACGTCACCTGGACGAGGGTCGGCATGAAGCTGCTTATCGAGCGATCGAAAACGGACGCCGAAGGAGCTGGCGCCGAAATCGCGATCCCCCGTGGACAATCGCCTTGGGACTTGCCCGGTGACGACATTGCAGCAGTGGTTGACCGCGGCGGAGATTTCAGCCGGCCCAGCAGGACCTTCGACTGGTTCAGAATGCACTTTGACGCTGATGCGCGGGCGGTCGTGTTTCAGCCCATCCGGCCGGGAGAGGCCTGACTCGCCAGCGCAATCATCATCTGTTCGTGTTGCCGTGCGAAGCGGTTGATCTCGTGCGTGAGCCGGACATACCGGGGCAACTGTCGCGGTTTGATCATACCCGCGGCTATGGATCAGCGGATTGGGATGACGGCCCGCTGGCTGTCGCCCAAAGCCCGAATGATGGACCCGATCCTAAAACACGCGATAATAGCCCTTCCCGCGTATGAAGATCCATGGTCAAATAGCCTCATGAACGAGATCAACCATGCTGCCCGCGCACGTCAACGTGCCCGCCTCGGCAACGGCGAAAAGCCCCCTGCCCCACGTGCCGCCCTCGCGCTGGCCAGGTCCAAGACCTACCAGTCGGCCGCCGACGCGCCGGAGACCCTGCGGGCCTACAAGGCCGATTTCGACAACTTTAGTGCTTGGTGCGAGGCGCACGGTTTCCAGCCATTGCCGGCCGATCCAGAGACGGTCGGCGCGTATCTCGCCGCCGCCGGCCTGGGCTACGCGCTGCCGACACTGCGGCGCCGGGTTGCCGCGATCGCGCGGGCCCACCGGATGGCCAAGCAGCCGCTCGACACGCGCCATCCGGCGATCCGCGAGACCTTGCGTGGCATTGCACGCACCCATGGCGAGCCACCGCGGCGATCGGCGGCGCTCGCGACCGAGGACATCAAGCGGTTGATCGCGACCTGCGGCACCGACCTCGCCGGTCTGCGCGACCGCGCGCTCCTGTTGCTCGGCTTTGCCGGCGCGCTGCGGCGTTCGGAACTTGTCGGTCTCGACATGGCGCATCTTCGCCCTACGCCGCTCGGCATGCGGCTCCTCATTGCCCGCTCGAAAACCGACAAGGCGGGTGAAGGTATCGAAATCGGGATCGCCCGCGGCAGCGCGCCGGAAACCTGCCCGGTTCGCGCAGTGCGCGCCTGGCTGAAGACCGCGGAGATCGCGGACGGCCCGATCTTCCGCCGGGTTACCCAATGGGGCACCGTCGGACAACACCGGCTACACCCCGATGCCGTCCGCCAGATTCTCCTGAAGCGCGCTGCCGCGGCCGGGATCGAGGGCACCCTGCTCGAACCGATCACCCCACACGGCATGAGGGCGGGCTTCATCACGACGGCCTACCGCAACGGCGTACCCGACGAGGAAATCATGGGACATACCCGCCATCGGAGCCTCCCGACCATGCGCAGCTACATCCGCCGCGGAAAGCTCGGCAAAGAGAGCCCGGCAGGCAAACTCGGCCTCTGACCCGGGGCGTATGAGGGCCGGGCCAACTTGCCCGAAACAGCGACCCGTATGGCGTTGTGCACGAAGAGTGCTATATTTGCACTGCCCATGCACAGGATGACTTCGATGCTCACGGCACTTTTGGCGGACATACGCGAGCGAGACTTCGTCTCGCCGCAGCGGATGAGCCACCGACTGCGCCTGCCGCTCGCCGATCTGGCCCGGCTGGCGCACGTACACCGAAATACGCTCGCCCAGCGGCCAGACTCCCCCGTCGTGCAAAAGAGCCTTGAGCCGGTGGTCCGGATCCTGGCCGCCGCCGAACAACTCACCGGAGACGCTGACCGGGCGATTGTCTGGTTCCGTCATCAGCCGATTGCCGGCCACGACGGCAAAACCGCCCTGCAGCTTGTCGAGGCCGGCCACGCGGACGCCGTGCTGGCGCATCTGGAGGACCTGCGGGACGGCGCCTACGCGTGACATGGCGGTTCGATGCCGCCGCCCCTGTGGCCGTCAAGGGCCGCTTCTGGCGCATGCTGGCACCCCGCTGGGCCTTCGATCCACTATCCGGTGCGGGAGCAGCCCGCGCCGGCGGTCGTTGGAACGACCGAGGACAAGAGGCTCTTTACCTCTCCGACAGCCACGCCACGGCTATCGCGGAATACCAACAGGACCTGCCCCGCCCCGGCACCCTGACCGCCTATGACGTAGATGCTTCGACGATCTTGGACCTGACGGCCGTGGCCACCCGGGGCGACCTCGGGGTGGACGATGCGTTTCTCCGGCAGCCGTGGAAACGAGTCCGCGATGTCGAGGGCCGGCGACCCTCTTGCTGGGACCTTGCGGCGTCGGCGGCCGCGAGCGGATGGCAGGGGCTACGCGTGCCATCGGTGCAGGCGCCGGGAGCGAACCTGGTACTGTGGCGCTGGAACGAACCTGACGGCGCGCATGTGCGGCATCTCGATCCGCTGAACGATTTGCCCCGAGATCAAACATCTTGGCCGAGCCAATGAGCGTGGAATGAGCCAATCAGGTCTATTCATCGATGGCGGCTTCGCGCCCCATCATGGGCGTTGAGACAATCGGCACCGTTTCCCCAGAGCAGTCGTTCATGAGTACAGCGGCAAATGGCTGGGTTGGTTGGGGACCGGTCATTGATGGCAACAGCGGGCATGTCCGCTTAGCGCCCGTTCCGGTGGTACCGCCGCCTCGGACGGATGCTCGAGAGCGGATCCGAGCCAGGAAGAGGTGCATAGCCGGATGGGTGGAACCCGGGCGTTGAGCCTGACGACCAGGCATGAAGAGACCACGCCATTCTGCCATCCTGCGTTGGCGCTTTCCTTAGATTGACAATACCATCGCGCACGCCCGTCTCGGCAGACCATTCCTTCCCTGTGAACGACAAGAGGGTACCCAGTGGCAGAGGATTCCGAGTACGTATTTGAGCCGCTTCGCGAGGGGGGAGACTTCACTTTCTACCGCGGCAGACAGCGCGACGTTGAGACGCCGATCCTGGCGGTCGCTGCTGAGCAGCAATCGCCCCAAAGTCTCCGTCGGCTTGAACACGAATATTCGCTAGCTACAGGTACTCGATGCGGCCTGGGCGACTCAACCCCTCGCACTCACGCGGCACCAAGGGCGAACGGTCCTCATTCTTCGTGATCCAGGTGGTGAACCGCTAGATCGGATGATCGAGCAGAACAAGGGACAACCGATCGATCTGAACTCGTTTCCTGCGCATTGCCATCGGTTTGGCAGCTGCACTTAGCCAAATGCACGGCCAAGGCCTCATTCATAAGGACGTGAAGCCTGCGAATGCACTTGTCGACGAGGCCGGTCACGTATGGCTCACCGGCTTTGGCATCGCGTCCCGACTGCCGCGCGAGCGCCAGGCGCCGGTGCCGCCGGAAATCATTGCCGGCACATTTGCCTACTTGGCGCCAGAGCAGACCGGACGGATGAACCGTTCGATCGACTCCCGCAGCGATCTCTATGCGCTAGGTGTCACCCTGTATCAGCTGCTGACGGGCTCGCTGCCGTTTGCGGCAACTGATCCCATGGATTGGGTGCACTGCCATATCGCCAGAAAGCCGGTAGCGCCCAGCGAGCGGATGGCGAACGTTCCGATCGCCATCTCCGCCATCATCATGAAGCTGCTCGCTAAGGCGGCCGAGGAACGCTACCAGACGGCGGCTGGCCTCGAGCACGACCTTCGGCGCTGCTTGGTCGACTGGGAAGACCGGGCTTCCCTTTACGATTTTCGCCTCGGGCAACAGGACGCAACCGACCGGTTGCTGATTCCGGAAAAGCTGTATGGGAGGACGCTCGAGGTCGAAAGGTTACTGGCGTCCTTTGACCGGGTCGCCAAAAACGGAACTCCAGAATTGGTCTTGATCTCCGGATATTCCGGAATTGGCAAGTCGTCAGTCGTCAACGAGTTGCATAGGGTCTTGGTGCCGCCGCGCGGACTTTTTGCATCGGGCAAATTCGACCAGCACCAGAGCGAGATTCCCTACGCCACAATGGTGCAAGCCTTCCAAGGCCTGATCCAACCCCTTCTGAGCACAAGCGAACTGGACCTGAGCAAGTGGCGTGCCGACCTTCTTCAGGTATTGGGGCCAGACGGTTCCCTCATCTTGAACCTCGTGCCCGATCTGGTATTCATCATTGGCGAGCAACCAACTGCACCTAATCTTTCTCCGACAGACGCTAGAGCTCGCTTCCAATCGGTTTTCCGACGGTTCATCGGCGTATTTGCAAAGCTGGAACATCCGCTCGCTCTGTTTCTCGACGACTTGCAGTGGCTCGACGCAGCGACACTCGATTTGATCGAGAATCTGCTTACTGAGCCGGATATGCATCACTTGCTACTGATTGGCGCCTACCGGAATAATGAAGTAGGTCCCAGCCATCCGCTAACTCGCAAGCTCAAAGAAATCCGCGAAAACGGCGTTTCAGTGAGCGACATTATCCTCACGCCTCTTGCTTGTGAGGACATCGAACTGTTGGTGGCGGACGCCCTGCGGTCGGACCTAGCGGAAGCGAAACCCCTCGCGCGGCTGATCCATGCGAAGACGGGGGGAAATCCATTCTTTTCCATCCAGTTCTTTTCCAATCTCTCTGCAGAAGGCTTAATCTCCTTCGATCATGTCGAAGGACGATGGCGCTGGAACCTTCGCGGGATTTACACCAAAGATTACACGGATAACGTCGTCGACCTGATGGTCGCGAAGCTGAACCGGCTGCCGGCGAAAACCCAAATGGCGCTCCGGCAGCTTGCCTGCATCGGAAACAGTACCGAATTCGGCACGCTTTCGGTTTGTCTGGAGACCACGGAAGACGAGGTGCATGCGGACTTGTGGGAAGCTCTACGTCTCGAGCTGATTTTACGCCTCGACGGCTCTTACAAGTTTGCTCACGATCGCATCCAGGAGGCGGCGTATTCGCTGATCCCAGAGGAGTCGCGGCCCATTGCACATCTCAGGATTGGACGGTTATTGGTGACGCATGTCCCACTGGACAAGCGTGAGGACGCGATCTTCGAGATCACCGGTCAACTCAACCGCGGCGATCTCTCGAACATCTCGGATAGTGAACGTGAGCAGATTGCCGAACTCAATTTAATGGCGGGCAGGCGCGCCAAAACGTCCACGGCGTATGCCTCGGCGCTCCGGTACCTGACTGCCGGCGCGGCGCTACTCGCGGACGAGTGTTGGGACCAAAGGCACGACCTTCTTTTCGAGCTGGAACTGCACCGCGCAGAATGTGAGTTCTTGACTGGCGCTGTGACCGATGGGGCACGGCGACTGGAGACGCTTTCGAGCCGTACCGCAGGCACGGTAGAGGCCTCCGCCGTCGCGTGCCTACGCGTTGATCTGTATATGACACTCGATCAAATCGATCGCGCTATCGCTGTTAGCTTGGACTACCTCCGAAAACACGGAATTGAATGGTCTCCTCATCTGTCGAAAGAGGAAGTGCGCCGCGAATACGATCGGATCTTCTGCCAACTCAAGGGCTATGCGATCGAGGATGTGATTAACCTGCCCTTGATCGACGATCCAGTTGCCATCGCAACTCTGAATGTTCTGTCAAAGCTCGTGCCGATGATGTTCGCGGAGCCAGACCTCCTTTCCCTGGCCATCTGTCGGGCGGTTGCTTTTGGCCTCGAGCACGGCCACGGCGACGGTTCGTGTGTCGCTTACGTGCTGCTTGGCATGATCGCCAGAGCGCATTTCGGCGACTATGAGGCTGGCTATCAGTTCGCACAACTCGGCTATGAGCTGGTCGAACAGCGCGGATTGACACGCCTTCAGGCCCCGACCTATCAGCCGCTTGGGGATCGCGTAATGCCGTGGACAAAGCCAATCAAGGCGTGCCGAGTTCTTCTGCATCGCGCTTTCGACGCCGCAACGAAGGGAGGCCCGTTCACCTTTGCGGTGTTCAGCGGCGATAGCATAACAACGAACATTCTCGCGGCGGGCGATCCGCTCGTGGAGGCGCAACGCCAAGCCGAGAGCGGCCTCGCGTTCGCGCGGAGAGCGCGGTTCGGCCTCGCCTGTGACCTCAATGCGCCGCAACTTGCGCTCATCCGAACCCTCCGGGGCCTGACCCCGAGATTCGGATGCTTCGACGATGAAGAATTCAGCGAGGTTCAGTTTGAGCGTCACGTTTCGAGCAACCGGGCGTTGGCCGTGGCCGAGTGCAGGTATTGGGTCCGAAAGCTACAGGCGCGGGTCTTTGCTGGCGACTACGCAGCAGCCATCGATGCATCCTCCTTGGCGAAACGGCTGCTTTGGACGTCACGCGGCGCCCTTGAAGAAGCGGAGTATGAGTTTTATAGTGGACTAGCTCGAGCCGCGTTCTTCGATGTAGCGGAAGTAGAACAGCGACCGCAGCACGTCGCGGCGTTGGCGACTCACCATCGACGCCTCGAAGAATGGGCGCAGAATTGCCCGGAGAACTTCGAAAACCGCGCCGCACTGGTGGGTGCGGAAATCGCCCGGATCGAAGGCCGCGACTTCGACTCCATGCGCCTCTACGAGCAGGCGATCCGGTCCGCACACGCAAACGGCTTTGTGCACAACGAGGCCGTGGCCAACGAGCTTGCGGGACGATTTTACCTAGCCCGCGGGATCGAAACCGCTGGTTACGCTCATCTCAATAATGCGCGCAACTGCTACGACCGTTGGGGCGCTCACGGTAAGGCGAAGCAACTCGACGAACGCTACCCGCGTCTACGTGATCCGCGATCTCTTGCCTCTTCGGCCACGATCAACCTGTCAGTAGGTCAACTGGACGTGGAGACGGTCGTCAGAGCGTCGCGGGCGCTCTCGAGTGAGATGGTGCTTCCCAAGTTGATCGAGCGGCTCATGCGCATCGCGGTGGAGCATGCCGGGGCGGAGCGGGGGCTGTTGATCCTGATTCGGGACGGCGATCCGCGGATCGAAGCTGAGGCCACTATCGGCTCGGGAAAGATCGAGGTTGCGGCTCTGCCCGCCGCCATCAGGTCGGCAGATATGCCCCAAACCGTGCTGCAATACGCGATCCGGACGCAGGAGCGCGTGCTCTTGGATGATGCCTTGTCCGACGATGTGCATTCGACGGATGAGTATGTGCGGCAGAAGCGCTCGAGGTCGGTCCTGTGTCTGCCCCTCGTCAAGCAGGCGAAGCTTGTCGGCACGCTATATTTGGAGAACAATCTGACGCCGAGCGCCTTTACGGCGGACCGCGTTACCGTTCTGGAGATGTTGGCTGCGCAAGCCGCTATTTCACTGGAGAACGCCGCCCTCTATACCGATCTGCAACGAAGCGAGACCTTCCTTACTCAAGGCCAAAGGATAGGCCACATCGGCAGCTTCGGCTGGAGCGTTGCAAGCGGAGATTTTTATTGGTCGGAAGAACTCTACAACATCCTTGAATATGACCGAAACGCCCAAGCCTCCACGGACCTTGCCGTGCAACGGATGCATCCCGACGACCGGGATGGGGTTCGGCGACTTCTTGAAGCTGCGAGGAACGAAGGGAAGGATTTCGAAAGTGAACATCGTTTGTTGATGCCAGATGGCAGGGTCAAGCACGTACACACCACCGGCCGGGCGGTGAATACCGCCGCCTTGGACTTTGTGGGCGCCGTTCGCGACATTACAGAGCGCGTGCGGGCCGAAGAGACGTTACGCCAAGCGCAGGCCGATCTCGCATACATCAACCGGGTGACGACCATGGGAGAGCTGGCCGCATCCCTGGCTCATGAACTCAGTCAACCGATCAGTGGCGCAATGACCAACGCCAACACCTGCCTGCAACAGCTCAAGGGCGATCAACCCAATCTCGACGATGTGCGCGCAAGTGTCGCCAGGATCCTAAGAGATTCGCAGCGCGCTGCCGAAATTATCGGCAGGATCCGCTCACAATTCGTGAGGGGCATCCCACGTCGGGAAGCCGTCGATATAGACGAGATCAATAGAGAAATCATCGCCCTCCTGCGCGACGAGGCCGTGCGGAATACCATATCGGTCCGGACGAACCTGGCGGCCGATCTTCCTCGAATCGTCGGTGATCGCGTGCAACTGCAGCAGGTTGCGATGAATCTCATCGTCAACAGCATCGAAGCGACGAAGGACGTTGATGGAGTACGTGAGATCGTCATCAAGTCTCAGCGGGCTGAAGACGATCAGATTCTTGTTTCGGTCAGCGATACCGGCACTGGGTTTCCGCCGCAATCGGCGGAAGAGATATTCACCCCGTTCTTTACGACCAAACCCCAGGGCACTGGCATGGGGCTTCGTATCAGCCGATCGATCATTGAATCGCACGGTGGACGCCTGTGGGCGGAAAGTACCCCCGGGAGCGGCGCAACGTTTTACTTGAGCCTGCCCGCCGCTCGGAAGGTTCCGCGGAACCCGACCAGGGACAATGCCGAAGTCTAGACATGCGGCGCGAGGAGGCCATTCGAGGATTCGCGCCAATGAATGGTGACGTCGGCTATGAACTTGGTTCTGATGCCGCCTGCCCAACCTCGAGAGTCTGCTTAGGGTCGAGAACTGCCGAGGCGCCTTGGGCCACCCGCGTCTGCTTTGGCATTTTTTCGCACACAAGCTGCCATTCTGCATTCGGCCAGACCAAGCCGTCAGGTTCGGCGTGGCGTATGTCCGCTGAGGGTCGGAACCGGCTAATCACTGAAGGCCGAACGAGCGGCAGGTTGCCGGTCTCGCACGCCCCGGACTGCCATTCCGCCTTCGGCCGATGCTTGCCGGCTGAGATGCAAAACTCCCACGGCCCCGTTACGTTGGAAGGGCCGTTATCGCGCGTCACGAACTGGCCCCGCCTCCGTCTCTCCACGCTTGCGCGCGTCATGGCATTTGATACCGTGAGTCGTCACATAACGGAAATCGAGTTTTCGGTCTGCACGGTTTCGAGCGAGAACGCCCGCCCGTCGTGACCGCAGCCATTTTTCAGATCATCACGCGACACCATGTCGATGGCCAGGCGCCGCGACGGGAGCCGGTGAACAGGGCGTGCCTCGTCGGCAGCATCTCGCATAGGAAGGATCGTGCCATGTCCTTGCGTCCCACGTCTCTGCTCGCCCGTGCAACCACGCTCGAATTGAATAGGCGGTGGCTTCTGGGGTACGTCTTGCTCGCTGCATTCCCCTTAGCCGCACTTGGCGCCGACCCGCCGGCGGCCGGCGCGGCGGCGACGGTTGCGCGCTTTTACGACGCGCTGCTCACCGACATGAAGGCGGGCAAGAAGATCGATATCCAACGACGCTTCGATATGCTGGCGCCCGTCGTCGATCAGGTATTCGAACTTCAAACGGTCCTGGCCATGAGCGTTGGTCCGCAGTGGGCAGCACTGGCTCCCGATCAACAGGCCCGATTGTTGACGGCATTTCGCCGCTACACCGTAGCGAGTTATGTCGCCAGCTTCGACAGTTATGCTGGCCAGGCATTATCGGTGTTGCCCGACCCGCGCCCCTCCGCCGGCGGCCACGTCGTGGTGCAAACCCGCATCGTCCCCACGAGCGGTGAGGCGACTAAACTCGACTACGTGATGACGCCGACACTGGCCGGATGGAAGATCGTCGACGTGCTGGCAGACGGCGCGATCAGCCGCGTCGCCGTGCAGCGGTCGGATTTCCGCAGCGTGCTGGCAAATGGCGGCGGCGATGCGCTGCTGGCCAGACTGCAACGCAAAACCTCAGATCTGTCGGGTGGCAGTATAGCCTGATCCGCGTGTCGGCCCAGCGCTGCGCGTTGGCGGCCTGCACTGTGTCTCACGGTCGCATCGTTCGGTGATGCCCAGCACGGCTTCCTGTATCCGTCCATCACGCGGTGCCTGATCGTGATTGACGTCAGCCTGCCCACCGGTGTCATGAGGTCCGCACGATTCCGGCAAGGCCGATTCCATCGGCCTCGCACAAAGCGACATTCCGTTGTGATGTGACCGATGAATGGCCGCCAGACTTGGGTCACGCCCGGCAGCGGGACGCCGATGTAGCCGCGCAGGTGCAACCTGTTGGCCGCGTCGCGCCAAAGCTGCGCCTGATACGTCCTGCCATCACGCGGATCGGTAATGCGGCCCTCGGTCGTAGTGCCCTCCCCACGGGCGCCGGTGCCAGTAAAGATGACCATTCCGCATTGCGGTCGTCCGGTGGAATCGATCGGCATCGGATCGCCTAGCGCGCGCGATACCGACGATGATGCCGCAAAGCCCTTGGGCGCAGGCCTCAATGCGGACCACGCCACGACCATCCTGCGTCAACCAGCTGCCAACCGCGTCACCTGGCTCCGCCGCCCACGTGTTGACGGATGCCGCGCCCAAAGACAGCAGGCATGATGCGGTGACAGCGAAGAACTTGTGGTTTGTCACGGTCGCTCTCCTGATGGGCACGCGCAGCAATGCTCACCGAGTTTGCAATCTGGGGGCACGGTACGCAGCAATTGACGGGCGGTTCCGGCGGCGTCGACCGATTTGACATGGGATCGGACGACTGAGCCAACACCGACGGCGGATGGTCGAGCGCAACCGTCGACACTTGCGGCACATTGGCGACCAAGCCTGCATGCCAGTCACATCGCTTTGGCATCGACAACAGCCTGCGCAAAGGCGTGGGGCGCTTCCTGAGGGAGGTTGTGCCCGACGCCATCCCGAATTGTCCGGTGTTGATATTTTCCGATGAACTTCGTCGCGTAAGCCTTCGGATCCGGGTGCGGAGCACCGTTGGCGTCCCCCTCCAGCGTAATCGTTGGAACCGAGATCCGCGGCGCAGCCGCGAGCGTCTTCTCCATGTCGTCGTATCGCGCCTCGCCCTCCGCCAAACCCAGACGCCAGCGATAATTGTGGATTACGATTGCCACGTGGTCGGGATTATCGAAGGAGGCCGCGCTCCGCTCAAACGTGGCGTCATCGAACTTCCATTTCGGCGACGCCGTCTGCCAGATCAGCCGGGCGAAATCTCTAGTATTTGTCCCGTATCCGAGTTCTCCGCGTTCGGTCGCGAAGTAGAATTGATACCACCAAGCCAACTCGGCCCTTGGGGCAAGAGGCTGCCGGTTGGCTGCCTGGCTGCCGATCAAGTAACCACTGACCGATACCATGGCTTCGCAGCGTTCCGGGTAAAGCGCCGCCACGATATTGGCGGTCCGCGCACCCCAGTCATACCCCGCCACGATCGCATGCTGAAGCTTCAGGGCGTCCATGAGTGCCAGAGTGTCGGCGGCCAGCGCGGCCTGTTGGCCATTGCGCGGCGTTTCGCTCGCAAGGAAGCGTGTCGAACCGTAGCCGCGGAAATAGGGCACGATCACGCGAAAGCCCGCCGCCGTCAGGAGCGGTGTTACGTCGGCGTAGCTATGGATGTCGTATGGCCAACCATGAAGCAGGATGACCGCAGGGCCATTGCTGGGACCTGCATCGATGAAGCCGACATTCAACGTGCCGGCCTCAACCTGCTTCAAGCCACCGAACGCCATACTGCTTGCCGGTTTGCTCACGGATGCCGTCAAAGAAAGCTGACCGTCGGTCTCAGCCCGCGCCGGATGGAATATGCCGAGCTCGGTGCCAACTGCGATCAATGCCGTGGCGCCCAAAAGATGTCGCCGGTCGACAGCTTCGACATGTGCCATGCTTTTCATCGCCACTTTCCTTGGCTCAGCAGGCTCGGGTGGTACGCCGTGGCTACGCCCGCAAGGGACGGAACGCCGCGCGGAGTTCGTCACAGAAGACCTCGGGCTGTTCCCAGGCCGCGAAGTGTCCGCCCTTGGCCAACCGGTTGTAGTGGATCAGGTTGGGAAAAGCCCTCTCTGTCCAGCTCCGCGGTGCGGCATAGATCTCGTCTGGGAAGACGCTCACCGCGACCGGAATCGTGACGCCTTTGGGTGCGAAGAAGGCAAGCTTGTTTTCCCAATAGAGCCGTGCCGACGAGATCGCCGTGTTCGTCAGCCAGTAGAGCGTGATATTGTCGAGGATGTCGTCTCGTGTCAGGGCCTCGATGGCGCCATCAAAGACCCGGGCAATAAGCGAATAGCTGCGCGCGTCGTGGTCGAGCATCCAGGCGGCGAGCCCGACCGGCGAGTCCCCCAGCCCGTAAAGAGTCTGTGGGCGGTTTGCCATCTCTTGAGCGTAGCCTAGGCCATGCTTGTAGAAGGAGTCGAGCTGGTCATATGCGTTCTGTTCTTCGGCCGAGAGGCCTTTCGGCGCCGGTCCCCCGGCCGCCAACGCCTTGGCGATATCATCGGGGACGGTCGCCGGCATATTGGTATGGATGGCAAGCAGCTCCGGGGGCGCCTGCAGGGCCATCTGTTCGGAGACGGCGTCGCCCCAGTCACCGCCCTGCGCCACGTACCGCGCGTAGCCGAGACGCGTCATCAGCACAGTCCAGGCCCGGGCAATGTGCCTCGGGTCCCAGCCAGTCGTTGCGGGTTGGCCGGAGAACCCGTAGCCAGGCAGTGACGGAATTACCACATCGAAGGCATCTTCGGGTTTGCCGCCATGCGCGGTCGGGTCCGTCAGCGGCCCGATGATCTTCATCTGTTCGATCACCGAACCGGGCCAGCCGTGCGTGATGATTACAGGCATGGCGTCGGGATGCTTTGAGCGCATGTGAATGAAATGGATGTTCAGCCCATCGATCTCGGTGACGAACTGAGGCAAAGCATTCAATCGCGCCTCCACGTTCCGCCAGTCGTAGCTATTCTCCCAGCAGTCGGCCAACCTGCGCATCGTCGCAAGCTGAACGCCCTGCGACGCGTCCGCAACCGGCTCCCGCGTCGGCCACTTCGTGTTCGCAATCCGCAGCCGCAAATCCGCGAGCGCCTCGTCGGGGACCTGGACCTGGAACGGACGGATGTCGACGGCCGCGGCCGCATAGACCTGCGTCGGTATCAAGGTTCCTGCGCCGGCAGCAGCGGCAACAGCGGCGGCGGCGGCAACGGCGACCACATCGCGTCGCGTAAGAGACGGCCCGGACTGCAGCATGACGAATCTCCGTTTGCGCCACTGCGGTAGCCCGATGGGCGCGTTTGATATGGCCATAATCGAACCTCAATCGGGGCGCCGCGATTGCACGTTGGTATCGGCGACACCTTGATATCGGTCCGCGTGCCATTGCTGTAAGCGCGCACTCGCGGAGGGGCTACAACCCCGACGCCGATATCGAAGCCGGTCTGCGAATGGCGCGCGAGAGCGGCGAGCGGCGGGTTGATGCCGATCCCGCGGCGCTCGGGCGTTCGCATTCGCCGCCCTGCTCGCCATCTCGCTTTGCGGCCCAATACGAAGGTCTCGTCGATACCAATGTCCAACTGTTTCGTGATGAACTTTGGGGCCAAGCATTTGTCCTCGCGAGCGATCAACATAAAAGAGGCGGAGTCATGAAGATCCTGATGGTGCTGACGTCCCACGACACACTGGGCAACACCGGCCGCAAGACTGGTTTCTGGCTCGAGGAGTTCGCGTCACCCTACTATGTCTTTCGGGACGCCGGTGTCGAGCTGATGCTCGCTTCCCCCAAGGGCGGTCAGCCGCCGATCGATCCAAAGAGCGATCTCCCGGAAAGCCAGACGCCGGCCATGGCGCGGTTCAAGAAGGATCCGGAAGCGCAGAGTGCCCTCGCGCACACCATGAAGCTGAAGGACATGCGGTCGGAGGACCTTGACTCGATCTTCTATTCAGGCGGCCACGGACCGATGTGGGACTTGGTGGACAATCCTGACTCCATTGCCCTGATCGAGTCCTTCTACAATTCCGGCAAGCCTGTCGCCGCCGTCTGCCACGCGCCGGCGGTGCTGCATCGGGTCATGTATCAGGGCGCACCGATCGTCGCAGGCAAGCGGGTCACCGGCTTCACCAACAGCGAAGAGGAAGAGGTTCGGCTCACCCACGTCGTCCTATTTCTGGTGGAGGATGAATTGAAGCGGTTGGGTGGCATCTTCGAGAAGGCGCCGAATTGGCAGAGCTTCGCCATCACCGACGGCCGCCTGATCACGGGCCAGAACCCGGCTTCTTCGACGGCCGGAGCCGAAGCGTTGCTGAAGTTGCTTTCCGACATGCGGCCCTCGGCGCGCACCGCGAGCGCAGCGTGATCGCCGTGCGGCGCGGATATTCGGCGCGGAAGGCGGCGGCCCCTAATCCAGTCGGGTGGAGGATATACAATGACCATGGCCCAGGAGCATGCGCTTTCAGTTGATGGCTCGAGGTCGATACTGACCTTCGGCCAGCTCGAGGCAGCGGACTTGCAGTTCAGGCCGTCCATTGGTCGAGACCGGATCGCGCTGGCCGATCCACGCGGCGACCAGATCGTCAAGGAACCGTCAACAGCGGCCGCCTGCCCCGATCCTCTCATCGAGCGGCTGATCCGCGCGCTGTTACCGCGGGGTCAGGCCGACGAGGTATTGGAGGGCTACTACACCGACGTATTGCATGCGGCACTCGTGAAGCGGCTTTCCGATCTCCGAAACGATACTGCCGTCGGACCCAGGGGCCGCCGCTTGACGCGACTGCAGCACTGGCGACTGCGACGGGTCTATGAATACGTGGAACATAATCTCGGGGGACAACTCATGCTCGCGGATCTTGCGGCGGTAGCAGGGTTGAGTTGCATGCCTTTCGCGGCGCAGTTCCGCGTCGCCAGCGGCATGAATCCTCATTCGTATGTGACTCACCGGCGCATCTTGCGGGCTAAGACGATGCTGTCGCAAACAAGTACGCCGATCGTGGAGGTCGCTTTGGGCGTCGGGTTCAAGACGCAGGCGCATTTCACCACGGTGTTCAAGCACTTCGTCGGCCATACCCCCCGACAGTGGCGCCTGCTTAGAGCCTGTCTCTGAATGATGCCCGAATGACCTCTTTCGACCCATGCCCGACGCTCGGTCGCCGGATAGGCAGTCTCGGGAGCGGACATTCACTGAAAACGCCCAGGATTGACCACCGAAGACGGTTCTAGCCCCTACGATACTTCCGCAGGGCAGCTGCGAGGTACGTAACGATGGGCATTTCCGAAATTCAAGACTTTCGGGACATCGGTCGCATTAAGGGATTTCAATGGCTTAGACATTCCGAAAGATATGACAGAAACGCAGCCGATCATCTCGAACGTCGGCCACTCACCCTCCAAATACCTAAGACCAGCTGGCGGCTTTTCCGGTTGCCAAGATTTCCGGATTCCCCGTAAGTTATGACCGCAACGGGAAAGTGACGACCGGTCGAACCCTGGTTCCACGCACCAAGAGGCATCTTCGTCAGACCGCCATGGCCCTACACTATAGAGTTCTGTATCCTCGCCCAGCATAGTCGAATCCGACGAGTTCGTTCCGAGCCTGCTCCGCGTCGAAGGGAGCTGCGTAGTAGCCTCGGATCTCCCGAATGAGGAGCGTATTTGGCTCGAACTCATAGAACTCATATCCTCGCACGATTCGGCTCTTTTCGCTGAACGTTCTTGACCATTCTACGGCGGCCGCATGTTGCTCGACGTTGGTGAACATCTTATCGATGAAGAATTCCCCGCCATTGCTCCTGAGGAGCTGCACGATCAACCCGCCGATCTTGTCGCCACCATGCACCGGCGGAATATGTGGGAAGTAATGCACTCCGCCTGAAGCAAAGCAGGCGGCAATTGCATTCGCATCCAAGTTCCTACAAGCTTCGAAATAGGCAGCGACCATCCGCTCCATCTTCTGCGCAACCGGATTTTCCGCCATGTGCGTTTCTCCTATATCTATTGTCTATCCGACGTGATCCCGCCCCCCGGGTATCATCGAGCAGACGAGAGCATAGCATCCCCGCGCTGAATCCCTGCGGGGGCTGTCTCAGCCCACACCGCAGCGACTCTCATTCACAGTCGAACCAGAATTCAAGATTTCCGGAAGATATGGCCGAAAGCTCACGATACGCGGCGGGTGTCGAACCCATGCCACCCTCCCCCGGCGGGGCCGCGGTGCAAGTCGGCAGTTCGAGGGGACCGGCCGTAACCGGACGGTCGCAAACCCACCCACAGCCGCACTTAATGCACCGCGATCGTCATTCCGGCATCATGCAGAGACAGGATCTTAGCGGCGAGGCGGCATTGCGCCACGCTGCGTGACGGGCGGGGCGAACTGTGGCGGCGACACCTAAGTATAATGGACCCCCTTCGGACGGTGGCCCATCTTCGCAAAATCAGGAGCTTGCATCCCAAACCTTCCGGCGGATATAAATGATGTTCGCGAACGTCGCCCTCCACGTCGTGAGGCCCCTGTCGATGTCGCCCATCACACCGGTCGTATTCGTCGTGGACGACGACATCTCGGTACGAGAATCCCTGGAGGCCTTGATTCGGCTGGCCGGCTGGTTGCCGGAGACATTCGCGTCCGCTCAGGAGTTCCTCGCCCGCCCGCACATCCTTGCGCCCAGTTGCCTCGTCCTCGATGTCAGTCTGCCGGATCTCAACGGGCTTGAACTGCAAGAGAAAATCGCCGCGGGCCGGCTCGACATGCCGATCATTTTCATTTCGGGTCACGGCGATGTGCCTATAACGGTTCAGGCGATGAAGGCAGGAGCGGTGGACTTCCTGACCAAGCCATTCAGCCATGACGTCCTGGTGGCCGCCATCGGAGCCGCGATCGAGCGCAGCGAGACTTGGCTTGAGCAGGAGGCTGCGAAGCAATCGCTCCGGGACCGCTATGCATCGCTAAGCCGCCGCGAAGAGGAAGTCATGGTGCTGGTGGTTTCGGGCCTGATGAACAAGCAGGTCGGAGGCAAGCTCGGCATCAGCGAAATCACGGTGAAGGCGCACCGTGGGCAAGTCATGCGGAAGATGAAGGCCAGGTCCTTAGCGGACCTGGTGAAGATGGCCGCGGACCTCGGTCTTGGGCGCTAGAGGCCGGCAGCGGAAACGCTTCCAAGTGCCCAATAAACGGATGCCAGCAATTTCGATCGTGGATGACGACGAATCAATCCGTGAGGCGATTGAAGCGCGGATGAAGTCGCTTGGGTTCCGCGCCCGGGCATTTTCGTCGGCCGCCGACTTCCTGGCTTCCCCTGGCATTGAGCATACGTCCTGCATGATCGCGGATGTCCATATGCCGGACATGACCGGTGCGGAACTGCACAGGCGCCTGGTCGATCTGGGCTACGAAATTCCAACCATTCTGATTACCGCCTATCCGAACGATGAGGTACGCTCACGCGCCTTGGCCGACGGCGTCACATGCTACTTGGCCAAACCGTTTGATGACGAGGAGCTGATCCGATGCGTCCGCTCGGCACTGGGCAACGAGACCGGGTGAACGTCGCCAAATCGCGCCACGGCAAACTCTGTCAGCCGGGCGCAAGCGAAACTCACGCCAGTCACGGACGCGTCACCCGGTAACGTCAGACGTGTGCTGACCACATTCCATGTTGGGCCAGTCAGTACGCCTATGCCAGCCGGCGGCGAACGTGTTGCCTTCGCGCAGTGATAGACGCAGCTTTGCCCGGCAATGAGCGCATCGTCAAATACCCCCATTGCAGGGGAGAACGGCCGCATGGACGTCCTGTGGGAGGACGGCGAGCGCGTCTTCTACAGAAATTGGCACCGCGATGCTGATGGGCGGCAGTCGGCGCGGCTGGCCGTGCTTGCCACCAGGGACCCGCAGACGCCCGGCAGCGTCGATCGACTGACGCATGAGTTCGGACTGAGGAGCCACCTCGACGGCGCGTGGGCGTTACGACCACTGCAACTCCTGCGCGAATCGGGGCGGACTACGCTAATCCTCGAATTGCCCAACGGCGAACCGCTTTATGGCCTGGTCGGTTCGTCGATGGAGGTCGGCCAGTTTCTTCGGATTGCTATCGGGCTGTCGGCCGCGCTTCGCGGCCTCCATGAAGGCGGTCTCATCCACAAGGATATCAAGCCCTCCAACGTCGTCGTCGATGCCACGGAGGGCAAAGCCTGGTTGACGGGTTTTGGAATTGCGTCTCGCCTTCCCCGTGAACGTCAATCGCCCGAGCCGCCTGAGTTCATTGCCGGCACGCTCGCGTACATGGCGCCGGAGCAAACCGGGCGCATGAACCGCTCGATCGATTCTCGAAGCGACCTTTATTCGCTGGGCGTCACACTTTACCAGGCGCTGACGGGAACTCTTCCCTTCAGCGCTTCCGATCCCATGGAATGGGTGCACTGTCATATCGCCAGACAGCCAGCTGCGCCGAGCGAACGAATAAAGGACATTCCCGCTCCGATCTCGGCGATCATCATGAAACTGCTCGCGAAGACCCCCGAAGAGCGGTACCAGACGGCTTCAGGCGTTGAGAGCGATTTTCGGCGCAGCCTTGCCGATTGGGAAACGCGAGGCGCCATCGAGGCGTTTCCGGTGGGCGAGCGCGACAGGCCGGATCGGCTGTTGCTGCCCGAGAAATTGTATGGGCGCGAGCGCGAGATCGATACATTGCTCGGGTCCTTCGACCGCGTCGTCGCCAGCGGCACACCGGAGTTGGTGCTCGTCTCCGGATATTCCGGAATCGGCAAATCTTCCGTCGTGAACGAGCTGCATAAGGTGTTGGTTCTGCCTCGTGGGCTGTTTGCATCGGGCAAATTCGACCAGCATCAGCGCGACATTCCGTATGCCACTCTGGCACAAGCGTTCCAGGGGCTGATCCGTCTGTTGCTGGGCCGGAGCGAGCCCGAACTGAACAGGTGGCGAGAGAGCCTTGTTGAGGCATTGAGTCCAAACGCAATGCTCATCATGCACCTGGTTCCCGATCTGAAGTTCATCATAGGGGAACAGCCGGCTGTTCCCGATCTTCCGTCGCAGGACGCGAAAGCCCTTTTCCGTCGGGTTTTTCGGCAATTCATCGGTGTATTCGCGACGCCGGAACATCCGCTCGCCCTGTTTCTCGACGATTTGCAATGGCTCGACGCGGCGACGCTCGACGTGCTTGATGATCTGCTAACCGACCCCGATGTGCATCACCTGATGCTTATCGGTGCCTACCGAAGCAACGAGGTGGGGCCGAACCATCCGCTGATGCGCAGGCTGCGAGAGATTCGCCAAACCGGCGCGACGATGCACGAAGTCACGCTTGCGCCATTGGCTTGCGACGATCTGACGCTGTTCGTGGCGGATGCCTTGCGCTGCCCGTTGGCGGAGGCTTCGCCGCTGGCGCAGCTCGTCTTTGATAAGACTGCCGGGAATCCCTTCTTTGCCATTCAGTTCATTTCCGATCTGGCAGAGGAGGAGTTGCTTGCCTTCGATCAGGCCGAAGGGCGATGGCGCTGGGACCTTGGTCATATCCGCGCCAAGAGCTACACGGACAACGTGGTGGACCTGATGGTCGGCAAGTTGGGCCGACTGCCGGCCAAGACCCAGGCGGCGCTTCAACAGCTTGCCTGCGTCGGAAACAGTGCCGAATTCGGCACGTTTTCGATCTGTCAGGGAACACCCGAAGACGAGATGCACGCAGAACTTTGGGATGCTCTACGACTTGAGCTCGTCGTGCGCCTGGAGAGTTCCTATAGATTTGCACACGACCGGATCCAGGAAGCGGCGTACTCCCTGATTCCGGAAGACGCGCGGGCGGCGGCACACCTCAGAATAGGAAGGCTGCTGACCGATCACACTGCAATGGATAAGCGCGACGAAGCGATATTCGAAATCGTCGGCCATTTGAACCGCGGCGCCGATTTGGCCGAGTCGGACGACGAACGCGAGAAAATCGCCGAGCTTAATCTGATGGCGGGCAAGCGCGCCAAGGCATCTACGGCCTATACGTCGTCACTGAAGTATCTCGAAGCCGCCGCGGCTCTTCTGGCGGAAGATTGTTGGGAACGCCGGCACGACCTTGTCTTCCAGCTGGAGTTGCACCGGGCGGAATGCGAGTTCTTGACCGGCAGGCTGGCCGAAGCGGAGGAGCGCCTGGCGACGCTGTCGGCTCGTGCCCTTGGAACGGTCGAACAATCCGCTGTCGAGTGCTTGCGCGTTGACCTTTACATGACTCTCGACCGGGCGGACCGCGCCGTTGCCGTCTGTCTCGACTATCTTGGAAAGCTGGGTATCAAATGGTCGTCCCATCCGACGAAGGAGGAAGCGCACCACGAATACGATCGGGTCTGGTCGAAGCTGCGGAACGGCGCGATCGAGGACCTCGTCGATCTGCCGTTGATGCGCGATCCAGCATCTCTTGCGACTTTGGACGTTCTCACGAAGGTCGTGCCAGCGGCACTTTGGACCGACGCGAACCTGCTTTTCCTGGTCGCCTGTCGGTCCGTTACCCTCAGTCTCGAGCACGGCAACGGCGACGGTTCGTGTGTCGCTTATGTCATTCTCGGCATGATAACCGGTGTGCAATTCGGCAATTACGCGGATGGGTATCGATTGGGTCGGCTTGGCTGCGACCTGGTCGAACACCGCGGGCTGACGCGCTTTCTGGCCGCTGCCTAC
This sequence comes from uncultured Pseudomonadota bacterium, assembly GCA_963778105.1. Lineage (GTDB taxonomy): Bacteria > Pseudomonadota > Alphaproteobacteria > Acetobacterales > Acetobacteraceae > JAFEFJ01. The sequence continues at coordinate 975,337 of CAVZSZ010000003.1, read as the reverse complement.
CTGCCCTTTGCTGACCGCGTCATGCCGTGGACGCAACCCTTCAAGGCCTGTCGCGATCTGCTGCATCGCACTTTCGAGGTTGCGAACAGGACAGGCGTCCTCACGTTCGCCACTTACAGTGGCGACAGCCTGACAGGAAACTTTCTCGCGGCTGGGGACCCGCTCATGGACGTGCAACGCCATGCAGAGGACAGCCTGGAATTTGCGCGGAAAGCGCGGTTCGGTCTCATCAGCGACCGCCTGGCGACGCAACTTGCTCTTATTCGAACCCTCCGCGGCATGACGCCGGCATTCGGGTCTTTCAACGATGAGCACTTCGACGAAGGCGAGATCGAGCGCCATTTTGCGGGCAACAAGGCGTTGGCGGCGGCTGAGTGCAGGTATTGGATACGGAAGCTCCAGGCGCGGTCCTTTGCAGGCGAGTATGCTGCAGCCATCGATGCGGCAGCGGAGGCCCAGAAGCTGCTATGGACATCGGACGCTGTGCTCGAAGCGGCCGAATATCAATTCTATGGCGCACTATCCCTGGCTGCATATTACGATACGGCGCCGCCCGACCAGCGGCCGCAGCTTCTCGATGCGATAAGGGAACATCACCGTCAGCTCAAGGAATGGGCGGCCAACTGCCCGGAGAATTTTGCAACCCGCGCCACACTGGTGGGCGCGGAAATAGCTCGCATCGAAAAGCGCGAGCTCGATGCCGAGCAACTTTACGAGCAGGCCATCCGTTCGGCGCAGGCAAGTGGGTTCGTCCACAACGAAGCCCTCGCCAACGAACTGGCCGCACGCTTCTACGCGGCGCGTGGCTTCGAGAAGATTGCGCAAACCTACTTGCGGGATGCGCGCTACGGCTACCTTCGGTGGGGAGCCGATGGCAAGGTGCGGCAACTCGATCGGCTTCACCCGCGCCTGAGTGCGGAAACTCCGACGCTCGGTCCGACGAGCACGACCGTGGCGCCGGTCGATCACCTGGACCTTGCGACGGTCATCAAGGTCTCACAGGCGGTTTCGAGCGAGATCGTCTTCGAGAAGCTGATCACCACTCTCATGCGTCTGGCGGTCGAGCAGGCTGGCGCCGAGCGCTGCTCGCTGATCCTTCCGCGCAGCGACGAGCAGCGCGTGGTGGCCCAGGCGACCACCGAAGGGGATACGGTGTCTGTGCGGCAGCGGGACGAACCTCTGGCCCTCGCGGCGCTTCCGGCATCGATCATACAGTTCGTCTTGCGGACGCGTGAGCCTGTGCTTCTCGATGACGCCTTGGCACGGAATCCATTTGCCGACGACGAATACCTGCGTCAGCGGCAGGCTCGATCTGTCCTGTGTCTGCCGCTGGTCAACCAGAGCAAGCTCATTGGCGTTCTTTATCTCGAAAACAACCTTGCGCCGGGCGTGTTCACGCCAGCGCGAATGGCCGTGCTGAAACTGCTTGCATCGCAGGCGGCGATCGCGGTCGAAAACGCCAGTTTGTATCGCGATGTCGCCGAACGCGAGGCGAGAATCCGCCGGCTTGTCGACGCCAATATCATTGGAACCTTCATATGGAAGGTCACCGGCCAGAACATCGAGGTCAGCGATGCCGCCATCGTCGAGGCCAACGACGCCTTTCTCCGCATGATCGGATACGATCGTGACGATCTGGCGGCTGGCCTTCTCAGCAAGAGTTTTCTGTCTGCGCCGGAGGGACGTGACCGCGATGCCCACACGGCGGCGGAGGTCAATGCGACCGGGACCGTTCTGCCATTCGAGAAGGAATACGTGCGGAAGGACGGCACGCGCGTGCCCGTGCTGATGGGCCTTGCCGCTTTCGACGAACGGCATCTCGAAGGGTTTGCTTTTGTCGTCGATCTAACCGAACGAAGGCAGGCCGAGGCCGAGGCCCGCGAGAACGAGCGGCGCTATCGGGAGGTTCAGGCGGCATTGGCGCACGCCGGCCGCGTCGCCACCATGGGGCAGATCACCGCGTCGATTGCGCATGAAGTCAGCCAGCCCGTTTCTGGGGCTATCACCAACGCCCATACCGCTCTTGGGTGGCTGACCGCCCCGACACCCGACCTGAAGGAGGCGATGCAGGCGCTCAATCGCATCATAAGGGACGGCAATCGAGCCCGCGAGGTCATCGAGCGGATCCGCGCTCTCGCCAGGAAGGCGCCGACACGAAGCGATCTCGTGGAGCTGAACGGCGCCGTCCGGGAAGTTGTCGAACTGACCCGGAGCGAGACGACGAAAAACCGTGTATCAGTGCGGCTCGACCTTTTGGACAGCCTGCCGGTCGTGCTGGGTGATCGGGTCCAACTGCAACAGGTCGTATTGAACCTGATCGTCAATGCGATTGAGTTGATGAATGCGATCAGTGACGGTCCCCGCGACTTGCTTGTCACCACAGGCAAAGAGGCTTTGCGCGACGTGCGCGTTGTCGTGCAGGATTCAGGGCCGGGGCTAACGGAGACAGAACTCAGCCACCTTTTCGATCCCTTTCATACGACGAAGCCTGATGGTCTGGGCCTGGGGCTGTCGATCTGTCGTTCGATCATCGAAGCGCATGGCGGGCGGCTTTGGGCCAGCGCAAATAGTCCGCGCGGCGCCATCTTCCAGTTTACAATCCCCGCGGCCGAGACTGACGCAACCGCTGCATCGTCGCACGCAACGCCAATTTCCGAATAGTATCAGTGGCCGGCGCTCTGGCCGCCATCCACGTGCAAAATCTCCCCGGTCACGAAATCAGCGGACTCGAGATAGAGCACTGCCTCCACGATGTCGGAAATTTCGCCCATATGGCCGACCGGATGCATCCGATCGAGAACCGGATGGGTATCGGGCGGGTGCATCGGTGTCCTGATGATGCCGGGCGCAACGGCGTTCACGCGAATTCCGCGCCTGGCATACTCGATGGCCAATGCCTTGGTCGCTGCGTTGAGGCCGCCTTTGGTCAGCGAAGCCAGGGCCGATGGAACCTTGGAGTTTGCGTGGTCAACGAGGCTGGTGGTGATCTGCACGACGTGACCGCTGCTCCGCTTCTCCATTTCCGCTATTGCGCGCTGCGTGATGTAGAAAAACCCCGTGGCGTTGACGGCTAGAATCACTTCATAGTCGGCCTGCGTATAGTCCGTGAAAGGCTTGGCGATGAAAATGCCCGCATTGTTGACAAGCGTGTCAATGCGGCCGAATCGTGCCATCCCTGCGGAGATCGCCCGCTGTGCCGTATTTCGGTCCGCGATATCGCCAGGGACGGCGAGAATGTCGGCGTCGTCGGTCTGCTTCACCGCTCGCGCGATCGCCACGATGCCGTAGCCGCGCTTGCGATAGGCTTCGACCAGGGCTGCGCCGATCCCCTGCGACGCACCGGTGATGACGGCGACCTTCTTTTCGGCGCCCATGACAGAGTCTCCTTTTCCAGGACCCACGACTCAGCGACCGAGCTGTCCGACATGATGGCCCAACTGCGTCTCGACATCCCCTGGCTTATGAAAGCCCCAGTCCATGAGCTTCTTAATACGCGCCTGTGTGGCGGGCCTTGAGAGCGAGGTCATGAATGCCTCCCATTCGGGTTGAATTTCCGAATCGGGCGGGAGGTCGGCCAGATTGGCGAGTTGCTTGGTGTCCGCGATCGCGTTCTTGTCGAAGGACGCGATCCGCTCCGCCAACGCATCCACGAATCCATCGAGTTCGCGATCCGGCAACGCGCGATTGATGTAGCCGTACAGCTCGGCGACATCGCCGCGGATGTCGTCCGCCCCAAGCAGCACTTCCAGCGCACGACCGCGTCCCATGAGGCGCGGCAGCCGCGCCATTGGGCCGCCACCCGGCACCAGGCCGCAACCGACTTCCCATTGCGACAGGATAGCCTTTTCCCGGCTACCGAACCGCATATCGCTGGCCAGTGCCAACTCGCTGCCAACCCCCGTTGCGCGCCCACGGATTTTAGCAATCGAGACCACAGGCGCCCGGCTCAGCCGCACCAACGCGTCGGGCAACTGCTGCAAGCCGGTGGGGCCGGGCGGCAGGCTCAGCGTGTCCTCGGGGCTTGCAAGGAAGCCGTAATGGGTCAGGAAGAAGCCGTCTATGGCGCTCTCGAAGACGACAACCTTGACCTCCCTGTCGGTTTCGAGCGCCGAGACGAGCGCGGTCAGTGGCCCCATGTTCCGCGGGCCAAAGATGTTCAGGGGCGGGATATCAAAGACAACGCACCAATAGGCCGGGGAACGGCGCTCGAGCCGGATCTGCTGGCTGGGTTCGCTGTCGCGCATCTGCATCCTCCGGTGGCCGAACGGGCCGGGCACTGTCCGGCGCGGTAGACATAGCCAGGCCATCGGAGGGACATCCATCGGACAAAGGTATCGACGACACCTTGGTATCGGAGGGCGCCGAGGAATAATCCACGTCAACCCAGGTATCGCCGACACCTTGGTCCAATGGCACCCCTGCCGTCGGCGCGTCATTCTGCGTCGCAATGAGCCGCGATCGGGACGAGGGCGAAGACGATGCCAAACGGAACTTCCGCCTGCACGCTCCAGACACCCCAGCGGACGCCGCCAGTTGCGGACGTGGGCATGGCTGCTGCCGTCGTGGCAAGGCGCACGATGGACGCGCAGTTCGATAATACGGTCGACCGGCCCGCACCTGAACCGTCGGCCGTGGTCCCTGGAAGGTCGCTCCGAGAGCGGCTGCGCCGGCCACTGATGATAGCATTCCCCATCATGCTGGCTGTGATAGGCGCTGGCGAATACGTCGCCGCAGAGCCGTACGTATCGACCGACGACGCTTTCGTTCGGGCCGCAAAGGAGTCTGTCAACGCCCGGGTTGCCGGCCAGGTGGTCGAAATTGCGGTCAAGGACAATCAGCGCGTCCAGCGAGGCCAGCTCCTGTTTCAGGTCGATCCGGAGCCATATCGGATTGCCGTCGATCAGGCCGAAGCACGGCTCAGCACCGCACGGCTCCAGATCAACGAACTCAAGGCGACCTATCGCCAGGAGGTGGCCGAGCTGCAATCGGCGGGCGCCACCGCGGACTTCGACGAGCGCGAGTATGGGCGACGGAAAGCGCTGGTCACTGACGGCTGGACGCCGCGCGAGGTCTACGACCAGGCCGAGACGACTCTCAAGGTCGCCCGTCAACGCGTTGCGTCGGACGCACAACAGCTCGCCAACACCGTGGTCGCGTTGGACGGCGATCCGAATATCGAAGTCGATCGCCATCCGACCGTTCGCGCGGCCAAGGCGCAACTCGACCAGGCCCAGCTCGATCTGTCGTATACGACGGTGTACGCACCTGAAGATGGCATCGTGGCGAGGGTCGAGGATCTCCAGGTTGGCGACTTCGTCACCCCGGGCGCCGCCGTGTTCTCCATGATGTCGACCCGACGTATCTGGATCGAGGCGAATTTCCGCGAAACCGGCCTGACCCACATGCGCGTCGGTCAAGCGGCGACAATCGACGTCGACGCATATCCGGATCACACCTTCAAGGCGCATGTCGTCAGCATGAGTCCGGGCACCGGATCGGATTTCGCCGTTCTGCCGCCTGAGAACGCGACCGGCAATTGGGTCAAGGTCGTCCAGCGTCTGCCGGTACGTCTCGAGCTTGACAAGGCCGATCCGAACCGGCCGCTGTTCTCAGGCATCAGCGTCACCGCTCTGGTCGACACCGGCTATTGCGGCATCTGGTGCCATCTGTTCCAGGCCGTGCGCGGAGCTGAGGTGTCCAAATGAGCGCCACAGTCGCGCCGGGCGCCGCAATCGACGGCCATCGCGCTATCACCGTCGCGGCGTTGATGGCGACCTACATGCAGGCGGTCACCATCTCGTTGCCCAATGCCGCCTTGCTCTATATCCAGGGCACGCTGTCGATGGCCGATGACGAGGTCGGCTGGATATTCACGTCGTATCTCGCGGCGAGCATCGTCACCCTGCCGATGGCGCGCTGGCTTGCGGGCCGCTACGGACGAAAGGCCGTTTATCAGATTTCGATCGCAATCTTTGCGCTTGGCCTTGTGCTCGCCACGCGTGCGACCACCCCATTGCAGTTCATCGCCGCCCGCGTGGTCCAGGGTGGCGCAAGCGGCATCATTGGTCCGCTGTCGTTGGCGATCCTGCTCGACACGCTGCCGCCCTCGCAGCACGCCCGCATAAACCTGATGGCGGCCGTGACCCTGTTGGTCGGCCTCCTCAGCGGACCCAGCATCGGCGGCTGGCTCAGCGAATATCACGACTGGCGCTCGATCTTCTATGCCGGCGTGCCAGTGGCGGGATTCATCTTCCTGGCGATGGCGCTCTCGCTGCCGGAGAAGCGGGCCGGGCAAATTCCGCCCTTCGATTTTTTCGGCCTGACGACATTTTTGCTCGGCATCATCGGGTTACAGATGATGCTTGACCGCGGCGAGCGGATGGAGTGGTTCGACTCGGCCGAGATCTGGGCGGAAGCGGCTGCCTCGGTGCTAGGCTTCTATCTCTTTCTCGTTCACGTTCTAACCAGCAAGACCCATTTCCTCGACAAGACGTTGTTCAGGGATCGCAACTTCGTGCTTTCCGCGGTCATGTACTTCGCGTTCGGCTTCGTCCTGCTGCCCACGATCGCCCTGACCTCGCCGATGCTGGACGAGCTGCTCAACTACCCGGCTGACACCACCGGCTACATGGCGATTCCGCGCAGCCTCGCGCTGGTGGGGGCGCTGCTCCTGACGGCACATGTTCCGGCGCGGATCGACAGCCGGCTGCTCCTGGCCGTTGGAATTGCCCTGGTGATCTACGGCAACGAGCGGATGCTCAACTATTCACCCGAGATGGACTGGCGGGCCGTGATCGTCGCGGGGATGGTCCAGGGTGCCGGCCTGGGCATCCTGCTGCCGACGCTCACCAAGACGGCGTTCAGCACCCTCGACCCGACATTCCGCCCCGAAGGCACCGTATTTTTCAATCTGTCGCGTCTCTATGGCAGCACGATCGGCATCGCGCTGGTCCTGACGTTCTTCTACGACAATACCCAGGCCATGCACGTCGCGCTCGCAAAGGACCTGGCGCCCACCCGCGCCGCAGCTCATGTTGCGGGCTCGATCGCCGCACCGGGACTTGCCACGCTCAACGACATGATCACCGGCCAGGCCGCTCTGGTCGGGGTGATAGGCCAGTTCAAGGTGATGATGATCGCCATGCTGGCCGTCAGTCCGCTGGCGCTGTTTCTCCGCAAGCCGCGCCTAGCCGGCTGACGCTCGCGGAATCCATGAGATGACACGGCAAGAGCCTATTTCGGAACTCTTTCGTCGCTGCTCCGAACAGCGTAAAATAAGTGATTGCCTTGGATGCACGCTGGCGGTGCGTGCGGTGCGGCCGCGTTGCTGTATTCGTTCGTCTCCTTGCAAAGGGCGCCGGACATGACTGAGCAAAGCAACGAGCCAGCTTCGCTGAATGCGCAACCGGCACCGCGGCGGCGGAGGCTTCTGGTCGGTGTGCTGGGCGTCGCAGTCCTGGCCCTTCTCGTCGTATTCGGCATCCCGTGGATCGAGGCGATGCTAAGCACCGTTTCCACAGACGACGCGTACGTAAATGGGCACGTGACATTTGTCGCGCCACGCGTCGCGGGGCAAATTTCCCGCGTTCTGGTGGATGACAACAACCGCGTGCACAAAGGAGACATTCTCGCCGAGTTGGACAAGGAGCCGTACCGCATTGCCGTTTCCGAGAGGCAGGCAGCGGTTGATACCGCGAAAGCCGACCTGCAGGCGGCCACCGCGGCGGTGCACGCGATCGAAGCGCAGGCAAGGAGCCAGCGCTGGAACCTGCAACACGCGGTGGAGGATGTGGACAACCAGGTCGCCCTTCTGCATGCACGGGTCGCCGCTGTCGACAAGAGCAAGGCCGCACTGGTGCTGGCGCAGGTCGAATTCGATCGGGCGCGGCAGCTCGTCGCCAGGGACGATGTGTCGCGCGAGGTGTACGACCAGCGGCAAGCGGAGCTGACGACGGCTGGCGCGGAACTCGTCCAGGCCTTGGCGGAAGTTTACCAGATTCGCGTCGCCCTGGGGCTGCCGGCGCAACCCGATGGGCGCGGCGACCTCGGCCAAGTGCCCGCTGATCTCGATGAGACATTTTCGTCCGTCCTCGAGGCACAGGCGCAGCTCATTCAGAGTGCCGCTCAGCTCGGCATCGTGCATTCGTTCGATCAGGGTCCAAAGGCGATGCTCGAGCAGTTCGAAAAACTGGGCGACATCGACACCACCTTCGCCCGGTTCGCGGCGAATGCCCCGGCGATCAAGCAGGCCGAGGCGAAACTCGAGGCCGCCCAGCGCGATCTCGCGCAGGCCGAACTGGATCTTCGTTACACCGACATCATCGCCGAGATCGACGGCGTCGTCACGCGGCGCAACGTCAACCCGGGCAACTTTGTTCAGGTCGGCCAGAACCTGATGGCGGTCCGCTCGCTAAACGAAATCTGGGTGGACGCCAACTTCAAGGAAACGCAACTGCGCGACCTGCGCATCGGGCAGCCCGTCGATCTGCATGTCGACATGTACGGCGGCACGCACATCTTCAAAGGCCGGATTTCGGGCTTTACCGAGGGCACCGGATCGACCCTCGCGCTGCTGCCGGCCGAGAATGCCACGGGCAATTTCATCAAGGTGGTCCAGCGGCTGCCGGTCCGGATCGATCTTGTCGATTACAACGCCGATCAGGCGCCGCTGTTCGTCGGCACGTCGGTCGTTCCGATCGTCTACATCAACAAGCCGCCGACCGGACCCGATGCCGGGAAATTCCTGCAGACCGATGTGCCTCAGGCTTCCGCGCCGCCATCTCCGGTCCCCGGTCCATCGGCCAGCGCGATGGGCACCAGGCGGTGAATGGCGCGGTCGCGTCGTCGGCGGCCCTGAATGCGCGACCCCGTGCGGCGATAAACCCCTGGGTCGTCGCCGCCGTCGTCGTGGTGCCGACCTTCATGGAGGTGCTGGACACCACGATCGCGGTCGTGGCGCTGCGTTATATCGCGGGCGGCCTGTCGGCCACGGTCGATGACGGCGAGTGGGTCATCACCAGCTACCTTGCCGCCAATGCGATCATCCTGCCCATCACCGGCTGGCTGATCGCGCATATCGGACGCCGCAACTATTTCCTGCTTTCCATCGCGGTGTTCACGCTCGCCTCGGGGTTGTGCGGCATGGCCACGAGTCTCGGCCAGCTGATCCTGTTCCGCGTGCTCCAGGGTCTTGCCGGCGGCGGTCTTCAGCCGTCGAGCCAGGGCGTGCTGCTGGACGCCTTTCCGGTCGAGCGGCAGGGCATGGCCATGACACTGTTCGGCCTGGCCGCGCTGATCGCGCCCGTCGTCGGCCCGACGCTCGGCGGCTGGATCACCGACGACTACTCCTGGCGGTGGGTGTTCTGGATCAACGTCCCCGTCGGCCTGCTGGCCCTCGGTGCCTGCGCCATCACGCTGCGGGATCCCGACTACCTCATCGCACAGCGCATGGAGTTGCGGAAGCGGCCGTTCAGCTTTGATGGCGTCGGCCTGTCGCTTCTGGTCATCGTCATCGTCTGCTGGGAGGTGACGCTCAGCAAGGGCCAGGAATGGGACTGGCTGGGCGATCCGTTCGGGCGTGTGCAGACGCTGGTGACCTTGTTCGCCGTGGGGCTGGCCGGGCTGGTGTTCTGGGAACTGCGCCATCCAAGCCCAGTGGTGAATTTCCGGCCGTTGCGAGGACGCAACTTCATCGCGTGCTGCATCATCATCTTTTGTGCCTACGCGGTGCTGTATGCCGCCAGCACCTCGTTGCCGGCCCTGCTCCAGTCGCTGTTCGGCTACGACGCGCTGAGTGCCGGGCTGGTCATGTCGCCGGCCGGCTTCTTCGCCGTAGTCACCATGCCGATTGTTGGGCGCGCGCTTGGTCGCGGCGCCGATGCGCGGTGGGTGATCGCCGCGGGTCTCCTGACTATGGCCGCGGGGAATTACTGGATGTCGCAGATGAACCTGGACATCAGTCCGGGGCAGGCCGTCTGGCCTAGGGTGGTGCTGATCATCGGGCTTGCGATGTGCTTCGCCCCCGCGAACGTGGCGGCTTACCTCTATACGCCCGTCGCGCTGCGCGGGGCGGCGGTCGGCCTGTTGAGCCTGCTCCGCAACGAGGGCGGCAGCGTGGGGACGTCCATGGCTCAGACGATCCAGGAGCGCCGTGACCAGTTCCACAGCCTGCGGCTTGGCGAATGGCTCGATCCTTTCAACCCGGCTGCGCGCGCCTTCCTTGATCAGGCTACTGCACCGTTCCTGCAGCAAACCGGCGATCCGGTCGCCGCGCAGCAACTGGTCTTGCAGTCGCTCGCCAACCTGCGCGCGCAACAGGCATCGGCGCTCGCCTACTTCGATGTGTTCTGGGTGCTGGCCGTTGTCATGGCCGCGCTGGTGTCCGTCGTGTTGATGATGAAACGCTCGGTCGCGGAGAAAGGCGCCCGGATCGGAGGTGAGTAAAGATGCCTATCGAATCGTCGGATTACGCTTCACGCCGAATGCCCAGGCGAAACCTATCACGCCTCCCTTGGCGAACGGCAGTAAGGTCAGCGTCGCCAACGTGAAGATGGGAATCGCCACCGCCCCCTCAAACCAGATGGACATTTCCCAGGCACGGTCTGCAAGGAACAGGAGTGGCGCCATCAAATGGAGCACCAGGAATATCGTGACGTAAGGCGCAAAGTCATCCGATGGATATTGATCGTTGTCGTTGCCGCAAGCCTTGCAGACCGGCCGCACCGTGAGATAGCCGCAGAAAAGGTCTCCCTTGCCGCATGCAGGGCAGCGGCGGCAGATACCGCGTTGCAATCCGGTACGCAGGTCAGGTGGTGACCGCAATGTGACCTCCGGTTGTGACGCTTCGACGAGCCGAGTGTCGCGGGCTGTCGCGTCGGGCGGCATGTCATCTGTTTCCTATGCTCGATAGTGGGCAAAGCCGCGCAGACCCAGGCGAAGCAACAGGAGCATGAACTCCACCGTCGTGATTCTATGCGTTGAAAGCGTGAGCGCCATCGGACGAAGGTGTCGGTTACTCTCAATTCGTGAGCGAGCACGACCCGGACCATACTGCCGGCAATACCTTCGTCTACTGGCGGCGCAGGCGCCGAAACGACAATTTCATTCGGAGGCAGAGGCGTGGGATCGGAGTAGGACGATGGGTGAGAATGAGCTTCGAGAGGCGCTCAACCGCCACTGGGCAGCGTCGGACGCAAACGACTTCGACGTTGAGCACGACATCTACCGAGACGACGCAGTGCTCGAATACCCGCAATCGGGCGAGCGCATCAGGGGCCGGCACAACATGCAAGCCTCGCGCGCGGCTCAGCCGAACTCCAAACGCTTCACGGTGCGCCGGATCGTTGGCACGGGCGACCTGTGGGTCACGGAATTCATCCTCGCCTATGACGGCCAGCCGTCCCATTCGGTGAGCATCATGGAGTTTGTGGATGGCAAGGTGGCGCGCGAGACCCAATACTTTGGCGATCCGTTCGCGCCAGGGCCTTCGCGCGTGCAATGGGTCGAGCGGATGGGGTGACATGCACTATCTGGCCCTGGCGACCGACTACGACGGAACCATCGCGGCTGACGGTGTGGTCGACGAAACGACGCTCGCCGCTATGGAGCGGCTGCGCGGCGGCGGCCGGCGTTTGATCCTGGTCACTGGTCGGGAGTTGACCGACCTCCAGCGGGTCATGCCACGTCTGGACCTGTTCGATCTCGTCATCGCCGAAAACGGGGCGCTGCTGTACGACCCGGCCAACCATGAGGAACGGGCGCTTAGCGACCCGCCGCCTCCGGTCTTTGTCGAGCGTCTGCGTGAGCTTGGCGTGGCGCCGCTGTGGGTGGGGCGAGCAGTCGTCGCGACGTCGGAGCAGAACGAAGGCAAGGTGCTCAGCGCAATTCGTGATCTCGGCCTCAACCTGCAGATCACGTTCAACAAGACCGCCCTCATGGTGCTGCCGGTCGGCGTCACCAAGGCGAGCGGCTTGCGCGGCGCGCTGGCGCAACTCGGTCTGTCACCGCGCAATTGCATCGGGGTCGGCGATGCCGAGAACGACCTTGCCTTCCTTGACGTCTGGGGGCTGCCAGTCGCGGTCGCAAATGCCCTGCCGTCGGTCAAGGAACGCGCCGCCTTCATTACCGCAGGCACGCGTGGCGCCGGCGTCGTCGAACTCATTGACCGACTTCTCGCGACGGACCTTGTCGAGTTCGACGTCACCGCCGAGCGAGTCGGATTGGATACCGTGCGCGGTCCGTGAGCGAACCGAGGCGGATATCGAAGTTGTCCGCCGGCGCGGACGAGATGCTTCACCGGAGGTTCGATGATGGGCGTGATCGTTTCGGTCAATGTCGGACTTCCTCAGGACGTCGCGTGGCAGGGCAGGACCGTTCGGACGGCGGTCTGGAAGACGCCTGTAACCGGGCGGATTGTCGCCCGCCGGCTGAATCTCGATGGCGACGGCCAGGGCGATCTCCGCGGCCATGGCGGGGCGCAACGTGCGCTGTTGGCGTACCAACTCGAATTCCTACCGGCACTGGGCGAGCTACCTTGGGCGGTCGGATCTCGTGGCCGGGATTTTCGGCGAGAACCTCACCGTGGAGGGCCTCGCCGATGACGAGGTCTGCATCGGCGATCGCTTCAGGATCGGCGGCGCCGTCGTCGAAGTCAGCCAGCCCCGCGACACCTGCTACCGGGTCGGCATCAGATTGAACAACCCGGAGATTCCCGCGCTGCTGGTTGCACACCGCCGGCCCGGCTTTTATTTCCGCGTCATACGGGAAGGCGAGATCGGCGCCGGCGATCGCATCGAGAAGCTCATGGACGGCCCCGAGCGCATGACGGTCGCCGCGATCGATGCCCTTCTCTACTCGGCGGAGCACCCTCTCGAAGCCTTGCGCCGCGCCGTCCGAATTCCGGCACTCAGCCTGGACTGGCAAGGCTCGATGCAGGCGCTGCTCGCCGCCGCCGAAGCGGGAGGCACAACGGGCAACGCCGGCCTCGGGCTCGGCGCGTCGGCGCCCCTTGCGTGGCGTGGCTTCCGTCCGGCCGTGGTCGTTGCCTCGGTCGAGGAAAGCGCGGACGTCCGATCGTTCGAACTCGCCGCCGAAGATGGTTCGCCGCTGCCATCGGCACTGCCCGGACAATACATCATGGTCCGCATCAGGCCGAGGCCGGATGCTCCCGCCGTCACGCGCAACTATTCGCTGTGCGGGCCGCCGGGGACTCATACCTATCGGATTGGCGTCAAGAACGAGCATGGCCTTGCGAGCGGCTTTCTCCACCAAAGTGTCCGGACGGGCAGTCGCCTGGAGATCAGCGCTCCTCGCGGATCGTTCACGCTCGCAGTCGGCGCGACGCCCGCCGTCTTCGTCAGCGCCGGTGTCGGCATCACGCCGATGCTGGCGATGTTGCATGGCGCGGCGGCTGCAAACGCCACGCCGTCCCGGCCGGTTTGGTGGCTGCATTCCGCCCGCGATCGGGCACATCATCCGTTTGCCAAGGAGGCGGACGATCTGCTTGTTGCGCTCCGGGCGTCCCATCGCTGCGTGACCTACAGCCGGGCCGCGCCGGGAGACAGGCTCGGCCAGGACTTCGATCGAGCCGGCCACCTTTCGCTCGAGCTGCTCCAGGAGCTCGGGATTCCCCGGGAGGCTGATTTCTATCTGTGTGGTCCGCCCCGCTTCCTCGACGATTTCCAGAAAGGCCTGGCGGCATGGGGCATTCCGTGGCCCAGGGTCCACGTCGAAGTGTTCGGTCCCGCGTCGCCTCTAACGCCTGGCATTGCCAGCGTCGCCGCGGCCTTGCCGCATCGTCCTGACGGCCCCGCGGGATGCGGACCCATGGTGACGTTCCTGCGAAGCGGCCTTGCCGTTCCCTGGGACCCCCGTTTCGGCAACCTGCTGGGATTGGCGGAAGCCTGCGCCGTTCCCGTGCGCTGGGCCTGCCGATCGGGCGTATGCCACAACTGCGAAAGTGGCTTGATCGAGGGCGAACTCGCCTACGCGCCAGAGCCGTTGGACCCGCCAGCCGAAGGCAACGCGCTGATCTGCTGCTCAACGCCAAGGTCCGCCGTTGGGCTCGACCTGTAGTGGCTTCCACTGTGCTCGCCCCGCGGGAGGGAAAAATGGCAGCCTACGACGCGATTATCATCGGAACCGGACAGGCCGGACCACCTCTCGCACGGCGGCTGGCGGGTTCGGGTATGAAAGTTGCCATCATCGAACGCGGACGCTTCGGGGGCACCTGCGTCAACACCGGCTGCACACCCACGAAAACGCTGGTCGCGAGCGCCCACGCAGCCCACCTTGCGCGTCGCGGAGCCGACTACGGATTCAGCACCGGCGACGTCAAGGTCGATATGAAGCGTGTCAAAGCGCGCAAGGATTACGTCGTTGGCTTTTCGAACCGTGGCGTCGAGCGATCGCTCAAAAGTCTGGAGAACGTCCAGGTCCATGAAGGCCATGCACGGTTCGTGTCGCCGCGCGCGGTGCAGGTCGGCACGGAGATTCTGAACGCGGACCGGATTTTCATCAATGTCGGCGCCCGTGCCGCCGTGCCCGCAATCCCTGGCCTGGATCAGATCGATTACCTCACCAACACTTCAATGGTGGACGTCGACTACCTGCCCGACCACCTGTTGATACTCGGCGGAAGCTACATCGGTCTGGAGTTCGGCCAGATGTATCGGCGCTTTGGCAGCGCGGTCACCGTTATCGAGAGGGGTCCGCGCCTCATTCCGCGCGAAGACGAGGACGTATCAGAGGCGATCGCCGGATTCCTGACAAAGGAAGGCTTGTCTGTTCGCGTGAATGCGAAATGCCTCCGCGTCCGCAAGGAAGGCGACAATATCGTCATGACCGTCGATTGCGATGGCATCTCGGAGATCCGCGGCTCGAACTTGCTGGTCGCAACGGGGCGTCGGCCTAACACGGACGATCTCGGTCTCGAACGCGCAGGCGTCAACCGAGACGCGCGCGGATACATCACTGTCGATGACGGGCTCCGCACCAGCGCGGTCGGGGTCTGGGCGCTCGGCGATTGCAACGGCCGCGGTGCCTTCACCCACACTTCCTGGAACGATTACGAGATCGTCGCCGCCAATCTGTTTGCTGGCGAGCACCGACGCGTGAGCGATCGCATTCCTGCCCATGCGCTCTACACCGATCCGCCATTGGGCCGAGCCGGAATGACGTCAGCGGACGTTCGCAAAAGTGGGCGCCGCGCACTGATCGGCAAGATCGCCATGGAGGATGTGTCCCGGGCATTTGAAAAGGGCGAGACCGAGGGTTTCATGAAAATCCTGGTCGATACCGACACAAAGGAAATCCTGGGTGCGGCATTTCTGGGCATTGGCGGCGACGAGGTCATCCATTGTGTGCTCGACGTCATGTACGCAAAGGCGCCCTATACAGTACTCACGCGCGCCATGCACATCCATCCCACGGTCGCTGAGTTCATACCCGTGATCCTGGATGACCTGGTCCCCCTACCGGAACCAGCGCCCTAAAGGCTGACGCCGTAGGCAATAGTGAGTCACAACACCGCGGGAGGTCCGTCGGACGAAGGCATCGACCGACACCTTCGTCCAATTGTGGTCGATCCCACTGGGAACGAGCTTAGTGGCCGTCAAACTCATCGAGCCCGCACAACCTCGTCCCGCGAGGCACTGAACTGGTGTTCTGAGGAACGACCCCACTTGAGGGAGGGCATTCGTGATGCTTGATCCACTCTTTCTATCGCGCTTGCAGTGGGCTTGGGTAATTGGTTGGCACATCCTTCTGCCGGCATTCACGGTGGGCATGGCGTCATACATCGCCGTGCTGGAAGGGCTGTTCTTCTTCCTCGGAAGCGAAATCTGGATGCGCATATCCCGCTTCTGGATTAGGATCTTTGCTGTCGCCTTCGGCATGGGGGTCGTGACGGGGATCGTCATGCCTTTCCAATTCGGCACGAACTGGTCGCGCTTCTCGGACGCCACGGCCAACGTTTTGTCCCCGATGATGGCGTATGAGGATCTGATGGCCTTCTTTCTGGAGGCCACATTCCTGGGGATTTTGCTGTTTGGTCGTCACCTCGTGCCGCGTTGGGCACATTTCCTCGCTGCCTGCATGGTTGCCGTCGGCACCCTGATGTCCTCGTTCTGGATCCTTGCCGCCAACAGCTGGATGCAGACGCCCGCTGGCTACGCGGTGCGTGACGGTCGTTTTTATCCCACCGACTGGTTCGCCATTGTATTCAACCCGTCTTTTCCGTTCCGCCTTACGCACACTGTCACCGGGTTCTACGTGACGACCGGCTTCGTTGTGCTCGGTGTGGGCGCAACCCTCGTACTCCGCGGCACAAGCAAGGACGAGGGTGGGCGCATGATGATCATGGCGCTGGGGTTCCTGGCCGTGTTCGTGCCTTTGCAGATTTTTCTTGGCGACCTGCAGGGCCTCAATACGCGTGAACACCAACCGGCCAAACTCGCTGCGATCGAGGGGCGTTGGGAGACGGCGTCACCCGCGCCGCTCACGATTTTCGCGATTCCCGAGGAGGCACAGCAGCGCAACGCCGATGCGGTGGAAGTGCCTTACCTGGGAAGCCTGATCCTGACGCATTCGCTCCACGGCGCCGTGCAGGGACTCGAGGACTTCCCGGCCGACCAGCGGCCGCCCGTGGGGCCGGTGTTTTTCGCATTCCGGGTGATGGTGGGCATCGGCTTTGCCATGCTCGGCGTCGTGGCCCTTGGATGGTGGCTGTATTGGCGGGACCGCAGCTTCAAGGCGGCGTGGTTTCTGCGGCTTTGCCAGGCGATGGCGCCGCTCGGCTTTGTCGCGGTGCTGGCAGGGTGGACGGTGACCGAGGTGGGCCGCCAGCCCTGGACCGTTTACGGCCTGCTGCGCACCGCCAGTTCCGTCTCTCCCTCGCTCACCGGCCCGGACGTGATGTGGTCGCTGCTGGCCTACATGGCGGTCTATCTGGCGATGTACCCGGCGGGCGTCGCCGTGATGGCCCGCATCGTCCGCCAAGGCTGCGCCGCGGTGGAAGGGCCTTCACCGACAACGGGCCTGCTGCCGCAGGCACCCTTCACCACGATGCCGGCGGAGTGAGAGATGGGCGACGGAACTTTCGACCTGGTGCCGATCTGGACGGCGATCATCGCGCTCGGCGTCTTCCTGTACGTGCTGCTTGACGGGTTCGATCTAGGTGTGGGCATCCTTTGGCGCTTCGTTCCGAAAGATGAGCGGGGCCGGGTGATGAAAACGATCACCCCAGTCTGGGACGGCAACGAGACCTGGCTGATCCTCGGTGGCTTAGCGCTGCTGGCGGTATTTCCTCAGGCCTTCGCCATTATAATCCCGGCGGTCTACTTCCCCATTCTGCTGATGCTGCTGGCGCTGGTGTTCCGGGGCGTCGCCTTTGAGTTCCGGTTCAGCCAACCCTGGCTGGAGCGGTTCTGGTCCCGCGGCTTCTCGGTCGGCTCTGCGCTCGCAGCCTTTGCACAGGGCGCCGTCCTTGGCAGCTTCATCCAAGGCTTCGCGGTGCAGGGACGCGCATTCACGGGAACATCGTGGGATTGGCTCACGCCGTTCTCGGTTCTGACCGGCGTCGCTCTCGTGTTCGGCTATGCGCTGCTCGGAGCCGGCTGGCTGGTCATCAAGACGGACGGGGAGCTGCAAGCCTGGGCCCGGCGGGCGGCCCGGCCCTGCCTGATCGGCGTGCTCGTCGCAATCATGGTCGTAAGCATATGGACGCCCGTTGCGGACGCAGGCATCGCGCGGCGCTGGTTCTCGTGGCCAGACGCTGTGCTGCTGGCGCCCGTGCCAATCGTGACCGCGGCCATCGCCTATGCCGCTTGGCGTGCCTTGAGCGGGTGGGGCGGCGACGCCGCGTTGTTCACTGCGGCCATGGGGCTGTTCCTGATGTCCTATCTCGGCATCGCCTTAAGCCTGTGGCCGATGATCGTCCCTCGCCACTACACGCTGTGGGAGGCCGCTTCTTCGCCCAGCACGCAAGCGTTCTTGCTGATCGGCACACTGGTCCTGCTGCCTGTCATCCTGATGTACACCGCTTGGTCCTACTGGGTATTCCGCGGGAAAGTCCGCGGTGGCGGCTACGAGTAGTGCCGTCGGTGCATTGTCGGCCTTTCCGATGGCCGCAAGCGATAGTGAGTCATAACGCGGCGGCAGTTCCACCAGACGAAGGCATCGATCAATACCTTCGTGCAATTGTAGTCAATCCCACGGCAGGCAATGTTAGTTAAAGCCAGAGGTCATCCTCGGAACTTTGAGAACAGATTGCAGCGGACACAGGAGACATTTGCATCCGCATAAGCTGAGGTTACACGACGCGGTGCCGAAAACGCCAGCCCCAGGCTTACAACGCGATTTAGGAGAGTCCAAATGAGCTTGATCGAACGCGCGATTGCGGCAAGCCGTAAGACGGCACGGCAGCATGATCCTTCGCTGGCCAACAAGCCGGCGCCGAAGGTTGCAATCCTTACTTGCATGGACCCACGTCTGAACCAACTGCTCGAATGGCTGGACATCAAACCCGCCGATGCGGATGTGATTCGCAACGTCGGAACGGCAGCAACGGAAGATGTGGTGCGGTCACTCATGTTCTCGATTCATGTTCTGGGCGTGCGAGAGATCATGATCGTCGGACACACCGGATGCGGAATGGAAATGTTCTCGGAGGAGGAGTTCGAGAAACACCTCCACACACAATGCGGCGTTTGGGCAGTCGCGCCCGATAAATTCCATTTCTACACCGACGTGAATCTGGCGACACAAAAGCAGGTGCTGAAGCTCAAGTCACACCCGTGGATTCCTTCGAAGGTGGTGATTCGCGGATTCGTATTCGACTTGGCAACGGGCGAACTGAGGGAGGTGACGCCCAGGGACGGCAGATAGTCGATCAATGCGTCCCCCTTGTTTCGCCTTTTGGTTGCCGTGAAACCTCCCCCCAGCCCGGCAGTTCGTGTAGGAATTGAGAGAGAAAAACAGATGACCGATCTCACGCAACTCCTTCATGCCAAGGCAATCGATTTGGGACGGCTCGCGATCCGCGGCACGACGGCGGCGGGAAGCGGCCATCCGACGACGGCGCTGTCGCTTGCGCACCTCGTTACGGTTCTTATGTACCGCGTGATGCGCTGGGCGCCGGCCGATCCGGGCAACCCGGGCTCCGACCGGCTAGTGCTGAGCGAAGGGCACGCGGTGCCGATCCTTTATGCCGCATGCACCGACCTCGGCGTCGCGTTCGGACCCGAGGGCCAGCGCCGCACGATGACGGAGCGCGACCTGATGACGCTGCGCGAGATCGGGTCGCCGATCGACGGCCATCCCAATCCGGTGCTTGGCTTTCCATTCTTCGACGCTGCGACCGGGTCGCTGGGACAGGGTCTGTCGGTGGCGGCGGGGCTAGCGTGCGCGGCGCGGGTCGACAGCGTGCCGAAGCGTATCTTCTGTCTGATGGGCGACGGTGAGTCGCGCGAAGGACAGATCTGGGAAGCGATGGATTTCTGCGCCGACCAACGCCTTGGCGGGGTCGTCGCCATCTTCAACTGCAACACGCTGGGCCAGAGCGACTATGTCTCGTCGGCGCAGGATTGGGAGCATCTCGCGGCGAAGGCGGCGGCGTTCGGCGCGCGGACCGAAATCATCGACGGCCACGATCCGGCGGCGATCGAACGCGCGCTCCGCATAACTGAGGAGGCGCGGCCGCTCGCGGTGATTGCGCGCACCGTCAAAGGATGGGGCGTACCGAGCCTCGGCGGCCCCGGCCATCACGGCACGCCGGTGAAACCCGAGGCGCTCGCGGCCGTGCTCGCCGAGCTTGATGCGACGGCGCGGCAGCTGGGCGTCACCGATATCGGGGCACACGACTTCGCCGCCCTCGAGATCGCGCCGCCCCCTGCGGCGCCAGCGGCGCGGGCAGCCTCACACGTGCCGGTGGGCTTCGGCGCGGCGATAGGCAAGGTTCCGGCGTTGGCATCGGCGAAGAAGATTTCGCCGCGCCGCGCGTACGGAATGGCGCTCGGGGCGCTGGGCGACGCCAACGAGGCGGTGGTGGCGCTCGACGCCGACGTGAAGAATTCGACCTATGCCGAAACCTTCGCCAAAGCTCATCCCGATCGCTATTTCGAGGCGCGAATCGCCGAGCAGAACATGGTGTCGGTGGCAGCCGGTTTGTCGGCCGCCGGCAAGATCGCGTTCGTGAGCACGTTCGGCCGCTTTCTCGAACGCGCCTTCGACCAGATCGAGATGGCGATCATTGGCGGGGCACGCATTAAGCTTGTGGGCACGCATGTCGGCGTGACGCTCGCGGCCGACGGGCCGAGCCAGATGGCTTTGGCGGATGTCGCCTTCGCGCGCGCGCTCTCGCACACCAAGGACGCCCAGGGCCGATCGCTCGTGGTGCTGACGCCGTCGGACGCGATGAGCGCATACAAGCTTGTGCTGGCCATGGCGGAATATGACGGGCCGGCCTATCTGCGCGCGGTCCGGGGCGATCTGTCGGTACTCTACGGCGACGACGAGACATTTCCGATGCACGGCTCGAAGGTGGTGCGCCGGCCAGCCGGAGCGCCCGCGGTTGTGCTGGCGGCATCGGGTTATCTCGTCCATTCCTGCCTCGATGCGGCCGCCGTACTCGAGGGACACGGCGTCTCCGCCGCGGTGGTCGACGCCTATGCCCTGCCGCTCGATGCCGACCCGATCCTGGACATGGCACGGAATGCGCGCGCCGCGGTGCTCGCAGTCGAGGACAATTACGTTGGCGGACTCGGCAGCGAGTTGGCCGAGGTGGCGGCCGCGCTTGCGGCGCCGGTCACCGTGGAAAGCCTCGGGGTGCGGCGCATCCCCAAGAGCGGCCGCACCGCTGCCGACGTGCTCGATTATGTCGGCCTGTCGGTGCCGGAGATCGCCGCCGCGGCGGAACGGTTGGCGCGCCGCGGTGGCTAGGTGTTTAGTCCCGGCATTTGATGGAGCGGATTGAGGATGAATCCGCGCGGCTCGTTCGTCCAGGTTTTGCAGATGCATTCATAAGGGGTGAGGCCTTTCAGCGTCTTCAGGCGCCGGGCGAAATTGTAGGCTGCGATGAAGTCGGCGAGATGGCGTTTCAGCTCATCGTGGGTTTCATAGAAGTAGCGTTTGACGGTGGCGTCCTTGAGAGTTCGGTTCATTCGCTCGACTTGACCGTTGGTCCACGGGTGCTTTGGTTTGGTCAGGCGATGATCGATGTCATGCTGGGCGCATGCGTATTCGAAGGCATGCGCCCAGAAGCGTTCTCCGGCCTCGATCGCGGCCTTGATGTCAGGTGCGGCTGATGCGGTGTTGCCTGGCGATGTGAAGTGCGTGCCGTTGTCGGTCAGCACTGTGTGGACTTTGTATGGGACCGCTGCGATGAGGTGGCGGAGGAAGTCGGCCGCAGTCCTTCTGGCGACCTTCTCGTGCAGTTCGATGAAGGCAAACTTGGATATGCGGTCGATCGCCACGAGCAAGTAGAGCTTGCCCTGGGCGGTTCGGACCTCGGCGATGTCGATATGGAAGTAGCCGATCGGGTAGCTTTTGAACTTCCGCTTTGCGGATGCCTCGCCTTCGACCTGCGGCAGCTGCGAGACGCCATGGCGCTGAAGGCAGCGATGCAACGACGAACGGGTCAGATCGGGGATGGTCGGCTGCAGGGCATAGAGGCAGTCGTCGAGCGGCAGCAGCGTATGCTTGCGGAAGGCGACGACGATGGCCTCTTCCGCGAGGGATAGGACCGTCGACCTTGCATCCTTTGGCCCGGTCGGGATGTCGGCCACCGAGGTCCGGCGCTTCCACTTGGCGACCGTTTTCTGGTTGATCCCGTAGCGCTTTGCCAGAGACCTTAGGCTCTCTTGACTATGTTGTATCGCTCGACGGACCGCCTCTGTCGTTGTGGCGCTCCCATGCAGAACTTGGCCCATAGCGCTTCCTTCCACTCGCGCGAAAAGACTGCTCCATCAAAGCCCGGGATCAAACAGCTAGGGACGATCGGCAGGCGATAGCCTTCGCCCGCCCGACGGCGTTTCCGAGACGGACGTGGTGCGCATTTAGAGCCTGTCCGCTTCTGAGTGAATCAAGGGATTCCGGCGCGCGTTGAAATCCGATTCGAGCTGTTGGCTGGGATGGAGGCCAGCAGCGATGACCAAAGCCCACTCGATGGATCTGCGTGAACGCGTTGTGGCTGCCGTGGAGGCTGGCCAATTCCGCCGCGCCGTTGCCAAGCTTTTCGATCTTGGGCCGGCCACCGTCGTGCGTTGGGTCGATCGCCAGCGGACCTCTGGCGCTTGCGCGCCCAAGCCAATGGGCGGGGTTCGTCACGCTGTGCTGCTTGCCGAGCGCGATTGGTTGCTCGCCCGAATTGCGGCCGCGCCGGATGCGATCGTGCATGGCCTGCGCGCCGAGCTGGCCGAGTGGGGCGTCAAGGTCAGCAACGACGCGGTCTGGCGTTTCCTGCGCAAGGCGCGCCTGACCTTCAAAAAAAGCCTGCGGGCGGCCGAGCGCGACCGGCCTGACGTCGCCCGCAAACGCGAGCGATGGAAGCGATATCAGGGCCGGATTGATCCGAATCGCCTGATCTTCGTCGATGAGACCTGGGCCAAGACCAACATGACACGCACCCGCGGCTGGGCCACATACGGCAAGCGCCTGCTCGCAGCAGTCCCGTTAGTCCGGTGGTCGACGATGACGTTCCTGGCCGGGTTGCGCGCGAGCGGGATCACCGCACCCTGCGTGTTCGATTGGCCGATCAACTGGTCCCTGTGCCAGTCCTGGGTCAAGCAGTTCCTGGTGCCCACGCTCCACCCCGGTGACATCATCGTCTTCGACAACCTGGGCAGCCATAAAAGCCAGGCCGTGCGCCGCACCATACGAGACGCCGGCGCTCACCTGCTGTTCCTGCCGCCCTACAGTCCCGACCTCAACCCGATCGAGATGATCTTTGCCAAGCTCAAGACCTTGCTGCGCAAAGCCGATGAGCGCTCGATAGCAGCCTTCTGGCACCGCATCGGCTCACTGTCGGACGAGTTCACCCCCGCCGAGTGCGAACGCTATATTCACCATGCCGGATATGCCTCATCTTGAGACGGACAGGCTCTAGAGGGTGTTATGCACTTTGCATCAGGTCTGCGGCGTGCTTGAGCATTTATCCGACGAAAGCGATGACATGGAAGCCGGCGAGTGTTGCGGCGTAGCGCTCGTAATCCTTGACCAGTCGACGGCAGCGTGTAGCCCAGGCGAAGGATCGTTCCACCACCCAGCGTCGGGGCAGGGGGACGAATCCGCGCTTTGCTTCCGGAAGTTTGACGACGTGAAGGGCAATCCCCTCGGCTGCGGCGGCATGGGCGGCCGCCTCGCCGGTGTAGCCCTGATCGACATACGCAAGCCTCACGCTGTCGCCGGTTGCATCCTGGATATCGGCGGCGAGACGCCCGACCGCGACCCTGTCTCCGACATCGGCCGGCGTGACGTGCAGGGCGAGCAAGTGGCCGAGCGTGTCGACGGCCATATGCACCTTCGACCCACGCTTGCGCTTGGCACCGTCATAGCCGGCGCGAGTGCCGCTCTCCGGCGTCGAGCGCAGCGTGCGACTGTCGATGATTGCCGCCGTCGGCTCCTCCGATCGGCCGGAGGCCAGCCGCAGCAATGCCCGCAAGTCCTGCGCCAGTGTCTCGAAACATCCCGCTGCCAGCCAGCGTTGGGACTGCTGATACACCGCAGCCCAGGGCGGGAAGTCGTTCGGCATGGCGCGCCAGGCGATGCCATAGCGGATCACGTAGCGAAGGGCGTTGAACAGCTCCCGCATGGAGTGATCGCGCTGCGGGGCCGCCTCGGTCATCAGGGTCAGATACGGGACCACAAGCGACCATTCGTCGTCACTGACGTCGGACGGATAGGGCTTGCGAGACGGGGCGGGGCACATCCATCCCCATTAAACCCGAGCCTCCCAAAAGTACATAGCACCCTCTAGGCTCAGGACTCTGTATCAGAGCCAGAAGATGACGGTAGCGGCGATGCAAATGGCTGAGAAGAAGGCGTGTGCGCATCGGTCGTAGCGTGTCGCGATGCGGCGCCAGTCCTTGATGCGACAGAAGGCGTTTTCGATTCGATGGCGCTGGCGATACAGCATCTTGTCGTAGGGCAAGGCGATCTTGCGGCTTTTGGTTGACGGAATGCAGGGGGTGATGCCGCGTTCGGTCAGCGCAGCTCGGAAGCGGTTGCTGTCGTAGCCGCGGTCGCCGAGCAGTTCACGCGCAGGAGGCAAGGTGGGCAGGAGCAAGGCTGCTCCTTTGTGGTCGCTCATCTGGCCTTCGGTCAGCAATAGCGCCACCGGGCGGCCCTGTCCGTCGCAAACGGCATGGAGTTTGGAGTTCAGGCCGCCTTTGGTGCGGCCGATACAGCGAACAGGACCCCCTTTTGCAGCAGGCTGGCAGCGGTGCGGTGCGCCTTGAGGTGGGTGCTATCGATCATCAGCCTCTCGGGTAAGCCCGCCTCGGCGGCGAGGGCCGCGAAGATACGTGAGAACACTCCAAGCCGGCTCCAGCGAATAAAGCGATTGTAGAGCGTCTTGTGTGGCCCGTAGCCGCGTGGTGCGTCCTTCCATTGCAGACCGTGTCGGATGACATAGATAATCCCGCTGATCACTCGGCGATCATCCACTCGCACCAGGCCCCGAGAACGTGGGAAAAACGGTTCGATGCGACGCATGTGGGCGCGCGAAAGCAAGATCAGATCGGACATTGGACACCTCCGATCCGCTTAGAATCACACCGCGCCGAGCCGCGTAAAGGGTCCTGAGCCTAGCGCGATGACGCCGAGGCCCTTCGAACTCTCGGCCCAACTACCGCCCCGCATCGGGGCGAACGTCGACCTTGAAATACTGCTTTGCCAATCTGTCGTATGTCCCGTCAGCGAACAGCGCGGCAATCGCGTGATTGAACATGACGCACAGATCGGTGTCTTCCTCGCGAAACGCCGCCCCGACGCCGGGACCGAAAATTGCCGGGTCGCGTCTGATCGTGGCGACGATCCGGCAGCAACCGTTGCCGCTCTTCTCGATGAAGCTTTCCTCAGCCACGCTATCATTCACGACGTAGTCCAGTCGGCCATTCGCAAGGTCGATGTTTGGCTCGTCGCCTGCCGGATACAGCTTGATTTCGGAGTCCCTGTAATACTTTGCTAGGTAGTCGGCGAAGATGGCGGAGGACTGGGCGCCGATCGCTTTGCCCTTCAGTGCAGCAGGGGAAACATCGTTGTTCTTGTCGGCAACGGATCCCACGAAGACTGGGGGAGCGGCATGATAGAGATCCGAGAACAGCACTTTTTTCTGGCGCGCCGGCGTGACACTCATGCCGGATAGGATGACGTCGAACTTGCCACCGAGCAGCGAGGGGATGATGCCGTCCCAGTCCTGGTTCTGGAACGTGCAGGTCACCTGCATCCTCGCGCACAGCGCCTTGCCGTAATCGATCTCCCAACCGACAATCTCGCCCATGGCATCGATGCTTTCGAATGGCGGATAGGTGGCATCAGTGCCGATCCGCACCGTCTTCCACGATTTGGCCGCCACCGGCCCCGTGACCGTGCTGGCGAGGAGAACGACCGTAAAGCCCAGCACGAACACAGCGCTCAAAGGCGGGCTTTTCACGTTCCGCATTCCAAACCTCCGCCATTTCAAACGTGGTCGCGCTGGATGGCAACGTCCCACTCTCGACGACAGACGCTGTCCTCGCCGTCCCAGGTTTGCATCGTCGCCCACAGCAGGAATGCATCTCGCGTACAGGACAAGCGCATGCGAATCTCGGTTCGCACTTGCCACAAGTCGCGTGCCACACTCTCCGTTTGATGCATTTCGGCGACGGCACTGAGCGGGTCGCCGTCGTCGACATGAAACGCGAAGTTACCTTGCGTGCCGAGTTCAAGATTGAGGCGGTCGATCCGCACGACACCGGGACGGATGACGGTTGTCCGCTCAGGTGCTGCGGTCTCCGGATCAGGCAGGGGCGGCAATAGCGTGTCCGCGGCGCTGGAAGCCCGGACGGGCAGATCGAGCGTTCCGCCGAAAATGGTCACGGTGGCGGCCTCGGGGCTCGGCCAGATGATCGGCCAGTAGTTGGTCGACAGCGCCAGCCTTACCCGGTGACCCGCGGGAAATATCACGCCCGCATCATTGAGCTTAACACGCACCTGATAGCAGCGTCCGGGCTTGAGTGGGGTGGGCGTCTCCGAGTTGTCGCGGTGCGCCAAGTTGAGCATCCCGTAGCTGACGCGGAGCGAATGTCCTGACGGGTGGACGTCGCATAGCCGGACAGCCAGGTTCGCAATCGGGCTGTCCGCTGCGATATCGAGTGTGACGATCGCTGCACCGAGAATCTCGATCGCCGTATCAAGCAGTCCGGTTTCAAATATCAGCGACCGTGCATCGTCCGCCTGCTGATCGCCGGCCTGGTCCGGACCGCGACCGAAGGGGCACCAGCTTCCGGCGGTTTGGCCGACGGTCTGTGCCGAGCATAGCGGGCGCGGCGTGAGGGGCGCGTTGTCCGCCTGCAATCCGCCGTCGGTGATGAACAGGCGCTGCGGTGTCACGCATGGTGGCGGCCACGAAGGCTCGGTGACCCAGCGACCCGTCAGCGTCTCATGATAACGTGCGGGCTCTACGCTGCCCGTCATCCAGACTCGCAACATAGGTTCGTCCATGACGCCGGTGTCGACGCCCTTCAGCCAATGATCCCACCAGCGCAGCATATCCTGCAAAAAGCCGATCTGCGGGCCGGGCAACGCGAAGTGCGGATAGGCGTGCGCCCAGGGGCCGATCAGGCCTTTGCGTGGGACAGTAAGGTGTTCAAGAAGGCGCGGAATTGCGTTGGTATAGCCGTCGGTCCAACCGCCCACGGCATACACGGGACAGGCGATGGCACCATAGTCCTCGCACACCGATCCGTGCCGCCAGTAGCCGTCGCGCCGCTGATGGCGCAGCCATGTTTCCAGGAACAACGGCACGTTGTGCAGACGCTCCAGCCACATGGATTTCCAGCGGTCGCCGACCAACATGGGATCAGGCGGGTGGCACATGGCGGAGAAGAAAAAGCCGGCCCAGCCGAACTTCGCAGTCAATAGCGCGCCGCCCATGTAATGCACATCGTCACGATAACGATCGTCCGTCGAGCAGATTGTGACGATCGCCTTCAAAGCCGGTGGCCGCCGCGCCGCGACCTGCAATGCATTGAACCCGCCCCAGGAGATGCCCATCATGCCGACCGAGCCGGTACACCAGGGCTGCGCGGCCAGCCAGGCAATGACCTCCATCCCGTCGTCCTGCTCCTGCTGGGCATATTCGTCCCGCAGAAGGCCATCCGATTCCCCGCTGCCGCGGATATCGACGCGCACGCCAGCGTATCCGTAGCCGGCCAGGTACGGATGGGTCAGGGCATCGCGCTCATAGGTGCCGTCGCGCTTCCTATAGGGAAGGTATTCGAGAATCGCTGGCACCTTGTTCTGCTCTGCGTCTTCCGGCAACCAGATGCGCGCGGCCAGTTTCGTACCGTCCCGCAAGGGGATCAGCGTGTGCTCGATGCAGCGAACGCGGCGTGGAAAGCTGGTCACGATCATTGAGACACTCACACTGGCATAGTCACGTAATCCGGCCGGTAGCGCGTTGCGCAATTTGGCGAGGAGAGGATGGGTTCCGCAGCGCGATGAGCGTCTGTCTCGTGTCGCCAAATCGGTGGCGCTTGGACGCAAGTCTGATAGCAGGCGACGGAGTGGCTGAGTAGCCCCGCGCGAAGCGACCGATCGGGCGGTGTGATCTTGACCCGATGCTGGTGAGTCCGGCCAACCTGTCCAAAGGCTGGCATGACCTTGGCTTACGGCATAGGGTGGCGTCACCGCGCAATGCGGCTGCGTTTTGGACGAATGCTGAGGAGCGCGCCCGCGCGGCAGGACAGAGATGCGACTAATATCCTTCTCGCTGTGATTGACCTGGCATCGCCCGGCAATGAGCACATCGTGGAGCACTCCCGCTACCCGGGAGAATAGCCCCCTTGAAGTCCTGTGGCAGGACCGCGAACGCATCTTCTGCAGAAGTTGGCACCACGATGCCGATGGCCGGAAGTCCGCACGCTTGGCCGTGCTTGCCGCCGGAGATCCGGAGGCACCCGGCAGCGTCGCGCGTCTGGTGGACGAATTCGGACTGAGGAACCATCTCGACGGCGCGGGGGCGTTACGGCCGTTGGAGCTCGCGCGTGAATCCGGGCGAACCATGCTGATCCTCGAATTTCCCAGCGGCGAGCCATTGCATGACCTGGCCGGTTCGCCAATGGAGGTCGGCCAGTTCCTGCGCATCGCCATCGGGCTGTCAGCCGCGCTGCGTGGCCTCCATGAGTGCGGCCTCATCCACAAGGATATCAAACCTTCCAACGTCTTCGTGAATGCCGCGAATGGCAAAACCTGGTTGACGGGCTTTGGAATCGCGTCACGCCTTCCCCGCGAACGCCAGTCGCCTGAGCCGCCGGAGTTCATTGCCGGCACGCTCGCCTATATGGCGCCAGAGCAGACTGGACGCATGAACCGCTCGATCGACTCCCGCAGCGATCTGTACGCGCTCGGCGTCACTCTCTACGAGATCCTGACCGGATCGCTGCCCTTCACGGCAACCGATCCCATGGATTGGGTGCATTGCCATATTGCCAGACAACCAGTGCGCCCCGCCGAGCGTGTGCTAAACATCCCTGGTCCAGTCTCGGCCATCACTATGAAGTTGCTAGCCAAGACGGCCGAAGAGCGATACCAGACGGCAGCGGGCCTGGAGGGTGATCTTCGGCGGTGTCTCAAGGAATGGGAAACTCATGGCTGCATCGACGAGTTTCCGCTTGGCAAGTGTGACCAGCCGGACCGGCCGCTGACTCCCGAGAGACTGTACGGGCGAACGTCCGAAATCAAAACCCTGCTGGCGTCCTTCCACCGTGTCGTAAGTGGCGGCAGACCTGAACTCGTTCTTGTGTCCGGCTACTCGGGCGCTGGAAAGTCCTCCGTTGTCAACGAGCTCCACAGGCCGCTCGTCCCGCCCCGAGGCATTTTCGCGTCAGGCAAGTTCGACCAGAACAAGCGGGACATTCCCTATGCTACTTTCGCGCAAGCCATCCAGAGCCTCCTCCATCCGCTCCTCGCGAAGAATGAAGAAGAGTCGGTCCGTTGGCACGACGCAATCGGCGAGGCTCTCAGTCCTAATGGGCAACTCATGGTGGATCTCGTCCCAAAGCTGAAGCTCATCGTCGGGGATTGCCAGCCAGTTCCCGAACTTCCGCCACGGGCTGCGCAGAGCCGCTTCAAAATGGTAGTCCGTCGGTTCATCGGTAAGCGTCCGGTGGACACCGCCTTTTGAGCTTTTGGAAGTCTGATCAGATGGCGTTGACTTTGTCATTTGAACGGGATTTTTGACGATGTTGGCGTTTTACGAGGGTGAGAGAAGCAGGCGGCGGGTGGGCGAGCAGTTATCGTTTGTTGGTCTGGACTCGGCTCGGCAACCGGCGGACGGGTTGTTTTTTGCGATTTTCCCTGACGAGATTGCAGCGGTGAATATTTCGCAACTCATAGAGTCTCAACGCCGGGTACATGGGTTGAAGGGCAGACCGATTTTGATCGAGCGGTTGCATGTCTCGCTTCATCATATTGGCTGCTATGTAGGCCTTCCGCGCGGCATCACCACAGCGGCGTGTGAAGCTGCGGCGTCAGTCGTGATGTCACCGTTCGACGTGGCGTTCGATCGTGCGGTGAGTTTCAGCGGTAGATCGGGCAATCGGCCGTTTGTGCTGCGAGGAGGGGACGGCGTCGTCGGATTGATGGTCCTGCATGAGCATCTTGGCGCGGCATTGCAGAGAGTCGGCCTCGGGCGCTGGGTGAAGTCGCAGCATGAGCCGCACGTTACTCTGTTGTATGATGATCGCTGCGTTGCCGAACAGGCCATCGATGCTGTCAGCTGGACGGTATGTGAATTCGTCCTTGTGCACAGCCTGCGCGGTCAGGGACAATATGCCTGTCTCGGCCGATGGCCGCTGGGTGGCTGATTTCGCTGGGCTCTTGCAGACCACACCACGTCGTTTCGTAGCAGCGTCAGGTTGGTGCCGGCGCTTTCCACGGCATCAGATCATCGAGCCGGTTGATTGGATGACCTTCGGCAATCTTCGCCAGAGTGTCACGCAAGTATGCCTCAGGGTTGACGCTGTTGAGCTTCGCCGTCTGGACGAGGGTGTAGACGGATGCCGCCCTGTCACCGCCGGCATCCGAACCTGCGAAGAGATAATTCTTCCTGCCCACAGCGATGCAGCGCATGGCGTTCTCGGCGATGTTGTTGTCCATCACCAGCCGCCCGTCGGCGATGAACCTGGACAGAGCTTCGCGGCGGTTGATGGCATAGCGGAATGCGTCCGCCAGCGTCGACTTTGCCGACAGCTTGCTGACCGTCGCATCAGCCCAGTCGAAGAAGGCATCAAGCAGAGGTGCCGCCTCGCGTCGCAGTTCCACGCGCTCGGGCAGAGGGGCCAAGGCGGCACGCGCCTCGACGGCATAGATGGCGGCGATGCGATCCAGCGCCTGCCTGGCGGTTGGGGATTTGTGGTGCTCCCACTCGTCGAAAAAGCCGCGGCGGGTGTGCGCCCAGCACGCCACCTCGGTGATCGGACCGGGCTTGATACGGGCCGGACCATAGAGCTTTTCGAACCCGGCATAGCCGTCCGCCTGCAGCATGCCGGTGAAGGTCGCCATGGGCCGCAGGGTGCGCGCCGCCGCGGTCGGGGCTGTAGAAGTAGGCCGCCGCCGGCGGGGCGCCGCCGCAATACGGTCGATCATCGCGCACATAGACCCAGAGCCGCCCGGTCTTGGTGCGACCGAGGCCGGGTGCCAGAACGGGGACCGTCGTGTCGTCGCCATGGATTTTCTCAGCGGCGAAGACATGCGCGCGAACGGCGGCCACGATCGGGTCCAGCAGCCAGGCGGCCTGTCCGACCCAGTCGCACAGTGTCGAGCGATCGAGTTCCAGACCCTCCCGGGCGTAGATGTCGCACTGCCGATAGAGCGGCAGGTGATCGCAGTATTTCGCGACCAGCAGATGCGCCAGCATGGCGGGCGTGGCCCTGCTGCGCGGCGTCGGCATGGCCGGAGCGGGCGCCTGGGTAATTGCATCGCACGCACGGCAGGCAAATTTCGGCCGAACGTGCCGGATCACCTGGAAGTGCCCGGCACATAATCGAGCACCTCGGTCACGTCCTCCCCGAGCTGCTCCATGCCGCCGCCACAGGCGGGACAGATGCACGCATCGTCACCGGCGGGTTGATGCACGACCTCCTGCCGGGGCAGGTGATCGGGGAGCGGTTTGCGTTTCGGTTTTGCCCGCACCGCGCTCGGGACTGCGGGTTCGCTGGCTTCGGCGCGGGCGATATCCTCGGCCTCGCCGGTCTCCAGCTCCTCCAGTTGCAGTTCCAGTTGCTCGATCTGGCACGTGATCCGCTCCGAGGAGCGGCCAAACTGCATCCGACGCAGCTTGGCGATCTGAAAGCGGAGCTTCTCGATCTCCAGCGCCCTCACCTGCATGGCCATCTGCGCGGCCCTCAGTTCGCCCTGGCAAGCCAAGGCGAAGGCGCGCAGGGCGTCGGGATCGGTCGGCAGTTCGGCCGTGGCGAGCGACATGCCGGATAGTACCAGGACCAAATGCGCCGAACCAGAATCGAAGGAGAATCGGTGTCCTGTCACACCAGCATTGGTTGGGCCGGCGGCGGCGGTGCTATGGTGCGCCGCCAATCCATCGCCTCGATCAGCACCAAGAACTGCGCCGGCGTGAGCGTCATCGCGCCATCGACGATCGGCGGCCAGATGACATGGCCTTGGCTGACCCTGTGGCGGCATGCTGCAGGCGACCGGAAGGGATCCGGTCTAGTCAGGGAGGTATCGTCATGAGTGAGGTCCACGCTTTCGTCGGCCTTGACGTGCACAAAGCAACCATATCCATCGCGGTGGCTGACGCCGGGCGCCAGAGCGAGGTCAGGTTTGTTGGAACGATTGAAAATTCGCCGACGGCAATCGGGAAACTTGCGCGCCGCATCGCCCGTCAGCACGGCGAATGCGAATTCGTCTACGAAGCCGGTAGCTGCGGCTACAGCGTGCAGCGCCAGCTCGCTGCACTGGGCTTTACGTGCCGCATCTGCGCACCTTCACTAACACCGCAGAAGCCCGGGGACAGGATCAAGAACGACCGACGAGACGCGATCGCGCTGGCACGGCTTCATCGTGCTGGCGAACTCACCTACATCTGGGTGCCCGACACATTGCACGAGGCACTTAGAGACTTGGTTCGGGCGCGTCATGCTGCTTGCCAAGACGTCAGACGTGCGCGCATCCGCATCCAGGCCTTCCTGCTGCGCTGCGACCTTCGGTTTGAGGGCAAGTCCTGGAGCTACCGCCATCGGATGTGGCTCTGCAACCGGCAATTCGGCCATCCTGCCCAGCAGATCGCGTTCCAGACCTACCTGAACGCGCTCGAGTACGAGGAGCGCCGCAAAGTCGAGCTCGAGAAGCAGATCTCGCAGGTTCTGGAAAATTCGCCCTGGTCGAAGCTAATGACTGCCCTGCAGGCGCTGAAAGGCGTTGGGGCGGTAGTTGCCGCGACGATCATCGCCGAGGTCGGCGACTTCGCGCGGTTTGCCCATCCGCGCCAACTTGTAGCCTATTTTGGGCTGGCACCGGGGGAACACAGCAGTGGCAGCACTATCCGGCCCAGAGGAATTACCAAAGCCGGTAGTTCACTCGCGCGCACAGTGCTGTGCGAGGCCGCCTGGAATTACAGGACGACACCCAAGGTCGGACAGTGGATGAAGCAGCACCGACCAGCAGCTCCACAAGAGATCGTTGACATCGCCTGGAAGGCCCAACTGCGTCTTCACAAGACCTACAAGAAGCTGACCACCCGTGGAAAACGCTCCGTGGTAGCAACAGCCGCTGTCGCGCGCGAACTGCTCTGCTTCGTCTGGTCGATCGGACATCGAATCCCGCTCGGCTGCTGAGTGGTCGAACATCTTCACGTTCCGCACCAGCGAGGACGCCGGCGCGGTAGAGGGGATCCTCGAATTCGTGTTGGACAGGCAACTCCTGCCCATGTCCGTGGCCAGAGCGAGGCAGCCCTCCGACGCACCGTCATCATGGGGTAACCAATCCCCGCATAGGAGTCTGAGCGACCGTCAATTCTATCCGGCGTCCTCACCTGTGCGGATCGTGTTCATCCGGTGTATTGCCGCCCCGGGACGGGCGATCG
Organism: uncultured Pseudomonadota bacterium; assembly: GCA_963778105.1. Lineage (GTDB taxonomy): Bacteria > Pseudomonadota > Alphaproteobacteria > Acetobacterales > Acetobacteraceae > JAFEFJ01. The sequence goes on along the minus strand of CAVZSZ010000003.1, from coordinate 942,042 downwards.
ATGTCGCACGTTTAAAACCGTTGACAAAGGCCATAGGAGACGAAGCGGCCCTTCTCAAGACGCTTTGCAATCAGCCACAGACCGCTGCCGTCCCAGTAGAGACCCTTGAAATAATCACCGCGTTTGCCGCGGAAGATGAACAGATGTCCGCTGAAGGGATCAGCGCCGATCATCTGCTGGGCTTTGGCCGCCAGGCCGTCGAACCCGTTGCGCAGGTCGACAGGACGACACGCGAGAAACACCTTGGTGCCGGGCGCCAGGCTGATCACGTGGCGCCCTTCATCGCCCGCAGCACCCGGGACAATGCCTTCTCACTGACGAAGGCATCGACGCTGAGCCGAACGCCGTTCGGCAGCACTATCTCGATCGATCCGGATTTGCATGCCGCGGCAGCGGGCTGTTGCACCGGCTCCGGTTCTGGCGTCACCGCCGCCGACGGCCCCTCGATCAGGCCGATCGGGATGAACTGGACGGTCTCCGTCGCTCCCATCGCCACGGCGGCCGCCTTGCGCGCCGACCGCCAATTGTAGAGCAGGCTCTCCGATATCCCGTGCCGCCGCGCCACCAGCCGCACCTTGCCCCCCTCGGCATCGACCTCAGCCAGCAATGCCGCCTTCTCCTCGGCGCTCCAGATACGCCGCCGATCCGACGGCCCGAGGATATCGACTTCGGCCAAATCCACCTCCTTCTGGAGTCCAGAAGGAGGCTCCAGAGATCAGCAAGATCACCCCATGCCGCATGCGCCGCTACACGCCGCAGCCCGGACGCTTACGGTTGGCGAGGGTGGTGTCGGTCATGGGGCAACATGCCGGGAGACCATTATTTAAGTAAGACAGGAATTCCTTGAATAAGGTCCGACCCTAGAGGGTGTTATGTACTTTTGCGAGGCTCGGGTTTAATGGGGATGGATGTGCCCCGCCCCGTCTCGCAAGCCCTATCCGTCCGACGTCAGTGACGACGAATGGTCGCTTGTGGTCCCGTATCTGACCCTGATGACCGAGGCGGCCCCGCAGCGCGATCACTCCATGCGGGAGCTGTTCAACGCCCTTCGCTACGTGATCCGCTATGGCATCGCCTGGCGCGCCATGCCGAACGATTTCCCGCCCTGGGCTGCGGTGTATCAGCAGTCCCAACGCTGGCTGGCAGCGGGATGTTTCGAGACACTGGCGCAGGACTTGCGGGCATTGCTGCGGCTGGCCTCCGGCCGATCGGAGGAGCCGACGGCGGCAATCATCGACAGTCGCACGCTGCGCTCGACGCCGGAGAGCGGCACTCGCGCCGGCTATGACGGTGCCAAGCGCAAGCGTGGGTCGAAGGTGCATATGGCCGTCGACACGCTCGGCCACTTGCTCGCCCTGCACGTCACGCCGGCCGATGTCGGAGACAGGGTCGCGGTCGGGCGTCTCGCCGCCGATATCCAGGATGCAACCGGCGACAGCGTGAGGCTTGCGTATGTCGATCAGGGCTACACCGGCGAGGCGGCCGCCCATGCCGCCGCAGCCGAGGGGATTGCCCTTCACGTCGTCAAACTTCCGGAAGCAAAGCGCGGATTCGTCCCCCTGCCCCGACGCTGGGTGGTGGAACGATCCTTCGCCTGGGCTACACGCTGCCGTCGACTGGTCAAGGATTACGAGCGCTACGCCGCAACACTCGCCGGCTTCCATGTCATCGCTTTCGTCGGATAAATGCTCAAGCACGCCGCAGACCTGATGCAAAGTGCATAACACCCTCTAGAATCGGGCAACGGTTTTATGACATAGTAAGGCTAAATTGGTGTCCACGGAATCGGCACCAGTTCACGTCGACAGCCCGCTATGCAACTGCGGCCCGCAGACCATTGACAACCAAGGCCCCCAAACGGCCTGCCAAGTGATCCAAAGAAGCGGGGGGCGGCAATTGCGGATTTCTACTACTTTTTAATGGGACGGCCAGGGTCAGATCAATATCAACAAGGTGGGACGAAGCATGATAGAAATCCGGCCTGAATAATTGTGAGACGAGCGCGACACGAGACTTCAAGCGGCCGTCAGAGCAAGGTCGGATTTTGAAGTTGGGGGTGCTGTCGTCACATGGCTAACAGACTCACGGATCATATAGCCGCGTCCCCAGACTGTTCCGATAAGGCTGTCCACGCCGGCCTGGGCGAGCTTCTTACGGAGCTTGCAGATGAAAACATCGATAATCTTCATTTCGGGTTCGTCGAGACCACCATAGAGATGGTTCAGGAATGCCTCCTTAGTCAGCACCATTCCTTTGCGGAGAATAAGAAGCTCGAGAATCGCATATTCCTTGCCTGTGAGATGCACAAGGTTACCGGCGATAGTCACCTCCCGGCTATCAAGATTGAGCTCTAGGGTGCCGACACGCAGCAAAGGTTGGCTAAATCCCTTGCTTCGACGGACAACAGCCTGCATTCGAGCAAGCAATTCGGCCTTGTCGAACGGTTTCGTGATGAAATCGTCTGCACCAATCCCCAGGCCTTTGACCTTGGCCTGGGGCCTCGAAAGGCCAGATAGGATTAGGACAGGTGTATTGTCGCGTGCGCTGCGCATCCTGCGCACCACCTCATACCCCTCGATATCTGGAAGCATCAGATCGAGCACGATGATATCGTAGTCGTAGTGGCGAACCAACTCTAGAGCTTCCTCTCCGGTGTCAGTTTGGTCCACGACAGCGCCGCCCGACTTTAGCATCAGAGAAACGCCGCGCGCTGATATCAGGTCATCTTCCACCAACAATACGCGCATATGAACCTCCAAACCCTACCGATCAGGGAAAAATACCACTTATGCGTGTATAATGCCATCCTTTTCTGCAGCAAATAATTTTTTTGATGCCTCCACCATGTCTGCAGCTTTCAATAGGCCTGAACAGCGCCGAATGGTGCTTGATAACTTTGGAGGCGGTGTCCCAATGTGTGGTTGTGGGACCGGCGCTTCCTGGGCGGGCTGAGCCACCGCGTCACGCTCCCTAGATGTTTAGTCCCGTGGAGGGACAGATCAGCCGCCTGAAGATGCTCAAGCGGACGATGTATGGACGCGCCAGTTTCGAGCTCCTCCGTGCCCGGGTGATGAACGCCGCATAATCCAATGCCAGCACGGAAAGCGCGGGAGAACCCGAATTTTCTCCTGAACTGCCGGAGTAAAAATCCCCAGTTCTGCCGGTCACGCCCGGGGGTGGGCGTGACCATTTTTGGGTGGCCGCCCACGTGGCCTCGGGATCGGCGCCGGCGTTGGCGGTGCGATAATCGCTTTGGAACGGACGTGCTCGGGCATGAGCTCGGCGTGCTGGCGCAGTCGGTAACTGGAGCCCTCGATCTGCACGACCACAGCGTGGTGGAGCAGGCGGTCCAATAGCGCCGTGGCGACGACCGGATCGCCGAACACGTCGCCCCATTCGGCAAAGCCGCGATTGGAGGTGAGGATCATGGCGCCGCGTTCATAACGGGCGTTGACCAGCTGGAAGAACAAATTGCCGCCGCCGGGCACGACGGGCAGGTAGCCGATCTCGTCGACGATGAGCAACGCGGGCCGGCAGAAGAAGCGGATGCGCTCCTGCAGGCGTCCCTCGCGCTCGGCACGGGCCAGCTGGCCGAGCAGCTCCGCCAGGGTGCAGAAGTAGACGCTGCGGCCTGCTTTGACGGCTTCCACACCCAACGCCGTGGCGAGATGGCTTTTCCCGGTTCCAGGCGGACCCAGGAAGTGGACGACCTCGCTACGGCCGACGAAGCCGAGCTGGGCCAGCGTCAGGATGCGGTCCCGGTCGAGCGATGGCTGGAAGGAGAAGTCGAAGCCCGACAGGGTCTTGATCGTCGCCAGACGGCCCATGCGCAGCGCCGTCTTGATGCGGCTGTTCTCCCGCAGAGTCAGCTCCTCGGAGAGCAGGATGTCGATCGCCTCCAGGGCGCTGATCTCGGCGTGCTCGAGACGGGGGACGATCTGGTCCAGGGCTTCCAGCGCACGCGGCATCTTCAGACCCACAAGATCGTGGCGGATGCGATCGAGCATCGATGGCGTCAGCTCGGCCAGCGCGTTCATGCGCGGCTCTCCTGCGCCAGGCGGCGGCCGATGGCATCGTAGAACTCCAGCGAGCGCTGGGCGACCAGGTCACCGGCGCGCCCGACGAGCATGGTGCCATCGGCCATCCGCCGGCGCGATCCGGCGCTCCCCTTCCGATGACCGGGCGCAACGCGGCGCTGATGGCGACCTTCCAGCACGGGATGCGCGGCGATCAGCACATTGTCCTCGAAGATCCGGATCTCCTCGGCCAGCGTGTGCACCTCCACCGCGCGCCGGCGGGTGGCGTCGGGCACGCTGTAGAAGTTGCCGCCCACGCTCACCATGCCTTCGCGGGAAATGCGCCGCTCCAGCCGCAGGACGGCCCGGAACGGCGCCAACGGCAGCGGCTTGAAGTGAGGCTTCTCTTCGGCGAAGGCTTCGTTGACGACACGGCGGGTGGTGGCATGCACGCGCGGATTGGCGACGGTGTCGAGCCAGTGGCGAAGTTGCTCGTTCAGATCGGCGAGGTTGCGGAAGCTGCGAGCGAGGAAGAAGTCCTCGCGGATATAGCGGAACGGCCGCTCGACTTTCCCCTTCGTCTTCGCCCGATACGGCCGGCATGCCCGGGGATGGAAGCCGTAATGGCGCGCCAGATCGATGAGCGCCCGATTGTAGACGATCCCGTCGTCATCGCCGGCGCCGGTCACCGCGGTCTTCATGCGGTCGTAGAGCAATTCGCACGGCGCACCGCCGAGTGCCTCGAAGGCCGCAACATGGCAGCGCAACACCGTCGCCAGGTCCTGGTGCATCACGAACCGGCCCCAGATCAGCCGGCTGTAGCCCAGCACCATGGAGAAGAGCCAGACGATCCGCGGCGTGGTGGGCTCGTCGGTGAAGACCACCTGGAACTGGGCGAAGTCCACCTGGCCCTGCTCGCCTGGAGCGGTCTCGAAGCGCACCTCGAACCGTGCGTCGTCGACCGGCCGAACATCGCGCAGGAAGTCCGTCACGAGGGTGTAGCCGCCCTGGTATCCACGATCCTTCAGCTCCCGCAGCAGGCGGGCGCCGGTCAGCCCCGGATAAGCCTTTACCCGCTCACGCAGATAGCTGGTGAAAGGGTCCAGCAGCGTCGGCCGCGGCCGGCGCGGCCCATAGATGGGCGGCTCAAGCCCCCGCTCGATAATGCGGCGAACCGTCTTGCGGTCGAACCCGCTCTGCCTGGCGATCGCCGACACCGATAGCCCCTGCCGATGCAGATCAAGGATCATCACCACCCCTTCCAGCTTCACCACCGAATGGCCCCTCCCGCCCATCGGGGGAGCATCGGCAAAACTGCGGATTCCGATGATCTCGGACAGCGATTCCGATTGAAGCCGGACGCTGAGTCCAATCGAAGCCGGACAGCGATTCCAACGATCCCGGACAGGGCCATCATCGGTGCTGCCATTGGGGTCAGGCGACAGCGGTTTCGTCAAGCATGAGTGCTTTGGCGGCGCGTTATCGCAGCGATTCTCCCTTCAGGACGAGGCGATGAGCATTGTGGACGAGCTGGAGTTGCCACCGTTAAACCGGACACGAGGCAGGTTGCGATTGGGCCTGAATGAACTCACGGGGTGAGCGCATGCGCAAGCCGCTATGTGGGTGATTTTCGTTGTAGTCGTCGATCCAGCCAGGGAGCTGTTGAAGCACCGTCAGGGCATCCGGGCGGGGCTGTATGCGGGCGTAGTCGCGTTTGAGGGTTTTGACGAAGGCTTCGCTCACGCCGTTGCTTTCGGGGCTGCGCACCGGGGTAAAGCAGGGCACCAGTGCGAGAGCGGCAGCGAACTCCACTGTTTCTCGGGCGGCGTAGGCGGACCCGTTATCGGCGAGCCACTGCACCGGCCGGGGTGCCCGTAGGGCATTGAAGCGCCGCTCGACACAGGCAAGCATCAGATCGCGCACCATCTCGCCGCTGATGCCGCCGGTGCTGGCCTGCTAGGCGATGATTTCCCGATCACAGGTATCGATGGCAAAGGCGAGGCGCACGACTTCGCCATTCCAGCAGCTGATTTCCAGGCCGTCCGAGGACCAGCGTTGGTTGGACTGCTCGGCAATAACCTGTCCCTCATGCGCGCGGACTGGCCGCAGGCCGACATGCGGCTGCAGCAGCAATTTGGCCTGTGCCATCAGGCGAAAGACGCGCTTGTGGTTGACCGGCCTGATGCCTGAAGCGCGGCGTGCGCGGTTCAGCAGCGCGGTGATCCGTCGGTAGCCATAGGTCGGCCGCGCGTCGGTCAGCTGCCGGATGGCGGCCAGCAGTTCGTCATCGCCCTGGCGCTGGTATCGGCCGCGGCGCTTGGTCTCGCCGCCGAGTTGCTCGACTAGGTTGGATCGTGCGACGCCGAGTGTGTCGGCCACGACCTTCACCGGGAAGCGTCCCGAGGCGGCGACGGCAACTGCCAGACGGGCTTTTTTTCCCGGGCGACGGTGAGTGCCTCTTTCAGCACTTCGACTTCCAGCGTCTTGCGGCCCAGCAGGCGCTCCAGCTCGCGGACGCGCTGTTCGAGATCGCGGACTTTGCTGGCTGCGACGACGTCTTCGTCGGCTTTGACGGCGACCTGTCCGCCCTGGGACATCAGCTGCCTCCATTTGAACAGCAGGCTTGGCGAGACGCCATGCTGGCGGGCGACGGCCGAGACCGTCATTCCTGGCTGCATGGTGGCATCCACCAGGGCAAGCTTCTCGTTGGCACTGTAGCGGCGCCGCCGCTCATGGCCGGTGATGATTTCTACGCGGGTGGGATCGTTGGGCATAGGCGCATGCCTAGGCGTAAGCCTAGGTCCTCAGGGATGCGCCAGGTGTCCGGTCGAAATGGGGGCCGCTCCACGAGCCGTTCCAGAACGGCGTCGGCAATGGTCGGATCGCCGATCACCTCGTGCCAATCGAACGGGTGGTGCTGACGCCGGACGCGGACGCGCGGGATGGGCTGCGGGCCGAATTGCACGGCGCGCTGGCGACGATCCTGGCGCTGGCTTCCGCTGCGGATGGCGGCGCCGGTGGAGGTGGCGGGCGCCATCGGGACCGGAAACCATCCGGTCTGGGAACGGGTGTTCTCGGAAGTCAAGTATCGGTGGTTGCGGGGGCAGGATTTGAACCTGCGGCCTTCAGGTTATGAGCCTGACGAGCTACCGGGCTGCTCCACCCCGCGTGGGTGATTGTTGGTTGGGTGGTTTTGGGGATGGGTTGGAGGACCTGGCGGCGACCTACTCTCCCGTGCCTTGGGGCACAGTACCATGGGCGCTGGGGGATTTCACGGCCGAGTTCGGGATGGGATCGGGTGCAGGCACCCCGCCATGGCCACCAGGTCGTCCAACCCATCCGCAAGCGTCGCGACCGACCGCCCCTGGGATGGGTGTGAGGGGTTCTGGTGCGTGGTGTGCTGCGGTGCAGCTGCGACTGGTTTTGTGCGGTGTCGGGTGGCCGGCCTTGGCGTGCTTCCGAGCGATCGATGGTCCGCGGAGCGTCTGCGGCGTCGATCGGTGGACGGATGCATGCTGTGGATGGTGGGATGATCTTGAGCCTGTCGGGCGATTAGGACCGGTCAGCTTCGCGCATCGCTGCGCTTCCACACCCGGCCTATCGACGTGATGGTCTATCACGGCCCTCCTGGGTTGCCCCTGGGAGACCTGGTTTTGAGGGGGGTTTCCCGCTTAGATGCTTTCAGCGGTTATCCCGTCCGCACATAGCTACCCGGCGGTGCCGCTGGCGCGACAACCGGTACACCAGAGGTGCGTCCATCCCGGTCCTCTCGTACTAGGGACAGCGCCTCGCAAGTCTCCAACACCCACGGCAGATAGGGACCGAACTGTCTCACGACGTTCTAAACCCAGCTCACGTACCACTTTAATCGGCGAACAGCCGAACCCTTGGGACCTGCTCCAGCCCCAGGATGTGATGAGCCGACATCGAGGTGCCAAACCTCCCCGTCGATGTGGACTCTTGGGGGAGATCAGCCTGTTATCCCTAGAGGACCTTTTATCCGTTGAGCGATGGCCCTTCCACGCGGGACCACCGGATCACTATGGCCGACTTTCGTCTCTGCTCGAGCTGTCGCTCTCGCAGTCAGGCGGGCTTATGCCATTGCACTCAGCAGCCGATGTCCGACCGGCCTGAGCCCACCATCGCGCGCCTCCGTTACTGTTTGGGAGGCGACCGCCCCAGTCAAACTGCCCACCATGCAGGGTCCCGGACCGGGCTGACCGGTCGCGGTTAGACATCAGAAGAGGTCAGGGTGGTATTTCAAGGGTGGCTCCACCTGAGCTGGCGCCCCGGCTTCGATGCCTCCCACCTATCCTACACAGCCCTCTCCTAATGCCACTGCAAAGCTGCAGTAAAGGTTCATAGGGTCTTTCCGTCTGACCGCGGGTACCCCGCATCTTCACGGGGAATTCAATTTCGCTGAGCCGATGCCGGAGACAGTGGGGAAGTCGTTACGCCATTCGTGCAGGTCGGAACTTACCCGACAAGGAATTTCGCTACCTTAGGACCGTTATAGTTACGGCCGCCGTTTACCGGGGCTTCAATTCGGTGCTTGCACACCTCCTCTTAACCTTCCGGCACCGGGCAGGCGTCAGACCCTATACGTCGTCTCTCGACTTCGCAGAGCCCTGTGTTTTTACTAAACAGTCGCTACCCCCTGCTCTGTGCCACCCGCCAATGGTTGCCCACCGACGGGTCTCGCTTATCCCGAAGTTACGCGAGCAATTTGCCTAGTTCCTTCGGCATCGTTCTCTCAAGCGCCTTGGTATGCTCTACCAGTCCACCTGTGTCGGTTTCGGGTACGGTCCATACGCCAGAGCTGTTTCCTGGAACGATCGTAAAGCCGGGACAATCCGATAAGCCCCGACAACAACTTTCGTCCGTCACTTCTGGCAGGCCCAGGAATATTCACCTGGTTCCCATCGACTACGGCTTTCGCCCTCGCCTTAGGGGCCGGCTCACCCTGCGCGGATTAACCTTGCGCAGGAACCCTTGGACTTTCGGCGACAGAGTTTCTCACTCTGTTTGTCGCTACTCATGTCAGCATTCGCACTTCCGATACCTCCAGCACCCCTCACGGGTATGCCTTCACGGGCTTACGGAACGCTCCGCTACCGCTCGTCCGAAGACGAACCCGCAGCTTCGGTACGTGGCTTGAGCCCCGTTACATTTTCGGCGCAGGATTTCTATTAGACCAGTGAGCTATTACGCTTTCTTTAAAGGATGGCTGCTTCTAAGCCAACCTCCTGGTTGTTTTGGAATTCCCACATCCTTTCCCACTTAGCCACGATTTGGGGACCTTAGCTGGCGGTCTGGGCTGTTTCCCTCTCGACGACGGACCTTAGCACCCGCCGTCTGTCTGCCAGGCTATACTTCCGGGTATTCGGAGTTTGGTTAGGTTTGGTAAGTCTTTGGGACCCCCTAGCCCATCCAGTGCTCTACCCCCCGGGGTAAACACCTGACGATCTACCTCAATAGATTTCGCGGAGAACCAGCTATCTCCGAGTTTGATTGGCCTTTCACCCC
>CAVZSZ010000003.1:757500-927500 GCA_963778105.1 uncultured Pseudomonadota bacterium | reverse complement strand
GCACGCTCTCGTCCACCTGATGCATCGTGGCACCGATCAGACCGAACTCCGCCACCGGGCAGAACCGCGTGATGAAGCGCGCGTCGGAGGTGCCGCCGCCGGTATCGAGCTTCGGCTCCACCCCGGACAGCCGCGCGATCGCGCCGCGCAACGTGTCCACGAGCGGCCCCGGCCGGGTCAGAAAACTCTCACCGCTGATCGCGACCTCGAGGTCGAAGCGTTCGCAATGCTGTGTCAGCACGGCACGGAGCCAGGCGCTCAGCGCGGCGCCGGTGTGGCGGTCGTTGAAGCGGATGTTCAACGCCGCCGACGCGCTGGCCGGGATCACGTTGGTGGCCTTGTTGGCGATGTCGATGCTGGTGATCTGCAGGCTCGACGGCTCGAACCAGTCGCTGCCGGCGTCGAGCGGAGCCGCCGTCAGCGCCGCCAGCGCGCGCACCAGCCGGTGTGCAGGGTTGTCGGCGCGGTGCGGATAGGCGACGTGCCCCTGCACGCCATGCACCACGATGCGCGCGTTCAGACTGCCACGCCGGCCGATCTTGACGACGTCGCCCAGGCGCACCGGACAGGTCGGCTCCCCCACCACGCAGAAATCCGGCACCTGCCCGTTGGCCGCCATCCAGTCGAGCACGCGCACCGTGCCGTCGGTCGCGACCCCTTCCTCGTCGCCGGTGATCAGCAGGCTGATCGACCCGGACGGAGGCCCGCCGCGCAGATAGGCGGCAGCCGCGGCGACGAAGGCGGCAATGCCGCCCTTCATGTCGCAGGCGCCGCGCCCATACAGCACGCCGCCGTCGATCACGCCGCCGAACGGGTCGTGCCGCCAGCCATCGGCACCCGCCGGCACCACATCGGTGTGCCCGGCGAAGCAGAGATGCGGGGCGCCGTCACCGATGCGGGCGAACAGGTTCTCGATCGCGCCGAAACGCAGCCGCGTGACGCCGAAACCGAGTGCCGCGAGCGCGGCGGCGAGAACATCTTGTGCGCCGGCATCCAGCGGCGTGACGGATGGACAGCGGATCAGCGCCTGGGCAAGCGGGACAGGATCGGTCGCGTCGCTCAATCGCGCAGCAATTCGTTGATGGACGTCTTGGCCCGGGTGCCCGCATCGACGCGCTTGGCGATGACGGCGCAGCTCAGCCCGGGTCCGGGCGAGCCGTCGGGCAGCGGCTTGCCGGGGAGTGCCCCCGGGATCACCACCGAGTAGGGCGGCACGCGCCCGAGAAACACCTCGCCGGTCGCGCGGTCGATGACCTTGGTCGAGGCGCCGATGAACACGCCCATCGCCAGCACGCTGCCCTTTTCAACGATCACGCCCTCGGCGACTTCGGACCGCGCGCCGATGAAGCAGTCATCCTCGATGACCACGGGATTGGCCTGCAGCGGCTCCAGCACTCCACCGATGCCGACGCCGCCGCTGATGTGGCAGTTCTTGCCGATCTGGGCGCAGCTGCCCACGGTGGACCAGGTGTCGATCATCGTGTTGCGATCCACATAGGCGCCGACATTGACGAAGCAAGGCATCAACACGACGCCCGGCGCGATATACGCCGAGCGGCGCACCACCGCACCCGGCACCGCGCGGAAGCCCGCCGCCTGGAAACGCGCAGCGTCCCAGCCCTCGAACTTCATCGCGACCTTGTCGAACACCGGGGCCCCGCCGGCGCCCTCCATCGGGGCGGAATCCTGTAGACGGAAGGACAGCAGCACGGCCTGCTTCAGCCACTGTTGCACCATCCAGCCGTCATTGCCGCGCTCGGCCACCCGCGCGCTGCCATCGCCAAGCGCCGCCAGCGCTGCTTCCACCGCAGCACGGGGCGGCCCCTTGGTCGCCGAGGACAGCGTGTCGCGCCGCTCCCACAGCGCCTCGATCTCGGCTCGCAGGGCGGATGCGGTCATCGGTGTCTGTCCTCGGCTGATCGTCCCGGTGGTGCCCGCGCCTTCCGGCCGGGGGCGGCGGACGATGCGCAGCGGTCCTGACGATGTCAACGCGCGCCGCGGCCGACGCCACCGCGCTAACCGCGCATTAACAGTGATCCCGTAGCGTTCGGGCAATGACGCATGCCTCGGGACTGCAGCCCATCGACGATGTCGTTCCTGCCCTCTTTGGAGGTGCCGAACGCGACCGCCGGCAACGGGACGAATTGCTTTCGCTCGCCGTCGACCTGGCGTTCGAGACCGACGCCTGGGGCCGCTTGACGTTCCTCGCGCCGGCCGACGTGCTGGGCTGGCCTGCTCAGTCGCTGATCGGCAAACCGGCCGAGCTGCTGTTGGCCGCCCCGGGCAGCATCGCCGGCTTCAATCCGTTCCGTGCCGCCACGCTGGTGCGCGGCCGCCGCGCCTGGCTCAACCGCGCCGGCGGCGGCCATGCCTGCCTGCGCTTCACCTGCGCCCCGGTGACGGACGCCGTCGGCCTGCCGATCGGCACCCGGGGTGTCGGCACGCTGGAGGCCGCGCAGGACGGGGGGACGCCTCAGACACCGGCCATCGATACCCTGACAGGCCTACCCAATCGGCAGGCTTTCCTCGACGAACTTGGCCGCCGCATGGACCGGCTCGACCATGACGGCGTCCCCAGCACGTTGCTTTGCGCCGACCTCGACTGCTTCCGCCTGCTCAACGTGCGCCGCGGCCCGGCATTCGGCGACACCGTGCTGGCCAGGGTCGCGGCGATGTTCACGGCCACGCTGCGCCCGACAGACCTCGTCGGCCGGCTGGATGGCGACTCGTTCGGACTTTGGCTCGGCGGGGCGGACCACATGACCGCCGCCGAACGGGCTGAGGCGCTGTGCCTCGACGTCCCCGCGCTGGTCAATCGGCTGGCGGAGCCGGACGCCCCGGGAGGCGGTGTCGCGGCCGGCCCCGCAATCAGCCTCTCGGTCGGCATCGCACCGCACCGCCTGGACGGCGAGGAGACGGCGGCCGGACTGATGCGCCGCGCGCTGCGCGCCCTGGGGTCGGTGAAGCGCGGCGGCGGCGGGCACTGGCGCGTCGCGTACCCGGCGGTGCGCTGAGGCGACGCGGCGCCATCCGCGACCGGGTGCAGCGTGCAGCGTTCCCGCGGTATCACTCCCACGGCCCGTTGCCGAAGCATCGTCGGCCGTCTGGCCGGCGCACCGGCAGGATACCGCTTCACCCGCGCCCAAGCGCGATGCGGGCTGCGCATGCCGCGCCCCTCCCACTGACGGTGATCCTGAATGGGCCGGGTCACGGAAACCACCATCCTGCCTAACCGCGCCTGGGCGATGCAGGAGCCCGGGCCGTAGGCAACGCGATCGGCGCGGCGCGATCGGGTGCGCCGCAGGATCGTCGTATGGCCGTCACCACGGAATCGATCTACCAGTCCCCTGCGACAGCGGGGGACGGAGCGATGCGACCGACCGAGGCGGTAGCGGCGCTGTGGACGCATGCGGCGATGCCGATGGCGGCACTGCAGGATCTGACGCTCACCGGCGACGACCCCGTGCTGCCTTCCTCCTTCGCGGTGGGCACTGCAGCTCAAGCCTCGATCGCGCTATCCACACTCGCCGCGGCAGCATTGTGGCAGCTGCGCACCGGTCGCCGCCAGGGTGTTGCGGTCGCGATGCGCCATGCCGCGGCCGAGTTCCGATCCGAGCGGTTGCTGCGCGTGGACGGCGCCCCGATGCCCGATTCCTGGGACCGCATCGCCGGCGCCTACCCCTGCCGGGACGGGCACTGGGTACGGCTGCACACCAACTTCCCGCACCACCGCGACGGCGTGCTGGGGCTGCTTGGCTGCGCTCATGACCGGGACGCGGTCGCAGCCGCGCTGCGCGGCTGGGACGCCTTCGCCTTCGAGCAGCGTGCCGCCGATGCCGGCATGGTGGTCGCGGCGATGCGCCGCTTCGCCGAATGGGACGCGCATCCGCAGGGCGAGGCGATTGCGGCGCAGCCGGTGGTGGCAATCACCAGGATCGGCGACGCGCGCCCGACGCCGCTGCCGGCCGGCGGCGACCGGCCGCTATCGGGCCTGCGCGTGCTCGATCTGACGCGGGTCATCGCCGGACCGGTCTCTGGACGCACCCTGGCGGCGCATGGCGCCGACGTCCTGCTGCTGACCAGCCCGACCCTGCCCGCCATTCCTGCACTGGTGATCGACACCGGGCGCGGCAAACGCTCGGCGGCGTTGGACCTGCGTGCGCCGGGCGGCGCGGCGACGATGCGGGACCTGGTGCGCGGCGCCGATGTGCTGGTGCAAGGCTACCGGCCGGGCGGCCTTGCCGGCCTGGGCTTCGGCCCGCAGGACACGGCCCGGCTGAAGCCCGGCCTCGTCCATGTCTCGCTGTCCGCCTATGGCACCACCGGCCCCTGGGGTGGCCGGCGCGGCTTCGACAGCCTGGTGCAGACCGCCAGCGGCTTCAACGCGGCGGAAGCCGAGGCGGCCGGCGCCGACAACCCCAGACCGCTGCCGGCGCAGGCGCTGGATCATGCCTCGGGCTATCTGCTGGCGTTTGGCGCGATGGCGGCGCTGCACCGCCGGGCCACCGAGGGCGGCAGCTGGCATGTCGAGGTGTCGCTGGCGCGGACCGGCCAGTGGCTGCGCGGACTGGGCCGCGTGCCGGGCGGACTGACCTGCCCCGAACCGCAGGCCGATGCCGTGGCCGGGTTCCTGGAGGACCTGCCGTCCGGGTTCGGCCGGTTGACCGTGGTGCGCCATGCCGGGCAGCTGAGCGAGACGCCGGCGCGCTGGGCCCGCCCCTCGGTGCCCCTGGGAAGCGACCCGGCCGCGTGGTGGTGACGCGGGCCGCGCCCCGCTGCGCGCCAGGTTACGCGGCCCGCTTGGCGCCGGCGAGTGCCTTCCAGATCACCTCGGGCGTCGCCGGCATGTCCAGTCCGGTTACGCCGTCGCCGCGCAGCGCATCGACCAGCGCATTCATCGCGGCCGGCGGGCTGCCGACGGCGCCGGCCTCCCCGGCGCCCTTCACGCCCAGCGGATTGGTGCCGCATGGCACCTCGATCAACTCGACCTCGATGTCCGGCAGGTCGTCGGCGCGCGGCACCGCGTAGTCCATGAAGCTGCCCGACAGAAGCTGGCCCGACGAGGCGTCGTAGGACGTGCGCTCCAACAGCGCCTGCCCCAGACCCTGCGCCACGCCGCCATGCACCTGCCCGCGCACGATCATCGGATTGACCGCCTTGCCCACGTCGTCGGTCACCGAATAGCGCACCACCGCAACCACCCCGGTTTCGGGGTCGACCTCGACCTCGGCGATGTGGCAGCCGTTGGGGAAGGTGTGCGACTTGATCTCCGCCACCTCGGCGGCATCGAGCGTCGTTACATCCTCGCCGGCCTTGGCCTTCTTCTGCTGCGCCAACGCCAGGGTGACGATGTCGATGCCGCGGTCGGTGCCGACGATGCTGAACGTCCCGGCTTCGAACACGATATCGGCCTGCGCGGCCTCCAACGCCTCGGACGCCGCCTTGCGGCCTTTCTCGATCACCGTCGCGGCCGTGGCCAGGATGGCCTGGCCCTCCGAATACAGGCTGCGCGCGCCGCCGGTGCCGCCACCCGTGGGGATCGTGTCGGTGTCGCCCTGCTGGATGCGCACCTTCTCGCCATCCACGCCCAGCCGGTCCACCGTCAGCTGCACATAGGCGGTCTCGTGCCCCTGCCCGGTCGATTGGGTGCCGACATAGACATCGACGAAGCCATCCTCGGCGAAGCGGATCTCGGCCCGCTCGGTCGGCGCGCCCGCCGGTCGCTTCCAGGTAGTAGGCCATGCCGATGCCGCGCCGCTTGCCGCGCCGCGCGGCCTCGGCGCGGCGGGCGGGGAAGCCGGCCCAATCCATGTTCTTCAGCGCGGCATCGAGCACGAGTTGGAAATCGCCGCTGTCGTAGGTCTTGCCGACCGGCGTCTTGTGCGGCATCGCCGAGGGCGGCACCATGTTGCAGCCGGCGCAGCGCGACGCGGTCCATGCCGATCTCGGCGGCGGCGGCGTCGATCAGGCGCTCGACCAGATAGTTGCTTTCGGGCCGACCGGCGCCGCGATAGGCGTCCACCGGCACGGTGTTGGTGAAGACGCCGATGACGTTGGCATAGACCTGCCTGGAAGCCGTAGACGCTGGCGAGCACGCCGGTGCCGGCCATGGTCGGGATGAAGGGACCGAAATTCGACAGATAAGCGCCCATGTTGGCGATGTTGCGGGTGCGCAGGGCGAGGAACCGGTTGTCGGCGTCGAGGGCGATCTCGCCCAGCGTGATGTTGTCGCGGCCCTGCGTGTCGGAGAGGAACGCCTCGCCGCGCTCGGACGTCCATTTCACCGGCGCGCCGATGCTTGCGCGCCGCGTAGCAGACCAGCGCATGCTCGGCGTAGAGGAAAAGCTTCATGCCGAAGCCGCCGCCGACATCGGGCGTGATGACGCGGAACTGCTCGGGATCCACCTTGAATACGGCGTTTGCGAGCAGCTCCTTCACCAGCCAGCCGCCCTGGGTGTTGGCGTGCAGCGTCCAGCGCCCGGCTGCCGTCGTCGAACGCGCCGATGCAGGCCGCGCGCGCCTCCATCGCGTTGACCACGATGCGGTTGTTCACCACGGTCAGACTGCGTCACCTGCGCGGCACTGGCGAACAGCGCATCGGTCTTGTCCTTGTCGCCGATCGCCCAGTCGAACACGCGGTTGTTCGGCGCGTCCGGCCAGACCAGCGGCTGGCCCGCATCGATCGCGGTCGCGAGGTCGGTGGCCGAGGGCAGGACGTCGTAATCCACGACGATCGCCTCGGCCGCGTCGCGGGCGGCCTGGGTCGTTTCGGCGACGACGAAGGCCACCGGATCGCCGACATGGCGCACCATGCCGTCGGCCAGCACCGGATGCGGCGGCATCGGCATGTCGGAGCCGTCGCGGTTCTTCAGCGCGACCGCGCAAGGCAGCCCGCCGATGCCGTCGGCGTTCAGGTCGGCACTGGTATAGACCGCGCAGCACGCCCGGGATCGCCTTCGCCGCCGTGGTGTCGATCGCGGTGATCGCGCGCCGCCGCGTGCGGGCTGCGCAGCACCACGCCGTGCAGCAGGCCAGCGGGCAGCGATGTCGTCGGTATAGCGGCCGCCGCCTTTCAGCAGGCGCGGGTCCTCGACGCGGCGGACGGGCTGAGCGAGGCCGAACTTGGTCATGATCCATCTCCGGAATGGCGGCTGCAGGCGTTCAGCATGTACGCTTCGGCGCGGAAACGCCAAGGGGCTAGTCGCCCGCCGCCGCCGGCGGCGGGGTCGGGGGGCGCGGGCGGGCCCGGGCGGATGGCGCGGCCTGCCGCCGAAGCGCGCCTTGGTGCGTTCACGCATGGTCTGGAACGTCACATAGAGCATCGGGATCAGGAAGATGCCGATGGCGCTGGCGCGCGATCATGCCGGCGAACACCGCGCGTGCCGACGCCGCGCCGGCTGAGCATCGCCGCGCCCTTGCGCGGTGACCAGCGGCAGCAGCCCCAGGATGAAGGCGATCGAGGTCATCATCACCGCGCGGAACCGCATGCGCGCGCCGAGCACCGCCGCCTCGACGGATCGGCATGCCCGGCCTCGCGCTGCTCCTTGGCGAATTCGACGATCAGGATGCCGTTCTTCGCGGCCAGCGCGATCAGCACCACCAGGCCGATCTGCGCGTAGAGATCGAGCGACAGCCCGGCGAGCCAGATGCCGATGAAGGCGCCCAGCACGCCGACCGTCACCGACAGCAGCACCGGGATCGGGATCACCCAGCTTTCGTACAGCGCCACCAGGAACAGGTAGGCGAACAGCACCGCCAGCGCCAGGATCGGCGCCGGTCTGCCCGGTCGCCTGCTTCTCCTGGATACGCCGTGCCGGTCCATTCGAACGCATAGCCCGGCGGCAGCGTGCGCGCCGAGATCTGCGCCATCGCCGCCAGCGCCGTGCCCGACGACACGCCCGGCGCCGGGCCGCCATTGATGGTGATCGAGCGGTAGTTGTTGTAGCGGCGTGATCACCTGCGGGCCGGTGACGATGCGCAGCGTCGGCGATCGAGCGCAGCGGCACCATCGTGCCGGTGTTGTTGCGGACGAAGATCTTGCCAGATCGCGGAGATGTCGCTGCGGTCGCGCGCCTCGCCCTCGATGTTCACCTGCCAGGTGCGGCCGAACAGATTGAAGTCGTTGACGTAGATGCCGCCGAGCGTGGCCTGCAGCGCGGTGAACACGTCGCTGATCGACAGGCCCAGCGCCTGCGCCTTGTCGCGGTCGATGTCGAGATAGATCGACGGGTTGTTGGCGGTGAAGGTCGAGAACACGCGCGTCAGCCGCGGGTCCTGGTTGGCGGCGGCGAGCAGCCCGCTCATCACGCTGCCCATCGTCGGCGGGATCCTGCGCCCTCCAGATTCTCCAGCTGGTATTCGAAGCCGCCGCTGGTCGACAGGCCGATGATCGGCGGCAGGTTGAACGGGAAGATCACCGTGGCCGAGCGGATCTGCTGGGCCGCGCCGAACACGCGGCGCGATCAGCGCCTTCACCGACTCGCCGGCCGCCGGTGCGGTCGGCGAACGGCTTCAGCTTGCGCGACGATGAAGGCCGCGTTCGGCTCGTTGGCGCCGTCGAGCAGCGAGAAGCCGACGATCGACAACATGTCCTGCACCTGCGGCATGCGCGTGCAGCGATGCTTCTCCACCTGCGCCGCCACCGCCTCGGTGCGCGCGACCGAGGCGCCGTCGGGCAACTGCACGGCGATGAAGAAGGCGCCCTGGTCCTCCTCCGGCAGGAAGCCGGTCGGCGTGACGCAGCGACAGGCCGATAGATGCCGCCGGCGAACACGCGCGACCAGCAGCGATCGCCGAGGATCGCCACGCGCACCAGCCGGTGCACGATGCGCGGCGTAGCCGTCGCGCACATGGTCGATGCCGCGCAGCACGCGGCCCATGATGCCGCGCCGCTCGGCCGTGGCGTGGCGCAGGAACACCGCGCACAGCGCCGGCGACAGGGTCAGCGCGTTGATCGCCGAAATCAGCATCGCGACGCTGATCGTGACGGCGAACTGGCGGAACAGCTGCGCCGGACATGCCGGGGATGAAGCCGACCGGCACGAACACCGACAGCAGCACCAGCGTGATCGCGATGATCGGCGCGGTGATCTGGCGCATCGCCTTCTTCGTCGCCTCGGCCGGCGACAGGTCCGGCTCCTCCTCCATCACGCGCTCGACGTTCTCCACCACGACGATCGCGTCGTCGACGACGATGCCGATCGCCAGCACCATCGCCAGCAGCGACACGGTGTTGGCGGAAAAGCCGAGCGCCAGCAGCACGGCGAAGGTCGCCGATCAGGCTGACCGGCACCGCGACGGTGGGGATGATGGTGGCGCGCAGGTTGCCCAGGAACAGGAACACCACGATCACCACCAGGACGAAGGCCTCGGCCAGCGTCTTGATGCACCTCGTGGATCGTGTCGGCTGACGAAGCTGCGTGCTGTCGTAGATGACCCGCGCTTGCAGGCCTTCGGGGAAGCGCGGCGCCATGCTGTCGAGCACCGCCTGCACCGCGCGCCGACGGTCTGCACCGCATTGGCGCCGGGCGCGAGATAGATGCCGATGGCAACCGCCGGCTTGCCGTTCAGCCGGCTTCGGCTGTCCATGTTCTGCGGCGCCGAGCTCGACGCGCGCCACGTCGCGCACGCGCAGCACGCGAGCCGTCCGGGTTGGCGCGCAGCACGATGTCGCCGAACTGCTCCGGCGTGATCAGGCGCCCCTGGGTCTGCACGTTGAGCTGGAACTGCTGGTCGTCGTCCGAGGTCGGGCGCGCGCCGATGCGCCCGACCGGCGCCTGCACGTTCTGCGCCTGGATCGCCGCGATGATGTCGCCGGGCGACAGGTTCAGGCTGACCAGCCGGTTGGTGTCGAACCAGATGCGCATCGAATAGTTCGAGCTTGCCGAACAGGAACGCCTGGCCGACGCCCGGGCGTGCGCGACAGCGTCGTCGAGCACGTTGATGGTGACGTAGTTGGTGATGAACAGCGGGTCCTGCTTGCCGCCCTCGCTGTAGAACTGCAGGAACTCCAGGATCGCCGAGGAGCGCTTCTGCACGGTCACGCCCTTGCGCTGCACCTCCGGCGGCAGTTGCGACAGCGCGGTCTGCACCCGGTTGTTGACGTTGACGGTGTCGATGTCGGGATTGGTGCCGAGCTCGAAGCTGACGGTCAGCGTGTAGCTGCCGTCGTTGCCGCTGTTCGACTTCATGTAGATCATCTTGTCGACGCCGATGACCTGCGCCTCGATCGGCTGGGCGACGGTTGCCTCGACGACGGCCGCGGAGGCGCCGGGATAGGTGGTCGTCACCGTGCACCTGCGGCGGCACGATGTCGGGGAACTGCGCGACCGGGATGCGCAGCATCGACAGCACGCCGGCCAGCGTGATGACGATGGCGATGACGATCGCCAGCCGCGGCCGGTCGACGAAGACGCCGGAGATCACGCGGGTGCGGCCCCGTCGGTGCAGGCCGTCATCGTCACTGCGTCGCCCCCGGGCTGAGGCTGGGCATCGGCGCGGCTGGGCCGGGGCTGACCAGGGCGCCGGGGCGCACGCGCTGCAGGCCCTCGACGATCACCCGCTCGCCCTCCTTCAGCCCGGCGGTCACCGAGGCGATGGTGGGCGTGGACTGGCCGAGCGTGATGCGGCGCTGCTCCACCTTGTTCTCGGCGTTCGACCACGAAGACGTAATTGCCCTGCTGGTCGGACAGCACCGCGGCGCGCGGGATCGCCAGCACCTCCACCGGCTCCAGCCCCTCCACCAGTGACGGTGACGAACTCGCCGTCCGTCAGCGCGCGGTCCACCGGCTCGCCGGGCTTGGCCGGGCGCCGCGGCGGATTGGCGATCTTGCGCGCGCATCAGCACCGTGTCGGTGTTCTGCGACACCGTCGGATCGACGTAGTCGAGGTCGCCGCCGGGCTGTATTCGGTGCCGTCCGGCAGGCGCAGATGCACGGTCGCCGCCCCGAAGCCGCCCTTGGCGAAGAACTTCTGTTCGCAGCTCCAGCTCCGACTGCACCGAGATCGGGAACAGCACGTACATCGGGTCCTGGCTGACGATGGTCGCGAGCGGCCCGCTGCTGGGCGAGACGACGTTGCCGATGGTGATCAGCGGTGCGGCTGATCTTGCCGGCGATCGGCGCGTGGATTTCGGTGTAGGCGAGATTGATCTGCGACTGGCGCAGCTGCGCCTGCGCGGACAGCAGCTGCGCCGCGTAGGATCGCTGGGCTGCGAGCGCGTCATCGACGACCGAACGCTGGCCGGCCGGCGTGTTGAGCAGCGATTGCGCGCGCGCCAGCGTGATGTTGGCGTTGTCCAGCTGCGCCGAGTACTGCGCGACGGCGCCGGCCTGCTGCTGCACCGTCGGCCTCGAACGGCCCGCGCTCCAGCTTGTACAGCAGGTCGCCGGCCTTCACCTCGGTGCCCTCGATGAAAAGCCGCTGCTCGAGGAAGGCGGTGACGCGGGCATTGAGCTGCACGCGGTCGACCGCGGAGATGCGGCCGATGAATTCCGAGGACTCGGTGATCGCCCTTTTCTCGACGGTGACGACGCCGACCGCCGGCGGAGGACCGCCGGGCGCCTGGGCGAAGGCAGGATGCAGCGCAACGGACAGGGCCACCGCCAGCAGGGCGGAGGGCAGACGAAGCTTCATCCGGCCGATCCTTGTCGCAACGACGGAGCAGGTGGGGAACGGAAAGCGGCGATGCAACCGGCCGACCGGAACACCTCCCCAAGTGGCGGAGCCGGCACCGTTGGCAGCCCTGGCCGCCCGGTACCGCGGCAACCAATAGAGAGGCGGGCGGGCAGCGGTCAACCGCAACCGTCCGTCGTACGGCCCCTGCACGCGGCCCCCGCACACGGTCCCTGGGCGCCCCTGGGCGGCCCCCTGGGCGGCCCCTGGGCGCACGAAGCCTTGCGCGGCCGGGCGCCGCGCCGCAGGCTGGCGCTTTCGACGATACCTCCGGCAAGAGGGACGAGGGCAATGGCGGAGCATGTGGGGTTGTGCGAGGTCGGCCCGCGCGACGGGCTGCAGATGGCCAAGACGCAGATGACGACCGCGGCGAAGCTGCGCTGGATCGCGGCCCTGGCCGCATCGGGACTGCAGGAGATCGAGGTCGGCAGCTTCGTCCCGCCGCGCGTCATACCTCAGATGGCGGATACCCAGGCGGTAGTGGAGGATGCGGTCCGCATTCCCGGCGTTCTGGTGCAGGCGCTGGCGCCGAATCTGCGCGGCGCCCAGGGCGCCTACGCCGCCGGGGCGCATCGCATCAGCATTCCCGTGTCGGTCAGCGAGGGCCACAGCCGGGCCAACCTGAACCGCACGCCGGCCGAGCAGGTGGCCGAGGTCGGCCGCATGGTCGCGTGGGTGCGTGCGCAGTCACGGCGGATGCCGGTGATCGCCGCCTGCTCGACCGCGTTCGGCTGCTCGATCGACGGCGCGGTGCCGACCGCCGCCGTGGTGGCGGTGGCCGAGGGCCTGGCCGAGGCCGGCGCCGACGGGGTGATGCTGTGCGACACCGTGGGCTACGGCAATCCGGCCCAGATCAAGGAGGTGGTGCGCGCCGTTCGCGCCGCGATCGGCGAGACGCTGTGGGGCCTGCATCTGCACGATACCTGCGGCCTTGGCATCGCCAACGCGCTGGCCGGGATCGAGGAAGGCATCCGCAACTTCGACGCCTGCCAGGGCGGCCTGGGCGGCTGCCCGTATGCGCCCGGCGCGTCCGGCAACATCGTGATGGAGGACCTGGTGTTCATGCTGGAGAGCATGGGCTTTCACACCGGCGTCGATCTGGAGAAGCTGCTGGCCGCACGGGCGCTGCTGCGCGCCGGCCTGCCCGACGAGCCGCTGCACGGCCAGCTGCCGAAGGCGGGCATCCCGCGCACCTTCCACCCGGTCAGGCTGTCGCAGGCCGCCTGAGCGGACGTACGGCAATGGCCGCCCTGCCACTCGCCGGCGTCACCGTCGTCGAGTTCGTCCACATGGTCATGGGGCCCAGCTGTGGCTTGGTGCTGGCCGATCTCGGCGCCGACGTCATCAAGGTCGAGCCGGCGCCGAACGGCGACAACACGCGCCACCTGACCGGCTCGGGTGCCGGGTTCTTCGCGGCGCTGAACCGCAACAAGCGCAGCCTGGCAGTGGACCTGAAGCACCCCGACGGCATCGCCCTGGTGCGGCGGCTGCTGGCCGGCGCCGACGTGCTGGTGGAGAATTTCCGTCCCGGTGCGATGGACCGGCTGGGGCTGGGCCACGCAGCGCTGAGGGCTGACAACCCGCGGCTGATCTACTGTTCCTGCAAGGGCTTCCTGCCCGGGCCGTACGAACACCGCACGGCGCTGGACGAGACCGTGCAGATGATGGCGGGGCTCGCCTACATGACCGGTCCGCCCGGCCGCCCGCTGCGTGCAGGCTCGTCGGTCAACGACATCATGGGTGGGATGTTCGCCGCCATCGGCATCCTGGCGGCCCTGCACGAGCGCCATGCGACCGGCCTGGGCAAGCATGTGCAATCGGGGCTGTTCGAGAACAACGTGCTGCTGATGGCGCAGCACATGGCGCTGATCGCGGTCACCGGCCGGGTGCCGCCGCCGATGAGCGTGCGCACGCCGGCGTGGCCAGTCTACGACATCTTCGACACCGCCGACGACGACCAGGTCTTCGTGGGCGTGGTCACCGACACGCAATGGAAGATCTTCTGCGAGCAGTTCGGCCTGCCCGAGTTCCTCGCCGATCCCGCACTGGCGACGCAGAACGCCCGGGTGGCGGCGCGCGACCTGACGATCCCGCGCATCGCCGTCGTGCTGAAGCGCCACACCCGCGCCGAACTGATGACGCTGTGCGAGACGCACGGCCTGCCCTATGCGCCGATCGGCAAGCCCGCCGAGCTGTTCGATGATCCGCACCTGAATGCCTCGGGCGGCCTGCTGCCGGTGACGCTGCCGGACGGCCGCACGACGAAGCTGCCGGCCCTGCCTCTGGCGCTGGATGGCGCGCGGCCCGGCCTGCGGCGCGACCTGCCGCGCCCGGGTGAGCATGGTGCGGCGATCCTGCGGGAGTTGGGCTACGCCGAGGCCGAGATCGCCGCGCTGCAAAAGGCCGGGGTACTGGCCTGAGCCGTGCGGTCGGCCGCGACCCGGCCGTGATCCATTAACCGATTGTTGCCAGAGTGACCATTAACATCCGTGCCGAAGGGCATTGGAGATCGATCACTTGGCAATGGGCGGGACGCATCATCTGTTCGCCGGCAGTATCCGCGTGCTGGACGTGCTGCAGCGCGGCTATATGCGGGCGATGGCATCGGTGAGCCCGGCCAGGGTATGCCCCACGGTCTTCGGGGCAGTGATGAGGTGCAGCGCCAGGGATTTCGTGCAGCGGCGCATCCGGTTCTTCCGGATCTTTGAGCACAACCTGACATATTACACGATGCAGACCCTGCGTGAGGGCGATACCTATGTCGATCTCGGAGCGAATGTCGGGTATCACAGCCTGCTCGCGTCGCGCCATGTCGGGTCTTCGGGGAAGGTGATCGCGGTCGAGGCCGATCCGATCACCTTTGCCAGTCTCCAGCAGAATCTTTTGCTGAACGGAACGACGAACGTCGTTGCGAAGAATGTCGCGGCGACGGGCGAGCGGTGCAGGATACGGATGCAGCGCGACGATCCGCGCAACAGCGGCGCCAACACGGTGGTGATCGCGGAGCGGGACGGCGATGTCGACGGACTGCCGTTCGAGGAGATCGTCGGCAACGATCTGGAAACCATCAAATTCATCAAGATCGACATCGAGGAGGCCGAGGCGCCGATTCTGGATGCGATCCTTCACCTTTTGCCGCAGATGCGCGACGATGTCGTCATCGCGACCGAGGTGAGCGCCGGGTCGGGACGGTTCATCGAGCAGTTCCGCCGGGCAGGATTCGCGGTATTCGCGCTCCAGAACGTCTACACGATCGACTATTACCTGATCCGCTCGTACATGAAGCACTTCGACGAGGACCGCACCGTCCGTCTGGTGCCGGTGGATCACTATGATCCGGCGCACCGTGACTATGTGTTCGAGCGTGTGGTGCCCTCGAAGCGCGAAAGCGTGGCGTGGGCATACGAAGCTGTTTGAACAGATCGGCGCCCACCCACCTTACGCCAAGCGTCGCAATCGCCGATTCCTGCCCGGGCGTTCGCGTAGGAGGGACAGCCTGCTCAGAAAACCCGTTGCAGGGCGTGAAGGTTTGGCTGATCTGGTATGACGCTTTCGTTCCAGCGGAAAGCGGTCAGTTGAGAAAAATCTTCCCGGGATTCATGATGCCGTGCGGGTCGAGCGCCGTCTTGACCGAGCGCATGACGGCCAGCGTCTCAACACCGACTTGCTGTTCCAGGAATTCGCGCTTGCCAATGCCGATGCCGTGCTCGCCGCTGCATGAGCCGCCCAAGGCGAGCGCCCGCGCCACGATCTTGCGGTCGAGTTCCCAGGCGCGGTGCAACCCGTCCGGCTCGGGCGGCACCAAGATCACGGTGTGGAAATTCCCATCGCCCACATGGCCCACGATAGGCGCCGACAGGCCGGAGGCGGCGATGTCCTCCTTCGCCCCGAGAATCGCCTCGTCGAGACGCGAGATCGGCACGATCGCATCGGTGGCGATGCCCTGGTGGCCGGGCTTGCTGGCCAGCGCGGCCCAGTAGGCGTCGTGCCGCGCCTGCCACAGCCGGCGGCGCTCGCCCTCGTCGGTCGCCCAGCGGAAGCCCTGCGCGCCGAAACCGCCGGCGATCTCCTCGGCCAGCGCCGCCTGCTCGGCCACACCGGCCGGGGTGCCGTGGAACTCGAAGAACAGGGTGGGCAGCGGGGCCAGGTTCTCCAGCTTCGAATAGGCGATGCAGGCGGCCATCTGCACCTCGTCAAGCAACTCCATCCGCGCCACCGGGATGCCCGATTGCAGGATGGCGATGACCGTCTCGACCGCATCCTTCAGCTGGTCGAACTGGCAGGTCGCGGCCGAGGCCGCCTCGGGGATGCCATGCAGGCGAAGCTGGATCTCGGTGATGACGCCGAGCGTGCCCTCCGAGCCGATGAACAGGTGCGTCAGGTCGTAGCCGGTCGCGGCCTTGCGGGTCCGGCCGCCGGTCTGGATCAGCCGGCCGTCCGGCAGTGCGACGGTCAGGCCCAGCACCTGCTCGCGGATCGTGCCATAGCGCACCGCGTTGGTGCCGGAGGCGCGCGTGGCGCACATGCCCCCCAGCGTGCACAGCGCGGTGCCGGGATCCACCGGGAAGAACAGCCCCTGGTCGCGCAGATGCGCGTTCAGCATGTCGCGCGTCACCCCGGCCTCCACCCGGCAATCCATGTCCGGGCCGCTGACCTCGATGATCCGCGTCATGCGTGACAGATCGAGCGAGATGCCGCCGCGCACCGGGGTGACGTGGCCCTCAAGCGACGTGCCTGCGCCGAACGGCACCACCGGCACGCCATGCGCGTGGCATAGCCCGAGCAGCCGCGCCGCCTCCTGCGAGGTTTCGACGAAGGCCACGGCGTCGGGCTGCACCGGCGGCTGGGTATCCTGGCCGTGCGAATGATGGTCGCGCAGCGCGGCATTGACGGTGATGCGCTCACCCAGGAAGGCGGTGGCGGCTTCGATCACCGCATCGACGGGGCGTGACATGGCAAGGCCTCTCGGGTCCGGTCGGGAGGGCCGGAGGATGGCCTTCGGCCGCGTCCCGGTCAAAGCCCCCTTGGCCCGAGCCCCGTTTGGTCAACGCCCCTCGACCCGCCATAGGCTCGCCTGTATGGAATTGCCCATGCGCCGCAGCCCCGTCCTGCTTGCCGCCCTGCTGATGCTGATGCCGCCGGCGGTGGCACGCGCTGCGGTGCGGACGGCGGCCCACGTGCCTGAGGACACCATGCTGACGCTGTCGCAGACCGCGACGGTGCACGTGGCACCCGACGAGTTGATCGCCACGCTGCGCGCCGAGGCCAGCGCAGCGACGGCGGCGGAGGCGCAGCGCCAGGTCAACGCCGCGATGGCCGACGCCCTGGCCTGGGCCGGGCACGTCCCGGGCGTGATGGCCAGCACCGGCGGCTATGGCGTGTTCCGCGACACCAGCAGCAAGCCGGACGTGTGGCACGCGAGCCAGAGCTTCTCGCTGCGCGCCTCGGACGGGCCGCCGCTGCTGTCCCTGGTGGGCGAACTCCAGACCAAGGGCCTCGCGCTCAATGATCTGCACTGGCAGCTTTCCGACGCCGCCATGCAAAAGGCCGAGGCGGACGCCACCCGCGAAGCGATCGCCGCGCTGCGGGCCCGGGCGGTCGAGGCGGCCGGCCTGCTGAGCCTGCACTTCGTGCGGTTCGCCACGGTGCGGCTGGACGTGCCGCCGCCGTTCCGCCCGGTGACGCGCCTGATGGCGACCGCGCCCGGCGCCGCGGCGCCCCCGCCGGTCGCGACGGAGGACGACATTCCGGTCAGCGCGACGGTCGCCGCGGACGTGGAACTGGCGCCGAAGTAGGGCGGAGCTGCTGCTACTGCGCGGCCAGGATCGGGGCACCGTGCCGGCGGCGGACGGCCTCGAGCGCGGTGCGCATGCGCTCGCGGCTGCGGGCGAGGGCGGCGTCGCCGCTCAGGCAGGGCGGTGTTGCGGCGATGCGGCGCAGGGCGGCGGCGGCGCGGGCGGCGTAGTGGCCGGCGGCGGCGGCCTGCAGCGGGCGCGACCCGCGATCGAGCAGGATGCGGCCAAGGCGCCGGCGGGGCAGGCCGGAGTGGCGAAGCTGCTCGGCCAAGGATGACGGCGGCAGCGTTTCGAAGGCCAGCGCCACGCCCAGTGCCGCGGCCCAATCGTGCCATTTCGCGCGATGGATCGGCGCCAGCGGCGCGATCGGCACCCAGGGCACGCGCAGCGCGTCGGCCACGATGACGCCGTGCATCGCCTCGCTGAGCAGCACCCGGCAGCCGGCAATGGCGGCGAGCACGCGGGCTGGATCGTCGCGCGGGTCGATGAACACCAGACCCGCCTCGGCCACGGCGCGCGGCCAGGCACCCCAGGCGGCCGACTCGAAATGCGGCATGAAGCCGATGCCGCGCGGTTGGGCGCTGGGGGACGGATGGGCGGCGCCGAGCAGCCTGCGCAGCAGGGCGCGGTCGATCAGGCTGGCGGGGTCGCCGAGGCCGATTTCGGGCGGCAGGTCCAGGCGGCGGGCGGTGCGCGGCCCGCGCACCCAGTGGATCGTCCAGCCCGCATCGAGGATCGCCGGCGGCTCGTAGCCGCCATAGCCGGCACCGGCGACGATCTTGTGGGCCGCGGGCGGATGGCGGCTGTCCAGCACCGAGCCGATGCCGAGGAACAGCTCACCGGCGTCGTCATCGAAGAAGTTAGGTAGCAGGATGGGCCAGAGCAGCCGGTTCAGCTCGTCGCCGAAATTCGGCCAGGCGCCCTGCCAGTAATAAAGCTTCACGGCGTTCCGGCCTGCGGGGACGGCGCGGCGGCGAGGCGGGCGGCGGCGGCCCCTGCCCGCCAACCGAACGCGGCGCGCAGGAAGCCGAGCGCGTAGGCGAGCCGCCAGCGCGGCGCCAGCAGCGTCGTGCTGTGCGCGGGCACCAGGGCCGCGGGGGCGAAAATCAGCACCACCGCGAGCCTCCGCAACGCTTCGGTCCAGACCGCACGGGAGGCGCCAAGCAGGCGGCGCGTGACCACGGTGGAGGCGCCCTGCCAGTAGAGCCGCGACAGCAGCCAGGCCGGGTTGAGCCGCGACGCCTGGATCTGGTGGTACACGGTGATGCGCGAGTCGTACAGCACCGGCAGCCCGGCATCCTGCAGCCGCCACGCGAGCTGCACTTCCTCGTCCGACAGCAGCACGCCGCCGTAGCGCCCGACCGCGTCGCGGAAGCCGCCGAAGGCGCGCAGCGCGGACACGTGGACCACCATGTTGGCCGCGTAGGGCTCGAGCTTGGCCGGCAGGTCAGCGGTGCGGTAGGCGCCCTGCCCCTCGTGCTCGATGATCGACAACACGCCGCGCAGGCTGGGCGGCCACCAGGCGGGCAACGGCGCCTCCCATTTCGGCAGGATGCGGCCGCCGATCACCGCGGCGGGCGGCGAGGCCTCGGCGATGGCGCGCAGGATGGCGCCGATCCAGTCGGGTGCGGGGATCGCGTCGTCGTCGATATAGGCGATGTAGGGCGCGCGCGCGGCGGCGGCGCCGGCGTTGCGGGCGAGGCTGACGCCGGGCCGGTCCAGCACCAGCAGGCGCGCGCCGGGATAGGCGGCAACGATCTGGGCAAGGGACAGGGCGACATCCGGCGGCGAGAAGCTGTCCACCACGATGGTCTCGACCGAACCCGCAAGTGCGAGGCGGGCGGCGGCGGCGAGGCCGGCGAGGCATTGCCGAACGTAGCCGGGCCGCGCATGGGTGCAGATGCAGACGGTGATGGCGGGCGGCGCATCGCCTGCCGCGCCCGCCGACGGATACGCCGCATGATGATCCGCTCCGCCGGTCCGCCAATCCGCCATGCCGCACCCCTAACAAGGCGCTAACCCTGGCGGCCGTTGGTTAATTAGCCGTGTATCAGAAACGGATCGTTAGCCGGATTGCCGGGCGGGGGCGCCAGCGAGGCTGAGGGCGGGGACGGCGGTGGCGGTGGCGGTGGCGGCGCGTCCCCGATGCTGGCACGCAGCGCTTCGAGCCGGGCCAGCAGCGCCTCGGTCAGCGCGGCGCGTCGGGACCACAGGTCGCGGTACCAGGCGATGCGCGGCGCGACCTGGTAGGCCAGCATGCGCTCGCGCTCGACATAGGCGCGCGCGGCGTCGCCCAGGGCGCGGGCGAGGCCGGGCATGGCGACGAGGCGCAGCAGGCGGTCGCGGAATTCGTCGCCGTCGCGGAACAGCAGGCCGGTTTCGCCGTCCACGATGCTGTCGGCATAGACGATGTCGCTGGCCAGCGCGGCGACGCGGCAGGCGCCGGCCTCGATGAACTTGAGGTCGGACTTGGCGCGGTTGAAGGCGTCGTCGAGCAGCGGCATCAGCGAGATCTCGCACCCGCCGAGCAGCCGCATATAGGTGTCGTAGTCGCAGGTCGGCGTGAAGGTCTTGTGGTGGGTGCGCAGCGCCTCGAAGAACTCCTGGTCGTGCACCACGCAGAACTTCAGCTTCGGCCCGACGCGGGCGGCGACGGCGTTGAGCGCGGGCATCAGCACCTGCCAGTCGCGGGTGCGGTTGAGGGCGCCGAAGAACAGCGTGACCGCGCCATCCTCGGCGAAGTTGCGCACCTCGGGCAGCGCACGGATGGCGTTGGGGAAGACGCGGACTTCGGGATTGCGGGCGCGCAGCGTGTCGGCGAGCACCGGCGTGCTGGTCTGGATCGCGTGCACCCCGGTGAAGACGAACTGGTCCTCGCCCGCCTGGCTGTCGAAGAAGTCGGGATGGTCGTCGAACTCGGTGACGATCAGCCAGCCATCCTTCAGCAGGTTGCGGATGACCGAAAGGCCGCGCGCTCCGGTGAGGATGGGACGGTGCAGGACGTAGATGCGCGGCGCGCCTTCCTGCAGCAGCGGCACCTCGGTCGGCAGCGCGATATGCGCCTGCACGGACGGGTCGGTGATCAGCGCGCGCAGCGGGTCCATCACCCGCACGTGGCTGACGCCACCGATCGGGTTGAGCATGCTGGCGCCGATGCTCATCAGCGCCGCCGGCGTCTTGCGCACCCGCCAGACATACTGCAGCGGTGCGGCGCGCTGGGCGTAGGCGGTGGGATCGACGCCGAGCGCCTGCAAGGCCGGGGTGATCGCGGCGACGAAGTTTTGCGCGGCCTCGGGGTTGAAGATCCGCGCATGCACGTCGCACAGCGACAGGCCACAATCGACGAGGCCTCGGCGCATGTTATCGAGCGTGAACCAGCGCAGATGCGTGCGGTCGAGCAGGCCCTGGTCCTCGTACGCCCAGGTGCCGCGCAGCAGCCGCTCGACGAAGCTCCAGTGCTCGACGTTCGGGATGCAGAACAGCATCACGCCGTCGTCGTTCAGCATCTCGCCGTGCTGGCGGACCAGGGTCCAGGGATCGCGCAGATGCTCGAGGATGTCGCCGTAGACGATGCAGTCGAGGCGCGCGACGCCGCTGAAGGGCAGCGGATCGGTCTCGACGTCCACCACGGCGACCGCGTCGAGCCGCTCGGCGGCGCGCTCGGCGGCGGCGGGATTCATCTCGATCCCGAGGATATGGGCGCGCGGGTTGAGCCGTCGGTAGGCGGCGCCGAGCGCGCCGGCGGCGCAGCCGACATCGAGCACCACCTGTGCGGTCAGCGGGATGCGGTCCAGCAGGTCCGGATTGGGCGCGTCGGGATAGTCCTGCATCGCGGCGAACATGCCTTTGGAAAGCCGCGCGAAAGGGAGCCTATTCCGCCCGGCGAGGCAAGCGGGAAGGCCGCAGGGCCGGTGACGCCCGGGTCACATTCCGGCGCGGCGGTGCGGACGGCTACAGCAGGGCGGCGATGTCGCCGGCGAGACTCTCGGGCTTGGCGGTGGGCGCGTAGCGGGCGCGGACAGCACCGGAGCGGTCGACCAGGAACTTGGTGAAGTTCCATTTGATCGCGCCGCCCAGCAGGCCGCTCTTCTGGCTTTTCAGCCAGACGTAGAGCGGATGCGCGCCCTCCCCGTTCACCGCGATCTTGGCGAACAGCGGGAAGGTGATGCCGTAGGTGGTGTCGCAGAAGCTGGCGATCTCGGCGTCGGTTCCCGGCTCCTGATGGCCGAACTGGTCGCAGGGGAAGGCGAGCACCGAGAAGCCGCGCGGGGCGAAACGGGCGTGCAGATCCTGAAGACCCTTGTATTGCGGGGTGAAGCCGCATTTCGACGCGACGTTGACCACCAGCAGCACGGTGTCGGCGTAGTCGGCGAGCGGCTTCTCGGCGCCGCTGCCGAGGCGGGCGCTGAACTGATGGATCGACACCGCATTCTCCTGCATGGTTCCGGGCCGGCGAAGCAGCCAGGCCAGGGGAGACGACCATAATGGAGCCGCGGGCATTCTACCACGAGGGCATGCGGGCGTTGCAGGACCGTTTCGACGGCCGGCGCGTCGCCGACGCCCTGGCCGCGCGGCGGCGGCGCAGCGATTTCTGGGACGAGGACCGGCAGATGATCGAGCAGGCCTCGTTCTTCTTCATCGCGACGTCGTTTGGTGAGCATGTCGATTGCAGCATGCGCGCCGGCGCGCCCGGCTTCGTCCGCATTGTCGGTCCGGGCACGCTCGAGTTTCCCGAATATGACGGCAACTCGATGTACCGCACGCTGGGCAACATCAGCCGCAATCCGAACGTGGGACTGCTGTTCGTGAAGTTCGACGGGCGCAGCTATCGCATCCGCATCAGCGGACGGGCGACGATCCTGGACGATGCGGAAGCGCTGGCGCGGCATCACGCGGCGAAGCTGGTGGTGCGGGTGGCGTGCGAGCTGTTCTCCAACTGCCCGCGCGCGGTGCATGACCTGCCGGGGGATGCGTTGTCGGTGTATGTGCCGCGGCCCGGCCACGCGCCGCCGGCGCCCGAGTGGAAAAGCCGCGACTACATCCGCGACGTGCTGCCAGCCGACGACCCGCATCGCGGCACGACCTGACCCGTCGCGGCTGGTCGGCGCGCCAGGGTGGTCAGCCCGGCCGCGGCGGCGCTAGGCTCAGTGATTCCGGAACAACCCAAGAGGGCGGCGATGCCGGCGGTGGAAGCCTATCAGAATCTCGTGCTGGGCAGCGGCGAGGGCGGCAAATACCTGGCATGGCACCTGGCGCGGGCCGGACAGCGCACCGCGGTGATCGAGCGGCGCTGGATCGGCGGGTCCTGTCCGAACGTCAACTGCCTGCCGAGCAAGAACGAGATCCGGAGCGCCGAGGTCGCGCACCTGACCCGCGAGGCGGCGGCGTTCGGCGTGCTGACCGGCGAGGTCAGCATCGACATCGCGCAGGTGCGGGCGCGCAAGCGGCGCATGGTCGATGACCTCGTGGCGATGCATCTGGGGATCTACAAGGCGAGCGGCGCCGAGCTGATCATGGGCAGCGGCCGGCTGCTGGATGCGCGGACCATCGCGGTCAGCCTGAACGACGACGGCGGCGAGCGCGTGCTGCGCGGCGAGCGCATCTTCCTCAACACCGGCAGCCATGCGGTGATCCCGCCGATTCCAGGCCTTGCCGATGCGGCGCCGCTGACCAGCATGGAGGCGCTGGAGCTCGACCGGCTGCCAGAGCACCTGATCGTGCTGGGCGGCGGCGTGGTCGGGCTGGAATTCGCCCAGGCCTGGCGCCGGTTCGGCAGCCGGGTGACGATCATCGAGCATGGCAAGATGCTGGCGGCGCGCGAGGATGCCGATGTCGCGGCGGCGCTGGCCCGCATCCTGACGGACGAGGGCATCGCGGTGCTGGTCGATGCGACGGTGGAGCGCGTCGAGGGCGTGTCGGGGAAGGCGGTCAGGCTGTCGGTGCGCGCCGCCGGCACGGCGACCGCGATCGAGGGCAGCGACATCCTGGCGGCGACCGGCCGCGCCGCCAACACCCAAGGGATCGGGCTGGAGGCGGCCGGCGTGGCGCTCGATCCGCGCGGTTTCATCGCAGTGAACGACCGGCTGGAGACGAGTGCGGCGGGCATCTGGGCGATCGGCGATTGCGCGGGAAGTCCGCAGTTCACGCACGTGTCCTTCGACGATTTCCGCATCATCCGCGACAACCTGGCCGGCGCCGACCGCAGCACCGCCGGGCGCCTGATCCCGGCCTGCACCTTCACCGATCCGCCGCTGGCCCGCGTCGGGCTGACCGAGGCCGAGGCGGCAGACCAGGGCATCGCGGTGCGCGTCGCACGGCTGCCGGCGAGCGCCGTGTTGCGCACGCGGACCACCGGAGAGACGCAGGGCTTCCTGAAGGTCCTGGTGGGCGAGGACGACCGCCTGGTGGGGTTCACGATGCTCGGCGCCGACGCGGGGGAGGTGATGGCGGCGGTGCAGACGGCGATGCTGGGAAACCTGCCCTATACCGTGCTGCGCGACGCGGTGATCGCGCATCCGACGATGGCCGAGGGGCTGGTGGCGCTGCTGGCCGCGGTGCCGCCGCGCGCCGCGGCGTAGAGCGGCGGAGCGGGAGAGACGCAATGGCGGAACCGATCACGGGCGGCTGCCGCTGCGGCGCGGTGCGGTTCGTGCTGGCGACGCCGCCCCTGGCGGCGCGGGCGTGCTGGTGCCGCGACTGTCAGTACGTGGCGTGCGGCAACGCCTCGGTCAACCTGATCTGCACGGCCGCCGGCCTGACGGTTGCGGGTGAAACCACGACCTATGAGAGCCTGGCGGACAGCGGCAACCGGATGCGTCGGCGCTTCTGCCCGGTCTGCGGCACGCCGCTGTTCAGCGCGGCGTCCGACCGCCCGGATTTCGTGGTGGTGCGGGCCGGCGCGCTGGACGATCCGAACATCGCCGGGCCGGAGAGCGTGATCTGGACAGGCTCCGCACCGCGCTGGGCATGGATCGACCCCGGATTGCCGTGCTTCGCGGGGCAGGTCGCGGCGGCCGCGAAACGGTAAGGCTGGGGCTGAAGGTGGGGCTGGGAACCGGAAATACGGCCGGTGCATTACGCCGTCCATGCGTCGTGCAGCCGCGCGGCTGGCGGCCTGGGGCGCATTGGGGCCCCAGGCTCACGTGGAGTGATGTGGACAGCAGCAGACGCGGGGCGATGACGGCAATCGCGACGGAGGCCAGTCATGCCAGCGCGGTGGTGCCGCGCAATGTCAGGGCGGTTCTCCAACGTTGCATGTGTGTTTTGACAGGCGCCATTGCGGTGCGTGCCGTCTTCGTGGCGTGCCTGGGCGGCGTGGTGCTGCTTGCTTGCGTCCCCGCCGCCGCCGTGGCGGCCGGCATGCAATCCCCCGCCGCCGTGGCGGCCGAGTTGGCGGCACCTGCGGGCGCGGCGTCCAACCCGCAGCCACCCGCCGCAGCGGCCGGCGCTCCATCCCCACTCGATCGCGTGCTCGTGGTCGGCACCAAGGTTGCACAGCCGTTTGCGATGCTGGGACCGGACGGCAAGTGGGAGGGGCTCAGCATCGACCTTTGGGATCGCGTGGCCAAGCAGCTCGGCTGGAAGTTTCGTCTGGAACAGACGGACCTGTCCGGTCTGCTGGCAGGGGTTGCGCAGGGACGCTTCGACGCCGGGGTGGCTGCCCTTACCATCACGGCGGCGCGAGAGAAATCGTTGGATTTCTCGCAGCCGTTCTTCTCGTCGGGTCTGGGCATCGCGGTTCCGGCCGATCGCGGGGGTGGCGTCTGGATGCTGCTGCGAAGCATCCTCTCGCTCGGCTTCATCCAGGTCGTGCTGACGCTGGCGGGCCTGTTGTTCGGCGTGGGATTCGTGATCTGGCTGTTCGAACGCCGGCGCAATCCGCAGTTCGATGGCGGCGTGCTGCGCGGGCTTGGTTCGGGCTTCTGGTGGTCGGCGGTCACGATGACCACGGTCGGCTACGGCGACAAGGCGCCCGCGACACTCCCCGGGCGGCTGCTGGCGATCGCATGGATGTTCACCTCCGTCATCGTCATCTCGAGTTTCACCGCCGGCATCACCACCGCCCTGACGACAAGCCGCCTGCAAGGATCCGTACACAGGGTCAGCGACCTGCACTCGGTGCAGGTCGGCGCGGTGCAGGGATCGACTTCGGTGGCCTATCTCGAACACGAGGAGATTCCGGCTACGGCGTATCCTACGGCGCAGGACGGTCTGAAAGCGTTGCAGGCGCACAAGATCGATGCCTTCGTCTACGATAAGCCGATCCTGGCATGGCTTGTGCAGCGCGATTACGGCAGCAGCATCGAGCTGCTTCCGTTGGTATTCGACCCGCAGACCTACGGCATTGCGCTGCCAACCGGCAGCAAACTGCGCGAGCAGCTGGATCAAGCCCTGCTGCAAGCGATTCAGAGCAACTGGTGGCAGCAAGAGCTGTTTCGATACTTTGGCAGCAGCGCGAGCGCGCGCCTGTGAGGCCAGGAGACCAGTTGAGCTTGCGCTGGCGGGCTGAAGGGCGCTCTACGGGGTTTTCCTAGGCGTATTTTCCTTGCAGCGGACTTTCGTCCCCGGCATCCTGCCGACCGATGGATAGCAACCCTTCACCCCTGCCGAACGACGCCTTCGATCCCCCGGGCAACCCCATGGGCGACCCCGCGGGCGATCCGATGTGCGACGCCATGGGCGACCCTGCGGGCGAGCCCACGCGCGATCCGGCACGCCTGCTCGGCGCCGAGGTCGTGGCGCGGCATGAGGCGCGGGTGGCGCTGCTCGGCCGCCTCGCCGCCTACGGCGAGAGGCTGGTCGAGAAGGCGATGCAGCAGGCCGAGGACGCCACCTGGCTGCGCGCCGAGGGCATGGCGATCTTCGAGAGCCTGATCAAGGCCATCCGCACCACCGTCGCCGTGCAGGCCACCCTCGACGAGCGGTTCGAGGCCATGCTCCGCCGCGCCGCCAGGCCCGCCCCCGAGCCTGCCGGCGACCGGGGCCGCGATGCCGGTGGCCGCGCGGCGGGGCCGCGCCCGGCCGGCGTGTCCGATCCCGGATCGCGCGGACCGATGGCGCCCGCCGCCCCGCGCGATCCGGCGGCGCGGCGCGCCATGCAGCGCGACAAGGAACGGGTGCGCGTCACCGTCGAGGGCGCGATCGACCAGGACGCGCTGCAGCGCGACGCCGATCCGCGCTATGCCGCCCGGCTGCGCCGCGAGCTCTATGCGGTGCTCGCCGACCCCTCGATCGAGCAGGAACTGGCCAACCGGCCGATCGGCCATGTCATCGCCGAGATCTGCCAGGTCTTCGGCATCCGGGTGGACCTCGACGCCTTCACCGACGAGGAGATCGGCTACGCGGAAGTGGCCAAGGCGCTGGGGCTGCCGAGCGAGGCGGAGCAGCTGGCGGCCTATGCCGGCATGCCCAAGCTGCCGACCGGGGTGATCGGAACCCCCGGCGTCCCCAGCGCCGCCGCCGCGCGGCAGGCCTGGCTCGAGCAGCAGGAGGCGCTGAAGCGCAAACCCCCGGACTGAGCCCGGCGTCGGGTTCCGTTCTTCGTCATTCCCACCCTTTTCCCCATCGCCTGCCGCAGCCCCCACGCCCCTCTCCCGCAACCGGGAGAGGGCGCGCGGGGGCGTTTTTGCGTGGCTGCTTGCTTTTTCCTGATCGGCCCGGCCCTGGATCGGCGCGCCGCCTGGCGGCGAGGGCGGCATGGGCTTGCAGGGTTGCATTTCGCCGCCCGCCGCCCGAGGTCTGGGAACTGGTCGCGGGTCGCCGCGACGTCACCGCAGCAACGGGAGAACGGCATGGCAGTCCGGACATCGGAAGCCGAATGGCAGGGCGACCTCAAGAGCGGCAAGGGCACGATGAAGCTCGGCAGCGGGGCGTTCGAGGGGCAGTATTCTTTCAACTCGCGCTTCGCCGACGGCGTCGGCACCAATCCCGAGGAGCTGATCGCCGCTGCCCATGCCGGCTGCTTCTCCATGGCGCTGTCCGCCGCGCTGACCGAGAAGGGCCATCCCCCGACCCGCATCCATACCTCGGCCAAGGTGCATTTCGGCCCGGTGCCGGGCGGCGTCGCGATCAGCAAGGTCGAACTGATGACCGAGGGCTCGGTGCCCGGCATCGACGCGGCGACCTTCGAGGAGATCGCCAAGGGGGCCAAGGCGAACTGCCCCGTCTCCAAGGCGCTGGCGGCGCTGGAGATCACGCTGACCACGCACTTCGTCTGACGCCGCTCGCCTGAGGCGATGCCACCGGACGGAACGGAGCGCGGCGCGATTCCGGCCTGATGCCGGCGCCGCGCGCAGAGTAGGCTCGCCGGCAGCGATCTGTCGGAAATGTGGATGCCGGTTCCGTCCTCTCTGCTCGCCTGGACGCCGCCGGCCATCGGCGCGATGCGCCGCGCGGCCGAGCGGCTGGCCAAATGGCTCGATGGCATCGACCCGGGTGGGCGGCATCGCATCCGCGGCCTGCGGCTGGTGGCGGCGTTCGCCATCGCCAGCATGGGCGGGCTGCTCGCGGTGCCGGGCGCGCGCAGCCTGGATGCCAGCGCCAGTGCCGGCACCTTCGCCATCTGGGCGAGCGTCTATGAGACGGCGGCGACACGGCGGCGGGGCTGCCTCGAGTTGGTGGCGATGATCGCCGCCTCGGCGCTGGGGGCCGCAGGCGCGGCGGTCTGGACCGGAATCGCGGGGAACGCCAACCCCGCGCTGTCGCTGCTGCCGCTGGCGGGCGGCGCGTTCCTGGTGGACTACCTGAAACGCTATCCCGCGCCGGGCACCGGGATCGGGTCGGTGGCGTTCATCGGCCAGGCGGTGGGGTTCGGATTGGGCCTGGGCATCCGCGACCTGCCGATGATCGGCATTGCGGCACTGATCGCCGCGGCGGTGACCGCCGCGCTGCGCATCCTGGCGGGGCCATCGGAGCGCGACGCCGATGCGCTGTCCCGGTGCCGCGACTTCCGCCGCATCATGGCGTCGCGGCTGCGGCGCTACCACGACGCGCTGCACCACGAGGACGAGGCCGGGCTGGTCCGCATCGGGCCGCGGATCGGCGAGTTGAACAGCGCCTGGGCGGCCCTGGATGCGCTGGTGCGGCGAGAATTCACCGAGCGGGACCTGATCGCCGGCTATCTGCGCGCCGAGTTGCAGCACCTGTATGCACTGCTGCAGACCGTGCTGGCGGTCGGCGATTCGATGACTGAGCTGCTGGAGCGGATGCCCGGCCTGCGCGACCGCGCGGCCCTGGGCCTGGTGCTGCACACGCTGCGCCGCGT
This sequence comes from uncultured Pseudomonadota bacterium, assembly GCA_963778105.1. GTDB lineage: Bacteria > Pseudomonadota > Alphaproteobacteria > Acetobacterales > Acetobacteraceae > JAFEFJ01. The sequence goes on along the minus strand of CAVZSZ010000003.1, from coordinate 898,769 downwards.
AGTGCTGTTGCAGGAGGGCGAGACCGATGCGGTGCTCGCCGGGCAGCTGCGGACGCGGTGCGAGCGGCTGGTCCAGCGGGCAGTGGCGATGCCGGAGACGGCCGCCGGCGATGCGGCCGGGGACGCCATCGAGGTGCGCATCGCGATGCTGCGCATCGGGCTGGTGGCGGGCCAGGGCGCCGGCGCCGGTCCGCCGACCGGGCCGGCCCCGGCGCCGGCCCCAGGGCCGGAAATCGGGGCGGAAATCGGGGCGGCAACCGGGGCGGGCGCCCCGCCGGCCGGCAGCGGCGGCGGCCGCGGCCTGCTGCCGACCACGCGTGTCGCCGTCCAGGCGGGGTTCTCGGCCCTGGTCATCATCGGCCTGAATGCCGCGCTGGGAATGGATCACATGCTGTGGGCGCTCGCCGCCTCGACCTACGTGATTTCCTCCTCGGTCGCGGATACCTGGTCGCGCGGCCTCCGGCGGATCGCCGGGACGGCGGTGGGCGTGGTGCTGGGCCTGGGTGTCGCCCTGCTGTTCGCCCAGGTGCCGGTGGCGATCTGGGGACTCGCGGCGCTGGCGATGGTGATCTACAGCGTCGCGTTGCGGCTGCGCTACGACGTGGCCTGCGGCGCCTATGCCTTCGCGTTGGTGGTGACGCTGGCGGCGGCGGGTGATTCGTCGTGGAACGCCGCCACCGCCCGCGGCCTGGACACGTTCCTGGGTGCGGCGATCGGGATGGCGGTTTCCGCCGTGGTGCTGCCGGTGCGTCTGCGCGACCAGCTGGCGGCGATGTTGGCCGCGCTGCTGACCGAGGCACGCGACCATGTGGCAGCGAGTGTCGCCTGGGCGAGCGGCGGGGGCGGGGCGGCGCCGGTGGTGACGAGCGCGGACCTGCTGGCCGACATCGAGGCGCAGAAGGCGCGCTTCGCCGGGCTGCGCGTCGAGGGCATCCTGGCGCGCGACGGCGACGGCGGCGCCCTTCTGCTGCTCCGCATCGAATCGCTGGTGGACACCGCGATGCGGCTGGTCGGCGAGGCGCGGCTGGCGCAGGCGCACGCCGATGCCGGCCTCTGCGCCAGCGTCGCCGGGCTGGCGGCCCAGCTTCGCGCCGCCTTCGACGCGGTGCTGGCGCGGCTGCGCCGCGAGGGCCGTCCGGCGCTGCCGCCGTCCGATGCGGTGCTGCCGCCGCTGCGCGCCTACATGGCCGCGCGCCGCGCCGATCCGGCGGCGGCGACCGGCGTGCTGCTGGTGGCCGCGCTGACCTATAGCGGGCGCAAGGCCATCCGCACGCTGGCAGACCTGGCGGCCGAGATCGACCGCCGCGACGGAACGCCGCCGGCGGTCCTTGCGCGCTGACCGCTTGCGCCGGCCCGAGGGGCTGCTACGATTCGGAACCGCAACACCCTGCGGTCAGGAAATCGGCGCGGCATGGAGATCACCGACAGCCTGATCAGTCTTGGCGTGCTGCCGTCCCTGCTCGCCGCCTGCGTCGTGCTGCTGATCGGCACCGCGTTCGCCCAGCGCATCGGCTTCCTGGAACGCTACAGCATCCCGAGCCCGGTGGTCGGCGGCATCCTGTTTGCGGTCGCCGCCGCGGTCCTGGCGCGCACGACCGGCCAGGGCATCCGGCTGCAGAACGCGGCGCGGTCGGACCTGCTGCTGCTGTTCTTCGCCTGCCTCGGCCTGACCTCCGACCTTCGGCAACTGGTGCGCGGCGGGCCGCGGCTGCTGCGGTTCCTGATCGCCCTGGTGCCGTTCCTGTTCGTGCAGAACGCGCTCGGCGTGCTGATGGCCAGGCTCCTGGGTATGCACCCGTTCATGGGCCTGGTTGCCGGCACCCTCACGCTGGTCGGCGGCCATGGCACCGGCGCCGCGTATGTCGAGAGGTTCGGCACCGCCACCGGCATCCCAGGCATCATGGCGCTGACCATGACCTCGGCGACGCTGGGCCTCGTGCTGGGCGGCATCATCGGCGGCCCGGTGGCCGAGCGGCTGATCCGCCGGCACGACCTGGCGGGTGCGGCGCGGGACGCGGATGCGGGCGGCGTCATCACCGGTCCCGAGGAGACGCCGGTGACCACGGTGCCGCTGATCGGGTCGCTGACGGCGGCACTGGTCGCGGTGCTGATCGGCCAGTATTTCGGCCGGATGCTGGCGGACGCGCCGGTGACCGTGCCCGACTTCCTGCTGTGCCTGCTGGCCGGGCTGGTGTTGCGCAACGGCGGCGCGCTGGCCGGGCTGCGGCTGCATGGTTCGGCGTCGGAGCTGCTCGGCTCGGTCTGCCTGTCGATCTTCCTGGCCTGGACGATGATGGCGCTGGACCTGGGCACGGTGTTCCGGATGGCCGGACCGCTGCTGGTGATCCTGGCCGCACAGCTGGTGCTGGTGGCCTTGTGGGCGTCCTTCGTCACCTTCCGCGTGGTCGGGCGCGACTACGAGAGTGCGGTGATGTCGGCGGCGTTCTGCGGCTTCGCGATGGGTGCCACGGCGACGGCGATCGCCAACATGCAGGCGCTGTCGCGCCGCCACGGCCCCGCCCCGCAGGCCTTCCTGATCGTGCCGATCGTCGGCGCCTTCTTCATCGACATCGCCAATGTCGTGGTGCTGACCGGCTTTCTGTCGCTCGATATGATGGGGCTGAAGTAGCAGGCTGGGATGCAGCACGTCCGCGTACTTCAGCCGGCGCCCGCCGCTTATCGCCGTGCCGCAAAGAAGTCGCGCAGCAGCGCCGCCGCCTCGGTTTCCTGCACGCCGCCCAGCACCTCCGGCCGGTGGTGGCAGGACGGCGGCATCGAACACCCGCGCCCCATGCTCCACCCCGCCGCCCTTCGGGTCGTAGGCGCCGAACACCAGCCGGCGGATGCGGAACAGGCTGATCGCCTGCGCGCACATCGGGCATGGCTCCAGCGTCACCACGAGGTCGCAGTCGGGCAGCCGGGGCGAGCCGCGCGCCGCCGCCGCCGCCCGCAGCGCCAGCAGCTCGGCATGCGCGGCGGCATCGTGCAGCGCCTCCACCCGGTTGCCGGCGCGCGCCAGCACCGTCCCGTCGGCGGCGAGCACCACGGCACCCACCGGAACCTCGCCGCGCGCGGCCGCCGCCGCGCGCTTCCTCCAGGGCCATCCGCATGCCGTCGTGCCGAAGCGCCATCCGTCGTTCGTGCTCCGCCACAGTTCTTGCTCCGCCAGGCCCCGGCGGTCTAGCACACCACCATGAGCAAGAGCCCGCGCCCCGTCATCGGCGTCACCCTCGATAGCGAGGCAGCCCGGCGGCTATTCGAAATATCCCGTGGTACGCGCTGCGGCAGAACTACGCCGACGCGATCGTCGCCGCCGGCGGCCTGCCGGTGGCGCTGCCGCACGCGCCGGCGCTCGCCGCCGACTACCTCGACCGCATCGACGCGCTGGTGGTCACCGGCGGCGCCTTCGACGTCGATCCCGCGCTGTACGGCGACGGCGAGCAGCACGCGACGGTCACCCTGAAGGCAGGGCCGCACCGCGGCCGAGCTGGCGCTGACCGCAGGGCGCGCTCGCCCGCCGACATGCCGGTGCTGGGCATCTGCGGCGGCGAGCAGCTGCTGGCGGTCGCGCTGGGCGGCACGCTGATCCAGCACATCCCCGACGCCATCCCGGACGCGCTGGCGCACGAGCAGCCCAACCCGCGCGCACGAGCCGGGCCATGACGTCGCGCATCACGCCCGGCACGCTGCTGCACCGCATCGTCGGCAGCGACCGCGATGCGCGGTGAACTCGTCCCACCACCAGGCGGTGCGCGAGCCGGGCCGCGATGCCGCGGTCAACGCGCGTCGCGCCCGGACGGCGTGATCGAGGGCATCGAGGACAGCGCGCGCCGCTTCTGCCTCGGCGTGCAATGGCACCCCGAGTTCCTCATCGATCCGGGCGACCGGCGCATCTTCGACGCGCTGGTCGCCGCCTGCGGCGCGTGAGCGGCCCGCCCGCCGAAGGCGACGACCCTCCCGGCCCGCGCGGCGAACGCATCGCCAAATGGCTCGCCCGCGCCGGCGTCGCCAGCCGCCGCGACGCCGAGCGGCTGCTCGCCGAGGGCCGGGTCCGCCTGAACAACGCGCGCCGTCACCCACCCCGCCACCTTCGTCGTCGCCGGGCGACATCGTCACCGTCGACGGCCGGCCTGGTCGACGCGCCGGAGCGCACCCGCCTGTGGCGCTACCACAAGCCCGACGGGCTGGTGACCACGCATCGCGACCCCGAGGGCCGGCCCACGGTGTTCGAGCGGACTGCCGCCCGACCTGCCCCGCGTCGTCAGCGTCGGCCGGCTCGACCTGACCAGCGAGGGGCTGCTGCTGCTGACCAACGACGGCGGCGCTGGCGCGGCGGCTGGAGCTGCCGGCGACCGGCTGGCTGCGCCGCTACCGCGTGCGCGTGCTACGGCGCTCCCGAGCAAGCCGCGCTGGCCGCGCTGGCGCGCGGCGTCACCATCGAGGGCGTGCGCTACGGCCCGATCGAGGCCGGGCTCGACTAGTCGCAAGGGCGACAATGCCTGGCTCACCGTGGCGCTGCGCGAGGGCCGCAACCGCGAGATCCGCCGCGTGATGGCACATCTGGGCCTGCGGGTGACGCGGCTGATCCGCATCGCCTACGGCCCGTTCCAGCTCGGCACGCTGCCGCGCGGCGCGGTGGAGGAGGTGCCGGCCAAGGTGCTGCGCGAGCAGCTGCCCGAGGGTGCAGCCTCGTCCACCCAGCGCCCGCGCTAGGGTGGGGCGCGGCTGACATGCGGATCGTCGCCGGCGCCTGGCGCGGCCGGGCGCTGTCGGCGCCGCCCGGTCAGACCACGCGCCCCACCGCCGACCGTGTCCGCCAGGCGCTGTTCGACATGCTGCTGCACGCGCCCTGGGGCGGCCGCGCGCTGATGGAGGGTGCGCTGGTGCTGGACGCCTTCGCCGGCACCGGCGCGCTGGGGCTGGAGGCGCTGTCGCGCGGCGCCGCCCATGCGACGTTCATCGAGCAGGACCGCGCCGCGCTGTCCGCGTTGCGCGCCAACATCGCCGCCTGCAGCGCCGCCGAGCGCTGCACGGTGCTGCCGGGCAGCGCCCTGGCGCCGCCGACCGGCCCGAGTTGCGGCCTGGTGTTCCTCGATCCGCCCTACGGTCAGGATCTCGTGCCCCGCGCACTGGCCGCGCTGCGCGCCGCCGGCCGGCTGGCCCCGGGCGCGCTGGTCGTCGCCGAGACAGGACGGCAGGAGCCGCCGCCCACCGATGCCGCCCTGCTCGCCGACCGCAGCCACGGGGCCGCCCGACTGACGATCTGGCGTGCATGACGGAAGATCGCGGATCGTCAGACAGGCTAGGCGCGGGTCGCGCAAACGATGTAGTTCACCTTCAGGTCCCGCCCGATCCGCCATCCGCCCGTGCCAAGCGCCGGCACCAGGCCGGCGGTGTCGGTGACGCGAAACCCGGCGGATGCCAGGGTGGCAGCCAGCTCGGCGGGCGTCATGAACTGGCGCCAGTCATGCGTGCCGACCGGCAGCAGGCGCAGCACATACTCGGCGCCGATCTTCGCCGTCAGCAGCGATCGTGCGGTCCGGTTCAGGGTGGACAGGACAAGCAGGCCGCCGGGCTCGATCAGCCCGGCAAGCACGCCGAGGAAGCCGTCCGCGTCCGCCACATGCTCAATGACCTCCAGCGCGGTGATCACCGGGAAACGCCGGCCCTCGGCCAGCAGGTCCTCGGGCGCCGCCGCCCGATAGGCGAGCGCAAGCCCTGCCCCCGCGGCATGCGCTTGCGCCGCGGCGATCGCGGCCGGTGCGGCATCGATGCCCAGGACGTCGAAGCCGCGCCGGGCCAGCGCCTCGGCGGCAAGGCCCGCTCCGCAACCGATGTCGAGCACCGAGAGGCCCGTCCGCCCAGGGAAGTGCCTGGCAATGCGCTCGCAGATCCAACCGATCCGCGCCGGGTTCATCGCGTGCAGCGGGCGCATCGGACCGCTGGGGTCCCACCAGCGGCCTGCGAGGGCGTCGAAGCGCGCCACCTCTGCCGCCGAAACCGTGCCACGCGCCATGGTTGCCCTCATCTGTCCGCCCCACTATGTGTGCCGGCTTCGGCCGCAGACCTTCGACTGCCCGACCACAGGTGATGAATCTACCGGCAATGTCACGCATCGTGATGAAATTCGGCGGCACTTCGGTGGCCGATCTCGACCGCATCCGCGCCGTGGCTGCGCGGGTCAAGCGCGTGGCGGACGAGGGCCATCAGGTCGCCGTCGTCATCTCGGCCATGGCCGGCGTTACCAACCAGCTGGTCGCCTGGTGCCAGCAACTGTCGCCGCTGCACGATGCGCGCGAGTATGACGCGGTCGTTGCCACCGGCGAGCAAGTGACGACGGGGCTGCTGGCCATCGCGTTGCAGGAAATCGGCGTGGAGGCGCGATCCTGGCAGGGCTGGCAGATCCCGATCAGGACGGACACCGCGCATTCGACGGCGCGCATCACTGGCATCGACGCCGCCGACCTGATCCGCCGCATGGAGCTGGGGCAGGTCGCGGTCGTCGCCGGTTTCCAGGGGATCGCGCCGGACAACCGGATCGCCACGCTGGGGCGCGGCGGGTCCGATACCTCGGCGGTGGCGCTGGCCGCCGCGCTGCACGCGGAACGCTGCGACATCTACACGGACGTGGATGGCATCTACACGACCGACCCGCGGATCGTCGCCAGCGCACGCAAGCTCGACCGGATCAGCTACGAGGAGATGCTGGAACTGGCGTCGGTGGGTGCGAAGGTGCTGCAGACCCGCAGCGTCGAGCTGGCAATGAACGAGCGGGTGCGCGTTCAGGTGCTGTCGAGCTTCAAGGACGAACCCGGCACCCTGGTGGTGGATGAGGACGAGATCGTGGAAAAGCAGATCGTCGCCGGCATCGCCTATTCGCGCGAGGAGGCGAAGATCACGGTTCGCCGCGTGCCGGACCGGCCGGGCATCGCGGCGGCGGTGTTCGGCACGCTGGCAGCCAACAACGTGAACGTGGACATGATCGTGCAGAACGTCTCCGCCGACGGCACGACCGACATGACCTTCACGGTCGGCAAGGCCGATCTGCCGCGTGCCCAAGCGGCGCTCGGCGAGGCGCGGCCGCAGATTGGCTATGCGGAACTGTTGTCTGATCCCAACGTGGCGAAGATTTCCGTGGTCGGCGTGGGCATGCGCAGCCACGCCGGCGTTGCCAACACGATGTTCCGCGCGCTGGCCGATAGCGCGATCAACATCCAGGTGATCTCGACCAGCGAAATCAAGGTCAGCGTGCTGATCGCCGCCGAATACACCGAACTGGCGGTGCGCGCGCTGCATACCGCCTACGGTCTCGATGCCGCCTGACATCCCGGAGCTGGTGCTTCCCGACACCGGCGAGGCGCGCCGGTTGCTCGATCGTCTGTGGGAGCGCGGCACGACCTTCCTCGGCTGCCGCTACGCGATCATGGGCGGGGCGATGAGCTGGGTCAGCGAGCGGCACCTGGTCGCGGCGATCTCCAACGCCGGCGGCTTTGGCGTGATCGCCTGCGGGTCGATGACACCGGCATTGCTGGAAGCCGAGATCGCCGCAACCAAAGGGCTGACCGACCGGCCGTTCGGCGTCAACCTGATCACCATGCATCCGCAGCTGGACGAGCTGGTGCGGGTCTGCCTGGCCGCGCAGGTCGGCACATGTGGTGCTGGCCGGCGGCATCCCGAACGGGGTCACCGATGCGCGCGGTGAAGGATGGCGGGGCCAAGCTGATCGCGTTTCGCGCCGGCGCTGGTGCTGGCGAAGCGGCTGGTGCGCTCGGGCGCCGATGCGCTGGTGATCGAAGGATCGGAGGCGGGCGGCCATATCGGCCCGGTATCGCTGACCGTGCTGGCGCAGGAGATTCTGCCGCATGTCCGGGATGTGCCGGTCTTCGTCGCCGGCGGGCTGGGGCGCGGCGAGGCGATCCTGGCCTACCTGGACATGGGCGCGTCGGGCGCGCAGCTCGGCACGCGCTTCGCCGCCGCGATCGAGTCGATCGCGCATCCGCGCTTCAAGCAGGCCTTCATCCGGGCCTCGGCCCGCGATGCGCTGCCGTCGGTGCAGCTGGATGAGCGGTTTCCGGTGATCCCGGTGCGCGGCCTGGCCAATGCCGGCACGCAACGGTTCCTCGACCACCAGGCGGCGACGCTGCGCCGCTTCCAGTCGGGCGAACTGAGCAAGGAGGAGGCGCAGCTCGAGATCGAGCATTTCTGGGCCGGCGCCTTGCGCCGCGCGGTGATCGAGGGCGATGTCGAGGAGGGGTCGGTGATGGCCGGCCAGTCGGTCGGCATGGTGACCGCCGAGCAGACCATTCCGGACATCATCGCCGAATTGGTGGATCAGGCGGTGTCGGCCCTCGCGGCGCGGCCGCATGCGCTGCCCCCGTGATGGGCCCGTCCCGCCGGCTGCTGTCGCGCATGCGAGACCTGATGGCCAGGGGCGAGGCGCCGCTGTTCGAACTCGTCAGGCTGGTGTCGGTCGAGCTGGGCAGTGACGTCTGCTCGGTCTACGCCATGCGCCCGGGGGACATCCTTGAGCTGGCGGCGACCCAGGGGCTGAGACAGGAGGCCGTCGGCAAGACGCGGCTTCGTGTCGGCGAGGGCATCGTCGGGCTGTGCGCTGCGGCGGGAAAGATCTTCAATCTGCCGGACGCGCAGAACCATCCCTCGTTCGCCTATCGACCGGAGACCGGCGAGGAGCCCTATGCGTCGCTGCTGGCGGTGCCGGTGCGACGGGCCGGGCGGACCCTGGGCGTGCTGGCGATCCAGAACCGTGATCCGCGCCAGTTTCGGGAGGACGAGGTCGAGGTTCTGGAGACCGTGGCGATGCTGCTGGCCGAGGTGCTGCCCGGGATCGGCGCATCCGGCGGCAGTGCGGAAGGCCTGGGCAGCACCGTGCCGCGGAATTTCACCGGCAAGGCTCTGGTCGGTGGATTGGCCGTCGGCCGGGTCGCGCTGCGGAGGATACGGTCGCTGTCGCGCCGGCTGCTGGCCGATGATCCGGCCGCTGAGCTGGCCCGCTTCAACGTCGCTGCAGGCCAGATGCAGCGCGAACTGGACGACCTGATCGCCGGACGGCTGCCGGCAGTGGAGGATGGCGGCGCCGATGCCGCCGCCTCCCGCGACGTGCTGGAGGCATACCGCGTGGTCGCCGCCGACACCGGCTGGCTGACCCGCGTCGCTGCGGCGATCGAGAGCGGCCTGTCCGCGGAAGCGGCCGTGCAGCGCGTCATCGGCGACCTGCGCGACCGGATGCGGCGCATCGCCGACCCCTATCTGCGCGAACGGCTGGCCGACCTCGAGGACGTCGCCAGCCGACTGCTGCGGGCACTCGACGGCGAGGCCGTGCCCCCGGCGGAGACCAACGGCGCGATCCTGGTGGCCCGACGGCTGGGTGCGGCGGAGCTGCTGGACTGGCACGCCAGGGGCATCGCGGGCATTGCCATCGAGGAAGCCAGCCCCGCCGGCCACGCCGCCATCGTGGCCCGAGCCCTGGGTCTGCCGACGGTGGGCGGCGTTCACGGCCTGGTCGACGCCGCCGACCAGGGCGACCACATCGGTGCTGGATGCCGACGAAGGCCATGTCATCCTGCGTCCCGAGGCCGAGGTGCGGCACGTTTACGATCACGCCCTGCAGGTCCGCAGCGCGCGGCAGGCAGGCTGGGCGGCGCTGCGCGACAAACCCTCGGTCACCGCCGACGGCACGCCGATGACGCTGATGCTCAATGTCGGGCTGCAGCTGGAGCTCGACCAGCTCGACATGACGGGCGCGGCCGGCATCGGGCTGTTCCGCACCGAGGTGGCGATGATGGCGCGCGGTTCGGTGGCGGACGTCGCCGAGCAGGCCGCCATCTATGCCCGCGTGCTGGATGCCGCGGCCGGCCGGCCCGTGCTGTTCCGCACGCTCGACCTGGGCAGCGACAAGCTGCTGCCGAACGACGCGCCGCCCGAGGAGGAAAACCCCGCGATGGGCTGGCGCTCGTTGCGGGTCGGGCTCGACCGGCCGGCCCTGCTGCGCCGGCAGCTTCGCGCGCTGCTGCTGGCGGCCGGCGGCCGCGATCTTTCCGTGATGTTCCCGATGGTGGCGACTGTGTCGGAGTTCCGCGCGGCCCGCGATCTGCTGCGGGCGGAGGCGGCGAGAGTCCGGCCCGCTGCGGGCCGGCTTTCGATCGGCACGATGCTCGAGGTGCCCGCGTTGCTCTGGCAATTGACGGAGCTGCTGCGCGAGACGGATTTCGTCTCGGTGGGGTCGAACGACCTGATGCAGTTCCTGTTCGCCGCCGACCGCAGTTCGCCGGCCCTGGCGACGCGATACGATGTGCTGAGCGCGCCCATGCTCGATCTGCTGGAGCAGGTGGTCCGGCAGAGTGAGGCGGCCGGCGTGTCGCTGTCGCTGTGCGGCGAGGCGGCGTCCCGCCCGTTGGAGGCACTCGCGCTGGCCGGTATCGGGTTTCGCGCCCTGTCGATGCCCGCGCCCGGCGTGCTTGCGGTGAAGGCGCTGCTGGCCGCGGTCGATCTGCCGGGTTTCCGGCCCGTGCTGACGGCGATCCGGCGCGGCGCCGCCGGGGAAGCGAGCCTGCGGGAGCCGCTGACCGTGTGGGCCAGAGAGAGCGGATTGCCCATTTGAGCGCACAGCGGAAACAACTGCGGCGCCATCGGCATTGTCATTGCTGGACCATTGGCAAGCGTGCTGATCCTGGTCTAGATGCGTCGACCCGCGTAGGACAGGGTCAGCCCGCCTTATGTTGCGCGTGACGCGCGGAAGAAGGTCCGCCATGAAGCAGGATCGCAAATCGAAGCTGGCGGAAAGTCGGGGCATGATGTCGGCGCCGGATACCGCTGAGGACAATCCTTCGGATGCACCGCGCGTCGGCGCCGATCTGCGGGCGGCCCGGTCGCGGCTTGGCTGGGAACTGCCGGAAGTCGCCGCGGGCCTGCGCATTCGGCTGCCCTATCTCGAGGCATTGGAGGACGGCCGCATCGCCGACCTGCCCGGCAACGCGTATGCGCTGGGCTTCCTGCGGACCTATGGCACGGCCCTCGGCCTCGACGCGGACGAGCTTTCGCGGCGCTTCAAAGCCGAGGCGGCAGCGGTCAACCGCAAGACTGAGCTGACCTTCCCCGCCCCGGTGCCGGAACGCGGCGTTCCGGCCGGGGCGATCGTGCTGCTCGGCACCTTGCTGGCGATCGGTGCCTATGTCGGCTGGTATCGGCTGTCCGGCGAGGGGAGATTGCCCGCCGAGGCGGTCGCACCCATCCCGGCGCACCTGGCCCCGCTTGCCGATCAGGCCGTGCCGATGACCAGGCAGGCCGCGGCGCCGGCCAATGCCGCCGCCAATCCGTCCGCCGCTGGCGCCCCCGCGGCTGGGCTGGCGGGTGCGGCATCGCCCGACCAGTCCGCGTCGTCCGCCGCAGCGGCTTCACCCACTGCCGCTGCGCCGGCCACGACCACCGGCACCGTGCCCACCACTGCCAATTCGCCTTCCGAAGCGGCCGCCGCAACGATCCCCGCTGCGGTCCCGGCACAGCCCCCGGCGGCCGCGCCCTCCCCGGACGGCAGCCGGATCGTGCTGCTGGCGACCAGCGACGCCTGGATGCAGGTTCGCGACCGCAGCGGCCAGGTGCTGCTCAACCGTGTTCTACACCGCGGCGACACCTGGACAGTTCCGCCGCACGGCAATCTGCTGCTGACCACCGGCAATGCGGGCGGCACGGAACTGGTGGTCGATGGGGTGACGTCGCAGCCGCTGGGCGCCCCCGGCGCAGTCAAGCGCGACCTGCCGCTGGATGCGGATCAGATCAAGTTTGGCAAGCTGGCCGCGATCACGTCGCCGACGCCGGGCGGGCAGTCATCGGCGCCCGTTCCCGCCGGCACCGGATCGGCCCGTTCGGCGACGCCGTAGAAACGGGGCTCGTTTGCCGACGCTGCCCTACCCACTTGTGCGTGACGAGTTCACCCGGACGCTGTTGGAGATACCGGCGACATGAGTTATCGGCCCTATCAGCAGATCACGCGACGCGTCTCACGCAAGATCCATGTCGGTCGGGTTCCGGTGGGCGGCGATGCCCCGATTTCCGTCCAGACGATGACGAATACGTTGACGACCGACATCGCGGGCACGATCGCCCAGATCCGGCGGGCGGAACTGGCCGGCGTCGACATCGTGCGGGTGTCCTGTCCCGATCAGGAAAGCGCCCTGGCCTTGAAGCACATCGTGCCGGAGGTCAACGTGCCGATCGTCGCGGACATCCACTTCCATTACCGCCGCGCGATCGAGGCGGCCGAGAGCGGTGCCGCCTGCCTGCGCATCAATCCGGGCAATATCGGCAGTTCCGAGCGGGTCAAGGAGGTCGTCCAGGCGGCGCGAGACCATGGCTGCTCGATGCGGATCGGCGTCAACGCGGGGTCGCTCGAACGCCACCTGCTGGAGAAGTACGGCGAGCCAAACCCGGATGCGCTGGTCGAGAGCGCGCTGGAACACGCGAAGATCCTGCAGGACCATGACTTCCACGAGTTCAAGATCAGCGTGAAGGCGTCCGACGTATTCCTCGCGGTCGCGGCGTATCAGCAGCTCGCCGAGGTCTGCGACCACCCGCTGCACATCGGCATCACCGAGGCCGGCGGCCGGCGCATGGGCACGGTGAAATCGGCGATCGGCCTCGGCTCCCTGCTGTGGGCCGGCATCGGCGACACGTTGCGCGTGTCGCTGTCGGCCGAGCCGGAGGAGGAGGTGCATGTCGGTTGGGATCTGCTCAAGGCGCTCGGCATCCGCCATCGCGGCGTGAAGATCATCTCCTGTCCGTCCTGCGCACGCCAGGGCTACGATGTGATCCGCACCGTGCAGACCCTCGAGGAGCGGCTCGCGCACATCGAGACGCCGATCACCCTTTCAATCATCGGCTGCGTGGTCAACGGCCCGGGTGAGGCGCTGATGACGGATATCGGCGTCACGGGAGGCGGCAACGGCCGCCACATGGTCTACGCGGCCGGCAAGACCGACCACACGGTCGAAGGCGACGGGATGATCGACCACATCGTGGAGTTGGTCGAGGCCAAGGCCGCGGCGCTGCAAAAAGCCGAAGCCACCCGCAAGGCGGCGCAGGAACAGGTGGCCGCGGAGTGATCCGACCTCAGTGAATGACCTGCAGCCCATCCGCGGCACCCGCGACCTCGTCGGCGAGGAACAACGGCGCCACCGCCACGTAATCGATACCGCACGACGGATCGCCGGCCTTTACGGCTTCCAGGAATGGGCGACGCCCATTTTCGAGAACACCGCCGTGTTCGCCCGTACGCTGGGCGAGACGTCCGATGTCGTTACCAAGGAAATGTACACGTTCAGCGATCGTGGCGGTGAATCGATCACGCTGCGACCCGAGGGCACCGCCGGCGTCTGCCGGGCACTGGTGTCCAACGGCCTGACCCAGTCGCTGCCGCAGAAAGTGTTCTACGCCGGCCCGATGTTCCGCTACGAGCGGCCGCAGAAGGGCCGCTACAGGCAATTCCACCAGATCGGCCTCGAGCTGATCGGGCCGGCGGAACCGCTGGCCGACGCCGAGGTGATCGCCTGCGGCCATCACATCCTGGAGGAGCTGGGCGTCGCGGATCGCACGGCCCTGGAGGTCAACACGCTCGGCGACCGCGAGAGCCGGGCCGCGTACCGCGCCGCCCTGGTGCGGTATTTCGAGAATCACAAGGCGCAGCTTTCGACCGAGAGCCTGGCGCGGCTGGAGCGCAACCCGCTTCGCATCCTGGACAGCAAGGATCCCAAGGACATCGCCGTGGTCGCCGACGCACCGACGATCGCGCCCTGCCTCACCGCTGAAGCTGCGGTGTTCTACGACGCGCTGCGGACGCATCTGGACCGCTTCGGCGTGCCGTACCGCGAGAACCCGCGCATCGTCCGCGGCCTCGACTACTACGGGCATACCGCGTTCGAATTCGTGACGGACGCGCTGGGTGCGCAGGGCACCGTGATGGGCGGCGGTCGGTACGACGGCCTGATCGCCGAAATGGGCGGCCCCGCCACGCCGGCGGTCGGCTGGGCCGCCGGCATCGAGCGGCTTGCGATGCTGTTGGCAGCGCCACCGTCCGCGCTGGCCTCGGTCGTCATCGTTCCGGTGGATGCCAGCGTCGAAGGCGTGGCGGTCGATCTCCTCCAGGCCCTGCGGCGCGACGGCATCCGGAGCGAAATGGCCTATCGGGGCAACGTGCGCCGGCGCCTGGAACAGGCCAACCGCATCGGCGCGCGGAGTGCCGTGATCATTGGTCCGGACGACATCGCGACGGGCACCGCCCAGGTGAAGGACCTGGCCACCGGCACACAGGAAGCGGTGCCGCTCGGCCGGTTGTCCGCAAGGTTCAGATGAGTGCGGTCGAACTGGCCGTCGGCATGGATCCGCGCCTGGAACGCATCGCGGCGCGCGCGGAGGAGCTGCGGGCCAGGCTGTCCGAGGGACTGACCGGCGAGGAGTACACGCGGGCATCCAAGGAGCTGGCGGAACTGGTGCCGATCGAGGAGCGCATCGGCGAATTGCGGTCCGCGATGCAGGCGCGCGCCGAGGCCGCGGCGATGGTGGCCGATCCGGAATTGCGTGAGCTCGCGGAAGCCGAACTCGACGCGCTGCATGAACGGATTCCAGGACTGCAGCATGAAATCCGTCTCGCGATGCTGCCCAAGGACGAGGCCGACGAGCGATCGGCGATCCTCGAGATCCGCCCGGCCGCCGGCGGCGACGAAGCGGCGCTGTTCGCCGCCGAGTTGTTCGGCGCGTATCAGAAATATGCGGCGCTGCGCGGCTGGCGGTTCGAGCTGCTGGAGTATGGCGATTCCGACCTCGGGGGCCTGCGGGAAGGCATCGCCGAGATCACCGGCCGCGGGGTGTTCGCCCGCATGAAATACGAGTTCGGGGTGCATCGCGTGCAGCGGGTGCCCGCGACCGAGGCGCAGGGCCGGATCCACACATCGACGGTGACGGTCGCGGTGCTGCCCGAGGCCGAGGAAGTCGATGTCGATATCCAGGACGGCGATCTCAGGATCGACGTCTATCGGGCGTCTGGCGCGGGCGGTCAGCACGTCAATAAGACGGACAGCGCGGTGCGCATCACGCATCTGCCCACCGGGACCGTGGTGGCGATGCAGGAGGAAAAGAGCCAGCACAAGAACCGGGCCAAGGCGATGAAGATCCTTCGCGCCCGCCTGTTCGAGCGGCAGCGCGCCGCCCTCCATGCCACGCGGGCGGCGGATCGCAAGTCGCAGGTCGGAACCGGCGATCGCAGCGAACGCATCCGGACCTACAACTTCCCGCAGGGCCGGGTGTCCGACCATCGCATCGATCTGACGCTCTACAAGATCGACAAGGTGATGGCGGGTGACTTCGATCCGTTCATCGACGCGCTGATTGCCGAGGATCAGGCGGCGCGGCTGGCGGCCGAAACCTAGCGGCCGGGTGATCGTCGGGCACCGGGATGGTTCCGATCACGCTGGCCATACGGGACGGCGCCGGGCGACTCGCCGCGGCCGGCATCGCCGATGCCCGGCGCGAAGCGAGGCTGCTGCTGGCGCATGCGCTATCCCTGCCGCCATCGCAGCTTCTCGCGCAGCCCGACGCGCTCGTGCCGACCGGGCTTTTCGACGCGCTCGTTGCACGGCGCGCCGCCCGCGAGCCGCTGGCGCTGATCACCGGCCATCAGGAGTTCTGGAGCCTGGATTTCGCGGTCTCGTCCGCGACGCTGATCCCGCGCGCCGACTCCGAGACGCTGATCGACGCCGCACTCGCCGCCTTGCCGGAGCGGACGAAAGTCGGCCGTATCCTCGATCTGGGCACGGGATCGGGGTGCCTGCTGCTGGCCGCCCTGCGCGAGTTTCCGGCCGCGTTCGGTGTCGGCGTCGATCGAATGGCGGACGCCGTCGCGCTCGCCGATCGCAACGCAATGGCGCTCGGCCTTGCGCCCAGGACAGCCTTCATGTGTGGCGACTGGGCGACCGCCCTGGCCGGGCGTTTCGATCTGATCCTTGGCAATCCGCCGTACATCCCGACCGATGAGATCGCGAGGCTGGCGCCCGAGGTGGCGATGCACGAACCAGCCAGCGCCCTGTCGGGGGGTGCAGATGGCCTGGAGGCGTACCGTGCGATCATGCCTGTCCTGCCGCCACTGATGAAGGAAGGTGGGGTCGCGATCCTGGAGGTGGGTCTGGGACAGGCGGCATCGGTCCTGGAGTTGGGCGAGGCTGCGGGGCTGGCCGGCTCGTGCAGTTCGGATCTGGCCGGCATCGAGCGGGCCATCGTGCTGCGCAGGCGGCAGGCAGGTTCTGCGCGCAACCCGGTGCCATGAAAAAACCGTTTGGCAGCATGAGTTGGGGGGGTTAGCTTCCGCCGCGTGGTGGGGCCAGCCGCTTTGCGGCATGTCCCGGGTGCCCTGGTCGGGTCGGCATTCATCTGATGAGATGAGGCCGTCCATCGAAAGGGCACACGCCAGAACCAACGCCGATGAAGCGATGTTTGGCTGCGGGTCGTGACCCCGGTATGCCTGCGGAGTGATCGCGACTCACCGAAGTCGCGGTCCTGGGCTGTCAATAGGAAAGCGTGACGGTAACCGAATGAATATGAAACGGATGCGTGGACGCAATCACCGCAACGGCGGGGGCGGCGGAGGGGGCGGCGGGGGCGGCATTCGCCATCATGGCGGCAACATCCCGATGAACCGCAATCATGTGTTCGACAGCAACGGACCCGATATGCGTGTGCGCGGCACCTCGCAACAGTTGTTCGAGAAATATCTTCAGCTCGGCCGGGATGCGACCAGCAGCGGCGATCGCGTCATGGCGGAAAGCTACTTCCAGCACGCCGAACATTACTTTCGTATTCTCAATGCCATGAACCAGGCGGCGCAGCAGAGCGGCGTGCCGCATCAGCAAGGCAATCCTCGCCGTGGCTACAATGGCGCGGAAGATGGCACCCAAGCGGTCGACGGAGAGGGCGAGGAGGCCGATGGCAATCTGCCGGGAATCGGCGATCAGCCGGACGCGCGCGACGTGCCGCTCGCTGCCGCACCACCGGAGACCTGAGTCGGCGCCGGCATTCGCCGAGCCAACGACCGGCGGCCGTGCATTTCCTGACCGACTTCGCCGACCAGGCGGTTCTGCTGCCCATGGCGCTGGTCGTGGCATGCTGCCTGTGGGCGAGCGGGTGGTCGCGCGGGGCCGGCGCATGGCTGGCAGGCGTCGGGACGACGCTGACGGCGATGCTCGTCCTGAAGATCGTGTTCATCGCGTGCGGGCCCGGACGCGAGCTGTACAGTCCGAGCGGCCACACCGCTGCCGCGGCCGTGGTATCCGGAGGCCTGATGGTGGTTCTCCTCGGCAGGCGGGAATGGGCTCTGCCGGTCGCGGTAGCGGCAGCCTGCCTTATCGGCCTGTCGCGTCTGGCAATCGGGGCGCACGTGCCGCTGGAGGTGCTGGTGGGCGGCATCGTCGGCGCCGGTGGGGCCGTGATTAT
Organism: uncultured Pseudomonadota bacterium; assembly: GCA_963778105.1. GTDB lineage: Bacteria > Pseudomonadota > Alphaproteobacteria > Acetobacterales > Acetobacteraceae > JAFEFJ01. The sequence continues at coordinate 881,279 of CAVZSZ010000003.1, read as the reverse complement.
CGCTCGCACGGCCGGCCCGATGCCGGAGTTCTCCCGCGGCCGGGTCGCCATGCTGGCGTTGCTGGTCGTCGTGTTCATGCATGGCATCCGCATGCCGGCCGAGGCGCAGATACGCGGCTTCGCCGAGCGGGTGGCGCTGTATCTGCCGGCCTGCCAGGCACACTGAAGGCACCGGCCCGACCCTTCCGCCGCGCATGCCCGCCGGCGATCAGGCAAATCCGCAGTGCGACGAGACGATGGCTACGCGGCTGTCTGCGGTGCGAGGCGCGGTCCGATGCTGACGGGCGCCTGGCCCCAGTGCAGCGTTCCGGTTTTGCCGCAGGCCGCGCAGGTCGGCAGCCAGGCGGTGCTGCTGGTCCCGCAGGAGTTGCACCACCACACCGGATCGGGATCCGCCGTCGTGGCGTGGCGAAGTGCGTCGCGCTGCGCCATCCGGGCGACCTCGTTGTCGCCCCCCTCGGCTTCGGCAATATCGGCCATGAGCACCCAGAGCCGGCGCTGATTGAGCCCCGCGGCGCGCGCGGCCTCGGCATGGAACCGTGCGTCGTCGAGCTGACCGGCCTGCAGCGCCGTGCGGGCCAGTACCGAGGCGCGATTCGACCTCCCGCTGGTTGTTGCGGGTCAGCCGCTTTGCGGCGGCGTACCGCGACGGGCCATCGGGCAGCTTCTCCATGAACCCGGTCGCAATGTCGGGGTGGGGGGCTGCCTCCCAGCTCTCCCGCAGGATCGCCTGCGCCCGGTTCTCGCGGCCGTCGGCCCGCAGCTTGGCGGCATAGGCGAGTGCAGCCGCGGGCAGCTTGCGGTCTTCTTTCCAGGCTTGCCGCGCGAGGCGGATGCCCTGAACCGGGTTGGTTGCCTGGCCGGCGGCAGCCGCGGCGAGCGCGGCTTTCGGGGCGTCGGCGTCGGTGAGATTGAGCGCCTCCACCCAGTTCCCGGTTCGCACTGCGAGGGCAGCGCGCTCCTTGCGGAGCCAGACGGCCGCGGGATGGGCCGCCTCGGCCTGGCGCGCGATGGCTGCGGCTTCGGCCCAGTTTTCCCGCTCCATCGCCTGGCGCAACAGACCGCGCAGGCCGAGGAAGGCCGCCTCCGGCTGCTTCGATAGCTGGGTGAAAAGCGCCTCGGCCTCGTCTTCGCGTCCGGCGAGACGCCCGGCCTCGGCGGCCAGGAGCAGGGTCTGCGGCGTGTCACCGAGCATCCGTCTGGCCCGCCCGGACTCGCGCCGTGCGTCGCCGGTATCGCCGGCAGCCAGTGCGACCAGGGTTCGCGTCACCGCGATATCGCCCAGCCGGCGATTCCTCATGGCACGCCAGCGTCGGAAGTTCCGCGGCGCGAAGGCAAGGAACGCGACGATGCGCACCAGGATATAGGCGACGACGAACAGGATGATGGCGGCACACACGGCGACCGGGCTGGACGCGGCAAACGAATACGGGCCGAACTGTGCGTTGACCGTGCCGGGCAGGCGGTAAATCAGCCACGCTGCGACGATGAAGACGCCGGCCGCGACCAGAAAGACGACGATCCGCCTCATCAGCTGCGCGCGGCCATTTCTGCCAGCGCCTTGCGGGCATCCAGCAAGGCCTGTGCCTGTGCCTTCCAGCCGGCCATGGCCTGCGCCGCGGGACCGTTCAGCGCATCGAGTGCAGCGACGGCGCCGGCGAGGTCACCGGCATCGAGCGCCGACTTGGCCCTCGCCAGGACGCCGGCGGCGGGATCGCCGATGATGACCTGATCGCCCCGCCGGAGCGTTATCAGGTCCTGGACACGCGCCCAGGCGCGATCGACGAAGGGCTGGCTCGAAACTGTCGGCTTGCTGGCCGCCATGGCGGCCGACGCTGCGGCAGCGAAACTCAGTCGCAGGCTGGCCATGGTCGGGGGCGGCAGGGACGCAAACCGGCTCAGTGCCGCCGGGGCGCCCGGGATATCACCAAGCTTGCCCCCCGACGCGAGCGCCGCCTGGGCCGCCTGGATCCGGGCGATGTGGGCCGACCGATCCGCCAACGCACTGATCTGGCCATTGTCCTTGGCCAGGGCGGAGAGGCGTGCGTCCGTCGTGTCATGCTGACTGGCAAGCGTGGCGGCAAGCGTATCGACACGTTGGCCGATCGCCGCCTGGCTGCTCGCCAGCGAATCGACCCTGCCGTTGAGCGTATCCAACCTGTTGCCGAGCCCATCGACCTTGTTGCCGAGCGCATCGGTCTTGCCGCTCAGCGCATCGACCCTGCTGGCCATCGAGCCTACGCGGTCGGCGAGCGCCGGATCGCCGGCGGGGCGCTTCGCGAGCGCCGCGACCGCCGCCTGCAGGGGGCCGAGGTCGACCGGCGGTGGGATCTTGCGCGCCTCCAGGGCCGCCACCTTCGCCGCCAGCGGCGCCAGCTCGGCAGGAGCGCTCGGTCCAGGTTGCGGCTTGTTTTCCAGGCTCGCGAGCCGGGCGCTCAGCGCATTCACCTGCTGGCGCAGGGTTGCCAGTTCGGGCGATGGCGGCGGCGGGTTCTGCCAGACCCAGATGATGGCAGCGGCAAGCACGACGAAGCCCAGGAGTCCGAACCACGCCAGCCGGTCGCTCCGCACCGCTTGTGCCTCCGACGCCGGCAGGCCGGGCTCGGGCGCAGACACGCCTGCCTCTAGCGCCGGCACGTCGCTCTCGGGCGGCGGCACCGCCGCATCAGGCGGCGGCAGGCCGGGCGGCAGCTCGGTTGCCTCCGGCCCGCTGGAGCCAGCCTTCGATTTACCCGCTTCGGGCATCAGGGGCGCAGACCTTTTCTTTGTCATGTCAGAAGCTTGAGCATGGCGTCCTGGTTGGGCCTTGCCGCGACCAGAATGCGCCGCCACGGCAGCCCCTTCAATGCCACGGCAACGGTCTGGCTGATAGCCACGGCGTCGATATTTCGCAGGCATTCGCCGATCGCGGCACGATGCGTCATCATGGCGAAACACGTTGCGGTATCCGCCGAGAAGAACAGCGCGCTGCCGAGGCGCCCCGAGCGCAGCTCCCGGATCGCCGGCGCCGGCAGCCGCCCGACCGGCACGTGCCGGTAGACGCTGCGCCGGACAACGGCATACCCGGACTGGCGCAGGGACCTGGCAAGTGGGTGGCCGAGGCCGCGGCCGGTCACGAGCAAGACGGTATCGCCATGCCTGACAGCGTTCCTCACGACAGCGACCAGATCGGTCGCATCGCCGGCGGCGCTGACGACATCGGTGAAGCCGGCTGCCCGCGCACGTGACGCCGTGGCGTCGCCCACCGCAAACAGCGGAGTTCTGCGGTAGCTGTCGGGAATCGCCTGAAGCGCCTGCCCGCTGGTGACCAGGACCGTCGACACCCGGTCGGGCGCCGGAAGGTTGGCACGGCCGAAGCGGATCCGGATGGTCGGCACGACCAGCGGTCGCAACCCCATCGCATCGATGCGCGACGCGGTTTCCGAGGCGCCCGGCTCGGGTCGCGTGACAAGCACGGTCCGCCCCACCGGCTGCGTCACATCCCCCTGGTCGGCCACAGCGGCGGGCTCAGTCAAAGATGTGTCCAGGGCTGTCGGCACGCAGGCTGGCGCCGAGTTCGCGACCGATTCGCGCCGCATCGCCGGCTGCGCCGACGAGCATCCGCTTGAGCAGGAACGCACCGTCGCCGGTCGCCACCAGCCCGGTCAGCTGCAACTGCCCGTCCGGCAGCAGCCGGGCATACCCGCCAATCGGCGTGCGGCATGACCCGTCGAGCTGGGCAAGCAGCGAACGCTCGGCGGTCGAGACGGCCTTCGCTTCCGGGTCTTCGATGGCGGCGAGCAGTTCGCGCAGTTCCGTATCGCGCGCCCGCACGGTGATGCCGACGATGCCCTGTCCGGCCGCAGGCACCATTGTATCGGGATCGAGGACCACCTTGGCATGCTGATCCAGACCAAGACGCCGCAGGCCGGCGAATGCGAGGATCGAAGCAGCGAAATCTCCGCTCTCCACCCGGGCGAGCCGCGTCTGTACGCTGCCCCGGATCAGACCCACCGACAGGTCGGGCCGGCTGTGCAGCAGCTGCGCCTGACGCCGCAGGGAGGCACTGCCGACGTGCGCGCCCTGGGGCAGGCAGGCATAGGGCGCCGAGAGGTCCGGGGCCCCGCAGCCGGGACCCAGGACCAGCGCGTCGCGCGCGTCCTCCCGCTTCATGGTGCAGGCCAGCACGATGCCTTCGGGCATCGTGGTTTCGAGATCCTTCAGGCTGTGAACGGCGAAATCGACTCGACCATCCAGCAGGGCCTCGTGGATTTCCTTGGCGAAAAGCCCCTTGCCGCCAATGTCCGCAAGCCGCCGGTCCTGCACGGCATCGCCCGAGGTGCGTATGACGTGTTCCTCGAATGCCTCCATCCCGCGGAGGACAGGACAGAAGCGGCTGAGCTGGGCGAGGAAGAGCCGGGTCTGCACCAGGGCGAGCGGGGAGCCGCGCGTGCCGACCCTGAGCGGCAGGCCGGGCAGGCGCGATGCTGCCGCGGATTGGGGCGTCGCATCGGCTGATGATGGCTGGGTGGCACTCACGCCGCTGGCCTGTTACCGGGGAGCCCGGATGGAACAACGATGACGCCGATGCGGACCGATCCGCCGGAGACGCCGATGGTGGGGCCTGTTCTGGGCATTGAGAGCTCCTGCGACGAAACCGCGGTGGCCTTGGTGGCCGGCGACGGGACGATACTGGCCGAAACCGTGCTGAGCCAAGTCGCCGATCACGCGCCCTTCGGCGGCGTCGTGCCGGAGATCGCCGCGCGCGCCCATCTGGCGCTGCTGCCGCGTCTGGTCACGGACCTGATGGCGCAGGCGGGGATGGACCATGCCGGGCTCGGGGGGGTCGCGGCCAGCGCCGGTCCCGGCCTGATCGGCGGGCTGATCGTTGGCGCGCAGTTCGCCAAGGGTCTCGCGCTCGCCAGGCGCCTGCCCTATGTCGCGGTGAACCATCTGGAAGCGCATGCGCTCACCGCGCGCCTGCCGGGGCTGCTCCCCGACGGCGCGCCGGTCTTTCCCTATCTGTTGCTGCTGGTATCGGGCGGGCACTGCCAGTGCGTCGCCGTCCTCGGCGTCGGTCGCTACGCCTGCCTCGGCGGCACCGTGGACGATGCTGCCGGGGAGACGTTCGACAAGGTGGCGAAGCTGCTCGGCCTGGGCTGGCCGGGCGGACCGGCGGTCGAGCGGCTGGCGGCAGAAGGAGATGCGGCAGCCTATGCTTTCCCGCAGCCGATGCGCGGGCGCGCGGGGTGCGATTTCAGCTTCTCCGGCCTGAAAACCGCGGTGGCGCAGGAGGTTGCACGGCATGGGCTGGCCCGGCTTGATCACCAGGTGGCATCCGACATCGCTGCCAGCTTCCAGCGCGCCGCGGCCGAGGCGATCGCGGATCGCGTGGGCAACGCGATTGCGATGTTCGCCGCGCGATACGGCGGCGATTCGCTGATCGTCGCCGGCGGGGTGGCGGCCAACGGCGTAGTACGGGCGTCTCTCAAAGGCGTTGCCACCGCTCATGGCTTCAGGCTGGTCATTCCTCCAGCCCGGCTCTGCACCGACAATGCCGTCATGGTCGCCTGGGCAGGGGTCGAACGGCTGCGGCTGGGATGGACCGACGGGCTGGATGCCAATCCGCGGCCACGCTGGCCGCTGGATGCCGCGGACATGCGGCGATGAACTACCGGCACGCCTTCCATGCCGGCAATCGGGGCGACTGCCTGAAGCACGCCCTTCTGGTGGTCCTGCTTCGCGCCCTGCAGCGCAAGCCCGCGCCGATCTTCGTGCTGGACACGCATGCCGGGGCCGGCACCTACGACCTTGCCGGCGAGGCGGCCGGGCGCACCGGCGAATGGCGGGACGGGATCGGCAGACTGATCGACGACCCACCCGCCGCGCTGGCGGCGTATGTCGGGATCGTCGACCGGCTGGGACTGTATCCCGGTTCGCCCGCCCTGGTGCGGGCAATGCTGCGGCCCGGCGACCGGATGGCGTGTTGCGAACTTCACCCCGAGGACCACGCGGCCCTGCGGCGCCACTTGGCCGGCGACCGCCAGGCCGGTGTGCATCATCGCGATGGCTGGGAGGCGCTGGGCGGCCTGCTGCCGCCGCAGGAAAGGCGCGGGCTTGTCCTTATCGATCCGCCTTATGAGGCGCCGGACGAATTCGCCAGGGTGATCGAGGGGCTGCGCCGGGGCCATGCCCGATTCCCGACAGGCGTGTTCGCCGCCTGGTATCCGATCAAGCGGCTTGCGATGCTGCGCGGCTTCATGGCCGACCTGGCGACGTGCGGCATCCGGGACATCGTGGACGCCAGGCTGTGGTGGCGTCCGGCGGGCGATCTGGCGCGTCTGAACGGCGCCGGAGTAGTCGTCGTCAATCCGCCCTATCGGTTCGAGGAGGAGGCTGGGATCGTTCTGGACGCGCTGCTCGAGCGCCTCGGCGGCGACGATCCGGGCCGGGGGGCCCGCGTGACCCGGATCGTCGATGAATAGCACGGTCGCCGTCCTCGGCGCCGGCGCCTGGGGCACCGCCCTGGCGGTGCACGCCGCCCGAACCGGGGCGCCCACGCGGCTATGGGCGCGGGACCCGGGACGTGCCGCCACGATCGCGGCGACGCGGATCAACCCGCGGCTGCCGGGCACCCCGCTGCCCGCCAGCGTGGCGGTGACGGGCGAGATGGCGCAGGCGCTCGATGACGCCGCGCTGATCCTGCTCGCGATACCGGTCCAGCACCTGCGGCATGTCGTAGGTCTGATTCCGCGCGGCGGTACGCCGCTGCTGGTGTGCGCAAAGGGGATCGAGACGGCCACGCTGCGGATGCCGCTGGAAATTGTGGCGGAGACCGCTCCGGCCCGGCCGGCCGCCGTATTGAGCGGGCCGAATTTCGCCGCCGAGATCGCTGCAGGCCTGCCCGCCGCGGCCGTGGTGGCTGCTTCCGACCCCGTGCTGCGGCATGCACTAGTCCTGCGGCTGGCCTCGTCCCGGCTTCGGCTCTATGGCAACGAGGATGTCACGGGCGTTCAACTCGGTGGAGCCGCCAAGAACGTGATCGCGATCGCGGCCGGGGTCGTGATGGGTGCCGGGCTTGGCGAAAACGCGCGCGCCGCGCTGGTCACGCGGGGCCTTGCCGAGCTGTCGCGCCTGACCGTCGCCCTGGGCGGTCGCGCCGAGACCGTCATGGGGCTGTCAGGCCTTGGCGACCTGCTGCTGACCTGCACCGGCGAGCGGAGCCGCAACTTCAGCCTGGGCGTCGCGCTGGGGCGCGGACGGCCGCTGTCAGAGATCATGGCCGGGCGGGATGCGGTCACCGAGGGGGTCGCAACCGCGCCCGCCCTGGTCGCGCGGGCGCGCGGGGTCGAGATGCCGGTCTGCGCCGCCGTGGCCACAGTCCTCGCCGGCGCGCTGACCCCACTACAGGCGATGGATACGCTGCTCGCGCGGCGCCCACGCGATGAGTGAAGGGCATCCCTGATGCTGCGTGGTGCGTTTACCGTTGGCAGCTGGACCATGCTCAGCCGTGTGCTGGGCTTCGCGCGCGACATGCTCATCGCCGCGATGCTCGGCGCGGGCCCCGTGGCGGACGCCTTCTTCGTCGCGCTGAAACTGCCGAACCTTTTCCGCCGGCTGTTTGGCGAGGGCGCGTTCAACGTCGCCTTCGTGCCGGCGTTCACTGGCATGCTAGCCGCCGAAGGGACGGACGCTGCCGGCCGTTTTGCGCGGGAGGCATTTTCGGTCATGGCCTTCTGGCTCGCCGGCGTGACCATCGCCGGCGAGATCTGGATGCCGCAGATGATGGCCGTGCTGGCGCCGGGGTTCGAGAAGGACCCGGCGAAATTCGCGCTCGCGGTCACGCTTTCGCGGATCACCTTCCCTTATCTCCTGCTGATCTGCCTGGCCGCACTGGTGTCCGGCGTGCTGAACGGCATGGAGCGCTATACTGCCGCCGCGTCGTCTTATGTTCTGTTCAACGTCGTCTCGATGGCCTTCATGATCGGGCTGACGCCGTACGTTCCGACGGCGGGACATGCGCTGGCCTGGGGCGTGACCGCCTCCGGCGTCGCCCAACTCGGTCTTTTGATGGCGGCGGCTTCCCGTGCCGGTATGGCCATTCGCATCCCGCGCCCACGCATGAGCCCGCAGATCCGCGTGCTGCTTCGCAGGATGGCGCCGGGGCTGGTCGGCGCGGGCGTCACGCAGCTCAATCTCGCGGTCGACGTCATCATCGCGAGCCTGCTGCCGGCCGGTACCGTGTCGATCCTGTATTACGCGGATCGGGTGAACCAGCTGCCGCTGGGCGTCATCGGCACGGCCATCGGCACGGCGTTGCTGCCGACGCTGTCGCGGCAGGTGCGGGGCGGCGATGCGGCAGCCGCCATCGCGACCATCAACCGGTCGATCGAGCTTGCCCTGGCGCTGACGCTGCCGGCGGCGGCGGCCCTGATCGTCAGTGGCGTGCCGATCATCTGGACCCTGTTCGGCCGCGGCGCCTTCGCGCCGGGGGCGGCGGTGTTCTCCGCCCAGGCATTGGCGGCCTACGCGATCGGACTGCCTGCCTTCGTCGTCGTGAAGGTTCTCGCACCAGCGTTCTTCGCCCGCAGCGACACCGCGACGCCGGTGAAGATCGCCGTCGGCTGCGTTGCGTTGAACCTCGGGCTGAACCTAGCGTTCATGATCCCGCTCCGCCACATGGGGCCGCCCCTCGCCACCAGCATTGCAAGTGCCGTCAATCTCGTTGCGCTGGCGGTGGTGCTGACCCGACAGGGCAATCTGCGCTTCGATACCCGCCTGCTGTCCCGCTCTCTCCGCATCCTGGTTGCGGCACTGGTCATGGCGGCGGTCCTGGCGCTGCTGGGGCACATCCTGTTCACCGACCCGCTGATCATGCCCCGTCAGTCCTCCACGGCGCGGCTGATCGGTCTGGCCATACTGGTCGGGTCGGGGGCCACCACCTACGGCATCATGGGGCAGCTGCTTGGCGCCTTCGACTTGCGCGGCGCAATCGGCGCGGTCCGGCGGCGCGTCTTGCGTGGACGCGCCGGATCGGCCATCCCTGCCGCCCCACCCAAACTCTGAGCGATCCACCCATGGCCCGCATCTTCTCCGGCATCCAACCTTCCGGCATCCCGACACTGGGCAATTATCTCGGCGCCATCCGCAACTGGGTGATGCTGCAGAACGAACCGGACTGCATCTGGTGCGTGGTCGACCTGCATGCCATCACCGCCTTCCAAGATCCCGAGGCGCTGCGGCGCAATACGCGCGAAATGGCGGCGGTGCTGCTGGCCTGCGGCATCGACGCCGACCGGCATGTCCTTTTTCTGCAGTCGGCGGTAAGGGCCCATGCGCAGCTTGCCTGGGTCTTCAACTGCATTGCGCGGCTTGGCTGGCTGAACCGGATGACGCAGTTCAAGGACAAGGCGGGCAAAGATCGCGAGGCGGCGTCCGCGGGGCTGTACGTCTATCCGAACCTGATGGCCGCGGACATCATGGCCTACCACGCGACCCGGGTGCCGGTCGGGGATGACCAGCGGCAGCACCTCGAACTCGCCAACGACATCGCGCAGAAATTCAACCACGACTACGGTGTGGACTTCTTCAAGCCGATCGAGCCGCTGATTCTCGGGCCGGCTCCCCGCGTCATGAGTTTGCGCGACGGTACGAAGAAGATGTCCAAATCCGATCCTTCCGAGCAAAGCCGCATCAACCTCAATGACGATGCCGATACGATCGCGATGAAGGTCCGCCGGGCCAAGACGGATGCCGAGCCGCTGCCGATGGAGCCGGGCGGACTCGAAGGCCGCGCGGAAGCACGCAACCTTGTCGGCATCTACGCGGCTCTTGCCGGCACGGACCACGCGGCTGTGCTGTCCGAGCATGGCGGCAAGGGATTCGGCGCCTTCAAAGAGTTCTCTGACGGAACTGCTGGTCGCGGAGCTGACGCCGATCGCCGCAGAAACCCAGCGACGTCTCGCCGATCCGGTGGGCCTGGACTCGACGCTGCGCAACGGCGCGGCGCGCGCGGCGGCGCTCGCTGATCCCATCGTGGCGGAGGTCGAGCGCATCGTCGGCTTTCTTCGGTCTTGACCGTCCGGCAACCGGCGACCGAGGCAAAGGGCCTGCATATTCGTTGAGCCGGCCGGCCGTGTCGCCTTGAATTGATCCCGGCGCGAACCCTGTCGGAACGCGTTTCGCGCTGTGAGCCACGGATCAAACCGGGCATGATTGCCGGATGACGCCATCCGAAGACTCTGGCGGCGATCCTGCGGCGCGCGCCGGCACGGTTCGCGCGGTGGATCGCGCTATGCATCTGCTGCTGGCTTTCTCCGGCAAGCCGCATCAGCCGCTCGCCGACCTTGCGCGCACGGCCGCACTGGACAAGGCGACGGCACGGCGGCTGCTGCTGACGCTGATGCGCACGGGCTTCGTGGTGCAGGACCCTGAGACACAGCTATACGGCCTGGGCAATGCGGTGCGCGTCCTGTCGAGCAGCATCGTCGAAACCTTCAGCCTGCGCGCCGTCGCGAGACCGGTGCTGACGAGTTTGGCGGCCGAACTGCAGGTAACATCGTTCCTGTCGGTGTTTCGTGATCATTCGGCGGTCTGCCTCGATCGCTTCCATGACATGCGGGGGATGGAGCTGCACTGGTGGCCGGTCGGCGGCACCCTGCCGTTGAACTGCGGCGGCGCACCCAAGCTGCTGCTGGCGCTGCAGCCGCAGGACGAGATCGAGCGTGCGCTGGGCGGGCAACTCACGGCACTGACGGCGAAAAGCATCGTCGACCCGGCGGCGTTGCGGCGGCGGCTTGCGACGATCCGCGAGCGCCGGTGGGAATGGGCGGTGGACGATGTGGCGCTGGGCCTGACGGCGGCAGCGGTGCCGGTGATCAATCAGGCAGGCGACGCGCTGTGCGCAATCAGCATCACCGGGCTGACGGCGCAGCTGCCGGCGCGCAGCAGGACCGCCAACCTGGATCGGCTCCGCCAGGCCGCCGATCAGATCCGGCGTGCCATCCCCGATCTCAAGCCGGCGGAAACGTCCGGCACTGCTCTGTTGCCGTCAGGCCGCCAGAAACTGCCTATATAGGGCCAGCGTTTCGGCAACCGCGGCTTCCCTTTTGTTCGGATACCAGACCATTGCCGGCGTGCTGGCGAGCGTGACATGCGCGGGCGCCGGATCCTGCGCGACGGACAAGCCGTCAGTGGCGGAGCCGCTGCCATTCAGTTCGCGAGCCCGAGGGCCCCCGGGTTCATCAGGCCACGTGGGTCCACGGCCTGCTTGACGGCGTGCAGCAGGTTGCGCGTTCCCGGCACCAGCAGGTCGTGGTACGGATAGTCGCGCGCCACCTGCCAGGCGACGCCGCCCAGGCTGGCGTACAGCGCCTGCGTGCCCTGGCGAAGCTGCACCACGGCAGCGCGGGCCTGCGGGTTGGCGGGACGGTTCAGCCACGGGCGGACGGTGTCCTCGCCGACGCTCCTTGCGTGCAGCGGTGTGATCTCGTCGGGCCAATAGAATGCCGGCTCCAGAAAGAATTCGTTTCCAGTCGTCATCGTCATCACGGAATAGACAATGCCGTGCCGGGCCATGAAATCGCGCTGTTCGGCGAAATACGCGTCGTTGGCGTCGAGCACGCGTCTGAATTCGCTCAATGGGAACACGCCATGGATCGGCACCCAGCGTTCGCCGTCGCGGCCCAGCATCCCGCGCACCGGCCCGAACGGACGGGAGCGCATGACGCGTGGCACGGCGTTGTCGATCTCGGTGCCATGACGGCGGCCGATCTCGCTGACCTTTGCCATCGCGCGCGCAAGGCCAGCGTCGTCCTCGCGCTCAATCACCAGGTGAAGGGTGAAGTTGTGTGCCTTCAGGAAAGCGGTCCCGGCGGCGGCGACGCTGATCGCGTCCTTGACGCCCGAGAGCAGGCTGCGCCCTGCGGAGGCGACGTTGCCGAGGATCTGCAGGCTCTCGCTGATGCGGTTGACGCTGGCCGAGTGCTCGGCCTTGGTCCGGTCGATGCCGAAACCTTCCGAGACCAGGCGGGCACGGGCCATTTCGACCTGTGCAGCCCCCATCGCCTGGATGGTCGAGAAGCCGAAGGACTGAAAGCCCACGCAAGGTGGTTGCGCAATCAGCTTGATGGTGGCAGCCAGCTTGAAGCCGAAGGCACCGTTGTCGCCGAGGAACATGCCGGTCAGGTCCGGTCCGCCTTCCCGCGTGAACGGCTTGACGCCATCGCGGCCGCCCGAGCCGGTCACGGCGATGCTTCCATCAGCCAGCACGACGCTGACGCCGAGCACGCTTTCCGCCACCGTGCCGTTCAGCGTCGAGCCGAAGAAGGCGCTGTTCTGCGAAAGCGCGCCACCGACGGTCGCGTTGATGCCCGACAGCGGACCCCAGTATGGCGTGCGCAGCCCACTGCCCTCCAGCGCCGCGTTGACGGCAGCCCAGGTACAGCCGGCCTCAGCCGACACATACATGTCGGGTGCGTTGACCTCGGTCACCCGGTTCAGGCGGCGGCTGTCGAGCACGACGCAGCCGGCGCACGACGGCAGATAGCCCTTGGAGTAGGACATGCCGCCGCCGCGTGGCACCACGGCACACCCGGCTTGGGTGGCGATGGCGACGGCCTTCGCCGCCTGCACGGTCGAGGTTGGCAGCACGATTGCCGCCGGTGGGATACCGGGCTGCCAGAACACGTCGCTGGCGTAGTAGTCGAGACTGGCGGCATCGCTCAGAACCGCTTCGTCGCCGAGGGCCGCGTGGAGCCGGTCGGTGACGTTGGTTTCATTCATTACGGCATCGGCCATCGGTGCGGTGTCCTCAATGCGTCATGTCGAGGGGAACGAAGCGGAAGCCCGTCGCCGCGCGGGCGACGCGGCCGGCATGCGGCGCGCCGGTGTGGGAGGGGAACAGAACGGCTTGGGAGTCGGCCGCGTCCTCGAACAGGCGGCGGCGTGTGGCGATGGCGACGTCCGGCACTTCGCAGAAGCGGCTGTTCCAGTCCGGACGTGCAATCTGCATCGGTTGATGGAACACGTCCGCGGTGAAGATGGCCTTCTGCCCCTCGGATTCGATCTGCACTGCGAGTTGCCCGGCGGTGTGGCCCGGCACCGCAAAGACGCTGACGCCGGGCAGGATGGTGTCGCCATCATCGACGAGATCGACGAGGCCCGCCTCCACAACAGGATCGACGCTGTCGGCGATCACCGGAACGCCCCAGGGGTGCAGCCTGGGCCCGGCTTCGGGATCGCGCCAGTGCGCGAGTTCGTGGCGGCCGACGATGTAGCGCGCGTTCGCGAAGGTGGGTACCCACCGGCCATCGGCCAGCCGCGTGTTCCAGCCGACATGATCAACGTGCAGATGGGTGTTGATCACCATCGTCACGTCCTCGGGCCGCACGCCGTAGTCCGCCAAGCGGTCCAGATAGGGAAGATCGAGTTTATGGAAGCGGCGGAACTCCTCGTTCTCGCGGACCTTGTCGTTGCCGCAACCGGTGTCGATGACGATGACATGATCACCGGTGCGCAGCAGCCAGGACTGCATGCTGGACATCAGGCGCCCGCTGGCGGCGTGGTAGAATGCCGGCGCCGCCAACTCTGGATGCTCCTTCAGCACGGCAGGGTCGTAGTCGGGAAACAAGAAGGCCGGAAAGAAGCCCGGCGTCAGCATTTCCTCGACACGCTGGACCTGCATCGCGCCGATGCGCGTGTTCCAGGGACCGTTCATGACAGGTAAGCCTCCAGCACCCCGGAATTGGTGCGCAGTGCAGCGCCGGTTCCTTGCGCGACGATCTCGCCGCGCTTCATCACATACGCATAGTCGCAGATCGCCAGCGTGATCTCGGCGTTCTGCTCGACCAGCAGGATGGACTGGCCCTGGCGATGCAGCGTTACGATGGCATCGAAGACGAGGTCGATGATCGAGGGCGCGAGGCCCATCGACGGCTCGTCGAGCACCAGCATGCGCGGCTCGGTCATCAAGGCGCGGCCGATGGCGAGCATCTGCTGCTCGCCGCCGCTCATCAGCCCCGCTACCTGGCGTCGCCGCTCCCGCAGGCGGGGAAACAGGTCGTAGACGCGCGCCAGCAGGTCGGGCTCGGAGCCGCGGCCGGCATAGTGGCTGAGCCGCAAGTTCTCCTCCACCGTCAGCGGGGCGACAACCATGCGGCCTTCGGGCACCAGCGCCAGGCCCCGGCGCACCACACGATGCACCGGCTGGGTTGCGATGTCCGTGCCGTCCAGCATGATGCTGCCGCCGACCGGACGATGCAGACCGGCGATGCTACGCAGCGTGGTCGACTTGCCGGCACCGTTGGCGCCGAGGATCGCCACCATCCTTGCCTCATCGACCGCGATCGAGATGCCATTGACGGCGTTGATCGCGCCGTAGCTAGCGGAGAGATTTGATACGTTCAGCATCCCCGCTCCTTCCGAAATACGCCTGCTGCACCTCGGGGTGCTCGATGCAATGGGTGGGCGCGCCCTGTACCAGCAAGCGCCCGAAGTTCACCACCGCGACGTTGTCGCAGAAATCCATCACCAGCCGGACGTTGTGCTCGACCATCAGGACGGTCAGACCGGCATCGCGCAACTCATGAACAAGGCGCCCGATGCGTTCGGATTCCTGCGCATTCATGCCAGCGGTGGGCTCGTCAAGCAGCAGCAGCCGCGGATTGGACCCCAGCGCGCGCGCGATCTCGACGCGGCGCTGCTCACCATAGGAGAGCGTTTCGGCCAGCAAATCGGCGCGGTCGGCGATGCCGACGCGGTCGAGCAGAACGCGCGCCTCGGCCTCGATCCGGCGGCGCGCGGTGCGGGCCTGCGGCACGCCGAGGAACGACGCCCATAGCGACGTGCCGCGGCGGAGGAAGCAACCGGCCATCACCTGTTCGAGCACCGTCATCCCGCTGAACAGGCGCACGTTCTGATAGGTTCGCACGATGCCGGCCGCTGCGATGCGGTGCGACGGCAGATGCTGGATCGGCGTCTTATCGAGCAGGATGGCACCGCGATCGATGCGCAACATGCCGCTGATGAGGTTGATCACCGTGGTCTTGCCGGCACCGTTCGGACCCATCAAGCCGGTCACGCTGCCGGTCGGCACCGCGAGGTTCAGGTCGGTGACGGCGGCGACTCCGCCGAAGGATTTTCCGACGCCGGTCAGTTCAAGGATGTTGCTGCTGAGCGGATCGCCATCACGCATGGCGGCCGCTTCCGCCCCTGGGGCTGCGGCGCAGGCGTATCGCGCGCGGATCGAACAGGCCGCGCGGCAGGAAGATCATGATCAGCAGAAGCGCGACACCATTCGCGACATCCTGGATGTCCGGAACCAGCGCCTGCATCACCACGGGAAGCACGGTGAAAACAGCCGCGCCGATAATCGCGCCGGCCCAGTGATAGGCACCACCGAGCACGACCGCGGCGATCATGGTGAAGGCGATGTTGATGAAATACGTATCCGGAGAAAGGAATTGCAGCATCAGCGCCAGCAGCATGCCGCCAATGCCGCCGACGGCGCCCGAAATCACGAAGGCGATCGTCTGCACGCGGCGCGGCACGATGCCCAGGCTGGCTGCCACCGCCGGGTCTTCCCTCACCGCGCGCGAGGCGATGCCGTACCACGACACGGACAAGCGGTGGAATACCAGCATGCCGATCAGCAGCAGCATGACCAGCGCGCCCAGTGAGACTTCGAACGGCACGCTGAGGCCATTGACGCCGCCGGTCAGCGCCGGCGCATTCAACACGACGACCCGGGTTATGAGCACAAGAGCGAGGCTCGCAAGCGCCATCCAGTGCCCCTCCAGCCGGAGGAAGAGCAGCCCCACCAGATAGGCGAGAGCCGCGCCGGCGAGGCCCGCCACCGGCAAGGCCAAGAGCGGCGCCATGCCGGTGGCAAGTACGAGCTGCGCGCCGATAAAGCCGCCGAACGCCGCATAGGCGACCGTCGCGAAACTCAGCACGCCGGTTGCCAGCACGGCGTAGGTGCTGAGGGCGAAGAAGGCGTTCACGACCGCGAAGCCGACCGTGCTTTGATAAGCAGCCCAGAAATCCGCGATCGCCTGCATAGCTGTCAGGCGCGCGTGAAGGCGGCGTGGCCGAACAGGCCGCGCGGACGCACCAGAAGGAAGCCCAGCAGCAGGGCATAGGTGATGCCATCGCGCAGGCTGGTCGAAAGATACTGAGAAGACATCACCTCCAGCACGCCCAGCGCAACCCCGGCGACGGCGGCGCCGCGCACGTCGTCGTAGCCACCGACCACGACGGCAGCGAAGCCCTTGAGCAACAGGCCCTGCCCGAGGCTGAACGACACATTTTGCGTGGTGATGCCGGCCAGCACGCCGGCGAGGCCCGACGTGGCGCCGGCCAGGAATGCGGTGGCGACGATCACCATCCGCGGATTGACGCCGCCCAGCGCCGCCGCCTCACCATTCCATCCCACCGCTCGCATCGCCGCACCGAAGCGGCTGCGGCGCATGAGCAGATGAATGCCGATCGTGACCGCCAGCATCGCGCCGATGGTGACGAGCTGCATCGAGGGCAGCGGTATCTGGCCCAGATGAAACATCGCCGTGGGATAGCTGCCTGCCGGGAAGCTCAGGCTTTGCTGGCCGGTCGCGAGGCCAGCGAGGCTGTCCAGGATGATCCAGAAGGCGATGCTGGTTATCAGCGCGCCCAGCATGCCGCCGCCCCGCCCACGCAGCGGCTGGAAGCCGATCTGATCGACGATCAGGGCCAGCACGCCGCCGGCGAGCACGCCGGAGAGCAGCACCAGCGGAAACGGCAGGCCAAACCGCTGGGTCACATACAGCGCCGCGATCGCGGCCCAGCTGGCATAGGTGCCGTGCGCCGCGTTCAGGATTCCGAGCGTGGCAAAAACCAATCCGAATCCGACGGCGAACAGCGCGTAGAGCGAGCCGAGCGCGGCGCCGTTGAGGAGCTGCTCAAGAAAAAGCTGCATGAATGGTCAGGGAGTTGGCGGCCATGGCACCAGCTTGCCGTCCGGAGACCAGGAAACGATCAGCGTGTCGGGCGTTTCGGCCTGGCCATTCACGATCTTCTCACCCCCGTAGACATTGTGATCGAGGGACGTGATCTTCGACAGTGCTTCGGCCAGCGATTTGCGCGTGGGCTTGCCGGGGAGCGATTTCAGGCCCTGGGCGATGAAATAGCCGAGCGTGTACCCCTGTGCCGAGTAGATGTCCGGATCATTGCCGAATTTCTTCCGGTATGCGGCGACGAAGGCCTTCGCCTCCTCGGATTTCGCCAGACCGGCCGAGAAGCTGATCGGGAACATCACGCCCTTCGCGGCATCACCAAGTTTCTTGAACACCGGCGCCGGTGACAGGACGTCGTTGCCGACGATGGTGCCTTTGTAATCGCGGGCTCGCAGGGCCGAAATGATGCCGATCGCGGGCGTCTGGGTCGTATAGACCAGGATCATGTCAGGGTTGAGGCCCATCGCCTGCGTCGCCGGCGCGGTGAAGTCGGTATCGGACGAAAGCACGCTGACGACCCCGGCAGTCTTGACACCCATCGCCTCAAGCGCCTTCTGCGACGCAGCCATCCGACTCTTGAAAGCATCGTTATCAGCCGCAACGAAATAGGCGGCGGTCCTGGACTTCGTCACCTCGGCGGCCCGTTTTGCGGTGGCGATATCCTTCGGGCCGGGCAGAATTGTCATGCTCTCGATGTAGGGCGCCTCCGGCAGGCCCGGAGCCGTTGCGCCAAAGATCACCAGTGGGATCTTGGCACTCATAACGATCGGCTTGAGTGACCCGGCAACCGGCGAGAGGATGCAGCAGGCCGTTGCGATCACGCTCCGGTCCGCGATGAACTGGTGCAGGGCCTGAATTGCGCGGGCCGGATCGCTGGCGCTTTCCTTCTCGATCAGCGCAAGCTTGGTGCCGTTGCCCATGTAGCCGCTGTTCGAGATCTCCTCCACGGCGAGCTGGGCACCGTGCCAGTAGGACAAACCGGCGAACGCGATCGGGCCGGTGTTGTCGGCGATGAAGCCGATGGTGTAGTCGCCGGGTTCCAGGGCCCTGGCACTGCCGGGCGCCGCGAGAATGGCCGCGGCCGCCAGTAGCGCCGCGATGCCGGGCGCGCGCCGGCGCAAGCCATGGCGCAGACCCTGGCCCAAAGCTGCAAGGAATCCCATCGTGCGTCCCCCCGGATCGACGTTCGTCGCTGAACTGTTCGTATGATGTCTGTCAGGCTCCGGCCACCGCGGCCGGACGATCGTGTCCTGCCGCGGCCCATTGCCCCAGTCGGTTGGCCTTTACTCGGCGGCGATGCGCGGCGCTTCTTCCGCACCGGGCAGCAGACGACGCTGGATATCCTGGATCGCCGGAAAATCCAGCAGGTCCGCAAAGCGGTTGTGGTCCATCATCGGCAGCGGAAGATTCTTCGCCGTCCGCGCTTCACGCAATGCCATGAGGTTCTGCATCATGGCGTGTGCCACCGTCATCAGCGGCACCAGCGGAAAGACGCAGAGACCGGCGATCTCGGCCAGATCCTCGGCCGAAAGCTCCTTCTCCAGCCAGCCCAGGACCTGGATCGACATCGGCACGCCGGCAGCAGCCTTGAACCGACGCAGCATCGCCGCGTCCTTCATGGTCTTGGAAATCGGCTGCACCATATCGGCACCGGCAGCGACATAGGCCTTGGCACGCTCGGTCGCCTCAGCCTCGGTGCCGGCATCGGTGCGGGCGATGATGACCAGGTTGGGGTCGCGCCGGGCTTCGACCGCCCCCTTGATCTTGGCGACCCCCTCGCCGATCGAGATGACTTCCACCTTGTTGGCGATGGCGGGGCAGCGTTTCGGGGTAAGCTGGTCTTCGAGGATGACGCCCGAGACACCGGCTTGCTCGAACTCCCGGACCGTGCGCATGACATTGACGGCATTGCCATAGCCGGTGTCGCAGTCGGCGATGACCGGTACGTTCACCGAGGCGACGACCTGGCGGACGACGGCCAGATTCTCCGTCATCGTGTATAACTCGACATCGGGCTTGCCGAGGAAAGACGCGGAGATGCCGAAGCCGGTCGTCATGACCGCGTCGAACTTGGCACCTTCGATCAACCGGGCGCTGAGCGCGTCATAGGCCCCGGCGGCGAACACGGTCTTGCCGGATTTGAGGCGGTCGCGCAGCCATTGTCTCTGTTCCATCGTCGTCTCCTGCTTATTGGGAAGCTTCACGCACGGGCTTCATGTTTCAGGTACGGGATCAGTCCGCCGGTGGCGAGCATCAGGCGGTCGGCGCTGGATAGCGGCTCGAGCGGCAGACTGGCGCCGTTGCTGTAATTGCGGATCGTGCCGGCATCCCAGTCGACCTCGATCTCGTCCCAGCGCCTGACGATGCCGAGGATGCCGGGGCAGGCGACGAGTGCCGTGCCCATGCTGATCTCGCCGCGCCAGAAGCCGGGCGAAAACGACTCGGCAACGACACCCGCGATGCCAAGATGGCGCAGCGCGCGCAACGGCGGGTAGTGCGGATGGCCGTAGCCGAAATTGCCAGCGCCAACGACGAGATCGCCCGGACGGACCTCGGCGGCGAAGTCGGGGTCATAGGACTTCATCGCCAGGCCCGCCAACTCGGCGACATCGGTGACCTTGATGTTCTTCACGCCGACGATCTGGTCGACGTCGAAGTTCTCCTCATCGAAGATCCAGGCAACGCGACCACGAAGGTTCGCTAGCGGCATCGCTTCCCCCTACCTACAAATACTTGCGCGGGTCGGCGATCTGGCCTTCCAGTGCCGAGGCAGCGACGACCGCGGCATTGCAGAGATAGATTTCCGAATCCGGATTGCCCATGCGGCCCGACACATTGAGCGTGCCGGTGGAGACCGCGCGCTGGCCCGAGGACAGAACGGCGATGCGGCCGAAACAGTAGTCGCAACTGGGGCTGGAGGTGAAAGCGCCCGCCTCGACGAGCGTGGAGATGAGACCCTCCTCGGCAGCTCGAGCCATGATCTCCTGCGAGGTTGGAATGACGTGCAGGGAGAAACCGTCCTTGACCCGCCGGCCCTTCAGAATCTGCGCTGCGACCCGCAGGTCCTCGAGTCGCCCGCTGGCGCAGCTGCCGAGGTAGCCGGCGTTGATCGTGAGGCCGAGATGGTCCGAGAGATCACGCGTGTTGGCCGGGTTGGGCGGAATGACGATGATGGGCTCGAGCGCGCTGACGTCGATCTCGTGGACGGCCGCGTAGTCCGCATCGGGGTCGCTGGCGACAGGCGGCAGGCGTAGGCGGGCGCGCTTGTCGGTGTAGGCGAGCGACAATTCGTCGGGGTTGATGACGGCGGTGACGGCACCGGTGAACATCGCTAGGCCGCAGATGGTCTGCCGGCCCTCGATGGAGATGCCGGCGATGCCGGGGCCGCCGATCTCCATCACCTGGAAGCGGCAGGAACTGGGCCCGAGCACGCGGACGATATGATGGAAAACGTCACGCGCCATGACGCCCGGGCGGAGCGCGCCGGTCAGGTTGATGCGCGTGGTGTGCGGGACCTTCATCGACACGCGCTCGCGGACGAAGGCTTCCAGGATATTGCGTCGCAGGCCGATCGCCAGCGTGCCTAAGGCGCCAAGCTGGCTGATATGCCCGTCGAAATGCACGACGAAGGCGCCGGGGCTGGCATAGCCCAATTCGGCGGCAACCTGATGGCCGATGCCGCGTCGCTCGTACAGCGCGACGTTCTGCTCGGCGCACCAGTTGCGCGTCTGGATGTGGAGTTCTTCCTCCTTGGCGGTGGCGACCGGGACCATGTGGTCGATGAAGATCGCGAAACGATCCGGCTCGGCGAGCCGCTCGATGCCGAAATCCTCTTTCATCTGCTTGAAGATCACGTCGGTGTAGCCGGGGAAGTCATAGACGACCACGAAGTCCGGCTTGGCCATCACCTCGTCGCCGGCACGCACATGGGGGAGGCCGGCGACGCGGGCCAGGACTTTCTCAGCAAGCGTGTAGCCCATGTTCTCTCCCGCCCCGCGGTATGGCCGCTGGCACACTTCGTTCGCACGGTCATAAGGACCAAGCATTCGCCGGATGTCAACTTGTGACAGTCATTTCACTTGGTGAAATGACGATCCGCGCGCACCGCAATGCGGCGGATCGGGCCGTTGCAGGCTGCGACGGACCGCCGATCAAACCGGGTGACCGTCAAGCCGGGTGGCCCAGGATGCCGGCCCGGGCAGGCGCTGGATCCGCGGTCTGAATCTGGCGTGCCATCGTCGCCAGGGTCTGGCGGTCGGACTCGCTTTTGACCGCGATCGAGAACTCGATATTCGTCACCACGCTGCCAAAGCGGTCGAGGAGCTTATCCGCAACCTCGTCGTACGTGCCGATGACCGCAAAGGCGTGAAGAATGTCGTCGGTGACGTAAGCCGGCAGCTCCTCCCATCGCTGTTCGCGGGAAAGCACCTTGCACCGGTTGGCCAGGTCGCCGAGGCCGAGATGATCGAAAGCGGCGAAATAGGCCGGGGTGGAGGCGTAGAAAGCGATCCGCGCCCTGGTATCGCGGATCTTGGGGATCAGCGCCTCCTCGGTCGCAGCTGCCGCAGTCAGCGGTTTCATGCTGACCAGGAAGTCGTCCAGGGACCGCCCCGCCTTCGTCGCACCGGCGCGCACCTGCGGCAGCATCACCTTCTGGATGTAGGACGGCGTGCAGACCGGATGCGGCCGCAGCCCATCGGCCACCTCGCCGGCCATCCTGCACATCACGGGATTCACGGCAGCGAGGTGGATCGGGATGTCCGGATGCGCGATCGGGCCGGGGTTGAACAGCGGAACCATCAGGCTGAGATTGTAGTGGGCGCCGGAGACGTTGAGCGGTGTGCCGTTCTGCCAGCAGTCCCAGACCGCACGAACCGCCTTGACGTATTCGCGCATCCAGGGGGCCGGCGCAGACCATTTCAGGCCATAGCGCCGCTCGATATGCCCCTTCACCTGCGACCCCAGGCCCAGGGTGAAGCGGCCCTTGGACAGCTTCTGGATCGTCCAAGCGCTCAGCGCCATGACCGTCGGCGAGCGGGGGAATGCGATGGCCACCGCGGTCCCCAGCTTAAGCCGGGTGGTCGCCTGCGCCGCCAGTGCCGCGATGACGAATGGATCGTCCTTGGTCTCCTCTATCATCAGGCCGCTGTAGCCCACGTCCTCCAGCAGCCTCGCGTCGGCGGCGATGGTCGCCAGATCCAGCGGCGTTTCCGGCGTGCGCAGACCGGGGTCGACCTTGCCAAGCGGAAGAAGCGTTTCGAGTTCCAAAGACGTCTCCTGCGATACCGGATGGCGTGCCTCGGTCCGGGCGAGCGGAAAGGGGTTCCGCAGATGGAGCAAGCAGGGCACTTCACCCCTGTCCACAGCGGCGGTGCCACGAGGCGCAGAACGAAGCTGGCTTATCGTGGACGATCTTCGGTCGCCCTCGCCAGCGCTCTGTACACCGTGTTGCGGGAGACGCCCAGGCGGCGAGCGGTCTCGCTGACATTGCCAGTGGTTTCTCGGTGCACCGCGTTGATGCGGTCGCGCTGCAGCGCGCGCAGCGGAAGCTGCTGCTGTGGTTCGGCAGTCGCCCTGTCGATCACGGCGGCGACCATATCGACGCCGATCACGCCGCATCCGCCGGCAAGCGTGAGGCGCGTCAGCATCGCACGCAACTCCCGGATATTGCCGGGCCAGGGCAGGTTTTTCAGTGCCGTGAGCGCCTCGTCCTCGATTTGCCAGCCCGGTGAGACGACGCCGAGCAGGTGGCGTGTGAGGGCTGCGAAATCGCCGCGAGCGCGAAGTGGCGGCAGCGTGATCTCCACGGTGTTCAGCCGATAGAGCAGATCGGGCCGAAAGCGGCCGACCGAGACGGCGGTCGCAAGATCGACATTCGTCGCGGCGACCAGCTGCACGTCCGCCCGCCGGGGGCGCCCGCCACCCACCGGGCGCACGGTCCAATCATCGAGCAGACGGAGCAGCACCGCCTGCAGCGACGGCTTCATGTCGCCGATCTCATCGAGGAACAGCGTGCCGCCGTCGGCCTCCAGCACCAGACCCGGCGCTCCGCCCCGCCGCGCGCCGGTGAAGGCGCCTTCTGCATGGCCGAACAGTTCGGCCTCGGCCAGATTGTCCGGCAACGCCGCGCAGTTCACCGGCACGAACGCCCCGCGCCGCGCGACTGCGGCGTGCGCGTGCCGGGCAAGCTGTTCCTTCCCGGTGCCGGTTTCACCGCAGAGGAGGATCGGCACGTTACGCCGGGCGGCGCCCTCCAGCTGCCGGATCGCTGCCGTCAGCACGGGATCCTCGGCGACGAACCCGGGCATCTGGCGCACCGTGGCGGTGATGGTCGCCGGAACGGCGACGCCACCTGCCAGACGCACATTTTCAAGCTGAGCCGCGAAGACACTGCCGACCCGGTCCTCCAGACGCTGCCGTTCGTTGCGGCGGTGCGCGTTCAACAGATCCTCGAACTTCGTGCGGAACAGTTCCTCGAATTGCCGGCCGCGTAGCGCCGGCAACCCCTGCAGCAGGAACTGCGCCTGCGTGTTGGCAGCCAGCACCCGACCACCGGGATCAACAGCGAGCAGCGCGGCGCTGAGGGTGTGCAGGTATTCGGCCCGGCTGTGAAATGCGACCAACGCATCGGCCCGGTGGGTTTCGCGAAACAGGCCATTCTCGATCTGCGTCGCTGCCATCCCCACCAACGCGCGCGTATGGAGCTGCCGCGAACGGCAGTCGGATGAGGCATCCAGCACGCCCAGCAGCGTGCGGTCGGCGGCGAAGACCGGCGCCGCCGTGCAGGTCAGCGCCCCGTACCGGGTGAAGAAATGCTCTGGTCCGTGCACGGTGACGGGCGCCGCGGATTGCGCTGCCGTGCCAAGCGCATTGGTGCCGCAGCGCCATTCATTCCAGAGCGAGCCGGGCCGGATGCTGGTCGCGCTCGCGGTGCCGCTGAAGCTGTGGTCGGTGATGGTATCCAGCAGGATGCCGTCGGGTGTCGCGAAAGCGATCATGTAGTTGCTGCCGGCGATCTGATGATACAGATTCTCCATCTCGCACATCGCCAGCCGGCGCAGCAGATCGCGCCGTTGCCGCGCTTCCCGCAGCGTCGTCTCGTCGACCATTTCCAGCGATGGCGGCCGGCCAGGGTCCAGGCCCGCTGCAATGCAGCGCGTCCAGCTTTCCGCAATGGGCGCGGGCAGCAGCGGCCGGGCCACGGTGCCGTTCCGCTCCAGCATTCCGCGTGCGCGCGTCAGACGTTCCTCGTCCGAAAGCAGCATCGCCCCCTGACCCTTCCACATCGGCATTGTTTCCGACTTATCCGGCCTCCGCCGGAACGCCCACCATACCGCGGATCGTGGCTATTGCACATCGCACTTGTTCGGTTGTTCAGAAACGGAACAGCTGCGTCGCAACGATCTGTTTCCATGCAGAACAGTGTGCAGCGCAGCAATCGCCTAAGCACCGGATATTTCAACTGCCCAGACATTGGCACGGGAGTTGCGATGGCAGGCGCGTTGCGAACGGCGGGTGCGCCCCGACCGCGACACAAGAAACGCAAACCGGAGGGCACGGATCATGAAGGCAGCGGTGCTACACGCTTACGATGAGAAGCTCAGTGCCAGCGAATTCGTGCGTTACGAGGACGTGCCCGACCCGCGCATCGAGAAACCCACCGATGTTATCGTGCGCATCGGCGGGGCCGGGGTTTGCCGGACCGACCTTCACATCATCGAGGGTATCTGGCGCAGCAAGGTGGACGTCAAGCTGCCCTACATCATGGGGCATGAAAACGCCGGCTGGGTCGAGGAAGTCGGCAAGGGCGTGGAAAGCGTCAAGGTCGGCGACGCGGTGATCTGCCATCCGCTAGTGACCAGCGGCCATTGCCTCGCATGCCGGCGCGGCGACGACATGCATGCGGTGGGCGCCAGCTTTCCCGGCATCAACGCCAATGGCGGCTATGCCCAGTATCTGGCAGACCGGCGAGCGGAGCCTGATCAAGCTGCCGAAGATCTCGCACCCAAGGCTGTAGCACCCTACACCGACGCGGGCCTGACGGCCTATCGCGCGGCCAAGAAGGCGTCGCGCCATCTGCTGCCCGGCGAATACGCCGTCTGCATCGGCGCAGGCGGGCTGGGTCATATCGGCATCCAGGTGCTGCGCGCACTGTGCGCGGCCGAGATCATCGTGGTTGACCGCTCCGACATGGCGCTGGGCCTGGCGCGCGATTGCGGCGCGCATCACACGGTGAAGTCCGACGGCAACGACGTCGAGGCCGTGTTGGCGCTGACCGGCGGCAACGGCGCCGAGGCCGTGATCGACTTCGTGGGCGAGGGCGATGCGGTATCGCACGGTCTCGCGATGACGCGCGGCGGCGGCTATTACTACATCGTCGGCTATGGCGGGAAGATCGACCTTCCCACGATCGACATGATCACCAGCGAGAAGACAATCGTTGGCAACCTGGTCGGCACCTACCCCGAACTGGTGGAGCTGATGGCGCTGGCCGATCGCGGCCTGGTCAATCTGGCGACCCGAGAATACCGGCTGAGCGAGGCCAACCAAGCGCTGCACGACCTGCATCACGGCAAAATCAAGGGTCGCGCGGTCTTGGTGCCGTGATCGCGCGCCCAGTGCCACAGTGGCGATCGGGGCTGTGAGCGCGATACCACTCGCGGCGGCCCGCCCGCTGCTCGATCTGCTCGGCGCACGTTGGCGCGTGCCGGTGCCGGCGCTGGCGGTCGCGTGGGACGCCGAGGGTGGCTCCGCGGCTTTTGCCATGGGCGATGGGTCGGTGGTGATCGTGCCGGCCGCGTGGAACGGCGCGCCGAGGGTGCGCCCGCGCGATGGTGGCGGAATCGAACTCGTGCCCGGGTCGAGCGAGCCACCGGACGTCGTTCATCTGGCCGTGCACAGCACCGCGTGCTGTTCGATCACGGCGGATCCGGATGGTGGATTTCTGGCCGGCAGCGCGGACGGCCGGATTGCGCGCTTGCGGCCGACCGGCGAGGTCGAGACCCTGGAGTCCAACGGCGCGGGCCCTGCACTGCTCGCCGCCGGGCGCGGCGGATGGCGGGTGACGGCGGTCGGCAATGTGGTGCGGCGGCTTGGGCATGGCTCCACCGGCATCGACGTTGCCGGGCCGGTCGGCTGCCTCGCTCTCGATCCCGCCGGTGCGCGCCTGGCCGTGGCACATCGCGATGGCGTCACGCTGTGGGCCGGCGGCGACACGCCGCGCACCATGCCGGCGCCCGGAGATCACCTCGCGCTCGCCTGGAGCTGCGACAGCGCCTGGCTTGCCGGTCTGACGCGAGACGGCGCGGTGTACGCGTGGACGCTGCCGAATGCAGAGCAAGTGCGCCTCGCGCCAGATGGTGCGGTGGCCGCGCTGGCCGCGCTGGGGTCATCGATGGTGACCGGAGTCGGCGGCCGGCTTGCATCCTGGGCGATTCGCCAGGGCGCTGTGCCCGAACAGACACCCTGCGGCCCGACGAGCCAGGCTCATGTCACCTGCCTTGCACCCCACCCGCGTCGTCCGCTGGTCGCGGCCGGCTACGCCAACGGCACGGTAGTGCTGTGCGGGCCGGAGAGCACGGCGCTGGTGTTCCTGCGGCGAGCCGGGGAAGGCGCGACGCGGCTGCTGGCGTTCGCACCGGACGGCGAGACGTTGGCAATCGCGACCGAGGACGGCGAGATCGCGGTGCTGGCAGTGCCGGACATGCTGTTCCGTGAAAGCGCAGGCGCGCAATGACCGAGGACGATACCTCGAAGGACCGCTTCTTCGAGCGCGTCGGCGAACTGGCCGAGGCGATGATTGCCGCTCACGGCAAGGACTTCACCATGGGAACGCTGGTTCTGGCGGCCCGCTTCATCGCCGAAGGCAAGCCGCTGACCAAGCAGCAGCAGCCGGAGGTGCCGTCATGACTGCTGCGTTGCATCATGTCCCATCCCGAGACAGGTGTCGCATGAAACCGTCGTATAATGTGACACGACACCAAGCTCCAAATGCAAAAGGAGTTGTTCTGCTGCTGGATCTTTTGCCGCCTTCGTCGATCTATAGGACTGGCACGAGGATTGCTGCGCGATCCGCGGGTCGAACATCCGGTTATCCGGGCGACCGATTGTTAACTGCCGGCGCGACGCGGTCCTTCGCAGACCCGTTGTGGAAATGAAGCAAGACAAACAAGCAGGAGACACCCAATGCCTGATGGACTTTCCCTCAACAAGATTACCGCCCAGCGCGGAATCAGCATCGCGGAAGCCACGCGGCGCGTCGCGGATCTGGGCTGGACGCCGACGTATGTCCAGGAGGCCATGACCTTCCCGACCGACTACAAGATCAAGAAGTCACCCCGCGATCCGATGAAGCAGGTCCTGCGCTCGTACTTTCCAATGCAGGAGGAGAAGGACAACCGTGTCTATGGCGCCCTCGACGCGGCACTGCGGGGCGATATGTTCCGCAATGTCGAGCCGCGTTGGGTCGAGTGGATGAAGCTGTTCCTGGCGATCATCCCGTTCCCGGAAATCTCCGCCGCGCGCTCGATGGCGATGGTGGGTCGCCTGGCCCCGGGCGAGGAACTGCGCACCGGTTTCGCCATGCAGATGGTCGATGAATTCCGTCACTCCACCATTCAGATGAATCTCAAGAAGTGGTACATGGAGAACTACATCGACCCCGCCGGCTTCGATATCACCGAAGCCGCCTTCGGCCGCTGCTACGCCACGACGATCGGGCGCCAGTTTGCCGAGGGCTTCGTCACCGGCGATGCGATCACGTCCGCCAACGTCTACCTGACTGTGGTGGCGGAGACAGCGTTCACCAACACGCTGTTCGTGGCCATGCCGTCGGAAGCCGCGCGCAACGGCGACTACGCGCTGCCCACGGTGTTCCTGTCGGTGCAGTCGGACGAAAGCCGTCACATCGGCAATGGTCATTCGCTGCTGATGTCGCTGATCAATGACCCCGACAACCACCAGCTGCTCGAGCGCGACCTGAAATATGCGTTCTGGCAGAACCACGCGATCGTCGATGCCGCGATCGGCACCTTCATCGAATACGGCACGACCAACCGCGACAAGAACAAGGAGAGCTACGCCGAGCTGTGGCATCGCTGGATCTACGAGGACTACTACCGGACGTACATGCTGCCGCTCGAGAAATACGGCATCAAGATCCATCACGACGATGTCGCGGCCGCATGGGACCGCATGGTCAAGAAGAACTACGTTCACAAGGTGGCGCAGTTCTTCTCGGTCGGCTGGTCGGTCAATTTCTGGCGGATCGAGGCGCAGACGGAACGGGATTTCGACTGGTTCGAGCACAAGTACCCTGGCTGGTATGCCGAGTTCGGCGATTACTGGAAGTGGTACAAGAAGCTTTCGGTGCCAGGTGAGACGAACATCCTGTTCAACGCGGATGTCGGCTATGTCTACCCGCATCGCTGCTGGAGCTGCATGGTGCCCTGCCTGATCCGTGAGGACTTCGTCTGCGACGAGGTCGACGGACAGACCTACACCTACTGCTCCGAAGTCTGCCGCTGGACCCACAAGGTCGCGTTCTCGGGCGAGTACGAGGGTCGCGCGACGCCGGCGATGGGGCGCTTCAGCGGCCGGCGCGAGTGGGAAACCTGCTACGACGGCTGGGACATCGCGGACGCGATCAAGGATCTGAACTTCGTCCGCCCGGATGGCGAGACGCTCACGCCGCAACCGCATCTGATCTTCGACGATCGCAAGATGTGGAAGCTCGAACACGTGCGTGGGCACAAGCTGGGCAGCCCGCTGCAGGCCTTCCGCAAACTGACGCCGGAAGCGCGTGAGGCGGCGGTCGCCGAGTACCGCAAGGGCTTCACGATCACGCCCTGCAACTGACGCCGTGACCAGGCGGGGGCCGGCCCGATGGCGGTCCCCGTCCGCCCCTGCCTTTGATGGAACCCTGCATGTCCCACAAGATCCATCGCGTGCGCTTCGAGCCAGTTGGCGTGGAAATGGAAGTCGCGGAGGGAGAAACCGTGCTGGACGCGGCGTTCCGGCAGGGTATTTCCGTGATGCACGGCTGCAAGGAGGGCCAGTGCAGCAGCTGCAAATCGCTGCTGCTTGAAGGCGACATCGAGCTGCTGAAGTATTCGACCTTCGCGCTGCCAGACTACCAGCGTGAGACCGACCACATCCTGCTCTGCCGTACCCTTGCCTACAGCGACATCACCGTCGAACTGCTCAACTATGACGAAGACCTGATGCGCCGCTCGATCCCGGTGAAAGACTATGGGGCCGTGCTCACCGGCATCACGTCGCTGACCCACGACATCCGCCTGGTGGAGATCGAAGTCGATCAGCCGTTGCGATTCTGGGCCGGCCAGTATGTCGATCTGACGATCCCCGGAACCGGGATCACACGTTCCTTCTCGATGGCGAATGCGCCGAGCCGGCCATCCAACCTGCGCTTCGTCATCAAGCGCTACCCCGAGGGCGCCTTCTCGGCTTTGCTGGATGACGGTTTGCGGATCGGGCAGGCATTGTCGGCCAGGGGGCCGTTCGGCACCTGCTTCCGGCGCGAGGACCGTCCGGGACCGATGATCCTGGTCGGCGGCGGGTCGGGCATGTCGCCGTTGTGGTCCATCATTTCGGATCACGTCGAAAGCGGTGAGGATCGGCCGGTGCGCTTCTTCTACGGCGCCCGTACGCGCCGCGACCTTTTTTTCCTCGACGAATTCGCCGCACTTACCGCGAGGTTGCCCGACTTTCGCTTCATCCCTGCGCTGTCGCATGCCACCGCCGACGACGAATGGACCGCTGAGTCGGGATTCATCCACGACGTCGTCGCCCGCACGCTGCGCGCCGAGGCGTTCGACGGCGAGATCGATGCCTACTCGTGCGGTCCGCCGCCGATGATCGACGCCGTGCTGCCCGTGCTGCAAATGGCCGGCGTGGAGCCGGAGAGGATCTACTTCGACAAGTTCACCCCGGCCGTGCGCTAGCCACGTCCGCCAACAAGAATACCAAGGGAGACCAAGAAGATGAGTGCCACGCAAGAGACCGCTCCCGTGAAGTCCGGCGCAGCTGGGGCCGCGCAGTTCGCCGGCTCCGACAGCCGCCGCTACAACTACTTCGAGCCGAAGGGCCGAAAGGCGACACACTACGAAGACATGACGGTCGATGTGCAGCCCGATCCGAAGCGCTATTTGCTGCAGGACTGGATCATCAGCTTCGCCGACGGCACGCCGACCTATTACGAGGGCTGGACACAGCTCAAGAGCTCCGATTGGCACAGGTTCCGCGCCGTCGATCAGGAATGGGAGCGCACCCACTATCAACGCCAGTCCACGATCGTGGGGATGCTGTCCAACGTCATCGAGAACGGCCGCCGCTCCGGCGCGCCGAAGCGCTTCGACAAGGCCTGGACCAAGGTGCTGCAGGATCATTTGGGCGCCTACAAGCACGCCGAGTTCGGCCTCGGCACATCGACGATGCAGGCGCAACGCTACGGCTACACGCAGATGATCAACAACGCGATCCTCACCAATTCCTCGTCCAAACTGCGCTTCGCCCAGGACCTCACGCTGTATCTGGGCGAGCTTGCGCTCGACCTCGACGGCTTCGACCTCGATGCCGGCAAGAAGCACTGGCTGGAGGATCCGGCCTGGCAGGGCACGCGACAGTCCATCGAGACGATCATGGGGGCCACCGACTATCTTGAGCAGTATTTCGCGACCAACGTGATCTTCGAGCCACTGCTGGGCGAGCTTTTCCGCAGCGGTTTCGTCATGCAGATGGCGGCAGCGCAAAACGACTTCATCACGCCGGCGGTGGTCTCGGCGGCCGAGGGCGACTATGAGCGCAACCTGGCGAACACGGTCGAGCTGTTCTCGCCGCTCGTTCAGGATCCCGATCACGGCGAGCGTAACCGCCAGGTTCTGGCGAACTGGGCGCAGACCCACGGCAAGCTTGCCGTCACCGCCGCGAATCTGCTGCAGCCGCTGTGGTCGCAACCACGCGTCAAGGTCGCGCAGTTCGCCGATGCGTTCGAGCAGGCGAAGAACCGGATGCGGTCGATCGCGGCAGAGATCGGATTCGACGCCCGCGCCGTGATTGACGGCTGACCTCTCTCATTCAACCCGCAGGACGGAACAGGCGCACATGAGCCAGCTGCACCAGGACAACATCTTCAAGTCCATGAAGGACATGAAGTTCGAGGGCACCATCTCGCACCAGTGCGGGGTGACGATGAACGACAGCGTGGAGAGCCGGGCCATCGCCGAGGTGATGGCCGACAAGCCGGGCATCACCGTTACCTACCTGCCGGCGATGATCCGCATCGACGGCGAGGGCAAGGTGGTCTTCAAGATGCCGGAAATCTCCGAGGCGCTGGGACGCGAGATGACGCCCTATCTTTTCGAGATTTGCACCTCGACGCACTATGGCCGCATGGTCATGGTCGACGACGAAACCGTCGTGTTGTTCGGCGACATGAACGAGGCACTGCAATACATCGAATACTGAGATCGGCCGCAGGGAGGAAACAAAGAATGTACCGCACGAAGGACGGCGAAGAGGTCTTCATCATCGACGGCCACACCCACAACTGGAACGCCGCCAAAGATAATATCAAGAACATCCACGGCCAGCAGTTCATCGACTGCTTCTACGCCTACCATTCGGCCCTGAGCCCGAAGGACCAAGTCTGGCCCAAGGACAAGTTCGATCACTATGGTATCGAGCAGATGTACAGGGACTTGTTCGTCGATGGACCCGACGACATGGCGATCATGCAGTGCACCTACCTGACGGATTTCTACAAGAAGGGCTTCAACACGATAGAGCAGAACGCCGAGATGAAGGAGCGTGCGCCCGAACGCATCATCCTTAACGGCGCGTTCGACCCGCGCGATGGGGAGAAGGGGCTCGATGCGCTGGAGGCAATGGCGGCAAAGTATCATATCAAGGGCGTCAAGCTCTACACGGCGGAATGGCGAGGCGAGAGCCGGGGTTACAAGCTCACTGACCCGATGTGTTACAAATACCTCGAAAAGGCTGAGAAGCTCGGCATCAAGAACATCCATGTCCATAAAGGTCCCACGATCATCCCGCTCGATCGCGATGCGTTCGACGTGGCGGATGTCGACCATGTTGCGACCGATTTCCAGAACCTGAATTTCATCGTCGAGCATTGCGGCCTGCCGCGCCTCGATGATTTCTGCTGGATCGCGGTTCAGGAAACCAACGTCTATGGCGGCCTCGCCGTCGCCTTGCCGTTCATCCATCCCCGGCGCGACTACTTCACCAACGTGATTTCTGAACTGCTGTTCTGGCTCGGCGAGGACAAGCTGCTGTTCGGTTCCGATTACGGCATCTGGACACCGCGCTGGCTGGTCGAGGCGTTCATGGCCTATGAACTGCCGGACGAGGTGAAGCAGGCCAAGGGTGTCGACCTGACGTTGCAGGCGAAGAAGAAGATCCTCGGTCTGAACGCTGCACGCCTCTACGACATCGACATCGAAGCGCAGAAGCGCCGCATCGCCGACGCCGATCGGAAGGTCGCTGCATGACGCTGGATGCAGACGGTCGCTGGGCGGATGTCCGTCGGGCGCTCGGCCGCGTCAACGATCCCGAGCTTGATGAACCGGTAACCGATCTGCGGTTCATCGAGCGGGTATCGGTGGACGATGATGGCGGCGTAGCGGTGGCGTTCCGGCTTCCGACCTACTGGTGCGCGCCGAACTTCGCCTTCCTGATGGCCGACGACATGCGTCGCGAGATCGGTGCGCTGCCTTGGGTCCGGCGCGTCGATGTGACGCTCGGCGAGCACATGTATGCCGAGACGATCAACCAAGGTCTCGCGCAGGGCCTGTCATTTCAGGAGGCTTTCGGCAACGACGCCAGCGGCGATCTTGAGGGGCTTCGCCGCACGTTTCTGACCAAGGCATTCCAGCGCCGCCAGGAAGCCCTGCTCCGCCATCTGCTCGGCGCGGGTCACGGGGCGGGCAGCATTGCCGTGATGACGCTGGATGCCCTGCAGGCGCTGGCACTGGCGCCGGACGGGGCGCTGCTCCGCACGCGCTACCTCGAACGGCGGGATGTCTGCGCCGGGGCGGCGCAGGTGCTTGCCTTCGTCGACGTCCAGGACCGGCCGCTGACGGCCGCGGAGCTACCCGCCTATCTTCAGGCGCTCGCCCGCATCGGGATCAATGCCGAATTCAATGGCGCCCTGTGCCGCGGCCTGCTGACGGCGCGCTTCAACGAGACCGCGCCCCACGGCGAGCCGAGCCTGCTCGACTTCGCACGCATGGCGCCGTCCTCGCCGTAGCGTGTCACAGCAAGCGGGAGACGATCATGCCTAAGATGATGCTGCATGACGACGATGCCCGCCGCGCGCTGGGTCGCGGCGTGGCGCAGCTGGCCCGCGCGGTGCGTGGCACACTCGGGCCGCGGGGAATGAATGCGATCATCGACCGCCCGGTCGGCACGCCGATGATCTCGCGCGACGGCGTCAGCATCGCCAGCGAAGTCGAGCTCGAGGACCCGTTCGAGAACATGGGCGCGCAGGTCGCGCGCGAGGTCTCGATGAAGACCAACGAGGTGGTGGGCGACGGCACCACCACCGCGACCGTGCTCGCCGACGCGATGGTGCAGCAGGGCCTCGCGGCCCTCGAGGCCGGCGCTAATCCCGTGGAGCTGGTGCACGGCCTCGAACTTGGCGTCGAACACGCCATCGGCGCGCTGCGCTCGATCGCACGGCCGATCCGCGACAGCGCCGCGCTGCGCTCGGTGGCAGTGATCGCCGCCAACGACAAGGCGACCGGCGGACTGGTCGCCGAGGCGCTCGAACGGGCAGGGCCAAACGGCCTCGTCACAGTCGAGTACGGCACGACCGTCGAGACGTTGTTGGAAGTGGTCGACGGGATGGGCTTCGACCGCGGCTATCTGTCGCACCACATGGTGACCGACATCGAGCGGATGCAGGTGGTGCTCGATGAGCCCTACATCCTGATGACCGACCTCAAGCTGATGACGCCGGAGGATGTAGCGGCGATCCGCGCGGCTGCCCCGGACAAGCGGCGGCCGCTGCTGGTGATCGCTGAGGAAGTCGCCCCCGCCTGCGTGATCAGCCTGCTCGCCGCGCGCGACCAGGGCGGCCCGCCGGTCGCGGCGATCCATCCGCCCGATTACGGCCACTGGCGCAAGGCGATGCTGGAGGATCTGGCGATCGTCACCGGCGGGCGGGTGATTGCGCGCGATCTTGGCGGGCGGCTCGAACAGGTGGCGGCGCGCGATCTGGGCACGGCGCGCCAGGTGCGCATCTCGGCCAACCAGACGGTTATCAGCGCCGGCGGCGGCGACCCTGCGACGGTGGCGGCCCGGCGCCAGCAGGTGCAGCGCCAGGTCGAGGTCGCACCCCCCAACATCGAGCGGGACAAGCTGCAGGAGCGGCTGGCACGGCTCTCTGGCGGCACCGCGGTGATACTGGCCGGCGGCGCCACGCCGGTCGAGCAGAAGCGCCGCGCGCAGCTGATCGAGGACGCCATGAACGCCGCCCGAGCCGCGGCCGAGGAAGGCATCGTCGCCGGTGGCGGCACCGCGCTGCTGCGCATCGCACCCGAACTCGGCGGCGTCGTGAGCAGCCTGTCCGGCAGCGCGCGGCAGGGGGCGGCGATGCTGCAATCGGCGTTGGAGCAGCCGCTGGCCGCGATCGCCACCAATTGCGGCCTCGATCCCGCGACGGTGGTGGCGCGGGTGAAGCACGCCGGTTCCGATACCGGGCTCGATGCGCGCAGCGGCGCATTCGTGGACATGCTCGCGGCGGGCATCGTCGATCCGGTGAAGGTCACCATCAATGCGGTGCGCAACGCCGCCTCGATCGCCGGGCTGATCCTGACCACGCAGACCCTGATCGCCAAGAAGCCGGAGTATAGCGATCCGACCGCCGGTCCGGCGCTAGGCGGTGGTGCGGAGAAACTCGGCCGGGCTTAGCGCGCGGCAGCGGCATGCGCGTAGCTGAACGACGCGCCGCCCTGCGGCGTGAAGGGCGTGCAACCACCGCACGACACGGAGCAACGCCGGCAGGACAGGGGAGATCGGGCATTTCGGGTGACCAGCCGAGAGACCGGCCTAATCCGACAGAAACCGGCGACGCCGTTGCGGTGCCTAGCGTGGCGGGGTTGCTGCGCCGCGCGGCCGGTACCGACACCATGCGGGCCTGGGAACGCTTCCTGACGGGCGAGCCCGACGCCGCCGCACCTGCCGGGAACTATGTCGTGACATCCTGGCAGCGCAGCCTGCGCCTCGGTGTCGACCCCACCGGCCGCGCTGCGCCACTCGCCGCCCAGGGTGAGGCACTCCACCTCCTGCGCCATCGTCACCGCGACCTGCTCGCCGCAGCCGCTGGCGTGTTCGCCGAAGCGACCGAGCTGCTGGCCGGCTCGCGTTCGATCATGCTGCTCACCGACCCTGACGGTGTCGTGCTGGACGCGATCGGCGACCGGCAGACGCTGGAGCTGGGCCAGGATATCCACCTGATGCGCGGCGGCGACTGGCGAGAGGACGTGATCGGCACCAACGGCATCGGGACGGCCCTCGCCACCGGCCGGCCGGCGCAGGTGCATGCAAGCGAGCATTTCTGCGAGGGCATCAAGGCCTGGACCTGCGCGGCCGCGCCGATCCACGAGCCAGGCACGCTCACCATCGTCGGCGTGGTGGACATCTCCGGTCCGCCCTCCACCTATCAGCGCAACAACCTGACGCTCGCCGTGGCGACCGCGCGGCAGATCGAGGCGGCACTCGGCGAGCGCGCGGCCCAGGAACGGATGCGCCTGCTGGAGGTGTGTCTGCATGAAATTGCCACCGGCGGCGCCGCGGGCCTGATCGCGCTCGACCGCAGCGGCCGGCTGGTCCACGCGACCGGCCGGATCCCTGGGGATATTGCGATCGGTGAGCGCGTGCCCGGCCTGCACCGCGGCATGGCGATGCAGGATTGGGCAAATCACCTGCCGGAAGGCTGGCGGCCGGAATGGCTAAACCTCGTCTCCGCCGGTAGCGATACGGTCGGCGCTGTGCTGGTCATTCCGGGCACGATCCGCCCGCTGGCCGGACGTGGGCCGCCCCGCGGTTCCGAAGGTGATCCCGACCGCAACAGCTTCGCCCATATCATCGGTCGCGGTGCCGCCATGACGGCGCTGATCCAGCGCGCTGGCCAGCTCGTACGCCGCCGGGTGCCGGTCCTCATCGACGGGGAGACCGGCGTTGGCAAGGAGTTGCTGGCGCGCGCCATTCACGGCGATGCCAGCGGGAACGATCCCGGCGAGGGAGACGCCAACGGGCGCCGGCCGTTCATTGCGTTCAACTGTGCGGCGGTATCGAAGGAACTGGTGGCCGGCGAGCTGTTCGGCCATGTCCGCGGCGCGTTCACTGGCGCCACCAGCGATGGTCGCCCGGGGCGGTTCGAGCTGGCGCACGAGGGCACGCTATGCCTGGACGAGATCGGCGACATGCCGCTCGATCTGCAGCCGGTGCTGCTGCGCGTGCTGGAGGAGGGGATCGTCTACCGGCTGGGCGATACCCAGCTGCGGCGCGTCAACGTGCGGCTGATCGCCGTCACCAACCGCAATCTGCGCGATGAGGTGGAGGCCGGCCGCTTCCGGCGCGATCTGTTCTATCGCATCAGCGTCGCCGTGCTCACAATCCCGCCGCTGCGGGAGCGGGCCGAGGACATCGAGACGCTGGTCGAGCACTTCAACCGCCGCCTGGCGGCGCGCCACCGAACGGCGATGCTGGCATTCGACCCCGAAGCGATGACGGCCATGCGGTCATGGCCCTGGCCCGGCAATGTGCGGGAGCTGCGCAACGTCATCGAGCGGCTGCTGCTGACCGGCCGCGACGGGCACGTCACGATCGAGACCGTCCGCCAGGAGTTGATCGGCACGGCGCCGGCGGCAGCGGCATCCATCGCCGCACCCGTCAGTCTCGAGGCGGTCGAGCGCGACGCGATCTCGCGGGCGCTGGAGGACGCGGGCGGCAATTTCGCGGGCGCGGCGCGGCGCGGCGCCTGGGCATTTCACGCAGCACGCTCTATCGCAAGATCGGCCGCTACGGACTACCGGCGGGTACGCCGACGGGACTATGAAACCGCGTGGATCCGCCGGCGTATGCTAAGCGGACACTCACGCCGTCGGGGCGTTGCTGGCACCTTTACTTGCGGGAGCGACCGACGAAGCCGCTGTCGCGGCCGACCAGGCCGCTGTCACGACCCACCAGGCCGCTGTCACGGCCGACCACGTCGGCACGGCCGCCGGCGGCGTTGCTGGTCACGTTGTTGTCGCTGGACATGTCGGGGTCGAGCAGCACCTCCCGCAGCCAGCCTATCGTGATGTCGATGCGCACCGCCACATCGAGATGGTCGGCCGTCCACATGCGGATGCCTTCGACGAAGTCCTCGTCCTTGAACTCGACGCCCAGGATGTCCATGGAATTCTCGGGGTGATAGCCGGGTTTCATGGCGATGCCCGGCCCATACACCCGCAGCACCGGCGGGTTCGCCACCTTGTAGTAATTGCCGAGGTAGCTGAAGCCATAGATGCGCGCCAGGCGCGCCTTGAGGTCGGGCGCGGCCTCGGCCGGTCCATCATCGGCGGCGGGCGACGAGGCCTGGGCCTTCAATGCCGCAAGTTCGTGCTTGAGCCTGTTGATCTGGTACTGCAGCACCATCGGGTTGTTCGAACTGGGATCGACGCCCTCGTCCCCCGATAGCTTCAGGCCCTCGAATTCCCGCCCGAACAGCCGGATCACGCCCGGAGCCAACAAGCCCTCGCCGAGATATGGTTGCGCCATGTCGTCTTCCCCTACTCTTGCCGCGCGGCGGCCGATCACCACACCGCTTGCTGTTCCGGTTACGATATACTGTCAAGTGTCATGCGCGCCAACCCGATCAGGCCCTGGCCGCCTCCTCGCGGTGGGCATGCGGCATCAGGCGCCGGGCGAAGATGAAGGCGCGCGGATCGCAGCAGCCACAGCCGGGCGGGGCCGCCGGTTCGGTCGCGCGCAGAGCGTGACCGGTACGGTCGGGGCGTCGCATCGGATCGCGCGTCACGGCAACCGTCAGATACGGCATCGGATCGATCCCGCGCCACAGGAAGTCGTCCATCAGGGCGCGCAGAATGTGTCCCTGGCCGTGCGCCGCGGCGTATTCCAGCATCCGGGCGGCGACCCGCTCGAAGGTCAGGGTTTCCGGGTTCAACGTCAGGATCGCGTGTGCCATCGCCCGACCGGTTATGTCACGCGCCTGCTCGATCGAATCGTGGAAGGCGCCGCCGAAGCGCGCCAGCGCGCGCCGCGATTCGCCATGCAGATCATCGAAGGCCTGATCGACCGCGGCGCGCGTCCAGCCGCGCGGGTCGCGGTCCGGCGCGATCGCACCGCGCCGAACCAGCCCGTCCTGGAAGATCTCCACCATCATGTCGAAGATCGCGCCGGTCAACGGCTCGCCCAGCGCATGCTGGTTGCGGTTCTGCCCTTGCGGATCGAACCAGTTGCCATCCGGTAGCATCCGGATGCCGGCGACATCGGCCATCGTCGTGGTATTGTCGGCGATGCGGACCTGGGTGTGGTCCGACAGCTTCCCGAGCCGATTGACGAGGTTGAGGACGTAGAAGTTTCCGCCAGTCTGCGCCAGCAGCTTGCGGATGACCGAGTCGAAATTCAGCGCCGCGATCAACCCGATCAGGTCCGAGAAACTTTCGTGAAAAGCGAGATACCAACTGGTCACCCTGTCCGGGGGCGGCACGCCGACCTGGGAGAACAGGATGGCATGACCCGTCTCGTGCCCGATCACGTCGAAATTCAACGCCAGAAGCTGCTCCCGCCCCGTCTCGTCCGGCATCATGCCCGTTTCGATGAAACCGGGGCCGGAATGGGCGTTGGCCCAGTCGTCGACCACCGGCACCAGCTCGATCTGTGGCAGGAACGATGCGTGCCACCAAACCACGCGCCGGCCAAGATAGCCTTCCCACACATCGAGCGTACGGCGCACCGAGCCATAGATGTGAGCGGCCAGGAACTGCGGCGAGTTCGACCGGTATGGTATCGAAGTGGCCGGCGCCATCGGGCAAGGCCGGCGGGTATTGCGGTCCGCGCCAGGGCGGCATCGTGTCGGGCGGTGAATAGGGTGCGCTCTTGAGCAGCGGGTTGACCGCGTGCATCTCGGTATCCGACGGACCGGCGCCGATACTGCCGGCCGGCAGCGATAGGCTCACGGTCTCCGGCTCGCGATAGCCGGAGGCGTATTCAGGGAACAGGCGGAAGCGGGTTCCGGGGCGGTTGAGGCGCTTCATGGCGCGCCCCTCTGCTCGGGCTGCAGCAACGCAGAAAAGCCGCCGGTCAAGCGCAGATGATCGACCATCGCGCGCAGCAGGCCCGCAGGTTGCTGCGCGGCGGTGCGGTCGAGCGCCTCCTCGGCGTGCAGCAGTCGCTCGAGCGCAGGCTCCTCCAGCGCATTCGCTGCCATCCAGGTGAGCAAGTCGTCGCGCCGCCACAGGCCGCGTTCGCGACGGAGGCGACCGAGCGCGCCGTGCGGCGGCCCCGGTTTTGTGGCGTCAATAGCGGTGGGTGGCAGTCGGCCGAGGGCCGCGCGCGCGCAGGCGTGCCAAGCGTCGGGGTCGCGGCCCAGGCGTTGAAGCGCGCGCTGCTCTGCGGGATCGAGCATGTCGGCCTCCATCGCATCGATGGACGCAACGAAACGTTGCCAGAATAGCGGGCGCTGCATCACGAAGCCGGCGACGAAGGGCGCGGGTTGCTGGGCAAGCAGCGCTGCCATCACCCGCAGCATGGCGATGGCGTCAAGCCGCTTGCGTGCCACGGCATTGCCGGGCAGCCAGGCCGTCAGCCGCTGTGCCGCCGCCGCATCGAGCAGGCGGTCCGCTTCCTCGACCAAGGCCGCGAAGGACCGTTCCGGGAACGGACGATGCTTCAGCGCCCGGATCAGCGTGCGGCGGCCTTGGGCCCCAAGCACGCCGGCGGCCTGCGCGGCATCGAGCGTGGCACGCAGATCGACCATCGCGTCGGACAGTGCGCTGCCGCCGGCCTCGGGCGGGGCATGGATGACGGCGACCTCGTCATCGTCCTCGAACGGGTCGGGGTCACCCGGCCAGCAGCCGTCGCGATAGGCCGCGAAGACCTGGCCGACGCCCTGCATGCCGAACGGCGCCAGTTCGGCGGCCCGCAGCGCGCCCATGCTGGCGGCGCCGAAGACGTGCACGCCTTCCGACAGCGCCCAAAGGATCTCGCGGTGCCAGACCGCGCCGGTGTCGAGGAAGCGGCCGTCGATCAGCCCCACCGCCGCGGGACGCAGCGCGCGGACGGCACGATAGACGTCGCCCTGGCGGGCCGGCGGCCAATAGGTGGCGGGCAGCAGGTCGGCCGCCTCCTGTCGCGGCAGCGTCGGGCCCAGGAAGACGACCGCGGTCATGGTCCCCCCGCTGCCGCGGCGCGCGCGCGCGGGCCGGCGACGTATTCGCCGGAAGGCGGCGTCCACGGGCCTTCGAGCCCGGGCACGATGACCCGCACGACCGGGATGCCGATCCCGGGCCGGCTCAGATCGACCCAGGCGGCCTGACGGAGACCGGCCGCATCCAGCGCGGCCAGCACGGTATCGAGATCGCGCCCGAGGTCGTCCGGTGCGGCGCGGTCGGGGGCCGCGGCGAAGTGCCGGCGTGCCGGTGCGCGCAGCCAGTGCGCGGCGATCTCCCACTGCCGTGCGCGGCTCGCCTCGGTGTAGCCGGACGGCACGAAGTCGTCGCGAGCGCCCGAGATCACCGCCGCGCGGGCCTGCGCCGCCTCGGTTAGCGCGCGGGACAGGGCGACCTCGCGCGAGGCATGGCACCCCGAACCGAGCTGCGGCTCTACCTCGTCGGTGGTGTCATCCGACAGCACAAGGGCAACGAAGGCGGGCAGCCGGATGTCCGATGTCACGTCCCAGATGCGCAGGCGCATCCGGGCCCCGGCGAAAAGCGCCAATAGGTGCCGGCATCCCGGCGCATCGACACTGTCCGGATCGACCGCGCGCGCGTCCTGCGCGGGAGCCGGAGCGGCGCGCCAGAGTGCCACCGCATCCCGCTCGACCGCCTCGTAGAGCGCGTGCAGCACGGCCTCCGCCCAGGTGTTGCCGGCGGCGAGGCCGTTCGTGGTGGCCTGGAAGACCGCGCCGCCCGGCAGCATCGTCTGGGTGAAGTCGGTGCTGACCAGTTCGAACGGCACCCAGAGCGGTTTACCCACCATCAGGTCGGTGGCGGGGGCCCACAGCAGGCGCTGGGTTTCAAGGCCGCTGCCAAAGGCCACGCCGGAAGGAGCAAGCGGCAGCAGCGCAGGGGGCGCCGCGGCCGCCCCAAGCTCGGCCGCCGAGGCCAGCCGCAACGGCAGGTCGATCAACTCGGCATGGAAGGTTTCGACCGCTTCCATCACCGCCGAAGCCTTGGCGGCGGCGGGCGTGGCGCCCTTGCCCTGGTGCTGCGCGATGCTGCGGGAATTCGGCCGCACCGCGGCCGCGACCGGGATGCCGATGCGGTCGAGGCCGGTGAGGACCGCGACGCGGGTGATGCCCATGCCGGCCGCCAGCGGCATTACGCGCGCCAGCGTCGCGGCCGGATCGACGGCGCGATGCGTGCCGTCGCGGTAGGTTTTTGCCGTCTCCTCGGCCGCCCGCTCCGGCCACGCCGCGCGCGCGCCGGCGGCGGTCATCGCCGACTGTTTCCCACCGTGGCGGCGTTCCCCAGACGCTCGTGCAGACGGGTGAGCATCTGGCGGGCCTCGCGCAGATCGGTGCCGTCGTCGTCCTCCTCGATCGCGGCGATCGCCGCCGCAAGCTGCTCGGTGCCCTCCGGCACGCGGTCGAGCTGCAGATCGAGGCGCGCCTGGCTCACGGCGGTTCGCAGGCCCAGCATGGCCGATCCCTGCTGCAGCGCGATCCGCGTGGCTTCGCGGAATTGCGCCTCGGCCTGACCGGTTGCCGCCGGGTCGGCTGCGAGCATGGCCTCGCCGAGCATCCGCAGCACTTCCGTCCGCCATGAATAGAGGCCGAGGCGATCGAACTCCGGCAGCGCCTGGCGCAGTTCGTCGATGGCCAGATCGGGCCGGCCGGCCGCCATCTGCGCCTCGGCGAGCAGGCAGACATAGACCGGGAAGTCCTCGCGCGCCGTGCCGCTGCGCTGATAGGTCAGTCCTTCCCGCAGGGTCTCCAGCCCACTCAGCGGATCGTCCTGGATCGCGGTGATCCAGCCGCGGAAGATCAGGCCCTTCGAGCGATGGTCCGACATCGCGTTGGCCGAGGTGAAGCTGACCAGCTCCGCCGACTGGCGGAACACCTCGGCATAGTCCCGCCGGTAGACGTGGTGCAGCAGGCTGGTGTCGGAGGCGTGCACGCGGCTGCCGTGGTGGCCAAGCGCGGCGGCCCACGCCATCGCCGTGCGGTCCGATGCAAAGGCACTGTGCGGGCGGCCCTGCAGCCACAGCAGCTGGGCCCATTCGCCATGCGCGCAGACCTTCGGGTCGTGGTTGCCGTACAGCGTGGCGTGATGGCGATAGTCGCCGCTTTCGTAGATCGCGAGACCCGCTTCGATATGCTCACAGCAGCGTG
The DNA here is from genome assembly GCA_963778105.1 of uncultured Pseudomonadota bacterium. Lineage (GTDB taxonomy): Bacteria > Pseudomonadota > Alphaproteobacteria > Acetobacterales > Acetobacteraceae > JAFEFJ01. The sequence goes on along the minus strand of CAVZSZ010000003.1, from coordinate 838,712 downwards.
CGAAGTTTCCGGCGTGGTAGTGGCTCGCCCAGTTGCTGTGATGCGCCTGCAGCAGGAATTCGGGGTGATCGTGCGCGACGGCACGGCGCAGGATGGCGTCCGACCGGTCGAGCCAAGTGTGGAAATCCTGCGCCACGCGCCACCAGCCCCAGTAGATCGGGAAGTGCGACGGCTCCTCCGGCAATTCGCTGCACAGGGCATAGCCGCTGGCATAGACCGCCTGTGCTTCCGGTGAGCCGGGCCCCTTGAGGCCGATCAGTGCCGGGCCGAGCAGGCTGCTCAGGTCCACGCGCAGGCGCCGCACGCTTTCGCTCGGCGGCAGTTTCTCGAGCGCATCCAGGCCACGCCGCAGCAGCCGCGTCGCCTCGGTCAGCGCCGAACGCGCGAGGCTGCGTCGCGCCGCCTCCATCCAGTATGGGGCCGCCGCTTCCGGCTCATTGCCCTCGGCGAGGTGCATGGCCAGCAATTCCGGCTGCTGGGCGATGGTCTGCGGATCGAGCGTTTCCAGCGCCCGCGCGACGCGCAGATGCAGGCCGCGCCGGTGTTCTCGCAACAGGCTGTCATAGGCGGCGTCCCGCAGCAGCGCATGGCTGAAACTGTAGCCGGCGGCGCCGCCCACCGGCTCACGGATCAGCACCCCAGCATCGAGCAGTGCTGCCAGCGGCTGGTCGAGCGTTGCCGGGCTAACGGCGGCGACGGCGGCCAGCACGTCGCGCCGGGCGCTGCGGCCGATCACCGCGGCGATCTGGGCGATTTCCTTGGCGGCGCCGGAACGATCCAGCCGCGCCATCAGCGATTCGCGCAACGATGCCGGAATCGCCTGATCGGGCAACGCCAAGCTGGCGTCGCCGAGTTCATCAAGCGAGTGCGATTGCAGCAGGCCGCGCGCCACTTCCTCAACGAACAGCGGCACGCCGTCGGTACGGCGCGCGATCAGCCGGCCGATATGCGGTGGGATGTCGCGGTCGGTGAACAGGCTCTGCACCATTCCCGCGACATCCGCCGGCGACAGCGGCACCAGCCGCACCACGCTGGTGGCGCGCCGGCTTGTCCATGGTGCCTCGAACCCATCCCGTGCGGTCAGCAGGATCATGATCGGCTGCCCGTCGATCGCGCCGACCAGCCGTTCCAGCAATTCCTGCGAGGTCGGATCGAGCCAGTGCAGGTCCTCGACCACCAGGCACAGCGGCTTGTCGCGCGCCACCAGCAGCAACTGCTCGACGAGCGCCGACAGCAGCCGCTCGCGCAGAGCCTCGGGGGCGAGCGCGCGCAGATCGGAATCGTCGGAGGCTATGCCGACCAATTCCCCAAGCAGCGGCAGTACGGCGGCGCGCGTCGCGTCATCACCGGCCAGCACGCCGCGCAGCTTTTCAAGCTGCACCGCGCGCGAGTCTTCCGGCTCCAGCGCGGCATTGTGGCGTAGGAAGGCGATCACCGGATGCAGCGCGCTGTCCTCATCGAACGGGCTGCCGGAGAAGCGCACGATATGGCCGGTGTCGTGGATATGGGCCGCCAGGAACTGTTCGATCAGCCGGGACTTGCCGATGCCGGCCTCGCCGATCACCAGCACGGTGCCGTCCTCCCCTTCGCGGGCGCGGTGCCACCGCTCGGACAGGATGGTGAACTCACCGTGTCGGTCGTAGAACGGGGTCAGGCGCGGCGGCGCATGGGCTTCGCGCGCCCGACCGGTCGCCTCCCCGATGACGCGCCAAGCATTGTGGTTCTGGGCGAAGCCCTTCACCTCCCGCTTGCCGAGATCCTCGCAGACGAAGACGCTGCCCACGCGGGCATAGGTTTCCTCGGCGATGACGATACCGTTCGATGGCGCGAAGCCCTGCAGCCGGGCCGCAAGATTGGGCGTCGATCCGATGATGGTCCGCATGTCCTCGCCGCCTGCGAACAGGTCGCTGACGATCACCTGGCCTGTTGCGATGCCGATACGGACATTCAGCGGGGTCGCCGCCGGGGTTTCCAGCGCGGCGATCCCGCGCACGATGTCGAGGGCGGCGCGCACCGCCCGCTCGGGGTCGTTCTCGTTGGCGACCGGATAGCAGAAGTAAGCCAGGATGCCGTCGCCAACGAGCCGGCCGATCATGCCGCCGAAGCGGGTGATCGCAACACCGGCGAATTCGCGGTAGCGCCGGATGACCTCCAGCAGATCCTCGGCCTCCAGCCGCTCTCCCAGCGCCGAGGAGTTGACCAGATCGACGAACATGATCGTCATCGGCCGCCGCTCGGCGCGGGTGGTGTCGAGCACCGGCGCGCTGCCGCCCACGCTGCGGGCCGGCGGCGCGGGCGCCGGCCTTGCGGGTACCGGGGTCGGGTCGGAGGCATCCGATCGCAGAGCCGCGACGGCGCGAACGAAGCGCTTGCGCTCGCCGATGGTCAGCCCGAGTTCGCGCAGGTCCTCCTCGGTCAGGTCGGCGACCTGATCGAAGGTGATGCCCTGGTCCCGGAACGATCCGTACCGCTCGCCCAGGCCTATCGAGCGCAGCCAATCCTCCAAGGCGGCCCCCTTCGCGTCGGCGCATCCCTTGCGGGAGGGTTCTGCGTAGACCAATTCCGCCTGCGGAACCAGGGCACGGCCGGGACTAGCCGAGGCTCCTGGCCACCTGCTCGCGGGTGTTGTTGCTGAGAGTGGGGCAAGCCAGGATGCGGCGCAATTCGGCCTGCATGAGAACCTGGCGCGCCGCGTCCTGCCGGCGCCAGCCGCCCAGCGGCGTCACGATGCGGGCGGCGACCTGCGGGTTGGTCGGGTCGAGCGCGAGCACGGCGTCGGCCAGGAACCGGTAGCCGCCGCCCGAGGCATCGTGGAAGCGGACCTGGTTGCCGGCGGCGAAGGCGCCGACCAGCGCGCGGACGCGGTTGGGATTGCGGAGGTCAAAATCGGGATGGCCGTACAGCGCGCGAACATCCGCGAGCGCACTCGGCCGCGGCGCAGTCGCCTGGATGGCGAACCACTTGTCAAGCACGAGGTCATCGCCGTGCCAGCGGGCGTAGAAGGCATCGAGAGCCTGCACGCGCTCGGCCGTGTCGGTCTGCGCCAGCGCGGCCAGTGCAGCGAGCACGTCGGTCATGTTGCGCTGCGCATCGAACTGCGCCTTCGCCAGCGCGATCCCGTCGGCGGCGCCAGCCACGAGGTAGCCGAGGCAGACATTTCGCAGGGAGCGGCGGCCGATCGAGGCGCCGTCGATTCGATACTCTCCCGGATCGTCGAGCGACGCGTAGCGAGCGCGCAACGACGCCTGCAATGCGCCGGCGATGTCGGCGCGCAGGAAATCACGCACGGCATGAACCGCGTCCGGGTCCGCGACGTCCATCTGGTCGGCAACGAAGGTCTCGCCGGGCAGCGTCAGCGCCTCGGCGGCGAAGGCCGGATCGGCGTCCGCACCTGCCAGCGTCGCGGCCATCGCGTCGCGCAGCCCACCATCGCCCTGCAGCGTCACCCCGCGCTGATGGGCGGCGACGAGATCGAGCATCACGGCTGCGGCGTATTGCTGCCCCGATTCCCAGCGCACGAAAGCATCGGTATCGTGGGCGGCGAGGAAGCGCAGCCGGTCGCGCGAGAGACCGGCGAGCTTCACCGGCGCCGAGAAACCGCGCAGCAGAGAGGGAATCGGCGCGGCCGGCACGTCGGCGAAGACGAAGCTCTGCTCGGGTTGTTCCAAAAGCAAAACACGGGTGCCGACGCGGGCATCGTTTTCGGCTTCCAGGCGGGTCGGGAGTTCGGCACCCTGCGGATCGAGCAGGCCCATCGCGAGCGGGATCGGCACTGGCTGCTTGTCGGGCTGGCCCGGCGTGGGCGGAATTTCCTGCCGCAGCGTCAGCGTGTAGCGCCGGGTCGTTGCGTCATAGGCATCGGCGACGGTCAGCCGCGGCGTTCCCGCCTGGGCATACCAGCGGCGGAACGCGCCAAGGTCGGCGCCGGAGGCGTCCTGCATCGCGGCGACGAAATCCTCGATGGTGACAGCGCTGTTGTCGTGACGGGCAAAGTAGAGGTCCATGCCCTTGCGGAAATTCGCAGGCCCGATCAGCGTATGCAGCATCCGCACCACTTCGGCGCCCTTCTGGTAGACCGTGGCAGTGTAGAAATTGTCGATGGCAACGTAGCTGTCGGGCCGCACCGGATGGGCGAGTGGGCCGGCATCCTCGGGGAACTGGGCGGCGCGCAGGCGACGCACATCGGCGAGGCGTTTGACCGCACGACTGCCCTGGTCGGCCGAGAATTCCTGGTCGCGGAAAACCGTCAGCCCTTCCTTCAGCGACAGCTGGAACCAGTCGCGGCAGGTGACCCGGTTGCCGGTCCAGTTATGGAAGTATTCGTGTGCAATGACGCTCTCGATGCCTTCGTAATCGGCGTCGGTGGCGGTGTCAGGTCGGGCCAGCACGTATTTCGAATTGAAAACATTCAGGCCCTTGTTCTCCATTGCGCCCATGTTGAAGTCGGACACGGCTGCGATGTTGAACACGTCGAGATCGTATTCGAGGCCGAACACGTCCTCGTCCCACTTCATCGAGGTCTTGAGCGAGCGCATGGCATGCTCGCACTTGTCCTCGTCGCCGGCACGCACCCAGATGGCAAGGGCGACATTGCGACCCGAGCGCGTGGTAAAGCGGTCGCGCACAGCAACCAGATCGCCGGCGACAAGTGCAAAGAGATAAGCGGGCTTGGGATGCGGATCGGTCCATTTCGACCAGTGCCGCCCATTGGGCAGTTCGCCGGTGCCATCGGGGTTGCCGTTCGATAGCAGCACCGGCGTGCGCGCCTTGTCAGCGACGATGGTGGCGGTGAAGCGCGCCATCACATCGGGGCGGTCGGGGAAATAGGTGATGCGGCGGAAACCCTCGGCCTCGCACTGGGTGTAGTAGTTGCCGCCGGAGGTGTAGAGGCCGCTCAGTGCGGTGTTCGCCTCGGGCGCGATCCGCACCTCGGTTTCCAGCGTGAAGGCATCGGGGGCGTCGTGGATCACCAGGCCGCCATCGTGGACCGTGTGACGCGAGCCCGGCAGCGCGTGGCCGTCGAGACGGACCGCGAGCAGCGTCAGCGCCTCCCCGTCCAGCCGGAGCGGCGCCTGCGGGTTTGCGGCGGCAGGGTTGCGACGGATGGCGAGGCGGGCGGTGACTCGCGTGGCCGCCGGGTCCAGATCGAAGTGCAGGTCGACCGTGTCGATGTGGAAGTCGGGCACGCGGTAGTCGCTGCGATGCACCGCCTGTGCGACAGTGTCCGTCATCGCCCGGCGCCGGCTATTTTGCGGCGGTGCGCGAGAGGGACTTGATGCCGGGGCGCGGCCGGCCGGAAGCCAGACCGATCGCGCGGTCCTGTTCCTCGATGATCGCGCGGGCGGAGGCATCGCCCTCCAGGCCGACGAGGGCAGTGGCCGGCACCTTGCGGTTGGAAGTCTGCGTGCCGTCCACGTACTGGACGTCGAAGAAGACGAAGCTGGTTTCGATCCGGCGCCGGGGCGGTGCCATCAGGTGTTCCCTTCGAGCGGCGTGGGCGTCGGGGCAGGCTGCTCGGGCGCTTCGGACGCGGCGCCATCGCCAGCCTTGCGGCGGGCCGCTTCTTCCTGGCGCTCGCGCAGTTTCTCTTCTTTCTTGGCGCGCTTGAGCCGGTCGCGCTCCATGCGCTGTTGGTTGTAGTTGGTCTTGAAAACCATGGAATACCTGTTTCTTGTGTGGCGCGGGCCGACCGGGTCCGGACCGGCCGCGTTCGGGAACGGTATCCCGCAGGCTGCGGTGCGCCCAAAGGCCATGCCTGCGCGGCAGCCGCGCGTGGATATGGAAAAAGCGTGCCTATCACGCATCAGCCGCCGCAGCAACGGGGCCGCGGCAACGGATCCCTGGCGAGGCAAAGCGTGCAATTCCGGGCTGTCCGCGCTAGATGCTGCGCGCACCCCCGGACGACACGGCACCCGACCCCATGCTGCAAATCGACGATCTGGTCTTCGACGCCTGGGGTCGGCGGTTTTTCGACCATACCAGCATCACCCTGCCGGCCGGCACCAAGGTCGGGCTGGTCGGCCGCAACGGCGTGGGCAAGTCCACGTTGTTCAAACTCATCCTGGGCGAGTTCATGCCGGACAGCGGCGCGATCGAGCGGCCGCGTGGCGCCCGCGTCGCCAGCGTCGACCAGGAGCATCCGGCGACGCCGGTCAGCCTGCTCGACACCATCCTCGCCGCCGATGATCAGCGCGACGCGCTGTACCCCGCGTTGGAGACCGCGGAACCCGAGCGCATGGCCGACATCTACGAGCGGCTGGCCGAGATCGACGCCGACCGCGCGCCGGCACGGGCGAGCGAGATCCTGGCGGGCCTGGGTTTCTCCACCGCCGACCTCGCACGCCCGATGGCCGAGTTCTCGGGCGGCTGGCGGATGCGCGTGGCGCTGGCGGCGGCGCTGTTCGCCGAGCCCGACCTGCTGCTGCTGGACGAACCGACCAACTACCTGGATCTGGAAGGTGCGATGTGGCTGGAGGCGCGGCTGCGCGCCTACCCGAACGCCGCCATCATCATCAGCCACGACCGCGAGCTGCTGAACAATTCGGTCACCGCGATCCTTCACCTGCAAAACGGCAAGCTGGAACTTTACACCGGCGGCTACGACGACTTCGAGCGGCGGCGGGCCGAGAAGGCGCGGCTGCAATCGGCGTTCCGCGCCAAGCAGGACGCCGAGCGCGCCCATCTGCAGAGCTTCGTCGATCGGTTTCGCGCCAAGGCGAGCAAGGCGGCGCAGGCGCAGTCGCGGATGAAGCGGCTGGCCAAGCTGGAGCCGATCGCCGCGGTGGTGGAGGAGCGGGTGGCGCCGTTCACGCTGCCATCCCCGGCGCGGCCGCTGGCGCCGCCGCTGATGCGGCTCGAGGGCGCGGCGGTCGGCTATGGCGCCGAGCCGGTGCTGCGCGGGCTGAACCTGCGGCTGGACGTCGATGACCGGATCGGACTGCTCGGGGTGAATGGCGCGGGCAAGTCCACCTTCGCCAGGATGGCGGCCGGTGCTCTGGGACTGCAGGCCGGGCGGATGCAGCGCGAGGGTCGCATCAAGGTCGGCTGGTTCCATCAGCACCAGATCGAGGCGCTGGATGCGGCCGACACCCCGCTTGCCATCATCCGCCGGGCGCGGCCCGAGGACAGCGAAACCGCCCACCGTTCGCGGCTGGCGCAGTTCGGGCTGGGCTTCGATAAGCAATCGACGACGGTCGAGAACCTCTCGGGCGGGGAACGCGCGCGGCTACTGCTGAACCTCGTGGCGATGGCTGCCCCGCATCTGCTGATCCTGGACGAGCCGACCAACCACCTGGATATCGACAGCCGCCGTGCCCTGCTGGATGCGCTGAACGAGTATCAGGGCGCGGTCATCCTGATCACGCACGACCGCTCGTTGATGGAGCTGGTGGCAGACCGGCTATGGCTCGCGGGGGACGGGACGGTGGTGCCGTTCGAGGGCGACATGGACGACTACGCGCGCGTCGTGCTGGACCGTGCGAAGGGCGGCGCGGCGCCGAGCCAGATGCGCACCGGCAAGCCGAAGCGGGTGAAGGCGGCTTAGCTTTCCGGCGCTGCGGCGGGCGGTGGCGACAGCGCCAGCATCGCATTCACCATCCGCGCGCTGGTTTCCCAGTCGAAGGTGCGGAAGGCGTGGCCGCGGGTCACGAAATTGGCGCCGGCGTAGAACTTCTCGTACTGCACGTGGCGGCTCGCGAATTCACTTCCGATCGCGTCCCAGGCCAGCTTGTAGAATTGCACCCGCTCGACCGGCGCGGCGGCGGGCGAGCCCTGGGTGCGCAGTATGTCCCCTGCGCCTTGCGGGTCGCGCAGGTCGGCCTCGGATGCCGGCAACATGATCAGCCCGCCGCCCGCCAGCTCCCGCAGGTTGTCGATGAAGCGGGGATAGAGCTGCTGCGTCAGCACCTGAGCGCTGTAGAGCAAAGCGCGGTCGGGGATGTAGTACTCGCCCCAAAATGTGCCCTTCGCCTCCATGCCGTGCAACAGGCCATCGACCATGCCGACCTCGGCGGCGAGCTGCCCCAAGGTCTCGCGGACCTGCGGCATGGCGATGATGCCGTTGATCTCGGCGATGCGGTGGGCGAGGCCGGCCAGGAAGCGCAGCTTCACCAGCAGCCGGATCTGCGACTGGTAGTTCTGCAGCACATGCGCGGGCGTCGCGTGCCACATCGCCGACATGATCTTCAGGTCGCCTATGGCGAACACCCGTTCCCACGGCACCTTCACATTATCAAAGATGACGACGGCATCGTTCTCGTCGAAGCGGCTTGCAAGCGGGTTGTCGAAGGCCGAGACCGCGTGCGCCTCGTAGCTTTTGCGGGCGAGCAGGCGCAGGCCGGGAGTGGCAATAGGCAGCGCGAAACAGACGGCGTGCCTTTCGTCACCGGGGACCATGGGCTGGATAGAACCGACGAAGATTTCGTTTGCAAGCACGCCGCTGGTGGCGAGCATCTTGGCGCCGCGCACCGTTATGCCGGCATGGTCCTGATCGACCACGGCAAGCGCCGGATTGGCCTGTTGGTGCGCCGGCTTCGAGCGGTCCGCCTGTGGATTGATGATCGTATAGGTGAGGAAGAAATCGTTGAGCCGGGCATGACGGACATAGTCGCGCAGGGCGCCGGCGCGGGCCGCATCGTAGGCGGCAAAGGTATCGAGCCCCATCTCCATGCCGGTTAGGCAGGACGCGACATGATCGGGCGAGCGGCCAATGAAGCCCGCATGGCACGTCGCCCACTCCGCCAGCGCCTCGCGGCGGGCGACCAGCGCCGCGTAGGAACGGGGCGCTTCCCACGCCCGGTTGGCGCGGCGGCCGTCGCCGTCCGGCACCGCATAGGTCAGGCGCCCGACGGCGTCAGGCGCACTCTGGGCGTCGTAGAGCGCGGCGGCCGAGGCTACGGCGCCGCGGAAGGCGGGATCGGTGGTGACGTCGGCGACGCAGCGCCCGTCGATGCGGATGTCGCGGCCGTCGCGCAGCGCCGCCAGATGGTCAGCGCCGGTCTTGACGGTCATGGCGGCACGATCAGGCCGCCGCGGCCCGCTGCTGAGCGGCAATGTCCAGCCGGACCACGATCGGGCGATGGTCCGACGTCTCCCGCAGCAGCGCGCGCGCTTCCAGACAGGCGATGCCGCGCACGAGGCAGCGGTCGATGCGCAACGGCACCATGTCGCCGGCGATATGGGTGTGTTCCCGGGGGCCGACATCGCGAAAGCCGGGCAGCAGCGCGGGGCCGACAAGGTTGTAGTCGCCGATCACCACCGCCCGGTGAGGCAGGACCCTGGCGATGCGGCGAAGCTGGCGCCGGTTGAGCACCTGACCGTGCGACAGGTGCACGTTCGCGACCGCGAAACCGCCCAGATCGAGGATCTGGGAGACCCGGTCGAACATCGCCCCCGGCGGCAGGCGCAGCACCGACGGTGCGGCCGGCAGCGGCACCGGGGACCAGGCGGCGAGGCCGTGGATGCGGCCGGGCAGCGGGCTGCGCAGATACTGGCCGCCGACCTTGCCGGTCAGCGCATCCATCGCCTGCGTGGCTTCCTGCATCAGCAACAGGTCGGGACGCTCACGGTGGATCAGCCGAACCACGTCATCCACCGAGGCGCCGGTCAGGCGGAGCAGGTTCCAGCTTACGATCTTCGTCATGGTCCGCCAGGGTTTGCTTGACGCATCAGATGGGGTGAGCCGCGGCGCGCGCGCGCCGTCTTCTCGCATGGCTGCCCCCGCCCAGGAAATCGGAAACGTAAAGCAAGATACGGACCGCCGCCGATACGGCTTAGAGATAGGGGAGCAGCAGCCGCGCCGCCGCGTCGCGAAGGCGGATCGGGAGCGTCCGCGCATCGAGCACCGCTGCCGTCAGGGCGGGCCCCCGGCTGTCGTGCATCACTCGGGACAATGTCTCGGCGAGCTGGCGGTCATAGACCTCGACGCAGACCTCGAAATTGAGGCGGAAGGAGCGGATGTCCCAGTTGGTGCTGCCGATCAGGCACCACTCGCCGTCCACCACCATGAGCTTGGTATGGCGGAACGGCGGCGGGCACTGCCAGATGCGTACGCCGTTGGCGAGAATCGGGCCGACATTGGCATGGGTCGCCCAATCGACCAGCGGATGGTTGCTCTGCTGCGGCACCACGATGTCGACCGCGACGCCGCGGATGGCGGCGAGCGAGAGCGCGGTGATCAGCCGCTCGTCGGGCAGGAAATAGGGCGTCATGACGGCGATGCTGCTGCGCGCGCAGGACGTCGCCTGCAGTATGGCGAACTCCACCTTCTCGATATCCGCGTCGGGCCCGGCGCTGATCACGCGGGCTGGCGGGCCGGGGTGTGGGGCGCAGGCGGCCTGCCAGGGGCCGCCGTCGAGATCCTCGCCGGTGACGAATTCCCAGTCTTCCTGGAAGGCTTCGACCAGCTGCCGCACCACCGGGCCGTCAATGCGGAAATGCATGTCCTGCACCGGTGATTTCGGCTGCGTCGCCATGACGTTCTCATCACCGATGTTCATGCCGCCGGTGAAGCCGATGGTACCGTCGATCACCAGGATCTTGCGATGGTTGCGCAGGTTGATGAACGGCATCCGCCAGGGCAGCGGCGAATGCAGGAAGCGGGCAGCGGCCACGCCGCTGCGGCGGAGGCGGTGATAGGCGGGGGAGAGCAGCCAGTTGCCGCCGATGCCGTCGATCAGCACGCGCACCGCGACGCCGCGACGGTTGGCCTCGATCAGCGCCTCGATGAAGCGGCCGCCCCAGGTATCATCGCGGAAGATGTAGGACGACATGCCCACGCTGTGCCGGGCCGCCGCGATGGCGGCGAGCATCGGCGGATAGGCGGCATCGCCGTTGTGGTAGCAATGCACCGTGGTGCCGCCGAGCAGCGCACGGCCGGACAGCCAGCCGATGCCGCGGTCCAGTTGCAGCAGCGCGTGATCGGACCCGAGCGCGAGCGGTTCGCTCTGGTCGTCGGGCGGGTCATCGGCCGGGCGGAGGCGGCGCGCCCGGCGACGCACCCGGTTCACGCCAAGCACGGCATAACCGATCGCGCCCAGCACCGGCGCGAACCACACCAGGCCGATCCAGCCGACCGCGGTCGCGACCTCGCGCTTGCGCAGCAGGATGTGCACGGACACGACGACCGCCAGGATCAGCCCGATCCACAGCGTCACATCGTGTCGATCATGGATCCAGTCGAGCCAGAGTTCGTTCACGGCGGCACGCTGTACATGCGATGACGTTCCGGATGAGAGGCCGCAGGCCGAACGGGCGTTTGTGATGCAGACTGCGCGGCGGCCGGTCAAGGCAGGCCCATTGGCCCGCGAATTGCTTGCCCGCCAAGGCGATAGCCCCTATCGTCGCGCCGACCAAAGACAATCCATAAACACCATATGATGCAGGAGAAGCCGATGCAGATCGTCGCCGATGCGGCCAACGACGTTCGCGAGGCGGAACGCCTCCAGGCCCGCATCGACATGGCGGCGGCCCATCGCCTGGCCGTGATGCACGACTTCCATGAGGCGATCGACAATCATTTCACGCTGACCGTGCCGGGCCGGCCGGGGCGCTTCTACCTGAACGCCTTCGGCCTGCATTGGTCCGAGGTCACGGCCAGCAACCTGATCGAGGTGTCGTTCGAGGGCGAGGTCCTGGCCGGCAAGGGCATCCCCGACCGCTCGGCGGTGTGCATCCACGCGCCGATCCACCGGCTGGTGCCGGGAGCGGAATGCGTGCTGCACACGCATATGCCCTACTGCACGGCGCTGACGCAGCTCGACGACATGACGCTGGAGATGACCGGCCAGTCGGCGTTGTTCTTCCTCGACAAGATCGCCTATGACCGCGACTACAATGGCTTCGCCGACGACTTGGCGGAGGGCGAGCGGATGGCAGCGGTGATGGGCGACAAGCCGATCCTGATGATGGCCAACCACGGCGTCGTGGTCACCGGCAAGAGCGTGGCGCAGGCCTACCACCGGCTGTACTTCCTGGAGCGCGCGGCGCGCACGCAGATCTTCTCGATGTGGACAGGGATGCGCCGGAAGTTCGTCGCCGATGCCGTGCTGGACAAGGTGCGCGCCCAGTCGCGCAAGCCCGACCCGCTGCTGGAGATGAGCCCGGCCGACTATTACTTCTCCGCGATGAAGCGGGTGCTGGACGCGGACGGCTCGACCTACGCCTCATGAGCCGAGGCCGCTTCGGGGAGCGCCGATGTGGCAGCCGGGGCAGTTCGATCGCTGGGTGAGGACCTGGGGCTGGCGCGTCATCCTGGTGCTGCTGGTCGTCATGGCGATCATCCGGTTCTGGCAGATGTGGCCGCATCGGGCCAGGTAGCCGGCCGGGGCCGCTGGCCGGATGGGTCAGGGGCCCGACGGCAATGCCGCCGGGGCGGCGTTCCAAAGGGCGATCACCCGCGTGTCGGCATGATGCGGCGGGAAGCCAAGGATGCTCAGCGAGGCCGTGCTGAGCGACAGGTGCTGTCCCGCGGCCACCGGCTGGCCGATCCACCGGGTAGCCAGCACACATGAGAAATGGCCATGCGAAAACAGCGCGACATCGCCTTCCAGTGCCAGCAGCGCTGCGATAAGCCGGTCGGCGCGGGCCGCGACCTGCTCGGGCGTCTCCCCGCCTGGGCAGCCGTCTTCGAAGATGTTCCAGCCGGGTCGGGTCGCCTGTATCTCGGCCGACCGCTTGCCCTCGTATTCGCCGTAGTCCCATTCGGCGAGGTCCGCCGTTGTTTCCGCCGCCGGCTGGATGCCCGTCAAAGCGTAGGTGCGGCGGGCGCGCTGGCGCGGGCTGACCAGCACCCGGGTGAACTGCCGCCCGCGCAGCCAGGGAACCAGGGCACGCGCCTCGTCCTCGCCGTGCGCGGTCAGCGGGATGTCGCTGCTGCCGGTATGCTGGCCCGATAGCGACCATTCCGTCTCACCATGGCGGATCAGGTGCAGACGCAGCGGTGCGGCCTGGGTCATATCCCCTCCGTCATGGCGCAATGGCGGCATCCGGCGGCGGCCGCGCCGCGCCGCGCCGAGAACGCACGAGGCTATCATGTCCGATCCTGTCTGGCATCCCGACAGCCTGGCGGCCCGCTTGCCGTTCCTGCGCCGGCGGGCGCTTCTGACGGCAGCGACGCGCGCCTTCTTCACGGCGCGCGGCTTCACCGAGGTGGAAACGCCCTACGCCGTTGCGGCCCCCGGCGAGGAAGTGCATCTGCAGCCCTTCCGCACCGAGCGGCGGCATCCCGACGGGCGAGCCGAGCCGCAATGGCTACACACCAGCCCGGAATTCGCGATGAAGCGGCTGCTGGCGGGCGCCCCCGGCCCGATCTTCCAGCTTGCCCGCGTCTGGCGGAACGGCGAGGCGTCGGCGCTGCACGCGCCGGAGTTCACCATGCTGGAATGGTATCAACCCGGCGCCGGCATGGCCGCCCTGATGGAACAGATCGAGGGGTATCTGCGGGCCGTGCTGCCGCCGGTCGTGGCATGCCGCGGCGTGCGGACCGATCTTTCCCGCTTCGAGCGGTTGACGGTGGCCGAGGCGTTCGCACGCTTCACCGGCGCCGACGTGCTGGCGACCGCCGGGGACGCCGCCGCGCTGGCTGCCGCTGCCACGGCGGAGCTGCGGGCCGGCGAGACGTGGGAGGACCTGTTCTTCCGCCTGCTGCTGGAGCGCATCGAGCCGCAACTCGGCCGGTCGCATCCCACCTTCTTGACGCACTGGCCCGCAGCGCAGGCGGCCCTGGCGCGACGCGATCCGGCCGACCCCAGGGTGGCCGAGCGGTTCGAGCTGTTCGTCTGCGGCATCGAACTGGCCAATGCCTTCGTCGAATTGACCGACGCGGCCGAACAGCGCGCGCGCTTCGAGGAGGATCGGGCGCGGCGCCACGCACTGACGGGGTCGGACTGGCCGCTGGACGAGGATTTCCTGGCCGCACTGGGCCTCGGCCTGCCTGCCTGCGCCGGCATCGCGCTGGGCTTCGACCGCCTCGCGATGATCGCATCGGATGCGCGCAGCATCGGTCAGGTGCTGTGGCTGCCGCCACCGGAGCTGCTGTAGCCGTCAATCCTGGTCCCGGCCCCGGTCCCGGCCCGAGCGCGCCCGCGGATGGGCGCGGTTCCAGACGGCCAGAAGCGAGGCTTCGTCCACGCTTGTGTACCGCTGCGTGGTGGACAGGCTGGCATGGCCGAGCAGGTCCTGGATCGAGCGCAGATCGGCACCGGCCGCCAGCAGATGCGTTGCGAAGGAGTGCCGCAGCGCGTGCGGCGTCGCGTGCTCGGGCAAACCACTCAGACGGCGGAAGTTGCGCAGCACGCGCTGCGCCACCGCCGCATCCAGCCGTGCACCGCGGGCCCCCAGGAACAGCGGGCTGTCGGGTGCGGGGTCGGGGTGGTGGCGCAGCCAGCCGGCCACCGCTTGTCGTACCGCCGGCAGGACCGGAACGATGCGCTGCTTGCCGCCTTTGCCGAGCACGCGCAGCGCCTCGGTCCGGCCGGGCCGGGGGGCGTCGCGCACGTCCAGCGCCAGTGCTTCGCCGATACGCAGCCCGCAGCCGTACAGCAGAGTGAACAGCGCGGTGTCGCGCGCCGAGATCGCCGTGCTGTCGGCCATTTCGGCGATGTCGTCGGTGACGGTCCGCGCATCCGCGACCGACAGGGCGCGCGGCACCGGCGGGCGCACGCGGGGGCGGGCGAGCAGCGCGAGGGCCGGATTCGCCACCCCGTGCCGCCGCGCCAGGTAGCGGAAGAAGCTGCGCACGGCGGACAGGCGTCGCGCACGGCTGGCATTGCCGAGCCCCTGCTCGGCCAGGTACGCGAGCCAGGCGCGCAGATCGGCCTGCCGCAGCGCGCCGAGCGCGGCCAGATCCGGCTCGCCGCCCAGATGGTCCGTCAGGAAGCCCAGGAATGTGGCGAGGTCGCCGGCATAGGCCTCCACCGTAAGCGCCGCGGCGCGCCGTTCGTCGCGCAGCCAGTCGAGGAAGGCACGCGCGGCCGCCTGTCCTGTCACCGTCGGAGCGCGGCGGCCACCGCACGGCCGAGGAAGGTCAGCGCCCCCGCGCCCTGGGCGGGATCGAGCATGCGGCTGTCGCGCGTCATCAACGCCAGCAGGGCCGGCGGCCCCTCCCCCGGCACGCGGATCAGTGCGTCGTGGCGGGCGAGCGCGGCGGCCTCGGCGTGCAGGAGAACGGCGTCGGCAGGCGCATCGCGGAACGCCACATCGCGGCCGCCGAGCAGTGCTGCAACCTTGCCAGGCGGCAGGCGCCGCACACCCTGCATCAGCCCGTCCGGGTCTTCCATGCACAGCGTCGCGCTATCGACGGCGAGGATGCCGGGCATCTCGGCAGCGATGCAGTCGGCAGGATCGCTGGCACGGATCAGCGCAAGCACGGCGGCTTGCACCCGCGCGGCGAGACCGGCGGCGGCGCGGCCGGCGGCAAGCACGCCGTCCGCGCGGTCGGCCATCGCTGCGGCGTGGCCGCGCTCGGCGCGCAGCATCGCCGCCATGTGGTCGGCCAGCGCGTCGCCATGCACGCGCATCGGCGGCACCAGCACGCGGTAGAGCTCGGGGTGCTCGGCCAGAAAGGACGGGTGGTCGCGCAGGAACGATGAGACTCGCGCGGCGTCGGCGGGTTCGGGAACCCGGCGTGGCACGGTCATCGGGCGGAGGGCGGCAGGCGCTGGGGCATCGCGGATCCGGCAAACGGCCGCACCTGGACGTCAGGCGCGCTTCCGGGCAGACCATACAGGATGGCCGGCAGCGACAGGAAGACAATGCGCCAGCGGGACACCTCCCCGCGGGAAGGTTCACCCCTGGCGCTTCGCCCCCTGGTCCGCAGGGTCCCGGTACTGCTGCCCTACCCGTTCCCAGAGCCGTTCGACTACGCGGTGCCGGAAGCGCTTGACCCGGCGCCGGGCGACGTGGTGCTGGTGCCGCTCAACCGGCGGGAGACGGTGGGCGTGGTGTGGGACACGCCGGCCGAACCCCGGCGCGTCCTGCCCGACGCGCAGGCTCAAGCCGATCATGGCGCTGCTCGACACGCCGCCGATGATCGCGACGATGCGCCGCTTCGTCGATTGGGTCGCGGCCTACACGCTGTCGCCGCCCGGGGAAGTGATGGCGATGGCGCTGCGCGTCACCGCGCCGCTGCCGCTGTCGGCCGGCTGGATGCGCGCCGATCCGCCCAACGGCGCAGCGGAGGCGAGCGTACGGATGACCCCGGCACGGAGCCGCGTGCTGGCCGCCCTGGCCGAAATCGAGCCCCAGGCTGGCGCTGTCCTGGCCGGCACCGCCGGGGTCAGCCAGGCGGTGCTGCACGGCATGGCGCAGGCCGGGCTGATCCGCCGTGTGCCGCTGGCGCACCCCGCGCCGTTTCGCCGCCCCGATCCCGACCATCCGGGGCCGGCCCTGTCCGCCGCACAATCGGGGGCCGCGGCGGCGCTGTCCGGCGCGGTTGCCGCCGGGGCCTTCTCGGTCACGCTGCTGGACGGCGTCACCGGGTCCGGCAAGACCGAGGTCTATCTCGAGGCGGTGGCGGAATGCCTCCGGCGGGGCCGCCAGGCGCTGGTGCTGCTGCCCGAAATCGCGCTGTCGTCGCAGTGGCTGGAGCGGTTCGAGCGCGCTTCGGCGTCGCGCCGGCGGTCTGGCATTCCGACCTGTCGTCCCGCACCCGGCGGCTCACCTGGCGGGCGGTCGCCGAGGGCGCCGCGCCGGTCGTGGTGGGCGCGCGCTCGGCGCTGTTCCTGCCGTTCCCCGACCTCGGCCTGGTGGTGGTGGACGAGGAGCACGAGACCGCCTTCAAGCAGGAGGACGGCGTGGTCTACCACGCCCGCGACATGGCGGTGGTGCGGGCGCGGCTCTGCGCGGCGCCGGCGGTGCTGGTTTCCGCCACGCCCAGCCTGGAGACGCTCGCCAATGTCGAGGCCGGCCGCTACCGGCGCGCCACGCTGCCGACACGACATGGCGGCGCCTCGCTGCCGCAGGTGACGGCGATCGACCTGCGCGCGACGCCGCCGGAGCGCGGGCAGTTCCTGTCGCCGCCGCTGATCGCGGCGGTGCGCGAGACGCTGGCGCGCGGCGAGCAGGCGATGCTGTTCCTCAACCGCCGCGGCTACGCGCCGCTGACGCTGTGCCGGCACTGCGGGCATCGCATGGACTGCCCGAACTGCACCGCGTGGCTGGTCGAGCACCGCGCCTTGCGCCGGCTGCAATGCCACCATTGCGGCCACGCCATCCCGATCCCCGAGGTCTGCCCGGCCTGCGGCGCGGCGCACAGCCTGACCGCCGTGGGCCCGGGCGTGGAACGCATCACCGAGGAAGCGGCGCTGCTGTTTCCCGAAGCGCGGCGGCTGGTGATGGCGAGCGACACGCTGCCCGGGCCGCACGCCGCCGCCGCCGCGGCGCGCGCGATCGCCGCGCGCGAGGTCGATCTGATCATCGGCACGCAGATCGTCGCGAAGGGCTGGCACTTTCCGCATCTGACGCTGGTCGGCGTGGTGGACGCCGATCTGGGGCTGGCCGGCGGCGACCTGCGCGCCGCCGAGCGGACGGTGCAGCTGCTGCACCAGGTCGCGGGCCGCGCAGGGCGGGCCGAGGCGCCGGGCCAGGTGCTGCTGCAGACGTTCAGCGCCCGAGCATCCGGTGATGCAGGCGCTGGTCGCCGGGCGACCTGGCCGCGTTCATGGCGCAGGAGGCGGCGCAGCGGCGGCCCGGGCAACTGGCCGCCCTATGGCCGGCTGGCGGCGCTGATCGTGAGCGCCGACGGCGCGGACGAGGCGGACGCGCTGGCGCGCGACCTTGGCCGTCGCGGCGCCGCGGGGCGAGGGGCTGGTGGTGCTGGGTCCGGCGCCGGCGCCGCTGGCCGTGCTGCGCGGCCGGCATCGGCGGCGGCTGCTGCTGAAGACCCGGCGCGATGTGCGCGGTGCAGCCGATCCTGCGGGCATGGCTGGGGTCGGTCGCCGTTCCGCATGGCGCGCGCGTCGATGTCGACGTGGACCCGGTATCGTTTCTCTAGGCGGCAGCGGTCGCGGGGGGACGGTGGGCCTTGCGGTCGAAGAACAGCGCCTGGCTGATGATCGCCTTCACCGTGTCGGTGCGGAACGGCTTGGTGATCAGGAAGGTGGGCTCGGGCCGCTCGCCGGTCAGCAGCCGTTCCGGGTAGGCGGTGATGAACACCACCGGCACTTCGTAGTCGCCGAGGATCTCGTTCACCGCATCGAGGCCGGAACTGCCGTCGGCGAGGTGGATGTCGGCCAGCACCAAGCCCGGCCGGTGCGCGGCGACCGCCGCCACCGCCTCCTGGTGGGTGCGGGATATGCCGGCGACGCGTGTGGCCGAGTTCCTCGACCAGGGCTTCGAGATCCATGGCGATGATGGGCTCGTCCTCGATGATCAGCACGTCGGTGCTGATCTGCATCGCGATCTCGCGCCCCGCGGTGTCGATCAGCTGACTGACCTCATCCTCGCTGCGATCCAGGGCGCGTGCGATGGTCTCGATCGGGAAACCCTCGACCGTATGAAGCAGGAAGGCAGCACGCGGCAGCGGCGTCATGGCCGCAAGGTTGCGGTCCGATGCGTATTCGTCCTCGGGAGCATCGTGTCGGACGGATACCGGCTGCCAGATCCGCAGGAACACCCGGAACAGGGCGGCGCGGGGCTCCATGTCCTCGGCGAGCACCGACCGATCGGCGATCACCGCCTCCAACGCGGCGGCGGCATAGGCATCGCCGGTCGTTTGCGACCCGGTCAGAACGCGAGAGAAGCGCCGCAGATACGGGAGGTGCGGGCCAAGAGCAGCGGACAGGGACATCTTGGGTCCTATGGCAGGCGGGGATGTGGCGAGGAACGTGGCAGCGCCACGTCCATACTGCAATATGACGAGGCAACCGAAAGTTCCGCGAACCTGGCAACTTTCCGGCCGATCTCACGTTAAGGTTACATGTTGCCGGTCGGCGGTTGCCCCGACCGGCTATTTCGTGATGCCTTAGGTATTGAATGTTCTGGAACATTCGGGCGCACAGGTCATTGGAAGGCGCAATGAACGAACGTGATCAACCGAAGCCGGAAGACCTTGAGGACCCGCCAGTGCCGCCCGAACTCGCAGTCGAACCACCCACGGCGCCGCCGACCGGCGACGTCGCCCTGGAGCCGGAATTGCAGGCCTTCATTGGCCGGCAGTTGCAGGCGACGTACGATGAGGTTCTGAACGAGCCGGTCCCCGATCGCTTTTTGGAATTGCTCCGCCAGCTTGAGGGCGACAAGGCGGCGGAGTTGTGAGAGCGATGGACGTGAGCGACCGGGCTGCGGGCGGCGGTGGCACAGGGCAGACTGCCGCGCGGCATGCCGATCCTGCGCTGCGCAGCGATCTTCTGGCAGCGATCCCGCGTCTGCGTGCCTTCGCCGTCTCTCTGTGCGGCCGGGCGGACCGTGCCGACGACTTGGTGCAGGAGACGCTGGTTAAGGCTTGGGCCAACCTGGCATCGTTCCAGCCAGGAACAAATCTGATGGCGTGGCTCTACACGATCCTGCGCAACGAGTTCTACACGGAGTTCCGCAAGCGCCGGCACGAGGTGCAGGACGAGGACGGCGCGTTCGCCGGCAGACTGACCACGGCGCCGACGCAGGATGGCCACATCGAATTCCAGGACTTCCGCGCGGCGATGTCGCGGCTGGCGGATGACCAGCGGGAGGCGCTGATCCTGATTGGTGCGTCGGGACTGTCGTACGAGGACGCCGCCCAGATCTGCGGCTGCGCGGTGGGCACCATGAAAAGCCGCGTTCACCGTGCGCGATTCAGGCTTGCCGATCTGCTTTCGGGTCGCGCGGCGGACCCGCGCGTTGACGCTATCGACGAGACGTTGCCACATCGAGCCACCTCCGCGGGAGAGACGCCCAGGGGCCGTTAGAAACGAGCGATCTGCGGGCTGGTGCCTTCGGCCACATCAGGCGCCGGGGCAGCTGTATCGCTCATGGGCGGAATTTAACATGCCAGACCGCGACGATTTCCTGCGAGAGCTGCATCATCGGGTCAAGAATAATTTCCAGATCATCGCGAGCCTGATGAACCTGCAGAAGCGAATGCTGCCGCCCGAGCGGCGCGGCGATCTGCGGTTTGTCGAAGAGCACGTCCAATCGATGGCGGTCGCCTATCGCATCGTCTCCAACAGCGCCGAAATGGTGCAGGTTCCGATCGATGAGCTGGTCCGCGAGGTCTGCGACAATCTGCGGCAGATCGCTGGGGTAAAGACCGGCGCTCTGCAGTACGACTTGTCCCAGGCGGGCGGGGAGATCGAGCTCAATCAGGGCATCGTTCTGGGGCTGTATCTCGCGGTACTGCTGCCGCCGCATCTGGACCGTGCGGCGAGCGAAGGCGGAAATGTGCGGATCCGCACCGGCGTCGCCGACGGTGCGCTGACCATCGCGGTCACCGCTACGAATGGCAAGACGGTGGCAATGGATTTCCTTCGACGCCGGCTCATCGACTCGTATGTGCGCCAGTTGCGTGGCGAGATTCCGGCGCCCGTGGAAATCGGTGAAGTCAGGTTACGCTTTGCGCTCGATCCCCCGCGGGTCGGGCTGACCGCAAAAGGTGCGGGAATGGTTCCCGACGGAACTGCCCACCAAGCCTCGCGTTAGTCGTGCACGACGCCGCAAAGGCGCGGAACACGGCAGCAAAGAGGACACCACGACCATGCAGAAATTCGGTTCGATGACGGCGATCGTTGCGCTTAGTGCAGCGCTTGCGATGCCAGCCTTCGCACAGATGACGAACAACGGCGCGACGGGCAGCGATACGATGCACAGCACCACAGCGAACAGCAGCGCCGGGACGCCGCCGTCGATGACCGCGCCTGCGCCGGCCGACGGCACGGCCACCGGCGCTGCTCATTCGACTATATGACCGGCAACAACGACGTGCGGGCCAGCAAGGTGATCGGAGCGGCCGTCTACAACGATCACAACCAGAAAATTGGCACGGTCGACGAGCTGCTGATGGGTCCAAACCATGACGTCACGCAGGCCGTGCTGTCGGTGGGCGGTTTCCTGGGAATGGACAGCAAGCTGGTAGCGGTGAATATCGACAAGTTGCAGGTCAAGCCAAACCGCATCGTGATGGCCGGTGCGACCAAGGACGGTCTGACCAAAATGCCGACCTACAAGTTCTCTCAGGCATCGTAGGCGCATCGCGTCGACGGCGACTGGCCTTTGTGCAGGGGCGCTGTCCGCGAGGGCAGCGCCCCTTGCGCGTGGACGCTGCCGCGTCGATGCTCCGGCCGGGTTCGGGGAGGATCAGGCTATGGCCGCGTTCGCGAAGCGCCCGATCGGGCGCACCGCACTTGAGGTGACGGAGCTTGGCCTCGGCACCGCGACCCTGGGCGGCAGCCGTATCGCGATTACCCATCAGGAGCGTGGCGACATCGTGCAGGCGGCATGGGGGGCGGGCGTCCGCTACTTCGATACCGCGCCCTTCTATGGTGTAGGCGCTGCCGAGCGGGCGCTCGGCGATGCGCTGCGCGACCACCCGCGCGCCGACTGGGTGCTGTCGACCAAGGTGGGACGGCTGCTACGTCCTACGGCCGACTGGCGCGCCCCACGGGAGACGTGGGAAAGGCCGATGCCGTTCGATGTGATCTACGACTATTCCTACGACGGCATCATGCGGTCGTTCGAGGACAGCTTCCAGCGCCTCGGGCTGGCACATATCGACATCCTGCTGGTGCACGACATCGGCAGCTATCAGCACGGCCCGGAGGCCCACCCGGCCCTGATGCGCACCCTGCTGAACAGCGGCTACCGCGCCCTGGACGAACTGCGCCGGTCTGGCGAGATCACCGCCATCGGGCTTGGTGTCAACGAGCGCGAAGTGTGTCTGGAGGCGATGGCGGCGGCCGAATGGGACGTTCTGCTTCTGGCAGGCCGCTACACCCTGCTTGAGCAGGCGCCTCTGGACGATCTGCTGCCGCTTTGCGTGAAGGCCGGAACATCGCTGGTGATCGGTGGTCCGCTGAACTCGGGCATCCTGGCCGGCAGGGATAGCTGGAACTACGGCGCCGCGCCGGCAGAAATCGTGGCCCGGGCACGGGCAATCGGCGCGGTTTGCGAGCACCATGGAGTCCCGCTTCCGGCCGCCGCGCTGCAGTTTCCGCTGGCGCACCCAGCGGTTGCGGCGATCATCCCGGGGCCCCGGTCGGTCGTCGAGTTCGCCCAGAACCTCGATCTGCTGCGCCTGCCGATCCCGGCTGGACTGTGGGCCGAGCTGCGCGGCGCTGGACTGCTGCATGAGGCAGCCCCGACGCCCTGAGCTTGGAGAGCGGCATCTCCGGGGCGCCCGATTGGACCCAAGCAAGGGCATGTCGCCTTTATTTGATGCATTATCGCCAATTAGGCTGTTGCGCCGCCCCGCCTACGGGCACATTCAAGGCGTAGTAGTTTGCTTTGGCGTCCTGCCTGGAATGCAGCAAACGCGGTGGCCGCTGGGGCCGCCGTCGCCCATTTGGAGTGGCAGCCGTTGACCGAACCTCGGTTGACTGCCGTCAACGACGGTCTGGTTACGGCTTGGTTACGAAGCTATAATCTTATCGCCCTTGACGGAACAAGCCTGCAACTCTTACGAAGCACCACAGAAACTGCCGGACCGGGATTAAAACGGCAACCGAACACGAGGAAGCTGCGGGGCCTTCTTCTAGCGTGTCGGCTGTAACGACCTTCCGGGTCGCTTGTCTGAGTGGCAAATGCCCGACGAGCGAGGATTTGGTCGTGGTGCGCCGACGCCAACCTGACTGAACAGTTTTCATGGAGAAACCCAGATGAAGATGTCCACGTTCGCTTCCACCCTCGCCCTGGCCACCGTGCTCTCGGTCGGCTCGGTCGGCGCGTTCGCCCAGACTGCAACTCAGCCGGCTGGATGCGGTCCGCACATGGCGCAGACATCGCCGATCAAGACCCAGTCGCACAGCCGCCAGCTTGCGGCGGGTGACGGGTCGGGCGCCGATGTCCGTGCCAACCGGCAGCTTGCGGCAGGCGACGGCTCCGGTGCCGACGTCCGTGCCAACCGCCAGCTTGCGGCGGGTGACGGCTCGGGCGCCGATGTCCGTGCCAACCGCCAGCTCGCCGCAGGCGACGGCTCGGGCGCCGATGTCCGTGCCAACCGCCAGCTCGCCGCAGGCGACGGCTCCGGTGCCGACGTTCGTGCCAACCGCCAGCTTGCGGCGGGTGACGGCTCGGGCGCCGACGTTCGTGCCAACCGCCAGCTTGCCGCAGGCGACGGCTCGGGCGCCGATGTCCGTGCCAACCGCCAGCTTGCCGCAGGCGACGGCTCGGGCGCCGATGTCCGTGCCAACCGCCAGCTTGCCGCAGGCGACGGCTCGGGCGCCGACGTTCGCGCCAACCGCCAGCTCGCGGCGGGTGACGGCTCGGGCGCCGACGTTCGCGCCAACCGCCAGCTCGCCTCGGGTGACGGCTCGGGTGCCGACGTTCGTGCCAACCGCCAGCTCGCTTCGGGTGACGGCTCGGGTGCCGACGTTCGTGCCAACCGCCAGCTCGCCTCGGGTGACGGCTCGGGCGCCGACGTTCGCGCCAACCGCCAGCTCGCTTCGGGTGACGGCTCGGGTGCCGACGTTCGTGCCAACCGCCAGCTCGCTTCGGGTGACGGCTCGGGCGCCGACATCCGCGCCAACCGGCAGCTGGCTTCGGCTTCCGGCCCCTGCAACTGACCCTGACCCTGACCCCGGGATGACGCGCCGGTTGCGCGCCATCCCGGACAGGCCGCCTGAAGTGGCCGCCTAGCGAAAACGGGGGCTGTGGTGTCGATCATTCGGCATCGCAGCCCCTTTTTGCTGTCCGTTGCGCGCGGTATGGCGTAGGCGGCTGGCATGTTCGGCCCCCACCCGATGCTCGCCGCCGCGAGTACCCCGTCGCCTTCAGTATTCATGGGTCCACTGTCATGAGTGAGCTTGCCTCGGCGGGCTGTTCCACACGGGCCTGCGGCCTGGATGTACGCCGACTGGCCGGTCATCTGCTGGCCGCGGCGTGGCTTGCGGCGTCGAGCGTGGTGGGTGTCGCCGGACTGTCGGCGGAGACCGCGTCACCGGCGATGGCCGGCGATGCCGGCATCGACGTTTCCGACCTGGTGCCGAAACTGCTGCCTGCAGTGGTCAACATCTCGACGCGCCAGCTGGTCGTCCCAGCCGGCGGCAAGCCGGGGCAGATCGCGGAGCAATCAGCCAGCACCCGCCAGAGCCTGGGTTCCGGCTTCATCATCGACCCCAGCGGCATCATCGTGACGAACAACCACGTCATCGCCGATGCCTACGACATCACCGTGACGCTGCAGGACAATCAGGAGCTCAAGGCGACGCTTATCGCCACCAGCACCGTGGCCGACCTCGCCGTTCTGAAGGTCAACGACGCCAAGCCGTTGCCTACCGTGGCATTTGGCGATAGCGCCACTGTGCGGGTCGGCCAGCCGGTGGTGGCGATCGGCAACCCGCTCGGCCTCGGCGGTTCGGTCAGCGCAGGCATCATCAGCGCCCTGAACCGCGATCTGATGTCGAGTCCCTACGACGATTACATCCAGACCGACGCTGCCATCAATCACGGCAATTCCGGCGGCCCGCTGTTCAACCTCAAGGGCCAGGTGATCGGCGTGAACACCGCGATCTTCTCGCCGCTGCCGCAGGGCGGCTCGATCGGGCTCGGCTTCGCGATTCCGTCCGACAACGTGCAGTTCGTCGTCGGCCAGCTTTTGAAGTACGGGACGGTCCGTGCCGGATTCCTGGGAGCGCATATCCAGCAGGTGACGCCCGATATCGCGCGCGCTGTGGGGCTGCCGCAGATCGCGGGGGCGATCGTCGATGACGTGGTGCCCGGCGGTCCGGCCGACAGGGCTCATCTTCAGACCGGCGACGTAATCCTGCGCGTTGGCAGCCAGTTCATCACCGACACCCGTGCCGTGGCACGCGCCATCGCCGTGGAGCAGATCGGCCATTCGGTGGACCTGATGGTTTGGCGCGAGGGACAGGAGGTGACGCTGCACGTCGCCATCGCCGAATGGCCGGGCGACCTGGTGGCCGACGGGCCGGGGGCCCCGCCGCCGCCCGCGCCGAGGCCAGTAAGCGAGGCGGAGCAGGCCGATCTCGGCCTGCATCTTGGCCCAATAACCGATGCGAGCCGCAAAAAATACGGCCTGCCGCCCGACCAGAAGGGGGTTCTCGTGACGTTCGTGGTGCCGCTGAGCCCGGCCTATGATCGCGGGCTGGTCCCCGGCAACGTGATCGAGCGGGTACAGATGCAGCCGGTGGCCACGCTGATGGAGCTTCGCCAGAAGCTGAAGGCGGAGCGTGAAAATGGTGCGCCCTATGTGCTGCTGCTGGTGGACGACCAGGACGGGGCTCGCTGGGTTGCAATGCCGCTCAGCGGTACGAAAACCCAGGAAAAGGCCGCGCGCGGCGGCTGACCGGCTCCCCGTTTGCTCAGCTCAGCGGTTCAGCCACCAGAAGCCACCGTTGAGATAGGCGGCGAAGCACGTCCAGGCGAGGTACGGGGCCATCAACCAGGCCGCGGTCCGCTGGACCCGGGCGAAAGAGCGCAGCGTAAGCGCGATGAGGACGATCAATACGACGATAATCGCCAGCGCCAGCCCGATATTGTGAAGGCCGAAGAAGGCCGGGTTCCACATCGCGTTCACCGCCAGCTGCCAGCCCCACAGCCGGGTGGGATGACCGGCGCCGACACGCCGCCAGACCAGCCAACCGGCGATGCCCTGCATCACATAGAGCGTCATCCAGACCGGGCCGAACGCCCAGTTCGGCGGCGTGCCCGGCGGCCGGACCAGCGACAGATACCAGCCGCGCACACCACTTGCCGTCAGCGCGCTGTCGGCGGCCCCGACCAGCAGGCACAGACCGACAAAGCCGATCAGTGCCAGCCACGGCGACACCGGGACCGAGGAGCCCGGATCGAAGCCTCGTCCGTTTGGATCTGCGTCCTGGAAGGCACGATCCCTTTCTGATGGAGCGGGGATTACGCTGATGTAGGCGCGCCGGCGTCGGCGCGAAAGTGTGTCATGGGTTAAGCGCCTTCCCTGCGCCAAGCCAGCAGCAGTAGCCCGAGCAACAGCGGCAGCGCGGCCCAGGCCGGCAGCAGCGCCAGTGCGGCGATGCCGGTCACGAGATGGTCGTGGCGCCGCTCCAGCCCAATCCACGCGCTGCCGGAGGCACTGCGGTCGGGCTCGGTTCGCCGCAGCTCAGGCACCACCGGGGCGGCGCCGGGCTTGCCACTGTCCAGCCAATGCACGCCGCCGTCCGAGGCTCGGGCGATCGGGCCGACTTTGCTCGCCGTGGCTCGCAGATCGGCAAATTCCAGCGGGTCGGCCGCGCCGGCGGCGGCGTAGGCGGTATGAGTGCCGTCCGAGGCCTGCCACACGCCGGGGGTCTTGGCGGGGACCGTCGCCGTCGCACGGCCGGGTTCGATCTGCGTCAGCGCCAGCTTGCTGGTATGGCCATCCGGGTCGATCACCTGGACGCTGCCGGGCGGGCCGGGGTCGGTGCTGCGCCGCTCGATGGTCAGCCGGCCATCGGCGACGGTCGCGGTCAGCGCGTTTTCCTCCAGCTCGGGCTCCTTCATCAGCCAGTGGGCGACGCGCCGCAGCAATTCGGCCTGTGGGCCGCCACCCTCGTGACCGCGCGACCAGAGCCAGATCTGGTCGGACAGCAGCAGCGCCGTCCGCCCCTCGCCCACCCGGTCGACGATCAGCAGCGGCGAGCCGTCCGGCGCGCTCATCAGCACCTCGCCGTGCACATCGGTGGGCTCGATCCGGCGATACCAGTCGCCCCAGGTCGGTGGGATCGGGGGCATGCCCGGCTTCTCGGGCGGGTTGGCGCCGGGCAGGTCCTCGGTGATCGGCTGGCGCTGGCCGAGCGGTGTCACCACCGGGCGGAAGGCGCCATCGACCACCGCATCGAACGGCGCCGGGCGTGCCGGCAGCACCGACCCCAGCGGCGTCGCGGCCAGGCTGGCGGAGCCCGAGAATTCCGGCCCGACACTCAGCAGCAGCGCGCCGCCGTCGCGCACGTGGTCGGCGATGTTGCCGATATAGGGCAGCGGCAGCAGGCCGCGATTCTGAAAGCGATCCAGGATGATGAGATCGAACTGGTCGATCTTGTCGAGAAACAGCTCGCGCACCGGGAAGGCGATCAGCGCCAGCTCGTTCAGCGGCGTGAGGTCGTCTTTTTCGGGCGGCCGGAGGATGGTGAAGTGGACGAGATCGACCGAGGGGTCGGATTTCAGCAGCCGCCGCCAGGTGCGCTCGCCGGGATGCGGCTCCCCGGAGATCAACAGCACGCGCAGCCGGTCGCGCACGCCGTTGATTTCCACCACCGCGCGGTTGTTCAGCATCGACACTTCGCCCGGCAGCTTCTCGGCCGAGAACTCCACCACGGTCGGGCCGGCGCGGGTGATCGGCAGCTGGATCGTCTGCTCGCGGCCGACCGGCACGCTGGCCACGGTCGGCGGCTCGCCGTCGCGGCGCATCGTGAGCAGCGCCGAGCCTTTGTCGTTGGTGCCCAGATCGTCGACGGCGACCTTCAGCGTCACGTCGTGCCCGACGATGCCGTAGGACGGCGCCTCGATGATGCGGATGCGCCGGTCGGTCTCCTCGCCGTGCGCTGGGATCAGCACGTTCAGCGGTGCGCCCCCGAGTGCCGCAGGGGCGTCCTTTGCGGTTGGGACGTCGTGGATCTGCCCATCGGTGATGGCGATGGTGCCGGCGAGGCGTGCGCGCGGGATGTCGGCGAGCGCCCGGCCGATGGCATCGAACAGCCTTGTGCCGGCGTTGCCGCTTTCCGGGACGGTGACGGTGCGCAGCTCCAGATCGGGCATCGCGGCCGCCTGGGCGGCGATGGCGGCGCGGGTCGCGTCGGCAAGGCGGGCACGGTCGCCGACCTGCATCGAGTCGCTGTGATCGACCACGAGCAGGCCGATATCGGGCAGTGTCTCGCGGCTCTCCTGCACCAGCCGTGGACCGGCGAGCCAGAGCAGCAGCACGCCGAACGCGGCCGCTCGCCAGGCGGTGCCGGCGGCCCGCCGCCAGATGCCAGGGATCAGCGCCAGCGCGCACAGCACGCCGAGCACGGCAAGCGCCCACAAGGGCAACAGCGGCTCGAAGCGGAGGGAGGCGATGACGCGCTCGAAATGCATGGCCGGCTAACCTGCCTCGGGGGGTGGCTGCGACGCCATCATTGGCCCAGCCGCTGCAGGATGGCGGGAACGTGGACCTGGTCGCCCTTGTAGTTGCCGGTCAGTGCATACATCACGAGGTTGACACCGAAACGATATGCCAGCGTCCTTTGCCGGGCGCCGCCCGGGATCGTGGCGTAGGGATTGTGGCCGGTGTCGTCGACCGCCCAGGCGGCGGCCCAGTCGTTGGACGCCGATGATCACCGGGCTCACGCTGTCGTTCGATCGGTCCTGGTCACGCTGCACCCAGACCGTGCTGCCGGTGAACCGTCCGGGGAAGTCCTGCAGAAGGTAGAAGGCGCGCGCCAGCACATGCTCGGTGGTCAACGGCGCCAGCGGCGGGATCACCAGGCCCTGGGCCATTCGCCGCAGCGCCTCCTCGGTGCCCGGAGCGAAGCCGGCGCCCGAGCCGTCTTCCCCTTCCGAGCCGCCCTGGGTGTCGATCAGGATGATGCCGCCGCGGCTCATGTAGTCGTTCAGCGCTGCCGCCTGGGCCGGCGCCAGCGGCTGCGCCGTGGGTGTCACCGGCCAGTAGAGCAGCGGGTAGAAGCTGAGGTCGGTGACGCCGGGTGTGACCGGGTCCGGCTCCACCAGGGTCGCGGCGGTGCGGCGGTTGACGTAGTCCGACAGCCCCTCGAGTCCTGCCCGGGAGATGCCGTCCACCTGGGCATCGCCGGTCAGGATGTAGCCGAGCCGCGTCGCCAGCGCCGGGGACAGGCCGGTTTCCAGCGCCTGGGCGTGCCCCGGCATCAGCAGCGACGGCGCGACCAGCAGGAATCCAACCGCAGCGGCGCGGGCGACGCGGCGGCGCAGCAGGCCGCGCAGGCCGAGCGAGACCAGCAGATCGACAGCGAGCAGCGCGAGAGCCGCGGCCATCAGCCAGGGGCCGAGTGCGCGTTCCGGCGCGATCGCCGTGTAGGTCTCGACCCGCGCGCCATCGACCATCGGCGCGGCCTGCGGTAGCGGCAAGGCGGCGCCGAGATTGAGCGCCTGGCGCCCGTTTTCGGGCCCGTAGAGCCCCGGCGGGTGGCGCGGCGATGGCGGCGTCGCGCCGAACGCATCGGCGGCGAGCCCGGTCGCGGCATCGGGTGGCCGGCCAAGCACGCCGAACCCGTCCAGCGATTCCGCAGGGGCCAGCACCGCATTGCCCGGCGCGCCGGCGACACCGACGGACAGCGCGACCAGCCGGCGCAGCATGTCGACGAACAGGCCCGACAGCGGCAGGTTCGACCAGTCCGCATTCGCGGTGACATGGAACAGCACGATTCTCCCGGCGCCCCGCGTCGCCTGGGTGACCAGCGGCGTGCCGTCGGCGAGGGCGGCCCAGGTCTGCGAGGCAAGCTGCACCGACGGTTCGGCCAGCACCTGGCGCGTCACTTTCACCTCGGCCGGCACCGGCAGGCCGACGAAGGGCGAGTCCGGCGGGAAAGGCGCGAGGCTCGCGGGCTTGCTCCAGGACATCGTCCCGCCAAGCTGGCGGTCGCCGCCGAGCAGCTTGACCGGCAGCAGCGGGTCCGGCTCGCCCACCGGCTGCTCGGCGGTACGCGGCCCGGCGAAGCGGATCAGCAGGCCACCCTTTTCGACCCAGTCGGTCACCGCGCGCCGGCCGTCACCCTCCGGCAGCGGCCGATCGGCCAGGATCAGCACCGAAAGCTGGCGGCTGAGCAGCGTCTTCAGATCGCCCTCCCGCAATTCGGCATAGGGCGCGAGGGCGCGGCGCAGGTAGTACAGCGGGCCGGTGAGCGGGGTGTCGGCGGTGATTTCGTCGCCCGCGAGCAATCCGACCGGGCGGCGGCGCCACCGTTCGTCCAGCAGCACGACCCCGGCGGCGGAAGGCGAGCCCTCCAGCACCAGGCGGGTCAGCTGGTTGCGGATTTCCGGCGGCAGCACGAGCTTCGTCTCGCCCGTCGTGCTGCCGGCCGGCAGGGCGATCGTGCTGCGCGCCAGGGTGCGGCCGTCGCCGCTCTGCGCCAATACCGTGGCCTGTCCCGCGAGCGGCTGAGCCGGCTGCGCCAGGCGCAGCAGCAGGCCGTCGGCCTCGGCGCGCGGCGGCAGCAGCAGTCGCGCGGGCTGCGTGTCGCAGCAAAGCTCGGTGACCGGGCCCGCCTTGGCCAGTGCCGCGGCGAAGGCCGGGAAGCCGGGCCCGTCGGTCAGCCCATCGGCCAGATAGGCGATGGCGCCGCCGGGATGGTGCCAGCCGGCCAGCGCGGCGGCAGTGGCGGCGCGGTCCGCCGGCCAGGGTTCGGGCTGCAGCGTCGCGAGCCGCGCGCGCAGGTCGGCGACCGGCATCGGCGGCGTCGCGACCGGGGCGGCGCCGGTCTGGCCGGGGGCGGTGACCAGCAGCGCGGCCATCCGCCCGGCGCGGTCGGCGCGGTCGAGCACCGAGCCGGCCGCCTGCATCCGGCGCGGCCAGTCGGCGGCCGACGCCCAGCCATTGTCCACCACCAGCAGCACGGGTCCGGTGCCAGGCAGGGCGCGCCCGGCGTCCAGCACCGGTCCAGCCAGCGCGACGATCACCAGGGCGGCGGCCAGCATGCGCAGCGCCATCAGCCACCACGGCGTGCGCGCCGGGGTTTCTTCGGTGGCACGCAGGTCGGCGAGCAGGCGGATCGCCGGAAAGCTTTCGCTGCGCGGCGCGGGCGGCGTGACCCGAAGCAACCACCAGAGCAGCGGCAGCGCGGCCAGCGCCAGCAGCAGCCACGGTGCGGCGAAAATCATCGGTTGGCGAGCGCCGTATACAGGGCCAGCAGGGCGGCTTCCGGCGGATGGTCGGTGTGGTGGACCGAAAAACCGAAGCCGGCTGCACGGGCGATCGTGGACAGTCCTTCCTGCTGGGCCTGCAGCCGCTCGGCATAGGCGCTGCGCACGCTTTCGACGCGCGGAATAAGGGCATCTGCCTCGTGCTCAAGCCCGCGGAACCGTACCCTGCCTTCATACGGCAGCACCGCCTCGGCCGGGTCGAGCACCTGCAGCAGATGACCACTGGCCGGGATCGCCGCAAGCCTGCCGACCGCAGATTGGATGTCAGACAGCGGCGAGAGGAAGTCGCCGATCAGCACGACGCACGCATGGCGCGGCAGCGGCAGTGCGGGGGGCATCCCGGCATCGTCGTCGGGCGCGCGTTCCAGCGCATCGGCCAGCCGGTCGAGCCCGCTGCGCCCGGCGACCGGCCGCAGGCCGCCGTCGATCAGAGAAACCCGCTCGCCGCCGCGCAACAGCAGCGAGGCGAGCGCCAGCAGCAGCAGCCCTGCCCGCTCCCGCTTGTCGGCGGTGGCGAAGCGCGAGTGCCAACGCATGCTGGCCGAGGCGTCGCGCCACAGGCAGACGGTCTGCGCCGCTTCCCACTCGGTTTCCCGCACGAACCAGCCATGCGGCACCGGACGGCCCGACTTGGCGGATTGGCGCCAGTCGATGCGGGCGATGGCGTCGCCGGCGACAAAGGGACGGAATTGCCAGAAACTGTCGCCCTGGCCGACACGGCGGCGTCCGTGCACGCCCTGCGCCACGGTGGCGGCGACGCGCTCGGCGGCGACCAGGAGCGGCGGCAGGCGGGCGCCCAGCGCCTCGGCGCGGATCGGCGCAAGCCGGCGCGCGGCATCGCTCCCGCGCGGTATGGCGTCAGCCAAGGCGCTCCACCAGTCGGGCGATCACCGACGAGAGGGTGATGCCATCGGCGCGGGCGGAGAAGGTGAGCGCCATGCGATGATGCAGCACCGGGCGTGCCAGGGCGGCGACGTCGTCCACGCTGGGGGCGAGCCGGCCGTCGAGCAGAGCACGGGCGCGGCAGGCGAGCATCAGCGCCTGTGCCGCGCGCGGGCCCGGACCCCAGGCGACATGGCGGCGCACCAAATCGTCCTCGGCGGTTTCCGGCCGGCCGCCACGCACCAGGGTCAGGATCGCCTCCAGCACCGTTTCACCGATCGGAATGCGCCGTAGCAAAGCCTGGGCCGCGAGCAGTTCCTCGGCGTGCAGCGCCTGCACCGGGGGCGCCTCGGCGGCACCGGTGGTGGCCAGCAGCATGGTCCTCTCGGCCGTCCGGTCGGGGTAGCCGACCGTGATCTCGAGCAGGAAACGGTCGAGCTGGGCTTCCGGCAGAGGGTAGGTGCCTTCCTGTTCGATCGGGTTCTGCGTCGCGAGCACATGGAACGGGCGCGGCAGGCGGTGTTCGACGCCGCCGACGGCGACGCGGCCTTCCTGCATCGCCTGGAGCAGCGCCGACTGCGTGCGCGGGCTGGCGCGATTGATCTCGTCGGCCATCAGAAGCTGGCAGAACACCGGGCCAGGCACGAAGCGGAAGCTGCGCTTCCCTTCGGCCTCGTCGAGCACCTCGCTGCCGATGATGTCGGCGGGCATCAGGTCGGGCGTGAACTGCACGCGCTTGGTGGCGACGCCGAGCACGGTGCCCAGGGTTTCGACGAGCCGGCTTTTGCCGAGGCCGGGTACGCCGACCAGCAGGGCGTGACCGCCCGACAGCAGGCTGATGAGCGTGTGGTCCACCACCTCCTCCTGCCCGAAGATCACCTTGAAGATCGCGCCGCGCACCGCGGCGACGCGGGCGCCGAGGGCCTCGATATCGGCGAGAACGGCGGGATTTCCCCCGCCCTGTCCGTTGGTTGGCGGAAATTCGGCCACGCTATGTGGCGCGGCAGCCATATCGGCGGTCATGCGGGCAACAACCCCTGAGATTCAGTCCGTTGGATGCATATGGGCACTTTCACGGACAGGGGGATGCTACCTATATCGAGCCGACCGACGGAAGTACGGCGAAAGACTGAGGACGCAGACGTGAACAGCGCCAGCCCGCATGTTTTATCGCCCGATCCCGACATCCAGGGGGATATGCCGATGAGCATGGGGCTCGCTCTTCCGGCCGTTGCCGGCCGAAGCCCAGGCAAACCGGCCCTCGCAGGGCTTGCGGCGGGGGCCTGCGGCAAGGCGGCGCGGCGCCGGCCCGTGGAGTGCGGCGACCTGCCCTTCATCATCCGTCGCGATGGGTCCTGGCTGTACCGCGGAAGTCCGATCGGGCGGAAGGAACTGGTCTGTCTGTTCGCCAGTGTATTGAAGCGCGAGGCCGACGGATCCTTCTGGCTGGAGACGCCGGCGGAACGCGGCCGCATCGCGGTCGAGGATGCACCTTTTGTCGCCGTCGAACTCGACTGGGTCGGCGACGGCCGACACCAGACCCTGTCGTTTCGCACCAATGTCGATCAGGTGGTGACCGCCGGCCCCGACCATCCGATACGCGTTGCGCACGATCTGCTGACCTGCGAGCCGACACCCTACATTCGGGTACGCAGTGGTGCCGGCGACTGGGGCATCGAGGCGCGCATCGGGCGGGCCGTGTATTACGAGCTGGTGGCGCTGGGAGTGCCCGAATGGGTGGGCTGCCGGCGGATGTTGGGTGTGTGGAGTTCCGGTCAGTTTTTCCCGCTGGGCGAGTTGCCGCCGGGCGAGGAGTGAACGAAGACGCGCTGCGCGCGCGCCTGGCGGGGCTGGCCCGACAGTCCGACACCACGACGCTGCACGACGACGGGGTCGATCCCGGGGGCCTCGCGCTGGTGCCGGCAGCCGTGCTGGTACCGATCGTGCTGGGGGCTTCGCCGGGCATCCTGCTGACCAAGCGGACCGCGCATCTGGCGCGACATGCGGGCCAGGTGAGTTTCCCGGGCGGTCGCATCGACGACGCCGATGCCGACCCCGAGGCAGCCGCCCTGCGCGAGGCGTGGGAGGAGATCGGCCTGGATCCGGCGGCGGTGGCGCTGCAGGGCCGGCTGCCGTCCTATGTCACCGGCACCGGCTATTGCATCGTCCCGGTGGTCGGCCTCGTGCCGCCCAACCCGCCGCTGATGCTGGCCCCGGCGGAGGTCGAGGCGGCGTTCCAGCTGCCGCTGGATGTGCTGCTGGATCCCGCGTCGCCGCAGCGGCGGGCGCGCGAGGTCGGCGGACGGCGGCGCGATTTCTGGGTCTGGCCGCACGATGTGCATTACATCTGGGGCGCGACGGCGGCGATCCTGATGGCGCTGGCGCAGGTGCTGCGCGGCGACGCCAGGCCGGGGAAAGCCTAATGCTGCGTCTGGTGGAGATCGCGCTTCTGTTGGCGCCGCTGGCGGCCGTGGTGGCGTGGCGGCTGTTGGATGCGACCGGCGGGCCGTCGAACCGGATGCTCGTGGCAGCGGCACTGGCGGTATGCGTCCTTGCCGGCGCACTGCTGTGGACGGTTGATACCGAAGGGCTGCGGCGCGGGGTCGCGTATGTTCCGGCGACACTGCAGGACGGTCGGGTCGTCCCGGGCCACGCCGCCCAAAAATGACAGGTGAGACACCAGGATTTCTGACGGAGCCTGCGCTGGCAGCCGTGCTGGATGCGCTGCCCGACGCCCGCATCGTGGGCGGGGCGGTGCGCGACTGGCTGGCGGGACGCGCGGTGGCGGACATCGACCTGGCGACCGCGTTGCCACCCGACGCGGTGACCGAGGCGCTGGCGTGTGCCGGTCTGCGGGCGGTGCCGACGGGGGCGGACCATGGCACCATCACCGCGCTGTCGGGCGGCCGCAGCTTCGAAGTGACCACGCTGCGCCGCGATGTCACAACCGACGGACGGCACGCCGTCGTCGCCTTCACCGACGACTGGCGGGAGGACGCGGCACGGCGGGACTTCACCATCAACGCGATGTCGATGGCGCGCGACGGCGTGGTTTTCGACTACTTCACCGGTCGCGCCGACCTGGCCGAGGGACGCGTGCGTTTCGTCGGCGACCCTGCGACGCGCATCGCCGAGGACGCGCTGCGCATCCTTCGCTTCTTCCGCTTCCACGCGCGCTATGGGCGCGGCGTCCCCGACCAGGTGGCGATCGCGGCGATCCGGGAAGGCTTGGCGGGGCTCCATATCCTGTCGGCCGAGCGCGTGCGCGGCGAGCTGCTGCGTATCCTGGCGGCCCCCGACCCAGCCGCCTCCGTGGCGCTGATGGCCGAGACCGGCGTGCTGGCGGCGATCCTGCCCGACGGCGCCGATCCGGCGGCCCTGGCCCGGCTGGTGGCCGCCGGGGCACCGCCCGATCCGGTGCTGCGGTTGGCCGCGCTGTCGACCGGCGCGCCCGACGCGCTGGCGGCGCGGCTGCGCCTGTCGGGGGCCGAGCAGGCGATGCTGGCGGCGCTGCGTGCGGGGCCTGCGATGTCGCCCGGCGCGGACGATGCAGTCCTGCGCCGGGCGCTGGCGGACACGCCGAAGCCGGTGCTGATCGGCCGGACCTGGCTGGCCGACGGCGGCGATCCCGGCTGGCAAGACTTGCGCGCCCGGCTGGGCGCCCTGCCGGTGCCGGTGTTTCCACTGGAAGGGCGCGACGTGCTGGCTCTGGGGTTGCCCGAGGGTCCGCATGTCGGCGCGCTGTTGCGCGCGGTTCGCGCGTGGTGGCACGCCAGCGGCTGCATCGCGGACGCCGAGGCATGTCAGCAAGAGCTTGCGCGGCGGCTTCGCGGCAGCGCCGGTTGAGGGCTGGCCCCTCGGCCGCCCGCGAGACTTCCCCCTGTCATCGCGCCCCACCTCTGGTATAGGCGCGGCATGGATGCCGCTACACCCGCCAGCGCGCTGGACGTCGTCACCGAGGAATCGACCAAGGCCCTGCTCCGCCGGCTGTGGCGGGAACACATCCGCCACCACAAGGGCCGGCTGCTGGTCGTGCTGCTGCTGACCCTCCTGATGGCCGGCACGACCGCGCTGTATCCGGTGGTGATCGACCACGCCTTCGAGATGTTCACCAACCGCGACCAGCGCATCCTGTACCAGATCCCGGTGCTGGTGGTCGTCGTCACCACGGTCAAGGCGGCGGCGCAGTATTTCCAGAACGTGCAGGTCCAGCAGGTCGTGCTGCTGGTGATCCAGGAACTGCAGGGTCGGATGTTCTCCCACCTGGTGCGCACCGACCTCGCCCGCATGGAGCGCGAGGCGCCGGCGGCGCTGGCGGCACGCTTCACCACCGATGCGGCGATCATCCGCGAGGCGCTGACCCGCGCCGTCAACGGCATCGCCGACGCGGTGACGGTGATCGGTCTGGTTGCCTCGATGCTGTACCTGGACTGGATGCTGAGCGCGATCGCGGCGGCGCTGTATCCGCTGGCGGCGGTGCCGATCCAGCGGCTGGGCAAGCGCATCCGCCGTGCCTCGGGCGGGATGCAGGAGCGGATGGGCGAGACGGCCTCGATGCTGAACGAGAGTTTCGCCCAGGCGCGCACGGTACGCGCCTATCGCCTCGAGGAGGCCGAGGAGCATCGCGCGGAGACCGCGTTCAACCACCTTTATCTCGCGCTGCTGCGGATGACGCGCGGCCGGGCGCGGGTCGATCCGGTACTGGAAGTGCTGGGCGGTGCCGCGGTTGCGGCAGTGATCGGCTTCGCCGGCTGGCGGGCGGCCGTCGGGTCCAACACGATCGGCAACTTCACCGGCTTCGTCGCGGCACTGCTGATCGCATCCCGACCGCTGCGGGCGCTGGGCTCGCTGAACATGGCGATCCAGGAAGGGCTGGCCGGGCTGGTGCGCGTCTTCAAGGTGATCGACGAGCAGCCGCGCATCACCGACGCGCCCGACGCGATCCGGTTGCCGGCGGGCCGCGGACTGGTGGAGTTCCGCGATGTCGGGTTCGTCTACCCGGACGGTCGGCCCGGCCTGCGCGGGCTGAGCTTCGTCGCCGAACCGGGACGCACCATCGCGCTGGTAGGTCCGTCGGGTGCGGGCAAATCCACCGCGATTTCCTTGATCCCGCGGCTGCACGAGGTCGGATCGGGATCGGTCAGCATCGACGGCGCCGATGTGCGGCGGGTCACGCTGGCGAGCCTGCGCGACGCCATCGCCTATGTCGGGCAGGATACGCTGCTGTTCGACGACACGATCGCCGCGAACATCCACATGGGCCGCCCCGATGCGACGCAGGCGGACGTGGAGGCGGCCGCCGAATCCGCCGCCGCCGCCGGCTTCATCGCAGCCATGCCGGAAGGCTACGAGACGCGCGTCGGTCCTGGCGGGCAGCGGCTGTCGGGCGGGCAGCGCCAGCGCGTTGCCCTGGCGCGGGCGCTGCTGCGCAACCCGCGCATCCTGCTGCTGGACGAGGCGACGAGTGCGCTGGACACCGAAAGCGAGGTGGCGGTGCAGGAGGCGCTGGCCCGGCTGCGTCGCGGCCGCACGACCATCGTGATCGCGCATCGGCTGTCCACCGTTCGCGATGCCGACCTGGTGGTGGCGATGGCGGATGGCCGCGCGGTCGAGCAGGGCTCCCACGCCGCGCTGCTAGAGCACGACGGGCTGTATGCACGGCTGGTGCGCAGCCAGGCGCTGGCCCAATAATCGGCCGATGCCGGGCAATGCTACAGCCCTGCGAGACTTGATCGGCCGCGCCCGCCGCGTGGCGCTGTTCACCGGTGCGGGCATCAGCACGGAGTCGGGCATTCCCGACTTTCGCAGCCCGGGCGGTATCTGGACCCGCATGGCGCCGATCGACTTCCAGGATTTCATGACGTCGGAGGAGGCGCGGCGGGAAGCGTGGCGGCGCAAATTCGCTACCGACCCGACGATCCGCGCCGCCGAGCCGAACCGTGGCCATCGCGCCTGCGCCACGCTGATCCGGCAGGGCAAGGCGGCGGCGGTGATCACGCAGAACATCGACGGGCTGCACCAAGCGTCCGGCATCCCCGAGCGGCAGGTGATCGAACTGCACGGAAACACGACCTATGCGCATTGCCTGGATTGCGGCGAGCGCTACGGGATCGAAGCGCTGCGCGTGCAATTCGAGAAGGACGAGACGCCGCCGCTATGTGTGCGGTGCGAGGGGTTCGTGAAGACGGCGACGATTTCCTTCGGTCAGGCGATGCCGGAGGCGGCGATGCTGCGCGCCGAGGCCGAGACCAAGGCCGCCGACCTGTTCATCGTGCTGGGCTCCTCGCTCGTTGTGTATCCGGCGGCGGGGTTTCCGGCGATGGCGAAGGATCGCGGCGCGACGCTGGTGATCGTCAACCGCGAGCCGACGCCGCTGGACGACATTGCCGACCTTGTCGTGCAGGAGCAGATCGGCGACGTGATGGGAGCGGCAGTCGGGGTGAATTGATGGCGGGGTCATAGCATCCGGCCCGAGCCGGATGGCAACCGCAGGCGCCTGGCAGCGTTATCGCCCTGTTCTGAAAGAACGGCGGGGGCGCAGAATGACATCCGAAACGGCGATCGCATCGCTGTCGCTGCTGGTGCTCCTATCATGCCCGGCATTCGCGCAATCGGGGGCATCCGCCGCGCCGCCGAACGGCGCCCCCCTGAAGACCATGCAGGATGCGCGGTCCTATGCTCTGGTGAACCGGAGCAAGGATTTCGTCACCGCCGTGCATATCAGGATGACGAACGGCGACGAGCGCGACATGACATGGCACACGCCGGTAGCGCCCCAGGAGGGGCGCGATATTGCAGTGCCCATCAAGGACTGCCTGAAATCGGTCGTGGTCACATTCAAGTCCGGCCGCACGCTGCGGACGAGCGAAGCATCGGATTGCCGGATGACGCGCATCATCGTGCAGAACGATGCGATCGAAGTCGGTACCACCGCTTCCAACGAACCGCCGCATTCATGACCGTCCGTCGCACATGGCAGGTACGCCATGCCCCGCGATCAAATCGACCGCTGCATCGCCCGCCATACATGCAGCGGCGTCGCCGGACCCGCGAACTCCGTGACGCCCAGCGGTGCGAGCGCATCGAGGATCGCGTTCCCGATGGCTGGGAAAGCGGCGATCGCGCCGGCCTCACCGCAGCCCTTCACGCCGAGCGGATTCGTCGTGCAGCGAGTACCGTTGAAGCCCAGCGTGAAGGACGGCAGGTCGCCCGCCCGCGGCAGCGCGTAATCCATCAGGGACGCGGCGACCGGCTGGCCGGACTCGCTGTCGTAGACGGCATGTTCCAGTAGCGCCTGCCCGATCCCCTGCGCCATCGCACCGTGGGCCTGCCCGGTTGCGACCATCGGGTTTACCAGCACGCCGTAGTCGTCGACCGCGGCATAGGCGACCAATGTCACCCAGCCCGTCTCGCGGTCGATTTCCACCTCCACGACATGCGTGCCGTTAGGGAAGGTCAGATGTTCGCGGGTCCAGGCGTGATAGGTGTCGAGCGGCGTGCCGGCCTGACGCCCCAGGGCCGCGACGTCCATCAAGCCCATCGACATGTTGGTGCCGGGAACGGCGAAGATGCCGTCGGTGAACGTGACGTCCGCTTCGGCGACCGTCATCGCCGCGGCGAACACCGCCTTCCCTTTCGCCACGATTGTATCGGATGCGCGCCAGATCGCCGTGCCGCCCATGTAGGTGGCGCGAGAGCTGCCATGCCCGCCGCCCATCGGGATCAGATCGGTATCGCCCTGACGCAGCGCGATCTGCGGATTGGCGATGCCCAGCCGATCGGCGAGGATTTGCGGGAATGTCGTCTCGTGTCCCTGGCCGATGGTCTGCGTGCCAGTGATCAGCGCGACGGTGCCATCCGCCTCGAAGCGGATATCGACGTTCTCGTGCGGCGAGCCGCCGGTGCCCTTGATGTGATAGGCAAAGCCCAGGCCACGCAGTTTGCCGCGCGCCTCGCTGTCGCACCGGCGCCGCGCGAAACCAGCGATATCGGCCAGCGCCAACGCGCGGTCGAAGGTTTCGGCGAAGTCGCCGCTGTCCACCGCGAAACCGAAGGCGTTGGTCATCGGCATCGCCTCGGCCGGCACCATGTTGCGGCGGCGCAGGTCGATGCGATCGAAACCGCATTGCCGCGCGGCGGCGTCGATCAGGCGTTCCAGGATGTTCACGGTCTCGGCGAAGCCCGGCCCTCGCGTGACGCCGACCGGCGCCGTATTGCTCAGCACCGCCATCACATGCAGCGCAATCGACGGAATCCTGTAGACCGTGCCTTGCAGATGCAGATACTGGTAGGTCTGCACCCCGCCGGCACTGCCTGCCATATAGGCGCCGATATTGGCGACGCTGTCGACGCGCAGCGCCAGGAACCCGCCGGCGGCGTCCAGCGCGAGCGCCGCCTCGGCCTGATGGTCGCGGCCCTGGTGGTCGGTGACGAAGCCCTCGCTGCGCGTCGCAATCCATTTGACCGGCCGGCCCACGCGCTTCGCGCCCCACGCGATCAACGGGAATTCCACGTACAGAAAATTCTTCGCCCCGAAGCCGCCGCCGACATCGGGGGCCACCAGGCGCACCCGGTCCGGCGTCACATTCAGGGCGCGCGCCGTCAGATCGCGGTTGCCGTGAATGTTCTGGCTGGAGACGTGCAGCGTGAAGCGCCCGTCCGCGTGGCTGCCGATCACGCCGCGCGGCTCCATCGGATGCGTGACGATGCGGTGATTGTCGAGACCAACGCGCACCACGTGCGCCGCTGCCGCGAAGGCGCGATCCACCGCCGCCGTATCGCCGGTGCGCCAATCGAGACAGATATTGCGAGGCACCTCCTCGGCCAGCAGCGGCGCGCCCGGCGCCAGCGCTGCAGCGGCGCTGGTGACGGCCGGAAGCGGAGCGTAGTCCACCGCGATAAGCTCGGCTGCGTCCATTGCCTGCGCGCGGGTTTCGGCGATGACCAGTGCCACCGCCTCACCGACATGGCGCACCCTGCCGTCGGCGAGCAGCGGCTGTGGCGCGAATGCGAAGGGTTCGCCGGTCTGCACGTTCGCTTCCGTCACCGGCCGGATCGGCCGCAGCCCATCTGCCGCGCAATCGGCGGCAGTCAGCACCGCGAGCACGCCCGGCGCCGTGCGCGCCGCGGCGGTATCGATGCCGACAATCATCGCATGGGCATGCGGGGAGCGCAGGAAGGCGGCATGGACCAGCCCGGCGAATCGCAGGTCGTCGAGATAGGCGCCGTGCCCGGTGACGAAGCGCGCATCCTCCCGCCGGCGGGGCGAATCACCGATCACTGCCTTCCCGACCCCGGCCGTCATGGCATCAGACCTGTGTCCGCCAGGTATGCCTGGGTTCATAGCCCAGCACCGCGCGCGCCTTGGCGATCGAGAGCAGCGTGCCGTAACGCTCCAGCTCGGCACAGACCGGGACGCCGGGGAAATTCTGCGCCATCAGTTCGGCGCTCGGCGTCGGCATCAGCGTGTCGGCGGCGGCAACGGTGAAAACCTCCGCCCCCGTCACCGGTGCGGCCAGAGCGAGGCGGCAGGCCTGTGCGACGTCGCGGGCGTCCACCCAGCTCCAGAGATTCCATTTGCGCTGTTCGGGATCGGCCTGGAAGCCGGGGATGGCGGCGTAATCGGCTGGCGTGAAGATGTTGGATATGCGCAGCCCGACGAAGCAGGTTTCCGGGCTCCAGCGGTGCATCTGCTGCGCCATCTGCTCGCACAGCAGTTTCGCCAGCGCATAGCCGGTTTCGGGCGCGGGTATATGCTCCTCGGTCATCGGCGCGAAAAGCGGTGGCGTGCGGGTCATCGGCAGGCCGAAGACGGTCTCGCTCGACGCCCAGACGACGCGGCGGATGCCGGTGCGCAGCGCCGCGCTGAACACGTTGTAGGTGCTCATCATGTTGTTCTGGAAGATCGCTGCTTCGGCGGCGATGCCGGGTGCGGGAATGCCGGCCAGATGGATGACCGCATCCGCCTCACCCAGCGGCATGCGGCGTCGATCGACGGTGCCGGGCGAGGCGCGCAGCGCGTCGATCGCCTGACCGAGATCATTGAGATCGGCTTTGAGGAAATGGCACAGCGGCTGTGGCGGCGGCGCGATGTCGACGTTCAGCACGCGATGGCCATGAGCGAGCAGATCGCCGATCACCGCCTGGCCTGCCTTGCCGCTGCCGCCCGTGACGACGATGCTGCCCATGCGTTCCCCCACGTTCCCTTGCACCCGTGATACTACGGCGACGGCCGTAGCAACAGGCAGCGGCTTCGTGCCACGCTCGGCGCCCACAAGGAGGAAGTGGCATGATCGCAACGAACGCACTGGCTGCGAAGGTCGCGGCATTCCGGGCGCTGCACGCGGCGCCGGGCGCCTTCGTCATCCCCAATCCGTGGGACGTCGGATCGGCGCGTATCCTGGCTGGGATGGGATTTGCGGCGTTGGCGACGACCAGCGCAGGTGCTGCGTTCGCGATGGGCCTGCGCGACGGCGCGCTCGGCCGCGATGCCACCATCGCCAATGCCGCCGCCATCGCCGCGTCAACTGACCTGCCGGTCAATGCCGATCTGGAAAACTGCTTCGCCGACATGCCCGAGGCGGCGGCGGAGACGATCCGCCTTGCCGCCGCGGCTGGCCTTTCCGGTGGCTCGATCGAAGACGCCGACACGTCCCTTGCGATCTACCCGTTCGATCAGGCGGTGGAGCGCGTCGCCGCGGCGGTGGAGGCAGCACGCGAAGCACCGGCGGGCTTCGTGCTGACCGCACGGGCAGAGAATTTCCTGCGCGGCCGGCCCGACCTCGACGACACCATCCGCCGGTTGCAGGCGTTCGAGCAGGCCGGCGCCGAGGTGCTTTACGCGCCGGGCCTGCCGAGCATCGATGCGGTCCGCACGGTCTGTGCCGCGGTATCGCGGCCGGTGAACGTGCTGGCGAACACGCGCATTCCCGGCCCTACCGTCGCTGCACTGGCCGAGGCGGGCGCGAAGCGCATCAGCCTGGGCGGGACACTGAGCCGCGCGGTGCTGGGCGCGTTGGTGCGCGCCGGGCGCGAACTGCTGGACCGGGGCACATTCGGCTTCGCGCAGGATGCGCTGCCGATGGCCGAGGTGGAGGCGTTCATGGCGCCGCCGGTGCGCTGAGGCGCACCCATATCAGGCGGCCGCCGCCCTGCCTGCCGTATCCCGACGGGGCACTTCCCCAGGCCGCATCAGCGCATCGGCGCGACGCAGCCGCGAGCGGGATCGGAGAGGCGGGCGGCGGCCGTCCTAAGCGTCGCGGCCGGGCAGATGGCGCGCGATGTAGGGCGGCAGATGGAACGCGCCGACATGGATGTCGGGCGTCCAGTATTCCGTCCGTCCGGCGATGCCCGCGGCCTCGGCCCGCGCCGCGATCTCCGCCGCCGGAAGCCTGGTCATCGCCGGGTCCTTGCCCGCCCAACCGAGCGTCATGAACCCGCCGACATAGGTCGGCACCGCAGCGACATAGGCGCTGACATGCGGGAAGAACTTCGCCCGCCGCTCGCTGGTTTCGCGAAGCTCATCGGCCTGCATGAACGGCACGCCGCACTGGTTCACCACCAGCCCGCGCGACGTCAGGATGCGGGCGCAGTTGGCGTAGAAATCCTCGGTGAACAGCACTTCGCCGACGCCGATCGGATCCGTGCTGTCGACGATGATGACATCGAAGGACGCATCCGCCGCGCGCTTCACATAGTCGATGCCGTCGCCGACGATCACCTCGGCGCGCGGATCGGTCCAGGCGTCGCCGGCAATGGCTGGCAGGAACTGCTGGGCGAGACGGATCACCTCGCCGTCGATCTCCACCATCACCGCGCGCTGCACGCCGCGATGCTGCAATACGCGGCGCAGCACGCCGCCGTCGCCGGCGCCGATGATCAGCACCGCGCGTGCATCGCCATGCGCCAGCAGCGGCACATGCGCGAGCATTTCCTGATAGACGAATTCGTCCGCCTCGGTGATCTGGATGACGCCGTCCAGCACCATGACGCGGCCATGCGAGGTGGTGTCGAAGATGGCGATGTCCTGGAACGCGCTTTGGACACGCGCCAATTCCTGCTTGACCAGAAAACGCTGGCCCCAGTCGGCATACAGTGTCTCGTTCACCCAGATATCGGTCGCCATGACGGTGTCCTTAACCGCAAGCCGCGCGTCACGCTGGCCGGCATCGCGGAGCGACCCAGC
Source organism: uncultured Pseudomonadota bacterium (assembly GCA_963778105.1). Classification (GTDB taxonomy): domain Bacteria; phylum Pseudomonadota; class Alphaproteobacteria; order Acetobacterales; family Acetobacteraceae; genus JAFEFJ01. Next base: position 794,677 of record CAVZSZ010000003.1, on the reverse strand, counting down.
CAGCTTGACGGTTCCGTGGCTGTAGAAGCCGAGGCGCTTCAACCGATGCGGCCGCGGCGCTGCTCGTCCAGAATGACCCGCTCCGGACGGAACGCGTTCTTGATCGCCGGGATCGAGCGATGCGGATCGCAGGCGCCGCACATGAAGATGTCGATCGCTGCGAAGTCACGCTCGGGCCAAGTGTGGATGGAGATGTGACTCTCCGCCAGCACGAGCACGCCGGACACACCGCCATTCGGCGAGAAGTGGTGGAAATGGCTGTGCAGAATCGTTGCACCCGCCGCCTCCGCCGCTTCGCGAAGCGCGCGATCGATCAGGTCGGGATCGCACAGGTTAGTGGCCCCCCACAGATCCACCAGCAGGTGGGTCCCGGCGAATTTCACGCCATCCTTCTCGACGAAGTAATCCTTCTGCACCTCGATGCAGTCGGACGGCGACTGGTTCTCGCTCGGGAGTTCCGAGACCATCCCCAGTGGGTTGAGTGCGTTCACCGCATTCCCTCCTACCAGCAGACGGCCTGTTGGGCGGAACGAGGATACGTCCGCCCCCTGGGGCCAAGGCCGGCTCAAATAGGGGTAGGGGGGGGTGGATGCAAGTGAAATTCCCCCCACGCCGGTCCGGATCGCGCATACCGGGCACGCGTGGCCCATTCCCGAACACGGGCAGCGCCGCCGGGATCGGGGCGTGCGCCGCAGATCCCGATAAGCACCGTCCTTTGTCAGAGTCGTTTCTTCGTGCTTGCTTTCTGCGGACCACAGCGGCGCTCGCAAAGTCTGCCGGTCAGGCTGGCGGAAAAGACGTGTACGTCTCCCACCCTTTGCGGCGCAGATCGCAGGCGGGGCATGTGCCACAGCCATAGCCCCAGGCATGGCGCTGGCTGCGATCACCCAGGTAGCAGGAATGGGTGTGTTCCAGGACCAGATCGACCAGCGCCTGTCCGCCAAGGCGCTCGGCGAGCCGCCAGGTTGCCGCCTTGTCGATCCACATCAGCGGCGTGTGCAGCACGAAGCGGCGCGCCATGCCGAGGTTCAGCGCCACCTGCAGCGCCTTGATGGTGTCGTCGCGGCAGTCCGGATAGCCGGAGTAGTCCGTCTCGCACATGCCGCCGATGACGTGGCGCAGCCCGCGGCGGTACGCCAGCGCCGCCGCGAATGTCAGAAAGACGATGTTGCGGCCGGGCACGAAGGTGTTGGGCAGCCCATCCGCACCCATTGCGATCGCCGTCTGACGCGTCAGCGCGGTGTCGGACACCGCCCGCAGCGCATCCAGCGCCAGGGTGTGATCATCGCCCAGGCGAGCCGCCCAGTCGGGAAACGCCGCCGCCAGCGCGGCCCGAAACGCGGCCCGGCAATCCAGCTCCACGCGGTGCCGCTGGCCATAGTCGAAGCCGAGCGTTTCGACCCGGTCGAAGTGATCCAGCGCCCAGGCGAGACAGGTGGCGCTGTCCTGGCCGCCGCTGAACAGCACCAGGGCGCCATCCCCCGCCGTCATGCCTTCGATCATGGCGTGGCATTCCGTCTTCGGCGTGGCCCGCCCACCGGGCTATCCTCGGCCCGCTTGGCAGCCTCGGCCGCACGCCACAGATACCAGGCAGCGACCGAGCGGTGCGGCGACCATGCCTCGCCGATGGCGGCCAGGGCGCGCGGCGCCGGTGCCGCCTCCAGCCCGTGCAGCCAGCGATAGCCCTCCCGCACGCCGTAATCATCCACCGGCAGCACGTCCGGTCGGCCGAGGGTGAAGATCAGCAGCATCTCCACGGTCCAGCGCCCGACACCGCGGATCGCCATCAGCCGCTCAATGAGCTCGGCATCCGAGAGCCGCATCGCGCCGCGGCGCGTCGGCACGGTGCCGGACAAAGCGTGCGCGCAGATGTCGCGCAGCGCCGCCGCCTTGGGTGCCGAGAACCCGCAGGCGCGCAAGGCACCCTCGGGCAGCGCCAGAACGTCGGCGGGCGGCGGGAAGCGGGGATGATGGTGCGGGAAACGGGCCGCCAGCCGCCCCAGCATGGCCTCGGCCGCGCGAGCGTGCAGCTGCTGGTAGGCGACCGCCCGCATCAGCGACTCATAAGGCGTTTCGCTGCGCTGCACGGACAGGCGGCACCGCCCGACATGCCCGATCAGCGCGTCGAGGGCGGGGTCGCGGCGCAGATGGCGGACCGCTTCGCGGGACATGACCGTTTATCGCCGCGCCGGGCCACCCCGACAAGCGGCGGGCGGCGTGCCGCGTTCGTGATCGCGGGGCCGCGCGGCCCGTAACGTCACGACACTTGCAACCTTGGCCCAGGCATCCTGTATTGTGTTCAACCAGGAAACGGTCATGTCGCAGCACCATCCTCGCCAGCGTGTCTGGTACGACGACCCGGTCGAGGACCAGGAGGCCGCCAATCGGCAGACGGCGAGCCTGGGCGGCGTCGCCATAGCGCTGTTCCTGATCGTGATCGGGCTGTTCCTGGTACACGAACTGCGCGCCAAGGCGCAGATCGAGGATTGCCTGCTGGCGGGCCGCACCAACTGCAGCATCCTGGTCTCCCCGGCCCCCTGACCGCCCCGACCGCTGCCAGCACCCTCGCCGGTCGGGCGTGCGGCTACAGCAATCCCGCCGCGATGTTCACCGTCAGGGCGACGATGATCGTGTTGAACAGGAAGCTCAACAGCCCGTGCACCGCCGCCATGCGCCGGAACTTGCGGGCGGTGATCTGCACATCGGAGACCTGGAACGTCATCCCCAGGACAAGCGAAAAATACATGAAGTCGAGGTAGTCGGGCCGCTTCTCCCCTGGGAAGTCGAGGCCGCCGTCAACCGTCTGCGCCCCGCGATCGCGGGAGTAGTACTCGTGCGCGTAGCGGAACGCGAAGGTGGTGTGGGTCATCAGCCAGGAGACGAACAGCGTGACCGCCACCAGCGTGATCCGCAGCGTCTTTTCCTCGGCCTTGGCATCATGCAGCATCGCGAACTCGCCGAAGATGGCGACGAAGCTGATCACCACAGCGGCGATGGTGAGCGCGAAGATCGTCCACTCGCCTTCCTGCTGGCGGGCCGCATCTTCCGCCATGCGGCTGATCCGCTCGCCACCGAACAGCCAGGCCGACAGCACCAGGTAGACCAGGACGCCGGTATCCCAGGCGACCACGGAACGAGTGATCCCGCCCACGGTCTGGGGCATCGCGAGGGCCGCCGCGATGCCGGCGAGCAGCCCGATGAACAGCCGCGGCCGGCCCACCACCACCAGCTTCAGCCTGGCCGGCAGGCCCTGCCCGCGCGTCGCCATGAGCGGCGCCTTAATCCAGCGCCGCGAGCAGACCGGCCATCAGCCGACCACGCGCCGCCAAGCTGTCCACCACGATATGCTCGTCGAGCGTGTGCGCGCCGGCGCCCTGAACGCCGAGCCCGTCCAGCGTGGCGATCCCCATGGCGCCGGTGAAGTTGCCGTCCGAGCCGCCGCCGGCGCTTTGCGGGTTCAGCGTCAACCCGATCCCGGCACCGATCCGACGCGCCGTTTCGTAGAGCGCCATGCTCTTGGCATCCGGCTCCCACACCGGACGGGTGACGCCACGCGTTACGCGAAACTGCACGTCATTGGTGCTGGCCGACAGCGCCAGCATGCGTGCCACGCCGCGGTCCAGGTCGTCCTGCCGCTTGGCCATGCTCAGCGCCTCCCCGGTGCAGGTGGTCGAGACGCAGTTCACCCACTCGCCGCCGTGGATCACGCCGACGCTGAACGTGCAGTCCGTCGGTCGTCATGTCCTCGATCTCGATCAGCTTGCGCGCCATCTCGCGGATCGCCGAGCGGCCTTCCGCCAGGCGGGCGCCGGCGTGGCTCGGACGCCCCACCGCTTCGAGGTTGAAGCGGGCGATGGCGTAGCGGCCGGTCACCACGCCACCGTCGGGGCGGGCCGGTTCAGGCACCAGCACGTAGCGGTGCCGCGCCGCCTCCGCCTCGATCACGTCGCGGGTGCTGGGGCTGCCCACTTCCTCGTCGCTGGTCAGCAGCATGGTGACCGGGCGCTTGGTGGTCCGGCCAGCCTGCGTCAGCAGGCGGATCGCCTCCAGCGCCAGGTAGTTGCCGCCCTTCATATCGCAGATGCCGGGCCCCCAGGCGCGCGCGCCGTCCCGCCGGAACGGCAGGCGGGCCAGCGTGCCGATCGGGTGCACGGTGTCCAGATGACCCATGACCAAGATACCGGGGACGTGCGGCTCGGGGTGCGGGAAAGTTGCACGCACGCAGTCGCCGAAGCCCATCCGGCCCGGGATCCGCTCGACCCGCGCGCCCGCCAGCACCAGCGAGCGCGTGGCCAGGTCCATCATGCGGTTGACCGCCGCGGCGGTCGAAGGTGGGACTCTCGCACTCCACCCAGGGCCGCAGCCCTTCCAGCATCGCGTCGGCGTCGAACGGCAGGGAGGTCAGGTCCACATCGGGCTCCTCGGCAGGGACTGGATCAGGGCAGGCGGGTGAGATGGGCGCCGAGCAGGGCGAAGAAGCCGTCGGCGTCCAGGGTTTCGAGCACGGTGACGTTGGCCGGCTGGCCGGTGCGGCCCCATCGGTCCACCAGAGTGCGGCCGCGGCTGGGGCCCGGACCGAGATCGACGTCCACGGCGCAGTCGCGCGCGGTGAACAGATCCGGGGCGAGCAGCCAGGCGATGGCGCAGGGATCGTGCAGTGCGCTCCCCGTCCCGTCGTTGCGCGCCGATGGCGGCACGGAGGCGAGGATGTCGCAGGCGACCTGCAGGCACCGCCCGCCGCCGGCCGCGCGCAGGGCGGCGATCCGCTGCGGCGTCACCAGCGCCTGATGCGTGAGATCGAGCCCGGCCAGCACCACCGGCCGGCCGCAGCGCAGCAGTACCGCCAGGGCTTCCGGGTCGTTCAGCGCGTTGAACTCGGCCGCCGGGGTGGCGTTCCCCTCCCCCCAGGCACCGGACATCAGGACGATCTTGTCCACTTTGGCGGCAAGCGCCGGTTCGGTGATCAGCGCGAGGGCGAGGTTGGTCGCCGGGGCGATGCCGACCAGCGTGAGCGGTTCGGCGGCCTTGCGCAGCAGCGTGCGGATGGCGTCGGCGGCGAGGCCGGGTGCAGGCTCGCCGCCGGGGGGCAGGCCGACGCCGCCCATGCCGTCCTCGCCGTGGACGTAGGGGGCGGAGACGAAGCGGCCGAGCAGCGGCCGGTCGGCGCCGCGATGCACCGGCACTTCGGCGCCGGCAAGGCGGGTCAGCGCCAGCGCGTTGCGCAGCGTATGCTCCAGCCCGACATTGCCGCCCGCCACCGTGATAGCGGCGAGGTCGATCTGCGGCGCGGCGAAGGCCAGCATCAGCGCGATGGCATCGTCGGTGCCGGGGTCGCAATCGAGGATGATGCGTGGCATGGGCGTCCTTGCGGCCAAGCGTGGCAGCATGGCACGGTCCGCCGCGTGCGCGGAAATCCCCCTGACTATTGGCAGGATTTTATCGCCCGAGGCGACGGCGGAGGCGCACAGGCCGCAGCCCATATCGACAGTTTCCCGGCGGCGATGCCCGACGGACGAGGGCTGCTGCTGCCGCTGCGCGACCTGGGGCCGACGGCGGTGGCCGGGCTGATCGTCAACCAGGCGTCATTCGCTGTGGTCGACGCGCTGGCCGGGTGGATGGCCGACGCCGCCCGGCGGTTTGCGCCCGAAATCGTGGTGGGCCTGCCGACCTTGGGCCATGTCGTTGGCGCGGCGGTGGCGCGCAGGCTGGGCCACCCGAACTGGGTGGCACCCGGCACCACGCGCAAGCTGTGGTACGACAAGGCGCTGTCAGTGCCGCTGTCGAGCATCACCGCGCCGGCGGCCGGGCGGCGCCTGTGGCTCGATCCGCGGCTACTGCCGCGGCTGAAGGGGCGGCGCGTGCTGCTGGTGGACGACGTGATCAGCACAGGCAGCTCGGCACAGGCCGGGCTCGCGCTGCTGCGCGCCGCCGGCATCACGCCGGCCGCGGTCTGCGTCGCGATGATCCAGGGCAACCGCTGGACCGCCGACTGGCCGGCGGGACTGCCGCTGGTCGGCGCCTTCGCCACGCCGCTGTTTGCGCGCATTGGGGGAGGATGGACGGCGATGCCCGAAACGCTTGCCGGCGGTGACGCGGAAACCTAGTCCGACGTCAGTTCGGCATTCAGCTCGGCACCCAGCAGGATGACGTAGACGCTCACCCAGAGCCACATCATGACGCCGACGGCAGCTGCCAGCGGGCCATAGGTGCGGTCGTAGCTGGCGAGGCGGCCGACATAGAGCGAGAACAGGGTGGAAGCGACCATCCACAGGACAGTGGCAACGATCGCACCCGGGATGACTTCGTGCCAGCGCCGCGGGCAGCGGCAGGGGCCATAACGGAACAGCAGCGTCAGCATCATGAAGATCACGCCTAGCAGCAACGCCAGGCTGGAGATCCAGACCAAGCCGGTTTGATACGCGGACAGGCCAATGAGCGAGATCGCGGCGGGCAGGAATACCAGGATGGCGATCGCCAAGACCACGGCAACGATCGTGCAAAGCGTCATCGCGAAGGCGGTGAGCTGGAAGCGGATGAAGCTGCGGGTCTCCGGCTGGCCGTGCGCCAGATTGAGCCCGGCCAGCAGAGACTTCGTGCCGGTTGCGGACGACCACAGCGTCACGAGCGTGCTCACGACAAGCCCGATCGTCAGGCTGCCCTGTTGCTGGGATACCAGCTCCCTCACCCGCTCGTCGATCAGCATGTAGACCGGTGGCGGCAGCACCTGCTGAAGGTGGCTCAGCTGCGGCTCCACCGTAACCGGGTCGAACAACAGGCCGTAGAGAAACACCAGCATGCTGATCGCCGGGAACAGCGCGAGGGTGGCGTAGAAGGCGCAGCCGGCGGCAACCATCGAAACCTTGTCGGAAATCATCGCTTCGATGGTGCCACGGGTTAGAGCCACGATGCTGTGGTGGTGGCGTACAGTCGCCCGCACCGCCGGCTCAGCGGCCTTGGCAGCCACCTCTGGATCGGTGTCGATGTCGTTCACACTGCCTCCAACGCTACTCCGGCATACGCGTTCCAGGCGCCCGCCGCCGCCGACATGCAGCGGCCAGCGTTGCGACGGGAACCCTGCGGTGGTCCGCACCGTTGCGCTCGCGTTCGACCAGCAAGGAGGGCCGGCATGACCGATCCGATCGACGACGCAAGCGAATCCATCGAGAGCACCGTTCGCCGGGTGGCCGGTGGCGTCAGCGACGCCGTTGGCCAAGCCAAGCAGGCGGCCTGCCAGGCCGGGGACGGCATCGGTGAATTGCGACGCGTGATCCGCGCCCAGCCGCTGACGATGGGCTTTCTGGCGATCGGAATAGGCTACCTCCTTGGCCATTTGTCCGGGCGGTCGCTCGGCCGCTGACCGGCACGGCCGCCGGCCCCGATCCATAGAACCATAGGAGCCCTACATGATGCGAAGCATGCTTTTCGCGACCGCAGCAGCGGTCGGCCTGACGTTCGGCGTCGCCGCCATGGCGCAGACGACGAACGACGCAATGCCGGTCCGCCCTGACCACAGCCCCGGTGTCGGGCTGTCCGAGCCTGCATCGACCAGTGCCAGCAACATCACGCCGAGCGACACGCGCTCCCCCATCGCGCCGCGCCTGCCCGGGGCGGCCGCACCGGGCATCAACGCCACCGCCGGCGAGGAACTGGCCACCGCGCAGACGGCGCTGAGCCAGCATCGCACAGGCGCGGCGCAGGAGGCCCTGGAGCGCGCCGAGACACGGCTGCTCGACCGCTCGACGCCGGCGGGCATGACCGATGTGCCGGCGCAGAACCCGGTCGTTCAGACCATATCCCAGGCACGGGAGGCCTTGGGCCACCACGACATCGCCCGGGCGCAGACCCTCGTTTCCAAAGCGATGATGGAGGTCCGTGCGGGCTGACGCTCGCGCCGGCACGACGGGATCAAGGCCGGGTCATTCGCCCGGCCTTTTCTCGTCGGCCTTCTCTCGCTCGCCTCGTCTCGTTGATCCCTTCCGCCTGCGATACGCCATGGTGCACCGCACACCGATAAGTTGCGCCTCGGCATCGAACACGCGCATGCTGATTTCAAACGGACGCCAGAAGGCGCCTGTGGCCCCGGGGTTAGGGAGGGACACACCATGACAATCGCCGCCATACTCAAGCAGAAGGGACGCCAGATCAGCGCCGTGGCGCCGACCACGACGATCGCCGAGCTGGCCAACGAACTGGCGACCCGGCGCATCGGCGCCGTGCTCGTGATGGACAGCGCGCGCCAGCTTCTGGGGATTGTCAGCGAACGCGACATCGTCGGCAGTCTGGCGGCCAACGGTGCGGCCACGCTGGCGATGACGGCGGCCCAACTGATGACGCGAGACGTCAAGACGGCGTCGCCGCAGACGACTGTGCCCGAGGCGATGGCGATCATGACGGAGGGCCGGTTCCGCCATCTTCCGGTCGTCGAGCGCGGAGAATTGATCGGCATCATCAGCATCGGCGACGTGGTCAAAGCGCGCATCACGCAGCAGGAGCACGAGGTCGACTTACTCAAGGCCTATGTCGCGGGCGTCGGCTGAAGCCGGCTGCCTAACACGGACCTGGGTTACCGAGATTGGCTGAACTGAGCTGATCCGGAGGGCGGCGAGCGGCCACGCTGGCGCAGCACGGCATTCTCCAAATATAACAATGCGGAACACCGCTGGGGGATGCAGGATGCAACCGCCTATCAAGCTGAAGGCGCCGGGCTGGCTGTCTGAATTCCAGGCATTCATCATGCGCGGGAGCGTGGTGGATCTGGCCGTCGGCATCATCATCGGTGCCGCGTTTACCGGGGTCGTGAACAGCCTGGTGAAGGATATCTTCAACCCGATCATCGGCCTGCTGATCGGTGGGGTCGATTTCAGCAACGTCTTCATCCCGCTTAACGGCCAGCATTACGACTCGCTGGCGGCCGCCCAGCACGCCGGCGCGGCGACCCTGAATATCGGGCTGTTCATCAACACCATCATCCAGTTCATCATCGTCGGCTTCGCGATTTTCTGGACGGTCAAGGCGCTGTCGCGCCTGCATCTGACCGAAACGAAGAAGCCGCCGCCGCCGCCGCCGAAATCCGAGCTGCTGCTCGAGGAAATTCGCGACATCCTGAAGCAGAAGGTCTGACCCGCAAGCGCTACGCGGCGGGATGGCTGCTGCTGCTGCTCCCGGCGCTTGCGTCCTGCGCCGGAAGCAGCGGCGGCTTCGGGCGCGCCACCTCGTCGATCACGGTGGCGGGCGCCCCAGGCTGCGCGGTCATCCCCGTCGCCAGCGCGCCGCTTCTGCCGGCCAAGGGGGTGTGGACGGTAACGGTCGCGATCAACGGACACCCCCTGCGGCTGATCGTCGATACCGGCGCCGAGCGCACGCTGCTGCCCGAGGCCGTGGTGGCGCGGCTCGGCTTGCCGCGCGATGCCCGCCATGAAACACGGACCGTCGGCATCGGCGGACTGAGCATCACGCGGGATGCCAGAGTCGCGCAATTCGCCATCGGGGGTACCGCCCTGCCGGTCCGCAGCGTGACGGTGGCGTCGTTCGACCTGCCCGTGGTCAGTGGGACGCCGCTGGACGGGCTGCTGGGCGCCGATGTGCTGTCCGCGTTCGACGTCGACCTCGACATCCGCGACGACCGGCTGACGCTGTATCGGGCGCGCGAGTGCCCGGCTGCCGGCCCGCCCTGGAGCGGCCCCTATCTGTCGGTCGGCCGGGTGGAGCGCGAGCGGGACCGGCTGCTGATCCCGATCGTACTGGACGGCGCGGCCGGCATGGCGACCCTGGACAGCGGCGCGCAGCACACCGCCGTCAGCGCAGCCTTCGCCGCGCGGGCGGGCGTCGGCGCCGCCGCGCTGGGACAGGACCGGCGGATTACCGCGCATGGCGCCTCGGCGGACAAGCTGTCCGTGCCGGTGCACCGGTTCAGCCTGCTGCGGATCGGACCGGCGACGATCCGTGATCCGGTGCTGCCGGTCCTGCCGATCCCCGAACAACTGGGCGACGGGCTGGCCGGCGCCGACTTCCTGGCGGGGCGGCGGATCTGGCTGTCGTATGCGTCGCTGCGCGTGTTCGTCACCCCGCTCGGCGCCGCGCCGGCGGTGGCGATGGCGATGGCGGCCCCCTCAGGCGCGGCCGACCGCTGCCGTCTCCCGCCTCGACAGCCGCTCGTAGAGCCACTGTCCGGAGGCCGCCAGGGTCACGCCAAGGCCCGCGACACCGACGATATGCGCCGGGCGCAGGCCGTAGCGTAGCGTCTCGTTGACCGCCAGAACCCGCCAGGGATTGATGCCCGTCGCCAGGCCGTACCAGGCGAACTCGACCCCGGCCGTGGCGAAGGCCGCCAGAACCGACAGCGCCAGCAGCGCCGCAGGGTTGCGCCGCCAGCCGGCAGGCAGCAGCCGCAGCCCCATGAGCCATAGGAAGAAACCGGCGAAAACCACCGCTTCCGACACATCAGCCTTGGTCTGGATGAAGTAGTGCAGCAGCACCAGGACGCCGAGCGGATAGACCAAATAGTGCAGGCGCTTCCACCACGCGCCCATTCGCCGGATCATGCCATCCGTCGAGGTGACGCCAAGGGCGATCAAACTCAGCAGGCCGATGAAGCCGATCAGCAGATAGAACCGCTTCCAGATCTCCGAGGCGACCATGAGCATGCTGAAATGCTGGTACACGACGTAGAGGGAAAAATGCGTCGCGGCATAGGCCAGCGCGGTCAGCCCGAGCATCCGGCGCAGCAGGATCACGCGCGGCCGGTCGAACACCGCGCGGGCCGGCGTGACCGCCAGCGCGATCATCAGGAAGCGGATCGCCCAGAGGCCCGTCTGGTGGATCGCCTCCATCACCGGGCGGCCGCCGAGCTGGCCGGTGCTCCACCAGTACGCGGTCACCAGACCGGGGATGAAGGCGGCGGCAAACACCAGCGCCTTCATCCAGGAGAACCGGCCCTGCCGGTCCTTCCAAGGTGCGAGCACCCGCTTGCGCTGCGGTGGCCGGCGCCTGGCGTTCGCAGGGGCGCCGGCCTGCGTGCCGGTCGCGGCGGCGGTCGGGACGCTCATCTTGCGGTCTTCGTGGTGGAGTCCACGGCATCCACGGTGTGGACGGTGAAGCCGTCCGGCACGGCGAAGATCGAGGAGTCCTGCGGGGCATAGTCGACCGAAACGGCACTGAGCAGGGTTCGGCCGTTGGCGGCGGCGCGGAGCATAACGCCGTCATCGGTGATGCAGGCCACCGTGCGGCGCCCGTCGGTCGCCGTCGCCTGCCAGTCGGTGCATGCCAGTCCGGCCACCTGGTCCTCTCCTTCCCGCACATAGGCGCCGTCGCCCGGCACCGGCGCGGCCATGTCCAGCACCAGCCGGTCCGACAGGCGGACCGTCTGCATCCGCTCGGTGCGGTAGTCGATCACGACGAATAGCCCCGCCGTCGGCGGATCGACACGCTGGCGCTGCGTGGCCGCCTGCCAGCGCATCCGCTCGGTCAGCACTGTGTCTCCCCGTACCATGCGATACGTTACATCGACATCGCGTGACGGATGCGCGAGCGGGGTGAGGGGGTGAGCGACAGGGGGAGCCGCCTGCGCCGCGACGCATCCGAAGGCGGTCGCGAGGACCAGGACCGGCAGGAATCTCATCGCCAGGCGTTTCTTCGTCCGAAATTTCATGGTTACGCCGCGATAGGGCCTTGAGGCGGCATCACGCCGGGAAGAGGTTTGCCGCGCTTGACCCAGGAAAAGGTTGCCAGATGTTCGATCCCGCTGCCGATGTGGCCGCGCTGACGCGCGATCTCGTTCAGATGGATAGCCGAAGCCGCCTGTCCAACATAGCCATTGCCGAGAGGATCGAGGCGGCACTGCCTGGCTTCGAGGTCGAGCGGGTTGATTTTGCCGATGCGGCCGGCACGCCGAAGCGCGCCCTGGTGGCGCATCGCGGCGGCCCTGGCGGTCTGGCTTTTTCGGGCCACATGGACACCGTGCCCGACACCGGCTGGCAGGAGGATCCCTGGTCGGGCGTGATCGACGCGCAGGGCGTGCTGCACGGGCTGGGCAGTACCGATATGAAAGGGCCGCTTGCGGCCGCCATTGTCGCGGCGCTCGGGCTGCCCGCGACCGTGCCGGCCAGCCTGCTGATCACCACCGACGAGGAGACCACCAAGCAGGGCGCGCGGGAGATCGCGGCGCGGTCCGAATTGGTCAGGCGGGTGCGCCCCAAGGGCATCCTGGTCGTGGAGCCGACGCGGATGGTGCCGGTTCGCGGCCATCGCAGCCATATCGTGTTCACCGCCGTCGCGACCGGCGTGCAGGCGCACAGCAGCACCGGCAAAGGGCGCAACGCCAACTGGGCGCTGTTGCCGTTCATGATGGAGATGCGCGCGCTGTATCAGCGGCTGCGCGACGATCCGGCGTTCCACGACGCCGCCTACGACCCGCCGTTCAGCGACTTCAACATGGTGATCGACAACCACGGCACGGCGGTCAACGTGACGGTGCCGAGGGCGACCGCGACCATCAAGTTCCGCTATTCGGCCAGCATGGATCCCGCCCCGGTCGCCGCCATGGTCCAGTCGGCGGCCGACCGCGCCGGTGTCACCGTGACGGCGGCCACCGAGGGCCATCCGCCGGAACTGCCGGCCGATCATCCGCTGGTCGCGCTGTGCGTCGCCGAGAGCGGAACGCCGGCGGGCACCGTGCCGTTCGGCACCGATGCGTCGGAACTGCAGTCCATCGCGCCCTGCGTGGTGATGGGTCCGGCCGACATCGCCGAGGCGCACACCCCGGCGGAAAAGCTGCGGCTGTCCGACCTGACGGCGGCGATCCCGGTGTTCCAGCGGATCGCCGAGCGGTTCGCGGGATAGGCGCCGGACGCGTGCAGCGCCGGCCAGCCGATCAGATTCCGGCCGCAGCGGCGGCCGGCCGGGCGCCCGCGACCTTCCGCGCGTGCGCGACCGAGGCGACGCCGCCCGAGGTCTTGGTCATCAGGTCGAGCGTTTCGCCCTCGTCCTCCTGCACCGGCGTCAGCGCCAGGTCGCGGTAGGATTTCGCCGCGGGATCGCGGTCGATCGCACGCTTCCAGCGCAGCAGGCGGACGGTCATGGCTGCCATGACCGCGTGCTTGCGAACCACATCTGCCGCGAAGCGCGGCCAGAACAGCCAGGCCGGCTCGGGTCCGAGGCCGGGCCGGCGTTCCGAGGGGTGGCGCAGGCGCAGGATGCCGCCCTGCAACGGATGCACGCCTTCCAGCCGCACCGTGGTTGCGAAAAACATCAGCAGCTTTCCCAGGCTGCTCAGCGATACGCCGGTGACTGCCGCGCGGCGCAGCAGGGTGCGCATGTGCGCGGGCGTGTAGTACAGCGACCAGGCATCGTTGTAGATGTCCTGCCATTCCTTCCGGGTCATGCGGGGATGCGCGGTGCAGACGTGCTCCAGGTCGTAGCGGTTGAGGTCGGCGTCCATCGCCACGCCGTCGCGCCATAGCTTCTGGTGGTCCTCGGACCCCGGCAGCGGGGTCAGGCAGAAGAATTCCAGCATGTCGACCGCGAGCTCGCGCTGGATGATAGCGATGTCGCGGCGGATCGTCTCGGCCGTGTCGGCGGGGAAGCCCAGGATGTAGCCGGCGAGCGTGATGATGCCCTGGGCCTTCCAGGCGAGCAGCATGGTGCGATACTCGGTGATCTTGTTCTGCCGCTTCTTGGCGGCCATCAGGTTGTCGGGGTTGACGTTCTCCAGCCCGATGAACACGCGCGTCACGCCCGCGCGCTTCGCCTTGGCCATGAAATTGGGGATCTTGTGGCACAGCGTATCGACCTGGATCAGCAGGCCGAGAGGGATGCCGTGCTGCTCGCGCAGCGCGATCAGCCGGTCGAAAATCGCCTCCCAGTCCTTGTTGCGCGCGAAATTATCGTCGGTGATGAAGAACTTGTGGATGCCCTGCGCCCAGTTGCCGCGCACCAGGCGTTCCACGTCGTCGGGCGTGCGGGAGCGCGACTTTCGGCCCTGCACGTTGATGATGGTGCAGAAGGAGCACTGATAGGGGCAGCCGCGCCCGGCATCGAAGCTGGTGCTGTGGCCGACGGTGCGCATGACGTAGCGCGCTGGCAGCAAGGGTTCGGGCACTTCTTCCATGCCCGGCAGGTCCTGCAGGAAGTCGTAGACGGGGGCGAGGGCGCCGGCCGCCGCGTCCTGCAGCACGCGATCCAGCCGGCCTTCGGATTCGCCGGCGAACATGGCGATGCCGAGGTCGCGGCAGGCATCGAGGTCGACCGCGTGGCCGTCCAGCATCGACAGGCAGCCCGAGACGTGGAAACCGCCCATCGCAACGGCGATCCCGGCGGCGCGGAACGGCCGCGCGATGTCGAGCGCACGGGGATACTGGTTGGACTGCACGCCGACCAGAGCCACCAGCCCGAAGCCGCCATTGACGCGCAGGCGGGCGAGCAGTCGGGGGATGTCGACGCGGGTGTTCATCTCGTCGATCGCGTCGATGTCGATGGCGATGTCGGGGCCGAGCACCTGGCGGGCGGCGCAATCGGCGGCGATGCCGTACAGCGCCGCCAGCGAGTTCGACGGGATCATCGCCCGCCACCAGCGGATCACATAGCCGTCGTCGTCGTAGTGCGACGGCTTTATCAGTATCAGATGAAACTTTCTTGGCTGCGAAGCGGCCTGCGGGGCCTGCGTAGTCTTCCGTACGAAGCCCGGCATGAAGCGTATCCAGAGGGGGACCCCCTCGTCGCACAGTTCCGCCGTTACATCAACGTGCCGTTGCCGGATCGCGCCCTGAAAATGATTCTGTACCGGCACGGGCGGTCTGGGGCAGCGGCGACAGGATGCGATAGTCGGCCGAGGCCTCGCCACGCGCCGCCGCCGCCAGATCGCGCGCAAGGCGGTCGGCGATGCCGACGCGGTAGTGCCGAGGGTCCCAATAGTTGTCGTCGTTCAGCGTGATCGGGCTGGGGATCATGAAATCGACCACCAGCGCGCCCGGATACAGGTCGGCGACACGTTGCTTGCATTCGTTCCAGACGTCGGCAACCGGGCCGGTGGGGGGGGCCTGGAGGCGGTGGTTGTTCGGCACGAAGAACAGAATGCGCAAGGTTTGCGGCGGCAGCGCGGCAAGCTGCCTGCGCAGGGCCGCAAGCTCGGGGAAGACCCAGGTATCGGGCGGGCCGGTGCGCGTGCCGGGCGGATCGTCGGGGATGGTGCCGCGCATGTGCAGGGCGACGCGGGCGGGGTCGTACTCGCTGTCGGGCGGGACGAAGCTGGTGTAGCCGTCGCGCCCGTAGGTCGGCGTCTTGAGGCCCGTCAGGTCGCCGAACTGCTGCCCGGCCTCCTGCACCGCATAGAGGTTGAAAAGCTCGAGGTAGCCGCGCCAACGGTCGTACCGAGCGGCCCTGCCTGTACATCCAGGCCGGGAAGGGGCGCGGGGTGAACCGGGTGTCGGGTTCGCCAGTGGTGCACCAATGCACGTCGATGCCCAGCATGAACGCCCGTGCGTCAGGATGGGCCGCGATGAACAGGCGCATCAGCTGGCGCTGCTCGTAGGGCGTCGCATCGTTCATCGCCAGGTTGGCGAAACGCGAGTCGAACAGCGGGTTAAGCACGACGGGCCGCAGCAGGCGGCTGGTGGAGGTCCCGAAGATCGCCGCATTGAACCGGGCGGAACGCGCCAGCGCGGGGAAGGAGAAGCGGGCGTCGGTGGCGACCGGGGGCCGGTCCGCGGGCACATGCAGCGGCAGCGTGTCGAATGGATCGACCAGGACGACAAACAGATAGACCGCCGCCGCCGCCACCACCGCCGCGCCGACGCCGAGGCGGAAGAAGCGCTTCCAGGCCGCGGGCGGCCGCGGATCAGAACTGGAAGTAGATGAAGGCATTCGGAAGCCGTCCGCCGATCAGCAGCAACAGGAAGGCCAGCAGCACGCCGGCCGGAACCGCGAGCCGCGGGTCGGGGCGCAACCGCTCCAACGCGGCAACCTGGCTCGTGGGTCCCAGCAGTGCGACGCCCGCGCCGATCACCAGGGCGGCGACGTATTCGCGGTCGAGCCGGATAGCGCCAAGGCCGTGCTGGCCGAGCAGCGAGGCGAACACGCGCCCTGCCTCGGCGAAGTCCGGGCAGCGGAACAGCACCCAGCCGGCCATCGCGAACAGCAGCGTCGCCGCCCAGGCGAGCGGGCGCGGCAGGCGCAGCCCGGCCGACTGCCACAGGTGGTTGACCGCCAGAGCCACGCCCCACATCCCGCCCCAGGCGACGAAGGTCCAGTTGGCGCCGTGCCACAGGCCGCCCAGCAGCATCGTGGCGATGACGTTGAACATCTGGCGCAGCGCGCCGCAGCGGTTGCCGCCGAGCGGGATGTAGAGGTAGTCGCGCAGGAAGCGCGACAGCGTCATGTGCCAACGGCGCCAGAAATCGCGGGCCGAGACGGCGCGATACGGGGCGTCGAAGTTGAACGGCAGGCGCAGGCCGAACATCCGCGCCAGCCCGATCGCCATGTCGGAGTAGCCGGAGAAGTCGAAGTAGATCTGCAGCGTGTAGGCGGCGATGGCGACCCAGGCCTGCACGGCGGTCAGCGGCCCGGCGGCGGCGTGGATGAACAGCGGGTCGGCGACCATCGCCAGCGTGTCGGCCAGCAGCACCTTCTTGGCGACGCCGATGAGGAAGAGCACGAAGCCGCGCGAAAGATTCTCCCACATCTCGGGGCGGCGCGGCGGCAGCGCGAACTGACCGATGATTTCGTTGTGGCGCACCAGCGGCCCGGCGATCAGCTGCGGGAAGAACATGACGAACATGCAGAAGTCGAGAAAGCCGTAGATGTGCCGATCGCCGCGCTTGAGGTCGACCAGATAGGAGATCTTCTGGAACACGAAGAAGCTGATGCCGAGCGGCAGCACGAGGCGCCAGGGCTGCCACGGCTCGCCCAGCAGGTCGAAGGCGGTGCCGCGCAGGAAGTCGGCGTATTTGAACAGGCCGAGTACCGCGAGGTTGAGCACCACGCCACCGATCGGGATGGCGGCGATGCGGTGCCGGCCGAACCACTGCGCGATCAGCCAGTTGGCGAGCGTGAGGCCGACCAGCAGAGGGACGTAGCGGACGTCCCACCAGCCGTAGAACACCAGCGAGGCCACGATCACCAGGCCCTGCCGCCACGCCCGGTGCCGGGCCAGCGCGTAATACAGCCCGAGCACGATCGGCAGGAAGCCGACGATGAAGACCTGGGAGTTGAACAGCATGGGGCGGCGCTTCTAGCCCGGTTTCACCCGCGCGTCACACCGCGCGGAGCCGCGCGCCAGGGCTGGCGACGAGCGGCTAGTCCAACGTCTCCAGCAACCCCGCCATCAGCGCGGCACGGGGGGCGAGGTGGCGCCACAGGATGTGCTCGTGGCGCGCGTGGGCGCCGGAACCGAGGCAGCCCAGGCCATCCAGCGTCGGTATGCCCATCGCGGCAGTAAAATTGCCGTCCGAGCCGCCGCCGCGATGCTGGCGGGGCATCGGCATCCCCAGCTGCTCGGCGATCGCGCGGGCTTTCTCGTAGAGCGCGGTGATGCCGGCGCTTTCGGCGAAGGGTGGCCGGTTCATCTCCCCGGTCACACTCACGCGACAATTCGCCGTCACCGCCTCCAGCGCCAGCAGGCGGGCGGCCATGCGCTCGCCGTCGGCGATGGTGGGCACGCGCAGGTCGATCTCGCAGCCCGCCTCGGGCGCGATCACGTTGGGGCGGGTCCCGCCCCAGATCGGCGCCACGTTCCGCGTGATCCCGGCGTCGATGTCGACCATCGCGTGGATGGCGTGGATCTGGTGCGCGAGCTCCACCACCGCGGAGGCGCCGTGCTCGAAGGCGCCGCCGGAGTGCGCGCCGATGCCGCGCACCTTCATGACGAACCGGCCGACCCCCTTGCGTGCGGTGACGGCGGCGCCCCCCGGGCCGGCCGGCTCCGGGATCAGCACACAGGCCGCATCCGCCGCCTCGCGCTCGATCACGGCGCGGCTGGTCGGGCTGCCGACCTCCTCGTCGGGGGTGAGCAGCAGGGTGATCGGGCGGCGCGTCGGCACGGCCTGGCGCAGGATCGCGCGCACGGCATGGAAGGCGATGAAGCTGCCGGCCTTCATGTCGTGGATGCCCGGCCCGTGTGCCTTCTCGCCGTTCACCTTGAAGGGCATGCGATCGAGCGTGCCGGTGGACCAGACGGTATCCAGATGTCCGGCGACGAGGATCGGCTTCTGCCCGGTCTGTGGATTGATGCGGGCGATCAGGTTGTCGCCGAAGCCGTCGCGGCCGGGAATGCGGGTGACGGCGGCGCCGGCGCGTGCCAGCTCCCCCTCCGCCACGTCCATCAGGCGATTTACCGAAGCGGCATCGGTGGTCGGGGTTTCCAGCTTCACCCAGCCGGACAATTCCTCCAGCAGGGCCTCGGAGGTGCCGATTTCGGTCTGTGGCATGCTGGGTTCCCGTGGTTCAGAGCGGGAGAGTATGCGCTCCCGGCGGCATGGGTAGGGCGCAATCCGCGTCCACCCCGTTGATCGGCTGCCCGGTTTCACGCAAGAGAGGCCGATGCGCATTTTCCGGACCTGGCGGGGCCTGCCCGAAGACGCACGTGGCGCCAGCGTCGCACTCGGCAATTTCGACGGCGTGCATCTGGGTCACGCCCGCGTGGTGGCCGCCGCCCATGCCGCGCGGCCGGACGCGCCGCTGGCGGTGCTGACCTTCGAGCCGCATCCGCGCGAGCATTTCCGCCCCGACGACCCGCCGTTTCGCCTGACGTTGTCGGCCGAGCGCGCCGACGCGCTCGCCGCGCTGGGCGTCGGGCTGATCTACGAGATGCCGTTCGACCACGAATTCAGCCTGATCACCGCCGAGGCGTTTGTGGCCGACATCCTGCACCGCGGCCTAGGGGCCCGGCACCTTGCCTGCGGTGCCGATTTCGCGTTCGGCCGCCGGCGCGGCGGCAGCACCGGCTTCCTGGGCGCGCGGGCCGAGGCGCTGGGCATCGGGCTGACCCTGGTGCCTGCGCTGTCGGACGCGCAGGGGCCGCTGTCATCCAGCCGCATCCGCCGCTACCTGCAGGACGGCTACCCCGAGCGCGCCACCGAGGAGCTGGGCCGGCCCTGGACCATCCGCGGCATCGTCGCGCATGGCGACAAGCGCGGCCGGACGATCGGCTTTCCCACCGCCAACGTCCCGCTCGGCCGGCATCTGGAGCCCGCCCGCGGGGTCTATGCCGTGCGCATCCGCCTGCCCGACGGCACCGTCTGCGGCGGCGTCGCCAATATCGGCCGACGCCCGACGGTGAACGAGGGGCCGGAGAGCCGGCTGGAGGTCAATGTCTTCGACTTCGACGGCGACCTGTACGGGGGCGAACTGGCAGTCTGCCTGCTGGCCTACCTGCGGCCCGAGCAGAAATTCTCCGGCCTGGAGGCGTTGAAGGCACAGATCGCCGCCGACGCAGCCGAGGCGCGCCGGTTGCTGGCCGTCCCATGACCCACCCCGCGCCCGGCCGATGACCCTGACGCCGCAGCAGATGCTGGATCAGGGGCTGCAACGCCACCGCGCCGGCGACATGGTGGGGGCCGAGGCGATCTACCGCACCATCCTGCGCGGCTCGCGCACGCATTTCGACGCGCAGCGGCTGCTCGGGCTGGCGCTGCATGGGCAGGCGCGCAACGCCGAGGCGCACGCGGCGCTCAGCCGCGCAGCGCGGCTCCAGCCGGACTCGCCGCTGGTGCTGTCCGATCTGGGCCTGGTGCTGCAGGCGCTGGGCCGGCTGGCCGAGGCGGAGGCGAGCCTGGACCGCGCGCTGGCGGTCAAGCCCGACCACGCCGACGCCTTCTACAACCGCGGCAACGTCAGACTGGCGCTCGGCCGACCCACCGAGGCGCTGGAGGACTACAACGCCATGCTCCGCCTGGTGCCGGGTTATGTGCCGGCGCTGAACAACAAGGCGCTGGCATTGCTGCAGCTTGACCGCGCGCAGGAGGCGCTGCCGCTGCTCGACCGCGCGACGACGGTGCAGCCGGGGTTCCTGCTGGCGCACGTGAACCGGGGCGCCGCCTGCCTCCGTCTGGGCATGGCGGCCGAGGCGCTGGCCAGCTTCGATGCCGCGCTGGCGATCACGCCGGGGCTGGCGGATGCGCTGGCCGGCCGCGAACGCGCCCGAGCCATGCTGCCGCCGACTGCACCCACGCCTTGACCCGGGCCGCGCCCGCTTCGCATAGTCCCAGTCATGGCATCGGTGTATAGGCACGCGCGAATTACCGGACCGGCCGCTCGCTGAGCGCCGGCCTGCTCGCATCTGCCCCCGATCGCGGCGCCGCCGCGGAGATCTGCCATGAATGACGCCCCCGAAGCCGCTGCCCGCACCGACTACCGCGATACCGTGTTCCTGCCGCAGACGGCGTTCCCGATGCGCGGCGACCTGCCGAAGAACGAGCCCAGGATCCTGGCGCGCTGGGATGCGATGAAGCTGTGGGACCGGCTGCGCGCGGTCAGCCGCGGGCGCCAGAAGTTCATCCTGCACGACGGGCCGCCCTATGCGAACGGGCACCTGCATATCGGCACCGGGCTGAACAAGATCCTGAAGGACATGGTGAACCGCAGCCGCCAGATGGCCGGCTACGATGCCGACTACATCCCCGGCTGGGACTGCCACGGCCTGCCGATCGAGTGGAAGATCGAGGAGCAGTACCGCGCGCGCGGCAGCAACGTGGAGAAGGAGAGCATCCCGGTCCTCGATTTCCGCGCCGAGTGTCGTGCCTATGCGCGGGAATGGATGGGCATCCAGGCCAGCGAATTCCGCCGCCTGGGCGTGGAGGGCGATTTCGAAAACCGCTACGCCACGATGGACTTCGCCTCGGAGGCCGCGATCGCCGGCGAGATCGGCAAGTTCCTGATGAATGGCGCGCTGTATCGCGGGCTGCGGCCGGTGATGTGGTCGCCGGTCGAGAAGACCGCGCTGGCCGAGGCCGAGGTCGAGTACCACGACCACACGAGCACGACGATCTGGGTGCGCTTCCCGGTGCACACCGCCGCGGCCGAGGACCTGCGCGGCGCCGCGATCGTGATCTGGACGACGACGCCGTGGACCATGCCCGGCAACCGCGCCATCGCCGCCGGCGCCGATATCGATTACGCGCTGGTGCATGTCGATACGGTGGAGCCGGGCGCCGGCGCGAATGGCGGTGCCGTCGCGGGCGAGCGCCTGCTGGTCGCACTGGACCTGCTGCCGGCCTTCTGCACCGTCGCCGGCATCGCGACGCACCATGTGCTGCGCGTCGTGAAGGGCGCCGACCTGGCCGGTACCAGTGGCCGCGCATCCGCTGCGCGGGCGTGGCTACGACCACGACGTGCCGGTGCTGCTGGGCGATTTCGTCACCACCGAGGCGGGCACGGGGTTCGTGCACATCGCGCCCGGCCACGGCGAGGAGGACTTCGCGCTCGGCCGCGCGCACGGCATCGAGGTGCCGGAGGTCGTCGCCGACGATGGCACCTTCAATCCTTGGGTGCCGCTGTTCGCCGGCGTGCATGTGTACAAGGCTGCCGACCCGGTCTGCGCCGCGCTGCTGGAGGCGGGCGGCCTGGTGGCGCGGGGCAAGCTGGTGCATTCCTATCCGCATTCCTGGCGGTCGAAGGCGCCGCTGATCTTCCGCGCCACGCCGCAATGGTTCATCCGCATGGACGGGCCCGAGCACATCCGCGACAAGGCGCTGGCCGCCATCGCCGCCACGCATTTCGTGCCCGACCAGGGCCGCAACCGCATCGGCTCGATGATCGCCGCACGCCCCGACTGGTGCATCAGCCGCCAGCGCGCCTGGGGCGTGCCGATCCCGGTCTTCGTGCACAAGCGCAGCGGCGAGCCGCTGCGCGACGTGGCGGTGCTGGAGCGCATCGTCGCCGCCTTCCGGAGCGAGGGCGCGGATGCCTGGTACGCCTCGCCGCGCGTCGCGCTTCCTGGGCGATGGCTACGATCCGGCCGATTTCGAGCAGGTGCACGACATCGTCGACGTGTGGTTCGAATCGGGTTCGACCCATGCCTTCGTGCTGGAGGCGCGCGGCCTGCCCTGGCCGGCGGATCTTTATCTGGAAGGCTCCGACCAGCATCGCGGCTGGTTCCATAGTTCGTTGCTGGAGGCGGTCGGCACGCGCGGCGTGGCGCCGTTCAAGGCGGTGCTGACGCACGGCTTCGTCATGGACGAGCAGGGCCGCAAGATGTCGAAGTCGCTGGGCAACGTCACCGCCCCGCAGGAGGTCGCCGACAAATACGGCGCGGACATCCTGCGGCTTTGGGCGATGATGTCGGACACCACCGAGGACCTGCGCATCGGGCCGGAAATCCTCAAGCAGCAGGCCGAGCTTTACCGCCGACTGCGCAACACGCTGCGCTGGCTGCTGGGCAGCCTGGACGGCTTCACCGAGACGGAGCGCGTGGCCGAGGCGGAGATGCCCGAGCTGGAACGCTGGGTGCTGCACCGGCTGACCGAGCTTGACCGGCGCATCCGCACGGCGGTGGAGACCTATGACTGGACCGGGGTTTATCCGGAGCTGCACAATTTCTGCGCGGGCGATCTTTCGGCCTTCTATTTCGACATCCGCAAGGACGCGCTGTACTGCGACCGGCCGGACAGTATGCGCCGCCGGGCCTGCCGCACCGTGCTCGACCATCTGCACCGCTGCCTGACCACATGGCTGGCGCCGGTGCTGTGCTTCACCGCCGACGAGGCCTGGTGCGCGCGCTTCGGCGAGGACGATAGCGTGCACCTGCACACATTCCCGGACCTTCCGGCATCCTGGCACGATCCGGCGCTGGCGGCCGACTGGGAGACGATCCGTGCGATCCGCCGCCGCATCACCGTGCCGATCGAGGAGATGCGCCGCGCCAACACGCTCGGTTCCTCGCTGCAGGCCGCGGTGGTGCTGCCGCTGTCGACCGAACACGCGGCGCTGCTGACCGATGACGCATGGGCGGAGGTTGGCATCGTCTCGGTGGTGCGCACCGAGCGCGACGAGGCCGAGCCGGACGCGACGATAACCCTGGCGAGCGGTGCCAAATGCGCGCGCTGCTGGCGGGTGCTGGAGGAAGTCGGGACCCAGCCCGGGCATCCGTCGCTGTGCCTGCGCTGCACCGATGCGGTCGAGTCCGGCCTGGTCTGCCGCGCGGCGTGACCCGGTCGCGCTACGTCCGGCTCGGTGTCGCTGCGGCGCTGCTGGTGCTGGCGCTGGACCAGGCCAGCAAGGCGTGGGTGCTGTATGGCCTCGACCTGCCAAGGACCGGGCCGATCGTGCTGCTGCCGGTGCTCGACCTGACCATGGTGTGGAACCGCGGCGTCACCTTCGGCCTGCTGACCGGCTTCGGTGCGGGCGAGAGCCAGTGGGGCCATCTGGTGCTGGCCGCCGTGGCGCTGGCGGTGGTCGTCGCGCTGAGCATCTGGCTGCGCCGTGCCGAGACTCGGCTGGTCGCCATCGCCATCGGCGCCATCGCCGGCGGCGCGGTGGGCAATGTGGTGGACCGCTTGCGCTATGGCGCGGTGGTCGATTTCATCCACGCGCATATCCGCCTGGGCGGCCAGGAGTGGTCCTGGTACGTGTTCAACCTGGCGGATGCGGCGATCGTATGCGGCGTCGCGGCGCTGGTGCTGGACGGGCTGCGGTCGCGCGACGCGCGCGGCCAGACGGCATCACGCTGAACGGACGGCAGGCAGGGCGCACGACGATCTTGCCACCTTCCCGTTGCGGGATTATGCGTCCGCGCATGAAGTGGCGCCCGCTGATTCCCTGCCCTGCCCGCGTCGGCGCGGTCCTGGCCGCAGCCGCGCTGCTGACCGGCTGCAGTTCCGACCTGTCGCGCACCTTCGGCCTGACGCACGACGCGCCGGACGAATTCACCGTCACCACGCGGGCGCCGCTGTCTATGCCGCCCGACTACTCGCTCCGCCCGCCCCGTCCCGGCGCGCCGCGCCCGCAGGAGCAGTCCGAGCGCACCCAGGCCGAGGAGGCGCTGGTGCCCCAGCAGGCGCTTGGCGTGGCCGCCGGCGCCGACAGCCCGGGGCAGGATGCGCTGGTGTCCGAGGCCGGACCGCCGCCGCCCAAGAACATCCGCGCCGAGGTCGACCAGGACGCCCAGCTCGACCAGCCGGGCCAGAGCTTTACCGACAAGCTGCTGTTCTGGAAGACGCCGCCGCTGCCCGGCGTGGTGGTCGACCCGACCAAGGAAGCCCAGCGCCTGCGGCAGAATGCCGCCCTGGGCAAGAGCGTGGATGACGGCGATACGCCGATCATCCAGCCGCCGCAGAAGGGCCTGCTGCAGCAGATCTTCTAAGGGCGCCAACCGCCGCAAGCGGCGGCAGGACAGCGTTCATCCCGCTGCGCTAAGATCGCGCATGTCCCTGGCGCGAATCCGTCTGCTGTCCGAGGCCACCATCAACCGCATCGCCGCCGGCGAGGTGATCGAGCGGCCGGCCGCGGCGGTTAAGGAACTGGTCGAGAATGCGCTGGATGCGGGGGCACGGCGCATCGCCGTGGTGCTGACCGGCGGCGGGATCGACCGTATCGAGGTCACCGACGACGGCATCGGCATGGCGGCCGACGACCTGGCGCTGGCGGTGCAGCGCCACGCCACGTCGAAGCTGGCGGACGACAGCCTGGAGCGCATCGCCACGCTAGGGTTTCGCGGCGAGGCGCTGCCCTCGATCGGTGCGGCGGCGCTGCTCGCGATCACCTCCCGCCCCACCGGCGCGGACCACGCCGCGACGATCACGGTGGAAGGCGGCGCAGGTCGGCGCGCCGCGCCCCGCCGCAGGGCCGCCCGGCACGCGCGTCGTGGTGGGAGACCTGTTCTTTGCCACCCCGGCGCGGCGGAAGTTCCTGAAACACCCGCGCACCGAGGCCGAGCACGCCGAGCTGGCGCTGCGCCGGCTGGCATTGGCCGCGCCCGGCGTGGCGTTCCGGCTGGAATCGGACGGCCGCACGGTGTTCGACCTGCCCGGCCAGGCGCGCGAGGCGCGGGTCGCAGCACTGCTCGGCCCGGACGCCGCCGTGGCGCTGATCGCGGTTGCCGGCGAGCGCGATGGGATGGCGCTGTCCGGCTTCGTCGCGGCGCCCACCGTTACCCGCGCCACCGCCGCAGGGCAGGCGCTGACGGTGAACGGCCGGCCGGTCGCCGACCCGGTTTTGCGCACCGCGCTGCGCGTCGCCTTCCGCGACGTGCTCCCGGCCGGGCGGCATCCTGTGGCGGCGCTGTTCCTCGATCTGCCGCCGGATGCGCTGGATGTGAACGTCCACCCCGCCAAGACGGAACTGCGCTTCCAGGACCCGGCGGCAGTGCGCGCCCTGGTAATCGGCACGATCGGCCGCGCACTGGCCGGCGGCGCGGGCAGCGTGGTCCCGACCGGACGCCCGGCGCTGCACCTGATCCACTCCCGTCCCAGCGGCGGCGGAAGGGCGGCCCCGTCGCTGCCGGGGATGAGCCAAATAGGGATGAGCCAGGGGATGGCGGAACCGCGCCTGCCGCTGGCCGGCGCGCCGGCGGCGCGGATGCTGGCGATGTCGGCATCGGAGGCGGCGCTGGCCGACCGGCCGTCGGAGGCGTTTCCGCTGGGGGCGCCGGTGGCGCAGGTGCTCGACACCTACGTCATCGCGGTCGCCGCCGATGGCAGCCTGGTACTGGTCGATCAGCACGCCGCGCATGAGCGGCTGACGCACGAGGCGCTGCGCGCACAGATGCTGGACGGCGGGGTGCGCAGCCAGAACCTGCTGCTGCCGTCCGTGGTCGAACTGGCGCCGGCGGATGCGGCACGGCTGCTGGGCCGCGCCGAGGAACTGGCGCGATTCGGACTGGCCATCGAGGCATTCGGCGGCGGGGCCGTGCTGGTGCGCGCACTGCCGGCGGCGCTCGGCGCGGCGGATCCCGCACCGCTGCTGCGTGACCTGGCCGACGAACTGGCCGAAGTGGACGAGGCCACGGCGCTGGCGGCGCGGCTGGACGCCGTGCTGGCCCGGCTGGCATGTCACGGCAGCATCCGCGCCGGGCGGCGCCTGGGGGCGGCCGAGATGGACGCGCTGCTGCGCCAGATGGAGGCGACGCCCCGCGCCGCCACCTGCAGCCACGGCCGCCCCACGGTGCTGAAACTGTCGCGCGCCGATATCGAGCGGCTGTTCGCCCGGCGCTGACGCCCCTTACGCCATCGGGCCGTTACGCCATGCTGACATGCGCCGGCGCGGCGGGAGCGGCGACGGCGTTGCTGATCCACTCCCCGTCCCCGGTCGGGCGGAAGCCGGCGCGGTCGAACAAGGTCCGGCACAGCAGGTTCGCATCCGTCTCGATGAGCGTCGCGGTGACGGTGGACGCGCCGGCCGCGCGCAGTCGGCGCAGCACCTCGGCCACGGCGGCGAGTTCGACGTCGAGGCCGACGACGCGGCAGCTCATCACCATCTGCTCGATGCGCCCGGGGCGCGTGATCAGTACGCCAACGAGACCGTATTGCGAGAAACGATCCTGCACCTCGAACGCATGCAGCACGGTGCCGGTGGCGAACGCGGCGCGCATCGCCTCCTGCGTCCAGCGCTTGCCCGTGGTGTTGAACTGGTTGGTCTTGTTGATCAGCTCGAAGGCACGCGGGAAGGATGCGTGCCCGGGATCGGCGACGGCGATCAGGCGTACCCGCAGGTCGAGCGAGGCGAGGAACTCGGGGCGCGAGAGACGGCGGCGGGTATCTTCCCGCGCGGCGGCGGCCTGGACCATCTCCGTGCGGCGCGCGGATTCGGCGGTCACCACCGGCACCTGCGTCTCGGGCGCCCAGAGCAGGATGCGCCGAAGGTAGTACTGGTCGGCGCCGAGCACCCTGATATCGGGCAAGGCGGCCTGCACCGCGGCGCGCTCGACCGGGTTGTCGTCGATGAACACGACGCTGCGCGGCAGCAGGTTCAGCTCGCGGATGATGGCCTCGACATTCTCGGCCTTCGGCGACCAGTCGATGCGGCGCGCCGCGAAGTCGTCGAGCGACAGCCGGCCCTGCATGATGCCATCCCAGAACCCGATGACACGGGCTTCATCGTTCTTGCTGACGACGGCCAGCAGGATGCCGCGGCGCTTGAGGTAGCCGAGCGCCTCGATCAGGCCGAGTGGCCAGCCCTCGACCAGGTCGCCGGTCGGATCGGCGGCCTCGGCCGCGACGCCGCGCCACAGCGTGTCGTCGAGATCGACGATCACCAGCTTCACCGCATCGACCTGGCGCACGGTGCGGAACAGTGCCACCAGCTCGGCCCAGGCGGACTGCATGAAGGCATCCGCGTGCAGCGTGTGGTGGCCGCTGACCGGCGGCACCGGGGCGATGCGATCCTGGTCGAGATGCACGTCGGCATCGCTCAAAAGCGCACCGTGGTTGAGCTGGGACAGGCTGTCGTCCTGGATGAACTTGCGCCCGAACGTCGCCGCGATCTGGTCGAGATCGAGGACGTGCGCGTTGGAATAGCGCTGCAATTCCTCGTGCAGGCACTGGTTCAGCCGTTCGACGAGGAAGACGGGATTGCTCAGATCGTAGCGTGGCAGCAGTCGGCCGTAGGCGTTCTGCTGCGGCAGCACGAAGTTGGCGACGAAGCTCAGCAGGCCGTGCGTGGCGTTCCAGCGCATCGCCGCGTCGAGCAACTGGGCGAGCCGCTCGCGCGCTGCCTCGAACACGCGCTGCCATGCGGCGGGATCGGCCGGCGTGCGGAAATACAGATGGTCGGGCAGCACGCTGCGAATCGGCACCTGAACGAGCTGGAAGTCGTAGTCGTCGGCCGGCCGCGGCGGCGCGTCCGGCAATTCGCCGACATTGTTGAGCAGGACGTAGTCGGCCGGACAGCCGGGCGTGGCGACGCGGATGAGGTCGGGAAACCCGCTCACCATGCACGACCCGACGACCAGCACGCGGCGCAGCGGCGTCGGCGACAGCGCGAGGTCGCGCGGCACGCGGTAGCGGAAATTGTCGTGGTCGTCGCCGGGCTCCGGCGCGTCGTGCCCGTTCGCCGCCGCCCCGGGCGGCCGCGCCGGCCTGGGCGGCGGGCGGCCGCCGGGGGTGCGCACGGCGAGGCTGAGGGTGGCGGCGATCCGGCGTTCCCGGTCGGTGAGCAGCGACAGCCGGCCGCCCCAGCCCTCGTCTGGCACGGTCAGGCGGTTGAGCTTGAGACGAAATCCCAACATGCGGTTCCGGTCCGGTCAGAGGCGCGCCGGTTTAGCGCATCACCGGCTGGCCGTCGCGGCGTGGCGAGGCGGACGGCGCGGCCGAGGCGCCGGCATCGACCGGCAGCACGATGCCGGTGACCCAGCGCGCCTCGTCGCTGACGAGGTAGAGCACGCCATTCCCGACATCCCAGCCGGTGCCCTCGGTCTTCAGCAGGGAGCGTTCGCGCCGTGCCTCGCGGACCGCGTCGCTCATGCCGCCGGCATAGACCATCGGCGTATACACCATCCCCGGCGCCAGCGCGTTCACCCGGATGTTGTCGGCGGCGTGGTGGGCGGCCATCGCCTTGGTCATGTTCACCACCGCACCTTTGGAGGTCGGGTAGAGCAGCGCCGGATGGCCGCCGAACAGGCCGGCGTAGCTCGCGATGTTGACGATGGCGCCGCCACCGCCGGCGATCATCGCCGGTATGGCGTATTTCGCCATCAGCATCATCGAGGTGACGTTGACCTTGAACGCCTCCGCCCAGGCATCGGGATCGACTTCGACCGCCGTGCCGGGCGGGCCGGAGATGCCGACATTGTTGACCAGGATATCGAGCCGCCCCCAGGCCGCGGTGGTTTCTGCGACGATGCCGGCGCAGTCGGCGGGAATGGTGACGTCGGCCAGCACGATGCGGCTCTCGCCGCCCTCGTCCGCGATCATCGCGCCGGTGCGCTCGACCCAGTCGCGGTTCTGGTCCACCAGGGTGACGCGCGCGCCGTGGCGGGCGAGCAGGATGGCGGTGGCGCGCCCATTGCCGATCCCGTCGGCGCGGGAGCCCGCGCCGGTGACGATCGCCACCTTGCCGGCGAGCCGTCCCTTGCTGTCTTGTGTCATGGCTTTCCCCCTTTGCGCTGATGCACCGGGACAGACTACAGGCCCGGCCGCGCCGCCTGCCAATCCGTCCCCGATCCTGCCTTCCTCCCTTGCCGGAATCCGCAATGACCGCCCGCACGCTGCTTGGAATGCTGACGCCGTCGTCCAACACCGTGCTGGAACCGGTCACCTGCGCGATGCTGGCGGGGCTCGAGGATGTGAGCGCGCATTTCTCCCGCTTTCCGGTAACCGAGATCGCGTTGTCGCCCGGCGCGCTGGCGCAATTCGACGACGCACCGATCCTGGCGGCGGCCGGACTGCTGGCGCATGCCAAAGTCAACGTCATCGCATGGAATGGTACGTCCTCGGGCTGGCTGGGATTTGCCGCCGACGAGCGGCTGGTGGCGCGGATCACCGCCGGGACGGGGATCGCGGCGACCACGTCGATGCTGGCGCTGAACGAGGTGCTGGCGGCGCGCGGGGCCCGTCGCGTTGCCTTCGTCACCCCGTACCTGGACACGGTGCAGGCGCGGATCGTGGCGAACTACGCGGCGGCGGGGTTCGCCTGCGTGGCCGAGCGTCATCTGGGGCTGCAGGACAATTTCTCCTTCAGCGAGGTGGACCGGCCGACCCTGGAGGGGATGATCCGGGCGGTCGCGGCGGAGCGGCCGGACGCGATCGCGGTCATCTGCACCAATCTGCGTGCGGCCGGCCTGGTGGCGGCCCTGGAGGCGGAAACCGGCATCCCGATCTACGACACCATTGCGACGGCGGTGTGGAAGAGCCTGGTGCTCGCCGGCGCCGATCCGGCGCGTATCGTGGGATGGGGGCGGCTGTTCGGCGCGTGACCACGCCCCAGTGTGGCAAGGGTCTTGCGTCTTGCTTCTTGCGGTCCGCGCACCGAAATCTTGCGTCGAAGGAGTGACGATGGCCGAAGTGGAAATCTATACCCAGCCCTGGTGCCCCTACTGTGTCCGGGCGGTCAGGCTTCTGGAGAGCAAGGGGGTCGCGTTTCGCCAGATCGAGGCGCCGCACGGGACGCCGGAGCGCGCCGAGTCGATCCGGCGCTCGGGCGGCATAACGTCGGTTCCGCAGATATTCATTGGCGACCACCATGTCGGCGGATCGGACGAGCTTGCCCAGTTGGAGGCCAACGGAAAGCTGGATCGTCTGTTGAAGGGGGTGCGGCCGCGATGAGCGAACGCCGCGGGAACATGACGGTTGCCGGTCGCCTCGATTGGAACCGAGGATGATCCACTACCAGGTCCGTTGCCGTCATGGCCACGAATTCGACGGCTGGTTCAAGGATAGCGCGACGTTCGACAGTCAGAGCAAGCGCGGACTGATCGATTGCCCGGCCTGCGGCGATACGCATGTTTCCCGTGCGCTCATGGCGCCCAGCGTCGC
Source organism: uncultured Pseudomonadota bacterium (assembly GCA_963778105.1). Lineage (GTDB taxonomy): Bacteria > Pseudomonadota > Alphaproteobacteria > Acetobacterales > Acetobacteraceae > JAFEFJ01. The sequence continues at coordinate 764,285 of CAVZSZ010000003.1, read as the reverse complement.
GACGCGCCCGGTGCGTTCCGACCAGGCGCCGCCGACGCCGACGGTAGTGCCTCAGATATCCGCCGCGTCCGTGGCAAGCAAGGCGAGCCACGGACCGCTTCCCGCGCAACTGCGGGCCGTATTGCAAGGCATCCGGGCCGAGATCGAGAAGAACTGCGACTATGTCGGTCCCGATTTCGCCGAAGAAGCCCGGAAAATCCATCGCGGCGACAGCCCGCTACGGGGCATTTACGGAGAGGCCACGCCGGAACAGGCCGACGAACTCGGCGACGAAGGGATCGATGTCGCCAGGATCCCGTGGGTGCCGTTGTCCGATAGTTGACGGTTTCCCACAGGCGCAATCGCGGCGAAGCCCCGAGGTCCGGCGCCCACAGCTTTTAGGGGCATGCGGCGCGCCCGTGATCGCCCCGCCGTCCGTGCGGTAGGAATTGACTGCCAAACACGGTATGGCTGAACGAACACGGCATTCAACGCGTAAGACCTGGGGGGTGAGCCAATGTCGATCGGGCATCCGGAAACGATCGCACTGCACGGCGGCTGGCGTCGGGACAACGCGACCAATTCTGTCGCAGTGCCAATATACCAGACCACATCCTACCAGTTCGACAGTGCAGAACACGCGTCCAACCTGTTCGCTCTCAAGGAATTCGGGAATATTTACACCCGGATCATGAATCCGACGACGGATGTGCTGGAAAAGCGCCTTGCGGAACTGGAGGGGGGCGTTGCCGCACTGGCGGTCGCCTCGGGTCAGGCCGCATCGGCCATGGCCGTGCAGAACCTGGCGCATGCCGGCGACAACATCGTCAGTTCCACTGATCTTTATGGCGGAACCTGGAACCTGTTTGCCAATACCCTCAAGACCCAAGGGATCGAGGTGCGCTTCGTCGATCCCGGCGATCCCGAGGCCTTTGCCAAGGCCACCGACGACCGCACCAGGGCCTACTATGCCGAGACCCTGCCCAACCCCAAGCTGGCGGTATTCCCGATCGCCGAGGTGGCGGCGATCGGCCGCGGTTTCGGCATCCCGCTGATCATGGACAATACGGCTGCCCCGCTGCTCGTGCGCCCGTTCGATCACGGCGCGGCAATCGTCATGTATTCGACGACCAAATATATCGGCGGGCACGGCACCTCGATCGGCGGCGTCGTGATCGACGGCGGCAATTTCGACTGGGAGGCGCACGCGGCGCGGCAACCGGCGTTGAACACGCCTGACCCGAGTTATCATGGTGCGGTGTGGACCCAGGCGGTGAAGCCGCTCGGCCCGATCGCCTACATCATCAAGCTGCGGGTGACCCTGCTGCGGGATCTAGGCGCGGCGATGAGTCCGTTCAACGCGTTCCTGTTTCTGCAGGGGCTGGAGACGCTGCCGATCAGGATGCGCGAACACAGCCGCAACGCGCTCGCCGTGGCGAATTTCCTGGCCGAGCAACGGGGTGTCGCGCGGGTGATCCATCCCGCCCACCACACCGGGATCGCGGCTGAGCGGACCGCCAAATATCTGCAACGGGGGCATGGCGGGCTGGTCGGGTTCGAGCTGGCAGGCGGACTGCCGGCCGGCCGCGCCTTCATTGATGCCCTGAAATTGTTCTACCATGTGGCCAATATCGGCGACGCGCGGAGCCTGGCCATCCATCCGGCCAGCACGACGCATTCCCAGCTCAGCGAGCAGGAGCAATACGCAACCGGCGTGACGCCGGGCTATGTGCGGTTGTCGATCGGCATCGAGCACATCGACGACATACTGGCCGATCTGTCGCAGGCCCTGGATGGTGCGGCCGGAGCCGCCTAGCCGGCCGGGGCCGACAGGAGCAGCGGGGGCACCTGCTGCCGTGCGCCGGACATCAGCAGGGAAAGGCGGATACCCGCCTGGCGGGCGATGAGCGCGGTCAAAATGATCTGCAGATCCCGGGGGCTGCCGACGGGCGGCACCGGCGCCGCATGATCGGTGAGCAGAAGCGTGAAGCCGGGGGGCCACGCCGCTCCGGCGCCCGCTATCTGCGCGATGACATGGCTGGTGACGTCACCGGAGAGCGCGAGAACGCCGCCGCGCGGCAGGGCCTCTCCGGCCAGGAGCATGACGTTGAGGACCAGGCGCCCCATTCCGGAGGGAAACACCGCCCGATCCGGGAGGCCGTCGAGGTCCAACTCCAGTCTCTGGCTGCCGGTGACGCCGCGCTTGTAGTTGCGAAGCATCGTGATATCGATCGCGTCCGAGGCACCTCCCCACGCCGCCCTCAGGAGCTGGAGCCTGTCCATGAGCGTGCCGGCGGTCTCGATTGCCAGGGCGATCTCCTCGGTTGCCGGATCCTGGCTTTCGGCGACCAGTTCGAGAACGCCGGCCAGCGAGCCCATCAGGCCGCCCAAGTCGTGACTGAATTTCACTGCGATCATTTCGGCCAGTCGCAAGGTGTCAGCCATCGCAGCGTTTCCTCCGTATGGCGGTCTGCGGATATCCGACAATGCGCGCCGACGGCGGCGCCCAAGGGCATATTGGGGTGGTTAGCGATGCAGGATCACGCGGCAGCGATCGAACCAGGACAATGGGTTCGCCATCCGCACCAGCCGGCCTGGGGTCTGGGGCAGGTGCAGTCGGTCATCCGTGACCGCGTCACCGTCAATTTCGACCATGCCGGTAAAGTCCTGGTGAACACAACGGTCGTCAAGCTGGAAGTAATCGATGCACCGGCGTGAGGGCACGATTTGCGTATCTGTCGGCGCGCGGCTTGCGAGCCGTCTGTCGACGACGCACATAGCGGGGACGACGAGGGGCGCGACGACACACAATGATTGACCCGTTTGGCCGGTCCATCACCTATTTGCGCATGTCGGTTACGGACCGGTGCGACCTTCGCTGCACCTATTGCATGGCGGAGGACATGACGTTTCTTCCCAAGGCAGACATTCTGTCGCTGGAGGAACTCGACCGCGTCGCGGCGGCATTCATCCGACTGGGTACGAAAAAGATCCGCATAACCGGCGGCGAACCGCTGGTGCGGCGGGACGTTTTGACGTTGTTCCGATCCATTGGCGCGCGGTTGGGTGAAGGGCTCGACGAGTTGACCTTGACGACCAACGGCACGTTGCTCGCGCGGCACGCCGGAGCGTTGCGGGACGCCGGGGTTCGCCGGGTCAACGTTTCCCTCGATACGCTCGTCCCTGAGCGGTTTGCCGCCGTGACCCGCTGGGGCCGCCTGGATACGACGCTGCAGGGCATCTTCGCGGCCCGCGACGCCGGTCTGGCCGTCAAGATCAACGCGGTGGCCATGCCCGGGGTCAACGAGGATGAATTCGACGATATTGTCGCGTGGTGCGGCAAAGAGGGTTTCGACCTCACGCTCATCGAGACGATGCCGATGGGTGAGCTCGGCCTGGGGTCGGGTGGCCGCGACGGTCAATATCTGCCCCTGTCGATCGTGCGGGCCCGCCTGCGTCGCCGCTGGACGCTGACCGAGAGCGCGTATCGGTCCGGTGGGCCCGCCCGCTACTTCGAGGTCGCGGAAACCGGACGACGGCTGGGGTTCATCACGCCCATGACCCACAATTTCTGCGAGAGCTGCAATCGGGTGCGCCTGACCTGCACCGGCACCGTTTACATGTGTCTTGGGCAGGAAGACACCGCCGACCTGCGCGACGTCGTGCGGTCGGGGGCGGGCGATGCTGCGCTGGACGACGCCATCATCGAGGCCATCGGGCGCAAGCCGAAGGGGCATGATTTCGTGATCGGTCGGAGAACCGCCGGCCCATCCGTTCCGCGGCACATGAGCGTCACAGGCGGCTAGGTCGCGGGGACGGGGCTCCAGCCGGTCAAGATTGCCATTTCGAGCCTGATCCGAACTCGCCCATCCTGCAGCGGCAGCGCCGACAATGCGGCCGGGAACAGAGCGCGCGACGCGGTATGGCGGGAGCGCAAGGCGACCGCGTTCGTCTCCCCCGCTGCGCGCAGATCCTCGATCAGCGCAAGCGGGCTGGCATAGGCCAGGGTTACGCTGTCGCTGTCCACGACGGGCAGGGCAAATCCCGCCCTTCCCAGAAGGGAAGCTGCATCGGGCAACGTCATGAACGGCGAAACATGGGGTGACATGCCACCCGTGATCGCGGCTTCGGCTTCAGCCAGGGCCGCGACAAGCGTGTCGAGCGTTCCGACCGCCGGCACGCTGGCGAGCAGCAGTCCGCCGGGACGCAGCGCCATCCGCAGCTGGGTGAGCGCTCCCGGCAGGTCGTTGACCCAATGGAGCGATAGGTTGGCAACCACGAGGTCAAAACTGCCCGGTCCGAAAGGCAACCACTCCTCGTCCCCGACGACGGCCATGCCGGATTCCAGCGCGGCCATGCGCGACGAGAGGTCGCAGGTCACCACATCGATGCCGCGGGCCTGCAGCATGGGTGCAACCACGCCGCGCCCTCCCAGATCGAGAGCGGTGGCAAACCGGATTGTCGTGTCATCCAGCCGATCGATCAGTCGTTCGGCGGTTTCCTGCAGGATCGGACGAACCCGCCGAACGAGGGGCGCCGCGCGCTCCCGGTGTTGGCGCACGGTTGTGCGATCGAAGATTCTGGGTCCGTCGCTCACTTGGGCGGTGCGGTACTGACTGTGACCGGATCGCCGACGCCCGACGATCCTGACGAGACGAGTGCCGAAGGCTTGGCGCTGCGAGGTAATTTGGTTGCGGGGGCAGGATTTGAACCTGCGGCCTTCAGGTTATGAGCCTGACGAGCTACCGGGCTGCTCCACCCCGCGTGGGTGATTGTTGGTTGGGTGGTTTTGGGGATGGGTTGGAGGACCTGGCGGCGACCTACTCTCCCGTGCCTTGGGGCACAGGTACCATGGGCGCTGGGGGATTTCACGGCCGAGTTCGGGATGGGATCGGGTGCAGGCACCCCGCCATGGCCACCAGGTCGTCCAACCCATCCGCAAGCGTCGCGACCGACCGCCCCTGGGATGGGTGTGAGGGGTTCTGGTGCGTGGTGTGCTGCGGTGCAGCTGCGACTGGTTTTGTGCGGTGTCGGGTGGCCGGCCTTGGCGTGCTTCCGAGCGATCGATGGTCCGCGGAGCGTCTGCGGCGTCGATCGGTGGACGGATGCATGCTGTGGATGGTGGGATGATCTTGAGCCTGTCGGGCGATTAGGACCGGTCAGCTTCGCGCATCGCTGCGCTTCCACACCCGGCCTATCGACGTGATGGTCTATCACGGCCCTCCTGGGTTGCCCCTGGGAGACCTGGTTTTGAGGGGGGTTTCCCGCTTAGATGCTTTCAGCGGTTATCCCGTCCGCACATAGCTACCCGGCGGTGCCGCTGGCGCGACAACCGGTACACCAGAGGTGCGTCCATCCCGGTCCTCTCGTACTAGGGACAGCGCCTCGCAAGTCTCCAACACCCACGGCAGATAGGGACCGAACTGTCTCACGACGTTCTAAACCCAGCTCACGTACCACTTTAATCGGCGAACAGCCGAACCCTTGGGACCTGCTCCAGCCCCAGGATGTGATGAGCCGACATCGAGGTGCCAAACCTCCCCGTCGATGTGGACTCTTGGGGGAGATCAGCCTGTTATCCCTAGAGTACCTTTTATCCGTTGAGCGATGGCCCTTCCACGCGGGACCACCGGATCACTATGGCCGACTTTCGTCTCTGCTCGAGCTGTCGCTCTCGCAGTCAGGCGGGCTTATGCCATTGCACTCAGCAGCCGATGTCCGACCGGCCTGAGCCCACCATCGCGCGCCTCCGTTACTGTTTGGGAGGCGACCGCCCCAGTCAAACTGCCCACCATGCAGGGTCCCGGACCGGGCTGACCGGTCGCGGTTAGACATCAGAAGAGGTCAGGGTGGTATTTCAAGGGTGGCTCCACCTGAGCTAGCGCCCCGGCTTCAATGCCTCCCACCTATCCTACACAGCCCTCTCCTAATGCCACTGCAAAGCTGCAGTAAAGGTTCATAGGGTCTTTCCGTCTGACCGCGGGTACCCCGCATCTTCACGGGGAATTCAATTTCGCTGAGCCGATGCCGGAGACAGTGGGGAAGTCGTTACGCCATTCGTGCAGGTCGGAACTTACCCGACAAGGAATTTCGCTACCTTAGGACCGTTATAGTTACGGCCGCCGTTTACCGGGGCTTCAATTCGGTGCTTGCACCCCTCCTCTTAACCTTCCGGCACCGGGCAGGCGTCAGACCCTATACGTCGTCTCTCGACTTCGCAGAGCCCTGTGTTTTTACTAAACAGTCGCTACCCCCTGCTCTGTGCCACCCGCCAATGGTTGCCCACCGACGGGTCTCGCTTATCCCGAAGTTACGCGAGCAATTTGCCTAGTTCCTTCGGCATCGTTCTCTCAAGCGCCTTGGTATGCTCTACCAGTCCACCTGTGTCGGTTTCGGGTACGGTCTATACGCCAGAGCTGTTTCCTGGAACGATCGTAAAGCCGGGACAATCCGATAAGCCCCGACAACAACTTTCGTCCGTCACTTCTGGCAGGCCCAGGAATATTCACCTGGTTCCCATCGACTACGGCTTTCGCCCTCGCCTTAGGGGCCGGCTCACCCTGCGCGGATTAACCTTGCGCAGGAACCCTTGGACTTTCGGCGACAGAGTTTCTCACTCTGTTTGTCGCTACTCATGTCAGCATTCGCACTTCCGATACCTCCAGCACCCCTCACGGGTATGCCTTCACGGGCTTACGGAACGCTCCGCTACCGCTCGTCCGAAGACGAACCCGCAGCTTCGGTACGTGGCTTGAGCCCCGTTACATTTTCGGCGCAGGATTTCTATTAGACCAGTGAGCTATTAC
>CAVZSZ010000003.1:0-752500 GCA_963778105.1 uncultured Pseudomonadota bacterium | reverse complement strand
CCGCCCCGGTCAGCAGGATGCTCACACCGGCAGCGCCGCCGGCAGCGGCCGCGCGACCAGCCGATCCTCGAGCAATTCGAGGACCGCGTGGCCGAGTGCGATGTGGCATTCCTGGATGCGCGCCGTCTCGGCATCCGGCACCAGCAGCACATGGTCGCATTCGGCGATGGCCGGCGCGCCGGTGCCGCCGAGCAGGCCGACGGTGACGATGCCCATCTCCCGCGCCGCCGCCAGCGCGCGCACCACGCTGGGCGAGCGACCCGAAGTGGTGATGCCGAACAGCACGTCGCCGGCACGCCCCAGGCCGCGCAGCGGGCGCTCGAACACCCGCTCGTAGCCGTAGTCGTTGCCGCAGGCGGTGAGCATCGCCGGATCGAGCGTCAGTGCCAGCGCCGGGAAGGAGGCGCGCTCGACCGACCCGCGCAGCCGGATCAGCATTTCCGTGGCGAAGTGCTGGCTGTCGGCGGCCGAGCCGCCGTTGCCGCAGAACATCAGCTTGCCCCCGCTGCGGTAGGCGGCCTCGCAGGCAGCGACGACCGCGAGGACCGGGCCGGCCAGTTCGGTGGCGATCCGCCGCTTGAGCTCGGCGGAGCGCAGCATCATCGCGGTGAAGCGGGCGGACTCATCCATGGTGGGGTCCCGCCATCAGCCGGCGACCCAGCCGCCGTCGATCGACACGGGCGTGCCGGTCATTGTCCTGGCGGCATCCGAGCAGAGGAACACCGTCAGGGCGCCGATCTGCTCAGGCGTGGAAAACTGCGCCATCGGCTGCTTTTCGGTGACGAAGGCATGGGTTTCCTGCTCGACCGTGCTGCCCTTCTGCTTCGCCCGATCCTCGAGCTGCTTCTGCACCAGCGGCGTCAGCACCCAGCCCGGGCAGATCGCGTTGACGGTGATGCCGTCATTGGCCAGCTCGATCGCCGCCACCTTGGTCATGCCCACCACGCCGTGCTTGGCCGCGACATAGGCGACCTTGAGCGGGCTGGCGACCAGGCCGTGCGCCGAGGCGATGTTGATGATCCGGCCCCAGCCCTTCCGCTTCATCCCCGGGATCGCGCAGCGCATCCCGTGGAACACGCCGGAGAGGTTGATCGCGATGATGGCGTCCCATTTCGCCACCGGGAATTCCTCGACCGGGGCCGTGAACTGGATGCCGGCATTGTTGACCAGGATGTCGAGCGAGCCGAGTTCGGACTGCGTCTTGGCGACCATTGCGGCGATCGCGTCGGCATTGCTGATGTCGGCGTCGGAATAGCCGACCCTGACGCCATGCTCGCTGGCGATGTCGGCGCGCAGCGCCTCGATCCGGGCGGCGTCGCCGAAGCCGTTCAGCATCACCGCGGCACCTGCGGCCGCCAGCGCCCGGGCGATGCCCTCGCCGATCCCGCTGGTCGAGCCGGTGACCAGCGCCACCTTGCCTGCGAGGCTCATGACATGCCGCTCCTTTGCATACGCAGAGTTCCGGCCGATGCCCGCCGCCACGACGGGGATACGGCGGAGCGGACCGTGCCATAGCGTCGCAGCCGCCACCAGCGCACCAACCGCATGCCGCCTCGCCGGTCAGGGTTCAGAAATGGCTCCAGCCGCCCTTCGGCAGGATCAGCGGCGCGCCGTCGGGCCCGGCGACCGTGACGACGGGCGCGCCGGCATGGAAGCGGCCTATGCGGGCGAGCGGGATGCCGGCGGCGGTGGCGGCTCGCGTCAGGGCCGCCTCCTGCGCCGGCGGGACCGCCAGCAGCAGCTCGTAGTCGTCGCCGCCGGTGAGGCACGTGGCCAGCCACGCAGCGCCGGCGCCGCGGGCCGGGTCCGACAAAGGCACGGCGGCCGCCTCGATCTCGGCACCGAGGCCGCCGGCGCGGCAGAGATGGCCGAGGTCCTGCACCAGCCCGTCGGACACGTCCATCGCCGCGGCGGCGAGGCCGGCGAGCGGCAGGCCGAGGCGCGGCCGCGGCAGGCGGTAACGGCCCAGCAGATGGCCGGTCGGATCCGCCAGGCGGCCCTGGGCGACGGCCAGACCCAGCGCGCCATCGCCGATCGTGCCGCTGACCCAGACGCCATCGCCGGGCCGCGCGCCGCCCCGGCGAACCATCCCCCCGGGGGCGACGTGGCCGATGATTGTCAGGGACAGCGAGAGCGGCCCGGGGGTCGCCGTGGTGTCGCCGCCGAGCAGCGTGATGGCGAATTCCACCTGATCCGCGAGCAGCCCGTCGACGAAGCCGGCAAACCAGGCATCGGGGATGCCGCGCGGCGCCGAGACCGTCATCAGGTAGCCGAGCGGCACCGCCCCCTTGGCGGCGATGTCGGAGAGGTTCACGCGGAGCAGCTTGCGCCCGATCAGGTCCGGCGGATCGTCGGGCAGGAAATGCACCCCGGCCACCATCGCGTCGGCCGAGAGCACCAGCTCCCGCCCAGCGGGCGGCACCAGCAGGGCGGCGTCGTCGGCGAGATCCAGGGCGCCGGGGCCGGCCAGCCGGCGGAAGTGCCGGGCGATCAGGTCGAATTCGCCGGGCAGGGCCGGCGCCGTCAGGTCTCGAACTCGGCGGGCCGGAGGAGATGCGCGAGCCGGTCGAGAACGCCGTTCGCCATGCCCGGCTCCTCGCCCACGAAGAAGCCGTGTGCGATGTCGAGATACTCGCTGATAACGACGCGGGCGGGCGGGCCGTCGGCCATCATCAACTCGGCGCCGCCGGCGCGCATCACGGCGCGCAGCACCGGGTCGATCCGGGCGAGCGGCCATTGCGGCGGCAGCGCCTCGACCAGCATCCGGTCGATCGTGTCCTGGCGCGCGACCGCCTCGCGCACGATGCGGCCGAACAGCGGCACCTCCACGGCGCGCACGCGGCCATCGTCGAAGCCCTCGGCGGCCTGACCGGGCATCGCGCCGAGGCGATGGCGCACGAACTGGTCGATGACCGTTTCGGGGTTGTCGCCGGCCTGCTCGCTTTGGAACAGCGCCTGCACGGCGGCGACGCGCGAGCCGGTGCGCGGCCGCCCCTTGCCGCGCGAGGCGGGCACGGTGGCCATCACGTGGCGCCCAGGCGGCGGGCGGCGGCAATCTGCATCAGCGCCGCGGCGGCGGCTTCGGCGCCCTTGTTATGGCCGTCCTGGCCGGAGCGGGCGCGCGCCTGCTCGATGGTGTCCACCGTGAGCAGCCCGGTGCCGAGGGCGAGCGCGTAGGTCAGCGCGACGTTCATCATGCCGTCCATCGTGGCCTGGCAGATGAACGCGTAGTGGTCGGTCTCGCCGCGCACCACGCAGCCCAGCGCGACGAAGCCGTCGAAGCGCTGGTCCGCGCGCAGCGCAATCCGGATCGCCTGTGGGAGCTCGAACGCGCCGGCGACGTCCACCACGTCGAAGGTCGCGCGGGCTTCGCGGAGGATGCGCTCGGCGCCATGCAGCAGCCCATCCACCACGTCGCGGTAGTAGGGCGCGCGCACCACCAGAAGATGCGGCGGCAGGCCCGGCACGCGCGGGGCGGCGGGAAGCGGGGCGTCCTCGGTGCTCATTCGCCGAGCGGCTCCTCGATCGCGCGCTGATCGACGATGTTGAGGCCGTAGCCTTCCAGGCCGACGATGGTGCGGCGGGTGTTCGACAGCAGCACCATGTCCCGAACGCCGAGATCCAGCAGGATCTGCGCGCCGATGCCGTAGTCGCGCAACTCGCCCGGCGGGCGGCGCGGGGCATCGGCCAGCTTGCCGACGCGCTCGGAGAGGGCGGTCGCGCGGTGCTCGCGGATCAGCACCAGCGCGCCGCGGCCCTGGTCTGCGATCATGCGCATCGCGTTGTGCATGCTGATCCAGTGCGGGCCGCCGGTCATGTCGTCCAGCAGGTCGATCTGGTGCATCCGCACCAGCAGCGGCCCGGGCGCCGTGACGTCGCCCTTCAGCAGCACCAGATGCTCCATGTATTCGACGGTGTTGGCATAGACCAGCGCCTGCCAGGTGCCGCCGGCAACGTGCTTGAAGCTGCCTTCGGAGACGCGGCGGACCAGCCGCTCGGTGCGACGGCGATGGCCGATCAGGTCGGCGATGGTGCCGAGCTTGAGGTTGTGGCGCTGCGCGAAGGTCACCAGGTCCGGCAGCCGGGCCATGGTGCCGTCGTCGTTCATGATCTCGCAGATCACGCCGGCCGGATTAAGGCCGGCGAGGCGGGCGAGGTCCACAGCCGCCTCGGTATGGCCGGCGCGGACCAGCGCACCGCCCTCCCGCGCCACCAGCGGGAAGATGTGCCCCGGCGTGGTGATGTCGTCGCGGCCGTTCTCCGGATTGATCGCGACGGCGACGGTGTGCGCGCGGTCGGCGGCGGAGATGCCCGTCGTGACCCCCTCCCGCGCCTCGATCGAGACGGTGAAGGCGGTCTGGTGGCGCGAGCCGTTGGACTGGCTCATCAGCGGCAGGCCAAGCTGCTCGACGCGCTGCTGGGTCATCGCGAGACAGATCAGGCCGCGCGCGTGCCGCGCCATGAAGTTGATGGCGTCGGGGGTGGCGAACTGGGCGGGGATGACGAGGTCGCCCTCGTTCTCGCGGTCCTCGTCGTCGACCAGGATGAACATCCGGCCGTTGCGCGCCTCCTCGATCAGTTCCTCGGCGCTGGAGAGGTACTGCGAGAGGTTGGCCATCTTGAAATCGTGCATCACCGGAACTCCGCCAATCGCGCAACATAGCGCGCAAGCGTGTCGATCTCGATATTCACCGGATCGCCGGGCTGCAATGTGCCGAAGCTGGTCACCGCGGCGGTGTGCGGGATGATGTTCACCCCGAAGCCGCTGCCCTGGACGTCGTTCACCGTCAGCGACACCCCGTTCACCGCGACGCTGCCCTTGGCGGCGATGAAGGGGGCGAGGCGGTCGGGGACGCGGAAGCGCCAGCGCGTGGAGCCGTTTTCGGGCACGGCCGACACCGTTTCGCCGAGACCGTCGACATGGCCGGCGACGAGGTGGCCGCCGAGTTCATCGCCGACGCGCAACGAGCGTTCCAGGTTGACCTGCGAGCCGACGCGCCAGGTGCCGATGGTGGTGAGCGACAGTGTCTCGGCCGAGGCTTCGACGGCGAACCAGTCGGCACCGACCTCGATCGCGGTCAGGCAGCAGCCCGAGCAGGCGATCGAGGCGCCGATGGCGATCTGGGCGGTGTCGGGCCAGGGGGCGGCGATGACCATGCGCATGTCGCGGCCGTCGCCGATGGGGATGATCTCGCGCACGGTGCCGAGGGCGGTGATGATGCCGGTGAACATTCAGGCGATCCTGCGCAGTTCGGTGAGCATGTCGTCGCCGATCGGTGTCGAGCGGTGACGGGTGAAGCGCGGCATGGCGGCGAGGTGCTCGACGCCGAAGGCCTGGGCCGCCGGCCAGCCATCGCCACCCATGACGCCGGGGGCGTGGAACCAGGCGACCCGGTCCACCAGACCGTCACGCAGCAGGGCGGCGGCGATCTTCGCACCGCCCTCGACCAGCAGGCGGGTGATCCCGGCCTCGGCCAGCACCGCGAGGGCCGCCGTCAGGTCGATGCCGGCCTCGCTGCCGGCGACTTCGTGCAGCACGGCGCCGAGTTCGGTCGAACGCCGCGACGCGGTCGGGGCTGGAGCCGGCGCGCACCAGCATCCAGGTCGGCACGTCGTGCGCCGTCGCCATCAGGCGCGCGCGCAACGGGGTGCGCAGATGCGCAGTCGGCGACGACGCGGACCAGGGGCGTCGGTCGGAAACCGGGGATGCGGCAGGTCAGGTCGGGGTCGTCGGCAAGCACCGTGCCGACGCCGACCAGGATGGCGTCGTGCCGGCCGCGCAGCGCGTGCGCCATGCGGCGTGCCGGCTCGGCGGTGATCCAGCGGCTTTCGCCGCCACGGGTCGCGATGCGGCCATCGAGCGTGGAAGCCAGCTTCAGCGTCACCATCGGCCGGTGTTGCACGACGCGGAGCACGAAGCCGGCGGCGAGGTCGGCGGCGTCCTCGGCGAGCAGCCCTTCCTGCACGGCGATGCCGGCGGCGCGGATGCGATCGAGGCCGGCGCCGTTCACCCGCGGGTCGGGGTCGCGCATGGCGACGACGACGCGCGCGAGGCCGGCGGCGATCAGCGCGTCGGCGCAGGGCGGCGTGCGGCCGACATGCGCGCAGGGCTCGAGCGTGACATAGGCGGTCGCATCGCGCGCCGCCGCGCCGGCCATAGCGAGGGCCGCCGCCTCGGCGTGCGGGCGGCCGCCCGGCGCGGTGACGCCACGGCCGACCACCAACCCGTCATGGACGATGACGCAGCCGACCGCCGGGTTGGGCCAGGTGTTGCCCAGGCCGCGCCGCGCCAGGGCCAGAGCGGCGCGCATATGCGCGCGGTCGGCAACCGGATCGGGCGGCGCGGGTTCCATCGCCCGGCCTATGTGGTCTCGCCGAGCGACCCCAGGAAGTCCTCGAAATCCTTGGCCTCACGGAAATTGCGGTAGACGCTGGCGAAACGGACATAGGCGACGGGATCGACCTCGCGCAGCGTGTCCATCACCAGCTCGCCGATCTGCTTGCTGGGGATGTCGCTCTCGCCGCTCGCCTCGAGCTGGCGGACGATGCCGTTGACGATGCGCTCGATCCGCTCCTCCTGGACCGGGCGCTTGCGCAGCGCGATGCGGATCGAGCGGGCGAGCTTGTCGCGGTCGAAGGGAACGCGGCGCTGGTCGGATTTCACGACGGTCAGCTCGCGCAGCTGGATGCGCTCGATGGTGGTGAAACGCTGGCCGCAATTGCCGCAGGACCGGCGGCGGCGGATCGCCGAGCCGTCCTCGGTGGGCCGGCTGTCCTTCACTTGCGTATCTTCGTGGCCGCAGAACGGGCAGCGCATTCAGGTCGTCCGTGATCCCGGAACCACGGGCCTAGCGCCCCCGGTAGATCGGAAAGCGGGCGCAGAGCGCCTGGACGCGGGCGCCCACCGCCTGCTCGGCGGCCGCGTTGGTGCCGTCGTTGGAGCCGGCGAGGCCGTCAAGCACCTCGGCGATCATCAGGCCGACCTCGCGAAACTCGGCCGGGCCGAAGCCGCGCGTGGTGGCGGCCGGGGTGCCGAGGCGGATGCCGGACGTGATCGCCGGCTTTTCGGGGTCGAAGGGGATGGCGTTCTTGTTGGCGGTGATGTGGGCGCGCTCGAGGTGGCCTCGGCGGCGCTTGCCGGTGGCGCGCTTGGGCCGCAGATCGACCAGCATCAGGTGGCAGTCGGTGCCGCCGGTGACGATAGCGAGCCCCTGCTCCATCAGCGTGGCGGCAAGCACCTTGGCGTTTTCGGCGACCGCTTTCTGGTAGGCGCGGAATTCGGGGCGCAGCGCCTCGGCGAACGCCACCGCCTTGCCGGCGATGACGTGCATCAGCGGGCCCGCCCTGCAGGCCAGGGAAAACCGCCGAGTTGATCTTCTTGCCCAGATCGGGGTCGTTCGACAGCACCATGCCGCCGCGCGGGCCGCGCAGCGTCTTGTGCGTCGTGGTGGTGACCACGTGGGCGTGCGGCAGCGGGCTGGGGAACAGGCCGGCGGCGACCAGACCCGCGAAATGCGCCATGTCGACCATGAAGTAGGCGCCGACCTCGTCGGCCACCCGGCGGATGCGGGCGAAGTCGATGACGCGCGGATAGGCCGAGCCGCCGGCGATGATGAGCTTCGGCTTCTCGGCGCGGGCCAGCTGCTCGAGCTCCTCGTAGTCGAGCAGCCCGTCGTCGCGCGCGCACGCCGTACTGCACGGCGCGGAACCATTTGCCGGACAGGTTGGGCGCCGCCCCGTGCGTCAGGTGGCCGCCGGCGGCGAAGCTCATGCCCAGGATGGTGTCGCCGGCGTTGAGCAGAGCCAGGAACACCGCCTGGTTGGCCTGGGCGCCCGAATGCGGCTGGACGTTGGCGAAGGCGCAGTCGAACAGCTGCCTGGCGCGCTCGATCGCGAGGGTCTCGGCGACGTCCACATAGACGCAGCCGCCGTAGTAGCGGCGGCCGGGATAGCCCTCGGCGTATTTGTTGGTCAGCACCGAACCCTGCGCCTCCAGCACCGCGGCGGAGACCATGTTCTCGCTGGCGATCAGCTCGATCCCGTCCTGCTGGCGGTGCAGCTCGGCGCCGATCGCGGCGGCGATCTCCGGGTCCGTCTCGGCCAGGGGCGCGGTGAAGAACCGCTGCAGGCTGGCGGCGGGCGATTGCTCGTTCATGGTCATCCTCGGGGCGCGACGGCTAGGAAACGGGCATAGCATGAGGCGTGCAGGTCACAAACGTTCAGCCGGGGCCCAAACGATCAGCGTTGCTTTGCAGGCGCCGGCGTTCCGTCATATTCATGCCCATTGGGCCGGGAGGGAGTGGTGGCATGAGCGTCGGTCGTTTTCCAGCAACCCGGCTGCGCCGCAACCGCCGCGACGGCTGGACCCGCCGGCTGGTAGCCGAGAACACGCTGTCGGTGGACGACCTGATCTGGCCGATCTTCATCATCGAAGGCAGGGGGCTGACCACGCCGGTCGGCTCGATGCCGGGGGTCGACCGCGTGACGCTGGACCGGCTGGTGGCGCATGTCGCGCCGGTTGCCGAACTGGGCGTGCCGGCGATCGCGCTGTTCCCGGCGACCCCGGCCGAGAAGAAGAACGCGGAAGGCACCGAGTTCGGGCAATCCGGAGAACCTGATGTGCTGCGCGGCGCGACTGCTGAAGCAGGCATTCCCCGATCTGGGACTGGTGGGCGACGTCGCCCTGGATCCCTATACCGATCATGGCCATGACGGGGTGATCCGCGATGGCTACGTGGCCAATGACGAGTTGGTGGCGATCCTGGTGCGACAGGCGCTGAACCAGGCCGAGGCCGGGATCGACGTGATCGCGCCGTCCGACATGATGGACGGGCGGGTCGGTGCGATCCGCACGGCGCTGGACGAGGCCGGGATGATCGATACCCGGATCATGAGCTACGCCGCCAAATACGCGAGCGCGTTCTATGGGCCGTTCCGCGATGCGCTGGGCTCGGGCGGCGTGCTGAAGGGCGACAAGCGCACCTATCAGATGGACCCGGCCAACACCGACGAGGCGCTGCGCGAGGTCGAGATGGACCTGCTGGAGGGCGCCGACATGGTGATGGTCAAGCCCGGCCTGCCGTATCTGGACGTGGTGCACCGGGTGAAGGCGCGCTTCGGCGTGCCGACCTTCGCCTACCAGGTGTCCGGCGAGTACGCGATGATCATGGCCGCGGTGCGCAACGGCTGGCTCGATCACCACAAGGCGATGCTGGAGAGCCTGATGGCGTTCAAGCGCGCCGGCGCCAACGGCGTGCTGACCTATTTCGCGCCGGAGGCCGCGCGGCTGCTGCGCGGCTAGATCCCAAATCCAACGCCGCATGACGTTTTCTTGTCATGGCTTGCCAAAAGTGTAGCCAAGGCTACATCATGCTCCCACTGGTTCACTATATGGCCGAGGGTGCATGGAGCAGGTTCTATCCCGCAGCGACACGCTGACAGACGGCACGCGCCGAGCGGCAGGCGAGGTGCTGGCCGGGCGGCGGCGCGGTGTGCGCGGCTTTCTGCCCTTCGCCGGACCCGCCATCATCGCCTCGATCGCCTATATCGATCCGGGCAATTTCGCGACCAACATCCAGGGCGGCGCGCAGTTCGGCTACCTGCTGCTGTGGGTCGTCGTGCTCGCAAACGTGCTGGCAATGCTGTTCCAGGCGCTGTCGGCCAAGGTGGGCATCGTCACCGATCACAGCCTGCCGGAACTCTGCCGGCTGCATTTTCCGCGCCCGCTGGTGCTGGCGATGTGGGTGGTCAGCGAGATCGCCGCGATGGCGACCGATCTGGCCGAGACGCTGGGCGCCGCGATCGGCCTGTCGCTGCTGTTCGGCCTGAGCCTGACGGTCGGCCTGCTGATCACCTTCGTCGCGACCCTGGCGATCCTGACGCTGCAGAGCCGCGGCTTTCGACTGATCGAGATGGTGATTGCCGGGTTCGTCGCGATCATCAGCGTCTGCTACCTGATCCAGATGGCGATCGCGCCGCCCGACTGGGCCGCCTTCGCGTTTCATTCCGTCGTGCCGCAGCTGGCCGGGCCGGACAGCGTGGTGCTGGCGGTGGGCATCGTCGGCGCCACGGTGATGCCGCACGCGATCTACCTGCATTCAAGCCTGGTGCAGCATCGCATACCGGCAAGCAACGATGCCGACCGGCGCCGCATTCTCGGCTACTCGAACCGGGAGGTCATCGTCGCACTCGGCCTTGCGGGCCTCGTGAACATGGCGATGCTGGCGGTGGCCGCCGCCGTGTTTCATGTGGGGCACGCCGACGTCGCCCAGATCGAGACCGCATATCACACGCTGGTGCCGCTGCTGGGTGCCGGCGCGGGCATGGTGTTCATGGTGGCGCTGCTCGCCTCGGGCGTGTCGAGTTCGGTGGTGGGCACGATGGCGGGGCAGGTCATCATGCAGGACTTCGTCGGCTTCCGGATCCCGCTATGGCTCCGGCGGGTGGTGACGATGGTGCCGGCACTGATCGTCGTGGCACTCGGGGTCGATTCGACCGAGGCGCTGGTGGTGAGCCAGGTGGTGCTGAGCATGGTGCTGCCGGTACCGATGATCGCGCTGCTGGTGCTGACCGGCCGGCGCAAGGTGATGGGCGACTTCGTCAACCGCCGCGCGGTGCGGATCGCCGCCACCCTGGCCACGGTGCTGGTGCTGTTCCTCAACGTCGTTTTGCTGGCGCAGACGGCCGGCCTATCGCTGCCCTTGATCGGCCCTTAGCCGCGCGTCATGGTCCCGTCCCGGAACCAACAGGGATGGCGCCGTGACGTCTGCTCCAGTGCACGCGCGGCCGGCGTCGGTTCTGCCCACTGAACCGACCCAGGCGAAGCGATTCGGCAAGGCACGCACGGCGCAATCGACCGCGCTGCTGGAGGACTACGTCGAGCTGATCGCCGACCTGCTGGCGTCCAGCGGCGAGGCGCGGCCGACCGACATCGCGCGCCGGCTGGGCGTTTCCCACGCCACCGCGATCAAGACGATCGGCCGGCTCAAGCGCGAGGGGCTGGCGGTTGCCAAGCCGTACCGTGGGGTGTTCCTGACGCGCGAGGGCGAGGCGCTGGCCGACCGGGTCCGCGCCCGGCACCGGCTGGTGGTCGATCTGCTGATCGCCGTCGGCGTCCCGTCGGAAGCGGCCGAGCAGGACGCCGAGGGGATCGAGCATCACGTCTCCCAGGCCACGCTGCGGGCCTTCGCCCGCTTCGTGGCGGGGCGCCGCTGACCGCGGTCAGGGATCAGGCGCCGGAGCTCAGGCGAGGGTGCCGCCCGACAGGTCGGAGGTCTTGGCCTGCAGGCGCGCCAGCAGGGCCTGGCCGCCGCCGCTCGAGAGCACGCTGCGGAAATCCGACCGCTGCACCGCCACCCGGCTGATGGTGCCGTCGGCGAGCACGTCGACCACCTTCCACCCGTCCGCCGTCTGCTTCATCACGTAGCCCAGATCGGTCGCATCGCCGCCGTTCGAGGCGATATGACTCTGCACCACCACCTCCCCGTCGCCGAGGCTGCGCACGTCCGGCGAGACGCTGAAGGTCTGTCCGTCGTAGCTGTTGAAGTTGGCGACGTAGCTGGCGACGGTGTAGCGCCGGAACGCGGTGAGCAGGCTGTCCTGCTGGGCGGCGGGCAGGCTGGACCAGCGCGGGCCGACCGACACCGCCAGCACCGCCGGCAGGTCGAAGGCCTGCTCGACCGCTGGCGCGAGCATCTGATAGCGCGCCTGGAAGCTGGTTTGCTTCCCGGCCTTCATCGCGGCGAGCAACGCGTCATTGAGACGCCGGATGGTCGCGGCGGCATCGGCAGCAGGGGCGGTGTCGGCGTGCGCGCCGCTGACGAGCAGCGGAGCGGCTGCGGCGAGCATTGCGAGGCCGAGCAGGGAGCGCCGGCCGAGGCCGCGGGCAGCGGTGGCGTCACGATGGGTCGAAAGGGTGAACATCACGACATGCTCCTTCTTTTTCAGGAATGGTCGTTCATGAACGCCGGTCGGCGCTTGCACGAACCGGCTGCGTTTGTCCCGGCCGGCTCATGTGAACCGGCAATCGCTGGCGATATGGCCCATGAAGGGCTTCCAGACCTGGGTCTTGCCCAGCAAAGGCACGCCGAGATAGCCGCGCAGATGCAGGTTGCCGTTGCCGTCGAGCCAAAGCTGGGCGTCGTAGGTCTTGCCGTCGCGCGGGTCGGTGATGTGGCCCATCGAGATGCCCGACTTGATGTCGGCCGAGCTGATCAGGATGGTCAGGCCGCACTGCGACCGGCCGGAACGATCCGTCGGCATCGGCTCGCCGGGCTTTCGCTCGATGCCGACGATTTCTCCGCACAGACCCTGCGCGCACGCCTCGATCCGGATCACGCCGTGGCCGCCCTCGGTCAGCCAGGAGCCGACCGGGTTTCCCGACCGCTGTGCGGCGGCCGGATACGAGGCAAGCGCGGAAAACGCGAGGGCAGCGGCCATGAGTTTTGTCCGGATCGTCGTCATCGCGAGGAGCCTTAACCCTGTTTCGCGGCACCGTGATGTGAACCCCATCACGCGACACCGGCGAATTGGTCTCGGCGGGGCGTGGTCGCTATGCGCTCCACGTCATGTCTCTCGATACGTGGCTGCATGGACTTCGGATGCGACCCCCGGTCGGTCAAACGGCTGCGACCGGCCCGGACCGATCAGGCGCCGCGGCGATCAAGATAGGCCAGCATCGCGTCGCGGAACGGCGGCAAGCTCTTGTAATGACTGGCTTCCGGCGGCAGGGCGCGCACCGCGTCGGCCAGCCGCGCGGCGATGGCGGGGCGGGCGGCGATTTGTACCAGCGGGTAGACATGCACCCGGATGGTGAACAGCACGGCCGCGCTGGCCGTCAGTCTGCTCAGCGTCTGGCGCTCGACCCGGACGAACAGCCGCTCGCCGGCATTCTCGAGCGTAATGGCCGCGTTGTGCGCGGTGCGGAACTTGCCGCCGGGCTGGAACAGCGCGGGGTCGTCCATCATCGACCAGTTCAACCGCATGGCGAGCCGGCCCGGCTTGACCATGGCCATGAAGCGATCGACCGGGCGGGCGAGGCGGTCGCCGTAGAACGGCACCCGTTCATGCACCATGGGCAAAGGGCGGCCGATCTTCTCGGTGAGCCGCCAGCGGCTGGGGAAGCAGACCACGCCGGCCGTGAGCAGGATCGCACCGGCCGCGTCGGCCTCGACGATGCACAGATCCTCCTGCACGAGCCGGGCGGCGACGATCAGCGGATCGGCCGGAAGATCGGCCAGATCCCAGGTTTCGCCGGTCAAACGATTGTGCAGGCGGGCGCCCTCCCGGGCGAACCAGGCGGGGAAGCGGGCCGGCAGATAGGCGGCGAGCCGGTCCAGCGTCTCCTGCCGGGCGGCCTCGGAGCCGGGGACGGCGGCGAACACGTCCTGCGGCCGGTCGGCGAGCAAGGCACGGCGCTGCGGCATTTCCTCGCCGTAGCGGTCGTCAAGCTCGATCAGCTCGGTTTCCGGCAGCGCGATCAGGCCCATCGCCATGCGGTAGGGCCCGGGCTCGAACGACAGATGCACGGCCTGCGGCGGCGGCGATGGGATCATGCCGCTAGGAAGCGGGCGATCACGTCGATGGTGGGTCGGTCCATCAGCGCCGGCGCGTGGCCGGCGCCGGCGACGATATGCGCCTGGGTTCCGGGCCGGGCCTGCATCTGCTCCAGCGTCTCGGGCAGCAGGAGGTCGCTGCTCTCGCCGCGCACCACGAGGACGGGAATGGTCAGCGCGGCCCAGAGCGGCCACAGGGCGACATCCTCGGGCTCGGTGGCCCGGATCGGGTCGCCGATCGCCGGGTCGTAGGCGAGTGCCAGCCGGCCATCCGGCAGCCGGCGGGCGGAGTGGCGGGCGAGATGCGCCCATTGCGCATCGGCCAGTGCGCCGAACGGGGCATGGATCAGCCGCAGATGCTCCTCGAGCGCGGCGAGGTCGGGGAAGCCGGACAGCGCGGGTGTGTCGGCGGCGATCGCCAAGTAGTCGCGGATGCGGCGCAGGGCGGCGCCGGGGATGAAGGGGCCGATGTCGTTCATCACCATCCGCGTGATCGGCTGGCCCGGGGCGGCGGCGATCCCGAGGCCGCAGACGCCGCCGAGCGAGGTGCCGACCCAGGCGACCGGCCGGCCGATGACCGCCAGCAGATGGCTGAGCGCCACGCCGTATTGCTGCGGCTGGTAGAGGCTGGGGTCGGGCAGCCAGTCGGAGGCGCCGCGCCCCGGCAGGTCCGGGCAGATGACGCGGAAGCGCGACGCGAGGGCCTCGGCCAGCGGATCGAAATCACGACCGTTGCGGGTCAGGCCATGGACGCACACGACCGGCGGCGCGTCGGGCGCGCCCCATTCCGTGAAGGCCATCGCATGGAAGGCGCCGCCCAGCATGTAGCGGACCGCGCCGGCGCGCGGCGTCGCCATCAGATCACGCCCTTGGCGCGCAGCCCGGCGAGTGCCGCGGCATCGAGCCCGAGCCGCTCGGACAGCACCGCATCGGTGTGCTGGCCCAGCAGCGGCGGCCCGAGCCGGTAGTCGGCCGGGGTTTCCGACAGGCGCACCGGGTTGGCGATGACCTTCACCCTGCCCTGCCCGTCCGCGCCGTGCGGCATCTCCACCACCACGCCGCGGGCCTGGACATGCGGGTCGGCGAATACCTCGGACAGCTTGTTGATCGGGCCGCAGCCGATCTTCAGCGCCTCCAGCCGCTCCACCCAGTATTGCGTCGGGTGGCGCTGCATCACCGGGGTGAGCGTGTCGGTGACCAGCTTGCGGTTCTCGACGCGGGCGGCGTTGGTGGCGAAGCGGGCGTCGGCAAGCAGGTGCTCGAGGCCGAAACTCTCGCAGAAACGCTTGAAGGTGGGGTCGTTGCCGATCGACAGGACGATATGGCCGTCCTCGGTCGGGAACACCTGGTAGGGCACGATGTTGGGATGCTGGTTGCCCAGGCGCGGCGGATTTTCGTCGGTCGCGAGATAGTTCATGCCCTGGTTGGCGAGCCAGGCGACATGGGTGTCGAGCATGCCGATATCGACCTGCTGGCCCTGCCCGGTCGCCTCGCGGTGGCGCAGCGCGGCGAGGATGCCAATGCAGCCATAGAGGCCGGCGAACAGGTCGGCGACCGGCACGCCGACCTTCTGCGGCAGGCCGTCCGGTTCGCCGGTCAGGCTCATCACGCCACCCATCGCCTGCACCAGGCTGTCGTAGCCGGGGCGCGGGGCGTATGGCCCGGTCTGCCCGAAGCCGGTGATCGAGCAGTAGATCAGGCCAGGGAATTGTGCGTGGAGCTGCTCGTAGCCCAGGCCGTATCTGGCGAGCGCGCCGACCTTGAAGTTCTCCACCAGGATGTCGCATTGCGCGATCAGCCGCAGCGCCAGCGCCTGGCCCTCGGGCTTGGCGATGTCGAGCGTCACCGACCGCTTGTTGCGGTTCACCCCGACGAAATAGGCGCTTTCGCCGGTGCCTGGCATGACCGGCGGCGCGAAGCCGCGGGTGTCGTCGCCGCTGCCAGGCTTCTCGATCTTGATGACGTCGGCGCCGAGATCGGCGAGCATCTGCGCGCAGGTCGGCCCGGCCAGGACGCGCGTGAGGTCGAAGACTTTGAGGCCTTTGAGCGGGCCGCTGGGCTCGGGCATCCAATACTCCTGATCAGGCGCGGGCGCGGCGCTGGGCGGGCAGCGGCTCGGCCGGCGATGCGATCAGCGCATCCACAGCCTTGGAGCGGGCCACCTTCCCATCGCGCACGAAGGCCTCATGGTTGGCCTCGATGAAGGCGGGATCATAGAGATAATTGACCATTATGCCCCAGGACTCGCGCAGGCCCCGCGGCGCGGTGTTGCCGAGCCAGTTGATCCGCTCGAGGCGGGCGCCATTGCCGAGGTGGAACCGCGCCACCGGATCGGCGCCTTTGGCCGTCGCGGTGGTCAGATAGACCGCGCACTGGCGTATCATCGGCGCTTCCAGCGCCTCGGCCAGCCCAGGTTCCTGCCACCACTCCGCGCTGTTCAGCGCGCCCTGAAGCTGGGCGATGTCGTCATCGGCCGGCCCGGGCAGGCGCAGACGCTCCTCGGGTGTCAGCAACTCCCCCGGATCGGCGGCGGCAAGGCGACGGTCGAACCAGCGGCGAAAGCCGGGGACCGGCGAAAGGGTGGAGAAATGCACCAGCTGGGGAAGCTCGGCCTTCAGCTCCTCCACCACCTGCTTGATCAGGAAGTTGCCGAAGGAGACGCCGCGCAGCCCCTCCTGGCAGTTGGAGATCGAATAGAAGATGGCGGTGTCGGCGCGCGCCGCAGCGGCGGTGGCGGCCCGTTCATCGCCCAGCGGGGCGAGCAGCGGCTGCACCGCGGCGGCCAGGCCCTCGGTCAGCGCGACCTCCACGAAGATCAGCGGCTCGCCGGGCAGTGCGGGATGGAAGAAGCCAAAACAGCGCCGGTCGGGGCCGAGGCGGCGACGCAGATCGTCCCAGCCGGCGATTTCGTGCACCGCCTCGTAGGTGATCAGCTTCTCCAGGCTGGCGGCGGGGCTGTTCCAGTCGATGCGGCGCAGCTCGAGGAAGCCGCGGTTGAACCACGAACCGAACAGGTGGTGCAGATCCTCGTCGAGCGACTTGAGCGCCGGTTGGTCGCGCAGCACGCCCAGCACGTCGCGCCGCATGGCGACCAGGGCCGCGGTGCCCCCCGGCGAGAGGTTCATCCGCCGCAGCAACTCCTGCCGCGGCGGCTCGGCCGCCTCGGCGAGGCGGCCGGCCAGTTCGGGGCTGGGATCGGCAAGGTAGGCCTCGGCGGCATTGCGGAGCTTCGCCGTATCGGGCGTGAAGCCGCCGGCAACGAAGTGCATGAAGGCGAGCCGATCATCCGGCGACAGTTCCCGGATCGCGGCGTGGAGTTCGCGCGCCACCGCGGCACCCGAGGCCTCGCCCCGCTCCGACAGCAGGGCCTCGGCCAACAGGCGGGCGCGGTCGAGCGGTGTCGCTTCCGGCACCGGCGGATTGTCCGAGAGGCGGCCGCGGTCGCCGGCCGATGACCAGAGCCGCTCGATCCAGGCGCGCAGCTCCGCCCCGGTGGACCGCTTCCTGGTGGGGGCCATCGTCGTCTCCGTCATCGTTTGGCGTGATACACTGTGTAGCATATCGTGCGCCGGATCGAGCGGCGTTTGACGCGCCACGAGGCGGCGCAGCACATTGCGCCCATGGAATTGTTGCCGCCGTGACGGCGGGAGGGAACGGCGATGGACGACGTGCCCGTAACCACCGTGCCGCCGGGCGGTCTTGGCCGCCACGGCCATCCGAGACACCCGATCGACGAGCGCGAGGCGCTGATCGAGCGTGATCTGAACGACGTGTATCTGCTGATGGATCATCTGTCAGGACGCCCCGATCTGAGCATCAGCGGCCTGACGCTGCCCAATGCGGCCGACCCGTCCAAGCCGCTCATGCTGATCGACGAGGTGTGCAAGATCCGCTGGCCGCTGCCGGATGAGCGCACCGTCTATGCGCAGCAGGCAGCGCTGCTGTTCAAGGCGCGCGACCGGCTGAACCAGATCGCCGCCCCGGCGAACGGGGCGACCATCGCCTACACGGTTCTGGTCCTGGGCGGCTCGACCGGCGGGCTGCGCGGGCTGCTGTCCAAATGGTTCCCGTTCATCCGGCCGCCCGATACCGCGCGCAGCCGGACCGACCTGGCGCGGGCGGCGTATCCGAACCTGGTGCGCTCGGCCAACAATTTCCGCCACTGGATCACCACGCTGCAGATCATGCTGCTGGTCGGGCTGATGGCGACCAGCCTGCTGTCCTGGAACGTGGCGTCCGGCAAGCTGATCCTGCAGCGCATCGACCAGCTTGATGCCCAGGCGATCGAGATCGGCCATACGCTGGATGCGGGCGAGGTCCCCGCCAGCGCCCCCTTGCCGGCCGCCGACAGCACGGCGGGCGCCATGTCGGTCAACCTGCCGGCTTATGGGCGTTTCTGCGCACGCGAGGCGGCGGCCGACCGCGCCACCACCAACGCGCCGACCCAGCTTGTCGCCGAGCGCGAGCAGGTATGCGCGACCGCCCGGCTGGTGATCGAGCGCCGCCGGCTGGCCGATCGCGACCTGGACGAATGGGTGTCGTACTGGAGCTGGCTGAAGCATCTGGCGGCCTATCTGCACGGCCTGCCGGCGGACACCTACACCGAGCCGCCGAACGAGCATCCGAGCCTCCAGCCGGTGGCGGCGCGGGGCGGCGCCATGGAGCAGTGGTCGGCCGACCTGATCACCGTGCTGGGCAATTTCGTGCTGCCGATGCTGTACGGGTTCCTGGGTGCGACGACCGCGGTGGTGCTGGGCATCCAGAACAAGCTGCGCCACAGCTGCCTGGCACCGCGCGAGAAGCGGATGAGCCAGGTGCAGCTGGTGCTGGGCATCATCGTCGGCGCCTGCATCGGGCTGTTCATGTCGCCGTCCTCGCCGGATGGCGGATCGGCCGCGACCGCCGCGGCGGCCGGCGCAGGCGGGGCGGTGACCGCCGGCGGCAGCGTGGCGCTGTCGGCCTCGGCGCTGTCCTTCCTGGCCGGGTTCGGCGTGGAGAGCGTGTTCCGGATGCTGCAGAACATGCTGCAGGCGATGTTCGGCGGGCAGGACGCGCAGGCGCCGCAACGCCCGGTGCCGGCGCCGCCGGCGGGCTGATCCTATCCGAGTTCGCTGCCGGCCAGGCGCTCGGACAGCTTGGCGAGCGCGGTGTGGTCGGCACCCGGTCCCAGCATCGCCGACGCCGCCGCAGCGAGTTCGCGGCACAGTGCCGCGAAAGGCGTCGCGGTGCCGGTCTCCCGCCCGACCTGAAGCGCGATCGAAAGGTCCTTCAACAGCAGGTCGAGGGTGAATCCCGAGGCGAAGCTTCGCGACAGCACGAACTGCTTGAATTTCTTCTGCGTGGAATTGTTCATGCCGGTCGCCGCGTTCAGCACGTCCACCATCACAGTCGGATCGAGGCCGAAACGGCTTCCGATCAGCAGCGCCTCGATCCCGATGATGAAGCCGCCGGCGCTGACCAGATTGTTGAGCGCCTTCATCGCCTGGCCCGAGCCGACCGCGCCGGTGCGCAGCACCGAGGTGCCCATCGCCTGCAGCACCGGCATCGCGCGGTCGATCACCGCGGCCTCGCCGCCGACCATGATCGCGAGTTCCCCGGTCCTGGCCCGCGGTACGCCGCCCGAGACCGGCGCGTCGATCAGGTGACCGCCCAGCCCGGCGACGCGCTGCGCCAGTACCTGCGTGACCGAAGGCACGCCGGAGCTCATTTCGATCACCACCGTGCCGGGCTTCATCCCCGCCAGCACGCTGTCGTCGGCGGTGGCGAGCACGTGCTCGACGATCGCGCTGGTGGGCAGCATCGTCACCACCACGTCCGACATCGCCGCAAGCTGGCGCAGGCTGTCGGGCGCGAAGCCGCCGATCTGCTGGACGAAGTTGTCGGCGACTTCCTTGCGGCTGTCGTTGACGTTGACGGCGAAGCCGGCGCGCACCAGGCAGGCCGCCATCGCCCAGCCCATGTTGCCGACGCCGATGAACCCGACCGTCGGGCGCTCGGCGGGGGGCTGGGCCTCGGCCATTACTCGGCGGCCTTCGGTGCGCTGTCGATTTCCTTGAACACGTCCATCACCGTCTTGAACGCATCGAGGCAGGCGGGGATGCCGCAATAGATGCCGGTCTGCAGCAGGATCTCCTTGATCTCATCGCGCGTCACGCCGTTGGTCAGCGCGCCCTTGACGTGCAGCTTCAGCTCGGCCGGGCGGTTGAGCGCGGTGAGCATCGCGAGGTTCAGCATCGAGCGCGTCTTGCGCGGCAGGCCGGGGCGCGTCCAGACCTCGCCCCAGGCGTATTCGGTAGTGAGCTTCTGGAAGCTGGCGAAGAAATCGTCGGCGCGGGCGAGCGAACCATCGACATACTCGGCGCCAAGCACCTCCCGGCGGACCGCCAGGCCCTTCTTGAACAGGTCGCTCTGATATTCCGGACGTTCGGCCATGGCGGCATCCCCCTGTTGATGGCGGGCGAACGGTAGAGAGGGGCGCCGCAGCCGGCAAGACGGCGGCGGCCAGCCGCTTGCTAGGCCGCGGGGCGCGGCAGGCCGAGATGGTGGCGCAGCATCGTGCCCTCGTAGCGCGTGCGGAACAGGCCGCGCCGCTGCAACTCAGGGATGGCGAGGCGGGTGAAGTCGTCGAGCCCGCCCGGCATGTAGGGCGTCTGGATCATGAAGCCGTCGCAGGCGCCTGCGGCCAGCCACTTTTCCATGTTGTCGGCGACGTCGGCGGGCGCACCGGTGAAGCCCGAGGCGGTGCGCCCCGCACCGTAGCGCCGGCCCAGTTCGCGCAGCGGGATGCCGCTGCGGCGGGTCAGCTCCGCCACTTCCCGGTAATGGCCCTGCACGCCCGGGACATCGATGTCGGGCAGCATCTCGTCCTGCGGGTACTGCGACAGGTCGATATCGAGGTGATACGACAGCGTGGACAGCCCGGCCGTCGGATCGGCGAGGCTTTCCAGCAGGACGCGGCGTTCCTCGGCCATGCTGCGGGTTTCCGCGACGACCGGGGCGATGCCGGGCAGCACCTTGATGGTGTCGGGATCGCGGCCGAAGCGTTCGGCGCGGCTGCGCAGGTCGCGGCGAAATTCGGCGGCGGGTTCGGGGGCGGAGTGGGTGACGAACACCACGTCGGCCCAGCGCGCGGCGAAATCCTTGCCGCGGTCGGAGGCACCGGCCTGCAACAGCACGGGGCGGCCCTGCGGCGAACGGCTGACGTTCAGCGGCCCGCGCACCTTGAACCATTTGCCGTCGTGGTCGATGCGGCGGACCTTCGCCGGGTCGGCGAAAAGCGGCGCCACCGGATCGCGGACCAGAGCGTCGTCGGCCCAGGAATCCCAGAGCTTCGTCGTGACTTCGAGAAACTCATCGGCGCGGTCGTAGCGTTCGCCGCGCGCGAATTGCGCGCTGCGGCCGAAATTGCGCGCTTCCGAATCCTGGAACGAGGTGACGATGTTCCAGGCGGCGCGTCCGCCGCTCATGTGATCCAGCGTCGCCATGGCGCGGGCGATGGCGAACGGCTCGTAATAGGTGGTGGAGATCGTGCAGGCGAGGCCGACATGGCTGGTGACGGCGCACATCGCCGCCAGCACGATCATCGGGTCGAGCCGCAGCGCCCCGAGCGCGCCGTAGCGAAGCTGGCTGTCCATGCTGTCGTGCAGCCGGTCGGGGACCGCCAGGATGTCGGCCATGAACACGAAGTCGAAGCAGCCGTCCTCCAGCGTGCGGGCGAGCCGCGTGTAGTAGCCGAGCGAGGTGATGTCGCGGTCCGCCGCCGGATGGCGCCAGCCGCCATGGCTGCCCGAGACCGGGCCGGCGCTGACGAAGGCGGCGAGGTGCATCAGGCGGCCTCGCCCCACACCTCGGTCGGCGTCGTGCGGGCGATGGTGTTGTAGATCGGGCAGGCATCGGTGAAGGCGCGCACCAGCGCGTCCGCCTCGGTCTGCGCGATGCCGGTGAAGCGGAACGTCATCCCGAGACGCCGGAACCGCGTGCGGTCGTCCGGATCGACGGTGTAGGTGGTCTCGACCGACGTGGCCGAGGGGGCGAGGCCGCGCTTCCCTGCCTCGTCGCAGACGATCGCCAGACCGCAGGTGGCGAGGGCGGAGAGCATGAACTCGGCGGCGACGAACGCCTCCCCCGTGCCGCCGCGCGCGGGCGTGGCATCGCCGACGACATGGACGTGGCGCGCGCTGACCAGGAAGCGGCCCGGCTGGCTGGTCGCGCGTGCGGTGACGCGTGGATCTTCGGGCATGCGGATTCTCCTGTCGCGATGCGTGGATTTGCCAGGCCAAGCCTACACCACGGCGGCGCCGGCGCGGGAGGCTTATCTCGGGCTGTGAGACGGGCTAGGGTACGGCGCATGATGACGCCTGCCTCTCTGGCCGAGACGGTCGCGCTGCTCCTCGCGCGGCGACCGCTGGTGCACAATCTGACCAATTCGGTCGTGGCCAATTTCACCGCGAACGCGCTGCTGGCGCTGGGTGCCGCGCCGGTGATGGCCGAGGGGGCGGACGAGGTGGCGACGTTCGCCGCCGCGGCGGATGCGGTGGTGGTGAATCTGGGCACGCTGACGCCGGAGCGCGCGGCGGTGATGCGGGTCGCCGCGGCGGCGGCAAGCGCGGCGGGCCGGCCGTGGGCGCTCGACCCGGTGGGCGTCGGCGCGATTCCGCCGCGCACGCGGTTCGCGCAGGACCTGTGCGGGCTGCGGCCGACCGCAATCCGGGGCAACGCATCGGAGATCCTGGCGCTCGCCGGCGAGGCCGGCGGCGGACGCGGCGTGGACGCCGGCGCCGACGATGCCCGGGGCGCCGTCGCGGCGGCAGGGCGGCTGGCGGCACAGACCGGGGCGGTGGTCGCAGTGACCGGCGCGGTCGATTACGTCACCGATGGGACCCAGGTACTGGCACTGCACAACGGCCACCCGATGATGACGCGCGTCACCGGCATGGGCTGCGCCGCGACGGCGATCGTCGGCGCGTGCCTCGCCGTGCGCGAGGCGGCGCTGTTGGCGGTGGCGCATGCGCTGGCGATCACCGGCATCGCCGGCGAGATGGCGGCGCGCAGCGCGCGCGGGCCGGGCACCATGGGCGTGGACTTCCTGGATGCGCTGGCGGCGCTGGATTGCACGCTGCTGCGCGACAAACCGAAGACGGAGACGGCATGAAACCGAAAGTCGCGTTCATCGGCACCGGGGGCACGATCTCCTCGTTGGGCGTCGGGCCGCTGGACATCCTGGACTATGGCGCCACTGAACGGCGGATGCAGGCGGACGCGATCCTGGCGATGTTCCCGCAATGCGCCGAGGTCGCCGACGTAATCGCCGTCAACTTCGACAACGTGGTCAGCCACAACATCTACTTCGACACCTGGAAGAAGCTGGTTCTGCTCTGCGACAAGCTGGTCGCGGATATGCCGGACCTTGCCGGCATCGTCATCGGGCACGGCACCGCATCGATGGAGGAGACCGCCTATTTCCTCAATCTGACGCTGAAGGTGGACGTGCCGGTGGTGATCGTCGGCAGCCAGCGGCCGGCGAGCGCGCTGTCGACCGATGCGGGGATGAACCTGGTGAACGCCGTCCGCACCGCCGCGAGCCCCGAGGCGCGCGGCATGGGCGTGTTGCTGATGCTCAACGACGAGATCCATGCGGCACGGGAGGTGACGAAAACCTCCACGTTCCGACTGCAGACTTTCCGCACGCCCGATTTCGGGGTGCTGGGTCATGCCGATGGCGACCGGATCGCGTTCTATCGCGCCCCGCTGCGCCGCCGGATGCCGGACACCGCGTTCGACATCCGCGCGCTGGATGGGTTGCCGCGCGTCGATATCACCTATGCCTATGTCGGGTCGGATGGCACGGCGGTGCGCGCCTTCATCGCGGCGGGCGCGCGTGGAATCGTTTCCGCGGGGTTCGCACCGGGCTTTCCCGGCACCGCCGATGCGGACCTGCTGCGGGATGCGGTGCGGCAGGGTATCGTGGTGGTGCAGTCCACGCGCGCCGGCAGCGGGCGGACCTTCCGCGGCAGGCGCGCACGCGAAAGCGGCTTCCTGATCGCCGACAATCTCAATCCGCAAAAGGCAAGGCTGCTGCTGGCGCTCGCGCTGACGCGCACGGCCGATCCCGACGAGATTGCGCGGATGTTCGAGACCTACTGAGGCCAGCAGGGCCGCTCAGACCGGGCGGTCGCCCTTGACGGTGACGCGGAAGCCGGAGCGGACCTGCGGGAAGTAGTCCCAGATGGCGTGGTGCTGAACGGCGCGGTTGTCCCAGAACGCCACCGAATTAGCACGCCAGCGGAAGCGCACCTGAAATTCGGGCCGCGTGCTGTGGGCGATCAGGAATGCGAGCAGCGCGGCCGCCTCGTCGTCCGGCAGCCCGTTGATGTGCTGGGTGAAGCCGCGATTGACATACAGCGCGCGCCGCCCGGTGACCGGATGGGTGCGCACCACCGGATGCGTGGCGGTGGGATAGACGCGGCCAGTTTCGGCGATACCGTTCTTGGCGTTCGCGGTGCGATAGCTCGGCCCGCCGTCGTGGAAGGCGGTCAGACCCTCGAGATAGGTCTTCATGCGCGGCGAGAGCGCGTCATAGGCCGCGTACTGGCTCGCGAACAGCGTATCGCCGCCGACCGGCGGGACGGTGTGCAGATAGAGGATGCTGCCCAGCGGCGGCTCGGGGTCGCAGGAGACATCCGAGTGCCAGACCTCGCCCGCGACACGCTTGGAGTTCGCGTCGGCGTGGATCGGCAGGATTTCGGGATGGCCCTCGGGGCCCGGCGTGTTGGGGTGGATGTGCAGTTCCCCGAAATGCCGGCCGAGCGCCTTGGCGCTGTCGTAGTCGAGCGCCTGGTCGCGGAAGAACAGCACCTGGTGCGTCGCCAGCGCGCCGTGCAGCGCATCCACCTGCCGGTTGCCGAGCGGGCGCGAGAGATCGATGCCCTCAATCTCGGCGCCGATGTGCGGCGTCGATGGCGTCACCCGGATCGTTTCGTCGTGCATCCGCATCCCCCCTTGGTTCGACAATCCCCGCTTGGTTGAGGGGATATTGCACCGGGGCCTGCGCATCCACAAATGCGGCGCGTGGAAAGCGCCCCCGGCGACGGTTGCACCGGGCAGCGCGCATCCCCTTATTCAACGCCGCGAAACGGCGCCGAGGCAGACGATGACGAAGCAACTCCATCTCGGCGCGTTCATGCGCCCGGTCGGCATCCATACCGCCTGGTGGCGCTATCCCGGCGCCTATCCGGACGCGAATTTCAACCTCAAGCACCTGGTGCGCTTCATCCAGACGCTGGAGCGCGGGCGCTTCGATGCGTTCTTCATGGCGGACCACCTTGCGGTGCTGAACATGCCGATGGCGGCGCTGCGCCGCAGCGGCACCGCGACATCGTTCGAGCCGCTGACGCTGCTGTCGGCGCTGGCGATGGTGACGGAACGGATCGGCCTGATCGCCACCGGATCGACCACCTTCGACGAGCCGTATCACGTCGCGCGGCGCTTCGCGTCGCTGGACCACATCAGCAACGGCCGCGCCGGCTGGAACATCGTCACAACGTCCAACCCGGACGCCGCGCTGAATTTCGGCCTGACCGAACATGTGGAGCACGACGAACGCTATCGCCGGGCGCAGGAGTTCCACGACGTCGTCACCGGCCTGTGGGACAGCTGGGCCGACGATGCGTGGCTGCGCGACCAGCAGAGCGGGCTGTTCTTCGACCCAGCACGGCTGCACGTGCTGGACCACAAGGGCGAGCACCTGTCGGTGCGCGGGCCGCTGAACATCGCGCGCCCGGTGCAGGGCTGGCCGGTGATCGTGCAGGCCGGCGCATCCGACGCCGGGCGTGATTTCGCCGCGGCGACGGCGGAGGCGATCTTCGCCAGCAGCCGCACGATCGAGGACGGCCGGCGCTTCTATGCCGACATCAAGGGCCGCGTGCGTGCGGCGGACCGGTTGCCCGAGCATGTGAAGATCCTGCCCGGCGCGCTGGTGATCGTCGGGCGCACCCGCGCCGAGGCCGAGGAAAAGCGCGCGCTGCTGGACAGCCTGGTGCATCCCGACAGCAGTCTGCCGAACCTGTCGATGCGGCTGGGCGTCGATGCCTCGGGCTTCGACCTCGATGGCCCGCTGCCCGAAATCCCGCAGACCAATGCGAGCCAGAGCGGACGGGACACATTGGTCGCGCTGGCGCGGCGGGACAATCTGACAGTGCGGCAGTTGGCGCAGATGGTCGGCGGCTATGGCGGACTGCAGATGGTCGGCACCGCCGGCGAGATCGCCGACACGATGCAGGAATGGCTGGAGACCGGGGCCTCGGACGGCTTCAACATCATGTTTCATACCGTGCCGTCGGGGCTGGACGAATTCGTCGACATGGTGGTGCCCGAGTTACAGCGCCGCGGCCTGTTCCGCCGCGAGTACGAGGGCACCACGCTGCGCGAGCATCTCGGCCTGCCGCGCCCCGAGAACCGCTTCTTCCCCACCGCGCGGCAGGACGCGGAAGCCGCCGAATGATGCGCCAGCCGCTTGCAGCGACGCGGACGGCCATGCTTTGCAGGCGCACCGCCTGACGAATTGGGCAAGGCGGCCGGATCACGCGATGGGGATCAGGGATACACGGATTCAGCGGCAATGCGGCGCGCTGCCATTCTCGGTCGATGAAAATGGCGATGTGCGCGTCATGCTGGTGACGACGCGCGGCAGCCGCCGATGGGTGATCCCGAAGGGCTGGCCGATGCGCGACCGCACCGCCGCCGACACCGCGGTGCAGGAGGCTTACGAGGAGGCCGGCCTGGTGGGCACGATCGTTGGCGATGCGCCGGTCGGTTGCTATCGCTACGAAAAGCGGCGCAGCGCACGCCGCCCGGAAACCTTCGAGGTTGCGGTATTCCTGTTCGCCGTCGAGCGCCAGCTCGCGAAATGGCCCGAGAAGGCGCAGCGCAAGACCCGCTGGTTCGACCCAGTCGAAGCGTCCGCCTGCGTCGCCTCGACCGAGTTGGCCGACATTCTGCGTGCGGCCACCCGGCATCTGACCCGTCCCGTCGGCGCCTTCGCCCTGTAGCGTCGGCGATCCGCATGGTCACGCCGGCGGAAAGCCGGGCATAATGGTGGCATTCCGCAGGGGTGCCGCGTGAAAACCATCCGCCTCAACGCCTTCGACATGGCCTGCATCGGCCACATCCAGCACGGATTGTGGACCCATCCGCACGACCGCAGCACCGAGTACACGCGGATCGGCTACTGGATGGATCTGGCGCGCACGCTGGAAGCGGGCGGCTTCGACGCGCTGTTCCTGGCCGACGTGCTGGGTGTCTACGACGTGCTGGGCGGATCGCCCGATGCTGCGATCCGCAACGCGGTGCAGGTGCCGCTGATCGACCCGATGCCGCTGATCCCGGCGATGGCGGCGGTGACGCGGCGGCTGGGCTTCGGCGTGACCTGCAACCTTGCCTACGAGCAGCCTTTCGCCTTCGCGCGCCGCTTCTCAACGCTCGACCACCTGACCGGCGGCCGGATCGGGTGGAACATCGTCACCGGCTATCTCGACAGCGCCGCCCGCGCGGCGGGCTATTCGATGATCATGGCGCACGACGACCGTTACGATCTGGCCGAGGAGTTCATGGAGGCGGTCTATGCCCTGTGGGAAGGGTCCTGGGCCGACGATGCGGTGAAGGCGGATCGCGCGGCGGCGCTGTATGCCGACCCCGCGCGCATCCGCCCGGTGCGCCATGCGGGGCGCCAGTACCGGCTGGATGCGATGCATCTGTGCGAACCCTCGCCGCAGCGCACGCCGGTGCTTTACCAGGCCGGCGCATCCGAGCGCGGCCGCGCCTTCGCCGCCAAACATGCCGAGTGCATCTTCGTCAATCCCAGCACGCCCGCCAATGTCGCGCGCATCGTGGCCGATCTGCGCGCCCGCGCCGCCCCCCGCCCCATCAAGATCTTCGTCGGCGCGACAGCCATCGTCGGCCGGACCGAGGCGGAAGCGCAGGCGAAATTCGAGGACTACCGCCGCCATGCCAGCGTGCGCGGCGCGATGGCGCACGCCGCCGCATCGCTTGGCATCGACTTCGACAGCTTCGAGCCAGACGAGCCTGTCCGCGCGCCGGACAACGCGGTGGGCATCAAGTCCAACATCGACGCCATCACCAAGCAACTGGGCGCCGACTGGACGGTGCGAGACCTGGAACGTCACATGATCCTGGGGGCGAGGCAGAAGCCGATCGTCGGCGACCCGCACCAGGTTGCCGACGTGCTGACGATGTGGGCCAGCGAGGCCGATGTCGATGGCTTCAATCTGGCGCGCACCGTCGTGCCCGAATGCCTGGAGGATTTCGCGGCGCTGGTGGTGCCGGTGCTGCGCGAGCGCGGCGCGTTGCCGGCGGACGGCGGCGGCACCTACCGCGACCGGCTGTTCGGCGCGGGCGATCTTCTGGCCGCGCCGCATCCCGCGGCCGCGCATCGGTGGTGGGCCGCGCCGCCGCCATGATAGCCTGACCCGATCGAGGGCAGCGCCATGGGCATCCGGACCGGGCAGCAATACATCGACAGCCTGCGCGCGCGTCCGCGCGACGTGTGGGTGCAGGGCCAGCGCGTCGATGACGTGACGGCGCATCCGACCTTTGCCGCTTCGGTCCGGCAACTGGCACGGCTGTACGACGCGCAGTTCGATCCGCGCCACGCCGATACGCTGACCTGCACGCTGCCGAACGGCGAGCGCGTCGGCACGGCGTTCATGCCGTCCTACACGCGCGACGATCTGCTGAAACATCGCCGCGCCTATCAGGTCTGGGCGGAGATGACGTTTGGGCTGATGGGGCGCTCCCCGGATTTCCTCAATGTCACGCTGCTGGCCTTTGCCGAGGCGCGCGCGGTGTTCGATCGCGGTGGAACCGCGTACGGCGACCGTATCGTGCGCTACTATGAATACGTGCGCGACAACGACCTGTTTTTGAGCCACGCGCTGATCACGCCGCAGAACGATCGGTCGAAATCATCGGCGCAGCAGGCCGACCCATCCATGCATCTGCGGGTGCTGCGCGAGACGGCGGATGGCATCGTGGTGGGCGGTGCGAGGATGATCGCCACGCTCGGTCCGGTTTCTGATGAAATGATCATGTACAACCTGCCGGTGTTCCGGCCGGGGGACGAGGATCATGCACTGATCTTCGCGGTGCCCACCGATGTGCCCGGGCTGCGCCAGATCTGCCGCGAGCCGTACGATACCGGCGGGCGCACGAGCTTCGATCATCCGCTGGCGTCCCGTTTCGAGGAGAACGACTTGCTGCTGATCTTCAAGGACGTCTTCGTGCCCTGGGACCGGGTGTTCTGCTATCGCGACGTCGCGCTGTCGAACGCGATCTATCCCGACAGTGCGCTGCGCAACCACACCGCGCACCAGACGAATACGCGCGCGCTGGTGAAGATGCGGTTCGCCGCCGGGTTGGCGGTCGCTGTGGCGCGGTCGATCCGGGCGGACCAGTTCCTGCACGTCCAGCAGATGCTGGGCGAGGCGCTGGGCTATGTTGAAATGGTCGAGAGCGCGCTGGTGCGCGCCGAGGCGGAATGCGAGCCGACCGAGGCCGGCACGATGCGCGCCGCGCTGGCGCCGCTGCAGGCCTTGCGGACCTTCCTGCCGACCGCCTATCCCCGGGTCATCACCATTCTGCAGACCATCGCAGGGGGAGGTTTCATGATGATGCCGACGGGTGCGGACCTGGCCTCGGACGAGATCGGGCCGGATGCGGCGCTGGACTATCAGGGGGCGGAGGGAATGGCCTCGGTCGATCGGGTGCGGCTATTCAAGCTCGCCTGGGACCTGGCGGGCGACGCCTTCGGCAGCCGCCAGCTTCAGTACGAGCGGTATTACGCAGGCGATCCGGTGCGGACCATGGCGGGTACCTATCTGGGCTGCGACGACCGGGAGATGATGCGGCTGGTCGATGCCGCACTGGCGCTGGCGGGGGATCCGGCGGCGGACCGGCGGGCGGCCGAATGAGCGGCATGACGGAGAATTCGGCAACGCAGACTTGGGCGACGGCGTGGTGCGCTTCAGTGCAAGGGCCTTATCCGGTGGGCAACCCCTCGGCGCAACCCGACCAGTCCTTCGCCTTCCCCGACCCGGCGACTGGTGCCTGCGACCAGACCCTGCGGTTGGTGGTGCGGCCCGATGTTTGGGGGCGGCAGGCGCGGCTGCGGTTTTCCAACGCCTTCGGCACGCGCCCGCTGCGGCTGGAGGGCGTACATGCCGGGCTGCAACTGGGTGCCGCGGCGCTGCTGCCGGGCAGCAACTGCAAGGTGACGTTCGCAGGACAGGACGGTGTGGCCATCCCGCCCGGCGGCGAAGCGTGGTCGGACGCGGTGGCGCTGGGCTTCGTGCGCGACCCCGACGATCCGCTGCTGCACGGCCGCAAACTGGCGGTGTCGTTCCATGTCGCCGGCGCCTCCGGGCCGATGACCTGGCACGCGAAGGCGCTGCAGACGGGCTTCGTGACGCCGCCGGGATCGGGCGCGCATGGCGCGCAGGAGGGCGAGGACGGGTTCGCCTTCACCACGGCATCGTGGTTCTTCCTGGATGCCGTGGACATGACGGCGCCCGCGGGCACGCCGGTGATCCTGTGCCTGGGCGATTCGATCACCGACGGCACCGGATCGACGATGAACGGCGACGACCGCTGGCCGGATGTGCTGTCGCGCCGGCTGCATGCGCTGCTGGGCAATGGCGTCGCCGTGCTGAACGCCGGGATCGGCGGCAACCAGGTGCTCGGGCCGGCGCGGTATGCGCCGGAGAGCCCGGTGCCGGGCGGCCCCTCGGCGCTGGCGCGGCTGGAGCGCGACGTGATCGGGCTGTCCGGCGTGCGCAGCGTGGTCTGGCTGGAAGGCACCAACGACTTCAGCCGCAATGGCGAGGCGACGGCCGAGGCTGTGCAGCAGGGCATGCGCGAAGGGGTGGCGCGGCTGCGCGCCGCGATCCCCGGCCTGCGCGTGGCGGGTGCCACGCTGCCCTCGGCCTTCGGCAGCAGCAGCGCCGCGCACGGCCATCCCGAGCAGGAGGCGAAGCGGCAGGCGCTCAATGCCTTCATCCGCTCCAGCGGCGTGTTCGACGCGGTGGTGGATTTCGACGCGGTGACGACCGACCCGGCGAGCGGCGCGCTGCGCCCCGAGATGGTGCCGGATTCGACGGTGGGCGGCCCGGGCGACGGGCTGCATCCGAACCGCGCCGGCTACCTGGCGATGGGGCTGTGCGTCGATCCGGCGGCGGTGCTGCCGCCGCCCCTGACCAAAACCGGCTGACCCCCCATCTGCCACCGCTGGAATCGCGGAAGGGACGGCGATGCGGATTGCGGTGATCGGCGCGGGGCTGGCGGGGCTGGCCTGCGCGACGCGGCTGGCCGGGGCGGGCCACGCGGTCGCGCTGTTCGACAAGGGGCGCGGCCCGGGCGGACGCATGGCGACGCGGCGGATGGCCACCCCGGCGGGGGAAGCGAGCTTCGACCATGGCGCGCAGTATTTCACCGTGCGCGACGCCCGGTTCGGCGCCGCAGTGGCGGACTGGCAGGCCCGCGGGCTGGCGGCGCCCTGGCCGGCGGCGGGGCCGCAGGCGTGGGTCGGCACCCCGGCGATGAACGCGCCGGTAAAGCATCTGGCGAGCCGGCTCGACGTGCAATGGTCGGCACAGGTAGAGGCGCTGTCCGGCGGCGCGGGACGCTGGCGCCTGCACGGCACGGGCATCGGCGATGCCGTGTTCGATGCCGCCATCATTGCCGTGCCGGCCGAGCAGGCGGCCCCGCTGCTTGCGCCCTGGGATGCGGCGATGGCCGCGCGGGCAACCGCCACTGCGTCGCTGCCTTGCTGGACCGCTATGGCGGCATTCGCCGACGCCGTACCGGGCGCGCCCGATTGCCTGCGCGAGCGCGGCATTGTCGGCTGGGCGGCACGCAACTCGGCTAAGCCGGGCCGCGGCGGGCCGGAAAGCTGGGTGATCCAGGCGACGCCCGACTGGTCGCGCGCGCATCTGGAGGAAGCCGCGGATGCCGTGCTGCGGCTGCTGCTGGCGGCGTTCGCCGACGTGCCGGGGGTGCCGCTGCCCGATCTGCTGGCGGCGACGGCGCATCGCTGGCGCTATGCCGCATCGGGCGCCAGTGGCGAGGGGCATCTGTGGAATCCGGCCCTGGGCCTGGGGGCCTGCGGCGACTGGCTGCTGGGGCCGCGGGTGGAATGCGCGTTCCTGTCGGGCGACACGCTGGGCGGTTTGTGTGCGACGATGAGGGCGCCATAGCAATCGGGAGCCCTGCCACATGACGTCGGCCTTGACGATCGACCTGACCGGCCGGCGCGCGCTGGTCACCGGGGCGCAGCAGGGGATCGGCCGTGCCATCGCGCTGGCACTCGCCGAGGCCGGGGCGGACCTGGCGGTCAACTATCTGGATGACGCGGCGGCGGCCGAGGCGGTGGTGGAGGCGGTGCGCGGCCTGGGGCGCCGGGCCGTGGCGATCCAGGCCGACATCGGCAAGCCCGAGCACGCGGGCGCCATGGTGATGGCGGCCGATGCCGCGCTGGGCGGGCTGGAGGTGCTGGTCAACAATGCCGGGGTGTTCCCCCGCGTCGGCTTCCTGGAGATGACCGAGGCCGACTGGGACCACGTCATGCACGTGAACCTGAAGGGCGGCTTCTTCGCCGCCCAGGCGGCGGTTCGGGCGATGCGCGCAAGGGGCACCACGGGCGGCAGCATCATCAACCTGGCGTCGCAGGCGATCCGTGGCTCCTCCCCCCGCGGGGTGCATTATGCCGCGAGCAAGGGTGGGGTGGTGTCGATGACCCGCGCGATGGCGCTGGAGCTGGCGCCCCTGGGCATCCGGGTCAACGCCATCGCACCCGGACTGACCGACACCGCACAACCGCGCTACGGCAGCAGCGAGACGGACCTGGCGACGATGGCTGCGGCAATCCCCGTGGGGCGGATGGCCCAGCCAGCCGACATCGCCGGCGTGGCGGCCTTCCTGGCGTCGGACCTGGCGTCGTATATGACCGGCCAGACCGTGCACGTGAACGGCGGGACGTATATGCCGTAGGCGACCGGCCGCGGCATTCTTGCAGGCGGCAGAGGCAACGACGTAGGATCGCCCCGTGGCATCACCGGCTGTGCAGCGCAGACGACTTGGGTATCTCGCAGCGGTGTCCCGGGCGGTCAGGGCTGGCTTTTGCGGACCGAACCGCACCTTTTTGGCCATTGCGACAGTCGTGCTGCTGGGTGCCTGCCCGGGCGTCGCGCGGGCGCAGATTCTGGAGACCTACCTGCCGGCGCAGGTCCTGGGTGTCGATTCGTTCCTGACACAACCGCCGCCGGAATATACCGCGCAGGGCGTGCGCGTCGGCAGCTTCATCCTGCATCCGCAGCTGCAGGAAAGCGTGGGCTACAACAGCAACGTGCTGGGCGAGGCCGGCAGTCCCGGAAGCCCGCAGATCGATACGTCGGCGACACTGAGTGCGGGGTCGGACTGGGACCGCAACTCGCTAAGCGTCTACGCCAACGTGCTCAACGTGCAGACGCCGCAGGTGCGGGAACTGGACTACACGAACACGACGGCATCGGTGGCCGGGTCGCTGGATATCGGCCAGGGCCAGCTGCGCGGGTCCTATACCTATCTGCAATACAACCTGCTGCCGAACCAGCTGGGCGGGCTGGGACTGACGCAGAAGCTGCCGGTCACCACCAACGACGCGCGCGTGGCGTATTCCGCCCCCTATTCGCAGGTGTCGATCATTCCGGACTTCGACTTCAACAGCTACCGCTACAGCAACAGCGTGCAGAACGGCGTGCTGCAGGGCTACGGCTATCTGAGCCGCGACGTCTACACGCCGGGGGTGACGGTGCGCTACGAGCTGGCGCCGCAGCGCGACCTGGTGTTCGTGCTGAGCGGCGCCTCGGCGCAATACCTTGAGGCGGCGCCCGGCCAGCCGTTCCGCAATTATTTCGACGTGGAGGCGCTGGCGGGGGTGGATTTCAGCGCCGACGGGGTGATCCGCTACCGCGCGCTGGTGGGCTACGAGAAGCGCGACTATGCAAGCTCCCAGATCCCATCGGCGTCCACGCCGATCGTCGAGGCTTCGGCGATCTGGACGCCGACGCGGTTGACCACGCTGAATGCAACGATCGTGCACCGGCTCGAGGACTCGATCGAGCAGAACAGTTTCCAGTACACCTACACCGATCTGCGCATCACCGCCGATCACCAGCTGCGCCGCAACGTACTGCTTGAAGCATACGTGGACCTGGGACGCGCCAATTACGCCCAGCAAGGCGGCATCCAGTCGACCTATGGCGGGGGTGCGAGCGCCGCGTGGCTGTTGAACCGCAACGTGCGGCTGCGCGCCAGCGTCGATCTGACCGATGCCAGCGCGCCGCCCCCCAACAATTACACCAGGAGCGTGTTTCTGCTGCAGCTGCAGTTCGGACTGTAGGCTGCGCCGGTCGATGGCCCGTCAGTGGCCGGGCAGGACGTGGTCCATCATCTCGGCCTTGAGCCGCGCCAGGAGATGCTCGGGCGGAGCAATCTCGGTTTCGCCGCGCTCGCCCTCGATGATCCACTGCGACGGGTACCCGGCGGCGTCGGGGCCGTTTTCATGCAGTTCGAGGTTGCGCAGGGCCGGCGCGTCGCTTTCGCCGTAGCGGAAGAACCGCACGTCCTCGTAGCCGACTTGCTGCACCAGGAGTTCGAGCATCCCGCGGCTGTAGAGGAAGCGATGTCCCCAGCCGAAGAAGGCGCGATTGATGTGCAGCGTCTCGGTCAGCTGCTCGGGCGAGCCCGGCGGCTGGAAGCTGAAATGCGTCTTGAGGACCCATTCGACGCAGGGGGTCGTAAGGCGGATGCGGCCGCCGACGCGCAAGGCGCGCCCGGCTTCGACCAGGAAGGCGACAGCCTGGTCGATGTAGAGGTGTTCGAGGAAGTGCTCGGCGTAGACGAAGTCGAGCCGATCCGGCCAGGGCCAGGGCTGCGTCGCGTCCATCGCGTCGTCGATGCCGGGGAACGGCCGCAGGTCGGTGTTCCACCAGTCGATGCGCAGATGCTCGGGGCCGCAGCCGACCTGGACACGGCGGATGCCGTCCGGGTGCGCCGGGGAATATCTGACGTCCATATCCTGCGAGGCGACGACCATCGTGACCGCAGTCCGATCCGGTTGCGTTCGTTACAACCTATTCGAACACACGCGACAGGATGCCGGCAAGCCTGTCGTGATAGACGTCCCGGCTGTTCTCCTGCCGCACCCTGGCCAGGGCGTTGGACTGGATCGTCGTCCACAGCGCCTCGTTGTCGTGGAGTTCGACGATCGTCTCGGCGCAGGCGCGCGGATCGTCGATGCTGACGGCGGCGATGGCGCTGCCGGGTTCCCAGCCGACCTGCCGACAGAGCAGCGGCGAGGCGGCGACGGGCAGGCCGTGCGCCGCGGCCTCGTGCACCTTGTAGGGGATGCCGCCGGCGAAGCGCGTGGGTGCCACGAGCACGCGGAAGCGGTCGTAGAGCGCATCGAGATTGGTGATGGTGCCCAGCATGCGCACCCGCGGGTTGCGGCGGAGCAGGCTGAGATCGACCCGGCGGCCGACATGGCCGGCGACGGCGAACACCACGTCGGGGGGCAGCATCCGGTCCAGGATCGGCAGCACATTGGCACTGAACCAGCCCAGGGCGTCGAGGTTGGGAGAGGTGAGGTCCATGATCGAGGCGAAGAACAGCAGGCCGCTGCGCGGCGCCCACGGGCGCGGCGCGGTCCGGGCGGTCTGCATGTGGCCGAGGATTTCGACATCGGCGAAGCCGGCCTGCTGGATCAGCGCGGCGTCCAGGCCGTTGACCGCTATGATCCGTTGGCTGATGAAGGCGCAGCCGAGTTCAGCCTCCACCATTGCCGGCAGGCTTGGGAGGGTATCGGCGTGCTCGGTGCCGAGGACGCGATTGCGCTCGGCGGTGCGGCAAGCGGCCACCGCCTCGGTATCCAGTACGACACGGTTCATCGGCAGATGCGCGGCACAGCGCGCGAACACCGCGGCCAGCCGGTCGGCGTTGTGGGTACGCGCGATCCATACCGCGTCGTAATAGTTGCTGCGCTGGGCGAGGAAGGCGTCGAGATCCGGCAGCTCCCGGTCGTAGATGACCTCCACCGTGTCGGGGAACGCCTGGTAGATCGCCGCGATGGTTTCGGTCGCCTTGTAGATGGGAAAGACCGTCACGTGATGGCCGAGCGCATCCATCGCATGGACGATGTCGTTCGAGCGGGTAAAGCCCGAGCCGAGATGGCGGAACGGCAGCCGGTCCTCGATGAACAGGATGCGGCGCTGGCCCGGGGCGGCGGCGCGGGCGGCGGTGACGAGGCTCGGCTGGTTGAAGCTTTGCCGGCGCAGCGCCTCGGCGTTCTTGCGGCGGAAGGTCGGGTGGTTGCGTTCCATCAGCCGGCTGGAAATCGACTGGTCGGTGGTCGAGAATTCGTAGTGCTGCAGGACGACGGTGGGATCGTAGACGGTGCGGAAGCCGAGCCGGCGCATGCGCAGGCAGAGGTCCGCCTCCTCGAAATAGGCCGGGCTGTAATCGGGGTCGAAGCCGCGCAGCTGGCGCAGCACGGCGGTCTTGCACAGCAGGAACACGGCCGAGCAGTAATCCACGGCACGCACGAAATTGGCTTCCGGCACGTTGGGATCGGCGTCGCGCAGGTAGCCCGACACCCAGCCGTCGCGCCAGACGATCGAGCCGGCTTCCTGCAGCAGGCCATGGGTGCGGATGATCTTGGCGCCGACCGCCCCCGTGGTTTCGGCCGCCCAGAGCCGGGTCATGGCGTTCTGGATCGCCGAGGGGCTGAGCTGCACGTCGTTGTTGAGATACAGCGTGGCCTCGGCCGCGGCGCGCTCGAGGCCGGCGTTGCAGCCATCGACGAAGCCGGCGTTGTAGCGGAAGCGGATGATCTCCAGCCCCTTCACGTAGTGTTCGATCCGGCTGACCTCGTCGCGGGAGCCCGAGTTCGACCAGGATGACCTGGATCGCACCGGGATAATTGGCCCGCAGCGAGGCCAGCGTCGCCATGGTGAAGGCGAAGCGATTGTGGGCGACGACGATGACGCTGAGTACCGGCCGGGTGCAGGTGAAGTCCAGCGGATGGCGCACCAGGGCGGGCAGCATGCTGTCGCAGGCCATCGTGTAGAGCCGCTTGCCGTCATCTTCCCGCAACGGCGGACGGTCGGCGGCGGGCGGGCGCTCGCGTCCGCCGGTCGAACTCGAAATGGGCGAAGGCGTCGGGGAACAGGCCCTGCTCGATATCGGTCTGCACCGAGACGGCGCGGAAATACTCATGCAGGTCCACGTCGGGATGCGGCTTGCGCCGCTCGGCCGCGCCGAAGCGGAGGAAGTGCTCGAAGCAGTTGCGGATGCTGCCATCGGCGAGCTGGGGGACGACGTCGAGATGCACCGAGCGGTAGTAGGCCTCGGAGAAATCCGCGTTGGGATCGAACGCCGCCGGCTGGTCGTTGCAGAGGTAATGCTCGAGTGCGCAGGACCACAGACCGCTTTCGATCGCCGCGGCGACGTCGGGGTAGGTGGCGAGGTACCAGACCGGATCGAAATACCATGATAGCCGGGCGGTCGATCCGGCACGGCGGTCGCCGCTGAGGAAGCGGCGGAATTCCCCGCTGCGGGGCTGTGTGGCGGGATCGGCGATGGTGGCGGTGCGGTGCATCGCCGGGTTGAACAGCCAGTGGCCGCTGCGGAATTCCCGGTCGCCGGTCCGGAGGTAGTGGTCGTAGCCGTTGGCATAGTTGCCGGCCTTGAGGGCGTCGGCCGTCAGATCGACGTATTCGGCCAGATAATGGCGCTCGCAGAACAGCCAGTGCGGCGAGCGTCCCTTGTGCCCGTTCAGCCCGTAATGCTCGAAGCCGGAGCTGAAG
Source organism: uncultured Pseudomonadota bacterium (assembly GCA_963778105.1). Classification (GTDB taxonomy): domain Bacteria; phylum Pseudomonadota; class Alphaproteobacteria; order Acetobacterales; family Acetobacteraceae; genus JAFEFJ01. The sequence continues at coordinate 715,038 of CAVZSZ010000003.1, read as the reverse complement.
CCGCCCTCGGCCAACGCGCGCGCGACATCGGGATTGCCCTTCAGATACCAGCGCTCGTCGAAGTAGCGGTTGGGCGAGTGGCCGAGCCGGGCGCCCGAAGCGTAGTAGAAGGCCTCGATCGCGGCGGTCGTCCGCTCGACGCCGATCAGGTGGACGGCATAGCTCCGTAGATACCACTCGGCATCGAACTCGGCCCACAGGGGGCGGGGGGCGGGAGGTGAATCGAAGGCCATGGGCGAGGTTTCCTCCCGAACGGAGGGCGCTGGCAAGACCCGATGGCAGCCTGCGGCGCGGCGTCAGCCGTCGGCCGGCGCGGGCGGCGGCGTTTCCTTCGGCGGATGGCGGAAAGCCATGATGAGCTTGAGCTGCTCATGCGCGATATAGGCCTCGGTCGCGGTGCGCGAGCGGCCGTGCACGCGGTAGCGGCAGAGGATTTCCGGGACGTAGCCGGGGGTCAGGCCGGCGTCGACGAATTTGAGCCAGAAATCGTAATCCTCCCACCCCTCGTCGATGTGGCTGTAGCCACCGACCGCCTGCCAGGCCGATTTGCGCACGATGCCCATGACGTCGACGTAGTTGTTGTCGATGACTTCCTTGGGGTCCCAGATGTCGGCCGAGCCGATCGCCTTGCGGTCGCCGAAGATCTCGAGCTGCGGATAGGTGGCATCGAACGGGCCGGCCAGCATGGCGGCATGCAGCCGGGCGATGGCACGCGGATACGCCTCGTTGTCGGCGTCGATGACGAACACGTATTCGCTCAGCGCGTTGCGAAAGGCGGTGTTGCGGGCTTCCGAGGGGCCCTGGTTGCGGCAATGCACCAGCAGGGTGGCGCGATAGAAACGCGCCGCATTGGCTTTCAGCCAGGCGGTCGCGACCGCGACGGAATCGTCGGCGGAGGATTTGTCGTCGACGATCACCAGATCGAGATTTTTGTGGGTCTGCGCGGCCATCGAGTTCAGGCAGTCGGGCAGGAAGTGACTGTAGTTGAAATTGGTCACGCAGATCGAGACGAGGTCCTTCGGCTGGCGGGTCGTCTTGAGGTGGGAATAGGCGCTGTCGAAGGCCGGTATCCAGGGCTTGAAGAGGTTCATGCGTGCCGTTCGCAGTGGCGGGCGATGAACGCGCGCAATTGGGCGTGGTGACGGCCGACGATCCCGGCGTCGTAGACCGCGGCCAGCGCGTTCGAGCGCACCTGCTCGGCGCGGACGCGGCCTTCATCCGATTTCAGCAGCCAGTCGAGCAGATCGGGCATGTGGCGGCCGGTCTCGGCGAAGAAATGCACATCCGGCTTGTAGATGGGATGCGGCAGGCAGGGCTCGGTCACCACCACGCTGCCGCCCGCCATGGCGAGCTTGACGATACGGTGCCACTCGAAGAATCCGTAGTCGTCGCGATGGATGTTCAGGGTGATCTTGGAATGGCCGGTGACATGGCCGCCGAGGCGCGAGAGCACGCCGTCGCGCTTGGAGTTGGTGTGCGGGCCTTCGAAGCGCCGGTAGTAGAGGAAGCACTCGTAGTCGGCGAGGAAGCGGGCATTGCGGACGAAGAAGGTTTCCCGGTGGCTCGATGTGCCGCCGAAGAACGACACGTCGATCGGGCGCCGGTCGAACACCGTGTCGGGGCGTGGCGCGGCGCGGGCCGCCTTCGGCAGCACGCGCACCAGCGGATGATCCATGTCGTCGGGCAGCAGCCACTCAGCCGTGGCAACGACCTCGGGGTTGAAGTGCAGCGCGGGCAAGCCGGCTTCGCCGAACATCGTGGCGATCTGGCTGCAGATGTCGATCACGCCGAGGGACATCAGCATGAACGGCACGCCGCGTTCGAACCAGATGGTCTGCGGCTGTTCGGTGTTGAACATGAACGACTGACGGATGACGTCGTCGCGCGCCCATTTGCGGCCATCACCGAGGTGGAAGAACTCGTGCGGCGCCATGATGACCGAGGCCGGCGCGCGGGCGTTGATGTCGGACTGCTGGTCGAGCAGTTTGGCGTTGATGCCGGCCGCCACCAGCGAGGCGACGAGATCCTCGGCGATTTCGCGGATGAAACCGTTGCCGAGTGAATTGAAATAGACATCGACGGCCGGTGGCAGCGCATCCTGCGCGGTTTCCACCACCGTAGCATCCGCGTCCACATCGACCTGCGCCAGCCGCCCGAGGCCGCGCGCCACGGCGCCCTTGTCGAACACGGCGCGACCTTCGGGGAAGCCATAGACGAGTGCGTGCGCCGAAGGCGTGACATCCGCCGAGACGATGTCTCGGTTGAGCTTGAGGTAGTCTGCGTCGGAGTAGATCGGCAGCCGGGTCAGCCGGCTGACGGCGGCGCGCAGGCTTTTGACCGAAAACGCCGTCAGCATTCCCCGGTCGAACAGATCGTCTTCCGATCCGTAGAGGATGTAATGGGCGAACGGATTCTGCCAGGCCGGGATGCTGCCGCCCTTGAGCTTGCGGTAGCGTTTGGTATCGAAGAAACCTGTCGGGTTGCGGCCCTCGGCGGCGCCATGCTTGATGTAGTGGGCGATCCCGTTCACCCTGGTGGCGGCGACATCCGGGTGATGCTTGTAATACCACGCCTCATCGAACAGGCCGGACTCCTGGATGACGGCCATATCCTCGATCTCGACATCCGTCAGCCCGAGTTCAGGGCGGTCCAGCATCGCTCATCCGTTGCGATTTGCGCCGCGCCAGCGGGCAGTGCCGATGGCGGACAGGGAGGCGGCTGATGATGCTGTGTCGGATGCCGGCATTGCGAACGTCACCTGCCCAGGCAGTGTTGATCCGACGCCAAGCCGCATTCCCGCACCCTCTTTCATCCGGTGGCCGATCCGCCACGCCGGCGTCGCCGGGCCACGGGTTGCGGTGGCCTTGAGCGTTGCTCGCACAGGATGGCCGCAGGCACACAGTTCGTGAACAACGCCCGTTGTCTTATCCGCCGAATCCGGCTTTAGCAAGGCTTCCGTTGGCTTGTTTGGGCACCCCCGCGATCGCGGCGCCCCTGCCTCGATCGCCCTCGTCGTCTGGACAATGTCGTTTGAGAGTATTTCTTTGGAGACCGCAGCCTGAACCCACGGCGCGAAGCATCGCGGCGCTTTTCAACCGACCGGCGTATCCTGCGCCGCCTCTGCATGGTCGCGGCACAGCCGTCGGACATGGTCGTATAGCTCCATGTCCATGTAGACCCAGTCGAGGATTTTTGAGCGCGTGGCGAAGGACAGATCATCGACCATGCGGCGATCCGCCGTGCGGTTCACTTCGCCGAGGGCGATGTCGAGCCCGAACCGCCGTCGGATGGCCAATTCGAAACCCGGAATGTCCTCCTGGACCCCGATGACGGCGAATGTCTCGATGTTCCCGGCGGCCAGACGGTAGATGTCCTCGTCGGTCAGGCCCTGGCTGCGAAGCTGATCGCGATGATGAGCAGCGGTTCCATGCGCGCATTGGAATGTCATGCGATTGAATAATTCCTCAATGAGCGGAAAGACATCCCTGATCCGCACGAAGTCATCCAGAGAATACTTGCTGGCCATGATCGTCGCCTGGCGGACTTCGATGCCGGCGTTGTGCAGGTAGCGCCAGTAGTAATAAACCGACACAAAGCGGTCGAGCGGATTTCGGAACACCGATACGATGTCGCCGCCGATGCGCGAGGCGGTATTGAAGCCGATATGGCCGCTGAAGAAATCATAGTCGGCGGGGTCGAAGGAATGGAAATTCTCCTCCTGCCATTCCATGAACACCCTGATCGGGCGGGTCGTGCAGTTCAGCATCGCTGTCTTAAGGGCATTGCCGGCAGTCTTCGGTATATGGATGTGAATTATCCGTGCCGGGGCGTCGGCACCGGCGGGCGGGCGGGGCGCGGCGTCGGTGTGGGCGCTCTGCATCACGGTTTCCAGGCGGGTCGGAACTGACGGCGCAACCATACGGCGGCAGGCGGGCCGAGCCCGATTTACCAGTCCAACGTTACGCGCGGCATCCACCGGCTGTCGAGGCGCCCCAGGGGATGCCTCAGAGATAGCCGGCTGGCGTGTCGATGTCCCCGCGCCAGCCGTACAGCGCGAGCAGCGGTTCGGCGAAGCTGCGCATGGCGTGGGGCTGGTTGGCGTGATGCAGCACGCTGCCCCCTGGCGGAACGATCCGCGTGGCATCCGGTGTCGTCCACGCGGCATGACCGGCGATGACCACATACAGCTCCACGGCCGGATGGGCATGCAGCGGATAGAGTGTCCAGGGCGCCATCAGGGTGAAGCCGACGCGGCATTCCGGGGCATCGAGGGGGCCGTCCGGACCGATCAGTTCGGCGAAGGCGATGCGGCGCGCGAGGTCGGGGGCATCGGGACGCGGCGGGTAGTGATAGTGCCACGGCAGGGCAACCGGCAGCGTCTCCAAGGCGGCTGCGATGGTGCTAGCCGACTGGCCCCGGGCACGGCGCAATGCTTCCGCCAGCACGGCGGCGTAATCGTTCGCGGGCGAGGCGAGGGCCTGCTGCCGTGGCACGGCAAGGGTGGCCGCGCGGCGCAGATGGGCGGCGGCGGCGGCGTGATCGTCCGGCGGCGCCGGGGCCTGGGAGACATACGCGGCGATCGCGCGCGCGACCGGCAGGAAAGCCTCGGTCGCGCGGTCGGAAGCGGTCATGTCGGCGGTTAGTTGGCGCGGTCGAAGGCGGTTGCCTCGGGCCCCGGCGCCTCCCCCGGGGCACGGTTGCCGGTGAAGAAACGGGCCGGGCGGAACGGGGCGAGTTCGGGCACGTCCTCGCCGGTGGCCTCGCGCGCGATCAGCTTGCCGAGATGCGCGGACATGGTGACGGCACTGTGGGTGACGGCAACGTAGTAGCCGTCGACGCCGGGCACCGGGCCGACCGCGGAATAGCCGTCGGCAGGGATCGGGCGGGCGGTGATGCGCACGGCTTCCGCCGGCAGCCCAGCCAGATGCGGCAGCAGGCGGGCCACGTTCTCGACCAGACGGACGGCGTGCGGCATGGTCGGGCCGACCGGGCTGTCGAGGGTGAAGTCCTGGTCGATGGCGTTGTCGTGCAGCACCAGCCGTCCGGCGCCATCGGGGCGCATGTCCACCAGCGGCGTGCGGACGATGCGGGCGAGCAGCGTCGGAGCCGGGCGGGTGAACACCAGCACGCCGACGCGGGGTGCGAGCGGCACGTGCAGGTGCGCGTCGGGATCGGCCTCGTTGCTCCAGCGGCCGGCGCAGTTGACGATCAGGCCGGCGTCGAACCGGCGGCCATCCGCCGTCCGCACGCCGATGGCGCGGCCGGCGTGCACGACGATGCCGGTGACCCTGGTGCCGATATACAGCGTCGCCCCTTTGGCCTGGGCGCGGCGCACCATTGCCTGGGCGAACAGGACGGGATCGATCCAGCCTTCCTCGGGGAACCAGGCGATGACGGGATCGGGGCCGAGGGCGACGAGATCGAGTTCGGGTTCCAGGTCGTGCAGTTCGGCCGGCGTGATCAGTTCGGCGGCGTAGTCCCACTGGCGCAGCCGGCGAACATTGGCATGCAGCGCCGCGCCCTCGGCAGCCGGCACGGCCTCGATGCAGCCGCCTTCGTGCAGCCATGGGGTGGCGGGAAATTCCTCGCGCAGCGCGAAATGCGCGCGCAGGCCGGCGGTGTTGAGGTCGTGATAGGCGCGCGGCGGTTTGCCGTTCGCGTTGATCCACGCGAAGCTCATGCCCGAGGTGCCGGCGCCGACCCGGGCGGCTTCGACGATGGTGACGCGCAGCCCCGCCTCGGCGAGCCGGAAGGCGGTCGAGGCGCCGAGCACGCCCGCACCGATCACCAACGCGTCACTGCTGCCGTCCGCCATGATCACCCCACACCCTTTGATCCGTTCCGTGCTAGACAGTGTTCATGAGCTATAGAAATCCCTGGCTTCGCGCCAGCGCCGCCGCTTGGTCACTGGGCATCGAGGCCTCCACGGTCATCATGCTGCGCACGATGAAGATAGCCGCCGGAGGTGCCGCCGCCGAGCGCGAGGCAGCACAGATGGTGAGCGAGAAGATCGAGGCGGGGCTCGATCTGCATGCCAAGGCAATGACGGGCGGGCTCGGCTTCACCCCCGAGAGTGCGACGAACAAGACGCTGTCGCATTATCGGCAGCGTGTGCGCGCTAATCGGCGGCGCCTGCTGAAAGGCTGAGACGAGGGTGGCTGTTCGGCGGGGCTAAGGCTTCTTGCGGCCGCGCCGCAGCAACCATTGCTCGAAGAGCAGCCCGCCCAACGGCCGGAGCAGAGATGCGACGCTGAAAGCGCTGCGCATCTCGATCATCGCCTTGTCGCGCACCATGACCGCCTCGGCCGCGATGCGGTCGGTGGGCGTCCAAAGGGCGAACAGCGCAATCACGGCCGCCACGACGAGATCGCAGCCGGCGAGGATCAGCGCCGCGGTTTCAGGCGGCCATGATTGGCGAAGCCGCAGCCACACATAGACGTGCAGCATCGCCAGCGTGCCCAGCAGGAACACGCCGGCGACACCGCCGAGCATGGCGCGGATGACGATACGGCGCAGGCGCCGCCGCAGGAGGAGCCCCTCCGCCTCGGCCGCGACGCGCGCGAGACGGAGGGTGCGCATGGACTATCGGATGATCCGGCCGATCAGAAAGCCCACTCCGGCGGCGACCAGCACGGAAACGAGGGGCTGCTGGCGCACGCGGCCGGAGACGGCGTCGGCCTGGTGGCGCACGCTGTCGCCGGCGCTGTGCAGCGCGGCCTCGGCGCGGCCGGCAGCGTTGGTCACCATCGGCGTGACGCGATCCTTCATCAGCGCCTCGACCTGGCTGCGCAGGCGGGCGATCTGGTCCTCGGCGCTGTCCATGGCGGAACTGGTCCGGTCGGCGATGTTCATGTCTGGCCTCCTCTCGTTGGCAGGGACCCGGTAACGCGGCGGGGGCGGGGGAGTTTCATACCGGGTGCATTCCGCCCATGCACTATTTGCCCCGCGCTTTATTTGCCGATGCAGAAGCGGCTGAACAGCGTGTCGAGAATATCCTCGACGCCGACATGGCCGGTGATCCGGCCGAGTGCCCGCAGGGCCAGACGCAGATCCTCGGCGCGCAGTTCGGGCCAGGGCGCGACCTGGGCGGCGCGCAGGCGCTCGGCCGCCTCGGCCAGGGCCGCACGGTGGCGGGCGCGGGTGAGCGGTGCCGGGCCGGCACCGTCCGTGAGTGCGCGGGCATGGGCGGCGAGGCGGTCGCGCAACGTGTCGAGGCCGGCGCCGGTCAGGGCGCTGACCGGCAGAGTGCCGACGGGGATGCCGCCGCCGAGATCGGTCTTGTTGGCGACATGCAGGGTCGGCCTGCCGTCTGTCGCCCGCGGCGAGACGATGGAACCTGGCACGTCCACCGCGATGAGCAGATCGGCCTCGGCGGCGCGCGCCTGGGCGCGGCGGACCCCTTCGGCCTCGATGGCGTCGGCGGCGTCGCGCAGGCCGGCAGTATCGACCAGCGTGACCGGCACGCCGCCCAGAACGAGGCGGGTTTCCAGCGCGTCGCGGGTGGTGCCGGGGGTGGCGGAGACGATCGCCACCTCGCGCTCGGCCAGCGCGTTCACCAGGCTCGATTTGCCGACATTGGGCGGCCCGGCGACAACGAACACGAGGCCCTCGCGCAGCCGCTCGCCATGGCGGGCATCGTTCAGCTGCGCGGTCATCGCAGCCTCGAGGCCGGCGATTTCGGCGCGCACGCGGGCTTCGACACCGGGCGGCAGGTCCTCGTCGGGGAAGTCGATCAGCGCCTCCTGCTCGGCCAGCAGCAGGCGCAGGCGATCCGCCCAGCCGGCGAGCAGGCGGGCCAGCGCGCCCTCGGTCTGGCGCAGGGCCTGCCGGCGCTGGGCCTGGGTTTCGGCCTCGATCAGGTCGGCGACGCCCTCGGCGGCGGTGAGGTCCATGCGGCCGTTGAGGAAGGCGCGGCGGGTGAACTCCCCCGGTTCGGCGGGGCGTGCGCCGAGCGCGACCAGGGCGTCCGCCACCGCATCGACCACGGCGCGACCGCCATGCAGAAACAGCTCGGCGGTGTCTTCCCCGGTGTAGCTGCCGGGGCCGGGCATGGCGAGCACGAGGGCGTGGTCGAGCACGTCCCCGTCCGGCGCGCGCAGGCGGCGCAGGCTGGCGCGGCGCGGCGGCGGCGCGCGGCCGCAGAGCGCGGTGAGCAGGCCGGCGCTGGCCGGACCGCTGATGCGGACGACGGCGACGGCGGCGCGACCGGCGCCGGAGGCCAGGGCGAAGATGGTGTCGGCGTCAGCGTGTCTCACGCGGCAGCATCAGCGCCGGCAGGCGCTCCCCGCGGACGACGTGGCCCTCGAGCACGGCGTCGACGTCGGCGGTGCTGCCGATGCGATACCAGATGCCTTCGGGGTAGATCACCATGCACGGCCCGTCCTCGCAGCGGTCGAGGCAGCCGGCCATGTTGACGCGGACCCTGGACAGGCCGAGCTCCTTGGCGCGCACCTTCATGTAGTCGCGCAGTTTTTCCGAACCCTTCGCGGCACAGCTGCCGCGCGGATGGTTGTCGGGGCGGCGGTTGCAGCAGACGAACAGATGCGCCGCGTAGTACCTGCGGCGGATCGTCGTCGTGTCTTTCGCCCATGCGTATGCCCCTGGTTGCCCGTAGACGTGCCATATGGGGTGCAGTCTACCCGGGCATCGGAGGAAGACCATGACCGCAAGCGGGAACCGGCTCGGCGGCGAGACCTCACCCTACCTGCTGCAGCACGCCGACAACCCGGTGGACTGGCGGCCGTGGGGGCCGGCGGCGCTGGCCGAGGCGGCGGAGAGCAACCGGCCGATCCTGCTGTCGATCGGCTATGCCGCCTGCCACTGGTGCCATGTGATGGCGCACGAATCCTTCGAGAATGCCGAGACCGCCGCGCTGATGAACCGCTGGTTCGTGCCGGTCAAAGTGGACCGGGAGGAACGGCCGGACATCGACCACCTCTACATGAACGCGCTGCATGCGCTGGGCGAGCAGGGCGGCTGGCCGCTGACCATGTTCACCGCCCCCGACGGCACGCCGTTCTGGGGCGGCACCTACTTCCCGCCCGAGCCGCGCTGGGGGCGGCCGAGCTTCCGCCAGGTGCTGACCGGGATCGCCAAGGCCTGGGCCGATGGCGACGAACTGGTGACGCATAACAGCGCGGCGCTGCGCCGCGCGCTGGATGCGATGGCCGAGGCGCGGCCGGGCCAGGGGATCGCGCCGCCGGACCTCGACCGCGCAGCGGCGACGCTGCTGCGGCTGATCGACCCCGAGCAGGGCGGGCTGCGCGGCGCGCCGAAATTCCCGAACCCGCCGATCTTCCGCTTCCTGTGGCAGAACGATTTCCGCAGCGGGCGCACCGATGCCCACGCGGCCCTTCACCTGCTGCTGCGGCGGATGTCGCAGGGTGGCATCTACGACCATCTGGGCGGCGGCTACGCGCGCTATGCCACCGACGCGGTCTGGCTGGTGCCGCATTTCGAGAAGATGCTCTACGACAACGCCCAGCTGCTGGAGCTGCTGGCCTTCGCCCACGCCGATGCGCCCGACGCGCTGTATGCCGAGCGGGCGGCCGAGACGGTGGGCTGGCTGGAGCGCGACATGACCGCCGCCGGTGCTGCCTTCGCCGCGTCCGAGGACGCCGACAGCGAGGGCGAGGAAGGCCGCTTCTATGTCTGGACCGAGGCCGAGGTGGACGCCCTGCTGGGCGCCGACGCGCCGGGCTTCAAGGCGGCCTACGACGTGACGGCCGGCGGCAACTGGGAAGGCCACACCATCCTGCGCCGCATCACGCCGACCGGCACCCCGGCGGAGGAAGCCGTGCTGGCGCGGGGACGGGCCACCCTGTTCGCGGCACGGGCGAAACGCATCCGGCCGGGGCGGGACGACAAAGTGCTGGCCGACTGGAACGGGCTTGCGGTGGCCGGGCTGGCGCGCGCCGCCGCGGTGTTCGGCAAACCCGAATGGCTGGCCCGCGCCGAGGCCGCGTTCGATGCGGTGATGGGCTGCCTCGGCATGCCGGACGGCCGGGTGCGCCACGCCTGGCGGCTGGGACGGACGACCGCGGCCGGGATGCTCGACGACCAGGCGGCGATGGCGCGGGCCGCGCTGGCGCTGCACGCGGCGACCGGCGATCCGGCACGGCTCGCGCAGGCGGTGCGGCTGACGGAAGCGGCGGTCGCGCATTTTGCCGATCCGGTGGGCGGCTTCCATGTCACCGCCGACGACGCCGAGGACGTGCCGCTGGGCCGCAGCCGCACCGCCGGAGACAATGCCACGCCGGCCGGGGCGGGGCTGCTCGCCGAGGTGTTCGCCCGCCTGCACCACCTCACCGGCGATCCGGCATGGCGTGCCCGCACCGAGGGCGTGCTGACCGCGTTCAGCGCCCAACCCGATCAGCTGGCCGGGATGCCGACGCTGCTGGCAGCCGCGGACCTGTTGGAGGAGGGGGCCAGCGTGGTCATCGCCGGCGCCGGTCCGCTTGCCGATGCCCTGGCCGCGGCCGCCCTGGCTGCCCCCGATCCTGCGGTGGTGGTGCAGCGCGCCGCGGATGCGGCGGCGCTGCCGCCGGGCCACCCGGCATACGGCAAGACGGCGGGGGCATCGGGCGCCGCGGCGTTCGTCTGCCGGCGCGGCACGTGCTCGCTGCCCGTTTCGGACCCGGCGGCGCTGGCGGCCATGCTGCGGACGCGGTAGCAGAATACGCGAAGTTCCGGTGACTTGACTTGCGGGCCGGTCGGGTCTGGCATCCCCCGCTGTCATTCCCGAGGGTGCCCGGCTTGCCGCAGCTGTCTTTGCACACCCCGATCGGCGCGATCACGGTTTCCGAGGAGGACGGCGCGCTGGTCGCGCTTGACTGGGGCTGGGGCCGCGACCAGACCGAGACGACGATATTGCGCCGGGCCTGCGCCGAACTGCAGGCCTATTTCGACGGCGATCTGCACGGCTTCACCCTGCCGCTGAACCCGGCCGGCACGCCATACCGGCGCCGGGTGTGGCAGGCACTGAGCGACATTCCGTACGGCGCGACGCGCAGCTATGCCGAGATCGCGCGCGTGGCGGGGGGCGCGGCGCGATCGGTCGGACAGGCCAACGCGGCGAACCCGATCCCGATTATCATTCCCTGTCACCGGGTGCTGGCGAGCAACGGCATCGGCGGCTACTCGGGCGGCGAGGGCCTGGACACCAAACGCTACCTGCTGGCGCTCGAAGCCGACGCCGGCGGCAGCCGGGCCGGAGCGAGGCCGGCCGCGTGAAGCCCCTACGGAGACCAGCATGAGCAAGGCGATCCGCATCCATACCAATGGCGGCCCCGAGGTGATGCGATGGGAGGATGTGCCGACGCCCGAGCCGGGACCGGGCGAGGTGCTGGTCAAGCACGCGGCGGTCGGGCTGAACTACATCGACGTCTATGTGCGCACCGGCCTGTACAAGGCGCCGAGCATGCCGATCACGCCGGGCCAGGAGGGAGCGGGCACGGTCGCCGCGGTAGGCCCCGGCGTCACCGAGTTCGCGGTAGGCGACCGGGTCGCCTATGGCACCGGCCCGGCCGGGTCCTATGCCACGGCGCGGGTGATCGGCGCCGATCGGCTGGTGAAGCTGCCGCCGGAGATCGATTTCAACACCGGCGCCGCGATCATGCTCAAGGGCCTGACCGCACAATACCTGGTCCGCCGCACGCATGCCGTGAAGGCAGGGGAGACGATCCTGGTGCACGCCGCGGCGGGCGGCGTCGGGCTGATCCTGTGCCAGTGGGCCAAGCACCTGGGGGCCACGGTGATCGGCGTCGTCTCGACCGAGGCGAAGGCCGCGCTGGCGCAGGCGAACGGCGCCGCCCACACCATCATCGGCCATGCCAACCTGGCGGCCGAGGTCAAGCGCATCACCGGCGGCGCGATGGTGCCGGTGGTCTATGACAGCATCGGCAAGGAAACCTTCATCGCCAGCCTGGACTGCCTGCAGCCGCTCGGGCTGATGGTCAGCTACGGCAACGCGTCCGGCCCGGTGACAGGGATCGATGTCGGCCTGCTCGCCGCCAAGGGCAGCCTTTACCTGACCCGCCCAACGCTGGCGACCTATGCCGCCAAGCGCGAGGATCTGCTGGCGGCATCGAAGGACCTGTTCGGGGTGGTGGCGTCGGGCGCGGTGAAGATCGCCGTCAATCAGACGTTTCCGCTGAGCGAAGCCGGCGCCGCGCATACCGCGCTGGAGTCGCGCCAGACCACCGGCAGCACGGTGCTCATTCCGTAGAACGCGCGCGTTCCCGCAGGACCGACGCGCGGAAGGCGCCCTCTCCCGCAGGCGGGAGAAGGCGGGTTTGCCGTCAGCCTTCGTATTTTTCAACGACGTTGGCGGGACGGGCCTGCGCTTCGTCGGGGTCGCGGCCGAATTCGCGCAGGGCGCGGCGCTGGCGGAGCAGGTCCCAGCAGCGGTCGAGCGCCACGTTGAGCGCCTTCAGGCGTTCCCGGTCGGCCTCCGAGGGGGCGCCGTGGCCGTAGAGCGCCTCCTCCTCCTCGACCAGCTTCTGGATATGCGCAAGCACCGCGCCGTCGGTGGTCTTGCCGCTCATGAATTCGCGCCCGGTGTGGTGCGGGTCGACTCGAACAGGAACCAGGTGCGCCGCTCGGTCTCGTCGATCCACACCTCGAGCAGGCTGGCGGTGGCGACGTCGCCGTACTCGTCGCAGACATTGTGGACTTCGCGCATCCGCCTGGTGAGATCGGCGTTATCGTCGCGCAGTTCGGCCAGCATGGCGTGCGGATCGACATAGTCGGCGTCGTTGTCGAGGATGCGCTTCTCGCGTGCGATCTCGCCGATCGAATGCAGGGTATTGCCACCAATCTTGCGCACGCGCTCGGCGATCGGGTCGGTCATGGCGAAGATCTGGTCGCTGTGCTCGTCGAGCAGCAGGTGGTAGTCGCGGAAATGCGGGCCGCTCATGTGCCAGTGGAAGTTCTTGGTCTTGAGGTAGAGCGCAAAGACGTCGGCGAGCAGGCCGTTCATGCCGGCGGTGATGTCGCGTGTGCCGGCAGCCTTCAGGTCGGTGGGCGTGCCGAGATACTCGCGCGCGTGCAGGTCGCCCCGGGCGGCCGCGGTGGATGGGGACGGCGCTTTTTTGGCCATGTCGGTCTCCTGCAAGTGGTTTTCGGATCGAGACTGTTCGCGAAGCGGAGGGCGGCGGCGGGCAGCAGGGCAACGGCGCCGATGCGCCACGGTTCCGCACCCGCCGCTGCCCGGTTATAGCGAAGCATCCGCGATCCGTCTTGCCACCGACGGGCGCCGGCTGGGGCCCAGGTGCGGACGCCGGATGCGGCGAGCCGGCAGAGGGCAAGTGACCGCGTGGCTTGCGTTTTTCGCCCGTCGCGGTATGTCCGACGGGTTGTTTCCAGACCGCATCCGATGAGGGAATCGTCCATGCGCCTTGCCCTGCTTGCCGCGCTCGCATCCGTCGGCCTGGCCGGCTGCACCTACAGCAGCAGCAGTCCTCCGCCGCCGGCCCAGGGCACCACGATCGTCCTGCCGCCCGGATCGAACGTGGTGTGCCAGAACGGCTCGGCGCCGCCCTGCCAGTAGAGCGGTGCGGCGTGCTGTGATGGGACGGGGATCAAGCCGAATGGTGGGCGCGACAGGGATTGAACCTGTGACCCCCTCCGTGTCAGGGAGGTGCTCTCCCGCTGAGCTACGCGCCCGTCCAGTGCTTCGGGAGCCGGGCTTCTAGCCGCCGGGGGCGGCGCAGGCAAGCCGGGTGATGACAGGACAGCGGCGGACCGCTTGAATGTGCCCCATGGACCTGCCCGTCGCCCAAACCAACCCGCCGACCAGCGCCATGACCGAGCCACTGGCCGACCCCCAGGTCGAGCCGGTCGCGCTGCACCGGCCGCACACGCAGTCCGCACCGGTGGTGTTCGCCTCGCCCCACTCGGGGCGGGTCTATCCGGCCGCCTTCGTCGCGGCCGCGCGGCTCGATCCGCTCGGGCTGCGGCGCAGCGAGGACAGCTTCGTCGATGCGCTGTTCGAGGCCGCGCCCGCGCATGGCGCGCCGCTGGTGGCCGCCACCTTCCCGCGCGCCTTCTGCGATCCCAACCGCGAGCCCTGGGAACTGGATCCGGCGCATGTTCGCCGACGACCTGCCGCCCTGGGTCAACACCACTTCGGCCCGGGTCGGCGCCGGCCTGGGCACCATCGCCCGCATCGTCGCCTCGGGCGAGACGATCTATCGCGGCAAGCTGCCCTTCGCCGAGGCGGAGCGACGCGTGCGCGCCTGCTGGGAGCCGTTCCACGACGCGCTGTTCGCGCTGATCACCGAAACCCGCCGCCGGTTCGGTGCCTGCCTGCTGATCGACTGCCATTCGATGCCGGCGCACGGCAATGCGGGGCGCAACGGGCCGGCGGCGGCGGATTTCGTGCTGGGCGACGCGCACGGCACCGCCTGCGCGCCGCGCGCCACGGCGCTGGTCGAGGAGGTATTGCGCGACCTGGGCTATACGGTGCGGCGCAACGACCCCTATGCCGGCGGCTACATCACCCGCCATTACGGCCGCCCGCGCGAGGCGGTTCATGCGCTGCAGATCGAGATCGCCCGCGGGCTGTACATGGACGAGGCGCGGATCGAACGGCTGCCGCGCTTCGCGGCTTTGCAGCGCGACCTGACCACGCTGATCGCCACGCTGGTCGCCGAGGCTGCGCCGATCCTGTCGGCCTGACCTGCCCCGCCCGCCCTTCGCCGATAAAAAAATGGCGGTGCCTTGCGGCACCGCCAAGTTTAGGGAGGAAACGTCCAAGAAAGCAGACAGCGCGGCGAACCGCATTGCTGCGACGCACAATCTAGGTCCGGTGGGCCGACCCTGCAAGCCGTTTTTTGCATCGCAGCATTGTTTTGCAAGTCAAGGCGGTGGCCAAGGTCGTGGCAGGCGGTGTCAATCCGGGTTGTCACGTAAGCGCGAGGCTTTTCAGCCCCATCGATGCACGGCGATGCTGGACTGCCAGAGGCAGATCAGCGGGGTCACGACCAGCTCCATGCCCAGGCCGAACAGCATCGCCGGATCGGGTAAACCAACGGTCAAGACGCCGAACAGCCGGCCAAGACCGCCCACGAAGACGATGAAGGTGAGCAGGCGGACGCGCCGCGCCTGATGTTCGATACGCGGGATCGTGCTCCAGAACAGCAGGCCGACGGCGAGCAGCAGGCCGGACAGATAGCGGACATGGCTGTCGGCCGCCATCGGGGCGGCGCCGTCGCCGAGGAAACCGAGGCCGGAAAGCACACCGGCGAGGCCGGCGCCGATCGGCACCAGAGCCAGCACCGCGATGACGACCTGCAGGGCCAGGACAGGGAAGCGGGAGCGCCGCGCCATGGTCCGGGTCTGCCCGGCCAGCCGGGTTCGGTCAAGCCGGGCCAGGGGGCGGTCGTGCCTCCGTCTGAAAACCCGCGACGGAATCTGCGGATGAAACAGAGGACTTTCCGTTACTGACGCCCGATGCAGCTGCGCCGCCCTGGCGCTGACCCTGCCAGAGGCGGGGTGGCAGCGAGTTCACCGTGAAACGGCACCATGCCGGCGGCGCGGTGTCGTCCCGCTAAGGCAATGTGCTACAAGGGTTCCGCACCCGACGCACCGGGTTGCGGCACAGCGCGGAGGGCGACCGGGTGAAGGTCTGGCGGATCGGATTGGCGACCATGGCGACCGGCCTGGCGATCGGCGGATGCACCCCGACCCCGCCGCCACCGGCCCCACCGGCAACGCCCGCCGTGTCGTACGACGGCACGTACCACGGCACCGTGACGCTGACGGATTCCGGCCCCGGCGTACCGCGCATCGGTTGCGCGACAGCGCCGCAGATGACCGTGCAGGTGACGAACAACCACTTCACCTATGTCCAGCCGCATCCGAAGGCGACGGTTTCGGCACCCGGCTTCCAGACCACCAACGCCGATGCCGACTATGCCGCCACGGTGGCGCCGAACGGCAACTTCAGCGGCCAGAGCCAGCTGGCCGGCACGATCAGCGGCAGCATCCAGGGCGGACACATGACGGGCACGATCGAGGGCCTTGAGTGTGTCTATTCGTTCAGCGCGGACCGCAGCTGACCGGTCGGCAGCAGAACGCGGCCTTCAGACCGGCAGCAATGGCTGATATGGCGGCGGCGGGGGCTCGATGCGGATCGGGTCGCCCGGACGCAGATCGCCGCCGGCGCGGACGATTCCCATGATGCCGGCCCTGCGGATCAGGTTGCCGCGCGCGTCGCGGTCGAGGGTCGCGGCCATCAGCCCCGCCTGGTAACGGTCGAGCTGCAGGCAGGGGTTGCGCAGGCCGGTCACCTCGATCACCGCGGCGTCGCCGAGATGCAGGCGTGCGCCGCGCGGCAGGTCGAGCAGCGCGATGCCGCGCGTGGTGACATTCTCGCCCAGCACGCCGGGACCGACCGCGAAGCCGGCGGCCTGCAGCTCGGTCAGCAGTTCCTCGTGCAGCAGGTGGACCTGGCGCAGATTGGGCTGCGAGGGGTCCCTGGCAACGCGCGAGCGATGCTGCACGGTGACGCCCAGATGCACATCGCCGGCAACGCCGAGGCCTTCGAGCAGGCGGATGCCGAGCTGCACCGGCTTGCTGAACCGGTGCGCCGGGCTCAGGGCGACGGCGACGATGGTTCCATCGGAAACCGCTTCGGTCATCGCAGACGGCGTCCCGAGGAAATGAGAAAGGCGCGGATCCTCGGCCTTCCCCGAGAATGACGGGGATCGGTCATCATCGAGGCCGGCCGGCGTCAGACGCCGCGCTTGAGGCGGCGTTCGACGAGCCGGGCGAACAGCGCCGCGCCATAGGGCGCGGCTTCGTCGTTGAAGTCGTAGTGCTGGTTATGCAGCTGGCCGCTGTCCTCGCCGTTGCCGACCTGGATGTAGGCGCCGGGCACCTGTTCCATCATGAAGGCGAAATCCTCCGATCCCATGCCGGGCGGCTTGCGGCGATCCACCCCGTCCTCTCCCACCAGCTCGGCCGCAGTGTCGGCGATCACCGCGGTCTGCTCGGCATCGTTGATGAGCGGGGCGAAGATCCGGCGGAAATCGACCACGGCGGTGGCGCCGAAGCCGGCGGCCACGCCCTCGGCCACGCGCTTCATGTTCGCCTCGATCAGCGTCATCGTCTCGTTGCGGAAGGCGCGCGCGGTGCCGGAGATCACCGCACTTTGCGGGATGACGTTGTAGGCGTCGCCGCCGACCACCTTGGTGACGCTGAGCACGGCGGTGTCGAAGGGCGGCACGTTGCGCGAGACGATGGATTGCAGCGCGGTGGTGACGTGGCAGGCGGCGAGCACCGGATCGACGCTCGCCTCGGGCCGCGCGCCGTGCGCGCCGCGGCCGGTCACGGTGATGTCGAAGAAGGCGCCGCCGGCCGAGGACGGCCCGGGGCTGATCGCGTATTTACCGACCGCGAGGCCAGGGCGGTTGTGGATGGCGAAGATGGCGTTGCAGGGGAAGCGCTCGAACAGCCCGTCCTTCAGCATCGCCAGCGCGCCGCCCATGCCTTCCTCGCCGGGCTGGAAGATGAAATTGACGGTGCCGTTGAAGGCGCGCGTCTCGGCGAGGTAGCGCGCCGCGCCGAGCAGCATCGTGGTGTGGCCGTCATGGCCGCAGGCGTGCATCCGGCCAGGGTTGCCGCTGCGCCAGGCAATGTCGTTGGCTTCCTGCATCGGCAGGGCATCCATGTCGGCACGCAGCCCGATCGCGTCTTCCCCGTTGCCCGAGCGCAGCACGCCGACGACGCCGGTCCCGCCAACGCCGCGATGCACCTCGATCCCCCATTCGGCGAGCTTGGCCGCGACGATCTCGGCGGTGCGATGCTCCTCCATGCCCAGCTCGGGGTTGGCGTGCAGGTCGCGGCGGATCTCGGTGAGGTCGGCCTGGTAGCTGCGGATGGCATCGAGCGGCGAGTCGGGCACGGGAACACTCCTGAGCGGCGGGAATGAGGGGAGTATGCGCCGGCGCGCGGGTCTTGACAGCCCCGGCCGCGTCGAGCCCATCGCGTTGCAGCAGGGGGCCGGGGCGCCTATCTGACCGGCATGGACACGACCCAAGCCGACAGCCCGACCGCCGACAGCCCGACCGCCGAGACACCGGCACGGCCGGCCGCGCCGAAGCCGGCACCGGTGCTGCCGAAAGAGATCGGCGGCGCCGAGGGGCCGGAACCGACGCGCTACGGCGATTGGCAGCACAAGGGCCGCGTGACGGATTTCTAGCCGGCAAACCCGCTGCGCGGGCTTCGGCCTGCCCGGTGTTTTCAGCGCCGCCGGACGGCGGCGTCGACGGTGTTTTCCAGCAGGCATGCGATGGTCATCGGGCCGACGCCGCCGGGAACCGGGGTGATCGCGCCGGCCACCGGCAGGCATTCCGCGAAAGCGACGTCGCCGACCAGGCTGCCATCGTCCCGGCGGTTGATGCCGACATCGATGACCACGGCACCGGGCTTGATCCAATCGCCGCGCACCAGTTCCGGTCTGCCGACCGCCGCGACCAGCACGTCGGCGCGGCGGCACTCGCCCGGCAGGTCGCGGGTGCGCGAGTGGGCGAGCGTCACGGTCGCGTCGGCGTTCAGCAGCAGGGCGGCGACCGGGCGGCCGACCAGGGTGGACCGGCCGAGCACGAGCGCCCGCGCGCCCGACAGCGCGACGCCCTGGGCGGCGAGCAGCTTCATCACGCCGAGCGGCGTGCAGGGGATCAGGCCTGGATCGCCGGCGGCGAGGCGGCCGGCGTTGACCGGATGCAGCCCGTCCACGTCCTTGGCCGGGTCGATCGCGCCGATCACCGCGCGCGTATCGAGATGGCGGGGCAGCGGCAGCTGTACCGAGGATGCCGTCCACCGCAGGGTCGCCGTTCAGGGCGGCGATGTGGCCGAGCAGCGTCGGCTGGGACGTGTCGGCAGCCAGCCGGATCGTGCGTACGGCAAGGCCGGCCGAGACCGCCGCGCGGTCCTTGTTGCGGACATAGACGGCACTCGCCGGGTCGTCGCCGACCAGCACGACGGCGAGGCCGGGCTGGAACGGAAGGGCGGCGACGCGGCTGGCGAGGTCGGCGCGCAGGGATGCGGCGACCGTCTTGCCGTCGATCAGGGTGGCGGTCATGGGTTGCCGGCCAAGCCGGTCAGTACATGCTGCGAAGCAGGCTGACATACAGCTCGTTGAGCAGCATGCGCAGCGCCTGCAGCAGCAGGATCACGATGACCGGACTGATGTCGATGCCGCCGAAATTGGGCAGCAGGTTGCGGATCGGCCGCAGCGCCGGCTCGGTGATGCGGTAGAGGAAGTCGCCGATGGTCCAGACGAACCGATTGCGGGTGTCGAGCACGCCGAAGGAGGCCAGCATGCTGAACACGGCGGCCAGGATGACGGCCCACGTGTACAGGCTGATGAGCTGGTCGATCAGCCAGAACAGAGCCATCATCGCAACGCGTCTCCGAAAGGGCAGCGGAAGCTAGCGGGGCGAGATTCGGTCCGCAACCTCGCTGTCGGCAAGGGTTGCCGGGGGTGGCGGGACACCATGCGGGCCGTCTTGACTTTGCCGGAATCACGAACGCATTGTCCGGCCCCGCGCGGCGGAACGGGGCTGTAGCTCAGTTGGGAGAGCGCCTCGTTCGCAATGAGGAGGTCAGGGGTTCGATTCCCCTCAGCTCCACCACCGTTCCGTTTCCGCCCCGTTCCGGCCGACCGCAACACCATCGATGGTTGAAACGGCTAACGCGATCAGTTAGTCGGAATAACCATCAGAGGATGCTGGATGCGGTCATGGCAGACGAGCGGATCGAGGGACGGCCCTACCGGGACACGGTGAGCCTGCCGGGCGTGCTGGTGATGCCGGGCGAGCCGTGGCCGGCCGACTTCTATGCGCGCTTCCCCCGCGCATTCCGGCTGCCGGTCAGGGTGACGTCGCGGGACGAGCCGGCCGAGGAGGAGACGGCTCCGGGCGACGCCGCCCCAGGGCCCACGGCGACCGAGCAGACCGATGGCAACGCCATTGCGTCGAGCGGCGACCCTTCGGCTGTAGCCGATGCGACGCGCGCGGTGTCGAAGGCCGGCGTTCCCGCCGCGCCCGGCAAGCGCGGGACCGGTTTTGTCGGCGCCTTTCTGCGGGTCAACGGCTTTCTGGATCGGCTGATGGGAAAAACCGGGCCGGTCGCGGACGGTTCGCCCGACCGTGGCAGCGCACACGCCGACCCGGGCAGACACGACAATGGCACCGCGAAGCGGCGCCTACCCGGCGAGGTCGGCGGCGTGGCTGAGGATCAGCGGCTGCGGCAGGGCGGCCTCGAGGTCGGCCGCCTCCATCCGGCAGTCCCGCAGGAAGGCGAGCAGCCGGGTCGCCTCGGTGGCATCGAGCGGTAAGCCGGTGGCGATCATCGCCTCCAGCTGCGCCTCGGCCGATAGCAGGTTCCGCGATAATGTCACTGGTCTGAACTCCAATACAGCAGTCGGGCCGTTGGCTGAAATCTGGCCGGGTAGCGTGCTGAAATGCCGTGCGCGCCGCTTGGTTGCTGATCATCTTTAATGCTTACGGCGACCCAGACGCCATTCAACGAAGCGTCAACGGCCCAGCCGCGCCCGGCCTGCACGCCATAGCGTGGTAACAAGGCCGAGGTCTTTGACGACTTCGAGGGCCACCGTTTCCTGCAATCCGCGCCGCGCCCGGGATTTGGTACCTGGCGCTGATCCAGCGCCGCGGCGCCGACGGCCTGGACCAGGGCGTCCGCCATGCCGCGCAGGGCTATCGCCGCAACGAAATCGGGCAGGAACACGGTGCAAAACGGGATGGCGGAATAGGCGAGGAATCGCTCCACGTTGCGGATCGCATCGGTGAGCAGGTTGGCGTCGTGATAGGCGACGATCGCGTCGGGGGCGAGAAAGGGGAGCACGCTGAGGACGTCGGAGAAGGCTGCCACGGTGGTGTGCTCCCCATCGATCAGGACAAGGTGGATGGGCCGCGCGATGGCGCCGCGCGGCACGTCGCGCGCATCGAGATCGAAGGTCTGCAGCTTGCGCAGGCTGGTGGGCGGCAGGTGGCCGCGCAGACCCTCGATCATCCGCGCGGTCGAATTGTCGTCATACGTGAAGGCGGACCGTCTGTTGTCGGGTTGCCGCGGCGGTCTGGGGTCGATCGAGACGGCGAGGCCGCAGCGTGGGTCGGCCAGATGCGGCAGCAGCGAGCCGCCGCGGTAGGACCCGACTTCCAGATAGCCATAGGCGTCGCTGGCGCGGCGGACCAGACGCTGCAGGCGCAGCAGCGCGATGCGGTCGTTGCGGGTGGTCTGGGTTTCGAGCGCGAAGATCGCGGGATCGAGACGCTCGATCAGGCTGTCGTGGTCCACATCGCCCCCTGCGTTGTCCCCTGCCACCGTGCCTCCCGTGGGCCGTCGCACGCGGTGGTTAATGCGGGAGACTGGCGGTCAAGATATTGCGGAACTGTTAGGACATTGCCGCGCCGGCTGGCGCCGCCCGGCGTTTGCCGCCATGACAGGGCGATGGCCGATCCCACCCGCGATGCCGCGTTCGCCCTGGTCAGTGCCGTGCTCGACGAGGGCCGGACGCTGGACGATGCGCTGGAGGCGCTGCCGGCCAGCGATGCACGCGACCGTGCCGCGGCGCACCGGCTGGCGGCCGCGGTGCTGCGCCGCTGCGGCACGCTGGATGCGGTGCTGGAGCCGTTCCTGGCGAAGGCGCCCCCGGTGCCGGTGCGGCATGTGCTGCGCCTCGGCGCGGCCGGCCTGCTGCTGCTGGACACCCCGGCGCATGCCGCCGTCGCGACCGCGGTTGCGCTGGCGCGGGCGCGCGGGCTGGCGCCGTTCTGCCCGCTGGTGAACGCCGTGCTGCGCCGGGTCGCCGCCGGCGGCGGTGGCGCGCTGGACGCGCTGGACGGGCCGCGGCTGGATACGCCGTCCTGGCTTTGGGCGAGCTGGGGGGCCGACGCCCGCGCCATCGCGACCGCGCACCAGCGCGAGGCGCCGCTCGACCTCACCCTCTATCCCGGAACCCCGGTGCCTGAAGGCGGCGCGGTGCTGCCGACCGGTTCGGTGCGGCTGCGACGCCGGCACGCGGGTGCCAGACGCTGCCGGGCTTCGCCGAGGGCGCGATCTGGGTGCAGGACGCCGCCGCGGCGCTGCCGGCGCGGCTGCTGGCCGTGCAGCCCGGCGAGCGCGTGGCCGATCTGTGCGCCGCCCCGGGCGGCAAGACCGCGCAGCTGGCCGCCGCCGGCGCGAGGGTCACCGCGGTGGAGCGCGACCCGGCGCGGCTGGCACGGCTGCGCGAGAACCTGCACCGGCTGCGGCTGGAGGCCGAGATCGTGCAGGCCGATGCCGCCGAATGGCGGCCGGGCCGCCTGTTCGACGCGGTGCTGCTGGATGCGCCGTGCAGCGCCACCGGCACGATCCGCCGCCATCCGGACGTCGCCCACCTGAAGCGGCCGCGCGACATCGCCGCCCTGGCGGCGCAGCAGGATGCGCTGATGCAGGCGGCGATCCGCCTGCTGCGGCCGGGCGGGCGGCTGGTCTATGCCGTCTGCTCCCTGCAACCGGAGGAGGCGGCGCCGCGCATCGCGGCCGCGCTGGCCGCAGGCGGCGTGCGGGCCGAGCCGTTCGGCGCCGCCGCCCTGGGTTTCCTGCCCGAAGCCCGCACGCCCGAGGGGTTTCTGCGCACCCATCCCGGGCTGTGGCCGGCGCTGGGCGGCATGGACGGGTTCTTCGCCGCGCAACTGCTGCGCACCTGATCGCTTGTGCTGTTGACGAAGCCCTGTCTAGAACCAGCCATGCCCGGAACGTCGAGACGGCCCCTGATCGTCGCCCCCAGCCTGCTCGCGGCCGATTTCGCCCGCCTGCAGGACGAGGTCGCGGCGGTCGAGAGCCGCCGGCGCCGACTGGCTGCACCTCGACGTGATGGACGGGCATTTCGTGCCGAACATCAGCTTCGGCCCGCCGCTGCTGAAAGCCTGCGCCAGCACACGCGCGATGCCGTTCGACGTGCACCTGATGATCGCGCCGGCCGACCCCTATCTCGCCGCCTTCGCCGAGGCCGGGCGCCGACCACATCAGCCTGCACCCCGAGGCCGGGCCGCACCTGCACCGCTCGCTGCAGGCCATCCGCGCGCTCGGCAAGCTGGCCGGCGTGGTGCTCAACCCGGGCACCCCGGTCGAGGCGATTGCCTGCGTGCTCGATCTGGTCGACATCGTGCTGGTGATGACGGTGAATCCCGGATTCGGCGGCCAGGCGTTCCTGCCCTCGCATGCTCGCCAAGATCGCCACGCTGCGCGCGATGATCGACGCCAGCGGGCCGCGACATCGCGCTGGAGGTCGATGGCGGCATCGCCCCCGACACCGCGCCGCAGGTGGTCGCGGCCGGCGCCGACACGCTGGTCGCCGGCACCGCGGTGTTCGGCGCCGCCCGACTACGCCGCGGCCATCGCCGCCCTGCGGGACGACACAGCCCGGTATCGCCACCGCATGAGCCGGCGGCGCCCGCTGGCTGCGCGATGCCCGCGCGCGCGATGGCCCGCCTGCCGCAGCCTGCGGCATGGCGCGCGTGCCGGACGCGCCGGCCCTGCCGGTGCGCGACCCCTGGCCGGGCGACGCCGGCGCGCGGCGCCCGCCTGCTGCAAGGGCGAGCTGGAGGTCGGCGGCGCGCATCCGCGCGCTGAAGCCGGGCGGTTGGGCCGACGCCGACGGCTCGGCCACTGCTGCGCGCCGCCGCGCACGGCTTCACCTGGCTGCGCGACCTGCGCGCGCTGGGCACCGACGCCGCCCTGCTGCGCGCCCGCGCGCTGGTTGCCGACTGGATCGGCCACCGCCGCCGGTCGAGCCGCTGGCGCACCGGCCCGGATGTGGCCGGCGCGCGCATCGCCGCCTGGCTCGGGCATTACGACTTCTTCGCCGCGTCCGGCCGACGACGGCTTCCGCCAGAAGCTGATGGCGCGCCTGGTATCCGACGCACGCAGCCTGGCCGCCGCGCTGCCGGCCGAGGAGCTGGACGCGCGCGCGCTGACCGCGCTGAAGGGGCTGATCGCGGCGGCGGTGGCGTTGCCCGACCATGCCGCCTTCCTGACCCGCGCGCTGCGCTTCCTGCCGCAGGAGATCGGCCGGCAGGTGCTGCCCGACGGCTGCCATGCCGAGCGCAGCCCGGCGGCGCAGCTGGCGGCGCTTGCAGGACCTGACCGAGATCCGCGCTCTGCTGCAGGCCGCCCAGGCGCAGCCGCCGTCGGCGCTGCCGGCCGCGATCGAGCGCATGGCGCCGGCGCTGCGGGTGCTGCGGCACGGCGACGGCTCGGCCTGGCGCTGTTCAACGGCAGCAAGGAGGAAATCGCCGCACTGATCGAGCTGGTGCTGGCCCAGGCCGGCCGCGGCGGCCGGCCGCTGTCGGTCGCTGGCCGATGGCGGCTTCCACCGGCTGCAGGCCGGGCGCAGCGTGCTGATCGTCGATTGCGGCGCGCCGCCGCGCGGCCGGCCTCGACCGGCTGCGCCCATGCCGGCACGCTGTCGATGGAGCTGTCGGTCGGCCGCGACCGGCTGATCGTCAATTGCGGCGCCTGCCCCTGCCGGCGGCGCGGAGTGGCGCGACGCGATGCGCGCCACCGCCGCGCACTCCACCCTGGTGATCGCCGACATCAGCAGTCCGCGGAACTGAAGCCGGACGGGCTGGGCCGGCGGCCGGAGGTGGTCGAGGTGCAGCGCCAGGAGGCCAACGGCGCGCACTGGCTGGAAGCCAGCCATGACGGCTGGAAGCAAGCCGTTCGGCGCGGTGCATCGGCGGCGCCTCTACATGGCCGAGAGCGGCGAGGACGTGCGCGGCGAGGACGCGGTGGAGGCGGCGAACCCGCAGCCCTTCACGGTGCGCTTCCATCTGCACCCCGACGTCAGCGCCAGCCTGCAGCAGGACGGCGAGGCGGTGCTGCTGCGGCTGCCCTCCGGCGGCGGCTGGCGGCTGCGCGCCGACGGCGCCCGGCATCACGCTGGAGGAGAGCATCTACCTCGGCGGCCCCGAGCCGCGGCGCAGCGAGCAGGTGGTGCTGACCGGCCATGTCGACGGGCCGCAGCACGTGAAATGGGCGATCACCAAAGTCGGCTGACGCCGCCACGCGCCGCATGAAGATCGTCGAAGTCACCAACGTCGATTTCTCGCTGCGGCATTTCCTGCTGCCGACTGATGCGCGGCGCGCGGGCGCGCGGCCACGAGGTGATCGGCGTCTGCGCCGAGGGCGCGCTGCTGGACGATGTGCGCGCCGAGGGGTTCCGCATCGAGCCGGCTGCCGTTCGCGCGCCGGCTGTCGCCGGCCGGCGCAACGTGCGGGCGCTGCGCGCGCTGGTGCGGCTGCTGCGCGCCGAGAAGCCCGATCTGGTGCACGCGCACATGCCGATCAGCGGCTTCCTGGCGCGGCTTGCCGCGCGGATCGCCGGGGTGCCGCGCGTCGCCTATACGTGCCACGGCTTCCTGTTCAACCAGCCGGGCAGCCCGCTGCGGCGCGGTGCCGGCCTGGCGATGGAGCTGGCTCGGCGGCGCGCTTCACCGACGTCTTCACTCACCGTGTCCAGCGACCGAAGCCGGCGGATGCGCGCCGGCTGCGGCATCTGCGCGCGACGCCGGTCGCCGGTCGGCAACGGCCGCGACCCCGCGGTCTTCCGCCCCGACCCCGCCGCGCGGGCGCGCATCCGCGCCGAGCTTGGCGTGCCGGACGAGCGGTGGTCGTGGTCGCCGTCTCCCGCCTGGTGCGCGACAAGGGCTATGCCGAGCTGGCGGCGGCGATGCGCGACGTGTCCGATGCCGAGCTGTGGGTGGTGGGCGAGCGGCTGGCCTCCGACCGCGGCGAGGATATCGCGGCGATGCTGGACGCCGCCGGCCTGGGCGGGCGGCTGCGCCGGCTGGGCTACCGCGGCGACGTCGCCGCGGTGCTGGCGGCGGCCGACATCTTCGCGCTGCCGAGCTATTTCGAGGGCGCTGCCGATGTCGGTGATCGAGGCGATGCTGACCGGCCTGCCGGTGGTGGCGAGCGACATCCGCGGACCGCGCGAGCAGGTCGAGCCGGGCGTGACCGGCCTGCTGGTGCCGGCGCGCGACCCGGCCCCGCTGGCGGCGGCGCTGGCGCGCCTGGCCGGCGACCCTGCCCTGCGCGCCGCGATGGGGGCGGCGGGTCGGAGCCGGGCGATGGCGCTGTATGATGAGGCGATGGTCGTTGGCCGCACTGCTGGACCTGCTGGGCCTGTAGGGCTAAGCCGCGCCGCAACAGCGAGGTGGTTCCCGATGCCCGATATCCTGCCCATCCGCGTGGCGCTGATCTCGGTTTCCGACAAGACCGGGCTGTTGCCCTTCGCCGCCGCACTGGCGCTGCGCGGGGCGGAGATCCTGTCGACCGGGGGCACCGCCGAGGCGCTGCGGGCCGGCGGCATCGCGGTAACCGAGGTATCCGCGCATACCGGGTTTCCGGAAATCCTGGACGGGCGGGTGAAGACGCTGGTGCCGCAGATCCATGGCGGGCTGCTGGCGCGGCGCGACAGCGAGGCGCATCTGGCGCAGATCCGCGCCCACGGCATCGCGCCGATCGATCTTGTGGCGGTGAACCTGTACCCGTTCGAGGCGGCGCTGGCGCGCGGCGCGGCGTTCGAGGACTGCCTGGAGAATATCGATATCGGCGGCCCGGCGATGATCCGCTCGGCGGCGAAGAACCACGACTTCGTCACCGTGCTGACCGAGCCTTCGCAGTACGACGCCGTGCTGTCCGAACTGGCCGAGCATGGCGGCACCACGCACCGGCTGCGCCGCGGGCTCGCGGGCGCTGCGTTCGCTCGCACCGCGGCGTATGACTCGGCGATCGCCGGCTGGCTGGCTGCCGAACGTCACGAGGCGTTTCCGCCGCGCCTGACCGTGGCCGGCACGCTGCGCCAGACTCTGCGCTATGGCGAGAACCCGCACCAGCAGGCCGGCTTCTACGTCAACGGCACGCGGCCCGGCGTGGCGACGGCCGAGCAGGTGCAAGGCAAGGAACTGTCGTTCAACAACCTGAACGACACCGACGCCGCCTTCGAGTGCGTGGCCGAGTTCGACGCGCCGGCAGTGGTGATCGTCAAGCACGCCAATCCGTGCGGCGTGGCGGCGGCGGGATCGCTGGCGGCGGCGTGGGAGGCCGCGCTGCGCTGC
Source organism: uncultured Pseudomonadota bacterium (assembly GCA_963778105.1). Taxonomy (GTDB): domain Bacteria; phylum Pseudomonadota; class Alphaproteobacteria; order Acetobacterales; family Acetobacteraceae; genus JAFEFJ01. Next base: position 687,907 of record CAVZSZ010000003.1, on the reverse strand, counting down.
GACCCGGTATCAGCGTTCGGCGGGATCGTCGCGGTCAACCGCACGCTGGATGCCGCGGCGGCCGAGCGCATCGCGGCGATCTTTACCGAGGCGATCATCGCCCCCGATGCCGACGAGGGTGCCCGAGCGGTGCTGGCGAAGAAGCGCAATCTGCGGCTGCTGCTGACCGGCGGGATGCCCGATCCGGCCGCGCCGCGCCTGTCGTTCCGCAGCGTCGCGGGCGGCTTCCTGGCGCAGAGCGCCGACACCGGGCGGGTCGCGCGCGAGGACCTGCGCGTGGTGACGAAGCGTGCGCCCGAGATGCGCGGAGATGGCCGACCTGCTGTTCGCCTTCCGCGTCTGCAAGCACGTCAAGTCGAACGCCATCGTCTATGCCCGCGACGCCGCGACGGTGGGCATCGGTGCCGGGCAGATGAGCCGGGTGGACAGCGCGCGGATCGCCGCCTGGAAGAGCATCGAGGCGGCGAAGGCCGCCGGTCTGGAGCGCCCGCTGGTCGAGGGCAGCGTGGTGGCGTCGGACGCCTTCTTCCCCTTCGCCGACGGGCTGGAGGCGGCGGTCGCGGCGGGGGCGACGGCGGTGATCCAGCCCGGCGGCTCGGTGCGCGACGCCGAGGTGATCGCGGCGGCCGATGCCGCCGGCGTGGCGATGGTCTTCACCGGGATGCGGCATTTCCGGCATTGATCTGCGGCGCAGGAGCCGGCAGCGATCAGGTCAGATCGATCGCAACGATGCCTGACAGGGCCTGAAGCTTTTCGGCGTTCCGATCCGCCGGCCACTTTTGCAGGTCGGACAGGTACCCCTGGGAGATGCCGGCTTGATCGGCCAGTCCTGAACCCGCTCGCGCGCCGCTTGCGCAGACCGCGCCGCCTTGCCTCGGGGCGGGGAGGGTGTAGGTTTTCGGCACGGTCCCCGAGAAGGACCGATCAGCGAAACGGAGGACGAACCAATGGAACTCGGGTTCTTCGCGATGCCGTCCCATCCGCCGGAGCGCGGGCTGAAGGAGGGGCATGACTGGGATCTGCAGGTGCTCCGCTGGCTCGATGAGCTGGGCTACAAGGAGGCCTGGATCGGCGAGCACCACACCGCACCGTGGGAGCCGCACCCGTCCCCCGACCTGCTGATCGCGCAGGCGCTGTTGCAGACCAAGCGCATCCGGCTGGGGCCGGGCGGGTTCCTGTTGCCCTACCATCACCCGGCCGAGCTGGCGAACCGCATCGCCATGCTGGACCACCTGTCGGGTGGGCGGCTGAATTTCGGCGTCGCGGCGTCCGGCCTGCCGAGCGACTGGGCGATGTTCCATGTCGACGGCATGACCGGCGTGAACCGCGACATGACGCGCGAGGCGCTGGACATCATCCTGCGGCTGTGGAGCGACGAGCCGCACTTCGACCATGACGGCAAGTTCTGGAAAGTCTCGAAGCCCGAGACGATGTTCGGCTTCCTCAAGCCGCATGTCCGGCCATTGCAGCTGCCGCATCCGCCGATCGGCGTGGCCGGGCTGTCGAAGAACTCCGACACGCTGAAGCTGGCGGGCGAACGCGGCTTCCTGCCGATGAGCCTGAACCTCAATCCGGGCTACGTGGCGAGCCACTGGCAGGCGGTGGAGGAAGGCGCGCGGCGCAGCGGCCGCACCCCCGACCGCGCCGAGTGGCGGATGGTGCGGGAGGTGTTCGTGGCCGACACCGACGAGGAGGCGTGGCGGCTGTCGGTGGGCGGCATGATGGGCCGGATGATGGGCGAATACTTCCTGCCGCTGCTGAGCAATTTCGGCTTCAAGGAGTTCCTGAAGCACCATCCCGACGTGCCGGATTCCGACGTGACGGTGGAGTACTGCGCCGAGCACAACTGGCTGATCGGCTCGCCGCGCACCGTCGCCGAGAAGCTGGAGCGGGTCTACGATGCGGTCGGCGGCTTCGGGCAGCTGCTGGTGTTCGGCTTCGACTACAGCGAGAACCCCGGCGCCTGGCACAATTCGCTGCGGCTGCTGGCCGAGGAGGTGCTGCCGCGGGTCGCGCACCTGACGCCGGGGAAGGCGCCGGCGATGGCGTGACCGGGTCCTGCAGGCAGGATCAGGCGAAAGCCGTCTTGTTGCGCTGGTATTCCAGTCGGTAGAGGCCGCGGATGAAAGGGCCGCGTCCTCCCGCCTGGGTGAGCGCAGCATCGGGCAGCACGGCGGCGAGCGCATCCGCGTCGGTCGCCTCGATCAGCGCGAACCAGGTGGGCGGCGGCTGGATGTCGGTGCGGCCCTGGGTTTCGGTGGTGCGCACGCCCGAGGCCGCATCGTCGGTGACGCAGAGATGGGCACCGGTGATGCGCGGCATCGCGGCGACCGCACGAACCGCCCCGCGCAGCGCATCGGTCGCGGCGGCATCGGCGTCGAACCGCAGCGTGAGCAGCACGCCGCCGGCGCCGGGGCCGGCGCTGTCCAGCACGCGGGCGAGGCCGCGCGCGGTGTCACGGAAATGCACGGTGACGGCGCGCGTCCAGGGCGTCGGCGCGTTCAGCCGGTTGGCATAGTCGCTGCCCTGGAGCACCGGCAGCGCGTCCGCCTCGTACAGCGTGAAGAACTCGGGGTGCGTCGCCGCCTCCATCGCGATGTAGCGGCGGCCGCGGCGGAAGCCGGGGATGCCCACGCGCTCGGGCATGTGCTCGGTCTGGTGCCAGTCGTAGAACGCGGCCCGCGCCTCGGGCGCGATGCCGTTCCAGATCGCCACCACCGCCTCGCCTGCCAGCATCGCCGTACTCCTGTCGTTCAGTAGGTCGATCGTCCGCCGGAGAGATCGAACACGGCACCGGTGGAGAAACTGCAATCGGGACCGCACAGGAAGGCGACCATCGCCGCGACCTCCTGCGGTTCGATGAAACGGGCCATCGGGATGCGCGCCAGCAGGTCGGCACGGCGCTCGGGCGTGATCGACTGCTCCATGGCGGTGCGGACCACGGTGGGGGCGATGGCGTTGACGAGGATGCCGTCGGTCGCGAGTTCCTTGCCCAGCACCTTGGTGAGCGCGATCACCCCGGCCTTGGCCGCCGCATAGGGGCCGGACAGGGCGGTGCCTTCCTTGCCCTGCACCGAGGCCATCATGACGATCCGCCCGCGATCAGGGCCGGGATTGGCCAGCATGTGCGGCACCGCGGCGCGGACGGTGAGGAAGGCGGACACCAGGTTGGTGTCGATGACCCGGCGGATGGCGGGTGCCTCCGCCTCCCACACCCTGGCGACGGGGCCGAGGATGCCGGCGTTGACCACCAGGGCGGCGATCGGGCCGGCGCGGGCGATGGTTTCGGCGGCGGCGGCGGCGAGCGCCACGTCGTCGGTGACATCGACGGCCAGCGCCAGCGCATCGGGCACCTGGTCCGAGAGGTCCCAGGAGACCGGGGTGAAACCGTCCGCGGCGAGGCGGGCGAGCACGGCGCGGCCGATGCCGCCGGCACCCCCGGTGACGACCGCCGCACCCCGGCCGGACGTGGACTTGCGCTGCGCCATGACGCCCCGGTCATAGGGGGTCCGGGGCCGGCCTGTCGAGACGGCACGCCGCCGGCACGCTGGCGGATCGAGGGTCTTGCGGTCGTCTCGCGGCCGGGTAGTCTACGAACACGAAACCGGCGAAACCGTTACGACTGCAAATAAATGGGAGATGGACGGGCGGATGCAGCGACTCGCTGACCGCGTGGGCGCCTCGCAGGCCCCGAGCCTGTGGCTGCCCGAAACCCTGTGCGACGATCCGGGGTTACACGAGATCGTGCTGGCGAAGCATTTCGGCGACCTTCGCCGCGGCGCGATGGACCTGCCGCCGGATGTGCGGATCGTGCTGCTGTGCTTCACCAACCGTTGCGGCTCCAATCTGCTGGCCGAGGCGCTGACCCAGGGCGGCAGCGCCAACAACGCGCAGGAAGCGTTCAATTCCGACTACGTGATCGAATGCGCCGACCGCGCCGGCCTGCGGTCGCTGAACGCATATATCGGATGGCTGGTGCGGACCGAGGCGGTCGACGGCTGCTTTACCGCGAAGATCGCCTGGGAACAGCTGGTGATGCTCGGCCGCAACGGCATGCTGGCGGAACTGGCGCCGCGGCTGCGCTTCGTGATGATCGAACGGCGGGACAAGATCGGGCAGGCGGTTTCCATTGCGATCGCGCAGCAGACCGGGCAATGGGCTTCCTATCTGCCGGCCGAGAAGGCGGAGCGGGACCTGGCCTACTCGGGCCGCGACCTCGGCCTGCTGGTCGACTGGATCTGCGCGATGGAGGGCAACTTCGCGCGGTTCTTCGGCCATAACGGGTTGGCGCCGGTCAGGGTCGTCTACGAGGATTTCCTGGCCGATCCGCAGGCCCATGTGGACCGCATCGCCGCGCTGGCCGGCATCGCGCCCTTTGCGGTCGATCTGTCCAACACGCTGCTGCGCCGGCAGGCGACCGCGCTGAATGCGGCGTGGCGCGCGCGCTATCTGGCGGAGGCGCGCGAGCGGAGCGGCTGACGCTTCAGCCGTCCCAGTCGGTGCGCACCGGCGTGCGATGCCAGCCTTCGGCGTGGCGGCGCCAGTAGAGCGATTTCAGCCGCAACGACAGCGGGCCCGGCCGGTCGTTGCCGAGGATATGGCCGCCGACCCGGGCGACCGGCATCACACCGCCCGCCGTGGTCGCGGCGAACACCTCGTCGGCGTCCTCCAGCAGCGCGCGCGGGATCGGTGCGACGGCGGCGGGAATGCCCTCGGCTGCGCAAAGCTCCAGCACCGAGGCGCGGGTGACGCCGTGCAGGCTGCCGCGGTCGGGGGTGAGCACCTGCCCGTCCTTCACGACGAAGATGTTGAAGCCGGGGCCTTCGGTGACGAAGCCCTGGGCATCGCACAGGATCGCGGTATCGAAGCCGTGGTCGTGCGCTTCCAGCAGGCCGCCGGTCAGGTCGCTCCATTGGTAGTTCTTCACCGTCGGATCGACCGAGGCGTCCGGGACGCGGGGGATCGAGGCGATCCACAGATGCGCACCGCGTTCCTGCACATCCTTCGGGATCACGTCGATCCAGGGCAGCGCGTAGGCGATCAGGTGGTTGTCGCAGTCGTCCGGCCGGCGCGAGCCGCCGATGCGCGGACGGCCACGGCTGGCGACCATGGCGACATAGGCATCGGCCAGCCCGGTCAGTGCCACGCAGCGGTGCAGGATGGCCTCGATCCGGGCAGGACTCTCGGGCGGGGCGAGCCGGCGCGCCCGCATCGCGCGGGCGAAGCGCGCCAGGTGGTCATCGAGCCGGAAGAAACCGCCCTGGAAGACGTGCACGACGTCGTAGACGCAGTCGGATCGCGTGAAGCCCCAGTCGAGCACGGAGATGGTGGCCTCGGCGATCGGCACGAAGCCGCCCCGGACATAGGCCGCGCCGTCGCCGTAGGGCTGCTGCATCGCTGGGTTCCCGACTGATCGGAGGGTGGAGACACTTTACTACCATGGGCCGGTGGAACGCGCCTTGCTTATCGGCTTGCCTATCGGCGCAACCGGACCTGACGCAGGGCAGCACCATGGACGATTTCCTGGCTTCCACCGAGGCGATGATCGCGCGCTGGCACGGCATTGCGGTGCCGAACGAGCCGGCGCGGCGGCTGGCCGCCGAACTGGAGCAGACCATCCGCGCCTTCGAGGCGCAGCGCGGCACGCTGCGCTTCGAGGACGAGCCGTCGAGCTTCGAGGCGGTGCTGCTGGAGACGCGGGATTCGATGGCATGAGCGCGGCATCGAACCAGTACCTGGCGGATCTGTCGCTGACCGAGGCGGCAGATCTGGTGCGCAGCGGCGATGCGACGTCGGAGGCGCTGCTCGGTGCCTGCCTCGCCAATATCGACGCCGCGGAGGCGAGCGTGAACGCGACGATCTGGCTCGACCGCGAGGGCGCGCTGGCGGCGGCGCGCGCCGCCGACCAGGCGCGGGCGCGCGGCGAGCCGCTGGGCCCGCTGCACGGCGTGCCGATGGCGCACAAGGACATGTACTACCAGGCGAGCAAGCCGAGCACCTGCGGCTCCTCGATCCGCAAGGATTTCGTGCCGGACACCACGGCGACGGTGATCGAGCGCATGGCCGCCGCCGGCGCCTACACGTTCGGCGGCCTGAACATGGCGGAGTTCGCGCAGAACCCGACCGGTCACAACCGCGCCTTCGGCGACTGCCACAACCCGTGGAACCCGCCCTATATCACCGGCGGGTCGTCGTCGGGCTCGGGGGCGGCGGTGGCGGCGCGGTTCACCTATGCCGCCCTCGGCTCCGACACCGGCGGGTCGATCCGGCTGCCGGCGGCGGCCTGCGGCGTGACCGGGATCAAGCCGACGCAGACGCGGGTATCGCGGGCGGGGGTGATGCCGCTGTCCTTCTCCTGCGACAATGTCGGACCGCTGACCCGCACCGCGCGGGACTGCGCGCGCATCCTGGGGGTGATCGCCGGGCACGACCCGCGCGACCCGACCAGCGCGCGCGTCGCGGTGCCCGACTATGAGGCGGCGCTCGATGGCGATGTGCGCGGCCTGCGCATCGGCATCCCCGAGACGTATTTCCTGGACGGCGCCGATGCCCCGGTGGTGGCGGCGGTCGAGCAGGCCTGCGCGGTGCTGGCGGCGCGCGGGGCGACGGTGACGCGCATGAGCCTGCCGCTGATGGATGCGGTGTCCGCCTATGTCGGCGTGATCTCCCGCGTCGAGGCGGCGGCGATCCATGCGCAGTGGATGCGCGAGCGGCAGGATGGCTACGCGGTGCATCTGAGCGGCCGTCTGTATGCCGGCTATGCGATCCCGGGCGCCTATTACGTGGAGGCGCTGAGCCGGCGCGGTCCGGTGCTGCGCGGCTTCGCCGCCGAGGCCTTCGCCGCGGTCGACGTGCTGGCGACCCCGACCATCCGCACCTGCCTGCCGACGCTGGCCGACACCGACATCGACCATGGGCCGGCCGGCACCGAGACGCGCTTCATGGCGGTTTCGGCGAACACCCGGCCTTTCAACTATCTGGGTCTGCCGGCGGTCAGCCTGCTCTGCGGCTTCGATCCCGATGGCCTGCCGATCGGGCTGCAGCTGGCGGCGAGGCCGTTCGGCGAGGCCCGGCTGCTGAAGGCGGCCGACGCCTATCAGCGCGACACCGACTGGCATCGCCGCCGGCCGCCGGTGCTGGCGCCGGCATGATCCTGGCGACCGCATGACAAGTTGACAAAACTGTAAAACTTCTTTGACGCCGGCCCGGGCGAAACCATAGTTTCGCCCAAGTGCAGCGCGAGCCTTGGCCGGATTGACCGGCACTCCGGCGCGCTAAGCGTCGCTTAGGGCATTGCGTGTATTCGTGCCTCGCACGAACGCCAATCAAACCTAGATCGAAGCGAACGGGCTTGCCTGTGGCGGTCGTATTGTAACGGCCATGTAACAGTGGATGGCGTGGATGACAGTGATGGACGATGTCGGAATGACGCGGCGCCCCACTTCCATTGCGGTGGAGCGTGAGACGCCGGACACCTTGCGCGAGCGCATCGTCGCGGCGCTGCGGAGCCATCTTGGAAAATTCCCGGCCCAGGCCACGCCGCGCGACTGGTTCGCGGCGACCGCCTTCGCGGTGCGCGGCGTCGCCATCGGTGACTGGGCGGCGCACGATCCGCTGGCGCAGTCCGCCGGGGTTGCCGGTCAGACCAAGCAGGTCTGCTATTTTTCCATCGAGTTCCTGATCGGCCGGCTGCTGATGGATGCGATCGGCAATCTGGGGCTGACGGAGCGCGTGCGCGCAGCACTCGATCAATGCGGCGTCGATCTGGACGCGATCGCCGAGGAGGAGCCGGACGCCGCCCTGGGCAATGGCGGCCTGGGGCGCCTTGCGGCCTGCCTGATGGAGAGCACGGCGACGGTGGGCGTGCCCGCCATCGGCTACGGCATCCGTTACGAGCACGGCTGCTTCATGCAGGAAATCCGCGACGGCGTGCAGCGCGAGCAGCCCGAGGACTGGCTGCGGATGGGCAATCCGTGGGAGTTCGCGCGCCGCGACGTTGCCTGGACGATCGGCTTCGGCGGCCACGTGACCGAGCGCGCCGGACCGGACGGCACCTCGTTCTACGCCTGGCATCCCGATGAAACCGTGCTGGCGCTGGCCTACGACACCCCGGTGGTGGGGGCCCGCGGCCGGCATGTCAACGTGCTGCGGCTGTGGAGCGCGCGGGCGGTCGCCCCGATGACGCTGGAGGCGTTCAACAGCGGCGACCATGTCGGCGCGCTGCGCGAGCGCGTGCATGTCGAGGCGATCAGCCGCGTGCTGTACCCCAGCGACGAAACCGAGGCGGGCCAGACGCTGCGGCTGCGCCAGGAATACTTCTTCGTCTCGGCGTCGCTGCAGGACATCCTGAGCCGCAATCTGCACGACCTCGACCGGCTGGCCGAGCGGGTGGCGATCCAGCTCAATGACACGCATCCGGCGATCGGTGTCGCGGAGCTGATGCGGCTGCTGGTCGATCTGCACGAGATGGCGTGGGAGCGGGCCTGGGCGATCACCGTGGCCTGCTTCGGCTACACCAACCACACGCTGCTGCCCGAGGCGCTGGAGACCTGGCCGGTATGGCTGATGGAACGCCTGCTGCCGCGGCACATGCAGATCATCTACCAGCTGAACGAGCGGCACATGAAGGCGGCGCGGGACAGCGGCCTCGACGATGCCGTCCTGGCGCGCGTCTCGCTGATCGACGAGCGCAACGGCCGGCGCGTGCGCATGGGCAATCTGAGCTTCCTGGGCAGCCACTCGGTGAACGGCGTGTCGGCGCTGCATTCGCGGCTGCTGCAACGGCATTTGTTCCGCGACCTCGATGCGCTGTATCCGGGCCGCATCAGCAACCAGACCAACGGCATCACGTTCCGGCGCTGGCTGCACCGCACCAGCCCGGGGCTGACGCGGCTGCTGGTGGAAACCCTGGGCGAGGCGGTGCTGGACGATCCCGCGGTGCTGGACGGGCTGGCGGACCATGCCGGCGATCCGGCGCTGCAGGCGGCCTTCGCGCAGGAGCGGATGCGACGCAAGCAGGTGCTGGCCGGCATCATCGCCGAGCGCGTCGGCGTCGCGGTCGATCCGGCGGCGCTGTTCGACGTGCAGATCAAGCGCATCCACGAATACAAGCGCCAGCTGCTGAACATCATGCAGACCATCGCGCTGTATCGCGCGATGCGGGCCGCGCCGAACCGCGACTGGACGCCGCGGGTGAAGGTGTTCGCCGGCAAGGCCGCCCCGGGCTATGCCCGCGCCAAGGAGATCATCCGCCTGGCCCACGACGTGGCGCACGTGGTCAACGCCGACCGGACGATCGGCGGCCGGCTGAAGCTGGTCTACCTGCCGAACTACAATGTCAGCCTGGCCGAGCGCATCATTCCCGCGGCGGATCTGTCCGAGCAGATCTCGACGGCAGGCATGGAAGCATCCGGCACCGGCAACATGAAGTTCGCGCTGAACGGCGCGCTGACCATCGGCACGCTGGATGGCGCCAATGTCGAGATCCGCGACCATGTCGGGGCCGAGAACATCTTCATCTTCGGCATGACGGTCGAGCAGGTGGAAGCGCGGACCGCGCGCGGACTGGATGCGCATGACGCGGTCTCGGCCGATCCGGTGCTGGGGCAGGTGCTCGAGGATATCGCATCCGGCCTGTTCTGCCCCGACGACCCGGCGCGCTACCGCGGCCTGGTGGATAGGATCGTTACACATGACCCATTCATGACGGCGGCGGATTTCACCAGCTACTGCGCCGCACAGGCGGAGGTCGATGCCCTGTGGCAGGACAAGGCGGCGTGGTGGCGGATGGCGATGCTGAATACCGCGCGGATGGGCTGGTTTTCGTCGGACCGCACGATCCGGGGCTATGCCGAGACGATCTGGGGCGTGCCGGCCGGGTAGGGTTTCGGGCACATCCCGCGTTGCCTTCGCCACGCCGTCCCGGGCGATGACGAACCCATGCGCAAGTAGCGCGAGCGGTCCACATACGTGGTTTTCCTAGGCGTATTTTCCTTGCAGCGGACTTTCGTCCCCGGCATCCTGCCGCCCGATGGATACCAACCCTTCACCCCTGCCGAACGACGCCTTCGATCCAGCGGATGAGTCCGCGGGCGAGCCGATGTGCGACGCCATGGGCGACCCTGCGGGCGAGCCCACGCGCGATCGGGCACGCCTGCTCGGCGCCGAGGTCGTGGCGCGGCATGAGGCGCGGGTGGCGCTGCTCGGCCGCCTCGCCGCCTATGGCGAGAGGCTGGTCGAGAAGGCGATGCAGCAGGCCGAGGACGCCACCTGGCTGCGCGCCGAGGGCATGGCGATCTTCGAGAGCCTGATCAAGGCCATCCGCACCACCGTCGCCGTGCAGGCCACCCTCGACGAGCGGTTCGAGGCCATGCTCCGCCGCGCCGCCCGCCCCGCGCCCGAGACCGCCCATGACAGGGGCCGCGATACGGGTGCCCGCGCGGCGGGGCCGCGCCCGGCCGGCGTGTCCGATCCCGGGGCGCGGGGGCCGATGGCGCCCGCCGCCCCACGCGATCCGGCGGCGCGGCGCGCCATGCAGCGCGACAAGGAGCGGGTGCGCGTCACCGTCGAGGGCGCGATCGACCAGGACGCGCTGCAGCGCGACGCCGATCCGCGCTATGCCGCCCGGCTGCGCCGCGAGCTCTATGCGGTGCTCGCCGACCCCTCGATCGAGCAGGAACTGGCCAACCGGCCGATCGGCCATGTCATCGCCGAGATCTGCCAGGTCTTCGGCATCCGGGTGGACCTCGAGGCCTTCACCGACGAGGAGATCGGCTACGCGGAAGTGGCCAAGGCGCTGGGGCTGCCGAGCGAGGCGGAGCAGCTGGCGGCCTATGCCGGCATGCCCAAGCTGCCGACCGGGGTGATCGGAACCCCGGGCGTCCCCACCGCCGCCGCCGCGCGGCAGGCCTGGCTCGAGCAGCAGGAGGCGCTGAAGCGCAAACCCCCGGACTGAGCGCGGCCGGGTTCCGCCGTTCGGTCTTTCCACCGTTTTTTCATCGCCTGCCGCAGCCCCCACGCCCCTCTCCCGCAACCGGGAGAGGGCGCGCGGGGGCGTTTTTTGCTGCGTGCAGGCTGGTTGATGCCAGCAGCGTTTGACACTGATCCGCGTGATCGCGACGCGGTTCAGCCTCGGCCGACCGCCTCCATTGGCTGCCACGGCAGCGTGAGAACCGTGCCCTCGCGGTGCACCGTGAAGACCGGGGGGCTGCCGTGCGGCACCTGGCCGAAATGGTCGGCATCCGCGCCGCCGACCGAAAGGCGGATGCGGCTGCCCTTGGCGAAACCCCACGCGGTCGGCAGCAGCGCGAATCGCAGCGTCGCCGCCTGCCCGGGCACGAGGGGTGCCGCATCGGCGCGGGTGAAGCTCCGCCAGGGCCATGCGGCGCGATAGGCGTCCGGCGGATCCTGTTCCTTGCGGTGCAGCGCGCGCAGCATCCCCTCGGTGACATAGCGCACCGTGCCGTCGGCCTCGACCTCCGACAGATAGGCGTGCACCGCGCAATCGGGGCGGTCGGCAGCGAGGCGCAGCGTCAGGACGGCGTGGCCTGCCAGCAGCCCCGGCGCCTCGAGCGGGGCGGAGGTCCAGGACAGCAGCGCGTCGTCATGCCCCTGCCAGTCGATGTAGTAGTCGCGCGTGTCGTAGCCGGCGAGGCGCTCGTAGCGCGTGTTGGCGCCGGTGCCGAAGCCGAAATCGACGGCGTGCTGATCGGTGCCGGGGGCGACCGCGGCGGTCAGCGTGGCGGCGGCCCCGGGATGCAGGTCCTTGTGCGAGCCGAGCGGCGGCCATGACGCCGCCGCGTGCCAGGCTTCCTCGTGCATGCTGAAGAAATGCACCGGCGATTCCGCATCGAGCCCGGTCGGACGCCGCATCAGGTAATGATCGAAGAAGCGCAGGACCACGCCGGTCAGCGCGAAACGCGGCGACACGTCGTCGCGCCAGGGCGAGACGTTGACGCGCGCGCCATGGTCCCAGGGGCCGAGCACGAGGTGCCGGTGCCGGTTCGGTAAAGTCAGGAAACGGGCGATCGTGCCGTTGGCGTAGCCCGCGCCATCCATCCATCCCGATACGCCGAGCACGGCGATATCGGCCGGGATGGTCGCGGCATAGTGGTAGGGGCTGAAGCTGGCGGAGCTGAAGCCGGGGTCGTAGGGCAGCGCCTCCTCGCGGAAGCGGAATTCCGTGATGAAATCGGGCATGCGGAAATTGCCGCGATGCGCGCGCAGGGCGGCATCGCGTGCCTGTCCCCCGGATCGCCGTCCACCGGCTGCGGGCCACGGAAATGCGGGTCCTTGAAATAGGCGAATTGCTGCAGCACGTCGCGCCGGTCGTGATCGAGGGCCAGCATCAGGGCATCGTAGTTCTCGGCCAGCCGGTTCAGCAGCAGGCCGCCGGGATAGTAATGATCGGCATAGGTGTCCCACACCGCGAACAGCGGCGCGATCGCGCGCACCGCCGGATGACCGGTGCTGGCCAGGAAGTCGCAGGCGGCGCCGACATAGGAAATCCCAGTGGCGCCGATCGAGCCGTCCGACCAGGGCTGCGCCACGATCCAGTCGGCGATGATGCGGTAGTCCGCGCGCTCGCGCGGGGAGCGGAACGAATCGCGCGTCCCGAAGCTGGCACCGGTGCCGCGCACATCCACCGCGACGACGGCGTAGCCGCGCGCGACGAACAGGTCGCGCCAGCGCGCGATGTTCGGCGTCTGCTCGGTCCCGGCAGGCGCGTCTTCGGACAGGGCAAAGCGGCGGTAATATGGCGTCAGGATCAGGATCGTCGGAAACGGTCCCGCCGCGCCGCCCGGCAGATAGACGTCGAGTGCCAGGCGGCAGCCGTCGTCCATCGGAAGGTAGCGCGACGCCGGGGCACCGACCGCGAACGCGGGCGGACGCGATTGCAGATAGCGGGTGGGCGTGGTGCGCCAGGCGGCGCTGCCCTCGTCGGCGTCGGACATGCATCTCCCCCGATCAGCCCGGCCGGTAGCGGCGCGGGATCGCGATGTTGGCAAGGCCGGTCAGGCCGAGCGTGGTCGCCATCAGCACGAAGGCGATGGCGGCGGCGAAGGGCCAGTTGTTGTCGGTGTTGAAAGCCCAGAACAGCAGCGGCGACATCATCTGGAATCGCGGCCCGCCCAGCAGCAGCGGCGTGGCGAAGGCGTTCATGCACAGGATGAAGCACAGGGCCGCGGCGATCGCCACCCCGGGCAGCGCCAGCGGCAGGATGATGCGGCGGAACGCACGCGAGGGGCTGGCACCCATCGCGCCGGCGGCTTCCTCCAGCCGTGGGTCGATGCCCTCGAACACGCTTTGCAGCGTCAGGATGGTGAAGGGCAGGTTGATCGCGATGATGCCGCCGATCACCGCTGCCTCGGTGTACATCAGATCGACGTGGCCGAGGCCGAGCAGGCGCGTCGAGACGATGTCGAGCATCCCGCCGCGCGCGAACAGGATGATCCAGCCGGCGGTGCGGATGGTGGAGCCGATGAACAGCGGCAGCACGGTCAGCACCACCAGTGCCGACTTCCACCGGCTGGTGCTGCGCGCCAGACGCCACGCCATCGGCAGGCCGAGGATCAGGCAGGACACCGTGACGATGACGGAGACCCGGATCGTCGTTACCAGCACGTTCCAATAGAACGGGTCCTCGAAGAAGCGCAGGTAGTTCGCCGGCGTGGTTGCGGCGATCATCATCTCGGTCGGATCGAAGCGGTTGATGCTGTAGCGCGCGAGGAAGGCCAGCGGCACCACCAGCATCACCAGCATGAGCAGGCTCGCCGGACCCAGCAGCACCAGTGCGGCGCCGGTTTCCCGGCGCCGCTGCCCGGCTTCCTCGATCGCGACGGCCGCCACGGCGGATCAGCTTTTCTGGATGTTCTTCAGCCACCAGTCGTTGATCTCGGGCTGGATCTTGGCGTCCAGCGCGTAGTCTGGAACCACCAGGTTCGGCGCGGGAGAGGGCAGCGCGAGGTCCTTGCCGACCTGCCCCGACAGCGGCGCATCGTCCACCGTGGGCAGGTAGCTCATGTTCTTCGCAAAACCCTGCTGCGCGCTCGGCTCCAGCAGCGCATTGAGGTATTTGTAGGCGGCATCCTTGTCCGGCGCGTTCTTCGGCATCACCATGCCCGAGACGTACAGGATCGCGCCTTCCTTCGGGAACCGGCCCATCACGGGGAAGCCGCCCTTGCGCCACATCACCGTGCGCGCCAGCCAGATGATGCCGACATCGATCTCGCCGGTCTTGAAGGGCGGTGCGAGCGAGTCGGTTTCGGGATACAGCCGCAGCCCGTTGTCGTTGAGCTTGAGGAAATACTCCTTGGCCTTCGCGAAATCGTTGGGGTTCCCGCTGGTATAGAGGCTGGCGCCCATCATCGCCCAGAAGGCGTTGGGACCCGGCATCCCGACCTTGCCCTTCCATTTCGGGTCCAGAAGATCGCCGAAGCTGTTCGGCGGCTCCTTCACCGTCTCGGGGTTGTACACCAGCACCTGCGCGCTGTAGATGTGCGGCACGAAGGTGTCGGAGCGCAGCTTGGGCAGCACATGCTTCAGGTTCGGCACCTTGCTGGCGTCGATGGTTTCCAGCAGGCCGGCCGCACCGCAGCGATAGCCGGCGGGCGCGCCCATGCAGGCGATGTCCATGCTGTTGCGCGGCAGATGCTGCTGGGCGAACAGCTTGGCGACGCGCGGCGCCTCGTCCGCCACGTCCTGGATGACCGTCACGCCCTCGGGCTTGAGGATGGGATCGTCGATGTTCTCCCGCAGCAGCTTGGCGTAGTCGCCGGCCCAGGTGCCGACGACGCATTGCTCGGCCGCCGCGGCGCGCCGCGGCAGCAGTGCCGGTGCTGCCAGCGCGGCGCCGGTCAGCGCCGCACCGCCCAGCACGGCACGGCGCGAGATGTCGCGTTCAGACATGGTCGGTCTCCTTTTGAACAACGGAGACGGCCGGGACGGCCGCCAGCGCGCGGTCTTGCTGATCGAACAGGCGCTCCTCCTCGGCCGGCCAGGCGAGCGCCACCGTGCTGCCGGCAGCATGGCGCGGCGCCGCACCGGGGCCGATCGCGGCGCCGCGCGCGAGGATGGTCGCTTCGGGGCCGATGCGCACGACGTGTTCGACGACGCTGCCCAGGTAGCTGCACAGCTCCACCTCCCCGCTCACGCGGGCGGCGGCGGAACCGGGTGCCAGCAGGCGGATGCTGTCGGGACGGACCGCGAGCGTGGCCTGCTCGGCGCGGCGGTAGGCGCCGGCGAGGGCGATGACCTCGCCGCCCGGCAGGTGCAGCCGCGTACCGCCGTCCAGCCGGCCGGACAGGATGTTGCTGCCGCCGATGAAGCGCGCGACGAAGCTGTTGGCGGGACGCAGATGCAGGTCCTCGGGCGAGCCGATCTGCTGCACCCGCCCGTCGCGCATCACCACCAGCCGGTCGCCCAGCGCCATCGCCTCGGTCTGGTCGTGCGTCACCATGATGGTGGTGATGCCGCCGCGCTGCTGCAGCAGCCGGATCTCCCGTGCCATGTCCTGCCGCAGCCCGGCATCCAGGTTCGACAGCGGCTCGTCCAGCAGCAGCAGCTTCGGATGGATCGCCAGCGCGCGGGCCAGCGCCACGCGCTGCTGCTGGCCGCCCGACAACTGGCGCGGCAGCCGGTCGGCGAAGGCGTCGAGCTTTACCAAGCGTAGCATCTCGGCGACGCGCGCCGCGATGGCGGCGGCGTCCATGCGCCGCATCTCCAGCCCGAAGGCGACGTTGCGCGCGACGCTCAGATGCGGGAACAGCGCGTAGCTCTGGAACACGATGCCCATGTCGCGGCGGTAGGGTGGCAGGCTGGCGATGCTCCGGCCGTCCAGCCGGATGTCGCCGCCGCTGGGCGGGATGAAGCCCGCGACCATGCGCAGCGTCGTGGTCTTGCCGCAGCCCGAGGGACCCAGCAGCACGATCATCTCGCCCGGCCGCACCTCCAGGCTGACATCGTCCACGGCGACCTGGCCGCCGAAACGCTTGGCCAGCCGATCGAGCGTCAGCCCGGCGGCGTCCGTCACAGCGCGACCCGGCCCAGTCGCACGAAGCGGTCGAGCAGCATCAGCAACGCGCCGACGCCGACGATCTGCGCGACCGCCACCGCCGCGATCAGCGGGTCGATGTGGTATTCCAGGTATTGCAGCACGGCGACCGGCAGCGTGGTCACGCCGGGGCTGGTGAGGAACAGCGCCAGTTCCAGATTCTCGAAGGAGATGACGAAGGCGAACAGCGCGCCTGCGACGATGCCGGCGCGCATCGCGGGCAGCGTGACGCGCCACAGCACCTTGAGCGGGCGGGCACCCAGGCTGGCGGCGGCTTCCTCGGCGGCGCGGTCGTGGTTGACCAGGCTGGCAACGCCCAGCCGCACCACCCAGGGCGTCGTGATCATCACATGCGCCAGCACGAGGCCGGCGAACGAGCCGGTCAGCCCGGTGCCGGCGGTCTCGTCGATGGCGACGAGGAACACATAGACCGCGAGGCCGAGTGCGATCAGCGGCACCGTGAGCGGCGCGAGCAAAAGCGTGCTGATGGTGCCCTTGCCCCGGAAACGGTAGCGCGACAATGCGACGGCGGCCGGCACGCCCACCACCAGGCTGCAGGCGACCGCGGCCAGGCCCAGTTCCAGGCTGGTGACGATCGCGGCGCCGAAATTCGGCAGGATCGCGCCGTACCAGGACACGGTATAGCCGTGTGGCGGAAACAGGATCAGCTTCTCGTTGAAGAAGCTGAGGTAGATGGTCAGCAGCAGCGGCACGAAGATCGCCGCGATGCCGATGGCGATCAACAGCCACACGCCGGCGCGCTCCGCCGCGGCGGCCAGTTGCCAAGTCGGTACGCCCATGCCCCGCCGCGCCGCCGCCGGCGCCAGCACCGCTGCCATTCGTTGTCCCTTGACGGAAATCTCCCGCGCCAGAATTCAGAGACGCGGCAGCCCTGTCAACGACGCAGAATCACTGCAAAGACGAACGGATGAAGCGGCCGTTGGCCATGATCGCGGCAAGCCCGCTGCCATCGTTGCGGAACACCGACAGATCGCGGGACGGATCGCCGTCCACCACAAGCAGGTCGGCAAAGGCGCCGGGCACGATCTCCCCCAGTCTGCCTTCCTGGCGGACGATCTCGGCGCCGACCAGCGTGGCCGAGCGGATGATGTCCTGCGGCTTCATCGCTTCGGCGCGGATGGTGAACTCGTTGCAGTGGTCGGTCTGCAGCTGGCCCAGCAGGTCGCTGCCGAAGCCGATACGCACGCCGGCGCGGTGGCACATCTCCAGCGAGCGCAGGCCTGCCGCCAGCACCTTCTCGTTCTTCTGCTGGCTGTATTCGGACAAGCCGAATTGCGGCCCGCGCCGCTTCAGCGCGTCATAGGCGATCAGCGTGGGAACCAGATAGGCACCTTTTTCCACCATCAGCCGAGCGCGTGCCTCGTCGATCAGGTTGCCGTGCTCGATCGTGCGCACCCCGCCCTTCACGGCACGCTCGATGGCCTCGGCGCTGTAGGCATGGGCCGCGACGTAGGTGCCCCAGCGGGTGGCTTCCTCCACCGCAGCCTCGATCTCGTCCATCCGGTACTGCAGGCTCTCCAGCGGATCGGCCGGTGAGGAAACCCCGCCCGAGACCATGATCTTGATGTGGTCCGCACCCTTGCGCAGCTCGTCGCGCACCGCCTTGACCACCTCGGCCACGCCGTCGGCGACGCGGCCGTTCCAGCGCAGCCCGTTGCAGCACGCGCAGCCGCTGCCGCTGTCGGTACGGCGCCGGAAATCCGCATGGCCGCCGGTCTGACTGATCGCCGCGCCGGCGATGAACAGGCGCGGTGCCAGGAAAAGCTCCTGCTCGACCGCCGCCTTCATGCCCCAGTCGGCGCCGCCGGTATCGCGCAGCGTGGTGAAGCCGCGTTCCAGCATCGCGCGCATCAGCACCGATCCCTTTGCCGCCACCAACGTCAACGGCATGTCCTCAAGCGCCCGGATATTCACCTCGTTCAGCGTCACATGGATGTGGCAGTCGATCAGGCCGGGCATCAGCGTGCGGTTGCCGATGGCGATGCGCTGCGCACCAGCGGCGGCGATGGGGCGGTCCGACACCTCCTTGATCGTGTTGCCCTCGACCAGCACCTCGATGCCCTCGCGCAGCTCGTCCTGGCGCGGGTCGAGGAAGCGGCCGCCGGTGAAGATCACGCTCGCCATGCATTCGGCCTTTCATTCGTCGCGGAAGGGTCAGTCGCCGAGCGGGATGGCGCTTCCGATCAGCGCGTCGGCAACGGCGAAGGTGTCGAAATAGGTGATGCGGGGCGGGTTGCCGTAGCGGGCCAGGATGCCGTCCCGCCAGGGTCCGCTGTAGAACGCCTCGGCCGCCTCCAGGCTTTCCCACATGTAGGCGCCACCGGCAACGCCGCCGTCGCGGGCGTAGATGAACTGCTTGCGCACCAGCCCCGGGACCGTCAGGAAATCGGGCGCGATTCGGCGGTAATGCTCAAGGCACTCCTGGCGCCCGATATGCGGCGGCAGATCATAAAGCACGATGGCGGTGATCATGTCGGCGCGGGCTCCTACAGCGGGATCGCCAGCAGCGTGTCGAAATGCGCGCTGTCGCACACCACCACCCGCTCGACGAAGCGCAGCCGCCCACCGTCCTCGCGCAGCCGGTCCTGATAGACGCCGGTGGCGAACAGGTCGGTCCGCGCATTGCGCACGATCCGCGCGACGACGAACGGCGATTCGGCCGTAATGTCGTCGCCGTCGCTGGACATCACGACGGGGAAGCCGATGACGTGGCGATAGCTTTGCCGTTCGTAGATGTTGGCAGTACGCAGCGCGGTGACGCGGTCGCGCAGCATGGCGCGCGAATCGGCATACACGATGCCGGCCGCATAGCCGCGCCGGTGATTGTCGGCCGAGGTGATCTTGTAGAGGCAGTCGTCGACGAAGAAATCCGGCCACACCTCCAGCCGGTCGTCGTCGATCGCCGCGGCATAGGCAGCATTCAGCTCGGCCAGCCGAAGCGCGATCACAGCCCGACCATCCGCCGCCACAGCGACCAGAAGCCGCGCACCGCAGCCTCGGTCGCCCGCGTCGGCTGGCTCTCGATCCCGCCGCCGCCCATCGCGACGATCGAGGCTTCGCCGTCCGCCGTCGCGATCCCGCGCTCCACGAACCCGCCGACGCAGCCATCCTCCATCGAAACGAAGCCAGCCGGCCCGCCTAGATTGAGGTGGCGCAGGCGTCGCTTGCGCATCTCCGGCGTGTCATCGGCATAGCCAAAGTAGATCCATTCCAGATTGGTGCGATCCACACCGGCGGGCGTGAAGAACCGCAGCGCCATGGCGTTTTGCGTCTTCTGGACCACGAAATTGGGAAACACCGTGACGATATGCTGGCGGATACGGTCGGGATGCTCGTCCACCACGTCGATCAGGCTGCCATCCTCCAGCCGGTAGTCGTCGCTGGCCGAGCGCATCCCGGTATAGGCCCGGTCCTCGTCGCCCGAGGGAGCGATGGTCGAGGACACGCTGCATCCGCCATTCGCGCTGACGGTCAGGCCGCCGCCCTGGCTCAGCCGGTTGATCTTGAAGGTCGCGAAGAACAGGTGAAGCAGGCTGGCGTGGTAGGAATCGCGCACGTTCTCGGCGTACATCTTCCAGTTGTTCGGCAGCACTTCGATGAAGCGGCCGATGATCTCGATCTGCCGGCCGGCGACGACGCGCCTGAGTTGGGCAATCACCTCCGGCCCGATGAAATCCTCGATGGTCGGCGTGTCCGCGTGGAAGGTGCCGAAAACCAGGCCGCACAGCGTGGCGATGCGCAGCTTGCGCGGGCCATGATCGTGCAGCCGGAAATCCTCCGGCATGCCGCCCTTGCCGTTCACCCCGCGCTGGAACGCGACCGAGCACAGGTTGCCGCGCAGGTCGTAGCGCCACGCGTGATAGACGCACTGGAAGTCCTTCGCACCGCTGCCGGCATCGTCCAGGCAGATCAGCGCGCCACGATGCGCGCAGCGATTTTCGAATCCGGCGATGCCGCCATCGGTATCGCGCGCAACCACCACCGGCATCTGCCCGACCTGCGTGGCGCGCCAGTCGCCCGGTTTGGCGATCTCGGACTCCAGGCACAGGAAGTTCCAGACCGGGCCTTCGAAGACGCGCTCCTGCTCGGTGCGCAGCAGCTCGGCGTCCTGATAGACCCAGTAGGGTATGCGCGTGACATCGCCGGTCCATGGCAGGCGGGACGGCGCGCGAAACGCCGGCCGTGCTTCGGGGACGGGGGCTTGCGGCATCGGCATCTCCTCCCTGCTCGGCTGCCGGCGATCGTCCACGCTGCCGCGCCCGCGTGCCCCGAGCCTATCCGTGCCGGCCTGCAGCGTAAACGCGCCGGAGCGTCAGGCGCGGCCGTACATGTCCTCCAGCCGCTCGATGTCGTCCTCGGACAACATCGGGCCGGTCTGCACCTCGACGAACTCCATCACCGAGGCGCCGGGATTGGCGACGCGGTGGATGTCGCCCACCCCGATGCGGGTCGCCTCCCCGGGCGTCAGGTCGAACACCTCGCCGTTGCGGGTCACGCGAGCGGTCCCCATCACCACCACCCATTGCTCGGCACGGTGCTGGTGGCGCTGCAGGGACAGGTGCTGGCCCGGGGCGACGCGGATGCGCTTGACCACGAAGCCGGGTCCGCAATCCACCACGCGCCAGTCGCCCCAGGGCCGCGTGTCGGCCTGCCCGACCGCGTAGGTGCTGGCGTTTGCGTCCGTCTGCGCCATCGCGCCTCTCCTTCCTGGTCGCCCGCGCCGTGCGGGCCGGTTGACCGCTTATGCCGCTTACCCTAGCGTCCGGCCCCGTGCCAAAACGTTTCGGATAACCGGAAGCGTGTCCCTGTCCACCATAGCGCAGAATCTCGGGCTTTCGATCACCACGGTGTCGCGGGCGCTGGGCGGCTTCACGGACGTGGCGGCGGCGACCCGGGCGCGCGTGGAGGCGGAGGCGCGGCGCATCGGCTACCAGCCCAACCATGCGGCGCGCCGGCTACGCAGCGGCCGCAGCGAGGCGGTGGGCGTGGTGCTGCCCGCCGGTCCCGGCCAGTTCGACGACCCGTTCTTCCTGCGCCTGCTGGCCGGCGTCGGGCCGCCGTTGCAGGCGGCCGGGCTCGATCTGCTGGTCGCCACGGCGCGGCCCGGTGCGGACGAGCTGCGCGCCTACCGGCATCTGGTGGAGGGGCGGCGCGTCGACGGCATCCTGCTCGCCCGCACGCGCCGGACGGACGAGCGCATCGCCTATCTGCAGGGCCACGGCATGCCCTTCGTCGCGCATGGCCGATCCGAGGCGACACGACCCTTCGCGCATATCGACGTGGACGGGCAGACCGCCTGCCGCACAGCGACCGAGCGGCTGATCGGGCTGGGCCACCGGCGGATCGGGCTGATCAACGCGCTGGAAACCTACATGTTCGCGGTCCACCGGCAGGCCGGCTGGCGCGCCGCGCTGAGCGATGCCGGGCTGGCGCCGGGACCGCTGGCGCACGCCGAACCGACCGAGGAAAACGGCTTTCGTCTGATGGCCGCGATGCTGCGCGAAGCGACGCCGCCCAGCGCGATGTTGTGCGCCACCGACCGGCTGGCGGTGGGCGCGCTGCATGCGATCGGTGCCGCCGGTCTGCGCGCCGGCCGCGACGTATCGGTGATCGGCTACGACAACCTGCCGATGGCGACCTACACCGACCCGCCGCTGACCACGGTGGAGCAGCCGATCGACCGCGCCGCCGCGCGGATGGTGGAGATGCTGCTGGCGGTGATGGGCGGGGCGGACCCCGCGGGCTTCGCCGAGCTGTGGCCGGCGCGGCTGATCACCCGCGCCTCCGACGGGCCGGCGCAACGTGCCGACAACACGGCCGCAGAAGTGGCCGCATCCAACAAGATCATGACGGGAGGATACGACGATGAAGGCAAGGCTGTTCGCGGCGATTAGCGTCCAGCTGCTGCTGCTGGCCGGCATCAGCGCGCCGGCCTGGGCAGATGGGACGGTGTTCTTGTCCACCCAGCTGCGCCCGATCGAGGAGGCGCAGAAGATGCGCGACGTCATCCTCAAGGACTACAAGGGCCAGGTCGACTATGTGCCCGAGCAGCCGGCGCAGTTGCCGGTGCGCATCAAGGCGGAGCAGCAGGGCGGCACCCACACGATCAGCCTGATCGGCGCGCTGCACGGCGAATTGGAGCCGCTGCTGCCGATCGACGGCCTGGTTCCGGTCGACGACCTCGCCGCGAAACTCAAGGATCGCGGCTTTCCCGCCGACCTGATCAAGCTGGCCAAGTTCGATACCGACCACCAGATGTACATCCCGTGGATGCAGGCGACCTATTTCATGGTCGCCAACAAGAAGGCGCTGCCCTACCTGCCGGCCGGCGCCAACATCGACGCGCTGACCTACGCGCAGCTTGCCGATTGGGCAAAGGCGATCGCGGAAAAGACCGGGCGGCGGATGCTGGGTTTCCCGGCCGGCCCTTCGGGACTGATGCATCGCTTCCTGGAGGGTTTCCTCTATCCGTCCTTCACCGGCGGCGTGGTCACGCCGTTCCGCTCGCCGGAAGCCGAGGCGATGTGGACGCAGTTCGCGGAGATGTGGAAATACGTCAATCCGAACTCGACCAACTACAACTTCATGCAGGAGCCGCTGCTGTCGGGTGACGTGTGGATCGGCTTCGATCATGTCGCGCGGCTGCTGGACGCACTGCGCCAGAAGCCGAACGACTTCGTTGCCTTCCCCGCGCCAGCCGGGCCGAAGGGGCGCGGCTACATGCCGGTATTGGCCGGGCTTGCCATCGCCAAGGACGCGCCGGACCCGAAAGGCGCCGCCGCGCTGATCGACTACCTCACCGAGCCCTCGACGCAGATCGCCACCGCGCGCGCGGTCGGCTTCTTCCCGGTGGTGAAGGTGCAGCTGCCATCCGACCTCGATCCCGGCGTGAAGGCCGCCGCCGGCGCGATCGCCGCGACAGAGGACGCCAAGGACGCGCTGCCGAGCCTGCTGCCCGTCGGCCTGGGCACGCATGGCGGCGAGTTCGACAAGGTCTATATCGACACGTTCCAGCTGATCGTGCTGCGCGGCAAGCCGGTGCGCGCCGTGCTCGACCAGGAAGCCGAAAAGCTGAAGCGCGTCATCGACGTCTCCGGTGCGCCGTGCTGGGCGCCGGATGCGCCGAGCAAAGGGCCGTGCCCGGTGCATTAGCGCAAGAAGCGTAGCGCCGTGCGCCGCGCCGGGCCGCTGCCCTATCTGCTGATCGCGCCCGCCGTGCTGTTCCTGGCGGTGCTGTTCCTGGTGCCGCTGGTGCAGACCATAGCGCTTGCCTTCCACGCCAACGGCAGCTGGAGCATGGGCAACTTCCGGCGCATGGCGGGCGACCTCAACTTTTCCGACGCGATCACCAACACGCTGGAGATCGTCATCGTCGCCGTGCCGCTACAGCTGGCGCTCGCGCTGGGCATGGCGATGATGCTGCGCCATGTCCGCCGCGGGCGGGACATCCTGCTGTGGATCTGGTCGATCCCGCTCGGCATCTCCGACCTCGCGGCGGGGCTCGTGTGGCTCGCGATCCTGAACGACCAGGGCTATTTCAACAGCGTGCTGTACCGCCTCGGCCTGATCAGCGCGCCGCAAAGCTGGCTGACCTACGAAACCCCGGTCGCGCTGTTCGCGGCGATCGTGGTGACCGAGCTGTGGCGCGCCACCGCGATCGTGCTGGTGATCCTGGTGGCCGGCGTGCAGACGCTGCCTGGCGAATACCTCGAAGCCGCCGAGGTGTTCGGCGCAACGCCGTGGAAGCGCTTCCTGCGCGTCGTGCTGCCGCTGCTGCGACCCAGCATCCAGACCGCGCTGATCCTGCGCACCGTGCTGGCGTTCGAGATGTTCGCCATCGTCCTGACGCTGGGCGGACGCAACTTCCCTGTTCTCGTCAGCGAAGCCTTCAACTGGCAGTACAACGAGCAGGATTACGGCGTCGCCGCCGCCTATGCCGTGGTGGTGATGGCGTTCTCGATCGGCGCCACGCTGATCTATCTGCGCCTGCTGCGCACCCCGGCGGCACAGCGATGAAAGCGAAGGGCATGACCGCGCGCCGCTTGCTGTTTTCCTGCGGCCTGGGCCTGCTGTGCGCCTGGACGCTGGTGCCGATCTACCTGATCTTCCTCGGCGCCCTTGGCGGCCCGAACCTTGTCGCGCAGTGGCCGAAGCCGTTCCTGCCGTTCGGGATGTCGTTCGGCGCGCTGCGCTATTTCCTCGACATCCAAGGGGTCTGGACGGCCACGCTCTACAGCGTGGAGGCGGCCGTGCTGTGCATGGTGCTGTCGATCCTGCTGGGCATCCCGGCCGGTTACGCGCTGGCGCGCTTCGCCTTCGTGGGCGCGGTGCCGTTCCGGCTGATGGTGCTGATGACCCGCGCCTTTCCGGTAGCGATCCTGGCACTGCCGCTGACGGTCGGGTTCATCAGGCTCGGTCTCTACAATTCGCCGATCGGCGTCGGCATCATGCACACCACGCTGGCGCTGCCCTTTGCCGTGCTGGTCTCGGCCAGCCTGTTCCAGGCGATCCCGCACGAGTTCGAGGAGGCCGCTTGGGTGTTCGGCTGCTCGCGTGCCAGCGCCTTCTTCCGCGTCGTGCTGCCGCTGGCGCTGCCGGGTGTGGCGGCGACCGCGATCTTCGCCTTCGTGATTTCGTGGAACGAGGTGTTCGCCGCATCGGTGCTGACCGTGCGGCATCGCACGCTCACTGCGTATTTGCTCTCGGTGCTGTCGGAAAGCCCGCTGCACGTGCAGTTCGCCGGCGGCTTCCTGCTGATCGTGCCGTCCGTGTTGTTCGTCTTCCTGGTGCGCAAGCACCTGTTCGCGATGTGGGGCATCAGCAGCAAATGAGCATCCTAGATGGCTGAGATCGTCATCGACGACGTGCGCAAGGCGTTCGGCCCGGTGGTCGCGCTGGAGCGCGTCGCGCTACGCATCGCCGATGGCGAGTTTGTCGCCCTGCTCGGACCGTCCGGCTGCGGCAAGACGACGCTGCTGCGCATCATCGCCGGGCTGGAGACGCAGACCAGCGGGCGCGTGCTGATTGGCGGGCGCGACGTGTCCGCGCTGCCGCCGCGCAAGCGCGGACTGGCGATGGTGTTCCAGAACTACGCGGTGTTCCCGCATCTGACGGTGCGGGACAACGTTGCGTTCGGCCTGCGCATGGCGGGTGCCGATTCGGCAAGGATCGCCCGCCAGGTCGATCGCGCCGCCGCGCTGCTGCATATCGAGCCCTACCTGGCGCGCTATCCCGCGCAGCTTTCGGGCGGGCAGCGCCAGCGCGTCGCGGTCGCCCGCGCTTTGGCGGTGGAACCGGCGGTGCTGCTGATGGACGAGCCGCTGTCCAACCTCGACGCGCTGCTGCGGCTGGAGATGCGCGCCGAGCTGAAGGCCGTGCTGCAAGCCTCCAGCACCACCACCGTCTATGTAACGCATGACCAGACCGAGGCGATGGGGCTTGCCGACCGCATCGCGGTCCTGCACTCCGGCCATATCGAGCAGATCGACCGGCCGACCGAGTTGTACCGCAGCCCGCGGAGCCGTTTTGTCGGCAGCTTCGTCGGCAGCCCGCCGATGAACTTCCTCACGCTGCCGGTGCAGGGCGGGAAGGTGCTGCTGGGGTCGCAGGCACTCACCGTGCCCGCCGGCGCCGGTGCCACGGTCGTACTCGGCATTCGCGCCGAGGACATGGAGCCGGCGAACGACGGGCTGCTGTTCACGGTCCGCGTCACCGAACCGCTGGGCTCGCACACGCTGCTCACCGGCGAGGCCGAGAGCCAGCAGCTTCGGGTGATCGCTGAGTCGGATGCACGGCCGCCCGCCGGCGGCACGCTGTATCTGCGGCCACGCGAGGACCGCATCACCTGGCTCGATCCGCAAACCGGCATGGCCTGGGAGCCCGCACACGCATGACCGACAAGGCCCAGCGCGCCGCGCAGGCGCGCGCCATCCTGCGGGGTAACGATCGCGGCGGCTACGCGGTCCCCACCGCGCGGCTGTATCCGTTCCAGTGGAACTGGGACTCCGCCTTCGTTGCACTCGGCTGGGCACGCTTCGACGAGCCGCGTGCGTGGCAGGAAATTCTCAGTCTTTTAAAGGGGCAGTGGGAAGACGGCCTCATTCCGCAGATCGTCTTTCACGCGCCGTCCGATGATTACTTCCCCGGGCCCGACGTGTGGGGCATCCGGCGCGAGCCACCGACCTCAGGCATCACGCAGCCCCCGGTGCTGGCGACCGCGGTCCGGATCATGCTGGAAACCGCGACGGACGCGGCACTAGCGGAAAACATGGCGGCGGCGATCGTGCCGCATCTGCTGCAGAACCATCGCTGGTGGCAGGCGGCGCGCGACCCCGGCGACACCGGCCTCGTTGCCACGCTGCATCCGTGGGAAACCGGGATGGACAACTCCCCGGCCTGGGATGCGGCGCTGGCGCGGGTGCCGACCGAGACGACCACCGTGATCCGGCGGCGCGACACCGACCACGTCGATGCCTCGGCCCGTCCGCGCGGGGAGGAGTATCAGCGGTTCATCCATCTGGTCGATACGTTCCGAGCGGCGGGCTGGGACCCTGCGCGGATGCTCGCCGCGTCGCCGTTTCGCGTCGCGGATATCGGCACCAACGCCATCCTGCTGCGCGCCGAGCGCGACCTGCTCGCACTTGCGGCGCGCTTCGGCACGAAGCAGGACACCGCCGCGATCGGTGGCCGCATCGCGCTGAAGGAAGCCGCCCTGCCGCGCCTGTGGAACGCTGCGGTGGACTTCTACTGCTGCTTCGATCTGCTCGCGGACGCGCCGATCCCTGTGGCGACCTCGGCCGGCCTGCTGCCGCTGTTCGCGCGCTGCGCGACGCCGGCACAGGTTGCGGCTATGACGGCGCGAATCGCCCACTGGGGCACGCTCGCGCCGCATCTGGTGCCCTCCACCGACCCGGCGCATCCGGCTTTCGAGCCGCTGCGCTACTGGCGCGGCCCAATCTGGGCCGTGGTCAACTGGATGATCGCCGATGGCTGCGACTGGGCCGGCGATGCCGCGCTCGCCGCGCGCATCCGGCGCGACACCGTCGCCCTGATCGAAGGTGCAGGCTTCAGCGAGTATTTCGACCCGACCGATGGCCACGGCATCGGCGGCGCCGACTTCTCATGGACCGCCGCGATCTACCTGCTTCTCATGTAGCGCCCTGGCCCGGCAGGCGGGCGACGATTTCCCGCACCGGGCGAAGGTGGTCGGTCAGGATGCGCACCGCGGCATCGGCATCGTGCACATCAAGCGCGGCCAGCAGCGCGACGTGCTCCTGCAGGATGATGCCCTCGCGGCCGGGATCGATGCTGACCGAGGTCATCGCGACCCGTTCCTGACGCATCCGCAGCGAGTCGTACAGTTCGGTCAGCACGGCGTTACCGCCGGCGGCAACCAGAGCTCGATGAAACATCGAGTTCAGCCGAACATGCGGCAGGCCGTGCGGCGTGCCCGGCGCCTGCATTGCCGCCAGCGCCTCGGCCATTGCCGGGGGCGCCGGCTGCCGCGCAGCACACAGCCGGCGCACCGCATGCGACTCGATCAAAAGCCGGGTCTGGTACACCTCCACCAGTTCCTGCACGGTCACCGCACGCACCATCGCCCCACGCCGTGGCACCAGGTCGATCAGCCGCTCGCTGTGCAGCTGCTGGAACGCCTCGCGCACCGGGGTGCGGGAAACCCCGACGGCCAGCGAGACCTGCTCCTCCTCCAAGAAGCTGCCGCCCGCCAGCCGGCCGTCCAGGATGCCATCGCGCACGTACTCGTAGACGCGCTGGCGGGCCGGCTCCCACTTCTCGGCGGCGCCGGACTCGGCGCCCACCGGGAAGGTCGCCTGCGGATCATTCTCCATCCTGGTCTCCCTGTCGGGCGGGCCGGACCGAGCCCGGCGCAGAAACCCTTTGCATACGCTGTGTATACGTGATTGTCTGCCGCTATTCCGGGCACCGTACTCGGATTTGGGTCCGATCAGCGGCGCGGATGGCGAACAGGCGGTGGTCTGCCTGAAAAATCGGCGATCTGTCGTGAGGGTCTGGCATGGCATGGCGGATTGGCGTCGACTCGGGCGGGACCTTCACCGATGTCTGCCTGTTCGACGACGCCAGCGGACAGGTGCAGGTCTGGAAGGTGGCCTCGACGCCGGATGATCCGTCCCGCGGCATCGCCGCACGGCGTGGCGGAGGGCCTCGGTCGGGTCGGCGCAGCCGCAGCCGACGTCGGCTATTTCGGCCACGGCACCACCGTCGGCACCAACGCACTGATCCAGCACCGCGGCGTGCGGACCGGGCTGATCACCACCGACGGGTTTCGCGACCTGCTGGAAATCGGCCGGCAGAAGCGCCCCGACCTTTACGACCTGCAGGCCGACAAGCCCCCGGTCCTGGTGGCGCGCGACCTGCGGATGGAAGTCCCCGAGCGGGTGCGCCACGACGGCACGGTGGAAACCGCGCTGGATGAGGAGGCTGTGCGGCACGCCGCGCGCGTGCTGCGCGCGCGCCGGAGTGCAGGCGGTGGCGGTCTGCTTCCTGTACGGCTTCGTCCGCACCGGCGCACGAAGCGACGGCGCTGCGGATCCTGGCCGAGGAGTTCCCGGAGGCCTTCGCCTGTGCCGGGCACGAGGTGGCGCCGGAATTCCGCGAATACGAGCGGATGAGCACCGCGGTGGTGAACGCCTATCTCGGGCCGGTGATGCGTGGCTACATCACGTCGCCTCGCCGACCGGCTGGCGGCGCTCGGGCTGCGCGCGGCGCCGCATCTGACGCAGTCGAACGGCGGCGTGATCGGCTTCGAGCAGGCGGCGCGGTTGCCGGTGCGCACCGTGCTGTCCGGCCCCTCCACCGGCGTGGTGGCGGCCCAGGCGGTCGGCGTGCTGGCCGGCCATCCTGACCTCATCACCTTCGACATGGGCGGCACCAGCACCGATGTCGCCCTGCTGCAGAACGGTGTCTGCCGCCTGGCCAACGAGGCGATGGTGCATGGCTACCCGATCAAGGCACCGATGCTGGATATCCACACCGTCGGCGCCGGCGGCGGGTCGATCGCCTACATCGACAATGGCGGGCTGCTGAAGGTCGGGCCCGCGCTCGGCCGGCGCCGCGCCCGGGCCGGTCTGCTATGGCCTGGGCGGCGCGGAGCCCACGGTCACCGACGCCAACGTTGTCCTGCAGACGCTCAATCCCGACGCACCTGCTGGGCGGGCGGATGGCGGTGCGGCAGGATCTGGCCCGCGCCGCCATCGGCGGCCTGGCCGAACGGCTGGGAATGGGCCTGATGGAGACCGCGCAGGGCATCATTTCCGTGGTCACCGCCAACATGGCGCGCGCAATCCGCGTAATCAGCGTGCAGCGCGGCCACGATCCGCGGGACTACACGCTGGCGGCCTTCGGCGGCGCCGGCCCGCTGCACGCCGCGCGGCTTGGCGCGAGAGCTCGATATCGGCCGCATCCTGGTGCCGCGCAATCCCGGCATCCTGTGCGCCATGGGCCTGCTGCTGACCGATCTGCGGGCCGACTTCGCCGCGACCCGGCTGCACACCCTGGCCGGCGCTGCGCTGCCAGCGCTCGAGGACGCCTTTGCCAGCCTGCGCGCCCAGGCCGATGCCTGGTTCGAAGACGAAGGCATCGCCGACCCGGCCCGCCGTGTCACGCGCACGGTGGACATGCGCTATGCCGGGCAGAACTACGAGCTGCCGGTGACGGTGCCCGACGGCGCCATCACCGCCGCCACGCTCGATGCGCTGGCCGCCGGATTCGAGGCTGCACACCGACGCATGTATGGCTTCGTCGCGGAAGCCGAGGTGATCCAGCTGGTCACTTTCCGCATCGAAGCGGCCGGCCTTGTGCCCAAGGCAGCCTTCCAGCCGCAGCGCGACGCAGGGCGCAGACGCCTCGGCCGCGATCGTCACCGAACGCGCAGTTTGGCTTCCCGAGGCGGGCGGCTTCGTCACCTGCCCGGTCTATGACCGCGACCGGCTGCGCTCGGGCAACCGCATCGCCGGCCCCGCCATCGTCGAGCAGATGGACGCAACGACCGTGGTGCTGCCGGGCATGACCGCGCGCGTCGAACCCTACCTCAACCTGATCCTGGAGTTCGCATGAGCGCGCCGCCCCTTAATCCGATCCCCCATGACGAGATCAGCGTCGATCCGATCACCGTCGAGGTCATCGGCAGCGCGCTGTCCTCGATCACCGAGGAGATGGGTGAGGCGCTGGTGCGCGCCAGCTATTCGACCAACATCAAGGAGCGGCGGGACTGCTCGACTGCGCTGTTCAACACGCGTGGCGACACGCTTTGCCAAGCCGAGCACATCCCGATGCATCTCGGCTCGTTCATCGGCATCATCCCGCATATTCTCAAGCGTCACCAGACATCCGAGATGCGGCCGGGCGACGTTTTCATAGGCAACGACGCGTATGAAGGCGGCGGGACGCACCTGCCCGACATCGTGCTGGCCGAACCGATCTTCTTCGACGGCGCCATCGTCGCCTGGGCGGTCAACACCGCTCACCATGCTGACTTCGCCGATCGCGGCCACGCGCATATCTACCAGGAAGGCCTCCGCATACCGCCAATCCGGCTGTATCGCGCCGGTGTGCTGCAGGTCGATGTGCAGGAGCTGGTCCTGCTGAACTGCCAGGTGCCGCGCGAGCGGCTCTCCGACCTGCGCGCGCAGATGGCGGCCAACCGCCTGGGGGTAGAGCGGCTGTGCGCGCTGTGCACCAAATACGGCCGCGACGTCGTGATGGCGGCCGGCGATGCGCTGCTGGATTACGCCGAGCGCAAGATGCGGGCCGGGATCGCAGCAATCCCGGACGGCACCTACCGCTTCGCCGACGAGTACGACGACCTGGAGATTACCGGTTCGCTGCCGGTTTCGTGTGAAATCAGCATTGCTGGCGAAGAGATGTGGCTGCACTTCGAGGCGCCCGACCAGGTGCGCGCCGGCCTCAACATGGTCTACACCGCGCTGCTCTCCACTGTCTATTACGCGGTCAAGACGGTGGTGGACCCCACCATCCTGCCGAATGCCGGCCTGGCGCGGCCGCTGCACGTCTCGGCGCGGGCAGGCAGCATCCTGAACTGCGCCCATCCCGCGGCGGTGAATGGCCGCATCGGTCCCTGCCAGCGCGTCGTCGACCTGATCCACGGCGCCCTCGCAGAAGTGGCGCCGGATCGGGTGATCGCCGCCTGCAACGGATCGGTCACGGTCGCGAGTTTCATCGGCAACCGGCCCGAGGACGGGGAGACCTGGATTTACCTCGAAACCATCGGCGGCGGCTCGGGCGCGCGCATCGGCAAGGACGGGTTGGACGGCGTCCATGTGCACATGACCAACACCAGCAACCTGCCGGTCGAGGCGCTTGAGATCGAATACCCGCTGACCGTGCTGCGCTACGAGTTGGTTGACGGATCGGGCGGTGCCGGCCGCCAGCGCGGCGGCATGGGGTTGCGCCGCGTCTATCGAGCCGAGGCCGAAACGCGGCTGCGGCTCGGCGGCTCGCGCACGCTCTCGCCGCCCTGGGGTCTCGCGGGCGGCCAGCCGGGCGGCAAGGGCGGCTTCGCCTACGGTCCCGGCGTGGCGCCGTTCGCGTTCGGTTCGGGCGTTCTGACGGAAGGCCAAACGG
Organism: uncultured Pseudomonadota bacterium; assembly: GCA_963778105.1. Taxonomy (GTDB): domain Bacteria; phylum Pseudomonadota; class Alphaproteobacteria; order Acetobacterales; family Acetobacteraceae; genus JAFEFJ01. The sequence goes on along the minus strand of CAVZSZ010000003.1, from coordinate 656,214 downwards.
TCGAGATCGTCACGCCCGGCGCCGGCGGCTATGGTGCGCCATCGGAACGGGCACCCGACGCGGTGCGCCGCGACATCGCCGAGGGCCGCATTGCCGCCGTCGCCGCTCGTGCCCTCTATCCCCAAATCCGTGATGATGGCTGAAAGGATGCGTTCCATGCCGCTGCATCGCCGCTCCCTGCTCACCGCCGGCATGCTGGCCGGCGCCGCGCTGCCGTTCCTGCGCCGGCCGGGCTTCGCGGCATCGTCCGACAAGCCGCTGCGCTTCGGACTGTCGAGCTATCCGCCAAGCTTCCAACCCTGGGTGCAGGCCGGCACCGCGGCCGGCACCGTCAACCTGCTGGTCAATCGCGGCCTGCTGTCCTACGACCGGGCAGGACAGCTGCGCGGGGAGCTTGCTGAAACCTGGGCGCGCGACGGGGACGCAGGGTGGCTTTTCCACTTGCGCGATGCGGTGTTCCACAACGGCGCTCCGGTTACCGCCGACGATGTCAAATGGTCCATCGAGCAGGTCGCTGCGGACAAGTCCACCGCCTATATGCGCGGCCAGTTCCAGGGCGTCGACCGGATAGAGACGCCGGATGCGCGGACCGTGCGCATCATCATGAAGCAGCCCACCGTTACCGTGCCGATTTGGCTGGCGGCCTATGAGATGCCGGTGATCGCGAAGGGCTCGCTCGATCATATGGGCGTCGGCGTCGGCTGCGGGCCATTCACAATCACCGCGCAGGACCGCGGCGTGTCGATCGACCTCGCGGCGTTCGACAAATTCTATCGACCCGGCCTGCCGAAGCTGAAGACACTGCGCATGATCGTCTATGCCGACGAGACCGCGCGCGTCGCCGCACTGCAGTCCGGCGATGTCGATTTGATCGAATACGTACCCTGGCAGTCGATGGCCTCGATCGAGGCAGATCCGAAGCTGAAGCTGCTGACCACCAACGGCCCGTTCATGTACGTGACTTTCAACGGTTCGTTCGCGCCGTTCGCCGACCCGCGCATCCGCCGCGCGGTGGCACATGCAGTGAACCGCGAGGAGATCGTGAAGTCAGTCTTTTTCGGCCGCGGCAGCCCGCTCGAGGGCCTGCCGATCCAGCCGTCGAGCCCGTTCTACGACGACGCGCTGGCGCATGGCTGGAAATACGACCCGGCGCGCGCCAAGCAGCTGTTGGCGGAAGCCGGGAAGCCCGAGGGATTTTCCTGCACGCTGCTCTCCACTGCACAGTACGGCATGCACAAGGACACCGCCGTCCTGATGCAGCAGCATTTGGCCGCGGTCGGCATCCAGGTGCAGCTGGCACTGCCCGACTGGGCGACGCGCGTAGCGTTGGGCAATCGCGGCCAGTACCAGTTCGCGGTCGGCGGCACCACCACCGACGGCAACGATCCCGATGGCATCGCCACGCTGCTCGACGACGGGCTTGGTGCCAGCGTGGCGCGCAGCGCCAACATCCCGACGCCCGAGATCACCAAGCTGTTCGCCGCCGGCCGCGCTGAGTTCGACCAGACGAAGCGCAAGGCGATCTACGACACCTTGCAGAAGACCGCGATCGTGCAGGCACCGGCGATCTTCCTGGCATGGCGTTCGCAAGGCTATGCGATGACGCGTGCCGTGCAGGGCTTCGCCAATCTGCCGGGCGCGCTGACCTTCCTGTCGGGTGTGACGCTGGAGGACACCAGCTTCGGCTGACTGGCGCCCCGCGAGCGCTGCGATACAGGAGAGCCCATGATCTGGCTGCTCAGACGGTTCGGCGTGGCGCTGCTGCTCGTCTGGCTGGTCGCGAGCATCGTCTTCCTGGCGATCCATATGGTGCCCGGCGACCCGGCCGAGCTGCTGCTATCGCAGGGCGGCGCCGCGCCCGACCCCACGGCGGTGGCGCAACTGCGCGAGCAACTCGGTCTGGACCAGCCGCTGGCTGCGCAATATCTCGGCAGCGTCGAAGGGCTGCTGCACGGCAACCTGGGCGACAGCCTCGAGGATGGCAGCCCGGTGGGTGCGGAAATACTGCTGCGCCTGCCCCGCACGCTGGAGCTGATCGGCATGGCGGCGGTGATGGCACTGGCCACGGGTGTGCCGCTCGGGCTGCTGGCGGCGCTGCGCCGGGGCGGCGTGGTGGACCGCTTGGTGTCGCTGCTGGCGGCGGTCGGGCTCGCGCTGCCGGTGTTTGTGCTGGGCACGCTGATGGTGCTGTTGTTCGCGCAGACGCTGCATTGGACTGCCGCGGGCGGCTACGTGCCCCTGGCGCAGTCGCCACTGCGACATTTCGCGCGGGTGGCGATGCCGGCCGCGGCCATCGCCGTCGGCCTGTTCGGCACGGTGTTTCGCATGACCCGTGCCGCGGTGCTGGATGTGTCGTTGGCGCGATTATGTGCGCACCGCGCGGGCAAAGGGCCTGCCGCGCCGCCACGTGCTGACGCGGCACGTGCTGCGCAATGCGATGATGCCGGTCGTCACGGTTGTCGCTCTCAATCTCGGCACCCTGCTGGGCGGCACAGTGCTGGTCGAATACGTCTTCAACTATCCCGGCCTGTCGGGGATGCTGGTCGATGCGGTCAACGCGCGCGACTATCCCTCTGTCCAAGGGATCGTGCTAGTGATCTCGATCCTGTTCGTCAGCCTGAACTTACTGATGGACCTGATCTACGCGGTGCTCGATCCGCGCATCCGGCGGGCCTGAGCATGGGCCGCACGCTGCGTCTGCTGCCCTTCGTGGCACTGGCGATGATCGTGCTGACCGCGATCGCAGTGCCGCTGCTGCCGCTGCCATCGCCGCTGGCAATGGATGTGGCGCACCGCCTCTCGCCACCCTCCACCGCACATTGGCTCGGCCAGGACGAATACGGCCGCGACGTGCTGGCACGGCTGCTGTGGGGCGCGCAGGCCTCCCTGCTGGTGGCCGGGGGTGCCACCGTCGCGGCCTGTGTGCTGGGCACGTTGCTCGGCATCGCCGGCGGCCTGTTCGGTGCGCTCGCCGAATTGCTGGCCGTGCGCAGCATGGACATCGTGCTCTGCTTCCCCCCGCTCCTGCTGGCGCTGCTGGTGGTGACGCTACTCGGTCCCGGCGTGCTGACGCTGATCCCGGTGCTGGCTCTGGTCTATTTGCCGGGCTTTGTGCGTGTCGCCTATGCAGGGGTACTATCGGTGCGCTCGCAGGACTACGTGGAAGCGGTGCGCCTGCTCGGTGCGGGGCCGGCGCGCATCGTGCTGCGCACCGTGCTGCCCAACATCGCCGGGCCGCTGCTGGTGCAGATCAGCCTGGCCGCGTCATCGGCCGTGGTGCTTGAGAGCGGATTGTCCTTCCTCGGCCTCGGCGTCGTGCCGCCGGCGGCGTCCTGGGGGCTGATGATCGCATCGGCCCGCACCACCATGGCGCAGGCGCCGTGGCTGCTGCTGTGGCCGTGCCTGGCGCTGACGCTGACCATCCTCGTGCTCAACGCGATCTGCGACACGCTGCGCGACATCATCGACCCCCATGGCGTTCCGCCGCGCCGTCGCGGCGTACTGGCCGCGCTCGCCCCCGGACTGCTGCCGGCGCCCAACCTGGCACTGGAGGTGCGCGGCCTGAGTGTGGCGATCGACACGCCGGCCGGGCCGATTGCGCCGGTGCGCGAGATATCGATCGCGGTCCGACCCGGCGAAACTCTGGCGATCGTGGGCGAAAGCGGATCCGGCAAGTCGCTGCTGGGACTGGCAGTGATGGGGCTGCTGCCGCCGCCCGCGCGCGCCACCGCCGGCGCCGTCTGGGTGGACGGGCAAGCGGTGCTGCACGCGCCCGAAGATCTGCTGCGCCGCTTGCGCGGCAGTCGCATGGCGATGGTGTTCCAGGACCCGCTGAGCAGCCTCAACCCGGTGCACCGCATCGGCCGCCAGATCGAGGAGGCGCTGCGTGCCCATCGCCGCATCTCGCCGCGCGCCGCCGCCGCGCGCGCCATCGCCCTGCTGCGCCATGTCGGCATCCCCGACCCCGAGCGCCGCGCCCAGGCGCTGCCGTTCGAGCTGTCGGGCGGGATGCGCCAGCGCGCGATGATCGCCATGGCCGTTGCCAACGATCCCCGCCTGCTGATCGCCGACGAGCCGACCACGGCACTGGACGTGACCATCCAGGCGCAGGTGCTGGACCTGCTGGCGGCACTGAAGCGTGAGGGCGGCATGGGCCTGGTGTTCATCACCCACAGCCTGCCGGTGGTCGCCGAGATCGCCGACCATGTGGCGGTGATGTATGCCGGCGAGATCGTCGAGCAGGGCGCCGCAGCAGCCGTGTTCGCCGCCCCCCGCCATCCCTACACCGCCGCCCTGCTGCGCAGCGCACCATCCGAGGATGGCGGCCTGCCGGAAGGCGTGCCGGGCATCGTGCCGCCGCTGCACGCACTGCCGCCGGGCTGCGTGTTCGCGCCGCGCTGCGCCCATCGCCGTGCCGCCTGCGAGGCGGCGCCGCCGCCGCTGGTGCCGGCTGGCCCGGGTCGGCTGACCCGCTGCATACGCTGGACTGAGATCGCCGCCGGCACGCCGGTGTCGGCGGGAGCGATGGCATGACCGCACTGGTGGCCGCCGAGGGGCTGACCCGTCGCTTCGCGCCCGGCGGACTTTTCGTGCGCGAGCGGGGCGTGCAGGCCGTCACAGACGTCTCCTTCGCGGTGGGACAGGCCGAGGCGGTCGGCCTCGTCGGCGAAAGCGGGTCGGGCAAGAGCACGGTCGGCCGACTTCTGCTGGGGCAACTCGCGCCTTCGGCCGGGCGCGTGCTGCTCGACGGGGCGGACATCGCGCGCGCAGATGCGCGGGCGCGGCAGGTGCAGCGCCGGCGAATGCAGCTGGTGTTCCAGGATCCGCACGCTTCCCTCGATCCCCGGCGGCGGGTCGGCGCTCAGATCGCCGACGGGCTGGCGATCCACCGCCTGACGCCGCATGCACAGCGCCCCGCCGCGGTCGCGGCGCTGCTCGAGCAGGTGGGCCTCGCACCGGCCCACGCGGAGCGGTATCCGCACGAATTCAGTGGCGGCCAGCGCCAGCGTATCGGCATCGCCCGCGCGCTGGCGACCCGACCCGACTTCCTGGTGGCCGATGAAGCGGTCTCCGCGCTCGATGTCTCGGTGCAAGCGCAGATCCTCGCCCTGTTCGCCGACCTGCGCGTCCGCCTCGGCATTGGCCTGCTGTTCATAAGCCATGACCTGAAAGTGGTCCGCTCGCTGTGCGACCGTGTGATCGTGCTGTACCTCGGCCGGGTGATGGAGGAAGGCCCCGCGGCCGAGGTGCTCGAACGACCGGCCCACCCCTACACGCAGGCGCTGCTGTCGGCCTCGCCCAGCCTGGATGCGTCGCGCCGGCGGGTGCGGATCGTGCTGCAAGGCGACCCACCGAGCCCATCCGATCCGCCCTCGGGCTGCGTGTTTCGAACGCGCTGCCCGGTCGCCGTCCCCGCCTGCGCCGAAGCGCCGCCGCCGCTGGCCAGCGTCGGTCCGGCGCATCGCGCCGCCTGCATCCGCGCTGCCTGCATCCCCAACCGGCCAACCCCACCCGCTCCCGGAGACTGATCCGCATGCCAACCCGAAAACTGCGCCTCGGCGAGATCACCGGCGGTGAGATGCGCGCCCTGATGGCCGAAAAGCCGGTGGTGCTGCTGCCGCTGGGCAGCCACGAGGACCAGGGGCCCCACGCGCCGATGGGCGACTACCTCTCGGCCGAGCGCGTCGCGGAGCACATCGCCGACCGTGCGAGCGACGCCGGGACCCGCACCGTCGTCGCCCCCGTCTTGCCGTTCGGGGGGGCGGACTACTTCGCCAGCATGCCGGGCGGCCTGTCGCTGTCGCAGGCCACGCTGCGCGCCGTGCTGACCGACCTGTTCGCCTGCCTGCTGCGCCACGGCCTGACGCGGATCATCGTCATCAACGGCCATGGCGGGAACGTGCAGGCGATCCACGACACGACGCAGCCGATCTGGCTCAAGCACGGCATCATGATTCCTAGCTTTTATCTCTGGCGCGTCGGCTACGGCCTGCTGCCGGCCATCCTCGGCGCCGATGCGGCAAAGCGCGCCAGCGGCCACGGCGCCGACCCGCTGACCAGCGTGACGATGCACCTGTTCCCGGCACTGATGCGCCCGGATCTGGTGCCCGCGCCGCTGCCGCGCCCTGTGGTCAACGGCATGACCGTCTCGGGCTTCGGCACCGCCGATTTCGAAGGCGCCGAGATCGCCGTGCCGCTGGAGGTCGCGCAGATCGCGCCGAACGGCGTGTGGGGCGGCGATCCGCGACTGTCCTCGGCCGAGACCGGCGCCGCGCTGGTCGAGCGGCTGTCCGCGATCGGCGCACGCCTGGCCGCGCAGGTCGCATCCTGGCCGCAAGGCCACTGAACCTATCGAACCGCGAAGGAGACCGCCCGTGCCGAAATACGAGATTGGCGCCACGCCGCCGCAGATCAGCCAGGAGGTGATCGCCCTGCTCCTCCAGACAGAAACGGCGACGGTCGGGCACTGGCGGCACTGGGGCTTCTGCGACCGGCGCATCCAGCCGCTGCTGCGCCGCCGCCGTGTCGCTGGCACCGCCGTCACGGTTGCGGTTCCGGCGCAGGACTCGACCGCCCTGCATCACGCACTCGGCCTGCTGCGGCCGGGCGACGTGCTGCTGGTGGACCGGCTGGGCGATGACCGCCACGCCTGCTGGGGCGGCGGCGTCACCGTCGCGGCCAAGGCCGGCGGCGCGGTCGCCGGCGTTGTCGATGGTCCCTGCACCGATCTTGAAGAAGTGGAGGCGACCGATTTCCCGCTGTGGTGCCGCGGCATGGCGCCGATCACCACGCGCATCTACGACCTGGGCGGGCGCATCAACTGCCCGGTCAGCATCGGCGGTGTCGTGGCGATGCCGGGCGACGCCGTGCTGTGCGACGACAGCGGCGTGCTGGTGCTGCCGCCGGCCGAGGCCGAGGCGGAAGCCCGCCGTGCCATCGAGACGCAGGCCAAGGGGCTGGCGACGCAGGACCGCGTGGCGAAGGGCGAGAAGCTGGGCGTGCTGTCCGGCGCAACCGTGAAGGTGCTGGCATGAGGCGCGCCTGGTTCCTGGCGGCGGCCCTGCTGGCGGCGGTCGCGGCGCATGCCGCCGATCCGATGCGGCTGATGGCCTATTCCGGCGTGTTCCAGGACAATTACACCGACGCCGTCGTCAAGCCGTTCGAGACTACCGGCGGGCCAGTGCAGTTTGTCCCCGGCGACACCTCGGCCGCGATGCTGGGGCAGTTGCGCACGCAGAAAACCGCGCCCGAACTGGACGTGGTCATCATGGACACCACCACGGCGGCGATCGCCTGCGCCGAGGGGCTGGTGGAGAAGCTGACGCCGGCGATGCTGCCGGTGATCGGGCAGCTTGATTCGCAGGCGCGCAACGCGGGCGGCGGGTGCAGCCCGGGCGTCACCTTCGACCATCTGGTCGTCGTCTACGACTCCAAGCTGGTGCAGCCGGCGCCGACCTCGTTGAAGGCGATGTGGAACCCGCGCTGGAAGGGCAAGATCGGCATCGATGCGCCACCCAACATCCTGGGCCTCGGCCTGACCGCGATCCTGGCGCATGCCGCGACGGGAGACTGGATGAAAGCCGATCCGGCGTTCAAGGAACTGACCGCGCTGGCGCCGTCGGTGCAGACCTTCCAGACCCAGCCCGATCCATACACGATGGTGCTGAACGGCACGCTCGCCATGGCGATCGGCTGGAATGCCCGCGCCCAGCTGTATCACGACAAGTCGCAGGGCCGGCTCGGCGTGATGCTGCCGCAGGAGGGCACGATCTTCCAGATCAACACCATCAACCTGGTAAAGGGCGCACCACACCGGGCACAGGCGCTCGCGTTCATCGCGCATGCATTGTCGGCGCCGGCGCAAGCGGCGTTCGCCGAGCGAATGTACTACGCGCCCACCAACAGCACCGCGCAGATACCGGCGGCGGTCGCCGACCGCACCGCCGCCTCTGCCGCCAACAAGGCGAAGGTCATCCCGCTCGACTGGACCGAGATGCTGAAAGTGCGGGACGCCTGGAACCAGAAGTGGAAGCGGGAGGTGATCGCCGCGAGCAACCGATGAGCGGAGCCGCGGCAGGCGATGCGCATCTGCTGCTGGATGGGCTGCGCCGCAGCTTCGGCGGCGCCCCGGTGGTGGATGGCGTCAGCCTGGCCGTCCCGCGCGGCAGTCTGGTCGCGCTGCTCGGGCCATCCGGCTGCGGCAAGACCACAACGCTGCGCATGGTCGCCGGCCTGGATCGCCCGGACGCGGGGCGCATCCTGGTCGGCGGCCGCGACGTGACCGCCCTGCCGGCGCATCGGCGGCAGATGGGCGTGGTGTTCCAGTCCTACGCCCTGTTCCCGCACATGACCGCCGCCGCGAACATCGCCTTTGGCCTGCAGATGAAGGGGGTCCCGCGTGCCGAACAGGCGCGCCGCGTCGCCGCGGCCCTGGCGATGGTTGGGCTGCCTGCGCATGGCGGCGCCCGCCCGCGTACCCTGTCCGGCGGCCAGCAGCAGCGCGTGGCACTGGCCCGCGCGCTGGCGACCGAGCCCGAGGTGCTGCTGCTGGACGAGCCGCTCTCGGCGCTGGATGCCAAGCTGCGGGAGGAGCTGCGCGGCGAGATGCGCATGATCCAGCGCCGGGTCGGCGCCACCGCGCTGTTCGTCACGCACGACCAAGCCGAAGCGCTGACGATGGCCGATCAGGTCGCGGTGATGGCCGAGGGCCGCATCGCGCAACTCGGCACGCCCGAGGCAGTGTTCGAACGTCCTGCGACGCCCTTCGTCGCCGGCTTCGTCGGCCGCAGCGCACGCTTCGAGGGCAGGCGCGAAACGCATGGCATCCGCGCCGGCGGCATCCTGCTGCGCGCCGAGCGCGTCAGCGGCGAGGGTGCCGCCCAGGTCTTCGTCCGGCCGCACCGCATCGCCGTGTTGGATGACATGGCACTGGCCGACAACGCGCTGGACGGCCGCATCGCCAGAATCGACTACGCGGGTGAGATGGCGCTGCTGACGGTACGCACCGATGCCGGGATCGTGCCGGTGGAGCTGGGCACGCGCGACGGTACCTGGCGCGACCTGCGGCCAGCGACGCCGGTGCGCATCGGCTGGTCCGCCGCCGACACGATATGGTTTCCGGCGTGACCATGCGCCGCGGCACCGGCTGGCTGCTCTGCGCCCCGGCACTCGCCGCTCTGGCGGTTGCTTTCGCTTGGCCGATGCTGGTGCTGCTGCGCATGAGCTTCAACATCACCAGCGATGCCGGTACGCTGATCGAAACCTGGTCCATAGAAACCTACGCCAAGCTATTCTCCGATCCCTATACGTGGACGATCACCAGGAACAGCCTGTCGCTTTCGCTGATATCGGCGACCGCCGCCGTGCTGCTGGCTTATCCGATGGCGCTGTTCCTGTTCCGCAGCCGCAGCCGGTGGCGCGGGTTGCTGGCGGTGATAGCGGTCGCACCGCTGCTGGTATCCGGCACCGCCCGCGTCGTAGGCTGGCTGATCATCCTGGGCGACAAGGGGCTGATCAACGCGGCGCTGAATGCCATGGGAATCGGCCCTGTGCCGCTGATCAACAACCTTGCCGGCGTGCGCATCGGCCTGACCGAAAGCGTGATGCCCTATGCGACACTGGCGTTGATGGCGGGGTTCGGCCGGCTCGACCCGCGGCTGGAGGAAGCCGCTGCGACACTGGGCGCGGCACCGCTGCGCTGCTTCTGGCGGGTGACGCTGCCGCTGACGGCGGGCGCGCTGGGGGCAGCGTGGCTGCTCGCCTTCGTGCTGTCGATCTCGGCCTTAATCACGCCACATCTGATGGGCGGCGGCCGGGTGTTCGTGCTGGCGACCGAGATCTACGACGACGCGACGCAGACGCTGGACTGGCCCGGCGCCGCAGCGCTGTCGGTGTATGCGCTGGTTCTGCTGCTGCTGCTGGGTGCCGCCAAGTCCGCACTGGACCGCAAGGTGCCGGCATGAGGCTGACACCCGTCTTCGCAGCCTTCGGCTACATCTTCCTGCTGTCGCCGCTGGCGATGGTGGCGCTGATGAGCGTGTCGAACGACCCCTACATGACGTTCCCGCCGCATGGATTGTCCCTGCGCTGGTATGTGGCGCTGGCGCGCAACGCGGACATGCTTGCGGCGGCGCGCACCAGCGTCATCCTCGCTGCCATGGTGACGCTGGCGAGCCTGCTGACCGGGGTGCCGGCGGCGCTCGCGCTGGCGCGGCGCGCCGCGCCCGGTTTCGTCGCCGGCGCGCTGTCGGCACCGCTGCTGCTGCCCACGCTGGTCGTCGGCCTGGGCCTGCTGCTCGTGTTGCAGCCGCTCGGGCTGGTGGCAACTTGGCCGGGCCTCGCCCTCGGGCATCTCGTCGTCGTGCTGCCCTTCGTGGTGCGGCTGATGACCACGTCCTTCGCGGCCCTGCCGCCCGAGACGGCCGAGGCGGCGGCGACGCTGGGGGCGCCGCCCTGGCGGGCATTCCTGCGCGTGACCGTGCCCATGGCGCTGCCCGGCCTGGTGGCCGCCGCCACGCTGGCCTTCCTGGTCAGCTTCGACGAGACCGTCATCAGCCTTTTCCTGGTTGGGCCGCGCCTGGTGACACTGCCGATCGCGCTGTTCCGCTATACCGAAAGCCGCACCGATCCGCTGGTCGCCGCACTGGCAGTTGTGCTGATCGTGGTCTCGGCACTGGTCGTGCTGGCGGTGGACCGGCTGGCCGGCTTCACCCGAACCGTCGCCCGGCCATGACGATATCACAGTGGAGTTGAAGCGCCGATGTATGACGTGATCGTGGTGGGCGGCGGCTCGGCCGGTGCGCCCGCCGCCGCCCATCTGTCCGCCGACCCCAGCCGCCGTGTGCTGCTGCTGGAGGCCGGGCGCGACTGGCGCGCCGCCGAGGCGCCGCCCGCGATGCGCAGCGCCAACATCCTGCCGTTCATGAACGACCCGGTGCATCAGGCGGAATGGCAGTGGCCGCAGCTGATGTCGCGCCGGACCCGCACGCAGGCACCGCGCTTCTACTGGCGCGGCAAGGCGCTGGGCGGCTCCTCGGTCGTCAACGCACAGATCGCGATCCGCGGCGTGGGCGATGCCTTCGACGAATGGGCCGAAGCCGGCTGCGAGGGCTGGCAGGCCGACGCGGTGCTGCCGGTGATGGACGCGTTCGAGGATGATCCCGAACAGGGCCGCGCCGGCGGCCCGATCCCGGTCTACCGCGCGCCGCAGGAGACGTGGGGGCCGGTGGACCGCGGGCTGCGCACCGCAGCCCTCGCCGCCGGCTATCCGTGGAATCCGGACCTGAACGGGCGCACCGGCGAAGGCGTGTCCTGCTACCCCTACAACAGCCGCGACGGCCGCCGCATCTCCACCAACGAAGCCTTCCTGGAGCCGGCGCGCGGGCGGCCCAACCTGGAGATCATGGGCGGCGCCCTGGTCGACCGCGTGCTGATCGCGGATGGGCGGGCAACCGGGGTGCATGTGCACCTGCACGGGCGCGGCTGGACCGAGATCCCGGCTCGTGAGGTCCTGCTCTGTGCCGGCGCAGTCCACTCGCCGGCGATCCTGCTGCGCTCCGGCCTGGGCCCCGCCGCCGATCTGCACAGGCTCGGCATACCGGTGGTGCGCGACATGCAGGAAGTCGGGCGGAATCTGATGGATCATCCGACGCTGCGCGCCAGCATGGCACTGCGGCCCGAACACGTCTCCCGCGATCCGCACCAGCGCCACACGAATTGCTGCGTCACCTACTCCTCCGGCCTTGGCGGCGGCGGTCGGCGCGACATGATCCTGATCGGCTTCAACCACCGGGCCCTTGGGCAGGGCGGGATGCCGTCCGGCACCGGCGCCGTGGCCGCCCTGCTCTACAACGCGTTCGCGCGCGGCACGGTGCAGCTCGCCTCCGCCGATCCCTCGGTCGATCCGATCGTCGAGGAGAACATGCTCGACGATCCGCGCGACATGCTGCGGATGCGCGACGGGGTGCGGCGCGTCGCCAGGCTGACCGTGCATCCCGCGCTCGCCGGCATCGCCGAGGCGATCACATTCCAGGAAACCGCAATGCCCTTCGCCGACGCCGCGGCACTGCCGGACGATGCGCTCGACGCGCTGATGCTCGATCAGGCGGCGGACGGCCAGCACGCCGCCGGCAGCTGTCGCATGACGGCGTACGAGGAGCCGCGCGGGGTCGTCGATCCCGACCTGCGGGTGAAGGGCATCGCCGGCCTGCGCGTCGCCGATGCCTCCATCATGCCGGGCGACTGCCGCGCCAACACACATTTTACTTGCGTGATGATCGGCAGCCTCGCCGCGCAGCGCATCGCGCAAGGCCGCCGGTCATAGCATCCCGCATCCGAAGGACCGCCAAGGTGTACCAATGAGCGAAACCATCCTGATCCTGCAGCCGGTGTCGCCGGAACTGCTCGGCATCATCGGCGAGGAACTGCCACCAGGCTTCACGCTGGATGTCGCCGAGCGCACGGACGAGGCGCATCTGGCATCGAAGCTGGCGACGGCCGACTACGTGGTGTTCTGGGACATCGGCCTGTCCGCCGCTCTCCTCGGCGCGGCGGGTCGGCTGAAGCTGGCACACAAATGGGGCGTGGGGGTCGAGAACATCGACCACGCGGTCGCCCGGGAGCGTGGCATCCGCATCGCGCGCACCGCCGGATCGAACGCCGTGCCGGTGGCCGAGTTCGCCGTCGGGCTGATGCTGGCGATCGGCCGCCGCATCGTAATGGCACACCAGTCGATGCTGGAAGGCCGCTGGGCGAAGAATGACGTGTGGCGCCAGAGCATCCTGCTGTCGGGCAAGACCGTTGGCATCATCGGCCTTGGTGCGATCGGCAAGCAGGTGGCACGTCGCGTCGCGGGCTTCGGCTGCACGGTCCTCTACAACAATCGCACGCCGCTGCCAGCGACCATGGAAGCGGAGTTGGGCGTCGCCTATCGCGGCACGACGGAGATCATCCGCGAGTCCGACTTCCTGTGCCTGACCTGCCCGTTGACACCCCAGACGCGTGGGATGATCGCTCGCCCGCAGTTGGAGACGATGAAGCAGGGCGCCGTCCTGGTGAACGTCGCGCGCGGCGGAATCGTCGTGGAGGAGGACCTTGTTTGGGCGTTGCAGGACGGTCCCCTGGCCGGTGCCGCGATCGACGTGTTCGACCCTGAGCCACCGTCGCCCGACAATCCGCTGCTGCATCTGCCGAACGTCGTGGTGACGCCGCACTGCGCCTCGGTCGCTTTCGAGACCTCGCGCACCGGCATTCGCCACTGGCTGCGCAACATCAGCCACATGGCGCGCGGGCAGCCGATCCCGGACGTCGATCTGGTGCTTTGACGCCGCACCCGGCTGCCACTACTCCGCGGGGCCAGGTTGGGCGACGACGGCGCCGGCCGGCCCGGGCACGATGCCGGCACTGCGCTGCGGAGCCGCCGGCAGACCGGGCTCGCCCGTCTCGGGCGGCTTCGCCATGAGCCGCAGCAAGAACAGGACGGCGGCACCGAATACAATCACATAGACCACGACGAAGGCGCCGAGCGAAACCACGATACCGGGCGTGCCGATCGGCGAAACGCTTTGCGATGTGCGCAGCAGGCCATAGACGGTGTAGGGCTGCCGCCCCGTTTCCGTAACGGTCCAGCCCGCGAGCATGGCCATGAAACCGACCGGCCCGGTGGCGACGACGATGCGCTGGAACCAGCGGGCCTGGAAGATCCGCCCGCCCCGCCGCAGCAGCAGCCCGGTGACACCCAGGGCCAGCATCAGCAGGCCAAGGCCGACCATGATCCGGAAGGCAAAGAACACCACTGGCACATAGGGTATGTCGGCCGGCGCGAATTCGTCGAGCGCGCGGATCGTACCCGACCAGCTATGCGTCAGATACAGCGAGCCGATATGCGGGATCGCGACCTCGTAGCGGTTGCGCTGCGCCTGCTGATCGGGCACGCCGAAAAGCACCAGCGGCTCTCCGGCACCGGGCGGCCCTGGCTGCCAGTCGCCCTCCATCGCGGCGACCTTCTGCGGCTGGTAGCGCAGCGTGTTGTCGCCCTGGACGTCGCCGGCGGCGATCTGCAGCGGTGCGGCAACGACGATCATCCACAGCGCCATGGAAAACATGGTCCGCGCACCGGGATTGGTGCGATCGCGCAGCAAGTGGTACGCGCCGACCGCGGCGACCACCAGCGCCACACTGAGATAAGCCGCACCCAGCATGTGGACGAAGCGATACGGATACGAGGGATTGAAGATGACGTGCAGCCAACTTTCCGGATAGAACCGCCCGTTGACGATACGATAGCCCGCCGGCGTCTGCATCCAGGAATTGCTGGCAAGGATCCATGCCGCGCTGATGTGGGTGCCGATGGCGACCAGGCAGGTCGCCGCGAAATGCAGTCGCTTGCCGACGCGCTCCATGCCGAACAGCATGACGCCGAGGAACCCGGCTTCCAGGAAGAACGCCGTCAGCGTCTCGTATCCCAGCAGCGGGCCCAGGATCGGGCCGGTCTTGTCGGCAAAGACCGACCAGTTGGTCCCGAACTCGTAGGACATCACCAGGCCCGACACCACGCCGACCCCGAACACCACGGCAAACACCTTCAGCCAGTACCTGTAGATATCGAGATAGACGCGGCTGCCGGTGACGAGCCAGGTGCCTTCGAGCACCGCCAGATAGGCGGCCAGTCCGATCGAGAAGGACGGGAAGATGATGTGGAACCCGACGGTGAATGCGAACTGCACGCGGGCAAGGTGATAGGCGTCGATCATCGCATCGCTCCTGGCCAGTCGGCCGCTTTCGGCGACGTGGCGCGCGGGCCGCGGGCGTCAAGGCCATGCCTGATCCCCGCGTGTTGCAGGGCCATGGGATGGCGCCATATACCGGTGATGCAATGCCAACCCGCGTCCGACCGGCCGGCCTGGCGGCCATGACCGCGGCGGTCATCGGCGCTGGCGGCGGCATCGGCGCGGCGCTCGCCGGGCATCTGTCCGGCAAAGGCCGGACCGTGATCCGTATCGGCCGAAACCAGGACGTGCGCCTCGATCTGTGTGACGAAGCGACCATAGCCGCTGCCGCCGCGTCCTGCGGTGCGGGGCTGCGCCTGGTGATCGACGCGACGGGCTTTCTGCACGATGCACGCTTCCAACCGGAAAAGAGCCTACGCCAACTCGACCCGGCACATCTTGCCTACAGTTTCGCGATCAACGCCATCGGGCCCGCAATCTTGATGAAACACTTCCTCCCGTTGCTGGCGCGCGAGGAGCGGGCGGTGTTCGCCACGCTATCGGCGCGGGTGGGCAGCATCGCGGACAACCGGCTGGGCGGGTGGTATGCCTATCGCGCCTCGAAGGCGGCGCTGAACCAGTTGATGCGCACCGCCGCCATTGAACTCGCGCGCACGCGGCCTCAGGCGATCTGTGTTGCCCTGCATCCGGGGACGGTGGATACCGGCCTGTCCAGGCCGTTCGCAAAATCGGGCCTGGATGTGCAGACGCCCGCCCAGGCGGCGGCGCGGCTGCTGGGGGTGCTCGAGCGGCTGACGCCGGCGCAAACCGGGATGCTGTTCGACCATACCGGGCGGCCCATCGCCTTCTGACCGGTGCCGCTAGGCCGTAGGCGGGCGGCCTATCCGCATGCGGGCGAACTCCGCATGCCGGTCGATGAACTGGTGCTTCAGCGCGCCCAGAACATGCAGTGCGACGACGGCGTACAGAAGGTAGCCGGACCACACATGCACTGCGAAAAAGAAACTGTGGACCCTCTCCTTGGTCGCCGGATCGAGACTGGCGATCGCGCCGATGCGGAACCACGGAATGATCCAGAAGATGCGCAAAGGGTGGGCCGCCGCGTCCTTGAACGCCGAATCATGCAGCCAGCCGGAGATGGGCAGCACCAGGATCAGCACGTAGAGTGCAAGATGTGCGGCATGGGCACCGACCCGTTCGAGCCGCGGGTAGGACGACGGCAGCGGCGGCGGATGGTGGCTTACCCGCCAGAGGATGCGCACCAGCACCAGGCCGAGCACCGTCAGGCCGATTGACTTGTGCAGGTCGATGACCGGGCGCACCCAGCCGTCGGGGAACGAGCCGGCCGAGAAGCCCAGGATCACGTTCACGGCAATGAGCGCCGCGATGGCCCAGTGCAGCGTCGCCGCGACGCGCGTGTATCGTCCGGGCATTTCGACACGACCAGATGACATGGGCTGGATATTCTCCGGCTCGACCTATTTGCAAGTGGCCCCGGATAGACCGCCAATGGCAAGGCCGTGAACATCAGCATGCCCCGCCTGACCCCCGACCTGGATCGCGTGCGGCACGCCCTGTCGCCGCGCTACGCGCCGCCGCCAACACCGCGTCGCGCCTTGCTGATCCATGGCGGCGTTACGCTGCTTTGGATCGTCCTGTTCGCCCGCGCCTTCGGGTCCGGCAGCGTCTTCGCCTGGTCGGTGGGCTTGGCCTATGTCGGCTACGACACCGTGCTGATCATGTTCGTTTTCGCCCAGACCCTGCCCCTGCTGCGGCGACCTATGGCGGCGGCTGCGCAGGACGGGCCAAGCCTTGGCGTTATCGTGGCCGCCCGCAACGAGGCGGCAGTTCTGCCGATCACCCTGGCCGCGCTGTTTGCGCAGACCGACCGGCCCGACGACGTGGTCATCGCCGACGACGGGTCGGACGACAGCACGGCGGCGCTTCTGCTGCGCGAGTACGGGCTGGAGGCGCCGGCCGTGGGGCAGATGAGCGCGCCGTCGCCGCGCCATCCGACCCTGCGCTGGCTGCGGCTGCCGCATGGCGGCAAGGCGCGGGCGCTGAACGCGGCGATGGCGCGGGTCTCGACCGACCTCGTACTGACTGTCGACTCCGACACGCTGCTGGAACCCGATGCGGTGGCGGCGATGCGTGCCGCCTTCGCTGTCGATCCGGCGCTGGTGGCGGCGACAGGCGTGCTGTTCCCGGTCTGCGGCCCGACCATCAGCGGCCGGTTCTTCCAGTGGTTCCAGACCTACGAGTACATGCGCAACTTCCTGTCCCGCTATGCCTGGGGGCGTCAGGACGGCCTGCTGCTGATCTCCGGCGCTTTCGCCGCCTATCGCCGCCAGCCGGTGCTGGCGGTGGGCGGCTTCGACCCCGACTGCCTGGTGGAGGACTACGAGCTGACGCACCGGCTGCGCGACCACGCCGTGCGAAGCGGCGTCGTGTGGAACACGTCCGTGGTTGGCGGCGCGCGCGCGCGAACCGATGCGCCGGCCACGCTTGGAGCATTCATGCGCCAGCGGCGGCGCTGGTTCGGCGGCTTCCTGCAGACCCAGCTTTGGTACCGCCACATGGTCGGCAACCCGGATTACGGCCGGCTCGGCACGCGGATGCTGCCGGTGAAGGCTTTCGACACGATGCAGCCGCTGTACGGCCTGACCAGCGTCGCGCTGCTGTTGGGCGCGCTGGCGGCCGGACGCGGCTCGGTCGTGCTGCCGGTCGCCGGGGTGATCGGCGCCAAGATCGCCCTCGACCTCGCCTTCTACCTATGGTCGCTGATGCTCTACCGCCGATGGCTCGGGGAGATGGCGCGGGTCAACCTGCTATCGGCGATCGTCGCGGCGCTCATCGAGCCGTTCAGCTTCCAGATCCTACGCCACACCGGGGCGACGCTCGGCTGGGTATCGTTCCTGACCGGGCAGCGCGGCTGGGGACTGCAGGTGCGCACCGGCCTGGTGCCGCAGCGCCGCTGACCGTCTGGCCGGCGTTGACAGGCCGGGACACACCATCAATGGTCAAGGTCCAGCTGCGACTCCTTCTCAATCGCAGCACCGCCCGAGGTGCCTCCTGATGCCGACCGCCTCCTCCGACGACAAAGCGATCACCGCGCCGGCGCGGCGCGGCCTGCTGCGCCGCCTGCCCTTCGTCGCCGTGTTCGGGCCGGGGCTGGTGGTGATGCTGGCCGACACCGATGTCGGCAGCATCATCACCGCAGGGCAGAGCGGTGTGCAGTGGGGTTACCGACTGCTGCTGCTGCAGGTGGTGCTGATGCCAGTCCTGTATATCGTGCAGGAGATGACGGTGCGCCTCGGCGTGTTCACCGCCCGCGGCCATGGCGAGCTGATCCGTGACACATTCGGACCGGCCTGGGCCTGGGTGTCGGCCGGTGGGCTGGCGGTAGCGACGGCGGGCGCGCTGCTGACCGAGTTCTCGGGCGTCGCAGGCGTGGGCGAGCTGTATGGCGTGCATCGCAGCGTCACGTTGCCGATGGCGGCGGTCGGGCTGCTGGCGATCGTGCTGACCGGCTCGTATCGCCGGGTCGAGCGCGTGGCCATCGCTATCGGCCTGTTCGAGTTGGCGTTCTTCGCCGTCGCCTGGGCGGCGCGGCCCGACCTCGGGGTGATGACACGCGAGGCGATTTCGATCCCGCTGCGCGATCCGGCTTACATGTACCTCGTGGCGGCGAATATTGGCGCAGTCATCATGCCGTGGATGATCTTCTACCAGCAGTCCGCCATCGCCGATAAGAAGCTGCGGCCCGAACACCTGACTGCAGCGCGCTGGGACACCGCCATCGGCGCGGTGATCACGCAGCTGGTCATGGCGGCGGTGCTGATCGCCGCCGCCGCGACCATCGCGCCGCACGCACCGAATGCGACGCTCGCCACGGTAGGCGACATGAGCCAGGCATTGACGCCGTTTCTCGGGGCCACCGCCGGTCGGCTGGTGTTCGGCCTCGGCGTGCTCGGGGCGGCGCTGGTCGCGGCCATCGTCTCCTCCCTCGCATTCGCCTGGGGCCTCGGTGAGGTCGCCGGCTATCGCCGCTCGCTCGAGTGCCACCCGTTCGAGGCGCGGTGGTTCTATGCCGTCTACGCCGTCTGCGTAATCGGCGGCGCGGCGTTGGTGGGCATGGCGCCCGATCTGGTGTCTCTGAACGTCGATGTGCAGGTGATGAACGCGCTGCTGCTGCCGGTGGTGTTGACGTTCCTGGTGCGGCTCGCGATGGTCGCGCTGCCGCAGGCGCACCGGCTGCGCGGGTGGTATCTTCGGGTGGTCGTCGTAGTATGCGCGGTCACTTGCGCCCTTGGCGTGTTCGGCGGCGTGGGCGGCCTGTTCCAGTAAGCCGGTGCCTCCCTCCGGTCGCGCCCGAACCATGACGCGACCGCAAAAACAAGGAGAGCTGCAATGCAACTCGGTGCCCTGGTGCCGTTCGGCGATATTGGCGGCGATCCGGCGACGGTGCGCGAATACGCGCAAGGGCTGGAAGCGCACGGCTACGACTTCCTCGAAGTTCCGGACCACGTCCTGGGCGTCAACACCGCATCCCGCCCCGACTGGGAAGCCGGGCGCAACACGTCCGAGGACCTGTTCCACGATCCGTTCGTGGTGCTGAGCTACCTGACCGGCGTGGCACCCAAGCTGGGCTTTTCCACCGGTGTGCTGATCCTGCCGCAGCGCCAGGCCGCGCTGGTTGCGAAACAGGCGGCGTGCCTCGACGTGTTGTGCCAGGGCCGCTTCCGCCTCGGCATCGGGGTCGGTTGGAACGAGACCGAGTTCGTCGGCCTGAACGAGAACTTCCGCAATCGCGGCCGCCGGTCCGAGGAGCAGGTGCGGGTCATGCAGGCGCTGTGGAAGCAGGACCACGTCACCTTCAACGGCAAGTACCACACGATCGAGGATGCCGGGATCAACCCCCGCCCCGCCTCCGGCCGCGTGCCCGTGTGGTTCGGCGGCCATCACGAAAAGACGCTGCCGCGCATTGCGAAATGGGGCGACGGCTGGATGCCCAACGCCTATCCGCCCGACCAGACCGCGACCGCCATCTTCGCGGAGCTGTGGCGCATGACCGAGGCCGAGGGCCGCGACCCGAAAGGGGTCGGCATCGAGGTATGGACGTCCTGCGGCGCCGGCACGGGAGCCGACTGGCGGCGCGAGGCGGCGTTCTGGAAGGCCGCCGGCGTGTCGCATATCTGCCTGACGACGACGTTCAACCGCCGCCACCATCATCGCATCGCGGGCAGGACCCTGGGCGATCATCTGGCTGCACTGCACCGCTATCGCGACGCCATCGCGGACGTGCTGTAGGAGCGCGCCGGGCCACCCTACGCTTGCCGCCGGCGCCTTTATGGGTGGATGCTCTGTTGCGCAGCAGCAGAACAGGAAGGGCATCCGATGCATGACATCGTGATCCGCGGCGGCACCATCGTCGATGGCACCGGGGCGCCCGGCTTCACCGGCGACTTGGCGATTGACGGCGGGCGCATCGTCGCCGTCGGCGACAGGGCCGGTCCGGCGCGCCGCGACATCCGTGCCGACGGCCGGCTGGTGACGCCCGGCTGGGTCGATGTACACACTCATTACGACGGGCAGGCCACCTGGGACCCGGTGCTGGCGCCATCGTCGTGGCATGGCGTGACGACAATTCTGTTCGGCAACTGCGGCGTCGGCTTCGCCCCGGTCCGCGCCAGCGACCACGAGGCCCTGATCGACCTGATGGAAGGGGTGGAGGATATCCCCGGCATCGCGCTGGCCGAGGGCCTCAAATGGGATTGGGAGAGCTTTCCGCAGTTCCTGGACACGCTCGATCGCCTACCCCGGACCATCGATATCGCCGCCCAGGTGCCGCACCATCCGCTGCGCGTCTACGTGATGGGCGACCGTGCCGTGCGCCGTGAAGCGGCGACGGGCGACGACATCGTCGCGATGCACCGGCTGACCTTCGAGGCACTGAAGGCCGGCGCGTTCGGCTTCACCACCTCGCGCACCGAGCAGCACCGCACCACCGGCGGCGAGTTGGTGCCCGGGCGGTTCGCCGAGGAACAGGAACTGCTGGGTATCGGCCGCGCGCTGGGCAAGGCGGGCGTCGGCGCCTTCGGCATGCTGAGCGACTTCGAGGACGAGGCCGCCGAGCTCGAATGGCTGACCCAGCTGGGGCAGGAGACGAAGCGGCCGGTGTGGTTCCTGCTCACCGACCGCTCGGCCGACCCGCAGCGATGGCGGCGCCTGATGGACGGCGTGCGCCGTGCCCGCGGCCGCGGGGCTGCGCTGACCGCCCAGATTGCCGGTCGGCCGGTGGGCGTGATCCTCGGGCTGACCACCTCGCTCAATCCGTTCACCGCCAGCCCGACCTACGCCGCGATGGCGCCCCTGACGGCGTCCGAGCGGCTGGCGCGGCTGCGCAATCCGGCGGTGCGTGAAGCAATACTCGGCGAACCTCCATCCGAGCAGCTGCTGGCCGTGCTGCCGCCGTTGACGCGGCCGCTGGCGACGCGCTGGGACCGGATGTATGTGCTCGGCGATCCGCCGAACTACGAGCCCTCGCCCGAGCAGAGCATCGCCGCGATGGCGGCGCGGACCAACCAGAGCCCGGCGGCGTTCTGCTACGACTACCTGACCGGCGAGGACGGCACGCGGATGCTGTTCTTCCCGGTCTCCGGCTATGTGCATGGCGATCTCGACGTGATCCGCGAGATGCTGGTCGATCCCGCCACCGTGCTGGGATTGAGCGACGGCGGCGCGCATTGCGGGCAGATCTGCGATTCCGGCCTGCCCAGCTTCATGCTGGCACACTGGGTGCGCGACCGCCCGCGCGGCGACCGGCTGCCGCTGGAATTCGTCGTCAAACGCCAGACCAGCGAAACGGCCGACTTCTTCGGCTTCACCGATCGCGGGCGGCTCAAGCCCGGGCTGAAGGCGGATGTCAACGTGATCGATTTCGATGCGCTGCGCCTGCATCATCCGGAAATCATCCACGACCTGCCGGCGGGCGGCAAACGACTGGTGCAGCGCGTGGACGGCTATGTCGCGACGATCGTTTCCGGTGTTTCGATCTTCGAAAACGGCGTGGAGACCGGCGCCAGGCCCGGCCGGCTGGTGCGGGCCCGGGCCTGACGGCGGACGATGGCGGCGGTCACGTCCGCGGCACTCGAGGCGCTGGCGCGGCGCGCACAGGACGAGCTGGTGCTGTTCGACTACCCGGACCGGCCGTGGGTCACCGCCCGGCGCGACGCCGAGGGCCGCCTTGTCCACAACGTACTCATCGCCGGCGGCGGCCAAAATGGGCTGGCCGCGGCCTTCGCCCTGCAGCGCGAGCGGATCGGCGGCGTGACCGTGCTGGACGAGAACCCCGCGGGCCTGGAGGGCCCGTGGGTAACCTATGCGCGGATGGTTACGCTGCGTACGCTGAAATTCCTCACCGGCCCCGACCTCGGCATCCCGAGCCTGACATTCCGGGCATGGCACGAAGCACAGTTCGGCCGGAAGTCCTGGGCCGATCTGGTGCGCATTCCGCGCGCAGAATGGATGCGCTATCTGGTCTGGCTGCGACAGGCGCTGCGGCTCGACATGCGCAACGGCGTGCGACTGACCGCGATCGCCCCACGCGGCGATCTGCTTGAAGCCCGCCTGCGGACACCCCACGGCGAGGAGACAATGTTGGCGCGGAAAATCGTTCTGGCGACGGGGCTTTCCGGTGCGGGCGGGCTGCGCGTTCCGGATTTCGTCGGCGCGAGCCTGCCGCGCGACCGCTGGGCGCACAGCGCCGAGCCGATCGATTTCGCGCGACTCACCGGGCGGAGGATTGCGGTGATCGGCGGTGGTGCCTCGGCCTTCGATAACGCGGCGACCGCGCTGGAGGCGGGCGCCACATCGGTCGATGTGTTCGTGCGCCGCGGTGCGCTGCCCACCGCGAATTCCTTCCGCGCGTTGGAAAGCCACGGTTTCTTCCGCAACTTCGGCGACCTGCCCGATGCCGAACGGTGGCGCTTCATGCGCCGGCTGCTGACCATGCCGATGCCGCCGCCGCAGGACACGCTGGAGCGCACGATGCGCCACCCCAATGTGCGGCTGCATCTGGCATCGCCCGTACAGGATGCCGGATTCGACGACGGCGCCATCCGACTGCGCACGCCGCAAGGATGGCGTACGGCGGATTTCGTCGTGCTCGGCACCGGCTTCATCGTCGATCTGGCGCTGCGGCCCGAACTCGCCGCCATCGCCGGCCACATCGCGTTGTGGTCCGATCGCTACGCACCGCCGGCAGCCGAAGCCGATCCCGCCATCGCGCGCTACCCCTATCTCGGGCCGCATTTCGAGTTGATGGAAAAGCATCCCGGCACGATGCCGGCGCTGCGCAACATCCATGTCTTCAACCCCGCCGCCGTGGTCAGCACCGGCATCGTCGCAGGCGGCCTGAACGGCATGCCATGGGGCGTGACGCGGCTGCTGAAGGGCCTGTCGCACGATTTCTACGCCGCCGAACTGAATACGCTGTTCGCCGCCTTCGCGACCTACGAGGAGCCCGACGCATGGGAGGCAGTGCGGGCGCAGTCCGCCGGCACATGACCATGCCGATTATCACCCGGCGGCGGGCGCTGGCCGCCGGGCTGCTGACTGCGGCAGCCGCGATGCCCGCCCGGGCCGACGAAGGCACGCTCGACCGCATCCGGCGCACCGGCATCATGCGCATCGGCGCGGTGCCGGCGCAGCCGCCCTACAGCTACCGCGATCCAGCCACCGGAGCGTGGGCCGGTTTCATGATCGACATCGCCCGCGACCTTGCGGTCGAGCATGGTGCACGGATCGCCCCGGTGGAGTCGACCTGGGGCAATGCGGTGCTGGACGTGGTGTCCGACAAGGTCGACATCTTCTTCTGCCTGGCCCCCACGCCGCAGCGCGCGTTGGCGGTCGATTTCTCGACGCCGCTATACGAAAACGCCTTCGCGCTGATCGCGCGCCAGGGATTCACGCCGCAGCGATGGCAAGACCTGAACCGGCCGGAGGTGCGTATCGCGCTGGAGCTGGGCACGGTCTACGACCAGAAGGTCGCGACGCTGTGCCCGCAGGCGACGGTGATCCGCCTCAAGACCAACAACGACGCGGTCATGGCCGTGCAGGCGGGCCGTGCAGACTGCCAGATCCTGGTGGTGATCCTGGCACTGACGACACTGGCGCGTAGCCCCGGGCTCGGGCACCTGATCGTTCCCATGCCGCTGTTCGGATCGTCGACAAGCGCGATCATGGCGAAGCAGGCAACGCCGGCGTGGCGCGACACTGTGGACGGCTGGATCGCGCGTTGCCGCGCCGCCGGCCGGCCGCGCGCCGCGCTGGTTGCCAATCTGGAGAAGGTCGGCGTGCGCGCCGCCGACGTGCCGCCGCAACTGCTTTTCTGAACCGTCAGCCTCAAGCGTCACGTGCCACCCTCAAGCACCACGCGGCCGAAAATCCTCCCCAAGCCGGCGCGATCGCGCTAGGTGGAAATCTTCGGGAGACTCGATGATGACCTCGCGCTATCGGATCGGCTTCGATATCGGCGGCACCTTCACGGACTTCATCCTGCTCGATGCCGAGCGATCGGATATCCGCCTCCACAAATGCCTGACCACGCCGGATGATCCCTCGGTCGGCGCGTTGCAGGGCCTTTCCGAACTGCTCGACGGTGCCGGGCTGACGCTGGCCGACATCTCCGAGATCGTGCATGGCACGACGCTGGTGACCAACGCGCTGATCGAGCGGCGCGGCGCGCGGCTGGGC
Organism: uncultured Pseudomonadota bacterium; assembly: GCA_963778105.1. Lineage (GTDB taxonomy): Bacteria > Pseudomonadota > Alphaproteobacteria > Acetobacterales > Acetobacteraceae > JAFEFJ01. The sequence continues at coordinate 631,732 of CAVZSZ010000003.1, read as the reverse complement.
CTGATCACAACGCAGGGCTTCGGCGACATCCTGGAGATGGGCACCGAGCAGCGTTACGACATCTATGACCTGTTCCTGAAGTTCCCCGACCCACTGGTGCCGCGCCGCCGCCGCATCGGCGTGGCCGAGCGGATGGACCGCGACGGCAATGCGGTGATCGCGCTGGATTCCTGCGCAGGCGGCGGCCGCGGCGGCGCGGCTCGTTGCGGATGGCTGCGACGCCATCGCGATCTGCTTCCTGCACGCCTACCGCAACCCCGCGCACGAGCAGGCAGCCGCGGCGGCAATCCGCGCGCGCTTCCCCGATCTCGCGCTGTCGCTGTCGTCGGACGTGGTGGCCGAGTTGTGGGAATATCAGCGTTGCGTCACCACCTGCGCCAACGCCTATGTGCAGCCGCTGATGGACCGCTATCTGGGCCGGCTGGAACAGGCACTGCATGCGGGCGGACTGGCCGGGCGGCTGCTGCTGATGCATTCCGCGGGCGGACTGATCAGCCCACAGACGGCGCGTGCCTTTCCGATCCGCCTGCTGGAAAGCGGCCCCGCCGGCGGCGGTCTGGCGACGGCGTATTTTGGTCGGCTGGCCGGGCACCCCAGCGTCATCAGCTTCGACATGGGCGGCACGACGGCCAAGGCCTGCCTGATCGAGGACGGCCGCGCCGAGATCGCGGCCGAGATGGAGGCGGCGCGCGTGCACCGCTTCAAGACGCGGCTCCGGCCTGCCGATCAAGGCGCCGGTGATCGACATGATCGAGATCGGCGCCGGCGGCGGCTCGATCGCCGCGATCGACGAGGTGGGGCTGCTGCGCGTCGGGCCGCAATCGGCCGGTGCCGATCCGGGACCCGCCTGTTATGGCCGCGGCGGCACCGAACCGACGGTGACCGACGCCAACCTGCTGCTCGGTTATTACGATCCGGGCTTCTTCCTGGGCGGGCGGATGGCGCTGGACCGCGACGCGGCGGCGGCGGCGCTGGCGCGGGTGGGGGAGCGGCTGGGCCTCGATGCGATCGGCACCGCCTGGGGCATCCATCGCGTCGTCACCGAGAGCATGGCCGCCGCCGCGCGTATCCATATCGTCGAGAAGGGCCGCGATCCGCGCCGCTACGCGATGGTGGGCTTCGGCGGCGCGGGACCGGCCCACGCCGCCGGTGTTGCGCGGCTGCTGGGCGTTGCGGAGGTGCTGATCCCGCCGGCCTCCGGCGCCGCCTCGGCGCTGGGGTTCCTGTCGGCACCGCTATCGTTCGAGACGGTGCGCTCGCATCCGGTGCGCCTCGATGCACCGCGCGCGGCTGAGGAGATCGCAGCGGTGCTTTCCGCCTTGGCCGACAGCGCCGTCGGTCGGCTGCACGCGGCCGGCGTCGACCCGGCCGACGTGACGGTGACGCGGACCGCCGACATGCGGCTCGTCGGACAGATGCATGAAATCAGTGTGCCTCTGCCGGACGGCGCGATCACCGAGGCGGCGCTGCCGCAGATCCTCGCGGCCTTCACCGATGCCTACGCCGCCCGCTACACGTCCGTCTATGGCGGCGTAGGCGCGCAGATCATCAATCTTCGGGTGCGGGCCAGCGGCATGCCGCCGGCATTGAGCGTGACGCAGGCCGGCATTACGGCCGGCGGCGCGGCGCTGAAGGGCACGCGACCCGCCTGGTTCGGCGACGGCTTCGTCGAAACGCCGGTGTACGACCGCTACGCCCTGACCGCCGGCACCCGTATCGCCGGCCCCGCCATCATCGAGGAGCGCGAGGCGACGACCATCGTGGGGCCGGACGACACCGTCACGGTGGGCGACAGCGGCACGCTGCACATCGCCGTCGCGGTCGCGGCCCGCGCCGCAGCGCGGGTGACGCCGGCGACGCCGGTGGCCGAGGCACGGGCGCTGATCGAAGCCGATCCGATTTCATTGGAAATCATGTGGAGCCGCCTGGTCAGCGTGGTCGAGGAGATGTGGCACACGATCTGCCGCACGGCGTTCAGCCTGATCGTGTCGGAGGCGCAGGATTTCGCCTGCGAGATGCTCGATCCAGCCGGTGAGACCCTTGCCCACTCGCCGCGCGCGATGCCGGTGTTCAACCTGACGCTGCCGCGTGCGGTGAAGGCGCTGCTGGCGAAATACCCCGCCGAAACCCTGGCGCCGGGCGACGTGCTGGTGACCAACGATCCGTGGCTGTGCGCGGGGCATCTGTTCGACATCGCCGTGGTCAGCCCGGTGTTCCGCGCGGGTCGCGTGGTCGCGCTGATGGGCACCGTCGGGCATGTCGGTGATATCGGCGGCACCAAGGATTCGCTGCGGGCGCGGGAGATCTATGAGGAAGGCCTGCAGATACCGCCGATGAAGCTGTATCGCGCGGGCGCGGCAAATGAGGACCTGCACACGCTGATCGCCGAGAACGTGCGCAAGCCGGAGGAGGTGCTCGGCGACATCCACGCCTTCGCCGCCGCTAACGCGCTGGGGGCCGAGCGGCTGCTGGCGCTGATGGACGACTATGGGATGCACGATCTGCGTGCCCTCGCCGAAGTGGTGCAGACCCGCGCCGAGCAGGCCATGCGCGATGCCATCCGCGCACTGCCCGAGGGTGATTATCGCTGCGAGGTCTGGAACAATCCTCTTGGCGAAAGATTGCGTTATCCGCTGACGGTTTCGGTACGCGGCGGCGAGATCGCGCTGGACTTCGCCGGCGCGCCGCCACAGCAGGATCGCGGCGGCCTGAACTCGACGCTGAACTACACTGCGGCGCACGCGACGTATCCGCTGAAGTGCATGCTCACGCCCACCGTGCGCGGCAATGCCGGCTGCTATCGGCCATTCACCGTCACCGCGCCGGAAGGCTCCATCCTGAATTGCCGCAAGCCGGCCTCCGTCAATCTGCGTACGCGCACCGGCTGGTACATCGCGCCCAACGTGTTCGGCGCGCTGGCCGATGCGGCGCCTGCGCTCGTGCAGGCGCATACCGGCCTACCGGTCGCGGTGAACATCTATGGCCGCGATGCCGATGACGCCTTGTATGCCGATCATTATTTCATGGGTGGCGGACAGGGCGCCTCGGCACGGGGGGACGGCAAATCATCACTGCTGTGGCCCACCTCGGCCGCCAACACCTCGACTGAGCTGATGGAAACCCGAGCCCCCGTTCTGGTGATCGAGAAATCCCTGGTCAGGGACAGCGGCGGGCCGGGGCGGCAGCGCGGCGGACTTGGGGTACGCACACGGCTCCGCAAGCTTTACGATGATGGGCTGCCAATGCTGGTGTCGGTCTATCCCGAAGGTGTCGGCGTGGCCTCGCCCGGGCTGTTCGGTGGGCGCCCCGGTGGCGGCGTGCGCGGCGTGGTGCTCGATCCGCAGGGGGCCGTGGTGCATGACTGCGGCACCGGCGAGTTGGTGACGCTGACTGCCACGGACCGCATCGTCGAGGTGCAGCTGGCCGGCGGCAGCGGCTATGGCGACCCGATGGCGCGCGAGCGCGCGCTGGTCGAGCAGGATGTGGCGGACGACATGGTGAGCCCCGACGCTGCGAGGCGGGAGTACGGCCTGGATGCCGGGGCGACGAAGGCAGCGGAGTAGGACGGCGATGATCAAGCGCAGGGATTTCCTAGCGGCGGCGGCGGTTGCCGGGCTTGCCGCGCCGGCGGCGGCGTTCGAGCGGCAGGGCGACAGGCGTATCATGGTGTTTTCCGGCGGCCAGCCGGTGCCTGTGCTGGACCCGCATGTGCGCTACGACTACTCGACGCGGTTGATGCAGCAGGCGATCTACGACGCGCTGGCGAAGTATATCGGCAACCCCGCAAAGATCGTGCCCTGGCTTGCGGAAAGCTGGGAGCCCAATGCCGACAGCAAGGTGTGGACCATCCGCCTCGTTGGCAACGCGAAGTTCCACAACGGCGATGCGCTGGACGCCGACGCGGTGCGTTATTCGTTCGAGCGTGGGCTGAAGCTTAACAAGGGCGTGGCCTGGATGCTGAAGGACCACCTCGACCCGACAGGTATCGCGGTCATTGATCCGCGTACAGTGCGCTTCACGCTGAAGCAGGCGTTTCCGGGTTTCCTGTCCTTCCTGCCGTGCTGGTTCATCGTCAACCCCAAGCAGGTCGAGGCGCACGTGCAGAACGGCGACTACGGCCAGGCATGGCTGACCACGAACGAAGCCGGATCGGGTCCGTTCAAAATCAACCGCTGGGACTCGCAGGCGGTGATGGCGCTGGACGCCGTGCCCGACTACTGGAAGGGGTGGCCGATGCCTGCGGCGGACCGGCCGGGGGGCGTTATCCTGCGGGTGATCCGCGAAGGCGCGCCGCGCAAGGCGGCGCTGCAGCGCGGCGAGGTGGACATCATCACCGACCTCACGCCCGACGACTACGACCAGCTGGCCAAGGTGCCGGGAATCAAGGTGACCGACAATGTCGGCATGACGCCGTTCACCGTGGTGATGAACACCGCGAAGGGTCCCACCGCCGACCTGAACTTCCGCAAGGCCATTGCCTATGCGATGGACTACAAGGCGGTGATGGAGATCGAGAACAACGAAGCCACGTTGATGACAAGCCCGTTCCCGAATGCCATCGAAGGCTACATCCCAGTCCCTGACATGCCGCGGCAGGATCTGGCGAAAGCGAAGGCCTACCTGGCCAAGACCCAATGGGCGCAGGGCGGGATCACGCTGGACTACCTGTACGTCGCGGGGCTCGAGGTGGAGCGCCGCGTCGGCCTAGCGTTGCTCAACGCGCTGCAGCCGCTTGGCATCAAGGTCAACATCGTCGGCCAGCCGTGGCCAACGGTGGTATCCCGCGGAACCAGTCCCGACACCACGGCGGCGTTCACCGCGGTCTATGTCACGCCGGTCACCACCGATCCCGATGTCGTCGCCTCGCAATACGCCTCGACCGCCGAGGGCCAGTACCTGGGGCATCCACCATCTGCGCGACGCCACGCTCGACAAGATGGTCGCGGCGGCGCGGGTGGACCCGAACCACGCGCATCGCATGGCGACCTATGCCGATATCCAGAAGCGCATTGTGGACCTGCAGCCCTCGGTCTTCCTGGTCATGGAAAACCGGCGCTGGGCCATGCGCGACTATGTGCGCGGCTTCGTTTATTGCCCGGTCCGACTGACCGGCGAGGTGGACCTGTTCCCGATGTACGTCGTCGCCGCCTGAGCCGGGGATGCTGCGCTACCTGGCGCACCGCCTGCTGCTGGTCCTGCTGATGCTGGCGGGACTGGTCGTCATCACCTTCGCCGTCTCCAACATCGCACCGACCGATCCCGCCGCGCTGGCGGCGGGACCGGATGCGACGACCGACATGGTCGCGACGGTACGCCACGAATACGGGCTGGATCAGCCGCTGCCCGAGCAGTTCCTGCGCTACGTCACCGACCTCGCGCGCCTGCGCCTGGGACGCTCGATCCAGACCGGCGACGAAGTCTCGGCCGATCTGGCGCGCTACTTCCCGGCGACACTGGAACTGGTGCTGCTGTCGATGGGCCTCGCGGTCGGGCTCGGCGTGCCGCTGGGGATGCTGGCGGCGGTGCGGCGCAACAGCGCGGTGGATCACGTGGTGCGCATCCTGGCGGTCTCGGGTGTGGCGGTGCCGGCATTCTGGGCGGGGCTGGTGCTGCAGCTGGTGTTCGCCGTGTGGTTGGGCTGGCTGCCGACCAGCGGGCAGCTTTCCGTCGCCACCGCGCCGCCGCCGGCCGTCACCGGCATGGTGCTGGTCGATGCGCTGATCGCCGGAGAGTTCGCGACCTTCGCCGAGGCGCTGCGCTATGCCGTGCTGCCGGCGGTCGTGCTCAGCCTGCCCTGCCTCGCCGCGATACTGCGCGTGGCAAGGGCCGAGATGATCGAGACGCTGGGGGCCGACCACATCACCGCGGCACGCGCCTACGGCCAGCCCGCCTGGCGCGTGGTGTGCGTGCTGGCGCTGAAGAACGCGATGCTGCCGACGCTCGCGATGATCGGTCTGCGCTTCGGCTGGATGCTGGGCTCGACCGTCCTCGTCGAAACGGTGTTCGACTGGCCGGGCATCGGGCTTTATGCCGTCAACGCCGCCATAGCATCCGACTTCAAGCCGGTGATGGGCGTCACGCTGCTGGTCGGGCTGACCTTCATGCTCACCAATCTGGCAATCGACCTCGGCTATGCGTGGCTCGACCCGCGGACCAGGACCGCATGAGCGACATCGCCATTTCCCATGCCGCCGAGGGCCGGATGCGCCGCGCGCGCTTCGTCGCATGGACCTTCTCGGGCAGCCCGTCGGCGATGCTGGGGCTGGTGCTCGTCGCCGCGTTCCTGCTGCTCGCGGCGTTCGGGCCGGTGCTGGTGCCGTACCCGGCCGACGCCACCGGGGCGATGCACCTCGCGGCGAAGCTGCAGCCGCCCTCGTTGCGGCACTGGTTCGGCACCGACGAAATGGGCGACGACATTTTCACCCGCGTCGTGATCGGGACGCGGACCAGCCTGTGGGTCGGGCTCATCATCACCGGGATCGCCGCCGCGATCGGCGTGCCGCTGGGCGTGACGGCGGGCTACCTGGGCGGACGGGTGCGCGGCGTCATCATGCGCGTCACCGACGTGTTCCTGGCGGTGCCCGGACTGGTGCTGGCGCTGGCCATCGTCGCGGCCCTGGGCCCCGGACTACTGCACGGCGTGCTGGCGCTGGCCGTGGTGTGGTGGCCCGGCTATGTCCGGCTGATCGAGGCCAAGGCACTCACCCTGCGCCACGAGCCGTACGTGGAGGCGGCGCGCACCATGGGCGCCGGCCACGGCTGGATCCTGGCGCGCCACATCCTGCCCAACTGCCTCTCGGCCTTCGTGGTGAAGGCCAGCATGGACATGGGCATGGCGATCCTGGCCGCGGCGTCTCTGGGCTTCATCGGCCTGGGTGCGAAGCCGCCGGCGCCGGAATGGGGCGCCATGATCGCGGTCGCGCGCGACTACATGCCGACCTGGTGGTGGTACAGCGTGTTCCCCGGCCTGTTCATCTTCCTGACCGTGCTCGGCTTCAACCTGTTCGGCGACGGCCTGCGCGACGTGCTCGATCCGCGCAGCGCGCGCGGATGAGCCTGCTCGAAATTGCCGGCTACCGCATGGCCTTCGACGGCTATGAGGGGCGCATCGCGGTGCTGGACGGCATCGACCTGACGTTGGCGGCGGGCGAGGCGGTGGGCATCGTCGGCGAGTCGGGCTGCGGCAAGTCGGTGCTGGCGCGCAGCATTCTGCGGCTCAATCCCTCACCGCCGGCGCGGGTGCTGGGCGGGTTGATCCGCTTCGACGGCGCGGACGTGCTGGCGATGGACGCGTCCGCGCTGCGCCGGCTGCGCGGGCACGGCATCGGCATGGTGTTCCAGGACCCCACCACCTACCTCAACCCGGTCTTCACCGTCAGCCAGCAGATCGCCGGTGTGCTGCGCGCGCACGGAATGAGGGGGCACGCGGCACTGCGGTCGCGCGCCGCCGCCATGTTGGCCGCCGTGCACCTGCCCGAGCCCGAGGCGCTGCTCGAGCGCTATCCGCACGAGCTCTCGGGCGGAATGCGCCAGCGCGTCTTGATCGCGCTCGCGCTGGCCGGCGGCCCGCGTCTGCTGGTGGCTGACGAGCCGACCACGGCGCTGGATGTGACGACGCAGAGCGAGGTGCTGGCGCTGATCCGCGATCTGGTCGGGCGGCTTGGCCTGACGCTGCTGCTGATCAGCCACGACATCGGCGTGATCGGCGCGCTCTGCGCCCGGGTGGTGGTGATGTATGCCGGCACGATCGTGGAGGACGCGCCAGCCGTGGACCTGCTGGCCGCGCCGCGCCATCCATACACGCAAGGCCTGCTGGATGCGGTGCCCGACTTGCTGGGGCCGGCAGTGCTGCCGCGCGGCATTGCGGGCAGCATCCCCTCGTTGCGCGATCCGCCGCCGGGCTGCCGCTTCGCGCCGCGCTGCGCACGCGCGATGCCGATCTGCCGGACGCGCAAGCCGGTGCTGACAGGCGGCGCGCATCGCACCGCGTGCCACGCGGTCGCGCCATGACGCCTCTGCTGGCGGCAGAGGCCGTGCTGTGCCGTTTCGGTGCCGTGAACGCGCTGAACGGCGTGAGTCTGGCGCTGCACGAGGGCGAGGCGCTGGGGCTGGTGGGCGAGTCCGGGTGCGGCAAATCGACGCTGCTGCGCGTGCTGCTGCGGCTGGTGCCGGTGCAGGAGGGCCGCGTGCTGCACGCAGGCGCCGACATCACGGATCTTGCCGAGCGGCGGCTGGCCGCGCTGCGGCGCGACGTGCAGGTGGTGTTCCAGAACCCGCATGCCGCGATGGACCCGCGCGGCAGCGTGTTCGCCTGCGTCTCGGAGCCGCTGCGGCTGCGCGGCGGCGTCTCGCGCGCGGCGCTACGTACGCGCGTCGCCACCCTGCTGCATGATGTCGGGCTGGGCGAGGATTTTCTCTGGCGCTATCCGCACGAACTGTCGGGCGGACAGAAGCAGCGCGTCTGCATCGCGCGCGCCCTCGCGCCCGGCCCGCGCGCGCTGCTGCTGGATGAGCCGACCTCGGCGCTCGATGTCTCGGTGCAGGCGCAGATCATCGAACTGCTGCATGCGCTGCGGGCGCGGCACGGGCTGGCCTATCTCTTCGTCTCGCACAATCTGTCGGTGGTGCGGCTGTTGTGCGAGCGTGTCGCGGTCATGCGCGCAGGCCGAATTGTCGAGGAGGGCGAAGCAGCGTCGGTGCTGGCCGCGCCGCGTCACGACTACACGCGCGCGCTGCTCGCCGCCGTGCTGCCGGCGCGCACGACGCAGCACGCGCCTGTTGTCTGACCGCGCGCCTGGACCATTGGCACGACGCGGTTCAGATTAACTTTCATGCGTTTCGGTAAGGATCGTACAGCCGTGAAGCGTCACCCATTTCCCTCACGCGGCATGTCGCTGACCAGCAGGCTCAAGACCCTGCTGAGGGGTCGCTCCGCACGGTCGCAGGAGATCCATCGCGAGACGGTCGCGCTGCTGCAGCAGACCGAGAGCGCGGAGCGTGCGCTGAAGGTCGGCGACATGGCCCCCGCCTTCATGCTGCCCAACGCCGAAGGACATCTGGTCGCGTCCGAGGACCTGCTCGCCGCCGGCCCGCTGGTGGTCGGCTTCTTCCGTGGCGGCTGGTGCCCGTATTGCGATCTGACGATGCGCGCGATGGCCTCGGCGTTGCCGGACATCCGGGCAGCAGGGGCGCAATTCGTCGCTGTGCTGCCGGAAACCGGCGGACTGGCATTGCAGATCAAGCGCGAGCGCAACCTGCCCTATGACGTGCTGGTGGATGTCGACAATGCCGTCGCAATGCAGTTCGGGATCGTCTTCAAGTTACCGGATGCCTACCGCGAGGCGCTGGTGAGCGGAGGCGTCGACCTGGCCAAGCGGCACGGCAATCCCGCATGGCTGCTGCCCATGACCGCGACCTACGTCATCGCGCCAAACGGCGCCATCGTCTATGCTTTCATCGATGGCGACTTCACGACGCGCGCGGAGCCCGAGGATATCGTCCGCTTCCTCAGCACATTGAGACCGTAGGCGATCGCCGGAACAGGCTGATGCCGCAGCGCAGAGGGGGATACCGGGTTTGGACCTGATTCAGATACGCTACTTCCTGACGCTGGCAAAAACGCTGAACTTCACGCGCGCCGCCGAGATGTGCAACGTGACGCAGCCGGCATTGACCAAATCAATTCATCGCCTGGAAACCGAACTGGGCGGTCCGCTGCTGCTGCGCGAGCGCATCCATACGCAGTTGACCCCACTGGGGGTGGCAATGCTCCCGCTACTACAGCAGACGTACGACGCGGCCGAGACGGCGCGCATGGGCGCGCAACGCTTTCGCCAGCAGGAATTGGCGCTGCTGCGGATCGGGCTGGGCGCCTGGGTCGAACCCTCCATCATGGCACCGCTTGTCCGGCAAGTGAGCCAGCGGTTCCCGAGCCTCGAGGTGACGGTCAGACACGGCACCCAGGGCATGCTCAACGACTTGCTCCTGGGATCGGATATCGATGTACTGTTGACTGCCGACGTCACTCGGCTGACCGAGCGCGCCAACCGCTGGGAGGTGTTCGCCGACCCGGTTGTGGCGCTTGTGCCCGAGGGTCACGCGCTCGCCATCGGTGACAGCCTGAACATCGAGCAGCTGCGCGAGCAGGCTCTGATCGGCACCATTGGCAACGACGCCGAGGATGCCCGGATCAATGCCGATCTGGGGATCCCCCTCGCCCTTACGGCACAACCGCGTCATCGGGGAACCAACGACGAGCACGTGCACTGCCTGGTGCGGGCGGGCGTCGGTGTTGCGCTGTCCACAGGACGGCGCGTATTGCCGCCCGGGATTGCGAAACGTGCGCTGCAGCCTGCGCATTCGCTGCGGGTGTTCGTTGCCGCGATTGCGGGGCGGCCAACCACCCGCGCGGCCGATGCTTTCCTGCGGCTCGCCCGCGCGCGGGATTGGAACGCCGAGGCCGCCTGACGCCGCCCTCGCCGTCTACGCGCGCTTCAGCACGACATCGGGCAGTTCGGCGGCGAGTTCTGCCGCCTGATCCTCGGAGATCAGCGCAAGCCGCGCCATGTGCCAGAAGTGCTCGTCCTTACCCTCGGGATGCCCAGCTTCTTCCGACAGCAAATAGGCGCGACGCCTGATGCGTTCATCGTCGATGTCCGGCATTCTGGTTTCCTTCGATACGTCCTGCGACATTGCCGCTGCCGCAGGCATCATCGCCAGATTGATGGCGTCCCGCCAATGCCGATATGTTATCGTTTCGATGAACCCGACCGATGCTGTCGGTCAGAGTGAGCTTTCCCAGTTGAAGCCTCGGCTTTCCCAGTAGCCGCCGGGATAGGTGTTGGTCACCTCGATCGATGTGATCCACTTCGGATTCTTGAAGCCAAGCTTGGTGGACGTTCGCAGACGCAGCGGATAGCCGTACGGATCAGCCAGGGTTTCTCCCGCGTATTTCGTCGCGAGCAGAGTCTGCGGGTGCAGCGCGGTCGCCATGTCGATGCTGCTCGGGTAATCGTCCGCTGTCTGGAAAGCGACGTATTTCGCCTTCAGGTCGGCGCCCACCGTCTCCAGGAACGTGCGCAGCGGCACGCCGGACCACTGGCCGATGTAGTCCCAGCCCTCCACGCAGATGTGGCGGATGATCATCTCCCGCTGGGGCAGGGCGGCGATCTGCTGGCGCGTCCAGGGCTGCTTGTTGGCGATCAGTCCGGACAGTTCCAGCCGCCAGGTGTCGCCGTTGACCGGCTTGACGTCCTCGATGTCGTAATAGGCGTTAAAGCGCGGCGGCTTCTCCACCATCGAGGCCGGGTATTCAGGCGCCAGCTTGTTCGGATTGAAGATCGCCGCCTGCACCCAGTCATTGAAGCTCGAGACTGCCAGGAGTGCCTTGCCAACGGATGACGAGTCGGAAACGTCACAGCCGGTGAGCATTACCAGTGCCCCCAGCGACACGCCGCCACGGATCAGACCGCGGCGCTCCAGAGAGCGGATCAGCGCACGATGATCGTCCAGGATCGCGGGATCCGGTGCCTTGTCCGGACGGAATGGAGATTTCATCGATGTGCCTCCGTGCGCCTGCGATCCAGTGCCGGGCCACCGGTCAGCATCGCCCACAGCGTCCTGGGCACCAGCAGCGACAGCGCGACATGCACGACCAGGAAGCCGACGATCACGGCCATGCCGATGAAATGCACCAGCCGTGCGGCCTGAAAACTGCCGTAGAGCGAAACCAGCCAGGACAGTTGAACCGGTTTCCAGATCGCCAAACCACTGACGACCTGCGACATGCCGGCGAAGATAACGACGATGTATAGCAGCTTCTGCACGGCGTTATAGGTCGTCAAGTCCTCATGCGCGATCCTGAGGCGCAGCGTGTCGCGCACCGTCTGGATTACTTCGGCCACCCGGATCGGCAGCAGCCGCTCGCGCAGCCGTCCCGTCAGGATGCCGTAGGTCAGATAGGCGAGGCCATTGATCGCGAGCAGCCACATGCCGGCGAAGTGCCACAGCAGACTTTTTGCCGCCCAGCTGCCGATCCGCATCCATTCCGGGAAGTGCAGGAAATGGAAGATGACCGAGTTGTTGTAGATGCCCCAGCCGGAGCCGATCATGATGATCATGGCGACGGCATTGGTCCAATGCATGATTCGCACCGGCAGAGGATGCAGCCGCCTTATGACCGGACTCGCCCGGCCCATCATCGTCGCGCTCATGAGTCGCGGCCCATGTCTGACTCCCCCTGTCCGATCAGTCGCATCAATACTAGCACCCGGCCACGAAGGACGCTGAATTATGGCTATCGGGTCCATAACCGGATGTCATCGTGATGATGTCTTGCGCGCGCTCGCATCCTTGACGATGGTCTGCCTCGTCGCGGCGCCGGTCCCCGCGTCCAAGGGCTGGGAGGGAGTTCTGATGCGATATCGAGCCCTGCTTGTCATTGGCGTGGCACTTGCGGCTGTTGGGCTGCCGGCGCGGGCGGCCGAGCCGTTGCCCTCGATCGCGACCCTGGCGGCACGGGAGGCCAGGCGGTTTCCCCAGCCCGTGCGCGTCGGCGACCTGATCGGCCGCGATGTCCTGAAGCCGGTCGAGGCGCAGCCGATCCTGGGCACGGTCGCGGCCGTGGTGCGGCGCAAGGATGGCGGGCTGGATGTCATCGTCCAATTCGGCGGCGTGCTGGGCTTCGGCGCACGGCCGATCGCCGTGCCGATCGAGGCGATGGCGCTGATGGGGCCGTTCATGGCGGTGATGGATTTCTCCCCCGCCCAGTTGCAAACGTTTCCCACGGATGACGGCGCCGGGCTTCCGCCGGTGCCCCCGAACGACGTCATCCGGGTTGGAATCGTCAAGCCGTTCCATTGAGTGTGGACACGGGCCCGCCGACGCAGCCGCTCACCGGCATTGGCCCTGACGCAGCAAAGGAAATTGCCATGCCGATTCGCGCCTTCGTGTTCGACGCCTACGGGACACTGTACGACGTGCAGTCGGTCGCCGGGCGGGTGGAGCGCGCCTGCCCCGGACAGGGCGCGCTGATCACCCAGATCTGGCGCCTGAAGCAGCTGGAATACACCTGGCTGCGCACCTGCATGGAGGACTTCGCCGATTTCGCCGCGGTGACCCGCGACAGCCTGGTCTATGCGCTGACCGTCGCCGGCGTGACCCCATCCGAGGCGCTGGTCGCGGATCTGGCGGACGCCTACCTGCACCTGACGCCGGCACCCGAGGCGCTGGCGGCCCTGCGCAGCCTGAAGGGCCGGCCACGAGCCATCTTCTCGAACGGCAGCGTGGCCATGCTGGATGCGCTGGTGCGCAACTCCGGCCTGGAAGGCGATCTCGAACACGTGGTGAGCGTGGATGCCGCGCGCGCGTTCAAGCCCAGCCCGAAGGCGTACGCGCTGGTGGAGCGCGTGATCGGCGTGCCGCCCGGCGAGACGATGTTCGTGTCGTCCAATGGCTTCGACGTGGCGGGCGCGAAGCATTTCGGCTTCCAGGTGGCGTGGGTGCGCCGTGGCGGCGGGCCGGCGCCGGTCGCGGCCGATGCCGATGCGACCGGGCTGTTCAAGGCGCTGCGGATGCAAGCCGAGGGCCTGCACCAGACGCCGGACCATGTCCTGAGCGCGCTGACCGAACTCGCCGATCTGCGGTAGCGGCGCCCGCCGTCAGTGCCCCGCCTCGGGGGAGTGGTTCTCGCCTATGGACATGGCGCAGATGCGCGACAGGTGCGTGAGCGGTAGGCCGGTCTCCGCGGCCCAGCGATTGAACGTGTCCTGGATCAGGCCGAGGTCGCGCCGGGAGGTTGGCGCCGCGGCGATCGGCAGGCCGGCGTCTCGCAGACAGGCGACGACGTCGGTGCTGAGGATGACGCCGTCCCGGCCGAGAAAACGCAGCAGGTATTGCCCGGTCATGCCGCCCAGCCGGCTGCCGCGCTTGGCCAGCGTAACCAGCAGCCCGACCGCGTCTCCGGCCGGCCAGTCGGCCAGGAAACGCGCGGCGCTGCCATGTTCGGCGGCGAGGTCGCGGACTAAGCGCGCATTGGCACGCACCGCCATGATCTTGGCACGGTTGCGGACGATGCGCGGATCAACGGTCAGCCGGTCCCAGTGCTCGTCGGGCGCGAAGGCCAGGAAGGCGGGATCGAAGCCGGAGAAGGCGGCCTCGAAGCCCTCCCATTTCTGCCCCACGACACTCCAGACGAAGCCCGCGCTGAAGATGCGGCGGGTCATTTCCGCCAGCACGCGGTCGTCGGACAACGACCGCAGCGCGCCCGGATCGGGAACCGGCGGCAGTTTGGCCAGCAGGGCGCCACGGCCGCCCTTGCGCTGCTCGGCACGCGCCCGGATGGGCTGGAAGCGTGGCGGCCCGGCCGGGCTCATCATAGGGTCAGCCTTTGCCACGGGAGTTCAGCCCGGCGCGAGGCAGCTGGCCAAGACGAAGCTCACCAGCCGGTCCACCCAAGCCTCGTCCAGCCCCTCGTTCAGCAGCATGCGCAGATACAGCGGACCGAAAAGGGCAAGCGACACCAGCTCGATGTCCAGGTTGGCGCGCAGTTCGCCGCCGGCGATGCCGCGCTCCAGCAGCGCGCGCAACTCGGCGCGGCGCGGCCGCACATAGCCATCCTTGAAGGCCTCGATGGTCGCCGGATCGCTCTGGCCCTCGGCGATGATACCCCTGATGATGCGCCCCGGCGTGCCGCCCATGATCCGGGCGAAGGAGCGCATCACGGCGCGCAGATCGGCAACCACGCTGTCGGTCGGCGGCACATGGATGGCCTGCGCGGTGCCTTCCAGGAAGCCCTCCATCGCCAGTGCGCCCTTGCTGGGCCACCAACGATAGATCGTGGTGCGTGCCACCCCTGATCGAGCCGCCACACCCTCGATTGTGAAGTGCCCTATGCCGCTCTCGCTGAGCAAATCGTAGGCCGCCCGCAGCACGCCCTTGTGCGTGATCTCGCACCGCGGCCGGCCGAGCGAGCGCGCCGGCCGGCCAGCTGCCGCGTGCGCCACCATCGTGCCCTCCATCCTGGTCCATCGCGAACATGGGCGCCGGCCAGGGCGCCCGATATTCCGCTACAGCGTGTCTCGTATCTGATTTCCGCGCAAGCGGAAAGCCGCCGGCCGGCGCACATAGCGGCGGCCTCGCTACACAGTGTAGCGAAATAGGCCGGAGACGGACACCATGGAACAGGCAGCGACGGCAGAGCGGATCATGGATGGCCGGGCGGATTCCGGCATACCGTCGGCGACCACCAGCGGCGCACGCCGGCGCAGCCTGCTGAAGCGGTCCGCGCTCGGCACGCTCGCGGTGCTGGGTCTGGCGGCGGCGGTGCAGTACGGCGCCGATTACTGGCGCACCGGGCGCTTCCTGGTGGGCACCGACGACGCCTATGTGCAGGCTGACAACACGCTGATCGCACCCCGGGTCTCCGGCTACATCAGCGAGGTCGACGTGACCGACAACCAACCGGTGAAGGCCGGCCAGGTGCTGGCCCGCATCGACGACCGGGATTTTCAGACCGCGCTCGCACAATCGGTCGCCGACCGCGAAACCGCCGAGGCCGCAATCCGCTCGATCGACGCGCAGTTGGAGCTTCAGGGCTCGACGATCGAGCAAGCCGGCCTGCAAGTCACCGCCGCGGACGCCGCGCTGCGCTTCGCCCAGGAAGACCATTTGCGCTACCAGATCCTCTCGCGGACCGGCGCTGGAACGACACAGGCGGCGCAGCAGACCGAGTCGCAGTTCGTGCAGCGTGCGGCCGGGCTGCAGCAGGCGCGTGCCGCGCTGACGGCCGCCCGCCAGCAGGTGGACGTGCTGCAGGCCGCGCGCGCGAAGGCGGTGGCACAGCTCGCGCATTACCGCGCCGCCGAGCAGCAGGCGCGGCTCAACCTTGGCTACACCACGATCACCGCACCCGAGGACGGCACGGTGGGCGCGCGCACCCTGCGCGTCGGCCAGTACGCGCAGGCCGGCACGCAGCTGATGGCAGTGGTGCCGCTGGATGCGGCCTACGTCGTAGCGAACTACAAGGAAACACAGCTGACCGATGTGCGGCCCGGCCAGCCAGTGACGATTTCCGTCGATACGTTTCCCGGCGTGCACATCACGGGCCACGTGGACAGCATCGCCCCGGCCACCGGCCTCGAATTCGCGCTACTGCCGCCCGACAACGCCACCGGCAATTTCACCAAGATCGTGCAGCGCCTGCCGGTGAAGATCGTGCTGGACCACAGCCGGGCCGGTCTTTTGCGTCCGGGTATGTCGGTGGAGCCGGTGATCGACACCAGGGACGCCGCGCGCTGAACCCGATCCTGCGGGAGACTGTGCCATGACCAGTGCCGCGACCCGACCGGGCCAGCCTGCCGTCGCCGAAGACGCCGTGGACTTCAAGACGTGGATGGCGGTGTTCGGCTCGATCATCGGTGCCTTCATCGCCGTGCTGAACATCCAGATCACCAACGCATCGCTGCCCAACATCCAGGGCGCGATCGGTGCGGGCATCGACGACGGCGGCTGGATCTCGACCTCGTATCTGGTGGCCGAGATCGTGGTGATCCCGTTGACCGGGTTCCTCACGCCGGTGTTCTCGTTGCGCCGCTACCTGCTGGCCAACACGGTGATGTTCCTGGTGATGTCGGTGGCCTGCGCCTTCGCGCAGAACCTTGGGCAGATGATCGTGCTGCGCGCGCTGCAGGGGTTCTTCGGCGGCGTGCTGATCCCGCTTGCCTTCACCATCACGCTGACCATGCTGCCGCGCGCGAAGCAGCCGATCGGGCTGGCGATGTTCGCGGTGTCCGCCACCTTCGCCCCGGCGATCGGCCCCACCATCGGCGGCTACCTGACGGAAACCTATGGCTGGCAATACATCTTCTACGTCAACCTGGTGCCGGGCGCGTTGATGCTGGCGACGCTGTGGCCGTCGCTGAAGCCGGCGCCGATGCAGCTATCGCTGCTCCGCCGGGGCGACTGGCCGGGCATCGCCACGCTGGCGATCGGGCTGGCCGCATTGCAGACGGTGCTCGAGGAAGGCAACAAGGACGACTGGTTCGGCTCACCCTTCATCGTGCGGCTGACGGTGGTCGCCACCGTCTCGCTGGCGCTGTTCTTCTGGATCGAGTTCACCACGCCGCACCCGCTGCTCAATCTGCGCCTGCTGGCACGGCGCAATTTCGGACTGGGCAGCCTCGCCAACGTCATTCTGGGGATGGCGCTGTATGGGTCGGTCTATCTGCTGCCGGTTTATCTGTCGCAGATGCAGGGCTACAACGCCGAGCAGGTCGGCATGGTGCTGGCTTGGACCGGCCTGCCGCAGCTTGTGCTGATCCCGTTCGTGCCGTTCCTGATGACGCGCGTCGACACCCGCTGGCTGGTGGCCGCCGGCTTCAGCCTGTTCGCACTGAGTTGCTTCATGAACCTCGGCATCGATCCCGACTACGCGGGGCCGCAGCTGCTGGTGCCGAACCTGGTGCGCGCGGTGGGGCAGGCGCTGGTCCTGACGCCGCTATCGGCGCTGGCGACCGGCGGGATCGAGCGCGAGAACGCCGGCTCGGCCTCGGCGATGTTCAATATGATGCGCAACCTCGGCGGCTCCATCGGCATCGCCGCATTGGAGACCTTCGTCACCAAGCGCGAGCAGTTCCACTCCAACGTCATCTCGGCGCAGGTGTCGCTGCTGGATGCGGCGACGCGGGACCGCATCGCAGCCCTGCAGTCCTATTTCATGGCCAGCGGCGTGAGCGATCCGGCGGCTGCCTGGCACGAGGCAGTGGTGCAAATCGGCCGCACGGTGCAGGCGCAGTCCTACCTCCTGGCCTATGGCGATGCGTTCTTCTTGATGGGAGCGGCGCTGCTGCTGGCCTTGGCCACCGCCTTCGCGATGCGCCGGTCGAGCGGCGGCGGCGCGGGTGCGCACTGACGCGCCCCGGGGTATCGGACTGCCGCCGGATCATGGCAGGTTACCGGGATGGCGGCGGCGCGCGCCGCCGTGCAATGACGCGGCGGAGGACATCATGGCTGATCCGAGGCTCAAGCAGGCGCTGACGAAAGGAAAGTTAATCGTGGCGCCGGGCATCTTCGACATGATCTCGGCCCGCGTCGCCGACGGCATGGGCTTCACCGCGCTGTACGCCACAGGCTTCGGCACCGTCGCCTCGCATCTCGGCATCGCCGATGCCGGCGTGGCAACCTATACCGACATGGTTTCCCGCGTCGGACGCTTCGCGCAGGGCTGTGCGACGCCGGTGATCGCGGATGCCGATACCGGCTATGGTGGCCTGCTCAACGTCCGCCACACGGTGATGGGCTACGAAGCCGCCGGCATCACGGCGATCCAGATCGAGGATCAGGAGGTGCCGAAGAAGTGCGGCCACACGCCGGGCCGCCGTGTGATCCCGATGCGCGAGATGTGCCTCAAGATCGAGGTCGCCGTCGAAGCCCGAAGGTCGGCGGACTTCCTGATCGTGGCACGCACCGACGCGCGCACCGGCCTCGGCCTCGACGAGGCGATCGCGCGGGGCCGCGCATATGCCCGGGCGGGCGCCGATGTCGTGTTCATCGAAAGTCCGGAGACCGAGGATGAGATGGTGCGGATCGGCCAGGAGATCGACGCGCCGCTGCTGGCGAACATGGTGGAGGGCGGCCGCACGCCGATCCTGCCGGCCGAACAGCTGAAGCGGATCGGCTACGACATCGCGATCTATCCGGCGGTCGGTTTTCTTGCGGTCGCGGCGGCGGCCGAGCGGGTCTACGGCCATCTGCGGAAGCACGGCGACAGCACCGGCGTGCCTGCGCAGGACAGCTACGGCTTCGATCGGATGTGTGCGCTGATGGGCTTTCCCGACGTGTGGGAGTTCGAACGCCGCTGGGCGCGGCCGGACAGCGAATAGCCGCCCGGCGCGGCGACGCGGGCAGGAGAGCGGGATCATGACGCCCTTGCAGGGTTCCGGGTGGGGCGACCTCCCGGCAACCGACCGGCTGTTCACGCCGCGCCGGCCGCGCCGTCCCAACGTGATGGCGCACCGGCATGTCGTCGTCTCGGGCCATTACTGGGCGTCGCTCGCCGGACTGCAGATCCTGGAGGCCGGCGGCAACGCGATAGACGCGGGGGTGGCGACGGGGCTCGCGATCGACGTGCTGGAAAGCCATTACGTCGGCTTCGGCGGCGTAGCGCCGTGCATGATCCATCTTGGCGCGACCGGCTAGACGGTCAGCATCAGCGGCGTCGGGGTCTGGCCGCGTGCCGCAACGCTGGCGTTTTTCAACGACGTGCATGGCGGGCGGATTCCGGAAGGCATCCTGCAGACGGTGGTGCCGGCAGCCCCGGCGATCTGGATTGCGGCACTGGCTCGCTACGGCACGATGACCTTCGGCGAGGTCGCCGCATCCGCGATCCGCTTCGCTCGGGACGGTTTTCCGATGTACCCGTTCTACCTCGACCGCCTACGCGGCATGGCGGCGGCGGTGCGCGAATGGCCCTCGAGTGCGGCGATCTATCTGCCGGGCGGGACGCTGCCGGCCATCGGCGACACCTTCGTGCAGGCCGATCTGGGCCGCACGCTGCAATACCTGGTGGACGAGGAGGCCGCGCATGGTGGCGGCGACCGGCTGGCCGGGCTGCGCGCCGCGCATGATGCCTTCTATCGCGGCGATGTGGCGCGCACGATCGTTGCCTATCACGAGGGTAACGGCGGCCTGCTGACGGCTGAGGACATGGCGGACTTCGCGGCACGGTTCGAAACGCCGTGCTGCATTCGGTTCGGCGATTTCGACGTGTACGGCTGCGGCGCCTGGTCGCAGGGGCCGATGGTGCTGGAGGCGCTGAACATCCTCGAAGGCATCGACCTGAAGGGGCTTGGGCACAACAGTCCCGCCTACATCCACGCGGTGACCGAGGCGCTCAAGCTGGCGGCGGCCGACCGCGAAGCCTATTTTGGCGATCCGGATTTCTGCGACGTGCCGCTGGATGCGATCCTGTCGAAAGATTATGCCGCGGCCCGGCGCGCGCGGCTCGATCCGGCGCGGGCGTGGCCCGGGATGCCGCCGGCAGGCGCCCCCGGCGGCAGGACCGTGCCGGACTGGCAGCCCGATCCCTCGGCGGCGGAAGCCCCGGCCCCGATGCGGCCCGAGACGTCGTTCCTGTGCGTCGCCGACCGGGTGGGCAACGTGTTCGCGGCGACCCCGAGCGATCCGGCGACCGGCGGGCCGATCGTGCCGGGCACCGGCATCTTGCCCTCGCTATGGGGCTCGCGTGGCTATACCGGTGCGAACCATCCGGCGCGGGTCCATCCCGGCGCGCGCCCGCGCATGTCGGCCAACCCCGCCATCGCCATCCGGCCCGGACGGACCGTGTTGCCCTTCGGCTCGCCGGGCAGCGAAGTACTTGGACAGGCGATGCTGCAAGCCTTCCTCAACATGACGGTGTTCGGCCTGGATCCGCAATCGGCGGTCGAGGCGCCGCGCTTCGCCAGCTACTCATGGCCAGGCTCGGCGCTGCCGCACGCCTACCAGCCCGGGCGGCTGGCCGTGGAACAGGACGTCGGCGCGGCCACCGGTGAGCGGCTCGCCGCCCTCGGGCACCGCGTGACGTGGTGGGACGAGCGCTGCTACGAGGCCGGCTCGGTCTGCGCGATCCTGTCGGACCTGGAAAGCGGCGTGAAATGGGCCGGTGCCGACCCGCGCCGGACCGCGTATGCGATCGGTTGGTGATACGGGGCCCAAGCGGCCAGTGCGTCAGCGGATCGTACGGATCTGCGCCTGACTAAGCTCCCAGGTGTGCGGCGGAAGCGGGATGAAGTGGACCCGGTCAAGGATGGCGGCCTTGTCCTCCGACGGCTCGATACACCACAGCAGGAAGCGGCGCAGCGCAGCCGCGGTTTCGGGATCGTGCTGGCGCTTCGAGACGATGGCGTATTCGTAGCTGACTAGGGGATAGGATGCAGCACCCGGCGCGAAGGCGAGAGTCAGGCGCTCGTCTGGTGGGGTGCGCGGGCCGAGTGCGGCGGCGCCCGCAGCAATGTCGTCCTTACTCGGCAGCACGAAATTGCCGTCATTGTTCTTCAGCGCGGCGGCGCCGAGTTCGGCGGCGGCCATGGCATCGGTGAAGCTGATGCCGACATAGCCGATCGAATAGGGCGTTTGTTGGATCGCCTTCACCATGCCGTCGTTGCCGGTCGCGCTGATGCCGCCGGCCACGGCGGGCCAGTTGATCGTGGTGCCGTAGCCCTGGTCATTCTCCCAAGCCGGGGAGGAGAAGGTCAGGAACTGGGTGAGCATGAATGTGTCGCCGGAGCCATCGGCCCGATGTACCGGGATGATGGCGTGATGCGGCAACGCCACCCCGGGGTTCATGGCGGCGATCTGCGGCGCATCCCAGCTTTTCACCGCGCCGCCGTAGATGCCGGCGATAGTCGGGCCATCGAGCCGCAGATGCGGCACGGCCAAGCCCGGAATATTGTAGTCAATCGTCTGCGCGGCGATCGCGAGCGGGATATTCATGATCTCGGGCGCATCGCGCACCTGGGCATCCGACATGTAGGCGTCGGAGGCGCCGATCTCGGCGCTGCCCGAGACGGCCTGTCTGATGCCGGCCTCGGACCCGGTGCCGGCGACGCTGATCGTGACGCCGGGATGGGTCTTCGTATAGTCGGCTACCCAGATCTGAAACAGCGGTTGCAGCAGCGTCGACCCGGATTCGGTCAGTGCGATGTCCGCGGCCATCGCGGCGTGCGGGATGGTCACGGACAGGCAGGCCGCAACGGCCAGCAGCGACGCGCGGCGCGCATCGAGAAGGTTTTTCATGAAAGTGTTTCTCCGTCGAGATTCAGGGCGGCGCGGCGTCGGCTCAGCGGCCGATTTCCTCGAGGTTCACGCCGGTCGTCTCGATGCGGAACGCCCAGGTGACGACGGCGCCGAGGATGGAGGTGCCGACCAGGATGTAGAGCAGCGGGCCGGTGCCGATGGCGACGAGCAGGATCGGGAACAGGAAGGCGGTGGCGACCGCACCGATCTTGCCGACCGCGGCGGCGAAGCCGGCGCCGGTGCCACGAATGGCCGTCGGGAACACTTCGCCGGCCAGGAGGTAGGTCTGCGCGTTCGGGCCAAGATTGGTCATGAAGTTGAACAGCATGAAGCCGACGAAGATCGCGACGGTCTGATTGCCACCGCTGAAGCTGCCGGCCATTGAGGCGATGAACAGGCCGGCGGCGCAGCCGATGAAGCCGATCACCTGCAGCCAGATGCGGCCGGCGCGGTCGGCCAAGATTACCGCGAAGATGATGCCGATGATCAACAGCGTGGTGATCATTGCCGCGCCCTTGCGCAGCCAGGATGTCGTTCAGGATCAGGTCGCTGACGCTGCGGACGTGATCGACCTTGCTGCCCAGGGCGGCGGCCAGGATGGTGGGGGTGAAGATGCCGATGCCGTAGGTGCCGAGGTCCTGCAGGAACCACGGCACAGAGGCGAAGATCGTGGCGCGGCGGTTACGCGCGCTGAACAGCGCGAGGAAGCCGCTCGAGCGGTGCGCCTCGGCGGCCTCGGCCGCGTCCTGCGCCAGCTTGATCTCGCCGGGATAAAGCGGCTTGCGCAGCAGCAGGCGGCGCGTCGCTTCCTCGGCCCGCTCGGTGGCGCCGCGGATATGCAGCCAATTGCGCGCTTTCGGGGATGAAGAAGCGGCCGAGCGTCACCAGCACGGCGGGGATGATGGCAGTGGCATACATCCAGCGCCAGGCATCGAGTTCTGGATGTATTACCAGCACGAAGTAGCCGACCGCGGTGCCGCCCAGCGCGCCGACGGCCTGGAAGGCGAAGGCGCCGAGCACGAGCTTGCCCCGGCTGGTGCTGGGGATGCTCTCAGAGATGATCATGTGCGCGGTCGGGTAGTCGCAGCCCAGGGCCACGCCCAGTCCGAACAGGCAGATGATCAGCGACACGAAGTTGGTGGCGAACACCAGCAGAACCAGAAAGGCGCAGAAGATGATCATCTCGATGATGAACATCGCCTTGCGCCCGAAGCGGTCCGACATGCCGCCCAGCCCGACCGCGCCGATGAGGATGCCGACCAGGCTAGCGGCGCTGATCAGGCCATTCTCGGCCGCGCCGATACCGAACTCGCGTGAGATCAGCGGCAGCGCCACGCCCGTCATGAACACCACGAAGCCTTCGAAGAACTTGCCGGCGGCGGCGAGCGACCAGATGCGCCACTGCATCGGCGTCATGGGGATCGTCGGCAGCACCGTCCCGTCTGACCAGACAGGCCGCTCGTCGATGTAGTGCTGAACCGTGCGGCGCTCGACCTTGTCGGTTGCCGTGATTTCCGGGACGTCGGGCATGGACACTCTCCCCTGGTCGCGACGCGGCCGCAGGCCTTTGGTCGCACTGGGCAAGACAACTACCAGCGCCCATGCGGGGCGGTCCGTGATTGTTTGATTGCATCGACTTACGGCAGCACGGATGCTGGCGCCGGCACTCCCATCGCCGTCAGGACGAAAGGGCATCCCGATGGACGCCACCGACAGCAGCCGCCACGACGCGCCGGTCCCGTTCGGTGGGCTCGCAACCGGGGTGCAGGCGCAGTCGGCGCTGCGTGCGGCGATCACCGCACACACTCGCGCGGACGAGGCGACGTGCGTGGCACGGCTGGTCGAGGCGGCGAAGCTGTCGAGCGGGGCGGCGACGAACGCGCAGTCCACCGCGCGCGCGCTGATAGCGGCCTTGCGGGCCAAGGGACAGCGCGGCGCGGTAGAGTTGCTGGTGCGCGAATACGCGCTGTCGAGCCAGGAGGGCGTGGCGCTGATGTGCCTCGCCGAGGCGCTGCTGCGCATCCCCGATCTGCCGACGCGCGACGCGCTGATCCGCGACAAGATCGCCGCCGGCAACTGGCGCGCGCATCTGGGGCACTCGCCATCTTTGTTCGTCAACGCGGCAACCTGGGGTCTGGTCGTCACCGGCACACTGGTCGCCACCAGCAGCGAGGTCGGGCTGGCGCATGCGCTGGCCCGCCTGATCGCGCGGGGCGGGGAGCCGGTGATCCGCCGCGGCGTCGACATGGCGATGCGGATGATGGGCGAGCAGTTCGTCACCGGCCAGACGATCGCCGAGGCGCTGGCCAACAGCCGCCGGCTGGAAGCGAAGGGCTTCCGCTATTCCTACGACATGCTGGGCGAGGCGGCGATGACCGCAGCCGACGCCGCCCGCTATTACGGCGAATACGAGCGGGCGATCGCGGCGATCGGTGCCGCCGCACAGGGGCGCGGCCTGTATGATGGGCCGGGCATCTCGATCAAGCTGTCGGCACTGCACCCCCGTTATGCCCGCGCGCAGCGCGAGCGTGTGATGGCCGAGCTTCTGCCGCGCGTCGCCGCGCTGGCCCGGCTGGGGCGGCGCCATGACATCGGCCTGAACATCGACGCCGAGGAAGCCGACCGGCTGGAGCTGTCCCTCGATCTGCTGGAGGCACTGTGCTTCGACCCGGCACTGGCCGGCTGGAATGGCATCGGCTTCGTGGTGCAGGCCTACCAGAAGCGCGCGCCCTTCGTGCTCGATGCAGTGATCGACCTCGCGCGCCGCTCCGGCCACCGGCTGATGCTGCGGCTGGTGAAGGGCGCGTACTGGGACAGCGAGATCAAGCGCGCGCAGGTGGACGGGCTGGAAGGGTTCCCGGTGTTCACCCGCAAGGCGCACACCGACGTTTCCTATCTGGCCTGCGCGCGCCGGATGCTGGCCGCGACGGACGCGGTGTTCCCGCAATTCGCCACTCACAACGCGTACAGCGTCGCGGCGATCCTGGCGATGGCGGGCGACGATTTCCGCATCGGGCAGTACGAGTTCCAGTGCCTGCACGGGATGGGCGAGCCGCTCTACGAGGAGGTGGTGGGACCGGACCGGCTGAACCGGCCCTGTCGCATCTACGCGCCGGTCGGCACGCATGAGACGCTGCTCGCCTACCTGGTGCGCCGGCTGCTGGAGAACGGCGCTAACTCATCTTTCGTCAACCGCATCCAGGATCCGGCTGTGACGGTCGAGGAGCTGGCGGCCGATCCGGTCGCGCAGGTGGCCGCCGCGCAACCGGTCGGTGCGCCGCATCCCAGGATAACGCCGCCGCGCGACCTGTTCGGCGCCGAACGGGCCAATTCGGCGGGACTGGACCTTGTGAACGAGCAGGTGCTGTCCGCTCTGACCGTGCATTTGCGCGACGGTGCGGCGACACCGTGGCGCGCGGCACCGGCGGGGGCGCAGGGCGCGGGTCGGCCGGTGCGCAACCCAGCCGACCACCGCGACGTGGTGGGCCATGTGATCGAGGCGGATGCGGCGCAGACCGACGCGGCGCTGGTCCGCGCCGCCGCCGCCGCGCCAGGCTGGGCGGCGGTGCCGCCGCGGGACCGCGCCGCCCGGCTGCGCGCCGCCGCCGACCGGCTGGAGGGTCGCATGCCCGACCTGCTCGGGCTCATCGTGCGCGAGGCCGGCAAATCGCTGCCCAACGCGGTAAGCGAGGTGCGGGAGGCTGTCGATTTCCTGCGCTACTACGCGGCAAGGCTGGACGAGGGCTTTGCGCCGGGCAACCACGCCCCGCTGGGCGTCGTCGCCTGCATTTCGCCGTGGAACTTCCCGCTGGCGATCTTCACCGGGCAGGTGGCGGCGGCGCTGGCGGCAGGCAATGCCGTGCTCGCCAAGCCGGCCGAGGAAACCCCGCTGATCGCCGCCCAGGCGGTGGCGATCCTGCACGCGGCGGACATTCCCGAAGATGCTGTGCAGCTGGTTCCTGGCAATGGGGAGGTGGGCGCGCGGCTGGTCGGCGATGCGCGCACCCAGGGCGTGATGTTCACCGGCTCGACCACGGTGGCCCGGCTGATCCAGCGCCAGCTTGCCGGCCGGCTGAGTGATGCGGGCGCGCCGATCCCGCTGATCGCCGAGACCGGCGGGCAGAACGCGCTGATCGCGGATTCCTCGGCCCTGGCGGAGCAGGTGGTGGCCGATGCGTTGGTCTCGGCCTTCGACAGTGCCGGGCAACGCTGCTCGGCACTGCGTGTGCTGTGCCTGCAGGACGACGTGGCCGACCGCATCGTGGCGATGCTGCGGGGTGCGCTCGCCGAAATGGCGGTGGGCAACCCGGAGCGGCTGGCGACCGATATTGGCCCGGTGATCACCGCCGAGGCACGCGACGGGATCCTGGACCATATTGCGACGATGCGAGCGAAGGGCTGCGCGGTGCACCAGTCGCCCCTGCCAGCCGACTGCGCGCACGGCACTTTCGTGCCTCCCACGATCATCGCGATCGACCGGATCGACATGCTGGAACGCGAGGTTTTCGGCCCGGTGCTGCACGTGCTTCGGTTCCGGCGCGACGCGATCGAGGCGCTGGTGGATGCGGTCAACGCCACCGGCTACGGCCTGACCTTCGGCGTCCACAGCCGCATCGACGAGACGATCGCCCGCGTCATCGCCCGCGCCGCGGCGGGCAATATCTACGTCAACCGAAACCTGATTGGCGCGGTGGTGGGGGTGCAGCCGTTCGGCGGCCACGGTCTGTCGGGCACCGGGCCCAAGGCAGGCGGCCCGCTCTATCTTCGGCGCCTGCTGGCACGCCGGCCGCCCCCCACCGGGCTGGCGGTCAATCCGGTGGGAACCACGGTGGAATTGCGTGGCCCGGTGGGCGAGCGCAACACCTACGCGAGGCTGCCGCGCGGCACGGTCCTGTGCCTCGCCGCCGGCCGCACCGCATTGCTGTCGCAGATCGAGGCGGCGCGGGCGGCCGACAACCGCGCCCTGGTCACCGCGGGCACGCTGCACCCCCTGCCGGGCGATGTGATCGAGTCCGCCGATCCCGAAGCCGCATCGTTCGATGTCGTGCTGTTCGACGGCGTCTGCGCCGACCTGTTGGCACTGAGCGTGCGCCTCGCCGGACGGCCCGGCCCCATCGTGCCGATCATTGTGGCCGACGCGGACGGTACCTACCCCCTCGACTTTCTGGTCCTAGAGCGCAGTGTGAGCACCAACACGGCGGCCGCCGGCGGCAACGCCAACCTAATGACGATCGGCTGAAGGAGCAGCGGGACGATGCGCATTCTCGATGTCCGGGAGATCACCCAGCCGATCGCCTCGCCGATCCGCAACGCCTATATCGACTTCAGCAAGATGACGACGAGTCTGGTCGCCGTGGTGACCGATCAGATACGCGACGGGCAGCGCGTGGTGGGCTACGGCTTCAACTCGAACGGCCGCTACGGTCAGGGCGGCCTGATCCGCGAGCGGTTCGTGCCACGGTTGAAGGATGCGAAGCCCGACAGCCTGCTGGATGAGAGCGGCCTGCTCGACCCGCACCGCGCCTGGGACTGCCTGATGCAGAACGAGAAGCCGGGTGGCCACGGCGAACGCTCGGTCGCCGTCGGCACGCTGGATATGGCGCTATGGGACGCGCGCGCGAAGCTCGAGGAAAAGCCGCTGTTCCGGCTGCTGGCCGAGCGGCACGGCCGGACGGCCGAGCCGCGCGTGTTCGTGTACGCCGCGGGCGGTTACTACTACCCGGGCAAAGACCTGACGGCGCTGCGGGCGGAGATGCGGAGCTACCTCGAGCGCGGCTACACCGTGGTGAAGATGAAAATCGGCGGCGCGCCGATCGCCGAGGATCGCGAGCGGATCGAGGCGGTGCTGACCGAGATCGGTGGCGCCGCGCGTTTGGCGGTCGACGCCAATGGTCGCTTCGACCTGGAAACCGCGATCGCCTATGCCAGGATGCTGCGCGAGTACGACCTGTTTTGGTACGAGGAGGCCGGCGACCCGCTGGACTACGGCCTGCAGGCGGCGCTGGCCGAGTTCTACCCTGGCCCGATGGCGACCGGTGAGAACCTGTTCAGCCACCAGGACGCGCGCAACCTGCTGCGCTACGGCGGGATGCGGCCGGATCGCGACTGGCTCCAGTTCGACTGCGCGCTGTCCTATGGCCTGGTCGAGTATCTGCGCACGCTCGGGGTGCTGCGCACGGCCGGTTGGTCGCCGTCGCGCTGCATTCCGCACGGCGGGCACCAAATGTCGCTAAATATCGCCGCCGGCCTCGGGCTGGGCGGCAACGAGAGCTACCCCGACCTCTTCCAGCCTTATGGCGGCTTCCCCGACAGCGTGCGGGTGGTGGACGGGCACATCACCATGCCCGATCTGCCGGGCATCGGCTTCGAGGGCAAATCCGACCTGCGGGATGTCATGCTCGCGCTGGCGCACTGACCGGCAAGCGGCCGCCACGCTTATTTCCCTTCATGCGCAGCGCCGCGATCCGCTTGGCCACCGGGCAGTCGGGATCATGGGCGCCGGGCAGATAGTCGAGGCTCATCAGGAACTCGCCCACGATCTCCCCGCCGGTGAACAGGAAGTGCTGCTTGAATAGCTTCACCCATTCAGGCTTGGTGCGCGGGTGGTGCGCGTCCAGCCAATTCGCAAAGCCGCCGTTACTGGCCCGCAGCGCCTGCACGCGCTGGGCATTGGCGACGATGGCGGCGACCTTCAGACGGTTGCGGATGATGCGCGGATCGGCGAGCAGCCGGGCCTGGCCGGCATCCCCCATCGCAGCGATGCGATCCACCTCGAAGCCGTCGAAGGCTTCGCGCATGCCGGCGCGGCGCTTCAGCACGATCTCCCACGACAGGCCGGCCTGGAAGATCTCCAGGCACAGCCGTTCGAACAGCACGGTCTCGTCGCGCTGCGGGAAGCCGTATTCGGTGGCATGGTAGGCGTCGTGCACCGGGTGACCCGGCGCGATGGTACAGTAGCTCATGTGGCAATCCTCATTGCGTGCCGCGCCATCTTGATGGCGCCCGCGGCGACTGCCAAAACCCCAACCGGCGGCGAAGGGTGGGCGGCAGCGTGAAATCCGAAGGCAAGACATTATCCGAGGGCCAGCGCGCCTACGAGGCGAAGCGGGCCGCGAAGGCAGGCATGAGCCTCGACAAGTGGCTGGCCAGCAAGCAGCGAGCGGCGCAGGAGGAAGAGCGTGCCCGCAAGAAGGCCACCGAACAGGCCAAGCCGACAAAGAAGCCCGGGCTGCTGGCGCGGCTGATCGACCGGGCGCACAAGCCGCTCTGAACGCCGCCCTGGCCGCGCACGCAGACTGGAGCATCGACCCCCGCAAACGCTGGGTGACGGTGGCCCAACAGCGCGACGACACCTGGCGGGTCGAGGCGGCCTGCCCGGTCGGCGAGGTTTCCGGCTTCCTGCAATGGCTTCAGGATCGTGCCGGCGGCGGCGCGGTGGCGCTGGGGGTGGACCTGCCGGTTGGGGTGCCGCGCGGCTACGCCGCGCAACGCACCGAGCCGGGTTTCGTGGAATTCCTGCGCGGGCTGGCCACGCGGCCCGACTTCTTCCGGGTGTGCGAGACGCTGGCCGAGGTCCGGCTGGACCGGCCCTTCTATCCGCAGCGCGGGGTGCGCGGAATGACGCGGCGGTCGCATGCCGGCGCGCTTGGGCTGACCGATGCCGCCGGACTGTCGCGCCTGTGCGATCGGGCGACCCCGGATCGCCCGGCCGGGGCGCCGGTGTTCTGGACCCTGGGCGCCAATCAGTCGGGCAAGGCCGCCATTGCCGCCTGGCGCGACCTGTTGCTGCCGGCGCTGGCGATAGGCGCCCCACTGCGGCTTTGGCCTTTCGAGGGACCGTTCCGCACCCTGCTGGCACCAGGCGCGGTGACACTCGCCGAAACCTATCCCGCCGAGGCGCTGCGCCAGCTTGGCTTGCGGCTGCGCGGCAGCAAGCGTCGCCAGGCCGACCGCGTGGCGCTGGCGCCCGCGCTGGTCGCCTGCCTTTCGCGGCTGAACGCAGTGCCGGGGCCGACGCTGCTGGCGGCGATCGGCGACGGGTTCGGCGCGGATGCCGCCGGCGAGGATCGCTTCGACAGCCTGCTCGGGCTGCTCTGCGTACTGAACGTGCTGGCGGGCAACCGCACCGATACCGCGCCCGACGATCCGTGGATCATCCGCTGGGAAGGCTGGGTGCTGGGGCAGAACACGCCGGCGGTCTGCTGGTGATTGATCCGCTGCCCGATGGTAACGACAGTGCAGCGCTTTTGAACCCGTGACACCGGGGTGGCATGCGACGCGTGGTGATCCTCGGCTGCTCGGGTAGTGGCAAATCGACCCTGGCCCGACGACTAGGGCAACGATTGGACGTGCCGGTCGTCCATCTGGACGTGCTGTACCTGGCGTCCGGGCTGGCACGCGCCGGATCCCGCAGGGTTTCGAGCGCGGGTCGCCGCCGCCGTCGCGGGCGACGGCTGGGTGATCGAGGGCAACTACCGCGAAACCTTCGACTTGCGCCTGCCACGCGCCGACACCGTGATCGTGCTGGAAGCGCCGCGCTGGCTACGGCTCTTGCGGGTATCGCGCCGTGTGTGGTCGGCGACCCGTGTGTCCGACCTGCCGGAAGGCTGCCCGGAGCACTGGGACTGGGATCTGCTGCGCTTCATCTGGCATTTCGACCGCCGAACCTGGCCGCAGATCGAGGCGGCACGGATGGCGCACGGCGCGCATGTGCCTGTCACCCGTCTGCGCAGCACACGCCAGATCTCAGCGTTCCTCGAGTCGGTGGCGGTGCTGCGAGATGGCGATGGGCTTGCTGTAAATGCGCGCGCGTGAGGCGTCGGTCGGTGCTTGCAGGCTTGGCATCCGGCAATAAAGGCGGAACCCGACATGACCGTGTATGTCGCCCTTCTGAGGGCCGTGAATGTGGGGGGCACCGGCAAGCTGCCGATGGCGCGGTTGCTGGAGCTGTGTGGCGAGGCGGGTTTCACCGACGCACGCACGTATATCGCCAGCGGCAATGTGATCTTCCGAAGTGGAGCTTCCGAATGGGCGGCGCGGGATGCGCTCGCGGCGCGGCTTGGTGGATATGCGGGCAAGCCGGTCGGCGTGTTTGTCCGATCCGCTGCAGAATTCGCGACGTTGGTTGCCGACAATCCCTTTGCCGACAAGCCCGGCAATCGCGTGATGGTGCTCTTCACCGACGAGAGACTTCCGAAGCACCCGCTGGACGGAGCCGTCGGCCTTGGGAACGAGGATGTAAGGTTGGGACGCCGCGCGCTTTTCGTGTTCTACCCGGACGGCGTGGCCAGGACCCGCCTGCGCCTGTCAATCGGGCGCGGCGGGACAATGCGCAACATGAACACGGTTGCCAAACTGGCCGACCTGGCGTGCAACTGAGGGCGCCCCAGCGCATCCGGGCAGTCATGTCTTTATCGCAACATCATGTCCAGAACCACACACCTACGTCCGTGAGGCAACGCCTGCCGGCACGACGACCGGCAGGCGCTCCCATGACGTTACGAACCAGCAGACGAACGATCAGCCAGCGCCGCCCGAGGGACGCCAGATCTGCACTTTGACGTTTTTGCACGCGACGCCCTGGCCGTTCACGTCCGCAAGCAGCCATCCCGGCTGGACACGTCCGGTGATCGTCGCGGTGCGTCCCGCACCGCCGACCTCGGTCGCGTTCAACGTGAAGTGATGGTTCGTTTCGACCGTGCCGGTCACATGGGCCATGGATTTCATGTCATCCCATGAAATCATTCCGGTAAGCGTGTCGTCGGCACCCGCAACAAGATACCAGTCCAGCGCGGGACAGGCGCCGTTCGGCTTGGAGTGGAAGGCGTAAACCCGTCCCGGTGGTACCGGCTGGGCCTGCACGCCGCTCCATGAAGCGCAAGCCAGAACCGACACCGCCGTCAGCGTCGCCAATCGCAAGGTCTTCCGCATTCTCTCATCCCCATTAACGAGTGTTATGTATGCACTCTTGTTCTCGCTGCCTTGGCGCGGGATCGGGATCCAATGGACACGTCCTGCTGGCCAACGCCGGCTCCGACCCAACCCACCGTGGCAGCTCACGTTACGGAGAGCGGGCGTAAGCCGCAACTATCCTGCTCAGGCCGATGCCGGATTGATTTAGATCAATCTTGCCCGGAGACGAGCGCGCCGGAACCCGAGGAAGGTCGTCAGTCCACGATGCCGCGGGTGCGCAGCTCGGCGAAAACCTGCTCAGCCAGTTCCTCGGGCGTGCCCGAGGGCGTGAACAGGCGGATCTCGGGATCGAGCGGCGCCTCGTAGGGCGCATCGACGCCGGTGAAATTGCGCAGCTGGCCGGCGTCGGCGCGACGATAAAGGCCCTTCGGATCGCGGCGGCGGCACTCGTCCACGGGTGTGTCGACGAAAATCTCCAGGAACTCACCGGCCTCCACGCAGTCGCGCGCCAGCATCCGCTCGGCCCGATACGGCGAGATGAACGACACCAGCACGATCAGGCCGGCCTCGACGAACAGCTTCGCCACCTCGGCGACGCGGCGGATGTTCTCCACGCGGTCAGCTTCGGAAAAGCCGAGATCCCGGTTCAGCCCGTGGCGGACATTGTCGCCATCCAGGATCATGGTGTGGCGGCCCTGTGCGTGCAGCCGCCGCTCCACCAGATTGGCGATAGTGGACTTGCCGGCGCCCGACAGGCCGGTGAACCACAGCACCGCCGGGCGCTGGTGGTTGAGCGTAGCGCGCGCCTTTTTGTCGACGTCGAGCCGGTGCCAGTGGATATCGGTGCGGCGCGCGCGCAGGGCGGTCACCAGGCCGGCGCCGACGGTGTTGCGGCTCAGGCGGTCGATCAGGATGAAACCGCCAAGCTCGCGGCTGGCCGCGTAGGGTTCGCACGCCACCGGCTGCGCGAGGGAAATCGCAACGCGGCCGATCTCGTTCATGTGGAGCTCGCGCGCCGGCACTTCGTCGAGCGAGTCCATATCGAGCCGCACGGTGATGTCGGTGATCGTGGCGACGACGCTGCGGGTGCCGAGCATGAGCTGATAGGCGCGGCCGCGAAACAGCGGCGTCTCGTCCATCCACACCACCCAGCTGTCGATCTGGTCGGCCAGAGCCGGCCGCGCGCCGGCGGCGATCACGTCGCCACGCGAGACGTCGATCTCCCGGTCCAGCACCAGCGTCACCGCTTCGCCAGCGTGCGCCACGGGCAGGTCGCCGTCCATGGTGGCGATGCGCTGGATGCGCGCAACCAGGCCCGAGTTGGCATTCACCACGTCATCGCCCGGACGCAGCGTGCCGGCGGCGATGCTGCCGCAATAGCCGCGAAACCCGGCATGTGGGCGGTTGACGTATTGCACCGGCATACGGAACGGCTGGGCATCCGCCCCCGATGCGGAAGGCGCGTCCTCAAGTGCCGAGAGCAGCGTGGTGCCGCTGTACCAGGGCATGTGCAGGCTACCGCCGGTGACGTTGTCGCCATTGCGCGCAACGATCGGGATCGCGATGACGGTGAGCGGGCCGAGCTGATGACGCAATGCTGCGAAGTCGGCGACGATCCGATCGAACACCGTCTGGTCGTAGCCCACCAGATCCATCTTGTTGACCGCGAGCACCAGCTGACGCACGCCCAGCAGGGCGGCGATGACGGCATGGCGGCGGGTTTGCACCAGCAGGCCCTTGCGCGCATCCACCAGCAGGATCGCTAGATCGGCGGTCGAGGCGCCGGTAACCATGTTGCGGGTGTATTGATGGTGGCCTGGGGCGTCGGCCAGGATGAAGCGCCGCCGCGCCGTCTCGAAGAAGCGATAGGCGACGTCGATGGTGACACCCTGCTCGCGCTCGGCGGCGAGGCCATCGACCAGCAGCGCATAGTCGATGCCGCCCTCCACCGTGCCGAAGCGGCGGCTGTCGCGCTCCAGCATGGCCATCACGTCATCGGGGATGGTACCGCATTCGAACAGCAGCCGCCCGATCAGGGTCGATTTGCCATCGTCCACACTGCCGCAGGCGAGGACGCGAAGCAGCGAATCGGGCATCAGAAATAGCCCTCGCGCTTCTTCCTCTCCATCGACGAGTCCTGGTCCTGGTCGATCAGCCGGCCGGCGCGCTCCGACACGCGGGTGGTGCGCATCTCGGCAATAATTTCCGCGAGTGTCGTCGCATCCGACAGCACCGCGGCGCTGAGCGGGTAGCAGCCCAGCGAGCGGAAGCGGACCATGCGCGGTACCGGCTGCTCACCTGGGCGGAATCGCATACGATCGTCATCGACCACGATGAGCGCGCCGTCGCGCTCCACCGTCGGGCGGGGTGCCGCGAAATACAGCGGCACGACATCGATGCCCTCGGCCAGGATGTAGGTCCACACATCGAGCTCGGTCCAGTTGGACAGCGGGAAGGCGCGCAGCGTTTCCCCGGATGCCAAGCTGCCGTTGTAAAGGTGCCAGAGTTCGGGGCGCTGGCGCTTGGGGTCCCAGGTATGGCCGGGGCCGCGCACCGAGAACACGCGCTCCTTCGCGCGGGAGCGTTCCTCGTCGCGGCGGGCGCCGCCGATCGCCATGTCGTATTTGCCGACGGTCAGTGCCTGCTTGAGAGCGTCGGTCTTCATCACCTGGGTATAGAAACCGCTGTCGTGATCGAACGGGTTGACGTTCTGGCGAAGCCCGTCGGGATTGGTGTGGACGCGCATCTCGAAGCCGTGTCGCGCGGCGGTTTCGTCGCGGAAGGCGATCATGTCGCGGAACTTCCACGTCGTGTCGATGTGCAGCAGCGGAAACGGCGGCCGAGCGGGATGGAATGCCTTGCGCGCGAGGTGCAGGAGCACCGAGGAATCCTTGCCGATCGAATACAGCAGCACGGGAGCGGCCGCCTGCGCCGCCACTTCGCGTAGGATGTGGATGCTCTCGGCCTCCAGCGCCCGCAGATGCGCGGGGGGCCGGGCGGCGCCTGCGGGGCCGTCCTCATTGCAAGTGTCGGTAATCATTCCACTTATGAGTGTGTCACGGATTTCGCGCGAAACACAATGTTCGCGAAATCGCGAGCCGGGCGGCCCAAGGTAGGTGGCGCTGCTTGGCGCGGCGGCGCCGATCGCAGATGATCGCAGCGCCGGTGCGCACGATAAAGGGAACCTGACACGAACATCCTCTCAATCCAGTCCTGGGTCGCCTACGGGCATGTGGGTAATGCCTCGGCGATGTTTCCTCTGCAACGTCTGGGGGCGGAGGTGTGGGCAATCAACACGGTTCAGTTCTCCAACCACCCCGGCTACGGCGCCTGGACGGGCGAGGTGTTCGGCGGCGAGGCGATCCGCGCCCTGGTGGACGGGGTGGCGGCGCGCGGAGCGCTGGCGCGGTGCCAGGGCGTGCTGTCCGGCTACATGGGCGACGAGGCGATCGGGGAGGCGATCCTGGACGCCGTCGCCCGCACCCGGGCGGCCAACCCGCGGGCATTGTATTGCTGCGACCCGGTGATCGGGGATGCCGGCGTGGGGGTGTATGTCCGCCCGGGGATTCCGGCGCTGATCCACGACCGCGCGCTGGCGCTGGCCGACATTGCCACCCCCAACCCGTTCGAGCTGGAGCACCTGACCGGCGTCGCATGCGACACCATGGCGGGCACCCGTCGTGCGGTGACGGCGCTGCAGGCGCTGATGCGGCCGGAGGGGCTGCGTGCCGTCCTGCTGACGAGTCTGGAGACCGACGTGACACCGGCGGGCAGCCTCGATCTGCTGACCGCCGAGGCTGGGGCGTTCCATCTGCTGCGCACACCCAGGCTGGCGCTGGCCGCCAACGGGGCGGGCGATGCGATCGCCGCCCTGTTCCTGTTCCATCGCCTGGCGTCGGGCAGCGCGCGCGTGGCACTGGAGCGTGCGGGATCGTCGATCCATGGGCTGCTCGCCCGCACCGAGGCCGCCGGGTCGCGCGAATTGCTGACCGTTGCGGCGCAGGACGAATTCGTCTCTCCCACCCGCGTTTTCACCGCCGTAGCCTGCTGACAAGGGGCGCGCCACTGGCCCTTTCGTCACGGCGCCAAGGTCGTCCTTCCTGCGCGGAACGCATTCACGACCGTGATGATCGCGTCCGTGACCAGCCTGGGCTGTTCCTTGTGGATATCGTGGCCGCTGCCGGTCCGCGAGATGTGCAGCGCGCCCGGAACCAGGGCAGCAAGGCGATCCTGCGCCACTTTTTGCGCGGCATCCGTGACGTAACCGGCGTCGTGTGGAATACCCGGCGGCAACGTGCCGTTGGCGATCAGCGCCGGAATTTGAGGGCCCCACGGCTGGTCCGCCGAGAGGACAATGAGCGGAAGCGGCTGCAGGGGCGGCGCGGCCCTAACCTGATCGAAACTGCGGTCTGGATCGATCCGTTCCAATGCCGGATAGAGGGTGACGCTGTCGGCGATGTTGCCCTCAATCAGAACCCGTTGCGTCGCCCACTGCGCCGACGTCTCCGCGTCCTGGAGCCCTTCCGTGAGCGCGTCGACGAGCACTAGCCCTGCAGCGTCGTGCGGATAGGTCTGTGCGTAGAGCTTGGCGATCAGGCCGCCATAGGAATGGCCCACCAGCACGTAAGGCGCCGGTTCGTGCGCAGCCGCAAGCAGGCTGTGCAGGTCGCCGACCGCGTCCGCCGCCGTCGTTGGTTGCCGCACCGGATCACTGCGGCTGGGATGCTCGCCGACCGGCGTTCCCGGGCGATCATAGGCGCATACGCGCGTGACCCTGGCGACGCCGGCGAACACCGTTGGCGACGCTGCCACCGGGGTATCCCAGTCGTCGGCGGATGCGCGCAGACCGGCCACGAGAACGACGGTCGGCAATCCTGTGCCGCGGCATTCCAGATACATCCTCCGACCCGCGCGACCCGCGCCGATGTCGACACGACCGGCAAACCCGGCGCTGGGCACGGACGGGACACATGCCGTCGCAATGCCGAGAACGGACAGGCCGCAGGCAATCGGGAGAAGGCGGCGGGTCCAGTTCGGCTGCATCGGCTCCCGCGGGGTTGCAACAAAAAAAGGGCCGGTCACCCGGCCCCCTTCCAGACTTGGTCAGCGACGAGAGGTCAAGCCGCCTGCGCGTCCCGGGCCTGTCCGTCGTTGGCGATCGCCGGGGCGGCGGCGCCCCCGATGGCAATGCGACGGGGCTTCAGCGCTTCGGGCACCACACGCTTCAGGCCGACATAGAGGAGCCCGTTGCGCAGGTCGGCGCCGTCCACGACGATGTGGTCGGCGAGCACGAAGCGACGCTCGAACGCGCGGCCGGCGATGCCGCGGTAGAGTACCTCGGACTTCGTCGTCTCGTTGGCGACACGGCCGGATACCACCAGAGTGTTGTCCTTCACCACCAGTTCGATGTCATCGGGGCCAAAGCCGGCGACCGCCATGGTCAGGCGGTATGTATCCTCGCCGGTCTTCTCGATGTTGTAGGGCGGGTAGGACGACGCCTCGGCGGCGGAAGCGGCGGTGTCCGCAAGGCGGGCGAGACGGTCGAAACCGATCGCGGTGCGGAAAAGCGGGGCGAAATCGTATCCGGTCATGCAAACCTCCTGCAGGAGCAAGGTTCAATTACAAGGGCCGCCCGGCGGGCCGGCCCGTTTCAGTCCCCGGAACCCCATCTGGGCGTCCCGGACACCCCAGAATTGGAAAACGCCGCCCCCGGTTTCAAGAGGGGCGGCGTTGCGCAAAGCGTATGGCGACGTGCGATCTGGACGCCGGGGCCGGGATGACCGGGGCCGGCGTGCTACTTTCGCACGCCCAGACCGGCGAACTTCTTGTTGAACTTGGCCACTTGGCCGCCGGTGTCCATGATGCGCTGCACGCCCGTCCACGCCGGGTGCGATTTCGGGTCGATGTCCAGGCGCAGCGTGTCGCCGGGCTTGCCGTAGCAGGACCGCGTGGTGAAGGTGGTGCCGTCGGTCATGATGACGGTGATTTCGTGATAGTCGGGGTGGATGCCGGATCTCATCGCTGCTGCTCCTGAAGGCGCCGCCGATCCCGACCGGCCGCGCAAGGGGGGCCGTATAGGCGCGCCGGCCGCACCAATCAAGGATACGGCGCCCTCGGCCGCCGCCTGCTTTGCCGCCGTGCTGGTGCGGGAGCTGCGGCTGTCGCTGCGCCACGGCGCCGACACGCTGGCCGCGCTGCTGTTCTTCGTCCTGGCCGCCGCGCTGTTTCCGCTGGCAGTCGGCCCATCGCCGGACACGCTGGGCAAGATCGCGCCCGGCATCGTCTGGGTCTGCGCTCTGCTGGCCGCATTGCTGCCGCTCGATCGGCTGTTCGGCGCGGATTTCGAGGACGGCTCGCTCGATCAGTTGCTGATGTGCGGGCTGCCCGCCTCGATGATCGCAGCGGCGAAGGCGGCGGCGCACTGGCTGGCGACCGGGCTGCCGCTGCTGCTGGCCGCCGGGCCGGTGGCGGTGATGCTGCGGCTTGAGCCGGCGGCGGTGCCGGCGCTGCTGGCGGGACTGCTGCCAGGCACGCTGGTGTTGTCTCTGCTGGGCGCAATGGGGGCAGCCATCGTGCTGGGCGCCCGGCGCGGCGGGGTGCTGCTCCCGCTTCTGCTGCTGCCGTTGGCGACCCCGGTGCTGATCTTCGGCGCCGCCGCGTCCGACGCCGTGGCCACCGGCAACGACCCTGCGCCCGAACTGCTGATCCTGGCCGCGTTGCTGGCGGCGGCGCTGCCGCTGTGCCCGCTGGCCGCGGGGGCCGCGCTGCGCGATGCGGTGCGTTAATGTGGGTTGGTGTCGCGCCACTGAATTTCGCCTACGAATGTCAGGGGCAGAACACTGGGGCAACGATCCCACAAGCATCGGATTTTGGTGCATCCTGCGGTTTCGGTGGCGGCGAATCGGCGTCCCCGGACGGAGCGGTGCTTCGGGACGGCAGGATGGCCACGGACGGGACCGCGATGGTGCGATTCGAGGATGTCGGCCTGCGCTATGGCCGCGCCGGGCAGGCGCCGGCCGCCGAGGTGCTGCACGACCTGACCTTCGCGCTGCCCGAGGGCGGCTTCCGCTGGCTGCTTGGCCCGTCGGGCGCGGGCAAGACCAGCCTGCTGCGGCTCATGTACCTCGCAGTGCGGCCAAGCCGCGGCCGGATCGTGGTGCTGGGCACCGATGTGGGGGAGGCGCGCCGCCGCAGCCTGCCGCGGCTGCGCCGCCGGATCGGCGTGGTGTTCCAGGATTTTCGGCTGCTCCCGCACCTCTCGGCGTTCGACAACGTGGCGCTTCCACTGCGCCTCGCTGGCCGTCCGGAGGGCCAGATTCAGGCCGACGTGACCGAGATGCTGCGCTGGGTCGGGCTGTCGAGACGCGCGGAGGCGCGGCCCGCCGAGATGTCGGGCGGCGAGCAGCAGCGCGTCGCCATCGCGCGCGCGGTGATCGGCCGGCCCCGCCTGCTGCTGGCCGATGAGCCGACCGGCAATCTCGACGAGGTTCAGGCCGAACGGCTGATGCAGCTGTTCCAGGAGATGAACCGGCTGGGCACCACCGTCGTCGTCGCGACCCACAACGACGCGCTCGTCGCGCGGCACCCCGCACCCGCGCTGCGGCTGCACCACGGCAGGCTGGTGCCCCCCCGCGCCATGCCACCGCGGCCCGACCCGATGCGCGATACGCGCATCGATATCGACGCGTTGTCCTGAGCCATGGCCCGGGAGGCAAGCAACGCCAGCCCATCGCGCCGCCTGCGCCCGGCGGGCTTCGACGAGCTTGGCCTGCGGCGGGCGGTATCGGACCGGATGCTGCCTTTCCTGGTGGGCGCGATGGCCTTCCTGGCGGCACTGGCGCTGGGCGGCTGGGTCGCGGCCGCGAGCCTCGCCGAGCATTGGCGGCTGGGTGCCGAGGCGGCGATGACGGTGCAGGTGCCGCACCCTGACGACCCGGCGGCCGAGGGCAGCGGCACCCGCCTCGATCGGGTGGTGACGCTGCTCAACGGCACACCCGGAATCGCGGACGCACGGGCACTGACGCAGGAACAGGTGGACGATCTGCTGCGGCCCTGGCTGGGCGGCGGTATCGAGCGGCTGTCGATCCCGCTGCCTGCGGTGGTGCAGGTGCACCTTTCGGTGGAGGGCCCCGATCTCGACGCGCTGGAGCGGCGGCTCGCCCAGGTGGCGCCGGGCACGCTGACCGAGAGCCACGATATCTGGATCAACCGCCTGGCAGCATTGGCGCGCAGCCTGCAAGCCTGCGCCGCCGTGGCGCTTCTGGTGGTGGCGGGGGTCGCCGTTTCGGTGATCGCGGTGGCGACCCGCGCCGGGCTGACCTCCCGGCGGGATGCGATCGAGATCGTGCACGGGCTGGGGGCGACGGACGGCTACATCGCCGCCCGCTTTGCGGGACGAGCCACGATGCTGGCGACGGTCGGTGCCCTGGCGGGTGCCGCCCTTGCGCTGCCAGTGCTGCTCGGGCTGGCGCGTCTGAGTGCGCCCTTCGCGCCGGGGGCCGAGGCCGAGGCGGCGGCGAGCGATGCGTTGGCGGCGCTGCCGGCCGGGCTCTGGGTGGCGCTGCCAGCGCTGCCGTTGGTCGCCGCCGCCATCGGCTTCCTGACCGCGCAGGGCACGGTGCGGCGCTGGCTGCGCCGGTTGCCATGAGACGCGCATTGCGCCTGTTCGCGATGCTGGCCGGCGCCGGCGTGGCCGCCGGGGCGGTGGGCTTCGTCTGGTTCGTCTCGGTCGCCAGCCACAAGCTGCCCCCGCCGCCCCAAGCCGACGGCATCGTCGCGCTGACCGGCGGTGCGGACCGTGTGGAGACGGCGCTGCGCCTGCTGGCGGCGGGCCGCGCACGACACCTGCTGGTGTCGGGGGCCGGCGGCAACGTGGAACTGGCGACGCTGGCGCACTTGGCAGGCGTCGACCCGGCGCCGATCGCCGACCGGGTCACGTTGGGGCGCGACGCGACCACGACGCGCGGCAACGCCACCGAGACCGCGGCGTGGGCACGGGCCAACGGCATCCATACGGTGATCGTGGTAACCGCGCTCTATCACATGCCGCGTGCGCTGACCGAGATCGCCCGGGCGGCGCCCTGGCTGACGCTCTACCCGGTGCCGGTGACGCCGCACGTGCTGCGCGACGACGGCGGCCGGGCCACGCGGCTCCGGCTGATGGCCGAGGAATACATCAAATTCCTTGCGGCCTCGCTCGACCTGACGGCCCTGGTGCCGACGCTGCACGCACGCAGCGACGCAGCGCACGCGACGCCCATGCAGCCCGACCGCGCGCCCGATTCCGGACCGGCCGATATCGGGCCACATCGAGCCGCACCGACCGACGACGCGGCGCACCAGGACAATGCGCGGGCTGACGAGGCACACGCCGGGTGACCTTCCTGCGCTCCGTCTTGTTCAACGTGTGGTTCTTTGGCGCCAGCCTACTGATCACCGTCCCGGGGACGCTGGTGGCGCTCGTGGCACCACACCGGATGCTAGCCTTGGGTGGCTTCTGGGCGCGAATCGTCATGTTCGGCCTCTCGCGCATCTGCCGCATCGAAATCCGGCTGATCGGGCGGGACAATCTGCCGGCGGGGGGCGCCGCGCTGATCGCCTCGGCGCATCAGTCGGCCTTCGATACGATGGTGTGGCTGACTCTGCTGCCGCGTGCCTGCTACGTGCTCAAGCAGGAACTCGTGCGCATCCCGCTGTTCGGCTGGCTGATCCCGCGCACCGGCATGATCGTGGTGGACCGCTCCGGGGGCGCCACGGCGCTGCGCCATCTGCTGCGCGAGGCGGATCGCGCGGTGCGGGAGGAGCGGCAGGTGGTTATCTTCCCCGAGGGTACCCGGGCCAGGCCCGGCGTGCGGCTGCCGCTGCAACCCGGCGTCGCCGCGCTCGCCGCGCGCACCCGGCTGCCGGTCATCCCGGTCGCCACCGATTCGGGACGCTGCTGGAGCCGCCGGGCGTTCCACAAATACCCGGGCGTCATCAACATCGTGGTGCATCCGCCGCTGCCGCCAGGAATGCCGCGCGAGGCGCTGATGGCGGCGCTGGACGAGCGGATCCGTAATCTCGTCAGCGCTGGCGGGGACTGTGGATAACTCTGTGGGCCGAGCTTTCTCCAGCTTTCGACGGCGCGGTAACTCGAGAATTTACAATGCTGATAAGGTTGAGAAATTTAGCTGGTTAGCGCCTTTTCATATCGATGGCGCAGGATGGGGATGAAGCGGATGGGCGGGGGGCAGACCGGTTTGCCTTCGCAGCCGGTTTACGGCACAGCGCAGCCCGCGACGGACGACGAAGGGACCCATCATGCGCCGCAGGCTGTGGATCATGCCGTTGGCCGGCGCGCTGCTGCTGGCCGGCGCGCAAGCCGCGTTCTGGCGCTACGAGGCGGGCCAGTTGGACGCCGGGTTCGCGGCGTTCCTGGCACAGCTCCGCGCCGGCGGGTGGACCGCTCGCGCCGGGCCGGCCACCTATGGCGGCTGGCCGCTATCGGCAACCGCGAGTATTCCGGACGTGGTGGTGGAGGGCGGCACGGCGGACATCCCCGGCGGCCTCGCATGGCACAGTCACGCGGCTGGAACTGCGCGTCGATATGCTGTCGCCAGGCACGCTGCAGTTGCGCGCCGAAGGACCACAGCGCCTGAGGCTGGGCGCGCTGCCGGTGTTCGCCGGCACCGCGGCCAGCATGGTGGCGCTGCTGCCGCTGCAGCAGGATCAGCCCCCGCGCCAGGTGTCCTTTACCGCGCACGACCTGCGGTTAGGCACGCCGGGCGCGCCGCCGTCCGCGATGCTGACCGTGGGCCTGGTTCAGTTCGACGGAGCGATCACGCCGGACGCGACCTCCGGTCAGCCGGCACTGAGCTACCGGTTGAGCACCGAGGCGATCAACCTGCCCGAGGACCGCCGCTGGGCCCTGGGCAGCCGGTTATCGTCGCTGTCGGTCGAGGGCGCGGTCACCGGCCCTATGCCGCTGCAAACCAGTCTGGCGGCGCGTGCCGCCGCGTGGCGGGATGGCGGCGGGACGCTCACGGTGGAGCACATGGCGATGGGCTGGGGGCCGCTCGGTGCGTCCGGGGGGGCGACGCTGGCGTTGGATGCGCGGCTCCAGCCGATGGGCACCGGGCATATGCGGCTGATCGGTTTCGCCGAGTCGCTTGACGCGCTGGCCAGCGACCACGTGATGACGCCGGGCGCAGCAATTGCGGCGAAGGCGGTCCTGTCGCTGCTGGCAACAACGCCGGAG
Source organism: uncultured Pseudomonadota bacterium (assembly GCA_963778105.1). Classification (GTDB taxonomy): domain Bacteria; phylum Pseudomonadota; class Alphaproteobacteria; order Acetobacterales; family Acetobacteraceae; genus JAFEFJ01. The sequence goes on along the minus strand of CAVZSZ010000003.1, from coordinate 588,795 downwards.
GGCGGCGGCCCACCTGAGGTCGAGGTGCCTCTGACCCTGCAGGACCGCACGCTGTCGATGCGCCAGGTCCCGTTGCTGAAGCTGCCCGAGGTGATATGGCCGACCGAGTGACGGCTTTTCTCGCCGACCGGCTGCTCGCCTGGCCGGTGCGTCAGCCGGCGGCAAGGCCGAGCGGCTGCCCGGCGTCGAGCCGGCGAAATATGGTGACGACACGGAAACGATGGTTGGTTGATTTTACCATCCCGATGACCCCATCGATTGCGAACGCATCCTTGCGATACATCGGGAGCACCTGATCGAGCCACACCACATGCGTGCCGGCCGCCACGCCCTGAAGCGAGCGCATCACGGCGTTCCGTCGGATCATCGTGGTCTGATACCGCTCGGCGTCCTCGATGCTGTAGGGCGGATCAGCCAGGATCAGGTCATAGGTTTCAAGCGGAACTTTGCCCAGGGTTTGCGCGTCGTCCACGTAGGTAGGGCCAAGTTCGGCGTTGATGTCGACTGTGTCGCCGGGCAGCGCCGCCAGATCCACCTTGCCGCTGAACAGGTGCAGCACCCGCCGCTTGTCCGGGAACAACGCACCGATGCGCCGAAGATAACCAGCCGGATAGCCCCCGTAGTACGATGACTTCACGCGGTAATCGTTCCCCATGATCCAGGTGCCGACCACGCGGCCGTCCTCGGACAGGAACAGGCTGCGGGGGAAACCCGTCGTGCGGACATAGTTGTCGATGCGGTCTTCCAAGCGCACGGCAGGGCGCAGCGTCGGGGCTAGGCGCTGCGCGCGGCCACCAGGCGCCAGGTGGGATCGCTCGCCGAAAGGTCGCGCTCAAATGTCCACAGATCCGTCAGCTCCGTCACCGCGTCGGTGCCCGAAACCTCCTTGCCGTCCTTGTCGCGGGTCAGGCTGACCTGATCCGACACGAAACGGACGGTGATCTGCGCCACCGTGCCGCGCAGCTCCGCCGCCTCGATGGTGGCGGACTGGATGCCGCGCAAATCGCTGATCTGAGTCTGGCCCGCCGCCTCCCGCCCCGCGATCGCGGTTTCGAAGGCGCGGTAGGTGTCGTCCGACAACAGCGGGCGCAGCGCCACGCGATCACCGCCAGCAAAGGCGCCGACGATCATCGCGAAGGCCTTTTCAGCGCCATCGAGGAAGCCGGCCGGAGCAAACTTCCGGTCGACCGCCTGCATCCGCGCGAGGGTCTGGCCCACCGGACCGGCCGGGTCCGGAACCGCACGGGCAGGCGACTGCGGCACCGGCTCGGCCTTCGCGTCGATGACCGGGGCAGCCGTGTTGGGTTGCATCGGCTGATACGGCTGCGGCGGCCGCTCGAACCCCGTGCGCCTGCCCAGGATGCTGCGCAGCCGCAGCACCAGGAAGGCCGCGATCATCCCGAACAGAACGAGGTCGATCGGAAATCCGGTGCCGGCGTTCATCCGTTGCTCTCCTTGCAGAACGACAGATAGGGCCGGGCCACAGCACACACAACTAAAGCCTGCGTAACGGCTCGCCGTGCGGCGGCCGGCGGGTTGCCGCGCCCGGGCGCCGTCTGTATCTGCTGTCGCATGATCCTGCTCCGCCACGGCCAAAGCGAGTTCAACCTCCACTTTACGGCGACCAAGCGGGACCCGGGAATTATCGACGCGCCGCTGACGGCACTGGGCCATGCGCAGGCCTCGGCCGCGGCCGAGGCGCTGGCCGACGCCGGCATCCGGCGGATCATCGCCTCCCCCTACACGCGCGCGCTGCAGACCGCGGCCCCGGTCGCCCGCGCCCTGGACCTGCCCGTGCTGGTCACGCCGCTGGTGCGCGAACGCTATAAATTCGCCTGCGACGTCGGCACCCCCCGCACCGCATTGGAGACAGCCTGGCCCACGCACGACTTTTCGGCGATCGAGGAGGTATGGTGGCCGCAGACCGAGGAGCACGCCGACGCGGTGGCGGAGCGGGCGCGCCGCTTCCGCGCCGAGATGGCCGCGCTGCCGGACTGGTCGGACACGCTGGTCATCAGCCACTGGGGCTTCATCCTGACGATGACCGGGCAGAGCGTGATGAACGGCACGTGGCTTCGCTGCGATCCCACCGGCGCCGAGCCCGAGGCACTGGTCTGGCGGCCCTGACCAGCCCGGGTTCATTTGGGGATTCGCCCCGGCTGGCGGTTGTGCGCCAGCCGTGCTACCCGCCTGCGGCGTAAGCCACGGAGAGCCTGATGTCCGAGACCACGCCCGCGCCCACCGCCGCCCCCGCGATGCCGCCGCTGGTGGTCAACATCCAGTACGTGAAGGACATGTCCTTCGAGGTGCCGGGCGCGCCGGGGATTTACGGCCAGCTCCGCGCGGCGCCGCACGTGAATATCAACCTCGATGTGCAGGCCAGACGCATCCAGCCGAGCCAGGACGCCTATGAGGTCGCCATCGTCATCCGCGCTGAGGCGCACGAGCAGAACCCGGCGACCGCCGCCAACGGTCAGGCGGATGGCACATCATCCGCCGCCATGCCCGCCACCGTCTTTGTCGCCGAACTGACCTACGCCGGCGTGTTCACACTGAAGGGCCTGCCGGAGAACTCCTTCGAGGCGGTGCTGCTGGTGGAATGCCCGCGCATCCTGTTCCCCTTCGCCCGCAACATCCTGGCCGACGTCACGCGCGATGGCGGCTTCCCGCCTGTGCTGCTGCAGCCAATCGACTTCGTGGCCTTGTGGCAGTCCCGGCGCGCCCAGATGGCAACCCCCGCGGTCGCCCCACCGGCCTGACCGGTGCTAACCGCGTCCTGAAGTGGCCTGAGAAATTGCCGCCGCCAGCCGGCTGGCGCTGTACGGCTTGTTCAGCCAGACAATGCGCGGATCTTCCGGCAGCCGAGCCGGCGCCTTGCCGGAGGCGATGATCACGGCGAGACCGGGGTTGTCGCTGAGGGCCTGACTGGCAAGATCGCGCCCATCCATGTCCGGCAGGCCGATATCGGTCATCAACACGTCCGTCCCACGGTCGAGCAACGTCAGGGCCTCGGCTGCGCTGCCGGCCTCGCGCACGTCATGGCCGAGCCCGCTGAGCAGCTCGGCCGTAGTGGCCCGCACCGGCTGGTCGTCCTCGGCCACGAGCACTCGCTGGCGGGCGGGCGTGGCACCCGCCGCCATGACGGGGGTGCTCTTGACGTATCGTTCCCCGGCGGTCTCGGCCACCACTACAGGGACGGCGATGGGCGCCGGCGGCATCCGCTCACCGTGCGCTAGCTCGGGTATCTCCATCGTGCGGGGCAGCAGCAGCGAGACGGTGGTGCCCCTGCCGGGCGCGCTGGCGATACTCATGGTGCCGCCCGACTGGCGGGCAAAGCCGTAGACCATCGGCAGGCCGAGGCCGGTGCCTCCGCCGTCGCCCTTGGTGGTGAAGAACGGCTCCACTGCGCGGGCGATCGTCGCCTCGGTCATGCCGGCACCGTTGTCGGCGACCGAGAGGCAGACATAGTCGCCTGCTGCAATGCCTAGCGGGGCGGCGGCGGCGGCGCCCAGCAACCGATTGGCAAGCGCGATGGTCAGCGCCGCCGGACGGCCGGCGCCGGCCGCCTCGATTGCATCGCGGCCGTTGATCGCCAGGTTCAGTACGGCATTCTCAAGCTGCTGCGGATCGACCCGCACCGCCCAGATACCATCGGGTATGTCCAAATCGGCCTGCACCGTGGGGCCGAGTGCGCCGCGCAGTATTTCCTCCATGCCGACGATCAGGCGGGTCGGATCGGTGGGTTGCGGCGCCAGCGGCTGGCGACGGGCGAAAGCGAGCAGGTGCTGCACCAGCCTCGCCCCGCGTCCGACGCCCGCGCGGGCGGCAGCGATGCGGGTGCGCATCCAGCCCGCATCCTGGCCGTCGGGCTGCAGGCGGGTGTCCATCAACTCAAGGTTGGCGGAAATCACCTGCAGCAGGTTGTTGAAGTCGTGCGCCACGCCGCCGGTCAGCTGGCCGAGCGCCTCCATCTTTTGCGCCTGTCGGGCGATTGCCTCAGCGCGGGTGCGCCGGGTTATGTCGGTTACCGCCAGGATGTGGCCGCCATCCGGCATAGGGCTGCGCCAGACCTCGAGCACCGTCTCGCCGACGCGCGTCTCGGCGCTGAGCGTCTCCGAGCCCGCGTCCGGGGTGTCGGCGGGCCAGCGGGCCAAGAGCGGCGGATCCCACCCGGCGCCGGCGGCGACGAAGCTGGACAGCGGCGTGCCCGGCACCGCAAGTGCGGGGGGCAGGCCGGCGATGGGGAAGAAGCTGGCGTTCCACAGCAGCAACCGGTCCGACGTATCGAACACGGCGACGCCGTCGCGGATATGATCGACGGTCGCCTGCAGCCGGTTCGACTGAGCAGACAGCGCGCTTTGTGCCCAAATCACCCGGGTGCGGCTGACGAGCAGGCCAAGCGCAGCGAACCCCAGAAGCAGGGTTCCGGCCAGTGCCGCACCCACGATTATGTAAAGCGTCTCTCGCTCGCGCTCGATCAGCAGAGCGGTCCGCGCCTCTCGCTCGGCATTGGCACGGCGGACGATGCCTGCGGTCTCGGTGCGGACGCCCTCCATCGCGCGGCGACCCTCGTCGGTCAGGATCACCGCCAGCGCGGCGTCCTGTCCGTGCGCGCGATAGGCATCGAGGGTGCGGTCGATTTCCGCCATCCGCGCCTCGGCGTCGCTGCGCAGCGGAATTATCGCGGTGCGCAGCCAAGGCGTGTCGGCCGCCAGCACCTCGAGCCGGTGCAGAGCCTGGTCCATGCGGTCCCGGTTCACGGTATAAGGGTCCAGGTAGGTCGGCCGCATCGTCAGCAGGTAGCCGCGCACCGCGGTCTCTGAATCCTGCAGGGCGTCGAGCACGTCGTCCGCGGCGGTGGCTTCGACGCTGGCGCGGCGGGCGCTGTCGTGCAGCTGTTCGAGCGAGTCGAAGATGCGCACGCCGGCAAGGCCGGCACCGGCCATCATCAGCACCATCAGGAGAACGATGCCGAAAGCCGGGCGGGCCAGTTCGGGCCGGCCGGTGCGTCGCAGGGTCAGCAGGCTGGCCATAGCGGGTCCCGCAAGCGGGCGACGAAAGCGACGTGCGCCGCCAGCTCCGCCGCGCTGGGATGGATCAGCCGCGGGGTGCGCGGCCCGGCATTCGTGTAGACCATGGCATCGGTCCCGCCGTCCTCGGCGGTCAGCGACAGGCCGCGCTGGCGCCCGCCGGTCAGCTCCACATAAACCTCGGCGAGCAGTCGGCAGTCGAGCAGCGCGTTGTGAGTTGTGCGTTCCGAGAGGTCGATCTCGAAGCGGCGGCACAGCGCATCGAGACTGTTTGGCAGGCCGGGAAAGCGCCGCTTGGCCAGCGTCAGCGTGTCGACCATGCGCGCCGGATCGAGCGGCGGTAGGCCGAGCCGTGTCAGTTCAGCGTTCACGAAGGCAAAGTCGAATGGCGCGTTGTGCGCTACCAGCTCACCGTCGCCAAGGAAGCCCAGCAGGGCGGGCGCGATCTCAGCGAAGCGCGGTTGGCCGCGCAGCTGGGCGCTGCCTATACCGTGGATGCGCAGCGCGTCCTCGGGCATCTCGCGCTCGGGATCGACCAAGCTGTGGAACACCGTGCGCGTCGGCAGGCCGTTGATAAGCTCGATGGCGGCGACCTCGACGATCCGATGCCCGGCGGCCGGGTCGAGGCCGGTGGTCTCCGTATCGAACAGCACAGAGCGCGTCACGGGCGAAGTCCCTTGATCAGGCGGCGCAGGGTGCGCAGGGCATGATGCCGGGAAAGCCCGGTGTGCACCACGAGATTAGCGTGGCGCCGTTTTTCGCGGTCGGGCATCTGGCGCGCGATCACCGCCGCGACATCGTTGGCACTCATGCGGCGGCGTAGGCGAACGCGATGCTCCTGCACCGCGCGGGGCGCCGAAACGACGACGATGCTGTCCACCCGGCGATGCCCGCCGGTTTCCAGCAGCAGCGGAATGTCGAGTATGGCGGCAGGCGCGCCGGCACGGCGCGCGCGAGCAAGGAAGGCACGCTCCTCCTGCCGGACCATGGGGTGCAGGATCGCCTCCAGCCGTTTCAGCGCATCGGGCCGGCCCAGCACGGCGGCGCGCAGCCGGGCGCGGTCCACCGCGCCGTCCACCACGCTGCCAGGGAAGGCCTCGCCGATCGCGCGCACCGCGCGGCCGCCGCGCGCCTGCAGACGGTGGACGGCCGCATCGGCGTCGAACACCGGCAGTCGGGCACGGCGGAAGGCCTGGGCGGCGGTCGACTTGCCCATGCCGATGCCGCCGGTCAGGCCGATCACCTTCATGGCGTCGGCAGGGGTAGCCGCCCGTCCATCAGGTCGCCAGCGACGAAGCGGCGCAATGCCTCGTCCACCACCGGCACAACGTCGAACCATGCGGCAAAGCCTCCGACCGCCTGATGCAGCAGCATCCCCAGCCCGTCCACCGCGCGCAGGCCGCGTGCCCGGGCCGCCGTGAGCAACGGTGTTTCGAGCGGCACATAGACGATATCCGCGACAGCAAGGCCGGGTGTCGCGCGATCGAGGTCGATGGCCAACGGTGGGTGGCCCTGCATGCCCAGCGACGTCGCGTTGACGAGCAGCGCGTGGTCGGCCAGCGCGGCGTCGCGCCCCGTCCAGTCGATCACGCCGAGGCCCGGCAGGTCGGCAGCGAGCGACGCCGCGGCACTCGGATTGCGATTGACGATGGTGACCCGGGCGCCGGCGTCCTGCAGCGCAGCGGCGACAGCGCGCGCTCCGCCACCCGCACCCAGCACCAAGGCCGGGCCGGCTTCGGGGTCGACGCCGCAGGAACGAAGATGGGCAACGAATCCGCCTCCGTCGGTGTTGCTGCCTCGGATGCCGCCTTCGGAAAACACCATGGTGTTGACGGCACCCGCGCGGCGGGCGGTGTCGTCCACCGTGTCGCAGACCGCGAAGGCGGCAAGCTTGTGCGGCTGAGTGACATTGATGCCGCGAAAGCCGGCGGCGCGCAGGCCGCGCACCGCGCTGGCGAAGTCCTCGGGTCGAATTGGCAACGGCACGTAGGCACCGTCGATGCTGTACTGGTGCAGCCAGAAGCCATGCAGGCGGGGCGAGCGCGAATGCGCCACCGGCCAGCCGGCGATCCCGGCGAGCAGGGTGCTGCCGGTAAGAACCGGCGGCGAGGCGGGCGCGATGCTGAGGGGCATAGCGCGATTAATTCCCGCTTGCCGGTCCAAGATCAACCCTGGCAGCGGCTGCGCATGTCTCATCCAACGGAAACACAACGGCTGCTCCCCGGCACGCTATAGGGCGGCGTACTCATTCCGCCGACCCATGACACCGGTCCGCCCGGCGCCTCCATTCGCCTCCATGGCGTCAGCCGGGCCCGGGGTACTACGAGCACATTGGACAGCGTTTCGCTGGATGTCGCTGCCGGTAGCTTCTGCGTGCTGCTCGGCCCGTCGGGCTGCGGCAAGACCACCTGCCCGCGCATCGTCGCCGGATTGAGGCCGCAACGGCCGGCCGCGTGGAGATCGGCGGACGCGACGTAACCACACTGCCGCCCGCGGCACGCGGCGTTGCGATCGTGTTCCAGTCCTATGCGTTGTTCCCGCACGTCACCGTAGCGAAGAATGTGGAATTCGGCCTGAAGGCGCGGCGGGCAGCAGCAATGCGTCGCCCTCGGGCACGCCATCGTCGCCGAGGCTTCCGTCTGCCTCTATGGACGAGCCGCTGTCGAACCTGGATGCGCAGCAGCGCGCCGCTGCTGATCGCGTTCCTGCTGTTCGGGCGCCAGTTCGTGCAGAGTTTCACGCGCGCCGGGATACGCTGAACCTGCCTGCACGTTCGGAGCAACCATCGTGACCGCACTCGACCAGAGGTTCGACACCGCGCAACGCCTTGCCGCCGAGGCGGGCGCCATCGCCATGCGCATGCGCCCGCCACCGGCGGTTCAAATCGGCACGTTGAAAGGGCGGCAGGACTGGCTGTCCGAGGCCGACGGCGCGGTGGAACGCTTCCTGTCGGACAGCCTGCTGGCAACGTTCCCTATGGACGGGTTCCAGGGCGAGGAGGGCGGCATCGCGCGCGCCGGCCGGCTGCGCTGGGTCGTCGATCCGATCGACGGCACGGCGAACTACGTGCGCGGCAGCGCCCGCTTCTGCGTCTCCCTTGCACTTCTGGAGGACGTGACGCCGCTGATCGGCGTGCTGGTGGCGCCGGCGCTGGGCGAAACCTTCGCCGCCCGGCGCGGCGGCGGCGCTACGCTGAATGGCACGCCGATCCGCGCCGCCGATACTGCCGCGCTGGATCGCTCTTTGATCGAGGTCGGCACCTCCACGCGCATCCCGTTCGCCGACTTTGTCACGGTCGTGGCCAAGATCGGCGCGTCGGGTGCCATGCCCCGCATGGGCGGCTCGGGCGCGCTGGGCCTTGCAGATGTCGCGGCAGGCCGGGTCGATGCATATGTGGAGCTGCACATCAACCTGTGGGACTGCGCCGCCGCCCTGGCGATCCTGAAGGAGGCCGGCGCCGCCTGCAGCCGGTTCATGGAGGGCGGTGGCGCAACAAACGGCAATCCGATCCTGGCCTGCGCGCCCGGTCTCGCGACGGCGTTGAGCGACATGCTGGGGATCGCGGCGGCGGTTTGAACGGCCGGGGCGCGGTTTTGACAGCCCGGCCGCCCGAGGCTTTGCTCGGGGGAACAGGGAAAACCGAGGCGGCCAAGTGGACACAGCACATCCGACCAACCCCGACCTGCCGCTCGCCGGCCTGCGCGTCGTGGCGCTGGAACATGCGGTAGCGGCACCCATCTGCAGCCGCCACCTCGCCGATCTCGGCGCCGAGGTCATCAAGATCGAACGCCCCGGCGAGGGCGACTTCGCCCGCAGCTATGATACCTTCGTGCTTGGTCAGGCCTCGTTCTTCGTCTGGCTGAACCGCGGCAAGCAGAGCCTGACGCTAGACGTGAAGCACCCAAAGGCCGCCGCGGTGCTGGAGCGGTTGATGGCGCGCGCCGATGTGCTGGTGCAGAATCTGGCCCCCGGCGCCGCGGCGCGCCTCGGCCTCGGTTACGCCGATCTGGCGCCGCGCCACCCCGGCCTGATCGTCTGCGACATCTCGGGTTACGGGGAAAGCGGGCCGTTCGCGCAGAAGAAGGCCTACGACCTGCTTATCCAGGCCGAAAGCGGGCTGATCAGCGTCACCGGCACCCCTGACACCCCGAGCCGGGTCGGCGTATCGGCGGCCGACATCACCACCGGGATGTATTCGTTCTCCGGTATCCTGGCGGCCCTGGTGAGGCGCGGGCGCAGCGGCAAGGGTGCCCATATCCGGGTCGCGATGCTCGACGCGCTGGCCGAGTGGATGACCTATCCGATGTACCGCCACGCCTACAACGGCTCGATGATGCCGCGTGTCTCGACCAGCCATCCGGCGCTGGCGCCCTACGGCGCCCACGCCACCGGGGACGGCGAGGTGATCTTCGGTCTGCAGAACGAGCGCGAATGGGTGACGTTCTGCGACAAGGTGATGGGCCGGCCGGAAATGGCAAAGGACCCGCGCTTCCAGGGCAATCCCGGCCGCGCCGCCAGCCGGGCCGAACTGACCGCGATCATCGAGGCCTTCTTCGCCGACAAGACCACCGCCGAGGTCGTCTCCCTGCTGGACCGCGCCGGCATCGCCAACGGCCGGCTGAACCAAGCCAAGGATGTGTGGGAGCACGAACAACTCGCCGCCCGCGATCGCTGGCGCGAGATCCAGACGCCGGCCGGCCCGGTGCGTGCCATGCTGCCGGCCATCGACTTCGCCGACGTCGAGGCGGCGATGGGCGACATCCCAGCTCTGGGGCAGCACACCGATGCGATCCTCGCGGCGCTGGGCTTCGGGCCGGCCGAGATTGCCGGCTTGCACGACGCCGGCGCGTTGTGACCGGGTTCGACCCCGCCCAGCACCGCATGGTGCCGCAGCAGCGGTGGTTCGAGGATTTCGCCCTGGGCGAACGTTTCGTGCTGCCCAGCCGGACGATGACCGAGGCGGTCTTCCTGGCATTCCAGGCAGCGAGCGGCGATGCGCATCCGATCCATTACGATGTGGAGTTCTGCCGGGCGCGCGGCATGCCGCACCTGCTGGCGCACGGTTTTCAGGTGGCGGCGCAGACCTGCCCGGGTGCCGGGTTGTTCCCCTATGTAATCGAAGACTCGATCATCGGCTTCCTGGAGCAATCCAGCCGCTTCCTCAAGCCCGTCTTTGCCGGGGACACCGTCTATCCGGCGCTGGAGGTGGTGGAGCTGACCCCCGGCCGCAGCACCGGGGTGATCGGGCTTGCCAGCACGGTGCATAACCAGCGGCGCGAATGCGTACTCGAGGGCAGCCAGCGCTACCTGGTCCGCAAACGATCACCGGACCGCGCCGATCCCGCCTAAATCTCGCCACGAGTCCCTCGCAGGCTGAGTGACGAACCGAAACAGCCTGGACAGGAGCCGGACATGGCACGGGCGGGCGAGCGCATGCATCCCGGGCGGGTACTGCGCGAGGAATACATGGCGCCGTTGCAACTGACGGCCGATGCACTGGCCCGGGCACTGGGCGTGCCGCCGGCACAGATCGCGGCGCTGATCGCCGGGAAGCGGCCACCCGCCATCACCACCGACATTGCGCTGCGGCTGGCGCGCTTCTTCGGCACCAGCCCGCATTTCTGGCTCAGCCTGCAGGCGGCACACGATCTGTCGATCGCTCAGGCCCGTTACGGTGCCGAGATCGCCGCCAGCGTGCAGCCGATGGCGGCCTGAGCGCAGGCCGGCGGATATCAGCCGGGCGGGCCGGCCGCAACCGCGTCCACGACGCCGGCGAGGTCGGCGATGCAGCCCTCCATCCAGTCAGGATGGGCGGCAGCGAAACTCAGGCGCAGGAACGGCGAGGCTGGCTCAGCCGGGTGCCAGTGCTGCCCCGCGCTGACCAGGATGTTTTTCACCGCGGCGCGCCGTTCCACCGCCAGGTCGGACACGCCGCGCGGCAGGGCCACCCACAGATGCAGGCCGCCCGCCGGCAAGGCGGGCAGGCAGTCTGGACCGAGGTGGCGGCGGAGCGCGGCGGCGAGCGCGTCCCGGCGGGCGCGCAGCGCAACCTGCAGGGCGCGCAGATGGCGCGGCCAGCCGGGTGCCGTCACCAGTTGCAGCGCGGTCTGCTGCAGGATGCCCGGCACGAAGAAGTCGTCTACCAGCCGTGCCGCGCGCAGCCGCTCCAGCGCCGCACCGCGCGCGCAGACTGCGCCAACACGCAAACCGGGAGCGGCGCATTTGGTCAGCGAACGGACGTAGACGATGTGACCATCGGGATCATCGGGCGCCAGCGGCCGCGGCGGCGCGCCGTCGAGCGCGAAGTCGCGCGCCCAGTCATCCTCGATCAGGAAGGCGCCCGCCCGAACGGTCGCGGCGATCACCTCGGAGCGGCGCGGCGCCGACAGCACGGCGCCGGTGGGATTGGCATAGCTCGGCTGGCAGTAGAACACCCTGGCGCCGGTCCGCTCGAAGGCTTCGGCAAGCAAGTCGGGGCGCACGCCGTCGGCGTCGGTGGGCACCGGCACGACGCGCAGACCGGCCACCTGTGCCGCTGCCAGCGCGCCGACATACGTGGGGCTTTCAACCAGGATCGGGTCGCCGGCGGCTGCCAGCGCACGGAACGCGACGGCATTGGCGGCCTGGGTGCCTGGGCAGATCGTCACCTCGTGCGGCTCGAAGGCACCCGGCACGGCGGCGGCGAACCACGCGCGCAGGCTTGGCAGCCCCTCCACCGGCATGCGTCCCCAGACGCCGGGCTGGCGCAGCGCACGGGCGGCGGCAGCGGCCAGCAGCGCTGTTGGCTGCAAAGCCTCCGGCAGGTAGCCGGTATTCAGTGCCCTGGCCGCGCCGGACGGCACCAGGCACAGGCTGGCGAGGCCGCCGGCGGCGGCACGGGAGGGTCCGAGTGCCAGGCTCTGCCAGCCCAGATCGGCAGCACGGGGCGCGGGGGCAGGGCGGGTGGCGACGAAGGTGCCCTGGCCGGGGCGGGCTTCCAGCACGCCCTCGCGCGCCAGCACGTCGAGCGCCCGTTGCACGGTGACGGGGCTGACGTGCAACTCGGCCATCAATGCGCGAACCGACGAAAGCCGTGCGCCGGGCGGCTGGCCGGCCGCCAGGCGGCGCAGGTGTTGTGTGACGCGGGCCTTGCTGTTATCTGTTTTCATGAAGAACAGTGATAACGCTACTCACCGCTTAAGGGTAACGCAATCGCTGCGGGGAGGACGGCCGTGAACGCCGCCGTGCTCACCGCGTTCTGCGGCTTCGCTTTCGTCGCCTCGGTGACGCCCGGACCGAACAACGCGATGCTGCTGGCGTCAGGCGTGAATCATGGCTTCCTCCGCACGCTGCCGCACATCGCCGGCATCAGTCTGGGGTGCGTCGTGATGCTGCTCCTGGTTGGCCTCGGGCTGGGGCAGATGTTCTCCGCCGTGCCGCAACTGTACGGAGTGCTGCGCTACGCGGGCGCGGCGTACCTGCTGTGGCTGGCCTGGAAGATTGCCCGATCGGGGCCAACGCAAGAACGCCGGGCCGAGGGACGGCCGATGACGTTCTGGCATGCGATGGCGTTCCAATGGGTCAACCCGAAGGCCTGGGTTATGGTGGTGGGTGCCGTGAGCACCTATGCGCCCCGCCAGGATTTCGCACGCAACGTAATGGTTCTTGCGCTTCTGTTGGGGCTGGTGAACACGCCAACGGTGTGCGTCTGGGCGGGCTTCGGCACCGCACTGCGCCCGCTGCTGTCGCATCCAGTTCGGGTGCGCATCTTCAACGTGACGATGGCCCTCTTGCTGGTCGCCTCCCTGGTGCCGCTGCTGGCAGAGTGACATGGCGGCCGGCGTGGCTTACCCCGCCTTCCCCGCCGCGCGGCGCAGCCGGGGCTTCGGCTGGGGTGTGGTGGTGTCCAGTACCGGCGTGCAGTGCGGCCACCGTCTCGGGCGGCAGGCGATGGATGGTCTGCGCCAATCGGTTCGCCAGCGCCGTCTGCTCAGGCGTCATGCCGGCGGTGTTGACCTTCACACGCGGCGCCGACAGTCGCGCAAGGCGCACCAGTTCGTCGGCGTCGTCCCAAATCAGGCCGAAATACTCATTCACCTGATGCACCAGCCCCGGGCCGGGGGCGCCCCGCCTGCCATGCTCCAGCGCCGAAAGATAGGCCGGCGAGACCTGCAGCGCCGCAGCAAGCGCGCGCAGTGTGACACCGCGCGTGGCGCGGAGGGCGCGAAGTCGGGCGCCGAAGGGCGTCATCGCAGCCGTCGCAGCAGCAGCCGCACCGAGCCGGGATTGGCCGGATGCGGATGGCTCGCCGCCAGCACCAGCGGGCGCAGGTCGGAACGATTGAGCCAGTGCGGGAACTCCCGCCGTATTACGCCGCCTGCCTCGCCGCTGCCCCGGCCAGTGACGACCTCGACGCAGCGCAGACCATCGGCCTGCGCTGCGCGCAAGAAGGCTGCGAGCGCGTGGAAGGCACGCTCGGCGGTACGGCCGTGCAGGTCCAGCGTGCGCATCGGTGCCAGCTTGCCGCTGCGCAGGCGCTGCCAGGTGGCGCGGTCCACGCCGCCGGGGTTGTCGCCGACGGCCAACGGCGCCGCCTGCGCTCGCGTGGCCGGGCGCCCCTTCGACCGGGCTGCGGTCACGGCTGCGGCCTGCGGCGGCGGCTCCACGGCAGGGGACGCCGGGTCGTTCGCGGGTGCCGGCTTCGGTCGTCCGCGCAGCGGGGCAACCTGCTGGGCGTACAGCGCCCATTGCTGGCGGTCGGCCTCGGTCAGACGCGGCTTGCGCGTCACGCCGGCGGGGCGCGGACGAACAGCAGCGCCGTCGCCAGCGCCATCAGCCCGAGCGCGACATAGGACGGCGCGAAGCTGCCCAGCGCAGTCGCAGCCAGCCCGAATACCGGCGGTACCACCAGCACGCCGGCAAACATCACCGCCGAGCCGAGGCCGGTGGCCTCGGTTCCCCGGAGCCCGCCCAGGCGGGCGTATTCGGCATAGGCAAGCCCGGTGAAGCCGCTGGCCGAGGCACCGGCGAGCAGGCAGACAGCCACAACCGCCCAGGCCGGCCAGCCGGCGGCGAAGCGGCCAGTCGCCACAGCTGCAACGAACATCAGCACTCCAAGCAGCCCGAGCAGACGCCACGGGCTGATCAGCCGGTCGGCGACCCAGCCCAGCACAGGGCGGCTGATGCCGCCCGCCACCTGGTAGGCGGCCAGCGTCCAGCCGGCATGCACCAGGTCGAATTTCGCGTCCTGCGTCAGATGTACGGTCATGAAGGCGATGAAGGCAAGTTGCACGCCGGTATAGGTGAAACTGGCAATCGAGAGCCGGCGGATCGCGGCATTCTCGCGCCACAGCTGCAGCGACTGTATCAGGGACGCGCCAAGAAGCCGGTGGCGGGGATTCCGCCCGGCATCCCAGACGCGTCGTGGGGCCTGCAGGACCGCCAGCAGCAACAGGACGACCGGCACCTGGGCGAGCAGGGCGCCGCGCCAGCCCAGCGCCAGCGCCAGCGGCGGCACGATCAGCCCGGCGCAGACACCGCCCAGCGGCACGCCGACCTGGCGAATCGACATCACCAGGTTGAACACCCGGCGCGGCGTATGCGGCACCAAGAGATGCGTACTGGCCGGCGCAGTCGCGCCGTAGGCGAGGCCCAGCAGCACCGCCCCCAGCACGACCAGCGCCAGCGTGCCGCCAGACGCCGCCAACAACATCGCGACCACGGCGACCAGCACCGCCTGGATCACCCGCACCGGCCCGTAGCGCAGAACGAACCCTGGTGAGAGCAGCGAGGAGATGATCCCCACCCCATAAACAGCGGCGACGAAGAAACCGACCAGGCCGGCCGGCACGCGCAGGTCGTGCGACACGGCCGGGGCTACCGCGGGGATCGAGAACGCAGCACCTGTGGCAAGCGTCTGCATCGCCAGGGTGGCGACCAGCGGCCAGAGAGCCGACATCGCCCGCGGCGGCGGCGCGGCGCCCACGTCTGCCGAACGCATGGTCAGATCGGCTGCCCCACCACGATCCGATGACCGTCGGATGCACCGATCAGCATCTCGTGCTGGCGCCACGGTTTGTCGGCGGGTGCCTCGCGGACGATCGCGCCGCGTGCCATGCGTTCGACGCCCAGAGCATCCAGGTCGTCGGTCTCGAGATAGGCGATGTAGCTTTGCGCGCCGGTTGCGGCCGCCGGCGTCTCGTGCAAGTAACGCCTCAGCATCGTCCGCACGCTGCCACGCGACACCAACCCCCAGTCTCGGCATCCCCCATTCCAGCCCGAAGCCGAGCGCGTCCCGGAAATAGGCGGCGCTGGCCGCGAGGTCGCGGACCGCAAGCACGAAGGCGTAGGGGCGCAGGCCACTGGTGTCCGTCACTCTCGGGTCCCTTCCATCGCGCGGAATCGTGCCAGTATAGCGGGCACGGCACAGGACCCAAACGCCGCGCCGGATCGTCAGGCCCGGGTCGCGAACAAGCCCGATGCGTAGGAGAATACGTTTTCGCCGTGCAGGAGGTAGTCCCTCGGGTGACGCGACAATGTGGAGAAGAACGCATGGCCCGAGCCCGAGCACGGGTGCAGCCAGTCATGCATCTCGAAGACCAGCAGCGGGAGATCATCGACCCAGGCGGCGCCGTCCCGGAACAGATTGACCTCGAACCCCTCGATATCCACCTTCACGGCCATCAGGCTGTATCGACTGTCTAATCCGACCAGATGCCGGATGGTGACTGCAATGACGCCGCCCGAGTCCGCCTCCTGCGTACGCCAGGCCCATGGCGTGCCGGTGTGGTTTGACAGGGCGACGCGCGACATCCGGTCTGAGATCGCCGCGTGAACTGGGATAATGTTAGCAAAGTTCTTCGCGGTTCTGCTCAGAATATCGAAGTTGGCCCGCTCGGGTTCCACCGCGATTACCGTGGCATCCGGAAACCGGACGGATAGCCAGACTGCCGACAGGCCGACATTGGCCCCGCAATCGATAATCAACGGCGTCTTGCCCTGGTCCACGATCTCCTTCTGCCGCCGGTCCATCGCCATGTTGTGCGGCTCCGACAGCGGATCGTACTCGCGGTCGATGAAAATGCTTTCCATGATGAGCCAGTCGACGAGACCCGGCCGAAGCCAGACCGGATGCGCCACATTGGGCAGTCGGATCCGCCGGCACGACCAGCGGCTCCTGCGAATGATGCGATGGCGGGCATAGAGATAGTAGGCCCAGCACCCGCTGGTGAATCCCAGGGCGCCGATCGACTTGAACAGGCGCATGACATGGTCCGACAAGCGATCTCTCCCGCGGGCCGAGACATGCCCATCAGAGCCAGAACCCCCTATGGGACATGACTTAGCCGTGGTTGTATACGACCAGTAAAGGCTTGTAGTCCTCGGCGAGACAATACCGCCTCAGGTCGAGTCTTGTAGCATCCCTGCCACAAACCTGTCGCACATCCGCAACGTGACAATCGGGCCGGTTTCACCTACTGCCTCGGATCTTCCTGCATGGCCGTCGATTCGTGGCCAGAGTTTGATCGTGCGAGGCAACATTCCAAACATGCAAAGCGTTTCGGCGTTGTCGATTCGTCCGCCGGCTGGGAGCGGCTGAATTGGGTGTCACGCATCAAATGGAGCGGGATCAGGTCGCCGAGGCCTATGGGCGCTGGGCGCCCGTCTATGACCTTGTGTTCGGGCCGGTGTTCCGGCGCGGCCGCCACGCAGCGGTGGATGCCGCCGAGCGGGTCGGAGGCCGCATTCTGGAAGTCGGCGTCGGCACCGGGCTTTCACTCAGCAGCTATTCGCAGCGCAACCGCATCGTCGGCATCGATATATCCGCACCGATGCTGGCGAAGGCGCGCGCTCGCGTCGAGAAGCTGCGCCTGCGTCACGTCGAAACTCTGCGCGTTATGGACGCCGAACATCTGGCCTACGAGGACGCGTCGTTCGACGTGGTGGTGGCGCAGTATGTCATCACTGCGATCCCGCATCCCGAGGCCGCGCTCGATGAGTTCGCCCGCGTCGTGCGACCGGGCGGGGAGATCATAATAACCACACGGCTTGGTGCCGAACAGGGACTGCGCGGTACGCTTGAGAAGTGGCTGATGCCGCTCACCAGCAGGCTGGGCTGGCGCACCGAGTTTCCCTGGGCACGCTACGAGACATGGGCGGCTGGCTCGCCGGCTGTCCGTCTGATCGAACGCCGCGCCTTGCCCCCGCTCGGGCATTTCTGGCTGCTGCGCTACAGCCGACTTGATGTCTGAACTCCGGAAGGACGCCGATGACCAGCTTTCTTGAGCTTCTGCGCGTGCAGCGCTGGGACGACCATCGCTACTACCACCACAGCCGTATCAATCAATCGCTGCATCTGCTGAGCGCGATCAGTTTCGTCTGCGCCTATATGATGATGTTCAAGGACCCGGCGATGGCCGCGCTGATCGCGTGGCTGATCTCGATGACCAGCCGGCAGATCGGCCACTTGGTATTCGAGCCGAAGGACTACGACGTCGTCAACCAGGCAACGCATGAATACAAGGAAGCCATCAAGGTCGGCTACAACCTGCGCCGCAAGATCGTGCTGATGTCGCTGTGGGCGCTGTCGCCGCTGCTGCTGGTGGCCGATCCGACGATGCTGGGTCTGGTCCAGAAGCCAACCACCTGGGTCGGCTTCTTCCGGCACCTGGGCTACATGTGGCTCGTGCTCGGCGTCGGTGGCCTGTTATTTCGCGGCGTCCAGCTGTTCGTACTGAAGGACGTGCGGACCGGGCTGGTGTGGATGACCAAGATCATCACCGACCCGTTCCACGACATCAAGCTATACTACCGCGCGCCCGCGCAGCTGTTCCGCGGCGGGTTGATCGACCGCACGTTAACGGCGGAGTTCGGTGGCGAAGGCTGCGGCGCCAGCACCCTTTCCGACGATGCCGAGCCCGTCCCCGCTCACCCGTGAGGCCGTATTCCGGCGACGCGTCAGCATCTCCCACAGGATGCGCCGCCTGATGCCGCGGTTGGTGGTGGCGGCATCCGCCCACCACCAACCATCGGCCTGCATCGCTTCGCACGCCGCGACGAACCGGTCGCACACGGCGGCGAAATCGGCCTCGGTGTAATTCAGGCTGAAAATCAAGCGGCCGGTGCCGATCCAGCTCAGCGCCAGTCCTTCGGCCCGCAGGTAGTATTGCAGCATCCAGTTGTAGCGCGACGGCCGCGTGTAGCTGACCGTCCAGATCGAGGAGAGATTGTCGATGTGGACCGGCAAGTCTGCCGCCGCCAGCCGCCGGTTCAGGTCCGCCGCGCGGGCATTCCACCGCTCATCGAGACCTTCGTAGAGCGCCTGGAGCTGCGGCGTCTCCATCTGGTCGAGGAACTCGGCCATCGCGCCCATGACATAGGGGTGCGCGCTGAAGGTGCCGCGCGCGAAACACACGTCACCCGGGCGGTTGGAGTTGTAGCGGCGCATCAGCGCGGCGCGGCCGCACAGCACCCCGACCGGAAGGCCGCCGCCCAGCGTCTTGCCGTAGGTCACCATGTCGGCGCGGACGCCGAAATACTCCTGCGCGCCACCCGGCGCGAGGCGGAAGCCGACGAAGATCTCATCGAAGATCAGCGCGATGCCGCGCTCGTCGCACACGGCGCGCAACTTCTGCAGCCACGCGGTGTACAGTGCGCGGTCAAACTGCGCGTGGCGGGAGCTGTCCACCAGAGAGCCGTCGGCCGGCGGGCCGGCATTGGGGTGCAGCGCCTGGTAAGGATGCACCAGCACGCAGGCAATATCGCGCCGGCGGCGCAGCACGCGCAGGGTGCGTTCCGACATCTCGGCCAGCGTATAGGTGTCGCGCGCCGGCTGCGGGTTGCCGACGCCAGGCTGCACATCGCCCCACCAGCCGTGATAGGCGCCGCAAAAGCGCACAAGGTGCGACCGGCCGGTGTGGAATCGCGCCAGCCGCACCGCCTGCATCACCGCCTCGGTGCCCGACATGTGGAACGAGACTTCATCAAGGCCGGACAGCGCGCGCAGCCGTGCGACATTGCCGGCGACGGTGGGATGATAGGCGCCCAGCACCGGGCCGAGGTCGCGCACGCGCGCCGCGCCGCGGTCGATGCAGTCCTTGTAGAAGTCATGGCCGAACAGGTTGACGCCATAGGAGCCGGTCAGGTCGTAGAACACGTTGCCGTCGAGATCGGTGACCGTGACGCCGGCCGAGGACTGGATGAACGAGCCGCCGACGAGGTGCTGGCGCACGACGCGGCTAAACTGGAACGGCACGCGATAGGCGCCGGTGAACTGCATGTCGGAGACGGTGCGTGCCGCCTCGGCACTCAGCGCCGCGGTGCGCGCGAAGCGTTCGCCGTACAGCCGCGAAAGGCGGAAGAAACCGTCGCGGCGGCGGGCGGCAATCGCGGCTGGCGCATCGTCGGCGCCGAAGAAGCACGCCTCGTCGAAGTCGTAGAACGGAATGATGCCGGCGATCCGCCGCGCCATGCGGGTATGCCCGGCGATCGAGGGGTGTTTAGCGCGCGACAGCTCAAGCCGCGTCCTGGCGGCGACCAGCAGCGCCCCCAGCGCCACCGAGCCGCCGGCGAAGGTGAAGATCTGTGCCGCCTGCATCGCTCATCCCTCTAGTCGGGCTACCTGATTCCCATGACAATGCGCGCCGCGATAGTGAAGATTGTGCAGCAGGAAGATCTGAACTTCCTGCTCACCAACCATATTCCGCGCCGGCTCGCGACGCGGTTCATGGGCTGGTTCAGCCGCATCGAGCAGCCGCTGGTACGCGACCTGTCGATCCTGGTGTGGCGGTTCTTCTCCGATCTCGATCTGACCGAGGCGCGGGAGACGCGGTTTCGCAGCATGCACGACTGTTTCACCCGCCGGTTGAAGGATGGTGCCCGCCCGATCGAGGCCGATCCCGGCGTTCTCGTGAGCCCATGCGACGCGATCGTAGGCGCGATGGGTACGGTCGAAGACGGGCAGGTGCTGCAGGTGAAGGGGTTTTCCTACGGCGTGCGCGATCTGCTGGGCGACGAAGGCCTCGCGGCAGCGTTCGGTGCTGGGTGCTTCGTGACGTTACGACTGACCTCCGGCATGTACCACCGCTTCCATGCGCCGCATGACTGCCGTGTGGACGCGGTGACGCATATCGGCGGCGACACGTGGAACGTGAATCCAATCGCGCTGAGGCGGGTCGAGCGGCTGTTCTGTCGCAACGAGCGGGCGGTGCTGCGCACGACGCTGGTCCGGACGGGTCAGCCGATCGTGCTGGTTGCCGTCGCGGCGATCCTGGTCGCCGGCATCAGACTGCGATTCCTGGACCTGCCGTTCGACCGCAATCCGAAGGCGAGGCAGACCTACCGAGCCGATGCGGCCTTCAGCAAAGGCGAGGAGATGGGCTGGTTCGAGCACGGCTCTACCATGGTGGTCTTCGCGCCAGCAGGCTTCGCATTTTGCGAGGGCGTGCGGCAGGACACCCCAATCAGGGTTGGGCAGCCCCTGCTCAGGTTGCCCGGTTAGGCCGCCAGGTGCAGCGCCGCGTTCGGTTGGTGATCAGCCTCGGCCGGATAGGCCGGGGCGAGCGCAGCGACATCGATCTCCAGGATCGCGCGGGCAGGCAGCGGCCCCAGCACGGCACTGCCGTCGGTCCACCGCCACAGCGCATGGCCGTCGTCCTCAACCGGCCACCAGCCCTGATCGAACATCGGGTGATCCGCTGGCAGAGTAAGGCTCTCGGCGCCATGCCGGACGACCATCTGGCGCACCGCCACGCCGAGCCGACGCCGGTCATCGAGCCATGGCCGCATATCTGCGGGTATCACGCTGCGCGACACCAACCGCAGCGATACCGCAGCGGCCGGCAGCATGAAGACATAACGGCCATCGGCGGCACTGACCGGGCGCAGTCGGCGGCCATCGGCGATGACTGCTAGGTCGGGATCGCTCGTCGTGGCGCTTGCAGCGGGCAGCGCATGGCCAAGCTCGCGCGCCCTTGCGACGAGGCGGTCCCAGACCGGCTTGACCACGGCTTCCTCGGTTGCAAAAGGGGCGCAGGAGTCGGCCGCTCGCCGCATCGTCGCGGCACCGAGATCGGGATGCAGCTCGAGCGCTACACCGGCATTTTCGAACAGACCGCGATGGCCGACGTCGAGATAGGTCTCCGCAGGCAGCCCCTCGGCTAGCAGCACGTCATGCGAGTCGAGCTCGATATGGTAATAGGTGACGGATTGGCATTCCGTCTCACGCACCACCGTCATGCCGTTCACCAGCATGCGCACCGCGATCAGCCGGCCGTCGATGAAAAGTGCGTGGTCGGGTGACAGGACCAAGTCGCGCCCGGGCAACCCATCACCGAAAGCGCCTGCCAAGATGCGGATGGGATGCACCCTATGGGCATCGGCGAACCGTCTTAGGTCCAGATGACGCCGGCCCACCCACTTCACCTGCCGCGCCGCGCCGCTGACGACCCGCACGGCATCACCCTCAGTAAGCTGCTCGACCGGTACGGGACCATAGGGAGTGGCAATTAGCGTTCCGGCGGCGAAGCAGGCGAAGATGACGTCCGACCCTGTAAATGTGAAATCGGCGTTCGTGTAGGTGCCGTTGAACACCAGCGTCTCGGTCGTGTTGGTCGTGGTAATGGTGAGCGTGTTGTCGGCGGTGTCGTAGCTGGTGCCAGTGATCGTCTGCCCCGACAGATCGATCACCGAGCCGGATTTGAATCCGTTGATGCCGCTGTCGAGAATATTGAGGTCGAGGCCGGGGTCGAGGACCAATGCTGCCGAGGTCCCCGCCGTATTGGTGAAGTCGATCGCGCTCAGAAGATCGACGTTAACGCCACTGCCCAGCTCCAGCGTGCCGGTGTTTCCAATGTCATAGGTATTCCCGGCAGCAACGCCCAGGAAGTTGGTGATGTCGAGCGTGGCATTGCCGTAGACGTCAAACGTATCCAGCAACGCCGCGGACACGTCGCTAATCGTCGCGACGGTCGGAGTCGTGCTGGTGCCGGTCACGTTCAGTGTGCTTAGGAGAGCGAGTGTGACCGGCGAGTAGGATGCGGTCTGCGTTATTGTGTAGCTGCCGCCAGCAGCAACGTTAATAGAGCCCGACATCACATGACTCCTTTGAAATTCATCGATCGCGGGGACAAGTCAGCATCGTCCCGTTCCAAATCAGACTTGTTATCGTCGGTCATCACGCCGGCGACACGGTGGTTCGACACCCGGTCACACGGCAGCAAAAAACGGCTTCCAAGCACGCTTTGGTTGTATTAAGTCGCCGTCGCGCTAAAATGCGGCGCCAGCCCAAGTGAACACAATCTGGAGTATATATACCAGGCGCTTGGACACCCCTTTGAATACACATGTCCGTGAGACGCCGCTGCCCGCTGCGTGCTTGAGCTGAGTTGGCATGATCGGTTGAATTGCCCGCGGAATTTGCGGCTGACCCGAGAGTCCGGGAACCGGCGGCAACCGGTTCGCCGCTGGCGTCATCGGATTCCAAGATTGCGGGCACACGAACGGGCACGAAAACTTGTATTGCAATCGACGCGCGAGGCGTCGGACCTTCAACACATTACGTCCGGATACCGGTTCTATTAGAGACGATATTGTTTGAGCTTGCCTTTTCGAGGATTGAAAATGTCAGACCTCACAGACGGTCCGTTGGTCGCAGTCGATGGGCGCTACCTGGCCGAAGCGCGAAGACTGCGGGCGGCGTGGCAGCTTGGCGGCAGGTGGCGATTCCCTGACTTTGCTATCAAGGGCGGCGATAGCGCACCGCTTCACACCGCGCCGCTCTGGGGCGACGAAACCTATGGCGGAGGTGATACCGATCAGGAAAATTGCCAGATCTCGATGAGGGGTCTGGTGGTCGGCGTTGTGCTGGCGGTTCCGCTTTGGTGCGCCCTGCTGCTGAGCGTGATCTGGTTGTTGCACCTCTGACGGGGGCGCCAGGGTTGCTGCTTTACCTCGTCAGCTCTGGGCGCTGGATTCTATCATTCCATCGCCAGACCGGCGCGCCGGGTGGTGGTGCGTGCGGATGCGGGCAAGCGCCGCCGGGTCGCCGGCGGATGCGGCCTGCCGCAGCTCCTTCGCGCGGAGGCGCTGCTGATCGAGGTTGAGGCGAAGGTCATCATCCAACAGGACGATGGCGGGCATGCCTGGTCCCCTTTGATTGCGCCCGTGCCCGCAGCACCAGACCAAAAGGGAGGGATGTCAGTCTTGTTCGGGCGGTTGTAGCCGCTGGCCTTCCCGCGGACGGGATGCGTCAACCACGCGATCAAAAGCTGCCGCGGGACGTCCGTCCGTGCAAGGCCTGTGCTGGCGCGTCTCAGTCGGCGGCGAGGCCAGCTGCGGGTTCCGCGGTCGTGTTCGGCAGCGCCATTCGATTCCAGGCGTCCAGCGCGGCGATCTTGTACGCCTCGGCCAGGGTCGGGTAGTTGAAGGTGTTCTCAATGAAGTAGTCCAAGGTGCCCTTCAGATTCAGCACCGCTTGTCCGATATGCACGAGTTCCGTCGCACCCTCACCAACGATGTGGACGCCGAGAAGCGCCCGCGTCTCGATCGCGAAGATCATCTTCAGCAGGCCCGCATTGAGCCCCATGATGTGGCCACGCGACGTCTCCCGGAACCGTGCCACGCCACATTCATACGGGATGGCGCGCTGGCGCACCTCCTCCTCGGTCAGCCCGACGGTGGAGATCTCAGGCACAGAGTAGATACCGTAGGGAAAGAATTCGGGGGCCGGCGGCATCGGCACGCCGAAGGCGTGGCAAGCGGCGATGCGGCCCTGCTCCATGGCCGTCGACGCCAGGCTCGGGAAGCCGATCGCGTCGCCGGCCGAGTAGATGTGCGGCACCGAGGTCTGGAAAGTGCGCGGATCGACTTTCAGCCGGCCGCGGCCATCCACGGCCATGTCGCAGCAGTCGAGATTGAGAGAGTCGGTCGCGCCCACCCGCCCAGCGGCGTAGAGCAGCATCTCCGAGCGCACCCGCCGTCCGCTTTCCAGCACGGTCACCGGCGCGCCGTTCTCAATCTCGATGCGGCTGATCTTGGAGCCGCAGCGGATGGTCATGCCGCGGTCGCGCAGCTGGTGGACGAAGTCCTCGATCAGTTCGTGATCGACGAAATCGAGGAAGGTGGCGCGCGGCTCGACCAGCGACACGCTGACATCCAGCGCGCTGAAAATGGTGGCGTATTCGACGCCGATCACGCCGGCGCCGACTACCGTCAGGCTGCGGGGCAGCTTGGGAACCTCGACGATCTCGTCGCTGTCCAGGACCGTGGTGCCGTTGAACGGCACGTCGGCCGGGCGGAACGGGCGGGTGCCGACGGCGATCAGGAATTTCGACGCCTCGAAGATGCGATGGTCGGCGCCCTCGGCGGTGACCTCGATGCGATGGGGATCCAGGAAGCGCGCGGTGCCGGTGACATGCTCCACGCCGTTGCGGGCGAACTGATGCTCCAGCACGTCCACCTCGTGATTGAGCGTCATGTGCAGCCGGGCCATCAGGTCGTTGGCCCTGATGTCCTTCTTAACCCGGTAGGCGCGGCCGTAGAAACCGCGTTCCCGCCAGCCGGTGAGGTTCAGCACGGTCTCGCGCAAGGTCTTGGAAGGGATGGTGCCGGTATGGACAGACACCCCGCCGACCCGGCGGCCCTTCTCGACCACCAACACCGATTTCCCTACCTTTGCAGCCTGCACCGCCGCGCGTCGCCCGGCGGGGCCGCTCCCGATAACGATGAAATCGTACCTGCTCACGCCCCGCACTCCATCCGGGCCACCCGCACCTGATCAGACTCGTATCAGAAGCGGAAGCGCCCGCCGAGGCAAACGGCATTTCCAGGGCAGGACGCCCAATCGTCAGGCAGGCGGCAACTCGTCCTCGACCAGCAGGATATGCAGCCGGCGCGGACCGTGCGCTCCCAGCTCCAGGGTCTGCTCGATATCGGCCGAGCGTGATGGGCCGGTGACGAACATGACGTTGCGTGGCATGCCGCCCCGATCGATGCCACGTTCGGCGCGCAGGAGATCCCAGGCATCCTCGTATGCTCCCACCAGGCGGGAGGCATGGAGCAGCACAAGCGCGGTGTCAGGCAGCAGATTCACCGTTGTCGGGCGGTCCGGACCCGACGGCAGCACCAGCGTGCCGGTTTCGGCCACGCCGGCGAAGGCGTGCTGCAGCCCAACCGAATCGCTGGGCTCGGCTCGCCCCTCCCTCACCGACAGGAGCGGTCGGTCGGACCAGGGAAGCCCCTGCAGCTCGGGATGCGGCGACATCACGAGGCTGGTCGGCAGGTTCTGCAAGGCGAGGTATTCGGCGATCGCCGCCGGCACCGCGCCGAGGTCCGGCAGCAGCGCCACCGTCCCGAACTCGCGCTCAACATTGGCGATGAAGCGCAACAGCAGGGCGGTGCGGTCGCCGCGGCTGATGGCTGGCTGAAGTTGGCGCGGATGGGTGTGCAGCCGCTCTCGCAGCATCGCCGCCTGGTCGGCGGGCAGCGGCCCCCGCCGCAGGCCGCGGCGGATCGCGCCAAGCACGGCCTCGCGCGTCATGAGCGCCGTGCCGCGCGCTGGGCCTGGGCGTAGCGGGCGAAGAAAGTGTCGCCTTCGGGCGCCGGCAGGTCGCGCCCCGCGGTCCAGCCACGGGCCAACGGCAGGCTGGCGAAACGACCACGCTTGCGGCCCAGCCAGCCCAGGGTGACGACGCCGGCCCGCGTGGCAAGCCGGTAGAGGCCAGGGCGCCTCGCCATCCAGGCCCATAACGCGAGGTTCCGGCGCTGCGCCGTCGGGGTCAGGTGGCGTTCGAACTCCCGTTCGCGCCAATGCCGCATCAGTTTCGGCAGCGGGATCCGTACCGGGCAGACGCTCTCGCATTTGCCGCAGAAGGTCGAGGCGTTTGGCAGGTTGCCGCCCTTGTCCACGCCGATCAAAGCGGGCGTCAGCACGCTGCCCATCGGGCCGGGATAGACCCAGCCATAGGCATGGCCGCCGACCGCGCCATAGACCGGGCAATGGTTCATGCAGGCGGCACAGCGGATGCAGCGCAGCATGTCCTGGAACTCGCTACCCAGCATCCCCGACCGGCCATTGTCCACCAGCACGACGTGGTATTCCTCCGGTCCGTCAAGATCGCCGGGCCGGCGGCCGCCTGTGCTGAAGGTGGTATAGACCGAGAACGCTTGGCCGGTGGCAGAGCGTGCGAGCACCCGCAGTATGCTGGCGCAGTCCTCCAGCGTCGGCACCACCTTCTCGATGCTGGCGAGCGCAATGTGGACACGGGGCAGGGTCTGCGTGAGATCGCCGTTGCCCTCGTTGGTCACGATGACGCTGCTGCCGGTTTCGGCAATCAGGAAGTTGGCGCCGGTGATGCCGACATCCGCGGCGATGAACTTCTCCCGCAGCTTGCCGCGCGCCTCGGTCAGGATGTCGCGCCGCTCGTGGAACACCCGGTCGGCCGGCAGGTCCGTGTGGCTTTTGCGGAACTGGGCCTCCCAGTCCTCGCGATTGAGGTGGAAGGCCGGGGCGATGATGTGACTCGGCGCCTCGTGGCGGAGCTGGATGATGTATTCGCCGAGATCGGTTTCAACCGGGGTGATGCCGTTGGCTTCCAGGTGGTCGTTGATGCCCAGCTCCTCGCTGATCATCGACTTGCCCTTGGTGACGGTGCGGGCACCGGCATCCTGGCAGATTGCCAGCACCGCCTCTCGCGCCTCGTCGGCGGTCGAGCACCAGTGGACGGTGCCGCCCGCCGCTTCGACCTGCGCGGCGAACTGCTCAAGGTAGAAGTCCAGATTGGCCAGAGTGTGGTTCTTGATGTCGCGCGCAGTGTCGCGCAATGCATCGAACTCCGGCAGCGCGGCTACGGCGGCGGCGCGCCGAGCCATGAATTGCGGGCGCGAATTCGCCAGCGCCTTCTGCAGACCGGCATCGGCGATGGCGGAGCGGGCGTTCTGCTTGAAGGCTGGGCTCGTGGCAACGTGCATGGACGGGGTTCCCTGGACACGCCAATCTAGGCGGCTTTCGCGAAGAAGCACATCGCGCTTCGGTTGATGCCGGCCGTCCCAATACCTGCCGTCATCCGTCCCCATTGGAGATGGTGCCCATGACCGATCCCAACGCACCGTTCACGTCGCCGGCGAGCGCGATCCCGGCGGATAACCCGCACCGCAGTCTGACCGTTGCCGACACGGACGATCCTGGCCTGAGCCATATCGCGATCGCCGGCGGCATCTACACGGTTATGGTGACCGGCGCTCAGACCGCGGGCCGCTATTGCCTCATCGACATGCTCGTGCCGAGCGGCGGCGGGCCGCCGCCCCACCGGCATGATTTCGAGGAGATGTTCACGCTCCTCGACGGCGAGCTGGAATTCACGTTTCGCGGAATGACATCGACGGTCCGGGCCGGTGCGACGGTGAACGTCCCGGCTAACGCGCCACATTCGTTCGCGAACACATCAGGGAAGACAGTTCACATGCTGTGCCTGTGCACCCCCGCAGGGCAGGAGAACTTCTTCATGGCCGTTGGCGACCCGCTCACCTCCCGAACTGATTCGCCCCCCGTTCTCAGCCCGGAGGAAAAGATCGAACGCGGCAGGAAGGCACAGATGCTCGCTGCCCGGTACCGCACCGAGTTCATAAAGCCGTAGCGCGACCCCTTCGCCCGCACTCGCCTACTCGGGCAACAGCCCGTGCTGCCGCAGAAAGCTGAGCAGGGCCAGCAGCGGCAGGCCGAGGACGGCGGCGTGTTCGCCCTCGATGCGGTCGAACAGATGCACGCCCAGGCCCTCAAGCCGGTAGGCGCCGACGCTGCTAAGCAAAGCCTCACCCTCGGCCGCCAGATAGGCCGTCAGAAACGTATCCGAGAGGGCACGCATGGTGAGGCGCGGGGTCGCGACGTGCTGCCACACCGGGCTGGCGCCACGCTGACAGAGAACTGCCGTCACCAGGACATGTGTGTGCCCGCGCAGGCAGCGCAGATGCGCCTCGGCTTCGGCTAGATCGGTCGGCTTGTCGAACCAGGCGCCGTCGCAGACCAGGATCTGGTCGGCGGCGATCACCAGGGCATCCGGATGGGCACGCGCCACCCGCTCGGCCTTCAGGCTCGCGAGCAGCAGAGCCGCTTCCTCGGGCGACGTGCGCTCGGCCCGTGCGGCCTGCTTCACCGCATCCTCGTCCACGCGCGCCGGTATGCTCTCGAACGCCAGCCCCGCCGCCGATAGGAGGGCGCGGCGGGATGCCGACTGGCTGGCGAGGATCAGCCGCGGTGATGCGGCCTGGAGCGGCGTCATCCCGACAGGGGGGGCGGCGAGAGCGAAGGCTCACCGGCCTTGCGGCGACGCTCGTGCCAGGCGTCCATCAGCTGAAGCACCGTCGCAGCAGTCTCCTCGATCGAGCGACGGGTGACGTCGATAACCGGCCAGCCATGCCGGTTGCAAAGGCGCCGCGCCCAGAGCAGCTCGGCCTTGACGGCTTCCTCGTCGACGTATTCGGTGCCGCTCTGGCGCACGATGCCGGTGTTGTTGCCGGCGCCGATGAGCCGCAGCCGGTGCCGGCGGATCTCGATCAGCGCCTCAGCATCCAGGGTCAGCCCGATAACCGGACAGTGCACCTCATCCAGCATCTCCGGCTCGGGAAGGTTCGGCACCAACGGCACGTTAGCGGCCTTGATGCCGCGGTTGGCCAGATAGAAGCAGGTCGGCGTCTTGGAGCTGCGAGACACGCCGACCAGCACGACATCGGCCTCGGCGATGCCGGGAGCGGCTTGCCCATCGTCATGCGCAAGCACGTAGTGCATCGCGTCGATGCGGCGGAAATAGTCGGCGTTGAGCACATACTGCTTGCCGGGACGCGCTGCCGCCTGCTCACCGATATGCTCGGCCAGCAGGTTCATGACCGGGTCCAGGACGTTGACCAGCGGTACCTGCAGGCGGCTGCAGGTCAGTTCCAGGTCCGAACGCAGGGCCTTATCCACCAGGGTCGACAGCACGGGGCCGGGCTCGGTCTCGATCCCCTCGAGCACGCGATGAAGCTGGAAGCGCGTGCGAATCAGGCTCCAGCGGTGATGGATGATTTCGACATGCTCGAACTGCGCGGTGGTGGCGCGGGCGATCGCATTAAGCGTTTCCCCGGTGGCGTCGGAAACCAGATGCAGGTTGAGCCGGTCCACGGTCATGCGAGTGAGCATAACGGGGATAACCGGGCATGGCACGGGACTTGTCGCCGAGCTGCCCTAAATACGGGGATGAACCGCACAAAGCGCCAGACGGTGGATCATCCGGCGGGTTTCCCGCCAGCCTGGGGAAGGATCCCGGAAGTGCGACGAATCCAGGCTGTTGCCCGGCTTCGCTCGTGTGGATAGTGACGGGATGGCAGTCGGCTGGCGGGGGTACCCCAGGTTTCACAGGGCCAACTGACACCACATCCTCTTTCTAAATCTTTCTTTCCTGGTAAGCGGAGCAGATGGACCCTGTGAGCGCCGATCAACCAAAGCCTCTGCTACGCGCCCTGGGGGGCGAACCCGTCTGGCCGCCGCCGATCTGGCTGATGCGCCAGGCCGGTCGCTACCTGCCCGAATACCGGGCCATTCGTTCGCGCGCCGGCGACTTCATCGCGCTGTGCACCACCCCCGATCTGGCGGCCGAGGTGACGTTGCAGCCGATCCGGCGGTTCCGCATGGACGGTGCCATCCTGTTCAGCGACATCCTGATGCTGCCCTGGGCGCTCGGCCATGGACTGAGGTTCGCCGAAGGCGAAGGGCCGGTGCTGCCGAGGCTAACCGACCAAGCCGGGGTCGATGCACTGGATCCCGGCCGCGTGCAGGCCGCCATCACACCGATCCTGGAGACGGTGATGCGGGTCCGCGCCGGACTGCGCGCCGAAGGCCTGGACGGAACCGCCCTGATCGGCTTCGCCGGCGCGCCATTCACGGTGGCCTGCTACATGGTCGAAGGCGGCGGATCGAAGGACTTCGCACGGGTCCGAACCATGGCCTACGCCCAGCCCGCACTTTTTGAGCGGCTGATGACGACGCTGACCGAGGCGACAGTGGCGTATCTGACCGCTCAGATCGAGGCCGGGGCGGAGACCGCCATGCTGTTCGACAGCTGGGCCGGCGTGCTGTCCCCGGGCCTGTTCCGCCAGCATGTCATCGACCCGGCGCACCGGATCGTGGCGGCCCTGCACGGGCGTTTTCCCGGTGTGCGGGTGATCGGCTTTCCCAGACTTGCCGGCACCATGATCGGAGCCTACGGCGCCGCGACCGGCTGCGATGCCGTGGCGATGGACACCGCGACCGACCCGGCCGTGGCAGCGCGCCTGGTGCCAAGCGGAACCACCTTGCAGGGCAATCTCGATCCGCTGGCGCTGCTTGCCGGTGGTGCGGCCCTGACCGGGCAGGCGGACGCCGTCCTGGCGGCGGTGCGGGGTCGGCCGTTCGTCTTCAACCTCGGTCATGGCATTGTGCCGCAGACCCCGCCAGAGCACGTCGCTGCCTTGGTGGAGCATGTCCGCCGTGCTTGACGCCGCCACGATCTCGGATGCCCAGGCAGTCACCACGTCCCGCAAGCGGGTCGCCGTGGTGCTGTTCAACCTCGGTGGGCCGGACAGCCCGGCGGCATTGAAGCCGTTTCTTCTGAACCTGTTTTCCGATCCCGCCATCCTGCGCGTGCCGTTCTTCGTGCGCCCGTTCCTGGCACGCATCATCGCCGGTGCGCGGGTCAAGCCAGCGAGCGAGAACTACGCGCTGCTGGGCGGCAAGTCACCACTGCTGGAGCTCACGCGCGATCAGGCGAGTGCACTGCAGACGGCTTTGGCTGAGCCGACGGGCGACATCGACGCGCGCTGCTTCATCGCAATGCGCTACTGGCATCCGTTCAGCGATGAGGCGGCCAGAGCGGTGCGCGCGTTCCGTCCCGACCAGGTGGTGCTGCTGCCGCTCTATCCCCAGTTTTCCACGACGACCACTGGCAGCTCGCTGACGGCCTGGCGCGAAGCGGCGGCGCGGGTCGGCCTGGTGGCCGAGACGGTGACACTGTGCTGCTACCCTACCGACGATGCCTACGCGCGTGCAACCGCCGTCGCGGTCGCCCGTGCCTATGCTGCGGCGCGAGAGCAGATATCAGCGGCGATGAAGCTACGCGTATTGTTCTCGGCCCATGGCCTGCCCGAAGTCATCGTCGCTGGCGGCGATCCCTACAAGTTCCAGGTCGAGAGCACCGTGGCGGCGGTGCTGGGTGCCTGGAACCAGCCCGGCATCGATCATGCCATCTGCTACCAGTCGCGCGCCACGCCGCAGCGTTGGATCGGCCCGAGCACGGAGGAGGAAATCGAGCGCGCGGCCCGCGAGAAGGTGGCGCTGCTGGTAGTCCCGATTGCCTTCGTCTCGGAGCATTCGGAGACACTGGTGGAGCTGGACGTCGAATATCGCGAACTGGCCGATCGGTTGGGCGTGCCTGGCTATTTTCGGGTCCCCGCACAGAATTCAGACGGTGGCTTCATTCAGGCTCTCGCCGGGTTGGTGCGGCGGGCGCAGGCACATGGACGCGGGCTATGCAGCCATCGGGGCAGCGTCCTGTGCCCTGCCGAGCATACCGACTGCCCGTTCCATCGCGTCTCGTTGCCCGGACGCTGAACCGCCTCTATAGCCTGCCGCCATGTCCTTTCTTCTGCCGCTCTATCCCTGGGTCAAGGCGCTGCATGTGATCGCGGTGATCGCCTGGATGGCCGGGCTGCTCTATTTGCCGCGCCTGTTCGTATACCATTGCGAGGTGCCGCGCGGCTCGGTCGAAAGCGAGCGGTTCAAGGTGATGGAGCGCCGGTTGCTGAAGCAGATCATGACCCCGGCCATGATCGCGGTGTGGGTATTCGGCCTGATGCTGGTGGCGACACCGGGGGTGGTCGACTGGTCGGCCGGGTGGTGGCACGTCAAGTTGCTGCTGGTGATCCTGATGAGCGGTTTCCAGGGTGGGCTGTCCCGCTGGCGGCGCGACTTTCTGGAGGACCGCAACACCCGGTCCCAGCGGTTCTATCGCATCGCCAACGAAATCCCGACGGTGCTGATGGTCATTATCGTGATCATGGTCATCGTGAAGCCGTTTTAACCTGCTTGCCCCCTTGACTTGACGTGCCCGCTGCGCCACGTCCCGCATTGACGGCGGTGGGTGCTCAGCCTAGCTTTTCGCCGCTTCCCCCCTTGGCGGCCGAACAATCGCCGCCGATTGCCCAGACAGAACGCGACAGATCTCCGGCTTTTCCAGGCCGCTGGCTTTCCCAGACCAACCCGGTCCGAAGCACTCTGTTCCGCTCCCCATCCGATGAGACCAAGGCGTCCAGAATGCATCTCGCCGAACTCAAGGCCAAAACCCCGGCAGACCTGCTGAGCTTTGCCGAATCCCTCCAGATCGAGAACGCATCGTCGCTGCGCAAGCAGGACATGATGTTCGCGATCCTGAAGAACCTTGCCGAGAACGATCAGGCGATCCACGGCGAAGGCACGCTGGAAATCCTGCCCGACGGCTTCGGCTTCCTGCGCAGCCCCGAAGCGAACTACCTGCCCGGGCCGGACGACATCTATGTCAGCCCTAGCCAGGTGCGCCGCTTCGGCCTGCGCACCGGCGATTCGGTGGAAGGCCAGATCCGCGCGCCAAAGGACGGCGAGCGGTATTTCGCGCTGCTGAAGGTCAACACGATCAATTTCGAGCCGCCCGAGGCGGTGCGCCACCGGATCAACTTCGACAACCTGACGCCGCTCTATCCCGACCAGCGGCTGAAGATGGAAGTGGAGAACTTCCAGTCCGTCGCCAAGGGGCCGAGCAAGGACTTCACGCCGCGGGTGATCGACCTGATCGCGCCGATCGGCAAGGGCCAGCGCGCGCTGATCGTGGCCCCGCCGCGCACCGGCAAGACGGTGATGCTGCAGAACATCGCCACCGCGATCGCCGCCAACCACCCGGAAGTCTTCCTGATCGTGCTGCTGATCGACGAGCGGCCCGAGGAAGTCACCGACATGGCGCGCACCGTGAAGGGCGAGGTCATCAGCTCCACCTTCGACGAGCCGGCGACGCGGCACGTCCAGGTGACCGAGATGGTGCTGGAAAAGGCCAAGCGCCTGGTCGAGCACAAGCGCGACGTGGTGATCCTGCTGGACAGCATCACCCGCCTGGCGCGCGCCTACAACACGGTGGTGCCGTCGTCGGGCAAGGTGCTGACCGGCGGCGTGGATGCCAACGCGCTGCAGCGGCCGAAGCGGTTCTTCGGCGCGGCGCGCAACATCGAGGAAGGCGGCAGCCTGACCATCATCGCCACCGCGCTGATCGATACCGGCAGCCGCATGGACGAGGTGATCTTCGAGGAGTTCAAGGGCACCGGCAATTCCGAGATCATCCTGGACCGCAAGCTTTCCGACAAGCGCACCTTCCCGGCGATCGACATCACCAAGTCGGGCACCCGCAAGGAAGAGCTGCTGGTCGAGAAGGGCACGCTGTCCAAGATGTGGGTGCTGCGCCGCATCCTCAACCCGATGGGCACGGTGGACGCCATGGAGTTCCTGCTCGACAAGCTGAAATACAGCAAGACGAACAACGATTTCTTCGACGCGATGAATACCTGACGGCGGCGCCTGCCGCCGTCCGGATCACGCGGGAGCAGGCTTGGCTCATGCCTCGGAGGGATAATCAGGAGGCTCCTGTTCCATCCTCCCTCGATGGCAGGCACGCCTCCAGCAGGCGCGCGAAGCCACGCGCGCGATGGTTACGGGCATGCTTCTCCGCGGGCGCCATCTCCCCGAAGGTCAGCGGTTCGGCTTCCGGAGCGAACATCGGATCATAGCCGAACCCCTGGGTGCCGCGGGGTGGCCAGACAGCGACGCCATCGACGCGACCCTCGAACAGTTCGGTATGGCCGTCCGGCCAAGCCAGGCACAGCACGCAGACGAACCAGGCACGCCGATCCCCGGTCCCGGTTTCGGTCAGTGCCTTGTGCACACGGGCCATCGCGCCGGCGAAGTCCTTGCCCGGGCCGGCCCATCGCGCCGACAGCACGCCCGGTGCGCCGTCGAGTGCGGCGAGGCAGAATCCCGAATCGTCCGACAGCGCCGCCCGTCCGCTGGCTAGCGCGGCCGCCAAGGCCTTGAGCCGCGCATTACCCGCGAAATCCGGTGCGTCCTCAACCGGTTCGGGCAGGCCGAGATCGCTGGCCGGCACCACGCGCACATCGAAGGGGCGCAGCATCGCGGTGATTTCGGCAACCTTGCCGGGATTGTGCGTGGCCAGCACGAGGTCGATGCCGGCAGCCAAGCGGCGCGGCATCAGACGGCAAGGGCTTCGCGCTGCGCGGCGAACAGCTTCGCGGTGCCCTGCCGAGCAAGGCGCATCAGCGCCAGGAACTCGGCCTCTGAGAACGGCGCGCGCTCTGCGGTGCCCTGCACCTCGACGATGCCGCCGGCCTCGGTCAGCACGAAGTTCGCGTCGGCCTCGGCAGCCGAATCCTCCTCATAATCGAGGTCGAGCACCGCAACCCCGCCGGACAGCCCGCAGGATACCGCCGCAACCTGTCCAGTCAGCGGGACTGCCTTCAGCACGTTCATCGTCACCAGATGGCGCAGCGCCAGCGACAGCGCGACGTAGGCGCCGGTGATCGCAGCACAGCGTGTGCCGCCGTCCGCATTGAGCACGTCGCAGTCCAGGGTGACGGTCATTTCGCCGAGGGCGGCGCGATCCACAACGGCGCGCAAGCTGCGCCCGATCAGGCGCTGGATCTCCTGCGTGCGGCCGGACTGCTTGCCGCGTGCGGCCTCACGGTCGCCGCGGGTATGGGTGGCGCGTGGCAGCATACCGTATTCCGCCGTGATCCAGCCCTGGCCAGTGCCGCGCATGAAGCCCGGCACCCTTCCCTCCACGCTTGCGGCGCAGAGGACCTCGGTTCCCCCCATGCGGATCAGGCAGGATCCCTCGGCGTGATGGGAAAACCCGGTGACGAGCGAGACGGGACGCAGCGCGTCTGCAGCGCGGCCGGAGGGTCGCATGGGTGTTGATCCTTGGCTGACAGGGGCGCGGACCATAGAGCAACCCGGAAGTAGCGTCAGCCTCGGCGGACCGGGGGGAGGAGTGCGCCATCGTTGACCCGAACCGCACCCGTTCCTACCTTGGTCCCGGAGCAACACGCACAATGGACAAGCCTTTCGGCCGGCCGCTGGGCACGCCGCCAGCGCTTGACTCGCGCGCCGGGGCCGTGCTGCGAGAAATCGTTGAACAATATGTCGAAACCGGCGAACCGGTCGGCAGCCGAACGCTGTCGCGCCGGCTGCCCATGTCGCTGTCGCCAGCGACGATCCGTAACGTCATGGCCGACCTGACCGATGCCGGTCTGCTGTTTGCGCCGCATACCTCGGCAGGCCGTCTGCCCACCGATCATGGGCTTCGGCTTTTCGTCGATGGATTGCTGCATTTCGGCGAGCTGGGGGAGGATGAGCGCGAAGCGATCACCGCCCGCATTGGCGCCTCGGGCCGGAGCCTGGAAGATACGCTGGCCGAGGCTAGCTCCCTGCTCTCCGGGCTCTCCTCGGCTGCCGGCATGGTGCTGGCGCCGAAAACCGACGGGGCGGTAAGGCATATCGAGTTCGTTCCGCTGGGCACCGGACGGGCGCTGGTGGTACTGGTGAACGCCGATGGCCAAGTGGAGAACCGGGTCATCGAGATCCCGCCCGGCCTGCCGCCATCCGCGCTGCAACAGGCCGGCAACTTTCTGAACGCCAGGCTTTCGGGCCGCACGCTGTCCGATCTGCGGCGCATCGTCGCCGAGGAGATGGCGCTCGACCGCAGTGAGCTCGATGCGCTGGCGGCGGGGGTGGTCGAGGCCGGGCTGGCGACCTGGTCGGGCGACGGCGGGCCGCGCGGCGGCAGCCTGATCCTGCGAGGCCAGGCGCAGCTGCTGTCCGACGTAACCGAAATCGAGCGCCTGGCCGCGATCCGCGCCCTGTTCGAGCGGCTGGAGACGCAGGAGACCATGCTGCGTCTGCTGGAGCTGGCCGAGAAGTCCGAGGGCGTCAGCATCTTCATCGGCGCCGAAAGCGGGCTTTTCGGCTCCTCGGGCGTGGCGATGGTGGTGGCGCCGGCGCGCAACGACGCCGGTCGGATCGTCGGCGCGATCGGCGTGATCGGCCCGACCCGGATCAATTACGGCCGTATCATCCCGGTGGTGGACTACACCGCGCGCGTGGTCGGCCGCCTGCTGGGCTGACGGCCGGCACGGCCTGACGGTGCAATACGGAGCATTGCGGCTTGTCCACGGCGGTCGTTCGCCCTAACTGACCGCCATGCAAACCGAACCCGAACCGACCGCGGACGCCGGTCAGCCGTCCGATCCCAGCCACGAGCAGGTATCCGCTGAGGCGCACCTGTCGCCCGTGCAGGCCGCCGAGCGGATTTCGGCCCTGGAAGCCGAGCTGACCGAGATGCGCGAACGCTGGATGCGGTCCGAGGCCGAAATGGCCAACGTGCGCGCCCGCGCCAAGCGCGATGTGGATGAGACCCGCCAGTACGCCGTTCAGAAATTCGCCAAGGATGTTGTCGAGGCAGCGGAAAACCTGCGCCGGGGTCTGGACAGCCTGCCTAAACCCGAGACCGGAGAACCGGCGGTTGTCACTAGCCTGCGCGAGGGGTTTGAGGGCGTAGAACGCAGCTTCGTGGCTCTGCTGGAGCGCAACGGCATCAAGCGGGAGGATCCGACGGACCGGCCCTTCGATCCGAACCTACACCAGGCGATGGCCGAGCAGGAGAGCGCGGATCGGCCGCCGGGCACCGTGCTACAGGCCTGGACTCAGGCTTGGACCCTGAACGGGCGGCTGCTGCGTCCGGCGATGGTGGTGGTCGCCAAGGCGCCGGCCGAGGCCGGCGTGCGCCAGGACAGCCCGGCGTGACCCCGTCCGATCTGCCCACAAAACATGCAGCGGGCCCTTGCCCCCGCCGGGGCCGGCCCATACATCAGTCCTATTCCACCAGGGACGCGCACGGTGCTTCGGGCTGTCCGCGTCCGCTAACAGGAGCTTGATCCCCACATGAGCAAAGTTATCGGCATCGACCTCGGCACCACGAATTCCTGCGTCGCCCTGATGGAGGGCAAGGATGTCCGGGTGATCGAGAATAGCGAGGGCGCGCGCACGACGCCCAGCATGGTCGCATTCAGCGACGGCGGCGAACGCCTCGTTGGGCAGTCCGCAAAGCGGCAGGCGGTTACCAACCCAACCAACACGCTTTATGCCGTCAAGCGCCTGATCGGGCGCCGCTACGACGATCCGCTGGTCGCCAAGGACAAGGGCATGGTGCCCTACGTCATCGCCCGCAACGACAACGGCGATGCCTGCGTCGAGGTAAAGGGCACGAAGTATTCGCCCAGCCAGATCAGCGCCTTCGTCCTGGGCAAGATGAAGGAGACCGCCGAGGCCTATCTCGGCGAGCCGGTCAGCCAGGCGGTCATCACGGTGCCGGCCTACTTTAACGATGCGCAGCGCCAGGCGACCAAGGACGCCGGCCGTATCGCCGGGCTGGAAGTGCTGCGCATCATCAACGAACCCACGGCCGCAGCGCTGGCCTATGGCCTGGACAAGAAGTCGTCCGGCACCATCGCGGTCTATGACCTGGGCGGCGGCACTTTCGACGTGTCAGTGCTGGAGATCGGCGACGGCGTTTTCGAGGTGAAGTCGACCAACGGCGACACCTTCCTCGGCGGCGAGGATTTCGACCTTCGCATCATCGACTATCTGGCCGACGAGTTCCGCAAGGAGCAGGGCATCGACCTGCGCCGCGACAAGCTGGCGCTGCAGCGGCTGAAGGAAGCCGCTGAAAAGGCGAAGATCGAGCTATCGGCGTCGAAGGAGACCGAGATCAATCTGCCCTTCATCACCGCCGACGCCTCCGGGCCGAAGCATCTGGTGATGAAGCTGACGCGGGCCAAGCTGGAAAGCCTCGTCGACGACCTGATCACCCGCACTCTGGACCCATGCCGCGCCGCGCTGAAGGATGCCGGGGTGACCGCAGGCGAGATCAGCGAGGTAATCCTGGTCGGTGGCATGACCCGCATGCCCAAGGTCATCGAGACGGTAAAGCAGTTCTTCGGCAAGGAGCCGGCCCGCAACGTCAACCCGGATGAGGTGGTGGCGATCGGTGCCGCGGTGCAGGGCGCTGTGCTGAAGGGCGATGTCAAGGACGTGCTTCTGTTGGACGTGACTCCGCTGTCGCTGGGCATCGAGACCCTGGGCGGCGTGTTTACCCGGCTGATAGAGCGCAACACGACGATCCCGACGAAGAAGAGCCAGGTTTTCTCGACCGCCGAAGACAACCAGCAGGCCGTGACCATCAAAGTGTTCCAGGGCGAACGCGAGATGGCGGCGGACAACAAGTTGCTGGGCAATTTCGACCTGACCGGGATCGCCCCCGCGCCGCGCGGCATGCCGCAGATCGAGGTGACCTTCGACATCGACGCCAACGGCATCGTGTCGGTCCAGGCGAAGGACAAGGCGACCGGCAAAGAGCAGCAGATCCGTATCCAGGCGTCGGGCGGTCTGTCGGAGGCCGATATACAACGCATGGTGAAGGAAGCCGAGGCGAACGCCGAGGCGGACAAGCAGCGGCGCGAATTCGTCGAGGTCAAGAACCAGACCGAGGCGCTGGTCCATCAGGTCGAGAAGAACCTGGCGGAGCATGGCGACAAGGTCGGCGCCCAGGAGAAGGGCGAGGCGGAGGCGGCGGTCGCCGCAGCGCGCTCGGCCTTGGAGGGGACCGACCAGGCCGCGCTCAAGCAGGCGAGCGACCGGCTGAGCCAAGCGGCGATGAAGATCGGCGAGGCGGTCTACAAGGCGCAGGCCGAGGCGGCGTCCCAGACCCCGCCCGAGGCGGGTCCGGCCGCCGGCGGCAAGCCCGACGACAAGGTGGTCGACGCCGAGTTTGAGGAAGTCGACGAAAAGAAGAAGTCTGCCTAATGCGGGCAGGCTTGTCGGAAGTCGTTTGACATGGACGGTCGCGCCCGTGCTTCTGTGAAGGCGGGCGCGACTGCTGTCACGGCGTCCATCAGCGCCGGAGAAAAGGGCTGAGATGGCGAAGCAGGACTATTACGCGACCCTCGGTGTCGCACGCGATGTGGGCGGGGATGACCTGAAGAAGGCGTATCGCAAGCTAGCGATGCAATATCATCCCGACCGCAACCCGAACGACAAGCACGCCGAAGCCAAGTTCAAGGAGCTGAACGAGGCCTACGACGTGCTGAAGGACGACCAGAAGCGCGCCGCCTATGACCGGTTCGGTCACGCGGCGTTCGAGCAGGGCGGTGGCCCCGGCGGATTCCAAGGCGGGTTCGAGGCGGCCGGTGGCCTCGGCGACATCTTCGACCAGATGTTCGGCGAGTTCATGGGCGGCCGGCGCGGCGGCACCCGCACACGCGCTGGCGCCGATATCCGCCAGGCCGTCGAGATCGACCTGACCGAGGCGTTCTCCGGCGTGAAGGCGACCCTGCGCTATCCCACACGCGCCGCCTGCGAGGCCTGCAACGGCAGCGGGTCGGAGGACAAGACGGCGTCCAACGACACCTGCCAGACCTGCAAAGGTGCGGGCAAGGTGCGCGCGCAGCAGGGTTTCTTCCTGGTCGAGCGCACCTGCCCGACCTGCGGCGGCGCGGGGCGCGTGGTGCGCAACCCCTGCCGCATCTGCCGCGGCGCCGGCACGGTGCAGCGCGAACGGTCCATTCAGGTTTCGATCCCGGCGGGCGTGGAGGACGGCCAGCGCATCCGACTGTCGGGCGAGGGGGAGGCCGGCGGCCAAGGCGCGCCGCCCGGCGACCTCTACGTCCATATCTCGGTACGACCGCATGCGCTGTTCCAGCGCGATGGCGCCAACATCCTGGTGCGGGTGCCCGTGCGCATGACGCAGGCCGCGCTGGGCGGCGATGTCGAGGTGCCGGTGGTGGACGGCACCAAGGCGAAGGTGAAGATTCCGCCGGGCACGCAGACGGGCGATCAGTTCCGCCTGCGCGGCAAGGGTTTCTCGGCGCTGCGCACCGCGCAGCGTGGCGACATGTTCATTCAGGTCGCGGTGGAAACGCCGCAGAACCTTACCAAGCGCCAGCGCGAATTGCTGGAGGAGTTCGAGGCCGAGGGTCACGAGCATGCCAACGGCCACCCCGACAGCGAGGGCTTTTTCGCCAAGGTGAAGGAATTCTTCGACGGCGGACGCGGCGCCTAGGCCAGACATCCGGCACCAGATTTCCGGCGCGCTCCGCGCCGATGTGAGACAAACGGGCGGAACCACGGTTCCGTCCTCCCGTTCTGCTACGCATGAACGCGAAACAATCCGCCGCAGCGGACCCGGCGCCCATGGCGCGGGGCGTTCGCGCGCGAATTGGGTGGACAGTCGCTTGCGTCGTTCTGCTCGGAATCCTGCTGCTCGTCGTCTTCTGGAACTGGGACTGGTTCCGGCCGCTGGTCGAGGCGCAGGCCTCGGCTGCCTTGGGCCGCCCGGTCACGATCGCGCATTTCGATTTGAAGCCGGGCCGTCAGACGGTCGCCATTGCCGATGGCGTCACCATCGCCAACCCCCCCGGTTTCGCCCCGGCTCAGCCTTTCGCCACCATCCGGCGCCTTGCGGTGACGGTGGACGTGCTCGCCTACCTCCATGGCGGGCAGATCGTTGTGCCGCAGATCGTCGTCGACCGTCCGGTCGTCGAGGCGGACCAGCCGGAGGGGCATCCGGCGAATTGGCTGTTCCCGGCACTGCTGCCCAAGCCCGGCAGGCCACCCTCACCGATGCCGCAGATCGGCGACCTGCAGATCACTGACGGGCGGATTCATGTAGTTGACCCCGCGCTGAAGGCCGATTTCGCGATGACCGTCGCGACCTCGCCGCAGCCGGAGGATGGCGAGCGCCGCATTCATATTCACGCCCAGGGCACCTATGCCGGTCAGCCGGTTAGCGGCAGCCTCGTAGGGGGCGCGCTGCTGTCATTGCGCAATGCGACGCAGCCCTACCCGATCGACCTGCATCTCGCGAACGGCCCAACCAAGGTGAGCTTGGAAGGCACGGTGAAAAACCCGATGGCCTTTGCTGGCGCCGACCTAAAGCTGACCCTGAGCGGCCCCGACATGTCGCAGCTTTACGCCCTGACTGGCATCCCACTGCCAAAGACGCCGCCCTACGCCGTCGCCGGCAATCTCGGCTACGGCGACCGCACCATTACCTTCCGCGACTTTGACGGGAAGGTCGGATCGAGCGACCTGGAGGGCAATATCAAGGTCGATACGCGGCCGGCGCGACCGCTGGTGACAGCGGACCTCGCGTCACGCCGGGTCGATCTTGCCGATCTGGGTGGCGTCATCGGCTCGCAGCCCGGGCGGATGACCACGCCCAACCTCACGCCGCAGCAGAAGGCCGAACTGGCACGCGCCGAGGCGAGCCCGCAGTTGCTGCCGACCAAACCAATCAACCTCCCGGTGCTCAAGTCGGCCGACATCCATCTGAAGTATGATGGCAAGAGTATCATCGGTCGCGGCGTGCCGTTCGATCGACTGAATGTCGTGCTGAGCATCGACGACGGGCGTATCCGGCTGGACCCTGTGGCACTCGGTGTCGGGCGCGGCCAGATCGCCGGCACGATCGACCTCACACCGCTCGACGACAAGCAGATCAGGCTGAAGAGCAACCTCGGCGTGCAGCATGTTGACCTTGCTCCACTGCTCGCTGCGACGGGCGTGACCCATGGCAGCGGCGTTCTCGGCGGCCGAGCGGTGATCGATTCGACCGGCGATTCGGTGGCGAGCTTCGCAGCCCACGGCAACGGCTCGGTGCAGCTGGTGATGTCGGGCGGCGGCAACCTGAGCGCGTTGCTTGTCGACCTATCAGGCTTCGAGTTGGGCAATTCCCTGCTCTCGGCACTCGGGGTTCCGCGGAAGGACGATATCGAATGCTTCGTCGGCGACTGGGCGTTGCACGAAGGCATCCTGTCGACGAAGACGATGATCCTCGATACCAGTGACAACGTCGTCACCGGCAGCGGCGACGTCGATCTGCGCAACGAGACGCTGGACTACCGGGTCAAGACCCAGGCGAAGCATTTCTCGATCGGCACGCTTCCGGCGCCGATCGCCATTACCGGCAAGTTCAAGGACCCCTCCATCAAGCCCGAGGTCCTGCCGCTGGCCGCTCGCGGCGGGATCGTGGCGGCGCTGGGCGTGCTTTTCCCACCGGCCGCACTGCTGCCGACGATCCAGTTCGGCGTCGGCGACGATCCCAACTGCGCGCCGCTGACGCATCATGGATGACGGCTGGCGGCTGGCGGAAACCGCCGCAGGATGCGCAGCATCACCAACATCGCCGGAACCGCGGCGAACAGGCACAGCGAGTAGAAGGTCTTCCAGCCGACCGCCTGCGCCAGGAAACCGGAGAGTCCGCCCACCGTGCGCAATGCCAGGGCGGCAATCGAAGACAGCAGCGCATATTGCGTCGCGGTGAAGGCGACGGCGCAGAGACCCGATAAGTAGGCGATGAAAGCGGCATCGGCCATGCCCTCGGCAAAGGCTTCGGTCACAACGGTCAGCACCAGCATGTGCCGCTCACCCGCCGAGTAGGCGAGCACGACATACATCGCCATCGCCAGGGTCTGCACCCAGCCGGTCCATAGCAGAGCGCGCCCGGGGCCCAGCCGTGCGACCAACCAGCCGCCGAGTGCAGTGCCAGCGATGGTCGCCGCCAGGGCGGGGATAAAATTCGCCAGCGCGATCGCCGAGCGGTCGTAACCGAGGGCAAGGTAGAACGGCGCGGTCATCACCCCTGCCATCGCCTCGCCCAGTTTGAAAAGCGCAACGAAGGCCAGGATCGTCCACGCGCCGGGGCGGGAGACGAATTCCCGCAGCGGCTCGACCACGGCGGTGCGCAGGTTGGCCAGCAGGCCGCGCCCCACGGCCAGGGTCCGCGTCATCGGTTCGGGCGACAGCAGCGAAACCGCCGGGCCGATCAGCATGAACGCGGCGACCCCCAGCAGCGCGCCGTTCCAGCCGACCAGATCGGCCGATTTGATGGCGGCGGAGCCGGAGATCAGCAGGGCGATGCGGTAGCCCCAGACATAGACCGCCAGCGCGGCACCTTGCATGCGGGGCGGGAAGATCTCGATGCGCCAGGCGTCGATCACGATGTCCTGGCTGGCTGAGAGGAACGCCACCAACGCAGCCGCGGCGACGGCGCCGGCCGGCGCGGCGGCGGGATCGGACAGGGCCAGCAGCACACCGGCCATTAGCAGTGGGACCTGAATCGCCAGCATCCAGCCACGCCGGCGGCCGAATCGGGCAAGCCCGAACGGTGGCGGCGCGCGGTCGAGCACCGGCGCCCAGAGAAACTTCAGCGTGTAGGCGATGCCGATGTTGGCCGTCAGCCCGATTGCCGCCAGCGACACCCCACCCTGCGACAGCCACAGCCGGAAGGTGAAGCCGGACAGCGGCAGCGGCAGGCCCGAGGCGAAGCCGAACGCCCCCATCAGCCACAGGGTCCGGTCGGTCAGCCAGCGCGCGCGCGGCGCAGTGGCTCCCTCATCCCGGTCTTCTCCCGCTGGCGGGAGCGGAAGTGCGGCCGGAGCGGGAGACGTCACGTCGCGCCCAGGCGCGCGGCGGCAACGCGCAGACATGCCTCAAAGCCGGTGAGATCGCCGAGCGCGCAGGTGACGGCGGCACGCACCATGGGCGCGCCGGCATCGGCGAGGCAGGCATCCAGCATCAGGTTGTCAGCGTTGCCGAAGTCCTCGACCACCATGCCGTCGCGATCGCGCCAGATGCCGGTCGCGGGGTCGCGCGTCGCGCCCGGCGTACGGGCAAGCAGCGTATCGGCGGCGTTCGTGTAGCCGAAGACCGGCTTGCCCAGGCCGTGCATCAGCC
This sequence comes from uncultured Pseudomonadota bacterium, assembly GCA_963778105.1. Lineage (GTDB taxonomy): Bacteria > Pseudomonadota > Alphaproteobacteria > Acetobacterales > Acetobacteraceae > JAFEFJ01. The sequence continues at coordinate 544,902 of CAVZSZ010000003.1, read as the reverse complement.
CGAGCTCAAACACGGTCCCGGCGTCGGCACCGGGGCCGCGGAAGGGGGAGAGATTGAAGATGCCGGCATCGGCTCGCCGCATCATCGCGACGTTGAGGCGGAAGATGGCGCGATCGGGTGCCGTGTCGGCGCTGCAGGCGGCGAGGTCGTTATCCAGCGGGAACAGTCCGATCAGGCCATAGGCCTCGCACAGCACCTGCTTGTGGCGGCCAAGTCCCGCGGCGTCGGGCAGAAAAACCTCGGGTCCGGCGAGGTAGATGCGCGGCTTCTCGGACAACCCGTCATGCCCGGGCCTGACCCGGGCGCCTCCATCCGTCGGCCCGAGATGGCCGAGACATGTCCGGCCATGACGGAGAGAGGAGGCCGGGGCTCAATCTGCCGCGTCGGCCGTTTCGGCGGCCCGTTCGCTGGCCTCGGGCAGCATCGGCTTGCCGGCCTTGAGCCGGGCCATCGCGTGATCGACATGCCGGCGAAACACGAAATCGGCCGGCCGCTGATTGTCCAGCGGGATTTCCGGCGCCATCGCGCCGCTGGTGCGGGGACCGCGCATCGCGACCGAAAGCACCTTCAGCGGGTTGCGCACGGCATCGACCACCGCCGTCGCCTCATAGCCGGAATGCACCATGCAGTCGGCGCATTTCTCGTAGTTACCGGTGCCGTACTTGTCCCAATCGGTGGTTTCCATCAGCTCCTTGAAGCTGCGGGCATAACCCTCGCCCAGCAGGTAGCAGGGGCGCTGCCAGCCGAACACGTTGCGGGTCGGCTTGCCCCATGGCGTGCAGAGATAGCGCTGATTGCCAGCGAGGAAGTCGAGGAACAGAGAGGACTGGTTGAACTTCCAGCCGCGCCCCTTGCCGCGCGCGAAGATGTCGCGGAACAGCTGCTTGGATTTCTGTCGATTGAGGAAATGCTGCTGATCCGGCGCCCGTTCGTAAGCGTATCCGGGCGAGATCATCACGCCGTCCAGGCCGAGTTTCACCGTCTCGTCCATGAAGTCGGCGACGCGCTGCGGGTCGGCGCCATCGAACAGCGTGGTATTGATGCAGACGCGGAAGCCGCGCGCCTTGGCGGCGCGGATCGCCGAGACGGCACGGTCGTAGACGCCGGGCTGGTCCACCGCGACGTCATGCATCTGCTTGTCGCCGTCGAGGTGCACGTCCCAGGCGAAGTTGCGGTGCGGCTTGAACTTATCGAGCTGTTTCTCCAGCAGCAGCGCATTGGTGCACAGATAGATGAACTTGCCACGGGCGAGCAGGCCCTCGACGATCTGCGGCATCTCCTTGTGCAGCAGCGGTTCGCCGCCCGCGATGGCAACGACCGGCGCGCCGCATTCATCGGCCGCTTTCAGGCTGTCCTCGACCGACAGGCGCTGGTTCAGGATCTCGTCGGGATAGTCGATCTTGCCGCAGCCCGAGCAGGCAAGGTTGCAGCGGAACAGCGGCTCCAGCATGAGCACCAGCGGGTAGCGCCTGCGGCCTGCCAGATGCTGGCGGACAACATAGGCGCCGACCTTGATCATCTGGTTCAACGGGACGGGCATGGGCGGCGATCCTTATGCATCATCGGCGTGCACGCGGCGTGGGTCAGGCGTCGGCCAGCTCGGCCGGGAAGCGGAACCGGACATCCTCCGCCACGCCGGCAAGCAACGATACCTCGACCTCGTCGAACCGGCGCAGCCCGGCAATCACGCCCTGCACCAGCATCTCGGGGGCCGAGGCACCTGCCGTCAGGCCGACGGTGCGCACCCCCTCCAGCCACGCGGGGCGCAGCGCATCGGCATCGTCGATAAGGTAGGACGGCTTGCCCAGTTCCTCCCCGATCTCGCGCAGGCGGTTCGAGTTGGAACTGTTGCGCGAACCCACCACCAGGATCATGTCGACCTCTTGCGCCAGGTCGTGCACCGCCTGCTGGCGGTTCTGCGTGGCGTAACAGATGTCGCGCACATCGGGCCCGGTGATGGCAGGGAAGCGAGCCTTCAGCGCGGCGATAATGCCACGCGTATCGTCCACCGACAGCGTGGTCTGAGTTATGTAGGCCAGCTTCTCGGGATCGGCGATGTCGAGTTGGGCCACGTCCTCCACGGTTTGCACCAAGTGGACCTTGCCATCGATCTGGCCGATCGTGCCGACCACCTCGGCGTGGCCGGCATGGCCGACCAGCACGATCTCCCGCCCGCCGGCGGCGTAGCGGCGGCCCTCGTTGTGCACCTTGGCGACCAGCGGACAGGTCGCGTCGATGACCGGCAGGCCGCGCGCGGCGGCGGTCTGTTGCACAACACGGGCGACACCATGGGCGCTGAACACGGTGCGCGCGCCTGCCGGCACCTCGTCCAATTCATCGACGAAGACCGCGCCACGGGTGCGCAAATCCTCGACAACGTGGCGGTTGTGCACGATCTCGTGGCGGACATAGATCGGCGGGCCGTACTTCTTCAGCGCGCGCTCGACGATTTCGATGGCCCGCTCGACGCCCGCGCAGAAGCCGCGGGGCTGGGCCAGGACGACGCGAATCATGCGGCTTCTCCAGTAGGCGACTGGCCGGGACATGGCATGGCCTGGGATATGGCATGCCATGGTGAGGCGGACAATGTGGCGCAGACAACGGTAGCTCAGGGCTGGCTGGTTCGGGCCCGAGCCTCCCCGATGCGGCGGGGGTCTGCCGCGCCGGCAACGGGCTGGTGCGGTTCCGTACACTGGCGTAAACGTTGGCGCCCATGTCGCAATACTGCCGCATTGCATGCCCGTTGCCACAGCGCAAAACGACCTGTGGCAAATCTGCAACAGAAGCGGCGGCTTGTCATGAATCGGCGTGCAGTATGGGTGCCGCGTGGCGATATCCTTATATCCAAGGTCCGCCGGCGCGTCGGACAGTCGAGGGTTCACCGGTCTGGCAGCGAAGCAGATGAAGATCCGTTCGATATGAGCCCGTGTCCATGAGTCTTACTTTGTCCGACCACGATCTGGTTGCAGGCATGGCGCGCGCAGCGCGGGTCGTGGAGGATGCGCTCGATACGCTGGTGCCCGAGGTGGACGGCCCTGAGGGCCGGTTGGCGGAGGCGATGCGCTACGCGACGCTGGGCGGCGGCAAGCGGATGCGCGCCTTCCTGGTGATGGAGGGCGCCGCGCTGTTCGACGTGTCGGAGACGCTGCGCCGCGCGGGTCGCCGCCTCGGTCGAGATGCTGCACGCCTATTCGCTGGTGCATGACGACCTGCCGGCGATGGACGACGACGACTTGCGCCGCGGCAAGCCGAGCGCGCACAAGGCGTTCGACGAGGCGACCGCGATCCTGGCCGGCGACGCGCTGCAGTCGCGCGCCTTCGAGGTGCTGGCCGAGCCGGACACGCATTCCGACCCGCAGGCGCGCTGCGAGCTGGTGGTGGCGCTGGGCGCTGCGTCCGGCGCGCGCGGCATGGCGGGCGGCCAGATGATCGACATGCTGGCCGAGGGCCAAGCGCTTTCGGATGCCGCGGTGGCGCGGCTGCAGGCGCTGAAGACCGGCCGGCTGATCCAGTTCAGCGCCGAGGCCGGCGCCATCCTGGGGCGCGCGCCGATGGTGCAGCGGCATCTGCTGGCGGCCTATGGCCGCGATCTCGGCGCCGCCTTCCAGATCGCCGACGATCTGCTGGACGCCGAGGGCACCACGGAGGAGACTCGGCAAGACCGCCGGCAAGGACGCGGCCGCCGGCAAGGCCACGATGGTCGCGGTGCTCGGGCCGGAACGGGCGCGTGCGCAGGCCGAGATGCTGGCGCGTCAGGCGGCCGAGCATCTCGACAGCTTCGGCGCCGCGCGCCGGGCTGCTCCAGGCCCTGGCCGCCTTCGTGGTGCGCGGCGGAGTTGAGATGGACACATGACGTCCGCTGAAGACCCCCCTGCTGGACCGCGTGACGCTACCCCGGCGGACCTGCGCAACTTCTCGCCCGAGCAGTTGCGCCAGCTCGCCGACGAGCTGCGGGCGGAGACGATCGACGCGGTTTCGGTCACCGGCGGGCATCTCGGCGCGGCGCTCGGGCGTGGTCGAGCTGACCGTGGCGCTGCACGCGGTGTTCGACACGCCGCGACGACCGGCTGATCTGGGATGTCGGCCACCAGGCCTATCCGCACAAGATCCTGACCGGCCGGCGCGACCGCATCCGCACGCTGCGCCAGGGCGGCGGCCTGTCCGGCTTCACCCGCCGCGTCGGAGAGCGAATACGACCCGTTCGGCGCCGCGCATTCCTCCACCTCGATCTCCGCCGGCCTGGGCATGGCGGTGGCGCGCGACCTGAAGGCCGATCGCAGCGGCGTCGCCGACGAACGCAACGTCATCGCGTGATCGGCGACGGCGCGATGAGCGCCGGCATGGCCTACGAGGCGATGAACAACGCCGGCGCGCTGCATTCGCGGCTGATCGTCATCCTGAACGACAACGACATGTCGATCGCGCCGCCGGTGGGCGCGATGAGCGCCTATCTGTCGCGGCTGATGTCGTCGCGCAGCTTCCTGTCGCTGCGCGACCTCGCGGCGCAAGATGGCCAAGCGCTTCCCGCGCGGGCATCGAGCGCACGGCGCGGCGCGCGGAGGAATATGCGCGCGGCATGCTGACCGGCGGCACGCTGTTCGAGGAACTGGGCTTCTACTATGTCGGCCCGATCGACGGGCACAACCTCGACCACCTGCTGCCGGTGCTGCGCAACGTGCGCGAGGCCGAGGAAGCCGGGCCGATCCTGGTCCACTGCATCACCCAGAAGGGCAAGGGCTACGCCCCGGCCGAGGCATCCGCCGACAAGCTACACGGCGTCTCAAAGTTCAACGTGGTCACCGGCGAGCAGGCCAAGGCGCCGCCCGGGCCGCCGAGCTACACCAGCGTGTTCGCCGACGCGCTGATCGCCGAGGCCGAGCGCGACTCCCGCATCGTGGCGATCACCGCGGCGATGCCGTCCGGCACCGGGCTCGACCGTTTCGCCAAGCGCTTCCCCGACCGCACCTTCGATGTCGGCATCGCCGAGCAGCACGCGGTGACCTTCGCCGCCGGCATGGCGACCGAGGGGATGAAGCCGTTCTGCGCGATCTACTCGACGTTCCTGCAGCGCGCCTACGACCAGGTGGTGCACGACGTGGCGATCCAGCGCCTGCCGGTGCGCTTCGCGATGGACCGTGCCGGGCTGGTGGGCGCCGATGGCTGCGACCCATGCCGGCAGCTTCGACCTCGCCTATCTCGGCTGCCTGCCGGGCATGGTGCTGATGGCGCCGGCCGACGAGGCGGAACTGGTGCACATGGTGGCGACCGCCGCCGCGATCGACGACCGGCCGAGCGCGCTGCGCTACCCGCGCGGCGAGGGCACGGGCGTGGCGCTGCCGACCCGGGCCGAGGTGCTGCCGCTCGGGCGGGGGCGGGTGCTGCGCGAGGGCACCAGCGTCGCGATCCTCTCGCTTGGCACCCGGCTGGCCGAGGCGCTGCGCGCGGCGGACGAGCTGGCGGCGCGCGGGCTGTCCTGCCACGGTCGCCGATGCGCGCTTCGCCAAGCCGCTGGACACCGCGCTGATCGAGCAGCTGGCGCGCCACCACGAGGTGCTGATCACGATCGAGGAAGGCGCGGTGGGCGGTTTCGGCTCGGCCGTGATGCAGCATCTGGCGTGGAAAGGGCTGCTGGACGGCGGGCTGAAGTTCCGCCCGATGGTGCTGCCCGACCGCTTCATCGACCACGACAGCCAGGCCAAGCAGCTGATCGAGGCGGGGCTGACCGCCCGCGACATCGTGGCGGCCGTGCTGGCGGCGCTGGGCATCGACAGGACGGTCCAGCAGGCGCTGACCGCCGGCTGAGATGCTCGCATGGCTGGCCGCCGCGCTGACGGTCGTGGGGCTGGTCCAGGCCGCGGTTGGGCGCGTGTTGGTTTCGCGGTTTTCCTCCCGCCCCTCTCGCCCGCCCGTCTCCGCCAACGCGGTAAAGGATAGTTGCGCCGAGGCGATCACCGTGTTGAAACCCTTGCACGGCGCCGAGCCGCTGCTTGAGGAGGCGCTGGCGACGCTGTGCGTGCAGGACCATCCCGCTTACCAGATCGTTTTCGGCGTTCAGGACGAGGCGGATCCGGCGGTTGCTGTGGTGCGGGGGCTGCAGGGGCGGTTTCCCGACCGTGACATCGCCCTGGTCGTCGATCCGCGGCGGCACGGTGTGAACGGCAAAGTTGGCAACCTGATCAACATGGTGCCCGCCGCCCGGCACCCGGTCCTGGCGATCGCCGACAGCGACCTGCATGTGCAGCCCGACTACCTGACGCGCCTGGTGGCCGCGCTGGCGGTTCCGGGCACCGGCCTCGTGACGACCTTGTATGCGGGGCTGCCAGCGACGGGCTGCCTGGCGGCGCGGCTGGGGGCGACGCAGATCACCCATGGCTTCCTGCCCGGCGCGCTGCTCGCCCGGGCGCTGGGTCGGCGCGACTGCCTGGGTGCCACCATGGTGCTGCGGCGCGAGACGCTGGCGCGGATCGGCGGCCTGCAGGCGCTGGCCGATCACCTGGCCGACGACAATGCGCTGGGGCGGCTGGTGCGCGGGCTGGGGCTCGAGGTGGAGCTTGCGCACACGGTGCCGGCGACGACGGTGCCCGAGACCAGGCTTCGCGAGCTTCTGCGCCACGAATTGCGCTGGGCGCGCACCATCCGCGCCTTGGCGCCGGCGCCGTTCGCGGCATCCGTGCTGCAATATCCGCTGGTTTGGGGACTACTCGCCGTGCTGCTTTCGGGTGGCGCGGTCTGGGCCGTGGCGCTGTTCGTGGCGGCCTGGGTAGTCCGCGCGGTGCTGGCGCGCGGGATCGATCGCAGCCTCGCGCCGCTGCTGCCCGGGGTTGCATTCGCCGCCCCGGTCTGGCTTCTGCCGCTGCGTGAGCTTATGTCGGTGCTGGTCGTGGCCGGCGGCTTCACCGGCAGCCGTGTCGACTGGCGCGGCCACGCGATGCGCGCCGATGGTCCGGTCGCCGTGCCGCCCGCCTCCGGCCCCCCGGCCGGCTTCGCGCTCAAGAGGGAATTGCCGCTGCCATGATGAAGACCCTGTTCCTGCACCCGCCGTCCTTCGACGGCTTCGACGGCGGCGCCGGATCACGCTATCAGGCGCGGCGGGAGATCAAGTCGTTCTGGTATCCGACCTGGCTCGCGCAGCCGGCGGCGCTGGTGGCGGGCAGCAAGCTGATCGACGCGCCGCCGGCGCGCACCAGCCTGGAGAGCGTCACCGCGCAGGCGCGCGCGTTCGAGCTGTGCGTGATGCACACCTCCACCCCGTCCTTCGCCTCGGACGTGAAGGTGGCCCAGGCCCTGAAGGATGCGAACCCCGCCCTGAACATCGGCTTCGTCGGCGCCAAGGTGGCGGTGCAGCCGGAGGAGAGCCTCGCACAGGGCGCGCCGATCGACTTCGTCGCGCGCAACGAATTCGACTTCACCATCAAGGAGATCGCCGAGGGCCGCGATTACGCCGGCGTCGACGGGATTTCCTATCGCAACGCCGAGGGCGTGATCGTCCACAACAAGGACCGCGCGGTTCTGGAGGACATGGACCAGCTACCGTTCGTGACCGAGGTCTACAAGCGCGACCTGCGCATCGAGGATTATTTCATCGGCTATCTGATGCACCCCTACGTCTCGCTCTACACCGGGCGCGGCTGCAAGTCCCATTGCACCTTCTGCCTATGGCCGCAGACCGTCGGCGGGCATCGCTACCGCGTGCGCTCCCCCGGCCACGTCGCGGAGGAAATCCGGCTGGCGCGGTCGTATTTCCCGCAGGTGAAGGAGGTCTTCTTCGACGACGACACGTTCACCGACAACCTGCCGCGCGCCGAGGCGATCGCGCGCGAGCTTGGGAAGATGGGCGTCACCTGGTCCTGCAATGCCAAGGCCAATGTTCCGCGCGAGACGCTGAAGGTGCTGCGGGACAATGGGCTGCGGCTGCTGCTGGTCGGTTATGAGAGCGGCAACCAGCAGATCCTTTACAACATCAAGAAGGGCATGCGGATCGAGGTGGCCAAGCGGTTCACCAAGGACTGCCACGAATTGGGCATCAAGATCCACGGAACCTTCATTCTGGGCCTGCCCGGTGAGACCAAGGAGACGATCGAGGAGACCATCCGCTTTGCGACCGAGGTGAACCCGCACACGTTGCAGGTCTCGCTCGCCGCACCCTATCCGGGGACGTTCCTGCACAAGCAGGCGGTCGAGAATGGCTGGCTCGATGCCGACCATGCCGAGCTGGTGGATGATCACGGCGTGCAGATCGCGCCGCTGCACTATCCGAACCTGTCGCACACCGAGATCTTCGACAGTGTCGAGACGTTCTATCGGCGCTTCTACTTCCGCGCGCCGAAGATCGCCGCGATCGTCGGCGAGATGGTGCGCAGTCCGCAGATGATGAAGCGCCGCCTGCGCGAGGGCGTGGAGTTCTTCCAGTTCCTGCGCGAGCGCCATACCGCGGCCTGACCGTAACCGCCGACGATTTCGGGCTGTCCGAGGGCGTCAACGAGGCGGTCGAGCGCGCCCATCGCGATGGCATTCTGACATCCGCGAGCCTGATGGTCGCCGGCCCGGCGGCGGCCGACGCGGTGCGCCGGGCGCGGGCGCTGCCGTCGCTGAAAGTGGGGCTGCACCTGGTGGTGATCGAAGGGCCGGCGCGCCTGTCGCCTGGGGCGATCCCCGATCTCGTCGATGCAGATGGGCAATTTCCGTCCGACCAGCTCCGGCTCGGTGTGAATTATTTCTTCCGCCCGCGCATCCGCCGTCAGCTTGCCGCCGAGATCCGCGCACAGTTTGCCGCCTTCGCCGCGACCGGCCTGACGCTCGACCACGCAAACGCGCACAAGCACATGCATCTGCATCCAACGGTCGGGCGCATGATGATCGGCATTGGCCGCGACTTTGGACTGCGCGCCGTCCGCATCCCGGCCGAGCCGCCGGCGGTGCTGGCGCGCTGCGGCACGCCGGTCGGCTTCGGCGCGCGCATCCTTTACCGCTGGACCGCCCTGCTCCGGCGGCAGGCGCGGGTGGCGGGGATGGTGACCAATGATTATTGCTTCGGGCTGGCCTGGAGCGGGCACATGACGGCCGCGCGCCTGCGTTTGCTGGCGGCGGTGCTGCCCGAAGGGAGCTGCGAGATCTACTGCCATCCTGCCACCGAAAGGAACGCGCTGCTGCGCCGGTTGATGCCCGACTACGAGCATGAGGCGGAACTGGAGGCGCTGCTGTCCCCCAATGTCATGACGGCTTAAGGCTGTGACGGCGTCGCGCAGAGACCTCCAACGCGGTCCCATCATGCCTGGACAAATCCACGTCATCGGCGCCGGCCTTGCCGGGCTGTCGGCCGGCCTCGGGCTGATCGACGCGGGGCGCCGCATCGTCGTCTACGAAGCGGGGCCCACGGCAGGCGGGCGGTGCCGGTCCTACCAGGACCGCGCGCTCGGGTTGACCATCGACAACGGCAACCATCTTCTGCTGTCGGGGAACCGGGCGGCGTTCGACTATCTCGACCGGATCGGATCGCGCGCGACGGTGGGCGGCCCCGACGAGCCGGTGTTTCCATTCATCGACGTCGCGACCGGCGTGCGCTGGACGGTACGCCTCAATCGCGGCCGGGTGCCGTGGTGGATCTTTTCCCCGCCCGCCGCGTGCCGGGAACGAAGGCGCTCGACTACCTCTCGCTGGTCGGCCTGCGCTTCGTCAGCGACGATCGCAGCGTGGCCGCCGTGCTGAAGCAAGGGGCACTGGCGCAGCGGCTGGTCGAACCGCTGGCCATCGCTGCGCTGAACACCCAACCCGACACCGGCCTCGCACGTCTGCTGGGCGCGGTGGTGCGGGAGACGCTGATGCAGGGCGGGGCAGCCTGCATCCCGCGCTTCCCCCGCATCAGTCTCGCCGACAGCCTGATCGACCCGGCAGTGGCGGCGCTGCGGGCGGGTGGCGGCGCGATCCATTTCTCCCGCCGCATCGCCGGATTGGAGATCGTCGGCAACCGAATCGTCTCGCTGCTGACGCCCGACGGCCCGATCCCACTGGGCAAGAACGACAGTGTGGTGCTGGCCGTGCCGCCCTGGGTCGCCGCCGACCTGCTGCCGGGCCTGCTGGCACCGGACGCTTTCGAGGCGATCCTGAACATCCATTTCCGCGCCGAGGCGGACCCGGGCGAGGCCGGCTTCATTGGGCTGGTCGGCGGCACCGCGGAATGGGCCTTCGTCAAGCCCGGCCATGTCTCGGTCACGGTCAGCGCCGCGAACCGGTTGGTGGACCTGCCGGCCGAGGACATCGCCGCCGCGGTCTGGCCGGATGTGCGCACTGCGCTGGGCCTGCCGTGGGAGATGCCGGCATTCCGCGTGGTGAAGGAGAAGCGCGCCACCTTCGCCGCCACCGCCGGGCAGGACCGCAAGCGGCCCAAGGCCCGGACCGGGCTGGTCAACCTTGCGCTTGGCCGGCGATTGGACCGCCACCGGGTTGCCCGCGACCATCGAAGGTGCGATCAGATCCGGGGCCGGCGCGGCCCGGATCATCCTGGCGACCTGACCATGCAAGCCGACACCGCAGAGCAAGACACCGGCGACATCGAAGCCGCAGTCGCGCGCGCCCTGGCCGCCCTGGGCCGCCGGCAGAACGCCGACGGGCACTGGGTGTTTCCGCTGGAAGCGGATGCCACCATCCCCGCCGAATATGTCCTGCTGGAGCACTTCCTCGACCGCATCGACCAGCCGCTGCAGGAGCGGATCGGCGTCTATCTGCGCGCGACCCAGGGCGCGCATGGCGGCTGGCCGCTGTTCCACGACGGCGCCTTCAACCTCTCGGCCAGCGTGAAGGCGTATTTCGCGCTGAAGGCGATCGGCGATCCGCCCGACGCACCGCACATGGCGCGCGCCCGCGCGGCGATCCTGGCAGCCGGAGGGGCCGAGCGGACCAACGTCTTTACCCGCGCGCAGCTGGCGCTGTTCGGCGAGGTGCCGTGGCGGGCGGTGCCGGTGATGCCGATGGAGATCATGCACCTGCCGCTGTGGTTTCCGTTCCACCTGAGCAAGGTGTCGTATTGGTCGCGCACGGTGATCGTGCCGCTGCTGGTGCTGATGGCGCTGAAGCCCCGCGCGCGCAACCCGCGCGGCGTCGGCATCGCCGAACTGTTCGCGACGCCGCCCGAGCAGGTGCGCGACTAGATCCGCGGGCCGTACCGCTCCGCCTGGGGGCGTTTCTTCAAGGGCGTCGACGTGTTGCTGCGCTGGGCCGAGCCGTATTTTCCGAAAGCATCGCGGCGACGCGCCATCGACAAGGCGGTTGCCTTCGTCGTGGCACGGCTGAACGGCGAGGACGGGCTGGGCGGCATCTACCCGGCCATCGCAAACAGCGTGATGATGTTCGACACGTTGGGCTACGCGCCCGACCATCCGCATGCCGCCACTGCCTGGCGGGCGGTGCGCAAGCTGCTGGTGCCGGAGGCGGACCGCGCCTAGTGCCAGCCCTGCCTGTCGCCGGTATGGGACACCGCCCTGGCCGGGCACGCCGTGGCCGAGGCCGAGGGTGCCGCCGGCAAATCCGTCGATGCCGCCTGCGCCTGGTTGCGCACCCGGCAGATCAACGAGGTCGTCGGCGATTGGGCGGTGCGCCGCCCTGGGCTGCCGCCCGGCGGCTGGGCGTTCCAGGTACCTGGAACGACTACTACCCCGACGTGGACGACACCGCGGTGGTGGGGATGCTGCTGCACCGCAACGGCGATCCGGAGCACGAGGCGGCGATCGCGCGCGCGCGCGACTGGATCATCGGGATGCAGTCGAAGGGTAGAGGAACGTTCGACGGCGGCTGGGGCGCCTTCGAGCCCGAGAACACGCATCTGCATTTGAACCACATTCCGTTCGCCGACCATGGCGCGCTGCTCGATCCGCCGACCGCCGATGTTACCGCGCGCTGCGTGTCATTCCTGGCGCAGACCGGGCTGCCGGCGACGCATCCGGCGCAGGCGCGGGCGCTGGCCTATCTGCGGCGCGAGCAGGAGACCGATGGCAGCTGGTTCGGCCGCTGGGGCACCAACTACATCTACGGCACGTGGTCGGTGCTGTGCGCGCTCAATGCGGCCGGCGTGCCGGCCGACGATCCGGTGGTGCGCCGTGCCGTGCGGTTCCTGCTGGAGACGCAGCGCGAGGATGGCGGCTGGGGCGAGGACGAGGAGAGCTACGCCGATGCGCCGCATGGCCGCTACAAGGAAAGCACGCCCAGCCAGACCGCCTGGGCGCTGCTCGGCCTGATGGCGGCGGGCGAGGCGGCGCATCCCGCGGTGGCGCGCGGCATCGCTCACTTGGCGGCGACGCAGCGCGCTGATGGGGAATGGGACGAGTTGCCCTATACGGCAGTGGGTTTTCCGCGCGTCTTCTATCTGCGCTACCACGGCTACCGGCTGTTCTTCCCGCTGCTCGCGCTAGCCCGCTACCGCAACCTGCGGCGCGGCAACACGAGCCGGGTGGCGTTTGGCTTCTGACGCGCGAAGCGGCGCGCTGGGCATCGTCGTGGGCCTGGTTGCCGAGGCCCGGATCGCCCGCCGGCTCGGCGAGCCGGTCGCGATCGGCGGCGGGGGTGCGGCGGGGGCAGAGGCTGCGGCCCGGCGGCTGGTCGCGGATGGCGTGGCTGGGCTGCTGAGCTTCGGACTGTGCGGCGGGCTCGATCCCGCGCTCGCTGCCGGTGCGCTGCTGATCCCCGAGGTCGTGCTGCATGATTGGAAACGCTACCCGGCCGACCCTGCACTGGCAGGGCGCTTCGGCGGCACGACCGGGCATCTGCTGCTGGGTGGCGCGGAGGTGGTTGCACTGGCGGCTGAGAAGCGCCGGCTGCATGCGGCGACCAAAGCCGTCGCGATCGATCTGGAGAGCGGCGCGGTCGCCCGGGTGGCCGCGCAGGCTGGGCTGCCTTTCGCCGCGCTGCGCGCGGTGTGCGATCCGGCCGCGCAGGACCTGCCGCCGGTTGCGCTGGCGGCACTCGATGCTGGTGGGGCGATCGGCCCGCTGCGGGTGCTGGGATCGCTGGCGGCACGGCCTTGGCAGCTGCCCGCTCTGCTCGCGCTCGCCCGCCAGGCGGCGGCGGCACGGCGTAGTCTGGCCCAGGCGGTCGCTGCGGCGAGATGACGGTCCGTTCGTGCTAGGCTGATGCGGGATCAGGAGGACCGCCCTGTGAGCATGACGCGGATGATGATCATAGCCGACCCGGTGGCGGAGCTGCCGCCGGTTTTCGACGGCACGATCTACGCCAGCCACCCCGGCAACGCCGACCTGAGCGGGTTCGATCAGGAAGCGGCTGCCAACCATTACCGCCAGTACGGCCGGGACGAAGGCCGCGTGGCCAACGCGATCGACGGTCGCGGCGCATTCCTGGGGCTGATCCCGCCGAGCGCATCCCTGCTGGAGATCGGGCCGTTCTGCACGCCGTGCTTTACCAAGAAGACCCATCGCGTGCGCTTCATGGATGCCTTCCCGACCGAGGAGCTGCGCAAGATCGTCGGCGAGCTGTCCTGGGGGCGGCCCGACCTGGTGCCTGAGATCGACTACGTGTGGCGTGGCGAGCCCTATGCCGAGCTGATCGACGAGCGGTTCGACGCCGTCTTCTCCTCCCACAACATCGAGCACCAGCCCTGTCTGGTGAGCCATTTGCGCGACGTCGCCTCGGTGCTGCTGCCTGGGCGGCGGCTGTTCCTTATCATTCCCGACCGACGCTACTGCTTCGATTACTTCCTGTCGGAATCGACCATCGCCGACGTGCTGGACGCCTATATCGACCGGCGCCATGGCCACAGCGCGCGTAGCATCCTGGAGCACCGGCTGATGCTGACGCACAACGAGGCCGATGCGCACTGGCTGGGCGATCATGGCCCCGACCCGCGGCGGCGAGCACCCGACCCCGAGATCCTGGCGCGCATCGCCGAGAACCTGGAGACCCTGCCCGGCCGCAGCGGCTATACCGACACCCATGCGTGGCAGTTCGTCCCCGACAGCTTCACCCATCTGATCGGCACGCTGCATGCCGCCGGGCTGACGCCGTTCACCGTTGAGCGGGTTTATCCGACGCTGCGGCCCAGCAACGAGTTCTACGCGGTGCTGCGGTTGATGCCCCACTCGGGATCCCCGGCAAAGGAGGCGGCCAGCGGTGCTTGACTTGCCCCGGCACGGCCCGCGACACTCCGGCATCCGCGCAACATTCATCCCTCCCATCCATGGATGACCGGCTGGCGCAGCAGCTTCGCGTGCTGATCGATCCCGAGTGGTACGGGACGAAGCACGCCGATGTGCGCCGTGCCGGGCTGGATCCGGTGCAGCACTACATCCAATACGGCGCGGCCGAGGGGCGCGATCCCAACCCGTTCTTCGATGGCGGCTGGTATCGCACGCAATATCCTGACGTCGCGGCATCCGGCATGCCGCCGATGCTGCACTATCTGCGCAACGGTGCGGCGGAGTTGCGCAATCCGCATCCGCGCTTCGACGCCGCCTTCTATGTGCAGCAGCATCCCGAGGCCGCACAGAACCCGCTGCTCTATCACCTGATGTTCGGCCGCGCGCGGGGCTGGATGACGGAAAAGCCGGTGCATGTCGCCGACTATCTGCCCTCGGCCGCAGCGGCGCTGAAGCCGCCAGCGAAGGTTTCAGTCGATATCGTCATTCCGGTCTATCGCGGGCTGGCGCAGACGCGGCGCTGCATCGAGTCGGTGCTGGCCGACGATGCGCGGATGCCGGGGACGGTCATCGTCGTCGATGACCGCTCCCCCGAGCCCAAGCTGTCGGTCTGGTTGGCGCAGTTGGGGGCGGCAGGCAAGATCCGGCTGATCCGCAACCAGAAGAACCTTGGCTTTGTCGGCTCGGTAAACCGCGGCATGAAGGAGGCCGGCCGCAACGACGTGATCCTGCTCAACAGCGACACCGAGGTGCCGCGCGGCTGGGCCCGCCGACTGGCGGCGCAGGCCTATGCGGCGCCGGGCATCGCCTCGGTTTCGCCGTTCTCCAACCGCGCGACCATCTGCTCCTACCCGTCGAACCACGGCGGCGACATGCCGTACGGCCTGCCGCTCGCGGTGGTGGACGAGCAGACCCGGCTGGCCAATGCCGGGCGCAGCGTGGAGCTGCCGACCACCGTCGGCTTCGCCATGTATATCCGCCGCGCTGCGCTGGACGAGGTTGGTCTGTTCGATGCCGAAGCTTTCGGCCGCGGCTATGGTGAGGAGAACGATTTCTGTCTGCGCGCATCGGCACGCGGCTGGTCGCACCGCCTCGCCTGCGACACGTTCGTCTATCACGAAGGCGAAGTGAGTTTCGGCACCGAGGCGCCGGAACTGATGCAGGCCTGGAAGGTGCTGAGCGAACGCTATCCGGGCTATGCCCGGCAGGTCGCGCTGCATGTGCAAATCGATGCGGCTGGACCCGCGCGCATGGCGCTGACCATCGCGCTGTTCCGCCGATCCGGTCTGCCCTGCGTGCTGATGGTGTCCCACCAGCTTGGTGGCGGCGTGCGGCGGCACATCGACGCGCTCATCGCGCGACTGGCCGGCATCGCCAATGTCCTGCTGCTGGAGGCGACGCCAAGGGGGGTGTCCGTGTCGGTGCCGGCGGTGCCGGAGCATGCGGTGCTGACCGTGGCGTCTGACCGGATGCATGCGCTTGCCGATTTCTTGGCAGCCGTGCCGGTGACGCGCGCGCATGTGCATCATGTCATGGGCGTCGATCTGGACCTTCGCGGGCTGCTGCATCGGCTGCGCTTGCCATTCGACGTGACGCTGCATGATTACTATGGCATCTGCCCACAGGTGAACCTGCTGCCCTGGCTCGATGGCCAGTGTTGCCAGGAACCCGAACCGGCGGTGTGCAATGCCTGCATCGCCCACCGTTCGAGCCACGGCGCGCGCGACATCCTGTCCTGGCGCCGGCAGCATGCCTGGCTGTTCCTGGAGGCCGAGCGCGTACCTGTGCCCCAGCCTAGACGCGCGAGACCGTCTGCTGCGCCATGTCCCCAGCGCCCGCGCCGTGGTGGCGCCGCACGAGGCGGTCGAGCAGGATACCTGGCCGGACCCAGCGGCACCGGCGCTGCGCCGGGGAGCCAAGCTGCGCATCGCGGTGATTGGCGTGCTGGCGGCGCAGAAGGGTGCGACCGCCGTCGTCACCTTCGCCGAAGCCGCCGATCCCGACACGACCACCTTGCACCTGATCGGCTACCCCGAGGACGAGCTGCCTCGCCTCGCCGCTCGCCGCATTATCTGCACCGGCAAGTACGAGGAAGCTGAGCTGGCCGGGCTGCTCGCGCGTGTCCGTCCGCACGTGGTCTGGTTTCCTGCGCAATGGCCCGAGACCTACAGCTACACGCTGAGTGCCGCGATTGAGGCTGGGCTGCCGATCGTTGCCACCCGCATCGGCGCCTTCATCGAGCGGCTGGAGGGCCGCAAGCTGACCTGGCTTTGCCCACCTGATTCAGCCACGGCGGACTGGCTGGCGACGTTCGAGTCGGTGCGCGAGGCGCTGGGCTCGGCCCGCATCGGCCGCAGCGTGCGGGCGCCGCGGGAAATGGTGCCCGACTTCTATGCCGAGGCATATCCCAGCGTGCTGCGCAGCGGGGCCGGTACGGCTGGCCCGATCGACCTGCGCCGGCGCGGCCGACTGTCCGTCGTTGTCGTGCCGGAGACCTTCGACAACGGCACGCCGACGCCCTGCGCGCATATCCGGCTGCTGCACCCGCTCGATCACCCGGCCATAGGGGCCGATATCGACATCGTCGTAGCCGACGCCGACGCCGCGCTGGACTACCGCGCCGACGTGATCGCGACGCAACGCTATGCCGTGCCGACCACGGCTGCGGCCGAACGCCTGGCAGCGCATTGCCGGCGCCACCGGATCACGCTGCTCTATGACATCGACGACGATCTGTTGCAGATCCCGCCCGAACATCCGGAATACGACGAGCTGCGGCGGAAGGCCGGCGTGGTGCGGCAGATGGCGACAGCGGCGGATGCGATCTGGGTATCGACCGAGCCGCTGCGCGCGAGCCTGGCGCGTGCTGGGGTAGCGGCGACCGTGGTGGCGAATTCGCTGGACGAGCGGATCTGGATGCCGTTTGCGCAACCGCTGCCGCGCCTGCCGGTGGGGCCGCTCCGTATTCTCTACATGGGCACGGCGACACACGATGCCGATTTCGCCATGGTCGAGCCGGCGCTGGAGCGGCTGATCGAGACCAGCCAAGGCCGGATCGGCTTCGACATGCTCGGGGTGAGCGCGAAGCCCGGCCTGCCCGGATGGGTTAACCGACTGGCACCCTCGGTGCACGGTTCGGCGTCCTATCCGGGCTTCGTTCACTGGGCGACACAGCAGCGGGGCTGGGACATTGGCATCGCGCCGCTGGTCGACTCGCCGTTCAACCGCTGTAAGTCGGCGATCAAGACGATGGATTACGCCGCGCTGGGCCTGCCGATGCTGGCATCGGACATCCCGGTGTTTCACCGCTCGCTGGCGGATGGGCCTGGTGGGATGCTGGTAGAGAACACGCCCGAGGCATGGTACGCGGGGCTGGCGCTGCTGGCCGGAGACCCGCGCCGCCGGGCGGCCCTGGCCGAGGGAGCGCGATCGGCGTTGCTGGCGCATCACACCCTGTCGTCGCAGGCCGAAACACGGCGCGCCGCCTGGCATGCGTTGGCGAGGATCGCAGAGGCGGAAGGCCCCCCGACGACGCGGCGGGCGGTACGGGCGCGCTGAACAGAATGTCGTGAGGTCTCCGTGACATAGCCACAGGACCCTCGCGAATGGCGGATAGTGTCGGCTGCCGCCCTCTCGCCGAGTTGCGGCGGCCGCCCTGCACATGCGTCAGGTGAACGATGGCAGACAGTTTCTTCGAAGACATCGTTGCGGTGCGCAGCATCCGTGCGATCCCCACGATCCTGGACGTGGTGTGCCGGACGACGGGGATGCGCTTCGCCGCAGTGGCGCGGGTGACGGACCGGCGCTGGATCGCGTGCAGCGTCGCCGACCATATCGCCTTTGGCATGGAGCCCGGTGACGAGTTGGAGATCCGCTCCACCCTCTGCCACGAGGTACTGGAATGCGGGCGCGCGATCATCATCGATCACGTCGCCGCGGACCCGGTCTACCGCAACCATCACACGCCCACCCTATACGGATTCCAAAGCTACGCCTCGATGCCGATCCGGCTGCTGGACGGGTCGGTGTTTGGAACGTTGTGCGCGATCGATCCCGCCCCGCGCGCACTGAACACGCCGGAAACGGTCGCCATGTTCGAAATGTTCGCCGATGTCATCGGCTTTCAGCTGAGTGGCGTGGACCGGGTGCGGCTGATCGAGGCCGGCCTCCGGGAGGAGCGCGAGGCCGCCGCCACGCGCGAGCAGTTCGCCGCCGTGCTCGAGCACGACATGCGCGACGCACTGGCAACGATCGGCTGCGCGGCCGACCTGCTTGTCAGCATGGAGCTGCCGGAGACGGCGGCGGTGATGGCGCGGACGATCCGGGGTGCTGTGTCCGGTGCGGCCGGTGTTGCGGCGAAAATCAAGGATTTCTCCGACTGCCGGCTGGGCGACGGCCTGAGGCTGGCACGGGACGCCGCCGCGCCGGTCGATGGCCTGCTGGAAAGGGCGATTGCGCAGGCGCGGGCGGCGGCGCCGGGCAGGGTGATCGAAACGCTGCTCTCGCTGGCTGCTCCGGTTCATTGCGACCGGGCGCGGCTGGCGCAGCTGGTGTCGAACCTGCTGGACAACGCCCTGGCGTACGGCGATCCCGCGCAGCCGATCCAGGTCGCGGCGATCACCACCGGCAACTGGCTCAAGCTGTCGGTGACCAATGCCGGTGCCATGCTTCCGCCGGTCGCGATGAAGGCGGCCTTTCAGCCGCTGCTGCGCGCGAGGCTCGGCGAGGGCCGGCGGGGACTCGCGCTGGGGCTGACCATCGCCCAGGCGATCGCCAGGGCGCATGGCGGCTGGATCGATGTCACCTCGACGCCCGTCGAGACGCGCTTCGCGCTGAAGATGCCCCTGGGCGTCTGACGACCCGCCCTTCCGGCGCGGGCTGGCGGGCTGCTAAACCGATGTCATGCCCGCCGCCGCCCCAGCGTTGCTGCCCTGAACGCGCTGCTTCTGGCGCCGCTGGGCCTGATCGTCGCGGCGCTGCTGGCGCTGGGCGCGGTGGGCTGCGCGGTGTCCGCCGCCCGCCCCCGCGTCGTGGTCGGCGGAACTGCTTTGCTGAGCACGCTCGGCGCGATCATGGCGCTCGGCTGCCTGATCGAGCCAGGGCCGGCCGCCGGCATGACGATGCCGATCGGCCTGCCCACGCTGGCGCTGGCCGGCGGAGGGCTTTCCCTGGTGCTCGACCCCCTGGCCGCGTTCTTCATGCTGATCCTGTTCGTCGCTGCCGCCTTCTGCGCGCTCTATGCCCTGGATAGCCACGCCGCCGAGGACCGGCGCGCGGCACCCGGGCTTCCACTGTTCGTTGCGGCGATGGCGCTGACCGTGCTGGCCGGCGATGGCTTCACGCTGGTGCTGGCGTTTGAAGCGATGTCGCTGGTTTCCTGGCTGATGGTGCTGGCGCGGCACGAGGATCCGGCGTCGCGCGAGGCCGGGCTGTTCTATATCGGCATGGCGCTGTTCGGCGCGGTCTGCCTGATCCCGGCGCTAGCCCTGCTGTCGCCGGGGCTGCATGACGCCCCACCCGACCTGCGCTTCGCGGCGATGCGCGCGGCACCGCCATTCGGCTGGCGGGGCGCGGTCGTGCTGGTGCTGGTGCTGCTCGGAGCCGGATCCAAGGCGGGTCTGGCACCGCTGCATCCCTGGCTGCCGCTGGCGCACCCCGCCGCACCCAGCCACGTGTCGGCGCTGATGTCGGGGGCGATGACCAAGGTGGCGCTGTATGTCGTCATCCGCCTGCTTTTCGACATCTGCGGCGCGGCGCAGCCGATGTGGTGGGGCATCCCGCTGATCGCGATGGGTGCCGCATCGGCGCTGGTCGGCGCGTTGCGTGCCACCGCCGAGGGAGACATCAAGGCGGTGCTGGCCTGCAGCACGGTCGAGAATGTCGGGCTGGTCGCGATCGGTGTCGGTATCGCAATGGTGGCAAGGGGAGCCGATCTGCCGGCGCTGGCGACGCTGGCGCTGGCGGGCGCGCTGCTGCACGCGCTGAACCACGGCGTGTTCAAGACGCTGCTGTTCCTGTGCGCCGGATCGGTCACGCATGGCGCGGGCACCCGCGCGCTGTCGCGGCTTGGCGGGCTGATCCATCGCATGCCCGTCACCACCGGCTGCGCGCTGGTGGGCGCGGCCTGCCTCGCCGGGTTGCCCGTCTTCGCCGGATTTGCCGGCGAGTGGCTGCTGTTGCAGGCGGCGCTGGCGGCACCCCGGATTGGCGACCTGGCGTTGCAGACGCTGTTCACCGCGTTGGCCGCGGTTATGGCCCTGGCCATCGCGCTCGCCGCCGTCGCGGCGGTTCGGCTGATCGGTATCGCCTTCCTGGGCCGACCCCGAACGCCCCGCGGCGCCGTCGCCGAGGAGGCTGGGAAAGGCGCCCGCGCCGCGATGATCGGGTTGGCGGCGCTCGCGCTACTGCTCGGGCTGTTGCCGGGGCCGGTGTTGTGGCTGCTCGATCCTGTGCTGCGTGCCCTGACCGGCTTTGGCATGGGCGACCGCGCCGGCCTGCTGATGGTCTCGGCCGGCCTGCAGATGCCGGGCTACGCCGCGATGGTGCTTCTGCTGATGATGTCCTTCGCCGCCGTCGTCACCAAGCTGGTGCTCCGTCGGTTTGCCGAGCCGGCGCAGACGCGGGGCCCGGCCTGGGCCAACGGTTTTGCCCCTGCCCCCGCCTGGCTGCCATTCGGCGATCCTGTGACGCAGTACACCGACGCGTCGTTCGCCGAGCCGCTCGGGCGAATACTTGGCCGCGCAGTGCTGGGGACAGAGGCGACGCTGGTGGCGCCGCCGCCGGGTCTGCCTGGGCCGGTGACGATGGGGACGGATTTTCGCGACCCGGCCATGGCCTGGCTTTTCGTGCCGCTGCGGCGCGCCCGCACCACCGTCTCGCACATCGCCGATGCGATGCAGTTGCTGACGATCCGGCGCATCCTGATGGTGATGTTCGTCGTGCTGGTGCTGTTCCTCGCGGCGATTGCCGCGGTGGAGATGCGGTGACGGTGCTGGCCGCCCTGCTGATCCAGATTCTGCATGCTGCTTTGGTGCTGGCTGCGGCGCCGCTACTGGTCGGCGTGGTGCGGCGGCTGAAGGCGCGGCTGGTCGGGCGTGTCGGACCACCCGCCATGCAGCCCTATCGCGACCTGCGGCGCCAGCTGCGCAAGCAGATTGTCGTGGCCGAGAATGCGTCGATCCTGTTTCGTGCTGCCCCGCTGGCTGGTTTTGCGGCGACCGCGACGGCGGCGGTGCTGATCCCGTCCTTCGCGCTTGGCATGGCGTCGGCGCCAGTTGCGGACCTGCTGGCTATCGCCGGGCTGCTGGCCATCGCTCGGGTCACTCTGGCGCTTGGCGCGATGGATGTCGGCACCGCCTTCGGCGGCATCGGCGCCAGCCGCGAGATGACGTTTTTCGCTTTCGCCGAGCCGGCGTTGCTGCTGGTCTTCCTGACGCTGATGCTGCTGGCCGGCACCACCAACCTCGATCAGATCGCCGGGTTGCTGCGCGACGGCTCGCTGGGGCTGCGAGTGTCGCTCGGGCTGGCACTGCTGGCCACGATGGCGGTCGCGGTAGCCGAGAACGGCCGAATCCCGGTGGACAATCCGTCGTCGCACCTGGAGCTGGGCATGGTGCACGAGGCGATGGTGCTGGAATACGGCGGCCCCGACCTGGCGCTGATCGAGGCGACGGCGGCGCTTCGCCTGCTGCTGTGGTTCGACCTGATCGCCGTGATCTTCATCCCCATGGGTATTGCCCCCGACGGGGCCGGCCCGGTCGCCTGGGCGATCGGGCTCGTCGCCTGGACGGCCAAGATGGCGTTGCTCGCCGTGGCGCTCGCGGTGTTCGAGACGGCGATGGCCAAGATGCGAGTTTTCCGCGTGCCGGAGTTCCTCGGCATCGCGGTGCTGCTCGGGCTGTTGGCCGCGGTGTTCCTGTTCGTCAGCACGGGCTTCGTCTGATGCAGCCGCACCTTGGTTTCGGCGCGTTTTCCTACGATCTTGCGCACCTGCTCGGCGGCACCGTGCTCGTGCTGTCCTTCATGCTGCTCTACCAGCGCCGGGTCTCGGCCGTGGTGAACACCTATGCCATGCAGGCGCTGGTGCTGGCGGCCGCCGCGGGGTGGCAGGGCTGGGTGCAGCGCGCGCCGGAGCTGTACCTGACCGCGGTCATCGCGCTGATCGCCAAGGGCATCGTGATCCCGGTCGCGTTGCACCGGATCATCCGCCGGCTGAACATCCACCGCAGCATCGAGACGGCGCTGGGCATCTTCCCTTCCATGGGCATCGGCGTGCTGCTGGTGGCGCTGTCGATCCTGGTGGTGCTGCCGACCACGCTAAACGCCGCCACGCTGACGCGGGAGGATCTGGCGACCGCGCTGTCGGTGGTGCTGCTGGGACTGCTTACGATGATCACGCGGCGCAACGCGCCGACGCAGGTGATCGGCTTCCTGTCGCTGGAGAACGGGCTGATCCTGGCCGCCGTCGGGGTGACCGGAATGCCGATGGTGGTCGAGCTGTCCACCGCCTTCCTGGTGCTGGTGGCGTTCACCGTCTTCGGCCTGTTCTTCTTCCGCATCAACGACCGGCTGGGGAGCCTCGACACCGGACGGCTCGATCTGGTGACGGAGGAGCGGCGGTGAGCCCGGCCTATCTGCCGCTGCTGGCCTCGGCGGTGGCCGCGCTGCTGCTGGCTGCGGTGCCGTCCTGGCGGGCCGGGGTGTGGATCAACGCGGCCGGCTCGGCCGCCACCTTCGCCGCGACGCTGCTGCTGCCCTGGCAGGTCGGCAAGCCGGCGCCCTATCTGCTGGTCGATGCGCTGTCGGTGCATCTGACCATTCTGACAGCCTTCGTCGGCCTGACGACGGCGTGGTTCAGCGTGACCTACGTGCGCGTCGAGGTTGCCCGGCGGCGGCTGGATCGGCGCCGGCTGCGGCTTTACCACGCGATGTTCCAGGTGTTCGTCGGGGCCATGCTGCTGGCCCTGCTGTCGGACAACCTGGGCGTCACCTGGGTGGCGATCGAGGCGGCGACGATCGCCGCCGTGCTGGTGGTTGGCCTGCCGCGCACCGCCGAGGCGGTGGAGGCGTCCTGGAAGTTCTTTCTGATCTGCGGCGTGGGGATCGCGTTGGCCCTGTTCGGCACCATCGTGCTGTACCTCGCGGCGCTCCCTGCGCTGGGGCCGGGCACCGCGGCGATGAGCTGGTCGCGGCTGTTGCCGGCGGCGGGGCACTGCGATGGCACGGTGCTGAACCTGGCCTTCGTGTTCCTGTTGCTGGGCTACGGCACCAAGGCCGGGCTGGCGCCGCTGCATGCCTGGATGCCCGATGCCCATGCCGAGGGGCCGACGCCGGTCTCGGCGGTGCTGTCGGGATCGATTCTGAACGTCGCGCTGTGCGTGCTGCTGCGGCTGCGCGGGCTGATGGCAGCGAACGCGGCGGTGGGCGGCGGCGCCATCGCGCCCGGCATTCCGCTGATGGCGCTGGGGCTGCTCTCGGTGCTGATGGCGGCCTTCAGCCTGTGGCAACGGCGCGATGTGAAACGCTTCTTCGCGTTCTCCACCATCGAGCAGAGCGGGCTCGCCGCCTTTGCCTTCGGCCTGGGTGGGCCTGTGGCCACCTTCGCGGGGCTGCTGCACATCACCCTTCACACGCTGGCGAAAGCCTCGGTCTTCCAGTGTGTCGGCCGGGCGGCGCAGCTGAAGGGCGGGCAGCGTTTCGCCGATATCGGCGGGTTGCTGCAGACCCACCGGATGCTGGCCGTCACACTTGCCGTCGGCGTGGTGGCGGTGGCGGCGCTGCCGCCGCTGGGCGTGTTCGCCAGCGAGTTCCTGATCGGCGCCGAGACGATCCTGCGCGCGCCGTGGCTCGCGCTGCCGCTGGCTGTGGGCCTGCTGGTCGGTGCGTGGGCGCTGTTGGCGCGGCTGCAGATGCTGTGCCTGGGCGCAGCGACCCCCGATCGCGGCCCGGCGCCGGATGTGCTGGCGATGCTGCCGGTATGGCTGATGCTGGCGGTCGTGCTGGTGCTGGGCTTGGCGATGCCGGCGCCGGTCGCCCAGTGGCTGCGGGCGGCGTCGGGATGAGCGAGGCCGCTGCGATCATCGAGACCGGCGAGGCGGTGGCGTGCCGGCCCTGGCCGCGCTTCGTGCTGCCCCGCGCCGAGTGGGAGCGTCTGGCGCGGACGGCCACGCCGCCGCTGCTGGCGCTGTGGGCCGACACCGCGCAGGTGCATGCCCTGTTCGCCGACACGGCAGGGCGGCGGGTGCTGCTCGCATCCTACGCCGTGGCGGAGGGTCGTTATCCGGCGCTCTCCCCCTGGCGCCCGGCGGCGGCGTGGTTCGAGCGAATGGTCGCCGACCTATGGGGCCACGCGGCCGAGGGCGGCATCGATGCGCGTCCCTGGCTGGATCATGGCCGTTGGCCGCACACCGCGCCGATGGCCGTGCGGCCCGGCCCGGCCGGTCCCGCACCCGAGCCGCCGGCCTTCCTCCCGGTCGAGGGTGCGGAGGAGGGCGGCGACCTGCACCAGGTGCCGGTCGGCCCGATCCACGCCGGCATCATTGAGCCGGGGCATTTCCGCTTCACCTGCCTGGGCGAGACCGTGGTGCGGATGGAGACGCGGCTTGGCTACGCGCACAAGGGCGCGCTGCTGCTGATGCGGGGCAAGTCGCCGCGCGCCGCGGCGCGTTTCGCCGCACGCCTGTCGGGCGACGCAACGGTGGCGCACGGCATCGCCTTCGCCCATGCGGCCGAGGCGGCGGCGGACTGCCCTGCCCCGCCACGTGCCGCCGCCCTGCGCGCAGTGATGGCCGAGATCGAGCGCGTCGCCAACCACCTGGGCGACATCGGCGCGGTGATCAACGATGCAGCCTATGCGCTGGCCCATGCCCGCTTCGGCTATCATCGCGAAATGCTGCTGCGCGCCGCCGCCGTTGCATTCGGCCACCGGCTGATGATGGATCTGGTGGTGCCGGGAGGCGTCGCCGCCGATATCGCCCCAGGCGGCGCGGAGGCACTGCGCCGCGCTCTGGCCGCCGTCGTCGCCGAGCTGCCTTCGCTGATCCGGCTGCCCGAGGACCTCGCCAGTCTGGCCGACCGGCTGGTGGGCACCGGCGTCGTGCCGCCAGGCCTGGCCGAGCGAGTCGCCGCCGGTGGCACCGTCGGCCGTTCGGCCGGTCGGGACTTCGATGCACGCCGGTGGCCCGGCTATGCGCCGTACGAGTCGCTCGGCCTGGTCGTGCCGGTGCTGACCGAGGGGGACGTCGATGCGCGCATCCGGCTCCGCTTTGCCGAGATCGCCGAAAGCCTGCGGCTGCTCGACGCGCTGCTCGACCGGCTGCCCGAAGGGCCGCTAGCGGTGCCGCTGCCTGCGGCGAGCGGCGAAGGCGTCGGCGTCGCCGAAACATTTCGCGGCGATGCGTGGCACTGGCTGCGCCTGGACCACGGGGTGATCGCGGCGGCGTTCGTGCGCGATCCGAGTTGGGCGCATTGGCCGCTGCTGGAGGCCGCGGTGCGCGGCATCGTCATCGCCGATTTCCCGCTGTGCAACCGCTCGTTCAACGCGGCCTATTCGGGGGTGGACCTGTAATGCCTTGGCAGCTGATGGGGCGGGCGCTGCGGCGCGCGCCGGCGACCGAAGCACTGGTGCCGCCCGGTGCGGCGACGGTGAGGGAGCTGGCGGCGCGGCTGGATGCGGCGGCGCAGCGGCGGCTGGGGCGCAGCCTGGCGATCCGCCACGTCGACGCCGGCAGCTGCAACGGCTGCGAGCTGGAGCTGCATGCAATGTCGGGTATCGTCTATGACCTGGAACGATTCGGGTTGCGCTTCGTGGCCAGCCCGCGCCACGCCGACGTGCTGCTGGTGACTGGGCCGCCGACGCGCAACCTGATCGAGGCGCTGCGCGCCACCTGGGCGGCCACCCCCGATCCAAAATGGGTGGTGGGCGTGGGCGACTGCGCGGTGGACGGCGGCGTCTTCAAGGGCAGCTATGCCGTCGTTGGTGGCGCTGCCGCGGCGGTTCCGGTCGATCTTCTGGTGCCCGGCTGTCCGCCGACGCCGCAGCAGGTTCTGGCCGGCCTGCGCGCGTTGCTGGAGGCGAATGCGGCGTAGCGGCGCGCCGATGGCCGGTCGTCAGGCCGGCACCGGCCGCTCCACGCAGGGCGCGCCGGCCGGGGCGATTTCGTCGAGCCGCGCGCGCAGGGTCCTGGGTGTGTAAGGCTTGGCCAGAAAACTGACCGCTGCGGGCGCCCGATCAGTCAGGGACCGCTCAGCGTAGCCGGACACCAGGATCGCCGGCAGCCCGGGATAGCGTGCGCGAACGTCTCTGACGAGGGCCGCGCCATCCCTGCCGGGCATCACGACGTCGGACACCAGCACAGTCAGCGCGATGGCGGGATCTGCGTCCAGCAGGGCAAGCGCCGCCTCGGCCGAGTCGGCCTGCAGGACCTGCCAGCCATCCCGCGCGAGGGCGCGCGCCGTTACCCGGCGGACCGCATCCTCGTCGTCGACGAGCAACAGGTTGCGGGGCGGGTCCGGTTGACGCGGCGGGACCGGCGGGCTGGTTGCAGGCCGGTCGGTGATCCTGGGGGTCGCGCCTGGCGCAATGGCGGCGGTCGGCGGCCGTGCGGTGGCGGGTCGCCGATCCTCCCGCGGCAGGTAGATGCGGAACGTGCTGCCCTGCCCGGGCGCGCTCTCGACCGTCAGAAAGCCGCCCGACTGGCGGATGATTCCCTGTGCGGTCGCCAAACCAAAGCCGCTGCCGCCATGAGCGCGCCGCGTGGTGAAGAACGGCTCGAAGATCCTCCCCAGCAGGTTGGCCGGAATTCCGGTGCCGCTGTCCTCGACAGCGATCGTGACGTAGCGCCCGGCGGGAAGCGTTTCATGGCCTATGGTTTCCGGTGCATAGAGCGTCGCGTGACCGCTCCGCAGGGTCAGCACGCCGCCCTGCGGCATCGCCTGCTTGGCGTTCATCGCCAGGTTCATCAGCACCTGGTCGAGCTGTCCGGGATCGGCGCGCACATGGCGGCCCGGTTCTTCGAGGGCGAGGTCGAGCGTGACGGCGCTGCCGAGGGCCGGGCGCATCATTGCTGCGAACACTGGCCAGCGCGGCATTCACGTCGAGCGGGACCGGCTGCATGTGTTGCTGGCGGCCGAGCGCGAGCAGATTGCGCACCAGCGTCGCCCCGCGCTCGGCCGCGCGGCGGATGTGGTCGAGTTCCACGCGGGTGTGCAGGTCCGGATGGTGGCTTTCGGCGAGTTCCGCCGCGCCCATGATGGCGGTGAGCAGGTTGTTGAAGTCGTGCGCGACGCCTCCGACCAGATGGCCGAGCTTCTCCACCTCCCGGCTTCTGGCGAGTTCCGCTTCCAGGCGGACCTGCGCGGTGATGTCGGTGATGCGTAGCAGCAGGCCGCCGATCGAGCCGTCCGCCTCCCGGATCAGGCGGCAGGCGATATCGGCGCGGCGGTCCGGAGCCGGGTCGGCGAGCCGCAACTGGGCGCAGAGGCGCCGGTCGCCGAGCCGGCCGGAGAGCAGCGCCTGGATGGTTTGCCATGCCGCCTTGCGCTCGTCTGGCGCGAAAATCAGCTCGGCCGGCGCGCCCCGGCTGAGGTCGACCGAGGGCTCAAGCATTTCGCGCAACGAATCGTTGCTGCGCGCGACCCGACCGGCGGTATCGATCAGCAGCAGCGCCGCGGCGGCGGTATCGAACAAGACCCGGATGGCCGGCTCGGCGCTAGCGGCGACGCTATCGAACACGCTGGCCGGCCGGGGGCGGAACAGCCGGACGAGGGCGCTCTTCGGCTTCGACAGCGCCAGCGCGCCGGCAAGCGCATCCCCCATCATGGATTGGCAGTTGGCTGGCACATCAGGAACCGTCGCTATCCTGACACGCAGGATATCAAATTAGATGAAACTAGCAACCAAAGGTTGTGTGTCGGCGTCGTTTCCCGGATGCCTCCGGTCACGGCCGGCCTGCGCAATCAGGTCATCGCAGCATGGCGATGGTGCGGGTCAGCAGACGCCGGGAAGCCGCCATCGCCTCGTGGCTTGCGGCGCGTGGATCTGCGGTGCGGTGCCCGATCGCCGCGTCTGGTGCGGGTGCGGAGTGGGCCCGATCCGCAATTCCGCCCAGGTTGTCGGGCTGCTCGGGCGTGTCTGCTCTGCGACGGGAAGCAGCCAGCGTGCTCGCGATGGCGCGCAGGCGTTCGACCGGCAGGTCCATGCCGTCCGCAGCCACCGCCACGGCGCGGGACAGCTTCATGCCGGCCCGGTTTGCGGTGTACCGCCAAGAACCAGCCTAAGCAGCGACCGGCAGGGCGCGGACAGGCCGCGTGCAGCTGGCGCCCCAGGAAGGGACGGGGCTGCGGTGTAGGCGTTGTCGTTGGCGATCCGCCGTGCCGTCCCGGGCGTGCTGTCGGCCCGCCGCGCACGACCGGTCAGGTCGAACAGGCCGAATTGCGACACGTCCATGGCTTTTCTCCTGCGGCGGAACAAGCATGGGCGGTCGGTCTGAACGAGCGGTTAATCCGGCGCCGGCAAGGCTTCGGTAAGCCTCGTCTGCTTTAATCGGCGGACATGTCCTGCGGTGTCGACGATCCTGTGGAGTGTCCTCCCTCAGCGCTGCCGCTCAACAATGCGCGCAGCCTCGCAGCAAGCCTTGCCGGCACACTGCGCATGGCGCGGGCGCTGGCCGTGGCCGGGCGGCGGATCGAGCTTGCGGGCATCGAGGGACCGATCGGGCTGCTTTGTGCCAAGTCGCTCGATCTGCCGCCCGCGCAGAGCGGCGCGATCCGACTCACGCTGATGATCCTGCTCGAGGAACTCGATGCGCTGTCGGCCACGTTGCGCACAATGCACGGGAGGGACGCCGCGCCGGACTGACGCGGCGCAGCTTTGCGTGGCGCCGTCATTTCCAACGGCGGCTTCGCGTTTGATACTCCGGCTCTCAGGTGCCCGGAGACCGTCATGCGCCCGACTGCCGTGCCCATTCGTGCCATCCTCGCTGTCGTCCTGGTCTCCTTCGCGACGCCGGCGATCGCGACCCCGGACGGGGCGCGCGGGCTGGGCGGGGCGGCCTCCGACTGTGATCCCGTCACCGACCTCGTGTTCGGCACGGCGGAACCGGCGCTGCGGCAGATTGCGGCTGGGGTGGGCCGCCTCCATTTCGTGAAGAACGGGTCGGCGCACTCTGGCTGCCCGAATCCAAGCACGGCCTGTGTCGCGCCGTTCTTCGTGGTGGGCGGCGACCGGTTGATCGTCACCGGCACCAGGGGCGAGTACGCCTGCGCCACCTTCATCGGTCCCGCCCCGAAAGCGCCCATGACGAGCGGGTGGCTGCCAAAGGCGGCGCTGGCCGCGGCGTCGGCAGGGGCCATCGGCACTGCGGGTGGCTGGCTGGGCGACTGGCGGTCTGGTGCCCAGGAGCACATCGCCATCACCCGCGCCCCCGGCGGCCGCATCGCCATCAAGGGCGACGCCAGCTTCGGCGCCGGCGATCCCGACCGGGTGAAGCGCGGCGCGGTCAACACCGGCGACTTCGCGGCGACGGTGGCGCCGGTTGGCGGCCGCCTGGCATTCGTGGTCGGCGGTGATGGCAGGTTGCTGCCCTACGACGCCAGGCGGGCCAAAGACGAGGGGCTGTGCAGCCTGAAGCTATGGCGGCTCGGCCCGTATCTGGTGGCGGCCGACAACCTGCAATGCGGCGGCAATGGCGTGACCTTTGCCGGCGTCTATCGCCGCGCCGGAGCGGCGCGATGACGAGCGAGACGGAGGGCCCGGACGGATCGGTCTATTGGCGCCGCAACCTGTACGTCTGCCTGTTCGGTAGTTTCACCAACATCTCGGCGATGACGCTGCTGCTGCCCTTCCTGCCGCTGTATGTCGAGCAGCTTGGCGTCAGAACCCAGGCGGCGATCGTTCAGTGGTCGGGCATCGCCTACGGCATCACCTTCCTGGGTGCCGGCATCATGGCGCCGATCTGGGGCAAGTTTGCCGATCTGTACGGCCGCAAGCTGATCCTGATCCGCGCCAGTCTGGCAATGGCAGTCACGATGTCGCTGATCGGTGTCGCGCACAACATCTGGCAGCTTGTCGCGCTGCGTCTGGCGGCTGGCCTGCTGGGCGGGTTCGCCTCGGGTGCTGTCGTGCTGATCGCGACGCAGACGCCGAAGAGCCGGCTGGCCTGGGCGCTGGGCGTGCTGTCCACCGGCACCATGGCGGGCGCACTGCTCGGCCCGCTGCTGGGCGGCGCGTTGCCCGGGCTGATCGGCGTGCGGGAGACGTTCTTCCTGGCCGGCGGCGTGATCTTCATCGCCTTTCTGGCGACCTGCTTCCTGATCCGCGAGGACGCCCGCCCGCCGGTGAGCGAGCGCAAGCAGCGCAAGCGCGGCGCCTGGGGCATGATCCCCGACCGCCGCCCGGTCATCGCCATGCTGGTCACCGTGATGCTGCTGATGGTCGCCAGCATGTCGATCGAGCCGATCATCACCGTCTATGTGCAGACGCTGGTCGGCGATCCGTCGCGCGTCGTGCTGGTGTCGGGCATGGTGATGGCGGCGACCGCCTTCGGCAGCATGCTGGCCGCCCCGCGCGTCGGCCGGATCGCGGACCGGGTCGGCACCTGGCCGGTGATCATCGTCTGCCTGCTGGTGGCGGGGGCGTTGCTGATCCCGCAGGCCTTCGTGACCAATGCCTGGCAGCTGCTGGCGCTGCGCTTCGTACTGGGTATGTCGTTGGCCGGGCTGTTGCCATCGATCAATGCGACGATCCGGCACAATGTTCCGGATGCCGCGGCCGGCACCATCCTGGGCTACGCGACCTCTGCGCAGTATGCCGGGCAGGTGGTCGGACCGTTGGTCGGTGGCTTCGTCGGCGGCCATTTCGGGATGCGCGCGGTGTTCCTGGCGACCTCGGTGCTGTTGCTCGGCGGCGCCGCCTACACCTGGGGAGTTGCAGGGCGCCCGCGTTTCTCGCGGGTTCGGGAGAGCTGACGGCACATTGCAGCGCACAAGACCGCGCGCTGGCTTGCTGCGATGCAGCAAATGGATTGCCCTGCGTCGAGGCCGCCCCTAGGCTGCGAGGTGGGGGCACATCCTGAGCGAGCCCGACGACGATGACGACGCATACGACGACGCAGCCGACACCCACTCGCCCGGCCCCCGAGGACCGGCGCGTATGGACCCCGAAGCGGGATGCCACGCTGGTCGCCCTGCACCGCACCGGCTTGAGCTATACGGCGATCGCCAGCCATATGGGTATGAGTTACAACGCCGCGGCGGCGCGGATCGCGGTGCTGATCCGTCGTGGCGTGTTGCCCGCCAAGCGCGGCAAATGGGCCGCCGGCGGGGCGCAGCATCCCCCGGAACACGGCTGAGGCGCGCTAGCCGGGCCGGCGATCGGACGGGATCAGGGGCGCGAGTTCCTCAATCCGGCCGAGGACCTGCTCAACGTCGATGGGCGTGGTCCAGGCGCTGGTGTGGTCGCCGCCCGCAACGCCGGTGGGGAACGCGTCGGCCCAGGTACCTGCAGCCCGCCCTGCATCGCCATCGCCAGGAAGCACGGGTTGCGGTGGTGCGAGGGCACAAGCTCGTAAACCACGGCACCCGGCCGGCAGAAGGCGATGTTGGCCAGCCCGGCGCCGAGCTGCCCGATCACCATACCCGCTCCCTTGAACAGAGCGATCGCCTGCGTCGCGCCCATCGTCTCGGGGCGCACCGAGCGAAAGCCACGTTGGCGCAGCCGCTCGATCAGCGCCGCCTCGTTCGGCACGCTGCGGTTGGGCGCGCCGCTGCGGTCGATATAGATCAGCCTGGGCGAGTCGTCCGGCACGGCGACCGTGGCGACAATGTGGGCATAGGCTGCCCGCGACAGCGCCGAGACCACGAAGTCGGCGTGGCCTGCGACATAGTCGTACCAATCGAGGCACGGGAGGAAATACTGGATGCCGGGCAGCGTCGTGATGGTCGGCAGAACCGATGCGCCGATCAGATCGAGCGATTGGCGCTGCCATGGCGCAAGCCGCGGCACGATCAAGCCGACATCACCCTGTAGGCGGCGTTCCCGGATCGCATGCAGCGCGGGCAGCGTATGCGCGACCCAGTGGTAGTAATTGGCGTTCCAGTGATCGCAGCACGTCGCAACCGCGTGGCCGAGATCGGCGACCACCAGCCGGTCAGGGTGCACGCGCAGCGCGGCGACGATTTCCGGAGGCTGAACATAGATCGTTTCGGCGATCGCCTCGCCATCCTTCAGCAGGACCATCGAGGCGCGGTCCAGCACCACGTCGCGCAGCCGATGCATGCGCAGCGTCATCGCCGAGGTCTGCCAGCCGGCGAAGGGATTCCTCCCGTTGTCGTTCAGGATGCCTGCGGCGAAGCGCGCGGGGGTGGCAACGCAGGTTTCGACTTCGACGGTCGAGCAGGCGACATCGGCAATGGACAGGGTCAACGGGAGTACGACGGGCGCTAACCGAAAGCGCCGACCTCGTGCGAGATGGCGGTTGCGATCTCCCGCACCTGGGCGAACAGCCGGCTGATCGGTGCGAAGATCTCGGCGTGCTCGCGGGCATAGGCGGCAACGCTGCGGGGTGCGTTCGGCTCGGCGAAATCGAGTCCCGCCGCGGGGTCCGGCGTGTTGGGGAAGATCTCCGCCAGCAGCCTGAGTGCAGGGTCTATGTCGAGCCGGAGGATCGCCGCGTCCATGCCCTGGCGGGTGATGCCGAAGCGAGGCGCGAAATCCGGGATGCCGGTTGCCAGCAGCCAGATGCGCTGGATCAGGGCCAGACGCAGGGCGTGCAGCAGTACCTCCCGCGCCTTCATGCGCGGCGCCTCGGGCCAGGCGACGCGCAGGGCGAGGTGATCGGCCTGGATGCGCCGGAACATCGACTGCGCCTCGGCCCAGATGTCCAGCCGCTCCAGCGCGCGCGCCACGGCCACCAGCGCCTCGCGCCGGCCGGGGCGGCGGGTGTGTGCCGCGCGGTCGAGCCAAGTGCCGGGATCGAGGCTGTCGATCACCGCGCGCAGCACCTCGATGTCGGAATGAGCGAGTGCGTGCGTGGCCAGATCCAGCGCGCGGCGGAAGCGGCGGCTGTTGGCGTGCATGTCTGCAAAGATCTCGGGATGGCGCGATGCCGCATGGCCGATGCCCTGCAGGGTGTTCGCGCACCAGCCGAGCTGCTGGAGGATCGCGTTGTTGGGAATCGCGCGCAACTCGCTGGGGTGGGTGATGCGCGCGGCCGAGCCCATGCCGTCAGTCTGCCGGGCCGAGGGGCGCGAGCCGGTAGGATCGAGCAGCGCTGGGCCGAACGCGCCGAGCAGGGCGGCGTAGCCCTTGTCCTCGACCAGCCCTTCCATGTTGACGCGGACGGTGGCGAAGAAATCGGCGACGAAATCGGCGTCGGCGTAGATCGGGTCCTCGATCGGTCCGGCGGCGGGATGGAAGGCGTGCTCGGCGATGCGTGCCACGGTGGCCAGCGCCAGTTCCGGCGTGCCGAACAGCAAGTAGCCGTCACCGCCCTGGAACGCGCTTTCCTCGCGCACCGGCAGCCGGGCATGGTTGAGCGCGCGCCGGCTGGCCGTCGGCGAGAGATATTTCAGCCGGTCGCTGAGCGAGCCCGGATGCGCGCCGCGCCCGATGCTTTCGCCGTGTGTGTCGAACAGGATCACTTCGACGCCGGTGACTTTGTGACGCTCAAGCGTGTCGGCGATCTTCAGACGCAACCGCTCGATCAGGTAGCTTGCCGCAAGCTGGCCGACATAGCGGCCGGAATCCGAATAGCCGAACTGCAGCGCCAGTTTGCCGGTGGCTTGCAGGTAAGCGCGGTAGTGCGGGCTGCGCAGCGCCTCGTCCAGCACGCGCGCGCCCTGCTCCAGCGCGTCCGCCGTCTCGAATAGCGGGCTGATCTCGATGTGCTGCTCGATGCCGAGCAGCCTGGCGAGCCACAGCGCGGCGAGCAGCGTGTAGCCACTCTCGGTCTCGGCGATGAGGAAGCGGACCGGGGCGGTGCCGTCGATGTGTTTCACGATCTGCGCGATCGTCATCATCAGTTTGGCGGCGGAAGCCTGCTCGGCCAGCAGCGCGCCGAAATCCACCGGCACCGGCTTTACCGTATCGAGCGCCGCATTCATCCGGGCCAGCAGCGAACGGCGGTGTGCCGGGTCCTCGGGCGGATCGGCGATGCCGAGGCGCTGGCGTACGACGTTGTGCAGCTGTGCCGAGTTCAGGCGGAAATGCGTGTGCGCGAGCGACAGGCCGTGCGAGGCAAGGCCAGCGCGCGCCACCGACAGCGCGAGCTTCGTCGCGTCGTCCGCGCCAGCGAGCGCGTCGGCGAAAAGCGCCAGCAGCGGCGCCGGCGTGACCATGGCGGCGTCTCTGCCGTCCACCATGGCGCGGGCGAAGGCGGCGACGCGGGGCGGATCGGGCTTGTCGGGGCAGGCGGCGATCTGTGCGGCGACGGCTTCGATCGCGGCCTGCGTGCGCGCGGCGATCGCGGCCGCGCCATCCAACGGCGCAATTTGGTGGTGCAGCCGTTGCAGCTGCAGGCGCTTCATTTCCAGCCGCAGGCGCAGCGTGTCCCACCAACCGATATCGGTGCGTCCGTCGGTGTCGTACCCGACCCAGGTGGACAGGATGACCGGCCGCGGGGTCAGCTCGGTCCACCGGTCGCGCCACGCGCCGCGCGCCACGGTCAGCAGCGCGGCGACGAAACGGTCGAGCGCATCGCGGCCGTTGCGGATGGCGAAGGCCGCGGCATCGAATTCCTCGGCCAGCGTGGGCTTGCTGGGCCGATGGCTCTCGAACGGCGGCGCGGGTCGCCCGCTCGCCGCTTCGGCCAGCGCCTGATTGACCGGCCTGGGCAGCGAGAAGGTGGGGTGCGCGGTGAACACCGCAGCGTAGCGGGTGCGGTCCACCAGATCGCGGAACGTCGCCCAGGGCACCGGGCTGTCGTTCGGGTCGGGGCGCAGAAGGTGGCGCGCGAGGGAGGCGAGGACATGCTCGTTCGCCGCCATGTCGACGCCGCCGACATAGGCGGCGATGCGCACCGCGCGGTCGGCGTAGGCGTCGTCGCGCAACTGGCGTACCAGGGCCGAGACGGCACGCTCATCAAGGTCCCCGGCGTCGAGCTGGCGGGTGATCGCCAGCGCTACCGACAGCACGGGGTTGCCGAACGGGTCCTGCTCGGCATGGGCGCGCAGCTCCTCGGTCAGCCCGAGGAGGGACTGGGCGAGCTCAGCCGGTTCTGGCGCGTCGTTCGGCATGTCGGGACTTTGCCCGGCCTTGTGCAGTTGCAGCAAGAAATAGCTTGCCGGATCCAAGGACGCGAACGACCGGCGCGGCAGCGCGCGGGCCGGCGGACGATGGGGACGGAAGGTGGTCGCGGAAGGTCGGGCGGATGGGCGCCCCGGCATCGGCACTCTATGTAAGCTCGGCATGACCCGATCCGCCGCCCCCGATGCCAGCGTCCCCGATCCCCCCGATCCGGACAAGGAAGCCCGGCGCACCCTTGCCCGGTATCGCGGCGGCGCGACCCTGCTGCTGGTGCTGATGGGGGCGCTGATGGTTTTCAGCTTCACCGTCATGGCGCGCTGGTACGGCCCGGACGACTGGCCGCGCGGCCTGCTGGAGGCTGCCTCCAAGGCCGGCCTCATCGGCGGCATCGCCGATTGGTTCGCCATCACCGCCCTGTTCCGCCATCCGCTCGGGCTGCCGATCCCGCATACCGCCATCATCCCCCGGCAAAAGGAGCGGCTAGGCCGCGCATTGGGCCGCTTCGTCGCCAACCATGTGGTGACCGCCGAGGAGGTGTCGGGCGTGCTTGTGCGCTTGGACGTGCCGGGCATCCTGCACCGTTTTCTGGCCGACCCGGCAGCAGCGCACCCGCTGGCGGTCACCATGGCCGGGTCGCTGCCGCGGCTGCTGGCCACCGTCGAGGACGGGCGCGCCCGCCGTCTGGCCGCGCGTCTGCTACCTCGCATCCTGGGCGGCCCCGGCGCGGGGCGGGTGGTCGCCCGCGCTCTGCATGGGCTGGTCGAGGGCGGCCGTCACCAGGAGATGTTCGGCTTCATCCTGGCCCAGGTCCGCACCCTGCTGGCCGGGCGGGAGGACGCGCTGCGTCACGCCATCGAGGAACGCGTGCGTGAGCAGGGCGGCCGGCTGGTCGGGTGGGCGCTCGGCGCCTCGATCGCGCGGCGGGTCCTGGCGATGGTCAATGCAGAACTCGACAAAATGAGTCCCGACGGGTCAGAACTCCGGGCGGCGTTCGACGAGTGGGCCCGTCGCGAAATCGTCAGGATGGAGGAAGACCCTGCGCGCGCGGCGGAGCTGGGTCTGGCGATCCGCCGCGTGGTGGCGCACGACACCGTGCAGGCGTGGATGTGGGATGTGTGGGCGCGGCTGCGCCTTGCGCTTGAAGCCGACGCAGCGCGGCCCAACAGCCGCACTATCGCGTTCTGCGAAGGCGCACTCGCCAATCTGGGCGAGATGCTCGAGAGCGATCCCGAGGCACGGATGCGCGTGGAGCTTGCGGCGGCGCGCATGGTCGGCGGAGTATTGCCCAGCATGCAGACCAAACTCGCGGATTTCATCGCCCAGGTGGTCGGCAAGTGGGACGCCGCGACGCTGACCGAGCGGCTGGAACTGCGCGTCGGCAGGGACCTGCAATTCGTTCGAGTCAATGGAACTTTGGTCGGGTTCCTGCTGGGGGCGGTGCTGTATGTGATCCTGCGCGCCGCCTTCGGCACCGCCGGGTTCTGAGCCTGCGGGAACCGGCCTTGCCGTTGCGCGTTTTGGCCCGACAACGGATCCAGGCCGGCTCGCATTGCCCGCGACACCGGCCACAACCGCAAACTGGGCAACGACTGACGTAACCCAGGACTGACGCACGCGTTGGCCCGCAACGGTGAAGTGGTCGACCCGACCAATCAGCGGAGCCAGTGACCGCCATGACGAACATCACGCCTGTTGACACTGAAATGAGAACCGGGGAACTGAGTACCGGGATCATCGGCCTCGACGAAGTCCTGATGGGCGGCTTGACGCCGCGGCGCCTCTATCTGCTGGAAGGCGCGCCCGGCTCGGGCAAGACCACGCTCGCCTTGAACTTCCTTTTGCAGGGTGCCGCCTGCGGTGAGCCCGTGCTGTATGTGACGCTGTCGGAAACCGCCACCGAGCTGCGCGCAGTCGCCGCCTCCCATGGCTGGGACCTGAAAAACATCGAGGTGTTCGACCTGGGCTCGGCGAGCGACGTGCTGAGCCATGAGCGCGAACAGACTCTTCTGCACCCGTGGGAAATCGAACTCGGCGAGGTGGTGAAGCTGATCACCGACGAGGTCGAGCGGGTCAGGCCGCGTCGCGTGGTGTTCGATAGCCTGTCGGAATTGCGGCTGTTGGCGCAGGACCCGCTGCGCTACCGCCGCCAGGTGCTATCGCTGAAACAATATTTTGCTGGGCGTAACATCACGGTCATCCTGGTCGATGATCTTACGGCCTCGACCGCGGGCCGTGATACGCATCTGCATAGCCTTTGCCATGCGGTCATCACGCTGGAGCGGTTGACGCTGGATTTCGGTGCGACGCGCCGCCGCCTGCTGGTGCAGAAATACCGCGGGGTCGCTTATCGCGGCGGCTTCCACGACTTCGTCATCCGCACCGGTGGGCTGGACGTGTTTCCTCGGCTGGTGGCGTCGGAGCACGACACCGCCTTCGTCGGCGCACCGACGCCGAGCGATGTGCAAGACCTGGACAGCCTGCTGAACGGCGGCCCGCTGCGCGGCACGACGACGCTGATTTCGGGCCCGGCCGGTGCCGGCAAGACGACGCTGGCACTGCAATACGTCGCGGCCGCCTGTGCCCGCGGCGAGCGGGCCACCATCTACGAATTCGACGAGCGCATCGGCACGCTGCTGCTGCGGTCCCGCACGCTGGGGATGGATTTGCAGCCGCATATCGACAGCGGGGCCCTGCGCTTGCAGCAGGTCGATCCAGCCGAATTGTCGCCCGGAGAGTTCGCCACCATGGTTCGCCGCGACGTGAGCGACCGCGACTGCCGCATGATCGTCGTCGACAGCATCAGCGGATACCTGACCGCGATGCCGCAGGAACAGCAGCTGATGCTGCAGATGCACGAGATGCTGTCCTATCTGAACCGGAGCGGCGTGGTGACGTTCCTGATCAACCCGCAGCAGAGCCTGCTGGGAACACTGCAGATGGGTGGCATCAACGTATCCTATATCGCCGATACTGTGCTGATGCTGCGCTTCTTCGAGGCTGACGGGCGCATCCGCAAGGCGCTGTCGGTGTTGAAGAACCGTGCCGGGCCGCACGAGGATACGATCCGTGAACTGCGAATCGACGGCCGCGGCGTAAGAGTGGGACCGCCGCTGACGCATTTCCGCGGCGTGCTGACTGGCACGCCGGAATACCTGGGAGAGCAGACCTCGCTGATGGAGGATCGTTACAATGAATGCTAGCCCGGTGCACGACGCCGGGCGGGTTCTGGTTCTTGCACCGATCGGACGCGACGCAGACAGCGCGGCGGAGCTGCTAGAGCGCCACGGCCTGCGCGCGGTGGCCGTGCCGGATCTGCACGCGCTCGCGAATGCCATTGACGACAATGCGGGGGCGGTGCTGGTCACCGAGGAGGCGCTGGTCCGCGCCGACGTTGATCCCCTGATCGCCGCTTTGCAGGCGCAGCCGACCTGGTCGGACTTGCCGTTCGTGTTCCTTGCCGCACAGCGCACCGGCCCGTCTACGCGCAGCGATCCCAAGCGCGGCCAGCTGCCCGATCGCATCACCAACGTGATGGTGCTGGAACGGCCGCTGAGCACGGTCTCCTTGCTGAGCGCACTCGATTGGGCGCTGGCGGCGCGCCGCCGGCAATTCGAGGTGCGCGACCAACTGGCCGAACTCGAACGACGCGCCAAGGCGCTGCACGACAGCGAGACGCGCTACCGCATGCTGGCGGAGACGCTACCGCAGCTGGTCTGGACCTGTCTGCCAGATGGAAGCTGCGACTACCTCAGTCGGCAATGGACTGACTACACCGGCATTCCGGAGCATGACCAGCTGGGAAAACGCTGGCTTGACGTGCTGCACCCGGACGATCGCGACCGCACGGATGCGCACTGGATGGGCGCGGTCGCAGGTCGCCACTCCTACGACATCGACTACCGCATCCGGCGGCGCGACGGCGCCTACCGATGGTTCAAGGCACGGGGCACGCCGGTGCGCGACGAGGTTGGAGCCACCGCCTACTGGTTTGGCACCTGCACCGACATCCAGATGATCGTCGAGGCGCGGGAATTGCAGGCCCGGTTGCAGAGCGTGCTGGAGCGGCAGGTGGAGGAGCGGACGGCTGAACGCGACGGCGTGTGGAGCGCCTCCAGCGACCTGATGGCCGTGTTGGGTTCGGACGGCTTCCTGAGGCTGATCAACCCGGCCTGGTCGCGCGTGCTGGGATGGACCGACGACCAGCTGCTGTCGCTGCCGTTCCAAGGCCTGCTGCACGACGACGATCGCAGTGCCGCCGCCGCGATCATGGAGCGCCTGGCGCGCGGCGAGACGGTCGCGAGCTATGAGTGCCGGCTACGCACCGCCGATGGTGGGCATCGCCTGATCGCCTGGGCGACCACGCCGGGTACCGGTGCTGTGTATCTGGTCGGGCGCGACCTGACCGACCAGCGCCGCACCGAGGACGCCTTGCGCCAGTCGCAGAAGATGGAGGCGATCGGTCAGCTGACCGCCGGCATCGCGCACGACTTCAACAACATGCTGACCGGGGTGATCGGCGGTCTCGACATCATCCGCCGCCGGGTGGCGGATGGCCGTACCGACGGGCTGGATCGGTTCATCGATGCGGCCACCGGCTCGGCGCAGCGGGCCGCGGCGCTGACGCACCGGCTGCTGGCGTTCTCCCGCCGCCAGCCGCTGGACACGCGTCCGCTTGCGGTCAACGACCTGGTGGGCGCGATGGCCGACCTGCTGGCGCGGAGCATCGGCGAGGGCGTCCGGCTGGTGATGACGCTGGGCGAGGATCTGCCCGTGGCGAAAGCTGACGCCAATCAGCTGGAAAGTGCCGTGCTGAATCTTGCCATCAACGCACGCGACGCGATGCCCGAGGGCGGCACGCTGACGATCGAGACGGCGGTTGCCGAGCTTGATGCGCGGTATGCCAGCCGCCATGAGGGGCTGAAGCCGGGGCATTACGTGATGGTCGCGATCACCGATACCGGGGTCGGCATGCCCCCCGAGATCCTGGCGAAGGTCTATGACCCTTTCTTCACCACCAAACCGGCGGGCGAAGGCACCGGCCTTGGCCTTTCCATGGTGCACGGCTTCGTCAACCAGAGCGGCGGCCACGTGCGGATCCACAGTCAGCCTGGGCATGGCACTTCGGTGAAGCTTTATCTGCCGGTCGCCGAGCCGGCGCAGGAGCAGGCGGCGCCGGAGAGCGGTGAGATGCCGTTGGGTGCCGGCGAGACCGTGCTGGTGGTCGAGGACGATCCCTCGGTGCGGATGCTGGTGCTGGAGGTGCTGCACGGGCTTGGCTACACCGCGCGGGAGGCGGCGGACGCCAAGGAGGCGATGCCGATCCTGGTGTCCGGCCAGCGCATCGACCTGATGGTATCCGATGTCGGGCTGCCCGGCATCAACGGCCGGCAGCTTGCGGTGATGGCCCGCCACCACCGGCCCGACCTGAAGGTGCTGTTCATGACCGGATATGCGGAAAGCGCTGCGGTGCGATCGGGTTTTCTGGACGAGGGGATGGAGATGATCGTCAAGCCCTTCGCGCTCGACCTGCTGGCCAGCAAGATCCGCGACGCGGTGGCCTGACGCGGCGGAACTTTGTTCCGTTGGCGTGGCAGATGATGTAGTCTTCCCGTAACGATCCACGCCGGGATCCACGGGAGGCCGCCATGCCGATCACGGTCCATTACGCGACCAACCGCGCGGTTGCCGGCCCGCCCGATCAGGTTGGCAGCTACACCGCAGACATCGTGGCGCCGAGTGACCCGACGCAGATCACCTACGGCACCGCATTTGTCGCCGATGCCAACCTGACCGCCGACACGGACGGCGCGGTCACCAGCATTCAGGGCGTTGCGAAGGGCGGCTTCGACGGCGATGCCAGAGGCGACCTGTCAGCGCCGGGCCGCAACCTGCTGGTGTTCATCCACGGCTTCAACAACACCTTCGAGGCCGCCATCACCCGCGCCGCCTTCATCACGCAATGGTTCGCGGGTTCGGGGCTGCCCGGCACCGACACTTCGGTGGTCGCGTTCAGCTGGCCCTCGCTCGGCAAGCTGTTCTCGTTCCCCGACCTTTCCGGCGATTATCGCACCGACCAGGGCAAGGCCGGGCAGTCGGGTGTTCACCTGATGAGCTTCTTCGCCAATCTCCAGCCCCTGCTGGCCGCCGCGCGGCGCAGCGGCCGGCGCGTCATCCTGGTGACGCACAGCATGGGCAACTGGGTGCTGCAGGCCGGCATCGAAAGCTGGCTGATGCACAACAACGGGCCGGCCGTGTTGTTCGATGCCGCGGTGCTGGCTGCCGCCGACGAAGTCTATGACAGCTTCAGCTACCCGTTTCCGCAACGGCTGAGCGGACTGACGCATTTCGCGGGCCAGGTCTCGGCCTACTTCAGTCGTGCCGACGAGGCGCTGATCCTGAGCAATCTGGTCAATGGCGTGCAGCGGCTGGGCCAGGACGGTCCAGCCGGCGATTCCGACACGACGAAGTTTCCCCCGGC
Source organism: uncultured Pseudomonadota bacterium (assembly GCA_963778105.1). Taxonomy (GTDB): domain Bacteria; phylum Pseudomonadota; class Alphaproteobacteria; order Acetobacterales; family Acetobacteraceae; genus JAFEFJ01. Next base: position 503,045 of record CAVZSZ010000003.1, on the reverse strand, counting down.
GCTGTTCCGCACGATGGATTGCACGGCGTGCCAGGACTACGACTTCAACACCTCGAGCTCTCACGAATACTATCGCCGCTCGCCCACCGTTCGCGCCGACATCGCAAGCGTGATCGCCGGTCCCTATTCGGCGTAGATCATCTTCCGCGTCATCCCGCCATCGACGACGAACTCTGCGCCGGTCACAAAGCCGCTCTCGGGCCCGAGCAGCCAGGATGCCAGAGAGGCGATATCGGCCGGGACCCCAACGCGCCCGGCCGGGTGCTGCGCGTGGTCCTCGGGGCTCAACTTCTCCCCGCGCACGTCGATCCAGCCTGGGCTGATGCAGTTCACCCGCACATCCGGCCCCAGGCTGATCGCCAGCGCGTGCGTCAAGGCGACGATGCCGCCCTTGCTGGCGGCGTAGGATTCGGTATCTGGCTCGGACATGCGTGCGCGGGTCGAGGCGATGGTGACGACGGCGCCCTTTGCCGCGCGCAGCATCGCCTCGGCCGCGCGGACCAGCAGGAAGACGCTGGTGAGGTTGGTGCGCAGCACGCGCGACCAATCGTCCAACGTCAGCGTCGCGAGCGGCTTGCGGACCATGATGCCGGCATTGCAGACCAGCGCATCGAGCCGCCCCTCGATCCGCGCGATGCCGTCCAGCAGATCGGCGACTTGCGCCTCGTTCCCGACATCAGCGGCGACGAAGCGCGCGCCCATCGCTTCGGCGTCGGACCGCCGCCCGGGTTCGATGTCGGCGACGATCGTGCGGCAGCCCTCGGTAATCAGCCGTCGCGCGATTCCGGCGCCGATGCCGTGCGCACCGCCGGAGATGAGCGCCACGCGCTGCGATCCGGTCATCCTGATGTTTCCCCAGAGGTCCGTGGCCGATACGCGCGCAGGAACACCCGAGTTGCGCGCCGGACGCGAGCGTCGATATCGGCGTCGTCGAGCGGAGGCACCAGGCCAAGCGCGATCCGCTTCTGCATATCGCCTTCCCACAGGCTGATGAGGTCGTCGGCCGCGGCCTGTGCCGAGTCGATCTCGACCTCTCCCCGCGCGGCGGCGTCGGCAAGGAACCGCGCCAGCGATTCGCGCATGTTGCCCGGCCCCGCCGCATAGAACAGCTCGGCCCACGGCCGGTCCTTCATCAGCATGCCCATCAGCACGTGGCTCATGACGACGATGCGGGGGCTGAGGATCAGGCGCAGCAGCGCTGTGCCGAAGGCGATCAGCATCGCTTCCAGGTCGGGCTTGGCCCCGGCGTCGCCGAGGCCGGTCAGGGTGGCGACCATCTGGTCGGTGGTCGCGCGCACCACCGCGCCGAACAGTGCGGCCTTGTCGTGGAAATGCCCGTACACGGTCATCTTCGAGACGCTGGCGGCGGCCGCCACGGCTTCCATCGTCACGCCGGCATAGCCGCGCTCCATGAACAGCGCGCTCGCCGCCGCGATGATCGCCGCGCGTTTGCCCTTGTCCTTCGGGCGTCCGGGCCCCCGCATCAGGGCATCGTCATTCATGCCGGGATCGTCATATCAAATTCCTGGACCAAACCGTCCATCATCATATATTGGACCCCGCAGTATAGGAATACACGGCGGCAGATGGCGACAAATAATTCCTGTTGCGCGACGAGGGCGGCGTTTTTCCTGTGCGTCCTCGGCGCCGCCGTCGTGCTGGCCGGCTGCACCGTGGGGCCGGATTTCCACGCGCCGCCGGCACCGGGCGACACCCGTTTCACCGAGACACCGATGCCCGTCCATACCGTGTCGGCCCACACCATCGGCGGTGCTGAGCAGACGCTGCAGGACGGGCGCGACATTCCAGGCGAGTGGTGGACGCTGTTCCATTCGCCCAGGATCGAGGCGCTGGTCACCCAGGCGCTGCGCGCCAACCCCGACCTGACCGCCGCTCAGGCGACGTTGCGGGAGGCGCGGGAGAACCTACGGGCCGAGCAGGGCGGGCTGTTCCCCTCGGTCGGCGCCAATCTGTCGGGGACGCGGGAGCAGATTTCGCCGTACTCGCTGGGAGAATCGGCGGGCAGCGTGCCGCCGTTCACGCTGTACGACCCCTCGCTGAGCCTGTCGTACACGCTGGACGTATTCGGTGGCATCCGGCGGCAGATCGAGCAGCTTGGCGCACAGGTCGATTACCAGCGCTTCGAACTGGAAGCGACGTACCTGAACCTGACCAGCAACGTCGTGCTCGCGGCGCTGACCGAGGCGTCGCTTCAGGCGCAGATCGACGCCACCCAGGACATCATCGCCATCTACCGCAAGGCCCTGACGGTGACGCAGAGCCGGTTCGAGTTGGGCGGCGTCAGCCGGTCGGACGTCCTGCAGCAGCAAGCCAACCTGGCTTCTGCGCTGGCGACGCTGCCGCCGCTGCAGAAGCAACTCGAGCAGGAACGCAACCAGCTTGCCGTCTATCTGGGTACCCGGCCCGACCGGTTCAGCGGCCCGACCGTGCAGCTGGCCGCGTTGACGCTGCCCGAGGACCTGCCGGTTTCGCTGCCCTCCCGCATCATCGAGCAGCGGCCGGACATCCAGGCCTATGAGGCTTTGCTGCATTCGGCGACCGCCCAGCTTGGCGTCGCCACCGCGAACCTGCTGCCGCAGTTCACCCTGAGTGCCAGCTACGGGCGGGAGGGGCCGACGTTCGCCGACCTGTTCACCCCCGCCGGCATCGTCTGGAGCCTGGCGGGCGCGGTGAGCCAGCCGCTGTTCCAGGGCGGCACACTGGTGGCCCGGCGCGGCGCAGCGCAGGCGGCTTTGCAGGTGGCGGCGGCGCAGTACAGCAGCACGGTGAACAGCGCATTCCAGTCGGTGGCGAACGCGCTGGTGGCGATCCGGCGCGACGCCGAGACGCTGCAGGCGTCGCTGCAATCGGCGCAGGCGGCGGAAGCCAGCCTGAAGGTGGCGCAGGCGCAGTTCCAGGCCGGGGCCATCACCTATGTCTCGGTTCTGCAGACCGAGCAGACCTACCAGTCCGCGCGGCTGTCCCTGGTCAGCGCGCAGGCCGCGCGGTTTACCGACACGGTCGCGTTGTTCCAGGCGCTGGGCGGCGGCTGGTGGAACCGGAACGACGTCTCGCCTGCGGTCGCATCCTGCTGCGGAATAATGCCATGAACGACTCGCCGACCCCCGACCTTGCACCCGCGAAGCCGCCGCCGGTGACGCCGCGGCCGCGTCGCAAGTCGCGCGGCATCCTGCGGCTTTTCTTCGTGCTGCTGTTCCTGGGCGTTGTTGGCGCCGGGCTGATCTGGTTCCACCAGTTCAAGGCCAACATCCTCAAGCACGTCGTCGCCAGTATCACGTCCGAATTGCCCACCGTCTCGACGGTGAAAGCCACACTGCAGGACTGGCAGCCCGAGCTGTCGGCTACCGGCACGCTGCGTGCCAGCGACGGTGCGGAGCTGTCCGCCGAGGTGGCGGGCATCGTCGGCGAGATCCATTTCACCTCCGGCCAGGATGTCGCAGCCGGCACGCTGCTACTGCGCCTGCGGCCGAACGACGACGAAGCCAAGCTGCAGGAGCTTCAGGCGGTCGCCGAGCTGGACCAGATCACCTATGAGCGCGACCTACGGCAGTTGCGGGTGCAGGGCGTTGCCCAGGCGACGGTGGACACCGACGCCGGGAACCTGAAGAACGCCCGCGCGCAGGTCGCGGCGCAGCAGGCGCTGATGGCGGAGAAGTTCGTGCGGGCACCATTCGCCGGGCGGCTGGGAATCCGGCTGGTCGACCTCGGCCAATATCTCGCTGCGGGCACCACGATCGTGACGTTGCAGGCCCTGGACCCGATCTTCGCCGATTTCTATTTGCCGCAGCAGGCGCTGGCGCAGGTCAGGGTGGGGCAGGACGTAACGGTTCACGCCGACACCTATCCCGGACGAACCTTCACCGGCCAGATCACCGCGATCAACCCGAAGGTCGATACGTCCAGCCGCATGGTGCAGATCCGCGCGTCGCTGAAGAACGCGGATCATGCGCTGCTGCCGGGGATGTATGTCACCGTATCCGTCGATGCCGGCGCGCCGCGCAAGCTGGTGACGCTGCCGCAGACTGCGGTGACGTACAATCCCTACGGCAGCCTGGTCTACAAGGTGGTGCAGGACGGCACCGACGCGAACGGCAAGCCGAAGCTGAAGGTGGAGCAGGAATTCGTCACCACCGGGCCGACGCGCGGCGATCAGGTGGCAATCCTGAAAGGTGTCGCGGCCGGCGAGGAGGTGGTCGGCATCGGCCAGCTGAAGCTGCGCAACAACATCGGGATCAACGTCAACAACAGCGTGCTGCCGCCCGATAGTCCAAATCCCAAGCCGGTCGAGCAGTAGACCGAGCGACGCACGATGAAATTCACCGACATCTTCATCCGCCGCCCGGTGCTGGCCAGTGTCGTCAGCCTTCTGATCCTGGTGCTCGGCATCCGCGCCTTCACGTCCCTGCCGGTGCTGGAATACCCGAAGACCGAGAACGCGGTGATCACGGTCGCCACGACCTACTACGGTGCCGACGCCGATGTGATCGCTGGCTTCGTTACCACGCCGCTGGAGAACGCGATCTCCCAGGCCAACGGCATCGACTACATGACCTCGGTCAGCCAGGCCGGGCTCAGCACGATCACCCTTAACCTGCGGCTGAACTACGACAGCAACCGTGCGATGACCGAGGTGAACGCCAAGATCAACTCGGTGCTCAATCAGCTGCCATCAGGCACGCAGACACCGACGATGACGGTGAAGGTCGGGCAGTCGCTGGATGCGCTGATCATCGGTTTCGCCAGTGACCAGCTTGGGCCGAACCAGATCACCGACTACCTGACGCGCAACGTGCAGCCGGCATTGCAAGCGGTGCCCGGCGTGCAGACCGCCGAATTCCTCGGCCCCAAGAATTTCGCGCTCCGCGCGTGGCTCGATCCGCAGAAGCTCGCTGCCTACAAACTGACGCCGGCCGATGTTGCAACGGCGCTGACCAACAACGACTACATCGCCGGGGTCGGCAACACCAAGGGTCAGATGATCCAGGTGAACCTGTCGGCATCGACCAACCTGCACACCGTCGAGCAGTTCCGCAATCTGGTGCTAACGCAGGTGAATGGCGGCATCGTGCGGCTGGGCGACGTTGCACACGTTGTGCTGGGCGCCGACGACTACGATTCGGGCGTGTCGTTCGACGGTAAGCAGGGTGTCTATATCGGCATCCAGACGGTGCCCTCCGCCAACCTGCTGAGCGTCATCAACGGCGTGAAGGCGGTGCTGCCGCAAATTCAGGCCCAGCTGCCGAACGGCCTGAACGGGGCGATCATCTACGACTCGACCGACTTCGTGAACAGCTCGATCCATGAAGTGGCTCGTACGCTGATCGAGGCGCTTGCGATCGTCACCTTCGTGGTGTTCGCCTTCCTTGGTTCGCCGCGCTCGGTCGTGATCCCGGTGGTCGCTATCCCGCTGTCGCTGGTCGGCACGTTCGCGATGATGCTGGTGTTCGGCTTCTCGGTGAACCTGCTGACGCTGCTCGCCCTGGTGCTGGCGATCGGCTTGGTGGTGGACGACGCGATCATCGTTGTCGAAAGCGTCAACCGGCATCTCGAGGAAGGCATGACACCGCTGGATGCGGCGGTGAAGGCGGCACGCGACCTGGCCAGCCCGATCATCGCGATGACCGTGGTGCTGGTGGCGGTCTATGTGCCGATCGGGTTTCAAAGCGGCCTGACTGGCGCGCTGTTCACCGAGTTCGCCTTCACCCTGGTCGGCGCGGTGACCGTGTCCGCCATCATCGCGCTGACGCTGTCGCCGATGATGTGCTCGATCCTGCTCAAGCCCCATCGCACCGAGGGCGGCGGCTGGGCCGAGCGGCTGGTGGATCGGCTCGACCGCGTCTTCGGCCGGCTGCGGCGGGGCTACGAGCGGGCGCTACGGGGCAGCCTGAACACGCTGCCGGTGACGCTCATTTTCACCGCGATCGTGCTGGGCAGCATATACTTTCTTTACACGACGTCCGACAGCGAGCTTGCCCCGCAGGAGGATCAGGGCGTCGTGATCCTGCTGCCCACCGCGGCACCGGATGCGACGTTGCAGCAGAAAGTTCTGTATGGCGACCAGATCGAGAAGATCCTGACCTCGGTGCCCGAGGCCGAGCACACCTTTCAGGTCTACAGCCCGCAGCAATCCATCGCCGGCGTGACGCTGAAGCCGTGGGACCAGCGCAGGCGCGACGCCACCACGATCCAGCGCGCGCTGCAGCAGGAGCTGAGCACCGTCACCGGCCAGCGCGTGGTTGCGTTCCAACCGCCGCCGCTGCCCGGGGCGCAGGGGCTGCCGATCCAGTTCGTGCTGAAATCGACTGAGCCTTTGGCGGAGCTCTATCCCCAGGCGCAGCAATTCCTGACCGCGGCGCAGAAGAGTGGCTACTTCCTGTTCCTCGACAGCGACCTGAAGATCGACCTACCGCAGTACGAGGTGAACATCGACCGCGATAAGGCGGCTCAGCTTGGCCTGAACATGAGCCAGGTGGGCGGGTCGCTCGGCAGCCTGCTGGGCGGCGGCTACGTCAATTATTTCAGCCTCGACTCGCGATCCTACAAGGTGATCCCGCAGGTGCAGCAGGTCGATCGGCTGAACGGCGGCCAGATACTGAACTACCAGATCGCCACCGTGAACGACATCCCGGTGCCGCTGCGCGCGGTCGCCACCATCAGGACCGCGACGGTGCCGGAGACGCTGAACCACTTCCAGCAGCTGAACGCCGCGACGATCTCGGGCGTGGCGGCGCCCGGCGTCACCCAGGCCGAGGCGCTGCATTACCTGCAGGACCTGGCGCAGCGCACCATGCCGAGCAACGTGATCGTCGATTACGGTGGCCAGATGCGCCAGTTCGTGCAGGAGTTCGAGCGGCTTCCTGACCACCTTCGCGTTTGCGCTGATCATCATCTTCCTGGCGTTAGCGGCATTGTTCGAAAGCTTCCGCGATCCGCTGATCATCCTGATCTCGGTGCCGATGTCGATTGCCGGTGCGCTGCTGTTCATCAATGTCGGCATCGGCGGAGCCAGCCTGAACATCTACACCGAAGTCGGGCTGGTGACGCTGATGGGATTGATCAGCAAGCACGGCATTCTGATGGTCGAGGTGGCGAACGAGGAGCAGATCGCCGGCAAGTCCAAGCGCGACGCGATCGTGGCCGCGGCCGGCATCCGGCTGCGTCCGATCCTGATGACGACGGCGGCGATGGTGCTGGGCGTGATCCCGCTGATAATCGCCACGGGTGCGGGTGCCGCGTCGCGCTTCAACATGGGGCTGGTGATCGCCGCGGGCCTGTCGATCGGTACGGTGTTCACGCTGTTCGTCGTGCCTGCCGTGTATGTGGCGATTGCGGCGAAGCACAGGGCGCACTGAAATTATTTCGCCGGACCGCGAATAAACTGGTGCCTGCTGCGGTCTCCTGATCGGCAACAAGCCGAAAGGGGCAGACCATGGACACCATCGACGAGGCCGGCACGCGCCGGCGCGGCGCGCTGAAATGCATGCTGTGGGCCGGCACCGGCGCTCTGTGGACGGTCGCCGGGGGTGTGCCGCGCTCGGCCCTGCTGGTGGGTAGCGCGCAGGGGGCCACCACCGCCAGCCGCGACCTGACCTTCGTGCAGATCAGCGACAGCCATATCGGCTTCAAGAACCCGCCCAACGCCGACACGCCCGGCACGCTGCGTGACGCGATCGAGCGGGTGAAAGCGCTGAAGGGCAATGCGTCGCTGCTGATCCACACCGGCGATGTCAGCCACCTGTCGCGCGCCGACCAGTTTGACACCGCCGAGCAGGTCATCAATGGGGCAGGGCTCGACACGCATTACGTGCCCGGCGAGCACGACGTGCTGGAGGACGACGGCAGGGGCTTTTTTGCGCGCTTCACGAAGGGCGCCGACCGCGGCTGGTACAGCTTCGATCAGCAGGGCGTCCACTTCGTCGGCCTGAACAACGTGCAGAACCTCAAGGCGGGCGGTCTTGGCAATCTGGGCGCCGAACAGGTCGAATGGCTGGAACGCGACCTGAAGGGTCGCCCCGCCAGCCAGCCGATCGTCGTCTTCGCGCATGTGCCGCTGTGGACCGTGTATCAGGAGTGGGGCTGGGGCACCGATGACGGCGCGCAGGCACTGTCCTATCTGAAGCGGTTCGGCTCGGTGACGGTGCTGAACGGACACATCCACCAGGTGATGCAGAAGGTTGAGGGCAACGTCGCCTTTCATACCGCATTGTCCACCGCGTTTCCGCAGCCCGCCCCCGGCACCGCGCCCAGCCCCGGCCCGATCAAGGACGTACCGCCTGGCAGGCTGCATTCGTTGCTTGGCGTCCGCACGATCCGCGAAATCCGCGGCAACGAACGGCTCGCCGTCGTCGATACGACGCTGGTCTGACCGCAACCACGCTCACCCCGGCCCTCTCTCCAGCGAGCGGGCGAGGGAGAAACAGCTCGATCCCGCCTGCAACAAACCCTCTCCCATCATGCGGGAGAGGGCGGGGTGAGGGTGCCTCGTCACCCAAGGAGTCGCCGTCATGTTACGCACAAGCCTTATCGCATTCGGGTTCTGCGCGGCGGTCGCGGCCACGCAGGCCGCCGCCCAGGGAACTACTCCGCAAGTGACCATCGACAACTTCGCCTTCACGCCGGCGCAGATCACCGTCAGTCCCGGCACCACCGTCACGTGGCTCAACCGTGACGACATCCCACACACCGTGACGGATGCGGCTGACCCGCGGGAGTTCAAGTCGCCGCCGCTGGACACCGGCGACAGCTTCTCCCACCTGTTCGCCAAGCCCGGGACCTACCGCTATTTCTGTTCGTTGCACGCCCACATGCAGGGAACCATAGTGGTCAAGTGACGGCGGTCGACGCACCCGGCTTCGAGCAGGTCGTGCTCCCGCATCTCGATGCGGCGTACAACCTTGCACGCTGGCTGGTCCGCGACCCCTCGCTGGCCGAGGACATCGTGCAGGATGCCGTGCTGCGCGCGCTGCAGTATTTCGCCTCGTTCCGCGGCGATGACGATGGGCGCGCGTGGTTGCTGCAGATCGTGCGCAACGCCGCCTATGCCGCCATCAAGGCGCGGCGCATCGGTACCGACATCCCGCTTGGCGACGCCGAGGCGGAGGGCGTTATGGAGCTGCCCGACCCCGGGCCGGGGCCGGAGGCGCTGCTGGCCCGACGCCAGGACCTTGAACAGCTCGACCAGGCCTTGGCGGCGATGCCGATCGCGCTGCGGGAGTGCCTGGTCCTGTGCGAACTGGAACGGCTTTCCTACAAGGACATCGCCCGTGTGACGGGGGTGCCGGTCGGCACCGTGATGTCACGGCTGTGGCGGGCACGACGGGCGCTGACGCGGCTTCAGGCCGTCGGGAGACTGGAATGAGCGACGATCGTTGCGCCGAAATGCGGCTGAAGCTGCAGGCCGACCTGGACGGCGAGCTGAACGCCGGCGAGGCGGCTGCGGTCGCCGCGCACGCGCTGACCTGCCCCGACTGTGCTGCCGTCCGCTCGAAGCTGGGCGGCCTGTCGGCCCGGCTGCGGACCGAACTGCCCTACCACGCGGCCCCCGACCGGCTGCGGCGGGCGATCGCGGCGCGGATCGCGCAGCCGGAGGTGGCCGGACCTGCCGACCCGGTGCGTCCGCCCCGGTTCCGCGTGCGCCTGGGCTTCGGCCTGTCCTTTGGGGCGGGCTTTGCGCTGGCCGCCTGCCTCGCGCTGACGGTCGTCCTGCCGCGCGAGGGCGACGGCCTGGCCGACAGCATCATCGCCAGCCACATCCGCGCGTTGCAGCCGGGCCATCTGATGGACGTGACGTCGACCGACCAGCACACGGTGAAGCCGTGGTTCGACGGCCGCCTGGACTTCGCGCCGCCTGTGCGGGACTTCGCCGCGCAGGGCTTCCCGCTGATCGGCGGCCGGCTGGACTACCTGAATGGCCGCACGGTCGCCGCACTCGCCTATCGGCGCGACAAGCATATCATCGATGTCTATGTCTGGCCGGGCAGCGACACCGCGGACGCGGCGTTCGCGACCGGCGCGCACGACGGATACAATGTCGCGCACTGGACGCAGGACGGCATGCAGTTCTGGGCGGTGTCGGATGTGGAGGCGGCGCAGCTGGCGGATTTCGAGAGGCTGTGGCGGGCGGGAACGTGATCGGGCGGGCGAAGCGCCCGGCGAGGCCGGTGAACGCCCGCGACATTCAGCAAGCCGGGCCGAGCTGCTGAGCGCGTCGACCATGGTGCGGGGGCTCGGCATTTGCTACAAACCACCCAGCGGCCGTCGACAGTGTCCGCCGGTCGCTCGTTCAGACCCCGGGGTATTTTCTGATGAAAATGCGCGTTGTCCAGGTTGCCGAGAAGAACGGCCCTCTCCACCTCGCAGAGCGCGACACGCCTGAGCCCGGGCCCGGTGAGGTTCGGGTGAAGGTCGAGGCGTGCGGCGTCTGCCACAGCGACAGTTTCACGGTCGAGGGCATGTTTCCAGGTCTCGTCTACCCGCGCGTGCCCGGGCACGAGATCGCGGGACGCATCGATGCCATCGGCGAGGGTGTGCGGGGATGGACCGTCGGCACACGCGTGGGCGTCGGTTGGTTCGGCGGCGCCTGCTACCGTTGCGAGCCGTGCCGGCGCGGGCACATGATCGACTGCCGGAACCTTCGCATCCCAGGCATCTCCTATGACGGCGGCTATGCCGAAGCGATGGTCTGTCCGGCGGACGCCCTTGCAGCGATGCCGGATTCGCTCAATGCGACCGAGGCGGCGCCGTTGCTTTGCGCCGGCATCACGACGTTCAACGCGCTGCGTCATTCGGGCGCGTTGCCGGGCGACCTGGTCGCCGTGCTGGGTGTCGGCGGCCTGGGCCATCTGGGCATCCAGTTCGCAGCCAGGATGGGTTTCCGCACCGTCGCGGTCGGGCGCGGCGCCGACAAGGCCGATCTCGCCCGCCAACTCGGTGCGGTGCACTACATCGACACTGGCGCGCAGGACCCTGCCGCCGCCTTGCAGGCGCTCGGCGGCGCGCAGACAATCCTCGCCACGGTGCCGAGCGGCAAGGCGGTGTCGCCACTGATCGGCGGCCTGGGCGTGCGTGGCAGGCTGGTCGTCGTCGGCGTCTCCCCCGAACCGATCGAGGCGCCGAGCTTCACGATGGTCGGCCAGAGTGCCAGTATCGTCGGCCACGCATCCGGCACATCCATCGAGAGCGAGGACACTCTGCGCTTCTCGGCACTCTCAGGCGTCCGGCCGATGATCGAGACTTTGCCCCTGGAGCGGGCGCCTGAGGCCTATGCCAAGATGATGAATGGCGAGGCGCGGTTCCGGATGGTCCTGACCATGGGCCAGGGCTGACCCGCGACGGTGGGCTGAAGGCCCCCTGTCGCCGCTCCACCAGCCTATCGCCCGAGGGTCGGCATGGTGAATTCCGGGCCGCGGCGGGCGCCGGTCGGCCAGCGTTGCGTGATCGCCTTGTAGCGCGTGTAGAAGCGCACGCCTTCGGGTCCGTGGATGTGGTGGTCGCCGAACAGCGACTGCTTCCACCCGCCGAAGCTGTGAAACGCCATCGGCACCGGGATCGGCACGTTCACACCCACCATGCCCACCTTGATGCCGCTGGCGAAATCGCGCGCCGCCCCACCATCGGCGGTGAAGATCGCCACACCGTTGCCGAACTGGTGCTCGTTCACCATGCGGACCGCGCCGGCCAGATCGGGCGTGCGCACCACGCCCAGGACGGGGCCAAAAATCTCCTCCTTGTAGATGCGCATGTCGGTCTTGACGTCGTCGAACAGGGTACCGCCGATGAAGAATCCCTCCTCGTAGCCTTGCAGCGACAGGCCGCGCCCGTCGACCACCAGCTTCGCCCCCTCCTTCACGCCGAGGTCGACGTAGCCCGCGACCTTGTCGCGGTGCTCCCGCGTCACCAGTGGACCCATCTCGGCCTCGGGGTCGGTGCCCGGCCCGATCTTCAGCGCGCGCACCCGCGGCGTCAGCTTCTCGATCAGCCGGTCGCCGGCATTGCCCACCGCGACGGCGACCGACACCGCCATGCAGCGTTCGCCGGCCGAGCCGTAGGCGGCGCCCATCAGCGCATCCACCGCGTCGTCGATATCGGCGTCCGGCATCACGACAAGGTGGTTCTTCGCCCCGCCCAGCGCCTGCACGCGCTTGCCGTGCGCGGTGCCGCCCCGATAGACGGTCTGCGCGATCGGCGTCGAGCCGACGAAGCTGACGGCGTCGATACCCGGATGCTCCAGGATCGCCTCCACCGCCGCGCGGCCGCCCTGCACCACGGCGAAAACGCCATCCGGCAGGCCGGCTTCCTTCAGCATCTCGGCGAGCTTGAGGCCGGCCGAGGGGTCCTTCTCGGACGGCTTGAGGATGAAGCAGTTGCCGCAGGCCAGCGCCGCCGGGATCATCCACAGCGGCACCATCACCGGGAAGTTGAACGGTGTGATACCGGCCACCACGCCGAGCGGCTGCCGCACCGACCAGGCCTCGATGCCGGTGCCGACCGCTTCGGTGTATTCGCCCTTGAGCAGATGCGGGATGCCGCAGGCGAACTCCACCACCTCGAGCCCGCGCTGCACCTCCCCTTCCGCGTCGGCCAGCGTCTTGCCATGCTCGCTGGTGACGATCGCCGCGAGCAGCTTGCGGTCGCGTTCCAGCAGTTCCTTGAAGCGGAACATCACCCGTGCGCGGCGCAGCGGCGGGGTTGCCGCCCAGGCCGGCCAAGCGGCCACCGCGGCTGCCACCGCCATGTTCAGTTCGGCGGCCGAAGCCATCGCGACCTGGGCGGTCACCTCGCCGGTGGCGGGGTTGAACACGTCGCCGTAAGTGCCGGAGGCGCCGGCGACCGCGCGCCCGCCGATGAAGTGTCCGATCTCGCGCATTCACCCTCTCCCCGTCCGGTTGGGGGCAGATAACGACGAAAGGCGCTTGCCGCAAAGGGGGCGGACAGGGTGAATGCGCCGTCTGGGGGAGGTGGCGGATGGCGGATTACGTGCTGGCACTGCATGGCGGGGCGGGGACGGTGGCGCCGGGCAGCATCCCGCCCGAGCAGGCGGCGGCGTATCACCGGGCGCTGGCCGCCTGCCTGCGCGCCGGGCAGGCGGTGCTGGCGCGGGGCGGCGGCGCGCTGGATGCGGTGACCGCGGCGGTGATGGCGCTGGAGGACGACGCGCTGTTCAACGCGGGCCATGGCGCGGTGCTGACCACCGATGGCCGGCCGGAGATGGATGCCGCGATCATGAATGGCGCGGACCGGGCGGCCGGGGCGGTGGCCGGCATCCTGGGCCCGCGCAACCCGATCTTGGCGGCCCGCGCCGTGATGCAGCACTCGCCGCATGTGCTGCTGGCCGGGGATGGCGCGCTGCGCTTCTGCCGAGAGCGGGGTCTGCCATTCGCACCCGACACGTATTTCGTCACGCCGCGCCGCGTCCGCGCGCTGGAGACGGAGCTGGCGCGCAGGGCGGCCGGGGCGGCCGATGCGCGCAGCGATGCCGACCGGCACGGCACGGTGGGCGCGGTCGCCCGCGACGCCGCCGGAAATGTCGCGGCCGCCACCTCCACCGGCGGGATCACCGGCAAGCTGCCGGGCCGGATCGGCGATACCCCGGTGTTCGGCGCCGGCACCTTTGCCGACAACGAGACCTGCGCGGTCTCGGCCACCGGCCAGGGCGAGTTCTTCATCCGCTGGGCGGCCGCGCACGACATCAGCGCCCGGATGCGCTACCTGCGCGAGGACCTGCCGACGGCCGCCGCGACGGTGGTGGCGGCGTTGGGGCCGCGCGGCGGATCGGGCGGGCTGGTCGCCGTCGATGCGGCGGGGCGGGTGGCGATGCCGTTCAATAGCGCTGGCATGTACCGCGGCACGATCGGGCCGGACGGCGTGCCCCGCACCGCGATCTGGCGCGAGGCGCTGCAGCCTGGCGGGGTCTGACCAGCGCGCAGAATGCTTGCGCCCCCCCGAGGCGCCCGGTAACGCTGCCGCCTTTCGCCTCGTGCACAAGCAGGAGACAGGGCAAATGGGCTATAGGGTCGCGGTCGTCGGCGCCACCGGTGCGGTCGGGCGCGAGATCATCAAGACGCTGGCCGAGCGCGACTTCCCGCTCGACGACATCGTTGCCCTCGCCTCCGCCCGATCGGTCGGGCAGGAAATCTCGTTCGGCGAGAAGCGCGTCCTGAAGGTGCGCAACCTGGAGACGTTCGACTTCGCCGGCTGGGACATCGGCCTGTTCAGCCCGGGAGCGGCGATTTCAGCGGTGCAGGCGCCGCGCGCCGCCGCCGCCGGCTGTATCGTGATCGACAACACCAGCCATTTCCGCATGGAGCCGGACGTGCCGCTGGTGGTGCCCGAGGTTAATCCGCAGGCCCTGGCGAAGTTCGCCCGACGCAACATCATCGCCAACCCGAACTGCAGCACAATCCAGATGGTCGTGGCATTGAAGCCGCTGCACGACCGCTTCACGGCCAAGCGGGTGATCGTGTCCACCTACCAGTCGGTGTCCGGCGCCGGCAAGGAAGGCATGGACGAGCTGTTCAGCCACACCAAGGCCAGCTTCGTGCACGAGCAGTCGCCGCCGCAGCAGTTCACCAAGGAAATCGCCTTCAACTGCATCCCCCATATCGACAAGTTCATGGATGACGGGTCGACGAAGGAGGAGTGGAAGATGACGGTAGAGACTCGCAAGATCCTCGATCCGGACATCGCGGTCCATGCGACATGCGTGCGCGTTCCGGTCTTCATTGGACACGGCGAGGCGGTGTCAGTGGAGTTCGCCAAGCCGATCACCGTCGCCGAGGCGCGGGCTGCGCTGCGCGATGCGCCGGGCGTGGCGGTGGTCGATCAGCGGGAGGATGGCGGCTATATCACCCCGCTGGAATGCGTGGGCGAGGACGCGGTCTATGTCAGCCGCATCCGCAAGGACCCCACGGTGGCGAATGGGCTGTCGTTCTGGTGCGTGTCCGACAATCTGCGCAAGGGTGCCGCCCTCAATGCCGTGCAGATCGCCGAGACACTGATCGCGCAGGGGCTGCTGGCGAAGAAGGCGGCGTAGCCGGCACCACGCTTGCCTGGCCGCCTAGAAGCTCTCCAGCTGGCTCGCAGCCAGCGCGGCCTGCCAGTCGGCGTCGGGCAAGCCTTCGATCACGACAAGCTGCGCCGTGCTCGCCTCGTTGCGGATGGCGCGGGCGCGGACGTAGTCCGGCGAGTCGTAGAACGCCTTGGCATGGTCCACACTGGGAAACTCGATCACCACGATGCGCTTGGTCGTGGGCGGGCCTTCCAGCACCAGCGGGGCGGCGCCGCGCGCGATGAAGCGGCCGCCATGCTCGGCAATCAGGCGCGGGGTGTGGCGCGTGTAATCGCGGTAGCGTTCGGGGTCGGTGATCTCGACCTGGGCGATCAGATAGACCGGCATGGCGGTTCCTTCCAAAATTGTGGTTACGACAGCGCCCAGTTGGTGGTCGCCTGGGCGATCAGCCGCCGTTCCCCATCCTGCTCGGTTATGCTGACCGAAGCGGAGAACAGGCGGCGTCCGGCGCGCAGCGTCACCGCCTCGGCGATCAGCGGCAGGTTGCGGCCGGCGCGGAGGAAGTTGATCGTCAGATCGACGGTCACGGCGTCGGGGTCGCCGATCCGTGCCAGGATCAGCGCATAGGTGGCGACATCGGCGGCGGCGAACAGGATCGGGCCGGCGACGATGCTGCCTGGCCGGAGCACCTGCGGTGCCGCGTTGATGCGCAGCCGGGCGTGGTCGGCGTCGGCCGACAGGACGTCGAGCCCGAACAGCGCCGTCAGCGGCAGGCCCGCGGCGATGTGGTCGCCGATCCGTGCAAGCGTCCAGTCGCTCATGCCGCCTTCCATCCCCCGGTCCAGGCGGAGACGATAGCGCGAAACCCCTAGTGAACAACCGGCCGCTTTCCGGTCATACTGGACCCGCAAGGGGAGCAAACACACATGCCGTTCAAGGTCGAGGTCGGCCCGCCGCAGATCTCCATCCACCAGGGGCAGACCGTTCTGGTTTCGGACCCGGATGGGCAGATCAACTGGCCGTCCGACAAGGGGCTCTACTTCCTCGACACCCGCGTCATCAGTTCCTGGGCGATCTATGCCAACGGCGAGCCATGGGAACTGCTGAACGGCGGGGCCATCAATTACGACAACGCGCGTATCTACCTGACCAACAAGACCTTCCTGACCGAGAAGGCAACGATCGAGCCGCGCACGCTGGCGATGGTGCTGTCCCGCGCGCTGGATCGCGGGCTGCACGAGGATATCGACATCACCAATCACGGGATGGAGCCGGTCCGGTTCAACCTGGAGATCGCCGTGCGCTCGGACTTCGCCGACATCTTCGAGGTGAAGTCGAACCGCATCGTGCGCCGCGGCCGCATCACCACCGAATGGTCGGAATCGGCGCAACGGCTGCGCACCACCTACACCAACGGCGACTTCATGCGCGCGGTGACGATGCGCCCACAGCATGACGGGCCGAACGCCGTCTATGCCAACGGCCGCCTGAGCTTCGACATCGCCCTCGAACCCGGGGAGACCTGGCATACCTGCCTGCTGTACGACCTGTCGGACGGTGCGAGGCACTTCGCCGCCCCGCCCAACTGCTTCCTGGAATCGCACAACTCGCAGCACCGCCGCTCCAGCCGCGACTGGCAGGATCGTGTCCTGCAAATCCGCACCAGCAACGAGGAGTTCTATCGCTTCTACCGCCAGGCGATCGAGGACATGGCGGCGCTGCGCCTGCCGATCGAGGGCACCGACCACATGGTGTTCCTGCCCGCCGCCGGGCTGCCCTGGTTCGTGGCACCGTTCGGCCGCGACAGCCTGATCGTCTCATTGCAGAACCTGCTGATCTACCCCGACTTCGCGCGCGGCGCGCTGGACGTGCTGGGCCGCTACCAGGCGACCGAGCGCGACGACTGGCGTGATGCCGAGCCGGGCAAGATCCTGCACGAGATCCGCTATGGCGAGCTCGCGCATTTCAAGCTGATCCCGCACACGCCGTACTACGGCACTGCAGATGCCACGCCGCTGTACCTGATTGTGCTGCACGCCGCATGGCGTGCCACCGGCGACCGCGTGCTGCTGGAAAAGCATCTGCACAATGCCGAAGCGTGCCTGAGCTGGATCGACAATTACGGCGACCGCGACGGCGATGGTTTCCAGGAATACCAGACCCGTTCGCCGGCCGGCTACGAGAACATGGCGTGGAAGGACTCTGGCGACTCGGTCACCTATCTGGACGGCACGCTGGTCAAGGGGCCGAAGGCGCTGTGCGAGCTTGCAGGGCTACGTCTACGACGCCTGGCAGCGCATGGCCGAGGTTTTCGAGGCGCTGGGCAAGCCCGAGCGCGCGGCCGAACTGCGCGTCAAGGCGCGCGCGCTGTTCGACCACTTCAACGAGGCGTTCTGGGACGAGGAGACCGGCTTCTATGCCTACGCGCTGGACGGCGACAAGAAGAAGGTGATGTCGGTCGCGTCCAATCCCGGGCATCTGCTGTTTTCCGGCATCGTGCCGCAGGACCGTGCCGCGCGCGTGGTCGCTCGGCTGATGGCGCCCGACATGGACAGCGGCTGGGGTATCCGCACGCTGTCGTCCGACCACCCGAAATACAATCCCTATTCGTACCAGAATGGCTCGGTCTGGCCGCATGACAACGCCATCATCGCGGTCGGTTTCAAGCGCTATGGATTCCACGAGGAAGCCAATCGCATCGCGCGAGCGATCTCGGGTGCGGCCAGCTACTTCCTGTCGAACCAGCTGCCGGAGCTGTATGCCGGCGTTCGGCGGGAGAACAGCAACTTCCCGGTGCAGTATGTCGGCGCCAACGTGCCGCAGGCCTGGGCCGCGGGCTCGCCGTTCGCGCTGATGCAGGCGATACTGGGCATCCGGCCCGACGCGCCGAACGGGCGCCTTTACGTCGATCCGACGCTGCCGGCCTGGCTGCCGGATCTGGAACTGCACGGCCTGCGTGTAGGCCACCACCTGCTTTCCATCCGTTTCTGGCGCGACGGCGAGCAGACCGATTTCGAGGTGATGAGCGGCGACCGGCATGCCGTGCTGCGCCGCAACTTCGCCTCCGGCCCCGCGACGGCGGTGGACTAGCCGTGCGTCCGTGCCTTGCCCGACGGGGCGGCCGCCCTTGCGGAGCCGGGCAACCTCCGGCACATAACCGGTCAAAGCGATGTGATGGGCCGTCGGGGGAGTTACGCCATGTTGCGCCGAGCACTGTTTTGCCTGATCGCCATGCTGCCGTTCGGGGTGGCGTCCGCCCAGGCGGCGCCCGCCACGGCCCCCGATCAGATCAAGGTCGGCACGCTGTATGCCAGCTCCGGCCCGTATGCCAGCATCTCGATGCCGGTCTATTCCGCCCTCAAGCTCTGGGTCGATCAGACCAACGCGGCGGGCGGCGCCTATGTGAAGACGTTCGACAAGAAGATCCCGATCAAACTGATCAGCTATGACGACCAGAGCAGCACGGCCACGGCCGCAACGCTGTACGATCAGCTGATCACCCAAGACAAGGTCGACATCCTGATCGCCGATTCCGGCTCGGTCCTGACCTCGGTCGCCGTGCCGCTCGCCAAGGAACACAAGATGTTCCTGTTCGACACCAGCGGCACGGGCGCCGCCTTTTTCGTCGACAACCCCTATATCGCGCTGATCGCAGACCCCGTCTCGACCATCTGGCCGAAATACATCGCCGATTTCCTCGATGACGACGGTGTCAAGGCCGGCATCAAGAAAGTCGCCATCCTGTATTCGACCAACGACTTCACCGGCACGCAGGCCAATGCGGTGCGCGGCTTCATCAAGAAGGCCGGCAAGCTCGACATCGTCTATGACCAGGGCGTGCCGACCAGCACATCCAACTACACCGTGCTGATCAACAACATCGCCAACGCCAACCCCGATGCGGTGCTGGAGCTGGGCTATGTCGGCAACGACATCGCGTTCCTGCGCAACCTGCAGGACTCCGGGCAGAAGTTCCGCTTCCTGTTCGCGATCTATCCCGGCACGGAAACCGAGGCCCTGCTGAAGAATGTCGGCGCCGACGGGCTCAACAACGTGTTCACCTACGTCACCTCGGCGGCCTACCACTACAAGCCCGAGGTCGGCATGGACCTCGATCAGTTCCGCGCGGCGTTCGACAAGGCGCATCCGCCCGGCAGCGGCGTGGATTTCGGCTTCAACGCCATCGCCGGCTACGTCGACGGCCTGGTGCTGGAACAGGCCCTGGCGCATCTCGACACCTTCGACCAGGAGGGGCTGCGCAAGGCGGTGTTCGCACTGTCCGGCAAGCTGAAGACGCTGGATGGCACCTTCGCGCTGGATGAGCATGGCGCGCAGGTGGGTGAGATCACGCCGCTCGGCCAGATGCACAAGGACGGCAAGGACGTGAAGATCACCGTGGTCTATCCGCACGACCTGGCCACCGGCAAACCCGATCTCAGCGGCAAGTGATCGGCCGCCGGCGGCCCGCCCGCCCTGAACCGTCCCTCTCCCGCAAGCGGGAGAGGGTTTCTTTTGAGCGGCGCCCATGCTGATCGGCGCCATCGTCTCGGGCCTGATCTTCGGCCTGTATTTCACCCTGGTCGGGCTTGGCCTGAACCTGGTGTTCGGCGTCATGCGCATCGTCAACCTCGCGCATGGCGACTTCCTGATGCTGGGCGCCTTCGCCGCCTACTGGCTGTTCCAGCTCTACGGACTGCACCCGCTGGTCGCCGCGGCGGCGGTGCTGGTGGTGTTCGTGGCGGTCGGGCTGCCGATCTATTACGCGGCGGTGCCGCGCCTGCAGCGCGCGCGTGATGCCGAGATGCTTTCGATCATTCTGTTCTTCGGCCTGTCGCAGATGATCGAGGCCGCCACCACCATCGCCTTCGGCACCAGCGAGCGGTCGATCCCTGGGCGCGTGCTGGGGACCGGCCCGGTGACGGTGCTGGGCCAGCGCGTGCCCTCGGCCTGGGCGTTCAGTGCCGCGGTCAGCGCGGTCGCCGTGCTGTGCGTCTATCTCTATCTCTATCGCACCCGGCTCGGCCGCCTGACGCGCGCGGTCATGGTAAGCCGGGAGGAAGCCCTGGCGACCGGCATCGACGTTCACTTCGTCTCGGCCATCGCCTTCGGCATCGGCATCGCCCTGGCCGGCATCGCCGGCGTGTTCGCGCCCTTCATGCTGGGTAGCGTGACCCCCAATATCGGCGGCGACATCAACATCGCGGCCTTCGCGGTCATCGTCGTCGGCACGCTGGGCAACCCGCTCGGCACCGTGCTGGGCGGCATCGTCTATGGCGTGTCGCTGATGCTGATGCAGACCTACCTGAGTTCCTGGGCGAACCTGCTGCCCAACCTGCTGCTGATCGCCGTGCTGCTGGTGCGCCCGCAAGGGCTGCTCGGCCGGCAGGTGCGGCGCGCATGAAGCTGCCCCGCGTCGGAGATTTGGCACTGGCTGCCGTCGTCGTGGCGGCGATGGCGGTGGCGCCGCGGCTGTATTCCAACGAGCTGCTGCTGTTCAACTTCGTGATGTTCCTGACGCTGGCGCAGGGGCTCAACATCATCTACGGCTTCACCGGCTACCTGCCGTTCGGCTATGTCGGCTTCTTCGGAGCGGGGGCCTACGGTTTTGCCGTTTCGGTTATGAACTACGGCGCCACGCCGGCGGTGGCGATGCTGGTGGGTGCTGCCGCCGCGGTGGTGCTGGCGCTGGTGCTGATCCCGCTGATGCGGCTGTCCGGCGCCTATTTCGCCATCGCCAACCTGGCCGCCGCGCAGGCGGTCTATCAGGTCGTCTCCAATCCGGCGCTCGAGGACGTGACGAAGGGCCCGTACGGCGTCTCGCTGTCCAGCGTATTCGCCCCGCGCCTGTCCTATGGCGTCGCCATCGTCATCATGGCGGCGACCTTTGGGCTGGTGGTATGGCTGCGCAATTCCCGCTTCGGCCTGGCGTTGCAGGCGATCCGGGAGGACCCGGTGAGTGCGGCGATGGCCGGCGTGCCGGTGGTACGCATGCGCACGATCGCCTGGCTGCTGTCCGCCCTGGTCGCCGGCCTGGTGGGCGGCGTGTTCGCCTGGCATATCTCGGTGTTCTATCCCGACACCGCCTTCGACATCAGCATCTCGATCTTCGCCACCGTGTTCACGCTGTTCGGCGGTGCCACAACGCTGACCGGGCCGATCCTGGGCGTGCTGCTTCTGTACGGCGTCTACAACGCCATCGGCATCACCGTGCCGCAGTATTTCCAGCTGATCTACGGCACGCTGATCGTGGCGCTGGTGCTGTTCCTGCCGAACGGGCTGGTGTCGCTGCTGACGCGGCGGGGCATCCGTGTCCCCTAGTCCGGTCCCGCTGCTGCGCGTCGAGCGGCTGGTGAAGCGGTTCGGCGGCTTCCGCGCGCTGGACGGCGTGAGCTTCCACCTGGACGCCGGGGAAGTGCTCGGCCTCGTCGGCCCGAACGGCTCGGGCAAGACGACCTGCATCAACGTGATCTCCGGCCTCTATGCGCCCGACGACGGCGCGGTCAGCTTCGACGGCGCCTCGATCGGCGGCACGCCGATGCACCGGCTGGCGCGGCTGGGCATCAACCGTACCTTCCAGTCGCCCAAGCCGTTCCTGTCGCTGACGGTGCGCGAGAACGTAGAGATCGCCGCCGCCTATGGCCATGGCGGCAGCGGTGGCGCGCTGCCCGACCTCGATGACCTGCTCGCCTCGATGGAGCTCGACCGCCTGAGCGGCCGCGCGGCCGGCGACCTCAACAGCGCGCAGCAGAAAACGCTCGACCTCGCCCGCGCGATCGCCACCGCGCCGCGCGTCCTGCTGGTGGACGAGCTGGCCGCCGGGCTCAATCCGGCCGAGCTGCTGCGCATGGCGGACCGCCTGCGCGCCATGGCGCAACAGGGCATGGCGATGCTGGTGGTGGAGCACCTGATGGGCTTCATCGACCGCGTCACCGACCGCGTCATCGTGATGAATGCCGGCAAGGAGATCTTCGAGGGCACGCTGGCGACCGCCACGCGCGATCCCGACGTGATCCGCGTCTTCCTGGGGGGTGCGCATGGCTGAACCCCTGCTGACGGCAACCGGGATCGAGACCGGCTACGGCAAGGTGCAGGTGCTGTGGGGCGCTTCGCTGGATGTGGCGGAGCGCGAGAGCGTGGTGCTGCTGGGCGCCAACGGTGCCGGCAAGACCACGCTGCTGAAGGTGTTGCTCGGGCTGCTGCCGGCCTGGGCCGGCGAGGTCCGGCTGGCTGGCACCGACATCACCCGGATGCGCACCGACCACCGCGTGCGCCGGGGCCTGTCCTACATGTCGGAGATCGGCGTCTTCACCGGGCTTTCGATCGCCGAGAACATCCGCATCGGCGGCCAGTTCGTCGATGCCGCGACGCTGCGCCAGCGCACCGAGGAGCTGTTCGCGGTCTTCCCCGATCTCGCGCACCGGCGCGGCGCGCTGGCCGGCAGCCTGTCGGGCGGCCAGCGCAAGATGCTGGGCATCGCCAAGGCGCTCGCCGCCGGGCCGCAGGTGCTGGTGATGGACGAGCCCTCGGCCGGTCTGTCGCCGTTGTTCGTCTCCCAGGTGATCGAGGTGCTGGGGCGCTTCCGGGGCACCGGGCTGTCCCTGCTGATCGCCGAGCAGAATGTCGCTTTCCTGGACCTTGCCGACCGGGTGTTCACCCTTGAAGGCGGTCGCGTCGGGTTTTCCGGCACCGTCGCGGCGCTGCACGCCGACGATGCGCTGCACCGGGCGTATTTCGGGCTGGCCTGAGGCCGATACGCAACCCTACCGACCCGGCGGGGTCAGCATGACCAGCACGAGCTTGATCAGGCCGCCGACCACCACGGCCACGATGAGCACGGCGAGGACCGCGGTGTTGAACCAGACCGGCAGGGCGTAGAACGCCACCGCCCAGAGCAGGCTGAAGACGATGAAGCCGGCGACAAGCTGAGCCAGGCCCGTCATGGCGCATCCTTGCGCGGTGAGTGGATCGCGACCGTGCATCTTTGCTCTATAACGACAGGCAGCAAGCCGCGCGGAGGACGCCCATGACCGGAAACCCGGCCTATCTGGAGGGCCTGGCGAAGAACCAGGCGAACTACACGCCGCTGACTCCGCTGACCTTCATCGAACGGGCGGCGGCGGTCTATCCGGCGCGCCTCGCGGTGGTGCATGGCGCTTATCGCGCGACGTGGGCGGAGACCTATGCGCGCTGCCGCCGCCTAGCCTCGGCGCTTGCGCGGCGGGGGATCGGCCGTAACGACACCGTGGCGGTGATGGCCCCCAACGTTCCGGCGATGATGGAGGCGCATTTCGGCGTGCCGATGTCCGGCGCGGTGCTCAACACGCTGAACACCCGGCTGGACGCCGAGACCATCGCCTTCATGCTGCGCCACGGCGGCGCGCGGGCGCTGATCACCGATGGGGAATTGGCGCCGGTCGTTGAGAAGGCGCTGTCGCTGCTGGCGGTGAAGCCGCTGGTGATCGACATCGATGATGCCGAATACCAGGAGGGGCGACGCATCGGCGATCTGACTTACGAGGCGCTTCTGGCCGAGGGCGATCCCGACTACGCTTGGCAGGGGCCGCCGGACGAGTGGGACGCTATCGCGCTGAACTACACGTCCGGCACCACCGGCGACCCGAAGGGCGTGGTCTATCACCATCGCGGCGCCTACCTGAACGCGGTGTCGAACGTGCTGGGCTGGGACATGCCGCGCCATGCCGTCTATCTGTGGACGCTGCCGATGTTCCATTGCAACGGCTGGTGCTTTCCCTGGACGGTGGCCGAGCGCGCCGGCGTCAACGTGTGCCTGCGCCGGGTCGAGGCGAAGGCGGCGCTGGACGCCATCCGCGCCCACCGCGTGACGCATATGTGCGGCGCGCCGATCGTCTATGCGATGCTGGTCAACGCGCCCGAGGAAATGCGTGCCGGCATCGATCATCGCATCGCCGGTCAGGTCGCCGGCGCCTCTCCGCCGGCGGCGCTGATCGAGGCGACCGACCGGGCGGGCATCGACCTGACGCATGTCTATGGCCTGACCGAGAATTACGGTCCCGCGTCGATCTGCGCGCAGCACGACGAATGGGCCAACCTGCCGCTGGAGCAGCGCGCCGAGCTGAACAGCCGCCAGGGCGTGCGCGCGCCGATGCAGGAGGCGCTGGAAGTGCTGGACCCCGAGACGATGCAGCCGGTGCCGCGCGATGGCGAGACGATGGGCGAGATCATGTTCCGCGGCAACATCACGATGAAGGGCTACCTGAGTAATCCCGCGGCCACCGACGCGGCGTTTGCCGGCGGCTGGTTCCACACCGGCGACCTGGCCGTGGTGTATCCCGACGGCTACGTGAAGATCCGCGACCGCTCCAAGGACATCATCATCTCGGGCGGTGAGAACATTTCGTCCATCGAGGTGGAGGAGACGCTGTACCGCCACCCCGCGGTGATGAGCGTGGCCGTGGTGGCGCAGCCCGACCCGACCTGGGGCGAGACGCCGTGCGCGTTCATCGAGCTCAAGCCGGGCAAGACCGCGACGGCGGACGAACTGCGCGCCTTCTGCCGCGAGCACATGGCGCGCTTCAAGGTTCCCAAGACCTTCGTGTTCCGCGAGATCCCGAAGACATCGACCGGCAAGATCCAGAAGTTCCAGCTTCGCGGCGTGGCGAAGTCACTGGGGGAGCAGGCCGCGGAGCCGTGACGCCCCGGCCGCCGCCGTTACTCGGCCGGGACGGGCAGGATGCGGATGCGGCGGCCATCGACGCCGAGGGCGATCCGGCCGGCCTTCAGCGCCATCGCGTCGGCGCCGTAGACGGTATTCCGCCAACCGTGCAGCGCGGGGATGTCGGGGGCGTCCTCGGTCGCCAGCCGGTCTATGTCGTCGGAGCTTGCCAGCAGCTTGGGGGCGACGTCGTGCTGCTCGCATTTCGCCGCCAGCAGCACCTTGAGGAGCGACACCAACGCGGGTGACGGACGCGGGCCGTCGCGGCCGCGCGGCGCTTCCGGCAGCGCATCGTCGGGCAGGGCCACGGCCGCTGCGATGGCGGCGAGCAGCGACGCACCGGTCCGTCCCTCGGCGAAGCCCCGGCTGATGCCGCGGGCGCGTGCCAGCGCCTCGGGGTCGTCGGGCGCGGTCGCCGCGATCTCCAGCACCGTCTCGTCCTTCAGCAGACGCTGGCGCGGGATGTTCACCCGCTGCGCCTCGCGTTCCCGCCACGCGGCGATGGCGCGGACCAGCGCCAGGTAGCGGCGGTTGGTGCTGCGCGGGCGGAGCCGTTCCCACATCGCCTCGGGGTCGGCGCGGTATGTCGCGGGCTCGGACAGCACCGCCATTTCCTCGGTCACCCAGTCCACGCGGCCATCCCGCTCCAGCCGGGCCAGCAGCCGCTCGTAGACGCCGCGCAGCCAAGTCACGTCGGCCGCCGCGTAGGCGATCTGTGCGGGCGAGAGCGGGCGGGCCGACCAGTCGCTGAAGCGGTGCGCCTTGTCGATCGCGCCGCCGGTCAGCGCCGAGACCAGGGCATCGTAGCCGGCCTGGTCGCCGAAACCCGCGACCATCGCGGCGACCTGCGTATCGAACAGCGGCCGCGGCACGTCGCCGAATTTCAGGACGAAGATCTCAATGTCCTGCCGCGCCGCGTGGAACACCTTCATCACCGACCGGTCGGCCAAAAGTTCCCCCAGCGGAGCGAGGTCGATCCCATCGGCCTGCGCATCCACCACGGCGACGTCGGCGCTGCCCGCCAGCTGCACCACGCAAAGCTCGGGCCAGTAGGTGCGCTCGCGCATGAACTCGGTGTCCACGGTGACGAAGCGTTCGTGGCGCAGGCGCTGACACAGCTCGGCAAGGGCCTCGGTCGTGGTGATCAGCGTGGGCGGCGGAAATTCCGCGCGGTTGGGACGGGACATCCCCCGTTTGTACACGGGCATGTGTCACGCCGGAAGTCAGCCGGTCAGGACGCGAGGCCGGCGATCGGCACGAGGTGCGAGAGGAAGGTCTCGGCGCAGGCGCGCCAGCTGTAGCGTTCGGCGTGCCGGCGGCAGGCGGCGCGGTCGCCGTCCAGGGCGGCAAGGCAGGCGCGGCGCAGATCGGTGTCGATCGCGCCGACGCAGCCCTCGGCGCCGGTCAGCACGTCCTTCGGCCCGGTGACCGGGAAGGCGGCGACCGGCGTGCCGCAGGCGAGCGATTCCAGGATCACCAGTCCGAACGTGTCGGTGAGACTCGGGAACACGAACACGTCGGCCCCGGCATAGGCGCGCGCCAGCGGCACCGCCGGTGCGCGGCCCGGTGAAGTGCACGGCCGGGTAGTCGCGCTGCAGCGCCGCCAGCTGCGGGCCGCCGCCGACCACGACCTTCGATCCAGGCAGATCGAGGTCGAGGAAGGCGCCGATGTTCTTCTCCACCGCGACCCGGCCGACATAGAGGAACACCGGGCGCGGCAGCTGCCAGTCCTCCCGCGGCTCGGGCTTGAAAAGCGTGAGGTCGACGCCGCGCGACCAGGGGCGGATGTTGCGAAAGCCGCGCGCCGCCAGCTCGTCGCGCAGGCTTTGTGTCGCCACCATGGTGCCCTGCCCGGCGCCGTGGAAGCGGCGCATCCAGGCATAGATCGGCCGCACCGGCAGCAGCGTGCGGGCATGGACGTATTCGGCGAAGCGGGTGTGGAAGGCGGTGGTGAAATGCAGGCCCGAGCGCCGCGCCCAGCTGCGCGCGGCCATGCCCAGCGGACCTTCGGTCGCGATGTGCAGGGCGTCGCGGCGCGAACGCCTCGATCATGCGGATCAGCCGCCGCCGCGGCAGCAGCGACAGCGAGATGTCCGGGTAGGTCGGGCAGGGGATGGTGCGGAACCGGTCAGGGCCGATCACCTCGACCATCGTGCCCCATGCCGCGCAGCTCGTCCGCCACGGTCGCGAGCGTGCGCACCACGCCGTTGACCTGCGGACGCCAAGCATCGGTGACGATCAGGATGCGGTGCGAAGGGGATGGGGCTAGCATCGCGGCGATGCCGGCGGGTGTCGTGAGGCCGGCGTTGTCAGGCCGATGCCGGCAGCCGAGCCTGGCGCGGCGCGAAGAACGACAGGCGGTTCATCGCCGCCCAGTCGATCAGTTCCAGCCGACCGTCGTGGTGCTCGACCAGCGCGGTGCAGCTCTCCACCCAGTCGCCGTCGTTCAGGTAGAGCACGCCGTTCACCTCGCGCATCTCGGCATGGTGGATGTGGCCGCACACCACGCCGTCGAAGCCGCGGCGCCGAGCCTCGCCGGCCAGTGCCGTTTCGAAACGGTCGATCGCCTTCACCGCTTCCTTCACCTGACGCTTCAGCCAGGCCGACAGCGACCAGTAGGGATAGCCGAGCCGGCGCCGCGCCGCGTTGAACCAGCGATTGACGACCAGCGCGGCGGTGTAGGCGCCAGTCGCCCAGCAGCGCGAGAAACTTGGCGTAGCGCACCACGCTGTCGAACTCGTCGCCGTGCATCACCAGCAGGCGCTTGCCGTCGGCGGTCTGACGTGCGATCGCTTCCTTGCGCAGCCGGATGCCGCCGACCTCCAGTCCCAGCGGAAGCCAGGCGCGAAACATTTCGTCGTGGTTGCCGGGGATGTAGGTGACTTCGCTGCCGGTGCGCGCGTGCCGCAGGATCAGGCGCAGCACCTCGTCGTGGCCCTCGTCCCAGTACCAGGACTTGCGCAGCCGCCACCCGTCGATGATGTCGCCGACGAGGAAGAGATGCTGGCAGGAGGCGCGACGCAGGAAATCGGCGAGGAAGTCGCTGCGGCAGCCCCGTGTGCCCAGATGCATGTCGGAGATGAAGATGCTGCGGTAGGACGTTCCGGGAGCGTGGGGTGCTGCGGCGTTCATGCGCAGACAGCACATAAGGCACGCCCCGCGTCGCGTAAGTGAAGATTTAATGACCTGCGCTAATGATTTCGTGCGATCGCAAAGTCATCACCCTGACTTGTTTCTGTCATCGCCTTGTTATGTCGGGGTGCGAAGACACTTGCTTGCCGTCGAGGTTGCCGCCGATTCGCCCCGCACCCCGCCACGCCAAACCGATTCCGACACGTGCCCGGGCATTGCATGCCGTTCGTCGCGGTGCTGCACGTTGGTGATCGTGTTCAACCCGGTTGCCGGGCGCCGCCGCGCGCATCTGCTGTGGCGCGTGCTGGATGTCATGGTCGCCAACGGCATCCGCATCGACATCGCCGAAACCCATAGCCCAGGCCACGCGGAATCACTGGCGCGCGGGGCGGCAGCGGCGGGCGAGACGATGGTGGTCGCGGCTGGAGGCGATGGCACGATCGCCGAGGTGGCGAACGGACTGATGGGATCGGGCGCGCGGCTCGGCGTGATCCCACTCGGCACCGCGAATGTGCTGGCGCACGAACTGGCGCTGCCTTTCGCCCCCGCCGCAGTGGCCGCAGCCCTCGCCTTCGGCCGTACCCGCCCGCTATGGCCTGGCCTGATGCGCGGCCCCGGCGGTTCGCGCCTTTTCGTGCAAATGCTCGGCGTCGGTTTCGATGCGCATGTGGTGCATCATTTGTCGATGCCGCTGAAGCGGGTGCTGGGGCGGGGTGCCTACGTGCTGCAGACGCTGCGCGAGCTGGTGCGCTACCGCTTCGTGCCGATACGCCTGCGCATCGACGACCAGGATGTGCAAGCAGCGAGCGCGATCATCAGCAAAGGGCGGCTGTATGCCGGGCAGTATCTGCTCGCCCCCGACGCGGTGCCGGCGCGGGCCGGGTTCTCGGTGGTGCTGTTCGAGCGTGCCGGCGCCGGTGCCGCGCTGCTGTATGGCGCAGCCCTGCCATGCGATCTGCTCGGGCGGGCACCCGGGGTGCGGCACATGCGGGCGAGCCGGATCGAGGTGATCGGCAACGAGTTGGTCCCCGCGCAGGCGGACGGCGACGCCGCCGGCTTCGCGCCTCTGTCGGTCGCCGACGCGCCGGGTCCGATCGCGGTGGTGGTGGGGTAAGGCCCTCCGTCCCCTCCGGCGCGGTCCATCTGCGTGGTCCATCTGCGCGGTCCAACTGCCTTGCCTCCCCCCGCCCCCTGCGCTACATCGCGCCGTTCGCCGGCACCCCTGGAGGCCGGCGTTTGGCATTTGTCAGGAGCGGAACCCATGGCCAACCTGGTCACGATCGAGGCCGAGGAACGCGCGCGGGCCGGTAAGGGGGCGGCGCGGGCGACTCGGCGGGCGGGCAAGGTGCCCGCCGTCATCTACGGCGCCAAGCAGGCGCCCACCCTGATTGCGCTCGACCCGCGCGCGGTGCTGCGCGAACTGCAGCGCCCCGGCTGGCAGTCGCGGCTATACGAGATCAAGCTGCCGCAGGGCCCGTCACGCGCGCTGATCCGCGACGTGCAGTTCCACCCGGTGTCCGACGCCCCAGAGCACGTCGACTTCCAGCGCCTCGCGGCCGGCGAGCAGATCCGCGTGGCCGTGCCCGTGCATTTCGAAAACGAGGCGGCCAGCCCCGGCATCAAGCGCGGCGGGTGTTGAACGTCGTTCGCCACGCGGTCGAGGTCTATGCCGACCCCGACAGCATCCCCGAGCGGTTCGAGGCCGACCTGACGGGCCTCGATTTCAACGACAACGTCCGCTGGCACGACCTGAAGGGCACCGAAGGTTGCCGCCCGGCGATCGCCGACCGCGACTTCGTAGTGGCCACCGTGGCACCGCCGACCAAGATCACCGAAGCCGCCGCCGATCCCACCGCCGCCGCGGCACCTGCCGCCGCCGCCAAGGCGCCGGCCGGCAAGGCTGCGGCTGCACCGGCGGCCAAGGCGGCGCCGAAAGCCCCCGCCGCCAAGACCGGCGGCAAGAAGTAACGTACGCGGGACGCCGGTGTTGCGGCCATGCTGCTCTGGGTCGGCCTTGGCAATCCGGAGCCCGGCATGGCGCGCCAGCGGCACAATGTCGGCTTCATGGCCGTCGATACCATCGCCATCCGCCACGGCTTCGCGCCGTGGCGGCGGCAGTTCAAGGGGCTGACGGCGGAAGGCAGCGTCGCCGGCCGGAAGGTGATCGCGCTGAAGCCGATGACCTACATGAACGACAGCGGCGCTGTCGGTGCAGGCGGCCGCCGCGTTCTACAAGCTGCCGGTCGAGGCCATCACCGCGTTCCACGACGAGCTCGACCTTGCCCCGGGCAAGGTGCGGGTGAAGCGCGGCGGCGGCGCGGCCGGCCATAACGGGCTGCGCAGCATGGACCGCATGCTCGGCTCCCCCGGATTACTGGCGTGTCCGCCTGGGCATCGGCCATCCGGGCAGCAAGGAGCGGGTGCTGGGCCACGTGCTCGGCGATTTCGCCAAGGCCGACCGGGACTGGCTGATCGCCCTGCTCGATGCGGTCGCCGACTGCGGCGGCGCTGCTGGCCGAAGGCAAGCCGGAGGACTTCATGACGAAAGTCGCTTTGCTGACCAGGGAAGTTCCGTAAGTGGGTTTCAACTGCGGCATCGTCGGGCTGCCCAACGTGGGCAAATCCACGCTGTTCAATGCCCTGACCGCGACCGCCGCGGCGCAGGCGGCGAATTACCCGTTCTGCACAATCGAGCCGAATGTTGGCCGTGTCGCGGTGCCCGATCCGCGCCTGGGCGTACTCGCCGCGATCGGCAAGTCGCAGAAGATCGTGCCCACCAGCCTTGAATTCGTCGATATCGCCGGGCTGGTGCGCGGCGCGTCCAAGGGCGAGGGGCTGGGCAACCAGTTCCTGGCGAATATCCGCGAGGTGGACGCCATCATCCACGTGCTGCGCTGCTTCGAGGATGGCGACGTGACGCATGTGGAAGGCAGCGTCGATCCGATCCGCGATGCCGAGACGGTGGAGACCGAGCTGATGCTCGCCGACCTCGACGGGCTGGAGAAGCGCTTGCTGGCGGCGCAGAAGAAGGCGCGCGGCGGCGACCGGAAAGCACGGCCCTGGTGGCGGTGATGGAGCCGCTGGTCGAGGCGCTGCGCGAAGGCCGCCCCGCCCGCAGCGCCATCCCGAAGGGCCAGGAGGAAGCGGTGCGCCGGCTGCAGCTGCTGACCTCCAAGCCCGTGCTGTATGTCTGCAACGTGGAGGAAGCCGCCGCCGCCACCGGCAACGCGCATTCCGCCCGCGTCGCCGAACTGGCTGCCAGGGAGGGGGCGCGGACCGTCGTCGTCTCCGCCGCGATCGAGGCCGAAGTGAGCCAGCTGCCCGAGTCCGAGCGCGGCGAGTTCCTGGAGGGCCTGGGCCTGCACGACAGCGGCCTGGATCGGGTGATCCGCGCCGGCTACGACCTGCTGGGGCTGATCACCTACTTTACCGTGGGGCCGAAGGAGACGCGGGCCTGGACGATCGTGCGCGGCACCCGCGCGCCGCAGGCCGCTGGCGTGATCCATAACGATTTCGAGCGTGGTTTCATTGCGTGCGAGACCACCGGCTATGCCGACTATGTCGCCGGCAACGGCGAGGCGGGAGCGCGGGAGGCGGGCAAGCTGCGGGTCGAAGGCAAGGACTACGTCGTGCAGGATGGCGACGTGCTGCTGTTCCGCTTCAACGTCTGATCGCGCCGGCGGCGGATCCGCGGCAATGCTCGCCCGGTTCGCGCCGTTCCTGTTCGTCCTATTGTGGAGTTCGTCCTTCATCGCGGCCAAGGCCGGCCTGCGGCACCTCTCGCCGCTGCTGTTCGTCGCGGTGCGTCTGGACATCTGCGCGTTGGTGCTGGTGGCGGCGATGCTGGTGCGACGGGTGTCGTGGCAGCCGCTCGCGGGATGGCGGTGGCTGCATTGCGGGATCGCCGGCGCACTGCTGAACGCGGTCGGGCTGATGGCGCCGCATGTCGGGCTGCTGGTGGCACCGGCCGCGCAGATCGCGCTGGTGCAGTCCCTGACGCCGCTGCTGACCTCGGTGCTGGGGGTGGTGCTTTTGCACGAGGCGTTGCGGCGCCGGCAGTGGCTGGGGCTGGCGCTGGGCGTGGCGGGGGTCGGGCTGGTGGTGGGGCAGGCCGCGCTGCAGAGCCCGGCCCGGTTCAACGGCCTGCTGCTGGCCTTCGTCGGCGTGATGGGGCTGGTATCCGGCACGCTGTATTTCGGCCGCTTCTGCCGGGGCGTCGCCCTGCTGCCGGGGGCCACGGCGCAGTTCTGCGCGGCTGCCCTGGTGTCCTCTCTCGGCGCATGGCTGCTGGAGACGACGCGCGCCGACTGGACCGCCAGCGCGGTCGCGGCGGTGGCGTGGAACGTCGTGATGGTATCGCTGGGGGGGATGGGCCTCTATTTCGCCATGCTGGCGCGTGGCACTGCCGCAAAGGCGAGTGCGAATTTCTATCTCGTGCCCGGGACGGCGGCGCTGCTGGCCTGGGCGATCCTGGGCGAGCGGCCGAGTGTCTTCGCGCTGCTGGGGCTTGTGGTAGCCTCGATCGGCTGCTGGCTTGTCAGTGCCGCGCCGCGCGGTGGGCGCCGGGCGTCGGGATAGCCCGACCGGCGCCCATCCCCTGCGCCGTCAAACGCCGAGCTTGCAGCCGGTTTCGCCCATCGGACGGAACGCCTGGTTGCCCGGGATGACCTTCACGACGTCCAGCAGGTCCCATTCGCCGTGCGATTCCGCGGGGCGCTTGACGCGCAGCAGGAGCATGTCCCGCACGACGCGCCCATCGGGCCGCAGGCGACCGTTCTTCGTCATGAAGTCGTTGATCGGCAGCGCCCGCATCTTCGCCATCACAGCGTCGGCATCGTCGGTGCCCGCGGCCTGGATGGATTTGAGGTAGTGCGTGACGGCACCCCAGGTGCTCGCCTGGAAGGCGGTCGGCGGCGCGCCGTGGCGCTTGGCGAAGCGCGCGGCGAAGGCCCGCGACGCGGCGTCGCGGTTCCAGTAGTAGGGCTGGCTGAACACCATCCCCTGTCCGGTCTGCAGGCCGATCGAGTGGATGTTGGTGAGCGAGCAGTTGAGCGCCGCTGGTGTAACACCCCGCTTCAGCATCCCGAACTCGCCCATCTGCTTGGCGACATTGATCATGTCGGCGCCGCCGGCGCAGATGCCGACGACATCGGCGCCGGCCGACGTGGCGCGCACGAGGTAGGACGAGAAATCGGTCTCGCCCAGCGGCGCGCGGGCGGCGCCGACCACGGTGCCGCCGCGGGCCTTCAGGATGTCCGTCGCATTGCTTTCGAGCGAAATGCCGAAGGCGTAGTCCGAAGTGACGAAGAACCACTTCTTCTTGCCTTCCCCCACCAGCACGTCGACCGGCGCTTTCGCGGCCGAATAGTTGTCGTAGGTCCAGGCGACGCCGTAGGGCGAGCAGTCGCGGCCGGTGAGGTCGGTGGTGCCGGCAGCGATGCTGACGTCGATGCGGCGGCGTTGCACACCGAGTTCCTGCACCGCGATCGCGACGGCGGAGTTGCCTAGGCCGAAGATCGCGTCGACATGATCCTCGTCGTACCATTTGCGGGCGATCGCCAAGCCGATATCGGCGCGGTTCTGCAGGTCCGCCTGCACGACCTCGATCGGCGCGCCGAGCACCTTCCCGCCGAAATCCTCGGCGGCCATCTGCGCCGAGGTGAAGTCGCCCATGCCCTGCTGGGCTGAGAACACGCTCGACATGTCGTCGAGCACGCCGATCTTTACCACGCCGTCGGAGATGGTGGGCGCCGCGCGGCTTCGCCCCACGCCAAGGACCGAAGCCATCGGAATGGCAGCCGCGCCTGCGAGAAGTGTTCTGCGTTGCACTGGATCGTTCCCCCCCTTGGTTCTTTTTTTCCGGTTCGTTTTGCGGCGCGCCGGGGTTGCTACGTCACAGACCCAGCCCCGCCGCGGCGAGCGCCTTAAGGAAGTTCGGCTCGGGCTGCGGCAGAGGCGGCAATTCCCAGCTGCCGGTGCCGATAGGCCGGATTTCGCGATCGACCGGAACCTCGATGAGATACGGCTTGTTGGCGGCGATGCCGGTGCGGATAGCGTCCTCGAGCTCGCCCGCATGCGTGACGGTGTGCGAGGCAACGCCGAACGCCTTGGCCAGGGCAGCGAAGTCTGGGCTATAGGGCGACCCCTCGCGCTCGTTGCGGAAGTCGGTCGCCAGCGCGCGGCCGCCGAACATGCCCATCTGGATGTCGCGAATCGAGACGTAGCCTAGATTGTTCCAGACGATCCAAACCACTGGTATGTCGTACTCGACGGCGGTTGCCAGCGCGTGCGGCGTCATCAGGAAGGATCCGTCGCCTACTACCGCGACGCAGGGGCGGTCCGGCGCCGCGAGCTTCGCGCCGAGGATGCCGGAGGTGGCGAAGCCCATCGCGGCAAAGCCCCAGGAATGCAGGAGCTGGCGCGGGCGGACGACGTCGAGCAGCTGGATGATCCAGTTGTGGTGGACGCCCACGTCGCTGGCGACGATGGCGTTGTCGGGGAGCGCCCGCGACAGCGCGCGGATCAGCCGTTCCGGCCGCAGCGGCAGCTGGTTCGATTCCGCATACTGGCCCTGGTAGCGGCGCCAGACGTCGCGCCCCTTGCGCAGCCGGTCCAGCCAGGCCGCCGGCGGGTTGCGAGTGCCCCCGGTGCGGTTCGGGGTCATCTCGGCAAGCATCGCCAGCGAGGCTTTCGCATCGCCCAGGATCGGCAGTTCGGCGGGATAGTTGCGGCCGAGTTCAGTGGGGTCGATGTCGATCTGGATTAGCCGCGAGGGCGGGATCGACAGCGTGTAGCCGTCGAGCCATGCGCTGGTTGCGCGGTCGTCGAAGCTGAAGCCGATCGCCAGAATGACGTCGGCGTTGCGGGTGGCGTCGTTGGCGGCATAGGTGCCGTTGCGGCCGATGCTGCCGAAGGCGAGGTCGTGCCGTTCGTCGATGGTGCCTTTGCCGTTAGGGCTCGTGACGACGGGGATGCCGCTCAGCATCGCGAATGCCGTCAGCGCCTCGCTGGCATGGCCGAGCAGAATCCCCTGCCCGGCGATGATCACCGGCCGTTCCGCGGCGAGCAGAAGATCGAGCGCCGAGGCGAGGGCGGCGGGATTGCCGGGCGACCCGTTCTGCACGCGCGGCGAGAGCGCGGGCGGCGCGACCGCCGCTTCCTCGACGAAGACATTGAGCGGAACATCGAGATTGACCGGCCCGGGCCGTCCCGACTGCATCAGGTCCCATGCCTGCCGCACCGCGAGAGGCACCATATCGGCCCGCGTCGGCTGGAAGCTGCGCTTCACGTAGGGCCGGATGACCGATGGAAAGTCGCCCTGGAAGAAGCGCCCGGTTTCCTGGAAGGGGCCGCGGTTGAACTGGCTAGTCGGCACGTTGCCGGTGATCGCGAGGAAGGCCGAGCTGTCCATCATCGCCGCCGCGAGCGCGACCACGAGGTTGGCGGAGCCGGGGCCGCAGGAGGTGAAGGTCGCCACCGGCTCGCCACGAACCTTGTAGTAGGCATCGGCCATGTGGCCGGCACTCTGCTCGTGATGCGTCGAGATCGTGCGGATGCGGTTCTGCGCCTTGAAGGCGGAATCGAGGAAACCGACGATGCCGTGGCCGCACAGGCCGAACAGGTAGGGCACGTTCTGCTTGATCAGGAACTCGACGATGATGTCGGCTCCGTTCGTCATCGCGCGCGTTGCCGCATCCATGTCCCTGCTGCTCCCTGCCTGTTGTTCCGTGCGGCGCCGGTCATGCGGCGAGCGCGCCGGTGGATGGGGCGATGATCCGGGCGATGCGTCCCGCCGTGTCGCGCAGCACCGGCAGCAGGGCCGCGATGCGCGCGTCCTCCAGCCGCGCGGCGGGTGCCGAGACGGCCAGTGCCGCGACGATCCGGCCGTCGGCATCGGCGATCGGGACGCCGAGGCAGCGCAGACCGTCTTCCATTTCCTGATCGTCGAGCGCAAAGCCGTGTGCGCGAACGGCAGCGAGCGCCGTCTGGAGGGACGGCAGATCGCCGATCGTTCGCGCGGTGAAGCGAACGAGCTTGCGCCGCGCCATGATCGCGGCGACCCGTTCGTCGGGGAGTGCCGCGAGCAGCACCTTGCCCAGCGCGCTGGCGTGCGCGGCGGTGCGCTTGCCGACGAAGGCGCGCATCCGCACCAGCCGGGTGCCTTCGGCGACCTGCACGCACACCGCCTCGCCGTCGTAGAGCACGGCAACATGCGCGGTCTCGCCGGTCGCGGCCGAGAGGTCCTGCAGCGGAGCAAGGGACTGCCAGCGCAACTGCTCGTCCCGCGATCCCGCCGGGCCGAGGGCGCGGATGCGGTGGCCGAGTGTATAGCGGCCGGTGCGGTCGTGCTTCTCGACGTAGCCGGCGCCTTCAAGAGTGTGGAGGATACGGAAGATCGTCGGTTTGCTCTGCTGCAGGACGCCCACCAGTTCGGCGAGGCTCCAGCTTTCCTGGCGCGCGAAGCAGTCGATCACTTCCAGTCCCTTGCGCAACGATCCCAACAGGTAGGGATCCCTGGCCTCCACATCGCCGTTTCGCATGCTGTAACGCTGCCTGCCGGTGTTGACGCGGATATGCTAGTCGAATGCAAGGGCTTGGCAATCCCCGTCGTAGGCCACGCGACGACGGTTCAGATGCTGAAACGCTCTTGTGGATCGGGGGCCTCTCCCCCCGCCGATGAGCCGGGGGGAGAGAGCGAGGCGCGGCGGCTTACTTCAGCGCGTCACGCAGCGTGTCCTTGGCGCCCCCGACGGCGTTTTGCACCTTGCCGGCTGCCTTCTCGGCCTTGCCCTCGGCTTCCGTCTTGGTGTCGCCGGTCACCTTGCCGATGGCTTCCTTGATGGAGCCCTTCACCTGCTTGGCGACGCCGTCGATACGGTCCTTGTCCATGGTGGTCGTCCTTCCGTTGCCCGGAGGCGGGATAGCCTCGGCAGCCCGGACAATCGCGATGCACCGTCAATCGTTCCAGAAACAAAAGTACTGGTCGGTCCAGTACATTTGCCTGACCTGCGCCCGACATTTCCTGACCCGGGCACACGCCGCGGGGGAGGGCGATGGATCAGGCCGGGCGGCGCCTGGCAGCCTTGCCGTCGGGTCTGCCGGCCGTGAAGCCGCGCGCCTGAGCCCACACGATCGCCTCGCCACGGCGATGCACGTCGATCTTGCCGTAGATCGTGGAAACGTGATTGCGCACCGTGCTGAGCGACACCTCCAGGCGGTTGGCGATCTGCTTGTCGGCCAGACCCTGGCAGACCAGGCCGAGGATTTCCCGCTCGCGCGGCGTCAGGTCGTCGAGCTCGGGGACCGGGCGGTTGCTGCCGCGCGGCTGGCGCAGCGCGGCCAGCTTCTCGATCACCTTGCTGCTGAACCAGGACGTGTCCTTCATCACCACTTCGATCGCGCTCATCAGCTCCACCTCGGTGCGCCGCCGCTCGGTGATGTCCTGCACCACGCTCAGGACGCAGTCCTGGCCGTGGATGCTGACGGTTTCAGCCGACATGAGGCAATCGAGCATCGCGTCGTCCCTGGTGCGGAGCCGGATGTCGAGATTGCGCAGGCTGCCCGACCGCGCTAGCTCCGCCGCGATACGCTGGCCGGCCGTGCGGTCCCACAGGCCAAGCTCGGCCGCGCTCCTGCCCACGGCCTCCTCGAGTCCGTGGCCGGTGGTGGCGGCGAAGGCGTCGTTGACGTCGAGGATGTGGCCAGTCGCCGCGCTGCTGATGAAGGTCGGAACCGGCGCGAGACGGAACGACTTGGCGAACCGCTCCTCGCTCTGGCGCAGCGCGTCCTCGGCCTTCTTGCGTGGCTCAAGATCCATGAAGGTGAACAACATGCAGGGTTCTTCGCCGATCTCGATCGGCTGGCCCGCGACGATGACGCATTTGGTGCCGCCCAGCGGGAGCTTCAGAGTCGCCTCCATCTGCGGGATAGTGCGTCCTTCGGTGAGGCGTTCGATGCCGAGATCCTTGCGGTCGGCATTCTCGAGCACGTCAACCTCGTAGACCGAGCGTCCGAGCACCTGCTCGCGCTCGTAGCCGGTCATTTCCAGGAAACCGACATTGACCTTGATGTAGCGCAGGTCGGACAGGCGGGCGATGACAGCCGGGGCGGGATTCGCGTTGAAGGTCTTTTCGAAGCGCTCCTCTGCCTCGAAGCGAGCGCTGGCATCCTGCAGCACCAGCACGAGGCAATCGAGCGTCCCGTCCTCCTCGGTCAGCACGAGGCCGCGCACGCGATGCACCCACTGCGGTTCGTCGGCACTGGCGGCAGTCACCTCGACGATGACATCGTCGAATGTCTCGCCGGCGAGCACGCGATCGATCGGGTATTCGCCTTCGGGCAGCCTGTGGTTGTTGCGGTAGCGCAGGGCGAACCGCTCACGGTAGGCCGCCGCGTCGGCACCCAGCGAATTGACCGCCTCGACGCCGTGCATGGTCAGCGCGGCTTCATTCGCCCACACGATGCTTTGGTCCGGGTCGATGAGGATCACGCCCTCGCTGAGCCCGGCGATGATCTGCTGCAACTGCCTGTGATTGGTACGCCGGCGCGGCATCTCTTCGCTCATGCAGCGACCCTACAGCACGGCGTCGCCCGGGCGGAAATCGGCTGGGCGCTAATCCCGCCGGTAGGGGTAGCAGTGCACGCGGTCGAGGCGGATGCGCAGGTGCTCGGCCAGGGCGCGGATCGCGTCAGCGAAATGGTCGTAGGGGTCGGCGTTGCCGGGGCCGACGATGATGCAGCGGAAGCTGCCGGGGTCTTGCCCGGCCGGCGGCAGCATGGCGGTGGCCAGCGCCGCGCCGTCCTGGTCGCGCAGCGTCAGGAACAGCGGCATCGACCGCAGGATGTGGTCCGCCTTGCCGATGTCTTGCTCGATGAACACCGGGGAAAGCGGCTTGTAGCTCGCCGCTGCCCGCTCGTATTCGCGGCGGTAGTATTTCTCGACCGCATGGTTCATCAGGCGGGATTCCTCAACCGCCTCGGCCTCGCTGACCAGGCGGAACCAGGTCAGGTCCCGCGGCGCATCGCAGAAGTACTGCATGGCTGTCCCGTCCCCACGCTGCTGCTGCTCCCTGGTTACAGCGCCAGCACCGGCAAGACCAGATGGCTCGGCCGGGCGGCATCGACGAATACGGTATTGACCGCCACCCGCCGCCGCCGCGCGCGACCCTCCGGCTCCCCCGTGTTGGGGTTCACGTCGAATTTCGGGAAATTGGACGAGGAGATGTCCAACCGGATGCGGTGGCCCGGGAGGAACAGGTTGGCCGTCGGGAACAGCGTGATCGTGGCGCGCACCACTTCGCCGCCCGCGCGCAGTCGGGGTGTCGCCAGGTCCTCTGCGTAGCGCAGCCGCAGGATGCCGTCGGTGAGGATCATCGCATAGCCCTGCGGATAGTCGGTGCTGGGCGGGTGGACGTCGATCAGCTTGGCGGTGAAGTCGGTGTCTGGCCCGTCGGTGGCGACAAACAGTTCCGCGTGTAGCGGCCCGACGATGCGCAGCGCTGTGGCCAGCGGGGGCGATTGGAACACCAGCACGTCGGGGCGCGAGGCCAGCGGCAGATAGGGCGGCAGGCACCCGAAGAATTCGGGCGCCTCGGTCTGGTCCCAACTGCCGGCGGCGGCCACCGGCTCCAGGCTGCTCATGGCACCGCCGATGGTCGGCACCGGGTGCGCCGGATCGAAGTCGAAAGACAGCGGCGAGGCGGACGCCGCGGGCGCCGCCGGGGCCAGCACGCCGTCGCCGTGCAGGTGGTAACGGATGAAATCGGTGCCCGGCAGCGGCCAATCTGCCGCTTCGATCCAGGTGCCGCCGTGATCGAGGTGCCCACCCGGCGTGCGCCGCCCGCTGCCGCCGCCCATCACGAACACGCGCACCGCCGGCTCGTGCAGCGGCGCATCCCTGATGACGTGGTCGAAGAACCGCAGGCGGTAGGCGCGCCAGTCGCCGGCCCAGGAATTGAGGCTGGCGCCCGGTCCGAATTCCACGTCGCCGAACCGCGTTGCACTGCGGTCGCCATGCGTCCACGGCCCCAGGATCAGCCGCTGCGGCCCGCGCCCTGCCCGTTTCAGGCCCGCGTAGTTCGACGTCGCGGTCAGCGGATACGGGTCCCACCACGACGACATGTGGACGCATGCGGCGCGGCTGTAGCGATCATGATAACCCTCGGCCCAGATGCCGAGCTGGTGCCAGAATTCGCCGTCCGCCCCGTGTTCCCACTGGTCGAAGAGATAAGCTTCATAGTCGGGATGGTGGCGCAGCGGCGAATGGCCGGGACGCCAGGGCATCCGGGTGAACCAGTCGCGTACATCCTCGGCCGCGAGGGCGGCGTGCAGTCACCGGATCGGCCTCCGCCTCGGGCGATAGCTGCGCCTGGCGCAGCGCCCAGGTCGCCTGTTTCAACTCGAACGCCCCCGACTGGCGGATGCCCGACGTCCAGGCATTGGCGAAGCCGCCGCAATCGAGGATCTGCGCTACTACGCCCGGCGCATCGAGGCAGCCGAGTGCTGCCTGGGTATGCGCCGAATAGGACAGGCCCATCGTGCAGATGCGCCCGTCGCACCAGTCCTGCGCGACCAGCCAGGCGCAGGTGTCGAACCCGTCCTGCCCATCCGAGAGATACTTGACGAAGCGGCCTTCCGAGCCGTGTCGCCCGCGGGTGTCCTGGTAGACGACGGCATAGCCATGCGCGCCGAAATATGCCGCGAGTTCGCCACGCGAGGCGGGTGCCTCGGGGGCGGCGGCGGTGATCTCGCTGCGGCTCGGCAGATGCCGGCCGTAGGGCGTGCGCTCGAGGATGACCGGGAACGGACCGGCGCCATCGGGCAGATGGATGTCGGTCGCCAGCCGCACGCCGTCGCGCATCGCCACCATCTGCGTGTGGAGTTTCATGCCGCCTGCCCGTGCTGCGCCTCGGTTTCCTCCAGATCCACGCTGAGCCGGCGCAGTGCCTCGGTATGCGGATGCTTGGTGCGGCCGGCGCGCAGATCGTCGGCGGTCAGCACCTCCACCAACTTGCCGCCCTGCATCACGCCGATCCGCGCGCAGAGATGTGCGACGACGGCGAGGTTGTGGCTGACCAGGATGTAGGTGAGGTTGCGCTTCTGCTGCAGGTCGGACAGCAGGTTCAGCACCTCGGCCTGCACCGAGACGTCGAGCGCGCTGGTCGGCTCGTCGAGCAGCAGCACTTCCGGCCCCGCCATCAGCGCGCGCGCGATGGCGACGCGCTGGCGCTGGCCGCCGGAAAGCTGGTGCGGATAGCGGAAGCGCGCCGCCGCCGGCAGGGCTACCTCGGCCAGACCGGCGATGATGCGTTCCTGGATGTCGCCGATGCCATGCACCAGCAACGGCTCGCTGAGCGCGCGGTCGATGGTCTGGCGCGGATGCAGCGAGCCGTAGGGGTCCTGGAACACCATCTGCACGCGGCGGAAGAAGGCGCGGTCGCGCTTCGGGCCGAGCGCGTGCCCGGCGACGCGCATGGCACCCCGCCAGTCGGGGTTGAGGCCAGCCAGCGCGCGCAGCACGGTGGACTTGCCCGAGCCGCTCTCGCCCACGATGCCGAAGGAGTCGCCGCGCGCGACCGAAAAGCCGACGCCATCGACCGCCAGCGCCGTCCCGTAGCGGATCGAGAGGTTCTCGACCTCGATCATGCGGTCATCCATGCCGGGTCGCGCTTCAGCACCGCGAGCCGCTTGCGTCCGTGGCTGAGGATCGGCAGGCATTCCAGCAGGCCGCGCGTGTAGGGATGTTCGGCGCGCACGAGGTCGGCGGCCTGGCGTTCCTCCACCACGCGGCCGGCGTACATCACCAGGACGCGGTCGCAGAAATGCGAAACCAGCGGGAGGTCGTGGCTGATCAGGATCAGCCCCATGCCGCGCGTCTGCACCAGATCCTCGATCAGCCGCAGGATTTCCGCCTGCACGGTGGCATCGAGCGCGCTGGTCGGCTCGTCGGCGATCAGCAGTTCGGGGTCGGGGGCGAGCATCATCGCGATCATCACACGCTGGCCCATGCCGCCCGACAACTGGTGCGGATAGCGGTCTGCCACCGCGCCGGGATCGCGGATCTGCACCTGTGCGAGCAGATCGACGGCGGCATCGCGCGCCTGGCGGCGGCTGCCGCCGCGATGCGCGCGCCACGCCTCGGCGATCTGCTGGCCGGCGGTCATCACCGGGTTGAGCGAATATTTCGGGTCCTGCATGACGAGGCCGGCCCGACCGCCGCGGATGCGTCGCATGGCGCGTTCGTCGGCGTTCAGCACGTCGATGCCGTCGAAGCTCAACGCATTGGCCGTCAGGATCGCTGCGCGCGGCAGCAGTCGCAGGATCGCCCGCGCCGTCAGCGACTTGCCCGAACCCGATTCGCCGACGATCGCCAGCTTCTCCTGCCCCAGCACGAACGACACGCCGCGCACGGCAGGCACCGGGCCGCTGGGCGACGGGAAGGCGACGCGCAGGTTGTCAACGACGACTTCCATCAGCTCTGTTTCGGATCGAGCACGTCGCGCAGCCCGTCCCCCAGCAGGTTGAAGGCCAGCGAGGCGGCGAAGATCGCGAGGCCGGGGATCGTCGGCACCCACCACTGTTCCAGGATGAAGCCGCGCGTCGCGGCGATCATCGTGCCCCATTCGGGCATCGGCGGCTGCGCGCCCATGCCGAGGAAGCCGAGGCCGGCGGCGGTCAGGATGATGCCGCTCATGTCGAGGGTGACGCGCACGATCAGCGATGAGACGCACAAAGGTGCGATGTGGCGCAGCACGATCCGTGCGGGCGAGGCGCCGGTCAGCCGCACCGCGGCGATGAAGTCGGCGTGGCGGATGGTCAGCGTCTCGGCGCGCGCCAGCCGCGCATAGGGCGGCCAGGCGGTCAGCGCGATGGCGATGATGGCGCTGCTGATGCCGGGCTGCAGCGCGGCGACGAAGGCGAGGGCGAGGATCAGGCG
Organism: uncultured Pseudomonadota bacterium; assembly: GCA_963778105.1. Lineage (GTDB taxonomy): Bacteria > Pseudomonadota > Alphaproteobacteria > Acetobacterales > Acetobacteraceae > JAFEFJ01. The sequence goes on along the minus strand of CAVZSZ010000003.1, from coordinate 460,256 downwards.
CGGGAAGGCGAGGAAGATGTCGGTGACGCGCATCAGCACGCGATCGGCAATGCCGCCGGCATAGCCCGCGACGGAGCCGACCGCGAGGCCGACGGGGGCGACCAGCACGACGATGGCGATGACCATGCCCAGCGTGACGCGGCCGCCGTACAGAAGCCGCGTGTAGAGATCGCGGCCGAGCTCGTCGGTGCCGAGCCAGTGCTCGGCCGAGGGCGGCGCGAGGCGCCCCGCCAGATCCTGCGTCGATGGGTTGTGCGTGGTCAGCAGCGGTGCAAAGAGCGATGCGACGACCAGCACGATCACGGTGACCAGCCCCGCCATCGCCAGCTTGTTGCGGCGGAACTGCAGCCAGCCGCGATAGGTGCGGCCCCATGCCGCCTGCCGGCGTGAGGCCGGGGCATCGGTGAGCAGCCAGGCGCGGAGGGTGGTTTCGCTCATCGCACGCGGGGGTCCAGCAGCTTGTAGGCGAGGTCGGCGATCAGATTGAGCCCGACATAGACGCAGCCGATCACCAGCGTCGCGCCCAGCACCGCGTTCATGTCGGCGTTGAGCAGCGATACCGTGAGATAGAGGCCGATGCCCGGCCAGCTGAACACCGTCTCGGTCAGCACCGCCCCTTCCAGCAGCCCGGCATAGGCGAGCGCGATCACGGTGATGAGCGGCACCGCGATGTTGCCGAAGCCGTGCCGCCACAGGATGCGCGTCGCGGACAGGCCCTTGGCGCGCGCGGTGACGATGTATTCGCCGGCCAGTGCATCCAGCATGAAGGCGCGCGTCATCCGCGCGATGATGGAGAGCGAGAAATACGCCAGGATCAGCGCCGGCATCGCCAGATGCGCGAGCGCGTCCTGGAAGACGTCCCATTGCGCGCTGAGTGCCGCATCCACCACCAGCATCCCGGTGACGCGGGGAACCATGCCTTCATAGGCGACGTCGATCTGCCCGGTGCCGGGCGCGATCCCAAGTTTCACGTAGAAGATCAGCAGCGCCAGCAGGCCGAGCACGAAGACCGGAATCGACTGTCCGGCGAGGCTGATGACGCGCACCGTATGGTCGAACCGCGAGCCCTGGCGTGCCGCCGCCATCACGCCGAGCGGGACGCCCAGGAGGACGGCGATGATGATGGCGACCGTCGCCAATTCCAGCGTCGCCGGGAAATACCGCGCAATGTCCGTCGTCACCGGCTGCGAGGTCATCACCGAGCGGCCGAGATCGCCGTGCAGCAGTTGGCTCAGATAGATGCCGAACTGTACGTAGAGCGGCTTGTTCAGGCCCAGCTGTTGCGTGACCTTTGCGATGACATCGGGCGGCGCATGGTCTCCAACGATGGCGATGACGGGGTCGATCGGCATCGCGCGGCCGATCAGGAATGTGACCAGCACCAGCCCGAACAGCGTCGCCAGGATGCCGCCGAGCCCGCCCAGCCCGGCGCCGATCAGGCGCATCCCGCCGCGGAGGCGGGTGCGCTCGGCGCGGGCGATGGTGGTGCTCAGCGCGCCCTCATCCCGACCGTCCCCCGCAAGCGGGAGAGGAAGAATAGTGGAGCCCTCTCCCTTAGGCGGGAGAGGGATTTGCGGGGTGTGGGGGCGATCGGCATCAGGTCTTGCGGATCATTCCGTAGCGCGTGTAGTCGGACGAGGGGCCAAGGATGAAGCCGCTCACGCCCTTGCCCATCACGGCATTGGCGTTCTTCTGCAGCATGATTGCGAACGGCGCGCTGTCCATAAATTGGCGCTGTATCTTGCGATACAGGTCGAGGCGCTTTTCGGGATTGAGCTCATGAACCGCCGCTTCGGTTTCGGCGGTCAGCTGCTTGTCCACGAAGTGGCTGCGCCAGGCGAGAATCTTCAGTTTGCTGCTATCGGAATCATCGGGGTTGGCGCAGAACGCTTGGGTGTTGGAATTGGGATCGAAATAATCTGTGCCCCATTCCAGCATCGCCAGCTGGTGCTGCCGCGCGCGCGTCTTCGTGATGACCTGCTTTTGCTGGCCCGGCAGCAGGGTCACCTTAATTCCGACGGCGGCGAGATCAGCTTGAATTGCCTGTGCGATGTCGGAATAGGGAGGGTTGGAATAGACATCCATTGTCACAGCGAATCCGTTCGGCAGCCCGGCTTCCGCGAGCAACTGCTTGGCCTTGGCCGGGTCGTGATTGAACGGGGTCTGCTTCAACGCGCCGGGCAGGGCCGAGGTCAGGAAGCTCTGGCAGACGCCCCAGGTGCCGGGCGTGATGTTCTTGGCGATGGCCTCGTAGTTTATCGCCCACTTGATCGCCTGATGAACCTGGACCTTCTGCAGGTCCGGCACGTTCTGGTTCATCGCGATGTACATCACGCTGCCCTGCGGCACGGCAATGTCGGTCATGGCCTTGTTGCCGGCGATCACCTTGAGCTGGTCGGAACCGAGGTCGCGCGCAATGTCGGCATCGCCCTTCTGCAGCAGCAGAAGCTGCGCCGAGGGATCGCCGACGTGCCTGAGAATGACGCGCGGGATCGCCGGCTTGACGGTGGCGTGCGGGTTGGTGTCGACGATGACGTGGTCGCTCGCCTGCCAAGAGGTCAGCTTGTACTGGCCGGCGCCGGCGGTGCGGGTCTTCAGCCAGGCATTGCCGAAATCGCCGTTCGTCGCGTTGGCCATCACGGTCGCCTTGTCGACGACGCTGCCGACATTCGCTGACAGGCAATACAGGAAGAAGCTGGTGGCCTGCGCCTCGGGTAGCTCCATGACCACGGTCGACTCGTCGGGCGCCGTGATAAGTTTGTCCACATTGTCGGGCGTGAAGCCGAACTGAGTGATGATGAAGCCCGGCGTCTTGTTCAGCTTCACCACGCGCTCGAAGCTGAAGACGACATCGGCGGCGGTGAGCGGCTTGCCGGTTTCGAAGTGCGCGTCCTTCTTGAGCTTGAAGGTGAAGGTCTTGCCGTCGGGCGAGACGGTCCACTTCTCGGCCAAGTCGCCGACGATCTTGTTGCCTGCGTTGAGGTCGGGCAGCACGAGCCGCCGATAGCAGTTGGCGTCGACTTCGGTGTTGGTGAACTCGTAGCATTCGGCCGGGTCGAAGGCGACGATGTCGTCGATCTGCTTGGCCTGGACCACGACGTTCTTCGGCGTGGCGGCCGCTGCCCCGCCGATCAGGGCCGGGACGGCCAGCGGGGCGGCCACGCCTGCGGCGGTGCTTGCCAGCAAGCTGCGACGGGTCAGCATATCAGTGTCTCCCAGATGTCATTGCTGCGCACCTTAGGGAAGCATCGGCGGCGAAGGAAGCCGATCCGGGGCGGCTAATCGGGGGGCGACACCGTCAGCGCATGCTTGCCGAAGCGCGCCATGATGCCCCAGGCGTACCACGGGGTCCCCCCAGGGGTTTGCCCGGGCGGCGGCGGGGTGTCGGTCGTGCGGCGGTATTGGCCGGCCGGGATCGAGGAGGCGTTGACGATGCGGCCGGGCCGCACCTGGGTCAGTGTCATCGCATCGCCCGGGCCGAGGCCGCTCTGCCACGTCTGGCGCCGGGCGGCGGCGACCTGGGGGATCGCCTGCCAGTCCGCGCCCAGCGCGTCGGCGCGCACCGCGAGCAGCCCGGCCAGCACGCCCGAAAGCACGATCAGGCGCGGCCGGCGCAGCGCACCGCCCAGCAGCCCGCCGACGCTGACCAGCGCCAGCACGAGCACGCCCTGCCGGAGTGCCGCGTGCCGCTGGCAGCACAGCGTGCCGAACTGGTGATAGGCCAGTACCACCGAGGCGAAGGCACCCAGCACCAGTGCGCCTGCCCATAGCACCGAGAGCAGCGCAGCACCCGCTTCGTCGCCCGGGCGCACCCATGACGCCTGCGGCTGCTGGGCGGCGGGCAGGCAGAGCAGCAGCCCCAGCTTGATCGTCGCCCCCGCCGCCAGCGGCAGCCCGTCGATGCCGACCGCCTCCCGCGCGAATGTGGGAAGGGCTGCGACCAGGCTGCTGGTCCAGTTGCCGGCGAGACCGCTCGTGGCATCCATCACCTCGTGCATCGGCGCCATGCGCATGCTCAGCACGATCAGGCAGACCGCGGCCGCGCTCAGCGTGGGGAGCAGCAGCGGCGCGAGGTGGCGCCAAGGGGCGCGGCGCAGGAACGCCACCCCGACCAGGGCGGCGTAGAGCAGCACGGTGGCGGCGCCGACCTCGGCGCTGAACGCGGCGACCAGCAGCGCGATCGTCAGGGCACCGCGGCGGCGGCCAGGATCGGCGCGGTGCAGCAGCGTCGCCGCCGCCAGCCCGCCCCAGCACGGCAGATAGGCCGCGGCTCCCATCGGCCAGTAGAACATCTCGCCCGGCCTGCTCAGCAGGAGCGTCAGCGCAAACGACGCGAGGGCGAGCAGCAGCGTCCCGCGGACCCGCCCGGCCCAGCCTGCCAGCACGATGCCGAGGAGTGTGGCCAGCCAGACGAGGCCGAGGAAGGCGCTGGTCAGCGGCTGGTCGAGCGCGTTGGTCAGCGTCAGGTAGGCCCAGCCCAGCAGCTCGGCGAGCGGACGAGGACTGGGCCCCGCCAGCCGGTCGAGCAGGAAGCGCCAGCCGTCGTGGGCCACCATCCAGGCCTGGTAATACTCGTCGCCCTGCCAGCGCCCGGCCGGCAGCAGGTTCGCGTAGGCGACCAGCACCGCGGCGGCGATCAGCCCCGGCAACGCTTCGGCCAGACCGCCGGGCGTGTCGGCTTCCCCGTAGCCGCCGCTGCGGTGTCGGCGTCGTGGCACGGCGGCGCGTCCGGCGTCGGCGCGTCCGGACCGCTACTCGATATCCTCGAGGCTGAACTGCTCGGCTTCCTCGTCGTAGCTGAACAGCTCGGCGTAGCGGCCCCAGGCGATCGCGGTGCGCAGCGTCTGCGCGGCATATTCGGGGGACATGTGATCCTCGAGCTCGTCGCGGAACCGCACCGCCGAGGCGCGGTGGTTCCACCGCTCGTCCAGCACCTGCCGGATCTGCGTCACCAGCGGCACATGCGCGCGCAGCGCCTGGGCGAACTGTGCCTTGCGATCGTCGGTGTCGGCATCGGCGAAGGCCCGGCCGGCATCGGTCAGACGGATATCGCCTTCCTCGAGGATCGCGAGATGCAGCATCTGCAGCGTCTCGCCCAGCGGCAGCAGGTCGTCCAGCTCCATCTGCAGCGCGCTGGCGATCGCCGGCAAGTCGGCCTGGCCATTGTAGGGGGATGCCGCCAGCGTCTCCAGCAGGCCGGCCATCAGGTTGGTGCCGACCGGCGGCAGCGGCATCGCCGCGTTGGGCGCCAGCGGGGCGGCCGGGGTCTTGTGGTCGGGGACCGGGCGGCGGGTCATCAGCGCATAGATGTCGTCCACCATCTGCCGGAATGCCGGGTCCAGCCGATCGCGCGGATGGGCGAACGGCACCGCCAGCTCGCTCGCCACGCGCCCGGGGTTGGAGGAGAACACCAGGATGCGGTCGGCCATCAGCACCGCTTCCTCGATGTTGTGCGTCACCATCAGCACCGATTTCAGCGGCAGCTTGCCTTCGGACCACAGGTCGATCAGGTCGGTACGCAGCGTCTCGGCGGTGAGCACGTCGAGCGCGCTGAACGGCTCGTCCATCAGCAGCAGGTCGGGATGCACCACCAGCGCGCGCGCCAGCCCGACACGCTGGCGCATCCCGCCCGAGAGCTCCTTCGGGTAGGCGCTTTCGAAGCCGCCGAGGCCGATCAGGTCGATCGCCTCCTCGGCGCGGCGCTCGCGCTCATCGCGCGCAACGCCGATCGCTTCCAGCCCCAGCTCCACGTTCTCCTGAACGGTGAGCCAGGGAAACAGCGCGAAGCTCTGGAACACCATCGCGACACCGTCGGCCGGCCCTGCCAGCTTGCCGCCGCGCCAGATGACGTCGCCCGAGGTCGGCTTGAGCAGGCCCGAGACGATGCGCAGCAGCGTGGACTTGCCGGAGCCGGAGCGGCCCAGCAGCGCCACGATCTCGCCCGAACGTAGCGTCAGATCGACATTGTCGAGCACGACGAGATCGGCCGAGGCGTCCTTGTGGTAGGCCTGCCGGATGTTGTGGACCTCCAGCAGCTTCGATGCCGTCACGGTGGCGTCCATCGCACTTCCCCTCAGCCCAACGTCAGGCGGCGGCCGGCATAGGCATAGAGCGGGCGCCAGAGCAGCCGGTTGAACAGGATGACGTAGCCCGACATCACGACGACGCCCAGCACCACCTTCGCCATGTTGCCCGCGGTGGTCGCATCCGCGATGTAGGCGCCCAGGCCATGCGCCGTCAGCTTGGTGCTGCCCCAGGACGCCACCTCGGCCACGATCGCGGCGTTCCACGACCCGCCCGAGGCGGTGATCGCGCCGGTGACGTAGTACGGCAGGATCCCGGGAATGATGACGCGGCGCCACCACAGCCAGCCGCCGACATGGAAGTTCTCGGCGGCTTCGCGCAGGTCGCCGGGAAAGGCGGCGGCGCCGGCGATGACGTTGAACAGGATGTACCACTGCGTCCCCAGCACCATCAGCGGCGTAAGCCAGATGTCCGGGCTGAGGTGGAAGGTCACGATGAACACGACGAAGGGCGGGAACAGCAGGTTGGCGGGGAAGGCGGCGAGGAACTGCGCGAGCGGCTGCGCGCGGCGCGCCCAGATCGGCCGCAGCCCGAGCCATACGCCGATCGGGACCCAGATCAGGCTGGCGACGGTCATCAGCACGACGACGCGGATCATCGTGTAGAAGCCGAGCAGCACCGCCTCGCCCAGGTCCGGCAACGACAGGCCGGCCGAGACGAAGGTAACGATCCGCCAGATCGCCAGCGCCAGCACCACGCCGAGGACGACGAAGAACAGCGCATCGACCGCGCGTGAGGGCTCCCGGCGCATCGCCGCGGGACGGGCCTTGGCGCGCGAGAGGCGCAATCCGCTGAGCGCGTTGAAGGTGCGGCCGACCGCATCGCCGATCGCGCCCAACAGCCGGGTGCGGCGGATCAGTTTGAGCATCCACGGATCGTCGGCGGTGGCGCCGGCGGTGGTTTCGAAGCGGAACTTGGCCGACCACGCCACCAGCGGGCGGAACAGCAGCTGGTCGTAGGCCAGGATCACCACCAGCATCGCGACGATGGCGTACACGACCGCCAGGATGTCGCGCTTGTCCAGCGCGAGCGCGACGTAGGAGCCGATGCCCGGCAGTGTCCAGGTGTTGTCGCCGACCGAGATCGCTTCGGATGCAACCACGAAGAACCAGCCGCCCGACATCGACATCATGGTGTTCCACACCAGGCCGGGCATCGCGAACGGCACCTCCAGCCGCCAGAAGCGTTGCCAGGGCGACAGGTGGAAGGAATAGGAACATTCCTCGAGGTCGCTCGGCACGGTGCGCAGCGACTGATACATGCTGAAGGCCATGTTCCAGGCCTGGCTGGTGAAAATCGCGAAGATCGCCGCCAGCTCCAGCCCCATCACCTGACCAGGGAACAGGTCCATGAAGAAGACGACGGTGAAGGTCAGGAACCCGAGGATCGGCACCGACTGGAGGATATCGAGGATCGGCACCAGCACGAGACCGGCGCGCCGGCTTTTGGCGGCGGCGGTGGCGTAGGTGAAGGTGAACAGCAGCGAGGCGACCAAGGCCGCGAACATGCGCAGCGTGGTGCGCACGGCGTAGCTGGGCAGGTTCCAGGGATCGAGGCTGATCTTCGTCGCATTGGGCGCCGAGAGCGGGACCCAGGTGCCCTGCGCGACATGGCCGACCGCGATCAGCGCGCCGAACACGCACAGGATCGCGACGATGTCCCAGGCATTGGGCAGCCGCCTGGCCGTCGCCAGTGAGGGATAGGCGGTGGAGGTCATGCGGGTGCCGCCGGCTGGGGTTCGGATAGGCCGGCGGATCTGCCAGGCGGGGCGTGACCGTCAGCCCGGCCCTGTTAGCCCAGGCCCCGCGCGGAAGTCACCCCCGATCGGTGTGTCGTTTCGATGACAGGCGCGTTTCGCCGCTTGCATCCCCGGCCGGCCGCCAACGCGTGCCGCAGCGTCACTCCGCCTGGGGCGGGTCCAGGTACAGCGGGCTTTCCAGGTAGCGGCGCAGCCAGAAGCGGCACAGCACGCCGATCGTCGCCGCCACCGGTACCGCCAACATCACGCCGAGGAAGCCAAACGCCGCGCCGCCGGCGAACAGCGCGAAAATCACCCAGACCGCCGGCAGCTCCACGCGATCGCCCAGGAAACGCGGGTAGATCACATAGCCTTCCAGGATCTGCCCGACCACCAGCACGACGCCCACCAGGATGACGCCGCGCCAGTTGGGAAACTGCGCCATCGCGAGACCCAGCGAGGTGACGCCGCCGGTGATCGAGCCGACATAGGGAATGAAGCTGAGGATGCCGGCGGCGAGGCCGACGATCAGCCCGAGGTCCAGCCCCACCCCGGTCAGCGCGATGGCGTAGTAGCCGGCCAGGATCAGGCAGCACAACGCCTGGCCGCGCACCCAGGCCGAGAGGATGCGGTCCACCTCCCGCGCCTGGGCGCGGATCACCTCGCGGTAGCGATAGGGCAGCCAGCTGTCGATCCGCCCGGTCACGCGCGGCCAGTCGCGCAGCAGGTAGAAGGCGACGATGGGCGTCACCACCAACAGGGTGAGCACGTTGAAGATCGCGAAGCCGCCGCCGATCAGGCTGGAGAGCGCGGGCGCGATATAGGACAGCATCGCCCCAGCCTGGCCGGACACCAGGTCGCGCACCTTGTCGTTCACCACCTCGGTTCCGAAGCTGTCCTGCAGACGGGCCATCACCTCACTGGCCCAGCCCTGCAGCAGGCCGACGTACTGCGGTACCCGGCCGATCAGCAGCCCGACCTGCACCACGATCAGCGGATACAGCAGCAGCGCGAACAGCAAGGCCGCGGCGATCATCCCAAGGATCATCAGCGTCGCCGCCACCGAGCGGCGCATGCCGAGCCGGGTGAGGTGCCGGGTCGGCGGGTCGAGCACATAGGCGATGCCGGCGGCGGCGACGAAAGGCAGGAGTACGGACGCGAAAAGCTGGAGTGCCAGCCACGCCACGACCAGCAGCCCCGCCAGCAGCGCGATTCGCTGGTTGCGCGTCGCCTTGCCCGGGATGTGCACGGCAACCGGCAGCGTGGGCGGCGGCTGGGGCGGTGCGGCCTCCCGCCGCCGCCGTTCGGGCTCTCCCTGGTCCGGCACCGTTCGGGCGACTTCGTCGTTCATCATCCGAGTCCCGCGGTTCGTGGTGCGCGCATCCGGGTTCCACCGACGCCTGCCACGTCGCGGGGAACAACCGTTGCCGGATTTCGGTCGGGCAGACTGTCCACGTTCGGCAGGGTAGCATACCCGGCGCCGACAAGGCGCCGTCCCCGCGGGCGGACCGCCGCGCTTTTCCGGCATGCTGCGCCGAGCGTATAGGGGCGCTGCCGCAACGGGAGTGGCCATGACCGCGCAGAACAGCGACACCGCCGGACCGGGGCTGACCTATCGCGGCGCCGGGGTGGACATCGACGCAGGGGAGGCGCTGGTCGAGGCGATCAAGCCGCTGGCGCGCGCCACGGCCCGCGCCGGCGTGCTCGGCAGCCTCGGCGGCTTCGGGGCGCTGTTCGACCCCAGGGCGGCGGGCTTCACCGACCCCATCCTGGTGGCCACCACGGACGGCGTCGGCACCAAGCTGAAGCTGGCGATCGAGACCGGGATGCACGACACGGTCGGCATCGACCTGGTGGCGATGTGCGTCAACGACCTGGTGGTGCAGGGGGCGGAGCCGCTGTTCTTCCTGGACTATTTCGCCACAGGGAAGCTCTCGGTCGCGGAGGCGCGGGCCGTGATAGGCGGCATCGCGGCCGGCTGCCGGGAGGCCGGCTGTGCCTTGGTCGGCGGCGAAACAGCCGAGATGCCCGGCCTGTACCGCGACGGCGACTATGATCTGGCGGGCTTCGCCGTTGGGGCCGCCGAGCGCGGCGCGCTGCTGCCGGCAGGGGTGGTGCCGGGCGATGCAATCCTGGGCCTGCCGAGCAGCGGCGTGCATTCCAACGGCTATTCGCTGGTGCGCCGCGTGGTGGCCGCGAGCGGCCTGGGTTGGGACACGCCGGCGCCGTTCGATCCGCAGCGCACGCTGGCGCAGGCGCTGATGACGCCGACCCGCCTGTATGTGCGCCCACTGCTGGCGCTGCACCGCGCCGGGCTGCTGAAGGCGGCGGCGCACATCACCGGCGGCGGCCTGCCCGGCAACCTGCCGCGCGTGCTGCCCGACGGCACGGCGGCGGCCCTGGCCGCCGACTGGCCAGTGCCGCCGGTGTTCGGCTGGCTGGCGCGGACCGGCGGCGTTGCATCCGACGAGATGGCGCGGGTCTTCAACTGCGGCATCGGCATGGCCCTGGTGGTCGGCGCCGAGGCAGCCGAACCGGCCATGGCGCTGTTGCGCGAGGAGGGTGAGGCGCCGTTGCGGATCGGGGAGGTGGTGGTCGGCCCCGGCGCGGCGGCGCTGAAGATGGTGCTGCCGTCCGGCTGGCCGGCGTGAAGCGGCGCGTCGGCGTGCTGATCAGCGGCCGGGGCTCGAACCTCGGCGCCTTGCTGGATGCCGCCGCCGATCCGGCCTATCCGGCGCGCATCGCGCTGGTGCTGTCCAACCGCCCCGATGCTGGCGGGCTGGCGATCGCCGCCGCCGCCGGGGTGCCGGCCGAGGCGGTCGACCATCGCCCGTTCGGCGCGGACCGCGCGGCGCACGAGGCGGTGCTGGATGCCCGGCTGCGCGAGGCCGGGATCGAGATCGTCTGCCTTGCCGGCTACATGCGGCGGCTGACGCCGTTCCTGGTCGGTGCCTGGGCCGGCCGGATGCTGAACATCCACCCCAGCCTGCTGCCGGCGTTTCCGGGCCTGGACACGCATGCCCGCGCTTTGGCCGCCGGAGTGTGCCTGCATGGCTGCACCGCCCACCTGGTCGCCGAGGCCGTGGACGAGGGGCCGATCCTGGGGCAGGCGGCGGTGCCGGTGCTGGCCGGAGACACCGAGGCGAGTCTGGCCGCGCGCGTGCTGGAGCAGGAGCACATCCTGTATCCGGCGGCGCTGAGCGCGGTGGCGGGCGGCGATGCCCCCGCCGCCCGTGGCACGGCAGCGTCGCTTATCAATCTCTTGCCGGGCCGGGCGGCGCTGAAATAGAACCCTCGCGTCACGTCGCCCGCGTTCAGTCTCAAGGACCCGCCAGCCATGGCCGACACCACCATCGCCACCACCGGCCCCGTTACCGAGGACGCGCTGCTGGCCGATCGTCAGCGTTTCTGGAACGGCTTCACGACGGCGACTTTGGGCGCCGTCGTGTCCATTGCGATCCTGCTGATCCTGATGGCGATTTTCCTGCTCTGATCGGGCGCAGCAGCCTACCGCGGGACCAGCCGCCGGTACAGGTGCCACGTTGAATGCCCCAGCACCGGCAACACAATCACCAGCCCTAGGAACAGCGGGATCGAGCCGACCACCAGAAGGGCGGCCACGATCAACCCCCACATCGCCATCGTCAGCGGGTTGCGCGTCACCGCGCGCAGTGACGTGCGCAGCGCCGTCTCGACGCCCACGTCGCGGTCGATCAGCATCGGGAACGACACCACCCCGAAGGTGAGCACCAGCAGCGCGAAGACGAAGCCGACGGCCATGCCCACCACGATCATGGTGATGCCCGGCCCGGTGGCGAACACGGCATGGGCGAAGGCGGCGAACGAGGCGGTGTGGCCGGGGCCAAGCGTCCAGGTGTAGATCGCGTGGGCGGCGAGCAGCCAGACCACGAACAGAGCGGCCAGAGCGAGTCCTAGAACCACGATCGGACCCAGCGAGGGCGAGCGTAGCACGCCGAAGGCATCGGCCCAGCCGACCCGGGCGCCCGCTTCCCGCCGCCGGCTCATTTCATACAGGCCGACCGCAGCCAGGGGGCCGATCAGGGCGAAACCGGCGATCAGCGGAAACAGCAGGTGCAGGGTGTTCTCTCCCGAGGCGATGCGCCCCAGCACCAAACCGAGCGCGGGGTAGAAGATGCAGAGCAGCATCACATCGGTCCGGTTGGCCGCGAAGTCGGCGAACCCGCGCTCCAGCGCCACCCGGATGTCGATCAGGCTGATGCGGGCAACGGCCGGCAGCGGGATGTCCCGCTCCATCTCCAGCCGGCGCCATTCGGCGCCAGTCGATCCCACAGCCGCCGCGGCGACGCGGGCCTGATCGACACTCCACTCGATCGGATTTCGTATGGTCACAGCTTCCCCCTGCCTCGACTTTGTTGCTCGAGTGTTGCGGGCCGCCCGTGACGGTCTTGGCCGTGGACACGAGGAAACGCGGCCCGGCTAGCGAGGAGGATATCGGGCGGGGGGAAGCTTGTTCAAGCCTTGGAGGGTTCGCTGGCGACGCCTGCCCGCGCCGCCTGCCCAGAGAGCAGCCGGTACAGGATGGCGCCGGCCGAGGCGCCGATCAGCCAGCCCCAGTCGCCCACGTCGACGATCACGCCATACGCGCCGAGCAGCGACAGCCCGATCGACAGCGCGCCGGACAAAGCCAGCGCCGTCAATGCCTTGCGGTTCCAGCCGCCGTCGAAATGCAACGATCCGGTGGGCGCCATCGTGTAAAGATCGGCCAGCACCACGGTCTGCCGTTTCACCAGGAAGTAGTCGGCGATGATGATGCCGAACAACGGGCCGAGCACCGAGCCGAAGATGGCGACGAACAGCGTGATGGCGTGCGGGCTGGCGACGAACAGCCAGGGGCAGACCAGCACCGAGAGGATCGAGGTGATCAGGCCGCCGAGGCGGAAGCTGATTTTCTCAGGCCACAGGTTGGCGATGTCGTAGGCGGGGGAGACGAAATTCGCCACGATGTTGATGCCCATGGTGGCGACGATGAAGGTGACCGAGCCGATCACCACCACCACAGGATGACCGATGCGCTGGACGATGGCCACCGGGTCCATCATCGGCTTCCCCGAACACGTGCAGCGTGCCGGAGGTGACGACGACGACGACGATGGAGAACACCAGGAAGTTCACCGGCAGGCCGAGGAAGTTGCCCATGCGCATCGCACCCGGGCTTTTGCCGAAGCGGGCGAAGTCGCCGAAGTTCAGAAGCAGAGCCGAGAAGTAGGCAACGATCAGCATCGCTGCATTGGCCATCAGCCCGAGCGTCGCCGCCCCACTCGCCGGCGGGGGTGCCAGCTGCGCGTCGAGGCTGGAAAGCCCGGCCTGCGACAGGATCCAGACCGCCAGTGCGAACATCACGACATAGACGACCGGCCCGCAGAAATCGATGAATTTGCGGATCGTCTCCATCCCGCTGAGGAAGATCAGCAACTGGAACAGCCACATGAACAGGAAGCTGAGCCACGCGAGGGTGGACAGGCCGAGGATGTTGTCGTGCGTCAGCCCGGCGGCGGCGGGTGCGATGGTGACGACCATCACCTGCACCGCCTTGGACGCGAAATAGGTCTGCACGCCGTACCAGACGATGCCGACGACGCCGCGCACGACCGCGGCGAGGTTCGCCCCCATCACGCCGAAAGCCAGCCGTGCCACGACCGGGTAGGGGATGCCGTATTTCTGCGACGGCCGACCGATCAGGTTCATCAGGAAGTAGACCGCCATGATCCCGACGACCATCGAGATCAACACCTGCCAGCCGGTCAGGCCGAGGAAGAACAGGCTGGCCGCAAAAGTGTAGCCGCCGACGGAATGCACATCCGACATCCACATGGCGAAGATGCTGAACACGCCCCAGGTGCGACCCGCCGGGGCGGTCGGCGCCAGATCGTCGTTGTAGAGTTTCGGGTCCGCGCCCGGAACCGCCAGCGTCGCCGCGGGATGGCCGCCTGATGTCATCGCCCGGTGTCCCCAATGACCGTCAGTCGGCAAGCATGATCCGTGCCAGGACCCGTTGCCTCGCCATGTGGCGGGTGGGCCCGGGGCCGCCCCGTCAGCGGGTGCAGGCACCCATGCGGTCGTGGCGATTGCGCACCGGGGCCGGCCGGGCGACACTGTCGCTGTATCGCCGGGCACGCATTCTATGAGCAGCAGCACGATCGCGGCCGGCCGCAAGGCGGCCGAAAGCACGACGTTTGTCATTCTGGTGGCATTGAGCTTCAGCCACCTGCTCAACGACATGATGCAGTCGCTGCTGCCGGCGATCTACCCGCTGCTCAAGACCAAGTTCGCCCTGGATTTCGGCCAGATCGGGCTGATTACCTTCACCTTCCAGCTGACCGCGTCGCTGCTGCAGCCGGTGGTGGGGGTTGTCACCGATCGCCGGCCGATGCCGTTCTCGCTCGCCGTCGGCATGGGTTTCACGCTGGCCGGGCTGCTGCTGCTGGCGAGTGCCTGGAGCTTCCCGGTCCTGCTTGCGGCGGCCGCGCTGGTGGGGATGGGCTCGTCGGTGTTTCACCCGGAGTCGTCGCGCATCGCGCGCGCCGCATCGGGCGGACGGCACGGGATGGCGCAATCGCTGTTCCAGGTCGGCGGCCAGACCGGGCAGGCGCTGGGGCCGCTGCTGGCGGCGTTCGTCGTGGTGCCGCACGGCCAGGGCAGCGTGGCGTGGTTCTCCCTTTTCGCGCTGCTGGCGATCGTCGTGCTGCTGAATGTCGGGCGCTGGTATCGCGCGGCGCGCCAGCGCATGGCGGCGCGTCCGCGCGGCGCGCTGCATCCGTCCTCGGCGCTGTCGCACCGCCGGGTGATGGCGTCGGTGGCGATTTTGCTGACGCTGGTATTCTCCAAGTATTTCTACCTGGCGAGCCTGAACACCTACTACACGTTCTATTTGATCCATAAGTTTGGCGTGTCGATCCAGACCGCGCAGATCCTGCTGTTCGTGTTCCTGGGCGCGGTGGCGGCCGGCACATTCGCGGGCGGACCCATCGGCGACCGGATCGGGCGGAAATACGTGATCTGGGGCTCGATCATGGGCGTGCTGCCGTTCACGCTGATGCTGCCGCACGCCAACCTGTTCTGGACAGTGGTGCTGACGGTGCCGATCGGGCTGATCCTGGCGTCCGCATTCTCGGCGATCCTGGTCTATGCGCAGGAGCTGATGCCAGGGAAGATCGGCACTGTGTCGGGGATGTTCTTCGGCTTTTCCTTCGGCATGGGCGGCCTTGGGGCGGCGCTGCTGGGCGTACTGGCCGACCACACCAGCATCGATTTCGTCTATGGCGTATGCGCCTTCCTGCCGGCGCTGGGGTTGCTGACGGCATTCCTGCCGAACATGGAGCGCGTGCGGGGGTGAGACGGGGTCCGGGGTGGATCGAACCGATGCCCGTCGTCCTTGCCGATGCCCGCGTCACGCTCTCGCGGGCCGCCTCGCTATTCGGATGTTGGCTGCATCAGCTCGATGCGGTTGCCGAACGGATCGTCGACATATAGCCGGTCATAGCCGCGCAACGGCTGGTCCTCGGCGATGCGGTACCCACCGGTTTCAAGACGGGCGGCGAGGTCGCGCAGGTCATCCACGACGAAGGCCGGATGTGCCTTGCGTGCCGGCGCGAAGTCCGCCTCGACGCCCAGATGGACCTTGAGCGGCCCGTTTTCGAACCAGCATCCGCCACGGGCGGCGAGGTGAGGCGGCTTGGAGACCTCGGGGATGCCCAGGATATCTTCGTAGAAGATCCGAGCCTCCGCCTCCCGGCCCGGAGGCATCGCGAGCTGGACATGATCGAGGTGCCGGATCGCCATACCGCTTCGCCCCCGGTGCTGACGGAGCGTGGTGTTCAGCCGGGCAGTTTCACCAGCAGGTCCTCGCCCTCGACGCGCAGCTCGTACACGGCGAGGTCCTTGTCCACCGGGGCGCACATTGGCTTGCCGGTGCGGATGTCGAACTTGCCGGCGTGCAGCGGGCACTCGATCTCGCCGTTCTCCAGCCAGCCGTCGGAGAGCTGCGCGTATTCATGCGTGCAGACATTGTCGGTGGCGCGGAACTCCCCGCCGGGCAGGTGATAGACCGCAACGTCGTGCTTGCCGACCCGGAAGCCCATCACCTGGCCTTCCTCGATGTCGCCCCTGCCCGCCACCCGCGTCCACCCGTCCGCCATCGTCACGCATCCCTTTTTCGTTCGGGCCTCACCATGCCAGCCCCACCAAGGCGCCGTCTATGGCGGGTCTGTCGCGGCTACTTGATGCCGGTGATCGATGCGGTCTGCGTGCGCGGATCGCGCGCCGGCCAGCGCCCGGCATCGACCTGGGCGAGGAAGGTGCCGAGCAGGCGGTTGAATTCGTCCGGGTCTTCCTCGTTGATCGCATGGCCGGCGTTGGGCATCACCACCAGCGCCGCGGAAGGGATCGTGCGCTTCATCAGAAGCCCGGGCTGCAGGCAGGGGAAATCCTCGTCGCCGGTCATGATCAGCGTCGGCACGGTCAGCGCCGCCATCCGGTCGGTCAGGTCGTAGAGCGAGGGCCGGCGCCGCTGACAGCCGAGCTGGGTGTTCGCCATGCCGAGGGCGGAGTGCTCGGCGAGGTGCCGCTTGAACTCGGCGAAGCCGCGCGGATTGCGGTTCTCGAACTGCACGCGGGTCGGGCCGTAGGCGTATTTCTCGGCGAAGGCGGCCATGCCCTGTTCCAGCAGAAAGGCGGCGATCGCCTCGGCCTCGGCGGTGAAACGCTCGCGCTGGCCCGGCTCGGCGCCGTAGCCGCACCCGGCGACGCAGAGCGAGCGCGCGCGGGCCGGGTGGCGCAGCCCGAAATGCAGCGTGGCGAAGCCGCCCATCGACAGGCCGACCACGTGGGCGCGGTCGATGCCGAGGTGGTCGAGCACCGCGAGGATGTCGTCGGCCGCCCGGTCCTGCGAGTAGGCTGCGACATCTTCCGGCACGTCCGAGGGCGGATAGCCGCGGGCGGCGTAGCAGATCGCGCGGTAGCGCTGGCTGAAATGCCGCATCTGCGGCTCCCAGTTGCGGTGATCTGCGGCGAACTCATGCACGAAGATGACAGGCGTGCCACTGCCGGCTTCCTCGTAATGCAGGCGCACGCCGTCATCGGTGAGGGCCATTGGCATGGTTCGATCCTTCAGTCGTGAGAGAATGTGTCGGGCGGGATTTCCGCGGCCGCCAGGTCCGGGAGGGTCAGGCGTGCCTCGCCATCGAGGGCGAGCGGGGCCGGCAGGCGCCAGGTGCGCTCGCCGGCGATGAAGGCGCCGCAGGCGCGGCTCCAGAGCGTCCCGGTCGCGTATTCCGCCGTGTAGCGGCCGGGCGGCAGACCGGTCACCGTGGTGACGCCCTGGCCGGCCTGGACGCTGAGTGCCGTGGTGCCTCGCGTGTCGCGCAGCTTGAGCACCACAGGCTCATCCTGGGTGTTGTCGATGAGCAGCGATGCGGTGCCGCTGCCATGGCGGGCCAGCACCTCGCCGTCGCGCAGCGGCGGCCCGGCATTGTAGCCGCAATAGGCCCGGCGGGCCGTTCTGACGCCGCCGGGTGCCAGGCGGGTCGCATCGATGAAGCCGTGGCCCTCGCTGACCTGGATTTCCACCATGCCGTCGCGCATCGGCGTGTCGAGCACGGCGACGCCGGAGAAGGGCTGCAGGTGCGCCGCCGGCAGATAGCGGTGTTCCTGCGTGTCGTAGCGCCACAGCGGGGCGCTGCCGCCGGTGGGCAGCACATAATGCGTCGGCGTGCCGGTCGGCTGCAGGGGCACCGGCTCGGGCGGTGGGGTGTAAAGGTCGGCTACGGCGCGCGGCGAGAGCGGCGTCTCCACCATGGTGGCGAGGTGCATGGCCAGCTCGGTTACCGACACCAGCGTCAGCACGATGAGGCCGACCCACAGGCCGATCCGCAGTGCGGGGCTGACCAGGAAGGAGGGAAGCTCCGGCATCGGCGGTGGGGCCGGCGGCTCGGCCCAATGCGGCGCCGGCTTGCGCTGCGCGTGGTCGCGCGAGGAGCGGTCGTAGCGCGCCCGGCTGAATTCGTCGCCCAGCACCTCATAGGCTTCGTGCAGCAGGATGAACGCGCCGGCGTTGCCGGTGCCTGGCACGTCTGGATGCAGGATGCGGGCCCTGGCGCGATACGCCGCGGCGATCGCCGCCGGTTCGGCGTCGGGCGGCACGCCCAACCTCGCGTAATAGCCCTCAGGGTCCATGCCGGTCGTTTTACACCGCGCGCGGTTGCCCCGCACGCGGCGCAACCGTATCCACACGACAAATCAATCGCGGTTCAAATCGTGTGCCCTGCGTCCACCGCCACCCCCTTGTCGCCGGCCGCGCGGTGGGCGGCTTTCCTCGTGCTGCTGGTCGGCGGCTTCCTGCCACCGCTGGATTTCTTCGTGGTCAACGTCGCGCTGCCCTCGGTGCGCGATGCGCTGGGGGCGTCGCCCGCGCAGGTGCAGCTGGTGATTTCCGGCTATGCCGCGAGCTACGCCGTGTTCCTGATCACCGGCGGCCGGCTGGGCGACCTGTTCGGGCGGCGCAAGCTGTTCATCATCGGGCTGGCGGCGTTCACCGCGACCTCGGCGCTGTGCGGCTTCGCGCCGACCGCCGGCATCCTGGTCGTCGGCCGGGTGCTGGAGGGCGTGGCCGCCGCCATGCTGGGCCCGCAGGTGCTGGCGGCGATCCGATCCCTGTACGAGGACCATGAGCTGGGCCGGGCGCTGGGACTTTACGGCGCGATGATCGGGCTGGCCGCGGCGGCGGGGCAGTTCCTGGGCGGCTTTCTCACCCAGCTCGATCTGTTCGGGCTGGGCTGGCGGTCGGTGTTCCTGATCAACCTGCCGATCGGCATCGTCACCGTCCTGGGCGCCCTTGCCTTCGTGCCGCGCATCGGGCGGGCCGGCCGCACACGCCTCGACATCGGCGGTGCCGTGCTGGTTTCCTTGGCGCTGGCGTGCCTCGTGCTGCCGCTGTCCGAGGGCCGCCAGCAGGGCTGGCCGCCCTGGACATTCGTCATGCTGGGGGCGGTGCCGTTCGTCGTGGCCGCGCTGCTGCTGTTCGAGGTGGCGGTGAAGGCGCGCGGCGGGATGCCGCTGATCGATCTCGATCTCATGCGCATCGCCAGCTTCCGGCGCGGCGTGCTGGTGGCGACGCTGTTCTTCTTCACCTCGGCCTTCTACCTGCTGTTCGCGATCTACCAGCAGGAGGGGCGGGGGATGGACCCGCTGGCGACCGGCATCGCCATCCTGCCCTACGGGATCGGGCTGTTTCTGGGCCCCCTGATCACCACGCCGCTGCCGGTCCGGCTGCGCCGCTGGCTGCTGGGCGTCGGCATGGGCATCGAGGTGCTGGGCTACGCCGCCATCATGGTCGCCGGCTTCACCCTGCTGGAGGGCTGGCTGCTGACGGCGGTGATCTTCATTGCCGGCTTCGGCCAGGGCATCGCGATGCCGCGGCTGTTCAACACGGTGCTGGGCGACGTGCCGCCGGCGCTGGCCGGGCTGGCGTCGGGCTTCGTCAACTCCTCGCTGCAGGCGGGGGCGGCGATCTCGGTCGCCGCGATCGGCAGCCTGTTCTTCGCGCTGCTGGGGGAGGCGACGGGGGCTGCCGCCTATGGCCGGGCCTTCGGCTGGGCGATGGCCGCGCAGGTGGCGGCGCTGACGGCGGCGCTGCTGATCGCGGTGCTGCCCGCACCCGGGCGCGGCCGGGCGGGCGCGCCGCTTGCCGGCGGTGCGGAGGCCCCTACAATCGTCCCCGAGCTTTAGGGGGAGCGCCATGCCCGACGTATCGGAGACCATCGAGGATGGCGTCGCCACGCTGACGCTGAACCGACCCGACCGGCTGAATGCGTTCTCCGCCGAGATGCTGGAGGCGTTGCGCGAGGCGTTCGCCCGGCTGGGCAACGATGCGGGCGTCGGCGCGATCGTGCTGACCGGCGCCGGGCGGGCCTTCTCGGCCGGCGGCGACATCAAGGGCATGGAAAACCGGGCGCAGCAGACCTACGAGCAGCGGGTCGAGGCGCTGCGGCTGATGCATCAGCTGCCGCTGCTGATGCGGATGGTTCCGAAGGTCATCATCGGCATGATCAACGGGCCGGCGGCGGGGGCCGGGCTGGGGCTGGCGATGAGCTGCGACCTGCGCATCGCGGCGCGCTCGGCGCGCTTCGGCGCGGCGTTCGTGGGCATGGGGTTTTCCGGCGACTTCGGCGGCTCGTGGCTGATGACGCGGCTGGTCGGCACGGCGAAGGCGCGGGAGATGTATTTCCTGGGCGAGCTGATCGACGCGGCGGAGGCAGAGCGGATCGGGCTGGTGACGCGGGTCGTCGATGACGAGGCGCTGTTCGCCGAGACCTGGGCGCTGGCGCGGCGCATCGCCGACGGGCCGCGCGTGGCGCTGGGCTACATGAAGCGCAACCTGCACGCCGCCGAAACCGAGCCCTTCGCGCCGGTGCTGGAGATGGAGGCGGTGCACCAGGCCCGTACGGCACAGACCGAGGATCACAAGGAAGCGGTGCGGGCCTTCATCGAGAAGCGCAAGCCGGCGTTCCGGGGGTTGTAGGAGAGGGCCGCGCCGGTGCTCACGCTGTATTTTGCGCCCGGAACGAGTTCGATGGCGCCGCACATCGCGCTGCACGAGGTCGGTGCCGTGTTCGAGCCGAGGCCGCTGTCGTGGGGCCGCAGGGAGCAGGAGTCGCCCGGGTACCGGGCGATCAACCCCGAGGGCAAGGTGCCGACTCTGCTGATCGACGGGCGTCCGCTGACCGAGGTGGCGGCGATCCTGTTCTATCTGGCCCGTGCCTATCCGGCGGCTGGTTTGCTGCCCGACGGTGCCGAGGCGGAGGCGCAGGTGGTTTCCTGGCTGTCGTTCGCCGCAGCGACGCTGCATCCGGCACGCGGGCGCGGCGCAGAACACGCAACCGCCGTCTGGAAGCTTGCCGATCAGCGGTTGGGCGCGCGCGAATGGGTCGCCGGCGCCTATTCGATCGCCGATATCCACGTGTTCCGACTGTATTGGCGGCTGAATGGTTCGATGAAGCCGGCGCCGGGGACGTTTCCCAATCTCGCCGCACACCATGACCGGATGCTCGCGCGCCCGGCGGTGGCGCGCACCATCGCTGACGAGGCGGCGATCGGCTACGAGCTGCCCCCGTAGGAAACCGGCGTGCGGGGCGGCCACCCTATCCGATCACGCCTTCTGCGCGCAGCCCCGCGATGTCCTGAGCATCGAGCCAGCCGGCCAGCGCGGCATCGGCGTTCGGGGGGCGGGGTGCGGTGGGCTTGGCGGGCACCGTGCGGCTGAAGCGCGGGGCGGGACCCGACTGCTTCACGCCGTCCACCTCGACGAAAGTGCCGCGCGCGAGGTTGTGCGGATGCTCCGCCGCTTCCGGCAGCGAGAGCACCGGCGCGAAGCAGACATCGGTGCCTTCGAGCAGCGCGCACCACGCGGCACGGGTCCTGGTGCGGAACACCGCCGCCAGCCGCTCGCGCGCCGCGGGCCAGCCGGCGCGGTCGGACTGCACGAATTCCGCCGCATCAAGGCCGAGGCGCAGCAACAGTTCCGCGTGGAACTTTCCCTCGATGGGTGCAAGCGAGACGTACTCGCCATCGGCGCATTCGTAGACCTGGTAGTAGTAGGCGCCGCCGTCGAGCACGTTGCTGCCGCGCTGCGTGGTGTTGACGCCGGCCGCCAGCATGCCGGTGAACGCGGTCATCAGCGAGGCCACGCCATCGAGCATCGTGGCGTCCACCACCTGCCCCTGCCCCGATTGGCGCGCTTCGAGCAGGGCGGCGAGGATGCCGAAGGCGAGATACAGGGCGCCGCCGCCGAAATCGGCCACCAGATTGAGCGGCGGCACCGGCGCGCCGCCGCGCGGCCCGATGGCGTGGAGCGCGCCGGTCAGCGCAATGTAGTTCAGGTCGTGCCCCGCCGCCTGCGACAGCGTCCCATCCTGGCCCCAGCCGGTCATCCGCCCATAGACCAGCTTGCGGTTTCGTTCGAAACAGTCTGCCGGTCCAAGCCCCAGCCGCTCGGTGACGCCGGGGCGAAAGCCCTCGGTCAGCACATCCGCCTGCGCGGCCAGACGCAGCACGAGTTCCCGCCCCTCGGGCCGTTTGAGATCGACGGCGACGGTTTCGCGCGAACGCAGCAGAAGATTGTATTTCAGCGGCCGGTTGACGCCGAGATCCTCGGCCCCCGGACGGTCGATGCGGAGCACGGTGGCGCCGAGATCGGCCAGCAGCATCGCGCACATCGGGCCGGGCCCGATGCCCGCCAGCTCGATGACCTTAACGCCCTGCAGCGGCCCCATGACGTTCCCCTTTTTGCTATCGTGTGAAGGCTGCAAGCCGGTGCGGGGTCCGTCAATCTCCCGCGCGCGCCAGGTGGTTTGCCGAGCGCGCAGGGGCCGGGTCTGTAGGTAGCTAGCCAAGTTGTCCGGTGGATGTAGCACTGTATGTGTCCGCTCCGTTGCCGCCTTGCTGGCTGGGGCATGCCCGGGCCAGCAAGGCGGCGTCCGCGTCGAGCGGATGCACGCGGTCGTGTCGTGGGTGCGTCTGCGTCAAGCCGCTTGCTTCATCGGCACGGTCACAATGAGCCCGGCTGCATCATAGCGGCCGATGCAGCGGGGGCCATGGAACACGGCGTGGCTGCCGTCCGCGTAGCGCGGCACCTTCACCGTGGCGCGCCCATAGTGCGCTCGCAGCGGGCTCGGGGGGAGTTGCAGCCGCACCTTCTGCAGCACCACCGTGTTGTCGTTGCCCACGACCCGCGCCTCCTCGTGGCACAGCACCTCCTGCAGATCGACGACCGGCACCGCCACGAAGGCCGAGCCCGGCTGCTCGGCCGCCACCGCAAACCGGGCGTTGTGCTGCGCCACGTAGGTCTGCCGAAGCCAAACGTTCGCCGCCTCGACGGTCCCGATCCCCGCCAGCGACAGCTCCTTCGGCAACCGGTCCTGCAACGTCCGAAAGGCACGCTCGGACCGGCCCCGCGCTTCGGGCGAGTAGGCCGCGATGTGCTCGATCCCCAACCGTGCCAGCGCACGGCCCACCTGCGTTTGCACCGTCCGGCTCACCCGGCCCGCCACCACCGGCGTGTGGAAATAGTGGCTGCCCCGGTCGGTATAGAGGCTGCACGGCAAGCCATGATCCGTGAACGTCTCCAGCAGGCCGGCAAACGTCGAGGCGGTGCCCTCCTCGGCCACCAGCAGCGCCGAGTAGATGGCACTCGTCGCGTCATCCAGCGTCACCACCAGATCGCATGCTGGCAGACCGGCCACCCATACGTGCCGGCTGGCGTCCTGGTGCAGCATCATGCCGGGCAGCGGCCGACGCGGGCGCTTGCGGCGATGCGCGCCGCGCCGCGGTGCGGGATCCAGCAGCCCGCGGCTTTGAAGGAACAGCTTCGTCCAGGTGTAGCTGCGGTAAAACCAGGCCGTCCGCGCCAGGTGCTCGTGGAAGTGCTTGGCCGTGAAACCCTGAAACCGCTCCCGATACAGAGCCTCCACGCGCTCGGCCTCCGCCGCTGGAACGCGGTTTGCCGCAGCCCTCCCGATCCGCCGGTCAGCCAGCCCGTCCTCGCCCTCCTCGCGATACCGCAGACACCAGCGACGGAACGTCCGTTCCCCCACACCAAGCAGCTCGCCCGCCTCCGACTGGCTCAGCTCGCCACCCTCAAAACGCTCATACACGTAACCGAACTTCATCTCCCGGATGCCCTGTAACAGCTCCGACCGGCGCATCAGGACCCCCAACAGGAAAACCCATCATCGCCGGACAGATCCAGTGCTACCTAAACCGGACAGATCGCGTGCTACCTACACGCGCAGGGGCCGGGTCTTGGCCTCGTCGCGCGGCTGGGCGACACTGGCCGTGGGAGGATACCGCCATGGACCTGCGCTTCACCGCCGAGGAGGTTGCGTTCCGCGAGGACGTGCGCGCCTTCATCCGCGACAACCTGCCCAAGGAGATCCGCGAGCGCCTGCGGCTGGGCCATCCGCCGAGCAAGGCGGACACGGTCACCTGGCAGCGCATCCTGAATGCGCGCGGCTGGGCGGCGATCAGCTGGCCGCAGGAATGGGGCGGCCCGGGCTGGACGCCGATCCAGCGGATGATCTTCCTCGAGGAGAACCAGCTGGCGCCCGCGCCCGAGTTGCTGGGCTTCAACATCACGATGATCGGCCCGGTGCTGATCCAGTTCGGCACCGAGGAGCAGAAACGCCGCTTTCTGCCGCGCGCCGCCAACCTGGACGACTGGTGGTGCCAGGGGTTTTCCGAACCCGGCGCCGGGTCGGACCTCGCTTCGCTCAAGACCGCGGCGAAGCGCGAGGGCGATCATTACGTGGTGAACGGCCAGAAGATCTGGACGTCCACGGCGCACAATGCCGACTGGTGCTTCGTGCTGGTGCGCACCAATCCCGCGGCAGCGAAGCGGCAGGAAGGCATCTCCTTCCTGCTGGTCGACATGAACACGCCCGGGATCACGGTGCGGCCGATCATCTCGATCGACGGCAGCCATCACCTGAACGAGGTGTTCTTCGACGATGTCCGCGTGCCGGTGGAGATGCGCGTGCACGAGGAAAATCGCGGCTGGGACGTGGCGAAGTTCCTGCTTGGCAACGAACGCGTCGGCATCGCACGCCTCGGCCGTTCGCGCGAGCGCATCGCCTTCGCCAAGGAGCTCGCGCACGAGGTGCAGTCGGGCGGCCGCCCGCTGATCGAGGACCGCGCCTTCCGCCAGCGGATCGCGCAGCTGGAGGTGGACATCAAGGCGCTGGAGATGATGCAGCTGCGTGTCGTTTCGGCCTATGACAAGCGCAACGATGGCAAGCCCGATCCGCTGTCCTCGGCGATCAAGATCCGCGGCTCGGAGCTGCTGCAGGCGACCGCCGAGCTGGTGATGGATGTCGGCGGCCCGCTGTCGATGCCGGCCTGGGCGAGGGAGGCGGAGACGCCGAGCAACGAGCCGGAGCTCGGACCGGACTGGGCGGCCGAGGCGGCGGGCGGATATCTGTTCCTGCGCGCGGCCTCGATCTATGGCGGGTCGAACGAGATCCAGAAGAACATCCTGACCAAAGCAGTGTTGAGGCTGTAATGGATTTCGATCTCACCGAGGAACAGCGGCTGCTGTCGGACAGCATCGGCCGGCTGATGGCGGACACCTACAGCTTCGAGAAGCGCCGCGCGCTGATCCGCGAGCCGGAGGGTTATTCGGCGGCGCTGTGGCAGCAATACGCCGAACTGGGACTGCTCGGCCTGCCCTTCGCCGAGGAGTTCGGCGGCTTCGGCGGCGGCGCGGTCGAGGTAATGCTGGTGATGGAGGCCTTCGGCCGCGCGCTGGCGCTGGAGCCCTATCTGTCCACCGTGGTATTGGGCGGCACAGCTTTGCGGCTTGCCGGCGATCAGGGCCAGCAGGAGGCGCTGCTGCCGCTGGTGGCCGAGGGTAGCCTGAAACTGGCGTTCGCGCATGGCGAGCGGCAGGCGCGCTACGATCTGACGGATGTGACGACGACGGCAACGCCGTCCGGCGATGGCTATGTGCTGGAGGGTGCCAAGAGCGTGGTGCTGCATGGCGACAGCGCCGATCGGCTGGTGGTAAGCGCCCGGACCGCGGGCGGGCGGCACGATGCCGCGGGCATCAGCCTGTTCCTGGTGGATGCCGGCGCCAACGGGGTCGCGCGTCGCGGCTATGCGCTGCGCGACGGCACCCGTGCCGCGGAGATTTCGCTTTCGGGCGTGAGCGTCAGTGCCGGCGACGTTCTGGGCGAGAAGGATGCCGGGCTGCCGGTGGTGATGCGCGTCGCCGAGGCGGGGATCGCGGCGATGTGCGCCGAGGCGGTCGGCGCGATGGAGTCGATGCAGGCGATGACGCTCGACTACCTCAAGACACGCCAGCAGTTCGGCAGGCCGATCGGCGAGAACCAGGCGCTGCAGCACCGGGCGGCCGAGATGCTGGTGGCGCTGGAGAACGCGCGCGGCATGGCGATGCTGGCGGCGATGATGGTGGACGAGCCGGACGCCGCCGAGCGCGAGCGCAACATCGCCATGGCGAAGGTGGGCGTGGGGCAGGCCGGCCGCTTCCTCTCGCAGCAGGCGATCCAGCTGCATGGCGGGATCGGCATGACCGAGGAATATGCGGTCGGGCATTTCTTCCGCCGCGTGATGGTGATCGAGCATCTGTTCGGCGACACCGCGCACCATCTGAACCGGCTGGCCGACCTGGCTGCCTGATAAAGTTTCGTATCCGACGATACTATCAGGTCAGTTGGGCGAGAGCAGCTGGATCAGCTGGTCGAGCTGGTCGAGGCTGCGGTAGTGGATGCGGACCTGCCCGGCGGTGCCGTCGGTGATGAGCTGCACCCTGAGCCCGAGCTTGTCGGACAGCTCCTGCTCCAGCGCCATTCGGTCGGGATCGGTGGCGTGCTGCGCCACCGGCGATAACGGGGCCAGGGGCGATGGCTTGCGGCTGACCATCGCCTCGGTCTGGCGGACGGTGAGGTTGCCGGCGATGACGGCGGTGGCCGCTTTTTCGGGCTCGGGGTGGGTCAGCAGCGCGCGCGCATGCCCGGCGGACAGCGCACCCGAGCGCACCATCTCCTGCACGCGGGCGGGGAGGTTGAGCAGGCGCAGCGTATTGCCGACATGGGCGCGCGACTTGCCGATGGCCCCCGCCAGCGCATCCTGCGTCATGCCGAACTCATCGCAGAGCCGCGCATAACCTTGGGCTTCCTCGATCGGGTTCAGATCCTCGCGCTGGAGGTTTTCGACCAGGGCGGCGGCCATCGCGTCGATGTCGGAGAGCGCGCGGACCAGGGCGGGCACCTCGTGCAGGCCTGCCGCCGCCGCGGCCCGCCAGCGCCGCTCTCCGGCGATGATCTGGTAGTGGCCGGGCTCCTGCGGATGCGCGCGGACCAGCAAGGGCTGCAGCACGCCGCGCGCGCGAATGGAGTCGGTCAGCTCGGCCAGCGCCGTCGGGTCGATCGGCCCGCGCGGCTGGAATGGGCCCGGCTGCAGCATGTCGATGCCGATGGGCCGGATGCCGGCCTGGCCCGGGGGTGGCTCGCTTCGGGCGGCGGCTTCACCCATCAGTGCGGCGAGACCGCGGCCGAGCCTGGGGCCGGCTTCCTTGGCGCTCATGCGTGCTCGTCCTTGCCGCCGCGTTCCCGGCGCAGCAACTCGCCGGCGAGGTGGATATAGGCCTGCGCCCCGGCCGAGCGATAGTCGTAGAGCAGGACCGGCTTGCCGTGGCTGGGCGCCTCGGAGATGCGGATATTGCGCGGTATGACGGTGTCGTAGACGCGGTCGCCGAAGAAGCCGCGCACATCGGCGGCGACCTGGTCGGAGAGGTTGTTGCGCCGGTCGAACATGGTCAGCACGATGCCTTGCAGCGTGAGGGTCGGGTTGAGGGCATGGCGGACGAGGTCGATCGTCCGGGTCAGCTGGCTGATGCCTTCGAGGGCGAAGAACTCGCATTGCAACGGGACCAGCACCGCATCGGCGGCGACCAGGGCGTTGAGCGTAAGCAGGCCGAGGCTGGGCGGGCAGTCGATCAGGACGAAGCCGTAGGGCCCGGCCCGCAACGGGGCGAGCGCGTCGCGCAGCCGGTACTCGCGCCGCGGCACGTCCACAAGCTCGATCTCCGCGCCGGCGAGGTCGGGTTCGGCCGGGATGACCGCGAGGCCCGGGATGACGCTGGCGCGGATCGCACTGGTTGCCGGGGCGGCATCGGTGAGCAGCCGGTAGCTGCCGGTCGGGCGGTCATCGCGGGTGATGCCGAGGCCCGTGGATGCATTGCCCTGCGGGTCGAGGTCGATCAGCAGCACGGCCTCCCCGGTGGCGGCCAGGGCGGTTGCCAGATTGATCGCCGTCGTTGTCTTGCCGACGCCGCCCTTCTGGTTCGCGACCGCGAGGATCCGGGTGCGCCGGGGGTGTTCGGCCTCAGTTTCGGGCGACACGGGCGATCTCGCTGATGCGAAGGATGTGAGCGGACGGATCGGTCCGGCCGGGGAACCGCTCCACGCTCATCTGCCAGTCGCGCGCCGCCTCGGTCAACTCCGCATCGACGCTCGCCCCCTTCATGAACAGCGCGGCGCCGCCCGGCGCCAGTTTCGGGGCCGCGAGGGCAAGCAAGCGCGGCAGCGGGGCGAGCGCGCGGGCGGTGACCAGTCGGGCGGGCGGCAGGTGCGTATCCTCGATGCGGCTGGCGTGGACGGTGACGCGTGCTGCGGTCGCGCGGGCCGCCTCGCGCAGGAAGGCGGCCTTGCGGTGATCCGCTTCGATCAGGTCGAACGCCACGCCGGCGGCGATTGCCAGGATCAGGCCGGGGAAACCCGCGCCGCTGCCGAGGTCGATCCCGCGCCCGGCGTCCTCGGGCAGCAGGGGCAGGAGTTGGAGGCAGTCGTCGATATGCCGCCGGCGAAGGACGGGGGCGTCGCCGGCAGCGACCAGGTTGACGGTGGTGTTCCAGCGCAGCAGCATCGCGGCGAAGGTATCCAGGCGCCCGGCCACATCCTTCGACACCGAACGATTACTCCACGTGGAGCATTACGCCACCTGCTTGCGGGCGCTCGCCAGAATCGAGGCGAGGGCCGCAGGGGTCATGCCCTGAATGCGCGCCGCAGCCCCCAGCGAATCGGGGCGCTGGGCCGCCAGCTTCTGCCGCAGCTCGGTGCTGAGCCCGCCCACGGTGTCGTAGTCGATGGCAGCCAGGGGAAACGCCTCCTCCCGCCGGAAGCTGCGGATCTCCGCTCCCTGGCGATGCAGATAGCCATCATAGTGCGCGTCAGCCCGTAGCTGGGCCAGCAAGCGCGGCGGGAATGCGCCGAGGAAGGGAAACGCGCGGCGGAGGGTGTCGGCCGATATGTCCTCCTGCCCGAGAAGCTGCGCGACGCTGCGCCAGCGGCCATCCGCCCGCAGCGCGATGCCATGCGCAGCCAGGGCTGCCGGCAGCGCGCCTTCGGCGGCGACCCGGACCCGGGCGTCGTCGAGGGCCGCCTGATGGGCGAGGAATGCCGCCGACCGCGCCGCACCGACGCAGCCGAGGGCGATGCCCCGACCGGTCAGCCGGAGGTCCGCATTATCCGCCCGCAGGCTCAGGCGGAATTCCGCGCGGGAGGTGAACATCCGGTACGGCTCGCTGACGCCCTGGGTAACCAGGTCGTCGATCAGCACGCCCAGATACGCCTCCGACCGGTCGAAACGGACGGGCGCGGAGCCGCAAGCGCAGCACGCCGCATTGATGCCGGCGACGAGGCCCTGCGCCGCCGCCTCCTCGTAGCCGGTGGTGCCGTTGACCTGTCCGGCCAGGAAAAGTCCCGGCAGGGCGCGTAGCTGCAGCGAGCGGTCGAGCGCCCGCGGATCGACATAGTCGTATTCGACGGCGTAGCCGGGTCGCACGATCCGTGCCCGCTCGAGGCCGGGGATGCTCCCCACCAGGGCGGCCTGGATCGCCTCGGGCAGGCTGGTGGAGATGCCGTTCGGATAGACCGTGTCGTCGTCCAGCCCTTCCGGCTCGAGGAAGATCTGGTGGCGCTGCCGGTCGGCAAAGCGGACGACCTTGTCTTCTATCGAAGGGCAGTAGCGCGGCCCGGTGCCGGAGATCCGTCCGCCATAGACCGCCGAGCGGTGCAGATTGGCGCGGATGAGCGCGTGCGTCGCCGGGGTGGTGCCGGTGACGTGGCAGGCGATCTGGCGCAGCGGAAGCGCCGCGGTCATCGTGCTGAAGGGTTCGGGCACCGCGTCGCCGTGGTCGGGCTCCAGCCCGTTCCAGTCGATGGTGCGGCCATCCAGCCGCGGCGGCGTGCCCGTCTTTAACCGGCCGAGCGGCAGGCCCAGCCGCTCGAGCGTGAGGGCCAGGCCGACCGACGGCCCCTCGCCCACGCGCCCGGCCGGCGTTTGCCGCTCACCGACATGGATGACGCCGCGAAGGAACGTGCCGGCCGTCAAGACCGCCGCCGCGCAACGGAGCAAAGTGCCGTCGGCGCAGACGATGGCGGCGAGGCGGCCGTCCGGGCCGACGCGGACGTCCTCGGCCTCACCCTCCTGCAAGGTCAGCCCTGGCGTCGCGGCCAGAAGGTCGCGGATCGCGGCCCGGTAATGGGTGCGGTCGGCCTGGGCACGCGGCCCGCGCACCGCCGGCCCTTTGCTGCGGTTGAGGAGCTTGAAGTGGATGCCCGCGCGATCCGCCGCCCGGCCCATAAGACCGTCGAGGGCGTCGATCTCCCGGACCAGATGACCCTTGCCGATACCGCCGATCGAGGGGTTGCAGGACATCGCCCCGATGGTCGCAAGGCGCTGGGTCAGCAGCACGGTGCGGGCACCCATGCGGGCAGCCGCGGCGGCCGCCTCGCATCCCGCATGGCCGCCGCCGATCACCACGACGTCCCAAAAATCCGTGTCTGTTGAAAACAAATTGCGCCCAACCTGATCAGATCGAAATATCGATCAAGTAAACCAAAGTATCATTCCCCCACTGCCCAGTCCCCGGCAGCGTCCCGATCGGTCAGCCACACGGTCTCGCCTTTGGGATGGATGCCGGCAACCGGCACGGTCGCGCCGCCCGACAGGACGGTGTTAAGCATCGCACGCTTGCCCGCACCCGCGACCAGGAACACCACCAGCGCGGACGCGTCGAGTGCCGGGTAGGTCAGCGTTATCCTCACGTTGTCCCGCCCATGCGGCACCGGCGCCACCAGCCGGTCGCGCACCGCCAGCACCGGCTGACCGGGCAGCAGCGAGGCGGTGTGCCCATCATCGCCCATGCCCAGGAAGTTCAGGTCGAACAGCGTCCCGTCGGGCTTGCGCAGCCGCTCGAGCGCCGCCGCGTGGGTGGCGGCTGCGGCCTCGGGCGTGGTGCCTTCGGTCGGGATCGCATGGATGTTGGCTGGCGGCACCGGCACGTGATCCAGCATGGCGCGGCGGATCATCCCGATATTGCTTTCGGGGTCGGCGACAGGAACGAACCGCTCGTCCCCGATCACCCAGTGGACGCGATTCCACGGCACGCGGTCCCGCCAGGGCGGCGTGGCCAGACATTCATAGACCGGCCGGGGCGTCGAGCCACCGCTCAGCGCCACCACGAACGGCGCGTCACCCGCTGACGCGCGCGCGACCAGAAGATCCGCGGCACCCCGCGCGAGAGCGACGCCGTCATCAAAAACGCGGATCGTGCCGATCGCCGGCCGCTTGGCTGGGTTGGTCATCACGGGGCTCCCTGACCGAATTGCAGCGTGCAATGCGGCAGGGCGCAAGCGGAGTCCAGAGGAGCTTCCCCAACAGCCCCGAGGACCGAACCTTGGGCCGATCGCGTTCCACCGGCCCGAACCACAGGCCGACGAAGCGGGGAGAGGTCAGTAGTGATACCAGCCGAAGCCCGGCCCGCCGAACAGCGCCAGCACCACCAGCACGACCAGCACGAGACCGATCAGGCTGAAGCCGCCGCCGCCGTAGTAGCCGCCACGATAACCATAATAGCCGCCCCCACCGAACAGCAGGAACAGGACAACGATCAGCAGTATAAGGGTCATCGAACGCACTCCCTTAAATCACGCGCCCGGTCTGCTTCGCGCACAACCCGGCGCAAGCGTCACATCGCGTTCTTCGCCTTGTCCGCGGTGCTGGTGACCGCGTGGCCGGCCGCGCTCACGTCCTGGCCTGCGCCGGCGGTCGTGTTGCAGGCGGTAAGCATCGCCGAGGCACCGGCCAGCAGTGTCAGGGCCAGGATGGTCCGTGCCGCGCCACGGCGCAGCGAGGGGGTGATGTTCATTTCGAACTCCGGACAGGAAGGCTTGCGCACAGAAGCTAGCGGTCAGCCGCCGATTCGCCGCCCGAACAGTTGACCGCTCGAAACGTATGGTTGGCAGGCCATATCGCGTCGCTCGCGGGTTGAACGCGCGACCGGTCACGCGGTTCCACCGGGTTTCATCGAGGATTCATGCGGCGCAACCCCCATCGATCGGGTCATTCACTCGGGGAGGTGCACTTCGGCCTTCCGGCCGCGGCGGGGGAGAAAGTTTCGGCTGCAGTCATCGGGAACCGCGCCAGCCGTTGCGCGTTACGCACCGGCAAAGACCAGTCACCAGCGAAAGGCCTGCACCATGCTGAAATGGGCGATCATCTTCTTCATCGTCTCGATCATAGCCGGCGTGTTCGGCTTCACCGGGATCTCGGCGGCCACTGCCGGGATTGCGCGGATCCTGTTCTTCCTGTTCATCGTTATCTTCCTGATCTTCCTCGTGCTGTCGCTCATGGCCGGCAACGCCATCATGTAGCGGGCCTCCGCGTACCGGCCCCATGGCCGGCCCGGAGCGGAAAAACGGCGGCTGCCGATCGGGCAGCCGCCGTTTTCATTGGCGGAGCACAGCGGGCGGGCGTCCCGTCACGGCCTGACGATGACATCCGGCGCGGGGCGGTACACCACCGGCGGCGGCGGCGCCGGATGCTCCACCACGACCTCGCGACGGGCGGGCGTCTCGACAACACAGCCGGTCAGTCCGCACAGCAGCAGCGCGGCCGGCAGGAAGGCGAGGCGGAAGCAACGTTTCATGAGGGAAACCTCTCGCTGATGGGGCGGACCGGGACGGTCCGCCACCCCAACGTCGCCGCTGGTGGCCGGTTCCCCTCGGCGCCGTTCCTGGCGAGCCGGCCCCGCTTTTTCCCGATCCGGTTTCCGGTCAATCGGGCCGGATCAGCCGGCGCGGGCGGCCAGATCCGGATGGACCTCGAACGAGGCCGCTGTTTGGGCACGGACGTCCGCAATCGTGACGCCCGGCGCCAGATCGACCAGCACCAGCCCCGGACGGCCGGGCGAAACCACGTCGAACACGCCGAGGTCGGTGACGATCAGGTTGACCACGCCGGCACCCGTCAGCGGCAGCGTGCAGGACTTGAGGATCTTGGGCTCGCCCTTGGCGGTGTGCTCCATCAGCACCACGACCCGGGGCACGCCGGCGACCAGGTCCATCGCGCCGCCCATCCCCTTCACCATCTTGCCGGGGATCATCCAGTTCGCAAGATCGCCGTTCTCGGCCACCTGCAGGGCGCCCAGGATCGAGATCGCGATATGTCCGCCGCGCACCATCGCGAAGGATGCGGCGCTGTCGAAGAAGCTGGTGGTCGGCAGCGCCGTCACCGTCTGCTTGCCGGCGTTGATCAGGTCGGCGTCTTCCTCGCCTTCGAACGGGAAGGGCCCGATGCCCAGCATGCCGTTCTCGCTGTGCAGCTGGATGTCCATCCCCGGCGGGATGTGGTTGGCCACCAGAGTCGGGATGCCGATGCCGAGGTTGACATACATCCCGTCCTGCAGTTCGCGCGCCGCGCGGGCGGCCATCTCGTCGCGGGTCCACGGCATGACGCGGCTCCTTTCGTTCGCTTACGGGATCACGCGGCCGCGCGCTTGCGCACGGTGCGCTGCTCGATCCGCTTGTCGACGGCGGCGAGCTTCACCAGTCGCCGAACATAGATACCCGGCGTGACGATGTGGTCGGGATCGAGCGTGCCGGGCGGCACCAATTCCTCGACCTCGGCCACTGTGACCTTCGCCGCCGTCGCCATCACCGGATTGAAGTTGCGTGCCGATTTCCGGTACACGAGGTTGCCTTCGGGGTCGGCGCGCCAGGCATGAACGATGGCCAGATCGGCGACCAGCCCGCGCTCCATCACGTGGAGCTTGCCGTCGAACTCCCGCTGCTCCTTGCCCTCGGCGATCGCGGTGCCAGCACCGGTGCGGGTGAAGAAGGCCGGCACGCCGGCGCCGCCGGCACGGATGCGCTCGGCCAGCGTGCCCTGCGGGTTGAACTCGATCTCCAGTTCGCCCGCGAGGTATTGCTGCATGAAGGTCTTGTTCTCGCCCACGTAGGAGCTGACCATCCGCTTGATCTGCCGGGTCTCCAGCAGCACTCCCAGGCCGACGCCGTCGATGCCGGCGTTGTTGGAAACCACCGTCAGGTCGCGCACGCCCGAATCGCGGATCGCGTCGATGAGCGCGGCGGGAATGCCGCAGAGGCCGAAGCCGCCGGCCATGATCGTCATGCCGTCATGCAGCAGCCCGGTCAGCGCCGCGGTCGCATCCGCATAGATCTTATTGATCGCCATGGCTGCCCTCTCCCGTTCCCGCGCCGCAGGCGATGCGTACCTTTCCCGGTCGTGCGTATCAAGTCGCGCGTATCAGGCAGCGATCGCGTGCCAGGGTTCAGCCGCGGGAGGCGGCGCCCGCAAGGTCATCGTGCGCCGTCATGAAGGCGGCGAGCACCTCGGCGACGGCGGCCACCTCGTCGTCGGTGCCGATGCTGATGCGCAGGCAGTGCGGCAGGTCATAGCCGCCCATCGGACGCACGATAATGCCGCGCGCGCGCATGAAGTCGTCGGCCGCCCCGGCGCGCTCCGCCGTGGCGAAATCGGCCAGCACGAAATTCCCCTCGCTCGGCCAGACCGTGACGCCCGATTGCCGCAGCCGCTGGGTCAGAACCGCGCGCGCGGCGGTGTTGTGGGCACGGCATTTCTCGAGCCAGCCCGGTTCGGCGAGGGCGGCGATCGCCGCCGCCTGTGCGGCGATCGAGACGTTGAAGGGGGCCCGCACCCGGTTCAGCACGTCGATCACCGCCGGCGGCGCATAGGCCCAGCCCACCCGCATCCCGCCCAGGCCCCAGATCTTGCTGAAGGTGCGCGTCATCACCGTGTTGTTAGCGGCATCGACCAGGGCGACACCGGGGTCGTAGTCCGGCCGTTCCACGTATTCGGCATAGGCGGCATCGAGCACCAGCAGCACGTCGGCGGGCAGGCCGGCCCGCAGCCGCTCCACCTCCCGCTGCGGCAGCAGGCTGCCGGTCGGGTTGTTGGGGTTGGCGAGGAACACGATCCGCGTCGCCGCCGACACCGCGGCGAGGATCGCATCGACATCCGCGGTCAGCTCCCGCTCGGGCGTCTTGATGACCTTGCTGCCGGCATAGGTCCCGGCGATCTGGTAGATCGAGAAACCATGCCGCGTCATGATGATCTCGGTGCCCGCCCCGCCATAGGCGAGGCAGAGCTGGTAGATCAGGTCGTCCGATCCGCAGCCGCAGACGATCCGCGCCGGGTCGAGCCCGAAGCGCGCGCCGATCGCCCGCCGCAGCTCGACCGCCCCGCCATCAGGATAGCGGTGCAGTTCCTGCGACAGCGCGGCATAGGCGGCCGCAGCACCGGGCGGCGGCCCGAACGCGCCCTCGTTCGACGACAGCTTATAGACGCGGTTGACGCCGGCGACATTCGACTCGCCGCCGATATAGGGCGAGATCTTCAGCACTTCCGGCCGGGGACGCGGACCCGTCATCATCGGTCTCCATCATTTGGCGCGGCGCCCCCTGCCGCGACAGCGGCATCGACGGGCACCGCATAGGCGCCCAGCACCACCGCGCGGCGCAGCACGGCGGCGATGGCATCGAGGCGGCTGTCGTCCTCCCCCACGTCGCCGGCGACCTCGACCAGCGCATGGGCGACCGGGGCGCCCTGATCGCGGCGCAGGATGATCTGTTCCGGCTGCAGCCCGGCACCGATGATGGCGGCGGTCAGCCGCGCGCGGCTGACGTCGAGCGCCACTTCGAGCCCGAGCAGCGAGCGATCGGCGCCGCTGCGGTCGGGGGCGAAGGCGGCGATCACCAGGGCCGGCAGTGCCGGCGCGCCCTCGGGGCGCGGCGACCAGAACGGCAGGCGCGCGATGACATGGATGCGCGGCTCGTCCTTGTGGAGCAGCGCGGTCCACCACGCGGCGCGCGGCGTTTCGGTTTCCGACGGCACCGGCAGCACCGCCGCACTCGCATTGCCGCTGCTGACGTCGGCCAGCGCCTGGGCCGGGCTGGAATGCACGCGCAGCGCCGTCAGCGCGCCGAAATGCTCACGCGCCACCTGCGTATAGACGCCGCCCGGATCGGTCTCGCAGACGGCGATGATGTGGGCGCCCTGCATGGCCGTGGTCGCGGCGAGCAGTTCGCGCCAGATCCGCACCACGCTGGCGCGCGGCAGCTTGCCATGATGGCGGGCGAGCAGGCGGCGGATGATCTGTGCTTCCCGCCCCGGGCGCAGCGCCGCCCCGGGGGTCTTGAGGCGGGAGGCCGCGAGGGCGCCGACCAGCTCGGCGCGCCGCATCAGCAGATCGTGGACGGCGTCGTCGAGGCCATCGAGTTCCGCGCGCAGGCTGGCGAGATCGCTGGGCCAGCCATCGGGCGACGCGTCATCCTGGGTGGTTTCGGAACGGTCCATGATCTCCAACGCGGCGCCGGCGAGAGCGGCCGGAACAGATACCCGAACCGCCCGCCGCTGCAAACCGGCCCATCCCCGAACTGCCCAGCAGCCTGCGCCCGACGATGCGGGGCAGCCACGAAAATCGTTGCCATCGCGGGCAATGCAGCCCTCGCCTCGCAGCGGCGGCACGGCGGCCCTGGCCTTCCCGCCCGCCGCGTGCCAGAAGCCCGCGCATGTCGCGTCGCAAACTGCGTGGCCGCCCGCTCGACGGGTGGCTGATCATTGACAAGCCCGCCGGGCTGACCAGCACGGACGTGGTCAATCGTGTCCGCCGGGCCTTCGACGCGCAGAAGGCGGGGCATGGCGGCACGCTCGATCCGCTGGCCACCGGCGTGCTGCCGATCGCCTTCGGGGCCGCCACCAAGACGGTTCCGTACGTCATGGATGGTACGAAACTGTACCGCTTCACCCTGAAGCTGGGCGAGGCCCGCGATACCGACGATGCCGACGGGCAGGTGACGGCCGTCTCGGCGCACCGCCCGACCGATGCCGAGATCGAGGCCGCCCTGCCCGCCTTCCGCGGCACCATCATGCAGGTGCCGCCGGCCTACTCGGCGGTGAAGGTTGCCGGCGAACGCGCCTACGACATGGCGCGCGAAGGACGCGCGCCGGTGCTGGAGCCGCGCCCGGCGCGCGTCGACCGCTTCGCGCTGGTGGCGCGGCCGGATGACGATACAGCGGTCTTCGAGGTCGAGTCGGGCAAGGGCGTCTACATGCGCAGCCTGGCCCGCGACCTGGCCTTGGCGTGTGGCACGCTCGGGCATGTCGCTGCCCTGCGCCGCTTGCGGGTCGGCCCCTTCGCCGAAGCGCAGGCGATTTCGCTGGACAAACTCGTCTCGCCGGACGATACCGCGCCCGCTTCCCCGAACCTGCTGCTTGCGGTTTCGACCGCGCTGGCCGACATCCCGGCGCTGGCCCTTACCGAAGCGGAGGCCACCGGCCTTTCGCATGGCCAGGCAATCAGCCTGGTCGATCTGATGGGCCGTATTCCACGGGCAGCCGATCCCGATGGCGGATTGGCGCGCGCCATGGCGGGGAGCCGCGTGATCGGGCTGTGCCGGCTGCACGATGGCTGGCTGAAGCCCGAACGGTTGCTCTGACGCAGCCGCGCGCGTAGCCCTAACCCGCATGGAGGACTGTGCGATGTCGATTACCGCGGAGCGCCGCACGGCGCTGATCGGCGACTATGCGAACGCTGCCACCGATACCGGCAGCCCGGAAGTGCAGGTCGCCCTGCTGTCCGAACGGATCAGCAACCTGACCGAGCACCTCAAGACCCACGCCAAGGACTTCCATAGCCGGCGCGGCTTGCTGATGCTGGTCGGCCGGCGTCGCCGGCTGCTCGACTACCTCAAGGCCAAGGACCAGCGGCGTTACGAGACGCTGATCGGCCGCCTGGGGCTGCGTCGCTGATGTGCCTGCGCCGCTGAGGGCGGTTCACGCGCTGCTCGGCCGTCCCCATATCGGCGGTCGAGGGAGACTTCCGCGCCATGGGGGCGCGGGGCAACACGCCGCGTCACGCGGCGGACACGACGACCGCCGATCCGGCTGCCCGATGGCACCGTGACGGCGTTTCCGGCCACATGGCTGGCGCCTGCACCGATCATGTCGCGCGCAGGTCGCATCCATGCCGCCCGAGACGCCGTATCGCCTTTGGGAAGCGCAGGACCGAACGGCGCCCGTCCGCCGATGCCGCGCATCTGAAGGACGATTGAATGTTCAACTATTTCCGCAAGGAACTCGATTGGGGCGGCCGCAAGCTGGTGCTGGAAACCGGCAAGATCGCCCGTCAGGCCGACGGCGCGGTGCTGGCGCGCTACGGCGACACCATCGTGCTGTGCACCGCGGTCGGCGTGAAATCCGCCAAGCCCGGGCAGGACTTCTTCCCGCTGACCGTCAACTATCAGGAAAAGACCTTTGCGGCGGGCAAGATCCCGGGCGGCTTCTTCAAGCGCGAAGGTCGCCCCAGCGAGAAGGAAGTGCTGGTCAGCCGCCTGATCGACCGGCCGATCCGCCCGCTGTTCCCCGAGGGGTTCCGCAACGAGGTGCAGATCGTTGCCACGGTGCTGAGCCATGACCTGGAGAACGACCCCGACATCGTCGCGCTGATCGGCTGCTCGGCCGCGCTGACGCTGTCCGGCATCCCCTTCTTCGGCCCG
Organism: uncultured Pseudomonadota bacterium; assembly: GCA_963778105.1. Taxonomy (GTDB): domain Bacteria; phylum Pseudomonadota; class Alphaproteobacteria; order Acetobacterales; family Acetobacteraceae; genus JAFEFJ01. Next base: position 422,006 of record CAVZSZ010000003.1, on the reverse strand, counting down.
GTCGCCGCCGCGCGCATCGGCTACGCCAATGGCGACTACATTCTCAACCCGACGGCCGAGCAGATGACCGGCACCGCGCTCGACCTGGTGCTGGCCGGCACCGCCGAGGGCGTGCTGATGGTCGAGAGTGAGGCGCAGGAGCTGTCCGAGGACGTGATGCTGGGCGCCGTCACCTTCGGCCACGCCGCGTTCCAGCCGGTGATCCAGGCGATCATTGAGCTGGCCGAGCATGCCGCCAAGGAGCCCTGGGCGCTGGCCGAGAAGTCGGACGAGGAAAAGGCACTGGCCGCCCGCGTCGATGCGTTGGCGCGCGCGCCGATCGCCGCCGCCTATCAGGAGAAGGTGAAGCAGACGCGCTACGAGCAGGTGGGTGCGGCCAAGAAGGCCGCCGTCGAGGCGCTGAAGGCCGAGGGGCTGGACGCCGACAAGGCCAAGGGCCTGTTCCACGACCTGGAAGCCGACATCGTGCGCAACGCCATCCTGGACACCGGCATGCGCATCGACGGGCGCGACACCCGCACCGTCCGCCCGATCGTGGCCGAGGTCGGCGTGCTGCCGCGCGCGCACGGCAGCGCGCTGTTCACCCGCGGCGAGACGCAGGCGCTGTGCGTGGCGACGCTGGGCACCGGTCAGGACGAGCAGGTGATCGACGCGCTGGAGGGCGAGTACCGCCAGCATTTCATGCTGCACTACAACTTCCCGCCCTACTCGGTGGGCGAGGCCGGACGCATGGGCAGCCCGGGGCGCCGCGAGATCGGCCACGGCAAGCTGGCGTGGCGCGCAGTGCATCCGTTGCTGCCGACCAAGGAGGCCTTCCCCTACACGATGCGCGTCGTCTCCGAGATCACCGAGAGCAACGGCAGCTCGTCCATGGCGACGGTCTGCGGGACCTCGCTCGCGCTGATGGATGCGGGCGTGCCGCTGAAGCGGCCGGTGGCGGGCATCGCCATGGGCCTGATCAAGGAGGATCGCGGTTTCGCCGTGCTGTCCGACATCCTGGGCGACGAGGATCACCTGGGCGACATGGACTTCAAGGTGGCCGGCACCGAGCAGGGTGTGACCAGCCTTCAGATGGACATCAAGATCACCTCGATCACGCCCGAGATCATGAAGATCGCGCTGGACCAGGCGCGCGACGGGCGGATGCACATCCTTGGCGAGATGGCGCGCGCCATCACCGGGGCGCGCGACGACGTGGCGGCGACGGCGCCGCGCATCACGGTGATCACCGTGCCGAAGGAGAAGATCCGCGAGGTGATCGGCACCGGCGGCAAGGTGATCCGCCAGATCGTCGAGGAGACCGGCTGCAAGATCGACATCGACGATGACGGCACCATCAAGATCGCCGCCACCGAGCAGGAGAAGGCGCAGGCCGCGATCGACTGGATCCGCGGCATCGTGGCCGAGCCCGAGATCGGCGTGATCTACAACGGCAAGGTGGTGAAGACTGCCGATTTCGGCGCCTTCGTGAACTTTCTCGGCTCCAAGGACGGGCTGGTGCACATCAGCGAGTTGCAGCAGGGCCGCGTCGGCAAGACGACCGACGTGGTGAACGTGGGCGACGCGGTGAAGGTGAAGGTGATCGGCTTCGACGAGCGCGGCAAGGTGAAGCTGTCGATGCGGGTTGTGGATCAGGCGACGGGAGCCGACATCACGGATCAGGTCGGTGCCAAGCCCGGCCGCGGCGACCGGCCCGAGCGCGGCGAGCAGCGCGAGCGCGCCGAGCAGCCGGCACCGGCCGGGGAATAGCGGGTTTCGGCGCCTGCCATGATGCGCAAGCACTTGCATCGTCCGGCAGGCGCCGTATTCGCTTCCTGCGGGATTGGACGACGGCCTGACAAAGGGACGCGGCCATGAAAGCGATCAACGCCATCCGCATGGGCGGGACGGACATCCTGCCGATCGTCGAGGGCGGCAAGGGGGTGTCGATCTCGAACGGCATCTCGGCCGGGCACTGGGCGGCGTCGGGCGGCGTGGGAACGTTCTCGGCGGTGAATGCCGACAGTTTCGATGCCGAAGGACGGCGCATTCCGCAGACCTACCAGGGCCGCACCCGACGCGAACGGCACGAAGAGCTGGTGCGCTACGCCATCGACGGCGCGCTGGCGCAGGCGCGGCGCGCCTATGAGATCGCCGGCGGCAAGGGCCGCATCCATGCCAACATCCTGTGGGAGATGGGCGGGGCCGAGCGCATCATCACCGAGGTGCTGGAGCAGGCCAAGGGCCTGATCAACGGCATCACCTGCGGTGCCGGAATGCCGTACCGGCTGTCCGACATCGCCGCCCGCTTCAATGTGCACTACTACCCGATCATCTCCTCGGCCCGGGCCTTCAACGCGCTGTGGAAGCGCGCCTATCACAAGGCGGCGGCGCTGCTGGGCGGCGTGGTGTACGAGGACCCCTGGCTGGCCGGCGGCCACAACGGGCTGTCCAACAGCGAGGACCCGACGCGGCCCGAGGACCCCTTCCCGCGCGTCGTGGCGCTGCGCAAAGTGATGCGCGACTATGGGCTGCACGAGACGCCGATCATCATGGCCGGCGGCGTGTGGTGGCTTGAGGAATGGGAGAACTGGATCGACAACCCCGAGCTGGGGCCTGTCGCCTTCCAGTTCGGCACACGCCCGCTGCTGACCCAGGAAAGCCCGATCGGCGAGGCGTGGCGCCAGCGTTTGCGCCGGCTGACCGAGGGCGACGTCTTCCTCAATCGCTTCAGCCCGACCGGGTTCTATTCCAGTGCGGTGAACAACGGCTTCATCCAGGAATTGCGCGAACGCAACGAACGTCAGGTGGCGTATACCGCCGAGGCGGTGGGCGAGCATGTCGCCGAGTACGGCGTGGGTCCGCGCAGGCGCATCGTCTATCTGACCCCGGCGGACCTGCTGCGGGTGCAGGCGTGGGAGGCGGCGGGCTTTACCGAAGCACTGCGCACACCGGACGGCACGCTGATCTTCGTCACGCCGGAGAAGGCGAAGGAAATCTATGACGACCAGGTGGCCTGCATGGGTTGCCTGAGCGCCTGCCGCTTTTCCAACTGGTCGCAGCACGACGCCGACCACAGCACCGGCAAAAAGGCCGATCCGCGCAGCTTCTGCATCCAGAAAACGCTGCAGGACATCGCGCATGACGACCAGCCGGACGCGGTCGAGCGCAACCTGATGTTCAGCGGGCACAATGCGTACCGCTTCGCGACCGATCCGTTCTACTCGAACGGCTTCATCCCGACGGTGCGCCAGCTGGTGGACCGGATCCTGACCGGGCGATGATGCGGGTGTGACGCGAGTCACATCGGGGCGGCGACAGTCGTGCTCCTTTGAGCGTCAGCAGCGAAGATCGCCGCAGGAAAGGAGACGTGTCGTGGCCGGCAATTTTCCGAAATTCGAATACAAGATCAAAAAGACCGTCGATATCTGCGCAAATCACGGTGGCAAGAAAGTCCCGTCCAGCAGTTCCTCCCCCGGCAGCGTCAAGCCCAAGGCTTTCGATTTCGGCCTGAAGGCAAAGTCGTGGCCCATTCCGCCCAAGAAAAATTATCTCAAGAACACCAAATTCCCGCTCAAGGGCCCCTACGGCTGACAACGCGGACGGGAGAATTGCCGTGCTGTGTCAGTGCTGCGCAGCCCGCTTGGAACTCGATTCCCAGATAGCTGCGGATTTCGTGACTCTCCGCCAGGTCCGTGGCCGATGCGCCGTGCCGGATGACGCCTTTCTCCAGAATGTAGCCGCGATCCGACAGCCGTAGCGCAAACGCCGCGTTCTGCTCACTCAGCAGGATGCTCAGCCTTTCCGCTTTCAGCCGTGCCAGCCACTGCCACAGTTCCTTCACCACCACCGGTGCCAGTCCCTCGGTCGGTTCGTCGAGCAGAAGCAGCTTCGGGTTGTCGAGCAGGGCGCGGCCGAGTTTCAGCATCTGCTGCTCTCCGCCGCTGAGAAACCCTGCGCTGCGCCCGGCCAGTTCCCGCAGCTTGGGGAACATGTCGAATACCCGGTCGATGCTCCATCCGCCGGATAGCTGCCGCCCGCCCGCCGCCGCGAGTTCCAGATTCTGCCGCACGCTCAGGCCGCTGAAGATCCGGCGCCCGCTCGGCACATAGCCGACGCCCATGCGCGCGATCGCGTAGGTCGGGCGTCCGCTGATCGTCGCACCATCGAAGGTGATCGTGCCATCGCGCGGCGGGGTCAGCGCCATGATGCTGCGCATCGTCGTCGTCTTGCCCGCGCCGTTGCGCCCGAGCAGCGCCACCATTTCGCCCTCGCGCACCTCCAGCGACACGCTCTGCAGAATGTGGCTCTGCCCGTAGTACGTGTTGATGGATTCAACTGAAAGCATCATGTCTCGGCGCCCAGATAGACGGCGCCGACGTCGGGGTTGTTGCGGATTTCCTCCGGCGGTCCCTCGGCGATGACCCGCCCCCGGTGCATCACCGTGATCTGCTCCGAAATGCCGAACACCATGTCGGTGTCGTGTTCCGAGAACAGCACGGTCAGCGACGAGCCCCGAGACAGCTGCTGGATCATTGTCACGGTCCGTTCGGTTTCGAACGGCGACATTCCCGCCGTCGGCTCGTCCAGCAGCAACAGTTCGGGCGCGGTGGCCAGCGCCAGCGCGACTTCCAGCGCACGCTGGTCGCCGTGCGACAGGGTCCGCGCCTCGGCGTCGGACATGTCGGCCAGGCCGACCCGATCCAGGAGCTGCATCGATTCCCGCTGCACCGCCGCGCGGCTTTGGAAGAAGCTCCAGAAGTCCGCTTCGCGCCGGCGCTGCACGATCAGCGCAGTCTGCATCGACTCCAGCACGGTCAGGCGGGGGAAGATGTTGGTGATCTGGAACACCTGCGCCAAGCCGCGCCGCGCGATGGCATGCGGCTTGCGCCCGCTGATGACGTGGTCACGAAATCGCACTTGCCCGGAGCTCGGCGCCAGCACGCCGGTCAGCAGGCGGAACAGCGTGGTCTTGCCGGCCCCGTTGGGGCCGATGACCGCATGGATGCTGCCTTCCCGGACGGCGAAGCTGACGTCATCGACCGCGCGGAATCCACCAAACAGGCGGCTTACCCGGTCCACTGTAAGGATGGTGTTCATGCGCCCGGCTCGCGTCCGCGCCGGCGATGCCACAGCAGGCTGAGCTCGCCCAGGACGCCGTCCGGCATGAACAGGATGATCACCAGCAGCACCGCGCCCAGGATCAGCTGCCAGTCATGCGTGGCCACGACCAGGTATTGCTCGGCAATCTCATAGATGAACGCGCCGAGGGTCGGACCGAGGAAGACGAACATGCCGCCGATCACCGACATGATCACCGGATTGCCGGATTCCACCCAGTTCAGCAGTTCCGGATAGGCGTTCTGGTTGTGCACGACGTATAGCGCGCCGGCGAGCCCGCAGAAGAACCCGGAAATGACGAAGGCCTGCAGCTGGTGCGCGAACACGTTCACGCCCAGCGCCTCGGCCCGGTTGCGCTTTTCGCGGGTCGCCCGCAGTACCAGCCCGAACGGCGATACGACGATCTTCCAAAGCGCGAGCAGGCTGAGGACAGCGACGCCGAGCACGAACCAGTATCCTGCGGTGGGCTGGATCAGCAGCGGTGGGATCATCGCGCCGAAAACGCCGTTCGCCCCGCCGGTGAAGGCGTATTGCTGCTGCGCGATGACGTAGAACAGCTGGGAGAATGCCAGTGTCAGCAGCGCGAAATACAGTTTGCGGGCCCGCAGGGCGATCAGCCCCACCAGGAAGGCGGCGACGGCGCCCACGATGGGAGCGCCGATGAAGGCGATCCAGAACGGCACGCGCCAGTGCATCCAGGTCAGCGCGATCGTGTAGGAGCCGAGCCCGTAGAACGCCGCCTGGCCGAACGACACCAGGCCGCCGTAGCCCAGCAGCAGGTTGGTGGCGGTCGCGAACACGCAGAGACCCAGGATCTCCTGCAGCTCCAGCAAATGCGGCACGCTGAGATAGGCCGGCGCCACCGCCAGCACGGCGACCATTGCCATTAGCAGGACGATGACGGCCGCGCGTGGCAGGCTGGTGCGGGCCGGCGCACGTCCTGCCAGCGGTATCGCCGGATTGGGGATCGGCCGGTCCACGTCAATACTCCAGACTTTGCCCGAGCAAGCCGGCGGGCCGCACGGCGAGCACGACGATCATGGCGACGAACATCGCGGCGGGCGCCCAGGACGGCAGGTAGAGGATGCCCGCAGCCTCGACCGCGCCGATCAGCACCGCGCCGATGGCCGCGCCGGCGATCGAGCCGAGGCCGCCGATCACGGCAACGATGAATGCCGACACCAACACGGCCTGGCTCATGCCCGGATCGACCGCCTGCAGCGGCGCGATCACCGCGCCGCCGAAGCCGGCGAGCAGCGAGCCGATGGCGAACACCGTGGTGAACAGCAGCTTCACGTTGACGCCGCAGGCCGCCAGGGTTTCCGGATCCTCCACCGCCGCGCGGATCTTCCAGCCGAGCATGGTCCGCCCGAGCAGCAGCGCCAGCGCCACGCCGACCCCGATGGCGCAGCCGATGACGAAGAGGTCGTAGGCGGGGAAGGTGATGGCGCCGATCGTGGCTTCGCCTGACAGGCTTGGTGGCTGCGCCGCCGACAGGCTGCTCGCACCCCAGAAGCGCAGCGCGAGGTCGGCGAAGATCAGGAACAGCGCGTAGGTTACCAGAAGCTGGACCAGGTGATCGCGGTGGTAGATCCGCCGCAGGAGAATGACCTCGCACGCTGCGCCGATCGCCGCGACGATCAGCGGCGCCACCACGAGGCCGGCCCAGAAAAGCGGGCCGCCATCCGGGGCGGCGAACAGCGTCGCCACGAGATAGGCGCCGTACATGTAGAAGCTGCCGTGCGCGACGTTGATGATCCGGAGCGCGCCGAAGATCAGCGTCAGCCCCGCGGCGATGATGAACAGGCTGGCGGCCGTCGTCATCGCGCTCAGGATCTCGATGACCGCGACTTCAAGGTTCACGGCGCGGCCTCCGGAGGGACGACGCCCCCTTCCGGGTTCGGAAGGGGGCGGGGGAAGACGACACGTGCCGGGCGTCCGTGCGGCGCGCTAGTTCGTCGGCTGCTGCGCCTTGGCCTCGTTGCAGGTCAGCATCGTTTTGCTGGCCGGCACGCTTTCGGTCGGATCGTAGATCTGGAAGCCGTATTTGGCGTCGATCTTCGCTGCCACCGGGCCGAGATATTCGGCGACATCGCCCTGGTGGTCGCAGGCGCGCAGGGTGATCGGCCCGCGGATCGTCTGCACCGTGGCGCCGCTGAGAGCCGCCGCGACCTTGTCGCCATCGAAGCTTTTGGCTTTTTCGACGCCGTGCGCCCAGGTCTGCACCGCCGTGTAGCCGAGGATCGACCAGGCGGCGGGCCACTCATCGTATTTCTTGTGATAGTCGGCGATGAACTTATCCATGCCCGGACCCTGCATCGCCCAGAAGGGCGCGCGGTCCCAGGCGATCGTCCCGGCCGGCACCTGTCCGGCCAGCGCCTTGAGCTGTGCCCGGTCGTAGGCCGCCATCGCCTTGGTGTGGTCGAAGAACCCGAAGCCCTTGGCCTGCTTGGTGAAGGTGATGAGGTCGCCGCCGTATTCGCCGATGAAGGTGTAGTCGGCCGGCGCCGCCAGCAACGCAGCGATATACGACGTGTATTGCGTCGCGCCGAGCTGCGGCGTTTCCTGCGCCTTCACCGTCACCTTCACGCCGTCGTCCTGCAGGGCCTTGATGAAGGCCGTCACCGTATCGCGGCCGAAGCTGTAATTCGGCGTGATGGTGTCGAGCGTGATGGGTTTGTCGCCCACCTGCTTGGCCAAGTAGGCCGCGATCGCCCGCGGCTCCATGACCGTGTTCGGCACTACCTGGAAGATGTATTTGGTGAAGTCGGAGGTGGTCAGCTTCACGTCGTTCGAGGTGAAGGCGAAATACGGGATCTTGTATTGCCCGACGACCGTTTCCTCGGCTGCGGCCACGGCGCTGCTGACGGGTCCGAAGATGGCGACCGCATGATCGCTCAGGATCATCCCGCGGACATTGCTGGTGCCGGTCGCCGGTGAGAGATTGCTGTCGGCCGTGAGCACCTTGATCTTCTTGCCGAGCAGACCGCCCGAGGCATTGATCGCGTCGGCCGCCATTTCGATGCCGCGCACGCCGGTCTGACCCAGTTCGGCGATTGGTCCGCTCAGTGCGGTCGATATGCCTATGTTGACGGTGTCCTGCGCGGACGCGGCAGGCGCGCCCGCAAGCATCGATGCGCCGAACAGCGCCGCAAGCCACGCCGAGCGCCCCAGCCCCCGCGAAACCGCTTTCATCGTACGTGTTCCCCCTTCGCCACGGCCAGTTGGCATGGCGACCGCTCGCCGCCTGCCGACCCTGCCGACGCGCCCCCTGACCCGCCGGTCCGGAAACGTCGCCTGACCGCCAAAGTTGCAGGCGATCGGAGGAAAACGGCCTATGGCTTGTTGGCCCCGGCCCGCCCTTACGTCGCACGGATCAGTCCTGTTCCATTCAGTCCTGTTCCATCCGGCGGTAGATATCGACCTGGAACCAGCCGAAGAGGCAGATCAGCACGCCGATGCTAGCGGCGTTCAGCGTGAACAGCCGGCGCGCCGCATCGGCGGTGTAGTGGTGCACCGGGGCCGGTGCGTGATCGCGCAGCACATACCAGACGACCAGCGGCAGCAGCGTCAGCACGATCATCAGCCACCGTTCGGAGCGGCGAAACAGCAGGGCCGCCACCGCCGCGCAGGGCATCAGGAAAAGCTCGGTGCCCGAGGCGATGCCGAGGATCCAGACGGTCCACACCGTATTGGCGATGCCCGCCGCCGGCATGGCGATGCGTCCCAGCAGGCCGCTGCGGCGCGACAGCGCGGGGATGACAAGAAAGACCGGCGCCATCGCAACCGTCAGCAGGGCCGTCGGGAACGCCTGACCGCCCGCCGCCCACCAGACGTAGAGCGGCCAGAACGGCAGGTGGGTGCCGATGGTGAGGGCAAACCAGTTGCCGGCTTCCGCCAATGGGTCGCGATGGGCGGCATAGCGGTAGAAGACCCCCGACACAGCCCGCCAGCAGGCGCTCAGCCAGCCTGCCGGGCGGTCGCGATCAACGCGCCCGGATCGTGCCGCGACCGTTGGATCTGGGCTGCTGCTCGCCATCGGGTGAAGCAACGGCGGGCCGGCGGATTGGTTCGACACGCCCCGAATGGGGCTGCGTCGGCGGGCTGCGGTCGTCCGACGCAGCCCGCCGATGCCGGGCGGTGCCTCAGTGCGAGATGCGCTCCAGTTGCAGGTTGCGGGTGCGCGGGCCGAACAGGCCGATCGACAGCATGACGATCAGCATCGAGATGGCGATGAAGATGAACACCGCCGGCACGCCGCCCGTTTGCAGGAAGAAGCCGATCATGAAGCTGACGAACACCGTGCTGATCCGACTGAACGCATAGGTGAAGCCGACGGCGCGGGCGCGGATGCGGGTCGGGAACAGCTCGGTCTGGTAGGCGTGGAAGGAGAAGGACAGGATCGTGTTGGCCAGCGTGATCAGCACGCCGAACAGGATCAGCAGCGGCACCGAATGCTGCAGGGCGAACAGCACGCCGAACAGGCCGATGCAGAACGCCGAGGTGACCAGGATCCATTTCAGTTCGATCTTGTCGGCGAAGGTGAAGGCGAGCAGCGGACCGAATGGGTTAGCGATGGCGATGACGAAGGAATAGAGGAGGCTTTTCGACAGCACGATGCCCTGCTGGGCGATCAGCGTCGGCACCCAGTTGGCGAAGCCGTAGAAGCCGACGGTCTGGAAGAACTGGAACACCATCAGCATGATGGTGCGCGAGCGATAGGCGGGCGAAAAGATTTCGGAAAACTGCCCGGCACCCTGACTGACCGGCGCCAATGCCACCGCCTCGACCACCGGCGGCAGCGGTGCGCCGCCGAGATCGCGCTGCACCGCCGCCTCGATCCGCTGCGTCACTGCCTCGGCCTCGGCGATGCGGCCGTGCTGGATCAGCCAGCGCGGGCTTTCCGGCAGGCGCAGGCGGATGAACCACACCACGATGGCACCGATCGAGCCGATCAGCACGACCCAGCGCCAGCCGGCGAAGCCGAACGGGTCGATCGGCACCAGCAGATAGGCGAGCAGGGCGACCACTGGCACCACGGCGAACTGGATCATCTGGTTCGCCGCGAAGGCGCGCCCGCGCAGATGCTTCGGCACCAGCTCGGCGATGTAGCTGTCGATCGTCACCAGCTCCACGCCGACGCCGATGCTGGCGACGAAGCGCCAGACGACGACGCCGACGCCGGTTGCCTGGAACGCCATCACCACGGTGGCGAGGCAGTACCACACCAGTGCGAAGGTGAAGACCGTGCGGCGGCCGTATTTGTCGGCGACGAAGCCGAACACGAGGGTGCCGATGAACAGGCCGGCGAAGGTCGCCGCCGGAAACACCGCCGGGCCGGTGAACAACCCGACGGAAATGGTGTTGAGCAGCTTCTCGCGCACCAGCCCGGGGACCACGTAGCCCGTGAAGAACAGGTCGTAGAACTCGAACACGCCGCCAAGCGACAGCAGGATAACCATGTTCCAGATGTGCCGCGTCGCCGGCAACCGGTCGAGGCGGGCGGTGATCGAGGCCGCGGTCGCACTGCTCATTCGTTTCCCCCACAGGCGCGTGTCTGCTGCCCGCTTCGGGGCGGCGGAGTGTGGACTCGTGTCGGTGATCGCGCCAAGCCCCTGACGCGCGGCCGGCGCGCGGCTGGCATGCGGCGGACTGCCCGGGCCCGGCCCGGCCCTTGCTTGCCCGCGCCCGCCGCGCCATTTAGCCGCGTCATGACAAGCACCGATCAAACCCCATACGACCCGGTGGGCTGGCACGGCACCACCATCCTGTGCGTCCGCCGGGACGGCCACGTGGCCATGGCCGGCGACGGCCAGGTGACGCTTGGCCAGACCGTCATCAAGGGCAACGCGCGCAAGGTGCGCCGCATCGGCGCCGGCGGCGCCGTGCTGGCCGGCTTCGCCGGCGCCACCGCCGACGCCTTCACCCTGCTGGAGCGGCTGGAGGCCAAGCTGGAGCGCTTTCCCGGCCAGCTCGAGCGCGCCTGCGTCGAACTGGCGAAGGACTGGCGCACCGACCGCTATCTGCGCCGGCTGGAGGCGATGATGGCGGTGGCCGACGCGCGACCACAGCTTCACCCTCACCGGCAACGGCGACGTGCTGGAGCCGGAGGACGGGCGTGATCGCCATCGGCTCGGGCGGCAACTACGCGCTGTCGGCGGCGCGCGCGCTGATCGAGATGCCCGGACCTGTCGGCCGAGGAGATCGCCCGCCGCGCCATGAAGATCGCCGCCGATATCTGCGTCTATACCAACCACAACGTGATCGTCGAGACCATCTGAGATGGACGTTCCCACCTACTCGCCGCGCGAGATCGTCTCCGAGCTCGACCGCTTCATCGTCGGCCAGAACGACGCCAAGCGCGCCGTGGCGATCGCGCTGCGCAACCGCTGGCGGCGCCAGCAACTGCCGGAGGCGATGCGCGAGGAGGTGGTGCCGAAGAACATCCTGATGATCGGCCCGACCGGCTGCGGCAAGACCGAGATCGCCCGCCGGCTGGCGAAGCTGGCGCAGGCGCCGTTCCTGAAGGTGGAGGCGACCAAGTTCACCGAGGTCGGCTATGTCGGCCGCGACGTGGACAGCATCGTGCGCGACCTGGTGGAGGCCAGCCTGAACATGCTGCGCGACGCGTCGCGCAAGGAAGTGCAGGCGAAGGCCGAGCTGGCGGCCGAGGAGCGGCTGATCACCGCGCTGGTCGGCGAGCGGCGCGGCGGCCGACACGCGCATCGAAGTTCCGCCGGATGCTGCGCAACGGCGAGCTCGACGACAAGGAGATCGAGGTCGCGCTGAGCGAGCCGTCGGGCATGCCGATCGGCCAGTTCGACATCCCCGGCATGCCGCCCGGCCAGATGATCAATCTGGGCGAGATGATGAAGGGCATGTTGGGCAACCGCCCGCCGCAGAAGCGCAAGATGACGCGTCGAGGCGGCGCGCCGCGCGCTGGAGCGCGAGGAGGCCGACCGGCTGCTGGACAACGACCGGCTGGCCAAGGACGCGGTGTCGCATGCCGAGAACAACGGCATCGTCTTCATCGACGAGATCGACAAGATCTGCGCGCGCACCACCGAAGGCGGCTTCCGCGGCGGCGACGTCAGCCGCGAGGGCGTGCAGCGCGACCTGCTGCCGCTGATCGAGGGCACCACGGTCAGCACCAAATACGGCCCGGTGAAGACCGACCACGTGCTGTTCATCGCCTCGGGCGCGTTCCATCTGGCCAAGCCGGCCGACCTGCTGCCGGAGTTGCAGGGCCGCCTGCCGATCCGGGTGGAGCTGGCGGCGCTGTCGCGCGACGATCTGCGCCGCATCCTGACCGAGCCCGAGCACTCGCTGCTCAAGCAGTACGCGGCGCTGATGGGCACCGAGGGCGTGACGCTGGATTTCGCCGACGACGCGATCGATGCGCTGGCCGAACTGGCGGCCGACATCAACGACCGGGTCGAGAACATCGGCGCGCGCCGGCTGCACACGGTGCTGGAGCGGCTGCTGGAGGAGATCAGCTTCACCGCCACCGACCGGGCGGGCGAGACGGTGACGGTCGATGCGGCCTATGTGAACGAGCGGGTCGCGCCGCTGGCGCAGAAGGGCGATCTGAGCCGGTTCATCCTTTAGAGGCGGGTCCGGCGGCTGGTATAACGCGCGCCGAGGTGTGCAATGACGGACGAAGCATCCAAGAGTTTGGGCCGGCCGAAGGGGCGCCGCCCGCCGCGCAGATGACGGTACTGTGCGAACCTGCGACGTGACCGATCCTTTTCTCATCCCCGAGGAAGCCAGTGCCGCCGAGGCCATCGCCGCGATCGGCGACGAATTGGCGGTGTTCGATGACTGGATGGACCGCTACCAGTTCATCATCGAGCTTGGCCGCAAGCTGCCCGTCTATCCGGAGGCATGGGCGGACGATGCGCACCGGATCACGGGATGCCAGAGCCGCGTCTGGCTGAATGCCGAGGAGCGCGAGGGCCGGCTGTTCCTGGCCGGTGCCTCGGATGCCGCGATCGTTTCGGGCCTGGTGGCGCTGCTGCTGCGGGTCTATTCGGGACGGGCGGCGGCGGAAATCCTGGCGACCGATCCGGTGTTCCTGAAAGACCTCGGACTGATCGAGGCGCTGTCGACCAATCGCGGCAATGGGATCGCGGCGATGGCCCGGCGCATCCACGCCATCGCGGAGGCTGCCTGACGCGAGGCGGGCTGATCAGTCGACCGCGGCGTCTGGCACGGGAACGCCGAGTGCCACCGGGGACAGCGGAGCCGGCCGATCGAACCCGGCCATGACGGAACCGCACGGAAAGCCCGTGATTGCCCGGCCCCACGGTTCAGCGCCGCATGTGCCCCGGACGATCAGGCCGGGGCGCTCGTGGGGGCACCGTCAGTGGCCGCGCAGGATCTGGCTCAGGAACAGTTTCAACCGGTCGGTCTGCGGGTCCTCGAACATCCGGGTCGGCGGGCCGCTTTCGACGATCTCGCCCCGGTCCATGAACACCACGCGGTCGGCGACCTGGCGGGCGAAGCCCATCTCGTGCGTGACGCAAACCATGGTCATGCCGCTCTCGGCCAGGATGACCATGGTGTCCAGCACCTCCTTGATCATTTCCGGGTCGAGGGCGGAGGTCGGCTCGTCGAACAGCATGATCTTCGGTTTCATGCACAAAGCCCGCGCGATGGCGACGCGCTGCTGCTGTCCGCCCGAGAGCTGGCCCGGGTACTTCTTGGCCTGCTCGGGGATCTTCACGCGGCCGAGATAGTACATCGCAAGTTCCTCGGCTTCCGCCTTCGGCATCTTGCGCACCCAGATCGGCGCGAGCGTGCAGTTCTCCAGGATGGTCAGATGCGGGAACAGGTTGAAGCTCTGGAACACCATGCCGACCTCGCGGCGGATGGTGTCGAGCGAGCGCAGGTCGTCCGATCAGCTCGGTGCCATCCACGATGATGCGGCCTTCCTGGTGGCTTTCCAGGCGGTTGATGCAGCGGATCGTGGTGGATTTGCCCGAGCCCGAGGGCCCGCAGATGACCACGCGTTCCTTCTGCGCGATGGTCATGGTGACGTCGCGCAGCACGTGCATCGTGCCGTACCACTTGTTGACCTTGTCGAGCACGATCGCCGGCGGCGCCGTCGGGTCGATCGTGTGCGGCGCGCCGCCGGCGGTCTCCATCGTAACGCTCATTTGCAGGTTCCCTTTCAGCGCCGACGTGCGCGGTCCAGCTCGCGCTCGAGACCGCGGCTGTATTTCGACATGGCAAAGCAGAAGACGAAATAGATGATGGCGAGCGTGATATAGACCTCGTTTCCGAAGCCCTGCCACGCCGGATCGGCGATCGCGGTGGTGCCGGCCTTCAACAGGTCGAAGATGCCGATGATGAGCACCAGGCTGGTGTCCTTGAAGAAGCCGATGAAGGTGTTGACCAGCGGCGGGATCACCATGCGCAGCGCCTGCGGCAGGATGATGAGGAAGGTCTTCTTCCAGTAGCTGAGGCCGAGCGCGTCGGCCGCTTCCGCCTGCCCCTTGGGCAGCGACTGAAGGCCCGCGCGCACCACTTCCGCCAGATAGGCGCCGGCGAACAGGATGATCGCCACCTGCGCGCGGAGCAGCTTATCGATGTCGATGCCTTCGGGCAGGAACAGCGGGAACATCACGCTGGCCATGAACAGCAGGCTGATCAGCGGCACGCCGCGGATCAGCTCCACATAGCCGACGCACAGCATCTTCACAGCCGGCAGCTTGGTCGAACGCCGCCCGAGTGCCACGAACACCGAGAGCGGAAAGGCGAAGGCCAGCCCGAACGTGGCCAGGATCAGGGTTATGGGCAAGCCGCCCCACTGGTCCTGCGCGACATAGGGCAGGCCGAGGATGCCGCCCCACATCAGTACGCCGATCACCACCAGCGTCACGAGCCAGATCAGCGCCAGTTCCTTGCGCCAGAAATGCCGGTTCGCCGACACGACGAACAGCCCGATGAACAGCAGCACCACCAGTGCGGGCCGCCATTGCTGATTGAACGGGTAGAACGCGAACAGCATGAAGCGGTATTTTTCGCCGATCACCGCCCAGCACGCGCCGATGCCGATGGCGTTGCGGCAGACCGCGGTGTTGGGGCCGTTGGCGCCCTGCGGCACCGTCCAGATCGCGTTGATCACGCCCCAGTCGATGAAGCCCCAGGCGGCGCGCAGGATGACATAGAGCAGCACCAGCGTGACCGCGGTGGACCACCAGGAATTGAACAGGTTCGCGCGCGCCCAGGCGACCGGGCCGAGCGTATTGGCCGCCGGGCGACTGCGCGCGGGAAGTGGCGCGGCGCCGGCGGTTGCGATGTTCCCATCGGCCATGGCTCAGCGCTCCACCAGCGCGATATGCGCGTTGTACCAGTTCATGAACAGGCTGATTGACAGGCTGAACGTGAGATAGACCGCCATGATGATGGCGATGCCCTCGATCGCCTGACCGGTCTGGTTGAGCGTGGTGCCGGCGATCGAGACAATGTCCTGATAGCCGATCGCCACCGCCAGCGAGCTGTTCTTGATGAGGTTGAGATACTGGCTGGTCATCGGCGGAATGATCACGCGCAGCGCCTGCGGCAGCACGATCCGGCTCATCACCTGACCGCGGCGCAGCCCGAGCGCGCCGCCGGCTTCCCACTGGCCCTGCGACACCGACAGAATGCCGGAACGGACGATCTCGGCGATGTAGGTCGCGGTGTAGGCCACCAGCCCGACCAGCAGCGCGGTGTATTCGGGCGTCATGGTGATGCCGCCGGAGAAGTTGAAGCCGTGCAGCGCGGGCACGTCGAGCGTGAACGGCGCGCCGAGGGCGGCCCACACCACCAGCGGGAAGGCGATCAGCAGCAGCACCGCGACCGGCCACACCTTTGGGCGCACGCCCGTCGCTTCCTGCTTGCGGGTCGCTGCGCGCCGCCATGCCAGGGTGCCGATCAGGCCGACGATGAAGGCCGCCAGCACCCACCAGTGCGCGGTCTGCCAGTCCAGCATCGGCAGCTTGAGGCCGCGGTTGGACAGGAATACGCCGGGCACCGGATGGAAGGCCTGGCGCGGTGCGGGCAGCGTTTGCAGCAGGCCGTACCAGAAGATCAGCTGCAGCAGCACCGGGATGTCGCGCAGCGTTTCGACATAGACCGCGGTGATCTTCGCCAGCAGCCAATTCGGCGACAGCCGGCCGACACCGACGAGGGTGCCGAGGATGGTGGCCAGCACGACGCCGACCACGGCCACCTTCAGCGTGTTCAGCACGCCGATGATGAGCGCACGGCCGTAGGTGGAGACCGATGGCGTGAAGTCGATCAAGTGCTCGCCGATCGGGATCGAGGCGGACTGGAAGAGGAAGCCGAATCCGGTCGCGATGTGACGTGCGGCGAGGTTGTGGCGCGTGTTGGCGGTCAGATACCAGACCAGCGCCACCACCGCGCCGATGATGAGCACCTGCCAGACGATGTTGCGCACGCGCGGGTCCGACCACGAGAGCGTCATCGCCTTCTTCGGCGCGGCGCGCTGCGGGGCGAGGCGGGGATCGATGGTCGCTCCAGACATCGAGGGCGTCTCCATAGGCGTTCTGGCGGTCACGGCGGGTGCCGCGTGGCCGGTCCCCGGGGCGCGGACGGCGTGACATGCACTTCGCGGGCCATCGCCGGCCGCCCCGCGAATTGCTCAACCCTGCCACGCAACGGTCATGCGGCACAATCCATCCCGCGACGATAGCCCAACGAAGAAGGGCCGCCCCTGCGGGACGGCCCTTCGTGCCGGTACGTTTCGGTGAAAGTCAGCGCATCGGCGGGGCGTATTCGAGGCCGCCTTTGGTCCATGGCGCATTGATGCCGCGCGGCACGCCCAGTGGCGCAATGGTGCGATCCCATACATCGCCCATGTTGCCGACCTGCTTGATGATGTTGTACGCCCACTTGTTGTCGAGCGCGAGCGCCTTGCCCATGTCGCCGTCAAGCCCGAGCAGGCGGCGGATCGAGGGGTCGGTCGTGCTGGCGAAGGTATCGACGTTCTTCTGAGTGACGCCGAGTTCCTCGCCGATCATCTGCGCGTAGATCACCCACGACACGATATCGAACCATTTGTCGTCGCCCTTGCGGACCACCGGGGCCAGCGGCTCCTTGCTGATGATGGTGGGCAGCAGCACGAAGTCGGAGGCCTTGTCGCCCTGGGTGTAGCGGAACCCGGCCAGCGCCGAGCTGTCGGTCGAGTAGGCATCGCAGCGGCCCGAGAGGAAGGCCTGCTCGATCTGCTGCAGATCCTGGATCTCGATCGGCGTGAACTTCAGGTTGTTGGCGCGGAAATAGTCGGCGATCGCCAGCTCGGTGCTGGTGCCGGGCTGCACGCAGATCGTCGCGCCATCGAGATGCTTGGCATCCTCGACGCCGAGGCTTTTCTTCACCAGGAAGCCGGTGCCGTCATAGAAGGTGATGGGTGCGAACTCGAAACCAAGGCTGGCCTGGCGGCCGAGCGTCCAGGTGGTTTCGCGGATCAGCAGATCGACTTCGCCCGATTGCAGCGCGGTGAAGCGGTTCTCGGTGGTCAGGGGGCTGAACTTCACCTTGCTGGAATCGCCGAGCACCGCGGCGGCCACCGCGCGGCAGCCCTCGGCGTCGATGCCCTGCATCACGCCCTTGCTGTCGGGCAGCGAGAAGCCGGCGGTATCGCCGGAGACGCCGCAGATCAGCATGCCGCGCGCCTTTACGGCGTCCAGCGTTGCCGAACCGGATCCTTGCGCGTGCGCCGAGCCGGCAAATCCGCCGACCGCGAGAAGCCCTGCCAGCAGCCCCCCCATCAGCGTGGACGTGCGAGCCGAACCGGCGACCCGGGTGCTTCCCCGTGCAATCATGAACATCTCCTCGATCTGGGCGGGCGCATCCCGCCGTGCGGCGGGACTGTGCTGTGCCGCGTGTGCAATGGCAATGGATCTTTAACGAGCCGCACGCGGCCGCGCCGCGTCCCGACCGACCGGTGATTGCTTGTGTCGATTGCTTCCGCCGGGGCAGCAATGCGACTCTGCCGAATCGCCGGCGCCATCCCACATCGGTTCAATCCATGCTGCATCTGACCAAGCTCGCGGTCGGCGTACGCGACCTTACACATCTGCGCACGGTGCAAGCCGAGCGGGCCGCGCAGAGTCCGCCATTGCGCCACCGCACCCGCAACTTCCCGCGTCGCGCGGCCGAGGTGCTGGATGGCGGGTCGATGTACTGGGTGGTGCAGGGCGCGCTGCTGGTGCGCCAGCGCATCACCGATATCATCGAGGATCGCTGGGACGACGGCGCGCGGTGCGCGGGGCTGGTGCTGGACCCGTTACTGGTGCCGGTGGCGGGGCGGCCGACCAAACCGTTCCAGGGCTGGCGCTATCTGGCGCCCGAGGCGGCGCCCCCCGACCTGGCGAGCCTGCCGGAGGCCGAGGGCGAGGCGGCGCTGCCGCCGCCGCTGCGGGCGGTGCTGCGCGAACTGGGACTGCTGTAGCGGCGGTTTTCGCTTGCCGGAATCGAAGGCGCTGGCTATGAGATTCACCAGTTGGTTACCAGCCGTAGCTGTCCTGGCGACGCAACACCCAAGCCGCCCACAACCCCCATTTCATGGAGCCTGATCCGTGAGCATCATGCGCCGCGTATCCGCCATGCTCGGTCCGATTCTGCCCGTCATCGCCGTTCTGGCGCTGGCCGCCCCCGCGGCGCATGCCAGCAGCAGCACCAGCACCAGCAAGACGCCGCACAAGACGACGACCCATCATACGGCGTCGACCTCGCACAAAAGCAAGACGCATCACACGGCGCAGGACCACCACACCACGACGAAGAAGTCGCCAGCAGCCGGCTGACCCGGGGCGCGCCTGGCCGGCAGTGTGCCGGGCGCCTTTCCTGCGGTCTTTCGTCTCCGGTGCTCCCGTAGGTGCGCCTGTGGGGGCGCCCTACCGGGTGCGATTGCTCGGGTAGTGCTGCGAAAATCGCTTGAACGCACCCAAATCTGAGAACATAAAGTAAACATCGTGCACAAGGCGCTCGATTTGCTGATTCAATTCGGCCGCGTGACCCGAGGTCGGGCCGCGTGACCCGAGGTCGGGCCGCGTGACCGCGAATTGGGCGCCGTGCCAGGCTGCCGCCGAATTGCCTGCCGACTCGGCGGGAATCGCGCGTTCGCCCACCTGTACCACCATCGCGTCACTTGCGTCGGCCGCGGAATTACTCAATCATAAGGCGAATACATGCGCGAGAAAAACTTGAAGGTTGTAGCGTCCGGCGACGAGACGGGCGGTAACAGGATCAGCGGAAACGGGGATCGCGGAATGGAAAAGAACAAGGCGCTCGATGCCGCCCTGGCGCAGATCGAGCGGGCCTTCGGCAAGGGCTCGATCATGCGCATGGGCCAGCGCCCCGGCGACGAGCAGATCGAGGTGATCCCGTCCGGCTCGCTCGGCCTCGACCTGGCGCTCGGCATCGGCGGCCTGCCGCGCGGCCGGGTGCTGGAGATCTACGGGCCGGAAAGCTCCGGCAAGACCACGCTGGCGCTGCACGCCATCGCCGAGGCGCAGAAGCGCGGCGGCACCTGCGCCTTCATCGACGCCGAGCATGCGCTGGACCCGATCTATGCCCGCAAGCTCGGCGTGGATGTGGACAACCTGCTGATCAGCCAGCCGGACGCCGGCGAGCAGGCGCTGGAGATCGCCGACACGCTGGTGCGCTCGGGGGCGATCGACGTGCTGGTGATCGACAGCGTCGCCGCCCTGGTGCCGCGCGCCGAGCTGGAAGGCGAGATGGGCGACAGCCATGTCGGCCTGCACGCCCGGCTGATGAGCCAGGCGCTGCGCAAGCTGACCGGCAGCGTGTCGCGCAGCAACACGATGCTGATCTTCCTCAACCAGATCCGGCTGAAGATCGGCGTGATGTTCGGCAATCCGGAAACCACCACCGGCGGCAACGCGCTGAAGTTCTACGCCTCGGTCCGCATGGAGATCCGCCGCATCGGCGCAGATCAAGGAACGCGAGGAGATGGTGGGCAACCAGACCCGCGTGAAGGTGGTCAAGAACAAGCTGGCGCCGCCGTTCCGCCAGGTCGAGTTCGACATCATGTACGGCGAGGGCATCAGCAAGGTGGGCGAGCTGATCGACCTTGGCGTGAAGGCGGGCGTGGTGGAGAAGTCCGGCGCCTGGTTCAGCTACGACAGCCAGCGCATCGGCCAGGGCCGCGAGAACGCCAAGCAGTTCCTGCGCGACCACCCCGATATCGCCGACGTGATCGAGGCGAAGATCCGCGAGCAGTCCGGCGTGGTCGCCAACGCGATGACCGGCCTGCCCGATGATGGCGAGGAGGCCGCGGCGGCTGAATGACGCTGGATACCCGGCCGGGCCTGCCCATCGCGCGACGGATGTTTCCGCGCCCGATCTGATTCTGACGGCCGACGATCATGAGCTGGTGGCGGCCGCGACCGAGGTGATGGCGCGGCACTACCGACAGTTCTGGCACACCGTAGCGGCGGCCATCCGCAGCCGCGACGGGCGGATCTGGACCGGGCTGCATATCGGCACCACGGTCGGCCGGCTGGCGGTCTGCGCCGAGGCGGTGGCGCTGGGCCGGGCGCTGCTGGAGGGCGACGGGACCATCGCCACGGCCGTTGCGGTGCGCCACCCCAAGCCCGAGGAGACCGACCGGGAGCTGGCCATCGTCTCCCCCTGCGGCGCGTGCCGGGAGATGATCCTGGACTACAGCCCGGACGCGCTGGTGATCCTGCCGGGCCGGCTGAAGCGGCCGATCCGCGCGCTGCTGCCGGTGCCGTATCGGCGGTGACGGCTGGCCGCAACGTGACAGAGGGCGCCGGGCTGGGCTAGGTGACGGCTGCACCCCGGTTTTCTGGAACCACCGCGCCCATGCCCAGCAGCAACGACATCCGCGCCACCTTCCTGGACTATTTCGCCCGCCACGGCCATCAGGTCGTGCCCAGCTCCCCGCTGGTGCCGCGCAACGATCCCACGCTGCTGTTCACCAACAGCGGCATGGTGCAGTTCAAGAATGTCTTCACCGGCCAGGAAAAGCTGCCCTTCGTGCGCGCGACCACGGCGCAGAAATGCGTGCGCGCCGGCGGCAAGCACAACGACCTGGACAATGTCGGCTATACCGCACGCCACCACACCTTCTTCGAGATGCTGGGCAATTTCAGCTTCGGCGACTACTTCAAGGACCAGGCGATCCCGTTCGCCTGGGAGCTGGTGACGCGCGATTTCGGCCTGCCGAAGGACCGGCTGCTGGTGACGGTCTATCACGAGGACGACGAGGCCGCGCTGCTGTGGCGGAAAGTCGCCGGACTGCCCGAAGAACGCATCATCCGCATCCCGACGAATGACAATTTCTGGCGCATGGGCGATACCGGCCCGTGCGGCCCGTGCATCCGAAATCTTCTACGACCACGGCCCGCAAATCCCCGGCGGTCCGCCCGGCAGCCCCGACGAGGACGGCGACCGCTTCATCGAGATCTGGAACCTGGTGTTCATGCAGTTCGAGGAAGGGCCGCCCGGCACCCGCGTGCCGCTGCCGCGCCCCTCGATCGACACCGGCCTGGGTCTGGAGCGGTTCGCCGCGATCCTGCAGGGCAAGCACGACAACTACGACACCGACACGCTGCGGGCGCTGATCCTGGCCAGTGCCGAGGCGACCGGGCAGGACCCGGACGGGCCGCACAAGATCAGCCATCGGGTCGTCGCGGATCATCTGCGCAGCAGCGCCTTCCTGATCGCCGACGGCGTGCTGCCGTCCAACGAGGGGCGCGGCTACGTGCTGCGCCGGATCATGCGCCGGGCGATGCGCCACGCCCACATGATGGGCGCGACGCGAGCCGCTGATGTACCGGCTGGTGCCGGCGCTGATCCGGCAGATGGGGGCGGCGTATCCGCGAACTGGTCCGCGCCGAGCCGCTGATCGTCGAGACGCTGCTGCTCGAGGAAACCCGGTTCAAGGCAGATGCTGGATCGCGGCCTGCATCTGCTGGAGGACGAAACGGCACGGCTGGGCAGCACCGAGGCGCTGCCCGGTGCGGTCGCGTTCCGGCTTTACGACACCTATCGGCTTTCCGCTGGACCTGACGCAGGACGCGCTGCGCGAGCAGGGACGGTCGGTCGACCTGGCCGGGTTCGAGGCGGCGATGGACGAGCAGCGCACGCCGCGCGCGCGCCGCCTGGGCGGGGTCGGGCGAGGCGGCGACCGAGCGGGTGTGGTTCGAGATCAAGGAAGCCACCGGCGCCACCGAGTTCCTGGGTTATGCCACCGAGAGTGCCGAGGCGGAGATCCTCGCACTGGTGGTGGGCGGCGCGCCCGCGGCCGAAGCGGAGCCGGGTGCGGAGGTCGCCGTGATGCTGAACCAGACGCCGTTCTACGGCGAGAGCGGCGGCCAGGTGGGCGACACCGGGCGCATCACCGGCGCCGATGGCCTGGCGATCGCCGTCACCGACACGCAGAAGAAGCTCGGCGACCTGTTCGTGCATCTGGGCCGCGTCGAGGCGGGCACGGCGCGGGTGGGCGACGCCGTGCTGGCCGAGGTCGATCATGCGCGGCGCAGCGCCATCCGCGCGCATCACAGTGCGACGCACCTGCTGCACGAGGCGCTGCGGCGACGCGCTCGGCACGCATGTGACGCAGAAGGGCAGCCTGAACGCGCCCGACCGGCTGCGTTTCGACGTCAGCCAGCCGCGCCCGCTGACCGCCGAGGAACTGAGCGACGTCGACGCCGAGGTGAATGCGCGTATCCGCGAGAACAGCGAGGTGACGACCCGGCTGATGACGCCCGAGCAGGCGGTCGAGCAGGGCGCGATGGCGCTGTTCGGCGAGAAATACGGCGACGAGGTGCGCGTGGTGTCGATGGGCGACGGGCGAGGGCAATCGCGGCGCGTGGTCGATCGAGTTGTGCGGCGGCACGCATGTGCAGCCGCACCGGCGATATCGGCTATTTCCGCATCGTCGCCGAAAGCCGCGGTCGCCGCCGGCGTGCGCCGGATCGAGGCGGTGACGGGGGCCGCGGCCGAGGCGGTTGCCGCCGCCGACTGAGCAGCGCCTGCTGCAAGCGGCGGGGGCGCTGAAGACCAGCCCGGCCGAGCTGCCCGAGCGCGTCGCCGCGCTGCTGGAGGATCGCCGCAAGCTGGAGCGCCAGATCGCGGAGTTGCAGAAGAAACTGGCGACCGGCGGCAGCGCGGCGGAGTTGGAGCAGGTCGCCGGCGTGACGCTCGCGGCGCGCAATCTGGGCGAGGTGCCGGCGCGCGACCTGAAGGGGCTGGCGGATGCGATCGGCAAGCAGATCGGCAGCGGCGTGGTGGCGCTGGTCTCCACCGCCGAGGGCAAGGCGAGCATCGTCGTCGGCGTCTCGTCCGACCTGACGGGGCGGTTCAACGCGGTCGATCTGGTGCGCGCGGCGAGCGTCGCGGTCGGCGGCAAGGGCGGCGGCGGCCGACCCGATCTGGCGCAGGCCGGCGGCCCCGATGCGGCCGCGGCGGAGCGCGCCCTGGACGCGGTACGGATCGCGCTGGCGGGCTGACGCGACCGCGGCTTTTGGACAGCGCGCCAGGGCCGTGCCTTAATCCCTGCAATCGTACGGTGGGGATGGGAACGCCATGGCAGAGTCGGAAATCGATGCGGGGACGCCAAAACATCTGGCGGACAAGTACGCGATCGTCGGCGTGGGCGAGACCGCGTTCATGCGCGGCAACGGATCGGGGCGCACCACGCGCGCGCTGGGCACGCAGGCGGTTCGCGCGGCGATCCTGGATGCCGGCCTGACACCCGCCGACATCGACGGGATGCTGTCCTACTCCAACAACGACTCGACGATCGGGCCGACGATCGCGGGCGATCTTGGCATACGGCTGAACTTCTACATGGACGTCTATGGCGGCGGATCGAGCACCGAGGCGCTGGTCGGCATCGCCATCGGCGTGATCGAGGCCGGCATGTGCAAGGCGGTGGCGATCTTCCGCTCGATGAACGGGTTTTCGCAGGTGCGCATCGGCGGCACCGGTGCCCGCTCGGCGGTGCCGGTGAGCGGCGATGCGCTGCACAACCGCGCCTATGGCTGGCAGGCGGCGGGGCAGATGTTCGCACCGACCTTCATGCGCCACATGCACGTGCACGGCACCAAGCCCGAGCAGGTGGCGATGGTGAAGGTGATCCACAGTGAGCACGCCAGCAACAATCCAAAGGCGCTCTACAAGAAGCGGGTGAGCGTGGACGACGTGCTGAGCAGCCGCTTCATCGTCAAGCCGCTGCACCTGCTGGACTGCTGCGTCGAGACCGACAACGCCAATGCGATCATCGTCACGCGGGCCGACCGCGCGCGCGATCTGCGTCACCATCCGGTGCTGATCCGCTCGGTGGTCGGGCGCTGCTGCAAGCCGCGCGCCGACATGCATTACCAGCACGGGCCGATCGAGCGGGTGGCCGGCTACTATGCGCGCGACATCCTGTGGCCGAACGCCGGCGTGGGACCCGAGGACATCGACGTCACCGGATCCTATGACGCCTTCACCTTCACCACGATGCTGCAGCTGGAGGATTACGGCTTCTGCAAGAAGGGCGAGGGCGGCCAGTACGTTTCGGACGGAACCATGCGGCTGGGCGGCAAGCGGCCGAACAACACCAGCGGCGGCCATCTGTGCGAGGGCTACACGCACGGCATCGCCATGGTGATCGAGAACGTGCGCCAGCTTCGGCACGACGTCGACGACAGCTGTCCGGTGGGTGCCGACGGCAGGCGCCAGCACACCTACGACTACCGAGAGGGCGGCTGCCGGCAGGTGAAGGATGTCGAACTGACGGCCAATCTGGGCTGGGCGATGCCGGGCACCGGCTCGGCCATGGTCATGCGGAGGGCATGAGGATGGCACTGAAAGGCGACTATCTTGGGATGGCGCTGACGGTCGATGACCTCGACATCGAGAACGTCGCGTATTTCGGTTACTGCGCGAAGCACGACTTCCATCTGCAGGCCTGCGATGCCTGCAAGCGGTTGCGCTATCCGCCGACCACGGCGTGCCCGTGGTGTGCGACGCTGGAATCCCACTGGGTTCCGGTGGAGGGCAAGGGCGCGGTGCACTCCTATGGCGAGGTGCATCACGCGATTCAGCCGGCATTCAAGGGCCACACGCCGTACATGATCCTGCTGGTCGATCTGGATACGCAGAAGGGTGCGCCGACACCGGACGAGGCGCTGCGCGTCGCGGGCAATCTGTGCACGCCCGATGGGGTGCTGGCGCCCCCCGACATGGTCGCGCGCGTCGGCATCGGCACGCGGCTGCGCATGGTGTTCAGCGATGTCGCCGAGGGATTGTCGCTGCCGCAATGGACGATCGACGAGGAGGCGGCGCAGCCGGTCGCCTGGCGCTATCCGGAATAGCCGGGCGGCGCTATCACGGGATTCAACCAGGGGAGAGAAACGGATGGGTACGCTGCTCGAGGGTAAGGTTGCGGTCATCACCGGGTCGGGACGCGGCATCGGCCGCTCGATGGCGCTGGCGATGGCCGACCAGGGTGCGATGGTCGTCGTCAACGACGTTGGAGCAGCGGTCAGCGGCGAAGGCCATGACGAGACACCGGCGCAGGAAGTGGTGCGCAGCATCGAACAGAAGCATGGTTCGGGCCGGGCGGTGGTGAACACCGACAGCGTCGCCGACTGGGACGCCGCACAGAACATCGTCAAGACCGCGATCGACAGCTTCGGCCGTATCGACATCGTGGTGAACAATGCCGGCATCCTGCGCGACACCATCTTTCACCGCATGACGCCCGAGGAATTCGACGCGGTGATCAAGGTGCACCTCTATGGCGCCTTCTATGTCAGCCGCGCCGCCATCCCGCATTTCCGTGCGCAGGAGAGCGGGGCGTTCATCCACATGACCTCGACATCCGGCCTGATCGGCAGCATCGGGCAGGTGAACTATGCCGCCGCGAAGCTGGGAATCGCCGGCCTGTCGCGGGCGATCGCCGGCGATTCCGCACGCTACAAGGTTCGTTCCAACTGCATCGGTCCGCATGCTTTCAGCCGCATGATCGAGAGCATTCCGGGCCTGTCGGAGGAGGTGCTGAAGCAGCGCGCGGCGCGCACCAGCCCAGACCACGTGGCGAAGCTGGCGGTGTTCCTGGCGTCGGACGCGGCGGCCGAGATCACCGGCAACATCTTCGGCGCGCGCGGCAACGAGCTTTACCTGTACAGTCAGCCGCGCCCGATCCGCATCCTGATGAAGGAGGATGGCTGGACGCCGGAGAAGATGGTGGAGATCGCGCTGCCGGCCTGGCGTAGCGGCCTGACCAAGCTGGAGCGCACGCGCGACGTCTACGACTGGGAAGCGGTGTGATGCCGAACGGCGCGGGGTGACACCCGCGCCGTCACGTCGCGTGCGATGAAGACGCCCGGCGTTACGCGTCGTTTTCCGCCAGGAAGCCGTTGATCGCTTCGGCGACCAGGGCCGGCGTCTGCACCGCCATGAAGTGACCGGTTTCCAGCGCGCGGAAGCGCGCGTTCGGCATGCGTGCCGCCATCGGCTCGATCAGCGAGGGCGGGCGCAGCTTGTCGTGCGTCCCCGCGATCATCAGCACGGGACAGGCGATGCGCGGCAGATCCTCGGTGACGGTGCCGTTGACCAGCATCCGGTAGATCTCGGCCTGGCTGTCCGGATCGTTGCAAAGCCAGCGCGCGCGGAAGCGGCGATACTGCTCGGCGTCGTGGCGGACTTCGGGCGGGTAGGAGTTGGCGAAACTCTGCTCCACCACGCCGCGCGGGCCGCGGCGCTGGTTGTCGGCGATCTGTGCCAGCATCGCTTCGCGCCGCTCGGGCGGGATGCCGGTGGCCGGCGCCATCGCGACGACGCAGGTGACGCGCTGCGGGTAGCGTGCGGCGAACCGCAGCGCGATGCCGGCGCCGACAGCGCAGCCGGCGAGAGCGACGCGCCCGCCGATCGCCAGCGCGTCGAGCAGGGCCGCGAGATCGTCGGCCATCATGTCGAAGGTAAGCGCGCCGCGCACCTTTTCCGACTGGCCGGCGCCGCGCGTGTCGTAGCGCAGCACGCGGCGCCCCTGCAGCAGCGCGGGCATCGCCTGGTCCCAACTTTCCAGCGTGCCGCCCATCTCATGTACCAGAACCAGCGTCCGGTCGCCCTCCCCCGAAAGTTCATAGCGCAAGGCGGCGTTGTTGGCCTCGATCCAGTCCATCACGGTGCGACATCCAGATGCGGTGCTGCCAGCGCGCCGCAATCGGGCCGGAACGCGAGGCGCGCGCCGGTGCGTGCTTGCAGCGCGTCGCGCGTCAGGCCGTCGAGCATTTCCCGCACCACGAAGCCGTCCGGCGTCACATCGACCACGGCGATGTCGGTAAACACGCGGGTGACGCAGCGCACCGCCGTCAGTTTCAGCGCGCAGGCTTCCAGCAGGCGCGGCGCGCCGCTGCGGGTGTTGTGCTCCATCGTCACCCAGACCTGCTTGGTGCAGGCGGCGAGGTCCATTGCGCCGCCGACCAGCGGCCCTTTGTCCGGCACGCCGCTGTCCCAGTTGGCGAGGTCGCCGTTCGCCGCGACCTCGAACGCGCCGAGGATCGTCACGTCGATATGGCCGCCACGGATCATTGCGAAGGAATTGACGGAATCGATGATCGCAGCACCGGCGCGCAGCGTGATCTGCCGGCTGCCGGCATCGACGAGGTCGCTGTCGGCGTGGGTTTTCGGCGCGAGCGGGCCGCATCCGATGATGCCGTTTTCCGACTGCACGAACACGTCGCGGTCGTGCGGGATGTAGTCGGATGCGAGCACCGGGATGCCGAGGCCAAGATTGACCAGCATGCCGTCCTGGATGTCCTGCGCGGCGCGCCAGGCGATCTGGTGGCGATTGAGCGGTTTCATGCCGGTTCCCCCACCGCGAACACCCGATCGACGAAACTGCCGGGCACCTGGATCGCGGTGTGCGGCAGTGCCTGTTCCTGGGCCGCGCGCACCTCGACGATGGCGAGTTTCGCGGCGGTCAGCATGGCCGGTCCGAAATTGGCCTGCGCGTAGCGAAACGAAAGATTGCCGTAGCGGTCGGCAAGATCGGCGCGCACCAGAGCGACATCGCCGATGATGGCTTCCTCCATCACGCAGTCGCGTCCGTTGAAGCGCCGGACCTCGCGGCCTTTCGCAAGCTCGGTGCCGAAGCCGACGGGTGTGTAGAAGGCCGGGATGCCGGCGCCCCCGGCGCGGATGCGCTCGCTGAACGTGCCCTGCGGCAGACATTCGAGTTCGATCTTGCCGGCTTTCCACAGCTGCTCGAACACCGAGAGATCGCGGCCGGCGCCGCGCGCGGCGCTGCAGATGACCTTGCGCACCAGCCCGGCCTCGATCAGTTCGTGGGTGCGGGAAAACCGATGCGTCGCCGAGTTCACCACGAGAGTGAGATCGCGCGGTGCAAGTTCGGCGAGGGCGTGGATGAGGATGTTGGCGAAGCCGGCACCGCCAAAGCCGGACATCATCACCACGGACCCGTCGCGGATGCCTTCCAGCGCCTCGGCGGTGCTGCGCACCCGTTTGTCGATCGCCATGTTTCCCCCCGGCTTCGAGGGTGGAAACTAGCATCCGCCTGCGGGATCGGGCAATTTCGGGGGCATCGCGCGAGGGGGGAAGCATGGTCGCCCGCATGACGCTGCACTGGTCGCCGCGCTCGCCCTTCGTGCGCAAGGTGATGATCGCCGCGGCCGAGCTTGGGCTGTCGGATCGCATCGACTGCGTGCGCACGGTGGTCGGCGGGACCGTGCCGCATTTGGCGCTGATGCAGCGCAATCCGCTGGGCAAGCTGCCGACGCTGGAGCTGGCGGATGGGACGGTGCTGTACGATTCGCAGGTGATCTGCGAATACTTCGACACGCTGCATGACGGGCCGCGGCTGTATCCGTCCGACGCGGAGGCACGCCTGCTGGCGGCGCGCTGGCACGCGCTGGGCGACGGGATGCTGGATGTCGGGCTGCTATGGCTGGGCGAGCGCTTCCGCCCCGAGGAGAAGCAGTCCGCCCCGCACATGGCGCTGTGGCGGCTGAAGCTGGTGACTTGCACGGATGCGCTGGAGCGCGAGGCCGACCGGCTTGCGGGGACGCCGTATGGCATCGGGCATCTGGCGATCGGCGTGGCGCTTGGCTACCTCGATTTCCGTTTCGCGGACCTGGCGTGGCGCAACGGGCGGGGGCGGCTGGCGGCGTGGTACGAGACGTTTGAGCACCGGGCGGCGGTGCGGGCGAACGTTCCGGTGGACGATCGGTGAGGGGGGACTGTCAGGCCGCCTCGTCGAGCTGGCGGGGGCGGTAGATGGCGGTGTGGGCGATACGGGCGACCGGGGCGCCGTCGGCGCGGACGATGACGTCGAGGTCGACGAATTTGTGACCCTTGTGCACGGTGTTGCCGGTGACGCGGCCGAAGACCGTCAGCTCCTGGCCGATGCGAGCGGCGGCGTAGTTCTGAACGCGGCTGCCGACATGGATCCAGGGCCCCAGCACGACATTGTGCGAGAGGGTCCAGTTGCAGAGCCGCAGGATGAAGCCGGGATGCACCAGTCCGGCGCTGTCGTAGAGCGGGTCGGTCTCGCGCAGGTCGCGCACGTAGTTTGCACCGAACGCCGCATCGGTGCGGAACGGCCGGATGGCGAGCGTACGGCCCAGTGCCAGGGAGTGTTCGTCGGCCGGGGGGCGCGCATCGATCGCGACCGGCGCGGGGGGGGCATCGTTATCATCGGCGGGGGCGGCGACGGCCGCAGGCAACCAGGCGTCGGCCGTCGCGCACAGGATGTCGTTGCTGACCACGGTGATGCCGATGCCGCCATCGGCGGCAGGCGCCTCGGTCAGGATGGCGGTGTCGCCGTCGTAGACCGGCTTCTTGAAGCGGCATTCGGCGGTGCCGTGTTCCAGCCAGGTGCGGCCCCAGCGCGCGACGGGCAGGTGCGCCATGTAGCCGTAGACATCGACACCCGGCACCAGCCCGCCGGTGAAGCCGAAGCGTTGCGCGACGGCATCGTCGTGGATCTTGTTCTCGGAGTCCTTGGCCGTGTTGTACGCCTGCACCTCGTAGCGCGCGGTCATGGCCGGTCTCCCTGATTGCCCGAAGCTAGAGGATCTTCCACCCCGAAGCGGTCTTGCACCAGTTCAGCGTGGCATGGCTGGTCGAGCGGCCGCCGGCGCGGCCAGGCATGACGGTGTAGTCGAGCGCGTGGCACACATCGCCGGCGTGCCGGAAGGTGCGCGTCACCTTGATGGTGCCGTGCGATCCGGTGCCGGCGTTCTGCCAGGGTTCGGTCGCGCCGACGGGCAGGGGATCGCGGCTGAGCAGGCTGCTCGCGGCGTCGCCGAGCGCCTTGAAGTCGTCGTTGCTGAGCCGGTTGGCGAACGAGCCGCGGAATGGGTTGATCTGGGCATCGGCCGGCGGGGGCGCCCCCAGCGCCAGACCGAGCCCAAGACCGAGCAGCAGAGGCAGCCTGAAAACCGCGCGCATCGTACCCAATCCCCCGCTCATGCCGTCCGGTCGACGCCGACGCCCAAAGCCGCCTGCGCTGCCGCCAGCTTCGCCACCGGAACGCGATACGGGCTGCACGAGACGTAGTCCAGCTTCACGCTTTCGCAGAACGCGATCGAGGCCGGGTCGCCGCCATGCTCGCCGCAGATGCCGAGCTTGATGCCGGGCTTGGTGGCCCGGCCCTTCTCGACCGCGATGCGGACCATGGCACCGACGCCCTCGATATCGAGTGAAACGAACGGGTCCTTCGGCAGGATGCCGGCTTCGACGTAGTGCGGCAGGAATTTGCCGGCATCGTCGCGCGACAGGCCGAATACCGTCTGCGTCAGGTCGTTGGTGCCGAAACTGAAGAAGTCGGCCGACTGGGCGATCGCGTCGGCGGTGAGGGCGGCGCGCGGCAGCTCGATCATCGTGCCGACGCTGTACTCGATGGTCTGCCCGGCCTCGGCGAACACCGCCTTGGCCACCTTCTCGACCAACGCGCGGGTGATCTCCAGCTCCTTCCGCAGTCCGACCAGCGGGATCATGATCTCGGGCACCGGCGCGCTGCCGGTTTCCTTGGCGACGAGCAGCGCGCCCTCGAAGATCGCGCGTGCCTGCATCTCGTAGATTTCCGGATACGAGATGCCGAGGCGGCAGCCGCGATGGCCGAGCATCGGGTTCGCCTCGGCGAGCTCGGCGGCACGCTGGCGCATCGTCTCGGTATCGGTGCCCAGCGCTTCCGCGACCTCCGCCAGCTCGGCCTCGGCATGGGGCAGGAATTCGTGCAGCGGTGGGTCGAGCAGCCGGATCGTCACCGGCAGCCCGGCCATGATGGTGAACAGGTCGCGGAAGTCCTGGCGCTGGAACGGCAGCAGCCGGGCGAGCGCATCGCGCCGGCCGGCCGCATCGCTCGCCATGATCATCTGCCGCACCGCGCCGATGCGCGCGGGGTCGAAGAACATGTGCTCGGTGCGGCACAGGCCGATGCCCTCGGCGCCGAACTTGCGCGCGGTCTCGGCATCGAGCGGGGTCTCCGCATTGGTGCGCACGCGCAGGCGGCGGACGCCATCGGCCCAGTCCATCAGCGTCGCGAATTCGCCCGATAGCGCCGGCTCGATCATCGCCACGGAGCCGACGAAAACCTCTCCCGTCGCACCGTCCAGGGTGATCGTCTCGCCGGCGCGGACGGTCTTGCCGCCGGAGGACAGCGTCTGCGCGTTGTAGTCGACCGAAATGCTGCCCGCCCCGGCGACGCAGGGGCGGCCCATGCCGCGGGCGACCACGGCGGCGTGGCTGGTCATGCCGCCGCGTGTCGTCAGGATGCCCTTGGCGGCGTGCATGCCGTGGATGTCCTCGGGGCTGGTCTCGATGCGCACGAGGATGACCGGCTCGCCCTTCGCGGCCCGGCTTTCGGCCTCGTCGGAATTGAACACGACGGCACCGCTCGCGGCGCCCGGGCTGGCGGGCAGGCCCTTGCCGAGGAGCGTTCGTTCGGCCTTCGGATCGAGCATCGGATGCAGCAGTTGATCGAGCGAGGCGGGATTGACGCGCCGTACGGCCTCTTCGCGGTCGATCAGGCCCTGCTCGGCCATCTCCACGGCGATCCGCAGGCTGGCCGCGGCGGTGCGCTTGCCGGTGCGCGTCTGCAGCATGTACAGCTTGTTCTGCTGCACCGTGAACTCGATGTCCTGCATGTCCTTGTAGTGCTGCTCGAGCTTGTCGCGAACCGCCAGCAGCTCGGCATAGGCGCTGGGCATCGCCTGTTCCATCGGGACCTCGCCCGGCTTGGCGCGCAGCTTGGACATCGGCTGCGGCGTGCGGATGCCGGCAACGACGTCCTCGCCCTGCGCGTTGACCAGGTATTCGCCGTAGAAGACGTTTTCCCCGGTCGATGGGTCGCGGGTGAAGCAGACGCCGGTGGCGCAGTCGTTGCCCATGTTGCCGAACACCATGGCCTGCACGTTGACGGCGGTGCCCCAGCTGGCGGGGATGTCGTGCAGCCGGCGGTAGGTGTTGGCGCGTGGGTTCATCCAGCTGCCGAACACCGCGCCGATGGCACCCCAGAGCTGTTCCTCGGGGTCCTGCGGGAACGGCTTGCCGGTCGCCTCGGCCACCATGTCCTTGTAGCCGGCGACGACGTGCTGCCAGTCCTGCGCGCCGAGCGCCGTATCCTCGATCGCGCCGGCATCCAGCTTCACGTGCTCGATGATTTCCTCGAAGCGGTGGTGATCGACGCCGAGGACGACTGAGCCATACATCTGGATGAAGCGGCGGTAGCTGTCCCAGGCGAAGCGCGCATCGCTCGATGCCTCGGCGAGTCCGGCGACGGTCGTATCGTTCAGTCCGAGATTGAGGACGGTGTCCATCATGCCGGGCATGGAGACGCGGGCGCCGGAGCGGACGGAGACGAGCAGCGGCTTGTGCTGATCGCCGAATTTCAGGCCGACGGCGGCTTCGACCAGTTCCAGGGCATGCCGCACCTGGCCCGCGAGTTCGGGCGGGTATTGCTTGTTGTTGTCGTAGAAGGCGGTGCAG
This sequence comes from uncultured Pseudomonadota bacterium, assembly GCA_963778105.1. Taxonomy (GTDB): domain Bacteria; phylum Pseudomonadota; class Alphaproteobacteria; order Acetobacterales; family Acetobacteraceae; genus JAFEFJ01. The sequence continues at coordinate 388,901 of CAVZSZ010000003.1, read as the reverse complement.
ACCTCAGTGGTGATGGTGAAGCCCGGCGGCACCGGCAGGCCGATTGTGGCCATCTCGGCAAGGTTGGCGCCCTTGCCGCCGAGCAGGTCGCGCATCTCTGCGCTGCCTTCGTTGTTGCCGGCGCCGAAGCTGTACACCCACTTGGTCATCGTCTCACTCCGTTAGCCTTCGATCCGGGAAAAATCGGCGATGCGGTCCATCGTGGAGCGCACGCGGTCGAGAAGGAACAGACGATTCCGCCGCAGCGCAACATTGTCGTCCACGTTGACCTTCACCTCGTCGAAAAATTCATCAAGCGGCGCCCTGATCCGTGCGAGAGCCGTCATTGCCGTGGGAAAATCCTCGGTCGTCAGTGCGGTTTCCACGGCGCGTGCCGCCTCGCCGAGGGCATCGGCAAGGCGGCGCTCGGCGACCATCTCCAGCAACGCGGCATCGACCGGCTGGTTGAACGGCCCGTCCTTCTTTTCTTCGGTGCGCAGGATGTTCGCAGCACGCCGGTGGCCTGCCAAGAGATCGCGGCCCTCGGCGGTGCCCAGCAGCGCGCTGAGGGCGTGGGTGCGGGCGAGCAGCCGCACGAGGTCCTCGTCCGGGGCGGCGCTGAAGATGGCGGCAAGCACGTCGTGGCGGGCGCCCTCGGCACGCAGCAGCACGCGCAGCCGCTCGATGATGAAATCGCGCAGGTCGGCAGCAGGCACCGGCTCGGGCTGGCCTTCGGCGGCGGCGGCGATCAGGTCGTCGAGCGACAGGCGGAGCCCGTTGTCCCGGACGATGCGGATGACGCCGAGTGCCGCGCGGCGCAGCGCGTAGGGGTCGCCCGAGCCGGTGGGGCGTTCGCCGATCGCGAAGAAGCCGGCCAGCAGGTCGAGCTTGTCGGCCAGCGCGACGGCGATCGCCACTGGCGCGGCGGGCGGCGGCTCGGTGGGGCCCTTCGGTGCGTAGTGGTCGCGGATCGCGTCGGCCACTGCCGGCGGCTCGCCATCGTGCAGGGCGTAGTAGCGGCCCATGACGCCCTGGAGTTCGGGGAACTCGCCGACCATGCCGGTGGTGAGGTCGGCCTTGGCGAGCAATGCGGCGCGCCCGGCCAGAGCGGGGTCGGCGCCGACCATCGGTGCGATCCGGGCGGCGAGGCCGCGCAGACGGGCGACGCGGGCACCCTGGGTGCCGAGCCGGGCGTGGAAGGTGACGCCATCGAGCGCGGGGACGCGGCTTGCCAGCGTCGCCTCGCGGTCGAGGTCCCAGAAATAGCGGGCATCGGCGAAGCGGGCGCGCAGCACGCGCTCGTTGCCCGCGAGCATGGCGGCTCCGCCATCGGCAGGTTCGATGTTGGCGACGAAGGCGAACCAGGGGGCGGCGCTGCCGTCGGGGTTGCGGAAGGCGAAATATCGCTGGTTGACCCGCATCGAGACCTGCATGACCTCGGCGGGCAGGTCCATGTAGGCGGCGTCGATGTGGCCGGCGCAAACGACGGGCCACTCCACGAGGCCGGCGACCTCGTCGAGCAGGCCGGCATCGTCGATCGGCACGATGCCCCGGTCCCGCGCCAGCGCCGGGAGCTCGCGCAGGATGGCGGCGGCGCGGTCGGCCGTGTCGGCGATGACGCGGCGCCGCAGCAGCTCCTGCTGCCACTGGGCGAACGAGGTCACGGTGAACGGCCCGGGCGCGTGGAAGCGATGGCCTTCGGTCAGGTTGCCGGCGGCGAGACCGTGCCCGTCATCAGCGCCGTCGCGCAGATCGAACGGCACCACCGCGCCATCCAGCAGGCAGACGATGCGGCGCAGCGGCCGCACCCAGGTGAAGCCGCTGCTGCCGCCCCAGCGCATCGATTTCGGCCAGGGGAATTGCCGCAGCACCCGGGGCATCGCCGCGGCGATCAGGGCGGCGGCCGGCTGCGCCTCGGTGCGCTTCTCCAGCACCCAGAAGTCGCCGGCGAGGGTCAGCTGGTCCCTGGCGACGCCATGCTTGCGCAGGAAGCCGGCCAGCGCCTGATCCGGCGCCGAGACGCGCGGCCCGCGCTCGGTGCTGACCCGCGCCGCGACCGAGCCGGCGACCTGGGCAACCAGGGCGATGCGCCTGGGGCCGGAAAAGGCGCGCGCCTCGGCGGGTGCGATGTCGGCCAACGCGTCCAGGACCAGCCGCCGAAGGTCGTCGGCGGCACGCACCTGCATGCGCGCAGGGATTTCCTCGCTGAACAGCTCGACGAACAGCTCGGCCATGTCAGTCGCGTGCCGGCCGTCCTGGCATCAGCGCGGCTGACCGCCCGTGGTCTGGCACCAGCCGTGGTCGGGTATGCAGGCCAGATGCCGGCCTTCCTGGCGGATGTTGGCGGCGATGGCGCGGCCGAGGTGACGTGCCGACTGGCGCCGCCTGGCGTCCTGTTCGCGCGCCAATCGCTCCTGCAGCGCGGCGACGATGCTGGCGGTCAGGCTCTCCCCGGTCAGCGCGGTGAGCGCCGAGGCCAGGCGCCTGGCGTCTTCGTTGTCGATTACGAGCGGCGTGTCCATGACGGCTCCGATAGGATTTCGATGACGGCGGCACACATAGTCGGCGGCAGGCCGGCTGTCACCTTTGGTTGTCACGCCGCGCCGGCGACCCATGCCTCGCAGCAGCCGCGGGCGAGCGCCCGCACGCGGGCGATGTAGCCGGCCCGCTCCGCCACGCTGATCACGCCGCGCGCGTCCAGCAGGTTGAACAAATGGCTGGCCTTGATGCACTGGTCGTAGGCCGGCAGGGCGAGGCGTTGGGCCAGCAGGGCGGCACATTCGTGCTCGGCGTCGGCGAAGTGCCGGGTCAGCATCGCCACGTCCGCGTAGTGGAAGTTGTAGGCGCTGTATTCCTGCTCGGCGCGCAGGAAGACGTCGCCGTAGCGCACCCCCGCACCGTTGAAATCGAGGTCGTAGACGTTCTCGATGTCCTGGACATACATCGCCAGCCGCTCGAGCCCGTAGGTCATCTCGAAACTGGGGAGGGCGACCGGGATGCCGCCGACCTGCTGGAAGTAGGTGAACTGGCCGACCTCCATGCCGTCGCACCAGACTTCCCAGCCGAGGCCCCAGGCGCCCAGCGTCGGGCTTTCCCAGTCGTCCTCGACGAAGCGGAAATCGTGGCGCAGCGGATCGAGGCCGATGGCGTGATAGCTGGCGAGCAGCAGGTCCTGCGCGTCCGCCGGGGACGGCTTCATGATGACCTGGTACTGGTAGTAGTGCTGCAGGCGGTTGGGGTTCTGGCCGTAGCGGCCGTCGGAGGGCCGGCGGCTGGGCTGCACGTAGGCCGCCCGCCACGGCTGCGGCCCGAGGGCGCGGAGCGTGGTCGCCGGATGGAAGGTGCCCGCACCCATTTCCATGTCATACGGTTGCAGGATCGTGCAGCCCTGCCCGGCCCAGTAGGCGTGCAGCCGCAGGATCAGGTCCTGGAAGCACAGGCGTTGGGCGGGCTGGGTCATGCGCCTCCTTAGCCGCCCGCCGCCCGCCCGGGCAAGGCGGGGGAGCACGATGCGCGGCAACATGCACGGCCGAAAGCCCAGCACGGTTTGCCGGGGAACCGCTGCCTGCCTATATGCCGCCCATGAGCATCGACGGCCTGAGCGACGCCACCATCCGCTCGATCCTGGAGACCACGCGCCGCATCGCCCTTGTCGGGGCTTCCGCCAACCCGGATCGCCCTTCGAACGAGGTGCTGGGCTTCCTGGTTGCTCAGGGCTACGAGGTGACGCCGGTCAATCCCGGGATCGCCGGAGCGGAGCTATACGGTCGGCAGGTGGTTGGGCAGGTTGGCGACGCGGCGCCGCTGGAGATGGTCGATGTGTTCCGCGCCTCCGATCAGGTCGGGCCGGTGGTCGATCAGGCGATTGCGCATGGGGCGACCGTGATCTGGATGCAGCTTGGGGTGGTGAACCACCAAGCGGCGGACAAGGCCCGTGCCGCCGGGATCACCGTGGTGATGGACCGCTGCCCGGTGATCGAGACGGCCAGGCTGGGACCGTTGCACCGCGAGTGACCTCGGGCGGTTGATCCCGGCTTAAATCGATTGCGGCGATGCGCCACATCGCGAACGCCTATCGTTCGGTTAGGAATCTGGCCATGACCCCCGAAGAACGCGACATCATCGTGAGCTTCATCGCCCGCGTCAGCGGCGCGCAGCCGGCCGGCGGAAGCTTCGCGTCCGTGCCGAGCACGGTTCCGGCCCCTGCTCTGCCGCCGATCGACCGGGAGGCCGATGCACTGATCGCCGACCAGTTCAACCGCTACCCCGAAGCGCGCTACCGGCTGACGCAGCTTGCCTTCGTGCAGGAACATGCCCTGGCCGAGGCGCAGAGCCGCCTCAAGCGCATGGAGGCGGAGGTGCAGCAGGCGCAGCAAGCGGCGCAGCAGGCCCAGCTGGCGGCTCAACAGGCCGCGGCGCAGCAGCCGCAGCAGTCCCGCGGCTTCCTCGGCGGCCTGTTCGGCGGCGGCGCCTCGGCGCCGCCACCCCCGCCGCAGGGCGTGTGGGGGCAGTCGCCGGGCGCCTACCAGGCGCCGCCCGCGTGGCAGCAGCAGCCCCCACCGCCGCCCCCGCCCCAGCAATACCCGCCCGGCTATCAGCAGGGCATGTTCCAGCGTCAGGGGTCCGGCTTTCTCGGCTCCGCGCTGACCACGGCGGCCGGCGTCGCCGGCGGCATGCTGGCGGCCAATGCGATCACGGACATGTTCTCCTCCCGTCGGGAGGGGGGCGGCCTGTTCGGCGGTGGCGCACCGGTCGAGGGTGCCGCGGCGAGTCCCTGGGCAGCCCCGGAGGCCCTGCCGGAGCCGCCCGTCCCGCCCGATCCCGGCTATGTGGACCAGGGCAGCTGGACGACGCCCGACCCGGCGGCGCCGACCGACGACAATTCCTGGGCGCAGCCCGACCAGTCCGGCTGGGCCGATCCCAGCGGCGGCGGTGGCGGCGGCAACGACTGGACGCCGGACGACAATTCGGGCTCGGACGACAACAGCTTCATCTGACGCGTTCCGCCGGCAGGACGGCCCGGTCAGCCGATCCGCAGCAGCGACGCGCCCTCGGCGTTGAGCCAGGGGATGGCCTGCCGGGCGTGCGGCGTCAGCGCATCGACCAGCGACCAGAACTGCGGACCGTGGTTCATGTGCCGCAGATGCGCGACCTCGTGCGCGGCGACGTAGTCCTGCACGAAGTCGGGGGCCATCAGCAGCCGCCAGCTGAACGACAGGGCGCCGTCCGCGGTGCAGCTTCCCCAGCGGGTCTTGGTATCCTTGATGCTCAGCCGGCTGGCCGTCAGGCCCGCCAGAGCGGTTTTCTTCGCGACCAGCACGGAGAGCCGACGGCGGGCCTCGGCTCGCAGAAAGTCGCTGACGCGCCGGGAGAGGAACTCGGGCCTGCCGGTGACGCAGAGCACGCCGTCGGCCAACCAGGCCCCGCCGCGCGCATCGGTCACGTGGCAAATACGATGGTCCGTGCCGCCGATCGGCACGCTCGCGCCGTCGGCGAATACGATCGCCATCGGGAGTGCCGCAAGCCGGTCGGACACCCAGCCGGCATGTGCCCTGAGCAGCGCCATGCCGGCCCGGCGGCCGGCGCGCGGAGGAAGCGTGACCACGACGGCGCCGTCGCGTGGGTCGATCCGGAGGCTGACGCGGCGGGCGCGCAGGCTGCGGCGCCACTCCACGCGGGCGGAACCGCCCGGCAGAGCGACCGTCTCGGGGTCGGGAAGCTCCATCCCGCAGGAAGGACGCACATGCGCCGATTCGTCAATCGCGACGATGGGTTTAGAACCCGAACATGTGATCCAGGGAGAAGCCGCCGGCGACATCGCGCACACCGTGATAGCCGAACAGCCGGCAGGTCTCGTCGCGGATCAGCACATAGCCGCGCGGGCCGGCGGCGGCCAGCGAGGCGGCCGGGAAGATCAGCTCGGGTTGGAGCATGACCGACCCGGAACAAGCGATGGCGACCGATTCCTCGGCGACGACCTGGCCGCCGCCGTCGTGCAGCAGCAGGTGCGTCGCGGAGCGCGGGTGCCATGCCGCCGAGGCCGGATAGATCAGCACGGCGAAGCTGTGCCGTCCGCCATGGCCCAGCTTCAGGAACAGCCGCGTGCTCAGTCCAGGGGGCTTGCCGGTGTAGGATTGCGGCTCGTCGCGGTAGGTCATCGCGGTGTTGAAGATATGCGCGCCGAAGCTGGTCTCGGCCTCGTGCCCGGTGGCGCGGTCCTCGTAGCGAAACAGGGCGTGCATCCAGCCATCCGCCTGCCCGCCGTCGCGGAAATCATAGACCAGTTCGCCATGACCCTCGGTGGTCGCCGGCAGGTCGGCGACATCGAGCACGAGGTCGTGGTCGCGCTTCAGGCAGCCGAGGAAACGCTCGTCGGTCTTGCGGCCCTGGGGGTCGAACAGATCGAGCCGCAGCGGCAGCGTCGCCTGGGTCAATGCCATCGGCGTCGGCTGCACGATGGTGCGGAAGCGGCCGGGATCGAGTACCGGGAAGGGCAGCAGGTAGTTGCGCCCAAGTTCGCCGGGCAGCCCAGGGATGTGCGGGTCCGGCTTGAGGTCGGCACGCTCGACGTTGACATGCGCGATGCGCACGCGGTCGTTGCGGACCACCTCGTAGCGCGGGCGGACCACGTGGCGGCCGGTGCGCACCTCGATCTGCGCCGGCCAGCGCAGCTCGGGGAGCAGGTCGGCGACGTCGAGGGCGACGCTGGCGAAGCCGGGGACCGCGCGGCCGAAAGGCACGGGCTGCTCGGCGCCCATGCGGTCGAGCGTGATGCCGCCTTCGGGGATCGGCGTGGCATGGCTGTTCTGCACCCAGAGGATCACGCGCTCGTCGTCGCGCGGCGCCGGCAGGCCGGCGTAGCGGTCGGATGGCCAGGCATTGGCATCGTGGGTGCAGGACAGGCTCGCGCCGTTGTCCGTGGCGTAGGTGTCGAGGGCGTATTTCACCACGTCGTGGCCGGCGGCGCCGATCGCGTGCACCAGCAGCTGGCCACAGAAGGCGGAGAGGCCGAAGCGGGTCCGCACCTCCCGGCTGTCGATGACGAAGCCTGCGGCGGCGCCTGGCAGCGCCTCCTCCCAGGTGGCGAGGGCCGTGCCGTCCGAGTCGTAGAGGCGCAGCCAGAGGCGCACCGCGCCGGCGCCATAACCGGCCCAGTAGTTCGCCGAGACGAGCCGCGTGGCCATCCCCTCGGCGTCGCGGAAGAAGGCGAAGTTCGTGGCGAAGTTCATCCGGTCGAGGTAGCGCGCCCGGTTGGTCAGCATGGCGTCGGGTAGCCGCGCCTCGTCGAGCGTCAGCACCGTGGTGCCGTGCGGCAGCATGGCGCGGACCCGGGCGGCGAGGCGTCCGGCATCGAAGGCGGCGATCAGCACCGTCGCCGCGCCGGCACCCGGCAGCTCGGTCAGCGGGCGCACGGTCAGGCCGGCGCGGCTGGCCCCGACCTCCGTCACGTCGTGCGCGAACAGGCCAGCGAGGCCCGGCAGGTCCGGATACAGCGCGAGCAGTGCCTCGGCGATGCCATCGGGATCGTAGAGGGCGAGCGGCCCGGCGTCGGCCAGCCGCGCGTAGAGTCGCCCGATCGCCTCGGCGGCGAGCGGGTGCGCCAGCGCCTTGTAGAGGACGTTGCCGCCAGCGCGGGCGTCGAAGGTATTGATGGTCAGCATGCGCACCACCTACAGGCGCGCCGCTCAGAAGCCAAGGCGGCGCCGCATCTCGGCCGCGGCGGCCGGCGTGTCGTCGAGCGGCTGCACCGGCCACATATCGAGGCGCCCGGCGAAGGTCCGGACCCGGCCGTCGGCGGTCAGGCCATCGAGAAACAGGCCGATGCGTCGCGACTTGCCGGGCAGCGGGGCGATCATGACCGGGGCGGCGGTGGCGGCTGCTTCGGACACCATCGAGACGCTGTCCATCGTCACCACAATGGCGTCGGCGAGCGCCAGCAGCCCGAAATAAGGGTTCTCCCCGCTGCCGTCCCACACCCAGCCGCCGAGCGGGCCCAGGGTGTCGGCCAATGTCCGCACCGCCGCCGGGTCGGTGCGGCGGGACGGCGTGAGGGCGATGCCGACGCCGTCCTGGCGCATCATCGCCGCGAGCTGCGTGGCCAGCGCGCCCGCAACCGCGGCGTCGAGCCGGAAGCGGCCGTTGCTGCCGCCGACCAGCACCGAAACCAGGGGGCGCGGCAGAGCTGCGAATCGCGCGCGCCATGCCTCGGCGGCAGCGGCCAGACGGGCCGGCGTCGCACGATGCAGGGCGCCGCGGGTGACGATGACGTTCGGACCGGTCATCTCGTCATGCCGGTTCACCACGATCAGGTCGAAGCGGCGCGGATCGAGACGCGGGTTCTGCACCTGCACGACCGCCAGCCCGGACCGACGCAGCGCGGCGCCCACGGCCGCGGCGACACCGCCGCAGCCGATCACCAGCCCCGGCAGGGGCGGCGCGACGGCGTCCGGCACAGCGCGCAGCGGGGCGGGCCAGTGGGCCGCGGGCACGTATCGCCACGGCGCGCGTGGTGCCAGCACCCGCAGCTCCGGCGCGAGGTCGGCGGCTTCCGCCAGCCCCAGCGCCTGGGCCTGGAGACCCGCGTAGGCCTCCGCGAGGACCCAGGTTGCCGGCGGCGTCAAACCCGGGTCAGTGCACCGGCTCGACCGAGACCGCGAGCGCCGCGGTGTACACCGCTGTCAGGCTGTCGCCGACGTTGATGTGCTTCATCTGTTCCTGACGCTGCGGGTCGGTGACCGCCAGGGTGATGACGCGGCCACCTTTCGGATTGACCAGCTCCAGCGTGTGCGCGGTCTGATCCACGGCAACGACGGTGCCGGTGAGCACCAGCCGGCCGCTGACCTCGCCCGCCGGCATCTGGCCGGGGCCGGCGCGGCCGCCGGCGATCGTCGCGGTGTTGGGCGGGGTGGGTTGGCCGGGCCCGCTGAGTACCGACGACGGTCGAGCGCGTGTAGCGGACGACCACGGTGTCGCCCTTGCGGACCTGCGCGAGGTTCTTCACCTCGTCGCCGGCGTGGACGGTGAACACGCCGCCGTCCGGCCCGACCAGGGTCACGTTGCGGGTCTTCATGTCGATGCTGCGCACCTTGGCGCGGACCGTCACGGTCTGCGCGGAGCCGACGCCGCCCATGGCGTTGGCATCGGTGGTCTGCGCCCGACCGGGCGGGGCGGCAAAGGCCAGCGCGGCGGCCAGGACGATGACGGACAGGATCGGCTTGCGCATGGGGTTCCCCTGGATTTCTTCTCGGTTGGTTTCGGTGTCGGCGGCGCGCTCTATCGGCGGTTGTCGGCCCTTTGACAAGACGGGGATCGGCAACGCCGCATGGCGGCGAGACGGGTAGCGCCGGTTGCCCGCGTCCCGGCTGGCTGTTATCCACCGCGCCCTTGATGGCCAAGCCATGAGCAGCAACGGGCGATGACCGCGGGCGCCGCCGCATCCTGGAACGTGCCGCCGCCGCCACCGCGCAGCCTGCGTATGCTGCGCCGGCTGATCGGGGCCTGGTTGAACGACCGCAGCCAGTTCGCCGATCGCCGCCTGCCGCGCACCTGCCCGATCTGCGGCTATCGCGGCCGGTTCATCAGCGTCGGCCATCCGCCGCGCTGGGACGCACGGTGCCTGAACTGCGGCGCCCGCGAGCGCCATCGCCTGACCCAACTGTGGATCACCGAAGGCGGCGGCAACAAGCTGGCGGACAAGCGCATACTGCATTTCGCGCCGGAGCGGATCTGGCAGCGGATGATGCGCGACAACCCGCGCTACGAGACCGCGGATCTGATGCAGGAAGGGGTCACGCACCGCGTGGACATCACCGCGATCCCGCTGCCCGACGCCGGCTACGACGTGGTGATGGCGCATCATGTGCTGGAGCATATCCCCGACGACCGCCGGGCGATGCGCGAGCTGTTCCGCATGCTCAAGCCCGGGGGGATCGGGCTGTTCACGGTGCCGATCAATGCGACGCGTCAGGATACCTATGAGAACCCGGCGATCACCGACCCGGCGGCACGCTGGGCGCATTTCAGCGCCGAGGACCATGTGCGCTACTACGGGCTCGACTTCGCCGACCGCCTGGCCGAGGCTGGCTTCAGGGTCGAGATCTTCCGGCTGAGCCCCGAACAGGAGGTCGCGTTCGGGCTGCTGCGCCAGGAATGGCTGTATGTCGCTCACAAGCCGGCGGCAGCCGCATGAGATGACCGCACGCCGGATCCTGGTGCTGAAGCTCGGCGCGCTCGGCAACATCATCCTCTCGCTGGGTCCGTTCGCCGCCATCAGGCGGCATCACAGCGATGCTCACATCACGCTGCTGACGCTGCAGCCCTATGCCGGCTGGCTGGCCGGGGCACCGTGGTTCGACGACGTGTGGGTCGATGCGCGGCCCGAATGGTGGGACCTGCGCGGGATGCTGGCGCTGCGGCGGCGGCTGGCGGCGGGGCGGTTCGACCGGGTCTATGACCTGCAGACATCGAGCCGGAGCAGCCGCTACTTCCGGCTGTTCCCGCGCGGTGGCCGGCCCGACTGGTCCGGTATCGCCGCAGGGGCGTCGCTGCCGGACGCCGATCCCGCACGCGATCGTCTGCACGACATCGACCGCCAGTTCGGCCAGCTTCGCGCTGCGGGTATCGCCGAGCGCGCACCCGCCGACCTGTCCTGGGCGGCGGGCGACATCGGCCGCTTCGGCATCCCCGAGCCGTTCGCGCTGCTGGTGCCCGGCTGCTCGCCGCATCGTCCCGCCAAGCGCTGGCCGGCGGAGAATTACGGTGCGCTGGCAGCGTGGCTGGACACGCAGGGCATCGTTCCGGTGATTGTCGGCAACGCCGCCGAGCGTGGCCTGGCCGAGACGATCCGTGCGGCGGCGCCAGCATCGCGCGACCTGACCGGGCAGACGACGCTGGGCGATGTCGCGAGCCTGGCGCGCGGCGCCCGCGCGGCGGTGGGCAACGACACCGGGCCCATGCACCTGATCGCCACCGCCGGATGCCGGTCGCTGGTGCTGTTTTCGCGCGACTCGGATCCCGCGCTGTGTGCGCCGCGCGGGCCGGACGTGACGGTGCTGCGCCGTCCCGATCTCGCGGCGCTGGCGCCCGAGGACGTGCTGCCCCTTCTCACCCCGGCGTTTGCGGGTTAAGGCGGTCAGGGCGCCTTTCGGCGCCGTTCGTTGCAAATCCGGTATCGAGATCCCCATGAACGTCACTGCATGAACGTTACCGACGGTCTGCCCTTGCCGCAGCGGTACTGGGCGATCCTGACCATCGGGCTTGGCCTGTTCCTGGCGGTGATGGACGGCGCGATCGCCAATGTCGCGCTGCCGACGATCGGACGCGATCTGAACGCCAGCCCGGCGGCGTCGATCTGGGTGGTCAACGCCTACCAGCTGGCGGTCACGATCTCGCTGCTGCCGCTGGCCTCGATCGGCGATATCTACGGCTATCGGCGGGTCTATATCTGGGGGCTGGTGGTGTTCACCATTTCCTCGCTGGCGTGTTCGCAGTCGGACTCGCTGGTCACGCTGACCCTGGCGCGCATCGTTCAGGGCTTCGGCGCAGCGGGGATCATGAGCGTGAACGGTGCGCTGATCCGGGTGATCTATCCGCGGGTCTGGCTGGGACGCGGCGTCGGCATCAACGCCACCATCGGCTCGGTTTCCTCGGCGATCGGTCCGTCGGTCGCCTCCGCCATTCTGGCGGTGGCGCACTGGCCCTGGCTGTTCGCGGTCAATGTGCCGATCGGCATCTTCGGGATCATCGTCGCCCTGCGCGCCCTGCCGCGGACCGAGCGTGCCGACCGCCGCTTCGATGTGCCCAGTGCGGGGCTGAGCGCCCTGACCTTTGGGCTGCTGATCAGCGGCATCGACGGGCTGGGGCATGGCGCGCCGGTGAGCAGTGTGCTGATCGAGCTGGTTGGTGCCGTTGTCACGGGCTTTCTGCTGGTGACACGGCAGATTTCGCGGCCGCAACCGTTGCTGCCCGTCGATCTGATGCGCATCCCGCTGTTCGCGCTGTCGGTGAGCACGTCCGTCTGCGCCTTCGCCGCGCAGGGCATGGCGTACGTGTCGCTGCCGTTCCTGTTCGAAAACACGCTGGGCCATTCGCAGGTGGAAACCGGCCTGCTGCTGACGCCGTGGCCGCTGACTGTCGCCATCATCGCCACCGCGACCGGCCGGCTGTCGGACCGTTACCCGGTGGGCATCCTGAGTTCGATCGGGCTGGCGGTGCTGGCGCTGGGGCTGGCGCTGGTGGCGTTCATGCCGCATGACCCGAGCATCCCCAACATCATCTGGCGCACCGCCACCTGCGGCCTGGGTTTCGGGTTCTTCAACACGCCGAACAACCGCGCGATCCTGACCTCGGCGCCGCTGTCGCGCAGCGGTGGCGCCAGCGGGATGCAGGCGACGTCCCGGCTGCTGGGGCAGACGCTGGGTGCGGCGCTGGTGGCCCTGGTGTTCGGGCTGTTCCCGGTGAGCGGGACACGGACGGCGCTGACGATCGCCGCCTGCCTCGCCGCGGGAGCGGGTGTGGTTTCGCTGACGCGGATGGTCGAGCGCAAGAAGGCGGTGGGTTAGCCGGTGCGCACCGGGCGCCCCTCGATCGGGTAGGCGGGGTCGTTGTAGCCGGGCGTCGAGGTATGGCCGGGCGGGACGAGGCGGTCGATCAGGGCCTCGTCATCGGGCGTGAAGCGATATTCCAGCGCGGACAGGTAATCCTGCCACTGCGCTTCGGTGCGCGGTCCGCCGATGACGCCGGTGACGAAACGGTTGTTGAGCACCCAGCCGACCGCGAACTGGCTGGCCGAGGCGCCGCGTTCCTGGGCGTGGCGGACGATCTCCTGCGCCATGCGCAACGACGCCGGGCGCCACTCGGTCTCCAGCATCCGGCGGTCCTGCCGCCCGGCCCGGCTGTCCGCCGGCGGGGCCGTGTCGGGCGCGTATTTGCCCGTCAGGATGCCACGCGCCAGCGGGCTGTAGGTGACCACGCCGAGACCGTAGAAGCCGCAGGCCGGCAGGTGCTCGGTTTCGGGCTGCCGGTTGAGCGCGTGGTAGTAGGGCTGGCTGACCGCCGGGCGGTCGATGCCCATGGCATCGCAGAGCGAACAGATCTCGGCGACGCGCCAGGACCGGTAGTTCGAGACGCCGAAATAACGGATTTTCCCCTGCCGGATCAGGTCGCCCATTGCGCGCACCGTCTCGGCCAGCGGCGTCGCGTGGTCTTCCTTGTGCAGGTAGTAGACATCGACATAGTCGGTGCCGAGGCGGCGCAGGCTGCCCTCGATCGCGCGCATCACCCATTTGCGCGACAGGCCGCCGCCGTTCGGGTCCTTCGCCATGCGGTTGCTGAGCTTGGTGGCCAGCACCCAGCCGTCGCGATCGGCGGCGATGGCACGGCCGGTGACTTCCTCCGACCGGCCGCCGGTATAGGCATCGGCGGTGTCGATGAAGGTGACGCCGGCTTCGCGGGCGCGCGCGATGATGCGCCCGGCGGTGGCTTCGTCAGTCGGGCCGCCGAAATTCATCGTGCCCAGGCACAGCGGCGAGACTTTCAATCCGCTGCGTCCGAGCGTGCGGTACTCCATGCGTGCCTCCCCCGCTGCTGCGGGCCAGCCATACGAAACGGTCAGGGCAGGCAGCGCGCGCCCCGGCCTACAAGGCGCCTGCCGCTACGGCGGCGCAGGAGACGCCGACCCGGATGGATCATCCGATGGCCGGGGCCGACGGAGCAACCCCCCGGGAACCTCTCAGGCAAACGGACTGCGCTGCCAGGCAATCTGGAGAGAGACGCTTCGCGGCGTCCGCCGAAGGGGAAGCCCGTTACGACGGGTAAGCTCTCAGGCAAAATGACAGATGGGGACCTATCGGATCGGGGATCGCCCCGGTTCCTGTGTCCAGCCGCGAAGGATCCCCATCGTGCCCCATGTCACCGTCGTCGGCGCCGGCATCACCGGTGTCACCACCGCCTATGCGTTGCTCGATCGTGGCTGCAAGGTGACTGTCATCGACCGCAACCGCTATCCGGCGATGGAAACCTCCTTCGCGAACGGCGGTCAGCTGTCGGCTTGCAACGCCGAGGTGTGGAACAGCTGGGCGACCATCCTGAAGGGCATCAAATGGATGTTCCGCCAGGACGCGCCGCTGCTGCTGAACCCCAGGCCCGGCTTTCACAAGTATTCCTGGCTCGCGGAATTCGTCGGCAATATCGGCGGCTATCGCCACAACACCATTGAAACGACGCGGCTTGCGATCGCCGCGCGCGAGCACCTGTTCTCGGTCGCCGAGCGCGAGAACATCGACTTCGACCTGCAGCGCCGCGGCATCCTGCACGTCTACCGCGACTGCGCCAGCTTCAACGCGGCGGCCAAGACCAACGCCTTGCTTCACGAGGGCGGCCTGGATCGCCGCGCCGTGACGCCCGAGGAGATCCGCGCGATCGAGCCGACGCTGCACGGCCGTTATTTCGGCGGCTTCTTCACGCCCTCCGATTCCACCGGCGACATTCACAAGTTCACCCGCGGCCTTGCCGACGCCTGCGTCCGCCGTGGCGCGGTGTTCCTCAACGACGCCGCGATCTCCTCGGTCCGTTCGGTGAAGGGCGGGATCGAGACCCGCTGGTCGCCGGTCGGCGGCGGGGAGGCCGCGACCGTGCGATCCGATTCCGTGGTGATCTGCGCGGGCATCGCCAGCCGGCAGTTCGCGGCGATGCTGGGCGACCGGGTGAACGTCTACCCGGTGAAGGGCTACTCGATCACCGTCGCCCTGGACGACGAGGCGAGCCGCGCGGCGGCGCCCTGGGTCAGCCTGCTCGACGACAAGGCCAAGATCGTCACCAGCCGCCTGGGCGCCAACCGCTTCCGCGTTGCCGGCACGGCCGAGTTCAACGGCGCCAACCGCGACATTCGCGCCGACCGCATCCGCCCGCTGGTGGACTGGACCCGCGCGCTGTTCCCCGGCGTCGATACCGACCGCGTCACGCCATGGGCCGGCCTGCGCCCGATGATGCCCGACATGATGCCGCGCGTGCAGGCGGGAAAGCGCCCCGGCGTGTTCTACAACACCGGTCACGGTCACCTGGGCTGGACGCTGTCGGCTGCGACCGCGCAGGTGATCGCGGAGCGCGTGGTCGCGACGGCTGCGACCAGCATCCATCCGGTGCCGCGCGGCCGGCGCGTGGGCGGCGGGGCGCTGATGGCGCGCTGACGCGCCGGCTGGTCAGCCGACCCGCACGTCTTCCCAGAACCCGAAGCGTCCCCCGACCTGCTGCATGGTCGGCCGGGGCGCTTCGTACGACCACGCGGCGCGATTGTGGCGGACGCCGTCGATGACCACGTCGTAGAACTGCACGCCATGCGGGCAGGCGCGATCGGAGTCGGTCTTCGGCGCCTTCTCGAGCCATTCGAGCCGCACTGTCCGCGCCGGAAAGTAGTGGTAGCCGCCGGTTTCGACGATATCGTCGCTCTCGGCGATCACGCGGCCGTTGAGGGTTGCTTGCATGTCCGTGTTCTCCTGTGGCGTCGGCTATAGATGGCGAGCGCCCTGACGGGAAACCAGCCCGCGAACTTGACGGGATTCGGTGTGCCTGTGACGTTTCCGGCAAAGCGAGGAAACCCCGGATGGCCCCCAACACCAAGCGCGTCTTCTACGTCAAATACGTCGCCGCCCCGATCTTCCTGGAGATCCTTGGCCGGAGGCCCGACATCCAGGTGGACCGGCTGGAGAACGACAGCCCGGCAGCCGTTGCCGACCCGGTGCTGGCCGCGGCACACGCCTACCAGATCGGCGCGGCACGCGACGAGATCGCGATGGACTACCACGCCACCGCGTCGCTGCTGGCGCGCACGCCGAACCTGCTGGCCGTATCGTCGAACGGCGCCGGCTTCGATACCGTTGATGTCGATGCCTGCACGGCGGCCGGGGTGATCGCCGTCAACCAGGCGGGCGGCAACAAGGAAGCCGTCGCCGAGCACGTGCTGGCGATGATGCTGACGCTGTCGAAGCGCATCGTCGAGACCGATCGCTACATGCGCCGCCGGTCCGACATCCCGCGCAACGATTTCATCGGCCATGACCTGACTGGCCGCACTGTCGGCATCATCGGCCTGGGCAATGTCGGCGGGCGGGTCGCCGAGCTTTGCCGCGGGCTGTTCCGGATGCGGGTGCTGGCGTACGACCCCTACCTGACGGAGCAGGAAATCGCCGCGCGCGGCGGCGAGAAGGTGGCGCTGGACGCGCTGCTCGCCCAGTCCGACTACGTTTCGGTGAACTGCCCGCGCAACAAGGAGACGCGCAACATGATCGGTGCTGCGCAGTACGCGCTGATGCAGAAGCACGCGTATTTCATCACCACGGCGCGCGGCGGCATCCACGACGAGGCGGCGCTGGCCGAGGCGCTGGCCGCGCGGCGCATCGCCGGTGCCGGGCTGGATGTGTGGGAGAAGGAGCCGCCGCCGCACACCCATCCGCTGATGGCGTTCGACAACGTGGTGATCAGCCCGCACACCGCCGGGGTGACGGTCGAATCGCGCACCAACATCGCGCGCATCGCCGCCGAGCAGATGCTCGACATCCTGGACGGCAAGCGTCCGCCGCGGCTGTTGAACCCCGAGGTGTGGCCGGCCTATTGCGCGCGGTTCGAGCGGATCCTGGGGTTCAGTCCCCCGCGCTAGCCGGCGCGAGGTTCCGCTCGGCCGCCCGGCGCACCAGGGCGAGGCCGCGATAGACGCCGTGCACCATGCGGCTGTACGGGAGCGTGACGAACAGCGCCAGGATCACGCCGAGATGCACGGCGAGGGCGACGCCCATCGCGCCGGTGCCGCGCAGTGCCAGAAGCCCAAGTCCGGTCAGCGCCGCCAGGGCGAGCAGCATCAGCATGGCAATATCGGCGCCGAGCAGCTGGCGGGGGCTGACGGCGGCATCGCCGACCAGGCGCATGGCGAAGCCGCCGACCGTGCCGACCACCAGCAGAACGCCGCCGACGGAGCCGAGCACCACCGGCACGCTGAGCAGCGGATAGGGTGCCTGCCATCCCAGGACGCTGTCATACCAGAAGCCGACGCAGGTGGCGGCGAAGCAGAGCATGAAGCCGTAGAACAGCGCATGATGCAGCCAGCGGCGCTTCATCGAGAACCGCTCGCTGTTGTCGTTGCAACCATTTCCGCCGCCGCCCAGGTTGCGCAGCGTCAGCACGTCGCGCAGCGCGAGTGCCAGCGCCACGCCGCCCGTCCGTTTCGCGCCGGCATCGCGCCAGAAATTGCGTGCGCCCATGCCGAGTGCGATCAGCGCGTAGCCGAAGCTGGCGATGCCGACGACCTGCATCGCCCAGAGCGGGATCACGGCGTAGAACGAGCCGGGCACCACCGGCCGGGCTATCGTGAGCGCGCCGTGCGGATTGGCGCGCATCGCCAGCAGCAGCACCAGCGCGATGCCGAGGGCGATCGCCAGGGAGACCACGACGCCGTTGCGGCGAAACAAGGCGGCGAAGTTCGCCGGCCAGGCATAGTCCTCGTAGCTTTCGGTGCGCACGACCGCGAAGGTCGCCGGCACGTTGACGCCCCATTCGTGCGGCGGGGCGTACTGGCAGGCGTAATAGCAGCCGCGGCAGCCGTGGCAGAGATTGGCGAGGTACGAGAGGTCGCCGTCCGCGAATTCCCTCTTCAGCGTCATCGCGGGAAACACCGCGCAGAAGCCTTCGCAGTATCGGCAGGCGTTGCAGATCTCCATGACGCGGCGCGCTTCGCCGACAGCCTCAGTTGCGCGCATGTCTCGCCGCCTCCTGTCCCGCGATGCGGCCGAACACCGTGCCGATCGTCATGCCGAAGCCGGCGAGATAGCCTTTGCCCAGGATGTTGCCCGCCATGATCTCGCCGGAGGCGAACAGGTTGGCGGCGGGCTTGCCGTCCGCCATCATCACCTGCGCGCGCTCGTTCACCCGCACGCCGAGATAGGTGAAGGTGATGCCGGGGCGCAGCGGATAGCCGATGAAGGGCGGTGTATCGATGGTGCGCGCCCAGTGCGTCTTGGGCGGGGTCAGTCCCTCGGTCGCGCAGTCGTCCAGCTTCGTATTGTCGAAGGTGCGAAGGCGCACGGCGGCGTTGTATGCGGCGACCGTCGCTTCCAGCTTGACCGGGTCGAGGCTGAGACGTTCGGCAAGCTCGCCCAGCGAGTCGGCACGGACGGCCGGATAGACCGACGGCATGAACAGCATCACCGCCTTCTGGTCGAGAATCGAATAGGCGATCTGGCCGGGCTGCTGCGCGATCAGGCGGCCCCAGATGGCGTAACGCTTCGGCCAGAAATCCTCGCCTTCGTCATAGAAGCGTTCGCCATCGCGGTTGACGACGATGCTGAAGGGCACGCTGTCGAGACGTGTGGTGATGCCGCCGTCGAATTTCGGCGCCCGCGCATCGAGTGCGACGGCGTGGCACTGGGTCGGATCGCCGACCGGAGCAACGCCCTGGTCGAGCAGGTTGCGCAGCACGCGGCCGCGATTGAAGGGGGTGCCGCGAATGACGAAGTTGTCCACCGCATCGCCCCAATAGGTTCGCATCCAGTCGAGATTGGCCTGGAACCCGCCCGAGGCGACCACCACGCAGCGCGCATTCACGGTCGCGGGAAAGCCCCGATAGGTGATGTCGATGCGGCGCACCGTGCCATCGTCCATCGGCAGGGTCAGCACCTCGCTGTCGTAGAGGATCTCGACGCCGAGCCGTTCGGCGGTCAGGTAGTAGGCGTTCACCAGCGCCTTGCCGCCGCCCAGGAAGAACGCATTGGTGCGGCCGAGGCTGAGTGTGCCGGACAGCGACGGCTGAAAGCGCACGCCGGCGTTGTGCATGAAGTCGAAGACGCCGCTGGAGGCGCGGATGGTCATGCGCGCCAGGTGCTCATCGGTGTTGCCGCCGGTCACGCGCAGCAGGTCGTCCCAGTATTCGTCTTCCAGGTAGGCGTCGGTGAGAACCGCGTTGGGCTTTTCGTGCATGGCCCGCAGATTGCGGGTGTGGCGGCTGTTGCCGCCGCGCATCGCGCGGGGCGCGTGCTCGACCAGCAGGACGCTGGCACCGGCCTGCCGAGCGGTGATGGCGGCGCACAGGGCGGCGTTCCCGCCGCCGGCGACCAGCACGTCCCATGTCTTTGACGGATCGAGCAATTCGGCCTCCCGATCCTGATTAGGGCGCGGGCGGCGGACGCGCAAGGCGGCGGCCTTTTCCCGGACCCCCGACTGGCGCAAAATGGCACATGCGATGGGGGAAAGCGGCATGCCGATGGATACCTGGCACGGCATCGTGCTGGACGTGCTCAAGCGGCACGACGTGAAGCTGGTGACCTATGTGCCGGACAACGTGCTGCGCCCGTTGATCGAGGGCGTGCACGCCGACGGCTTCTTCACCGCCTTCGCGACGACGCGGGAGGAGGAGGCGGTCGGGATCGTCGCCGGCGCCTGGATGGGCGGGATGCGTGGCATCGTGCTGATGCAGACCAGCGGCTTCGCCACGCTGCCGAACGTGATCGCGTCGCTGGCGGTGCCGTACCAGCTGCCGGTGCTGATGATGGTGAGCGAGCGCGGCACGCTGGGCGAATTCAATATCGGGCAGGCGCTGGTGGCGCGCACCATGCGGCCGGTCCTGGACGCGCTGGCGATGGAGCACCATACGCTGACGCGGCTGGAGGAGACCGAATTCGTGCTGGATCGCAGCATCCGGCAGGCGGTCGCGACGCAGGCGCCGGTCACCTTCATCCTCTCGCCGTTGCTGACCGGCGGAAAGGTGTTCCAGGCATGAGCGCCAACCATCCAATCACCCGTGACGCTGCGCGCGTGATGAACCGCTTCGACCTGATCAGCCGCATGGTGCGCCGGCTGCACCACGAGGAGGCGGTGATCGGCGGCATCGGCTACAGCAACTTCGACCTGTGGGCGGCCGAGCGGCGGGCCCAGAACTTCTACATGCTGGGCAGCATGGGCCTGGCCTGCCCGATCGCGCTCGGGGTTGCGCTGGCGCAGCCCAGGCGGCGCGTCATCGCGCTGGAGGGCGACGGCTCGATGCTGATGCAGCTCGGCGCGCTGTCCACCATCGCCGCGCAGCGTCCGCGCAACCTGACCATCGTGCTGCTGGACAACGGCACCTACCAGATCACCGGCGGGCAGCCGGCGGCCTCGGCGCTGGGCACCGACCTGGTTGCCGTGGCGCGCGGCGCGGGGCTGGCGCAGAGCAGCTGGGCGGCGGACGAGGGCGACTGGGAAGAACAGATCGACCGCGCACTGGCCGAGGACGGTCCATGGGTGATCGGCTGCCGCATCGACAACGAGAAGCCGCACGACACGACCGAGCGCGATCCGCCGCAGATCCGTGACCGTTTCATGCGAGGTCTTGGCGTCAAGAGTTAGAGCCCTGGGTTGACCCTGCGAGACTGCGCGCACTAGCTTCCAGCCCAATAACCGCGAAGACGACCGAGGGGGACGCGCCATGCGTTGGGGAATTCGACTCGCCTGCGCCGTGCTGATAGCAGGCTTGTGGGTCGGACGCGGCAACGCCGACGAGCCGATCCGCTTCGGCGCGATCATTCCGCTGACCGGGCCGGGTGCCGTGGTCGGCACGCAGGAGCAGCGCGGCATCCAGTTCGCCATCGACCAGGCCAACGCCAAGGGCGGCGTGGAGGGCCGCAAGGTCGAGGTGCTGTTCGAGGACAATCAGGCCAAGCCCGACCAGTCGATCCTGTCGTTCAACAAGCTGGTCGATCTGCAGCATGTGCCGGTGATCTTCACCGGCTATTCCGGTCCGTCGCTGGCGATGGCGCCGCTGGCGACGCGCAAGAAGGTGCTGATGATCAATGCCGGCGCGCAGTCCGACAAGCTGGGCACCGCATCGCCCTATCTGGTGAACACCATCCCAAGCTCGGGCGACGAAGTCACCGTGATGGTGAAATACCTGATGGCGCACGGCAAGAAGACGGCGGCGGTGCTGTATGAGAACGATGCCGCCGGGATCGGCGCGCGCGATGATTTCGTCAAGGACTTCGCCAAGGCGGGCGGCACGATCCTGGCGCAGGAGCCGGTGCAGTTCGGGCAGACGGATTACCGCCCCGCACTGCTGAAGCTGGCGGCGGCCAAGCCGGATGTCCTGTTTGTGACCATCACCGCCGGCATGGTTCCGCTGGCCGATCAGCTCAAGCAGATGAACCCGCCGTTCCTGGTGGCCGGCACCAGCTTCATGGCCGATCCGGCGGCGATCGCCGATCCGGCATCCACCGGGCTGACGCACACGCAGGTCCATATCGACGCGCCGCCGGCGCTGGCCGCGGCCTTCAAGGCGAAATACGGCGCCGACATGGATTTCTTCGCCCGCCAGTACTACAACGCGACCGAGATCATCCTGACCACGCTCGCCAAGGTGCTGAGCGAGAAGCAGCCCGTGACCGGCGAGAACATGCGCACCGCGCTGTTCGCGATCGGCAGCTTCCAGGGCCTGATCCCGATGGAGTTCAAGACCAACACCGCGACCGCGCCGATCGACATCAATGAGATGAAGGACGGCAAGGACGTCACCATCGTCCAGATGAAGGCCGATTGACCGCCGTCGCGCCGTACACCGCGCCGTGCTCACGCTCCAACTGCTCGTCAACGGGCTGGTCACCGGCTGCGCCTTGGGGATGGTGGCGATCAGTTTCTCGCTGATCTATTCGACGACGCGGATCTTTCATGTCGCCCACGCCGGCGTCTATACTCTGGGCGGCTACGTGGCATGGTCGGCGGTGTCGCACGGCATGCCCGACCCGCTGGCGCTGCTGCTGCGCCATGATCGCGGCCACCGCGTTGGGGGCGGCGATCCAGCACTTCCTGTATCGCTCGCTGGAGCGGCGCCACGCGACCCATCTGGTGGTGCTGATCGCGTCGCTCGGTGCGCTCTCGGTGATCCAGAACGTGGTCGCGGCCGTCTATTCGCCCGACATCCTGCAATTCCCGCAAGCCTGGGTAGGTCGCACCATCAGCCTGGGCGGCGTCGCCCTGACCGCGCCGCAAGTAATGACGCTGATCGTCGGCGTCCTGGCCTATCTGGGTCTGCTGTGGTTCGCGCATCGTACGCTGCTGGGCAAGCGGATACGGGCGGTCGCGTCCAACCCGTTCCTGGCGGAGATCACGCGGCTCAAGCCGGCGGATGTGCATCTGATCGTGATCGCCATCGCATCGGCCATCGTCTGCCTGCCGGGGATACTGGTGCCGCTGGATCTGGGGCTGCAGCCCTATGGCGGCATCACCGTGCTGCTGACGGCGACCATCGCGATGATCGCCGGCGGCGTCGGCAGCATCAGCGGTGCCTTCCTGCTGTCGCTGGCGATCGCCGTGGTGCAGAACCTGTCGCTGCTGGTGATCCCGGGCGAATGGAGCATCGGCATCACCTTTTTCATCTTCGTCATCTTCATGCTGTTCCGCCCGCGCGGACTGTTCGTGAGCGGCTGACGCATGGACTTCCTGTACAGCTATCTCGTGCTGGCCGAGATCTATGTGCTGGCGGCGCTGTCGACCAATCTCCTGGTCGGCATCGTCGGCATCTTCTCGGTCTCGCAGGCGGCGGTGTTCGGTGTCGGCGCCTACATCGTTGCCTACATGCTGATGCAGGACGTGATGGGGTTCCTGCCCGCACTGGCGATTGCGGCGGCGTGCTGCGTGCTGCTGAACGTGCTGCTGACGCTGCCCAGTCTGCGGGTCGCCGGCGACTACTTCGTGGTGACGTCGTTCGGGATACAACTGCTGGCCACCGCGGTGTTCACCAACTGGACCGCCGGGACCGGCGGCGCCAACGGATTGCCGGGCATACCGCCGCCGGTCCTGTTCGGCATCTCGGTCGAGGAAACCTGGCAGTTCCTGATCCTGTCCACGGCTTTTGCGGGGTTGGGGGCGTTGTGCTTCTGGCTGGTGATGCGGTCCCCGTTCGGGCGCAAGCTGCGGGCCATCCGCGAAGATGAGCTTGCGGTCGCGGCCGCCGGCAAGACGGTGCTGCGGGCCAAGGTTTCCGCCGCCGCCCTGGCCGGCGCGTTCGTCGGCTGCGCCGGCGGGATCTATGCGTGCTTCCTCAGCTTCATCGATCCATCGAGCTTCGATCTCGATGCGTCCGTTCTGATGCTGACGATGGTCGTGGTGGGCGGGGCACGGACGCTGCGCGGCTCGATCATCGGGCCGTTCGTGCTGCTGGCCCTGCCGCAACTGCTGACCCTGGTGGCGATCCCGACGACCATCGCCGCGGCGGTGCGGCAGCTGCTTTACGGGGCGCTGCTGATCGCGTTCATGCTGTTCCGTCCGCAGGGTCTGGTGGGCGAGCGGCTGTGACCGACTATCTGCAGGTCAGCGGCGTGAACAAGAGCTTCGGCGGCCTGCAGGCGCTGCGCGACACCGACTTCGGCATCAGCGAGCGGCGCATCACCTGCCTCGTTGGGCCGAACGGCGCAGGCAAGACGACGATCTTCAACGTCATCACCGGCTTCCTGCGGCCCGATACCGGGCACGTGGCGTTTCGCGGGGCAAGCCTGGACGGCGTGCGGCCGCAGCAGATCGTGCACGCCGGCATCGCGCGCACCTTCCAGAACCTGCGGCTGTTCCAGGACCTGACGGCGCTCGACAACGTGCTGATCGCGATGCCGCACCAGGCGGGCGAGAGCCTGCTGCCGGCGCTGTTCCGCCCGCTGCACACCGCACGCACGCAGCGCCGGCTGCGCGAGGCGGCGCGGGCGACGCTGGATCATGTCGGGCTTGGCGCGCGCGCCGGCGATTACGTGCGCAACCTGTCCTATGGCGAGCAGAAGCTGCTGACCATCGCGCGGGTGCTGGCGACGGGTGCGGAGCTGCTGCTGCTCGACGAGCCGGCGTCGGGCCTGGCAGCCGGGGCGCTCGATGCGGTCATGGCCCTGCTGCGCCGCCTCCAGACCGAGGGAAAGACGCTGCTTGTGGTGGAGCACAACACGCGCGTGGTGCAGCAGATCGCCGACGACGTCCTGTTCCTGCACCAGGGGCATCTGATGGCACGCGGCACCCCCGCCGAGATCATCGCCGATCCGGCGCTGGCGGAGATCTATTTCGGCGGTGCCCTGTGAAACTGCTTGAACTGACCGGCGTGGCCGCCGGCTACGGCGCCAAGACGGTGATCGAGGAGGTGTCGTTCACGCTCGATTCCGGCAGCATCCTGGCGTTCCTCGGCCATAATGGTGCAGGCAAGACGACGACGCTGAAGACCCTGATGGGGCTGATCCCGGCGCGTCGTGGCAGCATCGCCTTCGACGGCCGCCCGATCGACAGGATGAGTACGGCCGAGCGGGTCGGCGGCGGCCTGCGGCTGCTGCCGGAAGGGCGCGGCATCTACCCGGACCTGACGGTGGCGGAGAATGTCGATGTGGTCGCGGCGCGCAATGTCCGCGGGGCGGCGATGTTCACGCCGGACAGCATCTATCGGCTGTTTCCGGTGCTGGAGGAACGACGGTCCACGCGCGCCGGCAGCATGAGCGGAGGACAGCAGCAGATGCTGGCCTTCGGTTTGTCCATCCTGGGCACGCCGCGCTGCCTGCTGCTGGACGAGCCGTCGATCGGACTGGCGCCGAATCTGGTCGAGCGGCTGTTCGATCAGGTACGCGACGTATGCCGCGCGCATGGCGTGACGGCGATCCTGGTCGAGCAGAATGTCGCGGCGGCGATGCGCATCGCCGATCGCGTCGTCATCATGAACAATGGCCGCATCGTATTCGATGGCGCGCCGGAGGAGGCGCGGGCGTCGAATGTCTGGCACTACTTCTGAACCGCCATACCGGTGTGCACATCACCGGCGCGAAAGGCGGGATCGGCCAGCATCCGCTGCACGAACGGGATGTTGCACTTCACGCCTTCGACCCGGAATGCCGAGAGCGCTTCGGACAGGGCGTCGATCGCCGCGTCCCTGGTCGGCGCATGCGCGATCACTTTTGCCAGCAACGGATCGTAGAACGGCGTGACGGTGCAGCCCTCGGCATAACCCGTCTCGATACGCAGGTCGGCACGTGCGGCGGGCGGAGCGAAGCGGTGCAGCACGCCGGGCGAGGGATAGAAGGTCCTCGGGTCCTCGGCGTAGATGCGCGCCTCGATCGCATGCCCGGCCAGCGCGACATCGCCCACGATGTCGGCGAGCGGCGTGCCGAAGGCCGCGCGGATCTGTGCCGCGACGAGATCGACGCCGGCAACCATCTCGGTCACCGCGTGCTCCACCTGAAGTCGCGTGTTCATTTCCAGAAAGCTGAAGGCGCCGTCTGCGCCGAGCAGCATCTCGACCGTGCCGACGCTGTCGTAGCCGAGGCCGGCAAGCACGGCGGCGATGCGCGTCGCAAGCGGATCCAAGACGTCACGGCGGATGCCGGGGGCCGGGCTCTCCTCGATGACCTTCTGGTGGCGCCGTTGCACCGAGCAATCACGCTCGAACAGGTGCCGCACCGCTCCGTGCCGGTCGCCGAGCACCTGGAATTCGATGTGGCGCGGGCGCTCGATCAGTTTCTCGAGATAGACGGCGCCATCGCCGAAGCTGCGCGCCGCCATCGTGCGGGCACGCTCGACGGCGGTGCGCAGCGAGGCTTCGTCGTGCGCCGCCAGCATGCCGATGCCGCCGCCGCCGCCGGCGGGCTTGACCAGGACCGGAAAGCCGATCTCCGCCGCCGCCAGTATCGCGGCATCGGCGTCGGCCAGGATCCCGGAGCCGCGCGCCGGCGGCAGGCCGCGTTCGCCCATCAGCGCGCGGGCCCTGGTCTTTTCGCCCATCGCCGCGATCAGGTCGGGCGATGGGCCGATGAACACCATGCCCGCCTCGATCACCCGGCGTGCGAAGCCGGCATTCTCGCTGAGGAAGCCGTAACCGGGATGCACCGCATCGGCGCGCGCGTCTCGGGCGACTGCCAGCAGGCGGTCCTGATCGAGATAGCTCTCGCGCGGTGGCGGCGGACCCAGGCGATGCGCCTCATCCGCTGCCTGCAGATAGGGCAGCCCGGCATCGGCATCCGAATAGACGGCGATCGCCTGCAGGCCGAGCGCGTGGGCGGCGCGGATGATGCGGGCCGCGACGGCGCCGCGATTGGCGATCAGGATGCGGCGCGGCGGCACCGGTCAGCCGCTCACCACCGCCAGTGTCTCGCCTTCGACGACCGCCTGTTCCTCCCGCACCAGGATCGCGCTGACCACGCCGTCGCAGGGGGCGGCAACCGGGATCTCCATCTTCATCGACTCGAGCAGGATCAGCGTGTCGCCCTCGGCGACGCGGTCGCCCACCGCGACCTCGATCTTCCAGACCGTGCCGTTGAGTTCGGACGGCACTTTCGTTTCGGCCATTTCAGGTCCTTTCAGAGGCAAACCGGGTCGGGGACGAATCGGGTCAGGGGCGCATCGGGAAGGCGGACGGACCGGGGGTGAGCAGCGGGGCGGCCAGGCGGGCGAAGTCGCACAGCAGCGGGCGGGTGGTGCGCGGGTCGATGATCTCCTCCACCCAGAAGGTCTCGGCGGTGCGGAACGGCGAGCGCAGCTTGTTCAACCGGTCCTCGATCTCCCGCAGCTTGGCGACCGGATCGTCGGCCGCCTCGATATCGGCGCGGTAGGCGGCCTCGATGCCGCCCTCCAGCGGCAGCGAACCCCAATACGCCGAGAGCCACGCATAGCGCAGCGAGAGCCGGCCGGCGGGCTGATGCACGGCACCGGCCACGCCGAAGGAGTTGCGCATGACGATGGTGCACCATGGCACCGTGGTCTGGTTCACCGCCGTCATGGCGCGCACGCCAAGCCGGATGGTGGCGGCCTTTTCCGCCTCCAGTCCGATCAGGAAGCCGGGGCAGTCCATCAGGTAGACGACGGGCAGGTGGAAGGTTTCGGCCAGGTCGACGAAGCGCACCACCTTGGCGCAGGCATCGGCGGTCCAGGAGCCGGCATAGTGATACGGATCGCTCGCCATCACGGCGACCGGGCGGCCCTCCAGGCGCGCGAGGCCGGTGATCACCGAGCGGCCGAAATTGCGGCCCATCTCGAAGAAGCTGCCGCGATCCATCAGCGTCTCGATGATCGGGCGGGTTTTGTAGACCTTGCGCCGGTCGCGCGGGATGACGGTCATCAAACTCTCGTCGCGCCGCTCGGGATCGTCGGTCGCTTCGGTCACCGGCGGGAGGCCATGGACCGAGCTTGGCAGATACGACAGGAAGCGGCGGGCCGCTTCAAAGGCTTCGTCCTCGGTGTCGGTCGCATGATCGACGGCGCCGCAGCGGGTCTGGATTTCCCAGCCGCCGAGTTCCTGTTTGCCGAGGTTCTGGCCCAGCCGCGCCACCACGGGCGGCCCGGCGACGAACATCGCCGATGATTTCGTCATTACCGAATAATGGCTGGCGGCGAGCCGCGCCGCGCCGAGCCCGGCGACCGATCCGAGACCCAGCGCGACCACCGGCACGACGCCCAGATTGGCGGTGGCGAAGTGATAGGACAGCGTGCCGCCGACGCCGCCGGGCAGATTGGCGCGGCCCCTGGTCTCGATCGTCTTGACCGAGCCGCCGCCGCCCGAGCCCTCGATCACCCGGATGATCGGCAGGCGGAACTGATTGGCCATCTGCTCGGCCATCAGCGTCTTTTCCTTGATCGTCGCATCCGCCGATCCGCCGCGCACGGTGAAGTCGTCGCCGACCACAACGACGGTCCTGCCGTCGATCGTGCCACGCCCGAACACGCAGTTTGCGGGGGAGAAGCTGCGCAGGTTGTTCTCGGCGTCGTACTCCGCCTTGCCAGCGATTGCGCCGAGCTCGTGGAAGCTCGCGGGATCGAGCAGCCGGTCGATGCGCTCACGCACCGTCAGCCGCCCGCCATCGTGCTGGCGTTTCACCTTGTCGGGACCGCCCATCTGGCGCGCGAGGGATTCCCGCAGGCGCAGTTCTTCCAGTTCCGGCTGCCAGCTCATGCGACGTCTCCCGTTGCGAGGCCGTGCCGGCCCTTGGCCACGAGACTCTACACCGCCCCGCCGTTGCCGTTAATCTTGGCCCCGGCGCCGCCAGAGCGCATCCGGGAGGAGAACGAAGTGCCGCTGTCCGCGCTGCGCGTCGTCGAGATCGGCCACCTGCCCGCGGCATCGTACTGCGCGCGGCTGCTCGCGGATTTCGGCGCCGAGGTCATCAAGGTCGAGCCGCCGGCGGGCGATCCCGGCCGCCGCGCGGCGCCGCTGATCCCCGGCACCGACGACAGCGCCTGGTTCGCGTTCCTGAACTTCGGCAAGCGCAGCACGACGCAGGATGCGGCGGCGCTGCTGGAAACCGCCGATGTGTGCATCGCCTCGGCGGGTGAGCCGGGGGCCGATCTGGGCGCGGCACGCGCCGCCAATCCGGGACTGGTCGTGGCGGACATCTCCTGGTTCGGCGACAGCGGGCCGTATGCGGGATTTCGCGGCGGCGACATGGTGTGCCGCGCATTGGCGGGCATGGTGCATCTGGTCGGCCCCGCCGAGGGGCCGCCGCTGGTGGCGCCCGACTTCCAGGCGGCGGTGATCGGCGGGATCACCGGCTTCAGCGCCGTCATGGCCGCCCTGGTCGCGCGCGCGGCCGGCGACACCGGGCGGCGGCTGGAGGTGAGCGTTTTCGAATCCTGCATCGCCTACGCCGAACTGCAGACGTCCGATGCCTGGGTGCGCGGTGCCGGGCAGGACCGGGTCGGCATCAACCGCTTCTGGCCGACCTATCCGGTGGGCATCTATCCGGCGAAGGACGGCTGGCTCGGCGTGACGCTGGTGACCCCGCTGCAGTGGCAGGGCTTCTGCCTGATGCTGGGCTTGGACGACCTTGCCAGCCACCCCGATATGCTGCTGGGGATGGAGCGGGCGCCGCACGCCGCGATGCTGGAGGCGCGGTTCATGCCGAAGCTCGCCGAGCGCACCGTGGCGCATTGGTTCGAGCAGGCGCTGGCCCGCAAGCTGCCGATCGTTCCGGTGCCGTCGATGGCCGACATCCTGGCCTGCGGCCCGTTGCGGTCGCGCGGCATCATCGGCCGTATCGCGGTGGGCGAGCGCGCGGTGGAAGGGCCGGCCTCACCGTTGCACCTGACACGCACGCCGCCGCGCCGGGGGGGCCTTGTCCCGGCTATCGGCGAAGCGTCCCCGGCGCCGCGGCGCCCGCCTGCCGCGGGGCAGGAACTCGCGAAGAAGATGCTGGACGGCGTCCGCGTCATCGACCTTTCGATGGGCTGGGCGGGGCCGCTGGCCACACGGATGCTGGGGGACCTCGGGGCGACGATCGTCAAGGTGGAAGCCTGCGCCTATGCCGACTGGTGGCGCGGCGTCGACAACCGGCCGGGTGCCGCTGCCGAACGCCAGTACGAGAAGACCGGGCGCTTCAATGCACTCAACCGCAGCAAGCTCGGCATCACGCTCGACCTGACGCATCCCGATGGCGTGGCGGCGTTGAAGGGGCTGGTCGCCGGCGCCGATGCAGTGGTGGAGAACTACGCGGCCGACGTGTTGCCCAAGCTCGGGCTCGACTATGCCAGCCTGAGCGCGGTCAATCCGACGCTGGTCATGGCGTCGATGTGCGCCTTTGGCAGCGCGGGTCCGTGGCGGGACTGTCGCGCCTATGGTTCCACGCTGGAGCACGCGTCCGGGCTGCCGACGCTGGCGGGACGGACCGGAGATCCGCCGGTGATGGGGCACATCGCCTATGGCGATGCGACCGGCGGCCTGAACGCCGCGGCGGCGCTGCTGGTGGCGCTGCTGCATCGCCGCCGCTCCGGCGAGGGACAGCATATCGACCTGTCGCAGGTTGAGTGCATGTTGCCGATGGCGGCGCCGGCGCTGATCGCGTGCTCAGCCGGGCAGGCGCCGTCGCGCACCGGCAACCGGCATCCGGATCATGCGCCGCATGGGTTGTTCCAATGCCGCGCCGGGGATGAGTGGCTCGCGGTCGCGGTCACGGACGACGCGATGTGGCAGGCCTGCGCGCGCACGATCGGGCGCCCCGAGCTTGCCTCGCTCGATACCACTGCCCGATTGGGCGATCCGGCGGCCGTCGAGGCGCCGCTGGCGGCGTGGACGGCAACGCAGGTGGCTGACCGTGCGATGCTGGCCTTGCAGGCGGCAGGCGTCGCGGCAGGCGTGGCGCGCGCGCCCTTCGCGCTGTTCGACGATCCGCAGTTGCTTGCGCGCGGCTATTGGCAGGCTTGCCCGCGCCGCTATATCGGTGCGTTCCCGCAATCGGTTCTGCCGTTCCGCGAGGGTGGTTCGCCCTACGCCATCGACTGCCCGGCACCGACGCTGGGCGAGCACACCGATGCCGTGCTGGCGACGTTGCTGGGGTATGAGCCCGAGCAGCTTGCAAGGCTTGCGCACGCCGGCGTGACCGGAACCGACGTCGCGCCGTCCCGTCACAAGCCCCGGCCGGAATGAACCGGCGCCAAACCGCGGCGGGCATAAATCAACTAAAAGTTGACGGGATGGCGCGGTCGCTTGTTCACGCCGCGGCGTCGCCGACGACCCAGGACCGGACGATGGACCCGTCCTGGGTCGGCGCCGTGGCGGTCAGTGCGACGTGCGCATCTCGACGTGGCGATTGCGGCCATTGGTGACCGACGGTTCCGGCTTCACCTGGGCGGCGCTGCGCAGGATGCCGCGCAGGTCGCGCATGAACGACTGGCCGGTCGCGGTGCGCTGAACCAGCACGCTGCGGCGATCCAGCGGATCGATCTTGCGGCGGATCAGGTCGAATTCGGCAAGGCGGTCGAGCGCGCGCGTGATCGCGGGCTTCGAGACCGCAAGGCGGGCGGCGAGGCCGCGCACGGTCTGCGCTTCCGTCTCCAGGTAGCTGTTGAGGAACACCGCAAGCTGGCGGGCGGACAGATCGGGCCCGTCGCGACGCACGAGTTCGACGATCGCGGTGCGGAGGATCCCGGCCAGGGATTCGGATTGATCAGCGCTCATTGAGGAGGACCTTCTGCGGGTCGGGCGGCACCGTGCCGGCCGACGTTATTTTCCCAACCACTCTACTCAAGGTTGCATTCGGTGGCAACACATTACGGTTTCTTTATTATTAGCGGACGCTTCCGTCTCACCGGTTCGGCTATCGTTACGGACGATCATCGCGACCCGGTATGTTGGTACTTCGGCCTGTCCGGCCGAAGCTGACACTACGGCATCGATCCCGAGTCCCGGCGAAGTCATGAACGCAACGGAAGACGAATGGTTGCGACTTCGCGTCGAAGAAAGTTGGCCCGACAACCATTGGGATGAGCGGCGAATCCGATACCATCCCCATGCATTAGACTGTCGAACCTATCGCCAGCCCCCTCCTTAACATTACCGCAACGTTAGAATCGGTGATCCGGCGTTACGGGAACCGCCGGGACCGTAACATCCGGCTGGGGATGAGCACCGAGGTGGAGGGGTGGCGCGATCCGGCAGGAGGCGGCGGACCGTGACGCTGCCTGAGCAGGCAAAGGGTCAGATCGCCACCCTGACGCCGAGTTCCACCACCCGGTCGCTCGGGATGCGGAAGAACTCGGTGGCGGACACGGCGTTGCGCGCCATCACCAGGAACAGCCACAGCCGCCAGATCGGCAGCTTCGGCGACCATCGCCGGCACCAGGACCTCGCGGCCGAGGAAATAGCTCGCCTGCATCGGATCGAACGGCGACGCCGCGGCTGTTCAGGTCCTCCAGCGTCGCGCGGAATGTTGGGGCTTTCCATGAAGCCGTAGCGCAGACTCACCCGGTGGATGCCGGGCGCCAGCTCGGCGACCTCGGTGCGCTCGGTCGGGCCGCACCTCCGGCTCGTCCACGTTCTGCACCGTCACGAACAGCACCCGCTCGTGCAGCACCTTGTTGTGCTTCAGGTTGTGCAGCAGCGCGGCCGGCACGTAGTCCGGGTTGCCGGTCAGGAACATCGCCATGCCCGGCACCCGCACGGTGCGCGACTGCGGCAGCCGCGCGAGGAACGAGGCCAGCGGCAGGCTGTCCTGCTGCCAGCGCGCCAGCAGCAGGTCGCGGCCGCGCTTCCAGGACGTCATCAGCGCGGTCAGCGCCGATGCCGAGCACCAGCGGCACCCAGCCGCCCTCCGGGACCTTCAGCGCGTTGGCGGCGAAGAACACGCAGGTCGATCAGCGAAGAAGCCGCCGAACACGCCGATCGCGGCGCGCGCGCGACCAGTGGAACTGCCGGCGGAACACCACCATCGCCAGCACGCAGGTGCACATGAACGTGCCGGTGACCGCGATGCCGTAGGCCGCGGCCAGGTTGTCGCTGGTCTTGAAGGCGAACACCAGGACCAGCACGCCGACCACCAGCGCGGTGTTGACCTGCGGCACGTAGATCTGCCCTTCCTCGGTGGTCGAGGTGTGGCGCACCGTCATGCGCGGCAGGAAGCCGAGCTGCATGCACTGGCGCGCCATCGAGTAGGCGCCGGAGATCACCGCCTGGCTGGCGATCACGGTCGCGACGGTCGCCAGCACCACCATCGGCAGCCGCAGCCAGTGCGGCGCCATCAGGAAGAACGGGTTCTGCGATCGCGGCGGGTTGCGCAGCACCAGCGCGCCCTGGCCGAAGTAGTTCAGCACCAGGCACGGCAGCACGAAGCACAGCCCAGGCAGTCCGGATCGGACGCGCGCCGAAATGGCCCATGTCGGCATACAGCGCCTCGGCCCCGGTGACGCACAGCACCACCGCGCCGAGCACGACGAAGGCGAGTGCCTTATGATGCACGCACAGCGCAATCCGCGTAGCTCGGGCGAGAGCGCCGCCAGCACGAAGGGATGGCGCGACGATCTGCGCCAGCAGCCCGAGCACGCCGATGCACCAGGAACCACACCACCATCACCGGGCCGAACACCCGGCCCGACGCTGCCGGTGCCGCGCCACTGCACGGCGAACAGCACGACGATGATGACCGCCGAGATCGGCAGCACGTATTCCTGCAGCTCCGGGGTGGACGACCTCCAGCCCCTCGACCGCCGACAGCACCGAGATCGCCGGCGTGATCACGCCGTCGCCGAAGAACAGGCAGGCGCCGGCGATGCCGACCAGCGCCAGCGCAGCTTGCGCACGCGCGCCCCGACCGAGACGCGCTGCGCCAGCGCCATCAGCGCCAGGATGCCGCCCTCGCCGCGGTTGTCGGCGCGCATCACCAGCATGACGTATTTGATGGTGACGATCAGGATCAGCGACCAGAAGATCAGCGACAGGACGCCCAGCATCTCCATGGGGCCGATGGTGATGCCCTGAAACATCTGCAGGCTGGCCTTGAAGGCATAGAGCGGGCTGGTGCCGATATCGCCATACACCACGCCCAGGACCGCCATGAGCGCGCCGACGCCCGGGGCGGCCTTCCGCGCATCGGCCGCCACGGCCACGGTCATCGCCGCCAAACCATCGGTGCTCGCCCCTGCCTCATGCCCGCCGGAGCACGCCGCATACGCTGCATGCTGCGCCGAGACAAGCGTATCGGCGGCCGCCTTGCCGGGCGGACGGTGCCGCCGACGGACCGCGCCGCGTCAGCGCGTCGTCACGCTCCGCCCGCCGGCGATCTCGGCCCGCACGGCGGCCGCAAGCTCGGGGTTGGCGCGCCGGATCTGACCCACCCGCAGCGCCGCGGCCGCACCTGGCGCCGGCTCCAGCTCCCACGCCTCGAGGAACAGCAGGTCCCAGGCCGACCGCTCGTCGGTGCAGGTGCGCAAGGCCCGTCGCACGGCCTCGGTGCGGGGCAGGGTGGCTGGAAGCATCATCATCGGCTTAATCCTGGCGGTTCTGGCACGCAACCGGGCGGGAAATGCGCAACGTCTTAAGCCCCGTCCGGTTGCCGCTCAGTTAAGCCGGGTCGCGGCCTGCTTCCAGCACGAGGGCATGACTACGCGATGACATTCCCGATGGCGGTCAACAGTCTGTGCGGCGGCCTTGAACCCTCACCTGAGTTAGTAGCGGTAGAGATCGTGCTTGAACGGACCCGCGGCGGTGGTGCCGATATACTCGGCCTGCTTCGGCGTCAGGCTGGGTCAGCGTCGCCCCCACCTTGGCCAGATGCAGCGCGGCCACCTTCTCGTCCAGCTGCTTGGGCAGGGTGTAGACCTGGCGCTCGTACTTGCCCGGCGGCGCGGTCCACAGCTCGATCTGCGCCAGCACCTGGTTGGTGAAGCTGGCGCTCATCACGAAGCTCGGATGGCCGGTGGCGTTGCCCAGGTTCACCAGCCGGCCCTCGCGACAGCACGATCAGCCGCTTGCCGTCGGGGAACACCACCTCGTCCACCTGCGGCTTGACGTTCTCCCACGTGTAGTTGCGCAGCGCCTCGATCTGGATCTCGCTGTCGAAGTGGCCGATATTGCAGACGATGGCGCGGTGCTTCATCGCCCGCATGTGGTCGATGGTGATCACGTCGACGTTGCCGGTGGCGGTCACGAAGATGTCGCCGCGCGGCGCGGCGTCCTCCATCGTCACGACCTCGTAGCCTTCCATCGCCGCCTGCAGCGCGCAGATCGGATCGACCTCGGTCACCATCACGCGGCAGCCGGCGTTGCGCAGCGACGCGGCCGAGCCCTTGCCGACATCGCCGAAGCCGGCGACCACGGCGACCTTGCCGGCCATCATCACGTCGGTGCCGCGGCGGATGCCGTCCACCAGCGACTTCGCGGCAGCCGTACAGGTTGTCGAACTTCGACTTGGTGACGCTGTCGTTGACGTTGATCGCCGGCACCAGCAGCGTGCCTGCCTTCGCCATGTCCCACAGCCGGTGCACGCCGGTCGTGGTCTCCTCCGACAGGCCGCGCACGTCGGCCAGCATCTCGCGGATACTTCTGGTGCATCAGCGCGGTCAGGTCGCCGCCGTCATCGAGGATCATGTTCGGCGTCCAGCCGTCCGGGCCGCGCACCGTCTGCTCGATGCACCACCAGAACTCCTCCTCGTTCATGCCCTTCCAGGCGAACACCGGGATGCCCGCCGCGGCGACGCCGGCTGCGGCATGGTCCTGGGTCGAGAAGATGTTGCACGACGACCAGCGCACCGTCGCGCCCAGTGCCGTCAGCGTCTCGATCAGCACGGCGGTCTGGATGGTCATGTGCAGGCAGCCGACGATGCGGGCGCCGGCCAGCGGCTTGGACGCGCCGTATTCGGCGCGCAGCGCCATCAGGCCGGGCATCTCGTCCTCGGCCATGGCGATTTCCTTGCGGCCCCACTCGGCGAGGCTGATGTCCTTCACCTTGTAGTCCGTCGCCGTCAGCGAGCCGGGGGCGTCAGCCATTGGGCACTCCTGGTTTGGGTCGGCGGACGATATATAAAGATATCTGCATATTTGCAAGCCGACGGTGGGCGGCGCCTCAGCCTGCCCCGGACCACCCGCAATCCGCCAGGGCGGCGCACATGTGGGCCGGCACCGGCGCCGTCGCCGCCACCGGCGGGTCGAGGTCGAGCCGAATCGCCCGGGCCAGCAGGTGCAGACCCCCATCGCCGCCGCCATAGACCGGATCGCCGAGCACCGGATGGCCGAGTGCCGCGCAATGCGCGCGTACCTGGTGCGTCCGCCCGGTGCGGGGATGCAGTTCCAGCCAGGCAATGCCGGCGCCGGCGCCACGCAGCCGCCAGTCGGTGACAGCCGTCTGTCCCGCCGGGTCGATCGCCATGTGCCAGCCTGCGCGGGTGGCGCGCCGCAGCAGCGCCCCCTCGATCACGCCGCCCGTCGCCGCCGGCACGCCGCGGACCACCGCCCAGTAGGTCTTGTGCGCACGCCCGGCCGCGAACGCCCCCTGCGCGGCCAGCAGGGCCGCGCGCCGCAGTGCGATCACCAGGCAGCCCGCGGTGTCCGCGTCCAGCCGGTGCGCCAGCCACGGCCCGTCCCGCCGGCGCGACAGGGCGGGGAACAGGTCCTCGACGCTGGCGCCGCCGCCCGGGCCGGCATGCACCTTGAGCCCCGCTGGCTTGTCCAGCACGACGAAGCGCGGATCGCGGAACAGCACGGCAGGCAGTCCGCCGGGCAGTTCCGCGGGCAGCCCGGCCGCCTGCGCGGGTGCGAGGCGGGCCGGGGCCGTCATGGCCGGACGTCCTCGATGCGGTCGCGCAGCGCCTGTTCCTTCAACCCCAGCACGACGACGAAAGCCGTGCTCATCACCACGCCGCTCAGCAGGAAGCAGCCGGTCAGGGCGGTGCGGTAGGCGCTGCTCACCGCGGCGATCTGCGCCGGGCTGAACGTCGCCAGCGCCGCCGTGCCGCGTGTCGCGAGCGCGCCGACATCGACCGTGCTGCCCGCCTCCGAGGCCAGCAGCCGCGCCGCCATGATCGCGCCCGAGGTCGCCACGCCCAGCGCGCCGCCCAGCGAGCGGACGAAGTTCATCGCCCCGGTGGCGGCGCCGATTTCCCGGTAGGCGACGGCGTTCTGCACCGCCGTCGTCAGGTTCGGCATCCCCATCCCCATCCCGAGCCCGAGCATCGCCATCGAGATCAGGAACAGCCAGGGCGGTGCGGCCAGCATCGCCAGCCCGGCGAGGCTCGCCAGCGCGACCGCCTCCAGCCCCAGCCCGGCCAGCAGGAACGGCTTGTTGCGCCCGAGGCGGGAGACGATGTGGCCGCCGACGATCGAGGTCAGCATCATGCCGGCCACCTGCGGCAGCAGCATCGCACCCGCCACCGCCGGGCTCATGCCGAGGACGAGTTGGAAGTAAAGCGGCAGGAAAACCGTGGAGCCGAGCATGGCGAAGGTCATCATTCCGCCCACGCCGATGCCGCGCGCCACGACCGGGTTGTTGAACAGCGCGAGCCGGATCAGCGGTTCGGGCGCACGCCGCTCGCGCCATAGAAAAGCGCCGAACAGCAGGGCGGCCAGCACCGCCATTCCCAGCACCTCGGCCGACATCCAGGGAAACTCGGTGCCGCCCCAGGCCAGCAGCAGCAGCAACGCGGTGGTCGTGCCGGCCAGCAGCAGGGTGCCGGCGTAGTCGATCGGCCGCGCCTTGCGCGCCGTCGGCTTGCGCAGACCGATCGCGATCATCACCAGCGCCACGATGCCGATCGGCAGGTTGACGTAGAACACCCAGCGCCAGGACAGTGCCGAGGTGATGATGCCGCCCAGCAGCGGGCCGGCGACGCTGGCCAGCGCGAAGGTGCCGGTGAACAGGCCCTGGTAGCGCGGGCGCTCGCGCGGACTGACCACGTCGCCGATCGCCGACTGTGCCAGCACCATCAGGCCGCCGGCGCCGAAGCCCTGCAGCGCGCGGAACAGGATCAGCTCGGCCATCGACTGCGCCGCGCCGCACATCAGCGATCCGGCCAGGAAGATGCCGATGGCGACGAAGAACAGCGCCCGCCGGCCATACATGTCCGACAGCTTGCCGTAGAGCGGCGTGGTGGTGGTGGAGGTCAGCATGAACGCCGTCACCACCCAGGCGATATGCGTCATTCCGCCCAGATCGCCGACCATGCGTGGCAGCGCGGTGTTGACGATGTTCTGGTCGAGTGCGGCCAGCATCATCGCCAGCAGGGCGCCGGCCAGCACGGTGCGCAGTTGAGCGCGCGGCACGTTCCCGGGGGCGGACGATCCGGCGTTCGCAGCAGGGGCGGCGAGCACGGGGGCGGCGACCACGGGGGCGGCGAGCACGGGGGCGGCTCCGGCGGCGGCCGGCGCGGTGCTGCCGCGCGCCGCCTGGGTATCCTTCACGAGCAGCTTCGGTCTCCTCGGCCCCTGCCTTGGGGGCAGTCCCGGGATACCAATCCCCCGGTGGCCCTGCAAACCCGAAGCGGCCGAAGCCGGCGCAGGTCTGATATGGTATCGGTTGAAATCGCCGGGCTACGGCTCGCTGGTCTCGCCCAGGCGGCGCACCAGGTCGCGCCGGATCTCCTCGCTGACCGTTTCGTCCAGCGCCGCGCGCAGGCGGCGCATGCGCCGGCGCATGTCGTAAAGCTGGTCCAGGAGCGACAGCACCACGGGCAGCGCATCCTCGCCCACCTGCAGCTCGTCGCGCAACTCGAGGATCAGTCGCACCCGCTCCACATCGATGTCGCGGAACAGGTAGTTGTCGGCCGACCCGTCGGGCCGCACCCAGGCATTGCCGATCCAGCGTTGCAGGTCGTCGCGCCGCAGCCCGCCGAAGCGCAGGCACAGCACGTCGATGGTGATGACGCCCGTCTCGCTCATTCGGGGTCCTCCATGCCGCGCCGGGGATCGACCGGGCTGGCCGGCGTCCAGTTGCGCAGGAACGTCTCCAGCGCCGCATCGGCGTCGGCCACGGTCACCCGCAGCGTCACATACAGGTCGCCGGCCGGCTGACCGCCATGCGCCGGCACGCCGCGGCCGCGCAGCCGCAGCTCCCGCCCGGTATCGGAATGGGGCGGGATCGTCATCCGCAGCCGCCCGCCTGGCGTCGGCACCATCACCGGGCCGCCCAGCACCGCCTCGGTCAGCGTGACCGGCAGATCGAGGCGGATATCCTGGCCGTCACGGCGGAAGAACCGATGGTCCTCGATGTGGATCTCGATCAGCGCGTCGCCGGCCGGCCCGCCGTTGCGTCCCGCACCGCCCTGGCCGCGCAGGCGCAGCGTCTGGCCCTCGGCCACGCCCACCGGGACCTTCACGTCCAGCGTACGCCCGTCCGGCAGCGTCAGCCGCTTGGCCGCACCGTTCACCGCATCGAGGAAGCCGATGGTCAGCCCGTAGCGGTCGTCGCGCCCCCGCCTCGGGCGCGGTGGGCCGCCAGCCTGGCGGGCGCCGAACAGGTCGCCGAAGATGTCGTCGAGGTCCTCGGCCTGCCAGCCCTCGGGCGGGGCGCCGCCGGCGCCGTAGCGGTCGCCCTGCGCGCTCTCGGCATACCTGCGGTAGGTCTGCCGCTCCGGCCGTTCCTGGCCGCTGGCATCGATCTCGCCGCGGTCGAACTTCGCCCGCTTCTCCGGATCGCTCAGCAACTCGTTGGCGGCGGAGACCGCCTTGAAACGATCCTCCGCGACCTTGTTGCCGGGATTGAGGTCGGGGTGGTGCTGCTTGGCCAGTTTGCGATAGGCGCGGCGAATGTCGTCCGCACTCGCGTCGCGCGCCACGCCGAGCGTCTGGTAGGGGTCATCCGCCATCAGAAACCCGCCTCGACATGGATGCGGGTCCCGTCGCTGAAGCGGGAGAAGCGGAACGGCGCCGGATCGACCGCGGGCGCGTCGCCCACCGCAAGATCGGCCGCCAGCCGCCCGGCACCGGGGCCGATGCCGAAGCCGTGGCCGGAGAAGCCCGTCGCGAGCACCAGGCCGGGCAGCGCCTCGACCGGGCTGATCACCGGGACGGCATCGGGGGTCACGTCGATCAGCCCGGCCCAGTGCTGCACGATCTGCATTCCCGCCGCAGCGGGGAACAGCGCCTTCATCCGCGCCACCGCCTTCTCGCTGCGCGCGGTGTCGGGCGTGGGGTCGAGCACGCGCGCCGCCTCGAACGGCGACGCCTCGTCCATCGACCAGCGCCGCGGCGTGCGCGCCTCGGTCATGAAGCGGTCGTCCAGCCGCAGATGCAGCTGCCCCCACTCGGCCTTCAGCGCCGGCAGGAACTGCCGGAAGAAGCGGAACGTGTCGGGCACGATCGGCACCGTGTGGTTGCCGCCGCCGGCGATGGTGTAGCCGCCATCCAGCCGCTTGCGGAACGCGAATTCCCCGGTGTTGGCCGAAGACTCCGGCAGCCCATCGATCGGCGCGGTGCGCGCCACCGAGGACAGCACCTTCAGCTGCGGCAGCGTCACCCCATAGGCGCCGCAGAACAGCCGCGACCAGGCGCCGCCGGCCAGCACCACGCCGTCACACCTGATGCGGCCTTTCTCGGTGATCACGCCGGCGACGCGCCCGCCCACCATGTCCAGGCCGCGCACCGCGCAGTCGGCCACCACCGAGCCGCCGGCACGACGCACCGCGGCAGCGATCGCCGGCGCCGCCTTCTGCGGCTCGGCGCGCCCGTCGGTGGGGTTGTAGAGCGCCGAGCGGAAGCGCTGCGTCGCCCCTGGCAACAAATCTGCCAACTCATCGCCTTCGACGATGCGGGAGCCGACCTGATAGGCCTGCGCCTCCTCCACCCAGCGTTCGTGGCGCTCACGGTCGGCATCGGTGCGCGCGATGCTGACGATGCCGCAGGCGCGGAAGCCGGTCTCGGCGCCGACCGTCTCGCTCATGCCGCCCCACAGGCGCAGGCTTTCCACGATCAGCGGGATTTCCCGCGAGTCGCGGCCGTTCTTGCGCACCCATCCCCAGTTGCGGCTGGATTGCTCGCCGGCGATGTGGCCCTTCTCGCACAGCGTGACGGCGATGCCCTTCTGGGTCAGCGCCAACGCCGTGCAGGTGCCGATGATGCCACCGCCGATCACGACGATGCCGGTCTCGGCCGGCGGCGTCTCGTCGGTCTCGATGCGGTCAACCTCGGGTCCCATGGCGAACGGCTTCCGTGTGCTAGAGCACGCTGCGTCCCAGCGTGTCGTGATTGGTCGTCCACGCATGCTCCCCGTGCGCCGCCAGCAACGCAAGCGATCGTGCGAACTCGATGGCGCCGAACGGCCTGCCATAGACATGCGCGTGCACGGTGACGTCGAGGCAGGCGCGCCGCACCGGCGTCAGCTCGGCCCAGCCCTCCAGGATGCGCGCCAGCGTGCCGGTATAGGCCGCCGGCTCGTTGCCGTAGCGCACCGATAGCGGCATGTCGTTCACCTCCATGGTGAACGGCACCGCGGCGATGCGGCCGTGGGCGGTCTCCAGCACCCGCGGCAGGTCCTGGTCGAAATATTCGGCGTGCCACAGGAAACCGTGCTCGGCGAGCAGGGCCGCCGTCCGCGCGCTCGGCGTGCAGCGCGGACTGAGCCAGCCGGGCGGCCGCTCGCCCTTCGCCGCCTCCAGTGCGGCGACGCAGCGCCGCAAATCGTGCCGCTCCTGCTCGGGCGTCTGGGTCGCGGGGATGATCTCCTGCGCCCAGCCATGCGCGGCGACGTGATGGCCGGCGGCGGCGATCACGCGCACTAGGTCGGGGTGGCGCTCGGCAAGGATGCCGCTGACGTAGAACACCGCCTGCACCTTCGCCTTCGCCAGCACATCGAGCAGCCGCGGCGTTCCCGCGTGCACGCCGTAATCGGCCCAGGACCGCGCCTGCAGGTCGAGTGCGCCGGCCTTCAGCACGTTGCCCATCGGCCCGACGCCGGGGGCGGCGCCGTCGCTCCAGCCCTCCAGCATCACGCTGACCGAGACCGCGAGGCTGCGGCCCTCGGGGAATGTCATGGCCGCAGTTCCGGGATGATCCACAGCGGGGTGTCGCCGCGGGCGACGCGCTGGACGTTGTCGTAGGCGTTGCGGTAGCGCGTGGTCTGGGTGTCCCAGGTCGGGCCGGCCATGTGCGGCGTCAGGATGACGTTATCCAGCGCGAACAGCCGGTTGTCGGCGGCCGGCGGCTCCTGGTCGAACACATCGAGCCCGGCGCCGGCGATGCGGCCTTCCGACAGCGCCGCGTGCAGCGCCGCCTCGTCCACCACCGGACCGCGGCAGGTGTTGATCAGGTAGGCCGTCGGCTGCATCAGCGCGAGTTGCGGGGCGCCGATCAGGTGCCGCGTCGCCGGCGTCAGCGGCACGTGCAGCGAGACCAGGTCCGCCGTCCGCAGCACCTCCTCCATCAGCCGGAAGCGCACGCCCAGCGCGTCCGCCTGATCCTCGGTCAGCCGCATCGTGTCGTAATAGATGACCTGCATGCCGAAGGCCTGCGCCAGCCGCGCGACCTTCTTGCCGATCGCGCCGAGGCCGATGATGCCCAGCGTGCGGCCGTTCAGCTCATACAGCTTCACGTCGGCGATGTTGTTGCCGCGCCACCGGCCCTGGGCGGTGCTGGTGTGCTGCCACACCAGCCGCCGTGACACCGCCAGCATCAGCATCAGCGCATGCTCGGCGACCGCCACCGCATTGGCGCCGCCGTTGTTGCAGATCGGCACCCCGGCGCGCCGCGCCGCCTCGATGTCGCAGCGGTCGTAGCCGGCGCTGACCAGTTGCAGCAGCTTCAGTTTCGGCGCAGCGCGGTAGAACGCGTCGTCCATCGACGGCTCGCCGAAGCCGATGATGTACTCGATATCGGGCAGCGCCGCCTTGAACGCCGGCGTGCCGCTGGCGGCGCTGACGATCTCGAAGCCGGGCGGCGCCAGTTCGCGCGCCACCTCGATAGCGTTGAGCGGGCTTTCCATCACCAGGATCTTCGGTGCCATGCTGCGTCCTCCGGGCCGGTTCCCCGCAGGATAGGCCCGGGATCAGCCCGCACCCAACCCCATGGCCTGGCGCATGAACGCGCGCTTGAGGCGCGGCATGCGGTGCACCGCCGCGATGCCGATGTCGCGCGCGGCGCGCAGCGCGCGACTGTCGTTGCTGAACAGCCGGTCGAGCGCGTCGGTCGCCGCCAGCATCAGCAGGTTGTCGGGCCGCCGCCGCGCCTGGTAGCGCCGCAGCAGCGCCGGATCGCCCGGATCGGCGCCGTCGGCATGCGCGCCGATCAGCAGGTCGGCCAGCGCGATGGCGTCGCGGAACCCCAGGTTCAGCCCCTGGCCGGCGATCGGGTGGATGCCGTGCGCCGCGTCGCCCACCAGCGCCAGCCGCGTATCGGTGTAGCGGTGCGCCAGCATCGCCGAGAGCGGATAGCGCCAGCGGCGCCCGACGGTGTGGATAGCACCCAGATGGCCGCCCAACCGCCGCGCCACCTCGGCGGCGAAGCGGGCGTCGTCCAGTGCCAGCACGCGCTCGGCGATCGGCGTGCGCTCGGTCCAGACGATCGCCGAGACGTTCGCCGCGCCGCCCGCCTCGGCATCGGCGCTCGGCGCCATCGGCAGCTGCGCGAACGGGCCGCCCGGCAGGAAATGTTCCAGTGCCGTGTTGTGATGCGGGCGCTCGTGGCTGATGGCGCAGACGATGCCGGTCTGGCGATACGGCAGCCGGGTCACCGGGATGCCGGCCGCTTCGCGCAGCGGCGATTCGCGGCCCTCGGCGGCGATCACCAGCCGGCAGGCGATGGCGGGCCCGCCGGCCACCCGTACCGTGGCGCCCTCCGGCCGGCGTTCCACCGTCACCGTCGGCGGGCGCGAACACGCGCAGCGCCGGCAGCCGGTGCAGCGTCGCGTTCAGCGCCACGCGCAGCGCCCGCGCCTCCACCATCCAGCCGAACGGGCCGGCGTCCTCGCCCGCCTCGCGGTGGTCGAAATGCAGATGCAGCCGGCTGGCCGGGCGCCCAAGCCGGCCGTCGCTCACCCGGATGTCCATGATGGGGTTGGGCGTCTCCGGCAGCGCGGCCCACAGCCCCGCCTCCTCCAGCAGCCGCTTCGAGCCGGCGGCGACGGCATAGGCGCGGCCGTCGAAATCCGGCCGTTCCATCGGCGGCAGCGCGGCGCGGTCCACCACCACGGTGGCGATGCCGGCACCGGCCAGCCGGCAGGCCAGCGTGCCGCCCACCGGCCCGGCGCCGACCACGCAGACATCCGCTGAAAGGGCCTCGGCCAAGGTGTCGGCGGCGATGATCGCGGTGCTCATCCCCGAAACATGGCGCGGGAGACACAGCCCGCCAAGAGCGCGCCGGCGGGCCGCCAGGACGCTTCTTCGGCCAGCCGGTTCCCGGCTATACTTCACCCGGCACGCGAACGGCGCGCCCAACCCCAAGGTATCCGATTCGCATGGCCACAGCCGTCCGCTCCGCTCCCCGCTCCGCCGCGCGCGCCGCCCGCCCGGCGGCCGACCCGGCGCCGCTGGACAACGGCCGCCGTTTCGCCTCCCCGGCACTCCGCTCGCTGATGCGCCGGCGGATGGGGGAGATAAGCGGCCTCGTTCTCGGCCTGCTCGGGATCGCCCTGCTGATCGCGCTGGCGACCTACGACCCGCGCGACCCGTCGCTGGACACCGCCACGACGCAGCACGCAACCAACCTCGCCGGTCCGGTCGGCGCGGTGCTGGCCGACCTGCTGCTGCAGGGCTTCGGCGCGGCCGGCGCGCTGCCGGGGCTCGCGATGCTGGCCTGGGCGTGGCGCCTCGCCTCCCGCCGCGGGCTGGGCAGCATGGCGGCGCGGCTGGCCGCGCTGCTCGCGGCAATGCCGGTGCTGGGCGCGGTGCTCGCCGGCCTGCCGCTGCCGCATGCCGGTCCGATCGCCACCTGGCCGACGCTCGCCGGCCCTGGCGGCGCCATTGGCCGTCTGACCGCCGCGGCCGCCCTGGCCGCCGGGCGTGGCGTGATGGGCTCGGTCGGCGCCGGGCTGGTCTGGCTCGTCGGCTTGTGCCTCGCGGGCGTGCTGATGCTGCTCGCCCTTGGCCTGTCGGCCAGCGAGTGGCGCGTCGCCGGGCGCGGTGCCTCCACCGTCGCGCGCGTCTCTTTCGGCGGCGGGCGGGACGCCGCCGTGCTGTTTGGCCGTGCCGCGCAGGGCGGCGCCTCGGCGCTGCGCCCGCTCGGCGCGATGCTGCGCCGCCAGCCGCCGATGCCAGCCGACGACGAACCGCCCGCACCGTCGCCGGCCACCCTGGTCCGTCGCGAGCCGCGCATCGCCACAACCCCCGATGCCGAGGCTGCCGCGCTGCCGGCCGAGGCCACGCCGTCCGCCGCCCGCCAGGCGCGCCGCCCCGCCGTCCCGCCGCAACCCCAGCCCCAGCCCCGAGCAGCAGGCGCTGCCGCTGATCGAGACCGGCTGGCAGTTCCCGCCGCTGAGCCTGCTGCAGCCCGCCCCGGCGCGCGCCACCACCGGCCCGACGCAGGAGGCGCTGCAGGCGAACGCCCGCCTGCTGGAAACCGTGCTGTCCGATTACGGCGTGCAGGGCAGCATCGTCGAAATCCGCCCCGGCCCGGTGGTCACGCTCTACGAGCTGGAGCCGGCGCCGGGCATCCGCAGCGCGCGGGTGATCGGCCTGGCCGACGACGTGGCGCGCAGCCTGTCGGTCACCGCCGTGCGCATCGCCACGGTGCCCGGCCGCAACGTCATCGGCATCGAGGTGCCGAACGCCAAGCGCGAAACCGTCTACCT
Source organism: uncultured Pseudomonadota bacterium (assembly GCA_963778105.1). Classification (GTDB taxonomy): domain Bacteria; phylum Pseudomonadota; class Alphaproteobacteria; order Acetobacterales; family Acetobacteraceae; genus JAFEFJ01. The sequence goes on along the minus strand of CAVZSZ010000003.1, from coordinate 343,995 downwards.
GTCCGAGCTGCTGGCGCTCCGAGGACGTGCAGCGCCATCCCGGGCGCCTGGCGCTGGCGCTGGGCAAGGACATCAGCGGCGCACCGATCGTCGCCGACCTCGCCCGCATGCCGCATCTGCATGATCGCCGGCACCACCGGCTCGGGCAAGTCGGTCGGCGTCAACGCGATGATCCTCGTCGCTGCTCTACCGCCTGTCGCCCGACCAGTGCCGGCTGATCCTGATCGATCCCAAGATGCTGGAGCTGTCGGTCTATGACGGCATCCCGCATCTGATGGCGCCGGTGGTGACCGAGCCGGCCAAGGCGGTGACGGCGCTGAAATGGACGGTGCGGGAGATGGAGCGGCGCTACCGCGCGATGAGCCAGCTCGGCGTGCGCAACATCGCCGGCTACAACGATCGCGTCGCCGAGGCCCGCGCGAAGGGCGAGGTGGTGACCCGCCGCGTGCAGACCGGCTTCGACCCCGAAACCGGCCGCCCGACCTTCGAGGAGCAGCCGCTGGCGCTGGAAGCCCTGCCGCTGATCGTCGTCGTGGTGGACGAGATGGCCGACCTGATGATGGTCGCCGGCAAGGAGATCGAGGCGGCGGTGCAGCGCCTGGCGCAGATGGCGCGTGCGGCGGGCATCCACGTCATCATGGCGACGCAGCGGCCCTCGGTGGACGTCATCACCGGCACCATCAAGGCCAACTTCCCGACCCGCATCAGCTTCCAGGTGATCAGCAAGTTCGACAGCCGCACCATCCTGGGCGAGCAGGGCGCCGAGCAGCTGCTGGGCCAGGGCGACATGCTCTACATGCAGGGCGGCGGCCGCATCATGCGCGTGCATGGCCCCTTCGTCTCGGACCGCGAGGTGGAGGACGTGGTCGCCTTCCTGCGCGAGCAGGGCGAGCCGGCCTATCTCGAGGACGTGACCGAGGCCGGACGACGACGACGCCGGCACGCCGCCGCTGCCCGGCCTGATGGGCGGTGCGGACGGCGAGAAGGGCTTGTTCGACCAGGCGGTGGACGTGGTGGCGCGCGAGGGCAAGGCGAGCACCAGCTTCATCCAGCGGCACCTGCAACATCGGCTACAACCGCGCCGCCAAGCTGATCGAGCAGATGGAGAAGGAAGGCATCGTCGGCCCCGCCAACCACGTCGGCAAGCGCGAGATTCTGGTCAGGCGGGTGGCGGACGACGATTGAGCCGGCGCCCCGCGGCGCGCACCTCACGGTCCTGTTGCGGGCAACGGGCCCCCTCCTCTCCCCGCAATGGCGGGTGCGGCGGACTTGTCGAGCCATCCGTACAAGTACTCGAACGGGTGTTTTGCGGTTGCACCGGGCTTTCGCGTTCTTTATTCGTTCTGCATGAGCCAAGCCCAACCCCGCAACGCCCAAGGCAGCAGGACCCGCCCGGGCAACGCCCATTCGGGCAAAGCCGCGCTGGGCAACGCCGCCTGCGCTTCGCCGGCCCGGGTGGCCGGAGAGGCGGGGACGGACGATGCGGCCGGCCGGCGGCGGCTGGGGCGGTGGCTGGGGCGGCTGATCGACATCGGGTGCGGGCTGCTGTGCCGGATGAGTGCGATGGGGCAATCCCCGCGCCACGACGGCACCGACCCGAGCGAGGCCGAACTCGACCTGGTCTGGGCGCTGGTGTCGCGCGCGGTGCGCTGGACCTGGACATTGCAGGCGCGGCTGAAGGCGGCCGCGGCCGCGGCCAAGGGCGGCCCCCTCGAGCGCGACCGCATCCAGCGCGATCGCGACGAGATGCGGGCGGTGCGGCGTGAACTGCAGATGGCGTATGCCGCCTGGGACGAGATCCCCGACCGGGAGCGCCGCCGGCGCAAGCGCAAGCGGCCCATCGAGCCGGGGCTCGAGGACACGCCGACGACCGAGATCGTCATGCAGATCTGTCTTGACCTGCACGAAGCGGCGCGGCTGCTGAACAGCGCCGAGATGGCCGGCCGGATCGGCACGATCGCCACGGCGGCATTGGCCATGCTGGGCGTGCCGGCGGATGGCTGGGAGCCCGAAACGCCGGCCTCCGCCCTGCGGTGCCATGTGCCCGCCGAACCCGAACCGGCCGAATCTAATTCGGCAGGGCCGGCAGGCCGGGCGGATGCCCCGCGGCTGGCGCCGCCCGGAAGCGGGTAGGTTCGCGGGCCGGCGGTCCGGGCCTGACATCACCCTCTGCCGCATGCGGCAGGGGGCGATCATGCGTGGGCGATCATGGGTGGGCGATGGCGCTGCGTTGCCCGATGAGGACGCACGGCTGATCGCGTTCCGCCGCGGCCCGCGGCCTCCACGCGCTATGCGGCGCGGCGAAGATGGGGGCGGCGGCGTTCCCACAGGCGCAGGCCGGCGACCGCCATGTCGGCGATCGCCGGCAGCATCCGGGGCTGCAGCAGGTCGGGGTCGAAGACGCTCATGCGCCGGGCATTCTCCCGATAGCAGTCCTCGACGAAGCGGCGGAAGCTGAAGCCTTCCAGGAACAGGCTGGCCTCGGTCACGGCGAAGTTCTTGCCGTCGTTCACATCCTTGCCGCGCCGGACCATGCCCAGCAGCCGGCTCAGCGCGCGGCCGTAATACCAGGCCGAGGTCATCGCCCGCAGCGGTGCGAGGCCGCGGCCGCGCCGCACTTCCCGCCATGCCATGTAGTTGATGAAGAAGACGATGTGGCGCGTCTCCTCGTGCATCAGCACGTCGAATATCTCGAACATGCCGGCGGGCAGGAACGCCGACTTGCGCGCCGTCTTGAAGGCGCCGAAGCCGAGGAAGCTGTCCATGCACTCGCCGAAGCCGAAATCGATGAAGGCGGTTTCGAGGTCGGGGGGAAAGGTCTCCAGCGGCTGCTCGGTGGCGGCGAGGCCGTAGCGGTCGATCATCACGCGGATCAGCTGGGCGTGGCGGGCTTCCTCCACCCCCTGCAGCGCCACCGCTTCGCGCACCAGCGTGTCGTCCACCTGCGGGGTGAAGGCCGCGACGATGGCGCCGGCGCGGCGCTCGGTGTGGTACACCTCCTGCCAGAAGGGCACCGAGCGCAGGCGCGCGAGCTGCGCGTCGTCGAGGTCCGGCCAGGGCAGCGCCGGCGGGTCGTAGTGCTCGTGGGTTTGCAGGAACTGGCGGCAGAAAAGTTCCTTGTGGGCCTCGGACCCGACTTTGATATTCATGCTGAAGCAGCCCGGTACCTGGAAAGGCGCCGACGCGGCCGGCGGCGTGGCGTTGCTTTCTAAAGGAACTCGCCGGGCGGTTCGACGCCGAGCAGGATCTGCCCGACCGCTTCGAAATGCGCCTCCCGCGACTGGATCTGCTGGAGCAGCGTGTGGATGTCGCGGAAGCGGCGGACGAAGGGGTTGCCGTCGTAGATGGCGCTGACGCCGGCCGCCTTGTAGCAGCGGTCCGCGACTTCGTTCGCCGCCAGGATCGCCTGCGCGCAGGCCAGCCGGACACGGGCGCGGGCCGGGACGTCGATCGGGCCGGGGCCGCCGGCGCCGTCCCAGACGTCGCGCAGGGTCTGCGTCATGTAGGCGCGCGCGGCGCCGAGTTGCGCCTCCATCCGCGCGACGCTGCCCTGGATCACCGCGTTGTCGGCGAGGCGGCCGAGCCCGCGCGGGGTCTTGGCGCGCGCCAGCGCCTCGAACGCCTCCAGCATCGCCTGCGCGGTGCCGATCGCCACGCCGGCGACGCCGACGGCGTAGAGGCCCTGCATGGTGAAGGCGTAGAGCCGGCCGGGCTCGCGGCGCAGCGCGGGGTCCTCCCGCGTGGTGGAGAAGGCCTCGGGCACGAACAGGTCGGTGACCGTGTAGCTGTCGGACGCGGTGCCGCGCAGGCCGATCACGTCCCAGGTGTGGATCAGCGTCGCCTGGGCGGCCGGGAACAGCAGGGTGCGGATGGTGGGCCGCCCGGCGCGGTTGAGGCGCAGCGATCCGTCCGGCCGGGCGACGTTGCAGTGGGCGCCCATCCAGCCGGCGTGGCGGCAGCCGCTGGCGAAATCCCAGCGCCCGGTGACGCGGTAGCCGCCCGGCACCGCAACGGCGCGGCACGTATTGGGCGGCCCCCAGGCGATCGTCGTGCGCGGGTCGTCGAAGATCGCGGCGGCGGTGCGGGGCTCGACGAAGGCGGCGATGATCGCCGAGCTGTTGGCGACGAACACGCACCACGCGACCGAGGCATCGTGCCGGCCGATCTCGGCCACCGCGTCGAAATAGGTCCAGGGCTCGACCTCGTCCCCGCCGGCCGAGCGCGGCAGCAGCAGCCGGAACAGTCGCGCCCGGTGCACCGCATCCAGAAGGTCGGCCGGGAAACGCTGGGTCCGCTCCAGCTCATCCGCAGCCCCGGCGATGGTCGCGGCGATCGCGCGTGCCCGCTCGACGGCGTCCGATGCGGCGGCGTCCGATGCGGGTGCGATGTCCATGCAGGGAAGCGTTGGGGCGCTTGCCCGGCTTGTCAACCGCGGGACCCGGCCGCACGCTGGCCGCATCTGCACAGGAGGAAACGCCGATGGCCGAAACCGAGGCCTACAGGAAAGGCAACGACATCCGCCGCGCGCTGATGGGCGAGGCGTATGTCGAGCGGATGGCGCAGACCGTCTACACCGACGAGATCATGGGCAAGTTCGGCGCCTATGCGACCGAGGCGGTGTTCGGGATGCTCTGGTCGCGGCCCGGGCTCGATCTGAAAACCCGAACGCTGATCTGCGTGATTTCCGACACCGTGATGGGACGGCCGGACGAGTTGAAGATCCATCTGCGCATGGCGCTGCGCCAGGGCTGGACCGAGGACGAGCTGGTCGAGGCGATCCTGCACCTGAGCGGCTATGCCGGCCTGCCGCTGGTGCGCGAGGCGCTGCTGACCGCGCGCGAGACCTTCCACGACATCCGCGCCGAAGTCTGAGGGCGCAGCACCGCATGACCGTGACCGACAGCGTCCTGACGATCCCCGATTTCCGCCTGCGCAGCGGCGTCGTGCTGCCGCAGGCGGATATCGCCTACATCACGCAGGGCAGGCTCGCGCCGGATGGACGCAACGCGATCCTGCTGACGCACGGCTACACCAGCAGCCACCGTTTCGCCCTGGGCGGCCCGGCGGCGTCCGAGGGATCGTGGGGCGCGCTGGTCGGCCCGGGCAAGCCGATCGACACCGGGCGCTATTTCGTCGTGGCGGCGAACATGCTCGGTTCGTCCTACGGGTCCTGCGGGCCGGCCAGCATCGACCCGCGCTTCGGCCGCCCATACGGGCCCGACTTTCCCGACATCACGCTGTCCGACATCGTCGAACAGCAATACGCCCTGCTGCGCCACCTGGGGGTGCAACACCTGCACGCCGTGGTCGGGCCGTCCTTCGGCGGCTTTCAGGCGTTCCAGTGGGCGGTGGATCATCCCGACTTCATGGATGCAGTGGCGCCTGTGGTGACGGCGCCGAACGCGCCGGGCGGGCTGGGGAGCCTGGAGAAGCTGATCGCCACATTCGCCGCCGACCCCGGATGGAACGGCGGTCGGCATTACGGCCATGCCAGCATCGTCGCGACCATGACCGACCTGCGCGTCGCGACGCTGAAGGGCTATGGGCTGGAGGCCGACCTCGCGTCCCGCTTTCCCGACCCTGCGGCGCGCGAGGCGGAGATCCGTCGCATCGCCGCCGAGTGGGCGGCGGTGTTCGACCCCAATTCGCTGATCGTCTTGCGCCGCGCCTCGATGCGCTACGACGTGCGGCCGCACCTGGGCCGCATCAGGGCGCGCGTGCTGTATGTGCTGTCGCGCACCGACGCGCTGTTCCCGCCCACCCTCGAACGCCCGACCATGGAGGCGCTGCATGCGGCCGGCGTGCGGGCCGAGTATGCGCTGATCGACAGCGACAGGGGGCATCTGGCATCGGGCCTGGATGCCGCGAAATGGGCCGGGCGTCTGGCGGCGTTCCTGGGGACCGACTGAGCGGCGTCAGATCTGCTCGTAATGGATGGCGACGCGCGAGTCGTGCTCGGGCTGGGCGCCCAGGCCCAGCACCCCCTTGCCGGTCAGCACCACGCTGTCGCGGTGAACGAAGCTGGCGGTGCCTGCCTCGGGGGCGATGAAGGTGCCGTTGGCGCTCTGGTCGGTGAGGATGAAGCGCCCGTTCCGGTATTCGACCTTCGCGTGGTAGCGGGAGACGATGGTTTCACCGATCACCACGTCGTTGCGGTCGTCGCGGCCGACGGTGAAGTTCGGCGCCATGCTGCCAATCTCGATGCGCCGGACTCCGCTGGTCAGGACCATCCGGGCGCCGGCGGCTTCCTCGCCGCGCTTGGGCGGTGCCCGGAGCATCGTCATGTCCTCGGCCTGCCAGATCACCTCGTAGAGGTCGACCTGTTCCTGCTTGCCCTTGACGTCGATGCGCGCGACCGGCCGCGTCTCGGGGCGCCAGCGGTCGGACAGGCGCTCCAGCGCCGGCCCGCTGACCAGGATCTGCCCGGGCTTGGCCTGTCGCGTGACGTAGGCGGCGACGTTGACCGCGTCGCCGAACACGTCGGCCTGTTCGATCAGCACCGGGCCGTGATGGAAGCCGACGCGGATCGCCAGCGGATGGTCGTGGTTGACACCGCTGTTGCTGATCGCGTCGTGCATCGCGGCGGCGGCGTTGGCGGCGTGATCAGCGTGGCGGAACACGCTCATCACCTCGTCGCCGATCGTCTTGACGACCTGGCCCGAGTTCCGGCGGGTGAGATCCGACATGATGCCGACGGCGCCGGACACGATCATCCTGGCGCGGCCGTCACCAAGCTTTTCATAAAGCCGCGTGCTGCCGGCGATATCGGCGAACAAGATGACAAGCTCGGCCCCGCGCGCCACGACCCCACCTTCGCCGACGGCCCCCCGACAGGCCGCAACCGGCTGTTACTGCGGGCGGCCAGGGTAATGCCTGACCCGCCACGGTGCAAACGGTCATCGGGCGCAACGTTTCAGTCGATCAAACCCGCAGACTGCTTAATCCGTGGAAACCGCACGGCGCTGTGAAGCGCATCACAGGCGGGTCTGTCGCCGGGGAGTAACGTCGGGCCTGTCGAATGAGCCGCCGGATGGGCCTCGCCCGTCGCACAGGCGACACATTCCTGTTATAGAGCGGCCCGCGGGGTCGATTTGGGAGAGTAAGGAGATGACCACATACCGTCTTGGCTCAGCCGTCATCGCAGTGGCGCTCTGGGCCCTGGCATCGCCGGCCGGCGCGCAGACCAACCCGTCGGCCGACCAGATCATCAACCAGCTGAAGCCGACGTCGCAGATGCTGAAAAGCTCGGTGACCCGAGGCATCCGCCCGATTGCGCCGAACCCCGGCTCGGACGTGGTGGACGCCTCGACCGGGACGATGCCCGCCGCGCACAAGTCCGCGCCGCATACCGGCGTGCGGACCGCGACGGCGGACACCGCGCCGGCCAAGGCGGCGGATGCGCCGTCGGTGAACCTGTATGTGCCGTTCGAGAACGGTTCGGCCGCGCTGACCCCGGCGGCGATCACGGCGCTGGATGAACTCGGCAAGGCGCTGAGCAGCACATCGCTGTCCGGCTACAAGTTCCGCATCGAGGGGCACACCGACACGGTGGGCACCAAGGCCTACAACATGTCGCTGTCGGACCGACGCGCCGCGGCGGTCGCCGACTATCTGGAGCAGAAGTATGGCGTGACCCAGAGCCGGCTCGAGACGGTGGGCATGGGCGAGAGCCATCTGCTGGTGCCAACGCCCGACCAGACGCCGGAGCCACGCAACCGCCGCGTGACGGTGGTCAACCTGGGCGCCTGATCCGATCGGCGGCGGCGGCGCCCCCGCCGCTTTCGGCCGCCGCAAGCGCCCCCACCCAGCCCTCTCCCGCACGCGGGAGAGGGTTTTTCGTGTGCCGGGGACGGCGCCTATCCGCCGGTGGCGTGGCCGGCGGCTTGGGCCATGGTGCCGGCGGTCGTCGGGCCGCGGCCGCCGATCAGCGCCGCGACGGCCCAGTAGAACGGGTGGCCCTCGGCGGCGTTGGTGCCGGTCGCCTCGTCCAGCATGCGCCGCTGCGCACTCGCGAGGGCCGCCGCCGGTCCGGCAGCGGGGTTGGCCTGGAGCGCCCCCAGGAACAGCGCGGTGAGATAGGTGGTTGAGGCGTCGTTGGCGTCCCAATGCGTCACCAGCAGGGCGCGCGCGCCGGCGAAGAAGAAGCTGCGGGCCAGCCCCGACAGGCTTTCGCCCGCCACCGCATCGTCGCCGCCGGTGTTGCAGGCGGCCAGGATCACCAGCTCGGCGTTCAGGTCCATCTGCGCGATCTGCGAGGCGGTCAGCAGGCCGCCGCTGGCGTCCGGCGCGCCGGCGGGGGTCGAGGTCAGCACGGCCGGCTCCGACTGGCAGCGCAGCTCACCCGGCAGAACGGCGTGAGTGGCGAAATGCAGCACCCGGTATTCCTTCAGCGGCGCGGCCAGAACATTCTTGGCGGTGAAGGCGGTGCCCAGCATCTCGTCGCTGGCCGAGGCGCCGAGCAGCTGGCGCGCCACCGCCAACTCCTTCTCCGATCCCGGCAGGGGCGGCAGGGCAGCGAGTTCGCGGGCACTCTGCCCGCAGGTGTCGGGGGGGAAGGAGGCGAGCGCCTGGCGCAGCGTCGGCGCCTGGTAGTCGCCCATGCCGAACCAGGGCTTCGGCGCCTGCGCGGTCTTTGCCGACTCCCGCAGGTTGACGAAGCTGGCCACCGAGGGCACGTGTGAGACGGTCATCCGCCGGATCAGGAACGGCGCCTTGTCGAAGGCATCGGCCGAGGCCGGGCCGGTCAACAGGGCGCCGAACGGGATCGAGAGCAGCGTGCCGGACGGGGCGACATCCAGCGCATCGACATCCGAAAGGCCGGCCGCGACCGGACCAAGGACAGTGGTGTAGAGGTCCTGGGCGGAGGCGATGTTGAAGGGCGGCGGCTGGTTGTCGGCCCCCGGTTCGACGCTGGCGCGGAATTTGGCGACCAGCGCGTTCACCCGCTTGGCACCGCCGTCCATCCGGCCGGCGGCGAGGCGGTCGTGACGCAGCAGGAACACCCAGCCCTCGTTCGGCGCCATCACCACCGAGACCAGCGCCTCGTGCGGCGCCAGCAGCGCCTGCGCCTCCTTCGCACTGACGGTTTCCTGCACCAGGGCGGCGAAGCCGGGGGCGGCGGCCTGCAGGGCCTCGCCCGCCTCGTTCAGCTCCTCCCGCGCCTTGCGGATCTGGTCGTCGAGCGCCGAGAGTGCCGCCGGGTCGCCCTTCTCGGCCGCAAGCTCGGCGCGCCGGCGGTCCAGCGTGTCCAGCCGGTCGGTGACGATGTCGCGATGGCGGATCGCCTCGGCCACCCGCGGGTCGCGGGCGCCCTCGGCGAGGCGCGCGGTGGCCACCGCGATCTCCCGGCTGGTGACGCTGCCCTGCGCCAGCTGCGCCATGCCGAACATCTCGAGCAGCACTTTCTGATTGCCGTTCGGGTTCGCACCGGCTTCGGCGTAGAGCGCGTGCAGGCATGGCACCACCAGGGCAGCCTCGGCGCCGCCCTTCAGCGCGGCCAGCGTCTGTGCCGCGTCGCGGCACAGCGGCAGCGCGGCACCGTCGCTGCCACGCGCCACCAGCTCATCGGCGCGCAGCAGCTCGGTCCGCGCAAGGGGCAGGCTGTCGGGCAGGGCGGTGGCGAACTTGTCGACGGCGAGGCCGAGGTCGGAGACAGCAGCGGCGCCCTGGCCGGAAGCCGCCGCCGCCATGCCGGCGGTGCGGTAGAAGCGGGCGGCAAGGCGTGGGTCGCGGCCTTCATACAGGCTGCGTGCCGCTGCCAGCGCCTTGGCCGCCTCGGCGGTGCGGCCGAGTGCGAGCAGCGCGACCGCGCGGTAGCGGCGCGTCTCGATCAGCCCGTTCAGCGCGGCGTCGCTGATCTGGTCCTGCAGCAGCGAGGCATCGAAGGCATTGTCGGCCAGCCGGTCGATGCTGGTCCGCCCGACGGTCGGGCGCGGCGCCAGTGCGTCGGGCGGGACGTTGGCGGCGAACCCGGCCTCGGCCTTGTCGAGCAGCGCCAGCGCATCGGCCGGGCGGTTGCGGTTGAGGGCGTCGAGCGCCTGGAGGTAGGCGACATTGGGTGCCGCGACGGGATCGAGCTGATTGGGCGAGGCGGCCATCCGTGCCGCCTCGGCGAACAGCGGATCGCTTTCCGGGAAGCGGCCCTGGTTTGAGATCTGCAGGGCGAGGCGCGCCAGTGGCACGGCGAGGGCCGGGTTGCCCTGGCCGACCACTTTTTCCTGCAAGGTCGTCGCCGCGCGATACGCGGCCTCGGCGGCGGCGTAGTTGCCTTGCTGATTCTCCTTCGCCCCTTCCGACATCAGGCGCTGCACCTCGGCGATCGCGCCGGCGCCTTTGAGGTTAATCGCCGCTGCGGCGGCGCGCTCGGTCGCGATGCCGCTGGCCTGCGGCGTCTTGCGGGCGGCGATGGCGGGCAGGCGGCCGGCGACGACGCCGATCGCGCGTGCCAGCACCGGCTCCACCGGCTTGACGGCGTCGCCGACATACATCGCACCGTTGAGGCGTGTGACGAGGGCCGCATGCGGCCAGCCGCCGACGCGGCTGGTGCAGGCGAGGCTGAACGCAGGCGCATCCAGCACGGTGGTCGGCGCCGGGTTGCCGCACTGGTAGCGACGGTCGAACGATGTGCGCCAGGGGCTGGAGGTGACGAAGGAAGCAAGGTCGGTGCCCTGCGCGTCCTTCAGGACATGGCCGGCGGCCTGCAGGTATTCGCCGCAATAGATGCGCCCGCCCTCGTCGTCACGCTGCAGCGTGCACGCCTCCTGTGCGGCATTGGAGCCGATGTCGAGCGCCGGCGCCGCATAATCGGTGCCGGCGCGGTTCGCATAGGCGGTGGGGGGCGGGGTGGCGCAGCCGGTGATGCCCAGCGCGAGGATCAGGCCGATGCCGAGACCGCAGGAGGCGCGTTTGAAGATGGTGCGGGCCATCGCCTGATCAGTAGTCCCGGTCGCCGACATCTGGAAGGATGATCAGGATCTCGTCGGACGGCAGCGGCGTTTCCACCTCCAGGTCCTTCAGTGGGTTGATGACCGGCAGGGTCAGCGTGGTGATGCGGATGCACGACGTCGACTCGATCGGACAGCCGTTGACCTGGTATTTGTTGTTGCGCAACGGCTGGATGAAGCTGGCCGAGGCGGCGGTCGAGCCGCTCTGGCCGTTCACCGTGCCGAGCAGGTTGATCAGGGCGAAGGTGCCGGGTGGCGCGTATTCGACCTGCAGCGTTGCGACCTCGATCTGGCCGGAGGCGAAGCCGGTGCCGAGATCGAGGTAGAGCTCGGTCTTCTGGTTGTTGAAGTTGCCGAAATTGACCGCGCCGTTCGGCGTGGTGAGCATCACCACCAGCTGGGACGGGCCGCCGCCGGCGCCGGTGATGACGGCGCTGGGCGCCACCGCGATGGTGCTGCCGGAGAGCCAGGCGCCGATCGAGAGATTGCTGGGGAAAGCGCCCTGCGCCAGTCGGAACTGAGGGTTCAGTGCCGGGTCGGTATCGACGCCGGAGAAACTGCCGCTGAACGAGACCATCCCCTTCGGCGCTGAAAGCTGGATGTTCGGCGCGGTGATGCTGCCGCTGTCGGACAGGTTGCCCGCGAGCGCCTGAAGGATCGCGCTGGTGCCGGCGCTGATGCTGCCGGTCTGGGTCAGGCTGCCGGTGTCGGCGGTCAGCACGTCATCGACGCTGGCGGTAACGATGGCCGCCTGCGTCAGGCTGCCGCCTGCCGTCAGGTTGGCGTTGCCGCCATAAGCGTGGACGATGCCGAGCTGCCGCAGATCGCCGCCCGCCGTCAGGTTGGCCGCACTGCCCGCGACGACGGTCCCGGTCTGCTGCAGCTCACCCTTGGTTGCCGCCAGATCGGCGTCGCCGTCGGTGGCCGTGACGGTGCCGAACTGGTCGAGCGTGCCGCGACTTGCGGTGAGGGTCGCGCCGTTGCCAGCGGTGACGATGCGCGCCTGCGTGAGGTTGCCGCTGGCGGTCAGGGTGGCATCGCCGTCGGTCGCGATGACCGTGCCGTCCTGCATCAGGTCGCGGCTGGCGGCGAGCGTGGCGTCGTCGTGCGCCGTCACGCTGCCGGTCTGGTGCAGATCGCCGCCGGCGGTGAGGTCGGCATCGCCGTTGGTCGCGACGATGATGCCGCCCTGCAGCAGGTCCGCACCGGCGACGAGGGTCGCGGTGTTGCCGGCGGTGACGCTGCCGTCCTGATCGAGCGCGCCGTTGGTTGCGGTCAGGGTGGCATCGTGCCCGGCGGCGATGCTGCCGGTGCCGGTCTGGTCGAGCGTGCCGTTCGTCGCGGTCAGAGTGACGTCGTGCCCGGCGGTGACGAGGTCGGTCTGGGTCAGGTTGCCTTGGGCGGTGAGGTTCGCATCGCCGAAGGTCGCCGTCACCACGCCGGTTTGCAGCAGGTCGGTGCCGGCGGCGAAGGTGACGGTGTTGCCGGCGCTGACGATGCCGGTTTGATCGAGCGCGCCCTTGGTCGCCGTCAGCGTCGCGTCGTTGCCGGCGGTGACGCTGCCGGCCTGATCGAGCGTGCCAGTGCTGGCGATCAGCGTGGCATCGTGCCCGGCAGTGACGGTGTTGGTCTGGGTCAGGTTGCCCTGGGCGGTGAGGTTGGCGTCGCCGCTGGTGGCCGTCACCACGCCGCTTTGCTGCAGGTCGGCGCCGGCGGTGAAGGTGGCGGTGTTGCCGGCGGTGACGGTGCCGGTCTGGTCGAGCGTACCGTCCGTTGCGGTCAGGGCAGCATCGTGGCCGGCGGTGACGGTGTTCGTCTGCGTCAGGTTGCCGCCGGCGGTGAGGTTGGCGTCGCCGTTGCTCGCCATCACCATCCCGCTCTGCAGGATGTCCGCGCCGGCCATCAGCGACGCGGTATCGGACGCCATGACGGTGCCGGTCTGGTCGAGCGTGCCGGTGATGGCGGTCAGCGTCGCGTCGCCGGAGGTGGCGTCGGTGGTGCCGGTGTGGGTGATGGTGCCGCCGGCGGTCTCGGTGACGGCGGCGGCGGTCACGAGGCCGTTCTGGAAGACATCGTTGCCGGCCGTCAGGCTGGCCAGCACGCCGCCGCGGACCGTCCCGTCATTGGTGAGATCACCCCCGGTCGCGGTCAGTGCGGCGGTGGCCCCGCCGCCCGACTGCACGGTGACGCCGGGATTGATCAGCAGGGCGTTTCCGGCGCCGGTCACGGTGATCGCCGCATCCGTGCCGGCGGTGACGTTGGCGATCACCGTCAACCCCAGGCCGTCCAGCAACTGGAACGTCCCACCCGCCGCAAACGGGCCGAGATTGACCACGAGGTTCGTCGCGTTGGCGAGCGTGGCGTCGCCGGCGCCGGCATTGCCGGTCAGCGTGCCAGCGGTGATGACGCCGGCGCTGTCCTGGGTGATGCCGCTGGCGTCCAGCGTCACCGTGTTGGTCGGATCGATCGCCGCGTCCAGCGTCAGGCTGCCGCTGTTGACCAGCGTAACGAAGGGACCGCCGACGATCTCGCCCACCACCGTCAGGGCCGACGTGGCGTTGTTGAGGGTGAAGCCGGTGGTGGTGAAGAACGGGCCAAGATCGGTGACGAGATTGGTCGCGGTGCCGAAATCCGCCGCCCCGGCACCGGCGTCGCCGGTCAGCAGGCCGGCGGCGATGACGCCGTCGCTGCTCTGCGCGATGCCCTGCGCGTAGAGCGCGACCGTGTCGGCGCCGGTCAGGCCGGCGTCGATCAGCAGGCCGCCGGTGTTGGTCAGCGACACGCCGGTACCGCCATCGACCGCGCCGGTGACGGTCAGCAGGCCGACGGTGTCGTTGAGCGTGAAGCCGCTCGACGCTGCGAACGGACCGAGGTCGGTCACGACGTTCGGCGCGGCCCCCAGGTCGGCCGCACCCGACCCGGCGGTGCCGGTGAGCAATGCGGTGGTGATGACGCCATCGGCGTTCTGCGTGATGCCGTTGGCGTCCAGCGTCACCGTGTCGGCGCCGAAGATGGCGGCATCGAGTGCGAGGCTGCCGGTGTTGATCAGCGTGGCGAACGGCCCGCCCTGGATGGCGCCGACCACGGTGAGTGCCGGGGTGGCGTTGTTGAGCGTGAACCCGGTCGTGGTGGTAAACGGCCCGAGATTGGCGACGGCGTTCGTTGCCGCGCCGAAATCCGCCGCACCCGCGCCCGCGTCGCCGGTCAGCAGGCCGGCGGTGACGACGCCAGCGGCATCCTGCCCGATGCCGTCGGCATAGAGCGCGACCGTGCCGGTGCCCGAGACGGCGGCGCCGATCGCCAGGCTGCCGGTGTTGGTCAGGGCCACGCCAGAGCCGCCGTTCACCGCGCCGATCACCGTCAGCAGCGGCACGGCGTCGTTGAGCGTGAAGCCGGTGCTGGCGGCGAACGGCCCGAGATCGGTCACCACGTTGACGGCGTCACCGAGCCTTGCGGCACCTGTCCCGGCATTGCCCATGAGGGTGCCGGTGGTGATGAGGCCGGCGGCATTCTGCCGGATGCCGTTGGCATCCAGCGTGACCGTGTCGGTGCCGTCGAGAGGCGCGTGCAGCAACAGCCGGCCGGTATTCGTCAGCGTGACGAAGGGCCCGCCATCGACGGCGCCGACGACAGTCAGCTTGCCGGTGGCGTCGTTGAGGGTGAAACCATCGCCGGCGGTGAACGGGCCGAGCCGGGCGACGAGGTTCGCCGCCGCCCCCAGGTCGGTCGCGCGGGCATTGGAGCTGCCGGTCAGCAGATGCGCGGTGATGACGCCGGCGGCGTCCTGCCGGATGCCGTCGGCGTTGAGCGTCACCGTGCGGTCGGCGTCCACTGCCGCCTCGATCGCCAAGCGCCCCGTGTTGTCGATGTCGATGGAATGCGCATCGACGGCGCCGACGACCCGGAGTTTCCGGACATCGTCTGTGAACGTGAAGGTCTTGGCCGCGCTGAATGGCCCGAGGTCGCGCACATCGTTGTCGGCCACGTTGAGATCGGCCGAGGCGGCGCCGGCATTGCCGGTCAGCAGGCGCGCGGTGATGATGCCCGCCGCGTCCTGACGGATGCCGTCGGCGTCGAGGGCGACGGTGCGGCGGCCGTCGAGTGCCGCGTCGATGGCCAGCTTGCCGGTGTTGGTGAGCGCGATCGAACGGGCATCGACAGCGCCGACGACCGTGAGGCGCTTGGTGTCGTCGTTGAGCGTGAAATCCCGGCCGGCGCCGAACGGGCCGAGGTCGCGCACGACGTTGTCGGCGTTGCCGAGATCGGCGCCGCGGTTGCCGGCATCGCCGGTCAGCAGGCGCGCTGTGACGACGCCGGCAGCGTTCTGCCAGATGCCATCGGCGGTCAGCGTCACCGTGCGGTCGGCATCCAATGCCGCCTCGATCGCCAGTGCGCCGGTGTTGGTGAGGCTGATCGCGCGGGCGTCGACCGCGCCGATCACGCGGAGCTTCGCGGTGTCGTCGTTCAACGTGAAATCGCGGCCCGCCGAGAAGGGGCCGAGATCGGAGACGATGTTCGTCGCCGCGCCGAAATCGGCGTCGCGGCTGCCGGCATCGCCGGTGAGCAGGCCGGCCGTGACGATGCCGCTGCTGTCTTGCGCGATGCCGTGCGCGTACAGCGCGACGGTTCCGGTCGCGGAGATGGCGGCGTCGATCATCAGGCTGCCGGTGTTGGTCAGCGACACGCCGCTGCCGCCATCGACCGCGCCGACGACGGTGAGCAGCGGCACGCCGTCGTTCAGCGTGAAGCCGGTTGTCGCGGTGAACGGCCCGAGATCGGTCACGAGATTGAGCGCGATGCCGAGATCGGCGGCGCCGGTCCCCGCATCGCCGGTCAGCGTCCCCGCGGTGATGATCCCCGCCGCGGTCTGGCTGATGCCGTCGGCATCCAGCGTCACCGTGCTGGTCGGGTCGATGGCCGCGTCGATCGCGAGGCTGCCGGTGTTCATCAGCGTGACCGATGGCCCGCCGTGGATGGCGCCGATCACGGTCAGCAGCGGCACGCCGTCATTGAGTGCGAAGCCGGTGGCGGTGGTGAACGGCCCGAGATCGGTCACCAGATTGGTTGCGGCACTGAACTCGGCTGCGCCGGCGCCGGAGTCGCCGGTCAACGTCCCCGCGGTGATGATGCCGGCGGGCCGCTGCGCGATGCCGTCGGCGTCCAGCTTGACCGTGCCGGTCGCATCGATCGGCCTGGCGATCACCAGGCTGCCGGTGTTGGCGATGGTCACGCCGGTGCCGCCGTTCACCACGCCGGTGACGGTCAGCATCGAGACGGTGTCGTTGAGCTTGAAGCCGGTTGCAGCGGTGAATGGGCCGAGGTCGGTGACGAGGTTGGTCGCCTTGGCCAGATCGGCGGCACCGCCTCCGGCGCTGCCGGTCAGCAGCCCTGTGGTGATGATGCCGGACGCGTTCTGTTTGATGCCGTCGCCCTTCAGCGTGACCAGGCCTGTCCCCGTCACGGAAGCATCGAGTTCCAGGCTGCCGGAGTTGACGAGGACAACCGCCAGGCCGCCATCGATGGCGCCGCCGACCTTCAGCGCCGGCACCTTGTCCTGCAGCGCGAACCCAAGCCCGGCGGTGAAGCCGTCGAGATCGGCGATGTCGTTGCCCGCCGAGTCCAGGACGGCAAATCCGCTGCCGGCGGTGCCCGTGAGCGTGTGGGCGGCGATGGTGCCGCCAAGCTGCAGGATGCCGTCGGCATCGAGCGACACCTTGTGGGCCGCCTCGATATTGGCGCCGAGCAGCAATCCGCCGGTATTGGTCAGGCGGACGTTGCGTGCCTCGATCGTGCCGACGATGCCCAGCAGTGCTGCATCGTCGTTGAAGCTGAAGCCCTTGTCGGCAGTGAAGGGGCCCAGCCGGCCGACGCTGTTGGACGCGACGTCCAGGCGCGCGCCGCCGGTTCCGGCGCTGCCGCCGAGCGAGCCGGCGGTGATCACGCCGGCCGCATCCTGCGCGATGCCGTTGGCCTGGAGTTCCCACATGGCCGGTTGCGGTGACGCCGGCATCGAGCACCAGCCGGCCGGTGTTCGTCAGCGTGACGCTGGTCCCGCCATCCACCGGGCCGGTCACCGTCAGCCGGTTCACCGCATCGTTCAGGGTGAAGCCGCCGGTCGCGTTGAACGGGCCGAGATCGATGACATGGTTCGGTGCGGGTGCGAAATTGGCAGCACCCGCCCCGGCATCGCCGGTCAGCGTGCCGGCGGTGATGGTCGCGCCCGCGCTCTGCGTCTGCGTGATGCCGTCGCTGGCGATCAAGCTGACCACGCCGGTCGCGGTGATGCCGGCGTCGACCGCCAGCGCCCCGCCGGTGTTGACGATGTAGACCACGGGACCGCCGTTCAGCGCGGCGGTGATCGTCAGGTTGGAAACCGCATCTCGGAACCCCAGCCCGTTGCCGGCGGTGAACGGCCCGAAATCGGTGACGTCGTTGGTGGTGATGCCGAGATGGGCCGCCCCGGCGCCGGAATTGCCGGTCAGGGTGGTCGCGGTGATGACGCCGCTGGTGTTCTGGTAGATGCCGTCCGCGACCAGGCTGACGGTCCCGGTCGCGGTGACGCCGGCGCCGATGCCCAGCGACCCGGTGTTGACGATCGAGACCGAGGTGCCGCCATCCAGCGCCCCGACCACGCGCAGCCGGCTGGCCGCGTCGTTGATGTTGAAGCCGCCGGTCGCGCTGAATGGCCCGACATTGGCGATCTGGTTGCCGGTGCCGGCCAGCGAGACGGCGCCCGTGACGGTGTTGCTGCTTTGTAGCGTGGTGGCGAAAACCGACCCGGCTGCGGCCTGCGTTACGTCGCCGGCGCTGGTGGACAGGTCCAGCGCGCCCACCGGGTCGAGCGCGCTGCCCAGTGTCGCCGCGCCCAGCGCGATGCCGGCGGCGCCGTTCATCGTGACGGTGGCCGCCCCGGTGATGCTGGTCGCCGGCAGGGCGGCAAGCTGCAGTGCGGTGATCAGTCCGCTGCTCACGCCCGAGGCGCCGTTCAGCGTGATCGGTCCGGCCAGTGTGGTGAGCGTCAGGGCGCCGGCGGTGATCGCAAAGCCCTGGTCGATGGTCAGCCCTGTGCCGCCGGTCAGCGACAGCGTGTGGCTACCCAGGTTCAGTGTGTTGGCGGTGCCGTAGCTGCTCGCGACATACAGATTGTCGGTCGCCGCCAGCGCGATGTTGGCGTTCTGGCTCTGCAGCAGCGTGGGCGACACCCAGGAGACGGTCGCGCCGTTCGGTGCGCCGCTGGCCGTGACGGTCGGCAGGTCGCCGCCGACCACGGTGTAGGTCGCGACCGCCGGCTTGGTGTCGGACACCCAAAGGTCGGATGGGTCCAGGAGCAGCGTCCCGAGAGTTCCCGCCGGCGCCGAGGCATCGACATGCCCGGTCAGGTTCAGCATGCCGCCCGACAGCTCCACGAAGCCGCCATCGCCGCCCTGGGGCCCCCCCGTCGCCGAGATGGTGCCGGCCATCGTCGTGGCATCGGAGCTCAGCAGCACCACCCGGCCACCGTTGCCCTGTCCGGTCGCGTCGGCGCGGATCACGGCGCCCTGCTTGACCACGAGGCGTCGCGTGGTGGCGGCGGCGATGCCGCTGCCACTGCCGTTGCCGCCCTGGGCGCGCGCCAGCGTGGTGCCCAGCGCCACCGTGCCACCGCCGGCTTTGCCCGAGGCATCGATCCGCGCGTGCGGGGTCAGCACCGTGGCGTGGTCGCCCGATACCTGCACCGTGCCGCCGGTCGTGCCCGGCGCGCGGCCCTGGGCGCTGATTGTGCCTTCCACCACCACGTCGCCGCCGACGCCGCTGATCAGCACCCGCCCGGTCTGCGAGGCGGTGCTGTTGGCACTGATATGGCCGCCGGCATCGACAAGCTTCTGCACCACCCCATCCACCGCGGCGGCGGTCAGCACGACGCTGCCGCCCTTCGCCTCGATCACGCCGCGATTGGTTACCAGCGCCTTGTGGCCGTCCGGTGCGGTCGCGACCTGCTTGGTGACGTTGATCGACACCAGCCCGTCGCCGTACAGGTCGAGCGTGTCGGCCTCGGCGCCGCCCAGGATGACGGTGCCGAGCTTGGCGCGGATCACGCCCGAGTTGCGCACCTGCGGCGCCACCAGGGCGGCCAGTCCGCTCTGCTGGATGGTGATGGTGCCGCGGTTGACGATCCGCGCGTTCGGGTCGGCGGCCTGGTCGAAGACCATCTTGCCGGCCATGAAGTTGCCGTTGCTGATGCCCGCCGCCGAGACGACGAGGCCGGCCGCGTTCACCTGCGCGCCCTTGTCGAACACCAGGCCCGCCTGGTTCACCACCACCAGCTGGCCGTTCGCCTGGATCTTGCCGGCGACTTCAGAGGGGTTCGGGCCGACCACGCGGTTCAGCGTCACGGCGCTCGACGAGGGCTGCTGGAACTGCACGGTCTGCTGGCTGCCGACATCGAAGCTCTGCCAGTTCACTGCGGCGCGCTGGCTGGACTGGTTCACCGTCGTCGTCGTCGTGGTCTGGCCGATGCTGGCCTGTCCGGCCACCACCTGCCCGCCGGTGGGCTGCGCATTGGGCGGCGGCTGTGCTGCGGCCGGACGCGGCGCCAGCGGTGCCGCCGCCAGCGCCAGCACGGCGACCGCATGCAGCGCCGTGGTGGCGCGCAAGCGATTTCGCCAGCCTGCACGCTGCGGAAGCCCTAACGGCGCGCCTTCTGGTCGCACATCCACTCCTTCGCCGTCCCGGGCACCGTCAGGTGCCGCATCTATGTATTAGAACCGGAATGAAACCTGCCAGTAAAATGCCGCTGTACGCAGCGCCGAGACTTCCGGTCCGGTGCCGTTCGGATAAGTGTTGCCACGATAGGCGCCCTCGAAGTCCACCTCGGTGGCGTCGTTGACGAAAAGCCGCACGCCGGCGCCCAGGGAGTTCAGCATCACGTCGTTCTCGAGCTTGGTGTTCTGCCACGCCTCCCCCCAGTCGTAGAACGTGTAGAACTGCGCATTCAGGGTCGCCGGTATCTTCGCGGGCAGCGGGATCGGCGTGTTGAGCTGCAACTCGCTCGAGACCGTCAGGGCCTGATCGCCGCTGACCTGACCGTAATAGTAGCCGCGATTGAAGTGCGGTCCACCAAGGTAGAATTTCTCGACCGGCGGCAGCAGATCGCCGGTCGCCTGCCAGCCGACCGACTCCGCGAGTGCGACGCTGGCGCCTTCGTATGGGCTGAACAGCGTCTGTGTGCGCGAGAACTCGCCGGAAGCCTTGGTGAAATCGACCTTCTCGCCCAGCCGCGGCGGCGGCGTGGTGGTGTCGCCGTCGCGCCCCGAGCCGAGCCCGACGATCCCCTGGCTGAGCAGCACCGAAGCCTGGTTGGTGGCAGCGCGCGTGTCGCCCAGCAGCGTGTCGAACAGCGCGTAGTTGGTGCCCAGCCGGACGATCCGCAGGCTGTCGTAGCTGGCGCGCTCCTCGGTCCCGTTCGCACCGAGGCTGTTGTCGGTGTTGGTTTCGATTGCATCGAAGGCCAGGGTCAGGTTGAGCGTCTGCTGGCGTACCCGGATTACCGGATAGGAGAACTGGCCGCCGAATTCCTTGGTCATGGTCTGGTAGCCGATCTCGCCCAGCGCGCCGGTCGGATAGGCAGGTCCCGCGCCGGCATACAGCTTGAGTTTAAGGCCCGAGCCGCCGACGAAGAACTCCTCCGACGCCTGGCCGAACAGGTTTGGCCCGGGGGCGGCGTAGAAGGACAGCTGCGTGCGCTCTCCGAACTCGGTGAAGCTGTCGAGGCTCATGATCGCGATGCCCTCGGTGGGGCCGGCGAAGGGGGCGGCGCGGTTGTCGCCCGACAGGTAGCCGCTGACCGGCTTGCGCGTCAGCCGCGCCACCAGCGTCAGCGCCCCCGGCACGTCGGCCGATGGATCGAGCGTGGAGCGCACCGTGAGGCCCGGAATGTCTGAGGCGAGCAGCAGCCAGCGTTCCAGCGACTTGGCCTGCAGCGGTTTTTCGCCGATCAGGTGGTTGAGGAAGCGCAGCACCTGGGTGCCCGCCGGTCCGACATTGCCGTCGAGCTTCACCTCGGCGACGTAGCCCTCGACCACCGAATAGCGCAGCGTGTTGCCGCGGATGACGCCGCGGACCGTGGTGTAGACGTAGCCCTCGTCGCGATAGAGGCTGACCAGGGCGCGGCGCGCGGTTTCGATCTGTCCGGTGGTGGTGGCAGGACCGACGAGACCCGCCACGAGCGGATCGATCTCGCTGCGCGGGAACGCGGTCACACCGTCTATGGCGACGCTCTGGATCGCGAAGGATTGCCCGGCCTGCGAGGGCGATACCGGCGGCAGCGGAGCCGGAGTGGGCAGGCCGGGTGCCACGTTGGGTTGCTGGCGAGGCACGATGCCAGGCAAGGGCGAGCCGAGCGGGATGCCGGCCGGCGGCCGTGGCGGCGGGCTTTGGGCATGGCCGGGGCACGTCCCTGCGGTCAGCGTGGCTCCCCAGACCAGGGCGACCCGGAACGCAACAACCATTTCGCGTCCCAGTCCGCCGTAGCGCACGCGACCTCCCCCAGTATCAACACGGGAGCGTTATCAACGGATTTCAGGACACTGGCAAGCAATCCGCGAGCCGCCGAGCGGACGCCGTCCGGCGGACTGCACGGCAATCCGGTTGCCAACGGTCTTGCCGCGGCCCCGCGCTTCGGTTAACCGAGGAAAGCCGATCGGGCGGCCAGAGTCGGGTGTAACTGGAGAAACGAGGTCTCTCGGCCTGCCATGACCGTGTCGACGCGCGACGACGATTCATCCGACGACAAAACGATCATCCGGCCGCGCAAGCGGCGCCGATCAAACCTGTTCGGCCCGATGGTGGCCCTCTCCCTGGCCGCCCTGCTGGCGCTGGGCCTGGCCGGCTGGGTGCTGCTGCATCAGAAACCGCCCCCCGCCGCGCCGACGGCCGCCGCGCCGAAGGCCCAGGTGCAGACCCAGGCGCAGGCCCAGCCTCAGTCCCAGCCTCAGTCCCAGCCTCAGTCCCAGCCTCAGTCCCAGCCTCAGTCCCAGCCCGAGGCTGCCCAGCCCTTCGCGATCACGACGGCCGACGCGGCTACGATTCTGGCGGCGCGGCCAGCCGGCATGCAGGTATTCCGCTTCGATGATGCGCCGCGGGTGCTGGTGCTGTCCTTCGGCACGCTGCACGAGCAGGGGGAGATGCTCGACCGGCTGGGCGCCTTCGTCGAGAAGGCTGGGCTGCCGCGTGACCGCGTGCTGGACGAGCAGGATCTGCAAGCGGCCATCCAAAAGGCCGGCGACACCGTGGACACCTACTATTACGGCCACGACTACCGTGCCGCCGATATGGCGCGCTTCTTCGCAGTCGCAGACCACGACAGTGTACAGCTTGACCCGGACGAGCAGACCCTGCGCCGCCTGCTGACTCAGGAGGGGTTGCTGGTGCCGGGCGCAGTCGGCGCCATCATCTCGATTCCGCCGTTATCGGCCTCACCGCCGGTCGACGAGACGGCGCGGGAGACGATACTGCGCCACGAGTTGTCGCACGGCGCCTACTTCACCGATCCCGCCTATGCCGCCTACGCGCGCCACTTCTGGAAGGATGTGCTGACCGAGGCGCAGCGCGCCGGCTTCCGCGGCTTCCTGGGCAGCGAGGGCTACGACACCGACGACGAAGACCTGATGCTGAACGAGACGCAGGCCTATCTGGTGCACACGCCCGACCCGCGCTTCTTCCGCCCCGGCCTTGCCGGCCTGACGACCGAGGAGGCGGCACGGTTGCGCGCGATCTTCCTGAAGGACATGCCGGACACCTGGCTCAAGACCGCGGTGCCGCTGCAGGCGCAGTAATGTCGTGCGGGACTGTCTCCGCGGTCGCCGTGCCGCCGGATCAGGCCGTAGCGGGAACCACCGCGGCGATCGCTTCTGGTTCGTCGCGGCAGATCATGATCAGCTCGTCGATGCCGCTGACGGTGATGACTTCCTCGACCTGCTGTTGCGGCGCCAGCAGCACGACCTTGCCGCCCTTGTTCATGATCGACTTGGCGCTGACAACGATGCTGCGCAGCCCCATCGAGGCCATGAAGTCGACAGCGGACAGGTCGATCACCACGGCACGGCGAGTGCCGGCGATGATGCTCATCGGCATGTCGATCTCGCTGGCGCCGGCAATGTCGATCCGGCCCGACAGGACGACCTTGGTGACATTGTCCGCGAGATCGTGGATTGCGATCGGCATGAAAAACTCCGGGTACACGCGCTCGGTACCCGACCGACGCGTGCTGATACTGCCACCGCGACTATATGCCCGCAAGCCGATCCACTTGCCATCGTAAGGAGATGCACGAGGAATTATATGACTGTATTGTGTCATCCGGCGTGCAGGATTGATGCGGTGCGGGAGGCGTCATGACGAACCCCGACGGCACGGACGAAGACGACCGGACGATCACGGTCCGCGCCGTCGTCGCGCGTGCGCCGGCCCTGGACATCGGCCACTACCTCGCGTTCTCGCAGGACGGAGAGCTGCGCCGCGTGCCGATCGCGCCCGGCGGGATGGTGATCGGCCGGGCGCCGCCCGCCGACATCGTCATTCCGGTCCCCGAAATCTCGCGCCGGCATTGCCGCATCGATGTCGAGGGTGATCGCGCGTCGATCACGGATATCGGCTCCACCAACGGTACCTTCCTGGGCGGCGAGCGCCTGGAAAAGCCGGCACGGCTGCGCAACGGCAGCCAACTCTCGCTCGGCTCCTTCGCGCTGCGCTACGAGCGGCGCGACAAGAGCGAGGTTGCCGAGGAAGCCGAGCTGGCGAGCGAGCTGCGGCGTGCCGCGGACTACGTGCGCGCGATCCTGCCGCAGCCGATCGCCACCGGGCCGGTGCGAACGGAATGGTGGTTCGTGCCCTCGGCGCAGCTTGGTGGCGATGCCTTCGGCTATGAGTTTCTGCCCGACGGAACCTTCACCGGGTTCGTGCTGGATGTTTCGGGCCATGGCATCGGATCGGCGATGCACGCGGCCAACGTCGCCAATGTGCTGCGCCGTCACGCGCTGCCAGGCGTCGACTTCCGCGACCCGGGACAGGTCGCCGCCGGGCTGAACGCGATGTTCCCGATGGAGGAGCATAACGGCCTGCTCTTCAC
Source organism: uncultured Pseudomonadota bacterium (assembly GCA_963778105.1). GTDB lineage: Bacteria > Pseudomonadota > Alphaproteobacteria > Acetobacterales > Acetobacteraceae > JAFEFJ01. Next base: position 319,947 of record CAVZSZ010000003.1, on the reverse strand, counting down.
GCTGTGGTATTTCGCGTATGAGCCGGCGACGCGGCAGATACGATTCTGCGCCGCTGGCCATCATCCATCCTTCCTGGTGTCCCCGAGCGCGCCTGACCCGGTCCCGCTATGGCTGCGGGGCCCGACCATCGGGATGTTGCCGCGCGGCAACTGGGGTGTCGGACGCGCCGAGGTGCCGGCGGGTAGCCGGCTTTACGTGTTCAGCGACGGCGCCTTCGAGATCATCGAGGCGAGCGGCCGCCAGTGGGTCATCGAGGATCTGCGCCAGATCATGAAGGGCGTCGAGGTTGCCGGCGTGTCGGAGGCGCAGCGGCTGTACCAGGCGGTGCGCGCGGCGACAGGGCCTGGGCCGCTCGACGACGACTTCTCGGTGCTGGTGGTGCGCTTCCCCTGAGCTGCCCAAGGCTGCCGGAGCCGGCTATTTCTCCGCCGTGTCCAGCGCCAGCACGCGCCCGACGACGTTTGCGTTGGCGCGTTTCGCCGCGTCCAGCGCCGCTTGCAGGGCGGGCAGGTAAGTCTGCGCGGTTTCCTCCATCGACGGCCGCGGCTTGGCAAACAGCGGAACCGAGGAGGCGACGGCCAGGATCACGTCGGTGCCGAACGGCGGGCCGACCAAGCCGACGCCCTGCTTGGCATCGCCGAGCGTCAGCGTTGCGTTCGCCGGCAACGCCTTCTCCCGGCTGCCCTCCACCGGGAAAAGGTGCGTCACCGAGCCGTCGTGCGAGAGGTAGTCCACCACCAGATGCGCCGGGAACGGCGGCAGCTTGAGGATCGGCCGGATCGGCTGGTTGTCCAGCAGGCGGGTGACATCATTCTTCAGCGTCAGACCGAATGCGGGGCCGGATGCCTGGGCGATCGGGCGGATGATGTCGAACGCGTCGCAATAGGGACCGTCCACGGGCCGCATCAGCCAGCTGAGCTGGGCCGGACCGACCGCCTTCTCGACTTCGTCATGCAGGGCCGCGGCGGGCGCGCCGCTGCCGACGATGCCGGTGGCGCCGACCGAGCCATCGTCCGCGACGCTGAAATGCGGCACCGCGCAGGAGGCGGAGGCGGCCAGGGCAGCGAGCGCATTGCGGATCGCCGCGGGGTTCGGCGGCTCGATCGCCGCCACCGTGGGTGGCGCCGGCACGGCCGACGGGGATGGCGAGGCGGGTGCTGGAACAGCCGGCAACGAGGCCGCCGGCGCCGGCACGGCTGCGGGGGTGGCCGGCGTCGAAGGCGTCGCCTCGCTCGCAGGCTTGGCCGGTGTTTGTGCCGCCGGCGCCAACGGCGCTGTCGCCTGTGACGGCCCGACGGCGGGCGCGCTCGTGGTGACGGGTTTGGAGGTGGGCGGGGCCGTCGGCGTCTCGGCCGTTGGTCTCGTCGGTGTCAGCGTGGGTGCCGGTGACGTTGGTGCCGCGGGCGCCGGAGCGGCCGGCGCGGAGGCCGATGGCGCCGGCGTGGTCGGCACGGCTTGGGGGATGGGTGCCAGCGGCGTAATCGCGTGCGGCGTAATCGCGTGCGGCGTCTCGGCTGGCGCCACTTTGGCCGGGGCGGACGGCGCCGGAACAGGGGTGGAAACCGGCGCCGATTCCGGCACTGACGCGGGCGGCGACGGACGCAGCGCCAGCCAGGCGCCGCCGCCCGCCAGCGCCAGCACGACGGCTGCAATGCCGCCAAACAGCCCGATCTTCGACCCGCCGCCCGGCTTGCCGACACCCGCGGCCGCAGCCGGGACCGCCGCCGCCGGTGCCGGCGCGATTGCGGCGGGGGTTGGCCGGCTGACCAGAGTTGCGTTTTCGGCGTCCGACTCGGGCGGAGCCACAGGCGGCGCCGGCGGTGGCGCGCGGGAGACCAGCGTCGCCTCGTCGTTCTCCTCAGGCTCGAGGCTGGGAGCGGCGCCTTCCGGCGCCTCGAACGCCGTGCGCAATGCGCGGGAGAAACTGTCTGCATCGGGGAAACGGTCGGCCGGGCGCCGGGCCATCGCGCGCGCCACCACCGCGTCGAGGTTGACCGGCGCGGTCACCGAAAGCTCCGACGGGCGCGGCGGCGTGGTGTTCAGCGCCTTGTGGATGATCGCCGTCAGCCCGCCCTCGAACGGACGCTCGCCGGTCAGCAGCTGATACAGCATCACGCCGGCGGAATAGAGGTCGCTGCGGGCATCGACGCTCTGCGCCATCAGCTGCTCGGGGGACATGTAGGCCGGCGTGCCCAGCATGGTGCCGTCCTGCGTCATCACGCTGCTCTCGATGCGCGCGATGCCGAAATCCGCCAGCTTCACCCGCCCGCCCTTGGCGAGCATGACGTTGCCCGGCTTGATGTCGCGGTGGATCACGCCGCTGTCGTGGCTGAACTGCAGCCCGGCCAGCACCTGCTCCATGATCCGCACCGTCTCGGCGACGGGGAACCGCTCGCGGGCATCGAGGCGCTGCTTCAGCGACTGACCCTCGATGAACTCCATGACGATGTAGGCGGTCTCATTGGTTTCGCCGTAGTCGTAGACGCCGACGATGTTGGGGTGCGACAGCCGGCCGGCGGCCTGCGCCTCCCGCTTGAACCGTTCAAGACCTTCCAGGGCCTCCGGATCGGCGTCGTCGAGCAGGGGCACCGTCTTGATGGCAACGCGCCGGCCGATCACCGGGTCCCAGCCGTCGTACACGGTGCCCATGGCGCCGCGGCCCAGCACGCCGCGGATCTGGTACTTGCCGAGTTCGGTCGGCGTTGCGTTAGTGAGGTCCATCGAAGCCGACCTCCAGCACGACGGCCGTGACGTTGTCGCGCGCCTTGTGCGCCAACGCGGCCTGCAGCATCGCCTCGGCTGCCGCCTCGGGCGGGTTGCTGCGCAGCAACCCGGCCAGGGCGGTATCGTCCACTGCCTTCGACAGGCCGTCGGTGCAGAGCAGGAAGCGGTCTCCCGGCTCGATCGTGCCGGCCACCAGGTCGAGTTCGAGAGTGGGGCCGGCGGCGCCGACGGCGCGGGTGATGATGTTGGCGCGCGGATGATGCTCGGCGTCGCGCGCGTCGAGGTGGCCGGCATCCACCAGCTCCTGCACCAGGCTGTGGTCGCGCGTCAGCCGGCGGAAGGCCTCGCCGCGCATCAAATAGGCGCGCGAATCGCCGGCCCACAGGCAGTCGAATCGCCCCTCGCGCACCACCAGCACCACGACGGTGGAGGCGATGATGGTGCCGTTGCCCTGCTCGGCGGCGCGTTGCTGTAGCGCCGCGTGCGTCTCGGTCATGCTGCGGCGGACGCTGACGATGGTGTCGGCGGGGCTGAGTGTGCCTGAGATGGCGCGGAGCGCGGCGGCGATGGCAGCCGAGGCGACCTCGCCCGCCTGATGCCCGCCTGCGCCGTCCGCGACCGCCCAGAGGCCGATATCGGGCCGGTCGACGAACATGTCCTCGTTGTGCCCGCGCACCGTGCCGGGATGGGTGATGGCACGGGCCCGGAACTGTTCGACCATGGTGTCCCCCGTCAGGCCACCGTCCGACCGGCGCGCTGAATCGACCGCACCCTAGCGGCAACCGCCGCGCCATCCAATGTGCCGCGCACCAGCGGCCTCCCGGCCCGGTCATGCTTCACAGCGCCCGCACCGCGCGCGATGGTCGCAGCCTGACGTTTCACGGGGGATCGCAGGCAATGGCGCAATCGGATTGGCGGACGCGGGCCGGCACCACCTTCACGTGCGAGAAGCACCCTGCGGCGGGGCGGCGCGGGATGGTGGTGACCAACCATGCCCTCGCCTCGGCTGCCGGGGCGGAGATGCTGGCGGCCGGCGGCAACGCGATCGACGCCGCCATTGCCGCGTTCTTCGCGCTGACCGTGGTCGAGCCGATGATGGTCGGCATCCTGGGCGGCGGCATGGCGCATATCCGGCTGGCCGACGGCACCCATACAGTGATCGACGGCCAGAGCACCGCCCCGCAGGCCACCGGCCCGACCACCTATACGCCGGACCCGAGCGCGCAGCCGGGCACCATGGATACGCTCGGGCGGAAGAACGCGCTGGGCCCCACCGCCGTCGCGGTGCCCGGGAACCTGAAGGGATGGTGCGAGACTCTGCGCGACTTTCGGCACCTTTCCGCTGGCAGACGTGATGGAGCCGGCGATCCGCCATGCCTCCCGCGGGTTCCGCGTGACGCCGTATCTGCACGAATGCGTCGCCGACAGCGCCGCGGATCTGGCGCGCGACCCGGCGATCGCAGGGCTGTACCTGCCCGGCGGCAATCCGATCGCCGCCGGCGCCCGCCTGGTCACCGCCGACTATGCCGAAACGCTGCGCGCCATCGCGGCGGCCGGGCCGGACATCCTGTATTCCGGAGCACTCGGCGAGCGGTACGTCGCGCACATGGCGCAGGCCGGCGGCTACATCGCGCGGGAGGACCTGACGGGCTACCGCACCGTCACCCGCGAGCCGCTGCGCGGCACCTATCGCGGGTTCGAGATCGTCGGGCCGCCGCCGCCATCCTCGGGCCCGCTGCACATCATCCAGATGCTGAACATCCTGGAGGGCTACGACATCGGCGCGCTCGGCTTCGGCTCGGCCGACACGCTGCATCTGCTGGCCGAGGTGCTGAAGATCGCCTTCGCCGACCGCGCCGCCGCGACCGCCGATCCGGCGTTCGTGCGCGTGCCGGTCGAGCGGTTGCTGTCGAAAGCCTACGCCGCCGACCGGCGCGCCAGGATCGACCCGCAGCGCGCCCAGGCGTGGAGTGCCGAGGTGGCACCCGAGGGCTCGGCCCACACCACCCATCTGACGGTGGCGGATGCGGCGGGCAACGTCGTGGCCAGCACGCAGACCATCAACAGCCTGTTCGGCGCGCGCTACATCGTGCCGGGCACCGGCATGATCCCGAACAACTACATGCACGTGTTCGACCCGCATCCGGGCCGCGCCAGCTCGGTGGCGCCGGGCAAACGGGTGACATCGTCGATGTCGCCGGTGATCGTGCTGCGCGACGGCCGGCCGGCCTGGACACTGGGCCTGCCCGGGGGCCTGCGGATCTTCCCCGCGGTGATGCAGGCGCTGTCGAACCTGATCGACCATGGCATGAGCGTGCAGGAAGCGGTCGAGGCGCCGCGCGTCTGGACCCAGGGACATGCGCTGGAGGTGGAGAACGGCGTCCCGGCAGCCGTGTTCGATGCGCTGGCGGCACGCGGCCATCCGGCGGTGCGCGTCGGCAACGTGGCGGGCGGCATGAGCGGCATCGCCTTTCACCCCGACGGCACGCTGGAGGGTGCCGCGTGCTGGCGCGCCGACGGCACGCCGGTCGCACTTGGGGGTGGGCTGGCGCGTGCAGGGGTGCGTTTCCGACCGGAGGCGGGGCGGCACTAGCCTTTTGTTCACCTTGGCGGCGGTAGTGAGCAGCCGTCCGACCGCCAGGGCGATCATCGCCGTACCGGCGGGGTGTCAGAACAAAACGATTCTGGTGGTCGCTTGGTCGATGTGCCCGTGGACCGTATGGCCGGCTTCATCGTTTCCAGCGTGCTGGACGGCGAGGATGTCAGGTTCTTCGTCGTCAACCAGCGGGATGTAATCCAGAGCGTTCACGCCGCGGGCCGCTTCTACGAGCCCGAGGAGCTGGCCATCATCACCGACTTCTTCCCGCCTGGCGGCGTGTTCGTCGATATCGGGGCGAATATCGGAAACCACAGCATCTTCGTCGCGAAGTATCTGCACCCCGCACAGATCATTGCGTTCGAGCCCAACCCGGCAGCGATCCGCATCCTCACGACCAATCTTCTGCTGAACGGGCTGCAGCGGATCGTCGATCTGTCGCATCTTGGCGTCGGACTTTCCGATGGGCCGGGTCAGGCCTGTGCGTTCGAGCCGGCGGACAATCTGGGAGGCACCCGGTTCCAGATCGCGCAACGGGAGAACGGGCTGCGGCTGATGCCGGGCGACGCCGCGCTGGCGCAGCGCCGGGTCGATTTCATCAAGATCGACGTCGAGGGCATGGAGCTGCGGGTCCTGGACGGACTGGCCGCGACGATCGCGCGCTGGCGCCCGCCGCTGTTTGTCGAGGTCGAAGACGACCATGCCGAGGCATTCCGCGCATGGACGCAGCTGCACCACTACGTGACCGTGCGAACGTATCGCCGCTATGCGGCCAACGAGAACTACATGCTGCTGCCGGTGGAAGCGCAATCGCATGGCCGCACCGCCGCGGCATTGCGCGAAACCGCTCCCTTGGGCCACGCTGCGCCTCCGCCCACCGGGAGACACCCATGAGCAATGACCTGACCGCGATCGAGAGCCTGCTGCAGACCTATTTCGACGGGCTGCATGAAGGCAGCGTCGAGAAGCTCGGCGCGGCATTCCATGAAACCGCCGACCTGCGCAGCGTCGCCGCCGACGGCAGCCTCGCAGTGCTGACCCGCGCCGCATGGTTCGAGGGCGTCAAGTCGCGCCCGTCGCCGAAAAGCCGCGACCTGCCGCGCCATGACTGGATCGTGACGATCGACCGATCCGGTCCCGCCACCGCCTTCGCCAAGGTGCATTGCGCCATCCCGCCGCGCTTCTTCACCGACTACCTGACGCTGGCGAAGCTTGCCGAAGGCTGGCGGATCGTCGGCAAGACGTTCCACACCGACACGCACTGACGCGCTGTCCGCGACCGCGCTCCGGGCCCACCCCGTCGCGGCGCGACGGGCGGTCGGGCTGGTGTTCTGGGCCAGCGGCTTCAGCATGGGCATCTGGGCGTCGCAAATCCCGCGCGTGAAGCTGGCGCTGGGACTGAGCGACGCGGGCCTGTCCACGGTCGTGCTGAGTTTCGCCATCGGCGCGATCCTGACCATGCCCCTGACCGGCGCGCTGATCGCCCGCTTCGGCGGCGTCCGCGCGGTGGTCGCGACCGGCCTGGCGGGCGGCGGCACGCTGATGCTGCTGGGCGCGTCGGGAGGCTACGGCACCCTGCTGGCCGCGACGTTGCTGACCGGCATGGCGATGGGCGGCCTGGATGTCAGCATGAATACGCAGGCGACGGTGATCGAGCGCGCCTGGAGCGGGCCGATCATGTCCGGCATCCACGGCTGGTTCAGCCTGGGCGGCCTGGCCGGAGGTGCGGCGGGGGGCGCTCTGATCGCCGCTTCGGCATCGTTCCGCACCGTGCTGACCCTCACCGCCGGCTTCGACGTCCTGGCGATCCTGCTGGCGGCGCGCTGGCTGGCTGTAACCGGCCAAGGCATGGGTCAGCCGGCTGAGCATCGCGCCAGAACCAGGGCCGGCGGCGGCGGGTTCGTGCTGCCGCACCGCGCGGTGCTGGGGCTCGGCGCGCTCTGCCTGTTCGCGTTCCTGTTCGAGGGCGCCGTGTTCGACTGGACCGCCGTCTACATGCACGACGTCGCCGGTGCGCCGCTTGGGTTCGCCTCTGCTGCCTTCGCCGGTTTCTCCTTCAGCATGGCGGCAACGCGGTTCGCCGGGGACGCCGCCACGCGCCGCTTCGGTCCGGCCGCCGTACTGGCCGGCGGTGCCGGCCTTGCGGCCCTGGGCATCGCGCTGGCCTGCGCCGCGCCGTATCCGGTGGCCGTCACGGCGGGGCTGACGTTGGCCGGGTTCGGGCAGGCGAATGTCGTGCCGCTGCTGTTCAGCGCGGCCGGGCGGGTGCCGGGCATTCCGCCGGGCAGCGGCATCGCGATGGTCACCACCATGGGTTACGGCGCCTTCCTGCTCGGCCCGCCCGCCATCGGCTTCATCGCCGACGCCGTGGGACTGCGGCTCGCGCTGCTGGTGCTGGTCGCGAGCTCCCTCGGGATCGCCGCCGGCGCCCGCGCGGTCGGCCGCTGACGTTATGGCTGGCCGGCGAAGCGCAGCGTTGTGCGGGTGCCTGCACCGGCCGCGCTGACGACGGCAAGTTCCGCCCCGATCTGCGCCGCCAGCGCGCGCACGATGGTGGAGCCCAGCTGGCCGCGGGACGGCGCCGCCTCCGTCATGCCGACGCCGGTGTCCGCGACCGCGATCTCGAACATTCCGTCTGTGGCGGTAACCGTCGTCCGCACCTCGCCGGCGCCGGACGGATAGGCATGCTTCGCCGCATTGGTCAGCAGCTCGCTCACCGCGAGGCCGAGCGGGATGGCGCGTTCGGTGTCGAGCTCCAGCTCCGCCGGGCAGTCGGCGACGAAGTGCAGAGCCGGGTTCAGAGCGGCTGCGTGGGTGCACAGATCGCGCAGCATCTCGTCCAGTGCGACGTGGCGCAGGTCGATGCTCTGGTGCAGCGCACGATGCGCCTCGCTGACCGCCATGACGCGGGAAATCGCGCCATCCAGCGCGGCGACGGCATCCGGGTCCGACAGGCGCGACCGCTGCAAGCCGAGCAGGCTGCCGACCAGCTGCAAGGAGTTCTTGATGCGGTGATCGGCTTCCCGCAGGAGCAGTTCGCGCGCCTCGAGCGCGTCGCGCAGCCGGTCCTCCCGCGTGCGTCGGTCGGTGACGTCGCGGATCACGCCAACGGCGCGCTGCGGACTGCCGTCCGGCGCACGCAGGATGCGGCCATGCGTGACGAACCAGCGCGTCGATCCGTCCCGCGGGCAGACACGGAACTCGCTGCTGTAGTCGCTGCCTTTCGCCAGGGCTTGGCTGAATTCGGCAGCGACCCGCTCGCGGTCTTCGGGATGGATGAAGGCGGCACTCGCGCTGCGATCCAGCGACACCGGCTCGGCAGGCAGCCCCAGCATCTCGGCGAGCGAGCGGCCGAGGCGGTTGGTGTTGGTCACGGGATCGACCTCCCACGTGCCGAGGCCGCCGACCTGGAGCGCCACGCGCAGCCGCTCCTCGCTCTCGCGCAGCTGCTGCGCGGCGTGGTTGCGGTCGGTCACGTCGAGCACCGCCACGACGGCGGCGACGACGGTGCCGGTCTCGTCGCGCACCGGCCCAGCATAAACCTCGAGATCGATCAGGCGGTGGTCGCCGCGCCAGTAGGTCATCGGTTCCGCCTGCACGGTCTCGCCTTGGAACAGCGCACGCCGGCTGGGGTATTCGCCGATGTCGTAGGGCGTGCCATCGGGGTGCACCGCCCAGCCTTGAAGTCCGGTTCGCGCCGCCTCCAGGTCCGGGTCGGGATGGCCGAGCACCTCGTCCACCCGCTGGCTCTTGAAGGTCACGCGGCCGTCCGGTGCCTCGACGATGAAGACTGCGGCTGGCAACTGCAGCAGCACTGCGCGCAGCCGTTCCTCGCTTCGTCGCTGGGCGGACTGCGCCAGCCACAGCGCGCCGATGTCGCGCCACGCCATGACCGCGCCGGTGATTCGCCCGGTGGTGTCGCGGATCGGACCGGCGTTGCACAGCACCGGCAACATGGTGCCGTCGGGGCGGCGGATCAGCAGCGTCTCGTTCATCGTAACGGCGCCGGTACGGGTCGCGTGCGCCATCGGGCGCTCCTCGGGCGGCATCGGCTCGGATGCCCCGGGCCGGTAGACCTGCCAGGTGTCCGGCTCCTTCAGCGCGCTGTGGCCAGTGAGTTCCGCCGGGTCGCGGCCGGCCAGCGCGGCCCCCTGAGCGCTGACCCTGGTGATGCGCACATCGGTGCCGTAGGAGAAGGTGATGCCTTCCGGGACGTAGGCGAGGAGCGCGTCGAGCGTGTCGCGCGCCGCCTCCGCCTCGGCCTGGGCGATCTCCTGCGCGGTCACGTCCACCGCGGTCACCAGCACGGCAGGCGTGCCCGCCGTGTCCAGTGCGGTGCAGGAGACGTCCCACCACGTCATCGCCCCGCCCGCCCCGTCAACGGCGACGCGCGACGGCGGCGAACCGGGTCGTGGCGGCGCGGCCAGGAGGGTCGGTTCGACGAAGGGGAAGGGTGCGCCGACCGGTCGGCCGACCAGATCGTCAGGGCCACCGACCGCCGCCGCACGCGCCGCCCGGTTGGCGTACAGGATCTGCCGGCCCGGCAGCCCCACGACCACCATCACCGCCGGCGCGGCGTCAAGCGCCTGCTGTAAGAGAGCGGTGTCGAGCGAGGGCGGCCGGATGGCGAACTGGTCTGCCAAGCCGATCAGTCCAGGTCGATCGCGTGGCGCTTGAGGTCGGCGAGTGTGCAGTAGTCGAGCGCGCTCGCCTCGGTTGCGCGCAACACGACCTGCGGGGCGGCATCGGCCATCAACGCCTCCTGCCAGCGCGGCGCACAGAGACACCAGCGGTCGCCCGACTGCAGGCCGGGAAACCCGTATTGCGGCATCGGCGTACTGAGGTCGTTGCCGCGCTGCCGGCTGAATGCGAGGAAGCCGTCCGTCATCACGGCGCAGACGGTGTGGCTGCCGACATCCTCGGCGCCGGTCGCACAACAGCCGTTGCGGAAAAAACCGGTCAGGGGACTGACCGAGCATGGCTCCAGCACGCCGCCCAAGACGTTCAGCGACGATCGCCGCCCACCGCCGCTACTGTCCAAAGGCATCAAGCCGCCCCTTCCGCTTTGTCTGCCATCACACAGTAGCATAAGGCTGGGTCAGGATAGCCGCCGCTGTGCGCACGGTTCATAATGTGGGCGGACCGCTGCCGCTGAGGAGCTTGCTGTGCCATGGCCGAGCCCTGCCCGTTGATCGAGATTTCCGGCACGCCCTACGACCGCGGCGTGCAGTACGGGGCGCAAGCCGCGCCGCGCATCAGGCGCGGCTTGCAGCATTACGGGGAACAGTTGCGCCGGCTCGATCTGGACGGACCGGCGACCGTGGCTTTGGTAACCGATTACCTTCCGGTAATCGAGTCATTCGACGACAGCTTCATCCCCGAGATGCGCGGCATCGCCGAGGGCGCGGGCGTGGCGTTCGAGGATGTGGCGCTGCTGAACGCGCGCACCGAGATCCTCAAGCTCGCCACACGCCCCGACCTCCGCGCGCGCCTGCGGCGCGATCCGGCCGAGGTGGTGGACGGCTGCACCGGCGTCGTCGCACTGCCGGCGGCGACACGCGACGGGCGGCTGATCCATGCGCAGAACTGGGACTGGAAGGCGGAATGTGCGGAAACCGCCGTGGTGCTGCGCATCAGGCGCGAGGATGGGCCCGACATCCTGACCTTCACCGAGGCAGGCGGGCTGGCGCGCTCGGGTCTCAACGGCGCCGGCATAGGGATCACCGCCAACTACCTTGAGAGCAACCTGGACTATCAGGACATCGGCGTGCCGCTGGCGCTGATCCGCCGCAAGGTGCTGTTACAGGAACACGTCGCACTGGCGATGCGCAGCGTTTATGCGACGCCGAAATCGGCCTCGAACAACATGATCGTCAGCCATGCCGGCGGCGTCGCGATCGACTTCGAATGTGCGCCGGACGAAACATTCCAGGTGCACGCCGAGAATGGTCTGCTCGTCCATGCCAATCACTGGCAGAGCCCGGTGGCGCTGGGCAAGCTGCGCGACACCGGCATCGCCAACACGCCCGACAGCCTGTATCGCGACATCCGCGTGCGCGACCTGCTGCGCCCGGCGCTCGGCGGGTTGACCGTCGATCACGTGAAGGCGGCGCTGTTCGACGACTTCGCAACGCCGTGGTCCGTCTGCCGCCCGCCGCGCCCGACGCTGACCACCAATCTGTCCGCCACGGTGGCGATGGTGGTTATGCAGCCTGGCGCGGGGGTGATGGAGGTGGCCATGCTGCCCGCACTCGACCGCCGCTTCACGCGCTACGCGCTGGCCGGCGCCGAGCCTGCGCAGCAGGCGGCGGAGTAGGCTTTCGTTACATCCGCAAGGGTCAGCCGGGCTCGATGACGAGCGTGCTTTCGCATTCGGCATCCAGTTGGGCGCGCTGCAGGTGCACGACATGGTATTCGCCGCGCAGCCAGGGCTGGAACTGGTCGCGGTAATGCGCGCTGCCGGGCGTGCCAGAGTTGCCGATGTTCTGCACGGCCAGGAATGAATCCGGGTCGGTGAAATCCACGACGATACGGTACTCGGCGCCCGAGCCGGCGGTGTGCGGCGGGTTCTCGCCACCGGCGTTGCGCACGGTGTGCGAGCCACCATCAACCGGGTGCGGGCCGATGTCGAATGCGTCCGCGATGGCGGGCGTCGCGACGGGATGGCGCCAGTGCGCCAGATGGACGCAGCCCCAAGCCCAGCCTGCCCGATCCTCGCCCAGCGTTTCGCGCAGCCGTGCCACCGTGCGGCGCGCAACGTCGCGCACCGTCTCCGGCGTGCCGGCCTCGAAATAGGCGACCGACAGGTCTTCCAGCAGCGCGACCGCCAGTCCGGTCTGCTGCTGTACCAGATCCAGCAGCCGCGCGGGAAAATGGGCGGACAGCACCGTGCGCTGCCACAGGAACATGAAGGTCTCGAACACGGTAGGGGCAATGCTTGCAAGCGTATAATCGTAGTCCCAGCCGGACAGCGCATCGGCCACCACCTTCGTATCGGGTGTGATGAGGTGGCGCAGGATGTGCGGGCACATCCGCTCGGCGCGGGTTCCTTTCACGTCATTCTGCAAGGCGATCGTCGCCGCGCGGTCGGCCTGCGTCATCGCGCCGAACGCCTGGTCGATGCGCACGCCGCGGTGGCCCTGCGAATAGGCGCCGTAGATCACTTCCCGATAGTCCGGGGGAACGATGCGCTGGTTGGCGCTGGCGACGTAGCCGCGCGCCGGGTTGAGCGCATGCGGCAGGTCCTCGAAGGCGATTTTGCGCACCCAGCGGTCGGCGGGATTGCCGGCATCGCGGAAGCCGGCGGCGACGCGACCGCGTACCGGGCACGCGGCCCGACATCTGGTAGCCGGCATTCCCCTTCGCGTCGGCGTATATGAAGTTGAACACCGCCACCGACCAGTCGCGCAGCGCGGCGCGGAAACCCTGCCAGTCGCGGGCGCGGGAGATGCCGATCATCGCCCGCATGTCGTCGAGGTGCTCGGCGCCGACCCAGCGCAGCGACAGCGGCGGGTCGCCCCCCTCGGCCACCGCCGGAATGAGTGCATTCACGATGGGCCCGCGCACCGTGCTGCGGATCGTCAGCACCTCGGCCGCCGCGTCGCGCACTGGAATCGTGACCGTGCGCTCCCCGAACCGACGCCAGGTGTCGCCGTCGCGGTAGCGGTCGGGATCGGCGGCGTCCACCTGCTCCCGGTAAAGGTCGCGGGTAGAGGCGGCGTTGTTGGTCAGCGTCCAGGCGGTATGGCCGTTGCTGCCCCACCACAGTCCGGGCAGCCCGGGATGACCGCAGCCGGCGGCGTGATCCTCGGGCCCGTGCAGCGCGAATTCGTACCAGCTCGACGGCACCCAGAAGGGCTGGTGCGGATCACCGGCGATCAGTGGCACACCTGTGGCCGAACGGGCGCCGGTGATCGCCCAGTTGTTGCTGCCGGTGGCGTCGTCCGATCCAACGCCCATCGGGGGCGCCGCCATGCCGGCGGGCAGCACGAGGTTTTCCGACGCCTCGGGCGTGAGGTAGGCCGCGCGCAGCGCCTCGGTCGGCAGGAAACGCGCCGCCTCGGCCGCGGCGATGCGGTCGATGCGCCCGTTCAGCGACCACCAGATGCCGCGACCGATGGCGACGACATCGCTGACGGTGAATGGCGCGGGCGCGTAGTCGAGCACCTGGAACTCGATTGGCAGGTCCTTGCCCAGCCGCTCGATGTGCCGGTTGATGCCGGCGGCGAAGGCCGCGACGATGGCATGGGTCGCACCGTCCATCAGGGCCGGCTCCCGCGCCGCCATCTCGTCGATGCCGACGGTGAGGTGTGCTGCGTCGTAGGCGAGGTAGGATGCGCCGAGGATTTCCGCCTGGCGGCCGAGCGCGCGGCGTCGCAGCCGGTCCATCTGCCACAGCCGGTCCTGCGCCATCGCCACACCAAGGCCGAAATAGAGGTCGGCGGTGGCACTGGCGAAGACATGCGGGATGCCGGCGCGGTCGCGCAGGATCTCCACCCTCTTGCCGACCGGCCCGGTGATGCGGGCATCGCCGATCGCGCCGAGGCGGCGCATGAGCGCGTCGCGGGCGGCGACGAATTCGGCGCGGGTCGCGCCGGCAGCGGCGCAGACGTCATCCAGCGGCTGCCTGCGGCGCAACGCCGCCAGCAGAGTCGCATCATCCAGTGGCACGGTGGTCCCCTTCCGGTCAGACGCGCTTGACGCCCCAGAACAACATCACGCCTGCCTTGACGAAGCCAGTCAGGTTGTCGCGGTAGCCGGTGGGGGTGAACCACTGGCCGGCGGGGAAGAAGGGCAGGTCCTGCACGGCAAGGGCCTGCATCTGCTTGCAGATCGCCTGTTGGGCGGGGAGGTCGGGCGCGTCGAACCACTTCTCGCGCAGCGCCTCCATCTTGTCGTCGGTCGGCCAGCCGAACCAGCCACCGTTGCCGTTGCCCCGCAGCGGGAAGTGGCTGCCGGGATTGGACACGGTCAAGCCGCCCCAGGTGGTGCAGAAGCTGTTCCAGCCACCCTGGTCGATGGGCGCGTGGCTGGCGCGGCGCGTGACCAGCGTGCCCCAATCCATGCTGGTATATTTTGAATTGAGGCCGATCGCCTTGTACATGGCGTCGGTGACCTGGGCCATCGCACTGAGCTGGGCCTGATCGGAGGGCGACATCAGGACGACCGGCTCGCCCTTGTAACCGCTCTCCGCGATCATCTTCTTGGCGAGCGGCACGTTCGGCTTGTGGACGATCTTGTCGATGTCGACGTCGCTGGCGAACGGTGAGCCCGGAATGAAGAAGCCGGCGGTACGGCCATATTGCTGCTCGTCGCCCAGCACTGCGTCCAGGTAGTCCTGCTGGTTCAACGCCACCAGGATCGCCTGCAGCACCTTCGGATTGTTGAATGGCGGCAGGGTGTGGTTGACCGCGATCACGCCGAGCGCACCGAGCGGATCGAGCACGTCGATCTTCACCCCTGCCGACTTCTTGAGCAGCGGCAGCAGGTCGAAGATCGGGTTCTCCCACCAGTCCACCTCACCGCGCTGCAACGCGGCCGAGGCGGTGGCTGGATCCGGCATGATCTTCCACTCGACGCGGTCGAAGTTCACCACCTTGCCGCCCGCCCAGTAGCTGGGCGGCTCCTGCCGCGGGACGTACTTGTCGTTCTTCGCATAGGCGGCCGAGGCGCCGGAGACCCATTCGTCACGCAGGAACCTGTATGGGCCGCTGCCGACATATTCGGTGATCTGGGTGAAGGCGTCGGTCTTGGCCATGCGCTCGGGCATGATGAAGCAGCCATTGGCGCCGAGCGCGTACGGCATCACCGGAAACGGTTTCTTCAGGCGGATCTGGAAGGTCTTGTCGTCGATGACCGACATCTCGTTGGTCAGACTCATCAGCCGCTGGCCGAAGCCGTCGCGCTTGCCCCAACGCTGGATCGAGGGAATGCAGTCGCGCGACAGCACCGGATGCCCGTCGGTCCACATCAGGCCGTCGCGCAGCGTCATCTTCCAGGTCAGACCGTCCGAGGAGGTCTCGCTGCCCGCCAGCATCTGCGGCTTGCCGACCAACTTCTCGTCGATGCCGAACAGCGTGTCCCACACCATGTAGCCGTGCAGCGCGGCGACGGTGGCTGTGGTCCAGATCGGGTCGGGGTTGGCGAGGTTGGCCTGCGGCACGTAGCGCAGCACCTTGGCGCCCTGCGCGAGCGAGGGTCGCGCCAAACCGACGGCCGCGGCCGCGGCGCCACCGGCCAGAACACTGCGTCGCTTGAGCATCGGGCGATCTCCGCTGGGGTTGCGCGCGCCGCCATGCACGCCGCGGACCAAGACGGATCAGCGCGTCGCGGCAACAAGCAGGAAGGGTGGCCGCTGGCGTTCCTTGGCCCAGTCGGGGTGAGCCGCGATCTGCGCGTCGGTCGGTCCCCATTCCTCGACATGGCTCAGGGCGAAGCCATGACGGATCAGCAGGTTGAGGGTGGTCGCCATGGTCCGATGCTGCTTGACGACGCCCTCGGTCAGCCAATCGGTCCGGCGCGGCCCCTCGATCAAATAGGCATCCAGCGGCCATATCGGCCGGCCGTCCGCCGCCGCGGTCCAGCCCGGCTGTGCCGGCGCCATCATGATCGGGTGCTCGACCGAGAACACGAAATGCCCGCCTGGTGCCAGCGCACCATGCACGCGACCGAGCAGGCCGCCCAGATCGGCGATGTAGTGCAACGCGAGCGAGCTGTAGATCAGGCCGTAGGGGCCGCCGGGAATGGCGAAGGTTTCCAGGTCCGCATGCAGATAGGAGATGCCGGGGTCCGCCGTGGTCGCGCGTGCCCGCGCCAGCATGTTTTCGGAGACATCGACGCCGAGCACTCGCACCGCCCCTTGCCCGCGTGCCCAGCGGCAGAACCAGCCGAAGCCGCAGCCCAGGTCCAGAACGGGCAGGCCGTTCAGATCGGGCAGCATCGCGCGCAGGGCGGGCCACTCGCCGGCGGCCTCCAGTCCCTCGACCGAGCGGGGCAGCCGCGTGTAACCCTCGAAGAACTTCGGGTCGTCATAGATGTTCTGTGTCATCGAGCCGGCCCCCTTATCTCAGCGAAGGCAATGAACGCACCCTATCCGCCTTCCGACCACTGCGACGGCCAGGTGTTCTTCAATCCCGGCGCCGTGCGCGGCAAGCGCAGCCTGCGCTCGGTGCTGCGCTGGCGCCGGGAGAGCACGCGCCTCCCCTGGCGGGCGCCGCCACCCGACCCCGCCTTCCCGCCGCCGCCGGCATCGGTGGCACCTGGCAGCGTCGCGGTGAGCTTCGTCAACCACTCCACCTTCCTGCTGCGGCTGCCCGAGGCGGTGGTGCTGACCGATCCGATCTTCAGCCGGCGCTGCTCGCCGGTGTCGTGGGCCGGGCCCCAGCGCGCCCGGCCGCCAGGCATCGCGCTGGACGACCTGCCGCGGCCCGACATCGTGCTGCTGTCGCACAACCACTACGACCACATGGACATCCCCAGCCTGCGCATCCTGCAGCGGCGCCACAAACCCCGTTTCGTCACGCTGCTGGGCAACGGCCGCATCCTCGCCCGCCACGGCATCGACGCCGTGGAGCTGGACTGGTGGCAGCAGACGGCGGTCGGCGGGTTGTCCATCGCCGCCACACCGGCCCGGCACTTCTCGGCGCGCACGCCTTGGGACCGCAACCGCGCGCTATGGGGCGGCTTCCTGTTCGGCGCCGATGGTGCGCGCATCCTGTTCGCTGGTGATTCGGCGGCCGGCCCGCACTGGGCGGCGATCCGCGAGCGGCTGGGCGCGCCCGCGCTGGCGCTGCTGCCGATCGGCGCCTATGAGCCACGCTGGTTCATGGCCGCCGCGCACGTCAACCCCGAGGAGGCCGTGGCGGCGCACCACGCACTGGGGGCGCGGCACTCTGTCGGGATGCATTTCGGCACGTTCCAGCTCACCGATGAAGCGATCGACGCCCCGCTGCACGCGCTGGATGCGGCGCGCCGCACGAGCGGGCTGACGGCGGACGATTTCGACACGCACGGATTCGGGGAGACACGGGTTTATCCGCTCGGGTGATGCGGCATCCCCCCTGTGCCGAAAGAACGCCCCGGGGTTGGGCGGCGCCAGGCTCAATCGTCGGCGCAGCACTCGTCGCCCTCCCATGCCTCGCGGGCTTCCTTCAAGACGAACCAGACGATTGCGAGTGAGGTGACGGAGTCCACCCACCACCAACCGGTCAGCCAGTTGGCCGCAAGGCCGACCACCACGACGAAGGACAGCCAGCCGCAGGTGATGCTCTCCATCGCATCGGCGCGCATCGCGCGGCTACCCAATCGGGTCGCGAGCGCGATCTTGCGACGGGCGAGAATGGTCATGATCGGTATGGCCAGAGCCGCGACGATCAAACCGGCGATGGACACCTCCTGCGGACGCTGCGTCCACAGCGACCAAGTGGCACCGACGACGATGAACGCCACCAGCCCGAACAGCAGGGCGCCGCCGATCCGGCTCGCGGTTGCTTCGGCCCGTTCGGAAAACGCCTGCCAGTGAAGCAGCTCGACCGTCAGGCGCCAGATCAAGACACCCGCCGACGCAATCTCGATGAAGCTGTCCAGCCCGAAAGCGAGCAGGGTCAGGCTGCCGGCAGCGATGCCTGCGCCGAGCGCGACCGCGGCCTCGATCACCATCCAGCCGATCGTCAGCCATTCCAACCGGAAGGCCTGGCGGATCAGGAATTGCCGTTCCGGTGCCTGGACGGCCGATTGCGTGGTCGCGTCGCCATGCGTGTCGCAACAGGTCACATTCTGCCCCCGGCGCCATTCGTGCCGCACTGGATCGCCCCGGCGGGCCCCTGTATCGTCACCGCGTGATGCAGGGAGAGACGCCATGCCGAAAGCCATCTGGGTCAGTGCGTATCGTTCGATTTCCAACCCTGACAAGCTGGCCGCCTACGCCAAGCTCGCAGGCCCGGCGCTGACCGCTGCGGGCGGCCGCTTCCTGGCGCGCGGGATGCCGTCGAAAACCTACGAGGCAGGGCTGGCGCAGCGCACCGTGGTGATCGAGTTCGAAAGCGTCGCCGCGGCGATGGCCGCGCATGACAGCCCTGGCTACAAGGAGGCGCTGGACGCCCTGGGCGACGGCGCGGAACGTGACATCCGCAT
The DNA here is from genome assembly GCA_963778105.1 of uncultured Pseudomonadota bacterium. GTDB lineage: Bacteria > Pseudomonadota > Alphaproteobacteria > Acetobacterales > Acetobacteraceae > JAFEFJ01. The sequence continues at coordinate 301,495 of CAVZSZ010000003.1, read as the reverse complement.
CATCGAGGGCGTGTAGAGCTACAGCGCCGGGTACGGTTCGCCCCATCGGTCCTGATACACGATCTCGGCCAGCGGGCCGCGGCCGACCGGACCGAAGCGGCCCATCGGATAGCCGATGGGCAGGATGGCGTAGGAGTGCACGCCCTCCGGCAGGCCAAGGGCGGCTTCGGCCTCCTTCTCGTGGATCAGGTGCCGGGTGGTGAGCGTCGAGCCGAGGCCCAGCGCGCGCGCCGCCAGCAGCATGTTCTGCACCGCCGGGTAGATCGAGGCGCCGGAGGAACGGGTGGGGGGCGCCTTTTCCTCGATGCAGGCAACGATCCAGACCGGCGCCTCGTGATAGTGCTCGGTCAGGTATTCCACCGCGGCATGCTGACGCCGATAGCGTTCCGCGGTGATGCCGGGCGGCGGTGCGCTGTTGGCATAGCGCGGGCCGATCACCTCGTCGAAGGCCCGCTTGTAGACCACCTGCACCGCTTTCTTGATCGCCGGGTCCTTCACCACCAGGAAGCGCCAGCGTTGCGTGTTGCCGCCATTGGCCGCACAGGCGCCGGCTTCCAGGATCTTCACGACGAGTTCGTCGGGAACCGGATCGGGCTTCAGCCGGCGCATTGCCCGCGTCGTGTGCATGATCTCGAAGACGTCGTTGCTGTCCGTCATCGCGGTTCCCCCTCATCGCGGCCCCTCCCCACGGGCGGGAGAGCGCAGCCTACTGCATCGCTTCCCACACCTTCACCGGGGTCAGCGGCATCTGCAACCGCGCGGCGCCTTCGGCGTGCCCGGCGCGGATCAGCGCGTCGAGGACCGCGTTCACCACGGCGGGGGTCGCGCCGATGGTGCCCAGTTCGCCCACGCCCTTCACGCCCAGCGGATTGGTCAGGCAGGGGGTTGACTGATCCAGTACATGCTCGAAGCGGCGAATGATCTCGGCGCGTGGCATGAAGTAGTCCATGAAGCTGGCGACGGTCGCCTGCCCCGAGCCGGGATCGTAGAGCATGTATTCGCCGAGCGCCTGGCCGATGCCCTGCACCGCGCCGCCGTCCAGCTGGCCGCGCACGATCATCGGGTTGACCACGCGGCCCACGTCGTTGACCGATACGTACGAAACGATATCGACAAAGCCGGTATTCGGATCGACCTCGACCTCGCAGACATGGCAACCGTTCGGCCAGCTTGGGCCGTTCACTTTGCTGGTTGAATCGACGTAGATGCGCCGCTCGGGCTGCCGCTCGGCCAGCTCGAACAGGCCGATGCGGCGATCGGTGCCGGCGACCTGGAAGGTGCCTTCGACGTATTCAAGGTCGGCGACGGCGACTTCCAGCGCCTCGGCCGCAAGGTCGCGGGCATTGCCGACCGCGGTTTCGGATGCGTGGTTGATCGCCGATCCGGCGGTGAACAGCGAGCGCGAGCCGGCGCTGCCGAAGCCCTGGCCGCGATCGGTGTCGCCCATGACGATGCGAACCCTCTCGATCGGCACGCCGAAGACGTCGACGACAAGCTGTGCGTAGGAGGTGGCGATACCCTGGCCCATCGGCATCGTAGAAGCATAGACTTCGATCTCGCCATCGCCCTTAACGGCGACGGTCACGCGCTCCTCGAACACGTTCGCACCGGTCCATTCAAGGAACGAGGCAAGGCCGCGGCCGCGCAGCAGGCCGCGTGCCTCCGACCCAGCGGCCCGCATCGCGAAATCGTCCCAGTGCGCAAGTGCGACGCCCTGTTGCAGGATCGAGGGGAAGTTGCCGCTGTCATAGATCTGCCCCATGGCGTTCTTGTAGGGCATCTGCTCGGGGCGGATCAGGTTGCGGCGGCGGATTTCCGCAGGATCGAGGCCGATCTTGCGTGCAGCAGCATCGAACAGGCGCTCGATGATGTAGATCGCCTCGGGGCGCCCCGCGCCGCGATAGGCGCCGGTAGGTGCGGTGTTGGTCAGTACCGCGGTGTATTCGAAGTCGATGGTCTGGATGTCGTAGATGCTGGTGGAAACCCATGGGCCGATCAGCAGCTGGATGATGATGCCGGTGGTGCTGCCATAGGCGCCGACATTGGCCAGCGTGCGGATACGGTAGGCCAGCACCCGGCCATCGGCATCCAGCGCCATCGCCACCTTGCTGTCGATGTCTCGGCCATGCGTGGCGGCGAGGAAGTCATCGATCCGCGCCGCCGTCCAGGTCACGTCGCGCTGAAGCTTGCGCGCGGCGTACGCGACGACGATATCCTCGGGGTAGACGCCGGTTTTCATGCCGAAGCCGCCGCCGACATCGTCCACAATCACCCGTATGCGGTCGCTCTGGATGTGCAGCGCGCCGGCCATCGCGTCGCGCGCACTGGACGGCGTCTGGGTGGAGGTGCGCACCGTCAGCCTGTCGTTCTCCGGGTCATACGAGGCATTGGTGCTGCGCGGCTCCATCGGTGCCGGGATGAGGCGCTGGTTGAGCAGATCGAGTTCCACGACGTGCGAGGCGCTGGCGAAGGCGGCATCCGACGCGGCCCCATCGCCATGGCGCATTTGCGCAGCGACGTTGCCGGTCGCGGCGTCCCAGATCAGCGGCGCACCCGGCGCGGTCGCGTCCGCCAGACTGATGACGACCGCAAGCTCGGCGTAATCGACGACGATCGCCTCCAGCGCATCCCTGGCCTGCTCGATGGTGTCGGCCAGCACCGCGGCGACGGCTTCGCCGACGAAGCGGACGATGCCGTCGGCCAGCGCGGGGCGCAGCGGCGAGGCGCCGGGCGACCCGTCGGGACGGGTGAAAATTGGTGCCAGCGGCAGCGGCGCGACGCCATCGGCGACGAGGTCGGCGCCGGTGATGACCGCAACCACGCCAGGCATTGCCGCCGCGGCGCTGCTGTCGATCGCGACGATGCGCGCATGGGCGTAGGTGGAACGGAGGAACGCCAGATGCAGCGGTGCGGGCGGCTGGGCATCGTCGGCGTAGCGGCCCTGCCCGGACAGCAGGCCCACGTCCTCGATTCGCTTGACCTCGCGGCCGCTGCCGAAGCGTCCGATGCTCGTCGTATCGTCCAACATGGCTTTCCCCTCGGTTTACGACTTCGGATAGGCGCCGACGCTCTGGGCGCGGGCGCGCACCAGGGCGACCAGAAGATCCAGGGTGGGCGTCGGCACATCCGCCAGCCGCGCCATTTCCAGCGGCAGCACGAACATCGGGTCGATCTCCATCGGCCTGGCGTTCGCGAGGTCCTGCACAATGCTGGACCGGTGCGCCTGGTTGCGCACCATCGCCAGCAGCTTGTCGGCGGTGAAACCGGTATCGAACCCCAGCGCGGCGGCGACCGCACCCGCCTCGGCCACCACGGCACGCACACCAGCCTCGATCGCGGGGTCGCCATAGAGTGCTCTGGGCGGGGCGTCCGCCAAGCAGCCGAAGATGCCAGTGGTGATGTTCAACTGCAGCTTCGACCAGATAGCGCGCCGGATGTCGGGCGATACCTCGACGATGAAGTCCTCGGCGCGCATCAGCGCGGCCAGCGCCTCGGCCCGGGCCGACACGGTGCCGTCCGGCTCGCCCAGGATCAGGCGGCCTTTGGCGGTTTCGACATGCACCACGCCCGGAGCTTCCAGGTCGCACGCGCAATAGACGATGCCGCCGAGCGCGCGCTGCGGGCCGACGGCGTTCCACATCGCGTCCCCCGGATCGAGCTGCGGCAGGCGCCGGCCTTCGAGCGCACCGCCATGGCCGTGGTAGTACCACCAGGGGATGCCGTTCATGGCGAACGCGACGACGGTATCGGCATGCAGCAGCGGGCCGATCGCGCGAGCCACCGCCGGCAGCGCCGGCGACTTGACGCAGACGATCACCGCATCCTGTGGGCCGAGAGCCGCGGGATCGTCGCTGGCGGCGACCTGGGCATGCATCCGCCTGTGCGGCGCGTGCACCACGATGCCGTTCTGGCGGATCGCCGTGAGGGTGGCGCCGCGCGCCACCACCGAGACGCGCGCATCGCCGAGCGAGAGCCGTCCGGCAAGGCAGCCGCCGACCGCGCCGGCGCCGAAGATGCAGACCTTCACGACCCATCCACCTCTTTGCGGTCAGTGGGATTCCATCGCCAGTTTCAGGGTCGCTTCCTGGCGCGCCTTGTCATGCCGCTGCCGGGACACGACGCTAGCGAAGCGGCGATCCGGCGTCCACCACCGCACGGCCACGCAGCTGACCGGTCACCTGCCCGGCGAACACCACGCCCGCTACGGTGACGGGCACGCCGCCAGCACGCAGCGCCGCGGCGGTCCAGGTGTTGCAGGTGAACAGCCCGTCATAGGTCAGCCGCGAGGCGTAGAACGCGCTGCCCGGATACGGCCCGTCGCGGACGAACACCGGCACGCCGGCGGCGTTGCTGGACATTGCGCGGCGTACGAAGTCCTCGATTCCAGAGAAGCCCGCCGATGAAACGGCGAGCGGGTAGACGTCCCGCGCGCCGAACGCTGCGGCAGGGGTGGTATTAAGGGCGGTGACCAGCACGAGGCCCTCGCTGGGCAGCAGGGCCCGCAGCGCGTCGAAGGCGGTGCGGTGGCGCTTTTCCACATACAGGCGCTGGCCGAAGCCGAAGGTGAAGCTGCGCACCCCTGGAAAACGCGCCCGCAGCGTGTCGAAGCGATAGTCGAGTTCGTCGGCGGGCAAGCCGATATCGGTGTGCCAACCGCGATCCACGACATCGACCGTCGCGGCGTTGCCGGGCGGCGGCGGCGGGCCGCCGCTGCAGGCGGCCAGCACGGCGAGGCAGGCGAGGATCAGTGCCCTCTCCCGCGGGCGGGAGAGGGGTCGTCCGCGCGTCATGTGTCAGGCGGTGCGGGTGGCGCGGGCCTCGGCGAGCAGGCACAGGATCTCGAACAGGATCGAGGCGCCGTTGAAGGCGGTGATGCCGCCGACATCGAAAGGCGGCGACACCTCCACGAGGTCGCCGCCGATGAAATCGAGGCCACGCAGCGCGCGCAGCAGGCGCAACGCCTCGATCACGGCGATGCCGCCGGCTTCGGGCGTGCCGGTACCGGGAGCCTGCGCCGGGTCGAGGCTGTCGATGTCGTAGGTCAGGTAAATCGGGCCGCTGCCGGCGACGCGCGCGCGCCTCCTCGGCGGCGTAGCGCCAGCCCTTGTCGTGGAACTCGTCCATGTCGAGCACGCGCATGCCCGCGCGCCGGCTGAAGCCCCACATGTCCGGGTCGTTGGTGGTGCCGCGGATGCCGATCTGGATGGTGCGGGTCGGGTCGATCAGACCCTCCTCGGTGGCGCGGGAAAACGGCGAGCCGTGGTGGAAGCGCGAGCCCATGTAGTCGCCGCCGGTGTCGGAATGGGCATCGACGTGGATCAGGCCCACCTTGCCGTGAACCCTGGCGACCGCGCGCAGGATCGGCAGGCTGATCGAATGGTCGCCGCCGACCGATAGCGGCACCACGCCCGCGCCGACGATCAGCCGGTAGAAGGTTTCGATCTCCTCATGCGCGCCTTCCAGGGCGTAGGGGAACTCGATCCAGGCATCGCCGAGGTCGCGCACGCGGGCCAGCTGGAAGGGCTGCACGCCGGTGGCGCCGTTGATCCGGCGCAGCAGGCTGGATTGATCGCGCACCGCGCGCGGTCCGTGCCGGGTGCCGGTGCGGTTGGTCACGCCGCCGTCGTAAGGCACGCCAATGATGCCGATATCGACATCGCCGAGGTTCTGGCTCGGCTCGCAGCGGAAGAAGGTCGGGATGCCGGTGTAGCGGGGATGCGCTTGCCGGTCCTGGAAATCCTGGTATCGGGTCGGCTGCTTGATCATCCGGCGACTCCCATGCGGGTAAAGCTGCGCACCCCCCAACTAGCCGAGGCCGTAGCGCAGCGCGAGCCAGAGTTTCTGCCACAGCGGCAGGCTGACGCGGTGTGCCGGCAGGCGCCAGCCGCGCCGCTCCAGCCGGGCGAGCAGGGCGGCGTAGGTGGCGCCCATCAGCCGCGCCGGCTTCATCGCCGCCTGATCGCATTCGGCCATCGCCGCCCAGGCGTCGCGGAAATAGCCCGTGGGCCAGCGCCGCCACCCGTGCGCAGACGGCCGGCAGGCCCGGCGCGCCGACGCCGGCGGCAGGGTCGTGCGGCACGCCCGCCGCGTCCAGCCATTGCCCGCGGCAGGTAGAGCCGGCCGCGCTCGGCGTCCTCGGCCACATCGCGCAGGATGTTGGTCAGCTGCAGCGCGCGGCCGAGCGCGTAGGCGACGCGGTCCGCCGCCGGCGAGGCGTCGCCGAAGGCGCGCACCGACAGCCGCCCGACCGCGGCGGCCACGCGGTCGCAATAGAGATCGAGCGTGGCCAGGTCGGGCGCGACGATCGGCGCCTCGGCGTCCATCTGCATGCCGTCGATCACCGCCAGGAAATCCGCCTGGCGCAGCGCGAAGCGACTGCGCGGCGAGCAGCCAGCACGCGGGTCACCGGGCCGTCCGCCACGCCTGCGTAAAGCCCGGCGACGCGGGCGCGCCAGGCGTCCAGCCGCGGCAGCCTTGGCGTCGAACGTGCCGTCCTCGTCGGCGATGTCGTCGACGATGCGGCAGAAGGCATAGATCGCATACATCGCGTGGCGGCGGTCGGGCGGCAGCACGCGCATGCCGCGATAGAAACTGGTGCCGGCGGCGCGCACGATCGCCTCGACCGCGTCGAGATCGGCGCGGGTGGCGCCGAGCGGGGTCGACGGCACGGCCGGCGGCAGAGTGGCTTCGCCGATCGCGTGCAGGCTCATGGCAGGAACCGCAGCGGCGGACAGCATGCTGCCAGCGGCATCGGCCTTGGTCGAGCTTCACCCGCGCTTGCCAGCGGGTCGCCGCGCCGCAGCCGCGCCGCCAGCCGCTGCGCGAGGCCGACGATGACCGCCGTCTCCAGCCGCAGCCGCCGGTCGCGCGTGCGGCGCGGCAGGTCGCGCGCCGTCGCGGTTCAGCGCCTCGGAGCGGTCCAGCAGCCCGTCGAACACGCGCGCGCAGGCCGGGCGTCTCGGCCGGGCCGCGCAGATCGTCGATCGTCGCGCCGTTGGCGGCCAGCAGGTCCTGCGGCAGGTAGCAGCGGTCGAGCGCGGCCAGGTCCTTGGCGCAGTCCTGCAGATGGTTCAGCACCTGCAGCGCGGCGCAGAGCGCATCGGAGGGCGGATAGCCGTCGCCGCGTCCTCGCCGTGCAGGTCGAGCACGTGGCGGCCGACCGGCATCGCCGAGTAGCGGCAGTAATCCAGCAGCTCGTCCCAGCTGCGGTAGCGCGTCTTGGTGGCGTCGCGGCGGAAGGCGATCAGCAGGTCGGTGGCGTGGCGCGGCGGTGACGCCGGTCGCGGCCAGGCTGTCGCGCAGCCGGACCGCGCTGGGCGAGCCGGTCGTCGCGGCGGCCGAGCAGCACCGCCTCCATCACGTCGAGCCGCGCGACCTTGTCGTCCGGCGGCAGCACCGGGCTGTCGGCGATGTCGTCGGCGTTGCGGGCGAAGGCGTAGAAGGCGTGCACGTGCGGGCGCAGCGCCCGGCGCGATCAGCGCGGAGCCGACCGGGAAATTCTCGTCGCCGCGGTCCTTGCCGGACCAGGTCTCGACCGACCCGGCGTCCAGCGTGGCGGCGCCGCTCATGCCCCGCTCTCCCGATAGGCACGGCCCTTCCATACCACGCCGCGGCCGCGATGGTGGTTCACCGCCGAGCCGATGGTCGCCGCCATGTAGAACGCCGCGACCAGTGGCAGCGCCGGCGCCCAGAGCAGCGAGCAGCCGAAGCGGCGCAGGGTCGGCACGTAGGACCCCGCCATGCGCCGCCCAGATCGCGACGCCCAGAAGGCGCGACCCAGCCATGGGCGAACAGCGCGGCGGCCGGCGGCACCAACCAGACGAGCGCCATCGCCAGCGTCGTCGCGACCAGCAGCAGCGGCGAGAAGCGCAGCTGCACATAGGCGGTGCGCGCGACCATCCGCCAGATGTCGGTGAGCCGCCGGATAGGGCCGGACCGAGCGCGCGAGCCGGCTATGGCCGAGCCAGATGCGGCCGCCCGCTTCACCGCCGCGGCCAGCGCCACGTCGTCGATCAGCGCGCCGCGCACCGCCTCGATCCCGCCGATCCGCTCCAGCGCCCGGCGCCGCAGCAGGATCGTGCCGCCGGCCGCCGCGGCGGTGGCCGCAAGCGGGTCGTTCACCCAGCGCGAACGGGTAGAGCAGCTGGAAGAAATAGACGAAGGCCGGCACCAGGGCGCGCTCGGCCGGGCTCTCGCAGGACAGCGCCACCATTTCCGAGACCAGATCGCATCCCGCGCTCGGCCTGCGCGACCAGGGCCGACAGATGGCCCGGCTCGTGCACGATGTCGGCGTCGGTCAGCAGGATCAACTCGGCGTCGCCGGCCGCCGCGATTCCCTGCGCGACCGCCCAGAGCTTGCCGCTCCACCCGGCGGGGCGGGCCCGTCCGTCGAGCACCGTCAGGCGCGGATCGCCGAGGGCGCGGGCGATGGCGCCGGTGCCGTCGGTGCTGCCGTCGTCCACCAGGATGACGCGGAACATCCGGGATAGTCCTGGGCCAGCAGGGAGCGCGATGGCAGCGCCGATCGCTGCCGCCTCGTCGCGCGCCGGCACGACGACGGCGACTCTGCACGCGGCTGCACCGCTGCGGTGTCGGCGCCGGGAAGCAAGGGACCGGACTGCCAGAACCGGCCGTGGAACAGCAGCAGGTAGACCCACACCAGGCCGGCGAGGAGTGCGAGGAGCGTCATCCGTTCAGCATGCCTGCCTGGCGGAACCAGGCAACCGCGTCGGCGATCGCCGCGCGGGCGGGACGCGGCGCATAGCCCAGTTCGGCCTGCGCCTTCGCCGAGGAGAAGAACATCCTCTTGCGCGCCATCTGGCGTGGTCGCGCGTCACCATCGGCTCGATCGGCGTGACGCGCGCGAGGCCCTCGTAGGCATAGGCGACCGGCCAGATCAGCGCCGATAGGCAGCTTGATGCGCGGCGGCCGGCGGCCGACGGCCTCGCGCCACCAGGGCCAGCAGCGCGCCGAGCATCAGGTTCTCGCCGCCGAGGATGTAGCGCTCGCCGATGCGCGCCGCGCTCCAGCGCCAGCACATGGCCCTCGGCCACGTCATCGACATGCACCACGTTCAGCCCGGTATCGACGATAGGCGGGCATCCGGCCGCGCGCGGCATCCAGGATCATCTTCCCGGTGGGCGTCGGCTTGATGTCGCGCGGCCCGACCGGCGCGGCCGGATTGACGATCACCGCCGGCAGGCCCTGGTCGCACCAGCTCCAGCACCGCCTGCTCGGCCAGGAACTTCGATCGCTTGTAGACGCCGATCATATCGGCCTCGGTCACCGGGGTCGTCTCGTCCGCCGGGCGGCCGTCGGCGTTCAGCCCGAGGGCGGCGACCGAGCTGCAATACACGATCCGCTCCACCCCGGCCGCCATCGCGGCGCGCATCACGGTGCGCGTACCCTCGACATTGGCGCCCAGCATCGACGCCGGGTTGGGCACCCAGATCCGGTAGTCGGCGGCGACGTGGAAGACGTAGCGGCAGCCGGCCACCGCGCGGCCGATCGAGGCGGCGTCGGTCAGGTCGCCCTCCACCAGCTCGGCCTCCACCCCGGCGAGGTTGCGCCGGTCGCTGTCGCGGCGCACCAGCAGACGCAGAGGGTGGCCACGGGCGGCCAGCCGCCTGGCGACGGCGGAGCCGACGAAGCCGGTGGCGCCGGTCAACAATGTCGGCGCGGGGCCGCTCACGTCGCGTGCTGGATCAAGCGGGGCCATCCTTCGCTGCGGAGGCGCGGTATACAAGCCGAGGACGTTCTGGTGTAGAGCCGGACGCTTTATCGGCCGGAACCCTGGTGAAGAAGCTCTCCTATATCCTCGCCCTGCTCGGCGTGCTGGTCAGCACGCTGCTGATCGCCTGGTTCAATGTCGGGCGGGTCGCAAGCGATGCGCTATCGGTCGGCTGGGACGGTTTCGCGCTGCTGATCGGCTGGCAGCTGCTGATTTTCGTCGTCCTGGGCATCGCCTGGGATACGCTGATCCAGAGAAATCCGAACTATGGGCTGCCGGTATTTGTCTGGGGCCGCATGGTGCGCGACTCGGCAGCCAACTGCCTGCCGTTCTCGCAGATCGGCGCCTTCATCTTCGGCGCCCGTGCGGTGACGCTGCTGCGCGTCGGCTGGCCGGTGGCTACCGCATCGACGGTGGTGGACGTGACGGCGGAGTTCCTTGCCCAAATGACCTTCACGGCAATCGGTCTGGTGATCCTGCTGCTGCGAGTGCCGAACTCGGCGCTGGCGCTGCCTTTGGCGATCGGTCTGGGCGTGGCAGTGACCGCGGCGGTCGGCTTCATCGTGGTGCAGCGGGGTGCCGCGCCGCTGTTCGCGCGGATCGGCGGGCGCATAGCCGCGCGCCGGCTGAACGCGGCGCAGGATCGGCTGGATGCGGTGCAGGCGGAGATGACGCGGCTCTATGCCCAGCCGCTGCGGCTGGCGATGAGCTGGACGATGCACCTGACGGGCTGGATCGGCACCGGCATCGCCGGCTGGCTGGCGTTCCGGTTGCTGGGCCAGCCGATCGACATCGCCTCGGCCCTGGCGATCGAGGCGCTGGTCTCGGCGCTGGCGGCGGTCGCCTTCCTGGTGCCGGTCAATGCCGGGGTGCAGGAAGCCGGCTATGTCGGCCTGGGCGCCGTCTTCGGCGTCCCGCCCGAGATCGCGCTGAGCGCGTCGCTGATCCGCCGCGCCCGTGACATGGTGATAGGTGTTCCGGTGCTTCTGATCTGGCAGTTCGCCGAGTTCCGTCGGCTGCGCCCGGTCAATGCGTCGAAACCGGTCCCGGGTGCTGGCGAATGAAGGCCAGCACGTCGGCCAGCACCGGCGCCTTGCCGCGGAAAAGCGGGGTGATGGCGATGACCATGCCGATATGGGCGACGCCGGGATAGATTTTGTCGGTCACCGGGCCGCCGGCGGCGCGGACCCGGGCGGCGAGCCGGAGCGTGTTGCGCGGCAGCACGGTCTTGTCGTCGCTGCCGTCAGCCAGGAACAGCGGCGGGTTGTGCCCGTCCACGTGGTCGATCGGCTGCGTCGCCTGCTGATCGGGCACGGCGAAGATCGGGATGATGTCGGGGTCCTCGATCGGCAGGAAATCATACGGACCGGCCAGTCCGATGACGCCGGCAAGTGCGTCCCGGTTGACCCCGTCCGCTGCCAGGAAGCTGGGGTCGAGGCCCAGCATCACCGCGTTGTAGGCGCCCGCCGAGTGGCCCATCAGGAACAGGTCGCCGGAGTTGCCGCCATAGGCGGTGATATGGCGGAAGGTCCAGGCAACGGCGGCGGCGCAGTCCTGCAGGAAGGCCGGATACTTCACCTGCGGATAGAGCCGGTAATCCGGCACGACGGTCAGTATCCCATGGCGGGCCAGCGTTGCGGCGACGAACTTGTAGTCCTTCTTTGACCCGTCGCGCCAACTGCCACCGTAGAAGAACACCACGACGGGATGAGGGCCCGGCCGGTCCGGCTGGTAGATGTCCAGACTGTGACGCGGGCCCTCGGCATAGGCGACGTCGCGCGTCACTGTGACGCCACTGGTCGAGATGGTGGCGTTCAGCAGGTCGACGGGCGCGCAGGCGGGGACCAGAGGAACCATGCCGAGGGCGACGGCACGGACCAGGCGGCGGAACGGACGGAACGGCATCGCAGGGGATGTGGCCGCCTGGACGATCTCGGCAAGTCACATTTGCTGCATGCCGAGCACGTCCATCATGGAATAGAGACCAGGCGACCGGCCGGCGGTCCAGAGCGCCGCGCGCACCGCGCCGGTGGCGAAGGCGCGGCGGTCGAAGGCGCGGTGCGTGAGGGCGATGTGCTCGGCGCCGGCAGCGAATATCAAAGTATGCTCGCCGACCACCTGCCCGCCGCGCAGCGCGGCGAAACCGATGGCGCCGGTCCTGCGCGGGCCCGTATGACCGTCCCGTCCGCTGTCGATCACCGCCTCCAGCGTCGTGCCGCGGCCGCGCGCCACGGCGCGGCCGATGCCGATGGCGGTGCCCGAGGGAGCATCGACCTTCTGTCGATGGTGCATCTCCAGAATCTCGGCATCGTATGCGTCGGCGGGCAGGGCCGCGGCCATCCGCTCGGCCAGAGCGAGCACAAGGTTGACCCCTGTGGCGAAGTTGGCGGCATAGACCACCGGGATCGTGCCGGCGGCGGTGGCGACGGCCGCCTCGTCCTCGGGCGAGAGGCCGGAGGTGCCGAGCACCCAGGGCTTGCCGGCGCCGGCCATCGCAGTGGCGTGCGGGCGCGCGGTGGCGGCGTCGGTGAAATCGACCACGACGTCGCTGGACATGGCCAGTGCGGCGAGATCGCCGGCACGTGAGATGCCCCCGGCGAGGGTGGCGCCGGCCGCGGCCACCTCCTCGGTCAACAGCCGGCCCATCCGGCCGGTGATGCCGGCAATGCCGATGCGCATGCGAATGGCCCCCTGTTTAAGAAGGCGCGCATCATGGCATGGGCGTCAGCGTGACGCAGGCTTCTCCGCTGCGGCGGCCTGCTGCTGGAACAGCACGTCCGCCGCGTGCTTCTGCGCGTCCGACAGACCTGCATAGAGCGTGTCGAAGGCGTCCGACAGGCGCTGCATGTGCTGCGCGTAGGCGTTCGCGATGGCGGCGTAGGAATGCATGTTCTGCTCCGCCGTCATGGTCGCGGCGCCGGCGGCGCGCTGGGCGAACAGCGCGTCGGTGTCGGCGGCATTGTCACGCATCGTCTCGGCGAAGGCATTCCAGGCCGGCTCCTGTGCAGGAGTAATAGCCAAGCGCGCCTTCAGCGTCGCGATGCGCTGATTGACCGCGGCCTCGGTCGCCGGGCTGAGCTTGGGCTTCGCCGGCTGGGCGGGCGTTGCTGGTGCCAGAGGTGGCCCGGGCGCGGGCGCGGGCTGTGCCAAGGCGCCGGAGCAAAGGAGCAGCGCCGATAAGGCGCCGGCCGTCGTGATTCGGATTGCTGGGTTCATGGTCGCCTTTATCGCTGTCGGGAAACACGCCTAGCGGTGCCAGCCGCCGCCATGCCATCCGCCACCGCCCCGCCAGGCTTGGCCGCGCCAGGCTTGGCCGCGCCAGGCTTGGCCGCGCCAAACGGCTTGGCCACGCCAGGGTCCGCCACGCCACATGCCGCCGCGCCAAGGGACCGGCCGGCCATAAGCCGCGAAGACCGGGGGGCCGATGCGCCGATACGGCGCGATGACGGCGACGCGCGGATAAGGCAGGTAGGCATAGACCGGCGGAGCGAAGACGACCGGCGGGGGCAGTGCGGCGACAACCAGCGGCGGCGGTGCGACCACGACCGGTGGGGCAGGGACAGGTGCCGGGGCTAGCGGCGGGAGGCTCTGGGCAACCACCGTCGGAGCCGGGGCGATGTACGGCGGGGCGATCACCGGCAGGCCGACAACGACCGGCGGCGGCACGGCGTAGATCGGCGGTGGCAGGAACAGCACGGGCGGCGCCACAATCAGGCCGAAGGCGGCGCCGACCACGAGGCCATCCCACCCCCAGCCCGCACCGTGCCAGCCCCAGGCGTGACCCCAGTCCCAGCCGCCTCTTCCGGCATATCCTTGCGCCCATCCGTGCGGACCGACGGCGACGGCGACATGTGCGCCGCCGATCGGACCCCGATAGCCGCCGCGGTAACCATGATAACCTGAATCACCGTGGTAGGCGGGGCCACCACGATAAGCGGTGTCACCGTGAAATCCCCCCACAGACCCGCGATAGGAATTGATCGCGGCATGGTAGCCGCCGCCGCGATAGCCCCCGCCATTATTCCAGCCACCGCCAGCGTATGCCTGATGGTAGCCGCCCCCACGGCCGTGGTCCCAGGCCGCTGCGCCAGCCGGCCCGGCGAGCAGCAGCGAGGCGGCGGCTGCCGATCCCAGCCTGATGCCAAGGGCGGCGATGCCCCGCCGGCGCGGATGGTCCATGATCGATACCCCTCTGGCCGCAGAAAGCGCTGCAACACAGAAGGGTTCCGACCGTGTTGCAAATGCGGCGAAGCGCGCCTTCTCACCGAGACTTGACCGCCATCGCGCCGGCTTCACCGGAACGGGATGGCGGTTGCGCAGGTCGTCGCCAGGGCGATAATGCCGCCTCATCTAAGCGAGGAGATGGCCATGGACGGCATCACCGACGCAGGCGCGCTGCGCGACTTCTACGGCGAGATTAGCGGGCTGGCGAAGTTCAAGGAGCTGACACGGCTCGACCGGCATTGCCGTGCCTTTATCGCACTGTCCCCCTTCCTCGTGCTGGCGACCGCTGATAGCGAGGGGCGGTTGGACGCCAGTCCGCGTGGCGACGCGCCAGGCTTCGTGCAGGTGCTGGACGATACCACGCTGCTGCTGCCCGACCGCCCCGGCAACAACCGGGTGGACAGCTATGGCAACGTCGTCGCCAATCCCGGCATCGCGACGATCTTCTTCGTCCCTGGCATCGAGGAGACGCTGCGCGTGAACGGCCGGGCGCAGGTGACCACGGACGCGACGCTGCTCGCCGGATCGGAGGTGTTGGGCAAGGTGCCGCGCGCCGGCCTGCTGATTACCGTCGAGCAGGCCTTCTTCCACTGCGCCAAGGCGCTGAAGCGGTCGCATCTGTGGGATGCGAGCCGGCACGTCGAGCGGCGCTCCTTCCCGTCGCTAGGGCAGATCATCGCCGAGCAGACGGCGCGCTGCACGACCGAGGAAGCCGAGGCACGGATCGAAGACGGCTACAAAAACCGGCTTTACTGAGGGGCGCTCAGGCGACGAACTCCAGCGCGGCCCCGAAGGCCGCGGCGGCGGGTACCAGGACGCGCGCCGCGTCGCGCCGGACGCCTGGGACGGCGTCGAGCGCCGATGCGGCGATGTCGAGCGAGAGGGTCCGCAAAGTGAGCGCCGCCATGTATTCCGTGCGGCCGCCGCCGTCAGGCGCCGCCGCGCCGAACTGGGCGGCAACGGCGGCGGGGGTCAGGACGTCGAACCGGGCGAGCCCGGCGGCGAGCGTGCAGCCGCCCTCGGTCGGACGCACCGAGGCGGCACCGAACATCGTGGCGAACAGCGCGCCAAGGTCCCCGGGCGCCCGCGCCGCGATCACCGCGCGCACGACACCGAGAGCCCCGTTCGCGTGGTGGCGCCATTCGTCGCGCCACACCAGATCCCGTGTCAGGTGCTGGCAGAAATAGAGCCGCCCGAGCCCCGAGGCGCGTGGTGCCAGATGCACCGTGCGGAACGTCGCGTCTTTTGCCCCACCCGGGAGCGCCACCGGGCGGGTGAACTGCATCGGCGGCTGCACCGCGACGCCGGCGGCGGCCAATGCGGCATGGGTCGCCGCCGCGTCCTCGCTGGTGAACACGAGTCCATTCAGCCCAGCCGGCGCCGCCATGATCTCCGGCCGTCCGGAATCGCCGGCGGGGGCGGCGATCAGCTCCAGATAGTCGGTGCCGAACATAGCGAGGTGGTTCATCGAGCCGAGCGAGTGATAGCCGCGCGGTGTAAGCGTGAAGCCGAGGCGGCGATATGCCTCGGCCGCCTCGTCGATCCGGTCGCGCACATTGACGACGACGTGGTCGATCGTCGGGACGGGCAGGGTCGCAGCATCCGCCATGGCGGTCTCCTGTTGGGCGCGCTGCACGCTACGCCACCGTCCGCGACGCTGCCAGCCGCACGGTCTGGCAAAGCCGGGCGCGAAAACCCAGATCCACGGTTGTCTGAGCACGGATCGAGAGGCGGCGATGGAGAGCGATACGAAACCGACGTTGCGCCGGGCCACGGCCGTCGGCATCAACCATGTCGCGCTGGAAGTGGGCGACATCGACGAGGCATTGGCCTTCTACGGCCAGATCTTCGACTTCAAGCTGCGCAGCCGGTCGCCGGACATGGCGTTCATCGATCTCGGCGACCAGTTTATCAATCTCACCCGTGCGCCGTCGCGCAGCGGCGTCGAAGCGCGGCATTTCGGCCTGGTGGTCGACGACCGTTCCAGCGTGCGCGCATTGGCCGAAGCGGCGGGCGCGCGGTTGCTGGACGGTCCGTTTCTGGATTTCCTCGATCCCTGGGGCAACCGGATCGAGGTGGTCGACTACGCCAACATCCAGTTCAGCAAGACGCCGGCGGTCCTGCGCGGCATGGGCCTCGATCTGCGCAAGAATGAAAAAGCGCAGCGGGAGCTTGCCGAGAAGGGCATGGCCGACGCGCCCTAGCATCGACCAAGCGGACGCTAGCTGCGTCCGCCCCGCCGGAGCAGGAACATAGCCTGCTCGCCGAATATGTTGGCCAGCTGCGGCGCGCGGCGCCAGGGTGAGCGGCGCCCCTCGTCATCGACCGCCAGCCAGTTCTCGACCACGTAGCCCTCGGTCTCGCACAGCGCGAAGAAGTCGCGGATGGTGCAGGGGTGGATGTTGGGCGTCTCGTACCAGGGGCGGTCCCAGGTCTCGGTCATCGGCATCCGCCCGGTGGCGAGCAGCTGTAGACGCAGCCGCCAGAAGCCGAAATTGGGAAAGCTGACGATGGCGCGGGTGCCGATGCGCAACATCTGGCGCAAGACCTCCCGCGGGCGTTCCACCGCCTGCAGCGTGCGCGAGAGGATGACGTAGTCGAACGCACCGTCCGGGTAGTGCTGCAAGTCGCTGTCGGCATCGCCGTGCATCACCGGCATGCCGTGCGCGACCGCGCGCGTCACCTCCGCCATGTCGATCTCGATGCCGCGGGCATCGCAGCCGAGCGTGCGGAACAGATGCTCGATCAGCGAGCCGTCGCCGCAGCCGATGTCCAGCACGCGCGACTTCGGCGCGACCATGCCCGCGATGAGCCGCAGGTCGAGCCGCATGTTCTTGGCGACGAAGCGGACCTTGTCGTGCGTCGTCACCGGCAGACACTCACCGAGAGAGGCCGGCGTGCTCGGCACAGCCGGCGAGAAAGCCGGCAAGCGTTCGGTGGAAATCCGGCTCGTCGAGGAGGAAGGCGTCGTGTCCCTTGTCGGTCTCGATCTCGACGAAGCTGACATTGGCGGCGGCACGGTTGAGGGCGCGGGTGATGGCGCGGCTCTCGGCGGTGGGGAACAGCCAGTCGGACGTGAAGGAGACCAGGAGGAAGCGGGTGCGGCTGCCGCGGAAGGCCGCGGCGAGGTCGCCGCCATGATCGGCGGCGAGGTCGAAGTAGTCCATCGCCCGGGTGATCGTGAGATACGCGTTGGCGTCGAAACGGTGGACGAAGGTGCTGCCCTGGTGGTGCAGGTAGCTTTCCACCTCGAACATGCCGCCGAACAGGTCGATCGCCTCGTTCGGGTCCTTCGGCGCGTTCTGCAGGCGGCGCCCGAACTTTCGGGCGAGTGCCTGCTCGGACAGATAGGTGATGTGCGCACACATGCGGGCAACGGCGAGGCCGCGCGCAGGGACGGCCCCGGTCTGCCAATAGCGGCCGCCCTGCCAGTCCGGATCGGCGAAGATCGCCTGCCGCCCGACCTCGTGAAAGGCGATGTTCTGCGCCGAGTGGTAGGCCGCCGTCGCCACCGGCACGGCCGCGAACACGGCTTCGGGGTAGGACGCCGCCCAGTCGAGCACCTGCATTCCGCCCATGGAGCCGCCGATCACCGCGAACAGCCGGGCGATGCCGAGATGGTCGATGAGCTTCTTCTGCGCGTTGACCATGTCGTGAATGGTCACGGCGGGGAAATCGGTGCCCCACAGTTCGGAGCCGCCCGGCTCGCGCGGGCTGCGGGGGCCCGTGCTGCCCATGCATCCGCCAAGGACGTTGGTGCAGATCACGAAGAAGCGATCGGTGTCGATCGGCTTGCCCGGACCGACAAGCGCCCCCCACCAGCCGGGTTTGCCGGTGATCGGATGCGCCTCGGCCACGTATTGATCGCCGGTGAGTGCGTGGCAGACCAGGACCGCGTTGCCGCGTTCTGCATCAAGCGTCCCGTAGGTGCGATAGGCGACCGTGACGCTGGGCAGCACGGCGCCGCAATCCAGCGTCAGCCCGTCCGCGAACGTGACATGGGAAGGGGCCGTGTGGTCGGTCGTCTGGGCGATCGTGTTGGACTGGTCCATTTCGGCGCAGCACATAGGCCGTCCGCCGGGGCGGCGGCAACCCTGGCGCCCGCCGCCGCGCTTCCTGGGAGCCTTGGGCGGGAACCATGCGAGCGGCGCATGGCCGGCCGCTCGATGCCGACATGCAGTGCCCAGGCAAGACCCAGCGGCAACAGCAGCGCGCACGGCACCCAGAACAGCGAGAACCAGCCGCCGTCGCCCCGCGCCGCGACGGCAAGCGTGCGGCCGAGTAGTTTCTGGACCGGCTCGTTCACCAGGTAGAGCGGGTAGGATACCGCCCCCAGCCAGAGCAGTTCGGGGCGCGTCAGTATCCAAGCGAGCCAGGAGGTGCGGGTTCGCCGCGGCCGGAGTTGCGCGGCGAGGCAGGCGACCCAGAGCAGCGGTACAATGAGCTTGTCGGCGCCCTGGTGCAGGCAGAGCAGGAGGGTGGTCCCGAGGACGGCGGCAAAGGCGGCATGCGCCCTCACTCTGCCCTCTCCCGCAAGCGGGCGCGGATTCCGGAAAAGCGGGAGAGTCATCTCCTGCCCTCTCCCGCTTGTGGGAGAGGGTTGGGGGGAGGGCGACCGCAGCAGCACGGCGCTGGCGACGCCGAGCGCGAAATATTCCGCCTTGTTGGGCAGGAAGGCGCGGCCGAACCCGAAACCTGCCGGCGCCAGCGCCTGCCAGACCGCGCCGGCCACCGCGATCGCCAAGAGTAGGGCGGCAAAGCCCGACAGGCCGATCCGGGGGTGGCGGAGCAGCGGCACGCAGAGTGCGGCGAGGGCGTAGAACTGCCACTCGGTCGACAGGCTCCAGGCAGCGCCGAGGAAGCCTACCCAGATGTCGGGCAGCACCGCATCCGGGAACAGCCCATGCGTCATGGTCAGGTGTGCGGCGATCGATGCCGCCCATTGGTGCGGCCAACCGATGGACCAGATCGAGCGCGCCGGGCTGTCTGGGCCGATCCAGGGCATTGCGTCCCACACGCGCGGGCCGGCGATGGCGTCCAGCCCCTGCACCGCGACAGCGAGCGCGAACACCGGCAGGAACACCGGGAAGATGCGCCAAGCGCGTGCCACCAGAAAGCGGCGGCTGCGCCAGTCATGCGCCGCCAGCGACTGCACGATCACCAGCCCGCTGAGGACGAAGAACGCATCGACGCCAGCGCCGCCGTGCGAGAGCAGACCGGCGAGCCACGGCGGCATCACCGCGAAGGGCGCCATGTGCGACGCCATGACATAGACGGCCAGCGCCCCGCGCAGGCCGTCCAGGCAGCGCAGCCTTTGCAAATCCCTGCATCCTTCCCAGAATGCAGTCTTGCGGCGCCAACGTTAGCCAATGGTTAAACCAGCGCGACCCTTGTCAAACGCCCGCCGGTTCGCTACTTAACGGCTTCAATCATTCTCCGTAGAGCGACGGGGGGTGGCCTTCGCGGGCCGCCTTTTTTGTTTTGGACAAACCGCAACCAGTGCAGACGGGCGACACCGACCTGCCGCGCCATACCGGGCTGGAGGGCAGGATCGCCGCGAGCGTGGCCCCCACGCTCTCCGACATGGGCTACGAGCTGGTGCGCGTGGCGGTACTGGGGCGCGACCGGCCGACCGTGCAAATCATGGCCGACCGCGCCGACGGCACACAGATCAGCGTGCAGGATTGCGAGGCGATCACCCACGCGGTCGGCGCCGTGCTGGACGTGGACGACCCGATCCCCGGCGCATGGACCCTCGAAGTCAGCTCGGCCGGTATCGACCGGCCGTTGACCCGTGTGAAGGACTGGAATCGCTTCGCGGGGCACATTGCACGCGCGGAGACCGCGGTGCCGCTGGATGGGCGCAAGCGGTTTTCAGGCGTCGTGTTGGGCGCGGATGAAACCACGGCCCGGATGCGCCTTGACGACGGCACCGAAGTGGCGCTGCCGTTGGCCGAGCTTCGCCGCGCGCGCCTGGTGCTGACCGATGCGTTGATCGCCGCCACCGCGACGCCGCCCCCGAGCAACTGAAAGGCTCTGTCATGGACACCGCGATTGCCCGTCCCGAGCTTCTCCTGGTCGCCGACGCCGTCGCGCGGGAGAAGTCGATCGACCGCGAGGAAGTGCTGGAGGCGATGGAGCAGGCCATTCAGAAGGCCGGTCGCGCCAAATACGGCCATGAGAAGGACATCCGTGCGACCATCGACCGCAAGACCGGTGATGTGCGGCTGTCGCGCTGGACCGAAGCGGTGGAGACGGTCGAGAACGAAGAGACGCAGATCCCGCTGCACATCGCCAAGAAGTTCAAGCCCGACATCACGCTGGGCGGCCATCTGATCGACCCGCTGCCGCCGATCGATTTCGGCCGCATCGCGGCACAGACCGCCAAGCAGGTGATCGTGCAGCGCGTGCGCGAATACGAACGCAAGCGCCAGTTCGATGAGTTCAAGGATCGCGTCGGCGAGGTGATCAACGGCACGGTGAAGCGCACCGAGTACGGCAACCTGATGGTCGAGGTCGGTCGCGCCGAGGCGCTGCTGCGGCGCGACGAACTGATACCGCGCGAAAGCTTCCGCAATGGCGACCGCGTGCGCGCCTACATCTACGACGTGCGGGAGGAGCCGCGCGGCCCGCAGGTATTCCTCTCACGCACGCATCCCGGCTTCCTGGCCAAGCTGTTCGCGCAGGAGGTGCCGGAAATCTATGACGGCATCATCGAGATCAAGGCGGTGGCCCGCGACCCCGGCAGCCGCGCGAAGATGGCAGTGATCTCGCGCGATTCCTCGATCGACCCGGTCGGCGCCTGTGTCGGCATGCGCGGCTCGCGCGTGCAGGCGGTCGTGCAGGAGCTGCAGGGCGAGAAGATCGACATCATCCCCTGGAGCCCGCAGGCCGCGACCTTCGTGGTGAACGCGCTGGCGCCGGCCGAGGTCACCAAGGTCGTGATGGACGAGGAAGCCGGCCGCGTCGAGGTGGTGGTGCCGGACGAGCAGCTCAGCCTGGCGATCGGCCGGCGCGGACAGAACGTGCGCCTGGCCTCGCAGCTGACGCGCTGGGACATCGACATTCTGACGGAAGCCGAGGAAAGCGAGCGCCGGCAGGAGGAGTTCCGCCGCCGTACCTCGCTGTTCGTCGAGGCGCTGGACGTCGACGACGTGATCGCCGGCCTGCTGGTGACTGAGGGCTTCACGACAGTCGAGGACGTGGCCTTCGTCGATCCCGAGGAGCTGGCCTCCATCGAAGGGTTCGACGAGTCGGTCGCCGCGGAGCTGATCCGCCGCGCCGAGGCATTCCTGGTGCGGCGCGACGGTGAGCTTGACGAGCAACGCGTGAAGCTGGGCGTGACGGACGAGATCGCCGCGATCGAGGCGCTGACGCCGGCGATGCTGGTCGCACTCGGCGAGAAGGGCGTCAAGACGCTGGACGATCTGGGCGACCTCGCGTCCGATGAACTGCAGGAGATCGTCGGCGCCGAGGCGATGGACGAGCACACCGCCAATGACGTGATCATGGCAGCGCGCGCGCACTGGTTCGATGGCGAGGATGGTCCGGCGCAGGCCGGGCAGGAGGCTGGCCACGACTGATCCCATCGCCCTGATCGCGGATGGCGCCGAGGATGCGGCCGATGACGAGCCCGAAACCGGGCCGCTGCGGCGCTGCATCGTGACGCGCGAGCGGCTGGCGAAGGCGGCGATGATCCGATTCGTGATCGGCCCCGATCGCGCGGTGGTGCCGGACCTGGCTGCAAGGCTGCCCGGTCGGGGAATCTGGTTGAGTGCGAGAGGGGATGTGTTAGAAACCGCTCGCGCGAAGGGCGGCTTCGCCAGGGCCGCGCGTGGCCCTGTCACAGTCCCCGCCGACCTCGCCGGCATCGTCCTGAGCGGGCTCCTGCGGCGGATCACCGAGCTTCTGGGGCTCGCGCGCCGAGCCGGCCAGGCCACCGCCGGGTTCGAGAAGGCACAGGCCGTGGTGCGCGCCGGCCGCGCCGGACTGCTGGTTCAGGCGGCGGACGGCAGTGCCGAGGAATGCGCGCGTTTCCGCTCCGGCGCGCCGGACGGATTGCGCGTCATCGCCCCGCTGGACGCGGCGGCGCTGGGCGTCGTGTTCGGACGGGATCGGGTGGTGCATGTTGCGGTCACGCCGGGACGGCTGGCCGATGCACTGGCCGACGAGACGGCGAGACTTTCGGGACTTCGGCTGGCGGGCGTGACGGAAGCGGCCGCGGGATCGACCAACAAGGCTGCCGGCGGCAATGCCGGACAAACACGTCGGCTGCGGCCGGCGGACAAGCGGACGGGTGCATGAGCGAAGGCAACGATCAGGACACGGGCAAGGCCAGGCTTTCGCTGCGGCCGGCAGGGCGCATGGAACTCGGCCGTACGGTCGATGGCGGCTCGGTCCGGCAGAGCTTCAGCCACGGGCGATCCAAGGTGGTGCAGGTCGAGGTGCGCAAGAAGCGCGCCCCCTCGCCCGGCGCCCCCGGCGGTCCCGCCACACCGGTTTCCGGCGCGCAGGGCGCGGCCCCCGCCACCGGCCGCACCGGCGCCGCCCCCGGCCGGCCGCCGGCCGGTGCGGGGCGGGCGCTGACCGCGACCGAACTGGCGGCCCGCCAGCGCGCCCTGGTCGAGCAGCAGCGCGACAACGCACGCCGCGAGGCCGAGCGGCGCGAGCAGGAAACCATCTCCATCCTGTCGGCCGCCGAGGAAGCGCGCCGGCGCGAGGAGGAGGCCCGCAAGGCCGCCGAGGAGGACGCGCGGAGGGCTGCCGACGAAGCCGCGCAGGCCAAGGCCGCCGAGGCGGCGCGCCAGGCCGCCGAGGCCGCCGTGACCGCGCAGGCCGCCGATCCCGCGGCGCGCGGGGCAGAGGCGCCGCGCCGTCGCCCGGCGCCGACCCCGGCAACGCCTACGGCGCCCACCGAGACGCTGCGGCTGCGCCCGAACCGCGGCGAGGAGGACGAGGACGCCCGCCCGGCGCTGCGGCGAACCCCGGCCGGCATCATCATCCCGCCGCGCAAGCCCGCGGCAACCGCACCGAAGAAGGCGGGCGACCACCGCCGCCCCGGCCGCATCGACGTGCAGGCCGCGATCGATGGTGAGGACGAGAAGGTCCGCAGCCTCGCCTCGGTCCGCCGCCAGCGCGAACGCGAGCGGCGGCAGGCGGAACTGGAACTGCTGCGTTCGGATCAGGTGAAAGTTGTGCGCGACGTTGTGCTGCCCGATGCGATCACCGTGCAGGAGCTGGCGAACCGCATGGCCGCCCGCGCGCCGGACGTGATCAAGGCGCTGATGAAGATGGGCGTGATGGCGACCATCACCCAGGCGCTGGATGCCGACACCGCCGAACTGGTGGTGCAGGAATTCGGCCACCGCGCCAAGCGCGTGTCCGAAGCCGATGTCGAGATCGGACTGGAAGGGGCGGACGACGAGGAGACCGAACTGCAGCTCCGCCCGCCGGTGGTGACCATCATGGGCCATGTCGATCACGGCAAGACGTCGCTGCTGGATGCGCTGCGCTCGACCGGCGTGGCGGCGGGCGAGGCCGGCGGCATCACCCAGCATATTGGCGCCTATCAGGTGGAACTGCCGTCCGGGGCGCACATCACCTTCATCGACACGCCGGGCCATGAGGCGTTCACCGCCATGCGGTCACGCGGTGCCTCGGTGACCGACATCGTCGTCCTGGTGGTGGCGGCCGATGACGGCGTGATGCCACAGACGATCGAGGCAATCCGCCACGCCAAGGCGGCGAATGCGCCGATCGTGGTGGCGATCAACAAGATGGACCGGCCGGACGCCAACCCCGACCGCGTGCGCAACGAGTTGCTCAGCCACGAGATCGTGGTGGAGAAGCTGGGCGGCGACACCCAGGACGTCGAGGTCTCGGCGCTGAAGAAGTCCGGCCTCGACAAGCTGGAGGAAGCCATTCTTCTGCAGGCCGAGGTGCTGGACCTGAAGGCCAACCCGGACCGCACCGCCGAAGGCTCGGTGATCGAGAGCCGCCTGGACCGCGGCCGCGGGCCGGTGGCAACGGTGCTCGTGCAGAAGGGCACGCTGCACCAGGGCGACATCATCGTGGCCGGCGCCGAATGGGGCCGCGTGCGCGCGATGCTGGACGACAAGGGCCGCACGGTGAAGGACGCGGGGCCGTCCACCCCGGTGGAGATCCTCGGCCTGGCCGGCGTGCCCTCGGCGGGCGAGCCGTTCGTGGTGGTGGAGAACGAGAGCCGGGCGCGCGAGATCGCCGAGTTCCGCACCCGCAAGGTGCGCGACAAGGCGGCCGGCGTCACCGCCGCGGCGCGCGGCACGCTGGACGAGATGCTGGCGCGCATCCAGGCCGGCGTGCAGAAGGAAGTCGCGGTCCTGATCAAGGCCGACGTGCAGGGCAGTGCCGAGGCGCTGCAGGCCACCGTGCTGAAGCTGACGCAGGAGGAAGTGCGCGCCCGCGTGCTGTATGCCGGCGTCGGCCAGATCACCGAGAGCGACATCCAGCTGGCGCAGGCGTCGAAGGCGATGATCGTCGCGTTCAACGTCCGCGCCACCTCGCAGGCCCGCGACCTGGCAGCACGCGAGGGCGTCGACATCCGCTACTACTCGATCATCTACGACGTCGCGGATGACATCGAGAAGATGATCAAGGGCAAGATCGCCCCGAAGGAGCGCGAGAAGTTCCTGGGCTATGCCGAGATCCGCAAGGTCTTCAACATCACCAAGGTGGGCCGCGTCGCCGGCTGCATGATCACCGAGGGGCTGGTGAAGCGCGGTGCGGGCGTGCGGGTGCTGCGCGAGGGCGTGGTGATCCACAACGGCGAGTTGTCGCAGCTGAAGCGCTTCAAGGACGACGTCCGCGAGGTGGCGCGCGGCTACGAATGCGGCCTGTCCTTCGCCAACTTCAACGACCTGCAGGAAGGCGACGTGGTCGAGTGCTTCGAGACGGAACTGGTTCCGGCTTGAAGACGCCGGCAGCGGCCAAACCCGCGGCGGCGCCCACTCAGCGGCAACTGCGGGTGGCGGAGCAGATCCGCCATCGCCTGGCCGAGCTGTTCGCCCGCGGCGGTTTCCGTGACCCCGCGCTGGCGGACGCCCAGGTGACAGTGACCGAGGTGCGGATCGGCCCGGACCTGAAGCGCGCCACCGCCTTCGTCGTCCGGCTGGGGCGGTCCGACATCGATGCGTTGATGCCCGCCCTGCAGCGCGCCACGCCCTATCTGCGCGGCGAGGTGGCCCGCGCGCTGCGACTGAAATACGCCCCCGACCTGTCGTTCCAGCCCGATACGGCGCTGGACTACGCGATGAAGATCGACCGGCTGCTGCACCGGCCGGAGGTTGCGCGCGACCTCGAGAATTGACGGCCGGCGAAAGCCAGGGTCGGTTCGTATCGAAGTGTATCGGATCGGCCTTTAACGAAACGCGACCGTTGCGTATACTTTTCCACCATGCCATGTCTGGCCCCGTTGAGAAGGAGGCCACCATGGAATCCGCGAAGGTCCGGCTTTGGCGGGTGCTTCCCCGGCTTGCGGTGCTGGTGCTGATGGCCGGCGCGCTGTCGGGGTGCATCGTCGTGCCCGTTCGGCCATATCATCCCTGGTATGGGTACTATTACCGCTAGCCCGGCGCCGAACCGCGGCGGCCGCCCGACGCTGCAGGATGCGCCGCTGCTGACCGAGCGGATCCTGGACGCGGCGACGGCGCTGTTCCTGCGCGAGGGCTATGGTGCGGCGAGCCTGGAGGCGGTGGCGGCGGCGGCGGGCGTGTCCAAGCGGACGCTGTATGCGCGTTTTGCCGGCAAGCCGGCGCTGTTCGAGGTGGTGGTGGCGCGGCTGGTGACGCGCTGGCTGCCGGCCTTCGATGCCGGGCTGGGCCAGGCGGAGGGGCTGGAGGCCACTCTGCTGGCGGCGGCGCGGGTGATCCTGTCGACCGCTTTGGCCCCCGAGGCGCTGGCGCTGCACCGGCTGATCGTGGCCGAGATCGGTCGCTTCCCTGAGCTTGGGCAGGTGCTGCGGGACGCTGGCGCCGGGATCGGGCATGAGCGGCTGGCCGGGGTTCTGGCACAGGCCGGGCTGGCTGATCCGGCGTGGGCGGCCGAGCAATTCGTGACGCTGGTGCTGGCGGTGCCGCAGCGCCACGCGCTCGGCCTGGGCCCGCCGCTGGACGCCGCGGCACAGGAGCACTGGGCGGCACGCGCGGTGGGGTTGTTCCTGCGGGGGGTGCGGGGATAAGGGTCAGCCGGTGACGACGCGCCGGCCGGATCCGAGACCAGTTCCGCCGCGCATTCCCAAATTGGTGCCGACCCTTCACGACCGCCGACGTCCCGTGTACCAGATAGATCGTCGTCACGTCCGACGGCGCTGGAAATGCCTCACCGACATCCCGTTTGAGCAAAGGTGTCCGAATGCCGCAATATACCGCGCTTGATCGCTGCCGGGTCAGTGGCAGCAAAACCCTCGTGCCCGTCCTCGATTTAGGGGAACAGGCGCTGACCGGTGTTTTTCCGCGCAGTACCCGAAGAAGCAGTCACCACCGGACCGCTGCGCCTGGTCTGGTGCCCCGACTCGGGATTGCTGCAACTCGATCATTCATATGATCTGGGTGAGATGTACGGCGACAACTATGGCTACCGTTCGGGCCTAAACCAGAGCATGGTCCGTCATCTAACTCAAAAGGTTCGCGAGTTGGAGCGCTCGGTCGACCTCAAACCGGGCGATACTGTGCTTGACATCGGCAGCAACGACGGGACTTTGTTGAAGGCCTATGCGGTGTCCGGTCTGCAGCGGGTGGGCATCGACCCGACCGGGGCGAAGTTCCGGGAATACTACCCCGATGAAATCACGCTGGTGCCTGATTTTTTTTCCGCCCCTGCCTTTAGCAGTTGCAACGCGCGGCCGGCGCGCATCGTAACCTCGGTTGCGATGTTCTACGACCTTGAGGATCCGGTCGGCTTCGCGCGCGAGATCGAGCAAATACTAGCCCCGGATGGCGTCTGGCATTTCGAGCAGAGCTACATGCCGTCGATGCTGCGCATGACGTCATACGACACGGTTTGCCATGAGCATCTGGAATATTATTCGCTCAGCGTTGTGAAACGGATTCTTGACGCAGCCGGCCTACGCCCGCTCGATGTCAAGATGAACGCGGTGAACGGTGGCAGCTTTGCGGTAACGGCGGTGCGTGCGAACGACCCTCGTCAGGGCTCCGAAGCGGTGGTGCACTGGCTGCTGGAGCAGGAGGAGCGGATGGGGCTGGCCACGCCGCGCCCCTATCGCGACTTCGAGGAGCGCGTCTATCGGCATCGTGCGGATCTGGTGCGCCTGCTCAAGACTTTGGCGGCCGATGGTAAGAAGGTGCTCGGCTATGGTGCCTCGACCAAGGGCAACGTTCTGCTGCAGTTTTGCGGGCTAACGCCCAACGAGGTTGTTGCGATCGCCGAGGTGAACGAGGAGAAATTCGGCGCCTTCACGCCCGGCACCCAGATCCCGATTATTTCGGAGGCGCAGGCGCGCGCCATGAGGCCAGACTATTTCCTTGTGCTTCCGTGGCATTTCAAAGAGGGCATCCTGCAACGCGAGGCAGAGTTTCTGGCCGCCGGCGGGCGGATGATCTTCCCATTTCCTGAGATTGAGATCGTCTGAGCGGCGCCCCGGAAGGACATTGCCGGCATGCCATTCCTATCCTACGCGCAGAATTTCGAGGACGTTCTGCTGCAGCGCGTATTCGGTGGCCAGCAGACCGGCTTTTACGTCGACGTAGGTGCATACCACCCTGTCGACGGATCGGTCACCAAAGCGTTCTACGATCGCGGTTGGTGCGGCATCAATATCGAACCCGGCTCGGTGTTCGATGAGCTGGCGGCGGAGCGTCCGCGTGACATCAATCTGCGCATGGCGGTCCTGGACCGTGCGGGTGAAGTGGCTTTCTTCGAGGATGAGCGCGATCGAGGAACATCCCATGTCGGCCCGGAGGAGACCGCAGGCAACGCTGGCCAGATGGTGCCGTGCGACACGCTTGAGGCGATCGTCCGCGCTCACGGCCGCAATCGCCCGGTCGACTTCATCAAGATTGATGCCGAGGGGTCGGAGGCGGCCGTGGTTCGTTCGACCGACTGGCGCCGCCTGCGGCCGCGTGTGCTGCTGCTGGAAGCCACGCTGCCCTGGAGCAGTGTGCTCGCCAACCAGGACTGGGAGCCGACCCTTATCGAGCACGGCTATGTCCGCGTTTTTTTCGACGGCATCAACTGCTTCTACGTGCCCGATGAAGATGTGCCGACGCTGCAACGGCATTTCATGGTGCCTGTCGGCGTGCTGGATTCTGTGGTGCGCTACGACGAGGACCGCACGCGGACGGCGCTGGATGGGTGCATGCGGGAGGTCGAGCGGCTGACCGGTGAGCGCGCCGACCTGCAGGCGAGCCTCAGCGCACGGGAGGCCGAAAATGCGCGCTTGGCCGACGAGCGGGACACCTTGAAGGCTGCGTTGCGCGACAGAGAGGCCGAAGTGGCAGAACTGTTCGCCGAAAGGGGCGCGCTGCGTTCCACACTGCAAGAGAGACGGGAGGAGGTGGCGCAGCTGATGGCCGGGCGAGACGCACTGGTCCAGGCGTCCAGCGAGCAACAGGCCGAAGCGTCACGCCTTGCAGCGGAGCTGGAAGCGTTGCGTGGACATTTGTCCGAGATGGCGCGACAAGCGGCGGCGGAGCCATCGCCCCCGCCGCCCCTGCCACCGCCCCCGCATCCACCTGCGAAGGCAGGCTGGCGGCGGCGGCTGGCCCGTCGCATGGCCCTGGCGGCCTATCTGCCTGTGCGGCCGATCGCGCGTCCCATGATTTGGCGTCTTCGCACTTTCATGACCGGCGGCCTGCTGGGCCGTCTTCAGATTATCGATGAGCGGCTCGAATCGCTCATGTCCGGCGGCCTGCCGGGCCGGCTGCAGCTGATGAATGAGCGTCTCGATATGCTCGCATTCAGCCGGCCGTGGCCACAAGATGCCTCGGCGCACGGTGCGCAGCCGACCGTTCACGACGAGGCGGCCGCTGAAATTCGTCGTCTGGCAACCGAGATGGAGCGCACGCTGCTGACGCTGGCACTGGAGCGGGGACCGGATCGCTGGTTCGGCGC
This sequence comes from uncultured Pseudomonadota bacterium, assembly GCA_963778105.1. Classification (GTDB taxonomy): domain Bacteria; phylum Pseudomonadota; class Alphaproteobacteria; order Acetobacterales; family Acetobacteraceae; genus JAFEFJ01. Next base: position 272,436 of record CAVZSZ010000003.1, on the reverse strand, counting down.
AGCCCCGAACGCCCCACAGCAGCCGCCGCTACCCGCAACGGGTACGCGACTACCGCTCCAGTTGCCGCGCGGCGGTGTAGCGACGTTGGAATGCGCGCCCGGCGACTTGTCCGTGGCCGCCTCACTTGCGGCCTCCGGCGGCAATTGGGAGCCGCACGTACGGTCATATCTGGAGCGCGTCGTTCAACCGGATTGGGTATGTGCTGATATCGGTGCCAATGTTGGCGCGCATACGCTGTCGCTGGCCGTGCTGGCGCGTGCAGGCCGTGTGCTGGCGTTCGAGGCCGATGCAGCCAATCACCAGCTTCTGGTCCGCAACGCTGCCGCACTGAGGCCGCCGCACGCGCCGATCGTCCCGCTGCATCTGGCGCTGTGGGACCGCCCGGGCACACTGATCTGGACTGGCGCAGACGAACTCGCGGGCTGTTCCTTCGTGACCGAGGACCCGGGCGATGCCGACGCCGTCGAGCGGCGGTTGCGCGCGGTGGTCAGCGAGGAGGCGATCGAGGGCGTCGAACTGCACATCCGCCGTGGCGAGGTCAGGGCGCTCCAGCTCGACACCTGGATGATGGACAATGCGCCTGGTCGCTTGGATCTGATCAAGCTGGATGTGGAGGGTGCCGAAGTCCGGGTGATCCGCGGCGCGGACGAAACCCTCCGCCGGTATAGGCCGATGCTGCTGGTGGAATACAATCCGGCCTGTGCGGCGACGTATTTCGCCCAGCCGCCCGACGCATTGTTCCGCGAACTTGAGGCTCGGTTCACCAGCATCTCGGCGTTGGAGGCCGATGGAACATTGAGCCCTCTGATTGGTTGGGCTGCTCTGGAAAAAAGGCTCGCCAACGGCAAAGGTTGGGAAGATCTGGTATGCCTTCCAACACAACCGATATGCAATACGTTGCCGGTCAGCGACACCAGTTTGATGAGATAATTAAGTCGCTGGATCGTCCGTCGATATCATCGAAGCGACACCCGGTTCACCTTGCCGGACAGTTTTGGTCGCGATGAGCAGGAGGATAAGAAGTCCGACTGCGCTGCTATGTGGTGCGTTGAAACAGATACTGGTACTGCCGAGAGGCGGTTGCCGGGAAGTCCCGCAGTGCGACCATCTCGAACCCCGCCTCGGTGGCACATATTTGCACGTGCCTATGATCCAACATGAAAATCCCAGGACCTGGCTCCATGCCAGGACGTTGGTGGCTTGGCGCATCGAACAAGACCGTATCGGACGATAAGCGGAAGAACTCGCGAACGTATTCAAGATTGTATGGAAACGGAATGTGTTGGACGACGATGGTGGAATATACACAGTCGAATTCTCCGTCCGCAAATGGCAACGGCGGTTTGATCGCCTGCACGAATTCCGAGTTCTCAAAGCGCCTGGATTGCTGGGCTACACGCACCATTTCTTCGGATATATCGACGCCGACCGCGTTGTCATAAAATTCCGCCAGCGCCGCAGTCATTCGGCCAACCCCGCATCCAAAATCAAGAGCGCGCCGACCCTTGATCTGCACATTGGCCGAGGCGGCAAATGCTCGGTGCTCGCGTAGCCAGACCCTTCCCGTCTCGAAGAAAGCTGCAGGATCCCAGTCCTGGCGGTTGGATAGGATCGCCGTCATTGGATTGTCCAGTGCGGCTTGGTTCCACCACGACAACATGTCTGCAAAATCCATAAGGCTCTCCTGTTTGGTAGCCGCGATCCCCCAGGCAGGCAGTCCTCCAACCTCAGCTTCCAGCTTGAGGACTAAAGGCCAGACGGGGAAGCGGACACGGTCGTCTCACTGCTGTCCGGGAAAGCCGACGGTGTAGATGCAGCGCACTTAACCAGTTTACCGTAGCCTTGGCAAAGTCCCGCCAAGACCCGACCTGGAGTGCTTTGGCGTCCGCCCATAATTCCGACGCCGCGGCGTCAGACTCCAATGACAGCACCGCCGCAGCGATCTTTTCCGAAGTGATTGCCTCTAATCGGATTGTACCGGCCTGTTGGAGCATGGCGACACTCGGACAAGAATCCGTCGCGATCACAGGAATGCCTGCGGCGAGGCTCTCGACCGGCGGGAGGCCAAATCCCTCACTCTCCGACACATAAATCGTCGCTCGGGCGTTGCGCAGCAGGCGGCGAACCTCCTCGTCCGATGCAGCGTTCAACCAGCGGAAATTCGGAAACTGCCGGGCTTCATCAACCCAGCCAAGATCCAAACCATCAAATGCGCGACCAACAATAGTCAACGGCACGTCATGGCCAGCCTTCCATAGTTGCACAAAGGCGGCGGCGACAAGATGCTGGTTCTTACGGCCGTCAATCGAACCCAAAGCAACGAATGATCGGCGATCGGGGCGCCATTTCTGGCGTTCCAGTCCCAATCCATCGGCTCCGAGCGGCAGCACGGGCCCATGCAGCGCGCCATTCTTGCGGAGCACGCGTCGCTGATGGTCCTGACGAGTCTGCTCACTGATGTAGCTCACATGCGGTGTTAGGCGGGACAGCCGCAAGTAGTGCATCAGCGGAGCGGCGGAGCGGATACCGAAGATGCTGGGCTGTAAATAAGGCAGAAAATCATACATCAGCAGCGCGAGTGACTCGGGCCGCGCCGACAAACGTTCTTCGTGAAACCTGCATCGCCTTGGATCGTAAAACAGCTCCGGTACGAATATCAGCGCGTCCGATGGCAACGGGCGAGCCTTCAGGTCGGCACTCGACTCCTGCAGGCGACGGACCAAATCATCGTATGGCAGGCTTGTCGCAATCGGGTCCATGTCCGATAGCAGTAGCACCGCCTGCTCTGACAAGCGGATCAGACCACGGCCGTGTTCGAACCGACTCACATGCAGCTCAGGTCCTTCCGACGGCCAGTGTCGCAGAATTTCGCGCACGACTCGCTGGATTCCGGTCCTGATCGGATTTTGATAGAGTTCCGTACAGTCGATTATGATGCTCGTCATGTGGACAGTTCCAGAACTTGACATAGCCTCCGCGAATAGACGGCAAAGCTGCGCTGCTCGGAATATGCTTGCCGGGCCGCTTCTGGGCGCTCGGCCGCGAGCCCAGATTCCAGCAGGTCAGCCAACGCCTCCGCCAGAAGGACTGGGCTCAGCGCATCAGGGATGCACCGCACATAATCTGGCACGCCGACCGCCCTTCCTAACGACTCATTGGTAACGGTTGGCAGGCCGGCCGCCGCGCAGTCGAGTAGCGCTCCTGACAAGGCGCCCATGCCGTATGTGCGGAGCTGTACAGCCAAGTCTGCGCCTGCCAAGTAGTCTCGATAAGTCTGTTCGCTCACATATTCTGCAGCGAAATGTATCGAAGCCTCGATGCCGAGATCCGCCGCCAAGGCACGCAAATTATCATGCAACTCCGGCGACTCGATGCTGCCGGCGAAGTGCATACTTGCGGGGATGCCCCAGCCACGCAGCACGTCGATCGCCCATATGCATTCCCGAGGCGCTTTGGAGGTGCCGACAAAACCGAACGTGACAATGATAACTTCGTCCGGTCGCACCCCGAGCCGCGCTCGTGCGTGTACTCGACTGGCTGGTGTCAGTTCCTCGGCCAGCCAGGGGCGGTAGATGCTGAAGGGCAGGTACTCTGGTGCGATCCCGTAGCGCAATTGAAACATCTCCGCTGTCACCTGGGAATGAACGATAGTCGGAGCTGCGCTATTGGCGATCTCACCCAGAAATAGCGCTTGCAGCTTGCCCTCATCACTGAGCCAAGCGTTCAACTCCGCATCTGTAACCGGCCTGCGGAGCTCCTTCGCTGCGACGGCCAAGGCCCGCTCATGGCCTAAAAGTACACAATAAAAACCAAGCATCCTCGCGTCATGCGCAATGCAGGTGCCACCGTAGCGGCGCAACATCTCAACGATCCGGAGATGAAAGTGCGAGTTCCCTACAACACTTATTACACGGTCAAAGTCGCTGTGAAGATGTGGCAGGTCGCTGAGTGGCCGAGTACTAATCACATGTGGCAGTGGTGATGGTCGTTTGGTCTCGGTGAACACATGCAGTTCAACAAGTTTCGCGAGTTCCGTGCAGGTGGCGGCAGAATAATCGGCAACGCCGGAACGGTCGGGGGGCAGCGGAGACAGCAGGGCAACACGTGGGCGCCGTTTACGCAAAACTACTGGGGCACAGGGCGTGAACCGCGAATGCAGCGCCTCCCAGAACCTTTGGGCGACGGCGCCAGCGCGAAAACGCGGCCAAACTGCAGCCTGCCGAACCAGTATAGACGCCCGCCATTCTGGATCCGATATTAGACGTTCCAATTTCGCACGCAGTGCTGCCGCGTCATCAGCAGCGAAACGGCACGCCGAGTCGGCCACCAGTTCGGCATGGGCCGGGATATCAGAGGCGAAGCAAGGCAAACCCGCAGCCATGGCTTCAACGACGGGAATGGAGAAACCCTCGGCCCGCGACGGACAGATCACCGCAAGTGCCCGCTCATAAAGCGCCAACAGATGCGTTTCGGGAACGTGACCTGGCACCTCGATGAGATCCGGTCTGCCGCCGGCGGCGATGGAGATGGCGCAAAGCGCTTGCGCCTCTGATTGCGCGTAGCCGCCGGCGATGACCAATGGAATGCCAGCGCCGCGCTGCATGGCGTAAGATGCTGCGTGAGCGCGAATAACCACATCCGGGTTCTTGCGCGCATCGCCGCCGCCGACCACCAGTAGATGGCGAGGTGGCTGGCCATGGGCCGCTTGACCCTCAAAGGCGGGATCGAGCGCGCAACCGGTAATGACGATGGTGTTTCCCGCTACGCCAAGCAGCATCGCGAGGTCGTTGGCCGAACTGCGCGAATTCGACAAGAACAAGTCGCACCGTGCCAACCAGCGCAGCGCCAACGCGTAGCCCAGACGATCTGCCGTGTTTGGAATATAGCGATCCGGCATATGAAACGGGATGAAATCGTGCACCACAGCAGCCCGCAGGAGAGTCGGATCAGTGAGCAGTCGCGCAACGAACAAAGGGTCGTGTGTCATCGGCGACAGCATGACGAAGCATGCCGGCGACTGGCCTGGAACTCCCGCGGGGCTCGCCGCATAGGCGTTGCAGCACACGGCCGCCAGTGTTTCCCTTGCCTCGGGCAGCAATGGCGGCATCGTTTCATCCACCAATCCGATCAGGCGCAGCGTAGGTGGCGCGTGGCGAAGCAGCGCCAAGGCGTGGCGGCCGATGCCACGAAGGGCGTAGTTCGGGTCCTGCAGACAGCGCAGGTCCAGAACAACGTTGATCCTGTCCGTGTCGCTGGCCATCGCCGTTCGAACCTGCTGGAGAATGAGAGGATGGTATGCGGGGTTCTGCCCAATTCCGCCGGCAGACACAACGCCCTGGTGTCACTTCGCGGCGATCGGTGAGGCAGCGGGTGCAGGCAAGCTGGACGGTCGGCGGTCCACGCCATCAACGTGGCGCTCAGGCACCGGCTTGGCTACCATGTCCGGTCACGCCTATCCTGAGCCGCTGAAGCCGCTCAGGCGATCCTTCGGCGCGAGCGGTTGCGGGATCCCTGGTCCGCGTCGTGCATTGGTCTAGCGGATCGACCGGACGCACCAGCCGTCCTCACAGGATTGCGTTGATACAATGACCGATCGGATTGCCCCCCTCCCGCGCGTCGGGATCGACGGATGACGGCCCCGGGGCCGGAGCTGCGGCGGGCGGTGGCCGAGGCAGTGCTGTGCGGCGTTCTGGGGCGGGAACCGACAGCGGCCGAGGTCGCCCACGCCCTGCACCGGTCCGGCGAGGTCGCCGACGTCGCCGCACTGGCGCGGCATGTTGCGGCAACACTTCATCCGCGCCTGGTGACCGGCCCGCAGGCGGAACGCGCGGCGCTGGAACAGGCGCTCGCCGCGGCGCAGGCGTCGCTGAGGGACGCCACGGCCGGCCTGGCGGCCGCGCAGGCGGAACTGGCGGCGCTGCGCGGCTCCTCCTCCTGGCGGATGACCGGTCCGGTCCGCGCCGTCGCTTCACGGCTGCCGGTGGCGCCGGCGCGTGCCGCCGCTGCCCGGTTACGCGGCCCGCGTGCTGCGTCCCCGGACAACGCGGCGCCGCCCGGCTTGACGCTCGACCCCGCAGCCAACGCCGCGGTCTGGTGCACGCGGGGGGCGCCGGTCGTCTCGATCGTCGTCCGCCACGATGGCGACGGCGCGGCAACCGCCGACTGCGTCCGCGCGGTCTGGGCGCACACCTCCGGGGTGCCCTATGAAATCGTCATCGCCGATGCCAGCAGCGATGGACTCGATCCGCGGCTGCTCGACCCACCATGCGACGGCGTGCGGACGATCCGCCTCGGCACCAGCCGTTTCGCCGGCGAGGCAAACAACATTGCCGCCGAAGCCGCACGCGGGGAATTCGTCTGCCTGCTGAGCACCGCGGTGCGGGTGCGCGACGGCTGGCTTGCCGCCCTCTATGCCATGATGCGCGACGACCCGGTGGTCGGCGCCTCCGGCCCCGTCCTGCTGGACGCCGCGGGCCATGCCGCGCCGCAGCCCCGTCCGGTTCAGGAGCCGGAGGCGCTGCCAGGCGCTGCCCTACTGGTCGATCTTGCAGCCTATCTTTCCGTCGGCGGCTTCGACCTCGCCTACGAGCCAGGCGGCATGGGCGCGCGGGATCTGTGCTTCAAGCTGCGCCTGATCGGGCGCTCGATCCGCCTTTGCCCGACCGCCGAGGTGGTGCGCCTGGCGCCCCCTGCACCCGACGTCGAGGCGGCTGAGCGACATGCCGCGATTGAGGCGGTGAACCGTGGCAAGTTCCTCGCGCGCTGGGGACGGTGGCTGCAGGACCCCTCGCCGGCCGTCGCCGAGGCGCTGCGGGCCGAGCTGATACCGCCCGATCCGCTGCCGCCCGGGCCGGCCCGCGCGGCGCGGCGGGCGGGGCTGCCGCAGGCGGTGATCTTCACGCCGTTCCAGCTCACGCCGGGCGGCGGAGAGCGCGTGATCCTGACGCTGGCGGCGGTGCTGTCGCGCACGCACCGGGTGGAGATCGTCACCGTGCATCCCTACAGCCGCGTGCGGCTGGCCGGGCTTGGGCACGAATTCGCCATCGACCTGTCGGCCTGCACGCTGGCCACGCTGGAGGACAGGCGGCGCCAGCCGCCGGCGGCGCTGTGGGTGACGCTGGGCAATCACGTGTTTCCGCCAATCGCCGGCGGCGGGCAGCGCAACTGGTATATCTGCCAGTTCCCCTTCCCGATGGACGCGGCGACGGAGGCGGCAGAGCGGCGCAACCTGGGCGGCTACGACCTCGTGCTGACGTATTCGGAATACGCGCGGGCGCATGTGCGCGCCGCGATGCGAGCCGCCGTGGCCGCCGACCTGCCGACCGAGGTGCTGTATCCGCCGGTGATGCTGCCGGCGGGCGACGCGGCGGTGAAGCGGCCGGCGATCCTGAGCGTCGGGCGGTTCATCGCCGGTGGCCACACCAAGCGGCACGATGCGCTGATCGACGCGTTCCGGATGCTGCACCATCGCCGGGGCGGCGGGGTCGAATACCACATCGTCGGCTCGTCCTTTCCCGCGCCGCAGGACATGGCCTATCTGGCCGCGTTGCGCGATGCCGCGTCCGATCTTCCGGTGACGTTCCATGTGAACGCGCAGAAACACACGCTCGGGGCGCTGTTCCGCGACGCGGCGGTGTATTGGCACGCCACCGGATACGGCTCGGACGCCGCCGCGGCGCCGGAGCGCGCGGAGCATTTCGGCATCAGCATCGTTGAAGCGATGGCGGCGGGTGGCGTGCCGCTGGCGTTCGCCGCCGGCGGTCCATGCGAGATCATCCGCGACGGCGAGACCGGTTTTCTGTTCCGCACGCTCGACGAGCTGGTGGACCGCACCGAGGCGCTGCTTGCCCCGGACCGGCAGGCGGAGCGGGCCACCATCGGGCGCGCCGCCGCCGATGCCGCGCGCCGCTTCTCGCTGGAGCCGTTCGTCGAGCGGATCGACCGTCTGCTGGCGGTGCACGTGCGCAGCGTCGCCCCCTAATTGATCCGGTTCTTCGTTGGCGACGTGGTCGAGTGGCTGCAGAACGGTCACGGCATCAGCGGCGTGCAACGCGTCAGCCTTGAGCTGCTGTCAGCTGCACAGGCGCTTGCCGAGGTCGACCGGACATTCACCATCGGCGTCTGCACCTTCGATGAGCCGCATACCGGGCTGACGGCGCTGCCGCTGCAACAGGCGCTGGATTACTTCAGCCAGTGGCGTGCCGGGGGGCGCAGCAGCGGGTCGGTGCTGCGGCGGCTGCTGAACCGCCCGGTCCCGGATCGCCGGCCGCCGCCCGAGCCGGTGCCGCTCGGTACTCGGACCGGACGATCACGTGCTGTTTCCCGGCCTGGTGTGGTCGGCGCCATTTCCCCCGATGTTCCGGCGGCTGGCGGCCGAGCGGCGAGGGTTCAGCGTCCTGCTGCATGACATGATCCAGGTGCAGCGCCCGGACCTGGTGGGCGAGGCGGATGCCGCGGCGTTCGGCGCCTGGCTCGATATCGTCCTCAGGACTGCCGCAACGGTGTTCGTGACCAGCCCGGTCACGCGGCAAGCGCTGCGGTCCTGGGCCGAGGCACGCGGCAGCGGACCACTGCCATCCATCGTGCCGCTCCGCTTCGGCATGCGGCATCTCGATGCCCCTGGTCCCGTTCGGCCACGGCTGCGGCCGGGGTTGCGGAGCGGCGATTACGTGCTGTCGGTCGGCACGATCGACCGGCGGAAGAACCAGGCGCTGCTGCTGGACATCTGGCAGGAACTGATAGGCACGCTTGGACCGGAGGCGGTGCCGCAGCTGGTGCTGGCCGGCCGACAGCAACTGGCCGGCCTGGATGCCACGGCCGCAAGCCTGGCCGAGCGGCAGCAGGTGCTGACGATCGCGGACGCCGGCGACGAGGAAATCGCCGCGCTGTACCGCGGCTGCCGCTTCACCCTGTTCCCCTCGCTGGCCGAGGGATACGGGCTGCCGGTTGCGGAAAGCCTGGCGTTCGGGCGGCTCTGCATTGCCTCCGACCTGCCGGAAATCAGGGAATTCGCCGGCGATTTCGCCTGGTACTTCCCCGCCGGTTCGCGGCAGGAGGCGCTTCGGCAGATACGCTGCGCCATCACCCGGCCGGAGCAGGTCGCCGCCGCCGAGCGGCGTATCGCGGCGGATTTCGTCGCCCCCACCTGGCGGGAGACGGTGCTGTCGATCCGCCGCGCGCTGGGCAAGTGAGTATCGGCCGATCAGACCCGCCCGCGCCAATCCTCCACCACCGCGGCGACGGTTTCGGCCCAGGGGATCGCCGGCGCCCAACCAAGCAGCGCGCGCGCCCGCGCCGCGTCACCGCAGGCGAGCGGAATGTCGTTTCTGCGCAGACGACCGGCATCCGTCCGAAGCTCCGGCCGAACGCCGGCGGCATCCATGAGGTCGTCCAGCAACGCGCCGATCCGCCTTGGCACCCCGGAGGCGAGATTGATGATGACGCCCGGCGGCAGCGACTCGGCGGCCACGATGCAGGCAGCGTAACCGGCGCAGACGTCGCGCACGTCCAGGAAGTCGCGCATCGGCGACAAGTCCCCCACCTGCATCACCGGTGGCTGGCGGCCAGCGGCGATCAAGGCGAGCTGCCGGGCGAAGGCGGGCGCGACGAAATCCTCGGACTGGCCGGCACCGGTGTGGTTGAACGGGCGCACCCGGACGACGCGCAAGCCGGCGGCGGACATCGCGCCCAGCGCCAGGTCGGCAGCGGCCTTGGTGGCGCCGTAAATGTTCAGCGGCGCCAGCGGCGCATCCTCGGCCAGCGCCTCGGCGTTGCGGAACGATGCGCCATAGGCGTCGGCCGAGGAGGCGTAGACCAGCAGACAATCCGGCGCCTCCGCGCGGATCGCGTCGGCGAGGTGGAGCGTGCCATGCAGGTTGACCGTCCAGGCGTGCTGTGGGTCCTGCCGTGCCGCCGGGATCGCGGCAATCGCCGCCAAGTGGATGCAGGCATCCGGCGCCGCCTGCCGCACCGCCGCGCCGACGGCGGCGGGATCGGTGATCTCGAATGCTGCCGAGGCGATGGTCGCGTCGGGGAAGCGCCTCGCCAGGACGGGCAGCAGGTGCCTGCCGACAAACCCGCCGGCGCCGGTTACCAGGATCCGTCGCGGTGTCATGCGCTCCTCCGGCAGCCAGGCTGTCTAAGCGGTGGCCGCCCTGCCCTTATGGCGCGCGATGTCGGCGTCCACCATCTCGGCCGCCATCGCCTCCAGCGTGGTTTCCGGCGCCCAGCCCAACGCGGTGCGGCACTTGGTCGAGTCGCCGAGCAGGATGTCCACTTCGGCCGGACGCATATGGGCGGCCGAACTCTCCACGTAGCGGCCGTAGTCGAGGCCGACATGGCTGAAGGCGATCCGGCAGAACTCGCGGATCGAGGTGGTGCGGCCGGTTGCGACCACGTAGTCGTCCGCCCGTTCCTGCTGCAGCATCATCCACATCGCGCGGACATAATCCCGCGCATGGCCCCAGTCGCGCTGCGCCTCCAGATTGCCAAGGACCAGTTTGTCGGAGAGGCCGAGTGCGATCCTCGCCACGCCGTCGGTAATCTTGCGGGTGACGAACTCGATGCCGCGCAGCGGGCTTTCATGGTTGAAAAGGATGCCCGAGGAGGCGTGGAGGCCGAAACTTTCCCGGTAGTTCACGGTGAGCCAATGGCCATACAGCTTGGCGACCGCATAGGGGCTGCGCGGGTAGAACGGCGTCTTCTCGTTCTGTTTCGGCTCCTGGATCATGCCGTACATTTCGGAGGATGACGCTTGGTAGAAGCGCGCCTGCGGGCGCACGATGCGGATCGCTTCCAAAATATTCGCGACACCGATGCCGGTGACGGTGCCGGTCAGCAACGGCTGCTGCCAGCTGGCGGCGACGAAGCTTTGTGCGGCAAGATTGTAGACTTCGTCGGGTTCATAGTCCTGAACAATGCGGATCAGGCTGGAGATATCGGTCAGGTTGCCGTCCACCAGCTTCACCTGGTCGAGCACGCCAAGCCAGCGCAGCCGCTCTCCCACCACGTCGGACGAAGCGGACCGGCGCATCAGGCCGATGACGCGATAGCCCTTTCCCAGCAGGAACTGCGTGAGGTAGGCGCCATCCTGCCCGGTTACGCCGGTAATGAGCGCGGTCGTCATGAAATAATGCGTCTCCGATGATCGCGATGCAGAGCGCGGAAGTGTAGCAGCCGCGTCGCCGTTGCCGCCAGCGACCTGCCGCTCATGCGACGAGGCGTCGATGGATGACCTCGGTGAGAAGGACGGCCAGCGCGATCATCGGCATGGCAATTCCGATCCAGCTGACCAGCCGCCAGCCGCCGTATTCAAAGGCGGGGCTGGCGAGGGCGGAGCCGACGGCACCACCGGCGAAGAAGCTCGCCATGTAGAGACCATTGAGTCGGCTGCGGATCGCTGGGGCAAGCGCGAAGATCGTCCGCTGGCCGACCACCAGATTGGTCTGGACGCCGAAATCCAGAATCACGCCCGATGCCGCCAGCAGATAGACCGACCGCGTGCCGGCGACATGGGCGAGAGCGAACGCCGCCCCGACCGACAGGATGGCGAAAAGGGTGGCGGCGCCGCCCCAGCCACGATCCGCCGCGTGGCCCGCCAGCGGGGCGGCCACCGCGCCGGCGGCGCCGACAAGGGCGAACAGGGCGATGCCGCGCTGCGTCAGGCCAAAATCGGGGCCGGCGAGTTCCAGCGGGGCGGCGGTCCAGAACAGACTGAACGCTGCGAACAGCGGGGCGTGGTACGCGGCCCGGCGTTGCAGCGCTGGTGTTGTGAGTGCGAGGCGCACCATGGACCCGAGAACGGCGCGATAGCCTCCCGCGCCGACCGGATGGCGAGGCGGCAGGGTACGCAGCAGCAGCAGGACGAGCCCAGCCATCAGCAAGGCAGAGAAAAGGAACACGGAGCGCCAACCGAGCGTGTCGGCCAGGATGCTGGCGACCGGCCGAGCCAGCAGGATGCCCAGCAGCAGTCCACTCATCACCTTCCCTACGGCGCGGCCTCGGGTCGCTTCGGGCGCCAGATGGGCGGCGATCGGCACCAACATCTGGGCCGCCGAGGACGTGACGCCAATGAGCAGGGCCGCCAGCAGGAACGACCAGGCCGATTGCGCCACCGCAGCCAGCAGCAGGGCGGCGGCGGTGCAACAGAGCGTGATCCCTACCAGCCGGCGGTTCTCGGTCAGATCGCCGGCGGGCACCAGCAGGATTAGCCCGGCGCCGTAGCCGAGTTGGGTGAGGGTGACGAGCAGGCTGGCCGTATTGGGGTCCAGGCCGACCGACGGGCCGATCAGTCCGACCAGCGGCTGGGCATAGTAGAGGTTGGCTGCGACGGCGCCGGTGGCGACGGCGAACAGCAGGATAAGGCCAGACGTGAGCGGCCGTTGCGGCACGGTCGCCATAAGCCGGCGATCCGGCAGGGGCATCGCGGGGTCCTTGGGGACGGGCTGGAGCGAATGGACTGGCGAGGGCATAAGGGGTGCGCCGAAACCGGGGAGCCGAGCCGCCATCGGCGACCCATGGGACGTCCGCTTCCACCCAGTATTCGGGACAGTATGACCCGCACGCGCCAGTTCGCCCTACCGTTTCCGCACCGACCCGCCTATGCGCCGGGCACATTCCTGACTGCGCCCAGCAACGTCGAGGCGTTGACTTGGCTCGACCGCACATCGGCGTGGCCCTGCGGGCGGCTTGCGCTGTGGGGAGAGGCGGGTTGCGGCAAGACCCACCTGCTGCACCGCTGGGCAACGGCAATGGGTGCCGAATGGCTGCAGGGACAGGCGCTTCGCGGGTTGCCGTACAACCCTGCGAAGCCGCTAGCCCTCGACGACGCCGATACGGCGGCCGATGAGGAGGCAATGTTGCACCTGCTGAATGCCGCCGCCGAGGCTGGACAGCCGGTGCTGCTGGCCGGGCGTGACGCCCCGGCGCGCTGGCCGGTGCGGTTGCCCGACCTCGCAAGCCGGCTGCGGGCGGTGACTGCGGTCCGGATCGAGCCGCCAGATGACGCGCTGCTGCGCGTGCTGCTGGGTCGTCTGCTGCAGGAGCGGCGCGTTCCGGTGCCCGAGACGGTGCAGGACTGGATGCGGCTGCGCCTGCCGCGCCGCGCCGGCGTGATGCGCGAAGCCGCCGCCCTGCTGGACCGCGCGCAGTTCGAGGCGCACCACCCGGTCACCCGCCGGCTGGCAGCCGAGTGCCTCGCGCCGCTGTTGACCGAAACCGATGAAATTTCGGCGTCATCGCCACGGCCCGCAGCAGACACGGCGCCCCTGCTGTAACCTGTCACTGTGCAATAGGATTGTGCGATGAGCATGGCCGCCACCCAAGCCGACCAGTCCGCCACCGTGGAGCTCGACCCGGCGGCGCCGGAGGCGGTTTTCATCGCACCATCCGCGATCGCTGCGGACGATCCCGACCGCTTCATCAACCGCGAGCTGTCCTGGCTCGATTTCAACGGCCGCGTGTTGGAGGAGGCGGAGAATCCACACCATCCGATGCTGGAGCGGTTGCGCTTCGTGTCGATCAGCGCGTCGAACCTGGACGAGTTCTACTCGGTGCGCGTGGCCGGCCTGATCGGCCAGGCCAAGGCGGGGGTGACCGCCGCCGCCGCCGACGGACACACCCCGGCGCAGCAGCTGGCGGCGATCAAGCTGCGCGCCGAGGCGCTGCTGGCCAAGCAACTGCATGTCTGGCAGGAGCTGCGTGGCCTGCTGGAGGATGCCGGCATCGCGGTGCTGGAGCCTGCCGCACTCACCGCCGATGATCGCGCCTGGCTGGACACCTATTTCATGGACCGGGTGTTCCCGGTGCTGACGCCGCTGGCAATCGACCCGGCGCATCCTTTTCCGTTCATTCCGAACATGGGCTTGGTGATGGCGCTGCGCCTGGTGCTGGAGGAAGACGGCACGAGGATGAACGCGCTGATCCCGCTGCCGGCGCAGGTTGACCGCTTCATCCGCCTGCCAGCCACCGGATCGGTTACGACCGGCCGCCCGCCGATCCGCTTCGTTATGCTGGAAACCCTGGTCGAAATGTTCCTGGGGCGGCTGTTCCCCGGCTTCCGCGTCACCGGCAGGGGCCTGTTCCGCCTGATCCGCGATACCGACGTGGAGTTCGAGGAAGAAGCCGAGGACCTTGTCCGCTCCTACGAGACAGCACTGAAGCGGCGGCGGCGCGGCGTGGTGATCCACATGTCGGTGGATGCCGAGATGCCGGAGGCGCTGCGCACGCTGGTTGCCGATGAGCTTGGCGCGACGCCGGAGGAGACGTATGTCGCGCCTGGAATGCTGGGTGTGGTCGATCTCAAGCAGCTGATCGTCGAAGACCGGCGCGACCTGCTGTTCCCGCCCTACACGCCACGCTTCCCTGAGCGCATCCGCGACTTCGGCGGCGACTGCTTCGCCGCGATCCGCGCCAAGGACATCATCGTCCACCACCCCTTCGAGAGCTTCGACGTGGTGGTGCAGTTCCTGCGCCAGGCGGCTGGCGATCCGAGCGTGATCGCGGTCAAGCAGACACTCTACCGCACCAGCCGCGACAGCCCGATCGTCAAGGCGCTGATCGAGGCGGCCGAGGCGGGCAAGTCGGTCACCGCACTGGTCGAACTGCGCGCCCGCTTCGACGAGGAGGCGAATATCCGCCTGGCGCGCAGCATGGAAGCAGCCGGTGTGCAGGTGGTGTTCGGGTTCACCGACCTGAAGACCCATGCCAAGCTGTCGCTGGTGGTGCGGCGCGAGGGCGGGTCGGTGCGGTCCTACGCGCATTTCGGCACCGGCAACTACCACCCGATCACCGCGCGCATCTACACCGACCTATCGTTCTTCACCTGCGACCCGGATCTGACGCGCGACTCGGCACGGCTGTTCAACTACATGACCGGTTACGCGACGCCCGAGAAGATGGACGCGCTGGCATTCAGCCCGTTGACCACGCGCAGCACGCTGATCGATTGCATCCGGCGCGAGATTGCCAATGTCCGCGCCGGCAAGCACGCCGGCATCTGGCTGAAGATGAACTCGCTGGTGGACGAGACGCTGATCGACGCGCTGTACGAGGCGTCGCAGGCAGGGGTAAAAATTGTCTGCGTGGTGCGAGGCATCTGCTGCCTGCGGCCCGGTGTGCCCGGACTGTCCGACAACATCCGCGTGAAGTCGATTGTCGGGCGTTTCCTGGAGCACAGCCGCATCTACGTTTTCGGCAACGGTCACAAGCTGCCAAATAAGCATAACAGAGTGTTCATCAGTTCGGCCGACTGGATGGCACGCAATATGGACTGGCGCGTCGAGAGCCTGGTGCCGATCCACAATCCGACGGTGCACGCACAGGTGCTTGACCAGATCATGGTGGTGAACCTGAAGGACACGATGCAGTCATGGGACCTGCATCCCGACGGCACTTGGCACCGCGTCGATCCCGGGCCGAACCCGGTGTCGGCGCACGACTACTTCATGACGAACCCCTCGTTGTCGGGCCGCGGCTCGGCGTTGCACGGCCAGGGCGGCGCAGGTGCGACGGCGCCGCTGGTCGCGCACCGCCGCCAGGACCGCGTGACGCAGGATTGATCCGTTGCCCCTGACGTCACCCGAGACGCTGCCCCGCTGCGCCGTCGTCGATCTGGGCTCGAACTCCGTTCGGCTGGTGGTTTACGAGGGGCATACCCGTAATCCGATCGCGATCTTCAATGAAAAGGCAGTGCTGCGGCTGGGCCGCGGCCTGCAGGCCAGCGGCCGGCTGAACGAAGACGGCGTCGCGCAGGCGCTGACCGTGATGCACCGCTACCATGCGGTGGCAAAGGCGATGCGTGCCGACCCCTTCGAGGTGCTTGCCACGGCCGCGGTGCGCGACGCCACCAACGGCCCCGACTTCGTCGCCACGCTGCAGGGCCATATGCCGCGCGTGCCGATCCGCGTGCTGCCCGGGACGCAGGAGGCGGAGTTGTCGGCGATGGGCGTGCTGTGCGGCATCCCGACCGCGGACGGCATTCTGGCCGATATCGGCGGCGGCTCAATGGAGCTGGTGCGGCTCGACAACGGCGTGCGCGGCGCGTCGCAGACGCTGCGGCTTGGGGTGATCCGGCTGTCCGAGCGGGCCGGCAACGACCCGGTGCGTGCCCGCGCCATTGCCGAGGCCGATCTGGCCGGCGTGCCGTGGTTGAGCGAGGGCATGGGCCGCGACCTCTATCTCGTCGGTGGCGCCTGGCGCGCGCTGGCGCGCATCCACATGGCGCAAACCGGCTACCCGCTGCAGATGGTGCACCATTACACGGTAGGCCGGGAGGAGGCGCGGGACCTGACCGGCGTGATCGCTGCCGCCGGGCGCCGCGCGCTGGAGCGCCTTCCCGGCGTCTCGCGCCGGCGCATCGACGATCTGCCCTATGCCGCGGTGGCACTGCGCCGGGTGCTGCGCGCTACCGGCGCGCGGCGTGTGGTATTCAGCGCCAGCGGCCTGCGCGAGGGCTGGTTCATGCAGCGGATGCCAGAGGCGATCCGCGCGCAGGACCCGCTGCTGGCGGCGGGGCGGGAACTCGCCGCGGGCTTCGGCCGCGACACTGCACTGCCCCCTGCGCTGCTGGCGTGGACCGATCCGCTGTTCGCCGGAGAGCCGGACGAGGCGCGGCGGCTGCGCGAGGCAGCATGTTGGGCATCGGACATCGGCAGCCACGATCACCCCGAGTTCCGCGCCGAGCAGGCGTTCCTGCGGGTGCTGCGCCAGCCCGGGATCGGGCTCGACCACCATGCGCGCGCGTTCCTGGCGCTGACCCTGGCGATGCGGTACGAGGCCGAGGCGGATGCGGGTTTCCTGCGTCCGGCCCGGTTGCTGCTGGACGTGGCGAGTGCCGCCCGCGCCGAGCGGCTGGGTGTCGCGCTGCGGCTGGCCTATACGTTGTCGGCCGGCACGCCGCATCTGCTGGCCGGAACCGGGCTGGCGCTGCAAGCCGGGCGATTGGTGCTGCGGCTGGAGGAAGGCACCGGCGTGTTCGCCGGCGAGGCGGTGATGCGGCGGCTGGATCGGCTGGCGCAGACCGTGGGCCTGGAGGCCGCGACCGAGACGGCGCGCGAGCGGGCGGCGTAATTTCTTGCATCCTGCGATGCGGCTCTCTACGACGGGTCAAAAGCGCGTGTAGCAACGTGCCTGGGTCAGTAAGACCCGCCGGGATCGACCATGAGCAACGCAGGGCTTGCCTCAGCCGGACACAGCCTACCGCCGAAAGGCGCACCGCCCGTGGGCGGCGAGCAGGCGTTGCTGCGTCTGGCGCGGCAATCCGGCATCCTGGGCTGCCTGTCCGAGCAGGACCTGCTGCCGCTTCTTCGTCATGCCAACCTGCATCATCTGCGCCCGCGCGACCTGCTGTTCTCGCTGGGCGAGGCCGGCAGTTCGGTGGTGCTGGTACTGGAAGGCTACATGAAGTTGTCCTCGGTGACGCCGTGCGGGCGGGAGATCGTGCTGGAGATCGCTGGCCCCGGGCGGGTCTTCGGCGAGTTGGCGGTTTTGAACGACTGGCCGCGCAGCGCCGATGCCGTGGCGCTGTCGGCCTGCCGGGTGCTGAGCGTGGATGGCCGACAGCTGATGCAGGCAATGATGCGCTCGCCCGAGGCTCTGCTGGCGACGAGCCGAATGCTGAGCCAGCGGCTGCGTTCGGCGACCGAGCAGATCATCGACAGCGTCACGCTGCCTGCATCGGCACGGCTCGCGAAGGCGCTGCTGCATTTGGCGGCGCTGCATTCGCACGACGACGCGGATGGTGGGCTGCACATCGACTTCGAACTGTCGCAGCGCGAACTCGGCGGCATGACCGACCTGACCCGCGAGAGCATCAACAAGCATTTGTCGACGTGGCGGGACAGCGGCTGGGTACGCCTGGCGGGCAAGACGATCACGCTGACCGATGTCGGCGCGCTTCAGAACATGCTTGGCGAGTACACGCTTCTCGCGTAGGGGCTGACGGGTTCAGGCGCCGTAGACGGCGCGGGCGTTCTCCCGGAAGACCGCGCTGCGCTGCGACTCGGTCAGCCGCAGCGGCAGCGCCGTTGCGGGATCGTCGAAGTCCCAGTGCGGGTAGTCGGTGGCGAACAGCAGCCGGTCCCAGCCGATCCACTCGATCGTGTCGAGCAGATTGGCGCGCGGCTCCGGCTCCTCCATCGGCTGGGTGGTGAACCAGACCTGATTGCGGATGTATTCGGAGGGCAGGGCGCTTCAGGTGGGGCAGTTCCTGCCGCAGCTTGGCCCAGTGCTTGTCGAGCCGCCAGGCGAGCGCGGGCGCCCAGGCGAAGCCGCCTTCGATCAGCACGACCTTCAGCGTCGGGAACCGCTCGAACACGCCCTCCAGCACCAGGCTGGTCAGCACCGCCTGGGCACATTGCGCGTGCCCGACCATCTCCTCGATGTAGTAGGAAGGCCAGCCGCCGGCGGTGATCGGCCAGCCGCCGTAGCCGAAGGCGTGGATGCCGACCGGCAGCCCGGCCTCGACCGCGGCCTCGTAGATCGGCCAGTAGCGGCGCTGGCCCAGCGGCTCCGCCGGTGCGGGTCAGCAGCAGCACCTGGGCGAAGTTGGCATCGCCGGCGCGTGCCGCGATTTCCTGCGCCGCGGCAGGCCCGTCTTCGTACGGCACCACCACCGAGGCCTTCAGCCGGCGATCGCGCGAGGTCCAGTTCGCGACCTGCCACTCGTTCACCGCGTGGGTGAAGGCGGCGGACAGGTCGGGGTTCTGCGCGCCCTGGCCGCTGGGGGTCAGCGGGATTGAGGATGCCAAGCGCGACATTGTTCGGGTCGAGGTGCTGGCGCTGCCATGAAGCCGAGATCGCTGCCCGGCGTGCCGCCCTCGGGCCAGGCGTCGCGGCGGCAGGCCTTCGGCTGGGCTTTCGGGTAGACCGGCCCCTTTTCGAACTGCTGGCGGTGCGCCATGCCGAAGGTGGCGAGGTGCTCGCGCCAGCGCTTGGACAGCCACGGGATCGAGCGCCTTGTAGCCGCTGACCCTGGGATGGATGTCGCAATCGGCGATGGCCGGCCCTGACGGAAGCGGCGGGCTGCACGCCTGAACGGTTCGAGGACGTCAACGTTCATGTCACGGTCTCCCTGAGGCGAGGATACGTCGGAAGCGGGTTGTCCACCATGATCTTGTGCCGCAGCGCGGCGGGCAGGCTCGGCCGGCAGCGCGTCCAGTGCCGTCGAACTGCCAATGCGGGTAGTCGGTTGCGAACAGCAGCATCTCGTCCGAGCCGATATGGTCCAGCAGCCGCTCGAGCGCCGCGGCATCGGTCGGGCGCATCGAACGGCTGCACGGTCAGCCGCACCCGCTCGCGGACGATGTCGATGGGCGGGTCGGTGACCCAGGGGATTTCGCGAGCGCAGGCCCTTCCAGAACTTGGTCAGCCGCCACAGATAGCGCCGGCAGCCAGGTGACGCCGGATTCCATCAGCACCACGGTCAGGTCCGGAAACTTGGCGAAGACGCCCTCGGCCATCAGGCTGGTGAGCGCGGACTGGAAGGCCGGCAGCCTGGTTGACGTAGTCCTCGGTGAGGCTGGTCGGCCAGCCGACCGGCGTGATCGGGTGGCGGTAGGCGCTGCCGGCATGCATGCCGATGGGCAGGCCGTGACGGGCGGCGGCCTGGTAGATCGGCCAGTGCTGGCGGCGGCCGAGCGGGATTTCGCCGGACGCCAGCAGCAGCACCTGGACGAAGCGCGGATCGGCGGCGCAACGTTCGATTTCCTCGGCGGCGGTGTGCGGGTTCTGTCGGCGCGATCACGATGGAGGCGCGCAGGCGCGGATCGCGTCGAGCCATTCGCGGGCGATCCAGTCGTTGACGGCGCGCGCAAAGGCGGCGGCGAGGTCCTCGCTGAACAGCGACTGGACGCCATAGAGGCAATTGCAGATGGCGAAGCGGGTGGCGAAGGGGGCGAGCACGTGCTCGGCCATGCGCGCGGGGCCGGTCGGGGCGCGGCCCGATGGGTCGCGCCAGTCGGCGCGGACGGTGAGCGGGGCGTTGGAGGGGTAGCCGGTGGAGTTCAGCTCCTCGAGCCCGCGGCGCTGCACCGCTTCCTGCCACATCGGCTCGAGATAGGGCAGGAGGGCAGGCAGGCCTGGCACGGTGGGATGCACGTCACAGTCGATCGGTGCCGGGTCGGCCATTGCGTTTCCTCCGAAACGGAGGATAGCGGCCCGCGGTCAAGCGGTAAAATTCGTCGTGGCGCTGGTCTGCGGCTAACCGCCGACGAGCGCCACCACAGCTCCGGCCAGGACATGGTCGGACAGAATTGGGACCTGGGTCTGTGACCGCCTACCGGCCGGCGCCGTCGCGCCAGCGGTAATAGGCGACCGTGGGCCCGAGGAACCACGGCCGGCCGTGGTAGTAGGGGCGCGCGGGGAAGCCGATGCCGTCGAGGCCGCTGCGGCCGTCCGGCAGTCCCAGCACCTGCTGGCCGAGGCGCATCCCGAGGTAGCCCGCCATGCCCGCACCCGAGCCGCAGTAGCCCATCGCGTAGTGCACGCCGTCATGCACGCCGATATGCATCAGCTCGTCGAATGTATAGGCGACGAAGCCGCACCAGGAGTGACTGATGCGCGTCTCCTTCAGTTCGGGGAACAGGCTGGCCATCGCGGCGTGCAGGCGCGGGCCGCTGACGCGCGGATCGGTCTCGGAGGCCGAGACGCGGCCGCCGAACAGGATGCGCGTGCGATCGGGTGAAGGGCGGTAATAATACACCACCTTGCGGGTGTCGCTGACGACGCGGTCGCGCGGCATCAGCCGGTCCATCACGGCAGCGGGCAGCGCCTCGGTGGCGATCATGTAGCTGCCAATCGGGATGATCCGCCGCTGCAGCCAGGGCAGCAGCCGACCGGTGTAGCCGTTGGTCGCCACCACCACGTTGCGGGCGAAAACCGGACCGCGCGCAGTCTCGACCCGCAACCCGGCGCCGTCGCGAACGATGGCGGTGACGGCGCAATGGGGCACCACGCCGACCCCGGCCGCGAGCGCCCGGTCGAGCATTCCCTGGTGGAAGCGGGCCGGGTCGATCGCAGCGTGGCGTTCATAGACGATGCCGCCGAAATACCTGTCACTGCCAAGCTCGGCGCGCTGCTCGGTCCGCGACACCATGTGCGCCGCGATGTCGAGACCCTTGGGCTGGTCCGTCAGGCGCCCGGTCAGCGCCTCGTAATGGGCGGGAGTGTGCGCCGCGTGGAACCGGCCGGTGATGCGGAAATCGCAGTCGATCCCCTCGGCGGCGATGAAGTCCGCAACCCAGTCCAGCGAGTTCCGGCCGTCCTGGATGATCCGCAAAGCCGTTTCGGCGCCGTGGCGGCGGGTGAGTTCGGCGTAGCCATGTTTGACGCTGGTGGATATCTGGCCGCCGTTGCGGGTGCTGCAGCCGAAGCCCGCGTCTCCGGCATCCAGCACAAGGGTCGAGCGGCCGCCGCGCGCGGTCTGCAGCGCGGCGCTCAGGCCGGTATAGCCTGAGCCGACAACCACCACGTCGGCGGCGCGCGGCAGTGCGGCTTCCGGCAGCGCCGGGCGCGGGACGCGATCCCACCAATACGGGGTAAGCCGCGCATCGGGCGCGAACAGCCTGTCCAGGACCGCCTGCTTCATGCTGCGCCCGACCTGGCGGCAACGACGATGCCGAGGCAATCGCCGAAGCCAATGGGCACGTAGCCGTCACGCCTTGCGCGGGCGCGCAGGATCACCTCGTCGCCGTCCTCGAGGAAGCGGCGCTCCTCATCGCCGGGCAGGTGGATCGGGTCGCGGCCGCCATGCGTGATCTCCAGCAGCGAGCCGCTGCCGTCCGGCGTGGGAGAAGTGATCGTCCCGCTGCCGAACAGGTCGCCGGGCTGGAGATTGCAGCCGTTCGAGGTGTGGTGGGCAATGAGCTGCGCCGGCGTCCAGTAAAGCTCGCGCGCGTTGCCGATCGAAAGACGGTGGGCGGCGCGGCCATGCGCGCGCATCGAGGCGGTGCGCAGCAGCACCTCCAGCTCGAGATCGAGGGCGCCGCCGTCCTGGTCCGCCGCGTCCCACAGATAAGGCAAGGGCTGCGGATCACCCGGCGGTCGAGCGGGCTGTGCCGTGCAAAACGGCGCCAGGGCCTCGGGCGTCACGATCCAGGGCGAGATCGTGGTGTGGAAGCTCTTGGCCAGGAACGGGCCGAGCGGCTGGTATTCCCACGCCTGCAGGTCGCGGGCGGACCAGTCGTTCAGCAGGCAGAAGCCTGCGACGTGCTGGGCGGCGCCAGTGACAGGAATCGGGGCGCCGAGATCGTTGCCCGGTCCGACCCAGATGCCCAGTTCCAGCTCGTAATCCAGGCGCTCGCATGGGCCGAACACCGGCGCCGGCTGGTCCGGCGCCTTGCGCTGGCCGGAGGGTCGCACGACCGCACCGCCGGATGGACGCAGGGATGATGCGCGGCCGTGATAGCCGATGGGCACGAACTTGTAGTTTGGGAGCAGCGGCGCGTCCGGCCGGAACAGCGTGCCCACGGCGGTGGCGTGGTGGATGCCGGCGTAGAAATCGGTGTAGTCGCCGACCCTCGCCGGCAAGTGCAGCGTGCAGTCCTCGGCACGGTGCAGCAGGTCCGGACGCGCCGGCGCCGTAGCGGACAGCAGGCCGCTCATCGCCTCGCGCAGCGCTCGGCGCACCCCGCCGCCCATCCCCAGGAAACCGTTGAGCTGCGGGTCGGTGCAGGCGGCGCAGGCCGCCAGTGCATCGCCGTGGAGCAGACCGCTCGCACGGAGTGCGGCGAGGTCGAGGATCATGTCGCCGATGGCGATGCCGCCGCGTGGTGAACCGCCGGGCGGGTTGAACACGCCGAGGGGCAGGTTCTGGATCGGGAAATCCGCGTGGCCGTTGGCCGCGGCGACCCAGGAGCGGAGGCCCGGGTCGTGCGTGTGGTCGAGGTTCATTTCGGTGCCATTCGCAACGCGCCGTCGAGCCGGATAGTTTCGCCGTTCAGCATCCGGTTGGCGATGATGTGCAGTGCGAGGGCAGCGTATTCCTCGGGCGTGCCGAGTCGCGCCGGATAGGGGATCGACTCGCCCAGGCTCTGCTGCACCTCGGGCGGCAGCGAGGCCATCATGGGCGTGTGGAACAACCCGGGCGCGATGGTCATGACGCGCACGCCGAAGCGCGCGAACTCGCGCGCCGCCGGCAGTGTCAGGCCGACGATGCCAGCCTTGGAGGAGGCATAGGCGGCCTGTCCGATCTGCCCGTCATAGGCGGCGATCGAGGCGGTGTTGACGATCACGCCGCGCTCGCCATCCTCCTGCGGATCGAGCGGGATCATGTCGGCGCCCGCAAGGCGCAGCATGTTGAAGCTGCCGATCAGGTTGACGCGGATGACCTTCTCATACGTGCCGAGCGGGATCGGACCGTTGCGCCCGACGATGCGCCCCGGCGTCCCCACGCCGGCGCAGTTTATGAGGATGCGTGCCGGGCCATGCGCCGCGCGGGCGCGGGCAATGGCATCCGCGCCGGCATCCGGGTCGGCGACGTCGCATTTGATCGCCACGCCGCCGATGCCGTGCGCCATCTCGGCCGCTCCGGCCTCGTTCATGTCCAGCACGGCGACACGGGCGCCGGCGGCCGCCAGGGCCCGCGCCGTTGCGGCTCCCAGGCCCGAGGCGCCCCCGGTGACGATGCAGGCGGTGTCGTGAAGGTTCATGTCGGTCGGTTCCCCGATGGCGCGCTTGACGCTTCAGCGATGCTCGACCTTCCCGGCGCGTTTCTCAAGAAAGTCAGCGAGGCGGCGCTTGGCCTCATCGGATCCTTGGGCGATGGCGGCCATCAGGCTTTCCATCAGCAGCCCGGCGTCGGGGTCGGAGCGGGCAATGCGCGGCAAGGCGTGCAGGATCGCGAAGTTGGTGAGCGGCGTGTTCTCGGCGACACGCCCAGCGAGCGCGATGGCCTTCGCCAATCCCTCTCCGGGTTCAACGAGGTACTGCGAGAAACCGAGTGCGACGCCCTCCTCGGCGCCGTAGGTGCGGCCGGTGAGCATCATGTCCATCATCCGCGCGACGCCGATCAATCTGGACAGCCGCACCGAGCCGCCGCCGCCGACATAGATGCCGCGGCTGCCTTCCGGCAGTGCGTAGGACGCACCGCGCTCGGCGACGCGGATATGCGTGCTGGCGGCCAACTCCAGCCCGCCGCCGACCACGGCGCCGTGCAGCACGCAGA
Source organism: uncultured Pseudomonadota bacterium (assembly GCA_963778105.1). Taxonomy (GTDB): domain Bacteria; phylum Pseudomonadota; class Alphaproteobacteria; order Acetobacterales; family Acetobacteraceae; genus JAFEFJ01. Next base: position 248,275 of record CAVZSZ010000003.1, on the reverse strand, counting down.
TCACCGGCAGGTCGCCGAACTCGATGCGTTCGAAGGCGCGATGCCAGTTGCGGGAATGGGCGATGCCGGCTTCGGTATCGCGCTCGGTCAGCGACGACAGGTCGAGGCCGGCGGAAAAATGCGCGCCTTCGCCGTGCAGCACGACGGCCCGCGCGCCGGCGGGCGGGTCGTCGAAGAAGCGACCGAGTGCCCGCACCGTCGCGTCATCGAGCGCGTTCCGCTTCTCCGGCCGCGACAGGCGCAGGATGGCGACCTGGTCGCGCACGGCGACCCGCAACGTCTCAGGCAAGGGAACGGCCATGGTCTTCCTGTGCCCGGTGAAGGATCGTGACCATCGCGGGTATCGACCGCGGTGTGGCCTGTCAAGCGAGCCGGGCGGTCAGTGCCTGGCGTCAAGCCGGTGCCCGAACCCCCTCGGCAAACCCGCCGGCGCCGGGGGGTTGCGCTGGGGGCTTCCGATGCTCATGTTGCACTGCACAATAAACGATGGAGGGCGTCCCGAACCCTGCGGCCGGTTTCGCGGCCAGTTATGAAGGAACCCCAGCATGTCCAGTTTCCAGGCCCGCGGCGAGGCACAGCTTCTCGCCATCGAGGGTGAGCGCAAGATCGCAGCGGCGTTGGCTCGCCTGATCAGGAACGCCTTCGGCCGTATGGCAGCGACATTGACGCGCCGGTCCTGATCGCATCGGTTGCTATTCGGCGCGGCGGCGCACGCCACCCCGCTACAGATTGCCGATCGAGAACCACGGCACGGCGGCAACGATCAGCAGTCCGACAGCGATTGCGCCGAGATAAGGCCAGATGCGTCGCATCCCGGCGTCGGGATGCACGCGGCCGATTGTGCAGGCAGCGTAGTAGCCCAGGCCGAAGGGCGGGGCGAATAGTCCGAGACCCATCGAGAGCATTGCCACCATGGCGTAATGCACCTGGTCGATGCCGATGCGCTGCGCCACGGGGAACAGCAGCGGCGCGAACAGCACCATGGCCGGCAGCCCCTCCAGCACGCTGCCGAGCACGGTGAACGCGACGATCGAGATGCCGAGGAAGCCCCAGCGGCCGCCTGGTACGGCGGCCATCGACTGCGCCATCGCGTCTGAAAATCCGGACTGGGTCAGCGCCCAGGCGAGGCCGGTGGCCGAGCCGATGATCAGCAGGATCGCCCCTGACAGCCCGGCGGTCTGCACCAGGATCGGGTAGATACGGCGCCAGTCGAACCTGCGGTAGACGCATAGACCCATCAGCACCGCGTAGCCGATCCCGACCGTGGAGACCTCGGTCGCCGTGGTGACGCCATAGATCACCGCGGCGCGGATGATGAACGGCAGGATCAGCGCCGGCATGGCGATCAGGAAGGTGCGGCCGACCACGCCGGCCGGCGCGCGTGCGATCCCCGCAGCCTCGTGCCCGCAGCGCCAGCGCGCCACCACGGCGAGTGCCAGCGCAAGCACCACGCCCGGCAGCAGGCCGCCGCGGAACAGGGCGGCGATCGAGACGCTGGTGACCGAGCCGATGGTTATGAGCACGAGGCTGGGCGGGATCGTCTCGCTCATGGCCCCGGTGGCCGCGAGCAGCGACACGAGTTCCCCGTCGGGGGTGCCGCGGCGGCGCATCTCGGGGAACAGGACCGGAGCAACGGCCGCCATGTCGGCGGCCTTGGAGCCGGAAATGCCGGACACCAGCAGAATCGCACCGATCAGCACGTAGGACAGTCCGCCGCGCACATGGCCGAGCAGGGCCGCGAGGAAGGCGACCATGGCACGCGCCATGCCGGTCATCTCGATCAGCTGGCCGAGCAGCACGAACATCGGCACGGCGAGCAGGATGAGCGAGCTCATGCCCTCGTCCATGCGGCCGACGATGACGCTGAGTGGAACCGTGGTGACGGTCATCAGGTAGGATAGCGTGGCAAGTCCGAAGGCGAAGGCGATCGGCACGCCGGCCAGCACGCCGAAACCGAGCAGGCCGACGAAGAAGACGATCAGATTCCAGTTGCCGATCGCTTCCAGCATGGGCGCGGCGAGCATGGCGGCGGCGCCGATCAGCGCCAGGATGGCCGCGACGCCCAGGATGTGGCGCAGCCGGTGGCCGCGCAGCCGCAGCAGGCAGTCGAGCAGCATCAGCACGAAGCCCACCGGGATGGCGCCGGCCCGCACGATGTCCGGCAGGCCCATCGCAGGCGTTTCGACGACCCATTGGTCGTTTGCGTAACTGAGGGCCGGCATCAGGATGAGCGCCAGGAACAGCGCCGGGGCGAGCACCGCGAGGACCGCCATCCACGGTCGCGCCGCAACCGGCAGCATCCCGATGGTAGAGGTGAGGCGCATATGCTCGCCGCGCTGCAGGGCGATCACGCTGCCCAGCATGGCAAGCCAGAGGAACACGATGGAGGCGAGCTCGTCCGACCAGACCAGCGGGTGGTTCAGCACGTAGCGGGAGACGACGCCGGCGGAGAGGATGACCACCTCGGCCAGCACACCGATGCAGACTGCGACCTCGACCGTGCGGCGCAGGATCCACTCGGGCCAGCCGTAGTCGGCCGCGTCCGCGTCGGTTTCGCCAATCGTCTCGAATGCAGCTTCCATCAGGCGAGCGGCCCGACTGCGTCCTCCAGCAGCTTCCAGGGCTTCTCGCCAAACTTCGCCTTCCAGTCGCGGTAGTAGGACGTAGCCGCGAGCGCGGCGCGGAACGGCGCGGCAGGCGGGTCGTTAAAAACCATGCCTTTGGCTGTGAGGTCCTTGGCAAGGCTGGTGCTGAGGTTCGCGATATCCTGCCGTTCGGCCAGCCCTGCCTCGTCGAAGGCTTGGGTTATGGCGTCCTGGTAGTTCTTCGGCATCTGCCCGAACCGTGCCGAGCTCATCAGGATCAGATAGCCGCCCCACGAATGGTTGGTCATGGAACAGTATTTCTGCACCTCGTACAGCTTCGCCGTCGCGATGATCGGCAGCGCATTCTCCTCGCCGTCCACCAGATGCGTCTGCAGGGCGGAATAGAGCTCGTTGAAGTTGACCGGCGTGGGCGAGGCACCGAGAGCCGTGAACAGCGAGGTCAGCATCGGTGCCGGCGGGACGCGGATCTTGAAGCCGTGCAGGCTGTCCGGCGTGGTGATGGGATGGGTGGACGAGGTGATCTGGCGAAACCCGTTGTCCCAGCTGCGTCCGACCTGGTGAAGACCGACCGCGCCGATGCGCCCGGCGAGATAGGCACCGAGGCCCCCGTCCATCGCCTTCCAGACTTGGCCGTAATCGGCGAAGACGAAGCCGAGATTGAGCATTGCCTCGGCCGGCACCAGGGTGGCGAGTACGTCCGAGCCCATGTTGATCATGTCGACGCCGCCGCTGCGCAGCTGCGACAGGATGTCGGGGTCGGCACCCAGCTCGGAATTGGGGAAAATCTTGATCTGCACGGCGCCCGAGGTGGCGGTGGCGATCTTGTCGGCAGCCTGGCGTGCGCGGACGTTGACCGGGTGGTCGGGCAGCTGGCCGTCGGCGAACCGCAGGGTGAACTGCGCGGCATCGGCGGGATGCTGCAGGATGGTCACCAATGGCAGCGCAGCGGCGGCCGCAATCAGGCGGCGCCGCGTAGGGCCGGCCAGCAGCTGCGGCCGGGTCTGCGGCTCGGTCGATCGTGTCATTGCTTTCCCCCCACGCTCAGGCCGGCGATTTGCGCCGTTCGGGTTTGGTTAGCACCCGCCGACCATGTATGCAAGTATGCTGCATACAGAGAGCGCGAGCGGGCCGTTACAGGATCGGTCGGACGCGGGTCCAGGTCTGCTCGAGATGCCGCGTCACCACCTCGGTCAACCTCGCCTCGTCGCGTTTTTCCAAGGCTGCGATCATTTCGATGTGTTCCTGCACCGCGGCGGCCCAGTTTTCCGGCAACTCGTTGCCGATGAAGCGGATGCGCTTGAGGCGGGACTGGATGCCCTCGTGCGTTGCGGCCAGGAAGTCGTTGCCGGACATGGCGACGATGGCGGTGTGGATCGCCTGGTTCAGCTTGTAGTAGGCAAGGCGGTGACGCTCGGCATAGAGGGCCATCATCCGGTCGTGCAGCTGCCGCACCTCGGCGATCTGCGCGTCGGTTGCGGCGCGGCAGGCGAGGCGCCCGGCCAGAGTTTCCAGGGCGATCAGCACGTCGAGCATGTTGCGCACATCACGCGGCGTCAGCCGGCGCACCACGCCGCCACGGCCGGGAACCAGGTCGATCAGCCCTTCGCTGGCGAGGAACTTCAGCGCCTCCCGCAGCGGCGTTCGGGAAACGCCCAGCGCCAGCCCGAGCTGGCCCTCGTGGATGCGCGATCCCGGCGCAAGCTGACCTTCGATGATCATGTCGCGGATGCGGCTGACCAGTTCGTTGTGCAGCGTGTGCCGGACCACCGGAAGGATCGCCAGTTCGGTCACATCATTCCCTCTGTTCGATACGCCGTTGATCGCGCGAGATGTAGCGGCGGTACGCACGGGCACAAGGCGGCGCGCTGTTTTGCATCCTGCATTCTGTATGCAAGAGCCTTGTATTTGAGACTGGGCCATGATAGCGGGTCTGGCAATGCCGAAATCCGGCAACGCCAAGATGCAATGCCCTGGGAGGCTGCCATGGACGCCGTATCGCCCGACCAAGCCGCCAGACCCGTCATCGCGCTTGCCATCGGCGATCCCGCCGGCGTCGGCCCGGAACTCGCCGCCCGGCTGACCGCCGATCCCGAGATCCGCGCCGCGGCGTCGCTGCTGGTGGTCGGCGACCGTCGCGTGCTGGAGCGCGGCGCGACAGACAGCGGCATCACGCTCGATATCGACATCCTAGCGCGGGACGCCAGCGCGGCGCCGGGGATGCGGCCCGCGCTGATCGATCTCGGCCATCTCGACCCGGCCACCATCGCGCGCGGGGTTGCGGCCGAGGCGGGCGGGCGTTTCGCGCTGACCAATTTCAGCACGTGCCTGAAGCTTGCGGCTGCCGGCCGGGCGCAGGCGGTCTGCTTCACGCCGTTCAACAAGGCGGCGATGCGGCTGGCCCACCCGCCCTACGACGACGAGATCAGCTACACCGCCGGGGTGCTCGGTCTCGATTGTCCGGCCAGCGAGTTCAACATCCTGGACGGGCTGTGGAACGCGCGCGTCACCTCCCACGTGCCGCTGTCGGCGGTCGCCGGGTTGATCACCACACCGCGGGTGCTGACCAGCATCCGGCTGACCGATGCGTCCCTTCGGGAATCCGGGCTGCCCAGCCCGCGCATCGGCGTTGCCGGGCTTAACCCGCATGCCGGAGACGGCGGCAATTTCGGACATGAGGACGACGATGTGATCCGCCCGGCGGTCGAGGCGGCGCGGCAGGACGGCATCGACGCGCAGGGGCCGTTTCCGCCGGACACCGTGTTCGTGCGTGCCACCAAGGGCATGTTCGATGCCGTGCTGACGATGTATCACGACCAAGGCCAGATCGCGATGAAGCTGATCGGGTTCGACAGCGGCGTCACGCTGCTGGGTGGCTTCCCCTTCCCGATCTGCACACCGGCGCACGGCTCGGCCTACGACATCGCCGGTAAGGGCGTCGCCAACCTGGGTGCAAGCCGTGCGGCCGTGCTGCTTGCCGCCCGGATGGCACGCAAGACGATGGAGCGCGCCGCCGCCTGAACCGCAATCCACCAGGATATTCCGTCATGGCAACTCCGATCCATCGCGGCGTCTTCCCCGTCGCCCCCACCGTTTTCGATGCGAGCGGGGAGCTTGATCTCGACGGACAGAGGCGGTGCATCGACTTCATGATCGATGCCGGATCGCAGGGCATCTGCATCCTGGCCAACTGGTCCGAACAGTTCGTGCTGACCGACGCCGAGCGCGAGCGCGTGATGGATGCCGTGCTGTCGCAGGTCGCCGGCCGTGTCCCGGTGATCGTTACGACGACGCATTTCGGCACGCAGATCTGCGCCGAGCGCAGCCGCCGCGCCGAGGCGGCTGGTGCCGCGATGGTGATGGTCATGCCGCCTTATCACGGCGCGACGATCCGGGTTTCCGAAGCCGCCATCTACGATTTCTTCCGTCGCGTGTCGGACGCGGTGACCATTCCGGTGATGATCCAGGACGCGCCGGTGGCGGGCACGTCGCTCTCGGTGCCGCTGCTGGCGCGCATGGCACGGGAGATCGCGAACATCGCCTATTTCAAGATCGAGGTCCCGCAGGCGGCGAACAAGCTGCGCGCCCTGATCGAGGCCGGCGGCGATGCCATCGTCGGTCCCTGGGACGGCGAGGAGGGCATCTCGTTGATGGCCGACCTCGATGCCGGGGCGACTGGTGCGATGACCGGCGCCGGCTATCCGGACGGGATCCGCCAGATCACCGATGCGCACTTCGCCGGCGACCGTGACGCCGCGGCGGCCGCCTATGCGCGCTGGCTGCCGCTGATCAATTACGAGAACCGCCAATGCGGCCTGAGTGCCGCGAAGGTGCTGATGCAGGAAGGCGGCGTGATCCGCTCGGAAGCCACACGCCATCCGGTGCTGCCGCTGCACCCAGCGACCCGCGCCGGGTTGATCGAGATCGCGCGCCGCACCGACCCATTGGTGCTGCGCTGGGCCAACTGATGCGCCGACCGCCACGACAACAGAGCCGCAACCGGCCAGCGAGGAAAACGGGATGTCCCAGACAGCGAAGATCGCTCCATCGCCCCTGACGATGGCGGCCGCGCGCAGCACGGTGCGCTGGCGCATCTTCGCCATCGTTTTCCTGCTGGTCGTCGTCAACCTGATCGACCGCACCACGCTTTCCATCGCGATGCCGACGATCGCGCGCGAGTTCGTGCTGTCGCCCGCCATGCAGGGCGTGCTGCTGAGCGCGTTCTTCTGGAGCTACGCCCTCCTGCAGGTCCCCGGCGGCTGGCTGATCGACCGGTTCGGGCCGCGGCTTCTGATCACCGGCTCGACGGTGTTCTGGGGATTGTTCCAGGCGATGGCGGCGCTGGCCACCGGCGGCATGACCTTGTTGCTGACACGCATCGGGCTGGGTGCGGCCGAGGCGCCGGTATTCCCAGCCGGCGCCAAGCTCAGCGCGCTGTGGCTGGCGCCGCAGGAACGCGGGCGCGGTGCGGTGTGCATGGATGCCGGGGCGCCGCTGGGTGCCGCGTTCGGCGGCGTCATCATTTCCTTCTTGATCCTCGCACTGCACTCCTGGCGGCTGGCCTTCCTGGTCGCCGGTCTCGCCACGATGACCCTTGGCATGATCGCGTGGCGCTACCTGCGCGACGATCCAGCCACGCATCCCGGCGTGAACGCCGCCGAGCTTGCCCATATCACCGGCCAGGCCGAGGCGGATGCACCGACGGTGGTTGCCGTGGAGGCGCCGCCGCGCATCGTGCCGCGCTCGATGGCCGGTCTGCTGATCGGGCGGACAAGCTGGGCGATGATCAATTTCGGCCTGCTGACCTGGGGGCCGAGCTACCTGGCACAGGCACGCGGCTTCGATCTGAAGCAGATGGGTTATGCGACTTTCGTCATCTTCCTGTGCGGCATGGCGGGCTCGCTGTTCGCCGGCTTCACCGCTGATGCGCTGCTCGCGCGCGGCTGGCGGCGTGGCCCGGTCTACAAGACCATGCTGGGCTTCTCGGGCGTCGCGACGCTGTGCGCCTTCCTCGTGCTGCCGCGCGTTGGCGATCCGGTGGGCGCGGTGGCAATCCTCTCGGCGACGCTGTTCTTCCTTTACTGGGGCAGCCTGTACTGGAGCCTGCCGACGGTGCTGGCGCCGCGCCCGAAGGTCGGGATGCTCGGCGGCATCATGAACTTCGCGGGCAGCGCCAGCGGCATCGCGGTGCCGATCATCACCGGCTTCATCCTGCAGTTCACCGGCACGTATCTGGCGGTCCTGCTGTTCTTTGCCGCCTGTGCGGGGCTGTATGTCGTGGGAACGCTGCTGATCGCGTTCCCGCCGCCGGTCAGGACCCGGATCGCGTAGCCATGTCGGAGGCGCTGTGGGACGGCCCGATCGTCGATGCCCATCAGCATTTCTGGGAACCGGCGGTCAACCACCATCCCTGGCTCGCCCCGGCTGCCCGCATCCCGTTCCGCTACGGTGACTACAGCGCGATCAAGCGGCGCTATCTGCCCGACGACTACCGGGTTGATGTGGGCGGCCGGAACATCGTCCAGACCGTCTACGTCGAGACCGAGTGGGACCCGTCCGATCCGATCGGAGAGACCCGCTACGCCAGCCAACTGGCCGTGCGCTATGGCTGGCCCAACGCCATCGTGGCGCAGGCATGGCTGGACCGCGCTGATGCCGCTTCGGTGCTCGCCGCGCAGGCCGCATTTCCACTGGTCCGCAGCGTGCGCCACAAGCCCGCGGGCCCGACCCGTCCCAGCGATGTCGGCACGGTCAGGACCTTGATGTCCGACCCGGTCTGGCGCGAGGGTTATGCGCTGCTGGCGCGGCACGGCCTGGCCTTCGACCTGCAGACGCCTTGGTGGAACCTGGACGAGGCGGTGGCGCTGGCAGGCGACTTCCCGGCCATAACGATCATCCTCAATCACGCCGGCCTGCCAACGCCGCGCGATGCCGACAGTCTCGCGGCCTGGCATCGCGCGATGGCACGGTTTTCCGCCTGCCCCAACACGGTCGTGAAGCTCTCCGGGATGGGCGTGCCAGGAGAACCCTGGCGCTCCGCGGCCACCGACTGGATCGTGCGGACCGCGATCGACGTGTTTGGTCCTGCCCGGACGATGTTCGGCAGCAACTTCCCGGTGGACAGCCTGTGTGCCGGGTTCGCCGAGATCGTCGATGGTTTCCGGGCCATCCTGGCACCGCTGCCGCAGGAGGCGCAGCAGTTGTTCTTCCAGGGCACCGCACGCCGGATCTACCGCCTCGGCCCGTCCGAAAAATGAGGTCGGCTACGAAGTCGCAGGGACATCGCACGCCACGGCGCCCGCGGCACGGCCGTCACACGCGGCGGATCAACCGCGCCCGGATGGTGCCGTCGAGCCGGCGCAGGTCGCTCAGCACCGCATCGCAATGCTGGTCGGTTTCGATTTCGACGACGACATAGCCGATCTCGCCGTCGGTCTGCAGGTATTGTCCGACGATGTTCAGACCCCGGCTGGAGAACACACTGTTCACGTGGCCCAGCATCCCCGGCACGTTGCGATGGATGTGCACGTAGCGTGTCGCGGCCGGCCGCTTCGGCAGCAGGGCCTGCGGGAAGTTCACGGCGCCCACGGTTGAGCCGGCATCGCTGTAGTCGATCAGCTTGGCGGCGACTTCCTCGCCGATCCGCTCCTGCGCCTCGATGGTCGAGCCGCCGATATGCGGCGACAGGATCACGTTGGGCAGTCCCTGCAGCGGCGAATGGAACCGCTCGGCGGAACTGGCCGGCTCCACCGGAAAGACATCCACCGCCGCGCCGTTCAGATGGCCGCCGCGCAGCGCCTCGGCCAGCGCATCCAGATCCACGACGCTGCCGCGGCTGTTGTTGATCAGGTACGAGCCTTGCCGCATCGCCGCCAGCTCGGCGGCGCCGATCATGCCGGCCGTGGCTGGCGTTTCGGGGACATGCATCGTGACCACGTCGCTGTTGGCCAGCAGGTCGTGCAGGCTGGCCGCCGGCTCGGTGTTGCCGTGGCGCAGCTTGTCGGTGACGTCGAAGTAGATCACCCGCATGCCCATCGCCTCGCCCAGCGTGCTCAGCTGGCTGCCGATGCTGCCATAGCCGACGATGCCCAGGGTCTTGCCGCGCACCTCATAGCTGCGCTCGGCCGACTTGTCCCAGCGCCCGGCATGCAGCGCCTCGCTGCGGCTGGGGATGCGCCGCAGCAACATGACGATCTCGCCGATGACCAGTTCGGCCACGCTGCGGGTGTTGGAGAACGGCGCGTTGAACACCGGGATGCCACGCGTCCGCGCCGCGTCGAGGTCGACCTGGTTGGTGCCGACGCTGAAACAGCCCACCAGCATCAGCCGGTCGGCGGCGGCGAACACCGCTTCGGTCAGCTGCGTGCGTGAGCGGATGCCCAGGATGTGGACCCCGGCCAGCGCCTCGGTCAGCGCCGCGCCGTCCAGCGCCTTGGCCAGCCGCCGCACCTGCGTATAGCCCGCCGCTGCGAACATCCCGGCGGCGCGGTCGCTGATGCCCTCCAGCAGCAGAACGCGGATCCTGTCCTTGCTGAGGGAGAAGCCGCGCCGTGGGCCGGCGGACAGGGGCGTGATCTCGTTCATCGATGCGCTCGCCACGATTGCGACCGTGCAGGTAGCGTCGCGCCATCCGCCCGACAACCCGCCAACGGCGCATCGCGGCCCGGTGCCGCGATCGTGCTACCCTGCATCCTCCCGCCGGAGGGCCTGCGATGTCCGAGACCCCGCTGCACGACTGGCTGTGGCCTCGCCTTCAGGCGCTGCTGCGGGCGGCCGAAGCGGCCGGTTTCCAGCGCGACGCCGCCGTGGCGGTGCTGGTGGACCAGCTGACCAGTGTTCCGGTCGATCCGCACGCCGCGCCCGAGGACTGAGTGCCGCCGGTATCAGGACGCGTGCCGCGCCGCGGGGCCTCGGCTGGTGTCCAGCGGCGCGAATTGCAGACTGCCTGATTGCGGATCGGCAACCTCGATGCCGAAGCCGACCTCGATGAAGGCGGGGGTCCTGGTTCCGCCCGGCCCGATGAACGTGCCGGCGATGAAGCCGCTCCTGATCACACGCACGACGCATAGCGTGGGCGTGCCGGTCGCGGGGTCGGGACAGGGGGAGCGCCCGAAGCGGTTGGGCTGGCTCAGCCGCTCCATTACCGCCATGCCGGAAACCTTGTGGTCGGGGATGAAGCCCTTGAACCGCGCGGCGAAATCGGCGGCATCCGGGTGGAAGCAGCCCGGCGGAAGGCCGGACAGGTCACCGTCCTGCCGCAGCCGGGCCAGCGCGCCGCCGGCGTCTCCGCTGGTGCAGTAGGTCAGGGCCGGGATGACGTAGACCTGGCCCCGCGCCAGGACTTCCGCCCCCGGCCCGGGCGTGGCGTTGGCGGCCGGGGCAACGCCCAGCGCGAGCGCGGCCCAAACGCACCAGACCAGCCGACGCGGGTTGGGCCGCGCGCTCGCTGCAGGCGTGACGGCCGGGATGGCACGCATCATCCGCCGCTCCGGTCCACGCCGAAAGCGCACGCCCCTGTGAACGCCTTCACTGCCACCCCTTTCACCGTGGGGCACAACCCCGCCACCGAACACCGGTCGCCCCGCGGCGGCCATCCAAAAGGATACCACGATGCGCAAAAGCGTTCTGACCGGCATGATGCTCGCGGCCCTGGCGGTTGCCGGCGTGGCCGTCGCGCGGCCGGCCATGGCCTTCAGGATGCCCAAGCCCGACGCCGAGGGTGCCGGCCTGGCGATGATCGATACCTCTCGCGCCAAGCCCGTCCTGGTGGCGGTCACGCTGTTCGCCCCCGCCGATATGGGCAACGTCTGAACCCGCCGCGATCACGCCGGCCCCCGGGCCACCGGCGCGGGCCTGCCCTGACCGCTGCCCGACAGCAGGACGGCAACCGCCACGATGACGGTTGCGACCAGGCAGACCCTGCCGTAGCCATAGGTCTGTGTCGCCCATCCGCCGACGAAAGCGCCGATCGCGCCGGCAAGGGAGGACGACGCATTGAACAGGCCAAGCGCCTCGCCCTTCTCGCCAGGCGCGAGTTGCGCGGCCAGCGCCGTGCCGCTGACGCCCAGCAGCGGCCACGCCATCACCATGATCACGAAGCCGGTCAGCGCCAGCGGGACGGTTCCCGCGCGTGACAGGAAGGCGAAGGTCAGGAGCCCGATGGCGACGACCCGCGCGGTGAATCCAATCCGCAGCACCGGCCGGGCGCCGCGGCTCTTCGCGATGGTCGCCGCCAGCGGATAGAGCAGCAGGCTGACGGCCGTCGCGAAGGCGTAGCAGGTGGCCGGCAGCCGCGTGGAGACGCCGAAGGCATGGATCAGCGACAGCGGCAGCATCGTCAGCACCGCGCTGATCGCGACGAAGGCGATGAACCACACGCCCAGCAGCCGGGCAAAGGGCATTTCCATCTCCCGGATGATCGCTTTCAGGCCGCGCCATGTCAGCACATGGAACAGGCGCTGCGGCGCGTTGGCCCAGCCCTCGCCGCCGACCGGCGCATGTGCGGTCGCCGCCACGCGGGTGACCGGCACATGTATGCCGCGCAACGTCATCCAGGCGATCGGCACCGCGGCGGCGACCAGACCCGCCGCCACCCCGAAAGCCAGTGCGAAGCGACCGCCGATGAATCCCGCGAGGAGCAGCCCGGTCACTTGGCCCAGTCCCGCCAGCGCCTGCAGGGCGCCGATCCTGGCGTCCCATTCCTCGCGCGGGCGGACCTCCACGATGAACATGTTGGCGACCGTGTTCGCCGCGGCGAAGCCGAGCCCCAGCAGGCCGGCCAGCGCCGCCTTCAACGCGAGCGGCAGATGCTCCGGCATCAGCACGAGCGCCAGCAGGGCCACGAGCATTCCTGCCAGCAGAACCTGCCGGTGCAACCGGCGGCGGTCGGCCAGATGCCCCCAGAAGGGTGCGGTCAGGCCGGCAAGATTCATCACGCCGACGATCAGCCCGGCATGCGTGGTGCCCCCGGCCGACAGCGGCAGCAGCAGCGGCAGCATGCCGCCTTGCACGATGCCGAGGCAGGCATAGGCGAGGAACCAGGGCTCGATCCACGGCGTGATGCGGCGTGGGAAGGTCACCAGCCCGTGCGGCAGGTGCAGATGGAGGTGCAGAGGCGAGTCATGGACTTGCACCGGCGCCGGGCCGGGGGCTGGCGTCTGTTGCTCCATCGGGTTGGTCCCTTCGGTTTGGCGGGGCCAGCCAGCGCCGCGCGCGCTGCCAACGCCCCGGCCGCTTACCGCCTGAGCCGTCTCGCGGCAAGCAACAGTATCGGTGAGCCACGGGAACGGACGACCGACGGCGGCGCGCCAGTGGCCATGGTGGGCGCACCAGGGCTCGAACCTGGGACCCGCTGCGTCCCATGGTGCAGGCCGGCGGGCCCGATGGCGGGGCTGCCGTCTCCCGCTTCCCCTGCGTCACCCGGATATCTGTGTGCGCCACACCTGATTAAATTCCGGGGCTGTCGTTGCTGAAGCTGCCAGCGCAGCTTGCGGTCATCGGGGCGCGGGCCTGACTTCGCAGGCCGCCCGCCTTCATTGGCATAGGCGGCAACATCATTCCTTCCTATCGGACTATCCTGTGTGATGAAGTTGGCACCGTCATTTCAAGCGCCCACCACGATTGCGCCGACGATGCCGCGGCCGCCACGCTTGCGACGACGCTACTGGCGCAGCGCGCGCGGGCAGAGGTTTGGCTGGGCGCCAGGCTCGTCGGCTCATTCTCCGCGACAGAAGGCTTGGAAACGCCTGCATCTTCCTGAGGGCCGCGAAGGTAACAGGCCCAGCGCTTCCTGATCGGGCGACAAACGTTGAGCGCACGGAACCATCCGGGCCGCGTCCTGTTCCTGTCATGCGCTTCCCCCCAAGCGCGCTGCCTGCGGACCGCCCTGGCCTCGGCTGGGGCGGTTCTGCGTACCGACCATGAGTATTTTCCGATCCTCCCGCAGCCGACCGTTGTCCGCTATTCACGGCGCAGGCACAGAGGTCAGACCTGACAGGTTGGGCGCACTGCAAGGCGCCGTCTCTCTCAGGCCGGTTTGTGGGGGGACAGCAAGATGCCAAAAGCGATTGTCGAGCCACGGGCCGGAGATGGTGCGTATCGGCCAACGCCGCGCCCGTGCAGCAAGTCCGCCATGGATGTCGCTCCATCGTTCGAGAGGTGGTCGCTCTCGGATGCGATACGGCAGATCGCGGAGGAAATTGATGAGGAGGACGCGTGGTCGCCGGCTGCGCCTCGGTGAGGCCGCCGGCAGGAGCCTCGGGACCGTTCCATCGCGACACCCCTGGAAGTGTACGATTGCAGACTGAGTAAATTCCGAACCTACCGCGGTAGCCGGTGCCGCCGATAGGATCGATGCCGATCTGCGCAGAGCCAAAGAAACGCCATGCAATCCAAGAAGAGCCCGAGCGCCACTCGGCCGGATGTCGCAATGTGGGGACCGACTGCCAGCGCCGCCCCTCCGATCGAGGCGCCGTCAAAGCCGGCCGCCCCCCTTCCACGATCGAACACCGCGATATGCTCGGCATGGAGTGAGCCCGAGGATGGCGTCATCTGGGCGACCGCGACACTGGGACGCGCCCAGATCCGTCTGATGGCGGAACGGCTCCCCGACGACTGGTGGGAATGGACGGCGTGGCCGGCTGGCGGGTCGAGAGAGTTCATGTCCGGCAGGATGCCCACAGAGGCGGACGCATGCGCCGCAGCCAGAGACGCGGCCGAGGCTATGGGCGCCGATAGAGACGCGCAGCTTGCGCGGCACGCGAGGCGCTGAGCCGACGGCTTGGCAGGAACCGTTTGCCACCGCTCGACGAGCCCGATCCGCCCGCGTGATCACCTGGGCGACAGCGCCGCACCCCGACGGCTTATCTCTTGGAGTCCCGAGGCAACCCAGTCGCGCCACGTGCCGTTGGTCTCCTGGGTAAGGAGCAACTGGTCATGGCACGCACAACGGTGGACATCTATCGCAGTCAGAACGGCGATGTATGGCAACTGATCAGCGATGACGCATCAGGCCAATCGGTGGTGCGACATCAAGCCAATCAACCATCCGGCGGGGCTCGGACCGAGGTAACCGCGGAGGAATTCCTGAGCCAGGGCGGCTCGGGTCCGGAGTATGCCGCCCTGCGTCGAATACTCGATCAGAAAGAAAGGGAGAGCTCGAGCAGCTGGGATACTCTCAAGGAAGATCTGGCCAAGAACGGTCCGAACGATCCCCCTTGAGATGCGGAAATTGTCGCGCCCCATGCAGGCAGGACAGCGGCCGAGATTTACCCAACTCCGCGGCGGCAACGTGGCCGCGGTGATTGCCGCTGCGATTCTGTTTTGACCAGCCCGGTGCGGACCTGCCTCGCGGCGCGGACACAGTGCGGACATTTTCTGCGGCATTTCCGCCACCAGGCCCGACTGCCCGGTCGTGTATTGAAAATGCTTTGGGAGTTGGTGGGCGCACCAGGGCTCGAACCTGGGACCCGCTGATTAAGAGTCAGCTGCTCTACCAACTGAGCTATGCGCCCGCCCGGATCGCCCCGCGCCTTCGCCTGACGCGACAGTGCCACCCCCTTCGGAGGGGCCGCCGCTATAGCAAGCGCCCCCGGCCATTGGAAGCCCCCTGGACAAGCCGCCGGTGGAGCCGCTCCGGCTCACGCCACCGGAAGGACCCGGTGATAGCCGCGGCCGTAGTAGATCAGCCCCTCATGCACCGCTCCGGTCAGCACCGCCTCGACCTCGCAGAAGAAGACGTCATGCGTGCCCACCGTGACCGACTGGGTGATGCGGCAGTCGAACGCCACCGCCGCATCCTTCAGCGCGGGCGCCCCGGTCGCCAGCGTCTGCCACGCCGCCGACTCGAACCGCCCCTCCATGGTGTGCTCGGTCATTCCGGCGAAGATCGGCGACATGTCCTGCTGGCCATGCGTCAGCACGTTCACACACAGCACGTCGTTCGCCTTGAACGCGGCATAGGAATCGTTGGTCCGGTTGGCGCAGACCAGCAGGGTCGGCGGCGAGTTGGTGACACTGCACACCGCCGATGCGGTGAACCCCGCCCGCCCGCCAGGGCCGTCCGTCGTGATCACGTTCACCGCCGCCCCAAGGCGCGCCATGGCCTCGCGATAGACCTGCTTGCTGACCGGCACTTCCCTCTCCGCGATCTCGTTCCTTGCCACTATGGCGCAGCTTGCCCCCGCCCGGGAGGGGTGCTTGCGCCGCCGGCGCATCCCCCCGATGGTGCGCCGCACCACAGAGCAGGGGCGTCATCGTGCTCACGGTCGGCCATCACTTCTCCCGCACGGTCACCTTCGACGAGGCGTCCATCCGCGCCTTCGCCACCGCCGCGGGCGACCTCAACCCGCTGCACCACGACGCCACCTTCGCCGCGGCCTCCCGCTTCGGCGGCATCATCGCCAGCGGCACCCATCACGGCGCCCTGATGATGGGTCTGGTCGCCACCGAACTGACCCGCTTCGGCGCCGGCGTCGGGCTCGACTTCGCGCTCTCGTTCCGCAAGCCGCTGCCGGCCGGCGCCACCATGCGCCTCATGTGGGAGGTAACGGCGACCGAGCCCGCGCCGCGCCTCGGCGGCACCATCGCCCATCTCGCGGGCCGGATGACCGATGCGGCGACCGGCGTGGTGGTGCTGACCGCCACAGGCAAATGCCTGATGCTTGATGCGCCGCCTACAGGAGCAGAAGCAGCCCCAGACTGAGCACCGCCGCCGCCACGCCGTAGCCCAGATAGGCGCGCGGCGCCGGCGCATCGCCGTGCCGGTCACGCCCGGCCAGCAGCACCACGTAGAAGCGCCGCCCCAGCAGTCGCACGCTGCGCCGCAGGTCCACCGCGTGCCCCACCGCATAGCGCATGCCGTACGCCCGCTGCACCGCCTGCAGCTGTGCGGGGGTAAAGCTGTCCGCCACATCACGCGGCAGCCCGTCCAGGAAACGGTCGATGAAGGGATTCGACGACAAATGAGACATTTCGTCCGCCACGTCTCGAATTATGGACGTCAATCGTTAACGAACGGTAGGGGCTGGCGCCGATTTGCGCAACGGCGCGGCGCCAGACCAGGATGAGCCCCATGACGAGCGACGCCGCGACCGCCGAGCCGACCGCCGAGCCGCCGGCCGAGATGCTGGCCGCGCTGCGGCGCATGGGGCTGCTGGACCCGGGTGCGACGGCCGCCGGCGACCCCGCTGACCGGCGGCGTGTCCTCCGACATCTGGCGCATCGACCTGCCCGCCGGCCCGGTCTGCGTGAAGCGCGCGCTGGCCAAGCTGCGCGTCGCCGCCGACTGGCAGGCGCCGGTCGGGCGCAACCTGTACGAGGCGCGCTGGATGCGGCGCGCCAACGCCGCCGGCCCCGGCGCGGCGCCCGCCCTGCTCGGCCAGGATCACGCAGACCGGCGCGCTGGCGATGGCAGTACCTGCCGCCGAGCCGACCATCCGCTGTGGAAGGCGCAGCTGCGCGACGGCCATGCCGATCCCGGCCTTCGCCGCCGCGCGTCGGCGACCGTGCTCGCGCGCATCCATGCCGCCACCGCCGCCGACCCCGCGGTTGCGGCCGACTTCCCCACCGACGCGATCTTCCACGCCATCCGGCTGGAGCCCTACCTGCTCGCCACCGCGCGCGCGCATCCCGACCGCGCCGCCGCCGCTGCGACGCGCTGGTCGCCACGACCGCAGGCCAACAAGCGCGCGCTGGTGCATGGCGATGTCAGCCCGAAGAACATCCTGTGCGGGCCCGCCGGCCCGGTGTTCCTCGACGCCGAGTGCGCCTGGTGGGGCGACCCGGCCTTCGATCTCGCCTTCTGCCTCAACCACCTGCTGCTGAAATGCCTGTGGACGCCCGCCGCCGCGACCGGGCTTCCTTGCCTGCTTCGATGCGCTGGCCGCCGCCTATCTGCGCCGGCGTCGCCTGGGAGCCGCCGGCGGCGCTGGAAGCCCGCGCCGCCGCACCTGCTGCCCGGGCTGTTGCTGGCCCGGGTGGATGGCAAGTCGCCGGTCGAGTACATCACCGCCGAGGCCGACAAGGATCGCGGTCCGCCGCGTCGCCCGCGCGCTGCTCGCGCGCCGCCGGTCGCCGGCTCGGCGACGTGCGGTCCAGGCCTGGACAGAAGGAGCTTGCGGCATTGAGCGCGACACCGCATCGCCTTCGTGCACGGCCGCCGCGTGTGGGACAGCCGCGGCCGCCCCACGGTGGAGGCCGAGGTGCTGCTGGAGGGCGGCGCCGTCGGCCGCGCCATCGCCCCGGCCGGCGCCTCCACCGGCAGCGGCGAGGCGCTGGACCTGCGCGACGGCGGCGACGCGTTCGGCGGCTACGACGTCACGCGCGCGGTCGGCCACGTGAACGACGAGATCGCCCGCGCCGTCGCCGGCATCGACGCGCGCCGACCAGGCCGGCGCTCGACGAGCGCGCTGATCGCGCTCGACGGCACGCCGAACAAGTCGCGGCTCGGCGCCAACGCGATCGCTGGCGGTCTCGATGGCCGCGGCGCATGCCGCCGCCGCCGCCGCCGAGCGAGCCGCTGTTATCGCTACCTCGGCGGCGCCGAGGCTGACGGCGACTCTGCTGCCGCTGCCGCAGATCCAGATCTTCGGCGGCGGCGCGCATGCCGGGCGGCGCGTCGACATCCAGGATTTCATGGTCGTCTGCCCGGCCGCCGAAAGCTTCGCCGAGGCGCTGGACTGGACCGCCGAGGTCTATCGCGCCGCCGGCACCCTGATGAAGGAGGCCGGCACGCTGGCCGGCGTCGCCGACGAGGGCGGCTGGTGGCCCGCGTTCACCACCAACGAGCAGGCGCTGGAAACGCTGGTGCGCGCCATCGAGCGCGCCGGCTTCAAGCCCGGGCAGGAGGTGGCGATCGCGCTCGACATCGCCGCCTCGGAATTCGGCCGCGGCGGCAGATACAAGCTGGCGCTGGAGGGCAAGGAGCTCGACAGCGAGGGCATGGTGCGCGCTGCTGACCGGCTGGATCGGCCGCTATCCCGATCGTCTCGATCGAGGACCCGCTGGCCGAGGACGACGCCGACGGGTTCGCCGCCTTCACCCGGCGGTCGGCGCGCGGGTGCAGGTGGTGGGCGACGATTTCCTGGTCACCGACGCGGCGCGCGTGCAGGAAGCGGCGATGCGCCGGCGCCGCCAACACGGTGCTGCTGAAGCCGAACCAGCGCGGCACGCTGACCGAGACGCTGGCGGCCTGGCAGGCGGCGAAGGACGGCAGGCTTCGCCGGCATCGTCTCGGCGCGCTCGGGCGAGACCGAGGACACCACGATCGTGCATCTCGCGGTCGGCTGGGGGGTCGGACAGCTCAAGGTCGGCAGCTTCGCCCGCGGCGAGCGCATGGCGAAGTGGAACGAGGCGCTGCGCATCGAGGAGAGTGTGGCCGGCCGCTGCACCTTTGCCGGAGCCAGCGCGCTGCGCCGCGCCTGAAGCCGCCAGGCCGCTCTGCACAGGCACTGAGCCATGACCGGGGGATCGGTGCCGTTCAGGGTCATCATCCTGCACGGCGCGCATGGCGGGCCCGACACCAACTGGTTTCCCTGGCTTCATGCGACGCTCGAAGCCGAGGGGATCGCAGTCCTGCGCCCGCGCTTCCCGACCCCTGACGGGCAGTCGCTTTCGGCCTGGCTCGACGCCTACGATCGGGCGGTCGGATCCTTGCCCAACGCCGCGACGGTCCTCGTCGGGCATAGCCTGGGCGCTGCATTCGCGCTCCGCCTGATCGAGCGGGCCGGCCAGCCGGTTGCCGGCGTTTTCCTGGCGGCAGGTTTCGTCGGTGCGCTAGGCCTTCCCGACTACGACACCATCAATCGTTCGTTTTTCGCGACCCGGTTCGACTGGCCGGCCATCCGCGCGCGAAAGGGACGCTTCTGCCATTGCTGGGCGGGTGACGACGATCCCTATGTCCCGCTGTCGCGCTCGCAGGCCATGGCGACCTGCCTGCAGGCGCCACTCGAAATCGTATCGGGCGGCGGGCACCTCAACGACGAGACGGGTTTCACCGCCTTTCCCCGGATGCGGGACGCCATCCTCTCCGCCCGATCCGGCTAGCGGCCGAATCGCCCCGTTGAATACCAACC
The DNA here is from genome assembly GCA_963778105.1 of uncultured Pseudomonadota bacterium. Lineage (GTDB taxonomy): Bacteria > Pseudomonadota > Alphaproteobacteria > Acetobacterales > Acetobacteraceae > JAFEFJ01. Next base: position 228,600 of record CAVZSZ010000003.1, on the reverse strand, counting down.
GATGCAGCGCATCAGTGCCGTCATGGCCGGGGTGAGGGTGGAAAGGAACGGCGAACCGCCAGCGGAGGGAAACGGCCGGAAACCTCAGGGCTTGCCCTGGAGCGTCCCCTGCGGCGGTCCCAGGGGCGGCCCCAGGGGCGGTCCCAGGGGCGGCGGTTGCCCGTTGGGCGGCCGCGACGCGCCGGCCGGGCGCAACTCGGCATGCAGCCCCAGCACCTCGCTCGACCAGGGTGCCAGGTTCGGCACGATGCCCTGGTCGTGGCACAGCTCGGCGACGATGCCGGCGATCGTGCGGGCGCCGAACTGCGCCTCGATCTCGGGGTCATCCAGCCGCTCCTCGATCGCGCTCAGCGCCTTGTCGGCGCGGTGCGCCTCGACGCTGGCCAGCGAGCCCTTGACGATGCGGCGGACCAGGTCCTTCTCGGGGCGCAGCGGATCGGTCGCGGCCTTCTCGCGGCGCTCCCGTTCGATCCTGGCGAGCCCCCGCCGCTTGCGCGCCTCGGCGGCGATGCGGACCTCGATCGCGATGCCTTGCCGCACGGCATTGAGCACCTGCAGGAACAGCGCGACGTCCTTGGCGGCGACGAAGCCCGGCGGCTTCACGGGCGCCCCGGCCCCTGTCCCGTCCCCGGTCCCTGCCTGCGCCGGCGCGGGCGGATCGCTGAAGGCCTGCGCGACCAGCGCCCGGCCGAACCGCGCCCCACCGCGCAGCAGATCGCGCAGATCCTGCAGCTGCTCGGCCTCCCGCGCCGCGTCCGCCGCCGCGGCGGCGGCGTCCGGGTCGGCGGCCTCGTCCGCGGCAGTCGGGGCTGCCGTCGGACCGGCCTGGGGTGAAGCGGTTGCGTCCATGGCGTCGATATGAACGAAACAAGAACACACGTCAAGGAATTTCGCCCTATTGGTTTGCCGTCAACAGGACAAAACTCCCTCTCCCCTACCGGCCGCTGCGGCATACAGGCAAGCCGGACCGCAGGGCCGACGCCCGCGACCACCTGGAAACCGGCGCGCCGCTCCGGCCGTGCCTCTGGCTCGATGCAACCCGCCTGCCCATACTGGTCATCGGCACGCGGCGGGGACGGCTACGCATGGGGGGCGGGCGATGGACGTGGCGATCATCGGCGGCGGCATCGCGGGCCTTGCATTCGCGCTCAACCTGCACAGCCGGGGGATCGCCTGCCGCGTCTACGAGTCCGCGCCCGAGATCCGCGCCCTCGGCGTCGGAATCACGCTGCTGCCGCATGCAACCCGCGAACTGGCAGCGCTGGACCTGGAAGGCGCCGTCCTCGCCGCTGGCATCGAGAACCGTGAAAGCGCGTTCTTCAACCGCTTTGGTCAGCTGATCTACCGCGAGCCGCGCGGCAAGGTCGCGGGCTACCCGTTCCCCGAGATCGGCATCAACCGCGGCCGGCTCCACATGATCCTGCTCGACGCGGTGCGCGAACGGCTCGGCGCCGACACCGTGGTGATCGACCACAGGGCGAGCAGGATGCGGACGGCGTCACGCTGCGCTTCCAATCCAGTTCGACCGGCCGGATGCACCCGCCGGTTCGTGCCGCGACCGCGGTCGCCTGCGACGGCTTCCACTCGGCGATCCGCCGCCAGCTCTATCCGGACGACGCCGTCGCGTTCACCGGCATCAACACTTGGCGCGGCATCACGCGGCGCAGGCCGATCCTGGATGGGCGCACCTATCTGCGCGTCGGCTCCATCCGCACCGGCAAGATGGTGATCTACCCGATCGCCGACGACGTGGACGCGGACGGCAACCAACTGATCAACTGGCTGACCGAGATCACCTCGGACGTCACCGATCGCAACGAATGGAACAAGCCGGGCCGGCTCGAAGATTTCTATCCGGTGTTCCAGACCTGGAAGTTCGACTGGCTGGATGCCACCGCGCTGATCCGCGACGCCGACGCGATCTACGAATATCCGATGGTCGATCGCGACCCGCTGCCGCGCTGGAGCTTTGGACGCGTGACGCTGGCAGGCGATGCCGCGCACCCGATGTATCCGCGGGGCTCGAATGGTTCCGCACAGGCCCTGATCGACGTGCGCACCCTGGCCGACCTGCTCGCGCAGGACAGCGCGCCGCAAGCCGCTCTGACTGCCTATGAGGGCGCGCGGAGGGAGGCGACGGCCACCATCGTCCGCACCAATCGCGCCAATCCGCCTGATTTCATCAACATCCGTGTCGAGGAACTGACCGGCGACCGGCCTTTCGAGAATCTCGATGACCACATCACGCAGGATGAACTGCGCGCGCTGTCCGACAGCTACAAGCGGGTCGCAGGGTTCAGCCTGGCGGACGTGAAGGTGCCGGCCGGCTGACGCTTGCGCGGTGCGGCTCCGCGCCTAAGCTTCGGATCAAGCAACCGGAACGATGCGGCCAAGCCACGCGCCGCTCCGGCGACTGAGCAGGCGTGAGCGGGAGGGAAGGCGTGCGGCGGCTCGAGACCGACGTTCTGGTGATCGGCGCCGGGCCCGTCGGACTGACCCTGGCGATCGACCTTGCGTGGCGCGGGATCCGTGTGACGGTGGCGGAGATGCGCGGGCCCGCCGCGGCCCCCAGCGTGAAGTGCAACCACGTTGCCGCACGGACCATGGAGGCCTTCCGCCGGCTGGGTGTCGCGACGGCGGTGCGCGATGCGGGGCTGCCGCCCGACTATCCCAATGACGTCGCCTACCGCCTGACCACGATTGGCAGGGAACTCGCGCGCATCCCGATCCCATGCCGGGCCGACCGCTATACGGCGACCGGGGGCCCCGATACGTGGTGGCCCACCCTGGAGCCACCGCATCGGATCAACCAGATCTTTCTCGAGCCGATCCTGTTCGCCCATGCCGCCACGATGGCGGATTGCGCGATGCTCAGCCGCACGAAGATCACCGGCTTCACGCAGGACGAAGCCGGCGTTGTCGCCAGCGCCGCGCCGCTGGACGGCGGCGAACCGTTCGAAATCGTCAGCACCTACCTCGTCGGTTGCGAAGGCGCACGCTCGCCCACCCGCCGCGCCATCGGGGCGACCTTCCAGGGCGACGCCGATATCGGCCGTGTCCAATCGACCTACATACGCGCCGCCTCGCTGATCGGCCTGATGCGGGCCACACCCGCCTGGGGTACGTTTTCGATCAACCCGCGGCGCAGCGGCAATGTCTATGCGATCGACGGGCGGACGACATGGCTGGTCCACAACTACCTGCGCCCCGACGAGCACGACTTCGACGCCGTCGACCGCGATGCCTGCCTGCGCGCGATCCTCGGCGTCGGCCAGGATTTTCACTACGACATCATCAGCAACGAGGACTGGATCGCCCGCCGCCTCATCGTCGACCGCCTGCGCGACCGTCGCGCGTTCATCTGCGGCGATGCGGCGCATCTCTGGGTGCCGATGGCCGGCTACGGGATGAATGCCGGCATCGCGGACGCGATGAACCTCTCATGGATGCTCGCAGGCGTGCTCAAGGGCTGGGCCGCGCCCGATCTGCTCGACGCGCACCAGGCCGAGCGGCTGCCGATCACCGATCAGGTGTCGCGTCACGCGATGAGCCACGCGCAGGCGCTGGCGCGTCAGCGCGGCGCGGTGCCGCCGGAGATCGAAGACGACACGCCGGAGGGGGACGCGGCGCGGGCACGGGTCGGTCGGGAACTGTACGACCTCAACGTCAATCAGTATTGCTGCGGCGGGCTCAACTTCGGCTATTTCTACGACCAGTCGCCGATCATCGCGTACGACGACGCGAAGGCGCCCGATTACACGATGTACGACTTCACGCCATCCACTGTTCCCGGCTGCCGCACGCCGCATCTGTTCCTGCGCGACGGCCGCTCGCTCCATGACGCGCTCGGCGCCGACTACACGCTGATCCGCACCGATCCCGCGGTTCCCATCGACGGCCTTCGGGCGGCCGCCGCACGGCGCCGGCTGCCGCTCGCCGTGCTGGACCTCGACGCGCCGGATGCGACGGCGCTCTACGACCGCAAGCTCGTGGTGTCACGGCCGGATCAGCATGTCGGCTGGCGCGGCGATCGCGAGCCATCCGACGCGCTGGCATTGATCGATCTTCTGCGCGGCGCGGGCACCGGGCGCGGCCTCAGGCCAGCACCTCGATCGAGGTCGATTTGACCAGCGCCAGCACGGCGCTGCCCTCCGCCAGCCCCAGACGGGCCGCCGCATCGGGCGTCACCCGCGACAGCAGGGCGCCCTGGGGCAGCCCGACCTCCACCAGCACGCTGCGCCGTGCCGGCTCGGCGGTGATGCGCCGCACATGGCCGGCCACGACGTTCTGCACGCTGATCGCCTCCGGCGCGCGGCCCGCCAGGATCACCTCCCGCGCCGGGATGCGCACGCGGCACGCGGCACCCACCGGCAAGTCCGCCAGCGGCACCAGCAGCGTCGTGCCGGCGGCATCCAGGCTCGTCAGCGCGCGCGCCGGCTCGTGCGCCGCCACACGGCACAGCAGCAGCGCGCCGGCATCGTCACGCTGCCCGAACGGCAGGTCGGACCGCGCGGCGACCTCCGACAGCGGCCCGGACGCCACCACGCGTCCGGCCTCGACCAGCACCAACTGGTCGGCCAGCCGGTTCGCCTCGTCCGGGGCGTGCGTCACGTAGATCACCGGCAGGCGCAGCGCGGTCTTGAGGCGCGCCAGGAACGGCAGGATCTCGGCCTTGCGCGCCGCATCCAGGCTGGCCAGCGGCTCGTCCATCAGCAGCAGGCGCGGCTGCGCCAGCAGCGCGCGGCCGATCGCGACGCGCTGGCGCTCGCCGCCCGACAGCGTGCCGGGGCGCCGCGCCAGCAATGCCGCGATGCCCAGCAGGTCCACCACCTCCTCCAGCCGCACCGGACCAGGGGGCGCCCGGCGCATCCCGAAGCGCAGATTGGTCAGCACCGACATGTGCGGAAACAGCCGCGAGTCCTGGAACACCAGCCCGACCCTGCGGCGCTCGGGCGGCAGCCAGATGCCCAAACCGGTGTCCACCAGCACGCTGCCATCGACCTCGATGCGGCATTCCTCGGGCCGCAGCAGGCCCGCGGCCGCCGCGATGACGGTGGACTTGCCGGCACCGGACGGCCCGAACAGCACCGTGATCCCCGGCGACGGGGCGGCGAACACCATGTCGATTTCGACCGTGGCGAAGTGGTGATGCAGCCGGAACGACAGGCTCACCGGCCCAGCACCGCGTTCAGCCGCCGGCCCAGCCATTCCGACAGCAGCAGCCCGACCAGCGCCAGCGTCAGCGACACCAGCGACAGCTTCGCCGCCGTTGCCTCGCCGCCCGGCACCTGCAGCGCGCTGTAGATCGCCAGCGGCAGGGTCTGGGTCTGGCCGGGAATGTTGGCCGCGAAGGTGATGACCGCGCCGAACTCGCCCAGGCAGGTGGCATAGCCGACGATGCCGCCGACCAGGATGCCCGGCGAGGCGAGCGGCAGCGTGACGGTCAACAGTCGGTCGAACCGCCCGGCCCCCAGCGTGCGCGCCGCCTGCTCAAGCCCCAGGTCCGCAGCCTCCAGCGACAGGCGCACGGCGCGCACCATCACCGGGAAGGTCATCACCGCACACGCCAGCGCCGCACCCGCCGTGGTGAACGCGAGGCGGATGCCGAACCAGTCGTACAGCAGCGACCCGACCGGACCGCGGATGCCGAACACGATCAGCAGCAGCCAGCCGGTCACCACCGGCGGCAGCACCAGCGGCAGGTGCACCACCGCGTTGAGCATGCCGCGCCCGGGAAAGCGGTAGCGCGTGAGCAGCCACGCCGTCAGCACGGCGAGCGGCAGGCCGAAGCCGACCGCCCGCGCCGCCACCTCCAGCGTCAGCCGGACGGCGGTCCATTCGTCCGGCGACAGATACAGATTATTCGACCTTGAAGCCGCGCTTGACGAACACCGCGCGGGCCTGCGGTCCGGCCAGGAACGTCAGCAGCGCGCGCGCCGCCGGTGTGTCGCCAGCCTTGGTCAGCGCGAACGGATAGGTGATCGGATCGTGGCTGCTCTCGGGGAAAACCCCGGCGATCATCACGTCCTTCGAGACGGCGGCGTCGGTCGCATAGACGATCCCCGCCGGCGCCTCGCCCCGCTCCACCAGCAGCAGCGCGGCGCGCACATCGGCGGTCGGCGCCAGGTGCTGGTCCACGCTGTCCCATAGCCCGAGCTTCTTCAGCGCTTGCTCGGCATAGATGCCGGCCGGCACATGCGCCGGATCGGCCACCGCCAGCCGGCCGCTCGGTCCCAGCAGCTTCGCCAGGTCGAAGCCCGGACCGATGCTGACGTGCTGCGGCTTGTTGGCCGGCACGATCAGCACGAGGTCGTTGCCCAGCAGGTCCTCGCGCGTGCCCGGCGCGATCAGGTTCTTGCCGGCCAGGTAGTCCATCCATTTCTCGTCGGCCGAGGCGAACAGGTTGGCCGGCGCCCCCTGCTCGATCTGCCGCGCCAGTGTCGAGCTGGCACCGAAAGACAGCGTCGGTGGCTTGTGGCCCGCCTTCACCCACAGCGCGCCGACATCCTTCATCGCGTCGGTCAGGCTGGCGGCGGCGAAAACGGTCGGTTGCTGGGCATGCGCCGCGATCGGTGCGAACAGCAGCAGGCAGAGAACCGGCAGCACGCGGCGCATGACGAAGCCTTTCAGGGTTGGGTTTGTCGGAAGCCGGCAAGGACGGTGTCGTACTGCGCGGGCGTCAGCACATGGCCGTAGAAGACGGCGTTGAACAGCGCGGCGATCGTCCCGGGATCGCTGCCGTTCAGCCACGCCAGTCCGAGCAGCCGGTTGATCGAGGGCGGTCCCTCGATCCAGCCGAACGGCAGGCTCGGTGCCACGAAGGCCTGGCCGTCCTTGACGGCGCGGACCGTGCGCCAGGCGGCATCGTGCGCCAGCACGTCCTGCATGTGCGGGTCCGCGAAAATAACGACATCGGGGTCGAGCGCGCGGATCGCCTCGATGCTGGCTGGCCGGAACGTGTCCTTGCCGGGCGGCGCCACCACGGTCCAGCCCAGCCGTGCGAACACGCCGGTCACCTCGGTGCCGGGGGCGGCAACATCCAGCCCGTCGGCGCCGCGCGCATAAAGCACTTTCGGGTGGGCGCCGGGCGGGGCGGGCAGCGCCAGGATCGCCTCGGCCATGCGGGCCAGCGTCTCGGCGCGGTCCTCGCGGTGCAGGATCCGCCCCAGCGTGCGCAGCGCCTGCGGGATCGCAGCCATCGCGCTATCGAGAAGGATGGTGGGGGTCCCCGTCTTCTGCTGCGCGAGCTTGACGAAATCGGCATCGTGCGGCGTCACCGAGCCGTACTCCAGAATCAGGTCGGGCTTCACGCCCGTGATCTCGCTGATCACGCTCACCTTGCCGGTCAGGGGAGGGATCTCGGGCACCTGGGACGACGCGGGGGCGAGCATCGCGCGCGCGTCGGGCCGTACCAGCACCGGCCAGCCGATCATCAGGTCCGGCGCCACCGCCTCCAGCAGGACTGCGGCCGCCGGACTGGCAGGCAGCACATGCGCGATGTGGTCGGACACCGTCACCGTGCGGCCGGTCGCATCCGCGACCTCGGCCGCACGCGCGGCCCCCGACGAGAGCAGCAACAGAACAAGGATAATCCGCGCGAGCATCATGCTCTCCTGTCTTGCGACGATATAGCCGGCGAGATATAGCGGCGACAAGCTGCCGGGGGCGCTGTGCCGCGTGGCGAGAAAAACGGAGATGCCTGCATGAAGCTTTCCGCGCGCAATCAGATCGCCGGCACGATCCGCACCGTCAAGCCCGGGGCCACGACCACGCATGTGACGATCGAGGTATCGCCCGCCGTGACGATCACCGCATCCATCACCAACGAGGCGGCGCAGGAGCTGGGGCTGAAGCCGGGCATGGCGGCGGTCGCCGTCATCAAGGCGTCGGACGTCATGGTGGGCGTCTGAGCTTCCCGAAAATGTCACGGCTGCAGGGCAGGCAATCCCTGCAGACTGCATGATCGCGCCGCCCCCGGCCGAGCCCGACGGAACGGCAACCCGAGAGGGTCGCACGCCCATGTCAGAGACGCTGATCGTCCAGGCGGAGATGGCGGAAATCGCCCGGGTCGCCCTGTGGGCCGAGGCCTATGCCGAGCGCCTGGCCCTGCCCGCGCGCACCGCCTTCGCCCTGCAGCTGTGCTTCGAAGAAGCGGTCTCGAACATCGTCCGCCACGGCTTTTCCGGCCAACAGGACGAGGCCGGGCTCAACCGGGACGTACGGCTGCACCTGCGCCACACGCCGCACGACGTCACCATGACGATCGAGGATTTCGCCGCCGCCTTCGATCCGCTGTCGGTTCCCCTGCCAGCCGCGCCCGCCTCGATCGCCGACGCGCAGATCGGCGGCCAGGGCATCAACCTCATGCGCCGCTTCGCCCAGGACATCGCCTATGAGCGTCGCGACGGCATGAACCGCCTGACCCTGCGCTTCGATCTGCCTCAACCCGCCGGGGCCTGAGCCGCCCCGGCTGCAGCAGCGCCGTCGCCCCGTCAGGCGCTCTTCGCCATGATCTCGTCGGCGATGTTGCGCGGCACCGGATCGTAGTGGTGGAACTGCATGGTGAAGGACGCGCGGCCCTTGGTCATGCTGCGCAGGTCGGAGATGTAGCCGAACATCTCCTTCAGTGGCACGTGCGCACGCACCATTACGGTCGAGCCCGCGCTCTCCTGGCTCTGGATCATGCCGCGGCGGCGATTGAGGTCGCCCACCACGTCGCCGACGTGATCGTTGGGCGTCGTCACCTCAACGTCCATGATCGGCTCCAGGATGATCGGGCCGGCCTTCTTCATGCCCTCGCGGAAGCAGGCCTTGGCGGCGATCTCGAAGGCCAGCGCGCTCGAGTCCACGTCGTGGTACTTGCCGTCGATCAGCGTGTACTTGAAGTCCACCGTGGGGAACCCGGCCAGCACGCCGGTATCGGCCTGAACCTTGATGCCCTTCTCGACCGCGGGGATGTATTCGCGCGGCACCGAGCCGCCGACCACCTTGTTTTCGAACAAGATGCCGGCGTTCCGCTCCTGCGGCTCGAACACGATCTTCACCTCGGCGAACTGGCCCGAACCGCCGGTCTGCTTCTTGTGGGTGTAGGTCTCGGTGTGGCTCTTGCTGATGGTCTCGCGATACGCCACCTGCGGCGCGCCGATATTCGCCTCGACGGCGTATTCGCGCTTGCAGGCGGTCGATGATGATCTCCAGGTGCAGTTCGCCCATGCCGGACAGGATCGTCTGGCCGGTCTCCTGGTCGGTGCGCAGGCGCAGCGAGGGATCCTCGCCGGCCAGCTTCTGCAGGCCGATGGTCATCTTCTCGACCGATTCCTTGGTCTTGGGCTCGACCGAGATGTCGATGACCGGAACCGGGAACGCCATGCGCTCCAGCACCACCGGGTCCTCCGACGACGCCAGCGTGTCGCCGGTGCCGGTGTCCTTCAGCCCGACGAAGGCGGCGATGTCGCCGGCATGCACTTCCTTGATCTCGGCGCGCTTGTCGGCGTGCATCTGGAACATCCGCCCGATGCGCTCGCGATGGTCCTTGGTGGTGTTCAGCACGGTGTCGCCCGACTTCAGCGTGCCGGCGTAGACGCGCACGAAGGTCAGCGTGCCGTATTTGTCGTTGATGATCTTGAACGCCAGCCCGGCGAACGGCGCCTTCGGGTCGGCCTTGATGCGGCGGCGGTCGGAATGCTCGCCGTCCTCCTCGCCTTCCTCGGCGGCGATGCTGATGCCGGGCACGTCCACCGGGCTCGGCAGGTAGTCCAGCACGGCGTCCAGCAGCGGCTGCACGCCCTTGTTCTTGAACGCGGTGCCGCACAGCACCGGGCGGAAGGCGCCCGAGATGGTGCCGGTCTTGATTGCGCGCTTCAGGGTTTCGACGGAAACGTCGCCCTTCTCGAAATACTCCTCCATGCCCGCGTCATCGACCGAGAGCGCGGTATCGAGCAGCAACTGGCGGTACTCGGCGGCCTTCTCGGCCAGCTCGGCGGGGATCGGCTCGTCGTGGTATTTTGCACCAAGCTCGCCGCCTTCCCAGATGATCGCCTTCATCTCGACCAGATCGACGACGCCGACGAAGGTGTCCTCGATACCGATCGGCAGCTGCAACGGCAGCGCCACGATATCCAGCTTCTCTTTCAGCGTGGCGGCGGCGCGATAGAAATCGGCGCCCGTCCGATCCAGCTTGTTGATGAAGATGATGCGGGGGACATTGTAGCGGTCGGCCAGGCGCCAGTTCGTCTCGGACTGCGGCTGCACGCCGGCCACGCCCTCGATGATGAACACCGCGCCGTCCAGCACGCGCAGGCTGCGGTTCACCTCGATGTTGAAGTCGATGTGGCCCGGGGTGTCGATGATGTTGATGCGGTGGTCCTTCCACTCGCACGTCACGGCGGCGGAGGTGATGGTGATGCCCCGCTCACGCTCCTGCTCCATGTAGTCGGTCGTCGTGTTGCCGTCGTGCACCTCGCCGATCTTGTGCGACACGCCGGTGTAATACAGGATCCGCTCGGTCGTGGTGGTCTTGCCCGCGTCGATATGCGCGGTGATGCCGATGTTTCGAATGCGGTCGAGCGATGAGCCGGACACGGCGGAACCTCCATAAGCAGGCTGGCATAGCATGACGGGCGCGACATCCCATTAGGGACCGGGGACCAGCCCCGCGCGCCCGTGCATGAAACCGGCCACCAGCGGCCGGGGTTTGCAGATGGCGGTGATGTGGAATAGCCGGCCCGATTTTGCAAGCGCGTAATCGGCGGGTCGGCCGGTCCGGGGGCGGACGGCGCTCCCTACTTCCCGCCCGCCGCCCTGGTCAGCATGTCCGCCATCCACAGCTGCGCCGGCTGGTTGGCGGCCTGGGCAGCGGCATCGACCTGCTGCATCACGTATGGCGTCAGCGGCACGCTGGCGATCACGTGCACGCCCGGCTCCGCCAGCATCTCCGCCGTCGCGACGCGGTCCTGCAACTCGGTGTTGAAGGCCGCCAGTCGCGCCCGCTTCTGCGCATAGGTCAGGCCGGTCTGCCCGGCTATGATCGGGCAATAGGCTGCGTTCATCGTGTCGGTCAGCGCCGCATCCGAAACGCCCGGCTGGTTTTTCTGGATGTTGGCGATCAGCTCGTCGATCTTGTTGGTCAGGTCGGCACCCTGCGCATTCGCCAGGAACGCCACCTGCGCCGGGTCCGCCAGCACGCCGGGCACCGGCGCGCTGCCGACCAGCGGGCAGTCGAAGGCCCGGGACGCCTGGGTGCCGGCCAGCCCGCCGCCGGCCACCGAGCGCATGCTGGCGACGATCGCGGCCGAGGCGTCGGTCGGGCCCTCGTTGCCCCAGCCGGACCGCACATAGTTGACGATGTCGGCCACGTCCCGGTCGCTCAGCGCGCCGGCAAAGCTCGGCATCGCGCCGTAATGCCCGTCCGACGGGATGCCACGCAGCACCGCCAGGATCACGTCGTTGGGCTTGGCGGCCTGCACCGCCCGGTTCCCGGCCAGGTTCGGCACCGCACCGGGAATGCCCACACCCTTGCTCTGATGGCACTGCTCGCAGTTGTCCATGTAGAGCGTCGCGCCATGCTGGAGGTCGGTCCGCGTCGCCAGCAGCGGCTGCGGCTCCTCGGTGCGGTTGGCGCTGCCGTGCAGGTAGGTCGCGATGGCGATCAGGTCGGATTCGGTCAGGTATTGCAGGCTGGCATGCACCACGTCGGCCATCGGGCCGAAGGCGACCCCCTTGCTCGCCGTGGCACCGGTCTTGAGGAAACTGACGATCTGCGTGATCGACCAGCCGCCGATGCCCCATTCCGGGTCGGACGAGATGTTCGGGGCCAGCCAGTGTCCCACCAGCCCGCCGGCGAGGCTGTCATCGGTCTTGGTGGCACCCAGCAGGTTGCGCGGCGAATGGCACTCCCCGCAATGGCCGGGGCCTTCCACCAGGTAGGCGCCGCGGTTCCAGGCGGCCGATTCCTCGGCGTCCGGTACGAAGACGCCAGGCCGGAAGAACAGTTCCCGCCAGGCGATCATGCCGGAACGGACGTTGAACGGGAACTCCATGTGGCTGCGGACGCGCGGCGCATAAACCGGCTTCAGGGTCTTCAGATAGGCATAGACCGCCAGCACGTCGCTGCGCGGCATCTTCGTGTAGGACGTGAACGGCATCACCGGGTACAGGTACTCGCCGCGCCTGCCGATGCCGTCGTGCAGCGCCGAATAGAACTGCTGGTCGGTCCAGCCGCCGATGCCGGTGTCGGGGTCCGGCGTGATGTTGGGCGAGGACAGCGAGCCGAACGGCGTGCCGATCAGCCGCCCGCCGGCGAACGGCGTGCCGCCCGGCTTGGTGTGGCAGGGCATGCAGTCGGCCGCGTGCATCAGGTACTCGCCGCGCGCCACTTGGTCGTCCGCCTGCGCCGGCCCTCCGGCCAGCAGGGCGCCACCCAGCAGAACACCGGCGAGCATGACCGCGGCGGCGGCCATACCGCTCGCCAGGCGTCGGACACGAATGGTCATGCGGCTCTCCCCGGATCGTTCGGCAGGATCGTTCGGGCCTGGCGCGGCCGCGCCCGCCGATATAATGCCGCCTGCATATCAAAGCCCCGGGGGAGCGACCAGCGCCAAACCCCGACCGGCCGCTTGACGCTGGCCGCGCCGCAGCGAACCTTGCCCACCCACCTACCAGGAGCCGCCCCGATGACACTGCCGGACAGCATGACCTACATCGCCGCCGATGGCGCCGGCGGCCCGGAGGTGCTGAAGCCGGCGACCGGCCCCGTGCCGGTGCCGAAGCCCGACGAGGTGCTGATCCGCGTGCTCGCCTGCGGGGTAAACCGCCCCGATATCGCGCAACGCCAGGGCCACTATCCGCCGCCGCCCGGCGCCAGTCCGATCATCGGCCTGGAGGCCGCCGGCGAGGTCGCGGCGGTGGGGGAAGCGGTCGGCGGCCTCACGATCGGCGATCGGGTGGCGGCGCTGACCAACGGCGGCGCCTACGCCGAATACGTCGTCGCCCCGGCCTCGCAATGCCTGCCCTGGCCCACCGGCTACGACCCGATCAGGGCAGCAGCGCTGCCGGAGACGTATTTCACCGTCTGGGCGAATCTGTTCCAGGGCGGCCGGTTGAAGCATGGCGAGAGCGCGCTGATCCACGGCGGAAGCTCCGGTATCGGCGTCACGGCCATTCAGCTCGGCCACGCTTTCGGCGCCCGCATGTTCGCCACCGCCGGCACCGCTGCCAAATGCGACGCCTGCGTGGTGCTGGGCGCCACCGCGGCGATCAACTACCGCGAGCAGGACTTCGTCGAGGAGGTGAAGCTCCTGACCGACGGCCGCGGCGTCGATGTGGTACTCGACATGGTCGGTGCGCCCTACATCGCGCGCAACCTGCGCTGCCTGGCGATGGACGGGCGGCTGGTGCAGATCGCCTTCCTGGAAGGCTCGAAGGTCGACACGTTCGACTTCCTGCACGTCATGACGCGGCGGCTGACCATCACCGGATCGACGATGCGGCCGCGCACCACGGCCCAGAAGGGTGCCATCGCCGCGGCGCTGCGGGAAACCGTCTGGCCGGTGCTGGATGCCGGCCGCTGCGCCCCGGTGATCCATGCGGTGTTCCCGTTGGCCGAAGCCGCCGCCGCGCACCGATTGATGGAGACCAGCGCGCACATCGGCAAGATCATGCTGCAGGTCGCCTGAACCGTGCCGCCGACCGCCGCCGCCCCGGCGCCGGCCGTCGCCGCGGCGCCGGCGGACGCAAGTGCCCGCCTGCCGCTGGTCGGGCTGGTCCATATGGCGGTCTCGGTGGTGCTGCTCAGCAGCGCCTGGCCGCTGACCAAGCTGGCGCTGATCCACGGCACCACGCCGCTGTGGTTCGCCGAGGCGCGGGCCGGGCTGTCGTTTCTGACCGCGCTCGCGCTCGTCGCCCTGCGCGGCGGGCTGCGCCGGCCGGGGCGGCAGGACTGGCCGGCGGTGCTGGCGGTCGGGCTGCTCCAGCTCGGCCTGTTCTTCGCACTGGTGCATGTCGCGGTCGCCTGGGTGCCGGCCGGGCGAACCGCCATCCTGGCCAACACCACGACGATCTGGGTGGTGCCGCTGTCGCTGGTGTTCCTGAACGAGGCGGTGCCGCTGCGGCGCTGGGTGGCCGCCGTGCTGGGGCTGGTGGGCGTGGTGGTGCTGATCGGGCCATGGGCGATCGCCTGGCACGACCGTTCGGTGGTGATCGGCCACGTCTTCCTGCTGGGCTGCAGCCTGTCCTGGGCCATCGCCATCATCATGGTGCGGCGCTTCCCGCCGCGACAGTCGATGTTCGCCCTGCTGCCCTGGTGCTTCGCCATCGCCACGGTCGTGCTGGCCCCCCTGGTGCTGTGGGAAGCGCCGCACGGCCGGTTCGGCCCGGGTCCGGTCGCCTGGGGCTCGATGGCCTATATCGGCCTGCTCGCCGGGCCGGTCGGCACCTGGTGCATCATGGAGGCAACGGTGCGACTGCCGACGATGGTGACCTCGGTGGGCTTCCTGGCCACGCCCGCCATCGGGCTGGTGCTGTCCAACCTGGTGCTGGGCGAGCCGTTCACCCCGGACCTGTTGTCGGGCTCGGCGCTGATCCTGGCCGGCGTCGGCATCGCCGCCTGGCCCGGCCGGGGCGGCAGGCGACCGGCATGATCCTGCACGCCCTCGACACCGGGGCGGCCGGCGAACGGCCGCCGCTGGTGCTGGTGCACGGGCTGTTCGGCCAGGCGCGCAATTTCGGCGCCGTGCAGCGCGCGGTGGCGGCGACGCGGCGGGTGGTCGCGCTCGACATGCGCAACCACGGCGACAGTCCCCATGCGCCGGCAATGGACTACGATACCATGGCCGCCGACGTGCTGGAGACTCTGGCGGCAATGGCGGCCTTGCCCTGCGCGCTGCTCGGTCACTCGATGGGCGGCAAAGTGGCGATGCGCGTCGCGCTGACCCGGCCCGATGCAGTGACGCGGCTTCTGGTCTCGGACATTTCGCCCGTGGTCTATGCCCCGGCCTCGGCCGACTACGCCGCGGCGATGGCGGCGCTGCCGCTGACCGAGGCGCTGACGCGGGCGACGGCGGACGCCGCCCTTGCCGCCGCGGTGCCCGAGCGCGACGTGCGCGCCTTCCTGCTGCAGAACCTCGCCTTCGGTGCACCGCCGCACTGGCGGATCGGGCTGCGCGAGATCCTCGCCGCGATGCCCGATATCGGCGGCTGGCCGGCGCTCCCGCCGGGTGCCGCCTATGCCGGCCCGACGCTGTTCGTGGCCGGCGCGCGGTCCAACTACATCCGCGCCGACCACAAGCCGCTGATCCGGGGGCTGTTCCCGGCGGCGCGTTTCGTCACGGTCAAGGATGCCGGGCACTGGGTCCATGCCGATAACCCGGCCGGTTTCATGGCGGTGCTGGAGGCGTTCCTGGCGGCCGGGTAACGCCGGCGGCCGCAACGGTCGCGTGGCTTTCGTGCCCTATGTTGCAGTGCCGTGCGTGCTATGGACGCGCCTCGTTACGGCGCGGCAGGCGCTGGAGCGCCCTTGGGGCCTCTGACGGCCTTGCGCGCGCCGACGACAGGAGCAGACGCAGCCGCATGAGCCACATCACGATCACCTTCGCGATCATCGTCGGCATCGTCGTCCTGTTCGTCTGGAACGCGATACCGGTCGTGCTCGTGGCCCTCGGCACCGCGCTGGCACTTTATTTCACTGGCGTGACATCGCTCTCCGACTCCCTCGGCGGCCTGGGCGATCCCGCGGTCATCTTCATCGCCTCGCTGTTCGTGGTCAGCGCCGGCCTCGATGCGACGGGCGTCACCGCCTGGGCCGGCCAGGGCCTGATCGCCCGGGCTGGACAAAGCCGCACGCGCCTGATCGTGCTGATGATGTCGCTGGTGGCGCTGCTGACCGCGCTGATCAGCGTCAACGGCGCGGTCGCGGCGCTGCTGCCGGTCGTCGTGGTGATGGCGGTGCGCCTCAAGCGCGCGCCGTCGCAACTGCTGATGCCGCTGGTGTTCGCCTCGCATTCCGGATCATTGCTCGCGCTGACCGGAACGCCGGTGAACGTGCTGGTCTCGGAAGCCGCGGTGGATGCCGGCCTGCCGCCCTTCGGTTTCTTCTCCTTCGCTGTCGCCGGCATCCCGCTCATCGTCGGCACCATCGCCATCGTGGTGTTCTTCGGCCAGCGGCTGCTGCCCGAGCGGAGCGGCCGCTCCATTCCCGCCGACCTCAGCAAGCACGCCCGCACGCTGGTCGAGCAGTACCGGCTGGATGACGGACTGTTCCAGCTTCGCATCCGCGCCTCCTCCAACCTGATCGGCGCCACGCCGGATGCCATCGACCTGTCGGGCCATCCCGGCCTCAGCCTCGTCGCGATCCAGGCCGGCAACGGCGGCGGCCCGCTCCGGCGTCCGGCTCTGGCCGACGGCGACGTGCTGATCGTCCGCGGCGATGCCGAGGCTGCGGGCGCCCTCGCCACCGCCCAGCACCTCGCGTTCCGCTCGGGCGACGCGCCTGAGGGCGTGGCGGACGCGCTGTTCAACCGCCGCTCCGGCCTCGCCGAAGTCGTCATCCCGCCGCGCTCCGGCTTCATCGGCCAGGCCGTCTTCCCCGGCATGGTCACGCCCAGCGGCGACCTCGTGATCCTGGCGGTGCAGCGTCGCGGCGAGGATCTGGGTGCGAATGAAACCACGCTGACCCCGGGCGACACGCTGCTGCTGCAAGGCACGTGGGAGGCGCTGGACCGGCATCTCGCCGATCCCGACGTGCTCGTCGTCGACTCGCCGGAAATTGTGCGCCGTCAGGCGGTGCCGATGGGCGTTGGCGCCAAGACCGCCATCGCCGTGCTGCTGGGCATGGTGCTGCTGCTTGCGACCAACGCCGTGCCGTCGGTGATCGCCGGCCTGCTCGCCGCCTTCGCGATGGTGCTGTTCCGCGTCGTCACCGTCGATCAGGCGTATCGCTCGATCAACTGGACAACGGTGATCCTGGTCGGGGCGATGATCCCGCTCTCCACCGCGATGGCGAAAAGCGGCGCGGCCAACATGCTTGCCGAGTCGCTGGTGCAGATGGTCGGCGAGCGTAGCCCCTACGCCCTGCTCGCCGGCCTGTTCGTGCTGACCGCGATCCTCGGCCAGCTGATCAGCAACACCGCGACCGCCCTGATCATCATTCCCATCGCCGTCGCGGCGGCGGCCGAGCTGCACATCTCCGCGCGCCCGGTGCTCATGTGCGTCGCGGTCGCTTCGGCGGGCGCGTTCCTCACGCCGGTCGCGACGCCGGTGAACCTGATGGTGATGGGTCCCGGCGGCTACAAGTTCGGCGACTACTGGAAACTCGGCCTGCCGCTGCTGCTGCTGTTTTTCGTCGTGGCGACCTTCGTCGTTCCGCTCTTCTGGCAGTTCTGACGGCTTCGATCAGGATCGGACATGACCCCGGATCTCGGCATCAGGCCCGCGTCGCTCGCTCTGGTCGTGCACCGAGCGGCCTTGCTGCGGCATCGAAAATATTGCACCTGCACGGACGCCGCGCGCTTTCGTGCGCGACGTCAGGAGCGGCCATGAGACGTCCCAGCACGCCCAAACCACCCCGGAAGAACGGCGAACCGCTGCTCATCGATCTCGCTCTGCAGGGCGGCGGGTCGCATGGCGCCTTCACCTGGGGTGTCCTCGACCGCCTGCTGGAGGAGCAATGGCTGGCCATCGACGGCATTTCGGGAACGTCGGCCGGCGCGATGAACGCGGCGGTGCTGGCGGACGGCTACGTCGCCGGCGGCCGAGAGGGCGCGCGCCGCGCATTGCACGGGTTCTGGCGCAGCGTCGGTGATGCCGCGAAGCTCAGTCCGTTGCAGCGCGGACCGCTCGACGTGCTGCTGGGGCGGTGGTCGCTGGACCACTCGCCCATCTTCGTCGCGCTGGACCTGATGGGCCGCATGTTCTCGCCCTACGACCTCAATCCCAGCGGCGCCAATCCGCTGAAGGACATCCTCGCCGCCTGCATCAACTTCGACCGCCTGACCAGGGCGCCGGTGCGGCTGTTCATCACCGCGACCAACGTGCATACCGGTCGGGCGCGGCTGTTCCGCAACGCCGAGATCACGCCCGACGTTCTGCTCGCTTCGGCCTGCCTCCCGACGATGTTCCAGGCCGTCGAGATCGACGGCGAGAGCTACTGGGATGGCGGATTCTCCGGCAATCCCTCGATGGTTCCGCTGGTGCGCGAATGTCAGTCGGAAGATACGATCCTGATTCAGATCAATCCGATCAACCGGCCCGAGACGCCGACGACGGCGCGCGGCATCCTCAACCGGATCAACGAGGTCGCCTTCAACTCGGTCTTGCTGAAGGAACTGCGCGGCATGGCGATGATCCGCCAGCTGCCGCCCTCCGACATCCCCGAGCTGACGATGTGGGGCCGCATGCGTATCCACCGCATTTCCAGCGAGATGCTCACCGAGCTCGGCTCGTCGTCGAAGATGAACGCCGAATGGGATTTCCTGACCATGCTGCGCGACGAGGGTCGCCGCGCCTGCGGCGACTTCCTTGCCTGCCACGCCGACGATCTGGGTGTTCGTTCCTCGTTCGATCTGGCGCCGCTGCTGGAAGGTCTTTGACGCGCCCCGGCGTTCATCCCGCCCCGGCCATCAGTGCGAACAGGACCACCGCCGTCGCCAGCAGCAGCGCCACCGCCACCGGCCACTGGCGCAGCAGCGCGTCCAGCCTTTCCATTGCCGCGCCGACGGCGTTGCCCGCGCCGACCGCATCCCGCGCCGCCAGAATCGCGATATCGCCCTCGGGCACGCGCGGCAGACCATCGCCCCAGCGCCACAGCGCCGCCGCCAGAACGCCGCCCAGCAGGATCGGCCACAGCGCCGACCCCAGCACCGCTGGCGACAACGCATAGGCGGCATTGCCGCCCATCGCCGTGCCGTACAGCGCCCACGGCAGCACCACCGCAAGCGCCGCCGTCGCCAGCCAGGGCAGCAGCTCCCACTGTGTCGCCGCCTCCGCCCGCACCGCGGCCAGGCGACGGAGGAAGTGGATCATCAGCAGCGCGGTCCCGGCCGAGGACAATGTCCCCACCAGCCCGACCACGCCCGCTCCCAGCGCAGGCTTGATCACCAGCTTTGCAAGGCCGCCGCCGGTCAGCGGCAGCCCGGCCATGCCCAGCGCCAGGATCGCCGCCGGCACCAGCACGGACCACGCCCGCCGCCCGCCGCGGGCGCGCGCCGCGCCGATGGCCAGGAACAGCCCGCCCTTCACCAGCGTATGGTGCGCCGCGTAGAACGCCACCGGCAGCGCGGCGGACGTATCGCCCTCCGCCAGCGCCACACCCAGCACGGCCATGATCACGCCCATCTGGCTGATGCTGGAATAGGCCAGGACGGTCTTGGGGTTCTGCTGCGTGATGCCGATCGCTACGCCGATGAAGGCGGATGCGAAGCCGGCGACGATCATCGCCTCGCCGAAGCCGGGCAGCGCCGTCGCCAGCGGCAGGAAGCGCAGGAAGCCGATGACGCCGGCCTTCACCGCTGCACCGCTCAGCACCGCTGCGGCGGGAATGGGCGCGGCGCGATACGCCAGTGGCATCCAGATGTGGAACGGAACCATTCCCACCTTCACGCCGAATCCCAGGATCAGCAGGACCAGCGTGGCGTCGCGCCAAGGCGAGGCCGGCAGCGCCGCCACGGCATCGCGGATCAGCAGCCCGGGTGCGGCGGACGCCTGCGCCAGCAGCACGAAGGCCATCAGCAGGAAGGCCTCGCCCAGCACCGCCAGCGCGACGTAGATCAGGCCGATCCGGCGCGCTTCGGGTGTCGCGTCGTCGATCACCAGCCCGTAGGCCGCCAGGCTGACCAGAGAGAACAGCAGGTAGAACCCCACCAGGTCGGCGGCCATGAACACGCCGATGCTGCCGGTCAGCGTCAGCAGCCACCACACCGCGAAGCGCCCGCCATCCGCACGGCGCCGCAGCCAGCGGGCCGCCGCCAACCCTGCAGCGATCCACAGCGCCGCCGCCGCCCCCAGCAGCATGGCACCAGGCCCGTCCAGGGCCAGATGGATGCCCAGCAGAAACTGCGGCAAGGCGAGCGCGGCGCCGCGCGAGAGCGCCGCAGCCGCCAGCGCCGGCACCGGTGCCAGCGGCAGCCACTCGCCGATCCTCGCCCGCAGCGCCGGCGACAGGCAGGCGCACAGCATCGCCGCCGGCAGCCCCAGTGCCGCGGCCAGCAGCGCGCTCACCGCGCCGACGCCGCGGCCTGTGCCGGGCGCCCGATCTGCAGCAGTTGCGACGGCCGCAGCGGCACCAGGCCCAGCAGCAGCGCGCAGACCGCCAGCGACAGCACCACCGCCTGCCGGCGCATCCCCACCGGCCGCAGCACCTGCGCGGGGACGGCGGCCAGCGCCGGCGTCAGCACGCGGAACATGTAGCCCGCCGCCAGCAGGCCGCCCAGCAGGATCACCACCGCCCACCACCACTGGCCTTCCGCGACCGCCGCGGTCAGCAGCATCGCCTTGGCGACGAAGCCGCCGCTGGGGGGCAGGCCCATCAGCGACATCCCACCCAGCCCGAAGGCGAGCACCGTCACCGGCAGCGCGCGCCCGATGCCGCCGAAGCCCGCGATCCGGTCGTGACCCAGCGCCTCGGCGATCAGCCCCGCCGCCATGAACATCGCCGCCTTCGCCACCGCGTGCGCAACCAGCTGCATGATGCCGCCGGTCCACGCGACGCCGTTCCAGGCGCCCGCCACCGACACCGGCACCGATGCCAGCGGGAACAGGAAGAACAGGTAGCCGATCTGCGCGACCGTCGAGTAGGCGATCATCAGTTTCAGACGTTCCTGCCGCAGCGCGAGCACGCTGCCGAACAGCACCGCGCAGGCGCCGAGTGCGGCGATCGCCTGCGCCGCCGCCTGTCCCGGCAGCCCGGGAAGCACGTCGAACCACAGCCGCACGATCAGGATGAACGAGCCTTTGACGACCAGCGACGACAGCAGCGCACTCGCCGCCGGGGGCGCGCCCGCATGGGCCGGCGGCAGCCACAGATGCAGCGGGAACAACGCGGTCTTGGCGATCAGTCCCGCCGTCATCAGCGACGCGGCGATCCAGACCACGGGCGCGGGGCGCACCAGATGCGACAGCAGCCCGATGTCGAGCGTGCCGTAGCCGCCATACAGCAGCGCGGTCCCCAGCAGGTACAGCACCGAGCCCAGCAGCGCGAACAGCAGGTAGCGCAGCGCAGCGGTCAGCGTCCTGGCGCTGCCGTCAAGGCAGACCAGCGGCACGGCGCCGAAGGTCAGCAGCTCCAGCGCGACATACAGCGTGAACAGGTCGGCGCCGAGCCACACGGCGTTCAGCCCCGCCCAGACGCCCATCAGCATGGTCCAGAACACCACCGGCGCCCGGCCCCCGGCCGATGCGGTGAAGGTTTCGCGCGCGAACAGGCCGATGGCGCCGATCACCAGCGCGGTGACCAGCAGCATCACCGTGGAAAGCCCGTCGGCCCGCAGCGCAATCCCGATCGGCGGCGCCCAGCCGCCAACCGGATAGACCAGCGGCGCGCCGGCCGACCATACGCGGGCCACGATGCCGATGGCGATCACGAACCCCGCCGGCAGCGCCGCCATCGCGACAAGCCCGGCCCGGCGGCCGGACAGCGCGAGCGACAGCACCACGCCGGCCGCCGGCAGCACCACCGCCAGCACCAGCAGGAACCCGCCCGGCGACGCGGTCAGCCTGCGTCTCCCGCGGGATCGGCCGGCGCATCCGGGGCGAGCGTCGTGCCGCCGGTCGCCGCGAACAGGCGCAGCACCAGCGCGACGGCCAGCGCGGTCGCCGAGAAGGCGACGACGATGCCGGTGATCACCATGGCCTGCGGCACCGGATCGCCGCCCATACCCGCCGCCGCGCCGCGCCGCGCGATCACGCCGAACAGCAGGAACGTCCCGGCCCCCAGCAGGTTGAACGCCAGGATCTTCCGCAGCGGCTGCGGCTGCACGATCGTGCCGTACAGGCCGAGGCCCACCAGCGCCGCCGCGGCCAGCCCGTACAGCGTCGCCGGGCTCATCGCGGCGGCCCCGCCCGCTCGGGTGGCCCGGCGACCAGCAGCCCCAGGATCACCGCGATCGAGAAGGTCAGCGCCACCTCGACGGCAATGATGACCGGCTTGGCGAAGCCGGCAGGATACGACAGGAAGCCGCCTGGCAGCGCGAACCCGGCGAAGCCGACCGCCAGGAACACCGCGGGCCCCACCGTCACCGCCAGCCGCAGCCCCCGCCGGCCGGTCGCGGGCGGTTCGCGCAGCCCGGCGATCATTACCAGGATCCACATCGCGGCCAGGATCGCCGCCCCCTGGAAGGCACCGCCCGGCGCGTCCGCGCCGACCCACAGTATGTAGGTCCCGACCACGATCCCGATCGGCGGCAGCAGCCGGGCCAGCAGCACCAGCGCGCCGTTCGGATGTGTGCGGCCCAGCGGGGCCGGGACGCCGCCCCAGAGACCATCCTTCGCCAGCGACCACACGCCCGCCAGCGCCAGCAGCAGCACGATCTTCTCCAGCAGCGTATCGATGGACCGATAGGCGATCAGCACGGCGGTCACCGCGTTGCCGACGCCAAGCTCGGCCAAATGCGCAGCCGCCGCCGGTGCCAGTGTCGGCGCCGGCGCGACCGCGGGGAGCAGGACCAGCCAGGCCAGCCCCGCCGTCACCGCCGCCGACAGCACCGCAGCGACGATGCGGGCCGGCACGCCGGGCCATGCCTCGGTCCGGGTCTGCTCGATGGGCCGCAGCCGTGCGGCGGCGGCGATCAGCACCGCGCCGGTCACGCCGCTGCCGATCGC
Source organism: uncultured Pseudomonadota bacterium (assembly GCA_963778105.1). Classification (GTDB taxonomy): domain Bacteria; phylum Pseudomonadota; class Alphaproteobacteria; order Acetobacterales; family Acetobacteraceae; genus JAFEFJ01. The sequence continues at coordinate 205,794 of CAVZSZ010000003.1, read as the reverse complement.
CGCCTCGGTCAGCGCCACGTCCACCGCCGCCAGCCGCACCCAGGCCAGCGCCAGCAGCAGGCCGAAGGCGACGAAGCCGATCACCGCCGGCAGCGCCCGCCGCGCCGCGATCGTCCAGGCCGCCACGCCCAGCACCAGCAGTGCCAGCACGGCATCGAGCGTCAGGCTCCACATCACGCCGGCCCGCCGCCCCGCCGCACGGCGCGCGCCACGATCTGCGTCACCGTCGCCCCCGCCAGCTGCGCCAGCAGCCACACCGCGACCAGCTTCAGCCCGGCCAGCGCCCCGTCCGCCTGCGGCAGCAACCCGAGCACGATCAGCCCGAGCCCCAGATTGTCGGCCTTGGTCAGCGCGTGCAGACGGGTCAGCGAGTCGGGGAAGCGCAGCAGGCCGACGGTCCCGGCCAGGAAGAACACCGCCCCCGCCGAGACGAACAGGACCGTCAGGCCATCGCGCAGCAGCAGGATCATCGGTCGGCGTCCCGGCTGGACAGGCCATTCACGAAGGCGACGCCGGCGAAGGCGGCGAGCAGCGCCAGCGTCAGCGCGGCATCGACCGCCGCGGGCACCGCCGTCCCCACCGCGATCAGCAGCAGTGCCGCGATGCCGCCGGTGCCCAGCAGCTGTGCGGCCATCATCCGGTCGGCGTCGTCCGGTCCGCGCAGGATCCGCAGCAGCCCCACCGCCACCATCGCCAGCACGAACAGCGCGGCGGCGATCAGGAACTCAGCCATCGCCTGCGCGCCCTCCGGACGCCGGCCCCGGGCGGCGGCCCAGGGCAGCGGCGAAGCGGGCTTCCTCGGCCGCCATTTGCGCCGCGGCCGGCTGGCCGGTGTCGAGGCAATGCACCAGCAGCGTCCCCTCCGCCGTGGTCTCCACGGGCAGCGTGCCAGGCAGCAGGCTGGCATAGGCGGTGAAGGCGTCGCGGGCGGTGCCCGGGGGCAGATGCGGCGCCACCGTCACGAAGCCCGGGCGCAGCGGCAGCGAGGGTGCGAAGGCGCGCCACGCCACGTCCGCGCCCGCCACTGCCGACTGCCACGGAAAGCGCAGCGCCAGCCGCGCGATTCCGCCCACGGACAGGCGGCCGTCACCAGGCGGCAGCAGCGACAGGCTGGCCCAGGTCGCCGCCACCACCGCGACCAGCGCCGCCGGGACGTCGCCGGGCTTGAACCCCGCCAGCACCAGCCACAGCGCAGCGAATCCCGCCCCGCGCGCCAGCGCGGCGGGCAGCATTGCGCCGCGGCGCTCAGCCGGCACGGGCCGGCGTTTCCCTGATGCGGAACGCCGCCACGTACAGCGCCGGCAGGAAGATCAGCGTGATGACCGTGCCGACCAGGAAGCCGCCCATCACGGCGAACGCCATCGGCCCCCAGAAGATCGTCAGCGCGATCGGGATCAGGCCCAGCACGGTGGAAATGGCCGTCAGCATGATCGGTCGGAAGCGCGACAGGCTGGCATCGATCACCGCCTGCCAGGGCGGCTTGCCCTCGGCGCGCTCGGCCTCGATCTGATCGATCAGGATGACCGCGTTGCGCGCGATCATGCCGATCAGCGACAGGATGCCCAGGATCGCCACGAACCCGAGCGGCCGCTGGAAGATCAGCAATGCCGCGACAACGCCCGTCATCGCCATCGGCACGACGGCGAGCACCAGGAACAGGCGGCTGAAGCTCTGCAGCTGGATCATCAGGAACGTGACCATCAGCAGCAGCATCAGCGGCACGACCGCGACCACCGAGGCCTGCGAATTCGCACTCTCCTCCACCGTGCCGCCGACCGCGATGTGATACGATTCCGGCAGGCTGGCGTTCAGCTTCTCGACCGCGGGTGCCAGCGCCGCGACCACGCTCTCGGGCAGCGCGCCGCCCGCCACGTCGGCCTGCACGGTCAGCGTCGGCACCCGGTCGCGCCGCCAGATCAGCGGGTATTCCTGCTCGAAGCTGAAGGTCGCCAGCTGGCTCAGCGGCACGGTGCGGCCGTTGGTCAGCGGCACCTGGACGTTGCGCAGCGTGGACAGCGAAACCCGCTGCTCGTCGGTCGCCCGCGCGATCACGTCCACCAGATAGATGCCGTCGCGCAGCTGCGTCACCGTGCTGCCGGTCACGACCGAATTGAGCACCCCGGCCAGCGCCTGCGAACTCAGGCCGAGCAGCCGCGCCTGATCCTGGTCGATGTTGATGCGCACCCGGCGCGCCGGCTCCATCCAGTCGTAATTGACCTGTCTCGCGTCCGCGTCGGACGCCACGATGCTGCCCAGGCGCAGCGCGATGTCGCGCACCTGCTGGATGTCGGGGCCGCTGACGCGATACTGGATCGGCCAGCCCACCGGCGGACCGAGGCCGAGCGGCGAGACGCGGGTCACCGCCGAAGGAAGCTCGTTGGCCAGTTCCTGTTCGAGCCGCGCATGCAGCCGCTCGCGCGCCGCGACGTCCTTGGCGACGATCACGGCCTGGGCGAAGAAATCATTCGGCAGCTCGACCGCCAGCGGCAAATAGAAGCGGATCGCGCCCCGCCCGACATAGGTGCTCCAGCTCGCCACGTCGGGATCGGTGCGGAGCAGCGCATCCAGCCGCGACGCCGCCTTGTCGGTGGCGTAGATCGACGCGTTCTGCGGCAGCCGCAGATCGACCAGCAGCTCCGGGCGGTCCGAAGGCGGGAAGAACTGCCGCGGGATCAGCGGCGACAGCAGGACTGCGACGGCGAAACAGGCGACCGTGACACCGATGGTCAGCCAGCGGACGCGCATCGCCCCGACCAGCATCCGGCGGAACACCGCCATGATGCGGCTGGGCTTCACCGGCTTGCCGGTGTCGGGCTTCTTCAGGATGACGATCGCCAGCAGCGGCGCGAACAGCACGGCGACGATCCACGAGACGATCAGCGCCACGCCGACCACGACGAAGATCGAGAACGTGTATTCGCCGGCCGAGCTTTTGGCGAAGCCGATCGGCACGAAGCCCGCGGCGGTGACGAACGATCCCGTCAGCATCGGAAAGGCCAGCGTCTTGTAGGCGTAGGTCGCCGCCGCCTCCTTGCTGGCCCCCGCCGCCAGCCGCGACGTCATCACGTCGATCGTCGACATCGCATCGTCCACCAGCAGGCCGAGTGCGATGATCAGCGCGCCGAGCGAGATGCGCTGAAGGTCGATGCCGGCCAGCTGCATGATCGGAAACACGATCGCCAGCGTCAGCGGAATCGAAAGCGCCACGACCAGTCCCGCCCGCGCGCCCAGGCTGACGAAGCTGACCGCCATGATGATGGCGATGGCCTGCCACAGCGACGTGGTGAAGTCGCTGATCGCGTGCTCGACGACATGCGGCTGGTCGGCGACCAAGACCGGGTCGATGCCGACCGGCAGGTCGTCGGTGATCCGCGCGCATCGCCTTTTCGATGTTGCGGCCAAGCGCCAGGATATCGCCGCCCTCGCGCATCGCGATCGCAAGACCGATCGCCGGCTTGCCATCGACGCGGAACATCGGCTGCGGCGGATCGGCGAAGCCGCGACGGATCTGCGCGATGTCGCGCAGCCGGATCAGCCGGCCGCCCGCGACGAAGTTGATGTTGCGCAGATCCTCCTCGGACTCGAATGCCCCGGTGACGCGCAGCAGCAGCTTCTCGTCGCCGGTCTGGATCACCCCGGCAGGGCTGACCACGTTCTGCGCCTGCAACGCCGCGATCAGCGCCGAACGGTCGATGCCGAGGCCGGCCAGCTGCTCCATCGAGAATTCGACGATACACGCGCTCATCCTGCGCGCCGAGCATCTCGACCTTCGAGACATCCGGCACCAGCAGCAGTTGCGAGCGGACCTTGTCGACGTAATCGCGCAATTCGCGCTGGTCGAACCCATCGGCGGTGAAGCCGTAGATGATGCCATAGGTATCGCCGAACTCGTCGTTGAAGCCGGGGCCGACGACGCCGGCCGGCAGCGTGTGACGCATGTCGCCGATGCTCTTGCGCACGTGGTACCAGATGTCCGGCACCTCGCTGGCCGGCGTCGCGCCCTTCAGGTTGACGAAGATCGTGGTCTGGCCAGGGCTGGTGTAGCTGCGCAGGAAATCCAGGTGCGGGGTTTCCTGCAGCGTGCGCTCCAGCCGCTCGGTCACCTGCTGCAACGTGTCGTCGATCGTGGCACCGGGCCATGCCGCCTGCACCACCATCGTCTTGATGACGAAGGCGGGGTCCTCGTTGCGGCCAAGGCTGTTGAAGGACGACAGCCCCGCCAGGATGGACGCGATCATCAGATAGACGACGAAGGAGCGGTGCCGCAGCGCCCACTCCGAGATATTGAAGCCCACGTCTAGGCAGCCGGCCCGAGCAGCCGGACGGCCTGTCCGGGATGCAGCGCCTGGACCCCTGCCGTCACCACGATGTCGCCGGTCTCCAGCCCATCCGCGACGACCACGGTGCCGGGATCGAACCGCTGCGTCTCGATATTATGCAACGACACGGTCAGCTTCGCCGGATCGACGACCCAGACCGCGGGCTTGCCGTTCAGCTCGGTCAGGGCGGAGGCCGGGATGGTGATCACCTTGTCGCTTTCCAGCCGCACCACGCCGTTGACGGTGGATCCCAGGCGCATCGCCGCCGGCGGATCGGTCAGGCCCACCTTCACCTGGAAGGTGCGCGTCACCGGATCGGCCTGCGGCGCGACCTCCCGCACGCGGCCAATCGTCGTCACGCCCGGATCGTCGCTCAGGCTGATCGTCACCTGCGGGTCGGCGGGGGCCGCGCGCAGCACCTGCGCCGGCACGTCGAACACCGCGTCGCGGCCGCCCTGGCGCGCCAGCTGCACGATCATCTGGCCGGCCTGCACCACCTCGCCCGGCTCGGCGCCGCGCGCTATCACCGTACCCGGGGCATCCGCCTGCAGGATGGTGAAGCTGACGCGGTCGGCGGCGATTCGCACCTGCGTCTCGCCGTCATCCACCTGGGCTTCCGCGGTGCGCAGCGCCTTCTCCGCCAGGTCGAACTGCGCACGCGGCGTATGACCCTGCGCCAGCAGCGTGCGCTGCCGCTCGAAAGCGGCCCGCGCCTGCGTCAGCCCGGCTTCGGCGGCCCTGAGGCTGGCCTGCGCGGACCGCAACGCATTCACCTCGTTCACCGGATCGAGGCGCGCGATCTCCTGCCCGGTCTCGACCTTGTCGCCGACATTGACGAACCGTTGCGTCATCCGACCGCCGATGCGGAAAGCCAGGGCGGCCTGGTCCTCGGCCTCGACATGGCCGGTCAGCACCACCGTCTCCGCGCTGCTCCTGGGCGCGACGGTCACCGTGCGCACCGGGCGCGGCTCGGGGGCCGCGGCCTTTTCCTGCTTGCCGCAGCCGGCGATGCCGATTGCCAACAGGGGCAGCAGCACGGCGATGCGCCTCCGTCCGGACAGCCATCCGCATTGGCCGCGTCTCATGCCCGCTCCTGAAAGGAATTCGATCGCGTGATGGCGTGAAGGCAACCACCGGCCGGCACCGGATAGCATCAGGGGCCGCAAGCGTGAAGCGGCTTGTGGACGGCGCGCGCAGCCTCGACAGCGTTTGCGGCGCGTGATTCACTGGCGCACCGGCCGCCCAGGCGACGTGGCGCTCGCCAGCAGGAGCATCGTATCGAATGGCACCGGCCGTGGACAGTCGCGCGATGCTGGGCGTGTCCGCCGTGATCCTGGTGATCGCGGCGCTGGCGATCGCGCAGACGGTGTTCGCACCACTCGCCTTCGCCCTGCTCGTCATCGCCATCGTCTGGCCGCTGCAGGCCATGCTGCAGGCGCGCCTGCCGAAGCTCGCGGCCCTCGCCATCAGCTTCGCCGTCACCATCGCGGTGCTCGGCTGCTTCTTCGCGATCATCACCTGGGCATTCAGCCGGGTCGGCCACGCCGTCGTCGCCGATGCCGCACGGTTTCAGCAGGTCTATGTGCGTATCGATGCCTGGCTGGCCGACCACGACATCGTCGTCGCCAGCGTCTGGGCCGAGCATTTCAACGTCGGCTGGATGCTGACGCTGTTCCAGCAGATCGCCAGCCGGGTGAACGGCCTGCTCAGTTTCTCGGTGGTGACGCTGATCTACGTGATCCTCGGTCTGCTGGAAGTCGATGTCGTGGCGGCCAGGCTGCGCCGGATGGAGGCGGGCGGCGCGCGCGTCCTCCTGCATGGTGGCAGCCGGACCGCGTTCAAGCTGCGGCGCTACATGCTGGTCCGCACCGCCATGAGCGCCATCACCGGCGTCCTGGTATGGGCGTTCATCCAGCTGTGCGGGTTGCCGCTGGCGCCCGAATGGGGCGTGATGGCGTTCGCGCTGAACTACATCCCCTTCATCGGCTCGCTGATCGCCACGGTGTTTCCCACGCTGTTCGCCGTCGCGCAGTTCGACACCTGGCAGAGCGCCGTCCTCGTGTTCGCCTGCCTGCAAACGATCCAGTTCATGGTCGGCAGCTATCTGGAGCCGCTGATCGCCGGCAGCGTGCTGTCGATGTCGCCCTTCCTGGTGCTGTTCTCGGTGTTCTTCTGGACCTTCCTGTGGGGCCTGTTCGGCGCCTTCATCGGCGTGCCGATCGTGATCGCGGTGCTCACCCTGTGCGAGCAGATGCCAACCGGCCGCTGGGTCGCGGAACTGTTCGGCGCGCCCGCGAAAGGCGTGCCGGCCCAGGGCGCGCCATGAGCGCCGATCCGCTGGACGAGGACGATGAAGACGCCGGGCCGCCGCTGCTGCCGGGGGGCAAGTTCCACATGACGCCGCTCGGCCACCAGCGCATCGTCGCCGAGCGCGACGCGCTGCGCACGCAGCGGCACGCGGTGGTGGAGATCGTCGCCTGGGCCGCCAGCAACGGCGACCGCAGCGAGAATGCAGACTACAAGGAAGGCAAGCGCCGCCTGCGCGAGATCGACCGCCGCCTGCGCTTCCTGATCCGCCGGCTCGCGCACGCCGAGATCGTCGATCCGGCGGCGCAGACCCAGCGCGACCGGGTGTTCTTCGGCGCCACCGTTACCTACGCCACCGAACAGGACGACGAACGCACGATCACCATCGTCGGGGTGGACGAGGCGGATATGACGCAAGGAAAGGTCAGCATCGGCTCGCCGGTGGCGCTGGCGCTGCTGCGCGCGCGCTGCGGCGACGAGGTGATCGTGCGCACGCCGCGCGGGCCGGAAAGGCTGGAGGTACTGGCGATCCGCTACCCCGAAGCCTGACCGGGCTCGTCAGTGCGCCAGCGGCGCCGGCTCGTTGGCGGATGCGGTCCGCAGCGGCAGGTCGCGCATCCCGAGTGCGACCACCAGCGCCGCCACCATCGCCGCGGCGCAAGCCAGGAAGGCGATGTGGAAAGCGCCGGCCATCGCGGCGTGCACATGCGGCATCATCGCCGGGGTCACGCCGTCCAGCGCCTTGCCCTGCTGGCGCACCTCGCCCAGGTCGATATGCGCGGTGATGCCCATGGCGAGCAGCCGCTCGGCGAAGCCGCCGGCCAGCAGGGCACCCACAAGGGTACTGCCGAATGCGCCGCCCATCGAGCGCAGGAACAGCACGCAGCCGGTCGCAGCCCCCACGTCGCGGCTGCTCGCGGCGTTCTGCACGCAGACCAGGGCGCTTGGCATCAGCATGCCGATGCCGAAGCCCAGGAAGAACTGGAAGAACACCAGCACGGCGCGCGGGGTGTTTTCGTCGATCAGGGCCAGCAGCACGAAGCCGATGATGCAGGCGATCAGGCCGGCGATCATGATGCCCTTCATCTTGCCGCGGCGGCGGGCGAGCGCGCCCGCGCACCAGGCGCCGACGCAGTTCGCCCCCAGGAACGGGACCACCAGCGCGCCCGACGCGGCGGCATCGACGTCGCGCACCAGCTGGAAGAACAGCGGCAGCAGGAAGCTGCCGCCGAACAGCGCGAAGGCGCCGAAGAAGGCGATGATGACGCCGCGCACGAAGACCGCGTTGGCGAACAGCCGCGGCGGCAGCAGCGGATCGACGAAGCGGCGTTCCTGCACCACCAGCAGCCCGATCAGCAACAGGCCGCCGATGCCCAGCGCGAAGATCGGCGCCGACAGCCACGGCATCTCCACGCCGCCCCAGCTCAGCACCAGCAGCCAGCTGCTGATCGCCGCGGTCAGCAATCCCGCTCCGGCCCAGTCGATCCGTACCTTGCCCGGACGCGGCTGCAGCAGCCGCAGCGCGCGATCGCACAGCAGCATCGCGATCAGCGCCAGCGGCAGGTTCATCCAGAAGATCCAGCGCCACGACAGATGATCGGTCGCCCAGCCGCCGATGATCGGCCCGGCGATCGAGGCGATGCCCCAGGTGGACGCCATATACCCCTGGTAGCGGCCGCGCTCGCGCGGGCTCACCACATCGGCGATCGCCGCCTGCGCCATCGCCATCAGCCCGGCACCGCCCACCCCCTGCAGGGCGCGGGCGGCGATCAGCTGGGTCAGGTTCGCGGCGATCGCGCACAGCACCGACGCGGCGGCGAACACCGCCAGCGCCACCAGCAGCAGCTTCCTCCGGCCATAGATGTCGGACAGCTTGCCGTAGATCGGCGTCATCGCCGTGGACGTCAGCAGATAGGCCGACACGATCCAGGCAAGGTGGCTGAAGCCATTGAGGTCGGCGGCGATCGCCGGAACCGCGGGGATCACCACGGTCTGGTCGATGGCGGCAAGGAAGATGCACAGCAGGATGCCGGTGATGACCCGAAGGATCTGCTGGTGGGTGAAGCGGGTGCGCCCTTCGGCGGCGCCAGGGGCCGGTGCCGGGATGGTGCTGGGGGACGCCAGGACCATCTCGCCGTCGATGACCGTGCTCGGCGTGCCGGTGGCTTGCATCCGTCTTTCGTCCCCATCTCGGCGCCGCCTGCGCCATCGGCTCAATACCGCAGTGCAACATGGAGCGGCAGGCCGCCCGGCTCAACCCTGCCGCGCGCCGCCGAGGACGAAAGTGAGGCGCGGTCAGGCCGCGGCGGCGGCGATCTCCTCCCGCAGCGTGCGCAGGCGGGCCAGCGCCTGCGGCGGCAGTTCGTTTTTCGCCACGGCGGCAGCGGCGGCGTCGAACTCGGCGATCGTGGCGATGCCGATCAGCGTGGTGGCGATGGCTGGATTGGCCGTGGCGAAGCGGACAGCGGCCTCTGGCAGGGATGCGGCGTGCCCGTCGCTCACCAGCACGGCGAGGCGCCGGGCGCGGGCGACGTCGGCGGCATAGTCCTCCCCCGATCCGATCGGCTCGGGCGGCGGGCTGGCGATCGGGTGGCGGTCCATCGTGCCCGACAGCGCGCCGCCGGCCAGCGCGCGAATGCCGATGGCACCCATCCCGACCGCCTGCATCCGCTCCAGCAGGCGGCGGTAGTCCTGCCCCGGGTAATGCGGCGGCAGCGGCTCGCTCATGCTCGGGTTGAGCAGGTTGTAGGCGACCTGCGCGGTGTCGAAGGCGCCGGCTTCGACCAGCTCGTGCAGCGCGCCGGTGTCGCCGACGGCGGTGATGCCGATGAAGCGCGTCTTGCCCTGGGCACGCAGCGACTGGAAGGCGGGCAGCACCGCGTCCAGTACCATGCGCGGGGTGAAGGTGCCCCCCGCACCGTCATGCGTGATCGGATTGTGCAGCTGATACAGGTCCACATGGTCGCGCCCCAGCCGCTGCAGGCTGGCGTCCATCCCGGCGGTGATGGCGCCGGTCAGGTCGGCCTTGTCCTCGGGCTTCAGGCGCAGCTTGGTGCCCAGCAGCAAGGCCGGCTTCAGGCGCGCCAGCACCTGCCCCAGGTTGATCTCGGACTGGCCATCGCCGTAGGCCGGGGCGGTGTCGAAATAATTGACGCCGCATTCCAGCGCGCGGGCCACCACCCGTTCCCGGTCGGCGGCGCTGCCGCGCACCATCAGCCCGCCCACGGCGCCGCACCCCAGTCCCAGGATGGATACGGTCAGGCCGGTGCGGCCCAGCGTGCGAGTTCGCATCGCGGCGTTCTCCCCTGTGCGCAGCGTTTCCCCTTCATCGCCTACGGATGGGGTCTCGCCGCGGATGCATCGCCGGACTTGAGATGGGCGTCGAACCAGCCGACCACGCGATTCGTCAGGTCGGCGACATGGGCCGGATCATGGAAATGGTGACCCTCGCCGGCATACACAACGGCGTTGGTCGGAACGCCCAGCGTGCGCAGCGCCCGCCAGAACTCGACCGTTTGCGGCGGCGGGCACTCGATGTCGTTCTGACCGACCGCCAGGAAGGTCGGGGTATGCGCCTGCTTGACGAACGCGATGGGCGAGGATCGCGCATAGATTGCCGGGTCGTCATAGACCGAGGCGCCGAAGAATGGGATCAGCCAGCCGTTGATCCCGGTCTGGCCGTAATAGGATTGCCAGTCGGAAATGCCGGCAACGGCATAGGCGGCGCGGAAGCGGCTGGTCTGCGTGCCGGCGAACATCGCCATGTAGCCGCCATAGCTCCAGCCACCGATCCCCAGCCGATGGTCGTCGATCGGGGCAGCCCGCTCGGCCGCGCCGATGCCGTCCAGGATGTCGGGCAGGTCGCCCTGGCCGATATTGCGCACGATTGCCGCGGTGAACGCCTCGCCCTGGCCGAAGCTGCCGCGCGGGTTGGGCATGAACACCGCGTAGCCGTGCGCCAGCAGGGTACGGATCAGGCCGGGCCCGATGAAATACGGCGTGCTCGCCGCCCCCGGGCCGCCATGCACGATGGTGACCATCGGCAGCCCTGCGGCAGGCGGCGTCCCTGCGGGCAGCAGCAGCCAGCCCTGCTCGTCGAACCCGTCGCGTCGCCAGCCGATGCTCTGGGCCCGCGCCGCCGCCGGCGGCATCACGCCGGCATTGGCATGGGTCACGTCCTGCCATTTGCCGGTCGGGCCGACGGCGATTTCTGGCGGCGTCGCGTAACCCTGGTGGATCGTCGCCGCGCGGCCCGACGCGCAGGCGACCGAGATCAGCTCGTCGCCGGCCTGCAGCTGCTGCTCGCCCGAGGCGTCGATCGACAGTGGTGCGGCCTGCGGCGTCGTCGCCAGCGTCGCCATTTGCGTCTCGCTGCCGGCCTGCAAACCGGCGCGCAGGGTGTCCCCGCGACACCCCCAGCCGAGCGATATGACGCTCACCTTCCAGCCTGCGGTCACATTGCGCGGGGTGGCGTGCGGGTCGTCGAGGTTCAGCACGAAGGCATCGCCGGCGACCGCGTCGAAGTCGCTCATCAGGCCGCCGACGAAGGCGACCTCCCTGCCGTCGGGGGAGACGGTGGGCAGCGCGAGTTGCAGCTGCGGCACCGGCGGCGCGAACAGCAGGCGCGCCGCGGCGGTTGCTGCGCTGAACGCGTACAGCTTCGCGCCCCACCAGTTCTGGTCGCCGTTGCCATGGGCGGCGGTGCCGACGAAGCCGCTGCCGTCGCGCAGCCAGTCGTACTCGTAGACATACAGGTCGGGCGGCGAGGCATAGGTCAGCTTGCCATCGTGCAGCACGCCGATGCGCTGCTCGGGTGCCGCATCATCCAGGTCGCCGACCACGGTGGCGCCGGGCGCGGTGGCGCCGACTTCCTTCGTCGCCCCCGCCGTCGCCAGCATCGCCAGCGTGCCGTCGGGGCCGTAGCGCAGCGTGCCGATGGTGCCGTCGAAGGCCAGCAGAAGCTTCGGCCAGCCGCGTATGAAATCGGTGTGCGTCACATCGACGCTGTAGACCCCGTGGTCGTGGCTGTTCGGCGTTCGCAGGACGAAGGCGATGTGGCGGCTGTCGGGTGCCCAGATCGGGTCGGACGGGGTGCATTCCGGCACCCTGCCGCAGGGCAGGCGGATGTCGTGCTGATGCGATCCGTCGGCGTCGCGGATCACCAGCTCGATGATGCCCGGCTGGCCGCCACCGGGCGGCGTGTCGCCTTCGATCGAGGCGATGTGCGCGCCGTCGGGCGCGATCGCCACCGAAATGAACGCGCGCATGGAGCGCGGCGGCGCCGCCTGCGCCGTCGCCCCCTGCGCCGTCGCCGCCGGCAGCGGTGCGCCGGTCAGCAGCATTGCCAGCGGCAGCACCGCGAGAAAACAGGTCGGAACGCGCATCGGTCGTCATCCTCCTTTCGCCCCCTTCGCATTTCCCGGCGCCCGGCGCTAGGGTCGGCCGGCTAGCCGCAACGGGAAGTGCACCGGCATGACGATGGCGATGAGCTGGGATGAATGGGTCCGGCACGACGCGACCGCACTCGCCGCGCGTGTCCGCCGGCATGAGGTGACGCCGGCCGAACTCGCGGCCCAGGCCGCCGCGGCCATCGCCCGGGTGAACCCCGCGCTCAACGCGGTGATCGAGGTGTTCGACGATGTCGTTGCCGATCCGCTTAAGGACGGCATGGACGCCGACGGCGTGTTCGCGGGCGTGCCCTATCTGATGAAGGATCTCGGGCCAACGCTGAAGGGAAGGCGGCAGGAAATGGGCGCCCTGCTCATGCAGGGTCATGTCGCCGCCGCCGACAGCCATCTGACCGGGCGCATCCGTGCCGCCGGACTGAACATCATGGGCCGCACCACCACGCCGGAGTTCGGCACCTGCGGCTCGGCCGAGAACCCGGTGCTCTATGTCACGCACAATCCCTGGGACGGTGCCTACACCGCCGGCGGATCGTCGTCCGGCACCGGCGCCAGCGTCGCGGCCGGCGTGCTGCCGATCTCGCACGCCACCGACGGCGGCGGCTCGATCCGCATTCCCGCCGGCATCAACGGCAACATCGGGCTGAAGCCGTCGCGCGGCGTGTTCTCGGCCGCACCCGGCATGTCGGACCTCACCGCGATGGTCTCGGTGCAGGGTTGCCACACCAGAACGGTGCGCGACACCGCCGCCTTCGTCGATGCCTGCCGCGGCGGGGCGCCCGGAGAGTTCATGCCGTTCTGGACCGCGCCCGAGCCGTACACCCAACTGATCGCACGCGATCCTGGCCGGCTGCGCGTGGCCCTGTCGCACGAATGGGGCGACTATCGCTCAACCCCGCACATCGTCGCCGAATTGGAACGTGCCGGGACGTTGCTGGAAGGGCTGGGGCACCACGTCGCCTGGGCGACGCCCGCGGTCGATTTCCGCGCCGCCTACACCGCGCAGACCGACTGCTACATCACCAACGTCGCGCAGACCATCGACCGGCTGGCCCGGTCACGCGGCCATGCGCGCCCGCCCGCCGGACTGGTCGAGCCGATGAATTACCGCATCTGGGAAGCCGGCATCGCCATGCCCTATACGGAACGGGCCGACATGCAGTTCGCCGCCAACACGCTCTCGCGCGGGTTCGGTGCGTTCTTCGAGGACTGGGACATCCTGCTCACGCCGATCTCCACCATGACGACGCACCGGATCGGCACGCTGGACTACATCACCCTCAACGAGACCGACGGCGTGCGCGACTGGTTCCACAAGCTGTGGGGCATGTATGCCTACACGCCGCTTGGCAATCTCGCGGGCATCCCGGGCATCTCGCTGCCGATGGCGCAGCACGAGAACGGCCTGCCGCTCGGCATCCAGGCGCTGTCGAAGCAGGCCAATGACGGGTTGCTCCTGCAACTCGCCGCGCAGATCGAGCGGGCGTTGGATGGCCGCTGGAACGGCGGCCGCCTGCCCGCGGTACACGTGACCCATGGTTAGAAGCATGAGATTCCATCACGCACTCTGCGCGCTCGCCCTGCTGGCCGGCACCCCGTGTGTGCCAGCGCACGCCGCCCCCGCCATGCCGGACATTCCGGTGCTGGTGCCGGTCACCGGCTTCCTCGCCGCCGAGGGCAGCAGCCAGCGCGACGGCGCGCTGCTCGCGCTGCGGAACCCGCCGCCCGGCGTGCAGCCGCGCTTCGCCGTGACCGATACCGGCACCTCGCCCGAAGGCGCCGTCAATGCACTGGAACGCGCGCTGTCCGACGGCGACGTCACCGCCGTCGTCGCCTCCATGCTGGGCACGCAGATGCTGGCGATGATGCCGATCGCGCTGGCGCACAAGGTGCCGCTCACCACGATGTCCGGCACCGCGGCCGTCACCCAGAAGGGCAACCCTTACGTGTTCCGCTTCTTCCCCGCCGACAGCGTGGTGAAGGGCGCGCAGGTGCAGTACGCGATCGAGACGCACCACATCAAGAAGCCCGCGGTGATCTACAACACCACGGCCTACGGCCAGAGCGGACATGCCGAGATCGACAAGGCGCTGGCCGCCGCCGGCATCACGCCGGTCTATGAGGACGCGCTGGATGTCGGCGTGAAGGACATGCAGCCGGTGATCGCCAAGGCGGTCGCGGCCGGCGCCGATTCGTTTCTTCTGCAACTTCATGGCGGTCCCACCGCGCTGTTCCTGAAGGCGGCGGCGGCGATGGACAACACGCTGCCGATCGTCGCCGGCTCCGGCCTCGCGCAGCCGGCGACCGTGGCGCTGCTCGACCCGTCGGAGATCAAGGGCGTCTGCGCCGAAACCGGCTCCTCGCCGGCCTCGGCCGAAACCCCGGCGATGAAGGATTTTCTGGCACGCTACCGTGCCGCGTTCCACAGCGACCCCGACGCCTTCGGCCTCGGCCAGTACGACGCGACGATGATGGTGCTGGACGCCGTGGCGCACGGTGCAACCACTGCGGCCGATGTCACCAAGGCGCTGTCCACCGAGAGCTACAAGGGCCTGGCGATGACCTACAAGTCCGACGGTCACGGCAATATGGCGCATTCGGCGGTGATCGTATGCTTCGACGGCAAATCCCGCGTGCCGGTGGTTGCCAAGCACTACGACTTCCCCGTCACGTCTCCCTGACCACGCATCCTGAAGCAGCATCGGGCCGATGGCCGTCTCGCAGCTTCTGGTGGAGGTGCTCGCCCTCGGCGCCGCCTATGCGCTGATCGCGCTCGGCTTCGTCCTGATCCTGAACGCGACCGGTGCGGTGAACTTCGCGCAGGGCGATCTGGTGATGGCGGGTGGCTTCGCCGGCGTCGTGCTGGCCGGCGTCATGCCCGTCCCGGGGCTCGCGCTGCTGCCGCCGCTGCTGCTGGGGATGGCGGCACTCGGCGCCATCGTGGCGCTGGTGGCGTACCGGCCGCTGCGCAACCGCCCGCCCGAGGCGGTGTTCATCAGCACCATCGCCGTCGGCATCATCCTCGAGAACCTGGCGAACCGGCTGTTCGGCGCCGAGCCGCTGGCGACCCCGCCGCTGCTGGGCGGCGGGCGGGTGCATATCGGCGGGGTGGACGCCAGCGTGCAGTCGCTCGCCATCATCGGCGTGGCGGCGCTGCTGATCGCGGCACTGCATGCGCTGTTCGCCCATACCCAGGTCGGGCGGCGCCTGCGCGCGACGGCGCAGGATCGCGATGTCGCCATGGCCATCGGAATCCCTGTCGATCGCATGATCGTCGGCACCTTCGCGGTCGGCGCGGCGCTGGCCGGTGCGGCCGGCCTGCTGCTGGCCAACGCCTTCTTCGTCACCCCGACATCGGGCGGCGACGACATGATCAAGGCCTACATCGCCGTCGTCATCGGCGGCTGGGGCAGCATTCCCGGCGCGGTCGCCGGCGCGCTGCTGATCGCGGCGTTCGAGGTGCTGTATCCCAGCCTGCCGCTGCTGGTCCCGGCGCTGCTCCGGATGCCGCAATCGGACACCGTCTTCTCGCAGACCACGTCGAAGATCGTGCTCGACATCGCGGTGCTGCTGATCCTGGTCGCGCGGCCGCAGGGCCTGTTCGGCGAGGCGGCCCGCCAGCGGCCATGAGTCGCAAACGCCTGCCGTGGCAGACGCCGCTGGCGCGCGGCGGGGCGGTGCTGCCGCTGGCGCTGGCAGCACTCGCCTACGCGGCCTTCGTGCTGCCGCACGCCTCCGACTACGCGCTGCGCGTGCTGGCGACGGCGGGCGTCTATGCGCTGCTGGCGCTCGGCTACGGCTTCATCTTCGGCCAGGCCGGCGCGCTGTCGCTGGCGCAGGGCACGTTCATGGGCATCGGCGCCTATGTCTCCGGCATCCTCGCGGTGCGCTACGGCATCCCCTTCGATGCTGCGCTGCCGGCCAGCGTCGGGCTGCCCGTGCTGCTGGCACTGCTGGTGGCGATCCCCGTGCTGCGCCTGCAAACCCACTACTTCGCGCTGGCGACGCTGCTGATCGGGCAGATCGCCCTGCTGCTGGCGACGCAGTGGGAAAGCGTGACCGGCGGCGCCAACGGCATCGGCGGCGTGCCGCCGCCATCGCTGTTCGGCCACGCCATCGCCGGCAGTCTGGGGCAGGCGCTGCTGACCTGGGCGCTGGTGGTGCTGGGCGGCCTCATTGCTTGGCTGGCGGTACGCGGCCGCCTCGGCAACGCCTTCGCGCTCGCGCGCACCCATCCGGCGGCGGCGCGCGCGGTCGGCATCGACATCGGCCTGCTGCGCCTCGCGGCCTTCCTGCTGAGCGCGGCCTATGCCGGCCTCGCGGGCTCGCTCGCCGTCCACGCGGTCGGCGTGCTGTCGCCCGACGTGCTCGGCTTTCCGGTGATGGTCACCTGCCTGACCATTGCCGTGATCGGCAGCCGCCGCCGCGTCGCCGGCGCCATCGCCGGCGCCGTCCTGGTCATCGAGCTTCCCGAGTGGGCGCGCTTCCTGCGCGACGACTACCTGCTGGCCTATGGCTGCATCCTGTTGCTGGTCGTCGTCGCGCTGCCCGGCGGCCTTATGGAGACGGCGGACCGGCTGCTCGCCCGCCTCTGTTCGGCGCCGCCCGCACCGCTGCCGCCGCCCGCCCCGTCGGCCCCGGCGGCGACGCGGGTGCAGCCGCCCCAGGGTGTGCTGCTGACGGTCGAGGGCCTGCACCGCCGTTTCGGCGGGGTCCGCGCGCTGGACGACGTCTCGCTCGATCTGCGCGGCGGGGAGGTGCTGGGCCTGATCGGCCCCAACGGCTCTGGCAAGACCACGTTGCTGAACGTCGTGACCGGCATCTATCCGCCCGATGCCGGGCGCGTCGTGCTGGCCGGCCGCGACATCGCCGGCACGGCGGCGCACGACATCGCCCGGGCGGGGGTGGCACGCAGCTTCCAGACCCCGGCCCTGGTGCCGGACCTGTCCGCCCTCGACAATGTCGCCGTCGCCGCGCCCCGCGGGGCTCGCCATGCGGCCGCACGCGGCGCGGCGATGGCGCTGCTGGAGAGCCTGGGAGCAGCAGAGCATGCGGCGGCGCCGGCCGGCGGCCTGCCGCCGGGGATCGCCCGGCGGGTGGAGATCGCCCGCGCCCTCGCCGCCGCGCCGCGCCTGCTGCTGCTCGACGAACCCGCCGCCGGGCTGAACGAGACCGAGCAGGCCGACCTCGCCGCCCGGCTGCGCCTGCTCGCCGATCAGGGCATCGCGCTGCTGGTGATCGAGCACAACATGCCTTTCCTCGCGCCGCTCGCCGACCGGATGATCTGCCTCGATCAGGGCCGCCTGATCGCCGCCGGCACGCCCGCCGAGGTGCAGGCCGACCCGCGCGTGATCGAGGCCTACCTGGGCACTCCCTCGGGCATTCCCGCATGACCGCGCCGCTGCTGGCGGTGACGGGGCTGGAAGTCCGCTACGGCGCGGTTCCGGCGCTGCGCGGCATCGACCTCGATGTCGGCGCGAACGAGGCGGTGGCGCTGCTCGGTGCCAACGGCGCGGGCAAATCCACACTGATGAAGGCGGTGATCGGCCTGCTACGGCCGGCCGCGGGGCGCATCCGGTTCGACGGCGCCGCTGTCGAGGCGCTGCGCGCCGACCGCCGTGCGCGCCTGGGCATCGGCTACTGCCCGGAGGGTCGGCGGACCTTCCCGGGAATGACGGTGCGCGAGAACCTCCTGGTCGCCTGCTGGGGCAATGCGCGATTGCGCGCACGGCGCGCCGAGCAGGTCTATGCGCTGTTCCCTGCCCTGGCCGAGCGGCAGACAACCCCGGCGTGGCAGCTGTCGGGCGGGCAGCAGCAGATGCTCGCCCTCGGGCGTTCCCTGATGGATGCGCCGCGCCTGCTGCTGCTCGACGAGCCCTCGCTCGGGCTGTCGCCGCGGCTGACCGACGAGGTGCTGGGCCGCATCCCGGCGATCGTCGCGGCCGGCACCTCGGTGCTGCTGGCCGAGCAGAACGCCGCGAAGGCGCTGGCCGTATGCGGGCGCGCGGTCGTGCTCAAGCTGGGTCGGGTCGCCGCCGCTGGCCCGGCCAGGGACCTGGCGGCAAGCGACGCGGTGCGGGCGGCCTTCCTGGGCGGGTAGGCGGCGCTACCCCGCCGTCTCCGGCACCAGCGCGCCGGTTGGTGCCAGATCGGCGTCGGTCAGCATCCGCCACGCGCCGCCGGCAAGCACCTCGCTCGGGCGGAAGCGGGCCTTGTAGGCCATCTTGCGGCTCTCCGGCACCCAGTAGCCCAGATAGACATACGGCAGGTCCAGCGCGCGGGCGCGGTCGATCAGCCACAGGATGGTGAAGGTGCCCAGCGACCGCTTCTCCAGCCCCGGCGCGAAATAACTGTAGACCGCAGACAGCCCATCCCCCAGCCGGTCGGTCAGGCAGGCGCCGACCAGCCGGTCGTCGGGATCGCGGAACTCGACCACGAAGCGTCTCGATCGGGGTGTCCTCGACCATCGCGCGGTAGTCGTAGAAGCTCATGGTCGCCATGTCGCCGTCGCCATGGCGCTGCCGCTGATAGCGCTGGAACAGCTGGAACTGCTCGGCGGTGGCGCGGGCCGGCACTTCGAACGCCTCGACCAGGGCGTTGGCGCGTGCGATGCGGCGCAGCGTGCGGTCGGGCTGGAAACGGGCGACGGGAATGCGGATCGGCACGCAGGCCTGGCAGGACGGGCAGACCGGGGCATAGGCGATGTTGTGGCTGCGGCGGAACCCGGCGCGCGACAGCCGGTCGTGCAGCTGGTCGGCGTCCGGCCCGGTGATCTCGGTGACGACCTTGCGCTCGGTCCGCCCGGCCACGTACGGGCAGGGCAGCGGCGCCGTCGTATAGAAGAACTGCGGGCGGCGCGGCGGCTTGTAGGTCATCGCGGGAAAGGCACCAGACTCACATCAGGTGGGAAAACGGCCACCCGGCATGTTCCAGAACCCGGCCGGCGGGGTCAACGCCCGATCGCGTACCACCACCAGTCCGCTCAGCAGGTCGTGCAGCGTGCGGTGGCGGACGGTGAACAGCGCCACCAGCAACAGCAGGCCCGATGTCGCCAGCGTCAGGTAGAAGATCAGCGTGGAAACCACCGCCTGCGCGAAGCTTCGGCCGGCCCATGTCGTCGTTGCGCCGCACCCGCAGCCCCATCAGCGCCTGACCCGGCGTGGCGGACAGTCCGCTTGCCATGAACAGGCAGTGATAAGCCAGCGGCACCAGCGGCATCAGGCCCAGCAGCGGCAGCCCGAAGCCCAGCGTCATGATCCCGAAGACCAGGCCCGATGTCCAGAACGCCGCCAGCACGATCGCCAGCAGGAACACGTCCACGCACCAGGCCAGCAGGCGGCGGGTCAGCACGCCGCGGGTCAGAAGATCGTCCTCGATCATGCTCAGACCGTAACTCATGGCGTCCCCGTGGGGGTTAAGGTGATGGTCGCGGCGATGCGCCGCCGCGGCCGGCCCCAGCAAGATGGTGTCGCCGTCCCGCCAGCGCACCAAAAAATCGTCGGCATGCGGGCTCAGCAGGTTGCCGGACTGGCCGGGCGCCATCATGAACCTGCTGCGGTCCAGAGACGACAGGTCGTATACCGCCCGGAAGGACGCGCCATGCACGGCATCGAGGCCGTCCCACGGCGTGCCGCCGCGATCGAGCGTGGAGCCGTCGCCGGGCACGGGAATGCTCAGCACGCCCAGGCTGCCGACCAGCGGCAGGCGGCTGACCAGCGGATGCGCGAAGATCGCCCGGTGCGCCTCGCCCCAGCGCCAGGCGGCCGGGTCGTCGCCGTAGCGAGCCGCCAGCGCTCCGGTGGCCGCTACCAGCGCGTCGGACAGCATCGCGGTGCAGTCGCCGCCGCACCACCAGGCGCCGGCAGGCGAGAGCACGAAGGCGACGAATTCCTCGCTGGGACCGGCATCGGCCGGCGGCACGCCGGCGCGCCTCAGCACCGCGTCGCGGAACCGCTGCATCCAGGCGTTGAAGATCAGCGGCTGCGGCCGGTCCATCGCCATCTCGCCATCCCAGCCTGCCAGCAGCGCCAGCGCCCGGCCCGCGGCACCGGGCGGTGGCGGGATCGCGCGCAGCCGCGGCAGCAACTGCGCGGCATAGGCGCTGACCGTATCGACCTGCATGCGCGCGAACTCGGCCACGCTGTGCTTCGGATGGCGGTCGAGCAGCTGGCGGATGCGCTCGCGCGCGCCAGTCGCCGAACCAGTCGCGCCCGAGGAACACCGGGAAGTCCGGCGGCGCGACGCGCTCGTTGGCATTCACCAGCCGCCCGCTGGCGGGCGCCACGTAGTGCGGCAGCGCAACACCGCCCACCAGCGTCTTCCAGTCATGGCGCCGTCGGCGCCGGGCACCGGGGCAGCTGCCGTCGCCGCCGCGGCGGACCGGTACCCGGCCGGTGACGAACAGGCCGATGCCGTCGCGGTCGGCGACCAGCAGGTTCTGCACCGGGGAGGTGATCAGCCGCCGCCGCCTTGCCGGCCTCGGCGACGTCCGTCGCGTCGTTCAGCGCCAGCAGCCCCGCCGCCGCGGTGTCGCCGGGCATCAGGTTGGCCATCGACACCGCCAGCACCGGGCCGCCGGGCCGTGGATCGAGGTCGCTGATCACCGGGCCATGCCGGGTCTCCGCACCGTCATCACCACGTCGGGCGCGCCGCGCACCTTGATGCGCTCCTGGCGTGTGCCGAAGGCGCGCGGCCCGTCCGGCGTCTGGTAATGCGTGGCGTCGGTCGGCGTCTCGACGAACACGTCCTGCACGTCCGCGCCGGTGGTGGTGAAGGTCCAGGCGATATGGGCGTTGTGGCCCAGCACCATGAACGGCACGCCGGGCGCGGTGGCGCCGGCCAGCACGCCGCCCGGCGTGTCGATGCGCGCCAGATACCAAAGCCCCGGAAAGTCGAAGGCCAGATGCGGGTCGCCGGCCAGCAGCGGCGCGCCGGTATCGCTGTGCGCGCCATCCACCGCCCATTCGTCCGAGGCGTGCGACGGCTGCGTGAACGGCGCCGGAAATCCCGGCAGCACCGCCAGCAGCCGCCGGGCCGCTGCCGCAAAGCTGCGATCGGCCGCACGAGGGTCGGCAAGGGCCTCGGGATTGCCGGGGTCGGTCTGCGGCGGCCACAGCTGGTCGATCCGCTGCTGCGGCAGCTTCCCGGCCAGTGCCAGCCGCGCCAGCTCGGTCCGCCAGTTGCCCGACAGCCACATGCCCATCGTCTTGGCCCACAGCAGCGAGTCGGTGCCGACCCACGGCTCGGGCGCGCCCAGCACGAGGAACTCGGGTGCCGCGAAACGGCCGCGCCGCGCGATCCAGGCGTTCACGCCGCGCGCATAGGCCGCCAGGATCGCACGGGTCGAGGCAGGCAGCGCCTGGTAGTCGGCCTCGGCGCTGCGGGCGAGGCCGAGCGTGCGCATCAGCCGGTCGTAGTCCAGCGCCGCACTGCCGAAAACCGCCGACAGCCGGCCGGCGGCGGCGCGGCGCATCAGGTCCATCTGGAACATCCGGTCGCGCGCATGAACGAAGCCCAGTGCCGCGGCGGCATCCAGGGCGTTGGCGGCGCGGATGCGCGGGATGTCGTCGGCATCGAAGCTGATGGAGACCGGCGCCGACAGGCCTGGGATGTGCGCGGTCTCGTGGGTACCGGGCAGTGCCCACCACAGGGCCCCGGCCGCCCCACCGCCAAGCAACAGCAGCAGCACGAGCAAGCCGGTCAGCAGGCGCAGGAGCAGTCGGCCAAGGCGTCGCACAGGCGTGGCGTGGGTTACCCGAGGGTCCAGCGTTCGCCGTCCTGATGCACCTTGCCCTCGGCCTCCAGCTTCAGCAGATGGGCCAGCACATTGCGTTCGGCGGCCCGCCGCAGCCTGGGGTCGGTCTGCGAATACAGCCGCTCGCGCAGGGCGACGATGTCGGCCGGCCCGTCGCGCAGCGCCGCCTCGATCGCGTGCTCGCGCATCTGGCGGTGCGCCAGCAGGTCGCGCACCAGCCCGTGCGGCTGCGGCAGCGGCGGCCCGTGGCCGGGCAGGTAAATCGCGTCCTCGCGCTCCAGCACCAGGCGGAGACTGCGGAAATACGCCGCCATGTCGCCATCAGGCGGGCTGACGATGCTGCTCGACCAGCTCATCACATGGTCCGCGCTGAACAGTGTCGGGACGCCCTCGATCTGCACGGTGAAGCACAGATGGTCGGAACAGTGGCCCGGGGTGTGCAGCGCCGTCAGCCCGGCGACCGCGTCGCCGTGACCAAGCTTGATGTCGGCGCTGAACGCCGGATCGGCACTGGTATGGAACGCCGCCACCGGCGCGCTGGTGGCGCGACGCAACGCCGGCACCGCGCCCAGGTGGTCGTGATGCGTGTGACTGAGGATGATGAGCCCGATGGTCTCGCCGTCCGTCGCTTCCAGGATGTGCTCGACATGCTCGGTGCGATCGGGGCCGGGATCCAGCACCGCTAGCCCGTCATCGGTGTCCAGCAGGTAGGTGTTGGTGCCGTGATAGGTCATCGGCCCGGGGTTGGCGGCGACGATGCGGCGCACCCCCGGCATCACCGGCAAGGCGACACCGCGGGGCGGTTCGGGCTCGGTCAGAAAGGCCATGAGGTCCCTCGGTCCTGCTCCGCCGTAGATGCAGGAAACCAGCCGGGCAGGCAAATGCGGATGCGCGCCCCGGTCGCGGCGCGGCAGTGCCGGCGCAACAGCCGGAAGGCGCGCGCGGTGCGGATCGACGACAAGCGGGGCCGTCCAACCGCACGCTCAGGAGCCCGCCATGTTCGCCTTCCGCTGCATCCCGATGCCCACCGAAACCGCCGACCGCTTCCGCGCCACCATGCAGGACGATGCCGGCAATGCGCTGCGCCGCATAACCGCCGGCCCGGCCGGCGCGCCCTGCCGCCACTGCCTGCGCGATGCCCCGCCGGGTGCGGCGGTGCTGCTCGGCTCCTACAACCTGCCCGGGCCGCGCGGCATCTACTGGACGCCGAGCCCGATCTTCATCCACGCCGATCGTTGCGAACGCTACGATCATGCCGATCACGTGGCCGAGATCGTGCGGCCCCGGCTCGTTTCGGTGCGCGCCTATGATGCCGACGACATGTGCCTCTACGACCTGGGGCACGTGGCCGAGGGCGAGGCGATCGACGCTCCGCTGGCGCGGGCGCTGGCCGATCCACGCACCGCATTCGTCAACATCCACACCGCCAAGCCCGGCTGCCTGCTGTGCCGGGTGGAGCGTGCCGGCTGAGCGGGATCGGCCCCTACGCGACCACAGCCTCGGCCGTCATGCACACGGCACCCTGGTGGTCGCGGGTCTCCAGGCGGATCGCACCGTCCGCCTCCCATCCCGCCAGCGTCAGGGGGTTGTCGTGGAAGGCCGGGCGGCGGCCGCGGAAGCTGAAGCTGCGCAGGTGGCCGCCGCGCTGCCGCCGCACCAGGTCGGCGAGCCAGGTCGCCTGCAGCGGGCCATGCACGATCAGGCCGGGATACCCCTCCTCCCGCGTCACGTAGTCGAGGTCGTAGTGGATGCGATGCCCGTTGCCGGTCAGCGCCGAGTAGCGGAACAGCAGCACGGTCCCCGGCATCACCGTCCGCGCGAAGGCCGCTTCGGGCAGCGCGGGCGCGGCGGCTGCCGGCTTCACCGCCTCGCCCTCGGTGCCGCGATAGACGATGTCGTGTTCCTCGGTGATCGCAGGCCCCGCCGGTCCGGCAATCTCGTGCCGCACCGTGACGAACACCAGCCGGCCCGAGCCGCCGGTCTTTTCCTGCACGCTCAGGATCGTGCTGGTGCGGGTCACCGGGTCGCCGGCGCGCAGCATGCCGGGAAATCCGACCCGTCCGCCTGCCCACATCCGCCGCGGCAGATCGTGGACCGGCGGCAGGAAGCCGCCACGGCGGGGATGGCCGTCGGGGCCGAGGCCCTCGCCCGGCACCCAATCCTGGAACAGCATCCAGTGCCACAGCGGCGGCAGAACGCCATCGGCCGGCTCCGGCACATCCAGCGTCGCCGCCAGCCCGCGCAGCAGCAGCGGCCACACCGTGTCGCTGCGCGTCTCGCTGCGTCCGACATAGTCAGCATGATCCATCGCGGTCGGTCCTTGCGCGTGTGAAGCCGGAAGTGGTCACATTCGCCGACCGGCCGGTCGTGCGACCAGGTTTCGGCGAACAGCGGATTGCGCGCCAAGTATTACACCCAAATCGAAAACCCTGCCGCACCAGGGAATAGCGGGACCTGCTGCCCCACGGCAGCCATGAACCCTGTCGCCGCCTAGCGGCCGTGGACAAGGATCAGGACGTTGACGCCGTACTGGGGACTGCTGGCCGGGGCGATTGCCACCAGCGTGATCGGCCAGACGCTGCTGAAGGCGGGTGCCGGGGCGCCCGGCCTGGTGGCGCAGTTCCTCGACTGGCGCACGCTGGTCGGCCTGTGCCTCTACGGCGCGGCCGCCCTGCTCTACATCGTGGCGCTGCGCCGCATCCCCGTGTCGGTGGCTCTGCCGTTCACCGCCGTTTCCTACATCGCAGTCGCGCTGATCGGCCACTACGCCTTCGGTGAGGTGCTCGGCCCGCTGCGGCTCGGCGCGCTCGGACTGATCTGCGCCGGCGTCGTGCTGCTGGCGGTCGCCGGGTAAGCCGGCCGTGGCAGGCACTGGCGCTGCATCCGAACGACCCCATCCTGCGTTAAGCACAGGATAGGCAGAGGTAACCATGCGCCCATACGTTCTGTTGTTGCTGCCGGTCCTGGCCGCCGGCTGCGCGGCGCGCCAGCCGGTCACGGCGTTCGCGGACCGCACCCCCGTCTTCCATCTGGAGGATGTCTACAATGGCCATTCCAAGGGCTACGGCTTCTTCTTTTCGCGCAACGGGGACGTGGTGCGGCAGTTCACCGCCGACGAGGACGGCCACTGGGACGGCAAGGTGCTGACCCTGCACGAGCACTACGTGTTCGAGGACGGCAAGACGCAGGACCGCGACTGGACCTTCACCAGGACCCCGGACGGCACCTGGATCGGCAAGACGCCGGAAGTGGTGGGCGAGACGGTGGGCCGCGAATCCGGCAACGCCTACCGGATGCACTACACCTTCGACCTGACCAAGAGCGGCAGCCCGCACACCGTCGATTTCGACGACTGGTCCTGGCTGGTGGCGCCGAAGATCATGATGAA
The DNA here is from genome assembly GCA_963778105.1 of uncultured Pseudomonadota bacterium. Lineage (GTDB taxonomy): Bacteria > Pseudomonadota > Alphaproteobacteria > Acetobacterales > Acetobacteraceae > JAFEFJ01. The sequence goes on along the minus strand of CAVZSZ010000003.1, from coordinate 180,621 downwards.
CCGCGCCTGGGGCACCAAGTTCGGCATCGATGTCGGCGACATCGAGGCGGTGTTCATCCACGACTGATTTCCGTTGCTAAGGCGGGCCAACTCCCGCATCGTTTCGCGTCAGGCGCAAAATGATGGGGGAACACCATGCTCGGCCTGATGCAGCAGCGCCCGCTGCTGGTCTCCAACCTCGTCGACTACGCGGCCGGCCTGCACGGCGCGCGGGAGGTCGTCTCGCGCGACAAGGACGGCATCGTGCACCGCAGCACCTACGCGGCGGTCGCTGCGCGCGCAAAACGCGTCGCGAACGCGCTCGATGCCGCTGGGGGTGGCCTTCGGTGATCGCGTCGCAACGCTGGCATGGAACGGCTTTCGACATCTCGAGCTGTATTACGGCGTGACCTGCGCCGGCCGCGTGCTGCACACCGTCAACCCTCGCCTGTTCCCCGATCAGATCCAGTACATCATCGACCACGCCGAGCAACGGCGTCGTGTTCTTCGAGCCGGTCTTCACCGCGCTGGTCGAACAGCTGGCGCCGCATCTGCCGCAGGTCCGCGGCTGGGTCGCGCTGTGCGACACGGCGGACATGCCGGCCGCTGAGGTCGAGCACGCTGCTGTGCTACGAGGACTGCTGGTCGGCGCCGCCTCGCCCGACTATGCGTGGCCAGCGTTCGACGAGAACACCGCCTCGCACGCTCTGTTACACGTCCGGCACGACGGGCAATCCGAAGGGCGTGCTGTACAGTCATCGCTCGACCGTGCTGCACGCCTTCGCCGCCTGTGCCGTGGATGGGCTTGGCTCTCAGCGCGCGCGACACCGTCCTCGTGGTGGTGCCGCTGTTCCACGCCAACGCCTGGAGCATCCCTTTCGCCGCGGCGATGTGCGGCATGAAGCTCGTGCTGCCCGGCCCGAAGCTCGATCCGGAAAGCCTGTTCATGCTGCTGGAGCAGGAACGGTGCACCACGGCCGGCGGCATCCCGACGATCTGGCTGAACTTGCTCGCTTGGATCGAGGCCAATCGCGACGCGGCTCGATCTGTCGCGCCTCGCGCTGCGGCGCGTGTTCGCCGGCGGCACCGCGCCGCCGCGCGCGACGATCGAGAAGTTCCACGACCTGCTCGGCGTCTTCCTGCTGCATGCCTGGGGCATGACGGAAACCAGCCCGATCGTCACGACCGGCGTCGCCGCTGGCCAAGCACGACGGGGCCGACCACGCGCGAGCCTCGTCGACATGCAGGTCAAGCAGGGGCGGCAGGTCTACGGCGTGGAACTGCGGCTGCGTCGGTCCGAACGGTGAGGACGCTGCCGCATGACGGCACCACGGTCGGCGAATTGAAGGTGCGCGGCAACTGGGTCGATCTCGGGCTACTTCAAAGGCGAGGGCGGCAGGTCATCGATGCGGACGGCTGGTTCGGCACCGGCGACGTGGCGACGATCGATCCCGACGGCTATGTGCAGCTGACCGACCGGCTGAAGGACGTGATCAAGTCGGGCGGCGAATGGATCTCCTCCATCGAGATCGAGAACCTCGCCGTCGTCGCACCCCGACGTGTTCGAGGCGGCGGTGATCGCGGTCGAGCATCCCACCTGGCAGGAACGGCCTCTGCTGATCGTGCAGCGCAAGCCCGAGCCGCCCCGACAAGCAGCGCTATCCTGGACTTCCTGTCGGGCCGGATCGCGAAATGGTGGATGCCGGACGATGTGGTGTTCGTCGACAGCCTGCCGCACACCGCGACCGGCAAGCTGCTCAAGACCGCGCTGCGGGCCCAGTATCGCGGCCACCTGACCGGCGCACCGAACGCCTGAGCCGCGCTACCGGCCGATCACCGGCGCGATTACGGCCTCGATTGCGGCTTCCTCGGCCGGCAGGGTGCCGCGCGGAAACAGGCGCGTCACGTGGCCCATCTTGCGGCCCGGGCGGGCCTCCGCCTTGCCGTACAGATGCGGGATCAGGCCGGGGGTGGCCAGGATCGCCGGCCAGCAGCGCCGTCTCCTCGGGTCCGACCAGGTTCTTCATCACCGCGTCGGAGTGGCGCACGGCCGGCGGCAGCGGCAGGCCGGCGATGGCGCGGATATGCAGCTCGAACTGGCTGGCCGGGCAGGCGTCGATCGTCCAGTGGCCGGAATTGTGCGGCCGCGGCGCGATCTCGTTGACCAGCACCGATCCGTCGCGGCGACGAACATCTCCACCGCCAGCAGGCCGACCAGGTCGAGCGCGTCGGCGACGCGCCGGGCGATCGCCTGCGCGGCAGCCTGCGACCGCGGGCGCGATGCGGGCGGGGGCCAGGGTGACGTCCAGGATGTGGTCGCGGTGGCGGTTCTCCACCGCGTCGAAGGCTGCTGATCGCGCCATCGGCGCCGCGCGCGCACGACCACGCTGATCTCGCAGGCGAAATCGACGAAGCCCTCCAGGATCAGCGGCTTGGGATCCAGCACGCCGAAGCCGCCGCTTCAGATCGTCGGGCGTGCGCAGCATCGCCTGGCCCTTGCCGTCGTAGCCGAGCCGGGTGGTCTTCAGCACCGCGGGCAGGCCGATCCGCCCGACCGCCGCTTCCAGTTCGGCCAGCGAGCGGATCGGCTCGCCAGGGCGCGGTGGGCACGCCGGCGCGGTTGAGGAAGGCTCTTCTCCGACGATCCGGTCCTGGCTGACGCGCAGCATCGCGGGCGAGGGGCGGACCGGCTTCAGCGACGCCAGCAGGTCGAGCCCCTCGGCGCTGACGTTCTCGAATTCGAAGGTGATGACGTCCACCTGCGGCGGCGAAGGCGCGCAGCGCGGCCGGGTCCTCGTAGTCGCCAACGTTGACCGCCGGCGGCGACCTGCGCGGCCGGGCTGTCGTCCTCGGGCGTCAGGATGTGGCAGCGATAGCCGAGCCGGGCGGCGGCCATCGCCGACATGCGGCCGAGCTGGCCGCCGCCGACGATGCCGATCGTGGCGTTCGGCGGCAGCGGGAACGGTCGCATCGGCGCCGGAAACCGGCGCCGGCGCCACCGCCTCGGTCTGGCGCGGCGCGCCAGGCATCCAGGCGGCGCGGCCAGCGCGGGATCGGTGCCGGCCAGGATGGCGGCGGCCAGCAGGCCGGCGTTGACCGCGCCGGCGTGGCCGATCGCCAGCGTGCCGACCGGGATGCCGGCCGGCATCTGGACGATCGACAGCAGGCTGTCCATGCCCTTGAGCGCATGGGATCTCGACCGGCACGCCCAGCACCGGCAGCGGCGTCCAGGCGGCGCACATGCCCGGCAGGTGCGCCGCCCCGCCGGCCCCGGCGATGATGACCCGCAGCCCGCGCCCGCGCGCCGCGGTCGGCATAGGCCGCGCAGCCGGTCCGGGGTGCGGTGGGCCGAGACGATGCGGGTTTCGTGCGGCACGGCCAGAGCGGCCAGCGTCTCGGCGGCGTGGCGCATCGTCGCCCAGTCCGACTGGCTGCCCATGATGATGCCGACCAGCGGCGCCGCCGGCGGCTCCTGCATCGCGGCGGCCATCAGGCGATGCTGTCCGGGATCAGCCGGCTTTCCAGCCAGGAGATCTCGTCCTTCAGCAGCAGCTTGCGCTTCTTCAGCCGCTGCAGGTGCAGCTGGTCGATCGCGCCCTGCTCGGACAGCCGGGCGATCACGGTGTCGAGGTCGCGGTGCTCGCTGCGCAGTTCGTGCAGCTTGCGCAGCAGTGAATCGCGGTCGGTCAGCATGGCCGGTCCATAGCACGGCGCCACCGGAAGTCATGGCGGAATCCGGCGCTGCAGGCACGCCGGCCGGCGGCGCCCGGGACGCGCATTCGTGCTGGCATCCCGCCCGGCTTCCGCGTTACCGTTCCGTGTCACGCCGGCACCGCGCCAAAAGAACGCACCGCAAAAACGCCGCGGCGGACACTGCCCCAACGAGGAACCAGCGAAGGAGCTTCCATGAGCCTGCAGTCCCGTATCGAGGCCTTGAAGGACCGTCATGCCAGCCTGGAGACGCCGGATCGCCGACGAGGACCACCGGCCCCGCCCGGACGCCGAGGCCCTTGCCCGGCTCAAGCTCGAGAAACTGCAGCTGAAGGAAGAGATGGAGCGGCTCCGCGACACGCCGACTGAGCGACGCCTGACGGCGAGCCGCCGCGGCTCAGGCGGCTTCCTCGGTCTCGCGGCGGCGGCGGGCGCGGCACCGCCCGCCCTTCGCGCGGCCAGCCGCTCGTTGGCTGCCGCCACCGGCGGCGTTCAGGTCGGTCTGGCTGCACAGGCCCAGGATCACCGGATCGCGCGGCTTGATGTTGGCGCTGTTCCAGTGCGTGCGGTCGCGCACCTTCTGGATGGTTTCCTTGGTGGTGCCCAGCAGCTTGCCGACCTGCGCCTCGGTCAGCTGCGGGTAGTTGCGCAGCAGGAAGGCGATGCCGTCCGGGCGGTCGTTGCGCTTGGCAACCGGCGTGTAGCGCGCGCCGCGCTGGCGCTTCGGCGCCGGCAGCGTCGTCGGCAGCAGCTTCAGCCGCGCCTCGGGGTCCTTCTCGCAGCGGCGGATCTCGTCCGCGGTCACCTGGCTGTTCGCCACCGGATCGTAGCCGACGATGCCCTGCGCCACCTCGCCATCGGCGATCGCCTGCACCTCCAGCGGATGCATGCCGCAGAAATCGGCGATCTGCGTGAAGGTCAGGGCGGTCTTGTCGATCAGCCACACGGCGGTGGCCTTCGGCATCAGGGGCAGGGTCATGGCATCTCACCTTTGAACCGCGCGCGGACCGAAACGCCGCACCGCAAAAGGGGCAAGACGCGACAGCTTCGCGCGGAAAGCGGGGATATGACGCGCGGCGGGGGGTGGGTCAAGGGCGCGCAGGCGCCCTATACTGCGTTCGCATGGGTGACGATCGGGGGACGCGATGATGGAGGAGGAGGAGCTGCCGATCCGCAAGCGGCGCCGGCTGGAGCGGCTGGTGCTGGACACGCTGGGGGTCGAGGAGATGCAGGACTACATCGCCGAGCTGCGCGAGGAGATCGCCCGCGTTGAGGCCGATATCGCCGGCAAGCAGCGCCATCGCAGCGCCGCCGACGCCTTCTTCAAGCGCAGCTAGACGCCGGCCCGTTTCGTTTCGCATACTGCCGCAATGCGCATTTTCAAAACCAAGCCGCTCGACCCCGGCCACGAAACTCATCACCTGTGGACGCTGATCGCCGTCGAGGAGGATGGGACCGAGGTCACGCTGGATACCTACGCGACCATGGCGGAGGCCAACGCCGCCAAGGCGGTGCTGGAGCGGCAGGACATGGAAGACCCGTCGTAGGGCGCCGCCACCGACCCGCATAGCGTCGTGACCTATTTAATAACCCATGATGAATTAAGAATTGACAGCCACCCAGGCGGGCGATACGCTACTGGGCTAACCCGCGCACCGAGCCGCGGGCAGAGGGGGGACGTTGAACCAGGCCGCGACCGGACAAGGCAGCAATTCGGCCATCGTTCGCCAGTTCAACGAGCGCGTCATCCTCGCCGCGCTGCGCCGGCTGGGGGAGGCGTCGAAGGCCGATCTCGCCCGCCATGTGAACCTGACGCAGAACGCCGCCGGCCAGATCGTCAAGGAACTGGAACAGCAGAAGCTGGTCCGCATGACCGGCAAGCGCACCGGGCTGCGCGGCCAGCCCGCCACCCTGCTGCAGCTGGACCCCGAAGGCGCCTATTCCATCGGCATCAAGCTCGGCCGCCGCACGCTCGCCAGCCTGCTGGTGGATTTCTCCGGCCGGGTGCTGCAAACGCGGCAGCACGAGCTGACCCTCCCGCTGCCCGAGGAGGCGCTGCGCATCTTCCTCGACGACATTGCGGCGCTGCGCCGCGCCCTCGCGCCGCCCGCGCGGATGCGGCTGGCCGGCGTCGGTTTGGCGATGCCGCACAACCTGGGCAGCTGGCGGCGGGAGCTGGACATCCCGCAAGCCACCTGCGCGGCTTGGGACGCGTTCGACTTCGCCGGCCGCCTGCGCGCCCGGCTCGACCTGCCGGTGTTCGTCGAGAACGACGGCACGGCGGTCGCGGTGGCCGAGCTGTTCCAGGGCCATGGGCGGGAGCTCGACGATTTCGCCGTCGTCTATCTCGGCGGTGCGGTCGGCGGCGGGCTGGTGCTGGACGGCACCTATCGCCGCGGCTGCACCGGCAATGCCGGCGATATCGGCCTGATGCCGGTCGCGCCGTCCCGGCTCGATACCGCGCCGCGGCCCAGCCGCCCGTCCGAGATCCTGCTGACCCGCGCCTCGATCACCGCGCTGATCCGCCATCTGCGGGCGAGCGGCGTGGCGGTGCCGACCGGCCGGGCGCTCGAGGATGCCATCGTCGCGCACCCGCGCCTCGTGGGCGACTGGCTGGAGGATTGCGCCGACGCGCTGGTCAACCCGCTGCTGTCGATCGCCAGCCTGCTCGACCTGCAGGCCATCGTGGTGGACGGCAACCTGCCGCGCCCGCTGATCGAACGGCTGGTGGCGCGTCTGCGCACGCTGCTCGCCGAACATGTGCCGGAAGCGCGCCAGCCGCCGGCATTGCGGATCGGAACCATCGGCCGCGACGCCGCCGCCGTGGGCGCGGCCACGCTGCCGCTGCACGGCAATTACGGACCCGATCAGGACCTGCTGTTCGGGACATGACGACGCGCAGCCGGCACGGCCGGTAACCGGGGGGGGAGGACACGATGACTGCGCATGAAACCGATGTGGTGCCGCGGCTCGAGATGCGCGGCATCTCCAAGACCTTCCCCGGCGTGAAGGCGCTCAACGGCGTGCACCTGAAAGCCTGGGGCGGCGAGGTGCTGGCGCTGATGGGCGAAAACGGTGCCGGCAAGTCCACGCTGATGAAGATCCTGTCCGGCGCCTATCAGGCCGATCCGGGCGGCGAGCTGCTGATCGACGGCAAGCCGGTCAGCGTCGCCGATCCGATCGCCGCCAAGCGGCTGGGCATCGCGATCATTTACCAGGAACTGGCACTGGCGCCGAACCTGACGGTGGCCGAGAACATCTATCTCGGCACCGAGCCCTCGCGCGGCGGTCGCGTCGATCGGCGCGCGATGCGGGCCGGCTGCCAGTCGGTGCTGGACCGGCTGGGCACGCCCTTCTCCCCCGACACGCTGGTCGGCACGCTCTCCATCGCCGAGCAGCAGCTGGTCGAGATTGCCCGCGCGCTGCACGCGAAATCCAAGATCCTGGTGCTCGACGAGCCGACCACCGCGCTGTCCTCGCGCGAGACCGACCGGCTGTTCGCCCTGGTCCGCCAGCTGCGCACCGAGGGCATCGCGCTGATCTACATCAGCCACCGCATGGCCGAGGTGTACGAGCTTGCCGACCGTGTCACCGTGCTGCGCGACGGCGGTTATGTCGGCACCCTGACGCGCGAGCAGCTCAGCGCCGAGGCGCTGGTCAAGATGATGGTTGGGCGCGACCTGTCCAGCTTCTACACCAAGACGCACGACCCGCACGGCAGCCGCGGCCCGGTGCTGCTGGAGGTGCGCGGCATCACCGACGGCGGCCGCCGGGTGCGCCCGTGCAGCCTTCAGTTGCACCAGGGCGAGGTGCTCGGCATCGCCGGGCTGGTCGGCTCCGGTCGCACCGAGCTGGCGCGGCTGATCTACGGTGCGGACCGCAAGACCGCCGGCGAGGTGATCCTGGCCGGCCGGACGGTGCCGATCGCGGCGCCGGAGCACGCGCTGGATGCCGGCCTCGCCTACCTGACCGAGGACCGCAAGACGCTCGGCCTGTTCCTCGACCTCTCCTGCGCCACCAACATCAATCTCGGCGTCATTGCCCGCGACGCGCGGATGGGTGGCATCCTCGACCGCGCGGCCTGGCGCCGACGCGCGTCCGCTGCCTTCGCCGCCCTGGGCGTCCGCGCCGCCAGCACCGAGGTGTCGGTGGGCAGTCTCTCGGGCGGCAACCAGCAGAAGATCCTGCTGTCGCGCTGGCTGGAGACCGGGCCGAAGGTCCTGATCCTGGACGAGCCGACGCGCGGCGTGGACATCGGCGCGAAGTCGGAGATCTACCGGATCATCGACGAACTCGCGCGCCGCGACATCGGCGTGATCGTCATTTCGAGCGAGCTGCCCGAGATCATCGGCATCTGTGACCGCGTGCTGGTGATGCGCGAGGGACGCATCGCGGGTGAGGTCGGCGGCCCGGGCGGCGCGCCGATCACGCAGGAAAACATCATGGCCTACGGCGCCGGCATCGCCGCCTAGCCGAAGCAACAAAAAAAGGGGGAACGACCATGAACGACGCGAACGGCGAGCCGGTCACCGCGGGACCGGCCGTGCCCGCCGGCGGTGCGGGCGTGTCGAACCGACAGCTGCGGATGCGCAGCCTGATCCAGTCGCTGGGGATGCTGCCGGTGCTGTTCATCCTGGCGATCGCGTTCCACTACCTCGGCAACGAGCGGTTCCTGACCGCGCAAAACCTCTCGATCGTGGCGCAGCAGGCCTCGATCAACACCGTGCTCGCCGCCGGCATGACCTTCGTCATCCTGACCGGCGGCATCGACCTGTCGGTGGGCAGCATCCTGGCGGCCTCGGCGATGGCCGCGCTGATCTTCTCGCTGGTGCCGGGCTGGGGGCTGCTGGGCATCCCGGCCGCGCTGTTGACCGGCCTGGTCTTCGGCCTGCTGAACGGCAGCCTGATCGCCTTCGGCAAGCTGCCGCCGTTCATCGTCACACTCGGCTCGCTGACCGCGGTGCGCGGCCTCGCGCGGCTGATGGGCGAGGACAAAACGGTGTTCAACCCCGACCTGCCCTTCGCCTTCATCGGCAACGCCTCGATCCCGCTGGCACCCGGCGTGCACGTCCCGGTGCTCGCGCTGATCGCGATCGCGGTCATCCTGGTGTCCTGGTACGTGCTGCGGCGCACCGTGCTGGGCATCTGGATCTACGCCGTGGGCGGCAACCCCGCGGCGGCGCGGCTGTCGGGCATCAAGGTCTGGCGCATCCTGCTGTTCGTCTACGCCGTCTCCGGCCTGCTCGCCGGGCTCGGCGGCGTGATGTCGGCGGCCCGGCTCTACGCCGCGAACGGCCTGCAGCTCGGCCAGAGCTACGAGCTCGATGCCATCGCCGCGGTGATCCTGGGCGGCACCAGCTTCGTCGGCGGCATCGGCTCGATCTGGGGCACGCTGGTCGGCGCGCTGATCATCGCGGTGCTTTCCAACGGCCTGACCCTCGTCGGGGTCTCCGACATCTGGCAGTTCATCATCAAAGGCCTGGTCATCATCGGCGCCGTGGCGCTGGACCGCGCGCGCCTGCAGGGCAGCGCCCGCACCTGAGCAAGGGATGCCTCGCGGCGGGTGCATGGCCTGCCCGCCGCGGGGCCAATCAAACAGGCCGGAGGGGGATCACACGATGCTCAAGACATTGTCGATGGCCGGCGGGGCCATGCTTGCGGCCGTCGCCATCGCGGCCACGGCACCGGCCTCGGCCAAGGACCTGAACGCGGTCGGCGTGACCGTGGGCTCGCTCGGCAATCCGTATTTCGTCGCCGTCGGCAAGGGCGTCGCCGACGCGGTGCATGCGATCAACCCGAAGGCGACCGTCACCGTCTCCTCGGCCGATTACGACCTCAACAAGCAGTTCACGCAGATCGACAACTTCATCTCGGCCGGCGTCGACATGATCCTGGTCAACGCCGCCGATCCCAAGGCGATCGCGCCGGCGGTGAAGCGGGCGGAAGCGGCCGGCATCACCGTGGTCGGCGTCGATGTCGCGGCGGCGGGCGCCGATGCGACGGTGCAGACCAACAACATCCAGGCGGGCGAGATCTCCTGCCAGTTCCTGGCCGACGCCATCGGCCACAAGGGCAACGTCATCATCGAGAACGGTCCGCAGGTCTCGGCGGTGATCGACCGGGTGAACGGCTGCAAGAAGGTGCTGGGCGCCTACAAGGACATCAAGATCCTGTCCGACGACCAGGACGGCAAAGGCTCCCGCGACGGCGGGCTGAACGTGATGCAGGGCTATCTGACGCGCTTCCCCGACATCGCCGGCGTGTTCACCATCAACGATCCGCAGGCCATCGGCAGCGACCTCGCGGCGCGGCAGCTGAACCGCACGGGCATCGTCATCACCTCGGTGGACGGCGCGCCCGACATCGTCGCGGCGCTGAAGGGCAACACGCAGATCCAGGCCTCGGCCAGCCAGGACCCCTACGGCATGGGCAAGCTGGCGGTGGAGACCGGCTACGCCATCATGCAGGGCAAGAAGCCGGCCGACCCGATGATCCTGATGCCGTCGCACCTGGTCACGCGGGCGAACGTGGGCAGCTATCCGGGCTGGACGCACTGAGCATCCCCGGCCGCCGGCTGCGGCTCGGCCGCGGGCCGGCGGCTGGGTCGGAATCGATGTGGACTCGGGCGCGTCCCCGGGGCAGAGGCCTGGACGGTGCGATGACCGATCCGCGAAGGGAGAGTGCCGCATGACCGTCCAGACCGTTCCGACACGGCCGATCGAGGGGCAGAAGCCCGGCACGTCGGGCCTGCGCAAAAAGACCGCCACCTTCCGCCAGCCCGGCTACCTCGAAACCTACGTGCAGGCGGTGATCGACGGGGTCGGCGGCGTCGCGGGGCGCACGCTGGTCGTCGGCGGCGACGGGCGGTTCTTCAACGACGCGGCGATCGGCATCATCCTGCGGATGCTGGCGGCGAACGGCGCGGCCGGCGCGATCGTCGGCCAGGGCGGCATGCTGTCCACCCCGGCCGCGTCCAACCTGATCCGCGCACGCCAGGCGTTCGGCGGCTTCGTGCTGTCCGCCAGCCACAACCCGGGCGGCGAGGACGGCGATTTCGGACTGAAGTTCAACGTCGCCAATGGCGGCCCGGCACCCGAGGCCGTGACGGACGCAATCTTCGCCCGCACCGGGACGATCGACGCCTGGCGGATCACCACCGGGGCGGCGCCGGCACTCGACCGCGTCGGCAGCACCAGCCTGGGCGGGATGCGGGTCGAGGTCGTCGATCCGGTTGCCGACTACGCCGCGATGATGGAGCACCTGGTCGATTTCGACCGTATCCGCGCGCTGTTCGCCGGCGGCTTCCGGCTGCGCTTCGATGCCATGCACGCGGTCACCGGCCCCTACGCCAAGGCAATCCTGGAGGATCGGCTGGGCGCGCCCGCGGGCACCGTGGTCAATGCCACGCCGCTGCCCGATTTCGGCGGCCACCATCCCGATCCCAACCCGATCCACGCCGCCCCGCTGTTCGCGCTGATGGCCGGGCCGGACGCGCCCGACATGGGTGCCGCCTCGGATGGCGACGGCGACCGCAACATCGTGCTCGGGCGCGGCGCGCCGGTCTCGCCCTCCGACAGCCTCGCGGTACTCGCCGCCAACATCCACCTCGCCCGCGGCTATCGCGCCGGGCTGGTGGGCATTGCCCGCTCGATGCCGACCAGCCGCGCCGCCGACCGGGTCGCGGCCGCCCGCGGCGTGCCGATCTACGAGACGCCCACCGGATGGAAGTTCTTCGGCAACCTGCTGGACGCCGGCCGCGTCACGATCTGCGGCGAGGAGAGTGCGGGCACCGGATCGGCCCATGTGCGGGAGAAGGACGGGCTATGGGCGGTGCTGCTGTGGCTCGACATCGTCGCCGCGCGCGGTGAGCCGCTGGCCGACATCCTGGCCGATCACTGGCACACCTACGGCCGCGACTACTACACGCGGCACGATTACGAGGCGATCGAGACGCAGGTGGGCGATGCGCTGATGGCCGATCTCCGCGCAGCGATCCCTTCGCTGCCCGGCCGCAGCGTTGCCGGGCTGACCGTGGCGGCGGCGGACGACTTCGCCTACCAGGACCCGACCGACGGCTCGGTCAGCGCGCGCCAGGGCGTGCGCGTGCTGTTCGCCAACGATGCGCGCGCGGTGTTCCGGCTGTCCGGCACCGGCACCCAGGGTGCGACGCTGCGGGTCTATCTGGAAGCCTTCGAGCCCGATCCGGCGCGCCACGATCGCGACCCGCAGGCCGTCTTGGCCCCGGTCATCGCCGCCGCCGATGCCATCGCCGGCATCCGGGAACGAACCGGCCGCACCGCGCCCGACGTGATCACCTGACGCCCGGCGACCGCCTCGCCTGGCCCACGCGTGATCTTCCCCTGCCGAATGCGGCAGGCGCAGATCTGCCGGCCGCCCACCGCCTTGACCGGGTCCAGGATTTCATTGTGCAGCGCACAATGGGCTGCCATATCATCGCGCATGTCCGAAGTGTCGTCCTCGCCGTCGCTGCTGTCCGGCGCGCATGCCGCATCCGCCGCGGTCGCCCGGCCGCCGCTCAACCTGCTGTTCGTCCTCAGCGGCCTGATGAGCCTCGGATCGCTGTCCACCGACATGTATCTGCCGGCGCTGCCCGCCATCGCCGATGCCTACGGCGTCAGCATGTCGGGCGTGCAGCTCACCCTGACCACCTTCCTGGTCGGCTTCTGCGCCGGGCAGCTGATCTGGGGGCCGATCGGCGACCGCTACGGCCGCCGCGGGCCTGCGGCACTCGGACTGTTCATCTTCGCCGTCGGCTCGCTCGGCTGCACGCTGTCCGGCTCGATCGGCGCGATGATCGCCTGGCGCGCCTTCCAGGCTTTCGGCGCCAGCGCCGGGCCGGTGCTGGCACGCGCCATGGTGCGCGACCTCTACACCAAGCAGCAGGCGGCGCGGATGCTGTCCATGCTGATCCTCGTGATGGGCGTGGCCCCGCTGCTCGGCCCGCTGCTCGGCGGCTTCGTGCTGGTGCATTGGGAATGGCAGGGGATCTTCCTGGTCCAGGCCGCTCTCGGTCTCGGCGGTCTGATCGGGCTGGCAACGATCCGCGAAACCCTCGCGCTGGCGATGCGCGCACGGCTCGGCCTGACCGAGATGCTGGTCAGCTACTGCCAGCTCGGCGTGCAGCCACGACTGCTGGGTTATGCGCTGGCGAGCGGCTTCTACTACGGCGCGACCTACGCCTACCTGGCCGGCAGCCCGTTCGTATACATCAAGCTCTACGATGTGCCGCCGCAGATCTATGGCTGGCTGTTCGGTCTTAACATCATCGGCATGATGGCGATGAACGCGGCCAACAGCCGGCTGGTGGCCACGGTCGGGCCGGACCGGATGCTGCGCTACGGCGTCGCCGCGATCGGCATCTCCGGGCTCGTGCTGGCGTTCAATGCCTGGACCGGGTTCGGCGGGCTGGCCGGGCTGGTGGCCCCGCTGTTCGTGCTGATCGCGATGAACGGCGCGGTTGTCGCCAACGCCGTCGCCGGCGCGCTTTCGGCCTATCCCCGCAAGGCCGGCGCCGCCTCCGCCGTCCTCGGTGCGATCCAGTTCGGCATGGGCATCCTGACCACCGCGCTGACCGGCTGGTTCGCCAACGGCACCGCGTTTCCCTTCGCCGCCATCATCGCCGTCGCCGGCGTGGGCGGCGTCATCGCCAGCCTGCTGCTGATCCGCGGCCCGCAGGACGAGAAGCCCGCTGCAGCGTGAGGCTCGGTCCGTTCGCCGCGCGAGACACGCGGTGCCACGGCGTGACGCAGCCGGATCGGCGCTCGGCTTGCGCCAACGACGTCACGAGCACTCGCAGACCTCCAGGATGACCCGCGTGTAGATGCGCACCATGTCGATGAAATCGTCGATGTCGACGCGCTCGTCGGGCATGGTGTTGTAGCGTCCGCCCGGTCCGCAGACGACGCCTTCCATGTGGCCATGCTCCAGCAGGTGTCCCGCATCGGTGCCGTAGAAGCCTGGCGGCAGGATCGCGCCCGTGGGCTGCGGCGTGCCGCGCACCGCCAGATAGGCGGCATTGAGGGCACGAACGATGCGGCTGTCCTTCGCCACCTGGAACGGCGGCATCGTCGCCCGTCCCAGCGTGCGCTCGGGCGTCAGATGCGTCTGCAGTCCGGGGAACCGCGCTTCCAGCGCGTCGAGTTCGCGGCGCATGTCGGCAATCGCGTTCTCCTCGCTCTGACCGGGGGCATAGCGGCCGGAGCCCTGCAGGCGCACATAGTCCGCGACCTGTGCCGGGCGCCATTCGGCAAGCGCCTTGCCCAGCGCGCCGTGCATCACGCCGACATGGACCCGGTTGATGCTGGCGTGTTCGGCGCTCGGCGCATCTGAGAATGTCATCGCGTTCAGCCGGGGAATCACGTCGCACGCGGCCATGATCGCGTCCACCGCCTCCTCGCGCTTCGACAGATGGCGCGTCCTGCCGATCAGCTCGATGATGAACGTGAAGGCCGCGGCATGCATGGTCATCGCCTGCAGGTCGGTGGGCTCGGCGTTGATGAAGTAGTCGGCGCGCAGTCCCTGGTCCATCAGCGCCTTGGTGCCGACGCCGCCCTGCAATTCACCGACGACGAAAGTCAGGATGACATCGCCCTTCAGCCGCACGCCCGCCTCCACCAGGGTGCGAACCGCGCAGAAATAGGCGGCGTCGCCCGCCTTCATGTTCGATACGCCGATGCCGTAGATGAAATCGGCATCGACCTTGCCGCCCCACGGATCGACGGTCCATCCCTCGGTCGCCGGATTGGTGTCGACATGGCCGTTGAACAGCAGGCTCGCACCGCCGCCGGTGCCGCGCAGGCGTCCGACCGCGTTGACCCGGTCGCCCGGCACCGGCGTCAGTTCCGCTTCCAGCCCCAGGCCGCGCATCTGTTCGGCCATGAAGGCCGCGAGTTCGCGTTCGCCCGGCGTCTGGCTGTAGCTTTTGTGTTGCGCCATGCGCGACAGCAGCGACAGGCAGGCGCCGCGGTCAATGCCGGCGACGATGTCATCAGGGCTCATCATCGGTCTTTCCAAAAGGGACGGGGCCAACCAGGATGGGAAACGCGTCGATCAGTTCGCGGGTGTAGGCGATGCCGCTGCCCGCGGCGATGGCGTCGATGCTTTGCACATCGACCACCCGGCCGGCCTGCATCACCGCCAGACGATGCGCGATCTGACGCACCAGATTGAGGTCGTGCGTGATGAACAGATACGCGGTGCCGTGCGCGCGATGCAGGTCCAGCAGCAGCGCGATGACCGATGCCTGAACGCTGACATCCAGCGGTGCCGTGATCTCGTCGCAGATCACCAGCGAGGGCTTGGCCGCAAAAGCGCGGGCGATGGCGACGCGCTGCTTCTCGCCGCCGGATAGCTGGTGCGGATAGCGCCGCGCGTACTCGGCGGGCAGGCGCACCTGTTCCAGCAGGCGCGGGACATCGGCCACGTCACCGCCATAGAGGCGCAACGGCCGCGCCAGAAGCGTGCCGACACGGTGGCGCGGGTTGAGCGAGGCATCCGGGTGCTGGAAGATGATCTGCACAGCGCGCCGATAGTCGCGCCCCATGTCCGCAGGTCCACGCACCGGCTTGCCCTGATGGCGCAACGTACCCGCGAAGGGGGCGATGCCGGCGATGGCGCGTGCGACGGTGGATTTGCCGGAACCCGATTCACCCACGAGCCCGAGTATTTCGCCGTCGTGCAGCGCCAGCGTGACGCCGCTGGCGTTCGGCGCCGGGGCCGGCCCGAACAGCCGCCGGCGCGCATAGGTCACGCTCAGCCGGTCGAGTTCCAGCAGCGTCCGCTTGCCCGGCTCCAGGGTCGGCAGGCGTCGGTCGGGGCGCGGCACCGCGGCGACCAGCCGCCGCGTGTAGTCGGCAGCCGGCATCGCGAAGACCCGCCGTGCCGGGGCCTGTTCGGCGATCCGGCCGCGGTCGAGCACCGCGACGCGGTCGGCGACGCGCGCAACCAGCGCAAGGTCGTGCGAAATGTACAGCGCGGCGACGCCGGTTTCCGCACGCAGCCTGGCGAACAGGTCGAGGATGCGTGCGCCCGTGATGACATCGAGTGCCGTGGTGGGCTCGTCGAAGATGATGAGTTCGGGGCGCGCGGCAAACGCCGCGGCGATCATCACGCGCTGCTTCTCGCCACCCGAGACCTGGTGCGGGTAGCGGCGCATCAGCATTTCGGGATCGCGCAGACCGACATGGCCGAACGCCTCGGCCGCGGCGCGGCGCGCCTGCCGCGCATCCAGTCCGCGATGGCGCCGCAGCACTTCGCCGATCTGCCGGCCCAGCGTCAGTGTCGGGTTCAGCGCGGCGGAGGGATCCTGGAACACCATGCCGATGCGCCGGCCGCGGATTTTGCCAACGGCCTGCGCCCCAAGACCGCGCAGATCCTGCCCGTCGAGCGCAATGCGGCCGGCAACCTCGTGCGCATTGCGCGGCAGCGCGCGCATGATGCCCCACGCGAAACTGGTCTTGCCCGATCCCGATTCGCCGACCAGGCCCAGAACCTCGCCCGGCGCGATGTGCAACGAGATGTCGTCTAGTACGCGCACGATGCCCGTGCGCGTGCGATAGTCCAGCGTATAGCCCGCGACGTCGAGGATGGGCGTCATCGCTCGTCCCGCGGGTTCAGCGCATCGCGCAACCCGTCGCCCAGAAGGTTGAAGCTGATTGCGGTGAGCGCGATGGCGCCCGCCGGCGCGATCATCATCCACGGTGCCTGATGCAGATAGGGCCGCGCCTCGGCGGCCATCAGCCCCCAGTCGGAAGCCGGCGGCTGCGCGCCCAGGCCCAGGAACGAGAGCGTTGCGAACAGCATCACGGCGAAGGCGACGCGGATCGTCGTCTCGATCACCACCGGTGCTGCGACGTTGGGCAGCATCTCGGCGAACACCACCCAGGTGCCGCCTTCGCCGCGCGCGATGGCGGCGGCGACGTAGTCCTGGCGGCGCGCGGCCAGCGCCACGCTGCGGGTGATGCGCGCCATGCCGGGCGCGAACGCCATGGCGACCGCGATGGCGGCGTTGCCGCCGCCCTTGCCCAGCGTGCTGACGATCAGCAGGGCCAGCAGCAGGCCCGGTATCGCCATCACCGCATCGATGGTCCGCATGATCGCCTCGTCGGCGCGATCGCCGAGATAAGCCGACAGCGTGCCCAGAACCGCACCCGAAAGCGTGCCGGCCAGTGTCGCCAGCAGCGCCAGCGGAATCGTGGTCTGCGCGCCGACCAGAAGCCGCGACAGCACATCGCGCCCCAACTGGTCGCCGCCAAGCCAATGCCGCGCCGATGGGGCGGCGAAGCGGCCAAGGAAGTCGATCTGTTCGGGATCGTAGGGGGCGAGATACGGCCCGGCCAGGCACAGCAGCGCCAGGCCCACCAGCAGCGCCACGCCAAGGGCACCCTGCGGCGTGCGCAGCACGCGACGGGTCGTTTCAGTCATAACGGATGCGCCGGTCGAGCAGCGCGTAGGAAATATCGGCCAGCAGGTTGACCACCGCATAGGTTGCCGCCATCACCAGCGCGCCGGCCTGGATCGCCGGCAAGTCCCGCGCCTGGATCGCAGCGATCAGGGCGCGGCCGATCCCGGGGATGGCGAAGATCTCCTCCACCACGATGATGCCGCCCAGCAGGTAGCCGACATCGAGTGCCACGATCGTCACCACCGGCAGCAGGGCGTTGCGCAGGGCATGCCCCAGCACCACCTGCCGCTCTGACAGGCCCTTCAGCCGCGCGGCGCGGATATAGTCGCTCTGCAGCACGTCGATCGCTTCGGACCGGACCATGCGCGAGACGTGTGCGACCAGCACCGCCGAGACCGTCAGCACCGGCAGTACCAGATGGCGCAGGCAGTCCAGCGGGTCCTGCGTGATCGGCACGTAGCCGGTTGCCGGCAGCCATCGCAGGCGGTCGGCCAGCAGCATCAGCAGCAACGTGCCGCTGACGAACTCCGGCAGCGACACGCCGAGATACGACACCAGTCCGGCCAGCAGGTCGATGACGCCGCCTCGCAGCAGCGCGGCGGCCAGGCCCAACGGCACCGCGACGATCAGCATCAGCGCGAGCGACAACGCGGCCAGCAGCAGTGAGCGGCCCAGGGCCAGCATCAGCATCGGCCCAACGGCTTCGCCGGTGCGCATCGAGGTGCCGAAATCACCGTGCAGCATGGCGGCGAGCCAGTGCCAGTATTGCAGCCAGAACGGATCATTCAAGCCCAGGCGCGCGCGCACCGCGGCAAGCGCGGCGGGCGTCGCGTTCTCTCCCAGCAGGGTGACTGCGGCATCGGCCGGCAGCACCTGGGTGATGCCGAACACCAGAACGGACACCACCAGCAATGTGTAGCCGACCAGTGCCAGCCGGCGCAGTAGCCAGGCGGCCGACATCAGCCGCGCTTCGGCGCGCCTGCCCCGAGCGAAACCTGCTCCAACCGGAACACCGCGGCGCGCGGATGCAGCGTGTAGTTCTGCACATAGGCGCGTCGCGCGGCCAGCAGGTCGAAGAAGGCCGGGATCACCGATGGCACCTGCTCGTGCATCAGCACCTGTGCCTTGCCATAGGCCGCACGGCGCTTGGCCTCGTCGGCGGTGCCGCGCCCCTCGGCGACCAGCGCGTCGAACGCGGTGTTGTTCCAGCGCGTCTCGTTCCACGCGGCGTTGGACGTATACAGCAGCGAGAAGATCGCATCGGCCGTCGCCTGCATGTTGTAGAAGCCGACGTAGAACGCGCCTTTCTTCCACACCTGATCGAGATAGGTCGCGTGCGGCATCGTCTGCACGCCGATGCGAAATCCTGCGGGCTTGGCCATCTCCCGCGTTGCTATCGCCAACTGGGTACGGGTGCCGGGCATGTCGGAGGCGACAAGCGTCAGGTCGATGCCATCGGGATATCCGGCATCGGTCAGCAAATGCTTCGCACGTGCGATGTCCGGCTTCCTGAGCGGCTGCGCCTGGTAGAAGTGATAGGCGGCGTTCATCGGCGTATCGTTGCCGGGCGTGCCATAGCCCTGCGCGACGAAGCCGACCATTGCCGCGCGGTCCACGGTGAGCGCAAGCGCCTGGCGCACCCGCATGTCGCTGAACGGCTTCTGGTCGCAGCGCATGTTGATGTTCAGGAACTGCCCCGATGCGACGCGCAGCGGCACGACGCCGTCCGAGGACGACAGCCGCGCGAATTCCGTCGCGGCGGCACTCGCCATGAGGTCGGTTTCCCCGGAAATCATCGCCGAAGCCTCGGCGGTCGGATCGGGATAGACCACAACCTCGATGCGATCCAGGTAAGGCCTCGGTGCATCGTAATACGTCTCGCTGCGGGCAACGACGATCTGCCGGCCCGGCTCATACGACACCAGCTTGAACGGGCCAGTGCCGACCGCCTTGCGCGACAGCTGCGAAAGGTCGCCCGCGGCAATCGCAGCCGGGATGATTTTCGCGTTGGTATAGGCGAGCGATACCGGAAGATCGGCATAGGGCGTCTTCAGCACGAAGCGCACGGTGGCGTCGTCCACCGCTTCGACATGGTCGACCGGACCGATATTGGTGCGTGCGGGCGATGCCGTCTTCGGGTCCATGATCGCGCCGAAGCTGGCGACCACATCCTTTGCCGTGCAGGGGCTGCCGTCGTGGAACGTCAGCTTGTCGTGCAGCACGAAGGTCCATTGCGTCAGATCGGCGTTGGCGGACCAGGATTTCGCCAGGTCGGGTGCTGCGCTCATGTCGGGCGCCAGCCGGGTCAGGCCGCTGTAAAGCAGTTCGGCGACGAGGTATTCGGGGTTCACCCGCGTCAGCAGCGGATTGAGCACGCCCACCGATTGATCGACCGAAACGCGTAGCACGCCGCCGGTGGCGGGCGCCGTCTGCGACCACGTGACGCTGGGCGACAGCACCGATAGCGCGGCGCCGGTTGCCAGCAGATGGCGGCGGGATAGCAAAGCGTGGGTCATGGCTGCGTCTCCGGAATGGAGGAAGCGGCGAAGTCGGCCGCGAGATAGGCAAGCACGCTGCGCGCCAGCGCGACGACGTCGTCGATGGTGGTGAACTCGTCGGCGCCGTGGATGCGGCGGTCGGGCCGGCCAAGGCCGCCCAGCAGGATTTCGCGGATCCCGGCTCGCTGTACCCAACCCATGTCGGAAGACGAGGACGCGCCCCAGGCGCGGAAGCTGTCCGGTGCGAAGCCGAAGCCGGCGGACAACGCGGCCTGCCAGCGCGGCCAGTGCGGTCCGGTGGGGTCCGAGACCGGTGCCAGATGACCGAGCAGCGCGATCTCATGACCGAGCGCCGGGCCATCGCGCAGGGCGGCGGCCACGACCTCCTCGATCTCGGCGCGAACCGCGTCGGCGTCCTCCTCGGGCAAATAGCGGCGGTTGATCAGCACTTCGAAGCGGCCCGGAACGGCGGAACCCTTGTCGCCGCCATGTGCAGCGGTGACGTTCAGCCGCGCGGTCAGCGGGCCGGCGGCATGCGGCGGCGGCGGCAATGCGGAGGTGCGCGTCTCGACACGTACCTTGAGCGCGGCGAGCGCGTTCAGCACAGGCAGTGCCGCTTCGATCGCGTTGATGCCGGTGCCGCCCGCCTCGCCGGAATGCGCGCTGCGGCCGACGATGGCGACCTGCAGATCCATGCTGCCGAAGCAGCCGGCCCAGATGCGTGGGGCGGCGCCGCCGTTGAAGGACAGCAGGTGACCCTCGATCAATCCCTGCTCGGCAAGCCAGCGTATGCCCGGATACAGGCCGCCTTCCTCGTCGGTGCAGAGCAGCAGGATCGGATCGTACGCAAGGCTCACGCCGGCCGCGTCGGCGGCTCGCAACGCCGCCAGCACGGCGGCGATGGTGCCCTTCATGTCTGCCGCGCCGCGTCCGTACAGGATGCGGCCCTCCTGCGTGCAGGCGAGCGGCGGTCGCGTCCAGCCGTCACCGGGGGGAACGGTATCGACATGGAAATACAGCGAGCAGACCGGGCGCCCGGTACTCCGGCGCGCGACGAGGTTGGTGCGGTTGCCGTGCACGCCCCGGGCCGACCACAGATGGTCCGGCACGCGCACGCGGGCGCAGTCGAAGTCCAGCGCCTCCAGCATCGGCTGCAGAAGATCGGCGAAATCGTCGTAGCCTGCGCCCGGCGGGAAGGACGTGTCGCAGGCCAGCATGCCGGCCATGTCGGCGGCGATGCCGGCATGGTCGGCCGCGATAGCATCGAAGCCGGCGGCGACGGCGCGCGGGACGGCGCTCGGGACGGGGGCAATGGCAGAACTTGCCACCACGAACTCTCCGAATGCTATATTCTATATATGAATGGCCATATCCGACCCACCGATGTCAACCGGGCAGACCTCCCCGTGCCGCTCTACGAGCACGTGAAGCGGCAGATTTCCGAGGCGATCCTGATGGGCGCGCTGCCCGAGGGCACGGTGCTGCCGAGCGAGGCCGTGCTGGCGGCACGGCATGGGGTTGCGGTCGGTACCATGCGGCACGCTTTGGCCGACCTGGCGACCGAGGGGCTGCTCAGTCGCCGGCGGCGCACCGGAACGGTGGTGACTGGACGGGCACCGCAGCATTCGCTGCGCTTCCTGTTCCAGTATTTCCGCCTGCACACGGCCGACGGCGCGATGGTGCGGTCCGACACGCGCGTCATCGGACTGGCGCGCGGTCCTGCGACGCCGCAGGAAGCGGCCGCGCTGACCCTCGCGCAGGGGGGCGTCGTGATTCGCATCGATCGGCTGCGCCGTATCGGCGGCCGAGTGGTCATGCTGGACCATCTGGTGCTGCCGGCGGACCGGCTGCCGGGCTTTCCGACATCCCGCAAGGCGGTGCCGGACCTGCTCTATCTGCACCTGCTGCAAGCCTATGGTCTGCGCGTCACCGCCGTGCGCGAGAGCCTGACCGCCGATCTCGCGACGGCCAATGAGCGCAAGGCGCTGGATCTGCCGCGTCCGGCGGCGGTGCTGCGCATTGCTACGCTGGCCTATGATGCGGCCGGGCAGCCGGTGCTGATGGGGCGCCACGCCGCCAGCACGACCGGGTTCGCCTATGTGAACGAGGTGCGTTGACGGCCCGGTTGGCGGTGCGTCGCGCGCGGCGCGCAGGCGTCGCGTGTTCCGGGGGCCCCGATCATACGCCGTCCCCCGCGCGCCGGCTGATCGCGGACGACAAGGTGCTGGCCATCATCGGTCCGTTCTCCTCGGGCGAGGTCGCGGTCGCGGTGAACGACGCCGAGCGCGCGCATATCGTCATGATGCCGACGGCGGCATCCCTGCCGGGGCTGAGCAAGGGCAGGAAACCTGTTCCGGCTGGCGCAGGACGAAGGCATCCAGTTCGACCGCATGTTGCGGACCCTGAAGCGTCACGACATTCCCGCCACCAACGCCGGCATCGTCTACATCTCGGACGAGGCGGTGGATGCCGATGCGGGCACGCGCGTCTATCCGCAGCTGATGGCCAAATACGGCATCAGGCACGACGACGTCGTATCGATCACCTACAAGACGTTCGATGTGTCGCCGCAGATCGCCCGGCTCCTGCAAGCCCGGCCCGACGTGGTCGCCGTCGCGGCGTTGACCGATGCGGCCGACCGCGTGGTGCATGAACTACGTCGCCAGGGCTATACCGGGCGCATCATCGGCTCGCAGCTTTTCGCCGACCCGGCGACCGGCACACTGTTCGGCAAGGATGGCGACGGCGTGCTGCTGATGACCGGATTCTGGTACAAGAGCTCGCCCGCGGCCGAGAGTTTCAACCGGAAATTCATCGCGGCCAACGCGGCCAAGGGCATCCAGAAGGCCGGCGCATTCCATACCGACGCGCAGAGCTACGACATTGTGCATGTCCTGGCCAAGGCGATGACCAAGGCGCAGGTGACCGGCGATCCCGACAGGCTGGACGCCGAGCGCGAGGCGATCCAGAAGGCGATGGTCGGCATCACCTATAGCGGCGTGCTCGGCCACGACGTGTGCTTCGACGGCCAGGATGCGCGGCTGCCGGGCTACGCGATCGAAATCCGCGACAGCAAATGGAACTTGTTCGAGACGTTCCCCGCCGCCGCCTGCACGGCGCCGACCTGACCGGCGAGGGCCCAGCGCCTTCCGGTCCCCGGCTCTCGCTGTCCCGGGCCACCTGCACGGCAACGCCGTCATTGTCCTGGCTAAGCGATACGATTGACGCGCCCTGCAACATGCGGGCGCGACCTGCCAGCCGGTCGCGCAGCAGGTCGGACAGCTTCAACTGCTCGCACTGCAGCCGGAACGGATGGCGTGTGTCGGACGACAGCACGCCCAGATCTAACACCGCCCGCTCGCCCGAAGGATGCAGGCGGACCTGCCAGTGCGGACAGCGCAGTCCGGCGGCGATCAGGGGCGGCGCGATGCCGATCGCCTCCAGCATGTCGAGCGTCGGCGGATGGAACGTCGATGCGCGCAGGTCGCGCTGCGGCTCGGCATCGGCCTCCACCACGGTCACGTCGATCCCCTGCTCGACCAGCAGCAGCGCAAGGCACAGCCCCACCGGGGGCCGCCGCCCGCGACGATCACATCCGCTCGCTCCACCGGCCGCGTCCTTTGACAGTCCCGCAGTGAGGATAAAGGATGCGGCCCGTTTGTCAGGAGGCCGCAATGGCCGTTGCGTATGGCCCGCGCGGTCTGATCGGCGTGCTGACGCCACAGGCCAACACCACGGTGGAGCCGGAATTCGCTATTCTGCTGCCGCACGGTGTCGCCAGCATCGCCGCGCGCATGGTTAGCGCCGCGCCGGCAATGGAAGCGCGTCTGGTCGCCTATGCCGAGAAACTGCCCGAATGGGTGGCGCAATTCGCCGATGCGCCGCTCGACGTCGTTGCCTTCGTCTGCACCGGTGCATCCTATCTGATCGGCCCGGACCGCGAGCGTGCGCTGGTCGCGTCGGTCGCCGCGCGGCATGGCATCCCGGTGGTCACCTCCGGCATGGCCGTCGCCGCTGCGCTTCGCGTCTTGCAGGCCCGCCGCGTCGCGTTCGTCTCGCCCTATCCGCAGGCGCTCACGCAACGCAGTCTGGCGTACTGGGCGGCCTTCGGCGTCGCGGCAAGCCGTGTCGTGGAGGTGAGCGCATCGCAGCCCGCCGGTGGCCATCCGGTCTACGCGATGGCCGCTGCCGATGTGCACGGCGCGCTGGAATCGCTGGACACCACCGCGTGCGATGCTGTCGTCATGCTGGGCACCGGAATGCCGACGCTGGGTGCGATCCATCGCCGGCCGCGCGTCGGGCGCGCGCCGGTGATATCGTGCACCCTCGCGACGGCCTGGCAGGCGATGCTGGAGATCGACCACGCGACGCCATCCGAGGCAAGCCTGACGGCGTGGCTGGACCAGCCGGAATGGGCGCAACGGCTGCACGCACGGGGCGGGTAGCCGAACCGCTAGAATTCTTCCAGCAACCGGCCGTAGCCCATGACGCGATCGGTGATGGCGTTGGCCCGCAGGGCATGCCAGTAGGTCGCCGTATTGATGGCGATCACCGGCTTGCCCAGCCACAGCTCGGCGGCGGCGGCAAGGCGGATCATGCTCAGATTGGTGCCCACCTGGACGATGGCGTCGACGTCGTCGCCGTCAAGCGCGCGCAGCGTGGCACGGCAGGTGGCGGTATCGATCGCCGCGATCCGGGTCCAGCTTGGACATTGCAGGCAGGTGTCGCGCACCACGTTCCTGGAGGAAGCGCCGGACCTCGGCATTGGCCGCGGGGAAATAGGGCGAGAAGAACGCAACGCGCCGGACGCCGCCGAAGACGCGCAACGCCGCGGCGGTGGCGTGCGAGCCGCAGCTGACGCGTAGTCCGCTCGCCGCCTCGATGGAGGCCTGAAATGCATCGGCGCCGGCGACGCCGCCGAAGAAGGTCACCGCCGACATGCCCATCACAAGATAGTCCGGCGCGCATGTCATGACGCTGCGCACGGCATCGATCGTATTGTCGCCGATCAGCCGCGCGCCGGCCATGAAGGATTCGTTGCTGATGGCCGATGCGTCGGGCGTGAATATTCGCCTGTAATGATTGGTGACCCCTGGCGGCCGCATGTCATCGAAATCCGGCTGCACGACGGTATTGGTGGAAGGCCCCATGACGCCGAACTTGCGCCGCCATCCCAGGACGTCGGTCATGCGATCTCACTCCTCGTAATTCAGGACACCAACTCATTGCGCCTGTGTCCGCATTGAATCCGACGCGCGCATCGCAAACCTCGGATTCGGGACAGTAGGACATTCAGCCGGTAGGCGGCAGCAGAGCCATCATCGAGCGTACGTCGGAAATGTTCTCCAGGTCGTCGACCATGGCAATCAGCGCCTCGCATATCGCGTCACTCTGCGGTTCGACTACCAAGCATCGGTGTCCCTGGAACGTGGCCGGATGCTGCGCGCGGGTCCGCCGCCATGCGGGATTTGCCAGAATGAAAGGGACCGGCAGCACGCGCGCCGCCCGCTTCCCTCACACCTTACCGCCGCCCTCCGCCAGCAGCTCCTCGCGCAAAGTGCGGCGCAGCAGCTTGCCCATGCTGTTGCGCGGCAGGCTCGCCACCACGCGGATCTCCTTCGGCACCTTGTACCGCGACAGCCTCTCCCGGCACAGCGTCAGCAGCGCCTCGGTGTCCGTGACCGTCCCCGGATGCGGCACCACGAAGGCCGTCACCGCGTCGCCCCAGTACGGATGCGGCGCGCCCGTCACGCCGCACTCGCGGACCGATGGATGCGTCAGCAGAACCTCCTCCACCTCGCGCGGATAGATGTTCTCGCCGCCGGAAATCACCATGTCGTTCTTGCGGTCGACCAGGTACAGGTAGCCCTGTTCGTCCACCCGTGCGAGGTCGCCGGTGACGAACCAGCCGTCGCGATATGCCGCCGCGGTCGCCTCGGGCAAATTGAGGTAGCCGGAAAACATGTAGGGCGAGGACACCGCCAGCTCGCCCACCGCGCCGGGCGGAAGCACCGTGCCGTCCTCGCCGCGCACCTGCAGGCGGCTCAGCGCCAGCGGCAGGCCGACGCAGGCGATCTTGCGCAGCTGATCCATCGGGCGCAGGCAGGACGCGATCGAGGTCTCGGTGGTGCCGTATCGCTCATACAGCTTGCCTTCGCCGAAATGCGCGATCACCCCGGCCTTCATTGCCTGCGCCAGCGGCGCGGTGCCGGAAATTACCGCCTTCAACGACCGCACGTCGTGGCGGCGCGCCGCCGCCCCCATCCCCAGCAGGGCGGCGAAATGCGTCGGCACCATGTAGGCGCTGGTGGCGCCCAGCCCCGCGATCGCCGCCAGCAGGCGCTCGATGTCGAAGCGTGGCAGGATTTCCACGGTGCCGCCGAAGAAGATCGGCGTCAGCGCCATCAGCAACCCGGCACCGTGGAACATCGGCGTGGTGGCGACGGCGCGGTCGTCGGGGCCGTAGCAGCCATGCTCCACCGCCATCGCGAAGGCCGACAGCACGCGGCCGCGATGCGCCAGCATCACGCCCTTAGGCCGGCCGGTGGCGCCCGAGGTATAGGGGATGCTGAAGATGTCGTCCTCGCTCACCGCGACCGGGCAGGGCGTCCCGGCGGCACTTTGCAGCAGCGCCTCATAAGCCGGCCCCAGCACGATCACCTGCTCGACCGAGGCGGGCGCTGCAGTCCGCGCGACGTCCTCCAGCTCGGGGGCGACGAACAGGATGCGTGCGGCGGAATCCTCGCAAATGAAACGGATCTCGGGCCCGGACGCTGCCGGCCCGATCGTCGCCACGGCCAGGCCGGCGGCGGAAAGTCCGCAGACCAGCTCCAGGTATTCCAGCCGGTTCGGCGACAGCAGGGCCACCCGCTCGCCATGGCGCAGGCCGAGCCCGCCCTGCGCCAGGTTGCCGACGCGGTGGATGCGCTCCGCCAGGACCGCGAAGGTCAGGCGGCGCTCGCCCTCGATGATGGCGGTCTTGTGCGGCGTCCGCCGCGCCGCGGCCAGCGGCCCGTCGGCGATGCGGATGCCGCTGGCGGCGATGCGCGGCGATGCTGTCGGCATGGTGGGCCTTAGAGTTTGAAAATCGTCCTCGCATTGTCGCGCAGCAGCTTGCGCTTGGATGCCGGCCGGAAATCCAGCGCATGGATGTCGGCCATCGCGCGCTCCGGGTCGATCACCCACCAGTCGGTGCCGAACAGGAACTTGTCCTGCCCGAAGGTGTTGGCGAAATGCACTGCCGCCGGTCCCCAGTGCTTCGGCGCATAGGCATCGCCCGCCATATAGACGTTGCGGTGCTTGGTGGCGACGCTGATCATCTCCTCCGTCCACGGGTAACCCAGGTGGATGCCGATGATCGTCAGCTCGGGAAAGTCGATGGCGATGCGGTCCAGCAGGATCGGGCGCGCGACGGTCGCAAGCCGAACGTCCTCATTGTAGATCAGGCAGTGCCCGACCTGCATCATGATCGGGATCCCCAGCTCCGCACAGCGTGCGTAGTAGGGATAGTAGATCGCCGCATCGGGCGCCTGGCCGAACCAGTGCGGATACAGATGCGCGCCGACGAAGCCGTAGTCGTGCACGGCGCGGTCCAGCTCCTTCAGCCCGGCGATGCCGCGCAGCGGGTCGATGCCGGCGAGGCCCGAATAGCGATGCGGGTATTTGCGGCACGCCTCGTGGACATATTCATACGGGATCTCGGTCGAGCCGCGCATCCGGCGGTCGCCGCAGCGCATCGCGACCAGCAGCGAGCGTTCGATGCCCGCGCGGTCCATCTTCTCGATGTACTGCTCCATCGTCAGCCCGGCGCGGTGGCTGCCCGCGATGCGCACCTGATCGCGGAACGCCTCGTCGGTGGGCGCGCGGCCCTCGGCGATGACCTGCGGCGTGTAGAAGTTCACAACGATGTCGATGGCGCCATAGCCGTCGCGCGTCGCCGCCGGATCGAACGTGTAGGGCACCGTCATGGGCGCATATCCTTCCGCGGAATTGTCCTGATCCTGCTCACAAGCCGAGCACGCCGGGGTTCATCCGCCTGGCCGGATCCACCACGGCTTTGATGCGCGCCAGCATGTCGCCCTTCGGTGGCACGTAGAAGCGTCCCAACTGGCTGTGCGTGGCGCCGTGCCGGTCCATCACGTCGCGCACCGCGACGCGCAGCCGGCGCACGAAATCCCGCGCCTCCGGCGCTGGCGCGAAGCTGCCGAAGCGCGCGCGATTGCGCTCCGAAAGATATTTCATGTGCAACGGATCGAGCGCGTCGCGCCAGTAGAACATCGGCTCCATCGTGACATAGGCGCCGGTCGAGCCGAGCAGCCAGTTCACCCGCACGCCATGGCGCGCAATGTCTGCCGCATGCCCTTCCAGCACCGCCTCGATCGCCGCGACGCAGGCGGCGGCTGCGGAAAGCGGCAGGTGGCCGTGCACCGGCACCCAGCGTTCGCCCTCCTGGCCGACCATACCGCGCACCGAGAACGGGCGCGCGTCCAGTGCCTGCGGGACGGCGGCCGGCATCTCCACCCCGCCCGCATCCAGGCAGATGCGGCGCATCGCGTCGGCCTGCGCGTCGGCCAGGGCGGCCGTCGCGCCCTCGGCGGTGACGTGCAGCGACCACGGCGCCTCCTCCAGCTCCGCCTTGCCGCGGCGCAGGCCCATCACGTCCTTCACCGCCTGGCCCAGTGAGCCTGCCCGGCCGGCGACGGCGGCGATGGTGCGCACCGCCTCGCCCAGCTCCATGCTGGCGGCGGCCGTATCGGCGCGGGCGCGGTCGAAGGCGATCACCCGCCCACCCGGGCCACGCTGCAGCGTCGCGATGGTGGCGGCGACCTCCACGCCGCGCGCGAAGCCGAAGGACGCAAAGCGTCGCTGCACCGGCGGGCGCAGCCGCAGCACGATCTCGGTCTTCAGGCCAAAGGCGCCGCAATCGCCGATGAACAGCCCGGTCAGGTCGGGGCCGTAATGCCGCCAGAACGGTGCGCCGCCCGGCGCGCTCCAGCCGCCGGTGCGCAGCACGCTGCCATCGGCCAGCACCACGGCCACGCCGATGAACCCCTCCGAGCCCGATACGCTCTGCGAGGCCGCGCCGCCGATGGTGGAGTGGCTGCCCGAGATCGGCGGTGCCGCCTCGGGCCGCAGCCCGTGCGGCTTCAGCGCCTCGTGCAGCGCGGCCCAGGTGCAGCCCGCACCGACGATCGCATACAGGTCGTCGGCCACCACCGCGATGCCGGTCATCGCCGTCGTGTCGATCACCACGCCGGGCGCCCGCGGCACCACCCCGCCGGTGTAGGACAGGCCCGCGCCGCGCGGCACCACCGCCGCGCCGGCGCGGTCCAGCAGGCGCATCGCCGCGGCGGCCTGATCGGTGTCGCGCGGGCGCAGCAGCAGCGTCGGCGCCACCGCGTCGGCATCGGGCAGGATGTCGGCCGCCGCCAGCGCCAGCTCGGCCGGCTCGTCGATCACCGCCGCTGCGCCCAGCGCCTGCCGCAGCGCGTCGGTCAAATCGGGTTGTGCCACGCCAGCATTCCTTCCGGCTGATGCTATCGTACTCATGGGCCGGCCCCGCGCAGCCAGTCGAACGCCGTCCGGCCGGTCTCCGACAGATCGACGACACTCGCCTGCGGCGGCGCCTCCCGCAGCGCGGCGCGTGTCGTGCCGTCGATCTCGCTGAACAGCAGCGCATCGCCCGGCCCCAGCGCGCCGAGCCAGCGCCCGCACAGGAACGGCAGCAGTTCGGCCTGCATCTGCGGCCAGTGCGGCAGGGTCTCCAGCGCGCCGAGCGTGAAGGCGGCGAGGGCCGCCAGGTCCTCGGTCGCGCCGTGCCGGATCGCGGCGGCGGCATGGGCGTCGGCAGGGCTGAACAGCCGCTCGAACCGCCAGCGGTCCCAGAAGCGCAGCAGATGCCCGCCCGAGGCGCACAGCGTGCCGTCGAACGCCGCCGGCGCGTCGGGGGCAACCGGACCGTCCACCGCGATCACCTGCCCCACCGCCCCACCCAGGGCCGCGCGCAGGGGCGGGATCAGTGCCGCCGCGTAGCCGAATGCCAGCACGTCGATGCGCGCGATCCGGTGCGCCGTCAGCGTGGCGGCGATGGCGGCGACGCATCCTTGCAGGCGTCCTTCGGGGCCGGGCGGCACCCCGCCCACGCCGGCCGGATCGACCAGGATCAGCGTGCGGCCGCTGGCGTGCGCGCGCGGCCACGACTGCACCACGTCCGCGCCCGCCGGGACCGGCGGCAGCACCAGGACCGGCGTGCCGTCGCCGCTGCCGGGCAGGCGGCGGAAAGCGGCCAGATGCCCCTGCGGCGATGCCGCGTACCAGCGCGACGGCGGGGCGTCGGGGGCGGGCAACGCGGGCAGGGGGGCCAGGCCCGCATCGCGCGCGGCCATGTCGTCCAGCAGCCGGCGCTCGGCGGCGATCTGCGCGGCGCGCCCGCCGCGGACCCTGTGCAGGTGGTGCAGGCCGGGTTTCGGCGTCAGCAGCGCCAGCTTGCGGGTCAGCGAGTCGGCCTCGCCCGCCACGAAATGCGCCTCGACCGCCAGAGCCTCCAGCGCGCCGGCGGCGTCGTAGCGGAAGGCGGCGGCATAGCAGTGCGGGTAGGTGTCGTGCGTGCGTGCCATCTCGGCGACGCCGGCATGCAGGAATGCGGGGTCGGGGATCGCGGCAGCGGCGCGTGTCCGCGCGGTCCTGGCGTTCCACGGCCAGTACAGGAATTGCTCGCGGTAGCGATGCCACAGCCACAGCAGGTGCGCGCCGTCCCAGCGCAGCTCCACCGGCGGGAAATAGCTCGCCAGGCGCTGCGCGGATTCCTCGTCGGTGTAGATCGGGTAGCCGTCCAGGATCAGGCCGGCGACGCGGTCGGGCCGGCTCAGCGCCATCTGCGTGCCGATCAGCGCGCCGGTATGCGCGCCGACGATCAGCGCCCGCGCGATGCCGAGCCGGTCTAGCAGCGCGATGAAATACTGCGCCAGCACGCCGATCGTCGGCATCGGTTCGGCGACAGCGCCGGACTGCCCCATGCCGGGGATGTCGGGGGCGATGCACAGATAGCCGTCGGCCCAGGCGCGCAGCCGGTCCTCCTGCACGCGCGCCGACACCGGCGACTGGTGGATCACCAGCACCGGCACGCCGCGGCCGCACCAGCGGACATGCAGCGATGTGCCCATCACGTCGACGAAGCTGCGGCCGATGGCGGGTGGCGCGGCGCTCATCCTACATCCCCAGATAGGCTTCGCGGATGCGCGGATGGTCGGCCATCGTGCTTGCCGGCCCCTGCAGCACGATCCTGCCGTGCTCCAGCAGATAGGCGCGGGAGGCGACCGACAGCGCCATCGCCGTGTTCTGCTCCACCAGCAGGATCGCCACGCCCAGCCTGCCGATCGTGGCGAGCCGGTCGTACACCTCCTCGGCGATCAGCGGGGCGAGGCCGAGCGAGGGTTCGTCCAGCAGCAGCGCCTTGGGCCGCGACATCAGCGCGCGGCCGACCGCGAGCATCTGCTGCTCGCCGCCCGACAGCGACCAGCCATACTGCCCGCACCGTTCCTGCAGCCGGGGAAACAGCGCGAAGACCCGCTCCATGTCCTCGGCGATGCTGGCGCCGAAGCGCCGCCAGGCCGCGGTGGCGACCTCCAGGTTCTCCAGCACCGTCAGGCCGGGAAAGATGCGCCGCCGCTCCGGCGCGTGCGCCAGGCCCGCGCGCACCCGCCGCTCGGCCGACAGCCCGTCGATCGCGCCGCCGTCGAATCTCACGGCACCGGCGCGCGGCTTCTTCAGCCCCGACAGCGTCCGCAGCAGCGTCGTCTTGCCCGCGCCGTTGCTGCCCAGCAGCGCCACGCACTCGCCCTTCGCGACCTCCAGGCTGACGCCGTGCAGCACCTCGATCGGGCCATAGGCGACGGTGAGGCCGTCACACGCGAGCATATTCCCTCCGCCGGCCGAGATACGCCTCGACCACCACGGCATCGGTGCGCACCGCGTCGGGCGTCCCCTCGGCGATCTTGCGGCCGAAATTCAGCACGGTGATGCTGTCCGCCAGCCGCATCACCAGCCCCATGTTGTGCTCGATCAGCAGGATGCCCAAGCCCTCCGCCCGCAGGCCGGAGACGAACGTCAGCAACGCCTCGACCTCGCCGGAATTGAGCCCGGCTGCCGGTTCGTCGAGCAGCAGCACCTTCGGGCGGTGGATCAGCGCCCGCGCGATCTCCAGCTTGCGCTGGCGGCCATAGGGCAGCGCCGAGATCGGCCGGTCCGCATCGTCCTCCATTCCCAGCCGGCGCAGCAGCGACCGGGCATCGTCCCGCATCGCGGCTTCCTCGGCGCGGAAGCGCGGCGTGCGCAGGATCGCGCCGAGCAGGGAGGCGCGGAAGCGCGCGTCGGCGCCGACCAGCACGTTCTCCAGCGCCGTCAGGCGGGCGAACAGCCGGCCATTCTGGAAGGTGCGCACCATGCCGGCGCGCGCGACGCGGGCGGCGGGTTGTCCGGCGATCTCCCGCCCGTCCAGACGGATGCTGCCGGTGGTGGGCCTGGCCGCGCCGGACAGCAGATTGACGGTGGTGCTCTTGCCCGCCCCGTTCGGGCCGATCAGCGCGCGGATGTGGCCCGCCGCCACGTCGAAGCCCACGCCGTCCACCGCGCGCACGCCGCCGTAGTGCCGCGACAGGTCGCGCACCGACAGCACGGGCTGCTGCGGCGCGGCCACCGTCATGCCCGCGCCGCACCGGCGCGGCGGCGCAGCGCCTGCAGCGCACCCATCGCGCCGTCCGGCAGCAGGATCAGCACCAGGACGATCGCCACGCCGAAGAAGGTCAGGTAGGCCTGCCCGAGGAAGCGCAGCCATTCCGGCGCATAGCTGACCAGGATGGCCCCGCCGATGGCGCCCAGGATCGACGCCTCGCCGCCGATTATCAGCATCACCAGCAGCGTGGTGGAGCGCACCAGGTCGAAGTCGCTGGGCGCGATGTAGCCGGCGTAATGCGCATACAGCACGCCGCTCAGCGCGCCATAGACGGACGCCAGGGTGAAGGCGAGCAGCTTGGCGCGGAAGGCGGTCACGCCGGCGGCGCCGCAGGCCAGCTCGTCGTCGCGCACCGCGACCATCGCGCGGCCGAAGCGCGACGCCCGGATCGCCATGCCGATCAGCGTGACCAGCACGAGGAAGCCGAGTGCGAGGTAGTAGAAGGCGCGGTCGGACGCGATGGGCATGCCGAACAGGCTGACGCCGGGGATCCCGCTCACGCCGTCGTCGCCGCCGGTCAGGCCGGTCCAGTTCTTCGCCACGATCTCCATCGTCTCGTTGAAGCCGACCGTCGCCAGCGCGAGGTAATGGCCGCGCAGCCGCAGCAGCGGTGCGCCGATCACGATGGCGAAGCCGGCGCCGATGGCCAGCGCGAGCGGCATGGCGGTCCAGAACCCCAGGCCGAGCCGCGTGGTGAGCAGGGCCGCGCTGTAGGCGCCGACGCCGACGAAGGCGCCCTGGCCGAGATGGATCAGCCCAGCATAGCCGAAGGCGAAGCACAGGCCGATCACCGCGATGGCGGAGATGACGGCCAGGATCATGATGCGCAGCGTATAGGGCGACAGCAGCGCCGGCACGGCCAGCACGATCGCGGCGCCGATCGCCAGCGCCGCCACGGTGGCCAGCAGGCGCATCAGCCGCGCTCGCCGATGCGCTCGCCGAACAGCCCCTGCGGCCGGATCAGCAGGAAGGCGATCATCAGCGCGAACACCAGCGCGTCCTTGTAGTCGGATGAGACGTAGCTGGCGCCGAAGATTTCCGCGAGCCCCACCAGGACGCCGCCGCAGATCGCGCCGGGGATGCTGCCGAAGCCGCCGATGATCGCCGCGGCGAAGGCCTTCAGCGCCAGCGAATCGCCCATGGTGACGTCGATGAACCACATCGGCGCCAGCAGCAGCCCGGCGATGCCGGCCAGGGCGGCGACCAGGATCCACGTGATGGCGTGCAGCCGCATCACGCGGATGCCCATCAGGCGCGCGGTTTCCGGGTCCTGCGCCAGCGCGCGAAATTGCCGCCCCAGCGGCGTGCGGTGCACCAGCAGATAGACGCCGATGATCAGCACGGTGGTCGAGGCGATGATGAACACCGCCTGCAGCGGAATGACGGTGCCGGCCAGATGCAGCATCGTGCCGCCGACCGGCGATGCCACCGCGGCCGGCAGCGGACCCCAGGCGAGCTGGGAGACGTTCTGGATGGCGATGCCGATGCCGACGGTGCCGATCACGATGGTCACGACCGGCTTGTTGCGCAGCGGCTCGAACACGGTGACGAAAAAGGCCAGCCCGACAACCGCCATCGCCGCCAACGTCGTCACGTATGAAACCGGCACGTTGGCGCGGGTGAACGCCATCGCCGAGGCGCCGATCAGCGCGCCGACGATCACCAGCTGGCCGGTGGCGAAATTCACCACCCCGCTGGCCTCGTACGCGATCTCGAAACTCAGCGCGATGACCGCATAGATGCTGCCGATGGCCAGCGCATTGACCAGCAGCTGCAGAAACTGCTCCATCGGGCCTCAGGTCGCTGGCGGGTAGTAGCTGACCAGCTTCATGTCCTTGGTGCCGGGGATGAAATCCACCAGCGCCACGCTGTGCGCCATGTCGCCCAGGCTGTCGGTGGTCCAGACCCGCGTCACGCCCTTGTAGTCCTTCACGCCGGCGAAATAGTCGCGGATCTTGGTGCGGTCGGTGCCGACCTTGCGCATCGCGTCGGCCAGGATCATCGCCGCGTCGTAGTAGCACGATCCGAACGGATCGGCGCGCATCTTGAAGCGCGCCGCAAAGCGTTTCACGTAATCGACGCTCTTTGGCCCCATCGGCGCGCCCAGCAGCGCATCGGTCATGCTGTAGGTGTTCTTCAGGTCGTCGGGCGTCACCAGATCGAGCAGCGCCGGCACCACGAAGGACGTGCTGCCGATCATCGGCATATCGAGGCCCAGGTTGCGCCGCTGCGTCGCCACCAGCGCGCCGTCGCGGATATAGGACACCGCGACGAAGGCCTGCGATCCCTTGTCCTTGATGCTCAGCAGCTGCGCCGAGAAATCGTTATCGCGCGCGTTGTAGCCTTCCATCGCGACGACGGTGCCGCCGGCCGCCGCGACGACGGCACCGATCGCATTGGCCGATGCGGTGCCGAAATCGTCCTGCACATGGATGATGCCGACCTTCTTCACCTTCAGCCGGTCGATCAGTGCCGAGCCGATGGCCTTGCCGCCCAGGCTGTCGGGCGGGCGGATGCGGAACATCCACGGGTTCTTGCGGTCGGTGATGGCGACGGCGCCGCCGGCATAGACGGTGGGGATCTGCGCCTTGGCCACCTGCGGTTCCACCGCCAGGTTCTGGATCGTGTAGCTGCTCAGGAAGATGAAGGGCGGATCGTATTCCTGCGCCAGCTTGATGAAGGCGTTGACCGCGATGCTGTTCGACGCCTGGGTGTCCTCGAAGGCGATGCGCAGCTTGCGGCCGTTGACGCCGCCGGCGGCGTTGATGTCGTCCTGCGCCAGTTGCAGGGAATCGTAGTATTGCAGGCCGGACCCGGCGAGCGGGCCGGTGATCGGCACCGTGGCGCCGACCACGATCTCGTCTGCCGCCCGCGCGGGCCGTCGCGCGGCCAGCAGCAGTCCGGTGGCGGCGGCCGAGGTCAGCAGGCGCCTGCGGCTGGGGTGGTGCTTGGCCATCGGCCGGTCCCTTCCTGCGGGGGCGGGTCATGCCCGGCCCGGTGATATGGATAACGATCGTGCAAACGCTAGCGCACCCGATACGCCCGATTTGCACTGTGTGCAATGCCTGTAATTCCCTTTGAGCCTAGAATTTCGCGCTCTATTCGCGCAAACGGTTGCGCATCCCCACCATCATCGCTAGAAACGCTCCGCATGGCCATTACCGCCAAGGATCCGGGCGAGGAACGCGAGACCGTCGTGACGCTGGCGCGGCTGGCAGGCGTCGCCGCCTCCACCGTATCGCGCGCGCTGAAGGGCGATCCGCGCATCTCAGAAGCAACCCGCCGGCGCATCGAGGCGCTGGCCAGTCAGCGCGGCTACACCCCCAACGCCCTGGCGCGCACGCTCTCCAGTGGCCGGAGTGGCCTGATCGGCCTGGCGCTGGGACCGATCGACAATCCGTTTTATTCGGAACTGATGCGCGAAGCCGTGTCGCAGGCCGCCGCCCGCGGTCTGCGTCTGCTGCTGATGAGCGCCGGCGCCGGCCCGTTGGACGACGACACCGCGCAGGCGCTGCTGCAGTACCAGGTCGATGGCTGCCTGTTCACCTCGGCGCAGCTTTCGTCCCGTGCTGCGCATATTTGTGCCGCCCACAATGTTCCGGTGGTGATGGTGAACCGCGTGCCGCGCCTGCACGCCAGCGCGGTCGCGTGCGACAATTTCCAGGGCGGCCAGGAGCTTGCCTCCTTCCTGCTGCAGGGCGGCCATCGGCGTTTCGCCATCATCCGCGGCAATCCCGACAGCTCCACCAGCATCGAGCGCGAGCGTGGCTTCGCCGAGCGGCTGGCGGCGCGCGACATCGCGGTGGACATGCGCATCAACGGCGGCTCCACCTATGAAGGCGGCTTCTCGGCCGGGCGCATGTTCGCCGAGATGCCCGCCGGGCGCCGCCCCGATGCGATCTTCGCGGTGGCCGACGTCATGGCGATGGGACTGATCGACGCCTTCCGCATTGCCGGCGTGCGGGTGCCCGAGGATGTCTCGGTCGTCGGCTTCGACGGCATCGCCGAGGCGGCGCGGCCGGTCTATGGCGTCACCACCGTGGTGCAGCCGCTGCCCAGCATGGTCGGCCGCGGCCTCGATCTGCTGACCGCGCGTGCCGGCGGGGCAGCGATCCCGGACGAGGTCGTGCTGCTGCGGGGGCAGCTGGTGGTGCGGCGTTCGGCGCGGACCGCCGCATGATGCGTTCGTTTCAGCAAGGGAGCACCCGATGCACGGTGCAATAGATATCGTCTGCAACCTGTTCACGCCGCAGGAAGTCCAGAACGGCCAGACCGGCATCGATGCCACCTTCAAAACGCAGGTCCGCATGCCGCAGGACATGCGCGACGGCGTGCCCATGGAAGCCTATCTGGCGAAGATGGACCGCGCCGGCATCGCGCGCTCGTTGCTGATCGCGGTGCGCTGCGGTGATCTCAACGTGAAGGGCTCGTTCGAAATCCCCTACCAGCGGGTCGCCGATGTCTGCGCGCAGTATCCGGACCGTTTCTCGGGCCTCGCCGGGGTCGATCCGTTCCGTGGCATGCAGGGCGTTCGCGACCTCGAAGCGGCGGTGCGCCAGCACGGCTTCGTCGGTGCGCATCTCTATCCGCACTGGTTCGGCCTCGCCCCGGATCACGCGAAATACTATCCGTACTACGCGAAATGCTGTGAGCTCGACATTCCGATCATGATGCAGGTCGGGCAGAACCTGATCTACTCGCGCGAACGCCGCCTGCCCAGCGTCGGGCGGCCGATCTGCCTCGATCAGGTGGCGATAGACTTTCCCGAACTGAAGCTGCTGGGCATCCATATCGGCACCCCCTGGAGCGACGAGATGATCGCGATGGCCTGGAAGCACGAGA
Organism: uncultured Pseudomonadota bacterium; assembly: GCA_963778105.1. Taxonomy (GTDB): domain Bacteria; phylum Pseudomonadota; class Alphaproteobacteria; order Acetobacterales; family Acetobacteraceae; genus JAFEFJ01. Next base: position 143,438 of record CAVZSZ010000003.1, on the reverse strand, counting down.
ACGTCTTCATCGGCGTCGATGCCTACGCGCCGAAGCACTGGCCGGCGCCGCTGGTGAAATACCTGGACAGCTACGGGCGGCACAAGGTGCTGTTCGGCACCGACTGGCCGGTGATCGACCCCGAACGCGCGGTGCGCGAGATCGACGATCTGAAGCTGCGGCCCGAGACGATGCACGCGCTGATGCGCGATAACGCGCTCCGTGTGTTCCGCCTGCCTGAAAGTCCTGCCGCATGATCCAGGGCGAACGCAGCACCACGCTACCGGCCACGTTCCGGCCGGTCACCATGGCCTCCGGCATCCGCATGAACGCGATGCGCGAACCAGGCAAGATTGCGCTGATCCACGAAGACCGTCGCCTGACGTACGCCCGGCTGGTCGATCGCATCGACCGGGTTGCCGCGATGGCGCTGGGGATCGGCCTGCGGCACGGCGATCGGGCCGCGATCGTCTCCGGCAACTGCCTCGAGTTCATCGAGATCGTCGATGGCCTCGCCGAGGCAGGCGTTGCGGTCGCCACGCCGAACCCGCGCCAGACTGCGGCGGAGCTTGGTTACATCCTGAATGATTGCGGCGCGCGTGTCGTCTTCGCCTCACCCGAGGGTGCAGCGCTGGTGCGCGGCGCCGACTGCCCCGCACTGGAGCGCATCATCGTCATCGGTCCCGAATACGACGCCCTGCTGGCCGAGGCGCACGCCGGGGTGGCGCTCCCGGTGATCGACGAATGGGATGCGTTCTCGATCCCCTATACCTCCGGCACCACCGGCAAGCCGCGCGGCGTGGTCTTGCCGCATCGCTCCCGCGCGCTGGCCGGGTTCTGCATGGCGTCGGAATTCGGCTGCTACGGGCCGGATGACTATTTCCTCGCGGTCACCCCGATGTTTCATGGCGCGGGCTTCAGCTTCGCCCATGCTTCGGTGTTCTTCGGCGGCACCTGCGAGATCCTGACCGCATTCGAGCCCGAGACGACGCTGCGCCGGTTGAGCGAGAGCGGCGCCAGCGGCACCTTCCTGGTGCCCACCATCTTCAATGCCATCTTCGCCCTGGAGCGTCCGGTGCTCGACCGCTTCCGCCGCTTCGGGCTGAAGGCGCTGATGTCCAACGCCGCTCCGCTGCCGCAGAAGACCAAGGAAGTCATCGTCGATTACTTCGGGGATGGCATGCTGCACGAGATGTACGGCTCGACCGAGGGTGGTATCGTCTGCAACCTCCGCCCCCGCGACCAGCTGCGCAAACAGCAATGCGTCGGTGGCCCCTTCATGATGAACCACGTCAAACTGCTCGATGAGGACGGCAATCCGACGAAGCAGGGTGAGGTGGGCGAGCTCTACAGCACCTCGCCATGCCTGTTCCTGGGCTACTGGAACAACAGCCAGGCGACGGCGGCGGCGATGCGCGATGGCTGGTTCTCGGCCGGCGACCTGGCGTGGCAGGACGAGGACGGCTGCTACTACATCGTCGATCGCAAGAAGGACATGTACATCTCGGGCGGCGTGAACGTCTATCCGCGGGAGGTCGAGGAACTGCTGTTCCGCCTGCCCGGCGTGCGGGAGGCGGCAGTTGTTGGCGTGCCGGACGACTACTGGGGGGAAGCCGGCCGCGCCTTCCTGGTGATGCAACCGGGGGCGGCCATCGCGCCGGAAGCGGTGATCGCGGCATGCAAGGAAAGCCTCGCCGGCTACAAGGTGCCGCGCCACGTCGCTTTCATCGACGCGCTGCCGCGCAACGCCGCCGGAAAGGTGCTGAAGACCGAGCTGCGAAAGCACGCGCCATGAGCCCCGACACCGCGCCGCGCACGGTCACGCTTGTCGATGGCCGCACCGTCGGCTTCCGCATGTTCGGCGACGGTCCGCCGGTGGCTCTGCTGCATGCCTCGCCCCGCTCGGCGGCGGCGCTGCTGCCGCTCGGTTTGCGGCTGGCCGATCGTCACACCGTCTTCGCATTCGACAGCCCGGGTTTCGGCTGGTCGGACGCGCTGCGGCTGGATCGCCCGGACGCTGCCGATTTCGGCGATGCGCTGATCGCCACGTTCGACGCGCTGGGCATCGCGCGGGCGCCCATCTACGGCTCGCACACCGGCGCGGCGATCGCGGTCGCGGCGGCGCAGCGCCATCCCGCTCGCGTGCCGGCGCTGGCGCTCGACGGCTACGCAGTGTTCACCGCGGCCGAGCAGGCTGAGTATCTGGCCAACTATCTGGCGCCGATCCGCCTGACCTGGGACGGCGCGCATCTGGCGTTTCTCTGGAGCCGGGTGAAGGACCAGTTCACCGTGTTTCCCTGGTATCGGCTGGCGCAGGACGCGCGGCTGCCGCGCCCGCTGCCGCCCCCTGATTTCCTCCAGCGGGTCGTGGTGGACTTCCTGGCCGCGGGCGACGACTACCGCCCTGCCTATGCGGCTGCCTTCCGGTTCGACGGGCTGGCCGAGCTACGCTCCTTGACGGTGCCCACCACGGTGATGGCGCGATCCGACGACCTGCTGTTCGACGACCTCGATGCCGTGCGAGACGTGCCGGATGTCATCGCCGTGCAGCGCCTGACCGAGGATCCCGCCGCCTGGGCCGAGGCGATTTTCAGCGCATTGGCGCGTGGCGGCGCGGGCGCGGCTGACCCGCGCGTCCAGGGCGAAGCGGAGCCGCGGGTGCCCGGCGGTGTGATCGGCCTACGACACACCGCCGTGCCCGGCGCATCGGGCAAGCCGATCGTGCTGCTGCCCGGCATCCCGGGCTCGGCGCGCGGCGAGGCGGCCCTGGCGCGCGCGCTGGCGGCCGTACGGCCGGTATGGGCCGTCGATCTGCCGGGCTTCGGCGCCTCGGCGCTGGACGGGACACCGGATGCGCAGGCGATTGCGGCGGCCATCGCGGCGGCGCTCCGGCGGAGCGGCGTCGGCGACTACGATGTTGTCGCACTGGCCGAGAGCGCCTCGGTTGCCTGCCTGCTGCGCCGCGATCGCCCAGGCGGCCTCGTGCTGCTCGATCCGGTGGCGGACGACGATCGCGCCACGATGCTGGCGCGGCTGGCGGATGTGACGCCGCGCGGCGACGGGGCCCACCTGCTCGCCGCATGGCACCAGCTGCGCGATGCCTGCCTGTGGCGGCCCTGGTTCGCCGCCGATCCGGCGCACGTGTTGCCGAACGGCACCGACCCCGACGTGCCGCGGCTGCACGCGATCTTCACGGACTGGATGCGCGGCGGCACCCAGGGCCACCGCACGCTGGCCGCGGCGATGGCGGTGCCGCTGGCGGCTGTGCTGCCGGAAGCAGCGCGGATCGTCGCCCCGCCGCCCGATCGGCATGCGCGCGCCGCAGCCATCCTGCACGCGCTCGCGCAGTCCCGCTGAACCTTGTCGGAGCCAACGCACATGGACCTTGGTGTCTTCATTCCCATCGGCAGCAACGGCTGGCTGATCTCCACCACCTCGCCGCGCTACCGGCCCAGCTTCGCGCTCAATCGCGACGTGGTGCTGAAGGCCGAGGCGTACGGCTTCGAATTCGCGCTCTCGATGGTCAAGCTGCGCGGCTTCGGCGGCGAGAGCGAGTTCTGGGATCACTGCCTGGAAAGCTTCACCCTGATGGCGGCGATCGCCGCGGTGACCAGCCGCATCAAGCTGTTCGCATCCTCGGCGGTGCTGACCCTGCCGCCGGCGATCGCGGCGCGCATGGCGGCGACGATCGACGACGTCGCCCCCGGCCGCTTCGGCATCAACATCGTCTCGGGCTGGCAGGAAGCCGAGTACAGCCAGATGGGGCTGTGGCCGGGCAAGCAGCATTTCGAGCGGCGCTACCAGTACTGCGCCGAATACGTGCAGGTGATGCGCGACCTGTGGGAAACCGGAACGTGCAATCTCGACGGCGAGTTCTTCACGATGAAGGACTGCAAGCTCAGCCCGCGCCCCAGCGGCCGGATCGAGATCGTCGCCGCCGGGCAGAGCGGTGTGGGCATGGATTTTGCCGCGCAATACGCGGAGTACAATTTCTGCATGGGCGAGGGCGTGAACACGCCAACGAAATTCGCGCCCAGCGTCGCGCGGCTCGTCGCGGCGGCCGAGCGGACGGGGCGCGACGTTGGCGCCTACGCGCTGTTCATGGTCATCGCCGACGAAACCGATGAAGCCGCGCAGGCGAAGTGGGAGCTGTACAAGGCCGGCAAGGACATGACGGCACTCAGCTGGATGGGGATGCAGGCCGCCGCCGACGACAAGGCGGACCTCAGCTCCACCGCCAAGTCGATGACCAATCCGGTCTCGGCGGTGAACTTCAACATGGGCACGTTGGTCGGCTCCTACGCCACCGTGGCCAGGCTGATGGACGAACTGGCGACAGTACCCGGCGTAAAGGGCATCATGCTCACCTTCGACGATTTCATCGCCGGCATGGACGCGTTCGGCCAGCGCATCCAGCCGTTGATGGAAACGCGGCGGGCAAAGGCGGCCGCATGACCGACGAACTTGACATCTATCGCCGTCAGGGCTTTGCCCAGAGCATCGGGATCGGCGAGGCGCCGGCGCTGGTCATCGTGGATTTCGTTGTGGGCTTCACCGACCCGGCGCATTTCGGCGGCGGCAACATCCAGGACGCCATCGTACAGACGCGCCCGCTGCTCGCGCTGGCGCGGGCGCGGGGCTGGCCTGTGGTCCACACCCGCGTCGTCTATGCCGATGACGGCAGCGATTGCGGCGGCTTCACCAGGAAGGTGCCGGCGCTGCGTGGCCTCACCGAAGCCAGCCCGCTGTCGCAGATCGTGCCCGAGCTGACGCCGCGCGCCGGGGAACTCGTGCTGCGCAAGCACAATGCCAGTGCCTTCTTCGGCACCGAGCTGGCCGGCTGGCTGGCGGCCAGGCGCGTCGATACGCTGCTGGTCAGCGGCTGCACCACCAGTGGCTGCGTGCGCGCCACGGTGATCGAACTCGTGCAGCCACAACTTCCGCACCATCGTCGCCGCAGACTGCGTCGGCGACCGTGCGCTGGCGCCGCACGAGGCCAATCTTTTCGACATGCGGCAGAAATACGCGGACCTGATGACGCTGGCCGAGATCGAGGTGGCAACGAGCCGGAATAAGCCGTAGGGCGGCAACGTCGCCAGGTCAGAATTCCACGTGGGCCTTGAATCCGAAAACGGCAGCGTTGCGGATGTTGGTCTGCGCGTTCGGCCGGAAGATATACTCGAACTCGGGCCGGAAATCGACGCCGCGATAGACATGGATGTTGTAGTTGGCCTCGAGCACCATCTCGTGGGTCTGCACGCCGGTCGCGCCGTTGCTGAAGGGCAGCCCGAATTCGGCCTGCTCGGCCTGCACGCCGCTCAGCGTCCCGCTCATGGTATTGTAGTTGAACAGCAGTCCGATCGCGTCCTGCGGTCTGGCTCGCCAGAAGCCGCGGTCGACGACGCCGGCAAAGTACTGCTCGGCGAAGGCCGAGACATCCGGGTCGTTGCGCGCGAATCCGGCCATCGCGATGATGCCGTCCTGGTCGCCGTGGCCCTGCCGTAGCAGCATCTGATCCAGCAGCACCCAGGCCTGCACGTTGTGCGCACGGCCCGGTGCCGGCTCTCCCGGTATGGCCGGCAGCGCGCTTTGGAAGCTGCTGTATTGCGTGGAGTCGTAGCCGAAGCCGATCTTGTAATGACCGGGCAGGTCATCCGTGCCGATCGACGGCTCGTATGCGATTTCCACCGGCACATAGACGCCGCTGTCCTGCGACATGTTCAGCTGGAAGCCGCTGCCGAAGTATTCGTTGCTGTAAAGCCCCTGGTTGACTTCATAGACGCCGGTTTCGACGTAGGTGTCCGCTGTGGGTCGAACCCGTATGCGGCCCGCCCAGACGCCGTCGGGAAAGGCGCTGTGGCCCAGGTCGCCGGCCGGGAGCGCCTTGGGATCGCCGCACAGCGCATTGTTCATGAAGTTGCAGTACAGCGGTGAACTCGCGAAGTCGTTCTCCACATTCATCTGACCGGCCGCCACATCGAACCGTCCGCCCGCCAGCGTAAGCTCGGCATAGGCCGACACCAGGTGCACCAGAACGTTGCCGCTGGCGCCGTAGATCTCCTGCACCGGGGCCACGTTGTCGCCGATCAGCAGGCTGTCGCTGTAGCCGGACCGGTTGACGAAGATCACATGGGTGGACAGGCCGGTGACGCCGGCAAGGCGCTGCCAGTCGATATCGGCCTCGAAAGCCAGCTGATTGGCGGACGTCACGCCCTGCTTGTTGCCGCCAGTGACATTGCCGGCGACCTCGGCCGTCGCATCGAGCAGCAGGTAGATGCCCTTGCTCTCGAGGTTGCTCCGCACCCCGCCGGGATCCCCCAGCAGATGCTCGACCTGCGGTGCGACATAGGCGGGTGGCGGCACCGGCGGCGGGGCCACGCCCACCGCCGCATCGGCGCCGGCGGTCTGTGCGTCCGCCGGCAGCGCCGCCGACGCTGCCAGCAGCAGCCCGATCACAACCAGAAGCCGCCTCATGCCGCCACCCAGCGCCACCAGGGGGCGGCGATCGATCCGATCGCCGCCCTTGGCTCAGTAGCCCATTGGCGCGGTCGATACCGGCACCCAGCGGCCGTTATGAACCACCGTCAGGAACGACTTCGACGACGCCTGGTGGTTGGTCGCGGAGAATCCCATCGCCGGTCCGCCGAAGATGTCGTGGTAGTCCTTGATGCTCTCCATCGCCTTGATGAAGCTGTCCGTCGTCAGGTTCGGCCCGGCGCGGTCCAGTCCGATCAGCACCAACTGCGCGGCGGCATAGCCGACCTCGCCGTGGAAATTCGGCTCGATGCCGAACTTCGCCTTGAACTCCTTGGCGAACGCCTGCACCGCCGGGCGTGGATCGTCGGGATAGGCATACAGCGCCGGCACCATCGCATAGAACCCCTCGGCCGGGTTGCCGGGTGCCTCGGCGATCGCCGTGTCGTACGACGCGAACTGCCCGACCATATCGACGTTCCAGCCGATCTTGTGCGCCGTCTCGATGATCAGCGTGGTATCGCGCACGATGGTGCCCAGCGCGATCAGATCGCAGCCCGCGTCATGCAGCTTGGCGATCGCGGCGTTGAAGTCGGTGTCGGTCGGCTTGTGCGCGGTCGATGCGACGATGGTCATGTTCATCGCCTTTACCTGCGCCTGCGCGCCGGCGAACACGTCGCGGCCGAAATCCGAATCCTGGTACATCGCGCAGACATGGGTCTTGCCCTTCTGCGTGACGAAATACTTCACCGCCGCCCGCATCTCATCATAGTAGGACGAGAACTCGCCGAACTTCAGCTTGTTGAACGGCTCGTACATCGACCGCGCCGCGGTCAGCGGGAACATGTTGGGCACGCCCTTCTCGAATTGCGAGGGCATGTTGGCGTTATTCATCGGCGTTCCGCCGTCGCTGATCGCCAGAAAGATGTTGTCCAGGTTGAGCAGCTTGTTCATTGCCTGCACTGCGCGCGGCACCTGATACTGCATGTCCTCGACGACGAAGCGGATCTTGCGGCCATGGATGCCGCCTTTTGCGTTGGCGTCGTCGAACGCCATGCGGATGGCGTCGGAATTGTTCACCCCCTGCACCGCTGTGACACCGGAAAGATCCGCTGCCGTGCCGATGACGATCTCGGTGTCGGTGACGCCGCGCTGCGCGGCATGTGCCGCGGTAAACGACAGCGCCGTGCCGCCCAGCACGACGGAGGCATGGAAGGCGGCACGCAAGGCACGCCCGTACCGGCGAGGCTTCATGGTTCGTCGCTCCCTGTGGCGGTCGCTTTGGCGCGCCGCCCTCGTTTCTCTCCTGTCCAGCCTAGCGCAGACCGGCAGGCGTGCAAGGGGCGGCCAAAGCCGCGCCGCGATGGCCGCTACGGCACCCCGGCTGCGATCGGCAGCGCGACCCAGCGCACGCCGTTGTCGTTGCCCATCAGGAACGCGACATAGGCTGCCCCCTTGTCGTGCAGCGCAGAAATGATCGTCAGCGCCTGCGCGGGCGACGTCGCGGGCGTCTCCATCACGCTCATGATGACTTCGCCGGGGTGCAGGTTGTGGTTGTCGGCCACGCTGAACGGCACGACGTGCGCGATCAGCACGCCGCTCTGGCCCGGCGCTATGCCCCACTCGCGCCGCAGCGCCGGCGTCAGCGCCACCAGCGTCAGGCCGTAATGCGGCGCCATCATCCCGGCCGCCACGTCGGCGTCGCGCGTCGCCGGCGCCATGCCGTTGGTCACATCGTTGCCCTGCCAGGCGACCACCGGAACCTGCAGCGTCACCGGCGCGCCTTGGCGCCATACCGTCATCGGCGCGATCGTGCCCGGCTTGGTCTTGCCGATCTCGCGGGCCAGGGCGCGCACATCGGTGACCGCCAGCCCGTTGAAGCGGTAGATGATGTCGCCCTGCTGCACGCCGGCGCGGGCGGCCACGCTGTCGGGCTTCAGCGCGACCACGATCGCGCCGCCCGGATCGCTGCGGCCGAAGGCCTCCGCCACCTCGTCCGACACGCTCTGCACCTCCATCGCGATCCAGCCGGGATGCAGCCCGCGGCCCGAGCGGATCTGCTCGATCACCCACGCCACGTCGTTCGAAGGAATGGCGAAGCCCAGCCCCACCGATCCGGTGGTGCCGCTGGGCGCGAAGAACGCGGTGTTCATCCCGATCACCTCGCCCGCCGCGTTGAACAGCGGGCCGCCCGAATTGCCGTGGTTGATCGGCGCGTCCACCTGGATGAAGTCGTCGAAAGGGGTTTCGGCGATGTTGCGGTTCAGCGCGCTGACGATGCCCGACGTGACGGTGCCCCCCAGACCCAGCGGGTTGCCGATCGCGAGCACGGCATCGCCCGGCAGCACGAGGTCGCTGTTGCCGAAGCTGACCACCGGCAGCGGCTTCGATGCCTCGACCTTCAGCAGCGCGATGTCGATGCGCTCCAGCATGGCCACCAGGCTGGCGCGCAGCTTGCGCTGGTCCTCCAGCACCACGGTGATCTCATAGGCGTTCTGCACGACATGCCGGTTGGTGACGATGTAGCCGGTCGGGTCGATGAAGAAACCGGAGCCCTGGGATGCCTGGCTGGCGAACTGGGCGGCGTATTTGCCGTGGGCGCTGGCGCTGCTGCGGCTGCCGCCGGGGGCTGGCTTGGGGGGCACCGCGGCGCGGATATAGACGCTGACCACGGTCGGCAGCACTTTCGCCACCACCGGCGCGAAGCCTGCCGCCGGCGGGTCGGCCGCCCGCGCCGGCAGCGCGGTGGCCGCACCCAGCACCGGCGCCATCGCCAGCCCGGCAGCGCCGGCCCGAAACAGTCCCCTTCGATCCATTCGTTGCACCTCCCTGCTTGTTGTCTTTCCCGATGTATCGCCGCGCGCGGCCGCGCCGCCAGTGCCCCGTCCCCGGAATTCGCGCGGTGGATTTCAACTAGGGGCGAGCCAACGGGTCGCCGGATGAACGACCGCCACCCGTCCACACACACCGTGCGGCTTCCGCGAAAGATGGCGGTCTCCACCGAACCGACCGATCAGGGGGCGGCGTCCTCCTGCAGACCCAGCCGGGCCCGCGCATGCGCCATGCCGGCCAGGATGGCGTCGGTGTCGCGCTGCACCTCGATCGCCAGCCGCGCCGGCCGCTCACAGTCCTCCGCGCTGCTGCACGCATCTGCCTGGGCGGCCGCCGAGTGCCAGCCGTCGGCCGCGCCGCAGGCGGCCAGCGCCAGCGGCACCAGCAGGCCGGCGGCCAGCAGCAGCAGGCGCGGCCTTGGCAGCGGGGGGGACGGCAGCGGGGGAAGCGCGGCGTTCATCGGGTTGAGAGCCGATATAGGGGCGGGACCGCCGGACGGGAAGCAGGGATCGCTGCCGGCGCGCGAGCCTGTTAGACAAGCGGCCTGCCCTAGAGAAGCACCATGTCGGATCGCAAACCCCGCGTCGCCCTGTTCGTCACCTGCCTGGTGGACCTGCACCGCCCCTCGGTCGGCTTCGCCGCCATCGCCCTGCTCGAGCAGGCCGGCTGCCAGGTCGAGGTGCCGCGCGCGCAGACCTGCTGCGGACAGCCGGCCTACAACTCCGGCGACCGCGCCACCACGCGCGACCTCGCGCTCGGCCTGCTCGACGCATTCGGCGGCTACGACTACGTCGTCGCCCCCTCAGGCTCCTGTGCCGGGATGTTGCGGGCTCACATGCCGCATCTGTTCGACGACGACCCCAACCTGCGGGCCCGCGCCGACGCGCTGGCGGGGCGCACCTATGAACTCGTCAGCTTCCTGACCGACGTGCTAGGCGTCACGGCGCTGCCCGCCCGCCACGAGGGCGGCACCGTCACCTACCACGACTCCTGCTCTGGCCTGCGCGAGCTCGGCATCCACGACCAGCCGCGCCGCCTGCTCGCCGCCATCGGCGCGCCGGTGACCGAGATGACCGATCCCGACGTGTGCTGCGGCTTCGGCGGCACGTTCTGCGTCAAATACCCCGACATCTCGGTGCGCATGGTATCCGACAAGACCCGCAACATCGTGGCGAGCGGGGCCGAGACCGTGGTGGCCGGCGATCTCGGCTGCCTGCTCAACATCGCCGGCCGCCTGCAGCGGGAGGGGCATCCCACCAAGGTCCGCCACGTTGCCGAGCTGCTCGCCGGCATGACTGGCCGGGTCCGCCCGATCGGCGAGGGCCGCTCGTGACCACGCTGCACCAGGATCTGACGCGCACGGTCCTGGCCGTGCTGTTCCTGGGCGGGCTGGTCGGCGCTTCGCTGTGGCTGCTGGCTCCATTCATCCCGGCGACGATCTGGGCGATGACCCTGGTGGTCGCCACCTGGCCGCTGATGCGGCAGGTCCAGGCGGCGTTCTGGAACAGCCGCGGCGTCGCCGTCACCGTAATGACGATCGCCTTCCTGCTGATCTTCGTGGCGCCGTTCTGGCTCGCTATCGGCACCATCGTCAGCAACGTGGCACCGATCACCCACGCGGCGCATGCCGTCGCCGAGTTCAAAGTGCCGCCGACGCCCGACTGGATCGCCACGCTGCCGCTGATCGGGCCGACGGCGGCCCGCACCTGGGACGAGGTCGCCGCTTCGGGCATCAGCGATCTGGCGCCGCTGGCCGCCCCCTACGCCGGGCGCGCGACCGAGTATTTCGTCGGCGCCGCGGGTGGGCTGGGCAGCCTGTTCCTGCAATTCCTGCTCACCGTCGTCATCGCCGCGATCCTGTATGCGCGGGGAGAAGCGGCGGCGGCGACCCTGCTGCGATTCGGCCACCGGCTGGCCGGCGACCGCGGCGCGCAGGCAGTGCGGCTGGTCGGGCAGGCGATCCGCAGCGTCGCGCTCGGCGTGGTGGTCACGGCGCTGGCGCAGACGGCGGTCGGTGGCATCGGCCTTCTGGTGGCCGGCGTGCCCTTCACCGCCGTGCTCACCGCGCTGATGTTGCTGCTGTGCATCGCCCAGCTTGGCCCCGCCCCGGTGCTCGTCCCGGCGGTGGTGTGGATGTACTGGAGCGGCCAGACCGGCCGGGGGACGCTGCTGCTGGTGTTCTCTCTGGTGGCGATCCTGCTCGACAATGTCCTGCGGCCCATCCTGATCCGACGCGGCGCCGACCTGCCGCTGCTGCTGATCCTGGTCGGCGTGATCGGCGGGCTGATGTCGTTCGGCCTGGTCGGCATCTTCCTCGGTCCCGCCGTGCTCGCCGTTACCTATACCCTCCTGCAGGCCTGGATCGCCGAGGACGCTGATCCTGTCTCGCAACCCGCTGCCCCGACCTGATCGCCGTTACCGGTCGCTCCCGGTGCGCCGCTGTCATCAAATCTTGCCGCCCCGTCGGCGCGCGCTTGCGGCATCAATCCCCCCGACGCGGCGGGCCGCGGGCGGCATCCTTCGCACCCAATCCTGGCAGCACATGGATCATTAACGATGGCGAGCGATAACGATACGGCCTCCCGCACCGGCGACGCCGCCGCGCTCCTGCAGAAGAAGGCCTACCGATTCCACGTTCCGCATCTGCACCTGGCGTCGGTCTTTGGCGACGACTGGTTTGCCCTCAAGGCGGAAGCCTTCGCGCGCTTCTTCGGCACGCCGACGTTCCTGATCGCCCAGACGATCATCGTCGTCGTCTGGATGGCAGTGAACATGGCCGGACTGACGAAGTTCGACGTCTACCCTTTCATCCTGCTCAATCTGGCCTTCAGCCTGCAGGCAGCCTATGCGGCGCCGCTCATCCTGCTGGCGCAGACCCGCCAGGCGGACCGCGACAAAGTGACGGCCATCGCCGATGCCGAACACCGGGAGGAACTGCACCGCATCAGCCTGGACCGGCAGGTCGATACGGAAAACCAGACGGCGCTGCTGCTGAAGATGATGGAGCAGAACACCAGCCTGACCGAAACCGTCAAACAGCTGACCGAACGGGTTGCCGCGCTGACCACCGATGTGCACCGCGTCGTGGTGAAGCCCGCCGCCGAATAGCGCGGCCACGCCGCCGCCGGGCCGGTCTGCCGTCGGACGCGCTCGCGCCGTCCCACCCGCCGGCATGAGCACCGGCGCAGCCCCCGCTCGACAGCGGCCTTCGACGCGCGGCGTGGCTTTCGGCACGCTGTGGAACGTGCTTGGCCGCGCCGGCCCGCAACTGGTCGCGCTGGTGACCACGCCACTCCTGATCGACATGCTCGGCCCCAACCGGTGGGGTATCTTCACCCTCGCGATGGCGTTGGTCGGCGTCTCCGGCGTGCTCGACTTCGGCATCGGCCGGGCACTGACCCGGGGCGTCGCGGAATGCCGCCACGCGGGGGCGGATGCGCAGGCCGCCACCCTGGTCAGGACCGGACTGCTGGTGCTGGGCGGTCTCGGGATCGCCGGCGGCCTGCTCGCCGCCGCCTGCGTGCAGCCGCTCGCCTGGCACGTCCTGGCGGTGCCGGCGCCGCTGCGGCAGCAGACCGCGACGGCGCTCTACGTGGTGTGCCTCGCCATCCCGATCGTCATCCTGAACAGCGCGCTCTGGGGCGTCATCGCGGCCTTCGGCCGGTTCCGCGCCGCCAACCTCGTCGGTCTCGTCGTCCTGGCGGCAGCCTATGCCGGGCAGGTGCTGGTCCTGTTCGTCGTCGACGACCTCGCCGCCGTCATGCTGGTTCTGCTCGCCAGCAAGATCGCGTTCCTGGTGGCGTTCTGGGGGCTTTGTCGCAGCGCCATGCCATCGCTCGCCCGGGCCGGGACCAACGTCGCGCAGATCGGTCCGCTGGTCCGCCTCGGCGGTTGGATGACCGTCTCCAACGTCGTCTTTCCGATCCTGAACTACGCCGACCGCTTCATCATCGCCGCAATGCTCTCGGCGGCGGCCATCGGCTACTACGCGACCCCCAGCGACCTGATGGGCCGCGTCCATATCATCACCGGGGCAACTCTCACGGCGCTGTTCCCCGCGATTGCCGCATCCCACCGCGCCGAGCCCGCGCACACCACGGCGCTGTTCGGACGCAGCATCGTGACCGTCTCGCTGGTGCTGTTCCCGCTGGCGTCCGTCGCCGCGTCGTTCAGCCAGCCGCTGCTGACTCTGTGGGTCGGCGCCGAATATGCCGGCCACGCCGCACCGGTGTTCCGCTTGCTCGCGCTCGGCACGCTGATGGGGGCGGCGGACGGCATCGTCGCGACCCTGCTCGACGCCATCGGGGAGCCGCGGATCAACGCGCTGTTCTCGATCGCCGAGCTGCTGCTCTACATCCCGTTGCTGGTGCTGATGCTGCATCTGTTCGGCGTCGTCGGCGGTGCGGTCGCCTTCGTCGTGCGCCAGGCGATCGACTTCGTCATCCGCCTCGGCCTGGCCACGCGGCGCTATCCCGCCATCGCCGCCACGCGCCGGCGCGTCACCGTGGCCGTGTTCGGCGGCACCGCGCTGCTCCTGGTGCCGATGGGCCTCCCGGCGCTGCCGGCGCGCTGCCTCGCGATTGCCGCCGTCAGCACGATCTTTGCCCTGGCTACCTATGGCTGGTGCGCGACCGGGCAGGAACGGGCGCTGCTGCGCGCGCGGCTTGGCGCCATGGTGCCCGTCCCGCGTCTCCGCTGATCCGCCGGCCCGGCTGCAGCGCGAGGTAGCCGCGCGCGATATCGTCCCAGTCCAGGCAGCGTCCCAGCGTCGCGGAGCCCGTCTCGGCCTCCGCCCGCCACGCCGCGGCGGGTCGCGCGAGGAAGTCCGTGATCGCGGCGGCGATCGACCCGACAGTGACGGGGGCTGCGATGTTCGTGCCGGCCAGCCCCATCGACCGCAGCGCCCCCAGGCCGCCGGCGTCGGTGCCGATCACCGGCCGGGCCGCAAGCCCGGCCAGCACCGCCACGGCGCTTTGCGAGTAGAAGTCGCTGTAGGCCAGCACGAAGGCGTCGATCCCCTCGATCAGGCCCGGCAGGTCGTCATCCGCGACGAAACGGAAATCCAGGGTGATGCCGTCCGGATCGCGTGCCGCGGCCTCCACGCATGCACGCGCATAGAAATGCGCGGGATTGGCGCCGCCCATCACCAGCAGGCGCAGGTCGCAACCATTCCGGCGCAGCCGGATGACGGCCTCTATCACTTGCAACACGTTCTTGTTCGGCCGTACGCTGCCAAAGCACAGCAGCCGGTGCGTCCCCGGCATCGGACTGCCCCGCTCCAGCGCCACGGCACCCAGCGGCAGGATATGGATCTTGCCGGTATGGCGGGCGAAATCCTCGACCAGCTTGCGCCGGCCTGCCTCGCTCAACACCACGAGCCGGTCGGCCAGCCGATAGGCCAGCGCGGTCAGCCAGCGATCCACGGCCTTCGCGACAGCGGCGCCGCCGTGCGTATAGTCATGCGGCACCGGGTCATGCACCACCAGGATGATCGGCACGCCCAGCGCCCGCACCATGAGCAAGCCGGGCAGCGAGACCGCCCAGCGGTCCGGGTTGCTGAAGACGATCCCGTGCCCTGGCCTTCCCGTTGCGCAGAGTTTCGCGACCGCCAGCCAGGTGTGGACCATCCGGTCGGCGCGGCTCCACAGCCGCCGCCACTGCGCACCGCCATGGGTTTCGCGTGGCACCACGACGCGGCGCAGCGCCGGATGCCGGCGATCGCGCCGGGCCGGCGCGATGGCGGGCGCGATGAACGTCACATCGGCGCCCACCCGAACCAGCGCCTGGGCCAGTTCGACGGCGAACCAGCCGCCGCCCGACTGCCAGGTGCGCGTGACGAGGCCGATCGCGGGCCTCCCCTCAGGCTGGGGCTCGTCCGGCACCGCTGGTCCCGTCGGGACAAGCATGGCCGATCCCATGCGCCCGCTTCGTCCCCGCCATCCGATGCGCCTCCCCGGTTTCGCCCAATCCTTCCACCGATCATGTTGACGGGACGTTATGATCGGCGTGACGTGGCGTCTTTCGCGCGTATCGACACGCGGTCGCACCTATGCTGCGGTGCCGCCCCCCGCGCAGGACCGCATGATGACGCAATCGACCGCCCACCTCGCCGATGAAGCCGCCGTCAAGGCGTGGTTCCAGACACTCGCCGACCACGTTCAAGCGGTGGACTTCGCCGGGGCACGACCGATCTTCGCCGACGACATGATCGCGTTCGGCACCTTCACCGATTTCATGACCGGGCGTGACGCGGCCGAGCGCGCGCAGTGGCGCAATGTCTGGCCGCATATCGACGCCTTCCGCTGGCGGCCCGACATGCGCGTGCTGGTCTCGCCGGACCGGCTGCAGGCGGTCGGTATGGCGGTGTTCGATTCGACCGGATATCGCCAGGACGGCAGCGCCTACGACCGGCCGGGCCGGGCCACTGTGGTGTTCGCGCGCCCCACCCCGAATGCGCCATTCGTGGCGCAACACACCCACATGTCGCTGTTCCGCGACGTGCCCACCCGCTCCTACAAGGACAAGCCCGAGCACGGAGCCGCCTGATAATTCGCCCTCCCGCCGCGGTCATCGCGGGACGTCAGGGGCTCGGGCACTGGCTCATCCAAGCATCGGCCTCCGCGGCCACTGGCGTCGCGCGCCTCGTTCGCGCCGTCATGCTTCGATATCGACCCAACCGGCACCCCTGATGCTCTTCGCCATCGCTTCCACCACTTGCACGGTGCGAAGCGACTCCGTCTCGGTGGCACCATTCCAGTGCTCGGCACCCAGGCGGATCATGCGGGCGAAGCTCTCGCCTTCCAGGAGGAACCCGTCGGCGGCCGGAACGATCTCGGTCTCCCATGGCACGGTTGCCAGCGCGCCGCGCCGGATCCGAAGCGGCAGCGACGCCTCGTTCTCGGGGGCGTGGTTGGCATAGCCGGTCTCGATGATCCCGGCGTCGCCGACGATCATCGCCTGCCGATGACCGGCCGTGGCGAAACTGCAGGACACCGAGGCCAGCGCGCCCGAGGCGAACGCGATCGTGCCATTGACCGTCATGTCTACGCCGGTCCTGGTCCAAGTGGCTGCGGCATTGACGCGCGCCGGCGCTGTGCCGATGGCGATCACCGCCATGCTGGCGGCATAGGAGCCGGCGTCGAGCAGCGCACCGCCGCCGGCCTGGGGGTCGAGCCGGATATTGCCAGGATCGCGCAATGGCGCTCCGTCGGCGTCGCACAGCCGAAAGCCGAAGGACGATGCGACTGTCATCGGCCGTCCTATGGCGCCCTGGGCGAGCAGTTCGCGCAGCCGCAGCGTCTGCGGCTGGGACATATAGGGATAAGCCTCGGCCAGGTGTACGCCGTGGCTGCGGGCCGCATCGAACATCGCGCGCGCCTCGGCCGCGGTCAGCGTCAGCGGCTTTTCGCACAGAACATGCTTGCCCGCCTCGGCGCATTTGATGGCCCATTCGCGGTGCAGGTGATTGGGCAGCGGGATGTAGATCGCGTCGATCTCCGGATCGGCCAGCAGCGCCTCGTAGGAGGCGTGGCTGCGCGCAATGCCCAGATCGGCGGCGAACGCGGCGCTCTTGGCTGCACCGCGGCTGGCCACCGCGTCGACGCGAGCGATGGCCGATCCGGCCAGACCCCTGGTGAACTGCCGCGCGATGTTGGCGGCGCCCAGGATGCCGTAGCGGACGGGGGCAATGTCGTTCATGCGATCCTGCTCGGGATGTTTGCAACGGGCCGCATGCTATCACGAACGATCCGGGGCGCCTGCCGCGGCGAAGCTGGGTCCCGTCCGTCGCGCCGTCACCTCCGCCGCCGCTCGACCTGCTGGCCGGGCACCTTGATCCAGGCGCCCATCCCGCCCTCGATATGGCACGCGCTCGACAGGCCGGCGTCCTGCGCGGCCTGCACCGCCATCGCGCTGCGCTCGCCGAAGGCGCAGTAGAACAACAGCCGCTTGCCCGTCGCTGTCGCCAGTTCGTGCAGAATGCCGCCCGCGCCGATGCTCTCCTGCAACTCCGGATACGGCACGTGCAGGGAGCCTGGGATCTCGCCGTGCTTGTCGCGCTCGCAACGTTCGCGCAGGTCGATCAGCACCACGTCGCGCGTGCCAATCAGCCCCGACGCTTCGGCGGCACTCACCGCCCAGCCGCGCCGCGCGATGTCCGCCTGCAACAGCCCCTGGTGCATGTTGGCCGGCACCGCGACATCCATCATCTTCGGGTCTGCCAGATGCAGGTTGGCCATCAGCGTGGCGTATTCATCGACATCCTTCACCTGCAGGCGTGGATTGCAGCGACGCTCCTCGGCGATCGTGCTCACCATGTCGCCTTTGTAGTCGTGCGCCGGGAACACCAGCGTCTCGTCGGGCAGGCGCAGCAGACGTTGCAGGCTTTCGTACTGCGCCCGCGCATCGCCGTTCTGGAAATCGGTGCGCCCGGTGCCCCGGATCAGCAGCGTGTCGCCGGTAAAGACCCGGTCGCCCATGGCGAACGAGTATGAATCATCGGTGTGGCCAGGCGTGTAGAGCACGTCCAGCGACAGCCCCTCGATCCCCAGCCGGTCGCCGTCGCCGATGCGCATGGAAACCACATCGACCTGGCTCTGCTCGCCCATCACCGTGATGCAGTGGGTACGGTCGCGCAGCGCACCAAGCCCGGTGATGTGGTCGGCGTGCAGGTGCGTGTCCACCGCCTTGACCAGCCGCAGGTCGAGTTCCTCCATCAGCTTGAGGTAGCGGTCCACCTTCTCCAGCACCGGGTCGATGATCAGCGCCTCGCCCCCGCGCCGGCTGGCGAGCAGGTAGCTGTAGGTGCAGGAGACGCTCTCGAACAACTGTCGGAAAATCATCGCCTGTTATCCCATCCGACGATCGTTCCGCTCGCAACGGCCGGGTGACGGTCCACCGCGGCCCGCGACGCCGGTTCAGTCGCGCGGCTGCGCGACCATGCGCAGATACGGCCGCACGGTGGTCCAGCCATTCGGATATTTCTGCCTGGCCGCCTCGTCCGAAACCGAAGGCGGGATGATGACGTCGTCGCCCGGCTTCCAGTTCACCGGCGTCGCCACCGTGTGCTTCGCACTCAGCTGCAGCGAGTTGAGCAGGCGCAGCACCTCGTCGAAGTTGCGGCCGCTGGTCATCGGATAGATCAGCATCGCCTTGATCTTCTTGTCGGGGCCGACGATGAAGACCGAGCGGACAGTGGCATTGTCCGCCGCGGTGCGGCCCTCGGCGCTGTCGCCTGCACCCTCGGGCAGCATGTCGTACAGCTTGGCGACCTTCAGGTCGGTATCGCCGATCATCGGGTAGGTGACGGCGTGGCCCTGCGTCTCCTCGATGTCCTTTGCCCAGCGCGCGTGGTTGCCCACTGGATCGACGCTCAGGCCGATGATCTTGGTATTGCGGCGCTGGAACTCCGGCAGCAGTCCTGCCATGTAGCCCAGCTCGGTTGTGCAGACCGGGGTGAAGTCCTTCGGATGGCTGAACAGGATCGCCCACCCGTTGCCGATCCAGTCGTGGAACGAAATCGTCCCCTGAGTCGTTTCGGCGGTGAAGTCGGGAGCCTCGGCGTTGATACGAAGCGACATTGCGCATCCCGTTCCGTTTGTTGACGACCGGCGCAGGCGCACCATAGCCGAAAATTGAGACGTCCCGCAACCAAGCGGCCCTCGGCGCAACCCCTCGTCACACCTCCAGGATGATGTATGCCTGCTCCACCGAGACCGGAACGGTCTCCGCTGCGAAGGGACCCTTCGCCAGCGTCTCGCCGGGCTCGACCGTCACCGCGTAGGTGCGGGCGCGCACGCTGTCCGGATCGCACCAGGACTGCCCGGTGCGGATGTCGAACTCCCAGCAATGCCAAGGGCAGCGCAGCATCCCGCCGCGCTGCGTCAGCCGGTACTGGCCCGGGCGGTCGGCCTCGAAACGGCTCATGATCGCGCCGCGGCACAGCGGCGCGCCCTCGTGCGGGCAGCGGTTGATCAGCGCGAAGAACGCGTCGCCCAGGTTGAAAACGCCGATCTCCCGGCCCTTCACCGTCACGATCTTGCAGGTGCCCGGGGCGATCTCGGCGGTGGTGGCGACGACGTGGCGGCTCACGGGCGGTCGAAGCCGGTACAGCGCCATCGCGTTGTCGCGGAAGATGCGGCGCCTTCCGTCTTCGGGCAGCTTCGCCTTGAAGGCATGGCGCGGATCGTCCTGGTCCCAGTGCGGGTAGTCGGTCGAGAACATCACCCGGTCCCAACCGATCCAGTCCAACGTCGCCAGGATGTCGTCCGGCCGTTCGGGCTCCTCGATCGGCTGCGTCGTCACCCACACATGCTCCCGCACATACTCGGATGGCGCGCGCCGCAGATGCGGCACCTCCTCGCGCAGCCGGGTCCACTGCCGGTCCAGCCGCCAGCACAGCGCCGGCAGCCAGGCGAAGCCGCCTTCCACCAGCACCACGCGCAGCTCCGGGATGCGCTCGAACACCCCCTCGCACACCAGGCTGGTGACCACCGTCTCCATCGTCTGCACGTAGGACGGATGCTCCTCGTGGTAGAAGGACGGCCAGCCGCCGCCAGTGGACGGGTGGCCGCTCGTGCCGCCCAGATGCATGGCCACCGGAAAGCCATTGGCGGCGGCGGCCTGCAGCACGCGCCAGTAGCGGCGCCGGCCGATCGGCTCCAGCCCGCGCGGCGGGATCTGCACCTGCGCGAAACGGCGGTCGCCGGCGCGCCTCTCGATCTCGGCCACCGCGGCATCCGCGTCCTCGGCGTTGATCTGCACGGATGCCTTCAGCCGCGGCTCCTGGTCGCACCACAGCGCCACCTGCCACTCGTTCACCGCACTCGCCATCGCCGCGGCGAAATCGAGGTTGCGCTCCGACCCGCCGCCGCCGACCAGCGGCAGCATCAGCCCGTATGTCACGCCGAACAGGTCCAGCAGCTGTTCGCGCATCAGCCCCAGGTCCGAGCCCGGATGGTCGCCCGCTGCGTTCCAGGCATCCATGCGCATCCCCACGCCCGGCGACATCCGCGGATAGGCCGCGGTGCGTGCCAGCCCCTGCCGGGTCCGGCCGCCGATGCTTTGCCGATGCCGCTTCCAGCGTTCCGGCAGGAACGGGTCGAACTCGGCGCCCGACTTGATAAAGGGATGCACGTCGCAGTCGACGAACCCCAGATGGCTTTGCTGCTCGGCGCTCCGCTGGTCGGTCTGCGGACGGGTCTCGCGGACGGTCACGTTCATCGCACGTGCTCCTGGTTGAGCCGAGGATAGGTGTTCAGCGCGTTGTCCACCAGAATCTTCCGGCAAAGCGCCGGCGAGAGCCCGTCCGGCAGCGCGTCGGTGCCCTCGAAATGCCAGTGCGGCCAGTCAGTCGCGAACAGCAGCATGTCGTCCGAGCCGATCTGCGCGACGATGCGCTCGAGTTGCTCGGCCCGCGGCGGCGCATCGAAGGGCTGGATGCTCAGGCGCACATGGTCGCGGACCACTGCGGCGGGCGGGCGGTCCAGCCACGGCACCTCGGCGCGCACGCCGCGCCAGGTCTTGTTCAGCCGCCACAGATAGGACGGCAGCCAGGTGACGCCCGATTCCAGCAGCACGACCTTCAGCTTCGGGCATTCCACGAACACGCCCTCGGTCACCAGGCTGGTCAGCGCGGCGGCGAAGCCCTGCGACTGCGCCACCACGTCTTCGATGTAGTAGGACGGCCAGCCGGTCGAGGTCGGCGCGTGGCGATAGGCGCTGCCGGCATGGATGCCGATGGGCAGGCCGTGCCGTTCGGCGGCGCGGTAGATCGGCCAGTTGGGCCGCCGCCCCAGCGGGATCTCGGCCATCGCCAGCAGCAGTACCTGCACGAAGCGGCGGTCGGGTGCGAGCCGCTCGATCTCCTGCACAGCAAGCTCGGGGCTGTGCACCGGCACGACGATCGAGGCGCGCAGCCTAGAGTCGCGGTCCAGCCACTCGGCGGCGACCCAGTCGTTGATGGCGCGGCAGAAGGCGGCGGCCATGTCCTCGCTGAACATGATCTGCCCGCCATGCAGCACGTTGCAGATCGCGTAGCGTGTGCCGAACGCATCCAGCGCCTGCGCCTGCACCGCCCGAAGGTCGGCGCCGGCGGGCCCTTTCGCCGGCTTCCAGTCGGGGCGGAGGTTGGATGGCGCGTCGGGCGGATAGGCGCTGATCTGGAAGTTCTCGCGCTCCAACCCGCGCGCCAGGACATGCTCGCGCCAGTATTCATCGAAATACGGCAGCAGCACCCGCCCATCCGGCACCGCCAGATGGATATCGCAATCGATCGCGCCGGCCTGCGGAACGGTCACGTGGTTTGTCGCCCCGACGTTTCACCTTCACCAACGCTAGGCCCCGGCGCCGGCGACGTCGAGGTGGCCGGTCCGCCGCTCGTGCATCGGGTTGAATGCCTGACCAGGCCCGTAGCGGACTGAGAGGCTTGAGCGGGCAGGGCTGGAACGCCGCCGTCCGTTCGTCCGTATTGGCCGTTACATCACCTGACGGCTTGCTGGGTCACCATCAGCCCACCGGCGTGGAAGCAGGCGACTTGCCTTCCTGCTCCGTTACCAGACCCTCGCCGGCCCCATCGCGCCAGAGGCGGAGGAGATCCTCCATCGCGTTGGCAATGTGCTCGCGCGATATCCGTTCCGCCAATCGACCGTCATTCCGCCGGAATGCCGCCAGCAGCCGGCGGTGTTCTTCCGCGATTTGCCGGGGCCGGTAATCGCCGTAGCCCCAGGCGTTGCGCATCGTGTTGAAGAACGCGTTGTGACGCCTGATCAACGCTAATGCTTCGTGGTTCGGGCGGATGGCGCGCATCGCCTCATGAAGCTCGGCATTGAGCTGGATCAGCCTTGGCGTGTTCGCGTTGAGGTCTGTGTCGGTTAGGCAAGCTTCATAGGCATCCTCGATCGCTTCCAACGCGGCAACCTGCGCCGTCGTGGCGACGGCAGCGGCGCGGCCGACGATATAGGATTCCAGCGCGATCCTGATCTCGTTCAGCTCGCGCAGCAGCACCTCGTCGATGGCCCGCACCCGCGCGCCCCGGTTGGGATGGATGACAACCCAGCCCTCGGCCGCAAGCTGGCCAAGCGCCTCCCGGATCGGCGCCGGGCTCAACCCATAGCGCGCCGCTAGATCGCCGATCTTGAGCCGGGCGTCAGAAGCCAGCACGCCGCGCGCGATGTCGCGACGCATGGCATCGCGCACCCGCTGGTAGTTTGGCATTCCCAGCCGATCCGGCCCCTGCATCAGGATGGTGTCGGACACGCGAACCCCCTCGGCGACAGGTTGACGAGCCCGTCTATCATAGAGAATATATTATCTACCAAAGGGGAGGCGACCATGAAAATCGAACGCATCGAGACCTTCCAGATCCAATGGTCGCCCGAGGACAAGGCGGCCAGACGCAGCGCCTTCGTCCGCATCCATGCCGGAGATGGCCTGGTCGGGATCGGGGAGGCTTCGCCCATGCAGGGCGGCCGTGCATCCCTTGGCATCATCGAACATGACATTGCTCCGGCGCTGATCGGCGCCGACCCCCTGGATCACGCCGTGCTGCAAGATCGGCTGATGCACACCCTGGTCAAGCTTGGGCCGGAAGGCGCACTGGCCGGCGCGCTGGCCGCGATCGACATTGCACTGTGGGACCTGAAGGGCAAGCTGCTGGGTCAGCCGATCTACAAGCTGCTGGGCGGCGCCTGGCGCACCGCCCTGCCATTTTATGCCTCCATCGGGGGGAACGGCGCCGGCCAGCGCAGCGTCGATGAGGTGTGCCGCGTCGTCGAGCAGCGGATGCGCGACAAGCCAGCGGCGATCAAAATCCGATTCGATAACGACCGGACCGAGCCGGACCGCGACATTCCGGGCGACATCGCCAAGGCCCGCGCCGTGCGCCGTCTGGTCGGCGACGATTTTCCGCTGGCCTTCGACGCGAACAACGGCCTGTCCTTCGGCGGCAGCGTGCGCGTCGGCCGCGCGCTGGAGGAGCTGGGCTTCTGGTGGTTCGAGGAGCCATTGCAGCACTACCATGTGCGCGAGCTTGGTGCCCTCGCCACCAAGCTCGACATCACCGTATCCGCCGGTGAGCAGAGCTACACCGTGGCGGCAGTCGCCGATCTGATCGACGCCGGCGTGCGCATGGTGCAGCCCGATATTGTCAAGATGGGCGGCATCACTGGGCTATTGCGGTGCGCGGCGTTGTGTCAGGCGCACGGAGCGGAACTAGTGCCGCACCAGACGCAGCCCACGATCGGCCATCTTGCGAACCTGCACGTCTCCGCCGCCCAGGCCGGTGCAACGAAGCCCTGCGAGCTTGATGATCCGTCGCCGCGAAGGCACGCCATCTTCGGCAATCCGCCCAGGCCACGCGATGGTTTGTTCCATCTGCCGAGCACGCCCGGTCTCGGGATCGACCTTATCGAGACCGAGGTTACGCGCCTGCGCGCCTGAATACCGAAGCCACCGGGCAGGAAACCGGGCAGCAGCGCCGGAATGAACAACAGGGGGAACGGGCCGATATGAGCCTGACCGCGCCATTGCAGGCCAGCGAGACGCTGGAACACCAAACCATGCGCCAGGTCACCTGGCGGCTGATCCCGGTGCTGATGCTGGGCTATTTCTGTGCCAGTCTGGACCGAGCGAATATCGGCATGGCCGCGACAACCATGAGCCCGGCGCTGCATTTTTCCAATGCGCAGTTCGGCTTCGGCGCCGGGATCTTCTTCTTTGGCTATCTGCTGGCCGAAATTCCCAGCAACCTCATCCTGGATCGCGTCGGCGCCCGGCTGTGGCTTGCCCGCATCCTGGTGACATGGGGAATCATCTCCGGGCTGACAGCTTTTGTCTGGAACGGCTGGAGTTTCTATTCCGTACGCTTCGTCCTGGGTCTTGCCGAGGCGGGGTTCTTTCCGGGCGTACTGATCTACCTTACGTGGTGGTTCCCGGCCCGTTATCGCAGCCGGATGGTGGCGTGGTTCATGTCGGCCGGCGTGATCTCCCAGATCCTCGGGCCGCCGATCGGCGGACTGCTCATACGGCTGCACGGGGTGTTCGGCATCGCGGGCTGGCAATGGCTGTTCATCGTTGAGGCGTTGCCGTCCGTCCTGACCGGGTTCCTTGTGCTATGGCTGCTGACCGATCGCCCGAAAGCCGCCGCGTGGCTGCGTCCTGAAGCGCGCGATTGGCTGGAAGCCCGCCTCGCCGCGGAGCGCGCGCAGCAGGAAGCCGTGCGAACCTTCACGCTGGCGGGCGCGTTCCGCAGCCCCAAGATCTGGCTGCTGACCTTCGTGGAGTTCGGCCATCAATACGCTGGCTATGGGCTGGTCTTCTTCATGCCGTTGATCGTCAAGGGCCTGGGCGTGGACCGCGCCCTGATCGGTCCGGTCGCCGCGATCCCCTATCTGTTCGGCTTCCTCGCCATGATTGCTTGGGGCTACAGTTCCGACCGCACTGGGGAACGGGTCTGGCATTCGGTCTCCACCATGATCGTGGTCGCGGTCGCGATGGTCGTTTGCGAATTCATCGGCCCGGCGCACCCGGTGCTCCTGATGGCGGTGCTGTGCGTCGCTGTGATCGGTAACCAGTCCTTCGCTCCCTGTTTCTGGTCCATTCCCGGTACGATGCTGACCGGCACTGCCGCTGCCGGCGGGATAGCGATGATCAATGCGCTGGGCAATCTGGGCGGCTGGGCCGGCCCCACGGTTTACGGACTGGCGCGCGATGCGACGGCCAGCACCAGCTTTGCGTTGTTCTGTCTTGCGATCGGTCCGCTCGTCGCCGGCGTTGTTCTGATCGTAGTCGGCCACGACAGGCGGCTGGAACAGGTTCCTCCCGCCGGATGACCGACAGGGCGCGCCAGTGCTTCAGGGTCTGGTTGCCGTTCCACAACCGAACACCGCGATATGCTCGGCATGGAGTGAGGCCGAGGATAGCGTCATCTGGGCGGCCGCGACTTTGGGACGCGCCGAAATCCACCTGATGGCGGAGCGGTTACCCGAGGGATGGCCGGAGTGGACCGCGTGGATGTCCGTCAGCCCGGCACTGCGGCAAAATGCCGACCGAGGCGGACCGATGCGCCGCAGCCAGGGTCGCGGCCGAGGCAATGGGCGCCGTTACGAACGCGCACCTTGAGTAGCACGCGAGACGCTGAGCCGATGGCCTGGTAGGAACCGTCTGGATCGCGACCTGGGAGATACCGACCGACGACGTGGGGATGATGGTGCC
The DNA here is from genome assembly GCA_963778105.1 of uncultured Pseudomonadota bacterium. GTDB lineage: Bacteria > Pseudomonadota > Alphaproteobacteria > Acetobacterales > Acetobacteraceae > JAFEFJ01. The sequence continues at coordinate 117,944 of CAVZSZ010000003.1, read as the reverse complement.
GCACACCGTCAAGGTGCTCGGCATCAACTAGTTCCCAGCGGGTCTTATATCCGCTAAGTTCGTGACGTTCTCAAACAGGCAAGCCTGCGTAGCCGGCGCGATAGACTTCCTGCGACGCCCTAAGCCCTAACGACCGATCGGATATCAGATGGGATTTCGCTCTGACGGTTTGGGCGCCTTGACGGCTGCCTTGCTGGGTCTGGCGATCACGACGATTGCGCAGGCGCAGCAACCCGCCGCAATCCCGGTCGAGACGACCGCCGCCGAATTGCGCCCCATTACGCGGGCCAAGGAATTCGTCGGCCGCGTGGATGCTGTGCAGCGAGTGGACATCACCGCCCGCGTAACGGGCTTCCTACAGGACATCGCTTTCCGGGAAGGCGAGCTGGTGAAGCAAGGCGCCGTGTTGTACCGCATCGAACGGGACACATTCGATGCTGCGGTGCAACAGGCGCGTGGCGCGCTGCTGCAGGCGCAGGGCAACTACGCCAACGCAACGGCGCAGCGTGCCCGGACGGAAGAGCTCGCAAAAACCGACACCGCCTCCCGCGCGCTCCTCGACCAGCGCATCGCAGCAGAAAAGTCGGCGCAGGGTGACGTCATCATGGCGGACGCCAACCTGCGGACGGCAACCATCAATCTCAATTATACCGAAATCGACGCGCCGATTACTGGAAAGGTTGGTCGGACCAGTGTGACCGTGGGCAACGTCGTCGGCCCGAACAGCGGGCCGCTGACCACGATCGTCAGCGTCGATCCGATGTACGTCACCTTCCCGGTCAGCCAGCGTGAGTTTCTGACGATCGCGAGCGAGGAGGCGGCCAAGCCGAAAGATCTGCCGCTCACTGTACGGATCCGCTTCTCTGATGGTTCGACATACGACCAGACCGGTAAGATCGACTTCGTCGACGTGAAGGTCGATCGTGCAACCGACACGGTCCTGGTCCGCGCGACGCTGGCCAACCCGCAGGACAAGCTCATCGACGGCCAGCTCGTCCAGGTTTCGGTGGAAAGCGACAAGCAGCAGGAGAAAGTCCTCGTTCCGCAGACAGCATTGATCGTCGATCAACAGGGCATCTACGTGTTCGTGGTCGTCGATGGCAAAGCCGCCATCCAACGCGTCACGGTGGCCGGCGAGTCTGGGCCATATTCGGTCATTGCGAACGGCCTGAAGGGTGGCGAACAGGTGGTGGTGCAGGGAATGGAGGGCCTGCGTCCCGGCACACCGGTCATCGCAAGTCCGGCGCCAGCGCAGCCGGACAGGAGCTAGACCATGTTCTCGGCGATCTTCGTCGATCGGCCGCGGCTGGCGATCGTGATCGCGATCGTCACGACTATCGCCGGACTGTTGTCTCTGCTCGCCATTCCGGTGGCCCAGTATCCAGACATCGTGCCGCCGCAGGTCTCGGTCACGACGTCCTATCCCGGCGCCTCCGCCGCCGTCGTCGAAGCCACGATCGCGCAGCCGATCGAAAGCCAGGTCGTCGGCGTCGACAAGATGATCTACATGAAGAGCGTCAGCGGCAACGACGGCAGCTATTCTCTGAAGGTCTCGTTTGAGCTTGGGACGAACCCCGACATCAACACGGTCAACGTCAACAACCGCGTCCAGGTCGCCCTCTCGAAACTGCCCGAGGACGTGCGTCGCCAGGGTGTGACCGTCAAGAAGCAATCGTCGGCCCTGCTCGGCGTCATCGCGCTCTATTCGCCGAAGCAGACGCACGACGAGCTTTACATCTCCAACTACGTGACCATCAACCTGCTGGATCAGATCAAGAGCACGCCCGGCGTCGGCGACGCGACGCTGTTCGGGCCGCAGGACTATTCGATGCGGGCCTGGGTCCGGACCGACCGGCTCACCGGCCTTGGCCTGACCACGGCGGACGTCATCAACGCGATCAGGTCACAGAACGTGCAAGCGGCTGTCGGGCGCATCGGCGCGCGGCCGATGCCCGACGACCAGCAGTTGCAGCTCAACATTCAGACCAAGGGCCGACTGTCCTCGCCGGCGGAATTCGAGCGCATCGTCATCCGGACCAATCCCGACGGCTCGGCTCTGCGCCTGGGCGACATCGCGCGGCTGGAGCTCGGGGCTGCCAACCTCGATCGGTCCACGCGCCTCAACGGGACGCCGGCGGCGCTGATCGCGATCTACCAGGCACCCGGCGCCAACGCGCTCGCGGCCCTGGGCGCTGTCAAGCAGCTGATGGCCGACTCCGAGCGCAGCTTTCCGGAGGATCTCGCCTGGAAGGTCACCTACGATCCCACCACCTTCGTCAGCGACACGATCCACGAGGTGCAGAAGACATTGATCGAGGCGTTCGTCCTCGTCGTCCTCGTCGTGTTCCTGTTTCTCGGCAACCTGCGCGCAACGCTGATCCCCACCGTCGCCGTGCCGGTCAGCCTGATCGGCACGTTCATCGTGCTGAATGCCATCGGCTATTCCGCGAACACGGTCTCTCTGCTCGCCATCGTCCTCGCCATCGGCATTGTCGTGGACGATGCGATCGTCGTCGTGGAAGCGGTCGAGCAGGTGATGGAGCAACATCCGGAACTGTCGCCGGCGCAGGCAACCAAGATCGCGATGGGACAGATCTTCGCCCCGATCATTGCCATAACGCTCGTCCTGCTATCCGTCTTCGTGCCGGTCGCGTTTATTCCCGGAATCTCGGGTGAGCTATTCCGCCAATTCGCCGTAACCGTCGCGGTGTCGATGCTGCTCTCGGCGATCAATGCGCTGACCCTGTCGCCCGCCTTGTGCGCGGTGCTGCTGCGCCCGCATCACGGCCCGCGACGGGGCCCGATCGGCGTGCTGATGCGCTCGATCGACTGGGTGCGCGACCGCTACGGCGCGATCGTCGCGCGCCTCGTTCGGGTCTCGGTCATCGGGCTGGTGATGGTCGGCGCGGCGGTGGTCGGCGTCTGGGGGTTCGGACGAATCACCCCCACCGGCTTCCTGCCGGAAGACGACCAGGGCGCCTTCTTCGTAGTGGTGCAGTTGCCCGACGGTGCCTCGCTCGGCCGGACCACCGACGTCGTCCGCCAGGTCGAGAATGTACTGAAGCAGGAACACGCCGTCGCCGACTATTCGGCCACGATCGGCTTGAATTTCATCGACAACTATTCACAGCCGAACGCCGCCTTCCTGATCGTCTCGCTCAAGCCGTTCGAGGAGCGGACGGGTCCCGGCGATTCGGCGCAGGCGCTGATCGACAGCCTCGGGCAGAAGTTCCGCGCGCTGCGCGGTGGGCGTGCGGTTCCGCTCGCGCCGCCGCCCATCATCGGCCTCGGCACCGGTGGGGGCTTCTCCTACGTGTTACAGGATACCGGCGGCGGTAGCCCCCAGGCGCTCGCCGGTGTTCTGCGCGGACTGCTGGTGGCGGCCAACCAGGACCCGCGCCTTTCCCGCGTGTTCAGCACCTTCTCCGCCGCCACGCCGTCGATCTATCTCGATATCGACCGCGACAAGGCGCAGATCCTGAAAGTCGATCTGGCGACCATCTTCCAGGCACTTCAGGCCTCGCTTGGCGGCTACTACGTGAACGACATGAACCTGTTTGGCCGCACCTGGCAGGTGCAGGTGCAGGCGGAGGCAGCGGATCGGGCGTCCGTCGACGATGTGACGCGGATCAATGTTCGCAGCGAGGATGGCCAGATGATCCCGCTGCGCAGCCTCGTGGAAGTGCGGCCGGTGATCGGGCCGCAGGCCCTGATCCGCTATAACAACCGCGTCGCCGTCACCGTGCAGGGCAGCCCGGCGCCCGGCTTCTCGTCCGGGCAGGCGCTTGCCGCGATGGATCAGGTCGCAGAACGGACACTGCCGCGCGGCTATGCCGGCCAATGGACCGATGTGTCGTTCCAGGAGAAGCGGGCCGAGGGCAAGACCGCCGTCATCCTCGGCTTTGCGGTGCTGTTCGCCTACCTCTTCCTGGTCGCGCTCTACGAAAGCTGGACGATTCCGGTGCCGGTCCTGCTCTCGGTCACCATCGGCGTGGTCGGCTCGTTTGCCGCGATCGTCGTCGCCGGACTGACGCTCGACCTTTATGCACAGATCGGAATGGTCGTTCTCATTGGCCTGGCCGCAAAGAACGGCATCCTGATCGTCGAGTTCGCCAAGGAACGCCGCGCTGAGGGCGTGCCGCTGCTGGAGGCCGCGACCGAGGGCGCGCGGCTGCGCTTCCGTCCCGTGATGATGACCTCGTTCGCCTTCATCCTTGGTCTGCTGCCGCTGGTCATCGCCACCGGGCCGTCGCAACTGGCGCGCCGCGACGTCGGCACGCCGGTCTTCGGCGGGATGCTCACCGCATCGTTCATCGGCATCTTCGCCATCCCCGCCCTGTACGTGACCTTTCAGTCGATCCGTGAGCGACTGCGTCCGTCGAGCCGGCCCGGCGCGAAACCGCAGACGCCGGCTATCGTCGACCATCCCGCCTGAACGTCCCTCAGCCCGATTTTTGGAAGGAACCACCATGACCGCAAACAGACGCACGATCCTGCGCCTTGGCGCCGGTGCCGTGACCGCTGGGCTGATCGGGGTCGCACCGGCTTATGCAGCCTCTGCCCGCACCATCGCCACCGACGCTGCGGCGGCGCTGCGCCGCCTGTACGCCGAGCAGCCGAAGGCGCGAAAACTCGGCGGCACGGCCAAAGCCATCCTCGTATTTCCGAAGATCATCAAGGCGGGCCTGGTGATCGGCGGACAATCCGGGGACGGCGCGTTGCTCGTCAATCTCAAGCCGACCGCCTATTACAACATCTTGGCGGCGTCCTTTGGCTTGCAGGCCGGCGGCCAAACCTTCAGCTATGCCTTGTTCTTCATGAACGACGCGGCGCTGGCCTATCTGGCAAAGAGCGATGGCTGGGCGATCGGCTCGGGCCCCAGCGTCGTGGTGCTGGACAAGGGCGCCGCCGCAAGTCTGACCTCGACGACGCTGTCGCAGGATGTCTACGCAATTCCCTTTGGCCAGCGCGGTCTGATGGCCGGCCTCGGGCTGGAAGGCTCCAAGATCACGCGGATCCATCCGTCATAGGAGCCGCAACGGGCTGTACCTGCGGCCACGCAAGGGGGTCTTTATTCGGCATCAGAACGAACGCCACTCGGCGGCACCTCGATGGCCGTACAGGTGGCGTTCAATCCCCTCAGATTGGCGATGATCCACCCCCGCTGATCGATATGTCCGTCGATCCTCAGCTTTCGGGAGTGGCCGCCCATCTGAACAGCGATCATCGTGAAGCTATCGTCTGAGCGATTGATCTTTCCTGACGCCCGCGCCATCGAAGCCATGTTGTCCCACGCGATCATGCCGGCCAGGACATCGTGCGATTCCACGACGATGTGCCAATCCAGCGATGGGCACGCGCCCGTCGCGGCCGAGTGGAGGGCAAAAATACGGCCTTCGGGTACGCGGTCCGATTGAGCGCGCGTGCCCGAGGCCACGCAAAGCGCAAGGCCCGCGACAATCGCGATTTGACCGACCGTCATGCCGAAACCTCCCCGTCATCATCAGCGTGCCAGGTGAGCACGCCACGAACCCGCGAGTCGCACGGCGGATCAGGCGACGATATTGACCCCGCCGTCGACATAGACCGTGCCGCCGGTGATCCGCTTGGCCAGGGGGGTCGCGAGATAGGCGCAAGCGAAGCCGACATCCATAATATCGACGAGCTCGCCGAGGGGAGCCCTCTGGGCGGCCTCATTCAAAAGGTGTTCGAAATCCTTCAGGCCCGACGCCGCACGCGTCTTCAACGGACCGGGGGAAATGGCATGAACGCGGATGCCCTGCGGACCGAGTTCGTAAGCCAGATAGCGGCAGGCCGCCTCAAGGGCGGCCTTGACCGGACCCATGACGTTGTAATTCGGCACGACCCGGTTGGCGCCGTAATAGCTCATTGCAAACATGGAACCGCCGCCCGTCATCAGCGGCGCCGCCAATTTTGCCATGCGGATAAACGAATGACACGAAATGTCCATCGCCTTGCCAAAGCCGTCCGCCGAACAGTTCAGCAGCCCGCCCTGTAGATCTTCCTTTGGTGCAAAGGCGATGGAGTGGACAAGGATATCCAACCCGCCCCACTGCGTGCAGATACGGTCGAATATGGCTTCCAACTGCCCGGGAATCGATACATCCAGCGCGCCGGTTATCGATGCTTCCAGCTCTTCCGCGAGTGGCTCGACATGCGGCCTGGCCCGGTCATTAAGCCAGGTCAGCGCGAGCTCGGCGCCCAGCTTCCGAAAGGCCTTGGCGCATCCGTAGGCGATCGACTGGTCGTTCGCGACGCCGATGACGAGCGCCTTCTGGCCGGCGAGGACGGGCCGCATCGTTCCATCGCTCATGGGAGTCTCCTCAGAGGGTCGTTGCTGACGCGGCTGCGCGCCGCGCCGCCGCCGCCATGACCGCAACGGCGCAGGATGCCAGGCGCGTCAGCAACGAGTCGGCCCGGCTCGTCAGGATGATCGGGACCCGCGCGCCCAGCACGATGCCTGCGGCATCGGCTCCCGCCAGGAAAGTCAGGCTCTTGGCAAGCATGTTCCCCGCCTCCAGATCGGGCACCACAAGCACGTTCGCGCGTCCGGCGACCGGTGAGACAATGCGCTTGATGCGTGCAGCCTCCGGACTGATGGCGTTGTCGAGCGCCAGCGGCCCGTCCAATACGGCCCCGGTGATCTGACCGCGCTCCGCCATCTTGCACAGCGCGGCGGCCTCGATCGTGGACGGAACCTTCACGGTCACCGTTTCCAGTGCGCTCAGAATTGCCACGCGGACTTCGGTCACGCCCATCGCATGGGCCAGCTCGATGGCGTTCTGAATGATATCGACCTTGGCGTCGAGGTCAGGCGCGATGTTGATGGCGGCATCCGTGATGATCAGCGCATCGGGATGATTTGGTACGTCCATGATGAAGCAGTGGCTGATCCGCCGGGCTGTTCGGATTCCACCGTCGCGCGCAACCACCGCCCCCATCACCTCGTCGGTATGGAGGCTGCCTTTCATCAAGGCTTCGGCCCGTCCGTCGGACACCAGCTGAACCGCCTTCCTCGCCGAATCATGGCTATGTTCGGAAGCGACGATCTCCAGCCCGCCGATGTCCAGTTTGGACGCGGCGGCAACGCTTCGTATCCGCTCCAGTGGGCCGACCAGGATGGGTTCGATCAGCCGCAGCCGCCTGGCCTCCAGCGCACCTGCCAGCGAAACGCCGTCACAGGGATGCGCGACGGCGGTGCTGACCGGCGGCTGTTTCTGCGCCCGCGCGATCAGGCGTTCATACTTCTCATGCGCGGCGCCTGTGAACGGCTCGGCGGCGTCAGGCATCGATCTGCTCCCGCCGTCGCGGTTCGCGTTTCTCGGGGCTGAACAGGGTTTCCACGCGCGCAAGACGGCGCTGCCCTTCCGCCGGCAACTCGCCCCGCGCCGCGATAAGCTGATGCAGCGTCTCCAGCGCCTTCGTGCGCGCGGCGGCGTCTGTGCCAAGCAATCCGGGCAGCGCATCCACCGCGCGCTCCTCATCAAGCAGAACGAGCATGACCTGCTCCCTCAGAACAAGTTTGAAGCGTGCCAGGCTCATGCGCTTGGCCGCCGGCCGGGAGTCCCGAATGAGCGCGAGCATCCTGAACACCCGTTCATCGACGCTGCCTTCCGGCAGCCGGATGTAGACCAGAGCGCGGAGCACCGCCTCGTCCAGGTGGCCTTCATCGAAGCGATGCTCCAGGTCCGACCGCATCCGGGCGATGGCGGCCTCGCGTGCCAGATCCCGCTCGATGCGGCGGGGTTGCGCCGCTGCCGAGGTCCCGAGACCGACCATCGCCTGCAGCATTCGCGAGCCATAGGTGTTGAGGAAGAATGCCTCGGTGACTGAGTTCGCGCAGTTCGCCGTATGCCTTCAGGGACGTGGCTATCCAATCCGAGGCGATCCGCTCCATGACGAGCAGGGGGTTATCCGGATGCACCGGCCTCCGGTCGCTCCGCACACCCTCGGCAAGGGACTTGACGGTTTGCATGAACGGATTGTTGTCCGACAGCAGACCGAAGCGCAGGCGATTGGGGTGGGCGGCACGCAGAGCCTCGGCAACCGGCTCGGTAATGACCGCGCGTACCGCCGGCGCCGCGATCGCTTCGTACAATCCGTGATTGATCTCCGAAACGCGCGCTGCGGTTGCAAAGCGCAGATCGTCCTGCGCATCGTTGCCGCCGAGCGCACGGATGTCGGCCAGCGTCCGCGCCTCCAGGCGGAACAGGTATGTTCCCTGCGCCAGTTCAGCGTTCGCAGTGTCCGGTCCGACTTCCGTGATTACCGCCTCGTACAGACCGGGCGGCGCGACGTCGATCATGTCCATGCAGGACACGAACTCGCCATGCTCCTTGGTCGCAACCTTGCCGGAGACGAAGATTCCAAGGTGCCCGATGCTCTCGTGAAGCGTGTAAATGATCGTCTGGCCGTTTTCGACGATCTCCCGCTCGTCGTCGTACAGGTCGAGTAGCCAGTCCAGCGCCTGCTGCGGCGGCGTGATGTTGTCGCCCCACGAGCAGAAAACAATGATTGGGGCCTTGATGTTGCGCAGATCGACGCGCATGCCCTGCGAGGTACGAATTCCGCCAGTGGCCAGCCGATTGCCGACAAAGAGATTGTCCGCGATCCACTGCATCTCCCCGGCATTCAGCAGGACAGGGCTGCCCCACCACGTCTCGAAATCCAGGAAGCGCGCTGCTTCCGTGTCAACTTTGGAGTACACGTTGTAGGCTTTGGTCCAGTACGTATTGGCTGGATTGAGTTTCTCGAAGTTGGCTACCAGGTGGGCGCCGTCGAAAATGCCATGGCCCATGTCGCCGGCCAGCGCGGTCATCCAGGTTCCGCCCAGAGTGCCGCCAAGATAGCGCAGCGGGTTTTTGCCATGCACGCCTGCCCAATACGACAGCGGCGATCCGGCCAGCATGATCGGGCCGGTCAGATCCGGGCAGATCGCCGCCATCATGATGATCTGCCAGCCCGCCTGACAGTTGGCGATCATCATGGGCTTGCCTTCGGCATCCGGATGCCGGGCCGCGACATCGGCAATGAAAATCGCCTCGGCCCGGCAGACATCCTCGATCGTCTGCCCAGGCATCGGCTTGGCGGCGAAGCCTATGAAATAGCAGGGATGGCCAGCGGCGAGCGCGACGCCGATCTGGCTGTCATGCTTCATGCCGCCGATGCCCGGACCATGCCCGGCGCGCGGGTCGACCACGATGACGGGGCGCTTGGTCGGATCCATCGTCGTGCCTTCGGGGGCCACGATGCGCACCAACCCGTAATTCACCGGCCGATCGAGCGTCCGGCCATCGCGGACGAGGTCCGCTTCGAAGTTCAGTACGTTCGGAACTTCCTTCGCAGACTGCTCCCGATAGGTATTTCCGCGCTGCCGCAATATGTCCAGAAAGAGGGCGGAGCGCTGGAAGGCGTCGATCCAGTACCTCTTGCACTTGTGACGGGCCGAAGCCTGCTGAGTCTTCTGTCATCGTGTGTCCCTAAACGATCCACGGAATCGCAGGTCCCTGGAACGGCAGCACATAACTAGCCCTGCCTATGTCAAGGACGTTTGACACAAGCCTATCGCTGTCAGGGAGGCGACAAATCGGCCAACCAAGTTGCACGGGGGGAAGGTCAAACCCACCAGCACCATGCCACCCGGAAGCCACGTTTAGGGCACGATTCCCTAGGCGTGAGCATGATCCAGGTCAATGAACGCCGCGGCAAAGTCGGCTTGACAATAATCCTGTCATGGCATTGTCATGTTTCCGGCAAGGGAAGGTCGCCGTTATGCACAACCCGTCCCGGAGCGTGCTGCACGAGCCCGAGTCCGTCGGCCAGTCCAACCTGCAGTACAGCAATCAAGGGGCCGAAACTCCCCTCTCACCGCCGTTTGCGACCAGCCACCACACCATCTCCCCAGGGGAACGCAGGGCGGCTGGCAAGTCGCTCCGCGACAAGACGGAGCGGGCGGCGCATGGAAAGTGGAAGAGGCATGATGCCCGGCCCAACCCGGTCGACATTCTGCAGGCCGCAGACATCGACCGTCTGCAGGAACTCGTGCCGATCCGATACGGCCGCATGCTGGCTTCCCCCTTCGCGTTCTATCGCGGCTCGGCCGGGGTAATGGCATCGGACCTCTCGCGCACGCCAGTCTCAGGCCTTCACGTGCAGGCTTGCGGCGACTGCCATCTGATGAACTTCGGCGGCTTCGCGACACCCGAACGCAGCGTGCTCTTCGATATCAACGACTTCGATGAAACCCTGCCGGCCCCGTGGGAGTGGGACGTGAAACGGCTTGCGGCCTCTTTCGTGCTCGCATCGCGTGCGAACGGCCTGTCGGACGCCAAAGCCCGCGACAGCGCACTAACCAGCGTACGCAGTTATCGCAAGCGCATGGCCGGATACGCCGATATGTCTCCGCTAGACGTGTGGTATGCGCGGATCTCATCCGACGATTTCATCGATGCCCTTCCAAAAGCTCGACAGGCCTGGGTCCGGGCGCGGGTCGCCAAGGCCGCCAGGGCGGATGGGTCGGAGATGGACTTCCCGAAGCTTACCGACATGGTCGGCGGCAAGCTCGGTATCCGCGATATCCCACCCCTGATATTCCATCCTCAAGAAACGAAAATGCCCGAGTTCGGGGTCGTCTTTGACAACGCGATGAAGGCTTACCGAACGACGCTGTCGGAGGAGCGGCGCGTGCTGCTGGATCATTACCGGCTTGTCGACACTGCGATCAAGGTCGTCGGAGTGGGCAGTGTTGGCCGGCGCTGCTGGATCGCGCTTTTCATGTCGGCGGACAACGATCCGCTGTTCCTGCAATTCAAGGAAGCCGTCGCCTCCGTCATGGAGCCCTTTGCCGGCAAGAGCATCCACCCGCAGCACGGCCAGCGGGTCGTTGTCGGTCAGCGCCTTAGCCAGCCCGCATCGGATATCTTTCTCGGCTGGTTCGACGTGCCCGAGACGGGTAAACAGTTCTACGCGCGCCAACTGCGAGATGCCAAGATCAAGCCGCTGGTCGAGACTTTCGACGATGAGCTGATGGGCCTTTATGCAAAAGCGTGTGGATGGGTGTTGGCGCGCGCACATGCCAAGGCGGGCGACGCCGCGACCATTACCGGCTATCTCGGCAACAGCGAAGAATTCGACAAGGCAGTCGCTGACTTCGCCGTTGCCTATGCCGATCAGGCAGAACGTGACCACGCGGCGCTGAAGGCCGCCGTTCGCAGTGGCAAGGTCGTCGCGTTCAGCGAAAACTGAGCCGCAACGTCGCCAGTCTGACGATATTGAGCAGTGTCTGTCCCTGCCAGGACCCTGCTACCCAGAGATATAATCTACTCGGTCGCGCCGCACCGTGCCGGGGCCAATCGACCCGCATCCGGCAGCCGCGAGGAACAGTGCCATGCCGTCCAGCCAGGCGACGGCGGTTCGAATGGTCTCACCCAGCGCACCGGCGAGACCCCCTTGAAGCCTGACCCGTGGCCGGATGCGTCCAATCTGGCGCGCCGAACCTGATCACTGGCCCACCTGTCACGAGCAGGGCGCGGCCCTATCTGGCAGTGTACCCCATGACATGCAATGATGGATGCTTGATCTACCTCAATGAACTGATGAAGGATCGATTTTAATAGCTGTGCCACGGTCAGCGCGACCCAAATCTTGATCAGCACAGGGGATGCCATGTCGAACATAACGGGACAAACCATTTCGGTCGCGGCGCTGTTCGCTGAGCGAGATGCGCGCCGGCTTCGCGACAAAAAGGCCGAAGAGGAATTGCAACGGCTGAAGGACGAGGAACTCGCGGACTTCCGCCAGCGCCTCGACCATTTCCAGCTGACCGACGAGACGATCCAATCCGGGCTGGACCGCATAAAACGCGCCTTCGAGCGCGGCGAGACGGAACTGATGATCGCCAGCTTCCCAAGTAGCTTCTGCACGGATGGTGGACGTGCAGTCATCAATGCCGGCGCGCCGCCGATCAACAAGCCAAGCAAGGAAGACGCAGCAGCGCAGGCCAACTCGCCAGATTGGCTGGCCACGATGCCCGTAGCGGTGCGCAAGGTCTACGATTACTGGAAGACCAACTTGAAACGAGGTGGGTTTGGCTTCTCTGCCCGGGTCATCAACTTCCCAGAAGGAAAACCGGGCGACGTGGGGCTCTTCTTTACCTGGCCGAAAAGCGCCCTGGACTCATGACCAGATCGCACCGTCGGTGCATCGGGGATTGGCCGGACAAACACGGGGAGGCTTCGGTGGGTGGAAAGACGGCGGCCGGCAAGTCCGCAGACAAAGATCGATCGGACCCTTCGACCGCGAAACTCAAGACCAAGGCGTATGAGCGGGAACTGGCCGGGCTTCATGTCGAATTGGTCAAGCTCCAGCGATGGGTGATCCATAAGGAACTGAAGGTCTGCGTCGTGTTCGAGGGGCGCGATGGCGCGGGCAAGGGGGGTGCCATAAAGACGATAACCCAGCGCGTCAGCCCCCGCGTGTTTCGCGTGGTTGCTCTGCCCGCGCCGACCGAGCGGGAGAAGTCGCAGATGTACATCCAGCGGTACCTGACGCATATGCCGGCTGCCGGCGAGGTCGTGATTTTTGATCGGAGTTGGTACAACAGAGCCGGTGTCGAACGTGTCATGGGGTTCTGCTCCGAAGAACAGGTCGAGAGGTTCCTGCAGATGGCTCCCGCGGTTGAGCGGGCGTTCGTCGAATCCGGAATAATTCTCCTGAAATACTGGCTGGAGGTCAGCGAAGAAGAACAGACGCGACGGCTGACGGCGCGGATCGATGATGGTCGCAAAGTTTGGAAGCTGTCACGCATGGATCTGAAGTCCTACAGCCGCTGGTACGACTATTCCCGTGCGCGAGACGCCATGTTCCAGGCGACGGATACCGCTTGGGCGCCATGGTACTCCGTCCAGTCCGATGACAAAAGACGCACACGCCTCAACATCATCAGCCACATGCTCAAGCACATTCCGTACAAGGATCTCCCGCGCGAGAAGGTCGATCTGCCTGGACGGCAAAAGCCGCACGGCTACGCGGAACCGGACTATCCTTACAAAATGGTGCCTCAGCTGACCTGGCCCACCGCGTAGCGCCAAGCGTCAGCAGCAGGCGCTAACGCGTCGACGTACCGCGGGCAACAGAAGCCGTCGCGGCGGTTGGTTCGGCGGGCTGGAAGCCGGGCGGCCTTGTCGACCACGGATAGCCATTCCGGGCCTTCGCGTAGGCGTAATCGAACAACGAATTCATGTAGGTACGGTCGAAGGGCTCGTGCTCCGCGCCACGGAAATCCGCACCGATATAGGCGAGGCGAAATGTGACCCCATCGCGGATCGTGGTGGCGTAGATGCGAAGGACATCGTTAGTACCACTTGCATGAATCATCGTGTCGATGGCCCGCTTCGCGATGGACAGGAACTGGCGGTGTATGTCCGACCATTCTGGGTCGAGCCGGTCGTCCCGGATAAGGTATGCCGTTCTCTGGCGGTTGATGTTGAGGCGCTCAGATTCCCTTCTCAGGTCCAGGGAGGCGGGATAGAGGAACATTTGCGCCACGGTGCCGCCGTCGACATGCATTTCCTGATAGTGTTGACCGCCGCTTTCGACATCGATGAGCACCGGCGGAAACGCGCCCGGGATGGCCGCCGAGGCGAGCAGTATCTTGCGGATCAGCTCGATCGAGCCGGACTTGCCGCTGGCTGCGATCGCGCCGATGTTCCACAGCACCGGCCGCTGCTCATCGATGTCGGTTGTTCCGATGAACAGCAGCCGCCCACGGCCATATTGGCGCGCGATGTCGGCCACCATTCCTTCGTCCACGTAATGCGAGATCAGGGCATAGAGCGCCGCTGAATCCGACAGTGCATCCGATGTGACGGCCGCGAATATCGACCGGGTGCGATAAATGTCGTCCGGCGTCACCTTGGTGTACACGGCCCGCAGGTCGGCGTCGCGCGATGGCCCGAGAAATGCAAAAGGTGCAATCAGTGCACCGGTTGATACGCCGGTCACCAGCTTGAACGATCGTGTCCCATCGCGTGGTGTAGGAGCGGTGCTCCTGGGCGGGCTGAGCCGCCGCGTCATGCTGCCAGTGGCGGCAGCGCGACGAGAGGATCATCGCTGAGTGGCGCGATGGTTTCCAGCGTCATGTAGCGTGCGCGCTGGACCGCCCACTCATCGTTCTGTTCGAGCAGCAGCGCGCCGACCAGGCGGACGACTGCCGCCTCGTTGGGGAAGATGCCGACGACGTCGCTGCGCCGCTTGATCTCGCCGTTGAGCCGTTCGAGCGGATTGGTGCTGTGCAGCTTGGCGCGGTGCTGGACCGGGAAGTTCATGTAGGCAAGTACGTCGGCCTCAGCCTCGTCCATCAGGGCGGCGAGCTTCGGCACGCGCGCCCGTGCCTGGTCGGCGACCTGGCGCCACTGGGTGCGGGCGGCGGCCGCATCATCCTGGGCGAAGGCGGTGCCGATCCAGGCCGAGACGATGCGGCGCTGCGTCTTGCCCGCATAGGCCAGGGCGTTGCGCATGAAGTGGACGCGGCAGCGCTGCCAGGTGGCGCCAAGCACCTTGGCGATCGCCGCCTTCAGCCCCTCGTGGGCATCCGAGGTCACCAGCTTCACGCCGCGCAGGCCGCGCCGGGTCAGCGTGCGCAGGAACTCGACCCAGAACGGCTCGGCCTCGCTGTGGCCGACCGTCATGCCGAGCACCTCGCGGCGACCATCGGTGTTGACGCCGACGGCGACGATGACGGCCACCGAGACGATATGACTGGCGCGACGGGCGCGGACGTATGTGGCATCCAGCCACAGATAGGGCCATTCGCCCTCGATCGGCCGGGTGAGGAAGGTCTGCACCCGCTCGTCGATCTCGCCGCAAAGCCGGGACACTTGGCTCTTGCTGATCCCCTCCATGCCCATGGCACGGACGAGGTCGTCCACCGAGCGGGTCGATATGCCTTGGACATACGCCTCCTGGATGACCGCGGTCAGCGCCTTCTCCGCCGTCCGCCGCGGTTCCAGAAATGCCGGGAAGTAGCTGCCCTTGCGCAGCTTCGGGATGCGCAACTCGACCGTGCCGACACGGGTTTGCCAGTCGCGGTCACGGAAGCCGTTGCGCTGGTTCGCCCGCTCGGGGCTGCGTTCGCCGTGCCCGGCGCCACACAGAGTGTCGGTCTCGAGTTCCATCAGACGCTGCGCGGCAAAGCCGATCATCTCGCGCAGGAAGGTCGCGTCAGAGCCCTTCTCCAGCAGCTCGCAGAGGGCAATCTTGTCGTCGGTCATCGTGGTGATCCTCGGGTTGGGGTTGCGTGTGGCAACCCAACCCTACCCAGGAACGCCGCGATGGCCGCCGCTGTGGATAAGCCGCCCGCCTACGCCCGACTCGCACTGGTCGCTAGGGCGGGCGACTTACCCACAGCTCCTACACCACGTCCGGGGACGCGACCGCTTGAACTCGGGCCGCCGACCGCTGTCAGTCCAGCCGGCCAGAAGTCCCGCACCAAACGCACCATTGTCTCCGCCGCCCGAAAGTGCCAGGAAATTGACGGCCTTACCGGCGCTCGAGGGATCCGCCGCAATCGCCCGCGCCTCGGCCTGTTCGGCTTCCGCGATCAGCGCGTCGTTACTGCGATCGATCCAAAATCGCGCGTTCGGAATGCCCAGCACGGCGATGCTGTCGATTTCGGTGCGCGGCGGCGCGGGCAACCGTGCCTCCGTGCATGCAGTCACGCCAAACGCTAGTGCACAGGCGACGACGAACCTCCCCAGGCAAGCGATCCTTCCGTCGATATGGCGGGATGGCGTGCGGCTCGGCCTCACGTCCACTCCTTTCGGGCAATCGCGTGATCGGTATGGCCGCCCTCACCGGCCCCCGATCCGAAGTCGCAACCTCCGTCGGCTGGGATGCTCATGGCTCTTTCCTGTCGTGATCGTTGTTGGGCGCCTGGTCCATCTGCTGCAAAGTGATGAGGCGTACCGGGATCGTAGCTATGCATAACTGACTTGCTCCGGCGGGCCGCCTGATCATGCGCCGCCGCAGCTATGCCATGTCGGTTGCCGGGATTTCCGTTCCAGGATTGCGGCACAACACCCCCAACTTTGGCAGGACGAACATCCGTCGCTCACAACAATGGCCAAGCTCATTTCAAGCGTTCGCGGGTTTGGCTCGTCAAAATAGCGTGTCGGGGGGCCCTCCACACAACCTAGCCTAGCATCGGCGCCGAACTCGATCTAACGATTGTCGGCGCAGATGCGCACTCAGGTGGCGCGGACACCGATTCGATAAAGGTACCGCGGTCGGCGCCGGGCAGACCTTGATATTCGGCAGTGATGCGACCGTCACGCTGGACGACGTAGATGCCGTCGACGGCGTGATAACCTAGGCTCAGGACCCTTTACGCGGCTCGGCGCGGTGTGATTCTAAGCGGATCGGAGGTGTCCAATGTCCGATCTGATCTTGCTTTCGCGCGCCCACATGCGTCGCATCGAACCGTTTTTCCCACGTTCTCGGGGCCTGGTGCGAGTGGATGATCGCCGAGTGATCAGCGGGATTATCTATGTCATCCGACACGGTCTGCAATGGAAGGACGCACCACGCGGCTACGGGCCACACAAGACGCTCTACAATCGCTTTATTCGCTGGAGCCGGCTTGGAGTGTTCTCACGTATCTTCGCGGCCCTCGCCGCCGAGGCGGGCTTACCCGAGAGGCTGATGATCGATAGCACCCACCTCAAGGCGCACCGCACCGCTGCCAGCCTGCTGCAAAAGGGGGTCCTGTTCGCTGTATCGGCCGCACCAAAGGCGGCCTGAACTCCAAACTCCATGCCGTTTGCGACGGACAGGGCCGCCCGGTGGCGCTATTGCTGACCGAAGGCCAGATGAGCGACCACAAAGGAGCAGCCTTGCTCCTGCCCACCTTGCCTCCTGCGCGTGAACTGCTCGGCGACCGCGGCTACGACAGCAACCGCTTCCGAGCTGCGCTGACCGAACGCGGCATCACCCCCTGCATTCCGTCAACCAAAAGCCGCAAGATCGCCTTGCCCTACGACAAGATGCTGTATCGCCAGCGCCATCGAATCGAAAACGCCTTCTGTCGCATCAAGGACTGGCGCCGCATCGCGACACGCTACGACCGATGCGCACACGCCTTCTTCTCAGCCATTTGCATCGCCGCTACCGTCATCTTCTGGCTCTGATACAGAGTCCTGAGCCTAATTCGCGGCAGGCGACACGCTCGACATCGCCAGCACGGACGTTACGAACACCACATGGAACGCCGGCGTCCTGAACCTCACGCTCGGCAACGACCCCATCACGCTGCAGGCGGTTGGCGACTACGCAACGAATTCATTTGCCGTGAAGTCGGACGGGCTGGGCGGCACGGTCGCTGACATTGCCTGTTTCCGCCCGGGCACGCTGATCGGCACGCCAGCGGGCCCGTACGAGGTCGCGGCGCTGTCCGTCGGCGACCCTGTCGCGACCCTGTCAGGGCGGCGTCGCCGGCCGGCGGCAGCTCGATCGTTTAGCCGAAGTTCAAGCTGATCGGCATCACCACGATATCCCGCACGCAGATCCGTTGCGGCTGTTTCCAGCAGAACATGATTATCTCAGCGAGTTCTTCTGCGCTGAAGAATTCGGGATTGCCGAGAAGTTCGCAATAGGCCTCGAATGTGAGTCCCATATCCGCATGGATGTCGGTCTTTATCAGGCCGGGTGCGATATTCATTACGCGGATATTATTGGCCGCCGCGCTTTTCTGCAGCGATGCGCTGCGCGAGCGGACTGCGGCCTTGCTGGCGTGGTGGACCTCACCATCGGCGCCCGGCACACAATCGCCGATGGAGCTCACATCGATGACCGTTCCGCTTTTTCCCACCATCATTCCCGGTAGCACGGCGCGCCGCATTGTTTACTAGGCATTCGGTCGTACCATATGCCGCCTCCGCATCGCGGATGGCTACTTCCACCGCCTCATAGTAGGCAACGTCTACTGCAGCCAGGCGCGCGCTTGTCGGCAACACTCCGTCGAGGATTTCCGGACGACGCGCGATGAGCAGGAGCGGATGGCCCTCGGCGGCGAACGCGGCTGCAACCGCTCGGCCAATGCCGCGGCCCCGCAGCGCGTCTTCGCCTATCGCGCCGGCGCTCGGGGCGCGCCGGCTTCGCCGAGGATCGCGGTCAGCTCCGCGAGACTGTCCTGATGCTCCAGCGCCCCGACCAGCCTCACCACTCGGTCCGCGTCGCACTCGTCGAGGCAGTCCGCAACGTTGGCGCGAAACTTCGCTGTCACCGCTGCATCGTCCACCGGGTTTTCTGGGCTTCCGCGCCGGTCCAGCACTTCCTTTCGCAAGATCGCGCCGGAGGACATCGTCACCGTCATGCGGCAGCCGTGCCGCGCCTGGCGCCCAATCGCGTCAATGCCGGGATCCTCCACGACCGTGATGCGTTGCATGAAGGCGAGCAGTGCCGGGTCTGCGAGGCACCCGTCGGCGAAATCCGACGCGGATACGCGGCCGTGCAACGCCATCACCGCGAGGCCGTAGAACATATTCATCTGCGCCGCCGTGACCCCGGCAGGATTGTAAGGCCATGCGGTGTGCACGAACGTCATGTGCCCGACGCCCACAGCAATACTCTCTATGTCGCCCGCGTCCAGACGGTTTTCGGACATGATGGCCTGCAGCGCATCCAGCGCAGCGTGAATGCTGGTGACGCTTGGGTACATTTTGAAGCCGGTCTGCAGCGTCTCCCAGTCGCGCCCGAGGCCGGCGGTGAGCCGCCCGAAATCCGGCTGCCGGGACAGGGAACTGAGGAAGCCACCATAGGGCGCTTCGAGCACGTCAAGGATGCCTGTGAATCCACGCTGGGCGAGAAGCGCCGCATAGACGCCGTTCTGGGCCGCATGGCCGGCATGAAAGCGCTTGACCATTGCCCCCTCCTGGGCCGCCATCAGTCCCGCCCCGAGGGATCCCGCGATCCCCAGCGCGTGCTGCATGGCACTGGTCTGCAGCCCGAGCAGCCAACCAGCCGTAGCGGCGGCGACAAATGCGCCGCTGGTACCCTGCGGATGGAAGCCGTTTAGGAAAAGCTGAGTGGTGGCAGCGTTGCCGACGCGCGTTCCGACCTCGTAGCCGACGATAGTGGCGACCAAGGCGTCTCGGCCCGAGATACCGCCGGTCTGTTCGGAGAAGCCGAGCACGATCGGGACGGTGAGGGAGTTCGGGTGCAGCACCGACTCCTTGTGGATGTCATCCATCTCGAAAGCGTGCCCGGCCGTGCTATTGGCCAATGTGGCGAGCGACCAGGACGTCTGCCTTCCAGTCCGCCAGATCGTGACTTTGCCAGCCGGACCCTCCGCGATGGCCATCTCTTGTACCATGCGCGTCCATGGCAGGGCTGCTCCGTGCAGGGACACGCCGATCCCATCCAGGATAAGCCGCTTCGCATGCTCAAGCACGGGCACAGGGATCTTCTCGAACATCAGAGCAGCTGCGAATGCCGCCAAGTCGCGGGTCGCACCCATGTCTGAGCGCTCGTGTTGTGCGTTAGCCATCATTTCCTCCGTCCCGGCCTCGGCCGCTGGTTTGTTGTCGTCGGCTTGCACGATCTAGCTAAGGATTCACTATGCCAGCCATAAGGTGATTGTGGCTGTAGCGTGTTGCGATGCGCCGCCAGTCTTTTAGGCGACCGAAGGCATTCTCGATGTGGAGTTGCTGCCGATAAAGAGCCAACCTTGCCGTATGGGATGAGCGCCCGCAGGCCTTGGTGGGCAGGATGCAGGCCTCGATGCTGCGTGTGGCGAGACCGGCGCGGAACCAGTTGCTGTCGTGACCACAGTCGGCGAGCAGTTCTTTGGCTGCGGGCAGCGCCGGCAGAATCAGTACCGCGCCTTTGTGATCGCTCATCCGGCTTTCGCTGAACAGCATCGCACTGGGCGGCAATGTCCGTCGTAGGCGGCGGGGAGCTTGCAGTTCAGGCCGCTTTTTATGCGTCCGATACAGCGCGGAGACGCCGATTTTTGAGCAAGCCGGCTGCCGTCCGATGAGCCTTCAGGTACGTCAGGTCCATTACCAGCTGATCCGCCACGCCGGCCGCTCCCACGAGGGCGGTAGAGATGCGTTCAAACACGCCCAGACAGTAGTGCCCGGGCGCGCCGGTAGGGCAGTGAAGCTCCCATCTTCGCTACTACTTGCTCATACTCCGGCGTGCATCGGTCGGGCATGATCTCGCCGACTGGACCCAGTGCCCAGCGGCAGGTTCCAGTTCGACGGCATGGCTCTAACCAGGGCGCGGAAACATTTACCTTACCGAACAAACACAGCGGGACCGCTTGTCCCTAATCGGCCGCGGAGCCCCACACCGCTGGCATCGCCGTCGTCGGTGATCTTCCGTCTGTGCTTGAACAGGATGGTGCTGTAATCCAGCGAGCACAAGCTTTCCGTCAGCCAGCGTAAACCCGATGACCCAGGGGCGAATACCCATCGAACGCCGAGCCGCCGTCGATCTCATGAACGGGGGCGGGGACGGCCCCGTCGACCTGATCACCTCCATCATGACCCGCCGCTTCATCCCGCCCCTCCGGTTCCCCCGACCCGGCCGACGATGGCACCTCCCGTTTCAGGACGCTCTCCCCGATGATGACGATCATTGCCGCACGAAAGACAGGAACAGCGATCTCAAGATGGCGGTAGCTGCGAGAAACGCTGTCCCTGCGTAACTGCTTCACGCGGCGGCTAGTGCTCTCGTGGCCCTGATCGGAAGCTTTAAAACCTTGCACAGAGCCGTCAGATTGGCGTCCCGAGGACGGGTCCGGTCCCGCTCCCAGAAATATATGCTCGCCGGACTGACACCAACGCGCTCGGCAACCTCTGCAACGGTGAGGCCGCGGCGAAGACGAGCAGTACGGACCTGATGGGCGAAAACAAGCTTCCGAGGCATTGTCGATTTCTCCTTCACATAAACAAAGCGCGTGAAATAGGGTTCGGCTCGCCTTACCGCAAGGCTGGTAGATCACTTTTTCATAGAGTGGGGAAGAGGGACGTTTGCAAGCGCATTATTACGATCAACGGATATGCGTTCCGTCTGAATTCGAGCAGCCAGGATTTAACAACCGGCATTTTGTGCACTACAATCTCTCTACCAAGGTCGTCGCAAATAGTTCCACCCAAACTCGTTGCCGAAGACGGGATTCCGCCCAATCACGCGAAACGGTGTCGACGAAGACACGACGCTCCCAGTGCGAACGTAACCTTGCCTCGGTTTTTCGGCATCTGTCCGTAAAGGCATCGTCTCGCTGACGACGGCCAGCTTCTGCTCGGTGGTGAAACGCCGCCGACGGGCGACGCCGGTGATGATCTCCACGCGGGAGAACGTGTCGGACATAGGCATATACCCAGGTCTATGCCTGGGTCCTCCGGCTAGGGCCGGTGTCCGGTCAAAACGGGGAGCAGTTCAAGGTAGGGTCAAGGCCCGCGATCTTTTGGAAGGTGGATCCGCCCGAGGGAAAGGCTGAGAAGGCCGCAGAATTCCGCCAGGCCACGCGCAGTTCTTTTTGCGAGCGTCGTGATGCCCTACCGACCGCCCCGGGTCGCACCCGGGCGGCGCACGTCGTTCGCGCTGAGGAGCTGCGGATTGTCGAATGACCAGGCTCCGGGTCGCAAGTCACGCGGGTTCCAACGATCAGCGCCAGCGGTTGACCGTCGCGCCATAGTTCCACTCTCTCCCCGCGTTCGATGAACGCCGCGGCATAGCGCCGGGCGGCCCGGTCGTCGTGCAGCAGGAAGGTCCGGCTGGAGCCCTCCAATCGCCGGGCTTCTCGAACGTGTCGAACGACTCCCGGTGGGCCAGCGCCTCGGCTTCGGTTGACCGCGGCGCGAAACCGTTCCTGCGCGAACACGGTGGCGATCGCGCCACAGGTGTCCTGCTTGCCATCATGTGCGGTGATCAGGAGAGAGCCGAGGCGGGCGTAGGCCATCTTGTCGATCGCCCGTGCATCCAGCTGATCGTGTGGTCTGGGGCGCCGATCAGCAGACGGGGACGCACCGGCCCTACAGGTTCGGGAACTGGGCCAAGCAGGATCACGGGCCAGTGCCGTTTCGTAGGGTCATGCAGATGACGCCATTCCTTAGCCAAGTCTGTGCCACCCGACCACGCCGCTCAAAACAGGCGCGAGGAGATAACGGAGTATTGAGTGCGTCTTTCTCTTGCACAGGCGTTCATACTGCAGCGAATGATAAGCGCCGGGGGGATTCTTGTCTCGATCGACCAGACGCAGCCTGCTGGTAACCACCGCCTGCGGTCTTGTCGGCGCCTGCGCCGCAAAAGTGGCGGGCGCGCCGGTGGTGACCGGTGCGCACGAAACCACCGGTTCGCCGCCGACGCCCGTGACGCCGGGGCCATGGCAGTACTTCACGCCGCAGGAAGCCGCGGACGTCGAAGCTCTTGTCGATCGGCTGATCCCCCCTGACGACGAGACGCCGGGCGGCAGGGACGCCGGCTGCGCCGTTTTTATCGACCGCCAGCTTGCCGGACCGTACGGCGCGTCCCGCGCCCTTTACATGCGTCCGCCGTTTCACGAAGGCACGCCGCAACAGGGCGAGCAATCGCCGCTAACGCCGGCGGAGCGCTATCGCCAAGCGCTGGCGGCGTTGGACCACCACTGCCGCGCCGCCTCCGCCGGCAAATCCTTCGCGCAGCTGCCGTTGGATACGCAGGATCAGATCATCACGGGGTTGGAGCGCGGCACGTTGCAGCTTTCCGGCACCAGCGGACGTGCTTTCTTCGAGCTGTTGATCAAGGACACGCAGCAGGGTTTTTTCGCCGATCCCCTGTACGGTGGCAATCGCGACATGGCGGGGTGGAAGATGATCGGTTTCCCGGGAGCCCGCTACGATTATCGCAACTGGGTCAGCCGCCATAACGAACGGTATCCGCTGCCTCCAGTAAGCATCCTGGGTCGACCAGCGTGGTCGCAATGAAGCACGGGTAGGGAAGCATGCGCCGGCTGCCGCACAAGGATGTCGTCGTCATCGGATTGGGGTGGACAGGCTCGATCCTCGCGCTCGAATTGGCGCAGGCGGGGCTGGACGTGGTCGCGATCGAACGCGGACCGCCGCGAGATACGGCGACCGATTTCTCGATCGCCTACATCCAGGACGAGCTTCGTTATCACATTCGCCATGATCTGTTTCTGCAGCCGGCACAAAGCACGCTGACATTCCGCAATACCGTCGATCAAACGGCGCTGCCGATCCGCACCTGGGGCGCGTTCATGCTGGGCAACGGCGAGGGCGGCGCCGGCGTGCACTGGAACGCCGAGACGTGGCGCTTCCTGCCGACGGATTTCATCTTGCGGTCGCATCTCGTGCAACGCTATGGCGCGAAGTTCCTGCCCGAGGAAATGACGATCCAGGATTGGGGCATCACCTATAACGAGCTGGAGCCTTTCTACGACCGCTTCGAATACCTGTGCGGTACGTCGGGAAGGGCGGGCAATCTGCAAGGCAAGATTCAGCCGGGCGGCAATCCGTTCGAAGGGCCGCGTTCGCGACCCTATCCCACACCGGCGCAGCCGCAACCCTACAGCCCGACGCTTTTCGCCGAGGCGGCGCAGCAGCTGGGCTACAAACCGTTCCCTCAACCGTCTGGCAATCTGTCACAAAGTTACGTCAATCCGCTCGGCGTGCAGTTGGGTCCCTGCACTTACTGCGGCTTTTGCGAGTGGTTCGGCTGTGCCAACTATTCCAAGGCGAGTCCTCAGACGACGGTTCTACCGGTGCTGCGGCGGCAGCCCAATTTCACCGCGCGGTTCAATTCGGAGGTCTCCCGGATCATGCTGGACAGCACGGGAAAGCGCGCCACCGGCGTCATCTATGTGGATACGGAGGGCGTGGAGTTGGAGCAGCCGGCCGATCTCGTGCTGCTGTGCGCGTTTCAGCCGTTCAATGTGCATCTGCTGCTGGTCTCCGGCATAGGGACGCCGTACGATCCAGCATCGGGTCAGGGGCAGATTGGACGCAACTTCACGCACCAGACGATCAGCACGGCAATCGGCTTCTTCGACAAGGCGAGGTTTAACTTCAATCCCTTCATCGCATCCGGCGCCATCGGCATGTGCATCGACGAGTTCAACGGCGACAACTTCGATCACGGGCCGCACGGCTTTGTCGGCGGCGGCTATATGGGGCAGGTCCAAACCAACGGACGACCAATCGAAACGATGCAGCTGCCCCCCGGCACACCGGCCTGGGGAGCCCGCTGGAAGCAGGCGCTGCGCGACAACTACCTGAGTACCGTCTATGCCGGAACGGGCGTGCATGGATCGTGTTACAGTTACAAAACCAACTATATGGACCTGGATCCGACCTATAAAGACTCGCTCGGCCGCCCGCTCGTGCGCATGACGATGAATTTTCACGATAACGAGCTGAAAATGAGCGCCTTCCTGACTGATCGCTATGCCGAGATCATTCGTGCGATGGGTGCGAGCCAAGTGGTAAAGAAGCCACGCAAGGGTCCTTACGACATCACGCAGTACCAGACCTCGCATCTGAACGGCGGCGCCATAATGGGGACCGATCCGTCGAACAGCGCAGTTAACAAGTATCTGCAAAGCTGGGACGTGCCGAACCTGTTCGTCATCGGTTCCTCGGCGTTCCCGCAGAACGCCGGATACAACCCAACCAACACCGTGGGCGCGCTGGCATTCTGGTCGGCTGCGGCGATCCGTGGGCAATATCTCGGCAATCCCGGGCCGCTCGTTCATGCGTAGCCGGGCGGGCGAGGGCGTCGGCGCGGCACTTTTGGCAGCGTACATTCTTGTGGCGACGCCTTACGGCAGCCGTGCCGCGACGGACGAGCAGAATTACGGGCAGATCGAGGCCGGGCGCTACCTCACAGTCGTGGGCGACTGCGCGGCCTGCCATACGCAGTCGGGCGGACCGGCGATGGCCGGCGGCCGGGCGATCGCCACGCCATTCGGCGCCGTCGTCGCATCCAACATCACGCCCGATCGGACGACCGGAATCGGCGCATGGAGCGATGACGAGTTCGTCGATGCGCTGACCAAGGGCGTCGCGCCCGGGGGGAAGCATCTGTATCCCGCGATGCCTTATCCCTATTTCACCAGGGTGACGCGCAGAGACATCCTGGCGATTCGCGCTTTCCTGAACACGCTGCGGCCGGTCAGGCACCTAGTTGTCTCGGATAAGCTGCCGATTTCCTTTCGACATCCGTGCCTCAATGATCGCGTGGAACGATCTGTATCTCAAGGCCGGTCCGCTGAAGCCCGATCCTGGAAAGTCCGCTGCATGGAACCGCGGCGCCTATCTCGTCGAGGGCCTTGGCCATTGCGGCGCCTGCCATACGCCGAAGACGGTGCTCGGAGGCGACGAGGCGGACCGCCGCCTGCAAGGTGCGGCGCTGCAGGGATGGTTTGCGCCCGATTTGACGGGCAACGTGCGCACCGGCCTTGCCGGCTGGTCGCAGAAGGCCATCGTTCGCTACCTCAAGACGGGTCACAACGGCACGGCCGGGGCGGGAGGCCCGATGGCCGAGGAGGTTTCGCTGTCCAGTTCGCGCATGAGCGACGCAGACCTTGGTGCGATTGCCACGTATCTGAAGGACCTGCCTGGACAGGCATCGGCTGCGCCGACCGGCGTCGTGACCCCGGCGTCCGGCGCGGCGATCTATGCCGACCGATGCTCCGGTTGCCACGCCGGCGACGGTGCCGGCGTGTCGGGACTGATCCCAACGCTCGACGGCGCGCCGTTCGTGATGTCGCGCGATCCGACATCGACGATCCGGGTCATTCTGGACGGAGCGAAAACTGCTTCGACTGCCGGGGCGCCGACGGGGCCAGGAATGCCGGCGTTCGGCTGGGTGCTGACAGACGCACAGGTCGCAGCCGTGGCGACCTACGTCCGCAACGCATGGCATAACCACTCATCGGAGGTGTCGGCGGGGAAAGTCGGCGCGTTGCGCCATCTGTCGGCGCGAGGGCGCTGACCGAAAAGTGTGGCCGCATCGCCGACCGTGACCGCGAGGCATTTCTTGCCGCAGACTTCGGCAATGGGCGCTTGCTCGAAGTGATCGCGATCGTGGCGGCTTCGACAACCACAAATTACACAGGAAACGTCACGAGTCTGCCACTCAAGGGCCCGTTCCAGGCCCATGTCCGAAGGGCCCGAGAAAAAAGCAGCACCTCGGAGTTCAGACGCGGCACCGCGCCCACAAGGCGGCGGTGCGAGTGCCGGGTGATGGCCGGAGATTTGACGCAAATTCGTCAGCCTGAGCACGTATCACGGATAGAACTGGCAAATGTTGCCCGGGATTCAGAAAGATCAGGCGTGAGCAGAAGCGTTGCACGTTGCTTTGAAGCGTCGAGCGCTTCGCGCGACACGTCCGAAGCAGAGACGGGCAGTCTCCGGCTCACGCCTGATCCGTTCCCGGATTTATGCCTTGATGGCGTTCTGTGCAGCTTCGAATACATCACGTGCGGACATAGTACCCGTTACGTGCCCCGTACCCTCGACCCCGAGGTCCATCCATCCTGCATTCACAGCCTCAAACATTTCTTCGGCAGGTCCGGTGCGGCCCTTCGGGATGCCGAATTGTTCGAACGCTTCCGCCCACCTTGCACGCGGAACTGCAAAGGCTTTCGCGTCGAGATTCAGGACTTCACTCAATTGCTCCGCGACTTCATCCGCGGTGACCATCGAACCAAGCTCGACGACGCGCTGCCCTGACCACGCCGGCCCGATCAAAAGGGCTGCGACCTCCGCACCGATGTCGGTCGTCGCGACCATGGTCGATTTCCGGTTGGTCGGATTGTAGTAGACCGGTAGCGTTCCGCCCCGGGCGACCTGCAAGCCGTAGAGGAAGTTCTCGAAGAACCCACCTGCGCGGACAAATGCGATTGGCGATATCAGCTCGCGAAAACCTTGCTCCAGAAGCGACAAGGCCATGATGGTTCCAACCCCGCTGGTTCTGTTCGTACCCATTGACGAAAGCGCAACCACTCGCGGTGGTGCTGCCTTGGCGAGCGCCTCGACATAGTTTGCAATCAGGCTCTTGGCTTCTTTGTAGTCAGGCGAAGGCGCCCAGACAGCCGGCAACATGACAAACGCGCCTTCGACGCCTTTCAGCGCCCGCTCGATGGCTGCCGGCTCATTCCAATCGCCGTCAATCAGTTTCACGCCCTGGTTCGCCCAGTTAGCCGCCTTCGCGCGATTGCGAACCAGCGCGCGCACTTCCTTGCTGTGCGCCAACAGGTGTTTTGCCGTTGCGCCGCCCACTTTTCCCTTTATTCCCATTACCAAAAACATGTGTTTCTCCTGATCATGAAAGACAAAATGCGGCCCCTGTCGGTTCAGCGGATGAGCGGCAGAATGGCCCGGATGCGGGGGGCGCGCGCATAGAGGCCACCCATGTCATCGCGCCCAGAAGCAGGGAAATAACTTCCGGCGGCGACCCCAACTCACCAATGCGGACATGGGCGCAGATGGCGCCTCCCAGAAAGCCGGTCACCAGGATCGCGCCGAGGACGGCGGTGGCCGGGATGGCGTACAGGATGGCGCAGGCGAGGATGATCGGACCCACGATACGGGCCAGGTCCATCGGGAACCCGGTTTCCTGCAACATGCTCGTGATCTGCGCCGGCGCGAAAAGCTGGATGGCGCCGTCTGCCACCAGGGCGACAACAACAAACGCGCTCATGATCCAACCGGCCCACAGGCTGCGATGCAAGGTCACAGCTTCATGCACGTGATGCAGGTTCATAGCGTCGGACACTTGTCATTCTCCGATGAGGTGGATCCCCATACTCAGGAGCTTATTGTGTCTCTCAGGCATGATAAAAATTGGGAAAATGAACTGACTGTTCTCTATGTGATGAACAATGACGAGGCACGAAAATGCAAAATCTCGAACCCATCCTCATTTTCATAACGGTAACGGAAATGGGAAGCTTCACCCGTGCGGCCGATAGCTTGGGCATCCAAAAAGGGAGGGCCTCAACGGCGGTCCGTAAGCTGGAAGAAGATGTTGGTGTCAGGCTTCTGCACTGGACGACGCGCAGCGTACAGTTGACGGAGGACGGACGCGCATTTCATGGCCGCGCCGCGATCTTCTTGCTGAAGTCGATGATTTGCGCTCGATGTTCGCAGGCGATCGTGTGGCACTTCGTGGGCGTGTACGGGTTGATCTTCCGACCGAGGTGGCACGCACAACGATCGTGCCGGCCCTGCCGGATTTCATCGCGGCTCAGCCAGAGTTGGAGCTGGAGGTGTCGAGCACGGATCGGCAAGTCGATCTGGTTCAAGAAGGGATTGACTGCGTTTTGCGACTTGGTCCCGTACGGGACGAGACGCTGATTGCTCGCCCGCTGGGCCTGTTGCGCATGGTCAACGCCGCCAGTCCCGCCTATCTGGCGCGCTACGGCGTCCCTCGATCGCTTGAAGATCTCCAGCGACAGGAACATCGGACAATTCATTTTTCGACGACGCTGGGGGCAAGACCCATTGGATGGGAATATCCGGACGGCGACGGCTACGCGACGCTTCAGTTGCCAGGCACGCTGCACGTCAACAGCGCGCAGACCTACGAAGCCGCCGCCCTCGCCGGCCTGGGCCTGATTCAGGCGCCGCTCTTGGGGATCGGCCGATACTTGGAGAGTGGAGCGCTTGTGGAGATCATACCCGATTTTCGCCGCCGGGCGCTCGCCGTATCCCTCGTCGTAGCACATCGCGGCAATCTTTCGCGCCGAGTCCGCGCATTCATGAAATGGATGGAAGAAGTGCTGGCGCCATACCTGGAATAGCGAGCCGAACCTCTTCGTTCCGGCCTCGAAAATCAACATTCCGAAGGTTCGGCGGTCGGCGGGCCGGGGCACAATCGCAGACTAGATGTTTGATCCCAGGCTTTGATGGTGCAGTCTTTTCGCGCGAGTGGAAGGAAGCGCTACGGGCCAAGTTCTGCATGGGAGCGCCACAACGACAGAGGCGGTCTGTCGAGCGATACAGCATAGTCAAGAGAGCCTGAGGTCTCTGGCAAAGCGCTACGGGATCAACCAGAAGACGGTCGCCAAGTGGAAGCGCCGGCGTGCCGATTCGCTGGCAACTTGTCCATCACGACGATATCGCCCTGCTTGAGCGTGGGAACCAGCACCTGCTCGATATAGGCCAGGAATGCATCGCCGTTCATAGGGCCATCAAGGACCTCTAGCCTCAAAGCTCCTCGCTGTCAGGATCACGTGGGCAGCAAGAGGCGGGCGAAACACCATGCGGCGCGTCGCTCCCCGGCTACGGCCAGCCCGTTACGGGCGATGTGAACGGGGGACGATCCCAGCCGTTATATGCCAGTGGAGCGGACGCAGACCGGCCGGTCCCCCCCACTTCCATCAGCTGACGCCTGGCAGGAAGGGTTGGCCAGGGCGGCGATCGCCGCGCTGACGTCATCTGCACATCCGGCCCAAATCGGTCATGCAGCCAACCAACCGCCACCGCCCCCAAAACGCAACACGGGCGGCCACCTGTCCGGTGACCGCCCGCGCTGGTCGCAAACGTATCGTCTGTAATCAGACCAGATCGTAGCGATCCAGCTCCATCACCTTGGTCCACGCCGCCACGAAGTCCTCGGCGAACTTCGCGCTGGCGTCACTGCACGCATAAACCTCGGCGATGGCGCGAAGCTGGGCGTTGGAGCCGAACACCAGATCGACACGCGTGCCCGTCCACTTCAGCTCCTTCGTCTTGCGGTCGCGCGCCTCATAGACGCCGTCGGTGGCGGTGGGCTGCCACTGCGCGTCCATCGTCAGCAGGTTGACGAAGAAGTCGTTCGTCAACGTCCCAGGCTGCTTGGTGAAGACGCCGTGCTTGGAGTCGTTCGCATTGGCACCCAGCACGCGCAGCCCGCCGAGCAGAACCGTCATCTCCGGCGCCGTCAGCTTCAGCAACTGCGCCTTGTCGATCAGCGCCTCCTCCGGCTGCATGAACTGCCTGCCGCTGAGGTAGTTGCGGAAGCCATCAGCCCGCGGTTCCAACGCCGCGAAGGAGGCCGCGTCCGTCTGCTCGGCCGATGCGTCCATGCGGCCCGGCGTGAACGGCACCGTCACGCGGTGACCGGCCTTCGCCGCCGCCGCCTCGACGCCAGCACAGCCGCCCAGCACGATCAGGTCGGCAAGCGACACCTTCTTGCCGCCGCCGGCCGAGGCGTTGAAGTCCTTCTGGATCGCCTCAAGCTTCTCCAGCACCGCCGCAAGCTGCTTCGGCTGGTTGACCTCCCAGTCCTTCTGCGGTGCCAGGCGGATGCGCGCGCCATTGGCGCCGCCCCGCTTATCGGAACCGCGGAAGGTCGAGGCGGACGCCCAGGCCACCGAGACGAGCTGCTGCACCGTCAGGCCGGATGCCAGGACCTTCGCTTTCAGCGCGGCGATCTCGTGCTCGTCGATCAGCGGATGATCGACGGCAGGGATGGGGTCCTGCCAGATCAGCGTCTCTTTCGGCACGAGCTTGCCGAGGTAGCGGATCACCGGCCCCATGTCGCGATGCGTCAGCTTGAACCAGGCGCGGGCAAAGGTATCCGCGAACTCGTCCGGATGCTCGTAGAAGCGCCGCGAGATCTTCTCGTAGGCCGGGTCGAAGCGCAGCGACAGGTCCGTGGTGAGCATGGTCGGCACATGCTTCTTCGCCGGGTCGAACGCGTCCGGGATGGTCGGCTCGGCGTCCTTCGCCTTCCACTGATAGGCGCCGGCCGGGCTCTTGGTCAGCTCCCATTCGAACTTGAACAGATTGTCGAAGAAGTGGTTGCTCCACTTCGTCGGCGTCTGCGACCAGGTCACTTCCGGGCCGCCGGTGAGGGTATCGGCCGCGATGCCGGTGCCGAACTTGCTTTTCCAGCCGAGCCCCTGTTCCTCGAGGGCGCCGCCTTCCGGCTCCGGCCCGAGCAGCGAGGGATCGCCCGCGCCGTGCGCCTTGCCGAAGGTGTGGCCGCCGGCGATCAGGGCCACGGTTTCCTCGTCGTTCATCGCCATGCGCGCGAAGGTCTCGCGGATGTCGTGCGCCGCGGCCACCGGATCCGGCTTGCCGTTCGGGCCTTCGGGATTGACGTAGATCAGGCCCATCTGCACGGCACCCAGCGGGTTTGCCAGCTCACGCTCGCCGCTGTAGCGCTCATCGCCGAGCCATGTTCCCTCGGGGCCCCAATACAGCTCCTCAGGCTCCCAGGTATCGGCGCGGCCGCCGCCGAAGCCGAACGTCTTGAAGCCCATCGACTCCAGCGCGACGTTGCCCGCCAGCACCATCAGGTCGGCCCAGGAGATCTTCTGGCCGTATTTCTGCTTGATCGGCCACAGCAGCCGGCGCGCCTTGTCCAGGTTCGCGTTGTCGGGCCAGCTGTTCAGCGGCGCGAAACGCTGCTGCCCGCCGCCCGCCCCGCCGCGCCCGTCGGCGATGCGATAGGTGCCGGCGCTGTGCCACGCCATGCGGATGAACAGCCCGCCGTAATGGCCGAAATCGGCCGGCCACCAATCCTGCGAGTCGGTCATCAGCGCGTGCAGGTCCTTGACCAGCGCATCGAGGTCGAGGCTCTCGAACTCCTTTGCGTAGTCGAAGGTCTCGCCCAGCGGGCTCGAAAGCGGCGAGTGCTGTTGCAGCATGCTGACGTTCAGCTGCTTGGGCCACCAGTCGCGGTTGATCCGGGCCATCACCGTGGTGTGTCCGCCCTTCGCGCCCGTCACCGGGCAGGCATTGTCCTCGTCCATGTTCCCTCGTCCTCAATCTGCAATTTACGACGACGCTTCGACGCTGGTGCCGGTACTGGTGCCGGCGCGCGCAGGCGCAACCCTTCTCGACTGCGGCGTGAGCTTCCTGAAGAAACCCTGCGCTAGGCTGGCAGCGGGCGGATCGCCCGGGTCGCCATCACCGGATTGTTGGTGTCGTCAGCCATTCTGCGACCTCCTCCTCCTTGTTCTGTTCATGAGCGGCGTGGCCATAGGCATACCGCCGCGCGCCAGATAGGTAAAACCGATTTTCCCCATCGTTTTGATCGGATTCCCCGATCATCCGGGCACCCGCTGGCGCACCGCCAGCGCCGCCTAGGGCCAGTCGCCCTGCCGCGCCGTCGCGGCCAGCCAGTCGCGCACAGCTTGCGCCGAACTGAAGGTGTCGTCCACGCGCAGCCCGGCCCCACCCATCCGCCGCGCCGCCGCCATTCCGTCCTCGTCGGTGACGTCGTCGCCGATGAACACCGGCAACCGGCTGGCGAACGGCGCCTCCTGCATCAGCGCGGCGACCGCCGTACCTTTGTCGGCGCCCAGCGGCTTCACCTCCCACGCCATGTGCGCCTGCATCACCGCGAAGCCGGGGGTGTCCTGCACCAGCGCCGACAGCGCCTGCCGCAGCGCGGGGCCATGCGCGGGGGCGGCGCGGAAATGCAGCACGAAACCGCGGGCCTTCTGTTCCAGCAGCGTGCCGGGATGTTGCTCGGCCAGGGCCGCGGCGGCCGGCAACCATTCCGGTGGCGGGCTGGGCAGCACCGCACGCTGCGTCGCGCGCCCGGGCGCGTGGCGGATCGCGCCACCATGCTCGCCGGCCACGGCATGCGGCGCGTCGTCCAGCAGCGCATCGACCTGCGCCACCGGCCGCCCGGTCACCACCGCCAGCGCGCCGTCCAGCGCGGCGCGCAGCCTCCGCAGGTCGGCCACCAGCCCCGGCGGTACCACCACCGCGTCCGGCGTCGGCGCCAGATCGAGCAAGGTGCCGTCGAGATCGAGCAGCAGCGCCGCGCGCCCGAACGGCGGCAGGCCGGAGGGCAGCGGTTTCACGCCCCGCAACCGGTCACGCGCACGTCGTAGATCGGGTTCTGCAGCATTGAGACGGACGGTGCGTCGGCGATCATCCACCCCGAAAACCCAGGCTCGCTGGAATGGCTGTCGGTGATCACCAGGAAGGCGGCTGCGTCCCGCGCCTCGTCGGGCGGCGTCACCACGCAGGCCTGCACCGCGATGGTCAGCGACCCGAAGGTCGTCGTCTCGCCGACCTTCACGCTCAGTATTTTGGTGGTCGCATCCACCTTGTCGAGCGCTTGCAACTCGGCCGTGCCGCGCGGCAGCCAAACCTGCGGCGCCGCCGGCGCCGGGGTAAAGGTCTGCGCCGGCGCCCCGTTCTGCGCCGTCCCGGGTTGCGGCGTCGCTGGGGCCCCTCTCTGGGGCGTTTCGGCCTGGGGCGTTTCGGCTTGGGGCACACCAGCCGCGGGCGCGCCTGGTGTGGCGGGCATGGCCGGCGCGGCCGGGCCGCCCAGCGGCGCAAGCGGGGCGGACGTCACCGGCACCGGCGGCGGCGCTGTCTGCGTCGCGTCCTGGGCGGCCGCCGGCGCGGCCAGCAGGCAGGCCAGGGCGGCCAGGACGGTGCCCCGCCTCACGATCCGCCGGACAGCTTGGGAGAGCGCAGCTGTTCCACCATCTCCATCAGGATGCGGCGCATCTCGGCCTCGGCGACGCCCATCAGCACAGCGTCCTCGAAGGTGTCCTGCAGCACCTGCGCCAGTTCGGCATGGTTCTCGGCCAGCATCCGCAGCTTCTCCCGGCACGACACCGGGGCGCCGTCAAGCTGTGGCCAGATGCGCGGGGCCTGCAGGCTCATTTCTTGGCCGGTGCAGGCGGGCTCGTGCCGCCGCCGTTGCTGGTTTCGCTTTTCACCGCGTTTACCATGTCGGTGACGCTGAAGATGAACTTCCCCAGAAGCTGTTCAAGGCTGACCGAGGATTGCGTGATGGTGATCGCCTGCCCGGGCTTCAGCATCGCGCTATCTCCGCCCGGCGACAGCGAGACGTATTTGCCGCCGAGCAGGCTGTCGCTGTCGATCTCGGCGGCGCTGTCCCTGGGCAGGCTCAGCCCATCCTGTACCGTCAGCGTGACGTCAGCCAGATAGGTCTTGGGGTCGATTTTGGCGGCGACGACGCTGCCTACGCGTACCCCGGCCAGCCGCACGTCGGACCCGATGGTCAGCCCGTCGATGTGGTCGAACTGGGCGGTCAGCGTGTAGCCCCCGCCGGTGCTGCGCCCGGAATGCGCCACCGCGTAACCCAGGAAACCGGCGGCCACCAGCAGCACGGCGGCGCCGACCACGACCTCGACAGCATTGCGGCGTGCCATGACGCGTGCCTAGGTGCCGGGCGTCCAGGCTTCGTAGTCTCCCGTGGCCCGGGCGCGGTGGCCGCCCTCGTAGTCGTGGCCAGGCGGCCGGTAGCTGGCGGGCGTGCCGGTGCCGTTGGGCAGATGCGGTTTTTGCCAGGGCTTGCGGCCTGTATCGGGCAACGGCTTATCGGTCGTATAGTGCAGCCACGCATGCCACTCGGGCGGCACGCTGGTGGCCTCCGGCACGCCGGCATACATCACCCATCGCCGCGGCCGTGCGGGGGAGCGCGGCCGGCGTTCCTCGTAATAGATGTTCCCGGCGGCATCGCTGCCGACGCGAGCCCCCTTCAGCATGGTAAACAGCCGCGTTCCAAGATTCATCGCGCTGGTATACGAAGCCGCGTCGCCCCGGTCAAAATAGCCGAATCGCGATGCGATCTCCGCGGTTGAGGACCCCCGCCGGTCGCGGCCCTATCCCTCGCCTGTCAGCAAGGCAGCGGTGACGCGGTCGCGTGTCAGCGGCATCTCGCGAACGCGCGCGCCCAACGCGTTCGCCACCGCGTTGCCAATCGCCGCCGCCGTGGGGCCAAGTGCGGCCTCGCCAAGCCCGAGTGGCGGGTCCGATGGTTCACCTACGAACGCGACCGAAACCTCCGGCACTTCGGAAAAGCGGAGAATCGGATAGTTGTCCCAATCGGCGGTGGCGATGGCTCCGTTCTCGATGTGAACCGCCTCTTTCAGCGTCCAGCTTGCCGCCTGGATGACCCCGCCTTCGATCTGGTTCGCGGCGCCGTCCGGATTGATCACGAGACCGGCATCGACGGCGCACCATACCCGGTTCAGCGCGACATCCTTGTCGACGCTAACCGCGACGACGGCCGCCATGTAGGCGGCGCGGTTCTTGTAGCGGCTGAAGGCAACGCCCCAGCCATCGCCGTCGCCGCCGCGCGGACGGTCCTGCCATCCGGCCATCGCCGCCACCACTTCCAGTACCCGCCGGCCGCGCGGATCGACCAACAGCGACAGGCGATAGGCGAGGGGATCCTCGCCTGCGCGCAGCGCGAGTTCGTCGATGAAGCTTTCGATCGCAAAGACATTGGCGTGCGCGCCGAGGCCACGCATCGAGGACGTGCGCAGCTTCGGCCGCTCGACCAGATGATGCACGACGCGTTGCGGCGGCAGATCGTACAGGGCGATCGCATTGCGCAGCCCGCCGAAGCCGGCGGCGTCAGGCACGTCCGGCGCGGGCGGTGTCGGCACCGCACCGGGCAGGGCCGCGGCGGCCAGCAGGTTGATCCGGCCGTTATGGCCAGGGCGCTGACCATGCGTGCCGCTCCAGACCTCGATCGTCCAATCCACCGGCCGGCCGCGCGCGTCGAGGCTCGCCGTGAGCCCCACCACCATGGCCGAGCCGAACGGCACGACCGAAAGCTCCTGCGCGCGGCTCCATTGCACCCGCACGGTACGGCCAGGCCGTTCGCGCGCGATCAGCGCGGCGTCCATCGCCACGTCGTCGGCGCCGTTGTGGCCGTAGCAGCCGGCACCCTGGCGATGGCGAACCGTGATCGCACCGGCATCGAGCCCGAGTCCGGCGGCCAGTGCGGTGCGCAGCATTCCCACGCCCTGGGAATGGGTGAGCACCTCCAGACGCGCGCCGTCCCACCGCGCCGTCGCCGCCGACGGGGCGATCGAGGCGTGCGCCAGATAGGGCCGCGCGTAGCGTGCCGAATATCGTGCAACCACGGCCTCCGCCGACGGCGTTCCAGACGCCGTGAAGTCCCGGTCCGTCGATGGCAGGCCGATCAGCGCCAGAGCCTCCGAAGGAGCTTCCGCCAGCTTTGTGCCGCCGTCCCAGCGCGCCAGCCGCTCGGCGGCCTCGTGCGCGCGTTCGACCACGGCCTCGGTGTCGGCGAGCACCGCCGCGAAATCACCGATCCGCAGCACGTCCACTTGGCCGCCGGCCGCACGTGAAATCGCCGCGGCATCCAACGGGTCAAGCCGCGCATCGGGGCGCGGGCGATGCAGGACGCGACCGTGCAGCATGCCGGCAGTTGCAATGTCGTGCAGAAAAGGCGCGCCATTCACTTTCGCCGGCAGATCGACGCGCGGGAGGCTGCGGCCGATCCAGCGGAAATCCGCCGGCGCGCGCAGCGTCGGCATCGCGGTCAGCGGCGCATCCAGATCGACCGACGGCGCCAGGGTCCAGTAACTCAGCGCGGTCCCCGCGCCATCCTGCAGGATCGCGCCATCGACGACGCGCAGCGATGCCGGGGCACAGTTGAGCCGCAGCGCCGCCGCCGCCAGGAAGCGTGCGCGAACCTCGGCAGCGACGACGCGGATGGCGCTGCCGGACGCCTCGACCGACTGGCTGCCGGCGGTGAAGCCCTCCTCCGGTGCCGCATCGGTGTCGCCCGAGAGCGTATCGAAGCACGCCGGCGACAGTTCGAGTTCCTCGGCGGCGATCTGCACCAAGGCGGTCAGGATGCCCTGGCCGAGTTCGACCTTGCCGGTGCCGAGGCACACGCGCCCAGGCGCCGCGAAGCCGAGCCATCGTGCCGGACGCGGGTTGTCCTGCAGGTTGCGCGGCAGCTCCGTCATGGCGGCGCCGTCCGCATCGCACGGGCCGCGCTCTGCACCGCGCGGATGATGCGGTTGTGCGCGCCGCAGCGGCAAAGATGCGTATCGAGCGCCGCCGCCACGGCCGCGCGCGAGGGATCGGGATTGCGGGCGAGCAAGGCCGCTGCCGCGATCAGTATGCCCGACAGGCAGTAGCCGCATTGCCCGGCCTGCTCGGCCACGAAGGCGACCTGCAGGGGGTGCGGCTTAGCGTCGTTGCCCAACCCCTCGGGCGTCACGATCTCGCGTCCCGCCGCGCGCTCCAGCGGCAGCGTGCAGCTGCGCACCGGCGCACCGTCGAGCAGCACCGCGCACGCACCGCAGGCCTCGGCGCCGCAGCCATAGCGCACCGCGCGCAGGCCAAGCTGCTCGCGCAGCACATGCAGCAGCACCGCCGAGCCGCCGCCCGTGACCGACACGGCTCGCCCGTTGACGCGCAGGTCGATCTTGCCGGTCATAGGGTCATGTCCGCGCTCGGCGAAGCAGGGCCTCGGCCGCCTCCGTCGCCGCCATGCCGGCGGCAACACCGGCGGTGCGCGCGACGGCGTTGGCGCGCGTGATCCGCCCATCGCGCCAGATGCTCGCACCGTCGCCCAGATCGGCGGACAGGTGCGAGACGGCGGCACAGGCGATGCCCATGCCCTCCAGGATGCCAAG
Organism: uncultured Pseudomonadota bacterium; assembly: GCA_963778105.1. Taxonomy (GTDB): domain Bacteria; phylum Pseudomonadota; class Alphaproteobacteria; order Acetobacterales; family Acetobacteraceae; genus JAFEFJ01. The sequence goes on along the minus strand of CAVZSZ010000003.1, from coordinate 80,533 downwards.
GCCGGCAATCGCCATCTGATCGCGTCCATACCCGCCGTCGCTGCCGATCACGCCGGCCGGTCGAACGCCGTGGCGGTGCATGTACACCGTCATCGTCGTATCAACCGGCGTGCCGACGCAGAACACGTCGGAGGCGTGCGCGCCGTGCACCAGGCTCATGCTCCAGCAGCCCCAGATGCCGCCGCCGCTGGCGCTTTCGTGCAGCAGGTACCGGGGCGTCCGGCAGCGTGCTGGCCACGTCCCGCGCGTGGCCGTCAGCGCCGCCCAGCAGCAGGCCGGCAGCGATGTACGTCGATTGGCCCGGTTCGGCCCCGAGCGCCGCCGCCGCCGCGTTGACGCGGCTGACCACACCGTCCTGCCAGACCGATCGTCCATCGCACATCGCGCAACTATAGACGCTGACCGCGGCGGCCGGCGTGCCGGTGCGGTCGGCGACGGCAAGGCCGCCGACGCCAGACTCGTTGCGCCCAATGCCGGCATCGACGCCGATGAAGCCGCGCAGGCCGCGCCGCAGCAGCGATGCCGCGACGGGCGCGGCGACATAGGCGCCATGCACCAGCACATCGCGCGCCACGTCGATCGGCACCAGCGAGCGGTCGAACTCGCGCGGCGAGTCGATGACAATGACACGCCCGCGCGTGTCCGCCCGCCCGACGAAGGCGCGATTGCCGAATTCCAGCGGCGGCTCCACCGGCATGCCGTCAGCCAAACGTGAAGGCGTCGTGGTAGGCGCCCTGGATGCTGCCGCCCGGCAGCGGACCGCCGCCTGGGATGTGCAGCCGATCGCCGAGCACCGCCGCCGTCGCGCCGTGCAACCCGTGCCGGGGCAGTGCCATCGGCGCCAGCGCCTCCCAACTGTCGGTGGCGGGATCGTAGGCCTCGTTGGTGCCGAACACGCGCCCTGTCGCCTCCCCGCCGATTACCAGGATGCGGCCGCGATACAGCGCAGCCGACGGTCCACTGCGTGGCGTCGGCAGCGGCGCCCGGAACGACCACGCATCCGTCGCTGGATCGTAGACGGTGTGCAGGCCGGTGTTGAAGTCGTAGCTGTCCATCCGCCCGCCGATGGCGTGGATCCGGCCATCGGCGACCACCACGCCCATGTGGTCGCGCTGCCCGACGAAAGGCTGCGTCCTGGTCGAGCCGGGCATGCCGGATAGGATGCGATAGCTGTCGGCCACCGGGTCGTACACCTCGTGCCATTCGACCGAACGCACGTCGCGGCCGCCGAGCAAGTGGATGCTCCCGTCGACGACCACCGCCGAGGCCGCGCCGCGGGGTCGGCCGAGCGGCGCGATCGGCCGCCAGCGATCATCGGCCGCATCATAGACGTGGCAACGCGAATGGGGGCAGCGATTCTGCTCGATGAAGCCGCCAAAGGCATAGATCCGACCGTCGATTTCGGCCAGGGCGATGTGGTTGCAGGCAAACGGCAGCGGCGCCCGCAACGTCCAGTGCTCGCCGGCTTCGTCCAGCACCTGATGAAAGTCGCCGTCGACGCGCTGTCGGGCGTAGCCGCCAATCACGTGAATGCGCCCGCTGCAGGCGATCACGCCCATCTCGCCGACCGGGATCGGCAGGCGGGGACATTCCACCCAGCGCCCCGGCGTCGGCGCGGCGGGTGCCAGGCTGGCGAGCATGCGGGCCGCCGCCGCGGTCGCCTCGGGAATTGCCGTCACGCGGGCATCGAACAGACCGACGAACAGCGGGTCCTGGTGAGCCATCACATCCGACGCTCCTGTTATGCCGTCTGTTTGGTCGCGTCCTTGCCTGCAAACGCCGCGTCGCGCAGCAGACGTCGCGTTGCCTCGACGCCCTCGCGCGCCACCGCTTCGGGGTCGCGGGCCCAGAGCGCTGGGTTTGGCGCCTCGTAGCTCAAGTAACCATCGTAGCCCTTCTCGATCAGCAACCCGAACACGTCGGTCCATCGCACCGTGCCCTCGCCGGGCGGCAGGCGGTCGGTCGGGCGCTTCACTCCCGTCACCGGATTGGGCGACAGGTCGCTGTACTGGAACGCGAAGATCTCCTCGGCGGGCACCTCGGCGAAGCCGCGCCCGCCGGCGCCGCTGCGGGCCATGTGATAGGCATCCAGCAGGGCGCCGCAATTCGCGCGTCCCGCCGCCGCAAGCAATTCGCGAAGCACGGCGATGCCGTTGATGACATCGTGCTGCGAGTTGAACTCGATCGCCAGTCTGAGGCCGTATTCGGCGGCGATGTCCCCGCCGATGCGCAGATGAGCAACGGCATCGGTGAATGGTCCGCTGTATGGGCCGGGCGCGCTCATCATCATCCCGCAGCCCAGCGCCACGGCGTTTTCGCAGGACTGGCGGAAGCCCATGAACAGCCGCGCACTCTCGTCGCCATGTGCGAACAGCCATCCGTACTCGACGCCGAGCACCCCGACCGGTAGGCCACCTGCGCGGACCAGTGCCAGCACGTCGTCGTTGCTCATGCCCGCGTCGATGCAACGCTTGAAGTCCGTCGCGCGCAGCTCCATCGCGTCGAAGCCGGCGGCGCGCGCCGCGGCGATTGCGGCCGCGAGCGGCGTGGTGTCGAGGGTCCAGGTGTGCAGGGCAAGCCGCCCGAACGGAACCGTCATGTGTGTCTCGTCAGAAATTCCTGAAGTGCGGCCGTGAACGCCGCCGGCTGCTCCACGCCGCTCTGATGCGCGGCCGCGGGGACCATGTGCAGCGTGGCGCCCGGAATGCCACGCCGCAGCGTTTCGGCCATGGCAGGCGGCGTCGCCTCATCCTGCTCGCCGACAATTACCAGCGTGGGGCAGGCTATCTCGGCAAGCCGCGCCGTCACGTTGTGGCCGATGATTGCTTCACAGCAGCCGACGAAGCCCTCCACCGGCGTACGCGCGATCATCGCGCCGAGCGCGCTGAAACGTTCCGGTTCGCGCTCACGGAAGGCGGGGGTGAACCAGCGGGCGAGCGTGCCGTCCACCACGGCGGACATGCCCTTTGCACGCACCATCGCGATGCGATCGCGCCAGGACTGGTGCGCCGCCGGCGGATACGCGCTGGTGGTGTCGGCCAGCACCAGTCCGCGCATCAGCTTCGGGCGCGCGAGAGCGAGCGTCATCCCGATCATGCCGCCAAGCGAAATGCCGACCCAGTGCGCCGAGGTGATCCCGAGGCTGTCCAGCAGCGCGCCTGCATCCTCTGCCAGCGCCGTCATGGCGTATGGCGCGGCAGGCACCGGGCTTGCGCCGTGGCCGCGGATGTCGAAGCGGAGCACGCGGAAGCGGTCGGCGAGGTGCTGCGCCTCGGCCGCCATCAGCGTGTGGTCGGCGGCGAGCGAATGGGCGAGCACCAGCCACGGCTTGCTGCCGTGCGGACCGGTGCCGTCCACGACATGATGCAGCGCGACCGGCATCGCCGTTCTCCCTTATACCGCTGCTATGCCGCTGCGGCGGTGTCGAGACCGAGGAGGCGGAGGGCAAGGCCGCCCAGCACACTGTCCTGCCATTCCGGATCGATACCGGCGCGCACGCTGGCGACCGGATCGGGATCGTTCATGTCGAACGGATAGTCCGATCCCATCACCAGCCGATCCGCGCCCACCATGTCGGCGAGGAACCGCAGCGACGCAGGGTTGTGCACGATGGTGTCGAAATAGAACGTCTTGAGCTGGTCGAGCGGGTCGCCCGCATAGCCGTGCACCTTTGGTTCCGGCCGCACGATGGCGGCGCGACGGATGCGGCCGAACTGGTAGGGCAGGTAGCCGCCGCCATGCGGAAAGCAGACCCGCATGTGGGGGAAACGCCGGAACACGCCACCGAAGATCATGCGCGGAATCGCGATCGCCGTTTGCAGCGGATAGTTGACGATGTTGTGCATGAAATAGTCCGCCGTACCGTTCGGTGGCTGCTCGTCGTACGGGTGGAAATACACCAGCACCTGCATCTCCTCCGCCACCCGCCAGAACGGATCGAGCGCGGGATCGTCGAGGAAGCGCTTGCCGCCGAAATAGGTCGCGATCTGGACCGAGCGAAAGCCGAGCGTGTGGACCGCGTCGCGCAGCACGCGCGCGGCATCCGCGGGCGACTGCATCGGTACCGTCGCCGCACCCATCAGACGATCGGGATGCGCCGCCGCAACTTCGGCGATGGTTTCATTCTGCAGTTCCGCAAACCTGATGCCGAATTCCGTTGGCATCGTGTAGCCGGAAAAGTCGATCCACGGCGCCATCACCTGCTTGTCGATCCCCTGGCGATCGAGCGTGGCGATGCGCTCGGCGACGCGGGTGAGCGGCAGCGGGATCGGCTTGGTCCAGCCGGAATTTTCCAGCCTGATCTGCGGCGCTTCGGCGGTGCCCAGGACATGCACGCCGTACTGCTCGCCGCGCGCCAGCAGTGTCTCGACGAGGCGCGGCGGGATCAGGTGGGCATGGAAATCGATGATCTGTGGCATCGGCGTTTCCTGATCGCGGCACGGACGTTGGGTCCAGGTCGGACCTCGTCGCGTTGTTTGACAGCGGTTCATGGCAGGCGTCTGATAAGACATCTTAAGACGAATGGAGATAGCGGGTCAAGGCACGCGGCTTGCTTCGCTGATGCCGAACCGCCAAATCCTTGCGGTCGAAGCCCAAGGCGTACCCGATGCCGGCGTCCCTGTCAGAGCCTCCCGTCTGCGATCCGACGAGCAAGCTGCGGCCGCTCGATGCCGCTGCCAGCACGCCGCTATGGCTGCAACTGAAGCACGCGCTGCGCGACTTCATCACGTTCAGCCTGCGCGACGATGCGCGCATCCCGAGCGAGGCAGCGCTGTGCGTCCATTACGGCCTGTCACGTGTCACCGTGCGCCAGGCAATCACCTCTCTGGTGGACGAAGGTCTGCTGCTTCGCCAACAGGGGCGCGGCACCTTCGTCTGCTCACCGCGCATCACCGAGCTGCTGCCCGACTCGCCGCACTTCCTGCTCGGCGGCTTCGATGCCGCCGAGCCGTCGCAGATCGCGGTGTTCAGCGTCGAAACCGTGGATGTCCCCGGCTGGATCGTCGCCAAGGCCGGCATGGCCGGAAGCAGGCGAGCGTTCAAGATCCGCAAGGTCCTTTCGGTCGGCAACGAGCCGGTGGCGTCGCGCACGACCTATGTTCCGGTGCGTCTCGTGCCGAAGCTGCTGTCGAGCGACCTGCGCCTGCCGCTGGCTCGCACGGTCGAGGCGGAATTCGGGCTGCGCCCGCAGGAGGCGGAGGAGACGATGGAGTTCATCGTCGCCGACGCGTTCCGCGCCGACATGCTGAAGGTCGCGGTCGGCCATCCGCTGATCCTGGTGGAGCGCACGCTGCATCTGGCCTCCGGCGACGCGGTGGAGTGTTCGCGCACCTTCTACAAGGCCGACCGCTTCCGCTTCCGCCACGTGTTGCGCCGCCGCGCGACCATTCAGGAGGAGGCGCTGCCGCTCGGCGAGATCAGCATCGTCTAGCACCTGCCGGTGCGGCCGAAACGCCGGCTTGACCCGGCAATGCAACATCCTCATCATACGTCCTAAGACGACTTACAAGCGGGCGTAATGAAAGCGCCCCGGGGGAGGTTGCGCCATGAGCCAGACGATCGAGGGCTTCGTCGGCACGTCGATCGACGACGCCAAGCTGACGTCGATCCATTACCGCGTGTTTGCGCTGATCTCGGCCGGCTACTTCTTTGACATCGCAAATCTGGTGATTTTCGGCGCCCTTGTGCCGAACATCATTCACAACGGTTTCGCCTCACCGGCCGAGGTCGCGACCGTGGGGAGTGCCACGCTGTTCGGCCTGTTCGTTGGCACCGTCGGGCAGGGCGAGTTCACCGACCGCTTCGGACGCAAGGCGGTCTATCAGTTCAACCTGCTGCTGTTCGGCGTGGCCACCATCGCGTCGGCATTCGCACCGAATTACCTGTGGCTCGCGGTGCTGCGCTTCATCGCCGGCATCGGGCTGGGCGCCGAACAGCCGCTGTGCTTCGCGTATGCCGGCGAGTACGCGCCGAAGCGCATCCGCGGTCGCATCCTGGCGTGCATCCAGCTGATCGGCGGCGCGTTCTCCTGGCCGCTCTCGACGCTGTTCGCGCTGGCTGTTCCTCGACACGCTCGGCTGGCGCGGCATCTAGCTCGTGCTCGGCGTCTGCGCGCTGGTCGTTTTCGTGCTGCGCTTCTCGCTGCCGGAATCGCCGCGCTGGCTGGCCACGCACGGGCGCGGCAAGCGAGGCGCTGGACCTGCTGCACCGCATGGGCATCGCTGGACCGGCGCCTGGCCAGGAACTGCGCCAGGATGCCGCCAGCAATACGCGCAGCGACCCGATGGCAGTGATATTTCGCACCTATCGCGGCCGCGTCATTGCCGGGATGTTCTGCTTCGTCGCTTTCTTCGGGGTCGCCATCGGCCTCGGCACGTGGCTGCCCAACATGATGGCCGCGCGCGGCATGACGATCACCAAGTCGCTGACCTATACGGTCGGCATGACACTGGCCTTCCCTTGCGCAAGCGCCTTCATGATGTTCGCGCTCGAGCGATTCGGGCGAAAGCCCGTCTCGATGGTGTCGTTTGTCATGGCGGGCATTTTCGCGGTGGTGTTCGTCAATACGTCCACCGACATGGCGCTGCTTGCCGCCGGCTTCTGCATGATCTTCTTCACGCAGCTTGCCGGAAACTCGATGCAGATCCTGGCATCCGAGGTGTTTCCGACGAATGCCCGCGCCTCGGGCTTCGGCATCGCCGCGGGCACCGGCCGCCTCGGCACCGCGTTCATCATTCCGGCCATCCTGTGGATCCAGAACGGTCTCGGCGTCGGCGCCGTGTTCGCCTTCGTCGCGGCGATGCTCGTCATCGCCGCCGGCACCGTGCCCCTGCTGGGCCCGGAACCGCGCGGCCTCGCGCTCGATCTGGTGGCGCCGCCGACCGGTTGAGCCGGCCACGCCCCGTCATGCTATGATCCGAATGGGAGGATCGCGCGGCCATGAACCACGGTATTCGTCTGCTGGGCCACACCGATCAGGGCGGCCGACCCGATAGCGTACAGGTCATGGTGGCGAATGGCCACGCCTATGTCGGCCACATGATGTCGGGCGGCATCACGGTCATCGACGTTGCCGATCCGCGCGTGCCGACGCCCGGTCAACTACCTGGCGTCGCCGCCGAACACGCGCTCCAACCATATCCAGGTGCATGATGGGCTGCTGCTCGCCATCAACGGGCCGAACATCTGGGCGCTGCAGCAATACACCGCCGAGCGCGACTATTTCGGCAAGCCGCTGACAGAAAGCTTCAGCAGGCGCGAACCCAACTTCACCGCCGGCATGCGCGTCTACGATCTGAGGGATCCTGCCGCCCCGCGCGAGATCGGCTTCATGCCGATGGAAGGGATGGGGCTGCATCGCATCTGGTGGGTGGGCGGTCGTTACGCCTACGCCTCCGGCCATCTCGAGGGCTTCATCGATCACATCCTGGTGGTGATCGACATGGCCGATCCGACGAAACCGGAGCTCGGCTGGCCGCTGGTGGCTTCCCGGCATGCACACGCGCCGGCGGCGAGACGCCGGGCTGGCCGCAGGGCCAGCGTTGGGCGCTGCATCACATGCTGACTGCCGGCGACCTGCGGCTATGCCGCGTGGCGTGATGGCGGCATGACGGTAATGGACCTGACCGATCCGGTTGCGCCGAAGCTGCTCGCGCATCGCAACTGGGCGCCCCCCTATCCGGGCGGCACGCATTCGCCGCTGCCGCTGCCTAGCCGCGGCCTGTGCGTGGTGGCCGACGAGGCGACCAGCAATCGTTGTGCCCGAGGGCTGTCGTACACCTGGGTGCTCGATGTGCGCGCCCCGGAAAACCCAGTCACCATCGCGACGTTTCCGACGCCCGCCGAGGAGGATTTCTGCGCCAAGGGCGGCAAGTTCGGGCCGCATAACCTGCACGAGAATCGGCCGGGATCGCTGGTGAGCGAGACCCTGATCTTCGCCACCTATCAGAACGCGGGCGTTCGCGTGTTCGACATCGCCGACGCTCATGCGCCGCGCGAGGTGGCACGCTTCATCCCGCCGCCGCCGGAAACCATGATCGACACACGCCCGGGTGCCGAGAAGGTCGTGCAGTCGAGCGATGTTTTCGCTGCCGCCGACGGGACTCTGTACGTCACCGACAACAACGCGGGTCTGCACATCCTCGCCTATGAAGGCTGACACAAGAAGGCAGCGGCAATGATCCTGCTCTCCCCTGGCGGCTCCAGCGTCGAGACCCATGATCGGCCGGACGACAGCCTCGCTGTCGCCACCGCCGATGGCATCTGGTTCCTGCGGCGTGCGCCGGCCGGCGATTGGTCGCTGGACCACAAGGCGCTGGCCGGCACCTTCGTCAGCGCGCTGGTCCGCTCGCCGAGCGGCGCGCTGATCGCGGGCACGCACGGCTTCGGGCTCACGCGCAGCAAAGATGGCGGCCGCACCTGGAGCTGGATCAACAACGGCCTGTCGCAGTTCGACGTGTGGGTGGCGAAGGCGGTGGCCCTGGACGGGCGCGACCGTCTGCTGGCGGGCGGGATGCCCGCGCATCTGTTCATCAGCGACGACGACGGTGGCATCTGGCGCGAGCTGCCGGCATTGCGCGCCGTACCCAGCCGCGCGGAATGGTTCTTCCCGCCGCCACCGCATCTGGGCCACGTCAAGGACATCGTGGTGGAGGACGGTGGCGCGCTGCTGGTCGGCATCGAGGTCGGCGCGATGCTGCGCTCGACGGACGCCGGGGCCAGCTTCACCGAACTGCCGGTGTTCGATGACGTATCCGACATCGACATCCACCGAATCCTGCTTCACCCGGCGCGGCCCGATCGCTGCATCGTCGCAACCGGCTGGGGCCTGCGGATCAGCGAGGACCGCGGCGCGACCTGGCGCGATCTGCCGGCCGCGGGATTGAACTATCCGGACGGCCTGGTCGCGCATCCCACCGACCCCGACCTGCTGTTCGTTGCCGGCGCACCCGGCTATCCGCCCAACTGGTTCGCGATCAACCGCTCCCGCTCGATGATCCTGCGCAGCCGCGACGGCGGCCGCAGCTTCGAGCGCCTGCGCAGCGGCCTACCTTCGGGCCAGCGTCCCTCGTTTGGCGCGATGACGCTGGCCGCCTGGGATGGCGGCTACGCCGTTTACGCCGGCGACACCGATGGGCAGATCTTCGAGACCCGCGACGGCGGCGAAAGCTGGGAGATCATCTTTGAAACCGGCGCCGTCTCGAAGGGCGAGCATTATCGCGCGCTGGCGAAAGGCCGGCCGATGATGACCGATCTCGATGAGCTCGTATTCGGCGCAAAGGGTGCGCACCGCGTCGCGACGACCAAAGCATGAGACCGCGGTGGCAGGCTTGGAAAACCTCGGGGCAGCGACGGCGGTGAACGACGATAGCGCGACCGTTCCCGCATCCGTGCTGCGCGACTTCGCCGCCGGCGTGCTGATGCAGCTTGGCATGACCGCCGACAACGCCGCGCGGGCTGCGGCAGCCATCATCGAATCAGACCTGTCCGGCGCCGACGGTCACGGCATCTTTCGATTGCCGCAATATGCCAGACGCATGCGCGCCGGCGGCATGGACGCCCGCGCCGTTCCGCGCGTCGTCGCCGATGCGCCGGCCTGCGCCTTGATCGACGGCGAAAACGGGCTGGGTCATCTGACATTGCTGCGCGCAGTCGACCTCGCGGTTGAAAAGGCCAGGGTCGCAGGCGCCGCCTGGATCGGCGTGCGCGGCGGCAACCATGCCGGCGCCGCCTCGACCTGGGCCGCCGCGATGCTGCCGCACGGTATGATCGGTATCTACATCGCCGTAGGCAGCGCGAACCATCTTGCCCCATGGGGCGGCATCGACCAGTTGCTGAGCACAAATCCTGTCGCCATCGCGGTTCCGGCCTGCGACGAGCCACCCGTCATCATGGACATGGCGACCACGGTTGCCGCCTATGGCAAGGTGAAGCTGGCCGCCCAGCGCGGCGAGACGATGCCCGAAGGCTGGATGATCGATCGCACAGGCGCGCCGATCACCGATCCCAGCCGGGCCGAGGAAGGGCTGTTGCTGCCGGCCGGGGGCTACAAGGGCTATGCGCTCGCCTTCATGTTCGGGCTGCTTGCCGGAACGCTGAACGACGCAGCATTCGGTGCGGATGTGATCGACTTCAACAAGGACGACACGTCGCGCACCAACACCGGCCAGGCACTGCTGGCCATTTCGCTGTCGCGCTTCGGCGATCCGGTTGCGTTCCGGCGTCGCGTCGATGCGGTGGTGCGCCAGATGCGTGCATCCGCGCTGTTGCCCGGTGCCGAGCCGGTCAGGGTGCCCGGCGACGGGCGCCACGCCTGCCGCGTCGCGCGCGAACGAGACGGCATCCCGTTGCCGGCACCGCTGCTGCGCACTCTCGACCGTCTCGCCGCCGACCTCGGGCGACCCGTGCTGCCCCGCCACGTCTGAGCCGCGTGCAGCGGCGAAATCGAGCCGCTGGCGCCGCGAGGGCCATCGGCCCTACTGCTCGGCGACGAAGTCGGCGGGGACGCAGTAGCGGCCGCCAGCGAAAATCAGGGGTTCCCCGTCACGGTGCGTCACCCGCACGACGCGGCCGACGACGATGACATGATCGCCGGCCGGCATTCGGTTGTCCAGCCGGCACTCGAAGCGCGCCAGGCTGCCTTCCAGCAGCGGGCAGCCGCCGAGCCCGGGAGTGTGCCGTATCCCATCGAACTTGTCCGGCGAGGGTGTGGAGAACTGGCGGGAGCACTGGTGCTGGTGAGAGCCGAGGACGTTGACGGCAAACCAGCCGGCTTCGATGAAGGCCGGAAGCGACGGCGCGCGTGCCTGCAGGCTGAACAGCACCAAGGGCGGATCGAGCGAAACCGAGGAGAATGAGTTGGCGGTCAGTCCGACCGGGATGCCATGGGCCGTAAGCGTGGTCACCACGGTCACGCCGGTCACGAACCGCCCCATGGCGCGGCGCAAGCCGTACGTATCGACGGGCGCCTCACGGCAGTCCAGACAGATCTCGATGGCGTCCGACATCAGGGTGAGCTTCCCCACGGGCGAACCGCCTACATGGGAACCCAGTTGCCATCATGGAAATGATTTGACCTGCTTGGCGCCATTACTCACAGTGATGATCTGATGCGGGATCAGCAATGTCGGACAGTCCGCGCGACATTCGCATCTTCGTGGCTGCCCATGAGGAGCGATCGTTCACCAAGGCGGCGGTGCGCGAGAATGCGACGCAGTCGGGTGTTTCGCAGCACATCCGAAAGCTCGAGGAAAGATACGGCGTCCGCCTGTTTTCGCGTGCCGGCAGCGGCGTGGCGCCTACGCCGGCTGGCGACGAATATTATCGGCATTGCCTGGATGTGCTGCGCGCGTGCCAAGCTGCCGCAGCATCGTTGCAGCGTTACGGCCGTGGACTGGAAGGCGAGATCGTCGTCGGATTGATGCCGACCATGACCCGCTCGGCGCTGGCGCCTACGCTGGCGCGCTTCATCGACCAGAATCCGAACGTGGTGGTGCGGATCGTCGAGGCCTACAGCGCCGTGCTAACCCAGCAGGTGCGCGCCGGGGAACTCGCTTTCGCCGTGGTCCCCGCGTCACCCGATGGTGTCGGACTGCGCAGCCGGCATTTCGCGCGCACGCCGGAGGTCCTGGTGTCCGGCGCGGGCTGCCGATTGGAGCACCTCGAACCCGTACGCCTGGCGACGCTGGGCGCGCTGAAGATCGTCCTGCCGGCGCCGCAGAACGCGCGTCGGGTCAGTCTGGAAGCGTATTTTGCCGCGAACGGCGTGCATGTCGAGCGGCTGCTGGAGCTGGACGCGATGTTTGGCACGCTGGATTTCGTTGCCACCAGCGATTGGGTGACGGTGCTGCCCGGCGTCATGATGACCGTGGACATGCAGGGCGGTCGCTTCACCATCAATCCGCTTGCCGACCCGCCCCTCGCGCTCGATCTCATGCTGATCGAGTTCATCTAGCCATCTGATGTCGCCGGCGGCGGAAGCATTTCTGCATGTGCTGCAGGCGGAAACCAGGCGCATCAACGCGGCCTGGGGCGAGTAGCGAACGGGGCCGGAGCGTCACCCATCGCGGGCGGCGTTCCGGCCGTGTCGCCGCTACAGCCCGAACAGCGCCTTCGCGTTGCCGCCTGCGATCGCCGCTATGGTCTCCGCATCCAGCGCGTCCAGCGACGCAAGGTGGCCGATCGGATCGTATTCCGCCATGTCATACGGATAGTCCGTGCCCATCAGGATCTGGCTGGCCCCGAACACCTTGATCAGATTGTCGAGCTGGTGTGGCGTGAACACCACGCTGTCGAAGTAGATGCGCTTGAGATAGGTGCTCGGCGGATGCGGCAGGTCGCCGCGGCAGTCGCTGCGCGCGCCCCAGGCGTGGTCGATGCGGCCGGAATAGGCTGGCAGGAAGCCGCCACCATGCACGGCGATGATCTTCAGTCGCGGATGCCGTTCCAGCACGCCGTCGAAGATCAGGTAATGCAGCGCCAACGAGGTATCGAACGGATTGCCGACGACGTTGTTGAAGTAGAAGCGGCTGAGCCGACGGGCATCGGTGAAGCCGTTGGGATGGATCAGAACGACCGCACCCGACGCCTCCGCCTTGGCCCAGAACGCGGCATAGGCAGGGTCGGACAGCTCGTTGCCCGCGACGTTGGTGATGATCTGCACGCCCTTGAAGCCGAGCGTCGTCATGCAGCGCTCAAGCTCCTCGACTGCGGCGGCACCGTCCTGCATCGGCACGGTTCCGAGGGCGGCGAAGCGGTCCGGCTTCTGCGCGACGAACGCGGCGATGCCATCGTTGACCATGGTGGCGGCGCGAACGGCGATGTCGGGCCGCACCGTGTGATAGCATTGCGGCGGCGGCGGCATGACGATCTGCAGGTCGACCCCCATCGCATCCATGTCGGCCAGCCGGGTCTTCAGATCGGTCATCTGCGGTCGGCGGTCGGCGTCCTGCTTGCGATTGAGCGCCTGGGTCGCCGGTGTCGCGTAATGCGCAAGCGGGATCGTCGACAGATCAAGATGTGGTTGGACGAAGGCCGCGGCCTCCGGCACAGCGACGTGGGAGTGCATGTCGATGGTGACGCTGGACGGCCTGAGGTCCCGGCCGGGCTTGCCGTGCCGACGTGCCGCGGTGGGGCCGTAGCGGTTGGTCTCCTCAGCCATGATGCAAGCCTTTCCTGTAACGGGATCAAAAGACGCCAAGATGGCGGTTGAGCAAGGTCTCATCCTGCGCGATCTGCGCCGGCGCACCGTGGAACACCACGGTCCCGGTGTTCACCACGGCGACGGCGTCGGCCAGCGACAGCGCCAGCTGGACGTTCTGTTCGACCAGAACGATCGACAGCCGCTCCGTCTTCAGCCGCGCGATGATGCGCGCGACCTCGGCGACGATCTGCGGCGCCAGGCCCTCGGACGGCTCGTCCAGCAGCAGCACGCGCGGATTGCCCATCAACGCGCGTCCGATCGCAAGCATCTGCTGCTCGCCGCCGGACAGCAGCCCGGCATGTTGGCGGCGGCGTTCGTTCAGACGGGGGAAAATCTCGAACACGCGGTCCATCGACCAGGCGGCGTCACGGGCGCCGCGCTGCGCCACCAGCAGGTTTTCGCGCACGGTGAGCGAGGGGAAAACGCGACGCCCTTGCGGCACCAGCCCGATGCCGCGCCTTGCGATCGCTTCGGGCGAAAGTTTGGAGATGGTTTCACCAAACAGCGCGATGCTGCCGCGATGCGGACGCAGGAATCCCATGACGGCATTGAGGCACGTGGTCTTGCCCGCGCCATTCCTGCCGAGCAGCGCCAGCAAGCTGCCCGCGCGCACGGAGAAGCCCATGCGGTGCAGCACCTGGCTGTCGCCGTAGAACGTGTCGACATCGCGCAGGGCGAGCGCGTCACTCACCAAAATACACCGCGCGCGTCCGCGGATCGGCAACGACCTCGGCGCGCGTGCCTTCCACCACCACCTCGCCGAAATGCAGCAGGCTGATGCGCTCGGCCAGGGCGAGCGCCACATCCATGTCGTGCTCGATCATCACGATCGTCACATCGCGCGGGATGTCTTCGAGCAGGGCGCGCACCGTCTCGCGCTCCTCGGCCGACAGACCGGCGAGCGGCTCGTCCAGCAGCAGAACCTTCGGCCGCTGCGCGAGGGCCATCGCCAGTTCCAGCCGTCGCCGCTCGCCGTACGATGTCTGCGCGACGATGCGATGCGCCATGCCGCCGAGCCCGACGCGCGCCAGGGCCTCGCGCGCCGCCTCGTGCAGTCCCGCATGATTCGAGAGTGCGCCCCAGGGCGTCCAGCGTGCTGCACTCAGCCCAAGCAAAGACAGCACGACGTTGTGTTCCAGGGTTTCACGTGGAAACAGCGAGAGAATCTGATAGGTGCGCGCCAGACCGCGACGAATGCGCCTCCGCGTCGGCTCCAGGAGAAGTTCACGCCCGAACAGGCGCACCGAGCCGGCATCCGCCCGCAGATCGCCGGTGACGAGATTGAACAGCGTGGTCTTGCCGGCGCCATTCGGCCCGATCAGCAAGCGCCGCTCTCCCGGCATCACTCGCACGCACACGTCGCGGATCGCGGCGACCCCGCCGAAACGCTTGCACAGGCCATCGATTTCCAGTGCGGGCACTATCACGCGGCACGCACCGCGACGCGCGGCCGGCGCAGGCGTGCGGCAAGCCGACGGCATCCCGGCACCAGCCCGTCCGGCATGAATACGACCACCAGGATGAAGATCACGCCGAGCATTGAGTACCAACGGTCGACATAGGAACTGGCGACGTCCTTGACCAGCGTGATGACGACGGCGCCGGCAATGGGGCCGGCGAGCGTGCCCGCGCCGCCGAGCACCACCATCAGCAACGCCTCGGCTGACTGGGGCAGCGCCAGCGTCTGCGGGCTGATGAACTGGAAATCGTAGAGATACAGAAGCCCGGCGACCGAGCCCCAGAAGCCGGACAGCACGAAGCCGGCCCAGCGGATCGCCCAGACATTGTGGCCCAGCATCCGCATCCGGCGCGGCTGGTCGCGCGTGCCGCGCAGGCAGGCGCCGAACGGCGACCCGGCAAGCTGCCAAAGGCAGAACAACGCCAACAGGAAAACGCAGGCCACGGCATAATAGAACGCGAACGGTCCGGACAGGTCGATGCCGAAGGGGCGCGGGCGCTGGACAAGCTGTATGCCGTTGTCGCCGCCAGTCAGGCCGACCCAGCGATAGGCGATGCCCCACACCACCTGTCCCAGCGCCAGGGTGATCATCAGGAAGCCGAGGCCGCGGGCGCGCAATGCCAGAACGCCGAAAAAGGCTGCCAGCAGCGTCCCGGTCGCTACGGCGCACAGGGCTGCCGGCAACGCGCCGAAGCCTGCCTTGGTGACGAGCCACGCGCAGGCATAGGCGGGCACACCCAGATACACCGCATGACCGAGCGAGGTCATGCCGCCATAGCCGAGGATGATGTTCAGGCTCAGCGCGAACAGTGCGAAGACCAGCACGTGCGTCGCGATGCCGACATAGAACGCACCAGACAGCAGCCAGGGCAGCACGCCAAGCACGACGATCGTGCCGACACCCCACAGCCAGGGTCGCACCCCCCGCGTCATGCCTCGGCGCGACCGAACAGGCCGCTCGGCTTGAACACCAGGGCGAGGACCATGGGCAGGAACAGCACGACATAGGCGAAGTCAGGAAACAACGCCGTGCCAAAATTGTAGATGAAGCCGACAATGAAGCTGCCGACCAGTGCGCCGAGCAGGCTGCCGACGCCACCCAGGATCACGACGATCAATGCCAGCGGCAGCATGTCGGCGTCGAGGCCGGGATAGACCGACAGAATGGGCCCGCTCAGCAGGCCCCCGATCCCGGCAAGCGCGGCGCCGAGGAAGAACACCACCGTGAACAGGCGGGAGACCGGGATGCCAACGCCGCGCGCCATCTCGCGGTCGTCGACGCCGGCACGGATCATCGCGCCGAGCCGCGTGCGCTCCATCAGAAGATAAAGCAGCAAGGCGACGACGAGCGCGACTCCAAGGACGGCAATCCGGTAGGCCGGAAAGGCGAAACGGCCAACGAACAGGGCGGCCCGCAGGGCGTGCGGCGGGTCGAGTGTGATCGGGTCGCCGCCCCAGGTGAGCAGGCACATATCGGCAATGATGAAGGCGATGCCCAGCGTCACCAGCACCTGCCCCTGCTCGTTGCCGGCCAGGCGGCGCAGCAGCACACGCTCCATCACGACGCCGAGCAATCCGACGCCCAGCCCCGCGCCCAATGCCGCGACCCAGAAGTTCGCATCGACGTCCAGCAGGCTGGCACCAAGATAGGCGCCGAGCATGAACAGTCCGCCATGCGCGAGATTCGGAATGCGCAGCAGGCCGAAGATCAGCGAGAAGCCGGCGGACAGCAGGAACAGCATGCCGCCCAGCGCCAGGCTGTTCAGCGTCTGGATGATCCAGAACTGCGCCGGCACGGGCGCTCTACCGGCCCAGGTTCTTGGCGGGGGGCCAATCGCGCGAATACACCGGCTCCTTCAGGAACGCAGCCTGGTTATAGGTCCAGAACTGGCTGACATCGGGATAGGTGTGGATCACCGTGTTGACCAGCTTCCCGCCCTTTCGCTCCACCTTTCGGATGTACACGTTCCCGATGACGTTCCCGAACTGGTCGAAGCGCACCGGGCCGCGCGCGGTGTCCGGCACGATATTCGTGCGCAGCGCATGCATGAAGGCGTCGCGGTCCTCGATCTTGCCGCCGACCGACTTCAATGCCGCTTCCAGGACCGCGCCGGTCACATAGGTGCCCGCCGCGTAATAGCCGGGATCGACCTTGTAGTCCTTCTCCATGGCGGCCACGAAGGTCTTGTTGGCCGGATAATCGAGCGGCGCGGAGTACCAGTTGACCGAGATGATGCCGATTGCGTCGCTGCCCATCTGTTGCAGGATCGCCTCGTCCACCGCGGTCATGCCGCCGATAAGCGGTATCTTGCCGCCCAGGCCATATTCGTAGAACTGCTTCATGAAGCGCAGCCCGTTGGAGCCTGCGAAGGCCATGAAGACGGCATCCGCATCCGAGCGGATTTGCGCGATATAGGTCGCGTAATCCGGCGCGTTCAGCGGCGGCCAAAGCTTCTGTACGATCTCACCGCCGTTGTCTTCGAACACCCTCTGAAAGCCGGCGTTCTGTTCCTGCCCATAGGCGATGTCGTCCGCGATCGTGATCATCTTTTTGTATTTCAGCTGCTTTGCGCAGTAGTCCGCCATCGGCTGCGAGCACTGTGCGGAGGATGATGTGCAGCGGATGAACCACGGATCGGGATGGCGCTGGGTGATGTCCTCGGCGGCGGCGACGCTCAGCAAGGGCATCTTGTGGCTGACCGTGTAATCGACGATCGCCAGTGCCTCGAAGGCGGCCAGCGGGCCGACGATGGCGGAGACATTGTCGCGTTCCACCAGTTCCTGGGTCTTGGCCAGCGCGTTCGCCGGCACGCCGCCGGTATCCGCGGTGAAAAGCTGCACCGGCCGACCGGCGAGCGTATTGTTGCGCTGCTTCAGGAACAGCGTCAGCCCTTCTTCCATCTGGATGCCGCCGGCGGCGAGCGGACCGGTCTTGACGGTGAGGAAACCGAGCCGGATCGGATCGGCGCCCTGGGCGCGTACGATGCGTGGCGCCGCGAGCGCCAGCCCCAAGCCGCCCGCGGTTGCCTGCAACGCGGCCCTGCGCGTCAGATGCCGGCGGGTAATCTCGTTCATTGTCGCTCCCCTGTATGTTCGGCTTGGGCTGCCGAATTACTGCGTTGGTATCACAGGCAGCAGGACGTAGGGCTGCCCGGCGTGGTCGCTATGCAACGTGGTGACGCCGCCGAAGATGTGCGCCGCACGGTCACGCGGATCGTCGTGCAGGAAGGGTCCGCAGCCCATCAGCTCGTTCTTGAAGTTGGACAGGCGACCGCCGCTGACCGAGTATTCGTAATCCCTGCCACGGACGCTGAGGCCGACGCGATAGCCGCGCGGCACCACGATGCTAGTCGGCCAGATCTCGATGTCGAGTGCCACCGCCTCACCCGGCACGAGCGGCTGCTTCTCGTCATGCGTGTGATAGGGCCGCCACGGCGTGCCGAGGGCAGCGTCGCATTTGCGGTGCGATGCGCGCAGCCATCCCTGGCCGATCGGCGTGTGCGGATCGATCGCCCCCTGGAACACGACCTCGTGCAGGTCGGGTTTGAAGACGCGCAGCACCAGGAACAGGTCGGCGTCGGTGGTGCTGGAGGAGACGAACAGCCTGGCCGCGCAGGGGCCGGTGATCTCCATGGTTTCGGACATCGGCGGCGTCAGAAAGGTCAGGCCGTCGCCCATTGCGTCGAAGCTTCGCGTGCCGGCGTGCGCGGGTGGATCGGCACGTAACGTGTCTTCGGCGAAGTCGAGATAAAACCGGGTCCAGCGGGTCCGCGCCAATGGCCATTCGGCTTCTGTCCGCTGCTCGAATCGCTCGCCGGGGTGACGCACCTGCAGGAGCACCCTGGGCTGCCGGTCCCAGCCATTCGCCTCGCCCTTCAGGAAATGATCGAAGAAGCGCCGTTGCAGGTCGCGGCCGTAGTCGGTGTAGTAGTGCGTCCAGTGTTCGATCCCATGCGCTTCCAGCCATTTGTGCCGGGACGCGGCACGCAGGAATCCTTCAAAGTTGCCGCGCAGATGCAGGCCCTGTCCGCCCCAGTTCGCAGCGGACAGGAACGGCACCGTCACCTTCGACCAGTCGGGTGAGCGTGCCCGGTGATACGCATCGTCGAGCGGATGCGCGAGGATCTCGTTACCGAAGTCCCGACGATTGGCCGCGAGTTCCGCTTCGCTTAGCGTCGGCGGCCCGCTAACCGGTTCGCCGGTCACGCGGCTGCGTGCCCCGCGCTCCCCCACGCCGTGCTGCACCGTCTTGACCTGCATGTCGTACCAATTGGCCCAGAAGGTGCTAAGGATGCCGCCGTGGTGCGTCATGTCGCGATACCAGTCGGCAGCACCCTCCCAGATGCACATGGCGGCGAGATGCGGTGGCTGCAGCGACGCGACGTGCCACTGGTTGATGGCGTAATAGGATACGCCGCTCAGTCCGATCTTGCCGCTGCTCCAGGGCTGCACGGCCGCCCATTCGATGCAATCGTGGAAATCGCGGGTTTCGCGCGGCGAGAAATGGTCGATCACACCGGGCGAGCGGCCGCAGCCGCGGCTGTCCACACGAACGCAGACATAACCGTCCGGTACCCATTTATCCGGGTCGGCGACTTCCCAGTTCTGAAAGCGGTTGCTGGAACCTGCCGTCACATCCGGATGGCGTTCGGCCATGCGGTCCCAAGCGCTCGGGTAGCCGTCCTGAAACGCAAGGCCCTTCGCGTACGGACCGTACGTCAACAGCACCGGATAACGCCCTTCGGCAGCCGGATGGAACACGTCAGCGCGCAGCACCAGCCCGTCATCCATGGCGATCGGCACGTCCCAGTCCACGCGCATGCCGTCGCGCAACTCAGAGCGATGGAGTGCGTCGGTTGCATCGGTCACTTGCGTTGCAGCCCTGCCATGCCTTCCAGCACCGCACAAACCGCGGCCGTATCGTCCGCGGCATGACCGTTTGCCATCGCGGCTGCGTAAAGCGGCATGGTGGCGTTCAGCATCGGTGTCGGACAGCCAAGCGCGGTTGCGAACTGGCCGATGATCGCCATGTCCTTCTGCCAGATGTCGATCTTCATTGTCGCCGGCAGATAGGTGTTGTTCGCCATCATCGGCGCACGCAATTCGAACACGCGCGATGTGCCGGCGCCGGTGGCAACCAGCGCACAGACCTGGTGCGGGTCGAGCCCTGCCTTCATGCCCAGCACCATTGCCTCCGCGCTTGCGACGTTGTGGATGGCAACCAGCAGGTTGGCGACGAACTTCATCCGGCTGCCATTCCCGAAGGCGCCGACATCGTGGACCTGACGGGTGAAGTCCGTGAACAGCGGCCGCGCCGCTGCGATCGCCGCAGCGTCGCCGCTGGCATAGATGACGAGGTCCTTGCGGATCGCCTGTGCGCCGGTGCCGCTGATCGGACAGTCGAGCGCGGTGTGGCCGGCGTCACCCAACACGACGTGAACAGCGTTCTTGTCTTCGAGTGCCAGGGTGCTGCACTCGATCACGACCCGGCCGGCAGGTCCGGCAGCGGCGATCGCCTGCGCCGTCGCATGGACCGCCGAGGGTGTCGGCAGGCTGAGGATGATCGTGCGCGCGGCATGCGCGACGGCAGCGGTATCCTTCGCAACTGCAACACCGAGCTTCGCCAGTTCCTCGCAGCGCGTGGGATCGGTGTCGAAGCCATGCACCTGCCAGCCGGCTGCCGCGAGGTTGCGGGCGATGGCGCCACCCATGATGCCGAGGCCGACAATTCCGACGGCATCTTTCATGTTTCCCTCCCGTCCCCAGCAATAGGTGCCTGGAACCCGCATAATTTGGCAAGAGCAGTTGTGCCATGTTAGCGCTGAAATTCCACACACGAAGGAGTTGACCCCATGCGTGTCGGCATTGCGGGCGTGGGTCGGATGGGCGAAGCAATTGCTGCCCGGTTGCAGGATGTCGGCCACCACATCGTGGTTTGGAACCGCACCGCCGACAAACTTAAATCCCTCGCGGCGGCCGGTGCCACGATGGCCGCGACGCCGGCCGATCTGATCGGCCAGGTCGACGCGGTCATCACCATTCTGTTCGACGCCATCGCCATCGAGCGGGTGTACCATGGCGAGGACGGACTGCTATCCGTTGACGTTGCAGACAAGCTGTTTGTCGAGATGAGCACGGTCCGGCCCTCCGTTCAGGTGGAACTTGCGGCCGCCGTGCGCGCCAAGGGCGGCATTCACGTGGAATGTCCGGTGGGGGGCACGACGGGCCCGGCGCGGACCGGCACGCTGATCGGGCTTGCCGGCGGGCAGGCAGCCGATGTGGCCCGTGCCAGACCGCTGCTCGATCAGCTGTGCCGCCGCCTCGAGCATGTCGGACCCACCGGCGCCGGAGCAGCGATGAAGCTCGCGATCAACCTTCCGTTGCTGGTGTTCTGGCAGGCATTTGGCGAGGCCAATGCGCTGGTGCGCCATCTCGGACGCGACCCGGCATGGCTTGTCGATCTGTTTGCCGACAGTGCCGGCGGGCCCAACGTCCTGAAGGGCCGGGGTCCGGCGATAGCCAAGGCTCTGTCTGGGGAAAATCCAGGCCCGGTGACATTCAGCGTCGACGCCATCCGCAAGGATCTGCGCACGATGCTGGAGGAAGCCGCGGCTCATGGCTTCGAATTGCCGGTCGCCGCACGGTCACTGTCCGTCTTCGATGAAGCCGCGAACCAGGGGTGGGGGACACGTGACGGCGCGTGGCTACCAGCTTATTGGGCCGGCCGGGCGCGGTCATCATCGTGAGTAATGGGCAGGGCCAGAATTCATGATGCGGCCCGGCGTACGGCGCGGGCTAATCTCGGCAACAAATTTTGTGCCGGAACCTCCGTGAGGCAGATCCATGCATCTCGGCTTTTTCACCATGCCGATCCACCCGCTCACCAAGGATTGGCGGCAAACGCTGCGCGAGGATCGCGAGGCCTTCATACTGGCTGATGAACTCGGATTAACCGAGGCCTATGTCGGTGAGCACACCACCGACAAGGCTGAAAACATCGCCTCCTGCGTGGTTTTCCTGGCCAGTCTGATGGATCGCACGAAGCGGATCCGATTGGGCACCGGGACGGTCAATCTGCCCAACGCGCATCCGGCGCGCGTCGCGGCCGAGATTGCGATGCTCGATCATATGCTTGATGGGCGGCTGAACTTCGGCATCAGCCCGGGCGGCCTGCCATCCGACGCCGAAGTGTTCGGCAATCTCGATCGAAATCGGAACGAGATGTTCGTCGAGGCGATCGACCAGGTGTTGCAGATATGGCGGTCTGATCCGCCGTACGACATCCGCGGCAAATACTGGACGGTCACGACGGAGCGGACGATGATCTCTGATATCGGCCAGGGCATTATCCCGCGGCCGCTGCAGCTGCCGCATCCACCGATCATCTGTACAGTTGTCGCACCTTATTCAAAGGGCATCACCGAGGCCGCCGCGCGCGGGTGGGAGCCGATTTCCGCCAATTTCCTGCTGCCGCAATGGGTAGCGACGCACTGGCCGAACTATAGAGAGGGCTGCGTTCGTGCCGGCCTGCCGGTGGACAGCAGCAAATGGCGCGTTGCCAAGAGCGTGTTCGTGGCCGATGACGCGGCGACGGCGCGCGACTATGCGCTGGGTCCGGACAGCCCCTATCGGTTCTATTACAGCCAGTTGCTGACGAAGATGCAGCGGGCCGGACGGGCGGAGCTGTTCAAGAAGGACCGCGCGATGCCTGATGACGCCGTGACGATCGATGACGTGTGCGATGCCCTCATCATTCACGGCACGCCCGACAAGGTCGCCGACGAGATTCTGGGATTCCGCGATCAGGTCGGCGATTTCGGCACGCTGCTTTATGCCGGACACGACTGGCTGGATCGCGATCTCGCGCGCCGCTCGATGACACTGATGGCGGAAAAGGTTATGCCGAAGGTGAACGCGGCCCTGGGGTCGCGCTAGACGGCACAATATCGTTCCTGAATCGCGGCGTCGGCCAGCAGGGCGGCCGCCTTGGCATGATGCACGATCACACCGTGATCCATGATGTAGGCGCGATCGGCGATGCCGAGTGCCATTTCCACGTTCTGCTCTACCAGCAGGATCGTGGCGCCGTCCTGTTTCATGCGCGTGAACAGGTCGAACATCTCGTCCACCAGCACGGGCATGATGCCCTCGGACGGTTCGTCCAGCATGATCATCCTGGGCCCGGAGATCATCGCGCGCGCGATCGCCAGCATCTGCTGCTCGCCGCCCGACATGGTTACCGCCATCTGGTCCAGCCGCTCCGCAAGCCGGGGAAAGATCGCGGTCATCCGTGCGATCATGTCACGTTCGCGCCGGCGGTGCGGCGATGCGAGCAGGCCGAGGCGCAGATTGTCGCGCACGCTGAGCCCCTGCACGATGCGGCGCTCTTCCGGCACGTAGGCGAGGCCGAGGGCGTGGCGCACATGGGCGGGCCGTCCCAGTAGATCCTGGTCTTCGAATGCCACGCGACCGCTGCTTCGGCCGAGCAATCCCATGACGGTGCGCAGCGTCGTGGTCTTGCCCGCGCCGTTGCGGCCGATCAGGCAGACGATCTCGCCCCGCCGGACCTCGAGGTCGACCCCCTGCAGGACGTGGCTTGAACCGTACCAGGCATTGAGTGCCTCGATGCGCAGCATGCTCAATGCTCCCGCTGGCCGAGATAGACGCGCCGGACCATCTCGTTGCGGCGGATCTCGTCGGGCGTACCCTCGGCCAGAAGCTCGCCATGGTGCAGCACCAGCAGTCGGTCGCTGATGCCCATGACGAGTTTCATCTTGTGTTCCACGACGATGACGGTGTGCTGGGACGCCAGCCGAACGATCAGGTCCATCATGCTGCGCGTCTCTTCTGGCGACATGCCGGCGGTGGGTTCGTCCAACAGCAGCAGGCGCGGGCGGCTCGCCAGGGCCATGGCGATTTCCAGCGCGCGCTGTTCGCCATGCGACAGCGTGGCCGCCGGACGGGCGCGCCGCGGCCACAGGCCGACGGTTTCGAGCAGCGCACCCGCCTGTTCGTCCAGCTTCGTCAGTTGCGCGCGCGGACGCCAGACGTCGTAGCGCGAGACCAGGGCCTGCAAGGCGACGCGCACATTCTCTATCGTCGAAAGCTGCGGAAACACATTGGTGATCTGAAAGGATTTCGCGATGCCCATGTGCGCGAAGCGATGTTGCGGGGTGAACGTGATGTCGCGTCCCTCGAAGCTGATGCGGCCTTCGCTGGGCGCCAACGCGCCGGTGAGCAGATTGAAGTAGGTGCTCTTGCCGGCACCGTTCGGGCCGATGATCGAGGTCAACTGGCCCGCCGCGAACTCGGCGGTGATGCCGCGTAAGGCCACGAACTTGCCGAACGACCGACCCAGGCCCTCAGTGCGAAGGATGACGGTCATCGTCGCAGTCCGTGCAGCAGCGTACCCCAGATACCGCGCGGGAAGAAAAGCACGCAGGCGATGAACACGATGCCGACGACCAGCTGCCAGTGCACGGTCCACAGCGACACCAGATTCTCGAGCAGCAGGAACACGCCGGCGCCGATGAAGGGGCCGAAGAACGTGCCCATGCCGCCGAGCAGCGCCATCATCACGACGAGCCCGGAGGTGGTGTAGTACAGCGTCTCCACCGGCACGATGCCGAGATGGATCGCCTGCAACCCGCCGGCAAGGCCGCAGAAGCCGCCCGACAGGACGAAGGCCAGCCAGCGCGTCGCGCGGACGTTGTAGCCGCAGGCGCGGGCGCGCGCCTCGTTCTCGCGGATCGCCTCCATGGCGGCGCCGAAGGGTGAGGCGAGAATGCGGGAGAGCGCGAACAGTGCTGCCATGACGCAAGCGCAGACGACGTAGTAGCGCGTCAGCGGATCAAGGAAGTCGAGGCGAAGGCCGAACAGGTCGATGACGCTGACGTTGACGCCGATCAGGCCGTTCTCGCCGCCGGTCCAGTCCACCGCCTGATACGCGAGGAAATAGACGCACTGCGCCAGCGCCAGCGTGACCATGGCGAAGTAGATGCCGCGCGTGCGGATGGCCAGGCCGCCGATGATGGCGGCGACGATGATGCCGCCCGCGATGCCGCACAGCAGGCCCGCCCACCACGGCAATCCGAAATGCACGATGGCGATGCCGCAGGCGTACGCACCGCCACCGAACAGCGCCGCGTGGCCAAAGGAAAGCAGTCCCAGATAGCCGTAGACCAGGTCGAAGCCGAGCGCGAACAGCCCGTAGATCAGAATATTCGCTGCGATGGCCTTGAATGGCAGCAAGAGCGGAAAGATCACCAGGAACAGGGCCGCCAGGGCAACGCGGTGACGCTGCGCGGCCTGCATCCAGTGCCGCCGCGGCAGCGGCGCAGCGACGCCGGGCGTGGCGACGGCCATCAGCTCATCAGCCCCACGCGGCCGAAGAAGCCTTGCGGGCGCACCAGCAGCACCACGGCCATCAGTGCGAAGATCGCGACCTGCGCCATTTCGGGGGCAAACAGCGCCGTCAGGCTGACCACGACGCCGACCAGCAGCCCGGCCACGACGGCGCCGAGCAGCGATCCCATGCCGCCCACCACGGTGACGACGAACGCCTCGGCGAGGATGGAATTGCCCATCTCGGGGCTGACGCCCTGCAACGGGGCGGCGAGCAGTCCCGCCAGGGCCGCGATGCCGGTGCCGATGCCGAACACCACCAGCCAGACACGGGCGACATCGATCCCGAGAATGCGCACGATCTGCGGATCGCGCGCCCCGGCCCGAACGATCAGGCCGTACGGCGTACGTTCCAGGAACAGCCAAAGGCCGAGGAGGACGACAGCCGTGACTGCGATGACGAACAGGCGGTAGATCGGGAAATAGCCGACGCCGATATTCGCCGCTCCGGTCAGTGCATCGGGCGTGTCGAACGGCAGGCCCTGGATGCCGAACACGATCCGCACGCCCTCGACGAATACATAGGACAGGCCGAAGGTCAGCAGCAGCGGATAGTCGATGCCGCGGCCGTACAGCGGGCGGATCAGGAAACGCTCGGTCAGCATGCCCAGCATGCCGACGCCGATCGGCGCCAGAAGCAGGCATATCCAGAAATTGCCCGTCAAGCCGAGCAGCGCGAGGCCGACATAAGCGCCGAGCATGTAGAATGCGCCGTGCGCGAAGTTCACCACCGTCAGCATGCCGAAGATCAGCGACATGCCGATGGCGAGCAGCACGTAAACCGCACCCAGCGCGAGTCCGGTAAAGATCTGCACGGCCAGAAGATCAAGCGTCACACCTTCCACGACGATACCGTTTCGGTCAGGCCGCGTGGCCCTCGGCGGTGCAAGATTTCAGATTGGCCTCGTTCGCGGGATCGGTGGCAACGACGTTGAACACGTCGTACTGATTGGCCATGTCCTTGGACTTGCTCTCGATGATGAGCACCGATTGCACCGCCTGATGGTCGCACGGTCGGTAGCTCTCGGGGCCCTTGTAGAAATCGTATTTCATGCCTGACAGCGCATCGACCACCTTTTCGGTATCGATGCTGCCTGCCGCCTTGGCCGCCGTCAGCACCGCGCGCACGCCGGCATAGCCGAGCGCGCCGTAATCGGACGGCAACTTGTTGTCATAGGCGTGCCGATAACGGTCGTTGAATGCCTTGGCCGAGGGCACGCTGCTCTCGATCCCCCAGTAATACGAGGTGCCGCCGACCACGCCCTCATAGGCCTGCGCGCCGGCAGCGACGCGCGCGGTGTAGGGGATCACCGGGATGACGATGTGCGTGCTCTGCTTAAGCCCGAAATCGGTCGCCTGCTTGACCGCTATCTGCTGGTCGCGGCCGAAATTGCAGAGCAGCAGTATATCGGGCTTCAACGCTGCGATGCGCGGGATCAGTGTGGAGAAATCAGTGCTTCCCAGCGGGTGCTTCAGCTCCGCCAGAACATCGATGCCGAACGCGTCGCCGGCCGCCTTGAAGCCTGCAACCATCTCAGCGCCATAGGCATAATCGGCAGACAGGAACACGACCTTCTTGCCGAATTTCGGGAATGCATAGCGTCCGACCGCGCCGGCGGTCATGTGCGGCGTCATGGCTTCGTGGAAAGTATAGCGGCTCCAGTCCGGCAACGCGTCGATCTGGTCCGATTGGCTGATCGAGTTGTACAGCACCTTGCGCTGCTTGGTGACGTTGTTGACCGCGAGTTGGACCGCGGCGGACAGGCTGCCGACGACGAACGCTACCTTGTCCTTCTCGACCAGTTCGAGCGTTCGGGTGGCGCCCTCGCCGGGATTGAGCTTGTCGTCACGCGGCAATAGCTCGGCTTTTCGACCGTTCAGTCCGCCGGCATCGTTGAATTCGGAGACCGCGAGCTGGGCGCAGCGCACCTGGTCCTGCGCCTCCGCCCCATAGGGGCCGGTGAGCGGAACCGGAAAGCCGATCTTGATCGTGGGTTCCTGGGCGTGAAGGATATTCACCCGCGTGAGCGCCGCACCGGCGGCCGTGGCGCCGAGCAGATGGCGGCGTGTCAGACGAAATTCGGGCTTTCGCGTCCCCGGCATCGTATTCCTCCCCTCGAGGTGGCTGGTCGCGCCACTCTGTTATTGGTGGATAGACAATCCGCCACGCGCGGGCAACGCCGTCATGCGCGCCCAAGTGCACGCAGCACGATTTCCGGCGTGATCGGGATCTCGGTGATGACGGCACCAAACGGGCGCAGCGCGTCGTTCACCGCGTTGCTCACCGCCGCCGCGGCGCCCGCGGTGCCCGCCTCCCCCGCTCCCTTGGCACCGATCGCCGACTCTGCGGTCGGCGAAACCACGTGGGCGACATCGATATCCGGCATCTCGCCCGCCATCGGCACAAGGTAGTCGGCCATGCTCGCGTTCAGCATCTGACCCTGCGCATCGTAGCGGCAATGCTCGAACAGCGCGGCACCAAGACCCTGTACCACGCCGCCGCGGATCTGCTCGTCCACCAGCTGCGGATTGATCGGGCGGCCGCAATCTTCCACGACCCAGTGGCGCAGCAGGCGGACGAAGCCGCTCTCCGTATCGACCTCCAGCCAGGACGCCTGCATGCCGTTTGTGAAGGCGAAGGGATAGTCCCGCGGGACGAAGTGGCGCGTGGCGATCAGCTCGGGCTGAACGCCGGCGGGCAGCGTGTCGGGACGGAAATAGACGATGCGCGCCAGTTCGGATAACGCGATCCGCGCGTCGCCGGTGCCAGCATCGACAACGGCGCCGCCGGCGATGTCCAGGCCGTCGGGGCGGGCCTGCAGGATCGCGGCCGCCACCGCCAGAACGTTGTCGCGCAACGCCCGGCCGGCCCGCCACATCGCCTCGCCACCGATGCCGGCGCCGCGCGATGCCCAGGTGCCGCCGCCATAGGGCGTTGCATCGGTGTCGCCCAGCATCACGCGAACATGCTCCAGCTTCACGCCCAGCGCGGTCGCGGCGATCTGCGCCATGATGGCCTCGGTGCCCTGGCCCTGCTCGGTCACGCTGGTCTGGCAGATCACCGCACCCGAAGCGTCAAGCCGTATCGTCGCGCCATCCTGTGAGGAGATGCGTGCGCCACCGACGCCGTAGAACGCAGCGCCGGGATTGGTTATCTCGATGAAGGCGGCGATGCCGATGCCGCGATGGACGCCGCGCGCGCGCAACGCCGCCTGCTCGGCCCGCAGCCTGTCGTACTGTATCATGTCCAACAGCCGGGTCAGGGAAGCGTGGTGCGAAAGGCGCTCGAATTTCAGGCCCGAGGCGGACTCGCACGGATAGGCGTCGTCGGGCACCAGGTTGCGGCGGCGCATTTTCACCGGGTCCATGCCGATGCGGGCGGCGGCAAGGTCGACCAGCCCCTCGGTAACGGAGGTGGCGATCGGATGGCCGACGCCGCGGTATTGGCACATCGGTGTCTTGTTCTGGAACACCACGCGCGTGTGCGCCCGATAGCTGCGCACAACGTACGGACCGCCGACCAGGTTCACCACCTGGTTTGCCTCTACGGCACTGGTGCGCGGATAGACGGAATAGGGGCCGATGCCGGTGAGGTCATCGATCTCGAATCCGGTGATGCGGCCGTCGCGCATCACGCCGATGCGGGCCTGCACGCGGTGGTCGCGGGCATGGATGTCGGTGGTGAAACTCTCCAGCCGGTCGGCGACAAATTTCGCCGGACGCCCCAGCAGCTTCGCGATCGCCGCGGTCGCAAGGTCGTCGGGATAGGCATGAACCTTCACGCCGAACGAGCCGCCCACATCCTTGCAAATGACGCGAACCTGTGATTCCTCAAGCCCGAGATGTGTGGCGTAAACGGTCTGCATCATGTGCGGCGCCTGATGACCCTGGTAGACCGTCAGGCGCTGCTCGGCCCTGTTCCAGTCGGCGACGATGGCGCGGGCCTCCAACGTGACGCCGGTGTGGCGGGCAAAGCGGAAGGTTGCTTCGACCACGGCGTCGGCCACCGCCATCGCCTCATCCGGCGCGCCTGCCTCCAGGCGACGCTCGAACGCGAGGTTGTCGCCAAGCGCCGCATGGATGACCGGCGTACCGGGATCGAGTGCAGTCTCCATGTCCGTAACGGCCGGCAGCGGTTCGTAATCGACGGCGATGTGGTCCAGCGCATCCTCGGCCTGCGCGCGGCTTTGTGCGGCGACGGCTGCGACTGCCTCACCCTGCCAGCAGGTGCGATCCGTTGCGAGCGGGTATTGCGGTGCTGATTTCAGGCCCTTCAGGTGCGACAGCACGCCGACCCATGGTGTGCAAAGCCTCGTGAGGTCCGCCCCGGCCACCACTGCAACGACGCCCGGCATGGACCGGGCGGACGCCATTTCGATGGAGAGGATGCGTGCATGGGCGTGCGGAGAGCGCAGGAACGCGACATGCACCATGCGCGGCAGCACGAGGTCGCTGACATACAGCCCGCGGCCTTCCAGCAGACGTTGCAGGTTCGGCCGCGGCACCGAGCGCCCGATATAGGAGTTCGGCCAATCGACTGGCGAGAGCGGCGTGTCGTCGGTCATGACCGATCCGCCGCGCGGGCGCGCGCCGTCGCCTCGATTGCATCCACGATCGCGTGATAGCCGGTGCAGCGGCAGTAATTTCCGGACAGGTGCTCGCGGATTTCTTCCCGGCTGGGTAAGTCGCGCCGGCGCAGCAGGTCCTGCGCTGTAAGCAGCATTGCGGGGGTGCAGTAACCGCATTGCAGTGCGTTGCGGGCCTGGAATGCCGCCTGCAGATCGGCGATCTCGCCGCCATCCGACAGCCCCTCGATCGTCTCGACCACGGCACCGTCCGCCTGCACCGCGAGGACGAGACAGCCGCGCACGATGGCCCCGTCGAGGCGCACCGTGCAGGCGCCGCAGACGCCATGCTCGCAGCCGATATGCGTGCCGGTCAGGCCGAGTTGATCGCGCAGGAAATCGGCGAGATGGGTGCGTGGCGCGACCGTCGCGGTGACGCTTTCACCGTTCACGATCAGGGTGATAAGCATTGCGGCGTTATTGGTCATACGGGGTGATCCAGAAGGTCGGCGACGGTGCGGCGCAGCAGCAGGCGGGCCAGCGTCATGCGCGTGGCGGCCGAGGCCTGCAGGTCGTCCTGCGGCGACAGATCGGCACCAAGCGCCGCCTGCGCCTGTTCCAGTGCGGCTGGATCGATGGGCCGCCCGATCAGGGCGGCAGCGGCGCGGGTCGCCAGAATGGGGGTTGGGCCGACGGCAAAATAGCCCAGGCTCAGCATTGAAAATTTCCCATCCGCGAGCGTGCCGCGTGCGGCGAGGCCGACCAGTGCGTAATCGCCCGCTCGCCTCGCGAGTTCGTGGAACGCGACGCGCTCGCCCGCTCGGTCCACGTCGATCTCGACCCGCGTCAGGACTTCATCGGCGGCAAGTCGCGTTGCGAACAGGCCGGTGAAGAATTCAGCGGCCGGCAGCACTCGCTCGCCCCGCTCGCTCTCGGCGACGATGCGCGCGCCGAGGGCGAGGACGCAGGCCGGCAACTCGGCCGCCGGGTCGGCGTACGCTAGGCTGCCGCCCAGCGTGCCGCGATTGCGGATGGCGGGATGCGCGATATGGGCCGCGGCGAGAGCAAGGAGCGGCGCGTGCGCGGCGATTGCAGGCGCGCGCAGCAGATCGGCGTGGCAGGTGGCCGCACCGACACGCAGCACGCTGCCTTGCACCGCTATGCCGCGCAGCGCGGCGATCCGGCCGATGTCGATCAAAAGCGCCGGCGCGGCGAGGCGCAGGTTCAGTGCGGGCAGGAGACTCTGGCCGCCTGCGAGGAGACGCGCGGCGTCGCCATGGCGGCGCAGCAGGGCCGCCGCTTGCGTCACCGATTCGGCCCGTACATAGTCGAACGGGGCCGGCTTCATCGGCCGGGCAGTATCGACGCAGCGGATGCCGCGCCGCCGGCGTGCCGCGGATGGGGAAGCGCACCATGGCGATTGAGAAGCTCGATCATTATTCGATCCGTACCACCGATCTTGCGGCCACGCGACAATTCTACACGCAGGTGATGGGGTTCGATGAGGGCGATCGCCCTGCGTTCAAGTTTCCCGGCGTATGGCTCTACAAGGATGGCAAGGCACTGGTGCATGTGATCGGCGTCGATCCGCATGGCGATAATGCCGCCTTGCGGGACTATCTGGGCGATGCCTCGACCGAGGCCGGCACCGGCGGGGGAGCGATCGATCACCTCGCGTTCGTCGCGACCGAACTCGATGCGCTGCGCACGAAGTTCCGGTCCCATGCGGTCGCCTTCCGTGAGCGCACCGTGCCGTCGATGCATCTGCACCAGATATTCCTCGAAGATCCGAACGGCGTCACCATCGAACTCAATTTCCCGACCTGAGCAGTACGCGAAAAAGCGGCAGTGCGTTCGGGGCGTGACGTCCAGCGCCGCCGCGCTGGCCAGCCTGCTGCGGGTCGCGACCTTCGTCTCCTGGGGTTTCTGCTGACGACGGAAGTCGGGAGGCATGGCGATCGTCGATGGCCATACGCCGGCCGCCGATACGCGAAGCGGGGCCGTCTGACCCACGCTGTCGATCGAGCGCGTAAAGACCCTGGCGGCTGATCAAGACGCCTGATCGGGTATGCCTCACGCGCCGCCGCACCAGCCCGGCGCGCGGGAGATCGCCTGCGCCGAATCTCGCGCGATGCCGCGACATCTCTGTGTATTGCACGAGCCCGCCGGCGATCAGCCGGTCGGCGATCTCTTCGCTGTGCAACGCCAGGATCGCTTTGCCGACGGGCTTGCAATAGGCCGGTCCGGCGACGCTCGCCTTCGCCGTCATCGTCGAGAAGCTTCTGGTCAGTCTTGAGGATCTGACCGGCGGCGCCAACTGCAGATCACCCCGGTGCATTACCTGTACAAGCCGAGGGCCGATGGCACGGCGAACCATTTCCGCCCGATCTACGAGGAGACCGGGATTCCATCCTGAACTACAACGTGATCCCCTCGAACTATCTTTCGATCAACCTGATGCCGCGCATCCTGCGGCGAAGTGCCGGGCGTGATCGGCATGAAGCAGATGAAGTCGGTTAGCGACGTGGTGCAGAGGGTGGAGCCGCGGAATCTCGTGCTCACCGGGGGTCGATGCGCTGCTCTGGCCGGCCTTCGCGCGCGGTGCGCATGGCGCGATCAGCGCACTGACGGCGGCGCTGCCAGGCGTCTGCGTGAAGCGATGGCAGGGTGTTATGGGTAGCGACCCTGCATACACGGGCGGAATTAGGTAGCAAGCACACCAAGGCGCCCGACAGATTTCTCTTGCGTTAGCGCTTTCGCATAACAATAGTCGGTCGCATGCGAAAGCGATCAGGCATTGAGGAAGCGCCGCCGAGCGATACGCCGGCCGCGCCTCCGTCGGAACAATTCGCGCTAGAGGCGCCAAAGAACCAGGCTGCTGCCGAGATGGGCAGGCGGGGCGGCAGGAAGGGAGGCGCTATGCGCGCCGCCCGCATGACGCCGGAAGAACGGTCCCTTGCCGCCAAAGCGGCGGCAGCGGCCCGATGGGCTAGGCCGCCGACCGCGCTTATTGAAGCGGACGCCGAAGTGCTGGAAGGCGAGGTCATGCCACCATCTCCCTTTGCCAAGCATCGGGGCATCATGACCTTGGGCGACGTGCCCATTGATGTGTATGTGCTGGACACGGGCGACCGCGTCATCAGTATGCGCGGGGCAGTGAAAGCCATCACTGGCCAAGATGCCGGTAACCTGGGTGAATATCTAAGCGTTCAAGGCTTAAAAGGCTTTGTAGACAAAGACTTAGTCCTGGTCGAAACTAAGGATTTTTTTGTCCCTGGCACCCAGTTTCGAGGACGAGGAATCACGGCCGAACAGTTTGAGGCTATTCTGACTGGTTACGTTCGCGCGCTCGGCGCCGGCGCGCTCACCACCGATAGGCAGCGAGAAATTGCCACGGCATGCGCGATCCTGAGCACCGCGTTTCTCCGTATCGGCATTGTCGCACAAATCGACGAGGCAACTGGCTACCAATATGAGCGCGCCCAGGATGCATTGCAGGTCAAGCTACAGGCCTACATCGCAGACGAATTGCGTGACTGGGAAAAGACGTTTCCCGATGAGTTGTGGGAACAATTCGGACGCCTGACTAACTGGAAAGGATCGCTGCATAGCCGCCCGAAATGGTGGGGCCATCTGGTCAATGAACTGATTTATCAGGCTCTCGACCCGGACGTGGCGAAATATCTCAAGGAGAACAAACCCAAACCCTTCCACGGCCAGAATTACCATCAATGGTTAAGCGAAGACGTGGGCCTCAAGGCACTGATCCCACACATCTACAAGGTTATTGGAATGGCCGAGAAATGCAACGACATGCGGGAACTGCGCGACAGCGTAGCCGCAAGATACGGCCGGAAACTCGTTCAGCTAACAATGAGCCTGCCGATAAAAAATGATGCGTAACCGCTAACGCATATTGACGATGCCTAAGCGCTCACGCATAGTGGGCGCATGGCGCAACACTTCCTCCTGTCAGCAAAGGCCCGGACGCTCTCGCTAGCGTCGATCCTGCGCATGACGGACGATGAGGCGCATGGACGGTTCGTGGCGATCCGGTTTGCTGACAATGGTGGCGCTGCTTTCTGCCCACGTTGCGAATGCACTGCGGTCTACACCTACGCCGCTCGCCGCATCTGGAAGTGCAAAGCCTGCAATCACCAGTTCTCGGTCACGTCGGGTACCATCTTTGCTAGCCGCAAACTGCCGATCCGCGATTATCTGGCCGCCATCGCGATTTTCGTGAACGCCGTCAAAGGCATCAGTGCCTTGCAGCTCGGGCGCGATCTCGACGTTCAATACAAAACCGCCTTCGTAATGGCGCACAAACTCCGCGAGGCTATCGGCTCGGTTCAGGATCACGGCACCCTCGCCGGCGAAGTGGAAATCGACGGCGCCTATGTCGGCGGTCATGGCCGTCAGGCCAACGTGAAGGCGGAGCGCCAGCCGCTGCGGACCGATGCCGTGGCCCTCGCCAAGCGGCGGTCAGTGGTCATTGCTCGGCAGCGCGGCGGTCGGACGCTGCCAGTTGTCGTTGCCCGTGAGGGCGACGCGGTGTCCTTCATCCGCCAGCGGGTTGCGCCCGGCTCTGTCGTGCATGCTGACGAAGCGGGCGGCTGGGATCGGTTGCATGCCTTCTTTGACATGCGCCGGATCAATCATTCCGTCGCGTTCAGCAAGGATGGCGCTTGCACCAATCAGGCGGAGTCTTTCTTCTCGCGCCTGCGTCGCGCCGAGTGGGGCCAGCACCATCACATCAGCGGCAAATACCTCAGCGCCTACGCGCTGGAAATGGCTTGGCGGGAGGATAACCGACGCCAGCCGAACGGGAACCTGCACGGGATGATGGCAGCGGCGGCCCTGGCTCATCCGGTATCACGGATATGGGCCGGATATTGGCAGCGGGCTTAGGCACCCTCTTGCAGCGGGATATCGGCAAGTTCCAGCGGCCTGGGCGCGCCGGGCGCGCAGATAATTAGATCTGCGATCTTCCAAGAAGAAGGGACCTTACGCAACTTGGTACCAGACAGGCCCATTATGTGGTAATGGCATTCGTCGTCGTTCTCAGCGACCTGGGCCATGGTAACGTCGGGTCCGAGATCTGATTGGTCGAAGGGCCAATAGACTGATGGGTCAGAAGATATTTCTTTGTAAAATCGCTCGATATGGCAACAGACAGATTTGTTAGTCTTGATTGCACAGTCTTCCTCGAAAACAGATACGACCTGTTTCCCGCCCGCATCTCTCTGAGGCCTGAAAGCCAAATCTTTGAAGTTTCCTTTTTTGTGGTCATAATGATCGAGGTGGACCACTCTGATATACCGCATTCATTTTCCTCGATAGATTTGCCGGCCTTTATAATTTGAGCAGCCGCTTCCTGCGCCTGAATGCCTTCCAAGTAAACCTCATCGCCATCGCCCTTCTGGTACGCGAAGCGGAACGACCCGTCCAATTCCAAAGTAAGTTCAATGTAATAGTCTCGATGATAGCCCGTTATCATGACTTCGCCGTCAATGCCGGGAAAAGCATCTGTCTCGGCGAACCCCACGAGCCTGATGAACGCAAGATATGTCAATGCGCGGCCCACGGTGCCCTTTGACGCAGGCCCCCCCGAACCATAATGCCAGCCTATGGAGCGCGAAGCGAAAGAGCGTATTTTTTCTGCCGTTGTATCTGTGGAATGGCGCTCCGCGGTCACAAAGACCGACGGCAGAGAAATGTTTATGATCGCGTTCATGCCTGATCTTTCGTGACCCGCGCCATAATCTCCTGAACTGTCTGGACGATCTGTCCCGTCTGCTCTTCGTATGCAGAGACCATCTTTAGCAGCTCAGTCGCAAAGGTTTTGGCCGTCACAGGAGCCATCATTAACATCGCGACGGGGCGAGATCCCATGAGCAAGACGCTTGCCATATCGCTGGCAGAACCCCCGTTAGCGAACGAGTTGAAGAAGAAGTTCGGGAGCGGGAGCGCCGACAGTTGTTCGAAAGTGGGCTGGATTTGTTCTTTGTCGCCCATATCCGGATTTATCGCCAAAATTTCCCCTCCATCTATCATTCCACGTTAAACACAATGTCAACGGCCAAGATAGTCCCTAGCGTCGCTAGCTTAATATGGTGCGCGGAGACAGTTTAGGTAGGAGTTACTGCCATAAAATCACCTATTGACAACCGACGATCTCCCAAAGCACGAACTGCCTGTCCCGCACCCTGCGGAGCGCAGGGTGCGGGCGAATTAGGCGCGGAAATGCCGTGGGTTCTCGCAATTTAGGGCTTTTCGCTTGCCGCTGCATGCAGAAATCTTCCTCTATTGCTCACCTAACTGGCGATCTTCCAAGCCACGAACCGGCCGACCCTGCGCACTCCCACCACCACGCCGTTCCTTCGCTGTCCGGCCAGCGCCATCTTCACCTGCTGACTGACATTCCGCAGCACGCGCGCATCGGCGGCGTCCAGGCCCTTGGCCTCGATAACCCGCAGGGTGATCTCCCGTAGCGTCATCGGGCGCTCAGATGTCCGCAGGATCGCCAGGATCGGGCGTACCGATAGGACCGCGCTCATGCGGCCCTGGTGCCACCACAAGGCGCCGCGGCCCGATCGTGGTGGGATCGCGGTTCGACCCTCGGCGCTCAATAGTCCGGTCTAGCTGCCGGAGGGCAGCGGCCAGGATCGCCAGCCGATCACGCGCCTCGTCAATCTCGGCTGCCAGGGCAGCGCGGCGCTCTATTAGGCCGCTTAGGGTGTCGCTGGGCACGGTCGCCGGCTCCTGGCAGGGAAGCCGTAGCTTATCCTATCCGTGAGCGGTTACGCATCTGAGGTTAAGGTGTGCTTGCTACCTAATTCCGTACACGGGCCGGTCTATCCACAGGATTTTGTGGTCCTGATGTGCCACGACCCCAAAATGTGCTTTCCGTGCCGCGCCGCGCCGCCTAGCATCCCGGCATGGCATATCACCGGACTTGGCAGGGCGTGCGGATGCGGCGGCTGACGGCTTGTGCCGATCCCGACGCGATGCCGCGCGCTCTCACCATCCCCGCCGCCTGGGACGATGCCGCTGCCGCCGCCCTGGCGGCCCTGGCGCCCGGCAGCGGACCGGCCACCCTGGCCGGCGCCGCCGATTCCTGGATCGCGCCCATCGCCGCCCGCGACCCCGCGCTGGCCGAGCGGCTGCACCGCCTGCTGCTGCGGCGCCAGGGCGCGCCCGATACCGCCATCTGGCGCGGCGAGGCATCGGCCGAGCCCGGTTTCGTGCTCAACCTCGCCGCCTTCCACGACGCCGAGGCCGGCTTCGACGTCGCAGGCTTTGCGGACGCGGTGGAAACCGCCGTCGCTGCGCTGTCGCTCATGGCGCCCGCCGCGCCAAGGCTGCGGGTGCGGATGGCGGACCTTGCCGGGCTGCTCGCGTGCCTCGGCCTCGACTATCGCGACGCCCAGGCACGCGGCGTCGCTGCCGGCCTCGCGGCCCTGCTGCGCGGCAGCGCGGAAGCGGCCTCTGCAGCCCTCGCCACACGGCTTGGTGCCCGCGCCTCGGCCGCCGCGTGGCCGCCGCCGCCGGCCTTCTGCCCAGTCCCGGGCCTTGCCGAGGTGGCCCGCGCCGCGCGCCGTCCCGGTGCCCATCTGCGCCACGCAGCACTCACCGCCATCGCCGATCCCGACGCGCCCGAGGCGCTCCTGGGTGTCGCAACCGGCGGGATCGCCCCGGCCTTCTCGCCGCTCGACCAGGACGGCGGCCTGAGCCAGGCGACCCGCGCCTGGCTGGCGGCGCGCGGCCTGTCGGCCGAGGCGGCGCTGGCGGCCCTGCTGCGCGGCCAGAACCCGCTGCCCGCCGCCGATGCGGCATCGCACGCCGCCATGCACGATGCCGTCGCCCCGTTCCTGGAAGCGATGCCCGCCCGCCCGCTGCACGCCCCGCAAGCTGCACCCGCCGCCGCGCCGCTGCGGCGCGACCTGCCCTCGCGCCGCGCCGGCTACACCCAAAAGGCGGCAGTCGGCGGCCACAAGCTGTTTATCAAGACCGGCGAATACGCCGATGGCACATTGGGGGAGGTCTTCGTCACGCTGCCCCGCGAGGCACCCGCCGTGCGCGGCCTGATGGACAGCCTCGCCATCGCCGTCAGCCTCGGCCTGCAACACGGCACCCCGCTCGACGCTTTCGTCGATGCCTTGCTCGGCAGTCGCTTCGGCCCTGCTGGCGCGGTGGAGGGCGATCCGGCGGTGCATCGCGCCGCCTCGCTGGTGGATTACACGGTGCGTCACCTCGCCGTGCATTACCTCGGCCGTACCGACCTGCCGGATGCCGATTCCGAGGACGCGGAGCCGTCGTCTTGCGCGGCGGTCGAGGCGCCGCCGCTGCTGCCACTGGATCTGCCGGCGGACGTGACCGCCCGCCAGCGCCGCCGCGGCTTCCGCGTCGTCGGGCCATAGGCTGGAAAACCCCGCCCAGTTCAACCATTCTGCCGCGATGCGGTTCAGGCCGCCGCGTCTCGCGCCGACCTGACGCGCGCCGCCTTCCAACCCACCAAGGAACCCGCCCATGGCCGGACAGATCGAGGCGAAGCTCGCCGAACTCGGCATCACCCTGCCGAAGCCAATGCCGCCGATTGCGAACTACGTGCCCGCGGTCGTCACCGGCAATCTGGTGTTCGTCTCTGGCCAGGTGCCCGCGGTGGACGGCAAGCTCACCGTCACCGGCAAGGTCGGCCAGGACCTGAACATCGAGCAGGGCAAGGCGGCCGCCCGCCAGTGCCTGATCAATGTGCTTGTCCACCTGAAGGCAGCGTGCGGCGGCGATCTCGACCGCGTGCGCCGCGTGGTGCGCCTGGGCGGCTTCATCGCCGCCTCGGCCTATTTCACCGACCATGCGCAGGTGATGAACGGCGCGTCCGATCTGGCGGTCTCGGTGTTCGGCGATGCCGGTCGCCATGCCCGCACCACGATCGGCGTCCCCTCACTGCCGATCGACGCGCCGGTCGAGGTCGAGGGGCTGTTCGAAATCGCCTGATTTCCCTTCCCATCCGCCCCCCGGCTGCCATATCCGGGGGGACATGCCCGACGGATCGTCCGACTTCACGCTGACGCTGCATCCGCGGATCGCCGACATCGCGCCGGCCGACTGGGACGTCTGCGCCGGATCGGGCAACCCCTTCGTCGGCCACGCCTTCCTGAGCGCGGTCGAGGACAGCGGCTCGGCCGGCAGCCGGACTGGCTGGATGCCGCAGCACGCGGCACTGCGCGACGGCGCAGGCGCGCTGGTCGCCGTGGCGCCGATGTACGCCAAGTCGCACAGCTACGGCGAATACGTCTTCGACCATGGCTGGGCGCACGCGCTGGAGCGCGCCGGCGGCAGTTACTATCCGAAGCTGCAGGTGGCCGTGCCGTTCAGCCCAGTGCCGGGCCCGCGCCTGCTGTGCCGACCCGGCACCGGGGTGGAGCCGGCGGTGCTGGCGCAGGCGCTGGCGCAGGCCTGCCGGCAGCTCAATCTTTCCTCGGTGCACGTCACCTTCTGCACCGAAGGCGACGCTGCGGTGCTGGAGGGCGCCGGCTGGCTGCGCCGCATCGGCATGCAGTTCCATTGGGAGAATGCCGGCTACGCCACCTTCGACGACTTCCTGGGCGCGCTGTCCTCCCGCAAGCGCAAGGTGCTGCGGCGGGAGAGGCGGGACGCCAACGCCGCCGGCCTCACGTTCCACGCGCTCAGCGGGGCGGCGATCACGGAACGCCACTGGGATGCGTTCTACCGTTTCTACAACGCTACGGTGGATCGCAAATGGGGCAGCGCCTACCTCACGCGCCGCTTCTTCTCCCTGCTGTCGGAGCGTCTGGGCGACAAGGTCGTGCTGATGATGGCGGAGAACGCTGGCAAGCCGATCGCGGGCGCGCTCAATCTGGCTGGTGAGGACGCGCTGTACGGCCGCAACTGGGGCTGCGTGGGCGACTGGCCGTTCCTGCATTTCGAGCTGTGCTACTATCGCGCCATCGACTGGGCGATCGCGCATGGGCTGAGGCGGGTGGAGGCGGGGGCGCAGGGCCGCCACAAGATCCAGCGTGGCTACCTGCCGCGGCCCACCTACTCGGCGCACTGGATCGCGCATGCCGGCCTGCGCCGCGCCGTCGGCAATTTCCTGGATGAGGAACGCCCGCAGATCGAAGCCGAGATGGCCTCCCTGGCCGAGGAATCACCGTTCCGAAAGGACGGCGGCGAATAGCCGGCTTCTCCCCGACCGACTCCCATTCGCAGCAATGGTTCTGCGCTTTGCTGCCCGGGCTCACTCTCGCGGCCTGACCGGTTGGTGCCGGTTGCCGTTCGCTTCGTTGCGTGTGGCAGTTGACCGGCCGAGCCGCCTATCATCGCCGCCCTGCAGTCGGGAGCCGCGCATGTCGACCGTCCTGGAGACGACCAAAGCAACCACCGCGGCGCCCCCCGCGGTCGCCGCTGCGACTGCGGATAGCGGCCTGCACCACATCGTCGTGGTGGGCGGCGGGGCCTCGGGGCTGGAACTGGTCACCCGCCTGGGCAAGACCCTCGGCCGCCGCGGACGCATCCGCGTCACCCTGGTCGAGCGCGGCCGCACCCATCTGTGGAAGCCGCTGCTGCACGCCGTCGCCGCGGGCAGCATGGACCCCGGGGAGCACGAGGTGAACCTGCTTGCCCAGGCGCATTGGAGCCACTTCAATTACCGCCTGGGCGAGATGACCGGGCTCGACCGCGCTCGCCGGCAGGTCCTGCTCGCCGCCGTGCATGACGACGAAGGGCGGGAGATCACGCCCCCCTCGTCGATCGGTTACGATACGCTGGTCCTGGCGGTCGGCAGCGTCACCAACGACTTCGGCACACCCGGGGCGGCGCAGTATGCCGTCCCGCTCGAGACGCCGGAGCAGGCCGTGCGCTTCAACCGCCGCCTCATCAACGCCTGCATCCGCGCGCACACGCAGGCCGGTCCGGTCCGTCCCGGACAGCTGCATGTCGCCATCATCGGCGCCGGCGCCACCGGCACCGAGCTGGCGGCCGAGCTGCACCAAACCTCCCGTCAGGTCGTCGCCTTCGGTCTCGACCGGATCGACCCCGCCAGCGACATTCGCATCATCCTGATCGAGGCTGCGCCGCGCATCCTGCCGGCGCTCCCCGAACGCATCTCGGCCGCCACCACCGAGCTGCTGGAGAAGATGGGCGTCGAGGTCCGCGCCGGCGCGCGCGTGGCCGAGGTGACGGCCGACGGCATCCGCCTCGCCGATGGCGGGTTTATCGCATCGGAGCTGGTGGTGTGGGCGGCGGGGGTGAAGGGACCCGACTTCCTGCGCGACCTCGACGGGCTGGAGACCACGCGCAGCAACCAACTGGTCGTGCTGCCGACGCTGCAAACCACGCGCGATCCGGCGATCTTCGCGATGGGCGACTGCGCCGCGTGTCCGCGTCCCGGCCACGAGCAGCCGGTGCCGCCGCGCGCCCAGGCCGCCCATCAGCAGGCCTCGCATCTGCTGCGCCAGTTCCGCCGCCGGCT
Source organism: uncultured Pseudomonadota bacterium (assembly GCA_963778105.1). GTDB lineage: Bacteria > Pseudomonadota > Alphaproteobacteria > Acetobacterales > Acetobacteraceae > JAFEFJ01. The sequence goes on along the minus strand of CAVZSZ010000003.1, from coordinate 39,410 downwards.
CCACGGCAAGCCGCTCGAGCCCTTCGTCTATCGGGACTTCGGCTCGCTGGTGTCGCTCGGCGACTACAGCACGGTCGGCAGCCTGATGGGTTTCCTGGTTGGCAAGTCGATGTTCATCGAGGGCTATTTCGCCCGCATCATGTACCGCTCGCTCTACAAGATGCATGAATACGCACTGCACGGCAGCGGCCGTCTGTTCATGAGCATGCTTGCCCGCGGCCTGTCACGCAGCGCCGACCCGAAGGTGAAGCTGCACTGAGAACGCCGGGCAACCTTATCCGATCAGGTGCCGGCACCTGATCGGATGTTGCCCTGGACCTCCCGAACCTCCAGAACCGCCGTCAAAGGTATCGGCCCGTACAAATGCGGGAACGCCGGCTGGCCCGGCTCGCTCTCCACCCAGCGCAGCTCCGCCGTCACCGAGTCCGTTTCAAACGCAATGACCGCCAGCCCCGTCGCGCCGGCGAAGTGCCTTTCCAGCACGAAGGCGAGCTGTTCGGGGGTGCAGCAATGCAGGAAGCCGTCGCGCGCGAGTTCGGGCGGCTCATACAACCCGGAAGGCAGCGCGGCATTCCAGGCGGCTTGCGTCAGAACGTGGTGCAGTTCCATGGGGATACGCTATCGTCCCGCTCCGCTGACCGCCAGTGACGGCAGGAAAGGCGAATTATGAGTTGGACGATGGCGCTCTCGGCCCTGCCGCTTTGGGAATCGTTTCTGCTGGTGGTGGGAGTCGGCACCGTGTTCGGCATGCTCGGGCCCGCCCTGCTGCGGCGCATGCTTGGCATCGAACGGTTGAAGATCAACAACGAGGTCGCCGGTTTCAAATTCGCCGTGGTCGGCGTCGTCTATGCCGTGATCCTGGGATTCGCCACCGTCGTGACCTGGGAGAAATTCCGCGACGCCGACGCGGCGGTTCTGCAAGAGGCCGGGGCCGTCACCGCGTTGGACCGGCTGTCGAACGGCCTGGAGCAGCCGTCGGCCCAGGACATCCAGCTGCGGTTGCGCGACTATGTGCGCACCGTCATCGACGACGACTTTCCCGCGATGAACACGGGCGGCTTCAGCCACAAGGCGACGCAAGCGCTTGATGGCCTGTACGGCGCCGTCATCGCGCACGAATCGCACGGCGCGGAACAGGCGGTGCTGTCGGAGATGTTCTATCAACTCGATCAGGTCACGCAGGCGCGGCGCGCGCGGCTGGCCATGGCGGATGGTATCATCCCCGGCGTGATCTGGGGGATTCTGGTCGGCGGCGCGGTTATCACCGTGGCCTTCACATTCTTCTTCGGATCGGCCAGCCTGGTCGCCCAGGTGATGATGAACGGCCTGCTATCGTGCCTCGTCTTCCTTGCGCTGTGGGTGATCGCCGAGGTCAATTTCCCGTTCACCGGCCCGGTCCATGTGACGCCGCAGGCCCTGACGATATTTCTTGAGGATCACTGAGCAGGCTGCGTCATCGCAGGGCGCGCGAGGCGCAGGAATCCGATCTCGTGGCGTGTGCCCCCATCGCCGGTCGCCAGGTCGGCCAGGATTTCGCCGATCACACTGCAGAACTTGTAGCCGTGGCCGGAACAGGGCGAGGCCAGCACCACCTGCCGGTGGTCTGGATGGTGGTCCAGGATGAAGTGCTCGTCCGGCGTGTTGGTGAACATGCAGGCCCGCAACGCCATGGTCGGGCCGCAGCCGTCGGGGAAGTAGCGTTCGCCGAAGCTGCGCAACAGCGCCTCGTCCGCCGCATCCGGCGCGCGCAGCAACGTGTCCGCCGCTCCGGTTTCGTTGCGGTGATGGTAGCGACCGAACTTGAAGCCGGGCACCTCATAGACCGGCAGCCCGTAATAGCGGCCTTCCTCGACCTGAATGTTGAACACCGGGAAGCGGTCGGGGCCGAACCAGTCCGGCCGGCACGGTTGCAGCCAGGCCAGCACCTGCCGCTCCGGCACCGCCAGCCGTGCCAGTGGCCGCGCCATCTCCCCCGCCCAGGCGCCGGCTGCCAGCACCAGCCGCCCGGCCCGGTAGCGTGCCTTGTCGGTCACCACCGTCACCCCCTCGCCGCCGGCATCGGGGATCCAGTCGAGCACCCGCTCGCGCGCGCGGACATCGGCGCCCAGCGCCTGCGCCGCGCCGACATGCGCGACGATCGCCCGCTCGCTCGCCACCAGCCCACCCTGCGGCTGGAACACCGCGCGCAGGTCCTCGGGCAGCCGGTAGCCGGGGAACCGCCCGTTCACCTCGGCGCCGCGCAGCACCTCGTGCGGCAGGTGGTGCAGTCGGGCCGAGGCGAGCGCGCCCTGGAACAGCGGATCGTCCTCCCGGCTGGCATCGATCGACCCGGTGGTGACCAGCAGCTCCGCCCCGGTCGCCGCCTCCGCCTCGCGCCACAGCTCGTAGGCGCGGCGCAGCAGCGGCACGTAGGCGGGGTCCTCGTAATATGGCAGCCGAATGATGCGGCTGACGCCGTGGGAGGAGCCCATGGCGTGCGGAATGTCGAACCGCTCCAGCCCCAGCACGCGCTGGCCGCGCCGCGCCAGCTGCCACGCTGCGGCGCTGCCCATGCCGCCCAGCCCCACCACGATAACGTCGTAGGCCATCGCCCGCCTCCATCCTGCGCCGCGATCTGGTAGCCGACCCGGTGTTGTGCTGTCTGCCCCCAATGGCACAGGATGTGCGCGCAGCCAGACGAAGGATCGAGCGATGAACGACGTCCCGGCGACCGGCGACAACCGCGCGCAAGACCATTCCGCGCGCCTCGCCGCGATCGCGCGCCGCGTGCTGCCCGGCGGGCATTTCGGCAACTTCGCCGCCGAGCCGATCATCCGGGAAGGCCGCGCCGGCCGGGTCTGGGACGAAGCCGGGCGCGAATACATCGACTTCCTGATCGGCTCCGGGCCGATGCTGGTCGGTCATGCGCATCCGGACGTGACCGCGGCGGTGCAGGACCAGGTGCAGCACGGCACGACGTTCTTCGCCAACAGCGCGCCCGGCATCCTGCTCGCCGAGGCGATCGTCGATGCCATTCCCTGCGCCGAACAGGTGCGCTTCGTCTCCTCCGGCTCCGAGGCCGACCTCTATGCCATGCGTCTCGCGCGCGCCTGGCGCGGCCGCGATAAGATCCTCAAGTTCGAGGGCGGCTATCACGGCATGAGCGACTACGGGCTGATGAGCCTGGCACCCAAGCGCGTCGCCAACTTCCCCTCGGCCGTCCCGGATTCCCCGGGCATCCCCGAAGCGGTGCGGCACGAGATGCTGGTCGCCCCGTTCAACGACCTCGAAACCGCGACCGCGATGCTGCGCGCCCATGCCGAGGAGATCGGCGGGGTGATCGTCGAGCCTTGCCAGCGCATCCTGCCGCCGGCGCCGGGTTTCCTCGAGGGGCTGCGGTGTGTCACAGCCGAACTCGGCATTCCGCTGATCTTCGACGAGGTCGTGACCGGCTTCCGCTACGCCTATGGCGGCGCGCAGGAATACTACGGCGTAGTCCCCGACATCTGCACGCTGGGCAAGGTCTGCGGCGGCGGCTTCCCGCTCGCCGCCGTCGCCGGGCGCGCCGAGTTCATGTCGCTGTTCGATCGCGAAGCGGTGGGCGAGGACCGCTTCCTGATGCAGATCGGCACACTGTCGGGCAACCCGGTCGCCTCGGCGGCGGGGCTGGCGACCATGCGGATCATGCGCGAGCCGGGCGCCTACGAGCGGCTGTTCGCCAACGGCCGCGCCCTGATGGCGCGGCTCGCCGAACTGCTGCGCAGCCACGGCTTCGCCGCCCAGGTGGTGGGCGAGCCACCGATGTTCGACGCGGTGTTCGCCGCCGGCCCGATGCGCGACTACCGCGACCTGCAACGCGGCGACAAGGTGCTGGCCAAGCGGTTCAACGCCCTGCTGCGCGAGCGCGGCATCCTGAAGGGCGAGGCCAAGCACTATGTCGCACTCGCCCATACCGAGCAGGACATAGCGGAGACCTGCGACGCCTACGCCTGGGCGTTGTCGCGGCTGCGCTGAAGCGCAGCGCCCGGGTCAGTGCCCCTCAGGAAGCTCGGCCAGCTCGATCAGCACGTTGCCGGTCGCACGCGGGTCGATGAAGGCGATCCGGCTGCCGCCGTGACCCGTGCGCGGGGTCTCGTCGATCAGCTTCACGCCCTTCTGTTTCAGCTCGGCCAGGGCGCCGTCGATGTCCTCGACCTCGAAGCAGATGTGGAACAGCCCCTCGCCCTCGGGCGGGATCTGCCGGCCGATCGGCGACTCGCGGCTCACGCCGTCGAGCAGCTCGATATAGGTCTGGCCGACCGGGAACATCGCCAGCCTGATGTCGCCGATCCGCTCCTCGTATTCCAACTTCAGGCCGAACGCTGCCTCCAGCAGGTCCATGCCCGCCCGCATGTCCTTCACCGCGACGGCGACGTGCTCGATGCGCTTGATCTTCATGCCCTTGGCCCCCGGTTCCGGCATTCAGCCTAGGGCCGTGCGGCGCCGTCGGGCAATTCGGCTGGCCCTCGGGCGATGGCAGCGCCAGCATTGCTCGGTTGTTCATGGACGGCAGTCTCAGCATCGGCAGCCTGGATAACGACATCATCAGTCGCCTCAGGCGCCGTGCGGCCCGGCGTGGCCAGTCGGTTGAGGCCGAGGTCGGCGACTTGCAATTCGCCGCTGCCGCCTGCTGGCCCCGGATCTGCTGGTTGCCGAGTTTCCATGACTGATTTTCCAGAAAGCTGCGAAACTATGGCGGCGATTTGCGGGTCCTGAGCCTCGAGTCGGCCGTGGACGACTTGGGTCCCGCCAGCGATCCATAGGTTGAAGGGCGTTGCGGCGGACGCCGCTGGACACGCTTCGCCCTGCTCGCCATCTCTCTGGCAGGAGAACCCGCCCATGTCGCAGACGCTGATCCGCCCGCCCGCGCCGCACGTGCCCTTCATGCCGCAGAAGCAGCCGGCCCGGCCGGCGACGCGGCGGCTGCAGGTGGTGTCGGAATACGAACCTGCCGGCGACCAGCCAGCCGCCATCACCATGCTCAGCGAAGGCGTGCTGCGGAACGAGCGCGACCAGGTGCTGCTCGGCGTCACCGGCTCGGGCAAGACCTTCACCATGGCCAAGGTGATCGAGCAGGTGCAGAAGCCGACGCTGATCCTCGCCCCGAATAAGACGCTGGCCGCGCAACTCTACGGCGAGATGAAGAGCTTCTTCCCCAACAACGCGGTCGAATACTTCGTCAGCTACTACGACTACTACCAGCCAGAAGCCTATGTTCCGCGCACCGACACCTATATCGAGAAGGACGCGCAGATCAACGAGCAGATCGACCGGATGCGCCATGCCGCAACCCAGGCGCTGCTGGAGCGCAACGACGTCGTGATCGTCGCCTCGGTTTCCTGCATCTACGGCATCGGCTCGGTCGAGACCTATGCACGGATGGTGGTGAAGCTGGAAACCGGTGGGCGCATCGACCGCGACCGGCTGGCCAAGGGCCTGGTGGACCTGCAATACCGCCGCAACGACACCGCCTTCCAGCGCGGCACGTTCCGGTTGCGCGGCGACAGCGTCGACATCTTCCCAAGCCACTATGAAGACCGCGCCTGGCGCGTCACGCTGTTCGGCGACGACGTGGAGGCGATCCACGAATTCGATCCGCTGACGGGGGAGCGGACCAGCGAACTCGAAAGCATCACGGTCTACGCCAACAGCCACTACGTCACCCCGCGCCCGACGCTCACGCAGGCGGTCGGCGAGATCAAGGTCGAGCTGAAGGACCGGCTGGCCGAGCTGACCGCCGAGGGCAAGCTGCTGGAGGTGGAGCGCCTCAACCAGCGCACCACCTTCGACATCGAGATGATGGAGACCACCGGATCCTGCAAAGGGATCGAGAACTACTCGCGCTATCTGTCGGGCCGCAACCCGGGCGAGCCGCCGCCCACACTGTTCGAGTACCTGCCGGAAAACGCGCTCCTGATCGTCGATGAAAGCCATGTCACCGTGCCGCAGATCGGCGGCATGTACAAAGGCGACTTCGCACGCAAGTCGATCCTGTCCGAGTTTGGCTTCCGGCTGCCGTCCTGCATCGACAATCGCCCGCTGAAATTCGAGGAGTGGGAGACGTTCCGCCCGCTGACCGTCTTCGTCAGCGCCACCCCCGGCCCGTGGGAGCTGGAACGCACCGGCGGCAGCTTCGCCGAGCAGGTGATCCGCCCCACCGGCCTGATCGATCCGGTGACGGAGATCCGCCCGGTCGAGCGGCAGGTCGACGACCTGCTCGCCGAATGCCGCACGGCAGCACAGCAGGGCGGCCGCGTGCTGGTCACCACGCTCACCAAGCGCATGGCCGAGGATCTCACCGAATACCTGACCGAGCACGGCGTGAAGGTGCGCTACCTGCACTCCGACATCGACACGCTGGAGCGCATCGAGATCATCCGCGACCTCCGCCTCGGCGTGTTCGACGTGCTGGTCGGCATCAACCTGCTGCGCGAGGGCCTCGACATTCCCGAATGCCGGCTGGTCGCCATCCTGGATGCCGACAAGGAAGGCTTCCTGCGGTCCGAGACCAGTCTGATCCAGACCATCGGCCGCGCCGCCCGTAACGTCGATGGCCGGGTGATCCTGTACGCCGACACCATGACCAACAGCCTGCGTCGCGCGCTCGAGGAAACCGAGCGCCGCCGCACCAAGCAGAGCGCGTGGAACGCGGCGCACGGCATCACGCCACAGACCATCAAGCGGCAGATCGGCAACGTCCTCGCCTCGGTGTTCGAGCAGGACTACGTGACCATCGCCCCGGTCGCCGATACGGGGGTCAAGGAATTCGTCGGGAAGGACCTGAAATCCTCGATCGCCGAACTGGAAAAGCGGATGCGCTCCGCCGCCGCCGATCTGGAGTTCGAGGAAGCGGCGCGGCTGCGCGACGAGATCAAGCGGCTGGAAGCCCTCGAACTGGGCCTCGAGCCACCGCCCGCCGCCAGCGCCACGCTGCGCCCCAGGCGCGACCGGACGCCAGAACCGCTCGGCCCAGGCGGCGGCGGTTACGACCCGGCCAAACGCCGCGGCGGCCCAAAGCGGCGGCGAGGGCCGTAGGCAGGGCGACGCCCGTGCGGCTTCCCGCCGCCGCTCAGGGCCGGCTTTACGCCAGCCCCCGTCCGGGGCTACCACCGCGCGGATGTGCCCCTTCGCCGCCGTCATCCCCGCCAGCATCCCGCGTGCGGCCCTGGTCACCGGGGCGGCGCAGCGTCTGGGCGGCGCGATGGTCCTCGCCCTTGCCGAGAGCGGCTTCGACATCGCCATCCACGTCCACACCAGCCGCGAGGCGGCCGAGGCGCTGCTCGCCCGCATCCGCGCCCTCGGCCGCCGCGGCGTCGTGCTGCAGGCCGATTTGGCGCGGGAGGCGGACGTCGCCGGCCTTGTCCCTGCCGCGGCTGCTGCGCTCGGTCCGCTTGGCGTGCTGGTCAACAACGCCAGCGCCTTCGAACGCGACGAATGGCACACGGCCACGCGGGATAGCTGGGACATGCATGTCGAGACCAACCTGCGCGCGCCGTTCGTGCTGACCCAGGCCCTCGCGCGCGACCTGCCACCGCGAGCCGAGGGCGTGGTGGTGAACATGCTGGACCAGCGGGTCTGGTCGCTGACGCCGCATTTCATGTCCTATACCGTTGCCAAGGCGGGGCTGTGGGCGCTGACGCAGACGCTTGCCCTCGCGCTGGCCCCGCGCATCCGGGTCAACGGCATCGGCCCCGGCCCCGCACTACCCAGTCCGCGTCAGACGCAGGCGCAGTTCGACCGGCAAAGTGCCTCGGTGCCGCTGGGCCACGGCACCACGCCCGCGGAAGTGGCGCGCGCCCTGCTCGCGATCCTTGCGCTTCCCGCGATGACCGGCCAGATGATCGCGCTCGACGGTGGTCAGCATCTGCAATGGAGCGCTGCTGGAACCGCCGCGGCACCCGAGGAATAGCGCCGGCCGGGACGCAGGAGGGGGCACGGATGGAGACGATGATCATCGCCAGCGCGGCCCGCGCCATTCGGCACGTGTTCATCCGCGACATGATCCTGCCCGCCAGCATCGGGGTGCATGCGCACGAGCACGAGGCCGCCCAGCGCGTGCGCATCAACATCGATCTCGGCGTCGAAGATGACGGAGTCGGCGGCATTTCGCGTCCTCGCGTCGCCCGGGAAAGCCTTTTGCGGGTCGTCGATTATGGTGCGGTCGCCGATACAGTCCGGGCGATCGTCGCGGCCGGACATATCGTTCTGGTTGAGACTCTCGCCGAGCGCATTGCCGAAGCGTGCCTTGCCGATGGGCGTGTCCATCTGGCGCGCATCAGGGTCGAGAAGCTTGACGTGTTCGCGGATGCAACATCCGCCGGAGTCGAAATCGAGCGACGCCGATCGGACTTTTCCACCCGCGGCGACGGCGTTCAGCAGGAACAGAAGGATGGCTGACGGTCTTCATGCTGACGCAGCCACCGGAAATAAAATATAATTAAATCAGTCCATTATTTCCTGCACGTTAATTGGGCAAAGCGTCATAACAGTAGCATTTTCAGATTGTTGACGGTTTCGTGAACGCTGCCGTCCACAATGTTATCCACAGGCTTCGCGGATAGCCGCGCCGTGACCACATTGCGGTCTTCCCCTGCCGATCTCGCTTCCCGGGAAACCGGGACGATCAGGCGCCAGGACGATGGCAGGCTGCTACCCGGGGTGCAGAATAGCATCCTAGCTACAACCGTCCACTAGCTGAGATGGCATGACCGACGAAATTATTGACAGTCCGGAAGACACCCCGCCGCCCCAGGCGGGCGGGCCCGCGGTGATCGAGGCCGCCCTCGCCACCCTGCCGCCCGGGCCGGGCGTCTATCGCATGCTCGATGCCAAGGGCGACGCACTCTATGTCGGCAAGGCGCGAAGCCTGAGGAAGCGCGTCGTCGCCTACACCCAGCCGGCCCGGCTGCCCGAGCGGCTGCGCCGGATGGTGCACGAGACGGTCACGCTGGAGATCGTCACCACGCATACCGAGGCCGAGGCGCTGCTGCTGGAGGCCAACCTCATCAAGCGGCTGAAGCCGCGCTTCAACATCGTCCTGCGCGACGACAAGTCCTACCCCTGGCTGATGCTGACGGAGGACCACCCGTTCCCGCAGATCGCCAAGCATCGCGGGGCGCAGACCCGCAAGGGCGGCTACTGGGGGCCGTTCGCATCGGCCTGGGCGGTCAACCAGACCGTCACCGCGATGCAGCGCGTGTTTCTGTTGCGCTCCTGCGCCGACACGGTGTTCGCCAACCGCACCCGACCCTGCCTGCTGTACCAGATCCGCCGCTGCTCCGCACCCTGCGTCGGCCGCATCGACGAAGCGGGCTATGCCGAACTGGTCGCGCAGGCCCGCGCCTTTCTCGACGGCCGCGCCGCCACCGTGCAGCGCGCGCTTGCCGCCGAGATGGAGCGCGCCGCCGAGGCGCTGGAGTTCGAGCGCGCTGCCGCCGTGCGCGATCGGATCCGCGGCTTGACCTTCGTGCAGGGCAGCGACGTGGTGAACCCGGCCAGCCTGAAGGACGCCGATGTCATCGCCGCCTGGCAGATCGCCGGCCAGACCTGTGTGCAGGTGTTCTTCGTGCGCGGCGGCCGCAACAACGGCAACCGCGCGTTCTTCCCGAGCCATGCGCGCAGCGACGAAGCCGCCGACGTGCTCAGCGCCTTCATCGCGCAGTTCTATGACGACAAGAAGCCGCCACCGCTGGTGCTGGTCAGCCATCCGCTGCCCGAGCAGGACCTGATTGCCGAGGCGCTCGCGCTCAAGGCTGGCCGCAAGGTCGATGTCTCGGTGCCGCAGCGTGGCGAGAGGCGCGCCGTGATGGCGCATGCCGAGATCAACGCGCGCGAGGCGCTGGAGCGCAAGCTGGCGGAATCCGCGGGCCAGGCGAAGCTGTTGGAAGGTGTGGCCGCCGTCTTCGCGCTGCCCGCCACCCCCGAGCGGATCGAGGTTTACGACAACAGCCACATCATGGGCACCAACCCGTACGGCGTGATGATCGTCGCCGGCCCGGATGGCTTCCTCAAGGCGGCCTACCGCAAATTCGCCATCCGCGGCCCGATCACCCCGGGCGACGACTTCGCGATGATGCGGGAGATGCTGCAGCGCCGCTTCACCCGCGCGATCCGCGAGCAGACCGAGGGCGCGCCGGCGAGCGACTGGCCCGACCTCGTGCTGATCGATGGCGGCGCCGGCCAGCTCTCGGCCGCGCGCGGCATCCTGCAGGACCTCGGCATCACCGACGTGAAGCTCGTCGCCATCGCCAAGGGCCCCGACCGCGACGCCGGGCGCGAGTGGCTGCACACCGACGGGCAGGAGCCGTTCCAGCTGCCGCCGCGCGACCCGGTGCTGTATTTCCTGCAGCGCCTGCGCGACGAGGCGCACCGCTTCGCGATCACCACCCACCGCGCCAGCCGCTCTCGCACCATCCGGCAAAGCGAGCTCGACGAGATCGAGGGCATCGGGTCCGCCCGTAAGCGCGCGCTGCTCAATCATTTCGGCTCGGCGCGCGGGGTGAAGATGGCCGGCCTGCACGATCTCGAAGCCGCCCCCGGCATCAGCCGGGAAACCGCGCGCCGGGTTTATGCGCATTTCCATCCCGGCGTGCGGCTGGAAGGCGTGTCCTGAACAATCGTGTGTCGGGCCTCCCCGCCGCCCGAAAATGCGTTAGGGTCGGGGCCGCATGCTGACCGATCTGCCGAATGTTCTGACGCTGTCGCGCATCGCGGCCATCCCGCTGCTGGTCGTGCTGGTGGCGATCCGCGATCCGCGTGCCGACCTCGCCGCCTGCGCGGTGTTCACCGCCGCCGCCGTCACCGACTATCTCGACGGGCATTTCGCCCGCACCCGGCGGCAAAGTTCCGATCTGGGCCGGATGCTCGACCCGATCGCCGACAAGCTGCTGGTCGGCGCCACGCTGATGATGCTGGCCGGGGAGCGGCGGCTCGGCACCACCGGACTCTATCCCGCCGTCGTCATCATGCTGCGCGAGATCCTGGTCAGCGGCCTGCGCGAATATCTGGCCGGCATCCGCATCGGCCTGCCGGTCACCAGGCTGGCCAAGTGGAAGACCGGGTTCCAACTCGGCGCCCTCGGCACCCTGGTCGCCGGCAATGGCGGGGCGGCGCTGCTGCATATCTCCTTCCTGCCGGTCGGCCTGATCGGCGAGGCGATGCTGTGGGTCGCGGCAGGCCTCACGCTGGTAACAGGCTGGGACTACCTGACCGCCGGGCTGCGCCACGCCACCGGCACGCCGCCCGCCCGCCGCTCCGCGTCGCCGTCCACCGTCCCCGGCCAGGAAAGCTGATGCAGGTTCCGAACCGGTGAAGGTTCTGGGCGTGGTCGGCTGGTCCGGCAGCGGTAAAACGACGCTTCTGGTCGCCCTTCTGCCGCTGCTGCGCGCCCATGGGCTGCACGTCTCCACCGTCAAGCACGCCCATGCCGGGTTCGATATGGACCGGCCTGGCAAGGACAGCCACCGCCACCGGCAGGCCGGCGCGCATGAGGTGCTGGTCGCCGGCGCAGGCCGCTGGGCGCTGCTGCACGAGGTCGAGGGCGAGGAGCCGCCGCTCCCCGCATTGCTCGCCCGACTCGATCCGGTGGACCTCGTGCTGGTCGAAGGGTTCAAGACCCATCCTTTCCCCAAGCTCGAGGTGCATCGCCCGGCGCTCGGCAAGCCACCGATCTGGCCATCGCAGCCCGATGTGGTGGCGGTCGCGACCGACGACGCGGCGTTCGCCTGCCCGCGGACGGTGCTCCCGCTAAGCGCGCCTTCCGCTATCGCTGACTGGCTGCTGCGCTTCCTCGATGCCGCGCCGCAGCAGCGCGCCGCCGACTGACAAGGTTACTGTCATCAAGACGTTAAGCGGCGTATCTTGAGCGGCGATGTGCTATGCGCCAATAGTGTAAGGATCGAGAAGACGGGCCGGAGCCGGCCGGGCCGTCGTGTTGCGCGATCGAGACGTCCATGGTCCCCGGCAGGAGCCTTCTTCATGCGGCGCATCGCCCTGCTCGGCCTATTCCTGCTGCTGACCGGCTGTTCGGGCTTCGGGCAATTCATCGGCGATACGCAGACCTTCCGCACCGATCCCAACATGCCGCCCGGCAATTCCGAGAACATGCGCCGGGTGAGCGGGCAGGAAAGCACACAGCCGCCGCTAATGCCTGAGCCTGGCAATATCTGGCCGCCGCCGGCCGGTCCGATGCCCACATTGATGGACATGGAAAAGCAGACCGGCCAGACCGGCACTGGCCAGACCGGCACTGGCCAAACCAGTACCGGCCAGAACAATCCGAATCCGGTGACACCCCCGGCGATCGGCAGCGGTGCGACGCCGCCGCCGATCCCGTCCGCTGGCCTGGGGGCCGAGGCGCCGATGCCGATGCCAAAGGCAACCACGATGCCGACCGTGCGCCAGCCCTCTGGCAATCCTCCACCGTCCTACCAGACCCCGGCAGGCACCGCGGTGACCACGGGCGGCGGTCCCGGCTACAGCACGGTCACGAACCCCGCGGGCGGCGGCCAGTCGATCGTGGTGCCCAACGGCAACGGCACCAGCACGATCATCCATCCCGACGGCACGGTCGAGACGGTGCCGACCCCCAAGACGCCGTGACCATCCTCTACTTCGCCTGGCTGCGCGAGCGTGCCGGCATGGCGCAGGAGAGCGTCGATCCGCCCGCTTCGGTCGCGACCGTGGCGGACCTGATTGCCTGGCTTGCGGCGCGCAGTCCACGCCACGCCGCCGCCTTCGCCGACACCAAGGTGATCCGCTGTGCGGTCAACCAGAGCTTCGCGGCCCCCTCCACCGAAGTGCATCCCGGCGACGAGGTGGCGTTCTTCCCGCCGGTGACCGGCGGCTGAGATGGCCGTGGTGCGCGTGCAGACCGGGGATTTCGACGTCGGCGCCGAGTTCGCCGCGCTGAGCGCCGGCCGCAACGACATCGGCGGCGTCGGCTGTTTCGTGGGCGTGGTGCGCGACGACGGAAAGGGCATCGCGGCGCTGACGCTGGAGCAGTACCCGGGGATGACCCAACGCGCGCTGGAAAGTATTGCCGCCGAGGCCGAGCGGCGCTGGTCGCTGCTCGGCTGCACGGTGGTGCATCGCCACGGCCGGTTGGCGGCGGGTGCGAACATCGTTCTGGTGCTGGCCGCCGCTTCGCATCGCCAGCCGGCGCTTGAAGCCACAGGCTTCCTGATCGACTGGCTCAAGACCAGCGCGCCGTTCTGGAAGCAGGAGGAGTACGCCGACGGCTCGGCGAAGTGGGTCGAAGCCCGCAAGGCCGACGACGAGGCCGCTGCCCGCTGGAAGGCGGGGCCGCCCACGTCCTGAGGGTGGCTTTGCGTGCCTCCGCCGTCCCGCATCCGCCAGCGGCGCATCCCATATTGATTACATATCGGGCAGAAGGCGCAGAATTGTGCCTGTGCTGCGTGTAAACGGGCGCCCTGTGGACGGAATTTGAGCAACTTCGACGCCTAGTGGTGGCAAGCAATTTGCTAGTTTGCCCAGCGCCTGGGCGAATGGCGTTCGGGCGGCAGGGTCCAGCACAGGACACGGGCGAAACTGTGCGTCGCCGGGCAATCGCGTTTGATCTCGCCCTGGCAATCCGGCCAGGACCCGGCAGCGGATCGGTCTGGCATGCAACCGCGAATTGAAATGAGGTCGCAATGAAAACCCACAAGGTGGAGCAACTCATCATTGCGACGGTCGGGTTCTTCTGGTGCTTCCTGATGTGGTTCTCCACCGCGGCCTTCAGCCCCAGCATTGCAGCCCACTACCATCTGAGCATCCAGGCGTTGGGCCTGCTGGCCAGCTCGGCGATCTGGATGGCGCCAATCGGCCGCATCATCGCCGGCTGGGCGTCGGACCGCTTCGGAGCGCCGCGCACCTTCGCCATCATCCTGGCCGGCTGCGGGCTGATGTCGATCGCGTCCGCCTTCACCACCAGCTATGAGGTGCTGTTCGCCGAGCGGGTGATCGTGGCGATCGCGGGCGTGTCGTTCGTTGTCGGCATTCAGCATGTCGCGCAGTGGTTCGAGCACCACGAGATCGGCACGGCCGAAGGGCTCTACGCGGGTACTGGCAACGTGGGCGCGGGTATAGGCGCGCTGTTCCTGCCGCGGATTTTCGGCATCGACTATCACGCGGCGTTCCTGTGGCTGGGCGTCATCGCGATCGGGATCGCGGCGTGGTACCTGGTGCGTGGCAGTGCTGCCAAGACAGTCGAGCGGCGTGCGGTCGCGCAGCGAAGCAGCAACCTGCGGGGCACCCTGTTCGTCTGGAGCCGCTACGTCGCCATCGCGCTGATGCTCGCCTATGCCATGTCCTTCGGCGTCGAGATCACGATGAACGCATGGCTGCCGGGCTACTTCACGCGCGGCTTTCACGACGCGATCCTGGCACTCGGCTTCTCCGGCGTGGCAGGGCTGCAGATCGCCGCTGGCACGTTCGCGGCGGTGCAGTCATTCTGCTCGTCGCTGTTCCGCCCCTTCGCCGGGTACATGTCGGACCTTTTCCAGCGCAAAGGCTGGACGCCCCTGCCGTTCATCGCCAAGAACCTGCCCTACGCACCGCGGCTGCACTGGCTGGGCATCGCGCTCATCCTGATCACCTTCGGCATGGCCGGATTGACGCTGGCCGGACTGTCGGGCTCGCTCCATTTCTCGGTGATCGTTCTGGTCGTGCTCGGCATCTGCGTGTCGTTCGGCACCGGCGGTACCTTCGCCCTCGTTCCGCTGCTGTTTCCCGAAAGCCCCGGCATCGCCGCCGGGTTCATCGGCGGCCTTTCGACTGCCGCCGGCATCGTCTATCCGCTGGTCTTCGCCAGCAGCGCCAACATCCACATGGGCTACTTCTACGTCGCCCTCTACATGTTCGTGCCGTTCGTGCTGTTCTACTTCTGGGCCACCCGCTACGAGCGGCACCCGGAGGAGCACGGCCTCTTCACGCCTGCGCTGATGGCCGAAAAGGCCTGACGAAACCGAAACTGTCCAACGGAAGGATCGACGCTGCAGATGGCCATGACAACGTCGCGCACCGCGCCCCCGCCGCACGAGCCGTGGTACAAATACTGGCGTCGCCATACTCTTTCTCGAAATGGCGATCGCCATCGTCGTGAGCGGCTACTCGCTCTACCTCACCTTCAACGGATTAGGCGGTTTCCCCGGCAAGCATTGAGGGCCGGCGGCAACTCCTGGAAGAACCGGGCGGCAGTCACCCGGCTGGCCGCCGTACGAACCCGCCGCCCAGCACGCGCTCGCCGTCATACATCACGCAGGCCTGCCCAGGTGCGGGCAGCGCCGCCTCGGCCAGCACCACCGCCGCGCCGTCCGGCGTCGGATGCACCTCGGCCGCATGGGGCGCCTCGCGGGCGCGGAGTTTCACGGCGCAGCTTAGGCGCTCCGGCGGCGGGATCAGCCAATTCATCTCGCCCAGGGTCAGCTGCGCCGTGCCGCTGCCGCGCGGCCCCACCACCACGCGGCGCCGGCGCGGGTCCGTCGCCAGGACTACCTGGCGCACGCCGCCCAGCATCGCCGCCTCGCCAAGCCGCCTGCCCTGGCCGACCGTGTAGCGCGCCGCCCCATCGTGCCGACCCACCACCACACCCGCCGCATCGACGATCTCGCCCGGCAGCATCGCGTCCGGCCGCAGCTTCGCCACCAGCGTCGGCATAGTTTCCGGACGGCACGAAACACAGATCCTGGCTGTCGGGCTTGGCGGCGACCGGCAAGCCGAGCCGCGCCGCCTCGGCGCGCACCGCGTCCTTGCCGGGCATGCCGCCCAGCGGGAACAGGCTGAAGGCAAGCTGCGCCCGCGTCAGCGCGAACAGGAACCAACTCTGGTCCCGCTCGGGGTCGGTGGCACGGTGCAGTTCCGGCCCAGCCGCGCCCTCCACCCGGCGCACGTAGTGCCCGGTCGCCAGCCGCTCGGCCCCCAGCCCGGCGGCAAGGGCCGCGAGGTCGGTGAACTTCACCGACTGGTTGCAGCGGATGCACGGCACCGGCGTCTCGCCTGCCGCGTAGCGGTCGGCGAAGTCGCCGATGACTGCCGTGGCGAAGCGCGCCTCGGCGTCGATCACGTAATGCGGGATGCCCAGATGGTCGGCGACGCGCCGCGCATCGTGGATGTCCTGACCCGCGCAACAGGCGCCCTTTCGCCCCGTCGCCGCGCCGTGGTCATACAGCTGCAATGTGACGCCGATCACCTCGTGCCCGGCCTCGTGCAGCAGGCCGGCGACCACGCTGCTGTCCACGCCCCCCGACATCGCCACGACGATGCGCATGCCGGGCCGCGTCCTACTCGTTCAGCAGGTTGCGGCTGCCCGGGGGCAGCTTCACCACCAGCCCGTCCAGCTTCTCGGTCATCACGATCTGGCAGCCGAGCCGGGACGTCTGCTGCAACCCGAAGGCCAGGTCGAGCATGTCCTCCTCGTCCTCGGTCGGCGTCGCCAGCCGGGGAAACCACGCCGCGTCGACGATCACATGACAGGTCGAGCAGGCCAGCGAACCCTCGCAGGCGCCCTCGATGTCGACGCCGTGCTTGTGCGCGATCTCGAGCACGGACAGGCCGAGCGGGGCATCCACGTCGCGGCGCGTGCCGTCGCGCTCGATGAAGGTCATCTTGGGCATGATCGGGTCCGGGTCGTTCTCATGGTGGCGCGGGTCAGGACGGCACCGCCGCGCCCGCATGGGCCGCCGCCAGAGCCGCGGCGGCGTAGTCGATATCGGCGGCGGAGGTAAAGCGTCCGATCCCGATGCGCAAGCTGCGCTGCGCCGCATCCTCGGGCACGCCCATCGCCCGCAAGACGTAGGACGGCTCGATCTCGGCCGATGAGCAGGCCGAGCCCGTGGACACGCACAGGTCGGGTGCGGCCGCCATCAGCGCCTGCGCGGTCGCCGCCGGGAAAGGTCAGGTTGAGGTTGCCGGCGATGCGTGCCGCCATGCTGCCATTGACCGCCAGCCCGGGGATCGCCGCGCGCAGCCGGCCCAGCAGCCCGTCGCGCAGGGCGGCGATCCGCGCCGCCTCCGCCGCCATCTCGGCCGCCGCCAGTCGGCAGGCCTCGCCCAGCCCGACGATCAGCGGCGCTGGCAGCGTGCCGGACCGCAGTCCGCGTTCCTGTCCCCCGCCCGAGAACAACGGCGCCAGGCGCACCCTTGGGCGGCGGCGCACGAATAACGCACCGACCCCCTTCGGTCCGTAGAGCTTGTGGCCGGACAGCGACGCCAGATCGATCTGCCAGGCTGCGACATCCAGCGGGATCTTTCCCGCAGCCTGCGCCAGATCGGTGTGGAATAGCGCCCCGGCCCGCTTCGCCACGGCCGCCAGGGCAGGAATGTCCTGCACCACGCCGGTTTCGTTGTTAACCGCCATCACGCTGACCAGCAGCGTCGGTACCGCCAGCGCCCCCGCCAGCGCGTCGGGATCGACCAGCCCATCGGCGCCGACCGGCAGTAAAACCGGTTCGAAACCGTCCTCGGCGGCAGGCCAGCACCGACTCCAGGACGCATTTGTGCTCGGTCGCGACGGTGACGATGCGGCGCCGCTCGTTGCCCATGGCGCGGGCGTGGCGCGCCGCCCCCTTGATCGCGATGTTGTTGCTCTCGGTCGCGCCCGATGTGAACACGACTTCCCGCGGCTCGGCGCCGAGCAGCGCGGCCACCTCGGCACGCGCCTGCTCGACCGCCGCCTCGGCGGCGAGGCCCATGGCGTGCTCGGCGCTGTGCGGGTTGCCGTAGGCCTCGGTGAAGTAGGGCAGCATCGCCTCCAGCACGCGCGGGTCGCAGCGGGTGGTCGCCTGGTTGTCCAGGTAGACCGGCCGGTTCGGGCGGGGCGGCATCGCCTCCTGCATCGCATCCATCCGAGGCATGTAGGCTCAGGCCGGCTGTGCTGCCAGCGCCGGGCGCAGCCGCGCGGCCATCGCGGCGTAGCCGGTGCTGAAGGCGCGCACATCGTCCGCTCGCACGTTCCAGGGCAGCGACACGCGGATCGCCTCCCCGGCCAGGGCACCGAGGCCCATCGCCGCCAGCACATGGCTGGGCGCCACCTTGCCGGAGCTGCACGCCGCGCCCGCGCTGACCGCGAAGCCGGCCAGGTCGAGCGCGATCACCTGCGCATCCGCCCGCACGCCGGGCAGCGCCAGGCAGGTCGTGTTCGGCAGCCGCGCGGCGCCGGCGCCGATGGCAACCGCGCCTGCGGCGACGGCGGCGTCCTCCATCGCGTCGCGCAGCCTGGCCATTTCTTCCGGATCGGGGCCGGCCTGGGACGCGGCGGCGGCGAACCCGGCGATGGCCGGCAGTGCGGGCGTGCCGCCGCGCCGGCCGCGTTCCTGGCCGCCGCCGGCGATCAGCGGGCGCGATCGATGCCAGTCGCGGCGCCAGCAGCAGCGCGCCGGCACCCAGCGGACCGCCCAACTTGTGCGATGACACCGCCAGCATGTCGGCGCCCAGCGCGGCCAGATCGACCGCCATCCGCCCGGCGGCCTGCACCGCGTCGACATGCAGCATACGCGCCATGCCGCCGGCAGATCGCGGCGGCCGCGGCGATCGGCTGGATCGCGCCGGTTTCGTTGTTGGCCAGCATCAGGCAGACCAGCGCCGGCCCGCCCGCGGTCAGCAGCGTCTCCAGCGCATCCAGGTCGGCGACGCCCTCGGCGTCCACCGGCAGGACCGCCGCCTCGGGGGCGGCAGCGCGGACCGCGTCGTGCTCGGTCGCCCCCGTGATGACCCTGGCACCCGGCCCGATCGCCGCGGTCAGCGCATGGACCGCCAGCGCATCGGCCTCGGTGCCGCCCGAGGTGAACACCGTCGCGGCCGGGCTGGCGCCGAAGCGGGCGGCGATCGCCTCCCGCGCATCCTCCAGGATTCGGCGCGCCGCGCGCCCGGCGCGGTGCACCGAGGATGGATTGCCGAGCGTGTCGAGGCGGCCAGCAGCGCCGCCCTGGCTTCCGGCCGAAGCGGCTCGCTGGCGTTGGCGTCGAGGTAGATCACGCCTGGGCACGCACCCGAGTGGATGCTGCCATGCATTTGTATTGCATCGCAAAATCGCTATTGCAGCGACGCACCGCCATGAGAAACATGAAAGCCATGCGACAATTCCATTATGTATGGGACGGCCCGCCCTCCTATACTCTGGAAACGCCACCGGGCCGAAACCGGTTGGATGTGGCCGATCCGGGGACCTTACGCGACGGAGCAAGCAGACCAGATGGCGCTTGGGGCGCCGGGGTCGGGAACGCCGCTCAGGTGTTCCTCTTTGCTCCCGCCGGGGCACCGGGACCGGTTCATGGGGCTTTGGAGACGACCATATCTGCGATTTGAAGTCCGGGGAAACGGGTGATCGTGCCGATCGCCTGAGATGCCTCGGACACCACACAGGAAACGGAAATCGGAACACCATGCCTGAGGTGATGTTCGCCGGACCCGATGGTCGGCTGGAGGGGCGCTACCACCACTCCAAGGAACAAGGTGCGCCCGTGGCGCTCATCCTGCACCCGCATCCGCTGCACGGTGGCACGATGAACAACCGCATCACCTATGCGATGTACCAGTCGTTTCAGAAGCTCGGCTGCTCGGTCATGCGCTTCAACTTCCGTGGCGTGGGCCGCAGCCAGGGCCGCTACGACGGCGGCATCGGTGAGATTGGCGACGCGGCGGCGGCACTCGACTGGATGCAGGCGGTCAACCCGAACTCCGGCGGGCTATGGATCGCCGGCTACTCGTTCGGCGCCTTCGTCGGCATGCAGCTGCTGATGCGCCGGCCGGAAATCTCGGGCTGGGTCAGCGTCGCACCGCCGGCCAATCACTATGATTTCGGCTTCCTTGCCCCCTGTCCCTGCGGCGGGTTGATGCTGCACGGCGACAGCGACGAACTGGTGCCCGAGCCCGCAGTGCGCAAGTTGGTCGACAAGCTGAACACCCAGAAGGGCGTCCATGTAGACTACCGCGTCATGGAAGGGGCGGACCACGTGTTCGCCGACCATGCCGACCGGGTCGCGGAGGCCGTCGACGATCATGTCGGCAAGGCGATCTCCCGCCGCGCGATGGCGCTCGCCGCGGACTGACGCGCGGGCGCCTCGCCGCACTTTCTTCTGACGGGGCTGCCGATGCCGACCAGCGATTTCATGCACGAAGCCACCGAACGTGGCTTCGTCTTTCAGTGCACCGACACCGAGGCGCTGGACGCCGCCCTGCGCGCCGGCGTCGTGACCGGCTATATCGGCTTCGACTGCACCGCAGACAGCCTGCATGTCGGCAGCCTGGTGCAGATCATGCTGTTGCGCCTGATGCAGCGCCACGGCCATCGCCCGCTGGTGCTGATGGGCGGCGGCACGACGCGCATCGGCGATCCGTCCGGCAAGGACGAAAGCCGACAGCTGCTCAGCGACGCGCAGATCCAGGCCAACAAGGCCGGCATCCTGCGCTGCTTCGCCCCCTTCGTGCGGTTCGCATCGGATGCTTCGGCCGCAGCTCCGACCGACGCGCTGATGGCGGACAACGCGCTCTGGCTCGACGCCCTCGGCTACATTCCGCTGCTGCGCGAAGTCGGTGTGCATTTCACCATCAACCGCATGCTGTCCTTCGACAGCGTGCGGCTGCGGCTGGAACGCGAGCAGCCGCTGACCTTCCTCGAATTCAATTACATGATCCTGCAGAGCTACGATTTCCGGGAGCTGTTCCGCCGCCATGACGTCACGCTGCAGATGGGCGGCTCGGACCAGTGGGGCAACATCGTCTCGGGGGTCGATCTGGTGCGCCGGACCGAAGGCAAGCAGGTGTTCGGCCTGACCACGCCGCTGATCACCACGGCATCCGGTGCCAAGATGGGCAAGTCGGCGAGGGGAGCGGTGTGGCTTACCTCCGACAAGCTCTCGGCGCACGAATACTGGCAGTTCTGGCGCGACGTGGAGGATGCCGATGTCGGCCGCTTCCTGCGTCTGTTCACCGACCTGCCGCTGGCCGAGATCGCGCGCCTGGAAAAGCTCGAAGGCGCTGAGCTGAACGAAGCTAAGAAGCTGCTCGCCAGCGAGGCGACGCGCCTCGCCCACGGCGAGGACGCCGAGACCGAGGCGCCGCCCACGGTGGATGTCCCGCGGGAGGAACTCGCCGCCGGCATCCCGGCGTTCCGCCTGTTCGTGCTGGCGGGCTTGGCCGCCAGCAATGGCGAGGCCCGGCGCCTTATCCGCGGCGGCGGCGCCCGCGCCAACGACACCCCGATCACCGACGAGGCCGCGATGCTGTCCGCCGCCGACCTGCGTGCCGGCACGATCAAGCTGTCCGCTGGCCGCAAACAGCATCGCCTCATGCGCCCGGCCTAAACCCCTATCGCGCGATCGCGGTTCAGGGACAGGCCGCCTTACTCCTCCTCGGCCGCCATCTCTGCGGCATCGTCCAGGCCGAGCAGCGCGTCGGCGCGCGCGGCGTCCACCTGTTCGAGACCTTTCAATTTCCGCGTAACGGCGCGGGTACGCACGCGGGCCTTGTCGATCGTGTCGCTCATCGTGCCGGCCTGCTTGGACAGCCGGCTGAGCACGTCGTCCATCTTCACCATCTCGGTGCGCGTGGCGCCCAGAAGGTGGCGGATCTCGTCGGCCTTCTGCTCCAGCGCGAGGGTGACGAAACCCAACTGGATGGTCCGCAGCAGCGCTGGAAACAGGCTGGGTCCCATCACCAGCACGCGGTTGACGCGGCCCAGGTCGTCGATCAGGCCGGGAATGCGCGCCACCTCGGCGTACAGCGAGTCGGTGGGCAGATAGAGGATCGCGAACTCCACCGTCACCGGCGGGTAGATGTATTTCGTCTGGATCTTCGCCGCTTCGTCGCGGATGCGGCGCTCCAGGCCGCGCCGTGCAGTGCGCTCGGCCTCGGCATCGCCGGCGTCCGATGCCGCCAGCAGACGCTCGTAGTCCTCGACGGGGAACTTCGCGTCGATCGGCAGCAGCGGGCGCACCTCGCCGCGCACCGGCATCAGCACCACGAACTCCACCGCGTCGTTGCTGTCCGGGCGGATCTTGCGGTTGGTTTCGTACGCATCGCCCGGCAGCACGTCGTCGAGCATCGCGCGCACCTGCGTCTCGCCCCAGCCACCGCGCGTCTTGACGTTGGAGAACAGCCGCTTGATGTCGCCGATCTGCGCCGTCACCGCCTGCACGTCGCCCATCGCCTTCTGCACCGCGGTGAACTGGTCGATCACGCGGGCGAAGCTGGTCTGCATCTGCTTCTCGACGGCCGCGTTCAGCTGCTCGTTCACCGTCTTCTGGATGTCTGCGAGCTTGGCCTCGTTGCCCTCCCGCATCTCCTTCAGCTTGGCTTCCAGCAGGGTGCGCGTGCTGTCGAACTGTGCCCCGATCATGCCCGCGGTCTTCGCCTGCCCATCAGCCAGCGCCAGCCGTAACTCTCCCTGCTCGCGCGACAGCGTGGTGCGCACCTGCTCGATGCCGGTGTCCAGCGCCCCGCGCAGCGCGGCCAGCCGCTCGGCCGTCTCGGTGCCGGTGGTGCGCAGCGCGGCGCGCGTGGTTTCCGCCTCCGCACGCGTGCCGGCGACTGCCTGCTCGGCCAGCAGGCGCACGCGCTGGACAAGTGCCGCCTGGCGCGGCACCAGGATCAGCACCGTCAGCAGTGCCGCGAGCGCGGCGGCGGCGGCCACGCCGGACAGCAGGACGGCAGGGTCGATCGACATGGGCAGCATTCCGATTCGGGCCGTCAGCCAGTATCGGCGACAAAACCATAAGAGGCGATGACCGCATGACCGGGACGACGGCGCCGCAGGAAGGCTTGATGTTCGAGGACATGCCGGTGGGCCGCGTGCTGCACTCGGCGCGTGCGATCCGCATGGAGCGCGACCGGATTATCACCTTCGCCAGCGAATTCGATCCGCAGCCGGCGCATCTGAGCGAGGCCGCGGCTGCCGCCAGCCAGTTCGGACGCCTGTGCGCCAGTGGCTGGCATACCGGCAGCGTCACCATGCGGCTGGTGGCGGAAACCCTGGTGATCGCTCGTGGGGGCATGGGCCTGGGGGTCGAGGCGATGCGCTGGCCCCGTCCGGTGCTGCCCGGCGACACGCTGCGCATCACCATCGAGGTGCTGGCGGCACGGCCCTCGCGCAGTCAGCCCGGCCGCGGCCTCGTCACCACGCGCACCGTCACCTTCAACCAGCACGACAAGGTGGTGCAGGAACTCACCTCGGTCGTGATGATGCCGATGCGCTCACCCGGCGAGCGGTGACCACGCCGGATCGGAAGCATCGGTCGGCGTCGGCAGCACCCGCTCGTTGAAGCCGGTGATGTCGATGGAGACCAGGCGCGAGGAGTAGCCGCGGCCGCCCGCGCCCGCCTGGGTGTCGCGCCAGAACGCCATCACCCGGCCGTTCGGCGCGAAGGTCGGGCCCTCCACCGACCAGCTTTCCGACAGGATGCGCTCCCCGCTGCCGTCGGGGTGCATCACGCCGATGGCGAAGTTGCCCATGTCGCCGCCGAAGCGGGTGAAGGCGATCAGGTCGCCGCGCGGCGACCACACCGGCGTGGCGTAGCGTCCCTTGCCGAAGCTGATGCGCGTCGCTGCGCCGCCGCCCGCGCCCATGACGTAGAGCTGCTGGTCGCCGCCGCGGTCGGAGTTGAAGACGATCTGCGAGCCGTCCGGGCTGTAGCACGGGCTCACGTCGATCGCGCCGGAATTGGTCAGGCGGCGCGTCGCCCGGCTGGCCAAGTCGACGGTCACGATGTCCGACCCGCCGCCGCGCGTGACCGCCATGATCACGCTGTTGCCGTCGGGGTTGAAGCGCGGCGCGAATGTCATGCCCTGGAAATCGCCCAGCACCTGCTGCCGCCCGGTGCCCAGGTCGAACAGATAGACCCGCGGGCGGTTGTTGGCGTAGCTCATGAACGCGATCTCGTCGCTGCGTCGGATGGAAGCGCGGCGTCAGCACCAGCCAGGTGCCGTCGGTCAGGAAGCGGTTGTTCTCGCTGTCCTGGTCCATGATCGCCAGGCGCTTGATGCGCCGGTCGCGCGGGCCGGTGGCGGCGATATAGACGATGCGGGTGTCGAAATAGCCTTTCTCGCCCAGCAGCCGCTCATAGATCACGTCGGCGATGATGTGCGCGATGCGCCGCCAGTTGCTCTGGTTGGTGGTGTAGGCGGTGCCCTGGATCTGCGTCTGCGGCAGCACGTCCCACAGCCGGAACTCGACGCGCACCTTGCCGCCGCCCTGCTGCTCGGCCTTCCCGGTCACCAGCGCCTGCGCGCCGATCGCCTTCCAGTTCTGGAAGTTCGGCACGTCGCCGGCACCCGCCGAAGCCTGGATGAAGGCCGACGGGTTGATCGGCCGGAACAGCCCGCTGCGTGCCAGGTCGGCGGTCACCACGCTGGCGATCTGCGCTGCCCAGCGTCATCGCCTGCCAGCGGCGGGATGGCGATCGGGATCGGTGCTGCGCGCGCGCGGTTGACGTCGATGACCGCTGTCGGCCCGCTACCGCCGCCGGCCGGGGCCGCGGCGCCGGAAGGCGGCGGTGCAGGCTGCGCCATCACCGCGCGGGGCATGCCGAGGATCGGCGGCGGAGCCTGCCATACCCGTGCAGCAGCGGGCGGCGGGCGAACAGGCGGCGGGTCGGATCGATCATGGCGGTGGCTCCCCTCGACTGAGTTCCATCAGGGACTGAACCGGAAGGTGAAGACCCGGTTCTGCCCCAGCAACGCGGGCGGCAGCGGCAGGTTGGCGCATTGCGGATCGAGCACGGCGCGGATCGCCCGTTCGCTGAACACCCGCAGCCGCGGGTCGGCCGCCACCCGGCCCTGGTCCGCCGGCGCCACGACCGCCTCCCTGACCACGCCGCTGGCATCGGTCATCACGGTCAGCAGGACCTGCATCTTGTCCAGGTCGAGCATTCCCGGATCGTCCGATCCAGCAACGCCGCACTTGGTCGCCGATCGCGCCGCGCTGGGCCAGCGTCAGCGCGGCGGTGTCGTTGCCCTGCGGGTTGCCGCCGCCGTTCGGCGCGCCGCCGCGCGCCGGGTTGTAGGCGGCCTTCGGCGGCTGCGTCTGCCGCTGCATGGCGCGCAGCTTCTCCAGCGTGTTCTCCAGCGCGTTGCTCTCCGGCGCCGGGTTCTTCGTCGGGTTGGGCTGGCTGTTCTGCGCCGGCGTGGTCGAGGGTTCTGGCGGCGGCGGCACCGGCAAGGGCGGCACCGGCAGCGGCGGCTCGGGTTTCGGCGGCGGCGGCGTCGGCGGTGCGGGCGGCGGCGGTGGGGCCGGTGCCGGTTCGGGCGAGGGCGTGGGCGGCGGCTGCGGCACCGGCGGTGCCGGCGTCGGCGGGGTGGGGGCCGGCGGCGGTGGCGGCGGAGGTGGCGGGGGCGGCGGCGGCGGCGGAGGCGGTGCCTCGGGCGCCGGCTTGGGCGGCGTCGGCGCCGGGGGCGCCTGGCTGGGTTCCGGGGTGTTGGCGGGCGCCGGCACGGCCGCCGGCGTCGGCGCCTTCATCGATGTCGCGGCGGTGCCGTCGAATACCATGGCGACCGCGGTCTCCGGCGGCGGCGGCTCCGGCGGCTTGCTCGAACGGCAAGCCGAACAGCAGCAGCAGCACCACCAGGACATGCAGCGCGCCCGAGACCATGGCGCCCCGGCGCAGATCCCGGCTCATCCGTTCGCGCATTGCGCCAGGGTCTCACCCGCCCTTCCGGGTTGGAGCCGAGGGCGCCGAGGCAGCCGGGGGCCGAGGGAGCGGGCGACGACGATGCGGGTGCCGGCACCGAGGGCGCGGCCAGCGCGGGCGCCGTGCCGGAACCGGCGGGTGCTGGGCGCCGCGGCTGCTCGGCCAGCAGCGCCACCTTGGTGAAGCCGCCCTGGGTGATGGTGCCCATCACCTCCATGATCCGGCCATACGCGAGGTCCTTGTCGCCGCGCACGAAGATGCGGCGGTCCGCGTTGTTCTGCGCGATCGCCTGCAGCTTGGTCGACCAGTTCGGACAGATCGCACCTGCTGGTCCTGCAGGAAGATCGCGCCCTGCGCGTCGATCGACACGGTCAGCGGCTGGCTGTCGGAGTTGATCGGCGCCGCGGTGGTCTTCGGCAGATCCACGTGGCACGCCGGAGGTCATCAGCGGCGCCGTCACCATGAAGATGATCAGCAGCACCAGCATCACGTCCACCAGCGGCGTGACGTTGATCTCGGCCAGCGGCCGGTAGCGGCCGCGCCGTCCGTCGCCCGGGGCTGCCGTTGAGCGAATCCGGCCATGGTTCAGGCCCGCTCTTCGCTCTGGCGCGACAGGATGGCGCCGAACTCGGCGCCGAAGCCCTCCAGCCGGCCGGCGAAGCGCGCCAGGTCGGTGCTGATCTTGTTGTAGGCGAGCACCGCCGGGATCGCGGCGACCAGGCCGATCGCGGTGGCGAACAGCGCCTCGGCGATGCCGGGCGCGACCACCGCGAGGTTGGTGTTGTGCATCGCGGCGATCGCCGAGAAGCTGTGCATGATGCCCCAGACGGTGCCGAACAGCCCGATGAACGGCGCGGTCGCGCCGACCGAGGCCAGGAAGATCATCCAGCGCTCCATGCCGCTCCATCTCGCGCTGCACCGTCACCGTGATCGCGCGGTCGACGCGCTCGCGCACGCCGGCATGGCTGACATCGGCGCCGGCCACGCGCGCGCTGCGCCGCCACTCGGCCATCGCCGCGCCGAACACCGCGGCCATCGGGTGCGCCGGGCTTGGTGCCCTCCTGCTCGTACAGGTCGTCCAGGCTGCCGCCGGACCAGAACCGGTCCTCGAACCCGTCGGCCGCGCTTGTTCACGCGGCGCAGCGACGACCATTCTCGAACACGATCGCCCAGACCCAGACGCTGGCCGCCAGCAGCCCGAGCATCACCAGCTTGACGACGATGTCGGCCTGCATGAACAGGCCCCAGAGCGACAGGTCGCCCGCCGGCAGCCCCCAGTGTAAGCCGCGTCAACTGCCCGATCCACCTGGCATCTCCTCGTCTCGGTCTCACGCATCCGCCGCCGGCCAGCATGCGCCTGTCAAGCGTCTCCCGCCAGCGCGCCGGCAGCCGCGCCCGGCCGCTGCGTGTCGATCCGGATCGCAGGCCAGCCCGACCTCCAGCACCGCGCACGGCCCCGGCACGTCGGCGATCGGTCGACGGTCTGGCGCAGCGTCGACCGAGGCGGCGCCGACCGCCAGCGGCTCGGTCACCACGACCAGCGATTCGTCGAGCCGGGCGGGGCGCAGATAGTCCACTTTGATGCGCCGCACCATGAACATCAGGCCGTACTGCTCCACCAGCTCCGCATGCGGGATGCCCAGGTCGCGCAGCGCTTCGGTGCGCGCGCGCTCGGCAAAGCGCAGATAGGTGGCGTGATAGACGACGCCGCCGGCATCGGTGTCCTCGTAATAGACCCGCAGCGTGTAGCGATGCGGCCGCTGCACCGCGATGGAGGCGGAATTGCCGTTCATTCATCCTCGCGGCAGCAGGTCGAGCTGCGCCATCGGGCCGTCGGCGGCCGCGGCGGCGGAGTCAGGCCGAGATGCCGCCAGCCCGGCTCGCCCAGCATGCGGCCGCGGCTGGTGCGCAGGACCAGCCCCTCCTGGATCAGATACGGCTCGATCACATCCTCCAGCGTGTCGCGCGCCTCGGCCAGCGCGGCGGCCAGCGTCTCGACCCCGACCGGGCCGCCGGCATGGTGCTCGGCGATGCGGCGCAGATAGCGGCGGTCCATCGCGTCGAGGCCGAGCGCATCGACCTCCAGCCGGGTCAGCGCGGCGTCGGCGATGGCGCGCGTCGACCGGGCGTCGCCCGGCCACCGCGGCGAAATCGCGCACCCGGCGCAGCAGGCGGCCGGCGATGCGCGGCGTGCCGCGGGAGCGGCGGGCGATCTCCGCGGCGCCGTCCGGCGTCAGGTCGCATGCCGAGCTTCGCGGCGCCGCGCGCGACGATCAGCTCGCAGCTCGTCCGGCGTGTAGAACACCAGCCGCAGCGGAATGCCGAAGCGGTCGCGCAGCGGCGTCGCCAGCAGCCCGGCGCGCGTCGTGGCGCCGACCAGGGTGAACGGCGGCAGGTCGATGCGCACGCTAGCGCGCCGCCGGCCCCTCGCCGATGATCAGGTCGAGCTGGAAATCCTCCATCGCCGGATAGAGCACTTCCTCGATGGCCGGCTGCAGGCGGTGGATTTCGTCGATGAACAGCACGTCGCGCGGCTGCAGATTGGTCAGGATCGCGGCCAGGTCGCCGGCGCGCTGGATCACCGGGCCCGAGGTGGCGCGGAACCCCACGCCCAGCTCGCGGGCGACGATCTGCGCCAGCGTGGTCTTGCCCAGGCCCGGGCGGGCCGTGCAGCAGCACGTGGTCCAGCGCCTCGCCGCGGCCGCGCGCCGCCTGGATGAAGATCGCAAGATTCTCGCGGCTGGCCTGCTGGCCGACGAACTCGGCCAGGGTCTGCGGCCGCAGGCTGGCCTCGGCCGCGTCATCCTCGCCGCGCGCGGGCGACACGGCGCGGTCGTCGGTTTCCGGCGGGCTCACGACAGGTTCCTCGGCGCCAGTTCCTTCAGGCTGTCGCGGATCACCGCGTCCAGCGCCGCCGCCTCACCCAGCCGCTCGAGCACCCGCGCCACCGCCGGCTGCGCCTCCGGCCGCCGGTAGCCCAGATTGACCAGCGCCGACAGCGCATCCGTCGGTCACGCCCCGCTGCCGCACCGGCGGCGACCGCGGCGAAGGCTCGGTGCCGGCCGGCATCGCGCCGGCCTTGTCGCGCAGCTCCGTCAGCAGCCGCACCGCGAGCTTGGCGCCGACGCCCGGCGCGCGGGTCAGGCTGGCGCGGTCGCCGCCGGCGATCGCGCCACCAGGTCGCGCGGCGACAGCGCCGACAGGATGGCCAGCGCCACCTTGGCGCCCACCCCCTGCACCGTGGTCAGCAGCCGGAACCAGTCGCGCTCGGCCGGATCGGCGAAGCCGTACAGCAGAATCGCGTCCTCGCGCACATGCGTCTCGATCAGCAGCGCCACGGTCGCTGGCGCCGCCGGCAGCGCGCCGAGCGTGCGGGTGGAGGCCTGCACCAGATAGCCGACGCCGCCGACATCGATGACGCAGCTCGTATCGGCCTCGACCGCGTCGATCCGCCCGGTCAGCTGGGCGATCACGCCATCACCGTGCCGGCCGTCCAGGCCCGGCGGGCTGGCGCGGTGATGCGCATGGCAGATCGCCACCGCCAGCGCGTCCGCGGCATCGGCGCGGCGCAGCGTCGCCCCCGGCAGCAGCCGGCGCACCATCATCTGCACCTGCGCCTTGTCGGCCGCCGCCGGTGCCCACCACCGCCAGCTTCACCGCCTTGGCGCCGTATTCGGCGACCGGTATGCCGGCCAGCGCCGGCGCCAGCAGCGCCACGCCGCGGGCATAGCCCAGCTTCAGCGTCGCCGTGCCGTTGCGGTTGACATAGGTCTCCTCGACCGCCGCCTCATCCGGCCGCCACGCAGCCAGCAGCGCGGCCAGCGCATCGTGCAGCGCCCGCAGCCGCGCCGGCACGGTATCGGCCGCCGTCGGTCGCGATCACGCCGTCGGCGACGTGGCGCAGCCGGTTGCCGTCCACCTCGATCACCCCCCAGCCGGTGAAGCGCAGGCCCGGATCGATGCCCAGCAGCGTGGCCATGCGCGAATCGCCTTGCGGAAGTCTCCAGGCGGACAGGTTCTGCATCACCGCGTCGGGAATGTCGAAATTGGCGTAGACGTTCTGCACGTCGTCGTTGTCCTCCAGCGCGTCGAGCAGCTTCAGCACGGCGGCGGCGCGGTCTTCGTCCAGCGTCACGGTGGTGGCGGGGCGCCAGTCGAGCCGTGCCGTCTCCGGCGCGCCGAAGCGCGTCTCCAGCGCGTCGCGCACCGCGAAGAAATCCTCGACCGCGCAGGTGATCTCGTGCGCCTCGGCGTCGCTTTCGACGTTGTCGGCGCCGGCCTCGATCGCCGCCTCCAGCATGGCATCGTCGCTGGCCGCACCTGCCGGGTAGCGGATCACGCCCAGCCGGTTGAACATGAAGCTCACCGAGTTCGTCTCGCCCAGCGCGCCGCCGTGCTTGGCGAAGGCGGCGCGGACGTCGCGAGGCGGTGCGGTTGCGGTTGTCGGTCAGCGCCTCGACGATCACCGCGACGCCGGCCGGGCCGTAGCCCTCGTAGCGGACCTCGACGTAGTCCTCGCCCTGGCGTGCCGCCCGCCGCCTTCTTGATCGCGCGGTCGACCGTGTCCTTCGGCATGTTGGCGGCGCGCGCGGCGGCGACGGCCGCGCGCAGGCGGGGGTTGGCTGCCGGATCGGGCAGCCCCTGCCGGGCGGCGACGGTGATTTCGCGGATCATCTTGGCGAACTGCCGCGCACGGCGCGCGTCCTGCGCGCCCTTGCGGTGCATGATGTTCTTGAACTGGGAATGGCCGGCCATGATGGTGATCGCGGAACTGTTGTGGTCGATGCGCAGGGTTCCTGCGGGATGGCGCACGACTTCGTCAAGGCACGGCCTTGAGCCGCGCCGATGCGGCGCAAAATAGCCAAGTGGCACAGCACGGCGCAGAGTGCCTCACATCCAGCCGGACGGAGAGCCAATGTTCATCGCGATGAACCGCTTCAAGATCATACCGGGCAACGAGCGCGCCTTCGAGGAGGTATGGACCAGCCGTGACACTTACCTGGCCGACGTGCCCGGATTCGTCGAGTTCAACCTGCTGCGCGGCCCGGCAAAGGACGACCACGTGCTGTATTCGTCGCACACGGTCTGGCGCAGCCGCGCGGATTTCGAGGCCTGGACGCGGTCCGAGGCCTTCCGCATGGCGCATAGCGGGGCAGGGCAGAACAAGCCGCTCTATCTCGGCCATCCCGAGTTCGAGGGCTTCGAATCCATCCAGACGATCACGTCCTGACCGTCTCAAGAACCTTGCACGGCCTACAAGGCGCTTCTGCTGCCCGGCACCTGGGCTACGGGCGGCCCAGCTTGATCCTGGGCCGTCACACGCGGAACGGGAACGTGATGCGATGCGGGATCGCATCGGTCTCCGCTCCCGGCTGTCCAGGCGGAAGCACCGTGGACCGCGGCAGCGTCACTGAGCAGTCGTAAGCGGAAGGATAGTCATCGCTGTTAGGCCGCCGGCATCGCCGGTGACAGCCTGCCGCCCATGCGGACCGGCGCGATGCGCATCGCAAGGCCGGTGGCTGGATCGGTTTCGACGAACACGCCGCAGACCGTCGCCTCGCCTTCGGCCGGGGCCAACCGCTCGCCGGGCATCTTGCGCCAGAAGCGCTGCGCAGCCGCATCCTTCTGCATGCCGATCACGCTGTCGTAGTCGCCGCACATCCCGGCATCCGACATGAACGCGGTGCCCCCCGGCAGCACCTGATGATCCGCCGTCGGGCAATGCGTGTGCGTGCCCACGACCAGCGACACCGCGCCGTCGAAGCTGTGCGCATAGGCCATCTTCTCGCTGGTCGCCTCGGCGTGCATGTCGACCACGATGGCCGCGACGCTGCCGCCCAGCCGGTATCGCGCCAGCGTCTCGGCGGTGGTGCGGAACGGGCAGTCCAGCGGGTCCATGAATAGCCGTCCCATCACGTTCAGCACCAGCGCGCTGCGCCCGTCGGGCAGCGCGACCAGCACCGATCCCGCGCCCGGCGTCCCCGGCGGAAAGTTCAGCGGCCGGATCAACCGCGGGGTTGCGGCGATGTAGGGCACGATCTCCCGCCGGTCCCAGGCGTGATTGCCGAGCGTGATCACGTCGGCCCCGGCCTCGAACAGCGCCCGCGCCATCTCCGGGCGCCAGACCGAACCCATGCGAGGCGTTCTCGGCGTTCACGATCGCCAGATCGAGCCTCAGCGCCGCCCGCAGCCCGGGCAGCGCCGCCGCCGCGGCCTCCCTGCCGGTGCGGCCGACCGTGTCGCCGAGAAAAAGGATGCGCATGCGGTCTATCCGCCTTCGTTCGATGCTGACGTGCAGGTGATGATGCCCCGCTCCGTCGCAATGGCGGGCAGCGCCACGTCATGCGGCCCCACCGGCACGCTGTCCAGTTCCTGCGCCGCGAAGGCGCAGCCCAGCGCGCGCGCGTCGGGCAGGGCGGCGAGAGTGCGGTCGTAATAGCCGGCACCATAGCCCAACCGGTGGCCATGCCGGTCGAAGGCCAGCAATGGCACCAGGACCAGCGCAGGCTCCAGCGGCTCACCCTGCGGCAGCACCGTGCCGAACCGCCCCGTCGGCATC
Source organism: uncultured Pseudomonadota bacterium (assembly GCA_963778105.1). Taxonomy (GTDB): domain Bacteria; phylum Pseudomonadota; class Alphaproteobacteria; order Acetobacterales; family Acetobacteraceae; genus JAFEFJ01. Next base: position 7,214 of record CAVZSZ010000003.1, on the reverse strand, counting down.
GCATCGCCTGGCTGCCAGCGGCGGAACGTCAGCGGCAGCCCGCGCTTCGGCGTCACCGGAAGCACCACGGCGTGACCGCGCGCCGCCAGTGCGTGCAGCAGGGGGCGGATGTCGATCTCCCCGGCCAGCGGCCAGAAGCCGGCCACGACCTCGCCGGGCCGGAGCAGCGCCGATTGCAGCACATGCCCACCGAGCATCGCCCCCAGTGCCGGATCGCACCCGGCGCGCGCCCGCAGCGCCCGTGCCCGGGCCGCCGCCTTCAGCGCGTCGAGATCGGAAGAAATGTGCGGAGCCGCCATGGCCGTTGGCGTCTCACCCTCCCAGAGCCTGCTTGTGCAGGTGGGCACCGGATACCGAGACCACGATCCCGACAGCGCCAGCGCCCTGGAGGATGCTTATCGGCCCAGGGGATGAATTGCCTGACGCACCGGGCAGCCCCGCCTTCCCTACCTAAGGCTGGCCGAGCTCCGCTGCAATGTCCTCGGCGCGCTTGGCCAGTTTGCCGATCCGCCGGTTCAGCTTCGTATCGGGTGTCGGCGCTGTCGGGCCGACATCGCCCGGTTGGCCGGACTGTGCCAATACCTGCGCTTGCCGGAGCGACTTACCCATCTCGAACAGGTCGTCGGCCATCAGCAGGGCGGCCATGACCAGCATCCGCGACTCGCCGCTTTGTCCGGCCACCGCCTTGATGCTGTCGATGCGCCGCTCGACCTGCTCGGCCATCTGGAGCAGGTGCTGCTCCTCGCCATCCTGGCAGCCGACGGTATAGGCATAGCCATTGATGCGAACGGTGACCTGTGCCATCGCGCGCTCCTTCTCCGGTGGTGTTCAGCTCGGCGGGGTGTCGAGCGCGTGGCGCAGTTGCGCAATCAATGCGTCCAGGCGGTCGGCAATCTCGGGCACCGGCGACGCGTGTGCCGACGGCGAAGCCATCTCGGTCGATGGCGCATTTGCTTCTGAAACGGAACGCCCGGCCAGCGCGGCGATGCGTTCCAGCGCCGCTTCCAGCCGGTCTGCTGCCGCTTCCCCGTCCTCGTCCGTTTCCGCCATGCCGCCGCTTCCGCCGCTGTAATGTATCGAGGAGCAAGATCAGGATTCGCAAGACATTCTGAGACAGAAAGCCCGCAATCGATGGAAGGTCAAGCATGACGGACCGGCCTGCCGTTATCGTCAACGGGCTGGCGGATGCAGTTACCGTATTGCGGGCGGCAAGTGGTGCGCCGGTGGTGCTGCTGTCGGCGCAAGGGGCCGCGCTGTTCGCCGGCTGCCTGTGGTGGCGTGAGGTGATAGGCCAGGCGCAGGCGGCGATACCGGACAGCGACGCGGCCGACATCCTGGACTGCGCCGATGCCAGCGGCCTCGCGGTCTCGGCGTTGCGCATCGGCCAGCGGGCGATCGTCCTGCAGGCCGCCGCGCCAAGCCGCGCAGCCGTCGTCGCCATAGCGGCCGGGCTGGGGGCCGAGGTCCTCGCCGCCGCCCCGCCGGCACTCGACCTGGGCGTCCCCGGCGCCGCCCGTCGCCTCCATGCCTGGCTGCATGGCGGTGGGCGTGACACCGGGCGGGGCGCGGGCTAGGACGCGGGCGATGACGTGTGATCGAAGGGGCGAGGATTGGCATGGCTGAGGACGGCTGCCGCCTGTACCTGATCACCCCGCCGGCCTTCGATCCGGCGGCGTTCCGCGACCGCCTTGCCGCGGCGCTGGACGGTGGCGACGTCGCCGCGGTGCAGTTGCGCCTGAAGGACGCGGACGATGCCGCATGGCATTCCGCCATCGATGCGCTGCGGCCGGTGGCGCAGGCGCGCGGCATTGCCTTCCTGCTCAACGATCGGCCCGACCTCGTGCGCCAGACCGGCTGCGACGGCGTGCATGTCGGCCAGACCGACACCGCGGCCCGCGCCGCGCGCGCGCTGATCGGCGATGCAATGCTCGGCGTGACCTGCCACGCCAGCCGCGACCTTGCCATGCAGGCGGGGGAAGACGGCGCCGACTATGTCGCCTTCGGCGCCTTCTTTCCCAGCACGAGCAAGGACGTCACGAAGCTCGCCGACCCAGAAATCCTGACATGGTGGTCCGACCTGATGCAGCTGCCGTGCTGTGCCATCGGCGGCATCACCGCGGAGAATTGCGGCGCGCTGGTCCGCGCCGGGGCCGACTTCCTGGCGGTGATCGCGGCGGTGTGGGGCCACCCGGACGGCCCGGCAGCGGGCGTTCGCGCACTGAACGCCGCCATTGCGGCGGCGCTGGCGTGACAGCGGTCTATGTCGACGGCGACGCCTGCCCGGTGCGGGAGGAGGTGTTTCGTGTGGCGACCCGGCTGCGGCTGCCGGTGTTCGTCGTCTCCAACGGTTCCCGCCCGATCCGACCGCCGGGGCTGCCCAATGTGAGCATGGTGACGGTGCCGGAGGGCGCGGACGTGGCGGACGACTGGATCGCCGAGCGGATCGGGCCGGCAGATGTGTGCGTCACCGCCGACATACCGCTTGCTGCACGCTGCCTGGCGAAGGGCGCGCGGGCCGTCTCGAACAATGGCCGCGTCTGGACGCCGGACAACATCGGCGGCGCCTTGGCGGGGCGCGAGATCGGCCGCCATCTGCGGGAGATCGGCGTCGCCACAGGCGGCCCGGCGCCCCTGACGAAGGCGGATCGCTCCGCCTTTCTCAATGCCCTCGACGCCGCCGTCCAGGCGGCGCTGCGCGCCGCGGCGCACTAGGGTCAAAACCCAATCAGTGTCCGGAATCGGATGATGCTCTTCGATTCGCGCAGAATGGTGCAGCTTGGAGCCGGAACTGGCGAATACTGGTTGTCGGATCCTGCATGATCGGTAGTGGCAGCCGCTGCTGCCGCGGAACCCGCTGGGTGCAGGACGGGTAGACGATAGCCGTGCCATCAGCGGCATCCTGCATGTGTTGCCATCCAAGATCCGCTAACGACGGGCTACATCCGCTGGACCGCTGCGCGGACGGGGCATCCGGTCGGCAAGGCGTGCACGGCCTGATCTCGTGCAAAGTTCCTGGTGCGGAAGGCAAGCTGACCGAGGCGCAGATGAGCGGGGTGCGCCAATGAATACTCGACGCCCCGGACCCTGCGATCCACATAGTCGTCCGCTGCCGATGCGTTGACCGGTGCGGCGAAGTCGAGCGCCGCTACGGCCGTGGGGGTCTGGTTTCAGGACGAGCCCAGGGCTAGCCGGCAAGGCTCGCTTGGCTATGTCTGGGTGCCGTCACCTACCCGCTATCCCTGACGACCAGTTCGAACCCCAAATCCACCCGACGCTCCGCCGCCGGGTCCAGCGTCAGTTCAGCCGCCGCACGGCCGATCTCGGTGCCGTAGACGCGGATCGTGCTCAGGCGCGGAGACATCATCCGGCCCATCTGCAGGTCGCCAAGACCGATCACCGCCACTGGTTGAGCCGAAGGCGGTCCGGCACACAGCCGCCCGGCATCGCGCAGCGCAAAGCAAAGGTTGATCGCGAACGCGTCGCTGGCCGCGAATACAGCGTCTGCGTCGGCCAGTGCCGGGGCGGCCGCTGCAGCGGCGGACATGTCATGCGGCAGCACGTGGCGTCGCGGGGCCGGCAGGCCAGCACGCTGCGTCGTCTCTGCAAAGCCAAGCCAGCGCCGTGTCGCCCGTGGGTCCTCCCCGCCGACGAAGGCCAGACAGCGCCGTCCCTGCGCAATCAGGTGGTCCGCGACGGCAACGCCGGCCGCATAATTGTCGAAGCCGGCGACAGCGTCGATCGGGTTCTGCGGCAGATCCCACGTCTCGACGACGGGGATGCCCGCGCGCCGCAGCAGCCGGTCGCCCACCGAAGTGGCGGGGGAACCCACCATGATGATCGCCTCCGGGCGCCGGGCCAGCAGGGCGGCAATGATATGGTCCTCCCGCTCGGCATCGTAACGCGATTGGGCCAGGATCACCGCCAGCCCCAGCGGCTCCAGCCGATCAGACAGTCCCTGCACCGTATCGGCAAAGATCGAGTTGGCGATGGTCGGCACCAGCACGCCGACCGATCGGGTGCGCGCGCTGGCCAGGGAGCCGGCGACCTGATTGGGCACGTAGCCGAGTTCTCGCAATGCCGCCTGTACCACCGCGCGCGTGGACGGCGAGACCAGGTCTGGCAGCCGCAGGACGCGGCTCACGGTAATCGGCGATACCCCCGCGCGCTCGGCAACAGCAGCGAGCGTCGGCGCGGCCCTCGCACGTTCGTCAGACCCATCCATGGCCGATTACTTAGCCAAAGCGCGGAAATCATGCACGCAGCCATTGCGTTCGGCTGAATGACAGCGCTATCATTTTTCAAACGAGAAGGGGGAAGCCATGATTACCGACAGTCAGGTCCAAGCGTATGCGCGTGACGGCGTGATCATCGTGCCCAAGGTCCTCGATGACGCCACGCTCGACAGGATGCGCCGGGTCGTCGCCGACCTGGTCGCCGCATCAGCCCGGGAAACCGAGCACACCAGCGTCTATGACCTCGAACCGGGGCATAGCGCGGAGCATCCGCGCGTTCGCCGGATCAAGACGCCGCATCTGGTCGACCCGGTGTTCGACGAGATCGTGCGCAGCCCAGCCGTGATCGAGATCCTGACCGGGCTGATCGGGCCGGGTCTGCGCCTGCATGGTTCCAAGCTCAACATGAAATCGGCGCATTTCGGCTCACCGGTCGAGTGGCACCAGGATTGGGCGTTCTACCCCCACACCAACGACGACATCCTGGCCATCGGCGTCCTGCTGGACGACACGGATCTGGCGAACGGCCCGATGCTGGTGACGCCGGGCACCCACACCGGGCCCGTCTGGAACCATCACGGCGAGGATGGCCGGTTTGCCGGGCTGATTGATCCCGACCTGATCCAGGAGGAGATCGCGCGCGCCATCCCTTGCGTAGGGCCGGCCGGCAGCATGTCGTTCCATCACGTGCGCGCGCTGCACGGATCCGCGCTGAATACATCGGACCGCCCGCGCAACCTGCTCCTGTATGAAGTGGCGGCGAGTGATGCGTGGCCCTTGGCCGGGGTCAAGGATTTCACCGAGTTCGACTCGCGGCTGCTCGCGGGCGGCTCGATCATCGCGCCGCGCCTTGAGCCGGTGCCGGTGCGCATGCCGCTGCCACCGCCAGCCAGACAGGGATCGATCTATGAGACGCAGGCGGCGTCGAAGAAGTCCTATTTCACCAAGGCAGCCTAGTGGCCCTGATTTGAGGTTCGCGATGCGAACCTCAGATACAAAGAGGACACTGGCTCAATAGGTCAATGGCCTGGTCCCGCCTGAAATTCGCCTGCGAATTTCAGGGGCAGGACGCGAGCCCGCAACGCGCGAATCATGAGGTGGGCGGGCCCAGTTGCAACGACGCCGGACCATGCTGGCGCGATGGGAGGAGATGGCGATGGAAGCCACGGTGATGATGTCGCGGGCCCGGTGGATGCGGATCATCCCGGCAGTCTTTCTGATGTACACGATTTCCTACTTCGACCGGGTCAACATCGGCCTGGCGATCCCGAGCATGTCCAAAACTCTCGCGTTGACACCCGCCGAGGCTGGCCTGGCCGGAGGCATATTCTTCTGGGGCTACCTCGTCACCTTTCTCGCGGCCGGCTGGCTGGCGCCGCGGTTCGGCGCGAGGAAGATGGTGTTCTTCTCGCTTATCGCCTGGGGTTTCTTCGCCATGCTCAGCGGCCTGGTACGCAGCTTCGACGAGCTGCTCCTGGTCCGCTTCCTGCTGGGCGCAGCCGAAGGCCCGGTCTGGACGTCCACCTCGATGCTCCTGGCGCAATGGTTCCTGAAGCCGGAGCGAGCACGGGCATTCGGGCTGTGGAATTTGTGCATCCCGATGGGCGCGCTGCTCGCGGGCCCGATCTCCGGCTTCGTCCTGGCGCATTATGATTGGCGGGTCATGTTCGTGCTCGAGGGCCTGCCGGCGTGGGTGTGGGCGGCCGTCTGGTGGTTTGCGATCCCGCGGTCGCTGCAGCAGGCCGCCTGGCTTGATCCGATCGAGCGCGACCGCGTGGCCGCGGCGCTGGCACGGGAGCAGAACAGCCTCGGCGTCCAGCATACGGAGCGCTGGTCGGTGGTGTTGCGCCATCGCTCGGTCTGGCTGCTGCTCGGCGGGTTCTCGCTGATCAACATGCTCAGCTACGGCTTCTCGCTGTGGCTGCCGACGGCACTTAAGTCGATCAGCGCCTTGGGAATTGCGTCCATAGGATTGCTGAGCGCATTGCCCTACCTGGCATCGATCATCGGGCTGTTGCTGATCACCCACAGCTCCGACCGGTATCAGGAACGGAGGCTGCATGCGGGCATCCCCATGATCATGATCGGCCTGCTGCTGCTGGTCGGTGCAACACTGGGCGCGCAATCGGTAACGCTGCAGATGGTCGCGTTCACCGCAATGGGCTTCTTCCTCTACATGTATCTTCCCCTGATCTTCACACTGACGACGGAAATTCTTCCACAGGGCGTCTCGATCCCTGCGATCGCATTCATCGGCGGGGTTGGCAATTTGTTCGGCGGCTTTGTTGGCCCGACGCTGGTGGGGTGGCTGAACGGCCTCACCCATAATTTTACGATCGCCTTCAGCCTGCTGGCGCTGTTCGGCATGGCAGGCGGCCTGCTCGTGATTGCCGTTCGCGATGAGCGCCGCGTGCCGACCGCGGCAAGTCTACCGGCGCAATGACGCAGGAATTCCGTGTCTATCAGTCGCTCTGGGCCATGGAGCGACGCCGGCCAGACGGAGCGGAATGGGCGCTCGACGAGAAGCTGCGGATGATCATCGACGCCGGTTTCGACGGCGCGGGGGTGCGTTTCATCGACCCTGACTATGTCGCCGAGGTGACGGGCGTGCTTCGCGCCCATGGGCTGACGTGGCAGGCACAGTGCTATCCGCGGACGATCGAGGATCTGAGGCCGGTGCTGGCACTGGTGCGCGAGCACGGTGCCGACCACGTCAACCTGCAGCCCGATGTGCGCCCCTACGACTTTGAGCCGTGTCTGCCGCTATTGCAGGGTTGGACGCGGCTGGCCGAGGAGGCGGGCGTCGCCTTGAATATCGAAACGCACCGCAACCGGATGACGACCGACCTGCTGTTCACCCTGCATTTGCTGGACCATTTGCCGGGCCTGCGTCTGACGGCGGACGTGTCGCACTACGTACTCGGACGGGAATTCGAATGGCCGGTCAGCGCCGAGAACCACGCGCTGATCCACCGTATCCTA
>CAVZSZ010000002.1:0-659988 GCA_963778105.1 uncultured Pseudomonadota bacterium | reverse complement strand
CCTTCGCCCGCTCCAGGACGATATACCGACATTCATGGTGCGGCCCACGCCGATACGGCGGCTTTCTGCGCCTGCGCTGACTGCCGGCGCGGCCTGATCCAGATCAACGCAAGCTGACACCGGATGGCGATGATGGCAGGCAGTAGGCCGCCGCCGGGGATCGGGCGGGCGACCAATCCCCGAACCGACGCCGCGGAGGTTTGCCATGATGAGACGGGTCTGCCTGGTTATGACGGCGCTGACGGTGTTGGTGGCGGTGCTGGCAAGGGCGCCGGACGCCGCCGCGCAGGTGCCCCAGGTGCTGCCGCCAGGGGCGGTCTGGCCAATGCTCACGGCGTCCGATTTCGACCGGATGCATGCCGCCGCGGGGCGGCTCTATGAAGGCCAGCCGGTCGGCGCAAGGGAACGCTGGCGCAACCCTGGCACGAACAATGCAGGCTCCATCACCCTGACGCGCATCTTCGAGATGAACGGCATGCCCTGCCGGACGATGACCTACCGGATCCGCTTCGCGCAGGGTGGCCAGACGCACAACCATTACCTGGTCGACTGGTGCAGGGTCGATCCCTCGAACTGGAAGATGGTCGATCAGAAGGCGCTGTCCTGACGCCGCCGGCGCGCCCCCGATCTTGCGGCGGCGGCGGGCCTTGCGTATCACCCGCACCACCGTCGTCGGATCATCGCCATGTCCAGCCCGCGCCTGCGCATCGGCATCGCCGGTGCCGGCCATTTCGGCCGCTACCACGCGCTGAAGGTCGCCGCCTCCGACCGTGCCACGCTGGTCGGCCTGCACGACCCGGACGAGGAACGCGCCAGGACCGTGGGGTGGGAGGCCGGTGCGCCCGAGCTGGCGCTGCCCGATCTGATCGCCGCCTGTGACGCGCTGATCGTCGCCGCCCCCGCCGACGCCCACCACGCTCTTGCCGCCGCGGCGCTGCGGGCGGGCAAGCACGTGCTGGTGGAGAAGCCGATCGCCGCGACGCTGGAGCAGGCGGACGACCTCGCCCATCTCGCGGCCGAGCACGGCCTTGTGTTGCAGGTCGGCCACCTCGAACGCTTCTCGGCCGCCTATGGCGCGCTGTTCGGCCGCATGGGCGCGCCCCTCTACATCGAGGCGACGCGCATCGCGCCGTTCAAGCCGCGCGGCACCGACGTCTCGGTGATCCTCGACCTGATGATCCATGACCTCGACCTCGTGCTCGCGCTGGTGGACAGCCCGATCGAGAGCGTCGATGCGGTGGGGGCGGCGGTCGCCTCGGCGCACGAGGACATCGCCAATGCCCGCATCCGCTTCGTCAGCGGCGCGGTGGCGACGATCACCGCCAGCCGCATCTCGGCGCGCACCGAGCGGCGCATGCGCATCTTCACCCGCGACGGCTACATGGCGGCGGATTTCGCCAACCGCCGGCTCAGCGTGGTCGGGCGCGGGCGCGGCAAGGCGGTGCCGGGCGTGCCGGATTTCGGCATGGAGGAGATCGACTGGGAAGACCACGACTCGCTGGCCGCCGAACACGCCGCCTTCGTCGCCGCGGTGCTGGACGGGGCGCCGGTGATGGTCGATGCCGCCGCCGGACGCCGCGCGCTGGAGGCCGCTCTGGCGGTGGGCACGGCGATGGCCGAACTCGCGCGCCCGGTTGTTCGCGTCAGGTTTGATCCAGCAGCCCTAGCACCGCCGCCGCCGCGGCCTGCGACGGCGTGCCCTCGGGCGCGCGCAGCGCGGCCAGCAGCGGGCCGAAGGCGCTTCGCTGCGCCGCCGCCGCCGCCGGATCGCCCAGCAGCGGGGCCAGGGTGGCGGCGAGCCGCCCCGGTGTGCAGGCATCCTGGATCAGTTCGGGGATCACCGGGCGATCGGCGATCAGATTGAGGATCGAGGCGTAGCGCACCCGCACCAGGCGACGGGCGATGGCGGCGGTGACCGGGTTGACCCGATAGGCCACCACCATCGGCACGCCGGCCAGTGCCAGTTCCAGGGTGGAGGTGCCCGACTTCGTCAGCGCGGCGGCGGCGGCGGCGAAGGCGTCGTATTTCTCGGCGGCGTCGGTGACGATGATCGGCCGCGGGTTCCAGTCGGCCGTGCCGGCGGCGACCGCCTGCTCCATGGCCGTCGCCACCGGGACCACCGGCAGCAGGCCGGGGATCTGCGCGTGCAGCAGATCCAGCGTGCGGCCGAGCACCGGCAGCAGCCGGCTGGTCTCGGTGCGGCGGCTGCCCGGCATCAGGATCAGCGGGACCGCGTCGCTGCCGATCGCATGGCGGGCGCGGAAGCGCGCCGCGTCGCCCCGGTCGGCACCGCTTTCCAGCACCGGATGCCCGACGAAGCGCGCCGGCAGGCCGTGGCGGGCGAAGAAGGCCGGCTCGAACGGCAGCAGGCACAGCAGCGTGTCCCACAGGCCCGGGTAACGGCGCACGCGGTTCTCCCGCCACGCCCAGACCTGCGGGGCGACGTAGTGGGCGCGTGGGACGCCCAGCGGTGCGACGGCCTTCAGCACGCGCAGCGTGAAGCCAGGGCTGTCGATGGTCACCAGCAGCGCCGGGCGCCTGGCGGTGATGTCGGCGCGCGTCTGCTCGATCCGCCGCGTCAGCAGGCGCAGCCGCGGCAGGACCTCCAGCAACCCCATCAGCGCCAGGTCGCGCATCGGAAACAGCGAAGCGAGGCCCTGATCCTGCATCATGGGTCCGCCGATGCCGGCGAAGCGCAGGTCGGGCCGGCTGGCCCGCAGGGCCGCCATCAACCGGCCGCCCAGCGCATCGCCGCTCGGTTCGCCGGCGATTACATACACCAGGGTCATGCGCCGCCGCATAGGCTGCCGCCCGCCGGCGCGCAACCGGCAAGCGGAACCAACGGGAGGCGAGGGGGGTTAGGCTGGCATCTTCCCGCCACACGAGGAACGACCATGCGGCTGTTCGTCTGCCAGCACTGCCGGAACCTGCTGTATTTCGAGAACCGCACCTGCGAGGCGTGCGGGCGTCTGCTCGGCTACCTGCCGAAACGCGGTCTGCTGACGGCGCTGGAGCCGCAGGGTGACGACTGGGAGACGCTGGCCCAGCCGAAGGCGCCGGTACGGTTCTGCGTCAACGCCGGGCAGGATGCCTGCAACTGGCTGGTCGCGGCCGACTCGTCCGACCAGTTCTGCGCCGCCTGCCGGCACAACCGTACCATCCCGGACCTGTCGGTGACCGCGAATCTGGAGGCGTGGCGCAAGCTGGAGCTGGCGATGCACCGGCTGTTCTACACCCTGCTCAAGCTGCGCCTGCCGCTGGCCGACCGGCGCGAGAACCCCGAGCACGGGCTGGTATTCGACATCCTGGCCGATCCGCCGACGCCGCAGGGGCCGAAAGTGCTGACCGGGCACGACAACGGGTTGATCACCCTTGCGCTGACCGAGGCGGACGACGCCGCCCGCGAGCAGCGCCGGCAGCAGATGGGCGAGCCATACCGGACCCTTCTGGGCCATCTGCGGCACGAGGTCGGGCATTACTTCTGGGATGTGCTGGTGCGCGACGCCGGCAAGCTCGATGCCTGCCGCGCGGTGTTCGGCGACGACAGCCAGGACTACGAGCAGGCGCTGCAGACGCACTACAACGAGGGTCCGCCGGCGGATTGGCAGAACAGTTTCATCAGCGCCTATGCGACCACGCATCCCGTGGGAGGACTTCGCCGAGACCTGGGCGCACTACCTGCACATCGTCGATACGCTGGAAACCGCGTCGGCTTTCGGCGTCCAGGTCGCGCCGAAGCTGGACGAGAGCGGTGAGCTGCAGGCCGATGGCGGGCTCGACCCCTACAAGGAGCCTGACATCGAGCGGCTGATTTCCGACTGGCTGCCGCTGACCTTCGCGGTCAACAACCTCAACCGCAGCATGGGGCAGCCCGACCTCTATCCGTTCATCCTGTCCAAGCCGGCGATCGCGAAGCTGGGCTTCATCCACGACCTGGTGCGTGGCGCGCGGGCGGCGGGGTAGCGGAAGCGGGAGCAGGGCAGGGCAGGATCCGTCCCCACGCCATCGCCCACCCATGATCGCCCACGCATGATCGCCCACGCATGATCGCCCCCTGCCGCATGCGGCAGAGGGTGATGTCAGGCTCCGGACCGCCGGCCCGCGAACCTATCCGCTGCCGGGCGGCGCCAGCCGCGGGGCATCCACCCGGCCAGCCGGCCAGGCCGGATCGGATTCGGCCGGGTCGGGTGCGGCCGGTGCGGGGTCGGGCGGCACATGGCACCGCAGGGCGGAGGCCGGCGTTTCGGGCTCCCAGCCATCCGCCGGCACGCCCAGCATGGCCAATGCCGCCGTGGCGATCGTGCCGATCCGGCCTGCCATCTCGGCGCTGTTCAGCAGCCGCGCCGCTTCGTGCAGGTCAAGACAGATCTGCATGACGATCTCGGTCGTCGGCGTGCCCTCCAGCCCCGGCTCGATGGGCCGCTTGCGCTTGCGCCGGCGGCGCTCCCGGTCGGGGATCTCGTCCCAGGCGGCATACGCCATCTGCAGTTCGCGCCGCACCGCCCGCATCTCGTCGCGATCGCGCTCGATGCGGTCGCGCTCGAGGGGGCCGCCCTTGGCCGCGGCCGCGGCCGCCTTCAGCCGCGCCTGCAATGTCCAGGTCCAGCGCACCGCGCGCGACACCAGCGCCCAGACCAGGTCGAGCTCGGCCTCGCTCGGGTCGGTGCCGTCATGGCGCGGGGATTGCCCCATCGCACTCATCCGGCACAGCAGCCCGCAGCCGATGTCGATCAGCCGCCCCAGCCACCGCCCCAGCCGCCGCCGGCCGGCCGCATCGTCCGTCCCCGCCGCTCCGGCCACCCGGGCCGGCGAAGCGCAGGCGGCGTTGCCCGAGGGGGCTTTCACCAAGGGGGGTTTGCCCGGGTGGGTCCTGCTGCCTTGGGCGTTGCGGGGTTGGGCTTGGCTCATGCAGAACGAATAGAGAACACGAAAACCCGGTGCAACCGCAAAACACCCGTTCGAGTACTAGTACGGAGGGTGCCTGAAGTGCGATCGGCGGTAGTCCAAGCCGCCATCCGACCCGCCCTCTCCCGTCTGCGGACGACGGATAGGTGAGGGGGCCGTCATCGCGCACCACCGCCCGCCTCTCCGCCCGATGGGGCGGAGAGGAAGGGGCCCACCGCGCCAGCGATGGGATGGTCAGGTGGGATGGGAGCCTGCGGAAGCGGCGTTACGCCGCCTCGGCAAGCCGGCCGTTGAAGGTCAGCCCGTCATGGTCGACGGATACCGCGACGGTGTCGCCGTCCTTGACGGTGCCTTCCAGGATCAAGCCGGCCAGCGGGTTCTGCAGGCTGCGCTGGATCACCCGCTTCAGCGGCCGCGCGCCGTAGACGCGGTCGTAGCCTTCCGCCGCCAGCCACTCCAGCGCCGCGCGGTCCAGCTCCAGCGTGATCTTGCGGTCCGCCAGCAGCTTGCGCAGATGCTGCCAGCTGGATATCGACGATCGCGGCCATGTCGGCGCGCTGCAGGCGGCGGAACAGGATGATCTCGTCCAGCCGGTTCAGGAACTCCGGCCGGAAATGCTGGCGCACGATCGCCATCACCTGCCCCTGCAGGCCATGCGTCGGTCGCTCGCCGTCCGGCTGGGCCGCCAGGATCTCGCTGCCGAGGTTGCTGGTCAGCACGATGATGGTGTTGCTTGAAGTCCACCGTGCGGCCCTGGCCGTCGGTCAGCCGCCCGTCGTCGAGCACCTGCAGCAGGACGTTGAAGACGTCCTCGTGCGCCTTCTCCACCTCGTCGAACAGGATCACCTGGTACGGCCGGCGCCGCACCGCCTCGGTCAGCACGCCGCCCTCGTCGTAGCCGACATAGCCGGGCGGCGCGCCGATCAGGCGGGAGACCGCGTGCTTCTCCATGAACTCGCTCATGTCGATGCGCACCATCGCCCGCTCGTCGTCGAACAGGAACTCGGCCAGCGCCTTGGTCAGCTCGGTCTTGCCGACGCCGGTGGGGCCGAGGAACAGGAAGCTGCCGATCGGCCGGTTCGGGTCCTGCAAGCCGGCGCGCGCGCGGCGCACCGCGTTGGCGACCGCGCTTCAGCGCCTCCTCCTGGCCGACCACGCGCTTGCGCAGCTCGTCCTCCATGCGCAGCAGCTTGTCGCGCTCGCCCTCCAGCATCTTGTCCACCGGCACGCCGGTCCAGCGCGAGACCACCGCGGCGATCTGCTCCTCGGTCGACCGCCTCGTTCACCAGCTTGCCGTCCGCCGCCGGCTGCGAGCTTCCGCTCCAGATCGGGGATCTCGCCGTACAGCAGCTCCGAGGCGCGCGCCAGATCGCCGCGGCGCTGCGCCACCTCGACCTCGCTGCGCGCCTGGTCGAGCTGCTCCTTCAGCTTCTGCGCTCTCCGGCAGCTGCTCCTTCTCGGCCTTCCAGGCGGCGGTCAGCGCGTTGGACTTCTCCTCGAGCTCGGCCAGCTCCTTCTCGAGCTTGTCCAGCCGGTCGCGCGACGCCGCGTCGCTCTCCTTGCGTCAGCGCCTCGCGCTCGATCTTCAGCTGCATGCAGCCGGCGGTCGAGTTCGTCCAGCTCCTCGGGCTTGCTGTCCACCTGCATGCGCAGCCGGCTCGCCGCCTCGTCCATCAGGTCGATCGCCTTGTCGGGCAGGAAGCGGTCGGTGATGTAGCGGTTGGACAGCGTCGCCGCGGCGACCAGCGCGCCGTCGGTGATGCGCACGCCGTGGTGCAGCTCGTACTTCTCCTTGATGCCGCGCAGGATGGAGATGGTGTCCTCGACCGCTCGGCTCGCCCACGAACACCGGCTGGAAGCGCCGCGCCAGCGCCGCGTCCTTCTCGACGTGCTTGCGGTACTCGTCGAGCGTGGTGGCGCCGATGCAGTGCAGCGCGCCGCGCGCCAGCTCCGGCTTGATCAGGTTGGACGCGTCCATCGCGCCATCGGCCCGGCCGGCGCCGACCAGCGTGTGCATCTCGTCGATGAACAGGATCGACCTCGCCGTTGGCGCTCTCGATCTCCTTCAGCACCGCCTTCAGCCGTTCCTCGAACTCGCCGCGGTATTTCGCGCCGGCGACCATCGCGCCGAGGTCGAGCGCCAGCAGCTGCTTGTCCTTCAGCGCCTCCGGCACGTCGCCGTTGACGATGCGCAGCGCCAGGCCCTCGACGATCGCGGTCTTGCCGACGCCGGGCTCGCCGATCAGCACCGGGTTGTTCTTGGTGCGGCGCGCCAGCACCTGGATGGTGCGGCGGATTTCCTCGTCGCGGCCGATCACCGGATCGAGCTTGCCCTCGCGCGCCAGCGCGGTGACGTCGCGGGCGTATTTCTTCAGCGCGTCGAAAGTCGCCTCGGCGTTCTGGCTGGTCGACCTTGCGGCCCTTGCGGATGTCGTTGACCGCCTTGTCCAGCGCCTGCGGCGTCGCGCCGGCCTGGCGCAGCGCGCGCGCCGCCGGGCCGTCGGAGGCGGCGAGCGCCAGCAGCAGCCGGTCCTGCGCCACATACTCGTCGCCCGCCTTGGTCGCGGCCTGCTGCGCGGCATCCAGCACGCGCACCAGGTCGGGCGTGAGTCTGCGGCTGGCCGGCGCCGCCGCCCTGCACCTTCGGCTGGCGCGCCAACTCGCGCCTCCACCGCGGTGCGTGCGGCGGTCGGGTCGCCGCCGGCGGCCCTGATCAGCCCGGCGGCGGCGCCCTCCTCGTCGTCCAGCAGCGCCTTGAGCAGATGCTCGGGCGTGATGCGCTGGTGGAATTCGCGGATGGCGATGGTCTGGGCGGCCTGCAGGAAGCCGCGCGCCCGCTCGGTGAATTTTTCGATGTCCATGTGTTCTGTCCCTTTCAGTAGGCGACCGCCCGGCGTCCGTCCCTCTCGTATCAGGCAACGGCCACTTGGGCTTTGTCCCAAGAGGTGGGACGGGGCAGACTGCCGCTCAAGGGGGACGCCCAATGCGCATCGAATATCTCTATCGCTATCCCGTGAAGGGCCTGACCGCCGAGGCGCTGGAGGCGGCGGAGGTCGAGGCGGGCGGCACGCATCCCCTGGGACCGCGCCTTCGCGCTGGCGCAGGGCGACGCGCCGTTCGACCCGGACCAGCCCGGCATGGCTGCCGAAGCAGAACTTCATGTGCCTGATGCGCAATGCCCGCATCGCCCGGCTGCGCGCCAGCTTCGAGCCGCGCGACCGGCATGCTGGCGATCCTCGGGCCGCCCGGCCGATGGCGAGCGTCGGCGATCAGCGAGAACGCGCTCAGCGCGGCCGGACGCGCCCGCATCGCCGCGTTCCTGACGGATTTCTGGGCGAGGAGGCGCGCGGGACGCCGCGCTTCCACCACGTGCCCGGCCATTCCTTCTGCGACCAGCGCAGCAAGGTGGTCAGCCTGATCAACCTCGCCAGCCTGCGGGACTTCGAGCAGAAGGTGGGCGCCCGGCGCCACCGCCGGCGCTTCCGCGCCAATGTCTGGTTCAGCGGCGCCGCGGCCTGGGCCGAGTTCGACTGGGTGGGGCGGGAAATCCAGCTCGGCGGCGCCGTGCTGCGTGTGGTCAAGCGCACGGTCCGCTGCCCGCGCCACCGAGGTCAATCCCGAAACCGGCGGAGCGCGACGCCGACCCGCTGGCCGAGTTGCGCGCGCATTACGGCCACACCGATCTCGGCATCCATGCCGAGGTCGTGGAGGGCGGTCGTTTCGCCGTCGGCGACGGGATCGAGGTTCTGCCGGAATGATCGGACGCAACGACGCCGCAAGGGGCGCAAGCCCCAGGTGCGCAACTCGCAAGGGCGCAGAACAGGGAGCACGGAAATGATCGGCGACGCGGAAATCCAGGCTTACCGGCGCGACGGGGTGATCGTCGTGCCGAACGTGGTGGGCACCGACCTGCTGGCCGAGATGCGGGCGGTCATCGCCGACCTCGTCGCCGGCGCCGCGGCGGTCACCGAGCACACCGCGATCTACGATCTCGAACCCGGCCATACGCCGGCATCCCCGCGGGTCCGCCGCATCAAGGCGCCGCACACGGTCCACCCTCTGTTCGACGCCCTGGTGCGCAGTCCGGCCGTGCTCGATATCTGCGGCAAGCTCATCGGCCCCGGCCTTCGGCTGCACGGCTCCAAGCTGAACATGAAATCGGCGCAGTACGGCTCACCGGTCGAGTGGCACCAGGACTGGGCGTTCTACCCCCACACCAACGACGACATCCTGGCGATCGGCGTATTGCTGGACGACACCGATCTGTCGAACGGCCCGATGCTGGTGACGCCCGGGACGCATCGCGGGCCGGTCTGGAACCACCACGCCGAGGACGGCCGTTTCATCGGCCTCATCGATCCCGACCTGATCCGGCCCGAGATCGCCCGCGCGGTGCCCTGCATGGGCCGCGCCGGCAGCATGTCGTTCCACCATGTTCGCGCGCTGCATGGTTCGGCACAGAATACCTCCGACAGGCCGCGCAACCTGCTGCTGTACGAGGTGGCGGCGAGCGACGCCTGGCCGCTGATGGGGGTGAAGGACTTCGCCGAGTTCGACAGCCGCCTGCTTGCCGGCGGCTCCACCGTCACGCCCCGGCTCGCCGACGTGCCGGTGCGCATCCCGCTGCCGCCGCCGCTGCGCCAGGGCTCGATCTACGAAACGCAGTCGGCCTCCCGAAAGACATTCTTTCAGAAAATGTCCCCGGTCCCCGCCTGATCCGCGGTTTCGCGCCGGCGCAGGCCGGCGTCAACGGGCGCGCGCGGGATCGATCCAGCCGATATGCCCGTCGGTGCGGCGATAGACGACGTTCAGCTCGCCCGTGGCGCTGTTGCGGAACATCAGCACCGGCTGGTCCGCCAGGTCCATGCGCATCACCGCCTCGCCCACCGACAGCAGGCTGATCTCGGTCGCGCGCCTCGGCGATCACCGTGGCATAGGCCAGGCGTCTGCCGCCGCCGTGCGTCGGCCAGCGGCCTGCCGTCGTCGTCCTGCGCGCAGCACGTATTGCCGCGCCGCCTCGCGGCCGCTCGCGGCTGTGCGAGGTCGCGCGCATGGTCGTTCACCCGGCGGCGGTAGCGGCGCAGCCGCTTGGCGATATGCTCGGCGGCGTCGTCGAACGCGCGCATTGCGCGTCCGCCGCCTCGCCCTCGCCGCGCAGCGTCAGGCCGCGCCCGGCATGCACGTTGATGTCGCAGGTGAAGAAGCTGCGCGCGCGGCTGAACGTCACCTGCGCTTCCAGCGCGTGGTCGAAATACTTTGCCGGCGATCTGTCCAGCTGATCGGCGACGCGCGTGCGCAGCGCATCGGAAAGCTCGACCTGCTTGCCGGAAACCGTGATCTGCATCGTCCTTGTCCTCACACGCTTGCAGCCATGCGGCACGGCCGTCGCGGGAGTGCGCCGTGCGTTCGCCCGGCGACCGGGCTGCCGGGCGTCAGGCCGGCACGGCCTTCTCCCGCTTGCGCTGCACCGAGCTCGGGATGCGCAGCGCCTCGCGGTATTTGGCCACGGTCCGGCGGGCGATGTCCACGCCTTCGCGTCGCAGGGCTGCCACGATCGCATCGTCGGACAGCACGTCGTCCGGCGCTCTCGGCGCCGATCAGGCGCGGATGCGGTGGCGCACCGCCTCGGCGCTGTGGCTCTCGCCGTCGGTGCCGGCGATGGCGGTGGTGAAGAAATACTTCAGCTCGAAGTGCCGCGCGGCGTGGCGATGTATTTGTTGCGCGGTCACGCGGCTGACCGTGCTCTCGTGCATCTCCACCGCCTCGGCGATGTCGCGCAGGATCAGCGGGCGCAGATGCGCCGACGCCGTGGCGGAAGAACCCGTCCTGCTGGCGCACGATCTCGGCCGCGACCTTCAGGATGGTCTGCGCGCGCTGCTGCAGCGACTTCACCAGCCAGTTGGCGGTCTGCAGCTGCTCGGCCAGGAACGCCTTGTCCTCCTTGCGCCGCGCGCGGCGATGACGCGGGCGTAGAAGCGCTGGTTGACCAGCACGCGCGGCAGCGTTTCGGGGTTCAGCTCCAGCAGCCAGCCGCCGTCCGGCGGCGCGCGCATCAGCACGTCGGGCACCAGCGGCTGCGGCGGCGTCGCGTCGTAGTTCGGCGCCCGGCTTGGGGTCCAGCGCGCGCAATTCCGCCGATCATGTCGGCCAGATCCTCGGCATCGACGCCGCACAGCGCCATCAGCCGCCGCATCTCGCGCCGCGCCAGCAGATCGAGATTGTCGAGCAGCGCCGCCATCGCCGGGTCCAGCCGGTTGCGCTCGGCAAGCTGCGCGGCCAGGCATTCGCGCAGGTCGCGGGCGAACATGCCGACCGGGTCGAAGCGCATCATCGCGCGCGCGCACCGCCTCGACCCGCTCCAGCGGCAGCGCCATCGCCTGCGGCGATCGCCGCCGGCTCGCGCCGTCAGCCGCCCGGCCGGGTCACAGCAGCGCGATCAGGTGCGCGCCGATCATGCGGTCCACCGGGTCGGCGAACCGACAGCCGCAGCTGCTCGCCCAGGTGTTCGCGCAGGATGCGGCGGGTCTCCGCCAGGTCGTCGATGCCGCGCTCGTCGTTGCCGAAATCGTGCGCCGCCGCCGCGGCCCATCGGCCGCCGCCGGCGTCGCCGTGCGCGCCCCGCGGGTCGCTCCGAGGGTCGGCATCGCTCGGACCGCCGCGTCGAGTGATCGGCGTCGTCGGCATCCAGCGGTGCCGCCTGCGCGGTCGGCAGGATGTCGGACGCGCCATCTCCGAGGCGTCCGTCGCGCCGTTCGGCCGTCCGGCAGCTGGTCGGCGCCGGCCGCTCGGGCGGCGGCGCGTCGTCGCGCTCGTCGCGCTCCAGCAGCGGGTTGCGCTCCAGCTCCTCCTCGACGAAGGCGGCGACCTCCATGTTGGAGAATTGCAGCAGCTTGATCGCCTGACGCAGCTGCGGCGTCATGACCAGCGATCTGCGATCTGGCGCAGATCGAGCCGCGGGCCTATCGCCATCGGCTGGCGCCGGTAGGCGGCGCAATCAGCGGGCCGACGGCTGGAAGCAGACGGGCTGCGAGGGCCATGGCGCATCCTACAGGCTGAACCGTTCGCCCAGGTAGACGCGGCGCACGTCCTGCGTGCGCCACCACCTCGTCCGGCCGGCCCTCCATCAGCACCTGGCCGTCGTGCATGATGTAGGCGCGGTCGATGATCTCCAGCGTCTCGCGCACGTTGTGGTCGGTGATCAGCACGCCGATGCCGCGGTCCTTCAGGTGCGACGACCAGGTCGCGGATTTCGCCGACCGCGATCGGGTCGATGCCGGCCAGCGGCTCGTCGAGCAGGATGTAGCCGGGCTGCGTGGCCAGCGCGCGGGCGATCTCGACGCGCCGCCGCTCGCCGCCGGACAGCGCCAGCGCCGGGGTGCGGCGCAGATGGCCGATGCCGAACTCGGCCAGCAGCTCGTCCAGCATCATGGTCGCGGCGGTCGCGGTCGGGCTCGACCACTTCCAGCGCCGCCATGATGTTCTGCTCGACGTTCAGGCCGCGGAACACGCTGGCCTCCTGCGGCAGGTAGCCGATGCCCAGGCGGGCGCGGCGGTACATCGGCAGGCCGGTGATGTCGGCGCCGTCCAGCGCTGATCGCAGCCGGTGTCGGGCCGCACCAGGCCGACGATCATGTAGAAGGTCGTGGTCTTGCCGGCGCCGTTCGGGCCCGAGCAGCCCGACCGCCTCGCCGCGGCGCACCGAGATCGAGACGTTCCGCACCACCGGGCGCTTCTTGTAGGTCTTGCCGACGCCGTTCGCGACCAGCCCGGAGCCCGGGAATCACGCGCAGATCGGCGCGTGCATCGGCGCTGCCGGGCCAGCCTGCTCAGGTCGTTCATCGGCGGTCGCTGTTCATGCGGGTCCTGTTCGCGGCGTGGCCGGCTTGGCGCCGGCTGGGCTTGCCGGCGCCGGTTTGGCCGCCCGGCTTGGCTGCCCGGGCGCAGCCGCGGTTGGCGTCGTTCGGCACCATCAGGCCCTGCACCCGCTCGGATCGGCGCTGACAGCAGGCGGGCGATGCCGGTCTTCATGTTCACCTCGGCTGCCTGCCCGTTCATCTGGTTCTCGCCGCGCGTGATGCGCACGTTGCCGACGATGCGGGCGATGCCGGTGTCGGGCACATAGACGCCGCGGTCGCCGGTCACCGTGTCGGTCGGCGGTGCGCACCGCGACATTGCCGAACGCCTCGACCCTCTTCAGCTTGCCGGAAGCGGCCAGCGCGTCGTCGTCGCCTGGCTTGCCGTCCGCCGGCGCCGGCGTCTTGGCCGCCACCTGCGTCGCGCCGCCGGCCGGCGCTGCGCCCGCCGCTGGCTGGTCGGGCGTGGTGTAGGCGACCAGCGTGTCGGCCGCGATGCGGCGGCGCGTCGTTGGTCACCACGACGGCATTGCCGCGCGCCACCGCCATGTGCTTGCTGCGGCCAGTATTCCATGTCGTCGCGCGCCGTCAGCACCTCGTTGCGGCGTGGTCAGCTTCAGGTCGTGGCCGGTCAGCACCAGCACCGCCTGGTCGATGTCGTAGACCGCGTGGTCGCCCTGCGCCTGGTCGGTCGGGGTGTAGATGTGCACATGGCCCTCGGCCTCCAGCCGGTAGATCTCGTTGCCGCCGGTGTCCTGGTCCGCGCCGCGGTCGCAGCGCCGGTGCCGCCGTGTGGGCGCGGGCGCGGCGCCGGTGCGGCGCCGGCGTGGCGCCGCGGTCTTGGCCGCGGCGGTTGCCCGCCGGCGGCGTCTTCTTGCGGTAATAGGCGATCAGCCGGTCGGCGATCGACCGTCACGGTGCCGCGCACCGCGCGGGCGTTGCCGTGGGCGATCACCTCCTGCGTGTTCTGGTGCCAGTCGATGCCGTCCGGCGCGGTCACCGTGATCGGGCCGCCCTGCGACAGGTCGAGCTGCTGCGCGCGCGGCCGCCGGCGCCAGCAGCAGCAGGGCCGGCAGCAGCGAACAGCCCGCACGATGCCCGGCCTGCCGATCATGGTTGCTTGGCGCCGTTCAGCACCAGCCTGGCCGGGCCGGTGAACTGGATCACCGTCGCCCTTGTCCGATCAGCGCGAAGCCCTGGGCGTCCAGCGTGCCGAACGGGCCTTCGGCGTGCACCGGCTCGGCGCCGGCGGCGGCGCCGGCTTCAGGTCCATCGACGCGCTGTTGCGTGTGCAGCGTCGTGCCGTCGTCGCGGTACAGCGACGACGTCGCTTCCGACAGGTCGAGCAGGTTGGCTGTGCTGCGATGAACACGCCGTGCTTGGCCTGCACATGCAGCCAGGTGCCGTTCTGCAGCGTCACGTCGCCCTTCGGGTATGGTCAGGTCCACCAGGTCCGGCCCGACCTGGGTGCGCGGTGGCGGCGGTCAGCGTGTAGGGCCGGCCCTGGTCGTCGACGCCGTGATAGCGCGCATCGATCACCTCGGCGCCGTCGATGTCGCCGCGCCATGCCGGCTCAGCGCCAGCCGCGCCTCGTTGGTGGCGCGGTCGAATTCCGGCCACAGCGCGATGGTCGCCAGCAGCGCCAGCGCCAGCACCGGCAGGCAGAACTTGGTGACGCGTGATCAGCAGGCGCCGGCGGGCCAGTCCGGCAGGCGTCGGTGCGCGGCGTACGCCGCGCCTCGCGGCCATCAGGCGCGTGCGCGGCTGGCGCGGGCGAGGTGCGCCGGTAGCGGCGTGAGCGCTCATGCCCGCCCGCCATCACGCGACGCCCGCGCGCAGCAGGTCGTGCACGTGCAGGATGCCGACCGGGCGCCGCCTCGGCGTCCACCACGAACAGCGCGGTGATCGGGCGGTCGCGGGCGGTTCATCACGTGCAGCGCCTCGGCGGCCAGCGCATCCGGGCCGATGGTGCGCGGCGCCGCGGTCATGACCTCGCCGACACGGCGCGACAGCAGGTCCGGCCCCATGGCGCGGCGCAGGTCGCCGTCGGTGACGATGCCGACCAGCCGGCCCGCAGCGTCGACGACGCCCAGGCAGCCGAAGCGCTTTTCGGTCATCACCAGCAGGGCGCGGTCCATCGGCGTGTCGGGCGACGGCCAGCGGCATCGCGTCGCCGGCGTGCATCAGGTCGCGCACACGCTTGCAGCCTGGCGCCCAGCCGGCCGCCGGGATGGAACTGGCGGAAATCGGACGCCGTGAAGCCGCGCCGCGTCAGCAGCGCCACCGCCAGCGCATCGCCCAGCGCCATCTGCATCGTGGTGCTGGTGGTCGGCGCCAGGCCCATCGGGCAGGCCTCGGCCGCCGGCGGCAGCAGCAGCGCCACGTCTGGCGGCGCGCGCCAGGGTCGAGCCCGGCCGCGCCGGTGATCGCCACCAGCGGCAGGCCGAAGCGGCGGGCGTGCGCCACCAGGTCGGCCAGCTCCGCCGTCTCGCCGGAGTTGGACAGCGCCAGCACCGCATCGCCCGCGCACGATCATGCCGAGATCGCCGTGCGACGCCTCGGCCGGATGGACGAACAGGGCCGGCGTGCCGGTGGAGGCGAGGGTGGCGGCGATCTTGCGGGCGACATGGCCGGACTTGCCCATGCCGGACACGACGACGCGGCCGGTGGCGCCGGCCAGCAGGTCCACGGCGCGGCCGAATCCGGCGTCCAGCGAAGCCGCCAGCGCGCGTCAGCCCCGCGGCCTCGGTGCGCAGCACCGCCCGTGCGACATCACGGTCGGCGGTGGGTGCACGCTCCCCCAAGGGCTCGGGGGAGCCCTGGGCGCGGGAAGGCGCGGCGGTAGCGTTCATCGACAAAGCAGCCCTTTAGCGGATGAAGCCGATCCTCTGTATGGGCAACGCCGGGGGCGGGGTCAATCGACCGTATCCCGCTGTTACCGAACCCTGACAAAAATCATGCCAAGTTCCACCGCATATTGCGCCGGAACGGGGTCTCAGTGCATGAAAATATCGGTGCTGGCGAAATCGAGCAGGTCGAGCCGCCCGCGCGTCGGCAGGAAGGCGAAACACGCCATCGCCAGGTCCAGCCGGCCCTCGCGCTTCAGCAGCGCCTCCAGCTTCGCCCACAGCGCGTGCAGGTGCAGCACGTCCGACGCCGCGTAGGCGAGCTGCTCGGCGGTCAGTTCGGGCGCGCCCCAGTCCGAGGTCTGCTGCTGCTTGGACAGCTCGACCCCCAGCAGTTCGCGGCACAGATCCTTCAGGCCGTGGCGGTCGGTGAAGGTGCGCACCAGCTTGGCGGCGATCTTGGTGCAGACCACCGGGGCGACCGTGATGCCCAGGCTGTGCTGCAGCACGGCCACGTCGAAGCGGGCGAAATGCATCAGCTTGAGCGTCGCCGGGTCGGCCAGCAGCGCCTTCAGGTTGGGGCAGTCGAAGCCATGGCCGCCCAGGCCCGGCGGGATCAGCTGCACCAGGTGGGCGTGCCGTCGCCGGCCGGACAGCTGCACCAGGCACAGCCGGTCGCGGTGCGGATCGAGCCCCATGGTCTCGGTGTCCACCGCGACGACCGGCCCCAGGGTCGAGGCCGGCCGGCAGGTCGTGCTGTGCAGATGGATGGTGCCGCTGGGGGATGAACTGCGTGCTCATCTTGGTCCCGGATGGGGGAAATTGGTGCCCAGGAGAAGACTCGAACTTCCACGACCTTGCGGCCACAGGTACCTGAAACCTGCGCGTCTACCAATTCCGCCACCTGGGCATCGTCCCCGGCCGGAGCGGTCCGGCACCGGGAGGCGGGCGATGTAGCCCCGGCACCCGGCGCCGTCAACCGCGACAATACCGTGGCGACGTCGCTGCGCCTGCGTATCCGTTGCGGCACCGGCGCCGCTCGGTCCGCCGCACCTCGAGGGCCGCCGACACGCGCCGCACGAAATGGTATTGTCGCGCGTGGGCACCGCCGAACCGGAGGCGCCGTGACCGGCCGTGGCCCGCGGCTTGCCGCCGCTCTCCTCATGCTCGCGCCGTCAGGGATCGCCGCCCCTGCATGGTCGCCCGATTGCGCCCGGTGCGCTGGCACCTTCACGGTCGGCGCACAGCGCCTGCACATCGAGAAGCGCGGCGCCCACGGTCCGATCGTGCTGTTCGAGGCGGGCCTCGGCGTGGACACCTGCAATGGCGCAAGGTGGCCGATCCGGTCTCCGGCTTCGCGCAGGTGGTGATGTACGACCGCGCAGGGCTGGGGCTCAGCCAGCCTTTGGCGGCGAGGGATCAGCCGATCACCGCGCGCGGCGTCGCCGATGCCCTGGCCGCGCTGCTCGCGCAGGCGGGGCTGCGGCCGCCCTACATCCTGGTTGCCCACTCGCAGGGCGGCATCTACGCGCAGATGTTCGCGCGCCTCCACCCGCAGGACGTCGCCGGCATGGTCCTCCTTGACTCCGCCAGCATCGACGCGCCGCCCGAGCTGAAGACGCGTGCCACGCTGGTGCCGGGTTCAGCGGACTTTCTGGAGGAAGCAGGCGTCGCGGAGGGCAACGCGCAGATGCGGCGGGCCGGCGCGTTCCCGCCGATCCCCCTGACGGTGATCGCGGCAACCGACCACGGCCCCTATTTCCGCAAATGGGAGCCGACGCTGATGCGGCTGCAGCAGCAGCTCGCGACACTCTCGCCGCGCGGCCGGCTGGTGATCGCCCAGGGCAGCGGTCACGACATCGCGGCGGACCGGCCCGCTCTGGTGATTGCCGCAATCCGTGCGACGGTCGATGCCATGGCGCCGCGCCTCTGATCGCGCGGGCTTTCGTGGTCGCTTGGCCGTTGGCCGGGCGAGGGGACCGCGGTATCACGTCGGCGCAGCCATTCGAACGGTTCGGCATGGCTCAGGCACGAGGTCGGTGAGGACGGGGCCAACGGGCAATCGCATTCACCGAAACCCGCATCGTCGCCCATCGGCACACCCGACGGCGGAGTTGGCGGCGGCGTTGGCCGCGCGGAACCAGCCGGTGAGCGCGGATGTCATCGTCTATCCGACTGCGGCCAGCCATTGCGCCGATCCTCGGGCCTCCGCCGGCCATGTCGAGAACCTGCCCGGCGTACATTACGATTTCGAATCATGGCCCATCGCGGCGGTCCTGCCACAGTCCTGCTTGCCGATGGATCACCCCGGTATTGTCCTGCTCCACACGAATTCCAGGAACCAAAAGAAATGCTTGGTCGCCGTCCGTTCGCAGCAACGATCGCTTTGAGCCTCACCACTGGCGTTGGCCCCGTGCTCGCGCAGGCGGACGTGTCAAAGTCGCGCCTGTTTCCGGGCGAGCAGATAATTGATGCTGCGGGGTTCCCGGCGCTGGTGAAGTTCGCCGCCGGCCGTCCGGGTGGCACCCTTGTCGTCTTTGTCCCGGGCACCTCGTTCCTGGCGCGCATCGCATACGGCTTCCCGGAAGGCCGGCCCGAGGATTTTCTCGCGCATTGGGCCGTCGCGGCGGGCTATTCCTTTCTCGGCGTCTCCTATCCGCTCGACAACCCCGTCTATGCCCGCGTCTATCCGGAATTCGGGATCACCGACTGGGGGCGCCAGATCGCCGCCGCCGCGCGGCACGCGGTGGAGGCCAACGGCCTCAGCCGGCGCATCATCGTTGTCGGCTGGAGCATGGGCGGCAAGCCGGTCGCGACGGTCGCGCGGGCGGCGCGCGCGGCGGGGCTGGAGGTCTCGCTGTTCGTCGCTCTCGACGCTCTGCCGCCTGGGCCCGACCTGTTCCCCGGCAATGCCGCGCAATTTCGTCTGGCGGCGGATGGAATGGTCGATCAGAGCGACTCGCTCATGCCGTGGTTCCAGCAGATGGTGGACGTGCAGAACAGCATGAACGGCCACACGATCATCCCCGCGAGCCGCTTTCGCGCGGATTTCACCGGCAATCCGCCGCTCGACATTCAGGGCGAGAATGCGCGCTTCGTTGACGGGCGCATCGTAATGGACGCTGGCGCCGCCGCCGCGGATGCCGCCGCAACCGACTATGGATTGCTGCCGCCGATCGCGCTCATCATCAGTAACAGCACCGCGGACTATCCCAACGTCCTGCTCTGCCGGAGCAACTGGGGACTGTTTCTCGGTCAGCAGCTCTATCGCCGCCACGTTGTGCCGTTGCATGATGGAATTGCCGCATTGCCGCCGGCACGTTGGGGGGATCTGCAGGCGATCTTCGCCGGCGCCATGCAACGCCTGACCATCCAGGTTCCGGGGACGCATTTCCTGTTTCTGGGCGAACAGGGCGCGCGCGCAACGGCGCACGCGATCGCCGAGCTTGAGACCCGTTCAGCGATGCTCGGTCAAGCCATCGACAACCTGCTGCAGCGCCCGCAATGAAGCGCGCGCAGGCGCGCGGCGAGATGCCGGTGCGCATCCACGTCGCGGCTGATTTTGGACCAGCCGCCTTCTGCAATCGGCGTCACCACCGGCGCACCCCGCGCCTCGGGATGGCGAGACTTTCCGTGCCGCCGCCCCTGTCGGTACCGACCACCCGCCATCTGCCGGCTGCCATCGATACGAACGCTTGAGCGCCGCCGCCTGCGCGCATATCAACCACCAGCAACATCCTTCAGGCAGTCCGGCATGGCGACGCGCAGCGTGGCGACGGTGTTCGGCGGTTCGGGGTTCATCGGCCGCTACGTGGTCAAGCGGCTGGCCGCGGCCGGCCACATCGTGCGCGTGGCGGTGCGCGACCCGGAAGCGGCGCTGTTCCTCAAGCCGATGGGCGCGGTCGGGCAGATCGTGCCGCTGTTCGCCAACATCCAGCACGACGGCGGCCGTCGCACGCGCGGTCGAGGGCGCCGACATGGTGGTCAACCTGGTCGGCATCCTGGCCGAGCGCCGGCGCCGGCGACTTCGCGCGCGTGCAGGCCGAGGGCGCGGGCCGCGTCGCCCGGCTCGCCGCCGCGGCCGGGGTGCCGCGCGCTGGTGCACCTCTCGGCGATCGGCGCCGACCCGGCCAGCCCCAGCCTCTATGCCAAAAGCAAGGCGCAAGGGCGAGCAGGCGGTGCGGGCGGCGTTTCCCGGCCGCCGACCATCCTGCGCCCGTCGATGGTGTTCGGGCCGGAGGACGCAGTTCTTCAACCGCTTCGCCGCGATGGCGCAGGTCTCGCCGGTCATGCCGGTGATCTGCCGGCGCGACGAAGTTCCAGCCGGTCTATGTCGGCGACGTCGCCGACGCGGTGATGGCGGCGCTGCAGCCTGCCGGACGCGCAGCGGCACGCATATACGAACTCGGCGGCCCGGACGTCTGGACCTTCCGCGACATTGCTGGCTTGGATCTTGCATCAAACCGAACGCCACCGGCGCCTGGTGGACGATGCCGATGGGCCTCGCCCGGCTGCAGGCGGCGGTGCTGGAGAGGCTGCCGGGCAAGCTGCTGACCGGCGACCAGCTGCTGCTGCTGGCGCGCGACAACGTGGTCTGCCCCCGGCGTGCCGGGCCTCGCGGAGCTGGGCATCGTGGCCACGCCGGTCGATCTGGTCGTGCCGGCGTATCTGGCGCGGTTCCGCGCCGGGCGGCGGGAGGCGCGCGCTGAGTCTGCGCGACGAGATAAGATCCGGATCGGACCTTTTTTCGGCGCGAATCGCGCTAATTCGCCGATCCGGCGGCAGGGCTGCACGATTATCAGGGCAGCTATGCTGTCCTAACGGCTCTCGCCAAAATATCAAGCTCGCATAGCGGCACTCAAAGCTGCTGCCCGTATCGATCGCTGACGCGGAAGGCCGGCAACGTGGCCTGCAGCCGCGCACATGCGACGCATGCGCGCCGCCTCAGCTGCCGGGGAGAGACGCCGATGCCCGAGCGCATGCTGCAGTTCGTCACGCCTGCCGCAGCAGCATGCCCGACAAGCGCGAGCGTCGCCGAGCGCCGCGCCGATTTCGACGAGATCTATCGCGGACTTCGACCGCGCCGAAGCGCCAAGCGCAGGCCAGCCGCTGCAGCCAGTGCGGCGTGCCGTTCTGCTCGGTGCACTGCCCGCTGTCGCAACAACATCCCCGACTGGCTGAAGCTGACCGCCGAGGGCCGGCTGGAGGAGGCCTACGAGGTCTCCTCCGCCACCAACAACTTCCCCGAGATCTGCGGCCGCATCTGCCCGCAGGACCGGCTGTGCGAGGGCAACTGCGTCATCGAGAAGGGCTTCGAGAGCGTCACCATCGGCGCGGTCGAGCGCTACATCACCGACACCGCGTTCGACGCGCGGCTGGGTGAAGCCCGCGCGCGCCGCGTCGCGAGAACGGCCGCATCGGTCGGCATCATCGGCGCCGGCCCGGGCGGCCTCGCCGCCGCCGAGCAGCTGCGCCGGCAGCGGCTACGCAGGTGCACGTCTATGACCGCCACGACCGCGTCGGCGGGCTGCTGATCTACGGCATTCCCGAACTTCAAGCTGGAGAAGGACGTGGTGCTGCGGCGCTGGAAGCTGCTGGAGGAGGCCGGCGTGCGGTTCCAGCTCGAACTGCGCCGTCGGCGACGACCATCGAGCTTCGCCGAACTGCGCGCAGCGCCACGACGCGGTGCTGATCGCGACCGGCGTCTACAAGGCGCGCGACATCGGCGGCCCGGGCGCGGGCCTGCCGGGCATCGTCCCGGCGCTGCGACTACCTCACCGCCTCCAACCGCAAGGGGCTCGGCGACGACGTGCCGCGACTTCGCCTCCGGCGTGCTCGAACGCCGGCGGCAAGCACGTGGTGGTGATCGGCGGCGGCGACACCGCGATGGATTGCGTGCGCACCGCGGTGCGCCAGGGTGCGCGCGTCGGTGAAGTGCCTCTACCGCCGCGACCGCGCCAACATGCCGGGCTCGATGCGCGAGGTGAAGAACGCCGAGGAAGAGGGCGTCGAGTTCGTCTGGCTGTCCGCGCCCGAGGCGTTCCTCGGCGACGACGCGCGTGACCGGCGTGCGCGCGGTGCGGATGCATCTCGGCCTGCCCGACGCGTCCGGCCGGCAGTGCGGTGGAGCCGATCGAGGGCAGCCATTTCACCGTGCCGGCCGATCTGGTGATCAAGGCGCTGGGCTTCGACCCCGAGGACCTGCCGGCGATGTTCGGCGAGCCGGCGCTGGAGGTGACGCGCTGGGGCACGCTGAAGGTGGACCACCGCACGCTTCATGACCACGCTGCCCGGCGTGTTCGCCGCCGGCGACATCGTGCGCGGCGCGTCGCCTGGTGGTGTGGGCGATCCGCGACGGCCGCGACGCCGCGGCCGCGATCGCACGACTATATCTGCAGCCAGACCGCGTCCGTCGCGGTCGCGGCGGAGTGACCGGCACGATGACACGATGCCGAAGAAACCGGTGCCGAATTCGTCGCCGCCTGGGACGCCAACGCCGCGCGCCTGCGCGACACCTACGACGCCGTCGCAGGAGCACGATGCCTGCGGCGTCGGCCTGATCGCCGCCCTCGACGGCAAGAAGCGCCGCGACGTGGTGCAGGCCGGCATCGCCGCGCTGAAGGCGGTGTGGCACCGCGGCGCCGTCGATGCCGACGGCAAGACCGGCGATGGCGCGGGCATCCATATCGAAATCCCGCAGGACTTCTTCGCCGACGCCATCGAGCGCGGCGGCGCACAAGCTGCAGGCCCGGCCCGATCGCCGTCGGCCAGGTGTTCCTGCCGAAGACCGATCTCGGCGCGCAGGAGCGCTGCCGGCAGATCGTCGAGACCGAGATCCTCGCATTTCGGCTACGCAGATCTATGGCTGGCGCCAGGTGCCGATCAACGTCGAGGTGCATCGGCGAGAAGGCCAACGCCACGCGGCCCGAGATCGAGCAGATCATGATCTGGAACGCGCAAGGGCTCGACCGAGGCCGAGTTCGAGCGCGACCTCTACGTGATCCGCCGCCGCATCGAGAAGCAGGCGATCGCCGCGCAGATCTGCCGGAGCTCTATTTCTGCTCGCTGTCGTGCCGCTCGATCATCTACAAGGGCATGTTCCTGGCCGAGAGCCTGACGGACTTCTATCCGGACCTGCTCGACCCGCGCTTCGTCAGCCGCTTCGCGATCTATCACCAGCGCTATTCGACCAACACCTTCCCGACCTGGCGGCTGGCGCAGCCGTTCCGCATGCTGGCGCATAACGGCGAGATCAACACCGTCACCGGCAACATCAACTGGATGAAGAGCCACGAGACGCGGCTGGCCGCCGCCGCGCTCGGCCCGTACATCGAGGACATCAAGCCGGTGATCCAGGCCGGCGGCTCCGACACCGCCGACGCTCGACAACGTGTTCGAGCTGCTGGTGCGCGCCGGCCGCGACGCGCCGATGGCCAAGGCGCTGATGATCCCCGCCAGCATCGGCCAGGACGCGACGATGCCGAAGGCGCATCGCGACATGTTCCTCTACTGCAACGCCGTGATGGAGCCGTGGGACGGCCCGGCGGCGATCGCCGCCACCGACGGGCGCTGGGTGATCGCCGGGCTGGACCGCAACGGCCTGCGGCCGCTGCGCTACACGCATCACCGCGCGACGACCTGCTGATCGTCGGCTCCGAGACCGGCATGGTGAAGCTCGACGAAGGCGAGCGTGATCGAGAAGGGCCGCGTCGGCCCCGGCCAGACCATCGGCGTCGATCTCGACGACGCGCGCTTCTACGCGCGACGAGGCGCTGAAGGACCTGCTGGCCGCGCGCCATCCCTATCGGCGAGTGGACCAAGCGCATCCGCGAGATCGACCACATCGTCAAGACCGACGCGCCCGAGCCGGTGCTGTACGACGGCGAGGCGCTGCGCCGCCGCCAGCTCGCCGTCGGCTTCACGCTGGAGGAGCTGGAGATGATCCTGCATCCGATGGTGGAGGACGCGCAGGAAGCCGTCGGCAGCATGGGCGACGACACGCCGATCGCCGTGCTGTCCGACAAGCTATCGCGGCCTGCACCACTATTTCCGCCAGAACTTCAGCCAGGTCACCAACCCGCCGATCGACAGCCTGCGCGAAACGCGCGTGATGTCGCTGAAGACGCGGCTCGGCAATCTCGGCAACGTGCTCGACGAGGACGCGAGCCAGTGCGACCTGCTGCAGCTGGAAAGCCCGGTGCTGTCGAACGCCGAGTTCCTGGCGATGCGCGAGATGATGGGCACGTCGTGCCTGCGTCGTCGACTGCACCTTCCCGGTCGCGGAGGGCGAGGGCGGGCTGCGCGCCGCGCTCGAGCGCATCCGCCGCGAGGCCGAGGAAGGCGTGCGCGCCGGCTGCACGCATGTCATCCTGACCGACGAGGCAATCGGGCCGGAGCGCGCGCGCCGATCCCGATGATCCTGGCGACCGGCGGCGTGCACACGCATCTGGTGCGCCAGAGCCTGCGCACCTTCACCAGCCTGAACGTGCGCGCCGCCGAATGCCTGGACGTGCATTATTTCGCCGTGCTGATCGGCGTCGGCGCCACCACGGTGAACGCCTATCTGGCGCAGGAAGCATCGCCGACCGCCACCGGCGCGGCCTGTTCGGCGACATGACGCTGAAGGACGCCGTGCAGCGCTACAAGAAAGCGGTGGACAAGGGCCTGCTGAAGATCATGTCCAAGATGGGCATCTCGCGTCATCTCCTCCTATCGCGGCGGCTACAACTTCGAGGCGATCGGCCTGTCGCGCGCGCTGGTGGCGGAGTTCTTCCCCGGCATGCAGTCGCGCATCTCCGGCATCGGCCTGTCCGGCATCGCGCGCAAGGTGCTGGAGCTGCACGCGACGCGCCTGGAACGGCGATGTCACCGCGCTGCCGGTCGGCGGCATCTACAAGCTGCGCCGCGCGGCGGCGAGGCGCACGCCTTCGACGGCGACGCTGATCCACATGCTGCAGAGCGCGGTCGCCACCGACAGCTACCAGACCTACCGGCGCTACGCCGAGGCGGTGCGCAAGCTGCCGCCGGTCGCGCTGCGCGACCTGCTGGATTTCCGCACCGAGGCCGCACGCCGATCTCGGTCGACGAGGTCGAAAGCATCACCGAGATCCGCAAGCGCCTGGTGGCGCCCGGCATCTCGCTCGGCGCGCTCAGCCCCGAGGCGCACGAGACGCTGTCGATCGCGATGAACCGCATCGGCGCGCGCATCGGACAGCGGCGAGGGCGGCGAGGACCCGGCGCGCGCCAAGCCGCGCGCCAACGGCGACAACGCGTCCTCGGCGATCAAGCAGATCGCCTCGGGCCGCTTCGGCGTGACCGCGGAATACCTGAACAACTGCCGCGAGATCGAGATCAAGGTGGCGCAGGGCGCCAAGCCCGGCGAGGGCGGGCAGCTGCCCGGCTTCAAGGTCTCCGGCCTGATCGCCAAGCTGCGCCACTGCGACGCCGGGCGTGATGCTGATCAGCCCGCCGCCGCACCACGACATCTATTCGATCGAGGATCTGGCGCAGCTCATCTACGACCTCAAGCAGATCAACCCGGATGCCAGCGTCTGCGTGAAGCTGGTGTCGCGCACGCGGCATCGGCACCATCGCGGCGGGCGTGGCGAAGGCGAAGGCCGATGCGATCCTGATCTCCGGCCATTCCGGCGGCACCGGCGCCAGCCCGCAGACCTCGATCAAATATGCCGGCCTGCCGTGGGAGATGGGGCTGTCGGAGGCGCATCAGGTGCTGATGCTCAACCGGCTGCGCCACCGCGTGCGGCTGCGCACCGATGGCGGCATCAAGACCGGGCGCGACGTGGTGATCGCGGCGATGCTGGGCGCCGAGGAATTCGGCATCGGCACCGCCTCGCTGGTCGCGATGGGCTGCATCATGGTGCGGCAGTGCCATTCCAACACCTGCCCGGTCGGCGTCTGCACGCAGGACGAGGCGCTGCGCAAGAAGTTCGACGGCACGCCGGAGAAGGTGATCAACCTGTTCTCGCTTCATCGCCGAGGACGTGCGCAGATCCTCGCCTCAGCTCGGCGTGCGCAGGCTCGAGGACGTGATCGGCCGCACCGACCTGCTGCATCAGGTCAGCCGCGGGTCGGAGATGCTCGACGACCTCGACCTCAACCCGCTGCTGGCGCAGGCCGATCCCGGCGGCCATGCGCGCTACTGCACGCTGGAGGGCCGCAACGAGGTGCCGGAGACGCTGGACGCGCAGATGATCGACGACGCGCACGCGCTGTTCGAGCGCGGCGAGAAGATGCAGTTGCAGTACACGATCCGCAACACGCATCGCGCGATCGGCACCAAGATCTCCTCGAAGATCGCGCGCCGCTTCGGCATGACCGGGCTGCAGCCGGGCCATCTGACGGTGCGGCTGCGCGGCTCGGCCGGCCAGTCGCTCGGCGCCTTCGCGGTGCAGGGGCTGAAGCTGGAAGTGTTCGGCGACGCCAACGACTATGTCGGCAAGGGCCTGTCGGGCGCCACGCATCGTGGTGCGGCCCGCGCCGTCCTCGACGCTGCGCAGCCAGCGAGAACACCATCATCGGCAACACCGTGCTGTACGGCGCGACCGCCGGGCGAGCTGTTCGCCGCCGGCCAGGCGGGCGAGCGGTTCGCCGTGCGCAACTCCGGCGCGACGGCCGTGGTGGAGGGCTGCGGCTCGAACGGCTGCGAATACATGACCGGCGGCACGGTGGTGATCCTGGGCGCGGTCGGCGACAATTTCGGCGCCGGCTTCACCGGCGGCATGGCGTTCGTCTACGACCCGGACGGATGTTCCACCTGCGGGTCAACCCCGACACGCTGTCCTGGCAGCGCGTCGCGCATCCGCATTGGGA
Organism: uncultured Pseudomonadota bacterium; assembly: GCA_963778105.1. Lineage (GTDB taxonomy): Bacteria > Pseudomonadota > Alphaproteobacteria > Acetobacterales > Acetobacteraceae > JAFEFJ01. The sequence continues at coordinate 633,554 of CAVZSZ010000002.1, read as the reverse complement.
GGAGGTGCTGCGCACCTGGTCGCGCCGCCACGTCGCCGAGACCACCAGCCGCTACGCCGCGCGGCTGCTGCACGACTGGGACCGCACGCTGCCGCGACTTCTGGCAGGTGGTGCCGAAGGAATACGTGAAATACCTGCCGGTGCCGCTGTCGGCCGATGCGGCGGAGCCGAAGCGCGCGTAACGGGGACGTGCCTGAAACGGGCGGATGCGACTCGCCAACCGGGTTGGCGCGGGGCGGGTGCGATGCCATAACGGCCAGGCGATGCGTTATCTGCACCACCTCCCGCTCTCGCCGTATTCCCGCAAGGTGCGTCTGGTGCTGGCGGAAAAGCGCCTGCCGTTCGAGTTGCGCGTCGAAAAGGTGTGGGAGCGGCGGCCCGAGTATCTGGAACTCAACCCCGCCGGCACCGTGCCGACGCTGATCGAGGATAACGGCCTGGCGATCCCCGATTCCGCGGTGATCTGCGAGTACCTCGACGAAGCCTATCCGGACACCGCGCTGCTCGGCCGCACGCTGGCCGAGCGCGTCGAGGTCCGCCGCCTCGTCGCCTGGTTCGACGGCAAGTTCGCGCACGAGGTCACGCGCAACCTGCTGGGCGAGAAATACATGAAGCGCCTGGTCGGGCGCGGCGAGCCGGACGCGGCGGCGCTGCGCACCGGCTACGCCGCGCTGCGCCACCACCTGCAGTATCTCGGCTGGCTGGCCGAGACGCGGAAATGGCTGGCCGGTGCCTCGATCTCGCTGGCCGATTTCGCCGCGGCGGCGCATCTCTCGGCGCTCGACTTCATCGGCGACGTCGACTGGGCGCTGTCGCAGCCGGCGCGGGAATGGTACGCGCGGATGAAGTCACGCCCGAGCTTCCGCGGCATCCTCTCCGATCGGGTGCCTGGCATGATGCCGCCGGCGCATTACGCCGATCTGGACTTCTGATCCGGGCTCAGGCTGCCGCGGCGCCGCTACCGAGCAGCTGCTTGAGGATGTTGCCGAGCGAATCGCCCCAGAACGGCTTTTCCAGGATGGGCCGGCCGGAATGGGGCGGCTTCAGGACATCGGCGCTGTAGCCGGTTACGAAGGCGAACGGCACCCCGCGCTCGGCCAGCAGATCGGCAACCGGGTAACCGGTCTCGCCGTGGCCGAGATTGAGGTCCAGCAGCGCCACGTCGATGCCGCCCGCCTCGGCCAGCGCCAGCGCCTCCGCCACGGTGGCGGCGGGCCCGACCACCCGGCACCCCAGCTCCGCCAGCAGGTCCTCGATCATCACCAGGATGAACGGTTCATCCTCCAGGATGAGGACGCGTGTCCCCTGCAACGTGGCAGCCCGTCCGGTCGTGCTGGTCGCATCCGATGGCAAGCGAGTGTCCATCCATCCTGAAGGAATCATATGATCGTCTCAGCACTTGCCGCTCTATGCAAGGCAAGCGACGGATCCACCGGGTACTCGATTTCGACATTGTCCGCCCGGCATGGCGCCGGCGTCCGGCATTGCTTCGTGACGAAGTCGCAGCGGAACGCGGTCCTGTCAAGCGCCCAGCCGTCATAATCGGGCACCATTTCAAGGCTCCACGAAACGTGAGCCTGCCGGCGGAACGCCCGGTTTCCCTGCGGATTTAGTCGCTATCCGGTGCTGCAACCGCGCCGCCCGGATCGCAGGAGGATAAGCATATGGATGAACATTCCGCGTCCCAGGTCCCGCAGCGGGAGCACGGCCAGACCCCGCCGATGCAGTCCGAACACATCGAGCATGGCCAGCGCGGTCAGCACGGGGTCAACGAGGCGGAGTCGCAGGTTGGCAAGCGCGCGCCCGGCGCCGGCAACCCCGGCAACTTCGCCAACAACCGCGAGAAGGCGGTCGAGGCGGGACGGCGCGGTGGCCAGCACAGCCATGGCGGCGGCGGCGCCGGCAATAACCCGGGCAACTTCGCCAACAACCGCCAGCGCGCCGCCGAGGCGGGCCGCAAGGGCGGGATGCAGCCGCGTCGCTGATGCCACCTTGGTTGAGGAAGTTGTGATGAGTCCAGATCAACCCGAGCCGACGCCCGCGCCGGCCGAGGTGCCGCCCAGCGGCCCGGTCAGACAGCCACCGCCGCCGCGCGCCTGATCTCCCGCGCCTGATCTGGCTCCGTCCCCCGCCATCCGATACCCTGTGGTGGGGCAGGTCCGGAGCCGGAGGCACCGCTCGCGCGCCCGCTTCTTGCGATGGCAACCGACCGGATTGGCGTATGGCGGATGGCGAGCCGATCGAGACCGTGGCGGGCGAAGCCCTGGCCGGGGCGGCGCTGACGGGATCGGCCTCGGCCATCCTGGGTCCTGGCGCGCCGCCCAGTCGGCCCGATGGCCCCCGCCTGCGCGATGTGCTGGGTCCCGGCCTGATCACCGGTGCCTCCGACGACGACCCCAGCGGTATCGCAACCTATTCCCAGGCCGGCGCTCAATTCGGCTACAGCCTCGGCTGGACGCTGCTTTTCTCCTACCCGCTGATGGTCGCGATCCAGGAGATCAGCGCCCGGATCGGCCGGGTCACCGGCGCCGGTCTCGCCGGCAACCTGCGGCGCCACTTCCCCGCCTGGACGCTCTACGCAACCGTGTTGCTGCTGTTGGTTGCCAATACCATCAACATCGGCGCCGATCTGGGCGCGATGGGCGATGCGCTGGCGTTGCTGATCGGCGGCCCGACGCTGCTCTATGTCGCCGGGTTTTCCGTCCTGACGGTGGTGCTGGAGGTGTTCCTGCGCTACGCGCGCTATGTCCGCATCCTGAAGTGGTTGACCGTCTCGCTGTTCGCCTACGTCGCCACCGCCTTCGTCGCCGGCGTGCCATGGCGCGCGGTGGCGGTCGGCCTCGTCCTGCCACCGTTTCGCTTCGACGCCGGCTACCTCACCGTGATCGTCGCCGTGCTCGGCACCACGATCAGTCCCTACCTGTTCTTCTGGCAGGCGGGGCAGGAGGTCGAGGACGAGCGCGAAAGCCCGACCGCCCGGCCGCTGCTGGATGCGCCCGAGCAGGCCAGGCGGGAGCTGCAGCGCATCGAGCTCGACACCGTGGTCGGCATGGGTCTGTCCAACCTGATCGCGCTGTTCATCGTCATCACCACGGCGGCGACGCTGCACGCGCATGGTGTGACCGACATCCAGACCTCGGCCCAGGCCGCCGAGGCGCTGCGACCGATCGCCGGCCCCTTCGCCTTCGCGCTGTTCGCCATGGGCATCATCGGCACCGGGCTGCTGACGGTGCCGGTGCTGGGCGGTTCGGCCGCCTTTGCGCTGGGGGAGGCGCGGGGCTGGCCGGTCGGATTGGCGCGCCTGCCCGCTCGTGCCAAGGCGTTCTACGGCACCATCGCCTTTGCCACGCTGGTCGGGCTGGTGATGAACCTGCTGCGCCTCGATCCGGTGAAGGCGCTGTTCTACAGCGCCGTGGTCAACGGCGTGGTCGCGGTCCCTGTGATGGTGATGGTCATGCTGATCGCCATGCGGCCGGCGGCGATGGGCCAGTTCGTCATCGGCCCCTGGCTGCGCGGCTTCGGCTGGCTGGCGACCGGGGTGATGGCGCTCGCCGCAATCGGCATGGTCGCGACCTGGAGCGAGTAGGACCGGCCCCTGGCGATCCGCGTGCGGTCGTCCATTGCAGTGTTTTGCATCGGCTTTCGGCGTTTTAATCAACGATCAAGCGCCTGTTGGTGGATTTCGGACGGTCCGCTGCGCATTATTCTCGGCGGAAGATGGCTTTCCAAGGAGGTCGAACGATGAAACCATCTCGGACTGCCCTGATCGGGGCCGTTGCCTCGGCCGCTCTGATTGGCACTGCGGCCGTCGCTTTCGCGCAAACGCCTTCGGCCGAGCAGGGACGGGTGATCCAGGTGCCCCCCGGCGCCGTCGTGCTGGTGTTGCCGGCCGGTTCCGTGCCGGCGACCGCGATGCCGATGGGGCCGTTCAGCGCGGCCATGCCGTTCCCCGACATGCCCTCGCCAGGGATGATGATCCGCCAGATCGACCAGATGTTCGCCACGATGCAGCACAGCTTCGATGTCCAGGCGGCGGCGCTGCGCAGCCTGGTGCAGTCGGACGGCCACCTCGGCGGGCCGGTGGCGGGCGTGGTGGTGACCTCGTTCTCCGACGGGCACGGCACCTGCACGCAGCGCGTCGTCTATCGGGGTGATGGCGCCGCACCGGTGGTGCAGGTTTCCTCCACCGGCGGCGCCGATGCGTGCCATGCCGCCGGCCTGCCGACGGTCACGGCCGCGCCGCAGGTGCAGACGCCGGAGCACGCTGCGCCGCATCTGATCAACGTGCGCTACCAGTCCCATCCGGCGGCGCCGCTGACCTACGCGATGGCCGGGCAGTAGGCTCCGCGCTTATTCGTTCCAGTCGCCGTCATGCGCCCGCCGGCGTATGACGGCACGGGCCGGATCAGGTCTGCGGCCCCAGCACGAAGCACATGATGCCGCTGTATTTCGTCCAGCATACAACGGCGCGGCCGGTGGGGTTGTCGACGCGCGTCAGCACCTTGTCCGGGGGCACCTTGCGCCATTCGCCGTCGATGAAGGCTTCGTAGTGGTCGCCCACCGTGCGGTAATCGACCGGGCGGCAATCGGCGATCGAACAGCATGAAATGCCCGAGCCGGGCTGGCGCAGGCTGTTGAACCACGGCGCCAGTGCAGGATCGGCATCGGGCGGCGGCGCGGCGCGCAGGGGCGGCGCGGCAAGCAGGCAGCCCAGCAGGACGCCGACCGCAAGCCACCGCGCATGTCGTGCTCCGTGCTGCTGGCGGTATCGGCCCGCCACGTGCCTTTTGCCCATGCAGCGCACCATCCATTGATCTCCCGCAGTATGTTGGGCGGGGATGCGGCGGAGCAACTGTCAATCCGCCGTGAAACCGCCAGCCGTGAAACCGGATCGTCGGTTGCAATGACCAACGAGGTTGATACTGATACGCCGAACCCGTAACGGAGCTGATGGCCACGATGCCCCAGCGATTTCTGGTCACCGGCGGTGCCGGCTATGTCGGCAGCCATGTCGTGGCCGCTCTGGTCGATCGCGGCGATGCCGTGGTCGTGCTGGACAATCTCCGCCAGGGGCATCGCGCCGCGGTGCCCGATGGCGCCCGCCTCGTGGTCGCCGACCTGGCCGACGCCCAGGCGGTCGATGCGGTGCTCGCCGAGGGGCCGTGGGACGGCGTGCTGCATTTCGCCGCCCTCTCGCTGGTCGGCGAGAGCATGCGCGAGCCGTTCCGCTACCTGCGCGACAACGTGATGGCCGGTCTGGTGCTGATCGATGCCTGCGTGCGGCATCGCGTGCGGCGCTTCGTGCTGTCGTCCACCGCCAACCTGTTCGGCACGCCGACCGGCGCACTGCTGGCCGAGACGGCGCCGATCGACCCCGGCTCGCCCTATGGCGAGAGCAAGTGGATGCTCGAGCGCGTGCTGCTGTGGGCCGAGCGCGTGCACGGGCTGCGCAGTGCCTGCCTGCGCTATTTCAACGCGGCCGGCTGCGACCCGGCCGGCCGGCTGGGGGAGGACCACGACCCCGAGACGCACCTGATCCCGCTGGTGATCGACGCCGCGCTGGACCGCCGACCGCCGCTTGCGGTGTTCGGCACCGATTACGCGACGCCGGATGGCACCTGCATCCGCGACTACGTGCATGTGACCGACCTGGCGGCGGCGCATCTGCTGGCGCTGGAGCAGCTGGAAAGCCGCAGCGTGGTCTACAATCTGGGCAACGGAGCGGGGCATTCGGTGCTGGCGGTGATCGCCTCGGTGGAGCGGGTCAGCGGGCTATCGGTGCCCTGGACCGCGGCACCGCGCCGCCCCGGCGACCCGCCGGTGCTGGTCGCCTCGTCCGACCTGATCCGCCGCGAAACCGGCTGGCAGCCGCGCTACGCCGAACTCGACACCATCGTCCAAACCGCCTTCGCCTGGCGGAAGGCGCATCCGAAGGGGTTCGGATGATGGATAGTGCCGGCTACCGCAGGATCGAGGCGAGGCACCCGAACTGGTATGGGCATCTGCTGCTGTCCGCGACGGACGACACGGTCGTGCATGAGCGTGTCGGCAGCCGGGGCCGCTACGAACTGCTCGGCGACGAACAGCTGACAGTCACCTGGGACCTCTACGGCCAGGACGTTTTTACCAACATAGGCGGACTCTTTGTCCACCGCCTCCTCGCTGCGACGGTGCCAGAATTGCGCGCAATATCGATCGCACGGATCGGCCAGAGCGTTTTCAGGATCGCGAAGGTCTCTATTCGAGTTCCAAACAGCAATCATGACGTCAGCTTGCGCGTCGGAACGAGCGATGCTTTTTCGTTCGAGCAGGTATTTCACCGAAACGACTATGAATGTCCCGAACTGCCTGCTTCGGCCCACACCATCGTTGATCTCGGCGCCAATATCGGCCTTGCGACGGTCTTTTTCGGACTGCGTTATCCGACCGCGCGAATCTTGTCGGTCGAGCCGGACCCTGCCAACTTTGCCGCGATGGTTGACAACACCGCGGCCCTGGGTGAGCGGGTTCGCGCGGTCTGCGGTGCGGTGTGGACGAAGGACGGCACGATCGGCTTGCATACGCACGACGAAACCGGCGCACTGCTCGGTGAATGGGCCACCCAGGTATCGGACAAGAGCGATCGGCGCACCGCCGGAACAGTGCCTTGCTACGGCATGAGCACACTGCTGGATGGCGCTGGATTCGCGACCATCGACATTCTGAAAATCGACATCGAGGGTGCCGAGCTTGAGCTTTTTGCCGACGGCCACGAGGCATGGCTTCCGCGCATCATGTTCATCATCGTCGAAACACATGACCGATTTCGTCCTGGCAGTGAGGCCGCCGTGCGGAAGGCGCTGCATCCCTGGTTCGAGGATGTCGGCATGGCCGGTGACAACCTTGTCTTCCGGCGGTTTCCGGGGGTGGATATCGGAAATCGGCCGTCGGGCCCGATTGTAATCGGCTCAGACAGCGATTCCACCTCGCCGGAAAGCCGGCTTACCGGCACTTGGTCGTAACGTCATCCCCACGCCCGGGTTGTCCATCAGCATGAGAGCCCGATGACCAAACGCTACCAGTATGCCATCGCCGCCTGCGCACGCTGGGAAACCGATAATCTTGTCGAGTGGTTGATCTATCACCGACAGATCGGCTTTGATCACGTCTATCTCTACTGCAATGACGACGACCCGGCAGAATGCTACGAACGTCTCCTTCCGTTCGTGATCGGGCCTGGACCCTTTGTGACCTTTGCACACTTGCCCTTCGCAGGTTTGCAGGGGCAGATGTACAAGCACTTCTTGCAGCATCACGTTCACGAAGTGGACTGGTTCATCTTTCTCGATATCGATGAATTCATGGTGTTCCGAGAGGATGGAACGGTTCGGGATTTCGTTGCCAAGCATCAACCGAATGCCGACATGGTATTCTTTAACTGGCTCACTTTTGGCCACTCGGGATTTAAGGAACGGCCGCAAGGAAGCGTGCTGTTGAATTACACCAGGCGCGGCCGCGATCTGCAGCCGTTGACCAAGGTTCTTACGCGGACGGCGGCGCTGGACGTCACACGGTATCTGACGGACGCGCGGGCGGGCTTCTGGCACACCTGGAATTTTCAAGATGAGGTGTTGACCCGCGCGCTGAATGTGATCGGCGAAGATATGACAGGGTACTTCACCAAGAACGACGCTGACATGCGCGCCTATCTGGACGATGAGGCCAGGCGTCTGCGCATCATCGCGACGGCGGTTATCTACCACTATCAGTTCCGGTCGGAGGACGAACTGGCGCGGCGGCTGCGGCGCGGTACTGGCGGCGACTTCGGCGGCCAGATGGCGTTCGGACGGGTCCTTGAGACCGACACGCTGGCGCAGTTCCTCGCGCAGTTCTCTGCTGTCGAGGACACGTCGCTTCGCGACTATTGGCGATATGTTCTTGACGCTTCGCGGGATACAGCGATCGTGCAGCGCCCGGCGCTGCGGAATGTTGCCCTGGGCAAGCCCGCGACGCAAAGCTCCATCAGTCCATGGTCGCGGGGCAACACACCCGAGGAGGACGCCGCTGGCGTCGTCAGTGGTCGATTCACGGGTTCCAGTAACTGCCACACCGCGGAGGAGGACGGGCCGTGGTGGCGGGTGGACCTGTTGTCCACGCACGAGATCAGGCAGGTGCGGGTATTCAACCGTATCGACACGGCCGTCTTCAGGCAGCGTGCCAGTCTGTTTGCGCTGGAAACCTCGGTGGATGGTGCTGACTGGACAGTCCTTTATCAGACGCAGGCGCCATTGCCGTTCGGGGGCACCGATGGGCAGCCGCTGATCTGGTCCAGTCCGACCCCGCGAATGGCGCGGTTCCTACGCTTCCGGCTCTTGACTTGCACGATCCTGCACCTTGAGGCGGTAGAGATCTACGAGCAGCCATATAGGCCCACGCGTGTCGATCCCGCCCAGTACGGGCCATTAACCGAACGTATCGTCCAGGGCTCGCGAAGAGTTAGAGTGGACAGCTGACCGAGGTCCCGCGGGGCGGCCGTGAAAGGGCGCGCAGCCCCCGGGCAGACGGCATGACATCTCTTGGTCTGCTGAAGCACTCGGACGTTTGCGCCAATGCTTCACGGACGCTCCGTGCGTCCCAGCGCGGTGCGCAGCACCGTAATCGGTACGGTCTAGCGCGACCCTCAGGTCGTCGTTCTCGCTTCGCTCGCTCGACGACGCACGGGCATCTGTATCCGCCGGCGCCGGCGCCGGCGGCATCGGAATACCGGCGACCGGATTGTCCGCCGCCAGGCGAACGTGGATCGGCAGACCAAAACCCGGGGCCGCCAAGGCACGCTCGACCAGCGATGCGAATCGCTTGATCCGGTTGTCTCGCACGGTCGCCGGGCCGTCGTGTGAATCAAAATGCTCACGGTTGTAGTAACGCGGGTTACGAGATATGTGCCCCCCGCCGCGCCTCGTCTTGGTGTCCCAGTCCTCGGCCGATTTCGTGAAATAGTGATTGAGGACGATCACGTCGTGGAACGGCGGAAGTTTGGCGAACAGCGGTACAGGGTGCCCGCTGGAATTGCAGTGTTGGCCAGTAACCTTGAAGAAGTGCGGCCCGGTGCTCACATCCAGGACGTCCTTGATCCGCACCAGCGGCTTCACCCACAAACATCGGTCGTGGTCGTCGGGAAGCCGCATGTCATACGCCTCGATCACCAACCCTTGCGGACGCGCGATGTGGCCGGACGATCCGAAGGTCAGCCATTGCAGGGCCACGCTCGATACATCGCCGTAGCGGGGCAGCACCGCCTTGATCGAATTGTGCTCCAGCGGGTGAACGAACTCATCGATGTCGATGAAGGCGACCCATTCGAAGCGGTCCGCGAAGGTGTCGCGGAAATGCTGGTAAGCGGCGAGCTGCGCCGGCTGCTGTGGCCACGCGATGATGGTGACCAACGGGGCGAACGGCGAACCGGTCACCAGCTCCGCCCCGCCGTCGCTGCTGCCATTGTCGTACAGCACGATGTGGTCGAACCCGATCGTCAGGTGATAGGCGATCCATTCGAGCAGATCCGGCGCCTCGTCCCGAAAGATGGCGCAGATGCCGACGGGTCCCACGCGACGATCCCTATGCCGACGGCGCCACGTCCAGCCGCACCACGATCCCCTCCAGCGCCGGCGACGGTGCGGGATAGCGCCGCATCACCTCGGGGTCGTGTCCGGGCACGATATGCGCCGGCGTCGGTGCGGCGGCGCGCAGCTTGTCGAAGCCCTCCATCATCTGCGCCGATATGCAGCGCCGTGGTGAACGGCCGCTCGGTCTCCAGGTGCTCGTAGTAATGCGTCACGTCGGACGCCACCACCACCCAGCCGCGCGCGGTGTGCACGCGCACGAATTGCAGCCCGGCGGCGTGGCCGGGGGCAGGGTGCAGCGTGATCCCGGGCGCCGGTCGAGGCCGCGCCGTTGTACAGCCGCACGCGCCGGCGCGTAGTTCAGCCGCACGATGCCGACGATGTCGTCCACCTCGTAGGAATGGGCAAGGTGCGCATAGCGCATGTAGCGGCCGACCGCATGATGCAGCTCCGGCTCCTGCAGATGGAACTCGGCCACCGGGAAGCGGTCGAAATTGCCGACATGGTCGTAATGCAGATGGGTCAGCACAACGTCCTTCACCGCCGCCGCATCGACACCCACCAGCGACAATGCCTCGACCGGACACCGCAGCAGCTGGCGCTTGCGCTTCGCCGCCACCGGCGCCGTGAAGCCGGCGTCGATCACGATGCTCCGCTCGGCCGACTTCGCTACCCAGACGAAGTAGTCCATCGGCATCGGCCCGTCATGCGGATCGCCGCCGATGAAGTGATCGGCCCGCCGCGCCTCGCGCGTGGCATAGCGGATGGCGAACAGCTCATAGATCGGCGGCGTCTCGGTCATCATCCCATCCTCCCGATGCGCCATTGTGTCGAGGCCGTCCCGGCTTGCGTCAAGTCGCGGCGCCCAGGTCGTCGCGGTTTGCCAGGGATGCCGCGCGAAGGCTAGGCTGCGCCGCCGGGCCGGGGTGCGCCGGATGCTGGAGAAGACGACGATGCCGACCCTGATCGGGACGATCTTCGGTGACCGTGCGGACGGCCTGCGCGGGCCCCTGATCGGCATCTACGGCGTGCTGATCGCTGCCAATCTCGGTGCCTGGGCCTGGGCGCTGGCGGTGTTCCACGACCAGCCGCTGTATCTCGGCACGGCGCTGCTGGCCTACGGCTTCGGGCTGCGCCACGCGGTCGACGCCGACCACATTGCCGCGATCGACAACGTCACGCGCAAGCTGATGCAGCAGGGCAGGCGCCCGGTCAGCGTCGGCTTCTTCTTCGCCCTCGGACATTCGACCGTGGTGATCCTGGCCGCCGCCGGCGTGGCGGCAACGGCGACCATGCTGTCCACGCATTTCGACCAGTTCAAGAGCATCGGCGGCATCATCGGCACCCTGGTCTCGGCCCTGTTCCTGTTCGTCATCGCCGCGGCGAACCTCGTCATCCTGCGCTCGGTCTGGCGCACCTGGTGCCACGTGCGCGCCGGCGGCACCTATGTCGACGAGGATTTCGACATGCTGCTGAACAGCCGCGGCGTGCTGGCCCGGCTGTTTCGCCCGCTGTTCGGACTGGTGAACCAGGGCTGGCACATGTTCCCGCTCGGCTTCCTGTTCGGCCTCGGCTTCGACACCGCGACCGAGGTGGCGCTGCTCGGCATCTCGGCCACGCAGGCGGCGAAAGGCATCGGCATCTGGTCCATCATGGTGTTCCCCGCGCTGTTCGCGGCGGGCATGTCGCTGATCGACACCACCGATGGCGTGCTGATGCTGGGCGCCTATAACTGGGCCTTCGTCAAGCCGGTCCGCAAGCTGTACTACAACCTCACCATCACGTCGGTGTCGGTGGTCGTCGCCGTGCTGATCGGCGGCATCGAGGCGCTGGGGCTGATGGGCGACCAGCTCGGCCTGTCGGGCTGGTTCTGGGATGGCGTCGGCGCGTTGAACGACAACTTCGGCAGCCTCGGCTTCATCATCATCGGCGTGTTCATCGCCGCCTGGATCGGCTCGATCGTGATCTACCGCTACCGACGCCTCGACGACATCGAGATCGGCGGCACGTCGCCGTAGGGTGCAGCCGGCCTTATACCGAAAAATACTTCGCGTTCGGGTTGAGAACGACGATCGCGCTGGTGCTCTGCTCCGGGTGCAGCTGCCATTCGTCCGACAGCGACACGCCGATCCGCTCCGCCCCCAGCAGCGTCAGCAGCGGCGCCTGGTCCTCCAGCTTCGGGCAGGCCGGATAGCCGAACGAATAGCGCGAGCCGCGATACCCCTGCGCCAGCATCTTCTCGATGTCGCGGTCGTCCTCGGCGGCGAAGCCCAGCTCGGCGCGGATGCGCTTGTGCACGTATTCCGCCATCGCCTCGGCCATCTCCACCGACAGGCCGTGCAGATAGAGATAGTCCTGGTAGCGGTTGTCCTCGAACCAGACGCGCGCGGTGTCGGACGCTTTCTGCCCGACCGTCACCACCTGCAGGCCGATCACGTCGCGCTCGGCGTCATCGACGTCGCGGAAGAAGTCGGCGATGCACTCGCCATCCTCCTTCGGCTGGCGCGGCAGGGTGAAGCGGCAGACTTCGGTCGTCGCCGTCCGCTTCGAACAGGATCAGATCGTTGCCCTGGCCGGCGGCCTTCCAGTAGCCGTAGATCGCCTGCGGCTGCAGGATGTCCTCGGCCTCGCACATCGCCAGCATCCGCTGCATCACCGGGCGCAGCTCCTGCTTCGCCCAGCCCAGGAAGTCGTCCAGGCGTGCGGCCCTGCTTGCGAAACCCCCACTGGAATTGATACAGGCTGCGTTCGTTGACGAACGGCACGATCGCCTTGGGCGGCGCCTCCAGCACGCGCGCCCCCCAGAACGGCGGCACCACCGGCGCCACGTCGCGCGTCAGCCGCCGCCGGCGCGCCTGCACCGCGGCCACATCCACCGGACGGAACGCCTTGCGCATCGGCCTGGCCCAGCGTGCGCGTGGTGTTGCGCGCCTTGCCCACGCGGCGCGCCTGCACCGCCGCCAGGTAGTCGTCGAACCCGTTGCCGGTCACCTTGTCCATCAGATGCAGCCCGTCGAACGCATCGCGCGCATAGGCGACGCGCCCGCTGGCATAGGCGCGCGACGCAGTCGTCCTCGACGTAGTTGCGGGTCAGCGCCGCGCCGCCCAGCAGCACCGGAATTTCCAGGCCCTGCCGCGACATCTCCTCCAGGTTCTCGCGCATCACCACGGTGGATTTCACCAGCAGGCCCGACATGCCGATGGCGTGCGCGCGGTTCTCGCGCACCGCCGCCAGCATGTCCGCCAGCGGCACCTTGATGCCGAGATTGACCACGCGGTAGCCGTTGTTGGTCAGGATGATATCGACCAGGTTCTTGCCGATGTCGTGCACGTCGCCCTTCACCGTGGCCAGCACGATGGTGCCGCGCTCCTGGCCCTCGACGCGCTCCATGTGCGGCTCCAGATAGGCGACGGCCGCCTTCATCGTCTCGGCACTTTGCAGCACGAAGGGCAGCTGCATCTTGCCGGCGCCGAACAGCTCGCCCACCACCTTCATGCCGTCCAGCAGAATGGTGTTGATGATCTCCAGCGGGGGCAGCCGCAGCAAGCGCGTCGTCCAGATCGTCGGCCAGCCCCTTGCGGTCGCCATCGACGATGCGGTCCTTCAGCCGTTCCTCGACCGTGGCTCCGCGCGCCTTCTTCGCGACATCGGCCAGCTTGCGGTCGGCGAAGATCTCCAGCAGGCGCTGCAGCGGATCGTAGCCCTCGCGCCGGCGGTCGAAGATCAGGTCCTCGGCGACCTGCGACTTCCTCGGGCGCGATCAGATGCAGCGGCCGGATCTTCGACACGTGCACGATCGCCCCGGTCATCCCCGCGCGCACCGCATGATCCAGAAACACGGAGTTCAGCACCGCGCGCGCCGCGGGGTTCAGCCCGAAGCTGATATTGGACAGCCCGAGGATGATCTGGATGTCGGGGAATTCGTCGCGGATCGCGTGGATACCCTCCAGCGTCCATTGCCCCAGCTTGCGATCGTCCTCGTTGCCGGTGGCGATGGTGAAGGTCAGCGGATCGATCAGCAGGTCCGATTGCGGCAGGCCGTGCTGGTTGCAGGCGAAATCGACCAGCCGGCGCGCCACCGCGAGCTTCTGCTCGGCCGTCTTCGCCATGCCGACCTCGTCGATGGTCAGCGCGATCACCGCGGCGCCGAATTTCTTCGCGAGCAGCAGGCGCTCATGCGCGACCTTCTCGCCGTCCTCGAAATTGATCGAGTTGATGATCGGCTTGCCGCCATGCAGCTTCAGCGCGGCCTCGATCACCGGGGTTTCGGTGCTGTCGATCACCAGCGGCGCGTTGACCGAGGAGGTGAAGCGGCGGATCACCTCGTTCATCTCGTGCTGCTCGTCGCGCCCGACGAAGGCGGTGCAGACATCCAGGCGTTGGAGCCTTCGCCGATCTGCTCGCGGCCCATCGAGACGCAGCCGTCCCAGTCGTGCTTTTCCTGCAACTCCCGCCACTTCTTCGAGCCATTGGCGTTGCAGCGTTCGCCGATCGAGAAGTAGCGTTCTCCTGGCGCAGCGCGCACCGGCTGATACAGGCTGGCGACCGCCGGCACCCAGACCGGGCGGCGCGCCACCGGCGCCGGGCGGAACGCGCCGACGGCGGTGGCGCGCCGGCGCAGCATCGCATCCAGCGCCGCGATATGCTCGATGGAGGTGCCGCAGCAGCCGCCGATCAGGTTTACCCCGTCCTCGGCGACGAAGCGTTCCACCCAGCTCGCCATCTCCGCGGCACCCAGCGGATAGCGCGTCTGCCCATCGACCAGTTCCGGCAGCCCGGCATTCGGCTGCACCGAGATCAGGCCGGGCCAGTTGCCCGCCAGCCAGCGCACATGCTCGGCCATTTCCTGCGGGCCGGTGGCGCAGTTCAGCCCCAGCAGCGGCACGTCGAGCGCGTGCACCACGGTCGCCGCGGCGGCGATATCGGGGCCGACCAGCAGCGTGCCGGTGGTTTCCACCGTCACCTGCACGAAGATCGGCGTATCGGTGCCGGCAGCGGCACGGGCGATTTTCGCGCCGTTGACCGCGGCCTTGATCTGCAGCGTGTCCTGGCAGGTCTCGATCAGGATGGCATCGACGCCGCCGGCGATCAGCCCGCGGCACTGCTCGGCCAGCGCCGCCTCCAGCGCGTCATAGGCGATGTTGCCCAGGCTCGGCAGCTTGGTGCCCGGCCCGATGCTGACCGATCACCCAGCGGTGGCGACCATCGGTGAAACTTTCCGCCGCCTCGCGCGCCAGTTCGCCCGCGATCCGGTTGATCTCGAACGCCCGCTCGGCGAGATCGAATTCGCCCAGCGTGACCGGCGAGGCGCCGAAGGTGTTGGTCTCCACCATGTCGGCGCCGGCCTCGAAATAGCCGCGATGGATCTCGCGCACCAGGTCGGGGCGCGACAGGCACAGCACGTCGGTGCAGTTCTCGCGGCCCCAGTAATCGGGCTCGATGTCCAGCGTCAGCGCCTGCACGCGGCTGCCCATGCCGCCATCGCACAGCAGGACGGTGTCGCGCAGCGCATCGAGAAGGTGGGGACGGGACATGACGGGGTCTTTCGGGTCGGTCGAAACGGGCCGGTCAGGCGAACAGGGTGGCTGGTTCGCTGCGGGCGGGATGTCCGGCGGCGCCGCTTCGGCCGGACCAGATACCGACCTGCAGCGGCCCGGGCACCGCCACCGGCTCGGCTGCGGCGATACCGGCGCTGCTCATCAGCTGGTGCAGCGTGTCGTTGGTAAAGCCCGGCCAGCGATGTGCCAGCCGCGCCGTCAGGTCGGCGCGCTGATGCGCCAGCAGATCGACCACCAGCAGCAGACCGCCGGGGCGCAGTACGCGGGCCGCCTCGGCGACCACGCCCGCGGGCTCCTCGGCATAATGCAGCACCATCTGCAGCACCACGGCATCGACCGAGGCATCGGCCAGCGGCAGGCGATACATGTCGGCCAGCCGCACCGCGCAATGCGACAGGCCGGCGCGGGCCAGCCGGGCGCGGGCCAGCGCCAGCATCGCCTTGCTGGCGTCGATGCCGATGCCGTGGCGGATGCGCGGGGCCAGCAGCTCCAGCACGCGCCCGGTGCCGGTGCCGATGTCCAGCAACCGGTCGATGCCATGGTCCGGCACGCGCGCGAGCAGCGAGGCCTCGACCGCCTGCGCCGGCAGATCGAGGGCGCGCATCTCGTCCCAGTCCGCCCCCTGGCGGTGGAAGCTCTCGGAGGCGACACGGGCGCGCTCGGCCAGCACGCGCGCGGCCTGGCGGCGGTCGGTTGCCAGCACCGCATCGTCCTGCGGCATGCGCGCGAGCAGGTCGCGCACCAGCGCGCCCATCGCGTCGGCTGGCACCGCGAACCACACATTCGCCCCCTCGCGCAGCCGCTCCAGCAGCCCCGCCTCGCACAGCAGCTTCAGATGGCGGGACAGGCGCGGTTGCGACTGGCCGAGGATTTCGGTGAATTCCATGACGCAGAACGGCCCTGCCGCCGCGAGCGCGAGCAGCCGCAGGCGGGTCGGTTCGGCGGCGGCGCGCAGGGCGGTCAGCAGCTTCTCCATCGCTTGCAAATGACATAAAGATATCCTTATGTCTAGGGGGTGATGGCGATGGATCAGGATTCCCGATTGGTGGTGCGGTTCGGCGGCGTGGCTGAGGCCGGCGCCCGGACCGCGTTGCTTGTCGAGCAGGCCGATGGTGCGCCGCCGCCGGTGGCCGCGGCGGAAGCAGCGGTCGAGCGGTTCGCGGTGCCGGCGACGACGCACGCGGTCGGCTGCGCCTGCTGCCTGCCGCGTGGTCCGGCCGCTCTGGCGCTAGGACGGCTGTTCCTCGCACGCGCCCGTGGGCAGGCACCCCTGTTCGACACCGTCGTGGCGGTGATCCGTTCCCGGGCGGGGGAGGCGGCGGTGCGCGCGGCACTGCGCGACGATGTGGTGACGCGGGCGCGGTTCCGGCTGGACGCCGGCCAGTCCGGTCTGGCGGCGATCTAGGGACAGCCGGGCCCGGTTCATGCCGTCATCCATGGCGCGCAGGTCGCTCGGCAGATCGGGCAGAGGAAGCCGGTGGCGCCGGTCAGACACACCCGCACACTACGCCTGTCATGCGGGCTGGCCCTCCCAAAGCGGGGGCAGCGGGGGCGCTGGCCCGGTGGGTGCGACCGACCGCCGGCCTTACGTTGGGGCCAACACCTCCATCGCGCGTTTGGCGAAGGCCAGCAGGCCACGGTCCCGGCCGTGTCCGGCGGTCAGCGACAGGCCGACCGGCGCGCCCTTCACCCGTCCGACCGGCAGGGTCACTTCCGGCAGCCCGGCCAGTCCGGCGATTGCGGTCACGCCGATCGTGGCAGCGCGCACCAGGTTCTGCTCCTCCTGGCTGGCGGTCAGCAGCGGGGCTGGGCAGGGACTGGTGGGGTAGATCAGCACGGCGCCGCCGGTCAGCAGTGGTCGCAGCCGGCTGCGCAGGACGCGGCGGAAGGCGCGGCCGGGCGCGGCGGTGGCGGGGTCTTGCGCACGCGCCGCGGCGAATCGCTCGGCGACGCCGGGGCCGAAATTGGGTCGCACGGTTTCCAGCCAGTCGCCCAGCGTGGCCGCCACCTCCTCGGCCTGCACGGTGCGGAAATGGTCGAAGAAGCTGTCGATCCCTTCGGGGGCGATGCGCACGCCGACGGCGCGGCCGAAGGCATTCTCCAGCTTCTCCAGCGCCGGGCGCAGGGCCTCGGCGGTTGCCGGCGTTGCATTGACCCACGCCTCCTCGGCACGCAGCAGCGCGCCGCCCACGCCATCCGGCGAACCGTCCAGCAGCACCTCGCCGACGTCGGCCAGCAGCCCGGCATCGCGGGCGAACCAGCCGGCGGTGTCGAAGCCCGGCGCCAGCGCCCGCGCGCCGGCCAGGCTGATCGCCCCGAAGCTCGGCCGGATGCCGAACAGGCCGCAATAGGATGCCGGGATGCGCACCGAGCCGGCGGTGTCGGAGCCGATGGCGAAGTCCACCAGCCGCCCCGCGACGGCGGCGGCCGAACCGCTGCTCGATCCGCCCGGGAAGCGGTCTGGCACGCGTGGATTGATCGGCGTGCCGTACCAGATGTTCTCTCCCGACAGCCCGTAGGCCAGTTCCACGGTGATCGTCTTGCCGGCCAGCGTCGCGCCGGCCTGCAGCAGCGCGGTCACCAGCGGCGCCGTCGCCGTCGGCACCGGATGGCTACGCTCCCAGTCGGGATGACCGAAGCCTGTTGGCGTGCCGGCTACGTCGAACAGGTCCTTCACGGCGAAGCGCATGCCATCCAGCCGCCCGGAGCCGAGCGGCGGACGCAGGCAGCGCGGGCCGGGGACAAAGGCCCGCACCAGGTCAGCCACGTCGGTCTTCACTCGCGCCATCGACACTGTCGGGCATCCTTGCGTGGCTGCGGGTCCGGCGCATCTCCGGTCACGCAGGAGGCAAAAGGTTGTAGTGCGCGGCCGCTCACACGCTTTGGTGAGCACATGTTAGGTATAATTCGCGCTAGCGTAGACGGATGGTTATTTGATCTCGTGCATTTTAGCCTCGCATGGTAATTTCGACCTATCGGCTGGCGACATGGAACGCCGTCAAAACATCGTTATGCCGCTGTTGCAAGCGCGACGCGGCGCCACCAGGGGGCAGGAGACGCGCTATCCGGGGTCGGCAGCAGCGTGGTTGCCGACTGCGGCTCACGTCGGGTCCGGCTGGCCTGCGGCCGGCGGCATCGACTATACCGCCTCGTGCGAGGCATCGACGATCGTAGCCTCTCAGGAGGGTTGCCGGTGGATGGATCGGAAGGACCGCAGAACGAACCTGCGGTGACGGCGCAGTCGGACGGCGCGGGCGGTGGCGGCGACGTCGGCGCCGGCGTCAGCGCCGCAGCGGCCGGGGGGGCGGCGATGGACCCACGGCTGCAGGCGGTGATCATGGCCGCCCGCTTCCACGGCGTCGAACTCGATCCCAACGAATTCCGCCTGGGCGCCGGCGAGACGCAGCCGACCGCCGCCTCGCTGTCGCAATGGGCGCAGAGCGGCGGCATGTGGGCGCGCGCGCTGCGGCTGCGCTGGCGGCACCTGATGCGCTTCCGCGAACTCCTCGCCGGTGGTGCTGCTGTTCACCGACGGGAGCGCCGGGCTGCTGACCGGGGTGAACGACCACAGCAACGTCATCTACCTGAAGGACCCGCGCGCTGCCGCCTCGGAAGGGGCCGTGGCGGTGGACGAGTTGCGGCTCGCCCAGGTCTGGTCGGGCGATGCACTGCTGCTGCGCTCCATCCGCGGCACCGCCGAAGCGGACGAACCATTCAACCTGCGCTGGCTCAGCCGCCTCGTGCTGGTCGAAAAGAAGGCGCTGCGGGACATCAGCATCTCGTCCTTCACGCTCAGCGTGCTGACGATCTTGCCGCCCTTCGTGGTGATGTCGGCGGTCGACAAGGTGCTCACGCACAAAAGCTATTCGACGCTGACGCTGCTCGCCGTGCTGATGGCGATCATGATGATCTACGAGACGCTGCTCGGCCATGCCCGGCGGCTGATCGTCGCGGTGGTCAGCACGCGGCTCGACGCCAAAATCAACCTGCATGTCTTCAACCGCCTGCTGCGGCTGCCGCTCGACTATTTCGAGCGGGTACCGGGCGGCGAGACGCTCTATCGCGTCAGCCAGACCAACAAGATCACCGAATTCTTCACCGGCAGGCTGGTCACCACGCTGCTCGACTTCGTCACGCTGCTGGTATTGCTGCCAGTGCTGTTCCTGCTGAATGCGACGCTGGCCTGGCTGGTGCTGGCCTGTGCCTGCCTCCTAACGCTGGTGATCTTTGCCTTCCTCAAGCCGATGCGCGCGGCGTTCGGGCGGGTGGTGCAGTCGGAAACCGACAAGTCGATCGTGCTGACCGAAACGGTTTACGGCGTAAAAACGGTGAAGGCGCTGGCGCTCGAGCCGCAGCGGCGGCTGCTGTGGGACGAGAAGGTGGCCGTGGCCGGGCGTGCCCGGCTCGAGTTTCAGAAACTGGCCAACTGGCCGCAGTCCATTGTTACGCCGATCGAGCGGTTCATGTGGGTCGGCGTCATCCTGATCGGCATCTACCTCGCGATGTCCAGTGACTCCGGCTACGCCGTCGGCGGGCTGTTCGCCTTCAGCATGCTCAGCCAGCGCGTCGCGCAGCCGCTGGTCAGCCTGGCGCGGATGATCGAGAACTACGAGGAGGTGAATGCCGCGATCGGCGAGGTCGGCTCGGTCATCAATCGGCCGATGGAAGGCAACACGTCCTCTGGCGGGCTGCGGCCGCGCTTCGAGGGCCAGATCACCTTCGAGGATGTCAGCTTCACCTATCTCGGCACCAAGACGCCGGCGCTCGACCGGGTCAGCTTCTCGATTCCCGCCGGCACGATGCTGGGCATCGTCGGCCGCAGCGGCTCGGGCAAGTCGACCATGACCCGCCTGTTGCAGGGCGTCAGCCGCGACTACAGCGGCTACATCAAGGTCGATGGCACCGAGCTGCGCGAAATCAACCTGCGCCACCTGCGCCAGAGCCTCGGTGTCGTGCTGCAGGACAACTTCCTGTTCCGTGGCTCGATCCGCGACAACATCCTGGCTGGCCGCCCCGGCCTGACGATGGAGGATGCGGTGCGCGCCGCCCGCCTCGCCGGCGCCGAGGAATTCATCGAGCGCATGCCGAACGGCTACGAGACCTTCATCCAGGAAGGGTCCTCCAACCTCTCGGGCGGACAGCGCCAGCGCCTGGCGATTGCCCGCGCGCTGATCATCGACCCGCGCATCGTCATCCTGGACGAAGCGACCAGCGCGCTCGATCCGGAAAGCGAGGCGCTGGTCAACGCCAACCTGCTGCGCATCGCGCGCGGGCGTACGATGGTCATCGTGTCGCACCGGCTGTCGTCGCTGACCGAATGCGACCAGATCATGGTCATGGAGATGGGCGGCGTCGTCGATATCGCGCCCCACCGCACGCTGCTCGAACGCTGCTCGCTCTACCGCCAGCTCTGGGCGCAGCAGAACCGACACATGGAAAGCCAGGGTCCTCGCCATGCCGCTCCTGCCCCGACGCTCCTCCAAGGCGATTAGCACCGCCTCTTCCGGGGCGGTCGCCGCCCAGGACGATCCGACGCTGCCGGTCATCCTGGAATTCCAGTCGCCGTCAGTGGCGATCATCAATGCGCCGATCCCCGCGGGGGCGCGGCGCGTCACCTGGGTGATCAGCTCGATGATGCTTGCCTTGGCCATCGCCGTGTCGGTCATCAAGGTCGACAAGGTGGTCACCGCGCAGGGCATCGTCACCTCGACCACCTCCAACCTGGTGCTGCAGCCGCTCGATCAGTCGATCGTGCGCGCGATCAACGTGCAGCCGGGCGACCACGTGAAGGTGGGGCAGGTGCTGGCACGGCTCGATCCGACCTTCGCGGCCGCGGACGAGTCCGCCCTGGTGGCCCAGGTTTCGTCGCTGAAGGCGCTGGTGGCACGGCTGCAGGCGGAATACGACCACAAGCCGTTCACCTATACCGGTCTCGACCGCGACCTCGCCCTGCAGGCGGCGATCTACGCGCAGCGGCAGGCGCAGTACAACTACCAGGTCGAGGAGTACAAGCAGAAGATCAGCAGCGAGGCCGCGGCGATGGCGCGCGCGCTATCCGATGCCGCCGGATACCGCGAGCGGCTGGCGGTCGCGCAGAACCTTGAGGACATGCGCCGCCAACTCGAAAAACTCCAGGTGGGCAGCCGCCTGAACACCCTGTCGGCGATCGACAACAAGGAGGAGATGGCGCGCAACCTCGCCAACGCGCAGGCGACGGCCGATGGCGCGCAGCGCGACCTTGCCGCCATCGTCGCCGACCGCGACCAGTGGATGCAAAGCTGGCAGTCGGATGTCTCCCAGCAACTGGCGGATGCCACCGGCAAGCTGTCGGATGCGCAGCAGTCGCTGAATAAGGCGCAACTGCACCGTCAGCTGGTCGAGCTGCGCGCCGAGCATGACGGTACCGTGCTGTCGGTCGCCAAGGTCTCCGTCGGGTCGGTGCTGCAGGCCGGGCAGGAATTCATCACCCTGGTGCCGACCGACGCGCCGCTGGAGGTCGAGGCCGACATCCTCAGCTCCGACAGCGGCTTCGTGCATGTCGGCGATCAGGTGTCGATCAAGTTCGCTGCCTACAACTACACGCAGTACGGCATGGCGCACGGCACGGTGCGCATCATCAGCCCGGACAGCTTCACCAACTACGACGACCAGCGGAACCCCACCGGGGCGCTCCCGCCGCCGGGCGTGAACGAACCCTACTACCGCGCCCGCATCACCATCGACCGCATCGACCTGCACAACACGCCGCGCGGCTTCAGCCTGGTCCCCGGCATGCCGGTGGTGGCGGACATCCTGGTCGGCAAGCGCACGCTGGTGTCGTACTTCCTCAGCCGCATCATCCCGGTGGCCACGGAGTTGGCGCGCGAACCGTGATCGGCCCATGGTCGCAAACGTGGTCGCAGACGAGGGCGTGCGAACGGGCGCGCCGCCGTGGGCGGATGTCGTGATGGATGGAGCCTGAACCAAATGGCGCTGCTTGATCGCGTAGGCTACGGCCCTGCCGCCGCGTTGCGCCGGGCGATCCGGCTCACCGAACAGGGCAAGGTCACGCAGGCCTTCGCGCTGCTGACCAAGGCGGCGAGCGCCGGCATCGCGGAAGCGCAATACCGTGTCGGGCGCTGCTACCTCGAAGGCGCTGGCGTGCCGGTCAGCCGCGTCGAGGCGGCGCGCTGGCTCGAACGCTCGGCCACGCAAGGCTATGTCGAGGCGCAGCTGCTGCTGGCGGCCCTGCACATCCACGGGGTCGGCGCGCCCGCGCCGGCGGCCGCCGCCGCGCAACCAGCGGATCAGCCGTCCCGGGGTGAGCCGGCGACGGCGGCGACGGCGGCACCGTCCACCGCGCCGCTGGGCGGCCTGTTCGCCGCTGCCGACCAGGGTGGCAAGCCCGATTTCGACACCGCCCTGCACTGGGCCCGACGGTCGGGGGAGGCAGGCTCGGCGGACGGGCAGGCGCTGGTCGGCTACATCATGACATCCGGCCCGGACCATCTGCGCGACCTGGACCTGGCGCATCAATGGTACCAGCGGTCCGCGGCCGCGGGCTGTCCCCAGGGCGTGCTCGGCTACGCGCTCTCGCTTGCCCGCACCGCGAAGGAGCCGGAGGAGCGGGCAAAGGTCGCCGCCCTGTTGCGCCAGGCAGCCGATGCCGGCCTGCCCACCGGCCTGTTCCTGCTCGGCCTGCTGACCGAGCGCGGCATCGGCGTCGAAGCCGATCCGGCCGCCGCGACCGAGCTGTTCCGGCAGGCAGCGGAGAAGGGCCACAGCTCGGGCCAGGCCCGCTGGGGGATGGCGCTGATGGAGGGCATCGGCGTTCCCGCCAACACCGTCGAGGGCGAGACCTGGCTGCGCCGCGCCGCCCTCGCCGGCGACCGCGAAGCCGCCGCTGTGATCGGCGACCTCTACGCGCGCGGCGGCAAGCTGCCGCCCAATTTCGTCGAGGCCGGGATGTGGTTCCGCCGCGCCGCCGAGGCGGGCCACAAGGGCGCGGCGCGCGCCCTGGGCCTGCTGCATCTCACCGGCGCCGGCGTGGCCGCCGACCCGCAGGCGGCCGCCGAATGGCTGCGCCGCTCGGCCGAGGCGGGCGACCGGCACGCCTATGCCGACCTTGCGAACATGCTGCTGCAGGGCAATGGCGACCCGTCCGACGGGGTGCGGACGCGTGAATGGTTCGAGCAGGCCGCCGCCGCCGGCGACCTCGTTGCCGCCTATAATTTCGGCGTCTGCCTGGCCGAAGGCGTCGGCATCGACCGCGACGACCGCAAGGCGGCGGAATGGCTGCGCCGCGCCGCCGATGGCGTGGTGAACGCGCAATACTGGTACGGCCGCATGCTGATCGAGGGCCGCGGCGTCGATGCCGACCCGGTCGAGGGTCGCGCCTGGGTGGCCCGCGCCGCCCGCGTGGGCATGCCGGAAGCCGAAGTGCTGCTGGCCGACATGATGCTGACCGGCCTCGGCGGCGAGCGCGATCATCCCGCCGCGCTCGCGCTGTTCGAGAAGGCGGCGGGCCGGGGCCATGTCGGCGCGATGTTCTGCATCGGCGCGATGACCGGCGGCGGCCATGAGGTGCCGACGGATCGCACGGTGGCGCAGCGGTGGTTCCGCGCCGCTGCCGAGCGTGGCCATCCGCAGGCGCAGATGATGCTCGGCCGCTATCTGTATCGTGGCCTGGCTGGCGAGCGCGACATCGAGCAGGCGCGAAGATGGCTCGAAAAGGCCCTGGCGCAGGGACTGCAGGATGTGAAGGCCGATCTGGCCGTATTGCCGCCCCCGCCGCCTCCCGAGCCTGCGCCCGAGCCGACTTTCAGTGCCGGTCGCCGCCGGTCCCGCCAGCCGCCGGTCATGCACGGGCCGGGACCCGTCGCGCCATCACGTCCAGACGCGCTGGCCGGAGCCGCCGCCGAGGCCGGGGTCCCGCAGGTGGCCGAACGCTGACGCCAGAGACCGCTTTGGGTGCCGCCCCGATGGTTCGCGCGGATGGCAAGCTTGGTGCGTCGGACGCCGTTATGGCGCGCGCCGCATTCGATGCCGGCTGCGCCGCCGCCGCGCGTGGCGATGCGGCGGCCGCGGTTGCCTGGCTGGATCGGGCATGCCGCCTCTCCCCCGGTGATCGGACCTGCATGCTCACCCTGGCGACGCACTGCCTCGGCACCGATGCCGCCCGCGCCGCCGCGCTCTACGCCAGCGTCGCCGAGGCCGAGGATGTGCGGGAGGCGTGGTTCGGCCTCGCGGCCGCCCGGCTGCGCTTGGGTCAGGCCGCGCAATCGGCGGCGGCGCTCGCGGCCGCCCTCTCGCGCCACGCTTTGCCGGCCGGCGTCGAAGGCTTGGCCGATGCGGTTTGCGCCGCGGCCGGGCGCGCCGGCTGGTGCGGCGTCGCCTCGGGCGCCAGCGTCGTCGTGCGCCCGGTGGGGCGGACTGCCTCGATCGAACTCCTGCTCGACGGTGCCGTGCTGCGCTGGCGGGCCGCCATGGCACTGGCCGGGCGGGCGCGGCAGGCGCGGTCGCTGGTGGTGCGGATCGGTGGGCGCGACGCCGCCGGCAGCCCGATCGACCTCGCGGCGATCCGCCAGATCGAGGGCGTCGTAGCCTGCCGCGATGGCGGGCTGGAAGGCTGGGCGTGGCATCCGGGCGACCCCGACCGCGACCCGGTCATCCGTCTCACCGCGGCCTCGGGGGAGCACCGGACGATCCGTGCGACGGCCCAGGACGCCGGCGTCCTGGGCGCGCGCGTGTTGGCCCGCCCGCGCCGCTTCCGAGTCCCGGCGGCGACGCTCGCGCGCCTGCGGGGGCCCTTCACGCTGTCCGGACCGGACGGGCAGCCGCTGCTCGGCAGCCCGCTCGACCCGGCGCGTCTGCCGGCATCCATCCCCGCAGGCGCGCCGACCCGGGCCGTGCCGGCCGGGCTCACCGGCCGCCGCCGGCCGATGGGTGTCGTGATGCCGGTCGCGGGCGGCGGGGCGGTGACGCTGGCCTGCCTCGACGCGCTGCGCGCCGATGCCCCGCGCGGCACGCGGATCGTGGTGGTGGACGACGCGACGCCTGACCGGGCCCTGGCCGCCGCGCTGGACCGGCTGGCGGCAGGGCGCCGCATCGTGTTGATCCGCCACGCCACGGCGCGCGGCTTCCCGGCCAGCGCCAATGCGGGCCTGAGCGCCTGCGCCGGGCGCGACGTCGTCCTGCTCGGCAGCGACGCGCTGTTGCCGCCCGAGGGGTTGGCACGGCTGCGCGCCGCGGCCTATGCCGCGCCGGATATCGGCACCGCCACGCCGCTGACCAACCATGCGGCCCTGGTCCGCTATCCATCCTCGTCCGAGACGGCCGCGCCGCTGGATGCCGGCGCCGCGGTCCGCCTCGACCGTCTTGCCCGGGAGGCGAATGGGGCGGAGATCGTGGACATCCCGACCGGCGCCGGCTTCTGCCTCTATCTCCGCGGCGACTGCCTCGATGCCACTGGCATGCTGCGTGATGACGTCTTTGCCCAGGGCGGCGGCGAGGACGCCGATTTCTGCCTGCGCGCCCGGCATCTCGGCTGGCGGCACGTCGCCGCGACGGGGGTATTCGTTGCCCGCCTGGACGCCGCGGCCACGGACCGGCCGCAGCGCCTGCTGGCGGAGCGCAACCGGGCGCTGCTCGATCACCTGCATCCCGGTTTCGATGCGCTGATCGCCGGCTGGACGGCGCGGGACGGTCTCGCCCTGTCGCGCCGCCGGCTGGACGAGGCGCGCTGGCGCGCGTTCCGCCGGCGGGATCGCTCGGGCCGGAGCACCGTGCTGCTGATTACCCACGATGCCGGCGGCGGCGTGGAGCGGCGGCTGGAGGCGCGCCGCGCCGCCATTTCGGCGATCGGGGGGCGGCCGGTCACGCTGCGCCCGGCCCGCGCCGCTGGCGACGCCCCTGCCGCCCGCATCGAAGGTGCTGGGGAAATCGACTCTGCCGGTGAGGGCTGGCCCAACCTCGTTTATGCGCTGCCCGCGGAACTGCGGACCCTGACGGGGCGGCTGCGCGCGCTCCGCCCGGCACGGATCGAGCTTCATCATCTTCTCGGCCACCATCCCGCCATCCTCGGGCTGCTGGGCGACCTCGGCGCGCCTTATGACGTGCATGTGCACGACTACGCTTGGTTCTGCCCGCGCATCGCGCTGGTCGGCCCGCAGCGCCGGTATTGCGGTGAACCCGCACCTGATGCCTGCGAAGCGTGCGTCGCCGAATCCGGTCGTGCGATCGAAGAAGACATCCCGGTCCGGGCGCTGATCGAGCGCTCGGCGCGGCTGCTGGGCGGCGCCGCGCGCATCGTTGTGCCCTCGCGGGATGCGGCGACACGGATGCGAAAGCATTTCCCCTCAATACATGCGCATGCAGAACCGCATGAGGACGATGCGATCGTCCTGAAAGCGCCCCACGCATCGCCTGGCGCGCACCCGGCATGCCGCGTCGTGACGGTGGGGGCGATCGGTGTGGAAAAAGGCTTCGACGTGCTGCTCGATTGTGCCAGGGATGCCGCATCCCGCAGCCTGCCGCTCGATTTCGTGGTGGTCGGCCATACCATCGACGATGCCCGGCTGATCCGCACCGGACGCGTTTTCGTGACCGGCGAATTCACCGCACAGGAAGCACCGGACCTGATCCGGGCGCAGCGTCCGACGCTGGGCCTGCTGCCCTCGGTCTGGCCTGAAACCTGGTGCTTTGCGCTGACCGATCTGTGGCGGGCCGGCCTGCATGTTGCGGCTTTCGACCTGGGCGCCCAGGCTGAGCGGATCCGTGCGAGCGGCGGTCGCGGCACGTTGCTGCCGCTGGGATTGCCGACCGCGGAGATCAACAATGCGCTGCTTGCCGCGGCACGCATCCGGGGCCAACAATGCGTCGTATGATTGTGCTTTTCAGCAGTTGCCTATTCCACGAAATCATTCCATTCACCGCGCGCCAGGCTGACTTGCGTAGCCGAGCCTGCGACTCAGAAAGCGAGACGAACTGAATGTCCGAAGCCGGAAGCGCGGTCCTGACCAAACCCGAGCCGAAGCCCGCGGCTCCCGACGCGGGCCAGAAGCGTGTCACCGAGTTGCGGGTGACCGGCCATCTGATGACACTGGAAACCGGTGTCTTCTGCGTCTTTCAGGCGCCGGGATCGGCGCTCGGACGGGACGAGACCGGACTTCCCGGCGTCCGCATCTCCCTGCCGCCCGGCCCGGCGGGCAACCCCGAAGCGGTCAGCATCAGCACGTTCCGTCCCGATGGCTGGCTCAGCGGCCGCGACGCGGCAGCACTGGTGCGCGTCTCCGACGGTCCCGCGCAGGTGCTGGTGACGGTCTATCAATCCCCCACGCAGGGTGCCGATGCCGCACCGCGGCTGCAGGTGCTGCGGCTCAGTCAGGATGCCGCCGCGGGCGGTCCGGCGCAGGGCAATGGCACCGCCGCCGGCGCGGCCGGCCCGCTGGACGTCGTGGCGCATGTGCAGCGAACCGGCGACGTCGGCGGGCGCATCGGCGACTGGCTGGGCGAGCGCGGCAGCAAGCTGTGGATCGAGGGCTTCGCGGTGACGCCACCCAACGGTATCTCACCCGACGACATAGAGTACCAGGCGGTTCTTGGCCGCGGCTGGAACTCGCCCTGGATGGAGGGCGGCAAGTTCTGCGGCAGCCGCGGCATGGCGCTGCCGCTGCTCGGTGTCCGGCTGCGGCTCAAGGGGGCGGCGGCAAAATCCCATGTGCTGCGCTATGCCGCGAGCTTCGTCGATGGCACCGAGATCGGCCCGGTAAACGCCGGGGAAGCCTGCGAGGCCGAGAGCCTCGCTGCCCTCGAAGCGATCCAGATCCTGCTGGAGCCGCGCGCCGCCGTCGGCCGACCCGCCGCCAGCCCGCCGGCGGCCGTGCGCAAACCATCGGCCGGCAGGGCCGCCGCGCCGCCGACCACCGAAGCCGCGCCGCGCAAACCCGTGCGGTCGCCCCCCGCCGCGCCGCCGGGGCGGCGCGCACGCTGACCGATCGCGCGGGGTCGGCCGGGGCGCTGCGGAACACGGCGTGAAATATTTATTCGTCCACCAGAACTTTCCGGGTCAGTTCCTGCATATCGTTCGCCATCTGGTGGCGGCGAAGAAGCACGATATCGTGTTCATCACGGAACCAAACGCCAACGTCATCAACGGCGTGCGCAAGGTGCCGTACCGCAGGCCGCAGGGACCGGCCGCGGAAACCCATGTCGCCGTCCGCGAACTCGATGCCGCGATGCGCCGTGCCGATGCGGTCGCCCGCACCGCTGCGAATATCAGGCAACTCGGCTTCACCCCCGACATCATCGTCGGGCATCACGGTTGGGGCGAACTGCTGAACATCCGCGACGTCTGGCCCGATGCGCCGCTGCTCGGCTACCTGGAATTCTTCTATCATACGCAACAGGTCGATGTCGGCTTCGACCCGGAATTTCCCGCCGATCCGGCCGACTACCCGCGTATCCGGGCGAAGAACGCGGTCAATCTGCTGGCGCTCAACCTCGGCGGCCGCGGCCAGACGCCGACCAACTGGCAACTCTCGACCTATCCGCCCTGGGCGCGCCAGCACATCTCGCTGATGCCCGAAGGCGTGGACCTGAAGGTCTGCAAGCCCAACGCGCGCGTGCGGCGGGAGCCGCTGGTGATCGGCAACGCAACGATCGCGCCGGGCGACAAGCTGGTTACCTATGTCGCGCGCGAACTGGAACCCTATCGCGGCTTTCACGTCATCATGCGCGCGCTGCCCGCCGTGCTGAAGGCGCGCAAGGACGTGCGCGTCGTGCTTCTGGGCGGCGATGGCATCAGCTATGGCAGCCTGCCGGCCAAGGGCGGCAACTGGCGGCAGGTGATGATGGAGGAGGTCGGCGACGCGATCGACCCCGCGCGCGTCTCGTTTCCCGGCAAGATCGACTACGATACCTATGTGCGCATGCTCCAGCGGTCGGATGTGCATGTCTATCTGACCTACCCGTTCGTCGCCTCCTGGTCGCTGCGGGAGGCGCTGGCCGCCGGATGCGCGGTGATCGGCAGCGATACCGGCCCTGTGCGGGAATTCATCCGCCATGGCCGCAACGGCCTGCTGACGCCGTGCCTCGATCCGAAGGCGCTGGCGGCACGCATCCTCGATGTGCTGGAGGACAGCGCCCTCGCGGCCCGGCTGCGCGCCAATGCACGGGCCTATGCGGAACAGAATCTCGACATGGGCGCCTACCTCAAGGCCTATGGCGGGCTGATGCGCAGCCTCGTGGACGGCGATTAGCCGCGCCCTTGCCGGCGCGGCCCGTATAGGCTTCGCTTGTCTCCGGAAGAAGCGGGGGAAGCGATGAGCCGGGCGGCCACCAGCGACATCGTACGGTGAGCTACGACGCGCCCTTCGCCGGGCTGAAGGTCGTCGATCTCAGCCAGGGCATCGCAGGTCCCTATTGCGGCACGCTGCTGGCGCAGCAGGGTGCGGCCGTGATCAAGGTCGAGCCGATTGATGGCGGCGACTGGTCGCGCATCCTGGGCCGCGTCTATGGCGACCACACCGCCTATTCGATCCCCGGCAATCTCGGCAAGCGAAGCCTCGCACTCGATCTGAAGCATGCCGAGGGGAAGGCAGTGTTGTGGCGCCTGCTGGCCGATGCCGATGTCGTGCTGGAAGGTTTCCGTCCCGGCGTCACCGCGCGCCTGGGCTTCGGCTACGATGCCGTGGCGGAGCGCAATCCGCGCATCCTCTATGTGTCCATATCCGGCTTCGGCCAGACCGGTCCGCTGGCCGAGCGGCCGGCGATGGATCCGGTGCTGCAGGCCTATACCGGGCTGATGAGCGAAAACCGCGGCGAGGACGGCATCCCGCACCGCGTGCCGATCATCGCGATTGACATGAGCACGGCGCTCTATGCGTTCCAGGCACTGGCCGGCGCACTCTACGCCCGGCGCGACGAGGCGCGCGGCCGCCATATCGACATCAG
This sequence comes from uncultured Pseudomonadota bacterium, assembly GCA_963778105.1. Taxonomy (GTDB): domain Bacteria; phylum Pseudomonadota; class Alphaproteobacteria; order Acetobacterales; family Acetobacteraceae; genus JAFEFJ01. Next base: position 603,465 of record CAVZSZ010000002.1, on the reverse strand, counting down.
CCTGATGCAGGCGGCGGCATCGCTGCAGGTGGTGCGCATGATGGCGACCTGGCTGGAGGACGGTGCGACGCCGGTCGCCTCGGTTCCCGGCGGGGCGTTCCGGACCGCCGATGGCTGGATGCAGATCACCGTGGTGCAGCAGCGCGACTGGGTCGCGCTGTGCGGCGCGGTGGAGCTTCCCGGCCTAGCCGCCGATCCTCGCTTCGCCGACCGGACCGGGCGGATCGACAACCAGGACGCGCTGTATGCGGTGCTGCGTCCGGCACTCGCGGCGATGACCACGCGGGACCTCGACCGGCGGCTGGCCGACGCGCGCATCATGCACGAGCGGCTGAACAGCTACCTCGAATTCCTCGCCCATCCGCATGTCGAGCAATCCGGCGCGATCGCCTGGCTAAGCCAGGCTGGTACAGGCCGACCCGTCCCGATGCCCTCCATCCCCGGCCTGGCGCCGCTGATCGAGGGCAGCGCGCGGGCGGCGGCACCGACCTGCGGCCAGCACACGCGGCCGATCCTGCGTGAGCACGGCTACGCGGAGGCCGAGATCGCCGATCTTCTGGCGCGCGGCGTCGCCGCCGAGGCCAAGAAAAAGGCGCCGTAGCTTCCCACGACGCCCTTTCGCCTATTGACGGAGGCTGGTGTCGGCGGTCAGGCCGCCCGCACGAGGGCGCTGTCGGACGCCATCATGGCCCGGACCCGCACGGTCAGCATGCTGCTGCCCTCGGGCAGGGTCAGCACCGCATCGCCATTGCTCCAGCGATAGGCGCTGACGCCGTCGCTCTCCAGGTTCCACCATCCGGCGCCGAAGGCCGGCCCGTCCAGCGGCACGGCGGCATGGTCAGCCGACACGGCACCGACCGCCACGCCGAGCTTGCGGCGGTCGTCCAGCCAGGGGCGGGCGCTGCTCGGTCGCGCCGCTGCCGATACCAAACGCACCTCACGCGTGCCGCGGGGAAGGGCGAAGATCAGGCGACCGTCCTGGGCCACGACGGGGCGCAGCGTCCGCGAACCGGCCAGCAGGGTGACGCCGGCATCCGGTGCCGCATCGTTCGCCGCCTGTGCCGCCACGCCGCCGGCACGGTCGGCAAGACGCTGCCAGATCGGCTGCACCGTTCCGGCATCGGTGGTCAGCGCCATGCAGGCGCCGCTTGCGGGCGTCCGCGGCAGCTGAATGACCGGGCTCAGCATCGTCACCGCGGCATTGGCGAAGAAGTCGCGATTGCCGGTGTCGAAATAGCTCTCGGTCGGGGCGCCCTCCGCCAGGATGACATCGTGCCGGTCGAGCTCGATATGGAAGTATGTCACCCGGGTCGCAGCGGCGTCCTGCGTGATGCTGCGGTGGTTGACCAGCATGCGGGCCGGGATAAGCGCGCCATCGACCAGCATGGCGTGGTCGGGCGATACGACCAGGTCGCGCACCGGGACATTATCGGCCAACGCGCCCGCGGCGATGCGGATCGGGCGCACCAGTTCGGGCTCGGCATGGCGGCTCAGGTCGATGGAGCGACGGCCGATCCAGCGGATCGGCTTGGCCTCGCCCGCCGCCGATACGATCTCCTGGCCGACCGACAGGTCCTCCACGGCGATCGGGCCGGCAGGGGTCGCGATCCGGGTGCCGGTGGCAAAGCAGACCAGGTTACTGGTGACGACGCCAGCGGTTGCCAAGCCAATGATCGTGCCGCCGATGCTGACGGACGTGAAGAAGTAGCCCGGCGGAAACGGGTTGCCGGGCGACGTGATCGACAACTGGGTGGGAAGTTCGCCCGACCAGTCAACATACAGGTCGCTGTATACACCACCCGACCCGGTGGTCATGATCAGCTCGTAGACGCCGGATCCGGTCGGATTGGCCAGACCGTTGACCCCGCTTCCCTGGCCGTCGTTCACCGATGTCAGGGTGAAAATTGTATCGTCGGCAGGCGACGTCGCGCTGAAGACCTCGAAGGTCGCGTCGATCGCTATGATCTGGCCGGAGGCATTGTAGGTCGTCGTCCAGGTGCCGCCGAGGCTGTCGCCATCGGTGAGGGTCGCACCGAAAAGGGTTGACTGGACGATCGTGTCGGACATGGACAACCCCTCGCGAATTAAGAACACCTTAAGTTTTAACGGGATTCCACCCAACTGCCAAGTTTATTGCGTCCCACGGGCCGGCTCTGTTTGCGTAATGGGTCATTTTCGCGTGATTTTCCGGACTTTGTCGCCGGGGCGGCGTGGCGGCCGGATTTTGAGACGCTTCGCCGCTATGCCTCCGAGCGCGGATCGAGCGCGTGCTGCAGGCCGTCCCCCAGGAAGTTGACGGCGATCACCGTCACGAAGATCAGCAGGCCGGGGTAAATCGCCAGCGCCGGCGCCGTCGTGACCAATTCCTGAGCGTTGTTCAGCATATTGCCCCAACTGGGCGTCGGCGGAACGATCCCGAAACCCAGGAAGCTCAGCACCGATCTCGAACAGGATGACCCGGCCCACCGTCAGCGTGACCGCGACGATCAGCGGAGTCGCGATATTGGGCAGCACATGCGTCAGCATGACATAGAGCGGCCGGCCGCCGCTGGCCCGCGCGGCCCGGACGAAGTCGCGCTCCTTCAGGCTCAACGTCGCCGCCCGGGTCAGGCGGGCGATCGAAGTCCAGTCGACCAGGCGATGATGATGACGATGCGCCAGAACCCGGCCGCGCCGGAATGCGCGAACTCCGCCGAGAAGCCGAGCTTGGTCAGATCCACCGCCCCCAGCACGATCAGCAGCGGCAGCAGCGGCAGCGCGATCATCCCGTCGGTGAAGCGCATCAGCAGCGCATCGATGCGGCCGCCGAAATAGCCCGAGCAGACGCCGATCGTGAGGCCGATCAGGCTGCCCGCCGCCGTCGCCAGCAGGCCGACCAGCAGGGAAATCTGTCCGCCGACCATCAGCCGGATCAACTCGTCCCGCCCGGCATCGTCGGTGCCCAGCCAGTGCTGCGCCGACGGCGGATCGAAGCGCGACAGCAGGTCGGCGGCGTCGGGATCGATGCCCAGCGCCCGCGACAGCGGCCAGGCGCGCAGGCAGAACAGGACCAGCAGCGCCAGCACGACGAGGCTGGCCATGCCGGCGCGGTGCCGGCGGAAGCGCCGCCAGCGCAGCCGCCGGACCGAGACCGCGGCCTCGGGCGCGGCCAGCTCGGGTTCGAGGGTGGTGTCGCTCATGTCAGGACGATCCGCGGATCGAGCCAGCCATAGGCGAGGTCGGCGACGAGGTTGCTCAGCCAGCGTCACGAAGGTGGCGAACAGCAGGCCGACCAGAGCGAGGTTGAAGTCGTTCCCCAGGATCGCGTCGTAGATCATCTTGCCCATGCCGGGCTGGGCGAACATCGTCTCGGTGATCAGCGCGCCGGAGAACAGCGTGCCGAAACTCAGCGCGATCACCGTCACCACCGGGATCAGCGCGTTGCGGAAGGCGTGGATCAGCACCACGCGGCCGCTCGCCCGCACCCTTGGCGCGCGCGGTGCGCACATAGTCCATGCCGCAGCGTCTCGATCATGCTGGCGCGCACGTAGCGGGTGAACTGCCCCGCCGTCGCCAGCGCCAGCGTCACCACCGGCATCATCAGATGACGAAGCTGATCGACGAAGCCGCCGCCCTGCCGGCGTCTGCGATGCCGCCCGCCGGCAGCCAGTGCAACGTGACCGCAAACAGCAGGATCATCACCAGCGCCAGCCAGAACACCGGCACCGAGATGCCGGCGAAGGCGAACAGGCTGACGGTGTTGTCGAGCGCATCCCGCCCGGGCGCAGCGCCGCAGCGATGCCGAGCGCAATGCGATCGCGACGCTCAGCACGAAGCTCGCCAGCATCAGCTTGCAGGTCTGCAGCAGCGCCGGCCGCAGCACCTGCAGCACCGGCTACCGAATGGGTGCGGGAATAGCCGAAATCGCCGTGCAGCGCCGCCACCAGCCAATGCCCGTAGCGCAGCATCAGCGGCTGATCCAGGCCGTAGATCTCGCGCAGCTGGGCCGACGATCTCGCGGCGTCATGCCGGGTTGCCGGCCATCATCATGTCGATCGGATCGCCGGGCATCAGCCCGATCAGGCCGTAGATGACGAACGACATCACCAGCAGGACGATCAGCGCCTGGGCGGCGCGGCGCAGGATGAAACGGATCATCGGATCATGCCTTGAAGTGGCACGCGGCCAGCTGGCCGGGGCGCCCCGGTGCCGGCTCCAGCGCCGGCGGCACGCTGCGGCAGATATCCGCGCGCCTTGGGGCAGCGCGGATGGAACACGCAGCCCGGCGGCGGGGCGAGCGGGCTCGGCATCTCGCCGCTGATGGTGCCTTCGCCGCGCCGGCGGACGCGGCCGAAGCGCGGCACGGCGGCCAGCAGCGCCTCGCGTGTAGGGATGCGATGGCCGCGCGAACAGGGACGCGCGCGGTGCGACCTCCACCAGGCGGCCGAGATACAGCACCGCCACCCGGTCCGCGAGATGGTTCACCACCGCGAGATCGTGGCTGATGAACAGGTAGGACAGCGTCCGCGCTTCCTGGATCGCCTTCATCAGATTGAGGATCTGGCTCTGGATCGAGACGTCGAGCGCCGACAGCGGCTCGTCGGCCACGATCAGCGCCGGGTTCGGGCGCCAGCGCGCGGGCGATGGCGATGCGCTGGCGCTGGCCGCCGGAGAACTCGTGCGGGTAGCGGTTGAGCGCATCGCACCGGCAGCCCGACCTGCGTCGACCAGTTCTGCCGCGCGCGCCGCCCGCTCGGCCTTGCTGCCGATGCGGTTGATGCGCAGCGGCTCGGCGATGATGGCGGAGACCGGCATGCGCGGATCGAGTGCGCTGAACGGGTCCTGGAAGACGATCTGGATCGCCGCGCTGCGCCGTCGCGCCGCGCCGCGCGGTCCAAATTGCGTCCCACGAATCGCAGCGCGCCCTCGTCGGCCTCGCGCAGCCCGGCGACGACATTGCCCAGCGTGCGTCTTGCCGCTGCCGCTCTCGCCCACCAGCGCGAGCGTCTCGCCCGGCTGCATCGAAAGGCTGACGTCGATCCAGCGCCTGCAACTGGCGCCGGCCCACGGGGAAGCGGACGCTGACATCCTCGATCGACAGCAGCGGGGTCATTGCCGCCGCCCTGAAGCAGGCGACGAGGTGGCCATCGCCGTGACTCCTCGAGCGGCGGCTCGGCGGCGCGGCAGCCCGGCATCGACGCGCGGGCAGCGATCGGCGAAGCGGCAGCCCGGCGACGTCGCCGGCCAGATCGGGCACGCCGCCCTGGATCACCGGCAGCCGCTCGGTGCGGTGACCGGCGTCCGGCAGGGTGGCGATCAGCCCGGCGGTGTAGGGGTGCAGCGGGGCGGCGAACATCGCCGCGGCCGGTGCTCGCTCCACGATCCGGCCGGCGTACATCACGATGATCTCGTGCGCGACCTCTGCCGACCACGGCGAGGTTGTGGCTGATGAACTGGATCGCCATGCCGATCGTCTCCTGCAGCTCCTGCATCAGATCCAGGATCTGCGCCTGGATCGTCACGTCGAGCGCCGTCGTCGGCTCGTCGGCGATCAGCAGCGCCGGCCGGCAGGCCAGCGCCATCGCGATCATCGCGCGCTGCCGCATCCCGCCCGACAGCTGGTGCGGATAGGACGCGCGCCCGCTGCTTCGGGGGAGTCGATGCCCACCGCCTCCAGCATGCCCGACCGCTCGCTCCTCGGCGTCCTTCCAGCCCAGGTCCTGGTGCAGCACCATCGACCTCGGCGATCTGGCGGCCGACCGGCATCACCGGGTTGAGCGCCGTCATCGGCTCCTGGAAGATCATCGCGATGCGGTCGCCGCGCAGCGCGCCGCCAGGCTGCCTCCGGCTGGTCGAGCAGCTCGCTGCCCTCGAAACGGATCGAGCCTTCAGCGACGCCCCGGGTGCGGCACCAGCCCCATCAGCGCCAGCGCCGTCATCGACTTGCCGCAGCCGCTTTCGCCCACCACGCCCAGCGTGCGGCCCGGCGGGATGTCGTAGCCGATGCCCGCCAGGATGCGCCGCGGCCCGCCCGGGGTGGGGAAGGTCACGGTCAGGCCGCGCACCGAAAGCAGCGGCGGCGCGGTCAGCGGTGCCACTCCGCACACTCGCTCAACCCTCTCCCACATGCGGGAGAGGGGGTTCGCGCAGGCTGCATCCGCCACGTTCCCCCGCCCGCATGCGGCCGAGGGACAGGGTGAGGGCGGGCGCCGTCCACCCCTACTCGCTGCGCCAGTTCTCGGACCACAGCGCGCCGTAGTCGCTGGTGCCGGTCGGCGCATAGCCCTTCAGCCATTTCGGCACGACATGCGCCTCGGCGCGGAAGAACAGCGGCAGCACCGGCAACTGGTTGAAGTAGATCTGCTGCATGTCGGCCCACAGCGCCTTCTGCTTGACCGGATCGAGCTCCGACTGCGCGGCCCGGATGTCGGCATCCATCTTCGGATCGCTGAAGCCGGATGGCGTTGGAGCCGCCCCAGTTGTTCGCCGCCGTCGGGATCTGGCTGCTGTCCAGCGTGCGGAACGGGCTTTCGTTGACCGAACTGGTCCATGCGAACATCGCCATCTGGAAGTTGCGGTGCTTGACGGTCTCGCCGAAGAAGGTCCGCGGCGGCTCGTTCTTGATGTTCACCTCGATGCAGGACGCCTTCCACTGGCTCTGCAGCACCTGCTCGGTCAGTTCGCGGATGCGGTTGCCGGCGGTGGTGCCGATCTCCAGCGAAAGCCGGGCGCCTTTCGCATTGCGGCAGATGCCGTCGCTGCCCGGTGTCCAGCCCGCCTCGGCCAGCAGCTTCTTCGCCTGCGCCGGATCATAGGGCACCGGCTTGATCGCCTTGTCATAGTTGCTGTCGAGCGGATTGACCCAGGTTGCGGCCACCGGCTGCATCCCCTCGAACAGCTTGTTCACCAGCGTCTGCCGGTCGAGCGCCAGCAGCAGTGCCCGGCGCACGCGCAGATCCGCCAGGATCGGGTTGTCGCGATTGAGGTTGATGTGCTCGTAGGTCAGGCTTGGCTTGAAGATGTAGGCGAAGCGGTTGGGGTACTGCTTGCGCATCGCCAGCACCTGGTCGATGGACAGCCCGATGCCCTCGCCGGGGACCATGTCCACGTCGCCCGACAGCAGGTTGGCCTGCAGCGCCGCGGTGTTCTCAACCAGCCGGATGACGATGTGCTTGAAGCCTGGCTTCGGCCCGGCCCAGTCCGGATTGGGCGACAGGACGATCTGCGAGCCGGACTTGTAGTCGGTGATGCGGTACGGGCCGTCCGCCAGCCCCGGATTGGTCGGATCGCGGTTGAAGGCGGTGTGGTTGATGTAGTCGCCCGGCGCCTTCGCCCCGGCATAGATCGGCCCTTCGATATGCTCGGGCAGGATGGTGTCCCACTGCGCATAGTCGACCCGCACCTTGTCGAGGTGCATGACGATGGTGTGGTCGTCCACCACGTCCACGCTGGTCGCCCGCGACCAGGGGTTGGTGTTGCTGAAGCCCGAGCTGGGATCGCGCCCGACACGCCAGGTGAAAGCGACGTCCTTGGCCGTGACCGGCACGCCGTCGCCCCATTTGAGGTCGGGCTTCAGCTTCAGCGTCACCGCCATGCCCTCGGTGCCGTCCGGCCGCTTCTCGATCTTAGCCAGGCCGTTGGCGAGGGTCGGCAACTCGGTGCATAGCAGGCAGGAGTTCTTCCAGTCCTTGTCGTAGGCGGTGATCGGCCGGATCGTGAAGGCGTTTACGTAGCCCTTGATGACCTCGGCATCGATGTCGGGATGCAGGCTGGAAGGAAACTGCGCGACCCCGATCACCAGATCGTCCTTGGCCTGCGCCGCCGCACCACCCAACAGAACAGCGCCGGCCGCCGCCAGCGCCACAAGTAATTTCATCCTCAATCCTTCCGCCCATCCAAGAAGGCCCGGATGAAAGCCATGCCTGCCCGGGAAGGTCAACGCACCAGTTAGCCTGTGGCGCTGCACCCCGGTTTATGCATTATAATGCAGGGTAGCAGGGAGAGAATGTCATGACCGGACCCGGCACGAATAACGCGGCGGACTGGTTTCTCGACCGCCACGTGCGGGAGGGACGGGGGCGGCGCACCGTTTTCACCGACCCCTGGCGTTCGCTGAGCTACGGCGACCTGCATGCACTTTCCTGCCGCTTCGCCGCCGCGCTGGGGGCCGCCGGCATCGGGCGGGAGCGGCGGCTGGCGATGCTGATGCTCGATACGGTCGATTTTCCCGTGGCCTTCTGGGGCGCGATTCGCGCCGGCGTGGTTCCGGTGCCGATCAACACGCTGCTACCGGCCGAGCAGATCGCCTACATCCTTGCCGACAGTCGGGCCGAGGCGCTGGCGGTCTCGGCGCCGCTGCTTGGTGCAATCGCACCTGTGCTCGCCGATCTGCCGCACCTGAAACTGACCCTGGTTGCCGCACCGGATGGCGGCGGCAGCTTTGCCGACTTCGTGGCGGGCGGATCGGGCGAAGCGGCGGCGGTTCCGGCCTCCCCCGACGAAGTCGCGTTCTGGCTCTACTCCTCGGGTTCGACCGGCGCGCCGAAGGGTGTGAAGCATGTCCACGCCAGCCTGCGCGCCACCGCCGATACCTACGGCGCCCAGGTGCTCGGCATCGCCCCCGACGACCTCGTGTTCTCAGCCGCCAAGCTGTTCTTCGCCTATGGGCTGGGCAACGCCATGACCTTCCCGATGGCGGTCGGCGCCGGCAGCGTGCTGCTGCCGGACCGGCCCACGCCGGATGCCGTGCTGCGGATCATGCGCGAGCGCCAGCCCAGCATCTTCGGCGGCGTGCCGACGCTGTATGCCGGGCTGCTGGCCGATCGGGCCCTGACGGAAGGTGCCGGTTCGGCCAGGCTGCGCCGCTGCATATCGGCGGGCGAGGCGCTGCCCGACAGCGTCGGGATGCGCTGGCGGCAGACCGTCGGCGTCGACATCCTGGACGGCATCGGCTCCACGGAAATGCTGCACATCTTTCTGTCCAACCAGCCGGGCCGGCTGCGCTACGGCACCTCCGGCGTGGCGGTGCCCGGCTACGAGGCGCGCATCGTGGACGAGGCGGGCAACCCGGCCCCGGACGGCGAGAGCGGCGCCCTGCTGGTGCGCGGGCCGAGTGCCGCCGAGGGCTACTGGAACCAGCGCGAGAAAAGCCGTCGCACCTTCCTGCGGCGAATGGACGCATACCGGCGACACCTATGTCCGCGATGAAGACGGCTTCTTCCGCTTCTGCGGCCGCGCCGACGACATGATGAAGGTGAGCGGCATCTGGGTGTCGCCCTTCGAGGTCGAGGCCGCGCTGATCGCGCATGAGGCGGTGCTGGAAGCCGCGGTCGTCGGGCATCAGGACGCCGATGGCCTGCTCAAGCCGCGCGCCTTCATCGTGCTGACCGAAGCGGGGTTGGCGATGGACGCCGCCGCGCTGCGCGAGGCGCTGAAGGAGCATGTGAAGGCGCAGTGCGGGCCTTGGAAATACCCGCGCTGGATCGAGCCGGTGGAGGCGCTGCCGAAGACCGCGACCGGCAAGATCCAGCGGTTCCGGCTGCGCGCCTGATGCCCGAACGCTTGCCTCGAAACCGCCTGGTGGGGGGCGGCACCCGACACCGCGCCGACGCTCGTGCTGCTGCACGAAGGCCTCGGCTGCGTCGCGCTGTGGCGCGACTTCCCGCAGCGCCTGGCCGACGCCACCGGCTGTCGGCGTGTTCGCGTATTCCCGTCACGGCTACGGCAAGTCCGACCCCGAGCCGCTGCCCTGGCCCGTCACCTACATGCACCGGGAGGCCGAGCAGGTGCTGCCCGGCGTCCTCGACGCGCCGGGGTGCGCCGCTACGTCCTGGTCGGCCATTCCGACGGCGCCTCGATCGCGGCGATCCACGCCGGCAGCGTGCCCGATCCGCGCCGCGCCGGCGTGGTGCTGATCGCGCCGCATTTCTTCACCGAGGCCGCCGGGCTGGCCAGCATCGCCGCGATCCGCGATGCCTACGCGACCGGCGGCCTGCGCGCCCGCCTCGCGCGCTACCATGCGCATGTGGACAACGCCTTCCACGGCTGGAACGGCGCCTGGCTGAACCCGGATTTCCGCGCCTGGAACATCCTCGACCGGGTCGCCCGCATCGACGTGCCGCTGCTGCTGGTGCAGGGCACGACGGATGAATACGGCACGCCTGAACAGGTGCATGCTGCGGCCCGCGCGGCGCCGGGCCAGGCCGAGATCGTGCTGTTCGACGGCATCGGCCATGCGCCGCACCTGGAAGCGCCGGAAGCGACGCTGGAGGCGGTCGGGACGTTCGTGCGGCGTGTATTATAATGCAATATCGTCCTTGCGCTTCGATTTATATGCAATATAATGCAATTACTGACGCCGGCGATGGCGAATGACAGGAAACGGACAAACGGACATGGACAAGCCGACCGCCGCGACGATCGACTTCCAGACCGACCCGTCTCGCTATCGCCACTGGCGGCTGCGCTTCGATGGCCCGGTCGCGCATCTCGTCATGGACGTCGATCCGACCGGCGGCCTGTTCGCGGGCTATGAGCTGAAGCTCAATTCCTACGACCTCGGCGTCGATATCGAACTCGACGACGCCGTGCAGCGGCTGCGTTTCGAGCATCCGGAGGTGCGCGCCGTCGTGCTGCGCTCGGGCAAGGACAACGTGTTCTGCGCCGGCGCCAACATCCGCATGCTCGGCAGTGCCAGCCACGTCCACAAGGTGAACTTCTGCAAGTTCACCAACGAGACGCGGCTGTGCGATCGAGGACGCCACGGAGAACTCCGGCCAGACCTACATCGCCGCGGTCAGCGGCGCCTGCGCCGGCGGCGGCTACGAGATCGCCGTCACCGCCGAGCACGTCATGCTGATCGACGACCGTCGCAGCAGCGTCTCGCTGCCCGAAACGCCGCTGCTCGCCGTGCTGCCCGGCACCGGCGGCCTGACGCGCCTGACCGACAAGCGCCGGGTGCGCCGCGACCGCGCCGACGTGTTCTGCTGCGTCGAGGAAGGCGTGCGCGGCAAGCGCGCCGTGGACTGGCGGCTGGTGGACGAGGTGGTGCCGCCGTCGGCCTGGGAAGAGGCGGTGGCGAAGCGCGCCGCCGACCTTCGCCGCCCGATCCGACCGTCCGGCCGATGCGACCGGCATCGCGCTGACGCCGCTCATGCGCGAAATCTCGCGCCGACGCCGTCCGCCTACGATCACGTCACGGTCGAACTCGACCGCGCCGGCGCCGCGCGACGCTGACCCTGCGCGGTCCCGATGCGGTGCCGGCCGACGCTCGCCGGCCTTCATGCGCAGGGCGCCGCGTTCTGGCCGCTTGCGCTGGCGCGCGAACTCGACGACGCGATCCTGCATCTGCGCCTGAACGAACCCGAACTCGGCCTGCTGATCTTCCGCACCGAGGGCGACCCGTCCCTGGTGCTCGCCGCCGACGCGCTGCTGGAGGCGCACCGGGACGACTGGCTCGTCCGCGAAATCCGCCACTACCTCAAGCGGGTGCTCAAGCGCATCGACCTGACCTCGCGCAGCCTGATCGCGCTGATCGAGCCGGGCAGCTGCTTCGCCGGCACGCTGGCCGAGATCGCCTTCGCCGCCGACCGCGCGCTGATGCGCGAGGGTGCGGCCGGCGACAACCATCCCGCCGCGCTGGCACTCAGCCCGCTCAATTTCGGCGCCTACCCGATGAGCAACGGGCTGACGCGCCTGCAGACCCGCTTCCTCGGCGAGCCCGAAAGCGTCGCCGCCGCGCAGGCAAACCATCGGCCGTGCGCTGGACGCCGAGGCGGCCGAAACGCTGGGCCTCGTCACCGAACGGTTCGACGAGATCGACTGGGACGACGAGGTGCGCGTGATGCTGGAGGAGCGCGCCAGCTTCTCGCCCGACGCGCTGACCGCGATGGAGGCCAACCTGCGCTTCGCCGGTCCCGAGACGATGGAGACGCGCATCTTCGGCCGCCTGACCGCCTGGCAGAACTGGGTCTTCCAGCGCCCCAACGCGGTCGGCGAGAACGGCGCGCTGAAACGCTACGGCAGCGGCGTGCAGCCCGACTACGACCGCCAGCGCGTCTGAACAGTCAGAAGGAGGCTACCGATGCCCGACGGCATGAATGTCGACTACGACGGCCTGATCCCGAACAATGTCGGCCTCAACGACGACCTGCGCGTGCGCAAGGCGCTGGAGACCTGGCATCCCGGCTACATCGACTGGTGGAAGGACATGGGGCCCGAGGGCTTCCAGGAAGCGCTGGTCTATCTGCGCACCGCCATCAGCGTCGATCCGAAGGGCTGGGCGAAGTTCGATTACGTGCGGATGCCGGACTACAAATGGGGCATCCTGCTGGCCCCCGCCGTCGAGGGCCGCACGCATTCCGCTTCGGCGCAGCACAAGGGCGAGCCGGCCTGGCAGGACGTGCCCGGCGAATACCGCGCCATGCTGCGCCGCCTGCTGGTGATCCAGGGCGACACCGAGCCGGCCTCGGTCGAGCAGCAGCGCCATCTCGGCGCCACCGCGCCCTCGCTCTACGACCTGCGCAACCTGTTCCAGGTCAACGTCGAGGAAGGCCGCCATCTCTGGGCGATGGTCTATCTGCTGCAGAAATACTTCGGCAAGGACGGGCGCGAGGAAGCCGAGGAACTGCTGCGCCGCCGCTCCGGCGATGCCGACACGCCGCGCATGCTCGGCGCCTTCAACGAAGCGACGCCGGACTGGCTCAGCTTCTTCATGTTCACCTACTTCACCGACCGCGACGGCAAGATGCAGTTGGAGGCGCTGGCGCAGTCCGGCTTCGATCCGCTGTCGCGCACCTGCCGCTTCATGCTGACCGAGGAAGCGCACCACATGTTCGTCGGCGAAACCGGCGTGATGCGCGTCATCGAGCGCACCTGCCAGGCGATGAAGGACGCCGGGATCGACGACCCCACCGACGTCGAGGCGGTGCGCGCGCTGGGCGTGATCGACCTGCCGACGATCCAGCAGAAGATCAACCTGCACTTCTCGCTGACGCTCGACCTGTTCGGCAACGAGATCTCCACCAACGCCGCCAACGCCTTCAACGCCGGGCTCAAGGGCCGCTACCGCGAGGACAAGCTGACCGACGACCATCAGCTGCTCGCAACGACACCTATCCCGTGCTGCGCCGCGTCGATGGCGCGATCGTCGAGGAGCACGTGCCGGCGCTGTCGGCGCTGAACATGCGGCTGCGCGACGATTTCGTGGCGGACTGCGGCGGGCGGCGTCGGCGCGCTGGAACAAGGTGATCGAGAAGGCCGGGTATCGCCTTCCGGCTGACGCTGCCGCATGTCGCCTTCAACCGCCGGATCGGCGAATTCGCCGCCCTGCACACCGATCCGCAAGGCAACCTGCTGACGGCGCGGAATGGGCCGCACGCAGCGGCGACTTCCTGCCGACCACGGACGACAACCTGTATCTGAAAGCCTGATGAAGCCGGTGCACGGAGCCGGGCACCTACGCCGGCTGGATCGCCGCCGCCGAAAATCGGCATCGACAACAAGCCCGGCGACTTCGAATACGTGAAGATCCACGACTGACCGCGGACGCATCACCATGGACGGCAGCACCGAACCGGGCGCGCGGCTGAAGCAGCATCTCATCGACCCCGAGATCTGCATCCGCTGCAACACCTGCGAGGCCACGTGCCCGATCGGCGCGATGACGCACGACGCCAACAACTACGTCGTCGATGCCGCGATCTGCAATTTCTGCATGGACTGCGTCGCGCCATGCCCGACCGGCGCGATCGACAACTGGTTCACCGTGGCCGAGCGCCGTTCTCGGCTCGACGACCAGTTCGGCTGGACCGAACTGCCGGCGCGCCGCCGGCCGAGAGCACGACGGCGACGTGGCGGACGCGCTGGACGACGAGGCCGGCGCCCTGCTGGCCGAGGCGCATGCCCGCGCCGGCGGCCGGGCGCGCGCGCCGGCCTCCGCCGTCGAAGCCGCGCATCAACCTGTTCAACCGCGACAACCCGGCGATGCGACCGTCACCGGCAATTTCCGCATCACCGCCGCCGACGCGGAATGCGGACGTGCGCCACATCATCCTCGATTTCGGCGCGGTCGCCGTTTCCCGGTGCTGGAAGGCCAGAGCATCGGCATCATCCCGCCGGGCACGGACGCTGCCGGCAAGCCGCATGCGATGCGGCTCTATTCCGTCGCCAGCGCGCGCGACGGCGAGCGGCCCAACACCAACAATCTTGCCCTCACCGTCAAGCGCGCCGAGCCGCCGGGCGGCGTGTTTCGCGTCGCTCCAACTATCTCTGCGATCTGAAGCTGGGCGAGCAGGTCGCGGTCGTCGGGCCGTTCGGCGCGACGTTCCTGATGCCGGACGATCCTGACGCCGACGTCCTGATGGTCTGCACCGGCACCGGCGCCGCCCCGTTCCGCGGCTTCACCGAGCGCCGGCGTCGCACCAGCCCCAACGGGCGTGGCCGGCTGTTCCTGTTCTTCGGCGCCCGCACGCCGCAGGAACTGCCGTATTTCGGCCCGTTGCAGAAAGTGCCGCAGAGCCTGCTCGATCAGGAGCTCGTCTATTCCCGCCAGCCCGCCGCGCCGCGCCGCTACGTGCAGGACCGGATGCGCGAACGCGCGCGCCGATCTGGCGGACCTGTTGACCCGCGATACGACGCATATCTACATCTGCGGCCTGCGCGGGTTGGAGGATGGCGTGGAGCAGGCCTTCGCCGATATCGGCCGCCAATACGGCATCGACTGGCCGGCGCTGCGCCCGCGCCTGCGCGAGGCCGGTCGCTACCACGCGGAAACCTACTGATCGTGACCGAGGCGGCGGAGCCGGTGGGGGAGCTGGCATTGCGCACCGTCGCGATGCCGGCCGACACCAATCCGCACGGCCACATCTTCGGCGGCTGGCTGATGTCGCTGATGGACGTGGCGGCCGGTGTCGCGGCCGGCAGCATCGCGAAGGGCCGCGTCGCCACGGCGGCGGTTTCCAACCTGTCGTTCCTGCAGCCGGTGCATGTCGGCGACGTGGTGTGCTGCTACAGCAGCCTGGTGCGCATCGGCCGCACCTCCATCGCTGTCCACGTCGAAGCCTGGGTGCTGCGCCAGAACCGCCCGCCCCGCATGAAGGTGACGGCGGCCGAGTTCGTCATGGTCGCGGTCGATGAAGCCGGCACGCCCCGCCCGGTCGAGCCGGCCTGACGGTCTCGTCCCGGCCCGCTCCCAAGGGCGCAGCGCTATCGCCCTCACGCGGGCTGCGTGCTTCGCCTCGCAGCCGAATTGCGCGTTATCGAGGCCCCATGTTAAAAATTTACGGTGGCGGGACGAGACGCTTTTGCCGGCGCGGTGAGCCGCGATAGGTGACAAGCGCGCAGAGAGGGGCGTTGGTTCCCCTGTCGTCCTTGCAGTCGAAATCGGTCGCGTCCGCAAGGCCAGGGGTCAGCCGGGCAGATAGGTGGTCGGGGGAGGCTGTAGTGACGGAATGGTGGTCGCAGAGGCGCGCTAGTATTCTGCCAGCCGTGTTGTTCGGCGCCGTCCCGCTGACTTTTCTGCTGGGAATCGTCCTGTTTCAGTTGACGCAGGCCGTGCCGCAAGCGCGCCAGGCGCGCGCCGAACGGGTTGCGAGCTTCCAGGCGTTGCAGGCCGTGAGCGCGGTCGATGAGGCGACACAGGACGCGGAGCGCGGGCAGCGTGGCTATCTGCTGACAGGCAAGGATGACTATCTGCAGCCCTACCTTGACGCGAAGGCCGCACTGCCCCGGCTGATGACCGCCCTGCAGGATGCGGTTCACGATGACGCCGCGCAGCGGCAGCGTCTGCTCGCGCTTCAGGCGGACATTACGACCAAGATGAACGAGTTGCAGAGGACGATTGCCGCCTTCAGGCAACATGGCCTGGAGGCGGCCCTGGCGATCGTCAACGACGGTGTTGGACGGAAAAGCATGGAGGCGATCCACACCGACCTGGTCGGACTGACCAACGAGGAGGCCGCCGAGCTTCGAAGCAGGTCCGCGGCCGCCGCCGTCGCCGACCGACGGGTGACGGCGACGTTCCTGGTTGGCAGCCTGATTTCGGCAGTGGCGCTCATCGTCGGTGCTGTCCTGCTCGCTTATGCGCACAACAGGGTGGCCGCCTCCGAGCGGGCATTGCAGGCGACGCTGAACAGCGTCCGGGAAGGCGTGGCGGCGTTCGACGGCGCTGGCCGTCTGCGTGCCTGGAACAGTTCGTTTGCGAGCCTGCTCGCGATCCCATCGGCCGAGTTGCGGCGAGGTCGTCCGCTGCCCGACCGGCCGCTGCAATCAGCGCGCGCCACAGGCATCATCGAGCGGATCGAACAGCTCAATGCGACGACGCGAAATATCGGGCGGCCGGCCCTGGTCACGCACGAAGCGCCGGACGGGACCATTTTGGAACTGTTCAACAACCGCACCGCCAACGGGCTCGTGACGACCATCCTGGATGTCACTGAGCAGCGCCAGAAAGATCAGGCGCTGCTGCAGGCGCAGAAACTCGAATCGATCGGAAAGATGACGGGCGGCGTGGCCCACGACTTCAACAATCTTTTGACGATCATCATCGGCAGCCTCGCGTTTCTCCGCCGCGCTGCCGGTCGCGAGCCGAAGGTCGCCCAGCGGATCGACATGCTGGAAATCGCCGCGGAACGCGGGGCCCGGCTGACGAAGCAGCTTCTGGCGTTCGCCCGTCGTCAGCCACTGGAACCCGACGTCATCAATCTCGGTCAGGCCATGCAGGAGATTTTGCCCCTGATCCGCCGGGCTCTCGGCGACGATATCGTCGTGGAAAGCGTCATCGGTGCCGGCCTGTGGAACACGGTTATCGATGCGGCGCAGTTTCAGTCCGCCATCCTCAACCTTGCCATCAATAGTCGTCATGCGATGCCTGAGGGCGGCAAACTGACCGTCGAACTCGGCAATGCGGCACTGGATGACATCTACGCCGCGAAGCACGCCGAGGTGGAACCCGGCCAATATGTCGTTTTCGCCATCACTGACACTGGGTCGGGCATGGATGCCGCCACCCTGGCCCGCGCGATGGACCCGTTCTTCACGACGCGACCGGCGGGCGAGGGGACCGGCCTGGGCCTCGCCCAGGTCTATGGATTTGTGAAGCAATCCGGCGGCCACATGAAAATCTATAGCGAAGTAGGCCACGGCACGACGGTCCGGCTATATTTGCCGCGAAGCCGTCAGGAGGTCGTCCCGCAAACAAATAGCCTGGTATCACTCGCCGTCACCGGCACCGAGACGATCCTTCTTGTCGATGACGACGAGGTTGTGCGGGTCGTGGTCGCCTCGATGCTGCAGGACCTTGGCTACACGGTCATGGCAGCCGCCAGTGCCAACGAGGCCCTGACAATCCTCGAGCATGGCGCCGCCGTCGACCTTCTGTTCACCGATGTCGTCATGCCCGGCATGGGCGGTCGCCAACTCGCTGACCGCGCCATGAAGATCCGGCCTTCGCTGCGCGTTCTTTTCACATCCGGCTACACGGAAAACGCCATCGTGCACCACGGCAGGCTCGATCCTGGCACGGAGCTTCTCAGCAAGCCGTATGACAGGGACCGGCTGGCGGCCAAGCTCCGCCGCGTGCTGGATGGCCGGCCCGCGCTGGGCATAGCCGGGGACAGTGCAAGTTAAGAGTGACCAGGGGAAAGCGATGTGAGCGCCCCTGGAGCACAGGCAGGGCGGGCGCCTACCGCCCCACGGTGCACTCGATCTGCCCATGCGGATCGTCGGTGGCGACGAAAACCGTGTTATCGTTGTCCAGGCCGAATGGAGTGAGGTTGACCAGCAGGTAGTGCTTGTTCGGGCACGCCATGCTGATGTCGATCAGCTCCGGCACCGCTTCCAGCGCCGCCATGCCCATCCGGTAAAGGCTGTCCTGGATGCTGTGGCTGTAGGTCGTGGCGAATACCCGCAGCAGAGCCGCCAGGATCGCCGCATTCGCCGTCTCGTAGCGCGAAGGCGCGCGGCTCCAGCGCCACGATGCCTCCATCGCCGTCGCCGCCATCCGGTCATGCGTCTCGGGGATCGTGGTGTACTGGTCCTTCACGTAGTTCTCCCAGCCCGACTGGGTGGTCTTCATGAAGGTGAAGCCGGACAGCCCCGATACGACGGTCGCACCGCCGCGACCTGCCGTCACCGTCGCGAACGGCCTGCCGTTGCCATCGAGCGTGAAGCCATGCGGGTGCGGCGCGCCGTCCACCATCAGGCGTGTCCATCTCGTTTCGTGTCCCGTCACCGTCGCGGTCTCGACCTGCGGATAGGCCAGCAGCCGCTCGGCGACGGCAGCGCAGAACAGCTCGGTCCCCAGCGTCAGGTTCTCGCGCGCCACCACGTTGACGATGTTCTTCACGGTGTCGGTCGCGACCGACACCGTGTTGTCGGCGCGGGTGAAGGCGCCGGCGAAATCGCCCGTCAGCATCGCCCGCACCGTCAGCTCCCGCACCTCGTGCCGGTCGGTGCTGCGGTCGATGCGCATGACGCGCACGCCGTCCTTGCCGTAGCTCAGCCGCGTCAGAGCCATCGCGATGCTCCCGTTCAGGTCATTCGCCGGATGCCCGGCTCAGCGCCATCCGCCTCCCGTCAGGCCGGCCGCGCCGAAATCGCGGGGCCGCAGCCCGGCATGGAACCAGGTGATCAGCGAGTAGATGTCGAACACCGGCAGGCCGAGCGCGTCGCGCAGCGCGTGCGCATAGGGCGGCATGTTGGTGCATTCCAGCACGACCGCGCCGACCGAGGGATCGGCCGCGACCAGCCGGCGCCCGGCATCGAGGATGTCCGCTTGGGCCAGCGTCACGTCCATGTCCTGCAACTCACCCCGGATCAGCACGCGGAAGAACTCGCGCCCGGTCTCGGTGCCGACGATGGGCGTGTCCGCCGGCACGCCGGCCGATTGCAGGTGGCGCGGCGTCAGCGATCCGGCCGAGACGGTGATGATGCCGACGCGCCGGCCGGGTGGCAGCAGCGCCTGCACCCAGGGCACCTGGATCAGTGCGCTGGTGGCGACGGGCACGCGCACATGCGCCGCCAGTTCCCGCTGGAAGATCGCCAGGAAGCCGCAGTTGGTGGTGATCGCCTCCGCCCCCTGATCGACCAACTCCGCCGCCGCATCGAGGAACGCATCGAGCAGCCCCTCGGCCTGCCGCAGCACGACGCGCTCGGGGCTGGCTCCGGCCACCACGCGGTACAGCACCGGGAACGGCCAGGTCGCCGCATTGCCCATGTCGCCGGGGATGCGCGGAAAGCGCGCCTGCAGCATCAGGATGCCCAGCGGGGCGCCATAAACCGCCTTGCCGCCGATCGCCTTTGCATGTGCGTCCATCCCGCCATGCGTTGCCCAAAGCGGCGTCCGGCGCAAGACTGCGGCGACGCAAAAGCACAACGGGAGAACAGCATGGCCGACCGGGGTTTCACCAAGGCGGATCTGGACGTCCTGAAGCAGTGGGATACGCCGACGATCTGCAACGGGCTGGAGCTGGTGGTGCCCGAGCGCCGCGCCCTGGGCTTCACCGTCGAGCCGATGGTCGCCTTCGACCGCTCGCTGCCGCCGATCGTCGGGCTGGCGCGCGTCGGCACGATCCGCGCCCGCGAGGCGCCGCGCGGCACATCGTTCGACCGCGCGTCTTGGTACGACTACGTGGCGGATGCCGACTTGCCGCCCGTGGTGGTGATCCAGGACATCGACGACCGGCCCGGCTACGGCGCGTTCTGGGGCGAGGTGCAGTCCACCGTCCACAAGGCGCTCGGCGCGCTCGGCTGCGTCACTAACGGATCGTTCCGGGACATGGACATGTGGGCGCCAGGCTTTCAGATGATCGGCGGCCGCATCGGCCCCAGCCACGCGCATGTCCACATGGTCGATTTCGGCCGGCCGGTGAACGTGTTCGGCATGCAGGTGTCGCATGACGACGTGATCCACGCCGACTACCACGGCGCGGTCGTCGTGCCGGCCGAGGCGGTGAAGAAGCTGCCGGCGGCGATCGACCTGATCAGCCGGCGCGAGAAGGTCATTCTCGACATCTGCCGCGATCCGGGCTTCACGCCGGCGAAACTGCGCGAGGCGCTGAAGCGGTCGGGCGAAATCCACTGATCCGCACGCGCCTCACCGAACGGCTGGCGATCCGGCACCCCGTCCTGCTGGCCCCGATGGGCGGGGTATCGGGCGGCCGGCTCGCCGCGGCCGTCACCGAGGCCGGCGGCCTGGGGGTGATCGGCGGCGGCTACGGCGACGCGGACTGGCTCGACCGGCAGTTCGTCGCCGCCGGCAACGCCCGCATCGGCTGCGGGTTCATTACCTGGTCGCTCGCGCGCCAGCCCGAACTGCTCGACCGCGTGCTCGCCCATGCGCCCGCCGTCCTGATGCTGTCGTTCGGCGATCCGGCACCTTTTGCCCCGGCGATCCGTGCCGCCGGCAGCGTGCTGATCTGCCAGGTGCAGACCCTCGCCCATGCGCGCGCCGCCCTCGCCGCCGGCGCCGACATCGTCGTGGCGCAAGGCACCGAGGCCGGCGGCCATGGTGCCGTCCGCGCCACCCTGACCCTGGTGCCGGAGGTGGCCGACCTGCTGGCGCGCGACAGTCCGCAGACGCTGCTGGTGGCCGCCGGAGGCATCGCCGACGGACGCGGCCTGGCGGCCGCGCTGATGCTGGGGGCGGACGGCGTGATGGTCGGTTCGCGCTTCTGGGCGACACCCAAGTCGCTGATCCATCCCAACCATCAGCGTGCCGCCCTGGCCGCCGACGGCGACAGCACGGTGCGGCAAGTCGCCACCGACATCGCGCGCGGCTATGACTGGCCTGCCGAATTCAACGGCCGCATCCTGAACAACGCATTCGCTCGGCGCTGGCACGGGCGGGAGCAGGACCAACGTGCCCAGGCCGAGGCCACCCGCGCCGACTATCTCGCCGCGGTCGCGCAAGGCCGCTCGGACGAAGCCGGCATTTTCGTCGGCGAGGCGATCGGCCTGATGCACGACGTGCAGCCCGCCGCGGCGGTGATGGACGCGATCGTCGGTCAGGCCGCGCGGCTGCTCGGGGAGCGCGCGCCCGCGCTGCTGGCCTGACACCGCCCCGATAGGGCATTGCGCGGGGTCATGCCGCGGGGCAGAACACGCGCCCTGCCGCCGTCCGGAAGACCGCATGCCGCTTCGCTCCCCAAAACGGCGTTCTCCAGAGGGACGCGTGTCGGATGCGGGCGCATCGGACGGGAGCGCGGCCGTCTCGCTGTCGGTGCGGGGGCTGTCGGTTCGCCATCCGGGCCGGACGGTCCTCGAGGACATCAGCCTGTCGGTGCCGCGGGGTCAGCGCCTCGCGCTCCTCGGGCCGCCCGGCGCGGGCAAGACGGCGCTGCTGCTGGCACTGGCCGGGATGCTGAAGCCGGCGCAGGGAACCGTGCTGACCGACGGGCGCGACATCACCAGGCTGCGGCCGTTCGCGCGCGGCCTCGGCATCGCGCTGCGGGCGCTGCCGCCCGGGCCGTTCGCGGCCCGCCGGATGGGCCGCATGGCGCCGTCGCCGTCGCACGGCCTGTTGCTGCTCGACCGGCCGGAGGCATGGCCGCCGTCGAGCGCCACCATCGTCGCCGCCTTCGCCGACCAGGCGCTGGCGCTGTCCGGCGCCGATCGCCTCGCGATCCTGCGGGAGGGCAGGGTGGTGCAGGAAGGCCCCGCCGCCGCGGTCTATGAAACCCCCCGCACGGCGTTCGTGGCGCGCTTCCTTGGCGGCGCCAACGTCATCGACGGCGTGGTGCGCGAAGTGCGGCCCGACGGCTTCGTGCTGGTGACGGATGGGCTGCGGCTGCTCCTGCTGCCCGGCGTGGACGCCCCGCGCCCGGCGTTGGGGGCCCGCCTGACACTGGCGCTGCGGCCGGAGCGGATCGCGTTTCTCCTGGGGCCGGAGAACGCCGACAACGTGGCGCCGGGCGTCGTGGCGTCTGCCGCGTTCCAGGGCGCCTCGGTTCTGCTGGGGGTGGAGACCGCACTTGGCCGGCTCGACGTGCGGCTGCCCGGCTGGCGCGCGGCTCAGGTCCCGGCGCAGGGCACGGCGGTGCGTCTCGGCTGGGCCGCCGACGCCGCCGTGCCGGTGCTGCAGGATTGACGCCGCCGGCGGCGCGGCGCGAGATTATCGGCAAATCATCCAGGGATCACCGCAATGAACGTTGCCACGAGTCCGGCCGCGATGGCCGGCGTGTCGGAAGAGGAATGGGCCATCCGCTGCGACCTCGCGGCGCTGTACCGGCTGGTCGCGCATTACCGGATGACCGATTTCATCTACACCCATCTCAGCGCCCGCATCCCCGGCCCCGAGCACCACTTCCTGATCAACCGCTACGGCGTGCTGTTCGAGCACATGCGGGCATCCGACCTGGTGAAGATCGACCTCGATGGCAACGTCGTGGAGGACAGCCCGCAGAGCAAGCGGGTGAACGCCGCCGGCTTCACCATCCATTCCGCGATCCACATGGCGCGCGAGGACCTGATGTGCGTGGTGCACACCCACACCGCCGCCGGCATCGCGGTCTCGGCGCAGAAGCATGGGCTGCTGCCGATCAGCCAGCACTCGCTGCGCTTCTATGGCCACGTCGCGTATCACGGCTACGAGGGCATCGCCCTCGACCTTGATGAGCGCGAGCGGCTGGTCGCCGATCTCGGTCCGCACAATGCGATGATCCTGCGCAATCACGGCCTGCTGGTCGGCGGCCGCACGATCGCCGAGGCGTTCCTGAACATCTACATGCTGGAACGCTCCTGCCAGGCGCAGGTCGCTGCCCTGTCCGGCGGTGCCGAACTGGTGCTGCCGCCCAAGGAGGTGTGCGAGCACACCGCGGCCCAGTTCAACCGCGAGAGCTCGGACGACCACATGGCGATGGTGTGGTCCGCCGCCCTGTCGCAGATCGAAGGCAGCAAGCCCGACTATCGCAGCTGACCCACCATCGTCATCACCGTGCGCGGACCAGGTCCGTGCACGGATCTGTCTGCGTCGGACCGTGGTCCCCGGGGTCGAGCCCGGGGATGACACTTTCGGTCGGCCCGCCTGCCATCACAAAAAAAGAGGACATGTCATGTTCCGGATCCCGGCCGTCGCCCTGTGCCTGATCGTGTTGGCGGCGTCCGCCAATGCCGCCACATGCGGATCGACCGCCAACCGGGCCGGCTGCGTCGGGCCCAACGGCGCAGCGGGCTACAACAAGAACACCGGGGCGGTGCACACGGCGCAGCCGTACCACACGAACCGGGTGGCGCCCGGCACGACGGTTCGGGGCGTGCGCGGCAACAGCGCAACCAAGGCGCTTCAGCCGGGATGCGCCTACGTTAACGGCCGGCGCGTGTGCAACTAGCCTGAGGCTGGTTCAAGCGCGCCGGAACGCGGCTCTATCCCGCCTGCGCCAGGATGGCGCGCAGGTTGCGCTCGGCCACCGCCAGGACGCCCGCGTCGCCGCTGACCATGGTGGCGGCGATCATGCCGTCGATCAGCAGCAGAAGCTGTCGCGCCAGCAGCGCCGGCTCCGCATACCCGGCCGCTGCGGCCTGCTCGGCCAGGAAGGCGAGGATCGCCGCGTGATGGGCCGCAGCGAGGTCGCGCAGCCATTGCTCGCCCTTGGTGTGTTCGGCCACCGCGTTCATGTAGGCGCACCCGGTGAAGCTCTCGCTGCGGAACCAGTCGGCCAGCGCCGCAACCAGGTGATGCAGCCGCGCGCGGGGATCCTCCGACGCCGTGCGGACCGCATCGAAGAAATGCGCCCGCCATTCCGCCCCCTCCTGCTGCAGCACTTCCCGCACCAGCCCCTCCTTGGAGCCGAACCGGGCATAGAGCGTCATCTTGGAGGCGCCGGCTTCGGCCAGGATGCGATCGATGCCAGTGGCGTGGATGCCGTCGCGGCAGAACAGCATGCGGGCGGTGGCGACGATGCGCTCCTGCGGTGGGCGCGCCTCCAGGTCGGCTGCCTGCAAAATAGCCGTCTGATCGCTCATTGCACGTGATCTGCCTATAAGTCGGTCATATCCGATTCGGACTGCCGGCGGAGCCTCCGGCGCGAAGTCTTCCCAAAAGCCTCGCAAGTCCCACACCACACAAGGTTGCATGGCAGGTCAATCGGCCCCGACCAAGCGTCTGGCCGGCTGGCACGGACCTTGCTGGAACCATCCTCCACTAGACAGACCGTTCTGTTCAAGCCACTGCTGCGGAGCCGGACCAGCAGGCCCGGTCAACCAACGCCAAGGAGAGAAACCGCCGTGAGCTCAGCACCCCCGACCGCCATGACCTCCTGCCTCGCGCCGATCGACAAGCAGGGGCTCGAGGGCCTGATTGCCAAGGGCAAGGAGAACCCCAAGGCCGTCCGCACGCTGAAGTGCAAGACGATCGCCGAGGGCCGTTTCCGTCACCTGAACATGATCCGCAACCTGCCCCCCTACATCGTCGACGAACCGCCGGGCCTGCTCGGCGACGACACCGCACCGAACCCGTCCGAGGCGTCGCTCGCGGCCCTCGGCTCCTGCCTCGCGGTCGGCATCCACGCCAACGCCGTCGCCCGCAACATCACCATCCGCAGCCTCGAGCTCGAGCTGGAAGCCGACATCAACATCACCGCGGTCTGGGGCACCGGCGACACCTCGCCCAAGCCGGTCGGCTTCGATGCGGTCCGCGTGAAGGTGCATCTCGACGCCGAAGCACCGCAGGCCGAGCTGGACGAGCTGATTGCACACGCAACCAAGTGGTCGCCGGTGGCGAACACCTTCACCAAGCCGGTCGCCCTCGACGTGGCGGCTGGCTGATGGCCGACGGGGGCGTCATGGACCAGTTCTCCGTTGGCGCCCCCGTCGATCCCGCGTGCGGCGCGCAGGTGCTCGACGCCGTGCGAGTCCGCGTGGCGCGCGAACTCGCGCCGCTCGCCGGCCGCATCGACCGCGACGGCTTCTATCCCGCGGACATCCTGCGCGGCCTCGGCGCCGACGGTGCCTATGCGCTGCATCTCGGCCACCATACGCCGCTGCCTGCGCGCAGTCTGGGCCTTGCGATCGAGGCTATGGCCGCGATCGGGGAGGGCAGCATCGCCGCCGCGTTCTGCGCCTGGTGTCAGGATACCTGCGGCTGGTATCTCGAAAAGACCTGGAACGAAGCCCTCCGTGCGCGGCTGCAAGGCGACATAGGGAGTGCCGCGCTGCTCGGCGGCACCGGCCTCTCCAACCCGATGAAGGCGTTGGCGGGGATGGAGGACTTCAAGCTGCGCGCGGAGCGCGCTGCCGGCGGCTATGTCGTCTCGGGCGTGCTGCCCTGGGTGTCCAATCTGGGCGAGGGGCACTGGTTCGGCACCATGTTCCAGGACGCCGCCGATCCGGCGCACCGCATGATGGCGCTGGTGCAATGCGGCCAACCGGGCGTGGAGCTGCGCCAAAGCGTGCATTTCATCGCCCTCGAAGGCACCGCGACCTACAGCGTGCGATTCCGCCGCGCCTTCATTTCCGACGAGCAGATGCTCGCCGACCCGCTGGACGATTTCGCCCGCGCCATCCGCCCCGGCTTCACCCTGCTGCAGGCCGGCATGGGCATCGGCACCGTCGCCGCCTGCATCCGCTCGATGCGCGACTGCGACACCACCCACCATGCGTCCAATCAGTATCTTCCGAAACGACCGGACGGGATCGAGGACGCGTTGGCCGAACAGCGTGCCACCATCCAGGTGCTGGCCGAGACGCCGGACGAGACCGCGGCGGACTACCTGCGCGCGGTCCTTGCCGCACGGCTGGCGATCAGCGAGCTGACGCTCGATGCGACGCAGGCTGCCGTGCTGCACGCCGGCGCGCGCGGCTACATCAGCGCCTCGCCGGTGAACCGGCTGCAGCGCGAGGGCAATTTCGTCGCCCTCATCACCCCATCGGTGCGTCATCTGCGCCAGGAGCTGGCGGCCATGGAGCGCACATGATGCCACGTCCGCCCATAACAACACGGTTTGGAAGGAGTGCTGCGCATGACTGAAAAAGTTCTGCTGACGCCCGAGGAATTGTCGGCGATGCTCGGCGCCGACGACGTCGTCGTGATCGATACGCGCAACCCCGATGCCTATGCCGCCGGACATATCCCCGGCGCGGTCAACATCCACGACATCTTCACCTATCTCGCCACCTCCACCCCCGAAGGCATGGCCGAACTGCGCAGCAAGTTCGCCGACGCGTTCGGCTCGGCCGGCCTTGGCGGCACCGAGACGGCAGTGATCTACGAAGCCTCGATGGCCAGCGGCTTCGGCCAGTCATGCCGCGGCTATTTTCTGTTGAAGTTCCTCGGCTATCCGAAGGCGATGGTGCTGCATGGCGGTTTCCAGGCATGGCAGACGGCCGGCCTGCCGGTCAGCACCGACGCGCCGAGCGTGACGCCGAAGACCTTTCCGGTGTCCGACGAGGGCATGGAAATGATGCTTGACCGCGACGCGATGCTGAAGGCGATCGGCGATGAAACCATCGCCAAGCTCGATGTCCGCGATGTCGATGAATGGCTCGGCACCAGCTCCTCGCCCTACGGGCCCGATTTCTGTCCGCGCAAGGGACGGCTGCCCGGCGCCGTGTGGATCGAGTGGTATCGCCTGATGAAGCCGACCGCGCAGGGGCCGATGTTCAAGTCCAAGGACGAGGTGTTGGCCGAGTGCCACTCGGTCGGCATCACGCCGGACACCCCGGTCTACCTCTATTGCTTCAAGGGTGCCCGCGCCTCGAATTCGCTGGTGGCGCTGAAGGAAGCCGGCATCAAGGACGTGCGGATGTATTTTGGCTCATGGAACGAATGGAGCCGCGACCCGAGCCTGCCAATCGAGAGCGGCCCGCCCTGGGCGCCGGCCACGGCCTGAGCGGGATAGCGCCAAACCCTCTCTCGCATCGCGCGAGAGGGGGGAGGCTGACGTTTATCTGAGGAGTGCTTGACATGAACGATGCGAAGACGGCGCTCGGCCAGAAGATCATCGCCATCAAGGCGAAGAAGGGGCTGACCTGGGCGCAGATCGCCGAGCGGTTGGGCCGCTCGCCGGTATGGGCGTGTGCGGCCTGCCTCGGCCAGATGTCGATGTCGGCTGAACTGGCCGAGAAGGCCGGCCTGCTGCTGGGGCTGGATGCCGACGAGGTGGTGCTGCTGCAGACCATCCCCTACCGTGGCTCGCTGCCGACCCAGGTGCCGACCGACCCGCTGATCTACCGCTTCTACGAGCTGGTGATGGTCTATGGCACCACCTGGAAGGAGCTGATCCAGGAGGAGTTCGGCGACGGCATCATGAGCGCGATCGACTTCGACATGACGCTGGAGCGTCAGCCCGACCAGAAGGGCGACCGCGTCAAACTCGCCATGACCGGCAAGTTCCTGCCCTACAAGCAGGTACTAGGCGCGGCCCAGGCTGGTTGCCGGCGCCCGGCGGGCCGGCAACGTCCTCGCCTCCGGGGTCATGACGAAATCGTGTCTGTTTCGCAGGTTCACCTCGAAGGTGAGATCCGGCGGCTTGGCATCCGTTGGACGCAATCGCAGCTTGTTTGAAACCATAAGCAGATTCAAGTGTATCTCGAACCGGGCCAGCGTTTCTCCGATGCATACTCTCGGGCCCGCTGAAAATGCATGCATCGCCAACGGATGCCGGTTCGTTGCGCGGCCGGGATCGAAGCGCCCCGGGTCGAACCGGTCCGGTTCTTGCCAGAGATGGTCCCATCTTTGTATTAGGTACGGCGAGAAGTAGACCTCGGTCTTGGCAGGCAGGAAGTAGTCGCCCAGCCGATCGTCGCGGATCGCCCGGCGCGTTATCAGCCAGACCGGCGGGTATAGCCGCAATACTTCGTCAATGATCTGACCGCTGTATTTGAACCCGGCCAAAGTTTTGAAATCGGGCAAGTGGTTGTCTGCCAGTTTCGTGGTCTCTGCGGCGAGCCGGTCCTCGGCTTCCGGGTTCTGGCCCAGCAGGTACCAGGCCCAGTTGAGGGTCAGTGCTGTCGTCTCGTGACCGGCAACGATCAAAGTCACGATTTCAGTGACCATCTGGCTGTCCGACATGGCGATGCCGGTGGCCTTGTCGCGCGCTTCCATGAACAGGCCGAGGAAATCTCGGGACGTCCGGTTCTCTGCTCGACGCCGTGCCGCGGTGCGGGCGATTACGCTCCGCAGGGGGCGGAACGCCTGAGCGAAGTAGAGATCGCGTGCAGATTCTTCGGCAAGCATACCGAATTCTGGCGCGACCCGGTCGTAGTCTTCCCCGAATATCGACCGCAGCACCACTTCCAGGACCATTATGCTCAGGTCGCGAGTGATGTTGACGGTCGTCTTGTCTCGCGCTGCAGCAAGCCATCTGTTCAGCAATTTCCTGTTGGCATCAACAATGATCGGTAGGAGCGCGGCGATGACATTGTCTCGAAAGGCTGGCTGAATGAGCCGCCGCTGCCTCTTCCAAAGTTCACCTTCGCTCGAAATCAGACCGCGGCCAACCAACAGCTCGACGCGCTTAATGCCCAGGCCCTTCGTGTAGTTCTGCCAGTTTCGTTGAAGGACATGCTGTACGTGGTTCAGGTTTCTGGTTACGTACGCGTTGCCAGCATAGATTGACGCCTTATAGGTGTCGCCGAACCGGTCGAAATTTCCGTCGATCCATTCGAGAAGATCTGAAGAACCAGCGTAGGCTTCCGTTGGACCGCGCGGTATCAAGCGACAGTTGTCGTCCATCGGCCCTACCTCCAACTCGCAATGGGATTACAAGGGACGGATTGCTCAGACCATCAGTTGTCGGATGATGCTATGGCGTTACGATACGAGAAGCGTCATGTTACGCTGCCATTACCGCTCGAGGGTTTTCCAGAAACCACAGGTTGTGAGCGTACCTTTCTTAGGGCTTGAGACCAGGACGTCTGCCGCCCAAACTGGCCCTGTGGTCACTCCCCCCGCACCCGCGCCGCTGCTTTCCATCGAAGGACTGCGCACCGTGTTCGGCACCGCCGCCGCGCCCGTCGCCGCGGTGGATGGCGTGACGCTGTCGGTGGCGCGCGGCCGCACGCTCGGCATCGTCGGGGAAAGCGGCTGCGGCAAATCCGTCCTGTCGCTGTCGGTGATGCGGCTGGTGCCCAATCCCGGCCGCACCGTCGCCGGGCGAGTTAAATTCGATGGCCAGGACCTACTGACCCTGCCGGTACCAGCGATGCGGGCCATCCGCGGCGCGCGCATCGCGATGATCTTCCAGGAGCCGATGACCAGCCTCAATCCCGGTGTACACCGTCGGCGCCCAGATCACCGAGGCGATGCGCGCGCACGACCGCACCGCCTCCACCGCCGCGCTGCGCGCGCGTGCCGTGGCGGCGCTGGACCGGGTGCGCATCCCGGCACCGGCCCGGCGCTTCGACGAATATCCCCACCAGATGTCGGGCGGCATGCGCCAGCGCGTGATGATCGCGATGGCGCTGGCCTGCGCACCCGAGCTGCTGATCGCCGACGAGCCGACCACCGCGCTCGACGTGACGGTGCAGGCCGCAAATCCTCGACCTGCTGCGCACCCTGCAGCAGGAGACCGGCATGGCGATCATCCTGATCACGCACGATCTCGGCGTCGTCGCGGAAATGGCCGACGAGGTCGCGGTGATGTATGCCGGCCGCGTGGTCGAGCGCGCGCCCGGTGCCGCGATGTTCGACGATCCGCAGCACCCCTACACGCTCGGCCTGCTCGGCAGCATGCCGCGCATCGAGCAGACCCGCGATCGGCTGCTCGCGATCGAGGGCGCGGTGCCGCCGCCCTTCGCCCTGCCGGCGGGCTGCCGCTTCCATCCGCGCTGCGTGTTCGCCGAGCCGGCCTGCGAGGCGCAGGACCAGGCGCTGCGGTCGGTCGCGGCGCAGCACCTGGTCGCCTGCCGCCGTGCGCCGGTGGAACTGACCGCCGAGGCGCAGGCATGACCGCGCCGCTGCTCGAAGCCGTGGGGCTCGCCAAGCATTTCTCGGTCGGCGGCACGCTGGGCAGCCGCACCGGGCTGGTGCGCGCCGTGGACGGCGTTTCGTTCCGGCTCGACCGCGGCGAGACGCTGGCGCTGGTTGGCGAGAGCGGCTGCGGCAAATCGACCACCGCACGGCTCGTGCTGCGCCTGATCGAGCCGACCGCCGGCCAGGTGATGTTCGATGGGCGCGAAATCACTGACCTGGACGGCGCCGACGTTGCGCCGCCTGCGCCGCCGCATGCAGATCGTGTTCCAGGATCCCTTCGCCTCGCTCAACCCGCGCATGACGCGTCGGCGCCATCCTCGACGAGCCGCTGCTGGTGCACGGCATCGGCGACCGGGCTGAGCGGCGGGAGCGGGTGGCGGCGCTGCTCGCGCTGGTCGGCCTCGCGCCGTATCATGCGCATGCGCTATCCGCACGAATTCTCGGGCGGCCAGCGCCAGCGCATCGGCATCGCCCGCGCGCTTGGCGGTGGAGCCGGCGCTGGTGGTGTGCGACGAGCCGGTATCGGCGCTGGACGTCTCGATCCAGGCGCAGGTGGTGAACCTGCTGAAGGACCTGCAGGCGCGGCTCGGCCTGTCGTATCTGTTCATCGCGCACGACCTCGCGGTGGTGAAGCACATGGCCGACCGGGTGGCGGTGATGTATCTCGGCCGCATCGTCGAAACCGCGCCGACCGGCGTGCTGTTCGCCGCGCCCGGGCATCCGTACACGCGCACGTTGCTGGCGGCGATCCCGCGCCCCGATCCGCGCCATCGCCAGGCGACCGGCGGCGGGTCAGGGACGGGCGACATCCCCAGCCCGCTCGATCCCCCGTCCGGCTGCCATTTCCACACCCGCTGCAGCTTCGCAGTGGCGCGCTGCCGGACCGAGGCGCCGCTCCTTGCCCCCATCGCGGACGGTCACGCCGTCGCGTGCCATCGCGCCGCCGAGCTGCCGCCGGCAGCGACGGCCGAGGCGGGCATGATCGCCCCGGTTGCGGCCAGGAGATTGGCGCTGTACGCCGCACTGAAGGCCAGGCGGACGGCGGCCTGATCCGCGCAAGGCCGAGACCAGAGGGGAGAGAGCGGACATGGACCTGACCTTCGCGGCACCGCGGCTGACGCAGGTGGGGGGCGGCGGCGTGCGGGGGATCGCCGCATTGCTCGGCAAGTTCGGCCTGTCGCGGCCGCTGATCGTCACCGACCCCTTCATGGTCGCCTCCGAGCTGGTCAGGCGCTGCATCGATCCGCTGACCGAGGCGGGGCTCACCCCCGGGGTGTTCAGCGACACCATCCCCGAGCCCACCGACACGGTCGTCGAGGCCGGCGTCGCCGTGCTGCTGGCCGGAGATTTCGACTGCCTGATCGGCTTCGGCGGCGGCTCGCCGATCGACACCGCGAAGGCGATGGCCGTGCTCGCCGCGGGCGGGGGGAAGATGCGCGACTACAAGGTGCCGGTCGCCGCCGACGCTGCGCGCCTGCCCATCATCGCAATCCCGACCACCGCCGGCACCGGCAGCGAATGCACGCGCTTCACCGTCATCACCGATGCCGCCGCCGACGAGAAGATGCTGATCGCCGGGCTGGGCTGCCTGCCGCTGGCGGCGATCGTGGACTACGAGCTCACCTTCAGCGTGCCGCCGCGCACCACCGCCGATACCGGCGTGGACAGCCTGACGCATGCGCTGGAGGCCTATGTCTCGCGCCGCGCCAATCCGTTCTCCGACAGCCTCGCGCTCTCGGCGATGCGGCTGATCGGGGAGCACCTGCGCACCGCCTTCCACGAGCCGCGGAACGCCGCGGCGCGGGAGGCGATGATGCTGGGCGCGACCCAGGCGGGCCTTGCCTTCTCCAACAGTTCGGTGGCGCTGGTGCACGGCATGTCGCGGCCGATCGGCGCGCATTTCCACGTCCCGCACGGCCTGTCCAACGCGATGCTGCTGCCTGCCGTCACCCGCTTCTCGGTGGCCGCGGCGCCGGCACGCTACGCGACGGCGGCGCGGCAGATCGGCCTGGCGCAGCCCGCGGACGCGGACGACACCGCGTGCGCACGCCTGGTCGCCGGGCTGCAGGCGCTGAACCGCGACCTTGGCGTGCCCACCCCGGCGGCGTTCGGCATCGAGGAGGCGGCGTGGGCGGCGAAGCTGCCGCTGATGGCGCAGCAGGCGCTGGCGTCCGGCAGCCCGGCCAACAATCCCCGCGTCCCCGACGCGGCCGAGATCGTGTCGCTCTACAACGAGGTGTGGACCGGCGCCCCGCGCAACGCGGCGCCGTAGCCGCGCGGGTACTATGCCGCGCGCAGTGCCGCCGGCAGCTGGCCGATCGCGTGGTCGATCAGGCCGGCATCGGTCTCCGCCGTCAGCCCGTCCGCCAGCATCCGCCGGGCGGCGACGGTGGCGACCTCGGCGGCGGTCTGGCGCACCTCCTCCACCGCAGCCTTCTCGGCGGCGGCGATGCGGTCCATCGCCATGCGCTCGCGCCGGATCGCCGAGGCTTCCGCATCGGCGGCGGTAGCGGCGGCCACCCGATCGGCCTGCGCCTTGGCGTTCTCGATCAGCGCCTTCGCCTCGGCCAGCGCCGTCTCCCGGCGCTGCTCGGCGTCGCGCAGCATCGCCTCGGCCTCTCGGCGCAGGCGGGAGGCTTCGTCCAGCTCGGCGCTGACGGCGGCGGTGTGGTCGTCCAGCAACTTCGCCAGCGCCCGCCACAGCTTGCGGCCGAAGAACACGAAGAACAGGATGAAGGCCAGGCCGACCCAGGTGCGGGGATTGCCGAGGAAGCTCTCTTCATGCATGGCGGTGCGCCTTTACGGGATCAGCGGGCGCGTGCGGCAAGTGCCGCGCCGACTGCGGCGTCCAGCCGGCCGGGGTCCGGCGACTGCCCGGTCAGGCGGCTGAACACGGCGGCGGCGGTCTCGGTCGCCACCTGATGCACCGAGGCCATTGCCGCGGCGCGCGCCTGGTCGATCTGCGTCTCGGCTTCGGCAAGCCGGGCCTCCAGCTTGGCTTCAGCGTCGGCTGCCTGGGCCGCCGCCGCCTGCTTGGCCTGGTCGCGCGGCCTGGTTGATCGGCGCTCTGCGCCTCGGCGCGCGCCTTGGCGGTTGCCGCGGTCAGTTCCGCCACCGCCCCGTCGGCCTCGCGCCATCGCCATCCGCGCCGCATCCAGGTCGGCGGCGATGGTATCGGCGCGCTTCTCCAACACCGCGGTCGCCTTCGGCAGCGCCCAGCGCGACAGCAGCAGATACAGTGCCAGGAAGATCACCGCGCCCCACACCACCTGCGCCATCGTCAGCGGGGTGTGGAAGTTCGAGCTGCGGCATGCCCTCGGCCTGCGCGGCCCGGGTG
Source organism: uncultured Pseudomonadota bacterium (assembly GCA_963778105.1). Lineage (GTDB taxonomy): Bacteria > Pseudomonadota > Alphaproteobacteria > Acetobacterales > Acetobacteraceae > JAFEFJ01. The sequence goes on along the minus strand of CAVZSZ010000002.1, from coordinate 570,244 downwards.
AGACCGAGCAGCGCGATCGCGGCGCCGAGGCAGCGTGTCAGGCGCATCGCGTGCGAAATCAGACGAACAGGATGATGAAGGCGATGACCAGCGCGTACAGCGCGACGGCCTCGGTCAGCGCGAAGCCCAGGATGCCGAGGCCGAACACCTGGTCACGCGCCGCCGGGATTGCGCGCGACGCTGGTGACCAGCGCGGAGAAGATGTTGCCGATGCCGATGCCCACGCCGGCGAGCGCGATCACGGCAATACCGGCACCAAGGGCCTTGGCGGCGGCTAGATCCATCAGTGCAGTTCCTTTTCGTGACAGGTTGCAGGCGGCAGTGACGCGGGCGCGTCAGTGCAGATGCACGGCGTCGTGCAGGTAGATGCAGGTCAGCATGGCGAAGACGTAGGCCTGCAGGACCGCAACCAGCAGCTCGAAGCCGATCAGCAGCACGTTGATCGCCGCGGGAAGACGGCGGCGACAACGCCGAACGCCCCGGCGCCGGCCATCATCACCATGAAGCTGGCGAACACCTCCAGCATCACGTGGCCGGCCATCATGTTGGCGAACAGACGCACCGACAGGCAGATCAGGCGCGAGAGGTAGGACAGCACCTCGATCAGGCACCAGCAGCGGCACCAGCGCCTTCGGCACGCCCTCCGGCACGAAGTAGCTGAAGAAGTGCCAGCCGTGCATGGCAGATCGCCACGACCGGTGATCAGGATGAACACCATCAGGGCCAGCGCCAAGGTGACGACGATGTGGCTGGTGAAGGTGAAGTCGTACGGCAACAGCGCCCAGCAGGTTGCCGAACAGGATGAAGAAGAACAGCGTGAAGACGAACGGGAAGAACTCGCGGCCTTCCTCGCCGATGGTGTCGACGCACATCGTCATGCACGAACTCGTAGGCCATCTCGGCGGCGGACTGCAGGCGGCCGGGCACCATCGCGCGCGGGCGCATGCCGAACCACAGCAGCGCCAGCATCAGCGCGCCGGCCATCACCATCAGCAGGTTGGACTGGGTGAAATTCACCGAGGCGCCGATCGGACCCAGCGCGGTGTGCAGCTGGAACTGGCCCAGTGCGTCGATCGAGGAGTGTTCGGCCGCCAAGTTCCGGTCCCTTCATCGCCACCGCATTGCACGGCGTCTGTCGTTCAGTCCTTGCCGGCAGCGACGCTACTTCCTTGGCGCCACCAGACGCCAGACATTCAGCACGCCCGCCGCACCCCCGAGCAGGACGAACAGACCCAGAAAGATCGGCTTGGTGCCGAGCACATGGTCCAGGCCCCAGCCGATGGCAAATCCCACCAGCAGCGCCGCCACCAGCTCCGCGCCCACCCGCAGGCCTAGCCCGAGAACCGATCCGTCGACCGCATCGGCCGGCCGCGATGGTTTCGGAGGGTTATCGAGCCCCTGCCTGAAGCGAGCGGCATCGAGCCGCTCCCTGAAGGAGCGACCATCACCGCCCGGCGTCTCTGTCATGTCCGCTCCTAGCAAGTTGCCCTGCCGGAAGGCGGAGGCTTGCTACAGGGGGGTTCCGCCAGTGTCAAGAATGTGCGGCATCCAGAACGCCATCGGTGCCACCCGGCTCGAAACCCGCGGACTGGCGCTGCCAGAGCCGCGCATAGGTGCCGCCGCGCGCCAGCAGTGCCGCATGGGTGCCCTGCCTCGACGATGCGGCCGCGCATCCAGCACCACCAGCCGGTCCATCGCGCGCGATGGTGGACAGCCGGTGCGCGATGGCGATCACCGTGCGTCCGCGCCATCAGCCCATCGAGCTGGCTCCTGGATCGCCGCCTCGACCTCGGAATCGAGCGCCGAGGTCGCCTCGTCCAGCACCAGGATCGGCGCGTCCTTCAGGATCACGCGGGCCAGCGCGATGCGCTGGCGCTGGCCGCCCGACAGCTTCACGCCGCGCTCGCCGACATGCGCGTCGTAGCCGCGGCGGCCGTGCCAGTCCTCCAGCCCGACGATGAAATCGTGCGCCTCGGCCCGCCGGGCGGCGTCCTCGATCTCCGCCTCCGTCGCCTCGGGCCGGCCGTAGCGGATGTTGTCGCGGATCGAGCGGTGCAGCAGCGAGGTGTCCTGCGTCACCATGGCGATCTGCCGCGCGCAGGCTTTCCTGCGTCACCCCGGCGATGTCCTGCCCGTCGATCAGGATGCGGCCGCGCTCGAGGTCGTAGAAGCGCAGCAGCAGGTTCACCAGCGTCGATTTGCCGGCGCCCGAGTGGCCCGACCAGCCCGACCCGCTCGCCGGGCCGCGATCGTCAGCGTGATGCCGTGCAGCACGCCGCCGCGCACCCGGCTGCGGCCGTAGTCGAAATGCACGTCCTCGAAGCGGATCTCGCCGCGCGGCACCAGCAGCGTTCGCGGCGTCGGCGCGGTCGGGCATCTGCCGCGCGCACGGCGATCGAGCGCATGCCGTCCTGCACGACGCCGACATTCTCGAAGATCGCGGTGATGTTCTGCGCCACCCAGCCGGCCATGTTGGCGATCTGCCAGGCCAGCGGCAGCGCCATCGCGACCGCTGCCGACCGGCGATACGCCCGTGCGCTGCCACAGCCAGCATCGCGACGCCGGCCGGTGCCGACCACCAGCACCGCGTTCATCAGCGCCAGCGTCAGCGCCGAAGCCGGTGATCATGCGCGTCTGCGCGGCGGAAGGCGTCGGTGTGCTCGTCGACCGCCTCGCGCACGAAGGCGTCCTCGTCGCGGGCGCGGGCGAACAGCTTGACCGTCAGGATGTTGGTGTAGCTGTCCACCACGCGGCCGGTCAGGTCGGAGCGCACCTCCGACACCGCGCGGGAGCGGTCGCGCATGCGCGGCACGAAGCAGCGCAGCAGCAGGCCGTAGGCGACGAACCACAGCGCGATCGGCAGCGCCAGCCGCCAGTCGGTCGCGGCCAGCAGCAGCATCGCGCGAGCTGCCGTAGACCAGGATGTACCAGACCGCGTTGGTCGCTGCGACCACGCTCTCCCGCAGCGCCGGCCCGGTCTGCATCACGCGGTTGGCGATGCGGCCGGCGAAGTCGTTCTGGAAGAACGTCCAGCTCTGCCGCACCACGTGCCAGTGGTTCTGCCAGCGGATCAGGTTGGTCAGGCCGGGATTGACCACCTGGTTGGTGATGACGTTCTGCGTCAGCAGGGCCGACCGGCCGCAGCCACCAGCAGCACGCCGGCCATCAGCAGCAGGGTCTGCACCGGCGCGGGCGAACAGCGCGGCGGATCGGTGTGGGAGACGATGCCCACCACCCGGCCGATGAAGACCGGGATCAGCGTGTCGAGGCCGGCGACCAGCAGCCCGCTCGCGAACAGCGCGGCGATCAGCCAGGGCGCCTGGCGGATGAAGTGCCAGTAGAAACGCAGCAACCCGCCGCCCTGGCCCGCAAGGGGCGGCGGGATCGACGGCTCACGCCAGGTTGGATGCAGCAGGGCTTCGAAGCGTTGGAGCACGGGGATAACCCAAAAATGCCGTCATGCGCGGGCACCAGCCCACGCACTTCATGCGCACGGGGCCCCCGGTCAAGCGCGGCCGGGACTGTGAAAATCAGGAAACCGCTTCGGCCACGACCATGTCCGCGTCGAGCGGCCCGGTGTAGAGGTGCGGCCACAGCTTCCGGACCACCGGGCTATCGGTGCCGTAGGCGATGCAGGTGTTCAGGATCGCCGGCTTTTCATTGCTTTGCGCGTCCGGATGCCCCTCGGTCCCCGGATTGCGGCGGGCGCGCGCCGGCTGCACCGTCTGGAAGGCCGTGGTGGCCATCTGCTGCAAAAGTTCACGCAAATGCGTGCAGCCCGCGGTGCCGCCGACCCGCGCCGCAGCTTCCTTGAGGAAGCCGGCCTTGATGCGCAGCCCGGCGAGCCGCGCGAAGTTCGGCGCGGCACTCGGGCACAGCGCATAGGGGCCGTATTCGGTGGCCGCCTCGCAGGCGTGGACGGTCAGGCGGTCGTCCACCGTCATGCGCATCCACATGCCGTGCAGAGGCGTGCCGGGCTGCACCTCGCCACGGTGGTCATTGGTGAACGCCCGGGTCTTGGTGTCGGTCAGATGGGCTTCGATGTCGTATAGCCCGTCGTCGCGCTCATAGCCGCGCAGGACGATCGTCCGGGTGTGCAATTCCTTGCGTGAGGTGGGCGGGCTCAGCGGCACGGCGCGTCTCCGGTCTGGTGCGGCGCAACATAGATAGGGGCGGCGGGGAAGCGGTGCAATCGCGCGGACGGCCCGCGGGGCGTTCCTTGGCCGCTGACCGAAGGGTGCGTCGGGATTTCTTACGATCCTGTGCGGACGCTTGGAGGAGAACGTCTTTACGCCTTGAAATATATACTAAATTCCTGTTGGCACGGGGCTTGCTTTTAAGGACCGTAACGAAAATTTGTGCGCCACGTCACAGAACAGGAGTGCCGACGATGACGATGATGAAGGCGAAACTGCTGGGCGGAGCCGCTGCGGCCGTGTTTCTCCTCGGTGCGGGTAGCGCTTCGGCCGATGTCATCACGGTTGGCATTTCGACCAACGGCTCGGCACCGTTCACGCTGGAGAACCTGAACCCCTATACCCCCGGCAGTGCGTCGCCGATCACCCTGCCGGACGGCACCGTCATTTCGTTCTCCGGCGGCACCACCAGCCCCTCCGGCATCTATGTCGGCAACAATCCGAACGTCAACGCCTCGCCGTTCGGGCCGACCAACAGCACGGACAACTATCTGGTCGCGCAGAGCACGACCGGCGTCGTGTCGATCGCCTATGCGCATCCGGAGACGCAGTTCAACATCCTCTGGGGCACCGTCAACTCGACCCCATCCACCTACAATTCGCTTTCCTTCCAGGTGGGTGGTATCACGGTAACGGGCGCCGACATCGCCGCCGCCTTTGCCGCCGAGGGCCTGCCCTTCACCTCCGGCACGACGAATGCCTGGGTTGAGATCTCGGGCCTTGCCCCGTTCACCTCCGTCGTGGCGTCGGACACCGATCAGCCGGCCTTCGAGTTCGTGCCGGGCACCGCGGTGCCGGAGCCCGCCTCGCTTGCGCTGCTGGGTAGCGGTCTCGCCGGGCTCGGCTGGCTCCGCCGCCGGCGCAACCGCACGTAAGGTAAGGCTTTCCGACACAACCGCCGTCACATCCCATCGGACCCCGTCAGCTGCTTGGCTGGCGGGGTTTCCGGCGTCCGGCCCGCGGTACGGCGGTGCGTGCGGCACGTCCTCAGTTCACCCCCTTGGTCTGTGCCAGATAGGCGACGATCGGCGCGACCGCGTCCTCGGGGATCGGCGCCTTGTAGACGGTGATCATCTTGCGGACCTCCGCCTCCCACGCTGCGCGGGTGAGGGCCGGCTGGTTGAGCACCATACCGGGGGAGTGGCAGATCACGCAGTTGGTGTTGATCGCATCGGCCTCGGCGCCACCGGGGAAGGTCCGGCTGCTGGTCGGCAGCGTCACCGTCTCGGAGGTGAGCGCAAACGGCGCCTGCGCGGCGCGCGATGGCGCCGGCAACACCACGGCGGCTGCCAGCGCCGGGGCGGCGATCAGGACAATGGCGCGCGTGCGATTCGACATCCGTCTGCCCTCTCTCAGCCCGCCGTGACCGAAGTTGCCTCGATGACGTTGCGCATGAAGCCCGAGGGTTCCAGTTGGGCTGTCGGGCTGCGCGACGCCGTCGCTGTTGGTGCAGCGGACCATCAGCGTGTGGCTGCCGGCATCGGCCAGCGTGATCGCGGCGTGCCAGTGCCGGAAGCTGTATTTGCCGGCGTCGTGGCCGAGCTGCGCCGCTTTCCAGGTCTTGCCGCCATCGGCCGAGAAATCGACCCTGGCGACGCCGGAATCGCCGCCGAACGCGATGCCCCGCGCCTGCGCGCGGTGATGCGCCGGCAGACGGTCGCCGGTGTTGATGTTGGTGATGAAGGAGCGCGGCACCATCCGGTTGATCGGCACCATCTTCACGCCGCTCTGCCCGGGCTTCATGTCGGCATGCGGAGTATCCGGGATCGTGTAGGCGGTCTTCATCCAGAAATTGTCGTCCGGCTGATCCAGCACCTCGATGTCGTCGAGCATCTTGACCCAGTAGGTCGAGTACCAGCCGGGCACGACCAGGCGCAGCGGGAAGCCGTTCAGCAGCGGCAGCTGCCTGCCGTTCATCGCATAGGCGATCATCACCTCGCCGTCGCGCGCGTGATCGACCGCCAGCGACTTCATGAAGTCCGGCCCGTTCGGCACCACCGGCCTATCCAGACCGTTGAACCGCACCTGCACCGCGCCGGCCTTGACGCCGGCGCGGTCGAGCACCTCGCGCAGCGGCACGCCCATCCAGCGCGCGTTCCCCATCGCACCGTTGCACCACTCGCCGCCCGGCACGCGCGGCGCGAAATAGCCGCGCGAGTTGCCCGAGCACTGGTTGACCGCCGCCAGTTCGATGCGTGGCATCCCGCCGGTGATCTCGTTCAGCGACAGCGACAGCGGCGTGTCCACATGGCCATGCACGTTGAGCCGGAACGTCCCGGCATCGATCGTGGTCGGGATGACCGCCCAGTGCCAGCGCACGAAGAAGCGGTCGTTCGGCGTGAACAGGCCATGGTCGAACACCTCGAACGGGGTCTCCAGCAGGGGCGGCCGGGTGCGTTGCAACACCATCGGTCCCTTGCCGGGAAAATCCGTCGCGATCGACCGTTCGCCGACGCCACCGGGGAAGGGGAATGTTACCGATGTATCGGCCCGAGCCGGCCCGGCCGCCATCGCCAGGCCCGCCATGCCCAGTTGACCGAGGACGCGTCGACGGGTCGGCGCGGACGCGCCTGGCTGATCGGTCATCGGCAGTTTCCCCCGCGAGAGCCGTTCAGGCCTCGCAGCCGGCATCCCGCAACAGGTCCGAGACCGCGTCAACCGAAACATCCGTCGCGGTGAAGGCCTGGCCGATGCCGCGCGCCAGCACGAATTTCAGCGCGCCGTCCTGCACCTTCTTGTCGCGGCGCATATGGCCGACCAGCGCGGCGGTCGAGAAGCGGCGGTTCAGCATGGCGAGTTCCGCCGGCAGCCCCATGGCACCGATATGCGCGACCACGCGTTCGGCATCGTCGCGCGGACACAGCCCAAGCCGGGTTGAAAGCCGGAACGCAAGGCCGATGCCGATGGCCACCGCCTCGCCGTGCAGGATGCCGCCGCCATAGCCGTATTCGGCCTCCAGCGCATGGCCGAAAGTGTGGCCGAGGTTGAGCAGGGCGCGCCCGTCCGACGGCTTTTCCTCGCGTTCGTCGTCGCCCACCACCGCGGCCTTGAAGGCGCAGGCCCGGCGGATCGCCTCGGCCTGCGCTTCGCGCACCCCACCCACCACCTCGGCGCCATGCGCCTCGCACCACGCGAAGAACGGGGCGTCGCCGATCAGCCCGGCCTTCACCACCTCGGCGTAGCCGGCACGAAGCTCGCGCGGCGGCAGACTGGACAGCGTCGCGGTGTCCGCCAGTACCAGCCGCGGCTGGTGGAAGGCGCCGATGAGGTTCTTGCCGTGCCGCGTGTTGATGCCGGTCTTGCCCCCGACGCTGGAATCGACCTGTGCCAACAGCGTCGTCGGCATCTGCACGAAGGGCAGCCCGCGCAGCGTTGCCGCCGCGGCGAAGCCGGCCAGATCGCCGACCACGCCGCCGCCCAGCGCGATCACCGCCGTGCGCCGCTCGACGCGCGCCGCCAGCAGCCCATCGACCACCGCGCCGAAGCCGTCCAGGCTCTTGGATGCCTCGCCCGGCTTGACCACGATCTCGCTGCTCTCGATCCCGGTCTGGCCGAGGCCCTCGCGCAGCGTCTGCAGGTGCAGATCGGCAACCGTTTCATCGGTAACGATAACGGCCCGCTTCTGCGCCAGGACCGGGGCCATGTAGGCGCCCGCACGGGCCAGCAGCCCGTCGCCGATGACCACGTCGTAGCTGCCGCCGGACAGCGCGATCGACAGCCGGCGGGGACGGCGCCAGGCCAGCAGCGCGGCGAGCACGTGGCTGGTGGTGGTGTCGGGGCTTTCCTCCCCGCAATCGACGATGACGTCGGCCTCGGCATAGACCGGGTATCGCCGCGTCATCAGCTCACGCATGATTTCCGCACGGTCGCCGCCCTGCAGCAGCGGCCGGTGTTCGCGCCCGGCGACGCGGCGCAGCAGCGTGGGCAGCTGGCAGCGCAGCCAGACCGAGACCGCCTCGTCACGCACCGTCGAACGGGTCCCGGGGTCGAGGAAGGCGCCACCGCCGAACGCCAGCACGAGCGGCTCGGCGGACAGCAGGCGGCGGATCACGCGGCGTTCGCCGTCGCGGAACGCCGTCTCCCCGTAGCGGGAAAACAATTCGGCAACGGTGCAGCCGGCCGCAGCCTCGATCTCGGAGTTGGCATCACGGAATGGCAGGCCGAGCCGGGCGGCGAGGCGGCGGCCGATCGAGGTCTTGCCGGCGCCCATCAGGCCCACGAGCACGATGCTGCGCCCCGCCAGCGCATCCGGCAGGGGCATGCCGTCCTTCAGGGCGGTGTTGCGCGTCATGGCGGCGAAGGCTAGCACACCCCCCGTCGCGGTGGCCAAACCGGCTGCCGGTGTCAGGGAAGCGATGCCGCACGGATGACGAGAATCTTCCTGATCGTGCTGGTCCTGGGATTGCTGCTGCTGGGCGGAGGAATCGTCTTCCTGGGCAGCTTCCCGCCGAACCCGACGCAACATCCGGTCGAGAAGGTGCTCCCCAACGACCAGTTCCAGACGCACTGACGCGGCCCCGGCCGCGGATCGCCATGTCGAGGCCTTCCTCGAGATGCTGGTCGCCGAGCGCGGTGCGGCGCGCAACACGCTGGCCGCCTATGCCGCCGACCTCGCGGATTTCGCCGGCCATGCCGCGGCTGGGGGCGCCAGGCCGGCCACCGCCGATGCCGCGCTCCTGCAGGACTACATGGCAGGTCTGCACCGGGCAGGGCTGTCGGCCCGCACCGCCGCCCGCCGCCTGTCGGCGCTGCGCCAATTCCACCGCTTCCTGCTACGCGAGGGCGTGCGCGCCGATGACCCGACCGCGCTGCTGGATGCGCCGCGGCTGAAGCCCGCGCTGCCGAAATACCTCTCCGAATCGGAGGTCGATCAGCTTTTGGAGGCTGCCGGCCGTCGGCCCGGGCGTGCCGGCGCGGTGGCGCGGGCGGCGCTCGAAATCCTGTATGCCACCGGCCTGCGCGTCTCCGAACTGCTGGGATTGCCGCGCCGGGCGCTGTCAGGCGACGCGGCGGTGCTGCTGGTGCGCGGCAAGGGCGGGAAGGAGCGCATCGTGCCGCTGTCCGACGCGGCGCGGACCGCCGCCGCGGCGCTCACTGCCGAGCTTGGCGAGCCGGCCAAGGGCAGTCCGTGGCTGTTCGCCGGCCGCAACCCTCGTCATGCGATGACGCGGCAGGGTTTCGCCCTGCTGCTCAAGCAGGTGGCGCTGGACGCCGGCCTCGATCCCGCCCGCGTATCGCCCCACGTGCTGCGGCATTCCTTCGCCTCGCACATGCTGGCGCGTGGTGCCGATCTGCGCAGCCTGCAACTGCTGCTGGGCCACGCCGACATCGCGACGACCCAGATCTACACGCATGTGCTGGCCGAGCGCCTGCAGCGGCTGGTGGAAGCGCACCATCCGCTGGCCGGCGGGCACCCTATGCCGGCGCGTTGACCGCCGCGGTGGTCTTGGACACGCGCAGCACGATCAGAGAGGCGAGCAGGCAGGCGACACCAGAGATGATGAATGCCTCGAAGTAGCTGCCCGTCGTGCTGCGGATCCAGCCTGCGCCGGCGGCGGCGATCGCGGCACCGATCTGGTGGCCGCACAGCAGCCAGGCGACGACGATCGGCGCGGCCTGCCGGCCGAACACCTGGTTCGCCAGCATCACCGTCGGCGGCACCGTGGCGACGAAGTCGAGGCCGTAGAACACCGAGAACGCTCCGAGGCTGATCGGATCGAAGCTGCTGAACGGCAGCAGGATCAGCGACAGCCCGCGCAGCCCGTAGTACCAGAAAAGCAGGATGCGCGGATTGTAGCGGTCGCTCAGCCAGCCCGAGCAGGTCGTGCCGATCAGGTCGAACACCCCCATGCCGGCGACCACCGACGCGGCGGCGACCGGGGCGATGCCGTTGTCGATGCAGTAGGAAATCAAGTGCGTGCCCACCAGACCGTTGGCCGAGAAGCCGCAAATCGCAAAGCTGCTCGCGAGCAGCCAGAAATCCCCCGACCGCGCGCCGCGCGCCAAGCCGCCGAGCGCCATCCCGACCGCATTGCCGCGGCGCACCGCCTCGGGCTCCACCGCGGCGCCGAGCGGACCAAGCCCGATGCTGCGCGGGCTTTCGGGCAGCAGCAGCAGGACCAGCGGGATCAGCAGGGCCGCAAAGCCGGCGACCACCCAGGAGACCATCCGCCAGTGGCCGCCCTCGGCGATGGCCGCGAGCGCCGGCAGGAAAACCAGCTGGCCGCTGGCGTTGCTGGCGGTCAGGATGCCCACCGCCAGCCCGCGGTTGCGCACGAACCAGCGGTTCGCGACGGTGGCTGCAAGCCCGCCGGCGGTGACGCCCGACCCCAGGCCGACCAGCACGCCCCAGGTCAGGAACAACTGCCATTTGGCGTCGATCAGCCCCGACAGCGCGACCGCGCAGGCCAGGATGACGAGCGCGGTCAGCACGGTGCGCTTGAGGCCGATCGTCTGCATGAAGGCGGCGCCGAATGGCCCGATCAGCCCGTAGAGGCCGATGTTCACCGACACCGCTGCGGAAATCGTCGCGCGATCCCAGCCGAAGGCGTTCTGCAGCGGCACGATCAGCACACTCGGCGCCGCACGCACCCCCGCCGTCGCCAGCATCACCAGGAACATCGTCCCCAGCACGACCCAGGAGTAATGCAGGCGTCCGGCGAACAGCCGGGCGATGCGTGTCGGACTCATTGGCTGGCGGCTCCGTCGGATGCCGGCAGAAAATGACGATCGTCATTTCCGGGGTCAAGCGGTATATGATGATCGTCATATAAAGACGGGAGCCGCCGATGCGCGATACCAGCCAGCGGAAGGCCGAGACGCGCCAGCGCATCGTCGGCGCCGCCGCCGAACTGTTCCGCATGCACGGCATCGACGGTGTCGGCGTCGATGCGATCATGCAGCGCGCGGGCCTGACCCATGGCGGGTTCTACCTGTATTTCCCGTCGAAGGAGGCGCTGGTCGGCGCCGTCTCGGCCGAGCAGCTCGCCCGCTCGGCGGCGCGCTGGACCGAGATCGCGGCGCAGGAGCCGGGGGATGCCGCACTCGGCCGGATCGTCGGCAACTACCTCGACGGGCGGCATGCCGTGCCGTCCGAGCATGGCTGCGTCCTGCCGGCGCTGGGGTCGGAGCTGGCGCGGCGGCCGGATACCCGCGCCGCACTGACCGGCTCGATCCGCGCGATGCTCGGCGTACTGACCCGCCTGATGCCGGCACGGCGCCGCGCCAGGGCCGAATCCGCGGCCATGGCCGCGTTCTCGACGATGGTGGGAGCGGTGGTGCTGGCACGGCTGTCGAGCGATCCGCAGCTGTCCGAGGCGATCCTGGCGGCGGCGCGCGAGCACACGCTGGGACCGCACCGCCCGGCGCCCCCGGCTCCCCGCCTTTCGTGATCGGGGATTTGTGCTAGATGCACGTCCCCTTTCGCACCTGAGGCAGCACCACCGGGTTGGCCGGCTCCTGCCGCCAACCGGAACCGACCCCAAGCCGCGCATGCGCCATTTCCTCGACTTCGAAAAACCGATCGCCGAACTCGAAGGCAAGATCGAGGAGCTCCGGCTGATGTCGGAGCCGGACGGCAGCATCAACATCGCCGAGGAAGTGGCGAAGCTGACCGAGAAGGCCGACCAGCAGTTGCGTGCGACCTACGCCAAGCTGACCGCCTGGCAGAAGACGCAGGTCGCGCGCCATCCCGACCGGCCCAAGGCCAGCGCCTACTTCGCCGGTCTCATCACCGACTTCACCCCGCTCGCCGGCGACCGGGCCTTCGCCGACGACAGCGCGGTGATCGGCGGGATGGGACGGTTTCGCGGCCGCTCGGTCATGGCAATCGGCACCGAGAAGGGCAGCGATACCGAGAGCCGCGTGGCGCACAATTTCGGCATGGCGCGCCCCGAGGGTTATCGCAAGGCGCGGCGGTTGATCGAGCTGGCCGGACGCTTCCGCCTGCCCATCCTCACCTTCGTCGATACCGCCGGCGCGTTCCCCGGGGTCGATGCCGAGGCGCGCGGTCAGGCCGAGGCGATCGCGCGCGCCATCGAAGCCTGCCTCGACGTGCCGGTGCCGCTGATCGCGACGATCATCGGGGAGGGCGGGTCGGGCGGCGCGATCGCGCTCGCCGCCGGTGACCGGGTGCTGATGCTGGAGCACGCGATCTACTCGGTGATTTCCCCCGAGGGCTGTGCATCGATCCTTTGGCGCGACGCCGCGCAGGCCAGCGAGGCGGCCGAGGCGATGCGGTTGACCGCGCAGGACCTGCATAAGCTGAAGTTGGTGGACAGCGTGATCCCCGAGCCGCTGGGTGGCGCGCACCGCGATCCCGCGGCGACCGTCGAAGCGGTCGGCGACGCGATCGCCGAGGGTCTGCTGCCGCTGTCGGGTATCGAGGGACCGGCCCTGACGATGCGGCGGCGGGAGAAGTTCCTCGACATGGGGCGCGAAGGCCTGGCGTGACGATGCGCCGCAATGCGATGGCGCTCGGTGCGGCCGGCGTCGTCGGCGCGGCGCTGGTGTGGTGGCTGCTGGCCGCCCGTCTGCCGGCCGGTGCGGCGCGTGCCGATCCGGCCTCGCGCATCGCGCTGGGCGCCGCATCGCTGCTGCCCGGCGTCGTGGTGCTTGCGGCGATGCTGCTGGCGCAGATGGTGGTGCGCTTTGCAACCGGCACCTTCGACCCGACGCTCGGGCAGGATGGCCGCTTCCTGGTGGTGAACCAGCGCGTCATCACCAACACCGTCGAGCAGACGGTCTGCTTCGCGCCGGCGATACTGGCGCTGTCGGCCGCCGCCGCACCCTGGCGCATGGGCATGGTCGTGGCCCTCGGCCTCACCTTCGCGCTCGCTCGCATCGTCTTCTGGCTCGGCTACCTGCGGGCGCCGCTGCTGCGTGCGCCCGGGATGGCGGCCACAGGCACCGTCAACCTGGCGGCCCTGGCCGCCGCCGCGTGGGCCTGGGCGGGATAGGCACGGCGGACCGAGGCCGCCGACCGCGTCGGAGGCCCTGCACAAAGCGGCATCGCCGACTAATCTCTCATGACGGCTGGTGCTTGGACGAAGGAGAACACGGATGGCGGTACGGCGCGACGTTCCGGGGATCCGGCGCTACGACGCCCCAGCCGGCGGCTGGGGCGCGTTGCGCGCCACCGCCAATGCCGTGCGCGAGCAGATGCACGCGACCGAGGCGGCGGCGACGCTGTTTCACACCAACAAGCCCGACGGGTTCGATTGCCCCGGTTGCGCGTGGCCCGACAAGGAACACACCTCCACCTTCCAGTTCTGCGAGAACGGCGCGAAGGCGGTCACCTGGGAAGCCACCAAGAAGCGGGTCCTGCCGGAATTCTTTGCAGCACACACCGTCACCGCATTGCGTGACTGGAGCGACTACGACCTAGAGAACGAAGGCCGCCTGACCGAGCCGATGCGATACGAAGCGGCCACCGACACCTACCGGCCGATCGCCTGGGACGCCGCCTTCGCCCATATCGGCGCGGTGTTGCGGGCGCTGCCGGATCCGAACATGGCGGAGTTCTACACCTCGGGCCGCGCCTCCAACGAGGCGGCGTTCCTCTACCAGATCTTCGCCCGCGAATACGGCACCAACAACTTCCCCGACTGCTCGAACATGTGCCACGAGGCCACCAGCGTCGGCCTGCCGCGCTCCATCGGCATCGGCAAGGGCACCGTCTCGCTCGAGGATTTCGACCACGCCGAACTGATCATCGCCATGGGTCACAACCCCGGCACCAACCATCCCCGCATGATGGGCACGCTGCACGAAGTCGCCAAGCGCGGCGCCCCGATCATCGTGTTCAACCCGCTGCGGGAGCGCGCGCTGGAGCGGTTCGCCGATCCGCAGAACCCGATCGAGATGACCACGCTCGGGTCCAAGGCGATCGCCTCGTCCTACTACCAGGTGCGCGTCGGCGGTGACGCGGCGGCGCTGAAGGGCATCATGAAGGCGCTGCTGGCGCTCGACGACGCGGCCCCGGGCGCCATCGACCGTGGCTTCATCGCCACGCACGCCACCGGCTTCGACGACCTCGAAGCCGATCTGCGCGCCGCCACCTGGGCGTCGATCGAGGCGGCCAGCGGGCTGACCCGCACCGCGCTGGAGGCGGTGGCCGAGGCCTACTCAAGGTCGAACGCCACCATCGTCAGCTACGGCATGGGCATCACCCAGCATAGCAAGGGCACCGGCTGCGTGCAGCAGATCGCCAACCTGCTGCTGATGCGTGGCAACTTCGGCAAGCCCGGGGCCGGCATCTGCCCGCTGCGCGGCCATTCCAACGTGCAGGGCGACCGCACTGTTGGCATCACCGAAAAGCCCGGCCCCGACATGCTTGCCCGGATCGAGCAGACCTTCGGGTTCGCCCCGCCCACCGCGCACGGCCACGACGCGGTGGCGGCCATGCAGGCCATCGTCGATGGCCGGTCCCGCGTGCTGATCTCGCTCGGCGGCAACCTCGCGGTGGCGCTGCCCGATCCGGCACGGTGCCATGCCGCCATGCAGCGCCTCGACCTCGCCGTGCATATCGCCACGAAGCTGAACCGCTCGCATCTGCTGGTCGGCGGGGACGCCATCATCCTGCCCTGTCTCGGCCGCACCGAGCAGGACATCCAGGCCGCCGGCCCGCAATCCATCACCGTCGAGGACTCGATGTCGATGGTGCACGCCTCCCGCGGGCGACTGCCGCCCGCCTCCGAGCATCTGCGTTCCGAGCCTGCCATCGTCGCCGGCATGGCTGCGGCCACGTTGCCCGCCAGCAAGGTGCCCTGGTACGAGCTGATCGCGGACTACGACCGCATCCGTGACCGCATCGAGGCGGTGTTTCCCGAGTTCCACGACTTCAACGCGCGGATCCGCACGCCTGGCGGTTTCCGCCTGCCGCTGCCGCCGACCGAGCGGGTCTGGAACACCGTCACCGGCAAGGCCGCGTTCATCGCCTTCGACGGTCTTGAGGAGGACCCGCATGGCACCCCCGCCGCCGTCCTTCGCCTGACCACGATCCGCAGCCACGACCAGTACAACACCACGATTTACGGCCTCGATGACCGCTACCGCGGCGTGTTCGGCCGGCGCGACGTGGTGTTCATGAACGAAGCCGATCTGGCCGCGCAGGGGCTGGAGCACGGCGATCTGGTGGACATCGAAACCGCGCTGCCCGATGGAGACGTGCTGCGGATGGAGGGCCTGACGGCGATTGCCTATGACATCGCGGCTGGTTCGGTTGCCGCCTACTATCCGGAAGCCAATGCCCTGGTTCCGCTGGATTATCACGACCCGATCAGCGGCACGCCGTCCTACAAGTCCGTGCCCGTCAGGGTGCTCGGCCGTCCGGCTACAAATGCCGCCCCCGCTCCATGATCTCCAGGGTGTATTCGCGGTAGGTCATGCCGAGCGCCTCGGCGCGTTCCAGGCGGCGGAGCGCGATCTCAGGCGGCGGGGTCTTCCAGGCCTTCTTGTGCGCCTTGCGCCAGATGAAGGCCCGCCAGGCGGCGTTTTCGTCCTCGTCCAGCGGCGGACCGCCATTATGGCCGATCCCAGGCGGCATGCGCGCGGCTCCACGAAACCGGCGTTGAAACCGTCCGGTTCGTCCACTATGAGAGACTGATGTCTCTCATACAAGACGAAAAGGACTTCTCGCTGCGCCTCGCCCAGCGGCTGCGGGCCGAGCGGGAAGGACGCGGCTGGTCGATCGCAGCCCTTGCCGAGCAATCGGGCGTCTCGCGCGCCATGATCAGCCGGATCGAGCGCGGCGAGGCCAGCCCGACCGCGGCGCTGCTGTCGCGCCTGTCCGGCGCCTTCGCACTGAGTCTGTCGAACCTGCTCGCGCGCGCCGAGCCTGCGACCGGGCGCCTGATGCGGGCCGCCGAGCAGCGGACGTGGCGCGATCCCGGCACCGGCTACGTCCGCCGCCCGCTCACGCCGCCCGGCGCGCAGCCCGAGCTGGTGCATATCAGCCTGCCGCCCGGGGCGATCGTGCCGGCACCCGCCGCGTCTCATGCGTTCCGGCAAGGGCACGCCATATGGGTGCTGGCCGGCCGTCTCCGCTTCATCGAGGGCGAGGAGACCTTCGATCTCGGCCCCGGCGACTGCCTCAGCCTGGGGCCGCCGGCGGACTGCGAGTACGTCAATCCCTCTGCCACCGAGGGCTGCGCCTACATCATCGCGATTGCCTGGCGCTGAACGGCGCGCGCAGCACGCTTTACCCGCTGCCGCCCGGGGCGCGACACTGGGCGCCATGACCGCGACACTCGCCGCCCGACTCGACCGCGCGCTCGATCTTCTGCCGCGCGCCTATCCCGGACCTGGCGGCGCGGCCGCCGTCCTGCGCAACGGCGAGGTGCTGGCCCGCCACGCCTGGGGCTGGGCGAACGCCGAGCGGCGCATCCCGTTCACCCCGCGCACGCTGTTCCGCATGTGCTCGATCACCAAGCAATTCACCTGCGGCGTGGTGCTGGACGCCTTCCCCGACCCCACGGTGCTGGATGGTGACGTCCGCGCCCGGCTGCCGCGGCTCACCCAGGCGGCGCCGGGGGCCCTGCACCTGTGTCACAACCAATCGGGCCTGCGCGACTACTGGGCGGTGGCGATGCTGCACGGATCGCCGGTGGAGGCGCCGTTCGGCGACGAGGAAGCGGCGCGCGTCATCGCCGGAACGCGCACGCTGCACTTCGCGCCGGGCACCCGCTACTCCTACGTCAACCAGAATTTCCGCATGTTGTCGGACATCGTGCAGGAGCGGACCGGGCGCGGCTTCGCCGAACTGTTGCGCAGCCGCATCTTCGATCGCGCCGGCATGGAGGGCTCGCTGCTCGCGGCCGACACGCGCGCCTTGCCAGACGGCACCGAGGGTTACGAGGGGATGCTGGCCGGCGGCCACCGGCCCGCCGAGAACCGCGTGCTGTGGACCGGCGACGCCGGCCTCGCCGCCAGCCTCGATGACATGATCGCCTGGGAACGCCATGTCGATGCGACCCGCGACGATGCCGGCGCGCTCTATCCCCGCCTGTCCGCGCCGATCGCGTTCGCCGACGGCAACCCATCGGAATACGGCTTCGGCCTGAACCGGCGCCCCGTGCTGGGACGGCCGGCCACCGGCCACGGTGGCGCGCTGCGCGGCTGGCGCAGCCACCGCATGTATCTGCCCGTCGAACGGATCTCGATCGTGGTCATGTTCAATCACCTGTCGGATGCCTATGAGGCGGCGGAGAGTCTGCTCGCCGCCGTGCTCGACGAGACGAGGCCCGTGCCGCCCGCAGCGTCGCCGCTGGCGCCCGACTGGCTCGGCGCCTATACCGAACCGGAAACCGGTCTTGCCGTGCGCCTCGAGATGGCCGGGCAGGGCAAGGTGCGCCTGCGCTACGGCCATTCCGCCGAGGCTCTCGAACTACAGGCGGATGGGAGCGCCGGGACAGGTGGGACGCGGCTGCGGGCCGGGGACGGCGGGCTGTGGATGGACCGCCCGCAGGAAAACCAGTCATCCCTCCTGCGGCCCTGCATCGGGGAGGCAGCGCCCGACATCGCCGGCCGCTACCGTTGCTGCGAACTGGACGCCGAGGTGACCATCACCGACGCGAGCGGCCTGCTGTGCGGCGGGTTTTCCGGCTTCCTGGGACGCGGGCGGATGGAGATGCTGACGCCCATCGGCCCCGACCTGTGGATGCTGCCGTGTCCGCGGGCGCTCGACCACACGCCGCCGGGCGACTGGACGCTGGCATTCCGCCGCGACACGGCGGGGCAGGTGGAGGGGCTGGAACTCGGCTGCTGGCTGGCCCGCCGTCTGGACTATCCGCGCGTCGCCTGACCGGCCCGCCGGCCCCTTGGAGCGCCCTTTGGGCCGACGCCCCCTTGAGGCGGGTCATCCCGCGGCTCACACTCGATCATTCGCTGCCAGGAGAGGCGCCTCGATGTCCACACACCGGGCCGGACGGCATTTTCTGCAAATCCCCGGTCCGACCAATGTGCCGGACCGCGTGCTGCGCGCCATCGACAACCCCACGATGGATCATCGCGCCCCGGAATTCGGCAAATTGGGCCAGGAAATCCTGGAAAGTCTGCGACTTGTGTTCAAAACCGCCGGTCCGGTCATCGTCTACCCGGCCTCCGGGACGGGCGCTTGGGAAGCTGCCCTGGTCAACACGCTCTCGCCCGGGGACACGGTGCTGATGTGCCGCACCGGCTGGTTCGCGACGCTGTGGCAGGACATGGCGCAGCGGCTCGGCCTGCAGCCGGTTTTCATCGATGGCGACTGGCGGCGCGGCGCGGACGTGGCGGCGATCGGGGAGCATCTGGCGGCCGATCGGATGCACGCCATCAAGGCGGTCTGCGTGGTTCACAACGAAACCTCCACCGGCTGCGTCAGCGACATCGGCGCGGTGCGGCGCGCCATCGACGCGGTGCGCCATCCCGCGCTGTTGCTGGTGGATACGATCTCCTCGCTCGGATCGATCGACTACCGGCACGACGAATGGGGCGTCGATGTCACCGTCGCCGGCTCGCAGAAGGGGCTGATGCTGCCGCCCGGCCTGTCGTTCAATGCGATCAGCCAGAAGGCGCTGAAGGCCACCCCGTCGGCGAAGCTGCCGCGAAGCTACTGGGATTGGAACGCCATGCTGGCGGCGAACCAGACCGGCTACTTTCCCTTCACCCCGTCGACCAATCTTCTCTATGGCTTGCAGGCCGCCCTTGCGATGCTGATGGAGGAAGGGTTGGATGACGTCTTTGCCCGTCACGACCGCCACGCCGAGGCGACGCGCCGCGCCGTCCGCGCCTGGGGGCTCGAGGTGCAGTGCGCCGAACCGCACGACTATTCCTCCAGCCTTACGGCCGTGCGGCTGCCCGAGGGGCACAGCGCCGACGCCTTGCGCGCGACCATTCTGGACCGTTTCAACATGAGCCTCGGCAACGGCCTCGGCATCCTGAAGGACCGGGTGTTCCGGATCGGCCATCTGGGTGATTTCGGCGACCTCCAGCTGGTCGGCACGCTGGGCGGCGTGGAGATGGGCCTGCGCGCCGCCGGCGTCCCGCACCGTCCCGGCGGCGTACAGGCCGCCATCGATTATCTCGCCGGCAACGCGTGACGGCACCGCGACCCGCCCCGGGAATGAAAGGCCACGCCATGTCCAATCCGGTCCTCGACGTCCTGAAAACCTATGAGCCTGAACTGATCGCGATCCGCCGCGACATCCACCGCCATCCGGAAGTCGGCTTCGAGGAACGGCGCACCGCCGCCCTGGTGGCCGACAAGCTGCGCGGCTGGGGCATTGCAGTCACCGAAGGCATCGCCAAAACCGGCGTCGTCGGCACGCTGAAGGGCAGGCTGCCGGGCCAGCGGGCGATCGGCCTGCGCGCCGACCTCGATGCGCTGAATATCCGCGAGACGCCCGGCCTCGACTACGCCTCCGAGGTCCCGGGCAAGATGCACGCCTGCGGCCATGACGGGCACACCACGATGCTGCTCGGCGCGGCGCGCTACCTTGCGGAGCATCCGGATTTCGGCGGCACGGTGCAGTTCATCTTCCAACCCGCCGAGGAGGGCCTCGGCGGCGGCCGCCTCATGGTCGAGGAAGGCCTGTTCGATCGTTTCCCCGCCGATGTCGTCTATGGAATGCACAACATGCCGGGCATCGCGGTCGGCAAGTTCCAGACGCGGGTCGGGCCGTTCATGGCGGCGAGCGATACCTGGGAGGTGATGTTCCGCGGCACTGGCGGCCATGGCGGGGCAGGGGCGCATCTCGCCACCGATCCCACACTCCCGCAGGCCCATTTCGTGCTCGCGCTGCAGACCATCATCGGCCGCAACGTCCCGGCGCTGAAGACCGGCGTCGTCAGCGTCGGCCATATCGCCGCCGGCGAACCGGGTGCCCCCAACATCATCCCCTCGGAGGTGATGATCCGCGGCACGGCGCGCAGCTTCGAGCCGGCGATCAGCCAACTTATCGAGCGGCGGATGCGCGAACTCGCGACCGCGCTCGCCGCCGCCCATGGCTGCTCCGCCGAGATCGAGTACAACCGCCGATACCCGCCGCTGGTCAATCATGCCGAGCAGACCGCGGTGGCGGTCGCTGCCGCCGCTGCCCTGGTGGGCGCCGAGAACGTCGATGGCGACGCGCCGCCGCTCACCGGATCGGAGGATTTCTCCTTCATGCTCGACGCCCGGCCCGGCGGTTTCGTGCTGATCGGCAACGGCATGGCGCCGGACGGCTCGTTCCACAACGTCCACACGCCGCGTTACGACTTCAACGATGCGATCCTCACCCTGGGGGCGGCGTACTGGGTCAGTCTGGTCGGGCAGGAACTCGGGACCGCCTGACCGAATCGCCGGCGATGTGTCGACACTCGCGTCGCGCGTATCGCAGTGGCGACCCTATGCCAGGAGGCGAAACAAGATTGTGAATGATGATGTTTCGCCGGTGTCGGCCCGGGCTTAAGCTGCTAGCAACGCACCGGCTGTATCCGTCGGGTGGGTACGGCCGCTGGAAGGCCTGTCGTGTGCGGGCCATTGGCGGACGGGCCATTCGTGGCCAAGCCATTTGCGGGCAGGAGGGTGTTTCGGGGCAATGTCGGCTCGGGTCCTGATCGTCGATGACGTGCCCGCCAACACGCGCCTGCTGGAAGCCAAGCTGAAGGCCGAGTACTATCAGGTCGTCAGCGTCCGCGACGGTTTCGCCGCCTTCGACCGCGCGGTCGAGTGGCAGCCCGACCTGATCCTGCTCGACGTCATGATGCCCGGCATGGACGGCTACGAATGCTGCCGGCGGCTGAAGGCCGACGACCGCACCCTGCATATCCCGGTGGTCATGATCACCGCGCTCGGTGAGCCGGCCGAGCGCATCCGGGGCTCGAGGCAGGGGCCGACGACTTTCTGACCAAGCCCGTCGAGTACGACACGCTGATGGCGCGCGTGCGCAGCCTGGTCCGGCTCAAGCGCCTGCTGGACGAATGGCGCGTGCGCAGCGAGACCGCCCGGGCACTCGGGCTCACGGCGGCCGACCGCAGCGTGCCGCGCGTGGCCGGCGCCAAGGCGCTCGTCATCGACGACTGGGACCCTCGGCGCGCGAGGCGGTGCAGGTCGGCGTTGCAGCGCGAGGGGATCGTCGCGGTTCGCGCCCGCTCGCTCGAGGAGGCGATGGCGCGCTCGGCGGCCGACGCGTTCGACCTGATCGTGCTCAGCCTGTCGATGGCGACCGAGGACCCGCTGCTGCTGGCCTCCTCGCTGCGCGCGGCGGACGCGACGCATGAGATCGCCGATGCTGCTGATCGCCGAACCCGATCAGCGCCAGCGGATCATGCGCGGCTTGGACATCGGCGCCAATGACTGGCTCACGCTGCCGCTGGACGAAAACGAGTTGCGCCTGCGCGCGCGCAACCAGATCCGCCGCAAATTCTACCAGGACCGGCTGCGCGCCGATCTAGGCCAGGCGCTGGAAATGGCTCTGATCGACCCGCTTACCGGCCTCTACAACCAGCGTTACCTCATGCGGCACCTGCACAGCCTGCTGGAAAGCGGCCAGACCGGACCGCTCGCCGTGCTGATGATCGATGTCGATCACTTCAAGCTGGTCAACGACGACCACGGACACGGCGTCGGCGATCGCGCCTTGCAGGCGGTCGCCGAGGCGCTGCGCGAAAACACCCGCGTGCTCGACTCGGTGGCGCGCTACGGCGGCGAGGAGTTCGCCGTGGTGATGCCCGCGACCGATCCCGAACAGGCGGCCCAGGCCGGCGAAAGGCTGCGCGCGGCGGTCGAGGCGCTGCGCTTCGAGCCGGTGATCGGCCGGCGCTGCCACCTCACGGTCAGCATTGGCACCGCATGTACCGACATGGGCCCGTGGACCGCGGAATCGCTGTTGCTGATGGCCGACCGCGCGCTTTATGACGCCAAGCGCAACGGCCGCAACTGCGTGGCGCACGCCCTGGTGGCCTGACGCTTCCCATCGCCGGACGCTTCACATGGCCTGACCGCCTGGTTGACGTAGCGGCGGCTTTCCTGCAACCAGCGCCGGTGTTCCCGCAGCGCCATCTGTTGCAGATCGAGGGCCTTGCGCCGCCGGAGATCGGGCACCTGCTCGACCTCGCCGAGAGCTATGTGCTGCTCAACCGCTCCGGCAAGACGCAGCGCGACCTGCTGCGCGGCCGCACGCTGATCAACCTGTTCTTCGAGGACAGCACCCGCACCCGCACCAGCTTCGAACTCGCCGGCAAGCGGCTGGGCGCCGACGTGATCAACATGTCGGTCGCGACCTCCTCGGTGAACAAGGGCGAGACGCTGCTCGACACCGCGGCGACGCTGAACGCGATGCATTGCGACCTGCTGGTGGTGCGCCACGACCAGTCCGGCGCGCCTGCCCTGCTGGCGCAGAAGGTCGATGCCGCGGTCATCAACGCCGGCGACGGCACGCACGAGCATCCGACGCAGGCGCTGCTCGACGCGCTGACCATCCGCCGCCGCAAGGGGCGGCTGGAGGGGCTGACGGTCGCGATCTGCGGCGACGTGCTGCACTCGCGCGTCGCGCGCTCGAACATCCATCTGCTCGGCACGATGGGCAGCCAGGTGCGCGTGGTCGGCCCGCCGACGCTGATCCCGGCCGAGGCCGCCGCGCTCGGCGTCGAGCGTGTTCCACGACATGCGCGGCGGGCTGGCGGGCGCCGACATCGTGATGATGCTGCGCCTGCAGAAGGAGCGGATGACGCGCGGGCTGGTGCCCAGCGCCCGCGAATTTTTCCGCTTCTACGGGCTCGATGCGGAGAAACTGGCCTTCGCGAAGCCCGACGCGCTGGTGATGCACCCGGGGCCGATGAACCGCGGCGTGGAGATCGACAGCGCGGTGGCCGACGATCCGGTGCGCAGCGTGATCAAGGAGCAGGTGGAGATGGGCGTCGCGGTGCGCATGGCGGTGCTCGACGCGCTGGCGCGCATTCAGGGGCGGCCATGGGGACGCAATGAACCCTGATACTGCTGTTCACCGGCGTCCGCCTGCTCGATCCGGCGAGCGGCCTGGACCAGCATGGCGATCTGCTGGTGCGCGACGGCCGCATCGCCGATCTCGGCGCCGGCATCGGCCGCCCGGACGGCGTCGAAACGATTGCCGGCGATGGCGCAGTCCTGTGCCCGGGCCTGGTGGACATGCGCGTCGCGCTGGGCGAACCGGGTTTCGAGTACCGCGAAACCATCGCCACCGCTGCCGCGGCGGCGGCGGCGGGCGGCATCACCACGCTCGCCGCACTGCCCGACAGCTTGCCGGCGATCGACGACCCCGCCCTGGTGCGCCTGCTGCGCGCCCGCGGCGAGGAGACCGGCAGCCTGACCATCCTGCCCTATGGCGCGGTCACCCGCGGCTGCCGGGGCGAGGAACTGGCCGAGCTCGGCCTGCTGCGCGAGGCCGGCGCCGTCGCCTTCACCGACGGCGGCCGCGCCGTCGGGCCGGCCCGGCTGATGCGCCTGGCGCTGTCCTACGCCCGCGGCTTCGGCGCGCGCATCGTGCAGCACCCGAGGACCCTTCGCTCGCCGACGGCGGTGCGGCGACCGAGGGCGAGCTGGCCACCCGGCTCGGCCTGCCCGGCATCCCGGCCGCCGGCCGAGGCGATCCTGGTTGCGCGCGACATCCGGCTGGCCCGGCTGACCGGCGGCGCGGTGCATTTCGCGCATGTCTCGACCGCCGAGGCGCTCGATCTGATCCGCGCCGCCAAGCAGGACGGGCTGGCGGTCACCTGCGACACCGCGCCGCCCTATTTCGACCTCAACGAGACCGCGATCGGCGAATTCCGCACCTATGCCAAGCTGTCGCCGCCGCTGCGGTCCGAGGCCGACCGCCTGGCGGTCGCCGCCGCCCTGGCGGACGGCACGATCGACGCGATCGCCTCCGACCACCAGCCGCGCGATGCCGACGACAAGCGCCAGCCCTTCGCCCAGGCCAGCGCCCGGCGGCACCGGGCTGGCGACGCTGCTGGCGGTCACGCTGGCGCAGGTGCATGGCGGCCGGCCTGGGCCTTGCCGAGGCGATCGCGCTGCTGACCTGCCGTCCCGCCGCCCTGCTCGGCAGCCCGGCGGGCACGCTGGCGAAGGGCGCCGCGGCCGATCTGTGCCTGTTCCACCCGGACCGGATCTGGCAGGTCGAGGCCGGCGCGCTGCCCGGCAAGGCGCAGAACACGCCGTTCGACGGCCGCGCGCTGGAAGGCCGCGTGCTCGGCACCTGGAAGGCCGGGCGGCGGGTCTTCGGATGACCCCGCAGGCCTATCGTCGTGCTGCGGCTATCTGCTGGGTTCGATCCCGTTCGGCCTGCTGCTGACCCGCGCCGCCGGCCTGGGCGACATCCGCCGGATCGGCTCGGGCAATATCGGCGCGACCAACGTGCTGCGCACCGGCAACCGCAAGCTGGCGGCGGCGACGCTGCTGCTGGACGCGGTCAAGGGCGCCGCCGCGGTGCTGATCGCCCGCGGCCTGGCCGGCCCGGAAGCCGCGCTGTGGGCCGGGTTCGGCGCCCTGCTCGGCCATTGCTTCCCGGTCTGGCTTGGCTTTCGCGGCGGCAAGGGTGTGGCCACCGCCTACGGCGTGCTGCTCGCCGCCGCCTGGCCGGTCGGGCTGCTGGCGGGTGCCGTCTGGCTGGCGATGGCGAAGCTGTCCCGGCTGTCGTCGGCCAGCGCCCTGACCGCCTTCGCGCTCGCGCCGGTGCTCGCGCTGCTGCTGGCCGATCATGCCGTCGCGCTGCTCGCCCTCGGCATCGCGGTCGTCGTGTTCGTCGCGCCACCACGCCAACATCCGCCGCCTGCTCGCCGGCACCGAGCCGCGCATCGGCAGCGGCGCATGACCGCCCGCGCCACTCCCGACGACGCCGAGGACCGCTTCCGCCTGGCCCGCACCGACGGCGTCGGCCCGATCACCTACCGCCGGCTGATGCGCCGCTACGGCAGCGCCGCGGCCGCGCTGGACGCGCTGCCGGGCCTTGCCCGCGCCGGCGGCCGCGACGCCCCGCCGCGCGTCGCCCAGGCCCGGCGCCGGCGCGCGCGAGATCGACCGGCTGGCCCGCCTCGGCGGCCGCATCGCTGTTCGTCGATCCGAGGCCTATCCGCCGCTGCTCGGCCTGCTGGACGATGCGCCGCCGGTGATCGCCGTGCAGGGCGACGCTGCGCTGCTCGACCGCCGCGCCGTCGCCGTGGTCGGCGGCCGCAACGCCTCGGCCAACGGCCAGCGCATCGCCGAAACCCTGGCCGCGCGATCTCGCAGCCGCCGGGCTGGTCGTCGTCTCCGGCCTCGCGCGCGGCATCGACGCCGCCGCCCATCAGGGCGCGCTGCCGCACCGGTCGCACCATTGCGGTGATCGCCGGCGGGCTCGACTGCCCCTACCCGCCGGAAAACGCCGACCTGCAGCGCCGCATCGCCGAGGCGCGGTGCGGTCCTGGCCGAGGCGCCGCTCGGCACCGCGCCGCAGGTCGCGCCATTTCCCCCGCCGCAACCGCATCATCGCCGGGCCTGGCGCTCGGCGTCGTGGTGGTCGAGGCGGCGCCCCGCTCGGGCAGCCTGATCACCGCGCGGCTGGCGCAGGAAGCGGGGCGGGAGGTGTTCGCCGTCCCCGGCTCGCCGCTCGACCCGCGCGCGCGCGGCGCCAACGACCTGCTGCGCCAGGGCGCGCACCTGACCGAGACCGCCGCCGACGTGCTGGACAACCTGCCGGATCACCCGTCGCGCGAGGGAATCGGCCGCTCGCCGCTGTTCGCGCGAGGCGCTGCCGCCTGGGCTTTCTGCGCCCGATTCATTCTCGAGCCGCCCGATCCGACGGCTTCTGGACGTGCAGGGCAGCCGACGCCATGACAACTTCTTGAATTGCTTGAATCTTCGCCGACCCCTGTTGACGATCTGGTGCGCCGCTGCCAGTTCTCTGCCGCGGCCGTCATGGCCGCGCTGCTGGAACTGGAGCTCGCGGGCCGGGTGGAAACCCTGCCCGGCAACCGCGTTGCACTGCTTGCCGCATCGGCAGTTCTGAGGCCGTCACACAGGACACACATGACCGACGTCGTCGTCGTCGAATCGCCCGCCAAGGCCAAGACCATCAACAAATATCTCGGCGACAACTACACGGTGCTGGCCAGCTTCGGCCATGTGCGCGACCTGCCGCCCAAGGACGGCTCGGTGCGCCCGGACGCAGGATTTCGCGATGGACTGGGAGGCCGACGAGCGCGGCGCGACGCCAGGTCGGCGCCATCGCCAAGGCGCTGAAGGGCGCCGCGCACGCTGTATCTCGCCACCGACCCCGACCGCGAGGGCGAGGCGATTTCCTGGCATGTCCGCGCCATGCTGGACGAGGCGCGCGCGCTGAAGGGCGTGCGAGGTCCGCCGCGTCACCTTCAACGAGATCACCCGCAGCGCCGTCACCGACGCGATGGCCCATCCGCGCGACCTCGATCAGCCGCTGATCGAGGCCTACATGGCGCGCCGCGCGCTGGACTATCTGGTGGGCTTCACCCTCTCGCCGGTGCTGTGGCGCAAGCTGCCCGGCAGCCGCAGCGCCGGGCGCGTGCAGTCCGTCGCGCTGCGGCTGATCTGCGAGCGCGAAGCCGAGATCGAGGCGTTCCGTGCACGCGAATACTGGACCGTCGAGGCGGGGTTCACCACGCCGGCCGGCGCGCCCTTCACCGCGCGCCTGACCCATCTCGACGGCCAGCAAGCTCGAGCAGTTCGACCTCAACACCGCCGCCCTGGCAGAGCGGGCGCGCGCCGCCGTGGAGGCCGGCACGCTTCGATGTCGGCAGCGTCGAGCGCAAGCGCGTCAAGCGCCACCCGCCGCCGCCCTTCACCACCTCGACCCTGCAGCAGGAAGCCTCGCGCAAGCTCGGCTTCGGCGCGCAGGCGACGATGCGCCTCGCCCAGCAGCTTTATGAGGGCGTCGATATCGGCGGCGAGACAACCGGCCTGATCACCTATATGCGCACCGACGGCGTGCAGATGGCGCGCGAGGCGACGCTGGCGATCCGCGATCATGTGAAGGCCGCCTACGGCGCCGACTACATCCCCGCCGCGCCGCGCGAATACACCACCAAGGCCAAGAACGCGCAGGAAGCGCACGAGGCGATCCGCCCGACCGATGTCGGCCGCACGCCCGAACAGGTGGCGCGCTACCTCAACCCCGATCAGCGCCGGCTCTACGAGCTGGTGTGGAAGCGCGCCGTCGCCTCGCAGATGCAGTCCGCCGAACTCGACCAGGTCAGCGTCGAAGTGACCGACGGCCGCGGCATCCGCCTGCGCGCCACCGGCTCCATCGTCGCCTTCGACGGCTTCCTCAAGCTGTATCGGGAGGATACCGACGACGCCGCGGAAGAGGACGAGAACCGCATGCTGCCGCCGATGCGCGAGCGCGACCCGCTCGGTCTCGGCACCGCGACGGCGACGCAGCACTTCACCCAGCCGCCGCCGCGCTATTCGGAAGCCAGCCTGGTCAAGAAGATGGAGGAGCTGGGCATCGGCCGGCCCTCCACCTACGCCTCGATCCTGTCGGTGCTGCAGGACCGCAACTACGTGCGTCTCGACAAGCGGCGCTTCGTGCCGGAGGACCGCGGCCGGCTGGTCACCGCCTTCCTGGTCAGCTTCTTCAACCGCTACGTCGATACCGGCTTCACCGCGGGGCTTGAGGAGAAGCTCGACGACATCACCGCGGGCCAGCTCGACTGGCACGCCGTGATGCACGCCTTCTGGGACGAGTTTTCGAAGGCGGTCGATCAGACGAAGGACCTCAAGATCTCCGACGTCATCGCCGCCCTGGACCAGGACCTCGGCGAGCATTTCTTCCCGGCGCGTGAGGACGGGTCCGACCCGCGCGTATGCGCCGCCTGCGGTAACGGCAGGCTCGGCCTGAAGCTCGGGCGCTATGGCAGCTTCATCGGCTGCTCGAACTATCCGGCGTGTCAGTATACGCGCAAGCTGGCAATCGACGCCGGCGACGACGGCAGCGACACGCTGAAGGACGGCATGCGCGTCCTCGGCCACCACCCCGACACGGGCGAAGAGATCACCGTCCGGCGTGGCCCGTACGGGCTGTATGTGCAGCTTGGCGATGCCCCGCCACCGCCGGAGAAGAAGGCTGGCGCCGACAGGAAGGCCGACAAGAAGCAACCCAAGCCGCGGCGCACCTCGCTGCCGCGCGGCATGGACGGCGATTCGATCACGCTGGAGCAGGCGGTCGGCCTGCTGTCGCTGCCTCGGCTGGTGGGACTGCACCCCGAGACGCAGGAGCCGATGGAGGCCGGGATCGGCCGCTTCGGGCCGTATGTGCGGATGGGGGCGGTTTTCGGCTCGCTGGACCGCGACGACGACGTCCTGGCGCTCGGCGTCAATCGCGCAGTGGACCTGCTGGCGAAGAAGCTGGCCAGCGTGCGCACGCTGGGCGAGCACCCGGCGGACAAGGAGCTGGTTTCCGTCCGCAAGGGCCGCTTCGGGCCCTACGTGCAGCATGGCAAGATGGTCGCCAATGTGCCGCGCGGCGTTGCGATGGACGACATGACGCTGGCGCACGCGGTCGCGCTGCTCGCCGAGAAAGGGAAGGTGCTGGCGCCGCGCGGGGCGAAAGGGCGCAAGGGCAAGCCGGCCCGTGCGACCGCCAAGCCCGCGCCGGCCGCCGAACCCGACAAGGTCGTGACATTGAAGCCTGCCGCGAAGAAGAAGGCCGCGGCCAAGAAGAGCGCGACGGCCAAGAAGAAGCCAGCCAAGGTGCCGCCAAAGCGGCGGGCCGCCGGCTGACGTGCCGAAGCGGCGCCGGCCTCCGTCCACCGCAAACGACGCCACGCCCCCGGCCCGTGAGCCGCCATCGAAGGAGGAGCTTCGCCGCTTCGTCGCCGGCTCGCCGGGCCGCGTCGGCAAGCGCGAGGCCGCCCGCGCCCTCGGCGTGGCACCCGAACACAAGCCCGCCCTGAAGGCCGCGCTGAAGTCGCTCGAAGCGGAAGGCGCGCTGCAGGCCGCCGGCGCCCGGCGCTTTCAGGAGGCCGGGCGGCTGCCGGAGGCGATGATCGTGCAGATCACCGGCACCGACCCCGATGGTGATGCGATCGCGCGCCCGGTCGGCTGGAAGACGCCGGGGCCGCCGCCGATGATCCTGATGGCGCCGGAAGCGCGCGGCCGTCCCGCCCTTGCGCCGGGCGAGCGCGTCCTGGCCCGGCTGCGCCCGATCGGCCGTGGCCGCTACGAGGGGCGCACCATCAAGCGGGTCGGCGACACGCCCGGCCGGGTGCTGGGCGTGTTCCGCCCGGGCGGCCAAGGCCAGGGTGCGCACGGTCATGGCGGGCAGGGGGGCCGCATCGTGCCGACCGACCGCCGCGCCCGCGCCGAATGGGTGGTGCCGCGTGGCGAAGATGCCGGTGCGGCGGCCGGCGAGATCGTGCTGGCCGAGCCGTTGCCGCACGACGGCCTCGGCCTCAAGCCCGCACGCATCATCGAGCGCCTGGGCAACCTTGGCGATGCGCGCTCGATCAGCCTGATCGCCATTCACAGCAACGACATCCCGACGGTGTTTCCGCCCGAGGCGCTCGCCGCGGCCGAGGCCGCGCGCGGCGTGCCACTGGGGCGCCGCCAGGACCTGCGCGACATCCCGCTGATCACCATCGACGGCGAAGATGCGCGCGACTTCGACGATGCGGTGTTCGCCGAGCCCGACGGCACCGGCTTCCGGCTGATCGTCGCCATCGCCGACGTGGCGCATTACGTGCGCGCCGACGGCGCGCTCGACCGCACGGCGCGGAAGCGCGGCAACAGCGTCTATTTCCCCGACCGCGTCGTGCCGATGCTGCCCGAGGCGCTGTCGAACGGCTGGTGCAGCCTGCGCCCCGAGGAGGATCGCGGCTGCCTGTTCGTGGAGATGCATGTCGGCGCCGACGGCCGCAAGACGCGCCACCGCTTCGGCCGTGGCCTGATGCGCAGCGCCGCGCGCCTGACCTATGAGCAGGTGCAGCGCCTGCATGACGGCCCTCTCCCGCTCGCGGGAGAGGGAGAAGCAAGCGGGGGAGGGTTGGGCGCGGGTGGTGTGCCCGCATTGCCGCCGGGTTTGATCGAGACGCTCTACGCCGCCTTCCGCGCACTGCTGGCGGCACGGATCGCGCGCGGCACGCTCGATCTCGACCTGCCCGAGCGCAAGGTCATGCTCGACGGCGATGGTCATGTCGCCGCGGTCTCGCCGCGCCCGCGGCTCGACAGCCATCGGCTGATCGAGGAGTTCATGGTGCTGGCCAATGTCGCCGCCGCCGAGGAGCTGGAGCGGCTGCACCAGCCCTGCATGTACCGCATCCACCCGCCGCCCACCGACGAGAAGCTGGACGCGCTGCGCAGCTTCCTGCACGGCTTGGATATCGGCCTGCCGCCGGGCAACCAGCTGCATCCGCGCGACCTCGACCGCGTGCTGCGCCAGGTCGCCGGCACCGATGCCGCGCCGCTGGTCAACGAGGTGATGCTGCGCAGCCAGAGCCAGGCGGCCTACAGCCCCGACAACATCGGCCATTTCGGCCTCGGCCTGTCGCGCTATGCGCATTTCACCAGCCCGATCCGCCGCTACGCCGACCTGCTGGTGCATCGCGCGCTGATCCGCGGTCTGCGACTCGGCGCCGGATGGCCTGACCGAAACCGAGGCTGCCCGCTTTGCCGAGACCGGCGAGCACATCACCGCCACCGAACGCCGCGCGGCGATGGCCGAGCGCGAGGCGATCGACCGCTACCTTGCGGCCTTCATGGCGGAAAAAACCGGCAGCATCTTCGCCGCGCGTATTTCCGGCGTGACCCGCTCGGCGCTTTTCGTCACAGTCATCGGCAACGGCGCGAGCGGAATCGTGCCGATCGGCACGCTGCCAGATGATTACTGGATGCATGATGAGCGGGAGCAGACCCTGACCGGGCGCCGGACCCATCTGGTGTTCCGGCTGGCCCAGCAGGTCGAGGTCCGGCTGGCCGAGGCGAACCCGGTCACCGGCAGCCTGGTGTTCCATATCCTGCAAGGTGATCCGGCCCGCCGCACGCCAGCGTCGACCGGTTCCGGCAAACGCACGTCGCCGTCCGCGAAACGGCGGCCCGGCTTTCGATGAGGCTCAGGGACCGGAAGGCTCAAAAGACGATGAACAGGACCCGGTGTTCCGCCTCTGCTTCCTGATCGTCGTCTTGTTCGCCATCCAGGCGCACGCCGAGCCGGTGGCCGTCGGTGTGAATTTCGATCAGGTGCTGGCCAGCAACGTCACCGCCGCGGCGCTTGCCTTCATGGCGCCGCGCACGCTGGACCCCGTGCCAATCTCACAGCTGACGATCTGGGGGCTTCGCGGCCTGACCGCACTCGATCCGCAGCTGACCGCGGAGCAGCACGAAAACAGCCTGCGGCTGAGCAACCAGGACCACGTGCTGTTCACCGAGCCATCGCCGGAGGCCGAGGATCCGACCGCCTGGGCCAATGCCTTTGCCGCGCTGGCGGCGGCGGCCTGGACGGCCTCGCCGCCGGTGCGCCACGCCGGCACCATCGGCGTCCTGCAAAGCTTCTTCGACGAAATGTTCAACCATCTCGATCCCTATTCGCGCTACGTGCCACCGGGCGAGGCGGCCGAGGACCGGGAGCTGCGTTCGGGCAGCGCCGGTATCGGCGTCACGCTGGCCGCACGCGGCGGCGCGATCCTGGTGCAGGACGCGATTCCGGATGGGCCGGCGGCGCTGGCGGGCATCGTCGCCGGCGACCGGATCGTGACGGTGGACGGCAAGCCGACGCGCGGCCGTGACGTGGGCACGGTCGGCCGGTGGATCGCCGGCACCGAGGGCACCATCGTGCATCTCGGCTGGCGCGGCCGCGACGGGCGGCTGCACAGTGCCGACATCGAACTGGCGATGGTTCCTCCCGAAACCGTCTTCAGCGGCCTGTACGGCGACCTGCTGCTGATCCGCGTTACCGGCTTCAATCGCGAAACCGGCGAGCGCATGGCGCGCGAGCTCGAACAGGGGCTGTCGGGGCCGCGGCCGCCCGCCGGCATCGTGCTCGACCTGCGCGGCAACCGCGGCGGCCTGCTGCGGGAGGCGGTAACGGCGGCCGAGCGCGCTGCTGCCGCCGGGTCTCGTGGCCGTCACCGCCGGACGCGATCCGCAGGCCAACCGGATCTGGCGTACCAACGGCGAGCAGTTCGGCGGCAACCTGCCGCTGGTCGTGCTGGTGGACGGCCGCTCGGCGAGTGCGGCCGAGGTGCTGGCCGCCGCGCTGTCCGATCGTGGCCGCGCCGTGGTGATCGGCAGCGAGACCCTGGGCAAAGGTCTCGTGCAGACCATCGACCCGCTGCCCGACGGCGGTGAGCTGTTCGTCACCTGGAGCCGCATCCTCGCCCCGACCGGCTGGCCGATCCAGGGGCTCGGCGTGCTGCCGCAGGTCTGCACCAGCCTTGGCGAGGACGCGCTCGCCCGGCAGCTCGCAACCCTGGCCCAGGGGGTCCAGCCGATGCAGAACGCGCTCGATCGCCATCGCTCGGCGCGCGCGCCGCTGACGCCGGTCGAGGTGCTGGCGCTTCGAAGCGCCTGTCCGGCGGCCGTCGGCCGCGACGCCGACCTTGCCGCCGCGCGCAGCGTGATCGCCAATCCCGCGATCTACGCCGCTGCCCTGCTGCCGTATTTCACCGGCCAGTAGCCGCCATGCGGCACCGGACTGGCAAAGACCGGGCCGGCCGGTCTTGACCTGCGGGCGCGCGATGCGCATTTTCCGCCGCTCACGAGGATCAAGCCATGGCCAAGTCGAATACCATCCAGATCAGGCTCGTCTCCACCGCGGACACCGGGTACTTCTACGTCACCAAGAAGAACGCCCGGGCCCAGACCGGCAAGATGGAGCTGAAGAAGTACGACCCGGTGGCGCGCAAGCACGTCGCCTTCAAGGAAGCCAAGATCAAATAGCCTGCGGACTGGCGCGCCGCGCGGTCACGACGACGCGCCGGCGGCGGCCAGGATCCGGGTCAGCGATTCCTCGCGGCCCAGGGCGGCCAGCGTCGCGTCGATCCCCGGGCTCGTCGTACTCCCGGTAAGGGCCGCCCGCAGCGGCTGTGCGACCTGCCCCAGCTTGCGCCCCGTCGCCTCGGCGTAGCGCCGCAGCACCGCATCGACGCCGGCCGCCGTGAAATCGGCGCCGGACAGGATCGGGGCGAGGTCCGCCAGCATCGCGCGCGCCTCGGGCGTCAGCAGGGCGGCGGCTTTGGGTGCCATCGCCAGCGGCACGCTCCGGGCAAGGAACGCCGCTGCCTCCGTCAGCTCGACCAGCGTGCGCGCACGCTCCTTCAGTCCCGGCATCAGCGTCCGCACGCGCCGCTCGATCGTTGCATAGCGCAGTGCACCCCCTGGCGCATCCACCGTCACGCCGGGCAGGGCGGGCAGCCGCGCCATCACCTCGGCAGTCAGCCGCGCGTCGTCGGCCTGGCGCATGTAGACACCGTTGAGGTGCAGCAGCTTGACGTAGTCCATCCGGCTGGCGGCGCGGCCGACCGCGTCGATGTCGAACAGCCGGATCGCCTCCTCGCGGTCCAGCACCTCGACGTCGCCGTGGCCCCAGCCCAGGCGCAGCAGGTAGTTGCACAGCGCCTCGGGCAGGATGCCCTGCTCGCGGAACTCCAGCACGGACACCGCCCCGTGTCGCTTCGACAGCTTGGCGCCGTCGGCGCCATGGATCAGCGGCAGGTGGCCGAAGCGGGGGCGGTCCCAGCCCATCGCATCGAAGATCTGCACCTGGCGGAAGGTGTTGGTCAGGTGGTCGTCGCCGCGGATGACATGCGTGATGCCCATGTCGTGGTCGTCCACCACCACCGCGTGCTGGTAGGTCGGCGTGCCGTCGCTGCGCAGGATGATCATGTCGTCGAGCTCGGCGTTGGCGACGCGAACGCTGCCCTGCACGAGGTCGTCCACCACCGTCTCGCCGGCGCGCGGCGCCTTCAGCCGGATCGCCGGTGCGATGCCGGGCGGCGCCTCGGACGGGTCGCGGTCGCGCCACCGCCCGTCGTAGCGCGGCGGGCGCCCCTCGGCGATCGCCTGCTCGCGCATCGCCCGCAATTCCTCGGCGGTGCAGTAGCAGCGATAGGCGTGGCCCGCCGCCAGCATCGCGTGGGCGACGTCGGCGTGCCGGGCGGCGCGGGTGGACTGGAACACCGGCGGCTCGTCGGGGGTGATCCCGAGCCAGTCGAGGCCGTTCAGGATCACCTCTGTCGCCTGCGGCGTGCTGCGCTCGCGGTCGGTGTCCTCGATCCGCAGCAGGAACGTGCCGCCGTGGTGGCGGCTGAACAGCAGGTTGAACAGGGCGGTGCGGGCGCCGCCGATATGCAGCAGCCCGGTCGGGCTCGGGGCGAAGCGGGTGCGGATGGTCATGGCGTGCGGATACCATGCGCCAGCCCGGCCGGCCATGTCGCGGGCGAGGGGCCGCGTTAACCGGGGCGCAGGAAACAAGCGGTTAATTTCCGGCCCGGAGGTGGCCGATGCTGCGCGCCGCGGTGCTGTTCTGGCCGACCCGCCTGCGGCTACCGGGGGCGGTGCTGGCGGCGTGCGCCGCGCAGTATGGCCAGTTCGCGCTGTGGCTGCCGGTCGCGATGGGTGGCGGCACGCTGACCTACTTCGCGCTGCGCGCCGAGCCGCCGGGCTGGGCCGGGATCGCGGTGTTCCTGCCTGCCGCCGCGGGCGCCACGCTGTCGCGTCCCTGGCCGGTGCTGCGCGGCCTGCTGCTGGTGGCCGCGGCGGCCGCGCTCGGCTTCGCCTCCGCCCAGTTCGCCACCCGGCATGCGCTGCCGCTGGAACCGCTGCCGCGCAAGGCGACCTGGCTCACCGGCACCGTGCTCGGCACCGAGACGCTGCCGATCGGCAGCCGCGTGATGCTGGGAAACGTGCGGCTGGACGGCGCCGACGGGACGCTGGCGCGGACGCTGCGCATCCGCCTGCGTGCCGGCGATACGGCAGCCCGGGCCGGCGACACCGTGCGCCTGCGCGCGCTGCTGCGCGCGCCTTCGCCGCCGGCCTATCCGGGCGGCTGGGACCTGCAGCGCGACGCGTTCTTCTCGGGCCTCGGCGGCTACGGCTTCGCGCTCGGACACAGCCAGGTCGTCAAGCTGGGGACGCCGAGCGGTTTCGCGCAGCGCATCCAGGGACTGCGCGATGCGATCGCGCGGCGGATCGAGGCGGCGTTGCCTGCCGACCGCGCCGGCATCGCCGCGACGCTGCTGACCGGCAATTCATCCGACATTCCGGCCTCCGACCATCAGGCGTTCCGCGATTCTGGCCTGGCGCATCTGCTGGCGGTGGCGGGGCTGCACATCGGCATCGTCATGGGCCTGATCATGGCGCTGGTCCGCACTTCGCTCGCGGCGTGGGAGTGGGCGGCACTCCATTGGCGGATCAAGGAGATCGCAGCCATAGCGGCGCTGCTTGCCGGGGCTGCGTATATGCTGCTGACCGGCATGCACGTGCCGATCGTGCGCAGCTTTGCGATGGCCTGTCTGTTCACCCTGGCCCTGCTGCTGGGACGGCGGGCGATCTCGCTGCGGGGCTTGGCCCTGGCTGCGGCGGTGCTGATCCTGCTGGAGCCGGCGCAGGTGCCCGGCGTCAGTTTCCAGATGAGCTTCTCGGCGGTACTGGCGCTGATTGCGGGATACGAGGCGCTGCGACCGCATCTGCACCGGCTCTATGGCGATGGCGGCTTCCTGCGCCGCTTCGCCCTGCATGTGGTGGCGCTGGGCCTGACCAGCCTGCTCGCCGGCATCGCCTCGGCGCCGTTCGGCGCTTATCATTTCGGCCGCATCCAGCTCTATTTCATCCCCTCCAACATGCTGGCGGTGCCGCTGACCGCGTTCTGGGTCATGCCGGCCGGGCTGATTGCCCTGGCACTGATGCCGCTGCACCTGGAATGGCTGGCGCTGGTGCCGATGGGCTGGGGCATCGGCGGCATTTTGTGGATCGCGCGCACCGTCTCGGCCTGGCCGGCCGCCACGCTGTCGGTGCCGCCGGTTCCAGACTGGGGGATCATCGTGCTCGGCCTGGGCATGGCGTGGCTCGGCCTGTGGCGGGGACCGGTACGGCTGGCCGGGATCGCGCTCATCGCGCTCGGGCTGGCTTCACCCGCACTCTACCGGCCGCCCGACCTGCTGGTCTCGGCCGATGCGAAGCTGATCGCGCTGCGCACGCCCGGGCAGATCTATGTGCAGGACGCCCCGGGTGCCGCCGCCTTCACATTGGATGCCTGGACGCAGTTCTGGGCACTGCCCGAGACGGCGATGCCCGCCCGGGGCAGCGCCGCCGGCGGGGCGGTGGCGTGCAGCCGGGCGGATTGCCTGCTGCGCGCGCCGTCGGGCGGCACGGCGCTGCTGCTGCGCGGCGCAGAGCCTACCGACCCATGCGCCGTGGCCGAGGTGCTGGTGGCGGCCGAGCCGGCGCGCCACCGCTGCCCGGCCCTGGCGCTGGTCGATCGCTTCACGGTCTGGCGGAACGGTGCGGCGGCGATCTGGCTGGACCGGTCCGGCGTTCGCATCGTCACCGACCGGGCGGCGCGAGGCGTCCGTCCCTGGGTGCCGCCCCCACCCATCCCAAGCTGGGCGCGTTAGCACGGCGCTGGCCGTCGCAGCCGAATTTCCATAGGGTTGCGCAACATCAGCAGGAGACCGAACGGATGATGCGATTCCAGGCCGGGCGCGCCGCCGTCTTGCTCGCCCCGCTTTTCCTGGTTGCCGCCTGCGCCGGTGCCCCCACCGCCACGCAGGACCTGAACGGCAGGCTGACCGCACGGCTGGCGCCCGAGATCCAGGCCGGCCAGGTCGCCGTGCATCCGCTGGCCGACGGCTCACAGGTCGCCATCCCGGAAGACTCGCTGTTCCCGCCCGGCAGCGCCAGGCTCGACGACAAGGGCCGCAGTGTCCTGACCTATTTCATCCAGGCGTTGCTGGAGCCGACCATCCTGACGATCCAGGTCGCCGACGCCTCCAACAGCCTGGAGGGCGCGCGGGCGCAGGCGATCATCGACTTCCTGCGGCAAAACAGCCTGTGGTCACGGGTGCAGGCCGGCAGCGCGCCGACATCGGTGCAGGTCGGCGCGGTCGGCACGCCGATCCAGGGCGTGACGATCACCGTCAACGTGCTTCCCAGCTGACCGCAGACAATCCGCCGGTTCAGGCGGCGGCGAAGGCGGCGATCTGCCCGAGCGACAGGGCCGCCATGTCGGCGTCCGGCTGGGTGGCCAGCCGCCGATACCACGCCATCGTCGCCTCGATCGCCTGGGCGGCGGGCCAGCGCGGCCGCCAGCCGAGCCGCCGCATCGCCTTGGCGGAGTCGACGCGCAGTGCCTGCGCCTCCTTGTCCACCGAGTTCGGGTGCCACCACCACGCGCGCGCCATGCCCCGGCCAGCACGCGAGGGCGGCGGCAGCCAGGCCGGCGGCGGTGAGCGGTGGCGCTTCCGCTTCCGCCGGCCCGAAATTCCATGCCTCCTCATGGCGCCCTGGCTCCGCCAGCAGCCGTGAGGCCAGCAGCAGATAGCCTGATAGGCAGTCGAGAACGTGCTGCCAGGGCCGCGTCGCATCCGGATTGCGGATGACCAGGTCGCCGCCCGTGGTGATCGCCCGCACGATGTCGGGCACCAGCCGGTCGGCCGCCCAGTCACCGCCGCCGATTACATTGCCGGCGCGCACCGATGCGACCGACAGCCGCCGGGCGCCTGCGGCATGGTCCTGGAAGCGCGCCTGCCGGTAGACCTCGGCCACCAGCTCGGCACAGGCCTTGCTGCCGCCGTAGGGCTCGTGTCCGCCCAGCGGATCGTCCTCGGCATGGGCGGCGGTCTGCCCGGTGTCACGGTAGCATTTGTCGCTGGTCGCCACCACGACGGCGCCCACCGCATCGCAGCGCCGCGCCGCCTCCAGGACGTTGACGGTGCCCATCACATTGGTCTCGAAGGTTGCGCGGGGATCGAGGAAGGCGCGCCGCACGATCGACTGGGCGGCGAGATGGAACACTGCCGCGGGGCGATGCTCGGCCAGGATCGCGGCCACCCGCTCGTAATCGCGGATATCGGCGCGCAGGTCGGTCAGCCGGGACGCCATGCCGCAGACCGCGAAATGGCTCGGCACCGTCGGCGGATCCAGGGCGACGCCGATAACCTCGGCGCCAAGGTGGCAAAGCCACAGCGCCAGCCAGGAACCCTTGAAGCCGGTATGTCCGGTGACCAGCACCCGGCGACCGCGCCATCCGTCGCCGCCCGGCGGCGTCACGGCAGCCGCACCCATGGCGGCCGGCCGGACAGCCACAGCTGGTTCAGTTGACGGTAGTCCTTGAACGTGTCCATGCACTGCCAGAAGCCATGGTGGCGATAGACCCGCAGCTGACCATCCCGGCAAAGCCGCACCATCGGATCACGTTCCAGCACGCAGTCATCTCCGGCGCCGAGGTAATCGAAGAAGTCTTTCCGGAAGACGAAGAAGCCGCCGTTGATGACGGAGGTGACTTTCGGCTTCTCGGCGAAGGCGCGGACCCGGTCGCCCTCGATGGCCAGTTCGCCGAACTGGGAATTGGGCTGCACCCCGGTGACGGTGCCGATGTTGCCATGTGCGACGTGGAATCCGACGAGGGCACCAAGGTCGATATCGGCGAGGCCGTCGCCATACGTCAGCAGGAAATGCGGGGTGTCCACCAGCGGTTCGATGCGCTTGACCCGCGCGCCCGTCATGCTGTGCGCGCCGGTATCGACGAAGCTGATGCGCCAGTCCTTCGCCGCCGCCGGCGTATTGTTGCGGAACACCGCTTCGATCATCTCGCCCTTGTGGCCGAGGCAGAGGATGAACCGGCGGAAGCCCTGCGCCGCGTAGATCTGCATGATGTGATGCAGGATCGGCCGGTCGCCGATCTCGGCGAGCGGCTTCGGTCGCTCGCGCGTGGCCTCGTAGAAGCGTGTGCCTTCTCCGCCGCACAGGATCACGACGGGAAGGTCGTGCATCAGGCGGGGATGCCCTGCAGGTTCTCGCGCAGGGTGCGGCCGGCATAGTCCCTGCGGAACAGGCCGCGGCGCTGCAACTCGGGCACCACGCTGCGGCAGAACTGCTCGAACATGCCGGGGAACATCGTCGGCGTCAGCACGAACCCGTCGCACACGCCCGACTCGAAGATCGCCTGCAGGCGGTCGGCGACCATCGCGGCGGTGCCGACGATCTCCTTGCCCTCGGTGCGCTTGACCGCGGCCTGCTTGAAGGTCAGGCCTTCGGCCTTCATGGTTTGCGCGAGCGACATCGGCGGAGCCCTGCATGCCCTGGTTGCCCTGCAACTCGGCCAACGTCTTGCCCTGGTCCAGCTTGGTCAGGTCGGCACCGAGGTTGGAGGACGACGCCGCCAGGCTCAGCTCGGGGTCGATCAGGCTGTTGAGGTAGTCGGCACGCTCGCGGGCGATCGATTCGGTTTCGCCCAGCACGACGCTGACGGCCGGCAGGATGGCGCACTCGTTCGGCGCGCGCCCGCCTGCCGGCCATGCGCGATTTGATGTCGTCGTAGAACTCCCGCATCTCCGCCTCGCCGCGCTGGATGGTGAAGATCGCCTCCGCCCAGCGCGCCGCGAACATCGCGCCCGCGATCGCGAGCTGCCGGCCTGCATGATCACCGGACGTCCCTGCGGACTGCGCGGGATCGACAGCGGGCCGCGCGTCCTGATCCAGCGGCCCGCGTAGTTGGCGTAATGCACCTTGGCCGGGTCGGACATGATCCCAGCCGCCTTGTCGCGCACCAGCGCGTCGGCGTCCCAGCTGTTCCACAGCGCGAAGCAGGCCTCCAGCACCTCGTCGGCGCGGTCGTAACGCAGCTCCTTCGGCGGCAGGTCGTCGAGGCCGGCGTTCTGCGCCTCGAGATCGGTGGCCGATGTCACCACGTTCCAGGCGACGCGTCCCTCGCTCATCGCGTCGAGCGAGGCCGAGCCAGCGGGCCAGGTGATAGGCGGTGTGGAAGCTGGTCGACAGCGTCGCGCCGAGGCCGAGATGCTGCGTCGCCGCCGCCATCACCGGCAGCACGACGGTGGGGTCGAGGTAGCTGATCTGCCCGCCGCGCCGCACATAGGCGTCGAAGCCGCCTTGGTGCAGGTCGTACAGGCCGAACAGATCGGCGAAGAAGCAGCCGTCGAACTTGGCCGCCTCCAGCACGCGGGCGATGTGCTGGTAGCGGGTCGGGATCGAGGATGTCGTCCAGCGTCGCCTCCGGATGGCGCCAGCCGCCGACATGCAGCGCCGTCGGGCCGGTCTTGAGATAGGCGATCAGGTGCATCTGGCGCGGCGTCATGCGGCTCCTCCGGTCATGCGGGCGGAGCAAACGCCACAACCGGTGCCGATGCAACGAACCCGCTAGTCGGAAGCGGACATGCCCTCGGCTTCCAGCATGACGCCACCGCCCGATGCCTGCCGGCCATAGGTGACGAACAGCGCCAGCCCGGTGAACACGAAGCCGCCGACGATGTTGCCGAGCGTCACCGGGATCTGGTTCCAGATCCACCAGTCCGACAGGCTGACCTTGGCGCCCAGCATCATTCCCGTGGGGATGATGAACATGTTCACCACCGAGTGCTCGAACCCCTGGGCGAAAAACACCAGGATCGGCATCCAGCACGCCGCGATGCGCCCGATCGTGGAGGTCGAGCTCATGCCCATCACCACGCCCAGGCAGACCATCCAGTTGCACAGCATCGCCTTGACGAACGCGGTCAGCATGCCCGCCGCGCCGAATTGTGCGTAGGCCAGGGTCTTGGCCTGCGCGACGTCGATGATGCGCAGCGCGACGCCCGCCGGCGCGATGTGTCCGGCATCGGTCAGCGTGACGACCAGCAGCGCGCCATAGACCACGCTGCCGATCAGGTTGCCGATGAAAACCCAGGTCCAGTTCGCCAGCATCCCGCCCGGCGTACAGGTGCCGCGCATCACTGCCAGCGGCACCAGGGCGAAGCTGCCGGTCACCAGTTCCAGCCCCAGCAGCACGATCATCGCGAAGCCGACGGGGAAGATGATCGCACCGACCAGAAGCTGCCCGGTCTGCACCGCCGCGCCGAGCGCGAGGCTGGTCGCGAAGCCCAGCAGCGCACCGGAGAGAAAGCCGCGCACGAGCAGATCGAACGCCGAAAGCTGGGCCTTGGCGGTGCCGCCGCGAATCATTGCGGCCACGATGTCCTTTGGGTTGAGCGAGTTCATTAATCTCTCCTTCAAATCGACTTCCGGGCTGCACATGGCGCCAGCAAGCGACGTGCCAGCACGCCGCCGCCCGGGGGACTTCCGCTGCGGTTCGAAGCGTGATATGTCCCCGCCCATGCCGCCGCCCGCTGCTTCTGCTCCAGGACATCAGCCTGACCTTCGGCACCGCGCCGCTGCTGGCCGGCGCGGGCCTGGCGGTCGGGCGCCGGCGACCGGGTGTGCCTGGTCGGGCGCAACGGCTCCGGCAAGTCCACGCTGCTGCGCATCGCCGCCGGCCTGGTTGCAGCCCGACGCCGGCACGCCGCTTCGTGCAGCCCGGCGCCACCATCCGCTACCTGCCGCAGGAGCCCGACCTGTCCGGCTATCGCCACCACGCTCGCCTATGTCGAGGCCGGGCTGGGTCCGGCGGCCGACGCCGATCGCCACCGCGCCCGCTACCTGCTGGAACAGCTCGGCCTGACCGGCGCCGAGGATCCCGGCCACCCTGTCCGGCGGCGAGGCGCGGCGCGCGGCGCTGGCCCGCGTCCTGGCGCCGTCGCCCGACATCCTGCTGCTCGACGAGCCGACCAACCACCTGGACCTGCCGGGCATCGAGTGGCTGGAGCGGGAACTGGCCGCGCATGCGGTCCGGGCATCGTGCTGATCAGCCACGACCGGCGGCTGCTGGAACGGATCTCGCGCGCCACCGTCTGGCTCGATCGCGGCATCACGCGCACGCTCGACCAGGGCTTCGCCGGCGTTCGAGGCCTGGCGCGACGACGGTGCTGGAGCAGGAGGAGACGCGAGCGCCACAAGCTGGGCCGCAAGATCGCGATGGAGGAGGACTGGCTGCGCTACGGCGTCACCGCGCGGCGCAAGCGCAACCAGAAGCGGCTCGGCGACCTGCATCGCGCTGCGCAAGCAAGCGGCGGGAGCAGCGCGGCGCCGCCGGGCGCGGTGCGCATGGCGGCAACGCCAGGCCGATTTGTCCGGCCGGCTGGTCGCGGTCGCCGAGGACGTGTCGAAAGCGTACGGCGACCGGACGGTGGTGCGGCGACTTTCCACCCGCGTGCTGCGCGGC
The DNA here is from genome assembly GCA_963778105.1 of uncultured Pseudomonadota bacterium. Classification (GTDB taxonomy): domain Bacteria; phylum Pseudomonadota; class Alphaproteobacteria; order Acetobacterales; family Acetobacteraceae; genus JAFEFJ01. The sequence continues at coordinate 527,841 of CAVZSZ010000002.1, read as the reverse complement.
GACCGCGTCGGCATCGTCGGGCCGAACGGCGCCGGCAAGACGACGCTGCTCAAGCTGCTGACCGGCGACCTGCCGCCCGACAGCGGCGAGGTGCGGCTCGGCACCGCGCTGGCGCCGGTCACGCTGGACCAGCGGCGCGAGACGCTCGATCCGGCGCAGACGCTGGCACAGGCGCTGACCGGCGGGCGCCGGCGACACGGTGACGGTGAACGGCCAGACCCGGCACGTCGTCGGCTACATGAAGGACTTCCTGTTCGGGCCGGAGCAGGCCAACACGCCGGTCGGCGTGCTGTCGGGCGGCGAGCGCGGACGGCTGACGCTGGCGCGCGCCTTCGCCCGCCCGTCCAACCTGCTGGTGCTGGACGAGCCGACCAACGACCTTGATCTGGAAACGCTCGACCTGCTGCAGGAACTGCTGGCCGACTATGCCGGCACGGTGCTGCTGGTCAGCCACGACCGCGACTTCCTGGATCGCGTGGTGACGTCGGTGATCGCCGGGACGGGCGACGGCACGCTGGATCGAGTATGCCGGCGGCTACACCGACATGCTGGCGCAGGGCGCGCCCGGCGTCGTCGCCGCACCCCCGGCCGAGGCATCATCGGCCAGGCCGCGCCAGGCGGCACCCGAGCGCCCGCGTCCGGCCGGGGGCGCTCGCCGCATGCCCTTCAAGGACCGGCACGCGCTGGAGACGCTGCCGGCCCGCATCGAGGCGCTGCAGGCCGAGATCGCGCGCCTGGTCGGCGTGCTGGCCGATCCCGACCTGTATACGCGCCATCCGGCACGCTTCGCCGAGGCGACGACTGCGCTCGCGGCCGCCCAGGCGAAACTCGCCGCCGCCGAGGAGCAGTGGCTGACGCTGGAGATGCAGCGCGAGGCCGCCGAGGGCTGACGACTGGCAACCGCGCCTGATCGGCGCCGATCGCCCGTCGCGGCAAATCCGCAGCCGCCTGTGAACGCATTCACTGCCGTTGCGGCAGCGATCCGGCATCCTGCCGCCATCGATACAGGCCGCTCGGGCGGCCATCCAATGGAGGCCGACATGGCCCTCGTGATCGTTGCGATCGTTGCAGGCTGGACCGCCATCGAGGCCGCGCTGGCACTGAGCCGGGCGTCCCACCCGAACCGGCGCATGGAGCGGCTCAACCTGTTCTCCGGCCGGATCGACTGGCAAAGCTGAGCCACTGGCAAAGCTGAGCGACTGGCAAAGCTGAGGGCGGTCGAGAGGCGCCGGTCTACTGCGGTCCGATGATGCCGGTGCGTGACGGCGGGTCGCTGGCCGGGAAGCTGTCCTCGTCGGCGATCTCGACCGCCGCGTCCTCGGCGGCTTCCTCCTGCTCCGCGGCCGACCAGTGCGCGCGATCATCTCCCTCCGGGCACCCGGCTTCCCGCCATATCCGATAGGCGCGGTGACGGATGCGGTCCTGCCGGGCCTGATCGTGATCGGACATCACAGCACCCCCTGACCATTGCCGGTGCCGATCATAGCCGTTTCGGGAGGGCGCGGTGATGACATGATCGCGCCGGCCGCCGGGGGCGCCGCGGTCCGTCCTTTGCCAGGAATTGTTTGATCGCTGTGAAGCCGTTCACTGCCGCCGTCGGCGGCCCCGGGCATAGTCTCGCCATCGGCAAGGCCCGCACCGCGGACGCAAGCAACAACGCCGACAGGGATACAGGAGGCCGACATGACCATCATCATCCTCGTGACGGCATGGGCAGTGATCGAAGCGGCCATCGCCATCGCCATCGTCGCCCGCCCGGGCCGCGACGCGGACGTCCCCGGCCTCACCGACTGGCGCTGCTGAGTTGGGTTCTACTGGCGCTGCACCGCAGCTGTAGTGGTGCCCAGGGGGGGAATCGAACACCCGACACTGCGATTTTCAGTCGCATGCTCTACCAACTGAGCTACCTGGGCAGCCTGCCGTTCCGCCGGACAAGACATCGTCCGACGGGACGCGAGAGGCAGGGCATCTACTCCATGCTCACGGAGCGATCAAGCCGACGCGTCGGGTGGCGTGTCCTCGGCGCGGTTGTCCTCGGCGGCCGTGCCGGCGATGCGGTACTGGCCGGTCAGCCAGCGGCCCAGATCGACATCGGCACAGCGCGCGCTGCAGAACGGCATCAGCCGCGCAGCCGAGGCTGGCTTGCCGCAGACCGGACAGCGCGGCACGGCGGGCGAGCCGGCCGGCGCGGTCATTTGGCGGTCTCCAGGGTCCAGGCATTGGGCGGCAGGGATGTGTCCATCACGATCGACGTGGGTGCGCCGACGCGCTGCGCCAAGTCCGCCAGCGCCGCCTGATCCGCGTGCAGCGCGGCGGCGACCGCCGGTGCCGCGCGCAGGATGGTCCGGTGCCCCGCCACCCCGGCGGCTCGGGCCACGGCACGCAGCGCGGCCAGGCCGGCGGCGTGCGGACCGGCCAGCAGCTCGTGCAGGGGCGGATGGACCCGCGGCCGCACGATCTCGGCGAGGCCGAGGCCGCTGAAGCCCAGGAAGCGCGGCCGCACCGGATCGTCTGCCAGCGCCGCCGCCATCGCCGGACCCAGGGCGGCGCGCTTGCGCGCAGGCATGCCCGCCAGATCGAGCAGGATCGCGCCCGAGAGGTTGCGTAGCCGGATCTGCCGCGCCAGGGCAGGGAGCAAAGCCCGGTTCAACGCGGCCTGTGAGAGTGCCTTGCCGGCACGCGCCGCGGTGGCGCTGCCGGCATCGACGTCGATCGCGACCAGCGCCGGCGTCGGCCAGAAGGTCGCCCGCGCACCACCCGGCAACGCCGCGGCCTGGTCCGCCAGGGCCCCCACCTGGTCCGCCGTGTCCTCGTCCCAGGCCGTTGCCGCGATCGTCAAGCGCTCCCCCAGCGCGGGACGCAGCCGCGCCGCCAGGCCGGCATCGTCGACCGTCACGGATGCTTCGGGATGAAGTGCGGCGAGGCGTCGCACCGCATCGGGGCCGCGCCGCAGCAGGGCGGGCGGCCCGGTGCCGACCAGCGCCGCCTCGGCCGGATCGAGCAGCGCGGTCAGCCTGGGTCCTTTTCCGCCTTGGGCGGCGCGGGTGACACGCACCGCGATGGCGTTGCCATGGGTCGCGCCGGCGCCGCCCTGGCTGTCGGGCAGGAACCCCTCGGCGCCATCCAGCGCCACGAAGGCGCCGGCCATCGCCGGCACGCGCGCGGTCACGCGGCCGCGATGCAGGTCGCCGACGCCGTCCGGCGCGCCCGGGCGCCAGATCGCGTAGTCGAGCAAGCACGCCGCCGTCGGTCACGGCGACCCGCACCTCGCCGGGGCTGGTCTCGATCAGGATGCGGCGCATCACGGCAGCCGGTAGCCCAGGCCGCGCAGCAGCTGCGCCGTCTCGAACAGCGGCAGGCCGACGACGTTGGAATAGCTGCCCGACAGGAAGCGGATGAAGGCCGGCGGCGCGGCCCTGGATCGCGTAGCCGCCGGCCTTGCCGTGCCATTCGCCGCTCGCGACGTAGGCGTCGGTCTGCATTGCGTCCAGCCGGGCGAAGGTGACGATGCTCTCGGCCACGCGCGCGGGCGACGCGCCCGTCCGGTGCCCGCACCACGACCGCCGGTCAGCACGTGGTGGCGGCGGCCGGACAGCAGTGCGAGGCACGTCCGTGCCTCCTCTGCCGTCGCCGGCTTGCCCAGCATGCCGCCGGCCAGCGGCGACCACCGTGTCCGCCGCCAGCACGAAGCAGCCGGCATCGGTGACGGTCGCGGCCTTCGCCAGCGCGAGCCGCTGCGCCAGCGCGCGGGGCAGTTCGTCGCGTTGCGGGGTCTCGTCGATGTCGGGGCTGGTCACGCGGTCCGGCACGATGCCGATCTGCGCCAGCAGAGCCAGCCGCCGCGGGCTGGCCGAGGCCAGGACCAGCGGCGCGTTCGTCACCGCTTGCGGCCTGGAGGGATGCGCCGCGGGCTATCCATCGGCGGCGCTTATTTGAAGCGGAACGTGATCCGCCCCTTGCTCAGGTCGTAGGGCGTCATCTCGACGTTCACCCGGTCGCCGGCCAGCACGCGGATGCGGTTCTTGCGCATCTTGCCGCTGGTATGGGCGAGGATCGTGTGTTCGTTGTCGAGCTTCACGCGGAACATGGCGTTGGGCAGCAGTTCCATCACCGTGCCGCTGAACTCGATCATGTCCTCTTTAGACATCAGCCCTCATGTGTGTTGATTTTCGGCCCGGAACATGAGGTTCCGGCCGTAACAGGTCAAGGCGCGGCGGCAGTGCGGCGGTCCAGTCGCAGCGCAACGCTGCGTGCATGCGCGTGCAGCCCCTCGGCCTCGGCCAGCGCCACGGCGGCCGGCCCGATCGTGCCGAGCGCGCCGGCGTCGCCGCGAAACCCAGGTCGTGCGCTTGAGGAAATCGAACACCGACAGGCCGGAGGCGAAGCGCGCGGTGCGCCCGGTCGGCAGCACGTGGTTGGGGCCGGCGACGTAGTCGCCCACCGCTTCCGGGCAGCCAGTGCCCGAGGAACACCGCGCCGGCATGGCGGATCATGGCGAACACCGCCTGCGGCTTCCGGCAGCATGATCTGCAGGTGCTCCGGCGCCAGTCGATTCACCAGCGCGGCGGCCTCGTCCCAGTCGCGCACCAGGATGATGGCGCCATGCTGCCGCCAGCTCGCCCCGGCGATGGCGGCGCGGGGCAGGGTGGGCAGCGCCGCTTCCACCGCCGCGGCCACCGCGTCGGCGAAGCCGGGATCGTCGGTGATCAGGATCGCCTGCGCCGCCTCGTCGTGCTCGGCCTGGGCGAGCAGGTCGATCGCCACGCGCGCGCGGGTCGTTGGTCCGCGTCCGCCAGGACCACCACCTCGGACGGGCCGGCGATGGCGTCGATGCCGACACGGCCGAACACCTGGCGCTTGGCCTCGGCGACATAGGCGTTGCCGGGGCCGACGATGCGGTCCACCGGGGCGATCGTCTGCGGTGCCATAGGCCAGCGCCGCCACCGCCTGCGCGCCGCCGACGCGGTAGATTTCGGTCACCCCGGCGCGGCGCGCGGCGGCGAGCACCAGCGGGTTCAGCACGCCGTCGGGGCTGGGCACGCACATGGCGATGCGGCCCACCCCGGCGACCCGGGCGGGCATCGCGTTCATCAGCACCGAGGACGGATAGGCCGCCTTGCCGCCCGGCACATAGAGCCCGACGGCATCGAGCGGCGTCCAGCGCATGCCCAGCGTCAGCCCGGCGGCGTCGTCGATCCGCAGATCGGCCGGGCAGCTGCGCGCGATGGAAGGCCTCGATGCGCGTCGCCGCGATGTCCAGCGCCTGCCATCAGCGGCGCGGGGACGGCCGCCACCGCGGCGTCGATCGTCGCCGCGTCCGATGCGCAGCGTCCCGGGGTTCAGCGCCAGGCGGTCGAAGCGCTGCGTCAGCTCGATCAGCGCCGCATCGCCGCGGGCGCGCACATCGGCGATGATGGCGGCGACGGCGGCGCCGACATCATCGGTGGTCTCGCGCGCCTGATCGAGCAGGGCGGCGAACGCCGCCTCGAAACCGTCGCTCTCGCGCGTCGAGCCGGATCATGCGGCCGGTCGGCTGCGGGCGAGCGCGTCGCGGAACCGCGCGATCCAGGCGCCGATCGCCTCGGGCCGCGTCTTCAGCGCGGTGCGGTTGACCATCAGCCGGCTGGTGACCGGGGCGATCACCTCGGTTTCCACCAGGCCGTTGGCCTTCAGGGTCGAGCCGGTCTGCACCAGATCGACGATCAGCCGCGACAGGCCGAGCCCCGGCGCCAGCTCCATCGCGCCGTTCAGGTGCACGATGTCGGCCTGCACGCCGCGGCCGGCGAAGTGGCGGCGGGCGATGTTGGGATATTTGGTCGCGACGCGCACGCGCGACCAGCGGCCGGGATCGTCGCTGCCGGCGGTCTCGGCGGGCTCGGCCACCGAGACGCGGCAATGGCCGATCCCGAGGTCGAGCGGCGCGTAGATCTCGGGATAGTCGAACTCCATCAGCACGTCGGCGCCGCAGATGCCGAGATGGGCCGCGCCGAAGGCGACGAAGGTGGCGACGTCGAAAGGCCGGACGCGGACGACGTCCAGGCCCGGATCGTCGGTCGGGAAGCGCAGCCGGCGGCTGTCCTCATCGGCGTAGTCGGCGGCGGGATGGATGCCGGCGCGCGCCAGCAGATCGCCGCATTCGGCCAGGATGCGTCCCTTGGGCAGCGCGAGCACGATCGGGCCGGTCGCTTCCGGCTCCAGTGCGGCGGCCGTGTAGGGGGCGGTCATGCAAACTCCATCGCGCGGTGCGGCCGTCTACACCAGATGCCGGGTTCGGCGGAAGGGTTGGGGAAACGGGGCACCCGTGCGTGAGACGGGGCGCTGGCTATGCGCGGCGGCGTAGCTTTTTCTGGGGGACGGCGATGCGGGCCAGCAGCGGAGCGAGGAAGTGACCCGTGTGGCTGTCGGGGCTGGCGGCGATGTCCTCGGGCGTGCCCTGCGCGACGATCCGGCCGCCGCCATCGCCGCCTTCCGGTCCCAGGTCGAGGATCCAGTCGGCGGTCTTGATGACTTCCAGATTGTGCTCGATGACCACGACCGAGTTGCCCTGATCGACCAGCGTATGCAGCACTTCCAGCAACTTGCGCACGTCCTCGAAATGCAGGCCGGTGGTCGGCTCGTCCAGGATGTAGAGCGTCCGCCCGGTCGCCCGGCGCGCCAGTTCCTTGGACAGCTTCACCCGCTGCGCCTCGCCGCCCGACAGCGTGGTGGCCTGCTGGCCGAGCTTGATGTAGCCGAGGCCGACCTGCTGCAGGATCTTCAGACGGTCGTTGATCCGGTTGGAGGCGCCGAAATAGGTCACCGCCTCGTCTATCGTCATATCAAGCACATCGGCGATGGATTTGTCGCGAAACTTGATCTCCAGCGTTTCACGGTTGTAGCGCTTGCCCTTGCAGGTGTCGCAGGTGACGTAAACATCGGGCAGGAAGTGCATCTCGATCTTCAAAAGCCCGTCGCCCTGGCAGGCCTCGCACCGGCCGCCCTTCACGTTGAAGCTGAAGCGGCCGGGCTTGTAGCCGCGCGCCCGGCTTTCCGGCAGCTCGGCGAACCAGTCGCGGATCGGCGCGAACAGATCGGTGTAGGTGGCTGGATTTGAACGCGGCGTGCGCCCGATCGGCGACTGGTCGATGTCGATGATCTTGTCGAGTTCGCCCAACCCGTCGATCCGCTCATGCGGGGCCGGAACCTCGCCCGATCCCATCAGCCGGCGTGCCGCGGCCTTGTAGAGTGTGTCGATCACCAGCGTGGACTTGCCGCCGCCCGATACGCCGGTGACGCAGGTGAAGGTGCCGAGCGGAAAGTCGGCCGTGATGTCCTTGAGGTTGTTGCCGCGTGCGCCGATCACGCGCAGCCGGCGACCCTTCTGCACCGGCCGCCGCATCGCCGGCACCGCGATCGCGCGGCGCCCGGACAGGTAGTCGCCGGTCAGCGAGGCCGGATTGGCCGCCACCGAGGCGGGCGTGCCCTGGGCCACCACGTGCCCGCCATGCACTCCGGCGGCCGGCCCCATGTCGATCAGGTGGTCGGCGGCGCGGATCGCGTCCTCGTCGTGCTCGACCACCAGCACGGTGTTGCCGAGGTCGCGCAGCCGCCGCAGCGTGCCCAGCAGCCGCTCGTTGTCGCGCTGGTGCAACCCGATCGACGGTTCATCAAGGACATACAGCACGCCGGTGAGACCCGATCCGATCTGGCTCGCCAGCCGGATGCGCTGGCTCTCGCCGCCCGACAGCGTGGCCGAGCCGCGCGACAGCGTTAGGTAGTCGAGGCCGACATCGACCAGAAACTGCAGCCGCTCGACGATCTCGCGCAGGATGCGCCGGGCGATCTCGGCGCGCTGCGGCGTCAGCGTGCCGATCACGCCCTGGAACCAGGTCAGCGCGGCGCTGATCGACAGATCCGAGGCTTCGGCGACGTTCTTGCCGGCGACGCGCACCGCCAGTGCCTCGGGCTTCAGCCGGGCGCCATGGCAGACATGGCATGGCTTGTCGGCCTGGTAGCGGGACAGTTCCTCCCGCACCCAGACGCTGTCGGTTTCCTGGTGGCGGCGCTCCAGATTGCGGATCACGCCCTCGAACGGCTTGGTCACCGTGTAGGCGCGCACGCCGTCCTTGTAGGTCATCGCAACCGGGGTCGCACCGGTGCCGAACAGGATGGCGTCGCGCACCGGCGGCGGCAGGTCCTTCCACGGCGTCGCGGTGGTCACCTTGAAGTGCCGAGCGAGGCTTTGCAGGGTCTGGTCGTAGTACGGGCTCTGCGCGCCGGCCCAGGGTGCGACCGCCCCCCCGGCCAGCGTCAGCCGCTCGTCGGGCACCACCATGTCGGGGTCGAAGAAGGTCTCGGTGCCCAGGCCGTCGCAGGCCGGACAGGCGCCATGCGGGCTGTTGAAGCTGAACAGACGGGGTTCGATCTCCTCGATCGTGAAGCCGGACACCGGACAGGCGAAGCGGGAGGAGAACACCGTCCGGTCGGTGCCGTCGGCATTCTCGGCGTAGACGATGCCATCCGACAGGCCGAGGGCGGTTTCGAAACTGTCGGCGAGGCGGGTGGCGATGTCGCCGCGCACCACCAGCCGGTCCACCACCGCCTCGATCTCGTGCTTGATCTTGCGGTTGAGGGCGGGGACTTCGTTGATTTCGAACAGCTTGCCGTCGACCTTCACGCGGGTGAAGCCGCGGCGCTGAAGCTCGGCCAGTTCCTTCTTGTATTCGCCCTTGCGGTCGCGCACGACCGGCGCGAGCAGCAGCAGGCGGGTGCCTTCGGGCATCGCCAGCACGCGATCGACCATCTGGCTGACCGTCTGCGCCTCGATCGGCAGGCCGGTGGCGGGCGAGTAGGGCACACCGGCGCGTGCCCATAAGAGGCGCATGTAGTCGTGGATTTCGGTCACGGTGCCGACCGTGCTGCGCGGATTGCGGCTGGTGGTCTTCTGCTCGATCGAGATGGCGGGCGACAGGCCGTCGATCGCATCGACGTCCGGCTTTCCCATCAGTTCAAGGAATTGCCGCGCATAGGACGACAGGCTTTCGACGTAGCGGCGCTGGCCTTCCGCATAGATCGTGTCGAACGCGAGCGAGGACTTGCCGGACCCCGACAGGCCGGTGATGACGGTCAGCTTGTCGCGCGGGATGCGGACGTCGATATTCTTGAGGTTGTGTTCGCGCGCGCCGCGGACATGGATGGCGTCATGCGGTTCCACGCGCGCGGCCTCGGCTGGCGGCCTGATCGGACGACGATCCTGCGGACGCAACTCGGACGTCCGAGTCACGGTGCTTCCAGCCATTCGTAAGAACCTGCTTGTTCTGGTGATGTTCCACTTCTATATGGCAAGACTTTCAGTGGTTGGAAAGGTCCGTTCTCCATCGTGGGGCATTGGGGCGCGGCGAACCGGGATGCGGGAACCTGGCCGGCACGACCGGCGGGACGCCGCGCAAACTGGCGGATAGCCTCGGGCGAAAAGGAACGGGAAGCGACATGGCAGGCAGCGTCAACAAGGTGATCCTGATCGGCAATCTGGGGAAGGACCCGGAAGTCCGTTCAATGCAGGACGGCACGAAGATCGTGAATCTCACGCTCGCCACCAGCGAGACATGGAACGACAAGGCCAGCGGGGAGCGCAAGGAAAAGACCGAGTGGCACCGCGTCGTGATCTTCAACGACCGGGTGGCCGACGTGGCCGAGCGGTATCTGAAGAAGGGCGCGAAGATCTACGTGGAAGGTTCCTTGCAGACACGCAAATGGACCGACCAGTCGGGCCAGGAGCGCTACACGACCGAGGTGGTGATCGGCCGCTTCAAGGGTGAGTTGACCATGCTGGACACGCGCGGCGGCGGCGGGGAGATGGGCGAGGGTGGCGGCTACACGCCGCGCGAGCGCGCTCCGGCCCGCGCTGCGGCCGGCGGTGCTCCGCGCGGGTCTGGTGCAGGTGGCCCGTCCTGGGACGCGCCGCGCGGCGGGGCGAGCGATCTGGATGATGAGATTCCGTTCTAGAGACCGCGATTGAACCGGGGGGAGCGGTACTGGCGGCAGCCTGTTGCAATTACCCCGGCGTGATGCCGGCGCTTGGTCGTCTGCTGGCTTTCGGCGTCGGCATCGCTGATTGACCGCAACGCCAGTTCGTCTTGTCCGTCATTGTCTTTTCGATATAGTCCGTGCCATCGACGGAGGACGCCATGGGGTTCGGCGAGGCGGTCAGCGCGTGTTTCTCGAAATACGCCACGTTCATCGGCCGGGCGCGCCGGTCGGAATACTGGTATTTCGTGCTGTTCCAGATCCTCGTGAACGTCGTTGCCAATGCCGTCGACCATGCCATGGGCTCGCATGTCGTCAGCGTTCTGGTGGACCTTGTCCTGTTCCTGCCCTGGCTCGCGGTCGCGGTGCGGCGGCTGCACGATGTCGACAAGTCGGGGTGGTGGCTGCTGGTCGGGTTCATCCCGGTGATCGGGTGGCTGCTGCTGTTCATCTGGGTCTGCACGAAAGGAACCCTCGGACCCAATCGGTTCGGGCCGGATCCCCTGCCGGCGGCGTGGGGGATGCCGGCTTGACGGGCGGTTGGCGGAGTGCGTTTCGTGGGGCGGCGGCTTTGACGCCCTCGCCCGACCCTCTCCGCCCGCGCATCGCGGCGCCTGAGCGGGCGGCACGCGCACTCGGTCCGGTCGGCTAAGCGGCGGAGGGTGCTGCCCGCGGCGGCGCCGACGCTGGCCGGCGCGAATAAGGCCGTCCTTCCTGGCGGAAGGGCGGGGGGCGGCGCTTGCCCCCCTCGCCATCGGCCGGGAATCCGCCTATTCAGGGGCCATGTAGCGGTGCAGCGTCCGTCCCCGGAACGCGCCCGCACCCCTCCTGGAACCGGATTGACCCGAGCTTGAGCGATACAGAGGACGATCCGCCCGGCGGTGAGCCGACAGGCGCACCCCCAACCGGCGCACCTCCAACCGGCGGCCCACCACCGACGCCCCCGGGCGGCGACGACACCGGCCGCGGCGACATGCAGCCGGTGATGCTCGAGGACGAGATGCGCCGCTCCTACCTCGACTATGCCATGTCGGTCATCGTCTCCCGCGCGCTGCCGGATGCGCGCGACGGGCTGAAGCCGGTGCACCGGCGCATCCTGTTCGGCATGCAGCGAGGGCGGCTACACGCACGGACAAGCCGTATCGAAGTCGGCCCGCGTCGTCGGCGACGTGATGGGCAAGTACCATCCGCATGGCGACGCGGCGATCTACGACGCCATGGTGCGGATGGCGCAGACGTTCTCGATGCGCGTGCCGCTGATCGACGGGCAGGGCAATTTCGGCTCGGTCGATGGCGATCCGCCGGCGGCGATGCGCTATACCGAGGCGCGGCTGGCGCGCGCCGCCGCGCTGCTGCTGGAGGATATCGACCGCGACACGGTCGATTTCCAGCCGAACTACGACGAGAAGGACGAGGAGCCGGTCGTGCTGCCGGCGACCTTCCCGAACCTGCTGATCAATGGCGGCGAGCGGCATCGCCGTCGGCATGGCGACCAATATCCCGACGCACAATCCGGGCGAGATCATCGACGCCACGCTGGCGATGATCGCCGACCCGGACATCACGCTCGACGACCTGATGAAGATCGTCCCCGGGCCGGATTTCCCGACCGGCGGCATCGATCATTGGGCGCGCCGGCATCCGCTCGGCGTTCGAGACCGGGCGCGGCTCGATCATCATCCGGGCGCGGGCGGAGATCGAGGAAAGCTCGCGCAAGGACCGCCAGGCGATCATCATCACCGAGCTGCCTTATCAGGTGAACAAGGCCACCCTGCAGGAGCGCATCGCCGAACTGGTGCGCGCCAAGCAGATCGAGGGCATCACCGACATGCGCGACGAGAGCGACCGCTCCGGCATGCGCATCGTGATCGAGCTGAAGCGCGATGCCACGGCCGAGGTGGTGCTGAACCAGCTTTACCGCTTCACGCAACATGCAGATCAGCTTCGGCGTGAACATGCTGGCGCTGGATGGCGGCCGGCCGCGCCTGATGGGGCTGAAGGACGCGCTGGCCTGCTTCATCGCGTTCCGCGAGGACGTGATCCTGCGCCGCGCGCGCTTCGACCTGGCGAAGGCGCGCGACCGGGCGCACCTGCTGGTCGGCCTGGCGATCGCGGTCGCCAATATCGACGAGGTGATCCGCGCTGATCCGCGCCAGCCCCGACGCCGCCGCCGCGCGGGCCGCGCTGATGGGACGCGACTGGCCGGCCGGCGACATCGGTGCCGCTGCTGGCGCTGATCGACGAGCCGGGCAACGTCGTGACGCCCGAGCGAACCGTGCGCCTGACCGAGGCGCAGGCGCGCGGCATCCTGGAATTGCGCCTGCAGCGGCTGACCGGGCTGGAGCGGGAGAAGATCCAGCAGGAGATGACCGAGGTCGCGGCGAAGATCAGCGATCTGCTCGAAATCCTCGCCTCGCATCCGCGCCGCATGGAGGTGATGCGCGAGGAGCTGGAGGTCGCGCGCAAGCTGATCGCCACGCCGCGCATGACCGATATCGGCGATGCCGACGCCGACCAGGACGACGAAAGCCTGATCGAGCCGGGCCAGATGGTGGTCACCATCACCCGCGACGGCTTCATCAAGCGCACCCCGCTGGAGACGTTCCGCGCGCAGAATCGCGGCGGGCGCGGTCGCACCGGCGGCGGGCACCCGCGGCGACGACATCGTGACGCGCAGCTTCAACGCGCACACCCATCAATGGGTGCTGTTCTTCTCGAGCGGCGGCAAGGCGTTCCGCGAGAAGGTGTGGCGCCTGCCGGAAGCGGGTCCGACCGCCAAGGGCCGCGCGCTGGTCAACCTGCTGCCCGAACTCGGCGCCGACACCATCACCACGGTGCTGCCGCTGCCGCAGGACGAGGCGCTGTGGGACAGCCTGCACCTCGTGTTCGCCACCGCGTCGGGCGGGGTGCGGCGCAACCGGCTGTCCGATTTCCGCAACGTCCGCGCCTCCGGCCTGATCGCGATGAAGCTGGATGAGGGCGACCGGCTGATCGGCGTCGCCACCTGCCGCGAGGGCGACGACGTGCTGCTGGCGACACGGCGCGGCCGCTGCCTCCGCTTCCAGATCACCGACGACAGCCTGCGGGTGTTCGCCGGCCGCGACAGCGCCGGCGTGCGCGGCATCAGGCTGGCGCCGGGCGACGAGGTGATCAGCCTGTCGGTGCTGCGCCATGTCGATGTCGAGGCCGAGGAACGCGCCGCCTATCTGAAGGTCGCGAATGCGCGCCGCCGCGCCAACGGCGACGACGAGCCCGAGGGCGGCGGCGGAACCCGAGGAGGTCGTCGCGGAGGTCACGCTCGGGGACGAGCGCATCGCCGAACTGGAAGTGGCCGAGGAATTCCTGCTGACCGTGACCGATGGCGGGTTCGGCAAGCGCAGCTCGGCCTATGAGTACCGGGTGACCGGGCGGGGCGGGCAGGGGATTGCCAACATCACCCTGGCCAAGCGTAATGGCACGAGCGGTGGTCGCCACCTTCCCGGTGCGGCCGGGCGACGACGTGATGCTGGTGACCGATGCCGGGCGGCTGATCCGCGTGCCGGCCGACCAGGTGCGGATCACCGGCCGCACTGCTATGGGCGTGATGCTGCTGCGCCTGAGCAGCGGAGAGCATGTGACCAGCGTCTTCCCGGTCGTGGAGGACGCGGCCGAGGACGACAACGGGGGCGAAACCGCCCCCACCGATGGGGACGACGACCGGGGGCCAGAGGGGCAGGGGCCGGGCGTGGAGGACGGCAACGATGGCTGAACCCGACGCTCCGTTGCGGCTTGGTTCGTATGAAGCGCCGCCGCACCAGCGGATCGGCCTTTATCCGGGCACGTTCGACCCGGTCACCAACGGCCACCTCGACGTCATCGGCCGCGCCGCCCGGCTGGTGGACAAGCTGGTCGTCGGCGTTGCCATCAACACCGGCAAGGGGCCGCTGTTCTCGCTGGAGGAGCGGGTCGAGCTGGTGCACGGCCGAGATGCAGCCGATCGCCGATCGCAACGGCACGGTGATCGAGGTGCTGCCGTTCCAGGGTCTGCTGATCGACTTCGCCCGCTCGGTCGGCGCCTGCATGATCGTGCGCGGCCTGCGCGCGGTGTCCGATTTCGATTACGAATTCCAGATGGCCGGCATGAATTACCGCATGGCGCCGGACATCGAGACGGTGTTCCTGATGGCGAGCGAGCGCCACCAGTTCATCGCCTCGCGACTGGTCAAGGAGGTCGCGGCCCTGGGCGGGGACATCACGTCCTTCGTCCCGAAGCTGACGCTGGAGCGCACCATGCAGAAGATGCGCGAACGCCGCGGCTGACCGAACGCCAAACCACCCCGGAGGACTGATGCGCCGCCCCACCGATGGCCTGACGCGCCGTTGCGCGATGATCGCAACGCTGGCGATTGCAACCCTGAGCATGGAAACCACGATGAGCCAGAACGCCGACGCCCAAACCAAGCTGGACCCCGAGAACACGCTGTACATGGACCTGAAATACGGTCGGGTGGTGATCGAGATGTTCCCCGACATCGCGCCCAAGATGGTGGCGCGCGTGAAGGAACTGACGCGGGAAGGGTTCTACAACAACACGCCGTTCCACCGGGTGATCGAGGGCTTCATGGCGCAGGGCGGCGACCCGACCGGCACCGGCACCGGCGGCAGCAACCTGCCCGATCTGCCCGCCGAGTTCACCAACAAGCGGCACTTCCTGCGCGGCACCTGCGGCGCGGCCCGCACCTCGGACCCGAACAGCGCCAACAGCCAGTTCTTCATCATGTTCGCGCCCTCGCCGCATCTGGACGGGCAGTACACGATCTGGGGCCAGGTGGTCGAAGGCATGCAGTACGTCGACCAGATCAAGCGCGGCAGCGGCTCGAGCGGCACCGTGCAGGACCCCGACCGCATCATCCGCATGCAGGTGATGGCCGACGCCAAGAACTGAGCGCCGTGACCGCAGCCCTCGCTCGTCCGCCCGCAGGCGCGTGCGGCCGACGAGGGTGGTCCCGGCCCCGTCCCCGATTGACAGGCCTGGACGAGTGCGATAGCCGGGCCACGCTCCAGGCTGCGGCCGAGATGAGCCGGTAGCTCAGCGGTAGAGCATCTGACTTTTAATCGGATGGCCGTGGGTTCGATTCCCACCCGGCTCATACACGACCCACCGCGCCCGATGCGGCCAGGACAGCGGATCAACGCCATGCGCTACGTCAGCCGCGTCCTGCAGCAGGGCGAGACGGTTTCCTATGAAACCACACTGCATTGGTGCATCTACCTGCGTGCGCTTCCAGCCTTCCTTGTCGCCCTTGTGGTGCTGATCGCGCCCGGCTACATTCCGCAATTCCCGCCCGCGCTGCTGTGGGTGGCGCAGGCCTTCGCCGCCATTTTCGTGCTGCTCGGCGTGCTGCGCCTGCTGGCGGCGTTCATCGCGCGCAGTACGACCGAATTCGCAGTCACCGACCGGCGGGTGATCTACAAGACCGGCCTGTTCCGCCGCAACACGTTCGAGATGAACCTCTCGAAAGTGGAAAGCGTCGGCGTCGTGCAGACGATCCTGGGCCGCCTGCTGAACTACGGGGAAGTCGAAATCAAGGGAACCGGGGCCAGCCTGACGCCGGTCAGCCTGATCAGCGATCCGCTGACATTCCGCAGCCACATCACGGCATCGGCGTAGCGCGGGTTCAGACGGGCGGAATCAGGCTGGCGGATCAGACTGGCGGCATCAGGCCCTTCTGGCCGACCAGGATGCGCAGGGCAAATTTCTTTCCATCCGCACCCTCGGTGGCGACGATGCTGACATGCACGCCCGGCTTCAGCAGCCTGTCGTCGCCCACCGCGAACGTCACCACCGGCACGCCCTTCGGCACCAGCACGGTCTGCCTACCGCCGGCATAGGTCACCGTGATGGTTCGGCCAGAAATGCCGCCGACGCTGACGATGTCGGCGCCGACGGTGCCGTTCGTCATGGTGGTTTGGGGGCCCATGGTGAAGGGACGGTGGCCCTCGCCGGTGCCGCGCAGGCTGTCGGGGAAGATGTGCACCTCGAGCGCCACCAGCTTGCCATCGGCACCCGGCCGTGCGGCGGTGCCGACGAAGTCGCCTGGCTTGATGTCGGACAGGCTGGCCCCGGTGACGGCGAGCATGCGGGTTCCCGGGCCGTAGCCGATCGTCATAGCGGCGCCGTCAGTCGTGGTGACCTCCACCGCGTCGCTCTTGACCGCCGTGATGGTGGCGAAGATATGCGTGGTCGGTGCCGGCTGCGCCAATCCCTGCCGCGTCAACAGCGGCAGCGCCGCAAGTCCGGCCGCGCCTGCGGCCAGAAAGCCGCGTCGTCTCTGTCGCACGAAAAGCCCTCCCTTACCTGGCGGTTCAGATAGGGCGGCTGTTGGCCTTTCGCAGACCGCTTTCGACGCCGGTTACTTTCCGTGACAAGGAGACGCAAAGCGCCATGTCATCGCCGCACCGCTGGTCGCTGCCGCAAATCATGGTAAAAGTGCGCTCAGGCAACGAAAATGCCGTTGCGATCAGGGAGACAGCAGCAAAATGGACATGACCAGGCGCGTCGTGGCCGAGTTCTTCGGCACTTTCTGGCTTACATTCGGGGGCTGCGGTGCGGCGATCTATGCGGCGGGCTTCCCACAGCTTGGCATCGGCTTCCTGGGCGTCGCGTTTGCCTTTGGTCTGACCGTTCTCACGATGGCCTACGCCGTCGGTCATATCTCGGGCGGGCACTTCAATCCGGCGGTGACTTTCGGCCTGTGGTGCGCCGGCCGTTGCGCCAACAAGCACGTGCTGCCCTACTGGATCGCGCAGGTCATCGGCGCGATCGTCGCCGCTGCGGTGCTCTATGCGATCGCCAGCGGTCAGGCCGGCTGGCAGCCACACGGCTTCGCCTCCAACGGCTACGGCGATCTAAGCCCGGGCAAATACAGCCTTGGCGCCTGCCTGATCACCGAGTTCCTGGCAACCTTCTTCTTCCTGTTCATCATCGTCGGCACGACGTCCAAGGGGGCCGCGACCGGATTCGCGGGCATCCCGATCGGGCTGGCGCTGACGCTGATCCACCTCGTCACCATCCCGATCACCAACACCTCGGTCAATCCGGCGCGAAGCACCGGCCCGGCGCTGTTCGCGGACGGCGCCTATGTCAGCCAGCTCTGGCTGTTCTGGCTTGCTCCGCTGGCCGGCGCCGCCGTGGCCGGCCTGCTGGCCCGCTGGCTCTACGAGAACGAGGGCATCGAGGAAACGATCGTCGTCGAGGAACTGCGCGGCGTCTGAGCTTCAGAGCCCATGCGGATCGAGGCGGCGCAGCACATCCGCCGCCTCGGTTCCGGCCGGCACCACCAGGACCGCTCCCGGCCGGCTCCCCTGCATCACGCTGACGGCGCGCTTGGGGCAGACCGAGAAGCAACCGGTTTCGACCACGCGCACCTGCCGCCGCCGGCCGGCCGCACGCAGCGCGAGTTTCAGCTCCTGGCGCAGCGACGCCTCGCCGTCCTTGCCGAACCCGCCATCGAGCTTGCGCGAGCACTTGCGGCAGACCAGCACGACCTCTTCCCACGGCGTGAGCGCCGCCCGGATTCCCGGCCCCGCCGGACCCTTCGTCATATCGGGCGTCAGTGCAGCGAGCGCCGCAGCGCGTCCAGGCTGCCCCCCATCTTCACCGCCCCGGGCAGCGGGTGGCCGACGATGTCCTCGGCCAGCCGCGCCGCCTCGATCAGCTTCTCGAGGTCGATGCCGGTCTCGATGCCCATCTCGTTCAGCATGAACACGAGGTCCTCGGTGCAGACATTGCCCGCCGCACCCTTGTGCGCCGCGAACGGACAACCGCCCAGGCCGGCCACCGTCGAGTCGAACGTATCGACGCCCATCTCCAGCCCCGCATAGGCGTTGGCGATGCCCATGCCGCGCGTGTCGTGCAGGTGCAACGCCACTTTCAGCTGCGGGAAGCGGTCGCGCACCTTGCCGACGAGTGCGCGGATGTCGCGCGGCGTCGCCCACGCCATGGTGTCCGCCAGCGACACCAGCTTCAGCGTCAGCCCGTGCTCATCCGCCAGATCGAGCATCGTCTGCACCTGTCCCAGCACGCGCTCGTGCGGGATCTCGCCCTCGAAGTTGCAGCCGAATGCGGCCATGATCGAACCGCGTTCGACCGGGATGCCGTAGGATTGATACAGCCGGATCATTTCATGCTGCGCGGCCAGGTTATCGTCCATCGACCGCTGCTGGTTGCGCATCAGGAATTTTTCCGACGCGGTCAATGACAGCGATCCCTTGATGTCGAGACCGCTGGCGACGGCGCGCTTCAGCCCCTTGTCGTTCAGCCAAAGCGCCGTGTAGCGGACACCGGGCTTGCGCGCGAAACGTTGCACCACCTCGTCGGCGTCGGCCATGCCGGGCACGCGGTTGGGGTTGACGAAGGACACCACCTGGATCTGGCTGATGCCGGTCTCCGAGAGCGCATCGACCAGTTCGACCTTGCGCGCTGTGGGGATCGGCCCCTTCTCGAACTGGAAACCCTCGCGTGGGCCTTCCTCGTTGATCTGCACGAAGCGCGGCATGTCGGACATGGGAATTCCTTCTGTCAGCGGCCTTTGAAGTCGGGCTTGCGCTTCTCGTTGAAGGCAAGCACACCTTCGCGGCGGTCCTCGGTATCGACCAGACGGTTATAGGCCTCGATCTCGAACCACAGCGCGCGGCGGATATCCATCTGCAGGCCGTGGTGGACGGATTTCTTCGCCTGCCGGATCGACAGCGGCGCGTTGGCGCAGATGGTCCGCGCGGTGGCGAGCACGTCGTCCATCAGCGCGCCCTTTTCGCTGACATGGTTGACGACGCCCCAGTCCAGCGCCTGTTCCGCGGTGAACGGGCGGCCGGTCAGCACGATCTCCTTGGCGCGGCGCTCCCCCACCGCGCGCGGCAGGAACTGCGTGCCGCCCGCACCCGGCATGATCCCCAGCGTCACTTCCGGCAGCGCGAAACGGGCGCCGCGAACGGCATAGGCGAAGTCGCAGGCCAGCACCGTCTCGCAGCCGCCGCCATAGGCATGGCCGTTGACCGCGGCGATCACCGGCACCGGGCAATCCAGCAGGGCGTCGCGCGAGCGTTCGAAGATCTCGTGCTGATGCTGCCATTCGGCCTGCGTCATGCCCTTGCGCTGCTTCAGGTCGCCGCCGGCGCAGAAGATCTTCTCGCCCGCCCCGGTCAGCACCACGCAGCGCACATCGC
Organism: uncultured Pseudomonadota bacterium; assembly: GCA_963778105.1. Taxonomy (GTDB): domain Bacteria; phylum Pseudomonadota; class Alphaproteobacteria; order Acetobacterales; family Acetobacteraceae; genus JAFEFJ01. The sequence goes on along the minus strand of CAVZSZ010000002.1, from coordinate 508,632 downwards.
CGGGGTGGGCGATCAGCGAGGTCCAGACATCCAGCAGATCGAGGCCCATCTGCGTATTCTTCGCGTTGCCGACATCGGGCCGGTTCAGCGTCACCAGCAGCAGATGGTGCTCGATCGTCTCGACCAGGATCGTCTCGTAATGCGGCTGCATCTCATCGCCTGTCCAGCTTGGGGTAGGGGCCGTCGGTCAGCACATGGGTGGTCAGCACCGCCTCGCGGATCAGGCGGCGCATCACCTTGCCTTGCGCGTTGCGCGGCAGGTCATCCATGCAGAGGAAGGCGCGCGGATGCTTGTGGCGCGCGAGGTCGCCCAGCGCTGCACGGGCGCGTTCCGCCCAACCGGGATCGGCTGTTTCGCCGACCGCGATGATAATCTCGCCCCAGTACTCCGAGGGCAGCGAAAGCACCGCGACATGCGGCGCGGTCGGCGCCAGGGCGCGCTCGATCTCGTCGGGATGCACCTTGTAGCCGCCGGATTTGATGACGTCGGCAAGGCGTCCAACCAGATGCAGCCGGCCGCGCGCGTCGAAGCGGCCCAGGTCGCCGGTGGCATGGAAGCCGTCGGGCGGCAGCGGATGGAAGCCGCCGGCGTCGATATGGCCGCTCGACATGTGCCGCCCGCGCAGATGCACCTCGCCAACGTCTCCCGCCGGCAGCACCGTCCCGTCCTCGTCGCGGATCTGGATCTCGACGCCGGTGCCGGCATGGCCGACGCACACGCCGTCCTCCCGGTCCGGTTCGGCGTAATAGGCGTCGGTCTCGGCCGGGGTCAGGGCGGCGATCGGGTTGTTGATCTCGGACTTGCCGTAGGTGACCCGGATCACCGGCCCGAAGATCGCGCGGGCCTTGGCGTAGAGCGAGGGCAGCAGCGGTGCGGTCCCGGTGAAGATCGTGCGGATGCCGCCGATGCGACGGCCTTCCAGCGCGCCGCAGAGCTTCGCGAGCACCGTGGGCGGTGCGAAGATGAAGTCGATATCGCCGCGATCGAGCAGTCCCAGCACGGTCGGCGGATGCACGCCGTCCAGCAGCACGGCGCTGCCGCCGCGGTCATGGAACGCCATCGTCAGGATGCCGGCGCCATGCACGAAGGGCGTCATCAGCAGGATTTTGCTGTCGGGGCCAGGCATCTCCGGGAAGCTCGCCCGCTGCAGCAGGTTGCCGATCCAGCGAGCGCCGTGCGTCGTGACGATCGCCTTCGGCGCGCCGGTGGTGCCGGATGTGAAGCTGATCCGCCCATGCGCATCCGCCGGCACCGGCGGCAGCCCGGCCAGCAGGGCAGGGGTTCCCGCCGGAACATCGTCGATGGTCAGAACGTCGCAGCCCAGGGCGGTGAAGGCGGCGGCCTGCGCGGCATTGGTCACGACCAGCCGCGCGCCCGAGAGCGTCAGGCAATGGCGCCGCTCGGCCTCGGTCTGGTTGGCGTTCAGCGCAGTTTCGGCCGCACCCGCGATGCGCAGTCCTGCCGCCGTCCAGACCGCCGGTATGCCGTTCGGCAGCGCGCTGGCGACCGGCTGCCCGGGGGCGATGCCGCGATCGCGCAGGGCCAGTGCCAGCCGCGCGGCGCGGCCGGCGAGATCGGCGTAGGTCAGCGTGCCGAGACCATCGCCGACCGCCACGCGCGGTCCGTATTCGATGGCGCGCGCGGCCAGATCGCTCGCCCAGGGAACCGTCTCGAGCATACCGCGTCAGCTTTCGGCGACGATCGGGTTGCGCAGCACGCCGATGCCGCTGACCTCCACCTCCACCGTATCGCCCGGCTTCATCCAGAGCGGCGGCTTGCGGTATGCGCCGACCCCGCCGGTCGTGCCGGTCACGATCACGTCGCCGGCCTCCAGCCAGGTGAAGGTCGAGCAGTAGGCGATCAGCGACGGCACATCGAATTGCAGGTCGTCGATGGTGGCGCGCTGCACTTCCTCGCCGTTGAGGCGCGTGAGCAGGGTCTGCGTCGTGATGTCACCGGCTTCCTCCGGCGTGACGATCCACGGTCCGAAGCCGCCGGTTCCCGGAAAATTCTTGCCAGGGGTGAACTGGGTGGAATGGCGCTGGTATTCGCGCACCGAGCCGTCGTTGTAGCAGCTGTAGCCCGCGACCACGGACTCCCAGTCCTCGCGCTTCACGTGCCGGCAGCGGCGGCCGATGACGACGGCCATCTCGCCCTCGAAGTCGAAGGTCTCGGACGCATCGGGGCGGATCATCGGCTGGCCGTGGCCGACCTGGGTGTTGGCGAAGCGGGTGAAGATGATCGGCTGCTTCGGCGGCTCCCGTCCGCCTTCCAGGATGTGCGACAGGTAGTTCAGGCCGATGCAGATGATCTTGTCGGGATCGGGGATCGGCGGCAGGAACACGATGTCGTCGAAGCCGAAATCGACATGCCGCATCGCCTCATCGGCCAGCGCCGGCGTCGCCCACAGGGCATGGCGCAGCCCCGGCGCCTTGTCGCCAAGGTCGATCACGCCATGCTCCTTGGCGATGCCCCAGCGGGCGAGGCCGTCGGGCCGGCGGAAGCTGACGAGTTTCATGGGCGTATCTCCCCCTTCGATGCTCCCATGGTTACGTCTCCAGGCCTGACGCGGCAAGCCGGGCTGGTCGGCCTGGCCGGGCCGTGACAAGCTGGCGAAAACGCCAAACGGGGGGAACGCATATGCGGCTCGGCACCGGCGATTTCGTCTACGAACCCGTTGTGGACTGGGCGAAGCTGCCGCCCGGCTGGTCGTTCAAGGAAATCGGCGCCGTCGGCGTCGACCGGCAGGACAACGTCTATGTCTTCAATCGCGGCGAGCACCCGATGATGGTGTTCGATCGCGACGGCAATTTCCTGCGCGCCTGGGGCGAGGGCGTGTTCCCCCGCGCGCACGGGCTGCACATGGGACCGGATGAAACGGTCTGGCTGACCGATGACGGCGATCACAGCGTCCGGCAATGCACGCTCGACGGCCGCGTGCTGATGACGCTGGGCACACCCGGCAAGCCGGCGGCGTTCATGAGCGGCGAGCCGTTCCACCGCTGCACCCATACCGCGTTGTCGCCGAAGGGCGAGATCTATGTCTCGGACGGCTACGGCAACGCGCGGGTCCACAAATACGCGCCGAACGGCAAGCTGCTGCTGTCCTGGGGAGCCTCCGGCACCGATCCCGGCGAGTTCAACATCGTCCACAACATCACCTGCGATGCCGATGGCTGGGTCTATGTGGCGGACCGGGAGAACCACCGCGTACAGGTGTTCGACGGCAACGGGCGATACGAGACGCAGTGGAACAACCTGCACCGCCCCTGCGGTCTCTACATGGCGCACGGAAGCTGCCCGGTCTGCTACATCGGGGAGCTTGGACCTGGCATGGCGGTGAACCGCCACGCGCCCAATCTGGGCCCGCGCCTGACAATCGTGGATCACACCGGCAAGCGGCTGGGACGAATCGGCGGCCTGCACGCGGGGCTGGGGCCGGGCGAGTTCACCGCACCGCACGGCATCGCGGTGGACTCGCACGGCGACATCTATGTGGGGGAGGTGACCTGGACCAACTGGCCGACGACGTTCCCCGACACCCCGCGCCCGGACAGCCCGCGCTGCCTGCACAAGTTCCGCAAGGTGGCCTGAGGCCTCGGCTGATGCGCCGGGCGTGACGGCGTCACGACGGACGGGGCATGGCGGCGCGCCGCCACTGTTCCGCGGCGCCGGCCATCAGGACGGCGGCCAGCACCAGGCCGCCGCCCGCCAGCACCGCTGTGTCCGGCTGCTCCCCTACGGCCAGCCAGACCCATAGCGGGCCCAGCACCGTCTCCAGCACCGACAGCAGCCCGGCATCGGCGGCGGGAACCCGGCTCGCGCCCGCGGTGAACAGCAGCGACCCGACGCCCATCTGGCCGATGCCGAACGCCGCCAGCAGGGCGAACTCGGCGCCGCTCGGCGTCAGATTGGCCCAGGGCAACGCCGCGAGCGCCATCATCAGCATCGCCAGCGCCGTCACCGCACCCATCGGCAGGTCGGGCCGCGCGCGCGCCAGCACGATGGTGGCGGCGAAGCTCAGCGCCATCACCGCTGACAACGCGTCGCCGAGCAGCTCGTTGGGTCCCAACGCGCCGCCGACCATCACGGCGACACCCCCCAGCGAGATGCAGATGGCCAGCAGCGTCACCGGGCGGGGGCGCTCGTGGATGCAGATCCAGGCCAGCAGCGCGGCGAAAAATGGCGAGGCTGCATGGAAAACAAGCACATTGGCGACGCGCATGTAGGCCAGCGCATTGATGAACGCGGCCATGGAGACGGCGAACGCTGCCGCCATCGCGGTCCCTGCCACGCCGATGCGGCGGAAGGACCGGGCAAAATCCTGATGCCCGGTCAGAATGCCCTGGCTCACGATGAACAGGCAGGCGAAGGCCGAGCGCCAGAACAGTGTCGTTGCCGGCGGCGTCGCGGCGAGGCGCGCGATCAATCCGGCGCTGCTCCACGCCACCGTCGCGCCGATGATGCACATCACGCCGAGCCGGTATTGCCTGTCCATGCCCAAGTAACGATCACCGGATGAGGACCCGGCACGCGGGAGGCGGCTTGCCGGGCGGCCGGCGGTGTTAGACGCCACCACGCCGCCACGCAAGCCGGCCCCTGGTGTGCGTATCCCGCCCTGGTACGCGTATTGCACACGATCGCTTGACCGTAACTGTCGACAGGTTCCGCGAGGTCAATAGTATCGGGAACCGCGCAGCAGAAAGCTGACCGATGACCGACGCCGCCATCCAGACCCGCTCCGCCGGTGCTCACCCCGGCCGGAGCTATGACGGTCCGATCGTCCGGCTCGACAACATCTGGAAGTCGTTCGGCCGCACCGAGGTGCTCACCGATGTCTCGCTGTCGGTGAAGCGGGGCGACGTGGTCTGCATCATCGGCCCTTCGGGTGCCGGCAAATCCACGCTGTTGCGCTGCATCAACCACCTCGAGACGATCGACCAGGGTACCATCAGCTTCGAGGGGCTGCCGGTCTATCGCTACGTCAGGGACGGCCGCGTCGTGGTCGATCCGGAACGGCGCGTCGAGCAGATCCGCGCGCAGATCGGCATGGTGTTCCAGTCCTTCAACCTGTTTCCGCACCTGACTGCTCTGGGCAACGTGATGGAAGGCCCGGTCTACGTGCTGCGCCAGCCGGTCGCCGAGGCACGCGCGAAGGCGATGGAGGTGCTCAAGAAAGTCGGACTGGTGGAGAAGGCGGGATCGTATCCGCACCAGCTTTCCGGCGGGCAGCAGCAGCGCGTGGCGATCGCGCGCGCACTGGCGATGAACCCGAAGGTCATGCTGTTCGACGAGGCGACCTCGGCACTCGATCCCGAACTCGTCGGCGATGTGTTGCGCGTGATGCGCCAGTTGGCGGCCGAGGGCATGACAATGGTGGTGGTGACGCACGAGATGGACTTCGCACGAGAGGTCGCCGACCGCGTGGTCTTCATGGCCGACGGCGCGGTGGTGGAGGACGGCAAGCCGGAGATGGTATTCACCGACCCGCGCAGCCCGCGCACCCGGCAGTTCCTGCAATCCATCCTGAACCGCAACGGGCGGGCGGACGAGGCTGAGTAGCGCCGCGAATGACGCAAACCCAGACAAGGAGATGAAACGAATGGCGAGTGACAACCGAGAAGAAGCCGGACCCGGGCGGCGCGGCCTGATCCGTGCAGGCGCACTTGGCGGTGCGGCCGCGCTGATCGCCGCCACGGCCGGAAGCCGCAAGGCGGAGGCCGCCGATCCGCCGGCGATCGACACCAGCTACGCCGATTTCACCTGGCCGAAGATCAACAGCACCGACAACTCGCTGGCACGGATCCAGAAGAAGGGTTCGCTCGTCGTCGGTACGTCGAACGACTGGCCGTACTCCTTCCTCGATCCCAAGAACAACAACGCCTGGTCCGGCCTGGATGCCGAGATCATCACCTTCGTCGCGAAGATGCTGAAGATCCCGAAGGTCGACGTTCAGACCGTGACCTGGGACGGGCTTGTGCCGGGCACGCTCGACGGACGCTTCGACATGATCGGCGACTCGATCCACTACACCAAGGCACGCGCCAAGATCGTGAACTTCTGCTTTCCCACCTACTACTACGCCGAGACGATGGTGGTGCCGAAAGGCAACCCCAAGAAGCTGCACCAGTTGACGGACCTCAAGGGCATGAAGGCCGGCACGCTGCTTGGCACCAATTATGCCGAATGGCTGCAGACGGTCCCCGGTGTCGATTACCAGGGTTACAAGGACTGGGAACAGATCCTGCCCGAACTGGCGCATGGGCGCCTGGATGCGGTGATCTACGATCAGCCGGTGATGGCGGCGACGATCAAGGACCATCCGGAATGGGCCGTCGAGATCGTCTCCGACTACGAGCCGCGCACCTTCAAGAACCCCAACGGCTACAGCCGATACGTGTTCCGCCAGGCCGACATCCAGCTGGTCACCGGCTTTTCCGCGGCGATCGAATGGATGGAGTATAATCTGGAGATGAAGAAGATCCTCACAAAGTGGGGCCTGACCGGCTACAACAACTGACCATGCCGGCTTGCCGCGTCATCAGGGCGGCCGGTCATGCCGGCCGCCCTCGTCATGGCGACCAGGCGTCATAGCGACAGGGCGTCATAGCGACAGGGTGCCGGATGTTTTCGCTCGACGACATGATCTCGTTCCTGCCCACGCTCCTTCAGGGGGCGTGGCTCACCATCCTGGTCTCGCTGCTCTCGTTCGCGCTGGCGCTGGTTTTTGGGCTGATGTTCGGCCTGATGCGAATGTCGCGGCTGTGGCCGGTCCGCATCCTCGCCGCGATCTACATCCAGTTCATCCGCGGCACGCCGCTGCTGCTCCAGCTGTTCTTCATCTACTACGTGCTGCCCTATGTCGGCATCACGCTGTCGCCGTTCACCTCGGGCGTGATCGGCCTGACGATGAATTACTCCGCCTACATGGCGGAGGTGTTCCGCTCCGGCATCCAGGCCATCCCCAAGGGCCAGACCGAGGCGGGGCAGTCGATGGGGATGTCGCGCGCGCTGCTGATGCGCCGCATCATCCTGCCGCAGGCCTTCCGCATCATCATCCCGCCGCTCGGCAACTTCTTCGTCTCGATCTTCAAGGACTCGGCGCTGGTCTCGGTCATCACGATGCGCGACCTGATGTTCAGCGGCGAGTTGCTGGCCTCGGCCACCTTCAAGCATTTCGAGATCTTCACGATGGTCGCGATCATCTACTTCCTGATCAGCTACCCGACCGCCAAGTTCGTCGAATGGATCGAGGCGAAGCTCGACATCAGCAAGCGTCGTCCGGTGGGTGAGCCCGCCTGACGGTCCGCAAACACGCCGCAGGAAGTAAGCAACATTTAACCGCGGCCTTGCCAGGATTGCCGCCCGGCACTCTCTTTCGCGGACGTGGCGCGGCGCATGTACGATTTCGAATGGCATAAGAATCTCGGCGACCGGACCACCTATTCCGCCGAAACGATGGTCGACATCCTGCGGTCCTTCGTCGATCTGGATGCGGTGCTGGACGTCGGCTGCGGCGACGGGCGCTGGCTGTCGGTCTGCCGTGCCAAGGGGGCCGGCGTCATCGCCGGCGTGGAGGGGCCCTGGACCGACATGGCGCGTCTGCTGGTCCCCGGTGATGCGGTCGCCATACGGAACCTCGCCGAGACGTTCGATCTGGGCCGCCGCTTCAGTCTGGTTATCAGCCTCGAAGTCGCCGAGCATATCGCGGGGCAGTATGCGGAGGTGTTCATCGACAACCTGATCCGGCATGGGGACGTGATCCTGTTCGGCGCTGCCGTGCCGTATCAGAACGGCTATCGGCATATCAACGAACGGTGGCAGTCCTACTGGGCGGACCTGTTCGCCGCCCGCGGCTTCGAGGCCTTCGATCCGCTGCGTAGCCAAATCTGGAACGACGAACGCGTGTATTTCTGGTACAAGCAGAACGCGCTTCTGTATGTGAATCGCGCCAACGCGGGTGCGGCGCATCGGGTGCGACGTTTCATCCAGGATGAAACCATCCAGCAGATGCCGCTGGATATCGTGCACCCCGAGAAATATAGCAAGATCGCGTCGTACACGGATGTCGCGTTCAGGCCGCTGATGCGGACCTTGCCGCGGCACGCGGCCAGGAGGCTTAGCAGAATCGTTGCCGGCCGGGCATGGCCCGGTGGTGCGTGACCCTCCGCCGCGATATTCAGTCGTGCGGCATGTGCCGCCGGCGGATGCGGCGCACCACCAGCGCCACGGCAAGGACGACCAAGGGCACCAGCATCGCGGTCGCCAGACCCGTGTCGAGCGGCAGGAGATGAACGTCGTGCAGGCCCTCCAGCACATGCATCAGCAGGGCGACGACGTAGTAGCTGATCGCCGCGATCGACAGCCCTTCGACGGTCTGCTGCAGCCGCAGCTGCAGCCGCGTCCGCTCGTTCATCGAGCGGAGCAGGTCGCGGTTCTGCTGTTCGATCGCGACATCGACGCGGGTGCGCAGCAAATTCGCCGCGCGGGCCAGTTTGGTGGCGAGATCGGTCTGGCGGTCCTGCACCACCTGGCATGACCGGATCGCCGGGGCCATCCGGCGCGCGAGGAACCGCGCGATGGTCGGCCAGCCGCCATGCGGCTGCTCGCCGATCGTGCCCAGGCGCTGCGTTACCAGTTGATCGTAGGCGCGACTGGCACCCAGACGGTATGCCGACGCCGCCGAATCCGCCTCCAGACTGGCCGCCATGGCCGTCAGGTCGTCCAGCAGAGCGTGGTCGCCCTCCAGGCCGGTGCTGCCGGCCATCGCGCCGGCGATGCGGGTCAGCTCCTGCTCGATGCGACGGATGCCGGGCACCAGCCGTTGCGCCTCCGGCAGTCCCAGCAGCGCCAGCGTCCGGTAGGTCTCGATCTCCAGCAGCCGTTGCGTCAGCGCCCCGGCGCGCGTGCCCGTCATGCCGATATCGACGACCAGGATGCGGACATAGCCTTCCGGCGAGGCGCGGAAGTCCGTGGCCACCATGGCACCGCCCCGATCGACCACCGAGGCGGCGAGGCTGGTGACGTCGAAAATGTCCTCCAGCCGCGGTGCGTCCGCTTCGGCGATCAGATGCAGGTCGAGCGAGACCATGTGCGGGCCGGGCTGACGCAGCAGTTGCATCAGTTCCAGCAGGTCGGGCGGCACCCGGCCGAACGGCTCATGCCGATCGCTGTCGAAGGCGCCGATGAAGTCCCAGGTGTAGGTGGTGAATTCGCCATGCTGCTCCCAGCGCAGCACGGCGGGTCCCAGATCGACGCGGTGATGGCGCGCGCCGTCCGCCGGCCCCTGCACGCCGATATCGTCGCAGACCGCGCGCAACTCGGTGCGGTCGGCTGCCGCCTGTTCGGGCGTGGTCATGAAGGCGTAGTGCAGGAAACGACGCGGGGTGGTGATCGAAAAGAACGGCCGCGCATGCACCTCGTGCAGGACGGACGCGCGCAGCGGGTGCGGCGTCAGGGCATGGCGTTCCGGCGGCGCGTCATCCGCCACGCGCGGGCCCGAGCGTCACCACCACCGGAACATGGTCCGAAGGCTGTTCCTCGGCCCGCGCCGCTCGCTCGGGCACGGCATCGACCAGCCGCTCGGCAAGGTCGGCCGACAGCAGCGCATGGTCGATCCGCAGGCCGATGTCGCGCTGCCAGGCGCCGCCCTGGTAATCCCAGAAGGTGTAAATCGGACCGGAGGGGTACAGCGCACGCACCGCATCGGTAAGGCCGAGCCACAGCAGGCGCCGGAAGCGGGCGCGGGTTTCCGGCCGCACCAGCGCGTCGCCGGGCGACAGCGCGCCCGGTGTCAGATCCTCCGGCGTCGGGCAGACATTGAAGTCGCCCAGGATCGCCAGCGGCGCGTCGGCCTCCAGCAGCGCCGCTGCGCGCTCGGCCAGCCGGTCCATCCAGGCCAGCTTGTAGGCATAGCCGTCGGGACCGCCCGAATTACCGTTGGGCAGGTAGATGCCGATCACGGTCATCCCCTCGGCCGTCAGCTCGATGTAGCGTGCCTGGGCATCGCCTTCGGGCAGGCCGGGCAGAGCGCGGTGGATCACCGTGAAGGGCAGCCGGGAAAGCACGGCGACACCGTTGTAGGATTTCTGGCCGACCACCTCGGCCCGATAGCCCGCGGCCTGAAAGGCCATCGCCGGGAAGGCGGCCGCTTCGCACTTGATCTCCTGCAACACCAGGATGTCGGGCTCGGCGCGCGCGAGGAAGCGCAGCACGTGCTGCTCGCGCTGACGGATCGAGTTGACGTTCCAGGTCGCCAGCTTCAAGCGAATCAGTCGATCGAGAAGCTGGTGCCGCAGCCGCAGGCCGAGGTGGCGTTCGGGTTGCGCACGGCGAAGTGGCTGCCCATCAGTTCGTCGGTGTAGTCCAGCTCCGCGCCCGCCAGCAGATCCAGGCTGGCGGGATCGACCAGCACCTTGCGCCGTCCGCGCTCGATCACCACGTCGTCGGGCTGGATCGCGTTGTCCAGTTCGAATTGGTACTGGAAGCCGCTGCACCCGCCCGCCAGCACGGCGACCCGGAGGGCGTCGGGGCCGCCCGCGCCGGCGACGATCTCGGCGATGCGCGCGGCGGCGCGGTCTGTCAGGGCGAAACGGTCGGTGCTGTCCATGCGAGGAACATAGAGAGTCGCGCGGCTGGATTTGAAGCCTTGCGCGGTGTAAGCCCGCCGGCCATGACGCTTGCGCCCTACGCCGTGCGCGCGGACACCGCCCGCGGCCGGCTCCATCCGGAGCCGGAGGCGCCCACCCGCTCGCCCGTGGCAGCGCGACCGCGACCGCATCATCCATTCCTCGGCCTTCCGCAAGCTGCAATACAAGACGCAGGTTTTCGTCAACCACGAGGGCGATTTCTACCGCACCCGGCTGACCCACAGCATCGAGGTGGCGCAGATCGCCCGCTCGGTCGCCCGCGAGCTGGCGCTGGACGAGGACCTGACCGAGGCGCTGGCGCTGGCGCACGATCTCGGCCACCCGCCGTTCGGCCATGCCGGCGAGGAGGCGCTGAACGCTGGCGATGAAGCCGTTGGCGGCTTCGACCACAACGCCCAGTCGCTGCGCGTCGTGACTCTGCTGGAGAGCCGCTACGCCGGCGTTCGACGGGCTGAACCTGACCTGGGAGACGCTGGAGGGGCTGGCCAAGCACAACGGCCCGCTGCGCCAGCCGCCGGCCTACATCGCCGAATACAACGACCGCCATAAGCTCGAGCTGTCCACCCATGCCGCGGCCGAGGCGCAGGTGGCCTCGCTGTCCGACGACATCGCCTATCACAGCCACGACCTGGACGATGGCATGCGCGCGCGGCTGTTCGGACCGGAGGACATCGCCCACCTGCCGGTGGTCGGCGAGGCGCTGGCCGCAGGCCCGCATCGCCAGCCTGGACGTGCCGCCGCCGCGGCTGCGGCACGAGACGATCCGCCGGGTGATCGACGCGCTGGTGACCGACCTGGTGGCGGAGACGCGCCGGCGGCTCGCCAAGCTGGCGCCGCGCGACGCGCGAGGCGATCCGCCGCGCGAAGCAGCCGGTGGTGGCGTTCAGCCCGCGCGATGGCCGAGGCCAACCGGGTCATCAAGGATTTCCTGTTCGCCCGCATGTATCGCCACTGGCGGGTCAACCGCATGACCGAACAAGGCCCGCCGGCTGACCGAGGAGCTGTTCCGCCTGCTGCACGCCGATCCATCGCTGCTGCCTGACGACTGGCGCGCGCGGGCCGGGGAGGCGGGCACCGACCGCGCCGCCGGCATCGTCGTGCGACTACATCGCCGGCATGACCGACCGCTACGCGATGGACGAGCACCGGCGGCTGACCGACCTTTCGGTTCCCGGTTAGTCTCGGTCCCAATCTGCAAAGAAGATGACGCGCATGTCCGACAATCTGTACGCCGACCTCCGCGCGCGCATGTGCTCGCCGCGCTGCAAGCGGTGCGTTGCCCGGTCTGCTGCCCGACGGTTCGTCGCCCGCGTCGAGGTGACGCCGCCCGCGATGCGGCGCACGGCGACATGGCGACCAATGCGGCACTGGTCGCGGCCAAGGCAGCCCGCGCAGCCGCCGGCGAAGCTCGCGCAGGCCCTCGCCGAGCGGCTGCGCGGCCATCCCCGCATCGCCGCGGCAGACGCCGGCCGGACCCGGCTTCGTCAATCTGCGCCTGCATGTTTCGACGATCACGCGCGGTCCTTCCGGCAATCCTGCGCGCGGGCGAGCATTACGGCGACAGCACGCTGGGCGCAGGCGTGCCGGTCAATGTCGAGTACGTCTCCGCCAATCCGACCGGGCCGATGCATATCGGCCATTGCCGCGGCGCCGTGGTGGGCGATGCGCTGGCCAACCTGCTCGCCAAGGCCGGCTATGCGGTGACCAAGGAATACTACGTCAACGACGCCGGCGCGCAGGTTGCCGGCGCTCGCCTGGGCCGCCTACTGGCGCTACCTGCAAGCGCTCGGCACGACGATGACGGAGGAGGAGTTCGCCGCCGAGGTGCCGGGCGGCCTGCAATACCGCGGCGACTACCTCGTGCCGGTCGGCGAGGCGCTGGCGCGCGAGCACGGCGACGACACTCGCAGCCCAGGGCCTCGGCATCGCCGATCCGGATACCTGGCTCGACCCCGTGCGGGAGACTGCGGTCGCCGAGATGATGCGCCAGGTGCGCGAGGACCTCGCTGCTGCTCGGCGTCGATCAGGAAGTCTTCAGTTCGGAGCGGCAACTTCTGTTGAGCGGCGCGGTCGATGCGGTGATCGCGCAACTGGATGCGGCCGGGCTGATCTACGAGGGCGTGCTGGAGCCGCCGAAGGGCAAGACGCCGGACGACTGGGAGCCGCGGCCAGCAATTGCTGTTCCGCGCCACGCAGTTCGGCGACGACGTCGATCGGCCGCTGCGGAAATCCGACGGCATCCAACACGTATTTCGCCAACGACATCGCCTATCACGCGGACAAGCTCGCGCGCGGTTTCGCGCAGCTTATCGACGTGTGGGGCGCCGACCACGGCGGCTACGTCCCGCGCATGAAGGCGGCGGTGCAGGCGCTATCCGGCGGTGCCGCGAAACTGGAAATCGTGCTCTGCCAGATCGTGCACGTGGTACGCGGCGGCCAGCCGGTGCGGATGTCCAAGCGCGCCGGCACCTACGTCACTTTGCGCGACCTGATCGAGGAGGTCGGGCGCGACGCGGTGCGCTTCACCATGCTGACGCGCAAGTCCGACGCGCAGATGGAGTTCGACCTCGACCAGGCGGTGGCGCAGACGCGCGAGAACCCGGTGTTCTACGTGCAGTACGCCCATGCCCGCTGCCGCTCGGTGCTGCGCGCCGCGGCCGAGATGTTCGGCGCTGAGAGGACCACCGATGCGGCCCTTGCCGGCGTCGGCCTGGACTCGCTGGCGGCAGAGCCGGAACTGGCGGTGCTGCGCCGCCTGGCGGCCTGGCCGCGCACGGTGGAGGCCGCCGCGCAGGCGCGTGAGCCGCACCGAATCGCGTTTTTCCTCTATGACTTGGCGGCCGACTTTCATATGCTGTGGAACCGGGGCAAGGACGATGCTGCACTGCGGTTCCTGCAGGCGGACCGTCCGGACGAAACCCTCGCGCGGCTGGCGCTGGTCGCCGCCACGGCGGTGGTGATCCGCTCCGGCCTGGCGGTTTTGGGCGTGATGCCCGTCGAAGAGATGCGCTGACCGGTCCCGCATGCGGACGGCAGCGCGCCGGACGCATGGAAAAGGGGAAACCCGTGTCAGATGAACTCGATATTCCGACTCCCACCTACCGCGTGCCGCGTCGCAGCCGTGGCATGGATCCCGGCACGCGCCGGCTGGCGCTGATCGCCGGCGGCCTGGGCGGCGCGCTGGTGCTGCTGGTCGGCGGCTGGTCGCTGCTGGGCAATCGCAGCACCACTGTGCCGGTGGTCCAGGCTGACAGCAGCCCGATGCGGGTGAAACCGGCCGATCCGGGCGGGCTGCACGTCGCCGGCGCCAACGACGATATCATGGACAACAATCCCGACGCTGCCGCCGACAAGCTTGCGCCGGCATCGGAGACGCCGGCGCCGCAGGACATGAAGCCCGCGGCCGTCGCCTCCGCCCCGCCGGCCGCTGCCGTCACCGCCGGCACGGCGTCTTCCGCCGCAGCACCGATTGCCGCGGCGCCGCTGACTGCCAAACCCCTGGTCGCGGCCCGCACCGGTCCGGGCGGCCGCCGTCGAGCACCCGGCGCATCCGGTATCCGGCAGAACCACCCGGGTCCAGCTTGCCGCCCTGTCGTCCGAGGATGCGGCGCGGATCGAGTGGCAGCGGCTGGAGAAGCGGATGCCGAGCCTGCTGGCCAGCCGGCAGCCGGACGTGACGCGGTTCGAGCATGACGGCAAAACCTTCTGGCGGCTGCGCACCGGCGGCTTCAGCGACATCGCCCAGGCGACGCAGTTCTGCGAGCAGGTGCGCGCCAAGGGCGGCGGCTGCTCGATCGCGGCGTTCTGACGGGCGCCGCGTGCTGACGGGCCGGCCGGCGTGACGCCGGCCATCGTCGGCATCGCCGGCCCCGATCTGCTGGCGGACGAGGCGGCGCTGTCCGCGCACGCATCCGCCCGGCCGGCGTGATCCTGTTCGCGCGCAACATCGTCGACCCGCCGCAGCTGCGCCGGCTCTGATCGCCGCGCTGCGCCAGGCGCTTCCCGCCGGGGCGGTGCTGATGGTCGACCAGGAGGGCGGCCGCGTCGCCCGGCTGCGGCCGCCGCACTGGCGCGCCACCCGCCCGCCGCCGCGGCCGGCGCGCTGTCTACGCCCGCGATCCGCAGGCCGGCCTGCGCGCGGCCTGGCTGACCGGCGCACTGATCGGCGCTGCGACTGCGCCGCCGCCGGCTTCGACGTGGTCGGCGGCGCCGGTGCTGGACCTCGCCTGCCCGGGCGCGCACGGCGTGATCGGCGACCGCGCCTTCGCCGGCGACCCCAACGCGGTCGCGCGGCTCGGCCGCGCCTTCGCCGCCGGGCTGCTGGCGGCCGGCGTCCAGCCGGTCGGCAAGCACGCGCCCGGCCATGGCCGGGCGCGGGTCGACAGCCATCTGGCGCTGCCGGTGGTGGAGGCGCCGCGCTTGACGACGGCGCTCGGACGCCGATCTGCTGCCGTTCGCCTTGAACGCCGACCTGCCTTGGGTCATGACGGCGCATATCCTGTATCCGGCCTGGGACGCGGCGCTTCCGGCGACGCTGTCGCCGGCGATGATCGCCAGCGATCATCCGCGGCCGGATCGGCTTCGAGGAGTGCTGGTGACCGACGACCTGGCCATGCACGCCCTGAGCCGGCACGCCCGCCGATCGGCGCCGCGCCGCGCTGGCTGGCCGGCTGCGACATCGCGCTCTACTGCGCCGGCGATGCTGCCCGCAGACCGCGGCGTGCTGGCGCGCCTGCCCGCCGCTGACCGCGGCGGCGCCGCGGCCGGCCTGGCCGCGCGCGCGCGCCATGGCGGCGGCGCGCCGGCTCGCGCTGGACGCCGCGGCACTGGCGGCCGAGCGGGACCGGCTGCTGGCGCGTGAACGACATCATCCTGCAGCTCGCGCTGGCGGTGATCCCCGCCGTCCTGGCGATCACCCTGCACGAGGCGGCGCACGGCTACGCCGCGCTGGCGCTGGGCGACGACACCGCCAAGCGCGCCGGGCGGCTGTCGCTCAATCCGCTGCGCCATGTCGACCGCGTCGGCACCATCCTGCTGCCCGGCTTCCTGCTGATCTTCCAGCTGCTGACCATCGGCCGGGTCGTGTTCATGTTCGGCTGGGCCAAGCCGGTGCCGGTCGCCGCCTGGCGGTTCCGCAATCCGCGCCGCGGCATGGCGGTGGTCGCGGCCGCCGGCCCGGCTGATGAATTTCTTCCTCGCCTGGCTCGGCGCGCCTGCTGCGCCTCATCTGGCTGCCGGGCTGGCCGACTCGGCGCGGCCTGCATCGCGCGGCAGTTCCTGCTGAACTTCATCCTGATCAACCTGGTGCTGGGCCTGTTCAACCTGCTGCCGATCCCGCCGCTGGACGGCGGCCGCATCGTGGTCGGCCTGCTGCCGCGGCGCTGGCGCAGGCCTGGGCGCGGCTGGAGCGCGCCGGCATCCTGCTCGTGCTGCTGGTCGTCTTCCTGCTGCCGCGCGGCGCTGGCAGATTCGGCATCCAGTTCGACCCGTTCGCGCCAGGCTGCTCGGCGCGCGTGCTGCCCTGGGCGCTGCGCACGGTCCTGCATCTCTGCCGGCCATGCCTATCGGCGGGGCTGATGGCAGCGACATCTGAGCCGGTGCCGCCCGCCGCCGCAGCGGAGGCCGACAGCCTGCTGCTGCGCCTGGACGGGTTCGAGGGGCCGCTCGACCTGCTGCTCGACCTCGCGCGCGACGCAGAAAGTCGATCTGGCGCGCATCTCCATCCTCGCCCTGGTCGAGCAATACCTCGCGGTGATCGAGGGCGCGCGGCGCGTCCGGCTGGAGCTGGCGGCCGACTGGCTGGTGATGGCCGCCTGGCTCGCCTGGCTGAAATCCCGCCTGCTGCTGCCCGCCGGCGCCGACGCGGCGGAGGAGGGCGAGCAGGCCGCCGATGTGCTCGCCGCGCGGCTGCGCGACCTGCAGGCGATGCGCGCCGCCGCCGCCGTGGCTGGGCGCCCGCGCCGCAGCTCGGCCGCGACGTGTTCGCGCGCGGCGCGCCGGAGGACCTGACCGAGATCGACCGCTCGCGCCTGGCGCTCGACCTGCCCGGCCTGGTGCGCGCCTATCTGTCCGGCGCTGCGCCGCGCCGCCGGGCGCGCGACGCTACCAGCCGCGCCCGCTCACGCTGTGGACGCGTCAGGACGCGCTGCAGCGCCTGGCGCGCGCTGCTCGGCAGCCTGCCGGACTGGAGCACGCTGGACAGCTTCCTGCCGGAGAGCTCGGCACGCCCGCTGGAGCGGCGCGGCGCGCTTGCCGAGCACGCTGATCGCCGGCCTGGAAATGGCGCGCGGCGGCGGCGTGCGGCTGCGCCAGGAGGCGGCGTTCGGCCCGATCCTGGTGCGCCGCGGGCCGGCCGAGGCGGAGGTATTGCCATGACCGAGGATACCCAGAGCGCCGCCGGCCGCCGTGTCCGGCCTTGAGCCGCCCGACGAGGACAGCCTGCGGCTGGCCGAGGCGCTGGTGTTCGCCGCCGCCGCCCCGGTGGCGGCGCGCGCGCTGGCGCAGCTGCTGCCCGAGACGGCGGATGCCGACGCGGTGCTCGCGGCGCTGCGCCGCGCGCTATGCCGGGCGCGGCGTGGAGCTGGTGCGAGGTCGCCGGCGGCTGTGCAGTTCCGCACCGCGCCCGACCTCGCGCCCCGGCTGCGCAAGGTGGTGCAGCTGCCGCGCCGGCTGCCGCGCGTGGCGATGGAGACGCTGGCCATCGTCGCCTACCACCAGCCGGTCACCCGCGCCGAGATCGAGGAAATCCGCGGCGCCAGCCTGTCGCAGCAGACGCTGGACGCGCTGCTGGAGGCCGGCCTGATCGCGCCCCGGGGCCGCCGGGAATCGCCCGGGCCGCCCGACGCTGTGGGGCACCACGCCGGCATTCCTGGCGCAGTTCGGCCTGGCCGACCTGCGCGACCTGCCGCGGCGCGAGGACCTGCTGGTCGAGCCGCGTGGCGGTCGGGCCTGTTGCAGTCGGCGGACGGAGACCGGCGCAAGCCGTGCCGCAGGATGCCGTCGAGACCTGACGCCGCCAGACGTGACGCCGGATACCTGACCCAACTGCCGAAGCCTGATCGCGCATGTTCGATTTCGCCTGGACCGAGATCGCCCTGATCGCGCGTCGTCGCCCTGATCGCCATCGGGCCGAAGGACCTGCCGGTCGCGATCAAGGCGGTCACCGAGATGATCAAGAAGGCGCGCCGCATGGCCGCCGAGTTCCAGACCCATGTGGACGAGATGGTGCGCGAGGCGAACCTCGACGAGGTGCGCAGCCAGATCAACCAGATCCGCAACTTCGACATCAAGGGCGAGGTCGAGCGCGCGGTCGATCCCGACGGCTCGCTGCGCGGTACGTTGGCGACCAACCCGCTCGCCCCGACGCCTTCCACGTCCAGCTACGGCACGGAGGCGAGCGAGGCCGCCGTGGGCGAGCACGCCGCGACCGTGATCGAGACGCCCGAGGACGCCGACCTGTCGACCCATCCGGCCGAAGCGCCGCATGACGAGGCGAGCCCGGCGGCCGGAGGCGGTGCCGGCCTGGCTGCCGCCGGCGATGGCTCCCCAGCCTGTGCAGGCAGCGCCGACGACGCAGGCGGACGCGCCGGCATTCATCCCGCCCGCCTTCGCGACACGCCAACCCACGCACTGACGGAAGCGCCGTGAGCACGCCCGAGGTCGACGACCCGATCAACGACAAGCCGATGCCGCTGCTCGATCACCTGATCGAGCTGCGCCGCCGGCTGATGTGGTCCATCGCCGCGTTCCTGGTCGCATTCGTGGTCTGCTACTATTTCTCCGCGCGAGATCTATCGCGTTCCTGGCGCGCCCGCTGGCGCGACATCCTGGCTGACCAGCCGGGCACGCCGCGCCGCGCTGATCTACACCCAGCTCTACGAGGCGTTCTTCACCTATCTGAAGGTCGCGTTCTTCGGCGCCGCGTTCATCGCCTTTCCGGTCATCGCCACGCAGCTCTGGCTGTTCATCGCGCCCGGCCTGTATCGCAGCGAAAAGCGCGCCATCGCTGCCGTTCCTGGTCGCGATCGCCGGTCCTGTTCGTGATCGGGCGCGGCGCTGGCCTACTATTTCGTCTTCCCGTTCGCCTGGCGCTTCTTCCTCAGCTTCGAGAACAACGGCAGCGGCGCCGGCGGCGTGCCGATCGAGCTGGATGCCGAAGGTCGGCGAATATCTCGATCTGGTGATGAAGCTGATCTTCGCCTTCGGCATCACCTTCCAGCTGCCGGTGGCGCTGACGCTGATGGCGAAGGTCGGCATCGTCTCCTCGAAGGGGCTGAAGAAATACCGCCGCTATGCCTATGTCGGCATGTTCGTCATCGCCGCCATCCTGGCGCCGCCCGACGTCATCACCCAGTGCGGCCTCGCGATGCCGCTGATCGCGCTCTACGAGATTTCCATCATCGCGGCGCGCATGGTCGAGCCGAAGCCGGTCGAGGTCTGACGACGATGCACGACATCCGCGCCATCCGCGCCGATCCCGCCGGCGTTCGACGCCGCCCTGGCGCGGCGCGGACTGCCGGCCGTGGCCGAGGCGGTCCTGGCGCAGGACGCCGAGCGCCGCGCCGCACAGACCGCCCTGCAGGAGAAGCAGGCGCGGCGCAACGCGCTGGCCAGGGAGATCGGCCAGGGCAGGCGGGCCAGGTGCCGACACCGCCGCGCTGGAAGCCGAGGCGACCGGCGCTGCGCGGCGACATGGAGCAGCTGGAAGCGCGCGCCGCCGAACTGGACGGCGCGATGCGCGCGGCGCTGGAAGCGCTGCCCAACATCGCTCGATCCCGACGTGCCCGACGGCGCCGACGAAAGCGCCAACGTCGTGCTGGCGCAGCACGGCGCGCCGCGCGATTTCGGCTTCCCGCCGAAGCAGCATTTCGAGCTGGGCGAGGCGCTGGGCCTGATGGATTTCGCCGCCGCCGCCAAGCTGGCCGGCAGCCGGTTCGTCGTGCTGCGCGGCGCCGCTGGCGCGGCTGGAGCGCGCGCTCGGCCAGTTCATGATCGACCTGCACACGCGCGAGCATGGCTACCAGGAAATGGCGGTGCCGCTGCTGGTGAACGACGCGACCGTGTATCGGCACCGGCCAGCTGCCGAAATTCGCCGACGACCTGTTCCACACCACCGACGGCCGCTGGCTGATCCCCACCGCCGAGGTGCCGCTGACCAACACTGCCGGCCGAGCGAGATCGTCGCCGGAAGCGCAGCCTGCCGATGCGCATGACCGCGCTGACCGACTGCTTCCGCAGCGAGGCCGGCGCGGCCGGCCGCGACACGCGCGGCATGCTGCGCCAGCACCAGTTCCGCAAGGTCGAGCTGGTGTCGCATCACCCATCCGGAGCAGCAGCGAGGCCGAGCACGAGCGCATGACGCAGTGCGCCGAGCGCGTGCTGGCGGCGCTCGAGCTGCCCTACCGCCGCGTCATGCTGTGCGCCGGCGACACCGGCTTCGGCGCCGCCAGGACCTACGATCTGGAAGTCTGGCTACCCGGTCAGCAGGCCTGGCGCGAAATCAGTTCCTGCTCCAACTGCCGCGACTTCCAGGCGCGGCGCATGAATGCCCGGTTCCGCGCCGCCGACGGCAAGACGGTCGCGCATGTCCACACGCTGAACGGCTCCGGCGTCGCGGTCGGCCGCGCGCTGATCGCGGTGATGGAGAACCACCAGCTGCAGGACGGCTCGGTGGCAATCCCGGGTGCACTGGTCCCCTACATGCATGGTATGGAACGCATCGACGCGATCTGATCACGTCGCCGGATCGTTTCGTCATGCATCACAGGATCATCGCAGCATGGGAGTCGGTCTCGCTACATGATCCCAACACGGGTGTGGGTCGGCCGGTAGTGCGCTGACGTGCCTGATCAGCGCGGTCCCGGCACGGCTGCCGGCTTGCGCATAATGGACCGCCAACCCTATCATGCCGAGCGCTTCGCTGGCCCTGGTGGGCTATTCACCCGTCCCCTATCTCACCCATCGTAATTTTCGCAGGAGATGGCGCCGGCGTGGCCGCTGCATCCGCCAAGCTTGACAGGTGCACATGACCGACGCGGAGGCGGAGGCGTCCGCCGCGGCCCACCCCGCCGCCCCGTCTGGCCGGCTGCTGGGAGATCTGACCGCAGGTGCGGTGGTTGGCCTGACGGTGGCGACTTTCGCCCTGTCATACACCGCCCTGGTCTACGCGGGGCCGCTCGCGGCAGCCCAGCCCGACGGCCTGATCGCCATATTCACGACCTGTCTGGTCACAGGTCTCGGCACCGCACTTCTCAGTTCACTTCGCTTCGCTTCGGCATCGCCCGACGCCAACTCGATGGTCGTGCTGGCTGCCGTGGCCGCAGGTGTGGGCCGTGCGATGGGGCCGACGGCGTCGCCGGCCGCACTCGGTGCCACCGTCCTGACGATGCTGATGCTGGCGGCGGCCGTGATCGGAAGCGCGATGGCCGTGCTCGGCGCGCTCAGGGTGGGCCGGATCGTCCGCTTCGTGCCCTATCAGGTCATGGCGGGCTTTCTCGGTGCGACTGGCTGGTCCCTCGCTGCCGGTGGGCTCGCCGTTGGCGTTGACGCATCATTGCATTGGCCGGTTGTCGCGTCACCCGACGGTGCCGCGAAGCTGGCGGCGACAGCCGCCGTCGGCATCGGGCTGCTGGTGCTGACGCCGAGACTGCGGACCCCCTTTGCGGTGCCCGCCACCGTCGCAGCCTGTATTGCCGCGCACCACGCCGTCGCCGCGTGGATCGGCGTGCCGATCGGCACCCAGGTCAGGCTCGGCTGGCTACTGGCCGCTCCGACGCACCTGAGCGTCCCGATCCCGTGGGCGCCGGCGACCCTGCGCCTGGTTGACTGGCGGGCGATGGAGGGCGCCGCACCGGGGCTTTTCGCCGCCCTCCTGGTTGCTGTCGTCACGCTGATGCTGAACATCAGCGCGCTCGAAGTCGCCACCGGCAACGACGCCGACATCGACCGGGAACTGCGCGCCGGCGGCCTGTCTGCCGTCGCGTCGGGCCTGCTCGGCGGCACACTGGGCTACATTGCCGTCAGCCGGTCCCTGCTGCTGCTACATGCCGGGGCAAAGACGCGGCTGGCGCCGTGCATTTCCGCGATTCTCGCCGGGCTGGCGCCGATGCTCGTGCCGTCCGTGTTGGCACTGGTGCCGCGTCCGGTGATCGGTGGCCTGCTCGTCTTCCTCGGGTTGCAGCTGCTCCTGCAATGGGTAGTGCGCTCGCGCCGCAGCCTGTCGACCTTCGAGTGGCTGACGGTCCTCCTGGTCGTCGCAGCAACGATCCGGTTCGGCTTCGTCGTCGGGGTCTTTACCGGCGTGGCGCTGGGTTGCGCCACCTTCGCCGTTGCCTACAGCCATGCCGTTCCGACGCGCGCCAGCTACCGCGGGGACGTTGCCGCCAGCCATGTCAGCCGGCCCGCCCGCGACCGCGCCCTGTTGCAGGCCGATGCGGCGGCGCTGCTGGTGCTGCATCTGCAGGGATTTCTGTTTTTCGGCACGGGCGGCCGGTTGCTGGCGAAAGTCCGCGAGGAGATCGCAGCGATACCTGGCCGGCTGCGCATTCTGGTGCTCGACTTCCAGAGCGTGGACGGGATCGACGGCTCGGCCACATCGAGTTTCGCCCGCATCGGCCAGGTCGCCGCGGCGGAGCGCATCGTGCTGATTTTGACGGCAGTTCCCCCCGCCGTCGCGAAACGGCTGAAGACCGTGCTGCCCGTGGCTGGCGGGCAGCAGTACACCTTCGACACGCTGGATGAGGGGTTGGAATGGATCGAGGACGCGCGCCTTGCGGAACTGCGGCGCGACATGGCGGATCCGCCGGCGGTGCACGCGCATCTCGCCGCGAGCTTTGGCGATGCCGGGATGGCAGCCCGCTTCATCACCTACCTTGACGAGCGCAGAGTCGCCGCCGGTACGGTGATCATGCGGCAGCACGAGAGGTCGGACGAACTGATGTTCGTCGAGTTGGGCCGAATCAGCATCCTGCTGAGCCTGGATGGCGCGGGCGAGCGCCGCGCCCGCGCCGTGAGCACAGGCGCGATGCTCGGGGAGATCGGCTTTCTCCTGGGCGAGCCGCGCACCGCGACGCTCCGCGCCGACACCGATTGCCGGCTGCTGGTCCTAACGCGCGATCGGCTGCGCCGCATCGAGCAGGAAGATCCTGCACTGGCCTTGGGATTTCATATGGCGATGGAGCAGTTCCTGGCCCACAGGCTCATCGACAAGGACGCCATGATCGCGGCACTCATCCGCGTCGGGCGTTAGGCAGTCCTGCCGGCGGGTCGCCGCGAAACCGCGACCGCAGCCGCCGCGCCGATGCGGCCCGGATTGTGACAGCCAGTCCCAACAGCACCCATCAGTGCGATGCCAGCCAGTGCGACCCAACGACCTGCGGCCACGATGTTGAAGCCGATCCGAGCAGCGTGTTGAGCAATGCCGCGACGCCGGCGAAGCGGCCCGCCCAGCGCCACCGACCGCGTCGCGAACCATTCCATCGCGAGCGCCGCAGCGAAGCGTCGCCATGGCCTGGCCGGTCAGGGTTTGCCGCCGCCAAGCAGGACGCCGATGGCGGCACCGGCGATCTCCTTGACGGCATCGAGCAGATCCTTCCAGCGGGCCACCGAAACGTCGATGCTCTGCCGGTGGATGGTGAGCAGCGCTTCGGATCCTGGGCCGCGCAGCGCCTCCTGCACGCGGGTGGTGACGTCGCCGGTCACGTGCACGATGGTCTGTGCAACGATCTGCTCCATGCCGATGTCCCACATCTTCTGCAGCGCGATCATGTCGTCGGGGCTGATCTGGTAGCTGTTGGCCTGGATGGTCATCGCCACGAGGTCGGCCCGCGTCTTGCCCTCGAACTGCCGAACGCTCGGATCGAAGCGTTTGAACATCTCCTTGACCGTGTCGCCGTTGTTGACGATCCGGTCCAGCAGCACGCGTGTCGCGCCACCGATGCGGGTCGCCGCGGGATCGTTGGAGCCCAGCGCCCATTGCGCGGCCCAGCGCAGCCGATTGAAAGTTTCGGATGAAATCGTCAGTCCCGCACCGACGGGCCCGGCGGGCGGCACGGTCCAGGTGGGCCACAGCGGCGGCGGATCGCCGGGGGGCGCGGCGAAATAGGGCGCCAGATCGACGCCCACCGAACACAGCAGGTCGGCATACCATCCGGCGATGTCGAGCAGGGCATGCGGCACCGGCGGCATCTCCTCGCCGGTCATGCTGTCCCGCACGATGGTGTTGACTTCGATATTGAGGAGGCTGCGCGCCGTCCTCGTCAGATCGAAGCCGATCGCCATCGCGACCCCCCACGGTCGGCGGCCCGACAGGACCGCTGAAAACCTTGGTCAGGTTATGCGCATTGCGCTTCCGAGACAATGCGGAGGCGGCCGCGGTGGGGCTGCGGCTAGGATTGTTTTCGTCCAGCTCATCGGCCCGCTCTCGGCCACGACGGCGTCCCGGTGTGGTCCCCCGGCGTCCGGGCGCTGGCGCTATCGGCTGTCGATGCCGTCGAACGGCACGTGGCTGAACGCGCCGACCTTGGCGTTCTCCGGGTTGCAGACATTGCCCTGGCCGTCGACCCCGCCCGGATAGCAGCCGGGATAGGTCCAGGGTTTCGAGCAGGCCGAACAGGCCAGCGCAGCGAGCAGACAGAGCACTGAAATCAGGCGCACGATCAAATAACCCCGGGCATCCTGCCCATTGTCGAATTGCGCCGGAGCCTGATCCCGCCTCAGGCGGGCAGGCGGTCGAGGTACTGGCGCACGAAGTCGCACCCGACCTCGGCGATATAGGCATCCATCAGGCGCTGCGTAACCGGGCCGGCCCCCATCCACGCTGTGGCGCCGACGGGCTGGCCGTTGAACAGGCTGACCGGCAGGATGCAAAGGCTGGTGGAGGTCAGGAACATCTCGTCGGCGTTGGCGGCATCGTAGAGGTCGATGTCCGTCGCCTCGCAGGGAATGCCGAGGCCGGCGGCGAGGTCGATGGTCATCTGCCGGCTGACGCCGGGCAGCACGTAGCGTTCGCGCGGCGTGCGCAGCCGGCCGTCCTGCACGATGAAGATGTTGCTGCCCTGGCCTTCGGCGAGGTTGCCGTTCTCGTCCAGCAGCAGCGCCCAGGCATCGGGTTTCGCGGCCTTCAGCGGCTGCGCGGCGACGATCATGTTCAGGTAGTTGTTCATCTTGGCGCGCGGGCTGAGCATGCTGGGCGCGGTGCGGCGCATGGTGGTGGTCATCACCTCCGCGCCGTCGCGGAACATGTGCGCGCGCGCCGCCAGCGGCAGCGGCGAGACGTCGATCACCAGGTTGGGGCCGGTGTGCTCCCAGCCCTCGTCGCCGACCGCATCGACGCCGCGGCTGATGCGCTGGGACACCCACCAGTCGCCATGCTGCGCGCGAAGATGCTCGTTGCGCGCCACCACGTCCTCGGTGATCGCGACCATCTCGCCGGGCGACATGCCGGGGTCGATCCGCACGTAGCGCAGCGAGCGGTAGAAGCGGTCGATATGCTCCTTCAGCCGGAACGGGGAGCCGTTGAAGGTGCGCGTCATGTCGAAGGCGCCGTCGCCGGACTTCCAGCTTTTGTCGCGGAAGGGGATGACGATCTGGCCCTCGGGCATGATCGTTCCGTTGAACCAGGCGACGCGGGTGTTGGCGAGCATGACCGTCTCTCTGCTGCGGGATCTTTCGGCACTCTACAGCGCCGCGCCGGGTTAGGAAGGGCCGAACCGCTCTTGTCCGGGGCCGGCGTATCGTGAGAGACCGGCGGGACGATGCCGGTGCCCGAGCCTCGCGCCAATCCCGACCTGCTTGGCCATGAAGCGGCCGAGGCCGTGCTGGCCGAGGCTATGCGCTCGGCCAGGATGCACCATGCCTGGCTGATCACGGGCCCCGAGGGCATCGGCAAGGCGACGCTGGCGTTCCGTTTCGCGCGCCGCCTGTTCGCGGGTGCGCCGGAAGGTGCATCGCTGGCGCTCGACGAGGGCAGTCCGGTGTTCCGCCGTGTCGCCGCCGGCGCGCACGCCGACCTGCGCACCCTGGCGGCGGCATGGGACGAAAAGCGCCGTCGCCAGCGCACCGAGATCGTCATCGAGGATGTGCGCAAGGTGATCGACTTCCTGCGCCTGACACCGGCCGAGGGCGGCTGGCGCGTGGTGATGGTCGATGGCGCCGAGGCGCTGAACCGCAACGCTGCCAATGCACTGCTGAAGGTGCTCGAGGAGCCGCCGGCGCGTGCGATCCTGCTGCTGACCTGCGCCGCCCCCGGGCGGCTGCCGTCCACCATACGCAGCCGCTGCCGGCGCCTTCGGCTGGCGGCACTGGCCGATCCGGCGATGGAGGCGCTGCTCGCCCGCTATCTGCCCGATCTCGATCCGGATGCGCGTGCGCGGCTGGTGACGCTGGCCGAGGGCTCGCCCGGCCGGGCCCTGCTGCTGGCGGCCGAGGAGGGCCTGGCGCTGTCCGAACTGGTCGATCAGGTGCTGGCGGCGCTGCCCGCGCTGCCGGTGTCGCGGGCCCATGCGGTGGCGGATGCGCTGGTGCGCAGCGATGGCGGTTTTTCAACCTTCATGGACCTGCTGCGCGCCGCCATATCCGCGGCATTGCGCGATGTGCTGCGCGGCCGCGCCGACCCGGAGCAGGAGAGGCTGGTGTCGATGCTTTCGCTTGAAGCCTGGGGCGAGACGTGGCACGCGCTGACCCGCCTGCAGGACGAGACCGAGCGGTTCAGCCTCGACAAGCGCCAGGCCATCGTCGCCGGCCTCGGCCTGTTGCGCCCACCGGGACCCGTTCTGCCATGAAACCACGCTATTTCGTCACTACCCCGATATACTACGTGAACGGCGCGCCGCATGTCGGGCACGCCTACACCTCGATCGCGGCCGACGTGATGGCGCGTTTCAAGCGGCTGGACGGCTACGACGTGTTCTTCCTGACCGGCACGGACGAGCACGGCCAGAAGGTGGAGAAGGCGGCGGCGGATGCCGGCCTCGACCCGCAGAGCTTCACCGACCGCGTCTCGGCGCAGTTCCGCGCACTGGCCGACCGGCTGGACGTCTCCTACGACGACTTCATCCGCACCACCGAGGAGCGGCACAAGATTTCCTGCAGTGCGCTCTGGCGCCGCATCGCCGAGGGCGGCGACATCTATCTGGGCCATTACGAGGGCTGGTACGCGGTGCGCGACGAGGCCTTCTACGACGAGGCCGAACTCACCGAGCGCCCCGACGGCAGCAGGGTGGCGCCCAGCGGCGCGCCGGTGGAGTGGGTGAGGGAGCCGTCCTATTTCTTCAGGCTCAGCGCCTACCAGGACAGGCTGCTGGCGCTGTACGAGACGCAGCCCGACTTCATCGCGCCGGCCAGCAGCCGCAACGAGGTCACCAGCTTCGTGCGCGGCGGGCTGAGCGACCTGTCGATCAGCCGCACCAGCTTCCGCTGGGGCATTCCGGTGCCCGACGCGCCCGGCCACGTGATGTATGTGTGGCTGGACGCCCTGACCAACTACATCACCGGCTGCGGCTATCCCGACCCGTCGGCGCCGCGCTGGCCGTTCTGGCCGGCGGACGTGCACATGGTCGGCAAGGAGATCACGCGCTTCCACGCGGTGATCTGGCCGGCGATGATGATGGCGGCTGGGCTGCCCTTGCCCCGGCGGGTGTCGGCCAACGGCTGGTGGACGGTCGAGGGCGAGAAGATGAGCAAGTCGCTCGGCAACGTGCTGGATGCCGGCGCGCTGGCGGACAAGTACGGCCTGGATCAGCTCCGCTATTTCCTACTGCGGGAAAAGCCGTTCGGCGGCGACGGGACCTTCCGTTTCCAGTCGCTGGTGACGCGCATCAATGTCGAACTGGCGAACGACCTGGGCAACCTTGCGCAGCGCACGCTGTCGCTGGTGGCGCGCAACTGCGAGGGCCGGCTGCCGGGCAGGGGGGGCATGACCGAAGCCGACACTACGCTGCTCGCCGCGGCCGACGCCTTGCCCGCGCTGCTCCGCGACCGGATCGACCGCCAGCTGTTTCATGAGGCGCTGGAGGAGGTGTGGAAGGTGGTTCGCGCCGCCAACGCCTATATCGACCACCAGGCCCCCTGGGCGCTGCGCAAGACCGATCAGGTCCGCATGTCCGGCGTGCTGCGGGTGCTGGTGGATGTGATCCGGGCGATCGGGACTGTGCTGCAGCCGTTCATGCCGGGGTCGATGGGCAAGCTGCTGGACCAGCTTGGCGTGCCCGATGACGCACGGGACCTGGCATCGCTGGCATCCCCGCTGGCCGACGGCACGGTGCTGCCCGCGCCGCAGGGGATCTTCCCGCGTATTGTCGAAAGCGCCTCATAAAATGCTGTATTTGCGACTTACATTCTTCTGAACTGTGGGCGAAAGGATATCGTGGAGACTGATGTTTTTAATCGATTCGCATTGCCATCTCGACTACTTCGCGGCGGACGAGCTGCCGGCGGTGCTGGCGCGCGCCCGTGAGGCCGGGGTCGGCGAGATGGTGACGATCGGCACCCGGCTGCGGCAGGCCGCTGAATCGCAAGCATTGGCGGAGGCGCACGCAGAGGTCTGGTTCACGGTCGGCGTGCATCCGCACAACGCTGCCGAAACCGCTGTTCCTGAACCCGAGGCGATCGCGGCACGCACCGCCCATCCGAAGGCCGTGGGCATCGGCGAGTCCGGGCTGGACTACTTCTACGACAAGGCGCCGCGGCCGGTTCAGCAGGACAATTTCCGCGCTCATATCCGGGCCGCGCAGGCGACCGGCCTGCCGCTGTGCATCCATGCGCGGGACGCCGATGCCGACATCGAGCGCCTGCTGCGGGAGGAACGCGACCGCGGCGGCGACTTCGCGTTCCTGCTGCACTGCTTCAGTTCGGGCCGCCGGCTGGCCGAGGCAGTAGTGGAGCAGGGGGGCTATGTCAGCTTTTCCGGCATCCTCACGTTCCCCAAATCCATAGAATTGCGGGAGATTGCGCGCGATCTTCCCGCCGACCGGCTGCTCGTGGAGACCGACGCGCCCTACCTCGCCCCCGTCCCGATGCGGGGCAAGCGGAACGAGCCGGCGCTGGTCGCGCATACGGCGCGGGTGCTGGCGGAGACAAGGCAGCTGGATCCCGAGGCGCTCGCCGCGCTCACCACCGCCAATTTCCGACGCCTGTTCCGAAAGGCCGCCTGACCGCGATGCACGTCACGTTGCTGGGTACCGGCGCCTCCGCCGGCGTGCCGATGATCGGCGGTGCGGACGGCTCGGGAGACTGGGGTGCCTGCGACCCGGCCGAGCCGCGCAACCGGCGCACGCGCGCCAGCATCGTGGTGCAAGGTCGGCCGGATGGCCCGCGGCTGCTGGTGGATACCGGCCCCGACCTGCGGGAACAGCTGCTGGCCTGCGGCGTGCCGCGGATCGACGCGATCCTGTACACCCACGCGCATGCCGACCACATCACCGGCCTGGATGATGTCCGCATCCTGAACCGCATCTGCGGCCATCCGCTGGACGCCTATGCCACGGCGGCGACGCTGGGGGAGCTTCGAACGCGGTTTCCCTATGCGTTCAGACCCTGGGACCCGCCGGGCTTTTACCGTCCGGTACCTGGTCGGCCGGCCGATCGCGCCCGGCGAGGCATTCGCCGCGGCGGACCTGGCGCTGCTGGTTTTCGAGCAGTCCCACGGCAGGGTCACCACGCTGGGTTTTCGCACCGGCGGCTTCGGCTACTCGACCGATGTCGTGGCGCTGGACGACGCGGCGTTTGCTGCGCTCGACGGCGTCGATACCTGGGTCGTCGATTGCTTCCAGCGGCAAGTGCACACGACCCACGCGCATCTGGACGTGGTGTTCAGCTGGGTCGAACGGCTACGGCCGCGCCGCACGGTGCTGACGCACATGGGAACGGACATGGACTGGCGGTGGCTGTGCGCCAATCTGCCGCCAGGGATCGAGGCAGGGTTCGACGGGATGATCCTCGAGATTCCAGGCTGAGCCGCACTGCCGGCACACTTTCTTTCCATAATATACATTCTGCGGCATCCATAGATCGTGCTCTACGACGCCCCCGCCGCTCACCGCATCCGTGCAGACGAAGGTCGCGGTTCGCTGATAGTGTTTGCGACGATGGGGAGAACCAAGCATGACAAGCCGATCGCTGCGTCGTTTCGGACCGACCTTGGCGCTCGTGTGCCTCGGGATGACGCTCGCCATGCCCGCCGGCGCCGCCGGCGCGTTCGACGGCACCTACAAGGGGCCGCAGACCGTCACGCGCACCAACAATACCCAGCCGTGCAACGGGCTCGCCAAAGACGACACGGTGCTCGCCGTCCAGGACAGCCACTTCAAGCGCGGCTGGTACTCAACCGTCCTGGATGTCGAAGTCGGCGCCGATGGGAAATTTCATCAGACCCAGTCGATCGTGGTGGGGCGGCGGCACGAAGTCCTGCAGATCGACGGCGCGATCACCGGCAACAGGCTCGAAGCGGACATCGGCACTTCGGGCTGTATCGCCCACCTGTCGCTGACGAAATCCTGACCCGCCGGTCCTGCCCTTATTCGGCTAGCACGAGGTTCACGTCGGCGCCCAGGCGGTCGTAGGACGCGCCGTAGACGTGGATCGACAGCGCGTCCGCCACGCCGACATTGGCAATGCGGTGGAT
The DNA here is from genome assembly GCA_963778105.1 of uncultured Pseudomonadota bacterium. Taxonomy (GTDB): domain Bacteria; phylum Pseudomonadota; class Alphaproteobacteria; order Acetobacterales; family Acetobacteraceae; genus JAFEFJ01. Next base: position 478,364 of record CAVZSZ010000002.1, on the reverse strand, counting down.
CGCCGTCGCGTCCGGCTGGGCGTGGCTGACGGCGCCGATGCCGCGCGGCGCGCAGCCCACCGGGCGTGCGGCACCGGCGTCGGGCTCGAAGAAGCTCTCGACCAGCCAGCCGCGATGCACGCCCAGGGCGCACCAGGCCTTGTGGGCATGGACCGGCGACATCTGACCGGGCCGCCACACGATGGCGAGCACGCAGTAGCCATCGCCCTCGCCCAGCAGATGCCGCGTGTAGCGCGCCGGATCGCACGGACACATCACGCCGCGCAGCAGGTCGGGATCGGTCAGGTAGGGCGCCAGCACACCGGCGACGCGCACCGGGTCCGGCCGCGCCGTCGCGTGCACCGCACGATGGACATCCGCCAGCATGAGCGAAAGCGGCGATACTCCGGTCATTGCGACCGGTGCGATTCCCTGCGCGATGGTCCTGTCGAGCATGTCTGCCTCCATGTCGGGGTCCAATATACCAACCCGACCGGCAAAGAGTTAGTTTTTCTTCTCCTGGAGACCGCCGAAAAAGAAAACCCTCATCGGCGTTGACCGCAGTGATGACGGATCGGACGCCTCCGTCGGAAGATACCAACCACCGACGCTGCCCAGGGAAGACCGCACATGACCGCATCCGAGGCCGCCGAGGCCGAGCTTCGCCGCCTGCTCGCCGTGATGGCCGCCCTGCGCGATCCGGAGTCCGGCTGCCCCTGGGATCGTGTGCAGAGTTTCGCCAGCATCGCGGCCTACACGATCGAGGAAGCCTACGAGGTTGCAGACGCGATCGCGCGCAAGGATCCCGCGGCGCTGCAGGACGAGTTGGGAGACCTGCTGTTCCAGGTGGTGTACCACGCCTGCATGGCCGAGGAGGCGGGCCAGTTCGCCTTCGCGGACGTGGCTCGCGCGATCGCCGACAAGATGGTGCGGCGGCATCCTCACGTGTTCGGCGAGGCTGCGGCCCGGGATGCCGCGGAGCAGACCGTTGCCTGGGAGGCGCAGAAGCGCGCCGAGCGGGCGGCGAAGGCCGAACGTGGAACCCTGGAGGGCATCGCCGTCGGGCTGCCCGCCCTCACCCGCGCCGCCAAGCTGACAGCCCGCGCCGGGCGTGTCGGTTTCGACTGGCCGGACGCGGTCGCGGTGCTGGACAAGCTTGCCGAGGAGACGGCGGAGTTGCGGGCGGAGTTGCCGGAAGCGGATCCGGAGCGGCTGGCCGACGAGGTGGGCGATATGCTGTTCGTGATGGCCAACCTGGCGCGCAAGCTCGATCTCGACCCCGAAACCTGCCTACGGCAGGCCAATGCGAAGTTCGCGCGCCGATTCGGCTTCATCGAGGACCGGCTTGCTTCCGAGGGAAAGACGCCGGCCGATTCTTCACTTACGGAGATGGAGGAGCACTGGCGGATGGCGAAGGCAGCGGAGCGCGGCTAGCCCCGGCAGTGGCGGCGCCAGAAAGCTCGAATACCGCCATTCCGGCCAGCATCGCGACCCCGAACACCACGCCCTTCGCCGCACCGGCGCCGATCAGGACCAGCGCCGGACCCGGGCATATGCCGGCCAATCCCCATCCGATGCCGAAGACCGCGCTGCCGAGGATCAGGCGGCGGTCCAGCGCGGTCGCCGTGGGCAGCCGCATCGGCAGGTCGAGGAGCGAGCGGGACCGCCGGCGCGCCAGGGCGAACGCCCCTGCCCCCACCGCGATGCCGGCCGCCATCACCAGCGCGAGCGATGGGTCCCAAGACCCGGCAATATCCAGAAATCCCAGCACTTTCACCGGATTGGCCATGCCGGTGACGATCAGACCGAGACCGAACACCAGACCGCAGACGAGGCCTGCCAACAGCGCCATGACGGTCACAGCGGCAGCAGGTGATGCGTGACGAAGACGGTCGCAACGGCGCTCGTCATGAAGACCGCGACGGCGGCCATCGAGCGCGGCGAAAGGCGGGACAATCCGCAGATGCCATGCCCGCTGGTGCAGCCGCCGCCGAGGCGCGTGCCGAAACCGACGAGCAGCCCGGCCATCACCAGGACCGGCCACGCCGCGTCGATCCGGCTGCCCGGCAGCGGTGCCGCGAGCCGATAGGTCAGCGGCGCCGCCAACAGACCCAGCAGGAAGGCCGCGCGCCACGCCACGTCCCCCGGCCGCGGCCGCAGCAGCCCGCCCAGGATGCCGCTGATGCCCGCGATCCTGCCGTTGAGGAGCACCAGACCGCCGGCGGCGGTCCCGATCAGCGCCCCGCCGCAGGCCGCGGCCCCCGGGGTGAAGTGGAGCCAGTCGATCGCCATCGCGCGCTCCCTACGTCTGCGGGCAATACAGGGCGTAGAGCGTGCCCAGCAGGGTCATCACCTTCGGCTCGGCCACGGAATACAGGATGCGCTTGCCGTCCCGCCGCGTGGTCACGAGGCCGGCCTGGCGCAGCACGGCGAGTTGCTGCGACAGCGTGGGCTGGCGAATGTCGAGCAGCGCCTCCAGCTCGCCCACCGATATCGGGCCCTTCGTCATCTGACAGAGCAGCAGGAGCCGGTCCTCGTTGGCGAGGACCCGCAGGATCATGCTCGCCGCACTGGCGCCGGCACGCATCCTGACGGGATCAACCACTGCATCCACGCCGCCGCTCCGTTCCATGGTCTATATCAATATATATTATGATTTTCGATAGTAAAGGTCGTGCCGGCGGCGCGAATGCGTGCGCGGTTGCCACGAAAGGATTGCTTCAATGGGCGCCAATGTCGGAACGGTCGACCGTGTGGTCCGCATCCTGGCGGGACTGGCATTGATCGGTGCCAGCCTGGGCGGCTTTATCGGCATCTTTGGATGGATCGGCCTCCTGCCGCTGGCGACCGGCCTCATCCGGTTCTGTCCGGCCTATCGGCTGTTCGGGATGAGCACCTGCCCGCGGTCCGCGCACTGAAGACGGAGAACCTGACAATGCAATCGCCGCCCCGCCCCTACCAGAGCCTGACGGAGGGCGTTTCGCATCATCTCGGGGTCTTGCGCGCCGATCAGCCGGCCATGATGAAGGGCTTCAGCGACCTGGCACGGGCCGCCACCGCGGATGGCGCGCTGGGGCGGAAGACCAAGGAATTGATCGCCCTGGCGCTCGGCGTTGCCGCCCGCTGCGACGCCTGCATCGGTTTTCATGCGCAGTCGCTCGTGAAGCTCTCCGCGACCCGCGCCGAGGTCGAGGAGGCGCTCGGAGTGGCGGTCTATATGGGCGGTGGCCCGTCGCTGATGTACGCCGCCAATGCCCTCGCCGCCTTCGAGGAGTTCTCGGCCCTCGGGTCCTGACCGGGGGTGGATCGCCGCGTCAGCAGAAGCGGATGCGGTAGAGCAGGACGCGGCGGTCGCCAGGTGCGATCAGCATCAGCCCGGGCTTGGCACTGAAGTCGCCGGTGAAGTCCGCCGGACTCGCGGTGCCGTACCAGGGTTCGATGCACAGAAAGTCCGCGGCTTCCGCCTGCGGCTTCGACCAGATGCCGAGGTCGCGGAACCCTTCCCACGACACCTCGATCGTGGGGGTGCCGGGCGCCGAATAGCGCACCGAGCGGCTGACGAGTTGGTCCATCACGATCGCATCGGGGTCGAACAGCGCCGGATCCAGCGTCAGGATGTTGCCGACGATCGGCGAGGCCACTGGGTCGGGCTTCAGCAGTCCGTTGTCCAGCCGGCGGATCGGCGCCGGTTCATTCTGTTCGAATTCAAGATGATGCGCCGCCTTATCGACGTCATCGGCAAGGGGCCAGCGAAACGCGGGGTGGGCGCCGGCCGACACCGGCAGTACGACATGGCCGGTATTGGCGATCGTGTAGGTGACTTCCAGCGCGTCGTCGGCCAGGGCGTAGTCGATGCCGAAGCGGAAGCCGAACGGATAGATCGCGCGGGTCTGGGCGTCGTCATGCAGAACCAGCCGGCAGCTCGTGGCGCTGCGCGAGCCCCAGGCGAAGCGGCGTGCGCGTGCGAAACCATGCCGCGTCATCCGGTAAGCGTGGGCGCCGACCTCCAGCCGGTCGTCACGCAATTCCCCAACGATGGGAAACAACACCGGTGAGTGGCGCGGCCATTGCGGCCCGGCCTGCCAGAGCATTTCCTGCCCGGTGCCGTCCAGCAACGAGCACAGTTCCGCTCCGTCCGATTTGACGGTTGCGGTCAAGTAGCCATTCGCGAGGGTGTGCCGGTCCGACATCGGGGCGCGTTGAGGCAGACTAGGCCGGTTGACCGCCCCGGCTCAAGCCAAAGGGTCTCGATCAGTCGCGCCGTGCCACAACTAACGGGCGTACGCGGGCAAGAGAGCAGCCCGGACGGCGTGCCAGCTGGCGCGGTCGGGCGCACAGATGATGCCACCTGATGTGTGAACGGGCAGATACGGCGTCTGATCGAACCGCGCGGAGTAGCCGCCGGCCTCCCGATGCAGCAGCCAGCCCGGTGCGTGATCCCAGGGCAGCAGGCGGTTGAACATCAGCACGTGCGTGCTGCCGGACGCGACCATGCGATACTGATGCGCGGCGCAGCGGAAGTCCCACGCGCCGGCCAGACGCGGCAGGTTGGCGCAGACCGCAGAGCGTTCGGCCGGCGGCAGATAGCGCCATGAGATGTGTCCGTTCATCTCGGCGACCGGCCCAGGCGCGGCGACGCGCAGCGCCTCGGCGCGGCCATCGGCGGCTTCGCTCCAGGCACCCTCCCCGCGCAGCGCCAGCGCGCTGTCGTCGCTGACCGGGTCGAGGATGACGGCCGCCACCACCTCGCCCCGCATGATCGCCGCGGCCATCACGCCGAACAGAGGAATGCCGGCCGCGTAGTTGGAGGTGCCGTCGATCGGGTCCACCACGAAGGCGAGATCGGCGGTCCCGAGTGCCGCCATCACCGAGGGGTCGGCACTGGCGGCTTCTTCGCCAATCACGGCGCAGCCCGGGAAATACCGCTGCAGGGCGGCGGTGATCACGTGTTCGGCCGCCTCGTCGGCGACCGTCACGAGATCGAGCGGTCCCGACTTGGCGCGCACCGCATCGGGGGCGAGCCGGCGGAAACGCGGCATCACCTCGGCGCGCGCGGCCTCTCGCAGCAGGTCCGAAACCGTTGCCAGGTCGCGATGCGTAAAGCTCATTCATGCCTCTCGAAACGGGCGCGATCGGCCGGCAGCAGCCGGACGGTGAGGTGGATGGCGGTGTCCTCGTCGCGCCGTGCGACCACTTCGCCGTGCTGGTAGAGCCAGGCCAGCCGGTCGCCGGCCTCGGGCGGGATGGTGTAGTCGGCGAGGTCCATCGCGGCGGCGATGCGCGCGTCGATCGCCTCCCGCAGCGCCGGCAGCCCTTCCCCGCTGATCGCCGAGACGGCGATGGCGCCGGGCCGGATGGGCACCTGGGCGACGCCGCCCATCAGGTCGGCCTTGTTGAGCACCTCGATGGTGCGCGACGGCCAGGCGGCATCCAGGGTGCCGTCCTTGACCATCCCGTCCAGGACCGCGGCGACATCCGCGCGCTGGGCGGCGCTGTCGGGGTGGGCGGCGTCGCGCACGTGCAGGATGACGTCGGCCGCCGCCACCTCCTCCAGCGTGGCGCGGAAGGCGGCGACCAGTTCGGTGGGCAGTTCGCTGATGAAACCCACCGTGTCCGACAGGATGGCGCGCCGCCCCGATGGCAGCCGCAGGCCGCGCATGGTCGGGTCGAGGGTGGCGAACAGCTGATCGCGCGCGGTCACGTCCGAGCCCGTCAAGGCATTGAACAGTGTGGATTTTCCGGCGTTGGTGTAGCCCACCAGCGCGACCAGCGGAAACGGCACGCGGCTACGCGCCGAACGGTGCAGTCCGCGCGTCCGGCGCACCTGCTCGAGGTCCTTTTTGAGCCGCACGATCCGGTCGCCGATCAGCCGCCGGTCGGCCTCGATCTGCGTCTCGCCTGGGCCGCCGAGGAAACCGAATCCACCGCGCTGCCGCTCGAGGTGGGTCCAGGACCGCACCAGGCGCGACCGCTGGTATTCGAGGTGCGCCAGCTCGACCTGAAGGCTGCCTTCCCGGGTTGCCGCGCGTTCCCCGAAAATATCGAGAATCAGTCCGGTGCGGTCGATGACCTTGCACTTCCAGGCACGCTCGAGGTTGCGCTGCTGTACCGGGCTGAGGGCTGCGTCCATGATCGCGACGGTGACATCCGCAGCCGCGATCGCTTCGCCCTGCGCAGCCATCTGGCCGGCCCCGAGCAGGGTCGCGGGACGCCGCTCCCGCAGCGGGAGGATCGCCGAATGCACGACCACGAGGCCGATCGAGGCAGCGAGCCCCACTGCCTCGGCAAGCCGTGCCTCGGCCGCACGGGCCTGCTCGCCCGTGGTGCCATCGGCCCTCTCCCGCCGTTCCCAGGGCAGGATCACGGCGGCGCGGACAGGGTTGACGGTGGCGCCGGCGAAACCGCGTGTCGCGGCCTCGCTGTTCACCGGGCCATTCGGGGGGTGCCCGTTCGGATCGCCGTTGCTGTCGGTCGTCGAAGCCGGGTGGTCAGTCGGCCGTATGGGCAGCACTCGTCTCCCGCATCGCGCCGGCGGCGCCTTCGACCTTGCTCGCGTCGAACAACTGGATCGGCGCGCCGGGCATCACGGTGCTGATGGCATGCTTGTACACCAGCTGTGTATGACCGTCGCGGCGCAGCAGGACCGAGAAATTGTCGAACCAGGTAATAATTCCCTGAAGTTTGACGCCGTTGACCAGAAACACGGTCACCGGCGTTTTGTTCTTTCGCACATGGTTCAGGAACACGTCCTGAACGTTCTGCGATTTTTCGTTGGCCACCTTAGCATCCTTCTATGAGTTTTTGTTTTCGTTTGTTTTTGTTCGCGTCGCTGTCGCGGGCGCGTTGTTCGTCCGATTGCGCTAGCCGGTTAGGGCTTCGTGTCGTTGTTCCCGTCTTTCGTACCCTACCGGATCCCGCATCTTGCACGTTACGTGCCGGTCAGCGGGCCGGTTTCATTCCGTTATCACTCATCATTCGGCCGGTAGTGCGGCAAAATGCGCGCCGGGAGGCCGGCGCAAGCCGTCGCCTGCCCACGCACAATATACCACGACTGCTTGCTTTGGGGTTTCCGTAGCGCGCGGGCGCCGACTGCTTTTCTCTGTCGCACAGACGCCCGTTCGCGGGCGTGCAACGATTGCCGCGCGACGCCCACCGTCAACATAGCATCAGGCCGGCCACAGGCAAGCGCGTGCCGGCGGAACCGTCCATGGGACCGGCGCGCCGTTAGATGTCGGAAATCGATCCCGCATGACAGCCGAAAGACGCTGAACGTCGCGTTCAGCGCCGTCTTCACGGCCTCGACCGGCGTTACCCGTGCTAGCCCGCCATCTGTTGGGCTTTCTGCTGCACGTCGGTGACGCGCTTGGTCCAGCCGTCGCCGAAATCGGCGAAGGTGGGCAAGCCCCGCAGATAGGCCATCCGGGCCTGTGCAAGACCGTTCACCAGGGTCATCGGCGCCACCGCGGCGACTGCTTGCAGTGTCATCGGGCCGATCGCGCCGTCCTGCGTCACCCGCACCAGCGACTGCAGCGCCTTGGCGGCCGTCGCGTTGCCCGAGTTCACGCCGAAGTCGAACACCATCATGTCGACACCGGCGGGAAGGTCGGCGCAGCGCATCTGGTTCCAGTAATTGGCCCGGTAGATTTCGATTGCCGTGCTGCTCGACATGCTGCGCACGTCATCGACGGTGACGGCGCGACCGAGGAAGGCCTGCAGCGTGCGCAGGGTGATGCCGAAATTGGTGGCGCCCCCCGGATCGCTCGGGCTGTCGCAGAAACCGCCTTCGTAGGCCAGCGTCACCGCGACGCAACGATCGAAATTGTCGGGCGCCGCGGACCCGGCGGCCGTCGCTATGACGGGTGCCGTGGCGGCCGCGATGGTCGGTCCGGCGATCACCGCCGCGGCGGCTTCGATGGGCTTGCTTGTCACTGATTTCACCGTTTCGATGATTGAACCGATCTGTGCGGCGTGGGTCGCCTGCATCTGCAAGGAGGCGGTGTCCTTCGACCGGGATCCCTGCGACGAGCCCAGCCAGAAGTTGATCACCGTTGCGAACCCGGTCGCAAGCGTGCCCACGCTGATGTTGAGAATCTGGGTGACGGTGGCGCTGGGGTCGGCGCTGACGAGGCGGCTGTAGAATACCAGCAGAGCCAGGATGGCGAAGAAACCTACGGTCACGATCAGCGAGACCACCGGTGCGCCCCATGCGATGCCGCTGTGCGCCTCGGCCAGCGCCACCATGCCGTCGCGCGCGTCCTTGGTATCGCCGAGTGCCGCCTGCAGCAGCGCGAGTTCGCCCTGGCGCGTGCTGTCGGCCTCGGCATTCTGCGCCTTCTGGGCATCGACGGCGATCTGCGCCAGCCGCGCGCGCAGATCCGACGCGGCCGAGGCGTCGTTCTGCAGCGTCTTCAACGCCGCGGTCGGGTCGGCCGTTTTGGTCACATCCGTGACCGTCTGGCTGACGGCGGCGGCGAGCGTGCCGGCCTTGTCGCCGGCGATCAGCTTGATCAGGTCGGGAAGATAGGTGGCCGCGAGGCCGATGAGCGGGAGCATGAACCGGTTCCATCGTGGTGCAGGGCACCGCGATAGGACATTATTCCTTGGGCCGCTTCAATCAGGGATCATCCCGATTGCTGCGGAGCGCGATCCTGCAGTGCACCGAACCATGGGCAGGCATCCGACAGGCGCTGATGGTTGCCGTCCATCACCTGCACCGGCGCGCGCATGCCGGACGCGGCCGCGCTGGCGCGCAGCGCACGGGTGGCCCGGTTCTGCTCATCGGTCAGCCAGGTGCGCTCATGACCCCACAGGCTGGGACCGCTGGTCATCTCCTCGACCTGCCAGGTGGCGTCGTTCACTTCCCGCCCGCCCCAGCCGTATTCGAACAGGAAGCCGGCCGGCGTGCGGGCGTAGAACGAGGTGACGAAGTCGTTGGTGTGGCGGCCGAGAGTGGTCGCGATGCGGTCCGGCACGCTTTGCGCGATGTCGTAGCCCTGGCCGACATCGTCGAGCGAACACAACTCGACCATCAGGTGGTGCAGGCCATCATGGCCGGTCTCGATCAGGGCGAGGCTGTGATGGCGCCCATTGACGTGGAGGAAGTAGGCGACGAAGGGCGTGCGCTGGAAGTCGCTGAGGCGGAAGCCGAGCATGTCCTGGTAGAAGCGCAGCGCGGGAGCGACGTCGCGCGCCGTCAGCACGGCGTGGCCCATGCCCAGCGGGCCGGTGCGGAAGCCCGAGATCGCCCGCCCGGGCCGGAATGGCGCGTCGGCGATGGCGGCGCCGTGAAATGCCTCCAGCCGGTTGCCGAGCGGATCGGCGAAGGAGATCAGGGCGCGCACGCCGCGCCGGTCGGCCAGCGCCTGCGGCTCGCGCGCCACAGCGACGCCGGCAGCTTCCAGCCGCGCGGCGAGCGCGTCGAGCGCGGTCGCCTCCGCGACTTCCCAGCCAAAGTAACGGGCGCCGCTCGGCCGGTCGCGATCCAGGATCAGGCGCTGCCGGCGGTCGTCCATGCGGAACGCGCGGACGGTGTTGCCGATATCCACCGGCTGCATGCCGAGCAGTCCTGTGGCAAAATCGGTCCAGTCGTCGAGTGCGTCGGTGCCGATGCCGACATAGCCGAGGGCCTGCACGTCCATGGGCGTCTCCCTGCCCGCTCTTGGTGCCGGGCTTGTTCAGGTGCGGCGGATATTCCAGAAAACTGGCGTGCCCGCCAGCACACCGGTCAGGTTGGCCTGATAGGCGGTCGGCGCGAAATACTGGCCGAGCGGGATGTACGGCACGTCGATGAAGGCCTGCAACTGGATCTGGCGGCAGATATCCTTCTGCGCCGCGAGGTCGGGCGCCTTGAACCAGGCGTCGCGCAGCGCCTCGATACGCGGGCTCGTGGGCCAGCCCGGCGCGGCCGCCCGGCCGTTGCAGCGCAGGAACACATGGCCCGCCGGCGTCAGCATGTCGAGGCCGTTCCAGCTGGTGTGGAACAGGCTCCAGCCGCCCTGCTCCACCGGGTCGGTCTTGGCGCGCCGTTGCACCAGGGTCGCCCAGTCCATCGCCTGGTAATCGACGTTCATCCCAAGGCGCTTGAGCAGATCGGCCGAGATGTCGGCGAGCGCCTTGGCGCTGGCGATGTCGGTGGGTGCGAGCAGCACCACCTTCTCGCCGCCATAGCCGGCGGCGGCGATCTCGGCCTTGACCTTGGCGAGGTCGCGGGGGCTGGTGAGCGCGCTCATGCCGGCGTCGCTCGCCATCGGCGTGTCGGGGCAGAAATAGCCGGTGCCATCGCGCCACAGGCTGTGGTCGGTGCCGACCATGCCCTGCATGTAGTCGGACTGCGTCACCGCGCCGATGATGGCGCGGCGCAGCGCCGGGTTGTCGAACGGCTTGGTCAGGTGGTTGAAGCGCATCGTCGCGATCAGGCCGGTCTTGACCGTGTTCTCCACCGTCAGCGTCTTGGCGGCGCGCAGCACCGGCAGCAGGTCGGCGTCCGGCGTCAGCCACCAGTCGATCTCGCCGCGCTGCAGGGCGGCGGCGGCGGTGCCCGCATCGGGGATCATCTGCCACTCGACCCGATCGAAATGCACGATCTTCGGCCCGGCGGTGCCCTGCGGCGTGCCGCCGGAGCGTGGCACGTAGCCGGTGAAGCGCTCGTAGACGACGCGCGCGCCGGCCACCCGCTCGGCGGCGATGTAGCGGAACGGCCCGCTGCCGACCATCTCCGTCACCTGCTTGAACGGATCGGTCTGCGCGAGCCGCTCGGGCATGATGGGGCACATGCTGGGCGGGGTCTTGGCCAGCGCGTCGGGCAGCAGCGGGAAGGCGTATTTCAGCCGGAACACCAGCGTGCGGTCGTCGGGGGCCGTGATCTCGTCGGTTGCCGCCATCAGCGCCTGGCCGAAGGCGTCGCGCGCGCCCCAGCGTTTGACACTGGCAGCCGCGTCTCGCGCCAGCACCTTTGTGCCGTCGTGGAACATCAACCCGGGGCGCAGGGTGATGCGCCACGTCTTGCCCGCATCCTCGGTGGCGACCCCGTCGGCCATCTGCGGCTGCGCCTTGAAGGCGTCGTCCAGCCCGAACAGCGTGTCGAACACCATGAAGCCGTGATCGCGGGTCTGATAGGTCGTGGTCCAGACCGGATCCAGCACGCCGAGATCGGCCTGCGGGACGATCTTGAGCACCTGCGCTGCCGCGCCGCGCGCGACGGCGGGCATGGCGAGTGCGGCGGTGGTGCCAGCGAGGAGCGTTCTGCGACGGATCATTGTGCGGCCTCCATGCGCTTGTGGTGCTTCGGCCACCGTGCGGCGACGCGTGGCAGCACTTCGTCGATCAGGCGGCGCGTCTGCGCCATCGCGTCGTCGCCGCCGCGCCCTGCCGGGCGCAGGATGAACTTCGACGCGCCGGCCGCGATATAGGCCGCAATCCGCTCGACGATGATATCCGCATCGCCGATGGCGAAATAGGCCGCCGGGTCGTTGCCGGTGCGCTTGCGATAGGCCGCCATCAGCGCCTCCACGCCCGGATCGTCGGGGCGGCCGAAGCGGTAGGGGAACGCGGCGCCGTAGTGGTCGCTGTCGATGCTGCGGCCTTCCTCCTGCGCTGCTGTCTTGATGGCGGCGACGATGGCGGCGACCTCGGCGGGAGTCTCGGGGCCGGCCTGCCAGCCGGTGCCGAAGCGCGCGGTGCGCCGCACCGCCGCCGCCGAGCCGCCGCCGATCCACATCGGCAGGTCCGGCTGCACCGGCCTGGGCGCGATCGAGGCGCCGCGCAGCGTCACGAAGCGTCCCTCGAAGTCCACCGAGTCCTCGGTCCACAGCCGGCGGATCACCGTCAGCCCCTCATCGGTGCGGCGGCCGCGCGTGGCGGTGTCGATGCCCAGCGCCTGCCACTCGGGGCCGAGTGGGCTGCCGATGCCGAAGCCGGGCAGCAGCCGGCCCTCCGACAGGACGTCGATGGTCGCGCACTGTTTGGCCAGCAGGACCGGATCGCGCAGCGCCAGCGACACCACGTTCATGCCGAACTTGAGCCGCCGCGTGCGGCCCGCCAGAGCGGCCATGGCGGTCATGCACTCCAGGATCGGCGTGCGGCTGATCAGCCGGTCGGTCTGCCAGATCGAGTCGATGCCGCCCGCCTCGCACATATCGACCCAGCGCCAGTAGCCGGCGGCATCGGCGAAGGGCAGCTCCATCCAGCCGACGCCGATCGCGACCTTGTCCGTCATGGCATGTCCCCGCGGGCTTCCCCAATGGCCGGCCGACGGTACACGCTGCGCCGGACCGGAGAAAGGAACCGCCGATGCCGACCCCCCTGCCCGCGATCAGCCTGGTTGCCGTCCCCGGGCGCCGCCGCGCCACGATCGAGCTGGCGCGCGAGATCGAGCGGCGCGGCTTCGCCGGCATCTATGTGCCGAGCATGTACAGCAACCTCTCGCTCTGCCACGCGCTCGCCTGGAATACCGAACGCATCCCGTTCGGCACCGCGATCGCGCCGATCTATGCCGCAACGGCCGGCGAGTTCGCGCACCACGCCGCCTTCCTGCACGAGGTTTCGGGCGGGCGTTTCCGCTTCGGGGTCGGCATCAGCCATGAGCCGGCGCATATCCGCATGGGCGTGACCCCCGGCAAGCCGCTGGCGGATACGCGCGCCTTCATCGAGAAACTGCAGGCGACCGACAATGCAGGCGCGATGCCGCCGGTGATCGTCGCGGCCCTGCGGCGACGCATGGTGGCGCTGGCCGGTGAGATCGGTCAGGGCGTGGTTTTCGCCAACGCCTGCCTGTCGCACATGCGGCACTCGCTGGAGGCGCTTCCAACGGGCAAGCGGAGCGATCCCGATTTTTTCATCGGCAACATGATCCCGACCTGCATCAGCGACGATGTTGCGGCCGCGCTTGCAGTGAACCGGCGCACGCTGACCAGCTACGCCTTCCTGCCGAACTACCGGAACTACTGGAAGGAGGCCGGCTACATGGAGGAGATGCTGACGATCGAGCAGGCGATCGCGACCGACCGGCGCGACGACGTGCCGCAATACCTGACCGACCGCTGGCTGGCCGACAACACCCTGTTCGGACCTGCGGCCAAGGTGCGCGACCGGCTGGCGGAATGGCGCGACGCCGGCGTCACCACGCCGATCATCGTCCCCTCATCGGCCGCCGGAAATCAACTCAAGGCGATTGCCGAAGTGTTCGACGCGTTTGCGGCATAGTTCGCCGGGTCGCACCAACTGAAGGAGGTATCGATGACGGCGTCAGCCAATGGCCGCCCCATTCTCGTGAAGCGTTATGCGCAGGCTCGTCTCTACGACACCGTGGGTCTTCGCTACGTCACGGTCGATACGCTGCGCGCATGGTCAGCGGCAGGCATCGCGTTTGCCGTGATCGATGCGGAGACGGGCGATGATGTGAGGCATGTCCTGCTGGCCTGACGCTACCTCATGGCGGCGCGGATGAAGGCGCCGCCCTCCGCGATCGCGCGCTTGCCGGCACCGAGCATCGGGTGGAAGAGGTGCCAGACATGGATCATCTCCGGCCAGATATCGAGCCGGACCGCCACATCCGCGGCACCTGCCACGCCGGCCAGTCGGACGGCGTCGTCGAGCAGCGTCTCTGCCGCGCCGACCTGGATGAACAGCGGTGCCAGGCCGTGCAGATCGGCATAGAGCGGTGCGGCCAGCGGCGAGCGCGGATCGGCGCCGGCCAGATAGGTCTGAGCGACCTCCAGGATGGTTTCGCGCTGTACCGTGGGGTCGGCCTGGGCGCGGGTTTCCATGCTGCCGCCGATCGCCTCCATGTCCACCCAGGGCGAGATGCACCAGCCGCAGGCCGGTTGCGGCAGGCCGGCATCGCGGATTGCCACCATCCCCGCCACCACCAAGCCGCCGCCCGCGCTGTCCCCGGCAAGCGCGATATGTGCCGGTGCGATGCCGAGGCCGAGAACGTGGCGGTAGGCGGCCACCATATCCTCGACCGGGGCCGGAAACGGATGCTCGGGTGCGAGGCGGTAATCGAGCGCCAGCACGCGCGAACCCGCGGCCCGGCCCGCCGCGGCGCACAGGTGCCGATGGCTGTCGAGCGAGCCGAACACATAGCCGCCACCGTGGCCGTACAGCACGACGCGGTTCGGGTCGGCGCCCGGTGTCGTCGTCCATTCCGCCCGCACGCCGTTGGCGGTGGTTGGTTCGGCGATCACATCGGCGCCGAGCGGGAACGTCTGCGCGTTGGTGTCGAACGCCTTGCGCCGCTCGTGCAGATCCGTGATGCGCGGGCGCGCGGTGAGCATGGCGCGCAGCGCAGCCAACTCCTGATCGGCCATCGGTCATCTCCCCATTCTTCTTGCGCTGAGCCTAGCCGCGGGCCGCCCTGGCCGCCAGTCGGGTGCCGGCATTGCGGCCGGGGATGAAATCGGCAAGGCTGGCCGCATAACGCACGCGAAAAGACGCGAGGAAACCGTCGTGAACTTCGATTTCCCGGACGAACTGAAACAGCTGCGCGACGAGGCGCGGAAGTTCCTGCGCGAACGCTGCCCAACCACCACGGCACGCCGCGTGCTGGAGAGCGACGAACCCTTCGACCGCGCGCTGTGGCGAGACATCGCCGCGATGGGCTGGACCGGTGCGGCGGTCCCCGAGGAATACGGCGGCGCCGGTCTGGGGCACCTCGCGGTCTGCGTGCTGGCCGAGGAGATCGGCTACGCCCTGGCACCCGTGCCATTCGGCTCCTCGGTCTATCTCGCGAGCGAAGCGATCCTGCGCTTCGGCACCACGGCGCAAAAGCAGACATATCTGCCGAAACTGGCATCGGGTGAAACCATCGGCACCTTCGCCATCGCCGAGCGGCCCGGCATCGCCGATCCGCGCAGGCTGGATGCAACGGTCACCGATAGCCGCCTCTCCGGCGCCAAGGTGCCCGTCCCGGATGGCGACATCGCCGATATCGCGGTGGTCGCGGTCCGTGGCGGCGCGCTCCATGTCGTCGATCTGACCGGTCCGGGCGTCGCGCGCGAGAGCGTGGCGACCATCGACCCCAGTCGCTCGCATGCCCGCATCACCTTCACCGGCGCACCCGCCGAGCGGCTGTCGGATGGCGGCGATGTGCGTGCGCTGCTCGACCGTGCCGCGATCATGATGGCGTTCGAGCAGGTGGGCGGCGCGCAGGCCGCACTCGACATGGCGCGCGACTATGCCCTGGAACGCTACGCCTTCGGCCGGCCGATCGGGTCCTTCCAGGCGATCAAGCACAAGCTGGCGGACGTCTATGTCGCGGTCGAGCTGGCGCGCTCCAACGCCTATTACGGCGCCTGGGCGCTGTCGAAGGATGCCGCCGAGCTGCCGGTCGCCGCGGCGCTGGCGCGCATCGCCGCCACCGAGGCCGGCTGGCAGGCGGCGAAGGAGAACATCCAGACGCATGGCGGCATGGGCTTCACCTGGGCCTTCGACTGCCACCTGCACTACCGCCGCGCCAAACTGCTGGGCCTCACGCTCGGCAGCGCGCGCGAATGGAAGCATCGGCTGATCGCCGAACTGCGCACCCGCAACGACGCCGCCGCGGCCTGACAGGAGAGCGACGATGGATTTCGACGACACGCCCGATGAGGCCGAGTTCCGCGCCAGGGCGCGCGCCTTCCTGGATGCCAATGCCGAGCGGCGCAAGCCGGGCGAGGCCGAAGGCTACCGCGCCGGACAGGACGCGCCCGGCGCGCTCGATGAAGCCCGCGCCTTTCAGAAGAAGAAGGCCGAGGCGGGCTTTGCCGGTATCGCGTGGCCCAGGGAATGGGGCGGCCAGGGCGGCACGCCGATGCAGCAGGTGATCTACCAGCAGGAGGAAACGAACTACAAAGTCCTCACCAGCTTCTTCACCATCGGCCTGGGCATGTGCCTGCCCACCCTTTGCAGCTGGGGCACCCAGGCGCAGCGCGACCGCTTCGCCCCTGCCGCGCTGCGGGCGGACGAAGTGTGGTGTCAATTGTTCTCCGAGCCCGCCGGCGGATCGGACCTTGCCGCGCTGCGCACCCGCGCCGAGCGCGACGGCGACGACTGGGTGATCAACGGGCAGAAGATCTGGACCTCCGGCGCGCACTATTCCGATTACGGCGTGCTGGTGACGCGCAGCGACTTCGATGCGCCCAAGCACAAGGGACTGACCTACTTCTTTCTCAGCATGAAAACGCCGGGCATCGAGATCAGGCCGATCAAGCAGATGTCCGGCGCCTCGCATTTCAACGAGGTGTATTTCCGCGACGTGCGCATCCCTGACAGCCAGCGTCTCGGGCCGGTCGGCGGCGGCTGGAAGGTGGCGATCACCACGCTGATGAACGAGCGCGTGGTGGCGGGGTCGGGGCGCGGGCCGGATGTCGATGACCTGATGGAGCTGGCGCGGGGGTTGGAGCTGGAGGACGGGCCGGCGCTGGACAATGCCGGCGTGCAGGAAAAACTGGCCGACTGGTACGTGCGCTCCCAGGGGCTGGAGTTCACCAAATACCGCACGCTCACCTCGATGTCGCGAGGGCAGACGCCGGGGCCGGAATCTTCGATCAACAAGCTGGTGACGGCCAGCAAGATGCAGGACATCGCGGCCTACGGCATGGACCTGCTGGGCATGGCGGGCAGCATGACCGGCAAGGCGGTGCCGCTGGCCGGGGTGTTCGAGGAAGCCTTCATGTCCTCGCCGTCGCTGCGCATCGCAGGCGGCACCGACGAGATCCTGCGCAACATCATCGCCGAGCGTGTGCTGGGCTTGCCCGGCGATGTCCGCGTGGACAAGGATGTCGCGTTCAAGGACATCCCGACGGGCGCACGCTGACATGGCGTATCAACCCTTCGACCTCACCGGCAAGGTCGCGCTGGTCACCGGCGGCAACAGCGGCATCGGCCTGGGCATGGCGAAGGCCGTTGCCGAGGCCGGAGCCGACATCGCCATCTGGGGAACCAACGCCGACAAGAACGAGGCGGCGCGCGCCGAGCTTGCGGCGAGCGGGCGGCGCGTCCTGGCGCTGACTTGCGATGTCGGTGACGAGGCGGCAGTGGAGGCAGCCTTCGCCGCGACACTCGACGCGATGGGGCGCGTCGATGGGTGCTTCGCCAACGCGGGGGTCAGCGGCCGCGGCCAGAAATCCTTCCTGGACATGAGCGCCGAGGAATGGCGGCGGGTGATGCGCGTCAATCTCGACGGTGCGTTCTTCACCTTCCGCACGGCCGCACGCCACATGGTCGCGCGTGGCGACGGCGGCGTGCTTGTCGGTACCGCGTCGCTGGCAGCGATCGAGGCGGCGCCGCGCAGCGAGCACTACGCGGCGACAAAGGGCGGCATGATCTCGATGTGCCGGGCGATGGCGGTGGAATTCGCAAGGTATCACGTTCGCGCGCACGCCATCCTGCCGGGATGGATCGAGACGAACATGACGGCCAATGCCGTTTCCAATCCGAAATTCTCCGGCAACGTGATGCCGCGCATCCCGATGCGCCGATGGGGCACGGGCGACGATTTCGGCGGGATCGCCGTTTATCTGATGAGCAGTGCTGCGAAATACCACACCGGCGATACCTTCGTCATCGACGGCGGGTATTCGCTGTTCTGATGCCAAGCGTGCTCAGGCCAACAGGTTTTGGCATCGGGTCTCGTCATCGCGAGCCGCCATTTGGCTGCCCCTTGCGATGAAGGCTTCTGCTGTCATCGGAGAATCAGGGTCAGCGGGCGGGTGATATCAGGCGATGATATACGCGATCGCCACGCCGACAACCGCCAGCAGAATGGAAATGCCGAGCACCCAGCGCATGACGCCCAGTTTCACGCCCTGGCGCGCCTCAACCGGCGATATCGTCACGGCACCTTCGGGATGAACGTCGTCGGTCGTTCGCTGCTCGGTCTGCATCGCCTCACCTCGCTTCGGTTTGGCTGACAACACATCGATCGGCGCCCGGTTCCGCCTGTCCTACCGTCGCGGTGCCGCCTGCCGCTCGCGGTCGAGCAGCGCGCGCTTGCGCGGCACGCCCCAGCGATAGCCGGTTAGGTCGCCGTCGCTGCCGACCACGCGATGACATGGAACGGCCAGCGACACCGGATTGGTCGCGCAGGACCGGGCCACGGCGCGCACCGCCTTGGTGTTGCCGACCATCGCGGCCAGTTGCCCATAGGTGCGGGTCTCGCCCGGCGGGATGCTCACCAGCGCCTGCCAGACCCGCAGCTGGAACGCAGTGCCGCGCAGGTCGAGTGGCAGGTCGAGTGCCTGTTTGGGTTCCTCGATGAAGGCCAGCACCGCACCGACGGCGTCCGCCAGCGCCGCATCGTCGGCGACGATGCGCGCGCGCGGGAAGCGCCGCCGCAGATCGCCCAGCAGCGCGTCGTCAGGTTCGGCGAAGCCGATGAAGCAGACGCCGGCATCGGTCGCACCCACCAGCAGGCGCCCGAACGGGCAGTCTGCGAAGGCGGTGCGGATCACCTCTCCGGCCCCGCCGCGCCGTGCGGCGCCGGGGGTCATGCCGAGCAGCGTGCCGGTTCGTTCATAGACGCGGCTTTCCGAGCCGTAGCCGGCCCCTGCGACGGCGTCCGCCACGCGTTCGCCGTCCGCCAGCGCGGCATGCAGGCGGCGGGCGCGGACGCCCTCGGCATAGCTGCGCGGCGTCAGCCCGGTATGGTCGCGGAACATTCGCAGGAAGTGAAAGCGCGAGTAGCCCGACCGTTTCGCCAGCACCTCCAGGGAGGGCATGTCCTCGGACGCCTCGATGAATGCGCTAGCGTCGCGCACGACGTCCTGTGCGAGGCGGGCGCGCTCACCCTTGGGGTCGCAACGGCGGCAGGCGCGGAAACCGGCTGCCTCGGCCTCGGTGACGCCGGAAAAGAAGCGGACGTTCTTGCGCAGGGGGCGCGGGCTGGGGCAGCCGGGGCGGCAGAACACGCCCATCGTGGTGACGGCATAGAGGAAGTCGCCCGGCTCGCGGCGGAGGACCTTGTCCCACAGCAGTTCGTCAGGAGTCAGGTTGATTTTCTGTGTGTGTTCCATGACCACAATCTGGGACGCCGGCGGCGGTGCGGCCATCCGCCGGTTGCGACGGCTACCCGATCCCTTGCGATTGCGACTGCGTTGCTTCCTCCGGCGGTGGCGCCAGCGGCCGCCAGTCGCGGAAGAACGCGGTTCCGATTTCGGCGCCGAGCAGGATCAGGTCGCGCTGGATCGCATCGAGGAAATCATGCAGGCCATCGGCGATCATCGCATCGACGTGGCGGCCCAGCAGCGCGGCCCGCACCTCCTCCACCCGCTCCAGGGCCGGGACCGTGCCGCGCAGGCCATAGGTGGAGCGCAGCTGTGTCAGATGCCATTCCATCTGCCCGACGCACAGCAGCACGCTGCGCGGGAAGGAGCGGTTGGTCAGCAGGAAGCCGACGACGTCGGACGGCTTGAAGTCGGGCGGCGCGATGCGACGGAAGGCGTGATGACCGGCGGCGGCGCGCAGCACCCCGCCCCACTGCGTCAGCTCCGCCACGCGGCGCTGCTCGTCGCCGATCGGCACCAGGAGGTGGTAGCGGATGTCGATCAGGCGCGTCATCTGGTCGGCACGCTCGATCAGCCGCCCCAGCATGTAGAAGAAATACCCCTGGTCGCGGAAGAACGTGCCCTCGGTGATGCCGGTATGCTCCTGGACGCCCATCTTGATGCGCGCGCACAGGCGCGACAGGTGATCGCCGTTGAGTTCCGCTTCCTGGATCGACAGCAATTCGCGGTGCATCATGTTGAGCTGCATCCACATCTCGGTGGAGATGATCGGGCGCAGCGTGCGGGCGTTGGTGCGCGCCGACTCCATGGCCGAGGGGATGCTGTTGGGGTTCTCGCGATCGAGCAGGTAGTACCGCTTGACGTCGTCGGCGTCCGGCGTGAGGCCGCGCTTGGCGAAACCCTCCTCGTCGGCGTTGATGCGGATCATCGCGAACCAGGCTTCCGACTCGCGGCCCGGGCTCTCGAAGGTCTGGGTGACGTCGATCAGCCGGGCGATGTTCTCTACGCGCTCCAGGTAGCGGGCTACCCAGAACAGGCTCTCGGCATAGCGGGCGAGAAGCGGCGTTTCGCGTGCCATGCTCTCAGCCCTCCGCCAGAACCCAGGTATCCTTGGAGCCGCCGCCCTGGGAGGAATTCACGATCAGGCTCCCCTCCTTCAGTGCGACCCGCGTCAGGCCGCCGGGCAGCACCCAGGTGTCGCGGCCGGTGACGGCGAAGGGACGCAGGTCGAGGTGGCGCGGCCGGATGCCCTGATCGGTCAGGGTCGGCGCCACGGACAGGGAGATCATCGGCTGGCTGATCCAATTCGCCGGATCCTTCAGGATCAAGGCGCGCGATGCCTCCAACTCCGTCTTGCTGGCGCGCGGGCCGATGGTGATGCCGTAGCCGCCCGATTCGCCGACCGGCTTGGTGACCAGCTTGTCGAGATTGGCGAGCGTGTACTCCAGTCCTTCCTTCTCGCGGCAGATATTGGTCTGCACGTTGGGCAGGATGGCGTTCTCGGCCAGGTAATAGCGGATGATGCGCGGCATGTAGGCATAGATCGCCTTGTCGTCGGCAACGCCGGTGCCGACCGCGTTGGCCAGCGTAACGTGGCCGCGCCGCCAGGCGTTGATGATGCCCGGAACGCCCAGCATGCTGTCCGCGCGGAACACGGTGGGATCGAGAAAGTCGTCGCCGATGCGGCGATAGATCGTATGCACCGGCCATTTCCCGCCGGTGGTGCGCATCCAGACGCGGTCGTCCTCGACGAACAGGTCGGCGCCCTCGACCAGCGGCACGCCCATCTCGCGCGCCAGGAAGACGTGTTCGAAATAGGCCGAGTTGTAGATGCCGGGCGACATCAGAACGACCTGCGGATCGCCGACGCCTTCGGGCGCGATCTCGGTCAGCGCCTCGCGCAGCCGGCGGCCGTAATCGTCGACCGGGCGCAGCCGCATCCCGGCCATCATGTCGGGGAAAGCGCGGTGCATCAGGTGACGGTTCTCGACGACGTAGGACACGCCGGAAGGCGTGCGCGCATTGTCCTCCAGGACGCAGAATTCGCCGGCATGGTCGCGCACGATGTCGATGCCGCAGATATGCACATAGGTGCCGAAGCGGACCGGAAAGTCCTTCATCTCCGGCCGGTAGTTGCTGTTTCCGAACACGAGGTCGCCCGGGACGATGCCGTCCTTCACGATCCTGGCGTCGTGGTAGATGTCGTGCAGGAACAGGTTGAGTGCCGCGACGCGCTGCTTAACCCCCGCCTCCAGCAGCCGCCATTCCGATGCCGTCAGGATGCGCGGGATGCAGTCGAACGGCAGGATGCGGTCGATCGCGGTCGCCTCGGAATAGACCGTGAAGGTGACGCCGAGATTGATCAGGTCGTTCTCGGCCGCCGCGGCACGGGTGCGCAGCGCCTCGAGCCCGATGGCGGCGATCGAGCGCCGCACATGCGCCGCCGCCCCCGGATCGCCGGGCCGGTCCGCGCTCAACTCGCAGAAATAAGCGCCTGGATCGTAGCTGGCGAAGGGGTCGAAGTCGGAATCGGTCATGCGCATGGGGTCCAGTTGACGGTGGCGTGATCGGCGGCCGCCGCGAGCCTAGCAGACCTGCACGAAATGCAAGCCCCCCGTCGATCGCCGATCAGCGCCAGGCCGCCAGACGGGAAGCCGCCTCGCGCATGTCGGCCTCGGGGCCGCAATAGCTGAACCGCACGAAGCCGGCCCCGCGCGCATGGTCGAAATCGACGCCGGGCGTGGCGGCGATGCCCGCCTCGGCTAGCATCCGCGCGCAGAACGCGACGCTGTCGTTCGAGCGGTCGGTGATGTCGGCGTAGAGGTAGAAAGCGCCCTCGGCCGGGCTCAGATGCGGAAAACCGGCCCGTGGAAGGGCGGCCACCAGATGGTCGCGGGCGCGGCGGTACCGCGCGACATTGGCCTGCAGTTCGTCGTGGCAGTCGAACGCCGCCTCGGCGGCGACCTGGGCGATGTGCGGAGCGCTGATGAACAGGTTCTGCGCCAGGCACTCGACCGGACGGACCAGATCCTCGGGCAGCACCAGCCAGCCGATGCGCCAGCCGGTCATGCTGAGAAGTACTTGGAGAAGCTGTTGACCACCACCGCAGCCGGGTTCAGCGCGGCGGCGGTGGCGAGCGGCGCGGCATAGTTCAGGCCGTGGTAGATCTCGTCGCTGATCAGGCGCACGCCGGCCCGCGCGCACCAGGCGGCGATGGCGGCGAGTTCGTCCGGGTGCAGCATGGTGCCCGCCGGGTTGCATGGGCTGGCCACGATCAGGCCGTCGGGCGGCGGGTCCAGCCGCTGCAGCATTGCCACGGTCGGCTGGAACCGCGTGTCCATGCCCGTGGGCAGGATCACGGGGGTCATGCCGAGCGCGGTCAGGATGTTCACGTAGGGCGGGTAGTAGGGCGCGGCCAGCGCCACGCGGTCGCCCGGATCGAACGCGGCGAGGAAGGCCAGCGGAAACGCCCCGGAGGCGCCGACGGTGACGGCGATGCGCGCCGCCGGCACGTCGAGCCCGTACCAGTCGCGGTAGTGGGCGGCGATCCGGGCGCGCAGCGAGGCGCGGCCGAACGCTTCGGTGTAGCCCAGCGGGTCGCCGCTGCGCAGCGCCGCTGCCGCGGCCTCCCGCGCGCCGCGGGGTGCGCCGGTGCCGGGCTGGCCGACCTCCATGCGGATGACGTTGCGGCGCCCCGGGCGGCAGCGCCGCCTGCCGCGCATTGGCGGCGGCGATCACGTCCATCACCAGGAAGGGCGGGGCCGACGCGCCGCGGCCGATCTTGAGGGTCATGAGCCCGCCCGCGGCGCCACGTCAGTTGCCGCCGATGGCGAGGCCGGCGCCGCGCGGGTCGGTGGCCCAGCCGCAGGAGCCGCTGTTGCCTGGCAGGTAGTCCGAACAGGCGATCACGTTCGCCCGCCCCGGATCGGGCACCGGAATCGGCATCGGCCGTCCGCTGCGCAGCGTGTTGATGAGCCCGTCCGCCACCGCGAGGGGTGCCCCGGCCTGGCCGGAGCCGCCGATTTCGGCGCGGAAGGCATGGATGTTGGCGTTCCAGGCGATTGCCGCGGCGAGCAGCGGCGGTGGCACGCTGGCGGGCGATGCGGCGAGGAGGAAGCCCATGCCCGGCACCGTCCGGCCGGTGCCGAACAGGTTGTTCATGCTGATTGCGCACACCACGGCATTGCCGTTGCGGTCCAGCGTGGCGAAGGTGGTGGAGGCGGGCAGCGGCGGCAGCGTCGCGGCGGACACGTCAGCGTGCAGCAGTGCCATCGGGTCGCCACCGGCCGCGCGCCACTGCGCCGCGACCGCCATGGCCCGGGCATCCGCCGCCTGCAGCGATGCCGGGTTGTGCTGGAGCACGACATAGGCCGCCGCCGCCGCCAGACCGCCATCGGCCGGCGGCGGCAGGAACGCAATCTTGTCGTGGCCGGTGTCGATGGTGAGCGCCGGCACATTGGCCGGCAGGGCTTCGTGCAGTTCGCTCAGCGTGATCGGACCGCCGGCGAGCGGCGACTGCTGTGCCAGCCGGTGCGCCAGCGTGCCCTGGTAGAGGTCGCCGACGCCGCCGACGCGCAGTTGCGAAAGCGTCGCCGCAAGATCGGGCTGGATCAGCTGCTGCCCCTCGGTCAGCGGCTGGCCGCCCGGTGCGAATACGGCGGCTGATACCGGATCGGCGATCAGCGGTCCCGCCACGACCGAAAGGTCCTGCACCAGGGCGCGGGACGCCGGCACACCGAAGCGCGCCGCCAGCTCGGCCGGTGCGATCAGTGATTCGAATTGCATCCGGCCATAGCGCGCCTGCAGCGCGTAGAGGCCGCGTGCCAACATCGGCACGGCCGCCGGGCGATCGGCCTGCGGCCCGGTGCCGGCCGGGATGGCGGGGAACAGGATCGCTTCCGGCACGCCCTGGTTGACCGAGGCGGTATCGGGCGAATAGGCGAGGCAGGCGCCGCCGGCGCCGAGGCCAGCGCGGGAGGGCAGCGTCACCGACAGCATCAGCCCCAGCGCCACCGCGGCGTCGGCGGCGGTGCCGCCGGCCGAGAGGATGTCGCGCGCGGCGAGCGCGGCGCGCGGCTCATCGGCGGCGACACCCCCCAGGAACCCGGTGACGTTGCCGATCTGCCCGGGTGCCGGACCGGGCGGTCCGAAGAAGGTGTTTTTCAGGGAGTTGGCAGCGCCGCAGCTGGTCAGCGCCAAGGCCGGAAGCAACAGAACCCAGGCCCGCAGCCGGAACAGGAAGGCGCGGGACCGCAAGACCGAAAGCACGCTGCGCAACCTACCAAACCCCCAATGCAAGCCGTCAGGCGCGGGCCGGGAAGCGAACTGCTTTCAGTCCGGCGAGGGTCCGTGCCATAGACGCCTTCACCGCCACCGGCAACACCATCCCGCGAAGGATGCCACCGCATGTCGCCAGCCTCTCCGACCCGCCCGCTCCGAAAAATGGCCCTGCTGGCGGCCTGCGTGGCCACCGGCCTCGCCGCCGCCCCCGCCCCTTCCGCTGCCCCTTCCGCTGTCCCTGGCCCTGCCCCCTCCGGCTCCGCTGCGCTGTCGGTGCCGGCGGATGCCGGGTCATCGTTCACGGCGGCGCAGCGGGCCGAGATCGTGCAGATCGTCCGCGAGGCGCTGAAGCGGGACCCCACCATCCTGCGCGACGCGGTGACCGCGCTGCAGGCGGACGAGGCGGACCAGCAGGCGGCGGCGTCGAAGGCGGCGATCACCGCGCAGCACGCGGCGCTGTCCGATCCCGCCGATCCTTCGATCGGCAATCCGAAGGGGAATGTGACGATCGTCGAGTTCTTCGACACGCGCTGCCCATATTGCCGCCACCTCAACCCGACCATGGCGGATGTGCTGCAGCAGGACCCCAATGTGAAGCTGGTGTTCAAGGACCTGCCGATCCTGGGCCCGGCCAGCGTGCTCGGGTCGAAGGCGCTGCTCGCCGCGCAACGCCAGGGCGGCTACGAGAAGCTGCGCGAGGCGATCATGCAGGCGCCGCCCGACACCACGATGGACATGATCCACACGCTGGCGGTGAACGCCGGGCTCGACTGGCCTCGGCTTCAGCAGGACATGAACGATCCGGCTATCCAGCAGCGGCTGGATGCGAACATCAAGCTGGCGCATGACCTGGGGATCGAGGGCACGCCGGTCATGGTGATCGGCGACGCCTTGGTTTCCGGGGCGGTGGAGGGCGCCGACATCGAGCGCGCGGTGGACGCGGCGCGCGGCACCGCCCGCAACTAAGGCGGGCGGCGTCGAGGCGGCTAGGCGGCGAGCCGCCCCGCCGGGCGCAGGATGGCGGACAGGCCGTCGATCAGGCGGTCCATCATGGCATCGGTGTGCAGCGGCGTCGGCGTCAGCCGCAGGCGCTCGGCGCCGCGCGGGACGGTCGGGTAGTTGATCGGCGTTGCATACATGCCGAACTCCTCCAGCAGGCGCCGGCTGACCTCGGTGCAGCGCGCCGCATCGCCGATATGCACCGGCACGATATGGCTGTCGGAGGGCAGTCGGGCAACCCCGCCGCGTCGAGCCGGGCCTTCAGCGTCTCGGCCCGCTCGAACAGCCGGGCGCGGCGGGCGGTGTCGGCGCGCACGCGGCGGATGCTGGCGAGCGCCGCCGCGGCCACCATCGGCGGCATCGAGGTGGTGAAGATGAAGCCGGCGGCGGTGGAGCGGATGTAGTCCACCACGTCCGCATCGCCGGCGATGTAGCCGCCCTGGCAGCCGAAGCCCTTGGCCAGCGTGCCTTCGATCACATCGACGCGGGCGGCCACGCCGTCGCGGGAGGCGACGCCGGCGCCGTCCGGACCATACAGGCCGACGGCATGCACCTCATCGAGGTAGGTCAGCGCGCCGTAGCGCCGGGCCAGATCGCAGACCGCGCCGATCGGCGCGATGTCGGCATCCATCGAATAGACGCTCTCGAACGCGACCAGCTTCGGCACGGCGGCGGGTGCCGAGGCCAGCAGGTCCTGGAGGTGATCGAGGTCGTTGTGGCGGAAGATGCGGCAGGTCGCCCTGGCGCCCTTGATCCCGGCGATCATCGAGGCGTGGTTCTTCTCGTCGGAGAACACGTGCCAGTCGGGCGCCGAATTGAGGATCGTGGACAGCGCCGCCTGGTTGGCGACGAAGCCCGAGGTGAACAGCAGCGCGGCCTGCTTGGCGTGCAGGTCGGCCAGCTCGGCCTCCAGCGCGTCGTGCACCAGGCTGGTGCCGCCGATGTTGCGCGTGCCGCCGGCGCCGGCACCCATGCTCCGCGCGGCCTCGCAGGCGGCGTCCACCACCACCGGATCGCCGCCCATGCCGAGATAGTCGTTGGAGGACCAGACCAGGATCTCGGTGCCGTCCGCGCGGCGATACAGGGGGAACCGCGTGGCCTGCTTGGCGAGCGGGGTGAAGCGGCGGTAGCGGCCCTGCCCCCGAATATCCTCGAGCGCCTTGCGGCAATGGGCGTGGAACGGGTGCATGGGCAAGCGTGCCTTCATCGCGGCGGATTGCGTGGCGTCGAGGGTATAATGGTCCGTCGCGAACCCGTCATCTATGATGCAGATCACTGGTTTCGGTCATGTCGCCCTCGATCACCGGCGGAGAAACGCCGGTCCGGGCGAAGCGCCGCCAGGCCGACGCCGGTGAGCGTCAGACCCAGCGCGCCGAGCTGGCGAGGGCCGAGCGGATCGCCGAGCAGCAGCGCCGATCCCACCACGCCCACCACCGGGGAGATCAGCACGCCGGTCGCCGCGGTGGCTGCCGGCAGCAGCCGAAGCGCGCGAAACCAGGCGACGTAGGCGAGCGTCATCGGCAGTGCTGCGACGAACAGGATGGCGGTGCAGCCGAGCGGGGTCAGCGCCGACCAGTCGTGCCGTTCGGTCAGGGCCAAGGCGGCGACGGGCCCCAGGCTGAGCGCCAGCTGCCAGGCGACGCCGACCACCGGCGGCAGCGCCAAGGGCCGCTGCTTGCCGAGGACCGTGCCGAGCCCGAACAGCATCGCCGCGACCAGTC
Source organism: uncultured Pseudomonadota bacterium (assembly GCA_963778105.1). Classification (GTDB taxonomy): domain Bacteria; phylum Pseudomonadota; class Alphaproteobacteria; order Acetobacterales; family Acetobacteraceae; genus JAFEFJ01. Next base: position 451,405 of record CAVZSZ010000002.1, on the reverse strand, counting down.
CCATCGCGACCCCGGGCAGCTTCGCCAGCATCGACGCTGAAAAATCGATACCGACCAGCAGGGCGACACCCGACAGGCCGAGCACCAGCGCCAGCACCGCCATCAGGGTCGGGCGCTCCCCGAGCACCGGCCAGGCGATCAGGGCCGCCCATATCGGCAGCGTGTAGGTAACGATCACCGCCTCCGACGCGCGCAGCCAGGTCAGTGCGAGGGTCGTCAGCACGATGAAGGCGCCGAAATTCAGCGTCGCGAACACGATCAGCCGCGGCCACTGCGCCATCGGCACAGACATCGTCTCGCCGCGCGCCGCGGCCAGCGCGAAGGCGAAGCCGGTGGCCACGGCGCAGCACACCGCGCGCATCGAGAACGGCGGCATCTCGGTGAGCAGGAATTTGGCCACGGGCCAGTTCAGGCCCCAGGAACACGCCGTCAGCAGCAGCAGGCCGAGCCCTTGCAGCCGCGCGGAATCGGCAAGGGCCGCCGGACCGCGCTCAGCGGACGTAGACAAGGACCTGGCGCTGGGCGAGACCGGGCTGGGTGCGGGCACCCAGGTGGATGCGGGTATCAGGCACGCCCAGAGCGATCATCGCCTGCATGACCTGGGTGGCCTCGTCGCTGCCGTGCGAGGCGGCGATTTCCTGCGCCACCGCGTCGCCGGCGGCGGGCACCACGCTGACCACGTCGAACGCCACGTCAGGCCGCCGCTGCTCGGCCTGCTTCACCGCATAGGCCAGCAGGTCCTTGTAGTGCGGGTTGGGCGTGGTGAAGTCGATGGTCATCAGCGGGATGCGCTTGTCGACCACAACGGGCGCCGGCGCGGGCGGGGCGGGCGGCTTGACCGGCACCTCGGGCGACGGCGCGAAGGTGTTCTGGTCGATCAGCTTGCAGGCGCTCAGCGCCATCAGGGCGGACAGGATCAGCGCGCGGCGAAGCATCATGCGCGCGTCATAGCCCATCGCGGTGTGCCCCGACAGTGATGCCCGACGGCCGTGCACGGCATGGCAGCCACGCCCGCAGGTGACGGCATGGAACGACCGGCCGGCGACGGCCATGGAACGACCGGCGCCGGGCCGCGTCTAAGCCATGGCAACGGTCGGGAAGGAATTGCACATGAAGATCGTCACCCGCACAGCGTCGCTGCTGGCGGCGATCTTGCTGGCCGCCTTCGTGCTGACCACCGGCCCCGCGGCCATGGCCGCGGGCAGCGGTTCGGCGGGCGGTGCCGGAGGGTCATCCGGCGCCAGCGCAGGCGCGGTTTCCGGTGAGGCGACCAGCAGCGCCACCTCGGCGCAGTCGGGTGGCGGCGCGGAGCCGAGCGGCCGGGCAGCGATCCAGCAGCGTGAGCAGGCGGCCGGCGTGGCGCCGACGCCGGCGCAAAGCCAGCGCGAGACGGCTCTAGTGGAGCGGCAGGCGCAGCAGATGATCCGCCAGAACCAGGCCGAGGTCGGCAGTCCGCCGCCGCCCGCCCGCGTGCCCTGAGCCGGAGCGAGGCAGCGCGCCCATGACCGCCGCATGAACGCTGAATGACAAGCCGATTGAGCGGCGGCGGGGCCTGGGCTAGACCATCGCCCGCCGCTGCGATGCCGGCCGGAGTCGTTTATGCCCGTGCTGCCCGATCACTGGATTCGCCGGATGGCCGTCGAAACCGGCATGATCGAGCCGTTCGTCGAGACCCAGAAGCGCGAGGGCGTGATCAGCTACGGCCTTTCGAGTTACGGATATGACGCCCGTGTCGCCGACGAGTTCAAGATCTTCACCAACGTCGACAGCGCGGTGATCGATCCCAAGGACTTCAATGCCGCCAGCTTCGTCGACCGCCGCACCGATGTCTGCATCATCCCGCCCAACAGCTTCGCGCTGGCGCGCACCGTCGAGTACTTTCGCATCCCCCGCGACGTGCTGGTGATCTGCCTGGGCAAGTCCACCTATGCCCGCTGCGGCATCATCGTGAACGTCACCCCGCTGGAGCCCGAATGGCAGGGCCAGGTGACGATCGAGATCAGCAACACCACGCCGCTGCCCGCCAAGATCCACGCCAACGAGGGTATCTGCCAGTTCCTGTTCCTGCGGGGCGAGTCGGCATGCGAAACGAGCTACGCCGACAAGGCGGGTAAGTACATGCACCAGCGCGGCGTCGCGCTGCCGCGCCTCTGACCGCCTTGCCCTGATCGAGGAGATCCGTTTTGGACCGAATCCGCATTCGTGGCGGCCGCCCGCTGGCCGGCGAGATCGTCATCGGCGGCGCCAAGAACGCTGCCCTGCCGCTGATGGCCGCCGGCCTGCTGACCGACCAGCGGCTTGTGTTGAGCAATGTGCCGCTGCTCGCGGACATCGAGACGATGACCGCCCTGCTGCTGCAGCACGGCATTGCCGTCGATACGCTGTCCAACGACGGCCGAACGCTGTCGCTCGGCGGCGCGATCGGCAATACCGAGGCGCCCTACGACATCGTCCGCAAGATGCGTGCCTCCTTCCTCGTGCTCGGCCCGCTGCTGGCGCGTGTCGGCGAGGCGCGGGTATCGCTGCCAGGCGGCTGCTCGATCGGGGCGCGGCCGATCGACCTTCACCTGAAGGGCCTGGAACAGCTGGGCGCGCGCATCGACCTGGATGGCGGCTACATCAACGGCAGGGTCGAGGGCCGGCTGCGGGGTGCCACGATCGTGCTGCCGTTCGTGTCGGTGGGGGCGACCGAGAACCTGCTGATGGCGGCGTCCCTGGCCGATGGCCGCACGGTGCTGGCCAACGCGGCGCGCGAGCCCGAGATCGGCGACCTCGCCGCGTGCCTGGTGGCGATGGGCGCGCGTATCGAGGGTATCGGCACCGACCGCCTGGTAATCGACGGCGTGCCGGCGCTGCATGGCGCCGAGCATGCGATCATTCCCGACCGCATCGAGACAGGCAGCTATGCCTGCGCCGCCGCGATCTCGGGCGGAGCGGTGTTCCTGCGGCACGCCCGGCTCGATCATCTGGGGGCGACGGTGCGCACGCTGCGGGAGGCCGGCGTGGACATCGCCGAGGAGCCCGGCGGCCTGTCGGTGAAGCGGCTGAACGGCCTGCACGGCACGGATGCGATGACCGAGCCCTATCCCGGCTTCCCGACCGACATGCAGGCGCAATTCATGACGCTGATGGCGGTGGCCGAAGGTGCCTCGATGGTGACCGAGACGATCTTCGAGAACCGCTTCATGCATGTCCCCGAACTCAATCGCATGGGCGCACGGATCAACGTGCACGGCGCCTCGGCGATCGTGCGGGGGGTTTCGGCACTGTCGGGCGCGCCGGTGATGGCAACCGACCTGCGGGCGTCGCTGTCGCTGATCCTGGCCGGACTGGCGGCGCGGGGTGAGACGGTGGTGAACCGGGTCTACCATCTCGATCGCGGCTACGAGGCGGTCGAGCAGAAACTGGCCGCCTGCGGTGCCGATATCGAACGGATCGCGGGCTGAACATGATGCAATCGCGAGTCGGGCGATCGCGAGCCGGCGCGGTGTTCCTGGGTGCGGCGCTGCTGCTGGGCTCGTGCGGCGGCGTGGCGCTTGCCCAGGTGCCGCAGGGTGGGCCCCAGGGGGCGCCCCAGGAGGCGCCGGCACCTTCGGTCGATCAGCGCATCCAGACGCTGCGGACGCAGCTGGCGATAACGCCGGAGCAGGAGCCGGCGTGGAACGCCTTCGCGCAGAAAATGCGCGACAATGCGGCGGCGACGGAACTTCTGGCGCGGCAACGCTCGGCCGCCCTGCCGTCGATGAATGCGCTGCAGAACATGCGGTCCTATGCCCGGATCAGCCATGAATACGCGGCCGACGCGGACCGCCTGGTCGCCGCCTTCGCGGCCCTGTATGCGGTGCTGACCCCGGCGCAGAAGCAGGCGGCGGATACGCTGTTCCGTCAGCAGGGCGCCCAGTAGATCGTACGGCCGCCGTCCAGATGAGTGCCACCGCAGGCACATAATCCGTCAGCCGCCATGAAACCGAACGGCAGGCCGCGGCTTATGGCTTCGCAGCGGAGAGCGGCGATGCCGGCAGCGACCCATTTTCGTGCGTCCACGGGCTGTTCGCCGGCCGAATGATGGCCGCCTTTGCAACCTGGGCCGGAACTCGCCGCCACGTATCTGCTGCTCGCCGGTCAGGTCAGCCGCAATGAGGTGCTCGCCGGCTTGGGCGCCAGCGTGATCGCCGCCGTCTATGCCATCGTCGCGCATCGCACGGTCGAGACCCCGTTCGGGCTTCGGCTGCGATGGATGCGCGTGGCCATGATGGTGGTGACGTCGCTGCTCACGGACACCGCCAGGGTCGCGGTTGGCCTTGTCCGTGCCGCGCCGGGCAAGCTGGTGCGCCAGCCGCCGCTGCCCGCCGAATCAGGTGCGCGCGCGGTGGCGATCCTGGCCTTGTCCCTGGCCCCCAACAGCTTCGTGGCAAGGGCGAGCGATAAGGAGACGCTGCTGCATCAGATGGTGCCCGTCAAGCCGCAGCAACCGCCGACATGACGCCCTGGATGCTCGCGCTGCTGGCGCTCGCCCCGCCTTTCGCCGTCGCCGTCCTGAGCGCGTTTCACGGCGGCGCGGGATCGCGCTTCGTCGCGGCCCAACTCGCCACGGCCATCGCGATCCCGGCGCTGGTTCTGATGACCTTCGCGTTCGACCAGAGTGCGCTGATCGACCTGGCGCTCTCGCTGTGCCTGCTGTCGCTGCCGGGTACGTTGTTGCTGGCGCGGTTCCTGGAACGCTGGCTGTGAAGCCGCTCATCATCGACGCGCTGCTGGCGCTGGCCGTTGCCTGCACGTGGCTGGGCTGCATCGGGTTCCTGCGGCTGAGGGATACGCTCGACCGGCTGCACTGCGTCGCCTTCGTCAATGTGTGCGTCAGCGTAGCCGTTGCGGTGGCGGCCCTTGTAGGCGACGGCGTTTCGCCGCGCAGCCTGAAGGTGGTTCTGATCGCGCTGCTCACGCTGCTGGCCGGTGCGGCGGGCACCCACGTCACCGGCCGCGCCCTGTTGCAGCGCGGTCGGCAATGACGCTGCTGGTTGCCTTCCTGCTGGTGCTGACCGCGGTGGGCGGGACCGGGGTCGTGCTGTCGCGCGATCCGCGGCGGCAGGTGCTGGCGATGGCGGCCAATGGCCTGGTGCTCGCGCTGCTGTTCATGGTGCTGCAGGCACCGGACGTCGCATTCGCCGAATTGGCGGTCGGAACGGCGGCCCTGCCGCTGCTGTTCCTGGCGGCCCTGGCGAGCATCCGCATGGATCGCGACCCGGACCGGCGGGACCGCGGCGAATGACCCCGCGCCTGCGCCTGATCGTGTTCGCCCTGGCCTGCCTGTGCCTGCTTCCCGCCGTGCTGGACATCGCCATGCACATGCCGACCTTCGGCGATCATCCGATGCCGTACGGCGAGGCCATCAATGCCGTGGCGACCGCCGAACGCCACGTCACCAACATGGTCAGCGCCGTCAATTTCGATTACCGCGGCTTCGATACGCTCGGCGAAGAGTTCATGCTGCTCTGCGCCGTCACCGGCACCGTCGTGCTGCTGCGCGGCGGCCGGGGAGAGCATCTGAGCGCGCGTCCCGGAAAGGTTCCCGGCCGCCCGATCCTGCCGCGCAGCGACGCCGCCATTCTTGTCTCCCGCTTCCTGGCACCGGTGATCATCCTGTTCGGCCTGTACGTCGCGCTGCATGCGATGACCACGCCCGGCGGCGGCTTTCAGGGCGGCGTCATCGTCGCAAGCGGCGCGCTGCTGATCTATCTGGGCGACGGCTATCCGGTCTGGCGGCGGCTGATGCCGTCGCAGATGCTGGCCGTGTGCGAAGGGCTCGGCGCAACGCTGTACGCGCTCTGCGGATTCGCCGCGATGGCCGCGGGGCATCCGTTCCTGAAGAACGTCCTGCCGTTGGGCACGGCGAAGGACGTGTTCTCCGGCGGCATGATGCAGATCGAGAATGCGGGCGTGACCCTGGCGGTGTTCGGGGGGTTCGCCACGCTGTTCCTGGAGTTCCTGGAGGAGACGCGCGAGATCGAACCGGGTGACGAGAAGCCGGGTGACGAGCAGCAGGGTGACGAGAAGCCGGGCGATGGCGAGCCGGAGCCGGCGGCATGACGCTGCTGCCCTGGCTGGTCGCGGGCTGGCTGTTCGGCATCGGCCTTTATGGAGTTGTTACCAGCCGCAACTACATCCACCTGATCGGCTGCCTGTCCGTGGTGCAGGCGGCGACCTATGTGCTGCTGCTGGCTGCCGGCTTCCGCTGGGGCGCCGGCCCCCCGATCTTCTATGACCACCCGCCCGGCACGCCGGCAGTGGACCCGGTCGTGCAGGCGCTGGTGCTGACCGATATCGTCATCGGGGCCACCGTCACCGCACTTCTGCTGGCCATCGCGCTGCAGCTGCACAAGCGGCGCGGCACGCTGGATCCGGAACAGCTGCGGCCGCTGCGCCGATGAGCGTGCTGCCGCCGCTGCCCGTTGCCGGGCCGATGGCTGTCGCCGGCCTGCTGCTGGCGTCCGCCCATGTGCTGCGGCCGCGCATCGCCGATGCGGTGGCGGTTCTGGTCGCACTCGCCGCCGCCGCATGCTGTGGCTGGATGGCCGTGGCGGCCGAGCAGGCGCCGCTGGTTTACTGGTTCGGCGGATGGACGCCGCGTCCGGGCGTCATTCTGGGCATCGGCTTTTCGGTCGATCAGGCGGGAGCCATCTTCGCCGCCTTCATCGGCGTCCTGTTCGCCGCGACGATGGTTTTCTCGTGGGGCTATTTCGACGAGGTCCATGCGCACTTCCATGTGCTGATGCTGCTGTTCATGGCCGGCATGATCGGCTTCTGCCTGACGCACGATCTGTTCAACCTGTTCGTATGGTTCGAGGTGATGAGCGTCGCCGGCTTCGCGCTCACCGGCTATCACCTGCGCTCGTCGGCGCTGGAGGGCGCGCTCAATTTCACCGTGGTGAACACGATCGGTTCGTATCTGCTGCTGACCGGCATCGGGCTGCTGTATGTGCGGATCGGGGCACTGGATTTCTCGGCGCTGGCGCGTGGCGTCGCCGCCGACCCGGGCGACCCGGTGGTGGTCGCGGGTTTTGCCGCACTCGCGGCCGGCTTTCTGATCAAGGCGGCGCAGGTGCCCTTCCAGTTCTGGCTGGCGGACGCACATGCGGTGGCGCCGAGCCCGGTCTCCGTCATCTTCTCGGGTGCGATGGTTTCGATCGGACTGTTCGGCGTGGCGCGGCTGCTGTGGCCGGTGTTCGGCGCCTCGCCCGCGGTGCATCACGCGGCGCGCACGCTGCTGCTGGGGATGGGTGCGGCGAGCGCGGTGGTTGGCGGCGCGATGGCGCTGATCCAGCGCCATATCAAGCGGCTGCTGTCGTTCTCCACCATTTCCCATGTCGGGATCATGCTGATCGGACTTGCCTTGCTCGACCGTCAGGGGCTTGCCGGGATGCTCAGCTACATGGTCGGGCATGGCCTGGTGAAAGGCGCCCTGTTCGCGGTGTCCGGCATCCTGCTGGCCAGTTGCGGCGGCATCGACGAGATAGGGCTGCGCGGCCTGGGCCGCTCGATCTGGCCCGCCGGCATCGTCATGGGGATCGGCGGCCTGATGCTGGGCGGTGCGCCGTTCGGCCTGATGGACCGGGGCGTGGATCAGATCGATGCGACGGCGCCGGGCTGGGCGGTGGCGGCGATCGTCTTCGCGGCGGCCAGCACCGGCGGCGCGGTGCTGCGCGTCACCGGCCGCGTCTTTGCCGGATTGGGGGCCGTGGCGGGCGAAGAGAAGCGTGCGCCCACCGAGGAGGAGAGGGAAAAGGCGAACCGGCCCCTATGGCTGATGCTGACGCCGGCGGCGGTCCTGCTGTTGCTGGCAATCCCCGCCGCATTCTTTGCTGATCCGATCGCATCCGGCGCCGCCGCGCAGGTCATGGGCGGCGCGCCGGTAGGCCGCACGGGCACGCCGCTGCCGTGGTTGCCGTGGGTCTCGGTCGCGCTCGCCGTGGCGATCGCGGCACTGGATCTGTTCCGCGGACGAGTGACGCAGATGCTGACGACCCTGAGCAGTCCGGTTTCGCGCCTTCTGCAGGCAGTGCATAGCGGGATCGTGGGCGATTACGTCGCGTGGCTGGCCGTTGGTCTGGCGCTGTTTGGGATCGCGCTGTGGTAAGACCGCCGGCGCGCCCTGGTTTTTTGATGAGCGGGCAACTTTATCCGACCAGGCGTTTCCACCTGACCGGACGTGGCCCTAGGCATCGACCAACAGGTCCTCGATCCGTATAGGCAGATCGCGGACGCGGACGCCGGTCGCGTGGAACACGGCATTCGCCACGGCGGCGTTCGTGCCGACATTGCCGAGTTCGCCGAGTCCCTTGATGCCGAGCGGATTGACCGCGGTGTCGTGCTCGGGAAGCATGAGCACCGTGACCTCACCGATGTCTGCGTTCACCGGAATCAGGTAATCGGCGAGGTTGGTATTCACATAGCGCGCGGTGCGCCGATCGATCTCCGTCGCTTCGTGCAAGGCCGAAGACAGGCCCCAGATCATGCCGCCCACCAGCTGGCTTTCGGCAGTGCGGGGGCTGACGATCCGGCCGGCGGCGAAGGCACCGAGGATCCGCGGGCAGCGGACCTCGCGGGTTTCCCGGTGGACGCGCAACTCGACGAATTCCGCACCGAAAGCGAATTCCAGCCGGTCCGGCAACCTGCTGCCGCCGATAATCCCCTGGACGCCGCGTTCGAGGTTCTTCATGGCCCCAGGCTTCGATCCCTGCGGCACGTTTTCCGCATAGACCTCGATCGCACCATTGGAGGTGCGGGCGAGCGCCGCCTGCAACGGCTCATGCCGTCCCTGCCGATCGTGCAGCGTCATGTCCGACAGCACCAGCGTCTTCGGGTCCACGCCGGCGAACGCGCCGGCCCGGTCCGCCACGGCCGCCTGCGCGATGCGGGCGACGATTTCATCGCACGCCTTGGCAACGACGTTGCAGACGCTGGCGGTGGTGTTCGATCCACCGGCCACCGGGGCGGGTGGCAGATCGGAATCGCCCAGTGCCACGCTGATCTTATCGAGCGGAACGCCGAGCCGGTCGGCGGCGGTCAGTGCAACGACGGTATAGGCGCCCTGCCCGATCTCGTGCGCCGCCGTCTGGACCAGCACGCGACCCTGCGGCGTCAGCGTCACCCTGGCGGCCGCAGGCGAGATCTGCGTCGGATAAAGCGTTGTCGCGCAGCCCAGGCCGATCAGCCAATCGCCGTCGCGCATCGCCGCAGGCTTGGGGTCGCGTTTCGACCATCCGAACGCCGCAGCCCCGGCATCGAAGCATTGCATCAGCGAGCGGCTGGTATAGGGCAGATGGTTGATCGCGCCGACCTGCGTGTCGTTCACGCGGCGCAGATCGATCGGGTCCATGTTGAGCGCGACCGCCAGTTCGTCCATCGCACTCTCGAGCGCAAACATGTAGGGCACTTCGGCGGGTGCCCGCATGAAGCCCGGCGTGTTGCGGTCCGCATGAACGATCGACACCTTCGACGCGACATTCGGGCAGGCGTAGAGCCGTGTCGTCGCGTCCGTGCCGGCGACCATATAGGGGTCGGGCCTGCTGGTGACTTCCCAGCCCTCATGCGTCAGCGATTGCAGCCTGCCGTCGCGGCCGGCACCGAGCCGGATGTGGTGACGGGTTTCCGCGCGGTACGTGGCAATGGTGAAACCGTCCTTGCGTGTCGCCACCAGCTTCACCGGACGGCCCAGCCGGCGTGCCGCGAAAGCGATGATCGCGGTACGCTGCGTCAGCGCACCGCGCGAGCCGAAGGCGCCCCCCACGTAGGGCGACACGACGTGAACATCGTCGGGGTCGATGCCCAGCTGAGCGGCCAGACCGAAGCGGATGCCGTAGACATTCTGCGTCGGTTCCCAAACCGTCAGGCGCCCGCCGTCCCAGGAGCAGGTGGTGGTGAACAATTCCATCGGGTTGTGATGCTGCGTCGGCGTGGCGTAGCGCGCATCGACTGTCACCGGGGCAGCGGCGAAGGCGCCCTCGGCATCGCCGACATGCGGATCATGGTGGATCTTCGATGCCACCGAACCGAGAACCGTTTCCGCACCCGGACTGTCGAAGCCGGCGCTCGGCTGGTCCGCGTCATAGGCGACAACAAGCTGTTGCGCGCCGTCGCTCGCCTGCTCGAAGGTTTCCGCCAGGACGACCGCAACGATCTGTCCGGCATGCCGCACCTGATCCGACGCGAGCGGCATGATTGTCGAGCCGACATAGCCGCCTGCGGAAAAATAGGCCGTCGCCTTGATACCATCGCCGATCGCCGCGTGGGTGATGATGTCCAGCACGCCGGGAAGACCGCGCGCGACACTGTCGTCGATGGTCCTGATCCGTCCCTTCGCGATGCTGCTGGTGACCAGAACCGCGTAGGCAGGGTTGGCGATCCGCAGATCGGAGTCGAAGCGGGCCTCGCCGGTCACTTTGGCGCGGGCATCGATGCGCGGGACATCGGAACCGATGCCCGGCGCTTTGGTGGCTTGCGTTGCCATGATCATGCTTTCAGTGCGACGGCTTGGCGCAGCGCCCGGATGAGCGTGCGCTGGCCCAGCGCCACTTTGAACGCGTTGCCCTTGCGCGGCTGCGCTTCGACAAAGGCTGCGGTGGCAGCCGCCTTGAAAACGGCCCAGCGCGGCTGCTTGCCGGCAAGGACTGCCTCGGCCGTGCGCGCCCGCCAGGGTTTGGTCGCGACGCCGCCCAGGGCGATCCGGGCTTGTCGGATCGTGTTGCCGTCCATGTCGAGCGCAACGGCCGCGGAGGCCAGCGCGAACTCGTAGGACTCCCTGTCGCGCACCTTCACGTAGAGCGATCGGGAGGTCCACGGCGCGGCGGGGACGATGAAGCCCGTTATCAGCTCCCCATTCCTTAGCGTGGTCTCGATCTGGGGCATGTTGCCCGGGACGAGGTGAAGCTGCTCCATTGGAATGACGCGGACGCCGTTGCCGCCGCTGATCTCAACCCGCGCCTCCAGGGCGATGAGCGCCTGGGCGAAGTCGCCCGGGTAGGTCGCGATGCAGTGGTCGCCGACGCCAAGCACGGCGTGGCTGCGGTTGATCCCATCCAGAGCCGCGCAGCCGCTGCCGGGGTCCCGCTTGTTGCAGGGACCGGACTGCACATCACGGAAGTAGTTGCACCTGGTACGCTGCAGCACGTTGCCGCCCAGAGAAGCCATGTTGCGAAGCTGTGCGCTGGCGGCGAGCTTCATCGACTGCGCGATGACCGGATACAGGCTGTTGATCGTGGAATGGTCGGCCACGTCGGCCATTCGTACCAGCGCGCCAAGGCGCAATCCGCGATCGTCGTGCTCGATCCTGCCATAATCGTGAGCGAGTCCGTTGATGTCGACGACGGTCGTGGGCCGCATCACGTCGAGCTTCATCAGGTCGATCAGCGTCGTACCGCCGGCGAGATAGTCGGCGCTCTGTGCCTGCGCCATCTGTAACGCACTGGCGAGATCGCCGCTGCGCCGGTATTCGAATGCGCGCATGCCGGTCAGCTCCTTTCGATCAGTGGCTTGGCCTGCTTCACCGCCGCGACGATGTGCGGATAAGCCGCGCAGCGGCACAGATTGCCGCTCATGTATTCCCGGATTTCCGCGTCGGTGCCTGCATGTCCTTCGGTCACGCAGGCGACGGCGGACATGATCTGGCCAGGCGTGCAATAGCCACACTGGAACGCGTCATTGTCGATGAAGGCCTGCTGCATCGGATGCAGGGTGCCGTCCGACCCCGTCAAACCCTCGATCGTTGTTACGGGAGCGCTCACGGATACCGCGAGTGTCAGGCAGGCGAGCACTCGCTTCCCGCCGACATGGACGGTGCAGGCGCCGCACTGGCCATGATCGCACCCCTTCTTGGTGCCGGTGAGATCGGCGTGGTCGCGCAGGGCGTCGAGCAGCGTCGTACGCGGATCAGACGGCAGATCGTATTCGCGGCCGTTGACCTCCAGCACGGCCGTCGCCGTGCCGGAAGCTTGTACCGCAGCTTGTACCGCGGATGATCCTGTGGGCGGCGATGAAAGCGCGTTCGCGGCATCCGGGGCCCCGAACGCATAGCCCACCGAGGCTGCCGTGCCTGCGAGCAGCAGATCGCGCCTGCGGACGCGGCGGCTCATGCCGCGAACGTCTCGATGATCGCCTTGTTGAACTGCGGAATGTCGTCCGGCTTGCGCGAGGTTACCAGCAACCTGTCCCTCACCACCGGCTCGTCGGTCCAGGTGGCGCCGGCATTGATGAGGTCCTGGCGCAACGATGGCCAGGAGGTCACGCGCTTGCCCTTGGCACCGCCGGCGTCGATCAGGGTCCATGGACCATGGCATATCGCCGCTATGGGCTTGTCCGCCGTGACGAAGCCGCTGACGAAGCGGACGGCTTCGGGGATCGTGCGCAGCGTGTCTGGGTTCGCCACGCCCCCGGGCAGGAGCAGGGCGTCGTACTGCTCGGCGCGCGCGTCCTTCAACGCGACATCGACCGTCAGCCTGTCACCGCGCTCGTGATGGTTCATTCCCTGGATCGTGCCGTTCTTTGGCGACACGACGTCGACCTTGGCCCCGGCGTCCCGCAGCGCCCTGACCGGTTCGGTCAGTTCCACCTGCTCAACGCCGTCGGTGGCGAGGACGGCAACCCTGCGACCCTTGATGTCTGCCATTGCTGTGCTCCATGAGGTTCACGAGCGAACGACAGGATCCGACCGAGGTTGCGGCCGGCAGCCTCACGGCTGCGAGAAAGGCGACAGGTTTGGATGATGCGGGATGGTCGGAGCGGCGGGATTCGAACCCACGACCCCCAGTCCCCCAGACTGATGCGCTACCAGGCTGCGCTACGCTCCGACCGCATCCGGGGCGCCGCCCCGGGAGGTGCGCCCATGTAGCAGCGTCACCGACCCGCCGCAACGTGGCCGGGTCATCCCAGCAGCGCGCGCAGGCGCTCCAGCTCCTCGAGCGTGCGCCGGCAGCACGGCGCGCAGGCGCTCGGTCTCGGGGTCGATCTTCTGGCGGACCACGGTGCGGGCGGCGGCCATGGGCGCCGGCGCCGGTGCCGGGCTCAGGCCGGGCATCGGCAGCTCCGGCTCCCGCGGCGGCGCCGGCCGCGCGTTCGGCGGCGGCCGCGGCTGCTCGTCGGGCGTCGGCGGCGGGATGTCGTCGGACAGCCTGCCCCCGCCGTCGCGCAGCAGCCGCTGCACGCCCTTGATCGTGTAGCCCTGGGTGTAGAGCAGGTCGGAAATCCGGCGCAGCAGCGCGATGTCGTCGGGCCGGTAATAGCGCCGCCCGCCGCCGCGCTTCAGCGGCTTCACCTGCGGGAACTTGGTTTCCCAGAAGCGCAGCACATGCTGCGGGATGTGCAGTTCGTCGGCGACCTCGCTGATCGTGCGGAACGCGTTGGGCGCCTTCTTGGCGCGCGCCCGGCCATTCGACGGCACCGGCGGCGGACGGTTCGTCCTCGTCCGGCATGTCATCGGCGACGGCGCTCATTCGTCGTCTTCCTGGTCTCGGCGGTGGTGCCGTTGACCCGCGCCTTCAGCACCTGGCTCGGGCGGAACACCAGCACGCGGCGCGGCAGGATCGGCACCTCCTCGCCGGTCTTCGGGTTGCGGCCGATCCGCCGCCCCTTCTGGCGCACCGAAAATGTTCCGAACCCACTGATCTTGACGGATTCTCCGCTTCCAGCGCGGCGCACATCCGCTCCAGCACCGTCTCCAGCAGGTCGGCGGACTCGTTCCGCGACAGCCCGACCTGGGCGTAGATCGTCTCGGCCAGATGCGCGCGCGTCACTGTGTTCATTGCGCGAACGCTAAGCAGAGCCGCGGCAGCGCGTCAAGCAATGTCCTGCAATAAAATCAAGTCAGCGATCGAGGCGTTGCGCGAACACGCAGGCCGGAACTGCGTCCGGCACCTACATCCGGACCAGCGCCGATCCCCAGGTCAGGCCGCCGCCCAGCGCCTCCATCAGCACCAGATCGCCGCGGCGGATGCGCCCGTCGTGCCAGCGCCTCGGCCAGCGCCAGCGGCACCGAGGCGGCCGAGGTGTTGGCGTGGCGATCGACGGTCACCACCACCCGCTCCGGCGGCAAGCCGAGCTTGCGGCCCATCGCGTCGATGATCCGCAGATTGGCCTGGTGCGGCACCAGCCAGTCGATGTCGCTGCGGCGTCAGGCCGTTGGCGGCCAGCGCCTCCTCCACCGCTTCGGCGAGGCGGACGACGGCGTGGCGGAACACCTCGCGCCCGTTCATCACCAGGTGGCCGGGCTTGTCGGGCCGGCCGACGGCGCCATCGACGTAGAGGATGTCGCCCAGCGTGCCCTGCGCGTGCAGATGGGTGGACAGGATGCCGCGATCGACGGTGCCCTGGCCGGTGCCCGGCGCGCAGGAACACCGCGCCCGCGCCGTCGCCGAACAGCACGCAGGTGCCGCGGTCCTGCCAGTTCAGGATGCGCGAATAGACCTCGGTGCCGATCACCAGCACGCCGCGCGCCTGGCCCGGCGCGGATCATCGCCGTCGGCGACCGAGAGCGCATAGATGAAGCCGGCGCAGGCCGCGGCCAGGTCGAAGCCGAAGCCGCCGCTGCACGCCAAGCGCCGCCTGGACGCGCAGCGCGGTGGCCGGGAAACGCCTGGTCGGGCGTGCTGGTGGCGAGGATGATCGCGTCCACGTCGCCCGGCCCGGCATCGGCCGAGCGCAGCGCCGCGCGCGCCGCCGCCGTCGCCATGAACGGCGCAGGTCTCGTGCGGCGCGGCGATGTGGCGCTGGCGGATGCCGGTGCGCTCGCGGATCCAGGCGTCGGAGGTGTCGAGCCGGCCGGCCAGCTCGTCGTTGGTGACGATGCGCTCCGGCAGATAGCCGCCGACGCCGGCGAGGATGGAGCGGGTCGGCATGCTGCGATGATCCTGCTGGACGCGTCCGGTTCTACTGGCCGACGGCACGGTTGAACGGCGGGGTCCGCTGACGATGCTCGTTCAGCGCCGACGATCCGCGCCAGCCCGTCGCGGATGCGGTCGTTGAAGCGGTGCACCACCATGTCCATGGCGACGTCCACCGCGTGGGCGAAGCCCTGCGCGTCGGTGCCGCCATGCGACTTCACCACCACGCCGTTCAGCCCGAGCATGACCGCGCCGTTGTAGCGGCGCGGATCGAGCCACTCGCGCAGCCGGTCCAGCCCTGGCCGCGCCAGCAGATAGGCCAGCCGGCCGGCGATGCTGACGCTGGAAAACCTGGCGCAGCAGGTCGCCGATCAGCTGCAGGCGCCCTCGCCGGTCTTCAGCGCGACGTTGCCGGTGAAGCCGTCGGTGACGACCACGTCGGTGGTGCCGGCGGCGATGTCGTGGCCCTCGACGAAGCCGTGGAACTGCGGGCCGATGAAGCTGGCGCGCAGCACCTCGGCGGCGTCGCGCACGCGGTCGTCGCCCTTCAGGTCCTCCGAGCCGACATTCAGCAGGCCGATGGTCGGCGCGGTCAGGCCCAGCACGGTGCGGGCGAACACGTCGCCCATCACGGCGAATTCGACGAGGTTGCGGGTGTCGCAGGCGACGTTGGCGCCGAGATCGAGCATCACGACGTCGCCGCGCGCCGAGGGGCCGATCGCCGCCATCGCCGGCCGGTCGATGCCCGGCAGCGTCTTGATGACGATCTTGGCGAGGGCGAGCAGCGCGCCGGTGTTGCCGGCCGAGACCACGCCCGCGGCCTCGCCCGCCGCGACGGCGTCGATGGCGAGGCGCATCGAGGCCTTGCGCATGCGCAGCGCCGCCGTCGGCTTCATCTCGTTGCCGATGGTATCGGCGCTGTGGCGCACCGTGCAGGTTGCCGCGGCCCGGCGGTGGCGCTGCAGCAGCGGCGCCAGCCTGGCCTCGTCGCCGACCAGCAGGAAGCGCGCCTCCGGGTGCCGCTCGGCGGCGATCTCGAGCCCCTCCACGACGATCTCCGGCGCATGGTCGCCGCCCATGGCATCCACCGCCAGCGTGAAGGCTGCGGTCACCGGGAAGTCGCCGGGATCGGAGGGGCGGGAGACGGGCGGGCCAGCGCGCGCGGACGCGCCGTCAGGCGCGAACCGCGGCCTTCAGCGCCTTCCCGGCGCCGACCACTTCGCGGCCGTCGTAGTGGCCGCAATGGCTGCACACATGATGCGGCCGCTTCAGCTCGCCGCAGTTCGAGCATTCGGCATGGGCTTCGCCGACCAGCGCCTGGTGGCTGCGGCGCATGCCCCGCCGCGACGGCGAGGTCTTTCGCTTGGGAACGGCCATGGGACAGCGCCCCTCCGGTCTGCGTGAACCGCCGGCGTCGGCACGGCGCGCGGGCTGCGGTCACAATATGGCAATTAAGCAAGGCGCGCCGTCTAGCAGAGCGCCCGCCGGGTCGCAAGGGAGCGGCCTGCGCAGGCCCCGGTGGCCAACAGCGCGCGCAGCGCATGGCGCCGCTCATTGCACGCCGCCGCGTCCCGAACCGCCCTTGGGACCGCCCTTGGCGTCCTGCCATGACGCCAGGGCAGCCAGCCGCGGGTCCGCGTCGGCCGACACCTCTCCCGGCAATTCGGCGTCCGGCCGGCGCGGATAGGGATCGAGCGACAAAGCGAGCTGCTCGGCCGTCGCTTCCCCCAGGTCGATCGCATCGTCCGCATAGGGGATCTCGTCCACCGACTCGGGATCGGGATCGTCGCTTTCGCTGCCCTCGGGGACGAATTCAACGGCGAAGTCCTCGGCGATCGTCGCCTCGAAGTCCTCCAGCGAGGCGACGCAGGTCTGCACCACCGACGCCTCCAGCCGGCCGGTCGCGGCAACCCGCCCGCCGCTGCCGCGCACGAGCAGGAAGCGGCAGCGCAACGCGGTGATCGCGGGCAGGCCCATGCGGGCCGCCAGAGCCCCCCGCTCCGTCTCGTTCGCTTCCACCGTCACCTCCACCCCATCGGCCCCTATACGCGAAACCCGGCGCGGCCGATGCAGTTCGGGGGTGGTCACGCCGGCAGGTCCGCAGCGAATTGGATGTCGCCGGCCGCGAAGCCCGCAAGATCCTGCTCGGCCAGACAGGCCTTCTGGCGGCGGACGATGCCGGCGAGCGCCTCGGCCGCCCCGGCCGGCGGTTCGGCGCCGCGCCAGACATTGCGCGCCAGGGCCGCCGCCAGCGCCGCGTCATCGCCCGTCGCGAGCGGTGCCTCATAGGCGGTGGCGCGGCCGTGGAAGGCTTCCCACATCTCCCGCACCCGCTTGCCGACCGACAGGTCGCCGACCCCCATCTCCCGCAGCGTGTGGTCCATGTCGCTGAACATCGCATCGAATACCGACTGGGCGAGGTCGGGCCCGGGCGGCGGCTCGTGCCGCAGCCGGTCGATCAGCAGGAAGGCGTGCAGGCCGACCATCTCGAAGCGGCCGTCCAGCGTGTCCGGCACGCCGAGTCCGACATACAGATGCGGCTGGCGGGCCGCCGCGACCGCTGCGCCGTACAGGCGAAAGCCGGCGCGTTCGTGCCGGTCCCGCCGGCGCAGCCCCAACAGCGCCGTCAGCGCCACCATTGATTCCGTCTCCTCACCCAAGCCGACCCCGATTGACACCGGCCAGCCGGCATGACACCCAATTTCAGATAGCGGCTCGGCTTGCCCGGTCAATCGCGCCTGGTCAACTCGGCTCGATCACCTCATCCTGGCCCGGGGACACTGGTTTGCCCAACACGACGACGCCACGCTGCCTTGCCGCCCTCGTTGTGCTGCTGCTGCTGGGCGGCTGCAGCTTCTTCGAGGCCAAGTCGCAGGTGCGCGGCAACCGGGTCGATCCCGACGACCTGAAGGAGCTGGTGGTCGGCACCTCCACCAAGGCCGACGCGACCGCACTGCTGGGTTCGCCGACCGCGCGCGCGACGTTCGACGACAACCGCTGGGTCTATATCAGCGAGGTCACCCGCCCGCGCATCGCCCGCGTGCAAGGCGTGCTGAGCCAGAATGTGGTGGTGCTGACGTTCAACGACCAGGGCGTGCTGCAGCATATCGAGCGGCTCAACCAGAACGACGCGCTGCCGGCCCCGGTCATCGCCCGCACCACGCCGTCGCCGGGCACCGAGGCGACGTTCATGCAGCAACTGTTCGGCAATATCGGCCGATACAGTGCGGGCGGCGCGCCGCCCATCGCGCCGGGCGGTGGCGCGCCGAGCGCCGGCGGATCGGGCCTGTCGGCACCCTGATCGCAGGGTTCCCGGCGGGCGGCAATCGTCTTGCCCAGCCGAGGGCGCTATTCACCGCCGAAAGCGGCCTGCGGGACTTCTTCGGGTATCGCGATCCGGATCACGCGAGAGGCCCAAGACCCAGCCCGAGGCCTGGGTTTCAGAATTCGACTTCGAGTTCCGAGACTTCCTCGACCTCGGCCTTCGCCGCGTCGATCCATTCCTGCATGAACTTCCACCCGAGAATGGTCTTGGAGAACGCATCGCAGACCGGATCGAGCGTGACGTCGTAGGTGACGAAGCGCGTGACCACAGGCGCGTACATCGCATCCGCGATGGTCGGCCGTTCGCCGAACAGGAAGGGTCCCTTCCAGGTTTCGATGCATTCGCGCCAGATCAACACGATACGGTCGATGTCGGTCTGCGCACTGGACCAGACGGTGAAGCCCGGGCGGTGGCTGCGGATGTTCATCGGCAGCGAGGACCGCAACGCGCTGAAGCCGGAATGCATCTCGCCCGAGATCGAGCGGCAGCGCGCGCGCGCCGCACGGTCCGCCGGCAGCATCATCGCCTCGGGCTTCAGCTCCTGCAGGTATTCCGCAATCGCCAGCGTATCCCAGACCGAGATGCCATCATGGATCAGGCAGGGCACCAGGATGGATGACGAGCGCAGCAGCAGTTCCTCGCGCGCCGCGGGATCATCGAGCGACACCACCTTCTCCTCGAACGGCAGTCCCGACATTCTGGTCAGCAGCCAGCCGCGCAGCGACCACGACGAGTAGTTCTTGCTGCTGATGAGCAGCGTGGCGTCAGGCATTGGCGATCCTTTCGCGTGGCGGAATTGGACGATCCGTTTTTTTGCTTGCCGCGCCGGTCTCTACGCGACCGTATTGCCAAATCATGTCGCGCCGCAACATATTCCCCCCTAGGCTACTGCCCGGTAGCATTCGCGTTGCCGCAGGCAGTGACAGGAACGCTTCAGATCCATGATCTATCACCTTTATCAGGCGAACATGGATCTGCTCGATCCGCTGCGCATGATGGCCAGGTCCACGGCCCAGTTCATGCGCAAACCCTGGCCCGGCACGGAGGACAGTTTCTCCGTCAAGTTCGTCGCCTCGGCGCTTGAACTTCTTGCCGATGCAGGCACCACGCATCGGCGGCCGGCGTTCGAGATCGACACCGTCCGCGTCGGCAACCGCCAGGTCGAGATAAAGCAGGAAGCGGCGTTCAGCACGCCGTTCGGTACGCTGCTGCACTTCGCCAAGGACGGCGCGATGCGTCAGCCGAAGATCCTGGTCGTGGCGCCGATGTCCGGGCACTTCGCCACCCTGCTGCGCGGCACCGTGCGCGTGCTGCTGCCCGACCACGACGTCTACATCACCGACTGGCACAATGCGCGGGACGTTGCGGTCAAGGACGGCGCGTTCGGCTTCGACGACTACACCGATCATGTCATCCGCTTCCTGGAGGTGATGGGACCGGGATCGCATGTGCTCGCGGTCTGCCAGCCGGCGGTGGCGGTGCTCGCGGCGGTCGCGATCATGGCGCAGTCGAACAACCGCGCGCAGCCACGCAGCATGACCCTGATGGCAGGTCCGATCGACACCAGGCTCAGCCCGACCAAGGTGAACAAGCTGGCCCAGGAGCATCCGATCGACTGGTTCGAGAAGCATCTGATCGGCAGCGTGCCGCTGCGCTACCGCGGCGCGCAGCGGCGGGTCTATCCGGGCTTCCTGCAGCTGACCGCGTTCGTTTCGATGAACCTGGACCGCCACGCGCGGGCGCATCTGGATCAGCTGAAGAACCTGGTGCGCGGCGACGGCGACAGCGTCGCGATGCACCGCCGGTTCTATGACGAATATCTTGCGGTCATGGACCTTCCCGCGGAGTTCTTCCTGGAGACGGTGAAGAAGGTGTTCCAGGACCACGACCTGCCGCGCGGTGTGCTGACCTTCCGCCATCGTCCGGTGGAGCCGGCGGCGATCCGCCGCACCGCGCTGTTCACCGTGGAGGGCGAGCTGGACGACATCTGCGCCATCGGTCAGACGATGGCGGCGCTGGATCTGTGCACCGGTATCAAGCCGTCGATGAAGCGCCATCATCTGCAGACCGGCGTCGGGCATTACGGCGTGTTCAACGGCAAACGCTGGGCCAACGAAATCTATCCGCAGGTTCGCGAGTTCGTGCAGGCCAACCTGTGAGGGGCTGAGGCGCGGGTGGCTGAGGCACGGGGGGCTGAGGCACGGGGGTCGGCGCCGCCTGGACCCCTGCGCGGTTTTCTGGCAACGGTAGCGTCCTTTCCGATCGTTATCATTTTCGCGACCGCCAGCTGAACCGGACGCATCGATGGGTCTGCCGCCCGCCCTGCAGCCGCTGCGCCATCCGGTGTATGCGCGATTGTGGTTCGCCTACATCGTCACCTCATTGGGCACCTGGTTGCAGAACACCGGCGCCGGCTGGCTGATGACGACCCTGTCGCCCAACCCGCTGACGGTGTCGCTGGTGCAGGCGGCGACGATCATGCCGTTCTTCCTGCTGGCGTTGCCGGCCGGTGCGGTTGCCGACATCGTCGACCGGCGCATCTTCCTGATCGGCACGCAGGTCTGGACCATGGCGGCCGCCGGCGTGCTGGCGGCGATGACGATCATGCACGCCACGACGCCCGGCAGCCTGCTGATCCTGACCTTCGCCATCGGCATCGGCGCGGCGATGACCGGGCCGGCCTGGAGCGCCATCGTGTCCGAACTGGTGCCGCGCGAGGACCTGGTGCAGGCGATCGCATTGAACGGCATCGGCTTCAACATCGCCCGCGCGCTGGGTCCCGCCATTGCGGGCTTCCTGGTCGTCCTGGCGGGATCGGGGTTCGCCTTCGCGCTGTTCGCGGTGTCCATCCTGGCGGTGATCGGAGCCCTGTTCAGCTGGCGCCGGAGCGAAAGCCGCGGCACGCTGCCGCGCGAGCACCTGATGGGCGCGATCCGCGCCGGGGTGCGCTTCGTCGCCAATACGCCCGGGATGCGGGCCTCGATGGTGCGCGCCTTCGCCTATTCGCTGCCCGCCGCCGCACCATGGGCGGTGCTGCCCCTGGTGGTGCGCGAGCAGCTTCACCTGGGTGCCGGGATGTACGGGCTGATCCTGGGGCTGATGGGCGTGGGCGGCGTGGCTTCGGGGCTGCTGCTGCCGAATTTCCGGCATTACGCCAATCGCAGCACCATTGTTTTCGCCTCCAGCCTTTGCTCCTGCGCGGGCATGGCGGTGCTGGCGGTGTCGCGGCACTGGGTGCCCGCGGCGTTCGGCATGGCGGTGTTCGGGGTCGGCTGGGTTGCCGCCTTTTCCACACTGCAGGCGGCGGCGCAGCTGGTGGCGACACCCTGGGTGCGTGCGAGGGCGCTGGCGATCTATCAGCTGTCGTACAACGGCGCGCTCGCTTTCGGCTCGTTCTTCTGGGGCTGGCTCGGCACCGAGATCGGGCTGCGCGACATGCTGCTGGCCGCGGCTGCCAGCGGCACCGCGATTGCGGTCGCGGTGCGCGTTTTCGCGATCGACCAGGCGGCGGCCGGGCAGCCCACGGCTGCGGCGTCGCAGCCGCCGCCGGAGGCGCCCGACGCGCGTTTCGCGGTCGTCCTGCCGCATGCGCGCGGCCGGCTGCTGGAGACGATGCATTACCGGGCGACCGCCGAGCAGCGGGACGCGTTTCTGGCCGCGATGGCCGAGGTACGCATGGTGCGGGGACGCGCCGGCGCGCTGTTCTGGCAGCTGTATGAGGATGTCGCGCATCCCGACGGCTGGATGGAGACCTGGGCGATGGAAAGCTGGGTCGATCATCTGCGCGAGGCGACGCGGCTGTCGGATGCCGACCAGGAGGCGCTGCTGCGGGCCAGCGCCTTCCAGCGCGATCCCAGCGTACCGGTACCGCACCGCTACATCGCCGTCGAACCGTCGCTGCACGCGCGAGTGTCGCGAAGCCACGGATGACATGCCGCCGGGAACCGCGCCGACGCGACGGCCTTAGAATGCGCCGGCAAACCGGCGCGGGATCGGCCACAGCTCGTTGCCGGCGATGGTCAGGCTGATGCGGTGCGCCTCGTGGGTTTCGGGCACCCATGAGGCGGCGACCTTGTGCAGCATCCCGGCCATGATCGCGCCGCGCGCCGGATCGAACTGCACGTGGGCGCGGCGGGGCAGATCGGCGAGGCGCTGGAACAGTGCGGCAAATTCGGCGTCGTCGAGGCGCTGGTAGGCGGCGCCGTCCGGCTCGTCCGACCACGCCATCGCGCGCGTCTTGGCGAGCCGCCGAAGACCGAGGCCGAGATCGCACCAACGCAGATGGAACATGTAGAGACCGTCGAACCGGACCGGATGCTCGCAGCAATGGCCGCCGGGCGACCACGTCACCGGGGTGCGGATCAGCAGGGGTTTGCACATCGTGCTGCTGAGCCAGACATGGCGGCGCTGGGCGGTGACCGGGCGGCCCAGATCGAGCGGCGCCTCCAGCGACGGAACATGCTGCACGTTCAGGCCGATGGCGTTGGTCACCGGCGCCCTCGGCGCGGCGCAGTAGGCTGCCAGGGTGGCGTGCCGGTCCGGATCGGGCAGCACGATCTCGTCGATGTCGGCGCTGACGACGAAGTCGTGGTCCTCCAGCAAGCTGCCGCAGAAGGCATTGACGAAGCGGCGGCGCGACGGCTCGCTGAACGGCGAGCGCGGCAGCCGGATAACGTTGAAGCCGTCGAGCCCGTCGGTGCTACCGTCGTCCGAGCCATGATCGAACAGGAAGCAGTTCTCGGCACCGACATGGCGCGCGTAATGGCGCGTCCAGATCGGCACGAAGTCCGGCTCGTTATAGGCCATGGTGACGGCGGCGACGCGGGGCACCGGCCGAGACTACCCGCGGGGCGGCCGAGGGGTCGAGCGGTGGGGCGAGCGGCAGGGGCGAGCGCGAGGTTGCCCGGCGCGGGCGCGACCGGATAGGGTGCCGCCCACGAACGGGAACACAGCATGAACGATTTGTTCGCAAACGCCAAAGCCGGTCCGCGCAAGGACCCGCAACCCGACCCCCGGCAGCCGAACCCACGCAAGACCGGCCAGAAGCCGGATGGCCGCGCTGCCGCCACCGACGATGCCTACTCGGCCAAGGATATCGAGGTGCTGGAGGGCCTGGAGCCGGTGCGGCGCCGGCCGGGCATGTATATCGGCGGCACCGACGAGTCCGCGCTGCACCATCTGGCGGCGGAGATCCTCGACAACGCGATGGACGAGGCGGTGGCCGGCCATGCGAGCTTCATCGAGGTGGCGCTGGAGGGCGACGACTGGCTGACGGTTCGCGACAACGGCCGCGGCATCCCGGTCGATCCGCATCCGAAGTTCAAGCCGCTCAGTGCCTTGGAGGTGATCCTTACGACGCTGCATTCGGGCGGCAAGTTCGGCGGCAAGGCGTATGCGACATCCGGCGGCCTGCACGGCGTCGGCAGCTCGGTGGTGAACGCGCTGTCCGAGGTTCTGGAGGTCGAGGTGGCGCGCGACCGCGTGCTGTGGAAGCAGAGCTATGCGCGCGGCAAGCCGACGACGAAGCTGGTCAATGCCGGGCCGGTGCAGAACCGGCGCGGCACCACGATCCGCTTCAAGCCGGACCCGCAGATCTTCGGCACCGCGCTGCATTTCAGCCCTGCCCGGCTCTACCGGCTGTGCCGCTCCAAGGCCTATCTGTTCCGCGGCGTGGAAATCCGCTGGACCTGCGACCGATGCGGCGCTGACGCGGCGCCAAGGACGACACGCCGGCCGAGGCGGTGCTGCACTTTCCCGGCGGCCTGCGCGACAGCCTGAGCGAGGACATCGGGGATGCGGCGCGGGTGCTGCCGGAGCCCTGGGCGGGCGAGGCCGACCTGCCGGCCGCCGCCGACGGCGCCTCGGCCGGGCGGGTGGAATGGGCGGTCGCGTGGCTGGAGGATGCCGAGGCGTTCCTCCATTCCTACTGCAACACGGTGCCGACGCCGCCGGGCGGCACGCACGAGACGGGGTTTCGCGCCGCGCTGCTGAAGGGCCTGCGCGCCTGGGGCGAGCATCGCGGCAACCGGCGCGCGGCGCAGGTGCACCGCCGAGGACCTGTTCGGCCCGATGGCGGCCAAGCTGTCGGTGTTCATCCGCGACCCGCAATTCCAGGGCCAGACCAAGGAGAAGCTGACCAGCCCCGAGGCGGCGCGGCTGGTCGAGACCGGCGCTGCGCGACCGCTTCGACCATTTCCTCGCCGGCGACCCGGCCCAGGCGGACAATCTGCTGGCGTTCGTGCATCGAGCGGGCCGAGGAGCGCCTGCGCCGCAAGGACGCGAAGGACACGCCGCGCAAATCGGCGACGCGGCGCCTGCGCCTGCCGGGCAAGCTGACCGACTGCACGCGCGAGAACGCCGGCGAGACCGAGATCTTCCTGGTCGAGGGCGATTCAGCGCCGGCGGCTCGGCCAAGCAGGCGCGCAACCGCGAGACCCAGGCGGTGCTGCCGCTGCGCGGCAAGATCCTGAACGTCGCCAGCGCCTCGGCCGACAAGCTGCGGCAGAACCAGGAACTGAAGGACCTGATCGAGGCGCTGGGCTGCGGCGTGGGCGAGCGGTTCGACGCCCGCAAGCTGCGCTATGGCCGCGTCATCATCATGACCGACGCCGACGTGGACGGCGCGCACATCGCCTCGCTGCTGATGACGTTCTTCTACCGCGAGCTGCCGGAGCTGGTGCGGCACGGGCCATGTCTATCTGGCGCAGCCGCCGCTGTACCGGCTGACGCAGGGGGCGAAGTCGGTCTATGCGATGGACGACGCCGACCGCGAGCGGCAGATGAAGTCGGATTTCAAGGCCAATGCGAAGGTCGAGGTCAGCCGCTTCAAGGGGCTGGGCGAGATGCCGCCATCGGCGCTGAAGGAAACCACGATGGACCCGGCGAAGCGGACGCTGCTGAAGGTGGTGGCGCCGGCCGACCAGCGCGCGCGGACCAACGACATCGTGGAAAGCCTGATGGGGCGGAAACCCGAGCTGCGCTTCCGCTTCATCCAGGATCACGCGAAGTCGGTGGAAGAAGTCGACGTGTGAGGCCTCGGCCGCTGCACAGCGCGCTCTCGAAATATCGTGGGTGAGCCTGACGCATCATCGCAGATAGCCGGCAGAGCGTGCTTGTCGTTCTCGTGGTCCGCATTGTCCGCTCATCAACAAAACAGCGCACTTTCCGCGCGAAACGGCGCGGAAAATGCGCTAGGCCGCCGCCACCTTCTTGCGATATCCGAATGACCGCTCGATCCGGCCGACGATGTGATTGCCGGCCAGCACCGGTTCGTAGCGGCATTCGGTATCGGGTGTGCCGAGTGCGCGGGGATCCACCACGGCCTTGTAGTCGGGGTCGTAGAAGGTCGCGATCGACATCCGCTCCCGCCCCGAACGGTTGATCACCCGATGCGGGGTGGAGGCGTAGCGGTCGTTGGTCCAGCGGGCCAGCAGATCGGCGACGTTGACCACCAGCGTGCCGGGGATGGGCGGTGCGGCGATCCAGCTTCGGGAGGCGCGCTCCAGCACTTCGAGGCCGCCCGTCTCGTCCTGCCATAGCAGGGTGATGCAGCCGAAATCGGTGTGCGGTGCCACGCCGAACTGCTCGTCGGTCGCGTCGACCGGCTGCGGCGGGTAGTAGACGACCTGCGTGCGTTGCAGGCGCTTGCGGTACTTGTCGGCGAAGAAGTCGGCATCGACGCCAAGCGAGACCGCGACGGCGCGCATCAGGTCCGCCCCGCAGGCGCCGAGCGCGTCGTAATACGCCTCCATCGCCGCGCGGAACGCCGGCATCCCGGGCGGCCAGTTGTTTGGCCCGCGCAGTTTCTCCCCGGCCAGGACGTCCGGATCGTTTTCCGGAAGGTCGAGGCCCATGCTGAAGAATTCCTTGTGGTCCGGCTTGCGCGCTTCGTACATCAGCGCATCGCCCAGGGCGTTGAAGCCGCGATGCCGCGCGTCCACCGCGGCCAGGCGCTTCGCCTCCTGCGGCTGGCGGAAGAAGATCATCGCCTGCTCGCGCACCGCCGCGATGACCTGTTCGCTGACGCCGTGCCCGCTCAGGTAGAAGAAGCCGCTGTCCAGGCACGCATCGCGGATCGCCGCGGCGGCCGTTTGCAGCGCCTGTGGATCGCGCTGCCGGACGCCGCCGAAGGGAATGACGGGGATCACCTCAGTAGCCCCGCGCGCGATCGACCTCGTTGAGCAGCGTCTCGTTCAGCCGGACACGGCGGATGTTCTCGGCCACCACCCGTGCGGCGCTGTCGGGATCCCCCGTTCCCGCCACGTGCGGCGTCATCAGGATGCGTGGATGGCGCCAGAACGGATGCCCGGGCGGCAACGGTTCGGGGCGGAACACGTCGAGCGTCGCGCCGGCGAGGTGCCCGCTGTCGAGGGCGGCCAGCAGGTCGGCATCGACCAGATGCGCGCCGCGGCCGATGTTCACCACGTAGGCCCGCCTGGGCAGCATGGCGAACACCTTGCCATCGAGGATGTTCTCGGTCTGCGGCGTCAGCGGCAGCAGGTTGATGAGCACGCGCGTGCCGGCAAGGAAGTCCGCCAGCCCCGCGTCTCCGCTGAAGCAGGCGACGCCATCCAGTTGTTTGGGCGAGCGCGACCAGCCGCGCACCGGGAACCCGTTGGCGGCGAGCCGCAGCGCGGTGGCGCCGCCGATGACGCCGAGGCCCATGACCCCGACGGTGAAGGTGCCGACGCCGGTCGGCATCACGTAGTCCCAGCTCTCGGCGCGCTGCGCGCGCTCATGATGGTCGATGTTGCGCGCGTAGCGCAGCGCCGCCAGCAGCGCATATTCGGTCATCATGCCGGTGAGCCCGCTGTCGACCAGCCGTGCGACGCGCACGTGCGACGGGAAGGCGTGCATGCCAAGCTGGTTGATGCCGGCCCCGAGCGACTGCACCGCGCGCAGGCCGGTGAACGACACCAAACCGTCCTCGGGCGGGATCCACACCACCGCGACCTCCACCTTCGCCGGGTCGCCGATGTCCGGCCAGATGCGGATGTCCTCGTCGGGCAGCAGGGCGCGCAGGCGCGGCACCCATTCCGCCGGATCATCCAGCGTCGAGTGGAACATGACGGTCATGGAACATACCCTCCCAGCGGCGGATGGCGATACGATCGGCAAGAGGACCCGTACCGCTCCGGCTACGGAACAGCAAACGTCATGCCATGCTCAGCCGGACGCGTTGGCGCGCGCGGCGGCCAGCACCGCGCTCAGCACCGCCTTCGCGTCCTCGGTCGAGAGGGCGATGTGCTCGGCCAGGATCGCGGTGCCGACGGCGGAGTCCCGCTGCTCGAGCGCGGTGACCAGCTTGCCGTGGTCTTCCACCATGATCGCGTGGCGCGGACCGCGCGCGATCTCGCTGCGCCGCGCAAAACGGATGCGGGCATTGATCGCCGCCAGTTGGCGAGAGAATTCGGGATTGCCCGAAAGGTCGGCCAGCCGCAGATGGAAGCCCTCGTCCAGACCGAGCTTCTCGTCGGGATCATCATGCCGGTATATGAGCTTGGATTCCGTCCAGTAGCGGCGCAGGTCGGCGATCGCCGCATCGTTCGCGCGGTTGCAGGCGAGCAGGAAGGCGCCACGTTCCAGCGCGCCGCGCACCTCGTAGAAATGCACCAGGGCATCGATGTCCAGCGGCCGGAAGAAGAAGCCGCGGTTGGGCGACAGCACCAGGAAGCCCTCGGTGGCGAGACGGTTCAGCGCCTCCCGCACCGGGGTGCGGCTGAGGCCGAGCCGGCGCGCGAGCTGGAACTCGTTCACCCGTTCCCCCGGCCTGAGGCGGAAATCGACCACCAGCGCGCGGATCGCGGCGTAGGCGCGCGGCACGCTGTCGGCCGGGCGGCGCGTGCCGGTGCGCGAGAGATCGGCAGGGGAAGCGGCGGCGAGGACAATGGTCATGGGTTTGGCCTACTCAGCAAAACGGGGCGAAAAAATTGTGATTCGCTAGCGTATTAGACCGACGGCGCGGACACCACCTTTACGTGTCGGCGCCGTGCTTTTTTGGTGAAACTGTACGCACCTGGGGACGAGGATGCCGCCGTGTCGCCCACAACTGGTGTCTTTGGCCGGGTTTTGCACAGTGGCGCCGTCACAGGCGGCTGCCGCGGTCGGAATGATTCCGCGGCCGGCGGCCCGGCGCAGGGCGTCGGGTCGCCACCATAAGGCATGGCATGTCGCTTGCTTCGTCTGATACGGTGCGAAGACGTTGGGAAACAACGGGCAACTGTCAAATGTGGGGTACTGGCATGACACGACTTCCAATCGCGGCGGTGGCGCGATCGATCGCCCTCGCCGGCCTCGTGGCCGCCATGCCGGCGGCGCTCAGCGCACCGGCGATGGCGGCAAGCGCGGGCGGGGTCACTGATCCACTCGGTGTGATCCGTATTCCCAAGGGTGCTCCGATCACCATCGGCGGCTACTGGGTGATCTCCGGTCCCGACACGGCGCTCGGCACCGATTCCGTGCGTGGCGCCAAGGTGGCCTTCGCCGACCACAAGAACATGATCGCCGGCCATCCGATCAACTTCGTGGTCGAGGACGACAGCTGCAGCGCCGAAGGCGGCCAGACGGCGGCGACCAAGCTGGCCTCGGTCCCGAACATCGTCATCGTGCTCGGGCCGGCCTGCTCCTCGGCCGCGACGCCGGCAGCGCCGATCCTGTGGCAGGCTGGCCTCACCGATGTCGGCACCGCTTCGAGCGCGCCGTCGCTGACGGCGCCCGACCGCAAGCCGGAATACGACGGCTTCCTGCGCACCATCCCGAGCGACCTCGGGCAGGGCAAGGCCGACGCAACCTGGATCTACACCAAGCTCGGGGCCAGGAGCGTGGTGCCGCTGCATGACGGCAGCCCGTACGCCCAGCAGCTGGCGGCGGTGATGGCGAAGAACTTCGCCGAGCTTGGGGGCAAGGTGCTGCCGACCGAGGCGGTCGCGCCGACCGATGTGGACATGCATCCGGTGCTGACGCGCATCGCCACCGAGAAGCCGGATGCGATCTACATGCCGATCTTCGTCGCCGCGGCGGCGCAGCTGCTGCGCCAGTCGAAGGAAATCCCTGGGCTGGAGAAGACCACGCTGATCGGCGGCGGGTCGTTGATGGCGCCGGAATTCATCCAGGCGGCGGGCCCTGCCATCGTCGGCTTCCGCATCTGCTATCCCGACGTGTCGCCAAGCGCGATGGGCAAGGCGTACCCGAAGATGGTAGCCGAGTACACCAAGATGTTCGGTGAGGCGCCCATCTCCGGCTATCACGGCAACGCCTACGACGCCGCCGAGATCGCGATCAAGGCGATCGAGAAAGTCGCGCATACCGGCCCCGACGGCGCCACGTATATCGGCAAGCAGGCACTGCGCGACGCCGCGTTCCATTCCAAGTTCGACGGCGTCAGCGGCCCGATCGATTGCGGCCCGCATGGCGACTGCGCGACCTTCAAGCCGGCGGTCTACGAGTTCGTCAGCGCCGATCCGTCCACCTTCAAGATCGGCACCAACCCGAAGCAGATCTTCCCGTAAGCGCCTTGGGTCACGGGTCCACCACGAGACGCCCGCCGCCGCTTGCGTGGCGGCGGGCAGGTGTCCGCTTCGAATCTTCGTTCCGTTCGCATCCTTTCCCGGCAGGAGTGGCGCATGAGTGAGGCCATCCTGCAGGTTCGCGTCCGCAGCCCGCTGCGGCAGTTCCTGCATCGGATCACC
Source organism: uncultured Pseudomonadota bacterium (assembly GCA_963778105.1). Taxonomy (GTDB): domain Bacteria; phylum Pseudomonadota; class Alphaproteobacteria; order Acetobacterales; family Acetobacteraceae; genus JAFEFJ01. Next base: position 421,523 of record CAVZSZ010000002.1, on the reverse strand, counting down.
TTCGTCGACGTGGCGCTGTGGGGCCTGCGCCTGCTGGTGCTGATCGTGGTGATCGGCGGCACGGTCGGCACCCTGATCAAATCGCGGTATGGCGTCGCACAGTGGTTCGATTTCGTGCTGTTCGGCCTGACCATCGGCAGCATCTACGCCCAGGTCGCGCTGGGCTACACCATGGTCTACGGCGTGCTGCGGCTGATCAACTTCGCGCATGGCGACATCATGATGACCGGCGCCTTCGCCGGGTATTTCGTTGCCAACGGCTTCGACCGGTCGGGCTTCCTGGGTGCCCATCCGATCCTGACCATCCTGATCACGATGGCGGTGTCCGTCGTGGTTTCCACCACCATCGCCCTGCTGGTCGAGCGGATCGCCTACCGTCCGTTCCGCCATGTGCGCGGCTTCGCGCCGCTGATCAGCGCGATCGGTGCCTCGTTCTTCCTCGAGCAGACCTTCCGCGGCTTCTTCGGTTCATCGGTGAAGTCCTATCCGGATATCGGCTGGCACCAGCGCGAGTTCGACTTCTTCGGCTTCATGGTGCCCAAGATCGACGTGCTGGTGATCGGCTGCGCCTTCCTCTCGATGGCGGTGCTGTATGCCGTGGTCAATCACACCAAGATGGGCACGGCGATCCGCGCGGTGTCGGAGGACAAGGAGGCCGCCGCCCTGATGGGCATCGACGTGAACAAGGTGGTGATCTTCACCTTCACGCTGGGCGGCGTCATGGCCGGCATCGCCGGCGTGCTGTACGCCTTCGTCTTCAAGCAGGTCTATTTCTTCATGGGCTTCACCCCCGGGGTGAAGGCGTTCGGCGCCGCGGTGCTGGGCGGCATCGGCAACGTGCCCGGTGCGATGGTGGGCGGCATCTTCCTGGGGCTGTTCGAATCGGTCGGCCCGTCGCTGTTCCTCGACGGCATCGGCATCCCCGCCCCCTATCAGCTGCGCGACCTGATCGCCTTCACGCTGCTGATCATGGTGCTGATCTTCCGCCCGAACGGGCTGTTCGGCGAGCGGCTGGCGAAGGAGCGCGCATGAGCGTTTCCGACCCGGCCATCACCACGATCCTGCACGACTCAGAAGCCGAGAGCGCGACCACGCCGCTGCGCCATGCGGCGATGATGGGGTTGCTGTTCGGGGGGATCGGCCTGTATCTCGGGCTGGTCGGCCTGCTGCTGATGCTGCACGAGCGCGCCATCATCGTCGGCGTGATCAGCCTGGGACACGCCACACTTCTCGCGGTCGGTCTCGCGGCCGGGCTGATGGCGGCGCGCGGCAACGAAAAGCTGGCGCCCCGGCTGGCCCGCGGTGCGCTGGCCGGCGCGATCACCGGTGCGCTGGTGGCGCTGCTGCCGATCGTCATGGCGGCGATCCCGCTGCGCTGGATGTTCATCTCGCTGTCGCCGCTGCTGTCGGACATGCTGACCTTCGGGCTCGACGTACCGCTCGGTTCGGTCGCGATGCTGGCGGCCGGCCTGGTTGCGGGGCTGGCCGGCGCCCTGCTGACGCTGACGCCGAAGCTGGCGAGGCATGTGCTGATCGTGGCCTGCTCGGCCGTCATCATCGCCGGCGTGTTCCAGGAACTGATCCAGATCATGCTGCAGACCAGCGAAACGCTGACGACGGTGAACGACCTGCTTTACACCTGGGAGGGGCTGACGCCGCAGGGTGCCGTCATCGTGTTCGTGGTGGTCGGAGCCATCACGCTGGCCTGGTCGGCGATCGCGCGGGCGCGATACCGCGATCCGGAAACATTGACGGCGGCCGAGCGCAAGCGCAGCCAGCTGGTCAAGGGCGGCTTTCTGCTGCTGGGGCTGATCGTGCTGCCGTTGGTCGCAGGCGCCTATATCGGCCAGGTGATGATGCTGGTCGGGCTGTATATCCTGATGGGCATGGGCCTCAATCTCGAGGTCGGGCTGGCGGGGCTGCTCGATCTCGGCTTCGTCGCCTTCTTCGCCGTGGGCGCCTATGTCACCGCGCTGCTGACCGGCGACAATTCGCATGCGCTCGCTGCCTTGACGTACTGGGAGGCGATGCCGATCGCGGTGCTGCTGCTCGATCGTCGTGCGGCGTGCTGTTCGGCCTGCCGGTGCTGGGCGTGCGCGGCGACTATCTGGCGGTCGCCACGCTGGGGCTGGGCGAGATCGTCCGCGTGCTCGTGCTGTCGGATTTCGCGGCCCCGCTGCTGGGCGGCGCCCAGGGGCTGCTGCAGATCCCGCGCCCGGTGATCTTCGGCTACACGCTGGCCGGGCCGGTTCAGCTGTTCTACCTGACGCTCGTGGCGTCGATGATCGCGGCCTATTTCGCCTGGAGGCTGGAGAATTCCCGCCTGGGCCGCGCGTGGATGGCGCTGCGCGACGACGAGGACGTGGCGCAGGCGCTGGGGATCAACCTGGTCAGGGTGAAGCTGCTGGCCTACGGGCTGGGCGCCGCGTTCGCCGGGCTGGCGGGGTCGATCTTCTCGACGATGCTGTCCTCGGTCTATCCGTCGAGCTTCCAGTTGCTGATCTCCATCAACGTGCTGGCGCTGATCATCGTCGGCGGCATGGGCAGCCTGCCCGGCGTGATGGTGGGGGCCGCGGCGCTGATCGGCCTGCCCGAGTTGCTGCGCGAGTTCGGCGAGTATCGGTATCTGTTCTACGGTGCCGCGCTGGTCCTGATGATGCGCATCCGGCCCGAGGGGCTGTGGCCCTCCCCCACCCGCCGGCGCGAGCTGCATGCCGACGACGACATCGTTGCCTCACCAGCGGAATAACAGCGTCATGGCTCGCGAGATCGTCCTGACCACGACCAAGCTGTGCAAGCGTTTCGGCGGCCTGAACGCGGTTGCCGACCTCGATCTGTCGGTCGAGGGCAACACCATCCACAGCATCATCGGCCCGAACGGCGCGGGAAAGACGACGGCGTTCAACTGATCACGCAGAACCTGCCGCCGAGCTCGGGCCAGGTGATCTTCAACGGCGAGCTGCTGAACGGCTACACCCCCGACCGCGTCGCCGCCGCCGGCATCAGCCGCACCTATCAGAACATCCGGCTGTTCCGGAATATCACGGCGATCGAGAACCTGCTGGTGGGAATGCACCTGCACCTGAAGTCGCACTGGTGGGGGGCGATCCTGAACAGCAAACGCACCCGCGACGACGAGGCGAACGCGCAGGAGGAAGCCGTCAAGCTGCTGCAGTTCGTCGGCCTGCGCGGACGCGGCGACATCCTGGCGCGCAACCTGGCCTATGGCGAGCAGCGGCGGCTGGAGATCGGCCGGGCGCTGGCGACGCGCCCGAAGCTGCTGATGCTGGACGAGCCGACCGCGGGGATGAACCCGCGCGAAACCTCCGACATGATGGACTTCATCCGCGACGGTGCGGGCGACCTACGGCATCACGATCATCCTGATCGAGCATCAGATGCGCGTGGTGATGAGCGATGTCGGACCGCGTCTCGGTGCTCGACCACGGCGTGAAGATTTCCGAGGGCACGCCGGCCGAGGTGCAGAACGACCCGAAGGTGATCGAGGCCTATCTGGGGGCGCAGAAGGGCACGCCGACGCTTGCCCGCCGCCATGCAGCCGAACGCCTGGCCGGCGCCTGAAGGATCGCACGCATGGCGCTGCTGGAAATCGACGACATCCACGTCTTCTACGACAAGATCCAGGCGCTGAAGGGCGTCTCGATCTCGGTCGATGAGGGACGCATCGTCACGCTGGTCGGCGGCAACGGGGCCGGCAAGTCCACGACGCTGAAGACGATCAGCGGGCTGTTGCATCCGCGCCGCGGCGAGGTGCGGCTGGACGGCCGGCGGCTGAGTGCCATGCAGGCGCACCAGATCGCCGCGATCGGCGTGGTGCATGTCCCCGAAGGACGGCGCATCTTCGCCAAGCTGACGGTGCGCGAGAACCTGGAGATGGGCGCCTTCACCCGCAAGGACCGCGCCGGGATCGGCGAGGACAAGGAGAAGATGGTCACGCTGTTCCCGCGCCTGAAGGAACGCTGGGGGCAGGTCGCCGGGACGCTGTCTGGCGGCGAGCAGCAGATGGTCGCGACCGCCCGCGCGCTGATGGCGCGCCCCCGCGCCCTGCTGATGGACGAGCCCAGCATGGGCCTGTCGCCGATGATGGTGGAATCCGTGTTCGAGACCATCCGCACGATCAACGCCGAGGGCGTCACCGTCCTGCTGGTTGAGCAGAACGCCCTGCTGGCACTCAGCATCGCCGACTACGGATACGTGATGGAAAGCGGCAAGATCATCCTGAGCGGCAAGGGTGCCGACCTGCTGGATGACGAACGCGTGCAGCGCGCGTATCTGGGATAGCGCATACCACACCATGACCGACCGCAAGATGCACCTGATGGCCTTCCTGCTGGCGGGCCCGACATCCCATCACCACGGCATGTGGCGGCATCCGGAGACCGAGAACGCCTTCCTTGATCCGGCATCCTACGAACACATAGCACGGGTGCTGGAACAGGGCTGTTTCGACAGCCTGTTCTTCGCCGACATCCTGGCGTTCTACGATTTCCTCGGCGGCACGCATGACGTGATGCTCGGCCGCGGCGGCCAGATGGGGCTGCTGGATCCGCTGCCGCTGCTGGCGATCATGGCCCGCGCGACGCGGCATATCGGGCTGGGTGCGACCATCTCCACCAGCTTCTTCAACACGTTTCACCTGGCACGATCGCTGGCCACGCTCGACATGATCAGCGGCGGCCGCGTGGCCTGGAACGTCGTCACCTCGGCGCTGGAGCAGGAAGCCAGGAATTTCGGCATGACCGGCCTGCCCGGCAAGGAAGAACGCTACGACCGCGCCGAGGAAGTGCTGGAAGCCTGCTGCGCACTGTGGGAAAGCTGGGCACCCGATGCGCTGAAGCTCGACAAGGAAGCCGGCATCTTCGCCGATCCGTCGAAAGTGCGGCAGGTCAACTACGCCGGCAAATGGATCAGCACGCGCGGCCCCAACACGGTGCCGCGCACGCCGCAGGGGCGTCCGGTCATCATGCAGGCCGGATCATCGACGCGCGGTCGGGACTTCGCCGCCAAATGGGCCGAGGTGGTGTTCACCCTGCAGCACGAGAAGGCCGACATGCAGGCCTTCTACGAGGACATGAAGGGGCGCGTCGTCGCGGCCGGACGACGGCCGGAGGAGCTGGTCATCCTGCCCTCCCTCGATCCGATCATCGGCGAGACCGATGCCATCGCGCGCGAGCGGCAGGCCTACATGAACGACCTTGTGGACCCCACGCTGGGGCTGGCGGTGATGTCCGGGCACCTGGGCATCGACTTTTCGAAATATCCGCTGGATGCTCGCATCGACGAGCTGGACCTGGATGTTGCGGTGCGCGGGTCCTTCGACGTGATCGTGCAGGGCACCAAGGCCGAAGGCCTGACGCTGGCGGAAGCAGCCAAGCGGTTCGGCACCAGCGAGCTGACGCCGCAGGTGGTGGGATCGCCCGCCACGATCGCCGACTATCTGCAGGATCTGTTCGACGCGCGCGCCTGCGACGGCTTCATCATCACGCCCACCGTCTTTCCCGGCAGCTTCGAGCAATTCGTTCGCGCCGTGGTTCCCGAACTGCAGCGGCGCGGCAGGTTCCGCACCGCGTATGCAGGCACCACCCTCCGCGAAAACCTGCGCGCGTAAACGAGCACGAAAGAGCACGCCAATGGGCCCGCCCGTCATCACGGTCGAAAGCGACGACAAGCTGCCGCAATCCACCAGCGTGGTGGTTATCGGCGGCGGCATCATCGGCGCCTCGACCGCGTTTTTCCTCGCGCAGCGCGGCATCCCCACGGTGCTGTGCGAGAAGGGCTACATCGCCGGCGAGCAGTCCAGCCGCAACTGGGGCTGGTGCCGCAAGATGGCGCGCGACCCGCGGGAGCTGCCCCTGGCGATCGAGGCGCTGCGCCTGTGGGGCGACATGAACCGCCTGACCGGGGTGGAGACCGGCTATCGGCAGACCGGCATCATGTATCTGTGCGACACCGAGGAAGAACTCGCGCATTACGAGCCGTGGCTCGAGCATGCGCGCGCGTATCAGCTCGACACCAGGATGCTGAACGGCGCCGAGGTCGAAGCCTTCACGCCGGGGGCGGCGCGCAAATGGGCGGGCGCGATCCACACCCCGAGCGACGGCCGTGGCGAGCCGCAGATGGGCGCGCCGGTGATCGCGTCGGCGGCGCAGCGCAACGGCGCCACCATCCTGCAGAAATGCGCGGTGCGCGGCCTCGACATGGCGGGCGGGCGCGTCAGCGGCGTGATCACGGAAAAGGGCCGCATCGGCTGCCAGTCGGTGGTGCTGGCGGGTGGCGCCTGGTCACGCCTGATGTGCGGCAACATGGGGATCGAGTTGCCGCAGCTGAAGGTGATGCTGTCGGTGCTGCGGACCGAGAAGCTGGAGGGCGGACCGGAGACGTCGGCCACCGGCAAGGGCTTCGGCTACCGCAAGCGGCTCGATGGCGGCTACAACGTCTCCAACCGCGGTGCCAACATCTTCGACATCGTGCCCGACGCCTTCCGGCTGCGGCGCGATTTCATGCCGCTGATGAGCAAGCAGTCGGGCGGCACGACGATCCGCCTGGGGCGCCGCTTCGTGACCGAATGGGCCACGCCGCGGCGCTGGTATATGGACGAGGAGACGCCGTTCGAGCAGGTGCGCACGCTCGACCCGAAGCCGTCGCGCGCCGTGCTGGACAATGCCAAGGCCAACATCACCGCGGCCTTCCCGGTGTTCAGGAACATGGTCGAGGCGCAGAGCTGGGGCGGCTACATCGACGTCACGCCCGATGCGATCCCGGTGATCTCCGGGGTGGACGCGATGCCCGGCTTTTTCATCGCGACCGGATTTTCGGGCCATGGCTTCGGCATCGGCCCGGGCGCCGGCCGGCTGATGGCCGAGATGGTGGCGGGCGAGCCGACGGTGGTCGATCCGACGCCATTCCGGCTGTCCCGTTTCGCCGAGGGCAAGGGCCGGGAGCCCTACCCGCTGGCGATCTGAGCTACGGCGCGGCGGACAGCGCGCCGAACACGGTGCGCCGCTCGATCGCCTGGACGTCGGCGGGGCGGGCGAAGGGTTCGGGGGCCGGCTCCCCCGCCGTCCGCTTGCGTCCGATGGCGGCGAAGAAGTCCTCCAGCCCGCCCGGCATGATCAGCCACAGCAGGGTCATGTCCTCGGTGCCTGTGTTGCACAGTTTGTGCCGGCGGTTGCGGCCGAGGAACAGGGTGGTTCCCGGCACCATCGGGTGCGTGCCGGTGTCCAGCACCGCCTCCCCGCTGCCCGAGAGAACGACGATCACCTCGTCGTTGCGGTCGTGCAGGTGTTCCCGGACATGGCAGCCGGGCGGCATGGTCTGGGTGCCCAGGCCGAAGGGCTGGGCCATCTGGACGAGGTCCGGGGCGAGCAGCACCGAGACGTGGCCGTTGGCGGGAACCGGCTGCCAGTAGCTTGGCGCTTCCCCCGGTTGGACGACCAGCAGGTCGCCGCGCGCCTCGGTGCGCACGTTTCCGTCCCCGGACGCAGCCGCATCGTCGGCCATACTTGTTGATCCTTAACCAGGTCACGACATGATATTGGTATAGCCGGGCGGGACATGCCGCCGCAATTCCGCCCGACGGTCACGCGATGGTGCCGTTTGCGCGAATTTATCGGCCTCGAAAGGAGGCGTTAACCATGAAACGCTCGGTTGGTGTCCTGGCCGTGGTGCTGCTGGCGTTCCTGGCTTTCGCGCCGGTGCAGGCGGATGCCTGGGGTGGTGGCGGCGGCGGCCATGGCGGCGGTGGCTGGAGCGGCGGCGGCGGCGGCGGCTGGGGTGGTGGCGGTGGCGGCTGGCACGGCGGTGGCGGCGGCTGGAATGGCGGCGGCGGCGGCTGGAACGGTGGCGGCTGGCATGGTGGCGGCAACTGGAATGGTGGCGGCTGGCACGGAGGGTCGTGGAACGGTGGCTGGCACGGCGGGTCGTGGAATGGCGGCTGGCGCGGCGCGGGCTGGTACGGCGGCTGGCGCGGCCCGTGGTGCTGCGGCTGGGCCGGCTGGGGCTGGGGCGGCTGGGGTGGCTGGGGCGGCGGGTTCTTCTTCGGGCCCCCGCTGATCTTCCCCGCGGTCGTCTTCGCGGCCCCGCCGGTCTTCGTCACACCGATCAGCGCGCCGCCGGTGTTTGCCGGGGCGCCGGTGAATGGCGCCACCGGGCAGGCCGGCGCCTGCTTCGCCCAGCAGTTCATCTGCCCGCTGCAGGCGCCGACCAATACCGGCAGCCCCTGCAACTGTCCTGCCGGTCAGTACGGCAACATTCCGGGTGTCGCGCAGTAGGCGGCGCTTTGCCTGGATAGCGCGCTTTCCGCGCCGTTTGGCGCGGATGCCGTGCGCTGGCTTGTCGATGAGCGGACTACTTTATCCGATCAGGTGATTCCGGCTGACGGGGTGTTGCCCTGCGGAGCCCAGTAGGCACGGAGGTGAGCGCCGGGCCCCCGCAAAACGAGACTTGCTCGCCGCCAATATGCTTTACCCGCAGCGACGGCAGGGAGTTCGAAATTGACCCAACCACGCCGTTCACACGACGTGAGCCACTTACGCAAAGCCGACATCGAAGTAGGGTGGGCTTCAGCCCACCAGCCAGGCGGGGTTCGATTGGGGGGCGGCTATCTCCAATTCTTCGAGATACCGGGACCACTGGTGGGCTAAAGCCCACCCTACGCTTGTTGGACTTGCTCGCCGCAAATATGCTTTACCCGCAGCGACGGCGGAGAGTCCGAGATCGACCCCACCACGCCGTTCACACGACGTGAGCGACTTACGCAAAGCCGACATCGAAGTAGGGTGGGCTTTAGCCCACCAGCCAGGCGGGGTTCGATTGGGGGGCGGCTATCTCCAATTCTTCGAGATACCGGGACCGCTGGTGGGCTAAAGCCCACCCTACGCTTGCTATGCCGTTAGCTCCCGAACAAGCCCAAGATCGCGGGCCATTTGGTCGCGCATAACAAATTTCTGCACTTTCCCGGTCACCGTAGTCGGGAACTCGGAGACGAACCGAACGTAGCGCGGCACCTTGAAGCGGGCGATACGCGCGAGGAGAAATCCGCGCATCTCGTCCTCCGACATCTCCGCCCCCGGCTTGAGGCGGATCCACGCGCACAGCTCTTCGCCCATGATCGCGTCCGGCACGCCAAAGACCTGCGCGTCCGCGACCGCCGGATGCTGATAGAGGACATTCTCGATTTCTACGGGATAGACGTTCTCACCGCCCCGGATCGCCATGTCCTTGCTACGCCCGACGACGTTGCCGTAGCCCTCGGCATCAATCGTGCCGAGATCGCCGGTGTGCATCCAGCCATCGGCGTCGATGGCCTCGTCCGTTTTTGCCCTGTCGTTCCAGTAGCCGAGCATCACCGAATAGCCGCGTGTGCAGAATTCGCCAGTAACCCCTGGCGGAACGGTTCGCCCTTCTAGATCCACGACCTTGACCTCGACGTGCGGCAGGACACGGCCGACGCTGCCGACCTTGCGCTCGAACGGATCGTCGGGCGTAGTTTGCAGGCACACCGGGCTCGTTTCCGTCATGCCAAAAATGATCGTCAGATCGCGCAGGTTCATGTCGGACAGGCATCGCCGCATCATCTCGACCGGGCACGGTGCTCCGCCCGCCCAACCCGTGCGCAGCGAGGAGAGATCGAACCTCCCGAACTCCGAGAGGTTGAGCATGGCGAGGAACATGGTCGGGACGCCGTTCAGCACCGTGCAGCGCTCCGTCGCGACCGCATGAAGCGAGGCGAGCGGGTCGAACCATTCCGACGGAAACACCATCGCAGCGCCGTGCGCGACGCTCATCAGCGTGCCTACCACCATGCCGCCGCAGTGATAGAGCGGTAGATGGATGCAGACGCGGTCGCCTTCGCAAACACCCATCCGCTGCCCGACGAAGTAAGCGTTGTTAAGAATGTTGCGGTGGGTGAGCGTGGCGCCTTTTGGCGACCCGGTGGTCCCGGAGGTGAACTGGATGTTGACCGGGTCCGTGTTCTTCAGCGCCTGGGATTGGGTTGCCAATTCCGCCCAGTTGGATGGCTGCGCATACGAGGAAACGCTCGCGAAGCTGACATATCCAGGTGCATCGGCGCCGATGCAGATAATCAGGCGCAGCGACGGGACCCGCGCAGCGCGCAGCCTACCGGGCTCGCTGACTTCGATCTCCGGCATCAGATCGCTTAGCGTCGCCAAATAGTTATTTGACCGGAACGTGGCAGCGGTGATGAGCGCGGCGCAACCCACCTTGTTCAGCGCGTATTCGAGCTCCCCGATCCTGTAGCTTGGATTGATGCAGACTAGGATCAGGCCGGCCCTGGCGGTCGCGAACTGGGCGATTACCCATTCCGCATTGTTAGGCGACCAAACGCCGACGCGCTCGCCCGGCTGCAGACCGAGCGCGGTGAGACCGGCCGCGAAGGCATTCACGCGTTCGCGGAGCTCGGCGAATGTCCAGCGAATGTTCTGGTGCAGGACCACGAGCGCTTCTCGGTCGGCAAGCCGCTCCGCAGTCGCATCGAGCGCAGCGGGGATTGTCGTCTCCAGCAGCGCCAATCCCGTTTCGCCGCGAACGTGACTTTCTGAGAGGAGGATGTCCACGCCTGCCGTCCTATCTCAAACGGCGAGAGGTTAGTCCGCTACTCAAACGGTCTGCAAGCCCGATGATCGGGGCGAGTTGGCACGAAACGCGTGAAGTGCTATCCTCGAAAGCCCAGTTCGGTCTCTGTCCCACCCGAAACCGGACCATCGGCTCTCCTTGAGAGTTTCGGGCGCCGCAGGCGTACGAAAGTCTTGGAGGAACGAACCCGCGGTGTGCAGGCCTCGGTCTATGGAGATTTGGGGTCTTGGCTGATGCAGGACGCGGCACCGTGATGGCTGCGGCCTGTCGATGAAGGTGCTTTGTCGTCCTGTCGATGCGCAGTGTGCCGGGGCTGAGCGCTGTAACTATGGCCGCCAGCGCGCGCTGGAGCGCCGCGGACGAGAACGGGCACGACATCGGGTGATCGCCGCCGCGAGGTTGCTGCGGCGCTGGCGTTCTTTGGTCCGTGCCGGGTCACGGAGACACCTCTTCGGCTGAGCGTGATGGAGGAGGGGGCGCCCGAGGCTGACACCAGCGGGCGAAGATTTCGACGATAGCCATCTGCCCACCGCAACAGGGACAGGTCGAGCAAGTATCGCGCGGCTGTTCCGGTGGCGCCTCCTCGGCGGGAGGCGGCGCGACCTGCAGAAGTTCGCGGGCACGTGCGAGGCTGACCTTGCGGGCGGATGCGGCGAGCAGGCCGTAGTGGCGGATGCGATGGAACCCGCGCGGCAGCACGTGCAGCAGCAAGCGTCGGATGAACTCGTCGGTGGCCAGCGTCATGACGCGCGGCCGCTGCCCGCCGTCGCGCCGGTAATCCTTGTAGCGGAAGGTGACGCCGGCATCGTCGAAGGCGAGCAGCCGGCGGTTGGAGATGGCGACGCGGTGGGTGTAGCGCGACAGGTAGGCGAGCACCGCCTCCGGTCCGGCGAAGGGCGGCTTGGCGTAGACGGCCCAGCGCTTCTTGCGCACCGGCGCTAGGTGGCGAAGGAAGGCCTGCCGGTCGGCAAGGTGGGCGAGGCTGCCGAAGAAGCCGAGCCTGCCCGCGTCATAAAGGGCTAGCAGCCGGCTCAGAAACACGGCCCGGAACAGCGCGCCCAGCACACGCACCGGCAGCAGGAATGCCGGCCGCGAGGGGACCCAGCGCTGGCCATCGAGCGCGATGCCGCCGCCCGGCACGACCATGTGCACATGCGGATGGTGGGTCAGCGCCGATCCCCAGGTGTGCAGCACGGCGGTGATGCCGATCCGCGCGCCGAGATGCTTCGGGTCCGCCGCGATCCGAAGCATGGTCTCCGATGCCGCCTGGAACAGTAGGTCGTAGACGACGGCCTTGTTCTGGTAGGCGACGAGGGCGATCTCGGCCGGCAGCGTGAAGACGACGTGGAAGTATCCGACCGGCAGAAGATCGGCCTCGCGCTCGGCGAGCCAGGTGCGCGCGGCCGCACCCTGGCACTTGGGACAGTGCCGGTTGCGGCAGCTGTTGTAGGCGATGCGCTGATGGCCGCAGTCGGCGCAGGCCTCGACATGGCCGCCGAGAGCGGCGGTGCGGCAGTGCTCGATCGCCGACATGACCTTGAGTTGCTGCAGGCTCAGGTGCCCAGCCTGGGCCGCTCGATAGGCAGGTCCGGCAGCACGCAGGACGTCGGCGACCTCGAGCGAGGCGCGCATTGCCTCAGCTGGTCGAGGCGCTCTCCGATGTGTTCTCCGGTGTGGTCACCGGCGCCGCCAGCGTGCCGAGCCGGTCGAGCGGGCTGATCACGGCGCGCACTGTGCGCGTGGCCACCTTGGTGTAGAGCGCGGTCGTCTCGAGCTTCACATGGCCGAGCAGGACCTGGATGACGCGGACATCGACGCCGTCTTCCAGCAGATGCGTGGCGAAGCTGTGCCGCAGCGTGTGCGGCCCCACCCGCTTGGTGATCTCCGCTCTCTCGGCCGCCTCGACGACGATCCGGTGCAGATGCCGCGTGCTGACCGCCCGCACCGGGTCCTGGCCAGGGAACAGCCAGCCCTGCGGGCGCATCACGCCCAGTTGCCGCCCGACCTTCCACCACTCGCGGAGCAGCGTCAGCAGGTCGGCCGGGAGCATGGCGTTGCGATAACGGCCACCTTTGCCGCGCTCGATGCGGAGCAGCATGCGCTCGCTGTCGACATCGGTGACCTTCAGCGCAGCGACCTCGGCCACGCGCAATCCGGCGCCGTACGCGACCGAGAGGGCCGCCTGATACTTGACGGTGGTCGTCGCACGGAGCAGTCGCGTTACCTCGTCGCGGCTCAACACCACCGGCAGGTTGCGCGGATGCGCCGCGCGGACCAGCTTGCGCGACAGATCGGGCCGATCGATCGTCTGCGTGAAGAAGAACCGCAACGCCGAGACGATGCTGTTCATGGTCGGCGTCGGCACGCCGGCCTCGCGCTGCTCGATCTGGAACCGGCGCACATCCTCGGGTGTCGCCGTGTCGGGCGAGCGCCCCAGAAACGTGGCGAAGCGTCCGACGTCGCGGATGTAGTTGCGCTGGGTCTCCTGGGAAAACCGCCGCACGTTCATGTCGTCGATCATGCGTTGGCGCAGAGGGCTGATCGCGGCAGTGCGGATGATCTCGTTCATTGCTCGGCTCCTTCCTGGTTGAAGAAGCCGGAATGATTCGCCCGCTCAGCGGCCTTGCTTAATCACAGCTACGGTGTCCAAGCGCTCTCACCATCGCCGCCGTACACTTCTCCCGCGAAGCGGGTTCGTTCAACCACCCAAGCCGGTCTCTGCTGGTGCGAGGGTTGAGGCGCGAGCCGCCGGTGTGATCGTGCGAGCGCGGCTGGCAGCGCCTCAACCGCGGCCGATCGCAAATGTGTCGCTGGTACAGCTGCCAGGTTGCCCGAGCCGACGCCGTCGCGCGACATCGGAAAGCGGCGCAACACCGGTGAGCCCCGCCCATGCCGCCGCCGCAGACGGCGGCGGCGTTCAGGCGGCGGCGCCGAAGTCGATCAGCTGACGCACCGGCGTGCCGCCCTTCAGGCGGGCGAAGCCGTCGTTGATCTCGTTTAGCTGGATGCGGCCGCTGATCAGGTGGTCGAGATGCAGCTTGCCCTGCCGGTAGAACTCCACGAGCCGGGGCATGTCGACGCGAAAGCGGTTGCCGCCCATCGAGGTGCCCTGGATCTTGCGGTCGCGCAGGAAGTCGGCGCCGTGCAGCTCGATCTTCACGCCGAACGGCACCATGCCGATGATCGTCGCCGTGCCACCCGGACGCAGCATCTGGAAAGACTGCTCGGCCGTCGCCTTCAGGCCCAGCGCCTCGAACGCGTAATGCACCCCGGCGCCATCGGTCATGTCCTTCACCGCCTCCACCGCATCGACGTTGGAGGCGTTGATAGTGTCGGTCGCGCCGACCTTCTTCGCCAGTTCGAGCTTCGAGGCCATGGTGTCGATGGCGATGATCCGCCCCGCACCGGCCAGCGCGGCGCCGTTGACGCTGGACAGGCCGACGCCGCCGCAGCCGATCACCGCCACGGTGGTTCCCGGCTCCACCTTCGCCGCATTGATCACGGCACCCACGCCGGTCATCACGCCGCAGCCGATGACGGTGGCACGGTCGAGCGGCATGTCGTCGCGGATCTTCACCACGGCATGCTCGTGCACCAGCATCTGCTCGGCGAAGGACGACAGGTTGAACGCCTGGTTCAGCACAGCCCCTTTCCAGGACAGCCGGCGCGCCGCACCCGGCAGCAGCTTCACCTCGGTATTCTCGCAGAGATTGGGGTGACCGGTGTGGCACTGCGGGCACTCGCCGCAGAACACCGACAGGCAGGTGACCACGTGGTCCCCCGGCTTGACGTAGGTGACATCCTCCCCGACCGCCTCGACGATGCCGGATGATTCGTGGCCGAGGACGCAGGGGACCGGGATCGGATACAGCGCCTCCATGAAGTGCAGGTCGGAGTGGCACAGCCCGGCGAAGGCGGTGCGGATCAGCACCTCCCGCCGCTTCGGCTTGGCGATCTCGACGTCCTCGATGGTGAGCGGCTGATGCGGCTCGTGCAGCACAGCGGCTTTCATGGCGTGGTTCCCCCGTTCGACGGTTTTCCGACGCGCCACGGTGGCGCGGCGATGGTCGCGCCGCAAGTCCGCGCGCCTGCGCCGGCGGGTCCGTCAACGATCGGACGCGAGACAGGCTCGGGCGACCTGCGCGACCGCGGCAGCATCCAGCCCTACGTACAACTACGCGGGCACGATGATACCGTTTGAAATCGTGTTTGATGTTCGCTATTTGTTCTATCATGCGTTTCACCCGCCCCAGCAACGCCGTCCCCAACGAGGCCATGCCCGGCGTGCGCGCTTTGCCCCGCTTGCCCGCTTTGCCCCGGCTGCCTGCGTTGCCCCGCCTGCCCGCCCTTCCCGGTGCGGGCCGCCCGGATGAGGCCGGGGTGCGCCGCAGGCGGCTGAACGGGTGGCTGAGTCGGCTGGGCGATATCGGCATCACGCTGATCGGACGGCTGAGCGCCATGGCGCTCGATCCGCGCGGCGAAGGCCGGTCCCCGGGCCGCGACGACCTCGATCTGGCCTGGGCGCTGGTGGCGCGGGCGAATGCCTGGATCGCCGCCCTGCAGCTGCGGCTGAAGGCGGAGGCCGCCCGGGCGCGGGCCGCGCTCACAGCCCTCCGCGGCCGGCCTGAGCAGGACCGCAAAGATCCCCCCGACCTGAAAGCTGGCTGGCTCTACGGCGACGCGCAACAGGGCGATGGGGAAGCGGGCGAGCGCCGGGTGCGGCGGCGCGTCCCCCCGACCGTGGCGGAGCTGGAGACCACCCCGACGGCGGTGATCGTCGGCCAGATCTGCGCCGACCTCGATGCCGCGGCGGGGCTGCTCCGATGCCCCGACTTGGCGGCCGGCATCGCCAAGATCGCGGCGGCGGCGCGCGCCCTGCTCGACGGGCCCGCCGAGCCGTGGCAGCCCGAGCCGCCGCCGTTCGCCAAGGTTCGCCCCATCCCCGATGCCACGCATCGGGACATCCTGGAAACCACCCGCAGGATACAGGCATTCAACAGCGGATGACCGGCGCCCTGTCCGGGGCCTGATCCAACCCTCTGCCGGGTCCGGCAGGGGGCGATGCCGCGTGGGCGTTCAAGCGTGGGCGTTCAAGCGGGGGCGATCAAGCGGGGGCGATCAAGCGGGGACGATCAAGCGGGGGCGCTGACCGTCTAGGCGGCGGGCGGAGCCTCGGGTTCCAGCACCATCTGGGTCTGCGTGACCTTGGCGATCAGCCGACCTGTCTCGTCGCGGATCGCGGTTTCCCAGATCTGCGTGCGCCGGCCGCGATGCAGCGGGGTGGTCTCGCCGCGCAGGGTGACGCCGATCGGGGCGCCGGCCAGGAAGTTGGTCTTGCTCTCCAGCGTCGTGGTGCGCTGGCCGGGACGCAGGTTCATCATCGCGCCGATCGCGCCCAACGTGTCGGCGAACGCCATCAGCGCACCGCCATGCACGAAGCCCGTGCCGTTGGTGTGCGCTTCCTCGACCACGAACGCGGCCGCCAGCCGGTCCTTCGTCGCCTCGGCGATCTGCATGCCGAGGAAACGCGGCAAGCCCGGCAGGCGCGCCTGGATCCTGTCCCTCACATCAGCCATCCGTCCCGCTGTTGTCCATGCATCTTGCCGAGTGGTTCCGCCTGCTCCAAGTGCAGCGGCGGAACGGAGGAATCGCGATGGCGCAGGATGCGGCGGGGACGGTGCACCGGATCATGCGCAGCGCGGCGTTCGAGCGCGCGGCGGCGACGATGGCGGCCGAGCACGAGCGCACCGTCGCCGACATCATCGCGCTGACCGAGACCCCGGCACCGCCGTTCCAGGAAGCGGAGCGGGCACGGCTGTGGCGCGGGATGGCCGAGGCGCATGGCCTGCAGGACGTTGCGATCGACGCCGAGGGCAATGTCACCGGCATTCGCCGCGGGGTCGGCGGCAGCGGCAACGCACTGGTGGCGGTTGCGGCGCATCTGGACACGGTGTTCCCCGAAGGCACCGATGTGCGGGTCCGGCGCGAGGGCAACCGCCTGTTCGCCCCCGGCATCGGCGACGATACGCGCAGCCTGGCGGTGCTGCTGGCCTGGCAGCGCGCGATGGACGCGGCCGGCATCCGCACCCGGGCCGATATCCTGTTCGTTGCCGATGTGGGCGAGGAGGGTGCCGGCGACCTGCGCGGCATGCGCCATCTGTTCCTGAAGGGTCCCTACAAGGACCGCATCGGCGCCTTCATCACCGTGGACAGCCCCGACATGGCGGAGATCGCGACCGCAGGCATCGGATCGCGCCGCTACCGGGTCACGTTCACCGGCCCGGGCGGCCACAGCTATGGCGCTTTCGGGCTGGTCAACCCGATGTATGCGATGGCGGACGCGATCCACGCGTTGGGCCAGATGCAGGTGCCGGCCTCACCCAAGACGACCTACAGCGCGAGCCGCACCGGCGGCGGCACCTCGATCAATGCGATTCCCGACAGCGTCTGGCTGGAAGTCGACCTGCGCAGCGAGTCGGCCGAGGAGCTGGCCAGACTGGAAGCCCGGTTCCATGCGGTGATCGCGGCGGCGGCGGCGAACGAGAACCACGCCCGCTCGACCCGCAACGGCCGCATCGGCGTCACCACCACGCGCATCGGCGACCGTCCGGCGGGGCGCACCGATACCGCCGCCGACCTGGTGCAGTTCGCCGCCGCCGCGATCGCCGCGCAGGGCACCGAGCCGAGCTTCGAGGCGTCGTCCACCGATGCCAACATCCCGATGAGCCTGCGGATCCCGGCGATCAAGATCGGCTCGGGCGGCAGCGGCGGGCGGGCGCATTCGCTGGAGGAGTGGATCGACGTGACGCCCGAAGCGAGCCTGCGCGGGATGCGGGCGGGGCTGGCGACGCTGCTGGCCGCCGCCGGGATGCAGCACGACGATTAGGAACGGAACCGCACAGGAACGAAAGCGCCCGGGCCGCATTTAAGCCATGATAAAGATGTTTGCTAACACTCTGTAACGCCGGGGCATGTTTCGCCCGGAGCGTAATGTCCCTATATCGGTCGCGGTTTGCGGGACCTCAGGACGGTGTGAGATGGTTCGGTTCAAGGCCTTGGCAGCAACGTGCAGCCTTCTGGCGCTGGGCGCCTGTGCGGTCGCGCCCCCGCCGGGTCCGTCCGTGGTCGCGATGCCGGGTCCCGGCAAAACCTACACCGCCTTCCAGCAGGATGAGGGCTACTGCCGCCAGGCGGCGTCGGCTTCCACCGGCGGGCTGGATGCCAATACCGCGGCGACGCAGAGCGCGGTGGGCAGTGCCGCGGTGGGTACGGCGTTGGGCGCCGCGGCTGGTGCGCTGATCGGCGCCGCGGCGGGCAATGCCGGTGCGGGAGCCGCCATCGGTGCCGGTGCGGGCCTGCTGACCGGAGCCTCGGCCGGGGCCGGGAACGCGCAGGTGTCGGCCGCCCAGGTGCAGAACCGCTACGACACGACCTATGCCCAGTGCATGTTCTCCCGCGGCAACACCGTCTCGCAGCCGCAGCCGCAGCCGGTCTATGCGGCCGCCGCGCCGGCCTATGGCTACGTGGCGGCAGCGCCGGTGGTGGTGGCGCCGCCGATCGTGGTGGGCGGCCCGGTATGGGTGGGTGGCGGGTGGTATCGCGGCGGCTGGTATCGCGGCGGCTACTGGCGCTGAACGCGGCCCAGACCCGGCGGGCGAAGCTGCTTGACGGGCGCGACGGCGCCATCCACTTCTAACCCATGTCCACGCGCATCCTGATCGATCATCGCAGCGGCGGCGCGCAAACCATGCGGGACCCCGCCCTGCGCCATCCCGAGAAGGCGCACCGGCAGGACAACCCGATCCAGCGCAAGCCCGCCTGGATCCGGGTCAGGGCGCCCAGCCATCCGATCTATCACGAGACCCGCGCGCTGATGCGCGAGCACCGTCTGGTGACGGTGTGCGAGGAAGCCGCCTGCCCGAACATTGGCGAGTGCTGGAGCCAGCGCCACGCCACGATGATGATCATGGGCGGCACCTGCACCCGCGCCTGCGCCTTCTGCAACGTGCGCACCGGGCTGCCGGACGCGCTGGAGGACGACGAGCCGGAGCGTGTCGCCGACGCGGTGGCGAAGCTCGGGCTGCGGCATGTCGTTATCACCTCGGTCGATCGCGACGATCTGGACGACGGCGGGGCGGCGCATTTCGCCGCGGTGATCCGCGCCATCCGTGCCGCCGCCCCCGGCACCACGATCGAGGTGCTGACCCCTGACTTCCTGCGCAAGCCGGGCGCCGCGGAGATGGTGGTCGAGGCGCGGCCCGACGTGTTCAACCACAATCTGGAAACCGTGCCGCGCCTCTATCCGCAGATCCGGCCGGGTGCGCGCTACTACCAGTCGCTGCGGCTGCTGGATCGGGTGAAGGCGCTGGACCCCGGCCTGTTCACCAAGTCCGGCCTGATGGTCGGGCTGGGTGAGACGCGCAGCCGAGATCATGCAGGTGATGGACGACCTGCGCATCGCCGACGTCGATTTCCTAACCCTCGGCCAGTATCTGCAGCCGACCGTCAAGCACGCGGCGGTGGCCGAGTTCGTCACCCCCGACGCGTTCGCCGACTATGCGGGTCTGGCCCGGTCGAAGGGCTTCCTTCTGGTGTCGGCCACACCGCTGACCCGCAGTTCCTATCACGCCGATGCCGATTTCGCCGCGCTGCGCGCCGCGCGGCAGGCCAAGCTGTTGCAGCCCGCCTGAACGATGCCGACGCACGCCGAACATAAGGTCGTCCCCTACGCGCCGGACCAGCTGTTCGACCTGGTCGCCGATGTCGGCAGCTATCCGAAGTTTTTGCCCTGGTGCGTCGGCGCGCGGGTGCGCAGCCGCACCGAAACCGAGCTGGTGGCCGACCTGACGATCGGCTTCGGCCCGTTCCGCGAGAGCTTCACCAGCCGGGTCGCGCTGGACCGCCCGCACAAGGTGCAGGTGCGCTACGAGAACGGCCCATTCCGCTACCTCAACAACCAATGGGGCTTCACCCCTGCCCCCGGCGGCTGCCGCGTGGACTTCTTCGTCGATTTCGAGTTCCGCAGCCGCATCCTGCAAGCGGCGATCGGCGTGGTGTTCAACGAGGCGGTACGCCGGATGGTGAACGCCTTCATCAAGCGCGCCCGCGACGTCTACGGCCCGCCGGCGACGGAGGCGGCGAAGGCCCCCGCCCCGGTCGGAAGCTGAGGCACCGGCCCGGCCCGCTGATTGAATTGGCACCGCCGCCGCAAGCATCCTATCCTACCTCGTCTTACCTCTCCTGAGGCGCCAGCCATGGCTTCGTCCGCTCCGCCGAGCACGGTTATATCGACCAAGGGTCAGGTCATTCTGCCCAAGGCCATCCGTGACGGACGGCACTGGAGCGCGGGCACTCGTCTGCTGGTCGAGGAAACCGCGGACGGGGTTCTGTTGAGGGAAGCGTCACCGTTCCCACCGACGCGACCGGAGGAGGTCTTCGGCTCGCTGCCTTCCGTGGGTGGGGCGAAGACCCTCGAGGAAATGGAAGCGGGCATCGCCGCAGAGGCAAGGCGCAGGCATGGTCGCCATCGATACTAGACCGTTATCGTCCTGACTGTGTGAAGCCGCAGTGGCGGATGTAGTTTTCGCACTCTTGCTGTGTGAAGCGGTCGAGCAGCCTGCCGATGGTTTGCCAGAGAGCCTCGACGGTTCTCTCGGCGGCATCTCGCAGCAGGCGTTTGAGCTTGGAGAACGCCAGTTCGATCGGGTTGAGGTCAGGGCTGTAGGGCGGCAGATAGAGCAGCGTCGCGCCACATGCCTCGATGGCCGCGCGCACGCCGCTCACCTTGTGCGAACTGAGATTGTCGAGCACGACGACATCGCCGGCCGAGAGCGCGGGCGCCAGGAACTGCCTGACATAGGCGAGGAACGCCGGACCGTTGATGGCGCTGTCGAGCACCAGCGGCGCGACCAGGCCGGTGGTGCGCAAGCCGCACAGGAACGTGGTGGTGTGCCAGTGTCCGTGCGGCACGGTGCAGACCAGACGTTCGCCCTTGGGCGCCCAGCCCCGCGTCGGCGACATGCTGGTCGTCGCCCAGGTCTCGTCGAGGAACACCAGGCGGCTTGGGTCCAGCGTTGGCTGGAGCTCGGCCCAGGCGCGGCGCGCCTCGACTATGTCCTCGCGGTCCTGCTCCTCGGCCCGGAGGTGCTTTTTTTGAGCGTCAGGCCGAGCCGGGCCACCACCTTCCACATCACCGGATGACTGACGCGGACACCGTGCGTGCTTTCCAGCCAGGACCGCAATTCGCGCAGTTTCGCGTCGGGCCGCGCTTCGATCTGCGCGCGCAGGACGCTCATCAGCGGCTCCAGCCGAAGCGGCACATGGTTGTGCTGCGGCCCGGGCGTGGCCTCGCCATGCTCGCGCAACCGGGCACGGACCTTGGAGACGTAGGATCGACTGACCCCAAACCGCGCCGCGGCCTGCGCCAATGTCAGATCCCGACAGGCAAGCACTCGGTCACGAAGATCTTGTCCATAAGGCTGCCCGCGACGCCACCCCATGATCCCCTCCGACAAAAGCCGGAGTCTCTCGAATCACATACGCCGCCCGTTTCGGAAGGCCCTTTGTGATTCCGGTCAGGGCTATTTGGGTCTAACATCGTCGTCCGCTACCTGACGGCAGATCATCCTGCGCAATCCAAACAGGCCAGGACCCTTGTCGAGACGAACGACGTCTATCTGTGCAAGACGGTCATGCTTGAGACGGAATGGGTGCTGCGCAGCGTTTACGGCTTCGACGCAGGACAGGTGGCGACGGCACTGCGAGGATTCGCGGGCCTCGCGCGCGTGACACTGGAGGACGAGGCGGCTGCCGTCCAGGCGCTGACGTGGATGGCAGGCGGGATGGACTTCGCCGACGCGCTCCATCTGACGAAGGCGTCCGCATGCGACGCCTTCGTCAGTTTCGATCGTCGGCTCGCGGGCGCCGCCGAACGGCTGGGCAGCATCGTCCCGGTCAGGACGCCACAGGCATAACGTCTCAGATATCCGCGTAAACGTGCGTCTCCGCCTCGGCGCCGGGATGCGTCACCGCGCCCAGATGCGCCGGGCCGACAAGCTGAGCGTATTTCCAGATGGCGCCGCTGTTGTAGTCGGTCTTGCGCGGCGTCCAGGCGGCGCGGCGGGCGGCGAGCTCGGCGTCCGACAGCAGCACGTCGATCGTGCCCTTCTCGGCGTCCAGCACGATCCGATCGCCGTTGCGCAGCAGCGCGATCGGGCCGCCGACCGCGGCCTCCGGCCCGACATGGCCGACGCAGAAGCCGCGCGTGGCGCCGGAGAAGCGGCCGTCGGTGATCAGCGCCACCTCCCCGCCCATGCCCTGGCCGTAGATCGCCGCCGGTGGTGGACAGCATCTCGCGCATGCCCGGGCCGCCCTTCGGCCCCTCGTAGCGGATGACGATGACATCGCCGGCCTTGTAGGCGCGGGCATCGACGGCAGCGAACGCCTCCTCCTCGCTGTCGAAACAGAGCGCGGTGCCTTCGAAGCGCAGCGTCTCCATGCCGGCGACCTTCACGATGGCGCCGTCGGGCGCGAGGTTGCCGCGCAGGCCGACCACGCCGCCGGTGGGCGAGATCGCGCGCGACACCGGATAGACCACGTCCTGGTCGGTCGGGAACACGACGTCCTTCAGGTTCTCGGCCAGCGTCTTGCCGGTGACGGTCATGCAGTCGCCATGCAGCAGGCCGCCATCCAGCAGCGCCTTCAGCACCACCGGGATGCCGCCGACCTTGTGCACGTCGAGGGCGACGTATTTGCCGCCGGGCTTGAGGTCGGCGATGTAGGGGGTGCGGCGCATGATCTCCATGACGTCGTCCATGGTGAAGCGGATGCCCGCCTCATGCGCCATCGCCGGCAGATGCAGGCCGGCATTGGTCGAGCCGCCGGTGGCGCCGACGACGACGGCGGCGTTTTCGAAGCCTTCGGCGGGTGACGATGTCGCGCGGGCGCAGCCGGGTCTCGAGCAGGTCCACCACCGCGCGGCCGGATTCGACGGCGAAACGGTCGCGGTCCTCGTACGGCGCCGGCGCACCGGCCGAGCCCGGCAGCGCGAGGCCGATCGCCTCGCTGACCATCGCCATGGTGTTGGCGGTGAACTGGCCGCCGCAGGCGCCGGCCGAGGGGCAGGCGACGCATTCCAGCTCGTGCAGTTCCTCGTCGCTCATGTTGCCGGCGGAGTGCTTGCCCACCGCCTCGAACACGTCGACGACGGTGACGTCGCGGCCCTTGTAGGTGCCGGGCAGGATCGAGCCGCCATACATGAACACCGCCGGCACGTTCAGGCGCAGCATCGCCATCATCATGCCGGGCAGCGACTTGTCGCAGCCGGCGAGGCCGACCAGCGCGTCGTAGCAATGGCCGCGCATGGTCAGCTCCACGGAATCGGCGATGAGGTCGCGCGAGACCAGCGAGGACTTCATGCCCTGGTGGCCCATGGCGATGCCGTCGGTGACGGTGATGGTGGTGAACTCGCGCGGCGTGGCGCCGGCCTCGGCCACGCCCTTCTTGACCGACTGCGCCTGGCGGCGAGAGCGCGATGTTGCAGGGCGCGGCCTCGTTCCAGCAGGTGGCGACGCCGACGAAGGGCTGGTCGATCTCCTGCTCGGTCAGGCCCATGGCGTAGTAGTAGCTGCGGTGCGGCGCGCGGCCCGGCCCCACGGTCACGTGGCGCGACGGCAGCGCCGATTTGTCCCAGGTGTTGTTCGCCATGGTCGTTCCCCTCAATTCCTGCCAGCGACGGCGGCCGAGGGGCGGTTATAGCGGAGGTGCCAAAAACGCCAACCGAGCCGAAAGCCGCCCTGCCCCGCGCCGGTTACGGCGCTGTTCGAGCTACGGCGCTATGCGTGCCAGCGCCGCCCGCAGCTTCGCCATCTGCTCGCGCGCCGCGGCGAGGCGATCGCGGTTTTCCTCCACCACCTCGGGCTTGGCGCGGCTGACGAAATCGGCGTTGTCCAGCTTTCGCACCAGCTTGTCCACCTCGTCCTTGGCACGGGCCACGTCGCGCTCCAGGCGGTTGCGCTCGGCCGCGATGTCGATGACGCCGGCCAGCGGAAGCACCACCGTTGCCTCGTCAAGCACGGTTTGCGCCGCATCGCCAGGGATTGCGCCGATCAGCGGACCGACCTGGGAGGCGCGGGCGAGGCGCCGGATGGCGTCCTGCCAGCGATCGATGCGCGCCAGCGTCGCCGGCGCGGCCTCGTTCAACCAGACCGGCATGGTGACGGACGGTGCCACGCCCATCTCGGAGCGGACGGTGCGGACTTCGGAAATCAGCCGCACCACCCAGTCCAGCTCCTCGCGCGCCGCTGCCGCATCGGGGACCTCGGCGGATTGCGGCCAGGCTGCGCGGATCAGGCTGCACGGCGCGCCGTAGCCGAATTCGTCCCATAGCTCCTCGGTGACGTAGGGCATGACCGGGTGCAGCAGCCGCAGGATCACGCCGAGCACATGGGCGGCGGCGGAGCGCACCTCGGCGGCGTCCGCGGTGTCGCCCTCGGCCAGCACCGGCTTGGCGAATTCCACGAACCAGTCGCAGAACGTGTTCCAGGTGAACCGGTAGCCGGCGGCGGCGTAGTCGTTGAACCGGTAGGCTTCCAGCGCCGCGGTCGCTTCCGCCACCGCCGTGTTGGCGGCATCGACGATCCAGCGCGTCAGCGGCAGGCGCAAACCGGCGGGATCGAAGCCGGGCACCGGCCGGATGCCGTTCATCTCGCAGAACCGCGCGGCGTTCCACAGCTTGGTGACGAAGCTGCGGTAGGACTCAACGCGCGCGCGGCCGAGCTTGACGTCGCGACCGGGTCCGGTCAGCGCGCAGATCGCGAAACGCAGGGCGTCGGCGCCGAACTCGTCGATCAGCGCCAGCGGGTCGATGACGTTGCCCTTCGACTTCGACATCTTCTGGCCGCGCTCGTCGCGCACCAGGCCGTGGATGTAGACGGTGCGGAACGGCACGTCGTCCATCACGTGGATGCCCAGCATCATCATCCGCGCGACCCAGAAGAAGATGATGTCGAAGCCGGTGACGAGCACGTCGCCCGGGTAGTAGCGCGCCAGTTCCGGCGTCCGGTCCGGCCAGCCCAGCGTGGTGAACGGCCACAGGCCGGAGCTGAACCAGGTGTCGAGTACGTCCTCGTCCTGCGCCAGCGCCACGTCCGCACCGAAATGGGCGCGCGCCGCCGTTGCCGCCTCCGCTTCGTCGTTGGCGACGAACACCGTGCCGTCGGGGCCGTACCACGCCGGAATGCGATGCCCCCACCAGAGCTGGCGGCTGATGCACCAGGGCTGGATGTCGCGCAGCCAGGCGAAGAAGGTGTTCTCCCACTGTTTCGGCACGAAGTCGGTGCGGCCGGTTTCGACTGCCGCGATGGCTGGTCGGGCCAGCGTCGCCGCATCGCAGAACCACTGCGTCGTCAGCCGCGGCTCCACCACGGCACCGCCGCGCTCGGCATGCGGCACGGCATGGGTATGCGGCTCGACCAGGGCCAGCAGGTCCAGCCGCTCCAGCTCGGCGACGATCAGCCGGCGCGCCTCGCCTCGCTCCTTGCCATCGAGCGAGCGGACGAAGGCCGGATCGGCGACGCCCGGCACCGCCGCGAGCACCTCGGCGATCTCCTCCAACGTCACATGCGCCCGCAGGTCGAGCACGCTTGGCATCGGCAGGCCGTGCCGCTGGCCGACGGCGAAGTCGTTGAAGTCGTGCGCCGGCGTGATCTTCACGGCACCGGTGCCCTTGGTCGGGTCGGAGTGCTCGTCCGCGACGATGGGGATGCGCCGGCCGACCAGCGGAAGGATGGCGCTGTGCCCTACCAGATCCCGGTACCGATCGTCATCGGGATGCACGGCGACGGCGGTGTCGCCCAGCATGGTCTCGGGCCGCGTGGTGGCGACTGTGATGAAGCGGCCGGGCTGGCCCTCGATCGGGTAGCGGATGTGCCAGAGGCTGCCTTTCACCTCCTGGCTCTCGACCTCGAGGTCGGAGATCGCCGACTGGAAGGCGGGGTCCCAGTTTACCAGCCGCCGGTCGCGGTAGATCAGCCCTTCTCGGTAGAGCCGGACGAACACCTGCCGCACCGCGCGCGACAGCCCCTCGTCCATGGTGAAGCGCTCGCGCGGCCAGTCCAGCGAGGCGCCGAGACGGCGAAGCTGCGTGGTGATGGCGCCGCCGGATTCCGCCTTCCACTGCCACACGCGGTCGAGGAAGCCGGCGCGGCCGAGCGTCTTGCGTGACAGGCCCTCGGCGTCCAGCAGACGCTCGACCACCATCTGGGTGGCGATGCCGGCGTGGTCGGTGCCGGGCTGCCACAGAACGTCGCGGCCCTGCATCCGCCGCCAGCGGATCAGCGTGTCCTGCACGGTGAAGGTAAGGGCATGGCCCATGTGCAGGCTGCCGGTGACGTTGGGCGGCGGGATCATGATGGTGAACGGCTGCGCGTTCGATCCCGGATCGGCAGCGAACGCGCCGGCCTGCTCCCACCCCGCATACAGGCGAGGTTCGGCTTCGGCGGGGGAGAAGGCTCTGGTCAGCATGACATGCCTCGTCGTGCGGCGTTATCTCGGCCGCACGGTCGGGCGCGGCCAAACGGGATCAGGGGGTGGCGCGGCCGACGACGCGCTCGATTTCCGCCCGCACCAGCCGTTCCACCAGGGGCGGCAGATGCACGTCCAGCCACTGCTTGAGCACCGGGCGGATTTCCTCGCGCACGATGTCCTCGATCGTCGGGCCGCCGGAATGGATCTGCACTGAGCGCTCGGCCGTGAGGGTGCGGACCAGGCTGCCGACCGACTGCGCGGCGGCGGCGGCGGCTTCCGGCGCGACCAGCCCTTCCGGCGCCGATCGACCCTGCGGCGACAAGGCCGGCGCCGCGGCCGGGCCCGCCATGGCAGCGGGCACGGACGGCCTCGGCTCGGGGATCATCATCGACGGATCAAGCCGCAGCACGGGTTCGGGCTCGGGCATGGCACCCTCCTGGCGGTCATCGTCGCTGAGGATGCGACGGATCGAGGCGAGAATTTCCTCCATCGACGCATCATGCGCCAGCCCCGGGCCTGGCCCCGACCCCGACCCCGAGGGGGATGTCCGGTCGGGCTGCGACGCGCTCACCTGCCGGGCTGGTCCACGGCCGCGTCGCCGGTGCCGAACCACTTGTTGCGGACAGCATTGTAATACGCCGTGTCGTCGTACAGCGGCACCGGCAGGGCTAGATCGCGCGCCGTCAGCCGGCCGATCGCCTGTGCCACGGTGTAGGAGGCAGTGACGACGCTGGCGAGGTTCTGCACCAGCGTGGTTTCCGAGTTGAGCAGCGCCTGCTGCGCATTAAGTACGTCGAGCGTGGTGCGGCTGCCGACAATAGCCTCGCGCTCCACACCGTCGAGGGCGACCTGGTTCGCGGTGATCGCCTGGCGCGTGCTCGCCGCCGAGGCACGGGCTGCGACCAGCGTTTCCCAGGCCTGAACGGCGTTCTGCACGGCGGTGCGGCGACTGTCATCCACCAGCTTGGCGGTCTGCTGCTCGCTCTGCCTTGCCTGACGGACCGCCGAGTATTCAGCGCCACCCTGGTAGATCGGCACGGAAACCGAGGCGACGACCTGATAGCCGTTGGCCGAAGAGTCCCGGAAGGTGGAGTTCTGGTCCTGGAACACCTGACCCTGCAGGCTGACGGTCGGCATCAGGGCGGCGAAGGCGACGTCGATGGCGTCCTTGGCAGAGGCGTCGTTGAAAAGCGCCGCCACCACGGTCGGATTGTTCGATCCGGCCATCGCCGCCGCCTGCTGCTGGGTGCGGACCGGCAGGTGCAGCGGCTGCGGCTCGATAAGGTCGCCAGGCGGCAGGTAGCCGACGACGCGCTGGAACGTCGCGCGTGCGGTCTGCAAATTGCCTTCCGCGATCTCCCGCTGGGCGGTGGCCCCGGCCAGGGCGGCTTCGGCCTGCGCCACGTCCGTCCGGGTGATCTCGCCCACCCGGAACCGGTCGTTGGTCGCCCGCAGCTGCTCGGTCAGCACCTGCTCGTTGCTGACTTGCAGGGCGAGCAGCTGCTGATTCTGGATCACGTTGACATAGGCATTCACCGTGTCGATGAAGCTCTGCTCTTCCTGCGCAATCAGGGTGGCGCGCTCGGCCATGATCGCGTTCTCGGCTTTGTGCACGTTCGCCGCGGTCTTGCCGCCGGTGTAGAGCGGCTGGGTGAGCGTCGCCTGCGGGGTGGCGATCACGCGATCGGTGCGCTGCTTGAGGGATGCCTGCTGGCTATAGCCATCGCCGTAACCAGCGGTAGCGCTGACGATAACGGTTGGGCGCCAGCCCGCCAGCGCCTGCGGCACGCCTTCGTCCGTAGCCCGCAGCTTGGCGCGCTCGGCCTGCAGCGCGGGTTGGGTCGAGTATGTCGCTGCGAGCGCGCCGGCGAGCGTGCGCGGAAGCGGCGGCGGCCCCAGATCCGCCGGTGCCGTCCGCGCCGAAATGGTGGCCGCGAAGGTCATCGCCTCGTGCCGGCCCGGCGCCGGTTTGGCCGCGGCCTGCTTCGTCGCCTTGGCACGCTCGGCCTCGCGCTTCTCGGGGGCCCGATGGTTGTCGGCATGGCGGGCCGCAATCGCCTTGTCCTCGGCGCGCTTTTCCGCGGCGGCCTTTTCCTTCTCGGTCATTTTCCTGGCCGGGGTCGTGGTGGTTGCCGCGGCAGGGTCGGGGGTCTGCGCGTGAACCGGCGCCACGAGTGCGGTGCCCGCCGCCAGCACGGCGGCAAGTCCGATGATCAGGCAACGATCAGCAAGCATGAGGCACCCCTCCATCCTGCCGCCCCTCCAACCTGAGCTTGCGCCAGGAAGGCGGCGGGCAACGGACCCGTTAACCCATGGATCATGCATCATTTGCCACAGAAGCCGCCAGCGCGCCAATCAACCCGGGGTCAGGCGCCCGGCCCGTGTGGCGGATCGGCTACGGTCGGGTTGGCCTCGGCCGGCTTCTCCCGCTCGCTCCGGCGCTTGTCGCGGCGTAGCGAATACAGTTCCCAGACCGCCCAGCCGACCACTGCGAGTTCCAGCAGCAGCCATTCGTAGCGGGCGAAACCGCCGAACACGGCCGGTCAGGTGCCGCCGCTGCCGAACTGCTCGCGTCGCGCCAGCCGCTCAAACAGGTCAAGCACCCAGACGAGCTTTTCCTCGACCATCCAGGGTGCCGGCGCGGTCAGCGAGGGCGGTGGGGCCGCGGCAACCGCGTCGATCAGGAAACGGGCTTCCGGCAGCACCGCTGCCGCGAGCCGGCCGCGCGGCAGCACCGCCTCGGCGCAGCTGCGGGCAAGGAGCGCCAGCTTGCGGCGACCGGAGACGACAGCGCGGCGATCGACGGAATTACCGCCGCGGCGCCCTACTTCGTGTCCGATCTCGGCATACAGCAACCGGGCCGCCCCGATGCCGGGCCGGCATCCCAGCGGCAGGCGACGCACGCCGGACGCGGCGCGCCCGTAAAGCGTGTCGGCGGCCGCCAGAAGGCGCTGCACGACACTCCCCAGCGCCGGGGTGAAGACCGGATCGACCAGCCAGGCATCGGGGTCGATCCCGGCCTCACGCAGCCATTGCAGCGGCAGGTAGAGCCTGCCGGCGGCGGCGTCCTCGCCCACGTCACGGGCGATGTTGGACAGCTGCATGGCGACGCCGAGGTCGCAGGCGCGCGCCACGACCGCCGGTGCGCGCACGCCCATCAGCATGGCCATCATGGCGCCCACCGTACCGGCGACGCGCACCGCATAGGCGGCAAGCTCGCCCGGCGTCTCGTAACGCCGACCGGCGGCGTCCCAGGCGAAGCCCTCCAGCAGCGCCTCGGGCAAAGCACGGGGAATGGCGAAGCGGGCGAGCACGGTCGCGAGGGCACGGTCGGCAGGGATCGGCAAGGGCCGGCCCTCATAGGCGCGGGAAAGCCGCTCCCGCAGCCATGCCAGTGCCGCGAGCCGCCCACGGTCCTGGTCGATCGCATCGTCGGCAAGCCGGCAGAATGCGTAGAGCGCCGTTGCCGGGTCGCGCACGGCGCGGGGCAGCAGCAAGGATGCGGCGTGGAAGCTGCGCGATCCGCCGCGCAGCAGGGTGCGGCAGGCAGCGAGGTCGGCGTCGAATCCCTGGTCGGGCGACGCCGCCCCGGGTGCGGCGGTGTCAGGCGAAAACATTGGCATCGGGAACCACCGTGTCGAGAATGCGCGCGGACGACAGGACGCCCGGCAGGCCGGCGCCCGGATGGGTGCCAGCGCCGACGATGAACAGGCCGCGCACATCCTCGCTGCGGTTGTGCGGCCGGAACCAGGCACTTTGCGTCAGCACCGGCTCCAGCCCGAAGGCGGCGCCGCGCACCGAGAGCAGCCGGTCCTGGAAATCCTGCGGCGTCATCATGCGCGAGCTGACGACGTGCTGCCCCAGGCCGGGCAGCACCGTCGCCTCCAGGTGGGCTGCGATGCGCTGCCGATACGGCTCGGCCGCCACGCGCCAGTCGGTCCCGCTGGCCAGATGCGGTACCGGCGACAGCACGTAGAAGGCGTCGCCGCCCGGCGGCGCGAGCGACGGATCGGTGGCGGTCGGGCGGTGCAGATAGAGGCTGAAATCCTCGGCCAGGACGTGCCGGCTGAAGATGTCGCGCAGCAGCTCGCGATAGCGCGGGCCGAGCATGATGGTGTGATGTGCGACGTCCGGGTAGCGTCGGTCGGTGCCGAAATACCAGACGAACAGGCCCATGGAGTAGCGCGACCGCTCGATCCGGCGGTCGGTCCAGCGGCGGCGCGCCGAGGGCGGCAGCAGGCGGCGGTAGGTGTAGGCGGAGTCTGCGTTGGAGACGACAATGTCGGCGGCGATCGTCTCCCCGGAGGTCAGCCGGACGCCGGACGCAGCACCGTCCCGCAACGTGATCTCCGACACGTCCGCATTGCAGCGGAGCGTGGACCCCTGCCCTTGCAGCAACCCGACCAGCCCGCGCACCACGGCGCCGGTGCCACCCATGGCGAAATGCACGCCCCAGCGGCGCTCCAGGAAGCAGATCAGCGCGTAGATCGCGCTGGCGGTGAAGGGATTGCCGCCGATCAGCAGCGGATGGAAACTAAGGACGGTGCGCAGCCGCTCGTTCTTCAGGTGGCGGGCGACCAGGGCATAGACGCTGCGATCGCCGCGCATCCGCACCAGATCTGGCAGGATGCGCAGCATGTCCTTCCACGAGCTGAACGGCTTGTCGCCAAGTTCCTCGAAGCCGACGCGGAACAGCTCCTGGCTGATCTGCATGAACCGCTCGTAGCCAGCCACATCGCCGGGGCAGAAGCGCGCGACCTCGGCCCGCATCGCCGCCGCGTCGCCGGTGTAGGTGAAGGTTTCGCCGTCGTCGAAACGGATGCGGTAGAACGGGTCGATCGGCCGCAGGTCGATGTCGTCCGCCAGGCGCCGGCCGCACAGCGCCCACAGCTCCTCCAGCAGGAAGGGTGCGGTGATGATGGTCGGGCCGGCATCGAAGGTGAACCCGTCCTGATGAAAGACGTAGGCGCGGCCGCCCGGCGCATCCAGCCGCTCCAGAACCGTGACGCGGTAGCCGCGGGCGCCGAGGCGGACCGCGGCTGCGAGGCCGCCAAAGCCGCTGCCAATAACGACAGCGTGCGGCCGAGGTTTTGCTGGCCGCATCGGCAGGACCCGGGGGCGCCTGGGGCGGCAGGACGGCGGCGTCTGTCACGTTCATCATACAGTCTGAACTGTAATCACAAGTTGACAGTTGCTGCTACCCCCGCCTCCCGGACCGCCGCGACGATCAGCGCCGCGTGCTCGGCCGGCCGCTCCTCGTGCGCCAGATGGCCCAGGCCGGGGAGCGAGATCAGCGTCGCACCCGGCACGATCCGGCGCACACGCTGCGCCTGGGACGGCGGAATGGTGCCGTCACTGCTGCCGACGATCAGCGTGAGGCGGGGAATCAGGTGTGGCAGATCGGCGGCAAGCCCGGCCGGATCCCAGTTCGCCATCATCCCCAGGGCGGCGGCGACGTGGCCGGGGTTGCGGGCCATACGCGCATAAAGATCGGCGCCCACCGGGTCGATGGTCGAGCCGGTGCCCCGGAGCAGCCGGTCCACCACTGCGCGGTCCGACGCTCGCCAGGCGAAGAACCGTGGCATGAACGGCGACGCGGCGATCAGTTGCGCCAGCGGCGAGAGCAACCGTGCCCCTGCACCTCCCCATGGCATCAGCGCGCCGTTGAGGCTGATGAGCGCACGTGGAGCCATCATCTTGTCGAGGCTCATGCGTGCGACGATCGCCGCACCTGCCGAGTGCCCAACGGCCGCCACCGGATCGAGACCGATGGTGGCAAGCAATGCCGCCACGCCGCGCGCCATTCCCGGCAGCGACTGCCGGCGCGGGGGCGCCGCGCTGGTGAAGCCGTGGCCCGGCAGATCGGGGGCAACGACGGTGAAGTCTCGCGCGAGCAGCGGCATCAGGTCGCGCCATGAATGGGTGGAGGCGCCAGTGCCATGCACCAGCAGCAGCGGTGGGCCGTTGCCCATGACCTGCACATGCCAATCGAGGCCGCCGGCCTGGACGAAGCGACTGGCCGCACGGTTCGGCCAGTCCGCGCCATCGCGTGCCCAGTCCAGGCTCACCGCGCCTGGCCCTGTACCACGGCCGAGAGCACGCCGGCATCGGCGTAGGGCAACGGGCGATAACGGGCCTGCATGGCTGCGGCAAGCTGCTCGGCCTGCGGTGCCGGGCGTGGCGAAGTATCGAGCAGCAGCGTCGCGAAGCCGCCGGCAGCCAGCCGGCGGGCGGCAGCCAGCGCGTCGTCCTGGGCGCGGGCACGGCCGGGCGTGCCGTCACGCGCGATGTTGGCGCGCCCATCGGTCAAGAACACAAGGCTGGGCGTCTGGCCGCGGCGCCGCACGGCATCGGCGAGCAGGCAGGCGGCATCGATGGCGGCGGCGATCGGCGTGCCGCCGCCGCCCGGCAGACCGGCGAGGCTGCGCTTGGCGCGCACCAGCGAGCCGGTAGGCGGCAGCAGCAGCTCGGCGGACTGGCCGCGAAACGCCAGCAATGCGACGCGGTCGCGGCGGACATAGCACTCGGCCAGCAGCAGCTCGACCGCGCCCTTCGCTTCAGCCAGCCGCTGCAGCGCCGCCGAGCCGGACGCATCGACGACGAAGATCGTGGTCGTCTCGCTGCGATGGCGGAAACGGACGATGCGGAAATCCTCCCGCCGGACGACAATGCGGGGCGCCTCCGGCACTGGCTCACGCGTGCTGGGGTTCTCCCGCCGCCGCAGCGTCTGCCACGGCGCGGCGGCGCGCAGCGTCTCGATCACGTTCAGCCGATTGCCGCCACGCGGCTCCCCCCGCCGCACCCCGAACGGCCGGCCTCGCCGGGCCGCCTGCACCTGCAGGCCGGCCCGACCGGCAGCGGCATTGCGCGGCGCCCGTCCCGCCTCGGCGAGTGAGGCCAGCAGCCCGGCCGGAATTGCGGCCGCCGCGGCGGCCAGCACCATCTCGTCGAGGTTTTGATCGGTAAGGGCATCGGCATCGTCCGCCTCCTTCTGCCCATCCGTCGAATCCGGCGGTTCCGGCGCAGGAGCCTCGGCCTCCTGCGGCTTGGCGGAGGCCGGCACGCGCGTAGCGCGCGGTGCGAGCACCAGCCGGGCCGCCAGCTCGGCATCTTCGGCACCCACGGTACCGCGGCCGGCCAGCGCGGCGGCTGCGCGGGCGGCGCGCAGCGCCAGCAGCACGGGCCTGACCGAGTTGACGCCGAGCGCCAAAGCCGTGCCGCACAGCGCGTCGAGCACCGCATCGTCGCCAGCAACGCCCGCCAGCCGCGCCCTGGCCGCCGCCATTGCCGTCAGGTCGGGGACGTCGGCTGCGCGGGTCGCCGCCATCGCCACACCGTCCAAGGCTGCGCGAAACGCCAACCGGCCGGCGAGGCCGGCGGGCAGCCGTTCATCCACGCCCGCACCCTCGTCCAAGGCGATGACACCGAACGCGGCGGGCACCCTCAGTGCCAGCCCGTCGCGCTCGACCGCGACCTCCCCGGCGTCGAGCACCGCACCCAGCCGCGCGGCGGTTCCCGGTGGCAGCCGCTCGGCCATCGCGATCAGCACCACGTCGGCATCGGCGAGCAGGCCGCGTTCGGCCACCGGACGCCCGGCGCGCAGCGTGGCCGCGAGGTCGAGGCCGCCGAGCAACCGGCCGTCCTCGATCTGCGCCGGCATCCGGCGCAGCCGCACATCGCGCGGCAGCAGGTCGCGCAACAGCGCCAAATAGCGATCCCGCACCGGGCCCGACGCGGCGCGGACCAGGATGCCGCCGCTGCCGACCGGATCGACTGCGAACAGCACGGCAGCGCTCACTGCGTCGGCCCACTCGCAATCGGCCGCATCCTGGTCGGCCCTTGTGGCCGACCCGCTCATGATCCGAACAACTCGGCCACGGCGCGGTCAACCCGCACGCTCGCCACGCTGTCATCCAGCGGATTGCGCCGCAGCCGGTGGCGCAGCGCCGAGGGTGCGATGGCACGAAGCTGCGCAATACCCACTGCTGGCTCGCCGTCCAATGCGGCCAGCGCGCGGGCAGCGCGAAGCAGTGTCAGTTCCCCGCGCAAGCCGTCGGTGCCTAGCGCCATGCAGAGCCGGGCGGCGCTCTCGATTACTGCGTCCTCCACCTCGACCTCGGGCAGCCGTTTGCGGGCGGCGACGAGGCGGCGACGAAGCTTGTCATCCTGCAAGCGCCATTGTTCGACGAACGCCGCCGGATCGCGCTCGAACTGATCCCGCCGGCGAACGACCGCGATGCGGGTCGGCAGGTCGTCGGGCGTGCGCACCTCGACCGAAAGGCCGAAGCGATCGAGCAGCTGCGGACGCAACTCCCCCTCCTCCGGGTTACCGCTCCCGATCAGCACGAAGCGAGCCGGATGACGGATGCTGAGGCCCTCGCGCTCGACCACGTTCTCGCCCGACGCAGCAACGTCGAGCAGCAGGTCGACGAGGTGATCCTCGAGCAGGTTCACCTCGTCGATATAAAGAAAGCCGCGATGGGCACGGGCCAGCAGCCCTGGCTCGAACGCCTTGATGCCCTGGGCGAGCGCACGTTCAAGGTCGAGGGCGCCGACCACGCGATCCTCGGTGGCGCCCAGCGGCAGGTCGACCACGGGCACCGGCACAAGGTCGCTGCGCGGCGGCGGATGCGAGTCGCGCAGCGTGCAGTCACCGGCGCAGCCAGCACGCCCGGCCGCCGGGTCGCAGCCATAGCGACATCCCGCCACGGCCCGCATCCTGGGGAGCAACGCCGCCAGGGCGCGCACCGCGGTCGATTTGCCGGTCCCGCGATCACCGAACACCAGGACGCCGCCGACACTGGGATCGACCGCCGCAATTAGCAGCGCGCGTTTCATCTCGTCCTGTCCGACGATGGCCGAGAAGGGAAACGCGGCTGCCATGAGCGGGTCTACCGGAGCCTCTCGCCTGAAATCATCGGGTCGGCACCGTCATCAATAAACCCTCTCCCGCGAGCGGGAGAGGGTTTCCTTCGCGTGAAGCGTGCTACGACGACTTCGGCGCGAAAGCGGCGCACCAGCCGTTCGGGCTGATCGGCCCCTGCACGATCTTGCACTGGTCGGGCGGCTCGAACTGGGCGCAGATGCCGCAATGGTTGCCGCCGTTCGGGTGATCCTGGTACTGCAGCATCGCCTTCGCAATCTTCGTCTGCGCAACCTGCTGCGGCACCGCACCGCGCGGCGCCGGCTGCGCCTTCGCGAAGCTCGTTCCAGCCGCGCCGACGGCACCGGCCGCCAGGATCGCCGCTCCTGCCTTGACCACGCCCCGGCGCGACGCCGATGTACCACTATCCTTAGCCATGATCTTCTCTCCCTCCGCTGCCATCCGCCGAGATAAACACTTGGTAATCTTCAGACAGAACGCCGAACCCGCCCGGCGCCGCCCCTACGTAGCAACGGAGCGTATTCGCGCAATCCCCGAAATAGGCAAACTCTAAGCGGCGCGGGCGAGGCTGAGTTCCGACCAGACGGTGGACAGGGCATCGATCAGGTGGTCGATATCGGCATTGGAGTGCAGCGGCGATGGCGTGATGCGCAGCCGCTCGGTGCCGCGCGGCACGGTCGGGTAGTTGATCGGCTGCACGTAGACGTCGTGCTCCTCGAGCAGCCGGTCGCTGATCTGCTTGCAGCGCACCGGATCCCCCACCATCACCGGCACGATGTGGCTGGGATTGTCGAGGTGCGGCACGCCGATCGCGTCGAGCCTGCGGCGGAGCAGGGCCACGCGCTCCTGCACGCGGTCGCGCTCGGCGCTGCTGGACTTGAGGTGGCGAATGCTGGCGATTGCGCCCGCGGCGACGGCGGGCGGCAGCGCGGTCGAGAAGATGAAGCCCGAGGCGAAGCTGCGCACGAAGTCGCACATTGCGGCGCTGCCGGCAATGTAGCCGCCGATCACGCCGAACGCCTTGGCCAGCGTGCCTTCGATCACGGTCAGCCGGTGGCTCAGCCCCTCGCGCTCGGAGATACCGCCGCCGCGCGGGCCATACAGGCCGACGGCATGCACCTCGTCCAGATAGGTCATCGCGCCATGTTTGTCGGCGACGTCGCAGAGTTCAGCGACGGGTGCTATGTCGCCGTCCATCGAATAGACGCTCTCGAAGGCGATCAGCTTCGGGCGCGTGGGATCGAGTTCCGATAGCTGGCGGTCGAGATCGGCGGGGTCGTTATGGGCGAACACCCGCCGCTCGGCACGGCTGTGCCGGATGCCCTCGATCATCGATGCATGATTCAGCTCGTCCGACAGCACGACGCATCCCGGCATCCGCGAGGCCAGGGTCCCCAGCGTCGCCCAGTTCGACATGTAGCCGGAGTTGAACAGCAGCGCGTCCTCCACGCCGTGCAAATCGGCCAACTCCTGCTCCAGCAGCACGTGGTAATGGTTGGTGCCGCCGATGTTGCGCGTGCCGCCAGCGCCCGCGCCGCAGCGGTCGAGCGCCTCATGCATCGCCGCGAGTACCGTCGGGTGCTGCCCCATCCCCAGATAGTCGTTAGAACACCACACCGTCACCTCGGCGGGGCCGCCCGGGCGGTGGTGGATGGCGCGCGGGAAGGCGCCGGCCTTGCGTTCCAGGTCGGCAAAAACGCGGTAGCGGCCCTCGCGGCGGAGACCGTCGAGCTGCTTACGGAAGAAACCTTCATAGTTCATGATCAGGCTCCGATGGCTGAGGACGAGGGCAACAGATCGCGTTGCGGCGCGATCGAGGACACGTTCAGGTTTGGCGCGTTGAGGCCTGGTACGTTCAGGCCGGGCAGTACGACGAGCTGTTCTTCCTGGTTCGCCGCATGCGACTTGAGGCTCCAGTTCCACAGCTTCTCGACCGGAATCGGCAGCACCAGGAACCAGTGCTCGAGATTGGCCAGCACCATCATCGTGGCGAGGAAGGTCAAGCCCACCGCGGCGAAGCCATTCGCCGCCGCGGCGGCGCTGACCAGCAGCCCGGCGATCACCGAGGAGACGGTGACGGAGAGCGGGAACAGCAGGTTCATCGGCTTCTGCACGAGGTAACTGCCGAGGTAGCGAAGGTGCCGCGGCAGGAACTGTTCGTTGAGGTTGCGCACGCCGAGAAACACGTTGAGCTTGGCGCTCTGGCGCATGCCCCAAAGAATCATGAAGGTCCAGGTCCCGACCTGGTTCGGCGCGCCATGGGTGACCGTGAGGATGACGGCGGCGGAGACCAGGATTGCAAGCTCATGGTACAGCGTTGCCATAAGCGCAAGGCGAAACCGCTGTCCCGTCGAGGCCCCCACCGTGCAGCCTTCCCGGCGCGGGCCGGTGACGACGCCCATATAGAGGCTCATCTCATGCCAGCCCCAGGCGAGCAGTCCGCAGGTGAAGGCGAGATAGGCGCCATGGACGCTGGCATCCGATGCACTGATCGCGAGGCCGTAGTAGCTGACGAACAGGACCAGGGTTCCGCCGATCATGCTCCAGCGGAAGGTCCGCTTCGGCAATCCGTCCAGGAATACAATCGCGCCGGTGCTGAACCACCAGACGAACAGGGCGAACAGCACGGGAAAGCCGTGGAGGTGCACCGGCGCGGCCTACCAGGCGGGGGCCATGCGAACCTGCGCCGGCAGCACGTTCCTCCGCGCCGGCTGCAGGAACAGGCGGCCGAAGTGGAATGCCGCGGCGGCCGAGAGGCCGGCCCGCCTCACCCGACCCATGACACCGCCCTTCGCGCGCGCCGCGGCCAACGCCTCGGTGATACGGCGCAGGCTTTCGAGACGGGCGTGAAAGCCCGGATTGTCGAGGTCGATTTCCACCGGAAACACCTGCCGCGCGATCTCGGAGGTGATGCGGAAGACAGTGAAGTCGTACTCGGTGATGTCGACCCCAAGCGCCTTGTGGAACTCCACGCGGGCATGATCGCGCACGTACATGGTTGCGAACACTGCCAGCAGGAAGAACTTGATCCAGGTACTTGTTCACGCCGGTCAGCAGCTTCGGATTGGCGCGCATCAGCAGGGCGAACGCCTCGCCGTGGCGGAACTCGTCGTTGCACCACTGCTCGAACCACAGAAAAATTGGGTGGATCAGGCGGTCCGGGTGGCGCTGCAGTTGGCGGAAGATCGTGATGTAGCGCGCATAGCCGATCTTCTCGGAAAGATAGGTCGCATAGAAAATGAACTTCGGTTGGAAGAATGTGTATTTCTTGGCCTTCGTCAGAAAGCCCAGATCCACGCCGACGCCGAAGTCCTTGAGTGTGTCGTTGATGAAACCGGCATGGCGCGCCTCGTCGCGGCTCATGAAGCTGAACAGCTCCTTGATGTCGGGGTTCTTGATGCGCGTCTTGATCTCGGCATAGAGCACGCAGCCGGAGAATTCGGCAGTGACGGAGCTGATCAGGAAGTCGATGAATTCCTTATAGAGCTCCGGCGGCATCCCCGACAGGTCCACATCGAAGGCATCGGTACGGATGAAGTGGCCCTTGTTCGGATCGGACCGCATCTCGGCGATCAGCGCGTCCCACTCCGGGCGCACCGTGCTGACATCGAGCGCATCCATGGCCTTGAAGTCGGTGGTGTAGAAACGCGGCGTGAGGACAGTGTCCTCCTGCGCCTTGCGGGTCGAACTCGTTCGGTACGGGCTTGGAGATCGCGTTCATCGTCACTCCTTCGGCTGAAAGCCGACCTCGTAGAGTTCCAGGATTTCGAACGGCGCTATCAGCCGGGTCCAGGCCCGATCGAGCCAGCCAGCGCGCAGCACGGTGGCGCGGGCGGGGCGCGTGTAGCAGTCGCCGAAGGCGATGTGCGCCGGCGCGTCGTGCACCTGCACGACGTCGCCGGGCCGCAGTTCGATGCCCTGCGGCACGGCATGGGCGTGAAAGCTCTCGGCCGTCTGCTCGATATCGAGCATGCAG
The DNA here is from genome assembly GCA_963778105.1 of uncultured Pseudomonadota bacterium. GTDB lineage: Bacteria > Pseudomonadota > Alphaproteobacteria > Acetobacterales > Acetobacteraceae > JAFEFJ01. Next base: position 382,521 of record CAVZSZ010000002.1, on the reverse strand, counting down.
GGTACCTCGACAGTGCTGCGGCCTGCGAGCCGGGCGAGCATCACGGCCTCACCGGCTGGATCGAAGCAGTCTGGCTTTCCGGCGGCGTGAGCAGAAGCTTGGCGAACACCTGTTCGTTCGTCTCGCCGAAGGCCTCGAGGTCGACGCGCCGCTTCGTGTCCGGATCGTCGAGCGTGAGCCGGCCGTCCGGCCAGCCGGTCAGCACGAACGGCGTTTTGGCACCGTCATCCTGACGCAGACGCTGCTGGGCCAGGCCGCGCAGTGTGGCGCGCAGGAAGTAGCCTGTTTCCGGCTTGATGATGTCGACCACCCGATTGCCGGCTGCGGCGTCGGTCACGGTCACGCCGCCATCCGACCGGTCGGCAAAGCGCAGTTCCCGCACCACGACAGGATGCCCGATGGTCGGCTGCGCGACGTTGATGCCGGACAGCCGCACCCCGGCCGCGAGGGCGATGGTGACGCCGACCATCACCGCGGCACCGATCAGCGGTCCCCGGGGGAATGGCCGGCTCAGCATCTCGGGAACGTCCTGCATGGCGTGTGCTCCCCTTTGATCAGGCGACGGCGGCGGCTTGCGGTCGCGCCGCTGCGGCCTGCGTGGCGATCGCCGCTGCCGGTGCCGGCTGGGCGGTGGCTGCCGCCAGTGCGCGGCCGAGGATACGGGCCACCCGCTCGGCGTCCGGCACGGCGCGCATCATCGGTTCGGGCTTGCCGATCCGCCATGGCCGGGCATGTGGCCACATGATGAGGTATGACAAGCGCGAACCCTTCTGCATCGCCAGCGGGATTTCCCCGGTCCCGTCGGAATGGGCGCGCAGCCCGGCCCCATCGACCAGCGCGAACGGGTAATTCACCGTCATCGGCAGCGCGAGGCCGAAGCGCATCACCACCCGCTTGGTCGTGATGGTGTAAACCGTGGTGCGACCCACCAGCCAAGCGAACAGCGCGATCAGCCCACAGGCCGCCGCGCCCAGGCCCAGCCCCCAGGACGCGGAGACCGCCGCCTGGCCAAAGCTATGCCCCTCCATCAACGTGGAGGCCCCGTTCCAGGCGGTTAGAAGGGCAAAATACACCACCAGCTTGCGCAAATGCAGGGCGTGGCGGGCGAACGCCTTCCACTCGGGTGCCCCCTGCCAGAGCATGGTCTCGCCCTTCGGCAGCCGGGCCGGCAGGCCGCGGATCGGCTCGACGTCGTATTCGCTCATAGCAGCGGTCCCATGCGCGCGGGTGAAGCATACATGTGTCCACCGGCGAAGTAGGCCGAGACGCGGTCCTCCTCGCGCAGCGTGATCTGGTCCGGATTGGCCAGTATCGGCGCCTCGGCGAACTGGTCGGCCATGACCGAGGCGACGGTGACGGCGTTGCTGGTGCTGTCGATGCGCACCAGGGTCATCGGCACCAGCACATCGCGCGGCAGGCCGCCCACCGTGACAGTGACTTCAAGATAGCGCACCAGCATTTCCGAGCGGTCGATCCAGGCGTCTTTGCAGGTGCCGGCGACCATCCGGTCGGCGCCAATCACCGCCATGCCGCGCGGGTCGGGGTCTTCCTCGGCCAGCCAGTAGTCGGTGGCGACGCGCAGCGGCACGATCTTGGGCTCGCCCTCGAACATCATGTCGGGGACGTCCGCGCGTTCGACATACGACGCCGGGCCGACGCCCACGACCATCGGGTTCCCGATCGGCTCCAGCGGCGCGCCCTGCCAGCCCGCGATGGGCGCGGCATTGACGATGCCCGGTGCCTCGAGGCGCGGGGCGTACACGACATGGCCGTTGGACAGATGGAACGTCTTCGGCGTGGGCAGGTTCGGGAACCCCTGCACGGTGATCAGGCCGGAGCGTTCGGATTCCAGCGGATAGCCCTCCCGCTTGTCCTCCCGCCGCAGGTAGAAGATCAGCCCGGCGAAGAAGATCCAGAAGGCGTAGAGCGTGAGCTGGGCTACGTCGATGTAGCCGGTTATGGCGCCCGTCGGCATGGTTCACCTCGCCAGTCGAAGAGGGTTGGAAGAAGGGTCGGTCCGGCTGGCCCGCCAGTCGCCGGCCAGCGTGCCGCGCACCAGCGGCCCGAGGGCGATCAGCGTGGCGAACAGCAGGTAGATCTCGATGTGGTAGACGACGCTATAGCCAATGGCCGGGCCGTTCAGCGCCGGGCCAAGGGCGCCGCGTGCGGCCAGCGCCCCGACGCCGTCGCGGATCAGCCCGCCAAGGGCGATGGCGCAGCCCGCGGCCGAGGCCTGCACCGCGCCCCAGACGCCGAGCGCCATGCCGATCTGCCCGGGCCGCGCCATGCCCATCGCCGCGGTCAGTGTGCAATGGCCGAACAGCCCGGCACCAAAACCGATTAGCGCGACGCCGAGCGCGAACAGCGGGATGGCGTTCAGCGGTGCGGAGAAGATGACCGACGTGAATGCGACGAGGCCGACCAGCGTACCGATCGCGGCGAAGCGGTAAGGATCGGCGCCGCGCCCGAGCTGGCGGGCGGCCAAGCCGAACCCGGTGAGACCCCCGGCGGCGAGCAGCGCGGTCAGCGTCGTGGTTTGCCCGACGGTCAGATGCAGCACCTGCCCGCCATAGGGTTCCAGCAACACGTCCTGCATGCTGAAGCCGATGGTGCCGAGGCCGAGTGCCACCAGCCGACGGATGGTCTGACCATTGGCGCTGAAGTCTCGCCAGGCCTCCTTGAAGCTGGGATGCACGATGTCGGGCGCCGTGACTGCCGGGTTACGCGGCTCCTGCTGCCACAGCGCGATGCCGTTGAGCACCATGGTGATCAGTGCGGTGCCCTGCAGCACCTGGATGAGCCGGATCTCGCTGAACGGCGTGAGCACATAGCCGTACAGCAGCGCCGCGGCGACCATGCCGGCCAGCAGCATCATGCAGAGCAGCGCCACCACGCGCGGGTGCGAGGGGGCGGGCGCGAGGTCGGTGGCCAGCGCGAGGCCGGCGGTCTGCACGGTGTGCAGGCCGGCACCCAGCATGAGGAACGCGAGTGCAGCACCGGCCTGGCCGATGATTGGCGCGCCGTGCGAGTCGCCGGACAGCAGGATCAGCGCGAAGGGCATGATCGCCAGCCCGCCGAACTGGACCAGCGTGCCCATCCAGATATACGGCACGCGCCGCCAGCCCAGCAGCGACTTGTGGGTGTCGGAACGGAAGCCGATCACGGCGCGGAAGGGCGCGGCCACCAGCGGCAGCGCCACCATCAGGCTGACCAGCCAGGCGGGGACGCCCAGCTCCACGATCATCACCCGGTTGAGCGTGCCGATGAGCAGGACTGCCGCCATGCCGACCGAGACTTGGAACAACGACAGCCGCAGCAGGCGCCCCAGCGGCAGTTCCGCCGTCGCAGCGTCGGCGAAGGGCAGGAAGCGCGGGCCGATGGTCTTCCAGCCGTCGATGAACTTGGCGTTGGCCTTCTGTGCTGCCTGCTTCATGAGCGCACGACCTCCTGCGCCTGGGAGGTGTAGAAGCCGCTGGCGATCCGCCGGGTGCGCCCGACCCGCCAGTCTGCCAGCGCGGCATCGGACGCGAGGCGCCTGCCCAGCGCACGCGGGCCGACCGGCTCGATCGCCGGGGCGCGGTCGCTGCGCGGGAATAGCCGCCCGACGGCGTGCATCGCCGCCAACAGGGGCGTGCGCGGCGCGAAGGTGAACAGCACGGAATGGTGCGCACGGGCGGCAAGTCCGGCGACCGCACGCACCACGTCCGGTGCACGGTAATGGATCAGCGAGTCCATGCAGACGATGTGATCGAACGTGCCCAGGTCCGGATCGAGCATGTCGCCGACGCGGAAGTCGATGCTGCCCTCGCCCAGATCGTACGGCAGGCGCGTACGGGCGAGGTCGACCAGCGTGGGCGACAGGTCGATTGCGGTCACCAGCGCACCGCGCCGCGCCATCTCCACCGACAGCGCCCCGGTGCCCGCACCGGCGTCCAGCACCCGTCTGCCCCGCATGTCCTGCGGCAGCCACGACAGCAGCGTCGCGCGCATGTCGTCCCGCCCGGCCCGCACCGTCGCACGGATGCGCCCGAGCGGCGCGTCCGAGGTCAGCCGAGCCCAGGCGCTGGCGGCAGTGCGGTCGAAATAGGTTTCAAGTTCGCCGCGGCGCTGCGTGTATGTGGCGCTTTGCATCAGTCGAACCCCAGCAGGTCGAATATGTCGCGGTCCTTCATCGGCGCTGCGAGCAGCGGCTCCACGCCGGCCCACAGCGTCGCGGCAAGACGGAGGTACTCGTTCTGCACGGCCTCCAGCTCGGGCGACGGCTCCATCTCGAACAGCGTTGCCTTCTTGAGGCGCGAGCGCCGGATGACGTCGAGATCGGGAAAGCGCGCCACCAGGTCGAGGCCGACGCGGGAGTTGAACTTGTCGATCTGGTCGGTCTCGGCGCTTCGGTTGGCGATCACGCCGCCCAGCCGGACGTTGTAATTCTTTGCCTTGGCCTGGATCGCCGCGACGATGCGGTTCATGGCGAAGATGGAGTCGAAGTCGTTGGCGGTGACGATCAGCGCGCGGTCGGCATGCTGCAGCGGGGCGGCGAACCCGCCGCACACCACATCGCCCAGGACGTCGAAGATCACCACGTCGGTGTCTTCCAGCAGGTGATGCTCCTTCAGCAGCTTCACCGTCTGGCCCACCACGTAGCCACCGCAGCCGGTGCCGGCGGGCGGGCCGCCGGCTTCGACGCACATCACGCCGTTGTAGCCCTGATAGACGAAATCCTCGATACGCAGTTCCTCGGCGTGGAAGTTCACCTGCTCCAGCACGTCGATCACCGTGGGGACCATCTGCTTGGTCAGGGTGAAGGTGGAATCGTGCTTGGGATCACAACCGATCTGCAGCACGCGCTTGCCAAGCTTGGAGAAGGCAACGGAGAGATTCGAGGATGTGGTGCTCTTGCCGATGCCGCCCTTGCCATAGACCGCGAACACCTTGGCGGTGCCGATCTTCAGCGAAGGATCGAGCTGCACCTGAACGCTGCCTTCGCCGTCCCCGCGCGTGGTCACGCCACCGGGGTTGAGGATCTGCGGCCTTGTCACGAGCGTCATGCCGCCACTCCCATCGTACCAATACCTTCCATGCGATCCTCGAGGTCCTCGCCGGCCTGACGCAGCGCATCCAGCGTCGCCTGATCGGGCGACCAGTAGCGCCGGTCATTGGCTTCCAGCAGGCGGTTAGCGATCTTCGCCGCGGCGACCGGATTGAGCTTCGCCATCCGCTCGCGCATCTCGGCATCCAGGATGTAGGTCTGGCTGAGCTGCTGATAGACCCAGGGCGCCACCTGCCCCGTGGTCGCCGACCAGCCCAGCGTATTGGTCACCTGCGCCTCGATCTGGCGTACGCCTTCGTAGCCGTGTGCCAGTAGCGCCTCGTACCATTTCGGGTTGAGTGCGCGGGTGCGCGTTTCCAGCGCGACCTGCTCGGCGAGCGTCCGCACCGTGCCGTCGCCGCGCGTCTGGTCGCCGATATAGACCGAGGCGTCGGTGCCGCGCGCCCGCTTCACCGCCCGCGTGATGCCGCCCAGTGTGTCGAAGTAGTGATCGACCGTGGTGACACCCAATTCGACTGAGTCGAGATTCTGGTAGGTGGCGTCAACCTGCCCGAGCATGTGCGACAGCACCGTGTCGTGCCGATGCGGCTTGCCGTCGACACCGTAGGCATAGCCCTTGCGACGGACATAGGCCTCGGCCAGCTCGTCCTCGTCGGTCCAGGCGCCGGCATTGAGGATTTGGTTGACGTTGGCGCCATAGGCGCCGTCGGCGTTGCCGAAGACCCGCAGCGCGGCTTCCTCGATCGGCACTTCCTGCTCGGCTTGCAGTGCGAAGGCGTGCTTGCGGATGAAGTTCATCTCCACCGGTTCATCGGCGGTGGCGGCCAGCAACGCCGCCTCGGCCAGAAGTTTCGTCTGCAACGGCAGCAGATCACGGAAGATGCCCGACAGCGATATCAGCACGTCGATGCGCGGGCGCCCGACGGTCTCCAGCGGCAGCAGGCGGGCACCGCAGAGGCGGCCATAGCTGTCATGCCGCGGCGCGGCACCCATCAGCCAGAGCACTTGGCCGATCGGGCCGCCTTCGGTCTTGAGATTGTCGGTACCCCACAGCACCATCGCGACGGTTTCCGGCAGTGCACCGGTGTCGGCGAGATGGCGCGCCAACAACCGGTCGGCCTGATGCATGCCGTCCTGCACCGCGAAGGCGCTGGGGATGCGGAAGGGATCGAAGCCGTGCAGGTTGCGGCCGGTCGGCAGCACATCGGTGCTTCGCAGCAGGTCGCCACCCGGAGCCGGATGCAGATAGCCGGCATCGAGCGCATGGAGCAGAGCCGGGATCTCGTGGTCGGTCGCCAGCAGCGCATCGAGTTCGGCGCGCCGTGCCGGATCCTGCACGCCGGCGGCGTCCAGCATCTCGGCCCGCGCGGCGGCATGCGGCGGTTCCCCGATGACATGCAGCCCGTGCGGGATGAGCGCGTATTCGAGTTCGAGCAGTTCACGGCCAAGCCTCTCGATCCGGGCGTCGGCATCCGCGCCCCAGGCCGGTTCGGCGGCAGCGAGATCAACGGTGGCGGCCTGTGCCTGCACCAGAGCGATGAGGCCGGCGCGCTCCTCGGCATCGGGGGCGACCGCACGAAGCCGATCGAGCGAGGCCTTCAGGTCCAGCAGTCCGCGGTACAGCCCGGCCTGTGTCACCGGTGGCGTGAGGTAGGAGATCAGCGTGGCCCCCGCCCGACGCTTGGCGAGCGAACCCTCGGACGGATTGTTCGAGGCGTAGAAATTGAAGTTCGGCAGATCGCCGATCAGCCGGTCGGGCCAGCATGCCGCGGACATCCCAGCCTGCTTGCCAGGCATGAACTCCAGCGCGCCATGCGTGCCGAAATGCAGCACGGCGTGCGCGGCGAAATCCTCCCGCAGCCATCGGTAGAAGGCGCTGAAGGCGTGGGTCGGGGCAAACCCGTGCTCGAACAGCAGCCGCATCGGGTCGCCCTCGTAGCCGAAGGCAGGCTGGATGCCGACGAAGACATTGCCGAAACGCGCGCCGAGCACGAACAGGCTGGCGCCGTCGGACTGCGCGCGGCCTGGGGCCGGACCCCATTGCCGCTCGATATCGGCGAGATGCGGCTCGCGGCGGATGTGCTCGTCGGCCGGGATGCGGGCCATCACGTTGGCCTCGGTGCCGTAACGCTGCGCGTTGCCGCCCAGGATCATGTCGCGCAGCGCATCGACGCTGGAGGGAATGTCGACGACATAGCCGGCGGCATGCAGCGCCCGCAGCGTGTTGAACAGCGAGGCAAATACCGAGAGATAGGCGGCGGAACCGGTTGCCCCCGCGTTTGGCGGGAAGTTGAAAAGCACGACGGCGACGCGGCGGTCCGCGCGTTCGCTTCGGCGGAGCGCCACGAGGCGCGCCACGCGCGCGGCCAGGGTTGCAGCGCGTTCTTCGTGCACCACCATGTCGCGGCGGCGCTCGCCATTGGCGGCGTCCGAGCGTCCGCCGAAGGTCATCGGGGCAATCGCGCCGTCAAGCTCGGGGATGGCGACCATCATAGTCGCCTCGATCGGGGTCAGGCCGCGCTCGTCGGCGGTCCATTGCTGGATCGTCTGAAACTCGAGCGGATGCGCGGCGATGTAGGGCACGTCGAGCGAGGCCAGCATGTCTTCGGCGGCGCGCGCGTCGTTGTAGGCGGGGCCGCCGACCAGCGAGAAGCCGGTGAGCGAGACCACCGCATCGACCGCCGGCACGCCGTCGCGGAAGAAGTACCGCGTCATCGCGGGACGCTGGTCGAGGCCGCTCGCGAAGGCGGGTATGACGCGCAGGCCGCGCGCTTCCAGGGCGGCGATCACGCCCTCGTAATGGCCGGCGTTGCCGGCCAGCACGTAGGACCGCAACACCAGCAGCCCGACGGTGCCGGAGGCGCCGCTGCCGGGGAGCAGGTCAGCCCGATCAAAGATCTGGCCCGGCACGCGAGGGTGATACAGGCCGATTTCGGGATACTCGGCCGGAGCGGCCGCACGGATGCTTCCCGGTGCCGGGCGGCGCGGACCGGCGGCGTACCGCTCGACCAGCATGCGGAGCAGGTTGGCCAGGTTTTCCTCGGATCCCGCCAGAAGGTATTGCAGGCCAAGAAAATAGGCGCGCAGGTCCTGCGCGGTGCCGGGGATGAAGCGCAGCAGCTTGGGCAGGCGGCGCAGCATCTTCATCTGCCCCTTGCCGCTCGACGAACTGCCCTTGCCGGCACTACCGCGCAGGCGCTTGAGCAGCGCCATCGCGCCGGTGGCCTCGGCCGACATGTCGAGGCGGCCCATCCGCGTCAGCCGCACCACCTCACCCGCCGACATGCAGCACAGCGTGGCGTCGCAGCGCGCGCGACGCTCGACCAGTGCGGGCATCACGGCGCGGATGTGATCCTCGAGAAACAGCATGGAGACAAAAAGAATGTCGGCCCGAGCGATGTCGGCGCGGCATGCGGCCAGTGCCGCGGCATCGGCGCCCCATTCGTCCGCGCCGTGCAGCGCGAGTTCCAGGTTGGGCACTTCCTGTCGGACTGTATCCAGCGCGCGCATCGCCGCACCCGACAGATGCGTGTCCATCGTCACGATGACGATGCGCACCGGGGCGGTCCCCGTCGGCGCCGCGCTAGCGGCTGTAATGCGCTTTGGCATCGTACAACGTCTCGATTGTGATGGTGGCGACGCCATGTTCTTCGGCGAAACGCTCGGTGTTGCGGCGTGCCTTGCCGCGCACGAAGAACGGTATGCGTGAAAGCTCGCGCTCCGCATCGGTCGCCCAGGCCGGCCCACCCGGCGGCGCAGCCGTCGCGGTCTCTACTTTCGACGCCTCAGCGGGCGGCAGATGCGATGGCGAGGTATCGTTGAATTCGAAATCTTCGCGGAACATGCCGAGGAGATGTTCCTCCAGCCCCATCATCAGCGGATGGACCCAGGTGTCGAACAGCACGTTCGCACCCTCGAAGCCCATCTGCGGCGACTGGCGGGCGGGAAAATCCTGGACATGGATGGGGGCGGATATCACCGCGCAGGGGATGCCGAGGCGCTTGGCGATGTGGCGCTCCATCTGCGTGCCCAGCACCAACTCGGGCTGTGCCGCCGTCACCGCCGCCTCGACGTCGAGGTAATCGTCAGTGATCAACGGTTCGACATCGTAAAGCTTGGCGGCTTCCCGTACCTCGCGGGCGAATTCACGCGAGTAGGTGCCGAGGCCGACGACGGTGAAGCCAAGCTCGGTCGCCGCGACTCGTGCGGCCGCAACGGCATGGGTGGCATCGCCGAATACGAAGACGCGCTTGCCGGTCAGGTAGTTCGAGTCGACCGAGCGCGAGTACCAGGGCAGCCGCGCGCCCTCGTCCGCCAGCACGCGGGACGCATCCACGCCGGCGGCGCCGGCCACTTCGGCGATGAACGCGCGGGTGGCGCCGACGCCGATGGGTACGGTCCTGACGGTCTTCTGGCCAAAGCTGCGGGCGAGCCACGCGGCAGCCTGGCCGGCGATTTCCGGGTACAGCACGACGTTGAAATCGGCCCTACCGAGTCGCGCAAGATCGGCCGGCGTGGCATCGAGCGGCGCGACGACATTCACCACGATGCCAAGGCGCTCGATCAGCGCACGCACTTCCCGCACATCGTCGCGGTGGCGGAACCCAAGCGCGGTCGGGCCCAGAAGGTTGCAGCTGGGAACATCGTTCGGCACACGCGCCGTGCCGGGCGCCGGCACCGCGGCGCCGGCGCAGCTGCGGACCAGCTGGTAGAAGGTTTCGGACGCGCCCCAGTTTTCCTTGCGCTGGTAGGCCGGCAGTTCCAGCGCCACCACCGGCACGGGAAGGCCGAGCGCGCGGGCGAGACCGCCGGGATCGTCCTGGATCAACTCGGCGGTGCAGGAAGCGCCGACCAGCAGCGCATCGGGGCGGAAGCGTTCGTAGGCATCGCGGGCGGCGGTCTTGAACAGCTCAGCGGTGTCGCCGCCAAGGTCCCGCGCCTGGAAGGTGGTGTAGGTGACGGGCGGGCGTCGGTCGCGCCGCTCGATCATGGTGAACAGCAGGTCGGCGTAGGTGTCGCCCTGCGGCGCGTGCAGAACATAGTGCACGCCGCGCATTGCGGTGGCGATCCGCATGGCCCCCACATGCGGCGGCCCCTCGTAGGTCCAGAGGGTGAGTTGCATCGCGCTACACCCTCAACACGGCGCGTCGCACCAGCGGACGCGCGAACAGTGCGGCAAGGTCACCGGCCTGGTCGTAGCCCTGGATCGGCGTGAACAGCAGCTCGATCGACCATTTGGTCGCCAGCCCCTCGGCCTCCAGCGGGTTGGCAAGGCCAAGCCCGCAGACCGTCAGATCGGGCCGCGCGGCGCGGCAGCGGTCCAGTTGCCGCTCGACGTCCTGCCCTTCCGACAGCGCCACGCCCGCGGGCAGCATGGCAAGTTCCTCGGCGAGGTGCTGACGATGCAGATAGGGCGTGCCGATCTCGATCAGCCGCATCCCAAGCTCGCGTGCAAGGAAGCGGCCAAGCGGGATTTCGAGCTGCGAGTCGGGAAACAGGAAGATGCTCTTGCCTTCGAGTCTCTCGCGCGCCGCGGCCATCGCCTGACGGGCGCGCTGCTCGCCCAGCGCAGTCGTCTCGCGGAAGCTGCCGCGGTCGATGCCGAAGGCGGCGGCGGCGGCGCGCAGCCACAGGGTCGTGCCCTCGGCGCCCAGCGGAAACGGCGCGGCGATGCGGCGCGCGCCGCGTTCCTCCAGCGCCCGGGCGGTGTCGGCGAGGAAGGGCTGGGCGAGGATATACCGTGTCCGCCGACCGACCGCCGGCAGTTCGGCGGCACGGCGCGGCGGCAGGAAGGCAACGCGGTCGATGCCCATGGCGGTGAAGCTGCGGCGGAACTGGTCCTCGACGATCTCGGCCAGCGCACCGGCGACGATCAGCGTGGGCTCATCCGTCGCCACAGCGCTCGGCATGACCGGAACCAAGGAGGCGAGGCAGGCATCCTCGCCCTGGGTGAAGGTCGTCTCGATGCCGCTGCCTGAATAGTTCAGCACGCGCACGGCAGGCGAGAAACGCTGCGACAGGCGCTGCGCAGCGCGCGAGAGGTCGAGCTTGATGACCTCCGACGGGCAGGAACCCACGAGAAAAAGCAGCTTGATGTCGGGGCGGCGCTCCAGCAGCCGGGTGGCGACGCGGTCAAGCTCGTCATGCGCGTCTGCGAGGCCGGCCAGATCGCGCTCGTCGATGATGGCCGTCGCGAAGCGCGGTTCCGCGAAGATCATCACGCCAGCGGCGGACTGGATCAGATGCGCGCATGTGCGGGAACCGACGACAAGGAAGAACGCATCCTGTATTTTCCGATGCAACCAGACGATGCCGGTCAGGCCACAGAACACCTCCCGCTGGCCGCGCTCGCGCAGAACACCATCGCCGGTGGGCGCGGGGGAAGCGCCGCAATCGTCCAGGCTGGCCGCCTGAGAGATCGCGGCGCCCCCGCTCACTTGGAATACCCCAGACCGCCGCCCGCAGGTGCGGCCCATCCCTGCGCCTGCATCTGGAGGCGCGCGGAGCGCAGCTTCAGCACGAACTGGCTGGCATTGATGACGTAGCTGGCATAGGCGGCCAGCGCGATCAGCATGAGCCGGTCCGGATCGAGACCGCCGGTGAACAGTGCCACGATATACAGCGTGTGCAGGGCGATCACCGCCATGCTGACCACGTCTTCCCAGAAGAATGCAGGTGCGAACAGGAATTTTCCGAAGACATCGCGCTCCCAAAGGGAGCCGGTGACCATGATCGTATAGAGCACCAACGTCTTGACAACGACCGATGCGTTGGCGGCGGTCAGTCCGCGCCCGGTGACCATGAAGTGCAGCACGAAGCCCAGGCTGATGACGAAGACGGCGAACTGCGCCGGCGCCAGCACGCCCTGCACGAACGTCCATCTGGAAGCGTCGCGTCGCATGCGCTGCTCGGGCGTATAGAGCGGCGAGCGGCCGTGCTCCACCACGCTGCGTCCCGAGCAGGCACCCCAGGGAGCGCAATCGATCTTGTCGATGAAGTAGCCGAAGACGCTAGTTGTAAACATGGCTTGACAATGCCTTCTGCGGGGCGTCCGCTTTCCGTTGGGGCCCAGCAACACCGCCTGACACTGCGGTTCGTGCGAAAGCCCGTCTACGCAGTGCCTGTCTCATCCGATGGTGATCCATCCGCCTCCCCCGCGTCGATCACGGTTTGGGAGGCTAGACACCCACCGGATCGAGTGTCAAGCGGACTAGACGTAAATCGAACTTGACACCCACGGCGAGGCTGACGCCAATAAGAGGGGGAACGGACCGGATGGATATGTTCGAACAACCTGCCCAAGCGCGACGGCCATGGGACCAGGAGCAGACGCCTCTTTTCACCAGGGGCGCGCCCGGACTTTCCACCGCCGGCTATCTCGGCGCCGAGGGTCGGCTGCGGGTGGTCCGCCCGGATGCGCTGGCGCTGAGCATCGAAACCGACATCGTGCCACGACTGCTGCTGTCACGGCGTGGTGTCGAGCCGCCGGTAGCGGCCGCCGTCCCGGTGGTCATAACGGGCACCGAGGTCGAGCGGTTCGCGGACATCGTGCTGACCGACAATCCCGACGGGACGTCGGCCTTCGTCGACGGGCTCCGTGCCCGGGGCGTCTTCGCCGACGCGCTGTTCCTGGATCTGCTGGGCCCGGTCGCCCGCCGGCTCGGGACGATGTGGGAGGATGACGTCTGCAGCTTCGGCGACGTCACGCTCGGCGTGCTACGGCTGAACCGGGTGCTGCACGACCTGATCCCGGTGTTCCATGCCGAGGTGGCGCCCCGCCCCGAAGTCCGCCGCGCCCTGCTGGTGCCCGCCCCCGGCGAGCAGCACGGCCTGGGACTGCGCATCGTCGCCGAGTTCATGCGCCGCGCTGGATGGCAGGTCTGGTGCGGCGTTCCCGAGTCGCGCCAGGCGCTGCTCGACATGGTGCGGCAGGAGTGGTTCGCGCTGATCGGCCTGTCCACGGCCTGCACCAACCGCCTGGAATCGCTGGCTTCCGCCGTCCGCCTGGTTCGCCGCGCATCGCGCAACCCGGCGATCGGCGTTATGGTCGGTGGACCATTGTTCATCGACCACCCGGAACTGGCGGCTGCGATCGGCGCCGATGCGACTGCCGCGGACGGCAGGCACGCGGCGCAGCAGGCGGAGAACGTGCTCGACCTGATGCCAAGCCGCGGTTGATCCCGCGGCCCGACGGATGAACGTTCTTCGCGGGGAAGGGTTTTGGCAGCGGAGGATTCGCTCTCCCGTGAAGGCGTTCAGGGCCCCCAAACGATCCCTCGGCAACCTCGACGCGGAGGCTGCGGCGACGTTGATCGCAGCCGCCTCCGACATCGCCCTCATCATCGACGCCGAGGGCGTCATCCGCGACGTGGCGTTCCACAGCGAGGAACTGGCGCAGGACCTGGAAGGGGCTGGCCAATGGGTCGGCCGCGCCTGGATCGACACCGTGACCATCGAAAGCCGGCCGAAGGTCGAGGCGCTGCTCAAGGCGTCCGCCTCGCGCGCCGATCCGCGCTGGCGCCACCTCAATCACCCGGTGGCCGACAACGACGACGTGCCGATCATGTATTCGGCGGTGCGTGTCGGCGAGGAAGGCCGCGTCGTGGCGTTCGGCCGCGACCTGCGCGCCATCTCGGCGCTGCAGCAGCGGTTGATGGACGCGCAGGAGTCGATGGAGCGGGACTATTCGCGACTCCGCCACGTCGAGACGCGCTACCGGCTGCTGTTCGAGATGTCGTCCGAAGCGGTGGTCATCGTCGATGCCGCCTCGTTGAAGATCGTCGAGGCCAATCCCGCGGCGCGCACGCTGTTCGGCGATGCCGGGCCGCGCACGCAGAACCAGCAATTCGCCGAACTGTTCGACACCGAGGGCAGCCAGTCGGTGCTCAACCTGCTGGCCGCGGTGCGTGCGGTCGGCCGGGCCGACGACGTGCGCTCCCGCCTCGCCGCCGGTGAGCGCGAGTTGACCGTCTCGGCCTCGCTGTTCCGCCAGGAGAGCACCGTGCTGTTCCTGGTGCGCCTCGCACCGGTCGGTGCCGTCGCCGCCGAGCCGGTGCTGCCGCAGACCAAGACCAAGCTGCTGAAAGTGGTGGAGAACGCGCCGGACGGCTTCGTGGTGACCGATTCGGACGGCCGCATCATCACCGCCAACGCCGCTTTCATCGACATGGCGCAGATCGCCACCGAGGAACAGGCGCGCGGCCAGCCGCTGGAGCGATGGCTCGGCCGCCCTGGGGTCGATCTCTCGGTCCTGATGAGCAACCTGCGGCAGCGCGGCTCGGTCCGGCTGTTCGCGACCACCGTGCAGGGCGAATACGGCACCAACGCCGACGTCGAGGTTTCCGCGGTTTCCGTGGTGAACGGCGGCGCGCCGTGTTTCGGTTTCGCCGTGCGCAACGTCGCCCACCGGCTGAGCGAGTCGCGTCCCGGACGCGCCCTGCCCCGCTCCATCGAGCACGTCACCGAGTTGATTGGCCGCGTCGCCCTGAAGGACCTCGTGCGCGAGGCGACCGACGTTATCGAACGGTTGTGCATCGAGGCGGCACTTGAATTGAGCGGCGACAACCGCGCCTCGGCGGCCGAGATCCTCGGCCTCAGCCGGCAGAGCCTTTACGTGAAACTGCGTCGCTACGGACTGGGCGACCTTGCGGCAGAGGGCAGCGGATGAGCGCCACCACACTCCAGCCGGCCGCCCGCCCTGCCCCGTCGGCGGTGCTGGAACTGCTGAAGCCGATCACCTGGTTCGCGCCGATGTGGGCCTATGGCTGCGGCATCGCGGCGTCGGGCGAGTCGGTGCTGGCGCACTGGCCGGTGGTGATCGCAGGCATCGCGCTGTGCGGGCCAATGGTGTGCGGCACCAGCCAGGCGGTGAACGACTGGTTCGACCGGCACGTCGATGCGATCAACGAGCCGGACCGGCCGATCCCCTCGGGCCGCATCCCGGGTCATTGGGGGCTGATCATCGCGGTCGCGTGGACCGCGGCCTCGCTGCTGCTGGCAACGGTGCTGGGCCGGTGGGGATTTTGGGCGGCGGTGGCCGGCCTCGCTCTCGCCTGGGCCTACAGCGCGCCGCCGCTGCGCCTCAAGCGCAATGGCTGGTGGGGCAACGCCGCGGTCGGCGCCTGCTACGAGGGCCTGCCCTGGATCACCGGGGCGGCGGTGATGTCGGCCAGCGCGCCGTCCTTGCAGGTGCTGCTGATCGCCGCGCTCTACAGCGCCGGCGCGCACGGCATCATGACGCTGAACGACTTCAAGTCGGTGGACGGCGACCTGCGCATGGGCATCCGCTCGCTGCCCGCCATGCTCGGCACCGACCGCGCAGCACTGCTCGCCTGCTGGGTGATGGGCGTGCCGCAGGCCGCCGTGATCCTGCTGCTGGCGCACTGGCAGCGGCCCTTCTCGGCCGCCGCCGTCGCCCTGCTGCTGCTGGCGCAATGGGTGCTGATGCAGAGCCTGCTCGAGAAGCCGCGCGAGAAGGCGCCCTGGTACAACGCGACCGGAACGACCCTGTATGTCATCGGCATGCTGATCACGGCCTTCGCGCTGCGGCCGATGCTGTGACGCCGCACGAAAGGACGACACGATGACGGCCAGCGAGACCAGCGCCACCGACACCTACGACGTCGTTGTGGTGGGCGGCGGACCCTCCGGGGCGACAGCGGCGGCCGATCTGGCGCGGGCCGGGCGGCGCGTGCTGCTGCTGGACCGCGCCGGGCGGATCAAGCCCTGCGGCGGCGCCATCCCGCCCCGCCTGCTGGCCGATTTCGGCGTCCCCGACTCGCTGCTGGTCGCCCGCGTCACCGGTGCCGACATCATCGCGCCGTCGGAGAAGCGGGTCTACATGCCGGTCGGCGACGAGGGCTATGTCGGCATGGTGGATCGCGACGTGTTCGACGAGTGGCTGCGCGACCGCGCCCGCGCCGCCGGGGCCGAGCGCCGCACCGGCACCTTCGAGCGGGTGGCACGCGACCCTGACGGCACCGCCGTCGTCGAATACCACGACGCGGGCAAGCCGCGCGGCGCGCCGACCGGGCGGGTGCGGGCGCGCTGCGTGGTCGGCGCCGACGGCGCGCTGTCGCAGGTCGCCCGGCAATGCGTGCCGGGGGCTGAGAAAATGCCCTACGTCTTCGCCTATCACGAAATCGTCCGCTCGCCGGCGCCCGAGGATGCGGCCACCTTCGATGCGCAACGCTGCGACGTCTACTATCGCGGCGACATCTCGCCCGACTTCTATTCCTGGATCTTCCCGCACGGCGAGACCACCAGCATCGGCACCGGCAGCGCACACAAGGGCTTCGCGCTGCGCGAGGCGGTCGGCGCGCTGCGCGCCCATACCGGGCTGGCCGGCATGGAGACGATCCGGCGGGAGGGCGCGCCGATCCCGCTGCGTCCGCTGCGCCGCTGGGACAACGGCCGCGACGTGGTGCTGGCGGGCGATGCGGCCGGCGTCGTCGCACCGGCCTCCGGCGAGGGCATCTACTACGCCATGCTGGGCGGACGGCTGGCGGCCGAGGCGGCGAATGCCTTCTGCAGGACCGGCGACGCGAAGGCCCTGCGCCTGGCGCGCCGCAAGTTCATGCGGCTGCACGGCCCGGTGTTCTGGATCCTGGGGGTGATGCAGCGCTACTGGTACACCACCGACCGGCGGCGCGAGCGGTTCGTGCGGATCTGCCGCGACCGCGACGTGCAGCAGCTGACCTGGGACGCTTATATGAATAAAGAGTTGGTGAAGGCGCGACCGCTCGCCCACGTTCGCATTTTCTTCAAGAATATCGCGCATCTGACCGGGCTGGTTTCGGCTTAACCGCCTCGCAGCCGCCCCGCGGCCGGCCGTCAGTCGCGGCCCCGTGCCGCCGGGCCACCCGTTGAGGCTGGCGCAAACGAGGCCCATCGTGTCATTGCTGACACGATCATGGGTGAAGGAGGCCTCCCGATGGCCGAGGGACAACGTGTTCTGCTGCTGACCGGCGCCAGCCGAGGCATCGGCCACGCCACGGTGAAGCGGTTCAGCGATGCCGGATGGCGCGTGCTGACCGTCTCCCGCCAGGCCTTCGACCCGCGCTGCCCGTGGGAGGGTGGCGACCGCAATCACGTTCAGCTCGATCTCTCGAAGATCGAGGACGTGGCGGCGGCAATCCCGCGCATCCGCGACGTCTCAGGCGGCCGACTCGATGCGCTGATCAACAACGCCGCGATCTCGCCCAAGCACCAGGGCGGCGGGCGCATCTCAAGCCTGGAGATGGGCTATGCCGACTGGCTGCACGTCTTCAACGTCAACTTCTTCGCCACCGTCGCCCTGGTGCAGGGCTTCCGCGACTACCTGATCGAGTTCGCGCGGCGCGGTGGTCAACATGACCTCGATCGTCGGCTCGCGCGTCCACCCCTTCGCCTCGGCTGCCTACGGCACGTCGAAGGCCGCACTGGCGGCCCTGACGCGGGAGCTCGCGAGCGATCTGGGCGCCAGCGGCGTGCGGGTGAACGCGGTCTCGCCCGGGGAAATCCAGACCGGCATCCTCTCGCCCGGCACCGAGACGATCGTGCAGAACGACATCCCGATGCGCCGGTTGGGGCAGCCGAAGGAGGTTGCGGAGCTGCTGTACTTCCTGTGCTCGGATAACGCCGCCTACATCACCGGCACCGAAATCCACATCGACGGGGGGCAGCAGGTCTGATGGCCGGCGATCTGGACGCCGTCCTGGCCCGTATCGATCAGGACCTCGATGCGGCGATCGAGCGGCTGTTCGCGCTGCTGCGCATCCGCTCGATCTCCACCGACCCCGCCTTCGCCGCCGATTGCCGGGCCTGTGCCGACTGGCACGTGAACGACCTGCGCAGCATCGGGTTCGATGCCGCCGCCCGGCCGACACCGGGCCACCCGGTCGTGGTCGGTCACGACCGCGGCCAGCCGGGGATGTCGGTCCTGTTCTACGGGCACTACGACGTCCAGCCCGTCGATCCGCTGGCATTGTGGGACCGCGACCCGTTCGATCCGGCGATCGAGACCCTGGCCGATGGCACGCGCATCATCCGCGCGCGCGGCAGCTCCGACGACAAGGGCCAGGTGATGACGTTCGTGGAGGCGTGCCGCGCCTGGAAGGCGGTGACGGGCCGCCTGCCGGTGCCGGTTTCGATCCTGATCGAGGGCGAGGAGGAGTCGGGGGGCGCCAACCTCCCGCCGTTCCTGAAAGCGAACGCCGACGAGCTGCGCGCCGATATCGGCCTGATCTGCGACACCACGATGTGGGATGCGAAGACCCCGGCAATCACCACGATGCTGCGCGGCATGTGCGGCGAGGAGATCGTGATCCGCGCCGCCAACCGCGACCTGCATTCCGGCTTCTACGGCTCGGCGGCGGCCAACCCGAATCGCATCCTGGCGCGCATCCTCTCCGACCTGCACGACGCCGACGGTCGGGTGACGGTGCCGGGCTTCTACGATGGCGTGCCGGAGCTGTCCAACGCGCTGCGGGCGCAGTGGGACAGCCTGGATTTCGACGCCGCCGCCTTCCTGGGTGGGATCGGTCTGTCGATTCCGGCCGGCGAGCGCGGGCGCAGCGCGCTCGAGATGGTGTGGTCGCGCCCCACCTGCGAGATCAACGGCATGGGCGGCGGCTACCAGGGGGCCGGGTTCAAGACGGTGATCCCGGCGGTCGCCTCGGCCAAGATTTCCTTCCGGCTGGTGTTCGACCAGGATCCCCACGCGATCCGCGACAGCTTCCGCGCCTTCGTCCGCGCGCGGGTCCCGGCGGACTGCCATGTCGAATTCATCGCGCATGGCTCGGGCCGTGCGATCACCTTTCCGATCGATGCGCCGGCCTTCGCCAAGGCACGCGATGCGCTGACCGCGGAATGGGGCAAGACCGGCGTCTATATTGGCGCCGGCGGGTCGATTCCGGTGACGCACGAGCTGCGGCAGGCGCTGGGGATGGACGTCATCCTGGCGGGCTTCGCGCTGGACGATGACCGCATCCACAGCCCGAACGAGAAATACAACCTGGAAAGCTTCCGCCACGGCATGCGGTCCTGGGCTCGCATCCTGCACGCCCTCGCGCACTGAGCACCCAGACGCCGACGTCGCCCGCGCGCCATCGCCCCCACACCATCGCCCACCCATGATCGCCCACGCATCATCGCCCCCTGCCGCATACGGCAGAGGGTGATGGCAGGCTCCGGACCGCCGGCCCGCTACCCTATCCGCTGCCGGGCGGCGCCAGCCGCGGGGCATCCGCCCGGCCTGCCGGCCCTGCCGAATTAGGATTCGGCCGGTTCGGGTTCGGGCGGCACATGGCACCGCAGGGCGGAGGCCGGCGTTTCAGGCTCCCAGCCATCCGCCGGCACGCCCAGCATGGCCAATGCCGCCGTGGCGATCGTGCCGATCCGGCCGGCCATCTCGGCGCTGTTCAGCAGCCGCGCCGCTTCGTGCAGATCAAGACCGTGGGCCTCTCCGTTGTCACGCAGCGTGCGGGGAAGTCATTGGCGGCGCATGAGAGAGACAGCGGACGAGCTTTTTCAGGTTCTGCACGGTCGCGGCCAGCAGGAATTCGTCGGCAGCGCCAGTCGGCCCGCGTAGTCGCAGCCGACGCAGTGCCAGGTTTCTCTTGAGGTGTGCGAACAGCATCTCAATCTTCTTGCGCTCACGTGCGGATCGCTCGAAGGCTTCGGTTCCCTTCAGCGCCCGCACCTGCTCGCGCTCTGCCTCGAACAGGTTGCGGGTGACGATACGCTTGGCGCCCGTCGTGCAGTCCGATTTGAGTGTGCAGGCGCGGCAGTCCTTGGTGCTGGCGGAATAGGGAATGGTGCCGTCCTCGCGCACCAGGCCAGCGCTCGTCAGCCGATTTCCACCGGGACAGACGAAGACATTCTGCTCCGCGTCGAAACTGAAGTCGGCCCGAGTGAATAGCCCTTTGGTCTGATGCTCGCGATCGAGGATCGGCACATGCGGCGCGATGCCACGCCGCATCAGCCAGCCGATCATCAGACCCGATCCGTAGGCGGTATCAGCGGCGAGCCGCGTCGGCTTGAGCCCGAAGCAGGTTTCGGTCCGGGCCAGCATCGTCTTGGTGCTGGCGACTTCCGCGCTCCAGCGCGCCGGTGTCGCCTGCACATCCACGATGATCGCCGCACGCAAATCAATCAGGTAGTTGTCGGCGTAGGCGAACACCACCTTCATCTGTCCCTTGTTCGTCCAAGCGGCTGCTGGGTCGGTCAGCGAGGTCGACTTCGGCTCGGACGGCGGGTTGCCCGGCGGCATGCCGTCAGGCGTGTCGGGCGGCTTGACGGTCTCGGCCGCCATCGCCGCGTCGAGTGCCGCGAGATATTCGCGCACAGGCCGCGTGACCGTCTCGTCGGCCGGCCATGCGGTGAGCTTGCCGTCGACCTTGCGACCGCGGCTGGCATCCGCCTCGATGACGCTGGCATCGATGGCAAAACCTTCACCGCATATTATCAAAGATCTGCATGACGATCTCGGTCGTCGGCGTGTCCTCCAGCCCCGGCTCGATGGGCCGCTTGCGCTTGCGCCGGCGGCGCTCCCGGTCGGGGATCTCGTCCCAGGCGGCATACGCCATCTGCAGTTCGCGCCGCACCGCCCGCATCTCGTCGCGATCGCGCTCAATGCGGTCGCGCTCGAGGGGGACGCCCTTGGCCGCGGCCGCGGCCGCCTTCAGCCGCGCCTGCAATGTCCAGGTCCAGCGCACCGCGCGCGACACCAGCGCCCAGACCAGGTCGAGCTCGGCCTCGCTCGGGTCGGTACCGTCGTGGCGCGGGGATTGCCCCATCGCACTCATCCGGCACAGCAGCCCGCAGCCGATGTCGATCAGCCGCCCCAGCCACCGCCCCAGCCGCCGCCGGCCGGCCGCATCGTCCGTCCCCGCCGCTCCGGCCACCCGGGCCGGCGAAACGCAGGCGGCGTTGCCCAGGGGGGCTTGGCCCACGCCGGCGTTACCCGAGGGGGCTTTCATCAAGGGGGGTTTGCCCGGGTGGGTCCTGCTGCCTTGGAGGTTGCGGGGTTGGGCTTGACTCATGCAGAACGAATAGAGAACACGAAAACCCGGCGCAACCGCAAAACACGCGTATGAGTAGTTGTACGGAGGGCGCCTGAAGCGCGGTCGGCGGCAGTCGAAGCCGCCATCCGGTGCCGCATCGGCAGGGTCCGGCCTACCGTGCCCCCGGGGCCGGTGTCGGCGCTGTTTCACCGACGGTCGGGACGCGCTTGGCGACCGCACGCACATGGTGGCCACTCAGCTCGGCACCCGCATTGCGGCGCATCGACAGGCTCATGATCGGGGCAGTGATCGCGACCGCGCTGACGGTCAGGAATGCCGCCGTGAAGTCGGGCAGTTCGGGCCCGGGGTGCCCGTTCCAGGCGACCGACGCCGCCAGCGCGGCAGCCGACGTCGCGATGCCCAGCGTCAGCGCGAGCTGCTGGAACGTCGTGTAGAAGCTGGTCGCGGCACTCATCTGCTGGCGCGGCACGTCGGCGTAGGCGATGGTGTTGTAGGCGATGAACTGCAGCGACTGGAAGAAGCCGCCCACCAGCAGCAGCCCGTAGATCGCGACGATCGGCCAGCTGGGGCGGAAACCCGCACAGCACGCCAGCAGCAGCGTCGCCACCAGGCCGATCCAGACCAGCACGTTGCGAAAGCCCAACTGGCGCAACAGCTTCGGCGCCGCCATGCGCATCAGCAGCGATCCGATCGAGCTGACGAATGTCACCAGGCCGCTGCGCGCCGCCGACATGCCGAAGCCGAGCTGCAGCATCATCGGCAGCAGGAATGGCAGCGCGCCGACCGCGATGCGCGACAGCGTGCCGCTGACCACCGAGATGCGAAAGGTTGGAATGCGCATCAGCCGCAGATCGAGCACCGGCTGCGGATGGCGGCGGGCATGGCGCAGATAAAGGCCGCCGCTCACCACCCCGACCACAACCAGGCCGCCGGTCAGCCAGTACGACCCCACGCCCCGGCTGGCCATTTCCAGTCCGAACATCAGGCATGAGAGGGAGGTGCCGGAGAACAGCAGGCCGATCAGGTCGAAGCTGATGCGGCCGGGTTCGCGCACCTCCTCGATGAACAGCGTGACCAGGACGATGCCGAGCACGCCGATCGGCACGTTGATGTAGAAGATCCAGCGCCAGTCGAGATAGGTGACGATGAAGCCGCCGACCGGCGGACCCAGGATCGGGCCGATCGTGGCTGGGATCATCAGCCATGCCATCGCCGCGACAAGATCGGCCTTCGATACCGAACGCAGCAGCACCAGCCGGCCAACCGGCACCATCATCGCACCGCCGATGCCTTGCAGGATGCGGGCGGCGACCAGGAACAGCAGGCTGGGCGCCTGCGCGCACAGCACCGAGCCCAGGGTGAACAGCCCGATCGCGGCGCGGAAGACGGTGCGCGAGCCGAAGCGGTCGGCCGCCTTCCCGCTGGCCGGGATGAATACCGCCAGGCTGAGCAGATAGGCCGTCAGCGCCACGTTCATGTGCAGCGGATCGACATGGAAAGATCGCGCCATGGTGGGCAGCGCGGTGGCCAGCACGGTGCCGTCCAGCTGCTCCATGAACAACGCGCTGGCGACGATCAGCGCGGTCATGCGCGGGCTGACGCCACCCGTCCGCCGGGCCGCTCCCGCGGCCCCGTCGGTCTGGGGTACGGGTGCCTCGTTCGGGCGTGGGTCAGGGCCGGTCATCGATCCGATCGCGCAGCGTGTGTGGACGTCGGAACCAGTCGCTAACACGCGGTCGGGGTCGCCACCATCGCGCTGGGCACGAACCTGCCCAGCGCGCGCCGGCCAGCCATGCCGGACGTGCCGCCAAGCTGAACAATCGGACATCTTCGTTGGGCGGCAAGCGGCGCGTATCCATTTAGCAGCATGAATCTTGAGCCACCCGCCCGGCCGCCCGCGCCGGGGCGGGCGGATTCCGTCACCGCGGGCCTTGCCGAGGGAGAAGCCGATGTCGATCGCCGACGTGCTGCAGCATAAAGGCAACGAAGTCATCAAGGCCGCACCGACCGATACGATGCTGTCGATCGTGCAGAAGCTGTCCGAGCATCGCATCGGTGCGGTGATCGTGGAGGACGCGCGCATGCGCCCCACCGGCATCGTCTCCGAGCGGGACTTCGTGAATGCGGTCGCACGGCATGGCACGGCGGCGTTGGCCATGACCGCCGAGTCGCTGATGAGCTCGCCGATCGTGTCGTGCCGGCCGACCGACAGTGTCGAGACGGCGATGTCGGCAATGACCCTCGCAAAGATCCGCCATTTGCCGGTGATCGATCAGGGTCGCCTGAAGGGCATCGTCAGCATCGGCGACCTGGTGAAGCACCGGCTCGACGAGAAGGCGCTGGAGGCCAACGTGCTGCTGGACATGGCCCGCATGCGGGCGTGATCCTCCCGCTGCGGGTCGGGTCCGCTCCCTGAGTCAGACGAGCTCGGTCGGGGGCGTGCGGTCGAAATCGATCATCCCCACCATGTCCTGGGCCACCGTGGTGTGGCGGGTGACGACGACATCGGCGCCGCTGCCCTCGGCGTCGGCTTGCCGGAGTCGCGCGGCGTGGCCGTGCACCGCCATGCTGACGGCGAGGAGCCCGAAAGAGGCGGCCGTAGCGAGAACGAGCTTGCGCATCTCAGCCTCCTGTGGCGGCCCGCCGGGGCGGGCCTTGTTGCCAGCCCACCATGCCGAACCGCCTGCGGAACGGATGTGACCCGCCTCACAGGATGAGAAAAATCTTGTCGGTCAGGCGTCTTCCAGAACGCGCTGGGCGATTGCGCGCGCCTCACGCGTCGCCGGGCCTGGAATGTCCGCCATCGGGCCGCGCGGGCGCGGCGGGGGCAGCAGGCAGGGCGGCAGCGGCTTCTGCGGTCGCGGCTCGGGCAGGCGCTCGGGGCGCCAGCCGCCGCCGCGCTTGGTGAAGACGAGTTCGTGCACGGCGACGAGCAGCGGCACGCCGAAGGTCAGGGTGCCGCTAAGGATGACCTGGAGCGCGGGGGCCATGCGATCCTCCTGCTGAAGGGCCGGACGATACGGCCTCGACGGGCCATACCATAAGCGACCGCAGCGCCGCGCCGCGCAGAAATTCGATCGTCGTCGCCTGCCCGATCGTATCGCCGGTCAACAGCCGGTGAAGGTCGTCGGTGCCGCCGACCGGATGGCCGGACAGGCGCACCACCACATCGCCCGGCTGTAGCCCGGCCCGGATCGCGGGCGCATCGGCGGTCAGTTCGGTCACCAGCGCGCCGGAGCGCAGCGGCAGCCCGTGCGCCCGCACCAGCCGCAGGTCGATCGGCACGGTCTGCGCCGCCATGCCGATGCGGCCGCGCCGCACCCGTCCCTCCCGCATCAGCTGCGCCGCCACCGTGATCGCCGTGTCGCTGCCGATGGCGAAGCAGATGCCCTGCGCGTGGGCGATGATCGCGGTGTTGATGCCGACGACCCGGCCCGCGGCGCTGACCAGGGGGCCGCCGGAATTGCCCGGATTGAGCGGCGCATCGGTCTGGATGACGCTGTCGATGGCACGCCCCGAGCGCGCCCGCAGCGTGCGGCCGAGCGCGCTGACGATGCCGGCGGTGACGGTGGCCTGGAAGCCGAAGGGATTGCCGATGGCGACCACCATCTGCCCGACCTTCAGCCGCGAGGAGGCACCGAGGGCTGCATGAGGGTGCCCCGACCCGGCGAGCCGCAGCACCGCCAGGTCCGTGTCCGGATCGTCGCCGACCAGCGTGGCCGGCAGCCGCCGCCCATCGCCGAGCGACACGGTCAGGCGCTGCGCCCCGCCGACCACATGGCTGTTGGTCAGCGCATAGCCGTCGGGCGTGAAGATCACGCCGGAGCCCTGCCCGCCGGGCGGCCCCCCGCGGGGCCCTTCTGCGGCGACATGCACGACGGCGGGGCCGACCTGCTCGAACGCCGCGATCACCCGGGCGGAATAGGGGTCCTGTTCCGCATCGGCATCGGCATCGGCATCGGATTCACGGGCGGATGAGATCGTATCGAATGGCATGACCGCGCAGATAATCGCCGCCTCGCCCGCCCGCACCCTGGCCATTCGCCCGGCCGGCGTCCCGGTCATCCGGCCGATGGCGTCGCACAGCCGTACAGGCCCAGGTCTGATGCAGGCGACAATAGGACAATCCGATGGCCGCGAACATGACCGATCTTCTGGCCGGCCTCTCCGATGCGATCGCCGCGCGCGTCGCCGCCGCTTCACCGCTGCTGCTGGCGGTGCGCGGTTCCGGCGGGCGCAGCCTGAACGCGATCGCCTGGCGGCCCGACCTCGTGGTGACATCCGAGCAGGCGCTGCGCGAACGCGATGCCTATACGCTGGTGCTGCCCGGCGGCGCCACCGCCGACGCCACGCCCGCCGGCCGCGATCCCGGCACCAATGTCGCGGTGCTGCGGCGGGCGGCCGCACTCGGCACGCCCGACCTCGCGCCCGCCGCCGATCCGCGCGTGGGCGACCTCGTGCTGGTCCTGGGCTGCGGCGCCGACACCGGCCCCACGGTGCAGATGGCGGTGGTCAGCGAGACCGGGCCGCAGTGGCATAGCATGGCGGGCGGCCGCATCGACCGGCTGATCCGCCTCGACCTGCGCGGCGGCCGGGCGTCCGAGGGCGGCCTCGTGGTGAACGCGGCGGGCGCGGTGCTCGGCATGGCCGCCGCCGGACCGCGCGGGCAGGTCCTGGTGATCCCGCACCCCACCATCGCGCGCACGCTCGACCCGCTGCTCGCCGAGGGTCGCATCGCGCGTGGCTGGCTGGGCGTGGGCCTGCAGCCGGTGATGGTCCCGCCGGCGCTGCGCGCGGCGGTCGGGCAGGAGCAGGGCCGCATGATCGTCAGCATCGCACCGGGCGGCCCGGCCGAGCAGGCCGGCCTGCTGCCCGGCGACATCCTGCTGGCACTCGACGAGCAGACGGCGCTCGACCACCGGGCGATCCGCGCCTTCCTCGGCGCCGAGAGGGTCGGCCAGCCGGTGGCGGTCCGGCTGCTGCGCGGCGGCCTGGTGCAGACCACGACGCTGACCGTCACCGCCCGCCCTGCCGGTTGACCGTTCGCACCCTATATGACGGTGCATGGACATCGCACCGTCCCTGGACCGATCCATAGCGGCCGACCCTCCGGCGGGGCTGCGCGTCGCCGTGCGGGCCGAGGATGCCGGCCGGCTCGGCCTGCTGGTCCGCACTCTGCACGATGCCGGGCACAGCGTCAGCGCCGCCGCGGCCGACGCCGACGTGCTGCTGCTCGACCTGCCCGGCGACGAGCCGGCGCCGCTGTCGGCGGCCCTGCCCCTGCTGGCCCTCAGCGACAGCGACGCCGTGGCGGCCGACGCCGATACGCCGGCGGTGCTGCCGCGCGCCGCAACCCCGCCGCAGATCGACGCCGCCCTGCGGGCCGCCGCCGCCGGCCTGATGGTGCGCGCGCGGGATCTTCCCGCCGGTTTCGGCGCGGTCGAGGACCCGCCGCCGCGCACCCTGCTGACCCCGCGGGAGATCGAGATCCTGACGGCGATCGGTGCGGGCATGAGCAACAAGGCCGCGGCACGCGCACTGGGCATCTCCGCGCACACCGTGAAGTTTCATCTGGAAGCGATTTTCGCCAAGCTGGGGGCGGCGAACCGGGCCGAGGCGGTGGCCAAGGGGCTGCGCCGGCGGCTGATCGAGGTTTGACGGCACGCCCGCGCCGCGGCGTAGCTTGCGCGGCGAATGCGCCGATATACGCGGCTGCGTGGACAGCGGCGTCCGGTTCTGCGTCACTACAGGCCGGGCGCCCGACGCGCCCGGACGATCGCACGAAGACCTCTGACGCAAGGCTTGGCGCATGAAGAACCAGGACTGGGAAATCCCGGCAAACCTGCAGCCCGACCCGAGCGATTACGGGTACGACCTGCTGCGCGCGCTCAACGCTGTGGTCGGCATCAAATCCTACGTGCCGCAGGACGCCTTCACCGCGGGCACGCTCGGCACCGAGCGCGCCGGCAGCGGCGTGGTGATCCGCGACAGCGGGCTGGTGGTGACCATCGGCTACCTCATCACCGAGGCCGAGACGCTGTGGATCGCCTGCGGCGACGGCCGCGCGGTGCCGGGGCACGCCCTGGCGATGGACCCGACCAGCGGCTTCGGCCTGGTCCAGGCGTTGGGCCGGCTCGATCTGCCCTCGCTGGAGATCGGCGATTCCGACGCGGTGAAGGTGGGCGACCCGGCGGTATTCGCCGCAGGCGGCGGCCGCCACCATGCCATCGAGACCCGCATCGTCGGGCGCCAGGAATTCGCCGGCTACTGGGA
Source organism: uncultured Pseudomonadota bacterium (assembly GCA_963778105.1). Classification (GTDB taxonomy): domain Bacteria; phylum Pseudomonadota; class Alphaproteobacteria; order Acetobacterales; family Acetobacteraceae; genus JAFEFJ01. The sequence goes on along the minus strand of CAVZSZ010000002.1, from coordinate 355,197 downwards.
ATACGTGCTGGACGAGGCGTTCTTCACCGCCCCCGCCCACCCGTTCTGGGGCGGCGGCGCGCTGATCGGCGCCGATGGCAAGCTGCTGGGCATCGGCTCGCTGATCCTCCAGCAGGGCGACCGCAAGGGCCGGCGCCTCGACATGAACATGGTGGTGCCGATCGGCTACCTCGCCCCCGCCCTGCCCGACCTGCTGTCCTACGGCAAGCTGCGCCAGCCGCCGCGCCCCTGGCTCGGCATGTACGCCACCGAGAACGACGACGCGCTGGTGGTCGGCGGCCTCGCCGATGGCGGCCCGGCCGAGCAGGCGGGCGTGCTGACCGGCGACACCATCCTGGCGGTGAGCGACGAGGACGTGACCGATCTGGCATCGCTGTGGCGGCGCGTCTGGGCGTGCGGCGCGGCCGGTGCCGGCGTCAGGCTGCGGCTGCGGCGCGACAGCGGCACGGTGACTGTGACGATCCGCTCGGCCGACCGCGCCGCCTTCCTCAAAGCCCCCAAGCTGCACTGATGGCCGAGCCGGGGTTGCGCGGCGCCATCGTGCCGGTGACGGCGTTCCAGCAGAACTGCACCCTGCTGTGGGACGAGGCGACGAAGCGGGGTGCGGTGGTGGACCCGGGGGGCGACGTGCCGCGCATCCTGGACGCGATCGCGCAGACCGGGATCACCGTCGAGACGATCCTGCTGACCCATGGCCATATCGACCACGCCGGCGGTGCCGCGGCCCTGCGCGAGGCGCTGCAGGCGAAGGCGCCGGCGGACACGGTGGTGCCGATCGAGGGACCGGACCGCCGCGACCAGTTCCTGCTGGACGGGCTGGCCGAGCAGGGACGCGGCTTCGGCATGACCGATGCCCGCGCGGTGACGCCCGACCGCTGGCTGGCCGAGGGCGACACCGTCAGCGTCGGGCCGCATGTCTTCCAGGTGCTGCACTGTCCCGGCCACACCCCGGGCCACGTGGTGTTCTTCAACGACGCGGCACGCTTCGCCCATGTCGGTGACGTGCTGTTCCAGGGCTCCATCGGGCGCACCGATTTCCCCTATGGCGACCATGCCGCCTTGCTGCGCGCGATCACCGAGAAGCTGCTGCCGCTCGGTGACGACGTCAGCTTCATCTGCGGCCACGGCCCCGGCTCGACCATCGGCGCCGAGCGCGCGGGCAATCCGTTTCTGCGCTGATCGCTGCATGACGCTGCTGCGGCGCGACTACAGCGCGTGGCTTTGCCTCGCGCTGTTCGTTGGCTGCTTCTTCGTGTTGTCCGCACGGAACGGACCGGACGCGAACTGGGACCTGCGCAACTACCACCTGTATGGCCCGTTCGCCTTGCTGCACGGCAAGCTCGGCTACGACATCGCGCCGGCCCAGCGGCAGACCTTTTTGGCGCCGCAGCTGGACCTGATCCCCTACTGGCTCCGCAACCTGTTGAACGACTGGCCCGGGCTGCTGCAGGGCATCCTGTCCATCCCGCACGCGGTCAGCGCCTTCCTTGCCTTCCTGATCGCCCGGCGCTTCCTGATGGCCGCCACACCAGGGCGCACCCCTCTTGCCCTGCTGGCGGCGGCGATCGGCGCCACCGGCGCCGGTGCGCTGCCTACGCTCGGCCAATCACTGAGCGAGATGGTGCCGGGCGCATTTTGCCTGGTGGGACTGTGGTTGCTGCTGCGCCTCGCCGAAGGACCGGCTTGGATGCTCCGGTCAGGCCTGGGCGGAGCGAGCTTCGGCATGGCGGCGGCCCTGAAGCTGACGGCGATGCCGTTCTGCGTTGCCGCCGCGCTGGCGTTGTTGATCGCCCCGGCGCTGCCGCTGCGCCGGCGGTTGATGGGGGTTGTCGTCTTTGGGTTGGCCGGCGCCCTCACGCTGCTGGCTGTCGCCGGGCCGTGGTGGGCGATGCTGTATGCCAAATACGGCAGTCCACTGTTTCCGTTCTACAACAATGTCTTCCGATCGCCCGACTTCGCCGCAGTGGCGCTGACCGACGGACGGTTCCTGCCGAAGGACGCGCTGCAAGCGATGTTCTACCCGTTCTTCTGGGCGGTGCGCACACGCGGGCTGGTCACCGAGCTCGACATGCGCGATCCCCGCCTTGCCGTGGCCTACGTCGCGATTATGGTGACAGGCGCGCGGATCATTCTCGTGCGGCCGCGGGCCGACGCGCCGACCGTGCTGTTCACGATCTTCTTCTGCGTCGCCTACGTGCTGTGGGAGACGGTATTCTCGATCTATCGCTATGCCGCGCCTCTCGAATTCCTGGCGCCCGTCAGCGTGTTGGTGATGCTGCGGACAGCCGGGCGTTCGTGGCGCTGGGCGCCGTGGATCGCGATGGTGGCGCTGGCCGGGCTATGCTGGCGGCTCACCGTCTATCCCGACTGGGGACATGCACCGCGCGGCGGACCGGCCGTGCATGTGGTGCTGCCGCCGCTCCCCGACGATGCGCTGGTTGTCATGCTGGACGGGGCGCCGATGGCCTATGTCGCCGCCTTCGCGCCGCCCAGCGTTCGGTTCGTCGGCGCTAACAACAACCTTGTCTCGCCCGGACAGGACACCGTGATCGCGCATCAGGTGCAGGCGGCGATCCGCGCGGCCAGCGGACCGATCTGGGGTCTCGAGGATTCGACAGCCAACCCCGCGATCGCCAACGGCGCGCTGGCCTTCTACGGGCTGCACGCGATCGGGGAGTGCGTTAAGGTCATCTCCAACCTTGATGCCAGTACCCTGCGGCTGTGCCCTCTGGGGCGGGATTGATGACCTTCGACGGGACGGCCCGCGGCAACGGGTTTCGCCAGCAGCAACAATCGACCGGGACACGATGACATGACCGAAGGCCCCCTCGCCCGTTTCAAGGTGATCGATCTGACGCGCGTCCGCGCCGGCCCGACGGCGGTGCGCCAGCTTTCGGACTGGGGGGCGGATGTCATCAAGATCGAATCCCCCGAGGGCGACAGCGGCCTGGGCGGCGAGCGGCACGGCCCCGACTTCCAGAACATCCACCGCAACAAGCGCAGCCTGACCCTCAATCTGAAGGCGCCGGAGGGGCTGGACATCCTCAAGCGCTTGGTGTCGCGGTCGGACGTGATCGTCGAGAACTACCGTCCCGACGTGAAGGACCGGCTGGGCATCGACTACGCCAGCCTGCGCGCGATCAATCCGCGGTTGGTTTATGCCAGCATCTCGGGTTTCGGTCAGGACGGCCCGTATCGCGACCGGCCGGGCTTCGATCAGATCGCGCAGGGCATGGGCGGCCTGATGTCGATCACCGGCGAACCCGGGCGCGGACCGATGCGCGTCGGCATCCCGGTCGCCGACCTGACCGCCGGCATCTTCTGCGCCATGGGCATCCTGATCGCGCTGCTGGAGCGCGAGCAGTCGGGAGAGGGTCAGTGGGTGCAGAGCAACCTGCTGGCGGCGCAGATCGCCATGCTGGACTTCCAGGCGGCGCGCTGGCTGATCGCCAAGGACGTGGCGGGACAGGCCGGCAACAATCATCCGACCAGCATCCCGACGGGCGTTTTCGCGACCGCGGACGGACACATCAACATCGCCGCCGCCGGCGACGAGATTTTCGTCCGTTGCTGCAAGGCACTGGATGCAATGGAACTGGCCACCGACCCCCGCTACGCCACGGGCGCTGCACGGTCGGCCAACCGCGATGCGCTGAACGCGGCGATCGAGGCGGTGACGCGTACCCGCAAGTCGGCCGAATGGATCGAGCGGCTGAACAGGGCCGGCGTGCCGAGCGGGCCGATCTACAAGATCAACGAGGTGTTCGACGACCCGCAGGTGAGGCACCTGAACGTGACGCGCCACGTCGCGCATCCCGTGCTGGGCGACGTGGAGGTGGTCGGACAGGCGATCGAGCTGAGCCGCAGCAAATGGAGCGTGCGCAGCCCGACGCCGGAAGCGGGCGAACACACCGATGCGGTGCTGACTGAGCTCGGGTATGCGCCGGCGGACATCGCCTTGTTGCGTGATCGTAAGGTAGTCTGATACCCGCCTCAATCGCCAAGTCACCCTCGGTCAACAACCGAAGCGGGCAGCGGCATTCCCATGAACGTGACTTGACCGGTGGAAACCATCGGGGGACACGTTAGGCGCGCCTTACCGATTTTTCATACAATCAAGTTTCTGTGTTACGTCCTGTCGCCTGATCGTTTCGGCGCCGATCGGCTTGTGATCCTGCGGGTTGCCAGAAAGGCAAAGCGATGAAGCCGAGCGCCATTCGTGTCTCGCCAAGCGACATTCGTGTCTCGCCAAGCGACATTCGTGTCTCGCCGAGCGACATTGAACTCGAGCCGGCGCCGATCAATCCCGACTGGATCCTCGCGGGCACACCGACGGCACGCTACCGGCTGCTCTGGGCGAGCCGCGACAGCATGTCGCGCACGGTGGTGTGGGACTGCACGGAGGGTCGTTTCAACTGGTACTATGGATGCGACGAGACGGTGCATGTGATCGAAGGCGGCGTGACGCTGACGGACTCATCCGGAACGCGCCGGATCGAGGCGGGGGATGTGGTTTTCTTCCCGGCCGGAAGTCACGCGATGTGGCATGTCGATGCCTACATCCGCAAGGTTGCTTTCCTGCGCAGCCCGGTTCCCGGACCGATCGGCACCGCGATGCGCGCGGCGCGGAAGCTTGGCATCGCGCGACTGGTGCGGCGGCTTCAGGGCCGCGGCCGGGGTCAGGGACCGGCAAACGCCGGCGCTTTGATGACCTGATCCGCCCGGCTCAGTCCAGCATTCCGCGCAGCATCGCGTTGAACTCCCCGGCCGCCTCATAGGCCACCCAGTGGCCTGCGCCGCGGATGATGCGGAAATCGACGTCTGGCCTGACCTCGCGGATCTTGGCTTCGCGCTCGGTCAGATGCGGATAGGCGGGGGCGTCGAATTCGCCATAGATCGCATGCAGCTTCATCCGGGTTTTCGCCAGTGCCGACTGCAACGATGCGGTGCGCGACATCGGCCGGCTCTTGGTGCGGCCGTGCCGCGTGTTCCATTCCTGGATCGCCAGCGCCAACGCATCGATCCTGGCCGGATCGGCGAACATCAGGCGTTCCAGGTTGGTGCGGTGCGCCGCGCGCCGGGCCTCGCCGCTCAGGGTGATGACCTTCACCAGCTGCACGGTCGAGGGAAACCCGCCGAGGCCGCCCGGCCCCACCACGGTCAGGGTCCGCACGCGATCGGGATCGATGGCCGCGACGTTGCCGGCGATCATGCCGCCGAAGCTGAAACCAACGAGGTCGTACTGCCCGGCGCCCGGCAGCACGGAGTGGAGACCATCGCGGACGATCGCGGCAATCCCCTCGGGCGAGGCGTCACCGCCGGGATCGGATGAATTGCCCAGGCCCGGCAGATCCGGCGCGATCACCACGCGGTCGGTCGCGAAATCGGGAATGGTGCGCGCCCAGTGGCGCCACGAACCGTAACCACCATGCAGCAGAACCAGCGGCAGGCGGCCGCCCTGCCCCCAGATGCGCCAGACCATACGACCCTCGCCGCACGGCGTCTCGATGCGCCTCGATGCGGCTTCCATGCGCGCAAGCTGCGTCGATGGCGTTTCGGTCTGATCGTCCACGTGGCTCTCCGTCGGGTCGTGCCGCCATTCTCCGCACCCGCGCCGCGGCTGTCGATATCGGGGCCGCGATTGGACAGCCCGGCACGGCTGGCCTTCAATGGCATCAACCGTTGTCCAAGGAGGATCGCATGGCCAAGACCCCGTCGAGTGCGGCGCGCGACCGCGTGCGCGACACCGTCCCCAAGCTGATCGAAGTCACCGAGAACGTGCTGTTCGGCGATATCTGGGAACGCCCGGGCCTGTCCAAGCGCGACCGCAGCCTGATCACCTGTGCGGTGCTGGTCGCCACCTATCGCCCCGAACAGCTGCGCGGCCATCTGGAGCGCGCGCTGATCAACGGGCTGACGAAGGACGAGCTGAGCGAGATGATCACCCACGTCGCCTTCTATGGCGGCTGGCCGGCGGCGATGTCGGGCGCCAATGTCGCCAAGGAGATCTTCGAGAAAAATCCGTAGGCCTGCACAACAAGAAGGGGGAAACGCCCATGCGCATCGGGTTCATCGGCCTTGGCTTGATGGGGGCCGGCATGGCCGCCAACCTGCAGAAGGCCGGACACACGCTTCTGGTGAGCGACATCCGCCGCGATGCCGCCGCATCGTTCCTGGCGAACGGCGCCGAATGGGCCGACACGCCGAAGGCGGTGGCCGCCGGATCGGAGATCGTCTTCACCTCCCTGCCCGGGCCGCCGGAGATGGAGAAAGTGGCGCTCGGCGAGGACGGCCTGCTCGCCGGGATCAAGCCGGGCGGCGCGTATTTCGATCTGATCGACCAACGCGCCGAGCATGGTGCGCAAGGTCCATGCAGCCTTTGCCGAGCGCGGTGCGGCGATGCTCGATGCGCCGGTCAGCGGCGGCCCGCGCGGCGCGGCGAGCGGCAAGCTCGCGATCTGGGTGGGCGGGGAGCAGGCGGTGTTCGATCGCTGCAAGCCGGTGCTGGATGCGATCGGCGACGCGGCACGGTATGTCGGCCCGATCGGCGCGGGCTCGGTTGCCAAACTGGTGCACAACTGCGCCGGCTACATCGTCACGGTCGGCATGGCGGAGGTCTTCACCATGGGCGTGAAGGCCGGCGTCGATCCGCTGGCGATCTGGGAAGCGGTGCGGATGGGCGCCATCGGAAGGCGTGGCGGCTTCGACGGCCTGATCGATCAGTTCCTGCCCGGCACCTACGATCCACCCGCCTTCGCGTTGAAGCTGGCGCACAAGGATGTGTCGCTCGCGACCGCCCTGGGCAAGGAGATCGGTGTGCCGATGCGGCTGGCCAACATGACGCTGGAGGAAATGACCGAGGCGCTCGGCCGTGGCTGGGCCGCGCGCGACTCCCGCGTGGTGATGAAGCTGCAGGAGGAACGCGCCGGCGTGGAGATCGCAGTGGAGCCGGAGCGCCTGCGCGCTGCATTGGCGCGCAACTCGTAATGCCAGCACGGCGGCGCACCCTGTCCGCCCCGGCGGGGCGGACAGGGCCGGGGTGAGGTGGGGAAGCCGCGCCGCCCCGCCTCAACCGATCACGCCCTACGTCACCTTGCCGCGCCGGGCGAAGCGTGCATCCCGCCATTCGCCGCTCCGCATGATGTCGCGCAGGACCTGCACGGCGTCCCATAGGTCGGTGTGGCCGGTGTAGAGCGGGCACAGCCCGAAGCGCAGGATGTCGGGCGCGCGGAAATCACCGATGACACCCCGCGCGATCAGCGCCTGCATGATCGCGAAGCCGCCTTCATGCGCATAGGATACCTGGCTGCCGCGTCGCGCCGGATCGGTCGGAGTCAGAAGGCGAAAGCCGCAATCGGCGCAGTGCTGCGTCATCAGCGCCATGAAGGTCTCGGCCAGGTGAAGCGACTTGGCACGCAGCGCCGGCATCGGCGCGCGCAGCATGATTTCCACCCCGACCTCCAGCGCGCGCAGGCTGATGATCGGCGGCGTGCCGGTGGTGGCGCGCGCGATGCCGGGCGCCGGCCGGAATCCCGCTTCGAAAGCGAAGGGATCGGCGTGGCCGAGCCAGCCGGTCAGCGGCTGCACGAAGGCGTCCTGCAGCGTGGGCGCGATATACAGGAAGGCCGGCGCGCCAGGGCCGCCGTTGAGGTATTTGTAGCCGCAACCAACCGCCAGATCGGCGCCGGCGGCGGACAAATCCACCGGCACGGCGCCGGCCGAATGCGCAAGGTCCCACAGCGTCAATGCGCCCGCCGCATGTGCGGCCTCGGTCAGCGCCGCCATGTCGTGCATCGCACCCGTGCGGTAGTCCACATGCGTCAGCATCAGGACGGCGACATCGGGCCCGAGTGCGGCCGGCACGCCGGCCGCATCGACCAGCCGCAGCGTGTGGCCGCGATCCAGCAGCGCGGCGAGGCCCTGCGCCATGTATAGGTCGGTCGGAAAATTCGTTGCTTCCGACAGGATCGTTGTCCGGCCGGGCCGCAGCGTCAGCGCCGCCGCAAGCTGCTTGAACAGATTGACCGAGGTTGAGTTCGCCCACCACCACGCTGCCCGGCGATGCGCCGATCAGCCGGCCGATGCGGTCGCCGACCGCGAAAGGCAGGTCGATCCAGCCGGCATCGTTCCAGCTGCGGATCAGCCCCTCGCCCCATTCCTTGCGTGACGGTGCGTGCGACCTCGGCGGCGGTGGCCTTCGGCAAAGGACCCAGCGAGTTGCCGTCGAGATAGATCACGCCCGCCGGCAGGTGGAACTCGTCGCGGAACGCGGCCAGCGTGTCGGCCGCATCCAGCGCGGCGCAGTCGGCGCGGGTCGGCACGCGGCCTAATCGTCCGTCTGCAGCAACGCCGGCGGTGGTGCCGCCGTCGATCACGATGGTCTGGCCGGTGATGAAGCTGCCCGCCGCCGACGGCAAGGAACATCGCCGCACCGGCGATCTCATCGGGTTCGCCGATGCGCTGCAGCGGTGTATCCCGCGTGCGCTTGCGGTACAGCACCGGGTCCTCCCACAGCGCACGGGCGAAATCGGTGCGCACCAGTCCTGGCGCGATGCAGTTGGCGCGGACGTTCTTCGGCCCCCACTCCACCGCGACGTTGCGCACCAGCTGCATGTCCGCCGCCTTGGAAATCGCATAGACGCCGAGCTCGCCCGAGCCGCGCAGGCCGCCGATCGAGGAAATGATGATGATGGCGCCGCCGCCACGCTCGGCCATGTGCGGGCACACCATGTTGCACAGCCAGAAATTGCTGCGCACGTTGGCATCCATGATGCGGTCGTAGGCGTCGTCGGGCATCCCCGCGGCGGGACCGAAATACGGATTGACCGCCCGCATTTCCCACCATGATGTCGATGCCGCCCCAGTGCGCGATGGTGCCGTCCACCAGCTCCTGCAATCTGTTCCTTGTGGGCGACATGGCAAGGGATGGCGACGGCCTCGCCGCCCTTGTCGCGGATCCCCTTTGCCACCGTTTCGCACACGTCGCCCTTGCGGCTGGAGATCACCACCTTCGCGCCATGCTCGGCCATGCGCTCGGCGATGGCGCGGCCGATGCCCTTGGTGGAACCGGTAACGACTGCAACCTTTCCGGTCAGATCGAACAGCGACATCGTGCTTCCCCCGCCCCGCCTTGCTGGCCGTGCTACCGGTGAGTATGGTTGACGGCAAGGAAACGTCAATCAGGACAACGATGATCGCTCGGGACAACACGGTCTACAGCCATGCCGATCTGGTGCGGCTGCTCAATCCGCAGAGCGTGGCGGTGATCGGTGCCTCCACCCGGGCCGGTTCGTTCGGCGAGCGGGTGCTGAACAACCTAACCAAATTCGCCGGCCGGCACTATGCCGTGAACGCCCGTTACGACCGCATCGGCGCGCAGCCGTGCTACCCCAGCGTAACGGCGCTGCCGGAGGTGCCGGACTGCGCCGTCATCACCACCCCGCGCGAGTCGGTGGAGGCGATCGTACGCGAATGCGCCGAGATCGGCGTCGGCGGCGCCATCGTCTTTGCCTCGGGCTACGCCGAGGTCGGCAAGTCCGAACGCATCGCCGAGCAGGAGCGCCTGGCCGGAATCGCGCGCGGTGCCGGGATGCGGCTGGTCGGGCCGAACTGCATCGGCATCGTCAATGCCGCACTCGGCGCCGAGCTGACCTTCATGACGATCTCGCCGATCCCGCCACCGCGGCCGGGGGCGATCGGGCTCATCAGCCAGTCGGGCGCGCTCGGGATGACGCTGGCGCAGGCCTCGATGCGCAACGTGCCGTTCACGCATGTGATGACGTCGGGCAATTCCTGCGACGTGGACATGGCCGACTACATCAGCTTCCTGGTGGAGGAGCCCGGCTGCGCCGCCATCGCCTGCGTGTTCGAGGGCATGGCCGACCCGCGCCGTCTGCTGCTGGCGGCCGAAATGGCGTGGCGGGCCGACAAGCCGCTGGTCGTCTTCAAGATGGCGACCGGTGAGCAGGGAGCGGCGGCGGCGATGTCGCACACCGGCTCGCTGGCCGGATCGGAAGCCGCCTACCGCGCCGCGTTCCGCCGCGCCGGCGCGATCCTGGTGGACGACTACGAGGCGCTGATCGAAACCGCCACGTTCTTCGCCAAGGCGCCGCCGATGAAGGCGCGCGGCGTCGCCGTGCTGGCCACCTCGGGCGGTGCGGCGATCATGGCGGCCGACCGCGCCGAACAGCACGACGTGCCGCTGCCGCAGCCCGATGCGGCGGTGCGCGCGATCCTCGAGACCCACATCCCCGAATTCGGATCGGCGCGCAATCCGTGCGATGTCACCGCGCAGGTGATGACGCAACCCGGTTCGTTGCAGGCCTGCGCCGAGGCGCTGCTGGGGCACTCCGACTACGCGGCGCTGATCGTCCCCGCCGCCTACGCCATCGAATCCGCCGCCGCCCGCCTGCCGCTGCTCAGTGAACTCGCCGGCAAGCACGGCAAGCTGGTGTGCAGCCTGTGGCTGAGCGAATGGCGCGACGGCCCGGGCGTGAAAGAGGCGGAAATCCAGCCCAACGTCGCGTTGTTCCACTCCACCAACAGCTGCTTCGCCGCCCTGGCGGCGTGGCACTGGCGCACCGGTCTGCGCGCCGCCGGGCCGCAGGCCGCGCCCCGCCTGTCGCCCGACAGCGCCGCCGCCGAGGCCGCCGCGATGATCCGCGCCGCCGGCGGCCGCGCCCTGACCGAGCGGGAGGCGAAGGCGGTGCTGGCCCTCTACGGCGTGCCGGTGGTGGGCGAGCGCCTGACGCACAGCGCCGAGGAAGCGGCACGGGCGGCCGAGGCGCTGGGGATGCCGGTGGTGCTGAAGGCGGAAAGCCCCGACCTGCCGCACAAGACCGAGGCAGGGGTGATCCGCCTCGACCTGCGCACCGCCGATGCGGTGCGGGAGGCGTATGGCGCGATCATGGCGAAGGCCGCGGCGGTGGTGCCGCGCCCTCATGTTAACGGCATCCTGGTGCAGCCGATGGTGCCGCAGGGGATCGAGATGGTGGTCGGCGCCCGCGTCGATCCGCTGTTCGGCCCGCTCGTCGTGGTCGGCCTGGGCGGCATCCTGGTCGAGCTGATGAAGGACACCGCCCTCGCGCCGGCGCCGGTGAGCCGGCCGCAGGCGCTGGCGCTGCTCGACCAGCTCAAGGGCGGGCGGCTGCTGGACGGGTTCCGCAACCTCCCCGCGGTGGATCGCGGCAGGCTGGCCGACATCATTTGCCGGGTTTCCGAGTTTGCCGCCGACCAGGAAGCCTTGATCGCCGAGCTGGACGTCAATCCGCTGATCTGCGCCGGCGAGCGCATCGTCGCCGTCGATGCGCTGATCGTCCCGAAAGGGGCGACGGCGTAAGTCCTACCGCGTCGGGCGCCGATGCAGCACGCCGCCCGGCATCGGCGCCGGGACGCCGGTGGTGGTGGGAAGACTGAGGGGAAGGCCCCGCCGGCTGCGCTGGGCGAGGAAGGCGAAGGCCTGCGCCTCCAGCGCGTCGCCCTGCCAGCCCACCGCCTCGACCGGCGCCACCGGCACGCCCAGCGCCTGCGCGAACCCCTCCATCAGCACGGGGTTGTGCCGCCCGCCGCCGGTGACCAGCCAGCGCAGCGGCGCCCGTGGCAGGTGCGCGCGCGCGGCGGCGACGCTGGCGATGGTGAACGCCGCCAGGGTGGCGGCACCATCCTCCAGCGGCAGCCCCTCGACCGCCGTCAACGGAAAGTCGTTTCGATCCAGCGATTTCGGCGGCGTCCTGGAGAAGTAGGGTGCGGCCATCAGCGTGCCGAGCCGGGTCCGGTCGATGCGCCCGGCGCGGGCGAGGCGGCCGCCCTCGTCGCAGGCGCGGCCGGTATGGCGGCGCACCCAGTCGTCGATCAGCGCATTGGCGGGGCCGGTGTCGAAGGCGAGGATCGTGCCGTCCTCGCCAATCACCGTGACGTTCGCCACCCCGCCCAGGTTCAGCACCGCCAGCGGGCGCGGCAGGTCGCGTGCGAGCGCGGCATGGAACAGCGGCGCCAGCGGCGCCCCCTGCCCACCCGCCGCCACGTCCGCCAGGCGAAAGCCGCCGACCACGTCGATGCCGGTCAGCGACGCCAGCAGCGCGCCGTCGCCAAGCTGGCGGGTGAAGCGGCGCTGCGGCCGGTGCAGGATCGTCTGTCCATGAAATCCGACGACGGCGATGGCGTCGGCCGCCAGCCCCGCCTCGGCCAGCACGGCGCGCACGGCGGCGGCGTTCGCCTCCGTCACCGCGCGCTCCACCGCGTCCAGCGGATCAGCCTCGGCGCGCGCCGCATCGCCGGCGACCGCCAGCAGCGTGGCGCGCAGGCCGTCCGGATAGGGGATGGTAAGGGCGGCGACCGGCGCGCCCACCGCCTCGCCGTCGGTCGCGATGATCGCGGCGTCGATGCCGTCCATCGAGGTGCCGCTCATCAGCCCGAGCGCGAGCTCCATCGCCGACTCCGTGCGCTTGCCTGCCCCAGCGGTGTACCATACTGGTCGCGGCCATGCAGGACACCGAACGCACCGATCCGCGCTTCGCCGACCTCGATCGGTGGGACACCGGCACGATGCTGGCGGCGCTGTGGCAGGGCCAGCACGACGCGGTGGCCGCCCTCGGCCCCGCCCTGCCCGACCTCGGCCGCGCGGTCGAGGCGGCGCTGCCCCGCCTCGCCGCCGGCGGCACGCTCGCCTATGCCGGCGCGGGCACCTCGGGGCGGATCGGCGCGCAGGATGCGTCGGAGCTGAAACCGACCTTCGACTGGCCCACGGAGCGTGTAGCGGTGCTGATGGCCGGCGGCCCCGCGGCCTTCATGCGCGCCGTCGAGAACGCCGAGGACGATCAGGACGCCGCAGAAGCGGCGGTCGCCGAAGCGCGGCTTGGGCCGCAGGACGTGCTGGTGGGGCTGGCGGCGAGCGGCACCACGCCGTTCACCATCGCCGCCGTGCGCGCGGCGCGGGAGCGCGGCGCGCTGACCATCGGGATCGCGTGCAGCGCCGGTGCGCCGCTGCTCGCTGCGGCCGAGATCGGCGTGCTGCTCGCGACCGGGGCCGAGGCGGTCGCCGGCTCCACGCGGATGAAGGCGGGCACCGCGCAGAAGGCCGCGCTGAACCTGTTCTCGACCGCGCTGATGGTGCGGATGGGACGCGTCTATCGCGGCCGCATGGTGGACATGAACGCGCGCAACGCGAAGCTGGAGCGGCGCGCCGAACGGATGCTGGCCGAGCTGACCGATGCCGAACCCACGGCAGCGCGGGCGGCGCTGGCGCAGGCCGGCGGCAAGGTGAAGCTCGCGGTGCTGATCCTCGACGGCCTCGATCCGGCCGAGGCCGTGGCGCGGCTCGCGCGGCACGGCGGCCACCTGCGCGCGGCGCGCGGCTTCTGACCGTGCACGCCGTCATCGCCGGCCGGCTGTTCACCGGCGAGGCGATGCTCGCCGACCACGCCGTGCTGATCGCGGCGGGACACGTCCGAGACATTCTGCCGGCGGCAGACCTGCCGGCCGGAACCCCGGCCGAGCGGCTCGACGATGCGCTGGTGCTCGCCCCCGGCTTCATCGACGTGCAGGTGAACGGCGGCGGCGGCGTGCTGTTCAACGACTCGCCCGACCTGCCGACGCTGCGCCGGATGGTGCGCTCGCATCGCCGCTTCGGCACCACGGCGCTGCTGCCCACGCTGATCACCGACACGCCCGAGAAGCTGCGGCAGGCGGTCGCCACGGTGACGGCCGCGCTGGCGGCGAACGAGCCGGGCGTCATCGGCCTGCACCTTGAAGGCCCGTTCATCAATCCGGCCCGGCGCGGTGTACACCGGGCCGAGCTGATCCGCCCGCTGCTGCCCGAGGACGCGGCGTATCTGTGCGCGGCAACGCCGCGGCCGCTGCTGCTGACGCTGGCGCCCGAGTTGGTTTCAGAAGACACGATACACCGGCTTGCCGCATCGGGCATCGTGGTCAGCATCGGCCACACCGACGCGACCTATGCGCAGGCGCGCGACAGCCTGGCGCGCGGCTTCACGCATCTGTTCAACGCCATGCCCCCGCCCGCCGGGCGCGCGCCCGGCCCGGTATTCGCCGCGCTCGACGATGCCGCCCGCTTCGCCGGCATGATCGTCGATGGCCACCACGTGCATCCGGCCAGCCTGCGCGTCGCGCTCCGCATGCTGACGCCGCGGCGCGCGATGCTCGTGACGGATGCAATGGCCTCGATCGGCACCGACATGGCCGCGTTCATGCTGCAGGGGCGCCGCATCACCGTTGCCGATGGCCGGCTGACGACCGAGGACGGCACGCTGGCCGGCGCGCATCTCGACATGGCATCCGCCGTGCGCAATGCGATGACGATGCTGGGGGCCACGCTGGAAGACGCCCTGCGCATGGCCTCGGCCACGCCGGCCGATTTCCTGCGCATCGATCATGCGCGCGGCCGGCTGCTGCCCGGTCTGGCGGCCGACATGGTGGCGCTGAGCGATGAGGTGGCCGTGCGCGGCGTCTGGATCGGCGGAACCCGCATCCCCCCGCCTGCCCTGGTCGCGCCGGATACCGCCTGCTAGGCTTTTCGACGAAAGCGCTGGTCGATCAAAGTCCTGGCTTCAGACCAGACGGCCACCCCTATCCGGAGGCGTTCCATTGACGAAGATCACGTTCCCCGTCGAGGCCTCGCACATCATGATGTTCGCGCGCGCCGTGGGAGAGACCAACCCGGTCTATTTCGATGCCGACAAGGCCAAGCAAGGCGAAACCGACGGCATCATCGCGCCGCCGACCTTCGTGCAGTCGGTGGCGCAGTTCGACCCCGACTACCACCTGCGGCCGAAGCCCGGCCAGAAATGGTTCGGCTCTGCCAAGGCACCGAGCGGCATCGAGGGCAAACCCGCATCCACCGGCGGCCTGCACGCCGAGCAGCACTACGAATATCACCGGCATGTGCGGCCGGGCGAGGTGCTGACCGCCGAGATCAAGCAGGGCAAGACCTGGGAAAAGGAAAGCAAGCGCGCCGGCAAGCTGATGTTCACCGAGCGGATCACCGAATTCCGCGACCAGCATGGCGCGCTTGTGGTGACGGCGCGCAGCGTCGGCGTGAAGACCGAGCGTCCCGTGGACGCGGGCTGAGGGGGAACGCAACGATGGCCTTGAAAGCATCCGCCCTGAAGGTGGGCGACTCGCACGCCGAGATCGTCGTCGAGAACCTGTCGCGCACGCAACTGGTGCAGTACTGCCGGTGCCTCGGGCGACTACAACCCGCTGCACACCGACGAGGTATACACCACGCAGGTCGCCGGCTATCCCACGGTCTTCGCGCACGGCATGCTCAGCATGGGGCTGACCGCGAAGATGCTGACCAACTATGTCGGCGACGGCCGGCTGACCAACTACGGCGTGCGCTTCACCAACCAGGTGTGGCCCGGCGACACGCTGCAAGCCAAGGCGACGGTTGCCGCCTTGCGCGAGGAAGGCGGAAAGCACTTCGTCGACCTGACGATTTCCACCACCAACCAGGACGGCAAGGAAGTCATCAACGGCAGCGCCACGGCGCGGATCGACCCGTAAAGGTCAACCGCGCCGCACGTTCCAGAAGGTCGGAAAACTCGGAAGGATGCCGACCAGGTCGCGGCGGTAGGCGCTGGGCTGCATGTTCTGGCCAAGCGGCACATAGGGCACGTCGATCCAGGCCTGCAGCTGCATCGCGACGGCGATGCGCTTCTGTTCGGCAAGGTCGGTCGTGTCCATCCACTGCCGGCGCAGCGCCTCCAGCTTCGGGGCATCGGGCCAGCCGGCCCACCCCTTGGCGCCGTTGCCGCGCAAGGATGTGTGCGTGACCGGCGTCAGCATGTCGTCGCCATACCAGCCGTCGGTGATGAAGCCGCTCCAACCGCCCTGCGCGACAGGCCCGCGATTCTCCCGGCGCGAAACCAGCGTGCTGAAGTCCATCGCCTGATAGTCCACGTTGAACCCGGCGCGTTTGAGCTGATCGGCCAGCACGTCGCAGGCGCCGCGGTACTGTGGGATGTTGGTGACCATCAGCATGGCCACCGGCTCGTTGGCATAGCCGGCGGCGGCCAGACGTGCGCGGACCGCGGGGTAGTCGCGCTTGCCGGTCAGCACCTCCATGCCCGCATCGCTTGCCATCGGCGTTCCGGGGCAGAAGATGCCCACCGGCGTGTGCCAGTAGGCCGGATAGTCGCCGACCATCCCCTGCATGATCTCCGTCTGGTCGATCGCACCCAGCAGGGCGCGGCGGATCGCCGGATTGTCGAACGGCGGGTGCAACTGGTTCACCCGCATGATCGGGATGTAGCCATGCGGCTCCAGCACGCGAACGGTGATGTTGCTGTCGCTGGCAGCAAGCTGCGCCAGGTCGGGCAGCAGGAAATCCAGCCAGTCCACCTCGTTTGCACGCAAGGAGGCAAGGCCGGTTCCCAGGTCCGGGATCACGCGCCAGGTGACGCGGTCGAAGTGCACTTGCTTCGGCCCCGCTGTGCCGCTGACGGCGCCGTCGGCGCGCGGCACGTAGCCGGCGAACCGCTCGTAGGCGAGCAGCGATCCGGGCACATACTCGCCATCAACGAAGCGGAACGGACCGCTGCCGACATGGTCCTTGATCTGCTTGCCACCGGCAGCCTCGATGACGCGCTCGGGCAGGATCAGCGGCGCGGCACCCTGCGACTTGCCCAGCGCCATCGGCAGCAACGGGAAAGGCCGCTTCAGGCGAAACACGATCGTCCGGTCGTCAGGCGCGCCCAGGTCGTCGGTCGCGGCCATCAGGTCCTGGCCGAACAGATCGCGCTGCGCCCATCGGCGAATGCTGGCGACGCAGTCGCGGGCCAACACCGGCGCGCCGTCATGGAAGCGCAACCCCGGCCGCAACGTCAGCGTCCAGCGCAGCTGATCGGCATCGACGACATTGCCCTGCAGCATCTGGAACTGCGGGCGCTGATCGTCGTCGAGGCCATACAGCGTGTCGTAGATCATGAAGCCGTGCGCACGGGTCGAGCCGGAGGTGGAAATGTGCGGATCGAGCACGCCCGGATCGAAATGCGGCACGAAACGCAGCGTCGTGACGGCGTCTGCCCGACCGATGCGGGGGGCGGCGAGTGCTGCGGTCGCGGTCGCGGCAAATCCCTTGAGAACGGAGCGACGATCAGGGTGCATGAACACTCGCACGACGTGAAAAACCGGCGGGACTATGCTGGCTGCCCCCGGGCGTTGAAAGCATTATGTCGGGGCGGCAGGAGAGCGCGCGATGCACGACCACTACACGATGTTCGCCAGCTACAACGCCTGGGCCAATGCGCGGGTTTACGACGCGGCCGCGGCGCTGACGGATGCCGACTACCGGGCCGACCGCGGCGTGTTCTTCCGCTCCATGCACGGCACGCTCAACCATCTGCTGGCGACCGACCGGATCTGGATGCAGCGTTTCACCGGCCAGGGGGAGGCGCCCGACCGGCTGGACGCAATCCTGTTCGTGGACTTCGCCGCGCTGCACGCCGCGCGGCAGGCCGAGGATGCGCGCATCATCCGCTACGTCGCGGGACTGAATGAGGACCAACTGGCCGGCGTGATCCGCTACCGCCGCGTCTCCACGCCCGAGCCGCAGGTGCAGGCCCTCGCACCGGCGTTGGCGCACTGGTTCAACCACCAGACCCACCATCGCGGCCAGGCGCATGCCATCCTGACCGGACTGACCGGCGCCGCGCCGGAACTCGACCTGCTGTACTACCAGCGCCTCAAGGCGAAGGGTCAGGCCTGACGGAACAGCGGCGCGCCGCGCGGTGCGCCGGTGGTGCCGCCATCGACCACGATCTCCTCGGCGGTGATGTTGACCGCGTCGTCCGATGCGAGGAACAGCGCCGCCTTGGCCAGATCGTCGGCATCCGCCATGCGACCCAGCGGGATGCTGCGCGAATGGCTCGCCTCCAGCGCCGCCATTGCGTCGGGCGTGGGCGCGCGGCTCGCCCAGATCGGCGTGCGCGTCGCCCCCGGCGTCACCTGGTTCACGCGAATGCCGCGCGGCGCGAGTTCCGCGGCCATGTTGCGGGTCATCGCGCGCACCGCTGCCTTCGTCGCCGCATAGGCCGAACTGCCCGGCATGCCCATCGTCGCATGCACCGAGCCGTTGAGGATGACGGAGGCGCCATCCGACAGATACGGCAGCACCGATTGCACGGTGAAGAACACCGCGGTCAGGTTGGTGCGGATGATCTTCTCGAACGCCTCCAGGCTGGTCTGACCCAGCGGCGTGGAACCAGCAATGCCCGCATTGGCGAAGACGATATCGAGCCTGCCAAAGCGCTCGCCGATGTCGCGCGCCGCCTGCTCGAAGGCCGGGATATCGGTCATATCGACGGAAATCGCCAGCACATCTGTGCCGATTTCCGCGACGGCGGCATCCAGCGTTTCCCTGTTGCGCCCGGTGATGGCGACGCGCGCGCCTTCGCGCGCGAACAGGCGCGCGGTCGCCAGGCCGATGCCGCTGTTGCCGCCGGTGATCAGCGCCGTCCTGTTCGCAAGCCGCATGACCCGTCTCCCGTTGCGTCCGCGCCCATGTGGGGCGGCGCGCAACGGGATGAAAGGGCGACCTTACGCGGCGGCGAGCTTCGCTGCGGTCTCGGCGATGGTGCGGCCCTGGTAGCGCGCGCCCGCCAGTTCGTTTTCCGACGGCTGACGCTGGCCCTTGCTGCCGGCGATCGTGGTGGCGCCGTAGGGGCTGCCGCCCGTGATCTCGTCCAGCGTCATCTGCCCGGCGAAGCCGTAGTTCATTCCGACCACCACCATGCCGAAATGCAGCAGGTTGGTGATGAGGGAGAACAACGTCATCTCCTGCCCGCCATGCTGGGTGGCGGTGGAGGTGAAGGCGCCGCCCACCTTGCCGTGCAGTGCACCGCGCGCCCACAGGCCCCCGGCCTGATCGAGGAAGCTGGCCATCTGCGAGGCCATCCGGCCGAACCGCGTGGGCGCGCCGACGATGATGGCGTCGTAATTCGCCAGGTCCTCCACGGACGCCACCGGGGCTTCCTGGTCGAGCTTGAAATACGACGCCTTCGCGACCTCCGGCGGCACGGTTTCCGGGACGCGCTTGACATCGACCTGCGCGCCCGCCTCCCGCGCGCCCTCGGCAACCGCGTTGGCCATCGTCTCGAGGTGGCCGTAGGTGGAATAGTACAGAACCAGAACCTTGGTCATCGCTCTCTCCTTGCCGGTATGGGCCGCGCGGCCGGTGGCCGCGCTGCGCCCGAATTCATGCGCGCCTACATGCGCCCGCTGGCTTAACGAGAAAACCGGGATAATGTAGAAGCAACTTTTCAGGATTTTCGGCATGGCGAGCCCTGGCACCCCGACGCTGGACCAGCTTCACGTGCTGCTCGCGGTGCACGAAGCCGGCAGCTTCGCCGGCGCGGCACGGCGGCTGAACCGCGCCACGTCCGCCGTTACCTACGCGATCGACAATCTCGAGGCGCAGCTGGGCGTGGCGCTGTTCGACCGGGTCGCCACGAGGCGGCCGGAGCTGACCCCCGCCGGCCACGCCGTGCTGGCCGAGGCGTGCAACGTCAACCGCCGGGTGGACATGCTGCGCGCCACCGTGAAGGGGCTGCTGGACGGGCTCGAAGCGTCGGTATCGCTGGCGGTGGACGTGGTGCTGCCGACGGCGCGGCTGGTGGACGCGTTGCAGGCATTCCAGGCCGCCTTCCCCACCGTGGCACTGCGCCTGCATACCGAGGCGCTGGGCATGGTCACGCAGCTTGTGCTGGACGGCACCGCGACCATCGGCGTCAGCGGGCAGCGCAATGTCGTCGCCGAAGGGATCGAGCGGACCGCCGTGGGCGGGGTCCGCCTGCTGCCGGTGGCCGCGCCCTTCCACCCGCTCGCCCATCTGGCATCTCCCGGCCCGGGTGCCGCGCGGGAACACATCCAGCTGGTGCTGACCGACCGTTCCCGCCTGACCGAGGGACGCGACTTTGGCGTTCTCGCGGTCAACACCTGGCGGCTCGGCGATCTTGGGGCCAAGCACGCGCTGCTGCGTGCCGGCGTCGGCTGGGGCGGGATGCCCGAGCCCGCGGTGCGCGACGACATCGCCGCCGGGCGCCTCGTGGCGCTCGACCTGCCGGACTGGCGCGCCGTCACCTATGACCTCGACGCGATCCACCGCTCGGACACCCCGCCGGGGCCGGCGGCACGATGGCTGATCGCGCGCTTCGCCGGGCAGGACGAAACCTTGGCATAGGGTGCCCCCCTATACGTACCTCTGTCGCCATGACCCACACGGTGCGCGAGAAGCAGAAGCTCCTGGCCAGGGTGCGGCGGCTGCGCGGACAGGTCGAGGCGATCGAGCGGGCGCTGGAAGCCGAGGCCGGCTGCGAGCAGGTCATGCACCTGCTCGCCGGCACGCGTGGCGCACTCGCGGGCCTGATGGCCGAGGTGGTCGAGGACCATGTCCTGACCCATCTCGTTGATCCGGAAACCCATCCCGGCGCGCTCAAGACCGACGCCGCCGCGCAACTGCTGGACGTCATCCGCACCTACCTCAAATGAGGCCGCCGATGTCCGCCACACCGATCGCCGCAACGCATAGCCACGTCTTCCTCGGCGAAGGCCACGAACATGCCGAGCGGCGCACCTGGGCGGTGATCGTGCTGTGCGCCGCGATGATGGCGCTGGAAATCGTCGGCGGGCTGCTGTTCGGCTCGATCGCGCTGGTGGCGGACGGGCTGCACATGAGCACCCATGCCGGCGCGCTGCTGCTGGCCGCGCTGGCCTACCGCTATGCGCGGCGCCATGCGACCGATGCGCGATTCACGTTCGGCACCGGCAAGCTGGGCGATCTCGCGGGCTTCACCAGCGCGATCGTGCTGGCGATGATCGCGCTGCTGATCGGCTGGGAAGCAGTGACGCGCTTCCTCGCACCGGTGCCGATCGCCTTCTCCGAGGCGATCCCGATCGCGGTGCTGGGACTCGTCGTCAACATCGTCAGCGCGCTGCTGCTGAGCGGCGGCCATCATCATCATGGTCATCACGACCATGACGACCACCACCACGATGACCATGACGAGCACGACCATGCTCACCACCACGAGCATAACAACCACCACCACGAGCATGACCACGCGCACGACACGGCGCATCGGGACAACAACCTGCGCGCCGCGATCATCCATGTCGCGGCGGATGCCGCCGTCTCGGTGCTGGTCATCGTCGGCCTGCTGCTGGCACGCACCTTCGGCTGGCTGTGGATGGACCCGCTGGCCGGCGTGGTGGGCGCGCTGGTCATCGCCAGCTGGGCCTATGGCCTGATCCGCGACACCGGGGCGATCCTGCTCGACATGAACCCCGATGCCCAGCTGACCGAGACGTTGCGCCGGGAGATCGAGGCCGATGGCGACCGGCTGACCGACCTGCATGTCTGGCGCCTCGGCCCCGGACACCTGGGCGCGGTCATATCGGTGGTCACCCGCAAGGGTCGGCAGCCGCGGGATTACCGCGCCCGGCTGCGCCGGTTTCCCGCACTCTCGCACGTCACGATCGAGGTCGAGGCGCCGCCCGCCCATTGAACGATCCGCGCCAAATCGGACAATCCGATCCAATTCGCCGCCGCGTGCTGGAAACCCGGCACCGGCATGGCTATCTCACCGCGGCAAAACGGAAGGCCCGCATGACCCAACATCTGTTCACGCCGATCGCGCTGCGCGATGCGACCCTGTCGAACCGCGTCGTCGTCTCGCCGATGTGCCAGTACAGCGCCGTCGATGGCGTACCGAACGACTGGCACCTGCAACACCTTGGCAGCCTGTCGATGTCGGGCGCCGGCCTGCTGATGACCGAGGCGACGCATGTCGAGGCGATCGGCCGCATCACGCATGGCTGCCTCGGTCTGTGGAACGATGCGCAGGAAGCCGCGATCAAGCGCATCGTCGATGACTGCCGCCGCTTCTCGCCGCAGCTGAAGATCGGCATGCAGCTCGCCCATGCCGGGCGCAAGGCATCATCCCGCCTGCCCTGGAAGGGCGGCGCCGGCCTCGCCGCGGACGAGGCGCCGTGGCAGACCGTCGCCCCATCGGCCCTGGTGTTCGATGACACGCGCACCGCGCCGATCGCGCTGGACCGCGCCGGGATGGACCGCATCCGCGACGCCTTCGTGCAGGCCGCGCAGCGGGCGCTGCGCATCGGCATCGACGTGATCGAGCTGCACGGCGCGCATGGCTATCTGACGCACGAGTTCCTCTCGCCGATCGCCAACAAGCGGACCGACGCCTATGGCGGCTCGCTGGCGAACCGCATGCGCTTCCCGCTCGAGCTGTTCGCGGCCCTGCGCGCGGTCTGGCCGAAGGCGAAGCCGCTGGGTGCCCGCATCACCGGCACCGACTGGATCGAGGGCGGCATCGACCAGCACGAGGCGGCCGCCTTCGCCGCGGAGCTGAAGGGCATGGGCTGCGACTATGCCTGCGTCTCCAGCGGCGGGATCATCGGCGGCAAGGACGCGCCGCGCATCCCCAGCGACCAGGGCTATCAGGTGTTCCTCGCCGAGCATGTCCGCCGCGAGACCGGCATCCCGACGCGCGCCGTCGGCCTGATCGTCGAGCCGGCTTACGCCGATGCCGTGGTGCGCGATGGCAAGGCCGACATGGTCGCCCTGGCGCGCGCCTTCCTCGACGACCCGCGCTGGGGCTGGCACGCCGCCGAGGCGCTCGGCGCGACGGTGCCCTATCCGCCGCAGTACGAGCGCAGCGGTCCCACGTTGTGGAAGGGCACGAAACTCGCCCGGCCTGAACTGAAGGCAGCAGCCGAGTAGGATTGCCACACCCCTTCTCCCGCTTGCGGGAGAAGGGGTATCGTTTCGTATGCTACTTTACCGGACCGCTCACCCCGCCCGCATCGCCTTCTTGCGCGGCTTCTTCTCCGGCGCGTGGTCGGACAGCCGGCCGTTCGCCAGCGGGACCTCCCGCAGGAACGCGGTGCGCGCCGTGGCGCCGGTCATGATGTAGCTGTGGTCCGCCCCCGACAGGATGAACCGCGCGCCCATGCCGATGTAGCGCGTCGCGTTCTCCTGGTCATAGACCCCGCCCATGCCCATGATCTTTCCGGCGCGCGCGCAGGCGGCCCCCACCTTCGCGTAGGCCTCGATCACCTTCGGATGCCCAAGCTGGCCCGACACGCCAAGCTCGGCCGTCAGGTCGGAGGTGCCGATCAGCAGCACGTCCACCCCCTCCACCGCGGCGATCGCGGCGGCGTTGGCGACCGCCTCGGGGCTCTCGATCATCACCACGGTCAGGATCTCGGCGTTCACCACGCGCTGCGCCTCCATCGTCGCGGGCGGCTGGTAGCCATACACCGCCGGCGGACCACCCCAGCTGCGATGCCCGTCGGGCGGATAATGGAACGCCTCGGCCACCCGCTTGGCCTGCTTTGCGGTATCGACATGCGGCACCACGATGCCCAGCGCGCCGTTGTCCAGCGCGCGCGTGCCCTCATCCAGTGCGCCGGCGCAGACCCGCACGATCGGCGTGATCCCGGTGGACAGCGCCGCGATGCAAAGCTGCGTCGCCTCCTGCACCGAGAAGGCGCCGTGCTCGGTGTCGATGAACAGCCAGTCATGCCCGGTCGCCGCCGCCAGCAGCGGTGCCGCCGCGGTGCGCAGGTGATGCACCCCGAAGCCCAGCGCCACGCCGCCCTCCGCCATCTTGTGCTTTGCGGTATTCGCAACGATCGGCATGTCTGGTTCCCCCCTGTTTGCGCAACGGAACGCAGCACGGACCCCCGGCGTGGTCAATCGTGGCGGATCAATCACGTCAGCCCGACACGATCGGCCAGGCGGGTCGGCAAGCGGTGCCGCCGATGAAGTTTTGGTAACGCGGCCACCGCTTGGCGTCTCACGCGTTGCCCGTCTCAACGGGCAGAGGGAGGAACGCAGCATGTCGCACGCAACGCCTGCGGATGCCGCCGGTCAGCACCATGAAGGCCACCTGCGCCGTGACGCGCGCATCATCGGGCTCCTGTTCGCCAGCACCACCAGCATGATCGGGTCCGGTTGGCTGTTCGGCTCCTACCACGCCGCCCGCCTCGCCGGACCGCTGAGCATCTGGAGCTGGGTGGTCGGCGCCGTCATCATCATGCTCATCGCGCTGTGCTTCGCGGAACTGGCTGCGCTGTTTCCGCGCAGCGGCGCCCTGGTGCACATGAGCCACGCCAGCCACGGCGACGGGCTCGGCCGCATCTGGGCCTGGATGCTGTTCCTCGCCTACGTCCCGGTGCCCGCGGTAGAGGCCGAGGCGATCGTCACCTACGCCAACAACTACCTGCCCTACTTCATCCAGCCCGGCAGCAACGGGCTGCTCACCGTCACCGGCTTCATCGTGTGCGCGGCCCTGCTCGGCGTGCTGGCGCTGCTCAATCTGCTCGCGGTGCGGCTGCTGCTCGACACCAACACCACCATCACCTGGTGGAAGATCGCGGTGCCGGCGCTGACGATCGTCGCGCTCATCGCCAGCAGCACGCACTGGGGGGTGATGGCCGCCGACCCGCACAGCTACCAGGTCACCGGCATCTTCACCGCCCTGCCCGCCGCCGGCATCGTGTTCAGCTATCTCGGCTTCCGCACCGCCATCGACCTCGGCGGCGAGAGTGCCAATCCCGGCCGGCACATCCCTATGGCGGTGATCGGATCGGTGCTGCTCTCGGCGGTCATCTACACGCTACTGCAGGTGGCCTTCCTGCTGGGACTGCGGCCGGCGGACCTGTCGCAGGGCTGGACGCATCTGAGCTTCACCGGGCAGGTAGGTCCGTTCGCCGGCCTCGCCGGCGCGCTCGGGCTCGGCTGGCTCGCGGTGCTGCTGTACATCGACGCCTACATCTCACCGGGCGGCACCGGCCTGATGTACGTCACCGGCGGCTCGCGCATCCTCTACGCGGTCGGCGAGATGCGTGCCGGCCCGCGCTGGCTGACTTGGCTCAACCGCGCCAAGGCGCCGGCGCTCTCGGTGCTGGTGATGTGGGTGGTGGGCATCCTGTTCCTGCTGCCGTTCCCGGCCTGGCAGCTGATGGTCAACTACATCACCTCGATCACCGTGCTGACCTACGGGCTGGGTCCGATCGTGCTGCTGGTGCTGCGCCGCAGCCGCCCCGATCTGCACCGGCCCTTCCGGCTATGGGGCGCCGGCATGATCGCCCCGGTCGCCTTCGTCTGCAGCAACTGGATCATCGAGTGGACCGGCTTCACCACCAACTCGTTCCTGTTCGGCCTGGTGGCGATCGGGTTCATCCTATACGCGCTGTGGTACCACCTGGTCGCGCGGCGCCCCGTCGCCGATTTCGGCTGGCGCAACATCGCCTGGCTGCTGCCCTGGTTCGGCGGCATGTGGGTGCTGTCGTGGCTGGGCAACGTCGGCGGCGGCAGCGGGCTGGTCGGCTTCTGGCCGGCCGCGATCCTGGTGGCGATCTGGAGCCTGATCGTCATCGCGCTCGCCATGCGCAGCGCCATTCCCGCCGAGGAGACCGCCGAGATCATGACGCAGATGGAAAGGATGTCCTGACCCTTCGCGGCGTCGGGCGTCAGCCCCGCGCCGCGCGGTTCTCCACCAGGGCCATCAGGCTCTCCAGCCGGTCCGCTTCGGCCGCGGGCTTGTCGGTGCGGATACGCGCGATGCGGGGAAAACGCAGCGCCACCCCCGATTTGTGGCGCGACGACAGCTGCGCGGCATCGAACGCCACCTCCAGCACCAGCGCCTTCTCAACCTCCCGCACCGGGCCGAAGCGGGCGGTCGTGTGGTTGCGCACCCAGCGGTCCAGGAACGCCAGCTCGGCATCGGTGAAGCCGAAATACGCCTTGCCCACCGGCACCAGCTCATCGGCCCGCCACAACCCGAACGTATAGTCGGAGTAGTACCAGCTCCGCTTGCCGTGGCCGCGCTGCGCGTACATCAGCACGGCATCGATGCTCAGCGGATCGCGCTTCCACTTCCACCACAGCCCCTTCGGCCGGCCCGGCAGATAGGGACTGTCGCCGCGCTTGAGCATCAGCCCCTCGATCGCGGCGGCGCGCGCGCCCTCGCGGATCGCCGCCAGCGCGCCGAGGTCGTCGAACGGGATCATCGGCGACAGGTCCATCCGCGGCGGCGCCACGCGCGCGAACCAGTCCTCCAGCCGGGCCCGGCGCGCATCGAACGACAGCGCGCGCACATCCTCGGCCCCGTCGAACAGGATATCGTACAGCCGGATTCCGGCCGGGTTGTCCCGCAGCAGCTTCGCCCCGACCGTCTTGCGGTTCAGCCGCTGCTGCAGATCTGCGAACGGCGCCACCACGCCGTCGCGGATCACCAGCAGCTCGCCGTCCAGCACGCCGTGGAAATCCATCGCCGCGACGATCTCGGGGAAGGCCGCCGAGATGTCCTCCGCCCCGCGCGAGTAGAGCCGCTTGCCAGCCGGCGTCGCCACAAGCTGCACGCGGATGCCGTCCCATTTCCATTCCGCCCGGAACGCCGCCGCATCCAGGCCCGCGATGTCAGCCGCCTCCAGCGGGTGCGCCAGCATCGGCGGGCGGAACACCGGCGCGTCCGCCGGATCGGGGCGCGGCCCCCTGCCCTCGATCCAGGCGAACAGCCCGTCATAGGGCGGCGCAAGGCCGTGCCACACCTCCTCGATCATGTCGGCCTCGATGCCGCCGATCTCGGCCAGCGCCAGCTTGGCCAGCCGCGCCGAGGCGCCGACGCGCAGGCCCCCGGTGATCAGCTTCAGGATCGCCAGCCGCACCGAGGCGTCGGAGGCATCGAGCCAGCCTGCGACCAGCGCCGGCAGCTCGGCCTTCGGCGTTGTCGCCAGTGCGTCCACCACCTCGGACAGCGTGGGCGGCGCGGCGTTGGTCGGCTTGCCCGGCCAGATCAGCGCCACCGTCTCGGCCAGATCCCCGACATAGTCGTACGACCAGTCGAACAGCACGGGGTCGGTGCGCGCGGCCGCCAGTTCGCGGATCAGCCCGGGCTTGGCGGCGGCAAAGGCCAGTTCGCCGGTCACGGCGGCCAGCCCGAAGCCCCGGTCGGGGTCGGGCGCAGTCGCGAAATAGTGCCGCAGCAGCGCGATCTTGGCGTTGCGGGACGGCGTGAAGACCAGGCGCTCCAGCAGGGCGGCGAAGGCGATCATGAATGGAACCCACGTTGACCAAGGGCCGGCAGAACTGCAACCTGCGGCCTCTCAACGTCCTCGACAGGGATACGGCCATGAGCGCAGCACAACAGACGGCGCCGCAGGCGCCGGCCGGGATGCCGGCGGCAATGATCGAGGGGCGGATGCTGATCGGCGGCCAGTGGGTAGGCGCCGCCGGCGGCGAAACCCTCAGCGTCGAGAACCCCGCCAAGCGCCGCCCCATCGGCACCATCCCGCGCGGCGGTGCGGCGGACGTCGGGCGCGCCGTCGATGCCGCCGCCGCCGCCTTTCCGGCCTGGAGCGCGGTGCCGCCGCGCGACCGCGGCCGCATCCTCGGCCGCATCGCCGAGGCGCTGGAAGCCCGGTCCGAGGAACTCGCCCGGCTGGTGGCGCTGGAAACCGGCAATGCGCTGCGCACCCAGGCGCGCGGCGAGGCGAAGCTGGCCGCCGACATCTTCCGCTACTTCTCGGGCCTCGCCGGCGAGTTGAAGGGCGAGACGCTGCCGCTCGGCGAGCACGTGCTCAGCTACACGCGGCGGGAGCCGCTAGGCGTCGTCGGCGCCATCGTGCCGTGGAACGCGCCGGTGCTGCTCACGTCGCTGAAGATCGCGCCTGCCCTCTGCGCCGGCAACACGATCGTGCTGAAGGCGGCCGAGGACGCGCCGTTCGGCGTGCTGCTCATCGGCCAGGTCTGCCAGGACTTCCTGCCCCCCGGGGTGCTGAACCTGCTGACCGGCCTCGGCCCCGAATGCGGCGCGCCGCTGGCGCAGCATCCCGGGGTGGCGAAGCTCTCCTTCACCGGCTCGACCGCCGTGGGCAAACTCATCATGGGCTGGGCCGCCGAGCGCATCGTGCCGGTCTCTCTCGAACTCGGCGGCAAGAGCCCCTGCATCGTCTATCCGGACGCCGACGAGGACTGGGTGGTGGACGGCGTGGCGTCGGCGATGCGCTTCACCCGGCAGAGCCAGTCCTGCACCGCCGGATCGCGGCTGTTCCTCCACAAGACGATCTTCGACAAGTTTCTGGACAAGCTGACGAAGAAGACCTCGGCCCTGGTGATCGGCGACCCGCTGGACGAAGCCAGCGACGTCGGCACCATCATCAACAAGAAGCAGTTCGACAAGGTGTGCGGCTATATCAGCGACGGGCTGAAGGAGCCGGGGGCGAGGCTGGTCACCGGCGGCCTGCCGCCCGCCAGCGGCCCGCTCAGTGAGGGCTACTTCACCGTGCCGACGATCTTCGCCGACACCACCAACGACTTCCGCCTGGCGCGGGAGGAGATCTTCGGCCCCGTCCTGGTGGCGATCCCCTGGACCGAGGAGGCCGAGGCGATCCGCATGGCGAACGACAGCCATTACGGTCTCGCGGCCTACGTGTTCACCCACGACATCGGCGCGGGCCTGCGCACCGCGCACCGCATCCAGTCGGGCTGGGTGCAGGTGAACCAGGGTCTCGGCCAGGTGCCCGGCCATTCCTATGGCGGCTACAAGCAGAGTGGCCTGGGGCGCGAGTTCTCGCTGGAAGGGATGCTCGACAGCTTCACCCAGCGCAAGAACGTGACGGTCAACCTCAACGTCCCGTCCGGCTTCGCCTGATGACCGGTACCGCGCGCATCGTCTTTCTCGACCGCAACACCATGCCGGACGTGATCCGGCTGAACCCGCCGGCGATCCCGCACACGTTGGCGGTGTTCGAGGAGACCGCGCCCGATCAGGTTGCCATCCGCATCGCCGATGCAAGCGTGGTGATCACCAACAAGGTGCGCATCGGCCGGGCCGAGATCGAGGCCGCGCCCGGCCTGCGCATGATCGCCGTCGCGGCGACCGGCTACGACGTCATCGACCTCGATGCCTGCCGCGCGCGCGGCATCACGGTCAGTAACATCCGCAACTATGCGGTCAACACGGTGCCCGAGCACACGTTCGCGCTGATCTTTGCGTTGCGCCGCAGCCTGATCCCCTACCGCCAGTCCGTCGTCGATGGCCGCTGGCAGCAATCGGGCATGTTCTGCTACTTCGACTACCCTATAACCAATCTCGCAGGCTCAACGCTCGGCATCATCGGCGATGGCGTGCTCGGCCGCGCGGTCGCCGATATCGGTCGGGCCATCGGCATGAAGGTGCTGTTCTCGACCTACAAGGGCGTCGAGGGCATGGGACCGCTCTACACGCCCTACGAGGACGTGCTGCGCCTCAGCGACGTCATCACGCTGCATCTGCCGCTGATGCCCTCGACGCGCAACCTGATCGGTGCGGCCGACTTCGCCCTGATGGAGCGGCGGCCGCTGCTGATCAACACCGCGCGCGGCGGCCTGGTGGACGAGCAGGCGCTGTGCGACGCGCTGCGCAGCGGGCAGATCGCGGGTGCGGGTTTCGACGTCGTGACCAGCGAGCCGCCGCCCGCCGACCACCCGTTCATGAAGCTGCTGGAACTGCCGAACTTCATCCTCACACCGCATGTCGCCTGGGCCAGCACCGAGGCGATCCAGGGCCTCGCCGATCAGCTGATGGAAAACATTGCGCTGTTCTGGCAGGGCACGCCGCGCAACGTCGTCTCGGGTTAGGGTCGCTTGCCATGCAGGCACTCGATGGACTGAAAGTTCTCGAAATGGGGCAGTTGATCGCCGGCCCCTTCGCCGCCAAGACGCTCGCCGATTTCGGTGCCGACGTCATCAAGATCGAGCCGGAGGGCACCGGCGACGCGCTTCGCAAATGGCGCCTGCTACGCGACGGCACGTCGGTCTGGTGGGAAGTGCAGTCGCGGGGCAAACGCTCGATAGCACTCGACCTGCGCTCGCCCGAAGGCCAGGCGACGGCACGCGCACTGGCGGCCGAGGCCGATGTGCTGATCGAGAACTTCCGCCCCGGCACGCTGGAAGCGTGGGGGCTAGGCTGGGACGCGCTGCACGCCCTCAACCCGCGTCTGGTGATGCTGCGCATCTCCGGCTACGGCCAGACCGGCCCCTATCGCGACCGCCCCGGCTTCGGCGTGCTGGGCGAGGCGATGGGCGGCCTGCGGCACCTGACCGCCGAACCCGGCCGCATCCCGGTGCGCGTCGGCGTTTCCATCGGCGACACGCTCGCCGCCCTGCATGGCGTGATCGGCCTGCTGATGGCGCTGCGCCACCGCGACCGGAACAACGGCGAGGGCCAGGTCGTCGATGTCGCGCTCTACGAGTCGGTGTTCAACGTGATGGAAAGCCTGCTGCCCGAATACGACGCCTTCGGCGCGGTGCGCGAGGCGGCCGGCAGTGCGCTGCCCGGCATCGCGCCGACCAACGCCTATCGCTGCGCCAATGGCGACTACATTTTGGTCGCCGGCAACGGCGACAGCATCTTCCGCCGCCTGATGCAGGTGATCGGCCGGCTCGACCTGCGCGACGATCCCGACCTCGCGCACAATGACGGCCGGGTGAGGCGCGTCGCCGAACTCGACGCCGCCATCGGCGCCTGGGCCGCGAGGCTGACGCCCGAGCAGGTGCTGGATGCGCTGGAGCAGGCATCGGTGCCGGCGGGCAAGATCTACACCGTCGCCGACATCGCCGCCGATCCGCACTACCAGGCGCGCGGCATGATCCTCGACACTGTCACCGCCGACGGCCGCCCTTTGAAAGTGCCTGGCATCGTGCCGAAGCTCAGCGCGACGCCGGGCCGCATCGCGCACCCCGCCCCCGCGCTCGGCCAGCACAACGCCGATCTTGCAGCAGGCGGCTGGCCGCAGCGGCAGCCCGCCGACCAGCGCCAATCGTAACACCGCGCGCCCGGCCCTTTGCCGCCCATGCGGCGCCGCCATGCGCGAAAGCGGCGCAATTCGACTTGCCCGTGCAACTTGATAGACTGCCCTCACCAGTTCGTCCGAACGGCCCGTCCGGGCCAGGATCATTGCGGCCAACCGCCCGGGCGGCGGCTGGCCTGAACGCAAGCCAAGGGAAGGCTAGGGGAACGTCGCATGAGCGAAACGCGATACATGGCACCGGGAACGCTCGACGAGGCGGTAAAGGCCTTCGCCGCAGCCGGAAGTGCCGCACGGATACTGGCCGGCGGCACCGACCTGCTCGTGCAGATGCGCTCTGGCGTGCTCCGGCCCGAGACGATCATCGACATCAAGAAGATCGATGAGATGACGACGATCACCGAGGCGGCGGACGGCGGCTTCGTGGTCGGCGCGGCCGTCCCCGGCAGCGTGCTCGCCGACCATCCCCGTTTCGGCAAGGTCTGGCCCGGCGTGCTGGAGGCAATCAACCTCATCGGCTCGACCCAGGTGCAGGGCCGCGCCTCGGCGGGCGGCAACCTCTGCAACGCCTCGCCCGCCGGCGACAGCGTGCCGGCGATGGTCGCCGCGGGCGCCCTCGTCACCATCCAGGGGCCCGGCGGCCGGCGGCAGATCCCGGTGGAGGCGGTGCCGAAGGGCCCGGGCCGGACCAGCCTCGCCCCCGGCGAAATCGTCGTCAGCTTCACCCTGCCGCCGCGGCCGGCGGGCTCGGGCGACGCCTATCTGCGGATGATCCCGCGCACCGAAATGGACATCGCGGTGGTGGGCTGCGGCGTCAGCCTGACGCTGGATGCCGGCACCGTCACCGCCGCGCGCGTCTCCCTCGGCGCGATCGCGCCCACCGTCCTGCTGGTGGAGGACGCGGCCAAGGCGCTCATCGGGTCCCGGCTCGACGACGTGGCGCTGGAAGCCGCGGCGGCCGCCTGCCGCGCCGTCTGCAAGCCGATCGACGACAAGCGCGGCACCATCGTCTATCGCACCAAGGTCGCCGGCGTGCTGCTCAAGCGCACCGCGGCCATCGCCGCCGAACGCGCGGGAAGGACCTGAAACCCATGGCCAAGCTTCACGTGTCCACCACGATCAACGGCGAGCCCGCCGAGTTCCTGTGCGATCCGCACCAGAGCCTGCTGGACGCGCTGCGCGGCCCGCTCGGCCTGACCGGCACCAAGGAAGGCTGCGGCACCGGCGATTGCGGCGCCTGCTCGGTCATGCTGGACGGGCGGCTGGTCTGCTCCTGCCTCACCCTGGCCGCCGAGGCCGAGGGCAGCGCGATCGGCACGATCGAGGGCATGGCCGACGGCGAGGAGCTTCACCCGCTACAACGCAAATTCCTGGAGTTGGCGGCTCTCCAGTGCGGCATCTGCACGCCGGGCGTGCTGATGGCATCGAAGGCGCTGCTTGAGCGCAATCCCGATCCGACCGAGACCGAGGTGCGCTTCTGGCTCGCCGGCAACCTCTGCCGCTGCACCGGCTACGACAAGATCGTTCGGGCCGTTCTCGAAACCGCCGCCGAGTTGAGGAGTGCCGCCTGATGAACGTCATCACCGAGACCGTCATCGACAACAAGTGGATCGGCCAGCGCACCGTCCGCCCGGACGGCGCCGACAAGGTCACCGGTCGCGCCGCCTATGGCGCCGACACGGCGATGCCCGGCATGATCTGGGGCAAGGTGCTGCGCAGCCCGCATGCGCATGCCCGCATCCTGTCCGTCGATACCTCCAAGGCGGAAAAACTGCCGGGTGTGCGCGCCGTCGTCACCGCGCAGGACGTGGTGGCGTTTCCCCTCGACAAGTCGGTGATGCTGGGCATCCAGGACATGCGCTGGATGTGCCGCAACGTGATGGCGCGCGAGAAGGCACTCTTCCACGGCCATCCGATCGCCGCCGTCGCCGCGATCAATGAGGCGGTGGCCGCCGAAGCCTGCAAGCTGATCGACGTCGAGTACGAAGTCCTGCCGCACGCCATCGAGATCGACGACGCGCTGAAGCCCGACGCGCCCATCCTGCACGAATTCCTGCAGTTCGAAGGCAAGCCGTCGAACATCGCCGGCAAGCTGGAACACAAGCTCGGCGATATCGCGGACGGCTTCGCCAAGGCGGACGTCGTCATCGAGCGCAGCTTCACCACCCGCCCGGTGCACCAGGGCTATATCGAGCCGCACGCCTGTCTTGTCAGCGTGTCGGCCGATGGCAAGACGACGATCTGGAGCTCGAGCCAGGGCCAGTTCATGGTGCGGGCCATGACCGCGCTGCTGACCGGCATTCCGCAGAGCGACATCCGCGCCATTCCGGCCGAGATCGGCGGAGGCTTCGGCGGCAAGACCATCATCTACCTCGAACCGCTGGCCGTACTGCTGTCGAAGAAATCCGGCCGGCCCGTCAAGATGACCATGTCGCGGGAGGAAGTGTTCCGCGCCTCCGGTCCGACCTCGGGCTCGAAAAGCACGGTGAAGATCGGCGCCACCAAGGACGGTCGCCTGGTCGCCGCGCAGGGCACCTTCTACCTGCAGGCGGGTGCGCTGCCCGGCTCGCCGATCCGCGGTGCGGCGGGCTGCTGCTTCGCGCCCTACGACATCCCGAACGTGGTTTCGACGGGCTACGACGTGGTTTCCAACCGTTCCAAGGTCGCCGCCTATCGGGCACCCGGCGCGCCGATCGGCGCCTATGCGGTCGAATGCGTGCTCGACGAGATCGCCGAGGCGCTGAAGATGGACCCGCTGGAACTGCGCCTGAAGAACGCCGCCCGCCAGGGGACCAAGGCGGCGCACGGTCCGGTGTTTCCCGTCATCGGTTTCGTCGACACGATCGAGGCGGCGCAGGCGCACCCGCACTACAAGGCACCGCTCGGCAAGCACCAGGGCCGCGGTGTGGCCAGTGGCTTCTGGTTCAACGCCGGCGGCGAGAGCAGCGCGCAGGTCAACGTCACCGAGGACGGCAACGTCGTCGTCACCACCGGCCATCCCGACATCGGCGGCTCGCGCGCTTCGATCGCCAATATTACGGCGGAGCTGCTGGGCATCGACTATCGCCGCGTCTCCGTGCTGATCGGCGACACCGCGACCATCGGCTTCAGCAACCTGACCGGCGGCAGCCGCGTGCTGTTCGCCTCGGGCATGGTGGTCACGCAGTCCACCGAGAAGGTCATCCGCACGCTCTGCGAGCGCGCGGCGAAGATCTGGAAGATCGACCCCGACGCGGTGGTGTGGGAAGACGGCGAGGCGCGTCCGGCGGGCGAGAACGCCGGCAAGTTCCCCGCCCTCACGCTCGCCGACCTCGCCGCCCGCGCGACCGAGACGGGCGGGCCGATCGGCGCGGGCGTACAGCTCAACACCACCGGCGCCGAGGGCGGCTTTGCGACGCATATCTGCGACGTGGAGGTGGATCTCGATCTCGGGATCGTGCGGGTGATCCGCTACACCTCGTTCCAGGACGTCGGCCGCGCCGTGCACCCGAGCTACGTCGAGGGCCAGATGCAGGGCGGTGCCGCGCAGGGCATCGGCTGGGCGTTGAGCGAGGAATATCTCTACGACCGAAACGGGAAGGTCGATAACGCTGGCTTCCTCGACTATCGCATGCCGGTCTGCTCGGACCTGCCGATGCTCGACACGGTGATGATCGAGATACCGAACCCGAAACATCCGCAGGGCGTGCGCGGCGTCGGCGAAGTGCCGCTGGTGCCGCCGCTGGCGGCGGTCGCGAACGCGGTTTACAACGCCGTCGGCAAGCGGTTCTACGCCCTGCCCATGTCCCCGCCGCGGCTGCTGGCGGCGCTGGAGGACAGCCCCGCCGCCTGACCGCCCGGGCGGCATCCCCCGCCCGCCGGTTTACCGTTCCTTCAGCGCCAGCACCGTAAGCGGCACCGCGACAGGCGGCCGCGACCGGTGCGGCGCGAGCATGGGCACGGAGGACGGACATGCGGCCGGCGGATCGATCCACGGCCGTCGGCCCCTTCATCGGCCTCGGCATCCGCCTCAACCAGTTCCTCGGCCGCGACCGCTGCATCGCCTGGAGCCGTGTGCTCCTCGCACTCGAACTTGCGGGCTTCCTGTTTCTCGCCGCGTTCTCCTACGGCCTGATCGCGAAGCTGCCCGGTCCGGTCACCACGAGCTTCGTCAGCTTCTACGCCGCCGGCGCGCTGGCCGATGCCGGGACGCCCGCCCTCGCCTACGACACGGCCGCGCAGCAACGGGCCGAGGATGCCGCCCGCACGCCCGGCATCGGGCATCCGCTGTTCACCTATCCGCCGGTGTTCCTGCTGGTTTGCGCGGCCCTGGCCCGCCTGCCCTACCTCGCCGCCTTCATCGGCTTCCAGGCCGCACCGCTCGCCGCCCTGGCGCTGGCGCTGCGCCGCATCCTGCGCGTCGGCGAGCGGGGCGGCGCGGACTGGAATACGCTGCTCCCGTTCCTGGCCTTCCCGGCGCTGTGGGCGAACCTCGCCCTGGGGCAGAACGCCTGTCTCTCGGCGGCGTTGTTCGCCTGGGGGCTGCTGTTGCTGCCCGCGCGGCCGCTTCTCGCGGGGCTGTTGCTCGGCACGCTTTGCTACAAGCCGCATTTCGGACTGCTGCTGCCGGTGGCGCTGATCGCCGGGCGGCGCTGGCGCGCGGTCGGCGGCGCGGCCCTGTCAGTCGGGGGCTGCGTCGCGCTGTCGGTGCTGGCCTTCGGTATCGCGCCGTGGACCGCCTATCTCGCGGCGCTGCCGGGGATGCCGGCGCTCTACCAGTCCGGCCGCATCGCCTTCGCCGCGATGGTCAGTCCGGCCGGCGCGGTGCTGCTGTTGAGGCTGTCGCCGGCGGCGGCCGATGCCGTGCAGGCGGCCTCCGCCCTGGCCGCCGCTGCCATCGTCGCCTGGGTCTGGGGACGGCGAAACCCGCCCGCGCTGTGCGCCGCGACGTTGCTGGCCGCGACCCTGCTGACCGCGCCCGTGTTGCTGTTCTACGACCTCGTGCTGGCCGCCCTCGCCATCGCGTTCCTCGTCCGCCACGTGAGGGTCGCCGGATGGCTGCCCTATGCACGGCCCGCACTCGGCGCCGTCGTCGCCCTGTCCGCGCTCGCGCCGGCCGTGGCCGTCATCTGGAAACTGCCGCTCGGTCCGCTGCCCGCGTTGCTGCTGCTCGCCCTATGCATCGGCTACATACGGCGCGTGGAACGCAAGACGCATGTAACTCTTCATTGCGCAAAATCGGCCGAAGTAACGGCCAATAGAGAAATGTATCCGCAGCTGTAGAATGCTTCTCCGGACTCCGCAGATCGGCTAACGGCGTGGACTGATATTTTCGTCCGGACGGTCGGCCGCATGAAGTCGCGTATTGTCACGGCGATCGGCAGGGAGTTGGTCCTGCTATGCCGCATCGCCTTTGATGTCCGTCATTATTTTATCGCCAAGATCGCATTATTGGTCGGCTTCGGCTATCTCTTCGTTCCGATCGATATCATTCCCGATCGGATCCCGGTCATTGGCCACCTCGACGAGGCGACCTTCGTGATCGGCGGCTTCGTGCTGGCGCGCGCCTTCGCCGACCCGGTGCCGCGCCAGCGCGATCCGGGCGCGACGGCGCCGCCCCGCCTGTTCCGCCTCCTCGGCTATCGCGGCTGGTGGATTATCCGCGCGCCGCTCGGGCCGCGCCGGTCGCGTATCCGCGGCCTCGTCGTGGTCGGCGGCGCGGCGCGCAGCGGCACCACCATGCTGCGCACCATCCTCGGCCGGCATCCGCTGATCGCCAGCGGGCCGGAAACCACGGTCTTCCTGCGCCGCATCACGGCGCCACGCCACCTCGGCCCCCGCCTGCGGCGCGACGGCGCCGAGATCGAACGCTGGCAGGTCGAAAGCCGCTCGCAGGTCGCCTTCATCGAGCGATTCCACCGCGCGATCCTCACAGACTTGCGCCGGCTGATCTGGGTCGAGAAGACGCCCGCCAACGTGTTCCGCTTCGGTTTCGTCGCGCGCCGCTTTCCCAATGCCAAGCTCGTCCACATCATCCGCGACGGCCGCGACGCGGCCTGTTCGCTGCGCCGCCAGCCCTGGGCCAAGATCGCCCGCACCATCCCACGGGACAGCCCGCTCGCGGCCCGCCGCTGCGGTGCGCTATGGGCCGCCTCGGTCCGCGCCGGCATCGCCCATCGCGGCCACCCGCGCTATTGTGAACTGCGCTACGAGGACCTCGTGACCGACCCGGAAGCCACGCTGCGCCGGCTGCTCACCTTCCTCGACATTCCCTGGGACGACAGACTGCTCGACGCCGCCCTCACGCCGCTCCTTGCAGGGGGTGTCCGTCCGGGTCACTCGGCGGACTGGCAGCCCGATCTTCGCCTCGCCTTCACCCGCGACGCCATCGCGGCCGACAGCGAGATCTTCGGCGATTCCATCGGCCGTTGGCGAAACGAATTGTCTGCAGCGGATCGCGCCGCCCTCGCCCCTGTCATCGGCGGCTTGCTGGTGACACTCGGCTACGAGCACGACGCCGAAGCCTGGGCCATCGACGCTCCCTGCGCGGCCGCCATCGCGCCCGCCGCCTGAGCCCACTGGAACACCTGCAACGCACGGTTGTCGCTCGAGCGGCTTCCTTGCTACGAAGCCGGTGGCGGTCCTTTCCGATCCGCAGGCAGAGACATCATCATGGATCAGGTTCGCCGTGCCTTCCTCGCGGACATGTTCGTCGAGGCCGAGGTTGTGGCGCCCAGCCTGACCGTGTCGCTGCCCGCCGTGCTGGTCCACACCAATGCGCCGGCTATCGGGCTTGCCGATTTCGCCCGCGCGGGCGTGCAGCGCACCTACCGGCCACAAGTCGTTACGTACGAACCCGTTCGGCTTGGCCGTCTGCCGCCGCGCTGCATCCTCTACGGCAGCCGCAGCTTCTGGCTCGAGGCCGACGGCATGCTGGCGATCGAACAGATCAACCCGCTGTCGTCCGAAATCCCGCAGGTCCTAGCGGCATTGCAGGCGATGCCGTGCCCGACGCACGACATCGTCGGGCCGTGCCTGCTGGTCGCCCGCTACGGCGATGTCACCTGGGGCCACTGGCTGTGCGAGCTGCTGCCGCGCGCGGTCGTCGCCGAAAGCCTGCATCCCGGCCGCTTCCGCTACGTGGTTCCCGCCGGTATCACCGAGCCGACGCGCGAGCGCAGCTTCTCCACCGCCGTCCTTGAATTGCTCGCCTTCTACGGCATCGGCCCGGACCGGCTGCTGCGCCTCGACAGCGATGCCCACTACCGCTTTCGCCAGCTCTACGCCGTCTCCGGCGTCTGGTCGCCCGAGGGCATCAATCCCGCCGTCATCCATCTCGTCCGCAGCGCCGCCGTCGGGCAGGCCGATCCCGCACCGGCCCGGCGCATTGCACTGATGCGCGGCTCCGGTGCGACGCGGCAGATCCACAACATCGCCGAGGTCACCGCCTGCCTGCGCGAGCACGGCTTCGATCCGGTCAGCCCGGCCGCGCTCCCCTTCGCCGACCAGGTGGCGCAGTTCCGCTCTGCAACCGCCATTTTCGGCGTGCTCGGCTCCGACTTCAGCGGCCTGATGTATGCACCCGACGGCGTCGGCATCATCGGCGCCGCCCCCGGCGCCTGGCACGACGCCTACTTCTACAACGTCATGCAGCTGCGCGACGCCGTATTCGTCGATCTGCGCGGCCCGCCGCTCTGGACCGGCGAGGGGCTGGAGCGGGATGCCCCGTTCCTGCTGCCCCTGCCCCACCTCGCCGCCGGCCTCGCCGCGGCCCGGGCCGCGCCGGCGGGCGACCGCATCACCGTCGCCGGCGCCACCATCCCGCGTCGTCTCGGGGAGCCGGTGCTGGAAGTCGATTTCGGTGCTGGCGGCACCTCGGCCCTGCATCGCGGACGGGGATGGTCGGCGCAGGAGGAGAAGCATGTCTGGTCGGATGGGCCGGTCAGCACGCTCACCCTGCCACGCCCGGCGCATGACGGCGATCTGTGGATGGAGCTGCGGGTTCTCGCTTTCGCCTTTCCGCCGCATCTCGTGAGCCGCCAGCTGGACGTGGAGGTGAACGGCCTGCCGGTCGCCAGCTTCGCCATCGCCGGCTGGGAAACCCTGTTCTGCCCGATCCCCGCATCCTGCCTCGCGGGACATGACCGGCTGGACGTGGTTTTCCGCCATCCGTTCTGCGTGCCCATGGCGATGTGCGGCCAGGGTCCCGATCAGCGCGCCGTCAGCGCCGCCTTCTTCAACCTCACCCTGCGCAGGGCGTAGCTCGCCGCTCAACAGATTGTGAACGTCGCCGTGAAGTCGTGCGGCGGGCTCAGCAACGCGCGTGAATCGGCGATCGGATATTCATTCCACAGGCGGTCGATGCCGTACTCCTCCAGCGTCAGCGCACTGAACTCCGCGGTGATCGCATGGTAATGCTGGCGCAGCACGCGCGATCCGGGATCGAGCTGCATCACCGCAACCAGCCCGGTCGGCGGGCAGTTCAGTGCGACGATGCGCAGGTCCGGTCGATACTTCTTCAGGATCGGCAGCATCCGCCAGACATCGCCGGTCCAGAAGGTCTGCGTCGCCGGATCTTCCGCTGCATCGACGCGGAAAGTGCGCTCCGCCATGCGGGTGTTCATCGGCAGGCAGTCGTGCAGCAGGATCATCGACCGCTCGTGGCACTCGGCCTCGGTGTTGATGAAGTCACGCAGCAGATACTCGAACAGGTGCAGCCCATCCAGGAAGGCGATGTCGGGGCCCTTGGGCAGGAAATGGCGGATCGTGTGCTCGCGGAAGAAATCATCCGACGTCATCTGGAAGAAGAAGGCGCGCTTGCGGCCGCCGATGACGTTGTGGTCGGCATGCCCCTCGAACTGGATCGTCGGATCGACCGCGACCGCGTCGCAGCGGAATGCGCGCAGCGAGTCGCCCATGTTGGTGCCGATCTCGAAATACGCGTTCGGGTGCAACAGCGCGTCGAAATACGCCATGAAACCGATGTAGTCGATACCCTCGTGCCGCCGTTGGACCTTGACGTGCGACATCCTATCGACCCCCTTTTGAAACGCGTTCGACCAAGCTTGAAACCTTCAGGCTATCGCCGGCACATCGGACCGTTCCTGCATCGCGGCCTCGCCGCGCAGCCGGATCAACTCGTCGCCCAGCGCGATCGCCAGAGCGATGCCCGGCGCCTCGATCTGCTGGCGCGCGATCTCCGACGAGTCACCGACCCGGATGTTGTAGGATCCTGCGATCTGCTCGTGCAGGTATGGACCCGACCAGCGGCCCTTGGTCTTGGAAAACGACATGATGTAGTCGTTGAACGGCATGTCGGGGTGGTTGAACGATTCGATCAGGTGCAGCGGCTGCCCGGACCGCGCCGACCATTCCACGATCGCCAGCGACGCATCCGGATAGAAGCGCCAGTTGTCGTAGGGATAGCCGTGATAGGCACCCTGCGAGGGCACGCTCAGATACAGCAACCCGTTCTGCGACAGCACGCGCGAGGCTTCCAGGATGGTAAGCCAGAACATCCGGTCGTGCTCCAGGCACGAGGTCGAAACCACGCAATCGAAACAACCATCCGAGAAAGGGTATCGATACGGATCTTCCAGCACGAGATCGACCCCGCGCCCGGGCTCGAGATCGATGGAAATGAAGCTGGCGTTACCCGGGGCAAACCGCCGCAGCGTTCCGTTCACGTCACGTCCGCCGATATCGAGGATGCGTTTGACGTTCCGCACGGCGCCGCTCTTCAGGAACAATTCTCCTGTCGCAAGTGCGCTTGAATGCATGGGATTACAAAAGAGCCTTCGGTGTATAATAGCGATACTGTGATGCGAAACGGCAACGGCCGTCAAGCGCTCCGTGCCGTAACCGGGCGGCAAACGCATGGTTGTGAGCGCATCCCGCGGCGCGCGCGCAATGCATGACGCGGCACGATAGACAGCCGCCCCTGCCTCCGCGTATCCAGCGATCCATGGACGCGCCTGCTCCTCGCCCCAAGATCGCCGAGACGGTCATCGATCCCACCGTGAAGCGGCGCGAGGTCGCAATCGGCAGATGCTGCGAAGTGCTGGCGGGCACGTCGATGGAATACGCCTCGCTCGGCGACTATTCCTACATCGGGTCGGGCTGCATGGTCGCCGACGCAACCATCGGCAAGTTCTGCGCGATTGCCGCCGATGTCCGCATCGGCGCCCCCAACCATCCGATCGACCGGCCCTCGCTGCACCGCTTCACCTACTGCCCAGAATACTACTCGGCCAATGCCGTCCGCGACCACGGCTTCTTCGCGGCACGCCGCGCCGACCGCGTCACCATCGGCAACGATGTCTGGATCGGCCACGGCGTGCTGGTGCTGCCCGGCGTCACCGTCGGCGACGGCGCCGTGCTGGCCGGCGGCGCCGTCGTCGCCCGCGACGTCGCGCCCTACACGATCGTCGGCGGCGTTCCCGCCCGCCCGATCCGCGAACGCTTCCCCCGCGCCATCGCCGAACGGCTCGCGCGCATCGCCTGGTGGGACTGGCCGTTCGACCTCATCATGCAGCGACTGGCCGATTTCCAGTCCAGCGACATCGCGGCGTTCTGCGACCGCTGGGATGCCACCCCGCCAACGACTGCGGGTTGATGCCGGACCGCCTTTGGCGGCATGGTCGCGCGCCGGCCGAAGCCGGCAGCGGGGGAAACATGGACAGGACCACGCCAGCCGAAGGCCGCCTCGCCGAGCCGCCTTTCCCCGGCCAGACGGTCACCCCGTGGCTCGCCGTCGTCCTCGCCGTCAT
Source organism: uncultured Pseudomonadota bacterium (assembly GCA_963778105.1). Classification (GTDB taxonomy): domain Bacteria; phylum Pseudomonadota; class Alphaproteobacteria; order Acetobacterales; family Acetobacteraceae; genus JAFEFJ01. Next base: position 313,615 of record CAVZSZ010000002.1, on the reverse strand, counting down.
CCTCATCGCAGGTCTGCTGTTCGGCTACGACCAGGGGGTGATCTCCGGCGCCCTTCGCGGCATCGAGGATACCTTCCACCTCGGCCCGTTCATGGTCGGCGTGGTGACCAGCTGGGTCACCCTGGGCGCGCTGCTCGGCTCGCTGGCGGGGGGAGAGGTGGCGGACCGGCTCGGGCGCAAGCACACCATCCTCGCTGCCGGGCTGATGTTCGTCCTCGGCGCCCTGGTGCAGTCGCTGGCGCCGGATACCGTGATCCTCGTCGCCGGCCGGCTGATCGTCGGCGTCGGCGTCGGCGTCGCCGCCGTCGCCGCCCCGCTCTATGCCTCCGAGTTGGCGCCCGCCACGCTGCGCGGGCGCTTCGTCTCGGCCTACCAGCTCGCCATCACCATCGGCATCTTCCTCGCCTACATGGTCAATGGCTGGCTTGATGACTGGCGCATGATGCTGGGCGTATCGGCGGTGCCGGGGATCATGCTGGTGCTGGTCTCGCTCGTCGCACCCGAATCGCCACGCTGGCTGATCAAGATGCACCGTCGCGACGATGCGGCCGCGGCGCTTTTGAAAGTGCGCCCGGGCGTCGATGTCGGCCCGCGCATCGCCTCGATCGAGGCGGCGGTGCACCGCGAAACCAGGCCGCTCGCATGGGGCGCCCTGTTCCACCGCGAATGGCGCCGCCCACTGACCATCGCCGTGGGCCTGGCGGTGTTCCAGCAGATCACCGGCATCAATGCCATCATCTACTACGCCAATCACATCTTCGCCGCCGCGGGCTTCGTCTCGGTCGCGGCGCAGACCTCGGCGACCACCTGGGCGGTCGGCGCGGTCAACGTCCTGGCCACCCTCATTGCGATCGCCTTCATCGACGGACTGGGCCGGCGGATGCTGCTGCTGGCCGGGCTGCTCGGCATGGGGGTCAGCCTGCTGGTGGTCGGCATCGCCTTCCAGTTCATCCCCCCGGTGGCGGACATCAGCCAGACGGCGGGGCCCAGCACCGCCGGCATCGTCACCCTGATCGCGCTCGTGGTGTTCATCATCAGCTTCGCCTTCTCGCTCGGACCCGTGGTATGGACGGTGATCAACGAGGTCTTCCCCGGGCGCGTCCGCGGCCGGGGCGTGGCATTCGCTACCGCCGTCAACTGGGGCTCGGCTTTCCTGGTCAGCCAGTGCTTTCTCTCGCTGGTCAACGCGATCGGCAACGCCCTGACGTTCTGGCTGTTCGCACTGTTCTGCGGCATCGGCTGGATCTGGATCTACTATTCGGTGCCGGAGACCAAGGGGCAGTCGTTGGAACAGATCGAGACGATGTGGAAGGAGCTTCCGCGCTGATGCTCATCGCAGGCGATATCGGCGGCACCAAGACCCGCCTGGCGCTGGTTTCGGCGGAAGCCGGGCCGCGCAAATTCGTCGCCGAGCAGGAATTCCACAGCGCCGACTATCCCGGTTTGCAGCCGATCGTCGAGGCGTTCCTGGCCACCGCCAAGGGGCACGCCACATCGGCCTGCTTCGATGTCGCCGGGCCGGTGATCGCTGGACGGGCGCACCTGACCAACCTGCCATGGAACGTGGACGAGACATCGCTCTGTAACGGCCTGGGACTTCAGCGAGTCGACCTGCTGAACGATTTGCAGGCCATTGCTCATGCCGTACCCCATCTGCTGCCCGAGGAGACCGTGGTGGTGAACGCCGGCACACCCGTCGAGAAATCGCCGATCGCTGTGCTCGCCCCCGGCACCGGCCTCGGCGAGGCGTTCCTGGTCTGGACCGGCGAACGCTACATCGCCTGCTCCTCGGAAGGCGGCCATGCCGATTTCGCCCCGGCCAATGCCGCCCAGGCCGCCATGTGGGCTTTCCTGCACGAACGGTTCGGCCATGTCGCGTGGGAGCGGGTCTGCGCCGGCTCAGGCCTGCCGAACGTTTACGACTACGTGCGCGCACGCGATCCCGCGGCCGAGCGGCCGGCCTTCGCCGCCACCCTGCAGGCCGCGCCCGACCGCACCCCGCTGATCATCGAGGCGGCGCTGCACGATCCGGCCGGCAACCCGCTGGCCGCCGAGACGCTGCGCATCATGATCGCGTGCTGGGGCGCCGAGGCGGGCAACCTCGCCCTTAAGGTGATGGCAACTGGCGGGGTCTATCTCGCCGGCGGGATGCCGCCCCGGGTCGTCCCACAGCTTCAGGACGGCGCCTTCATGCAGGCCTTCACCGACAAGGGGCGCTTCGCCGACCTGCTGCGCGGCGTGCCGGTTCATGTCATCATGGTCAATGCCGCGCTGCTCGGAGCGGCGATCCACGGGCTGGAGCAGGCTTCACGGAACTGACCACGCGGCCGGACGTAGCCATCCCATACAGTCCTACGAAAGCCAGGAAAACGACATGCCCGACGCTACCGATCTCGACCAACTGGCGATCAACACCATCCGGCTGCTCGCGGCCGACGCCATCCAAAAGGCCAACTCCGGCCACCCCGGCACGCCGATGGGGGCAGCGCCTACCGCTTACACGCTCTGGCAGCGCTACCTGAAATACGACCCCGCCGCGCCCGAGTGGATGAACCGCGACCGCTTCGTGCTGTCGGCCGGCCATGCCTCGATGCTGCTCTATTCTCTCATCCACCTCGCCGGTGTGGCCGGCAGCCCGGAAGTCTATGACGGCCAGCAGCGGCCCGCGGTCACGCTGGAGGATATCGAGCATTTCCGGCAGGCCAACTACCGCTGCCCGGGCCACCCCGAATACCGCATGACCTCCGGCGTCGAGGCCACCACCGGCCCGCTCGGCCAGGGGGTAGCCACCAGCGTCGGCATGGCGATCGCCGGCAAGTGGCTCGCCGCCACCTACAATAAGCCGGATTTCGCGCTGTTCGATTACAACGTGTATGCGCTCTGCGGCGATGGCTGCATGATGGAGGGGATCAGCAGCGAGGCCGCCTCGCTGGCCGGCCATCTCGGCCTGTCGAACCTGTGCTGGATCTACGACAGCAACAGGGTGACGATCGAGGGCCACACCAATATCGCCTATTCCGAGGATGTTGCCGCCCGCTTCCTCGCCTATGGCTGGAACGTCACCACCGTCGCCGATCCGAACGATCTGACGCTGCTCGACCGCGCCTACCAGAACTTTCTGCGCACCAATGACAGGCCGACCTTCATCCTGGTGCACAGCCATATCGGCTACGGCGCGCCGCATCTTCAGGACAGCCCGAAGGCGCATGGCGAGCCGCTGGGCGAGGCCGAGCTGAAGCTGACCAAGCAGGGTTTCGGCTTCGATCCCGACAAGAGCTTCGTGGTGCCCGAGGCGGTGCCGAAGCACTTCGCCGCCGGCCTGGGCGCCCGCGGCGCCGCGGCGCACGCTGCTTGGGACAAGCTGATGGCCGGCTACCGCGCCGCCCACCCCGATCTGGCCGCGCAGGTCGATGCGATCGAAGCCGGCACGCTGCCCGAGGGTTGGGACGCCGACCTGCCCGCCTTCCCGGCGGACCCGAAGGGCGTCGCCACCCGCGATGCCTCCGGCAAGCTGCTGAACGCGCTGGCGCAGCGCATCCCCTGGCTGGTCGGCGGCGCGGCCGACCTCTCGCCCAGCACCAAGACCAATCTCACCTTCCAGGGGGCGGGCAGTTTCGAGGCGCCGGCCAGCGACATCGGCAACTACGCCGGCCGCAACTTCCATTTCGGCATCCGCGAGCACGCGATGGTCGCGGCGGTCAACGGCATGGCGCTGTGCGGCCTGCGCGCCTACGGCTCGGGCTTCCTGATCTTCACCGACTACGCGCGCGGCTCGATCCGCCTCTCGGCGCTGATGGAGCTTCCGGTCATCCATGTCTGGACGCACGATTCCATCGGCGTGGGCGAGGACGGCCCGACCCACCAGCCGATCGAGCAGCTGCTGTCGCTGCGCGCCATCCCGGGCATGGTGGTGATCCGTCCGGCCGATGCCAACGAAACGACCGAGGCCTACAAGGTGGTGCTGCAGCTGAAGCACCGCCCGGCGGCCATCGTCTGCTCCCGCCAGCCGCTGCCGACGATCGATCGCGGCAAATTCGCGCCGGCCGCGATGCTCGCCAAGGGCGCCTATGTCCTGGCCGACGCACCGGACGGCAAGCCGGCCGTCATCCTGATCGGCACCGGCAGCGAGGTCGGGCTGTGCATGGCGGCGCGCGAAAAGCTGGTGGCCGAGGGTATCGCCGTGCGCGTCGTATCGATGCCGTCGTGGGAACTGTTCGACGACCAGGACCAGGCCTATCGGATTCGCGTCCTGCCGCCCTCGGTCATCGCCCGGGTGACGGTGGAGGAAGCCTCCCCGCTCGGTTGGGCGCGCTATGCCGGGCGCCGCGGCGTGGTACTGGGCATGCACAGTTTCGGCATGTCGGCACCGATCGCCGTCGTCGCCGAGCATTTCGGCTTCACCGTCGGCCATGTGGTCGAGGCAGCCAAGAAGACCATGGCCGCCGCTTAGCGCGACGACCCATCCAACGACGAAGGAGCGGAACGATGCAGCTGGGAATGATCGGCCTGGGACGGATGGGCGGCAACATGGTGATCCGCCTGACCAAGGCGGGCCATGACTGTCTCGTCTATGACAGCCATCACGAAGCGGTGGACGCGCTGGTCAAGCAAGGGTGCCAAGGGCACCACCAGCCTGCCCGAGTTCGTCAAGCAAGCTGACCAAGCCACGCCTGGTGTGGCTGATGGTGCCGGCCGCCGTCGTCGATCCCGTGCTCGAGTTCGCTGATCCCGCTGCTGGAGGAAGGCGACATCGTCGTGGATGGCGGCAATTCCTACTACCACGACGACATCCGCCGCGCCGGGGAGCTGCAAGAAGAAGGGCATGCACTACGTCGATGTCGGCGTCAGCGGCGGCGTCTGGGGGCTGGAGCGCGGCTACTGCCACATGATCGGCGGCGAGGACGGGGTGGTGAAGCATCTCGACCCGATCTTCCGCTCGCTGGCGCCGGGCGTGGAGGCTGCGCCGCGCACCCCGGGCACCAGCGGCGAGCCCGGTCCCGCCGAACATGGGCTACCTGCACTGCGGACCGAACGGTGCCGGGCACTTCGTCAAGATGGTGCATAACGGCATCGAGTACGGCCTGATGGCGGCCTATGCCGAGGGCTTCAACATCATCAAGCACGCCAATGTCGGACTGAAGAGCCAGGTCGATGACGCCGAAACGACGCCGCTGCGCCACCCCGAGCACTTCAAATACGACATCGATGTGGGCAAGGTCGCCGAGGTCTGGCGGCGCGGCAGCGTCGTCGCCTCCTGGCTGCTCGACCTCGCCGCCAGCGCCTACCTCAAAAGCCCGGATCTCGACGGCTTCGCCGGCCGCGTCTCCGACTCCGGCGAAGGCCGCTGGACGGTGCAGGCAGCGATCGATGACGGCGTGCCCGCCCCGGTGATCGCGGCCGCGCTGTTCGCCCGCTTCAGCTCGCGCGGCGAGGCCGATTACGGCGACCGCTTGCTCTCGGCGCTGCGCTTCGAGTTCGGCGGCCATGTCGAGAAGCCGAAGGAGGCGAATTGATGGCGGACACATCCGACGCGCCGCTGCCGTCCGACGCGCTGGTCTTTTTCGGCGCCACCGGCGACCTGGCCTACAAGCAGATCTTCCCGTCGCTGCTCGGCCTGGTGCGTGACGAGGGGCTGAACATCCCGATCATCGGGGTCGCCAAGTCCGGCTGGACTCTGGACCAACTCAAGCAGCGCGCGAAGGACAGCCTCGCGCATCACGGCGCTGACGGATACGACGGCACGAGGACAAGCTGCTGTCCCTGCTGCGCTACGTCGATGGCGACTATGCCGATCCCGCGACCTTCGACGAACCTGCACAAGGAGCTCGGCGAAGCGAAGCGGCCGCTGCATTATCTGGCGGTGCCGCCCAGCCTGTTCGGCACCGTCGCCGAGCAGCTTTCGCAAGTCCGGCGCTGCCGACAACGCGCGGCTGGTGATCGAGAAGCCGTTCGGCCACGACCGCGCCTCGGCAAAGAAGCTGAACGACATGGTGCGGAAGTTCTTCCCCGAGGAGAACATCTTCCGCATCGACCACTTCCTCGGCAAGGAGCCGGTGCAGAACCTGCTCTACACGCGCTTCGCCAACCCGATGTTCGAGCCGATCTGGAACCGCGACCATGTCGCGCAGCATCCAGATCACCATGGCCGAGGATTTCGGCGTGCAGGACCGCGGCCGGTTCTATGACGAGACCGGCGCCAACCGCGACGTGCTGCAGAACCATCTGCTGCAGGTCCTGTCGCCAGCTGACGATGGACCCGCCCGACCGGCGAGGAACACGAGGCGCATGCGCGACCAGAAGTCGGCGCTGCTGAAGGCGTCCGCCCGCATCGACCCGGCTCACGTCGTGCGCGGCCAGTATGCCGGCTATCGTCGGCGTCGATGGCGTGCGGCCCGGCTCGACGGTCGAGACCTTCATCGCGGTCAAGCTGTTCATCGAAAGCTGGCGTTGGGAAGGCGTGCCGATCTACATCCGCGCCGGCAAGTTCCTGCCCGTAACCGCGACCGAAGTCATCGTCGAGTTCAAGCGCCCGCCACGCGAAACCTTCGGGGAGCTGGTGCCGATCGGATCGGCGCATATGCGGTTCCGCCTGGGCCCCGACATGGCGATCGGCATGGGTCTGCGCGTCAAGCAGCCCGGCGAGCGCATGGTCGGCAACGATGTCGAGCTGATGCTGACCGCAGCAGGCCGCCAACTACCGCCCGCCGTACCAGCGGCTGCTCGGCGACGCGCTGCACGGCAATGGGCGAGTTGTTCGCGCGCGAAGACATCGTCGATGCCCAGTGGCGCATCGTGCAGCACATCCTGGACGACGCGACGCCGCTCTACACCTACGACAAGGGAACCTGGGGACCCGAGGAGGCGACGCAGCTGATCGGTGCCGACGGCCCGTGGCGCGATCCGCAGGTCACGCGGGCCGAAGCGAAGATGCCCTCGGAATGACCGACGCCGCCGACACCGTCTTCCTGTTCGACGTCGACAACACGCTGCTCGACAACGACCGCGTGCAGGCGGACATGAACGAGTACATCGCCGCGACCTATGGCGAGACCACGCGAAGCCGCTTCTGGGTGATCTTCGAGGAGCTTCGCCACGAACTCGGCTATGCGGATTATCTGGGGGCACTGGAACGCTACCGGCTGGAGGCGATGCACCATCCGAAGCTGCTGCGCATGGCGAACTGGCTGGTGGACTACCCGTTCCAGGAACGCGTCTATCCTCGCGCGCTCGACGTGGCGAAAAAGGCGCAAGCGCTGGGCACCGCCGCGGTGCTGTCCGATGGCGATGCGGTCTTTCAGCCGCGGAAGGTGGAGAAATCGGGCATCTGGCCGGTATTCGGCGACAACGTGCTGATCTATGTGCACAAGGAACTGGAACTGGCCGACGTGGAAAACCACTTTCCGGCCAAGCACTATGTGCTGATCGACGACAAGTTGCGCATTCTGGATGCGGTCAAGCGGGCCTGGGGCGACCGCGTCACGACCGTGTTCCCGCGCCAGGGGCACTACGCGAACGACATCGACGAAGTGGCGAAGTATCCGCCGGCCGACGTAACCATTGAACGCATCGGGGATCTGCTGGACTACGATCTGGCGTCCCTGGCCAAGCCATAAAGGAACCAATGACATGGCATCGGACGCACCCAAGGCCCTCAACGCCCTCGGCCAGAGCCTGTGGCTGGACAACATCACCCGCGACCTGCTCGATAGCGGCACGCTGAAGCGCTACATCGACGACGCTGTCCGTCACCGGCCTGACTTCCAACCCGACGATCTTCGACAACGCGATCTCGAAAAGCGCCCGGTACGACAAGGAAATCCGCAAGCAGCTCGAGGCCGGCCAAAGCGGGGAGGCGCTGTTCTTCGTGCTGGCCGTGCAGGACCTCAGCCGTGCCGCCGATCTGTTCCTGCCGGTCTATCAGCGCACCGGCACGGTCGACGGCTTCGTCTCGCTGGAGGTCTCGCCCCTGTTCGCCTACGACACCAAGGCGACCGTCGAGCAGGCGGCCACGCTGCACAAGCAGGCGAACAAGCCCAACCTGTTCATCAAGATCCCGGGCACGCCCGAGGGTCTGCCCGCCATCGAGGAGGCGATCTTCGCCGGCGTGCCGGTCAACGTCACGCTGCTGTTCTCCACCGACCAGTACAAGGCCGCCGCCGACGCCTACATGAAGGGGCTGGAGCGGCGCGTGGAGGCCGGGTTGTCGGCCGATGTCCGCTCGGTCGCCTCGCTGTTCATCAGCCGCTGGGACGCCGCGGTGATCGAGAAGCTGCCGGCCGAGATGCGCAACACGCTCGGCGTTGCCGTCGGCAAGCAGGCCTACAAGGCATATCGCGATGTCCTCGAGAGCGATCGCTTCCAGCGGCTGGAAAACGTCGGCGCCCGGCCGCAGCGCCTGCTGTTCGCCAGCACCGGAACCAAGGACAAGAAAGCCTCCGATACGCTGTATATCGAGGGGCTTGCCGCGCCCAACACCGTCAACACCATGCCGGAAGGCACCCTGCTGGCCTTCGGCGACCACGGCAAGACCGCCACCGCCCTGCCGCGCGACGGCGGCGACTGCGAGGCGGTGCTGGCCGCCCACACCAAGGCCGGCATCGACCTGACCGCGCTGTCGGCCAAGCTGCAATCGGACGGCGCCAAGGGCTTCGTCAAATCCTGGCACGAACTGCTCGGCGCCATCAATTCCAAGAGCAAGGTGCTGGCGTAAAGCGACACGCCCACATGACCGACCCCGCCACTCCCGTCATGGCGAAGCGCGGAGCGACGAGGCAATCCAGGGCATGTGCACGGGCGTGCGCCGCCCGGCCCCGGATTGCCGCGCCGCGTCCGCGGCCCGTAATGACGGTCATGGGAGATGCAGAATGACCGCCCTCACCGAGACACCTGCCTGGCAGGCCCTCGCGCAGCATCACGCGCACGATCAAGGATGCGCACCTGCGCACCCTGTTCGCCGACGATCCCGGCCGGGCGGAGCGGTTCTCGGCCGAAGGGGCGGGGCTGTTCCTCGACTACTCGAAGAACCGCATCACCGACGAAACGCTGAAGCTGCTGCTGCAGCTTGCCGAGGAGCGCGGCGTGGCGAAGCGGCGCGACGCGATGTTCGCCGGCGAGAAGATCAACACCACCGAACGCCGCGCCGTGCTGCATGTCGCCCTGCGCGCGCCGCGCGGCAGCCGCATCGTGGTCGACGGCGCCGATGTGGTGCCCGAGGTGCACAAGGTGCTCGACGCGATGGCGGACTTCTGCCGCCCGCGTGCGCAGCGGCGCCTTCGCCGGCCACACCGGCAAGCGCATCCGCAACGTGGTCAATATCGGCATCGGCGGCTCCTATCTCGGCCCCGAGATGGCCTATCGCGCGCTGCGCCCCTACAGCGACCGCTCGATGACCTTCCGCTTCGTCGCCAATGTCGATGGCGCCGACTTCACCGAGGCGACGCACGACCTCGATGCCGCGGAAACGCTGTTCATCATCTCGTCCAAGACCTTCACCACGCTGGAGACGATGACCAACGCCGCCACGGCGCGCGCCTGGCTGGTTGGCAAACTCGGCTCAGACGCGGCCGTGGCCAACCATTTCGCCGCCGTCTCCACCAACATCCCGGCGTCACCAAGTTCGGCATCGACCCTGCCAACACATTCGGGTTCTGGGACTGGGTCGGCGGCCGCTACTCGATGGACAGCGCCATCGGCCTGTCCACCATGATCGCGCTGGGCGCCGACAATTTCCGCGCCATGCTGGCCGGCTTTCACGCCATGGACGAGCATTTCCGCACCGCGCCGCCAGCCCGGAACCTGCCGCTGCTGATGGGCCTGCTCACTGTCTGGTACAACAACTTCTTCGGCGCCCAGACCGTCGGCGTCATGCCCTACGCAGCGCATCTCGCCCGCTTCCCGGCCTATCTCCAGCAGCTGCAGATGGAGAGCAACGGCAAGCACGTCGATCTCGACGGTCACGTCGTCAACTACCAGACCGGCCCGATCATCTGGGGCGAGCCGGGCACCGACGGCCAGCACTCCTTCTACCAGCTGCTCCACCAGGGCACGAAGCTGATCCCGTGCGACATGATCGGCTTCTGCAAGCCGCTCTCGCTCGCTGACCCAGCAGCACGATCTGCTGATGGCCAACCTGTTCGCCCAGGCCGAGGCGCTGGGCTTCGGCAAGACCGCCGAGGAGCTGAAGGCCGAAGGCTCGCCCGACTTCCAGACGCCGTTCCGCGTCACCGAGGGCAACCGCCCGACCAACATGATCCTGGCCGACCAGCTTGATCCCGCCACGCTCGGCAGCCTCGTCGCGCTCTATGAGCACAGCGTCTTCACCCAGGGCGCGATCTGGGCGATCGACAGCTTCGACCAGTGGGGCGTCGAGCTCGGCAAGGCGCTGGCCAGCCGCATCATCCCCGAGCTGCACCCGCGGCCCCGAGCCGAAGCTTGCGCATGACACCTCCACCAACGCGCTGATCACCCGCTACCGGCAGCGGCGCGGATGACGGATGACGCCGCGCGTCTCAAGCAGCTTGCCGGGGAGCAGGCCGCGGCGCTCGTGCAGTCCGGCATGGTCGTCGGCCTCGGCACCGGCTCGACCGCGATATTCGCCACCCGCCGCATTGGGGCACTGCTGAAAAGCGGCGATCTGAAGGACGTCGTCGCCATCGCCACCTCTTGCGCCACCGATGCCGCGGCCCGCGAACTCGGCATCCCGATGCTCGACGATGACCTGCCGCGCGCGGTGGACCTCACCATCGACGGCGCCGACGAAGTCGATCCGGCACTCGACCTCATCAAGGGCGGCGGCGGCGCACTGCTGCGGGAGAAGATCGTCGCCCAGGCCAGCCGGCGGCAGGTGATCGTGGTCGACGAAAGCAAGCTCTCGCCCCGCCTGGGCACGCATTGGCCGCTTCCGGTGGAGGTGATGGAATTCGGCTGGCGCTCTCAGGCCCGCTTCCTTGCGGAACTCGGTGCCGAGGCTGTGCCGCGGCAGCGCAACGGCGCGCTGTTCCGCACCGACCAGGGCAACATGATCCTCGATGCGCGCTTCGGTCCGATCGCCGATCCCCCTGCCCTGTCCGTCACGCTGGGTGCGCGCGCCGGCATCGTCGAGCACGGGCTGTTCATCGGCATCGCGCATGACCTGGTGATCGCCGGGGCAACCGGCGTGCGCCATGTGCGGCGCGGCGATCCGGGTGCGGCAACCGCCGCCTTCGCCTGACCTTGCCGCCGTCGGACTCGACCCGGGGGCTGGGACGGCTGTGCGCGGCCGGACTGCTGGTCGGCGTTCTGGTCGGCGTGATCGGCGCGGCCTTCCGCAGCCTGCTCGGCACCGCCGACTCGCTGCGCACCACGCTGTTCGCCAGCCTGCACGGCATCCCCGGCGCGCTGGCGGCCATCGTCGGCGCCTCGGCCTGCGTCGCCCTTGCGCGTTATCTGGTGGTGCGCTTCGCCCCGCTTGCGGCCGGCAGCGGCGTGCAGCACGTCGAGGCAGTGATGCGCGGCGAAGCCGCCCCGGCGGGGCTTGCGGTCATCCCGGTTAAGTTCGTCGGCGGCCTGCTCGCCATCGGCGCCGGCCTCGCGCTGGGGCGGGAAGGTCCGACCGTCCAGATGGGGTCGGCCATCGGCACCGCCGTGGCCCGCCGCCTGCTGCACGACCCGGCCGAGGAGAATTTGATGGAGGCGGCCGGTGCCGGCGCCGGCCTCGCGGTCGCCTTCAATGCGCCGATCGGTGGTGCGGTCTTCGTGTTCGAGGAACTGACCACGCGATTTGCGCCGCAACTGGTCATGGCGACGTTGTGCGCAGGGGCGATGGCGGTCGCGGTGGTGCGCAGCCTGCTTGGCGACACGCCCGACTTCTTCGCCGGCCTGATCCAGACCCAGCAGATCATCGTGCTGCCGGCCTTCCTGGCACTCGGCGCCCTGCTCGGCCTGCTCGGGGCCTTCTACAACACCCTGGTGATGGGCTTCCTCTCCGTCACCGACCAGCTCCGGCGGGTCAACTCCATCGTTCGCGCCGCCGCCATCGGTGCGGCGATCGGCTTGCTCGGCTGGTTTGCGCCGAGCCTGGTCGGCGGCGGCGAAGTCTGGACGCAGACGCTGCTATCGAGCTCCCTGCATTTCAACGCGATTGCGCTTTTCTTCGTGGCCCGCATGGCGATCGGCCCGCTGTGCTATGCCGCGGGCACGCCGGGCGGACTTTTCGCGCCGCTGCTGGCCGTCGGCGCCGCCTTCGGCGCGCTGTTCGCCGGAACGTTCGACGCCATGCTCCCCGGTCTTGCGATGTCGCAGATCGGCTTCGCCGTTGTCGGCATGGCAGCCTTTTTCACCGCCATCGTCCGCGCGCCGATGACCGGCGTGGTGCTGACGATGGAAATGACCGGCCGCGCCGACCTCGTGCTGCCGATGCTCACCGCCTGCTTCGGCGCCGTGCTGGTGACCACGCTGATGCAGAGCGCACCGATCTACGACAGCCTGCGGGAGCGCATGCTCGCCGACCCCTCGACCCGGTCCCACATCGCGGTCTGAGCTTGCGAAGCAACTCGCGCATGCCTAAACGGCATGGCGCGCCGCCGCGCGATGGAACAGGCGATGACGGGTCCCGAATTCTCGGTCGTCGTACCGATGTACAACGAGGCCGATGGCGTCGGTGAACTGCATCGCCGCCTCGCCGCGGTGATGGACACCCTCGGCGACTGGGAAGCCGTCTATGTCAACGATGGCAGTCGCGACACCACGCTGCGCGCGCTGGAGGCGTTGCGCACAGCCGACGGGCGGATCGCGATCGTCAACCTGTCGCGCAATTTCGGGAAGGAGATCGCCACCTCCGCCGGCCTCGACCATGCTCGCGGTGCCGCGGTGATCGTGATCGACGCCGACCTGCAGGACCCACCCGAGGTGATCCCCGACCTGGTCGCCGGCTGGCGTGCCGGCTTCGACATGGTCTACGCCCAGCGCCGCGCCCGCGCCGGGGAAACCTGGCTTAAGCGAACGACCGCGGAATTGTTCTACCGCCTGATGGCGCATCTGGGGCGCGTGCACATGCCGCGCGACACCGGGGATTTCCGATTGATGAGCCGCCGTGTGGTGGACGCGCTGCGCACCATGCGCGAGCAGCATCGTTTCATGAAGGGATTGTTCGCCTGGGTCGGCTTCCCCAGCCTTGCGGTGCCCTATGACCGGGCGGCGCGCCACGCCGGCACCAGCAAATGGGGCTATTGGAAGCTGTGGAATCTGGCGCTCGAGGGGATCACCAGCTTCACCGTGATGCCCTTGAAGGTCGCGACCTATCTCGGGCTTTTCGTGGCACTCCTGTCGGTCGCCTATGCCGCGGTGATCGTGGTCAAGACGCTGATCCTGGGCAACCCGGTCGCCGGCTATCCCAGCCTGCTGACCATCGTGCTGTTCCTCGGCGGCGTGCAACTGATGACGCTCGGCGTGATCGGGGAATATCTCGGCCGCATCTTCAACGAAACCAAGCAGCGGCCGCTGTATTTCGTCGAGCGTTACCTGGCGCCCGCGGCCACCCCAGCCGAGGCGCCCCCAGCCGGGGCGCTCCCGGGCGAGGCGACCTTGCCGGCGATGGCACTGGCCGATCCGACCGGCGGGATCGCCAGATAGGCCAGCCGCTTGGCCTCCTTGCGACCGCGCGCCACCGAATCCAGGATCAGGCCGCTGACCGCGGACAGCACCGCCAGTTCCACGATCGCCACCGACAGCACCGCCGTGGGCAGCCGGGGCACCAGTCCGGTCCGGAAATAGTCGATCACCACCGGCACCGACAGCCCCACCCCCAGCAGCAGCAGCACAAGCCCGATCAGCGAGAAGAACGGCAGCGGCCGGGTTTCCTTCACCAGCACCAGGATCGCCGTCAGGATGCGCAGCCCGTCCGAATAGGTGCGCAACTTCGACGCCGATCCCGCCGGCCGCTCCTTGTAGGCGGTCGGAATCTCGCCCACCGGCATGTTCAGCTCCAGTGCATGCACCGTGAATTCCGTTTCCGTCTCGAAACCGGAAGCCAGTGCCGGAAACGACTTGACGAAACGCCGGCTGAACACGCGGTAGCCGGACAGCATGTCCTGAACGCGGTCGCCGAAGATCATCCGCACCATCCCGGTCAGCACCTTGTTGCCGAACTTGTGGCCGTGGCGGTAGGCGGCCTCGACAGCGGTGATCCGCACGCCGTTCACCATGTCCAGCTGGTTCTCGACCAGCAGCCGGATCATTTCGGGTGCGGCGGAAGCATCATAGGTGTCGTCGCCGTCGGCCAGCACATAGATGTCGGCCTGCACATCAGCGAACATGCGCCGCACCACATGGCCTTTGCCCTGCTGACTCTCGCTGCGCACCACCGCACCGGCCGCCCGCGCCGCTGCGGCCGTGTCGTCGGTGGAATTGTTGTCGTAGACAAGGATCACCGCATCCGGCAGGGCGGCACGGAAGTCCGCCACCACCTTCGGGATCGCCACCGCCTCGTTGTAGCAAGGGATCAGGACGGCCACCGTCAGGTCCAAGGTATCGCTCTCCGGCGGCGCAACGCGGGACGGAGGCGATCCGGCCTCGTCTGCGTCTGCGGCGTTCGTGTCAATCTCGGCCGCGATCCGGGCCTGCGCGGCCCTGGCCCTGGCCAGTTCAAGGTAGCAGCGGGCCAACTCGAGCCCTGCGACATGGAGCAAATTGCCAAAGGGATCGGCTTTCAGCAATGCCACGTTCTCGGGCACCGGCGCCCATAGCCGCGCGTAGAGGTCGTCGGGCGAAACGGACAGCGGCGGCCCGAACTCGGCCAGGAACGCCCAGTCCCGTCCCGGCAGTGCGATCACGTTGAAGCCGCATGGCTCGAAGATCGCGCGCAGGCCGGCGATCGAGTAGGAAACCACATGGCCCCGACCCAGCGGATCCAGATAGCCAGGGTCTTCATTGGCGACGTAATCCGGCTGGCCGGAGTTGAAGAAATACGCCGCCCCCGGCGCGGAAACCGCGGCGAGCTGCCCGACCAGCCGCCGCAGCGCGTCGGGAACCAGGTGTTCGATCACCTCGACGCACAGCCCTGCATCGAACGGCCCGCGCAGATCGGCGAGTGTGCCCTCGACGAAATTGGGATGGCGAGTGCGGTGCGGCGGCGCCGGCGGAAACGCCTCGACGCCATGAAAAACGCCTTTGGCCGACGGCAGCAATTCGCCCAGCGCATCCAGCAGGCCGCCCGAGCCGGCGCCGATATCCAGGAAACGGCGAACCGGCTGGCGGCAATACAGCAGGGTCTCGGCGACACGGACCGGCGAGGCGCCGTAGCAGCGCGCCAGCGCCGCCGGCCGCTCGGCATCCCGGTACTCGTGCCGATAGCCCCGGCCCTCGTCCAGCGCGGTCCCATGCATGAAGTACGGGTCGGCAAACAGGGAACCGCAGCCGGCGCAACGGTGATAGCCGATCCCATCGACCGCGCGATATGCTTCGCTCGCGGCCGAACCGCAGACCGGGCACTGGATCGGCAGGGCATCGGTCAACGCGATCGTCTCCCCGTGCGCGCGGCGCCGGCTCATGGTTGCCGCCGGAACAGACCGGCACGCCGGTATTCATGCCGCTGGCTTAACGATCCGACCAAAGCACATGCGCCGGGGCTGTGCCCACCCTGGGGTCATCCCGATTGACCTGCCGGGGGGCTTCTGCCATGGCGGTCCGCTTCCGTTCGGCTGCCGCCCGCGAGGCGCGCCGACGGGGCGGCACTGTGACGATTGGGTTGAGCCGATGAGCGGATGGGCTGAAGTACGGTTACCCGGACATCCGGGCGGTTCGGCTCGGGCGACGCGCGGCAAGTGGGACCTGTCGGAAGGCGGCAACAGCGTCAGGCTGCATCTTCTGGTTCTTCTGCTGTTCATCGCCGCCGGTGCGGGCCTCGCGTATTCCCGGGGCCAGGACATCAACTACGACCAGCTCAATTACCATTATTACAGCGCGTACGCATACGAGACGGGCCGCCTGCTGCAGGATGTCGCGCCGTCCGAGGTGATGCACAACTTCTTCAGCCCGATCGTCTACGTGCCGTTCTACGAGATGGTGCGCCACCTGCCGCCGCGCGCGGTTGGCAGCATCCTCGGTGCCATGCACGGGCTGAACTATTGGCTGGTGTTCTGCATCGCCCTGTTGGTCACGCGCGCCTTTCCGCCCGGCCCGCGCATCGGCGCCGTGGTCGCCGCAATGGTCATTTCGATCGCCAGCCCGATGGCCCTGTCGGAAATCGGCACCTCGATGGTGGACATTCTCACCAGCATCCCGGTGCTCGCCGGTCTCGCCATGCTCATGTCGGCCGAGTTCAGGCCGAAGCGCACGATAACGGGGATGCTTTGGATCGGTCTCGGCGGCGCGCTGGTCGGGGCCGGGACCAGCCTCAAGCTCACCAACGCCGATTTCGCGATCGGCCTCGCGATCGCCTCCCTGGTCGGCTGGACCACGTGGCGGCATCGGCTCGCGGCGTTCGTGGCGACCGGCCTCGGCGGCGTGGTCGGCTTCGCCCTCTGCGGGGGTTCCTGGTATCTGACCATGTGGCAGATCTTCCGTAACCCGGTCTTCCCCTACTTCAACAACGTCTTTCGCTCACCCGACTACCCGACGGCGAACGGCCTCTACGATGCGAGCCACCTGCCGCACGGTCTCCTGCAGGCGCTTGGCTATCCGTTCTTCTGGATGCTGTCGCAGACCACCACGGCGGAAATCCCGTTCCGCGACATCCGCTTCGCATTGCTCATCGTTCTCGGCGTGCTCGCGGTGGCGCTGTCCTTCCGCAAGCGCAGCGGCGTGGCCGAGGAATCGACCCGGCCGATGCCCGCCGGGCAACGGCTGATCGTCTTTCTCGCCGTGGCCTTCTGCCTGTGGCTCTACGAGTGGTCGATCCAGCGTTACATCGTGGTGCTCGAACTGCTGGCCGGACCTGCCGTCGTCGTGCTGCTGCAATGGCTTGGGGTGTTCCGCTCCTGGCGCGCCTGCGCTACAGGGGCACTCGCCCTCGCGCTGGTCTGCGCGCTCACCGTGCAGTCGCCCGACTGGGGCCATCTCGGCTGGCGCAAGACGTGGTTCAGCATCGAGGTGCCCCCCACCGCCAGCGCACATCCGGTGTATTTCCTGGCCGGAGAGCCGCTCTCCTTCGTCGTCCCGGCGCTCAAGCCCGGCGCCTCGGCGATCGGCTACGTGCCGTGGGAGGATGTGCCGGGGTGGGGCGATACGGTCTTCCTCCGCCGCACCCGTGCGCTTCTGGCCGACCCGGCGAACGACCCGGTGCAGAGCATCTCCTCCGGGCCGCCATCGGACGGGTTCAAGCAGCGGATCGCGAAGTTCGGCTTCAGGATCGACGGGCCTTGCAAAACCACGCCGGGGCGCCCCTGGCCGCTCACCTGGTGCACCTTGGCCCGCACCGCGCCGTCAAGCTGAACGGGGCGCGCGACCCGTTCGTCCCGCGATACGGGCAGCCAGATCGATCACGCCCTGCAGGATGACGCCACACAGCAGCACGGTCAGCCAAGCCAGACTGTGCAGGTACCGCACCACCGGCTCGACGACCAGCAGCGTATCGACCAGCATCAGCCCGACGACAGCAAGCCCGATCAGCAGCAACGCCCGCCAATCGCGCGGACGCAGCATCAGCGCGACCAGCCACACCAGTGGCGACAGCAGCACGAACCGATACCAGGGCGCCCCCTGCCCGTGCCACCACTTGGTGAGCGTCGGCATCTCGTGGTTTGGCGCGATGTTCTCGCCGTAGCGCGACTGGAACAGGTCGATCATGTCCTGGTCGGCCGGCTGCGGCCCCTCGTCCATGTGGATGACATGCGCCAGGACGTTCGGATCCCAGAACTCCATGTAGGTCGTCCAGCCCAACGCCAGCACGCCAAGCGGATCGCGGCGCAGGATGTTGAACGCGATCGTCCGTGCCAGCGTGTTGGCGGCCTGACGGTCGCCGTGCTCGCTATCGACCAGGTCGCTGATGAGTTGCCCGGATGTATAGAGTTGCCCGGGACGCCCCAGCGGGTTGGACAGATCCCCAAGTGTCGGCCTGATCCGGTCGAACAGCGCGGGGTCCGGGACATCGGCGCGGGTCAACAGCGGCGACCAACTTGCCAGCAGGAAGAATCCGTCGCCCGAATTGTAGGCGGATGGTTGCCCGGTAATGCTGTGGAACAGCTGTTTGTACTGGCCGTGCATCCAGAACATCGCGACCAGCCCAAGCGCGAGGTGCAGGGCGCAGCGGGCCAGCACGGCACGCGGCGGCCACCACACCCGCAGCAGCCCCAGCGGCGGCAGCAGCACCATCGAGGCGACCAGGACTGGCAGGAAGCTCACGCGAAGCGCGACGCAGGCGACGCTGTCCGCCGCCATGGCAACGAGCAGCCATGCTCGGGGACGGCACAGATAGGCGACGCCCAGCAACAGGAAGCCGGCGAAGCAGAACAGCGCCGTCACTTCCGTCATCATCATGCGCTCATAGAGCAGCGCCAGCGGCTCGATGACGTAGGCCAGCGCAGCGCCGAAGGCGATCCAGCGACTGATTTTCAGGCCGCGGTCGAGGATGACCGCGATCATCATGGCGCAGCAGGCCGAAAGGATGACCTGGGCAATCACCACGCCATCGAGTGATCGGAAAACCCTCAGCAGGGGAGCGATGAAATACCGCCCGTAGGCGAAGGAACGGTCGCCCGGGGCGCCGCCGAACGCCGCACCGAGATAGACCATCGCATCGCCGTCGTAGAACTGCGGCGCATGGTCGATCAGCAGCAGGATCGCGTTCGCGCCCAGCACTATTGCGAACAGGATCCGGAACGCCCGCCAGTGGTCGCTGGCGGGCGTTCCAGGCCGTTCAGGCATAATCGCTGGCCAGCGTCGCATCCTTGTGCCGGTCGGACGCCACCACGTTGAACACCGCCGACAGCACCACCGAAACGACCAGGTTCACGATCAGCGCATAGAGCGCGATGTAGCCCGGGATGGCGACGCCCAGGATGTGCACCGGATAGACCGCGCCGGCGAACTTCAACGTCCCCGCCATCCAGGTGCCGGACGCCATGCCGCAGGCCCAGCCGATCAGCAACGCCCAACCGTTCAGCCAGCGCGTGTAGAGCGCGATCACCACGGGTGGGAAAGCCTGGATCATCCAGATACCGCCCAGAAGCTGCAGCTGGATCGCGAATTTCAGCGGCAGGAAGATGATGAACACCAGGGCGCCCACCTTCACCACCAGTGAAGCCAGCTTCGCGACTTTCGATTCCTCGGCGTCCGTCGCCGCCGGATGCAGGAATTCCTTGTAGACGTTGCGGGTGAAGATGTTGGCGGCAGCGATCGACATGATCGCCGCCGGCACCAGCGCGCCGATCGCGATGGCGGCGAAGGCCAAGCCCACGAACCAGTCGGGGAAGCTCGCCAGGAACAGCGCGGGGACCGAGAAGTTGTTGCCGTACTGCTTGAAGCCGTCGGCAAAGACCGGCATCTGCGCGACCCCCAGCGCGATCGCCATGAACCCCAGCAACGCAAGCAGGCCGAGCACCAGTGAATAGGCCGGCAGCAGGGCCGCGTTGCGGCGAATGGCGCGCCCGCCGCTGGCGCTCAGGATGCCGGTCAGCGAATGCGGATACAGGAACAGCGCCATGGCCGAGCCCAGCGCCAGCGTCGCATAGGCGCTGTAGGCGCCCCAGGACCCGGCGGGCGGCACGGCCAGCAGCAGCTTCGAGCGGGCACTGCCGAAAACACCCGGCCATAGCCGCCCAGATGCATCGGCACGACGATGACGGCGGCGATCACGGTGATGTAGATCAGCAGGTCCTTCACCACGGCGATCATCGCCGGCGCGCGCAGGCCGCTCGAATAGGTGAAGGCCGCCAGGATCACGAAGGCGATGATCAGCGGCAGGTCGCCGATCAGCCCGCCGGTTTCGAAGCCCATCGCGCCGATCACCACCTGCATGCCGACCAGCTGCAGCGCGATATAGGGCATCGTCGCCACCAGCCCGGTCAGCGCCACCGCCAGCGCCAGCCAGCGGTTGCCGAAACGCCCGCGCACGAAATCGGCCGATGTCACATAGCCGTTCCGGTGCGACACCGCCCATAGCCGCGGAAACACCAGGTAGAGCAGCGGATAGATCATGATCGTGTAGGGCACGGCGAAGAAGCCCACCGCGCCGGCGCCGAACATCAGCGCGGGAACCGCAACGAACGTGTAGGCGGTGTACAGGTCGCCACCCAGCAGGAACCAGGTGACGAAGGTGCCGAAGCGTCGCCCACCCAGGCCCCATTCATGCAGCAGGGTCAGATCGCCTTGCCGCCACCGCGCCGCGAAGAAGCCCAGCCAGGTGACGAACAGGAACAGCAGCACGAAAACGACGATGGCGGTCCAGTTCATCGGACGCGGTTTCCCTCGGGTAGCAGTGCAAATCGCAGGCTGTTCATCGGAAGGGACGGAGCAGCGCGCCGCGCGCGCCTAGCTTTCCGCCACATAGACGATCGAGACGATCACCGCGCACAGCACGATCCACAGCATCTGATACCAGTAGAAGAACGGCACATTCAGCAGGGTCGGCTCGACGCTGTTGTAGAACGGCACCGCCAGCACGGCCAGGAACGGCAGCACCATCAGGAACCGGCTCCAGTGCCAGCCCTTGCCTCCCCTGGCTTTCGTCGCGTCGCGGGCCATCCGTAACCTCCGTGTTACAGAGGCCGGGCTTATCGCAGAAGGCGGCCTGGGTAAAGGCGCCCGGGCGGCTGGCCGGAGGGCGACCACGCTCATTTCGCACTCGCAGCATCGCGGCCGCATACCGCATGCGCGAAGCTGCGCCCTTCCCTCGCTGTGCCCCTCTCGTCATGATGCGCAGCGGACGGGAAACGAACCAGGGATAAGCCCATGCCGGATGGAAGCACCGACCAGCGCACAGCGCGGGTATCGGGGGAAGAAGCGCTGGCGATGCATGCCTCGGGCCGTCCCGGCAAGCTCGAAACGCGCATCACCAAGCCGCTGACCACCGCGCGCGACCTCTCGCTCGCCTACTCGCCCGGCGTCGCGGAGCCCTGCCTGCACATCCAGCGCGACCCGGATCTCGCCTACGACTACACCACCAAGGGCAACATGGTCGCCGTGGTCTCCAACGGCACCGCGGTGCTCGGCCTCGGCAATCTCGGCGCCCTCGCCTCCAAGCCGGTGATGGAAGGCAAGGTCGCGCTGTTCAAGCGCTTCGCCGACGTCGACGGCATCGACCTCGAAATCGGCACCGAGGACGTCGATGAGTTCGTCAACGCCGTGCGCTATCCTCGGCCCCGGCTTCGGCGGCATCAACCTCGAAGACATCAAGGCGCCCGAGTGCTTCATCATCGAGCAGCGGCTGCGCGAGCTGATGGACATTCCGGTGTTCCACGACGACCAGCACGGCACCGCCATCGTCGCCGCGGCCGGCCTGATCAACGCCTGCCACCTGACCGGGCGCGACCTGCGGGAAACCCGGCTCGTGGTCAACGGCGCCGGCGCCGCCGGCATCGCCTGCGTCGAACTGCTCAAGGCGATGGGCATGCGCCCCGACCACGTCATCCTGTGCGACACCAAGGGCGTCGTGTTACCAGGGCCGCACCGAGGGCATGAACCAGTGGAAATCGGCGCACGCCGCGCAGACCAAGGCGCGCACGCTGACCGAGGCGCTGGACGGCGCCGACGTGTTCTTCGGCCTGTCGGTGAAGGGCGCGCTGACGCCCGAGATGGTGCGCGGCATGGCCGACCAGCCGATCATCTTCGCGATGGCCAACCCGGACCCCGAGATCACGCCCGAGGAAGCGCGCGCGGTCAGCCCGCAGGCGATCATCGCCACCGGGCGCAGCGACTATCCCAACCAGGTCAACAACGTCCTCGGCTTCCCCTACATCTTCCGCGGCGCGCTCGATGTGCGCGCCAGCACGATCAACGAGGCGATGAAGATCGCCGCGGCCGAGGCGCTGGCGCAAGCTGGCGCGCGAGGACGTGCCGGACGAGGTGCACAGCGCCGCCGCCGGGCGGCGGCTGACAGTTCGGGCCGGAATACATCATCCCCAACGCGTTCGATCCGCGCCTGATCTCCCGGGTGCCGCCCGCGGTCGCCAAGGCGGCGATGGACAGCGGCGTGGCGCGCCGGCCGATCGCCGATCTGCGCCGCTACGCGCGCGAATTGTCGGGCCGGCTCGACCCGACCGCCGAACGCGCTCGATGCTGATCATCGAAAGCGTGCGCGCCAACCCGCGCCGCGTCGTGTTCGCCGAGGGCGAGGAGGAAAAGATGCGTGCGCGCCGCCGTCGCCTTCCGCAACGCCGGCTACGGCACGCCCGGTGCTGATCGGGCGCGAGGAGCGGGTGCGCGCGACGATGGCGAGCCTCGGCCTCGGCATCGCCGAGGGGATCGAGATCCACAACGCGCGGCTGTCGCAGCAACAACCGCAAATACGCCGGAATTCCTCTATGCGCGGCTGCAGCGGCAGCGGCTTCCTGCAGCGCGACTGCCAGCGCATGGTCAACCAGGACCGCAACGTGTTCGCCGCCTGCATGGTCGCGACCGGCGACGCCGACGCGATGGTCACCGGCCTGACGCGCTCGGCCGCCGTCTGCCTCGAGGACATCGGCCACGCGATCGACCCGGCGCCGGGCGGCATCGCCTTCGGCCTGACGCTGATGCTGGGCGATGCGCGGCACCACGATCTTCATCGCCGACACGCTGATGCATTTCCGCCCCACCGCCGAGCAGACCGCCGACATCGCCATCGGGGCGGCCGCAGGCGGCGCGCGGCCTGGGCCACGAGCCGCGCGTTGCGCTGCTGTCGCACTCGACCTTCGGCAACCCGATGCACCACGCCGGCCGCGACGATGCGCGAGGCGGTGGCGATCCTGGACCAGCGACAGGTCGATTTCGAATACGACGGCGAAATGAGCCCGGACGTGGCGCTGGAGCCCGCGTTGCGCGCGCTCTACCCGTTCTGCCGGCTGACCGGCCCGGCCAACGTGCTGGTGATGCCGGGCCTGCACTCGGCGCACATCACCTCGCGGCTGGCGCTCGCGGCTCGGCGGCGGCAGCACGATCGGGCCGCTGCTGATCGGCATGCAGCTTCCGGTGCAGATCGTCGCGATGGACGCCTCGGTCAGCCAGATCGTCGACGTCGCCTGCCTCGCCGCCCACCAGACGGCGCGGTAGGTGCGGCGCATCGCTGACGCTCATTCATAAGAAATGTCCGCCAGGATCGTTACGCCGGAGCAGCCTGCCGGCATCGTGGCGCTGACCGACATTGCCAGGGAAACCTTCTTGCGCTTCGGCAAGGGCCGCGATCCGGCGCAACTCGATTTCGGCGACTGTGCATCCTGCGCGCTCGCGAAGGCAGAGAATGCAGCCCCGCTCTTGAAGGGCGACGATTTCGCCGGGACCCCCACCGCCGTCGCCGCCATCTGACGGCCGAGCCGGCCTGTGCTACGGCGTTCCCAGCACACCGGTCACGCCCAGCACCCCGGCGGCGGCCAGCACCAGCAGCGGATGCACCCGGTTGCCCAGGAACAGCGCCGTCGCCACCGTGGTGAGCAGCGCAGGACGCCAGCCGACCGAGGTGGTCTGGCACAGCAGCACTGCCCCCGCCATGACCAGCCCGACCGTCACCGGCAGCAACCCGGCCTGCACCGCGCGGCGCCAAGGCGCATCGCGGAACCGGTACCACGCATGCGACACCGCCATCGTCAGCAGGCAGGACGGCAGGGTCAGGCCGAACGTCGCGGCCAGCGCGCCCAGCACCCCGGCCACCTGCCAGCCGATCAGCGTCGAAACCAGCATGTTCGGCCCAGGCGCCGCCTGCGCCAGCGCATACAGCGCGGCAAATTCCTGCGCCGTCATCCAGCCATGCACCTGCACCACCTGGCGCTGCATCTCCGGCAGCACGGCGTTGCCGCCGCCGAATGCCAGCAGCGACAACTGAGCGAAAACCCCGGCCAGAGCCGCCACGGTGCCGTTCACCGTGCCCGTCCCGCCGACCTGGCCTGCAGCACCCAGGCAACCGCAATGGCGACGGGCGCCAGTACCAGCAGCACCGGCAGCATCGGGAACCGCAGGAAGGCGATCGCCGCCAGCGTCACCAGCGCGACCACGATCCCGTCCACCCGGTGCCGCAGCGGGGCGGCGATCTTCAGCGCCGTCGCCAGCACCAGCGCCGAGGCGCCGGCGGCCAGCCCGGCGAAACCGTGGCGCACGGCCGGTACGTCGCGGAAATGCGCGAACAGGATGCCCAGCATGATCACCACGGCCATCGGCGCCGCCATCAGCCCGATGAAGCAGGCTGCCGCGCCCGCCAGCCCGCGGAAGCGCAGCCCCATCGCCACCGAGACGTTGATGACGTTCGGCCCCGGCAGGAACTGGCACAGCGCCAGCATGTCGGTGAACTCGGCTGCGGTCAGCCAGCGCCGCTGCTCCACCACCATCCGCCGCGCCCACGGCAGCACGCCGCCGAAGCCACACAGCCCCACCGTCAGGAACCCCAGGAACAGCGCGCTCAGACCGGGCGGACTCGGGCGGGCGGCTGGCGGTTCGGACATCCCGCGGTGATACTGCACCCGTTCTGAGCCGACAAACGGGGTCTCGCCCGATGCGGACGCTGCTGATTCTGTGGCTCATGCTCGGCACCCCGGCGGCGCTCGGCTGCCAGGTTCGGAATGCAGCGACGGTGGCGCTCGACGCTTCGACGGCGAACCTCGTCGTCGATGTCGCGATCAATGGCACCACGGTGCCGATGATCCTCGACACCGGCGCCGAGCGCACGGTGCTCGATGCCGCCACGGTGGAGCGGCTGCACCTGGCGCGAGACCAATGGGTGGCGACGACGATGCGCGGCGTCGGCGGCGACGAACGCCAGCGCAACGCGTTGCCGGACTCCCTCGTGCTCGGGGGCGTGGCACTGCACCCGCGCACGCTCGCCCCGTACCTCAGCCTGCCGGTTGGCCACATGGCGTTCGGCGCGATCGGCGGCATACCCGTCGCCGGCCTGCTCGGCACCGATCTGCTCTCCGCCTACGACCTGGCGATCGACGGGCCCGCCCATCGCCTGACGCTCTACGATGTGCGCGGCTGCGCCGGACGCTTCCTGCCCTGGCCACGTCCCTACGCGGCGATCCCGACGATCCGCCCGGTGCGCGACACGCTGCTGGTGCCGGTGCGCATAGACGGCCACGTACTGCTCGCCCAGATCGACACCGGGGCGGCGCATTCGCTGGTGCTCGCCCCGGGGATGCAGCGGCTCGGCCTCACCGAGGCGATGCTGGACGGTGATCCGGCGGTACTGACCCGTGGGCTCGGGCCGGACAGCCTGACCGTCCGCCTGCACCGCTTCCGGGTGATGGCTGTCGGGCCGGACACCACCGCCAACCCGGTGCTTTGGGTCGGCCCCGCGCACGCACTCCGCATCGTGGACATGCTGCTGGGGGCTAACTGGCTGCGCACGCGCATCATCTGGCTGTCCTACGCCACCACGCAGGTTTTCATCGCGCACCACTGAGCACATGTCACGCTGTGCGCTTGCACTGTTGCCCCGCTGCAATAGAAAGCCCGGGCGCCGCATGCTATCCCGCCGGCCACATGCGCATCCTGTTCGTGACCTCCAACCGCGTCGGCGATGCCGTGCTGTCCACCGGGCTGCTCGACTACCTGATCCACCGGCATCCCGACGCCGGCATCACCGTCGTCTGTGGCCGGGTTGCCGAGCAGCTTTTCGCCCGGATGCCGAACCGCAGCGCGACCATCGTTCTCGACAAGCGCCCCTATGGCCTGCACTGGCTGCCATTATGGGCGCATACCGCCACGACGCTGTGGGATCTGGTGGTCGACATCCGCGGCTCCGCCCTATCCTGGATGGTGCCGACGCGCCGCCGCGCCGTCTGGCGCCGACGGCCGGGCCACAAGATCGACGAACTGGGCGCCGTGCTCGGCCTCGATCCACCGCCGCTGCCGGTGGTCTGGACCGCCGCCGCCGACCGCGACCGTGCCGCGTCCCTGCTGCCCGGATCGTCGCCCGTGATCGCGCTGGGACCGACCGCAAACTGGGCGCCGAAGACCTGGGCGCCCGGCAATTTCGCGGCGCTGTTCCAGCGGCTGCGCGCCGGCCCTTTGCCCGGCGCCGTCCCCGCAGTTCTGGCCGGCCCGGGCGATGCCGAACGGGCGATGGCGGCGCCATTGCTGACGGCCCTGCCCGGCGCCATCGACCTCGCCGGCCGCCTCACCCTGCCCGAGGCCGCCGCCTGCCTCGCCCGCGCCGCGCTGTATGTCGGCAACGATTCGGGCCTGATGCACCTCGCCGCCGCCTCCGGCGTACCGACCCTCGGCCTGTTCGGCCCGACGCCCGTCGCGGAATACGCGCCGGTCGGCGATCGAGCCGCCGTCGCCTGCGCGCCCGGCGGGCGAATGCAGGACCTTTCGGTGGACGCCGCCTATGACGCCGCCTGCCGCCTGCTCGCCGCCCGTCCACAGCCTTGACTTGCACAGGCGTATGCACCATTCCCGCCCGGCGTTTCCACGGCGTGCCGCGCTTCGACCGGCCCCGTAACGGCCGGCCATTCCCATCCTCATCCGGGGACCGCGTCCCTCTTGTACCGCATCCTGGTCGATCGCTCTCCGCTCCTGGCCCGGCGCCTGCGCCAGCTGCGCGACCTGCTGTGGTGGACGGTCACGCTGCAGTTGCCCAAGCAGCTCGGCTTCTGGCTGCGCGCCCGCCGCCTGCGCCGCGACCAGGCGATACCGGCACCCGACATCCCGTTGATCATCGTCCCGCCCGATCCCGCCAGCCTGATCCTGCCGCTGTCGGAGGCGCCGGATGTCAGCGTCATCATCCCGACCTACGGCAAGGTCGATTACACGCTGCGCTGCCTCGCCTCGATCGCCAGCAACCAGCCGCAGGCGGCGATCGAGGTGATCGTCATCGACGACGCCTCGGGCGATCCCGACCTGTCCAAGCTGCGGGAGGTGACCGGCATCAGGCTGATGGAAACCGCGAGCAACCTCGGTTTCATCGGCACCTGCAACACCGCGGCGGCAGCGGCGCGCGGCCGCTATCTGCTGTTCCTCAACAACGATACGCAGGTCCTGCAGGACTGGCTCGACAGCATGCTCGACCTGTTTGCGCAGCGCACCGATGTCGGCCTCGTCGGCTCGCGGCTGATTTACCCGGACGGGCGCCTGCAGGAAGCCGGTGGCATCATCTGGGACGACGCCTCGGGCTGGAATTTCGGCCGGCTCGATAACCCAAACCGCCCCGACTACAACTATGTCCGGCAGGTCGATTATTGCTCCGGCGCATCGTTGCTGGTGCCGAGCGCGCTGTTCGTCAGCCTGGGCGGCTTCGATACGCGCTACGCGCCGGCCTATTTTGAGGACGCCGATCTCGCCTTCCAGGTGCGCGCCGCCGGGCTGAAGGTGCTGTATCAACCACGCTCGCGCATCGTGCATTTCGAGGGCGTCTCGCACGGCACCGACCTCACCGCCGGCATCAAGGCGTATCAGGTCGTCAACCGCAACACATTCGTCGAACGCTGGGCAGCGACGCTCGCGGCCGACCACCTGCCGAACGGCGCGCATGTGATGCGCGCGCGCGAGCACGGGCGCAACCGGACGGTCGTGCTGGTGATCGACCACTACGTCCCGGAACCGGACCGCGACGCCGGCTCGCGCACCATCCTCAGTTTCCTGCGCGCGCTGCTGCAGTCGGACATGATCGTCAAGTTCTGGCCCGCCAACCTCTACCGCTCCCCCGGCTACACCGATGCGTTGCAGGAGATGGGCGTGGAGGTGGTCTACGGCGCCCAGTCGGACATGTTCCAGCACTGGATCCGCGAGAACGGCACGGATATCGACTGGGTCATGCTCAGCCGGCCCGAGATCGCCGCCGCATTCATCCCCGACCTGCGCGCGCGCTGCCGTGCACGCATCGTCTATTACGGCCACGACCTGCATTTTCAGCGCCTGCGGCGGCAGGCCGCACTGCTGGCGGACCCGAAGATCGCGGCGGCAGCAACCACGACCGAGGCGCAGGAGCGGCAGGTCTGGCGCCAGGTCGACATCGTCCTCTACCCCTCCGAGGAGGAAGCGGCGACGGTGCGCCGGCTGGAACCCGCGGTCACTGCACGCAGCGTGCTGCCCTACAGCTTTCCCTGCTTCGGCCAGGTGCGCCCGCCGCCCGCCACGCCGTTCCTGCTGTTCGTCGCCGGCTTCGCCCATCCGCCGAACGCCGAGGCGGCAGCCTGGTTCGTCGCCGACATTCTGCCGCTGATCCTGGCGCAGGTGCCGGACGCCCGCCTTGCCATCGTGGGTTCCAACCCGAGTCCGAAGGTGCGCGCCCTCGCCGGCGAGGCGGTGGAAATCCACGCCAACGTTTCCGATGCCGAATTGGCGGGCTGGTACAACAGGGCGCGTGTCGCGGTCATCCCGCTGACCTTCGGCGCGGGCGTCAAGCTGAAGGTGGTGGAAGCGCTGCGCGAGGGCCTGCCGTTGGTCACCACGGAGATCGGCGCGGAAGGTCTGCCGGGTCTGGCGGACGTTGCTTCCGTCTGCAACGATAGCGGCGGATTTGCCGAGGCTTCATCCCAGCTGCTGCTGAACGACGCGCTTTGGACACGGCGCGCGGCAGGGCAGATCGCCTTCGCCGAGGCACGCTTTTCCGAGGCCGCGTTGCGCGACACCCTGCTGCTCGCCGCCGGCCACACCCAAACCGGCTGACGAGGGCAGCGACGCGCATGGAAACAGCGGCCGCGGCAGAACCGAACCGGGCGCCGTTGAGCGCCTTCGTCGTCGCCTATAACCGCGAAGCCATCATCGGCACCTGCCTGCGCGCCCTCGCCTTCGCCGACGAACTGATCGTGATCGACAAGGGCTCGACCGACGCCACGGCCGCGATTGCCAGCACGCTCGCCGACCGCGTCATCGCCGTGCCCTGGACCCCCACGGTGGAGGAGACGCGCGCCTTCGCGCTGGCGCAGTGCACGCATGACTGGGTGCTGTTCCTCGACGACGACGAGTGCCTCAGCGTCGAGGCGGTGCGCTTCATCGCTACCGAGTTGGCGGCCCCCCGCGCGGACATCTACCTGCTGCCGCAGCGCCACTACATCATGGGGCGGCACGACGAGCGGGCGTATTACTGGCCCGAGTATCAGATGCGCCTGTTCCGGCGCGGCAGCATCGCATTCACCGATCGGGTGCATGACGGACACCGCCGATTGTCCGACCGCGTCCACAGCATCCCGCCCGAAACCGGCGCCTGCATCCACCACCTTTCGCACCGCGACGCCGCGCAGTTCATCGAGAAGGCGAACCGCTACACCTCCCGCCCCGACCGTCTGCGCACCGTGCAACTGGGCACCGGCATGGCCCGCTTCGCGCACGACCGGGTCGATCATTGGCTCGCCCTGACCGAACCCTGCGAACCGGACGCCTATCCCGTCGCCGTAGCATTGCTGCGCGCCACCTACGACCTGATCGACCGCATCAAGACATGGGAGGAGGAAGCCGCCCTCGACGGCGCCGCCCTGTTCGCCGCCGAATGCGCGCGGTTGGACGCCGCCTACGCCGCCGGGCTCGCCGACCTCGCACGCCCGCACGCGGGCAGCGTGATCGCCGGCGGCACGCCGGCCGCGCCGCCCGCCATACCCCCGCCCGACGCACCGATGCTGTCGCATGCCGTCAACGCCCTGCGCGACAGCGTCCACGCCCTGCGCCAGGCGATGGATGCCGCCGATCGCACCATCGATGCGGTGCGCGCGGACCTTCGGGCGGCCCAGGACGACGTGCGGGGCACGCTGGCCGCGCTGGCGATGAAGCAGGACGAGCTCGATACGATGCGGCAGGCCGAAGCCGCACAGCGCGCCCGTGCCGGGGAGCTGGAAGCCACGCTGGGCGACTTCTCCCGGCAGCACGATGCGATGGTGGCCGGCCACAACGCCGACATCGCGGCCCGCGAGGCCGACCGCCTCGCCCGCGCCGCCGAGCACGAGCAGGCCGCCGCCGAACACCGGCAGGCCATCGCCAGTCTGCATGCGCAGATCGCCCAACTCACCGCGCGCGCCGAGGCTGCGGAGCATCTCGCGGGCGCGATGCAGGCCAGCACGTCCTGGCGCATCACCGCGCCGCTGCGCGCGCTGCGGCCCGGGCGGCGTTAAAAAGGCCCCACGGCCGCCTCAGCTGTTGGGACCGCGCTCCATCGATACCGGCTGCCAGCGGCGCAACCCGGTCTTGGCCAGCACCGCCGGATTGACGCAACTCATCGGCCATTTGCCAGCGACCGACAGCGCCAGCTCCTGCCCCACGCGCCGCTTGCGCGCGAGATCGAAGCGCGCCGAGGCCGAGGCGTTGTGCGGCGACAGCGTTACGTTGGTCATGCTGAGCAGCGGATTGTTGTGGCCCGGCGGCTCCACCTCCAGCACATCGAGCGCAGCATGTGCGATCCAACCCTCCTGGAGCGCCTTGATCAGCGCCGCCTCGTCCACGGTCGGTCCGCGCCCGGTATTGATGAACACCGCACCCGGCTTCATCTGCCGAAAATGCTTCTCCTTCAGCAGGCCCTGCGCTTCCGGCGTCGCCGGCGCGTGCATCGAAACGAAATCGGACTGCGACAACACCTCCGCCAGCGTTGCCGGCTGCACGCCGTACTGCGTCATCACCAATTCCTCGATGAACGGGTCGTAGGCTATCAGGCGCAGGCCGAACGGCTTGGCCCGCGGTCGCGACCGCGCGGGCGACGTGGCCGAACGCGATGAAGCCCAGGGTCTGGCCCCACAGCCGCGGGATCTGCAGCAGCGCCGGCCGGCCCTCCCGCCAGCGGCCCTCGCGCACCATGCGGTCCTGCTCGATCACCCGTCGGAAGCCGGACAGCAGCAGCGTCATCGCATGGTCGGCAACTTCCTCGATGAAGGTGTCGGGACAGTTGGTCACCGGGATGTTGCGCGCCGTAGCGGCAGCGACATCGACACTATCGACGCCGACGCTGCCCAACGCGATCAGCTTGCAGCGTTCCAGGCGGTCGATGATGACCTTGGTGATCGGAATGCCCTTGGCATAGATCGCATCGGCATCCTTGGCCGCCGCGATGAATCCTTCCAGGTCGGTCGGACCCTCGACGATCTCGGCGTCCAGCCCCTCCAGCGCCTCCATCTCCAGGTCGTAGCCGCCGCCGGCCACGGTGAAGCTGGCACCGGCCGGGGTGACAATCTTGAATTTCGCCACGCTATCGCTCTCCTGTCTGCTCACGCTTTCGGCGGGCGCGCCCGCACCGCCGCCTCGTTCACCTCGATGCCCCAGCCTGGCGCGGTCGGCATCACCAGTTCGCCGTTCTCGATCACCGGAACGGAGGTGTAGAACTCGTCGCGCCACGGCGCGCTGTCGATATCGATTTCCATGATACGGAAATTCGGCACGGCGGCACTGAAATGCGCGCTGATCATGCTGCACAGGTGGCCATAGAAGTTGTGCGGCGCGACGTTGACTTCGTAAACATCCGCCATCGCCGCGATCTTCAGCGATTCCGCGAGCCCGTTCCACACCACGTCGACGATGCCAACATCCATAGCGTAGCTCTCGAGGAACGGCTTGAACTCACGCCGGCCGTGCAGCGTCTCGCAGGACGCGATCGGGCACGGCGCATCCCGCCGGATAAGCGCCAGCGACGGCGCGTCGTGCGTGTCGATCTCGAGCCACGTCAGGTTGGCCGGCGCGACCGCGTCCGCGACGCGGCGGAACCCGTCGGTCTTGAAATGGAAGTTGATGTCCAGCATCAGTCCCATCTCCGGCCCGATCGCGGAACGGATCGCCAGCAGCTGATCGGTGACGCCGCGCGTCAGCGTGTAGTCCCAGTTCAGCTCGGGCCAACCCGGCGTCCGCCCGAAGCCCGGCGTGAAGCTGTTCAGCGTGCCGTTGGCGAACGGCAGGATGTTGGTCTTCAGGGCGCGGAAACCCAGCGCCTTCACCTCCGCCGTGTGCGCCGCCAGGTCGTCGATGCTGTGCAGCGGCTTGACGCCCATCAGCGCGGCACTGCGCACGCGATAGGTGCCGCAATGCGACCAGTAGACCGGGATGCGGTCGCGCACCGGGCCGCCGAACAGCGCGCAGACCGGCACGCCATAGGCCTTGCCGGTGATGTCGAGCAGCGCGTTCTCGATCGCCGCGATGGCCTGCTGGTTCAGCCCGCCGCGCGACTGCCGCGTCAGCACGTGCAGATGCGCCGTCACCTGCTCGAACCGGCGCGGATCGCGGCCGATCAGCACCGGCGTCAACCCGCGGATCACGTCCGACAGGCCGGTGCTGCCGAAGCTCTCGTTGAACTCCGACCAGCCGACAATCCCATCATCGGTGGTGACCTTCAGATACGAGAAGATGCGCCAGCCGGCATCGGCCTGCATGGTTTCAACGGTCTTGATCCGCATGTGCCTACTCCTTCACCCCGCCCGTCAGGCTGGAGACGTAATACTCCACGAAGAACGAATAGAAGATCGCCACCGGCAGCGAGCCGAGCAGCGACCCCGCCATCAGCGATCCCCACTGATAGACGTCGCCGGTCACGAGCTCGGTCAGGATCGCCACCGGCACGGTCTTGTTTTCCGACGACTGGATGAACGCCAGCGCGTAGATGAACTCGTTCCACGACAGCGTGAAGGCGAAGATGCCGGCCGAGATCAGGCCGGGAACCGCCAGCGGCAGCGTGATCCGCCACAGGATCTGCAGACGGGATGCGCCGTCGATCAGCGCGCATTCCTCCAGCTCGTACGGGATCGACTTGAAGTACCCGATCAGCAGCCAGGTGCAGAACGGGATCAGGAAGGTCGGATAGGTCAGGATCAGCGCCAGCGGGTTGTCGTACAGCCCGAACTGGAAAATCACGCTGGCCAGCGGAATGAACAGGATCGACGGCGGCACCATGTAGGCGAAGTAGATCGCCAGCCCCACCCCCTGCGCGCCGCGGAAGCGCAGCCGCGCGATGGCATAGGCGCCCAGAACCGAACAGAATACCGACAGCACGGTGGAGGCGACCGCCACCGTCATGGTGATCATCAGCCAGTGCGGATACTGCGTCTCGAACAGCAGCACCTTGAAATTGTGCAGCGTCGGGTGCGCCACCCAGAACGGGCTGAACCGCTTGTAGTCGTACATCTCGTCGTCGGGTTTGATCGACGTGATCGCCATCCAGTAGAACGGGAACAGCAGCACGATCACGAAGATCGACAGCGGCAGATAGATCGTCACGAAGCGGCGCGCGCGCGAATCCCATGACAGGCGCTCGGTCGTGTCGCCGCGCAGGGCGCGGGTTTCGATGACTGCGACTTCGGTCGCGACGTCAGTCATTGTCGCTGCCTTGCTGCCACTTCCGCCGCCCCAGGCCGAAATAGCTGGCCAGCGTCGCCACCAGCAGGAACGGGATCATCGCCACCGCGATCGCCGCCCCCTCGCCCAGCTGCGTGCCCGGGATGGCGCGCTGGAATGCCAGTGTCGCCATCAGATGCGTGGTGTTGAACGGGCCGCCCCGGGTGATCGCATAGACCAACTGGAAGTCGGTGAAGGTGAACAGGATGGTCAGCGTCAGCACCACCGCCATGATCGGCGTCAGCATCGGCATGGTGATGCGCCGGAAGCGTTGCCAGCCCGACGCACCGTCCAGCAACGCCGCCTCGTACAGCGAGGGCGGGATGGTCTGCAGCCCGGCCAGCAGCGTGATCGCGATGAAGGGAATGCCGCGCCAGATATTCGCCACCACCAGCGACCAGCGCGCCGCCCAGGGCGTGCCCAGGAAGTCGATGTTGTGCGACAGCAGATGCAGCTTGTCGACCAGGACGTAGGAGATGATCGAGAACTGCGGCGAGTAGATCCACCACCACGCGATCGCCGACAGCACGGTCGGCACGATGAAGGGCAGCAGCACGATCGCGCGGATGAAGGACTTGAAAGGCATGTCGTGGTTCAGCAGCAAAGCCAGCCACAGGCCCAGGAAGAACTTCGCCACCGTCGTCGTCGCGGTGTAAAAGATCGTGTTGGTCACCGACATCCAGAACACCGGATCGCTGGACAGCGATATGAAATTCTCCAGCCCGATGTAATGGCCTGGCTGACCGATCGTGCTGTCGGTGAAGGACAGCCATATCCCCAGGCCCAGCGGATAGGTCAGGAACACCAGCAGCAGCCCGACCGATGGCAGCAGGCACATCGCCAGCAGGAACGGCTTGTAGTCGAACAGCCGCACCAGCCAGGTGTCGGGCCGGCGGGTGAAGCTCAGCGTCGGTGCCGTGGCGTCCATCGTGTTTCCCGCGGCGAAGGACGGGCTGCCGGCCACCGGCAGCCCGCTGCGATCAGGCCTTGTTGTAGTAGCGCTCCGCGGCCCGTGCCGCCTGCTTGGCCGCCGACTCCGGCGTCGCATTGCCGGTGACGACGGATGCAAACATGTCCACCAGCGTGTAGTTCGCGGCAACCGCGCTGGACGCCGGCGAGATCGGACCCTTGTAGCCGTCGTAGTAGATCGAATCCATCGCCTGGGAGAACGGGATCAGGTTCGGATCGCTCTTCCAGAACGCCATCTGCGCATACGACTTCAGCGGCTCCGCCCAGTAGCCCAGGCAGCCCGACAGCCAGGGACCGTACTGGTCGGCCTCCATCATGAAGCGCAGGTATTCCTTGGCGGCATTCGGGTATTTGCTGTGCTTGAAAAGCATCGCGTTGATCACGGTCGCCGACTGCACCGACGACGCCTTCGCCAAGCCGGTCGGCTGCAGCTGGTGGCTGGTATCCGCCCCCATCGCCCGTTGCGCCGGGTCCTTGGAATTCTTCAATGCGTAGTAGATCGAGACACCGTTGAAGGTCAGGCTGATCTGCCCGGCCGCGAATGCCTGGTTGTTGCCGGCGTCGTTCCAGGACAATGTACCGTCGATCAGCGTCTTCTGCAGCTCGGTCGCGTATTTCAGCGCGGCGATGGTTTCCTTCGAATCGATCGCGACCTTGTTGTTCTCGTCCACCAGATAGGCGTTGTGCGTCCACAGCAGCCATTCGGCATAGCCGTTGGCATCGCCCAGCGCATGCCCCAGTGAAAAGCCGGCCGGATGGCCGTTCTGCTTCAGCTTCTGGCACATCGTCAGGAAGCCATCGAGGTCGTTGGGGATCTTCTCGTAGCCGGCTTCCTTCAGCCAGGACACGCGGTAGACGGCTGGCCCGGTGCTGCCGCCCATCGGCAGCGAAATCCAGTCCTTGGTTCCCCATTTCCGCCCGTAGAGTTCGGCCAGGTTGAACCACCCGCCGTATTTGGCGCCCAGGTAGTTGGCAAGATCACTCATGTCCACCAGCTTCGAGGCGTAGATCTGTGGCGCCGAGCTGAAGCCCACGATCACGTCGGGTCCGGCGCCGGTGTTGGCGGCAACCGCGGTTTGCGGCAGCACATCCTCCCAGCTCACGAAATCCAGGCGCACCGGAACGCCTGTCTTCTCGGTGAACGCCTTGGTGTTGGACCGGAAGATGGTTTCGTCCGGATCGACGAACTTGGCGGGCCGCATCAGGTGCAGCGAAGCCCCCTTCTCGATCGGGAAGCTCGGCGGCTTCACATCCGCCATCGGCACGTCCGTCACCGCTGCCTGCGCGCCCACCAGCGGAATCGTGCTGGCACCCAGGGCCGCCGCACCGATGGCAGCCGCACCGATGGCCCCTGCGCCGATGCCCAGGGTGCCCCGTCTCGTCAGGTCCGTCATGGTCCGCTCTCCCTTCGTTCCCGGTCTTTATCGACCGGCCTTGTTTCGTCCTCGGTCGCCAGGGCGTCAGGCTCTCGCTGCAACTTGCCGCTGGCCGGTCTCGGCATCGAAGATATGCGCCAGCGCCGGGTCGGGCGCGATCCAGATGGTCTCGCCGGGTCTGGCCGAAACCCGCTCCCGAAAGGCGCACAGGATCGACGCATCGCCGACCTGCGCCACCACCTGCGTCTCCGATCCCGTCGGTTCCACCACATGCACCACCGCCGGTATCCCGCCCTCGCCCCGCAGCACCATGTGCTCCGGGCGGATGCCATACAGCGCCGGCTGGCCGTCGCTGGCGCTCGCCCCCTCCGGCAAGGGCAGCGCGACATCCTGTCCGGCCTGGAAGCGGCCGCCCGCCACGCGTCCGCGCAGGAAGTTCATGGACGGGGAGCCGATGAAGCCGGCGACGAACACGTTCGCCGGCCGGTCGTACAGCTCCAGCGGCGCGCCCATCTGCTCGATCCTGCCGCCATTCATCACCACGATCTTGTCGGCCATCGTCATCGCCTCGATCTGATCGTGCGTGACGTAGACGATGGTGGTGCCAAGGCGCTGATGCAGTTCCTTGATCTCGGCGCGCATCTGCACGCGCAGCTTGGCGTCCAGGTTGGACAGCGGCTCGTCGAACAGGAACACCTGGGGATCGCGCACGATGGCGCGCCCCATCGCCACACGCTGGCGCTGCCCGCCGGAAAGCTGGCGCGGATAACGGTCCAGCAGCTGCCCCAGGCCCAGGATCTCGGCGGCACGCGCGACACGCTGTTCCTGCACCGGCTTCGGTGCCTTCGCCACGCTCAGCGAGAACGCCATGTTGTCGCGCACCGTCATGTGCGGATACAGCGCGTAGTTCTGGAACACCATTGCGATGTCGCGCGCCTTGGGCGGCACGTCGTTCACCACCCGCCCGCCGATCGCGATCTCGCCGCTGGTGATGTTCTCCAGCCCCGCGATCATGCGCAGCAACGTCGATTTGCCGCAGCCGGACGGCCCCACCAGGATGACGAACGCGCCATCGTCGATATCGACGCTCACGCCGTGCAGGATCTGGGTCGAGCCGAACGCCTTGCGAACGTTCCTGATCGCAACGCTGGCCATTGTTTTCGTTTCCCCCCGGGCCGGCTCGTGACCGGCTAGAAGACCTTGGAGATCCGCGTCTCCTTGCCGGTGATGAATTCCAGCAGCACCGGGTTGCCCGCCTTGGTCTGCTCGATGCCGCGCCGGATCGCCGGCACGATCTCGTCGGGCGTCGTCACCCGCTCGCCATAGCCGCCGAAGGCGCGCGCCATCGCGGCATAATCGCCCGAGATGTCGGTCGAGCGGAATTTCTCCGTCGAGATCGGCATCACCTTCAGCTCGATCGCCATCGAGAAGTTGTTGAACAGGATCGACATGATCGGGATCCGCTCGCGCACCGCCGTCTCGAAGTCCATCCCGGTGAAGCCGATCGCGGCATCGCCCCAGACGTTGATGCACAGTTTGTCGGGCCGTGCCAGCTTCGCACCAAGCGCCAGACCAAGACCGTAGCCAAGCTGCGTCGTCTTGCCCCAGCCCAGATACGACAGCGGCTCGGTCGATACCCAGAACGGAGAAATCTGGTCGCGCGGGCTGCCGGCATCATGCGTGATGATGGTGTTCTTCACATCGACCGTATGCAGCAGGTCCCAGATCACGCGATACGGGCTCAGCGGCGTGTCGTTGCTGGTCAGCAGCGGCTTCCATTCCGCCATCCAGCCCTCGCGGATCTCGGCGATCTCGCGCGTGACGGCGCCGGCGTCGCGCGGCGCCTTGATGTCCAGCGCGGCGATCAGCGCCTCCAGCGTCAGCGCCGCGTCGCCTGCCAGCCCGACGGTGCAGCGGATGTCCTTGTTCAGGTGGTCGGGATCGAGCGTGGCATGGATGATCGTCTTGCCCTTCGGCATCGCCACGCCGAAATTCGTTTCGGTGAAGCTGCAGCCGATGCCGAAGATCAGGTCGGCATTGTGCAGAAAATGGTGCACTGGCTTCGGAATGGCGTTGCCGCCCGAGCCGAGCGACAGCGGATGGTTCTCCGGGAACGCACTCTTGCCGCCCAGGCTGGTGCAGACGGGGGCGCCCAGCAGTTCCGCGATCTGCTTCAGTTGCGGCCAAGCCTCGGCGTAATGCACGCCCTGCCCGGCATAGATCACCGGGCGCTTGGCGGCGGCCAGCATCGCGGCGGCGCGGCGCACGTCGCTCGGGTCGGGGCCCGATCGCGTGCGGGAAACCGGCGTGTAGTCCAGCGGCTCGGGAACCTCCTCGTTCCACATGTCGGTTGGGATTTCCACCAGAACAGGGCCGCCGCGACCGTTGCGCAATTTGCTGAAGGCGCGGCGGAAGATGTTCACCACCTCGCCCGGCAGGTTGATCGTCTCGGCACTCTTGGTGATCGAAGCCATGCTGACGGTGGGCCGGTAATTCGGATCGATCTGCGCGATGCGGCGGGGATAGCCCATCGGCAGCACCAGAACGGGTACTGACTCGCCGTAGCATTGCGCGACGCCGCCATAGGCGTTCTCGGTCCCCGGACCGTGCTGCATGCAGAACGCGCCGATGGTCTTGCCTGAGGACAGGCGCGAAATCGCGTCTGCCATGTGCAGGCCGATGCGCTCCTGACGGACCATCACAGGGCGGATATCCAGCTTCGCTGCGAACTCGATCAGATGGTTGACGGGATAGCCGCAAAGGATATCGATACCCTCGCGCTTCATGATCTCAGCGATCGCGTCTCCGACCTTCATCCCCGTCCACCCCCGTCGCACTGGTTGCCCGTCGCACTGGTTGCAAGGCGCCGGCTTGGCGGGCCGGTCTGGCTTAGAGGATCAGCCTAAGCGCCTATCGCGGCTCCTGGCAACCGCGGGGCAGCCGTTCGGACGCGTATTGAACGCCGGCGACACAACCGTTAGTCACAGACGACGAACGTTCTGTGTTGACGGGAACCGACACCATGGCGGCGAGGCGTTGGACGATCGCGGCGCCCGCTGCCTTGGTGGCGTGGCTCATGCACGCCATGCCCCTTGCAGCCCAGCAGGCGCCACCCGCCGCACCCTCGGCGGCGGATGAAGTCAACGCGGCGAACAATCCGCTGACCCCGAAGATCACGATCAACCTGCAGGACTATTTCACACCCGATCTGAACCGCGAGCCCGGACGCCGGTCCAACCAGTTCCTGCTGCGCGGCATCCTGCCGGTCGATACGTTCGGGGTGCCGCAGTTGGTGCGCGTGACACTGCCGGCGCTCACCAATCCGACGTTCCCGAACGGCAGCGCCACCGGCCTCGGCGATTTCAGCGTGTACGATCTGTTTGTGCTGCCGGTCCACGGCGTAACGCTGGCGGTCGGCCCGGTGCTGGTCGCACCAACGGCGACCAGCATCGACACCGGCGCCGGCAAGTGGCAGGCGGGCGGCGCCGTGTTCGCCGTGGCCGAACACCCCTGGGGCGTGTCGGCCGGGCTTGTCACCTACCAGCACTCCTTCGCCGGGGACCCGTCGCGCGCGACGGCACAGACGCTGACCGCTCAGCCGATCTTCACCTACAACCTGCCGCTCGCCTTCTACCTGCGTTCCACCGGGATCTGGTCGTTCGACCTGGGCGGCGCGCGCCATACCTCGGTCATTCCCCTGGGCTTCGGCCTCGGCAAGGTCTGGACTGTCGGCAAGCTGACGCTGAACCTGTTCGCCGAACCGCAATACTCGGTGATCCGCAGCGGCGTCGGCGTCCCGGTCTGGCAGATCTTCGCCGGCTTCAATCTACAAATCGCCCTCGGCGGGAAATAGCGGTCCTGCCCGATCACGGCTGCGCGGGCGGGTAAAAGGGTCACGGCTCGGAAGCCAGCCATCGCGATGCGAAAGGCTCCAATGACCTTCAATCGCCGCCCACGCTATCCAAGGCCACCGCCTCGGCCACCCTGATCCCGTCCACCCCCGCGGAAAGAATCCCGCCGGCATAGCCGGCACCCTCCCCGGCGGGATAGAGTCCCCGCGTGTTCACGCTCTGCAAGTCCCGCCCGCGCGTGATCCGCACCGGGGCCGAGGTTCGGGTCTCCACCCCCGTCATCACCGCATCGTCCATCGCGTAGCCGTCGATCTGGCGCGCGAACGCCGGCAGCGCCTCGCGCAGCGCCGCCACCACGAAATCCGGCAGGCACCGCGACAGGTCGGTCGGCGTCACGCCGGGTCGGTAAGACGGGATCACGCTGCCCAACCGCGTGCTCGGGCGCCCCGCCAGGAAATCGCCCACCAGCTGGACGGGTGCCGCATAGGTGCTGCCGCCCGCAACGAAGGCGCGCGATTCCCACTCCCGCTGGAACGCCACCCCCGCCATCACGCCGCCCGGGTAGTCGGCGGGCGTGATGCCCACCACCAGGCCGGAATTGGCGTTGCGTTCGTTGCGCGAATACTGGCTCATGCCGTTGGTGACGACACGATTGGGTTCGGAGGTTGCTGCGACGACCGTGCCGCCCGGGCACATGCAGAAACTGTAGACGGTGCGGCCGCGCGCGGCACCTTTGCCCGTGCAGTGATGCACCAGCTTGTATTCCGCGGCACCCAGCCGCGGGTGGCCGGCGAAGTCACCCCAGCGGTTGCGGTCGATCAGCGACTGCGGATGCTCGATGCGCACGCCAAGCGAGAACGGCTTGGCCTCGATGTGAACGCCGCGCGCCTCCAGCATCGCGAAGGTCTCGCGCGCGCTGTGGCCGACCGCCAGCACCACGTGATCGGCGGTGATCGCGTCGCCGCCCTCCAGCACCACACCGCGCATCCGGCGCGTGCCGTCCTCTCCGGTTTCGATCAGCAGGTCGGCAACCTTGGCGCCGAACCGGTATTCCCCGCCCAACGCTTCGATGCCGGCGCGCAGGCGCTCGACCATCGTCACCAGACGGAACGTTCCGATATGCGGATGCGCCTCGGTCAGGATGTCCGGCGGCGCGCCGGCGGCGACGAACTCCTCCAGCACTTTGCGGCCCAAATGGTGCGGGTCCTTGATCTGGCTGTAGAGCTTGCCGTCGCTGAAGGTTCCGGCGCCCCCCTCGCCGAACTGCACGTTGCTGCCGGGGTCCAGCACGCCGCGCCGCCACAGGCCCCAGGTGTCCTTGGTGCGCTCCCGCACCACGCGCCCACGCTCCAGGATGAGCGGACGGAACCCCATCTGCGCCAGCAGCAGGGCGGCGAACAGCCCGCACGGCCCGGCCCCGATCACCACCGGGCGCCGCAGCAGCCCTGGCGGCGCCGTTGCCACGAAGCGATACGACTCGTCGGGCGTTGGCCGCACGCCGGGTCGCGCCGCCAGCTGCGCCGCCAGGCCAGGGTCCGCCAGCGTCACGTCCAGCGTGTAGGAAAACACCACCGCGCTGCGCTTGCGGGCATCCACCGCACGGCGGAACACCCGCACCTCCGCCAGCGCGCCGGCGCGGCTGCCCAGCCGCTCGGCCGCGGCGGCACGCAGCGCGGCCTCGTCGTGGTCGAGCGGAAGCCTGACCTCGGTCAGGCGCAGCATCGTCGGGGACCGCATGACCGCCAGCCTCTACACCGCTGGCACGGCCGGCGACAGCCCGCCCACCTTGGTGGACAGGCGCCGGTCTGCTACGCCACCGGCATGGCCGATCCCGTATCCATCTACAACTGGCATCGCCTCGACGACCGGATCACCACCTCGGGCCAGCCGACCGAGGCGCAGCTGGCTGCCATCGCGGCCCTCGGCGTACGCCGGGTCATCAATCTCGGCCTGCACACGCACGAGAAGGCACTGCCGGACGAGGGCGCCAGCGTCGCCGCCCTCGGGATGACCTATGTCCACATCCCGGTCGATTTCGGCCACCCGACCGAGCAGGACTTCGCCGCCTTCCGCGCCGCCGTCGAGGCGTCGGGCGAGGAGAAGCTGCACGTCCACTGCATCGCCAACTACCGCGTCTCGGCGTTCTTCTATCGCTACCGCCGCGACGTGCTGGGCATGGACGCGGCCCGCGCACGCGCCGACCTTGACCGCATCTGGCAACCCGATCCCGTGTGGACCGCGTTCATCCGGGCTCCGGCGCCACGTCAGGACGACGGCGGCACCCCCGCCTGAGCCAGCGCCGCCGCCTGGCGCGCCGCCAGCGCATCGCTGTCGAAGTCGGCGATCAGGTCGTGGAACAGGCGCGACCAGTTCAGCTCCGCGCCCAGGCGCAGGAACACGCCGCCCAGCCCGATCGCGGATCGGTCCATCAGCACGAACTCGCGCGGCGGCTTCACCCCGCCGGTGCGCTTCAGACCGGCATGCACCCGTTCGGCCACCTCGCGGCCGATATTGCGGATCGTCGGTTTCCTGGATGCGGCGCACCCGGTCCTCGCATCAGCGGCTCGTACAGGAACTGCGCCCACAGGTTCAGCACCGCCATCTTCTCGCGCGACAGATCGGTGAAGCCCCAGGTGGTGTAGGCGTGGTGCGCCTTGTCGTCGTCGTTGTCGCGCACCGCTTCGATACAGATCGATCACGCCGCGCACGAACTTCGCCGGAAAGACGCGGATCGCGCCGAAATCCAGCAGGTTCACCGTGCCGTCGGGCCGCACCTGGTAGTTGCCCAGATGCGGGTCGCCATGGATCACGCCGTAGCGATAGAGCGGCACGTACCAGGCGCGGAACAGCGCCTCGGCGATCCGGTTGCGCTCCTCCTGCGGCGGGTCCTCCTCCAGCCGGCGCATCAGCGGGCCGCCGTCCAGCCACGTCATCGTCAGCAGCCGCTTGGTGCAGAATCCGGCGAACGGCACCGGCACGTGCACGGTCGGATCGTTGCCGAGCATCAGGCCGTAGAGCCGCATCTGCGCGGCCTCGCGCCCGTAATCCAGTTCCTCGCGCAGGCGCTCGACGAGTTCCTTGTAGATCTCCTCCTGCTGGATCGCGCCGTCCATGCGGTGGATAGATCGCCATGGCGACCTTCAACTGGCGCAGATCGGCCTCCACCGTGCTGGCCATGTCCGGATATTGCAGCTTGCAGGCGACCAGTTCGCCGTCGGGCAGCGTCGCGCGATGCACCTGCCCCAGGCTGGCCGCGGCGGCGGCCTCGCGGGAGAACGCTGGCGAAGCGGCTTTCCCAGTCCGGGCCCAGCTCGCTGCTCATGCGCCGGCGGACGAAGGCCCAGCCCATCGGCGGCGCGTTGGCCTGCAGCTGCGCCAGTTCGGCGGCGTATTCCGCCGGCAGCGCGTCGGGCAC
Organism: uncultured Pseudomonadota bacterium; assembly: GCA_963778105.1. Classification (GTDB taxonomy): domain Bacteria; phylum Pseudomonadota; class Alphaproteobacteria; order Acetobacterales; family Acetobacteraceae; genus JAFEFJ01. Next base: position 270,671 of record CAVZSZ010000002.1, on the reverse strand, counting down.
GGTGGACAGGAATTGCGCCACCTTCATCAGCGGCCCCTTCAGGCCGCCCAGGATGGTTTTCAGATCCTCGGCATGGCTGGCGCGGTTGGTGCGGATGCCGAACACCCGCTCGCCCGCGACGCGCGCCGCGATGCCGCCGACGGCACCCGAGGTGCGCGCGAAGCGGCGCAACTCGCCGAAGATGGTACGCATCGTCCTTCGTCGGCCATCAGCTGGTCGCCTCGAGCTCGTCGATGAAGCCGGCGATCACGTCCAATCCGCGTTTCCAGAACGCCGGGTCGGAGGCATCGAGCCCGAACGGCGCCAGCAGTTCCTTGTGCCGCTTGCGTGCCGCCGGCCCGCAGCATGTCCAGGTATTTCGCCTGGAACCCAGGATGCCCGGACTGGAACACCGCATACAGCGCGTTCACCAGGCAGTCGCCGAAGGCATAGGCGTAAACGTAGAACGGCGAATGGATGAAGTGCGGCACGTAGGCCCAGAACACGTCGTATTCGGGCGTGAACTCGAACGCCGGGCCCGAGGCTTTCGGTCTGCACCTGCCGCCAGATCTCGCCGATCCGTTCGGGCAGCAATTCGCCGCCGCGCCGCTCGTCGTGCAGCAGCGTCTCGAACCGGTAGAACGCGGTCTGGCGGACCACCGTGTTCAGCATGTCCTCGACCTTGGCCGCCAGCATGATGCGCCGGCGTGCCGGGCTCGCCTCGGCATCCAGCATGGCGCGGAAGGTCAGCATCTCGCCGAACACGCTGGCGGTTTCGGCCAGCGTCAGCGGCGTGCCGGACATCAGGTAGCCCTGATCGGCCGCCAGCACCTGGTGCACGCCGTGGCCCAGCTCGTGCGCCAGCGTCATCACGTCGCGCGTGCGGCCGTGGTAGTTCAGCAGCAGATAGGGATGCGCGGACGGCACGGTCGGGTGCGCGAAGGCGCCGCCCGACTTGCCGGGCTGCAGCCGCGCGTCGATCCAGGGCGCTTCGAAGAAGCGCTGGCCCACGATTGGCCAGCTCCGGGCTGAACGCGCCATAGGCGGTCAGCACGCGGTTGCGTGCCTCGTCCCACGGTATCAGCCGGTCGTCGTCGTCGGGCAGCGGCGCGTTGCGGTCCCAGTGCTGCAGCTTCTCCAGACCGAGCCAGCTTCGCCTTCATCGCGTAGTAGCGATGCGACAGGCGCGGGTAGTCGGCGGTGACGGCGGCGACCAGCGCGTCCACCACCTCGTCCTCCACCATGTTGGCGCGGTTGCGGCTGCTGGCGGGGCGCGGAGTAGTGCCGCCACGTGTCGGATGATCTCCTTGTCCTTGGCCAGCGTGTTGGTGATCAGCGCGAACAGCCGCCGGCGATCGCCGAACGCCGCGCCGATCGCCGTGCCCGGCCGCCTCGCGCACCGATGCGGTCGTGCGTCCGACAGCTTGTTCAGCGCGGCGCTGACGGTCAGTTCCTCGCCGCCCAACGGTATGCGCATGCCGGCGATGGTTTCGTCGAACAGCCGGCTCCAGGCGGCGCGGCCGGTGACCTCCTTCTCGTGCAGCAGCTTTTCCAGCTCGTCGGACAGCTGGTGCGGGCGGAACACGCGCAGGTCGCGCAGCCAGGGCCGCCAGCGGGCCAGCGCCGGGTCGGCCAGCTTCTGTCTCCAGCACCGCGTCGTCCAGCCGGTTCAGCTCCAGCGTGAAGAACATCAGGTGGCTGCTGATCGCGGTCACCCGCTCGGTCACGGTCTGGTAGAAGCGGCCGATCTGCGGATCGGTCGAATCGCCGCTGAACAGCAGCTGCGCGTAGGACATCAGCCGGCCGAGGATCTCCTCGATCCGCTCGTATTCGGCGATGGCCGCGGCCAGAGCGGCGCCGGCCAGCGCCGCCAGGCGTGCCGGCATGCGCCGTCGGCGAAGGCGCGCGCCGCACTGTCGGCGGCGGCGAAGTCGGCTTCCACCGCCGGTGCTTCGGCCGCGGGATACAGGTCCGACAGATCCCAGGCCGGCAGGTCGTCTGCGCCATCGGCAGGCGGGGCGGACGCAAGGGCTTGGGCGAACTGCCGCATGTCGGGGATCGTCCTATGCTGTTTTCATGTCCAACTCATGTAGGCTGGACGCGAGACAGGTCAAAGGGTTGCGCTGAGGACAGCCCTTTCGACCGGGCGAGGGAACGAACGCGGGACGGGGGCGGCGTGGCGGGTTACGGGACCTGGCCCAATCTGGCCGCGATGATGTTCGCGCTGGCGCGCGGACTGGCCGGACCGGCCGATGCTGCGCGCATTTCCGCGGCGGCGCCTGGCACGCCATCACCTGGGGCCGCTTCGCCCGGCCGCCGCCGCCGCCGCCCGGCAGCTGCGCGCCGCCGGGGTTGCCGCCGGCGACCGGGTGCTGATCTGCTCGGAGAACCGCCCGGAATACCCGATCGCCGAGACCGCGCTGATGGCGATCCGCGCCGTCCCGGTGCCGGCCTACACCACCAACACGGTCGACGACCACGCGCATATCCTGCGCGACAGCGGCGCGCGTCGTCGCCATCGTCTCCTCCGCCGCGCTGGCCGGGAAGCTCGCGGCAGGCGGCGCGGCCTCGACCTGCTGGTGGTGATGGACGGCGCGGACGCCGCCGACGGACCGCCGCGCATCCTCCCCTGGCCCGACCTGGTCGCCGGCGACGATGCCGCCCGGACGACATCGCGGCCGAGGCGGCGCTGATCCCGCGCGATGCCCTCGCCTGCCTGATCTACACGTCGGGCACCGGCGGCGCGCCCAAAGGTGTGATGCTGCCGCACCGCTCGATCCTGTCGAACTGCCGCGGTGCCGTGGAGCTGATCCGCCCGTTGCGCCTGAAGGACGAGACCTACCTGTCCTTCCTGCCGCTCTCGCACAGCTACGAGCACACGGTCGGGCAGTTCTTCCTGCCCAGCATCGGCACCGAGATCGTCTATCGCCCGCGGCGTCGAGCATCTGGCCGCCGACATGCTGACGGTGCGGCCGACCATCATGACCGTCGTGCCGCGGGTGCTGGAAGTGATCCGCGCCCGCGTGCTGGCGCAGGTCGCGCGGCAGAGCCGGCTGGCGGCAGGCCCTGTTCCACCGCGCGATGGCGAGTCGGCATCCGCGCATGGCCAGCGACGCACGGCGTCCGCTCGGGGATCGGCTGCTCGATCCGCTGCTGGACCGCCTGGTGCGCGCCAAGGTGCGCGCGCGCTTCGGCGGCCGGCTGCGCGCGGCGATGTCGGGCGGCGCGCGGCTGGAGCCGGAGGTCGGGCGCTTCTTCCTGGGCCTCGGCCTGATCGTGATGCAGGGCTACGGCCAGACCGAAGCGGGGCCGGTGATCTCCGCCAACCCGCCGGACGCGATCCGCATCGACACTCGGTCGGCACGCCGCTGCGCGGCGTCGAGCTGCGCATCGCCGAGGACGGCGAAATCCTGGTGCGCGGCGATCTGGTGATGGACGGCTACTGGCGCGATCCAGCCGACACCGCCGTCGCCATCCGTGACGGCTGGCTGCACACCGGCGACATCGGCGCGCAGGATGCGGACGGCTATCTGCGCATCACCGACCGCAAGAAGGACATGATCGTGCTCTCGGGCGGCGAGAACGTCTCCCCCGCCAAGATCGAGGGTCTGCTGATTGCCGAACCGGAGATCGCGCAGGCGGTGGTGCTCGGCGATGGTCGGGCAGGTCTGACCGCGCTGGTGGTACCGGCCGAGGGCCAGGACGAGGCGGGCGCCGCGGCCGCCGTCGGCCGGGTCAACACGCGGCTCTCGGTGACCGAGCGCATTCGCAAGCACGCGATCGTTCCGCCGTTCACCATCGACAACGGCCTGCTGACGCCGACGCAAAAGGTGCGGCGGCCATTGGTGATGCGCGCCTACGCGGACGTGCTGGACCGGCTGTACGGGCGATAGCAAGGACGGTCACGCCCCCTCGTCCGCCGTGCCGTACAGCCGGCGGATCACCTGGGGCATCGTCAGGCCCTGCACCAGCATCGAAAACACCACGACCGCGTAGCACACCACGATCAGCCGGCCGCGATACGGGCTGCCCGGCAGGGTCAACGCCAGCGCGATCGACACGCCGCCGCGCAGGCCCGCCCAGGTCAGCACCGCCATGCCCCGCCGCTGCCGCGGCCCCGCACCGCGCAGCACCAGCGTGGGCAGCACCACCCCCGCCATCCGCGAGAACAACGCCAGTGGCAGCGCGCCGATCACCGGCAGCAGCACGACCAGACGCAGATTGACGGCAAACAGCTCGAACCCGATCAGCAGGAACAGCATCGCGTTGAGCAGTTCGTCGATGACGTGCCAGAAACCGGTGATCTCGTCGATCAGCGACCGCCCGGCGGCGTCGCGCGGCGCCAGCATCCGCAACGCGAGGCCGCAGGCCACCACCGCGGTCGGCCCCGACAGCCCGAGCAGATCGGCGGCGCGATAGGTGCCGGTCACCAGCGCGAGCGAGATCATCAGCCGCAATCCTGGCTCGTCCACCCACCGCATCAGCCGCGCGGCGAGCGCGCCGGTCGCACAGCCCAGCGCGCCGCCGCCGACGCCGGCGACGGCCAGGGCGATCGCGACCTGCCCGTGACCGACCAGCCCATGCTCGCCCTGCGCGAGGCGCAGCGTGATCTGGAACAGCACGACGCCGGCGCCGTCGTTGAACAGGCTCTCGCCGGAGATCGCGGTCTTGAGCGCCGATGGCAGCGGCGCATGGTCCAGCAGCGCGCCGACAACCACCGCATCGGTCGGCGCCAGCACCGCACCCAGCACCATGCACCAGCCCAGCGGGATCGGCGAACCGGCGAACCGGAACAGCACCCAGACGCCAGAGCCGAACACGGCCGTGGCGATCATCACGCCTGTCGTGGCGAGCGCCAGCACAGCCCATTTCTGCCGCCGCAACTCGGTCAGGTCGACATGCAGGCTGGCGGCGAACAGCAACAGCCCGAGCACGATGTCCAGCAACACCTGCGGCAGCGCGGCATCGCCCAGCATCGCGCGCACCCAGCCGGAAAGGTCGGGTGCGACGAACGGATCGATCGCCGCGATCAGCCCGGCCAGCCCCAGCGACCCGAGCAGCAGCGCAATGGCACGCGGCAGGTGGATGAAGCGGTGATTGATCGTCGCCACGCCGGCCGCGAGGCACAGCAGGATCGCGATCAGGTCGGCGGGAGAACCCATGCGGCGACACTAGCGGGTGCGCGAGCGCGCGGCGCTACCCCTGGTCCCCCGGCACGCCATAGCCGGGGGCGGCCGTCGGATCGACCGCGCGCTGCAGGTAATCCGCCATCTGCGGCTGATAGACGTCCCAGGCGCGGCGCAGATCGGCGATCGGCGCGTCGCTCCAATCGAAACGCAGCTCGCAGATCGGAAACACGTGGCGGTCGGAAACCCGCAGCCCGGCCGAGTGCAGCGGCCCTGCCTCGCCGCCCGCCGCCGCACCCGCCTCCAGCGCACGCAGCAGGCGCTCGGCCAGATGCAGGCCGGGATCCGCGCTGAACGCGGTGACCATCGCCGGCAGGACGTCCAGGCTCGCCAGCAGGTTGCCCGCGGCGATGCAGCCGGCACCCGGCACGGCGCCGTTGAGGCCCAGCGCCCGCGCGCCGGTGTGGCTCGCCGTCGCGCCGTCCTGATCGACAACCGCAAGCTGGCGGAACGCGGGGAACCGGCCCGCCGCCACCAGCTGCGCCACCACCGAAGCCGCGCCATGTCCGCGCCGCAGCAGATCGAGTCCGAGCAGGCCGAGCCGCGGATCGGTGATGTTCTGCGTCGCCACGGCGCCGACCCCGGCCTCGGTCCACGCGCAGCGCGCCGCGACGGCAGGGGAGGAGGAGGAGATGGCGATTCCCACCATGCCGGTGCGCGCGCAGCGCGCGGTGATCGACAGCGTCATGCCGACATCGCCCGCATCGCCCCGGCCCCGCGCAATCCGCCCGTCATCGGCATCCCACCGCTCTCCGCCCGCACGCCCCGCAGTCTGCCGGCAAACGCGGCTTCAAGATATGCGCTTGTTGTGGCAGCGTCGCACCGGGGACGGCGCCCGCACGGCACCGGCAAGGGCTGCCAGAAAAGGCATATCGACGATGAGCCAAATCACCATCCCGGCACGGCGCGGCAAGGCCGCCTTCGTCACCACGGGCCAGACCGTCACCGTCATCAATACGCATGGCGAACAGGTGGTCGATACCTGGGCGTTCAACCGGCGCGACCTCGGCGAATTCATGTCGATGGAGCACAGCCGCGCCACCCATCACCACATCGTCCCGCATGTCGGCGATACGCTGCTGACCAACCAGCGGCGGCCGATCCTGACATTGACCGAGGACACCGCCGGCGGCGTCCACGACACGCTGATGGCCGCCTGCGACCGCTATCGCTACGAACAGCTCGGCTGCACCGACTATCACGACAACTGCACCGACAATCTGGCACAGGCGCTGCGCGACCTCGGCCTGACCCCGCCCGAGACGCCCAGCCCGCTCAACCTGTTCATGAACATACCCTGGACGCCCGGCGGGGACCTGTCGTTCGACGCGCCGGTCTCCACCCCCGGCTGTTACGTTCGGCTACGCGCCGAGATGGACCTGGTGATTGCCTTTTCCGCCTGTCCGCAGGATATCCTGCCGATCAACGGCACCGCCGGAAAGCCGACCGAGGCGCACTTCACCATCACCTGAACCGATCGCCGGCCGAGGCCGCCGGCCGCGACATCCGGAACCGTCTTGATGACCCGAGCGGAACGCTTTGCCGCAGGCAGCGTCCTCCTGGGCGTGCTGGTCCTGGTGCTGAAGGCGGCAGCCTGGTGGCTGACCGGCAGCGCCGCCCTCTATTCCGACGCGCTGGAGAGCACGGTGAACGTCGCTGGCTCCGCCGTGGCGCTGTTCGCGCTGCGGCTGGCCGCCAAGCCCGCCGACGCCAACCATCCGTACGGCCACGACAAGGCCGAATTCTTCGCCGCGGTGGTCGAGGGCGTGATGATCGTCGTCGCCGCCATCTCGATCTTCAGCCACGCCTATTACAGCTGGCGGATGCCGATGCCGCTGGCGACGCCGTGGCTCGGCCTCTCGCTGACGGCGGTAGCCACCGCCATCAACGGCGCCTGGTCGGTCACGCTGCTGCGGGTCGGCCGCCGCCTGCGCTCCCCGGCCCTCGGCGCGGACGGCCGGCACCTGCTCGGCGACGTGGTCACTTCCATCGGCATCATCCTCGGCATCAGCATCGCGGTAACCAGCGGCCTGCTGGCGCTCGACCCGCTGCTGGCCGCGGCAACGGGCATCTATGTGCTGTGGTCGGGCACCAAGGTGATCCGCAGCTCGGTCGGCGGCCTGATGGACGAGGCGCCGGAGCCCGCCGTGCTCGACAAGGTGCGGGAACTGGTGGCGACCCACGCCGAGGGCGCGCTGGAGGCGCATGACCTACGGATGCGCCAGGCTGGCCGGCTGACCTTCCTGCAATTCCACTTGGTCGTGCCAGGCAGCATGAGCGTCGCCAACTCGCACGCGATCTGCGATCGTATCGAGGAGGCGCTGCTCGCCGAGATGCCACATCTGGTCGTCACGATCCATGTGGAGCCGGAGGCGAAAGCCAAGGCGCACGGCGTTCCCGTGCTTTGATCGCCCGCCCATTGACTGCGCGTTGACCGCCTGATGGCCGATCGGCTGACCGCACCGAAGCAGCTCCCCGAGCGGCGCCGCCGCGCCACACTGCCCGATCGGCGGACGTGGATCGGCCTCGCCATCGGGATCTCGCTGGCGCTGCACGCGATGATCCTGGCACTCCTGGTCGCGCCGCTGCACCGCGGCGTGAAACCGGCGCCCGCGCAGGCCACTGTCGAGCTGGTGATGGTGGAGCAGAAAGGCAGCGGCAAGCCCCAGCCGCCGCCGGCGCCGAAACCGCAACCGCCTGTCCCGCAGGCGCCGCCCAAACCACCCGCGCCGCCCAAACCGCTGACGCCCCCGGCACAGCCGACACCCTCCACACCGCCGACACCGCCCACGGCGCCGGCGCCGCCACGGACGCCCGCCCCGGCCCCACCGGCACCACAGCCGCTGCCACCCCCCGCACCGCCGACGCCGCAGCAACCGGCGCCACCCGTGCCGCCGCCTCCGCCGCCCCGGCCGGACGCCGAGCCCGCGCCCGCGCCAACGCCGCCGTCGCCCTCAGCCCCGGCATCGCCGCAACCCGCGCCGCCGGCCCCCTCGCCGCCACCCCCGCAACCGCAGACCGCGCCGCCACCGAAGCCAGCATCTCCGCCGCCACCGCCACCGCCACCGCCACGGCCCACGCCATCACCTGCGCCGCCGCCCAAGCCGCCGGCACCGCCCGCACCGCCATCCCCCGAGATGAATCTCGGCGGCACCGACAGCCTGACCAACGCGACGGTCGAGGACTCGCAGAACGTCATCTCGGCCGGTCCGGATGCGCGCTACCACAACGCCGAGCCGATCTATCCGCGGGAGGCCGCGCGTCGAGGTGAAGAAGGCGATGTCGGTCTGCTGATCCACATCACGCCGGCCGGCATCCCCGCCGCCGTCGATATCGTCCGCAGTTCCGGCTACCGCGCCCTCGACGACGCTGCCCGCAACGCGGTTCTGGGCTGGCACTTCCACCCAGGAATGCAGGATGGCAGGCCGGTCGACTCGGATTTCAAGCTGCAGGTCCGCTTCCGGGTGGACCAATGACGCTTGCCGCCCAGATACGGCGTGTGGGAAGCATCGCGACCCAATCGGCACGGGAGCGGCGGGCATGGTTCGCATCGATACGGTGGTCACCCGCGGCGGCGATGCGGGAGAAACCTCGCTCGGCGACGGTGCGCGCGTGCGCAAGGACGCGAAGCGCATCGTCGCGATCGGCGCGGTGGACGAGGCGAACGCCGCCATCGGCATTTTGCGGCTGCATACCGGCGGACTGGCCGAGGACGCGATGCTGGCCCGCATCCAGAACGACCTGTTCGACCTCGGCGCCGATCTCTGCGTCCCCGGGGAAGCCGGCGCCCGCTTGCGGCTGAACGAGGCGCCGGTGCTGCGGCTGGAAGCCGAGGCCGCGGCGATGAACGCTGCACTGCCGAAGCTCACCAGCTTCATCCTCCCCGGCGGCACGCCGGGCGCGGCCTACGCACATCTGGCCCGCACCGCCGCGCGCCACGCCGAGCGGACGGTGGTGGCGCTGACGGCCGAGGAAGCGGTCAATCCCCTCGTGCTGCGCTACCTTAATCGCCTGTCGGACCACCTGTTCATCCTGGCCCGCGTGCTGAACGACGCCGGCCGCGCCGACGTCCTGTGGCAACCCGGCGCGAACCGCTAGATGGTTGTATCCGACACGATAGTGCCGGAGCTGCAGGCTTCCACCCAGCATGAAATGCTGCTGTTCCGCGCCGGGTACCTGCCTCTGGCGGTGCGGCCGGAGGATCGGAGCCGCTATCTCGACCCGCTGGAACACGGGTCGCGGGCCGATGACCTGCAACCATTCCAGACCGTCATGCACGAAACGCTCGATGCGACGTTGGGCGACTGCCTGGCGGCTTTGCGGGACGCGCTTCCCGGCCCCGAGGATACCGCGTGACCGTCTACTCCGCCGCCTCGGCGTACGCCTCCAGCGGCGCGCAGGTGCAGACCAGGTTGCGGTCGCCATAGACATTGTCGACGCGCTTGACCGGCGGCCAGTATTTCGCCGCCGCCACCCAGGGCAGCGGGAACGCCGCCTGCGCGCGCGAATAGGGGTGCGTCCAGCGCTCCGCCATCACCTCGGCGGCGGTGTGCGGCGCGTGCTTCAGCGGGTTGTCGGCCCGGTCGAGCAGTGCCGGCGGCGATGGCGGCGATCTCGGCGCGGATCGCGATCATCGCCTCGCAGAAACGATCCAGTTCCGCCTTCGATTCGCTCTCGGTCGGCTCGATCATCAGCGTGCCGGCCACCGGCCAGGACATCGTCGGCGCGTGGAAGCCGAAATCCTGCAGGCGCTTGGCGATGTCCTCCACCTGCACGCCCGCCTCGGCGGCAAAGCCGCGGCAATCGATGATGCATTCGTGCGCCACATGCCCGCCCGCGCCGGAATACAGGATCGGGTAATGCGGCGACAGCAGCTGCGGCGATGTAGTTGGCATTCAGGATCGCGACCTCGGTGGCGCGCTTCAGGCCATCCGCCCCCATCATGCGGATATAGGCGTAGCTGATCGGCAGGATCAGCGCGCTGCCGAACGGCGCGGCCGAGACCGGGCCGAAACCGGTGGCCGGGCCGGCATCGTCGCGCAGCGGATGGTTGGGCAGATGCGGCGCCAGATGCGCGGCGACGCCGATCGGGCCGACGCCCGGGCCGCCGCCGCCATGCGGGATGCAGAACGTCTTGTGCAGGTTGAGGTGGCACACATCGGCGCCGATCGCGGCCGGGCTGGTCAGCCCCACCTGCGCGTTCATGTTGGCGCCATCCATGTAGACCTGGCCGCCATGGGCATGCACCATCGCGCAGATGTCGCGGATCGCCGCCTCGAACACGCCATGCGTGCTCGGGTAGGTGATCATCAGCGCGGCCAGCCGATCGGCATGCTTCTCGGCCTTGGCCCGCAGATCGGCGAGATCGACGTTGCCGTCGCGATCGCAGCCGACCACCACCACGCGTCAGCCCGGCCATCGCCGCGCTCGCCGGATTGGTGCCGTGCGCGCTCGACGGGATCAGGCACACGTCGCGATGCGCCTCGCCGCGCGCCGCGTGCCAGGCGCGGATCGCCAGCAGGCCGGCATACTCGCCCTGCGATCCGGCGTTCGGCTGCAACGACACGGCGGCAAACCCGGTCGCCGCCTTCAGCCAGTCCGCACAGCCGCCCGATCAGCGTCGCGTAGCCCGCGCGTCTGCTGCGTGCGGCGCGAACGGATGCATGTCGGCGAAGCCCGGCAGCGTGATCGGCACCATCTCGGCCGTGGCGTTCAGCTTCATCGTGCAGGATCCAAGCGGGATCATGCTGCGGTTCAGCGCGACGTCCTTGTCCTCCAGCCGCTTGAGGTAGCGCAGCATCGCGTGCTCGGAATGATGCTGGCTGAACACCGCCTGCGGCAGCAGCGACCCCGCGCCGCTCGAGCGAAGGCGGTATCGACGCCGGCGCTTCCTGCAAGCGGCGCACCAAGCAGTTCGGCCAGTTGAAACAGCTCCTCCCGCGTCACCGTCTCGTCGAGCGCGATGCCCACGCCCTGGCCGTCCAGGCGGCGCAGGTTGAAGCCGGCGGCACGCGCCTTGCCGATCATCGCGTCGGCATCGGCACAGTCGATCGCGAGCGTGTCGAAAAAGGCGTCGTGGCGCAGCCGCAGCCCGGCGCGGCGCGCGGCGTCGGCCAGCAGTCGCGCCTGCAGATTGACGCGGGAGGCGATGCGCCGCAGTCCCTCGCGGACCGTGCCACACGGCATAGAATCCGGCGATCACCGCCAGCAGCACCTGCGCCGTGCAGATGTTGGACGTCGCCTTCTCGCGCCGGATGTGCTGCTCGCGCGTCTGCAACGCGAGACGCATCGCCGGGTGCCCGGCGGCATCCAGGCTGACGCCCACCAGCCGCCCGGGCATGTGCGCGCTTGAACGCATCGCGCGTCGCGAAGAACGCGGCATGCGGGCCGCCGAAGCCCATCGGCACGCCGAAGCGCTGCGCCGAGCCGACCACGACGTCGGCGCCCATGCTCGCCCGGCGGCGCCAGCAGCACCAGCGCCAGCGGATCGGCCGCGACGATCGCCAGCGCGCCCGCCGCATGCGCCGCCGCGATCTCGGCGGTCAGATCGCGCACCGCGCCGGTGGTGCCCGGATATTGCAGCAGCACCGCGAACGGCCGTGCCGCCGCAACCGCCGCGGCATCGCCGGCGCTACGGTCACCACCTGCCAGCCCAGCGGCGCCGCGCGGGTCGCAGCACGGCGACGGTCTGCGGATGCAGGTCGGCGGCCACCGCCACCACGTCGGATTTCGCCTTGCCCGCGGCGTGCGCCATGGCCACCGCCTCGGCCGCCGCCGTCGCCTCATCCAGCAGCGAGGCGTTGGCGATCGGCAGCCCGGTCAGCTCGCTGATCATCGTCTGAAAATTCAGCAGCGCCTCCAGCCGGCCCTGCGCGATTTCCGCCTGGTACGGCGTGTAGGCGGTGTACCAGCCGGGGCTTTCCAGCACGTTGCGCAGGATCACCGGCGGCGTGACGGTGCCGTGGTAGCCCATGCCGATCAGCGAGCGGCAGGGCGTGTTGCTCGCCGCCAGCGCGCGCAGCTCGGCCATCATCGCCGCCTCGTCGATCGGCGGCGGCAGGTCGAGGCGCCGGTTGCTGCGGATCGCCGCCGGCACGGTTTGCGCCGCGATGTCGTCCAGGCTGGCCGCACCCACCGCGGCGAGCATCGCGGCGATCTCGGCCTCGGTCGGCCCGATATGGCGGCCGACGAAGCCATCAGTGGCTTCCAGCACAGCGAGTTCGGCCAAGGCGGCAGTCATCTGAGCGTCGTTCATGCCTCGGACGCCACGAACGCCGTGTAGGCGTCCTCGTCCAGCAGCGCCTCGAAGCCTCGGGATCGCTCAGTTCCAGCCGGAAGAACCAGCCTCCCCGGTCGGATCGGCATTCACCATCGCCGGGTCCTCGACGATCGCCTCGTTGATCTCCACCACCTTGCCGGCGAGCGGGGCGAAGACGTCGCAGGCGGCCTTGACGCTCTCGACCACGGCACAGGCCTCGCCCTCGTCAACCTCGCGGTCGAGTTCCGGCAGTTCGACGAACACCACGTCGCCCAGCGCCTCCTGGGCGTGGTCGGTGATGCCGACGGTGGCGATGTCGCCGTCGAGCCGGACCCATTCGTGGTCTCGGGTGTAGCGCGTATCGGACATGGCGCGGGTTCCTTCAGCGGCTGTAGCGGTGGGGGACGAACGGCATGGGGACGACGGTGGCGGGCAGCGGCTTGCCGCGCACCAGCAGGAACAGATCGGTGCCGTCGGCGGCGAGGTCGCGGCGCACATAGCCCATGGCGATCGGCGCATTCAGCGTGGGCGAGAAGCCGCCCGAGGTGACGCGGCCGGCCTCGTTGCCCTCGGCATCGACGATCGTGGTGCCGGCGCGCGCCGGTGCGCGGCCGTCGGGCCGCAGGCCGACGCGCAGCCGCGGCGGGCCGTTGTCCAGCTGATCGCGCACCACGGTCGCGCCGGGGAAATCCCATGCCAGCTTGCGGCGCTTGCCGATGGTCCAGGTCAGCCCTGCCTCGACGGGCGTCGTCACTTCGTCGAGGTCGTTGCCGTACAGGCACAGCCCGGCCTCCAGCCGCAGCGAATCGCGGGCGCCCAGGCCGGCCGGCGCCACCTCGGGCTGCCTCCAGCAGCGCGCGCGCAAGCGTCTCGGCCTGGTCGGCGGGGACCGAGATCTCGAACCCGTCCTCGCCGGTGTAGCCAGAGCGGGAGATCCAGCAGGGCACGCCGGCGAGGGCGATGGCGGCGACGCCCATGAACGGCAGCGCCGCCGCGTCGGGCGCCAGCCGGCCCAGCACGGCGGCGGCCTGCGGCCCCTGCAGCGCCAGCAGCGCCCGGTCCGGCAATTCCACCAGCCGCACCCCGGCGGGCAGATTGAGTTGCAAATGCGCGAAATCGACCGCCCGGCGCGCGGCATTGACCACCAGGAACAGGCTCCCGTCACCGGGGTTGGCGACCATCAGGTCGTCGATGATGCCGCCGGCTTCGTTGGTCAACAGCGTGTAGCGTTGCCGCCCGGCTTCAGCCCGGCGATGTCGCCGGGCACCAGCCGCTCCAGCGCGGCGGCCGCGTTCGGCGCCGTCCAGCCGTGCCTGGCCCATGTGGGAGACGTCGAACAGCGCCGCCTGACTGCGGCAGTGCAGGTGCTCGGCCAGCACGCCGCCGCGGCAACGCTCAGCCATCGCCCCCGACAAGTCGTACTGCACCGGCATCGCGTAGCCGGCGAACGGCACCATGCGGGCGCCCAGCGCGCGGTGCAGCGCATCGAGCGGCGTGGTGGCCAGCGCCTCTGCGGTCGGCATTGGTGTCCAAAACCTGCCAGCTCCGCAACAAGGCCGCCCACCGGCGAACTGCCGACAGGAACGACCCCCCTCTGTCGCGGAACCTGAGAGATTCAGTGCGGTTGCCCGCGCCTTACTCCGTCGGTGCGGCCGGCCCAGCGGGCCCGCCGGCTTTCCAGAGATCCCATTGCCGGCGCGGTCCTTGGTGCCTGAGCGTTTCCGGGGGCCGGTTGCGCCTTCGGCGGCGGGCCCACACGTCGCATCGTGCCTGCCCGCACTCTCCCGCGTCGGTCGGTCGGGACTCGCACAGGATGAAGGATCGCATCTCGCCGTTCAACCACCATCATGCCGCGCCGCCGCAATCGCGATCACGACGCACGGCGCCAATCGCTACTGACCGTGCTGGCGGTTGTACTGAAGCTGCTCCGGCGTCAGGCGGAACGCCGCCCAGATCGTGTAGGACGCGGCGGTGGTGGTCTTGGTGATCGGGAAGACCATGTGAACCGGATTGCTCACCAGCGTCACCGTATCGACGTTGGAGGGAAACGTGACCTGCAGCCGATACGCAGCCTGGTCGCGGATGGTGTTGCCCAGGCTGACCGTTACCAGGTACGGCACATCGTAGGTCCTGCCCGCCATCGCCGGCCCGCGGATGAAGCGGAAGGTCAGCGAGACGTCGGCCTGCACCGTCTTGCGGTTGTCGTCGGTGTCGCCGTCCCTGCAGACGCCGGACACGTCCACGATCTCGCCCTGCAGCATCATGTCGGTGATGTCCTGCCCGGCGGCGCCCCCTGGTGCCCCTGCCCGGTAGATCGTCACCTGCGAAGCATCACTCAGCCGCCGGGGCGTCGGACAATAGGGCGCGAACGTGTTGGGCTTCGGCCCGCAGCTTCCCAGCAGCAGCACGCCCGCCAGCAGCGGCGCGGCAAGCCACGCCCGGCGGTAGGACGGCGGACGGCGGGCGGCAGTGGCGGCGTGCATGCGGGACTACTCCATCAGACGGCGCGCACACCTACACGCTGAGCGGCGGCGGCAAAACCCCCGCCCCGGCGCTCAGCGACACCATCAGCGCCACCATCAGGGCCATAGCCGCGTGACATCGCGTTGCCCGGCCGCGACGCGGCGCCCATAGTGTGCTTCCCACCGCCCCACCCGGAGCGCAGCGCCCGCCTGATGGCCGTCTATACCGAGGTCTCCGACGAGGCGCTGGCGGCGTTCCTGGCGGATTACGACATCGGCGGCCTGGTCGCCTTCCGCGGCATCGCCGAGGGCGTGGAGAACAGCAACTTCTCGCTGCGCACCACCACCGGCGACTTCATCCTCACGCTCTACGAGAAGCGCGTGGACCCGGCGGAGCTGCCCTGGTTCCTCGGCCTGATGGAGCATCTGGCGCAGCGCGGCATCACCTGCCCGCTGCCGGTGCAGGCGCGCGACGGCGCGGCGCTGCGCCAGCTATGCGGCCGGCACGCGGCGATCACCACCTTCCTGCCCGGCGTCTGGCCGCGCCGGGTCCGCCAGGAGCATTGCGCGCCCGCTGGGCGACGCCGCTGGCCGCCCTGCACCTGGCCGGCGCCGACTATGCGCCCACCCGGCGCAACGCGCTCGGCCCCGCCGGCTGGCGCCGCGCTGCTCGCGCGCGGCGCAGGCGCGCGCCGACGAGGTGCAGCCCGGGTCTGGCCGCCGAGTTGCACGCGGCGCTGGCGCCGATCCTGGCCGCCTGGCCGGCCGGCCTGCCGCGCGGGCACATCCATGCCGACCTGTTCCCCGACAACGTCTTCTTCCTCGACGGCCGCCTGTCCGGCCTGATCGACTTCTATTTCGCCGCCACCGACCTGCTGGCCTACGACCTCGCGGTGTGCCTGAACGCCTGGTGCTTCGAGACCGATTTTTCGTTCAACGTGACCAAGGCGCGGGCGCTGCTGGCGGCCTACGCGGCACGCGCGCCGCTGTCCGACGCCGAGCGGGCGGCGCTGCCGGTGCTGTGCCAGGGGGCGGCGATCCGCTTCCTGCTGACCCGGCTGTATCGACTGGCTCAACACGCCGCCCGGGCGCGCTGGTCACGCGCAAGGACCCGCTCGAATATCTGCGCCGCCTGCGCTTCCACCTGGCAGCGCGACGATCCGAGCATGCCTATGGGATCTGACCAGCCGGACCGGCCTCCGAACCGCGAGCCGGTCGAGATCTGGACCGATGGCGGCTGCAAGCCCAACCCCGGGCCGGGCGGCTGGGCGGCGATCCTGCGCTTCGGCGCGATACGAGCGCGAACTGTCGGGGCGGGAGCCGGCCACCACCAACAACCGCATGGAACTGACCGCCGCGGCGGCGGCGCTGGAGGCGCTGAAGCGGCCCTGCCGGGTGGTGCTGCACACCGACAGCGAATATGTGCGCAACGGCATCACCCGCTGGCATGCCGGCTGGGTGCGCCGGAACTGGCGCAACGCGGCCGGCGATCCGGTCGCCAACATGGATCTGTGGCGGCGCCTGCTGGACGCCGCCGCGCGCGCACCAGATCGAATGGCGCTGGGTGCGCGGCCACGCCGGCGACGCGATGAACGAGCGCGCCGACAGGCTGGCGACCGCGGCGCGGGAAACCGGATAGGCTCACCTCAATCGCCCACCGCCACCCCGTCCCGCCGCGGGTCGGCCCAGCCGCGCAGCCCGTCCGGGCCAATCTCGATCCCCTGAACGCCCGCATTCATCTCGACCACCTTCACCGCATGGCCCATGGCGCGTAGCGGCGCCGCCAGATCGGCCGCCGCCGTGCCACGTTCCAGCTCCTGCGCGCGGTTCTCGCCGCCCACCCGTGGCTGCACGATTGCGGTGCGCACGTCCTGGCCCCAGGCGAGCACGCCGATGATCGTCTCGGCGACCGAGTCGATGATCCGCGCGCCGCCGCCGGCACCCACCACCAGCTCCGGGCGCCCGTCACGGCCAAACACGATGGTCGGCGCCATCGTGGTGATCGGGCGCTTGCCGGGCGCGATGGCGTTGGGCATCCGCACGCCGTCCACAACCGGAACGGCCGCGAAGTTGGTCAGCGCGTCGTTCAGCACGAAGCCGTCCACCATCCGGTCCGCACCGAAATTGAGGTTGATCGTCGTGGTGAACGACACCGCGTCGCCGGCGTCGTCGACGATCGCGATGTCGGTGGTCGCCGGCTGCGTCCCAGGATCGGATACGGGCCGCTCGCCGTGTTCGCCAGGCAGGACGCCGGGGTGGACCGCTTCCATCGCCCTGTCGCGCGAGATCAGCTGCGCGCGGTCGCGCAGATAGCCCGGGTCCAGCAGCGCGACGACCGGCACATGCACCTGATCGGGATCGCCGATATAGGCGCGGCGATCGGCCTCCGACAGCCGGGCGGCTTCCAGGAACAGGTGCGCGGCTTCGACGCTGCCAGGCACCGCGGCGGCGATGCCGGCATCGTCCGCGATCACCAGCAGCTGCAGCAGCGCGATCCCACCCGCGGATGGGGGCGCCGCGCTGCAGATGCGGTGCCCGAAAGCCACGGCGCAGACAGGCGTCCGCTCCTTGGGCTGGTAGCCGGCCAGATCGGCCTGCGTGATCCGGCCCGGAAAGGGCCCGCTGGCAACCGCGGCCGCGATGTCGCGGGCGAAGGGATCGACGGACAGCGTGTCCGGCCCCTCGGCCGCAACCCGGCGCAGCGTATCGGCCAGAGCCGGGTTGCGCAGCATCGTGCCGACCGCAAGCGGCTGGCCGTCGGCGCCGAAATACAGGCCACCGATATCCGCGACATGCGCAAGTTCCGGCCGCTCCTTCAGCACGCGGTGAAGATAGGGCGGCAGCGCAAATCCCTGCCCCGCCAACCCGATCGCGGCATCGAACAGCCGCGCCCAAGGCAGCTTGCCATAGCGCGCGTGGAGCATCCCGAGGGTGGGCAGCGTCCCCGGCACGCCGACGACCCTTCCTGTCCGGTCGCGCACGCGGGCCGGAATAAGGTCGCCGTCGGGTGCGTGC
Source organism: uncultured Pseudomonadota bacterium (assembly GCA_963778105.1). GTDB lineage: Bacteria > Pseudomonadota > Alphaproteobacteria > Acetobacterales > Acetobacteraceae > JAFEFJ01. The sequence goes on along the minus strand of CAVZSZ010000002.1, from coordinate 252,771 downwards.
GTCCAGTTCTCGGGCACATCTGCGGGTGCGCTCGCAAGACCTTCATAATACGAAAGTTTATGTGCAGCGGCGTCCCAGACCAGCAGCAGCGAGCCGCCGCCCAGGCCCGAGGATTGCGGCTCGACCACCCCCAACGCCATCTGCGCCGCCACCGCCGCGTCCACCGCCGAACCGCCCGCACGCAGCACCCCCAGCGCCGCCGCGCTGGCCAGCGGGTTGGCGGTCGCAACCATGTGGTGCCGCGCCGTTACGGGACCGTCCTGCGCGACGGCCGGCAGCGGCAGCAGGATCAGGATCGCCAGCGCGGCCCGCATCAGGGCCGTACGAACCTCACTCGCCATCGGCGCCGGCGCCTGCAAGTTCGGGCCGGTATTCGAAATGCATCGTGTCGTAATGCGCCCAGCGGCCACCCCAGATGAAGCCGTGCCGCTCGAACGCCGCGACGATTTCGGCCGGGATGCGGTTCACGTAGTCGGGCCGGCCGCCGCCCGTCCCGCGATGCCAGAGCCAGTAATCCGAATAGGCGGTGTTGATGTCGATCGCCGCCCCCCACGCGTGCATGCTCGTCTGCCCGGTATCGGCCACGCCACGGCAGTTGTAGGTGCCCCCGATCGGATACAGGAATTTGCGGTCCGGTGCTGGCAGATCATCCAGCTCCCGCGACACCGCCGACAGTTCACGGTCCACGCCATTGACCGAGGTGATGGATATCGCATGTCCCCACGTCTTCGGCAGCCAGACCACGCGCACCAGCTTCGGCGCGACCTCTCCGGCGTGGCAGTCGCCATACATCTTGGTGAAGAACGCACGGTTGCGCACACGCCCGGGGTCCGACTGCGGCGGCGGCAGCAGGGGGGCACCCGCCGGGTACGGCAGCCGCAGCTGATCCAGGATCGATCCGTCGCGGATCTGCTCCTCCATCGTCTTATTGGATGGCCCATCATCGACTGCCATGCGCGTGCCGTCGCGCCAGATCAGATATGTGCCGTCGAATCCGGCCAAGGCGTCGGGGTAGGCGCGCAGCAGCGCATCCACCGGCCCTGCCGCCAGGGCACCCGCCCAAGGAAGCCCGCACAGCACCAGCAGCAGCGCCGTCAGCCGGCGCACGCGGCACCGCAGATCAGTTCGCCCACCCTGCGCCGCAGCGCGTCGATCCCGGTGTCGCGGTGGCGCGTCGGGTGCACCCGGTTGGTCAGCAGCGTCCACGCTATCCCCGCGCCCGAAGTCGACCCACAGCCCGGTGCCGGTGAAGCCGGTATGCCCGATCGTGTCGTCCGAGCACGCGTCGCCGCCCGGCCAGCCAGGGTGGCGCACCGCCCAACCCAGGCTGCGTGTCGCCGACTGTCGCTCGCGCATCGGCGCCAGTGCCGGTTCGCTTCCCCTCAGCAAGTCCAGCGCGGCATCCAGCACTGCGTCCGCCGTGCCGAACAGCCCGGCATGGCCGGCCGCACCGCCCAGCGCGTACGCGTTCTCGTCATGCACCTGCCCGCGGATCACCCGCCCGCGCCAGGTGCAGCGTTCCGTCGCCGCGCTGTCCTCGGGATCGGCGCCGAAGCCAAAGCCCGGTGGCAAACCCTGTTCAGCGAGCGGGCGCCCGGTCAGCCGCTCGATGGCGATGCCCAGCAGCATGAAGTTGATGTCGGAATAGACCGCCGGCCCCGGCGTCCAGACGCGCTGCAGGATGAAGGCGCGCAACGTCGCCGGGTCTTGGCCGTAGGTGTACAGCGGCTCGACTGCCGGCAGATGCGTTTGGTGCGCGAGGCACTGGCGGAACGTCAGGCCTCGCTCGGGTGCGTTGCGGTCGTATTGCCGCAGATCGGGGATGGCGACGGTCAGCGGATCGTCGAGCGCGATGCGCCCGGCCGCCGCCAGTCGCAGGATCGCCGGCGTGGTGAACAGCACCTTGGTCAGCGACGCCAGGTCGAACCATGTTTCGCGGCGCATCGGCGCATCGGTGGGCTCGCGCTGGGCAAACCCGTGAACCGCGACCGCGCGCCTCCCTGTCCGCGTGACCACGCCCAAGACCGCACCGGGAATGCGCTTCGGGACGGCGTCGATCAGCACCTCGCACGCCGCGGCAATAAGGCTCCGCTCCGTCACTGCGTGCGCATCACCGGCTGGAAGTCCGGCCGGCCGGCCTGCCACAGCATGAACGCATAGAAATCGGCCTCCTCCGCCTCGGCCTGCGCGCGGGTGCCGCCGCCATGGCCGCCGGCATCGTTCACCCGCAGCAGCACCGGCCGCGGCCCGGCGGCCGCCGCCTGCAGCCTCGCCGCGAACTTCGCCGGCATCCAGGGCGAGACGCGCGCGTCATTCCGCCCGGTCGCCACCAGCACGCCCGGATAGGCGACGTGGTCGCGAACCTTCTGGTACGACGTCGATGGCGGCCAGCATCCGCACCCCTTCCTCGGTTGCCGTTGATCCGAATTCGCCGGTGTTGAACGGTCCGATCGGGATTTGCTCCAGCCGCAGCATGTTGACCAGCCCGACCTCGATCAGCGCCGCGCTGAACAGCTTGGGGCGGGCGGTGATCGCGCCGCCGATGACGATGCCGCCGGCGCTGCCGCCCCAGGCCGACAGCGTGGCCGGCGAGGACCACCCCTCCCGCTCCAGCGCCTCGGCAGCGGCGATGAAATCGGTAACGCTGTTGTGCTTGGCCGCCAACCGGCCGGAGCGATGCCAGTCGTCGCCGAAGCCTCCGCTGCCGCGCACATGCGCCACGGCATAGATGCCGCCATGATCGAACCAGGCCCGCCGCGCCGGGTCGAATTCCGGCTCCAGCGTCACGCCATAGGCCCCATAGGCATACAGGATCGTTGGATTTCGGCCGTCATGCGGCACGCCGCGTGGCCCGACGATCGTCACAGGCACCATGGCACCGTCGGGTGCGCGGACGCGCTGCTCGGTCGCCTCGATGTCGGCGAACGACACCGGGGACGGCGGTGCCAGTCCGGTGTCGTTGAATCGCCGCGCTGCGGGATCGTAGATGAACACGGTCTGGCTGTGCACCCAGCCCTGCATCCGCAGGATGACCCCGGGTTCGGTGGCATTGGCGCTCAATCCCATGAACGCCCCCTCGAAGGGCGTCGGCACGACCTCCGGCTTGCCGCCCCAGGGCACCCGCACCAGCCGGCCGTATCCCGCCTCGTCGAGCTCGACATAGAGCGCATCCTCGGCTGCCACCATGCCCGCGATCGTGCCATCGCCCTCGGGCAGCACAACCGTCGCCCGCGACAGATCGGGATCGCCAGCGGGAACGCTGATGACGCGCTGGCGCGGCGCGCCATGGGCGCTGCGCAGGTAGAGGGTCGTGCCATGCAGCACCACGCCGCGGACGTCGTCGCCAAGCCGGGCGACCCGACGCCAGGCCGCCGCATGGCCGAGTTCGGTCTCCGCGGCGGTGAACATCACTTTCGGGCTGTTGCCCAGGCCGGCATCGTATTCGCAAACCACGATCGAACTCTCGGGGCTGCCGACGCCACGGAAGAAGTAGTCGGCGGGCACCTTCCTGCCGGCCACCAGGCCCGGACCGAACACCGGAACGTCGGCCGCCACCGCAGTGCCGAGCCGATGCAGGAAGACCTGCCCACCTGTAAGGCTCTGCCGGCCGCCAGGCGGCGGGGCAGGCAACCGGGCATAAAGGAACGCCGTATCGTCGATCCAGTTGGGACGCGCGTAGCGGGTGCGGTCCATCGCCTCCGGCAAGTCGGCGCCAGTGGCGACATCCATCACGCGCAGCGTGCCGGTCTCCGCCCCGCCGAGCGACACGCCGTAGGCGATGTGGCGCCCGTCGGGTGACAGGCTCCAGTAGTCCAGCTGACCGGCCTGGCCGCCTGCGTCGAAGCGGCCCGGATCGACCAGCACGCGCTCGGCGCCCCCGGCGATGGGTCGGGCGAAGATCTTGGCGACCGTGTCCCCGGGGCGCACCTTGCTGAACACGAAGGCGCCACCCGCACGCGCCGCGCCGTTCACCTCGGTTTCGCCCTCACCCAGCCTGTGCAGTTCCTCCAGCAGCGCCGCACGGCCCGGAATCGCGTCGAGCACGTTGCGCGTATAGGCCGCCTCGGATGCCAGCCAGTTTTCGAATTTCGGGCCACCTGCCTCCATCCAGCGATACGGGTCCGGAAAGCTCATGCCGAACATCCAGTCCACATGGGGTGAGGTCGGTGTCGGCGGCGGCCCGGCCGCGCTCAGCAGCAGGGCGGCCAGGACTGTGACGGCGCGAACCGGTCTGGACATGGTGTCCTCAATCGCCATTCTGAGTGTGTCGGTCCCACACCATGCCGCGCGCTCCGGCGCAGACCAATGACAATTCGATGGCGGATCGGTCGTATGGTGACCGCTACCCGAGCCACATGCCGCGCAGCACCGTTCCACGCCGCAGATGATGGTATATCGCCATCGCCGCATGACCCGCGGCCAGGACCACCAGGATGATCGCCAGTGCCTTGTGCAGCGGGCGCAAGACGGCAAACAGCGCGGGGTCTGGGCCGAACGGATCGGGCAGCGTGATCAGGCCCAGAAACCGCGTTGGCACGCGCAGAGATGCCGTGGAGGCTACGCAATATCCGAGCGCCGGCACCACCAGCAGCAGCGCGTAGAGGGCGCCGTGGCCCAGCGCTGCCGCGCGCGCCTGCCAGAGCGGCACCGGCGCCGGCGCCGGGCGCCCGAGCGTCGCGCGCAGCAGCAGCCGCACCAGCACCAGCAGCAGCACCAGCAGCCCGATGGATTTGTGGATCTGGTAGAGCGTGAATTTCAGCAGCAGCGCGCGCAGCGGCAGCGCCACCATGACGAAGGCCAATGCGAAGCCACCCACCACCAGAACCGCCGTCGCCCAGTGCAGCAGCCGCTGCGCCAGGCTCCACCTAGCCGGCATTCGGTGGGCTGGCTGGCGGTGCAGGATGATCCAGTACGATGCGGGCGCGGATACGCACCTGCACGGTGTCCGACACGAAGCTCTGGTCGGCGACCATGCCGAACGCCTCGCGATTGATCGCACCTTTGACGACGAACTCCGATACCGGACCGGATGGCCCCGGCGCGCGCCCGGTCAATACGGCGTCAAGGATCATTGGCTTGGTGACGCCACGGATCTCGATGGCGCCGTCGATGCGGTAGTGGTCCGGGCTCGTCACGGTCACGTCGGTGCTGTGAAAGTCGATCTCGGGATGGTCTGCCACGTCGAAATAGTCGGGCGATCGGACCATCGTCAGCCCGTCCGCGCTGTCCATGTCCACCGACTTCGCGTCGATCTTCACCACGATGCTGGTCTGCTCGGGCCGCGACGGATCGATCGTGAGCGTTCCGGCGAACCGCTGAAATCCGCCATGCACGGTGAACAGCCCGAAATTATCGAGGGAAAAGTCGATCGACCCGAACCGCTGGTCGATCTTGTAGATGCCCTGCGCCCGCGCCGAGCACCCCATGCCCAGCGAGGCCGCCAGGCACAAAACCAACATCGCCAGGACACGGAGCGACCCACGCATTGCTTCGCGACGTGGCGCCGCGGCGGGATTTGTCATCAGGCCTCCGCCGGAATTTCGGAAAGCGCGGCGGCAACCTGCTCGGTCAGGTCGGCCGGTCGGAACGGCTTGCTGACGATGCGGCCAGGCAGCACGGTCTCGCCCACGCTGGCCAGGTCGGTGTAGCCCGATATGAACACCACCGGCAGATGCGGGCGCATCGCGCGTGCAGCCTCGGCCAGGGCCGGGCCGTTCATATCCGGCATCACCACATCGGTCAGCAGCAGCGCGATCTCCGGCTCGGCGCGCAGGCATTCCAGCGCGGGGCGGCCGCCTCCGGCCTCGATTACCGCGTAGCCGAAGGTCCTGAGCAGCTCCGCCGTGGTCTCGCGCACCGAGGGGTCGTCGTCCACCAGCAGGATCAGCCGCTGCTCGGCCTTCAGCTCGGACGTGGGCAATGCTGGCGCCGACGTGGGCAATGCACCGGCGGGTGCACGGGGCAGATACAGCGTGACGGTGGTGCCCTGCCCCGGCCGGCTCTCGATCATCACGTCGCCGCCCGACTGGCGCGCGGTGCCGAACACCTGCGACAGGCCCAGACCCGACCCCGATCCCACCGCCTTGGTGGTGAAGAACGGCTCGAACGCCTTGGCCAGAACCTCCGGCGTCATTCCCACCCCGGTATCGGAGACGCGAATGGTGACGTAGTCGCCCTCGAGCGGCACTTCGCGATGCGGCGCCGGCGGCATGCGGACATTCGCCGTCTCGATGGTCAGATCGCCGCCGCCCGGCATCGCATCGCGCGCGTTGATCGCCAGATTGAGGATAACCAGCTCGATCTGCGTCGGATCGACCAGTGCCGGCCACAGCTTCGGCTCCGGCCGGTTGTGAATCCGCACTGTGCGCCCGAGGGCGGACTGCATCAGGCCCTCCATGCCGGCGACCACTGCGTTCAGGTCCACCGGGCGCGGCACCAGCGGCTGCTGGCGGGCAAACGCCAGCAGTTGTGCCGTCAGTTTCGCACCCCGTTCGGCCGCGCCGCGCATCGCCACCAGCCGGTCGGCGTTGCGTGGGTCCTTCAACCCCGAAGCCTCGATCAGGTCGATGTTGCCCAGAAGGACGGTCAGCAGATTATTGAAATCATGGGCAACGCCCCCGGTCAGCTGTCCCACCGCCTCGATCCGCTGCGCCTGCCGCAGCGCCGCCTCGGCCCGCTCACGCTCCGACATCTGCTGACGCAACGCGGCATTGGCCTGCTCGGCCGTCTCCTTGGCGGTGCGGAACTCGCCGGCCAGCAGCTCCACCTCGCGCGAGCGTTTCGCCAGCAGCAGAAGCTGGGTGACGATGACGGCGCTCGCACCCAGCGCCAGCATGGCGAAGATCCAGGCCTGCCGCCGCCACCCCACCAGCACGCGGCTCTCGTCCACCGAGACCTGCACGGCGAGCGGAAACGCCTTCAGCGCACGGATCGACAGCACGCGGATGCTGCCATCCAGCGGGCTTTCCATCAGCACGGTGCCGAACATCGCGTGCGACAGGATGTCCTTGAAGGGCGGCAGGTCGGCAAAACTGGTGCCGATCGCCTTCTCCGAATGCGGATAGCGCGCCAGCACGGTGCCGTCGCGCAGGTGCAGGATGATCGCCCCGTTTTCCGTCAGCTCGACGGCGCGATAGAAATTCTCGAAATAAGCGAGGTTGATCCAGGCGACGCCGGCGCCGATCAGCGTGCCATCGGGCCGGCGGATCGGTCGCATCAGCAACGCATTCCATGCGCCGTCAACGCCGTGAAACGGCTCGCTGATGACCAGCCCGTTTTCTTTGTCGTGTGCGAACTTGGCCAGCAGGGACAGCCCTGCCTCCGGCAGCTCGGTCGTGCCGATATCCGGCGCGGCGTCCAGAATGTGGCCCGCCGTGTCGGTCAGGGCGATGGCGCTGACCTGGTGGACGCCCTCGATGCTGCGATGCATCTGCCGCAGTAACAGCGTGTTGTCGGCTGGCGGATAGGTGCCGCCCTGCTGCGCGGTGGCGACCATGCTGGTGACGATGAAGTCCACCGTCTCCACCGCGCGGCCGGTCTGCTCGGCGAACACCATGTCGAGCCGCGCCATCTGCCGCTCGGTCTCATTCAGGATCGCCGAGCGAATCTGGAGCAACTGCTGCGCCGTGGCACCGACAATCAGCACCAGCACGACCAGCGCCGTCGCCTGCAGCGACCGGCTGACCGACGGAAGGCCGCTCTTGCGGTATGCGGTCGTGGACAACGGCGCCCTCAGGATCGGTCACTGACTCGCCCACACTACACCAAAGCCGCGCATCGCAAGACTGCTTGCACGTCGCATAAGTGGATTCCGGCCGGCTGCGTTCGCCGTTGACAGTCTGCCCTGGCTTCACGGATTGTAGGTATACGAACGATCTGGAAGCACCAATGAGCCTTTGGCTGCGACCGACCTGCCTGAACGATGCGCTTGCCGCCTTGGCGGCGCAGCCCTGGACGGTGGTCGCTGGCGGCACCGACCATTTCCCCGCGCGCCTCGGTCCTGTGCGCGAGGAGGATGTGCTCGACATCACCGCGCTGGCCGGACTGCGGCGGATCACCTTGCAGCCCGAGGGCTGGTTCATCCCCTGCAACGCGACGTGGACCGACCTGATCGAGGCCGACCTGCCGGCCGCCTTCGACGGCTTGCGTGCGGCGGCCCGTCAGGTGGGCGGCGTGCAGATCCAGAACCGCGCGACTCTAATCGGCAATCTTTGCAACGCCAGCCCGGCCGCCGACGGCGTGCCGAACCTGCTCGCCCTCGATGCCCGCGTGATCCTCGAGTCGGTGGGCGGACGACGGGAACTGCCGGTCTGCGAGTTCGTGCGCGGCAATAGGCGCACCGCCCGCTGGCATGATGAGCTGGTGCTTGGCGTGCTGATCCCGCCGCCGCCGCCGGGTGCGCGGGGCCGCTTCCTCAAGCTCGGCGCCCGGCGCTACCTCGTGATTTCCATCGTCATGGTCGCCGCGGTGCTTGACCTGCGGCCCGACGGCGTGGCGCGCAGCGCGCGGATCGCGGTCGGCGCCTGCAACGCGGCCCCAGTGCGTCTGCCGGCGCTGGAAGCCGCGCTTGCCGGCCAGGTGCCATCGGCGGCGCTGATCCGCCCCGAGCACCTCGCCCCGCTCGCGCCGATCGACGACGTGCGCGGGTCGGCAGATTATCGGCTGCTGGCGGCGCGCGAGCTGCTCGGACGTGCGCTGGCCGGGGCGTGGGACCCGACATGACGAACGTTGCCTTCACCGTGAACGCGAAGGCGGTGAACGTTGGCGGCAATCCCGCCCGCCGGCTCGCCGAGGTTCTGCGCGAGGATTTGTGCCTGACCGGCACCAAGATCGGCTGCGACGCCGGCGATTGCGGCGCCTGCACCGTGCTGATCGACGGACGGCAGGCCTGCGCCTGCCTGGTTCCGCTCGGTCAGGCGGCGGGCTGCGCCATCACCACGGTGGAGGGCCTGGGATCCGACGGCATGATGAATGCGCTGCAGCGCGCCTTCCTGCGCCACGGCGCGGTGCAGTGCGGCATCTGCACCCCGGGAATGCTGATGGCTGCCACCGACCTGCTGGCGCGTATCCCTCACCCGACCGAGGCCGAGGCGATGGACGCGCTCGGCGGCGTGCTTTGCCGCTGCACCGGCTACCGCAGCATCGTCGCCGCCATCCTCGACGCCGCAGGTGCCGCACAGGCGCCCTCCCCGGCTCCTCCGATCGCAGCGTCGGGTCCGGTCGGCACCCGGCTCCAGCGCCGCGACGGCGCCGACCGGGTCGGCGGCGTGACGCGCTTCGGCGCCGATGCCCTGCCCGAGGAACCCGTGCTCGCGTTGCGCGCGATCCGCAGTCCGCATGCCCATGCCCGCTTCACGCTTGGCGACACCGATGCCCTGCCCGCCCGCCATCCCGGCCTGGTCCGCGTGCTGACCGCGCGCGACATCCCCGGCCGCAACCTGTTCGGCATCTATCCGACCGGCAAGGATCAGCCGGTGCTGGCCGAGACCATCGTACGGTATCGCGGCGAGCCGGTGTGCGCCCTGGTCGGCGAACCCGACGCCATCGCTGCGATCACCGAGGCCGATCTCGGCCTGACCTGGCAAGTGCTGGAGCCGGTCGGGTTCGACGCGGCCCTGACCGGGCACGCCACCCAGCTTCACGCACACGCGGAAGGCAACGTCCTGTGCCGCGGCCGCGTCGCCCGAGGCGACGTCCAGGCGGGCCTCGCCCGCGGCGCCGCTTGCGCGGAAATCCGCGTCGAGACCGGCTTCGTCGAGCATGCGTACATCGAGCCGGAAGCCGGCTACGCTCGCCGCGTCGGCAACCGGATCGAGGTCGTCGCCTGCACCCAGGCCCCCTACATGGACCGCGACGAGATCGCAGGCGTGCTCGGCATCGCGCCCGCACAGGTGCGGGTAATCCCAACCGCCATCGGCGGCGGCTTTGGCGGCAAGCTCGACCTTTCGCTGCAGCCGCTCATCTGCACCGCGGCCTGGCTGCTGGGCCGCCCGGTTCGCATGGTCTACACGCGCCCCGAGAGCATGGCATCCAGCACCAAGCGCCATCCGGCTCGCGTCCATGCCATCGCCGCGGCAGACGCCGAGGGCAGGCTGACCGGCTTTCGCTGCCATGGCGACTTCAACACCGGCGCCTATGCCAGTTGGGGTCCGACCGTGGCGAACCGCGTGCCGGTGCACGCCACCGGCCCCTATCGCGGTGCCGAATGTCGCTCTGCACCACCGCCGCGATCCACACCACAGACCCGCCGGCCGGCGCGTTCCGCGGCTTCGGCGTGCCGCAGGCCGCCATCGCCGGCGAGGCGCTGATGGACATGCTTGCGGCCGAACTGGGCATCGACGCGCTCGAGTTCCGCCGATCGCAACGCGCTGCGGCCCGGCGGCACCACCGCCACCGGCCAGGTGCTCGGCGGGGGCGCCGCACTGCCCGCATGCCTCGATGCGCTGCGTCCGCACTGGGTGACGCTGCGGCGCGATGCCGCCGCCGTCCAATGCCGGCGCCAGCCGCTACGCGGCGCGAGGGCGTCGGCATCGCCTGCATGTGGTACGGGATCGGCAACACCAGCCTGTCCAACCCATCCGAGATGGTGATCGGGCTACGCCGCGACGGCCGGTTCGTGCTGTTCTCCGGCGCGGTCGATATCGGCCAGGGCTCCAACACCATCATGCTGCAGATCGCCGCCGAGGCGCTCGGCGTGCCGGTGGACGCGATCGACCTGGTGGCCGGCGACACCGACCTGACCCGCGACGCCGGCAAGACCAGCGCCTCGCGCCAGACCTTCGTCAGCGGCAACGCCGTCCGCCTCGCCGCCGCCGGCGCTGCGGGAGGAGCTGCTGCGCCGGGCCAATGCCGGCGCCGCCGCGCCGATCACCGTCGCGGACGGGGCGCTGCGCGTCGGCGAGCGCGGTGATCGACCCAGCCGCCCTGCCGGCCGACCCACGACGGCATCGTGCTGCGTGGCGACGGCACCTTCGACCCGCCGACCACCCGCTGGACGCAGGACGGCCAGGGCGTGCCCTACGCCAGCTACGCCTTCGCCGCGCAGATCGCGCATGTGGAGGTCGACACCGGCCTCGGCACCGTCGCGGTGCGTGCGCATCGTCGCCGCCCACGATGTCGGGCGCGCGATCAATCCGCTGCAGGTCGAAGGCCAGATCCATGGCGGTATCGCCCAGGGACTCGGGCTCGCGCTGATGGAGGAATACGTGCCGGGCCGCACCGAGAACCTGCACGACTACCTGATCCCCACCATCGGCGACGTGCCGCCGATCGAGACGCATCCTGATCGAGGATGCCGATCCCCTCGGCCCCTACGGCGCCAAGGGCGTCGGCGAGCCGGCGCTGATCGCCACGGCGCCGGCGATCCTGAATGCCATCGCCGACGCCACCGGCGTGCGCCTCACCCGCGTTCCCGCCACCCCCGACCGCGTGCTGGCGGCGCTATGCCGGCGGCATGACCGAACACACGTCATATCGGGCCGCCCGGACCGCGAGGAGGCCGCGCTGGCGGAAGCCCAGCGCGCCGGCGGCCGACATCGTCACCTGCGACGCCTGCCCGGTGCTGTGCCGCATCCGCCCCGGCAAGACCGGCGCCTGCGACCGCTACGGCAACGTCGACGGCAGGCTCACGCGCATGGACCCGTTCACCGTCGCCGCGCGCGCGCCCGAACTGGTGCGCTTCGCCGGCGACGACTGGTCGGGCAATCCGATCGCCGCGCGCGACGTGTTCGTCACCGCGATCGGTGCCGGCACGACCTATCCCGACTACAAGCCCGCGCCGTTCATCGTCGCGTCCGAGATCGACGGCGTGGACATGGTCACCGTGGTGACCGAGGGCGTGTTCTCCTATTGCGGCCTGAAGGTGAAGATCGACACCGACCGCCACCTGGGCCCGGAAATCGCCGCGGTGCGCGCCGACGGCGAGCAGGTCGGCCACGTCACCACCGCCGAATACGGCAGCCAGATGCTGAGCCTCGGCGGCGTGCGCCACCTGACCGGCGGCAGCAAGAAGGAGGGCGTGGTCACCTGCGACGCCATGCTGCGCCTCGCCAACGCCGAGCCGGTGGAACTGACGATCGACGGCGGCGCGCGCGTGCTGGTGCAGGCCGGCGCGGCCGCCGGTCGTCGACGGCGTGGCAGAACAGCGCATGCGGGTCGGCTGCGGATCGGCCACGATCGGCATTTTCGCCAGCCAGTGGCTGGGCCATGCCGACGAGGTGATCGTCGTGGACGACCACATCACCGGCGTGCTGACCGAGCATCAGGCCGGGCGGTTCCTCGACATGCGCCCGGCCGGCATCCGCGTGCGCGGCCGCGCGTCCACGCCCGGGCGGTATTTCCAGGTGGCCAATCCCGGCATGGGCTGGGGCGGCACCGACATCGCCGACCCGCTCGCGATCATCGAGCGGATCGACCCGAAAACCGCATGGCCGGGCCTGCGCCTGCTGATGGTGTCCACCACCGGCGAGCACGCCGCCTGGTTCGTGCTGGACGACGCGCTGCGCCCGCAGCCCGCACGCGATGCCGCCCGCGATCGCCGCCGCCGTCGCGCGCATCGGCGAGAACTGCGAGCCGGCGCTGTGCAGCGTGCTGTTCATGGCCGGCGCCGGCGGCAGCCTGCGCGCCGGCGCCACCGAAAATCCGGTGCTGCTGACGCAGAGCGTGCAGCGCGGCCGGACCCGCGTCACCGCGGGCGGCGCGCCCGTCTATCGTCTGGCCGGGCGGCGGCATCACCTACATGGTGGATGTCACGCGCATGCCGGCCGGCGCGTTCGGCAGCGTGCCGACGCCCGCCCTGGTCGGCCCGATCGAGTTCACCCTGCCGCGCACCGAATACGCAGTCCTTGGCGGGTTCGTGGACCGCGTCCGCCCGCTGGCCGAGGTGCTCGACAGCACCCGGCCCCGCGCCATCGTCCTGCCGGATGGAACGCCCTTCCCGGTTCGCTGATCGCCAGTCGCCTGATCGGTTGCAAACCGGCCTCCGCCCGACCACGTTGGCCTGCAGCACCGACCCACAGGAGAACGCGCAATGGCGGCCATTCCGGACGGCTTCATGGACCTGATGACCCAGAAGAAGGCCCTCGCCAACGTCGCGACCGTCATGGCCGATGGCTCGCCGCAAGTGACCCCGGTCTGGTTCGACTACACCGGCGGCAAAGTCCGGGTGAACACCGCCAAGGGTCGCGTGAAGGCCCGCACCATGACCGAGGGCGCCAAGGTCGCAATGGCCATCGTCGATCCGGACAACGACTACCGCTACATCCAGATCCGCGGCGTGGTCACCAAGGTCACCGAGGCAGGCGCCGACGCGCATATCGACGCGCTGGCGAAGAAATATCTCGGCAAGGACAAGTATCCCTGGGCGTCCCCCGATCAGGTGCGCCTCATCATCGAGATCGAGCCGCAAGCCGCACAGACCATGGGCTGACCGGCCGGGTGCTGCGCCGCCGTCCGGCGCGGCACGCCTTTCGCATTGTCGAACCTGGCGGCCTGCGACAAGGCCGCAATGCGCCGTGGAACCCGCCCGCACATCCGGGCGTTGCCGCCGACCTGCTCCAGAACGGACAATCCGTGCCCGCGCTGCGGGCACCAGCGCGCAAGGATCGCATCGTGCAAATCAAGGTCGGCTACGAGATTGCCTACGATACCCCGCAGCCGACGCCGATGTTGCTGATGCTCAACGTCCATCCCAGCCGGATGGGCGACATGCTGCAGTCCGACGACGTCCGCACCGACCCGGCGGTCCCGGTGTTTCCCTACCAGGACCGCTATGGCAACCGCTGCGCCCGCATCGTCGCCCCGGCCGGGCGGATCACGCTCACTGCCAGCACCGTGGTACAGGACCATGGCCAGCCCGACCCGGTGCAGCGCGACGCCATCCAGCACCAGGTGCAGGACCTGCCGGACGACGACGCTGGTTTACCTGCTCGGCAGCCGCTACTGCGAAACCGACTTGCTCTCGGAAGACGCCTGGAAGCTGTTCGGCAACGCCTCGATGGGCTGGGGGCGCGTGCAGGCGATCTGCGACTTCGTGCACGATCGCATCCGCTTCGACTACATGCAGGCACGCGCCACCCGTACGGCATGGGAAGGCTACAACGAGCGTGTCGGCGTCTGCCGCGATTTCGCCCATCTGGCTGTTGCGCTGTGCCGCTGCATGAACATTCCCGCGCGCTACTGCACCGGCTATCTGGGCGACATCGGCGTGCCGTTTTCGCCCGATCCGATGGATTTCTCGGGCTGGTTCGAGGCATATCTCGGCGGTCAGTGGTACACCTTCGATGCCCGCCATAACAAACCGCGCATCGGCCGCATTCTGATCGGCCGGGGCCGCGACGCGACCGACGTCGCCATCACCAACACCTTCGGCCCGCACGTGCTCGCCGGCTTCAAGGTCTGGACCGACCAGATCGGCTGAAGCCCGCGCCATACAGCGCCGCACCGGCAGCAAGTGCCAGGCCTGCATCCCCCAGCGCGGCCGGATGAACGCGGATGTTCGTCCCGGTGACGGCAAAGGCGGTCAGCAGCAACGCCGTCGCCAGCGCGGCGTATTGTAGCCGCAATCCGGCACGGTGCAGCAGCCAAATCAGCCCGCCGTAGAGATAGGCTTTCTCCAGAAGCGCGGGCCAGCCGAAGCCGAAGGGCGTCAGGCGCATCGTCACCAGCAGTGCTGCAATGAATGCCGCGAGGATGCCATTGCGCCCCGGCGCGCGGCGGAACACCAGCCGCCATAGCCCATAGGCGACGCAGGCGCCGGCGATGTCGGCGCTGCTCAGCGCGGTACCGCCGATCAGCACGCGAGCGGCAAATATTGCACCTGCAACCATCGGAAACAGCCGGATGGCCTGCACCGGCCCCGCCGCCGCCTCGGTCAACATGCAGCACAGCAGCCACATCAGGCCGAGTCGCGCCGGATCGCTGCCGTGCGGCAGCGGGTTCATCAGCACGGGAAGGATCGCGTGCCAGTATTTCGACAGGCTGAGCGTCGGCACGTAGGGATACAGGCGATACAGAGCCCATACCGCCAGCAGCAGCAGGGCCGGCCGATCGATGCCTGCGATGCCGCCCCGCGTCCGCGCGGCAGGCGTGCTTCGCCGGCGGCGGGGTGCCGCCTTTGCTCCCGGTGCGCGGGCCACGGCGCCGGCTATTGCGGCCGGTCGCCCTGCAAGGTGATCCGGTGCATCACGCGTCGGTGGCCGTGATAGTCGTTCAACGGATAGTGCTGAACGCAGCGATTGTCCCAGAACGCCACCGAGCCCGGCTGCCAGCGAAACCTGCAGGTGAACTCGGGCTGGATCTGATGGCGGAAAAGGAAATCGAGCAGCGGCGCGCTCTCGGCTTCGGTCATCCCGGCGAAATGCGCAGTGTGCGCGGTGTTCACGTACAGCGCGCGGCGCCCGGTCTCGGGATGCGTGCGCACCACCGGATGCTCGGCCGACAGCGGCTTGCGCGCTGCTTCGGTGCCGTCGCTCTTGACCCGATCCTCCCGCGTCCGCGTCACGTCTGCCTTCGCCGAGGAACTCACCGCCGTCAGCCCGTCGAGCAGCCGTCGCATCCCGTCCGACAGCGTCTCGTAGGCGAGGTACTGGTTGGCGAACATCGTGTCGCCGCCCACCGGGGGCACCTCGCGCGCCACCAGCAGCGTGCCCATCGGCGGTACGTCGAGATAGGTCGTGTCGGAGTGCCAGACGCCGCCGAAATTGACGCGCTCATGCTCCAGCTTGGCGACCGCGATGATCTCGGGGAAGCCCTCGATGCCGTTGAGGAACGGGTATTCGATCGGCGTGCCGAAGCGTTTTGCCAGCGCCAGGAAACGCTCCGGCGGCAGCGTCTGGTCGCGAAAGAAGATCACGCCATGGTCCAGCAGAGCCTGGCGGATCGCCCGCACGGTCTCCTCGGACAGCGTGGCGGACAGATCGATGCCGAGCAGCTCGGCGCCGACCGAACCGCCGAGCCTGTGAACGTCGAATGCAGCATTGCGCATGGCAGCGCCCTTCCCTGGCCGCACCTACTTTAGGGCCGCCATTGCAATGCGCCAATCCAGGCGGCGGAAACATTCCGGTCCTGGGCAACGGGTGCTAGGTTTGAGGGCCTGATGGGTGGAGGGACCTTTCCCATGCGCGACGGGTCGGATGATGGACACGATGCGCGCAGCCTCGGGGCCGCACGCCGCTACCGCGAGCGGTTTTTGCGCGGCGGATCATCGCAACCCGAGCAGATTGCCTACCTGCGTCGATGGATACCGCGCCCGTCGCGGACCATGACGCCCTGGGACTTCTTCATGAGCTGCCTCGGCGGCATCCTACTGGTGCTTGGCATCGTGACCGTGATAGCCGCCCGGGTCCTGGCCCTGATCCGCTGCGGACAGGACTCGCTTCAAACTGTGCGGAAGCCACCCGGCCAGGCACAGCCGACCGGTTCAAATCCGGTCCTGCAACGCCTCCGGTCCTTCCGTCGGCAGCGCCACGTAGTGATTGAGAGCGGCGTTGATGTCGTTCTCCCAGACCTCACGCGGCAGCTCATAGAGCAGCTCGACCGAATAGCCGTTTGGATCTCGGATGTACAGGCTGTGGGTCATGCCATGCTCGACCCGCCGCTCGAACGTCACGCCACTGGCCTGGAGATAGGCCACCTGCCGCAGCCACGCCTCGCGATCCGCGAAAGCGATGGCGATGTGGCTGATGGCGGAAACCAGCGTCCCGTCCGCGGAAGGCGCGGGCAGGCTGGGCATCTCGCAGAACGCGATGTCGTGGTGCGTCAGCCGGCCCCCGCCGTGATCGCCGCTGTAGAACTGCATCTTCCGTTGCAGGCCAGATGGGTCGCCGGAGACGAACTCGCCCACTTTCTGGAAGCCGATCATCTCCGTCCAGAAGCGATGCGTTTCCTCCATGTCCCGGACATTGATGACCAGGTGATTCAGGCCGGTCGGCCGCGACGGTGCTGGCATCGGACACTTCCCCTGCGCGAATGGTCGGATATTACCTCGCGGTGGCGAATGTGGGAAACCGGGCGGTTGGTGGATCAGTTTGAAAAGCGCCACTTGGTGTGACTGCGTGGAACGCTGCGAAATGCATGCTATGCACAAAGGGAGCGGAAATTGTCGAAGCGAATTGACAAGTCCTGGCTGGTTTTCAGCAGCGTAGAGAATTTTGAACACGACCGATGCGTTGATCTATTCGCTCGGCCGGATGGAAGCTACGGATTTGAAGAATTTAGGCGTGATGCGGAGGACGGTGGCGATTGGACGCCAGTCCAATATTACTCAGCTCTTGTTTATTTGTCAGCGGCCGACGCCCTGTCAGCGGCGATGCAATCGGTGGTCTGGCTGACAGGTGAGGTCGTTCACCAAACTCCATCCCTCCAAAAATATCTGTCGCTAAATTCAAACTGACCCACCATCAGCGGGCGGTACTACTTGCCGAACACGCTCGGCCAGATCAGCGTCACACCCGAAATTGCAAGCAGGCCGAGGACGACCAGGTGGAAATGATGGTCGCTCAGCCGACGATAGGCACGAGCGCCCAGCCAGGCCCCCAGCAACGTCCCCGGCAAGGCGCCCAGCAGCAGCCAGCCAAGCTCCCGCGTCAGCAGGCCGCCGGCGGCGCGAACCACGATGGCGGCGCCCAGGGTCGTCAGGTTGTAGGCCTGGAACACGCCGCGGCGCTGGTCCTTGCCCCAGCCGCGCAGCGTCGCCCACATCGTCGGCAGCGGACCGGACAGCCCGGTCAGGCCGCCCAGCACGCCGCCGCCCAGGCCGACCACCGCATCGGCGGTTCGCCCGCCCCAGGCGATCGCCACCCGGGCGCGCGCCGCCAGCATCGCCGCCGTGTAGATCAGCAGGAACACGCCGACACCGAAGCGGAACGCATCCGGCCGGACCTGACCGAGCAACGCCACGCCGACCGGCACGCCCAGCACGCCGGCCACCAGCATCGGCCAGATGCGGCGAAAATCGATCGCATGCCAGATCGTCGGGATGGTCTGTATCTGCGCGACCACCGAGGAGATGATGGCCAGCGACGACGCCATCACCGGCGACACCGCGTGCAGCCACACGCCGAGCGCCAGCAATCCCATGCCGAATCCCGCGAGGCCGGAGACGAAACCACCGAGGAGCGCACCGAAAGCCACCACGAGCAGGATGATCATTGCCGCGCCGACAGTTTCACGGTGCCCCCCTCGGTGCAAGGCGGGCACACGCGGCCCGAACCGTAGGCCTTGACGCGGACTCAGAAACCCGTCGGGCCCACCGATCCGATCCATCTGCTGACCTTGGAGGGATCGGATGCGTCCATGTAGAAGAAGTGGGTCATCGTGGGCCGCACGCTCGCCATCTTCGGGTCATCGAACGTCATCCTGACCTTGCCGTGGAAGACCTTGAGCAACGGGCTGTCCAGGTATTCGACGACGTCATGATGGGCGGTGAAGCCCTTGTCGATGAAGTCGCGCAGGTTCTGGCGAATCGCCTCGCGTCCGTGCCAATCGGCCACCCCGAGATTGCAGACCGCATCCTCGGCGAAGCACTCGAATCCGGCGCCGAAGGTCTTGTCGTCGATTTCCTTCCACATCGCCAGCAGCCAGTCCGGCGGTGTGGTCCTCGTGAACGTGATCGTCGTCATGTCATGCTCCTGCCGTGAATGGTCCGTCGCGGAAACCGGCAAGCGTTGGCGGGTTCCCGCCGTTTCCGTCCGCCGACGGCACCACGACGGATGTGGTCGGACCGGTCGTCGCGCGCGCGCCAGAACTCCCTCGTTTTCCGCCAAACCAGTGCGCGGCGACCGCTGTCAGCCAGCCCGTGGGGAGGGTGCTGCAATGCCCAGGCGGACAGCCACACGCCGGGCCGTCGCCTCGCGCTGCGCCGTGATGCGCGCCACGGATTGCCGACCGATTTCCAGGATCGCGGGCGGAGCGGTCTCGGGCGTGCCGCTGTCGAAGGGCGGCTCGGGCGCATAGACCATGTGAAGCTGGATTGTTTGCGCGGCATCCTCGCCGCGCAGTTCGGCTGCCAGACGCAGTGCGCCATCGATGCCGGCGGTGACTCCGGCGGCGAACACCCAGTTCCCGTCCACCACCACCCGCTCGTTCACCGGAACTGCGCCGAAGAAAGGCAACAGGTGGAAAGACGCCCAATGCGTCGTTGCGCGACGGCCCTTCAACAGCCCGGCAGCGCCGCACAGCAGGGCGCCGGTGCAGACCGAGAAGACGCTGCGGGCACCCTCGGCCTGCCGGCGGATCCAGTCCAGCACCGCCGCATCTTCCATCAGTGCTTCCTGACCGTGGCCGCCGGGGACGTGAAGCACGTCGAGTTGCGGTGCGTCGGCGATGGCCGCATCCGGCGTCAGCCGCAGTCCTTTCAGGTCGCGCACCGGCTCGGCCGTCCTGCCGTACAGGCGGTAGGTGGAATTCGGGATGCGCGAAAGCACCTCGAACGGACCCGTCAAATCGATCTGATCCAGGCCCTCGAACAGCAGGGAGCCGATCTGCAAGTGGGTATCGAGCGGGATCATCATGGCCTCCGTTTGATGGATGCGGGATCGACAATGCGACACTACACAGGCACTTTCTGGCGGAAATGCCAATCTCCCCTCGTTCCGCGCCAGATCCGCTCCGCCGGGTTGAGGTGGTCGTCTATCCGGCGGTGCAGTTGCTTGATGTATCCGGGCCGCTTCAGGTGTTCGCGTCTGCCAACGATCAGGTCGTCAAGGCAGGCGGTCCGGCACCCTATCGGCTCCATGTCGTCTCGCCGAGCGGACCCAGCGTGACGACCACGTCCGGTCTGACGCTGACGGCGCAAAATCCGCCGCCGCCCGACAACACCCTGGATACACTCCTCGTTGCGGGTGGCGAGGGTGTGGAAGCTGCCGCCGCAGACCCTTCTCTGGTCGCCTGGGCGCGGGAACGTGCCGTCCGGGCGCGCCGTGTCGCCTCGGTGTGCACCGGCGCTTTCCTGCTCGCCGCGACGGGGCTGCTCGACGGGCGGCGCGCCGTGACGCACTGGTCCTACTGTGCCGAGCTGGCACGGCGCTTCCCCGCGGTGCGCGTCGAGCCTGACCCGATCTTCATCTCCGACGGGCCAATCTGGACCTCGGCCGGGGTGACCGCCGGCATCGACCTCGCGCTGGCGCTGGTCGAGGAGGACCTGGGCCGCGCCGTCGCGCTGGCGGTGGCGCGCTATTTGGTCGTCTTCCTCAAGCGGCCCGGCGGCCAGGCGCAGTTCAGCACCACCCTGTCCCTTCAGGGAGCCGAGGACCGGTTCGGCACGCTGCATGCCTGGATCGCCGCGCATCTCGCGGACGAGATCCCGCTATCCGCGCTGGCCGGCCAGGCGGGCATGAGCGAGCGCAGCTTCAGCCGCCACTATGTGGCGGCGACGGGGATGACCCCGGCCCGTGCCGTTGAACGGCTGCGGGTGGAGGCGGCACAGCGCCTGCTCCTCGAATCGCACCTTCCGGTCAAACGCATATCGCAGCGTTGCGGCTTCGGGTCGGAGGAGACGATGCGCCGCAGCTTCCTGCGCCAGCTGGCAACCACACCGCAGGACTATCGCGCCCGGTTCGGCGCATGAGGGGCACGATCGCTCACACGAGGAAAGCCGCCGCCCCGCCGACAATGCCAAGCACGGCCACCGCTCCAAGCACGCCAGTCAGCACCACCCGGTACACCCCCCTTGGCCGCACCGCCTCGGGCAAGGTGCGCGCTGCCAGCGCCAACAGCATGCCGACCACCAGCGGCAGCAGCAGCGCGTTCATCACCTGCACGCCGATGTTCAGCGCGATCAGGTCAGGCCACAGCCCCACTACAAGCACGACGCCGGCGATGGCGGCGACATACAAAGCGGCGAACCAGCGCACGCGCAGAGGGTCATGCTCCAGGCTGCTGCGCTGGCCAGCAACCTCTCCCAGCCCCCAGAACAGTGCCTGCGAACAGACGATCGCCGCAACGAACGCTGCGCCCAGCACGCCGGCACCGAATACCGCCCGGCCGAATCGCTCGCCCAGCAGCGGCGTCAGCGACGCACTGATCTCGCCCACGCTGCCCAGCGCCGCCCCGGGCCGGTTGCGCCCGATCGTCGCCGCGCAGGCCACCAGCACCGCCGCCATGACCAGCTGCGTGACCACCGCGCCGATCCCGGTGTCCAGCCGCGCGGCGGCATAGTCACCGGGCCGGAGTCGCTGCTCGGCCACCGCCGATTGCTGGTAGAAGATCATCCAGGGAAGCACGACCGACCCGACATTGGCCGCCGCCAGATACCCATAGGCCGGATCCCGCCAGGGAATGTCGATCGCCTGCCGTGCCATCATGCCCGGATCGGGGTGTGCCGCCCAGGCGACGGCGAAGAACGCGAGTTCGAAAAGACCCAGCGCCAGCGCGACCCGTTCCACCCGCCGCGCCGAGCCGCTCAGCACCGCCACCACCAGAAGCACGGCAGCCATCGACAGGCCGACCGGACGGGGCACGCCGTACAGCGTCCCCACGCCGGCCACGCCCGAGAACTCGGTCAGCAGCGCGCCGATCCCGGCAATGCCCAGCGCCGCCGCCGACAGCCATGCCCAGCCGGCGCCGAACGTCGCGCGGATCAGCGCGCCATGGCCGCGCCCGGTGAAGATGCCCAGCCGCACCGCCAGGTCCTGGACCAGGAACAGGATCGGGATCAGCAGGAATTGCAGCAGCAGCAGCCGGTAGCTCCAGGACACGCCGCTCTGCGCCGCGGTGATGACGCTGCCCACATCGGTGTCGGCCAGCATCACCACCAGGCCCGGTCCGAACACCGCAGCGAAGCGCCGCCATCTCACGCCCGTCCCGCGCTCCGGTTGATTTGCGGCGTCGATTGGCCGAGATAACCGGCGTCCTGTCCAGAGGTGAACCGACCGATGCCCGAACTGATGCTGCACAACAGCCTGACGAGGCGGAAGGAGCGGTTCGTCCCGCTCGATCCCGGGCATGTGCGCATGTATGTCTGCGGGCCGACGGTCTATGACCTGGCGCATCTCGGCAACGCCCGCCCGGTGGTGGTGTTCGACGTGCTGGCCCGGCTGCTGCGACGGCTCTATCCGCGCGTCACCTATGTCCGCAACATCACGGACGTGGAGGACAAGATCAACGAGCGCGCCCGCGAATCCGGCGAGCCGATCGCCAGCATCACCGCGCGCACCACGGCGGACTTTCATGCCGACATGGCGGAACTCGGCGCCCTGCCGCCCGACGTCGAGCCTCGCGCCACCGCCCACATCCCCGAGATGATCGCGATCATCGAACGGCTGATCGAGCACGGGCACGCCTACGCGGCCGAGGGCCATGTGCTGTTCGCCGTCGCCAGCTACCCGGAGTACGGGCACCTGTCCGGCCATACCCCGGACGAGCTGCTGGCCGGCGCGCGCATCGACGTGGCACCGTACAAGCGCGATCCTGGCGACTTCGTGCTGTGGAAGCCGTCCGACGATCAGACCCCAGGCTGGGACAGCCCCTGGGGCCGCGGCCGCCCGGGCTGGCACATCGAGTGCTCGGCGATGTCCTGGCGCTACCTGGGCGAGACGTTCGACATCCATGGCGGCGGCACCGATCTGATCTTCCCGCACCACGAGAACGAGATGGCGCAAAGCTGCTGCGCCTTCCCCGGCAGCGGCTTCGCCCGCGTCTGGCTGCACAACGGCATGCTGCTGGTGAACGGCGAGAAGATGTCGAAGAGCCTCGGCAATTTCTTCACGGTTCGCGACGTGCTGGCCCGCGCGCCCGGCGAAGCGATCCGCCTGCTGCTGCTGCGCGGCCAGTACCGTGGCACGCTCGACTTCACCGACACCGCGCTCGCCGAGGCGCGGCGCGAACTCGACCGCTTCTACCGCGCGGTGGAACGCCACCCCGGCGGCGGCGCCGAAGCGATCCCGGCCGGCGTGCTGGCTGCGCTGTGCGATGACCTCAACACGCCGCTCGCACTCTCGGCGATGCATGCTCTGGCCGACGCTGCCCTGGCCGGCGACGCCCAGGCCGCCGCTGACCTGCGTGCGGCCGGTGAGGTGCTGGGCCTGCTGCGGTCATCGCCGTCCGCATGGTTCCGCGCCGGCGCCCATGACGCCGCGGCGATCGAGCAGGCGATCGCCGAGCGCCTCGCCGCCCGGCGCGCCCGCGACTTCGCGCGCGCCGACGCAGTCCGAGCAGAGTGGCTCGCAAAGGGTGTCCTGTTTGAGGACCGACCAGACGGGACCACGACTTGGAGGGTAGGAGTGGCCGGGACCGTTCGAGCAACAGCGCCCAGCCCTCGCGCAGCAGTTCAGGCCGAAGTAGCTGAGAGCCGCAACAAGGAATGACGGGCCGCGATGGCGGGGCTCCACTGGAGCCGATCCCTGGCGCGCCTGTCGTCGTCCTGGTGCGCCCGCAGTTGGCCGACAATATCGGCGCCGTCGCCCGCGCCATGGCCAATGGCGGACTGTTCCACCTGCGCCTCGTCGCGCCGCGCGATGGCTGGCCGCAGGAACGCGCCTGGCGCACCGCCTCGGGTGCCGACCGCATCCTCGACACGCTGACGCTCCACGATACGGTGGCCGACGCGGTCGCCGACCTGCACCGCGTCTTCGCCACCTGTCCGCGACCCCGCCACATCGTCAAGCCGGTCGCCACCGCGCGTGGCGCCGCCACCGAGTTGCGCACCATCGCGGCGCGTGGCTTGCGCGCGGGTATCCTGTTCGGGCCGGAGCGCGCAGGCCTCGACAACGACGACATGGCGCAGGCCGACACCCTGGTGCGCTACCCGCTCAACCCGGTCTTCATGTCGCTCAATCTGGCGCAGGCGGTGATGGTCATGGCATACGAGTGGTGGACCGCCGCGGACGTCACGCCGGCGCACACCCTGATGACCAACGAGACGCGGATCGCAACCAAGGGCGAGCTCGAGAATTTCCTGGCGCACCTGATCGCCGAGCTGGACGCCTGCGGCTTCCTGCGCAACCTGCCCAAGCGTCCCGGCATGGTGCGCAACATCCGCCATCTGTTCGAGCGCGGTGAGGTGACCGAGCAGGAACTGCGCACCCTGCACGGCATGGTGACCGAGCTGGCGCACGGACGCGGCAACCCCGCCCGGTAGGCTTGCGCCGACCGGGCGGTGCCGCGAGCGGCGTGCCGGTCAGTCGCAGAACGTGACCGTGTTGCAGGTCAGATGCGGGAACACGTATTTCTGGTCCTTGACGATCATCACCATCAGGATGGTCTGGGTGTAGGCCAGATACCTGA
The DNA here is from genome assembly GCA_963778105.1 of uncultured Pseudomonadota bacterium. GTDB lineage: Bacteria > Pseudomonadota > Alphaproteobacteria > Acetobacterales > Acetobacteraceae > JAFEFJ01. The sequence continues at coordinate 228,552 of CAVZSZ010000002.1, read as the reverse complement.
CGTTGCCATTGAACAGCAGCCAGTATTCCGCAGAGTAAGTCGTCACGTCCGACACCCGCCGCTCGAACGGAATGTTGGTCACGACACCTTTTCCGTTAGTCTGCGGATCGGTCGTCACCTTCCAATGCATGTAGGAGGTGGGCTTGATCAGCGCGACCGCCTGCTGCAGCGGCTTGTTGGGGTTGAGCGTCAGATCGGGGTGCGGGTTCTGGTAGTCGTTGTCGTCGGTCGGGCTGCTCACCAACGGCTGCGAATAGCGGCTGTCGGCATTGAGGCTGGAGACCGGAGCAGGCGGGATCGGCGTGCCGTCCGCCGACCTCGCGGGGGGCGCCGCCATCGGATAGGGATAGGCCGCGTCAGGAATGACCGGGCTGCCGGGGATCACCGCATTGCCCGACCAGACCCCGGAATTCCCCGCGGCATTGGGCTGCGTCTCGAAGCTGCCCAGGGCGAGGATCGAGTTGCCGTGCGGGATCGAGATCTGCTTGGCGATCACGATGTCCGAGGGCTGCTGCTGCGACGGCGTCACCATGGTCACGGGCGGGGCGAAGTTGTTGCTGCCCGGAGGGTCGGCCGGATAGGGGCCGGGCACCTGCACGAAGCGCGGCAGATACAGCCACGCGCCGTTCTCGACGTGCACCACGTCGCCATCGGGAGACCCCGCCCGCGGCCCTTGCGGTCCCTCGGCGAACTTCACCTGTTGCTCGTAGAACATCGCACGGGCGTCCTGATTGACCGCCCCGCCGCGGTTCGGCGCGCGCGCCGCGATGGCCAGGGTGTTGGCCGTATCGGCATTGTTGAAGTGAAGTTTCTCATGATACTTGAAGTTCTTCAGGATATAGCCGTCGGGGTCCGACGTCTGCGGCAGCGGCATGATGTTGTAGGACAGCGGATTGAGTGGGCCGCCCTGCTGGTCGGGGGCGCCGGGAAACGGGCGGTTTTCCCAGTTCCCAACGAGATTCTGCTGAAACAACGCGAGAATTCCTATCGGTGCGGCGGCAGGCATTGCTTTTCTCCCAAACTCGTTGCGCCGACGACATAGACCTCGAAGGTCCCTGGCTTGGTGCGGTGCGCGCGTGCCGAATGTCGCCGTTCCGGAATGACATAATCCGTACTCGAAACGGAATGGAAGTGCTTTTTGCGACCGGATTTTCGGCTGGATGGCCCGGACGCTGGCGCGTCGTCCGGTTTGCCGCCCCGCGCGCTGTCGTTCCGCTACCGGTTTGTATGCAGTTCCATGCGGTTATCCCGCGCTCGCGGACCGGCCGCCGCCGCCAGGATCGGTTCAGTAACGATTTCGTTATGACTTCGCAGCGACAGCGGCGCAGCGGCGCCCGGCTAATCCAGCCGCTTCGCCAGCCGCCGCGCCATCAGCCAGCCGGGGATCGCCGCGACCGGGGCACCCGGCAGCATCAGCAGCCAGCCGTGCGGCTCACCGGCGGTGATCAGGTCCATCCCGAGGCCGAGCATGAAGCCACCGACCAGCGCACCCCATACGCCGGCGCTGATACCCAGCATCAAGACGTCGCCGCGATTGACCATGCGGTCACACCTATAAGCGGTCGCCCGGTTTGACAACCCGCCCCCGCACCCCTAGAAGGCCGGCCCATTGCCGGGAACGTGGACGGAGCCTTCGGGGTCCGCGCCCGCCGCTTGCGCGCCTGCGCATGCGGCCTACCGGTGCAACAAGCCAGACAAAGTCCGGCACGAGAAGAAAAGGGCAACGCGCATGACCAAGCGCGCCGAGAGCAAGTACAAGATCAACCGCCGCCTGGGCGTGAACCTCTGGGGCCGGCCGAAGTCGCCGATCAACAAGCGCGAATACGGCCCCGGCCAGCACGGCCAGCGCCGCAAGACAAGCCCAGCGACTTCGGCGTGCAGCTGATGGCCAAGCAGAAGCTGAAGGGCTACTACGGCAACATCAGCGAGAAGCAGTTCCGCAAGTATTACGAGGAAGCCGTCCGCCGCAAGGGCGACACCAGCCGAGAACCTGATCGAGCTGCTGGAGCGCCGGCTGGATGCGGTGATCTACCGCATGAAATTCGCCATCACCCCGTTCGCCGCCCGCCAGTTCGTCAACCACGGCCACTGTCCTGGTGAACGGCAAGCGCGTCAACATCCCAGCTACCAGGTGCGCGACAACGACGTGATCGAGGTGAAGGAGAAGTCCAAGCAGCTCGCCGTCGTGCTGGACGCCGCGCAGAGCGGCGAGCGCGACGTGCCGGAATATCTCGAAGTCGATCACCGCGCCATGAAGGGCCGCTTCGCACGCGCGCCCGAAGCTGTCGGACGTGCCCTACCCGGTGCAGATGGAACCCAACCTGGTCGTCGAATTCTACTCGCGCTGACCCCGGCGCCCCATATCCCGATGTGATGCGCCGGGCGGGGTCACTCCGTCCGGCGTTCGCAGTCATGAGGCTCCGTTGACCGACCCAGCCCCCGACCCCCGTCCTTGGTGAGATCGCCCGCCGCCGCACCTTCGCGATCATCTCCCACCCGGACGCCGGCAAGACCACGCTGACCGAGCGGCTGCTGCGCGCCGGCGGCGCCATCCAGCTCGCCGGCAACGTCCGCGCCAAGGGCGAGCGCCGCCGCACGCGCTCCGACTGGATGGGCATCGAGCGCGAGCGCGGCATCTCCGTCGTCACCTCGGTGATGACGTTCGAGTACCGCAGACTGCGTCTTCAACCTGCTCGACACGCCCGGCCACGAGGACTTCTCCGAGGACACCTACCGCACGCTCACCGCGGTCGATTCCGCGGTCATGGTGATCGACGCCGCCAAGGGCATCGAGGCGCGCACGCGCAAGCTGTTCGAGATCTGCCGCCTGCGCGACATCCCGATCCTCACCTTCATCAACAAGATGGACCGCGAGAGCGCGCGACCCGTTCGACCTGCTGGACGAGGTCGCCAACACGCTGGCGCTGGACACCGCGCCGGTCACCTGGCCGGTCGGCCGCGCCGCCGACTTCGCCGGCACCTACGACCTGCGCGCCCGCGATGCTGCATCTCGACCCCGACCTGTCGCAATCCGACCCGCGCATGCAGGCGATGGGCGAGGAAGTGGACCTGGTGCGCGCCGCGCTGCCGGAATTCGACCTCGCAGCGCGTTCACCGCCGGCCACCTGACGCCCGGTCTATTTCGGCAGCGCCATCAAGGAGATCGGCGTCGCCGACCTGCTCGACGGCCTCGCCGAATATCGGCCCCCGCCCGCGCGCCCAGCCGGCCGACACCCGCATGGTGGAGGCGACCGAGCCGGCGCTGACCGCCCTGGTGTTCAAGATCCAGGCGAACATGGACCCCAACCACCGCGACCGCATCGCCTTCGCGCGCGTCTGCTCCGGGCGGCTGGTGCGCGGCATGCGGCTGAAGCAGGTGCGCACCGGCAAGCTGATCCCGCTGCACGCGCCGCAGTTCTTCTTCGCCCGCGAGCGCGAGATCGCCGACGAGGCCTTCGCCGGCGACGTGGTCGGCATCCCCAACCACGGCACGCTGCGCATCGGCGACACGCTGACCGAGGGCGAGGATGTCAACTTCGTCGGCGTGCCCTATTTCGCCCCGGAAATCCTCCGCCGCGTGCGGCTGGACGACGCGATGAAGGCGAAGAAGCTGCGCCAGGCGCTTGCAGGAGCTGGCCGAGGAAGGCGTGGTGCAGCTGTTCCGTCCGCAGGACGGCTCGCCGCCGCTGGTGGGCGTGGTGGGCACGCTGCAGCTCGACGTGCTGCAGGCTCGGCTGGCCGGCGAATACGGCGTGGCGATCGGCTTCGAGCCGTGCCCTTCGCGCTGGCGCGCTGGGTGTCGTCGGACGACAAGGCGGCGCTGACGCGCTTCGTCGCCGACAACCGCAGCGCGATGGCCGACGACGTGGACGGCGACCCGGTGTTTCTCGCCAGTTCGGCCTTCATGATGCGCCGGACGGCGGAGATGGCCACCGCCCTGACCTTTCGCGACATCAAGGACGTGCGCGCGGCCGCTGTGGCGGCATAGGCGGCGATCGCCGCCCCTGCTGCGGCACTCAGCTGAAGAACGGGCTCATGACCCCGCGGGTGCCGGCCCGGTCGAGCGCCTGCACCAGCGCATCCGCCTCCGCGGTGGTCACGTCCAGGCCGAAATGCTCCGCCAGCACGCCCCGATAGCTGGCGGCATCCTCCACCATCCGCCGCTCGGGTGCCGCACCGGGGCGGCGGATGGAAAGTCGCCCGTTGAAGAACGTCGTGCGCGTCCCGCCGGGACCCGGCCTTGCCGCGACAAGGTTGCTCACGAACGGGCTACCCGGATGCGCCCCGGTGAACCAGTTCGATACCTCGCAATCAACGTCCGGAACCGCAGCAGGCAGAACCCGGTACATGTGCTCCCACGCATCGCCGAGCTTCACCTCAAGCACCATGTCCCCGCCCACGCGGCGCAGGCGCACCGGCTCGTGCGGCGTCGGCTGTTCGACATCGGCCTGCCACGCCAGCGGCGCCGTCGGCGTGACGTTGCCAAAGCCGACATCGACGCAGAACGGTCCCTCGGGCAGATCGACGACCAGAACCTGATGGCCGACGGGCGCGGGCGAATCGAGCGGCATGGCGCGGATCACCCGCGCCAGCCGGCTGGTGACGCGGAATCCCAGCGCGCCCAGCGCCCCACGCAGCAGGAAACCGTGCTCATGGCAGTAGCCGCCCCGCCGCCGCCGCACCAGCTTGTCTTGCAGCACCCCTATGGCGAGCCGCGGCGGGCGGCCCAGCAGAACGTCGATGTTCTCGAACGGGATCGCCATGGCGTGTGCAGCCACAAGGCCGCGCAGCACCGCCAGGGACGGCGCGCCCGCCGCTTCGGCGCCGATCCGATCCAGATAGGCATCCAGGTCGAACGCATCATCGGCCATGGCGGCCATGCTCCAGCGCGAACGTTTCATGGAAACGGCAACATGAACCGCCATAGTATCGGTGGCTCGGCGCCGCCTGTCACGTGAGCCTGTCACGCTCCCAGGGTGCGGCGCGCCCTGCCATATGTCCCTCGATGCGGCGGATACCGTTTGGTGAGCGTATGACAAGGCCCTCGACACTCCTGCCGGCGCTGCTCGGCGTCCTGGCCCTCGCGGCCTGCGCCGGTGCGACGATCAGCGGGCCGCCGACCGGCTTCGGCCCGGGGCAGGCACTCGAAATCCCGTCCCAGCCGATCGCCGGTGCGCGCACTGCTCCCGCATCGCTGCCCGCCCGGCTGGTTCTTCCAGACGGTGCGGGGCCATTCCCGGTGGTAATCCTGCTGCATGGCTGCGGCGGCATCGGCAAGGGCGCTCCGCTCAACGCCTGGGCCGCTCGGCTGGACGGCTGGGGCTACGGCGCGCTGATCGTCAACAGCTTCGCACCACGCGACGTGGCGACGGTCTGCGCGCCGTCGAACCAGCACCTCGTCACCGCCGAGGACCGCGCCGGCGACGTGATCGACGCCGCGCTCTACTTGCAGACGTTGCCGCAGGTCGATCCGAACCGCATCGGCGTGATCGGTTTCTCGCATGGCGGCGGCACCGCCGCCACCGTCACCCGGGCGATCTTCACGGCCCCCCATCCCGGGCTGCTCAAGGCCGCAGTCGATTACTACGGCCCCTGCCGCCGACCCGATCTGCACGGCACCGTGCCGCTGCTGGCGCTGGCCGGCACCGACGACACCTGGGGCTACCCGGCCCGAACCTGCACCACGTTCGGCGGGCAGATGCGCGCCGACCAGCCGTTCCAGGTCGTCACCTATCCCGCCACGGTGCACGCCTTCGACAACGCATCGCTGCGCCAGCGCACCTATAACGAAGGCCACCCGATGGAATACAACGCCGCGTCCGCGGCCGACAGCTACGCGCGCGTGCACGCCTTCCTCGAGCAGTGGATGCCGCCGAAAACCTGACCCGCCCGGCAAACGCCCGCCGGGCAAACGAAGGGGCACGACCGAGCCGGCCGTGCCCCGGAGGCGCTCATTGCTGTCGGGGGACCTACTTCTTGGGCGGCATCGGCATCGGCATGGTCGAGGACGACGACGACTGGCTCTGCAGCGAGGCCAGTTCCTTCGCGTTCAACTGGTCGGCGCTCATGTCGGGGCTGGTGTGCTTCATCTTGTCCATCCTCGCCATCTTATGGGCCGGGGCCGGGTGCATCATATGATGCGGCTTAACCGTTCCCTGCGCCGGCGCGGACGTAGGTGGCGTCGTCTGTGCGAAGGCCGGCGCGGCGGTCAGCGCCAGCGCTGAAAGGCCCAGGATCAGTGTGCTGCGGGACATGCGGAAGTTCCTTGTCGTTTTGCGGTTGCGTTTCAGGCTTGGGCCTGCCCGAACCGGCTGGAAATCGATCGGATCGCGGCCTGTCCATGCGTTACGCATCACGCCTGGGCCGCGCCATCAAGTGAAATATCCGTAGAATTCAGCAGCTTTGCCATGCAGCCGGTTGCACAATGGCAAGCGACGTGAAGAATTACGCTGCCGCCTTTCCGCCCGCGCGGCGCAGCCGGGCTTCCGCCGCCGCTTGCCGCTCGGCGGCGCGTGCCGCCATCGAGCGTCGGATGAAGCGCCTGCGCATCGGCCGCAAAACGAACAGGGCCAGCCCCGCCGCCAGCAGGTTGACCGCCGCCGCGACATAAAGCACGGCCAGCCAGTTGCCCGTCGCCGCCCGCAGAACGCTGCCCAGCGGGACCAGCAGTGAAGCGGTGCCCTTGGCGGTATAGAGCAGCCCATAATTGGTGGCGGCGAAGCGCCGGCCGAACGTATCGCCGCTGGTTGCCGGAAACAGCGAGTAGATCTCCCCCCAGGCGAAGAACACCATCCCCGAAATCAGCACGAAGGCCAGCGGCGTGGTGGCGAAGGCGATCAGGGCGAAGATGCCCAGCCCTTCCAGCAGGAAGGCGACGAACATCGTCTCCTCGCGGCCGATCCGGTCGGATACCCAACCGAAGAACGGTCGCGTCACGCCGTTCAGCACGCGGTCGATCGACAGCGCGAAAGTCAGCGCCGGCAAGGTGATGAAGGCGAGCGTCACGGGCGTTTTCGCGACGCCGAAATCGGTGGCGATCACAGACAACTGCGCGGTCGCCATCAGCCCGCCGGCGCCGACCAGCACGAACATCGCGTACATCACCCAGAACACCGGCGCACGGGCCACCTGCGCCGGACCATAGTCCATCGTCAGATCGTGCAGCCTTGACGGTGCGGTCGCGGTGATGCCGCTCGGCGACAGGGCGGTCTCATGCTGCGGTGTCCGCCCCGGCGGTGCGCGCAGCAGTAGCCCGACCAATACCACCACGACGCCCTGAATAAGGCCGAAGGTCACAAACGTCGCCTGGTAGCCGCTGTTGGCGATCATGTTGGCGATCGGCACCACGGTCAGGGCCGAGCCGGCGCCGAAACCGGCGGCGGTCAGTCCGGCTGCCAGGCCACGCTTGTCGGTAAACCATTTCAGCGCGTTACCAACCGTCGCGCCGTAGATGAAGCCGCTGCCGACGCCGCTCAGCGCGGCGGCGGCATAGAGCAGGGTCAGGGTGTCGGCCACCCCGTTCAGCACCCAGGCGGCGCCGATCAGCACGCCGCCTGTGCAGACGGTCAGGCGCGGCCCGATCCGGTCGATGACGTAACCAGCCAGCGGCAGCAGCCAGGTCTCGCCCAGGACGAAGATCGTGAACGCCACCTGGATCGCCGGCTTGCCCCAGTGATGCGCCTGGTCGATCGGCAGGACGAACAGCGTCCAGCCGTACTGCAGGTTGGCGATCATCACCATGCAGACGATACCAAGGATCAGCTGACCCCAACGCGATCCCAACGCTGCACCCATCGCCGCTTATCCCCCCGGACGGAAGCCCTGTTACCCTGCGATTCCTTGTGCCGACGTTAGTGCAGCAATTCCAGCGGTGTCGCGGGATTTTCTTGAAACGTCCGGCGCTCCCGCGCGTCATCCGAAGGCGGCGCACCGCTCCGCCTGCCGCTTTCCCGCCAAGGACGCCGCACCATGCCCGTTGGCCGACCATCCACGTCCCCCCGCCGCGCCTGGCGCGGCGATGCTCTGCGCGCGCGAATCGCGGCGCTGCTGGACGCCTGCGCCACCGCTCTGGGTGTCGCCGCTCCGGTCGTCGACCTGCTGGTGCGGCTGTCCCTCGCCAAGGCGTTCTTCGACCCGGGGATGCTGCCGCACATCCCGGCACTGGACGCGCTCCGCTCGGCCTGGGCGGCGATCGCCGTGCAGGTCAGCGGGCCGCTGCTCCTGGGTGCCGGTTTCCTGGTGCGTGCGGTATCGCTGCTGATGCTCGTGCTGACGCTGCTTGCGCAGGTGCATGGCACGCCGCGCGACGAGCATCTGTTCTGGGCGGCGCTGTTCGGCTGGTACGTGGTACAGGGTGCGGGGCCGCTCTCACTCGACCATCTGCTCGGCAGGGGTCTCGGGCTCAGCCCGCTGCCGCTGGCCGGCCGCGCCACCGCAGCGGCCGACTGGTTCGACCTGCAGATCGCGCCGCTCTACCGCCTCGTCCTTCGGCTCTGGCTCGCGGCGGCGGTGGTCGGCGCCGTTCTTGCACCATCGATGCTGCCCGGCATGCAGGCCGGGATGCTGCCACGACCCGCTGCCCTGCTCGCCGCCCTCTGCCTCGCCGCCGGCCTCGGCACGCCGGTGGTCGCGGCCGTATTGCTGGTCGCCGGATCGGGCGCGGCGATGATGGGCCTGGATCAGGGCATGACCGTCTACGGTCCCCTGCTGCTGGCGCTGCTCGGCGTGTCCGGCGCCGGGCGCTATTCGCTCGACCATCTGCTGATCCGACTGGCGCATCGCACGCCACGGCTGGCGGCGGACGCGCCGCATATCGTCATCGTCGGCGCCGGCTTCGGTGGAATGGCCTGCGCCGAGGGGCTTCGGCACCAGGCGGCGCGGATCACCTTGATCGACCAGCACAACTACCACCTGTTCCAGCCCCTCCTGTATCAGGTCGCCACCGGCGGCCTGTCGCCGGCCGACATCGCCACGCCGATCCGCGGCGTATTCCGCGACGATCCGTCGATCGGCGTGCTGTGCGGCACCGTCTCCGCCATCGACACCGCCAGCCGCCACGTCACGGTGGACGGCCGCGCCGTTCCCTACGACGCGCTGGTGCTCGCCACGGGCGCCAGCCATGGCTATTTCGGCCACGAGGAATGGGCCGCTTTTGCGCCAGGGCTGAAGTCGGTCCAGGACGCCACTGCGATCCGCAGCCGCGTCCTGGACGCCTTCGAGCGTGCCGAGGCGGCGACCGATGCTGCCGCACGCGCGGCGCTGCTGACCTTCCTGGTCTGCGGCGCGGGACCCACCGGGGTAGAGCTTGCCGGCGCCATTGCGGAGCTGTCGCGCAACTGGACCGAGCGCGAGTTCCGCCACATCGATCCGGCCGCCGCCCGTATCCTGCTGGTGCAGGCCGGCCCACGCGTGCTGCCCCAGTTCGACGAGAACCTCTCGGCCTTCGCGCACCGGTCGTTGCAGCGTCTGGGCGTGGAGGTGCTGGTGGACAGCCGGGTCGAGTCGATCGACGCCGAAGGCGTGATGGTGAACGGTCGGCGCATCGCGTCGGGCACCGTGCTCTGGGCCGCCGGCGTGGTGGCCTCTCCCGCGGCGGCCTGGCTCGGCGTGACGCCGGATCGCGCCGGCCGCATCCCGGTCGGGCCCGACCTCTCGGTGCCCGGGCTGCCCGACGTCTTTGCGATCGGCGACACCGCGCTGTCCCTGGCCTGGCATGGCGATCCGGTGCCGGGGCTGGCGCCGGCAGCCAAGCAGGGCGGCACCTATGTGGCTGCGGTACTACGCGCCCGGCTGCACGGCGGCAGGCCACCGCCGCCGTTCCGCTACCGCCATCAGGGCAGCCTCGCCACCATCGGGCGAAAAAGCGCGATTGCCGATTTCGGCTGGATCAGGCTGAGGGGTGCGCCCGCCTGGTGGCTGTGGGGTGCGGTCCATATCCTGTTCCTGCTCAGCATGCGCAACCGTTTCTCGGTCATGCTGGGCTGGATGTGGTCCTACTTCACGTTCGATATCGGCGTGCGCCTCATCACCCAGGAAAGACTCCATCCCGGCGCATAGGGACGCGCCCATGCCGGCCAGGCGGGACGCAGCGAATCCAGCGCCAGCACTAAGGCGAGTGCGATGCGCCGCGCCGTCGGACACTGGCGCACCGACCAGCGCAGCAGGCGAAGTCCGGCGTCCCGGCTGCCTGTCTCCAGCATCGCCCTTCCGGCAATCCAGGCCTGTTCCGCCTGTCCCTCGCGGTGCAGCGCCTCCAGGCGCGGCGCCGGGAAACGCGCGCGGATGTCGGGATTCTGGAAGATGGTGAGGACCGCCGGCCCGAATGCGGCAAGGTCGGTCACGCGGCTGCGGTAGGCGCCGCCGGCACGTTGGCGGACATAAAGCAGTGGCGCCGCGCCCGGCATCGGCGCCAGCGGGCCTACCAAGGCGAGTCGCACCCAATACTCCCAATCCTCGCCGAAGCGCAGCCGCGTGTTGAACCAACCGGCGCGCGCCGCCGCGGCGTGGCGGATCAGCAGGTGCCCGCCATTGGCGAAGCGGTTGCCCACCAGCAGGGACGGCAAGGCATCGCCTGCGATCCGCGGCCGCACCAGGCGCACCGGCGCGTCGCCCGGCTCGGCGTTGCCGGCCATCAGCGCGAAGCGGCCATAGACTGCGGCGGCATCCGGGTTTGCCGCCAGCGCCGCCACCATCCGCTCCAGCGCGTTCGGCGCCAACCAGTCATCGGCGTCCAGGAAAACCACCGCATCGCCGTCGACCTTGGCCAGTCCAAGGTTGCGCGCCGCCGATACTCCGGCATTGCGCTGACCGATCAGCCGGATGCGGGGATCGCGAAAGCATGAAACGACGGCGGCGGTGCCGTCACGGGAACCGTCATCGACGATGATCGCAGTCCACTCGGCGTGGGTCTGGTCGATCAGCGAACACAGACAGGTACCGATCCAGGCCGCCATGTCGCGGGCGGCGATCACCACACCGATGCGAAGAGGTCCTGCCATGGCGGCAGGCAAGCACTGCCGTGGTTAAGAAGCCCCTAAGTTTGGCTGTCGGATACGGTCAGGCGGCGGCCTGGTAAGGAATACCCTTCTCGGCCAGCAGCGTCTCCAGCTCGCCCGACTGGAACATCTCGGTCACGATGTCGCAGCCGCCGACGAACTCGCCCTTGACGTAGAGCTGCGGAATGGTCGGCCAGTTGGAGAACTGCTTGATCCCCTCGCGCAGCTCGGCGTCCTCCAGCACGTTCGCCGTCTGGAACGGCACCGCCAAGGTGCGAAAGGATCTGCACCACCCGGGCCGAGAAGCCGCATTGCGGGAACATCGCGGTGCCCTTCATGTACAGCATCACGGGGTGCGGCGTCGATCTCGGTCTGGATGCGGTCGTTCACGTCGGTGCTCATCGATCGGGTCCTTATTCGGGGGCGGAAGTTTGCAGGGCCAGCGCGTGCAGCTCGCCGCCCATCCGGCCGCGCAGCGCGGCATAGACGATCTGGTGCTGCCTGACGCGGGACATGCCGCGGAACTGCTCGGAAACCACAGTGGCGGCGTAGTGGTCGCCGTCGCCGGCGAGATCCTCCACACGTGATCTCGGCGTCCGGCAGGGCTGCCTTGATCAGCGCCTCGATCTCGTTGGCCGCCATCGCCATGCAGGAAATCCCCGGGTTCGCCGCCATTTCAGGCTGCCAGTCTAGCCAATCCCGTCCATGAAGGAGGGAAAAATCGCTCATGCGCCTCACGCAGCGCTTGCAACCGATATGGTTCCGCCGTCGGGCAGTGTCAAATCCTGCCCGCCGCTGGTGCCCAGACGCAGCGCCGGCACGCCCACCGCCTCGGCCGCACGCAGCATCGCCGCCGAATCGGCGACGGCCAGCACATAGCGCCCCTGGTCCTCGCCGAACCAGAAGGCGTGGCTCGGGATGTCGCGCGGGCCGGCCGAGAGCCGCACGCCGACGCGCCCCGCCATCGCCATCTCGGCAACCGCGACCAGCAGCCCGCCATCCGAGACGTCGTGGCAGGCGCGCACCGCACCGGCCAGGATCTGCCCGCGCACGAAGTCGCCGGCCGCCCGCTCGGCCGCCAGATCGACCGGCGGCGGCGCGCCGTCCTCGCGACCGCGCGATCTCGCGCAGCCACAGCGACTGGCCGAGCCAGCCCTTGGTAGCGCCGACCAGCACCAGATCGAGCCAGGGCGCGAGCGCGAGGCCGACCGCCTGTGCGGCATCCTCCAGCACGCCAAGGCCGCCGATCGCCGGCGTGGGCAGGATCGCGTGCGCCTCGCCGCCCTGCCCGCGGTCTCGTTGTACAGGCTGACATTGCCGCTCACGACCGGGAAATCCAGCGCCTCGCAGGCCGCCGCCATGCCGCGGATCGCGGCGGCGAACTGGCCCATGATCTCGGGCCTCTCGGGGTTGCCGAAATTCATGTTGTCGGTGATCGCCAGCGGCCGGGCGCCAACCGCGGTCAGGTTGCGCCAGGCCTCGGCCACCGCCTGCATGCCCGCCCGCCTCGGGGTCGGCGGCGCAGTAGCGCGGCGTGCAGTCGGTGGTCAGCGCCAGCGCCCGGGCGTGGCCGTCGATGCGCACCACGGCGGCATCGGCGGCGCCCGGGCGCTTCACCGTCTGGCCGCCGACGGTCGCGTCGTACTGGTCCCAGACCCAGGCGCGGGAGCACAGGTCGGGGCAGGCGACCAGCTTCTCCAGCGCGGCGCGCAGCCCGACACGGTCCTCGATGCGCGCGGCGTTCAGTGTCGCCTGTTTCGGCGTCTCGGCGGTGGGGCGGTGATACAGCGGCGCCTTGTCGGCCAGCGGCGCCAGCGGGATGTCGGCCTCCACCACGCCGCTAGTGGCGCACGACGATGCGGCCGGTGTCGGTCAGGTGGCCGATGACGGCGAAATCCAGCTCCCATTTCTCGAAGATGGCGCGCGCCACCGCCTCGCGGTCGGGGCGCAGCACCATCAGCATCCGCTCCTGGCTCTCCGACAGCATCATCTCGTAGGCGGTCATGCCGGTTTCGCGCTGCGGCACCCGATCGAGGTCGAGCTCGATGCCGACGCCGCCCTTGCCCGCCATCTCGACCGAGGAGCTGGTCAGGCCGGCCGCGCCCATGTCCTGGATCGCGACGATCGCGTCGGTCGCCATCAGCTCGAGGCAGGCCTCGATCAGCAGCTTCTCGGTGAACGGGTCGCCGACCTGCACGGTCGGCCGCTTGTCCTCGGAGTCTGCGGCGAACTCGGCGCTGGCCATGGTCGCGCCATGGATGCCGTCGCGCCCGGTCTTTGAGCCGACATAGACCACCGGGTTGCCGACCCCGGCCGCGGCCGACAGGAAGATCCGGTCGGCCTTGGCGATGCCGACGGTCATCGCGTTGACCAGCGGGTTGCCGTCATAGGCGGGATGGAAATTGATCTCGCCGCCGACCGTCGGCACGCCGACGCAGTTGCCGTAGCCGCCGATGCCGCGCACCACGCCATCGACGATGCGCCGCGTGCCGCGGGTTGTCGGGACGCCGAAGCGCAGCGCGTTCAGGTTGGCGATCGGCCGCGCGCCCATGGTGAACACGTCGCGCAGGATGCCGCCGACGCCGGTCGCGGCGCCCTGGTAGGGCTCGATGAAGCTCGGGTGGTTGTGGCTTTCCATCTTGAAGACGGCGGCCAGCCCGTCGCCGATATCGACCACGCCCGCGTTCTCGCCGGGGCCGTGGATCACCCAGGGCCTTGGTCGGCAGCTGCTTCAGCCAGACGCGGGAGGATTTGTAGGAGCAGTGCTCCGACCACATCACGCTGAAGACGCCAAGCTCGGTCAGGCTCGGCGTGCGGCCCATGATCTCCAGGACATTGGCATACTCGTCAGCCGAGAGGCCGAATTCGCGCGCGAGGGCCTGCGTTGACGTCCCGGGGCATCACGCCGCTTGCGGCGTGGCGAATACCGCCGCCAGTCCGTCGAACAGCGGCTTGCCGTCGGTGCCGCCCATCAGCGGATCGACCAGGTCCTCGGGATGCGGCATCAGGCCGAGCACGCGCAGATTCGGGCTGTAGATGCCGGCGATGTTGCGGGCGCTGCCGTTGCGGTTGCCGCCTCGGGCGTCAGTGCGCCGTCCGGCATCGCGTAGCGGAACGCCACCAGCCCCTCGCCCTCCAGCCGGTCCAGCGTCGCCTCGTCGGCGAAATAGTTGCCGTCGCCATGCGCCAGCGGCGCGCGGAACACCTGGCCGCGCTGGTAGCGGCTGGTGAACGCCGTGTCGGCGCGCTCGACGCGCAGGTGGCAGTCCATCGACAGGAAGCGCAGCGAAGCGTTGCGCAGCAGCGCGCCGGGCAGCAGCCCGGCCTCGGTCAGGATCTGAAAGCCGTTGCAGACGCCCAGCACGTAGCCGCCGCGCCTCGGCGAAGGCGCGTACCGCCCCCATCACCGGCGACTGCGCCGCCATGGCGCCGCAGCGCAGATAGTCGCCGTAGACTGAAGCCGCCCGGCAGCACCACCAGGTCGAGGCCCGCAAGGTCGGTCTCGCTGGTGCCAGACCATGCGCGGCTTCGTGCTCGCGGCGTGCTCCAAGCGCGATCGCCATGTCGCGCTCGCGATTGATGCCGGGGAAGACGACGATGCCGGCTTTCATGGACGTTCAGCCATCGATATGCACCGCAAAGCTCTCGATCACCGTGTTGGCCAGCAGCCGCCGCGCCATCTCCTCGGCAGCCTGCCGGGCGCGCGCCGGATCGGCTTCGTCCAGGTCCAGCTCGATCACCTTGCCGGCGCGCACTCGACCGAACGCCGCCGAAGCCCAGCGTATGCAGCGCATGGCCGATCGCCTTGCCCTGCGGGTCCAGCACGCCATCCTTCAGCATGACCGTCACCGTCGCCTTCACTGCATCAGCTCCGGGCCCTTCAGGTCCCGCATCCCGGCCTCAGGCAGGATGCCCAGGCGCCGGGCCACCTCCTGATAGGCCTCCTCGACCTTGCCCAGGTCGCGGCGGAAGCGGTCCTTGTCCATCTTCTCGTTGGTCTTGGTGTCCCACAGGCGGCAGTTGTCCGGGCTGATCTCGTCGGCCAGGACGATGCGCATCTCCTCGTTCTCCCACAGCCGGCCGAATTCCAGCTTGAAGTCGACCAGCGTGATGCCGACGCCGAGGAACAGCCCGGTCAGAAAGTCGTTGATCCGCAAAGTCAGCGCAACGATGTCGTCCAGGTCCGGGGTCGCCGCCCAGCCGAAAGCGGTGATGTGCTCCTCGCTGACCATCGGGTCCTCCAGCGCGTCGTTCTTGTAGTAGTATTCGATGATCGAGCGCGGCAGTCGGGTGCCCTCGGGAATGCCCAGCCGCTTGGCCATGCTGCCGGCGGCGACGTTGCGGACCACCACCTCGAGCGGGATGATCTCGACCTCCCGGATCAGCTGCTCGCGCATGTTCAGCCGGCGGACGAAATGCGTCGGCACGCCGATCTCGGCCAGCCGCAGCATCAGATATTCGCTGATCCGGTTGTTCAGCACGCCCTTGCCGGTGATCACGCCCTTCTTCTGGGCGTTGAAGGCGGTCGCGTCGTCCTTGAAATACTGCACGAGCGTGCCCGGCTCCGGACCCTCGAACAGGATCTTGGCCTTACCTTCGTAGAGCTGCCGGCGACGGGCCATCGGTCATCCCCAACTTGCGGCAGGCATATAGCAGTGCGCCGCCCGGCCCACCATGGCGGCGGCACGCATGGCCCGGTTGTCCCGGCCGGTCAAGCCGGAACGGGTCGGGCGCGGTCGGTCAAGCCTGGCGCAACGGCGCGTCCGTGCGCGCCTGCAAGGCCTCGAAGCTCAGCCCGGGTGCCATGCTGACCACCTGGAAACCGTCCGGGGTCACGTCCAGCGTCGCCAAGTTGGTATAGACCCGCTTCACCGCGCCCACCGCGGTCAGCGGATAGCTGCATTTGCGCACCAGCTTGCTGGTGCCGTCCTTGGTGGTGTGGTCCATCACCACCCATAGCCGCTTGGCACCGGCCGCGAGGTCCATCGCCCCGCCGACCGCCGGGGCGGTGTCGTTCTCGCTGGTCGCCCAGTTGGCGATGTCGCCGTTCTCGGCCACCTGGAAGGCGCCGAGCACGCACAGGTCCAGGTGCCCGCCGCGGATCATCGCGAAACTGTCGGCATGATGGCAGTAGCTGCCGCCGGCCCGCAGCGTGACGTACTGCTTGCCCGCATTGATCAGCCAAGGGTCGATGTCGGCCTCGGCCGGCGCCGGCCCCATC
Source organism: uncultured Pseudomonadota bacterium (assembly GCA_963778105.1). GTDB lineage: Bacteria > Pseudomonadota > Alphaproteobacteria > Acetobacterales > Acetobacteraceae > JAFEFJ01. The sequence continues at coordinate 212,337 of CAVZSZ010000002.1, read as the reverse complement.
CCCAGCACGCCGTTCTCGGAGTGGAAGATCACCTCGCGGTCGAGCGGCACGAAATCGGCGATCATCGTCGGGATGCCGATGCCGAGATTGACGTACCATCCCTCTGGGATGTCGGCGGCGGCGCGCGCGGCCATCTGCGGACGGGTCAGCGGCTTGAACTCGGCCATCGCGGTATCGGGCATCGCTTTTCTCCTGGTCCTCTCAGAACCCGCTTGGGTCACCGTAAGGCACATGCAGCACGCGGTCCACGAAGATGCCGGGCGTGACCACATGATCGGGCTCGATCCCGCCCAGGTCGCGCAGATGCTGGGTCTGCACGATCGTCGTGCGGGCCGCCATGGCGCAGACCGGATTGAAGTTCCGCCCGGCATGGCGGTAGGTCAGGTTGCCCCAGCGGTCGGCCTCCCAGGCCTCGACCAGCGCCACGTCGCCGTGCAGCGCCTGCTCCAGGATGTAGGTGCGGCCGTTGATCTCCCGATGCTCCTTGCCCTGCGCCATCTTGGTGCCGACGCCGGTCGCGGTGAAGAACGCCGGCACGCCGGACCCGGCGGCGTGCATCCGCTCGGCCAGCGTGCCCTGCGGCACGATCTCCAGCTCGATCTTGCCGGCGCGATAAAGTGTCTCGAACACCACCGGGTCGGAACTGCGCGGAAACGAGCAGATGATCTTCGCGACACGCCCCAAGTCCATCAGCCGCGCCAGCCCGACCCGGCCGGCGCCGGCGTTGTTGCAGGCGACCGTCAGGTTGGTTGCCCCCTGCTCGATCAGCCCGTCGATCAGGGCGTTCGGCTGCCCGACGCTGCCGAAGCCGCCCAGCAGCACCACCGAGCCGTCCGCGATCCCCGCCATGGCATCGGCCATCGTCTGGACGATCTTGTTGATCATGGTCGGCTCGCTCCCGGCGGTATGACGGAACGATTATACGCTCGCCGCCGGCGCGAAAAGCCCTCCCTCTGTTCCGCAGGCGGGCCACCGCCGCGCTCTGTCGTCACCCAGATGGATCGCCGTTACCCCATCCCACGGTAAGGCTGGAATTTGCCGACATCGGTGCCGCAGTCGGGGCAGCGCCAGCCGCCCGGCAGGTCGGTGAGCGGCGTGCCCGGCGCAACGCCACCCGCCGGGACCCCGGTCGCCTCGTCGTAGACGTAGTAGCATCCCCGGCAGATGAAGCGGCCGATCCCACCCCCCGGCGGTGCGGCAGTCCCGGGCGCAGCGGCAGTCACCGCACCGACGGCCTCCAGCGGCATCACCTGATCGCCGATCACGACCGCGCCGCCCTGTTCGGTCACCAGATAGACGCCCAGGTCCTTGTGCCCGAACGCCGCCCGCAGCGCCGTCGGCAGGTCGCGGTCGCGCTGCCCGGTCCAAGGATCGACATTGGTCGCACCGCAGCGGCCGTTGCGCCGGTCGACGCGCAGCAGCGCATCGCCGACCCGCAGGCTGCCGCCGACCCAGTCGAATTCCTCCCACGGGCGCGCGCCGTCGATGTACAGGTTCGCACGGAACCGCAGCGGATCGAGGCTGTAGCCCCAGCGTTCCTCCAGGCTGCGCAGCGTCGCAAGATTGATCAGCGAGATGACGTTGTCGGGCTTGTCCATGAAGTGTCCGCTGCGGCTGCGCACCAGCACCGGCGGCGCGCGCAGCGCGGGCACCAGGCGTTCGAAGAACCGCTCCACCTCGGCCCGCCCGGCGGCTGCGTCCAGGTCGGCGGTCAGCAGCACCTGACCGGCAGCATCGGCGATGGTCAGTCGCATCGTCTCGATGTCCAGCCTGGTGCGCACGCTCGCCAGCGCCTCCTCCAGCATCAGCATCACGAACAGGCCCTTCTTGGCCCATTGCGGATCGGCCGGGTCGATCTTCGCGTTGCCCCGCGCCAGCGCGAAGATGCGGTCGAACGGGAACGGCCGCCCGGGTTCCAGGTGGATGCCGCGCAACGGCTGCGCGCTCAGGCCCTTCACCGGATAGCGATAGATGCCGCTGACGACGGCCATGCTGGCACCTTCCCCGACGCTTGCATTGCGGCCCAACACTGACCGACGCCGGGGCATCGCACTCAGAGCCAGTCGGCGACCAATCGATGGTGCCGGCTGCCGCGCCGCGGGCACCGGCGCGATCCGCCGTGGCTCGTGCACCAGAAGCTCCTCCAGGAAGTCGTGGTGCCGGTCCAGCCGGTCGTCCACCGCATCCGACAGCCGTGCGATGCCGTCGGCGATCTGGCGCGGCGTCAGCGCGGCATAGCCCAGCAGCACCGTGCGGCGCATCAGCGCGGCACCGGCATCGGACACGGCGACGCCCGCCGTGCCGAGCGGATAGATGCCGACCCGTGCGCGGCGCGCCAGCGCCTCCAGCGTGCCGGCCTCCGGCACGCCGGGCGGCAGGTTCCACAGCAGGTGCAGCCCGCTAGCCGCGCCGCTGACATCCACTTCGCCGAAATGCCGCGTCAGCGCGGCCAGCAACATATCGCGGCTGTCGCGGTAGATCGCGCGCAGCCGTGCCAGATGCGCGCCGTAGCCGCCGCCCTGGATGAACTCGCCCAGCGCCGCCTGCTCCAGCCAGGAATTGCCGTGGCTGTGCAGCGCCTTGGCCGCAAGGACATGGGCGACCAGGGCCGGCGGCACCACCATGAACCCGATCCGCAGCCCCGCCCCCATGGTCTCGGTGAAGCTGCCGACATGGATCGTGCGGTCGGGGGCGGCGCCGGCAATCGCCGGCAGCGGCGAGCCCTCGTAGCGTATGTCGCCGTCGTAATCGTCCTCGACGATGAAGGCGCCGGCGCGCCGTGCCCAGGCCGCCACCGCCTGGCGCCGATGCATCGCCAGCACCCGTCCCGTCGGATACTGGTGCGCCGGCGTAAGGTACAGCAGCGCGGCCGGCCCCTCGGGCAACCTGTCGGTGCGGATGCCGTCGGCATCCACCGGAACGCCGATCAGGTCGGCCCCCGCCGCCTCGAAGGCGCCGGCCGCGCCGGCATAGCCGGGATCCTCGGTGACCGCGACGGTGCCCGGCGCCAGCAGTGTCCGTGCGATCAGGGTCAGCGCCTCCTGCGCGCCATTGGTGATGATGATGCGCCCGGGGTCCACGATCATGCCGCGCGTCGCCGACAGGAACGACGACAGCGCGGCGCGCAGGTCGAACAGTCCGCCAGGATCGCCGTGACGCGACAGCTCGCCGCCGCCACCGCGCGACAGCTTGGCCAGCAGAAGTCGCCGCCATGCGCGGAGCGGGAACAGGTTAGCGTTCGGGCGGCCGGGGAAGAAGTCGAACGGCAGTCGCCGCTGGTCGCCCGATGGCCGCAACGTATGCCGCGCATAGGCCGGCAGCGCCGACGCTGCGACCGCATCGGGCACAGCCTCGATGCAGGCCGCCTGCGCGACGATGGCCGGCTTCACCGCGAAGATGCCGGACGCCGGCCGCGTCTGAGCATATCCTTCGAGCACCAGGATGTCATAGGCGCGCACCGCGGTGTTGCGGGAGATGCCAAGCTGGTCCGACAGAAGGCGCGACGACGGCAGCCGCGTACCGGTGGGGATCATGTCGCGCCGTATGGCGTCGCGCAGCTGAGCCACCAGCTGGCCGGTCAGCGCCTCCGTCCGGGATCGATCGAGCAGGACCGGTATCTGCATCGGAGCCTCGTTACCGCACCAGCCCGAGTGTGTGGCCGGCCGCGCGTCGGACGATAGGTCCAGTTTCCGGTCACTATCGGACAACTGGACCGATGGCGCGCTCCGTAACTGGCCTTATTCGCCTGCACATCGGGCAAATATGCGTCCACTTGCATCAGGTTTGGTCGCTCGATGGCGGAATTTGCTTCCGCAGCAGGCAGTTTCGACCGGCGCTGGCGCAGTCATGGCGCACGGCGCTGGCGCCAGCAACGCCAACCCCGGCGGCTCTCACGCGATGGCGGGAGTCCGCCCCAGCATCGCCCCCCGTCGGCGCCGCTGGGGCGCGAACACGAAAGGGTCCTTGCCATGGAGATCACACGCCGCGGGCTGGGCAGTGCTGCCTCAGCCTTGCTGCTGGCCGCCGGAACCATCGGACTGCCCAGGCGGGGCAGCGCCGCCGAGACCGGTCCGATCAAGATCGGGGTGCTGCACTCGCTGTCGGGCACCATGGCGATCAGCGAGACTATACTGAAGGATTTCGTGCTGATGCAGGTCGCCGCCCAGAACGCTAAGGGCGGACTGCTGGGCCGCAAGATCGTGCCGGTGGTGGTCGATCCGGCCTCGAACTGGCCGCTGTTCGCCGAGAAGGCGCGCGAACTGCTGGTGCGCGACAAGGTCGTGTGCGTGTTCGGCTGCTGGACCTCGGTCTCGCGTAAATCCGTCCTGCCGGTGTTCGAGGAGTTGAACGGCCTGCTGTTCTATCCGCTGGAATACGAGGGCGAGGAGGAGTCGAAAAACATCTTCTACGGCGGCTCGGTGCCCGACAACAAGGCGATCCCGGCCTGCGAGTACCTGATGAGCGACGCGGGCGGCAATGTGAAGCGGTGGCTGCTGGAAGGCACCGACTATGTCTACCCGCGCACCAGCAACAAGATCATCCGCGCCTTCCTCAAGACCAAGGGCGTGGCCGACGAGGACATCCATGAAAACTACACGCCCTTTGGCTTCGCCGACTGGTCGAGCGAGGTGGCGGCGATCAAGGCGTTCGGCTCGACCGGCAAGAAGACCGCGGTGATCTCGACGATCAACGGCGATGCCAACGTCCCCTTCTACAAAGAGCTCGGCAATCAGGGCGTCAAGGCGACCGACATTCCGGTGATGGCGTTCTCGATCGGCGAGGAGGAATTGCGCGGCATCGACACCGCGCCGCTGGTCGGCCACCTCGCGGCCTGGAGCTATTTCGAATCGATCGACACGCCCGAGAACAAGGCATTCGTCGCCGCCTGGCGGAAATACATCAAAAACCCAAAGGCGGTGACCAACGACCCGATGGAGTTCGACCTACGACCTGTTCCACCTGTGGGCACAGGCGGTGACGAAGGGCGGCAGCACCGACGTTGCCTCGGTCAGCAAGGCGATCATCGGCCAGAAAGTGCTGTCACCCACCGGCAACGAGGTGACGATGAACCCCAACCACCACCTGACCAAGCCGGTGATGATCGGCGAGATCCAGGCGGACGGCCAGTTCGACATCGTCTACCAGAGCAAACCGATCGCGCCGCATCCCTGGAGCCCCTATCTGCCGGAAAACGCCGGCAAGATCTGATCCGTTCCGACCACACCGCAGGATAATCCTCACCCGGCCCTGGACAGGGCGGGGTGAGGGTTCTGCGTCACCCGATCTCGATCACCGCGTCCGCCGCGAAGGCGCCCTCGCCTTTCGGCATCGCGAAAACCGGATTGAGATCGACCGAAACGAGGTTCGGGCCGGCCTGCGCGGCGAACACCGACAGGCGCGACAGCATCGCGGCCAGCGCCTTCACATCGGCCGGCTTGCGCCCGCGCGCACCCAGGAGCAATGGCGCACCCTTGATGCTACGGATCATCCGCTCGGCCTCGTCCTCCGCGAACGGACAGCGGCGGAACACCACGTCCTTCAGCACCTCCACGAAGATCCCGCCCAGTCCGAACATCGCGATCGGACCGAACACCGGATCGCGGTGGATGCCCAGGATGCACTCCACGCCGCCCTTCAGCTGGCGCGCCACCAGCACGCCCTCGATCCGGGCGGCCGGCGCTGCCGCGGCCGCCCGCGCGATCAGCGAGGCGAACCCGGCGCGCACCGCTTCCGCGTCCGTGACATCCAGCAGCACGCCGCCGATTTCCGACTTGTGAATGATATCCGGCGAAAGGATCTTCAGCACCACCGGAAAGCCGAACGCTGCGGCGGCCGCGACGGCGTCCTCGGCGGTGGCACAGGCGCGTTCGGGTGCGGATTGGATGCCAGCCTCGGCGAGCAGGCGCTTCGCCTCGGCTTCCGTCGGCGTGGCGGCGGGCAACGCCACCTTCGGCACCGCCGGCGGCGGCACGGGCGCCGGGGCCGCGAAGGCTGCACCATAGCGACCCATCGCGGCGATGGCGGCGACGGCGCGGCTCGGGTCCTCGTGGACGATGAAGCCGTCGGCCTCCAGATCGCGCACCATCGCGGGGGGCGCCAGCACCGACAGCACGAACAGCCGGTCCGGGTGGTTGTCCAGCACCGATTTCAGGCGCTCGCGCAGCTCCGGCCCCTTGCGGGAGGACATCACCTGGCTGAAGAACCCGATCACCGAACTGTAGCCGCCATCGACGATCATCGATTCGGTGAAGACGTTGACCAGATTCATGTCGTTGGCGACCTGCGCCGTGGCATCCACCGGATTGCGCGGTGCGCAGAACGACACCAGCGCCTTGAGCTTCGCCTGCGCCTCGGCCGGCATCTCCGGCATCTCCACGCCCAGGCTCTCGGCCACGTCGCTGATCAGCACGCCAGCACCGCCCGAGACGGTGATGACACCCAGCGTGTTCCGTACCGGGTAGATCTTGCGTGTCGCGGTGTGCGCGATGTCGAGCAACTCCTCGGTGGTGCGGGCGCGCACCACGCCGAACTCGGCCAGCACTGCATCCGTCACCGCATCGTCACCGGCGATCGAGGCGGTGTGCGACTTCGCCGCCGCCGTGCCCAGCGCGCTGCGCCCGACCTTCATCAGCACGATCGGCTTGCGTGCGGCGCGGGCGGCGGCCAGCGCGGCGATGAACTGCTCCGATTCGCGGATGCCTTCCGCATAGACGGCGATGACGTCGGTGTCCGCGTGCTCGGCCATCCAGCCGATCGCCTCGCCCACCGTCACGTCCGCCTCGTTGCCAGTCATCACGCAGAGCGAGGCGCCGATGCCGCGATTGCGGGCCATAGTGAAGACATGCGTGCAATAGGCGCCGGACTGGCTGGCGATGCCGATGCGGCCGGGGATCGGGAAGCCGCTGTCGAGCGAGGCGGTGAACGTCGCGTAGTAGTGCGTCCGCCCGTCGAAGGCGCCCAGGCAGTTGGGTCCGAGCAGGCGCATGCCGCCGGCGCGCGCGGCGGCGACCATCCGGTCCTGCATGGCCGCCCCGGCATCATCGACCTCGGCAAAGCCGGCGGTGAACACCAGCGCGCCCTTCGTGCCGCACGCGGCAAGGTCCTCGATCGCCTGCACCGCGATATTCGCCGGCACCGCGACGATGGCGACGTCGGGCGCCTCCGGCAGATCGGCGATGCTGGCATAGGCTTTCAGGCCCTGCACCTCCGGCCGGTTCGGATTGACCGGGTAGATGGCACCCTGGAAGCCCTTCTCCAGCATGTAGGCGATCGGCCGGCCGCCGATGCGGGTGGGGTCGCCGGAAGCGCCGAGCACGGCGATGGAGCGGGGCGCCAACAGCGGCGTCAGGCTGTCGAAGCGATGCGGCGCGGGCACTGACATGACCTGGATGGTTTCCCTTGCAACGACAGCACGTGACGGTTTTACGACTCCAGTGTGACCCGGGCCGTCGCACCGGGCAAGCCGGGGCTGCCCAGCAGGGGCTACTCAGCGGGCACCGGCACCGATACGTCACGCCAGAACACGGTGACGATCGCGACAACGACGAGCTGGACGAACATCGCCAACCCAACGCAGCCCGGCCAGCCGGCCCAATGCCACAACCCGGCCGGCACGATGCCGCCCAATGAGCCGCCGACGTAGTAGCAGGCCACATACAGCCCGACCGCGGTGGACTTGGCGTGGCGCGCGGCGCTGCCGATGAAGCCGATGGCCAGCGCCATCTGCACGAAAAGCGCGCCGGCGATGAAGGCAAGGCCGGCGACGATGGCCCACAAATTCGCCACCAGCGTCAGCGCCAGGGCGCCCACGCAGACCGCCGTTGCCAGCGCCAGCGTCGCGCGTCGCCCGAACCGCACCGCCAGGCGCGTTGCGATCGGCGTCATCACCATCCCCAGCAGATAGACGACGAACACGTTGCCGAGTGCCGCCGGCCCCAGTCCGAACGGCGGCGCCGCGAGGTAGAAGTTGACGTAGGTGAACACCGAGATGATGCAGAACAGCATCGAAAATCCGACCGCGAAGGTTGCGAGCAGCCGCCGGTTGGCCAGATGGTCGGCGAAGCTGCGCAGGCTGGCACCGATCCCCGCCACCGGGCGGAACCGGCGTTCCCTGGGCAGCAGCCACGTCACCGCCAGCCAGCACAGTGCGGTCAGCGCCGCGAACAGCACGAAGGCCGTACGCCAGCCGGCCACCTCGGTGACGTGCCCGGCGACGATGCGGCCGGCGAAGCCGCCAAATATGGTGCCGACGGTGTAGGTGCCGGCCAGCCGGATGCTGTCGGCACCCTCCGTCTCCTCGCCGACATAGGCGACGGTGACGGCGAAGATGAACGGCATCGTCAGGCCCTGGACGAAGCGCCACAGGATCAGGAGGGGCAGGCTGCCGGCGAAGGCCGCCAGCAGCGTGGGCACCGGAAGCAGCGCCATGGCGGTGACGATCAGCCGCTTGCGGCCCAGCATGTCGGACACCGAGCCGACGAACGGTGCCAGCAGCGCCACCGCCAGCAGCGGGGCCGTGATGGTCCAGCCGGTCTGCGCCACCGGCACGGCGAAGTCCGCCGCGAAGGTCGGCAACAGCGCCTGTACGGCATACAGGTTCAGGAACACTGAAAACCCGGCCACGAACACGCCGATGCTGCGACGACGGATCATCGCCATCCGCGGATCAGGGCGCGGGCGGCGCCTCCATCACCGCCTGGCAGGCGGCAGGGGGTTTCGGCGGCGGCCGCGCGGGGCGCGGTGGTGCGGGCGGCGCACCCAGCTGATCGAACCACCATTGCAACGTCGCATCGCACCCGTCGCCCGCCGGCGGCGGCGCCTGCTGCACGCACTCCGCCTGCCCAGGCGGGCAAAGGAAATGGATGTGCATATGCGCCGCATGGCCCCACCAGGGCCGGATCCGCCGCAGCCAGTTGCCGTCGTTCAGCGACGGGTCGGAACGTAGTTCGGTGCACAGCTGTCGCTTGATCGCCGGATTGACGAGCACACGATCCACCCCCGGCAGCGTGGCGGCAAGCCTGAGCAGCGTGACCTCGCCCGGCCCCCAACGCGCCGGATCGATCCCGCGCTGGTCGGCGCTCACCAGGCTCGGCAGCTCCATCGTCTCGCGCGTCGTTGGGGTCAGCGCGGGCTTGGGCGACGAATCCAGCCCAATATCGACGTCCAGGCCAAGCTGATGGGCGGCGTGGCCACCTGGCAGCGGCCCGCCGCGCGGGCGGGCGATGTCCTCGACGTACAGCGTACCGAGGCCGGCGGCCTGCGCTTCCCGTCCCAGCGTCTCGACGCCTGCGATGGTCTGCGGCGCCCCCCAGAAACTGCTGCGGTCGAGGTGGATGGTTTCGAATCCCGGACCGCTCGCGGGCAGGCGGACGGCACCGGCGATGCAACCGCCGCCGGCAGTCTCGCTGCCGATGATGCGCAGCGGGCCCGGCGCCGGCGTGTCCGGCGATGGGCTTGCCGGCGATGGTGTCGCGGATGCGAGGGCACCCAGCAGCAGCGCGAGCGGGACTGCCCGCCGCCACGCCGCACCACGACCGGATCGTGAGGAGGTCATGGCGGCGCGATACGTCAACGACCGCATCTCGGCAACAGAAACACAACCCGTCGTTAACTTTACACATACCTGAGTGGAATAGAGCGGGGCAGATGCGCGCCAGGAGAGACCATGCGCGACGAGCCCGCCGACCTGGCTCCGGATACCGCACCCGCGCGAGCGCCCGTGCGTCACGGCGCGGCCGCGACGCCGCCGCCGCGCACGGGCGGGGCCGTGCTGCTGGATGCGCTGCGCCGCCGCCGCGCGCCGCTGCTCGCCAGCGTGGTGCTCACGCCGCTGCTGGCTGCGCTGGCAATCGCCGTGACGCCGCCGCGCTACACCGCCAGCGGCACCGTGTATTACGACGACCAGGGCTACGCGGCGCACGAACTGCAGGGCGCGCTGCGCGTCGATCCGATGAGCGATGCGGTGATGGCAAGCCAGGCGGAGATCCTGCGCGGCCTTTCGATCGCCGAGCGCATCGCTGACCGCCTCAATCTCGATCAGGACCCCGCCTTCAATCGGGCGCTCCGCCCGCCCGGCCTGCCGGATCGCGTGATTGCGGCAGCTGGATCGATCGGCGCGGCCCTTGCGGACATGCTGCCGGCCGGGTGGCTCCCGGCGCCGCAGGACCCCTATCCGACCGGCGCTGCGGCCCGACGCGACACGCTGCTGGCGGTGCAGGACGCCATCAGCGTAACCGCGGTGAAGGCGACTCGCGTGCTGGAGGTCGCGTTCACCGCGCATGATCCCACGCTGGCGGCGCGGGCGGCCGACCTTGCCATGCAGCTCTATGTCCGGGATCAGCGTGACCAGAAGATCGCCGCGGGCCGCAGTGCCGCCGCCTGGCTCGACGACCGCGTGCGCGGGCTGCAGGACACGGTGCAGCACGCCGAGGACCGCATCGCCGCCTACCGCGCGGCGCATGACCTGGTGCAGGGCGAGCACGCTGCCCTCGACGCCGAGCGGGTGAGCCGGCTGAACGAGGACCTGCAGAACAGCCGGGCCGAGTTCGCCCTCGCCCAGGCCCGGCTGGATGCGGCCAACGGCCGTAACGGCGCCGCCGCGCAGGCGGGCGTCGTTCCCGGCGTGGTGCAGGCGCATGCGCAGCGCGACCTGATCGCCGGGCGCTTGCAGGCGCTGCTGGCGACCGCCGGTGACGACAATCCCGATGTCGTCGCCCTGCGTCGCCAGCTCGGCGATGCCGACCGCGCTGTGGCCGGAGCGGTGGCACGCGTCGTCGCCGCCGACGCAGCCGAACTGCGCGCCGATCGCGATCGCGTCGCTACCCAGGAGGACGCGCTGCGTCAGGCGGAAGCCGACCAGGACCGTCATACGGCCGCACAGGTCGCCTTGAGCGCCATGCAGCGCGAGGCCGATGCCGCGCGCGGCGTGCTGCAATCGGTGCTGGCCGGCGCCCAGCAGACCGCGCAGCAGGCGGCGATCGAGCTGCCGGATGCCCGCATCGTATCGCTCGCCATGCCGCCCGCCGACCCCAGCTTCCCCCGTCGCGGCCTGCTGCTCGCCGCCGCCAGCGCGTTCGGCCTGCTGTTCGGCCTGCTGCTGGTGCATTTGCTCGAACTGACGGACGCCACGCTGCGCAGCGGGGAGGACGTGCGTACCGGCCTCGGCCTGCGTTGCCTCGCCCTGATCCCCCAGGTCGGGCGACGCACGCTGGGGCGCGGCCGGCTGCTCGACTATCCCCTCGACAAGCCGCTCAGTCCCTTCGCCGAGCAGATCCGTGCGCTGCGGGCCGGGCTCTGGCTGGGGCGCGCCCGGCCTCGCATCATCGCCTTCACCGCCGCCCGCCCGTCGGAGGGCAAGACCACCGTGACCCTGGCACTTGCCCGCTGTGCGGCGCTGTGCGGGGAACGCGTGGTCGTGGTCGATTGCGACGTGCGCCAGCCCAGCATCGGCCGTCTGCTCGGTCTGGATGGCGGCTCCGGCCTTATCGACTGCCTGCAGGGCAAGGCGACGCTGACCGAGGTGATCCGCCACGACCGCCCGACCGGGCTCGCCATCGTGCCGGCCGGCAGCCTGGAGGTGAACGCGCTGTCCATGTTCATGTCGGGCGCCATGGCGGCGTTGCTGCAGCAGTTGCGGCAGGACTACGACCTCGTGCTTCTGGATGCGCCGCCGGCGCACGCGATGACCGATGCCCGGGTGATTGCCGGCATGGCCGAGGCGACGGTGCTGTGCTTGCGCTGGGGTAGCACGCCGCTGGCGGTGGTGCGCGACGCCGTCGGCCTGTTGGAGGAAGCGCAGGCCAGTCTCGCGGGTGTGGCCCTCACGCGCGTCGATGCGCGCGCGCATGTGCGCTCGGGCTACGCCGATGCCGAGGTCTATCATCCCCGTTACGGCGGCTATTTCCGCGAGTAGGCCGCCGGCGTCCGGTCTTGCGATCCAGCGGAGCGCCCCGGCCCTGCCGGGGCGCTCCGCGCGTCAGGCCTCGGCGCCCGCCCCCCGGCGCCGGGCCATCAGCTTCCCGGCCGCGACCTCAGGTGGTCGAACTCGCCCTCGATGATCGAGCCGAACCGGACCCAGGTCTTGCCGTCCCATTTCTGCAGCTGCATGGCGACGATCGGATGATAATTGGTCGGGCTGGTATTCACCTTGATCCCCGGCAGCAGCGTCGGCAGCGTCAGGTTCTTGATGTTGGTCGCCTGGCGCATGATGTTCTCGCGCGATAGATCGCTGCCGCACTGCTTCAGCGTGTGCAGCATCGTCGTGCTGACGCCATAGGCATAGACGTAGTCGGCATCGGTCAGGTCGGATCCCGGCATGTATTTCGCCATGAAGCCCCGCCACTCCTTCATGCCGGCATCATCCTTCCAAGCCGGATCGGTCGGGTCCTTCATGTAGCCGGTGGTAATGATGCCGATGCCGTTCTGCTCGCCGGCCGGCTTCATCACCGCGCCGACCGAGATCGACACGTTGGTCAGGAAGTGCATCGGCTTCCAGTTCATGTCCGCCAGCTTCTTGATGACCATGGCAGCGAATTTCGGCGTCGCCACGGTCAGCAGAACGTCGACCCCGGCGCCCTGGAGGCTGTTCAGCTGGCTGTCCACGGTGGCGTCGGTGACCTCATAGGTCTCTTCCTGCACCACGACCTTGTGGTAGCGGGCGCCCAGCACAGCGCGCACGCCGGCGGGATAGTCGCGGCCAAAATCGTCGTTCTGATACAGGATGCCCATCTTCGCATCCGGCTTCGTCTTCAGCATGTATTTGGTGTATATTTCGGCTTCGGTACGATAGCTCGGCTGGAAACCGATGGTCCAGGGGTACTGCTTGTAGTTGCCCCATTTGTCCGCGCCGGTGGCGACGAACAGCATCGGCACTTTCTTTTCGTTCACATATCGTTCTATCGCGGTGTTGGTCGGGGTACCCAGCGTGTTGAACAGGAACGCCACCTGATCCTCCTCGATCAGGCGCCGCACCTGCTCGACCGTCTTGGGCGGGCTGTAGCCATCGTCGTAGGAAATGAAGTTGATCTTGCGACCGCCCACACCGCCCAACTCGTTGACCATCTTGTTGAAGAAGGCGCTTTCCAACGTCGCGATCACGCCATAGGCCGACGCCGGCCCGCTATAGGCGTCGGTGTTGCCGATCTTGATCTCGGTGGCCGTGACGCCGACCGTGGCCGCTCGCCCCAGACCGGGCCGCAGCAGCATCCCGGCACCCGCGGCCGCACCCGTGGCAAGCAACGTCACGACGTCTCATCGTAAAGCCTCCCCAATATTTTACTTATTGGGGCAAGTGTTGGGCCTCGTGGGCGCCACGCTCAACTTAACTTTTCGATATGTTTCGCCCTTGGCAGGTTCCGGCCTGGGCTGGTCCGGCCCCGCCGACCCGTCCTGCTGGACGAGGCGGCGAGGCACGGCGCCAGTTCTTCAGGCTGGTCAGGAGGCTTCCAGGATTGAGCCGAAGCGCGTCCAGGTCTTGCCGTCCCACTTCTGCAACTGCATCGCCTTGATCGGGTGATAGTCGGTCGGCGTTGTATTGACTGTTATGCCGGGCAACAGGATCACGTCGCGCACATCCCGCAGGTTGGTGGCCTGCTTCATGATGTTCTCGCGCGACAGGTCGTTGCCGCAGGCCTTCAGCGTGTGCAGCATCACCTGGCTGACGCCATAGGCGAAGCTGTAGTTGGCATCCGTCAAGTCGCCGTCCGGGATGTATTTCTTCATGAAGCCCCGCCACTCGTTCATGCCGGCATCGTCCTTCCAGGCCGGATCGGTGGGATCCTTCATGTAGCCCGTGGTTATGATGCCGATGCCATTCTGCGGCCCGGCCGGCGTCATCACCGCTCCGACCGAAATCGACACGTTCGTCATGAAGTGCATCGGCTTCCAGTTCAGGTCGGCCAGCTTCTTGATCGTCATGGCGGCAAATTTCGGCGTGGCGGCGGTCAGCAACACGTCGGCCCCGGATGCCTTCAGGCTGTTGATCTGGCTGTCCAGCGTCGGGTCGGTGACCTCGTAGGTCGCCTGCGCGACCACCACCTTGTCGAACTTGTCGCCAAGCTGCTTGCGCACGCCGGCCGGGTAGTCCTTCCCGAAATCGTCGTTCTGGTAGAGGATCGCCAGCTTGGCGTCCGGCTTCTGCTGCAGCATGTATTTCGTGTAGATTTCAGCTTCGGTCTGGTAGCTGGGCTGGTAACCGATGGTCCAAGGGAAGTGCTTGGGATCGGCCCATTTCTCGGCGCCGGTCGATACGAACAGCATCGGCACCTTCTTCTGGTTGCAGTAATGCTGGATCGCCGAGTTTGTCGGCGTGCCGAGCGTGTTGAACAGGCAGGCGACCTGATCCTCCTCGATCAGCCGGCGCACCATCTCCACGGTCTTGGGCGGGCTGTAGCCGTCATCGTAGGAGATGAAGTTGATCTTGCGGCCGTTCACGCCGCCCTGGTCGTTGACCATCTTGAAGAATGCCGCTTCGCACTTCGCGATCACGCCGTAGGCCGACGCGGGGCCGCTGTAGGCATCGGTGTTGCCGATCTTGATCTCTGTCGCGGTGACGCCGACGGTGGTCGCCTGGGCGCGCCCTGGGCGCAGCAGGCCGGCGGCACCGGCGCCACCCAGAGCCAGTCCGGATGTCAGTAGAGTACGACGCTTCACGAAAAGTCCCTCCGTCTTTCTTGCTTATGGACGGCACTCTTGCGCGAGGTCGCCGCCCAGCGCAACTGGTCAGGACCCGGCCGGCTCCTGGAAGCTGACCAGGATCTGGCCCTCCTGCACCGTCTCGCCGGCGGCGCAGGAAACCGCCTCGACCACGCCGTCGGCGGGGGCGGCCAGGCGGAAGACGGTCTTCATCGCCTCCAGCACCACCAGCACCTGTCCGCGCGCCACGGCATCCCCCGGCGCCGCATTCACGGCGGTTACCTGGCCCGGGATCGGCGCCAGAAGGCGGTTGCCGCCGGCCGCTTCCTCGTCCGACGCGGCGGCGGGATCGGGCAAGCGCAGCCGCAGCGTCTCACCGCCCACGCGCAAGATCAGCACCTCGCCGTCCCGCGCTGCGAGCACATGGCTGCGCGCGCCGTCGATCGACAGCGCCGCGCGACCATCAGGCAGCAGGCGCGCGGTGCCGACCATGCTCTCGCCACCGGCCTCGATCCGCCAGCCCGTCGCCGCCCGGCGCACCGTCACCGGCGCCGGCGCATCATCGGCGAGGAAATCCAGTACGCGGGCCGGGCTGGCGTTCAGCCACCACTGGTCACGCGCATGCCACGGCGAGCCGGGGTCGGCGCTCGCGGCAGCCCCCGCCTGGGCGTCGCTTTCCTCCTGCGCCAGCACCACCAGGGCGGCGGCGGCGAGCACGGCGGGCGTCGGGGGCGCCGACGGGGCCAGCAGCGTCGCCGCGTTGCGGCCAATGAACCCGGTGTCGATCCCGCCCGCCAGGAACGCGGGATGTCCCGCGATGCGGTGCAGCAGATCTAGGTTGGCGGTCACCCCGGCGATCAGACAGTCGGCCAGTGCCGCGCGAAGCCGGCGCAGCGCATCGGCACGGCTGGGTCCGTGGCAGATCAGCTTGGCGATCATTGCATCGTAATGGACCGAAACGGTGTCGCCCGCCGCGACGCCGGTATCGACGCGCACGCCGTCGCCCTCGGCCGGCATCCGGAACGCGCTCAGTCGCCCGATCGAGGGCGCGAAGTCCCGCGCCGGGTCCTCGGCGTAGATCCGCGCCTCGATCGCATGGCCCGTTGCGCCGATCTGCTCCTGCGTCGCCGGCAAGCGGCTCGCCCGCGGCGACGCGAAGCTGCCATTCGACGAGATCGAGGCCGGTGATCATCTCGGTCACCGGATGCTCGACCTGAAGCCGGGTGTTCATCTCCATGAAGAAGAACCCGTCGGCATCGGCGATGAACTCGACCGTGCCGGCGCCGACATAGCCCACCGCCCGCGCGGCCGCGACGGCGGCCGCGCCCATCTCGCGCGCGGCGTTCCGGCGGTCATGCCGGGCGCCGGCGCTTCCTCCATCACCTTCTGGTGGCGGCGCTGCGACCGAGCAGTCGCGCTCGAACAGATGCACCGCGTTGCCATGCGTGTCGGCGAAGACCTGCATCTCGATGTGGCGCGGCCGCTGCAGATAGCGTTCGATCAGCACGCGTCGTCGCCGAACGCCGAGGCGCGCTTCCTGCGGTGCGCGGATTCGAGCGCCTGCGTCGAACTCCGCTCGGCGGCATGGACGACGCGCATGCCCTTGCCGCCGCCGCCGGACGACGCCTTGATCAGCACGGGATAGCCGATCCGTGCGGCCTGCTCGGCCAGGAAGCCGGGCGTCCTGGCTGTCGCCGTGGTAGCCGGGCACCAGCGGCACGCCGGCGGTCTCCATCAGCGCCTTCGCGGCCGACTTGGAGCCCATCGCGCGGATCGCACTCGCGCGGCGGGCCGACGAAGACGATGCCCGGCCGCGGCGCAGGCTTCGGCGAACTCGGCGTTCTCCGACAGGAAGCCGTAGCCGGGATGGATCGCCTCGGCGCCGCTGGCCTGCGCGGCCTCGATGATGCGCGTCGATGTCGCAGATAGCTCTCGCGCGCCGGCGCCGGGCCGATCGGCACGGCGCGCGTCGGCCAGGCGCAACATGCCGCGCGTCCGCATCGGCCTCGGAATAGACCGCGACGGTCGCGATGCCCATGCGCCGCGCGGTGCGGGCGATCGCGGCAGGCGATCTCGCCGCGATTGGCGATCAGCAAGTTGAGCGGAACATCGGCGCTACATCCGGAACACGCCGAAGCGCGTCGGCGCGATCGGGCGCGTTCAGCGCGGCGGACAGCGCCAGGCCCAGCACGCGCCGCGTGTCCGCCGGGTCGATGATGCCGTCGTCCCACAGCCGCGCGGTGGCGTAGTAGGGATGGCCCTGGGTTTCGTATTGCGCGCGGATCGGCGCCTTGAAGGCGTCTTCCTCCTCGCGCCGGCCAGTCGCGGCCGCTGCGCCTCCATGCCGTCGCGACGCACCGTGCGCCAGCACGCTGGCGGCCTGCTCGCCGCCCATCACCGAAATGCGCGCATTCGGCCACATCCACAGGAAGCGCGGCGACATAGGCGCGGCCGCACATGCCGTAATTGCCGGCGCCGAAGCTGCCGCCGATGATCACGGTGAATCTTCGGCACCGCGGCGGTGGCGACCGCCGTCACCATCTTGGCGCCGTCCTTGGCGATGCCGCCGGCCTCGTATTTGCGGCCGACCATGAAGCCGGTGATGTTCTGCAGGAACACCAGCGGAATGCCGCGCTGGCGCACAGCTCGATGAAATGCGCGCCCTTCAGCGCGGACTCTCGGAAAACAGGATGCCGTTGTTGGCGACGATGCCGACCGGATAGCCGTAGATATGCGCGAAGCCGGTAGACCAGCGTCGTGCCGTAGAGCCGCTTGAACTCGTCGAATTCGCTAGCCGTCGACGATGCGCGCGATGACCTCGCGCACGTCGTACGGCTGGCGCAGGTCGGTCGGCACGACGCCGTACAGCTCGGCCGGATCGTAGCGCGGCGGCGCGGCGGCCGCAGCGCCACGTCCGGCGCGCTTCGCCGGTTCAGCGCCACCGACGATGCGCCGGCACATGCGCCAGCGCGTGCGCGTCGTTCTCGGCATAGTGATCGGCGACGCCCGAGGTGCGGCTGTGCACGTCGGCGCCGCCCAGGTCCTCGGCGCTGACGATCTCGCCGGTCGCCGCCTTCACCAGCGGCGGGCCGCCGAGGAAGATCGTGCCCTGGCTTGCGCACGATGATGCTCTCGTCGCGTCATCGCCGGCACATAGGCGCCGCCCGCGGTGCACGAGCCCATCACCACGGCGATCTGCGGGATGCCCTGCGCCGACATGGTTGGCCTGGTTGAAGAAGATGCGGCCGAAATGGTCGCGATCGGGAAAGACCTCGTCCTGGTTCGGCAGGTTGGCGCCGCCGGAATCGACCAGATAGATGCAGGGCAGGCGGTTCTGCGCGCGATCTCCTGCGCGCGCAGATGCTTCTTCACGGTGATCGGGATAATAGGTGCCGCCCTTCACCGTCGCGTCGTTCGCGACGATCACGCATTCGCGCCCGGCTGACGCGGCCGATGCCGGTGATGATGCCGGCGCGCCGGAACCTCGTCGTCGTACATGCCGTGCGCGGCGAGCTGCGACAATTCCAGGAACGGCGATGCCGGGATCGATCAGCGCCGCGACGCGCTCGCGCGGCAGCAGCTTGCCGCGCGCCAGGTGCCGCTTGCGCGCCGCCTCGCCGCCGCCCTGCGCGACCTGTGCGACCGTTGCGCGCAGATCGGCGACCAGCGCCGCCATCGCCTCGGCATTGGCGGCGAAACTCGGCCGAGCGCGGTGTCGATGTCGGAGTGCAGCGCCGTCATGCGGTCTCGCCGAACAGCTCGCGGCCGATCAGCATGCGGCGGATTTCGCTGGTGCCGGCGCCGATCTCGTACAGCTTGGCGTCGCGCAGCAGCCGCCCGGTCGGATAGTCGTTGATGTAGCCGTTGCCGCCCAGGCCTGGATCGCCTCCAGCGCCATCCAGGTGGCCTTCTCCGCGGCGTACAGGATCGCGCCGGCGGCATCCTTGCGCGTCGTCCGCCCGCGGTCGCAGGCCTTCGCCACCGCATAGACATAGGCCCGCGCGGCGTTCATCGTGGTGTACATGTCGGCGAGCTTGCCCTGCATCAGCTGGAACTCGCCGATCGCCTGGCCGAACTGCTTGCGCTCGTGCACATAGGGCAGCACCACGTCCATGCAGGCCTGCATGATGCCGAGCGGCCCGGCCGCCAGCACCGCGCGCTCGTAATCCAGGCCGCTCATCAGCACGTTCACGCCGCGCGCCGACCGCGCCCAGCACGTTCTCCTCCGGCACCTCGCAATCCTCGAACACCAGCTCGCAGGTGTTGGAGCCGCGCATGCCGAGCTTGTCGAGCTTCTGCGCGGTGGAGAAACCCTTGAATGCCCTTCTCGACCAGGAAGGCGGTGATGCCGCGCGGCCCGGCGTCCGGATCGGTCTTGGCATAGACCACCAGCACGTCGGCATCCGGCCCGTTGGTGATCCACATCTTGGTGCCGTTCAGCACGTAGCGGTCGCCGCGCTTCTCGGCGCGCGTGCGCATGCCAACCACGTCCGAGCCGGCGCCCGGCTCGCTCATCGCCAGCGCGCCGACATGCTCGCCGCTGATCAGCTTCGGCAGATACCGCCGCTTCTGCGCCTCGCGTGCCGTTGCGGCGGATCTGGTTGACGCAGAGATTGGAGTGCGCGCCGTAGGACAGCCCGACCGAGGCCGAGGCGCGGCTGATCTCCTCCATCGCCACCACGTGCTCGAGATAGCCCATGCCGGCGCCGCCGTACTCTTCCTCGACGGTGATGCCGAGCAGGCCGAGGTCGCCCATCTTGCGCCACAGATCGGCCGGGAAGGCGTTGTCGCGGTCGATCGTCGGCGGCGCGCGGCGCGATCTCGGTCGGCGGCGAAGGCCGCGACCTGGCCGCGCAGCATGTCGGCGGTCTCGCCGAGGTCGAAATCGAGCCCGGGCAGCTGGTTCGGCAGCGACGCCATGGCAACGAAAACCCTTCGATATCGAACAATTCTATGGCATGATGACCCAAATCGCCGCCGCCGCCAAGGGAGATTGCGCGGCGCGCCGGGCGGAACCATGGTGATGCCGAGAGGGAGGAACTGTCGATGCCGCAGAGCATGCCGAGCTATGTCCACGGTGCCGATGATCGGCCCCTGCTCGGCGAGACGATCGGCGCCAGCTTCGCCCGCACGGTGGCGCAGTACGGCGCCCGCCCCGGCCTGATCGTGCGCCAGCAGGCGGTGCGCTGGACCTATGCCGAGCTGGGGGCCCGGGTCGACGCCTTCGCCGCCGGACTGCTGGCGCTCGGGCTCCGCCCGGGCGACCGGGTCGGCATCTGGTCGCCCAACAACGCCGAATGGGTCATCACGCAGTTCGCCACCGCCAAGGCCGGGCTGGTCCTGGTCAACATCAACCCTGCCTACCGGCTGTCCGAGCTGGAATACGCGCTCAACAAGGTCGGCTGCCGCGCGCTGATCACCGCGACCGCGTTCAAGACCAGCGACTATATCGGCATGGTGAACACACTCGCACCGGAATTGGCCCGGGCGGTGCCCGGCCGGCTTTCGGCCAGCGCGCCTGCCGGCGCTGGAGATCGTCATCCAGATCGGCGCCAAGCACGCGCCCGGCACGCTGCGCTTCGACGACGTGCTGGTGCGCGGCAATGCCGAGTCCCGCGCGCCTGCTGATGGCGTTGCCCGGTCGCCTGCAATTCGACGACCCGATCAACATCCAGTTCACCTCGGGCACCACCGGCGCGCCGAAGGGGGCGACGCTGACCCACCACAACATCCTCAACAACGGCTTCTTCATCGGCGAGGCGATGCGCCTGACCGAGCAGGACCGGCTATGCATCCCGGTGCCGCTGTATCACTGCTTCGGCATGGTGCTGGGCGTGCTCGCCTGCACCACGCATGGCGCGGCGATGGTTTTTCCGGGTGAGGGCTTCGACCCGCTGGCGACCCTTGCAAACGGTGGCCGAGGAACGCTGCACCGGCCTGCACGGCGTGCCGACGATGTTCATCGCACAGCTCGAACATCCGGAATTCGCCAGCTTCGACCTCTCATCGCTGCGCACCGGCATCATGGCCGGCGCACCATGCCCGATCGAGGTGATGCGGCGCGCCGTCGCATCCATGCACCTCAGCGAAATCACCATCGCCTATGGCATGACCGAAACCAGCCCGGTGAGCTTCCAGACCACCACCGACGATCCGCTGGAACGGCGCGTGTCCACGGTCGGCCGCATCCATCCGCACATCGAGGTCAAGATCGTCGATGCCGAAGGCCGCATCGTGCCGCGCGGGGAGCGCGGGGAGCTGTGCACCCGTGGCTATTCGGTGATGCTGGGCTACTGGGACGACGAGGAGCGCACGCGCCAGGCGATCGACGCGGGGCGCTGGATGCATACCGGCGATCTCGCGGTGATCGACGACGAGGGCTACTGCAACATCGTCGGTCGCATCAAGGACATGGTGATCCGCGGCGGCGAGAACATCTATCCGCGCGAGATCGAGGAGTTCCTCTATCGCCATCCGAAGATCGAGGAGGTGCAGGTCTTCGGCGTGCCCGACACGAAGTTCGGGGAGGAGCTGTGCGCCTGGATCAAACCGCGCGCCGGTGCGGCGTTGACCGAGGACGAGGTGCGAGCGTTCTGCCGCGACCAGATCGCGCACTACAAAGTGCCGCGCCACATCCGCTTCGTCGGCGAATTCCCGATGACCGTGACGGGCAAGATGCAGAAGTTCATCATGCGCGCGCAGATGGAGCAGGAGCTGGGCACCAGGGCCGCCGAGACGGCCTGATCGAGCTGCCGCACGAGGGGGAACACAAGCATGCCGCGGATCAACCGGGCCATCGAACTGCTGAGCCAGGATCAGGCGATCTACTACGACGGCGCGCACAGCGGCGCGGTGCTGACGCCGGAGCAGGGCGCCGCCGACGCCGCCACCTGGGCCGATTACATCAATATCGGAATGGAGCACGGCGCCTTCGACATGACCGGGCTTGCCGCCTATCTGCGGGGCATGGTGGCGGCCGGGCCGGCGCGGTCCGGACACCGCACGCCGGCAGTGATCGTCGAGGCGCCGGTGAACGGCACCGACGAGGCGAATGTCCGCCACAACGCTTGGCAGTTTCGTCAGATCCTCGGCCGCGGCGTTCACGGCATCCTGCTCTGCCAGGCCGAGACGCCAGGTGCGGTCCGCGCCTTCGTCGAAGTCCTGCCGCTACCCGCACAACCTGCTGGGCGTCGATCCGGCAATCCCCTCCCCGCTGGCGCGGCTCGACGGCGCCGTCCGCACCCAGCCCGGTGCGGGGATGCTAGGCATCGGCACCCGCGGCCGCGGCTCCGAAGGCACGGCGGCGCCGGTCTGGGGCATCGCGTCGGACGCGTATTTCGCCTGCGCCGATCCCTGGCCGCTCAACCCCCAGGGCGAGCTGCTGCTCGGCGTGAAGCTGGAAAGCCCCGAGGGCGTCGCCAACTGCGAGGAGATCCTGGCCGTGCCCGGCATCGGCTTCGCTGAAATCGGGCCGGGCGACCTTGGCCTCTCGCTCGGCTATGTCGCGGTGCAGCTCTACCCCTACCCGCCCGAGATGCGCGCCGCGCGCGACCGCATCCTGGCCGCCTGCCGGCGCAACGGTGTGGCGTTCCTGGAAGCCTGCAAGGCCGAGACGATCGCCGCCCGCCTCGATGAGGGCGTGCGCGTCATCGCCGGCGGCAGCGAGGAGACGGCACGCATCGGCCGCGCGCACCAGAGGCGGGAAATGCCGGCCTGAACGACCGCCAGGGGGCGGCGCGGCGCCGGATCAGACGTCCCGCGCGCCGATCGTCCGCGCGCGGTAATCCTCAGGCACCGCATGCCCGGCGTCGGTATAGGCCCGCCGCACCGATTCCGGCACCGCACCGAACACCGTCTTGCGGTTCTCCCGCGCCCAGACCTGCGAGCCGGCGATGGTGTCGAGCGCGCCCTGGAACTGCGGCATCACGTAACGCGCGAACAACTCGTAGCTGCGCAGAGTCTGCTCGCGGTTCGCCCATTCATGCGCGCGGAACAGGATGCCGCCGAACCCGCCCTGGCTATAGCCCAGCAGCCGGTGGATCCCCTTGGCCACCGTGTCCGGCGAGCCGACCAGCGTGGTGCCCATCTTCACCCCGTCGCGCAGCGGATCGTCGGCGCGGCCCGGCGGACGGCCCAGCGTGTCCTCGAAATAGGTCACGGTTTCGCACCGTTCCCCGAGCTTGACCTCGGCCAGCGCCTGCTCGTCGTCCTCGGCGACATGGGCGTTCACCACCACGCGCCACTTGCGGCGGTCCATCGTCCTGCCATGTTTGGCGGCGGTGTCCTCGGCGATCTTCCACTGCGAGGCCAATGCCTCGGGGCCGCCCGGCAGGCCGGCACCGATCGACAGCACCCCCAGGCCGTGCGTGCCGGCGGCGATCATGCCGAACGGCGTGATCGTGCTGGCCACCGCGATGTCGAAGCACGGATCCGAATAGGGTGCGAGGTGCAGCCGGGCATCACGCATCTCGAACCAGTCGGTCTTCATCGTCACCGGCTCCTGGCAGGCCAGCAGCCGGGTGATCGCCTCCAGCGCCTCCAGCATGCGCGGCCGCTGCGTGCTCGGCTCGATAGCCAGCATGTAGGCATCCGAGGCCAACGCGCCCGGACCGCAGCCCAGCATCGCCCGCCCGCGCGTCATGTGGTCCAGCTGGACAAATTTCTGCGCAACCATCAGCGGGTGGTGATACGGCAGGCTGGTCACGCCCGAGCCCAGCTTGATGTGTTTGGTGCGCTCGGCAGCGGCGGCAATCACCAGCGTGGGGTCGGCGATCAGCTCCCAGCCGGCCGAGTGATGCTCGCCGATCCAGGCCTCGTCGTAACCAAGGTGATCGAGCCACTCCAGCAACTCGATGTCGCGGTTGATCGCCAGGGTCGGGTTCTCGCCCACCCGGTGGAACGGGGCCAGGAAGATGCCGAAAGTCATGCCGCGATGGGCCATGGGTCGTCTCCGCACGGATTTGACGCCATCGTGCAACGGCCGGCCGGCATAGCCAAGCCGGCCGCGAAGTGGCACCCTGCCCGTCACAAGAGCAGGGGGAACACGATGCGCCTGGAAGGCAAGGTGGCTCTGATCAGCGGCGCGGCCTCGGGCATGGGGGCGGCGACCGCACGACGCTTCGCTCGCGAGGGTGCGAAGGTGATGATCGGCGACATGCTGGACGAGGAAGGCCAGGCGGTGGCCGACAGCATCGTCAAGGCCAACGGCACCGCCGCCTTCATGCACCTCGACGTCACCGACGAGGCGAATTGGCGCGACGTGGTGGCCGCCACCGTCGCCCGCTTCGGCAAGCTCGACATTCTGGTCAACAACGCCGGCATCAGCGGCAGCGCCGAGGCCGACACGCTCGGCACCGAGGCATGGGATCGGCTGATGGCGGTCAACGGCCGCGGCGTCTTCCTCGGCACCAAGTTCGCGGTGCCGGAGATGCAGAAGGCCGGCGGCGGATCGATCATCAACCTGTCGTCCATTTCGGGCGTCGTCGGACAGGACGGCATCCACGTCGCCTACAACGCCTCCAAGGGCGCGGTGCGCACGCTGACCAAGTCGATCGCGGTGCAGTACGGCCGCGACAACATCCGCTGCAACTCGGTGCATCCCGGCCTGATGCCGCCGATGCGCACCTCCGGCAAGACTGCCGATCCGGTTTTCCGTGCGCAGATGCTCAAGGGCGTGCCGATGGGCCGTTTCGGCGAGGCGGACGAGGTGGCGACCGCCATCCTGTTCCTCGCCTCCGACGATGCTTCCTACATCACCGGCACCGAGCTGCTGGTCGATGGCGGCTACCTCGCGAAGTAAGGTAACAGGAGGAACCATCATGCCAGCCGACACGATGCCGCTCAGCGAAGCCCAGGTCCGCCAGTTCCGCGACGAGGGCTACGTGTTCCTGCCGGAGGCCTTCGGCCCCGAGGAGATCGCCGTGCTGCGGGACGAGGCCCTCGGCATCTACCGCGCCGACCGCAAGGAGATCTGGCGCGAGAAGTCCGGCGCCCCCCGCACCGCCTTCGCGGCCCACACTTACAACGAGGCGTTCGGCCTGCTGGGCGCGCATCCCCGGCTGATCCGTCCGGTCGAGCAGCTGTTCGGCGAACAGCTCTACATGCATCAGTTCAAGATCAACGCCAAAAGCGCCTTCGACGGCGAGGTATGGCAGTGGCACCAGGATTACGGTACCTGGGCGCGCGACGACGGCATGCCGGAGCCACGGGCGATGAACATTTCCGTCTTCCTCGACGAAGTGACGCATATCAACGGCCCGCTGATGCTGGTGCCCCGCAGCCATCGCCATGGCACGTTGAACGCCGCGCATGACGTATCCACCACGTCCTATCCGCTGTGGACGCTCGACAACGAAACCGTCACACGGCTGGTCGACGAAGGCGGCATCGTGGTGCCGATCGGCAAGCCCGGCGGCGTGCTGATGTTCCACGGCAACCTGGTGCACGGCTCGGCCGGCAACATCACCCCCTTCCCGCGCAAGATCGTCTACCTGACGCTCAACGCAGTCTCCAACCACATCCGCACGCCGACGCGCCCGGACTGGATCGCGCATCGCGACTTCACCCCGATCGAGCCGGTGGCGGACGACGCCCTGCTGGCCTTCGCCCGCCGCTACCGCGCCGCCGCCGCCGAATAGGGTTCTTCCTACTGGTGGTCCGCCCGGTCGAAACCCGGGCGGGGCACCAGTCCCATCAGCGTACGTCCGAAACCGCCATCGACGCAGATATCCTCGCCATTGACGTAGCCGGCGCGGTCGCTGGCCAGGAACAAGGCGACATCGGCGATATCCGTCGGGGCGGCGACGCGGCCCAGCGGCACCATCGCCGCACGCCGCTCGGCCACTCCCGGCGCCTGATAGAACGCCTCGCTCATCGGCGTGCGCACCAGGCCAGGGCTGACCACGTTGCTGCGCACGCCCTGCGGCCCCCATTCCAGCGCAAGCTGCTGCGACAGCATCACCACCCCCGCTTTGCTGACGCTGTAGGCACCGCTCCACGGCTGCGGGTGACGGCTGGCAATGGATGCGGTGTGGACGATGGCACCACTGCCCTTCCCCAGCATCTGCGCGCCGAAGGCCTGGGCGCACAGGAAATAGCCGGTCAGGTTGACCGCGATCAGCGCGTTCCATTCCGCCGCCGGCAGCGTCGCGAGCGGGCCGGCACGCAGCAGACCGGCGTTGTTGAAGAGCACGTCGCACGGCCCGGCATCGCGTAGCACATGCGCCGCGACCGCGGCGACCGCATCCGGGTCGGCGACGTCGCAGGCAATCGCCAGCGCCTCGACGCCGTCCAGCGCCCGCGCCGCGTCGTCGCAGTCCGACTGCTCGCGGTCGAGCAGCACCAGCCTGGCACCCGCCTGTGCAAGACCTGCGGCAATCGCCCGGCCGATACCGCCGGCCGCACCTGTCACCACGCAGCATCGTCCAGCCATTCCCAGCCAGCCCGAATCCTCCAGCCTGGTCATTTGTTGCTTTCCCCCTTTGCCTGCGGACGCGAAATGCGCTCTGGACCTCATCATACCGGGGCGATTAAGTGTTGCGACCCTGCTAGCCGGGGAAACGAAACGTTGCGGTGCAGCAAGCCGCGCGAAGGGGGAAGCATGGACTCCAGGACACCTGCTCTCGCGGCGATCCGCCGCCGTACCCTGTTGGGGGGGCGGCGCTGCTCGGCGTTGGCGCCGGCGGCCTTGCGAAGCCGTTCATCGGCCGCGCCCATGCCGACGAGCCCATTCGCATCGGCCTGCTGCTTGCCAAGACCGGCGACATCGCGCCGCAGACCGAATATCTGGCCAACGGCTCGTATCTCGCGCTGGCCGAACGTGGCAACAAGATCATGGGCCGTCCTGCGGAACTGGTCTGGTTGGACGAACCCAGCCCGCAGGGCGCGCAGCAGAACATGCAGAAGCTGGTGCAGGAGCAGAAGGTCGTTGCCATCCTGGGCGGAGCGCTGTCGTCGGACGGACTCGCCGAGGAAGCCACCGCGCCAGGCCTGAAAATCCCGTTGCTGATCGAGAACGCGGCGGCAACCGACATCACCGGCAAGAACTGCAATCGTTACACCTTCCGCCTCAACACGCCGGTCGCCGTGCAGGCGCGCATGTTCGCGCCCTTCGCCCTGAACTATGGCAAGAAGTGGTACTTCCTCACCGCCTCCTACGCCTTCGGCCAGGACATCAAGAACTCGTTTCACGAATTGCTGCTGAAGGCCGGCGGCACCGTCGTGGGCGGTGACGAGGTGCCGCTCAACACCCCTGACTACAGCAGCTTCATCCTGAAGATCCGCGCGGCACAGCCGGATGTGGTGCTGGGCGGCGTGCCGGCCGGGGACCTGTCCACGTTCCTCAAGCAATGGAACGAGCTTGGCATGAAGGGCAAGATCCCGGTCTGCGAGATCGCCATCGGCGACACCGACATCTGGGCGGTCGGGCCGGAAGCAGCCACCGGGACATACACCTCTCTTTGGTGGTACAAGAACCCTGCCAACCCGCCCGATGAGCAGAAGTTCGCTGCCGACTATCTGGCGAAATACGGCAAGCCGGCCGCCGACAAGGCGTGGATGGGCTGGGTCATGTCGAAGTCCCTTTTCGAGTTCGATCGAGGCGGCGAAATCCACCGAGCCGATGGCGATCATCGAGGCCCTGGAGAACTGGCAGGGTGGTTCGGCGGCCAACCCGTATCGCTATCGCAAGGCGGACCATCAGCTGATGCTGCGCAACCTCGTTGTCCAGGTGAAGGACAAGATCACCGACAAGTGGGACTATTTCGACGTCAAGGCCGAGGTGCCGAAGGACATCGCCGCGCTGGACGCGGTGTACGGCACGCCGGCGGAGACGGGCTGTCACATGCCCCCGGCC
Source organism: uncultured Pseudomonadota bacterium (assembly GCA_963778105.1). Lineage (GTDB taxonomy): Bacteria > Pseudomonadota > Alphaproteobacteria > Acetobacterales > Acetobacteraceae > JAFEFJ01. Next base: position 184,853 of record CAVZSZ010000002.1, on the reverse strand, counting down.
TGACGGCGCGCCGCCGTGCTCGACCTGATCCTGTCGCAGGTGGCCAATGGCCTGGTGCTCGGCGGTCTCTACGTTCTGATCGCGATCGGCCTGTCGATCGTCTTCGGGCTGCTCGGCATCGTCAACTTCGCGCACGGCGCCTTCTTCGCGCTCGGCGCCTACTTCGCGGTGGCCCTCTACGGCGCGTTCGGCTGGCCGGCGGTGGTGCTCGCGCCGCTGCTGGTCGGGCTGCTTGGCATGGTGGTCGAGCGGCTGCTGATCCGCTGGCTCTATGACAAGGACCCGCTGGTCAGCCTGATCGTCACCTTCGCCCTCGCACTGATGATCGAGGCATCGATCCGGCTGATCTGGGGCGGGATCGGCCTACCGTTCGACTCGCCGCCGATCTTCAGCGGCATCTTCATCTGGGGACCTGTGCTGATCACCCGCTACCGCGCGGCGGTCTTCGCAATCACCGTCCTGCTGCTGATCGGGCTTTGGGCGTTCATGCGCTACACGCCGTTCGGCCGCATCCTGCGCGCCGGTTCGCGCGATCCGGAAATGGTCGGCCTGCTCGGCATCAATCTGCCGATCCTGCTGACCCTGGTGTTCGGTCTGGGCTGCGCGATCGCTGGCATCGCCGGCGTGCTCGCCGCCCCGCTCTGGACGGTGACGCCCTCGATGGCGGCCGGCGCGATCATGCCGGCCTTCGTGGTCGTCACCATTGGCGGCCTCGGCTCGTTCCCCGGCGCCGTGATCGCCGGGCTGCTGGTCGGCCTGGTGACCACGCTGACCATCCAGTTCTGGCCGGAAGCCTCGGGTGCCGTGATGTACGTGTTCATGGCGCTGATCCTGCTGGTGCGCCCGCGCGGCCTGCTGGGCGAGCGGTGGGAACGCTTCGAATGAGCCTGCTGCGCCATCCGGTGCTCTGGGTCGCCGTGGTGCTAGCCGCGCTGACGGCCGCGCGCCTTGCGCTGGGCGAACCGATAGGGCTGATCACCGAGATCGCCATCTACACGCTGTATGGCGCCGGGGTGAACCTGCTTGTCGGCTATACCGGGCTGGTGCCGTTCGGCGCATCGGTCTTCTTCGGCTGCGCGACCTACGCGACCGCCATCTCGATGCTGCGCTTCCTGAACAACGAAATCGCGGCGATCGTCTTCGCGGTGGTGTTCTCGGTCGTGCTGGCGACGATCATCGGCATCATCATCCTGCGCCGCCGCGGGCTGTATTTCTCGCTGCTGACGCTCGCCTTCTCGCAGATCGCCTTCGAGATCGCCTTCAAATGGACCGATCTGACGGGCGGCGAGAATGGGCTTCAGGGCGTGCCGCGCCCGATGCTGCCGGCGTATCCGGCGTTCCACATATTCGCTCTCGTCTGCGTCGTCGCCGGCATGTGGTTCCTGTGGCGCGTCGCCCATGCGCCGTTCGGCCGCACCCTGCAGGCGGTGCGCGACAACGAACAGCGGGTGCGCAGCCTCGGCTACGACACCTTCCGCATCAAGCTCGGCGCCTTCGTGCTGATGGCGGCCGTGCTTGCCGTCGCCGGCGGACTGCTGGCGTTCATGCTCCAGGGTGCCTATGCCGATAATCTGAGCTGGCAACATGCCGGCGACGCGCTGCTGATGACCGTGCTGGGCGGCGTGCACCAGTTCCTGGGCCCGCTCTGGGGCGCCATCGCCTTCGTCATGCTGCAGGACCAGCTCAGTGCGATCACCGAAAGCTGGTGGCTGCTGTTCGCGCCTATCATCCTGATCTTCGCCCTCGCCTCGCCCGAGGGCATCCAGGGCATGGTGCAGCGCCTGCTGGGCCGATCGCGCTGGACGCTCGTGCGCGCCGGCACGCCGCCACGGCCCGACGTGATCGCGCCCTACGTCGGCGCACACGCCCATCTCGACCCTTTGAAGCCGATCCTGACGCTGCGCGGCATCTCCAAGCGGTTCGGCTCGCTGGTGACGGCCAACGACATCGACCTCGACGTGCATCCCTGCCAGCTGCACAGCCTGATCGGGCCTAACGGCGCCGGCAAGACAACGCTTTTCAACATGCTGACCGGGATGCTGCGCGCCGATACCGGGGAAATCCGTTTCGACGGACACGACATCACGCGCCTTGCCGCACACCGCCGCACGCGGCTGGGCATCAGCCGGTCGTTCCAGATCCTGTCGGTATTTCCCAACCTGACGACATTCGAGAATGTGCGCGTCGCGGTGCAGGCGAAAAGCCCGCAGCAGAATGCGCTGCTGCGCGATGCGCATGGGCTGGAAGCGGTGAATGCGCGCGCCTGGTCGCTGCTGGCCGCGGTGGGGCTGGCCGACCGCGCCGCCGAATCCGGCGCCAACTTGGCGCATGGCGAGCGCCGCCTGCTGGAGATCGCGATCTCGCTGGCAACGGACGCCAAGCTGCTGCTGCTGGACGAGCCGCTGGCAGGACTGGCCGAGGCCGACCGCGTGGTGGTGGCCCGCCTGATCCGTGAGCTGGCCGACACCCATGCCGTGCTGCTGATCGAGCACGACATCGACCGCGTGCTTGCGCTGTCGGACCGCATCACCGTGCTGCACCAGGGGCGGCTGATCGCCGACGGCAAGCCGGCCGAGGTGGGCAGCAACCCCGACGTTGTCGCCGCCTATCTCGGCACCGCGCACGGCGCCCCCAAGCGCCACGTGGCGGCGCCGTCCGGCCGGGAACCCGCGAAGGTGATCCCGGTCGCTGCCCGAAAGCTGCTGGAGGTCTCGGGACTGAGCGGCGGCTATGGCGGCAGCGTGGTGCTGGAAAATCTCTCGCTGACTATCAACGAGGGCGAGGCGGTGGCGCTGCTGGGCCGCAACGGCGTCGGCAAGACCACGACGCTGCGCGCGATCACCGGCACGGTGCGCGCCAGCACCGGCAGCATCGTGCTGGACGGCACCGATATCACCCATGCCAAGCCCTATCAGATCAACCGGTGCGGCATCTCCCTGGTGCCGGAAGGCCGCCGGCTGTTCCCCAACCTGACAGTGCTGGAGAACCTGCGCCTCGCGGCAAGACCGGGCGGCACGCCGCTCGAGGAAATCTACGACCTGTTCCCCAAACTGAAGCTGCTGCAACGCTCGCGCGCCGAAAGCCTGTCGGGCGGCGAGCGGCAGATGGTGGCGATCGCTCGCGCCCTGATGGTGCCGGCCCGGCTGATCCTGCTGGACGAGCCGTTCGAGGGGCTGGCGCCGGCGATCGTGCAGGAAGTGATGCAGGCGCTGGTGCGACTGCGCGGCCGCGTCGCGATGGTGATCGTGGAGCACCATGCCGAGACGGTGCTCTCGATCGCCGACCGCGCCTATGTGCTGGTGAACGGCACCGTGGCGTACGAGGGCAGCGCCGCCGCGCTGGAGGCCGACACGACGCTGCAGCACAGGCTGCTTGGCGTTGTTCAGCCGGCACTCGACGCCGCGTAGCGGCCGTTTCCGGCTGGGTTCGGATCACCCCAGCCAGCGATGCGCCCGCGCTGCGCGCAGGAAGCTGTCCACGGCCGGCGCATTGGGGCGGCCCGGCATCGTCATCAGCGACACCGAGCGCTCGACCACCGGATCGAGCAGCGGCCGCTGGATGGTGCCTGGATGCGACACCGAGTGTTCCGGCATCAGCGCGAAGCCAAGCCCGGCGGCAACCATCGCCTGCACCCAGTCCTCCCGTTCCGAGCGGAACCGGGTCTGCAGCGTGATCCCCATCTGCCCGCAGATCCGCAGCAGCAGGGCCCGCATCTCGCAGGACAGCCGGTCCACATACGGAACCTCCGCCAATTCGGCGAGGCGCAATCCGTTGCTCGCCTTCGAGGGGTGATCGGGGGGAAGCAGGACGATATAGCGCTCGGCATAGAGCGGCTCGGTCCGGAATGTCTCGGGCGGACTGTCGATCGGATTGAGGATCGCCACATCCATCGTGTCCGCCTCGAGCGCGGCCGCAAGATCGGCGATCCGGCCCTCGCTGACCGCCAGCGCGATGCCCGGATGCGACTGCTCGAAATCGGACAGGAACCGGGCCAGACGGGTCGGGCCGAGCGTCGGCATCACGCCGAGCCGGACGCCCGCGCGGCTGTGCATCCGCAGGCTGTCGGCCGCCGCCGCCGCGGCATCGGCGCGCTCGGCGATTTGCGCAAGCATCGGCGCCATCTGGCGGCCGAACGCCGTCAGCTGCAGCCGGTTCGCCTCACGGAAGAAAAGCTGACTGCCGAGTTCTGCTTCCAGTTTCTTCATCGCGGCGGTCAGCGCGGGCTGCGATACATGGCACGCTTCAGCCGCCCTCGTGAAACTCAGCGCGCTGGCTGCGGCTAGAAAATATCGAATCTGATGCATTTCCATGAGCTTGTTCCTTGACGGTCGTGGCGGCGCCGACGTGTCGGACCGGCCCGACCGGCTGCAATCAGCGCTTATGGCCGGATAATCTAAAAGTAGTTCTCATAAATCGAACGTCATCATCAAGATAATCACGCTGTTAATTATATCGTCTGTAAACAAACTTTGACACTCGCAAAATATCCGCCATCGGGACCAGGCACTATTAAGTCCCATTCGCCGCAAGTCATGGGCGCGTGAGGCTATTATGAGTATCTACATGGTTGAACGCGAATTAACCGGCAACAGCATGATAGCATTAAGCGGCTTCCACGGAAGCATTGCCGCGGGTGGCGAGACGGCCGGAACCCGTTACCTGCGGTCGCTTTTCTTGCCGATCACCGGGCGGTTCTTCTGCCTGTTCGAAAGCCCCAGCGCCGAGGCCGTCCGCAAGGTCAACGACGAGGCCGGATTGCCATATAAGGCGATCATGCCGGCATCGGAGCTGCCTTACCCGATCTGATCAGTCGGGCTCGCGCATCCGGTAGCCCACCCCCGCCTCGGTGCCGATCAGCGCGGCGCCCGCGGGTCCCAGTTTCTGGCGCAGCTGGCCGATATAGACGCGCAGGTACTGCACGTCGTTCACATGCGCCGGCCCCCAGACAGCAGTCAGCAGCTGGCGGTGAGTCAGCACCTTGCCGGCATTGCGCGCGAGCAGCGCCAGCAGGGCGTACTCGCGCGGACTGAGCGTGACCGGCGCATCGTTCAGGCGCACCAGCCGCTTCAGCAGATCGATGGTCAGGCCGGCCGCATGAAACACCGGCGGCGTGCCGTCCTGCGCCAGCCGCCGCCGCAGCATCGCCCGGATGCGCGCCATCAGCTCGCCGACCGCAAACGGCTTCTCCAGGTAGTCGTCGGCGCCGCCGTCCAGCGCGGCAATCTTCTCCGCCTCCCGGTCGCGCGCAGACAGCACGATGACCGGCACCTCGCTGAAGCTGCGCAGCCGCTCCAACACCTGCATCCCATCCATGTCCGGCAGGCCGAGATCGAGCAGCAGCACATCGGGCGCCCGCGCCGCGGCCAGCCGCAAACCTTCGGCGGCGGTGTCGGCGCGCTCCACGTCGTAGCCGACCGCCTCCAGCGCGGGGCGCAGGAAGCGGTGAATCTGCGCCTCGTCGTCCACCACCAGGATGCGGCCGAGCGGGATCGGCGGCGCGGCGGTCATGGCGCGCTGGTCATGCGGCGATCTTCAGGCGCAGCGTGATCACGGTGCCAGGCGGGCCGCCCGCCGGTGCGCCAGGGCGCGGGCTTTCGGCATCGATGCTGCCGCCCATCGCGTCCATCAGGCCACGCGCGATGGCAAGACCGAGGCCGGTGCCCGGCGCCACCCGATCGCCGCGGCGCGCGCGGTAGAAACTGTCGAACACGTGCGGCAGGTCCTGTGGCGGGATGCCGATGCCGGCATCGGTGATGCGCAGCACCACCCGGCCGCCCGCAACCGCGGCCGCGATCGACACCGGCGCCGTCGAGGCGCCGTATTTCAGCGCGTTGTCCAGGATGTTGACCAGCACCTGCTCCAGCAGCATCGGGTCGGCGGCGACCATCGGCAGATCGACCGGGATGTCGAAATCCACCTTGGGCGCGTCGGTCAGCCGCGCCATCGCCGCATCGATCACCTCATGCAGCGCGACCTTCCCGATGCGGGGGACGATCTCGCCGGTCTCCAGCCGGGTCATGTCCATGATGTTGGAGAGGAAACGGCTCATCCGGCCGGTATCCTCCTCGATGCTGCGCAGCAGATCCTCCCGCGTCGCGTCGTCGAGCGCGGTCCACGCGGCGCGCAGCGTTCCCGCCGCCCCCAGGATGCCTGCAAGCGGCGTGCGCAGGTCGTGCGACAGCGACGACAGCAATGCAGTGCGCAGCTTCTGCGTCTCGGCCTGCGCCTCGGTGCGCGCCGCCTCCCCTGCCAGCCGTACGCGTTCGACCGCCACCGCGGCCTGATCGGCCAATGCGGCGATCGCCTGCAGCAGCGGGCGATCGACGTCCTTCTCCAGGCGCACCCCCAGCACGCCCACCTGGCCGCGCACCGTGCGCATCGGCAGGAACCGCCACGATACCGACGGCATGGTGCCGGTGCCCTTGCCGGCAGGCTCCTGCCTGGCGAAGGCCCAGCGGGCGGCAGCCCAGGCCGCCTCATCCATGGTGTCCTTCGGCGGCTCGGCGGCGCGGATGTTCAGGTCTTCGCCCTGCGCGGTCAGCACCAGGGCGTGCCCGACCAGTCCGGCTGCCTGGCGCGCGATCTCCTGCAGAAGTTCGGGCTCGGTGGTTGGTTCGCCCAGGCTGCGGCTGAAGGCGCCGATGCGGCGCAGCCCCTCGATCCGGCTGCGCGCCGCCTTGGCGTCGCGCCGCACCCGACTGGCGAGCGCGCCGGTGGTGACGGCGACGCCCAGGAACAGCACGATCGCCACCAGGTCTCGCGGCTCGTCGATCGTCAGCCGATAGACCGGCGGGATGAAGAAGAAGTTCCAGCTCATGAAGCCAAGCACGGCGGCGTAGATCGCGACGCGCAGCCCCCAGCTGGTCGCCGCCGCCACCACCGCAGCCAGGAAGACCATCCCCAGCGCCTCCTGCGAGACGACATGGATCAGGCCCTCGCACATGCCGACCACGGCGGCGACCAGCAGCGTGGCACCAAGCCATGCTGCCGCCGGCTCGGGAACGCGGCGCTGCTTGCGCGCCGGCTCTGGCATCGTGGGCGAGGGTACGATGTGCAGCGCGAATTCATCGGCGCGGCGCAGCAGGCTCAGCGACAGGCTGCGCCGGATCAGCCGGCGCCACAGCGGCTGGCGGGCGCGGCCGACGACGATCTGGGTCACGTTGCGCTTTCGCGCGAGATCCAGCACCGCCGCCACGAGATCGTTGCCGCTGGCGACCTCGATCTCGGCGCCGAGCTGGGAAGCGAGGGTCATCGGGACCCGCGCATCGCCGCCCGCGCCGCGCTCGACATGCAGCGCGATCCAGGGCGCCCGCAGTGCATCCGCCAACCGCCGTGCCTGACGCACCACCGCCTCGGCCGCCGGGTCGGGCCCGATCAGCGCCAGCACGCGGTCGCCGGCCGGCCAGGGGCCGGAAATGGCGCGCGCGCGCATATAGCCGGTGACATCAGCATCCACGCGCTCGGCGACGCGGCGCAGCGCCATCTCCCGCAGGGCCGCAAGGTTGCCTTCGCGGAAGAATCCGTCCATCGCCCGCCGCGCCATGTCGGGGCGGTAGATGTGGCCCTGCTCCAGCCGCTTGCGCAACTCGTTGGGCGGCAGGTCGATCAGCTCGATCTCGTCCGCCATCTCCAGCACGCGGTCGGGCAGCGTCTCGCGCACCCGTACGCCGGTGATGCGCGCCACCGAGTTGTTTAGGCTCTCCAGATGCTGGACGTTCAGCGTCGCCCAGACATCGATGCCGGCTTCCAGAACCTCGGCCACGTCCTCCCACCGTTTGTGGTGGCGGCTGCCAGGGGCGTTGGTGTGCGCCAGCTCGTCGACCAGCAGCAGCGCGGGGCGGCGGGCGAGCGCGCCGTCGAGGTCGAACTCCTCGATCACCTGGCCGCGATACGCCACCGGATGGCGCGGCAGCACCGGCAGGTCGCCGATCTGCGCCTCGGTCTGAGTACGGCCGTGGGTTTCGACGACGCCGATGACGACATCGACGCCCTCGGCCTTCAGGTGGCGGCCGGCGGTCAGCATTTCCCAGGTCTTGCCGACACCGGGGGCGGCACCGAGAAAGACCTTCATCCGCCCGCGCCCTTCCCGGGCGGCGGCTTCGATCAGCGCATCGGGGTCCGGGCGACGCTCCCGGCTGTCAACGACCATGCGGACTTATAGCGCAAGTCCATACGCGATCCCTACCCCGGCGGCAGCGCGTCCAGCGCCAGGTTCAGTGCCAGCACGTTCACATGTGGCTGGCCGAAAATGCCAAGGAACGGCTCGGATGTATGCGCATCGACCAGCGCGCGCACCTTGTCCTCGGGCAGCTTGCGTGCCGCCGCGACGCGGGCCACTTGGCGCAGCGCGTTCTCCGGCGAGATGTCGGGATCGAGGCCGGAAGCCGAGGTGGTGACGGCATCCGCCGGGATCGGCGCATCGCCCTCGGACGTGCGCAGTGTTTTCACATCGGCATTGACACGATCGATCAGCGCCTTCGAGGTCGGCCCCAGGTTGGACGCATTGGAATTTGACGCGTCGTACGGCGTGTCGATGGTCTTGCTTGGATCCTTCGGATCTGGTGCGGTGATCGCCGACGGGCGGCCCCGGAAATACTTTGCGTCGGTGAAGTTCTGACCGATCAGCGCCGAACCGATCACACGGCCGTCCTTCTGGATCAGGCTGCCGCCAGCCTGGAACGGGAAGACGACACCGCCGATCCCGGTCATCGCCAATGGCATCGCGATGCCGGTCAGCAGGGTGAACAGCACGATCAACACGATCGCTGGACGCAGATGGGTAAGCATTGAAGTCATATCCTTCCATTTGACACTATGTGAGGCGGTGCCTTAACCCAGCCCTCTCACGCTTGCCGGAGGTGGTCGGGGCGAGGGTCGCTTCACGCAGGCGTCACGCCAACCCAGCAGCAGTCAGCAGCATGTCGATCAGCTTGATGCCGATGAACGGCGCAACCAGGCCGCCCAGGCCGTAGACGAGCAGGTTGCGGCGCAGTAGCGCAGCCGCGCCCACCGGGGTGAACTTCACCCCGCGCAGCGCCAGCGGCACCAGTGCGACGATGATCAGCGCGTTGAAGATGATCGCCGACATGATCGCACTCTGCGGCGAGGTCAGCCGCATCACGTTCAAAGCTGACAGCTCGGGGTAAGTGGTCACGAAGATCGCTGGCAGGATGGCGAAGTATTTCGATACGTCGTTGGCGATCGAGAACGTGGTCAGCGACCCCCGCGTGATCAGCAGCTGTTTGCCGATCTCCACGATCTCGATCAGCTTGGTCGGGTCGCTGTCCAGATCGACCATGTTACCGGCCTCGCGTGCTGCCTGCGTGCCGGTCTGCATCGCCACACCGACATCGGCCTGCGCCAGCGCCGGCGCATCGTTGGTGCCGTCGCCGCACATCGCGACCAGGCGCCCTTCGGCCTGCACGCGGCGGATATAGGCAAGCTTGTCCTGCGGCGTCGCCTCGGCAATGAAGTCGTCGACGCCGGCTTCCGTCGCGATGGCCGCGGCGGTGACCCGGTTGTCGCCGGTCACCATCACGGTGCGGATGCCCATCCTGCGCAGCTCGGCGAAACGCTCACGGATGCCTGGCTTGACGATGTCCTTCAGCTCGATCACGCCCATCAGCCGGCCGTTCGCCGCGACCGCCAGCGGCGTGCCGCCGGACCGCGCGATGCGATCGACCGCGGCGGTGAAAGCCATCGGCGGGTTGGTCTGGCCGGTCGCCTTCAGCACAGCGTCCACCGCGCCCTTGCGCCAAGACCGACCCTGGTGATCCAGCCCCGACAGCCGCGTGTTCGCCGAGAACGGCACGACGGCCGAGCAAGCTGGCCGCTCGGGGTTGATCGCATGGCGGTCGCGCGCGAAGGCCAGGATCGAGCGGCCCTCAGGCGTCTCGTCGCCGAGGCTGGCCAGCACAACCGCCTCGGCGAGTTCCTGCTCATCGACCCCTGGCACCGGCACGAAGGCGGCCGCCATGCGGTTGCCCAGCGTGATCGTGCCGGTTTTGTCGAGCAGCAGGATATCGACGTCGCCCGCCGCCTCCACCGCGCGGCCCGACGTCGCCATCACGTTGAAGCGCACCAGCCGATCCATGCCGGCGATGCCGATGGCCGACAGCAGGCCGCCGATCGTGGTGGGGATCAGGCAGACGAACAGCGCCACCTCGATCGGTACCGACAGCAGCGTGCCCGAATACGCGGCCATGCCTTCCAGCGCCACGACGGCGAACAGGAAGATGATGGTCAGTCCGGCGAGCAGGATGTCGAGCGCGATCTCGTTCGGTGTCTTGCGCCGCTCGGCTCCCTCGACCAGCCGGATCATGCGGTCGATGAACGTGCTGCCGGAAGCTGCGGTGATCTTCACCACCAGCCAGTCCGACACCACCGTAGTGCCGCCGGTAACCGCGCTGCGGTCGCCACCGGATTCGCGGATCACCGGCGCGGACTCGCCGGTGATCGCGCTCTCGTTGACGCTGGCGACACCCTCGATCACGTCGCCATCGGACGGCACCAGGTCGCCCGCCTCGACCAGCACCAGATCGCCGACGCGCAGTTCCGGCGCCGGCGTGGGCTTGAACAGTGAGCGATCGTCGGCGCGCAGCAGCAGCTTGGCCATTGTATCGGTACGGGCGCGGCGCAGCGATTCGGCACGCGCCCGGCCGCGCCCTTCCGCGACCGCTTCGGCGAAGGTCGCGAACAGCACCGTCAGCCACAGCCAGAAGGCGATGGCGATGGTGAATCCAGCCGGCTGGCCGGTCCCCAGGTTGCGCACCGCAAGCACGGTCACCAGCGCCGAGACGATTTCCGTGGTGAAGATAACCGGGTTGCGGATCAGCTTGGCAGGATTGAGTTTCGCCACCGAGTCCCGTGCTGCGCGGGAGATGATCCCGGCGTCGAACAGCGAGATCGTGTCGGCTCGCGTGGAGGCGTTCATTTCATGCGTTCCCAATGGGCGAAATCAGTAGGTATGGCCGGCGGCGAGCGTGTAATGCTCGGCGATCGGCCCCAGCGACAGCGCGGGCATGAACTGCAGCCCGCCCATGATCAGGATCACGCCGACCATCAGCCCGATGAACAGCGGACCATGCGTGGGGAAGGTGCCCTGGCTGGGCGGCAGTTTCGGCTTGGCACCAAGCGAGCCGGCGATCGCCAGCACCGGCACCAGGTAGCCGAAACGGCCCAGCAGCATGGCGATACTCAGCGTCGTATCCAGCCAGTTGGTGTCGGCCGAAATGCCGGCGAAGGCGCTGCCGTTGTTGCCCGTGGCCGAGCTGAACGCGTACAGCATCTCCGACAGGCCATGCGGCCCGGCATTGTTGAGCGAGGACACGGCCTGCGGCGTGACCAGCGACAGCGCCGTGCCGCCCAGGATGCAGAAGGCCAGGATCAGCACGGCGAGCATCGCCAGCTTCACCTCTTTTGCCTGGATCTTCTTGCCGAGATACTCGGGCGTGCGCCCAACCATCAGCCCGGCGACGAACACCGCGATCAGCGCGAAGACGATGATGCCGTAGAGCCCGGATCCGACCCCGCCCGGCGTGATTTCCCCAAGCTGGATCTGGAACATCGGGATCATGCCGGCAAGCGGCATGAAGCTGTCATGCATCGCATTGACCGCGCCGCAGGATGTGCCGGTGGTCAGCACCGCGAACAGCGTCGACATCGCCTCGCCGAACCGGATTTCCTTGCCTTCCATGTTACCCAACGAGGGATCGACGCCAAGCTTGGTAAGCAACGGATTGCCACCGGCATCGGCGCCGTAGCAGATCACCACGAAGACGACGGCAAACACCGCCATTACGGCGAACAGCGCCCATCCCTGCCGCATGTCGCCAACGATCTTCCCGAAGGTCAGCGGCAGGGCGAACGAGACGGCGCAGAGCGACCAAATCTCCAGATAGTCCGACCAGGCCGACGGGTTCTCGAACGGATGCGCACTGTTCGCGTTGAAGAAGCCGCCGCCATTGGTGCCGAGCAGCTTGATCGCCTCCTGGAACGCGACGGGGCCAAGGGCGATGGTCTGCTTCGCGCCTTCCAGTGTTGTTCCGTCGACATAGGCAGACAGCGTCTGCGGCACGCCCAGCGCCATCAGTACGAAGGCGTAGACGATGGCCATAGGCAGGAACAGGTACAGCGTGAGGCGTGTAATGTCGGCCCAGAAATTGCCCAACTCCTTCAGCCCACCCCCGGCGAAGGCACGCGCGACAGCGGCCGCCGCGGCGATGCCGGTTGCGGCCGAGAGGAAATTGTGCACCGTCAGGCCGAACATCTGGCTTCCGTACGACATCGTCGTCTCGCCGCCATAGGCTTGCCAGTTGGTGTTGGTGACGAAGCTCATCGCGGTGTTGAAGGCAAGCCGCGGCGACAGGCCGGTCATGCCCTGCGGATTGAACGGCAGGTAGTATTGCAGCCGCAGGATCGCGTAGAGCAGCAGGAAATGCAGCGCGTTCAGCAGCAGCAGCGCAAAGGCGTAGGCCTTCCAGTCCATCCCGCGCTGTGGATCGACGCCGGCAAGCGAATAGAAGCCACGCTCCACCGGCCCCAGAACACGCGACAGCAGGGTCCGCTCACCAGCGAGGATCCGCGCCATATAGATGCCAAGCGGCAATGCGGTTGCCGCGATCAGCGCCAGAATCGGCGCGATCTGCAACCATCCGGTCCAGGTCATGTCGTTTGGCTTTCAGAGATCTTCGGGACGAATCAGCGCCCAGAGCAGATAGACAAGGAGCAGCGCCGATACGGCGCCGCCCAGGATCAGGTCGAACATGGCGGGATCAGATCCGGCCGCACAACGCGGCGTAGGCCGCCATCGCAAGGATGCCGCCGAAGCCCAGGACGATGAAGATGATGTCTGCCATGACGCGCCTGCCTCCATTGTTCAGGCAGCCATGGATTAGGCGCTTGCGCCGTAAGGCCGACAGTGGAATGACGCCCGCGGAAATAAACGCCGCATAAGGGTGCGCGTGCGTTACGCGATCACCCGCGCCGGATGGGTGAACACCTCGAACCCGTCCGCCCGCGCGACCCCGATCACGGTGATCCCCGCCTGCTCCGCCACGCGCAGCGCCAGCGCGGTCGGTGCGGAAACGGCGGCGACCAGCGGCACGCCGATCAGCGCTGCCTTCTGCACCAGTTCCACCGACAGGCGGCTGCTCAGCAGCACCGCTCCGGCGCCGGCTGTGACGCCTTGTCGCAGCAGGCCGCCCGCCAGTTTGTCGAGCGCGTTGTGCCGCCCAACATCCTCGGCCACCGCCACGATCCCCGTCCCGGGCAGCAGGAAGGCCGCTGCGTGCAGCGCGTGGGCCTGGCAGTTCAGCGTCTGCGCCCCCGGCAGCGCCGCCATCGCCGCTGCCAGTACCGCTGCGGATACCCGCCACTCCGCCGCGGAATTGCCGTGCCGACCGGGCAACGGCCGCAGCACCTGCGCAAGGCTTTCCATGCCGCACAGCCCGCAGCCGCCAAATCCCGCCAGCCTGCGGCGCCGCGCGGCCAGACGGTCCCGTCGTTCCGGCGCCAGGTCCATGCGCAGCTCGATCCCGTCCGGCCCCTCGACCACCTCGAGCGCGAGCATCTCGTTAGGATGCTCGATGACCCCTTCGGTGATGCTGAAGCCGACCGCGAAATTCTCGAGGTCAGCCGGGGTCGCCAGCATCACCGCATAAGTGGTGCGGTCATAGGTGAAGGCGATGGGCGTTTCCTCGGCGAGGACGCGCTCGCCGCCGGCGGTGTCTCCCCGCCGCCAAACGGTGCGTTGCACTGCGTGCAACGGGCTCATCGGGGGCACTTGATGCAGGAGTGGATGATATTTGAGCAGTCACCCGGCATGGTCTGCACAAATATCGGTCGTTGACCGGCGAAATTGTGCCATGCACCATGTCTATGATCATGAACAAGGCAGCGATCAAGGATCTGGGGTTTCCGCAGGCGTGTCATCTGGCCGCCCGGCGCTGCGCATTCTTCCGCTTGGGCGGAGGGGTGATGGTGCTGGTCGTGCTCGGCCAGGCCGGCATCATCGCCGGGGCACCTTCCTTCATCACGCTGATCGGGTTGGCGTCCATAGCGCTGATCCTAGCCCCTTCTATCGCCTGTTCGTTTCCAGCCGCGCGCCGGCCGCGGCGCCTGGAAACGTCTGCGTCGAGTATGAGATGGTCATGCGCCTTCGCGGCGCCTGCCGACTAATGCTCGCCGGCGCCACCACCGCCCTGGTGTAGCCGTGGACGACGCCGCCCCCGTCGTTACGGCCGGCTGCGAGACGCACTGCCCCTACTGCGCTCTGCAATGCGGCATGACGCTGCACAAGGCGGACGGGCGCTGGCAGGTGGCCGCCCGCGACTTCCCCACCAACAAGGGCGGGCTTTGCCGCAAGGGCTGGACAGCGGCCGAATTGCTCGACGCACCCGACCGGCTGACCACGCCGCTGATGCGCGAGGACCGCAGCGCCCCGTTCCGCCCCGCCAGTTGGGACGCCGCGCTCGACCGCATCGCCGCGACCCTGCGTGCGATCCGCGCCGAGCACGGCGCCGACGCGGTCGGCCTGTTCGGCGGCGGCGGGCTGACCAACGAGAAGGCTTACATGCTGGGCAAGTTCGCCCGCGTCGGCCTTGGCACTGCCAATATCGACTACAACGGGCGCTTCTGCATGGCGTCCGCCGCCGCGGCCGGCATCCGTGCGTTCGGCATGGATCGCGGCCTGCCCTTCCCGCTCGAGGACATCCCGCAGGCCGAGGCGATCCTGCTGGCCGGCGCCAATCCGGCGGAAACCATGCCGCCGATCATGCAGTATTTCGAGGCGCAGCGCGCCCGCGGCGGCAAGCTGATCGTCTCCGATCCGCGGCGCACCGCGACCGTCAGGGCGGCCGACCTGCATCTGCAGCTAAGCCCCGGGAGCGACGGCGCGCTGGCGAACGGATTGCTGCACATCGCCATCGCCGACAAGCTGATCGACGAGGACTTCATCGCCGCCCGTACCATCGGCTTCGATGCGGTGCGCCGCCACATCGGCGCGTTCTGGCCCGACCGGGTGGAGCGCATCACCGGCGTGCCGGCCCGGCTGCTGTCGCAGGCGGCCCATCTGCTGGGCGAGGCAGCGACCGCGATGACGCTGTCGGCCCGCGGCGCCGAGCAGCAGAGCCATGGCGTCGACAACGTGCTGGCGCAAATCAACCTGATGCTGGCATTGGGCAAGGTGGGCACACCGGGCAGCGGCTGGGGCTGCCTGACCGGCCAGGGCAACGGCCAGGGCGGCCGCGAGCACGGCCAGAAGGCCGACCAGCTGCCAGGCTACCGCCGGCTGGACGACCCCGCGCATCGCGCCGCCGTCGCCGCCGTCTGGGGCATCGATCCAGCCACGCTGCCCGCTCCCGGACTGTCGGCGGTCGAGTTGCTCGACAGCCTGGGCAGACCCGGCGGCGTGCGCGCGCTGATCGTGATGGCCTCCAACATCGTGGTCTCGGCCCCCAGCGCCGGCGCGGTCGCCGAGCGGCTCGCCGCACTCGACCTGCTGGTGGTCGCCGACGCCTTCCTGTCGGAGACCTGCATGCAGGCCGACATCGTGCTGCCCGTCGCCCAGTGGGCCGAGGAGGAGGGCACGATGACCAACCTCGAGGGCCGCGTGCTGCTGCGCCGCCGCGCCAAGGCGCCGCCGAAGGGGGTATGGACCGACGCTGAGATCATCAAGGCGCTGGCCGACCGGCTGGACACCGGCGCCCATTTCTCCGCCGATCCGGCGACGATCTTCGCCGAACTGCGCCGCGCGACGGCGGGCGGCGTCGCCGACTATGCCGGCATCACCTGGCCGCGCATCGCGGCCGAGGACGGGGTGTTCTGGCCGTGCCCCGACGAAACCCATGCCGGCAGCCGCCGGCTGTTCCTCGACCGGTTTGCCACCCCGGACGGGCGTGCTCGCTTCCACATTGTGCGGCCGTTGCCGGCAGCCGAGGAAACCGACCGGGACTACCCCTTCGTCCTGACCACCGGCCGGCTGCTCGCGCAATACCAGTCGGGCACGCAAACCCGCCGCGTCGCCACGCTGATGCAAGCCGCCCCCGAGCCGTTCCTGGAGATCCATCCGCAGATGGCGCGCACCGCCGGCATCGCCGATGGCGAGACGGTGCGCCTGACCACGCGGCGGGGCCAAGGGCTGTTCCGCGTCCGTTGCGATTCCGGCATCCGCATGGACACGCTGTTCGTCCCCTTCCACTGGGGCGGCGAGGCATGCGCCAACCTGCTGACCAACCCCGCACTCGATCCGATCTCGAAGATCCCCGAATTCAAGGTCTGCGCCGCCCGCATCGAGAAGCTCGCCACTCCGTCCTGACCGTCACACAACACCGAGGCACTGTCATGGAAACCACCCCCCGCTTTCTGCAAGGCATCTTCCCGTTCTCCGGCGAGGGCCTCGACAAGCCGGCGCTGCTTGGCACTGCGTGCGCCTACACGGTGCCCTTCGATAAGCGCTCGCAGCTGATCTATTTCCGCGCCGGCAACAGCAGCGAGGAAATGATCGTGCTGACGCTGCTGCGCGACGGCAAGCCGATGCGGCTGTTCCCGATCGGCGCCAAGGCGGCGATGCATGTCTCGCTCGCCGTCGTCGAGGATCTGATGCCGGACAGCAGGCTGGAAATCTGCATCGCCGCGCCCGCCGGTGTCGACGGGCGCGGTCGTGCTGGATATCGGCCTGTTGGAAATCTGAACGCAGCGCAGGGAGACGGCACGATGACCAAGCAGAAACTGATCGTCATCGGCAACGGCATGGCCGGTGCCCGAGCGGTCGAGGAAGTCCTCGCGCGCGGCGGCGCCGAGCGGTTTGACATCGTGATGTACGGCGACGAACCCTATGGCAATTACAACCGCATCATGCTGTCGAACGTGCTTAGCGGTGCGCAGGGGCTGGACGAGATCTATATCAATCCGATGGACTGGTACGCCGAGAACGGCATCACGCTGCATGCCGGCATCCGCGTCATCGGCATTGACCGGGCGGCCCAGGTGGTGATCACCGACAAGAGCACGCGCGATCGCTACGACAAGCTGCTGATCGCCACCGGCAGCCGCAGCTTCATCCCGCCGGTCCCGGGCATGCATCTGGGCGACAAGCTGAAGCCCGGCGTGTTCGGCTTCCGCACCATCGATGACACGGAAGGCATGATTGCGGCTGCTAAGACCTACAAGAAGGCTGCGGTGATCGGCGGCGGCCTGCTCGGTCTGGAGGCTGCGCGCGGGCTGCTCAACCACGGCTGCGAGGTGCATGTCGTGCATCTCGGCGCCCATCTGATGGAAGCCCAGCTCGATCCGGTCGGCGGTGCTATCCTGAAGGAGGCGATGGAGGCGATGGGGATCACCATCCACTTGTGCGCCTCCACCACCGAGGTGCTGGGCGACGACCGCGTCACGGGCCTGCGCTTCAAGGATGGCAGCACGCTTGACTGCGATCTTCTGGTGGTCGCCGCGGGCATCCGCCCGAACGCCGAGATCGGCACGCGCGCCGGCCTGACCGTTGAGCGCGCGATCGTCGTCGATGACCACATGCGCGCGCTGGACGACATGAATGTGTATTCGGTGGGCGAGTGCGCCCAGCATCGTGGGCGCGTCTATGGCCTGGTGGCGCCGCTGTGGGACCAGGCGAAGGTGTTCGCCGAACACATCACCGGACGCAACAGCAGCGCCGCCTATCACGGCTCCAAGCTGGCCACCAAGCTGAAGGTGATGGGCGTCGAGCTGGCCTCCATGGGCATCACCGAGGCGAAGGAGGAACGCGACGAGACCATCCAGTTCACCGAGCCGAAGCGCGGCACCTACAAGAAGCTGATCGTGCGGGACGGCCGCCTGGTCGGCGGCATCCTGATGGGCGATATCAGCAAGGCGGCCTACCTGATGCAGGCCTTCGACCGCGAGGCGCCGCTGCCCGACGAGCGGCTGTCGCTGCTGTTCGACCTCGGCACACCGAGCCAGAAGGTCACGCTGGACGAGATGCCCGCCGATGTCCAGGTCTGCAACTGCAACGGCGTCAGCAAGGGTGCGATCGGCGCCTGCGTCGAAGCCGGGATGCGCACCGCCACGGCGGTAATGAACGCGACACGGGCCGGCAAGGGCTGCGGCTCCTGCAAGGGTCTCGTGACCGAGCTGGTGGACTGGTTCTGCGGCGGCGAGGCCGAGGTCGATCCCTCGATCCACTACTACGTCCCATGCATCCCGATGGCGAAGCCGGAACTGACCAAGGCGATCGTCGAACAGGAACTGCGCTCGGTCTCGGCGGTGTTCGCAGCCCTGTCGCCCACCGGCGAGGACGCGGCGAGCAAGCCGGCGTTGGCATCGCTGCTCGCCACCATCTGGAAAGGGCTCTACGAGGACGAGCGCGACGCGCGCTTCATCAACGACCGGGTGCACGGCAACATTCAGAAGGACGGCACGTTCTCGGTCATCCCGGAAATGCCGGGCGGCGTCTGCACCCCCGACCAGCTTCGCCGCATTGCCGATGTTGCGGAGAAATACGCGGTGCCCCTGGTGAAGCTGACCGGCGGCCAGCGCATCGATCTGGTCGGCATCCCCAAGGAGCAGCTTCCGGCGGTATGGACCGACCTCGGCATGCCGGCTGGCTATGCCTGGGGCAAGGCCTACCGCACCTGCAAGAGCTGCATCGGCACCGACTTCTGCCGTTTCGGGCTCGGTGACAGCATGGGCCTCGCCGCCAAAATCGAGGGCAAGTTCCGCGGCATCGACAGCCCCGGCAAGCTGAAGCTCGCGACCGCCGGCTGCCCGCGTAACTGTTCCGAGGCGCTGGTGAAGGATGTCGGCGCGGTGGCGGTGGAAGGTGGCAGGTGGGAGATCTATGTCGGCGGCGCCGCCGGATCGCACATCCGCAAGGGGGACCTTCTTTGCACCGTCGATACCGAGGAGGAGGTGCTGACCTACGCCGGCCGTTTCATGCAGTGGTATAGGGAGAATGCGAAGTACAAGGAACGCACTTACACCTTCGTCGAGCGCATGGGCATCGAACGGGTGCGGGCGGTGGTGATGGACGATGCCGACGGCATTGCCGATGCACTGGACGCGGCCATGGACCAGTCCTGTGCCGACGCGCTGAAAGACCCATGGAAGGAAGCCGTCCAGCCGAAGACCGCGAACCAGTTCGCCGACCTGATCCCGGCGGTGGGGGCATAGAATGCCGCTGGGGGTGCAGCGTGCCATCGGAACGCTCGCCCAGATCCCGAAGGGCGAGGGCCGCACCTACGACGTCGATGGCACGAGGATCGCGGTGTTCCACACCCATGCTGGGGCGGTGTTCGCCACCCAGGCCACCTGCCCGCACCGCGGCGGCCCTCTGGCCGACGGGTTGACCGGCGGCACAACGCTGGTCTGCCCGCTGCACGAACGCGCCTTCGACATGCGCACCGGCGCCGGCATCGGCCATGACGACTGCCTGACCGTCTATCCGGTCGTGCTGACACCGGACGGGCATATCGTGCTGACGCTGGGCTGAGCGGTGTTGCCCAATTGCCTCGCACGGCGCCGCATGATTGGCTGGCCGCCATGCCACGCAACCCAACCACCGCCGAACCGCCGCCGTCGCATGACCATGCGCTGAGCATCCGCATCGACCTTGCAGGCGGGGCGCGCATCGGACCGGGCAAGATCGCGCTGCTCGAGGCGATTGCGCGCGAGGGTTCGATTTCCGCCGCCGGCCGCGCGCTGCGCATGTCCTACCGCCGCGCCTGGGAGCTGGTGGAAGATCTCAATCGCGGGCTGGGTGCGCCGGTGGTCAGCACCGCGACTGGCGGCAGCGGCGGCGGCGGCGCCAGCCTAACGCCGGTTGGCGCTGCGGTGGTGAAGCATTATCGCGCCATCGAGGCCGAAGCGGCAGCGGCTGCACGCCGCCACGTGGCCGCGATCGGCAGCGTGGCGGAGACGGCTGCACCCCCTCAATCGCGGTAGGGGACCGACAGCCAAGGGTGCCGGCTTTCGAGTTGGCGGATGACCTTGGGCTTGTTGTCGGTCACGTCGGTCGCGGTGTGCAGCATCGAGCCGCCGTGTACGCGGTATTCGGCCAGCACCTCGGGCACCTTGACCCCAAGCAGGCCGCGTTCGGCGAAACGGCACCAGAAGTCGTAATCCTCCCATCCGTGTTCGATATGCACATAGCCGCCGACAGCGACCCAGGCGGATTTGGCGACCAGTGCCATCGCGTCGATGTAGTTGCCGCCAGCCAGGCGCATCGGCGAGAACGCCGCCAGGCCGATCTCATGGTCCTTGGTGCCGAAATACTGGATGCCCGGGTAGGCGAAGCTCGCCCTGCTCCCCCGCACGACCTCCAGCGTCCGCGCACAGCAGTCTGGCAGCAGCACGTTGTCGGCATCCAGCGGCAGCACGTAAGGCGTCTCGGCCGCATCGAACCCGGCATTCCGCGTGTGGGCCAGACCGGCATTGGTCGCATTGCGCAGCACGAGCAGCCGGTTGAAGCGGTCCATGTTCCGCACAGCCCACTCGCGCGCAATCGTCAGCGATTCGTCGGTCGAGGCATCGTCAACGACGATCAGATCAAGCGGACTGAGCGTCTGGCAGCGCACCGACTCCAGGGCTTCCACGATGAAACCGGCATAATTATACAAGGGGATGACGACCGTCACAGCCGCCTCGCCCAGCTTGTCGGAGGCGAATACGGTTTCGGTCGACGGGATCGACGGCAGGGCGACCGGAGGCGCGGTCTCGCGCGTCACTTCCAATGCAAAGGCGAGCGCGCCGTCGGCCCCGCCTTCGACCTGCCGCAGCATGGCATCCATCCGCTCCGTGCGGCGCTCCGGTCCGTAGGTCCAGAGCACGTCGAGATACGCCGCATGCGCAAGCCGTCGGCGCAGCGCCGCGTCCCCGATCAGTGCTGTCAGCGCCTCGTACCATTCATCGCTGGTGGCCGCGATCATCCCGGTCACGCCATGCTTGATCGCGCGGCACATCGGTCCGGTGGGCGAGGCGATTGTCGGAACCTCCACCAGGGCTGCCTCGAAATACTTCAGTTCGCTCTTGGCCTCACAGAACGGGTTGCCGAACTGCAGCGGGGCTATGTTGATGTCGAAACGGGCCATCTCCTCGGGCAGCTTGTCGAGCGTCACCATGGTGCGCCACTCGATCTGCTCGGACCGCGCGCCGATCGCCGCAAATTCATGGATGTCGATAGGCGCCAGCCTTGCGTCCGCCTTCTCGAAGAGCACAAGGCGGCATTCTGGGTTCTCATGCAGCACGCGGGCGATCGCCTCTGCCGCCTGGGCGAAGTCCCGCTGGTGCGTGCGTGTCCCGGCAGCATATCCTATGCGCAGGATCCCGTCGCCCTGCTCGCTGCGCCGGCGGCGTGTCGCGAGGCGCGAGGCCGCAAGGGTCGCGGCGTCAAAACCATTGGGCAGCACGAACGCCGTCTTGGCATAGGACCGGATATGCCGTGCCAGCTCGATCGTCGTGCAGGAGCCGGCATCCGCATGGTTCAGCACTTCCAGAGATTTGGCAAAGTGCTCGCGTGCTTCATCGGGATCGATGGATTGCGACCGGATGCCGTCGATCACCGCCGCGGTCGCGAGTTCCGGGCGGAACAGCAGATCATCGACGTCGAATATCACCTTGGCACCGTTGCCGCGCGCGGTGTCGATGACGCGGGCGACGGTATCCGACCAGGACGCACGCCAGATGACCAGGACCGCGGCTGCGGCAATCTCCTTCATGCGGCGGCCGGCATCGTCCATCGTCATCCAGACGACCCGGCGGCCGGCTTGTTCCGCCGCTTCGGCATTGCGCAGCACGCGGTAGGCATGACCGGGGGTATCCGGTTCGCCCGAGATGAGGATCACCGGACCCGCTTCAACGGCGGCGGCGGCGGTATCGTGCGCCGCCGTCTGCACCGTCGCCGCCGTGCGTCGGCGCCCCCGCAGGGCGGCGCGCAGCCCTTGCCGGACCGGGGCGGGAATGAGTTCGCCGAAGGCGCGTGCCGGGGCCATGACGCGCCACAGCGTCGAGTTGAGCAGCCGCTGGTTTTCATAGGCCAGGTCCTTGGCTTTCTGCCGTAGCGGCTCCAGCTCGGCGATCGTCTCGTGCAATTCCTTGATCTCGGCCTGTGCCGCCTCATGCTGCGACCGCGCGGCGCGGAGGGCGGCGCGCAATTCGCGCCGGCGCTGCGTCTCGGCGGCACTCGCCTGCTCGAGCAGCGCCAGTTCGGCTTCTTTCTGCCAGCGCTCACCCAGCATGGCGAAGCGGTGCCGGATGGTGGCAGTTACTGTTTCATCCGTAACTGCACACAACGCCGCGACCGGGCGGGGAAGGTTCGCGCCGACCCCCAGCACCCCAAGCCCGTGCCGGTGCAGGAATTCGAAGCCCGGATAGTGCCTGCGCAGCTCCTCCCATAGCTTCCAGACACCGAAATCCTGTCCCCGCACGCAGGTATCGTGGAACAGCACGACGGCACGATCCGAAAGCAGCGGCTTCCATCGCTCAAAGTCGTGGCGCGCCGCGTCGTAGGTGTGCAGCCCGTCGATATGCAGCAGATCGATGCTGCCGGGCGCCATGCGCTCGCTGGCATCGTCGAAGGTCATCCGCAGCAGGGTAGAGAACTGCGCGAAATGCTGGTCGTGGAACGCGCGCAGGCCATCATAGACGCCGTCGCCATACGCGCCGGCGTGCTCGTCGCCGCGCCAGGTGTCGACGGCGAAGCAGCGTGTCGGCAGACCGTGGCGCACCACGGCCTCGCAGAAGGCCGAATAGGAGACGCCGGCATGCGTACCGAGCTCCACCAGCAGGCGCGGGCGGCAGGCCGGAACCAGCCAAGCGGCGAATGGCACATGGCCGTACCACGCGCTCTCGACATTGGCGCGCAGCGGGCGATGGAACAATTCGTCGAACGCCGGATCGGCAAGCGCCCGGACGTCGTCGTCGGGGGTATGCAGCATGAGGCCCATGGATGATTGCGTAATCGGGTCCTTATCACGGTGCCGCGGCGCGCTGCTACATCCCCGCCGGTTGCGGCGCCCGGCGTCCGCCGCCTATCGTGCAGGCCGGGAGGACCGCGATGAAAACCGTCCGCATCGGCTCCGGCGCCGGCTACTCGGGTGACCGGATCGACCCTGCCGTCGAACTCGCGGACAAGGGCGACATCGCCTATCTCGGCTTCGAGTGCCTCGCTGAGCGGACCATCGCCCTCGCCCAGCAGGAACGCCTCGCGCGCCCGGACGGCGGCTACGACCCACTGCTGACGGCGCGGTTCGAGGCGGTGCTGCCGATCTGCGCGGCGCGACGCATCCGCATCATCACCAACATGGGGGCGGCCAACCCGGTCGGCGCGGCCGAGCGGGTTGCGCAGATCGCCCGCGGGCTCGGCATCACCGGCCTGCGCATCGCCGCCGTCACCGGCGACGATGTGTTGGCGGAAGTGCGCGGCGGCTCCTTTCCGCTGCTCGATCGGCCCGGCTTCGCCGCCGACCTGGGCGAGACCATGATCTCGGCCAACGCCTATCTCGGCGTCGAGCCGATCGTCGCGGCGCTGGCGCAGGGCGCCGACATCGTCATCACCGGTCGCGTCGCCGACCCCGCCCTGTTCATGGCGCCGCTGGTCCACGAATTCGGCTGGCGGCTCGATGACTGGGACACGCTGGGCAAGGGCACGGTGGTCGGCCATCTGCTGGAATGCGCCGGCCAGATCACCGGCGGCTATTTCGCCGATCCGGGCGTGAAGGACGTCCCCGCCCTCGCCCGCCTCGGCTTTCCGCTGGCCGAGGTGACCGAGACCGGGGATTGCGTGGTCACCAAGGTCCGCGGGTCCGGCGGCACGGTCAGCCTGCAAAGCTGCAAGGAGCAGCTGCTGTACGAACTGCACGACCCGACGCGCTATCTGCAGCCGGACGTCACCGCCGACTTCTCCGGTGTGCGCTTCGTCCAGCAGGGCGCAGACCGCGTCGCGGTCGCCGGCGGCAGCGGTACGGCGCGTCCCGACACGCTGAAGGTTTCCATCGGCTACCGCGACAGCTTCGTGGGCGAGGGCCAGATCTCCTACGCCGGCGCCGGCGCGGTCGCGCGCGGCCGCTTGGCGGCCGAGATCGTGCGCGAACGCCTCGGCATCATCGGCCTCAGGACGACGGAACTCCGCTGCGACCTGATCGGCGTCGATGCCGTGCATCGCGGAGCGGAATCCGCCCGTGGCGAGCCAGCCGAGGTTAGGCTGCGCGTCGCCGGCCGCACCGAAAGCATGGCCGACGCGGTGCGCCTCGCGAACGAGGTCGAAACCCTCTACACCAACGGCCCGGCGGGCGGCGGAGGTGCGACGAAATCGGCGCGCGAGGTACTGGCGGTGGTCTCCACGCTGATCCCGCGCACCCAGGTCAGGCCGTCGGTCGCGATCCTCGCATGCTGACCCTGCACGCCCTCGCCCACGCCCGCACCGGCGACAAGGGCAACATTTCCAACATCTCGGTCATCGCCTACGATCCCGGCGATTTCGCCTTCCTGTGCGAGCACGTCACCGCCGAGCGCGTCGCCGCGCATTTCGCCGGCCTGGTGCAGGGCCGCGTCGAACGCTACGAACTGCCCGGCCTCGGCGCGCTGAACTTCGTCCTGCACGACACACTGGGCGGCGGCGTCACGCGCTCCCTGGCGCTCGACGCGCATGGCAAGAGCCTCAGCTCATGCCTGCTCGAAATGCCGATCCCAGACCCCCAGAAGCCGCCATCAGGACGCCGGCGAGACTGAGGCCGGCAAAACGGCCGGCCTCGCCCGGCCTGCCCTCAGAGCTTCGAGCCGCCGTCCACCCGCAGCGTGTCGCCGGTCACCCAGCGCGCCGCGTCGGAGGCGAGGAAGGCCACCGCATCGGCGATGTCGTCCGGCTGAGCGAGCCGCTTCAGCGCCTGGATGCCGAGTGTGAAGTCCCGCCCGCCATCCGTGCGGGTAAAGCTCGACATGTCGGTGGCAACCACGCCCGGCGCCACCGCATTGACCCGGATGCCGCGGTCGCCGAGGGCCGCGGCGAAGTGCTTGACCAGGGTGTCCACCGCCCCCTTGGTCGCGGCATAGGCCGCCAGCGTGCCGACCGAGGCTCGGGCGGCAAGCGAGGACAGAAGAATCACGCTGCTCCCCTCTCCCAGGATCGGCAACAACTGCTGCACCAGGAAGAACGGCGCGCGGACGTTGACCGCGAACAGCCGGTCGAAGTCCTCGACCGTGGTGTCCTCGATCGTCACGGCATTGGCGATGCCGGCATTGGCGATCAGGATGTCCAGCCGGTCGCCGACGATGCGCCGGACCTCGGCGGCCAGCCGGTGCGGCCCATCGGATGCGGCCATGTCGGCGGCCACCGCCTCGGCCCGGCCGCCGGCGTCGCGGATGTCCCGCACCACCGCCTCGGCTTCCGCGGCGCCGCGACCGTAATGCACCAGCACCTGCGCGCCCGCCTTGGCCAGCGCGAGCGCGGTGGCGCGGCCGATGCCGCGGGATGCACCGGTGACGAGTGCGGTCTTGCCCGAAAGCGTATTCATCATCGTCTGTCCTTGCCATTTGTCGGGAAAGCAGGATTGTCCGGCGGGTCAGCTTGCGGTCTTGCCGCCATTGACCCGGATGATCTGGCCGGTGATGAACGCCGCCTTGTCGGAGGCAACGAACAGGATCGCATCGGCGATTTCCTCGGGCTTGCCGCCGCGCTTCAACGGCACCGAAGCGGTAAACGCCGCCTTGCGCTCGGCCGAACCGGTGAGGCGGTCGAGCATGGCCGTCTCGGTCGGGCCGGGTGCGACGGCATTGACGCGCACGCCGAATGCCGCCGCCTCAAGCCCGGCCGACTTGGTCAGCCCTTCCACAGCGTGCTTGCTGGCGGTGTAGAGGGACAGGTTTGCGGCCCCCCGCTCCCCCATCGTCGAAGAGATGTTGACGATGCTGCCACTGCCCTGCGGCTGCATCACGCGCAACGCGTGCTTCATCCCCAGCAGCGTGCCCAGCACGTTGGTCTCGAACATCGCGGCGTAGGTTTCGGCGGTCTGATCGGTCACCGGGCCGGGCTGGCCCTCGGTGCCGGCGTTGTTGACCAGGACATCCAGGCGCCCGAACCGGGCTACGGCCTGATCGACCAGGCTGCGGACCTCCTCCTCCTGGCGGACATCCGCCCGCACGAACACCGCATCGGCGCCGCTGTTACGCAGCGTGCCGGCAAGGGCCTCCCCGGCGTCCGCACGCCGGCCGGAGATAACCAGGCGTGCGCCCTGCCGGGCGAAAGCGATGGCGGTGGCACGGCCGATGCCGGTCAGCGCGCCGGTGATCAGAACCACGGGATTGCTCATTTTTCCATACCTCCACGGCAAGGCCCACCCTATCGGGCGGTAATCCGGCGGCTTGGACATTTCCGCCAAAATGGCGAACGAACGTGCCTCCGGTGCGC
Source organism: uncultured Pseudomonadota bacterium (assembly GCA_963778105.1). Taxonomy (GTDB): domain Bacteria; phylum Pseudomonadota; class Alphaproteobacteria; order Acetobacterales; family Acetobacteraceae; genus JAFEFJ01. Next base: position 158,467 of record CAVZSZ010000002.1, on the reverse strand, counting down.
AGGACCTAGGCGCGGCTGGCAGCGGGGCAAAAGACTTTGTAGGGTTGTTTCCATACCTGACAGGCATGAGAAGCCGGATGGAGCTGCGCCATCTCCGCTACTTCGTCGCGGTCGCCGAGGAGGGCAGCCTCACGGTCGCTGCCGAGCGGCGGCTGCATACGGCGCAGCCATCCCTCAGCCGGCAGATCCGCGATCTCGAATACGAGGTCGGCGCCACGCTGCTCACCCGCGGGGCCCGCGGCATCGCGCTGACCGATGCCGGACGCGCCTTCCTGGAACACGCCCGCCTGGCGCTGGCGCAGGCCGAAGCAGCGGTGGCCGCCGCCCGCCGCGCCGGTCAGCCGTCCAAGCCGGGCTTTGCGCTCGGCTTCCTGACCGGACAGGAAATGGACTGGCTGCCCGAAGCCATGACCATCCTGCGCGACGAGTTGCCCCGCATCGACGTCACCGTCTCAAGCCAGTATTCGCCGCAGTTGGCCGACGACCTGATGCGCGGCAGGCTGGACGTGGCCTTCCTGCGGCCGGAGCCGGGGATGCCCGATCTCGAATACAAGGTCGTCATGCAGGAGCCGCTGCTGGTCGTGCTACCGAGCGATCATCGCCTCGCCGCTCGCCCGCACGTTGGGATCCATGATCTCGCCGGGGAAACCTTCATCGGCATGTCGAAGACGGCGCCGACGGTGCGGGCCGTCATCGAGACCTACGTCAAGCGAACCGGCGCCGACATCCGCGTCGGGCACGAGGTGGACAATCTTGGCATGGCGATCTCACTCGTCGCGTCCACGCGGGGCGTCACACTGCTGCCGGCCTATGCACGCAATTTCCTGCCCTGGTCGGTCATAAGCCGTGCGCTGGAGGGCACGCCGCCCACCATCGACCTGGTGGTCGGTCATCACCGCGCGAACACCTCGCCGACGCTGAAGCTGTTCCTGGCGCAAACCAAGACGCTGATCGAACGGGTCACGCCAAAGCTGCTCGCGGCCGCCGGACCGTCGACCTGATGGGACGCGCAAGCGGCCCGTCGCTTCCCCCATCCCGCTTGCACCCGTCCCGCCGGCAGCGTAAGACACCACTATGGTTTGTGCCGCTCGCATCGCCTGCCGTTCCGCCCGTGCGCTGGCCTGCGCCGGGCTGATCACGCGCGCGGCCGCGGCCGGCCCGGTCGGCCGCCTCATCGCCCTCGGCCTTATCCTTCGACTTAGCCGCCCCTGGGCGTGACGCCGCGCGACTGAACGCCGGCATCGCTCAGGGGAACCCCTGAGGCATCAGTCGCGACCGCCGCCCGCTGGGCCGGCCAGAAGGAACGCCATCCATGAGCATCGAACATCCCAGCTTCGGCAAGCTGGACGACGACCGCATCATCATCTTCGACACCACCCTGCGCGACGGCGAACAGTCGCCGGGCTTCTCGATGAATCTCAACGAGAAGATCCGCATGGCCGAGGCGCTGACCGAGCTCGGGATCGACGTGATGGAGGCCGGGTTCCCCATCGCATCCCCCGGCGATTTCGAGAGCGTGAAGGCAATCGCCGAGACCATCGGCCAGCGAGACGACACACCGGTCATCTGCGGCCTCGCCCGCACCGGGCGCGAAGACATCCTGCGCGCTGCCGACGCCGTGCGTCCCGCCCAGCGCAAGCGCATCCATATCTTCCTGTCCACCAGCCCGCTGCACATGAAATACAAGCTGCGGATGGAACCGGACGAAGTGCTGGAGCTGGCGGTCAGCTCGGTCACGCTGGCGCGCAACTTCACCGACGACGTCGAGTGGTCGGCCGAGGACGGCACCCGCACCGACCCCGACTTCCTCTGCCGCTGCGTCGAGGCCGCGATCCGCCACGGGGCGACCACCATCAACATTCCCGACACCGTCGGCTACGCGTTGCCCGAGGACATCACGCGCATCTTCACCATGCTGCGCGAGCGCGTCCCCGGCGCCGACCGCGTGGTGCTGTCCACGCACAACCACAACGATCTCGGCCTCGCCGTCGCCAACACGCTGGCAGCGATCCGTGCCGGGGTGCGCCAGGTCGAATGCACCATCAACGGCATCGGCGAACGCGCCGGCAACGCCTCGCTTGAGGAAGCGGTTATGGCGATCCGCACGCGCAACGACGCGGTGCCCTTCCGCAACGGCATCGAGACCAGGCACATTCTGCGGGTCTCCAAGCTGCTCTCGACGATCACCGGTTTCGACGTGCAGCCCAACAAGGCGATCGTCGGGCGCAACGCCTTTGCGCACGAGGCGGGCATCCACCAGGACGGCGTGCTGAAAAACGCCGCGACCTACGAGATCATGACGCCCGAGAGCGTCGGCTGGACCAAGAACAGCCTGGTGATGGGCAAGCATTCCGGCCGCGCCGCGTTCCGCGACAAGCTGACCACGCTGGGCTACAGCGATCGGCGACAACCAGCTGAACGACGCCTTCCGCCGCTTCAAGGACCTCGCCGACCGCAAGAAGGTCGTCTACGACGAGGACATCGTCGCGCTGGTCGATGACGAGGTGATGCGCGACCACCAGCGCATCCGGTTCGTCTCGCTCGACTTGCGCGCCGGCTCCAAGGCGCCGCCGCAGGCCGAACTGGAGCTGGAGATCGACGGCATGGTGCAGAGCGCGTCGTCGTCGGGCGACGGGCCGGTGGACGCCACCTTCAAGGCGATCCGGGCATTGTTTCCGCACGAGGCTGATCTGGTTCTGTTCTCGGTCGGCGCGGTGACCGAAGGCACCGACGCCCAGGCGAAGGTGACGGTTCGGCTGGAGGAGAAGGGCAAGATGGTGGACGGCCAGGGGGCGGACACCGACACCATCGTCGCCTCGGCCCGGGCCTATGTGCACGCGCTGAACAAGCTTCTGGTCAAGCGAGTCCGAACGGCGCCCGAGGCCCTGTCGGCCTGACTAGACCAGGCACGACGTGAAATGCGCGGTGCCAGGGCAGGCACCGCGCATCGCCGGTCGGTATCAGCGGCATGGGTCAGTTGTAGCCGTAGAAGCTGCCCGGCTTGGCGGCATCACCCGCAGGCGTGGTCGAAGGCGTGTAGGCACTCCCCGTGTTTGGCAGTCCGGGCTGGCCCACAACGGCATCATCATTGACCGGCGCCGCCTTGAACGACGGCGGCGGCGCGGTCCCCGGCCCGGTAATGCCGAGTGAAGCGGGCGAGGCCGAACAGGCGCCCAAGCCGAACAGGCCAGCCAGAAGCAGCGCACGGCGGCCCATCGTTCCCACCCGATCCGTTGTCGATAGGATCAGTGTGCCCGACGCCGCCGCCGTCGCCAAATCGACGTTAACGTGGGGCGGTCAACGCACCGCCCAGGGCGCCCACGCCGCCGCCAATCAGCGCGCCAGTCGCCGGCTTGCCGCCGGCCACGGCAGCAATGCCCGCACCCGCACCCGCACCGATCAGGCCGCCGGTTACGCCGCGCGTCGCCGGGTCGTCCCCGCAGCCGCTCAGGCCGATGGCAACCGCCACCAGCATCAGCACTGCCAGCAATGATCCTGCCATGGTGGCGCCCTGTGCGGCCTTGGCCTGCACCGCTGCCCGTCCTGAAGCCGCGCTACGCGTCATTGGTATGCCTCCTGTGTCGCCGATCCGTGCCATAACGCACGGCGGCGGGAAAAGTTGTCGCCGCCCTTGTGGAGCGGCCACGGCGGGGCTAACCCTCCGCCGCCAATCCGCCATCATAAAATCTCCGCCCTCAATACACGCTGCCAATACGATGCCGCAACTCTACGCCGCTGGGCAGGCACATGCTGCCGCACCGCGAAAGGTTTCCTGAATGTTCTCTCGGGCTGCTCGGCTTCATGTCGGCCGACATGGCCATCGACCTCGGCACCGCGAATACGCTGGTCTACGTCAAGGGGCGCGGCATCGTGCTCGACGAACCCAGCGTCGTCGCCATCGCCGATGTGCGCGGCAAGAAGCAGGTCCTGGCCGTGGGCGAGGAAGCCAAGCAGATGCTCGGCCGCACGCCCGGCAACATCTCAGGCCATCCGTCCGCTGCGCGACGGCGTCATCGCCGATTTCGAGGTGGCGGAGGAGATGATCAAGCATTTCATCCGCAAGGTGCACAATCGGCGCGGCTTCGCCTCCCCGATGATCATCGTATGCGTGCCGTCGGGCTCGACAGCAGTGGAGCGGCGCGCCATCCAGGAAAGCGCGGAAAGTGCCGGCGCGCGCAAGGTTCTGCTGATCGAGGAGCCCATGGCCGCGGCGATCGGCGCCGGACTGCCGGTCACCGAACCCTCCGGCAGCATGATCGTCGATATCGGCGGCGGCACCACCGAGGTTGCGGTGATCTCGCTCGGCGGCATCGTCTATTCCCGCTCGGTGCGCGTCGGCGGCGACAAGATGGACGAGGCGATCATCAGCTACATCCGGCGCAACCATAATCTGCTGATCGGCGAAGTCATCGGCCGAGCGGATCAAGCTGGATATCGGCGCCGCCGCGGCACCCGAGGACCTCGAGGAAGGCCCGTACCGCGAGGTGAAGGGCCGCGACCTGATGAACGGGGTGCCGCGGGAAGTGCTGGTCGGCCAGCGCCAGATCGCTGAAAGCCTGGCCGAGCCGGTGACGGCGATCGTCGAGGCGGTGAAGGTGGCGCTGGAAAATACGCCGCCGGAACTCGCTGCCGACATCGTCGATAAGGGCATTGTGCTCACCGGCGGTGGCGCCTTGCTGTATCGCCTTGATCAGGTGCTGCGGGAGGCGACCGGCCTGCCCGTGGTGGTGGCCGAGGACGCACTGCAATGCGTTGCCCTGGGCACCGGCCGGGCGCTGGAGGAGATGAAACGTCTCAGGAACGTTTTGACCAGCATGTACTGACTGACGCTGCGGCTCGATCTGTCTAAGGTGCGCGCGACGTAGCAGGGGGGCGCTGGTCTGATCCGTCTGTCCATCCCGACCCGGCAGGCGCTGGCCAAGCTGACGCTGCCGGTGCTGATCGCGGCGGCGTTCGCGCTGATGCTGCTGGGCAAGGCGGATGCGCTGCTGGCCGAGCGCGCGCGCATGGCGCTGGCCGACGCGCTGGCACCGATCTACGCGATGCTGGCCGAGCCGCTGGGCCAGGTGCGGGCCGCTGGTCAACGAAGCCGAGGATCTGTGGGCGGTGCGCGCCGAGAACGCGCGGCTGCGCAGCGAGAACGCGCGGCTGCGCCGCTGGCAGTCGATCGCGCTGGCGCTCGACGCCGAGAACCAGCGGCTCAAGGCCAATCTGCACTGGATCCCCGATCCGGCCCCCAGCTACGTCACCGCCCGGGTCGTCGCCGATGCCGGCGGCGTCTACGCGCGAGCGGTGCTGCTGTCGGTCGGCCCCAACCATTCGGTGGCGAAGGGCGAGATCGCGCTCGACGAGCGCGGCCTGGTCGGCCGGGTGACCGAGGTGGGAGCGCGCACCGCCCGCGTGCTGCTGATCACCGACCTGAACAGCCGCATCCCGGTGATCCTGGAGAACAGCCGCGCGCGCGCCATCATGGTGGGCACCAACGGTCCCCGGCCGCGGCTGATCTACTGGTCTGCGGGCGCCGCCCCGGCCGAGGGCGAGCGCGTGGTGACCAGCGCCGAGGCCAACGCATTTCCGGCCAACCTGCCGGTCGGCACGGTGCACTACAGCCGCAACAACGTGCCCGAGGTCGAGCCGGCGGCGCATGCTGGACCGGCTGGAAGTGGTGCGCCTGTTCGACTACGGGCTGCGCGGCATCGTCCCGCCCGAGACGCCGGGCCGCACCGCCGAGGCGCGGCCGTAATGGCGATCGAACGCCTCCCCGAGGGCCGCACCCCCGGCATCCGCCCCCGCCCAACCCTGGGGCGGCAGCTGGACGCGATGGCCCGTGCGGCATTCCCCGGCGTCTGCACGCTGCTGCTGATGCTGCTGGCGATGGCACCGCTTCGGCTTCGCCGGCCAGGCGATGCTGCTGCCGGCCCTGACCCTGCCCTGCGTGTTCTTCTGGTCGCTGTTCCGCCCCGCCGCGATGCCGCCGCCGGTGGTGTTCCTGATCGGGCTGCTGCTCGATCTGCTGGGCTATCTGCCGGTCGGTGCGGGGGTGCTGACGCTGCTGGTGCTGCACGGCTTCACCGTGCGCTGGCGACGCGGTCTGGCACGCCAGGGCTTCGCCCTGGTCTGGGCGAGCTTTGCCGGCATGGCCGCAGCGGCGGCCGCCATGCTGTGGGCTCTCGCCTCACTGCTGACGTTCCGTCTGCTGCCGCCCGCGCCGATGGTCTTCCTGTTCGTCCTGACGACCGCGGTCTATCCGGCGATCGCCATCCTGTTCACCAGCGCCCACCGGTCGATCGCCGATCCGGACAAGGCCTGAGTTTGGAAGCGCCGGCATGAAACGCGAGACACGCCGCACCGGGGTCTTCACCCGCCGCGCCCTGCTGCTGATGGGCGGGCAGGTCAGCGCGCTCGGGCTCCTCGGCGCACGGCTCTACCAGGTGCAGGTGGTCGAGGGCGCGCGCTACGCCACGCTGGCGAAGGAGAACCGCATCAGCGCCCGCATGATCGCGCCGCCGCGCGGGCGCATCCTGGACCGCTTCGGCACGGTGGTGGCCGGCAACCGGCTGAACTGGCGCGCCCTGCTGATCGCCGAGCAGACCGACGACGTCAACGGCACGCTGGACGCGCTGTCACGCATCGTGCCGATCGCCGACCACGAGCGCGCCCGCATCGACCGCGACGTGCATCGCCACCGCCGCTTCATTCCGATCATGGTCTGCGAGTTCCTGACCTGGGACGAGATGGCGAGCATCGAGGTGAACGCCCCCGACCTGCCCGGCATCATGGTCGATGTCGGCACCACGCGGCAGTATCCGTTCGGCGAACAACTGGCCCATGTCGTCGGTTATGTCGCGCCGCCGAACGAGCAGGACGTGGAGGAGGACCAGACCCTCGCACTGCCAGGCATCCGGGTGGGTCGCGCCGGCGTGGAGAAATACCACGAACTCGACCTGCGCGGCCGCGCCGGAGAGGTGCAGCTGGAGGTCAATGCGGTCGGCCGGGTGATCCGCGAACTGGATCGCCAGGAAGGCACACCCGGTGAGGATGTCGGCCTGACCATCGACGCCGGCCTGCAGCAGGCGGTGATCGGCCACCTCGGCGACGAGAGCGCCAGCGCCGTGGTGCTGGACTGCCGCAACGGCGAGGTGCTGGCGATGGCCACCAACCCCTCCTTCGACCCGTCGCTGTTCAATTCCGGCGTGTCGCAGGCGCAGTGGATCGCCTGGACCAGCAACCGACTGGCGCCGCTGATCAATAAGGCGACCGCGCGGCGTCTACGCCCCCGGCTCCACATTCAAGATGGCCGTCGCTCTGGCCGGGCTCGAACTCCCACGCCATCACGCCGTACGACCGGATCTTCTGCCCGGGCTACCTCGACGTGGGAAACACCCGCTTCCACTGCTGGAGCCGGTATGGCCACGGTTCGCTGGACCTGCGCGGCGGCCTCAAGAACAGCTGCGACGTGTTCTTCTACGAGGTGGCGCGGCGCACCGGGATCGACACCATCGCCGACATGGCGCACCGGCTGGGCCTGGGCACCGATCTCGACATCGATCTGCCCGGCGCCCGCACCGGCCTGATCCCGACCCGCGAGTGGCGGATCGCGCAGGGTCATCCCTGGAACATCGGCGACACCATCGTGAGCGGCATCGGCCAGGGCTATGTGCAGGTCACCCCGCTGCAGCTGGCCACCTACGTCGCCCGTGTCGCCACCGGTCGCGCGGTGCAGCCGCATCTGACCCGCACGCTGGGCGGCGTGGTGCAGCCCGGCGCCCAGCCCGAGGACTGGCCGTCGCTGTCCCTGCCCGAGACCATGCTGCATGATGTGCGCGGCGGGATGTGGGCGGTGGTGAACGAGGCCGGCGGCACCGCGCCGCAGGCGCGCCTGCCCGACCCGCACGTGCAGCTGGCCGGCAAGACCGGCTCCGCCCAGGTGCGGCGGGTCTCGCGCGAGCTGCGCGAGAGCGGCCGGTTCGATAGCTCGAAGCTGCCCTGGGAATTCCGCCCGCACGCGCTGTTCGTGGCGTACGCGCCGTACGATGCGCCGCGCTACGCCGTCTCGGTGGTGATCGAGCACGGCAACGCCGGTGCCGCCGCCGCAGCGCCGGTGGCGCGGGACATCATGATGGATGTGCTGTCGCGCGATCCGGCGGGACGCAGCCGCGCACCCGGTGCGACCGTCGCCGACAGCGACGGACCAGGTGCATGAGCGACCGGCGCCTGATCCGCGTCGCCTCCTTCGACCTGACCGGCAAGCTGTGCCGTGTCAGCTGGCTGTACGTGCTGCTGCTGTGCGCGCTGGCCGGCGTCGGCTACGCAGCGCTCTACAGCGCGGCCGGCGGCAGCGCCGAGCCGTATGCGACGCAGCATGCACTCCGCTTCGCGTCCGGCCTGGTGCTGATGCTCGGCATCGCGCTGGTCGATATCCGCGTGCTCGCCCGGCTGTCCTGGCCGAGCTACTTCATCAGCCTGGTGCTTCTGGTGGTGGTCGCGCGCTACGGCCACGTAGGCAAGGGTGCACAACGCTGGATCGAGTTCGGCGGCATGCAGTTGCAGCCGAGCGAGATGATGAAGATCGCGCTGGTGCTGGCCCTGGCATCCTGGTTCCACCGCGCCTCTTGGGAACGGATGGGCAATCCGCTGTTCCTGATCCCGCCGCTGATCGCCGTGCTGGTGCCGGTCGGCCTGATCCTGAAGGAGCCGAACCTGGGCACCGCGCTGATCACCGCGATGGTCGGCGGCGCCGTGTTCTTCGCCGCCGGCGTGCGCTGGTGGAAATTCGCGCTGGTGATCCTGCCGATCCCGTTCGCCGCGCGCATCGTGTATACTCACCTGCACGACTACCAGCGCGCCCGCATCGACACCTTCCTCAACCCGGCGAGCGATCCGCTCGGCGCCGGCTACAACATCATCCAGTCGAAGATCGCGCTCGGCTCCGGCGGCATGTGGGGCGAAGGCTATCTGCAGGGCACGCAGGGGCACCTGAATTTCCTGCCCGAGAAGCAGACCGACTTCATCTTCACCATGATCGGCGAGGAGTTCGGCCTGGTCGGCGGCCTGGCGGTGATGGGGCTTCTCGCACTGATCATCATCGGCGGGATGCTGATAGCGCTGCGCTGCCGCCACCAGTACGGCCGGCTGGTGGCGCTCGGCATCTCGGTCAACTTCTTCCTGTACGTGTTCGTCAACATCGCCATGGTGATGGGCGCCATCCCGGTCGGCGGCGTGCCGCTGCCGCTGGTCTCGCTACGGCGGCTCGGCGATGATCACGGTGATGATCGGGTTCGGCATCCTGATGTCGGTCCACGTCCACCGCGACGTGGAGTTCGATGATCGCCGCGACGAGATCTAGCCCGAGCCCACGCCTGCTGCGCGCCTGGCGCGACACCCTGTATGAGGCGGCCGGAATCGCCATCCGGATCGGACGGCGCAGCCCCGCCGTCGATGCGCTGCTGCGCGATCTCGGCTGCCGGTACGGGGCCCTGCTGACCGCCTGGAATCCGGCATCGCGGCGCCTGCCCGACGGGGTAAACCGACGTCGCCAGCATCGCCTCGCCGAATGGCTGCGCCGCATGGTCAGCGTTCCCGCCAAGGGCACACTGCTTGCGTGGCGCGAGGAGATGGTGCTGGTCGCCGCCGATCCGCGCACGCTGACGGTCATCGCGCGCCGCTTCGCTCAGTCCGCGATCGTCACGCTTCGGACCGGCCAGCGTGCGCGGGTGACGCTGATTTAGAGCAATTTCACGCTGACCGGTTGTATCCTGAGTTGGCGAGGTAGTTGCTGCATTCGGTTGGGGTGAATCGGTCGAGAGCGTGGCCGATCTTTTGCCACAGTGCCGGCCGAGTGCGCGGTGCGGCGGAGCGGAGGAATTGCTTGAGCTTGCTGAACACCTGCTCGATGGGATTGAGGTCCGGACTGTAGGCGGGCAGGAACAGCAGCGAGGCGCCGCGTGCGGCGATGGCGTCGCGGACGCCGGCGACCTTGTGGCTGGCGAGATTGTCGGCCACCACGACGTCGCCCGGCTGCAAGGTCGGCGCGAGGAACTGCTCGACATAGGCGCGGAAGCTCTGGCCGTTGATGGCACCGTCCAGCACCAGCGGCGCCACGATCCGGTCGTGCCGCAGCCCCGCCAGGAATGTGCTGGTCTTCCAATGGCCGTGTGGAACCGAGCCGATCACCCGCTGCCCCCGCGGTCCGCGGCCGCGCAACCGGGCCATGTTGGTCTTGGTCCAGGTTTCGTCGATGAAGACCAGGCGCTCGGGCGTCATCCGGGGCTGCAATGCGCGCCAGGCCTCGCGGGCGGCGGCCACGTCCGCGCGGGCCTGCTCGGCCGCCCGGAGCGACTTTTTTTCAGTGTCAGCCCGAGCCGGGCCAGCGTGTTCCACATCAGCCCCATGCTGACCGACACGCCGTGCACCTCTCGCAGCCACCCACGCAACTCGTCCAGCGTGGCTTCATCACGCGCGCGGACCTGGGCGGCGATCGCGTCATGCAGTCCGGCCAGCAGACGCGGTGTGTGTGATACCTGCGGCCGGGCGCTCAGCTCTCCGTGCCGGTCACGGCGCTGGCGTGCCTTGACGACATACGCCACGCTGACCCCGAACCGAGCCGCAACGGCACGGGCTGATCCGCCAGCTTCCAAAACACGACTGCGCAGGTCGTCCGAATACGCTTGTCCGCTCCGCCACGCCATCGCCGCCTCCGGTCTATGCCGGAGGACTATGAATCACACTTCAACCCCGCGCCGGAACCGCTCATCGCGATTCAACCCAGCGTGAAACCGGTCTAGCGCCGCGCCAAGAGGAACAGCCGGCGGAACGGCAGCAACGTGCTGCCGTCGGCGCGGCGCGGATAGTGCACCGCCATCGCCGCTGCATAGGCGCGCCGGAATCCGGTGCGCATCGCCTCGTCGAGAGGATCGAGGAACGGGCGCAGGCTGCTGCCGGCCGCCCATTCGCCGACCGCATCCTCCCCGCTCAGCACGTGCAGATAAGTCGTCTCCCAGATATCCAGGCTTGCGGCGTGCGGCCTGAGGATGTCCCAGTACTGCCCGGGCTCCAGGATAGCCCGCGCCGATGCGAGGCCGCGCAGTCCTGCCGCCCAGGGGCCGGCGGCGGCGATTTCCGGTTGCAGGCGGCGCAGCGGCGCGTCGTGCATCGCCGGCATCTGCACCGCCAGCCACCCGCCGGGCGCGAGCCGCCCGAGCAGTGTGGGGAACAGCGTCTCGTGGTCACCGGTCCAATGCAGCGCGGCGTTGGAATACAGCAGGTCGAGTGGTGCGGGGGGCGCCCAGGTCGCGAAATCGCCCTGCTCGAACCGGCAATCCGGGGCCGCCGCCCGCGCCTTCGCCAGCATTGCGGGAGAGCCGTCCACGCCGGTGACATCCGTTGCCGGGAATCGCGCCTTCAGGATTGCAGTGACGTTGCCGGCGCCGCAGCCCAGATCGGCGAGACGCGCCGGCGCCTCCAGCGGGACGCGCGCCAGGAGGTCAAGCGCGGGCCGCAGCCGCTCGTCGGAGAAGCGCAGATACTGCGCCGGGTCCCAGTCCGCCATCGCCGCCTCGCTGCATTGCCGGGACGGATCATGTCATCGAACCCGGGATGCGGTAAGCGTCAGCCCCCCGGCTTGATGACCGACAGCAGATAGGTGCCGACGACGATGCCGAGCGCGGAGGCCACGCCGGTAACGACGGCACCCCACACCATGTCCGATGCCGCCAGCCCGAGCGACCAGGGGCGCAGCGTGGCATAGTTGGTCAGGTCGTAGGTGCCATAGGCGACGAAGCCGAACAGCGCGCCATAGGCCAGCGCGGTGGTCCAGCCGCCGGTCTGCAGCGCCGGACGCACAATGAAGAACAGGATGCCGACCAAGTAGAGCAGGTAGAACAGCACCCCGGGCACCGGCCGGAACAGCAGGTCGGGGCCAAACGCGGCGCGGAAGTTGGGCAGCGCCACCATGCTGATCCACACCGTGTCCATGGCCAGGAAAATCACCAGCGTCGAAACACCGATCAGTGCGTAAAGCAGCATGTGCTTCCCTTCGTCATTTGTGCGCAGCCCCTGTAGGATGACCCTCAACGCTGCGCCGGCCACCGCCAAGGATAAATCTGTCGTGAACGAGTGGGAGGAAGCGGGCGGGCCGGTATGGGCGCCCCGGACCGCCGCGCCGGTGGCGCGGGACCTGTGCACCGATTGCGGCATCTCCCGCTCCTCCGAGCCACGGCGATGTGGCCGCGCCTGCCAGTTCATCAAGCCCGACTACGCCGGCCTCGAGACGCGGGTGCATGGCCGCGCGCGCGACCCCGGCCGGCCGGACGAGCAGTTCTTCGGACCGTTCCGCCGCATGCTGCGCGCGAGGCTCGTCTCCCCCCTGCCCGGCGCGCAATGGAGCGGGATCGCGACGCGCCTCGGCGAGCGGCTGCTCGCGGGCGGCCATGTCGATGCCGTGCTGACGATGGCGTCGGACCCCCAGGATCGCTGGCGGCCGGTGCCGGTGCTGGTCACCGAAGCGGCAGCCATGGCGCAGTGCCGCGGCATGCGCATGGGCTACGCGCCGCTGCTCGCGCTGTTGGAACCGGCGCGCGCCCGCGGCTACCGCCGCCTCGCCGTCATCGGCATTCCCTGCCAAGTCTATGCCCTGCGCGCGCTGGAGCAGGAACTGGGGTTCGAGCGGCTTTACGTGATCGGCACGCCCTGTTCGGACAACACGACGACCGAGCGGTTCCACGAGTTCCTGGCGCTTCTGGCGGAAGACCCCGACACCATCACCTATCTGGAATTCCGCGCCGACTATCACGTCGAGCTGCGCTTCGCCGATGGTCGCGTTAAGGAAATTCCGTTCCTGAAGCTGCCGATTTCGAAACTCCCGCCGGACTTCTTTCCGCTGACCTGCCGCACCTGCGTCGACTACACCAACGTGCTTGCCGACATCACGGTGGGCTACATGGCCGGCCAGGGCGAGCAATGGCTGCTGGTCCGCAACGCGCGCGGCGAGGAACTGCTTGCCATGCTCGGCGACGAGCTTCGCACCGCTCCGTTGGGCAGTGCCGGAAAAAGGCGCGGTCCCGTCACTGGTTTCCTGAAGAATGTCGAGCGAGCGGCGGGTGGCCTGCCGTTGCGCGGGATGCCGAACTGGCTGCGCCCCCTGATGGGCTGGCTGATGCCGAAGGTCGGCCCGCGCGGCCTGGAGTTCGCCCGCGCCCGGGTCGAGATGAAGGCGGTCGAAACGGTGATCCATCTGCGTCGCGAGAAGCCGGCGCGCCTGCGCACCATGGTGCCGCCGCATGTCTGGTCGCTCGTCGAACCCTACGGCCTGAAACCAGCGACGCGTGAGCGGCCCAGCCGCACGCCCGAAGGACCCGCATGAAACTTGCCGTTCTGATCGCGGTCGTCGTCCTGCTGGTTCTGCTGATCGGTGCCGCCGGCTTCCTCTATACGCCGGACAAGTCGCGCGCGGCGCTGGAAGCGAAATACCACGTCACGCCCGCCGACTACCTGGACGTCGCCGGGATGCGGCTGCGGCTGCGCGATACCGGCCCGCGTGACCGTCCGGCCGTGATCCTGCTGCACGGCTTCGGCGCCAGCCTGGAGACGTGGAACGCCTGGGCGAACCTGCTGTCTGACCACTTCCGGGTCATCCGCTACGACCTGCCCGGCTTCGGCCTGACCGGCCCCGACCCGACCGGCGAATACACCGACGCGCGCAGCGTCCAGGTGCTGCTCGCGCTGATGGACCGGCTGGGGCTGGCCCGGGCGAGCATCATCGGCAACTCGATGGGCGGCAAGCTCGCCTGGACCTTCGCCGCCGAGCACCCCGATCGGGTGGACAAGCTCGTGCTCGTTTCGCCCGACGGCTTCGCCAGCCCCGGGTTCGAATACGGGAGGAAGCCGCGCCTGTCGTTCGTGGTTCGGCTGCTCCCTTATGTGCTGCCGGCCGCCATGCTGCGCGCCAGCCTGGTGCCGGCCTATGCCGACAAGGCGATGCTGACCGACGCCCTGGTGACGCGCTACCGCGACATGATGCTGGCCCCCGGCGTGCGCCCGGATATCATTGCGCGCATGGAGCAATACGTACCGGAGAACCCCGAGGCATTGCTGCGCAGGATAACGGCGCCAACGCTGCTGATCTGGGGCGAGAAGGACGGCATGATCCCCTTCGCCAACGCGCAGGACTACCTGCGCGCGATCCCGCGCAGCCGCCTCGTGTCCTTCCCCGACCTCGGCCACATTCCGCAGGAGGAAGCCCCTGCCCGCTCCCTGGCGCCGGTGCGCGCATTTCTGCAATCGTGACCGTTGCCAATCGCCCCGGCCCCCGGCGTATGCTTGGCCGCCCCTCAGGAGCCGATCCGATGAGCAGTCTCACCGCCGCGTTCGACACCCTGGCCGATGATGCCATGGCCCGCTGCACGACCTGCGGACGCTGCGCCGAGGTGTGCCCGACCGCGCAGGAAGCCGGTATCGACACCAGCGACAAGCAGGGCCTGGTGCGCGACCTGATGGCGCTGACCCGCGACGCCACGCTCACCGGCGGTGCGCGCGACTGGGTGCAGGCGTGTGACGGCAGCGGCCGGTGCTCGGCGGCGTGCCCCGAGGGTATCAACGTTCGCCAATGGGTCTCGATCGCGCGGCTGCGGGTGCAGGAGGCCGCACGCCCGCCCGCTGCGCGCAAGGACGAGGCGGCGCGCCGCTTTCGCACCATGTCGCATGCGGTGCGCCTGCTCGCCAGCATGCAGATGCCCTCGGCGGAACTGTCGCGGATCATGGCGCCATTGGAGCGGCGTAGCGCCGACGTGCTGTTCTACACCGGCTGCAACGTGTTGAAGACGCCGCACATCGTGTTCAACGTCATGGACATCATGGAGGCGCTGGGCATCGCCGCCGATGTCGTCGGCGGGCCATCGCATTGCTGCGGCGTCTATCAGTTCAATGCCGGCGACATCGACACCTACGACAAGGTCGGCGGCCGAACCTTCCGCCGGTTTCAGGACTCCGGCGCGAGCCGCGTGCTGACGTGGTGCCCGACCTGCACGAAGAACTTCGACGAGATCGAGTTGGATCGTGCCGCACCGCGCTTCGACCTCGATCATGTCAGCGTATTCCTGTCCGAGCACCTGGATGAGATGAAGGCGCGGTTCGTGGACATGCCGCCGCAGCGCGCGGTGCTGCACGAACACCAGGGGATCGGCGGGACGCTGGATGCCATCCGCGCGATGCTGAGCGCGGTGCCGAACCTGACGCTGGTCGATCTGCCGCAGGACAGCGGCTTCTCCTATGCCTGCGGCGGCACCGCCGCGCGCTACGTCGAGCGCGAGCGCGCCATCCACCAGGCGGTCGCCGAGGGTGCCGCGGCAGCGGGCGCCGATCTGCTGGTGACGATGTACCATTCCTGCCATCGCGCGCTGGCAGGTGCCGAAGCGCAGTATCCGTTCCGTGTCGTCAACTTCACCGACGTCGTCGCCGAGGCGCTGGGCCGCGGGCGCCGCGCCGACTTCTACAAGCTCTACAAGAAGGGCGGCGACATGCAGGAGGCGGTCGAGGCCGCCCGCGCCTACCTGCAGGACAACGGCGTGACGATCAGCCAGGACACCATCGCGGCCCTGAGCGACGAGATGTTCGGCGAAACCGGATTGAGCGGCGGCGCCGAGAACTTCCGCAAGGCGTTCGCGGATCTGACCGGCTAGCAGGGCGACATGCCCAGCCCGACCTGCCGGCACAGCGGGGCGTGGTGACATCGCGCGGCGCGCGTCCTATCTAGCGGGCGAACAGCCTCCATAGCGGAAGAAGTGCATGGTCCGGCGATACGGACAGGGGATGGTGCTGGCCGCGCTTGCCGCCCTCTGCGGCTGCAGCCCGAACTACTCCCCCGACACCTACGCCGCCGCGGCGGCCCAGCAGGCGAACCAAGTGCAGCAGGGCGTCATTATCGGCGTCCGCGCGGTGGACATCTCGGCCACCGGTGTCGTCGGCGCGACCAGCGGTGCGGCGGCCGGCGGAATCATCGGCTCCCAGGCTGGCCCCGGCGGGATCACCGGTGCGCTGGGGGCAGTCGGCGGATCGCTGGTTGGCGGGCTGGTTGGCACGACCGTCGAGCACGCGCAGGGCGACACCACCGGCTGGGAATACATCGTCAGGGAGACGAAGGGCGACCTCGTCTCGGTGACGCAGCAGGACCCCAAGCCGCTCCCGGTCGGTCAGAAAGTGCTGGTAATCGCCGGCAAGCAGGCCCGGATCGTGCCCGACTACACGGTGCCCCCGGCCCCGCCGCCGTTGACGGCGCCGCCGCCCGCGCCGGTCGCCTCCACGCCGCTGCCACCGCTGCACGCCACGCCGACGCCGCCGGCCACGGCGACCCCGGCCGCGGTAGCCCCGCCCGGGGCAGAACCGGCGGCTGCGCCCGCCGCGGTATCCGCAACGGCAGCGCCCGCCCCCACAACACCGGCCCCCGCGACATCCGCCCCACCGGCGTCTGGAGCGCCGGGGCCGTCGGAGGGAACGCCCCAGGCGGCAGTGCCGAAGGCAGCGCCGACGACGCCTTGATTGGGCTGGCCGAGCGTCCCGGTCAGGACGAATTGGTGGTGGGCGAAATGGTGCAGCGCCGATCGACCTGGATGGTTCCCGTCTGCTGATCGTTCAGCGGGTCGGGGAAGCTCAGCACGGTCGTCTTGGTGGCCGGATCGACGATGACATTGACATATTTTGCGCCGACCAGCGCCGTGCCGCTGCCACAGGTCACCGAGACCGTCGAGGCCGAGGACCCACCGCCGCAGGCCGTCGCCGTCAAGCACAAAGCCAGCAGACCGAACCAAGCGAGGCGCATGCGAGTCTCCGTGTGCAGATGTGCCACCGTGATTGGCGGAGGCCGGAATGACAATACCTGCGCGGCCATCAGGCGTGCCCGTCCGGCGACCGCGGGTTTGCAAGCCGGCGGTCGAACCAATCGGCGGCAGGGCCGTTCGTCCCTGACTGCGTGCCTGGCCCCGACCAATTGCCTGGAAGGAATGTCGCCATGCGCCACCCGGTGTGGATGCAGATCGTGCCACCGCCGCCGCCGAGCCAGCCGCCGGCCCCGCCGACGGAGCCCGACGCACCGATACCCATCGAGGAACCGCCCCGCCCGCTGCCGGTGCCGCCGAATTCACCCCCAGAGCCGATCGTCGCGGCGGAATAGCCGGAGACTGGCCCGCAACCAAGGCGGCAGACCGGTGCGTCGGACATGCTGCGACCGCGACGCAAGGACCCGCCACCTGCCACGAACCCCTTGACGCAAGGTGGGGCTCGACCTTGCGCAGCATTACGGTGTGTGAAAGCATCTGCCGTAATCGTCATACAGAAACCAATAAGGGAGGCGCCCATGGACGTCGGTGCCATGATGGTTTTCGCCAGCTATGGCTGGGAAGACTGCTCCGACGCGCGCGCGTGGGATGAAGAGATACGACTGGCGCGACTGGCGGCGGACTCGGGCTTCGACTGCCTGTGGTCGGCCGAGCATCACTTCGCCGACTACTCCTTCGTGCCCGATAACATCCAGCTGATGACGTATCTGACGGCGGTGTGTCCCGGCATCGATGTCGGAACGGCGGCGGTCATTCTGCCGTGGCATGATCCGCTGCGCGTCGCCGAGCAGGCATCGGTGTTGGATCTGCTGTCCAAGGGGCGATTTCGTTTCGGCATGGGTCGCGGCTTGGCTCGGCGCGAATTCGCCGCCTTTCGCCTGAGCATGGATGAATCGCGCGCCCGCTTCGACGAAGCGGCGCCGATGATCATCGACGCCCTCAAAACCGGCTTCATGCAAGGCGACGGCCCGTACTACAAGCAGCCTCGCGTCGAGATCCGCCCACGTCCAACCCATTCCTTCGACGGGCGCGTCTATGCCGTTGCGTCCAGCGAAGATTCGGTGGTTTCCGCCGCCAAGTTAGGAGCGCACATGGTGATGTTCGCGGATCGGCCGTGGGAGATGCGGTTGCCGATCATCGAGCGCGGCCGCGAACTGCATCGCACGTTCCATGGCACCGATGCCCCGACCGTCATGCTGACCGAGTTCTGCGTCTGCGGGCCCAATGCCGCGGGGCTCGAGGACGAAGCGCGCCGATACCAGGGCAAATTCGTCGAAAGCAATTTCCATCATTACGAATTCCTGGGCGAGCACTTCAAATCCGTGAAGGGCTATGATTCCTACCAGCAGAAGGCGGAAATCGCACGCAAGGGCGGCCTGGACGGCGCGGTGGCCGGTTTCATGCAGGCTGCGAGCTGGGGCACGCCCGACCGGATCCTGCGCGGGCTGGAAGCGCGGCGCGCGGTGATCGGCGATTTCGAGCTCAACGTCGCGTTCCGGTTCGGCGGCACGCCGTACGAGGTCTCCGAGCGCGGCCTGAAGCTGTTCGCAAAGGAAGTGCTTCCGGTGTTGAAATCGTGGGAGCCGGTGGGCGTGAGCAAAGTCGCTGCCTGATCGGCCCCCGACCGGTCAGGCAAGGCTGACAGCAGGCGGCGGCAAAGCGCTCGATGCAACCGACGGCGCCCATCAGGACGCGCGGTCAGCCGATCCAGCGCTGACCAGAACGTTTCGCGGCAGGCGCCATCGCCACGACCGGCCCGTTTGCGTTCCGATAAGGTGAGGATGATGGCAGCAATCCAGCTCAATCGTGGCGCACTGGCGCATTTGGAACGGCACATCGCGGTGCCGCCATTCGATCCAGCCAAGGTGCGGCCGGGGATCGTGCATCTCGGCATCGGTGGTTTCCACCGTGCGCACATGGCGCGCTACACGCACGACCTGATGGGGCTGCACGAGGACGCCCTGCAATGGGGCATCATCGGCGCGGGACTGATGCCCGCGGATCGTGCGATGGCCGAGAACCTGGCGGCGCAGGAATGCCTTTACACGTTGGTCGAGCGCGGCTCGACAGGCGCCACGGTGACCGTGATCGGCGCGCTGGCGGGGGTCATCTTCGCCGGCGACGACAGCGCGGCATTGCTCGACGCGATCGACAGCGCGGACATTCGCATCATCAGCCTTACCGTGACCGAGAACGGCTATTGCCTGAACCGCGCCACCAAAAAGCTCGATTCCGATCATCCCCTGATCCGCCAGGATCTGACAAACCCGTCCAGCCCCCGTAGCGCCATCGGGATCGTGGTCGAGGGGCTGCGTCGCCGCATGGCATCGGGCGGCCGCGCTTTCACGGCACTCACCTGCGACAACATCCAGCACAACGGCACTGTGCTCCGCGATGCGGTGCTGACGCTGGCGCGCCTGCGCGATCCGGCGCTCGCGGACTGGATCGACGCGCATGCCGAATTCCCGAGCACGATGGTCGATCGCATTACGCCCGTGACGGCCGCAGGCGATGTTGCGTGGCTGGCTGACGCAAACGGCATCGCCGACCGTCGGCCGGTATTTTCGGAAGCGTTCCGCCAATGGGTGATCGAGGACCGGTTCGTGCAGGGACGGCCGGCCTGGGAGGACGTCGGCGCGCAGTTCGTCGATGACGTGGCGCCATACGAATTCATGAAGCTGCGGCTGCTGAATGCGAGCCATCTTGCGGTTGCCGGCCTAGGCCGCCTGGCAGGGTACGTGACGATCGACGAGTCGATGGCCGACCCGCTGATGACCCGCTACATGGCGGCACTGATGGACCGTGAGACCGGCCCAACGCTGGGTCCTTTGCCGGGTATCGATCTGGCCGCCTACAAGGCGACATTGATCGAGCGGTTCGCCAACCCGGCCATCAGGGATACCGTTGAACGGGTCAACACCGATGCGCCGCTGAACATCCTGGTCGATCCGTTGCGCGACCGCCTGCAGGCAGACCAGCCGCTGGACCTGCTGGCGCTGGCGCTGGCGGCATGGCTGCGGCGGGTGCGTGGCGAGGACGAAGCGGGGCAGCCGATCGAGGTGAAGCACCCGATGGCCGACGCGCTGCGTCGCGCCGCGGTCGCCGGCGGGACGGACCCTCGACCGCTGCTTGGAATAACCGAGCTATTCGGTGATATCGGCACCGACCCACGGCTCGTCGGACCGGTTGCGGCGTGGCTCGATGCGCTCTATCGCCAAGGCAGCCGCGCTACCCTTGCCACCGCATCACAAACGCTTGACTTCTGACGGTACGCGGCCAGTAGCCATGGCCGATCCTCGTTGACGGATCGCCCATAGGGGTGACACCCTTCCCGCAAGCCACCAAGCAAAAGTGACCTGGGACCGGGGAGACGTATCATTAGCGACATCATGACAAGCTGGCGCGCCGCGCTGGTTGCTGCGGCGATGGCACCCATCGCGCTGTCGGCGGGGCTGGCGCATGCCGACTCCACGCTGACGATTGCGACCGTCAACAATGGCGACATGGTCGTGATGCAGGGCTTGTCGTCGGAGTTCGAAAAGCTGCATCCGGACATTCACCTTCGCTGGGTCGTGCTTGAGGAGAACGTGCTGCGCCAACGCGTGACCACCGACATCGCGACGAAGGCGGGCCAGTTCGACATCCTCACGATCGGCAACTACGAAGTGCCAATCTGGGCCAAGCAGGGCTGGCTTCTGCCGATGGACAACCTGCCGGCATCGTATGACGTCAATGATCTTCTGAAGCCGGTGCGGGATGGCCTTACGGTCAACGGCAAATTGTACGCGCTGCCATTCTACGGCGAGAGCGCAATGACATTCTACCGGACCGATTTGTTCAAGAAGGCGGGCATCACGATGCCTGCGGCCCCGACCTACGACCAGATCCGCAGCTTTGCCGACAAGATCACCGACAAGTCGCATCAGATCTACGGCATGTGCCTGCGCGGCAAGCCGGGCTGGGGCGAGAACATGGCCTACATCACCACGCTGGTCGATACAGAGGGCGGCCAGTGGTTCGACATGCACTGGAAGCCAACGATCGATACGCCGCAGTGGAAGAAGGCCATCGGGTTCTACGATGACATCCTGAAGGCCGACGGACCGCCCGGAGCCACGTCCAACGGCTTCAACGAAAACCTTGCCTTGTTCGCGAGCGGCCATTGCGGCATGTGGATCGATGCCACCGTTGCTGCTGGGCTTCTGTTCGACAAGAAACAGTCGCAGGTCGCCGACGAGGTCGGCTTCGCGCCAATGCCGACGGGAAGCTACGCTGGCGGGCCGACATGGCTATGGAGCTGGAACCTCGCCATCCCGGCATCCACCAAGCAGGCCGACGCGGCGCGGACCTTCGTCACGTGGGCAACGTCGAAGGACTACATCAAGCTGGTCGCCGCGAAGAACGGCTGGGTTTCGGTGCCACCCGGCACGCGGACGTCGACCTATGAAAACCCCGACTATCAGAAGGTCGCGCCCTTCGCCAAGTTCGTCGAAAAGGCGATCGACGTCGCCAACCCCACCGGCCAGACCCGCGAGCCGCGTCCCTATACCGGCGCACAATTCGTCGGCATCCCGGAATTCCAGGGGATCGGCACGCAGGTCGGACAGACCATCGCCGCGACGCTGACGGGACAGATGACGGTCGATCAGGCGCTCAAGGCCGCGCAGTCCGCAACCGAGCGGACGATGCGGCAGGCGGGTTACTACAACAAATAGGCGGACACGTCGCATGTCGGCGACCGTGGCCCAGGATGCTTCCCACGCGCCAGGGCCGGCGCGTGGGACGGCACGCCTGCTGCTGCTGCCGTCCGTGCTGGTTCTGCTGGCCTGGATGATCGTGCCGCTGGCGATGACCGTCTGGTTCTCGTTCCGCAATTATAACCTCGTCAATCCCGCGCTGCACGGCTTCGCTGGGTGGGGCAATTACTATTACCTGGTCACCGATCCGGATTTCATCGCCTCGCTGGTCAACACACTGATCCTGGTGGGATCCGTCCTCGGCATTACCGTCGTGCTCGGCACCCTGCTCGCGGTGCTGTTCGACCAGCCCTTTCCGGGGCGCAACATCGCGCGGGTGCTGGCGATCTCACCGTTCTTCGTGATGCCCACGGTCAGCGCGCTGGTCTGGAAGAACCTGCTGATGCACCCGATCTACGGCGTGCTGGGGGCGGTGTTCCGCGTCTTCGGCCTGCAGCCCGTGGACTGGTTCGCGCAATACCCGCTGTCATCCGTCATCGCCATCGTCTCATGGGAATGGCTGCCCTTCGCGCTGCTGATCCTGCTGACGGCTGTGCAATCGCTCGACCATGAGCAGCGAGAGGCCGCGCGGATGGACGGCGCGGGACCGCTTGCGCAGTTCTTTTTCATCACGCTGCCGCATCTGTCGCGTGCGATCTCGGTCGTTATCATGATCGAGACGATATTTCTGCTGACGATCTTTGCGGAGATCTTCGTGACGACTTCTGGTGGACCAGGCAACGCAACGACCAACCTGGCCTTCCTGATCTATGCGCGCGCGCTGTTGCAGTTCGATATCGGTGGCGCCTCGGCGGGCGGCGTCGTGGCAATCCTGCTGGCCAATATCGTCGCCATCTTCCTGGTGCGCAGCATCGCGCGGCGGCTGGAGGTCTGAGGTGGAGGACAGCCCTGGCCGCCGCATCGTCGTCGCCATCGTCGGCTGGGGTGCGGCGTTGCTGCTATTCTTTCCGATCTTCTGGATGGTGCTGACCAGCTTCAAGAGCGAGACCGAGGCGATCACGGCCAGCCTGTTCTTCCATCCCACGCTGCAATCCTATGCCGATGTGCTGGCACGGGCCGACTATGCGCGCTTCGCGATGAACAGCGTGGTCATCTCGGTCGGCGGGACGGTGCTGGCGCTGTTGTTCGCGATTCCGGCGGCCTACGCGATGGCCTTCCACCCGACCGAAGGCACGCGCGGCACGCTGCTTTGGATGCTTTCGACCAAGATGCTGCCCCCGGTCGGCGTGCTGGTGCCGATCTACCTGCTGTTCCGCAGCGCCGGCCTGCTGGATACCCGCACCGGCCTGATCGGCATCTACATGCTGATGAATTTACCCATCGTCGTATGGATGCTCTTCACCTTCTACAAGGAGGTGCCGCACGAGATCCTCGAGGCGGGGCGTATGGACGGGGCCCGGACCTGGGGCGAGGTCTGGCATCTGCTGTTGCCGCTCACCATGCCGGGCGTCGCCTCGACCGGCCTGCTGTCGTTGATCCTGTGCTGGAACGAGGCGTTCTGGAGCCTGAACCTCACATCGGCCGGGGCGGCTCCACTCACCGCCTTCATCGCGTCGTTCTCGAGCCCCGAAGGACTGTTCTTCGCAAAGCTGTCCGCCGCCTCCACGATGGCAGTCGCGCCGATCCTCGTATTCGGCTGGCTCAGCCAGCGCCAGCTTGTGCGTGGCCTGACATTCGGCGCCGTTAAGTAGGAGATATGCCTTGGCAACGCTGACACTGCGTGGCCTGCGCAAGAGTTACGGGGGGTTCGAGGTGATCAAGGGGATCGACCTCGACATCGCCGACCGAGAGCTCGTGGTCTTTGTCGGCCCATCGGGCTGCGGCAAATCGACGTTACTGCGCATGATCGCCGGACTGGAAAGGATCACCGCCGGCGACCTGCTGATCGACGGCGCCAGGGTGAATGAGATCGGGCCCGCCGATCGGGGTCTTGCGATGGTGTTCCAGTCCTACGCGCTGTATCCCCACATGACCGTGCGCAAAAATCTCGGCTTCGCGCTGCGCCTGGCGCGCGTGCCGCGTGCCGAGCGCGACCGCAAGGTGATGGAGGCGGCGCGCGTGCTTCAACTGGAGCCCTATCTGGAACGCCGACCCAAGGACCTGTCGGGCGGGCAGCGCCAGCGGGTCGCCATCGGCCGCGCGATCGTGCGTGATCCCAGGGTGTTCCTGTTCGACGAGCCGCTGTCGAACCTCGACGCCGCGTTGCGCGGTCAGATGCGCATCGAGCTGTCGCGTCTGCATGACGAACTGAATGCGACCATGATCTACGTGACGCACGACCAGGTCGAGGCGATGACCATGGCCGACAAGATTGTCGTCCTGCAGGCCGGCAAGGTGGAACAGGTCGGCTCACCACTCGCGCTTTACCATCACCCGGCCAACATCTTCGTCGCCGGCTTCCTGGGCTCGCCGCGCATGAATCTGCTTCCCGCCACCATCGCCGCAGTCGCGCCCGACGGCGTCACCGTTGCGCTGCCGTCGGGCGCGCGGGTGATGGTGCCGACCGAAGCCGGCGCAGCGCGTATCGGCGACACGGTCACGCTCGGTGTCCGGCCGGAGACGCTGCGCCTGGATCCGGCGGGCGTGCTGGGCGGCGAAGTGCGTCTGGTCGAGCGGCTCGGCGGGCTGACCTTGCTGCACGTGGCCGGCGAGGGCCAACCCGACATGACCGTGCAGACCGACGGCGCCGACGACACCCGCCCGCACCGCACGGTCCGGCTGGGTCTGGACGGCACCGCTTGCCATCTGTTCGACGCCAGCGGCCAGGCCCTGCCGCATTTGATGCGGCACCCGCTCGCCGCGTGACCCAGTGTTCCTGGGCATCGATCTCGGCACGTCCGGCCTGAAGGCGCTGCTGGTCGACGAAGACCAGCGCGTCGTGGGTGCCGCGACCGTGCCGTTGGCGCTGTCGCGTCCGGCTCCGGGACAAAGCGAGCAGGACCCCGCCGACTGGTGGACGGCGACCGAGGATGCGTTGGATGGCCTGCGGCGCGATCATCCGACGGCGCTTGGCGCGGTGCGCGGGATCGGCCTGTCGGGCCAGATGCACGGTGCGGTGCTTCTGGACGCGGCCGGCAACGTGCTGCGTCCCGCGATCCTGTGGAACGATGGGCGCGCTGCCGCGGAATGCGCGGCGCTGGAAGCGGCATTCCCGACACTGCACCAAGTGACCGGCAATCTCGCGATGCCGGGCTTCACCGCGCCGAAACTGCTTTGGCTGCGCCGCCATGAGCCGGAGGTCGTCGCGCGCCTGCACACGGTGCTGCTGCCCAAGGCATGGCTGCGCTATCGCATGACCGGCGAGCTGGTCGAGGACATGTCGGACGCCTCCGGCACCTTGTGGTTGGATGTCGCCGCACGCGACTGGTCGGACGGAGCACTGGCGGCAACGGGCCTGTCGCGTGCCGCAATGCCCCGCCTGGTGGAGGGCAACGCACCGGCCGGCACCCTGAGTCCCGCGCTTGCGGCGCGCTGGGGGATGGCGTCGGCGCCGCTTCTGGCAGGCGGCGCAGGCGACAACGCGGCCGGTGCCATCGGTCTTTCCGCGATCCGGCCCGGGAGCGCCTTCGTGTCCCTGGGCACATCGGGAGTGCTGTTCGCGACCACCGACCGGCCCCGACCCTACCCGCAGGCAGCGGTGCATGCCTTCTGCCACGCCCTACCGGCGACCTGGCACCAGATGGGCGTGACACTGTCGGCAGCCGCATCGCTGTCCTGGTTGGCCGGTGTGCTCGGGCGCGACGAGGCGGCCCTGCTGGGCGCCGTGAAGATGCCGGTGGCGCCGGGGCCG
The DNA here is from genome assembly GCA_963778105.1 of uncultured Pseudomonadota bacterium. Taxonomy (GTDB): domain Bacteria; phylum Pseudomonadota; class Alphaproteobacteria; order Acetobacterales; family Acetobacteraceae; genus JAFEFJ01. The sequence continues at coordinate 133,094 of CAVZSZ010000002.1, read as the reverse complement.
GTGACCTTCCTGCCCTACCTTGGCGGCGAGCGGACGCCGCACAATGACGCGAGTGTTCGCGGCGCCTTTGCAGGCCTGTCGCATGATACTGATGGCCCGGCCCTGACCCAGGCCGTGCTCGAGGGGGTGGCCTTCTCGATCCGCGACTGCATGGACGCACTGCTGGCGTCCGGCACAGCGGTGGCAGACGCGGACGTGATCGGCGGCGGGTCGCGCTCGCGCGTCTGGGTTCGCATCCTGGCCGCCGTGCTGGACCGGCCGTTGCACCGCCTGGCGGCGGGCGAGCACGGCGCTGCATTCGGCGCAGCGCGGCTGGCACGCATGGCAGTCACGGGAGAGAACCCGGACGCTGTGTGTGCGCCGGTCCGGCGTGCGGAGACGATCGTTGCCGATCCGAGGGTCGCGGGTGCCTATGCCGAACGGATCGAACGTTTCCGGGCGCTGTATGCCGGCGTATCCAATAGGCCCCTCACTAAGGGCACGTGAGATACGATCGACCGACGGCGCGTCTGCGAACGCTGCAACGTCCGCCACCGAGCGCTGCCCATCGCGTTGCGGCGCGGGTCGGACCGCGCCGGTCAACCTGTCCTAGCTTCAGCGGTTCGCCGGATAATAGGGCAGGTTCACGCGCGGCATCGGTGGGCAGGCCTTCGGCTCGTCCGGTGTCCCACAGTTATTCGGATCGAGCGCGGGGGAAGCGGGCCGGCCGACCGGAACCTGGGCATAAGCGGCTTGCGGTGGCGGCGGCGGATAGTAACCACTCTGTGGAGGCGGCGCGGGATAGGACGCGGGCGGTGGCTGTGCAGGGTAGTATCCCGGCGCGGGAGGCGCGGCGTAGTAACCAGGGGGCGCCTGATAGTATTGGGCATGGGCCTGCGTCCCGGCCCACAGCGCCACCATCGGCATCGACAGGCCTATGATCAGGTAGCGCATCCGTTCCTCCCCGAAAGCTGGCCCCATAGCGGCTCCTGCTAACGACGAACGTTGGCCATCTGGTTTGGTTGCAATGACGGACCGCACGCGGTGGATTGGGCAAACGACAGCCGCGCCAGAGCGCTGCCGACCCGGTGGGCTGGTCAAACCAGACAATCACTGAACCGGTGGATGCTATTGGCGTGCCGGGTGCGACGAAAATGAGAACTGGGCACTAACCGTAAGTCTGCAAAAACGTTTATACCGATGTCGCCTCCAGGTTTAAATCCTGGGCAGAAAACCACCAAAAATTGTTTTCCTTGCGGGCGATTTGCTGATCTTTGGATCGGAAAAATTGTCTGGCTTCCGTCAGTGTCCGCCTTGCGTCGGATTATCTGTCCGGCTTGGCTAGGAATTCGTGGTCAGGCCCACAAAATACGGGAGCGCCATCCTGTGAAGCTGCCCCGATTTGGTGGACGTTCGGTGGCTTGGATATTTAGGCGGCTACGTGAAGCCGGCCAATCACCGCGAGAACCGCCGCGATCGCCGCCTTGTCCGCAACCAGACCGGCAAGCGGCAGGTCGTGGTTGTCATGCGCGAGCGGGGCGGTTCCACCTTGCCGGCCGTGTTCAAGTCGGAAAGCGTGGCGCTGGGCTTCATCGCCTCCCGCGTCGCCAAGGACACCCGCCTGATGGCCGATGAGGCTTCATCGTGGAACGCGCTGCATGGCCGCTTCGACGTGGCGCGGATCGACCACAGTGCGCTCTACAGCGACCGCTCGGGCGTCTACACGAACGGGGCCGAGGAATTTTTAAGCCGGATGCGCCGAGCCGAGATCGGGCATCACCACCACATCGCCGGGGCCTATCTGGTCCGCTACGCGCAGGAGTTCGCTTGGCGCGAGGGTCGCCGCCGGTGGGATAACGGGCGGCAGGTTAGCGCCCTGGTCGGGCCCGCCATGGCCTGCCGCCCGTCTGTGGACTGGTGCGGGTATTGGCAGCGCGGGAAGTAAAAGCCACAAAGCATTGATCCGTCGCCGATCCATGTCATATTTGGAGCATGGCTTGGTTTTTGTTTGTGGATGAAAGCGGACACGATAGGAGGGCCTCTCCGTATGAGGTCTTGGCTGGGATTGCTGTGCGAGATTGTGATCTTTGGAATTTGATAAACGATATTCATTCAGCTGAACTCGCGCATTTTGGCCGTCGGTATAGCGCGGGAAACGACGAGCTGAAGGGAACCAAGATATTAAAGACAAAAGTCTTTCAGCACGCTAGGCTTAATGTCCCTGTTGCGTTACATGAAATTACGGAACTCGCCAAAGCTGCCCTTGATGACGGCGCGAATGCCAATCTTCGCCACTTAAAGGGGCTGGGATTAGCAAAGCTTGCTTATGTCGAAGACGTATTCAAAATTTGTGCGAGATTTCACTGCAGGGCTATTGCAAGCATTGTCGAATCTGATGCGCCACGCACAACTCTGGGCGGTCTCAGAAAGGACTATGCCTATCTTTTTGAGAGATTTTTCTATTGGTTAGAAGATTGCGGCGGTCATGAACAAGGCATCATTGTATTCGATGAACTAGAGAAGACTAAAAGTCATTTGCTGGTTGAACAAACTCATAAATACTTTAAGGAAACTCAGACTGGCAGAAATAGGGCACGTCTTATAGTCCCAGAACCCTTTTTTGTTCACAGCGATTTAACCACGGGCGTGCAAATAGCGGACCTAATTGCTTACTGTATTTCCTGGGGGTTTCGCACGCAAAGGATGAGAAAAGCGGCGAGGCAGGAGTTCGATGGTTATGCTAAACAGATCGCTGATCTTCGCTTCAGAAGCGAGCGATACAGAGACGGACGAGACGATTTCGAAATCTGGAGCTTCGCTCATATTACTGATCTGAGGACCAGTCTTGAGCGGCTTGAGGCCGGATATGACCCTTGAAGAAAAGGCAATGCAGAACTTTCACCCCACAAAGCCTCCAACACAAACATACGCTGATTAGAGTCGCATTTCAACCACTACATGTGGTGTAGACGCGGCACGTAAGCCCGACATGTACGATTTCGAGCGATAACTGTCCCTTATAGGAATCACGCGCCGAGTTGGTCAAGGGCTCAGTTGAGTATTCGAGGGCGCGTCATTCCACCCGCCAGACTACTACCCCGTCCCGTTCCTCCCGCACCAGCCCGCGCCCAGCGTGACGCAGCAGCGTGTTCCGCACCTTGTTGGTCAAAGCCTCCCGGTCGGCGGACTGGGTAAGGTCCAAGTAATACTCGGTCGCCAGCCGGTCCACGATGGCACGCACGGTAATCGCCCCCGGCGCGGTCCGGAGCATCCCCATGATGGCGCGGGAGCATCCCCCATGCCTGAACAGCTTGGGCTTCGGGCGGCGCAGGTGCGGCTTGATCTTGTGCGGTAGCCGGGTCGGATCGAATACGCGGATCGCGGCGTCAATGGTATCCCGGTCGGCGCGCAACTCGGCGATCCGCTTCGCAGCTTGGCGCAGATCACCGTCGATCTCGGCGCGCTTCTTCATCAGCGCGGACAGCACAAGAGGGGATACCTGCATGCGCCAACATGTGGTATTGTTCCGCGTGGGACAGAATACAGGGTGTGGTGGCCGTTGCTACATAATACTGCGGCCGCCCCATCGGAGTCCACGAACGGTTCATCCCCGCATGCGCGGGGAACACTTACGGCTTGTATGGCCCGCTGTACCGGTCCGCGGTTCATCCCCGCATGCGCGGGAAACACGCGATTACGCCCGTCAGGCCGTTGCCGAACGTCGGTTCATCCCCGCATGCGCGGGGAACACAAGCTCGAGATCATGATGACGGTCCTGGCCGACGGTTCATCCCCGCATGCGCGGGGAACACCCCCCGTTCAACACGCGGGATACCTCCCAAAGCGGTTCATCCCCGCATGCGCGGGGAACACACGCCGTCACGCAGCAGAACGTGCAGCCAGCCCGGTTCATCCCCGCATGCGCGGGGAACACGTGCCGCTGGAATCGCTGTTGCCTTCCAGGCCCGGTTCATCCCCGCATGCGCGGGGAACACTCGGTGGCGCCGTCTGAAATGCAGCTGACGGCCGGTTCATCCCCGCATGCGCGGGGAACACACATCGCGCGCGCCGCAAACTGGAACGTCTCGCGGTTCATCCCCGCATGCGCGGGGAACACCGCCCGTTCGTTCACCGGCTAGGACACCGGGCCGGTTCATCCCCGCATGCGCGGGGAACACATGAAACCGGCGGATTTTTCCAAGGTAGTTTCATGGTTCATCCCCGCATGCGCGGGGAACACTTCCCGGTTCAACTACAGCAGCACCACAGCGCCGGTTCATCCCCGCATGCGCGGGGAACACCAAGGTCCCGGCCTGCCGGATGGTCGTGTTGGCGGTTCATCCCCGCATGCGCGGGGAACACTTGAACTGCCGCGCAAACTCGACGCCGGCAACCGGTTCATCCCCGCATGCGCGGGGAACACGCGTCGATCCGGGCGAGCAGGCCCTCGATCTCCGGTTCATCCCCGCATGCGCGGGGAACACGTCATGTCGAATGGCGACCTGGTGTGCGGCAACGGTTCATCCCCGCATGCGCGGGGAACACATGGGGAGTCTCTTCTGGGGAGACATCAACGATCGGTGATCGTGTCCCATCGCGTGGTGTAGGAGCGGTGCTCCTGGGCGGGCTGAGCCGCCGCGTCATGCTGCCAGTGGCGGCAGCGCGACGAGAGGATCATCGCTGAGTGGCGCGATGGTTTCCAGCGTCATGTAGCGTGCGCGCTGGACCGCCCACTCATCGTTCTGTTCGAGCAGCAGCGCGCCGACCAGGCGGACGACTGCCGCCTCGTTGGGGAAGATGCCGACGACGTCGCTGCGCCGCTTGATCTCGCCGTTGAGCCGTTCGAGCGGATTGGTGCTGTGCAGCTTGGCGCGGTGCTGGACCGGGAAGTTCATGTAGGCAAGTACGTCGGCCTCAGCCTCGTCCATCAGGGCGGCGAGCTTCGGCACGCGCGCCCGTGCCTGGTCGGCGACCTGGCGCCACTGGGTGCGGGCGGCGGCCGCATCATCCTGGGCGAAGGCGGTGCCGATCCAGGCCGAGACGATGCGGCGCTGCGTCTTGCCCGCATAGGCCAGGGCGTTGCGCATGAAGTGGACGCGGCAGCGCTGCCAGGTGGCGCCAAGCACCTTGGCGATCGCCGCCTTCAGCCCCTCGTGGGCATCCGAGGTCACCAGCTTCACGCCGCGCAGGCCGCGCCGGGTCAGCGTGCGCAGGAACTCGACCCAGAACGGCTCGGCCTCGCTGTGGCCGACCGTCATGCCGAGCACCTCGCGGCGACCATCGGTGTTGACGCCGACGGCGACGATGACGGCCACCGAGACGATATGACTGGCGCGACGGGCGCGGACGTATGTGGCATCCAGCCACAGATAGGGCCATTCGCCCTCGATCGGCCGGGTGAGGAAGGTCTGCACCCGCTCGTCGATCTCGCCGCAAAGCCGGGACACTTGGCTCTTGCTGATCCCCTCCATGCCCATGGCACGGACGAGGTCGTCCACCGAGCGGGTCGATATGCCTTGGACATACGCCTCCTGGATGACCGCGGTCAGCGCCTTCTCCGCCGTCCGCCGCGGTTCCAGAAATGCCGGGAAGTAGCTGCCCTTGCGCAGCTTCGGGATGCGCAACTCGACCGTGCCGACACGGGTTTGCCAGTCGCGGTCACGGAAGCCGTTGCGCTGGTTCGCCCGCTCGGGGCTGCGTTCGCCGTGCCCGGCGCCACACAGAGTGTCGGTCTCGAGTTCCATCAGACGCTGCGCGGCAAAGCCGATCATCTCGCGCAGGAAGGTCGCGTCAGAGCCCTTCTCCAGCAGCTCGCAGAGGGCAATCTTGTCGTCGGTCATCGTGGTGATCCTCGGGTTGGGGTTGCGTGTGGCAACCCAACCCTACCCAGGAACGCCGCGATGGCCGCCGCTGTGGATAAGCCGCCCGCCTACGCCCGACTCGCACTGGTCGCTAGGGCGGGCGACTTACCCACAGCTCCTACACCACGTCCGGGGACGCGACCCGATCGGTTCATCCCCGCATGCGCGGGGAACACTTCGAACTCATGGTAAGGGGCGAGTTGGCGGTCGGTTCATCCCCGCATGCGCGGGGAACACCTGTGCAGCAGCCAGTTCAGGGCGATCTCGGTCGGTTCATCCCCGCATGCGCGGGGAACACGATAGGTATGCCGAGCACGAACTGGCTCGTGTCGGTTCATCCCCGCATGCGCGGGGAACACTTCCCGGACGAGTCGGCCCCTACCCACACGTACGGTTCATCCCCGCATGCGCGGGGAACACAATGGGTGGACCTGATCGCCTCCACGTTGCGGCGGTTCATCCCCGCATGCGCGGGGAACACTGGAAGCCGGCGTGTTTGTGCCGGGAGCGTGCCGGTTCATCCCCGCATGCGCGGGGAACACAAGTCGGCGGCGAGATTTTCGTTGTCGGCGCTCGGTTCATCCCCGCATGCGCGGGGAACACGTTTCCGCGATCCATGTGGCCTCGCGAATGTCCGGTTCATCCCCGCATGCGCGGGGAACACATCGGCGGCGGCTCGATCAACTCCTACGGCGGCGGTTCATCCCCGCATGCGCGGGGAACACGCTTTTCCGAGCACGTCAAGCGCCTGGGCGAACGGTTCATCCCCGCATGCGCGGGGAACACTTGGGGCGCGGCTGTCGTCAAGGAATACACCGCGGTTCATCCCCGCATGCGCGGGGAACACTATGAAATCCAGATCCGCAACAACCAGCTGATCGGTTCATCCCCGCATGCGCGGGGAACACGTCACTTGGCTGCCCGCGAACGACGGCCAGCCCGGTTCATCCCCGCATGCGCGGGGAACACCAATCTCCGGTTGGGGCATTCCGCTCCGATCCCGGTTCATCCCCGCATGCGCGGGGAACACCTCCTCCAAGATTTGTGGTGGCGTAGGCGCCGCGGTTCATCCCCGCATGCGCGGGGAACACGTAGCAACGTCCACAGCAGCAAAGCCGCGAGGCGGTTCATCCCCGCATGCGCGGGGAACACGGCAACAGCGGCTTGCCCCAGATTATTAGGGTCGGTTCATCCCCGCATGCGCGGGGAACACTTCCCCGAGCTGCCAGGCGCGATGATGCTCCTCGGTTCATCCCCGCATGCGCGGGGAACACCCAATCGCCTAAAGCCTCACCGATTTTTAATGCGGTTCATCCCCGCATGCGCGGGGAACACCCGTAGATGCCGACGACGGACAGCTTGAGGCTCGGTTCATCCCCGCATGCGCGGGGAACACCGGTTGCGGGTCAAGCGGGATCACGGTCCCGGCGGTTCATCCCCGCATGCGCGGGGAACACTATCCCGGATGGCCGAAACGATAGGGGCCGGCCGGTTCATCCCCGCATGCGCGGGGAACACCCATCCCGCATGGCTGACCCCGTCCCCGCCGACGGTTCATCCCCGCATGCGCGGGGAACACCGAAGCCACCAGTTTGAAGCCGGAAATGTTGACGGTTCATCCCCGCATGCGCGGGGAACACCTGCCCGGCCACATTATAGATCGTAACCGCCACGGTTCATCCCCGCATGCGCGGGGAACACAACGGCAAGCCCCCGATCACCATTGAAGACGCCGGTTCATCCCCGCATGCGCGGGGAACACGCATGCGCGTGTTCGTTACGATAGTGTTCTACCGGTTCATCCCCGCATGCGCGGGGAACACTTCGAATGGGCCGCCGCGTTCTGCGGCGCGTGCGGTTCATCCCCGCATGCGCGGGGAACACTCCCATTCCGATTGAAACCGAGCCATTCCCGCCGGTTCATCCCCGCATGCGCGGGGAACACCATTTCGGCCGTTGTCGGGTCGATTCTACCGGCGGTTCATCCCCGCATGCGCGGGGAACACGCACGTCACGATATCCGTAGCCCATGGGGTGGCGGTTCATCCCCGCATGCGCGGGGAACACTTTGGGATTGGTCAACCATAAGCTGCATCCCCCGGTTCATCCCCGCATGCGCGGGGAACACGTGCTCCTGAAATTCTAAATAGATCGTGCAACCGGTTCATCCCCGCATGCGCGGGGAACACCCTGGCACAGCGGCCGGACGGCCAGCATTCGGCGGTTCATCCCCGCATGCGCGGGGAACACATGCGCAGCCGGTCGATGTAGCGCGCAATCTGCGGTTCATCCCCGCATGCGCGGGGAACACGCCGCGGATGAAAAAGTAATCGCCGGTTCTGCCGGTTCATCCCCGCATGCGCGGGGAACACGTAGATCGCGGGCGGAAAATCCGAATTGAGGACGGTTCATCCCCGCATGCGCGGGGAACACATTGTTCGAATATGACGACGAGGATGCAGACGACGGTTCATCCCCGCATGCGCGGGGAACACGGGTACTCGAGCCGCGGACTGACGATCTATTGCGGTTCATCCCCGCATGCGCGGGGAACACTGATGACAGCACATTGCAACTTCCTGCCACGTCGGTTCATCCCCGCATGCGCGGGGAACACTCTCGCAACCCGATTTTGAAGGCTTCCAGTTGCGGTTCATCCCCGCATGCGCGGGGAACACCTCACGCGGGCCGGCGTCCCATACGGCGAAATCGGTTCATCCCCGCATGCGCGGGGAACACGGCACCAGGTCGGACCAGCGCTCCCGGCCGCTCGGTTCATCCCCGCATGCGCGGGGAACACATCGCCTGGATCCAGTGCGCCAGCTCGGCCACCGGTTCATCCCCGCATGCGCGGGGAACACATCATCGACAATTACCGCACGAACACCCGCACCGGTTCATCCCCGCATGCGCGGGGAACACTGCCCCGCGAACGTCTATGCAGCGAAAATCTACGGTTCATCCCCGCATGCGCGGGGAACACACCGGCGGCACGGATCAGGAAACCAACGCCGCCGGTTCATCCCCGCATGCGCGGGGAACACGATACGGCTGTTTATGTCTAGAACGGTGGCGCCGGTTCATCCCCGCATGCGCGGGGAACACGTGCAGGCGGTGAACGCCGGCGGCCAGTCCGCCGGTTCATCCCCGCATGCGCGGGGAACACGCCCACGAAAGAGCTCGAGGCATTGCTGCTGGCGGTTCATCCCCGCATGCGCGGGGAACACAGCGCAGCCCCCGGCAGCGCGCTGATCTCCGCCGGTTCATCCCCGCATGCGCGGGGAACACCCAGCCCGCATGGCTGACCCCGTCCCCGCCGACGGTTCATCCCCGCATGCGCGGGGAACACCCATGGCCGACCATCAAACGGCAGGACGCACTCGGTTCATCCCCGCATGCGCGGGGAACACGGCCAGACGCTCGATCATAGCGGCCATCTTGGCGGTTCATCCCCGCATGCGCGGGGAACACGTCACGAAAGGCCCCTGGGCCGGCATGCCGATCGGTTCATCCCCGCATGCGCGGGGAACACCTGGGCGCCGGCGATGGCCTCCAGGCGCATCGCGGTTCATCCCCGCATGCGCGGGGAACACATCCCTGCGCGCGGCACCAGTCGAGCATCGGGCGGTTCATCCCCGCATGCGCGGGGAACACAAGGAGAGGCATGGCGCGAAATCAGCCATCGGCGGTTCATCCCCGCATGCGCGGGGAACACATGGATTGCATTCCGTCGATCATGAGCGCGTGCGGTTCATCCCCGCATGCGCGGGGAACACATCCGCCGGCGGCTTGCCCTTCATGTCGGGGTCGGTTCATCCCCGCATGCGCGGGGAACACTCTTGGTGGAAACGGTTGATCTCACTTCCTAATTCGACTGTCAAACAACCTACCGCCGTTTTTCCGGCCGGGCCGGGGCAGCGACGGCGCCCGGCTCGGGGTGGACCTCGACCAAGCGGAAACCGTCAAAATCCACCGGAACGCGCCGGTGCCGGCCGCACGTGTCGAACGCGAAACCGGCGTCGGTCGGCGCCGCCCACGCTATCACCGCATTGCCATCGTCAATATATGCCCGCACCTGCTCCCAGATCATCTCCCGGACACGCCGGCCATACGCACCGATGTAGACCCCGGAGCGCACCTCCAGGAGCCAGACCGCCAGACGCCCGCGTAGCCGCGGCGGGGCATTTTCAACCACGATGACCAGCATCACCCAGCGCCTCCGGCAACGGGATCGCAACCGGCATCGCCTCCTCGGTCGGCAGCGGCACCGGCAGGCCGCCCGCCGCCAGCACGTCCTCGATGGCCGGGATCAGGCGACCCAGCACGTCCGTGCGGCGGAACGCGTCGCGGCACCGGCGACGCACCACGGCCACCGGATCGCACACCAACACGCCGTCAAGCGGTCGGCCCGCCGTTACCGCCGCCGCCACGCGAAACGCCTCCGGCACCACCGTGTCGAACTTGAACAGATCGGCGATGTCGTAGACGAAACTCTGCGGCTTGCCGGTATGCAGAAAGCCGATCGCCGGCGCATAGCCCGCGGCCAGGATCGCCGCCTCGCTCAGCCCATACAGCGCCGCCGTCGCCGCCGACAGGCAGCGGTTCATCAGGTCGGCGCCGGACCAGTCGTGGGGATCGTAGTTCCGCCCCGTCCACGCCACACCATGCCGCTGCGCCAGCAGTCGATACATCTCGCGCACCCGGGCGCCCTCGATGCCGCGAAGCTGATCCACCGAGCGGCGGGCCGGCGGATCCTCGCCAAACCGCACCGCATACATCCGCCGGACGACGCGCAACCGCGCCTCCTCCTCCAACGCAAGCCGCGCCTGATACAGCAGCCGGTCGGACCGCGCGCCGCCGGGCTGTCCGGCGGCATACAGGCGCACCCCCGCCTCCCCGACCCAGATCAGCAATGTGCCGGCCCGTGCCGCCAGGGCGACCGCGGCATGGCTGACGCGGCTGCCTGGCTCCGGCATCAGGCAGGCGATCCCACCGATGGGGATCACGGTGCGCACGCCCCGTACGTCGACCACGACGAACGCACCGTCGATCACGTCGAGCTGACCGCGTTCGACGAACAGGATCGAGGAGCGGTCCTTCATCGGAATGGGGCGCGGCGGCGGCAGCCCGGGCATGGTATCGGGCATCAGGCCCGCCGGATCAGCATCAGGCCGCAGCCGAACGCCCGGCCGCGGCCGAAGCCGCACGACAGGGCGGCGACGAACGCGGCCGGGTCGTCGACACGCAGCATGCCGGCAAACTCCAGCAGGCCGAGCGCGATATCCTGCCGGCCGGTGCGCGGAATGCGCAGCCGCCGGTAGCCGTCCACCAGCAAGGCGTCGTCATCGGGCGAAAAACCGGCACGCTTCCCGGTCCGCCGCAACCACGCCGCTCCCGCATCGCGCAGCACGGCCGGCTTGGCCGCGGCGCGCGCGGCGCCCGGTTCCACCGGATGCAGCCCGTGCATCACCACGTCATCACGCCCGCCGCGCTCACCAGGCCGGCGGCGGGCGATGGTGGCGTTGGCGCGCAGCAGGAAGCGCAGCCGGTCGCCGGGACCGAGCTCCGGCGCGAACGGCTTGCATTCCAGCTCGAACAGGGCCGAGGCGGCCGGCGGCCGCGGTGCCAGCACCAGAAACCTGCCGGGCGCTTCCTCACGCCACAGGAAGTCGCGCCGGGCGTCCGGTGCTGTCGTCATGAACGACCACACCAGGCGGTGCGCGGCGAGCGCGCGGTCGTTGTCGTCGTCCGGCAGCAGCAGCGGCGCCAGCGCACCCACCTGCGCGTCGCTGAGCAGCCGCGCGCGGATCAGCCACAACGCCGTCACCCCGCGTCCCCCGTGCCACGCAGGATCGCCTCCTCGCGCAGCGCGAACTGCCAGCGCCGCCGGCTGACTGGCTGGTCGCGCCGGCGCTCGATCCGCGCCACGTCGAGATCCGCGGCGGCGTCGGCATCGATCGCCACGACGCCTGCGTCGGCGCGCAGGACGCGACGCAAATCCTGCTCCGGCTGCCGGGCGGCGTTGGCGCGAGCCGCCAGGGCGGCCGGCGGATCGGCGGCGTCGAGAAGGACGGGATCGAGCGGTAGGCCGAGCGGACAGGACTTGCGGCCGACATAGAGGGTGTAGACGGGCCTGCGCAGGGCGCCGGCCAGCACGTCGAGCGGATATGGCGCTGCGGGACGCGGCCATAGCGCGACGATGTGCAGGGCGTCGGTGCGCGCCTCGCGCCGGGTCAGCACCGTCTCCAGCACCGGCTCGGCCAGTTCGGCGGCTCGGGTGGCCCAGCTTCGGCCGCGTCGGGCCGGCGGCACTTGCGCGGTATGGTAGTCGGCCAGCATCCGGCCGGGCGCATCGGTGCGCATCGCCAGCGCGTAGCCTGCGGCCAGCGCCTCCTGCCCGCGTCGTCGTCCCGGTCGATCCCCAGGCCGCCGCCAGCAGCCCGATGATGGCCGAGCGCCCGGGCCGGTCCCAGCCGGATCGGCGCTCCCCCACCGCGATGGCGCCGAACGACGCCAGCGGCGCATGCAGCGTGAACGCCAGCACCTGCATCGCTCAGCCCCGGCAGAAATCGAAGATGTCAGCACGGTTCCGGCCTCGCCCACCAGCATCTCCGACCGCGCTTCGGCACATGGGCCGTAGGCGGTGTCCATGTCGTCGCGCCATTGCCGCAACCGCGCGACCGAGGCTCCCAGCAGATCGGCGCCCTGCACCGCGCTCGCAAAAGCGCCGGCCAGCGTGCGCGGCTGTGCATCGCCCCGCTCGGCCAGCACGTAATGGGCGCGGGCGCGCGAGGCGAAGCTGTTCTGCTTGCCGCCGGGCGACACGGTGGCGGCTGCCTCGGCCAGGGCGGCGATGGCGGTAGCGCCGAGTGCGGCGTCGCCGCCCAGGTTGCGCACCAGCAACGCCCGGTCGATGCACAGATAGAGGTAGAACACGCCGGAACCGAAGCCCTGCTCACCGACAAAACCGGCGCCGGCGTCCTCGCTCGGCTTCTTCAGGTCGTCCACGGCGGTGTAGTAATCGTCTTCCACCGGCACGGCATGGGTGGTGATGGCGTGCGCCACCTGCACCGCTGCCTCGCGGTTGTAGTCGGGGTCGGCCGCCAGCATGCGGCCGAACATCGCCAGGTCGGCGGCGGTGTCGCTGCGCCGCAGCAGTGCCTCCGGCTTCGGGTCGATGGCCTCGCCGGCCAGCAGCCGGTCGGCCAGCGCCAGCGCCGCGTCACGTTCCTGCGGCGAGACGAAAGCCAGCTGTTCGATGCGCGCGGGATCGCGGTCGTTCTCCGGCTTGACCTTGCCAAATACACCGGCGATCGAGCGGGCGCCGACGAGGGCCTTGTCCGGCGCATCCACCCGCCGCCAGATGGGCCAGCACCGTCTCGCCCAGCCGCTGGGTGCGGCTTACCATGTGCCCGTCCAGCGCGTTGGCAAAAATCTCGGAGGTGCGCCACGCCCGCTTGAGCGCCTGCGAGGAGATCCGCAGCCGCGTGGTGCCGCCGATCACCGCCGTCTTCGGCCGACCGGTATCGTCGCGGTTGAGGTTGGCGGGCGGATAGAAGGTCAGCAGATGCAGTTGCAGAAAGCGGCTCATGCGGCGGGTTCCTCTGGATGTGCGGCGGCCGGATCCGGCGCGTCGTGATAGGCGTAGAGCCAGCGGCGGCGGCGTTCGTCGTCCCAGCGAGCAGGCTGCCACCAAGATCGGCGACGTTCAGGCGCCCGCCGGCGAGAGCGACGGCACGGCCAAACGCCGCGACCTGCTCGTCGGGCGTTTCAGCCTGGATCAGACGGCGGAAGCGCAGCCAGGACATGACGGCTTCCGGTGGGCCGAGCTGGCGGGCGGCGGGGCGGTCCGGCGCGTCTTCCCGCACGCGCGCCAGCACGGCGGCGGCGATCGCCGCACGCTCCAGGCCGTGCCAGCCGGTGCCGAGCGCGCGGCACAGCGCGAGCGCAGCCGGATCCTCCGCCGCATCGAGGGCGGTGGCGGCGCGGCGCAGACGGGCGAGTGCCGCCCGATCGCCGCCGCTGCCGTCGGGGCGCGGCTGCAGGTCCCGCCACCAGGTGCGGGCAATGGCGCCGAAACGTCGGGTCCGCAATTCGCTCATGCGACTTTCTCCCCACGGCGCTGCCTGGCTTTGCGTGCCGCTTCCGGCATGGCGAGGCCGAGTGCCGTGAACAGCGCTTCGCCATCCTTGCCGAAGCCGCGCAAGGCGAAGTCGAGCTGGCGCGCGGCGGCGGCGATGCGCTCGAGGTGCCTTCCCCCGATCCGTCCATCGGTGCGGCCTCATCGAACAGCCGCCGCGCTGCGGCATCCAGTTTTCTCCGCCAAGCAGCAGTGAGGTCCGTATCCGGCGCGCCCCCGGCGGCGCGTACGACCATGGTGAAGAAATCGTCAGCGGTGTCGGCCCAGAACCGTTCGCGCAGGGCAGCCAGCGGGGCGGCGTCCAGGGCCACGCTCGACCGTCGCCGAACAGCGCGCGACGCACGCAGCGCGCCAGCAGCGCCGCCACTGCGCTGGCACCGTTCACCAGGGCTTCGACCAGCGTCTGGGCCCGGCCGGCGGCTGCGGCGAACTCCGGCTCCCCGACCGGCATCTCGTGCTCGGCGGAGCCGCGCGCCTTGATGTTTCCATGTCGTAGCCGGCGGCGACGGATCGCCGCGGCTCGCGGCCGCGCGGGATATCACGGACACGGTCACGGAATGCGGCGACCGCCGGAGCGACGGAGCACGTCAGGTTGAGCCGGCGCGAGAGCAGGCCAGCCATGTTGATGTCCGATCCCGCCGGGCTGCGGGTCGACATGAACCATTCCGCGCCGGGCTTTTCGCAACGGCACGCCGACGACGGGTCCACCCGCACCAACATCCTATAGTTGACGCCCCAAGGCCGTTGCCGCCAGCTGCGCACGACGACCTTGTCCACCACGCCGGTCAAGATGCATGGAACACGATCCGGATTGGCGGTGAAATCAAGTCGGACCCGGCGCGGCATCCCCCACCGCGCCTGCAGTATCTCGGCGTCATCCGGCGTGGTCAGACCGTCGTTCTTCTCCGACGTTCGGGTCGGCGCGAGCCAGGGAAAGACGCGCGGCCAGGCGGTGCGGTCGGGTGGGTTCTGCCGGGACGTTCGCCCAAAGCATGTGCCACAGCAGCGGCTCAGGCTCGCCCGGCAGCGGCGGCGGAATCGCCAGCGTAGTCAGCGGGCCGCCACCGCGCAGGCTGGTCCGATTGCCGGCCCCGCCGGATGGCGCGTAGCTCTGCAACGTGAACAGCGCCATCGCCGCGGCGGCGCGCGACAGCACGCCGACGCGCCCGCGGCGAACCATAAGGTCGGTGTTGCGCTTGATCGTGTTCTCGCCCGGCGCTTCGATCAGCAGCGCGCCTACCGGATTGGGATCGGCGGCGAAATCCTCCTTGTCCTGCAGAAAGCGCGGTCCATCGCCGTCCAGCATGAACGCCTCGGCGAAGGGCGCGAGAGCGGCAGCGAGAACGGCGGCAGCTGGCGGTTTGCGATAGAGGTCCACCCGATCCTCGTCGAACGCGGGCGGAAACGCGGTGGCGAGGAGTCCGATCAGAAACTCGGTGGCGGCAAGGCGGAAATCCGGCCTGGGCCAGGCCAGGGCGACAGGCGGATCATCCTGTGCCGACGTGATTTCGGAAGGTGCGATCAGCCCGCCGGCCCCGGAGCGCCGACGAATCGGCAGCCAGGCGTCGGTCAGAAGGTTCAGCGGCATGGAGAAGGCCTTTGCCGCTGGCTGGTTGGGAGCCGGAGGGGCGCGCCAGGGCTCGCCGTCGCTAGCGGCGGTCAGGTCGCAGCCGGTAGGTCGATTGTTGGATACGCAGCTGTCTACATTTGATAGCGGTCTGATATGGGATCGAAGCTCGTGCCCCGCGTATGGTAGTCCTAGGCGATCCGCAACCCGTGCGTTCCGTTATTGCCCCTGCCTCTTCCGCCCACCCTTCAGCACGGTGCCACCCCAGGCATCACCCAGCGGCCCCAATGCCACGATCGGCAGCTCGCGTTCCCAGGCGCCCCAGCCACGCCGGACCTGCGCCGCTGCACGAGCGAGCGCCGCGTCGGCGGCAGGTACACCATCCGCGTGCCACGGACCGAGCGTCACCTCCGACAGCGCCCACGCGCGCGCCGGCGTATCTGCGGCGCAGATTGGCGCCAGGATGCCGTCCTGCCAGCGCGCCAGCCTGAAGACCACGCCGGCCTCGCCGAGGCGGGTCGGCGTGCGCACATCGCTGGCCCAGGCGCCGGCATTCGCCGTGTAGCCCTCGCGCCATTCCAGCAAATTCTGCCGCGCCAGACTGACCGCCGCACTGGTTCGCCCCGCCGCCTCCGCCGCGCGCCGCTGCAAGCCCGGGGGCACCTCGACATCTGGGTCGTAGGCGGCTTCCACCAGCCGGCGCACATCGCCGGGTGACGCGATTGCGCCGGCAGCGAACAGGACCATGGCGGTTCGCCACAACAGCGCATGATCCTCGTAGACGAAGCCCGTCCGCCGCAGCGCCGGGCCCAGCCATGCCGGGTCGGGCGCCGCAACCGGCTCGGGCGACAGCACCAGCAGGCGGGGACGATCGGCCGGCCTGTCGGCGCGCGCGTGCCGCCACAGTCGGCCGGCGCGCTGGATCAGCAGATCCATCGGCGCCAGATCGCTCACCATCAGATCGAAGTCCAGATCGAGGCTCTGCTCGATCACCTGCGTCGCCACGACAACGCCGCCACGCGCCGCGCTGCGCTTGCCAAAGCGGGCCATCACATCCTGCTCGACCGCCAGGCGGTCGCCCATCGCGAAGCGCGCATGGAACAGTGTGGCGTCGATGCCGCGCGCGCGCAGATCAGCATGCGCCTCGGCCGCGTCGTCCACGGCATTGCGGACCCAGGCCACCGCCTGGCCCCTTTTCGCTGCCGTTTCGATACGGTCGAGCACATCCTCGGTGCTCGCCATTCGCTCCGCGATCACACGGCGGGCCAGGCCATCACGGCCGGCACACGGCACCTCATCGGCGCGGTCGCGCCGCACGACGGTGACAAGTGGATAGGCCGAGGACACCGGCGCGGTGTCGGACGCACCTATCGTCTGCGCATAGGCCGCGGCGAGCTTGCGTCGCGTGGTCTGCGGCAGGGTGGCCGACAGGATGATCGTGCTGCCGCCGAGACCGGCCTGGAAGGCAACCAGACGCAGCAGTTCCTCGCGCATATAGGCGTCGTACGCGTGAGCTTCATCCACCACCAGAACGCGGCGCTGCAGGCCGAGCAGGCGCAGCGGGGCGTGGCGCGTCGGCAGCACCGCAAGCAGCGCCTGGTCGATGGTGCCGACGCCGACATCGGCGAGGAAGCTGCGTCGTCGGTCATCGGCAATCCAGGCCGCGCATTGCGCCGAGGCCGGCATGTCCGCCGGATCATTGTCCTCGGCCACCGGTGTTTCCGCTGCAGCATCGTTGAGAATCGATTGGCGGAAGCCGGCGTGATCGCCGCGGCGACCATGCGCCAGGACAAGCGATGGCTGCTCCGCCACGTCGAACAGGGCGCGATAGGCGGCGGCCAGCCGATCATAGGCAGCGTTGGCGGTGGCCATTGTGGGCAGCGCCACGAACAGCCCGTCTGCCCGGCCCGCCGCCATCAGCCGATGCGCCAGCAGCAGCGCCGCCTCGGTCTTGCCGCTGCCGGTCTGATCCTCCACCAACACGAGAACCGGACCGCCCGTGCCAAGGTCGAGCGACTGGGCGAGCGCCTGCATGGGGCTCGGGAACACCACCGTGCCGACCAGATCGGACAGCCCTACCGCGGCACGTGGGCGGCTCGGCCGCACGCCTGAAAGCCGGACAGCGCGTTCCGCCTGCGGCAGCGCGCAGGCGTGCCAGTAGGTGCCGAGTGACATGTCCGGCGCATGATACGGGAACCACGGTTCCGCCGAGCCGATCCAGTCCGCCAGTACCGTCAGCCCGGCCAGCCACCACGCCAGCTCGGGACTGCCGCCACGCGCCGGCCGTGGCAGCGGTGGTGGCGTCAGCATGCCGACGACATCCCGGGCGAAAGCCGTTGCGGCGGCGATACTGGCTGGGCAGAGGACCTGGCGAGATACTGGCCCGGCATCGTCGGAGGGACGGCCGTGGTGTCCGCAGACGGCACCTAACAGCGCGGCGCGCCGCAGATTGAGCCAGTCTACAAGCAGCACCTCGATGTTGTCGGCCAGCTGATCCGTCAGCATCGCGAACCCGACCCGGTCGTGTCCGGGACCGGGAGGTGCCGACAGGTCGCCCAGAACGGACGGCCAATGGTCGGGCGCTTTGGCCTGGAACGGGCGGGAGAATTTGCCGATGTCATGCAGCGCGACTAGCGCGGTGATCGCAGGCAGCGCTTCACCGTGGACCCAATGCGGCGGCGGACGGCACACCCGACCGACGAGCAGGGTATGCGCTACAGCGGCGACATCCAGGCAGTGGTATGCCGCCGGGTGCCAGGATTGGCCCTGGGGCTGCAGCGGTTGGGCCTTGCCCCAGAAGCTGAGGTAGTCCGCGACCGGGTTTTCCATGCCACCTTGGCTGATGTGCTGCGTCGTCTAGTGATGGAAGAACTCACCGACCGCAGCGATGGCCACGGTGGATCGCAAGGCGCACCCGCCGATCTGGCGCGTGGAGCAACTAAAGTGCTCTCATCAGCGCAACGGTGTCGGCCAGATCCCGTGCCAATGGCCCGGGCATCAGCCTCGTGAACAGGCTGGCCAGCTCGGTATAGTACCAGACCGTTCCCTCGCGTCCCGTCTTGAAACGCCCGAACACGGACGGGCCGTGCGTGCGAACATCCGACACGATCGAACGAGCGTTGTGCAGCTTGTCCGCCGCCGACACCAACAGCACGTCGGGGTCCGCCGAGGCGAGGTGGACCAGATATGCTTCCTTCCGCGCCCGCCAGGGCGGCTTCGGCTGGACTTCCGCGTCCGTGCATCCACGCACGATCGCAGCGACGCGGCTGCCGAAGCGGGCAGCAATGGACGCCTCGTGCTCGGCGCCGCAATCTTCGATCACGTCGTGGAGCAGACCGGCGATCGCCTGATCTTCATCACCGTCATGCTCCAGGACAATGGCGGCCACCGCAAGAAGGTGGGCGACATAAGGGATGGCCGTGCCCTTGCGAACCTGATCGGCATGGAGCCGACTGGCCAAGGCCACGGCCTCGGCGAAGCGGGGGCCGATCTTCATTGCGACAATCTCCTCATCGGAATTTGCAGTCTGCGCGTTCAGATCTCCGGCGTCCGCGCGCCTCGCCTGTATCCGGGCCCAAGGCTGCTTTGCCGTCATTGCGGACCGCGAGCCCGGCCACCTTTGATACTGCGGGTCGTCCGGTTCGCCAATGGCCCGGCGCACCGACCGGCCCGATGCAGATGTTTCCGGCTCGCAAGGCTTCGGCCCGAGCGAAACGGACCGTCCCCGGGCGCCCATGGCCTAATGGACATAGCGCGGCAACCCACGTTATCTAAGCCATGGGACGAAGGCTGGTGGAGCTGCGACGACAGGCGGCTATCGCCTATTGGCGGCAGCACCTGCGTGTATTGAGGCCGGGATCGACACAACGCATTCGCGACGACTTGGCGGGGTTGCTTTGCGGCCCTGCGGGCGACGCACCTTCCGGTATCGACCAGAAATCAACCGCCATCCGCGATCTCAGGACCGCTCTCGGAGCATTGCCAGAGGGCGATGGCGACAAACTGCTCGACGCCTGGATTGCCCGGCACCTTGTGGACCGTGGCCCGTATCTCTTGATCGGCGAAGTCCGCCGCAAAGCCGCCCTCGCCGCTGTCAGAGATGCTGATGGCGCGTCCGACGCCAGCATGCGCCTCGACGGACAACTCAGATTCCCCTGTCGGTAGACACTGCCGCGAGACTATCTGCGTTCGCCGGCAGCGGTGGCTTCCGCAGCCTGGATGCCGCGCTCGCCTTCCTCTTAGGACAAAGGGGTGGAAAGGCCCGCAGAACTGGCCGGCGGAGTGAGCCAACCACGGTCGATGATCTGTTCGACCCTTCGCGCCGCTGACGGTTGCCGCACTGCAGGCAGGGTCAAGGGTGCGACTTCGGAGGAAGATCCCTAGGAAAATAGCGTGGTCTGTCACGCTATTATAGCCATTAGACGGAATCGGCTCCAAGATTTGCCAGTAGGTTGGAACTCCTCTCCCCCGTCATGCCGTATCTCATCGCAGCGGTGTGGATGGCGTCGACACTGATTGGGTACGACGGAGCAGTGTCTAAACACCGGGGTCGTGACAGCAGTCTAGCAGGGTGATGCGAGTTCAAACCCTGCCTTGGCACCCGCCGGCACAACCGCCTACCAGAGGGACCATGATCGGCCGGCCGCTTCGGTTGGGTGGCCCTCGCATCATACCGTGCCCGGCATACTGGTTGTCCGCTTATGGCGGACGCTGGGACGACACGTGGACCGGCATCGCCTCCGCACCCAAACCATTAAAGGAATTGCCATGAATAAGGCGCCGACCGGCAGCCGACGGCTGTGCGTACGCATGCTGACCGTCGAGAAGACTGCCGAGCAGCTGGATGTGTCTCAGAAGACTGTCCGCCGCCTGATCGATAGCGGCGAACTCGTCGCCCACCGCATCGGCCGCAACATCAGGATCGCGGGAGATGACCTCCGGGCCTTCGTTAACCAGCGGCGTGGCTAAGGGACGGGTGCATAGTCATGTCCATGTAATTCCACATGTTCTAGCCCTATTGTGCAAACGTCTTCTCAGTAATTAAATATTTTATACTGAGGACACATGCACGAATTTGGCCTTCTGACCAATCAAGTATACAAGGGTCCACTTATGTCCACTGGCACGACATCGCCTACCATGGCTCTGCCCGCCGGCGTTATCAACCTGGCCGAGCTTCGGACGACCATACTGGCCGACGAGAACTTGGTTTCGTCCTACCGCACGAGACTGGCTTCGGCCATCAATGCCGTCGCCGAATTGATCGGACAGCCTATTGATACCATACCCGCCCATCCTCCGCTCCTCCGCGACCTTCTGGCCGAGATCAGGCCTAAGACGGTCGGCCTATCGCCGGGGCGGCTGAGGAACATCCGAGGTGATCTTCAGACGGCGATGACCTACGCCGGCGTCATCAAGGTGCCGGGACGCTCGCTTCAGGCCCGGTCTCCGGCCTGGTCCAAGCTGATCGAAGCTCTTCCGGAATACGGCGACCGCTTCAAGCTCAGCCGTTTCGGGAGGTGGTGCACCGCCGAGGGAATCGAGCCAGACGCAGTAGACGATGACGTCATGAGCCGGTTCCTGGTCGATATCCGTGACCACAGCCTGGTGTCCGGATCGGCGCGGACGCACCGCGATGCAATTATCGCCTGGAACCGCAGCAGGAGAGACCGTCCGGAATGGCCGCGGCAGGAGCTGACCGTGCCCGACAACAGGAACACCTATGCGCTTCCATGGGAGCGGTTCCCCGGCTCCCTGAAGGCGGATATGGACGGTTGGCTGGACTACTTGGCCGGCAACGACCCGTTGGCCGAGAACGACTTCCGCCCCTTGCAGCCGCGGTCTCTTCAACTGCGCAAGCGGCAGGTCCACGAGTTCGCCTCGGCCCTGGTCATAGCAGGAGTGGAGCCGACGTTGCTGACGTCGCTGGCGGACATCGTGGTGCCGGACCGAGTTCGCGAAAGGGCTGGCGTTCTTTTGGGAACGGGCAGGAAAGAAAGTGTCCGTCCATGGTGGCCAGATTGCCGGCACGGTCTGCTCGATCGCAAAGCACTGGGTGAAGGCAAGCGACCAGGACCTCGGCCGCCTCAAGGCGATGAAGCGTAAGATCACGCCGCAGGCAATGGGGATGACCTCGCGCAACCGTAGCCGGCTCCGGCCGCTCAAGGACAGTGCAACCCAGAAGGGGCTGGTCGGCCTCCCCTACATCATTGCTGATGAGGTGGTCGACGCAGGGAGCCCTTCGCGCAGCTTGGCGCTTCAGATGGAAACGGCTATCGCGCTGGCGCTGCTGTTCGTCACCGTGATCCGGATTGGGAACTTGGTCTCCCTGAAAATCGGCCAAAACTTGGTGCCCGATAGAAAGGGTGGCGTAACGCTCGTTCTGGAAGAGCATGAAGTGAAAAATCGGGTCGCGAAGGAGACCCGGCTGCCGAGCAAGACCGTGCAGTTGCTCGACCGATACATCCGGGACTACCGCCCACTCCTCGGTGAAGCCGCATCGCCTTGGCTGTTTCCCGGGCGGACTGCTAGCGCCTCCAAGGCGGTCGGCCCGATCCGGGATCGGATCCAGGAGTGCATCCGCACCCGCATTGGACTGGACTTCAATCCGCATCTGACACGTCATGCTATCGCGTTGATGACGTTGCAGCATAGCCCTGGCGCCTACGGAATGGTGCAGCGGCTTCTCGGGCATAAGTCGATCAACAGCACGGTTACTTATTATACCGGCCTGGAGACGGACGCGCAGATGGAATACTTCCATGCGGAGGTCTTGGGCTTCGGCAACGAAAGGGCACCGCTGCTAGCCGATCAGCATCGGCGGAAAAACAAGGCCCGGAAAATGGCCGGACGGTGCAGGCATGACTGATGTGGCCCTGCATGATTACGAATCGACTATCGGCGGTCGCCGAGTAGCGTGGCCGGTCGACAAATGGCCGCCGGCAGACCGTCTGGCTTGGGTGCAGGCCCAGCAGTCTGGCAGCTTCATGGACGATGACGGCAGGGCGGCAGGCTGGCGGCCGGCAACGCGCAAAGCTGCGGTCGGCGTGTATGGCCGCTTGCTTGCTTATCTGAATGACCACCAGCTGCTCGACGCCGGCCTCGGCCCGGCGGACCGGGTGACGCCGGAAACGATCGGCGGCTACATCGTCCATCTGCGACTCACCGTCTCGTCTACGACGGTCGCCACCTACATCGGCCAGTTGGAGATGATGATCCACGCCACGGCGCCAGGACAGGATTGGGCCTGGCTGCGCCGCTTGCAGGCGCGTCAGCAGCAGCGCGCCACGCCGATCCGGAACAAGCGCAGCAAGATCGTGCCACAAACCGATCTGCTGCAACTCGGGCTCGACCTGATGGAGAAAGCCGAGAAGCTTCCGTCGCATACACCGCTGCAGGCCGCGCTCGCCTATCGCGACGGGCTGATGATCGCGCTGTTGGCTACTACGCCCCTCCGGCAACGCAACTTCGTTGGTATCGAGATCGGCCGTCACCTCGTTTGGACCGGCGCCGGCTACATGCTCTGCTTGGGCGGCGACGAGACGAAGAACCATCGCCCTGACGAGCGGCCCTTCCCGGAGGCATTGCTGGTCAACCTCCAGCGCTACCTGACACATCACCGGGCGTGTCTGGCTGGATTGCGCACGTCGCGTGGGAAGAGCCGGCAGTCGAGCCTTCCCGCGGCAAGCGGACGCCTTTGGGTGACGCAATATGGCACGCCCTTCAGCGCATCAGCACAGCGTAAGGCGCTGGAGAAGCACACCACGGCCCGATTCGGTCACGCCGTGAACGCGCACCTCTTCCGCGACTGCGCGGCAACCGAGATCGCGTACAAACGACCCGAGCAGATCTCGGATTGCTGCGAGCGTTCTTGGCCATGCCAGCTTCCGCACCACCGAGCAGTACCTACATTCTGGCGAACGAGCAGGCCGCGTTTGCGGCCCATCACGACATGCTGGAGTCAATCTGGTCAGAGGGCGAAAAACCTCGCCGCCGATCCCGCCCTGCAATGCGGGAAGACTCTCGGTGAAAAACTCTGCTGGTCAGTGTGACGCAGCGTCTCCTTGCCTTCGCGGGGGTTGTCAGCGCGGCGGCCGCACGAATCGGAACAAAGCCGGGGGTCGTGACGGTTTTCTGGGTCGATGGACACAGCTGCTTCCATCGACATCGACGACGCGGTCCGCGATGCCGCAGACATCGACACCGAGCCCCAACCAACCTCGGCGCCCCGACCGCGCCGGCGGTTGCATGCCAAGGCCGGACCGCAAAGCCTGTGCGTCACCTCCCATCTTTGTATGGACGAACCGGTCCTTGACGACGAGATCCGGATTATCCTGGCCGTGCTCGGCGATACGATCGCTCAGGTCCTGAACGCGAAAGCAGCATGTCCGACATCAACCCCACCAGGCGACGCGTAGCTCTCTACGTTCGAGTATCGACGGCCCGGCAGGCGGATGGCGAGCTCTCCATCCCCGACCAGATCAAGCAGGGCCAGGACTACTGCGCCGCTCGCAGCCTGCAATTGGTCGAAACCTTCGTTGAGCCGGGTGCTTCCGCAACCGACGATCGCCGGCCCGAATTCCAGAAGATGATCGATGCGGCCACCTCGGCAGCGCATCCGTTCGACGTCATCGTTGTCCACAGCATATCGCGATTCTTTCGCGAGCAGTTCCTGTCCGAGATGTATCTCCGCAAGCTGCGCAAGGCCGGCGTCGGCCTGCTGTCGATGACCCAGGAGTTCAACGACGACACCACGGGCAACCTGATCCGGCAGATCCTGGGCAGCTTCGACGAATATCAGAGCCGCGAGAATGCCAAGCACACATTGCGCGCGATGCAAGAGAACGCTCGCCAGGGCTTCTGGAACGGCTCGCAGCCGCCATTCGGCTACCGTGCGATCGCTGCCGAGAAGCGCGGCACCAAGGTCAAGAAGGTTCTCGCCATCGACGACGGCGAGGCTGCGGTTGTTCGCCGAATCTACGACCTGGCCCTTGGCCGCGGCGGGATGCCGCTCGGCATCAAGGCAATCGTCAGCCGGATGAACGGCGATGGAGACCAAAACCGTGGCAAGCCGTTCCACATCTCCAGCGTGCATCGGATTCTGACGTCCGGGACATATACCGGCTTCCACCAGTTCAATCGGTCTGAAGCCCGCACCGGACGCACGAAGGCAATCGACCAATGGATTACCGTCGCCGTGCCGGCCATCATCGACCGCGAGGCCTTCGAGCAGGTGCAAGCGAGTCTGTCATCGCGCAGCCCGAAGCGCGTGCCGCCGCGCCTCGTCGGCAACCCGACCCTGCTGACCGGCATAGCCCGTTGCGGCACCTGCGGCTCCGGCATGACATTGCGGACGGGCAAGAGCGGCCGCTATCGCTACTACACCTGCGCCGGCTGCGCGCAGAAGGGGAAGACGCACTGCCCTGGACGCAGCATCTCGATGGCGGCGCTCGATGGCATGGTGCTCGAGCACCTGGCCGATCGGCTCTTCACGCCCGACCGCCTTCGTGTCGTTCTGCATGCCTATGTCGCCCGGTCGGCGGAAGCTGATGCCAGTCGCCGCGAACAGTTGGCGCAAGCACGACGCGCGCTGACCGAAGCGCAAGGACGGCTCGTGCGACTTCTGGAACTGGTCGAGCATGGCTTGATGGACGTCAACGACCCGACGTTGAAGGAGCGATTGGGGAGCGCGAGGCTCTCGCGCCAAGCCGCCGCCGAGCGGGTGCGTCTCCTGAATTCAGTCGACGCGGCGGGCGGCGCGACGATCACGGAAGAGAGCGTAGCCGGCCTCGCCACAGGTCTTCGTAGAGCACTCCAGAGCGACGATCCGGCCTTCCGCAAGGCATACCTTCGGCTGTTTGCGACCATTAACGGTGGCTTACCACCGGCTGCCGGCGTGGTGCCCAGTTTTGTTCGGGAGTGGCGTCCCGTAGGGGATTCGAACCCCTGTTACCGCCGTGAGAGGGCGGTGTCCTGGGCCTCTAGACGAACGGGACAGCGGCCAAGGCGCGGGTTCTAGGCTACCGCCCTCGCAAACTCAAGCCATGCAAACCCACGCCGGATCGAACCAGACCGGCACCCCGGTCGTCGCAACGGCCATGCTCCGACCCCACGCCTCGGCGCGCCAGCCGCACCCGGCTCAGTGTGCCAGCCGCACCCGCCCGGTCGCAGCACCCGAATGCGGGTCGATCAGCACCACGCGGTCGGGGCCGCCGCCCTGAAGCTGCACCGCCAGGCGGTCGCCCGCGCCGGCTATCCCGGCGATCCGGGTGCCCGCCGGCTCGTCCAGCACCACCGATACCGGTGCCGCCGCCCCGCTGCCCATTCGGCGCGCCAGCACCACGCCCAGCACCGCCGTGCCGCCCAGGATCAATACGCCCATCACGATCGTCAGCGCCTTCAAGGCCTGCATGCAGCCACCCGTCCCAACCGCCACCAGGCCGCCACCACGACGCCCTCGCCATGACACCCACACTCGGCCCACCCTGGCACCCCTGCGCGGCGCGCCACCGCATCGCAGCCCAGGCGGCCTGGCGCAAGCCTGCTCATGCACCGCCCTCGCCGCGCCAGGCTATCCGCGCTACGGCTCGATCATGCCAGCCCAACCCGACGAAACAGCCGCTGCCGGCCGCCACACCATCGTCGCCGACGCCGCCACCGCAGGGCTGCGGCTCGACCGCTTCCTCGCCGACGCGATCGCCACCCTGTCCCGCTCCCGCGTCAAGACGCTGATCGAGGCCGGCCACGTCACCCGCGACGGCAGCCCGCGGCGCGAGCCGGCCGAGCCGGTGCGTGGCCGGTGCCGGCTACACGCTCGACCTCCCGCCCCCGATCCCTGCCGCACCGCAGCCGCAGGCGATCGCCTTGGCGATCCTGTACGAGGACGCCGACCTCCTCGTGCTCGACAAGCCGGCCGGCCTGGTCGTGCACCCGGCGCCGGGCAACCAGGACGGCACGCTGGTCAACGCGCTGCTCGCCCATTGCGGCGACAGCCTGACCGGCATCGGCGGCGAGCGGCGGCCCGGCATCGTGCACCGGCTGGACAAGGACACCTCCGGCGTCATGGTGGTGGCCAAGACCGCGGAGGCGCTGGCCACGCTGGCCGCCGCCTTCGCCGCGCGCGACCTGGATCGCGCCTATCTGGCGCTGTGCTGGGGCCTGCCGTCGCCGGCACGGGGCGAGATCGAGGGCGCCATCGGCCGCGACCCGCGCGACCGCAAGCGCATGGCGGTGGTCGCCCGCGGCGGCAAGCCGGCGCTGACCCGCTACGTCACGCAGCGCAGTCTGGCAGACTGCCGTGGCGCTGCTGGAATGCCGGCTGGCGACCGGGCGGACGCACCAGATCCGGGTCCACCTCGCCGGCGCTGGCCATCCGATCGTCGGCGATCCGGTCTATCTGCGCCGCATCCCCGCCGCGGCTTCAAAGCTGCCCGCGCGACCTGCGCGGCCTGCTGCTGGATTTCCCGCGCCAGGCGCTGCACGCCGCGCGGCTGGGCTTCGCGCATCCCCGCACCGGAGTGGCACTGTCCTTCGAGACGCCGCCGTCCCGGCCGACATGGCAGCCCTGATCGGTGCGCTGGACGGTCCCAGCAATAATCACGACCGCTACTTGTCCGGATTATTGACAGGACCTGTCCGGTCCGGTATAAAGCGCGGCGCCGGCAGGAGCGGGTGTCGTCCGCCGGCGGGTCGCCCGGCCAAGCCCCGTCCTCGGGGCACGTCTCCGGGATGTAATCCTGCTCCCGCACCCTTGCTGGTATCCTGCTGCATCCAACCTGAGGCCTGCGTCTTAACCGGGCAGGGACTTAGCACTCAGGCGAAAGGAGCCTTCCTTGGCCGCCGCCGTCATCAATGTTGCCCCCGAGGGCAATCTCTCGCGGTATCTCCAGGAGATCCGCAAATTCCCCATGCTCTCCCCCGAGGAGGAGCTGGCGCTGTCGAAGCGCTGGCGCGACCACGAGGACATGGACGCCGCCCACAAGCTCGTCACCTCCCATCTGCGCCTCGTCGCCAAGATCGCCATGGGCTACCGCGGCTACGGCCTGCCGGTCGGCGAGCTGATCAGCGAGGGCAATGTCGGCATGATGCAGGCGGTGAAGCGGTTCGACCCGGACCGCGGCTTCCGCCTTGCCACCTACGCCATGTGGTGGATCCGCGCCGCGATCCAGGAATACATCCTGCACAGCTGGTCGCTGGTGAAGATGGGCACCACCGCCGCGCAGAAGAAGCTGTTCTTCAACCTGCGCCGGCTGAAGGGCCAGATGCAGGCGATCGACGACGGCGACCTGCAGCCCGAGCAGGTGGCCAAGATCGCCAAGGTGCTGGCGGTGCCGGAGCAGGACGTCGTCAGCATGAACCGCCGCCTCGCGGCGCCCGACCACAGCCTGAACGCCCCGGTGCGCCAGGACAGCGAGGGCGAGTGGCAGGACTGGCTGGTCGACGAGAGCGACAGCCAGGAAACCGAGCTGGCCGAGCGCGAGGAACTGACCGGCCGCAAGGCGCTGCTGAACGGCGCGCTCAAGACGCTGAACGAGCGCGAGCGCCACATCCTGATCGAGCGGCGGCTGAAGGACGAGCCGACCACGCTCGAGGATCTTGTCGCAGCAATACGGCATCTCCCGCGAGCGGGTGCGCCAGATCGAGGTGCGGGCGTTCGAGAAGCTGCAGAATTCGATGAAGGCGCAGATCGCCGAGCGCCGCGCCGGCGGCAACCAGCCATTGGCGCTCACGGCCTGAAGCAGGCGGCGGCGCGGGGACACGCCCGCGCCGCCGTGGCCCGCCTGGCCTTCCTTGCCGCTATGCGCTCCGGCGGTGGTCATCCGCAAAATGGTATGCCCGGCGACGAAGCTCCGCTCCGACTGCCGATCTGACCTTGCGCCTTGCGCGCGCCGCGGCGCCGCAGCAGCGGGCACAGCCCGCGTCGTGCTCCGGCTACAGGCCGGGTTTTCGCTTCGCCCTACCCCTCGAACGGATCGCGCACCAGGATCGTGTCGTCGCGCTCCGGGCTGGTCGACAGCAGCGTGACCGGCGCCTCGACCAGTTCCTCGATCCGGCGGACATACTTCACCGCCTGCGCCGGCAGGTCGGCCCAGGATCGCGCACCGCGCGTCGAGCCCGACCATCCCTCCATCGTTTCATACTCGGCCACCGCCGCCGCCTGCGCGCCGGGGGCGGCCGGCAGGCGCTTCAACAGCGCGCCACCGAGCCGGTAGCCGACGCAGATCTTCAGTTCCGGCAGCCCGTCCAGCACGTCGAGCTTGGTCAGCGCGAGGCCCTGGATGCCCGAACCTTCACCGCCTGGCGCACCAGGACGGCATCGAACCAGCCGCAGCGGCGCCGGCGGCCGGTGACGATGCCGAATTCGTGGCCGCGCTCGCCCAGCAGCGCACCCGTCTCGTCCAGCAGCTCGGTCGGGAACGGGCCGGAGCCGACGCGCGTGGTGTACGCCTTGGCGATGCCCAGCACGAACCCGACTGCACCGGGGCCGATGCCGGCCCCCGCCGCCGCGGTCGCGGCCACGGTGTTGCTGCTGGTGACGAAGGGATAGGTGCCGTGATCGACGTCCAGCATCACCGCCTGCGCGCCTTCGAACAGGATGCGCCGGCCGGCACGGCGGGCCTCGTCCAGCCGCTCCCACACCGGCTCGGCATAGGGCAGGATACGCGGCGCGAGCGCCATCAGCTTGTCGAACAAGGCTTGCTTGCGGAACGTCTCCGCTCCCAGGCCCTGCAGCAGCGTGTTGTGGTGCAGCAGCAGCTCGTCGAGCTTCATCGACACCGTCTCGGGCTCGGCCAGATCGCAGACGCGGATGGCGCGACGGGCGACCTTGTCCTCGTAGGCCGGGCCGATGCCGCGCCCGGTGGTGCCGATCTTGGCGTCGCCGCGGGCGGCCTCGCGGGCGCGGTCGAGCGCGGAGTGCAGCGGCAGGATCAGCGGAGCGTTTTCCGCGATGCGCAGCCGGTCGGGACCGGCGTTCAGGCCCTGGGCCTCGACGCGGGCGATCTCGGCCAGCAGCGCCTCGGGATCGACCACCACGCCGTTGCCGATGATGCCCAGCTTGCCGCGCACCAGGCCCGAGGGCAGCAGCGACAGCTTGTAGGTCTGGTTGCCGACCACCAGCGTGTGGCCGGCGTTGTGGCCGCCCTGGAAACGCACGACGATATCGGCGCGGCTGGCGAGCCAGTCCACCACCTTGCCCTTGCCCTCGTCGCCCCACTGGGCGCCGATCACGGCGACATTCGGCATGGCTACGCTTTCACGTGAAAGGTCAGGTCGGCAGCTTGAGCGCGGCGCCGTCGCGCAGGATATGCGTGCAGCCCAGCCGTCGCGCCTCCGCCACCTCCGCTCCGGCCGCATCCTGCGAGCCGGGGTCGAGCGAGGCAACCGTCGCGTAGCCCTGCGCGCGCAGGCGTGCGGCCGGCTCGGCCGGCGTCGCCCAGGGCAGGAATACGCGCGGGCGCGCCGGGCGCGGCGGGCAGCTGCGCAGAATCGCGTCCGGATACAGCGTCAGGCCGGTGGCCGGCTCGGAGTCGCTGCACAGATAGCGGCCGCCGCGGCCCAGTTCCTCGTTGCGGCCGGGGGCGAACACCGTGACCGACACGCCGGTTTGGTAGCGGAAGCCACGGAACTCCACCGGATCGATGGTCAGCCGCAGCGCCGGCGCGCGGGCGCGGATGGCGGCAACCGTGTCGCTCAACCGTTCGGCAAGCGCGCGCGCCAGGGGCGGCAGCGTGGCGGCGGCAAGCGCCGCCAGCGCGCCATCCGCCGCGCCGGCGGCCAGCAGCAGGTCGGTCAGCACGGGTGCGAGCCTGCCGCCGTGGCGCGCGACGCCGGCGGCGTCCTTGCGGTCGAGCGCGCGTGCCAGCGCCGTGCGGGCGGCGCCGGCGATGCCGGCATCCTCCAGCAGCAGCGGCACCAGCGCCGGCAGGGTCAGGTCGAAGCTGGTGCGGCGCAAGCCCAGCGCCTCCAGCGCGGCGGCACCGGTCAGCACGATCTCGGCATCGGCGGCAGGGCTGTCGGGGCCGATCAGCTCGATGCCAGCCTGGGCGATCTGGCGGTCGGGGGCGAGCTGGCTGCCACGCACCCGCAGGCACTGGCCGGCATAGGACAGGCGCAGCGGCCGCGGGGCGCCGGCCAGCCGCGTGCTGGCGATGCGGGCGACCTGCGGGGTGGTGTCGGCGCGCAGCCCCATCATGCGCTGGCTGTCGGGGTCCATCAGACGGAAAGTCTGCTCGGCGGTCGCGGCGCCGGCGCCGGCGAACAGGCTGTCCTCGAACTCCAGCAGCGGGGGCTTGACGCGCTGGTAACCGTGCGCGGCGAATACCTCCATCAGCGCGGCGACCGAGGACGCCTCGCTTTCCGCCTCGGGCGGCAGCAGGTCGGACAGGCCGGCGGGCAGCAGCGCGAGCGAGGTGGGAAGGTCGTCGGTCATGCGGTCGGGTTCCAGGCGGCGCGGCTATAGCACCGCGCCCCGCCGGGACAAAACCGGACAGGCGGCGCGGTGGCGCCGCCCCCTCCCCTCGGCTATCCTCGGCCCGATATAGAGGGCCGACGCAACACGCGGCGCAGGAGGGATTGGGATGGCGAAGACCGAGACCGCGACCCTTGGGGGCGGCTGCTTCTGGTGCCTGGAAGCGGTGTATCTGGGGCTGCAGGGGGTGCAGTCGGTGATGTCCGGCTATGCCGGCGGCCACGTCGCCAATCCGACCTACAAGCAGGTCTGCAATGGCACCACCGGCCATGCCGAGGTGGTGCAGGTGGTGTTCGACCCCGATGTGGTTTCCTACGCCGACCTGTTGCGGGTGTTCTTCACCATCCACGACCCGACCACGAAGGACCGGCAGGGCAACGATGTCGGCACGCAGTACCGCTCGATCATCCTGACGCACGACGCGGCGCAGGCTGCTACCGCCCGCACGGTGATGCAGGAGATCGCGGAGGCCAAAATCTACCCCGACAAGCTGGTGACGACGGTCGAACCGCTGACCGTGTTCTATCCGGCCGAGCCCGAGCATCACGACTACTTCGCGCGCAACCCCTATGCCGGCTATTGCCAGTTCGTCGTGGCACCGAAGGTGGCGAAGTTCCGCAAGGCGTTCTCCGACCGCCTGAAACGCACCGCCGCCGAGTAGACATTCCGGGCACCAAGTCCCCCGGTCACCAGCCGCAGGCCACAAGCAAGGATGACGACGATGCCTGATGACAAGATGATGACGCAGATGTCCGGCAAGGGCGGCTTCATCGCGGCCCTCGATCAGAGCGGCGGATCGACGCCGGGGGCGCTCAAGCAATACGGCATCCCGGAAAGCGCCTTCGCCGGCAACGATGCGGAAATGTTCCGCCTGATGCATGAGATGCGGGTGCGGATCATGTCCGCGCCGGCCTTCACGGGCGACAAGGTGATCGGCGCCATCCTGTTCGAGCGCACCATGGACGGCGAGGCGAAGGGCCGGCAGGTGCCAACCTTCCTGTGGCAGGATCGCGGCGTGGTGCCCTTCCTGAAGGTGGACAAAGGGCTGGAGACCGAGGCCGACGGCGTCAGCCTGATGAAGCCCATTCCGGGGCTGGACGCGCTGCTGGACCGCGCGGTGAAGCTCGGCGTTTTCGGCACAAAGATGCGCTCGGTCATCAATCTCGCTTCGCCAACGGGTATCGCCGCGATCGTCAAGCAGCAGTTCGAGGTGGGCGCGCAGATTTCCGCGCACGGCCTGGTGCCCATCATCGAACCCGAAGTGTCGATCAAGAGCCCCGACAAGAAGGGTGCGGAGGCAATCCTTCTGGCCGAACTGACGAGGCACCTCGACGCGCTGCCGGCGGACCGCAAGGTGATGCTGAAGCTCACCATCCCCTCGGTTCCTGACCTGTATCAGGGGCTGGCCAAGCATCCCGGCGTGGTGCGCGTGGTGGCGCTGTCGGGCGGCTACACCCGGGCGGACGCCTGCGCCAAGCTCGCCGAAAATCACGACATGATCGCCAGCTTCTCGCGCGCGCTGACCGAGGGCTTGACGGTTTCCATGAGCGATGCCGCTTTCGATGCAGCGCTGGGCGCGTCTATCGAGGAGATTTTCCGGGCCTCCACCGTCAAGCACTGAGCCGCCGTCGGGCCGCCGAGGATGAGCACGGTCACACCGGAAGGCATCATCCGGCTCGGCCTTGGGTTCTGGGCGTCGCGCACGCTGCTGAGCGCGGTCGAGCTTGGCGTCTTCACGGCGCTGGGCGACGGCACCGCGGACCTGCCGACGCTCCAAGCCAGGCTGGGCCTGCATCCGCGAGGTGCACGGGACTTCCTGGATGCGCTGGTTGCCCTGGGCATGCTCGATCGCCACGACGGACGCTATGCCAACACCGTCGAGACGGCGTTGTTCCTCGACCGCGCGAAGCCGAGTTATGTCGGCGGCATGCTGGAGATGGCGGGCAGGCGCCTCTATGGCTACTGGGGATCGCTGACCGACGCGCTGCGTACCGGCGAACCGCAGAACGAGGGCCGGCACCAGCCGGACTATTTCGCCGCCCTCTATGCCGACCCCGAACGGCTCCGCAGCTTCGTCACCGCCATGAGCGGCATCAGCGCCGGCGCCGCCCAGGCGATCGCGACGAAATTCGACTGGAGCGCCCACCGGAGCTTCATGGACCTGGGCACCGCGCAGGGTATGGTGCCGGTCACCCTGGCGCGGGCGCATCCGCACCTGACGGGTATCGGCTTCGACCTTCGCGCGGTGCAGCCGATATTCGAGGACTTCATCCGCCAGAACGGGCTGGCCGGGCGCTTGCGCTTCCAGGCGGGGGACTTCTTCGCCGACGCGCTGCCGGGCGCCGATGTGATCGTGATGGGTCACATCCTGCACGATTGGGACTTGGCGCAGAAGCAGGCACTGCTGGCGAAAGTGTTCGAGACGCTGCCGCAGGGCGGCGCGGTGATCGTCTATGATGCGATGATTGACGATGGCCGGCGCGAAAACGCCTTCGGCCTGCTGATGAGCCTGAACATGCTGATCGGGACGCCGGGCGGCTTCGACTACACCGGCGCGGAATGCCGCGCGTGGCTGGCCGAGGCGGGGTTTTCCGGCATCCGCATCGAGCCGCTGGTCGGGTCGGATTCGATGGCCATCGGCTACAAATAGCGGGGTGCCGCGCCGGCGTTGACCCGCTCGCGCCGCACCCGCAGAGTGCCACGCAACGAACGCGGCAGTGCAGACGAGCCAACCTGCCGCCGACCGGAGGACACCCGCATGGACCTGAACTTCACGCCGGAGGAAATCGCTTTTCGCGACGAGGCGCGGCATTTCTTCCGCAAGGAATTCCCGCAGGCGATTCGCGAGAAGGTCGAGCAGGGCAAGCACCTGACGCGGGACGAAACGATCACCGCGCACCGCGCCCTCAACGCGCGGGGCTGGGCGGTGCCCAACTGGCCGGTGGAATGGGGTGGCCAAGCATGGACGCCGGTGCAGCTCTACATGTACCAGGACGAGATGCAGCAGGCCTGCGTCCCCTCGCCGCTGGCGTTCAACGCCAGCATGGTGGGACCGGTGATCGCGCAATTCGGCAGCCAGGCACAGAAGGAACGCTTCCTGCCGCGCGCCGCGAACCTGGATGACTGGTGGTGCCAGGGGTTCTCCGAGCCGGGTTCGGGGTCCGACCTCGCCTCCCTGCGGACCAGCGCCAAACGCGTCGGCGACACCTATGTGGTGAACGGGCAGAAGACCTGGACGACGCTGGCGCAGCATGCCGATTGGATCTTCTGCCTGGTGCGCACCGACCCGGCGGCGAAGAAGCAGGAAGGCATCTCCTTCCTGCTGATCGACATGAAGACACCCGGCATCACCGTCCGCCCGATCATCACCATCGACGGCGGCCACGAGGTGAACGAGGTGTTCTTCGACGACGTCGTGGTGCCGGCCGAGAACCTGGTCGGCCAGGAGAACAAGGGCTGGGACTACGCCAAGTTCCTTCTGGGCAACGAGCGGACCGGCATCGCCCGCGTCGGCTACTCCAAGGCCAAGGTGAAGCGGATCAAGGAACTCGCTGCCCTGGAGCGGCTCGGAGACAAGCCGGTGATCGAGGACCAGAAGTTTCGTGAGAAACTTGCTGCCGTGGAAGTCGAGCTGAAGGCGCTGGAGATGACGCAGCTGCGCGTCGTCGCCGATGAGCGCAGGCAGGTGAAGGGCAAGCCCAACCCGGCATCCTCGATCCTGAAGCTGAAGGGCTCGCAGATCCAGCAGGCGCTGACGGAGCTGACGCTGGAGGTGATGGGACCGATGGCCATGCCCTTCATCGCCGATGAGGACGGGCAGCAACGAGCCGCCGGTCGGTCCCGACTACGCCGCGCCGGCCGCGCCGGCTTACTTCAACTACCGCAAGGTCTCGATCTACGGCGGATCGAACGAGATCCAGCGCAACATCGTCGCCAAGGCCATTCTGGGCCTGTAACGGGAGCCTCGGCACAGCCATGGACTTCGACCTGACGGACGAGCAGCGGCTGCTCAAGGACAGCGTGGATCGGCTGATCGGCGATCGCTACGACTTCGAAGCGCGCAAGAAATACGCGCAGGAGCCGGATGGCTGGAGCAGCGAGATCTGGACGCAGTTCGCCGAGCTTGGGCTGCTCGGGCCTGCCGTTCAGCGAGGCACGGGGTGGCTTCGGCGGTGGCGCGGTCGAGACGATGATCGTGATGGAGGCGTTCGGCCGCGGGCTGATCCTGGAGCCTTATCTGGCGACGGTGATCCTGGGCGGCGGGCTGGTGAACCGTGCGGCGAGCACGGCGCAGCTGGAGACGCTGATACCGGTGATCGTGGATGGCTCGATGAAGCTGGCCTTCGCCCACCTGGAACGCCATTCGCGCTACGACCTCGCGGACGTCGACAACGCGGGCGCGACCGGACGGCGATGGCTGGATCCTCGACGGCGCCAAGAGCGTGGTGCTGCACGGCGACTGCGCTGACATGCTGGTGGTCACGGCGCGCACCGCCGGGGGGCAGCGCGACCGCGGCGGGGTCGGCCTGTTCCTGGTGGATGCACGGACCGAGGGCGTTGCGCGGCGCGGCTATCCGACGCAGGACGGGCTGCGCGCGGCCGAGGTGACGCTCTCGGGCGCGCGGGCGGCGGCCCTTGGCGACCCCGAGGGCGGGCTGCCGGTTGCCGAACATGTCGTCGATGAGGCAATCGCGGCGCTGTGCGCCGAGGCGGTGGGCGTGATGGCGGCGATGCAGGAGTTGACGGTCGAATACCTCAAGACCCGCAAGCAGTTCGGCCGGGCGATCGGCGAGTTCCAGGTGCTGCAGCACCGCGCGGTGGACATGCTGGTGGCGGTCGAGCAGGCGCGCAGCATGGCAACCTTCGCCAGCATGATGGCCGGCGAGGAGAACCCGATCGAGCGGGGCCGCGCGATGGCGGCGGCGAAGGTGCAGATCGGCCGCTCGGGCAAGCTGGTGGGCCAGGAGGCGATCCAGCTGCACGGCGGCATCGGCATGACGCAGGAATACAAGGTCGGGCACTACTTCAAGCGCATGACGATGATCGACATCCTGTTCGGCGACGCCGACAGCCACCTGACCCGCCTGGCGGCGCTGGGCGGATTGTTCGGCCTGCCGCACGCGGCGTAGCGGGCGGGCGGCCCGGTCAGGCCGCCTTTGCCTGCGACGCCAGCTGCACCAGGTTGCCCAGGATGTCGCGCGCCGCCGCGAGCCGCGCCGCCACCGTCATCTCCCGCGCCAGCGCCAGCTTGTGGTCGGGGCGCAGCCGCACCAGGCCGCCCTTGCGACGACAGCCAGCGCACCAGACCCGCCGGATTGCCAAAGGCGTTGCCGCGGAAGGTCAGCACCATCCCCTTCGGCCCGGCCTCCAGCTTCTCCACCCCCGCCTCGCGGCAGGCGCGCTTCAGCGCCATGACCGACAGCAGGTTCTCGACCTCCTCCGGCAGCTTGCCGAAGCGATCCACCAGCTCGGCCGCCATCGCCTCGGTCTCGGCGTCGCTCGCCAGGGCGCCGATGCGGCGGTACAGCCCCAGCCGCACCGGCAGGTCGCGCACATAGGCCTCGGGGATCAGCACCGGCAGCCCGAGGCTGATGTTCGGCGTCCAGTCGCGGTCGGCATGGGCGCGCGCGCCACCCTCGCCGGCACGCAGCTCGGCCACCGCGTCCTCCAGCATCTGCTGATACAGCTCGATGCCGACTTCGCGGATATGGCCCGACTGCTCGTCGCCCAGCAGGTTGCCGGCACCGCGGATATCGAGGTCGTGCGAGGCCAGCGTGAAGCCGGCGCCCAGCGCGTCCAGCGTCTGCATGACCGTCAGCCGCTTCTCCGCCGCCGCCGACAGCCGGTGCGTCGGCGGCCAGGTCAGATAGGCGTAGCCGCGCTGCTTGCCGCGCCCGACCCGGCCGCGCAGCTGGTACAGCTGCCCCAGCCCGAACATGTCGGCGCGGTGGATGATCAGCGTGTTCACCGCCGGCATGTCGAGCCCGCTCTCGACGATGTTGGTCGAGAGCAGGATATCGTATTTGCCGTCGCCGAACTCGGTCATCACGCGTTCCAGCTCGGTCGGCGCCAGGCGCCCATGCGCCTGCACCGTGCGCGCCTCCGGCACGATCTCGGCCAGCCGCTCGGACATGCGCTGGAGATCCTCGATGCGCGGCACCACGCAGAACACCTGGCCGCCGCGGAAGCGCTCGCGCTGGATCGCCTCGCGGACCACCACCTGGTCGAACGGCATGATGAAGGTGCGCACCGCCAGCCGATCGACCGGCGGCGTGGCGATCAGGCTCATTTCCCGCACGCCGGTCAGCGCCAGTTGCAGGGTGCGCGGGATCGGCGTGGCGGTCAGCGTCAGCACATGCACGTCGGCCTTCAGCGTCTTCAGGCGTTCCTTGTGGGCGACGCCGAAATGCTGCTCCTCGTCGACGATCAGCAGGCCGAGATCGGCGAAGGCGATGCTCTTCGCCAGCAGCGCATGGGTGCCGACGACGATGTTGACCGAGCCGTCGGCGATGCCCTTGCGGACCTCGGCCGCCTCCTTCGCCGGCACCATGCGCGACAGCTGGGCGACGCGCACCGGCAGGCCCGCGAAGCGGGCCGAGAAGGTGCGGAAATGCTGGCGCGCGAGCAGCGTGGTCGGCACCACGACCGCGACCTGGGCGCCGGACATCGCGGCGACGAAGGCGGCGCGCAGCGCCACCTCGGTCTTGCCGAAGCCGACATCGCCGCAGATCAGCCGGTCCATCGGCCGGCCGGAGGCGAGGTCCTCCAGCACGTCGGCGATGGCGCGGGACTGGTCCTCGGTTTCGGCGAAGGGGAAGCGGGCGCAGAACTCGTCCCAGCTGCCTTCGGCCGGCGCCATGACTGCGGCGTCGCGCAGCTGGCGGGCGGCGGCGATGCGGATCAGCTCGCCCGCCATGTCGCGGATGCGGCTCTTCATCCGCGCCTTGCGGGTCTGCCAGCCGGCGCCGCCCAGCTTGTCCAGCGCGACGCCCTGCGCCTCGCTGCCGAAGCGCGACAGCACCTCGATGTTCTCGACCGGCAGGAACAGCTTTTCGTCGCCGTCGTAGATCAGCCGCAGGCAGTCGTGCGGGGCGCCGGTGACGTGCAGCGTCTCCAGCCCGTCGTAGCGGCCGATGCCGTATTCCTGGTGCACGACCAGGTCGCCCTCGGCGATCTCGGTCGCCTCGGCGATGAACTGGTCGGCGCGCTTGCGGCGGCGCGCGGGGCGGCTGATGCGCTCGCCCAGCAGGTCCTGCTCGCCCACCAGCGCGATGCGGTCGGCGACGAAGCCGCGCTCGACCCCCAGCGTGACCAGCGAGACGCTACCGGCCGGCTTGCGGCGGACGGCGGCGTAGTCGTCCTCCTGCGACGGGTCCTTGAAGCCGTGCTCGCGCAGCAGATGCGCCAGCCGTTCGCGCGAGCCGCGGGTCCAGGCGGCGATCACGATGCGGCGGCCTTCGCTCGGTCCAGCGCTACGGCCTGGGCGCGCAACTGGTCGAACACGCCCGCGCCGGGACCGCCGGTCGCCTGGGCGAACACCGGGCCGGGCCGGCCGCCGCCATCGATGCCCGCCGCGCCATCGGGCCGGGCGAACGGGCTGAACGCCTGAACAGCGGCCCGGCCCGCAGCATCGCGTCCCAGCCGGCGCGGTCCAGATAGAGCCGGTCCGGCGGCAGCGGCCGGTACGGCACCTCGCCGTCGCGCGGCACCATGCGTCGGGCGGCGAAATGGTCGGCGATCATTTCCAGCCGGGCGGCCAGCACCTCCTCGGCCTGGTGGTCCAGGCTGACCGAGGCGGCCGCCTTGCCTCCGTCAGGTAGTCCAGCAGCGTTTCCATGTGCGCGATGGAACAGC
This sequence comes from uncultured Pseudomonadota bacterium, assembly GCA_963778105.1. Taxonomy (GTDB): domain Bacteria; phylum Pseudomonadota; class Alphaproteobacteria; order Acetobacterales; family Acetobacteraceae; genus JAFEFJ01. Next base: position 94,224 of record CAVZSZ010000002.1, on the reverse strand, counting down.
GGCACCCAGTGCTCCATGCCGGGATGGCGGCGGCCGTCGGAGATCGACTGGTAGATCGGGTCGGCGGCGGCGTCCTGGCCGAACGCATCGCGCCAGCCGGCGCGGAAGCGGGCTGATCGCATCCTTGTCGAGCGGCACCTCCGACACCGGGCGCAGCACCAGCCGCTGGCGCTTGCCGGCGCTGCGCTGGGTGGCGGGATCGAAGATGCGGATCGACTCGATGGTGTCGCCGAACAGGTCGAGCCGCACCGGCTCGGCCTCGCCGGCGGGAAAGATGTCGATGATGCCGCCGCGCATGGCGTATTCGCCCGGCTCCATCACCGTGCCGGCGCGGCCGTAGCCGTTGGCTTCCAGGAAACGCGGCGAGCACGGCGGGCGGGGCGGTGCCGCCGGCCTCCAGGACCATGCTCGCATCGCGGAAAGCGGCGCGCGGCGGCACGCGCTGCACCAGCGCGTTCACGGTGGTCAGCACGATGCGCGGCTTCGCCGCCGGCTCGAGCAGTCGCGCCAGCGTGGCGATCCGCTCGGCGACCAGGATCGGGTTGGGGGAGACGCGGTCGTAGGGCAGGCAGTCCCAGGCCGGGAAACCGCAGCATCTCGATCTCGGGCGCGAAGAAGGCCAGCGCCTCGGCCAGCCGCGCCATGCGCGCGTCGTCGCGCGCGACGTGCAGCATCGGGCCGGCGAACTCGGCACGGCGGCGGGCGAGCAGCAGGGCGTCCCACCCCTCCGGCGCGCCATAGACCGGGGCGGCATGACCCCCGCCTGTCGAGCCCTTGCCTGCTAGACTGCGGGCGGCATCGCCTGGCGGCGGTCCGGCATCCGGCGCGGAGGTCGCATAATTCATCGCAGCGCGGCGTCGCGCAGGCGGAGCAGCATGGGCGTGGCAACCTCCTCGGGGACCGGGACGCGGCCGGTGAGCCAGTCGGCGAGATCGGGGTCGGGCAGTTCCATGACCGCTTCCAGCGCGTCGAGTTCGGCCGGGGTCAGCGCGTGCACATTGGCGACGACGAAGCCGCCAACCAGCAGGTCGGTCTCGTGCGTGCCGCGATGGGTGGCGCGGAACAGCAGACGGCGGCGACGCTCGTCCAGCGTGGCGGGTTCTGGCTGCGGCATAAGTGGGATGTCATATAACCCCGTCACCACCACGTGTCAGCCGTGCAGCACGATCTTCTGGCCCCGCTTTCGGCACCCCTGATCACGTTGCGCGGCATAGGCCCGGCGCTGGCGGCGCTGCTGGCGCGCGCCACCGGCGGCGAGCGGGTGCTGGACCTGCTGTTCCACCTGCCCGAGTCGTATCTCGACCGCCGCGACCGGCCCACCATCGCCCATGCCCGCGCCGGCGAGGTCGCGACCCTGGCGGTCGAGGTAGTGCGCCACGAGCCGCCGGCCAACAGCCGCCAGCCCTGGAAGGTGGTGGTGACCGACGGCACCGGCTTCGCCGAACTGGTGTTCTTCCGCTTCACCCGCGAAAGCCAGATGCCAACGGGTGCGCAGCTGCTGGTCTCGGGCAGGCTCGACCGCTTCGGCGACCGTCTGACCATGCCGCACCCCGACCATGTGGTGCCTGCCGAGCAGGAGGGCGCGCTGCCCCGCATCGAGCCGGTGTGGCAGCTGACCGCCGGGCTGTGGCCCCGGCAGGTGGCGCGCGCCATGGCGCAGGCGCTCGACCGGGTACCGGCACTGCCCGAGTGGCACGACGCGGCGCTGCTGCGCCGGGAGAACTGGCCCGGCTTCGGCGCCGCGCTGCGCGCAGTGCAGCAGCCGGACGCGCTGCCCGATCCGACGCCATCGCCGCCGCCTGGCCTATGACGAGCTGCTGGCCGACCAGGTGGCCCGGGCGCTGATCCGCGGCCGGCTGCGCCAGCGCCCCGGCCGTTCGCTGGTCGGCGACGGCGCGCTGCGAGCGCAGGCGCTCGCCCGCTTCGGCCACGCGCCCACCGCCTCGCAGATCCAGGCATTGGCCGAGATCGACGCCGACCTTGCCGCCCCACGGCGGATGCTGCGGCTGCTGCAGGGCGATGTCGGTTCCGGCAAGACGCTGGTGGCGCTGCTGGCGATGCTGCGCGCGGTCGAGGCCGGCGCGCAGGCCGCGCTGATGGCGCCGACCGAGATGCTCGCCCAGCAGCACCACCGCACGCTTGTCGCACCTGTCGCCCGCGCCGGTGGCGCTGCTGACCGGATCGGTGAAGGGTCGGGCGCGCGCGCTGCTGCTGCGCGGCCTGGCCGACGGCACGGTGGCGATGGTGGTCGGCACCCACGCGCTGTTCCAGGAGGCGGTCGAGTACCACGACCTGGCCGTGGCGGTGATCGACGAGCAGCACCGCTTCGGCGTCGAGCAGCGGCTGCAGATGGGCGGCAAGGGCGGCGCGACCGACGTGCTGGTGATGACCGCGACGCCGATCCCGCGCACCCTGCTGCTGACGCAATGGGGCGAGATGGAGGTCAGCCGCCTGACCGAGAAGCCCGCCGGGCGGCAGCCGATCCGCACCACGCTGCACTCGCTGGCGACGCTGCCCGACCTGCTGGACGCGGTGGCGCGCAAGCTGGCCGAGGGCGCGCAGGTCTACTGGGTCTGCCCGCTGGTCGCGGAGAGCGAGCTGCTCGATCTGGCCGCGGCCGAGGCGCGGTTCGCCACCCTTGCCGCGCAGTTCGGCGCCGGTGGTCGGGCTGGCGCACGGGCAGCAGGACAGCGACGGTGCGCGAGGCGGCGCTGGCCGACTTCGCCGCCGGACGGACCCGGCTGCTGGTGGCGACGACGGTGATCGAGGTCGGCATCGACGTGGCCCAGGCCAGCGTCATGGTGATCGAGCACGCCGAGCGGTTCGGCCTGGCGCAGCTGCACCAGTTGCGCGGGCGGGTGGGGCGCGGCGCCGACGCCAGCTTCTGCCTTCTGCTGCACGAGGACGGCCTTGCGGAGCACGCGCGCCGCCGGCTGATGCTGCTGCGCGACACCGAGGACGGGTTCTTGATCGCCGACGAGGATTTCCGGCTGCGCGGCGGCGGCGACCTGCTGGGCACACGGCAATCGGGTGATCCCGGCTTCCGCCTCGCGCATCCGGTGCAGGACGAGGGACTGCTGCAAATGGCGCACCGGGACGCCGCCCTGCTGCTGGAGAAAGACGCCCGGCTGACGGGTCCGCGCGGCCTGGCCGTCCGGACCCTCCTCCGCCTGTTCGACAGCCGCGCGGCGATGGCGAGTTTGCAGGCCGGGTGACGGTGCTTGGCAAACGCCGCATCGGGCGAATGTGATCCTTTCCATCAACGGCGACAGGTCATTCCATCCATGCTGCGCATTTCACTCGTGCTGTTCGGCGTCGCGATGCTGCTTGGCTTCGTCCTCGCCGCCCTCAACCTGCGCAGCGGGGACAAGGCGCCCCCCTGCTGGCGCGGGCGACGCACGGGGTGCTCGGCGCCGCCGGCCTCGGCGCCCTGCTGCTGACCCTGGGCGAGCCGATCCACGGCGTGAACGCCGGCGTCGGCACGTTCCGCACGGACGCGGTGGTGCTGCTGGGCGCGGCACTGCTGCTGGGCCTCGGCATCCTGGTGATGTTCCGCGTTGCGCCGAAATCGGCGGGCGCGGTGATTGCCCTGCACGCGACGATTGCAATGTTCGGCCTGGCCATCCTGGCGGCCTATGCGTCCTATGGATGACGACCGATGCCATTCGTGACCCCGATCCCGCGCATCCCGGCTGCGTCTCGCGTCACCTGAACACGAATTCATTTTTGCGGCAGCCGGGCGGGATGCGGCGCAGCTTGGTCGCCCCCGATGTCATCGCATATCGTTTCACCGCTTACGATAGTGCAGAAAGACTTCAGGCTGGTTCATCGGAACCGAGGCATAACAAGGCGCTAATCCGGCGTTGGCCGCATCCACCCAATTCCACTTGATACATTGTGCGCCTGCGGTGCTGCGCTGCAAAATCGCTGTCGGCCGCTGTCTCTCCGCCATGCATGGGGGCGGTTCATGTCGTGAAAATCACTGGTGCGGGGGCGGCACCGGATGGCATATGATGCGCGTTACCAATGCAGATCCGGGGCCGCCGACGATGCACCGGGAGCATGACGCCGATGGCTATTCGGATCGCCGATGCGCCGTGATGCAGGCTTGCGCGCACTGGGCCGGTTGAACCGAAGCCGAACGACGAAGATCGCGAAGGAACGGACAACGCAAGGCAGATAACACACCACGCTCATCGGAAACCGGCACGCTTCGAACAAACGGGCGGCTCAATACCAGGGAGAAGGAAACGTCATGGGAAACCTCGGACGGCGTTCGCTGATTCGCGGCTCCATTGGACTGGCGGCGGCGGGCACGCTGGCCGCACCGCACATCGCGCGCGCGCAGTCGAAGACCGTGGCCATGTGGTGGAACCAGGGGTTCTACCCGGCCGAGGACGCCGCGCTGCACGCCCTGATCGCCGACTGGGAAAAGCAGTCCGGCAACAAGGTCGACCTGGCCCTGCTGCCCGGACAGGCGCTGAACGAGAAGATCGTCTCGGCCCTGACCAGCGGCGATGTCCCCGACCTGATGTATGCCGACAACGCACCCGGCCAGATCGTTCCGCAAAACGCCTGGCACGACAAACTTCTCGACGTCAGCGACGTGGTCGACACGCAGAAGTCCGAACTCAGCCAGACCGCGATCATCTCCAGCCAGTTCTACAACTCGGTGACCAAGAAGCGTGCCTTCTACGGGGTTCCCTGGAAGGGTGCGACGTTGAACTTCCCGGTCTGGGGGTCGCTGGTCGAGAAGGCCGGCTTCAAGACGGCGGACGTGCCGAAGACCTGGGACGCGTGCTTCGACTTCTTCAAACCGGTGCAGGACAAGCTGCGCAAGCAGGGGATGCGCCACACCTATGGCCTCGGTTATACGCTCTCCACCGTCGGCGATGATCCGAACAATCTGTTCGGGCAGTTCCTTGTCGCCTACGGCGGCGGCGGGATCGTATCGTCGGATGGTCATTTCCAGGGCAACGATCCCAAGATCCGCCAGGCCGTGACCACGGCTCTGCAGAGCCTGACCAAGCCCTTCAAGGAAGGCTACGTGCCGCCCAGCGCCCTGAACTGGGGCGATCCCGACAACAACAACGCCTTCCACGCCAAGGAAGTCGTGATGACACCGAATGACACGATTTCCATCTCGGTGGCGGTGATGGACAACAAGCAGTGGTACGACCACGACATCTGGTCAATGCCGATGCCCAATGACAACGCCGGAAAGCCGGTGCCCGCCTTGCTTGGCGTGGAGTTGGCGTTCATCCCCAAGGGTGCCAAGAACGTCGATGCGGCAAAGGAATTCCTGAGATACCTGATCCAGCCGAAGATCCTGGGCGGATACCTCAAGGAATCGAAGGGGCGTTGGCTGCCGGTGATGCCCTCGATCGTGAAGAACGACCCGTATTGGCTCGATCCCAGCGATCAGCACCGCTCGACGGCGGTGCAGCAGGGGGCGGTCGGTCCGACGGTCACCTGGCCCTATGTCTTCAATCCGGCCTATGCCCAGGTGCAGGCCGAGCACGTCTTTGCCGTGGCCGAGTCCGATATCATCAATGGCATGGCGCCCGACCAGGCAGTGGACAAGGCGTTCAAGCGCGTCGAGGCAATCTTCTCGCAATACCAGATCAGCCAGACCTGAGCCGCCCTCATGGACGGCAGCATCACCTTCGCCCCGGCCCAGGGTGCGCTCCACAGCCCCAGGCGGCAACGCCTGTGGAACCGTGGGCTGCACGGATCGGACCTCAACTGGGCGCTCGCTTTCCTGGTGCCATATGCGTTGGTTTTTCTGCTGTTCGTGATCTATCCGGTCGCCTACGGCCTATGGCTTGGCCACAATCCGGCGAGCTACGCCGAGCTGTTCGCTGATCCGATTTACCTGAAAACCGTCGTCAACACCCTGCTCTACCTCGCCCTCGGGGTTAACCTGCATCTGTTCGGCGCACTGATGCTGTCGGGGTTCTTCATGCGCCGCAACTGGCGGGTGCGTTCCCTGCTGCTGGTCTACATGCTGCCCTGGGCGGTGCCGGCGATCCCGACCTTCATCGCCATCCACTGGATGCTGAACGGCGAGTGGGGCTTCCTCAACAACCTGCTCTACGCGCTGTTCGGCATCAACGGCCCCTCCTGGCTCAACGACCGCTGGCTGGCGATGGGGTCGGTGATCGTCGCCTACATCTGGAAGTGGATGCCGTTCTGGACGGTGATCTTCCTGGCCGGGCGCATGGCGATCCCGAAGGAGCTGTATGAAGCCGCCGACATGGACGGCGCCGACGGCTTCAAGCGGTTCACCCATGTCACCTTTCCGCTGCTGGCCAATCTCTATCTGATCTGCACGCTGCTCTCGACGATCTGGACGCTGGGCGACTTCAACACCGTCTATTTCGTCACCGGCGGCGGCCCAGGGCTTTCGACGCATGTGCTCGCGACACTCGGCATCCGCGACGCTTTCGAGGTCGGCAGTCCGCAGCTTGGCATGGCCGCGGTGATGTCGGCGCTGCCGCTGCTCATCCCGCTGGTCATTGTGCTTATGCGCAAGCTCGCCAAGAATCAGGTGCAGATGTGAGCGCCACGACAGCCGGATTGCCGGCGCCGCGCCGGAACCGACGCCGCAGGCAATCGCCGATGGCGCTGGGCGTCGAGGTCGTTGCCTGCCTCGTCATCCTCGTGTGGACGCTGATGCCGCTCTACACGATGGTTTCGGTTGCACTCGAATCGAGCGACGACGTGTTCAGCGGCAACCTGTGGCCGTCCAGTCCGACGCTGGCTGGATTCTGGACGGTGCTGACCGAGTCCTACTGGTACGTTGCGCATTTCTGGCGCGACATGGGCAACAGCCTTTATATCGGCGTGGCGACAGCGGTGCTGACCCTGGCGATCGGCACGCTGACCAGCTTCACCATCGGCCGGCTGCGCCTGCGCCGCGCCTGGATCATCAGCAACGCCGCGCTGCTGACCTACGTCATCCCGATGTCGTTCCTGGCGATCCCGTTCTATCGCGTGATGCAGATTTACGGACTGTCCGACCACCTTTGGGCGGTGATCTTCGTCGAGGTCACCTTCGCGACTCCGTATGCCATCTTCATCTTCCAGCAATACGGCACCAGCATCCCGGTCGATCTCGACGATGCCGCGCGCATCGACGGCGCGACACCGTGGCAGATTTACTGGCGCGTCTACCTGCCGCTGATGGCGCCGGCGATGGTGGCGGTCGGCACCTACGCGCTTCTGCTCGCCTGGAACGAGTATCTCTATCTGTTCCTGCTGCTGTCATCGGACACCAACATGACCGTGCCGGTGGCACTGGGGCGGTTCCTCAACAGCGACGAGGCGCCGTGGAACCTGATGATGGCGACGGCGGTGATCTACGCCCTGCCCCCCATCGTCATCTACTACGCCTTCCGCCGGCACATGAGTTCCGGGCTCACCATGGGCGGCGTCAAAGGCTAGACCGCGCCGTCGGAGTTCCTCCGCGTAACGGGTTAATCCTGCGTCATCCGGCCGCGGACGGGTTGCATCGGCGCGTGGTTGCGGTATTCCCCCCGGCCGGACTTCCGGGGGACGCCGCGCTGATCGAGATCGAGGGCCTGACCAAGCGATTCGGCAGCTTCACCGCCGTCGATGCCGTCAGCTTCTCCGTCGCGCGCGGCGAGGTGCTGGGCTTCCTCGGCCCCAACGGCGCCGGCAAGTCCACCACCATGCGGATGCTCGCCAGCTTCGTCACGCCCACCGCCGGCACCGCCCGCATCTGCGGCCACGACGTGCAGTCGCAGGCGCTGCAGGCCCGCCGCCAACTTGGCTTCCTGCCGGAGGGCGCGCCCACCTATCCCGACATGACCGTCGCCGGCTTCCTGCGCTTCTGTGCCGGCATCCGCGGCTATGCCGGGCATCGACCGCACCGCGCGCGTCGATGCCGCCCTTGGCACTCACCGGCCTCGGCCCGGCGCGGCTGCAGCCGGTCGAGACGCTGTCCAAGGGCTTCAAGCGCCGCGTCGGCCTGGCGCAGGCGCTGCTGCACGACCCGCCGGTGCTGGTGCTGGACGAGCCGACCGACGGCCTCGACCCCAACCAGAAGCACGAGGTGCGCGCGCTGATCCGCCGCATGGCGCCGGAGAAGGCGATCGTCATCAGCACGCATATCCTCGAGGAGGTCGATGCGGTCTGCACGCGGGCGATCATCATCGCCGCCGGCCGCATCGTCGCCGACGCGACCCCCGCCGAGCTGCAGTCGCGCCATCCGTCCGGCAAGCTCGACGACGTGTTCCGCGCGCTGACCGATGCCGAGGCCGCCTGATGCGCACCATCTGCGATCATCGCGCGGCGCGAGCTGGGCGGCTATTTCGCCACGCCGGTCGCCGAGCGTGTTCATCGTCATCTTCCTGGTGCTGCAGGGCGCGCTGACCTTCAACCTCGGCAACTTCTTCGACCGCAACCAGGCCGATCTGCAGCCCGTTCTTCGTCTTCCTGCCCTGGGTGTTCCTGCTGCTGGTGCCGGCGATCACCATGCGGCTGTGGGCCGAGGAGCGCCGGCTCGGCACCATCGAGCTGCTGCTGACGCTGCCGATCACGCAGACCCAGGCGGTGCTCGGCAAGTTCCTCGCCGCCTGGGCGTTCTGCGCCATCGCGCTGCTGCTGACCTTTCCCGTTCGTCATCACCGTCAACATCCTCGGCCGCCCGGACAACGGCGTGATCGCGTGCGGCTATGTCGGCGCGCTGCTGGTTGCCGGCGCTTTCCTGGCGGTCGGATCGGCGCTGTCGGCCGCGACGAAGAACCAGGTGATCGCCTTCGTGCTGGCCGTCGCGGTCTGCTTCGTGTTCGCCGTCGCATCCTATCCGGTGGTGACCGACTTCCTGGGCACGCACGCGCCGGTGCTGGCCGACATCGCGCGGCGCCTCGGCGTGCTCGACCGGTTCCAGGATTTCACCCGCGGCGTGGTCGAGCCTGCGCGACCTGATCTACTTCGCCGAGCTTCATCGGCTTCTGCCTGTTCCTCAACACCGTCATCGTCGAACAGCGCAAGGCGGACTGAGCGCGATGCGCTTGCGAGCCCTGTCATCCTTCGTCGGCGTGCTCGCGGTCGCTGGCGATCGTCGTCGGCATCAACATGTTCGCCGATGCGCGCCTCGCCAACGACCGGCTCGACCTGACGCAGCAGCACCTGTACACGCTCTCGCCCGGCACACGCGCGATCCTCGCCGGCCTGAAGGAGCCCGATCACGCTGCGGCTGTTCTATTCGCGCCAGCTCGGCGCGCACGATGCCCGCCTACGGCGCCTATGCCGACCGGGTGCGCGAGATGCTGGAGGAATACGCCGCAGGCCTCGGACGGCAAGGTCAGGCTGGAATTCTACGACCCCGAGCCGTTCAGCGACACCGAGGACCGCGCGCATGGCCTACGGGCTGCAGGGCGTGCCGGTCGATCAGTCGGGCGAGCAGGTCTATTTCGGCATCGCCGGCACCAACCTGCTGGATGACGAGCGCACCATCGCCTTCCTCCAGCCGGACCGCGAACGCTTCCTGGAATACGACCTGACCAAGCTGATCTACGAACTGTCCAACCCGGCGCGACCGGTGGTCGGCGTGATGTCCTCGCTGCCGCTGGACGGCGATCCGCGCATGATGATGATGATGCGCGGCCAGGGCGGCGGCCAGCCCTATGCGGTCGATGACGCTGCTGCGGCAGACCAACACGGTGCGCATGGTGCCGACCGACGCGCAGGTGATCGATCCCGACATCCAGGTGCTGCTGGTCGCGCAGGCGCAGCATCTGTCGCGATGCGACGCAGTACGCCATCGACCAGTTCGTCATGCGCGGCGGCGCGGCTGATGGTGATGGTCGATCCCTACAGCGAGGCCGAGGCGGCGATCCCCGACCCGTCGGGCGATGCCGCCCACCGACACCGTCCTCCGACCTCAAGCGCCTGTTCGACGCCTGGGGCATCGGCTTCGATCCGACCCATGTCGTCGGCGACCTGGACGGCGCGTGGCGCGTGCAGCCGCCCGGTCGAGCAGACGCAGGCCGTGTCGACTACCTCGCGTGGTTCAACATCACGCGACGGCATCTCGCACAACGATCCGGCGACGGCGGATCTGCAGCAGGTGACGGTCGCGTCGCTCGGGCTATCTGCACGAAGGACGCCGGACGCCAAGATCGACTTCACGCCGCTGCTCAGCAGCAGCGCCGCAATCCGGCCTGATCCCGGTCGACAAGGTGCGAAATCCCCGATCCGGCCGCAGATCCTTGCCGGCTTTCAAGCCGAGGGCGGCCCGCGGGTCATCGCGGCGCGGCTCCACGGGATGCTGAAATCCGCCTTCACGGCGCCGCCGCCGCTGCCCGCGCCGAAGCCCGGGCAGGCAGCGCCGGCGGCGCGTCCGGCCTACATCGCCGCGACGACGAAGCCCGCCAACATCGTGGTGGTCGCCGACAGCGACATCCTGGCCGACCGCTTCTGGGTGCAGCAGAGCAGACTTCTTCGGCCAGCAGCAGACGACGCCGTTCAGCGACAACGGCGCCTTCGTCGCCAACCTGGTCGGCACGCTCGCCGGCGGCGACGCGCTGATCGGCCTGCGCGCGCGCGGTGCGGCGATCCGGCCGTTCGACCTGATCGACCATATGCAGGCCGCAGCCGAAGCGCGCTACGAGCAGACGAGCAGGCGCTGCAGCAGCACCTGGCAGCCACCGAGAAGCAGCTGACGGACCTGCGGCAAGGCGGTAACGGCAAGGACCGGTCGGAGGTCGTCATCACCCCGGCGCAGCGCCAGGCGATCGAGGCGGCGCGGCAGGACATCGTTGCGACCCGAACGAAGCTGCGCGCCGTGCAGTTCGACCTCAACCGCGACATCTCCCGGCTTGAGACCGAGCTGCTGCTGTTCAACATCGTGCTGGTGCCCGGTACTGCTGACCATCGGCGCGATCACGCTGGCGCTGATACGCCGCCGCCGGCGCATGGCTGCCCGGCCGTGAAGCCGCGCACGCTCGCGGTCCTCGTCGTCCTCGGCGTCATCGCGCTCGCCGGCGGCTGGTATTTCGGCGTCGCACAGGAACCGCAGACCGATACGACGGAGAACGCCGGCCGGCTGATGTTCCCCGATCTGTCGGCGCACTTGGCGGATGCGGCGCAGGTCGAACTGGACCACGGCGCGATCACACTCCGCCTGGTACGCAACGCCAAGGCGGATGACTGGGGCCTTGCCGAGCGCGGCGGCTACAAGGTGGACATGGCGAAGCTGCGCGGCCTGCTGACCGGCATCGCCGAATTGCGCCTGCGCGAGAAGCGGACCGCCGATCCGGCCGAGTTCAGCAAGCTCGGGCTGGAGGACCCCACCGGCAAGGACGCCAACTCCACGCTGGTGCGCGTCACCGATGCCGCCGGGCATGTCATGGCCGCGCTGATCGCCGGCCATTCGCGCGTGCGTGCCGAGGGCAATCTGCCGGAGGAAGTCTATGTGCGCAGGCCGGGCGTCGATCAGACCTGGCTCGCGGAGGGCCGGCTGGACGTGGACAACGATGCGCTGGCGTGGCTGGATCGCGACATCATGGACATCAAGCCTGCCAACATCGCCACGGTCAGCGTCACAACCGGCGGTTCGCACCTGCTGCTGGCACGCACCGGCGATGCGCTGACGATGCAGCAGCCGGCCGACCATCCGCCGCTCGACAAGGACCACCTGGACGACGTGCAGCGCGCGCTCGAACTGTTGAGCCTGCAGGACGTGCGGCCGGACGCCGAGGCGCCGAAGGGCGAGGCACTCGGCACTGCGGTGTTCACCACCAAGGACGGGCTGGCGATCACCGCGAACCCGGTCAAGGCGGGTAGCGACCTGTGGGTGCGCTTCAGCGCCGCCGGCACCGGTCCCAACGCGGCGCCCGAGGCGGCGAAGCTGAATGCGCGCCTTGCCGGGTGGACCTATCAGGTCGGCAGCTGGAAGCAGAAGGCGCTGGTGCCGACCCTGGACGACCTCAAGGCCCCGCCGCCTCCCGCAGCCGCGCCCGCATCGCCGGCGGCAGCAACACCGACGTCGCCGCCGGCCCCGGCGGCCGCGGCGAAACCGTGACGGACCGGGAATATCCCGCCCGTCCCATCGTCGGCATCGGCGTCGTGGTGCTGCGCGACGATGCGGTCCTGCTGGTGCGGCGCGGCAAGCCGCCGAATGTCGGCAGCTGGACGCTGCCCGGCGGCGCGCAGGATATCGGCGAGACCGCCGAGGCGGCGGCACGGCGGGAGCTGCTGGAGGAAACCGGCATCGCGGTCGGCCCGCTGCAGTTCGCTGCCGTGGTGGACAGCATCCGACGCGATCCCCATGGCCGCGTGCAGTACCACTACACGATCATCGACTTCTGCGCGCGCTGGGTGGCGGGCGATGCGCGCGCCGCGACCGACGTGACCGAGGCGGCATGGGCGCCGCTCGATGCGCTGGAGCCGTTCGGACTTTGGTCGGAAGCGCATCGCGTCATCGCCATCAGCCGACGGTTGCTGATTTAGTATTGAAAGAAACGACTGAGACGATCAGGGTCTTCTTTGCGGCGCGTGCGCAGCCGTCCGCTAATTCCAGCGCGTCGCGTAGCCCCGGAAGCGGCTGGGAATCCCCTTGATCCCATCTATCACCTTCCGCCGTGTCCTGGCGTCGTCACCGGGCAGGAAGTCGATCGACACCGTATCCGTCACACCGCCGAAGCGATCCGCCACCGCCTGCGGAAGCTTGTCGTAGGTGGCGCGCGCAACGAACAGGTCCAGCACCTCGTCGGGGATCATCGCGGCCAGCTCGCTCCACGCGCCACGCCGGGTCGCCGCGTTCAGCTGCACACCCAGATCGGTCAGGCCGTGGATGTCGAACACCCCGCGATACTGCGGCGTCGAGCCGTAGAAGGCGACACGGTAGCGGATCTTCTCGGCCGCCGCCGCCACCGCCGCCTCGTCTGGCCCGGTGACGACGAAGCCGCCGCCGGTGACCTCGAAACTCTCGAACGACTTGCCCGCCGCCGTCAGTTCCTGCTGCAGCCCGGGGCGCACCACGTCCTCGAGATACTTGCGGGTGTTGAAGCCGTGCAGCCGGGCGCCATCGCAATGCCGCGCCGCAGCCTTCAGCATGTGCGGGCCGACCGCGGCGATCATCACCGGGATCATCGGCAGGCCGAGCGGCCTGGGCGAGAACTCCGGCGTCATCAGGGTGAAGCTGTAATGCGTGCCGTGGTAGTCGAGCTTCGCCCCGGTTTCCCAGCAACGCCAGATCGCTCGCAGCGCCTCGACGTATTCGGCCATCCGTGCGGCGGGCGCGACCCACGGCACGCTGAACCGCCGCTCGTTATGCGCGCGCACTTGGCTGCCCAGGCCGAGCACGAAGCGGCCCTGCGAGTGGCGTGCCAGATCCCAGGCGAGGTTGGCGACGATCATCGGGCTGCGCGGGAAGGCGATGGCGACCGAGGAGACGAGTTCGACCGCTGTGCTGCCCATCGCCGCGAAGGCCAGCGGGATGAACGGGTCGTTGGCCAGTTCGGGGCACTGGATCACGTCGATCCCCTCGGCCTCCGCCGCCTGGGCCGCCGGGCCGCACTGGCGCCAGTCCTGATAGGGCAGCACGGTCGAGACGCGCATCGCGGTGGTTCCTTTCCGTCTTCGTCAGGTCCTGCGCAACACCAGTCCGGCGGCGCACAGCATCAGCGCCATGCCGATCGCGTCGTTGACGTGCACCTGCTCGCCGAGGACGACGATGCCCAGGATGACCGCGATCACCGGCGAGATGAAGGCATAGGTGCCGGTGCGGCTGGCGCCCCAGTCGCGCACCAGGAAGAAATACACCACCGTGGCGCCGAGCGATCCAGGCAGCAGCAGGAACAGCCACGACACCCAGGCGGCGATACCCCAGTTGCCGCTCATCGCCGCCCAGGCACCCGGCTCGAAGATCAGCGACAGCACCAGCAGCATCAGCCCCCCGATGAAGTTGCTCATGCCCGCCATCTCGGTCGGCGGCATGCTGCGCATCAGCGGGATCGAGAGCACCGAGCCCAGCGAATACGACAGGCAGGCGATGATGATGCCGGCGGTGCCCAGCAGCGTCATTCCGTCCAGCGTGCCCGCCATCGCCGCCGGGCCGAACAGCACCAGGATGCCGGCGACGCCCAGCGCGATCGCGCCGGCCTGCCGCGCGCTGAACCGCTCCTGCCCGAGCGCGACGCTGAACCCGAGAAGGGAGATCGGCGTCAGTGCCGAGTTGACCACCGAGGCGAGGCCGCTGCCGACATAGCGCAGGCCGTAGAGCAGGATCACGGCATTGAAGGTGACCAGCAGCACCGATGTCAGGATCAGCCGGCCGGCGAGGCGCGGCTTGATGCGCGGCGGGAAGCCGCGCGACCAGCGCCACAGCAGCAGCACGGCCCCGGCCGTGGTCCAGCGCAGGCCGGAGAATATCCCGGGCGGCACCACCGCGACTCCGGTCTTCATCGCCAGCCAGTTGGTGCCCCATACCAGGCAGACGAAGGCGAACAGCAGCCGGTGCACGGCCGCAGAAGACAAGGCTATGCGCGGCGCGGCGAAATGCTGCGAGGCCGACATGACTGGTTGGGTGTCCTGGACGATCCGAGCGTAACGTTACGCCGGGTCGCGGCGCCGCGTCGCGCCTTCAGGCGGCATGGCGCGTATCCGAAAACGCCGTGGGCGCTGCCCGATTTGCGCCCAACTCGGCGCGGCCTTCGCCGCTATTTGTCCACCAGATCGACCTTGGCCCAGCTCAGGTCTGGATCGAAGCTGGTAATCGCCGCCGCCTTCGCCGCCGTCTGCGGCCCGAGGTCCTTCTGGAATACCACACCGTCCTGGTTGACGATGAAGCTCATCACGCCCGACGCGCGATATGTCGCGGGCCAGGCGATCAGCGCGAAGCCATCGGTCATGCGGCCATCCACGACATACGCCTTGGCCCCGCCGGGCGCATCCGGACCCTGCCGCGCGAGGATGCGGAAGTAGTAGCCCTCGTACGGCACGGGGTGGCCGGAGACGAGTTCGCCGGGGTAGCCGTCCTCCATCGCCTGGCGGACGAGCGGGCCGAACGGGCTTTCCGGCTGGCCATCCTGCTGCGGCCAATAAAGCCCGTCTTCCTCGCCGGGGGCACTGACCAGATGCTGGGCGTATTCGCCCGGTCCACCGGCGGCCTTGGCGCGGGCGAAATAGTCCTGCTGGGCATCGACATAGGCCAGGCAGACGCGGATCGCGGCGATCTCGTTGCGGCCGATGCGGCGATCGACGATCTGCTGCGCGCCCGCCGCCGAGTCAAAGTGCCAGCGTCCGCCTGCCTCGACGATCGGCAGCGGCATCGGCCAGTCGTTGGTGCCGACCTGCAGCACCATGCGGCCCGGCCCGTCCTCGACCAGCGCATGCTTCGCCGCGTAATTGTCCAGGAAATGCTTTCGCGCGATCGCGTCGGCATTGGCATCGCCCGAGGAAACCAGCGTCTCGGCCGACGGCCCCAGCACCGCGACCAGCGCGGATGGCCGGTCGGTGCCGACTGCGGCGATCAGCGCCGCGACGGCATCCTGGGGGGTGGCAAAGGTCTTTTGCGCAGGTGCGGCGCGCGCCGCCGCGCCGATCATCAGCAGCGCCGTCAGCATGGCGCCTAGCAGAGCGTGCGACCGGCCCGTTCGCGGGGCATTGCGTGTCATCTAGCCGCTCCTTCGCTACCGGTGCCGCAGACCGCCGGCATGGCCACCCCCGCCGCCGCGCGGCCCGCCACCACCACCACCACGTGGGCCGCCGCCGCCCGGACGCGCCGCCGGCGCCGGACCGCGGCTCTGGCTGCCCCGGTTGGCGAACTGGTTGGCCTGGCGGCCCTGGTTCATCCCGCCGAAAGCGCCGCCGCCATTGCCGGCCGGGCGTTGCACCGGGGCCCCTTGGGCCGGTCGCTGGGCCGGCCGGTTGGGGGCTTGCGGCGGCTGCGGCCGCTGGACGGGCCGGTTGGCGCCCTGAGACGGCGCCTGTGGCCGCTGCGTGCCGCCACCGGTAGCGGGCCGCTGCGGCGGACTGCCGCCGGGCCGTTGCGGCGCATTGCCTGCGCCGGGCCGCTGCTGGGCGTTCCCGCCCGGCCGCTGCGGGCTGTTATTGCCGGGGCGCTGCAACGGCGGCGGGTTGCCCGGCGGCCGGACCGGCCGGTTCACGAGGTCACGCTGCACCGGAACGCTGGGACGCCCGATCGCGCCGGCCGGAAGCCCGTTGTGACGCACCGGCCGCCCCACCGGGCCGGCCGGCGGCCGGCCGGCATTCCAGCCGCCGGGCCTGCCGGACGGCGGCGGCCGCCAAGTCCCGTTATGGATAGGCGGGCGGTTGACGTTCACGTTGTTCCAGCGGTTGACGTTGACATTCACCCCGCCATAGCCCGGGCCGCGCCAGCCCCAGTTGGGCGTTGCCAGGTTCCACAGCCCGGCGGTGATCGCGACTCCCGCGCCGAATGCGAGTCCGGTCGCCAGCGCCGCGCCCACCGCATAACCGGGCGGCGGCGGCAGGACGACCGGCGGATAGGCCGGATAGGGCCACCCGCCATACACCACGGTCGGGTCGTAGGTCGGCACGTAGACGACCTGCGGGTTGGCCGGCTGTATCACCAGCGCCTCACCCTGGGTTTCGACGACCTGTTGCGGGCTCGATTGCAGGTGCCCTGCCGCCTGCGCCTGACGCCGCAGCCGCTGCACCGAATCGAGCACGTCGGCCTGCTGGGTGGCGAAGGCGTAGCCAAGCTGCTGCGTCCAATCGAGATGGCTGTTCAGCATGTCCAGCACCTCGGGGAACGGCACCAGCGCCTTCACGCTGGGGTCCCAGCTTTCGGCCGCCAGCGCCTGCGTCAGCGCATCCCCGGTCAGCCCCTTGTGGGCCGGGTCGTCCACCCAGCGTTTCGCCTCGACGATCTGCAATGGTTCGGTCGCCGCCATCAGGATCGAGGTCAGCAATGTATCGGGATACAGCGCGATCGGCGCGAGCAGGGCGTCGAGTTGCTCTGTGCTGAAGGCGGTCGTTGCATCCGCCGTTGCGGCGCCGGCCGGAGCGGCGAGAGGTGGGGCCACGGCGGGCGCGGGCGTCTGCGCCTGCACCGGCAGGACATCGAGCGGCAGAATGAGCAGCACGGCCAAGCCGGTGGCCATGGCACGCGCGGTGGCGCGCCGGCCCGTCGATCCAACATGCCGCATGAATGGCGTCTCTCTCCCGCTCCGGCGCGCAGGTTGCAGCAACGCACGTCAGGTGCAACCCGCAATCGGACCGCGGGCATCGGCGCATGGCGGCCTTGCGCTGGCCGCTAGCCGGCCCGGGTCGGCGCGCCCGGTTCTGCGGCGGGATCGGGATGGCGCGCGCAGGCGACGCACACGCCCTCAGCCTCGATCGTCGCCTTGCCCACGGTGAAGCCGGCCCGCGCCGCCGCGCGGCCCAGCGCCTCGGCCAGCGCGTGATCATCGATCTCGGTCACCTGCCCGCAGCGGCGGCAGATCAGGAATTGCGCGGCATGGCCGTGCGCAGCGTCCCCGTGGGATACGCAGCCGACGAAGGCCGACAGCCGTTCGACGCGATGGATCAGGCCCTGCTCCAGCAGGAAGTCCAGCGCGCGATACACCGTCGGCGGGGCTGCCTTTCCGCGCGAGCCGCGCAGGCGGTCGAGCAGGTCATAGGCGCCGGTCGGACCCTCGGCATCCAGGATCAGGCCCAGCACCTGCCGCCGCAGATCGGTCAGCCGCGCGCCGCGGCCAGTGCAGATCGCATCCGCGTGGCTCAGCAGCGTATCGGTGCGCGGGGTGAAATGACCCGCCATAATGCAAACCTCTTTGTCTGAACCCTCGGCGCTTTTCCACCTTGGGCATGCCGGCGCAAACCGGCGCAATCAGGGACCGATGCGATGACACCGACACCGACGACCATAACACCGCCTGAGATGGGATCGGCGGCCGACGATGCCATGATCGCAGCCGTGCTGGCCGCGATCCGTTTCGACGACGCCGGCCTGGTGGCCGCCATCGCACAGCAGCACGACTCCGGCGAGGTCCTGATGATGGCCTGGATGAACGCCGAGTCGGTGCGCGAGACGCTGGCGACCGGCCGCGTCTGCTACTTCAGCCGCAGCCGCAACGCGCTGTGGCGGAAGGGGGAGACATCGGGGCAGACACAGCATTTGCAGCAGCTTCGCCTGGATTGCGATGGCGACACCGTATTGTTGCTGATCGACCAGACCGGCGTCGCCTGCCATACCGGACGCCGGAGCTGCTTCTTCCGCGCCGGCGTGCCCGGCGGCCTGGCGGAGATCGCCGCCCCGCTGGTCGCACCGGAAACCTTGTACGGCGGTGCGCCGGAACGTTGAAACCCGAACCGCTTGGGGGCAGGCATGGCGCAGCCGGATGAAGGTGCCGAGAGCGCGCAGGAAATCCAGCAACAGTTCGCCCTGTTGCAGTCGGAGATGCAGCGCGTGATGGACGGAAAGCCGTCGCCGTCGGGCGCGGCTCCGCCGACCGATCCCATGCCCAGCGATTCCGCCATGCCTGCCGACGAGGCGGCCGACTTCGCCCGCATCGAGCGCGGACTGGAGGAGTTGCGCCGCGACGCGGACCGGCTGCGCTCACGCATGACGCAGGCGGCCGAGACCAGCGCGGCCAGCGAGGCGATCGCGGCACTCGGTGCCCGCATCGACGCCGTCGCCCAGCAGACCGCCGATCTCGCGAAACGCGGCGAGGAGAATGCCGCGCGCCTGATGCGTTTCGCCCAGGGCAACCGCGCGTCGATCGAGGACCTGACGGTCAGGTTGGAGGTGCTGGGATCGCGGCGCTCGCTGCGCTGGGTGCTGGCGCTCACGATCCTGATCGGCGCCGTGCTGATCGCTGCCGCCGTGCTGCTGACCGTGCCGGCGAACATGAAGCTGCTGATGGATCGCATCCATGCCGCCGGCCTGCTGCCTGGACCGGCCGCCGACGCCGCGGCGTCGCAGCCCGCCGCCAGGGAGGCGATGACGAGCCTGCCGCCGGTGCCGGCCGCCCCGGTGCCGACTGCCGCTGCCCCTGCCCCTGCCCCTGCCCCTTCGCCTGTCGACGCTGCGGCGCCCCAGCCGCCCCCGGCGACGGCGACAGCGGCAGCACCAGCCGCCAATTCGCCGCCGCCTGCCCCTTCGCTTCCCGCCACCGCCACACCGACGCCAGCGCCGCCGGTTGCGGCACCCGCCTCGGTCGCCGTGCCGGCGGCACCCCCGGCAGCGGCGCCCGTGCCGGTCGTCGCGGCCTCAGCGACACCGGCACCGCCGGCCCCGCCGCCACTACCGCCCGACCGGATCGTGTTGCAGGCGAAAAAGGATACCTGGGTGGAAGTGCGCAACCGCCAGGGCGCTGCACTGATCGCGCGCATCCTGCGCGCAGGGGAGACGTGGTCCGTGCCCGATCAACCCGCGCTGGTGCTCAGCACCGGCAACGCCGGCGGCCTCGTGCTGCTGGTGAACGGCCAGCCCGCGCCGGCACTGGGTGCCGTGGGCGCCGTGCGCCGCGACGTTCCGCTCGACCCTGATCTCATCCGGGCCGGCCAATACGGCGCCGAACCGACAGCCCATCGCAAGCAGGCCGCCGCCAGCCCCTAGATGTTCGCTGCCTGGCCGGCGGCGCGGATCTTCCGAAGCGTCCCACAGTCGTCGCGAAATGCTTGAGAAAGCGCGGGCCCGCGCGCAGTGTGCATTGCCCGCCATGGGCACCGCGTTCCGGACAAGAAGCGCAAAGCGCACATCAGGGAGGACGCAATGACGCACTACATGATTCGCTGGCAATACACCGACAAATCGGCGAAGGCATTGGTCGCCAAGCCGCATGACCGCACCGGCGCCGCCAGGGCGCTGATCGAAGGCTTCGGTGGCAGGATGCACACCTTCTACCTCGCCCTCGGCGAATACGACGGCCTGGCGATCTGCGAGTTTCCCGACATGACAGCGGTCGTCGCATGCTCGATGGCGGCCACCGCGACCGGCGGGTTCTCGCGCTTCGAGACGACGACGCTGCTCACCGCCAAGGAAGCCGAGACGGCGATGAAGCACGCGCACGAGACCAAGACCGGATACAGCGCGCCGAACGTCTGACCCGGTCAGCCCGTTCTGGTGCCCGGCGCTACCGGCCTGGCGGAGGCGGCTCGGCGGCGCCGGGGCCGAGCGGGCGCGTCATCAGCACCGTATCGAGCCACTGATCGTGCTTCCAGCCGACCGCCGGCAGCACGCCGACATGCGCGAAGCCGCAGCGCGCGTGCAGGCGGATGCTCGCCTGATTCGCGGAATCGCCGATCACCGCGATCATCAGCCGGTAGCCCAGCGCTTCGCTGCACGCGATCAGTGCAGGCAGCAAGGCGCGACCGATGCCCGCGCCCTGGCGATCGGGCGCGACATAGACGGAATTTTCCAGGCTGAACCGGTAGGCCGGTCGGGGGCGGTAGGGGCCGGCATAGGCGTAGCCGACGACGCCGGCACCGGGCAGCTCCGCGACCAGATAGGGCATGCCCTGGCCGGCGATGGCGGCGTGGCGGCGCGCCATCTCGGTTTCGTCGGGCGGTTCGGTTTCGAAGCTGGCGCGGCCATGGCGGACGGCGTGGCCGTAGATGGCGGTGATGAGCGGGATGTCGGCCGGGTCGGCGTCGCGGATCGTCACGGGCATGAGGTCATGCTGAGGGCGACTGGCCGCCGCTTGCAAGCCCTCTCGGCCGACGGTGGCGCCTCAGCCTGAATTCGCGGGCGGAGAGCCAGGCCGGTCAGCGAGCGGCCCAGTGAAACCAGGCCTACCCCAGCGTCAACGCGCCGATCACTGCGCTTGCGGCGATCAGGAGAGCGGGATTGATGCGGAACTGCAGCAGGATCAGCAGGACGCAGGCGGCGATGGCGGCGGTTTCGCGGCCGAAGATCGCCCCCTTCGCCATGGTGAAGCAGCCGGCCAGCAGCAGCCCGATCGAGACCGGGGCGAGACCGCGCTGGATCGCATCGCGCCACGGCCAGGCTTCCAGCCGGGACCACAGGCGCCCGACCCCGAAGGTGAGCAGCGCGGTCGGGCCGAAGAAGGCGATCAGGACGATTGCAGCACCCAGCGCCCCACCCGCCCAGTCGCCGATCGGCACGATCATCATCATGTTCGGCCCGGGCGCCATCTGCCCGATGCTGTAGAGATGGATCAGCTGGGTCTGCGTCAGCCACCGGTGGACATCGACCGTCAGATATTGCAACTCGGGGAACGCGGCCATGCCGCCGCCGACGGTGAGCAGCGAGAGATAGGCGAACACCCGGACCAGCGCGGGAAGCTGGCTCATGGCGCACCGGCCGCGGCGACCGTCGGCTTGCGCGGGCGATGCCAGAGGATGGCGAGCAGGCCGACGCCGAGCAGGGTCCAAAGCACCGACAGGTGAAAGTGGTTCACCGCGATCACGGTGATGGCGACGAACACCAGGTCCATGTGGCGGTCGAGCGATTTCTGGCTGAGCTGGAACACGGTGTAGAGGATCAGCCCGACCGCGGCGGCGGCGACCCCTTTCAGGGCGGCGGCGAACCAGGGGATCTCGGCATGGCCGCGGAACACCAGGCCGACGGCGAACATCAGCAGCGCACCGGGAAGGCAGATGCCTGCGATCGCTACCAACGATCCGATCCCGCCGCGGAGCCGGTCGCCCAGCAGCACCGCCATGTTGGTGGCGTTGAGGCCGGGCAGGCTCTGGCTCATCGACAGCATCTCGACGAAGTCGCGGTCATCGAGCCAGCGCCGCCGCACCACCAGCCGGCCGCGCAGATAGGGCACCACGCCGCCGAAGCTGGTGGCGCCGATGACGAGAAACTCGCGGAAGATCGCGCCGACCGGCACCGGAGCCGGGGCCGCCGGACGGTCACTCATGGCTTTTCGGCGGGTTGCCCTTGAGCCGGTAGACCATGCCGGTCTTGGTGACACCGAGGGCGAGCATGTCGGCGATCTCCTGTTGCAACGTCATGTAGAAAAGTCCGCCGAGTTTCCTGGCTTTCTGGGAAACCGCCTCGCGCCGGTCGAATTTGGCCTGGAACGCGAATTCGCCGACCAGCGAGCGATGCTCGCCGCGGGTGCGCCAGAGCGAGACGTCGCACTTGGCCAGCGTGCCGCCGCCGAAGTCGAGCTGACCGAGCGGCAGCAGGACTTCCTCGATGATGCCTTCGTTGACCAGGGTGACGCGCTCCTCGAGCGGCGTCTTCAGCGTCCCGAGGGCGGGGAAGACGTGGCTGAGGTCCCCCATCGCGAAGCCGCCGACCGGCCGCGCCTGGCTCAGTCCGAACTGACAGTTGTGCGAATAGAGGATGCGGAATCCGCCCGGCCGGTCCTTGAGTGGCAGCACCTCGGCCTTGAACTTGATGCGATAGGCACCAGCAATCTGCGGACGAACATCGAGCGCGGTGGCCGCACGTTCGTCGGGATGACGAAACTTGAAGACGATTTCGGGATCGCCGACCGGAAATCCATCGACGTAGCTGATCCGGCGGCGCAAGATGAAGGCATTATTGTAGAGCCGGAAATCCGGCGTATCGCCGAACACGATCTCCCGCACCTCGGGGCGCAGTTCGGAACGGGAATTTTCGATGAAGCCGACACCGAGTTTTTTTGCGGTCCTCTGCACGATCCTGCCGAAATCGCGAAACGCGCGGACCGAGGTGAACCCGTCCGGCTTCAGGATGAGCTTGGCTTCGATGTACTGGACGCGGTCGAACGGCGTGCCGTCGGCGTAGCTCCCCTGGGGGGATGTGACCAACGCAACGGGCGGTTTAGAAATTGGTTCGATATTAGCATGTTTCTTCTCTTTTTTGACAATATTAATGGACTTTGTCTTCAAGATCCCCTCCAGTGCCGGTGCGCGCTGCGTGCGGGCTGCGTTCAGCGAATCCGACCATGAAAACGCTAACCGCCCGCCAAGACGCCGTCATGCCCCGTTTCCCCGCGTGGGGCAGACCGGGACGAAAAGTTTCGGTCCGGCTTTGCTTCATCAATCGGAAAGGGTTGTCGCCGTACCGTAACCGCCTGATGGAGGGTCTCGGATGCCGCCTGCACCACTGAGCCCCAACGAAGCTGAGCGGCTGCAGGCGCTTCGTGATCTGGAAATACTCGACACGCCGGCGAGCGATGTCTTCGACAGTTTCGTGCGCCTCGCCCGCCAGTTGTTCGATGTTCCGATCGCGGCGATTTCCCTCTCGGACTCCGACCGGCACTGGTTCAAGGCGGTCGAGGGATTGCCGGTCCAGGAATTGCCCCGCGATGACGCGTTCTGCCCGCACACGATCCTTCACCCCGATCGGGTGATGTGCGTTCCCGATGCCCTTGAAGACGCCCGGTTCATCGATCTGCCGGTGGTGGCCGGCGAGCCGCATATCCGCTTCTATGCCGGCGCCCCGCTCGTCGATAACGGCGGTCATGCAGTCGGTGTGCTCTGCGTGGCCGACGCACGGCCGCGCAGCCCGAGCCCCGAGGCACTGGCGCAACTGCAGACCTTGGCCGCTGCCGTCATGGCGGCGCTGCAACTGCATGCGGCCTCGCTTCGGCTGGTGGACGAGGCGCGTCGTGACCCCCTGACCGGCCTGCCGAACCGCCGGGAGTTCGATACGGCGCTGGCCGCACTGGGCCGGCGCGCGGCCACCCTGTTCATGCTCGACCTGGATCACTTCAAAGCGCTGAATGACAGTTTCGGCCATGGCGGTGCCGACGCAGCCCTGCGGGAGGTAGCACGGCGGCTGCGCTGCATCAGCGCCCGGGGCGAGCGATTGTTCCGCCTGAGCGGGGACTCCTTTGCCATTCTCACCGATGGCAACGCCGATCCGGCACAGGCCCAGCAGCGTGCGGCCGCACTCCATGCCGCATTGCTGGAGTTGTTTGCGATCGACGAACAGGCGGTTCCGTTGCGGATGTCGATCGGCATCGCCCATAAGCCGCTGCACGCGCGCACAGCGGAGGAGCTGGTGAACGCCGCCGATGCCGCGCTGACCGCGGCCAAGCGCGACGGGCGCGGCACAAGCAGGGTGGCCGATCGGCGCCGCGCCGGCGCGGCAAGCATCGGGCTGGGCCGCCTGATGATGAAGGACAAGCTGCGCGAGGTGCTGCTGGCGCCCCGACACGAACAGTTCGCCCTGCACTTCCAGCCGGTCGTCGACCTGGCCCGCCGCCGCGTGGCGGCCTACGAGTCGCTGGTGCGCTGGACGCTGCCGGACGGCCGCCAGGTCGGGCCATCCGATTTCGTGCCGATCGCCGAAGAGAGCGGTCTGGTCAGCCATCTGGACCGCTGGGTGCTGCGCACCGCCTGCGCCACGGCGGCGCGCTGGCATGTGCCCTGGCGCGTGTCGGTCAACATCTCGCCCGTGACCATCGCGCTGCTGGACGTGACAGCGCTGGTGCGCGACGCACTGAATGCCTCGGGCCTGGAACCCGACCGGCTGGTGATCGAGGTGACGGAAACCGCGGCGGTGCCCGATCCGGACCGCATGATGAACACCGTCACGGACCTGCGTGGCCTCGGGGTGCTGCCGATCATCGACGATTTCGGCACCGGCCACGCCTCGCTTGCCTATCTGCGGCGCTATCCGTTTGGTCTGGTGAAGGCCGACCGCTGCTTCGTCGACGGGCTGGGCACCGAGCCGCGCGCGATCCCGGTGATGGAATCGCTGGTCAGCCTGGCACGCTCGCTCGACATCCTGCTGGTCGTCGAGGGCATCGAGACCGAGGAGCAGTTGATGATCCTGCACCGGCTGGGCGTACCGCGGGTGCAGGGCTACTTCCTGGGGCGGCCCGGACCGGCCGATCAGATCGCCCAGGCAGCCGAGCGGGTCGAGCGCAAGCTGGCGCGGGTGCTGAAGCGCCACGGCGTGCAGAGCGACCCCTGGCCGCGCCACGATCCGCTGCCCAGCCTGGGCGGCATCGACATCACCGCGGCGGGATGGCTCCGCGAGCGCAACGAGCGGGAGCGGCTGCCGGCATAGGGCGCCACCCGCCGACTGCATGGCCCCCTCCACGCGTGACAAGGCGTCGGCGGATGCCGCACTGTTCCCCCAATCGTTCGGGCAGGCATATGCTGGATCATCTCAAGACGCGCAACCGCCACTGGGCCGAGCGCAAGGTTGCGCAGGACCCAGGGTTCTTCCGCCGGCTGGAAGGCCAGCAGGCGCCAGAATACCTGTGGATCGGCTGCTCCGACAGCCGGGTGCCGGCCAACGAGATCGTGGACCTGGACCCGGGTGAGCTGTTCGTGCACCGCAACGTGGCGAACCTGGCCCCGCCGCAGGACGCCAACTACCTGTCGGTGCTGCAATTCGCCGTCGATGTGCTGAAGGTGAAGCACATCCTGGTGGTGGGACATTACGGCTGCGGCGGCGTGGCGGCGGCGGTCGATGGGCAGCGGCGCGGCCTGGTCGATCACTGGCTGCATCCGATCCGCGAGTTGCAGCACGAATACCGCGCCGAGCTGGACGCCATCGCCGACCAGCGCGTCCGGCTGAACCGGCTGTGCGAGCTGAACATCATGCGCCAGGTGCGCAACGTCGCCTCGGACGTGTTCGTGCAGGACGCCTGGGCGCGCGGCCAGAAGCTGGCCATCCATGGCTGGGTCTACGCGATCTCGAACGGGCTGGTCGCCGACCTCGGCGTGACCGTGAGCACGCCCGACGAGGCCGAGCGGCTGCGCTAGGCGGGGAACCAACCGCCGCCGCCGGGATTTTGCTCCGGCAAGCAAAGGCGACGGACAATGAGCGACAACCCCACCGCAAACCCTCTGGAAGACACACCGGAGCATGAGACTCGCATCCGCGAGCGAGCGTATTTTCTATGGGAGGCCGATGGCTGTCCGGAGGGTCGCGCCGACGAGTTCTGGGAGCGGGCGCGCGAGTTGATCGGCATGGAGGACAGCGCGGGAGCCGGTCTGCTGCCCAATCCGATGACGCGCGGCGAGCCCGCGGCGGGCGACGTCGTGGACGAGGCGGAACTGCAGGAGAACCTGGGTGAATTTCCGAGCCTGATGACCGACCAGGGCGACCGTCAGGAGACGCCGATGGCGAAAAAGGCGCCCGCACGAGGTCGCGCGAGCCGCACCGGAACGGCAGGAAGCTGACCCTCAGGCGTCATCCCACAGGCGCACATCGTAGCGCACTTCGAACAGGCACAGGCCCTCGGGCGGCGCGGTGGGGCCGGCCGCTCCACGATCGCGCGCGGCGAGTGCGGCCGCGACGCGGGTCACCGGCCACTGGCCCATGCCCGCCAACTTCAGCGTGCCCACCAATTTGCGCACCTGAGGGTGCAGGAAGCTGCGCGCCTCTTCCAGAACCTCGACCACGTCGCCGGCACGCCGCACGTCCAGCCGGTGCGGGATGTGCCATACACGGCCTGCATCCAGTGCGGGCCGGCTGCGCCGATCGAGGATGCGGTAGCAATAAGCACGCGCGCGCGCCGAGAAGCGCGCGTTCCAGCCCTCGGGCGCCGGCGCGGCGCGCGGCACGACCACCGGATGGGGTTTCATGTGGAAGTTCAGGCATCACGCAGCTTGCCGCCCGTCCAGCGATCCGGCAGGTCGAGTGCGCCACCTCCTCCAGCACCGCCTGAATCGAGAGCCCGTTGCGCTGCTGCTGCCAGCCGACGAAGGGGGCGCCGTCATACTCGATCAGTGAACCCGTAGGGCGGGCTTCAGCCCGCCGTACGAAATCGACAGCAACACAGGCAGCAAGCGCCCCGTGGGCGCTGCCTAAGTGCGCCACAGATCGACGTCGTACCGCACGCCGGTCAGGCAAAGCCCCTCGGGCGGGGCGGTCGGTCCCGCCGCGGCCCTGTCGCGTGCCGCCAAAGCCGCCGCGACGCGCGGTTCCGGCCATTGGCCGATGCCCACCAGCTTCAGCGTGCCGACCATGTTGCGGACCTGGTGGTGCAGGAAGCTGCGCGCCTCGGCGACGATCTCCACCACGTCGCCGGCACGCCGCACGTCCAGCCGGTCGAGCGTGCGCAGCGGGCTGTTCGCCTGGCAGGACGCGGCACGGAAACTGGTGAAATCGTGCCGCCCCAGCAGCGCCTGCGCCGCCCGGTGCATCGCCGCCGCGTCCAGCCGGTGCGGGATGTGCCATACCCGGCCTGCATCCAGTGCGGGCCGGCTGCGCCGATCGAGGATGCGGTAGCGATAGGCGCGCGCGCGACGCCGAGAAGCGCGCGTTCCAGCCCTCGGGCGCCGGCGCGGCGCGCAGCACCACCACCGGATGCGGTTTCATGTGGAAGTTCAGCGCATCGCGCAGCTTGTCGCCCGTCCAGCGATCCGGCAGGTCGATCTGGGCGACCTGGCCGGCCGCATGCACGCCCGCATCGGTGCGACCGGCGACGATGCTGGCGACCGGCGTGCCGTCATTGAGCCGTCCCGCCGCATCCTCCAGCACCGCCTGGATCGAGAGCCCGTTGCGCTGCTGCTGCCAGCCGACGAAGGAGGCGCCGTCGTATTCGATCAGCAGCGCCCAGCGGATCATCCGCCGAGAACGCTGCCGGGCGACAGGCGGTGGCCGCGCAGGAAGTCGGCCGCATCCATCGCCGCCCCGCCCGGCGCCTGCACGCGCAGCAGGCGCACCGCGCCCTGCCCGCAGGCGACCGTCAGCCGCTCGTCCAGCACGGCGCCCGGCGCCCCTGCCCCGTCAGCGAGCGTGCAGGCGAGCACTTTCAACGTCCCACCCGCCCAGGTGCTCGAACGTGCCGGGCCACGGGTTGAGCGCGCGCACCTGCCGCTCGATCGCCGCGGCATCGCGCGACCAGTCGATCAGCCCATCCTCCCGGCTGAGTTTCGGAGCGTAGGTCGCCCCCTGCTCGGGCTGCGGGTGCGACGCGGGGTTCTCCGCAAGCGCGCGCAGGATCAGGCGTGCGCCGACCTCGGCCAGCACATCGTGCAGGGAGGCGGCGGTGGTATGCGGGCCAATCGGCACCGCCTCGGCCAGCAGCATCGGGCCGGTATCCAGGCCCGGCGTCCATCTGCATGATGGTGATGCCGGATTCCGCGTCGCCGGCCAGGATCGCCGCCTGGATCGGCGCCGCGCCGCGCCAGCGCGGCAGCAGGCTGGCATGGATGTTCAGGCAGCCCGCGCCGCGGCGCATCCAGCATCGCCGGCGGCAGGATCAGCCCGTAGGCGGCGACCACCGCGGCATCCAGGTCCAGGGCCGCGAAGGCCGCCTGCGCCTCGGTATCGCGCTTGCAGCCGCGCGGGCGTGCGCACCGGCAGGCCCAGCGCGTCGGCCGCGACATGCACCGGGCAGCGCCGCAGCGCCTGCCCGCGTCCGGCCGGCCGCGGCGGCTGGCAATAGACGGCGGCGACCGCGTGTCCGGCCGCAGTGCAGCGCCCGCAGCGCCGGCACGGCGAAATCGGGGCTGCCCATGAAGGCGAGGCGCAGGCTCAGCGGGATGCGGCCTCTTCGCGCTTCTGCCGCATCTCCTTGGCCAGCCGGCGCAGGATCATGTTGCGCTTCAGCGCCGACAGGTGATCGACGAACAGCACGCCGTCCAGGTGGTCGATCTCGTGCTGCAGGCAGGCGGCGAGCAGCCCGTCCGCCTCGATCTCGTGGCGCACGCCATTCTCGTCGTCGTAGCGCACGGTGACCCCCGCCGGCCGCGTCACATCGGCATACTGGCCGGGCAGCGACAGGCAGCCTTCCTCGCGCGCCGCCATGTCCTTGCTGGCGGCGACGATCTCGGGGTTCACCAGCACGAGCGGCGCCCGCTTCTCGTCGGCCATCAGGTCGATCACGGCAAGGCGCAGGCCGACGCCGACCTGCGGCGCGGCGAGGCCGATGCCGGGCGCGTCGTACATCGTGGCGAACATCTGCGGTACCAGGTCGCGCACGGTGCCGGCATCGGCCGGCGTCACCGGCCGGGCGCGGGCCTTCAGGCTGGGGTGCGGCGCGATCAGGATCGGCAGGCGCGGGATCGTTTCAGTCACCGATACGGCGGCCGATG
Organism: uncultured Pseudomonadota bacterium; assembly: GCA_963778105.1. GTDB lineage: Bacteria > Pseudomonadota > Alphaproteobacteria > Acetobacterales > Acetobacteraceae > JAFEFJ01. The sequence continues at coordinate 65,298 of CAVZSZ010000002.1, read as the reverse complement.
TAGCGTCCTGCCGGATGCGGATCAACGGGCCGCGAAGCCGCTGCCTGGCACCAGGCATGCACCCTTGCAACAGCGCGCCAGCCTGCCAATCTCAGTGCGGTCGGGATGCCGGATTCGGGTCCCGCCGGCACGCTTCGCTCGCAGGAGGGGGCCGATGACCACGCGGATGTTCACCTCGCCGCTGTTTCTGGGCTTCGACCATCTCGAGCAGATGCTCGAGCGGGCGTCGAAGACGTCGTCCGACGGCTATCCGCCCTACAATATCGAGCAGACCGGGCCGACCGGGCTGCGCATCACGCTCGCGGTTGCCGGCTTCACGATGGACGATCTGCAGATCACCCAGGAAGACAACCAACTGGTGATCCGCGGCCGCCAGAACGACGACACGCAGGGGCGCGTGTTCCTGCATCGCGGCATTGCCGCGCGGCAGTTCCAGCGGGCCTTCGTGCTGGCCGAGGGGATCGAGGTGAAGGGCGCCTGGCTCGACAACGGCCTGCTGCATATCGATCTCGCGCGACCGCAGCCGGAAGCGCGGGTGAAAACGATCCGCATCAGCCGCGCGGAGAGTGCCGGCAACGGCACGGTTCCGACCCGCATCGCCGATCGCGAATTGGCCAGCCGCGAATTGAACGGGGACGAATTGGACGGCCGAGGCTGAGGATACGCCGAATGGGCGCCGCATCGCGGGCCCGAAGCCGAGGCGACGGCGCCAATGACGGGCCGACGCCGCACAGGAGAACGACAATGAACGTGAATGCTCCCACCGATACCGACACCGACGACGAGGATGTCGCGGAAGCGCAGACCCGTCTGGTCGATGTCCGCCAGCTGACGCCGATGCAGTTCGCGCAGCTCGGCGTGAAGCAGATCGCCTATGTGAAGCCGGTGGTGTTCAACGGTGCGCCGGGCTTCGCCATCCATGCCGCGGACGGTTCGCCCATGGCGGTGGCGCCACAGCTCGAAACCGCGATCGGCGCGATCCTGCAGCACGAGATGCTCCCCGCTTTGGTCCACTGACCGATTCCCAAGTCCCCGGCCAGTCCGCGCCCGCAGGGCCGGATTGGCCGGGCGCCGATGCCTCGGGTCTCTCCCAGCCGGTTGCGCGCCGGATCCAGTAATGATGGCGGTCGGGCCGTGCCGGCAACGTGATCGGAAGCCGTCGCGGAACTCCAGCGGACCGTAGTGGCCTGCTATTGGAGCAGGCCACGAACTTGTCGAGCCGGTGCCCACTTTGTATCTGAAATTCGCATCGCGAAATTCGGATCTGGGACATTAAAGGTCGAAGTTGGTCGGCAGCATGACCACGTCGCGGATCGTCATGCCGCGTGGTCGCGTCAGTATGAACATCACGACGTTCGCCACCTCGGAGGCCTCCAGCAGGCTTCCCGATTCCCGGGCCGCGGTCAGCTTCTCCGGCGGCCAATCCGCCAGCAGGGCGCTGACGACCGGGCCGGGAGAGATCGAGCCCACGCGAATGCCGTGCCTGAACACCTGCCGCCGCACCGTCTGGACAAAGCAGTTGATCGCCCATTTCGACGACGCGTAGACCGGCTCCCACGGGGTCGGAAAATGGGCCGCAAGTGAGCTCGTGACGATGATGTCGCCGGTCCGGCGCTCGATCATGTGGGGCAGGACGTCGTGCACATTCTTCATCACGACGTTGACGTTGAGGTTCAGCATCCGGTCGATCGCGCCCGTGTCGGCATCGATCAGGTCACCGCCGACGTAGGTTCCCGCATTGGCGTGCAGAATGTCGAGTTGTCCGGTTTTCTCAAGGACTCTCGCCAGTAGCGAGGCACAGTCAGCCGGATCGAGCAGGTCGATGACCAGCGGGATTACGGCATCGCCGTGTTTGTCGCCGAGCGCCCTGAGCGCCGGGCCGTCACGATCCACCATCACCACGCGCGCGCCCGCGGCCAGCATCGCCTCCGTGCTGGCCAAACCGATGCCCGACGCGGCCCCCGTCACGACGGCGACCTTTCCCGCCAATTCGCTTCCCATTTCTTTTCTCCTGGCCGCACTGGCCCGACGGTTGGCCGTTGTGCCCGTCGATTCTCAAACCTCCGAGGGCGGCGGGGGTTCGCCTACCCCGCCTCAGCCCACCTCGCCGCTCTCGATCCAGGTGACGCCGCGCTGGATGAGGCGGTGACGCGCGGCGGCGATCGTGTCGCCGTGCGTTGGGTCCGGCAGCCCGATGCCGCGGCAGGCGTCGGCGATGACGAACACCGAATAGCCCAGCGCAGCCGCATCCTCGGCCGACCATGCGACGCAGAAATCCGTGGCCAGGCCAGCGAGAAACAGGCGGCGGAAGCCGCGTTCCTGCAGCCAGCCGTGCAAGCCCGTTCTGGTGCGCCGGTCGTTCTCGGTGAAGGCCGAGTAGCTGTCGATCGCCGGATCGTTGCCCTTGCGGATGATGAGGTCGAGGCGGTTCAGCAGCAGGTCCGGGTGGAGGGCGGCGTTGGCGGTGCCCTGCAGCGCGTGGTCGGGCCACAGGACCTGGGAGCCATAGGGCATCTGTATCGTATCGTACGGAACTTTGGAGGCATGGCTGCTGGCAAAGGAGGAATGGCCGGGCGGGTGCCAGTCCTGCGTGGCGAGGCCGTGCATGAAGGGGCCGGCGAGCAGGCGGTTGATCGCCGGCACCACGGCATCGCCATTGGCGACCGGCAGCTCCCCACCCGGCATGAAGGTGGGCTGCACGTCCACCACGCCGAGCACGTCCCGCGCCGGGTCGATCCGGATCATGCGGGTGCGGCCGACATGCCGCGCGCCGGCGGCTTGCGAACGGGCGGCGGGGTCTTGTGCGGGAAGCGGCACCACGCGGCGGCGACGCAGCGCCAGCATTCCGGGGTGCGCGCCTTGCAGACATAGCGGCCGTGCAGGATCAGCCAATGATGCGCGTCGCGCAGCATCTCGGGCGGCACGCGCTTGACCAGCTTGTCCTCGACCTGCCGCACGGTCTTGCCCAGTGCGATGCCAGTGCGGTTGCCCAGGCGGAAGATGTGCGTATCGACCGCCATCGTCGCCTCCCCGAAGGCGACGTTGAGCACGACGTTGGCGGTCTTGCGCCCGACCCCGGGCAGCGCCTCCAGCGCCGCGCGGTCGGCGGGAACGCGGCCGCCGTGCAGGTCGAGAAGCTGTTGCGAGAGGGCGACGACGTTGCGCGCCTTGCCCTGCCACAGTCCGATGGTGCGGATGTGCCTGGCGACCCCCTCGACACCGAGGGCAACCATGGCGGCGGGATCGGCGGCCTCCGCGTAGAGCTTCCGCGTCGCCTTGTTGACCCCGGCATCCGTCGCCTGCGCCGAGAGCACGACGGCAACCAGCAGCGTGTAGGGATCGGCGTAGTCGAGTTCGCTTTTGGGTGCCGGGTTGGCACGCGCGAGGGCTTCGAGGAAGGGACGCACATCCGCCTCGGGCATCGGCGGTGTCTTGCGCAGACGCTTCCGCTTCGGCGGTGCGGCCATGGCGATCAGCGGAACCGTTGCGGGGAGAATGGGGCGAGGTCGATGGTGGGTGGCAGGCCGCCCACAACGTCGGCCGCGAGGCGGCCGGTCATGGCACCCCCAGCCAGCCCGATATGGCCATGGCCATAGGCGTGCACGATGTCGGCGCAGCCCGAGGCCGGGCCGATGCAGGGCAGACCGTCGGGGGTGGAGGGCCGGTGGCCCATCCATACCTTCACCCGGTCGGCGGGCAGGTTGCGGGGCAGGCCCGGCCAGGTGCGCAGCGCGAAATCGCGCAGGATTTCGGCGCGCTTCCAGTTGGGCGCCGCGTCCAGCCCCGCCAGCTCGACCTGTCCGGCCAGGCGCAGGCCCTGGTTGGTCATCACATTGGCCATCTTGCCGTCGCTGGGCATGGTCGGGTAGCGCGGCGCGATCCCGGGGTCGGCGATCATCACGTGGTAGCCGCGCTCGGTTTCCAGGCTGACGCGGTCACCGGCGGCGGCGGCAAGGGCGCGCGAGCGGGCACCGGCCGCGATCACCGCGCGGTCGCAGGCGATGGCGTCCTGCCCCTCCACCTGCACCGCCTTGAGCCGCCCGGACTGGACGGCGAAGCCGGTGGCGCGGCCCTGACGCCGTTCCGCGCCCTGCGCCTGGGCGTGGGCGACGAGACCGGCGACATAGGCGCCGGGATCGAGGCACTGGCCGCAATCCTCAATGAGCAGGCCGAAAGTGTAGCGCCGGTCCAGGGCCGGTTCCTGCTGGCGCAGGGCATCGGCGTCGAGTTCCAGCCAGCGCACGCCGTTTTCCCGCCGCACGTCCCAGGCGAAGGCCTCGGCCTCGAACGCGGCGCGGTCGGGAAAGACGGTGAGCAGGCCGGGCTTGCGGATCAGGTCGCCCACGCCCGCCTCCTCGGCGAGACGGCGGTGGCGCTCGGGGCAGTCGGCGAGCAGCGCGCGCAGCGCCTTCGCCGTCCGGCGGACCTTCGCCTGGGTCGATCCGGCACGCAGGAAGCGCCAGAGCCAAGGTGCGACCTGCGGCAGATAGGCCCAGCGGATCGCCAGCGGGCCGAGCGGGTCCGAGAGGTATTTCGGCACGCGGCGCCACATGCCGGGCAGCGACATCGGCACCACCGAGGAGGGGCTCAGCATGGTGCCGTTGCCATAGCTGGCCGCCTGTTCGCCGCCCGGCGGCCCGGGTTCGAGGATGGTGACGCGGTGACCGTCGCGCAGCAGTTCGACCGCCGAGGCGGCGCCGACGATGCCGGCGCCGATCACCACGACATGCAGGGACACGAAAGGCTCAGACCCGCTTGACCCGGTAGAATTGCGGGATGCCTTCGGGGATGTCCTTGAGGTTGCTGCGGAAGGCGGTGGGCTGGAAATAGCCGCCGGTGTTGGCATAGGTCGGGCCGTTCCACCACTCGGCCTGGATCGCCTGGCAGACCTTCTGCTGGGCCGCGAGGTCGGGCGCGTCGAACCAGGAGAGGCGCAGGTTTTCCAGCTTCGGAATGTTCGGCCAGCCGAACCACGCATTGCCGCCGCTCGCCCGGATGGCGATGTTCGATGCCGGCGAGACGTTGCCCGGGCCGCCGAGGAAGGTGAAGAACACGTTCCACCCGCCACTGCCCGGCTTCTCCTTGCTGGCGCGGCGCTGCACCACGGTGCCCCAGTCGAGCGACTGCAATTCCACGTTGAAGCCGATGCGCTGCATCATGTCGACGCCAACCTCGCCGATCGCGTTGATCGTCGGGAAGTCGGAGGCAACCATGACGATGATCTTCTCGCCCTTGTAGCCGGCGTCGGCCAGTTCCTTCTTCAGCTTGGCGACATCCTTCATGCCGACCATGTTGGACAGGCCTACATTGTTGGCCATCGGCGTTCCCGGCACGAACAGCCCGGTCTCGGGCATGATCAGATCGGGTGCGGCGCCGGCCACCGCCTGCATGTAGTCCTGCTGGTTGACCGCGCTGGAGACGATGCGGCGGATCGCCGGATTGTCGAACGGCGGATACAGCTCGTTGAAGCGCAGGCAGCCGATCTCGCCGGTGTGGTCCTTCACCGTGACGACGACGTCCTTGTTGCCCTTGAGCTGCGGCACAAGGTCGATCACGGGGTTTTCCCACCAGTCGATCTCGTTGCTGGCAAGCGCCTGCGCCTTGGTCGCCGCATCCGGGATTACGGTCCAGACGACGCGATCGAAATGCACGGTCTTGGGGCCGCAAGTGCCTTGCGCGGGGCCGCCGGTGCGCGGCACGTAGCCGGCGAACTTGTGATAGACGACCTTCGAGCCGGAGACGTGCTCGGCGGCCGAGAAGGTGAACGGTCCGCTGCCGACCATCTCCGACACCTGCTTGAACGGATCGGTCTTGGCCAGCCGCTCCGGCATGATCGGGCACATGTTGGTGGTCACGGCCAGCGCGTCCGGCAGCAGCGCGAACGGCTTCTTCAGCTGGAACTTGATCACCTTGTCCGATGGGGCGGAGATCTCGTTGGTGGCGGCGGCGAGCACGGCGCCGAAGGTGTCGCGCTGCCACCAACGCTTCACGCTTTGCACTGCGTCGCGCGCCAGAACGGGGGTGCCGTCGTGAAACTTCAGCCCATCGCGAAGCGTGAGGTTCCATTCCAGCTTATCGCTGCTGAGCGTATGGCCTTCGACCATCTGCGGATGCGGCTGGAAGTTGTCGTCCAGGCCATACAGCGTGTCGAAGACCAGGAAGGCGTGGTTTCGGGTAACGTCGGCGGTGGTCCAGACCGGATCGAGGGAGGCGACATCCGCCTGCGGCGCGAAGGTCAGCGTGGTGGCATCCGCCGCACGCACGATCGCGGGCGCGGCCATCACCGCCGCCGCGCCGCCAAGAGCCGCCTTCAGGACAGTCCTACGTTTCATGCCCGCCACCCCCGGTTCAAAGAGGGCGGATTTAGCGCCACGCTGCGGCAAATCGCAATCGCCCCACCGCCACCCGTCATCGCAGGCCGCCTGGGCGGCGGCTCGCGATGACGCGTTGGGTCGGGTTGCTACTTCGCTCGTGCGACGGCGCGCCGGGCCATCACGCCGATCAGGTGGGCGCGGTATTCGGCGCTGGCGTGGATGTCGCTGTTCAGGCCGGTGGCCGGCGTGACGATGCCGGCGATGGCATCGGCCGAGAAGTTCGCCGACAGCGCCTTCTCCATTTCGGTGTGGCGGAACACGCCGTCCTGGCCGGCGCCGGTGATCGCGACCCGCACGCCCGCGCCGGTCTTGGCGACGAACACGCCCACCATGGCATAGCGCGAGGCGGGATTGCGGAACTTCTCGTAGGCCGATTTCTCGGGTACCGGGAAGCTGATCTCGGTGATGATCTCGTCGGGTTCCAGCGCGGTGGTGAACATGCCCTGGAAGTAGTCGCCGGCGGAGATGCTGCGCTTGTTGGTCTTGATGGTCGCGTCCAGCGCCAGCACGGCGGCGGGGTAGCAGGCCGAGGGGTCGTTGTTGGCCAGCGAGCCGCCCATCGTGCCGCGATGGCGCACCTGGTTGTCGCCGATCCAGCCGGCCATTTCCGACAGGCCGGCGATCTTCGCCGCGATGTCGGCGTTGGCGGCGATGGCGGCATGCGTGGTCATCGCGCCGATGGTGATCGTATTGCCGCTGCTGGTGATGCCGGTCATGCCGGTCTTGGCGAGATCGACGACCTTCGAGGGCTTGTTCAGGCGCTGCTTGAGCACGGGGATGAAGGTCATGCCGCCGGCGAGCAGCTTCGCCTCGGGGTCGGCACCCAGCGACTTCACGGCGTCGGCGATCGAACCGGGTTTCTCGTAAGCGAAATCGTACATCGTCGTGCTCCTATTCGGCGGCCATGCGGGGCTGGCCGGCCTGGATGATCGACCAGATTTTCTGCGGCGTGGCGGGCATGTCCAGATGCCGCACGCCGTATTCCTTCAGCGCGTCCACCACGGCGTTCATGATCGCCGGCGGGCTGCCGATTGCGCCGACCTCGCCGCAGCCCTTCACCCCGAGCGGGTTGTGGGTGCAGAGCGTGGTTTCGTTGCCGACCTTGATGTTCGGCAGGTTGTCGGCGCGCGGCATGGTGTAGTCCATCATCGAGCCGCTGATGAGCTGGCCCGATTTGTCGTAGATCGCCGCTTCGAGCAGCGCCTGGCCGATGCCCTGCGCGACGCCGCCCTGGATCTGGCCTTCCACGATCATCGGATTGATGACGCGGCCCACGTCATCGACCGCGGTGAAGTTCACCACCGAAACGGTCCCGGTGTCGGCGTCGATCTCCACCTCGGCGACATGGCAGCCGCCGGGATAGGTGAAGTTCTTCGGATCGTAGAAGGAGGTCTCCTCCAGCCCCGGCTCCAGCTCCTCGATGGGGTAGTTGTGCGGCACGTAGGCGGCAAGCGAGATGTCCGTCAGGGTCTTCACCTTGTCGGTGCCGGCGACGGTGAACTTGCCATCCTTGAACTCGATGTCGTCGACCGAGGCTTCCATCAGGTGGGCGGCGATCTTGCGGCCCTTTGCGATGATCTTGTCCATCGCCTTGACCATGGCCGAGCCGCCGACAGCGAGGCTGCGGCTGCCATAGGTGCCCATGCCGAAGGGGATCTTCGCGGTGTCGCCATGGACGACCTCCACCTGATCGAGCGGTACGCCGAGTTGCGAGCACACGAGTTGCGCCAGCGTCGTCTCGTGCCCCTGGCCGTGGCTGTGCGTGCCGGTGAACACCGTCACGCTGCCGGTCGGATGCACGCGGATATTGGCGACTTCGTAAAGTCCGGCGCGGGCGCCGAGCGAGCCGACCACCGCGCTCGGCGCGATGCCGCAGGCTTCGAGATAGGTCGAGATGCCGATGCCGCGCAGCTTGCCCTTGGCGTTGGCCGCAGCGCGCCGGGATTCGAAGCCCGCGAAACCGGCCGCGTCGAGCGCGCTCTTGAGCGTCGCTTCGTAGTCGCCGCTGTCGTACTGCAGCGCGACCGGCGTCTGGTACGGGAAGGCGTCGCTGGGGATGAAGTTCTTGCGGCGGATGGCGACACGGTCGAGGCCGGTGTCGTGGGCAATGGTATCGACCAGCCGCTCCAGCAGGTAGGTCGCCTCCGGCCGGCCGGCGCCGCGATAGGCATCCACGGGCACGGTGTTGGTGAACACCGCCTTCACCTCGCAATAGATCGCCGGCGTGCTGTACACCCCGGCGAGCAGCGTGGCGTACAGGTAGGTCGGCACGCAGGGCGCGAAGGTGGAAAGGTAGGCGCCCATGTTGCACAGCGTGCGCACGCGCAGGGCGAGGAACTTGCCCTCGGCGTCGAGCGCCATTTCCGCGGTGGAGACATGGTCGCGGCCATGCGCGTCGGACATGAAGCTTTCGGTGCGCTCGGCGGTCCACTTCACCGGCTTGCGGACCTTGCCCGCCGCCCAGGTGACGATGGCTTCCTCGGCGTAGTGGTAGATCTTGGAGCCGAAGCCGCCGCCGACATCGGGGGCGACGACGCGCAGCCGGTTTTCCGGGATGTGCAGCACGAAGGCGCCCATCAGCAGGCGGATCACGTGCGGGTTCTGGCTGGTGGTGTAGAGCGTGAAGTCGCCGGAATTGACGTCGTATTCGCCGATCGCGGCGCGCGGCTCCATCGCGTTCGGGATCAGCCGGTTGTTGGTCAGGTCGAGCGACACGGTCCTGGCGGCACCTGCGAAGGCGGCGTCCACCACCGCCTTGTCGCCGATATGCCAGTCGTAGCAGATGTTGCCTGGCGCATCGTCGTGCACCAGGGCGGCACCCGGGGCGACGGCGTCGCGCACGTCGGCGACGGCCGGAAGATCCTCGAGGTCGATGACCAGAAGCTCGGCGGCGTCCTTGGCCTGCTGGCGGGTTTCGGCGATGACGACGGCGATCGGGTCGCCGACATGGCGCACCTTGCCGACCGCCAGCACCGGATGCTTCGGCTCGGCCATCGGCGAGCCGTCCTTGTTGTGGATCTGCCAGCCGCAGGGGATGCCACCGACGCCGTCGGCGTCGATGTCGGCACCGGTGAACACCGCGGTGACACCAGGGGCCGCCTTTGCGGCGGCGGTGTCGATGCCGACGATGCGTGCATGCGGGCGGTCGGACCGCTTGATGCAGGCATGAAGCTGGCCGGGACGGTTGATGTCGTCGGTGTAGTTTCCGCGACCGTTCAGGAACCGCTGGTCTTCCTTGCGCCGCACCGAGGCGCCGATCCCCTCGAAACCCATTCCATCCCCCTGTTCATTCACCCGTCATGGCCGGGCTCGACCCGGCCACCCCGGTGAGGGGTCCCCGGGTCAGGCCCGGGGATGACGGCGTTTTGTTCGTTGGCTGTCGTAGCCTTGCTATTCCGCCGCCGCGGGAAGTTCCTTGCCGTGCATCAGCGGCCAGGCCGCGGCGATCGCCTTGACGATGTTATGATAGCCGGTGCAGCGGCACAGATTGCCTTCCAGGCCCTCGCGGATTTCCTGCTCGGTCAGGCCCTCGGGGTGGCTCTGCACCAGGTCGATGGCACTCATGACCATGCCGGGGGTGCAGAAGCCGCATTGCAGGGCGTGATGTTCCCGGAACATTTCCTGCATCGGGTGCAGCGTGCCGTCGGCGGCAGCGAGGCCCTCGATGGTGGTGACGGCGCAGCCTTCGGCCTGCAGCGCCAGCATGGTGCAGGACTTCACCGACTCGCCGTCCACATGCACGACGCAGGCGCCGCACTGGCTGGTGTCGCAGCCGACATGGGTGCCGGTGAGATGCAGCTTCTCGCGCAGCAATTCCACAAGCAGGGTGCGGCCTTCCACCTCGACCGTATGTTTCGCGCCGTTAACCGTCAGGGATACCTGAGGCATTCCGTCCCCCCTCGCTCTTCCTGTGACATAAAGGCAGCCCCGCCGGCCGCGTGCGCGGAGTGTGGTCACCCGGCCGGGGGATGGTCAAGCGCCCGGAACATCTGATGGCGCGGGCAGCGGCGTCAAGCCGGGGCGGCTATCCCGCGACGGGTTGGCGGCAAGCGAGACGGTCCTGCGTTGCCTCCAGGCGCGTCAGGCGGTGCTCGACGGAGCGGAGGGACTGCCCGAGGGCATCAGCGCCCCGGTGGCTTCAGGCTGGCTCGCGGGCGGGGTCTCAAATCAAGGCATCGATCGCGCCAATGATGCAGTCGTGGTCCTCGTTCCGGCGGCCTCGTTCCGTTGGGGCGTGGCCGGCACCCCGTCCAGGTGGCAGGCCGAGACGTGGGCGCGGTCGCCGATGGGGCGTAGCAGCGGCTCCTCGGTGCGGCAGCGGTCGAAGACGAACGGGCAGCGGGTGTGGAAGCGGCAGCCGGAGGGCGGGTTGATCGGGCTCGGCACGTCGCCGCTGCAGCATGATGCGCTCGCGCTTGGCGGTCGGGTCCGGCACCGGCACCGCCGACAGCAGCGCCCGCGTGTAGGGATGGTGCGGGCGTCGCGAACAGGGTGCGCCGATCCGCCAGCTCCACGATCTTGCCGAGATACATCACCGCCACGCGGTGCGTCAGGTGCTCGACGATCGCGAGGTCGTGGCTGATGAACAGCAGAGCGAGACCCAACTCGTCCTGCAGATCCGACAGCAGGTTGACGATCTGCGCCTTCACCGAGACGTCCAGCGCCGAGACCGCCTCGTCGCAGATGATCAGGTCGGCACCGGGGGCCAGCGCGCGGGCGATGCCGATGCGCTGGCGCTGGCCGCCGGAGAATTCGTGCGGGAAGCGGTTGATCGCATCGCGCGGCAGGCGGACCTTGTCCATCAGCGCCGTCACCCGGTCGTCGATCTCCGACCGGCCGCGGGCGATGCCGAAATTGACCAGCGGCTCGGCCAGGATGTCGCGCACCTTCATGCGCGGATTGAGGCTGCTGAACGGGTCCTGGAACACCACCTGCATGCGCCGGCGCAGCGGGCGCAGCTTGCCGGCGGGGATGTTGTCGATGCGCTCGCCGTCCAGGAACACCTCGCCGTCGGTCGGGTCGGTGCAGGCGCAGGATGGTCTTGCCGACGGTGGACTTGCCGCAGCCGACTCGCCCACCACCGACAGCGTCTCGCCGCGCGCGATGGTGAAGCTGACGCCGTCCACCGCGTACACCTTGGCGGTGATGCCGCCCAGCATGCCGCCCCTGATCGGGAAGTGCTTCTTGAGGGCGTTGACCTCAAGCAGAGGGCGCGTGTCGGTCATGCGGCCATCCGTTCGCCGGCGTAATGGCAGGCCACGAGATGGCCCTGGGTGCCGCGCGGCTCGATCGCCGGGGCGACGCGGCGGCAGAGATCGGTCACCATCGGGCAGCGGCCGGCGAAGGGGCAGCCCACGATCCGCTTGCGCAGCGACGGCACCAGGCCCGGGATTTCCGCCAGCTTCGTGCGCCCGCTGGTTTCCAGCGAGGAGCCGCAGCTTCGGCACGGCGCCGAGCAGCCCGCGCGTGTAGGGATGCAGCGGCTGGGCGAACAGCGCCTCCACCGCTGGCTTCCTCGACCTTGCGGCCGGCGTACATCACCACCACGCGCTGCGGCCATTTCGGCGACCACGCCGAGATCGTGGGTGATCAGCATGATCGCCGAGCCGAGCCGGGTCTTGAGGTCGCGCATCAGGTCGAGGATCTGCGCCTGGATGGTGACGTCCAGCGCCGTCGTCGGTTCGTCGGCGATCAGCAGCTTGGGATTGCAGGCCAGCGCCATCGCGATCATCACGCGCTGGCGCATGCCGCCGGAAAGCTGGTGCGGGTATTCGCGCACCCGCCGTTCCGGTGCCGGGATGCCGACCAGGGTCAGCATCTCGACCGCCCGCTCCTCCGCCTGGCGCGCGCGACAAGCCCCTGGTGCAGGCGCAGCGTCTCGCCGATCTGCTGGCCGACGGTCAGCACCGGGTTGAGGCTGGTCATCGGCTCCTGGAAGATCATCGAGATCTCGTTGCCGCGGATCTGGCGCATCTCGGCTTCCGACAGCTCCAGCAGGTCGCGGCCCTGGAAGCGGATCTGGCCGGCGATCGTGCCGGGCGGTTCCGGCGATCAGGCGCAGGATCGACATCGAGGTGACCGACTTGCCGCAGCCGGACTCGCCGACGATGGCGACCGTCTCGCCGGCGTCGATCGAGAAACGACAGCCCCTCGACGGCGCGCACCACGCCGTCGGGCGTGCCGAAATGCGTCTGCAGGCTGTCGACCTCGAGCAGGGCCATGCGTCTAGAGCCGCTTCGCCAGGCGCGGGTCGAGCGCGTCGCGCAGCCCGTCGCCCAGCATGTTGACCGCCAGCACGGTGACCGACAGGAAGACCGCAGGGAAGAACACGATGTAGGGTTTGACCTGCCACAGCGCGCGGCCCTCGGCCATGATGTTGCCCCAGCTCGGGATGGTCGGCGGCGTGCCGGCGCCGATGAAGGACAGGATCGCCTCGGTGATCATCGCCGAGGCGCAGATGATACGTCGCCTGCACCATCAGCGGCGCCAGCGTGTTGGGCAGGATGTGGCGCCAGGATGATCCGCGGCAGGCGCGTGCCGGACGCGACCGCCGCCTCCACATAGGGCTGCTCGCGCAGGCGTGAGCACGACGCCGCGGACCAGGCGCGCCACCTGCGGGCACCTGCGGCGATGGTGATGGCGATGACGACGTTGGCACCGAGCCGCGGGTCAGCGCCATCAGCGCGATCGCCAGCAGCATGCCGCGGGATCGACATCAGGCCGTCCATCATCCGCATCACGACCGCGTCCAGCCAGCGCACGAAGCCGGAGACGCACGCCGATCGAATGCGCCGATCACCGAGGAGAGCGAAGGCCACCCCGAAGCCGACGATCAGCGACACGCGCGAGCCGTACATGACGCGCGAATAGACGTCGCGACCCAGCATGTCGGTGCCGAACCAGTACTCGCCGAGGGCGGCCGCGCAGCCGCTTGGCAGGCGCCAGCGCGGTCGGATCGACGGTGCCGAGATAGGGCGCGAAGACCGCGATGAACAGCATGATCAGCAGACAGCGCGCCGCCGACCACGATGGTGGGATGGCGGTACGATCGAAGGTTGCCGAGGCGCGGCCGCGCTGGCGCACCGGCGGCAGCACATCCGGCAGCGTCGGCGGCGCGCGGTGAAGCCGGGCGGGCATGGAGGTTGCGCTCATCATAGCGGATCCTCGGATCGAAGAAGGTGTAAAGCAGGTCGACGAGCCAGATTGACCAGCACGTAGGTGAAGCTGAACAGCAGGACGACGCCCTGAATGACCGGATAGTCGCGCCGCAGGATCGCATCGACGGTCAGCCGCCCCAGGCCGGGGATGGCGAACACGCTTTCCGTCACCACCGCGCCGCCGATCAGCAGCGCGACGCCGATGCCGATCACGGTGATGATCGGCACGGCGGCGTTCTTCAGCGCGTGCACGAACAGCATGGTCGTCTGGCCCACGCCCTTCGCCTTGGCGGTGCGCACGTAGTCCTGCGACAGCACCTCCAGCATCGTCGCCCGCGTGATGCGGGCGAGCAGCGCGATGTAGATGCCGCCGAGCGCCACCGTGGGCAGGATCAGGCTTTGCAGGAACGGCCAGAACCCCTGCTCGATCGGCACGAAGCCCTGCACCGGCAGCCAGTTCGAGCTGCAGCGCGAAGATATAGGCCAGCACGTAGCCGACGACGAACACCGGCACCGAGAAGCCGAACACCGCCGAGCATCATCACCAAGCGGTCGAGCCAGCCGCCATGCTTCCACGCCGCCAGCACGCCCATCGGGATGGCGATGATGACCGAGATCACCATGGTCAGCGATCATCAGCGACAGCGTCGGCTCGATCCGCTGCGCGATCATGTGCGTGACCGGCAGGTTGGTGAAGATCGAGGTGCCGAGATCGCCGTGCAGCGATATGCCACAGCCAGTCGCCGAAGCGGACCAGGAAGGGCCGGTCGAGGCCGAGCGAGATCGCGGATGCGCGCGATGTCGGCGGGCGTTGCCTGGTCGCCGGCGATGATCGCCGCCGGATCGCCGGGGGCGAGATACAGCAGGCTGAACACGAACAGCGCCACGACCAGCATCACCGGGATGGTGGCGAGCACGCGGCGGACGGCATAAGCGAGCATCGGATCAGGTCTTCTTCACACCCCAGAATACCGGAAACGGCGCCTTGATGACGCCGCTCAGATTGTCCCGCCAGGCCTGGTTGAACAGGAAGAAGCCGGTCGGGATGTATGTCACGAAATCCATCGACGCCTTGTTGCAGGCATCGATCGCCCGCTTCTCGGCGGCAAGGTCGGGCGCCGCGTACCAGTCGGCGATGGTCTGCTGCACGGCCGGCGATTTCGGCCAGCCGAACCAGCAGGTCGGACTGTCCGGGCCGCTGGCGTCGAGCGCGTTGTACGGCGCGGGATTGATGCAGTCGGCACCGGCGTGCCAGGTGTGGAAGATGTTCCAGCCGCCCTTGTCCGGCGGCTCCTTGCTGGCACGCCGCTGGCCGACCGTGCCCCAGTCGAGCGCCTGGTAATCGACGTTCATACCGATCTTCTTGAGCAGATCGCCGGTCACGTCGCCCTCGGCCTTGGTGATCGACACGTCGGTGGCGACCAGCAGGATGATCTTCTCGCCGTTGTAGCCGGCCTCGGCCAGCAGCTTCTTCGCCGCGTCGTAGTCGCGCTTGCCTTCCAGCGGCTCGCCGCCGACCTCGGTGTAGAGCGGCGTGCCGGGCGTAAAGAAGCCGGGCAGCGTCTTCCACAGCGACGTGTCGTCGCCGACCACCGCGGTCATGTAGTCGGCCTGGCTGAGCGCGATCTGCACCGCGCGGCGCGCGCGCACGTCGTTGAACGGCGGATAGAGGTGGTTCATGCGGAAGCTGCCGATATTGCCGAGCGGATCGGCGACATCGACCTTCACGCCCGGGCTTTTCTTCAGCAGCGGCACGAGGTCGGGCAGCGGGGTTTCCCACCAGTCCACCTCGCCGCTTTGCAGCGCGGCAGAGGCGGTCGCGGCATCGGGGATGATCTGCCACTCGATGCGGTCGAAATACATGTGCCGCCCGCCGGCCATCCAGCTGGCCTTTTCCTGGCGCGGCACGTAGCCGTCGAAGCGAGTGAACACCGCCTTGGCGCCGGCGACGTATTCGTCGGTTTTGAACTTCATCGGCCCCGAGCCGATGTATTCCTTGATCTGCTTGTAGGGATCGGTGGCGGCGATCCGCTCGGGCATGATGAAGCAGGCCGGCGTGCTGCCCTTGCCGAGCGCGAACAGCATCTTGGTAAAGGGCTGGTTCAGCCGGAAGCGGAACGTCCGGTCGTCCACGACCTCCACCGCGTCGAGCTTCTTGGCGATCAGCCCGCCCATCACGTCACGCTTCATCCACCGCTTGATGCTGGCGACCGCGTCCTTCGACAGCACCGGCCCGCCATCGTGCCATTTCAGGCCGGGACGCAGCGTGAAGGTCCAGGTCTTGAAGTCGGCGCTGACGGTGTGGCCCTCGGCCATCTGCGGCTGCGGCGTGAGGGTTTCATCCACGCCGTACAGCGTCTCCCAGATTAGCAGGGAGGCGTTGCGCACGACGTATTGCGTGCCCCAGATCGGGTCGAGGTTGGCAAGGTCGGCCTGCGGCACGAAGCGCAGGGTCTTGGTGTCGGCGGCGAGCGCCAGCGATGGCGCAGCCAGGCCGCCGGTGGCAAGCAGGCCGCCGGCGGCGGCGGTCTTGAGCAAGGTACGACGGTGCATGGCCTCTGCCTGTAAAGTGGTCTTGTTGGTCGGCCGAACGCCGCCCCTACGCCTTCGATGCAAGACGCAGGCCGGTCCGCGTCAGGTCCGGCGCACGTTCCAGAACATGACGAACCCGTCCAGGACACCCGTGATATCAGGACGATACGACGTGTCGTAGAAGCTTTGTCCGAGCGGCACGTACGGCACGTCGGTCAGCGCCTGAAGCTGCAACTGGCGCGCGATGTCCTGCTGCTTCGCCAGATCGGGGGCGGCGATCCATTCCAGGCGCAACTGCTCGATCTTCGGGCTGCTGGGCCAGCCCATCATGCCGTCCTGCCCGTTACCGCGCAGGAAGACATGCCCCACCGGGTTCATCTGGTCGAGGCCCTGCCAGAAGGTGTGGAACACGCTCCAGCCGCCCTTGTCCACCGGATCCTTCTTGGCGCGGCGCTGCACCACGGTCCCCCAGTCCATCGCCTGATAGTCGACGTTCAGACCGGCCTTCTGCATCGCATCGGCGCCGACATCGGCGAGCGCCTTGAGGATCGGGAAGTCGGTGGGCGCGAGCAGCACCACTTTCTCGCCCTTGTAGCCGGCGGCGGCGATTTCCTTCTTGGCGGCGGCGTAGTCGCGCGGGCCGGTGAAGACATCGAGCCCGGCCATGCTGGCCATCGGCGTGCCGGGGCAGAAGATGCCTGCCGGCATGTGCGACATCTTCGGGTCGATACCGGCAACCGCATCCATGTAGTCGCGCTGGCTGACGACCTTGAGCAGCGCGCGCCGGATCGCCGGGTTGTCGAAGGGCGGGTTCAGCTCGTTCAGCCGCATGCAGGCCATGTTGCCGGTGGGGTCGTTGACGACGACCTTCAGCTTGGCGCCGCGCAGCAGGTCCAGCATGTCGGAGGTCGGGTTCTCCCACCAATCGACCTCGCCGGTCTGCAGCGCGGCGGCGGCGGTGGCCTGGTCGGGGATGACGTGCCACTCGACACGGTCGAAATGCACGATCTTGGGCCCCGAGGTCCACACCGCCTGCCCGCTGGGGCGCGGCTTGTAGCCGGTGAACTTCTCATAGACCGCCAGCGAGCCGACCACGCGCTCGTCCGCCTTGAAGCGGAACGGGCCGCTGCCGACCATCTCGGTGACCTGCGTGAAGGGGTCGGTCTTGGCCAGCCGCTCGGGCATGATCGCGCAGAAATTGCTGCCCGGCTTGCCGAGCGCGTCGGGCAGCAGCGGGAACGGCGACTTGAGGCGGAACTGGATGGTCTTGTCGTCGGGGGCGGACAGCTCATCGGTGACGGCCATCAGCGTCTGGCCGAACGGATCACGCTTGCCCCAACGCTGGATGCTGGCCACGCAGTCTCGCGCCAGCACCTTCTGCCCGTCATGGAACATCAGCCCATCGCGCAGCGTGAGCTTCCACAGCTTGCCGTCGGCATCGACGGTGTGCCCCTCCACCATCTGCGGCTGCGGCTTGTAGGCGGCGTCGATGCCATAGAGCGTGTCGAAGATCATGAAGCCGTGGTTGCGGGTGACGTAGGCGGTGGTCCAGATCGGATCGAGGATGGTGACGTCCGATTGCGGGATGAACTTGAGCACGGACTTGCCGCCGCCCGATTGGGCGCGGGCGATGGCGGGCATCGCCAGGGCACCACCGGCGGCGGCGGCGCCGGCGGCGCCGATCAGGAGACTGCGTCGGTGGATCATCGGGAGCTCTCCGGTCTGAGCAATGCTGCACTGCGGTGACGGTGGCAGGCGGCGAGCGGCGCGACAAGCCGTGATACCCAGGCGGAACGTTGCCGGTTTGGCGCGACGGCGGTTGCGGCGGGGCCCCCGCTTCGCTATGCCGCGCCGGTGCAGACCGTGCTCCGCCGCCACGCCACGCCCGCGCGCCTGCGCCTGCTGGCCGAATTCATCAAGTTCGGCGTGGTCGGGGTGGCCGGCTTCATCGTCGATGCCTCGACCGTCTATGCGCTGCGCTACCGGCTGGGGCTGTACGGCGCGGGCCTGGTTGCCTATGTCGTGGCGGCGACGGCGAACTGGCTGATGAACCGGCTGTGGACCTTCCGCGGCCAGGGCAGCCTGCCGATGCACCACGAATGGGCGCGCTATCTGATGGCGAACCTGGGCGGCTTCGTGCTGAACCGCGGCACCTACGCCATCCTGGTGACGTTCGTGGCGATCTGCGCGCGCCAGCCGGTGCTGGCGGTGGCGGCCGGGTCGATCGCCGGAATGGGCGTGAACTTCGTGCTGTCGCGGGAGATGGTGTTCCGCTGAAAGCTGAACACCTCGCCTGAACCGGCGTATTCCGATCTGGACTTAACGCTTCGGCAAACAATACCGGCTGACATGCGCGCGTGTCCAAAACGGACGCCGGTATGGCGGCGCGCGGCTTCGGCCGGGGCCACCCCCACCGTTCACCCGACTGCCTGGTCCCGTCGCCGAAAAGCGCCCGCCCATGCGCGTGCCGGACAGCAAGGCTTCGCTGCGGCCTCAGCCGGCGATCCGCCCGATGGCGGGCGCGATTGCCGGCTGAGATGCCCGCCCCGCCCCCGGGGGACGGCGCCGCCGGGCATCGGCTGATCGCCGGGGCGGCCGGTCCGCCCGCCGGCGCATACGATGCCGATGTGCTGATCCTGTCGCTCGACCGGGCGGCCGATACGCTGGCGGCGATCACCTCGGCGCTGGCCCAGCGCGGCGTGTCGCGGCACGTGCTGGTGCTCGATCAGGGGTCCCGTCCCGAGACGCTGGCCGCCCTGGCCGCCGCCGTCGCGGGACACGACGACGTGACGCTGGCGGCGGTGGCGCACAACCAGGGCGTGGCAGCCGGGCGCAACCGGGCAGCGGGTCTGGGGCATGGACGCGTCATCGTCGGGTTGGACAACGATGCCGTGTTCGCCACCACGGACACGCTGGCCGGCGCAGTGGCCGCCCTGGATGCCGATCCGGGGCTGGCGGCGATCGGGCTGCGCATCCTGGTGGATGCGACGGGCGACGACGACCCGCTGTCCTGGGGCTATCCCAAGGCGCTGATGGCCCGCGCCGGAGAGAGTTTCGATACCGTCACCTTCGTCGGCGCCGGCCACGCGATCCGCCGCACCGCCTGGGCGCAGGCGGGCGGCTACGACGCCGCGCTGTTCTTCTGCTGGGAGGAGTTCGATTTGTGCCTGCGCGCCATCCAGGCCGGCTGGCGCATCCGCTATCGCGGCGATCTGTGCGTGCGGCACCGCGTCGCCCCCGAGCGACGGATCGACTGGGCCGGCGCGCGCTGGTTCTGGTTCGTCCGCAACCGGCTGTACATCGCGCGCAAATGGGGCATCGGCTGGCCGGCGCTGATGCCGCGCATCGTCGGCTACATGGTGAAGGGGGTACGCAACGGCGTGCCGGGCCAGACGGTGCTGGCGCTGCTGGCGGCGATGCGGATGGCGGCGCAACCGGTGCAGACCCTGTCGCCCGCCGCCGCCGCCTATCTGGCGCGGCACGACGCGGCGCATCGCGGATCGCTGCTGATGCGGCTAGGACAGGAGGTTCTGAGCCGGCTTCCCGGCCGCGCGTGAGGCGAGCCGCGCGCGCAGCAGCATCGCGAGCACCGGCGGATCGTCGCGCAGATAGCGGCGCGCGAGGCGGCGCGGGTCCTGCGCCATCCGGTGCAGCCATTCCAGGCCGGCGCGCTGCATCAGCGGCGGCGCCCGCCGCGCCGCGCCCGCCAGGAAATCGAGGCTGGCCCCGGCGCAGATGGCGGTGCCGGTGGCGCGGCCGGTGGCCTGGATGGCGCCGGCCAGAATTTCCTGCGCCGGCGAGCCGATTGCCAGGAAGATGAAGCGCGCCGGATGCGCGAGCACGAAGGCGACCGCCGTGCGCAGCGCGTCCACGTCGCGCGCAAAGCCCATCGGCGGGTCGAAATGCGCGGGCGGGGCGATGCCGCAGCGGCGCACCAGCGCCGGCAGGAACGCCGGGCGCAGTCCGACGATCGTGATGCGCTCACGCGGGCGGAGGTGATCGGCGAGGAGGCGGGCGGTGAGGTCGCTGCCCGGTGCGACGGCCGGTGCGGCAAGACCGATCGCCGCGGCGGCACGCGCCACGACGCGGCTGTCCATCAGCCGCAGCAGCGCATCGTGGTAAAGGCCGGCCAGTTCAGGCTGGCGGTGCAGGCGTGCGAGATGGTCGGCATTGGGGGTGACGACATAACGGAACGGCGCACCATCGGGCCGTGCCGCGATCAGCGCCGCGGCGGCGGCGGCATCGAGGTCGGCGAAGCCGAGGCCGAGCAGCGGTACGGTCCGGTGGGCCAATGATGCGCTCATGGCTGCGCACCCTGCCCAACCGCAGGTTAACCATCGGTGAAGCGGAATACCGGTCGAAACCGATCGACCGCGCCCTAGAAACGCTGCGTCAGTCCCGCGAGAATGGTACGTCGCATGCCGTATTGATCGGGCAAGGTGATCGCGGTCGCCATCATGCGCAGCTCAGGATCCAAGGCGCTTGACGATGCGGCATTGGGGATGCTGCGGGGGGTGACCCTGCCCGCCCTGCCGGACAGCGTGCCTCAGGCGAAGATCGCCGTAACGGTACAGATCAGCTTCGCCCTGACCGAGTGACGAATGCCGACCGCCGGGAGCGACAGGGCGTGGTGACATTTGTCCGTTCCAGGCGGCGGCCGGTAGTGCTACGACTCGGGTATTGGAGCAATAATCAATCGCTGCACGGCATTTTGCGCGACGCAGCTTCGTAATGTTTGAGACCTTGCGAAGCAGCGTTGCCGACGAGCGGGGTCTTTGATTGCGGGATTCGACAGGATTGAACGAGCGCCAGGAGTTGGAACGCGACCTGCGGGACGCCGTCGCCGCCGGGGCTCTTGAGATCGAATACCAGCCGCAGGTCAATCTTCGGACCGGCCGCATCACCTGCTGCGAAGCGCTGCTGCGGTGGCGCCATCCGGTGCACGGAAACATCGTGCCGGATGAATTCATCCCACTCGCGGAGGCCGTCGATCTGATCGGCACGATCGGCGGTCAGGTCCTCGAGCGGGCCTGTCGGGATGCGGCTTCCTGGCCGCAGGATGTCGGCGTCGCCGTCAACGTCTCGGTCAAGCAGTTCGCCGATGGCAGCCTGCCAGCGACCGTCGCTTCGGCCCTGGAGGCCAGCGGGCTGCATCCGTCCCGGCTGGAACTGGAGATCACCGAATCGGTGCTGATGGCGAGCGACAACGTCGCGTCCGACACCATCGCCGCCCTGCGCGAGATAGGCGTGCGCGTGGCGATCGACGACTTCGGCATCGGCTTCTCGTCGCTAAGCTACCTGGCGCGCTTCCATTTCGACAAAGTCAAGATCGATCGCTTCTTCGTCAACGGATTGGGGCGGCAGCCGCCGCGCGAGGCGGTGGTGCGCGCCGTCATCGGGCTTTGCTCCAGCCTTGGGATGACCTGCACGGCCGAAGGCGTGGAGACCGAGGAGCAGCTGGCGATGCTCGCGCACGAGAACTGCACGGAGGCGCAAGGCCATCTGTTCAGCAAGCCGGTGCCGCCGCACGCCATCCCCGCCCTCGTGCAACTGTCACGACCCGCGGACGGCGCCGCGACGGCGGAGCGGCATCCGGTGCCGAGCGCCGGCATCTCGTTTTTTCAGGTCGCCGAGACGGCGAACGACGTGATCATCGTGACAACGCCGGACGTCGAGCCCTCTGGCCCGACGATCGTCTACGTCAATCCGGCCTTCGTGCGGCTGACGGGGTTCAGCGCGGCCGAGGCAATCGGTCGGTCTCCGCGCATCCTGCAGGGGCCGGGCACCAGCCGGTCGACCCTGGACGGCATCCGCGCGGCGCTGCGCGAGGGCCGCCCGGTACGCGAGAAAGTGCTGAACTTCAGCAAAAGCGGCGCGCCCTACTGGCTCGATCTCCGGATCGAGCCGCTGCGCGACACCACGGGGAGGATTACGCACTTCGCGGCGATCGAGCGCGACGTAACGATGGACAAGCGGCGGAGCGATGAACTGGAATTCGCCATCGACAGGGACACGCTGACTGGAATCCCGAACCGCCGGGCGCTGCTTCGGGCCATGGAAGCCGAGATCAAGGCGGCGCGGGCGCGCGGCGCGGCGATGGTGCCGCCTTGCCTCGCGTTCATCGACGTCGATCACTTCAAGACGGTGAACGACCGGCTGGGCCACGCGGTCGGGGACGCGGTGCTGTTCGGCGTTGCCGATCGGCTGGCCGAGAACGTGCGCCGGGCCGACCTGCTGGGCCGCGTCGGCGGTGAGGAATTCGCCGTCTGCATGCCGGGAATTTTGCTGGACGACGCACAGGTTCTGGCCGAGCGGCTGCGGCGCGCGGTGATGGGATCGGCCTTCGACACGCCGGCAGGGCCGGTGTCGATCACCGTCAGCATCGGTGTCGCGGACTGCCGCCCGGGCGACACCGTGGCCCGGCTGATGCGCCGCGCCGATACCGCCATGTATGCAGCAAAGCGGGCGGGCCGGGACCGCGTCGCGGCGCACCGGGTCGATGCGCGGTGATGGCGATGGGGTTTGATGCAGCTCTCCCTCAGCCCTCTCCCGCAGACGGGAGAGGGCCTCCAGGGATGGGCTTGGGGGCGGTCAGGCGGTTGGTTCTGCGGGGACGCGGGGGGCTTCGGCCTTCGCCGGCTCGGTGATCATCTCGATGCGGCCGGTGATCTGGCCGCCATCCTCGACCTGCAGGCGGCGGCAGCGGGCGGTGCCCAGCACGCGGCCGGTGGCGCGCACCACCAGGGCACCGCGTGCGGTCAGCGTACCGTCGATCGTGCCGGCAACCTCCGCGTCCTCGACCTCGACCTCGCCCTTGAAGACGCCGCCGAGCGAGATGATCAGCTCGGTCGCGTGGATCATCGTGGCTTCGACGGTGCCCTCCACCGTCAGGCGCTCGGCATCCTGCACGGTGCCCTGGACGCTGATGCCGCGGCCAACGATGAGCGTGCGGCGCTCGGCCGGGGCGCGGGTCGGCGGCATGCCGGGACGCGCGGCGGGTGCGCCTGGCGCGCCAGGCGGCGTAGCGGGAGGCGTGGGCATGCCGGTGGGGTTGGTGGTGAAAGGTGGTCTGGCCATGGCGGGGGCCTCCTTCAGCGCGGCGGGACGAAAGGGAGGCACGCCGAGACCGGTATCGACCGGCCGGCCGGACGCGCCGGATGGGGTGGAGGCGGGCTTGGCCGGGCTGGCCGCGGCGTCGGGCAAGCCATCCGGCTGACCCTCGGTGGCGGCATCCCCGGCCTCGGCACCCTGCGACCCTTCGAGCTTGCGGCGTTTGAACACGGGCTCTCCGTCTCAGGTTGACGACGCGGTCGGCCTAACATGGGGGTGGCAGGGCAACAACCCCGGCGTTCCGGGTTATCCACAGGCAAGTGGGCGCGATTTTCGCGCGGGGTCAGAACGATCGGCCCGGCGCCTGCATCGGCGGCATCGCCCAGGCGGCCATCGCGCGATCGAGAACATGCACCATCGCCGCGGTGCCGAGCAGCGGGATCAACAGATTGAGGGCGGGGATATAGGCGGCCAGCGCCAGCACCCCGCCCTGGGCGAGGATGACGAAGCGGTTCTGCCGGTAGAGAGCCTCGGCCGCCGCACGCGGCATCCGACGCATCGCGACGGCGACGAACAACCCCCGGCCGATGGCAAAGGCGGCGATCGCCCAGGCGGCGAGCAGGCCGATCCCGGGGATCAGCAGCGCCAGCACCAGGGCGAGCAGGTTGAGGCCGAGGATGCGCAGGCCAACCGCCAGCCCGTCCCAGGCCTGCGCGGCGAGCGAGGCGCCGTGCGCCGGCGGCAGGCCGGGGTAGAAGCGGCGCTCGACGGCGCGGGCGATGCGTTCGATGAACAGGGTCGCGATCAGCACGGCGACCGGGATGAACAGCCACAGCGCCAGGAACGAGGCGCCGATGGTGCCGATGATGTCGGCCCCCCAGGCCACCCAGCCGTGCAGCGCGAGTTCCTCGTGCACCACCCAGAAGGTGGCGATGTGCAGCAGCAGGAAGCACAGCGCCGAAAGCAGCACGCTTTGCAGCAGCACCGAGAGGAAGGTGCGGTCGTCCATTTGGTCGATGGCACGGCCGAGCGGGCTGAACAGGCTGTCGGTCACGGCGTTCTCCGGCAATTGTCGGCGGCGTGCGGCGATGATAGGCGATCGGTCCCCTTTCCGGAGAGTCCCCGCCGATGTCCGCCAGTCCCACGCCGCCGCGCTTCGACGTGCTCGCCATCGGCAACGCCATCGTCGATGTGGTCGCACCGGTCGAGGATGCGTTCCTGCAGCGCCAGGCGATGACCAAGGGGGCCATGGCGCTGATCGACGCCGGCGCGGCCGACACGCTGTATGCGGCGATGCCGCCGGGGCAGGAGAGCAGCGGCGGATCGGCCGCCAACACCGCCGCGGTGGCAGCGATGCTGGGTGCTCGCGTCGCATATCTCGGCAAGGTCGCCGACGACACGCTGGGCCAGGTGTTCCGCCACGACATCACGGCCGCGGGGGTGCATTTCCCGACCCCGCCGCTGACCGGCGGCGCGCCCACCGCGCGCTGCCTGATCGCGGTGACGCCGGACGGGCAGCGCACGATGAATACGTTTCTCGGCGCCTGCGTGAGCTTCGCCGAGGCCGACGTGGACGCCGCCCTGGTGGCCTCGGCCGGGGTAACCTACCTGGAGGGCTACCTGTTCGACCCGCCGGCGGCGCAGGCGGCGTTCCATGCCGCGGCGCGCGCGGCGCACGCGGCGGGGCGGCGTGTCGCGCTGTCGCTGTCCGATGCGTTCTGCGTCGGCCGCCACCGCGACGCGTTCCGGGCGCTGGTGGCGGGCCATGTCGATATCCTGTTCGCCAACGAGGCGGAGATCACCTCGCTGTATGAGACCGACAGCTTCGCGGCGGCGGCCGAGGCGGCGCGCGCCGACGTGGCGCTGGCTGCACTCACCCGCAGCGAGGCCGGCAGCATCATCGTGCAGGGTGGCGAAACCGTTACCGTCGCGGCCGCGCCGGCGCACGTGATCGACACCACCGGGGCGGGCGACGCCTATGCCGCCGGGTTCCTGGCGGCGCTGACGGCGGGGCGGTCCCTGGCCGCCTGCGGCCGGATCGCCAGCATCGCGGCGGCGGCGGTGATCGGACAGGTACGGTGCCAGGCCGATGGTCGATCTGAAGGCGCTGACAGCGGCGGTGGAGGACTGAGCGGGCCGCGTCAGACAGGCGCCAGGCTCAGGCCGCCGCCCTGCTGTCGAGGCCGCTGCTGCCGTAGAGCCATGCGAGGCTGTCGTACCAGTCCTCGTCGGTCTTGGCGGACATGATCGCGTTGCGCAGCCGCGCGTGGGCTCCGGCCGGGTGGTAGATGTGCTGGCCGACCTCGCGCGAGGTCAGCTGGATGCGCGCCGTGCGCAGCACGCGGCTGCGGCGATAGGCTTCCAGCGCGGCTTCCGGCATGTCCGGCCGGCATGCAAGCTCGTGCGACAGACAGACGGCATCCTCCATCGCCATGCAGGCACCCTGTGCCATGTACTGCAGCGTCGGGTGCGCGGCGTCGCCGAGCAGGGCGACGCGTCCGTCGATCCAGGTCTCGATCGGGTCGCGGTCGCACAGCACCCACAGCTTCCAGTCCTGCCCGTGACGGATGATGTCCTGGGCGCGCGGATGGAGGTGGCGGAAACCCGCGAGCACCTCATCCTCCGCCACCGGAAGGCCCGCCACCGGTTCGGGTGCATCGTTGTGGTAGGTGACCACGAGGTTGAAAACCTTCCAGCCGGACAGCGGGTAATGCACGATGTGGCACTTTGGGCCGGCCCACAGCGTCGCCGCGTTCCAGCGCAGGTCTTCGGGCATGCGCTCGGTCGGGATGACCGAGCGGTAGGTGGTGTGGCCGGTGACCCGCGGCTTGCCGTCACCGACGACCTGCTCGCGCACGCGCGACCACAGCCCGTCGGCGCCGATCAGCATGCTGCCGGTGACCGTTTCACCAGAAAGCAGTTTTGCGGTCACCGTCCTGCCGTCCTGATCGTAGCCGGTGACGGCGCAGCCGGTGCGCAGCGTGATGCGCGGATTTTCGCGGCAGGCGCCCTGGAACACGCCGTGCAGGTCGCCGCGATGCACCACGCCGTAGGGATTGCCGAAACGGCGGCGGAATTTGTCACCGAGATCGATCGAGCAGATGTCTTCGGCCGTCATCGCGTCCATCAGCCGCAGCTTGTCGACATAGACCGCCATCCCGCGTGCAGCGTCGCCGACGCCGAGGTAGTCGAAGGCGTGGAACGCATTGGGGCCGAGCTGGATGCCGGCGCCGATCTCACCCAGCTGCGGCGCGCGTTCAAGCACGGTGACCGAGAAGCCTTTCCGCGCGAGGCCGAGCGCCGCCGCGAGGCCGCCGATGCCGCCACCGGCGATGATGATGGGTCTGTCGTCCATGGCTGTTTTCTTCCCTGTATTTTTTTCAATCGCCGTCTTGTGTCGAGCGTTGGCGGCCGAAGCTGATTTCGCTGTGTACCGAGGCAAGTTGCGTCAGCAGGCGCAGCATCGTGGCGCGGTCGCGCGGCGCGAGCGGTGCGAGCAGGCGCTCCTGCACGCGGCGCACCGCCGGGTGGACGTCCTGCAGCAGCCGCCTACCCTCGGGGGTAAGGCGCACGCGCTTGACGCGCCGGTCGTTCGGGCTGGGTACGCGCTGCACCCAGCCCTTCGCTTCGAGCCTTTCAAGCACGTCGCCGATCGTCGAGCGGTCGAACGCGATCAGCGACGACAGGCGCGTCGCGTCGACGTCCGGGCTGCCCTCGATCGCTTCCAGCGCGGCGAACTGCACCGGTGTCAGGTCGTAGGCGGCGCACTCCTCGGCAAAGATCGCGGTGCTGAGCTGGTGTGCGCGGCGGATCAGATGGCCGGGCATCTCATGGAAACGGTCCATGGCGTCACTCCGCATCCGCCTGCCGCGCCGGGGCGGCATCGGCGAACGCCGGCAGCGCGAGGCAGGCGGCCTCGGCCGTCAGCAGGCGCGGGAAGCGCGTCACGTCCACGCCGAAGCGCCGTGCGCTGGCCAGTTGCGGGACGAGGCAGATGTCGGCGAGCGTGGGCGCGGGCCCGAAGCAGAACGCACCGGGCGCGCGCGCCAGCAGCGTTTCGGCCGCTTCCAGGCCGGCGATGTTGGCATCCGCCGCCCAGCCCTGCACGGCTGCCTCGTCGCAGCCGGCGTCGCGCAGTCGGGCGAGCACCTTGAGGTTCTGCAGCGGATGGATATCGGCGGCGAAGATCAGCGCGACAGCCCGCGCACGGGCGCGCGGCAATGGACCGTCCGGCAGCAGCGCGGGCACCGGAAACGCCTCGTCCAGATATTCGATGATCGCGAGCGACTGCGTCAGCACCGCGCCGTCGTCGAGTACCAGCGTGGGCACCAACCCCTGCGGATTGAGTGCCAGGTGGTCGGGCGCGCGCTGCTCGCCACGCCGCAGGTGCCGGGGCACGTGCCTGACGTCCAGGCCCTTGAGATTGAGCGCGATTCGCACGCGCCATGCGGCCGAACTGCGGAAATAGCCGTGCAGCACCGCCGGCCGGCCCGGGCCGCCGTCCGCGGGAGGCATGCTGCCCTGCCCGGTGCTGTTCATGGCGTGCCCTCCGATCCGATTTGCCGATGCGATTGGCGTGCGCTGGATTGTTCCGGCTTCGCCGTGGCGGCTTCGACGAGATTGACAGTATTCCTATAGACAGCATACTGTCAATAATCGACTGCGTGCAAAACTGCAGACAGGAGGAAACCATGCAGACCGACGCCACCATCGCGTCCGTCACCGCGACGCCGGAGCGGCAGGCGTTTTATCAGAAGATCGACAAGCAGAACCTGGCGCCGCTGTGGATGTCGCTGGCCAATCTGGTGACCCCCGAGCCGGTCAGCGCCTGCGCACCCGCGGCGTGGCGCTTCCCCGACATCAGGGCGGCGATGATGGAGGCAGGCGCCCTGATCACCGCCAAGGAGGCGGAGCGACGCGTGCTGGTGCTGGAAAATCCGGGCCTGCGCGGGCAGTCGAAGATCACCACCGATCTCTATGCCGGCGTGCAGCTGGTGCTTCCCGGCGAAGTCGCGCCCGCGCATCGCCATTCGCAGAGCGCGCTGCGCTTCATCCTGGAAGGCGAAGGCGCCTACACCGCCGTCAACGGCGAGCGCACGATGATGCACGAGGGCGACTTCATCATCACGCCGCCGATGGCCTGGCACGACCACGGCAACCCCAGCGATGCCCCGGTCTTCTGGCTCGACGGACTCGACATTCCGGTCGTGCAGTTTCTCGATGCGTCCTTCGCCGAGCAGTTCGGCGTCGATGAGCAGCCGGTGACGCGGCCGGACGGCGATTGCGAGGCGCGCTACGGCGCCAACCTGCTGCCGGTGGACCACAAGCCGACCGGCGGGGCTTCACCGGTGTTCAATTACCCCTATGCGCGCACCCGCGACGCATTGGAGAGGATGCGCCGCGCGGCCGAATGGGATGCCTGCCACGGCCTGAAGATGCGCTACACCAACCCGAGCACCGGCAATCACGCGATGGCGACGATGGCGACCTTCATCCAGCTGCTGCCCAAGGGCTTCTCGACCGCCGCCTACCGCTCCACCGACGCGACCGTGTTCGTGCCCATCGAGGGCGCCGGCCGCAGCACCATCACCACCCGGTCGGGCAGCGAGATCGCGGTCGAATGGGGCAAGCGCGACATCTTCGTGGTGCCGTCCTGGCATCGCGTGCGGCACGAGCCCGCTGGCGGCGACGCCGTGCTGTTCTCCTATTCCGATCGCCCGATCCAGGAGGCGCTGCATCTGTTCCGCGAGGACCGTGGCAATGTCTAAGGCAGGCCAACCCGCCGTGGCCGAAAACGCACGCCGTGCCGGCGGAAGCCGCCGCATGCGACGCCACATAGCCGTCGCACTCATGGCGGCAGCTGCGGCTGTCGGCTTCGTGGGGGTCGGATGGGCGCAGACACTCGCGCCCGACGAAGTGCTCAGCTCGATCGGCGTCGGCATGGTGGCGGCGCCGGACCCCGTGCGCGGCGCCGATAACCGCATTCACCTCGCCTACGAACTGGTCGCCAGCAATACGACGACGCTGTTCATCACGTTGGACAAGGTGGAGGCCGTCGACCGGCACGGCCATGTCCTCGGCGCGCTGGCCGGCGCATCGCTCGCTTCGATGGTGACAATGCATGGCGGCAAGGGCACGACGATCGCGCCTGGCGGATCGGCGATCGTCTTCATGGATACCGCGTTCGGCGCCGGCGCCGTCCTGCCGCCGGCCATCGGCGCGCGTTTCACGATCACCCGGCAACTGGCCGGTCCCGACGGCAAACCCGCGCCGTTCCCGGCCAGCGAGCCGGTGCCCGCGACGGTCAGCTTCACCAGCCCTTTTACGCCAATCGGCAAAACCTCGGCGGTCGTCATCGACCCGCCGCTGCGGGGGCCGCGCTGGGTGGCGGCGAATGGATGTTGCGACACGCTCACCTCCCATCGCGGCGCGGTGATGGCGGTGAACGGGGTTCAGCGCACGCCGGAACGCTTCGCGATCGACTGGCTGCAGCTGCGGCCCGACGACCGGCTGTACGCGGGCGACCGGAGCAAGCTGGAAAGCTATGCGTATTTCGGCACGCCGGTTTACGCGGTCGCGGACGGCACCGTGGTCAACCTGTATGACCAGGCCGCCGAGCAGGTGCCAGGCGAGCCGGTGAAAGGGATCACGCCCGAAAGCATCGGCGGCAACATGCTGGTGATCGACATCGGCGGCGGCAATTTTGCGTTCTTCGCGCACCTCAAGCCCGGCAGCCTGCGGGTCAAGCTGGGCGATCACGTCAAGCGGGGGCAAGTGATCGCGCTGCTGGGCAACACCGGCAACAGCGATGCGCCGCATCTGCATTTCCATGTCATGGACGGCAAATCGCCGCTCGATGCCAACGGGAAACCCTACGTATTCACGCATTTCATCGGACAGGGCGTGCTCGACGATGCAAGCGGCGACGCGATGTTCCTGGACGGCAAGCCGGGCGTCGTCAGGCCTAGTCCGATGGACGGGAAGCACAGCAATGAGCTGCCGCTGAACGACGAGGTTGTCGATTTTGGGAAGTAGCAAAGTAAAGGCGGGCTGAAGCCCGCCCTCCGTCGCCGTGTCGGATCGTCAGGCATCTGGCTGGGTCGAGGGGCACATGCCTGGCAGCGCCGCAATGCCGGTCTCGGTGCGCTGCCGTCACTGGCTGTTTTACTGCGGGGATACGCGATTCCAGAACGCGTCGAACTCTCTCGTGTCGAAGAAGGCGACCACGCTGACGACTTTCCTGTCCTTCATGCGAAAGTACCAGGTGTACGTGTTGCGATAAGGCTGGCCGTCCTTCGTTGTGGCCGCGGCATCGAAGAAAATCACCACCATATCGCCGTCCGCATAGATGCCGCGCACGGAGGGTACGAGTGGTGTCGCCATACGCGCGTTGAATGGACCGATGACCTCGTCGAGGAAGGCCTGGCGATCAGGGTAGGTCTTCGACAGCGGTGAGGAGCCGACGATCGTCCAATCCGCCTCCGGCACCAGCAGTTCGAATGGGCTGCCCGTGCCGGCGCGCCAGCGGTCGAAGCTGGCCCTGACCAAAGCCTTGTTTTCCAACGTATCGCTGTCTGTTGCCATGACTGCATCCTCCAACGGATTGGTGGGCATCAACACGCACCGCGCCGCATTCCTACCGTCCATGGGCGGCTGAGACGACGCATACCGCGCAGGACCTGCCCTGAACGATACGGGCTAGAAAGTCACCACCGAGCGGATCGAACTCGCCGCGGCGCATCAGCCCGAAGCCTTCGTTGATCTGATCGAACGGCAATACATGCGTGATCAGGTCGTCGATGTTGATGCGGCCTTCCATGTACCAGTCGACGATGCGCGGCACGTCCGTCCGCCCGCGCGCGCCGCCGAAGGCGGTGCCCATCCAGACCCGGCCGGTGACCAGCTGGAACGGCCGCGTGGCAATCTCCTGCCCCGAACCGGCAACGCCGATGATGATCGACTTGCCCCAGCCGCGATGCGCGCATTCCAATGCCTGGCGCATCACCTTCACATTGCCGATGCATTCGAAGCTGTAGTCGGCACCGCCCTTCGTAAGGTTGACCAGGTAGGGCACCAGGTCCCCCTCGACCTCGGAGGGGTTGACGAAATGCGTCATGCCGAAGGCTTCGGCGATCGCGCGGCGGCCGGGATTGAGGTCGACGCCGACGATCATCTCGGCCCCCGCGAGCCGTGCCCCCTGCACCACGTTGAGGCCGATGCCGCCGAGGCCGAACACGACGACCCGCGCCCCAGGCTCGACCTTCGCGGTGTTGATGACCGCGCCGATGCCGGTGGTGACGCCGCAGCCGATGTAGCAGACCTTCTCGAACGGGGCGTCCGGCCGGATCTTTGCCAGCGCAATCTCGGGCAGCACGGTGAAGTTGGCGAAGGTCGAGGTGCCCATGTAGTGGTACACCGGCTCGCCGCCCGCGGAGAAACGGCTGGTGCCGTCCGGCATCACGCCCTTGCCCTGCGTGGCACGGATCGCCACGCAGAGATTGGTCTTGCGGCTGAGGCAGTATTCGCATTGCCGGCATTCCGGCGTGTAGAGCGGGATGACGTGGTCGCCCGGCTTCAGGCTGGTGACGCCACGGCCCACCTCGGCGACGATCCCTGCCCCCTCATGCCCCAGGATCGAAGGGAACAGGCCTTCCGGGTCGGCGCCCGAGAGGGTGAATTCGTCGGTGTGGCAGATGCCGGTGGCCTTGATCTCGACCAGCACCTCGCCCTCACGCGGACCGGCCAGCTCGACCGTCTCCAGGCTGAGATCCTTGCCCGCCTCGCGGGCCACCGCGGCTCGAACCTGCATGCTTGCTCCTGTTGGCTGCGGCCGGATCGTGCGGTGGGCCGCACCCGATGATCAAGGGGGATCGGGGATCAAGGGGGATCGGGGATCAAGGGGGATCGGGGATCAAGGGGGATCCGGGACCAAGGGGGATCGGGGATCAAGGCGTGTCGGGCGCCGCGCGCTCCACCACCAGGCGGGTGCCGCGCACGGCGCGCACCACGACAGGAGTGCCGTCGGCGAGGGCGGGTCCCTCGGCGAGCCAGATCGTGTCGCCAAGCCGCACCTTGCCCTCGCCGTTGACGATGCCGGTCGAGACCATGCCGCGCGCGCCGATCATCGCCTCGCTGCGCTGGTTCAGCGGCGTGCGGTCGGCATGGCGCGGATCGACGCGGCGATAGACGAAGTAGCCGGCGACGCAGCTGGCCGCCGCGGCGACGGCGAAGACGGCGACCTGCAGTTCCAGCGACCACGCCGGATGCGCCGCCCCCACGCCTGCGGTGAAGGCGGCGCCGAGGGCGATCCAGATCAGGTAGCTGCCCGGCACGTGCAACTCGGCGAGGCCCAGCGCGCCGGCAACGATCGCCCAACCCCACCAGGGCATGACCGGTCCCCCCGCGTTAGCCCGAAGGCGGCTTCGGGTCGGCCTTCGCCAGCTCGGCGATGCCGGCGATGGTGCTCAGCAGTCCGGCGAACTCGGTCGGCATCAGCACGAGGCGCGAGTTGGGCGACTGCACGATGCCGCCCATCGCATCGACGTATTTCTGCGCGATGAAGTAGTTGAGCGCCTGCACGTTGCCCTCCGACACCGCCTTCGAGACGGACGCCGTCGCGTTGGCCTCGGCCAAGGCCAGCCGCTCGCGCGCCTCGGCGTCCATCCTGGCGGCGGAGAGATGGCCCTCGGCGGCGAGGATGGTGGACTGCTTGCGACCCTCGGCCTCCAGGATCGCGGACTGCTTGACGCCCTCGGCGCGCAGGATGGCGGCGCGCCGCTCGCGGTCGGCAGTGAGCTGCTTGGCCATCGACAGCAGCACGTCCTCGGGCGGACGGACATCCTTCAGCTCGACGCGCGTGATCTTGGTGCCCCAGGGCTCGGTCGCGGCGTCGAGAACGCGGAGCAGGCGTTCGTTGATCTCGTCACGGCGCGACAGCGTCTCGTCGAGGTCGAGCGCGCCGATCGCGGTGCGGATATTGGTCATGGTGACGTTGCTGACGGCGAGCTGGAGGTTCTGCACCTCGTAGGCGGCGCGGCCGGCGTCGATCACCTGGTAGAACACGATGCCATCGACGATGACCGAGGCGTTGTCCTTGGTGATGACGTTCTGTGCCGGGATCTCGAGCACGGTTTCCTGCACGTTGATCTTGCGGCCGATGCGGTCGGTGAGCGGGTTGATGATGCGCAGGCCGGGATGCAGGGTCTCGCGGTAGCGGCCGAACCGCTCGACCGTCCACTGGTAGCCCTGCGGAATGGTGCGCACGCCCCGCGCGATCAGGATCAGCACGAAGACCAGGACGACGATGAGGAAGATGAGGAAGCCGCTGACGGTATCCATGGACCTGCTGCCGTTTCCCCGCGTCCCCGACCGGCGTTTCGATCGCGGATGGAAGGGCGCGGTATAGATGGGTTCACCGATCGTTCCTAGCCGCGGGCCGCCGGCAAACCTTCAGCTATCGGATGTGGCGATGCGGATGCATTTGCGCATCACCGAAGCAAGCGCCTGGTCGTCGATCTCGCTGGCCGGGCAGAGGAAGCCGTCGCCCACGATGGTGTGGACCTGGGCGGCGAACACGGCGATGCGTAGCTCGAAATGGGTGAAGGCGTGGCGCACCGCTCCCATCGGGCGCCAGTCGGCGGGCATCGGCGCGGCCGCGAGGATTTCCTGCTCGGTCCAAGGCGTGTCGCGCCAGGGGGTGCCGGGCAGATCGGTCGTGCCGCCGAGCAGTCCAGTGAAGGGGCGGCGGCGGAGCAGCACCCGATCCTTGACGTCGGTCAGCCAGAACACGGCGCCGTGGCGCAGCGGACGCGGCGGCTTGCGGGCGCGCTGCGGCAGGCTGGCGGCGATGCCCTGCGCCCAGCCCTGGCAGAACCCCGCCCAGGGGCAGATCATGCAGTTGGGCGCCACTACGGTGCAGACCCCGGCACCCAGATCGAACAGGCCTGCGCGAAATCCGAGGGCCGCGCGCGCGCCGCCGGATCCTCCATCAGCCGGGCGGCGTGGGCGCGGATCGGCAGCTTGCCGGCCGGCAACGGCGTGTCGATGGCGAAGACGCGGGCAACCACGCGCTCGACATTGCCGTCCACCGGCACCGCCGGCAGGCCGAACGCGATGGCACCGAGGGCGGCGGCGGTGTAGTCGCCGATGCCGGGCAGCGCCGCGCAAGTCCTCCAGCGTGTCGGGGAAGCGGCCCGCCGCGACCACCGCCTTGGCACAGGCCTGCAGGTTGCGGGCGCGGGCGTAGTAGCCGAGGCCGGCCCAGGCGGCCATCACCCGCTCGGCGGGCGCGCGGGCCAGCGACTCGATGGTGGGAAAACGGCTCAGGAAACGTTCATAGTAGGGTATGACTGCCGTTACCGTGGTCTGCTGCAGCATCATCTCGCTGAGCCAGACACGGTAGGGATCGGGTCTCTGGCCCGGCTTCGCCCGCCACGGCAGGACGCGGCGGTGACGATCGTACCAGTGCAGCAGGGCGGCGGCGTTCGGGATGACCAGGGGCGACACGAAACCGGGTATGGCGACAGCCGAGCGGCACGTCTACGGGCCGCGCCATGTCGCCGCGTTGATGCCCGCGGTGACGCGCGCGGCGTTCCGCCGCCGCTCGCCCGCGACCGCGCAGGTGATGGCCGACTGGGCGACGATCGTCGGGCCCGCGCTGGCCGCGATCGCCACGCCGCGCGGCCTGTCGGCCGGCACGCTGACCATCGCCTGTGCGGGGCCGGTGGCGATGGAGCTGGCGCACCTGTCCGATGAGCTGCGCGCCCGGATCAACACCCATCTCGGCCGCGCGACGGTCAAGCGCCTGCGCTTCGTGCAGAGCAGCCCCGCCGCGCTGATGGAGCCGGTGCTGGCGAGCGGTCCGCCGCGCCAGGACGCCCGCGCCGCCGCGGCGGTGGCCGGGCTGACCGACGGCCCGCTGAAGGACGCGCTGGCCGGTCTGGGAGCGCTGGTGCTGGGTGCGCTTGCCGCGAAAGCGGGGAAAGATCAGAAATCCGACCGCCCCGCCCCCTCGACTTGCCTGCCGGAAAAGCGGTAAGAACCACCATATATTGAGGACGACATGCCGATTTCGCGCCGAACCCTACTATCCGTTGTTGCCGCCAGTTCGCTGGCGCCGGGGCTGGCCTGGGCCGCCACCGACCCGCGCGAAACCGAGCGCAGCTTCGGCCATCCGGACGCCAAGGTGACGGTGGCAGAGTTCTTCTCGCTGACCTGCACGCACTGCGCGCACTTCGCCAACGACGTGATGCCCGAGGTCACCAAGAAGCTGGTCGACCCCGGCATGCTGCGCTTCGTCTACCACGACTTCCCGCTGGACCAGGTCGCGCTGACCGCCGCGATGGTGGCGCGCGCGCTGCCGCCGGCCGAATACGAGCCGTTCATCGCCACGCTGTTCGCCAGCCAGGACCGCTGGGCCTTCGCCCCCGGCGCCGACACCATCGCCGAGCTGGGCAAGCTCGCCGCACTGGCCGGCATGAGCCAGGACACCTTCAACGCGACCATCGCCGACACCGCGCTGCGCAACTGGATCCTCGCGCAGCAGACGGCCGACCAGAAGAAGTATGGGATCGACTCGACGCCAACGTTTCTGATCGCCGGCAAGACCCATCCCGGCGAGATGGAATACGACGCTTTCAGCAAGCTCGTGCTCGCCGCCGTCAGCTAGCGCCGCAACAACGGAGGGCCATCTTGCCGGTCAGTTTCTCCCGCCTGCGCATCGCCGGGTTCAAGAGCTTTGCGGAACCGGCCACCGTCGAGATCCTGCCCGGCCTGACCGGCATCGTCGGGCCCGAACGGCTGCGGCAAGTCCAACGTGGTGGAGGCGCTGCGCTGGGCGATGGGCGAGAGCAGCGCGCGCACGCATGCGCGGCGGCGAGATGGACGACGTCATCTTCGCCGGCACCGCGGCGCGGCCGTCGCGCAACATCGCCGAGGTGACGCTGCGGCTGGAGGACACCGCCGGCGCGGTGCCGCCGCCGTTCCACGAGCAGCCCGAGCTGGAGGTCAGCCGGCGGATCGAGCGCGGCAGCGGCAGCGCCTATCGCGTGAACGGCCGGGAGATCCGCGCCCGCGACGTGCAGACGCTGTTCGCCGACCTGGCGTCCGGCGCGCGGTCCTCGGCGATGGTCAGCCAGGGCCGCGTCGGCGCCATCGTGGGCGCGCGGCCGGAGGAGCGGCGCTCGGTGCTGGAGGAAGCCGCCGGCATCACCGGGCTGCACGCGCGCCGGCACGAGGCGGAGCTGAAGCTGCGCGCCGCCGAGGCCAATCTGGGCCGCGCCGAGGATCTGCGCGGGCAGCTGGAGACGCAGCTTGGCGCGCTGAAGCGGCAGGCGCGGCAGGCCAGCCGCTACCGCAACATCTCGGGTGCGGTGCGCCAGGCCGAGGCCGAATTGCTGGCGCTGCAGCGCGCCCGCGTCGAGGCCGGGCGCGTGGCGGCGAAGGCGGCGCTGCACGATGCGGGCCTGGCGGTCGCGGCCGCCACCGAGGCGGCGACGGCGGCGGCGGCCGAGGCGACGGCGCATGCCGCCGCGCTGCCCGCGCTGCGTGAGACCGAGGCGGTGGCGCGCACCGCGCTGGAGCGGCACCGGCTGGCGCAGGAGCAGATCGCCGCCGAGGAAGCCCGCGCCCGCGCCGCCCTGGCCGAGGCGGAGCGCCGCCTGAAGGTGCTGTCCGACGACCTGGCCCATGCCGAGCGCGCCTGCCGCGACGCCGAGGCCGCCGCCACGCGCCTGGAGGCCGAGGCGGCCGCGCTGGCGGCGCAGGAAGACGCCTACCCGGCGGCGCTGGGTGCGGCCGAAGCGGCCTGCGCCGAGGCGGCCGAGGCTGTTCGCATCGCCGAGGCCGAGGCCAACCGCGCCACCGAGGCGGCCGCCGAGGCCGCTGCCGCCAGCCAGGCCGCGCTGCAGGCGCGTGACGCCGCCAAGCAGCGCGCCCGGCGGATCGGCGAGCAGACCGCACAGACCGAACGCGAGCACGCCGGGCTGCTGCCGCAGGCGGTCGATGCCGCGACGCTGGAGCGGGCCGAAGCGGCGCAGCATCAAGCCGAAGCGGCGCTGACCGAGGCGCGCGCAGCACTGGACCACGCCGAGCATACCCGCGCCGCCGCGCAGACGGCACTCGCCGCGGCACGGGAGCGGCAGGCTGCCGCCGCCTCGACCCGAGCCGGGCTGGCGGCCGAGGCGCGGGCGCTGGCCGAGGTGCTGGCCGTGAAGGACAACGAGCAATGGCCGCCGATGGTCGATGCCCTGGGCGTGCCGCCCGGGCTGGAGGCGGCGCTGGGTGCCGCGCTGGGCGAGGAGCTGAGCTCGGCCGCCGACCGCGACGCCGCGCGGCACTGGCGCGAGCTGCCGCCGATCGACCCGGTCCCTGCCCTGCCCGATGCGGCGGTGCCGCTGGCCACGCTGGTGGAGGGACCGGCAGCGCTGGCGCGGGCGTTGTCGCAGATCGGGCTGGTGGCCGACGACGACGCCGGCGACGCAGGGCAGACGGCGCTGGCGCCGGGCCAGATGCTGGTGTCGCGCGCCGGCGCGGTGTGGCGCTGGGACGGCTACACGATCCGCGCCGGCACGCAGACCGCCGCCGCCGTGCGGCTGCAGCAGCGCAACCGGCTGCGCGAATTGCGGGCGGCCCTGGCCACCGCCGAATACGACGCGGCCGAGGCGGACGCGGCCCGCACCGCGGCCGCCGCCGCGGAGGCTGCCGCGACGCAGGAGGAGCAGCGCGCCCGCGCCGCCCGCCGCGCCGCCGAGCAGGGTTTCGAGCACGCGCGGGGCGAGGGCGCGCGGCTGAAGGCGCAGGCCGATCGGGTCGCCGCACGGCTGGCCGCCCTGGGCGAGCAGCTTGCCCGCCAGCAGGAGGAACGCGCAGAGGCCGACGCCGCCCTGGCCAGGGCGCAGGCGGCGGCGGCGGCGCTTCCCGACTTGCCGGCGCTTCGGACCGCGGTGGAGGACACGAGGCGGGTGTTGGCCGCCGCGCGCACCCGGGAGGCCGCCGCGCGGGCCGCGGTGGACGGGCTGCGGCGCGAGCACGCGGCCCGCGGCGCGCGCCAGCAGGCGGTGGCGCGGGAGCGCGCCGACTGGACGGCGCGGGCGGCCGACGCCACCGGACGGGCAGCGGAACTGGCCGCGCGGCGCGCCGAGGCCGAGGCGGAGATCGCCGGGCTGCGCGACCTGCCGGCCGAGATCGCCGCACGGCGGACGGCGGCGCTGGACACGCTGGAGGCGGCCGAGGCGGCGCACCGGGCAGCCGGCGACTGCGCTGCAGCAGGCAACGGCGCGCGCGAATGCGGCGGATCGCGCCGGCCGCGCCGCCGAGCAGCGCTTGGCGACGGCGCGCGAGGACGGCGGTGCGCGCCGAGGCAGCCGCCATCCAGGCCGACCACGACTGGGGCACGGTTGCAGAACGGATCCTCGAGCGGCTGGGCGCCAACCCAGCGCTGCCCGACCCGCCGGCCGATCTGTCGCCGGAAGCCGAGGACAAGGCGCGGCGGCGGCTGGAGCGGCTGCAGCGCGAACGCGAGGAGATGGGGCCGGTCAACCTGCGCGCCGAGGTGGAGGCCGAGGAGGTGGAGGCGCAGATGGCGCAGATCGTCGCCGAGCGCGACGAACTGACCACCGCGATCGCCAAGCTGCGCGGCTCGATCGGGCATCTGAACCGCGAGGGGCGCGAGCGGCTGGCCGCGGTGTTCCAGGAGATCGACCGGCATTTCCAGGCGCTGTTCACCCGGATGTTCGGCGGCGGGCGGGCGCATCTGGCGCTGGTCGGGTCGGACGATCCGCTGCAGGCCGGGCTGGAGATCTACGCCCAGCCGCCGGGCAAGAAGCTGGCGACGCTGTCGCTGCTGTCGGGCGGCGAGCAGGCGCTGACCGCGCTGTCGCTGATCTTCGCGGTGTTCCGCTGCAACCCCGCGCCGGTCTGCGTGCTGGACGAGGTGGACGCGCCGCTGGACGACGCCAATGTGGACCGCTTCTGCACGCTGCTGGAGGATATGGTGCGGGAGACCGGCGACGCGCTTCCTGGTGGTGACGCACCATCCGCTGACGATGGCGCGGATGGACCGGTTGTATGGCGTGACGATGCAGGAACGCGGGGTGTCGCGGCTGCTGTCGGTGGATCTGCGGACCGCGGAGAGCATCGTCGAACCGCCCCGGATGGCGGCTGAATAGAAAGTACACGGTCACGGAGCGTTGATCCGTTCCCGACATTTTCCCGACACAAACAGCGCCTTAGATGCGTTATGTCGTATCGACTCGGGAAGGAGATCGTGACATGCGCCTGAGCAAGCGCCTTGGTGGCGTGGTGGCTGCCGCTGCGTTGATCGCGGTGGGTGTGGCCGCCCTGCCGAGCCGCGCCGAGGCCTACTGGGCGTGGCGGGGCGGCGTGCGGGTATGGATTGCGCCGCCCGCGGTGGTCTATGCGCCGCCGCCGCCGGTCTATTACGCGCCGCGGCGCGTGTATGTGGCCCCGCCGGTGGTGTATGCGCCGCCGGTCGTGGTGGTGCCGCGTCGGGTCTGGATACCCGCGCATTGGCGCGGCGGGTATTGGGTGCCGGGGCACTGGCGGTAGGGATTGACGCTCGCCTGAGACACGGGCCCTGCGCTGCCCGCTGCTGCCTGCGGCGATGACGAGGTGGCGGCGGTCGCCGTCGTGCCGGGGCGCTTACCAGGCCATGGCCGCAGGGGCGGTGCTGAAGTTGTTCGCGCGGGGCATGTCGGGGCTGCCGTGGCCGGCGGCGGTGTGGCCGTCTTCCGTCGCTGCGGAGCGGAAATAGGTCAGCAGATAGACCCGCACCGCGCTGGTGCGGCCGCCGGCATGGCCCTGCCCTTCCACCCGGCGGACCAGCGCGCCCGGATCGATCGCTTCCCGCCGGCAGATTTCCAGCAGCGCGTCCCACAGTTCGGGTTCGAGCCGCATGCTGGTGCGGCCGCGACCTGCGACAATGTTGCGATTGACCAACCGACTGCGAGTCACCGGCACATCCCCTTCTGCACCGGACCCATCGAAACACGAGGACTTTAAGGAAGCGTTGCCGCGATCAGACCCGCAAGGCCGCCGCCGCCGCCGCGTGGCGGGCCAGCAGCGCGGGCAGATCGAGCCCCTCGACCGCGCCATCCGCCACCACCCAGCGTCCGCCGACCATCACCCGGTCGGCGCGGTGCGCGCCGCACAGCACCAGCGCGGCGAGCGGGTCGCCCGCCCCAGAGAAGCGCGGTTCGTCCAGCCTGAACAGTGCCAGGTCGGCCGCCGCGCCGACGCGGATCGCCCCCAGTTCCGGCCGTCCGATGCAGCGCGCCGAGCCCGCCGTCGCCCAGCGCAGCGCGTCCCGATGCCCGACCGCCGCCACGCCGTACTGGGCGCGCTGCACCAGGAACGCCGCCCGCACTTCCTGCATCAGGTTGGAGCCGTCGTTCGAGGCCGAACCATCGACGCCGAGGCCCACCGGCACGCCCGCCGCCTCCAGCGCGCAGACGCGGCAGGTGCCGGAGGCGAGCACCTGGTTGCTGCACGGGCAATGCGTCACGGCGACCCCGGCGGCGCCGAGGCGCGCTGCCTCCTGCGCATCGAAGTGGATGCCGTGGGCGAGCCAGGTGCGGTCGTGCAGCCAGCCGCAGTCCTGCAGGTAGTCGAGCGGGCGGCAGCCAAGCGTTTCCTGACAGAAACGGTCCTCGTCGGCGGTTTCAGCCAGATGCGTGTGCAGCCGCACCCCGGTGCGCGCCGCGAGGGCGGCGGTGCGCCGCATCAGCGAGGTGGTGACGCTGAACGGCGAGCACGGCGCAAGGGCCACCTGCACCATGGCACCGGGTGCAGGATCGTGATGCCGCGCGATCAGCCGCTCGCTGTCGGCGAGGATGGTGTCCTCGTCCTGCACCACGCTGTCGGGCGGCAAGCCGCCATCCTTGACCGAGCGGTCCATCGAGCCGCGCGTCAGAACGACGCGGATGCCGAGGCGCTGCGCCGCCGCCACCTGGATGTCGATGGCGTCCTCCAACCCCGCTGGAAAGACGTAGTGGTGATCGGTCGTGGTGGTGCAGCCCGAGAGCAGCAGTTCGGCCATCGCCAGCGTGCTCGCCGCCTCGTGCGCCGCGGGCGTCAGCCGCGCCCAGACCGGGTAGAGCGCGCCGAGCCAGGCGAACAGCTCCCGGTCCAGCGCGGCGGGCAGAGCGCGGGTCAGGGTCTGGTAGAAATGGTGGTGCGTGTTGATCAGGCCGGGCAGCACGACATGCGCCGAGGCGTCGAACACCGCAGCGACGGCGGCGGCAGGCTGGGCGCCGGCGGGCACCAGCGCGGCGATGCGGCCGTCCTGCACCACCACCCCGCCGCCGGCGTCCTCGGCGAGGATGGCGAGCGGATTG
This sequence comes from uncultured Pseudomonadota bacterium, assembly GCA_963778105.1. GTDB lineage: Bacteria > Pseudomonadota > Alphaproteobacteria > Acetobacterales > Acetobacteraceae > JAFEFJ01. The sequence goes on along the minus strand of CAVZSZ010000002.1, from coordinate 23,832 downwards.
CGCAGCCAGACGGGCGCTTGCGGCATGCCTCGGGGCCTTCCGGTTCAGCTGCCGCGATAGGTGCTGTAGCCGTACGGCGCGAGCAGCAGCGGGACATGGTAGTGCGCCGCGGCGTCGGCGACGACGAAGCGGATCGGGACGAGGTCGTAGAACCCGGGGTCGGCCTGCCCCTGCCGGCGGCGCCATGCGCCGACATCGAACACCAGTTCGTAGGCGCCCGCGCGCAGGCCGGCGGCAGGCAGCAGGTTTTCAGCGCAGCGGCCGTCCGCATCGGTGCGCCAGACGCCGAGGCTGATGCGCTCGTCGCCCTCGATGCGGTAGAGCGTCACCGCGAGGTCGGAGGCCGGCATGCCGCGCGCGGTGTCCAGCACATGAACGGTCAGGCCGGCTGCCATGCTTTCAGGGGCCGATCAGGTCGTCGAGGCGGAAGCGCGCGATCCGCGCGACCTCGGCCAGGGCCGCCGCCTGCTCGGTCGGCGCGTCGTGATCGAGCCGCGCGGTCAGGGCCGCGAGGATTGCCGTGCGGTCGCGCTGGCCGCGCACGGCGATGATGAAGGGAAAGCCGAACCGCGCGCGGTAGGCGGCGTTGAGGGCGGCGAAGCGTGCGGCCTCGGGCGCGTCGAGCCGGTCGAGGCCCAGACCGCCCTGCTCGGCGGCCGAGGCGGCGGTGAGCGGCGCCGGTCGCGCCAGTTCGGGATGCGCGCGCAGCAAAGCGAGGCGGGCGTCCGGGCCGGCGGCGGCGACCGCGGCGGTCATTGCGGCATGCAGCGCGGCAACGTCGGCGAAGGGCCGCACGCCCAGCACCGCCTGCGCGACCCAGGGCGAATGTTCGAAGATGCCGGCAAGCCGCGCGACGAAGGCAGCGGCGGGCAGCGCGTTCAGCGCGGCGATCGTGATGCGCCCGGTCATCCCTCTCCCTCGATCGCGGCTTCTGCCGGCGACGGGCAGAATACACCCATTCGTCCAGAAAACGGGCAGCACGTTGCCGGTGCCGCACGGCGGTCCGCGGCCGGGACGGCGCGGCGCATGGCATATCGCTTGCTATGCCGGAACGGCGGGCTGGTTGATGGCCGGAACGGTCGCGGCCGCCCGCCAAGACGCATCCGCCGCGCGACGCGGCCGCAAGGGAGCAGCCTGCATGAGCGAACCGAATGGTGTTTCACGCCGCACCCTGCTGACCGGCATCGGGCTTGGCGGTGCGGGGCTGGCGCTTGGCTCGGGATTGCCCGGAGGTCCGGCGCGGGCGGCCAAGGACCATGTGGTCGGCTTCATCTATGTCGGTCCGAAGGATGATTACGGCTACAACCAGTCGCACGCCGAGGCGGCGGCGATGCTGAAGACGATGCCCGGCGTGACGATCGTCGAGGAGGAAAAGGTTCCCGAGACCGACGACGTGCAGAAGACCATGGAGAGCATGATCGAGCTGGACGGCGCCACGCTGCTGTTCCCCACCAGCTACGGCTATTTCGATCCGTACATGCTGCGCATGGCGGCGCACTACAAGGACGTGCAGTTCCGCCATTGCGGCGGGCTGTGGACCAACAAGGACCCGATGAACGCCGGGTCGTATTTCGGCTATATCGGCATGTGCCAGTACCTGAACGGCATCGCCGCGGCGCACGCGACCAAGACCAAGAAGCTCGGCTTCATCGCCGCCAAGCCGATCCCGCAGGTGCTGATCAACGTCAACAGCTTCGCGCTCGGCGCCCGCTCGGTCGATCCGTCGATCACCACGCAGGTGATCTTCACCGGCGACTGGTCGATGCCGGTGAAGGAGGCCGAGGCGGCGAACGGCCTGGCCGACCAGGGCATCGACGTCGTCACCTGCCACGTCGACAGCCCGAAGGTCATCATGGAGACCGCCGAGCGGCGCGGCATCTTCGCCTGCGGCTACCACGTCAACCAGTCGAAGCTGGCGCCGAAAGGCTACCTGACCGGCGCCGAGTGGAACTGGATCACCGTGTACAAGAATGTTCGTGGGCGATGATGCTGGCAGGCAAGAAACTGCCGAATTTCGTGCGCGGCGGGCTGTCCGAGGGGTTCGTGAAGATGTCGCCGTACGGCCCCGGCCTGAACGCCGCCGGGCGCAGCAACGTCGATGCGGTGAAGGCCGAAATCATGAAAGGCGGCTTCTCGGTCTTCAAGGGACCGATGAAGGACAACAAGGGCAAGCACGGTGATCCCCGCCGGCAAGGCCTATCCGGAGACCGCGGTCGAACTCGAAGTCGATGAACTACCTGGTCGAGGGCGTCCAGGGCTCGATCGCCTGACGCGGCCGGTGCGGGCGGCATGAACGATGCGGCCTCCGCGGCGCTGACCGGCAGCCCGCCGGCCGTGCCCGTTGCCTCGGCGGACCGGTTCTATCCGCTGCGGCGGGCGCTGGAGGCAGTGCTTGCGCCGCTGCTGGCGCTGGTCGCCGCACTGGCGCTGTTCTCGCCTGTTCCTGCTGGTGCTGGGCCAGTTCGCCGGGCGACTTCTTCGACCTGGTGTGGCGCGGCGCCTTCGGCAGCCTGTTTTCCCTGCGCAACACGCTGCAGACAAGCCGCGCCGCTGCTGCTGACGGCGCTGTGCGTGGCGATCCCCGGGCAGCTTGGACTGGTCATCATCGGCGGCGAGGCGGCGGTGGTGCTGGGCGGGCTTGGCAGCGACGGTGGCGGCACTGCCGCTGATCGCACACCGACCCCATCATCGTGTGGGCTGGCGATGGCCGTGGCGGGGGCGGCGATGGGCGCCTTCTGGATCGGCATCAGCGGCTATCTGCGCGCCCGGCTCGGCGTGAATGAAACCATCGCGAGCCTGGTGCTGGCCTATATCGGGCTGGCGCTGTTCAACCACTTCGTCGAGGGGCTGCTGCGCGATCCGGCGAGCCTGAACAAGCCGTCCACCTATGGCATCGGCGATGCCAACATGCTGGGCAACGTGCCGTATTTCGACGTGCATCCCGGGCTGCCGGTCGGCGTGCTGGCCTGCGTGCTGTGCTGGGTGCTGATCTACCGCACCAGCATCGGCTTCGCCGGTGCGCGTCGCCGGCGGCAACATGCGGGCGGCCCAGTTGCAGGGGCTGCCGGTGGCGCGGCTGATGGTGCTGGCCTGCGCGCTGGGCGGCGCCTGCGCGGGGCTGGCCGGCACGATCGAGGTGGCGGCCGAGATCGGGCGCGCCAATGCCTCGCTCAATGCCGGCTACGGCTATACCGGGATCCTGATCGCCTTCCTGGCACGCTTCAATCCGCTGGCGATCATGCCGATGGCGCTGCTGCTGGGCGGCCTGACGGCGGCAGGGGGGCTGCTGCAGCGGCACATGGACCTGCCCGATGCGACGGTGCAGGTGCTGCAGGGCATGATCTTCGTCGCGATCCTGACCAGCGAGACGCTGTACGGCCGCATCGGCTGGTTCCAGCCGCAAGGCCACGGCCTGATGGAACACGCCGTCGGCACCGTGCTGATCGCCATGCTCGCGGGATCGCTGCGGGTGAGCACGCCGTTCCTGTTCGTCAGCCTGGGCGAGTGCCTGACCGAAAAATCCGGCCGCATCAACCTGGGCAACGAGGGCGTCCTGGTGATGGGCGCGATGGTCGGCTATGCGATTTCGTACGAAACCGGCAACCCGTGGGTGGGCGTGCTGGCCGCCGCCTGCGCCGGGATGCTGCTGGGCGGGCTGCATGGCGCGGTGTGCTCCCTCGCGCGAGTCAACGATGTCGCCATGGGCATCGCCATCATGCTGGCCGGCACCGGCATCGCATTCTTCTTCGGCAAGCCCTTCGTCGCAGCCGAGCGCGCCGCTGCTGCCGGGGATTCCGCTGGGTTTCTGGTCCGCATCGCCGCAGGTGCAGCAGCGCGCTGCATGTCTGCCCGCTGTTCTTCCTGGGCCTGGCCGCGGCACTGGCGCTGCACTGGTTCCTGCGTGCGACGCGGGCCGGGCTGCGGGTGCGCATCGTCGGCGACAGCGAGGACGCCGCCCTGGCGCTGGGCCTGCCGATCGACCGCATCCGATTCCTGGCCACCGCCTGCGGCAGCGCGCTGGCCGGGATCGGCGGCGCCTTCCTGTCGCTGTACTACCCCGGCAGTTGGAACGAGGGGCTGTCGTCCGGCCAGGGGCTGATGGCCGTCGCGCTGGTGGTGTTCGCGCGCTGGAACCCGATCAACTGCGTCTATGCCTCCCTGCTGTTCGGTGCGGCCGGCGCGCTGGGGCCGTCGCTTGCAGACCGTCGGCGTGACCTGGGGCTACTACCTGTTCTACGCGGCACCCTACGTGGTGACGCTGACCGTGCTCATCATCACCGCGCGGGGCGGGCGATCCGCTTCGCGGCATGCCCGGCCAGCTTTCGATCGGACGCTGACCATGACAAGCACCTTCGTCGCCGCCGAGCCCTATCCCTGGCCGTTCGACGGATCGCTCGCGCCGCAGACGACGGCGCTGATCGTGATCGACATGCAGACGGATTTCTGCGGAATCGGCGGCTATGTCGACGCGATGGGCTACGACCTGTCGCTGACGCGGGCGCCGATCGCGCCGATCGCCGGCGTGCTGGCGGCGCTGCGACCGCGCGGCTACCACGATCTTCCACACGCGCGAAGGCCACCGGCCCGATCTGTCCGACCTGCCGGACAACAAACGCTGGCGGTCGCGCCGCATCGGTGCGGGCATCGGCGATGACGGACCGTGCGGGCGCATCCTGGTCCGCGGCGAGCCGGGCTGGGAGATCATTCCCGAACTCGCGCCGCTGCCGGGCGAGGTGGTGATCGACAAGCCCGGCAAGGGCAGTTTCTGCGCCACCGACCTTGAGCTGATCCTGCGCACGCGCGGCATCAGCAACATCCTGCTGGCGGGCATCACCACCGATGTGTGCGTGCACACCACGATGCGCGAGGCGAACGATCGCGGCTTCGAGTGCCTGCTGCTGGCCGATTGCTGCGGCGCCACCGATGCCGGCAACCATGCCGCCGCGATCAAGATGGTGAAGATGCAGGGCGGCGTGTTCGGCGCGGTCGGCCGACAGCGCCGCGCTGCTCGCGGCCGTGACGTGAGCGAGGCCCTCGCGCGGACCCATGCGATCGGCGTCGAGGCGGTCGGCATCGGCAAGCGGTTCGGCGCGTTCCGCGCGCTGTCCGACGTTTCGCTCAAGGTGCGCGCCGGCCAGCGTGCATGGCCTGCTGGGCGAGAACGGCGCCGGCAAGTCGACGCTGGTGAAATGCCTGCTGGGCTACTACCGCGCCGACGAGGGCAGCTTCCTCGTCGACGGCCAGGAAGCGACGATCGCGCGGCCGGCCGATGCCGACGCGCTCGGCCTCGGCATGGTCTATCAGCATTTTACCCTGGTGCCGTCGATGACGGTGGCCGAGAACCTGGTGATGTCGCGCAGCAACGTACCCGCGGTGATCGACTGGCGCGCCGAACGCGCAGCGCTCGACGCGTTCATGTCGCGCATGCCGTTCCAGGTGCCGCTGGACGTCGCAGGTCGGCACGCTCGCTGCCGGCGAGCGGCAAAAGACCGAGATCCTGAAGCAGCTTTACCTGCAACGCCGCTTCCTGGTGCTGGACGAGCCGACCTCGGTGCTGACGCCGCAGGAGGCGAGCGAGATGCTGGGGCTGGTGCGCGAACTGGCGCATTCCGGCGCGCTCACCATCGTCATCATCACGCACAAGCTGAAGGAAGTGGGGCAGTTCGTCGACGAGGTGACGGTGCTGCGCCGCGGCCGCTTGGCCGGCACCGGATCGGCGCGGCGACCTGGGCCCGGCGCGACCTGACGGCGATGATGATCGGCGAGCCGCACGCGCCGGAGAATGCCGAGCGCGCGCGGCGAGCGCGGCGCCGAGAACGACGTGCTGGTTGTCGATCCGCGGCCTGCGCACCGAGGGCGAGGATGGCCGCAACGGGCTGGATATCGGCGAAGCTGGAGGTGCACCCGCGCGAGATCGTCGGCATCGCCGGCGTGTCCGGCAACGGCCAGAAGGAGCTGGTCGAGGTGCTGGGCGGCCAGCGGCGCGTCGAGGGCGGCGCGATCATCGTCGCCGGCGAACCGTATGACGCGGCGCGCGGACAGGCGCAGGCGCGCGGCGGTGCGCGTGCTGCCGGAGGAGCCGCTGCGCAACGGCTGCGTGCCGCGGCATGTCGGTCACCGACAACCTCAATCTGCGCAGCTTCGATCGTGGACGCGGCAGGCGCGCCACCGGGTGCTGGCTGGATCGCGGCGGCGATGGCGGCGCGGGCGCGCGCGATGATCGCGAGTTACGGCATCCGCGCGCCATCGCGCGCAGGCGCCGATCGGCGTGCTGTCGGGCGGCAACGTGCAGCGCTGCGTGCTGGCGCGCGAGCTGGACGGCGAGGTCGCGCTGCTGATCGTCGCCAATCCGTGCTTCGGGCTGGACGTGAAGGCGGTGGCGGAGACGCGGGCCCGCATCATGGCGGCGCGCAACGCGGGCACTGCGGTGCTGCTGATTTCCGAGGACCTGGACGAGATCCTGGAGTTGGCCGACCGCATCGTGGTGATGCGCGACGGGCGGATTGCCGCCGCGTTGCCTGCCGCGGGTGCCGATCCGCAGGAGATCGGACGGCACATGCTGGGCCATGCCTGATCGGGCCCAACCAGGCCGCTAACCGACACGTTTGCGCGAGCGAATGCCGGTGACCAACCCTGATTTGCTGCCGCATCTGCGATACCGCAACGCGTCATGCGTTCCGGGCATGGCGGGTGGCTCGTTTTGGGGATGGCAGGGTGTTCAGTACGTCCTCAGTCTGTTGCGACGCAATACGGCGCTCGGCGCCAGTGTTCCGGTCCTTGTGGCCGGAAGGGGGCCTTTGGTCCCTACGTCTCTCAGACGTGAAGCCTCCCTGTATACTTGCCCCCGGCCTTCGGACCGGGGGTTTTCTTTTGCGCGCATCCCGGCAAGTGTTGGTGGTGATTGACGCGATTGTTGCGGGGAGATGACGCGATGCTGTTTCTGGTCATCAGCGAACCACGGCCGGAGCCGCCGAGCGCGATTGCGGCGACGCGGCAGAAGTTCTGGTCCTGGATCGAGCCGCTGGTGGCTTCGGGCGAGGTTCGGTCGGTCTATGCGAAGGTGGGACGCGGGGCGGTGGTGCTGTTCTCGGTGCCCGGCAACGAGGCACTGCATGGCCGGCTGAACCAATGGGCCGACATCGTCCCGGCCCGCTTCGAGGTGCATGCGCTGATCGATCCGGATGCAGCCAAGGGGTTCCTGGAGACGCAGCTGGCGTGATTCACGACGGCTCGCGCCCCAGGCCGAGAGCGGCGAGGAGGGCCGGGTCGAGGGCCGGGGCGGCGCCGCGGGCGGGGTGGATGCCGAAGCCCATGGCATCGTCGTAGCCCCAGAGGGCCCAGGGGATGCCGTGGGCCTCGCACGCGCCCGTGCACCGCGGAGAGCCAGGCGAGGCGCGCGGGCGGGTTGAGCGCCGCGGAGGCACCGAACTCGCCCAGCAGGACCGGGACGCCGTGGTCGACTGCCCCCAGGCGGCGGCCACGGCGATGCGGGCGGCGACCGAGGCCGCATCCCAGCGCTGCGCGCAGACGTAACGGATCAGGCCGCTCGTGGCGGCGTCGCGTGCCGCGTCGGCGGCGGCGGAGCATCCGGGCGCGCTGGCCGGGAACGGCAAGAGTGCGAGCGCGGCGCGGTCGAGGCCCGCACGATAGGCGGCGAGCGAGGTCAACGCGGGCGGCTCGTAGAAATGGAAGCTGTAGAGGACGGCGGGATCGTCCAGCCGGCCGCAGTGCCAGCAGGCCGTCGATGCCGCCCCAGTCGCTGCCCGGTGAGCAGCACGCGCCGGCCGGGAAGGCTGGCGCGGATGACGCCGAGCGCCGTGCGCTGCAGCGACGCCCATGCCCCCGGATCGCCGGCGAACACCGGCTCGTTCAGCACCTCGGGCAGCGTCAGGCGGCGGTCGAGCGGCGCCAGCGCCGGACCCAGGCGCTGCCAGAAATCCAGCACATCGACGGCGGCGCCCCGCCCGGCCCGGATGCGGCCCGACGATGACGCCGAGGCCGTGGTCCTGCAGGCGGCGGACCGCGCCGGCGACCAGGGCGCAGTCGGCGCCCCGCACGAAAGCGGGCTGCACCGGCAGGCGCACGAAGTCGAAGCCCGCACGGCACAGCCCGGCGATCGCGGTATCGGAGAGATAGCCGGCAAGGGCCGCAGGATCGGTCGCGGGCGGGAAGCGGAACCAGTTGGTCAGGTTGATGCCGCGCCGCAGCCGCCCCTGCCCTTGCCCCTGCCCGAGTCCCCGGACGCTCGTCGCGGCGGACGCGACGGGCCTGGCGGCCAGCAGGGCGAGCAGATCGCGGCGACGCATGAACAGGGCCTTAACCTTCCTGGGTGCAGGAAGGAGAGCCGTAGTTTCGTCAACAACCGGTTGACCAATGCCCGCAGGAACCATGACCGCACGCCGCCTGAGTATCATTGCGGCGCTTGCCCTGGCAGCGCTGGTGCTGGGCGGGGCCGCCTGGCTGCGCGGCGCCGAATACGACGAGCAATACACCGTGTTTCTGCTGGCGGGGGACGCGCGCCCGGTCTGGCCGGATGGGGTGTTCACCGCGGGGCAGGTGCGCGAGCGGTTCCACGGCACGGCCGGCATGGCGCGGGTCGCCGCCGATCTGCGGCGGCTCGACGTGCATCCGCCGCTGTATTTCTGGGCGGTGTCGGCGTGGCGCCGCATCGCCGGCGCGACGCTGTTCCGCCTGCGGCTGTTCTCGGTGCTGTGCGGGCTCGGCGCACTCGCGACGATCGGTGCGATGGCGCGTCGCATCGGCGTGCCGGCAGTGCCGGCGATCCTGCTGACGCTGGGGTGCTACGGCTTCGCCTACACCAGCAGCGTCGCGCGCGGCTTCGCGCTGGCGCAGCTGCTGGCGCTGCTCGGGGCCTGGGCCGCGCTGCGCCCGGCCCGCCACGAGCGGCGGCAGGCGCTGGCTGTCGGGCTGCTGGTGGGGGCTGCGAGTTTTGCCAACTACCTCGCCGCGTTCGGTGCGGTTCCGGTGCTGGCGTGGCTGGCGGCGCGGCGATGGCGGGCCGGCGCCGTCGCGGTCGGGGGGTTCGCCGTGTTCGTGGCGGCCGATCTGGTCTTCTTCGTGGCGCAGCGCGGCAGCCGGCCAGGGCAGTTTCCGCCCTTCCACCTGCTCGACGGGCTGGCACGGCTGGCGCAATACGGCGCGGCGAGCGTCGTCGGGCGGCTTGCCGCTGTATGTGCCGCCGCCCCTCGTCGCCCCGGTGGCCGCGGTCAGCGTCACCGGGATGGCGGTGCTGGCGCTGCTGGTCGCGGCGCGCTGGCCGCGCATCGCGACGCCGTCCGCGCGGTGGCTGCTGCTGGGCGGCATCGCGGCGACGCCGCTGGGGCTGCTGGCGCTGGGGCTGGTGTTCAACACCACGCCGATCGAGCTGCGCTACCTGGCGTTTTCGGTGCCGTACGCCGCGCTGCTGCTGGCCGGCGCGCTGGGCAGCCTGGAGCGGCCGGTGGCGGCGTGGTGCGGCGGCGTGGTGCTGGCGGTGCAGGCCGCCGCCGTCGCCGGGCTGCTGCTGCGCCCCGAGACGATGCAGCCGATGCGCGACACCGCCCGCGAAGCCGCTGCGCTGGCCGACGCGAATACCGTCGTGCTGCTGCCGCGCGGCAATGACGGCGTGGGCGTGGTCGGCGCCTTCATCGCCGAGGCGCCCGATCGGCTGCGCATCCTGCTGGTCGATCCCGCCACCAGCCCAGCCGCGCTGCGCGGCATCGCGCCGCGGCTGCTGCTGGCGCGGCTCGGTCGCGACCGGGACAGCCGTGCCGCCGTCGCGGCGCTGACCGCCGGGCTTGCCGCCGACCCGTGCTGGCGCGCCGTGCCGGGCGGGTTCAACGTGATCGTCTTCGAGACCATCTGCGAGGACGCGCCATGGGCTTCTTCGACGGCTTCACGCTGACCACGATGGCGGTGCCGGACGGCACGCTGCGGCTGCGGCAGGGCGGCTCCGGCCCGCCGCTGCTGCTGCTGCACGGCAACCCGCAGAGCGCATGCGATGTGGCACCTGGTCGCCCCCGCGCTGGCCGAGCGCTTCACCGTGATCTGCCCCGACCTGCGCGGCTATGGCCGCTCGTTCAAGCCGCCGGCGACGCCCGATCACGCGCCCTACGCCAAGGTCGCGATGGCGGCCGACATGGCGGCGGTGATGACGCAGCTTCGGCCATGAGCGCTTCCTGCCTCGCCAGCCACGACCGCGGCGCGCGCGTCGCGCACCGCCTGGCGCTCGACTTCCCCGAACGGGTCGAGCGGCTGGCGGTGCTCGACATCATCCCCACCATCGAGCATTTCGAGCGCGCGAACATGGATTTCGCGCTGTCCTACTATCACTGGTTCTGGTTCGCGCAGCCGCATCCGTTCCCGGAGAACCTGATCATGCGCCGCACCGGAGCTGTGGTTCAACGTCCACACCAACCGCCATGCACGGCCGGCGGACCTGTTCCATGCCGAGGCGCTGGCCGATTACCTGGAGGGTGCACGCAGCCCCGACAACATCCGCGGCATGTGCGAGGATTACCGTGCCGCCGCCTCGATCGACCTGGTGCACGACCGCGCCAGCCGCGCCGCCGGCCGCAAGGTTGCCTGCCCGATGCTGGTGCTGTGGGGCGAGCGCGGCAACATCGGCAAATGGTACGACCCGCTGGCGATCTGGCGCGCCTACTGCGCCGAAGACGTGACCGGCAGCGCGATGCCGGCCGGCCACTACATCGCCGAGGAAGCGCCGGCCGAGACGCGAAGGGAGCTCGGCCGGTTCTTCGGAGGCTAGTGGTCAGGCGGCGGCGGTTTCGATCGCGCGGTACGGGTAGCGCTTGATCTTCGTCACATCGACGCCCTCGAAGCGGATCAGCTTGGTCGGGCCGTCGCGGCGCGGCGAGTGCAGGTCGCCCTCGTTATAGACCTTCGCCATGCCGGGGATGAGCTTGTAGTCGCGCACGTGCTTCACGGTGCCGGTCTTGTCCGGCGTCGCCTTCTCGACCAGCGCCCAGTCGGTCATCATCGTCTCGCCGGCAGCCTGGCCGTAGATCGCCCAGGTCGGGCCGTGGTCGTGCGGCGGGCTCTGCTTGGCATCGTGATAGACGTGGGCGAGGATGCAGAACCCGAGTTCGGGGTCCTGGTAGAGGATCTTGCGCTCGGGCACGTCGTCGCCGAGATGCGCGGCAACGAAGTCCTTGTCCTTCAGCACGTCTTCCAGCAGCGCGCAGACCCGCATCCGCCCCGGCGGGCCGGGGTCGGCCAAAAGGATGTCGTGGCAGGCGGCAGCGAATTCTTCGAGCGTGTGTGGCATGGGACCCTCCGATCGACCGGTGCTGGGGAACATTCTCCCCCCACGAGGGATTTGCCGCAAGGTTCGCACACGCCGGGCTCGCGCGCGTGTGGGCGATATGGGAAGCTGAGCGAATGAACGATGCCGATGCCGTGGTGCCGCCGCCGGTGGTGATCACCCGCGAAGCCCTGGCCGACGGATCGCTGCTCGCACGGGTGCGGGAGACGCTGCTGCCGGGCATGGTGGTGCGCAGCGACGCCGAGATCGAGCAATCGCTGGATGAGACGCTGGCCGGGCACGATCCGGCCGCCGATGTGTGGGTGTTCGGCTATGGCTCGCTGATGTGGAACCCTGCCTTCACCTATGCCGAGCGGCAGGTGGGCGTGGTGCGCGGCTATCACCGGCGCTTCTGCCTGTGGCTGCAGATCGGGCGCGGCAGCCCGGAGAAGCCGGGGCTGATGCTGGGGCTGGACCGCGGCGGCACATGCCGCGGCGTCGCGTTCCGCATCCCCGCGGCAGCGGCGCGCAGCGAGATGCTGCTGATCTGGCGGCGCGAGATGTTCGGCACGTCGTATCTGGCGCGCTGGGTGACGGTGCGGCTGGTGGGCGGATCGGTGCAGGCGGTGACGTTCGTGGTGAACCGCGATCACCCGCGCTATGCCGGCGCCATCAGCGACGAGGACGCGGCGCGGCACATCGCGACGGCGACAGGCCCGTTGGGAAGCTGCGCGTCGTATCTGGAGAATACGGTCGCGCATCTGCACTCGCTGGGTATTCGCGATGCCGGGATGCAGCGGATCGCCGAGCGGATCGCGGCGGCCTGACGCCCTCAGCCTGCCCGCACCCGCAGGCGGGAAAGGGTTCGTTTCCTGCGGAACTACCCGGCTCTCAGGTGCTTGTGGAACAGCGTGGTGTCGCACCACGAGCCGTCGGGGTTCAGCGCGTAGCGCGGGATGACGCCGAGGCGGACGTAGCCCTCGCTGCCATAGAGTGCCGCGGCGGCATCGCTGGCGGTGTCGAGGGTCAGCAGGGTGCGGCCGGCGGCCAGGGCGGCGTGCTCGGCGGCGCGCATCAGGTCGCGGGCGAGGCCGCGGCGGCGCGCGTGCGGGTGGACCAGCAGCTTCTGCACCGCCGCGTGGTGCGGCTGGTTCGGTGGCATCGCGCAATCCAGCGTCACCGTCCCCAGCATCGCGCCGTCGCGATAGGCGGCAAGCAGGATCCGCTGGCCCAGCGCCACATCCTTCGCGCGGGCGCGCCAGAAGGCGCACGCCTCGGCCAGCGTCAGCGACGCCATGAAGGAAACCGAAGCGCCGTCGCGTACGCAGGCGAGCAGGATCTCGGCCAGCGGACGCTCGGCCGAGGCGGCCTGGGCCGTGTCCATCACCACGATGCCGTCCACCGGCTTGGCGAAGCCGTATTCCAGGCTGTTCGAGAGGTCGTTGAGCGCCCGCACCGGCCCGGCGCGCAGGTAGCCCGCCTTCTCGTAGAAGCGGTGCGCGCGGTCGAAGCGCGTGTCGCTGTGCAGCGACAGGCGGGCTGCACCGCGTGCCCGCGCGTACGCCTCGGCCACTGCGAGCAGTTTTTGCCCGAGGCCGCTTCCGCGGCGGTCGCGCGCCATGTACATGCGCGCAATCTCCCATTCGCCAGCAGAGGCGGCGGGGGCGACGCCGACCATGCCGACCACCGCGCCCGCGGCCTCGGCGATCCAGAGCGTCCCGGATTGCGCGGCGAAATAGGAGGCGAGCGCCCGCAGTTCCGGCACCTCGCCATCGAGGTCGAAGACGATGCCGGGGTATTCGGCCCAGCAGTTGCGGACGAGGGTGATGACCCCGTCGGCATCGGCGTCGCGGCCGGCGCGGATCAGCACCGTCATCGCGGTGCGCTGCGGCCCAAATGGCGGCTAGTGCAGACCATCGCAAAAGGCGCGGATGCGGCTGCAGGCAGCGGCCAGGGTTTCCTCGTTGGTCGCGGTGCTGATGCGCAGATAGGGGCTCATGCCGAAGGCCGCGCCATGCACCAGGGCGACCAGCTGCTCCTCGAGCAACGCCATCGAGAAATCGCGGTCGGTGTCGATCTTCCGCCCGCCCGCCGTGGTGCGGCCGAGGCAGCCGGCGATGTTGGGGAACACGTAGAACGCGCCTTCGGGCTTGTGGCAGGCAATGCCCTTGCAGGTGTTCAGCATCTCCACCGTCAGGTCGCGGCGGCGCTGGTAGGCGCGGCGCATCTCCTCCACCCCTTCCTGCGGGCCGTCGAGGGCGGCGGCGGCGGCGGCCTGCCCGACCGAGGAGACGCCGGCGGTGGCCTGGCCCTGCATGTTCACCATCGCCTTAATGAGCGGCTGCGGGCCGCCGGCGAAGCCGATGCGCCAGCCGGTCATCGCGTAGGTCTTGGAGACGCCGCAGATCAGCAGCGTGCGGTCGCGCAGTTCGGGTGCCGCCTCGGCGATCGAAACCGAGGGAAAACCGTCATAGACGAGATGCTCGTACATCGCATCCGCCATGATCCAGACATGCGGATGCCGCGCCATGACGTCGGCCAGCGCACGCATCTCCTCGCGCGAGCAGGCGGCACCCGAGGGGTTGTTCGGGAAGTTCAGCACCAGCCACTTGGTGCGCGGCGTGATGGCGGCTTCGAGATCCTCGGGGCGCAGCTTGAAGCCGTTGTTCTGCGGGCAGGTGACGATGACCGGCTCGGCGCCGAGCAGCTTCGTCATCAGCGGGTAGGCACCCCAGTACGGTGCGGGGACGATCACCTCGTCGCCTTCGTCGAGCGTGGCCATGAAGGCGTTGAAGATCGACTGCTTGCCGCCATTGGTGACGGCGATCTGGTCGAGCGCGAAGTCGATGCCGTTCTCACGCTTGAACTTGCGCTGGACGGCTTCCTTCAGCGCCCGGACGCCGTCCTGCGGCGGGTATTTCGTCTCGCCGCGCAGGGCGGCCTGGTAGCCGGCCTCGATGGCATGGCGCGGGCTGTCGAAATCCGGCTCGCCGATGGTGAGCGCGATCACGTCCTTGCCCTCGGCGCGCAGCTCGCGGGCGCGGATGGTCATCTGCACGGTGGCGGCGACCTGAACGCGATTGAGGCGGGTGGAGAATCCGGGCATCAGGCGTTCCTCAAAGGTGGGCCTTGGGCCTTCAGTGCAGCCCCTGGCAGAAACGCTGGATGCGGGCGCAGCCTTCGCGCAGCGATTCGGTGTCGGTGGCGTAGCTGATGCGGAAATGGCCGGGATAGAGGAAGGCCGCGCCGTGCACGACGGCGACACCTTCTTCCTCCAGCAGCGCGATGACGAAGCTCTCGTCGTCGGTGATCTTCGCACCGCCCTTCGAGGTCTTGCCGATGCAGCCATGCACCGCCGGAAAGACGTAGAACGCGCCTTCCGGCTTGTGGCAGGTGATGCCGGGGGCGGCGTTCAGCATCCCCACCACCAGGTCGCGGCGCTGCTGATAGACCTTGGCCATCTCGGCGACCGTGTCCTGCTGGCCAGTCCAGCGCCTCGACCGCCGCGGCCTGGCTGACCGAGGAGGGGTTGGAGGTGGACTGGCTCTGCAGCTTGTCCATCGCCTTGATCAGTGCCACCGGCGCGCCGGCGAAGCCGATGCGCCAGCCGGTCATCGCATAGGCCTTGGAGCAGCCGTTCATGGTCAACGTGCGGTCGCGCAGCCGCGGCTCGACCTGCACGATCGTGGCCGGCTTGAAGCCGTCATAGGCGAGCTTCTCGTAGATGTCGTCGGTGAACACCCAGATGTCGGGATGGCGCAGCAGCACGTCGCAGATCGCCGCGCAGCTCCTCGGCCGAGTAGGCGGCTCCGGTCGGGTTGCACGGGTTGTTGATCATCAGCCAGCGGGTCTTGGGCGTGATCGCGGCTTCCAGGTCCTCGGCGCGCAGCTTGAAGCCGTTGTTCTGGCCGCAGGGCACGATCACCGGCTTGCCTTCCGCCAGCGTGACGATGTCGGGATAGCTGACCCAGCAGGGGCTGGGGATGATGACCTCGTCGCCCGGGTTCACCGTGGCGAGCATGGCGTTGAAGATCACCTGCTTGCCGCCGGTGGAGATGATGATCTCCTCGGGCTTGTAGTCGATGCCGCTGTCGCGCTTGAACTTGGCGGCGACGGCGCGGCGCAGGGCGGGGGTGCCGGCGACGTCGGTGTATTTCGTTTCGCCCGCCTGGATCGCGCGGATCGCGGCGTCCTTGACGTTCTGCGGCGTATCGAAATCGGGCTCCCCGGCCGAGAGGCTGATGACGTCGCGGCCGGCCGCCTGCAGCGCGCGTGCCTTGGTGGCGACGGCGATGGTCAGGCTGGGGTTGATGGCATCGAGACGCGCGGCGGTCAGGTGCATGACGGAACCATGGCAGGTTGGCGGCAGGTTGACGAAGCGGCGGAACCTAGCCTTCCCCTGCGGTTCGGGCAATTCTCGAAGGTCCTGCGGCGTGCGTAGGGCTGCCCTGCGGCAGCCGGGCCGCGCCCTGCCCCGGACCGAGCAGCGCCAACCGCTCGCGCCCGGCGAGCCAGGCGGACATGGCGCGGTATTCGGCGTTCGCCTCCGGCGCGTCGATCCGCATCGCCCAGCGCATGTAATCGGCCAGGAAGTCCCGCACCGTGGCCGCGGGGATGGAGTTCGGCCGCTGCCTGCCCGCAGGGGCGTGCCAACAGAAGGAGATTGGTGACCGGGCTCTGCGCCGGGGACAGCGCCGGCTGGACATACGGGAAGCCGATGGCGCGGTAGTCCCAGGCGGCCCAGATCGCCGCCCGCTCGGCTGGGTCCATGTTGTCGGTGGCGGGATCGGTCCGGGACGGATCGTTCATCTCGGCGAACACGTAGTCGAGCGGACGGCCGTGCGCCCGGCCGGCATCGGCGGCGAAACGATCCAGGGCGGCGGCATGGAGCAGCCGGCCGATACCCTGCCTGCGGCGGTCCGGGCTGGCGGTCAGGAACTCGATCACCCCGGCGTTGGGGCGGGCGAGGTAATCGGCGATGACGCCGCCCACCGGGGCATCGCCGTCCACGGCGATCAGCGCATGGTAGTTGTTCGGGCCGTACCACCCTGCGGCCCGCTTGCGGATGTAGTCGAGCATGTTGGCGAGCGACTCGCGCTCGTCGGGATCCGGAAACTGGGCGGTGTAGAGGCCGCCGTAGAACCGTTGCAGAAGCCGGGTCCCGGCATCGGTCTCGTCGATGGCGACGATGCGCGGCGAAGCGGCCCCGATCGGTGCCGACCTAGTCATCGTCGGGAACGCCGGCGGGCGGACGGCGGGGCACCCGGCGCATGTCCAGGAGACGATCGACCTCGTCCTCGTTCCAGAACGGCGCGCCATCCAGCAGATGCGAGGACTTGGCGAGCAGCTGGAAATCGCCGTCCCCGGTCCGCTCGCGGACATGGCGCTCCATCAGGGCGACCTTACCGGCCAGCTCGTCGCGGCTGAACGCCACCGCGTCGGGGCGGGAGAAGTCGGTGTGGACCCAGACGAAGAACACGTCCTCGGGTCCCAGGGCACGCTCGGCCACCCAGCGGCGCGGTGCGACGCATTGCCAGAGATACCCGGAATAGACGCTGGGCTGCCCCGACACCGGCTCGATCCCATGCCCGGTCTTGTTCGGGTCGATCCACAGGCAGTAGTTGAGCCAGCCGCTGGCATCCTTCACCAGCTGACGCCCGTAGAGGGGGAACTGGGTGCGATGACCGAGCAGCCCGGTCACGCGCGCCGTCATGCCGCCCCACGTGTCGAGGTTCTCACGCACCTTCTCGGCGTCGGCACGGGTCATCGAAACCGGCAGCGAGTTGCCCTCGTCCCCATCGCCGAACTGCGCGAAGAAGTGCTCGCGGTCGCGGGTGCGTTCCCAGTTGTCGAGGCTCCAGGTGAAGTCCCAGGACGGCGCCCACTCGTTGAATCCGATGAAATGCCAGCGCTGCACGTCGGATTTCCATCGCAGTTCCCGCGCGCGATCGCGGCTGAGCCTTTGCCACCAGCCGGCGCTGAGCAGGCCACAGGGGAAGAGCGTGCCTTCGACCGAAACCGGAAAGGGCTGCGGGAAGGGCGATTGATCGGCGTCCCCGGCGGCGCGGCCGTTCTCGAGCTGCTTCAGCCAGTCGCGCAGCTCGTCGATCGTCCGGCCGCTGAAAGCCTGCCGCGTCGCGTTCTTTGGCTGGCGCTTGTAGAGCTCGTGAACCGCCGGTCCGCGGGTTTCCAGGACGTGCCGCGCCAGCGTGATCTGGCCGGGACGGATGATCCGGGTCTGGTCATCCCCACCCGTGGCTTCTATCACCCTTGCACCCCTTTCCAGCGTTCCCCGGCATCCCACGACGATGAGCACCGCTTCCCGCGTCGGCACGGCCCTGGTTCTCGCGGCGCTGCTCTGGGCGCCCTGCGCGGGATGGCCACAGACCGCCACGGCGCAGGCACCAACCCCTACGGCATCAGCCCCTTCGGCCCCGGCGCCCGCCCCTGCCGCCACAGGCCCCGCCGCCACAGCCCCGATCAAGGCGGCGGCACCTGGAACGATCGCAGGCTCTCACGAAGGCGATGGCGGCGGCAAGACTGACCAGGACGTGCGCGACGACCTGTCGAGCCGGTGGTGGCGGATCCCGATCGACGATTTCACGCTGGCCAGCGTCCTTGTTGGCATGGTGCAGGCCCTGGTCGCGTTCATGCAGTACACGATCTACCGGCGACAGGCAGCCATCATGAACGCGCAGACCGCGATCCAGCGGCGGCAGGCGCGGCTGAGCACGGAGCAGACCCGGCTGACCAAGGAACTTCAGCTGCTGACGCAGGGGGCGCTGATCTCCTACGAGACGATCGAGCACGAGGCGGTGGCGGCGGGCGGCGGCGAGATTGCGTCCTGGCTGGTGACGGTGCATTGGCGGAACTACGGCCCGACGCCAGCGAGGAACGTCGAGCCGGTGGCCGACGTGCAGGTGATCGCGGCCGGGGACATGGATCGCTTCACCCCGGCGCTGGGGCCGCCATCGCGGCGCACGCGCCTGCCGGTCGCGCCGCAGCACAGCTTCATGACGCCCGCCTTTCAGGTGATGCAACACGACCTGACGGACCCGGGCCGACGCGTCATCTGCACAGTATGCGTCTATTACGGCAACGTCTTCGAAAAGGACCGGCTGCTGCGCACGCAACTGTGCTTCGAGGTCGTCCATCGCGAGGGCTCCGACATCGAACTGGACTTCCCGGTGCTGGGCGAATTCAGCATGGACGCCGAGTCCTGACGCGGTGCCCCGTACCGCGGTCACTGCGGGCCAGCCTGTAAAAACCGTGTTGCGGCAGCAGGTCTGCCGGGCTTCACTGCACCCGCGAACAGTCCCGGAAGTCCCCCCACATGCAGTCTGCCCGCCTGGCCGTCGATATCGGCGGCACCTTCACCGACCTCGCGCTGGAACATGCGGGCGGACGCACGCACGATCGAAGGTGCTGACCACGCCCGCCGCGCCCGAGCAGGGCGTGCTGACCGGGGTGCGCGCCGATCCTGGCGAGTGCCGGCCTGGCGCCCGGCGATATCGCGCATCGTGATCCACGGCACCACGCTGGCCACCAACGCGGTGATCGAGCGCAAGGGCGCGCGCACCGCGCTGCTCACCACCGAGGGGTTCCGCGACGTGCTGGCGATGGGCAACGAGAGCCGCTACGACCAGTACGACCTCAACATCGTGCTGCCGCGAGCCGCTGGTGCCGCGCCATCTGCGCCTGCCGGTGCCGGAGCGGCTCGACAACGAGGGCAACGTGCTGCGCCCGCTTGGACGAGGCCGCGGTGCGCGCGCTGGTGCCGTTGCTGCGGCGCGACGGCGTCGCAGAGCATCGCCGTCGGCTTCCTGCACGCCTTCGTCAACCCGGCGCACGAGCAGCGCGTGCGCGCGATCCTGGCGCGAGGCGCTGCCCGACATCCCGGTATCGCTGTCGAGCGAGGTGTCGCCGGAGATGCGCGAGTGGGAGCGCTTCTCCACCACCGTCGCCAACGCCTATGTGCAGCCGCTGATGGCGCGCTACCTGCGCCGGCTGGAAGCGGAGCTTGCGCGAGCATGGGCGTCGGCCGCCCCGGTGTTCCTGATGCTGTCGGGCGGCGGCCTGACCACGATCGAGACCGCGTGCCGCTTCCCGATCCGGCTGGTGGAAAGCGGCCCGGCCGGCGGCGCGATCTTCTCCGCCCATATCGCGCGGCAATGCGGGCTGAGACAGCGTGCTGTCCTTCGACATGGGCGGCACGACGGCGAAGATCTGCCTGATCGACGACTACCGGCCGCAGACGGCGCGCGCGTTCGAGGTCGCGCGGGTCGGCCGGTTCCGCAAGGGCTCGGGCCTGCCGCTGCGCATCCCGGTGATCGAGATGGTGGAGATCGGCGCCGGCGGCGGCTCGCTCGCGCATGTCGATGCGATGGGCCGGATCGCCGTCGGACCGGAGAGCGCGGGCGCCGATCCGGGGCCGGCCTGCTACGGCCGCGGCGGCGCGACACCCGGCGGTGACCGACGCCAATCTGCTGCTGGGCCGCTACGATCCGGCCCGCTTCGCCGGCGGCACGCATGACGCTGGACGACGCCGGCCGCGCGCCGACGCGCTGGCGGCGGCAGGTCGGCGGGCGGCTGGGACTGGACGCCGGACATGGCGGCGCTCGGCGTGATCGAGATGGTCGACGAGAACATGGCCAACGCCGCGCGCGTGCACGCCATCGAGTCCGGCAAGACCTATGAGGGCCGCACGCTGATCGCGTTCGGCGGCGGCGGCCCGGTGCATGCCTGCCGGGTCGCGGAGAAGATCGGCATCCGCCGCGTGCTGGTGCCCGCCGGCGCCGGCGTCGGCAGCGCCATCGGCTTCCTGCGCGCGCCGGTCGGCTACGAGGTGGTGCGCAGCCTGTATCAGCGCTTTTCCAGCTTCGACGTCGATGCGGTGAACGCGCTGCTGGCCGAGATGCGCGACGAGGCGATGACACGTGGTCGCCGCAGGGCAGCTTCGGCGCGCCGAGCCGGCGAGACCCGCATCGCCTACATGCGCTATGTCGGCCAGGGCCACGAAATCCCGGTGCCGCTGCCGGCGCGCACGGCTGCTGGCGCAGGACGTCGGCCGCGCTCCGCGCCGCCTACGACACCGAATATGCGCGCTTCTACGACCGCCCGGTGCCGGGCTCGGATGTCGAGATCATGAGCTACGCCGTGCGTCGTCGCGACGCATCGCCGAGGACGACCGGCGGCGCCGCGATGCCGCGACGACACCGGCGATGCACCGACGCTGCCCGCGCGCACCAGCCGGTGCGCGACACCGCGACCGGCGAAGTGGCCGCCTGGGCGGTCTATCGATCGCACCGTCGCTCGCGCCCGGGCGCGCGCATCGCCGGCCCGGCGATCATCGCCGAGGACGAGACCTCCACCCTGGTCGGCCCGGGCTGGAGCGCGACGCATGAACGCGCTAGGACTACATCGAACTGACGCGGGAGAGCGCGCATGATGTCCGACGAAAATGGCGCGCTGGCGCAAATCCAGCGCCAGGTCATGTGGAACCGCCTGATCGCGGTCGTCGAGGAGCAGGCGCAGACGATGATCCGCACCGCGTTCTCCACCACGGTGCGCGAGGCCGGCGACCTGTCCGCCGGCATCTTCGACCTGCAGGGCCGCATGATGGCGCAGGCGGTCACCGGCACGCCGGGCCACGTCAACTCGATGGCGGAAAGCGTCGGGCATTTCCTGACGAAATTCCCCGCCGAGACGATGCGCCCAGGGCGACCACTACATCACCAACGATCCCTGGCTCGGCACCGGCCACCTGCACGACCTGACCGTCGTCACGCCGGCCTTCCATCGACGGCAGGATCGTCGGGCTGTTCGCCAACACCGCGCACGTCATCGACGTCGGCGGCCTCGGCATGGGGCCCGAGGGCCGCTCGGTGTTCGAGGAAGGGCTGTACATCCCGATCGTCAAATGCTTCGACCAGGGCACGCCGAACGAGACCTTCTTCGACTTCATCCGCGCCGGCTCGCGCCTGCCGGTCGAGCTGGAGGGCGACATCTATTCGCTGTGCGCCTGCAACGACGCCGGCGCGCGGCGGCTGGTCGAGATGATGGACGAGTTCGACGATGGACGGCCTCGATCCGCTCGCCGACTTCATCTTCGACAGCTCGCTGCGCGCGACGCTGGCCGAGATCGCGCGCTGCCGCGCGGCACGTTCCGCGGCGAGATCAGCTCCGACGGCTACGAGGAGCCGGTCACGCTGCGCGCCGCGCATGACCATCCTGGCCGACGCGATCGAGGTGGATTTCGCCGGCACCTCCGGCCTGTCGGGCGCGCGGCATCAACGTGCCGGCCGGCCTATTGCCGCGCCTATTCCTGCTTCGGCATCAAGTGCGTCGTGGCGCCGGAGATCCCCAACAACTGGGCGAGCCTGCTGCCGTTCCGCATGACGATCCCCGAGGGCTGCATCCTGAACGCGCCGCGCCCCTACCCGGTCTCGGTGCGCCACGTGATCGGCCATCTGCTGCCCGACCTGATGATGGGCTGCCTGCACCAGGCGGTGCCCGAGCGCGTCGCCGCCGAGGGCGCCTCGGCGCTGTGGAACCCGCCGCTGCGCGGCGGCGGCGTCGGTCTCCGGCCAGGCGCGCGGCAACCGCCGGTGCTGCCGGATTTCGAGATCATCACCTTCAACTCCGGCGGCACCGGCGCGCGGCCGACGCTGGACGGGCTGGACGCCACGGCGTTCCCCTCCGGCGTGCGCACCATGCCGGTGGAGGCGACGGAGAACGTCGCGCCGGTGGTCTTCTGGCGCAAGGAACTGCGCCCGGATTCCGGCGGCGCCGGGCCGCACGCGCGGCGGCATCGGCCAGATCATGGAGATCGGCACCAAGGGCGAGCTGGAATTCGCCGTCAACGCGATCTTCGACCGCGTCGCCAACGCGCCGAAGGGCCGCGAGGGCGGCATGCGACGGCGCGGCCGGCGCGGTGCAGCTGAAGTCGGGCACGACGCTGCGCACCAAGGGCTTCCAGATCATTCCGGACGGCGAGCGCCTGGTGCTGGAGCTGCCCGGCGGCGGCGGCATGGGCGATCCCGGCGACGCGCGATCCGGCGCTGGTCGCGCGCGACGTGCGCGACGGGCTGGTATCGGCGGAGGTCGCGCACGCGGTCTATCGCGTGGTGCTGGCAGAGGACGGCGCCGTGGATGCGGCGGCAACGGCGCGGCTGCGGGAGGCGGCATAGCCGCGGCGGCTGGCGGCTGGCGGCTTGCGCCGACCCGCCGGGATCGATTAGGTGTGGCAACGATCCTCGGCACACTCCAATTCGGGCGGGACGCGACGATGAAATTCCCTGCATGCGTGGTCGTTGGCATAACGATACTGTTGATGGCCGGCTGCGGGCCGACCGCCGAGGAACAGGCGGCGATGGATCAGCAAAGCTGCTCGGGTTACGGCTTCGCCCCCGGGACCGAGGCGATGGCCAACTGCCTGATGCGCACGGCGCAGCAGCGGCAGGCACAGCAGGCCGCCGATCAGCGCGCTTCCGCCGACCGCGCGGCGGCCGATCAGCGGGCGCGCGCGGCCGAGCGTGCAAAGCAGGACGCCATCGACCAGGACAACTGGGACCGCCGCACCGGCCAGGGGAAGTATGCCAACCCTTCCTCCAGCACCGCGAGCTCGGGGATGCCCGATCTCAGCGCCATGAAGTGCAGCAGCACATCGACGACGTCGGGTAGCGCCAACAACCAGACGACCACGACGAACACGAGCTGCCATAACTGATCGGCGGGCTGCGCATCCCGCTGGCGCGAATGGGGTGACGACGGCGACGAAAACGCGCGCCTGCGTTACGCTGAATGATCCAGGCGACCGGGCCATGATACGCCGTTCCTGGTATCGGGGTGGCAGCGGAGGCGGCAGCGCGTGACGGACGAACCAGCCGTGCCGGATGAGCAGGCGCCGATCCTGACCAGCGGCCATCTGCGCCTGCGGCGCTGCCGTCACGGGCTGATGCTGTACAACCTGAACGACATCTACCTTGGCACCATGCTCGACCGTTACGGCGAGTTTTCGGAGGGCGAGGCGGATTTCTTCGCGCAGGCGCTGCGGCCGGGCATGACGGCGGTCGAGGTGGGGGCGAATATCGGCGCGCACACCGTGCATATCGCACGGTGCGTCGGGCCGCAGGGCCGCGTGCTGGCGTTCGAGCCGCAGCGCGGGGTGTTCCAGTTGCTGTGCGCCAACCTGGCGTTGAACGGGCTGGAGCAGGTGGAGCCGCACTGGGCGGCGGTGGGCAGGGCCGCCGGCAGCATCACGGTGCCGCGGCTGGACAGCCGCAAGCCGATGAACTTTGGCGGGCTGGCGCTGGGCGCGGCGGAACGCGGGGAGTTGGTGCGGCTGGTGACGCTGGACAGTTTCGACCTGCCGGCCTGCCATCTGCTGAAGATCGACGTGGAGGGGATGGAGGCCGAGGTCGTCGCCGGGGCGGGCGCCACCATCCGGGCCACCGGCCGCTGATCTATGCCGAGAACGACCGGCCCGAGAAGGCGCCTGGGCTGATCGCGATGCTGCTGGGGCTGGACTACCGCTGCTACTGGCACCTGCCCCTGGTTGAGGAAGACGT
>CAVZSZ010000001.1:0-7889 GCA_963778105.1 uncultured Pseudomonadota bacterium | reverse complement strand
TCTGGCGGTCGGCCACGAACGCGCCGCGCCGCGTCTGCTTCATCAGCAGCCCATCCGCGCTGAGCGCCTCCAGCGCCGCCCGCACGACCGGGCGGGAGACGTTGAACAGCGCGCAGAGATCGAGTTCCAGACGGAAGCGGCGCGTAGGGCGGCAGTTCCGCCTGCCGGACCACCGCCGCCAGCTTGTCCCGCGCCTGAACCCAGAGCGGGATGCTGGAGACTCGCGGTCGATCGTGCCGGCCCGCCGCAGCACGGAGGCGGTGGCCGAACGGCTCGGGATATCTTCAGTGCCGCTCATGATGTCCTGAGGGCATAGCGTCGGTTGTTAGATAAACAACGTTAAGAGACCGTCCTAAACTTGGGGGGTCATACCGCGCGGCGAAAAGGACGGCGAGCGCGCCGTTCTGCGACGACGTGATCGTGCTGGAATGTCCCTTCCATCACCGCGCATCGAACCTCGAGCATCAAATGCGCGCCGTGCGGCGTCCAACGCATCTGCTGCTGGGCGTTCATCCGGCGGTGCACCAGCCATTGCACCGTGCTTTCGGTGACCGCCGTGGAGATTGGCTGCTCGTGCCGCCTGGCCGTCGCATAATCGATGATGATATCCGACTGCCCGCATACATATTTTTCCAGTTCACCGAGAAGGCGCGTCACTTTCAGCGCGGCCGATGTTGCTGGCGATGCTGTTCGGCCGTAGCTTTCAGCGCCGTCATGGTTTCTGCGATGAGATCGAGACCGCGTCTGACCTGTCCATGCCATAGCCGCCATTTGATCCGCTCGATTGTCTCGGCAAGGCTGGCACCTGCCTTGCGATGCTCCGCCAGAAACGTCAGGCCAGCTCATGGCTGCCTGGGCAACGTGTCAATAGGCGTGGAAAAGAGGCTCTGACGCACTTTCGGTGCAAAAGGAGCCCCTCGGCGCCGGGTTTTGGGTTCGTTCCCGCCCATTGGCCACCGATTGTGGTCCTCTGGAGGGTCAGAGCGCCGCTCTCGGTGACCGTGGCACCAAATTCCGGGCGCACTGTGGGCCAAATAGGTAACAGACCAAGCCTGCATCAAAATTGCGCCAGAGCCCAAAACTGGCTCTGACGCACTTTCGGTGCAAAAGGAGCCCCTCGGCGCCGGGTTTTGGGTTCGTTCCCGCCCATTGGCCACCGATTGTGGTCCTCTGGAGGGTCAGAGCGCCGCTCTCGGTGACCGTGGCACCAAATTCCGGGCGCACTGTGGGCCAAATAGGTAACAGACCAAGCCTGCATCAAAATTGCGCCAGAGCCAATTTTCCACGCCGAAACACACCAATGGCCAGACCTCGCAAAGAACGCCCCCCGACCGCATCCGAGCAGCTTGAAGCATTGCTCGGCCAGCCCTGGCCGTTTACGGGCCGGCCGCCGAAACACGACCTCTCCACCTGGACCGTCACCGACGACTGGCCCGAGCATATCCCGGTCACGGAGGCCGAGGTGGACGTGTTCGAGACGTGGTTCGGCGATCTCTTCGATGAGTTGTTCGGGCCGTGTCGATGAGGTGAGAAGGAGACAAACACCATGACCGTGCCGTTGCGCGGCGCCCTTTACTTGCGCGTCTCGACAGCGCGGCAGGCCGAGCACGATGTCTCCATCCCAGACCAGAAGCGCCAGGGCGAAGCCTATTGCGCCTCGCGCGGTTACCAGCTCGTCGAAACCTATGTGGAGCCGGGCGCATCGGCCACCAATGACCGGCGCCCCGAGTTCCAGCGCATGATCGAGGCGGGCACGTCCAAGCCAGCGCCCTTCGACGTGGTGATCGTCCATTCGTTCAGCCGCTTCTTCCGCGACCATTTCGAACTGGAGTTCTACGTCAGGAAGCTCGCCAAGAACGGGGTGAAGCTCGTCTCCATCACCCAGGAGATGGGCGACGATCCCATGCACGTCATGATGCGGCAGATCATGGGTAAGCGGGGCCTGAGCGGCACGTTGCGCGGCGCGCAGTTTATCGGGCCAGCTATCGTCCTTCGGTGAGGACGAGATGATGCTGGAAGTGGCGATGGAATCCGAGAGCGCTCCTACGAGTGATCGTACGAGCGGGCGTCGTCGGCCGATCGAGGTGATCACGCGTGGTGAGCGTCGGCGGCGTTGGACGGCGGAGCAGAAGCGCGATATTGCCGGGGAGAGTTTGCAGCCGGGAACGTCGCCGGTGATGGTGGCGCGCAAATACGGCATCAGCAGCGGCCTGCTCTACACGTGGCGGCAGCAGTTGCTGTGCGGCGCGCTCGCCGCCGTGGCCGCGACGCAGCCGCGGTTCGTGCGCGTCGATGTCGTGCCGGAGTCCTCGCGCCCCGCCGCGGCGACATCCGCCGTGTCGGAGGTGCGACCCGCCGGGCCGATCGAGCCGGCGCCGGCGCAGCCATCCGTGGCACCCGCGGGGCGGATCGAGATTGTTCTGCGGCGCGGCGCGACGGTCTGGGTGGATGCGCAGGTGGATGAAGCGGCCCTGCGGCGGGTGTTGGCCGCGCTGAAGCGGCCATGATCGCGGCACCGCCTGGCGTGCGGGTCTACCTCGCCTGCGGCACCACCGATATGCGGCGCGGCATGGCGGGACTTGCCATGCAGGTGCAGCAGGTTCTGTCGCAGGACCCGTTCGGGGGCGCCGTGTTTGCCTTCCGCGGCCGGCGCAGCGGTCTGATCAAGCTGCTCTGGCACGACGGCATCGGCCTGTGCCTGCTGACCAAGCGCCTCGAGCGCGGCCAGTTCATCTGGCCGATGACGAGCACGGGGACGGTGTCGCTGACGACGGCGCAGCTGGCGACGTTGTTGGAAGGTTGCGAGTGGCGGGCGCAGATGACGAGTTGCAGGCCCGCGCTGGCAGGTTAGAGAATCTCCACCGCCGCAGATCGCGCTGGCGGCGGCGCGGCGGCATGATCCATCATGCCGCCGTGCAGATCGATCTGACCGCCCTGCCTGACGACCCCGCTGTGCTGCAAAGCATGGTTCGCGACGCGGTCGCGGCGGCCCGGCAGCGTGACGTGCAGGTGAGCGAGCTGACGGCGCAGAACGACAAGCTGTACGCCGTGATCCAGAAGCTGTTGCGGCATCGCTTCGGGCGCCGGTCCGAGCAGCTTTCCCCCGACCAACTGCAACTCGCCATCGAGGATCTGCAGCAGGAAGTCGCCGAGCGGGAGGCCGCCGAGGACGCTGCGGCGCAGTCAGAGGAGCAGCGGCAGCGCCGTCGCGCCACCCGTCCGCGCCGCAATCTCGGCGCGCTGCCGGCGCATCTGCCGCGCGACGAAGTGGTGATCGACATCGACGACAAGACGTGCCCGTGCTGCGGCGGTGTGCTGCATGCGATCGATGAGACCCGCACGGAGATGCTGCACCGGGTTCCCGCGCAGTTGCGCGTGAAGGTGATCCGGCGCCCACGCTACGGCTGCCGGGCCTGCGCCGAGGCCGTCGTGCAGGCGCCCGCACCGGAGCGGCCGATCGATGGCGGGATGGCCACCGAGGCACTGCTGGTGCAGATCATGATCGGCAAGTTTGCCGATTTCCTGCCGCTGTATCGGCAATCCGAGATGCTCAGGCGCGAGGGCATCAGCATCGACCGCTCGACGCTGAGCGACTGGGTCGGGCGGACCTGTTGGTGGCTGCGCCCGCTCTACGACCTGGTGGTCTCGACCGTGCTGTCCGCGTCGAAAGTGTTCGCCGACGACACCACGCTGCCGGTGCTCGACCCCGGTCGCGGCAAGACCAAAACCGGCCGGCTGTGGTGCTACGCCGTCGACGACAGGCCGTGGCAAGGTACGCGGCATCCGGCGGCCGCCTACATCTACAGCGCCGACCGCAAGGCCATGCATCCCACGGCGCATCTGGCGAAGTTCCGCGGCGTGCTGCAGGTCGATGGCTACAGCGGGTTTGCCAGCCTGGTCGGCAGCCGGCGCGACGGGTCGATCGAGCTGGCGTTTTGCTGGAGCCATACCAGACGGCATTTCTACGAGTTCCATGCCGCCACCAAGTCGCCGCTCGCCGCCGAAGCGCTGGCGCGCATCGGCAAGCTCTACCAGATCGAGGCGGAGCTGCGTGGGCAGCCCGCCGAGCACCGCCGTGCGGTCCGCCAGCAGCGCAGCCGCCCCATCATCGAGGCCCTGCACGGCTGGCTGCAGGAGCAGCTGCCGCGGCTGTCGGCGAGCTCGGCGCTGGGCGATGCCATGCGGTATGCCCTGCGTCACTGGGCCGGACTGGCGAAGTTCCTCGACGACGGCCGCATCGAGCTCGACACCAACACCGTGGAGCGCGGCATGCGTCCGGTGGCTCTGGCGCGCAAGAATGCCTTGTTCGCCGGCAGCGATGGCGCCGCCGAGCATTGGGCGATCGCCATGACGCTGATCTACACGGCGAAGTTGAACGGCGTCGAACCGCTCGCCTGGCTCACCGACGTGCTGGAACGTCTCGTCTGCGGTCGCACCAGGCAGCACGAGATCGCGCAGCTGCTGCCCTGGAACTGGCGCCCGCCTGACGCCGTCGCCGCAGCGCAAGCCGCGTAGCGTTCCGTCGCACGCGCCGCGCGCCGCAGGCTGGCCGAACCTCTCGCCCTGGCCGCGATCGGCTGCTGCGCCGCCCGGGCTGCTGGCAACGCCGCAACGATCGCTGCTTGGAGCGCTGTCAGCGCCGGACGCGTCATTCGCCGCCGGCGCGACCGCCTCTGAGCGCACGACACCGGTGGGATCATGCGCTTGCGCGGGCAAGCAAGCGGCCAGCGCTGTCGCGCCCGCCAACGGCCCGCCCGGACCGGTCGTCGGCACGTCGATGCTCAGAGAGCTCGTCAAGGTGGCGGCTGCCGCGTCCAGCGCTCCGGCCAGCAGCAGCTGCTGGCGCCACGCATAGAACTGCCCACGGCTGATACCGTGCCTGTGCGCCACCATCGCCGCCGACACGCCCGGTTCGAGGCTCTCGGCCACGATCCGGCGCTTCTGCTCCATCGTCCAGCGACGCCGCCGCTGCGCCACGCCCCCCGCGTCCGGATCAGCAGCGCTCTTACGATCAGTCGTACGAGCGTCCTTCTCCTCCAGAGACCTGTCCATCATGCCGTCGTCCTCGGTCATGGACAGCATTTGGCGCCAAACGCTCCTGGCCAATCAATGTGATGCCCCGACCCCGCTAACGGATGTCCTTCAGCCGTCCGCCATCGCGCAGGTCCGCCGCTTCCATCCCCATGACGCACACTCATCCACCAAATCCCCCGATCTGGTAGGGAATCGGCGCGAATTGGCGCAAGGCCTGGCCGGTGCGAAAATGAGGGGAGTCGTGAGGGCGTTACCCGAGTGACATGACCGACGAGGAATGGAATTCGGTTGAGCCGCTGCTGCCCGGAACCGCCAGGGACTGGTCGTAAGCGAACGACCGATCTGCGCGAAGTCCTCAATGCCATCCGCTACTCCTCAATGCCATCCGCTACATGGTACGGTCGGGCTGCGAGTGGCGGATGCTGCCGATCCATTTTCCACCGTGGCAGACGGTGTATTGGTGGTTTCGCCGCTTTGTGCGCTTGCTGCTGTTCCGCACGATCCACGACATCGCGCTGATGACCGACCGCGAGCGCCTCGGACGCGAGGCGAGCCCGTCGGCCGGGATCATCGACAGCCAGACCGTCAAGGCGCCAGCCGCTGCCGGCACGCGCGGCTACGACGCGGGGAAGAAGACGGTCGGGCGCAAACGCGATGTCGCGGTTGACACGGATGGCCGGTTGTTGATGGTCAACCTGACGACAGCCAATATATCGGACAGCGCCGGTGCACAGCAGATCCTCGATGCGATCCGCAAGCGTTGGCCCTGGATCAAGCATTTCTTCGCCGATGGTGCCTACGACAGGCGCCAGCTCCTCGACAAGGCCGCGTTTCTCGATTTCGTCATCGAGGTCATTCGGCGAACCGATACCGATCCCGGCTTCAAAGTGATCCCACGCCGATGGGTCGTCGCGCGGAGCTTCGGATGGCTGACACGATATCGCCGCCTCGTCCGCGACGACGAGGCCCGCTGCGACATCTCCGAGGCCATGATCTACCCCGCCATGGGAACCCTGCTCGTCAGGCGCATCGTCCACTGAGTTTCAAAACAGATGGGGTGATTGGGGCCTCATCGCGGTGATCCGGTGGCTGCTCCTCTCAGGATGATCGAACGTGGTCCGGTGTGTGGATCGGCCACAACATCGAGGAGGAGCAGCCGTGGGTTACTTTGCCGGTTTGGACGTGTCGCTGGAAGAGACGGCGATCTGCATTGTCGATGATGCAGGTTGCATCGTGCGCGAGGTATGCGCCGCGAGCGAGCCGGAGGCACTGGTCGCGTTCTTCGAGGCGTGCGGAATGAAGATGGAGCGGATCGGCCTGGAGGCGTGCTCGCTGACGGCCTGGCTGCATGCGGGACTGACAGAGGCTGGCCTTCCGGCGATCTGCATCGAGACGCGCCAGGCCAAGGCGGCGATGGGTGCGATGCCCAACAAGACCGATCGGAACGATGCACGCGGGATCGCGCAGATCATGCGCACCGGCTGGTATCGGGCGGTGCATGTGAAGAGCCCGCCCTGCCGCTCCTGGCGCGCGCTGCTGACCGCGCGGCGGATGGTCCTGAACAAGCGCCGTGACGTCGAGAACGGCATCCGCGCTCTGCTGCGCGAGGTTGGGCTGAAGGTCGGCACGCCGAGCCGCCAGGACTTCCCGGCTCGCGTGCGTGAACTCGCAGCCGACGACCCGGTGCCGATGAGCCTGGCTGAGGCGCTGCTGTCCGTCATCGAGGTGATGACGCGGGAAGTCGAGACGCTCACCAGGCGCGTCCTCGACGAGGTGCGCGTCGAGCCGACGTGTCGCCGGTTGATGACGGTGCCGGGGGTCGGCCCGCTGACCGCGTTGGCGTTCCGCGCGACCATCGACCAGCCGGACCGCTTCCGAAAGTCGCGCGATGTCGGTGCCCATCCCGGCTTGACGCCGCGGCGTTATCAGTCCGGCGAGACCGATGTGCAGGGCCGCATCAGCCGGTGCGGCGACGAGTTGGCCCGCACGGCGCTCTACGAGGCGGCGCATTCGCTGCTGATCCGCAGCACCAGGTGGTCGGCACTACGGGCGTGGGGCATGAACATCGCCAGGCGCCGCGGCATGGCGCGTGCGCGCGTCGCGGTCGCCCGCAAGCTCGCGGTGATCCTGCATCGGATGTGGGCCGACGGCAGCGAGTTCCGCTGGGGCCAGCAGGCCTGCGCCGCCGCCTGAGCCGAGGCGTTCGAGTTTCCGTCCGAAAGGGCGGAACTGCGTCGTTCCCGTGGGGACGATGGGCGAGGCGATCTCGTTGAGAGT
This sequence comes from uncultured Pseudomonadota bacterium, assembly GCA_963778105.1. Classification (GTDB taxonomy): domain Bacteria; phylum Pseudomonadota; class Alphaproteobacteria; order Acetobacterales; family Acetobacteraceae; genus JAFEFJ01. Next base: position 578 of record CAVZSZ010000001.1, on the reverse strand, counting down.
CCGGAGCCAGAGGGCAGCGATGCCCCGAAGGTCGCGGGACAGATTGAGACGCCTCGTCCTCCTCACCCCATCCTGCGGCGGCCCTGCGCCGACCGCGAAGAGAAGCGAGTGACCCACGGGTGCGACATCACCGCCAGCGCCACTGCAATGCGTGACGTCACGGAAGCCTCAACCATGCCCACAGGACGTAAGCCGGACGGCGATCACGCAATGAGCAATGCGGAGCGGCAGGCCCGCTATCGAGCCAGGCATTCCACGGCGTCATCCGCGGCGCCGATCGTGGCCCGTGCGCACCTACCAGCCAACCCGCGGATCAAGTCCGCCAGCCGCAGCCGCCCCCAGCGTTGGCGCGCCGCTGTCGCCGAACTGCTTTCACTGCAGGCCGAATACGCCGGCTGGCTCACCGCGCTCCCCGAAAGTCTCCAAGACAGCCCAACGGCCGAAGCATTGGAGATCATCGTCGATCTCGATCTGGCCAGTCTCGCGGACATCGACCTGCCCCGCGGATACGGCCGAGACTGACAGGAGCTTTGGGGAAAGCCAGGAAACCGCTTGACCCCGATAACCCCAATCAGAGA